>NZ_JACHJP010000004.1 GCF_014203715.1 Streptosporangium saharense
GGATCACCCGAGGATGCCCTGCTCAACGGTCTGGACCCCGGCCGCTCGAATGGACGCGCTGAGGCTAGCGATCAACTCTCAAACACCTTCTGAGACGCTCCTCGCTGCGGATGTAGTCGTACCCCTGGACAGAGTCGAAACCACTTACGGCCCTGTGATGCGATGTTGATCATCTCGGAGTTGAAGCGTAATGCCCAAAGTGCAAGGTTCCGCCCTCTTGCGCTCCTTATTTCCATGATCAATCCAGGTCTCGGCTTGTATCATCTATGAATGGCTTGGGAGTGGGCTCTCCAACTAGCACCATCGATCGCCACGGTGGCTGCCGCATCCTTCGGATTAATTCGCAGTGACGGCAGGCTCCGTCGGAACCTTCGTCATGATGTCGAAACTCTCAAGGAACTACCCGAAGGATCTTCAGCTCGAAGGGCTATGGAAGAGCATGTTGAGTGGGAAATAGCTCAACTGCGCGGGTCGGCGAAGGACGGGCAACGAGACATATCAGGCGCAGTGCTAGGCGTGATCATGTTATTAGGCTTCGGATATCTATCAGTTTGGCTCGTACAGCGCGATGCATGGTGGAGCTGGTTTTGGATTCCGTCGGCCATGCTAGCATCCATTGGGATTTACGGCCTTGCCGAAGGACTTACCATTAAAAAGCGCAATACTCAAGACCGAGCTGTCGAATAAGCGTTTAGTTTTATTTTTAGTGCTCGCAGTTGTTGCGATTTGAGCTGTCATTGGGCTGGGCCAACCTCCAGGCTCCGTGCCTGGCTGGCGAGTAGGCGCGCCCGCGAGGCGGCGTGGAGCGTCCTTGGAAGATCGAAGAGGCTCAAAAAATGATCAAAGCCCTGGGTAGAAAACCCTTCGTGGCCCGATCTTCCTATATTGGTGGCACACCTGCGACCGACCTACATCTATTAATGCAGCATATCAAGAAGGCATAAAAAATCCGTTTTGAGGTATTAGGCCATTCACATGAAGCCACATGCAAGTTTTCAGATAGCACTGAAATTTTGAACTACCGCCGCACTTGCTGAGCTAAAGATAATAGGCAAGGTTTATGGCCAGGTACGGCGCGCGGCTGGTGCGGTGGGTGGCCCGTGATCCCGCCGTCGGCCTAGACCAGCGCCCACGCCGCACGCTCGGGCGGCGGGCCGTGCGGCGACGCGCTTGATCCTTATGAGAGCAATTCGGCAGTGTCCGCGCTACGTGATCGTGATCGCTCCACGCCCGGTGCTCAGAGCTTGGCGAGCAGAGCTACCACGTCGGCGAAGCTGCCGGTCAGGGAATCGGGGACGCCCCTGCCCCTTTCGGCAGTGGCCAGGGATGGACGCCCGATGACCCCAGTTTCGGTGTAGGCGCGCATGCCCTCAGCCAGCAGATGGCGGCGGTCGTGGGCGTTACCGACAGCGGGCAGGCTCATGACGACCGGGGCCTCAAGCACCGGGTCGAGGACGAAGGGCGGCCGGTGCCCATCCCGCCGGAGCTGGTGGCGATCCTGCGGGAGCACCTCGACGAGTTCGGCGCGCACGAGGACGGCCGACTGTTCCGGACCTCGCGCAGCGGGGTGATCTCCATCGGGACCTACTGCGAGACGTGGAAGGCGGCTCGACTTCTGGCGCTGACTCCCGAACAGCAGGTGTCCCCATTGGGCGCCCAGCCGTACGACCTGCGACACGCGGCCGTGTCGCTCTGGCTCAACGCCGGAGTGGCGGCTTCCGACGTGGCCGAGCGAGCGGGGCACGGGGTGGACGTGCTGCTCAAGGGCTACGCCAAGTCCATTGACGGGGGTGTGGAGATCGCCAACCGGCGGATAGACGACGCGCTCGCCGCATGATCACGGACACGCACGGGGGACTCGTTCCAGTCGAAGGAATCATGGAAGCGATCGACGCTGATGGCACGGCGAACCAGATGATCGTTATCACCTGTCGCAGATCTCTGCCTCCGAAGCCAATGGCCAGCCCTTGGCTAGGCGTCGGATGATCCGCATGAACGTTTGCAGCTGCTAGGCCCTCGTTCTCGCTGATCATTACCCTGGCCTGAACCTAATCAGTGGTTTCGGCTTTGGCGAAACGACTGACGGCGTCACTCGGTAGCGCGAAGGGTAGGAACGCTAGCTTGATCTCGCGATCGGGATCTCCGTTAGCGTGCATCACGAAGTCGATGCGCCCGTCTGTGTCGTGTGTACCGCGCCGTTTGTAATTTGGGTGTGCCTCGATCTGCTCGATCGCTGTCTTCACAGTTACTGAAACGTTCTTGGTGCGGATGAACACCAGCAGCGCGGCCTTTGTGTCCCGCCACACCAGGTAGCCGAAGAGTTGAGTGAGGGCATCCCGGACGGTCTTTGGGCCTTTCCAGACCTTGCACTCACCAATGAAGACGTTACGATCCCGTTCGCGTACAAGGATGTCAGTCTTACCTGCTCCGTTGAAGACCTCACCAGCCGCTGTGCCTTTGAACTGGGCGTTGAGGTTGATGAGCAGCAGATCGCGGATACTTTCCTCGTCCATACCCGCAGCCACTGAGGGAGTGCGCTCTAGCGCGTTGCGTTGGGCGTCCAGGATTTCAAGTGCCGCCTCGTAGTCAGTTTCAGCTAGTACCGGCTCAGGTGCGAAAGGCTCGTTCCCGCTTGCTGGAGGCCTTCTGGGCGCGATCGTCTTTCGGGTGACCGGAACGCTGTAGGTATCGGCATCTGGCCGCCGCCGGATCGGGAAACCGATCTCGGCCTGAAGGTTGCGCATTGCCAGCAGTTGCTGCCTGCGGGCGGAGACCCATCCCGATACCGCCGATCGCAGCCCCTCATTGTGCTGATCGATGTCCTGCCTGCACCATTCTAGGTATGTATCGATTAGATCCAGCTCTCTCTCAAACTGGATCTGCGCTTGAGCAGCGTCAGTGAAGTTGCCAGCCACGGTGACTCGTAGCTCCGTGGTCCCGAGGGAAGCAACTCGTGGCAGGACACTCGTCCATACCGACGGCTGGCACCAAAAGACCTCAGCCTCCCCTGTGAAGGGAACGACCAGGGTGAGCATAGGGACTCCACGGACGACCGTCTCACCGAAGGAACGATGTTCCTCGTCTGTCTCGGCTATGTCCAGCATCCAGGCCTGGTCTCGGAGAAGACGCGGGCAGTCCACAGTCCCTTCACTCACCAGTGTCTCGATCAGATCATGTTCCGAGGCTTTGAGGAAGGCGTCGATCTCCCAATTGGCTATGCGGTTGCGGACCTTCTCAGAGGTGGTCCTGAGGGTGTCGGGGAGCCGGTAGCTGTGGAACAGCGCTTCTGTCACGTCACCATCATGACGGCTACCAACGACAGAAAGCCGATGCCCTCGGATGACCTCTGCAGTGCTCGGACCTCGCGTGGGGTGTGACCCACGTTGGGACGTACTGAGAGGCATGGAAGACGGCCCGGCTCCTGACGTTGACTCCCCAACAGTGGGTATCCCACTCTGTACGATCTGCGCCACGCGACCGTGTCATTCTGGCTCAACGCGGGTGTGGCCGCTCCCGAGATGGCCGAGTGGGTGGGACACGGGGTGGACGTGCTGCTCAAGGTCTACGCCAAGTGCATCGACGGGGGTATGGAGGTTGTCAAACCGGCGGATAGACGACGCGCTCACCACATGATCACACTTATGCTCAAGAGGTCCCGTTTGGCGCGGGGCCCCTTCGTTTTGCGGGCTCGACCTGGGGAAACGTGACCAACATCATTCCGCGTATATTCCGCGACCACCGACCTAGAGGTGCCCAGGGTGGCGTACGGCTGCGCAGCCCCTAAACGACCAACGGCGCCCCACCAAGCCGTCAGACCTGGTCAGGCGCCGTTTCTCAAGCGAAGCGGAGAGCGTGGGATTCGAACCCACGAGGACTGTCACCAGCCCTAGCGGTTTTCAAGACCGCCGCCATCGTCCACTAGGCGAGCTCTCCTGGGTGACGCGTCGAGAACGCGTCAGATTGCACTTTAGTCTCTCACTGGTCCGGGCGTGCCCTGGACGGGCGAGCACCCAGCAGTCTGGGTGCTCGCCGTACGGGCCGGGTCAGGGTTGTTGGGGGATGGCGAAGCCGTCTCCCACGGAGGCGGCCAGGCGGAGGTAGGCGTCGCGGGTGGAGGGCTGGAGTCTGTCCAGCTCGATCTCGGCGCCCTCCTCCAGGTGGGGGTCGTAGGGGACGCGGATCACGGCTCGGCAGCGGGCCGCGAAGTGGGCCTCAAGGCGGTCGAGGTCCACGGTCGACTTCGACCTGGGGCGGACGCTGCACAGCACGACCGTGGCCGAGCGGACCAGTTCCTCGTAGTGGTGGGCCTCAAGCCAGTCGAGGGTCGCCGAGGCGGCGCGGGCGCCGTCGACGGACGGGGAACTCACCAGGACGAGCTGGTCGGCCAGGCCGAGGACACCGGACATGGCCGAGTGGAGCAGGCCCGTACCGCAGTCGGTGATGCAGATCGAGTAGAAGTTCTCCAGGACCTGCGCTACCGACTGGTAGTCGGAGGAACTGAACGCCTCGGACACCGACGGGTCACGGTCGGAGGCGAGGATCTCCAGCCGGGACGGCGCCTGCGAGGTGAAGGCCCTGACGTCCACATAGCGCTTGATCTGCTTACGCTCGTTCAGCAGGTCACGGACCGTGGCGGAGGTCTCAAGCTCCACCTTGTCCGACAGGGTGCCGCGGTCGGGGTTGGCGTCGACCGCGATGACCCTGTCACCGCGCGACTGGGCGAGGGTGGCGCCGAGGCCGACCGTGGTCGTGGTCTTGCCGACACCACCCTTCAGGCTCAGTACGGCGACGCGGTGATGGCCGGTGGCCACAGGAGTGCGGGCACGGGTGACGAGCTCGCGGCGACGCCGTACCTCGGGCGACTCACCTGGCTTGATCAGCCCGGCCGACGCCCGGTAGACCAGCCTGCGCCAGCCACCGGAGGGCGCGTTGCGGCGTCCCCTGAGCAGCGAGTCGGGATCCAGGCTGTCAGCCGAGGGTCTGGAACCCGCCGGCTGCCTGGACGGCGCGCTGAAAGCCGGCGGCGGTGCCGAGTGACGACGTCTCGCCTGGTACGGCTCCCGCACCGGTTCGGCCGTTTCCTGGCGGGGTGCGCCGGGGTCGCGTTCGGGGACGGACGGAACTCCCCGAGAGGGCGTCTCCTGGAAGGCCGGGGACTCCTGGGGGGCGGTGGGCTGGGGGAAGGACAGGTCCCTCAAAGTGGGCTCCCCCTGGGCGAACAGCGCCTCCCGGGAGAACGACACGTCCCGGAACGACGCCGCCTCCTGGGCGGGCGGTTCCTCAGGGAAGGACTCCTCAGGCGTGCCCTGGGGAGGTGTCTCGACGGAGTCGAACGCGGAGGTCGCGGGGGTGAACGCCCTGCCCCAGTCTCGACCGAAGGCACCGGTCTGGGGGGACTGCCCCAGCGCGCCTCCCCCGGCCGCCTGCCGCAACGCGTCACTCACCGTCGCCTGAGGCGATCTGTCACCCTCGGGCGCCTCACCGGTGGAGGCCGGACGTTCCTCGGGTACGGCCCGCTCCTCATCCGCGCGCGAGAAATCCTCACGTGAGGAATCCGCGCGCGAAGGATCCACGTGTGAGGAACCGGCACGCGAAGCATCAGGGCGTGAGGCGTCAGAGCGTGAGGGATCAGCGCTGCGGGACGGCTCTCCGCCGAAGGTGAACCGGTCCTGGTCGTCTCCGGTGGGCCGGGAGCCTTCCGAAGCGGCTGAGGCACCGAGGGGGAAGGCGTCCTGCCTGCGGGCCGACGGCGTGAAGGGTTCGAGTCCCCGGGAGCCGGGAGCGGGCTCGCCCAGGACGTCGTGACCGACCAGGGGAAAGGTCTGCGAAGCGTCGAGCGGCCGGTGGGCCTGCTCGAACGCGTCCTCCGACGGCTCAGGGGGCTCGGACCCGCTCGACGCGTTCCTGGAAGCGGGGCTCCCCTGGTCGGCCGAGGGGTCAGCGAGAGCGGGAAAACCGGGGTCGGTCGACGATCCCTGGTCGGCCAGGGTTTCGGAGACGGCCACCGGAGCGCTGAGGGGGCCGGAGCCCTGACCCGCCGCCGGGCCGCCGGAAGGCTCCGGTGAACCCCCCGAACCCGAAGAAGGAGCGTCCGGAGGGGAATCGGGGGCCACTGAACCGCCCGGATCCGCGGGGGCGGAAAGAACGTGGAAGCCGGGGTCGGTGGCCGTACCCTGACTGGCCGAGATTCCGGGCGCGGAACCGCCCACCGGGCCGTCGGAGAAACCGCCGGACGTCCCTTGAACGGACGGGGAACCGCCCACCGGACCTTCGGTGAAGGCGGTAGGAGCCTCCTGACCGGCCGAAGAGCCACGGCCGGGGAAAGTCCCCTGCTCGGCAGGAGAACCGGCGGGGAAAGGCGCTTCCTGCTCGGGTGGAGAACCGGGGAAAGGCGCTTCCTGGCCGCCAGGAGAATCGGCCACCGGAGCACCCGATGCCGAAGCCCCTAAAGAGCCACCGGAACGAGCCCCAGAAGATCCGCTGCCCGCCTCATGATCATCCATAGGGCGGGTGCCCTTATGATGGGCGGGCGTGTCCTCCTGGCGGGGCAGCGGTTTCAGGGGGGCGAGGAAGGCCTCGTCGTCACGGCTCGGGACCGGCGGGGGCGGGGGCACACTGAAGGCGCCCGCCTCCCTCCACTCGGCCGCGTCCGCGTCCTCGACAGGAGCGGCGAAGGTGCCGGCAAGACTGCTCACCAGGTGGTTCGAGGGGTCGGCGACCGTACGGAACAGCGACGAGGACGCCGTGTCCGGCTCGGCGGGAACCGAGCCCCAGGGGTCCTTGGGGTAGGGCGAGATGACGGCGTCGTCCAGCGCGCCGCTCTTCGCCGCGATGGGGGGCGCCTCCTCCTGTTCCTTGATAGCGTCGAGCCAGGCAAGCTGTTCCTCGAGAGATTCCTCACGATCGTGCCTTGCCACCGTGTTCCCCCTCGGGATGGGCGTAAAGAGGGCAGCAAACACATAGCAGGTTAACGCCCTGTGTTCTTGTCAATGCGGGCAACCACCAAGTTGATCCCCAGCGGATAGCGTTGGAGACATGCACGCCATCGTGATCGATAAACCCGGTGGACCGGAAGAGCTGAGGTGGCGGGAGGTCCCCGATCCCCAGCTCGGTCCGGGCGACGTCCTGGTCGACGTGGCCGCCTCCGCGGTCAACCGGGCCGACATCCTGCAACGACGTGGGCACTACGCCCCGCCTCCGGGGGCCTCGCCGTACCCCGGGCTTGAGTGTTCCGGGGTGGTCGCCGAGGTCGGCGCGGACGTCGAGGGGTTCAGGGCCGGTGACCGGGTGTGCGCCCTGCTGAGCGGGGGCGGTTACGCCGAGCGGGTTGCCGTGCCGTGGCAGCAGGTGATGCGGGTGCCCGAGGGGGTCGACCTGGTCGAGGCGGCGGCGCTGCCCGAGGTCGCGTGCACGGTGTGGTCCAACGTGTTCATGACCGCGCGGCTGCGCAGGGGCGAGACGCTTCTCGTCCACGGCGGCGCCAGCGGGATCGGCACGCTGGCCGTACAGCTCGCCAAGGCGTTCGGGTCGCGGGTCGTGGTCACCGCGGGGTCGGCGGAGAAGATCGCCCGCTGCCTCGAACTCGGTGCCGACGAGGGGATCAACTATCACGAGGGTGACTTCTCGGAGAGGGTCCAGGCGGATGTCATCCTCGACATCGTCGGCGGGCCGTACCTCATGAGGAACGTCAGGGCCCTGAAGACCGGCGGCAGGCTGGTTGTGATAGGGATGCAGGGAGGCTCCAGGGGGGAGCTTGACCTGGGGGCGCTCCTCACCAGGCGAGCCTCGGTGCACGGCACCACGCTACGCGCGCGACCCGTCGACGAGAAGGGGGTCATCGTGCGTGGCGTCGTGGAGAACGTCTGGCCGCTGGTGGACGCGGGGGTCGTCCGTCCGGTCATCCACTCCCGGGTGCCGATGAGTGAGGCCGCCGAGGCTCACCGGCTCCTCGAATCCGGAGAGCACGTCGGGAAAATCCTGCTAGTAGGTTGAGGACTATGAACGCTGAGGAGAGCACTCCCCATGTTGTGGTCGTGGGCCCGCAGGGGCTCCAGACCGAGGAGGAAGGCGAAGGTCGCTCTGTCGCCGACCTGGTCGAGCAGCCCGCGAAGGTAATGCGCATCGGCAGCATGATCCGGCAGCTCCTCGAAGAGGTCAGGGCGGCTCCGCTGGACGAGGCCAGTCGTAAGCGACTCAAGGAGATCCACCAGAGCTCCATCAAGGAGCTTGAGGACGGTCTCGCGCCCGAGCTGGTCGACGAGCTGGAACGGCTGTCGCTTCCCTTCACCGACGACGGCAACGGCACACCGCCGAGCGACGCCGAGCTGCGGGTCGCGCACGCGCAGTTGGTCGGCTGGCTCGAAGGTCTGTTCCACGGCATCCAGACGACGCTCTTCGCCCAGCAGATGGCGGCCCGCGCCCAGTTGGAGAACATGCGCAGGGCGCTGCCCGGTGGGGTCTCCCTGACGCAGCAGCAGGACGGCCCCCACCAGCAGAGCAGCTCGGGCCCCTACCTGTAACCCCCGTAGAGGGTTTCGAGGATCTCGGCGACCCCGTCGTCATCGTTGGCCGCGGTCACGTGATCGACCGCGGCCAGCACCTCCCCGTGGGCGTTGGCGACGGCGTACGACGTCCCGGCCCAGCGCAGCATCGGCAGGTCGTTGGGCATGTCCCCGAAGGCGACGACCTCGGCCGGGGTGACGGCGCGTCCCTCGGCGAGGGCGGCCAGGGCGGAGGCCTTCGTCACACCGTGGGCGCTCATCTCGATCATGGCGCGGCCGCTTGAGTGGGTGGGCGTGACCAGGTGGCCGACCAGTTCGCACACGTTGTCCTGGAGGGCGTCCGGGTCCATTCCCGGATGCAGTGCCAGGAGTTTCGCGCAGGGCAGAGCGGTGAGCGCGTTCGTCCTGGCGCCGGTCAGTCCCGCCACGCGGTCCAGGCTGTCGAGAAGGAAGCCGGATTCGCGGGCGAACCCGCCCTCGTATTCCACCGAGAACGCGAGCCCCGGGATCTTCTCCCTGAGCCGACTCACCACCTCTTCAAGGACATCCGGGTCGATAAGGTGAGATTTCACGATCTGTTCAGTGTGCAGGTCGTAGACAAGCGCGCCGTTGGCACATATGGCCAGCCCCCGATGCCGTACGGCTGCCGCGATCGGACGCATCCACCTGGGCGGACGCCCCGTCACGAAGACCAGGGTGGCCCCGGCGCTCTCGACGAGCGCGAAGGCCGCTGCGGTGCGGGGTGAGACGGTGCCGTCGGAGCGCAGGGCGGTGCCGTCGAGGTCGGTTGCGACGAGCCTGGGACTTCCCATAACAGGCTCCAGTCTGCACCGTCCCAGGATGGGCGCCGCCTCTGGGATCGCCTCCGAGGAATCTTCCTCGTGGCGGGAACACGACCGCGCCGGATAGTGTTAGATGTGATGGCGTTGTATTAGCTGAATCCCGTTGTGAAAGCCAGTTTGACTGAACCACCCCGGGGCCCGCTGTACGACACAGGGGGTTCATGAGGTGTGAATCCCAAAGTTTCAAATCCTGAGGGAGAGCTTTAATGGCTCAGGGAACCGTCAAGTGGTTCAACGCTGAAAAGGGCTTCGGCTTCATCGCACCGGACGGCGGTGCACCGGACGTGTTCGTGCACTTCTCCGAGATCCAGGGCAGCGGCTACCGCAGCCTGGAGGACGGCCAGCGAGTCGAGTTCGAGATCACGCAGGGCCAGAAGGGTCCGCAGGCCTCGCAGGTCCGCGCCGTCTGACCATAGACCTCTGTAAGGAGGTAAGGCGGGGTTCGCTTAACGCGAACTCCGCCTTTCTCCTTTTCCGGACCTTCCGCCTTTCCCGTCACGGCCCGTCAAGGCGCCGTCGGAAGCCCTGAAGGCCCTCCAGAGCCTCCGGAAGACCCCGGGTGGGGATCAAAGAAGGCCCCCCGCCGCAGAAGCGGCGAGAGGCCTTTCAAGCGAGGCGGCTACCTGACCTTGACCGGTTCGAGGACGTCGAGCCCCACGAAGGGACGCAGCGCCCGGGGAACCTCGACCGAGCCGTCGGCCCGCTGGTGGTTCTCCAGGATGGCGACGATCCACCGGGTGGTGGCCAGGGTCCCGTTCAGCGTGGCCACGTGCCGGGGCTTGCCGTCCTTGTCACGGAACCGTACGGCCAGGCGGCGGGCCTGGAACTCGGTGCAGTTGGAGGTCGAGGTGAGCTCGCGGTAGCGGCCCTGGCTCGGCACCCACGCCTCGCAGTCGAACTTGCGCGCCGCGCTCGTCCCGAGGTCGCCCGCCGCGGTGTCGATGATGCGGTAGGGCACCTCGATCTTGGCGAGCATCTCCTTCTCCCAGGCCAGCAGGCGCTGGTGCTCCTCCGCGGCGTCCTCGGGACGGCAGTAGGAGAACATCTCGACCTTGTCGAACTGGTGGACGCGGATGATGCCCCTGGTGTCCTTGCCGTAGGAGCCGGCCTCCCTGCGGAAGCAGGACGACCATCCGGCGTAGCGGTAGGGCAGCTCGGCGCCGTCGAGGATCTCGTCGGCGTGGTAGGCCGCCATCGGCACCTCGCTGGTGCCGACCAGGAACAGGTCCTCCTCGGGCAGGCGGTAGACCTCGCTGGCGTGGGCGCCGAGGAAGCCGGTGCCCTGCATCGACTCGGGCTTGACCAGGACCGGCGGGATCATCGGGATGAACCCCGCCTCGACCGCCTGCTGCATGGCCATGTTGAGCAGGCCGAGCTGCAGGCGGGCGCCCGCGCCCTTCAGGAAGAAGAACCTCGATCCCGAGACCTTGGCGCCGCGCTCCATGTCGATCGCGCCGAGCAGTTCGCCCAGTTCGAGGTGGTCGCGCGGCTCGAAGTCGAAGACCGGCTTCTCGCCGACCTCCTCGATCACGACGTAGTCGTCCTCACCACCGTGGGGGGCGCCCTCCTCGACGATGTTCGGCACCGTCTGGATCAGCTCTTCCAGCTCGCCCGCGAGCTTCTCCGCCTCGGACTCGGCCGACTTGACCTGCGTGGCGAGCTCCTTGGCCCGGTCGAGCAGCGCGGCCTTCTCCTCGCCGGAGGCGCGGGAGACCGACTTGCCGATGCTCTTCTGCTCGGCGCGCAGCGACTCGAAGCGACTCAGCGCGCCGCGCCTGCGCTCGTCCAGGTCGAGCAGCGTCTCGACGACGGCGTCGTCCTCACCGCGGGCACGCTGCGACGCCCGTAGCCGGTCGGGATCCTCACGAAGGGTACGCAGGTCAATCACAGCACAAGGCTACCGACGTCACACCGCGGCCTGCGCGCCTATTAAGCCCGCCTTAGGTCTGTCTTAGACCTGTCCCGCCCTGATCCGGGCCAGCCAGCTCGCGGCCTCGGCGAAGTCGGAGTCGGAGGTGCCCCTCTTGACCTGGGGCGTCAGGCCGTCCGCGCGGGGGTAGCTGCCCAGGAAGCGCACCTCGGAGCTGACGCGGTGCAGCCCGGAGACCGCCTCCCCGACCCTGGCATCGGACACGTGGCCCTCAAGGTCGAAGTGGAAGAAGTAGCGGCCGATGCCGTCTCCGGTGGGCCGTGACTCGATGCGGGTCAGGTTGACCCCGCGCACCGAGAACTCGGTGAGCATCTCCAGCAGCGCACCCGGGTGGTCGTCGGAGAGGAAGGCCACCAGGGAGGTGCGGTCGGCGCCGGTCGGCGCGGGCAGCGGCCCCGGGCGCGCGACCCTGACGAACCTGGTCACCGTGTCGGAGCGGTCGCCCACGTTGGCCACCAGCTCGACCAGCCCGTAGTTGTCGCCCGCGATGCGTGCCGCGATCGCCGCGTCGTACGGCGAGCCGGGCAGGGCGACCTCCTGGGCGGCGGCCGCGGTCGAGGGGGCGGCGACGACCACGGCCTCGGGCAGCTCGCGGGCGGTGAAGCCACGGCACTGGGTGATGGCCGCCGGGTGGGTGAAGACCCGCTTGATGTCGCGCATGCGGGTGCCGGGCCGTACCAGAAGGGAGAACTCGACGGGCAGCAGCAGTTCGGCGACGATGAGCAGTTGCCTGCCCCAGGCCAGCTCGTCCAGGGTGGTGGTTATGCCGCCTTCGAGGGAGTTCTCCAGGGGGACGACGGCACCGTCGGCCTCGCCCTGGCGGGCCGCGTCGAGCGCGGCGCTGACGTTGGCGCAGGGCAGGCGCTCGGCGTCCGGGGCCAGGGTCCGCAGGGCCTCCTCGGTGAAGGTGCCCTCCGGTCCCAGGTAGGCGAGTCTGGGCATGACCCCAGGCTATCCGCCGCCCGCCGGAAACCGCGCCCGGAAGCGCGCATCCGGACGGGTCACACCACCGGAAAACCCGAAAAAGCCGGAAAAGTCGCTCGGCGGCGGGGCAGCCACACCGCGAGCAGCCAGACCAGGACGAGCGCGCCGAGGCCGAAGCCGTTCTGCACGATCTTGCCGACCACGGGGCTGAGGACGGGAATCTCCGCCGCCTTGATCGTCACCCCCCACCACGGGATGGGCAGCACGTAGTACAGCCAGACCCCCGCGGCGACGCGGACGCGCACCGGATCACGGCCGTCACCGACCAGCGCGCCGAGGACCACGACCACCCAGGCCAGGTGGTGGATCCAGGCGACCGGCGACAACAGCACGGCCATCAGCCCGACCAGGGCGACCGCCGTCGTCGGGTGCCCGTCGAGCATGGCCCTGCGGGCGTGGCGGAAGCCGTACCAGGCGATCACCGCGACCAGCGCGAGCCACAGCAGGGAGGTGAGCTGGTCGGGCAGGTAGAGCCGGATGAGCATGCCGCGCACGGACTGGTTGGTGGTCGCGGCGTTGGCACCGAGGCGTTCGGGGTCGAGCAGCGCGCCGAACCAGAAGTCCGTGGCGTCGGACGGGATGACCAGGAACGGCAGCACGGTCAGCAGCGCGGCGGTGAAGGCGGCCATGAGGAAGGCGTCGCGCTGCTCCTTCCTGGCGCCGGGGCCGAAGCCGGTCAGCAGGAGATAGATCAGGAAGACGCCGGGAGTGAGCTTGACCGCGGTCGCCAGGCCGATCAGCACGCCACGCGGCCACGGCGGTCTTCGGGCCACGCAGTCGGCCAGGCAGAGCGCGACGAGCAGGATGTCCACCTGGCCGAAGCGGAACTGGTCCCTGATCGGCATCAGGTAGGCGCAGGCGACCGTCAGCAGCGCCAGGAGCAGCGGCACCTTCCACCCGCCGAGCCGCTCCAGGGCGGGCCGGAAGGCGTAGCGGACGGTGACGGCCAGCGTCAGGAGGATCAGCGCGGTCCACACCCACTGCGCGAGCGGCCACGACATCATCGCCAGCGGCGTGGCCAGCATCGCCGCGATCGGCGGGTAGGTGAACGGCAGTAACTGCGGCGCGGGCGTCACGAAGTCGTAGACCGGCCGTCCTTCGAGCAGCTCCCGGCCGCCGGTACGGTAGACGTCCAGATCGACAAGGCGCTGGTCGTCGACGTTGCCCAGCCACGGGAGCACCAGCGGGGCGAGCGCGACCAGCACGACCAGCAGGGCGGGCAGCCACGTCCACGGTGCCGGTCGTGGTGGCCGCCCGGCCACGGTCGCCTCGCCATTCCTCACGACCAGGCAGGCTACCGTGGGCGTGGGGAAGCGTGGACAAGCCGCCGACGGGGAGAGACACATGGGTTCCGGTGCTGGGCACGTCCGCGCCGCGCTGGCCGTCCTGCTGACGTTCCCGGCGCTCGCCGGATTCCTGCTCACCGGTACGGCCCCGGCCCGCGCTGAGACGGCGCCCGCCAGGGTCGTGGTGGTCGGGGTGCCCGGTCTCCAGTGGGGTGATCTCGACCGGGCGCGGACGCCGAACCTGTGGCAACTCGTCGAGCGGGGCGCCTCGGCCTCGATGTCGACCAGGGCGGTTCCCCCGCCCTCGCGGAGTCTCACCTGCCCGGTCGCGGGCTGGCTGACGGTCTCGGCTGGGCAGCGGGCGGGCGCCCCCGGCGACTCCTGCGCACCGGCGGCCCAGCCGGTGACCGGCCAGGACGGCGGGGCGAGCGTGCCCGGCTGGCAGGAACTGGTGACGTTCAACGCGGTCAAGACGTCGTATCGGCCCGTGCTGGGCTTGCTGGGTCAGCGGGTCGTCGACTCCGGGGGGAAGGTCGCGGCTGTTGGCCCGGGAGCCGCCCTCGCCGCCGCCGACAAATCCGGAAATATCGGCAAATATGCACCGGACGTCGCGGGGCTCGGCGATCTGACGCCGTACCAACTGGTCGTCGTGGAGATCCCCGACCTCACCGCGGCGTGGCTCGCCCGTCCCAGGGACGCCGACGGGGTCCCGGCCGCGCTGCCGGACCAGGCCAGACGGGACGCCGTCGCCGCCGCCGACCGGGGAGTCGGCACGCTGCTCGCCAAGCTCCCCCAGGGCGGCACGGTCCTGCTCGGCGGTCTGTCGGACGCCGCGATCTCGGCGCACCTGCACGTCGCGATCGCCGACGGCCCTTCGCCGGGCGGTGAGCCGTACGGTCCCGGCTATCTTGGCGCCACCTCGACCAGGCAGGAGGGGCTGGTCACCAACACCGACCTGACCGCTACCGCCCTCACCCTGCTCGGCCTCGGCCTGCCGGACGGCGCCGTCGGCCGCCCCTGGAGCGGCGCGGCACCAACCGGAGAGAGCCCGGAAGGGATCGTGCGGAGCCTGACCGAGGCCGATCTGGCCAGCCAGGTGCTACGGCGGGTGCAGGGGCCGTTCTTCGCGGTCTTCGTCAGCGCGCAGTTGCTGTTCTACCTGCTGGCCGCCTTCGCCGTACGGCGTGGCTGGGGTGGTTCGCGGGCACTGGCGGCCACCGGGGTCGTCGCGACCGTCGGCGGGTCCATCCCGGTCGCGACCTTCCTGGCCCAGCTCGTGCCGTGGTGGTCGTTCCCCGCCCCGATGGCCTCGGTCATCGTGACCATCCTCGCCATCGCGGGCGCCGTGGCCGGGATCGCCCTGGCCGGGCCGTGGCGCCGGAACGTCCTCGGCCCGCTGACCGTGGTCGCCTCGATCACCTCGCTCGCCCTGCTCGGCGATGTGATGACCGGTTCGTCCCTCCAGGTGAACGCGGTCACCGGCTACGAACCCGTCACGGGAGGGCGGTTCTACGGCTTCGGCAACATCGCCTTCGCGGTCTACTCGGCCGGGACGATCCTGGCCATGGCGGGCATCGCCCACTGGCTGATCTCCCGGGGACGGCGCCCGCTGGCGTTCACGTTCTGCCTGCTGTACGGCGGGCTCGCGGTGTTCGCCGACGGCTGGCCCGCGTGGGGGGCCGACTTCGGCGGGGTGCCCGCCTTCCTCATCGGGGTCGCCGTCTTCCTGATCCTGCTGGCCGGGGGCCGGGTCTCACCGCTCAGGCTCGTCCTCGTCGGCCTGGCCGGTGCCGTGCTCATCGGGGCCATCGCGGTCGTCGACTGGCTCAAGCCCGCCGAGCGCCGTACCCACCTGGGCACCTTCGTGCAGCAGGTGATCGACGGCGAAGCGTGGACGGTCGTCGGCCGCAAGTTCGGGGCCATGGTCGGAGTGACGGTCGGCAACTGGTCGCTGACCCTGCTGTCGCTGGTCGCGCTGGCCTTCCTGTTCCTGGTGCTCGACCGCCCCTCCCGGTGGGGCGCCTCCGCGCTCGCCCGCGCCTACGCGGCGGCGCCGCCGCTGCGCGCCGGGCTGATCGGCGCGCTGGCGTGCGCGCTGGTCGGGTTCCTGATGAACGACTCGGGCATCGCGATCCCGGCGATGGCGCTCACGGTCGCGGTGCCGCTGACGCTGACCGCCTGCGTGCGCGCGCTGCGGACCTCGCCGACCACCACGCCAGCGCGAGCGTCAACGCCAGCAGGGACCACGGCACCACCTGCTGCCTGACGACGGTCTGCAGCCAGAGCATGTCGTCGGGGCGCAGCGCCTCCCTCGCGGGCAGGTAGCCCAGCGACAGGATGACGACCCTGGCGATCAGGAACCCTTCGAGGGCGGGCCAGGCGACCATGGCCAGCAGGGCGAAGGCAAGCCCGTCGTACCACGGCAGCGCGTAGGTCGCGGCGAACAGCCAGGCGACCACGATGGCCACGGCGACCCCGGGCGCCGAGTGCTCCGGCGCGGCCCGCAGGAGCAGCCAGGCCAGCAGGACGAGCAGCGCCAGCGAGCCCACCTGGGTCCAGGCCGAGTAGGCGCCGGGCCCGAACGCCTCCTGGAGCCCCGTCTTGACGAGCTGCCACGGCGTGCCGAGGGAGACCTTCCTGCTGGCCGCGCCGACCTGGTCGAGCACGTGCGGCCCCGCGACCGCGTAGATCGCCAGCACCGTCGCCGTGGCGGTGCCCGCGACGACGGCGAGCCTGCCGGGACGGCGACGCAGTTCCCAGGCGGGGCCGAGCGCGACGAGCCCGGCGTTGAGCTTCACCCCGATCCCCACCCCGAGCAGCACCCCCGAGGCCGCCCCCCTGGCCATGAGCGCGGCCACCATGCAGGCCACGGCCAGGGTGTCCACGTGCGTCCCCGCGCCCAGGTGGTAGATCATCAGCGGGTTCGCCGCCCACAGCAGCGCCGCCCTGGCCCGCAGGTCGGCGTCCCCCCTGGTGAAACGGTCGAGCAGCAGCGCCGTACCCGCGAAGGCGAGGGCGTTGACCAGCGCCATCACGAAGACGGTCAGCCTGACCGACTCTCCCCCGGCCAGACTCGCCAGCGCCTGTACGGCCGTCGCCACCGGCCCGTAGACGCTGGTCACGCCCGTCCACTCCTCGACGGCGCCGAGCACAGGGTCAGTGGGCAGCGCCGAGGGAGCCGTCTCGTAGGGGTTGTGGCCGAGCGTCACCAACCGGCCGTAGGCGGCGTAGTTGAGATGGTCGGCCGACCCCGAGGGCGGCAGGAAGGCCAGCAGCGCCACGACCGCACAGCCGAGCCCGGCCAGCAGCCGTGGATCAGGCCGCCACCTGGCCCGCAGGGCACCGAGGAGACCCACGCCCCCCAGCAGGATCGCCGCCGCGGCCATGCCGATCACCAGGTGGGCGTCCGGCCGTACCCCCAGTGAGTACGGCGGCTGCCAGGCGGGCCCGGCCAGGTCGGGGACCATGACGGAGGGACCGAGCAGCCCGATCAGGACCGTCAGTCCGGCGGAGAGCCCGAGCACGGCGAAAGCGGCGACGTCGAGCGCCCGCGGCGTGCCCCGCGCGGGAACCCGTGTGTCGTCGGCAACCGTCGCGTCCTGGGTCACCCGCAAATTCCAGCACACCCGGACCGGTGCCCCGGCCGGTGCGCCGGTTATCCCCGGACCTGTCCCCGGACCAGGAGGGCCCAGGCGACGTCACGGAACTGCTTCGCCCGGTGGAGCTGTGCCTTCCAGTCGGTGCCGGTGGCCCGGTGCGCCATCTCGACCTCGACCTCGCGCACCCGGAACCCCTTGCGGACCAGGTCGATCGTCAGCGCCGTCTCGACGCCGAACCCCCTGGCCAGCGGGCGGGCGGCCTCGAAGGCGGCCCTGGTCAGGCAGCGCTGGCCGTTGAGCGGCTGGGCGGGCGTCCAGCCCGTGGCGCGTTCGATGCCCCGCCTGGCGAGGTTCACCACGAGCCCGTGGCCGCCGAGCTTCACCCGGGTGACGAAGACCGCGATGGTCATGTCCGCCTCGCCCGCCGTGACCGGCTTGATCAGCGGATCGGCCGCGCGTGCCGTCTCCCCCAGATCAGCGTCGAGGAAGAGCAGGTGGCGGGGGGACTCACCGTCGAGCAGTCGTACGGCCTCGGCGCCGCTCTCCATGGCGGCGGCCTTGCCGCGATTCCTGCTGTGCCGGATGACCCGGGCTCCCGCGGCCTTGGCCACCCGGCCTGTCTGGTCGGTCGAACCGTCGTCGACGACCATGACGAGGTCCACCCCGGCCAGTTCCAGGGCCGCGGCCACGGTCGCGCCGATGCGGTCGGCCTCGTCCTTGGCCGGGATGATCACCGCTGTCCCGGTCATGCTTGTCGCTTCGCCGACAGCAGCTTGTCGGGCATCGCCTCGTACACGGTGAAGACCGAGTCGAGGCCGGTGACCTGGAGAATCTTGCGGACGGCCGGTCGCGGCGCGGCCAGCTCCAGAGTGCCGCCGCGTTCACGTAGTCGCTTGAGCGCGGAAAGCAGCACGTTCATCCCGGTGGAGTCGCAGAACTCCACGCCGGACATGTCGATGACCACGTGGGTGGCCGGGCTCTCCTGGAGCAGCCGAGTGAACTCGGCCTGCAGGCCAGGCGCGGTATACAGGTCGATTTCGCCAATTATGGCCATGACGGTGTGCCCGGCATGTGATCGAGTTGAGACTTTTAGCTCCACAGCGGGCACACTAGCGGCGCAAAGGCAACCGGTCACGTTTCCGCCACGCGACCCGAGTCGTCGGCCCTTTGTCCCCCGTTTAGGCCCCATGAAAACTCTGAGTGCGCAAAACTTGACCCAGAGCGACACCGGCTTAGCCGGAAAGGGGGGAGACCCGGGAACCTCCCGACCGTCCTGCGCTACGTCAGTGGCGGCCGTTGAGTAGAAACGGGCTCGAACGCATCTATGAACACCGACCTTCCTGAGGATCCTCAGCGACAACGCCTCCGCGAGCACCTGGAGGCCATGGTCACCCGCACCGAGAAGGCGACCTCGTGGCACGACGCCGCCAACTCGCTGCGTGGCCTGGTGAACCGTGAGGGATACGTCCCGATCAGAACCCGCCTGGCGAGCGCGGACCTCGACTTCCTCGAAGGCGCACGTGAGGAGCTGCTCGGCTTCGCGGCCCTGGGCGTCCGGCTGCTCGACCTGCACCAGCCACGTGACGCGGGCGGCATCACCAGCGACACCGCCAACCCGATCCTGCGCTGCCGAAGCTGCATGTGGCGCTGGCCGTGCCCGACGTTCCGCGCCATCTCCGAGTCCTTCGACAGCCCGAGGACACCTCTCTCCTACCAGCGTGTCGAGCCGGACCCCCGTGGCCTGCTGCCGATCGAGCTCGACCCCGACGACGCGCCGCCGGGAGGCACCCACCCCTACGCCACGGGGTGACGCAGCGGCAGGCGGATCTCGAAACGGCAGCCCGGTCCGGCGTTGACGACGTCGATGGTTCCCTCGTGAGCCTCGACGATGCCCCGGGCGATGGCCAGCCCGAGCCCCGCCCCCGCGCCGTCCGTGACGGGCGTCCTGGCCGCCTCCCCGCGGAAGGCCACGTCGAACACGCGGGGAAGGTCCTCGGCCGGGATGCCGCCGCAGCAGTCGGCCACCGACAGGCAGGCCGTACCCTCCTCGGCGCTCGCCCGCACCCAGACGGTGCCGTCGTGCGGGGTGTGCCTGATGGCGTTGTCCACCAGGTTGCGTAGCGCCCTGGACAGCTCCCCCGCGTCCGCCTCGACCGGGACGACCCGCTCGGCCTGCGCGGCGAGCCGTACCCCCTTGGCCCTGGCGAGCGGCTCGGCCCCGGCCAGGGCGTCGGCGACCAGGTCACCGAGGCCGATCCTGCTCCTGGACAGGCGCAGGGCGCCCGCGTGGATCCTGGACAGTTCGAACAGGTCGCCGACCATGCCCGCGAGCCGGTCCACCTCCAGACGGATCTGGGTGTGGTAGCGGCCAACCGTCTCGGGGTCGGAGACGACGCCGTCCTCAAGGGCCTCGGCCATGGCGCGCATGCCGGCCAGCGGGGTGCGCAGGTCGTGGCTGACCCAGGCGACCAGCTCGCGGCGGGCGCTCTCCAGCGCGCGTTCCCGCTCGTGGCCGAGGCGCAGCCGCTCGTAGGCCTCTTCGAGGGTCATGGCGATGGTGTCCAGCTCGGCGGGCAGGCCACGCGGCGGGGTGAACTCCCCGGTCGGCGGTACGGCGTGCACGGCGTCGACGAGCTTCCTGCTGGCCGCGACGACCCGGCGGGCGAGCACAGTCGCGACGCCGAGGCCGACCAGCCCGCCGACCGCGACCACGCTGAGCACGATGTCCCGGGAACCGCCCGCGATGATCATCTTCAGCGTGATGGCCACCACGCCGCCGACCGTCGCGACGACGCTCACCACGGCGACCACCGCGAGCATCACGCCGATCGACCGCTCGCGCAGCAGCCGCATCACGCCGAGGCCGGTCAGCGCGACCAGCAGGCCGAGGCCCGCGGTGACGGCGACGATCTCCAGCATCTCGGGGATCACGGCACGTCCGAGGGCTCGTAGCGGTAGCCGACCCCCCACACCGTGACGATGCGCCTCGGCGCGGTCGGGTCGGGCTCGACCTTCTCCCTGAGCCTGCGCACGTGCACGGTCACCGTCGAGGAGTCGCCGAAGGACCAGCCCCAGACCTGGTCGAGCAGGGCCGTACGGCTGAACGCCTGGCGGGGGTTGCGCATCAGGTGGGCCAGGAGGTCGAACTCACGGGCGGTCAACGTGATCTCCCGGTCGCCGAGCCGTACCTCGTGGGCGCCGACGTCGACCGTCAGGTCGCCGTCCCTGAGCACGCCGGTGCCGGAGGGGGCGGTGGCGCCGCGGGCCCTGCGCAGCACGGACTGCACCCGCAGGGCCAGCTCCCTCGGGCTGAAGGGCTTGGTGACGTAGTCGTCGGCACCGGTCTCAAGGCCGACGACCCGGTCGATCTCCTCACCGAGCGCGGTCAGCATGATGACCGGGACCGGCCAGCGTTCCCTGAGCTTCCTGCAGACCTGCAGGCCGTCCATCCTGGGCAGCATCAGGTCGAGGACGAGCAGGTCAGGTGGGCTGGCCAGCGCGCGTCTGAGCGCCTCGGCGCCGTCGTCGACGCACTCGACCTGGTGGCCGTCACGTTCCAGGTAGCGGGCCACGACCTCGGCGACCGTCGGATCGTCCTCGACCACCAGAATCCGCGCGCTCATGGTTACACCGTAGGCCCGTTCCCCATGATCGCCACACTCCGTCACCACTCCGTAAGGATGAGATCGTTATGGTTCGCCACGCACGTCCGACCTTCGTGGAACATACGGTTGCTGGCATGGTTCGTACCGTCCTGGGCGTCGTGGGCGCCCTTCTCGCGCTCTACCTGGTCTTCGCGATCGTCATCCCGGCCCTGTTCGGGCTGCTGAAGTTCGTCCTCGTGCTGGGCGTTGTGGCCCTCATCGTGGTCGCCGCGGTCACGATCGTGAGCAAGTCGTCCAAGTGACCCTGCTGCTCGCCTGGCTCCTCGACGGTGGCGGCGGCGCCGTGACGGCGGCCGCCGTCATCGGTCTTGGCGTGTTCCTGCTCGCCTGGGCCCTGCGCGGGGTCCCCGTCGCCGCCGAGCCGGGCGGGCACTTCACCCTCTCCATGCGGGAGAGGGCGGGACGACTCGTGTTCGTCCGCCAGCGCGACCCCGACCGAGCCGGGATGTCCCGGCCGAGAGCACCCTCAGCGGGCCCGGCGCCCGCGTAACAGACGTCCGGAGCGCGGGCGCCTTCTGTGCTGTTTCCCTCCCTGCCTGTCGCGGGGATCCCAGTCAGAAGGGCTCTGTTCATGTTCGACTCCGTCATCGGGTTCACCGCCCACCTCATCGACCTCCTCGCCCAGCCCCTGGGCTCGGCCGCCCTGGCCATCGTCGTCTTCACCGTCTGCGTCAGGTTGGTGCTCCTGCCGTTCGGCGTCATGCAGGCCAGGGGCGCCAGGGCCCAGGCGGCGCTGGCACCGAAGCTCGCCGAACTGCGTAGGCGGCACGGGAAGGACCCCGCGCGGCTCTACAAGGAGACGAGCGCCCTGTACACCGCGGAGGGGGTCTCACCCTTCGGCGGCTTCCTGCCCGCCCTGGCGCAGTTGCCGGTCCTCATGGTCGTCTACCGGGTCTTCGTCTCCCCGACGATCGCGGGCCACGCGAACGCGCTGCTCACCCACGGTCTGTTCGGCGTACAGCTCGGCCAGCACCTCGCCGGGACTGTCGCCGGGTTCGGGCTGATCAGCGGGCCGACGCTGGTCTTCGCCTGCCTCTTCCTGCTGCTGGCGGCCGTCGCGGCCGTCACCTCGCGGCGGATGCGGCTGACGCCGGTCGAGGGTCCCGGCTCCGGGATGCTGCGCCGGGTGATGCCGCTGCTGCCGTTCATGACGGTCCTGGCCGCGGCCGTGCTTCCGCTCGCGGCGGGGATCTATCTGCTGGTCACGACGGCGTGGACCGCGGCCGAGCGGGCGGTGCTGTACCGCGCCGCGTCCGCGGCGGTGTGATCCGTGGGTCGTCACCGAGGGTGATGACGAAGGCCGGGCACCGGTGAAGTCGGCGCCGTCGGCAAAGAAATGGCCGGTCGTGCCCCGCCTCATTTTCCCCGTGAGGCGGGACGCGCCCTACCCGCACTCGCGCAAGGCGGGTTCGGGGACGGAGACCTTTCCGTTACCCACGGTGTCGGCCGCCGTGACGACCGCCCAGACCGTGGTGATCTCCCCTTCGTGCCTGACCCCCCAGCTGGTGGCCAGATATTCGACGATGCCGAGCCCCCGGCCCCCCAGAGAGGAGAGTGTCGGGCGCCCCGCCCTCGGTTCCGTGGCGGCACCGCCGTCACTCACCGCTACTTCCACGTGCTCGTCGGCCCAGCGCCATGCCACTCTGATCTGACCGGACGGCAACGGATGCGCGTGCCTGAGCGCGTTGCTCAGCAGCTCGCTCACCACGAGGACCGCGTCGTCGATAGCGGTCTCGTAGACCCCCCATTCCTGCAGGTCAGAGCAGAGGCGTTGGCGTGCGACAGCGACGCTGGACGGTGCATACGGCAACAGAACGACGCTCGACGCACTCACCTCCCCGTATCCCTGTTCCCCCTGAGGAACCACACCCCAGTACGACCGAAATGCCCCGTTAGTTGGTCTTAGAAACCGAGCGGCAATTACAGCTTGTGCACATTCGACAATAGATCAGCTCATCCGTTACCGGCCTGTTACCGGGAGTGCGTGTCGGTCAGGTAAGGGCGCCCGGCGTGTCGGCAATGCGCAGCGCCAGCCGCATCCGGGTGCCGCCTCCGGGACGGGGATGGGCCGAGACCTCTCCGCCCTGGGCGCGGGCGAGGCTGCGGACGATGTAGAGCCCGAGGCCGACACCGCCGAACCGGCGGCGGTCGCCACTGTCTCCCTGGACGAAGCGATCGAAGATCCGCTCCCGGCTCGTGGGCGTTATGCCCACACCCTCGTCGTCCACTACCACCACCACCCAGTCACCGTCGGTCCAAGCCTCGACCCTGATCAGGCCACCGTCCGGTGAATATTTGAACGCGTTCTCCAACAACTGGCCCAGCACGATATCGGTGGCGATGGCGTCTCCGGACACCGGGGGCAGGTTTTCCGGGACATTCACCTCAACTCGATGCACATCAGACAGATCAGGCAGACCAAGCGTCGCCGCCCTGACCAGCCTTCCGAGGTCGATTCCCTCGATCTTCAGGGGCAGCTCACCCGCCCCCGCCCGGGAACCGAGCAGCAGGTTGTCCATCAGCTTGCCGAGGGAACGCGCCCGCTCGGCGATGATGTGCACCGCGGAACGACGCTCCTGGTCGGTCATGCCGTCCCAGCGGGCGGCGAGCGTCCCGGCGAAGCCCTGCACCACGGTGATCGGGGTGCGCAGCTCGTGACTGGTCGTGGCCAGGAAGAGGTCCTTGGCCTCCTCAAGCTCCTTGGCCCCCGTGACGTCGCGGAAGTCGACGACCACCTCGCCCGTCTCGACGATCTCCGCGCTGAGCACGTCGAGCCAGGTCCCTGAGGGAAGCTGCAGCGTGAGCTTGTCCCCCGGCCCCGGCAGCTCGAACGGCGGCGGCCCCCCGACCACGTCGATCGCGGCGAACCCGGTCAGCTCGGCCGCCGCGGGGTTCCACTGGACGACCCTGCCCTGCCCGTCAAGCACGGCGATGCCGTCGGCGCTGGCGTCGAAGACCGCCCGCTGGTGGGCGCGCTGCCGTACGGCCTCCTGGTAGGCCATCGCGTTGCCGACCGCGATGCCCGCGTGCCCGGCCAGCAGTTCGAGCAGCTCAAGCTCGACGTAACCCGCCTTGTGCTTGGCGAACAGGGCATACAGCGCGCCGTACGGCCTGCCGCCCGCCATGGCCAGGCCGAGCGCGATCGTGTGCAGACCGGGCAGCTGCGACCAGATCAGCTCGTCGAGACGCCCCTGGTCGCCCGTCTCCAACATCACGGTCCTGCCGGTGCGCAGCAGCTTGCCGACCAGGCTCGTGCGCATGTGCGCGGTCGAGTCACGCAGCGACTCGGGCAGCCGGTGACTGGCCACGAGGCGGAGCCTGTCGCCCTCGATGAGCACGAACCCGCCCGCGTCGGCCCCGGTCAGCTCGGTGAGGCTGGCCGCGATCCTGTCGAGCACGGCGGGCAGCTCCCGCTCGGCGTTGATGTCGGCGACCACGTCGGTGAGCCTGCGCACGAGCCTGGCCCTGCGGACCGCCCGCTCCTGGGCGCTCTCGTCGTCCTGGACCAGGTGGTAGACGCTGGTGTAGCCCAGCAACGCGCCCGTCTCAGAGCGCAGCGCGCTGGTGTCGAGCCGTACGTCCAGCAGACTGCCGTCCCTGCGGAAGCGCTTGGTTCGCAGCGAGACCTGGCCGCCGGTGCGCACCCGTTCGAGCACCGCGTTGTGCTCGGCCGTCAGCTCCCCCGGCACCAGCGGGGGCCTGCGTCCGAGCATCTCCTCGGCAGGCCAGCCGAAGAGACGTTCCGCGGCGGGATTCCACGCCAGGACCGCCTGGTCGCGGTCCAGAACGACTATCGCATTCGGGGCACTGGCGACGATCGCGCGGCCGATCCCCTCGTCGCTTTCGGCCCTGTCGTCACCCACAGGACCATAGTGCCGTGTCAACTGGCCTGATCTTGGCACTTCGTCCGCATGTGCTGACACTCGTTGGGACGATCCGTCCGATACGCTGCGGTGACCACACGCCTGGACACGGAAGGGTGGGGCCATGGCATCCGGGTCAGCCAGCGATCTCGACGCCCTGCTGCGGGTGACCTCACCCACCTACGTGGGCGCCACCCACCCGGACATCGCGTTCGGCACCCTCGACGGGCCCGTAGGACGGCTGACGCTCGCGGCGACACACCGGGGCGTCGTCGCGTGCAGCTACGAGGACGAGAACGTCGTCTTCGAACGCGTCAGCAGGGAGATCGGCTCCTTCATCGGTCCCGATCCCCGAAGGCTCGACCCGGTCCGCAGGGAGCTCGACGCCTACTTCTCCGGCAGGCTCCGCGCCTTCACGATCACCGTGGACCTGCAGCTCGCGACCTCCTTCGCCAGGACCGTGCTGCAGATGATGTTGGCCGTGCCGTACGGAACGGTGACCACCTACCGCGAGATCGCCGAGCGGATCGGCAGGCCCCGCGCGCTGCGCGCGGTCGGCAACGCGCTGGGCAGCAACCCGGTCTGCGTGATCGTGCCCTGCCACCGCGTGGTCGAGAGCGAGGCCGTCCTCGGCGGCTACGCCGGAGGCGCGACCGCCAAGGAACGTCTCCTACGCGTGGAGAGCACCGCCCGCCTCTAGCTTTTCGTACGGCGCCGCAGCGCGCCGATGGCCAGGGTGACCAGGCCGGAGACCAGGAAGGCACCGACGGCGGCGCTCATCCAGGGCTGCGGGACGAACCCGACAGCCTGCCTGGCGCCGTCCCAGACCGCCGCCCACCAGGAGACCTGCGAGGGCGCCGCGAGCATCCACCAGGTGACGAAGCCGAGCGCCCACGGCAGGACCATGACCAGACGGGAGGGCGCGTTCTCTGAGATGTCCCAGTTCCTGCCCCTGCCCAGCAGGAAGTAGTCGACGGCCAGCACGCCGAACATCGGCACGAACACCGCGCCGATGATGCTGAGGAAGGCGCCGTAGGAGTTGACGTCCACGACCAGGGCGATGCCCGTGGTCAGCACGCCGACGGCCACCGAGAAGACACGGCGGTCGATCCTCGGCATCAGGTTCTGCAAAGACATCGCGGTCGAGTAGACGTTCGCGAACGACTGGTCGGTCTCGCGCAGCACGAGGATTCCGAAGAACAGCGCGCCCAGCGGGGCCGCGACGAACGGTCCGAACACCGCGGTCGGGTCGCCCGCGACCACGCCGTGCCCGGCGAGCGCGACCGCGTAGACGCCGACGGCCAGACAGGCGACCTGGGCGATGGTGTAGCCGCCGACGATGCCGGTGAAGGCGGCCCGGCTCGACCGCGAGTGCCTGGCGTAGTCCGCCGCGACCGGCACCCAGGAGACCGAGAGGGCGACCACGAAGTCGACAGCGGCGGCGAAGGAGTCCCAGGAACCGCCGCTCTGCGCGGGGGTCTCACGCAGGAAGACCACCGCGAACCAGACGACGGAGACGACCACGCCGATCGTGACGAAGCGCCTGAGCAGCCGGATGGCTCCCAGCGGGTAGATGGTCAGCGCCGTCGTCAGCACCCCCGCCGCGATTGCCCAGACCGCGTAGGGGACCGAGGGCCCGAAGATCGCCTGGGCGCCCATCGCGACGACCCACAGCTCGAACGCTCCCCAGCCGATCATCTGGATGACGTTGAGCACGGTCGGGACGTAGGACAGCCGCACCCCGAACAGGCCGCGCAGCAGCACCATCGCGGGCTGCCCCGTCTGCACTCCCGGCACCGCGGCCAGACCGACCATCGCGGTGCCGATGAGGCTGCCGACCAGGGCCGCGAGCAGCGCGGCGCCGAGCGTGAGCGGGTTGTCGTCACCCAACGGGTTGATCAGGAAGAGCGCGAAGGAGAAGCCGAGCAGGCTGACGCCCAGGTTGGCCCAGAACGCTCCCTGGTCGAGCGTGCCGAGGGTCTTCGGAGGTGCCTGGTCGAGGGTGAGGGGGGCCTCGGCATGCTTGGAATTGATGACGTCAGACGTCATGACGCTCCCTACGCCGGCATTACCCGGACAGGTTCATGCGGTCGGCGACAGCCGTAGTCGCCCTCTCAGCCTGGTTGCCCCAAGCTCCCGCGTCTGTTTACGTGCCGAACCGGGATCACCCCAGTTCGCGCCCCAATGATGCACTATTTGTCCGCTCCCGGCTACTTCCCTGGTTCGGCTGGCAGCCGCACGACGGCGACACCGGCCTGGGACTCGCCGAACCCCCAGCCCGCGACGAGGGAGCAGCCGACCGCTTCCAGGAGATCGCTCCACGGCCAGTGGCCGGTGCCGTAGTAGAAGCCGCCCTCGCTGCGCGCGTCACGCTCGGAGAGGCAGAGCATGCGGAGATGGTCGCGAAGCGCGGGGTGCGTGACCGCGCCCAGCCTCTCCTCCCAGGGCTCGTCGGCGGACCTGTCGTGGATCGGCACCAGGTGTTCGGGGCCACGCTCGGTGAACGTGGCGGCCCGCATCGCGTCGGTGAGGGTGCCGTCGGTGGCGACGCGCAGCAGCACGGTCAGCCAGGTGTTCAGTTTCTTGGACGCCTTGTCGGTCAGGTCGACGCCGTGTCGGCCCAGGAGCGGCCCCAGCTCCGCGCCGCGTACCAGCCCGGCTTCTCCGGCTGGGGAGAAGGTCCGCAGGTCGGCGACGAAGGCGTCGTCGAACGGCCGGGGACCCTTGTGCCCGTCAGCGCCCCACGGCCCCGTTCCCGCCAGGAGATCGGCGTCGAAGTGGAACAGCGACCCACTCAGGTCGAACCGCCACGTCCAGGGGGAGAAGGGGTACTCACCATCCGAATCCGGAAGGAACCTCGGCTTCCGATCCGACAGCGTTTCAGGAGTGGCCCAGGGGTTCGGGAACAGGAACTCGTCGAGGGAGTCCGAGGCGTAGTAGACCCCGTATCCGGCGGTGGGGTCGGTGACCGGCTTCCCGCCGAGCAGGATGTCGAAGGCACCGGCCAGCGCGGCATCCCACCCGTCGAGGCCGGTCTCGGGTGTCACGATGGCGCTCCTTCAGTCGTTTCGGTTCGGCCGTTGGCACGCGTCCGGACAGGCGACCCTCTCAGCCCGGTTGGCCTCAGGTTTCTTACGCGTCGAGCCGGGATCAGCCAGATTCGCGCCCAATGAGGATTAAACCGGTTGCTTCCCGCACGAGAGGGTTGTTTGACTGGCCCCGAGCAGACGCAGATGAGGGGGGATGTTTCATGCCCGCGGGCACCGAGGACGCCGTCGTGCGCCCTCGATCGGGTCATCATCCCCACCGGAGGCTTCGGCGGGGGTGATCCCGCGTGGGTCGCGACGGCACGGTCAGCCGATTCGCCACCCATCCCGTCTGGAGTTCCTCCGTTGCCACGCCATCGCGCTCGTGTCAGTTCTTTCCGCTGCGTCAACTGCCGCCTCGACGTGTCCACCGACGCGCCGGGCACCGCGCACCGCAACCACTGCCCCACCTGCCTGTGGTCCAGGCACCTCGACCGCACCCCGGGTGACAGGGCCGCCGACTGCGCCTCGGGCATGGCGCCGATCGCCATCCACGCGCGCCAGGACGGCGAATGGGCGATCATTCACCGCTGTACGGCATGCGGCACCCTCGACGCCAACCGCGTCGCCGGTGACGACAACCCCCTGACCCTGATGCGTCTGGCCGTCGCCCCGCTGGCCCGTCCACCCTTCCCCCTGGACTACTTCGCCCGGCTCTGAGACGCCCCGCCGTACGGTCAGACGTAGTGGAACTCGGGGTGGGGGTGCATCAGGAAGTCATGGTGGGAGATGTTCCAGGCGTAGGCACCGGCCATGGCGAACTCCACCACCTTCCCGGGTTCCAGGGCGATCGGTACGTTCTCGGCCAGTTGGTCCTTGGGGGTGCATAGCTGGCCGCCGATCGTGATCGGCTCTCCGGGGACGCCCGGAATAACGGGCTGGCTGTGGCCCTTGGTCGCGGGGGTGCGGATGTGGTGGGTGCCTCCCGCGACGACGGCGAACAGGCGGCCGTGGACCCGTTTGACGTCGATGACCTGGGTGGCGTACCGCCCGCAGTAGACCGAGACCGACCGGCCAGGCTCGATCCTGAGCGTCTCACCGGAGCGGCGCAGCCCGGCCAGGCCCTTGCCGTAGGCGGCCCAGTCGAAACGGTCGTCGGGATCGGCGTAGGAGACGGCCATGCCGCCCCCGAGGTTGATCTCGGTCACGCCCAGGGAGCGGGCGTAGTCGAGGACTTGCTCGTTGAGCTGGAGCATGCGTTCGGCGTCCAGGCCGCTGGCCAGGTGCGCGTGGACGCCGCGAAGCCGTACCGCACCCTGCTGGTCCAGCAGGTCCAGGCAGACGGCGACGTCGTCGGGGTCCATGCCGAAGGGGGTCGCGCCGCCGCCCATGGCCAGGGCCACGTCACCGAGTGAGACGGCGAGATTGACCCGGAGCAGGATGTCGGCCTCCCGGCCCGTGGCGATCAGACGGCGCAGTTCACCGGGGCTCTCCACGTGCAGCCGGGCCACCTTGGCGTCCAGGGCCGCGGCCAGTTCGGCGTCGGTCTTGCCGGGTCCGCCGAAGGCGATCGGGACCTCGGGAAGCACCCCGAGCACGTGCGCGAGCTCACCGCCCGAGGCGACCTCGACGCCGTCCACGTGCCGGGCCAGCACCCGCAACAGTTCGGGGTCGGGATTGGCCTTGGCCGCGTAGTACAGCTCGACGTCGCCCAACGCGTCGCGGACGGCCGCCGCGTGCTCGTCCAGCGCGGCCAGGTCGTAGACGAAGGCGGGCAGCCTCCCGGCCTCCGCGAGTTCGTGAGCCCGTATGGTCGCTGCGTCCATGGGATCTCCGATCGGCCCGGCGGCGGTGACGTTGTTGATCAAATCGTAGAAGATCTTCCACCGCCCGGCCGGACACTCGGCGCGACAGCCGTACGACCAATCGGCACGGAACCATCCCCGCACGCGCGGGGAGCACCCCTCGTGGCCACGACGCAGCGTCCGGCGTGGGGGACCATCCCCGCACGCGCGGGGAGCACCCTCGGTGACCTGCGGATCCATCAGCGAATGTGGCCCAAAATCATCACTTTCATTGACTTGGGCATTTCAGACATACCCCTGACAGGGCGATGAGAGAGCCGGAAGGCCGCAAGCGCAGGGAGTTGGGGGGCGCGGGGGGTGCGGGCCCGCGCCGGGGAGGTCGCGCTGGTGGTCACCTGAGAGGTCCTGAGGATGCTCGGTGACGGCGCGTTCGGAGGGGATGAAAGGGCCGGTTCAGCGCGGCCGTCGCTGTGTGTACGACGTGAGGGGTCAGGCCACGAACGGGGTGGCGCCGCTCTCGCTGACCATGGGGCGGCCCGCGAAGTTCCAGGACTGCATGCCGCCGCCGACGTTGATCGCCTCCCGGCCGATGCGGTTGAGCCAGGCGGCGGCGTGCGCCGAGCGGCCGCCGACCCTGCACACCACGTAGACGGGCGCGTCCTGCGGAACCTCCTCGACCCGGGCCTGCAGCTCGCCAAGCGGGATGTGGACGGCCGTCGGGGCGTGCCCCGCCTGCCACTCGTCGAGCTCACGCACGTCAAGCAGGAACGCGTCGTCCGGCACGGCCTGCGCTTCGATCTCAGGAACACTCATGCACCCATTGTTCCAAGTCCGCCGACCGATGTGGCGCAAAGTGCCCCAGCAGCCCCCGACTCGTCCACAAGCGGCCACCATTCGACTCCGCAGAGCAACCTTTGACGAAATGGACAACCTGGTTTACCTTCTACCCAAGAAAAGACAACCTGGTTTACCAATGGAGGAACCATGACCGTCGCGAACCTGGCGGACGCCCCCGTCTTCGCCAACGGCGACACCACCACGCGCTCGCTGGCCGTACCCTCACGAGGCTCGTCCGAGCTCGCCGTCTGGGCCTTCGACATGAGCCCCGGCGCCTCGGGGCCCGAGCACACCGTCGATCGCGAGGAGGTGTTCGTCGTCACCTCGGGGCGGGTTGTGGCCGTCCTCGGCGGCGTCGAGCACGTGGCCGGGGAGGGGGACGCGCTGATCGTCTCCCCGAACACCCCGTTCGCGCTGCGCAACCCCTCCCAGACCGAGCGGGCCACCGGCACCGTCTGCACCTCGGCCGGGATCACCGCCTCCCTCGGCGGGAAGACCATCCTGCCCCCGTGGGCCCAGTGATCACTTGAGCAGGCGTGACATGCGGCGGTCGGCCAGCGGCTTGCCGCCCGTCTGACAGGTCGGGCAGTACTGCAGGGAGGAGTCGGCGAAGGAGACCTCCCTGATCGTGTCTCCGCACTCCGCACAGGGCTCGCCGGTCCTGCCGTGCACCCGGAGGCCGGACTTCTTCTCGGCCTTGAGGTCCTTGGCCGCCAGCCCACGGGCCCGGTCGAGCGCGGTGCGCAGGGTCGTGACGATGGCCTCGTGGAGGGCGGTGACCTGCTCGTCCGTCAGGCTTCCCGCGACCTTGAAGGGAGAGGTCCGCGCCGCGTGCAGGACCTCGTCCGAATAGGCGTTGCCGATGCCCGCGATCACCTTCTGGTCGCGGAGCAGCCCCTTGATCTGGGCGCGGCTGCCGTTCAGGATGCCGCCGAGGACCTCGGCGGTGAAGCCGTCGGACAGCGGGTCGGGGCCGAGCGCGGCGATCCCCGGCACCTCACCGGGGTCGCGCACGACGTAGACGGCCAGCCGCTTCTGCGTGCCCGCCTCGGTCAGCTCGAAGCCCGGCTCCTGCTCCCCCGTCTCGTACGGCGCCAGCCGTACCCGCAGCGCCAGGGGGCCCTTGCCCGGCCTGACCGCCCTGGCACGGGAGAGGTCGTCATGCCAGCGCAACCAGCCCGCGCGGGCCAGATGCGTGACGAGGTGGAGCCCGTCGCAGTCGAGGTCGATGAACTTGCCGTGCCTGGTCACCCCGGTCACCGTGCGCCCGGCCAGGGCGGTGACCGGAGGATCGACGGTCTTCAGCGCCTGGAAGCCGTAGACCTCGACGGCCCCGACCTTCCTGCCGACCGCGTGCCCGCGCAGGAACTCAGCGAGCGACTCCACCTCGGGAAGCTCTGGCATGCCCCCAGGCTAATTCACAACACATCCCAGAAGGCGATCTCGTGGCGCATGCCCTCGGTGAAGAAGCGCGCTGCCCTTGCGGGGTCGGTGACGGTCTCGTCGATCATCGTGGCGACGCGTCCGGCGAGTTCGGCAAAGCCGGGGTCGGCGTAGGTGTCGATCCAGGGCCGGTAGCGGGACTCGGCGGGGGCGTCGGCCGCCAAGGCCTTGCCGAGCGTCGAGTAGCCCCACATGCAGGGGTAGAGCGCGGCCAGCCCGTCGGCGTAGTCGGCGGCCGACTCCAGCAGGAACGTGGTGTAGGCCGCGCAGGCCGGTCCCTTCTTCACCCCGCCCAGGTCGGCGCCGAAGCCCGCCGACAGCGAGCGGTGCAGGTCCAGCTCCTCGTGGAGGGTGGCGTGGGCCAGATCGACCAGGACGCCCAGGTGGTCGTCGGGGGCCTGCCAGGCCAGCCGGGAGAAGACCCGCACGTAGTCGAGCAGGAACAGGTAGTCCTGTTCGAGCCACGACCGGAACACCGGTTCCGGCAGGTCTCCCCTGGCGATCCCCACCACCGTCGGATGGGCGAGCTGGACGTCCACGAGAGGACGGCCAATGGCGTGCAGTTCCTCGGAAACGCTCATAAGTCGAGCATTATCGCAGTTCACCCCATCTCGCCTGGTACGGCCCCGCAGCATGAAAACCTGCGCGGCATAGGATTTTGGGCATGACGACCATCGCTGAGGAGATCCTGCTGCTCGCCTACGACGAGGCCGAGGGCAGGCAACTGATCGGCTCGACCGAACTCGACGCCGCCCTCGGCGGCTCCCTCCTGGCGGAGCTGGCCGTCAGCGGTCGCATCGACCTCACGAACAAGAAGGTCGCCGTCCTCGACCCCACGCCGCTCGGCGAGCGGGAGCTCGACGCGACGCTGGCCCTGATCGCCGCCGAGACCAGGCAGCGCAAGCCCGACTGGTGGGTGCGCAAGCTGTACTCCTCCGGGCTGCGCAGGCGGCTGCTGTCCGGCCTGGCCGAGCGGGGCGTGCTCGACGAGCGGCGGCGCAAGATCCTGGGCATCTTCCCCAGCACGCGCTACCCGGAGCGCGATCCCCAGATCGAGCAGGAGATCAGGGAGCGGATCGGCGGCGTGCTGACCGGGGCCGAGCCCGACGAGCGCTCCGCGGTGCTGATCGCCGTACTGCACGCCGCGAAGATCGACCGCAAGGCCTTCCCCGGGGCGGACAAGGCGCGGATCAAGGAGATCACCGAGGGCAGCTGGGCGGCCGACGCGGTGGCCAAGAGCATCGCGGCCGTCAACGCCGCCGTGGTCGGCGCGGTCGTGGCGGCGAGTGTCGCCGCCACGGCCGGCACCGGCTGAGGGCTATTTGCCCAGAACGTCCTGAGGGACCGGCTTGTCCTCGGCGAGGGCCTTGAACATGCGCAGCGCCTTGGCCCGGTCCCACTGGACCACGGCCTGGCCGTCGATGGTCGGCAGGGAGCCGACGGGGACGACTGTCGTGATCGGGTTGTCGCCCATCGCCAGGCCCAGGGAGAGCAGGTCGAAGGTGCCGGTCTCCTCGCCGACCTCGACCGAGTCCGCAGCGCTGAGGGCGAGCGGGATGGAGGTGAAGGGGTTGAGCAGCACACCGGGGCTCGCCGCCTTCTTCACCACGGCGGAGAAGAACTGCCGCTGGCGCTGGGTCCGCTCGAAGTCGGGGATGGCGCCGGTCGCGCGGGTACGCACGTAGCCGAGGGCCGTCCCGCCGTCCAGCACCTGGCGGCCCTTCTTCAGGTTGATCCCGGCCTTGCGGTCCTTGATGTCCTGCTTGACGTCGATCTCGACTCCGCCGATGGCGTCCACGATGCCCACGAAGCCGCCGAAGCCGATCTCCATGTAGTGGTCGATCCTGATGCCCGTCACCTGCTCGACGGTCTTGGGCAGCAGCTTCTGGCCGCCCTCGAAGGCGTAGGCCGCGTTCAGCTTGCCCCGGCCATGGCCGTCGATCGGCACGTAGGAGTCACGCGGGAGGCTGACCAGGGTGGGACGGTCGCCGGTCGCCGGGATGTGCAGGAGCATCATCGTGTCGGTCCTGCGCCCGACTGCCGAGCCTGTGGCGAACTTCTTGCGCTGGGCCTTGGTCAGGCCGGCGCGGCTGTCGGAGCCGACCAGCAGCCAGTTGGTGCCGGGGGTGTCGGCGGGACGGCCCTCGTAGTCACCGAGCGCGTCCACCCGCTTCAACCGCGAGTTGATCATGAAGTAGCCGCCGATCGCGACCACCAGCACCACCACGAGCAACCCGACCAGGATCCGTACGGCCAGCCTGCCCGGCCGCTTCGGCCGCCAGGAGCGCCTCGGGACGTTGTTCCCCGAACCGGGGGGTGGCGGTGGTGGCCCACCCGGGCCGCCCGGGGCGGGCTGCAGGGGCCTCACCGCGCCGGAACCCTGTCGCGGCTTGCCGTACACCCTGGAGGTCGCCCGTGGCTCCCCGCCGGGAGCATTCCTGGAGGAACCCTGCGCCGGATAGGCGGGCTGGCCCGCTGCTCGCGGCGACGCGGGACCCGGCGTCGGCGGCCGCAGGGCACGGGTGCGGTCGTCGTCTTCGGTCCAGTCACCCACGTGGTATTCCCGCCGCCTCTCGAACTCACGATGAGACCGTCATTATCGACGCTACGTCGTGGTTCCGGCGCACGTAGGCGTGTGCTCAAGCTTTCGCTATGGAAAAGTACATAAAGGGGTGGTTGTCAACCAACTATGTGATCGTCGGCCCATCCGGAAACATCGACCCCCAGGTGGATCGTTACCGTAGAGGACGACCGCTGCTCGAAAGGAAGATCGTGTCCACTTCGGACCCGTGGAGTACCTGCCCGTGCGAACGCACGGGAACCACTGACCCAGCCGGGGGAAGCACCCGGTGAACACGGTTCTCGGCCTGCTGGCCGTACTGCTCCTCACTCTCGCGACCGGTTACTTCGTCGCCCAGGAGTTCGCCTTCGTCGCCGCCGACCGGGGCGTTCTGCGTGAGCAGGCCGACGCCGGCGACGCCGCGGCGGAACGCGCGCTCACGGTGACGGGGCGCCTGTCGTTCATGCTCTCCGGCGCCCAGCTCGGCATCACCGTCACCGCGCTGCTCGTCGGTTTCATATCCGAGCCCGCCATCGCCACCGTGCTGCGCCCCCCGCTCGAAGGGGCCGGGGTGCCCTCCGCGGCGGTGCCCGGCCTGTCGATCGCGCTGGCCGTGGCCGTGGCGACCATCATCCAGATGGTGTTCGGCGAACTCGCCCCGAAGAACCTCGGCATCGCGCGGCCCGAGCCCGTCGCCAAGTTCCTCGCCCGCTCGACGCTCGTCTACCTCAGGATCGCCGGGCCGGTGATCCGGCTGTTCGACTCCGCCGCCACCGGCCTGCTGCGCCGGGTCGGTGTCGAACCGGTCGAGGAGATAGAGCACGGCGCGAGCCCCGAGGAGCTCTCGCGGATCATCTCCGAGTCGGCGACCTCGGGCGACCTGCCCCCTGGCCTTTCCGAGCTGCTCGAACGGGCGCTGGAGTTCGGCGACCGCACCGCGGAGGACGTCATGGTGCCGCGCCCCAGGGTGGTGCTGCTGCGCGCCGAGCGTCCCGTCTCGGACCTGCTTGACGCCGTCGCCGAGTACGGCCACTCCCGCTACCCGGTGCTGCGGCACGACAACGGCGAGGAGGTCGCCGGGGTCACCGGGGTCCGCGAGCTGCTGAGGTCCGGCGTGACCGAGGGCCCGATCGAGCGGATCACCCGCCCGGCCCTGCTGGTCCCCGACTCGCTGCCGCTGCCGATCGTGCTCGAACGCATGCGCGCCGCCATGGACGACCTGGCGTGCGTCATCGACGAGTACGGCGGGCTCGCCGGCGTCGTCACCGTCGAGGACCTCGCCGAGGAACTGGTCGGCGAGCTGGTCGACGAGAACGACCCGGAGCCCGCGGGGGTCGTCGCCAACGACGACAGCACCTGGGACCTGCCCGGCACGCTCAGACTCGACGAGATCGAGCGCGCCACCAGGCTCTCGCTGCCCGAGAGCGACGACTACGACACCGTCGCGGGCCTGGTCCTGGCCACCCTGGGCAGGATGGCCGAGCCCGGCGACCAGGTCACCGTCACCCTGACCCTGGAGAGCGACCCGCTCGACGACGACGGCGAGCAGGAGGCCGAGGCCACCCTCACCGTCCTGTCCGTCCACCGCAGGGTCCCCGAGTGGGTACGGCTGGCCTTCCCGGTGGCCGAGCGCACCGGCCCTCCCGAGGATCATGACGAGTCCACGGACGAGCTCCAGCTCCCCGTGCCCGCCTCCCGGCAGAACGGACACAGGCAGGCGGTGAACGGCCGATGAGCACGACCGGAGCCCTGCTGCTGGGCGTCGCACTGTTGATCGGCAACGCCTTCTTCGTGGCCGCCGAGTTCGCGGTCATCTCGGCCCGCAGACACCGCCTGGAGGAGCTCGCGGGCAGGGGTGGCAGGCTGACCCGCCTGGCCGCCCGCGCCGCCGTACGAGGAGGCAGGGAGCTCTCCCTGATGCTCGCCGGGGCGCAGCTCGGCATCACGCTGTGCTCCCTGGGTCTGGGCATGGTGACCGAGCCCGCCGTCGAGCACCTGCTCGAACCGGTCTTCGGGGCGGTCGGCGTGCCCGAGTCGCTGCGGGTGCCCATCGCGCTGGTGATCGCGCTCGCGGTGATCACCTTCCTGCACATGGTGGTCGGCGAGATGGCCCCCAAGTCGTGGGCGCTGACCCACCCCGAGGTCGCGGCGATGGGCCTCGCCCTGCCGTTCCGGGCCTTCACCCGGGTGGTCCGCCCGGTGCTGGCCGGGCTCAACGGACTGACCAACGGGGTGCTCGGCCTGTTCGGCGTGCGCCCGAGGGACGAGCTGGCGACTACCAGGACCCCGGTCCAGCTCGCGATGCTGGTCGGTGAGTCGGGCCGGATGGGCCTGCTCGACCGCGCCGAGCACGACCTGCTCACCCGGGCCCTGCGGGTGCACCAGCAGCCCATCGAACGGCTGGCGCTGCCCCTGGCGCGGGTGGCGAGCGTCGCCGGGGACGCGACTGGCGAGCAGGCCCGCGCGGTCGCCGCGCAGAGCGGTCACCTGCGCCTGCTGGTCACCTCGGAACGGCCCGGCGAGGTCCTCGGCGTGCTGCACGTCAGGGACGCCCTGGTCCGCCCCGACGCCTCCCCCGCCGAGCTGGCCCGCCCGGTGCCTCTCCTGGGCCGGGACACCACGATCCCCGAGGCGGTCTCAGCCCTGCAGGAGGCCCACGCCCACGTGGGGCTGGTGGTCGAGGAAGACAGGGTGGTCGGCATGGTCAGCCTCACCGACCTGCTCGGCGAACTGCTGGACATGCGGGTCCTGGCCACCCGGTAGATCTTCGGAAGACGCGGGCCGGTGGGAGATGTCCTCTCACCGGCCCGTTTCTCTGTCAGCGTAATCAGGCCTGCCGTACCGGCTCGTGTAAGTGAGACGAAAGCGGCCAGTAAGGGTGGACTGCTACACCTTGCCGTCGAACCGACATCCGGGTCTTCTCCACGAGGGAGCGAACGACTAGTTTGATCACCGATCAGCCCGTAACCGCCACCCTCCACGGACGGACCCCGATGCGCGAGCGCGCCCCAGAGACAACGCAAAAACCCCGGTGCTTTCGCGACCGGGGTCTTGATCGAGTGGGCGAGGAGGGATTTGAACCCTCACGTCCTTTCGGACACACGGACCTGAACCGTGCGCGTCTGCCGTTCCGCCACCCGCCCTTGTTGGGTGCGCTGAAACACTAGCACGGATCAGCCGATACCCACGAACCCGGATACGATCCTCCTAGACGCGAGCGGAGCAGCTGGGGCGCGAGAGAGCGAGGAACAGCCCCGGGCGGCCGTGACCTACATAGACGGAAGAAGGGAGGGACCCGGTGGGAGTCCTTCAGCGCTTCGAGCGGAGGCTCGAAGGTCTGGTTGAGGGGGCCTTTGCGCGGGCATTCAAATCCGACCTTCAGCCGGTCGAGGTGGCCAGCGCGGTCCAGCGGGAGATGGACGAACGGGCGGCGATCGTCGCGCAGGGCAGGACCCTCGTGCCGAACGACTTCGTGGTCGAGCTGTCGATGACCGACAGCGAACGCCTGGAGGTCTACGCCGACAGCATCAGCCACGAGCTCGCCAACCTCGCAAGGGAGTACGCCAAGGAACAGGGTTACTCCTTCGTCGGCCCCGTACGGGTCCGGTTCGAGACGGCCGAGGACCTGGCCGTCGGCCTGTTCCGCATCCGCTCCGGAGTGATCCGCGGGGCGACCGTCGAGCAGGACGAGATCCGCCAGCCGGTGAGCGACGTGCCTCCCGCGCGCTCCCACGCCTTCGACGGGCGTCCCCGTCTGCTGGTCTCGACCCAGGACGACCCGCAGGGGCAGCGCTCCTTCGATCTGACGACCCCGGTGACCCTGCTGGGCAGGGGAACCGACTGCGATCTTCGACTGGTCGATCCCGGGGTCTCCCGCCACCACGCCGAGCTCCGGGTGGAGGGGCCGCAGGTCGTGCTCGTCGATCTGGGCTCGACGAACGGCACCTTCGTCAACGGCCAGCCGGTCCGCCGGGTCGAGCTCCAGAACGGCACTCGCGTGACGTTGGGGCGAACGACTCTGGTTTTCCGGCGCGATTAAAGGTAAACAGACGGTTCATGTCCGAGCTCACGCTGCTACTGATCCGCCTCGCGTTCCTGGCGGTGCTGTGGTTCTTCGTGATCGCCGCGGTAGGTGTGATCCGGACAGACTTGTTCGGATCACGCGCCGGTGCGCCGATCCCCCCGCGCAAGGCCCCAAAGGCCGTCAAGCCCGTCGCCAAACCCAGGAAGGGGGAGCCCCGGCAGATGGTCGTCACCGGCGGCCCCCTGCAGGGCACGACCATCACCCTGTCGGAGACGCCGATCACCATCGGCAGGGCGACCGACGCCACACTGGTGGTCAGCGACGACTACGCCTCCAGCCGGCACGCCCGGCTCTTCCCCCAGGACGGTCAGTGGATCGTGGAAGATCTCGGCTCTACCAACGGAACATACCTCGACCGTTCCAAAGTCACCCGTCCGACTCCGGTGCCGCTCGGTGTTCCGATCCGCATCGGTAAGACCGTCATCGAATTGCGCAAATGACCATCGCACTCCGTTACGCCGCCCGCTCGGACGTCGGCCTCCTGCGTGAAGGCAACGAGGACTCGGCGTACGCAAGCGGCCGACTGCTCGCCGTCGCCGACGGCATGGGCGGCCACGCGCACGGCGAGGTGGCCAGCTCGGTCGCCATCGCCGCGATGTCCTCCCTCGACGAGGACACCCAGGGTGTCGACCTGCTCGGCGCCATCGAGGCGGCGGTCAGGGACGCCAACCGCAGGCTCCACCAGATGGTCGGCAGCGATCCCAGCCTCAAGGGCATGGGCACAACACTGACCGCCATGCTGTGGTCGGGCACGAGGGTGGCCCTGGTCCACGTGGGTGACTCGCGCGCCTACCTGCTGCGCTCCGGCGAGCTGTACCAGATCACCCACGACCACACCCTCGTGCAGTCGCTGGTCGACGACGGCCGGATCACGCAGGAGGAGGCGGCCACCCACCCACAGCGGTCGATCCTGCTGCGGGCACTCGACGGCAGCGGCGAGGTCGAGCCCGACCTGTCCCTGCGCGAGGCCCAGATCGGCGACCGCTACCTGTTGTGCTCCGACGGCCTGTCCGGGGTGGTGACCGCGGAGACGATGCACCAGACGCTCTCCACGATCGACGACCCCGAGGCGGCGGTCCGCGCGCTCATCGACCTGGCCAACCGGGGAGGTGGCCCCGACAACATCACCTGCGTGCTCGCCGACGTGCTCGACGTGGACGAGGGGACCGCCCTGCCCGTCGAGGCGGCCGTCGTCGGCGCCGCAGGATCGACTAGGCAGTCCTCCTCCCCGACGCCGGACACCCCCGCGGGCCGCGCCAGCGCCGTCACCATGCCGCAGCCGGTCATCACCGACGACGCGTTCGACGAACCGGTCGCCAGGGCCGCGGCGCGACCGGCGAAACGCCGCCGCCTGTGGCCACTTCTGGTCTCGGTCGGCGGCGTCGTCCTCGTCGGCGGCAGCCTAGGGTGGTATTTCGGGACACAATGGCTGGAAGATCAATATTTCGTGGGAGCGAAAGGTGACGAGATCGTGGTTTTCCAGGGCGTGAAGACCAATCTCGGTCCGTTCGAACTCTTCGACGTCGCCCGGAGCACCACGGAGTCGGTCTCAGCCCTTGGCGCGTTCCAGCGGGGCCAGGTGCTCGACGGCATCCCCGTAGCCAACGTCGACGCCGGTCTGAAGAAGATCGCGGAACTGAAGTCCTCCGCGACCCCGCAGAAGGCCGAGCCGACCCCGAAGGCGACCGGCAAGAGCAGCACCCCCACCCCGGACGCGACAAAGTAGATATATGAGCACCCCAAGCGCCGAGCTCGTCCCCCTGCCCGCCAAACGGCGGGTGGCCCAGTTGGTGATGCTCGCCTTCGCGATCGTGATCGTGATGGGCGCGTACGCCAACGTGGGCCTGGCCATCGACGGCCGGGTCCCCGCGGGCATGCTCACCTACGGCCTCGGCCTCGGCGGGTTCATGCTGGCCGCCTACCTCGTGCTGGCGAAGTTCGCCCCCTGGGCCGACCCGCTGATCCTGCCGCTGGTGACCCTGGTCAACGGGCTCGGCCTGGTGATGATCTACCGCCTGGAGCAGGCGAAGATGGGCGGTGCCTCGGCGACCAACCAGCTCGTCTGGACCGGCGCCGGGGTCGTGCTGTTCTCCGTGACGCTGATCGTGCTGCGCGACCACCGCGCGCTGCAGCGCCTGACCTACACCGCGGGAGCGGTGGGCCTGATCCTGCTGGTCTCCCCGCTCACGCCGTTCCTCGGTAAGGAGATCAACGGCGCCCGCATCTGGATCGGCATCGGCGGCGCCAGCCTGCAGCCCGCCGAGTTCGCCAAGCTCGCGCTGGTCGTCTTCTTCGCCGGCTACCTCGTCGCCAAGCGCGACGTGCTGGCACTGGCCGGGCGGCGGCTGCTGTTCATCGACCTGCCCCGAGCCCGCGACCTCGGCCCGGTCCTCATCACCTGGGGCTTCAGCCTGGCCGTGCTGGTGGTGCAGAAGGACCTCGGCTCCTCGCTGCTGATCTTCGGCACGTTCATCGCGATGCTCTACATCGCCACCCAGCGCACCTCGTGGGTGCTGATCGGCATCCTGCTCTTCGTCGGCGGCGCGATCCTGGCGGGGATGATCTTCAGCCACGTGCAGGACCGCTTCACCGTCTACCTCCACCCCCAGGACCCCGCCCTCTACGACAAGGTCGGCGGCAGCTTCCAGCTCCTGCAGGGCCTGTTCGCGATGGGGCAGGGCGGCGTCATCGGCACCGGCCTCGGTCAGGGGCATCCCAAGCTGATTCCGCTGGCCTTCTCCGACTTCATCTTCCCCGCCACCGGCGAGGAGCTCGGGCTGACCGGCCTGATGGCGCTGCTGATGGTCTACGCGCTGATCGTCGAGCGCGGCCTGCGCACCTCGATCGCGGCCCGCGACCCGTTCTCCAAGCTGCTGGCGGGCGGTCTGTCGTTCATCCTGGCCTGGCAGGTCTTCATCATCGTCGGCGGCGTGACCAACCTGATCCCGTTGACCGGCCTGGTCACGCCCTTCATGTCCCAGGGCGGTTCGGCGCTGCTGGCTAACTGGATCCTTATCGCGTTGCTGGTACGCATGTCGGACAGTGCCAGGAAGCCCCCGCCCCAGGCCATCCAGGACGAAGGAATGACGCAGGTGTTCCAGCGATGAACGCTCCCCTCAAGCGCGTTGCCGTGGCCTGCCTGGTGATGTTCGCCCTGCTCATGATCAACGTGAACTACCTGCAGGCCGTACGGGCCGACGGGCTGCGCTCCGACTCGCGCAACGTCCGCAACTTCTACGCCCGCTACGAGGTCGAGCGGGGCCGGATCACCGCGGGCGACAAGGTGCTCGCCGAGTCCGTGGACACCGGCGACAACCAGTTCCGCTTCCAGCGGCGCTACCCGGGCGGCAAGGTCTACGCGCCCATCACCGGGTTCTTCGCCCCGGAGAGCGAGCGCGACATGGAGGCCGCGGAGAACAAGCTGCTCAACGGCTCCAGCCCCGACCTGCTGGTCCGGCGCGGCCTCGACCTGATCTCGGGAGAGCGGACCAAGGGCGCCAGCGTCGATCTGACGATCAACCCCAAGGCGCAGGAGGCGGCCTACCGGGCGCTGAGCGCCAGCGGCAAGAAGGGCGCCCTGGTCGCGATCGAGCCGAAGACGGGCGCGATCCTCGCCATGGTCTCGGTCCCCACCTACGACCCCAACACGCTGGTCGGCCCGGACAAGGACACGGTCAACAAGGCCTACGGCAAGCTCGACAAGAACGAGGACAAGCCGGTGATCGACCGGGCGGTCGAGCGCAGCTACCCGCCGGGCTCGACCTTCAAGGTGGTCACCCTGGCGGCCTACCTCGAAAGTGACGACAGCGTCACCCCGCAGACCGAGGTGGACGCCCCGCAGGTGCTCGACCTGCCCAACACCAGCGCCGACCTGCCCAACTACGGTGGCGCCGCGTGCGGCTCCGGCCGGGTCACGCTGACCTTCGCGCTCGAACGCTCCTGCAACACCCCGTTCGCCAAGATCGCGATGAACCTGGGCTACGACGCCCTGAAGGAGCAGGCGGAGAAGTTCGGCATCGGCGGCGATCCGCTGAAGATCCCGATGGACGTCGCGGGCAGCGGCATCGGCCCCGAGGAGGACAAGGCCGCCCTCGCCCAGACCTCGATCGGCCAGCGCAGCAACCAGATGACGCCGCTGCAGATGGCCATGGTCGCGGCGGGCATCGCCAACAACGGCGTGGTCATGAAGCCGTACCTCGTCAACAAGATCGCCGACGCCGAGGGCGGCGAGATCGACGCGGCCAACCCCACCGAGCTGTCCACCGCGATGAGCGAGGAGAACGCGGCCAAGCTCAAGGAGATGATGGTCAGCGTCGTCAACAACGGCACCGCGAACGCGGCGCAGATCCCCGGGGTGACCGTGGGCGGCAAGACCGGCACCGCGGAGACCGCGAGGGGCAAGGCCCCGCACGCGTGGTTCATCTCCTTCGCCCCCGCCGAGGACCCCAAGATCGCCTTGGCGCTCATCGTCGAGTCGGGCAGCGCGGGTGACGACGCCTCCGGTGGCCACACCGCCGCGCCGATCGCCAAGAGCGTGATGGAAGCGGTGCTGGGCGGATGACCGACCTGCTCGGAGGTCGATACCGCCCGCTCGGGCGGATCGCTACGGGCGGCATGGGTGAGGTCTGGCGGGCGAAGGACGAACTTCTCGGCCGGGAGGTCGCGGTCAAGCTGCTGCGCAGCCATGTGGCCTCCGATCCGGCCTTCCGTGACCGGTTCAGGATGGAGGCCAGGTTCGCGGCGCGGCTCGCCGACCCGGCCATCGCGCAGGTCTTCGACTACGGCGAGGCGGAGGACGTCGCCTACCTCGTCATGGAGCTGGTGCCCGGCGAGTCGCTGGCGACCATCCTTGCCCGCGACGGCGCCCTGGGGACCGGGGTCACCCTCGACGTGGTCCACCAGACCGCCAAGGGGCTGCGGGCCGCGCACAACGCGGGGATCATTCACCGCGACATCAAACCGGGCAACCTGCTGGTCACCGGGGCCGGTGTGATCAAGATCACCGACTTCGGCATCGCCAGGGCGCTTGAGGCGGCGCCGGTGACCCTGACCGGCACGGTGATGGGCACCGCCCAGTACCTCAGCCCCGAGCAGGCCTCCGGCGCGCCGCTGACCTTCGCGACCGACATCTACTCCCTGGGCGTGGTGGCCTACGAGTGCCTGGCGGGCAGGCCGCCGTTCGTCGCGGACACCCAGGTCGCGGTCGCGCTCATGCACATCAACGCCACCCCGCCGCCGCTGCCGCTGAGCGTGCCGCTCGTGGTGCGCGACCTGGTGATGGCGTGCCTGGAGAAGGACCCCGAGCTGCGCCCGGTGAGCGCGGGCGAGCTGGCCCAGCGAGCGGCGACGCTGCGCGACGTCGTGGCGTCGGGCACCGCGTCGAGTGCCCCTGACCTGGCCATGCTCACCGATCCCGCCGGGTGGCGCTCCGAGCCGGTGGGTGAGTGGCCGAGGGAGGTCGCCTCCGCTCCGGCCACCCCGCCCCTGCCCGACGCCGCTCCCCCCGCCTCTCCGCCCGAGGTCACCCGGGTCTCCCGACGGCGTACGGCGTTGCGGCGCACGACGATGGTCGTCGCCGCGGTCGCGGGATGCGCCGCCGCCTTCGGGCTCGGCACCCTGGTGGTCAGGGACGCGACGGTCCCCGCGGGCAACACCGGCCCGACGGAACCGGTCATTCCGACGAGCGCCTCGGTGACCAGAACCCCGACGGCCAAGCCGGGCAGGACGAAGCCCGTGTGGACGAGACCGCCTGTGGCGCCTACGAAGTCGGTCAGGACTACGCCCACGCCTTCGGCTACGGTAAGCACATCGGCCTCTCCGAGCGTCCGGCCGACGAAGTCACCATCGCCCAGCCCCAGTCCGTCCACCCCGACCCCGACGCCCACCAGCAGCCCGCCGGCAACGTCAAGCCCCACCCCGAGCACCAGCCCCACAACCGGCGACACGAACGAGCCGACCGGGGAGACGTGATGTGGCAACGGGTCGATGATGGACACCGGTGGCCCGAGAGGCTACCGGCACCCAAGATGAACGGTAAGGGACAGTGCAGGAAATGACTCAGCCCCGACGCCTCGGCGATCGCTACGAGCTTGACGGCGTCGTCGGGCGTGGCGGCATGGCCGAGGTCTATCGCGCACGAGACATCCGGCTGGATCGGATCGTCGCCATCAAGACTCTCCGCGCGGACCTGGCCAGGGACCACATCTTCCAGGCTCGTTTCCGCCGTGAGGCGCAGTCCGCCGCGTCACTGAACCACCCGTCCATCGTCGCGGTCTACGACACGGGCGAGGACGTGACGGACGGCGCGCCGGTGCCGTACATCGTGATGGAGTATGTCGACGGCCGCACGCTGCGCGACCTGCTGCGCGCCGACCGGAGGCTGATGCCCGAGCGCGCGGCCGAGCTGGTCGACGGCATCCTGCGGGCGCTCGACTACAGCCACCGCGGCGGGATCGTCCACCGGGACATCAAGCCGGCGAACATCATGATCACCCGCAACGGCGACGTCAAGGTCATGGACTTCGGCATCGCCCGCGCGATGGCCGACTCGGCCGCGACCATGACGCAGACCGCGCAGGTCATCGGAACCGCGCAGTATCTCTCGCCCGAGCAGGCCCGTGGTGAGCGGGTGGACGCCCGCAGCGACCTGTACTCGACCGGCTGCGTGCTGTACGAACTGCTGACCGGACAGCCCCCGTTCACCGGCGACTCCCCCGTCGCGATCGCCTACCAGCACGTGCGCGAGGACCCGATCCCGCCCTCGCAGATCGACCCCGACATCCCCAAGTGGGCCGACGCCATCGTGCTGAAGTCGATGGCCAAGGACCCCGCGCAGCGCTACCAGAGCGCGGCGGAGATGCGGGCCGACATCCAGCGGGCCATGTCGGGCATGCCGACCGACGCCCAGACGACGGCCATGAACGCCAACTACGGCGCCACCCGCACCATGCAGCAGCAGCCCCCGGCGCCCGAGGGCCCCTCGACGCAGCGCACCACCACTGTCCCGCCCTACGAGTACGGCCAGCAGGAGGGCGGCAGGCCGGAGCGCGGCCGTCGCCGCCAGCAGCAGAGCGGCAACACCGCGATCAAGACGGCGGCGTGGATCCTGGTCCCGCTGCTGATCATCGGTGCCTTCATCGGCGTCGGCTACATGTTCCTGAGCGCGCCCGGTGGCAGCTCGGCGGCGGCGAAGGTGAAGATCCCCGAGCTGGCCACGCAGACCCTCGCCGCGGCGAAGAAGACGCTGACCGACCTCGGGCTGCAGGTGAAGATCGAGGAGACCTTCGACGACAAGCTGCCGAAGGACACCGTCATCGACACCGACCCGCCCGCGGAGACCGAGGTCGACAAGAACAGCGTGGTCACGCTGAAGGTCTCCAAGGGTGTCGAGAAGGTCGAAGTCCCCGACGTGCTCAACATGACCGTCGAGGAGGCGACCTCGGCGCTTGAGGCCAAGGGCTTCAAGGCGAGCGTGCAGACCAAGGTGTCCACCCGCCCGCAGGGCAAGGTGTTCCAGTCCGACCCCGCGGCCGGTGAGAAGGCGGCCAAGGACAGCACGGTCCGGATCTACGTGCCCAAGGAGGCCGTCGAGGTGCCGGGCGTGGTCAACCTCACGGTCGAGGACGCCACCCGGATGCTCAAGGACGCGGGCTTCAAGCCCAAGATCGTCAAGCAGCCGAGCGACCTGCCGGAGGGCACCGTCCTCAGCCAGGGGCCCCAGGCGGGCACCAAGCTCAACCCCGGCACCACGATCACGCTGGTCGTCTCCAGCGGGCAGCCCCCGCAGCCGACCGAGCAGCCCACCTACCCCGACGACCAGACGAACAACCCGCAGCAGCCGGAGCCCGAGCCGACGGAGACCGACGACGGTTCGATCTTCGAGCCGCCGCCGGACGAGGGCGGCGAGCTGGGCTGAGCCCCTGACCTGGGCACTCGTGAGGACCTCCGCCTTCGGGCGGGGGTCCTCACCCGTTGTCGCCCCCGGAAGACGAAAAGAGCCCTTCCGCCACTCGGGGGCGATGGCGGAAGGGCTCACTGGTTAGTCGTTCAGGGCACCGAGAGCGTTACACGCCCCCGGTCTTTTTCTGTACGGCTAGCGCTCGGGGAAGGCGGGGTCGAGGGGCAGGCGGGGTTCGATCCAGGGGAAGACGACGAACCACAGGAAGGCCGCCGTCGCCCCCGCGAGCATCACGGCGGTGAGCGCCCTGACCACGAGGGGGCCGGGAAGCGAACGCCAGAGCCAGCCGTACATGACGGTCTCCTATCCTCGGCGGTCCTCGCGCCGTTCGAGTTCGCCGAAGACGATGAGCCGCTGGGCGGCGGAGTACTCCGGGTGGCAGGTGGACAGCGTGATCACGGCCTTGGTCGGTCTGCGGCCGGGCATGCCGGGGACCGGGGCGATGACGTCCGTCTGGCCGGGATCGACGACGCGCTCACCGGTGACCCGGTAGACGTAGCCCGCCTGCCGGGTCTCGACCACGATCTCGTCGCCCCTGCGCAGTTCCCCGAGCCTGTTGAACGGCGCCGCGTAGGTCGTCCGATGGCCCGAAAGCACGAAATTTCCTACTTCGCCGGGTAGGGCGGTGCCCGGGTAGTGTCCCGGCCCCGTCCGCAACTCGTCCCAGCCGACGCCCTCGACCACCGCGTACTCGTAGTCGTCGCCGAACCGGGGAATCCTGAGCAGCGCCAGCGCGTCCCCCCTCCTGAACCAGGCGGGCAACCGTGCGGGGTGGATCTCGGGCGCGAGCGGAGCCGTGAAGGCCGGGAGGGCGGCGCGGAAGCCCTCGCGCAGCTCCGCCTGCCGCCGTGCCGTGTAGGAGCCGGTCCCCCACAGCAGGTAGGCGCAGAAGAACAGCACGACCACCCCGGCGGTCATGCTCGTCTCCCCGAAAGCGCGCAGTATGGCTCTCACGGACTCACCGTATTGACGGCGAAACGCCGTCCCCGGGGGGAAATCGCGGTATTGAACCAAGGTTTGCGTGGTTATGGCACGCTATGGGATCGCCATGTCACGGGTGTCCCGACTATTCTTACTCGGGTCTTCGCCACCAGCGACTACGCTAGTTGACACGGCCTGCGCATGATCCGACCGCGCAGGGTTGACGCAGGAGAGCCCCAGTGCCCAAGTCCAAGTCTCGTAAGAAGGCGGTTTACACGCCGCCGCAGACCTCCCAGCAGGTCAAGATGAGCCCGCGCTGGCTGGCGCCGGTCATGGTGGCCTCCTGGATCATCGGGGTCCTGTGGATCGCCGTGTACTACGTCGCCCCCCGGGCTCCAGGGATCATCACCCTGCAGAACTGGAACCTGCTGATCGGGTTCGTTTTCATCATCTTCGGTGTGGTCCTGTCCACCCGCTGGCGTTAGCTTTTTCCACAGCGTTTATCCACACCCTGGGGAAGCATCAGGGTGTGGATAGGCGAATCAACCGGGGAAGCCGAGCTGCAACTGGTAGATGTAGGGCGGCATCGTCAGGACCACGGCGACCAGTGCGGCGAACACCAGGGCACATCCACCCCACTGGAACGCGTTCCGGCTGCGCTGCGGAGCATAGGCGAGGATCCCGCCGACCACGGCACCGGTGATCAGACCGCCCAGGTGCCCCTGCCAGCTGATGGTCGGGACCATGAAGGTGATCACCGCGTTGATGCCGATCAGCCAGAGCACACCCCGGGCGTCGTAGCCGAGGCGCCTGGAGACCACGAACAGCGCGCCGAACATGCCGTAGATCGCGCCCGAGGCGCCGACCGCGGCGATGCCGAACAGGTAGACGGCCACGGCCCCGCCGAGCGCGGACAGCAGGTAGAGCGCCAGGAAGCGCAGTGAGCCGAGGCGCCGTTCCAGCTCGGGACCGATGACGTACAGCGCCCACATGTTGAACAGGATGTGGGTGATCATGAACGTGTTACCGGCGAGCGGCGCGTGCAGGAACGCCCCGGTGACCAGACGCCACCACTCGCCGTGGTAGACGGCCCCGGCGTCCATCTGGAAGTTGGCGATCACCGGACCCGGGCTGAGGGTCTCCGCGACGTAGGCGAGGACGTTGAGGACGAGCAGCGTCCAGGTGGCCCTTGGGGCCGTGACGGCCCTGCCGCCGAAGACCGTCTGCGTCCGCCGTACGGTCTTGTTGCCCTCGGAGACACACTCGGGGCACTGGAAGCCGACCGAGGCCTCGCGCATGCAGTCGGGGCAGATGGGCCGGTCACAGCGCTGGCAGCGGACGTAGGTCTCACGGCCGGGGTGCCGGTAGCACGTGGGAACGGCTGCCGTCTCCGGCTCGCTGGGTGGCGGTGTGGTCATGGCGTCTCGGTGGCCCCTTCGACCGTGCTGTCATCCACAGACTGCCAGCCTATTCATGATCCCGAGCACACGCACCAGGGAAAAGTCGTCCGCATGGCCACGGCGGCCTCCCCGGCCCCGGGCGTCCCAGGAAGGGCCCTGCCCGGGGAGGCCACGGGGAACCTCAGCCCTGGACGCGGTCGATGGTGACCGACTCCAGCACCACCGGCTCGACGGGCCGGTCGTTGGCGCCGGTCCTGGTCTTGGCGATGGCGTCGACGACGTCCTGGCCCTCGACGACCTCACCGAAGATGGTGTGCCTGCCGTTCAGGTGCGGCGTGGGGACCACGGTGATGAAGAACTGCGAGCCGTTGGTGCCCCGGCCGCCGACGATGCCCGCGTTCGCCATGGCGAACAGGTAGGGACGGTTGAAGTACAGATCCGGGTGGATCTCGTCGTCGAACTTGTAACCCGGGCCGCCGACGCCCTGGCCCAGCGGGTCACCGCCCTGGATCATGAAATTGTCGATGACCCGGTGGAAGATCGTGCCGTCGTAGAGCTTGGTGTTCTGCTGCTTCTCCCCGGTCTCCGGGTGCACCCACTCGCGGGTGCCCTCCGCCAGTTCGACGAAGTTGCGCACCGTCTTGGGCGCGTGGTCCGGGAAGAGCTGGATCTTCACCGTGCCACGATTGGTGTTCAGGGTCGCGATCAACTTCTCAGCCACGATCGGGCTCCCCCTTCTTGTCGTTGGTCAAAACCTCTGCGATGTGCAGTTTTATGGCGCCTCAGTGGCCTCGGCGGTAGCCGGTCCATCCAGCATCCTCCCACGACCAGCGATGATTGATCCGCCTTCGAGCGGGAAGGGGACGCAACGGGGCCCAGACAACTGGGGAGGTTAACGTGCCTCTTACACTATTTGGAAAGCGTCAGGCGATCGTGATTCCGGACACTCGACTGAACCAGGTGAAGGCTCAGGTCACCCGTGTCGGTGACCTCGCCTCAGAAAGGGTCGGTCCGATGGCCACCCAGGCCCGCGAGGCCGCCGGTCACGCTCGCGACGCCGCCGCCTACGCGCGTGGCAGCGCCGGTGACAAGCTCTATGTGGCGAGAGAGTGGGCGGCGCCGAAGCTGGACGCCGCGGCGCACTCGTTCGAGGAGCAGATAGCGCCCAAGGTCAGCGCGCTGCTGTCCCAGGCGGCGAACAAGGTCGATCCTCGGCCACCCGCCAGATCCAGGAAGTGGCCGACACTTCTGCTGCTCACGGGTCTCGCGATCGGCGCGGTCGGTTTCGCGCTCTACCGCAAGAACTCGGAGCAGTGGAGCGACGCCATGAAGGAGAACGCGGCGGACGCCTCCCGGTGGGCGTCGGACAAGGCACGCTCCACCTCGGAGAAGGTCTCCGACGTGACGGACGAGACCGCCTCGAAGGTCGAGGACAAGGCCGGCAAGCTCGGAGACAAGGCCGAGCACAAGGCGGACCAGGCGTCCAGGAAACTGTCCTGACCTTGTCGTGTTGAGCGGTCCGCGCCGGTTCTCCGGCGCGGACCGCTTTTCGAGCCGCGGGCCGTACGGCTCAGCGGGAGGTTCTGAGCAGGCGCGTCCCGCAGCCGAGTTCGTGGCCGACGCGGCGCAGTCCCCGCGCGAAGCCGTCCCTCGTCCTGTCGCCGAACCCGGCGAAGAACCGGTTGGCCAGCGGTACGGCCCAGCGTCTCCGTTCGGCGACGTTGAAGACGCGGTGGACGAGGAGGGTGCCCTCGGGGTGCGGCTCGACGGTGTGCTCCCCTCGGTACCACCAGCCGCCCTGGGCGGCCAGGGTCGTGTCGGTCACCTCGACGGTCATCGCGTGGGCGGGCGTCCTCAGGACGAAGCGTCCCGGACCTCCCTCGACCGTGCCGCCGTGCTCGGCGAACAGCCAGGCGTTGTCCTGGCCGACGGGGCCCGGCCTGACGGTCAGGATCAGCCGTCCGACCCGGTCGGGCGGTGCCTCGACCACGCCCGAGATCTCATACAGCAGGGTCTTGCCCATCCGTACCTCCTGAAGCGGTGTGGTCCGGCCAGGCCAGTTCCCCCGACGCGAGCCGGTCAAGGACGCCGCGCACCCAGTCGAGCTCCGCGCCGCGCAGGGCGCGCTCGCATTCGAGCTCCAGCGTCAGCAGCGGGGGCAGCCCGTTGTCCCTCAGGTTCCTCAGGTGCGCGTCGCAGGCGAAGACGGCGCTCTCCAGGACGGCGGCGCGGGTCAGCAGCGCCCGCTCCGCCTCGCGCACCGGCAGGCCCCCGATGAGGGAGAGCGCGGCGGTCAGGGCGCGCGTGTCCGGCCCCGGCTCCTCAAGCAGGCGTCTGAGCCGGGTGGTCAGCTCTGCCCTGCCCTCGTCGGTGAGCCGGTAGACCGTCCGCTCCGGCCTGCGGCCCTGCCTGCTCGTCTCGACGGGGACGATCAGCTCCTCCCCGGCCAGCCGGTCGATCGCGTGGTAGAGGCTGCGCGGCAGGCCGGTCACGTAGTCCTTGTGCGTGTCCAGGATCATGCGGTGCAGCTCGTACGGATGACTCGGCCTGACCGAGAGCAGCGCGAGCACGGTCAGTCCGACCAGGTCGGGGCCGCGTGCCATCACACCTCCATGGTGCGTGCTTCTTTATTGCAGTATGCACTATGGAGGCGCGCCGTACGATCCCTCGTGGGGGTCAGTTCCGGTCGTCGATGGTCACCATCACCGTGCCGATGGTGACCTTCATCCCTTCCTCCGGCTCCTCGGCCCGCGGGGTCTCCGGCTCCACGGCGTCAGGGACGATCTCCTGCCTGTACGGCTCAGCCTTCTTGGCGGGCTTGGCCGGTTTGGCCGGTTTGGTGTGCTCGGTGGCGAACGTCAGCTCCGCCGTACCCTGTGGCCGCAGCTCCTCGATCGTGCACCGCACCGCCCTGCCGCTGAAGCGGCACCCGGGGCTCGCCCCGGTGATCCGCCGCCCGCCGAAGGTCCTGCCGACCACCGAGACCCTGGTCGCCGGGATCGACCCGGTGTTGAGGACCGTGACGCCGTAGCCGCCTCTGCCGATCGGCCTGCCCGCGGCGGCCAGTTCGGCCGGGGGCTGGGCGAGCATCCTCAGCTCCGTCAACGAGCCGTTGAAGACGTTCTGTCCTCCCGGGAGCGACCCGCTGTCCGCGGACTGCCAGAAGGTCTGCCGCAGCCAGCCCGAAGGGAGGGGGCCGGGTTCGGCTCCCCAGCGGGCGAGCCAGAGCGGGTTGCGGCCGAAGGCCGAGGAGTCGCCCGTGCAGTTCCGCCACCAGTCGGTGGTGGTGTAGATGATCGCGTCCCGCCCGGTCCGCTCGCGGTACCGCGCGGTGAAGTCCTTCAGCCAGCCGACCGTCCGCTCCCGGTCGAGGCCGTAGCAGTTGTCGAGGCCGTTCCGGTTGGCGTAGGGATTGTCCTCGATGTCGAGCACACCCGGCAGGGTCCGGCCGTCGGCGCTCCAGCCTCCGCCGTTGTCGACGAAGAAGTCGGCCTGCTCGGCGCCGCCCGACTCGTGCGGCTGGGCGAAGTGGTAGGCCCCCCGGAACAGCCCGGCCCCGGCCGCGCCACCCTCCTGCGCGGCGAACAGGGGGTTGCGGAAGGTCGTGCCCTCGGAGGCGTAGACGAAGGCGAACGTGCCGCCGCCCCCGATGACGGACGGCCAGTCGATCTGGCCCGTCCAGTTGCTGACGTCGACCCCGCGGATCTCCTGGAGCGTGCCAGGCATCGGCTCGACCGGCCCGACGGCGTCAGCCGTACCGGGGACAAAGGTTCCGGCCACGACGAGGGCGATCATCAGAGGCAGACGTTTCACGTGAATCCCTCACCCTCGCGTGGTACCGGGCAAGATCCTGACCGATGCCCCCAAGGATCGCAAGGGCCGGGAACGAATGGCACGGGAGATGGCGTCTTTCTTGGAGGAATGTCACCGGGAGAATACCAACCTGGGGGTTCACGGTTCGGAGTTTCGGCATGTGAATGGCCTTTCCCGAAAAGGCCCTTCGAGTTTCCGGTGAATTCCCAATCTGTCCGGAAAGGGGGACCACCTAGGATGATCATGTGCCTGAGCCTGTGACCCTGCGGGGTGAACGCGTGTGCCTTGAGCCGCTCGCCGCCGAGCACGTCGGCGGTCTCGTCGCCGCCGCCACCGAGTCCCGTGAGACCTACGACTTCACCCGGGTGCCCCGGGACGAGACGGCGATGAGCGCCTACGTCCGGTCGGCCCTCGACGACCAGCGGACCGGATGGGCGCTCCCCTTCGCGATCCGCGACCTCTCCTCGGGGAGGGTCGTCGGAACCTCCCGCTTCCTCGACCTCGACTACTGGTCCTGGCCGCCTTCCTGGCCGCCTGGCCGTACGGTCCCGCGTGCCGAAGGGGTGCCCAGCGTGGCCGAGATCGGCAGCACGTGGCTGGCCGCCTCCGCGCAGCGGACGGGATGCAACGCCGAGGCCAAGCTCCTCATGCTCGGCCACGCCTTCGAGGTGTGGGAGGTCCTGCGGGTCACCCTCAAGACCGACGCCCGCAACGAGCGCTCCCGCAGGTCGATCGAGCGTCTCGGCGGTCAGTTCGAGGGGGTACGGCGCGCGCACGCCAGGGCCGTGGACGGCACGGTCAGGAACACCGCCTACTACTCGATCCTCACCGAGGAGTGGCCGAAGGTCCGGTCGTCGCTCAGGGACCGGCTGAATCGGTGATCGTCGTCGCCGGTGGGCGGTGGTTCAACGTCCTGACGGCGACGACCGCGGCCAGGTCGGCGGCCAGGCGCAGTTCGACGGCGTCGAGCAGCGGATGGTCGAGCCAGTGCAGCCGGGCCAGGTCGGGCTCGCCCTCGTGCAGGATCGGCCATCGCCTGGCGGGGGTGAAGTCGTCGACCACGAGTGTCCCACCGGGGGTGAGCAACCGCGCGGGGTCGGCCGCCGCCCCACCCTTGCCCGCCCCGCCCCCGTCAAGAACCACCAGGTCGTACGGCGCGCGGTCGTGGATCGCCTCCCAGTCGCCGTGGACGACCGTGACACCGGGCACGTCCGCGAACAGCTCCCGCACCGCCCGCACCCGGTCGAGGTCGCGCTCGACGCTGAGGATCGTGGCCCCCGGGGGCGCGCCGGTGGCGAGCCAGGCCAGCCCGACCCCGTATCCGGTGCCCGTCTCCGCGACGGAGGAGGCCCCGCCCGCGAGCACCCGCAGCAGGCGTCCCTGCTCGGGACGGCAGGAGAAGGGGAAGCCCTGCCGGTCGGCCAGCTCGACCGCCCTGGCGACCAGCGGGGGAAGATCGAGCCCCCGGTAGGACTCCGTCCCGTCCTGTGCCATTCCTACTGCCCGTAGGAGTAACGGAGCTGGGCGTTGATCAGGAAGTTGAGGCGGTAGCGCATGTGGCTGACCACCTCGTGCGCGGGGGGCTCCTCGGGGGTCAGCAACGTCCAGCGCAGCGAAGTCTCCCCGCCGGCCGGTGCCAGGTCGAAGCGGATCTCGTCACCGAGCCTGGTCGGCCAGAGCGACGACCAGACCACCAGCTCCGGCTCGACCGAGCGGAGCACCCGGGGCCCGATCTCGTCGGGCAGCAGTTCGAGCCACTTCCTGGCGCCGGGGAGCTGCGGGTTGGACAGGCTCTCCCACACGACCCTGGGAGGCGGGGGCTGCCTGCGCTCTCGTGAACCCAACTCGATCACCCCGCCAGAATAGGCGAATGCCGCAAACCCCACCACGGATTAACAAACCAGATATTTGGCCATTTTGCGCGATGAGCTATTCCGTCCAGCCTCATCGTGGGAGGTAGCGTGTGTTTGTGAGTGAGCGGTGAGAACGTTTCGGGGGGCCGTGTGACCAGGCCGTTTGTGCTGGCGTCGGTGGCCATGTCGCTTGACGGTTACATCGACGACGCGACGCCCGAACGGCTGCTGCTGTCCAACGACGAGGACTTCGACCGGGTGGACGCCGTACGCGCCACCTGTGACGCCATCCTCGTCGGCGCCGGCACCGTCCGCGCCGACGATCCGCGACTCCTGGTCCGCGCCGACCGTCGCCGCGCGGCCCGGGTGGCCGAGGGCCGTCCCGAGTCTCCCCTCAGGGCCGTCATCGCCGGGCGTCGGCCCCTCGACCCGGCCGCGAGGCTCTTCACCACCGGCGAAACCGCCAAGGTCGTCTACGCCGCGACCCCGGACGTGTCCGTCCAGCGGGACGCCCTCGCCGAGGCCGCCCCGGTCGTCGACGCCGGGGACCCACTCGACCTGGACATCGTCCTCGCCGACCTCGCCGAACGGGGGGTGGAACGCCTCATGGTCGAGGGCGGCGGCACTGTCCACACCCTGTTCCTCGCGGCGGACCTCGTGGACGAACTACACGTCGTCATCGCCCCGTTCCTCGTCGGCGACCCCGCCGCCCCCCGCTTCGTCAACCCCTCGCACTTCCCCCAGAACGCGAGGAACCGGATGCGCCTCCTCGAAGTGCGCCCGATCGGCGACGTCATCCTCGCCCGCTACCAACCCGTCAGGACGCCGGGCATCGAGACCGGCACGGGTATCTGACGGCTCCGCAAGAACGGCCTCAGAAGGCAAAACTGATCGCGTTCATCGCTGATCCTCTTGTGGTGCCACAGTTATCCAGCAAACAGTTCGAGAACTCATCCCAGAGCATATGAAACCCCTCACACCATCACGCGCCAACATCGGCCATGAGCGAGGTCATCGACGTGCGAAAAAATCGTGTCGCAGAGCGCCCTCAGGAGAGGGTAATCCGACCGAAGAAATTGATCGTCCCAGATATCCTATCAAGGAAAGATCTGGCATCGAAACCTTATTCGACTTCCCAAGGTTATCGATCGCAACGAACCCGACGCCATCCAGGGAGTTCGATCCGGCCTTCCAATAACCAGATCGCCGCCCGGGTTCGACAGTGAAATCCTTGGCGTCGAATTCGAGTCCGCCCCGAGACCACCGCCAGCGGAACCTCCGCGCCGCATGTCACCTCCGAGGGCATTCCAGGTAGGAGAAATTTCTCAAAAGATATTCTCTGCCCCCACTGCTCGGTTGGGTCACCCCAGGCGACCTGACCGATGATCATGGAAGCTGCCCTTCGACACCTCAAGGACGATCAGGGTAGGGGTTAAAGAACACTCTCCGTCCGGTTAGAGGATCTTTCGCTCTTCGATGACAAGCTCATGTGTGTACTGGTTGCACGTACGGGAGGGGTGAGGTTGAAGCCGGCGAGAAAGTCCGCAGAGGACGTGTTACGGGAGTTGGTGCAGTCATCGGCCATAGCGATTCACTCAACTCCGGCGCTGGTCGGCAGTGTGGAGACGGCAGCAGCGAAGGATGACAAGAAACGAAAAGAGAAAGGTGATCGGCCACTTCGCCGGAAGAGCGGCCTGATCGCCCTCCCAGGTTCAGAGGTCAGGAAGTCACTACAGTTGGCCCCGTGGCATCTACTGCACAACCTCGCCCACGCTCTCTCGTTGTCTCGTCAAGGCGCCGGCCGTGGCCTGGCGGAGCACTGGGGAAGCCTTAAGTACAGTCAGGCGCTGACCTCTGTCCCCGAAACGTACATACGATTGTCCAGCGAGGGGAAGGGCATAGCCCGGTACTACAAGCAGCTCCAGTCACGCGAGCTGGCACAGGGGTTCGCCCTGGCGCTGGCCAGGCACGTTCTCGGGCAACGTCACCCGGATCATTTCGTATCGATCGTCAGCGCAGACATCGTCATCCGGGCTGGATGGCCAAAAAGATCGTTGGGTTATCCGTACCAGCCCGACTTCTTCGCGGAGGTCTGGAAACCAGGTGAACCATCATTGGTCTACTCGATGGGGATCAAGGGAAATCATGGCCGCGGATCCGATTCCTACAAACAGCTCGCGGCATGCTCGGCCCACGTGGAGGCTATGCACATCGGAACGTGGGGTCAGGCCCCCTGCTTCATCTTCAGTACGGAGTTTTCGGCGGAAGGTCCCGTCACGACCCACTGCCTCCATACCTCTGGAGAAGGTGGTCGACCACCCGCTCTCCCCGAGTATCCACTGAAGAACCTGGACAACGCCGCCGAAGACGCGAACATCATGCCGGGAGTCCAGCCTCCATCTGAAGGGGATGAAGTCCCGGATTCCGAACCTGGATTCCATGTCCAGTTCCAGCGTTATCCCTGGTTCCATCATGTCCTGGCACGGACAGCCACGGCCGGGGTGGCAGCCTTCGCCGGTGACGGTGACGCCATCGCCCAGTACTTGACCACACGCCAGGGAAGCAAGCGCTATACCGCCGGGCTCGCGCACCCCACGACAGGAAGCGTCAAGGACGCGGCCTACGAACTGCTCGGCATCCCTTTCGTCGGTACGGATCACGTCTTCCGACTGAATGACAAGCGTGTGGAGGCGTTCTCCGGAGTCGCGCAGGATCTGTTCGCCCTCCTCTCTCCGCAGGCAAAGGACAAGAGACCGCTGCCGGGAAGAGTCGAGCAGTACCGCAGGGAAATATACGACAGACGCGGAACCTGGCCTGTGCAGATATGGGATGAGAAATGGGAAGGCCCCGTCTCGGTTCACGAGGACGGAACCGTCCTGGCGATTCGCCTCCTACGTCTCTGACCACCGGCGTCTCGGCTGCCGGAGCATACAACCGTTCACAGATCACGGGGTGGCCGAAGGTGAGGTGGAGGGACGGAAACACGGCGACTGCACCAGCAACGCGAGTTCCTTCTCAACGGTGGAGTCAAGAGCGAGGCCGAAACCGTCACTCGTCTCTCCGGAAAGACGCGGTTCCCCCTCGTCGAATCTGTACGTCATCGTGATCTTATGACCCGCACTCTCCCAGTTGCCTCGGATCTTCTCCGCCACTGCAGAAAGACCGTCCTTGGGCAGGTCTTTCAAGTGATACGACCGCACGACATAGATCTCTCCTGTCAGAGCACTTCCCTCATTCGGAATGCAAGGATGCTCGGCCAAGCTCGTAGGGATAAGCTCCATCCGAGGCTTCGGGGTTATCCCGGAAACCACCTGCCGGATCAGCTCCTCAACTCGGGCCGTGGCCTGAGCCTCCGTCAGCTTGGACCCACCATCTGTCATGGAATCACTCCTTGCGCAACCGCCGAGCCCACCGAGCACCACCAGCACGACAAACACCGCTAACGTTCGACGCCATCTCATATTTCCTCCTGGAAACCAGTCGATCACTCTGAAGGAACCGGCTGTTGCAGGTACTTCATAAGAGCCAGATCCGGCGCTGGAGGAATCTTCACTGATTCGTATTCACCTACCACGACAGAGCCGATATTTCGCAGCGACTCTGATCTGTCATCCCAATAGGCTGAATGCCCTCCGGGTTCGACGGTGAAATGTCTGGCGCCGAATTTGGGCGCGTAAGGGTCCTCACCGAACGCCCCGATCTGTGCTACGAAGTCGTCAGGTGCCCCGCCGATCCACACGTGCGCCGGATCCACTCCCAGGTCGCGGGCATGATCGACTCCGAGGCCGGGGCTTCCGACGAACACCAGATCGTCGGCGAGCTTACCGAAGGGGCGCCGCACGGCGGCCTGGCCCGTGGTCAGCGAACCGTAACTGTGCCCCACCATGGTCAGGTTGGCCGGGACGTCGGGGGCGTGGGAGGCACGCAGCCCGTCCACGAAGGAGGCCAGCTCCTTCGCACCGCTCTCCGCGGCTCCCTTGAAAGCCACCGTATGGCCCGGAGTGAAAACCTGACCCATCTGGGGAGCGTCGTAACCGAGCCAGGCGATGGAGGCGGTCCGCTTCCCAGGACTCAACCTGTAAGCCTGGTCCCAGGTGGTCAGCGCGCGTTTGAAGTCGCCACCTCCCCCCTCGATCGTGGTAGTGAAACCGGGAACGTACGTCGTGACGTGATTGGCCGTGTCCGGATCACCGTAGGAGACCACCGCCCGGCCCTGTCCGGTCGCGTCGAAAGCCAGCAACAGCGCCGGGGGCCGACCGTTGCGGCCTCCGTCGGCGCGGGCGGCCTTCACCGCCTCAACCCGAGCCAGCATGGTGGAGTACTCCGCGATCTTGGTCCCCAGAGCGGTCTTTCCTCCGACTCCCATGAAGCGACCGGGCGGCGGACGAAGTGCGTCCTGCTTCTTGAGCAACTCGGCGCGTTCCTCCCGGAGCCGCTTCTCCTCAAGGGAGAGGAAGGCCCGATTGGCCGAGTCACGGGTGGCGGAGGGGAGACCGTTGAGGGAGCCGACCACACCCGGCGCCTTGTCAATCAGCCGCTGGCGGGCGGCGGGATCCAGCATCCGCCACCAGGCACCGACCCGTCCGGCCAGACCTGCGTCCTTGTCCTGCCGCTGCAGTTCCAGCACCTTGCCGAGGGTCTTGGGGTCGCCCGTCCGCGCCTGGGCCAGCAGGGTCCCGGCTCCGTTGGCGTCTGGGGCGAAGGCGCCAAACAGCCCGTATCCCACCAGTCCGGTGGCCAGGTCCGCGCCCATGTCTCCGCCTCCACTCGCGAAGAGGTCCGGGCCCGTCTGCTTGATGACCTCCATGCGCTTGCGCAGTTCACCGGCCTGGGTAGCGGCCCATGTGCCTGCCTCCCCGACCGTACGGCCGGCCGTCGCCGCCACGCATGCCGCCGAGCACTCGGCGTTCAACCGCGATCCCGCTTCGGGCAGCGTGTGACCGGCGCGGTCCAGCTCCGCCGTTAAGCGCTCCATCGCCTCGACGTCCATCCCGGCGAACGCGGCTCGTGTGGCGGTGGCGACCTCGATCGTCGAGGAGAGGCGGGGCGGCCGGGGTGGTGTCTCCCCTCTCTTGGCGATCAGGTCGGCGATCTCTGTGAGCGTCTGCTCGAAGGCCGCCTGTAATCGCCTGCGCCGTTCTATCAGCTCCTCACCGAACCGAGGCGCCCCACCTCCCACCCAGGCACTCGCCGCCATACTCTGGGCGGCCTTGTCCAGTGCCGAGGCATGGGTTTCTGCGAGTTCGGCGACCGTGCGGTACGCGGCGAGCAACGGCGCCGCCACAGAGGCCTCACTCGGATTCGTCACCGAGCAATTTCACCAAAAAAATACTAGATGATCAATAATCCGATTACTAATCTCTATTTCGCGATGTTGCGATGGCTTGAAGACCGGTCCAGGTCAGGTAGCCGTCGATCAGTTGTGACCGATACCGGGTCACCCTCAAGTCACTTTTGATCGCATGCTGGAGGCCAGGAAGCCGACAAACGGCCTATTATCACCAGCGACGCGCTGAAGCTCAGAGTGAGCATCCCGAGCCGGGTGGCCAAGTATTTCGCCGGAGAAGAACCGGTGAGCCGTTTCCAGTTCGTTGTCGATCACCGGGGCGCCTTCGGGCGAAGCGACTGTGCCCGGGTACTGGCGATCTCTCACTCTGGTTTTTTATCGGTGACTCAAGGGCCACCAACGCTGCGGGCCGACCCCGGGGCCCCGGTTAAGGGCCCCGGGGTGGGGGTTTCAGCCGAACTGGCCGGGCTGGTAGTCGCCTGCGGGCTGTTGGATGATGACGTTCACCCGGTTGAAGGCGTTGATGAGGGCGATGCTGGAGACCAGGGCGGTGAGTTGTTCCTCGTCGTAGTACTTGGCGGCGTTCGCCCAGGCCTCGTCCGTGACGCCCCCGGCCGCGTCGGCGATGCGGGTGCCCTGCTCGGTCAGTTCCAGGGCGGCGCGCTCGGCATCGGTGAAGACCGTGGCCTCCCGCCAGGCCGCGACCAGGTTGAGGCGGACCGAGGTCTCGCCCGCGTGCGCGGCGTCCTTGGTGTGCATGTCGGTGCAGAAGCCGCAGCCGTTGATCTGGCTGGCGCGGATCTTCACCAGCTCCTGCGTCGTGGCGGGCAGCGTTGACTCCACGATCGCCTTGTTCGCCGCGATGAAGTGCTTCACGACCTTCGTCGCGACCGAGCTGCCGAGCGGGTTCAAACGAGCGTCCATCGTGCGCTCCCTGTCGTTGCCGGTGGTTACACCCTCTAAGACCGAGCGGCCCGTCCGGATGTGACAGGGACGGGACGAATGTGACGCGTGTCTCCCCATCACCCCAGAATCTGGCCGGTTGGCTCATTTTCTAGCCGGGTGTGTTATTTTTTGGCCATGCGGTCAGAAAATCGGCAGATGTCGTTCATCGAGGAGGCGCGACGGGCGCAGATCATCGCGTCCGCGATCGAGGTGCTCGCCTCGGTCGGCTTCGCCAAGGCGTCGCTGGCGGCCATCGCCAAGCACGCGGGCATCAGCAAAGGGGTGATCTCCTACCACTTCGCCGGCAAGGACGAGCTGATGGAGGAGATCGTCAACCAGATCTACACGAAGATCGCCGAGCACGTCGTGGCCAGGCTGGAGGGCCAGACCACCGCCGTGGGGATGCTGCGCACACACATCCTGTCCGTGGCCGAGCACATGCGCGACCACCGCAGCCAGATCCAGGCGCTGGGCGAGATCTTCCACAACCTGCGCGACGCCGAGGGCAGGCCACGGTACGGCGCGCACACCAACGAGGAGGTCTACCAGGCGGTCGAGCACATCTACCGGTTCGGCCAGAGCACGGGCGAGTTCCGTGCCTTCGACCTGCGGATCATGGCGGTCACGCACTCCTCGGCCGTCGACGCCATGTTCGCCTACTGGGCGGTCACCCCCGGCCACGACCTCGACGCGCACGCGCGGGAACTGGCCGACTTCTTCGAAAGGGCGGCGACGTGAAGGTCGAGACCAGGATAAGACTGTTCGCCGTCGACAACCTGCGCGTGGTGCTCACGATCCTGGTGGTCCTCCACCACCTCGCGGTCACCTACGGCGACATCAACGCGTGGTACTACTTCGAGCAGGCCAGGGACGCGAGCGGCATCCTCCTCGACATCCTGGTCATGTTCAACCAGGCGTTCTTCATGGGGTTCTTCTTCCTCATCTCCGGCTTCTTCACCCCCGCCTCCCACACCCGCAAGGGTGGCCGGGCCTTCATGCGTGACCGGCTCAAGCGGCTCGGCATCCCCCTGCTGGTGTTCATCCTGGTGCTGCGGCCCCTGTTGACCTTCGGGTCCTACAAGGGCGACATGCCTTACTGGATGTTCTACATCGGCTCGTGGGACCCGGGTCCGATGTGGTTCGTCGAGGTGCTGCTGGTCTTCTCCGCCGTCTACACGCTGTGGCCGAAGCGGGCCGACGAGCCGAGGCGCACCGAGCTGACCGTGCGGGCGGTGGTGCTGTTCGTGCTGGGGCTGTCCCTGGCCACGTTCCTGTGGCGGTTCCTGGTGCCCGTCGGGGTCTACTGGAACGTGGTGGGGCTGCCGACGCCCGCCTACCTGCCGCAGTACGCCTCGATGTTCGTCGTCGGGGTGCTGGCCCACCGGCGTGGCTGGTTCGAGACGCTGCCCTCCCGAGCGGGACGGCTCGGCCTGCTCGCCGCGGGCGGGGTGACGCTGGTGCTGCTGCCGCTGAGCTGGATGACCCAGGGCGCGCTCACCCAGGCGCTGACGGCCACGTGGGAGTCGGCGTTCGCGGTCTCGATCATCGTCTGGCTGAGTGTGCTGTTCAGGGACCGGTACAACCGGCAGGACCGGCGTGGCCGGTTCCTCTCCGACCACGCCTACACGGTCTACTTCGTCCATCCGGTCGTGCTCGTCGCGGTCAGCTACGCGCTGGTCTGGCTGCACACGCTCGCGATCGTCAAGTTCGTCATCGCCGCCGCCGTCGCGCTGCCGCTGTGCTGGGGGGTGGCCTGGCTGGTCCGCGCGCTTCCCGGTGCCAAGCGGGTGCTATGAACAGGTGGTGTCGGTCGCGGGCATGACGCCGTCCACCAGATAGCGGTTGACGACCCTGTCCACGCAGGCGTTCCCGGGGGCGAACAGCCCGGCGTAGACGGTGTGCCTGAAGGCGCCGCGCAGCGTGACCAGGCGTGATCCGGTCAGCGCCCGGTGGGTGGCGAGCTGGCCCGGGTACGGCGCTCCCGGGTCGCCGGTCGCGCCGACCATCAGGACCGGCACGTCGTTGCGGACCCGGGTCGGCGGCTCGGCGGGCGCCACGGGCCAGAACGAGCAGGGGGTGAGGTTGCGGATGAGCGGCCCGAACAGGGGCTCATCCGCCCGATGCGCCTGGATGTCGCGGTAGTAGGCCTCCGGGTCCCGCGAGGCCGCCCGGTCCGCACAGAAGATCGCGTTCTGTACGGCTGCCGCCCCCTCGGCGTCGGGTGCGGAGAAGCCGGTCAGCACCTGCTCCAGGACCGGAGTCGGGGTGACCTTGATCCCCTTGGCGGCGTCGCCGAGCACCCTGACGTCGGCGGCGAAGCTCCCGTAGGCCTCGTCGCTGTCGCCCCCGGTGACGTTGAACATGATCATGGGCAGCACCCGGCTGTCCACCCGGAACCGGCCGACCTTCAGCGGACCGCGATTGGCCGCCCGGTCGATCCGGTCGATGACGGCCAGCACCTCGCCCGCCGTACGGCCAAGCCGGTAGCGGTCGTGGTGCCGGGCCGTCCAGGCGGCCCAGTCCCGCATGACCCCGGCGAGGGCGGGTCCCTGGTAGCGGGCCAGGTCGGGGCCGTAGCGATCGACGTCGAGAACGCTGTCGAGGACGACCCGGTCGGCACGGCCAGGGAACATCTGGAGGTAGACGGCGCCCAGGTAGGTGCCGTACGACGAGCCGAGATAGGACAGCTTCCGCTCGCCGAGGGCGGCGCGGATCACGTCCATGTCCCTGGCGGTGTTGCGGGTCGAGACGTGGGGCAGCACGTCCCGGTGGACCGCGCAGCGGGCGGCCAGGTCCCTGGCCAGCGCCGTGGTCCGGTCGAAGGAACGCCGGTCGGGTCCCGCGGAGCCGACGATGGCGCCGGGCCAGCCGCAGTTCAGCGGGGTGCTGCGCCCGACGAAGCGGGGGTCCATCCCGATCAGGTCATAGCGGGCGGCCACCTCGGGCTCGGCCTTCTTGACCATGAGCGCGAGATAGGTCACGGGGACGCCGGGTCCGCCGGGGTTGTAGAACAGCGTCCCGCGCCGGTGCGCGGGATCGGTCGCCCTCAGCCGGGACATCGCGACCTTGATGGTCCGCCCGCCGGGACGGCCGTAGTCGAGCGGCACCGTGACCTCGGCGCACTGCGCCTTCGCCGCGTCCAACTCCTTGCCCGCCTCGTCGTCGGGACCGTTCTGGCAGCCGTGCCAGTCGATCCCCTGCTTCTCGAACCTGGCCAGACCGTCATCGGCCCGTGCCGTGGCCGTACCGGTAAAAGCTGTAAGCACCGTGGCCAGCACCGCCACCGTCCCGCGTCCGCGCATCGGACTCTCCTCTCACCTCGTTCGGGGCACGAAGCTAGGCCGGGCGGGTACGGCGGCGCGTCAGTCTGGGGTCTGGTTCTCCCACCCCGCGCCACCTGCTCTTCTCCCCAGAAGGTCCGCGACCCCTACGACTCCCGAGGGAGGGGGTCCACCCGGGGGCGCAGAGGGCCGGGGCGCGCGGTCATCCCCCGGGGGCACGTGTTCGCCGGGGTGGGGAACCTAGCATGTGTCACGCGAAGTGGCTGTTCAGGAGGAATGCCGCGATGTTCCGAGTCAACCCGCGTGACGGGACGCTGGCGGCCCTGGTCCTGCTCGGGGGTGTCGTCCTCAACAACCTTGTCTACGGCTCTTCGGGGCCGCTGGTCCTCCAGGTGGCGCTGGCGTTGCCGCTGGTGTGGCGGCGGTACGCGCCGTTCACGGTGTTCTGCGTGGTGGCCGCGGTCGCGCTCGTCCAGTGGGCCGCCGACGTCCAGACGCTGACCGACCTGGCGTTGCTGGTCGCCCTCCACACGGTGGCCGCCCGTTCTTCCCGGTGGCACACGCTCGCCGCCGCGACCGTCCTTGAGGTCGGCGTCCTGCTCGCCGCCGCCCGCTGGGCGGCCCCCGCCGACAGGTTCCTCACCTCGGCCGCCTTCCTGACCGCCGTCCTCGTGGCCGTCGCGGTCACCGGGGTGAACACCCGCATCAGGCGGGAGCGGGCCGTACGGCTCGAAAGTGAGCGGGACCAGCGGGCGCGGCTCGCGGTGGCCGAGGAGCGCGGGCGCATCGCCAGGGAGATGCACGACATCGTCACCCACAACCTGTCGGTGATGGTCGCGCTCGCCGACGCCGCCGTCTTCGCCCAGCGGTACGCGCCCGAGCGGGCCGACGTCGCCATGCGGCAGATCTCCGGCACCGGACGGCAGGCCCTGACCGACATGCGGCGCACCCTGGGCGTGCTGCGGGCCGACGAACCGGACGCGAGCCGGCACCCGGCGCCCGGTCTGGCCCAGTTGGAACCGCTCACCGCCCAGATGCGTGCCGCAGGACTGTCCGTCCAGCTTGACCTGGAGGGCGACGCCACGGCGGTTCCCGTCGCCGCGCAGCTCACGGTCTACCGGCTGGTCCAGGAGGCGCTGACCAACACGTTCAGGCACACCCCCTCGGGGACGCGCGCCGCCGTACGGGTGCGGTGTGATCGTGACGCCGTCACCGTCGAGGTCGTGGACGACGGTCCTCCGGCGCGGGTGCCCGATCCGTCAACGGGACACGGCCTGGTCGGCATGCGCGAACGGGCCGCGGCGTACGGCGGGACCCTGGAGGCCGGTCCCCGCGAGGGCGGCGGCTGGCGGGTCGCGGCCAGTCTCGACCTGAACGCGAGGGAGGCGATGTGACGATCCGGGTGCTGCTGGCCGATGACGAGTCGCTGCTGCGGATGGCCTTCACCATGGTTCTCGACGCGCAGCCGGACATGGTGGCGGTCGGTGAGGCGGCCGACGGTGCCGAGGCCGTACGGCTCGCGAGGGCACTCCGTCCCGACGTGGTGCTCATGGACGTCCGGATGCCCGGGATGGACGGCATCGAGGCGACCGCCAGGATCAGCCGTGACTCACCGTCGTCGAAGGTGCTCATCCTGACGACGTTCGACCTCGACGAGTACGCCTTCGCCGGACTGCGGGCCGGGGCGTCCGGCTTCCTGCTGAAGAACGCGCTGCCCGAGGAGTTGCTCGCGGCGATCCGTACCGTCGCGGCGGGCGATGCCGTGGTCTCCCCCAGGATCACCCGGCGGCTGCTGGAGACCTTCGCCCACCGGCTTCCCCTCGGTGAGCACCCCGTGTTCGACGAGCGGCTCGAACGGCTGACCGCACGCGAGCGGGAGGTGCTCGTCGAGGTGGCGCGCGGTCTGTCGAACACCGAGATCGCTGCGGAACTGCACCTCGCCGAGGCCACTGTGAAGACGCACCTGGGCCGCGTCCTGCTGAAACTCGAACTCCGCGACCGCATCCAGGCCGTGGTCTTCGCCTACGAGAACCGCCTCGTCCACCCGGCGTGAGCGTCGGTCAGAACAGCGTCAGCGGCTCGACCTGCACGGGTTCCGGCAGCGGGACCAGGCCGGGCAGGTGGGACCGTACCTCGTCGTGGAAGCGGCGGGCCAGCGCCGGAGCGTCGGCGTTGCCGGGGGTGTGCACGAAGAAGGTCGGCGAACGCCCCTCCCGCAGCCACCCCACGACCGTGTCCACCCAGGGCCGCCACCCCTCAGCCGTGCGCTCGGCGTCGTCTCTGCCGATGTAGCGGACGATCGGATGGCCGGTGAGCGCCGCCGTACGGCGTGGCATGCGGGGTTTCTTCGACCAGGACTCCCGCTCGGCGTCGGTGGTCGGCGGCGACTCGAAGAGGACAACGGTGTCGAAGGGCACCCATTCGGCCCCGGTCCCGGCCAGGACCCGTTCGAGCAGCCGCGCGGACCGCTCGTCCTCGAAGAACGCGCGGTGCCTGACCTCGACGGCGTAGCGGTGGGACCGGGGAAGCCGGTTGAGGAAGGCCGCAAGAACCCCGAGGTCACCCGGGGTGAACGAGCCGGGAAGCTGGATCCACAGCGCGTGCGCGCGCGGGCCGAGGGGCTCGATCGCGTCGAGGAACGCCCCCAGCTCCTCCTCGGCGCCGGTCAGCCGACGCTCGTGGGTGATCGTCCTGGGCAGCTTGGCCACGAGCCGGAAGCCGGGGTCGGTCTGCCGCGCCCACAGCTCGACCGTGCTCCTCGCCGGGGTCGCGTAGAACGTCGTGTTCCCCTCGACCGCGTTGCACCAGCTCGCGTAGGCGTGCAGCCGCTCCCCCTGCGGAAGCGGATGGGGGATGAAACGCCCCTGCCATGAGGTGTTCGTCCACATCGCACATCCCACATGAAGCCGCATACTCCGACGCTATCCGAGCATCGCGTGCGGGCCGTACCCCAAGCCGGTTCAGCGAGGCTCGAAGAAGGCGAGCGCCCGCGCGGGGTTCTCCACCATGATCGCGTGGATGGCCTCGTCACCGACGCCGAGCGCGCGCAGCGCGGGCAGGAAATAACGCGAGATGTAGTCGTATCCCTTGCCGCCGTACTTCTTGAGCTGGATCTTCTGGCACACGTCGTGACCGAGCACGATCTGGTGCGCGTAGCCCCGCTCGATCAGGTCCGCGACGCCCCGGACGACCTTGTGGTCGCTGGTGAGGAAGAGGTGTCCCCACGGGCTGCCGGGCGCGGCCAGGAAGTCCAGCTCGATGAAGGCGCCGCGGGCGACGAGACGCTCGGCGAGCGAGGGGTTCGTCACGGCCTCCATGCAGTGGCCCATGATGACGTTCGACGGGTCAACGCCCTCCTCGTCGAGGATGTCGAGCACGGCGATCTTCTCCTCGCCGACTCCCCCGACGTGGAAGGTGATGGGGGCGCCGGTGATCCTGCTCGCCCTGCCGCTTGCGCGCACACTCTTGAGCTCGTTCTCGGTCAGCGGCGCGGAGTCGGCGCCGACCTCGCCGATGATGCCCGAGCGGACCCCGGTCTCGCCGACTCCGAGCACGACGTCACGCACGATGATGTCGGTGAGGTCGTCGACCGTGCGCTCGTCCATGTCCTCGGGGTGGAAGGTCGGGGTGTACCACCCGCCGCCCATGACGACGTTGAGCCCGCTCTCCTGGGCCAGCCGCCGCAGACCCTCGGGATCGCGGCCCACGCCGATGGGCGAGACCTCGACGATCGTGCCTCCCCCGGCGTCGGCGAAGGCGCGCACCTCGGCCAGCATCTCGTCGAAGTCACCCATCGCGTCGCTGTCGGCGTTGGGGAACCCGTGGCGGGTGCGCGCGAGGTTGGCGAGCGTGAGCGGCTCGGCGGCCTCGGGAGAGTCCTCGCCGGGACGGCGGAAGCGCGCCGGACGCCGCAGGTCGACGAAGACGTGCTCGTGCATGAGCGTCTCCCCGAGCGTCGCCGGATCGACCGGCCCCGTGACGGTCAGCGCCTTGCCCGCGATGTTCGGGATCTCGAAGGGGTAGCGGCTCACGAGTCTGCCTTCGGGGTCGTGATGGTCAGAAGTCGCCTGGGGTTGCCCACGGTGACGGTCTCGACGAGGGCGTCGTCCGCGCCGATCATCCTGAGGTACTGGACGAACTGCTGCAGGATGAAGCCGTACCCGCCCCCGCCGTAGGCGAGAAGCTGCGCCTTGGCCGAGACGTCCTGCGACAGCAGGACCCGCTCCGCGTGCCCCCTGCGAGCCAGTTCGAGTACGGCTGCCGCCACATCCTGGTCGTCGGCGACACTCAACACGGACGGCAGCCTGCCGAGCTGGTCGAACTGGACGAACACCCCGCGTTCGAGGAGCGGTTCGAGCTCGTCGGGGCGCGGGGAGAGCGGGTCGCAGTGCCCGACGACGACGCGCGTGAGGTCGGCGCCCTCCTCGGCGAGCAGGTCGAGCACCCGCCCCTGGGTCGTGGGGTCCGCGGACCGGCCGAGCGTGATCGCGGCACCGGTGACCGCGGAGGCCCGCGCCGCCGCGACGAGGATCGCACGTTCCGCCGGATCGTCGGGGTCGAGCGCGCCGAGTTCACCGATGACGCCCGCGCGCACGCCGTCCACGCCCTCGGTGATGTCGCGGACGATCTCCTCGGTGAGCCTGTCGGCGTCTTCGGAGCCGTTCTGGCGGTAGCGTCCGGCGCCCATGACGACGGCCAGGCCGGTCGCCTCGGCGATACGGCGCAGCGCGGCCGGGTCACGCCCGAGGTCGGGGGTGGTGACGTCCACCAGCGCGCCGCCTCCGGCCTGTTTGAACGCGGTGGCCTCGCGGACGGCGAGCTCCTCGTCGCCGAGGAGCAGATTGTCCCGGTTGGGGACCCCCATGCTGACCTCGCCGAGCAGGTCCATGGTGAGCGGTTCGTAGGGTTCCGTCCCGTCCCCGAAGTCGCTCAGCAGGTGTTCGTGGGGCATGACCGCGCCGAGGGCGTCCGGCGCGAGGTCACCGGTGACGGTGACGACCCTCGCCGCGCGCGCGGTTGCCATGGTCGAGTCGGTGGTGGACACCGGGCCAACATAACATAGAAGATCGTATATGATACAGAGGGCAACACGTCCCGCTTTGGGGCTGTTCGACTTCGGGGATCCGCATCCCGATGTCGCCCGCCGTACAGGAGACTCGCCGGGTGAACACGTCACCCCAGGAACCACGGCCCCGCGCGAGCCGTACCGTCTCCCGAGCGGAGTTCGCCGCCACCTCCCGTGAGATGCCACTTCTGGACGACCGGAAGTACCGCGACGACATGGACCATTACGTCAATGACGACCTCTACGACCCGTACGACCGCGCGTACGCCAGAGGCGAGTTCGCAGAGTCCGAACGGCCTGCCCGACGAGATGACGACCCACAACCGCCTCCGCAGCTCTCACCACACTCATCGGCGCCTGGCGTCGTCCGCTCCTAGGCTGGGCAGCGCTCGATAGGCCTCGCGCAGGTCAGGAGCCTCGGGGAGGCCGCGAGTTTCGAGGGTGGTGATCACCTCGTTCGCTCTCCAGTGGTTGGACGGCACCAGCACGCCGCTCGTCATGGCTTCGAGGACGAGCCGACCGGCCTCGTCGGGCTGGTCGGCCGTCAGCAACGCCAGAGCCAGGTCGAGACGCGTGGACACCGCCCTGCGCGGGCGGAACGGGACATCCGCCTCCATTCGTGCCACCACCTGCCAGGTGTACGGCACAGCGGCCGGGCCGCCGAGCCACGACAGCGTGGTGGCGACGTAGGCCTCGCTCTTCGAGGGGTCGTAACGGTAGTGGTGCTCCGGGCGGTCGGGCATCGACAACGGCGAGACCAGTTGAGCGACCCGGTTCAGCGCGTCACGTGTCTCCGGACCGGACCCGAGCCGTGCCCATATTCGGCCCTCCTGCGCGGTCGCCTGGATGAAGGCGGAGCTTCTCCTCGGCGCGAGCGCCTGGGCTCCCCGGGCCAGGGTCAGGGCTCGGCGGTAGTCGGCGGTCGTGACGGCCTGCCATGCCTCGGTCTCCAGGCACCACGCCTCGATCTCGGGGTGTTCGGCATGCCTGGCCAACTGTGTGGCCGTCCTGAGCCACGTCGCGGCGGCCTCGAACTGGCGGAGGTCGATGTGACAGGTGGAGGCCAGCAGGGACAGCCAGCCTCCGGCCGCGAGAAGGCGACGGTGCTCGACGAACGTCTTCTTCGCGTCGACCAGGTGCGAGACATAGGTCAGGTGTTGCCGTATCCGGCCGAGCAACTCAACCGGTGACGTCCCCTGGTAGGCCGTCGCGAGATCGTCAACGACCTCCTCCAACCGGTCGAGGGTCTCACCACCGACATCACTGGCGGCGACCCTGCGGGCCAACTCCAACGCTTCGGTCTCCTCGTCGAGCTGGGCAGGGGTGTCATCGTCGTCGCTGAACAAGGCGGACTCATCGGTGCCGAACACGCGGCAGTACAGCACGGGATACGGGTCCTTGGGCCGGTGCTTGCCCGCCTCCCAGTTCTTGATCATGCGGATCAGGGACTCCCGTTCGGGCAGCCGAGCGCGGATCCGCGGCATTGGCCAGTTCCCGAGCCAGATCCCGCTGTGTCCACAACTTGCCACGCCTACCGGCGCGCAGCCGTACGGCCCAGGGGGAACGGTACTCATCGCACACCTCAAAGACGTGGGAGCCGTCTGTCCCCCTCAGTCTTCCCCGCCCGTGTTTTCGGCATGGCCACTTCGGGAAATCGCCGTACGGTCCCGGTGGCCGCTCGCCAGGATGAGCACCTGCGGGCCTCTGACCGGCCGGTCCTTCACGACGGAGATCGTCGGCGCGCCGTACCATTCTCCCGGTGAAAGCATGACCTGTACGGTCAACCATATGGATCCGCAGTATGCCGCCGAGGCGCGGCACATCTGGAAAACCTATGTGCCGCCACGGGGGCAGGCCAATACCGTCCAGGGCGAACTACTACGGGCGGTGGAGAAACTCTATGACGAGGCGTACCGCAATGGGAATGTCAACTGGGGCGAACACCACGAGCGGCTTCTGGCCTACCTGAGAGAAAAACTCGGAAGGTCAGGAATATTCGACAATGAATCATCGCGACAATTGACCAAGGATCTGGACCGGCTGGCCGACTTCGAGCATCCATGTGTCGAGAACGACCCCTTCGACCGAGTCACATACCGCGTCATCGACTGGTGTCGCGCTCATCCCGATCCGGTTCCCCACAAATATGATCCGGAGCTCCACTGCTGAGGCGCTTGTCTCCCCGAGACCCTCTCAGTGGCTCAGAAAGGATGACTCGGAAGCGTCATCGTGACCGGTTCTCGTTGGGGAATGCACGTTTTCCCGCGATTCGAGGGCGACGGTTTCCGGATAGACGCTGACTGGAGAACAAGGGCACGGAACCTGCTCGACCAGGAATCGAACGCGATCCGGTCAGGCCTCGCGGAGCTGGGATTTCCTGCCGGGAAGACAGACGGTCTGCCCAGCGGGCAACGAGGAACGGGGCCCTTCTGAAATCGGGATAGCCTCGACCACGTGGATCCTCATCTCGCTGACGTTCCTCAGGGACTCACCCGCAGGGCACGTCACTTTGTTCGTGTCCACGGTTTCCGGGTGGGCTACCTGAAGGTCGACCAATTTCGGGATAGCTGGATCGCGTCGTCGGGAATCCCGACATATGAGATCGATCGTGTCGCGGATTACGCGGCGCGCTGGGGCGGACTCGTGCTTCCTCCCGCTCCGTATTACGACGGTGGCCCCCGGGTTCTGTCCCCGGACATCCCGGAAGGCTCACCGGCCGAAGGCTGGTCGTTCGAGGCAGGACCACAGCGGACGGCGCTTCCCTACTCCTTCATGATCGGCCCCGGTGGTGAGTTCGGCATTCACGGTGACCGCTGGGTGCCGCTGCACGCGACGGTCGAGGGCTGGGTGGAGTCGGTCGCGCTGGCCTATCACGCGTCGATGTGGGCCAAGGAGATCATCAGGGTTACCGCCGACGAGGTCGAAGCGATCCCGTTCAAGGACTACGAGCCCATCCAGGAGGTGGCCGGAATGACGGACACCTGGTGGAGGGGGGCGGACTCGCTGGTGGCGGTCTACAGAGGAGAGGCGGAACATTTCGCCGCCCCCGGGTACCGGACCGCGTTGGTCTACACGGGCCTGGACCGCTGGGGACTTCACGGTGGCTGAGCCGTACGGCCCGGCACGTCTGTCACGGCAGGAAGATCAGGCCGAGGCCGATCAGGATGTCGAATACGCCGCACCATTCGGCGTAGGAGCGGGCCACGACCTTGCCTCGGTGGAGGTGGGCGAAGTCCCAGGCGCCGTGTAGGAGCCATCCGGCTCCCACGACGTAGTGACCGATCTCCGGAGTGAGGGTCAGGCCGACCAGGGCCAGCGTGCCGTACGCGATCATGCCGATTGCCTGGAGCCTGAACTCGCCGGATTGGCGTGAGTGGACGAACAGGACGGCGCGACCAGGTCAAGTAACCGTGCCCCAACGCCGAGCAGCGGCAGGGTCTGCGCGAGGCTCCTCGTCCCGGCGTCCAGGCCGATGCCGTACGGCTGACGCGTGAGCACGGGTCCGACATCGCTGCCCTGACCGAGGACGACTGCCCGCTCAGCAACCGGGAGCCGGAGGGCATTCCGGACATAAGCCTTGATCAAGGAGATAGCCACGCCTCGGGGACGGTACGCAACTACCTGTCGTCGGCCATGACCAAACTCGGCGCCGGATCCCGCCACGCCGCGGCCCACCGCGCCTGGGAGGAAGGCTGGATCTAACCCCTGTTCCTACGCCAGTCGTCGAGGGCCGCCAGCGCCCGGGGCGTCTCCTCGGGGAAGCTCAACGTTTTGGCGAGCATCCACAACGCGCCCTGCAACCGCCGAGCCCGCAGAAACGGCTGAAGGTCCCGATCATCCGGATCCACCCCATAATCCTGTACGGCCCGCCGCCCCGGGAAGCGTCCCGAACCGAGCATGCAGGCGAGGTCCCAGCCAACCGGCCCCGAGCAGGTCTCCTCGAAGTCGATCCACAGCGGCCCTTCGGGGGTGGCCAGGAGGTTCCCGGCGTGCGCGTCCCCGTGGACGGCCTGGACGGGACCGGGCCAACGGCGTGACTCGGCGCGCAGCAGGTCGAGCTCCTCGCGCAGCTCGGCGAGTGTCCCCCGGTCCGGGTGGGCCCGTGCGTCCAGCCGGTCGAGCAGGAAGGTGGTCTCCTCAAGCGCCGGACCGAGATAGGGCAGCTCTCCGGGATAGTCGCGAAGGACCGCGTGCAGATCCGCCAGGGCCCGTCCCACGTCCACGGGCTTCAACTGCCTGTCCCGGTCGTGCTCCGCGTAGGCCCAGAAGGTGACCGCGTAGCCGTACCGCTCGAAGGGGCCGGGAGGAAGCAGGTCACTCACCGGGACGACCGGTGCGCCCCGTTTTGTCAGGAAGGAGACCACGGCCACCTCGCGTGCGAGCGCGTCCACGGGACGCGGTCGGCCGAACGTGGTGACCGTGGGGACGCGGGCCACGATCGGCGCCGGTCGAAGGTGCACCCGGACGCTGAACGAGTCCTTCAGCACCACCGGATCATCGACCCGCACCCCGTGGTCGGCGGCGATCGCGACGGCGGCGGAGACGGCTCCCGCGGAGCTCACCGTGCGTCCCTCAGTTTGCGGATGTAGGTCGCGGTGAGCGCGACGGCGCGGTCCTCGTCGTGTGACAGGTCCGCGAGGGCGCGTGACGCCGTGGTTCCCGGAATGTCCGCGAGCGCCTGTGTCAGCCTTCGGCGTGCGGACGGCTCGACGGTGCCGTGGGCGAGGCGGCCGACGAGTCCGGTGGCGATCTCGTCCGCCGACGCGGGATCGGCCGCCAGTGCGCTCAGCGCGTCGGCCGCGTCGACGTCGTTCGCCCCCTCGACGATCATGTCGATCAGCGTCGGGACCGCGTCGGCCACTCCGCGCGCCCCGAGCGCCAGTGCCGCGTACCTGCGGACCACGAGGTCGGGGTTCGTGAGCGCGTTCCGCAGCAGCGTGGTCGCCTCACCGCTCGGAATCTCGGTGATGGCCTGGACTGCGCGTTTCCGCACCTCGGCCGTCGGTGAGCCGAGGCCCTCGGCCAGGAGTGTCAGCCCGCCCTCGCCCGATCGTTCCAGGGCCCATCGAAGCGCTCCGGCGACGTTCGGGTCCGTCTCGTTCAGCACCGCCTCGACCAGGGCCTCGACCGGCACCGGGCTCTCCTCGCCCGAGGACAGGGCCGCGCGCTGACGCCTGCCCGCGCTCTCCGCCCCCAAGCCCTGCAGGAGCGCGACGGTCTGCAGGACGTCCTCCCAGTCGGCGGGCCCCGCGGCGCCGATCCGGCGCAGGCGCGTGAGCAGCTCCATCTCACCCGCGATGCGTTCGCGCGTCTGGCGGATGAGGTCGGCGACGAGCTCCGAGGGCCTGAAGCCGGGATCGTCCAGCGCGCGCCCGACCTCGCGCAGCGAAAGCCCCAGCGACCGCAGGCTCTCGACGTGGAAGATCCGCCGGATGTCCTCGCTGGAGTAGGCCCGGTAGCCCGCCTCGGTACGGCCCGTCGGCCGCACCAGGCCGAGCGACTCGTAGTGCCTGAGCATGCGGGCGCTGACCCCGGACCGCCGTGCCACGTCACCGATCAACATCGCCCGTCACCCCTCCCGGCCCTCCGAACCAAGAACCTCCTGCCCAGCCGAGCCTAGGGCCTCCTCGCCGTGGGCCTCCTGGCTGGTCGGGCCGAGGGCCATGATGCGCTTCGCCTCCCCGATCGCGTACTCGAACCCGGCCTCCGGATCGCGCGACAGCCGTTCTGTGGCGATCGCGTGCTGACGCACCCGAGGGTCGGGATCCGTCATCGCGGCGCGCAGGGCCGGAACGATCACCTCGCCGAGCGCGACCAGCGCCCGGCTGAGACTCACCTGCGTCTCACGCTCGCCGCGCCCGAACTGCGTCGCCAGCACCGTGGCCAACCCGGGCTTCTCGTCGTCGGGCACGAGGACGACCGCCGTCCGCCAGGCGCTCCTGGCCACCTCGTCGTCGGCGTCGGTCAGGAGCTCCCGGGTGATCGCCGGCCACGCTCCCCGGTCCCCGATCTTGGACAGCGTGTGCAGCGCCTGGCTCCGCGCCTGCGCGCGCTCGGAACGGAGCTCCTCGACGAGCTTGGGAACCGTCATCGACGCCGGGTGGCGGGTGAGCGCCCAGGTGAGCATGTCCCGCACGTAGAAGTCGGGCTCGACCGCGCACCGCTCGACGAGCCCGTCGACGAACCGTGGGTCGGGGGTCGTGCCGACCGCCAGCGCCGCCTTCAACCGCACCGAAGAGCGGCTGTCCCCAAGCCCCTGGAAGGCCGTGTCCTGTCTCGGCATGGTCATCGGGACCACCTCCTCGACCACAGTCAAAGGCTTGTCACCGTGTCAAGGTCAAGCCACGACGGTCATGACCACTTGCGGCCACGGACACGCCCTTGCCAGCGGTGAGGCACGGACGGATACTCAAGGCCGCTGATGATCTTCGCGGTGGATCCTCCTACGGAATGGGACGTGATCGCATGCCCGATGAAAACACCAGTCAGGACCAAGAGGACATCCCATACTCCGTCTCCCACGAGGAGGCGCAACGGATCTCCCGGGAGTATCTGGACAAGGCCCGCAGAGAGTTCGAGGAGCAGACCGGCCAACTCCCCCTCGCCGACCAGGTCAAGGCTCGCGAGGCCGAGACGCAACTGAACGCCAACGGCTGGGAGGTGTACCCCGTCGCGAGGTGGTGGGGCTTCGAGATCGTCCTCAACGCCGCGGCCGCCCAGGTCGCCGCCGAGATCTCGGAGCTGGTAGGGGAGATCGCCGGGGCCGTCCTTCCCAGGCCGATCGGCGCGCTGGTCGAGCTCTCCTTCAGGATCCGTGCTCTTGTCATCCAGGCCGTCGGCAGGCACCACGGTTGTCGGCTGGTGTCGCCCTGGTTCGCCCCGGGGATGCTCCTGCCCCTCTCTCTGGCCCCCCGGCAGGACACCTCGCTGTGGTGGACGGCCATGAACACCTCCCACAACTGGAGCGACAACGAGAGGTTCCCCAACCACCTGTCCAGGTCCAACCCGGCGCTGGCGGAGTTCCGCGGCCGACTGTACGCCGTGCACCGCGGGGACCGGGACGAATCGCTCTGGTGGACCGCCTACGACCCCGGCAGCAACGAGGGTTGGAGCGACAACGTCGCCTTCCCCGCCCATCGCAGCGCCGACGGCCCCGCGCTGGCCGCCTACAACAACCAGCTGTACTGCGTGCACCGCGGCGGCGGCAACGACCAGCGCCTGTGGTGGACCCGCTTCGACGGCAACCGCTGGAGCCCCGACACCCGCATGAACGGCGGGTCCAGCCGAGGCCCGGCCCTGGCGACCTTCAACGGCATGCTGTACTGCGCCTACCGGGACGCCAGCAACGACCAGATGTGGTGGACCCGCTTCAACGGCACCAGTTGGAGCAACGACCAGCTGTTCGGCAGCCACTTCACGGCCTCCAACCCCGCCCTGGCCGTCTTCAACAACAGGCTGTACTGCGTGTTCCGCGGCGGCGGCTCCGACCACTTCCTGTGGTGGACCAGTTTCGACGGCACGCGCTGGAGCAACGCCCAGCGGATGCCCGCCCACCGGAGCGCGGAGGGCCCCGCCCTGACCGTCTTCAACAACAGGCTGTACTGCGTGCACCGCGGCTCCGGCGACCAGAGCCTGTGGTGGACCAGCTTCAACGGCATTAGCTGGAGCCCCGACACCCGGCTGCCCGGCCACCTGAGCGCCCAAGGCCCCGCCATCGTCTCCTACCGTGACCCCTACGGCACCGAAGACCAGCTCTTCTGCGTCCACCGCGGCCATGGATAGAACCGCCTCGTGAACGGTCCTGGGTGGAGCCCGGGAGATTCGAACTCCTGACATCCTGCTTGCGAAGCAGGAATCGCCAGAGGTGGGGCGGCCCACGTTCTTTGTTGACCAGGGCCGTCAGACGGAGGGTCCAGTCGTTGCCGATCCGGTCCGCCGGCGGCGGCTCGAAGCCGCCCCTCACGGGGGCGAATCCGGCCGCCGGTCGCGCGGCTACGTTCAGCTCTGTCGTGCCAGAGAACCGCTGAACGCCCCCGTGACCGTTCCGAGGACGTTGTAGTTCGCCAGGATCTCGATTCCTGCCTGACCGTTCAGCCGGACGCTCATTGTCAGATCCGCCAGGCAGATCTGTCCCGGTGGCGCGTTGGCCGGGGCGCCGGTGGCTCCGGCCTTCAGAACAAGGTGGTCGCTGTTGACCTCGGCGAGCTGCCAGCTACGTGAGCAGCCAACCTCCTGCCCCCAGTCGAGGGCGCGCTGGTCTGCGATGGTGTCGCCGACGCTGCCCTGCTTTATCGTTATCTCGTCAGTTCCCGTCGCTTTTTCCTGCCTGGTGGGGTCGGGGAAGGTCATTGTGATCTGCCCTCTCCAGGTGCCGAGGTACTGCTCCGGCACATCGCTGCTCTTGCCGTCGCCCTGGGGAAGCAGCCACGCCAGCAGGCTCACCACCAACGCCAGCAAGCCGGTGACCGCGGCGATGACTCCTGCGCGCTCACCCACGTTCTGGCCCAGGAAAAGGGACCAGGAGATGCGCTGCCTGTTTCCGGAAGGGATGTCACCGGGGTGAGGTGTCTCGGAGGCTTCGCCTGTTTCGGAGAGGTCTATTCGCTCATTCTGGCGGGGAGCTACCGACCTGGCGGGGTCAGGATCCGTGGAATCTCCCGGCGCACTGTCGTTCCCGTCTGCTTGGTCAGCGGACTCGCGTAACTCTTCCTTGCGGGATTCACTGGACTCTCTCGGTCCGGATTCCGGCATATCCGTTTCCAGCTTTCAATTGATGACACTTCCCAGCTTTATCGAACACCTACCGGCGTTGCCCTGTCAGTAGGTTGATCGGGCCCAGTGGTCGGCGACGAACAAGGCGGCGTCCGAGGATTCCGGCACTTCGCGCCGGGGCGCCGTCGGAAGTTGCTCATCCACACCCCGCTCTGTTTCAGCGCTCCTGACCTGACGGTGCCGGGTACGGGCAAGGACCTGGTGTTCCGCACCAGGAACGGGACTCCGGGATGTCGGCCATACCAACAGGAGACGGTCTGTCGACAGCAGATCCGGCCGGTCATTCAAGAAAGGGCGGTCGCGGAGGCTTAGTCACTCACGCCCCGTTATCTTGACTGGTAACGGGGCGTTTTCGCGGGTGGAGCCTAGGAGATTCGAACTCCTGACATCCTGCTTGCAAAGCAGGAATCGCCAAAGGTGGGGCGGCCCAAGTTCCTCGTTGACCAGGGGCAAGACGTCCATGGACGTCCGTGGGCGTCCGGGTGAGTACTCCGGCGTTGTCGCGCAGTTAGACGCGCAGAACCTCATGCGAGCCGCACTTACCGCCACCAGCAATCCCCGCGTGCGCGGGGAGCATTTCTGCTGGCCGAGCACGTACTCAGCGCCGTACGGACCATCCCCGCGTGCGCGGGGAGCATACTCGTTCACCTGCGACTCTATCGCCCAGAGGCCACGAAATCATTCGGTTGGAGTGAGCCAGAGCAGTGGCGGCCCCGCAGGGAGGGAGGCACCCGGATGGCCCGTGAGATGACTTCCCGGGGGTGTGGCCGTGGTCGTGGGTGGGCGCCTCCCTGCCTCCCTGAGGCGGCTTCTGCGCTGCTCAGAGCGTAAATCTCCGCGAGGGAGGCGGTCAGGGACTTCTCCCTGCCTCCCCGTGTGCTCCCTGGTCGCCTCCCTGCTTCCGGAGACGGTGTTGACCGGCGCTTCGCGCGTCTTCTGGGCGCTTCGCGCCGGAAGGAAGACCCTGCGTCGGCTCGCGCGCCGGCGCACTGCCCGGCCCGCGTCAGGGCCGTGCCGGTTCGCTCGGACGGCCAGGAGACGACTCCCGGTAAGGGCGAGAAGTTAAGTTAAGCCGGACGGTCCCGCCCTGAGCTTCGCTGAGGGCGTCGTGAGGGTTACCGGAAGGGTCACTTAACCCGGTTAACCGGCTAACTTTGCTGACTTTCTGCACGTCAGCCCGGGTTAAGGCGCCGATCGGGGTCGAGTTAGAAACTTAACTGCCCTCTGATGGACTTAACTCACCCCCGGGGCGCCCTGCGGTCGGCCCTGGCCGGTTCTCCGATGCGGCGGGAGCGCCTGGTCCATCCTCAGCACCACGGCGAGAGGGAGGTCCGTGCCGTGGTTTCGGGGTCGTCATGATCCGTCGTGGTCAGCCTCGACGAATCACCGTGAGGGGGTCAGGTCAGGCGTCGTCCCCGGCCGAACGCGACGGGATGCGGCGGTGCTGAACGCTCGGAACCGGGGAAGAACGCTGAACCATCTCCGCAACTCCGCAACTCCGCAAACAGCCCCTCTACCAGCACAAACGCTTGCGGAGATAGAGACCGGCTGCGGAGTTCTATCTCCGCAACTCCGCACTTCCTGCGGAGATAGAGGCCGTTTGCGGAGATGGAGTCACTCCAAAATTTTCTATCTCCGCACTCGTTTCCCCAGGTCAGAGGCCCTTTTGCGGAGTTGCGGAGATGGTTCAGCCCTCTCCACAACAGCGTCACGACCGAACCTCCCGCCGACCCGCCACACGACCGAACGGCGAGACGGCGAGACGGCGAGACGGCGAGACGGCGAGACGGCGAGACGGCGAGACAGGACGCTGAAACATTTAGGCATCTCTGCAACCCTGCAAACCGGCCCTCTACCAGCACAAACGTCTGCAGAGATGAACCAGGTCAAGGACCATGCATCTCTGCAACCCTGCGCCGAGTGCAGAGATAGCCCGGTCGTGCAGAGATGGACCAGACCGAAGCCTTGTCATCTCTGCACGTGTTTCCCCAGGTCACAGCCACCTTTGCAGGGTTGCAGAGATACAAAGATGTTTCAGCCCTCCCCACAACAGCCGCACGACCGAACCTCACCGACCCCTCGCACGGCCGGACGTCGGGAAGAGAACGCCGAACCATCTCGGCAAGTCGGCAAGTCGGCAAACAGCCGCTCTACCAGCCAAAACGTCTGCCGAGATAGCAGAGACCGGCAACCACCTATCTCGGCAAGTCGGCACCCGTTGCCGAGATAGCCCACGTTTGCCGAGATGAGTTCACCCGACAACTTCTATCTCGGCAAGCATCGCCCCAGGTCAGAGGCACTTTTGCCGACTTGCCGACTTGCCGAGATAGTTCGGCCCTCCCCACAACAGCAGCAGAGACGGACCCTGTAGACCGGCCCCGGGCAGTCATCGGGAGAGCGGCTCGGGCAGGAGGAGCTGGGCGGCCCGCAAGCAACGACGGCGCGTGTCCCCGGCGCAACGCGCCCAGAAGACGCGCGAAGCGCCGATCTCTAGGAAGCTCCGAGAAGGTCATGAATTGTGGTTACCACGTAGTCGGCCCCAGCTTGCTTCAAGCGCTCAACCTTACCTGGCTTATTGGCGTACCCCACAGCCACTACACCCGTCCGCTTGCATACCTCCATGTCGCTCTCCGAGTCCCCAATCAAAACGCTCTCTGACGGAATAGCACCGAGCCATGCAAGCGCCTGCTGTACGAGATGAGGGTGAGGTTTCATCAACTCGGGATCGGCATCTGCCCGCGCCGAGATATGGTCCACATCCATCAGGAGATCATGTCGGGTCAGGTAGGCAGTGACAGCATCAACCGAGTTATTACTCACGATGGTCACCGACCTACCTGCGTGACGCGCCTGGCGGATGAGTTCGACGGCCCCCGGCGTCGGGCGAGAGGTTTCCGTTGCCTTCATCTCCCACTTTGTCAGCGCTTTCAGAACCGCATGGTTCAGGCCTTTACCGAGTCCCGCGCTGAAACGAAAGACCTCCATCGGGTCATCCTGCTCTCGTATGCTCAGGGGTAGATCTACCCCTGAGGCAGCGAGTAGTTCGCGGAGTGAGGCGGCCACTTCAGGCGCTGGCAGCCCGGCAAAGATGTCGCAGATAGGCCCGTCGAAGTCGAGCAGGAGGTGCCGCGCATGCCGTACGGCATGCGCGGCCGTCCGCGCGGTCATGAGACTTCTCGCCCTACGGTGTTCCATACGTTGTCAAACCATGCCCGGGACTGGCGGACAAACTGACCTGAGGTGGAATCCTCCCCATCGCTCACAGCGAAGTGGAATAGCTCGGCATCCTTGCCGCCCAAATCGAAAATCGGGATGGGCGCTCCGCCGAGAGCGACCGTGTGCTCTGAGATCGGATAGAAGCCGAAGAATGCCTCTTCAGCGTTGAGTACGTAGAGCTTGAAGCGTGGCGGTTCTCCGTGGACACGGATCTCTGCCGAGGCTGCCTTAACCAACCCAAGGTCCCGTAGCTCTTGGACAGATTCCACGATCGCCTGAGCATGCCGAGATGAGATCCGGTCCATGCGCTTACGGATTAGCGGTTCGTCTTCCAAGCTGTCCACACGGCAGGGCAACGACCATGGGCGTTCCGTATCCGGTACCAGCATGCGAATGGTGATGCTGTCAGGGATCAGCTTTCCCGCTCGGATGCCGTCAAGTGGTTCCTGAATCGCACCGTGCAGAGTCTCTCCCGAGAATCCCGCGAACTCGATCGTGACATCGGGCTTCTTAAACGCCTGCTCAATGTGCGGACGCAGCCCGACCGGACGCGCAGTGCGTTCGCGCACGAAAACGCCGCTTCCCTGGCGAGAGACCACCAGGCCTTCATCGCGAAGTTGTCGAATGGCCTGCTGCACGGTCATGCGGGCCACACCGAAGTTCTTGGCCAATTCTGGGCCGGAAGGAAGCTTCTCCCCGGGAGTGAACTTTCGAGTCAGGATCGCGGCCCTCAATTGATGGGCTACCTGCAAGTACGGCGGGCGCGGGTCATCCGGATCAAGTTCCATACCGCAAGCCTACTGCCACCTGAACAACATTCCCAGCCAAGTTGGCCAAGCGCCTTGACATGGCTAGCCAGGACAGTCAGCATAGTGCTTGCCCAGCTTGGCCAGCCATGCTGGGCAAGCGAATGCAAACAGCCGGAGTGCGGCCCAGTCGCCAAACCGTCCGCACCCCGGCACATCGATCAGTTGGGAGACCTTTCGATGTACGTTCAGAGTACCTTCATGCCCGAAACCGGCCCCGAGATCAGCGATGAGACGCTGGTCAAGGAGTACCTGGCGGGAGACCGCGAGGCGTTCGCGACGCTCTACCGCCGATACCTCGACAGGGTCACCGGCTACGTGTTCAACAAGACGAGGCAGGAGTTCGCGGCCGACCGCGAAGACCTGGTTCAGGAGATCTTCACTGAGGCCCTCGCCCTGCTGCCCACCTTCCGCGAGGCCGACTACGACAGCGACCCGTTCCGCCGGTGGCTCTACCACGTCCCTGCGGGCAACGTCCTGTTCCAGTACTTCCGGCGCTACTGGTGCGCTCGGCAGGCACACGCGGGGTCGGTGGACGAGAGCGCCCGCTACTTGCGGGAGGAGACGCGACAGGCCGCCGCCCCCATCATCACGCCCGACGCTGAGCTGCCGCAGACCATTCGCGCCATCCTCGACGCTCTGCCCGCCGACGAGCGGCAGGCCATCGAACTGCGCTACCTGGAAGGTCTGTCCATTCCGGTCACAGCGCGGATCATGCAGCGAACCGAAGCGCAGATCAACTGGCTGGTCCGCAAGGCGCTGCGCATGCTCGGCAAGCCGACCCCCGGCCCCGCCGGACCCGTCTCCGCCCGCCCCCGGGGCTCCAACAGCGAGGTTCGGCGTGCCCTGCTGACCTCCGCCTGCGAACTGCTCACCGAGAAAGGAACCTGCACCGGCCCCGAGATCACCGCTCGTATCGGCCGGGGACCTACCATCATCGCCCACTACTTCGACAGCGTCGGAGATCTGATCGCTCAGGCAAGGCACCTGCTCAACCCCACCCAGGAAGCCCCCGCGCCCGTGCCGCCGCGCAGGAAGCGCGCCAAGGGTCAGGTCCGGCTCGACCTGCTCAACGCGGCCCGTGAGCTGTTCACCGAGAAGGGAACCTTCACCGGTCCCGAGGTGGCCCGCCGAGCCGGTGTCGACCCCGCCTGTATCAACCACTACTTCGGCGGCATCGCGGGCCTGCGTGCCGAGGCCGAGCGCTCCGGCGAGTCGCTGGCGGTGGCCGCGTGACCAAGCCCAACGCGCGCCGCCGCCAGCAGCTCCGCCGCCAGCTCGCCGAACGCGACGGAGCCCGCTGTTTCTACTGCGCCCACCGCTTCCGCCACCCCGACCGGGACGCCACCCTCGATCACCTGGTGCCCGTCTACTACGGCGGAACCTGGGTGCGCGCGAACCTGGTGCTGGCCTGCGAGCCCTGCAACATCGCCAAAGGCCACCAGGCCCCGGCCGAGTTCCTGCGCTCACGCGGCTTCCGCCCCGGCCTGCGCCACCGCACCACCGCCCTGCTGACCCGCCCCTTGGGTGACCTGCGATGGAGGAGGGGCGGAGGAGCCATGGAGGAGGGCGTGGAGGACTCCCCGCGACGGCACCGACCGGGGCCGCTCGGCGTGGCCCTGACCGTGCTTCCCGCACTGCTGCTGCTCGGCTGGACCACCCGGCGCTGAAACCCGGCGCCCGATGCGCCCCCTACTCCTGGGGGGCGCACCCGGCGCGTTCGCCCTGTACTCCAGCCCAGTAGCCCCCAGTAGCCCCCGCACCCGGGCGCCACTCTGCCCGTCCGGTTCTCCCGTGTCCTTCCGCTGCCCGAGAGGTAGCCCCGGAATGTGCCGGCCACAACGGCGCCCGGGGCCGCGACCTCACCCAGACCTCACCGAAGGAGGCACACCCGTCATGACCGTCCCCACGACGGAAGCCCCGCTCAACGACCTTGAGCTGTACCGCGTCACCGACGCCATGCGACTGCTCAAACTCAGCCGCACCGTCATCTACCAACAGCTACGCGCCGGACGGCTGCGCTCGGTCCACGAGGGCCGCGCCCGACGCATCCCGCCATCCGCCATCCGCGACTACATCGCCCTGCTCGAACGAGAGGCACAGGCCGCCTGATGACCACCACCGACAACGACCGCGACCCGTTCGACTGGCTGACCATCCCCGACATCCTCACCGACCTCGACATCCCCGAACACGACTGGCGGGAATGGGAGAGCACCGGCCAGGCCCCGTCCGGGGTCATCTTCCCCGACGGGCAGGTCCGCATCAGCCGCCTGGCCTACGACCGATGGCTGGACCAGCTCCCCGACTACACGGCCCCGCTCACCGACACCGAGACCGCCTACGGCGTGATTCGTCACGCGATCCGCCACGCCGGAGACCGGGGCCTGAGCCGTGACGAGGTGTGCGAGCTGTTCTGCGACCATCTCGACACCACCACCATCGACGAGACCCTAAACGTGCTCCTCAAGACCGGATGCTGTCTCCCGACGACCATCAACGCCAACGGCCGCACCGTCACCCGCTACCGCTACTGGGGGCCGCGATGACCAAACGACGCAGCCGCGGGGACGGCGGCCTGCACTGGGACGAACGCCGCCAGCGCTGGATCGCCACGGCCAGTCTCGGCTACAGGCCGGACGGCAAGCGCATCACCAAGCGCGGAAGCGGCAAGACCAAGACCGAGGCGAAAGCCAAGCTCAAGGAAGTACTCCGCGACCACGAGGACGGCCTTGCCGTCGCGCCTGGCAACTACACGGTGGCCGAAGCTGTGCGGTACTGGCTCGCTCACGGCTTGAAGGGCCGTAGCGCCCGGACGGTGGCGCTGTACACCGACTTCGCCGAACAGCATGTGATTTCCGCGCTGGGCGCCCAGAGGCTGCGGAAGCTGTCGGTGGAGGACGTCGACAAGTGGTTGGCGGTCAAGGCCGCGACCCTCAGCACGCGCTCGTTGAAGATGATCCACGGCATCCTGAACCGGTCGCTGAAGAACGCCATGAAGCGCGACAAGGTGAAGCGCAACGTCGTGGATCTCTGTGAGGTCCCCGAGGGGCGGGAAGGACGGAAGTCCAAGGCCCTCACGCTGGCCCAGGCCGAAGCCGTTCTCGCCACGGCGGAGGCTTCGTCGGTGCGGATACGCGCCTACATCGTCTTGTCGCTGCTGACCGGCGCTCGTACTGAGGAACTTCGAGAGCTGGCTTGGCCTTTCCTGGTGGCGTTCGACGAGACGCGCAAGGCGTGGATACCGGTCCCTCAGGCGGGATGGGAGCACACCGACTTCGCCGTCTACGTGTGGCGATCTGTACGGAAGGGCGGTGACACCAAGACCGAGAAGTCGCGCCGCACCCTCAAGCTCCCCCAGCGTTGCGTGGACGTGCTGCGGCAGCTTTGGGACGAGAGCGAGGATGACCGGGTGTCCGCTGAGGAGGCCGGGCGGCTGGGCAAAGACCTGGTGTTCTGCACCAGGAACGGGACTCCGCTCAGCGCGGGGAACGTCCGGCGCGACTTCCGGAAGGTCCTGACGAACGCGGGATTGGTCGCGGAGGAGTGGACGCCGCGCGAGATGCGGCACAGCTTCGTCTCGCTGCTGTCGGACTCCGGGATGTCCATCGAGAGCATCTCTCGTCTCGTCGGCCATACCAACACGGTGGTGACAGAGACGGTCTACCGGCAGCAGATCCGGCCGGTCATGCAAGAGGGGGCGGTCGCGATGGACGACATTTTCAGGGAGGAATCTGAGGCTTAGTCGCTCATTTAGTCACTCACGCCCCGTTACCTTGACTGGTAACGGGGCGTTTCCGCAGGTGGAGCCTAGGAGATTCGAACTCCTGACATCCTGCTTGCAAAGCAGGCGCTCTGCCAACTGAGCTAAGGCCCCCGAGATCAGGTCGCCGATCGGCACGTGTGACCTGCTTCAGGCGTACACGGTAGCAACTGGACGCCCTCCCTCGCCACTTGACCCGTGGGCCACGGGTCAAGGAGATCAGAGGGCGGAGGCGCCCACGGGGGTCTCGGCGGGGCGGTCGGTCAGGACCAGGGAGGGGAGGTCCCTGACGGAGTCCAGGATGTGGGTGGCGCCGCCCTTGAGGAGGCGTTCCCTACTGTGGGCGCCGGTCATGATCCCGGCGACGACCGAGGCTCCGGCGCGTCGGCCACAGAGCATGTCGTTCTCCGAGTCTCCGGCCACCGCGACCTGGCGGACGTCCTGGACGCGCAGCCGCAGGAGCGCGCTGAGCACCATGTCGGGCATCGGGCGGCCACGGCCGACGTCCTCGGGGCAGAGCACGAGGTCGAACCGGTCGGACCAGCTCAGGTCGGCCAGCACCCGGCCGATCAGGGAGCGGCTGAACCCGGTGGTGAGGCAGACCTTGACGTCGCCGTCGCGGAGGGTGTCCAGCGTCTCGACGATGCCGTCGGAGGGGACGAGGCCGGAACGGCCGATGGCGCCCTCGTAGGAGCGCTCGAAGGTCAGATTGGCCGCCTGGGCCTGGGCTTCGTTGTCGGGGAAGATGCCCCGGAAGACGTCGAGCGTGGAGCGGCCCCGGGACCGGTGTACGTGCACCATGGCACGTGCGTACGCGCCGGTCCCGGGCACGATTCCCTGTGTGGCGATCGCCTCGGCGAACGCCCGTTCGACCATGGCGATATCACCGATCGTGGTGCCCGCCAGATCCAGACAGACGAGCCTGATGGGGAGCGTTCCCCCACCTTGGGCAAGGACCATGAAAGCACCCGAATCGGTAGCCGCGTTGTTCAGTTCTCGCTGCCTGTGGCCTCAGTCCACAGGTCGAGCTCGGCGCGGTCCGCCTGCACCTTGCGCCAGATCAGCAGTCCCCCAAGCGCGACGAGCGCGAGAACGAGCAGCTTCTTCACGGTGTGACCCCACTTCTTGACGGTCTCACCTGCCGGGGTGAGACAACGCCCGGTTCCAACGTTTTCCCTGCAGCCTAGCAAGGGATCGGGCCATGATCCGGTCTGGGCGACAAGCCGAAGCGGCCAATCACCATCAACCGGGTGATTCTAAGCATCACGCCGTACGGCTCGCATCCAAACGGCCGCAATACGCGACGAGTCGGGCCTCACGGCCGTTCCCGCTTCACCATAACCCCCGGAAACGCCCGGCGGCGCCCCCACCTAAGGATGAACCCCCACAAAGCCAGCCTGATCAGCAAATATGCTTATTTTGGGGGTGGACATACGGGGCTTCAGAGCCGCTCCCGGCGCCCCTTCGTCCTGGGCCTGGTCAGCGCGTCGCGCCCCCGGTGCACGATGTCCCTGACCGCCTTCAACCCTGCCTCGTCCCCCGCCGTCACCAGCGCCGCCTTCGCCGCGTCGTAGGCGTCGAGCGCCTCGTGCCAGTCGGCCGCCTCGGCGTCGGCCCCCGCCCTGTCCAGCAGGTCGATCTCCTCGCCGAGCGAGGTCACCTCCTCCTCGACCCCCCGCCTGGCCTCCTCGAACCGAGCCCGTTCCCGTACAGCTGCCCGCCCCCGCCGTACCATCCCGCGCGCCACACGGGCAAGCAGGGCGGCGGCGGCCAGGCCGAGCAGCCACAGGACGACGATCCAGCCGACCGGCATCCGGCTCGTCGAGCCCGACAGGTCGGCGTCGTCGACGTTGACCGTCTCCATGTCGGTGACGTCCGCGCCCTGGAAGGTCGCGCCCTTGAGGTGGGTGAAGGACAGGTTCGCCCCGACGAGTACGGCGTCGCGGAACACGGCGTCGAAGTACTGGCCGCTGCTGAGGTTCGCGTGCTCCATCCTGGCCCGGGTGAAGTCGGCCCGGTCTCCCTTGGCGCTGCCGAGGCGGGCGTCGCGCAGGTCGGCTCCCACGAGGGAGGCGCCCCTGAGGTCGGCACTGCTGAGGTTCGCCCTGGCCAGTACGGCGGAGCCGAGGTTGGCGCCGGTCAGGTCCCCGCTGCCCAGTTCGGCGCCGGTGAGACGGGCCTCGCGCAGGTCGGCGCCCCTGAGGGAGCGGAGCCTGGTGCCGGACAGCGACGCCCTGCGCAGGATCGCGCGGTCGAGCCGTACGGAACTCAGGTTCAGGCCGTCGAGACGGGCGCCGGTCAGGTCGGCGCAGCTCAGGTCGTCGGGGAAGTCCCTGACGCCGGTGAGGTCCCGGCCCGCGTACCGCTGGCCGCTGCCTGGCTCGCAGTTCGCGCTCGGGACGGGCAGTTCGGTGGGGACTCCCTTGCTGCCCGCGAGGTCGAGGCCGTTCGCGTCGCGGAAGTTGGCCTCGGTGACGTCGGCTTCCTCGAAGGACGCGCCGTCGGCCGAGGTCGAGTAGAGCTCGGCCTTGGTCAGGTCGGCCCGGTGGAACACGGTGCCGATCAGGATCGCGTTGTAGAGGCTGGCGTCCGCCGCCTTCACCCCGGTGAGGTCGGCCCGGCGCAGGTCCGCGTAGTGGGCCTCGGCCTCGCGCAGGTCGGCGCCGGTGAGCGTGGCACCGTCGAACTGGGCGTTGTAGACCCTGGCCCTGACCATGCTGACCCCGGTGAGGTCGGCGCCCTCCAGGTGGGAGTAGGCGAGCATGGCGTCGTCGAGGGTCGCCTCGCGCAGGTCGGCGCCGCGGAGGTCGGCGTTGGGCAGGTTCGCCTCGGTGAGGTCGGCCTCACGCAGGTCGGCGCCCGCCATGTTCACGGTGGACAGGTCCGTCCCCTTGAGGGAGGCGCCCCTGAGATCTGCCCGGGTGAGGACGGTGCGCAGCCGTACGCCGTCAAGGGTCGCGCCGTGCAGGTCAGCGCAGGTCAGGTCGGCGGGCAGGGCGGCCGTGGTGAGGTTCCTGCCGGACAGGTCGATGCCGCTGCCCGGCCTGCACGGCGCCTCGGCGGAGGCCGCAGGCGCCTGCGTCACGGCCGCCAGGATCACCATCGGGGTGAGAAGGCGGAGAAGGACCCGCATTTTTTCGCTCGCTATCTCCCCCGAAACACCCGGATCCTACCGAAAGGGAGGTCAGGCGTCCTTCACGAGGTCGGCGTAGTCGGGGTGACGCTCGATCCACTGCCCGACGAACGGGCAGCGCGGCACCACCTGGACGCCCTCGGCGCGGGCGGCGTCCAGTGCCGTACGGACGAGCACGGCACCCACCCCCTTGCCGCCGAACTCGTCCTCGACCTCGGTGTGGGTGTAGACGATGACGCCGTCGCGCCGGACGAACTCCAACTGTCCCGCGTGTTTCCCGTCCACCAGTGCCTCGTAGAGATCGCCTTCGGGTGAGAGCTTGACGTCGACGTGCACGAGAGGTCCTCCTTCGTCGGGCCACCGGGGGTGGCGGCGTACCGGTCAGCCTTCCCCGGGCGGGGATTCATTCCCCGGCCTGTGAACACGTGGTTAAAAGGCACCCAACAGGATTTCCGGTCAACGGTAAACTGGGGTCGTCACGGCGATCTCGGTCCGCCCGCATGTCACGGCCGTGGGACGCCTCCGATCCGACAGCCCGCAGAGGTGGCCACGTGACCACGGTCGTCCACGTAACCGTCGTCCCCGGCGACGACGCTCCAGAAGTGATCCTTCTCGTCGCCCTGGCCGGGGAGCTCGACTACACCAACGCCGAGCGGTTCCGCCACGACCTGCACGAGGCCGTCGGCTCGGAGCCGCGTGACCTGGTCATCGACCTGACGGAGCTGACCTTCTGCGACTCGACCGGCATCCAGGTCCTGCTCGGCGTGCGCAGGCTCGTCCAGGCCCGTGGGCGCAGGATCGCGCTGGCCAATCCACACCAGCGGCTGAAACGGCTCTTCCACCTGACCGGGCTCGCCGAGGCCTTCGGCGTCCAGCCGAGCGTCGCGCTGGCGGTCGAGGCCATGACGAGCCAGACACCGCTGGAGACGTAAGTCGGCGAGGACCGGGCAGATGTCTAGCATCATGGAACTCGTCAGCGACGCCCTGGCTCCGGTTCGGCGACCACCGGACAGGACGAGGTCGAGGGGGATGGCGTGACCGGCGACCAGGGACAGCAGTGGCCCATCGACGAGGACCTCAGTGCCCTGCGGGATCATCTCCTGCGCAGGGCGACACTGGCGGGCCTGCGTGGCGACCGCCTCGACGACCTGCTCATCGCCGTCAACGAGGCCGTCATCAACGTGCTCGAACACGGCGGCGGCGAGGGCACGGTGACCATACGGCACGACACGGCCGCCATCACCGTGGACATCGTCGACAGCGCGGGCGTGCTCAGTCAGCGCGACGTGCCGCCCCGGCGTCCGGCCGACGCCGTACGGGGCTTCGGGCTGTGGCTGATGAGCCAGCTCTGCGACGAGTTCACCATCCGGCGCAGTGACGGCCGTTCTCGGGTGCGCCTGCGGATGAGCCTGGACGCCGTACCCGCCCGATAAATCCCGAAAAATCCCAATAAAGCCCAGCAGCCCGGTCGAAGCTTTGCCTCGTGCGGGGATCGACGCGCGCGTCCCAGGGGGATCACCTGGCCATCGTCAGCGCGCGAGGGGGATTCGATGGGCCGTCTGAGGGTGATCGGCGTCGTTGTGGTGGCCGCGGCGACGGGAGCCGCGCTCGCCGGGTGCTCAGGACAGGACGAGGCGAAGGACCCGGCGGCGGTCGCCGCCGCGGCGAAGGCCTCGGCGTCCGCGGTCGCGGCGAGGAAGGCGGCCCAGCTCAAGTCCAGGGCGGCGACGGCGGCCCAGGTCCGCGCCAACGAGCTGGGGCAGATCCCCGTCCTGATGTACCACCGCATCGTGGAGAAACCCGGCACCCAGGACGACCGCACCCCCAAGCAGTTCCGCACCGAGCTGGAACGGCTGGCCAAGGAGAACTACGTCCCGGTCACGGCCGCCGAGTACGTCACCGGGCGCATCGACATCCCCGCGGGCAAGCATCCGGTCGTGCTCACCTTCGACGACTCCTCTCCCTCCCAGTTCGACCTGGACGGGATGGGCGTCCCCAAGCCGGGGACCGCCGTGGCGATCCTTGAGGAGGTCGCCAAGCGGCACCCGGGGTTCAGGCCGGTCGCAACCCTGTATGTGACGCGTGACATGTTCGGCAAGGCGTCGCCCGAGGAGGGCGCGGAGATGCTGACGTGGCTGCGCGACAAGGGCTTCGACATCGGCAACCACACCCGCGACCACAAGAACCTGCGGGGCAAGCCCGAGGACCAGGTGGCCTCCGAGATCGCCGCGGGGCACAAGCTCATCACGGACCTGATCCCCTCCAAGCCCGTCACCCTCGCCCTGCCGTACGGCAACCAGCCGAGCACCAAGACGTGGGGGCTCAAGGGGACCTCGGGGAGCGTCACCTACGACTACGGCGGGGTGTTCCTGGCCGGGTACACGCCCGCGGAGTCGCCCTTCAGCAAGAAGTTCGACCCGGTGGGCATCCCGAGGATCCGCTCGATGGACAAGACCGGCGACTGCGCGAAGTTCTGCTCGACGGCCTGGCTCGACTGGCTGCAGGCCCATCCCGACGAGCGCTACACCTCCGACGGCGACGTGAACACTGTCGCCTTCCCGAAGTTCAAGTCGCCCTTCGCGCTCAAGCGCTTCAGCGACAGGATCCTGGCCTACTGAACAGGGCGAGGGTCTCCCGAAGCTGGGAGTGACGGGGTTCCGGCAGGTCGCCGGGGTCGAACCAGCCAAGCCGGTCGAACTTGTGCGGCTCGCCGATCGCGACCCTCGTGGGATCGACCCTGACCGCGAAGACGACGGCCACCCAGTGGGAGTCGAGTTCGGGGCGGACGACGTTGCGGACGCCGAGCGTCTCGACGTCGAGCGCGTCCGCCGTGTACTCCTCGCGGACCTCGCGGGCGACGGCCGCCTCGAACGACTCGCCGTACTCAAGGGCTCCGGCGCCGCAGTCCCAGGTGCCCGGCTCGTCCCGCGCGCCCGCGCCGCGCCGGGCGAGCAGCACCCGGCCCTCGCCGTCGTGGCAGACAAAGACACACGACACGGCGGGCGTACGGCGCGCCTGTCCTGAAATTTCCATTTAAAAGTGGTCCAGTAGCTCGGGGAAGGCCTGCAACGTGAGCACCCGGTCGTCGCCGGGGTCGAGGGTCGCCTGTTCGAGCACCCAGGTGTTGGCGTTGGGGATGAGGACCGCGTTCATCCCCGCCTGACGGGCCGGGATGATGTCTGACTTGGGGGAGTTCCCGATCATCCAGGTGCTCGTGGGCGTCAGCGTGTGCTCCTCGGCCAGCCGCAGGTAGGCCGTGATGTCCTTCTCCGGGACGATGTGGACGCCGTCGAAGTGGTGGGCCAGCTCGGAGGCGTCCAGTTTGCGGCGTTGCTCCTTGGGGTCGCCCTTGGTGAGCAGGAGCAGCCGGTGCCTGGCGCCGAGGTCGAGGAGCGTCTCGGCGACGCCGGGGACGAGCTCGACCCGGTGCTCGACGAGCGCGACCGCCAGCTCGTCGATCCTGCGCCGCTCCCGCTCGGTCACGGGCCGCTCGTTCAGCCGCTCGAAGCACTCGCCGAGACTGCGCAGGAACACCTTGCTGCCGTAGCCGTGGACCGCGGTGTTGGCCGCCTCGATGTCGTTGAGGACGGCCCGAAGCGCGGCCCTGTCGAGGGTCGGATGCTCAAGCCAGTCGAGGAAGTCGTCGATGACCCGCTCGAAAAGGACGTTGTTCTCCCAGAGCGTGTCGTCGGCGTCGAAGACGAGCACCTGGCCGGTGAACCTCGGGGGCACGGCTCTCCCTCGTTCGGGGTCCTGCATGCCGTACAAGAACTAGCAGGGGGTTTGAAACGGGGGCAAAGGGTTTTCGCCGCTCCCGAGAAACTCAGGAGGACGAGGCGGCCTCGGCGATGACCTCGTCGACCTCTCGGCGGCGTTCGGCCTCCTCGGTGGCGAAGCGCTCGACCTCGATCTGTTCGGCGATCTCCTCGTCCTGCCGCATGAGGGCGTCGAGGTCGCCCTTGGACATCTCCAGCACGCCCATGTCGTCGTAGGCCTGGCGGATGCGGTCGCTCCACAGGCCGATGTCCTTCACGCACGGGACGATCCGGCTGAACAGCAGGCTCTGGAACATCCGGATGTACGGCGAGTCCTTGAGCATCTCCTGGGCCTCGGCGCGGGGGATGCCGAAGTTCTCCCAGATCTCCACGCCGCGCAGGCGGTCGCGCATCAGGTAGCAGCCCTCGATGACGAAGTCCTCGCGCTCGCGCAGCTCGGCGGCCGAGAGCTGCGCGTAGTAGTCGCGCAGCGCCAGGCGGCCGAAGGCGACGTGCCTGGCCTCGTCCTGCATGACGTAGGCGAGGATCTGCTTGGGCAGCGGCTTGGTGCTGACGTCGCGGATGACGCCGAAGGCCGCCAGCGCCAGGCCCTCGATGAGGACCTGCATGCCGAGGTAGGGCATGTCCCAGCGGGAGTCGCCGAGCGTCTCGCCCAGCAGGTCCTGCAGCTTGCCGTTGATCGGGTAGACCATCCCGAGCTTCTCGTGCAGGAAGCGGGTGAAGATCTCCACGTGCCTGGCCTCGTCCATGGTCTGGGTGGCCGAGTAGAGCTTGGCGTCCAGGTCGGGGACGGTCTCGACGATCCTGGCGCCGGTGATCATCGCGCCCTGCTCACCGTGCAGGAACTGGGAGAACTGCCAGGTGGCGGCGTGGTGGCGCACCTGCTTGCGCTCCCGCTCGCCCATCTTCTCCCAGTGTTTTGTGCCGTAGATGGCCAGCGACTGGTCGGGCATGCCGAGGGGGTCGTAGGGATCGACCTCGATGTCCCAGTCGATGCGTTTGACCGAGTCCCACTGCTTGTCCTTGCCCTTCTGGTACAGGGCCAGCAGTTTCTCCCGGCCCTCGTCGTACTCCCAGGTGAAGCGGGCGTCGCCGGTCATCGGCACGTCCCAGGTGACCTCGTCGACGGGGGTTGTGTAGAACCGGTGGGTGGACACGGTGACTACCTCCAGGGCACGCGGACGTACGCCGTAGGAACGGTTTCACGCGCCCCCTGGGGTGTCAACGGCGGTCGGGCAAGTCCGCAACCTGCGAGAAACCGGTCCTCACACCGCCTCGACCGGTGCCTGGGCCTCCGTCGCCGGGTCGGGGGCGCGCAGCCCGCGCACCCCGGGGAAGAGCAGCGCGGCAAGCGAGGCCAGCAGGATGAGGGCGGCGCAGCCGAGCAGCGCTGACCTGGCCCCGACCAGGATCGCCGCGGGCCCGGCCAGCATCAGGCCGATCGGGCCGAACATGAGCGACCCGAGCGCGTCGTAGGAGCTGACCCGCGACAAGGCCTCCGGCGGCACCTCACGCTGCATGGTGGTGTTCCACAGCACCCCGAAGACGTCGAAACAGATCCCCATCACGACGGCGCCGAGGACCACCGTCCACAGCGGCGCGGAGATCCCGATCAGGAGGTACGGCAGCGCGGTCGGCAGCGTCATGAGCGTGGCGACCAGGATGGGACGGCTCGGCCGCAGCCGCAGGGTGACGAGGATGCCCGCGAGCATGCCGACCGCCTCGCCCGCCAGGACGGCCGACCAGGCCGCCGCCCCGCCCATCTGCTCCTTGGCAACCAGCGGCCCGAGCACGCCGTGCGCGGCCTGCATGGCCAGCACCAGCAGGGAGAACTGCGCGACCACGACCCACAGCCACTGCCGGGAGACGAACTCGCGCCAGCCGCCACGCAGGTCGGCGAAGACGGAACGCACCCCGTCAGCGAGCGACGTCTTCGCTGCCTGTACGGCTTCCGCGGCGGGGGGCACCGGTCTGAGGCGCAGCGCGGTCACGAGCACGGCGGCCAGGGCGAACATCAGGCCGCTGACGACGAGCGCCCAGCCGGCGCCGATCAGGACGACCGTCATGCCGCCCATGACGAGTCCGGCGACCCGGGAGATGTTGGTGCCGAGTCCCAGCAGGGCGTTGGCGGTCTGCAGGCGGTCGGCCTCGACGACGTCGGGGACGATGCCGGTCAGGGCGGGGAAGAGGATGGCCGTCGAGACGCCGCTGAAGGCCGCGGCCGCCGCCAGGGCGGGCAGCGGGGTCCAGCCGATGAGCATCATGGCGGCCAGGGCGAGGAAGGCCAGGGCGTTGAGCGACTCGGCGATCATCATCACCCTGTGGCGGGGCAGCCGGTCCGCGATCACGCCGCCGACCAGCATGAACACCACCATCGGCAGTGCCTCGGCGGTCAGGACGACCGACAGGGTCCTGGCCGTCGCGCCGGGCAGCGCGAGGACGCCGAAGGCGAGGGCGACCGGGGCGAAGGCGGCGCCGAGCACCGAGATGGTTCTGGCGACGAGCAGGAGGGTGAAGTTCCGGTCCCTGAGCATGGCGAGGTCACGCCGGTAGCTGTGCACGTGCTGTCTCCAAAACCCCAAACCGGAAAGAGACCCCATTCTTCCGGTTCTTCGGCCATATGTCGCATCAATATTCGACCTGACCTCCTCGCGAGCCGGGCAACGCAGAAGAAGCCCCAAAAGCCGAAATATCCGACAATTGACTGACAGTCAGCACCTCATGTCACCCTCACGGTCACGGCGGCCCGATGGCCGGGGGTCCCCTGCCGAAGGAGCCCGATGAGAACGCTGAGCCCCATGCGATGGGCGGCGCACGAGGACGGCGCGAAGATGGTCGACCGGCTGGGGGAGCTGGTCTCGTGCGAGTCACCCCCGGGTTCGATCCCGCACCTGCGGGCCTGCGCCGACCTGGTCGCGGGCTGGGGCGAGGCCGTACTCGGCAGACCGGTGCGGCGGGTCGTCAGGGACGGCCTGCCACATCTGCTGTGGGCCGCGCGCGACCAGCGGGTGCTGCTGCTCGGCCACTTCGACACGGTGTGGCCCGCGGGCACGATCAGGCAGTGGCCCTTCACCGTGGACGGCGACCGCGCAACGGGACCGGGGGCCTACGACATGAAGGCGGGCATCGTGCAGATGTTCACCGCCCTCGGCCTGCTCGCGGACACCTCGCGGGTCGGCGTGCTGCTCACCTGCGACGAGGAGAGCGGCTCCGTCACCTCCCGCGAGCTGATCGAACGCCAGGCCCTGCGCTCGGGGGCGGTGCTCGTCTGCGAGGCCAGCGACCCCACGGGCGCGCTGAAGGTCGCGCGCAAGGGTGGCTCCCTCTACCGGCTCACCGCCGTGGGCAGGGCCGCGCACGCGGGCGTCGAGCCGCAGCGCGGCGTCAACGCGACCGTCGAGGTCGCCCACCAGGTCCTCACCGTGCAGTCCTTCGCCTCCCCGGCCGAGGAGACCAGCGTGACGCCGACCGTGCTGGCGGGCGGCACCACGACGAACACCGTCCCCGAGTCCGCGACGCTCTGCGTGGACGTCCGCGCCTGGACGCGGGACGAGCTCGAACGGGTCGATCTGGAGATCCGCGGGATGACCGCGCGCCTGCCCGGGGCCGTGCTGTCCGTCGGCGGCGGGATCAACCGTCACCCGCTGACCCCGGAGGTCGCGCTGCCGCTGCTCGCGGTCGCGCGGGCGGCGGCCGAGGACATCGGCCTGCCGCCCCCGGACGGCGCGCACGTGCCGGGCGCCTCCGACGCCAACTTCACCGGGGCGCTCGGCGTGCCGACGCTGGACGGGCTCGGCGCGGTCGGCGGCGGCGCGCACGCGCGGGGGGAGTACGTCGAGGTGGGGACGATGCCCGACCGGGCCGCGCTGCTGGCCGCGCTCGTCGGGAGGCTTCTGACGACGCCTTCCTGACGAAGACCCCACATCGGACGGTCGCCCCCAATACGCTGTGATCGGCCGCGCTTCCCGCGGCGCCAGGGGCTACCGCGAAAGTGGGCACGACACATGAACAGCGACGGTCGGCGGATCGGGGTCGAGGAGGAGTTCCTGGTCGTCGATCCGGTCACCAGGTGCGCGGTTCCCCAGGCCGAGGCGGTGCTGCGCAGGGTTGCCGACCGGCTCGGCCCCCAGGCGGGCGGGGAGATCACCAAGCTCCAGGTGGAGTCGCGCACGCTGCCGTGCCGTACGGTCACCGACCTGTACGGCCAGCTCGCGCGGGGCCGGGCGGCGATGGACGCGGCGGCCGCCGAGGAGGGGCTGCGGATCATGGCCAGCGGCACCCCGGTGCTGGGGGACGTTGTCCCCTCGCCGATGACCGAGGGCCCGAGGCAGGACCTGGGCAACGCCACCTTCAGGGGACTGCACGACGAGCTGAGCATCTGCGCCCTGCACGTCCATGTCGAGCTGCCGGAACGCGACAGGGCGGTGCTCGCGGGCAACCACCTTCGCCCCTACCTGCCCACGCTGATCGCGCTCACCGCGAACTCGCCGTACTGGTCGCGGAAGGACACCGGCTACGCGAGCTGGCGCACGCTGGTGTGGAACCGCTGGCCGGTCGCCGGGCCCCCGCCGTACTTCACCTCCGCGGAGCACTACGACACCTTCGTCGCCACGCTCCAGGAGGCCGGGGCCCTGGTGGACGTCGGCACGATCTTCTGGGACATCAGGCCCTCGGCGCACCAGCCGACCCTTGAGGTGAGGGCGGCCGACGTGCCGACCACCGCCGAGGAGTCGGCGATGGTCGCGGCCCTGGTCAGGGGGCTGGTGACGGCCTCGCTCACGCTGGTCGACCGGGGGGACACCGGGCCGGTCGTCTCGGCTGAGCTGATGCGGGTCGCCTACTGGCGCGCCGCCCGTGACGGGCTCGGCGGCTACGGCGTGGACGTGCACACGGGCCGTGCCGTGCCCGCCGCGGAGCTGGCCGTACGGATGCTCGACGCGGCGGCTCCCGGGCTTGAGGAGCACGGGGACCTCGACCTGGTCGGCGGCTGGCTGAAGCGCCTGGTCGGGGAGGGCGACGGGGCCACGCGTCAGCGACGCGCCGCCGAGGACGGCGGGCTCGCCGCTGTCGTCGACCACCTCCTCGCCCGTACGGCCCCGCCCGCCCTCCAGGAGGAGAGCACGTCCGCGTAACGACATCCCGGTCCGTCCGGTTCACCCTGGGGTGAAGGACGGACGGACTGGGAGGCGTTTTCCGTTGACCGAGACCGCACAGCACCCGACGATCCCCGTGGACACCCGCCGCAGACCGCCCGCGGTCATGGCCCGCGACGCCGGGGTGTTCGCCGACATGATGACCACCCGCAGGTCGGTGCGGGAGTTCGCGCCCGACCCGGTGCCCGAGGGCGTGATCGAGGCGGCCGTGCGGGCGGCGGCGAGCGCGCCCAGCGGCGCCAACCTGCAGCCGTGGCGGTTCGTCGTCGTGACGGACCCCGAGCGCAGGCGGCGGCTGCGCGAGGCCGCGGAGGCCGAGGAGCGGGAGTTCTACTCCCATCGCGCCCCCGCCGAGTGGCTCGACGTCATCGCCCCGATCGGCACCGACTGGCGCAAGCCGTTCCTGGAGATCGCCCCGGTGGTGATCGTGATCTTCGAGGTGCACCAGGGGCCGCGCACCCCCAAGCCCTACTACGTCAAGGAGTCGGTGGGCATCGCGGTCGGCCTGCTGATCGCGGCGCTGCACCACGCGGGCCTGGCCACGCTGACCCACACGCCGAGCCCGATGCGTTTCCTCAACGAGGTGTGCGGACGGCCTCCCGAGGAGCGTCCCTACCTGGTGATGCCGGTCGGCTATCCGGCGGCGGACGCCCGGGTGCCCGACCTGAGCCGCAAGCCGCTGACCGAGGTGATGGTCCGGTGCTGATCGACTACCGGAGATGCCCCTCGAAGAAGGCCAGCAGGGGTTCGACGTGCCGCTCCGGGCGGCGCCAGTCGGCCAGCAGGTCTTCGAGCAGGTGGCGTTCCTCGACGAGTTCGGTGCCCCGGTAGCGCCGGACGACCGGGTGGATGAACGCGCTCTCCTGCGCCCTGCCCGGCTCGGGGTGGCGTTCGATGGCGAAGACGTCGCCGTACTCGTCACGGCCCCAGCGCAGCGTGACCGTGTAGTAGTGGGACTCGTCCCCGAACCGGGAGACCGCGTAGTCCTCCGGCAGGTCCGTGTAGTGCCTGACCAGCCCGCTGCCCTCGTCGAGGACCAGCACGTCGCACAGGTACTCGAACTGGGTCCACAGCGCCGAACTCCAGTTGACCCGGTCCAGCACCAGCGACGTCAGCTTCTGCGGATCGGCGGGAACCGTGTCGTACGGCAGCGCCACCCCGTCGTAGCGTTCGCGCAACAGGGTCGTCAGCGTGCGCAGGTTGTAGCGGAAGCCGTCGATGAAGGCCGAGGACGCCCTGCGGAAGTCACGCGCCTGGGCGAGGGTGCCCGCGAAGTAGAGGTCCTCGACGTTGGCCGAACGCCAGTCGGGGCGCAGTGAGGGGAGCCTGTCGTCGCGCTCGGTCTCCGGGCGGCAGGCCGGGTCGAAGATCGAGGTGTCCATCCTGAAGCCGGTGCACCTGATGACCGCGTCGTATTCGAGCACGGCCTGTTCGCCGTCGGCGTGGGTGTAGGTGATGCGGACCTCGTAGTGGTCCCCGGTCCAGGCGATCTCGTCGATGACGCAGTCGAGCACCGAGTGCAGCGTCTTGAACTGGTAGCTGTCCAGGATGGCGCCGTACTGTCCCCGCACGTCGCCGGGGTGCTTGGTGTTCCACGCGAGCCGCAGCGGCCTGCGGCTGGCCAGGTGCACCATCGCCGCGTGACCGAGGATGGCGTTAGCGGTCTCGAACGCCGAGTTGCCCTTGCCGACGACGAGCACCCGCTTGCCCGCGTACACCGCCGGGTCGGTGTCCATCTCCTCGTAGCCGACCGCGTGCTCGATCCCCTTGATCTGCGGCACGTACGGCGCGCCCCACCCGGTGGCCACGACGACGCACCGGCAGCGCAGCACGCCGTCCCCGGTCCGCACGAGGAAGCCGTCGCCAGAACGCTCGATCGCGTGCACTGCGGTGCCGTACCGGACGTTGAGGTCGTGCAGGTTCTGGAAGTCGGCCAGGTAGCGCACCAGGTCGTCCGCCTTGGGGAGGTACTCCTGGCTGTAGGTGGGGAACAGCAGGCCGGGGGAGTCGTTGAGCAGCGAGTTCCAGTCCCAGCGCAGCCGGATCTCCGGGTCGTCGCTAGTGGTGTGCACCTTGTTGAGGGAGATCAGCCTGCGGTGCCGGGGGAAGGAGCGGAAGAAGCTCGCGGGCGCGTCCGCGCGCTCAAGCGCCACGTAGTCGGCGCCCGCCCGTTGCAGGTAGTAGCTCAGCTGGAGGCCGGCCGGTCCCCCGCCGACGATGACGTACTGGTGCGTCTCCTCGCCCGTGGGCGACCCGGCCTCAGGCATGATCTTCCCTCACTTGTGGTTCCCTCCGACCATGGGGGACGGCCAGAAGGCTGTCAATGACGCGTAGTTGGCCGGATCCGGACGTGTCACCTTCTGAGCACTTTCAGCGATGACGCCGGGGATCGCGCCGTGTCACCATCGGCTCCCGCCCGTGTTACTGATCCCCTCAAGTCCCCTCAAGGAGTGACGTCATGGCACACATCGAACTCGGCGTGGACGAGCGTGAGTTCCCCGGCATCTCCGGTCTCATGCGGTTCAGGCCGGAGACGGCCGGACCGCTCGGCGCCCTCGCCGAGGTGCTGCTGCGCGGACCGCACCCGCTGTCCGCCGGTGAGCGCGAGCTGATCGCCGCCTACGTCTCCGGTCTCAACGAGTGCGACTTCTGCTGCTCCTCCCACTCGGCGTTCGCCGCCGCCCAGCTCGACGAGGGGATGACCCTGGTCGAGCAGGTGCGCGCCGACCTGGACACGGCGCCGGTCTCCGACAAGCTGCGTGCCCTGCTGCGGATCGCGGGCGTCGTGCGCGGCGACGCCCGCCAGGTGAGCCAGGACCTGGTCGAGGCGGCCCGCAAGGAGGGGGCGAGCGACCTGGAGATCCACGACACCGTGCTGATCGCGGCGGCGTTCTGCATGTTCAACCGCTACGTGGACGGCCTCGGGACGCTGGCCCCGGAGGGCACGGAGGGGTATGCCGCCTCGGCACGGCGCATCGTCGAGTCGGGTTACCTTTCCTGATTCCAGGTGATCGTCTGTCCGGGCCGCCGGTTGTGACGGCTTCGCGGCCCGGACAGGTGGCCTTCATGAGTCCGCATATATCCGGATATCGCTGGGGTGATTAATCCGGCATATGCGGCCGATAGCGGATTTATCCGTAGTTAGCGGGAGACCTTCCGCCGCCTGGCGAAGTGGTTCCACACGGCCCCCAGCCGGACACCGCAGATGAGACCCCCGACGACCAGGAAGAACGTCCCGGTGACGTAGGTCCACCAGCCCCCGCCGTGGGAGAGGTCGTGAACGCCGCGAACGATGGAGGAGAGGCCGAGAACGGGGAGAATGAAGGTCAGAAAAATCCACGTGCTGTCAGGCTGTCCACCGAATGATTCCTTGGGAGACATATCCCTACTGTACGGCGCGCTCCCCGTTGATGAAACGAATTATTCCGCCGCCCCAAACCGGTAACGCAGGGGCGTGTCGGGCCTTTCATGGCCGGATGGCGTGCCTAGGGTGGGCGTTATGGACTGGTCGTTGTTGACCTGTGCCTTTGTCGGCCACCGTACCTACGCGCCTGACGAGCCCGAGTTGCGCGATCGTCTGCGTACGGCGACGGCCTCGGGTGAGGCGTGGCGGTGCCTGCGCTGTGCGGCCTTCGCCGTCGGGCCCGCCCAGGGAGGTGGTCCCGCCGAGCTGGCGCCGGACGTGAGCCGGGGTCGCCACCTGCGCGACATCGTCGTGCTGCGCTTCTTCGCCCTTGAGCGCCTGGTCAGGACGGTTCTATTGCTCCTGGCGGCCTACGCGGTGTGGCGGTTCAGGGGGAACCGGGGGTCGCTCCAGCAGATCTTCGAGAAGGAACTGCCGATCCTCGGGCAGGCCGGGCTCGACGTCCAGCACTCCCGTGTCCTGTCTTGGATCCAGGGCGCGCTCGGCGCCAGCGAGACGACCCTGCGCTGGATCACCGTCGCGCTGGTCGCCTACGCCGCGATCGAGCTGGTCGAGGCGGTCGGGCTGTGGCTGCTCAAACGGTGGGGAGAGTACTTCGCGTTCGTCGCCACCGGCGTCTTCCTCCCCCTGGAGATCCACGAGCTGACCCAGCGGGTCACCCCGCTGCGGCTCGGCGCCCTCCTGGTCAACCTGGCCCTGCTCGGCTACCTCGCGTGGACGAAACGGCTGTTCGGGCTGCGTGGTGGCCGGGCCGCCTACGAGGCCGAGCGCAGGAGCGAATCCCTCGTCGAGATCGAGCGCGCCGCCATGAACGGCCGGGACCGCTCGCTTTGACTTAGAGCGCGCTCTAACTTCTAGTCTGCCTGACGACTGCCGCATGTCACGTGGCCCCAGGCCGGTGCGAGAACGAAGGAGCCGACACCATGAGTGAGTCCACGACCCGCGAGGAGCGCTACGACCACGGGCGCGAGATGCTCGACACCATCGACGGCACGGCCGGGGCGAACGTCCTCGCGGCGCTCGGGGACGTCGCCCCCGAGCTGGCCCACCAGATCGTCGCGTGGGGCTTCGGCGAGATCTACTCCCGCCCCGGGCTCGAACCCCGCGACCGGCAGCTCGTCACGCTCGGGATGCTGACCGCGCTCGGCGGCTGCGAGCCACAGCTTGAGGTCCACGTCAACGCCTCGCTCAACGTCGGGCTGACGCCACAGCAGATCATCGAGACGCTCCTGCACTCGGCGGCCTACTGCGGCTTCCCGAAGGCCCTGAACGCGACCTTCACCGCGAAGAAGGTCTTCGCCGAGCGCGGCCTGCTGCCGATCACCTGACCACGCGGGTACGGCCCCGCAGAACCACCTCGACACGAACGCGCGCCAGGCCGTACGGCATAGCCCTGACGTGGATCACTTCGACACGGACATGCCATGCCGTACGGCTCAGGCGCCCGTGTCCTCGCGGACCTCGTCGATTGGGCGTCTGACGCCGATGCCCTCGTCCGGGGTGAATCCGAGGCGCATGATCATCTGTGGGTATTCGCCGGACAGCAGTTCCTGGCGGGCGAACTCCCGCAGGTGGACCATCTCCAGGGACTGGGTGTGGAAGGCCGCGCGGACGTCGTGCGCGCTGGCGTGCAGCAGGACGCGCTGGAGTGCCTGACCCGCCGCGATCCAGTCCTCGCGGGAGTCGGCCAGGGTGGTCAGCACCGCGATCAGGCCGGTCGAGGTCGCGGTGAGCCGGTCGGCCTCGCCGCCCCACGGACGGCCGTGGGCGTAGTCGCGCTGGGCGAAGGCGGGTTCGGTCGTCACCGGCTCGCGGGGGTAGGCCTCGGCGGGAACGCCGTCCGCGCGGCCGCTCTCCGGCGCCCTGCCCCAGCGGATGACGTCCATGGTGAACAGCGTGGCCTGGGCCTGCACCTCCTGGGCCGCCTCGGTGAGCGCGGCCAGCACCCGCACCGCGGCCGTCGAGCGGATCGGCGTCAGCCGCGCCCCCTCAAGGGCGGCCTGCTGGGCCAGCTCGTCGAGCAGCCGGTCGGGAATCGGCTGGTCGGTGAACCCGGCGCGGTGGGTGCGCCGCCGTTCGACCTGGCCGTAGAGCATCAGGGTGTGCTCGTCCGGTTCGACGGGTTCGCCGAGCCGTACGGTGGCCATCAGGGCGGGACGGTCGGGGTCGGGCAGCACCCGCACCAGCGCCTCGCGGCCCATCGCGCGCAGGGCGATCCGCATGTTCTCCAGGGCGGCGCCACAACTGATCAGCTGCTCCCTGCCCGTGATGTCGCCGACCCGGAGCTTCCTGTCGCTGTCGGCCCGCAGGGCGATCTCCTCGCCGTCCACGGCGAACGACCAAGGTTGGGTGTTGTGCACGGACGGCGCCCACACCGCTGCCTGGATCGCCGCGTCGATCGTCTTCGTGGTGTCTTCGGGCCGCATGGCTTCCCCTCCCTCTCCCCATGACCATGCCCCGGAAATCTGTCAGATGTCAGCGTCAAAAGTCCCCGATTCGGGGGACCTATGACCACTTGCCAGCCGTGTGACCTGGGGGCGGTCAAAAGACTCCGGCATCAGGGACTTCCGACTCTCGCCAAGCCGCCCTTCCCGTAGTGAAATGCGGGCAGCCGCGACACCGTGCCGCTCGGCCGATGATCTACCCGAAGGGAGAGAGCGTGGACCCCTGGCTCCTCACATACGACGGTTTCGATCCTGCCCACGAGGGGCTGCGGGAGATGTTCACGACGCTCGGCAACGGTTACTTCGCCACCCGGGGCGCCGTGCCCGAGGCGCGGGCCGACGACGTGCACCACCCGGGAACCTACGTCACCGGCTGCCACGACCGGCCTGTCGGACGGCCCGCCGAGGACGAGGACCTGGTCACCATGCCCAACTGGCTGCCCCTCACCTTCAGGGCGGAGGGCGGCGACTGGTTCGTCCCCGGCGGGGCCGAGCTGCTGACCTGCACGCACACGCTCGACATGCGCCAGGGCACGCTCTCGCGGCTGCTTCGGGTCCGCGACGGGATGGGCCGGATCACCCGGTTGGAGCAGCGGCGCCTGGTCTCCATGGCCGACCGGCACCTGGCCGCCCTGAGCGCGACGATCGTCCCGGAGAACTGGGAGGGAACACTCCAGGTCCGCTCCGCGCTCGACGGACGTGTCCCCGAGGACCCCGCGGACGGGCGGGGGCGGCTGGTGCCGATCTGCGCGCACGCCGCCCACGGGGTGATCGAGCTGCTGACGCGCGTCGCGGCCTCGGGTGTCGAGGTCGCGCTCGCCGCGAGGACCACGCTGTCCGGAGGGCGGGCCGAACGGATCGTCGGGGAGAGCGTCGAGGAGGGCTGGGTGCACGACGACCGCGCCGTGTGGGTGGGAAGGGGCGAGGAGGTCACCGTGGAGAAGATCGTGGCCCTCTACACCTCCTCTGACCTGGCCATCACGGAGAGCGAGGCGTCCGCCAGGGCCGCCGTGGTGCGCGCGGGCTCCTTCGCGACGCTGCTGAGACGGCACGTGAACGCGTGGGGGCGGCTGTGGGCGGACAAGCACCTGTACGCCGAGGACCCCAGGGCGCAGCAGGTCCTGAACCTCTACGTCTTCCAGCGCGCCCAGGCCGTCTCCCCACGGGCGGGCCGGACGACCGCGGAGATCGACTTCAGCGACGGGTGCTGGCTGACCCGCTCCCACGTGTTCGCCGAGGCGGACCGCCGTGGATGATAGGACTTTCGCCTCTGCCCCGGCGCCTGCCCGTCGGGCGAAGCTGGCATGCATGAACGTCGACTCGGCCGGACTGGACGTGCTCTCCCGCCAGGAGTGCCTGGACCTGATCTCCTCGGCCACGATCGGTCGGATCGTCTTCACCGACCGCGCCCTGCCCGCCGTACAGCCGGTCACCTTCTATCTCGACGGTGAGGACATCGTCATCCGCACCGGCACCGGCTCCAAGCTCGCCGCCGCCACCCGGCACACCGTGGTCGCCTTCGAGGTGGACGAGTTCGACGTTCCGACCCGCACCGGCTGGTCCGTCACCGCCGTCGGCCGCGCGCACGCCGTCTCCGACCCCGGCCAGATCGACCGCCTCTCGCGGCTTCCGCTGACCGCCTGGGCTCCGGGGGAGCGCAACCACTTCATCGTCGTCCGCGCCGAGCAGGTCTCAGGCCGCCGCATCAGGCGCTGACGCTCCCCGGTCTCAGGTCAGGGGGACGCTCCATTCGAGGTGGGTGCCGCCCTCGGGGGGCGAGGTGATGTCGAGGGAGCCGCCGAGCCGTTCCGCGCGTTCCGCCAGGTTGCGCAGTCCGCTGCGCCTGCCGTCCTGGGGCATCCCGGCGCCGTTGTCGGCCACCGTCAGGGTGAGCCGCCCGCCGCGCGCCTCCACGCTCACGTCCGCCTTGGTCGCCCTGGCGTGCCGTACGACATTGGACAGGGCCTCGCGCAGTACGGCCAGCAGGTGCTCGGCGACCGGGGCGGGGATGTCGTGTTCGAGACGTCCCTCCATCTGCAGTCCCGGCATGAAGCCCAGGTGGCCCCGCGCGCCCTCGACCAGCTCGACGATCTTCCCGCGGATCCCGGCCTCGGTGTCGTCCTGGGGCGTCTGCAGGGCGAAGATCGTCGAACGGATCTGCCGGATGGTCGCGTCCAGCTCGTCGATCGCGTTCTGCAGCCGGGAGGAGGCCTCGGGGCGCTCGACCAGCCGTACGGTGCTCATCAGCGTCATGGCCACCGCGAACAGCCGCTGGATCACCACGTCGTGCAGGTCGCGGGCGATGCGGTCACGGTCTTCGAGCAGGCCGAGGCGTTCGGCGTCCATCCTGCTCTCGGCCAGTTCGAGCGCGATGGCCGCCTGTCCGACGAAGGCGTGCAGGGTGAGCAGTTCGGCCTGGTTGAACGGGATGCGTCCGGGGGTCTTGCCCAGGGAGAGCACACCGCGCACCGCGCCCTCGGCGCCGATGGGCACCGCGGCGACCGGGCCGAGCGACATGTGCTCGGCGATCGCGGCGGGGGTGCCGGTCTCCGTGGGGGCGGTGACCATGAGCGGCTGCCCGCTGGTCAGGGCCTGCCCCTCGAAGGAGGTCCCGACCGGGACCCGCGCCCAGTCGCCCGGGATCTCCTCGTCGTCCTTGGGGCCGTCGGCGATGATCACCTTCAGGTGGTCGCCCGACTCGTCGGGCAGCAGGACCGCGACCATGTCGGCGCCCGCCATCTGCCTGGCCCGCCGCGCGATCAGGGTCAGCACCCGCTGCGGGTCGGCCCCGGACAGCAGGCTGGTCGTCACCTCGGAGGACGCCTGCAGCCACACCTCCCGCCTGCGGCTCTCCTCGTAGAGGCGGGCGTTCTCGATGGCCACACCGGCGGCGGTGGCCAGCGCGATCACGATCGCCTCGTCCTCCTCGTCGAAGGCCCCGCCGTCGCGCTTCTCGGTGAGATAGAGGTTGCCGAAGACCTCCTCGCGGACCCTGATCGGCACCCCGAGGAAGGAGCCCATCGGCGGGTGGCCGGGCGGGAAGCCGTACGACTCGGGGTGGTCGGAGATGTGGGCCAGGCGCAGCGGCCTCGGCTCCTTGATGAGCAGGCCGAGCAGGCCGAGACCGTGCGGCCAGTGCTCGATGCGGGCGATCTCCTCCTCGGACAGGCCGATCGGGATGAACTGCACCAGGGTGTTCTGCTCGCCGATCGCGCCGAGGGCGCCGTAGGAGGCGTCCACGAGGGTGGTCGCGGTCTCCACGATCCGGCGCAGCACGGTCTCCAGATCGAGGTCGCTGCCCACCGAAACGACGGCGTCCAGCAGGGCGTGCACCCGGTCCCGGGTGGCGAGAACCGCCTCAAGGCGGCTCTGCAGCTCCGTCAGCAGCTCGTCCAACCTCAGGTGTGGCAGCAGGCCACCGGACTCGGTCCTACTCATACTCGGAAGTCTCGCACCCGAAGATCCCGCCCTGAAGACGGGGGAGTGTCCCTGGCACAAAAAGCGGCGAACCGGACCCTCAACAGGGCACAGGAAGCACAGCCGGAAACCCGAAAACGGGGAAGAGAGCGGTTCCGAAGGTGGTGATCTCCGCCACGGCACCGTCCTCGATCCGCAGGACGTCGATCTTGAACGCCTCGAACTCCGTCCCGCCGGGCACCCGGAGGTAGCTGACCGCGGCGGGCATCCGGTTGGCCTCGGTCGGCAGCAGGCGCCACTCGCCGGGCCCCGTCAGCCCCTGCTGGAGCAGCGGCGCGATCATGGCCAGCCCGTCGTAGCACATGGGCAGCGGCGGCATGGTGATCCGGATGTCCTCGCGCATCAGGGCGAGCGCGGCCCCGGCGTCGGCCCGCTCGTGCGCCTCGATGAGACGCCTGAGCAGTTCCCGTTCCGTCTCGCTCGGCGGTTTGGGCGCCGGCCGTACCGGACGCTGGTCCCTGACCGTCACGCGGGCCCGCTGCAGCGCGCTGTTGGCGGAGGCCACCGTCATGTCCAGGGCGGCGGCGGTCTCGGCCGCCGACCATTCGAGCACGTCGCGCAGGATGAGGACCGCCCGCTGCTTGGGCGGCAGGAGCTGGATCACCGCGAGGAAGGCCAGCTCGATCGTCTCCCTGGTCACCACGATGGCGTCCGGCTCGGCCTCGCCCGGCGCCACCTGGTCGAGCAGGTGGTCGGGGTACGGCTGGAGCCAGGGCAGGTCCGCGAAGGAGGTGACCGAACGCGCCCGGCGCCGGGAGTGGTCGATGCAAGCGTTCGTTGCGATCTTGTAGAGCCAGGCCCGGAAGAGCGTGCTCCCCTCGAAGCCGTCCCTTCCCCGCCAGGCCCTCAGGAGCGTCTCCTGGACGACGTCCTCGGCCTCCTCGAAGGAGCCGAGCATCCGGTAGCAGTGCACGTGCAGTTCCCGGCGGTGCCGTTCGACGACGGCCGCGAAGGCCGTCTCGTCCCCCGCGAGGGCGGCCGTGACGAGTGGGTCCTCGCCGGTCTCCTGGTCAGTCCTCCACACGGTAGGAACCTAGCCCGCGACCAGGCCGCAGGTCACGTTGACGATCGTGCCGGTGATCCCGGCCGCCCTGTCCGAGGCCAGGAAGGCCAGGGTGTCGGCGACCTGGGCCAGCCTGGGCATCCGCCCGAGCATGGTCATCCCGGCCATCATCCGCTCGAACTCCTCGGGGTCGAAGTCGCTCATCCCCTCGTTGACCTCGGCGACCTTCTCGCGCGTCATGGTCTCGATAACCCCTGCCGTGTGCAGGCCGACCACCCGCACCCCGCTCGGCCCGGTCTCGGCGGCCAGGTAGCGCAGGAACGCCTCGACCGCCGCGTCCGCGGGGCCGGTGCTGCCCATCATCGGGGCGGTTCCCCGGGAGGAGCCGCTGGTGACCGTCATGACGACCCCGCCGCCCCGGGTGGCCATGTGGCGGGCGGCGACCCTGGCGGTGAGGAAGTTCGTCAGCAGGCCGTTCATGACGGCCGTGGTGAGGTCCTTGGCCGACATCTCGACCAGGGGGACGCCCTGCACGTCCCCACGGGTGATCAGGTTGAGGGAGACGTCCACCCCACCGGCCCTGGCGACGACGGTCTGGAAGTGCTCCTCGACCGAGCGCTCGTCGAGCGCGTCCACCCGGTCGATCTCGGCGCGGCCGCCCTCGGCGGTGATGTCGGCGGCGACCGCCTCAAGCGACTCGCGGGTACGGCCGGCGAGGAAGACCCTGGCGCCTTCCTTGGCGAAGGTCCTGGCCGCGCCGCCGCCGATGCCGCCGCCCGCGCCGTAGATGATGATGTTCTTGTCCTGCAGAAGCTGTGTCATGCCCCCTGTAACGAGGGCTCCGGCGCGAACTCATCGGTGCGCCCAGAAGTTTTTCCCGATTTTTCGTGACATGGCCAAGACCTGGGAAGACGCCGAGGGCCGTCGCACCGGGTTCGGTGCGACGGCCCCGTGGGCGACTCAGCCTAGGAGATGCTGAAGTCGTCGGCGTAGACGTTGCCCTGGCCGTACCAGCCATGGATGGAGATCGTCACCGTGCCGTTCGAACCGGTGGTGAAGGGGACAGAGAGCTGGCTCCAGCCGCCGGAGGAGGTCCAGGTGCTGCCGGTGGCGCCACCGGAGACGTTGAGGAAGGCGTAGCTTCCCTGGACCCAGGCCTTCAGCGTGTAGCTGCGGTTGGGGGCCAGCGTCACCGTCTGGGAGCACTCACCCGTCTGGCTGCCCGTCGCCGCGACCTGCAGGGAGTGGGTGCCGCCGTGGGCCGGGGTGCCGACCACGGTGCCGCCCGACTGGCAGTTCCACGGGTTGAGCGCGCCCGACTCGAAGTCGGCGTTGGCCACCGTACCGCCCGGGGTGCCGTTGACCGTGAGCGTGTAGGTCGTGGTGTGGCTTCCCGAGGGAGCCGTTCCCGTGACCGTGAGCGGGTAGGTGCCCGGAGCCGTCGCCGCGGTGGTCGCCAGCTTCAGCGAGGAGGAGGCACCCGCGTTGACCGAGGTCGGGGTGAAGGTGGCGGTCACACCGGCGGGCAGGCCGGTGACACCGGTGAAGTTGATCGTCTGCGCGGAGCCGGAGGTGACCGCGGTGTTGATCGTCGTCGTCGCCGTCGCCCCGGCGCTCACCGCACCGGAGGCGGGGGAGGCCGAGATCGAGAAGTCGTTGGTCGACGTGCCCCGCACCGTGAGGTTGTAGGTCGCGGTGTGGCTACCGGAGGCCGCCGTGCCGGTGACGGTGATCGGGTAGGTGCCCGGGGTGACCGACGAGGTGGTGACCAGCTTCAGCGAGGAGGAGGCACCCGCGTTGACCGAGGCGGGGGTGAGGGTCGCGGTCACGCCGGAGGGAGCGCCGCTCGCCGTGAGGTTGACCGTCTGCGCCGAGCCGCTGACGACGCCGGTGTTGACCGTCGCCGTCGCCGTCCCACCCGGATCGACGGAGCCCGAGGCGGGGGAGACCGCCACCGAGAAGTCGTCCGACGGGTTCTGGCCGCCGCTGGTGAACGGGGCGAACGCCTGGCTGAAGTACCAGGTGCTCTGCTCGATGCCGGAGCAACTGTCGGAACCCGCGGTCCCGGGGCAGCCACCGTTGTCACGCTGGAGCGCCCAGAACGACAGGTAGGACAGGTTCTTGCTGATCGCCCAGTTCAGCACGGGGGCGGCGTCGGCGGTCCTGAACGTCTCGGCGGGACCGAAGTCGTCGATGCCGATCATCTCGATGACGCCGATCATGTTCCACAGTTGCTCGGACGTCTTGTTCGGGTACAGCCGCGCCAACTGGTCGTGCAGGCCCGTCGCCGCGGTCTGCGTGTCGGTGGCCATGTTGTGGCTGGCGTTGTCGTAGTAGTCGAACGTCATGATGTTGACGACGTCGATCCTGGCGTTGTTCGCCACCGCGTTGCGCAGCACGGCCAGGCCGCTGTCGGCGAGACCGCTGGTCGTGGTGGGCAGGGTGTAGGCGAACTGGATGTTCTTGCCGTTGGCGGCGGCCCAGTCCTCGACCTGCTTGATCGCCTTGTTGCGGCGGTCGATTCCGGCGCTGTTGGTCAGCGAGTTGTCCTCGATGTCGAGGTCGATCCGGGTGACGCCGTAGGTGTTGATGACGTTCTGGAAGACCGAGGCGATCGAGTTGACGTTGGTGCAGCTGTCGGCGATCTCGGTGCCGGTGTTGTCGGCCGTGTAGCCGCCGAACGACGGGATGACGTCGCCGCCCGCGGCCCTGATCTTGTTGATCGAGGCGCCGAAGGTGGAGGACGAGATCGGCATACTGGTGTCGCCGTTCCAGTAGGCCGTACACGACCCCTTGGTCGCGGTCTGCAGGAACGCCATGGTCAGATACTTGGCGCCGGACTGCTGGGAGAGGACCGCCGGGTCTTCGCCGGTCCACGCCTCGAAGTAGGGGGCGAAGACGCGGCTGGGCAGGCCTGCGGCGGCCGCCTTGACCGGGGCGTCGGCCTTGGATGGGGCGGCGTCGGCTGCCATGGTGCCCACGGCGGTGACGCCGAGCACCGTGACGGCTGTGGTGACAGCCGCCAGGGCAGCGCGCAGCGAAGTGCGAATGTGCATTGCAGACTCCCGTAACAGAAGTCAGGCGGGACCCAGAACGGGCCCCGGGATGGGGGGGTGGCGCATCCGGCAGGCCGATGCCGTGTCCGATGCGTGGTTCAACGGAGAGTTGGGAGAACGGGTTGCGGATCCGCGTGTGACCCAATGGTTGGATCAGCCCGTATCTTTTGTCAAGTTTCTTAACAATTCCCGCCGGTAAGTTTCTTAACGATTTCCCGAAACCCGGTCTGACCTGGCCTTATACCCTTCCGCAAGGGCCTGGAGCTCCCACCGACAGCGGGGGGTGAACAACCGTGTACGACCCGGAATCGCCCCTCGCTCGCCAGTCACGGAGAGTGACCATCGCGGGGTGTCGTACGGCCCCGGCACCCCTGCCCAGTGCCCCCGGTTTTTCCGGGCGGGGGAAAACGCGGGAAAGCGCACGGGGAGAACCATCTGGTCAGGCCGGATTTCGGTTTCCTGACACCTTCGCGCCGCCTGTCTGACGGCCCACGCGCAGGAGTTCTGCACGAATTATCCAGAAAAATGTAGGAGAAACGCGGATAAAGGGTGAAAAATGGTGTCTCGGGAGTTTGGACCTCCGGCGGAAGAGGCGGTTGCGATGGTCCGCTCAGAACCGATCGGTTTCTCGCTCGCCGGTGGCCTGCTCGCCACCGTCACCGCGACGGCGCTCGCGTCGTTGCTCTTCACCCCGGGACAGGTTCGCGGACGGCTGCTGGTCATGGCCCTCGCGGTCGGCGCCCAGGCCCTGCGGGTGCCCCGCTGGCCCTCGGCCCTGGCCACGGCCCTCATGGCGTGGCTGCTCACCACCGGGTTCCTGGTCAACACCGAGGCCGAGCTGACCCTCGACACCGACGACCTGCTGCGCCTGTGCCTGCTGCTGCTCGTCGCGGCCCTGGCCCTCGGCGCCCGCGCCGCCGCCCGTCGCCGACCCCCTGCTGGAGACACGACCCCTACCTGACCGGACGGCCGGAGGACAGCGACTCCCCGACCGTCCGGAGATCATGAAGCGCGTTTCCCCACGGTCCTTGAATACGATTTCCTTGACTAGATCCTGACATTCGATTGTCATCGTCACGAGATGAAAAACAGCCATTTATCGTGGGATTTCTGCCAGGCCGTACACCCACGCACCGGAGGAACGTGCGGCGATCGGCGGGAACCACCTGGGCCCGGCCGGCGACTACTCGGATGTCCACTCAGGCCAACCAGAGAAGGAGGATCGTCCATGAAGACGCTCGACATCGTGGCCCGCAGGAAGAAGACCCGCAGCCGCCTGCTGAACAACCACGGCTGACAGGACTGAGCTGGTCATGGACGGTCGCCGCCGAGGATTTCTCCTCGGCGGCGGCCGGTCAGGGACGACGTGAGCGAAAAGGGAGCGTGTGTGACGCAGACCGAGTTCCGGCGAGCGCGAACGTTGATGATCTACTGGCATGACGGCGAGCTGACTGCCGAGAACTACCTGGAGAGCCGCTCGACCGACGAGGAGACCGAGAACGCGGTCGCCGTGAACGCGCGGGCGATCGAGCTGCTCGAACGCTTCACCGACTGGGCGACCGTCGAGAAGGTCGCCGTCGACCTCGGCGAGTTCGACCCCGCCTCGGTGCGCGAGGCGGTCCTGGCCCTGGCCGAGGCCGGGCTGCTGGTCGAACGGGGTGCGGAGGGGCGTGAGGAGCGCTTCCTCGACACCTGGCGCGACTGGGGAGAGGAGGCCCGCTTCTTCCACTTCGGCACCCGCAACACGATCTACACCGGCGACACCCTGGAGCAACGCCGCAGCGACGCCCGCTGGGTGCGGGAGACCGGCGGCACCCCACCGGCCATCTTCAAGACCTATCCGGACGCGCCCCGGGTCTATCTGCCCAGGGCGTTCCTGCCGCTGGCCGAGCCGTACGGGCAGGTGCTGACGCGGCGGCGGACACACCGCGTGTTCACCGGAGAGCCGGTGAGCCTGGCGCAGCTTTCCACGACGCTGTTCTACACGTTCGCGCCGATGCAGCTCTACGACGCCGGTGACCTGGGCACGCTGATCCTGCGGACCAGTCCGTGCGGGGGCGCCAGGCACGAGCTTGAGGGCTACGTCGCGGTGCTGGACGTCCAGGATGTGCCCCCGGGGCTGTACCACTACAACGCCGAGTCGCACGCGCTGGAGCTCGTCGATCCCGACTTCGACAGGGCACGGCTGCACCGGGTGACCTTCGAGTCGGAGATGTGCACGCCTTCGGCGTTCGTCTGCTTCGTCACCGTGGTCTTCGAACGGACGATGTACAAGTACCGGCACTCCCGCGCGCTGCGGGTGACGACGCTCTCGGCGGGACACCTGGGCCAGACCTTCGTGCTGACCTCGACCGCCGTCGGCCTCGGCGCCTGGCAGAGCGCCGCCTTCCGCGACGAGGAACTCGACGAGGCCCTCGGCGTGGACGGCCTCTCCGAGGGCGTGCTCTACATGTTCGGCGCCGGGAACCCCGTCCTCGGCGAGACCGGCATGCCCGCTGGCATCACCCGCGCCCGGCTCACCGACCCCCGTCAGCTCCTCGCCCCGCGCCCGGCCGAGTGAGCGGTACGGCTACCGCCTACCTGCGGCTGTGGCGGCACCGCTGGGTGCCGTCACTGCTGCTGGTCGGCGTGTGCGCCAGGGTGCCGCTACAGGCCTACGTCTTCGCGGTGCTGCTGCTCGCGGCGGAGCGGACCGGCTCCTACCCGGCGGCGGGCGTGGTGACGGCGGCCAGCGGCGTCGCCTACGCCGTCGGGGTTCCCGTGCACGGACGGCTCGTCGACCGGTTCGGGCAGACCTGGCCGCTGACCGTCGCGGCCTGCGTCAACGCGGTCGCCTTCACCGGCCTGCTGGTGACGGCCCAGGTGAACCCGACGGCCGCGGCCCTGGCGGGGTGGGCCGCCGTGGTCGGCCTCTCGCTGCCCCCGGTCGCCGCCGCCGCGCGGGCGCTGTGGTCGCAGGTGATCGCCGACGACGCGGTACGGCGCACCGCCCTCGCCGTCGACGCCATGGTGCTCGACGTCGCCCTGGTCGCCGGGCCGCTGCTGGTCACCGTGGTCAGCGTGGCCGTGGGACCCGCCTGGGCGCTCGGCGGCTGCGCGGCCGTACTGCTCGGCGGCACGCTGTGGTTCAGCACGCTGCCGCCCTCACGTTCCTGGACCCCGGCCCGACGCGGGGGAAGCCTGGCCGGACCGCTGCGCTCACCGGGCGTCGTCGTGCTGCTCGCCGTCTCCGTGCTCACCGGGGCCCTGCTGGGGGTGCTCCGGCTCGGATTCGTCGAGTTCGCGGGCGAGCGGTCCGGCCAGGCCTCCGGCGGCCTGGCCCTTGCCGCGTTCGGCGCGGGCAGTCTCCTCGGCGGCCTGCTGTACGGCGCGCGGCCCTGGCGTGCCGACGCCGCCATGCGGATGCGGGTGATCCTCACCGGATACGCCTGCGGCGTCGGGCTGCTCACGCTCGCGCCGACCGTGTCCGTGCTGGTCGCGCTCTGCGTGCCCGCCGGGCTTTTTTTGGCCCCGTTCGTCATCTGCAACTTCGAGCTCATCGGCCGGTGCGCTCCCGAGGGGACGCTGACCGAGGCCTTCGCCTGGGGCATCACGGCCACCTTCACCGGCTCCGCGCTGGGCAACCTCGTCGCCGGGGCGCTCGCGGGCTCCCCCTCGGCCGTGGTCTTCGGCGCCGCGGCGGGCTTCGCCGTACTGGCCGCCGTCGTCGTGACCGTCGGGACGGCGGCCCTCCAACCGTCAGAGAAAGGCTCCTGATGCGCGTGCTGACACGCCGTTCCCTGGTCGCCGCGGCGACGCTGGTGGCCGTCCTGCTGTCCGCGGGCTGCGTGCAGACCTACCCGGAGGAGCCGGCTCCCGAGGTCAACCTGGTCAGCGTGGACGGCTGTGGCGCCCCCTCCACGACCGTCGCCCTCCCGCCGAAACGGGTGGTCGTGCTCACCCCGAGCGTGCTGGAACTGCTGCTCTGGCTCGACCTCGGCGACCGGGTCGTGGCCATCGGCCAGCAGCCCCGCCCCGGCAGCCTGCCGGAACGCTTCTCCGCGCAGGTCAACGCCCTGCGGTCGCTGTCCGGCAAGTACACCGCGGGCAGCGGCTACAAGGCGGTGCCGAAGGAGGAGCTGCTCTCCGTTGACCCCGACCTGGTCGTCGGGGGGTTCGCCAGCAACTTCGACGCCCCGGGGGCCATGTCCCGGGACGATCTGGAGCTCCGGCGGATCCCGTCCTACCTGGCCCTGTCCACGGCGTGCAAGAAGGCGGTGACCCGCCCGCTGACCGGCTTCGACCTGGTGTGGCGGGACCTGGAGAACCTCGGCACCCTCTTCAGGGTACGCGACCGGGCCGAGCGGGTCATCGCGGAGATGCGGCGGAAGATCGCCCCGGTCCAGGAGAAGGTCAGGGGCGTGAAACGGCCGACCGTCTTCCCGTTCGAGTTCGACGAGGGGACCGCCACGCCGTACGCGCCGGGCAACAGGCAGGCGGTCAACGCGGTCATCGAGACGGCCGGGGGGCGCAACGTCTTCGGCGACAGGAACGAGGCCTACACCAAGGTCGGCTGGGAGGAGGTGGTCGCCCGTGATCCGCAGGTCATCCTGGTCATCATCTACGACCGGGGCGATCCCGCCGCGAACGAGGCCCACTTCGCGGAGGCCGAGAGGTTCCTGACCACGAGCCCGGCGCTGCGCGGGGTGAGGGCGGTGACCGACAAGCGGTTCGCGAGGCTGGTCTACGAGACGGCCTCGGTGGGCGGGGTGCGCAACGCCGACGCCGTGGTCGAACTCGCCGAACAACTCCACCCCGCCCGATGACCGTGAAACGCCCCGGCAGGAAGGCCGTCTGGGGGGCCTGTGCCGTACTGGCCGGAGTGCTCCTCGCCGGGCTGACCGCGTCGGTCCTGCTCGGCACCGTCACCGTCTCCGCCGACGCGGTGGCCCGCATCGTCGCCTGGCACCTGACCGGCCAGGGCGAGCCCACGTGGAGCGCCAGCCAGGACACCGTGGTGTGGAACCTGCGGCTACCGAGGGCGCTGCTGGCCGCGCTGGTCGGCGCGGGCCTTGCCGTGTCCGGCGCCGCGACCCAGGCGCTGGTGCGCAACCCGCTGGCCGACCCGTACGTGCTCGGCCTCACCTACGGCGCCGCGGTCGGGGCGGTCGCGGTCACCGTCACCGGGATCGCGCCGCTCGGCGGGGCCTCGGCCGGGGTCGCCGCCTTCCTGGGCGCGCTCTGCGCCTTCGCCGTCGTCTACGCGCTGGCCCGCGCGGGCGGCGCCCTCGCCCCGCTGCGGCTCGTCCTGGCCGGAATGGCCGTCACCTACGCGCTGTCCGGGGTGACCAGCTTCCTCGTCCTGCAGGCAGACGACCCGGGCACCACCCACTCGGTGCTGTTCTGGCTGTTCGGCAGCCTGGCCGAGGCGGACTGGGCCTCCCTCGGGCTGCCCGCCCTCGTGCTGGCCGCGACGATGCTCGCCCTGCTCGCCCAGGCCAGGCCGCTCAACGCGCTGCTGCTCGGCGACGAGACCGCGGCGGGCCTGGGCGTCCCCGCGGCCCGGCTGCGCCGTCACCTGTTCCTGCTCGTCGCCCTGCTCACCGGGGTGATGGTCGCGCTGGCCGGGGGCGTCGGTTTCATCGGCCTGATCGTTCCACACGCCGCCCGGCTGCTCGTCGGCAGCGACCACCGCGGGCTGCTGCCCGTCGCGGCCCTCGCCGGGGCGGCGTTCCTGGTGCTCGTGGACATCGCCGCCCGTACGGCCCTGCACCCGCAGGAGCTGCCCGTCGGGGTCGTCACGAGCGTCATCGGCGCCCCGCTGTTCCTCTGGCTCGTGCACACCCGGGCCCGCGACACCACAGGACTTTGAGACCACCATGACGAGCCTGATCCTGCGCGACGTGCACGTCACCATCGGCACGACCCCGGTCGTCACCGGCGTCAGCCTCACCGCGCCCTCCGGTGGGCGCGTCGGGATCGTCGGCCCGAACGGCAGCGGCAAGAGCACCCTGCTGCGGGCCGTCTACCGGCACCTCCCCCTCGCCGGGGGCAGCATCACCGTCGGCGGCGAGGACCTGTGGGCGCTCACCCCGCGCCGGGCCGCCCAACTGGTCGCCGCGCTGCCCCAGGAGACCCGTTCCGACTTCGACGTCACGGTCTGGGAGATGGCCGCGATGGGCCGCACCCCGCACAAGCGGCCCTTCGCCGCCGACACCGAGCGGGACGTCGCCGTCGTCGCCGACGCCCTCGCCCACGCCGGGGTCGCCCACCTCGCGGGCCGCCGCTTCACGACCCTGTCGGGGGGTGAGAGGCAGCGGGTGCTGCTGGCCCGCGCCCTGGCCCAGCAGGCGCCCGTCCTGGTGCTCGACGAGCCGACCAACCACCTCGACGTGCGGCACCAGTTCGACCTGCTCGGCCTGGTCACCTCGGCGGGGACCACCGTCGTGGCGGCGCTGCACGACCTCAACCTGGCCGCCGCCTACTGCGACCACGTCTACGTGCTGGCCGCCGGGCGGGTGGTCGCGGACGGCCCGCCGTACGAGGTGCTCACGCCGGAGCTGGTCAGGGAGGTCTTCGGGGTGGACGCCCACGTCACCTCGGTCCCCGGCACGGACGCGCCCCACCTCATCCTGCGTCCGGCGGCGGGGGGCCCGACGACCAGGTGAGTTTGATTGTGAGCTGGCCCTCGGTCGAGGCCTTGGCGATCAGCGCCCCGGTCTCGGCGTTGAGCTTGACGCCGAACTCGATCTCGATCTGGTCGGGCTTGAGGCGGCCCGACCTGAAGGACTCGATGGCGTCGGCCGCGGCGCCCTCGACGTCGGCCAGCGCCTCGCCGAAGCGCCGGGCCACGTCCGTCAGCCCCTTCCTTGAGACCCGCCGTACCCCCTCCTCGTCGGCCGTCTCCACCACGATGTGACCGGTGGTGGTCTCGAACCTGATCAGCTCGGACACGGAGCCTCCTCTAGTACGGCCAGGCCGTCGCGTTCTTCAGGTAGTGGGCCGGGGGCGGCCCCTTGTCCGGGTGGTCCGGCAGCCAGGTGTCGTGGATCGCCTTCCACCGCCCGTTGGCGCGGATCTCGTCCAGGACGTGGTTGGTGAACCTCAGCAGTTGTGTGTCGCCCTTGCGGAAGGCGAAGCCGTGCGGCTCGTCGGAGAACCAGCTGCATTCGGGGTGGATGTTCCAGACGCACCTGCCGCCCCCGGGTGGCGAGGCCGTGTCGGGCAGGAGCCGGGTGTCGGCGCTCATCTCCTTCAGGCCGATCAGGATGTTCTCGTCGGAGGAGACGGCCTCGGCCTGGCCCTGTTCGAGCATCAGCAGGCAGTCGCTGGTGACGGCGGCGACGACCGGGACCAGCCCGACCCCGAGCTGCCTGACGTGGTCGACCGAGACGGTCGAGGCCCCAGAGCACACCCGCTTTCCGCGCAGGTCCTCCACGCGGCGGTACGGTGACCCGGCCCTGACCAGCATGGTCTGGCCGGTGTCGAGATAGTTGCTGGAGTAGGCGATCTCCGTCGCCCTGCGGCAGGTCGTGGTCATCGACTGGGCGAACAGGTCGATGGTCCCGTCGTTGAGCCGCCTGACGCCCTCGGAGAAGGGCACCGTGACGAAGACGACCCGCTGCCTCGCCCGCGGCCCGAACAGGGCCTTGGCGACCTCCCTCACCAGGTCGATCTCGAAGCCCTCGAACTCCCCGGTCCTCGGGTTGCGGAACGACATCCTGGGCGTCGACTGCGAGACGCCCACCCTCAGTCTGTCGAGGCGGGGCCGTACCGCAGAAGGGGGCAGACTGTAGCGGGGGTCGCAGTCCGGTTCGTCCCGCGTCGGGCTCGGCTCCTGCGGCACGGTGAACAGCGCGCCCTCGGGCGTCGGCTCGGTGACCGGTGGCGGTTGGTACGGCGTGGCGCAGCCGGAGACCGCGAGCGCGAGGGCGGCCAGGGCCACGGCGGCTCTCCTCACAGATACCTCCTGATCCTGGGCCAGAGGCCGAGTCCCGCGGCGACGGCGGCGCAGCAGCACAGCGCCACGCTCAGCGACCCGAGCCGCGAGGGCGCGGACGGCACCCGTACGGCCAGCAGCCTGATCTGCCTCGCTCCCTCTTCGAGCTTGGCGGTGTTGTCCCGGTCGACCGCCTCGAAGGCACCCGCGAAACTCCCCCCGGGCAGCGCCGCGGCCACCGCCCCGTCGTTGTTCCCGGCGATCAGCTCCCGGTGGATGGAGGTCGTGTAGCTCTTGCACCAGACGGTCTCCCGCTGCGCGCAGCGCGCGTTCTGCCGGAAGTTGCGCAGCGACTGCTCCCAGTTGAACGGGCTGGTCCCGCCGAGCAGGAGGTGGGTGTCGGCGTAGGCGGTCAGCGCCGCGCGCTCGGTGTCGACGAGTTTCCCCTGGTCGGTCAGGAGTGTCTCGATGGCGCCGAGCTGCCTGTCGGTCTGCGGCCAGTTCCGCAGCGACCAGCCGGTCGCGCCGAGCACCACGGCCACCAGGACCGTCGCGCCGAGCAGGCCGAGATTGAGCACCCGTCGTGTACGGCGTGCCAGCGACCACTGGATCAGGACGAGCCCGCCGATCGTCACCAGGAGCAGCACGAGGTGGGCGACGGAGGTCCACAGGGCGGTGCCCTTGGCGTCACGGAGGTTGTCGGTCTCGTCGCTCTGGAGCCGTCGCGCGGCGGGCAGCAGCACCGTGCGCAGGTAGGAGCTGGCCTCGTGCAGGTAGGAGGCCCCGAGCAGGGCGGGCCCCACGGCCTTCCTCACCTCCTCGGGACCGGCCGTCTCGTCCTTGGCCGGGGCGATCAGCTTCTCCGCCCTGTCCACGAGGTCGGTGTAGACGGGAAGCTGCAGGGCGAGCTCGGCGAGGTTGGTCGCGCGGGAGACGTCTCCCCCGGTCAGGCCGCCCGCGTCGGCCAGGCGTTCCCTGATCCGGTCGATCGCCTCGTCGTAGCGTCCCCGCAGGGTCGCCCGGGCCGAGGGTCCGGCGAGGAAGTGCCCGGTGGCGGAGGTGTCGGCCTTGGCGAGCGACTGGTAGATCACCTGCGCGTCGTCGCTCAGCCTGGCGGCCATGTCGGCCTGTTCCCCACCCGCCCGCTGCAGGGCGTTGTCGGTGAGGGTTCCGGTCACGCCGACGCCGAACAGCGTCGTCGCGGTGAAAATCATGTACAGCAGAAGTCTGGTCCGGGTGTGCCTGACGATGTGACCGACCTCCGTCGTCATCGACACGATTGGCGGCATATACCGCTGGTCACCTTCGGCAAGAATGCCACAGGGCTCGGCTTTTCTACCAGCGTTCCACACTTCCCGAAATTTCAAGAACTGCGGCAATGGCCGAATCTTCCCCGTAATGCTGACCCGGTACGTAGTCTTTTACGGTGAGGGTCGAACCGGGAGAGGAAACCTGGTGGGTGCGAATCCGTCAGGCCGGTGGCGAAGTCCTGGGAGCGGGCGTGCTGCTCGACCAGAGAACCGTGCTGACATGCGCCCACGTCATTCCCGACCGGGCCGAGGAGGTCGTCGCGGAGTTCGTCGGCAGGCCCGGCGCGCGGGCCGTGCCTGCCACGGTGGTCTCCTGGGTCCCCGCCGACGACGACCAGCGCGGTGACCTCGCCCTGCTCGACCTGGCCTCGCCCGCGCCCCCGGGGAGACGGCCGGTGCTGCGACGGCCCAACCTGTGGGGTCGCGAGGTCTACACCAGGGGCTTTCCCTCGCTGCTCGACGACGGCCTGTGGGTGCGGGCGCGACTTGGCGGCAGGGCCGGTCCCGGCGGGGAGTGGGTCCAGATGGACGCCGAGCCGTACCGGGAGATCCACCCCGGCTTCAGCGGCGCGCCGGTGGTCGACGGGCGGAGCGGCGACGTGCTGGGCATCGTGGTCAGCGAGTTCCCCGGCCTCGCGGGGCTGGCGTGGATGATCCCGGTCGAGACGATCGTCCGCCACCTCCCGGCGCTGGCCGGGATGGTCGCCGACAACCCCTCGCTCACCGACCAGATCAGGGAGTTCTTCGGCCCCGGCCGCTCGGGAGGCGCGCTGGTCGTGGTCACCGGCGACGCCCCGGTCTCCGGCTCGCTGACGCAGCCCGCGCAGAACGAGGAGGACGTCTCGGGCAAGTCCGTCGCCGAGGTGTCCCGGCGGGTCAACCGCGTCCTCGAACGGCACCCCGAGCGGCAGATGTTCGTGTTCGACGCCGTGGACGAGGCCGCCGACCCGGAGAACCTCGCGCGGGAGGTGATCAGGCCGCTCACCGAGGCGGGCCACCAGGTGATCACCGGGCTGCGGCAGGAGTCGACGCGCCTGCGCGGCATCCTGAGCGTGCCCTCGGTCTCCCGGCGGCTTGAGGTGCTGGACGTGCGGATCACCGAGGCGCGGACGGCGGCGCGCTCCGCGCGGGCCGAGCACCGCAGGGTCGCCCGCCTGGTCACCCCGGTCCCCGACTGGCCGGACGACGGCCCCGCCCTGCAACTGCGGGCCAACGGCCTGCGGAAGAATCCCACACTTTCCGATCTTGAGGAATGCGAGCAGCAAACAAGGGAGCTTCTCCGCAAATCCACTGAAACACACAGAGAACTCAAGAGAATCTACGACGAGTACAAAAGCCTCAAAAGCCTTCTTCGTGCCTACCATTTGGGGTCGGGCGTAGAACGTTCGGAACGTGACCGAATTCTGGCCGAACGATACTCGCGGGCCCACAACCTGCTTTTCACCGTGCCGTGCGACCTCGCGGCGGCGAGCGAGGCGGTCGACCACTACATCCGCGCGTTGAGGGAGAGCCCATGACCGCGTGCGCCTTCTGTTCCGGCGAGGTGGACGGGGACGGCTACTGCGTCGAGTGCGGCCTGCCCGCCGACACGGCTCCGCGGCCCGCCGTCTCCGGGAGCCGGATGCTCAGGGCTGCCGACGGGCTCGTCTCCGTGCCCGTCCCCTCGGGAAGAGACCCCTCGACCCGGGTGATCTCCGACCCGAGCCGGGTCCGGCTCAACCGCAGATGCCGCAGGGGCCACGTCATCAACTTCACCTACGCCGGACAGCCCGTCGTGCTGAGAGGGTTCTGCCCGACCTGCAAGACGCCGTTCGACTTCACACCCCGCCTGGCGCCGGGGGAACTCGTCGCCGACCAGTACGAGGTCGTCGGCCCCATCGCGCACGGCGGCCTCGGCTGGGTCTACGTGGCCCGCGACCGCCACCTCAACGACAACTACGTCGCGATGAAGGGCCTGATCCAGCCCGACGACCCGGTCGCCGTGAGCCTCGAAGTCTCGGAACGGCGCTTCCTCATCTCGCTCGACCACCCCAACATCGTCCGCATCTACAACTTCGTCACCCACGACGACAGCCGGGGGGAACGCGGCGGCTACATCGTCATGGAGTATCTCGACGGCCAGTCCCTCGGCGAGATCCTCGCCAACCGGCACACGCGCCCCGAACCCGAGCACGTCCTCGCCTACGGCTACGAGATCCTCCTCGCCCTGGACTACCTGCACGGACGCGACCTGCTCTACTGCGACATGAAGCCCGACAACGTGATCATCACCCCCGACCGGGTCAAGGTCATCGACATCGGTGGGGTACGGCGCTGCGACGACCCCTCAGGCCCGGTCGTCGGCACCCCCGGCTTCCAGGTGAGCACCAAGGAGCGCAGGGAACGCGGACTGACCGTCCGCTCGGACATCTACGCCGTCGGCAGGACGCTGGAGAAGCTCCTCGGTCCCGGCGGCACCCCCCGCGCCGGGCTGGCCGTCGAGTCGCTCAGGAGGCTGGTCCAGCGCGCGGCCCACCAGGACTGGGAGCGCCGCTTCGCCTCGGCGGCGGAGATGCTCGAACAGCTCAGGGGCGTGCTGCGCGAGGTCAGGGCCTTCAGGCCGGAGCACGTCCCCCCGGTGTTCGAGCCTTCGACGGTCTTCGACCCCGGCGCCGACCTGCTCGATGGCGGTCTGAGCGCCGTCCCGCCGCTGGAACGCTGGACCCGTGGCCTGCGCGGCGCCCTGCCCGGACTCCCCCCGCCCTCGGCCCTCGTCGCCCGCGGTCTGCCCGTTCCCAGGATCGACCCCGACGACCCCGAGGCCGGTCCGCTCGCGTCCATCGGGACCACCACCGCCCGTGGCCTGCTCGACCAGCTCTCCGAGGTCCGCCCTTCGCCCGAGGTCGCGCTGCGCCGCTTCCGCGCCCACCTCGAACTGGACGAGCTCGACGAGGCCGAGACCTGCCTGTCGGGCGACGGCTGGCGGGTCACCTGGCACCGCGGCCTGCTCGCCCTGGCCCGCGAGGAGTACGGCACGGCGCTGTCGTGCTTCGACCGCGTCTACGGCGCGCTGCCCGGCGAGACCGCGCCGAAGCTGGCCCGCGCGTTCTGCCAGGAGCACCTGGACGACCTCCGGGCCGCCGAGGAGGGCTTCGACGTCGTGTGGCGGCGCGACCGCTCGCAGACCAACGCCGCGTTCGGGCTGGCCAGGCTGCGGGTGCGGGCCGGAGACAGGCCGGGCGCGGTCGCGATCCTCAACGAGGTGCCGAGGGTCGCCCAGCATCACGACGCCGCCCGGGTGGCCACCGTACGCGTCCTGTCCGAGGAGTTGCCCGGCGGGAACGCGCCGGACGGCGAGGACCTGGCACGGGCGGCGCGGCTGCTGGCCTCACTGGTCCTGGACGGAGGAGAGCCGACCGGCAAGGTCAGGGACCGCCTCACCACGGCCGTCCGGGAGGCGCGCCTGTGCGTGGAGCCCGGCGACGAGGCCCGCAGGGAGCTTGAGCGGTCCTATCTCGCACTCGCCAACCAGGCCACCACCTGGCAGGACAGGGGCAGGCTGGTCGATCTCGCGCACTCCGTCCACCCCTGGAGCCTGCTGTGACCCTGAGATTCGAGCTGAACATCGACCAGGACCCGGTCATGACCATTGGCCAGACCGAACTGCACGCCGTCCTCAGGGTGGCGGGAAAGCGGCTCGACGGCCCCGTCCCGGAGACCGAGCGGTGCGAGGTCCTCATCATCGACTGCTCCGGCTCCATGGGCGGGCCCAACCGCAGGTCAGAGGGCCGCCGCCTGAAGATCACCGCCGCGACCAGCGCGGCCATGACGGCCATCGACACCCTGCCGGACGGGGTGGTCTTCGCCGTGGTCGCGGGCAACCACGAGGCCAGGACCGTCCACCCGCCGAAGCCCGCGGACGAACGGACCAGGGCCCGCGCCAAGGCCGCCGTACGCCGCCTGACCTGCAACGGCGGCACCAACATCGGCACCTGGCTCACCGAGGCCCGGCGGCTGCTCTCCTCCCGCCCCGACGCGCTCAAACACGCGATCCTGCTGACCGACGGCCAGAACAACGAGCCCGCCGCCGAGTTCGAGCGGGCGCTGGCGGCCTGCGAGGGCGCGTTCGTCTGCGACGCCCGGGGCATCGGCGAGGACTGGGTCGCCCACGACCTGCTGCGCGTCGCCACCGTCCTGCGCGGCTCCGCCGACGCCGTGGTCGACGACGTCGACCTGGAGGCCGAGTTCGGGCGGATGGTCGAGGCGGCGCTCGGCAAGGTCACCCCGGGGATGCTCCTGCGCTTCACCACGACCCCGCCCGCCAGGCTGGTCTCCCTCAGGCAGGTCTATCCCGACCGGGCCGACCTCACCGGGCACGTCGACGCGCTCGGGGACCGCGCCTTCGAGCTGGCCAGCGGCTCATGGGGGGAGGAGTCCCGCGACTACCAGCTCCACTTCGAGGTCTCCCACGCGGACGCGCCGCACTTCACCGACCTGCGCGTGGCCCGCGTCGAGGCGATGGTCGGCGGCGAACGGCGCGGCACCGCCAACGTCATGGTCCACTGGACCGAGGACCCGGCCGCCTCGACCTTCACCAGCCACACGATCTCGCTCTACCAGGCCCAGGACAACATGAGCCAGGCCGTGGACGCGGGCCTGGCCGCCTACGGCAGGAACGACCTGGCCGGAGCCGAACGCGAATGGGCCCGCGCGGTCCGCCTGGCCGCCCGCTGCGGCAACCAGCGTGCCCTCGACGAGCTACGGCGCTTCGTGGAGATCCTCGACCCCGACGAGGGCCGGGTCCGCGCCCGCCCCAACCTGAGCCACCACGACGTCCAGCTCGTCAAGGTGGCCCTGTCCCACTACGAACAGGCCCCCGAGGAGGAACCGGCCCCCACCGGCCCCCCGTGGATGTGCGACTGCGGCCGAACCTCCCCCTCGACCGCCAACTTCTGCATCCACTGCGGCCACACCCACCGCTCCTGAACTCTCAGGGCTTCCAACCGGGGTCCCTGCCGATGGCACCGAGGAGGCGGTCGAAGGGCGGCGCGTCCTCGGGCACCGCGACCGGCGGCCCGAAGGCACCCCGCTTCCTGCCCATCTCCACCATCCGCTCCGTGAAGCCCAACGCCCGCGCGACCGCCTCCACATCCGGCCCGTACGGCTCGCCGACCGCCCTGGCCAGGTCCCAGCGGTGCACGACCATGTCCACGAGGAACATGTGGGCCAGCGTGGTCATCGGCATGCCCATGGCGGGACTCATCCCCTCCCACGCCCGCGGCTTCTCCCAGGCGGCCAGGGTGCGTCCGGCCCGCTCGGGGAAGTCACCCGCGTAGGGCCCCTGCTCGACGCGCGGCCCGCCCTCCGCCAGCGACTCGAACAGCTCGGCCACCCACTCCAGGTGGTTGATCAGGCCCCTGACATCGAACTCCGCGCACGGTGTCGGGTCCCCGAGCCTCTCCTGTCCCACCGCGCGCACCAGGTCGGCGGTCTGTTCCGTGGCGCGCCTCATGAGCGGCATCATGTCGTCCATGGCAGCAATCGTGCCCCGTTCGTCCGGAACACGGCTTGTAGAAACGCGACAGCGCGGCTGGGTCGATCCGTACGCGGGCCTCGACGCCTTCACCTTCACCCGGTACGCGCCCCCTCCCGGCCTGGCGGCCCACGTGGACCACTTCTGGGTCGTCACCTGGACCGGGTTGGCCGAGCCGTACGAACAGCGCATCGTCTCGCACCCGACCGTGAACATGGTGATCACCGGGGACTTCCACCGGGTCGTGGGCGTGATCAGGGGCGGGTTCTCCTACACGATGCGTGACAGCGGCCGGGTGCTCGGCACGCGCTTCCGTCCCGGCGGCTTCCGGACGTTCCTCGGCGCCCCGGTCTCCACGCTGACCGGCCGCTTCACGGAGATAGGCGAGATGTTCGGTACGGCGGGCACGGCCCTGGTCGAACAGGTCCTGGCCGAGCCCGACGCGCGGGCCGCCGTCACACTCGTCGAGACGTTCCTGCTCGACCTCGGGCCGGGTCAGGACCCGCTCGCCGAGGAGGCCGCGGCGCTGGTGGACCTGGCAGAGGATGACCCCTCGATGACCAGGGTCGACGAACTGGCCGCCAGGTCGGGGCGGCCGATGCGCTCGCTGCAACGGCTGTTCCGCGACTACGTCGGTATCGGCCCCAAGTGGGTGATCCGCCGCTTCCGGCTGCACGAGGCCGCCGACCGGATCTACCAGGGTCTCGACCTGGCCACGCTCGCCGCCGAACTGGGCTACGCCGACCAGGCCCACCTGACCCGCGACTTCACCGCCGCGGTCGGCATGCCCCCCTCGGCCTACGCCCGCCTGGCGTCACGCCGGAGAATGTTTCACGTGGAACAGGGCTGAGTCGGGTACGGCGGGAGCCGTACCCGACCGCGCTCTCACCCGGGCACGTAGACGCTGTGGCCGTACTCGAAGACGTTGACCTCGCCGGGACGGACCACGCCGAGGGGATCGCCCTGGCAGGTGTCGCCGTCGAAGATGAAAACGGCCGTATTGGTCCGGTTGTTGACGGTCAGCGGCCAGAAGCGGCCCCGGTAGCAGCCCGGGTCAGGATCGACGAACCGGTTGCCGCTGACGACAAGAACTCCGTCCGCCGCCCAGGCCGGACCTGTGATGCTCATGATCACCGCCCCCGCGGTGACAAGTGCCGCCAGAGCCTTCGTGGTGCGCCGCATTCCTGACTCCTGTTCCGCGCCACAACGCGGTCGGGGTTACCGTCACCACCGACTATTGGCGGAGAGTAATCAGAAAGGTACTTACCGTCACGACAGTTTGCCCGCTCCCCAACCGGTCAGTTTTGGAGAAGCCGTCACCGGGACGGTTACCTAGCATGAGATTGTTCAGATCTAGCCCCCTGTGAGAGGAAATCTGCCATGAAGGGCACCCAGTCGTCCGCCGAGGAGAAGTACGACGGATTCACGGCCGAGGAGCGGGACGCGATGAAGGAGCGCGCCAAGGAGCTGAAGTCCTCCAAGCGCGGCTCCCGCACCCCCAAGGCGGACCCGGAGGTCGAGGTGCTCGCGAAGATCGCCGAGATGGAGGGGACAGACCGCGTCATCGCCGAGCGGCTCCACGACATCATCAAGACCAACGCCCCCGCCCTCTCCCCGAAGCTCTGGTACGGCATGCCGGCGTACGCCAGGGACGGCAAGATCGTCTGTTTCTTCCAGCCCGCGCTGAAGTTCAAGGCGAGGTACGCCACGCTCGGCTTCAACGACCCCGCGAACCTCGACGAGGGCACAATGTGGCCGACCGCCTTCGCCCTGACCGAGCTGACCCCCGAGGACGAGACCCGCATCGCCGACCTCATCAGGAAGGCCGCCGGCTAATTCATACCGAACGGCCTGTGGCAGCAGGCCGTACAGCCACAGGTCACACCATGCTGTTCACTCTGTCAGCCTTGCCTTTCCAGGAATTCCCTAGGCCCGGAGGAAACGCGATGGCTGATGCAGACGTGGCCGGCGAAAACAAACAGGGTGGAGTCGCCTGGGCCGTGACGAACGTCTTCGCCCCCCAATATGTCGCCTTCCTCGCCCCGGTGCTCACGGGCGGCGTGGCCGACGGCCTGACGGGCGCCCTCTGGGGGCTGGGAGCCGCCGCCGTGTGCGTGGGCGTCCCGGCCGCGGTGATCGGGATCGGAGTACGGCGCGGCAGGCTGGACTCGATGCACGTGGTGGACCGGACGAGCCGCAAGGGGCCGCTGCTTTCGGGGTTGGCCGCGTTGGTCCTCGGCCTCGTCGTGCTCGTCGTCGCGGGAGCGCCCTCGGTCGTGAAGGCCACCGTCGCGGTGATGCTGGCCTGTGTCGCGGTGATGGGCGCCGTCACCATCCGCTGGAAGATCTCCTTCCACACCGGAGTGGTCGCGGGCACAGCCGTGATGCTCGCCCACCTCCTTCCCCCGGCCCCCACCCTGATCATCGGCGCCGCCATCACCGCCCTGGTGAGCTGGGCCCGGGTACGGGTCTCCCACCACACCCCGGCCCAGACCATCGCCGGAGCGGTAACCGGGGCGACCCTGGCCTGGGCGGTTTTCACACTGCTGACATGAGACGACGCCTGGCCGCTTTCGATCAGCCGAATCGAACATTCCAGTTTGGCTGTCGAGCCATGATGATCGCGGAAATGGAGTGATCCATGTAAATTCCCTCCGGGACAGGCGCACCCGGCCCAGAAAGGCTCGGTTTCGCTACCCGACGGCCCACGGGTGATGAGCGGAAAGCACCGGAAGGGAAACCGTGAACTACTATGCCCGCCGGGTGGCCGCGATCACGGGGGCGGGCTCGGGAATCGGCCGCGCCCTGGCCGTCGACCTGGCCCGGCGGGGTGCTCGGCTGGCACTGTCCGATCAGAACGCCGAGGCGGTGGCCGACACCGCACGGCGCTGTCAGCGGATCGGCGCACGGGTGCGCACGGACACGATCGACATCACCGACCGGCAGGCGATGCTCGACTATCCGGCCGCCCTCTCCGGCGAGTTCGGTCGGATCGACGCGGTTTTCTGCGTGGCGGGTGTCATCCACACAGGAAGGCTGCTCAACACCGAGCTCAGCGACGTCGACCACGTGGTGAACGTCAACCTGCTGGGCACGGTGAACACGGCCAAGGCCTTTCTGCCCCACCTGATCTCTTCGGGAGACGGGCACCTCGTGACCTTCTCCAGCGCGTTCGGGTTCCTGACGACACCGGGCTACAGCGCGTACAGCGCGTCGAAGTTCGCGATCCGCGGATTCAGCGAGTCACTGCGCCAGGAGATGCGGCTTGACGGACACCCCGTCTCGGTGACGTGTGTCTGTCCGGGTGGAGTCCGTACGCCGATCATGCGGAACGGACGGTTCGCGGCAGGCGAGGACCCGGACGCCGTCACGGCGAGGTTCGACACGAAGATCGCGCGAACGGAGGCGTCCAGAGCGGCCTCGATCATCCTGCGCGGCGTGGAGCGTCGGCGCCCCCAGGTGCTGGTAGGAGCGGACGCCAAAGCCGCCTGGACCCTCGTCCGCACCCTCGGAACCGCCTACCAACACCTGGTCCTCTGGGCCGGACGGCGAACGTGAACAGCACCGGTCTTCGTCAGTGGCCGCTGCCAGCATGATCCACAAGCAACTGGAGGAATCATGGTGGCCGACCCACACCTGGCTTGAGGAGTTCGGACCGTTCTACGACGTCTCCTGCGTGACCTTCGCCCGGTCCCTTTCTCCCGCTGAGGCGCTGGTTCGTCTCGGCGCGGCCAACGACGCGATCAGAGAGGTGACCTTCGAAGAACTACAGGAGAGAGCGATGAGGTGCTTCGACTCGGGTGTGCCGCGCGCCAGTTATGCGGGCGCACTGGAAGCGGATGGCTGGTCGGTGCTCATCCAACTCTGGACAGGATCGATCGCGGTCGACTTCTCCCTGGTGAAGCAGTTCTCCCAGGGGACGGAGGTCGTGTCGATCAACCGCAACATCCACGCCACGGACTACTTCGTCTATGCGGCCAACGGTGAGCTTGTCACCTGGTTCGACCTGCTGGGTCCCGACGCGTGTGGAGGCAGCGAACCGGACCGGCTTACCGGCATGATGCGCGAGGTCGGCCTGGACCCCGAACTGGACGAGGACAGCCCGGACCTGAAAGCCGGATTCCCCCGCGCCTTCGCCCTGGCAGAGAAGATCACCGGCTTTCCCTTCACCGGGAAGATGCTCGACACACATCTTCTGGGCGCCGTGATCAACAGCGGTTGATCACGGCCATAGACGAGGTGGTCCTCTGACCGTCGCTCAAGACGCCTCTCATCGGATGGTGGTGGCCCTGGCTTGGCCGTACACCCACAGGCTGCTGTTCTCGTGTGGATGCCCCTCGACACAGGGGAACCCCCGGGCGGTGCCGGGGGTTCGGTTCGCAGGGGTGGCTCAGGGGTTGTCGTAGCCGATCCAGTTGATGTACCAGCCGTACTGCTGGGCGGTGGCGGGGGTCAGTGCGCTGCCGTCCTTCCACTGGACGTAGACGCGGAACTTTGTGGCGGTGACGTTGTAGACGGCGCTGGGGCCGACCAGTGCCCACTGGCTGCCGCCGGTGCTGCTGATCGAGGTGACGTAGACGGGGGTGCCGGTGAAGCGGGCCGCTGTGGTGTCGACGTCGATGTAGATGCCGTTGGCCCCGTAGGCCTGCCAGCCCTGTCCGGCTGTGGTCTGTCCGGCGGCGATGCGCGCAGTGGGCATGTGAGGTGTCCTCTCGCGAGATGCGGACTGTCGCGCTAAGCGTTTATCCGATCACGATGAGTGTCCACGGATGCTTTCCTGCCCCTGCCGCCACATACACCCCACCCTCCAGACAGGACGCCCTATGGCCGCGCCACGCGGAGGATCCGGTCGTCTCCCGGGTTGGGGTCACCGCGGCCGTCGGTGTTGTTGGTCAGCACCCACAGCGACCCGTCGGGGGCGACGACGGCGTCGCGGAGCCGGCCGTACTCTCTGACGAGGCGCTCGGTGGAGGTGGAGAGCCGGTCGAGTGGGACCTGCCTGAGCACCTGGCCGCGCAGGTTCGCGATGTAGATGTTTCCCCTCGTGATGGCTATGCCGCTGGGACTCGCCTCGGCCGGTCGCCACTGCTGGACCGGATCGGTGAAGCCGTCCCGGTTGGCGATGCCCTCGACCTCCGGCCACCCGTAGTTGGCGCCCGCCTTGATCACGTTGAGCTCGTCCCAGGTGTCCTGCCCGAACTCGCTGGCGTACATGGTGCCGCGGGTGTCCCAGGCGATGCCCTGCGGGTTGCGGTGACCGTAGCTGTAGACCAGGGAACCGGCGAACGGGTTGCCCCGGGGCACTTTTCCGTCGGGGGTCATTCGCAGGATCTTGCCGGCGAGCACGGCGACGTCCTGGGCGGCGGCGCGGTTACCGGCGTCGCCCACGGTGGCGTACAGCATCCCGTCGGGCCCGAACGCGATCCGGCCACCGTTGTGGAAGCTCGCGGCCGGGAGCCCTGCGAGGACGGTCGTGGGGCGTCCGAGCCCGAGCCTGCCGGGCGTGCCGGTGAGCGGGAACCGCTCGATCCGGTTCTCCCCGCTCGCGGTGTAGTAGGCATACAGGAAGCCTCTGTGTACGGCGATGCCGAGAAGCCCGCCCTCACCCCTCGGGGCGACTCCGTCGATGACGCCGACCTCGCGGGTGGCTCCCCGGTCGCCGATCTCGACGATGCGGCCGGTGTCCCGCTCGCTGACCAGGGCCGTCCTGCCGTGGAAGGCGATGGACCAGGGAGCGTCGAGATTGTCGGCGACGGTGGAGATCTCTCCCCTCGGAGGCGAGGGAGCGGCACCTTCGGCCAGCCCCGGCGTGCACGCGGTCAACACGGTCGACGTGGACAGGGCGAGTACGGCGGCGAGTCGCAGGAACGGGTGTCTCGTGGTCATTCTTGTTCTCCGTCGGGTCGCGTCGGAGCCATTGGATGCGCTGGACGAGTGCGGGGGAAGCATGAAGCTCCCCATGGGAATACCCACGAATCGTCCGCCAACCGATCGGCGTCCCGTAAGCGACACCGCCCGGCCGTCCCCTCATCGCCCGTAACGGCGGGGGCACCTCCTTGGCCGACCTGTATTTCTTCAGGGTGCGTCGCCGCCGCTGCGTGCTCGGAAGAAGTCGGCGAACTGGCTAGAAATGTCACCTATGGGCGATGATTTCGCTCCCTGGCGACAGTCTTCCCTTCGACCGTCCCCACCGACGAGAAATGGCTGTCCGACAAGAGCCGAAAGCACGAGGTGGTCACGTGACCGGCCTCTGGCCGCCGGTGCACGCCGAGCGGGCGGCCCTGGCGAACGACCTGGTGGATCTGACCGGCGAGCGGTGGGCGACGCCGTCACTGTGTGCCGGGTTGACCGTGCGGGAAGTGCTGGCACACCTCACCGCGGCGCAAGCCCCCGACGCCGCGTCGGCGCCAGGGGCTTGCGGGAAGGTGAGCGGTCAGGCGTCGAAGGCGCCGGTGTTCACGCGGCCGATGAATGAGCGCCACTGCGCGGGGGTGAAGGCCAGGGCCGGGCCGGAGGGGTTCTTGCTGTCACGGACGGCGACCAGGCCGGGGAGGTCCGTCGTGACCTCGACGCAGTTATCTCCATTCGCGCCGCTGAGCGAACTCTTACGCCAGGTGATGGACTGAGCTGGGTCCATGATCTTTGCCTTACTCGTCGAATCGGTGGGCGAGGTCCACGAGGAATGCGACCGACTCGTGTGGAGGCAGAGCTACCTCACGGACCTGGTCGAATATGAGGGTATACGCCTGCACCTCCTTGTCCTCCTCCAGATAGAGATCGCTGGTGGCCGCTTCGAGGTAGACGAGGCTGGGATCTTCAGGAAAGCGAAGAATGCTGAACTCTCCATCCAGTCCAGCATGGGCTCCCACGGTGTCCGGGATGACGTGCACGGTGATGGTGGGCTGCTCCGACAGGGCGACGATGTGCCGGAGTTGATCACTCATGACCTTGGGGCCGCCGACGACCTTGTTCAGTGCGGCCTGGTCGATCAGCACCTGTAGCACCAGGGGTTGCTCTCTGTGCAGGATCTTCTGCCGGGCGATGCGGCCCTCTATCCGGCGTTGGATCTTCTGCTCGTCGAGCGTGCCCGTTCGCATCACCGCCGCCATGTAGTCAGGAGTCTGAAGCAGGCCGGGGATGCGCAGTGCCGCGTAGGCGAGGATCTCGGAGGCTTCGGCCTCGAAACCTGGCAACGAGCCACGGAACACTTCGGCGTACTCAGACCACCAGCCCTTCGTGCGGGACTGACGTGCGAGGGTGAGGACCGTCTCTCGCATCTGAGGATCGGTGACGCCGTACACGTTCAGCAGAGCGTTCATGTTGCCGACGTCTGGCCGGGTCCACTTGTTACGCTCCATGTGGGTCAGCCGTCCACGGGACCATTCCAGTCGGCGGGTGGCCTCCTCCACGGTGAGCCCGGATGCCTCACGAAGCTGGACAAGCAGCGCGCTGAGACGACGCCGCCGAAGCGTTGGGCTGTGACTCACGTTCTCTCCTACCGTCAGACGCACTGCCGCCAGAAGCAGTTAACTATGACAACCGAACTTTGGTGTTGAAGTTTTGGCGCTGCTAGGCCACTATGGGTATCCGACCGGAAGCGGGGTGAGATGAACGCTCTGTCAGGAAGATCGAGGCACCGCCCGCACGACCGCCGCTCGCCCGCAACATGGCCTGCGACATCACTCCTGGTTCTTTTCGCCGGGAGCGACCACGAAGGTCCCCATGCCGCGAACGGTCTCCACTCTTCCCTCGGCGACGAGGGCATGGACGGCCTTCCGGGCAGTGTTGAGCGCGATCCCGAACTCCTCCATCAAGTGCGGCAGGCTCGGGATGGGCTGTTTCGGCCGGTAGATGCCGGAGGTTATACGGTCCCGCAAGATCTCCGTCACCTGCTCCCAGACTGGTCTGTTCGGCTCCCGTTCCCACATGGGCTGGAGCGTACGAGGGCATGCCCCTGCCGAGACCGCCAGAACCTATCAGGCCCGCGTGTGATAGGGCCTGATAGGGCCTCCGATATGCGGAGCCTTGAACACGCCATCTCCTCTTTTCCTTGCTGCCAGCGGTGCTCCCCGCGAGCAACACCCTGATCCAAAAACGGACCTGCCCGACGGTTGCATCGCCGGGACAGGCCCTCAATCAGGAAGGCAACTCCTGACGTGAGTAAGAGTAGTGCTCCGAGCTCCAACTCGGACACATCGACCCCGGAGGGCTGCGGCTGCTTCGCCGACGCCGTACCCCTGCCCATGGGCTGCGCCCGCTGCGGCCATTCCCCCTACGCCCACGGTTGCTCCGGCCAGGACGGGCACGAGTACGTGCAGCCGTCCGGGCTGTTGATGAACGCCCGTCTCCAGGCCCGCCGCGAGTACGGCCCGCAGATCCTTCCCGCTCCCCGGCCTCCGATGGAGGTCGCGCCGAACGAGGTGGTTCCGCTGGTGCCCGCCCAGCGTCGGCCCGTTCCCGAGCCGAACCCCGAGCCGGGATCGCCCGCGGCGGCCCCGGCCGCGCACGCCGTACCGGATGACCTGCCCGACCTCCCGGAAGCCGCCTCCGAGCCGGGTCCCGTGCCGGTTCCTGCCGGTGACATGGTTACCGTCCCAGCGTCGGAGCCCGTTGAGCCGGTACGGCCTGCCCGGCCTTCGCTGCCTCGGCAGATCCGGCGCTCTGCGCCCGGTGCTCCCCGAGCCGGGATCTCCTGGGCCAGGCTGCGTCGATCCGGTCTGTCCCGGCCTGGTTTCCGCAGGAGTGCGGTACGGCCCGCGACCGGCAGGCCGCCTCGACGCGAAGGCCGCTGTCGTGCTCTTCATGCTCGTGCGGCTTCCGGCGCTCACGCGGCGGTGCCGTACGGCGCGCACCTTTCTCTTTGTTCTCCCGCAGGGCAGGCCCGTCTGGCGATCACCTCGTCGGCCAGAGCCTCTGATCGGATCACGGAGGTCCAGATCATGCACAACAGCACCCCCAACAGTCCGGCGATCCCGGGCTGGCGGCTGATCGTCAGCGACACGGGCCGCTACTGGGCCATCCGCAACCGCGCCTTCCCCCGCGTCGCCCTGCGCGCCGGGGTCGAACCGGCCGTGGACGCCGACACCTTCGAGGAGGTTCAGGCCGCCGTGGCCGAGCAGGAGGACAAGGCCCGCACCGCCGTCGCCAACGCCGAGAAGACCACCTTCACCAACGCCGAGAAGACCACCTTGGCCGCCGCCGAGAAGACCGTCGTCGCCGCCGTCGAGACGACGGGGCCGGTCTCGTGACGGGCCGGCATCGGGACGGCCAGCCGTACGCCTCGGTGTATCAGCGGGTCTGGGACGGACCCGCCCGCGCCGAAGCCGAACGCCTCGACCAGACCTGGGCGGACTGGACCGTGCTCTACAGCCTGGGCAAGCGCGCCTTCTACGCCGTGGCGTCCTGGGACAGCCCGCAGCTCGTGGTGGTTGAGGACGCCACGTCGGAGGGGTTGGAGGAGCGGATGCAGGAGGCGGAGATGGTCCGGATGCTCCAGGCCACGCTGACCCAGGGCGAGGAGAAGCGTCCGTCGGCTGAGCTGAGTGACCAGGACACGACGGGGACGCGCGACCGGAACACGCCGGGGACGCTCGATCGGGACGAGACGGGGGCGCGGGACCGGGACACGGCGGAGCCGCGGGATCGGGGCCCGGCCAGAAGGCGGCGTTCGTCGCCGGGTGGGAGGGCGGCATGATGCCATCGCTCAAGGCGACTCGTCCCCAGGCCGGTGTCGCGGATCGAACCTGCGACACCCTGCAGACGGCTCACCCGGGTTGGCTGGTCTTCCACAACCCGCAGTCCGGCCTGTGGAGCGCCTACCGCCACGCCCTGTCCGGCAGGCCGACCCCCGGCGCCGTGCTGCTGGTACGCGCCGACTCGGCCGAAGAGCTGGACCGCAAGCTGGCCGCCCAGACACCCGCTCAGACGCTCGCTCAGGTGTCCGTCCAGGCGCCCGTCCAGGCGCCCAGGCAGGTGTCCGCTCGCCTGACCGCTCAGGCACCCCCGATGGTGCCGCCAAGCATCCGGGCCGTCGCCGCCGCCCGCGCCCTCCAGGCCCGAACCGCCCACGCCGTTCGGGCTGGATGGGCCGGTCAGCGACCTGTCGGCCTGCGCAGACTCCTGCGCTCCTGAAGCCGGTACGGCGGGCGGTGGGACCTCATCCCGCCCGCTGCCCGCCGTACCTCCTAAACGTGCGGCCCAGACGGAGGGGTCTGGGCCGCACCCCTTCGCAAGGCGGCTCCCACACACGCCGGGACATGGCAGGGCGTGTTGGGGAAGGGGGAGCCGCCTCGCGTACCGGTCTCGCGTCCCCACACGCGGGACCGGTCCTCCTACCGGGTGCCCGGCCCCTGCTCCCCGGCTCGGGGCCGGGCACCCCCCACCCTCACCTGAACCGGCATGGCCTCCCCGCCTGAACCGGCGCGGCCTCCCCGCCTGACACGTGTTTCCTGTCCGTCTTCCGAAGCGAGACGACGATGACCGATGACGAGTACGAGCGACGCGTGCTCGACGTGCTCACCAGCACCCACCCCGGCTGGTACTACCAACAACGCGACCTACCCGGCCTACCCCGGTGGTGGGCCACCCGCTACTACCCGCTGCGACCCGACCAGCGAAAGGCCGGAGCCCGCGACGTGCTGGGCCGTACCACCCTGCACGGGTTGATCAGGGCCCTGGCCCACCACGACAAGATCCTCCACAACCTCCGCTACTGAAGGAGCCCCCCATGCCTACCCTCAAGGCCACCCGCAAGGCCGTCACCCCCGACGGAACCTTCACCACCGGCCCCGAAACCACCGACCGCCTCCTCACCCCCGGAGAAGTCGCCCACATCTTCGGCGTCGACCCCAAAACCGTCAATCGTTGGTCCCTCACCGGGAAGATCCCCTCGCTGAAGACCCCCAGCGGACAGCGCCGCTACCGCCAAAGCGACATCAACGTAATCCTCAACCCCTCGACCCCGTGACCACTCGCCCCTGACCTCGGGGAAAGATCATCCCCGCGTGCGCGGGGGTGATCTCGTAGCATGCGCGCCTGGGCACCCCGAACAGCTTCGTATCACTGCTGTCAGACCCCGGTGTCCCCCTGGTGAGCCACAGCAGCACGGCCGTCGCGGAACTGTGCACCGCAGACAGATCCGCCCGGTTCTCCAGGGCGGCGAAAACAGAAAGACCGCTATCCGAAGATCGGAAGGCGGTCTTTTTGCTGGTCAGAAGGTGGGGCTACCAGGACTTGAACCTGGGACCTCTTCCTTATCAGGGAAGCGCTCTAACCGACTGAGCTATAGCCCCTCATCACGTGCCAGAACGGTATCGCATCCTGCTTTGGGAGGCGAATCCGTCCGCTCGAACAGGGAAAAGCTTACCCTGTCCTGGCACCGGCTCGCGCCATGTCCCCGGCCCGCGCGCAAGGCGCAGCGCCGGGGACACGCCGGACGATGACTACTCGGCCTCGCTGAAGGTGACCTCGATGCCGCCGACCAGGTCGGAGGCGATGTTGTAGATCACCGCACCGAGGGTGGACAGGGCCGTGATCAGGACGACGTTCACGGCCCCGATCAGGGCGGTGTATCCGAGGATGCGGACCGGCTCGAACCAGGAGGCGACGTTGAAGCCGCTCGCGGACGGCTTGCCGTCGGAGACCGTGAACTGGTTGACCGTCTGGATGATGCTGTCGAACACGCCGAGGCTGTTCAGCACCATGTAGAGCACCGCGACGGCGACGAACAGCACCACGAAGCAGACCAGGGAGACCACGAAGCTGAACTTCATGGCCGACCACGGCTCGATCCTGCGCAGCACCAGATGGGCCTTGCGCGGCGAGCGCGGCGAGGAGTCGGCGGCCGGCTTCCTGGAGTCGGGCCCGGGAGACGACAGCCCCCCCGGCGGAGGCCCTCCCGGCGACCAGGAGGGGTTGCCGGAAGGCGGGGTCGGGCGGGGGTGCACCATGGTGTCGGGCACCTTGCCGTCCTCGGCGGACGCCGTACCCGGCCTGCCCTTGCCGTCGGCGACCGGTTTGTCGGTCTCCGGAGCGGGACCACCGTTGTTTGAGGGCCCGGGCCTGTTACCGTTGCCCGCCGACGGCTCAGCCGCCTTGGCAGGATCTGCTTCGACGGCTTTATCCATTTTCTCCGTCACCTGATCACGTGTCGACGAGGACGCGGGTCGCGGTCCTGGCCTTGACTGAGCGCTCACGGGCTACTCACCTTCCCCGTTTTCCTCAGTCTCCAAAGACTCGGCGTTGCGGGCGAGAGCCACGACGCTGTCTCCATCGACCAGATTCATCAGACGCACCCCCATGGTCTGGCGACCGGACTGCTTGATCTCTCCTGCGCTGGTCCTGATGACCCCACCGACGGACGTGATCGCGAAGACCTCGTCCTCCGGCCTGACCATGACAGCCCCAACCAGCTTGCCACGGGAGCTGACGATCTTCGCGGTCAGGACACCCTTACCGCCACGTCCCTGAACAGGGTACTGATCGGCGGGTGTGCGCTTTGCATACCCACCCTCGGTCGCGACCAACACATCATCGCCGTCGGCGATCCGGTTCATCGCCAACAGTTCGTCTCCGTCAAGGAAGCGCATGCCGATCACGCCGCTGGTCGCCCTGCCCATGGGCCGCAGGGCCTCGTCGGAGGCGGTGAAGCGGATGGACTGCGCCCCGCGAGAGATCAGCAGGAGGTCGTCCTCCTCCGAAACCAGTCTGGCTGCGATCACTTCGTCATCTTCTCGCAGATTGATGGCGATAAGACCACCGGAACGCGGCGAGTCGTACTCGGAGAGGCGCGTCTTCTTCACCAGACCGCTGCGGGTCGCCAGCACGAGGTACGGCGCGACCTCGTAGTCACGCAGGTCGAGCACCTCCATGACCACCTCGTCGGGCTGCATGGCCAGCAGGTTGGCCAGGTGCTGACCGCGGGCGTCCCTGCCCGAGTCTGGCAGCTCGTAGGCCTTGACCCGGTAGACGCGTCCCTTGTTGGTGAAGAACAGCAGCCAGTGGTGGGTCGTGGTGACGAAGAAGTGGTCGACGATGTCGTCCTGGCGCAACTGCGCCCCGCGCACGCCCTTGCCGCCGCGCTTCTGCGCCCGGTAGAGGTCGGTGTTGGTGCGCTTGGCGTAGCCACCGCGGGTGATCGTGACGACCATGTCCTCCTCGGCGAGGAGGTCCTCGATCGACATGTCGCCCTCGTAGGCGATGATCTCCGTCTTGCGCTCGTCGCCGTACTTCGAAGTGATCTCGGAGAGCTCGTCGAAGACGATGGTCCGCTGCCGCTCCGGCGAGGCCAGGATCTCCTGGTAGTCGATGATGTGCACCATCAGCGCGTCGTACTCGTCGGTGATCTGCTGCCGCTCCAGGGCGGCCAGCTTGCGCAGCTGCATGTCGAGGATGGCCTGCGCCTGGATCTGGTCGATGTCCAGCAGCGTCATCAGGCCGCCCTGGGCCTCGGCCGCCGACGGCGAGCGCCGGATCAGCGCGATGACCTCGTCCATCCGGTCGAGCGCCTTGAGCAGCGCGCGCAGGATGTGGGCCCGCTCCTCGGCCTTGCGCAGCAGGTAGCGGGTCCTGCGGACCACGACCTCGATCTGGTGGTCGATGTAGTGCCGGACGAACTGGTCGAGGCGCAGGGTCCTCGGCACGCCGTCGACCAGCGCCAGCATGTTGGCGCCGAAGGTGGTCTGCAGCTGGGTGTGCTTGTAGAGGTTGTTCAGCACGACCTTGGCGACCGCGTCGCGCTTGAGCACGATGACCAGGCGCTGGCCGACCCGCGAGGAGCTCTCGTCGCGGACGTCGGCGATGCCGCTGATGCGGCCGTCCTTGACCGACTCGGCGATGAACAGCGCGAGGTTGTCCGGGTTGACCATGTAGGGCAGCTCGGTGACGACCAGGCACTGACGGCCCTTGGCGTCCTCCTCGACCTCGACGATCGCCCGCATGGTGATCGAGCCGCGCCCGGTGCGGTAGGCGTCGTCCATGCCCCTGCGACCGACGATCAGGGCGCCGGTGGGGAAGTCGGGGCCCTTGATCCGCGCGATCAGCGCCTCAAGAAGCTCGTCGTCGCTCGCCTCGGGGTTCTGCAGGGCCCACTTGACGCCCTCAGCCACCTCGCGCAGGTTGTGCGGCGGGATGTTCGTCGCCATACCGACCGCGATGCCCGTGGCGCCGTTGACCAGCAGGTTCGGGAACCGCGACGGCAGGACCAGGGGTTCCTGGGAACGGCCGTCGTAGTTGGGCTGGAAGTCGACGGTGTCCTTGTCGATGTCACGGATCATCTCCATGGCGATCGGCGCGAGCTTGCACTCGGTGTAGCGCATGGCGGCCGGCATGTCGTTGCCCGGCGAGCCGAAGTTGCCCTGTCCGTCGACCAGCGTGTAGCGCAGCGCCCACGGCTGCGCGAGCCGTACGACCGTGCCGTAGATCGAGGAGTCACCGTGCGGGTGGTAGGAACCCATCACGTCGCCGACGATGCGGGAGCACTTGAAGTAGCCGCGGTCGGGGCGGTAGCCGCCGTCGTACATGGCGTAGAGCACGCGGCGGTGCACCGGCTTGAGACCGTCGCGGACGTCGGGCAGCGCGCGGGACACGATGACGGACATCGCGTAGTCCATGTAGCTGCGCTGCATCTCCGACTGGATGTCGACGGGTTCGATGCGCTGGTGGTCTACCGGCGGAGTGTTCACATCCGTCACGAGGATGGGTCCTTTACGAGAGAGAGGTCTGTACGGCTACCGCTACACATCGAGGAAACGGACGTCCCGCGCGTTCCTGATGATGAAGGAGCGGCGTGCCTCGACGTCCTCACCCATGAGGACGCTGAACAGCTCGTCGGCCTGGGCGGCGTCATCGAGGGTGACCTGCAGGAGCACCCGGGTGTCGGGGTTCATCGTCGTGTCCCAGAGCTGGCCGGCGTTCATCTCGCCCAGACCCTTGAACCGCTGGATGCCGTCGTGCTGGCGCGGGTCGCGCTTGCCCCGCTGGATGCCGTCGTCGATGATCGCGTCGCGCTCGCGGTCGGAGTAGGCGTAGGAGGCGTCCTCGCCCCTGCGGTCCCACTTGATCTTGTAGAGCGGCGGCTGGGAGAGGTAGACGTGCCCCGCCTCGATCAGCGGGCGCATGAAACGGAACAGCAGCGTCAGCAGCAGCGTGTTGATGTGCTGGCCGTCGACGTCGGCGTCCGCCATCAGGATGAGCTTGTGGTAGCGGAGTTTGGCGATGTCGAACTCGTCGTGGACCCCGGTGCCCATGGCGGTGATCAGCGCCTGGACCTCGGCGTTCTTCAGCACCTTATCGATGCGGGCCTTCTCCACGTTCAGGATCTTGCCGCGGATGGGCAGGATGGCCTGGAACTTGGAGTCGCGGCCGCCCTTGGCCGAGCCACCGGCCGAGTCACCCTCGACGATGAACAGCTCGCACTTCTCCGGGTCGCTCCACTGGCAGTCGGCCAGCTTGCCGGGCAGGCCGGAGCCCGACTCGAGCAGCGACTTGCGCCGGGTGAGGTCGCGGGCCTGGCGGGCCGCGATGCGGGCGCGTGAGGCCTGCAGGGACTTGCTGATGATGTCCTTGGCCTCGCCGGGGTTGCGCTCGAACCAGTCGCGCAGGTGGTCGTTGCAGGCCTTCTGCACGAACGACTTGGCCTCGGTGTTGCCCAGCTTGGTCTTGGTCTGACCCTCGAACTGCGGGTCGGCAAGCTTCACCGAGATGATCGCGGTGAGGCCCTCACGGATGTCCTCACCGGTCAGGTTGTCGTCCTTGCCCTCCTTGAGGAACTTCTGCTCACGCGCGTAGCGGTTGACGATCGACGTCAGCGCCGCGCGGAAGCCCTCCTCGTGGGTGCCGCCCTCTGCGGTGTTGATGGTGTTGGCGAAGGTGTAGACCGACTCGCTGTAGGAGTTGTTCCACTGCAGGGCGATCTCGACGGAGATGCCCTCGCCGTGCTCCTCGAAGTCGACCACCGAGAGGTGGGCGGGCTCCTTCTTGGAGTTCAGGTGCTTCACGAAGTCGGAAAGGCCGCCCTCGTAGTGGTAGACCACCTCGGCGACCTCGCCGTTGACGCCGTGGTCGGGCCGCTCGTCGCGCAGCGAGATCGTCAGGCCCTTGTTCAGGAAGGCCATCTCCTGGAAGCGCCGGGAGAGCGTCTCGAAGTTCCACGTCGTGGTCTCGAAGATCGTGTCGTCGGCCCAGAAGGTGATCGAGGTGCCGGTCTCCGAGGTCGGTTCCCCCTTGGCCAGGGGGGCGGTCGGCTTGGAGTGGGAGTAGCTCTGCCGCCAGTAATGGCCGTCGGTGCGGATCTCCACCTCAAGCGCCGTGGACAGCGCGTTCACCACCGAGACGCCGACGCCGTGCAGACCGCCGGAGACGGCGTACGACTTGCTGTCGAACTTGCCGCCCGCGTGCAGCACGGTCAGGACGACCTCGACGGCGGGACGGCCCTCCGCCTCGACGATGCCGACGGGAATGCCTCGGCCGTTGTCGACGACCCTGACGCCGTTGTCGGCGAGGAGGGTCACCTCGATCCTGTCGGCGTGCCCGGCCAGGGCCTCGTCGACGGAGTTGTCCACGACCTCGTAGACGAGGTGGTGGAGACCACGTTCACCGGTCGAGCCGATGTACATTCCCGGGCGCTTACGGACCGCCTCAAGTCCTTCGAGAACGGTGATTGAGCTAGCGTCGTAGGACAAGTGCGAAATCCTCCTGCCGCGGACACGCGGCGATCGGCCCTGTCGGCCCCGCCGTGCCCGTCACCGTCGTGAATGCCCCGATGCGCTCACCCGGGGGAGGTCGGCGCGGTGGCCGGGGTGACACGCAAGCGGACTGTGTCCGGAATTCGATTTCATTCTAGCGGCTCCGAACGTGTCGTGCGGCATTGAAGGGCTCTGGAGGCCTCTGTCGCGCGTCGAGCCTTGGGTTACGCATCCCCCTACGGGGAAGGGGGTAGCCGCCTCAGAAAGGCCGCTGATCCGTTTTCCGGGTTGTGGATCATCCGTAGGTGTCGCCGGGGCCGCGGCTCCCGGTGACACGCAGCCCGCCGCTCGGCCGTGGCCCGTTCTGCGGCCCACGCACCCGCACGCGCCGTACGGTTCCGTCGCCGAGCTCCTGGTTCAGCCGCTTGACGAGCTCGGCGGCGAGCAGCCTGACCTGGGTCGCCCAGGCCGTGGAGTCGGCGATCACCACGACCTCGCCCTCGGCGAAGGTCTCCGGCTTGGTGTGCGCGGCCAGGTCGGAGCCGACGATCTCGTGCCAGCGACCGAACACCCCGCCGACCGCGGCGGGCCGCTCCCAGCCCCGGTCCGCGAGCAGGTCGGCGATGGCGCTGCCGAAGAGCCTCGGGTCGCCGCTGTCCCTGCGCTGGCCGTACGGCTTGCGCCTGGGCTCCCTGCGGGGGAGCTGGCCGCGTTTCGCGGCGTCCGCCTTGGCCTGGGCGAGCTTCTCCCTGGCCATCGCGGCGCCCTTGGCGGCGGTCGCCCTGGCGCCCTCAACAGCCCCCTCAACAGCCCCCTCGGCGGCGCCCTCGGTGGGGTCGGGCATGTCAGCGGACACGGGCCACGCTCCCCTCCGTCACGTCGAAGCGGGCGCCGATCAGCTCGGCGGGCACGTCGGCGGCGACCGCGGCGGTGATCAGCACCTGCTCGGCGGGGGCGACGATCTCGGCGAGACGGCGGCGGCGCTGGCTGTCCAGCTCGGCGAAGACGTCGTCGAGGATCAGCACGGGGTCGCCGCCGTCGCTCCTGAGCAGGTCGTAGGCGGCCAGCCTGAGCGCGAGCGCGAACGACCACGACTCGCCGTGGCTGGCGTAGCCGCGGGCGGGCAGCTCTCCGAGGCCGAGGAACAGGTCGTCGCGGTGCGGGCCGACGAGGGTGACGCCGCGTTCCAGCTCGGAGGTCCGCACGTCGAGCAGGGCGGCCCGGATGCGCCCCTCAAGGTCCTCGCGGGCCGTACCCTCCGACTCCTCCGGCAGGGTGCCGCGGTAGTCGAGACAGGCCGCGTCCGAGCCGGGGGCGAGGGCGGCGTAGGCCGAGGCGACGAGCGGGCGCAGCTCCTCGATCAGCCCGAGGCGGGCCGCGAGCAGCTCGGCGCCGTATTTGGCCAGGTGGGCGTCCCAGACCTCCAGGGTGCTCAGCGGGTCTCCGGCCCCGGCCGCGGCGAAGGCGGCGTCGTTCTCGGCCCGCCGCCCGCCCCTGCCACGCCGTGACTGCGCCGCCACCCGCAGCAGGGCGCCGCGCTGCTTGAGCACCCGGTCGTAGTCGGCCCTGACCCCGGCGAACCTGGGAGCCCTGGCCACCAGCAGGTCGTCGAGGTAGCGGCGGCGCTCACCGGGGTCGCCCTTGACCATGGCGAGGTCCTCGGGGGCGAACAGGACGGTGCGCAACATGCCGACCACGTCGCGCGGGCGGGAGACGGGCGAGCGGTTCAGCCTGGCCCGGTTGGCCTTGCCCGGGTTGATCTCCAGCTCGATCAGGGCCCGCCGGTCGTCGCGCACGACGACCGAACGCACGATCGCCCGCGCCGCGCCCTGCCGTACCAGAGGACCGTCCGTCGCCACGCGGTGGCTTGACTGGCTCGCGACGTAGCCCAGCGCCTCGACCAGGTTGGTCTTGCCCTGACCGTTCGGCCCGACGAACGCCGTGACGCCCGGCTCAAGGCCGAGGTCGACGGTGTCGTAGGACCGGAAGTCGGTCAGCGCGAGATGGGCGACGTGCACCCCAGGAAGACTAGCCGCCCCCGTCCTTCACCGGGGCCCCGCCGGTCACCGGTCGGTCTCGACCGGGGGGACGACGTCGGCGCCGGGGGCGTCCGCGCCCTTGCCGGTCTGGCCCTCCTTGGCGGTGACCGCGTGGCCGCCGAACTGGTTGCGCAGCGCCGCGACGACCTTCATGGCCGGGGAGTCGTCCTGGCGGGAGGCGAACCTGGCGTACAGCGCGGCGGTGATGACCGGCAGCGGGACGGCCAGGTCGACGGCCGCCTGGACCGTCCACCTGCCCTCGCCGGAGTCCTGGGCGTAGCCCTTCAGGTCCGCCAGGTCCGGGTCGTCGTCGAGGGCGCGAACCAGCAGGTCGAGCAGCCAGGAGCGGATGACGGTGCCGTGCCGCCAGCTCGCGAAGGCGCCGGGCACGTCGGTCACGATGTCGGAGGCCTCAAGCAGCTCCCAGCCCTCGGCGAAGGCCTGCATCATGCCGTACTCGATGCCGTTGTGGACCATCTTCGCGAAGTGCCCCGCGCCGACGGCCCCGGCGTGCACGAAGCCGCCCTCCTCGGGCTTGAGGGTGTCGAAGACCGGCATCAGCCGCTGAACATCGTCGTCGGTGCCGCCGACCATGAGGGCGTAGCCGTTCTGCAGGCCCCAGACGCCGCCGCTCACGCCGCAGTCGACGAAGCCGACGCCCCGCTCGCCGAGCTGGGCCGCGTGCTTCTGGTCGTCGAGGTAGTGCGAGTTGCCGCCGTCGATCACGATGTCGCCTTCGGACAGCAGATCACCGAGCTCCTCGACGGTCGCCTGGGTGGGCGCGCCCGCGGGCACCATGACCCACACCGCGCGCGGCGCCCTGAGCCGTTCGACCAGCTCCTTCAGGCTGGAGACGTCACTGACCGCCGGGTCACGGTCGTAACCGACGACGTCGTGACCGCCGCGGCGCAGCCGCTCGGCCATGTTGCCGCCCATCTTGCCCAGCCCGACCATGCCGATCTGCATACGAGCACCCCCTTCAGGGTTCCATCATCCACCTGTCGAAAGCCGCGCCAGCGCGAGCCGTACCAGATGGGCGTTTCCTTCCACAGGGCCGCCGTCGGGGCTGTGGAGGACGTCCTCAAGGCCGATGCGCGTGGCCAGTCCCAGCTGCCCCGCCTCGTCCACGAGTATCCACGCCGGTCCCTCCTCGCCGTGGAGCAGCCGGGGGCCGGGGACGGCCAGCTCGTCGAGACGACCGAGCACGGCCCGCGCCCGGGAGACCGCGGTTTCCGCGGCACCGCCGATGATCTCGACGAGCACCCGTACGCACCCAAGTCCGGTCGCGGCGAGCGCCTCGGCGTCACCGACGGACCAGACCCCGGCCTCGACGTCCACGCCGAGCCGCCGAAGATCATGCCACAGGCCGGTGAAGCCGGGTTCGGAGAGGTTCACCGACGCGAAGTCGGGCCGGTCAGCCTGTGGAAGAACCTCCCACCCGCGTACGGCCTCGCCCCTGGCGTCGGCGTCGCCGTCCGTCATCCACAGGCCCGTGCTCACGCCCACGGGCAGCCCGGGGCACGCCAGCCGTACGGCCCGCACCGCCGCGCCGATGTGGACGGCGCTGAGAGACTCTCTGCCCGCCTCGTCGCGCGGGTGCATGTGCACAGCCGTCGCACCCGCCTCACGGGCCTCACGGGCCGCCTCAGCGAGCTCCAGAGGGGTCACAGGGACGGCGGGGTGCTCGTCGGGCCGTCTGGCCCCGTTGAGGCACGCCTTCAGCATGATCTGGTTCACCGGCGCCCCCTGCCCGGACGCGCCGTTCCCATACACAGGCTGTGTACGGCGGGCGGTCAGCTCGACAGACGGATGGGCATGATCAGGTAGCGGTAGTCGGGGACGCTCTTCTCCTCGACGGGCTTGCCCCCGGTGAGGATGGCGGGCTTGGTCGAGGTCGTCATCTGCAGCCTGGCCACGTCGGAATCGATCGCGCCCAGTCCTTCGAGCAGGAACTGGTGGTTGAAGGCGATGTTGATGTCGTCGCCCTCGAAGTCGACCGGCAGCACCTCGACAGCCTGGGCCTCGTCGCCGCTGCCCGCCTCAAGGACGACCTCGCCGTCGCGGAAGGCCAGGCGCACCGGCGTGTTGCGCTCGGCGACCAGGGCCACGCGCTTGACGGCCTCGACGAAGACGCCTGTGGACAGCTCGGCCCTGGCGGAGAACTCGGTCGGCAGCAGCGAGCGGTACTTGGGGAACTCGGGGTCGAGCAGGCGGGTGGTCGTCCGGCGGCCCGCGCTGCTGGAGAAGCCGATCATGCCCTCACCGGTGCCGCCGACGGAGCTCATCGCGATCTCGACCTCGGCGCCGGTGCTGCCCAGGGCCTTGGCGGCGTCGGCGAGGGTCCTGCCGGGGATCATCGCGACCGCGGAGAAGTCAGGCTGCCCCGGCTGCCACTTCAGCTCTCGTACGGCCAGGCGGTAGCGGTCGGTTGCGGCGAGGGTGACCGTGTCGCCCTCGATCTCCATGCGCACGCCCGTCAGCATCGGCAGCGTGTCGTCCTTGCCCGCGGCGACGGCGACCTGGGCGACGGCGGAGGCGAACACGTCGCTGCCGACCCGGCCCGCGGCCGGCGGCATGGTCGGCAGGGAGGGGTAGTCCTCCACGGGCATGGTCAGCAGGGTGAACCTGGCGCTTCCACAGGTGACGACGGCCTTGGCGCCCTCGACGACGAAGTCCACAGGCTGTGCGGGCAGCGCCCTGGTGATCTCGGCGAGCAGCTTGCCCGAGACCAGCACGACGCCCGCCTCACCGCTCTGGGGTTCGAGGGTCACCTCGGCGGACACCTCGTAGTCGAAGCCGGACAGCTTCAGCTGCCCGCCGTCCGTCACCTCCAGGCGCATGCCGGCGAGCACCGGCACGGAGGGGCGGGCGGGCAGGCTGCGTGCCGTCCAGGCGACGGCCTCGGCGAGTGCGTCTCGCTCGATACGGAACATCACGTGGATCTGCCTCCTGTGTGTCGAGCGCTGTCCGCTCGGTGCCTTGGGTTCAAGTGTTCACTGTCCCGCACCTGCGCTCCCCCGGAACCCTTCTGTGGTTCTTGAGTTCTCTAGTTAGAGATACAAGGGGTCATCGCATTAGGGGGTGTGGATACTGTGGAAATCCTATGTTTCCGCAGCTCAGCTCAGGTTTCTTCATCCACTGGGGATGTGGGCGGAGGGTGTGGAGAACTCGGCGGCCTGGGGAGAACCTCGCTGTACCCACAGGCCGTCCCCAGATCGAGGGGTCTTCATCCACCGGTTATCCACGAGGTTTCCCCAGGTTATCCACTGGGTAAGAGGGTGTTTTGTCCTTGTGGAAAACGCTCTTCACAGGGCGTCCCCAGGTTGTCCACGAGTTCTCCCCAAGTTGTCCCCAGGTTCTCCCCAGAGTTGTCCCCAGGTTGCTCGAAAGTGTTGAAACCACTGAAACCGGCATGTTCACGGTGGAAACTCCCCCTCCATCGGGTGGGGCGGGGCCGTACATTTGATCCACAAGGTTTTCCACAGCCTGTGTATCGCGTCCGGGGAAATCTCAGCCATTGCGCGACTGCTGCTTGATCCTGGTGGTCAGCTCGTTGACCTGGTTGTAGATCGACCTGCGCTCGGCCATGAGAGAACGGATCTTCCTGTCGGCGTGCATGACCGTCGTGTGGTCGCGGCCGCCGAACTGCTGACCGATCTTGGGAAGCGACATGTCGGTCAGCTCCCTGCACAGATACATGGCGATCTGCCGGGCGGTGACCAGGACCCGCGAGCGCGACCCGCCGCACAGGTCGTCAATGGAAAGCCCGAAGTAGGTGGCGGTCGAGGCCATGATCGTGGCGATCGTTATCTCGGAGCCCGCGTCCTCGGTGATCAGGTCCTTGAGCACGACCTCGGTGAGCTGCAGGTCGACCGACTGCCGGTTGAGGCTGGCGAACGCGGTGACCCTGATCAGGGCGCCCTCAAGCTCGCGGATGTTGGTCGAGATGCGGCTCGCGATGTACTCAAGCACCTCGGGCGGCGCGGCCAGGCCCTCCTGGATGGCCTTCTTGCGCAGGATCGCGATGCGCGTCTCCAGCTCGGGCGGTTGCACGTCGGTGATCAGCCCCCACTCGAACCGGTTGCGCAGCCGGTCCTCCAGGGTGACCAGCTGCTTGGGGGCGCGGTCGCTGGAGATGACGATCTGCTTGTTGGCGTTGTGCAAGGTGTTGAAGGTGTGGAAGAACTCCTCCTGCGTCTGTTCCTTGCCCTCAAGGAACTGGATGTCGTCCACGAGCAGGATGTCCACAGCCCGGTAGCGTCCGCGGAAGTTGTCGGCCTTGTGGTCGCGGATGGAGTTGATGAAGTCGTTGGTGAACTCCTCCGAGCTGACGTATCTCACCCGGGCGCCGTCGTAGAGGCTCTGCGCGTAGTGGCCGATCGCGTGCAGCAGGTGGGTCTTGCCCAGTCCGGAGTCGCCGTAGATGAACAGCGGGTTGTAGGCCTTGGCCGGGGCCTCGGCGACCGCGACCGCGGCGGCGTGCGCGAAGCGGTTGCTCGACCCGATGACGAAGGTCTCGAAGGTGTACTTCGGGTTCAGCCGGGCGGGTTCCCCCTGCGTGCGGCCCCCCCGGCCGTCCCACCTGTTCTGCACGGGCGGGCCTGCGGCCTGCGGGGGCGCGGGCCGGTCGAAGCCGTTGGCCTCCGGGCGCGGGGGTGAGGGCTGCGGGGTGTAGCCCCCCCTGCCGTATCCTCCCGACCCCTGCTCCGGCTGGACCGGTGCCGAGGGCTCACCCGGGAGGTACGGCTGTGCGCCGTCCTCACCCTGTTGATAACCGTAGTGACCCTGTGGGCCGTGCTGTGGATAGTCGGTGGACTGCGCCGGAGCGGGTCCCTGCCCCTGGAAGGGCCCCTGGAGGCCGGAAGCGCTGTGGAGCTGGGGTGTCACGGGCTGTGCATAACCCTGCTGGGAACCCCCAGGCTGGGGATAACCGTGCGCGGGCGGCTGGGGATAACTTTCCCCTCTGGGGCCGCCGGGGTCGGAACCGGCCGTGCTGGGGTCGACCATGACCGCCACCCGCATGGGACGGCCGAACTCCTGGGAGAGCGCGTGGCTGATCAGCGGGCGGAGCTTGTTCTCCAGCACGTCCCTGGCGAAATCCGTGGGGGCCGCGAGCACCACGGTGTCGTTCATGAGGCCGAACGGGCGGGTCATGCCGAGCCAGACCCGTTGCTGGGCGGGGACACTCGCGTTGAGGGAGTTCTCCAACGCCCGTTCCCACACCTCGCTGAGGTCCAAGTTGTCCATGCCCGGCCATCCTCCTGTCGACGCGGTTCCCGAAGAGCTCACCGCGATCTGTTATCCACACCGATGGCCGCCGGGCACATCGGATTCCCCCGTTGTCCACATGTCGGAGCCCCTGCTGCCCGCCCGGGGTCGCCGCTCGGAATCCACATCGAATCCACACCGCATCCACATGCTGTGCACAGCCCCGCACCTGCCGACAGACCCGTCTGGGCAGCGGTGAGCAGGGGTTTGGAGGGGCCGACAGTAGCCCTGTCCACAGCCTGTGTTCAAGACGTTGTCCACAGCCTAGTGGCAGTGTGGGGGAGGCTGAGTGCACATCCTGTGGACGGCGAGGCGTCGGTGGAAAAAGGGGCTGTGGATTCGTGGATAACCTATCGCCACGTGTTCGCCGGTTTGACCTGGGGCCCGCGTTACCCGTAACGTACGACGGTCGGCTTGTCACGCGGCGGCTTTTCGCATGCCCCGCTTCCGACAGGCCAGCCACTGTCGAGCGTCCCCATGTGCTGGGGGCGCGCCCTGAGCCTGGAGCCCACTCGTGAGCAAGCGTACTTTCCAGCCGAACAACCGCCGTCGCGCGAAGACCCACGGCTTCCGGCTGCGCATGCGCACCCGTGCCGGTCGCGCCATCCTGGCCGCCCGTCGTCGCAAGGGCCGCGCAGAGCTCTCCGCCTGACGCGTCCGCCGTGCCCGGCTCGTCCGGGCCAAGGCAGTCAACGAACCGTCGCCCGTCGGCGTGACGCCGGCGGGCGATAGCCGTACCTGCCCAGGGTCAACCAAGGTTCTCTCGTGTTGCCGTCCGTGTCCCGCATGCGCCGGGGCGAGGAGTTCGCCGGCGCGGTCAGGAAGGGAAGCCGTGCAGGCCGTCCCACGCTGGTCGCGCATTTTGGCATGCGCCCAGAAGTGGACGAACCCCCCTTGGTGGGATTTGTCGTAAGTCGTGCTGTTGGCGGTGCGGTCACGAGGAATCGGGTCAAACGTCAGCTGAGACACCTCATGCGAGACCGTCTCGACCGTCTTCCGCGAGGTAGCCTGCTGGTTGTACGCGCCAATCCACCGGCCGCGTCCGCGCGAAGCGAGCGCCTAGCCGCCGAACTCGACGTCGCGCTGGATCGTTTACTCAGGCGGCGAGAGCCCTCGACGGCTCGCAGGGATGGGCGATGATGACGGCGCAGCACACCGCCGGGGTTTCCCCGGCTGCCAGGACCCTGATGGCTCCCATCCGGTTCTACCGGAGCTACGTGAGCCCTCTGCTGGGTCCACGCTGCCGCTTCCACCCCTCGTGCAGTGCCTACGGGCTTGAGGCGGTGGCCGTCCACGGGGCCCTGCGCGGCACATGGTTGACGATCCGGAGAATCGGGCGTTGCCACCCATTCCATCCCGGAGGCTTTGACCCGGTGCCCCCACGCCGGGGCCGGTCCGACGAAACGCAAGGGAGCTAGCTCGGTGGAGCTGTCCTGGCTGAACTGGCTGTACACGGCCGTCGCCCAAGTGATCACCTGGATACACCAGGGTTATAGCAGCTTCCTCGACCCGAACAGCGGGCTGACCTGGGCGCTGACCATCATCACCCTGACGGTGCTGATGAGGCTGTTGATCTTCCCCCTCTTCCTCAAGCAGATGCGCTCGTCGAAGAAGATGCAGGAACTCGCGCCCAAGGTCCAGGAGATCCGTAAGCGCTACAAGAACGACAAGCAGCGCATGAACCAGGAGGTCATGGCGCTGTACCAGGGGCAGGGGGCCAACCCGCTCGGCGGCTGTCTGCCGGTCGTGGCCCAGTTCCCCATCTTCATCTCGATGTTCACCGTGCTGAACGCGATGGCCCACGGCGAGCTGAAGTTCGGCATGACCCAGCAACTGGTCGACAGCGCCAGGGCCGCGCACATCTTCGGCGCGCCGCTGCCCGCGACCTTCTGGAGCAGCGACACCCAGATCCAGGCGTTCGGCGCCAACCCGATCCAGACGAAGATCGTCCTGGCCATCTTCGTGGCGATCAGCTCGCTGACCACCTTCCTCACCGTCCGGCAGAGCGTGACCCGCTCGATGGCTCAGATGCCGGACAACCCGATGGCGCAGCAGCAGAAGATCCTGATGTACATCTCGCCGCTGTTCGCCATCTTCTCGCTGAACTTCCCCCTCGGCCTGATCCTCTACTGGGTCACCACCAACCTGTGGACCCTGGGCCAGCAGCACTGGTTCTACAGCCGCCACCCCACTCCGGTGGCCGACGCCAAGGGCAACATGGTGACGCCCGAGCCCAAGCCGGGCCTGCTGGGCAAGGTCAAGAAGGCTCCCGAGCCCGAGCCGCCGTCCGAGCCCGCGCCCAAGATGGTCCGCCAACAGCCCGTCCGCCAGCCCCGCAGCAAGCGGACGGGTAGTAAGAAGTCCTGACGATCATCACGACAGCACGAAGGAGTGGCCGGACGTGACCGAGGCCGAAGCCGAGAAGGAGACCGTGAAGACGGCTCCGGATCTCGCTGCGCTGGAGCAGGAGGGCGAGATCGCGGCGGACTACGTCGAGGGTCTGCTCGACATCGCCGACATCGACGGTGACATCGACATGGACGTCGAGGGTGATCGTGCCGTGGTGTCGGTCGTGGATGTCAAGGGCGGCGACCTCGTCGGCCCGCACGGCGAGGTGCTTGAGGCGATCCAGGAGCTGACCCGGCTCGCCGTCCACCGCCAGACGGGCGAGCGTTCCCGGCTCATGCTGGACATCGCCGGCTACCGCGAGCGCCGCCGTACCGAGCTGACCGAGCTTGGCACCAAGATCGCCACGGACGTCAAGCGCAACGGCGAGCCCAAGTCCCTGCAGCCGATGACCCCGTTCGAGCGCAAGATCGTGCACGACGCGGTCGCGGCGGCGGGCCTGCGCAGCGAGTCCGAGGGCGAGGAGCCCCGGCGTTTCGTGGTGGTCCTGCCCGCGTAACCCCGCACGACGAGAGAAGGGCCGCCGTCCCTGGCCACCAGGGGCGGCGGCCCTTTCTCGTGATCGGTTCCCGGCCCGTCCTTGTACGGCTGCGCGAAGCGGGCCGTTAGCCTTAGAACACCCTGCCGAATGACCGTCCCGAGGAAGAGTGAGCCCCGAGTGAGTGACCAGATCCCCGAGCCGCCCGAGGTCGCGCACGAGGTGTTCACCGGCGATGCCTGGTCCATGGCGGAGACGTTCGCCGGGCTGCTGGCCGGCCCCGGGGTGGTGCGCGGATTGCTCGGCCCTCGCGAGGTGCCCCGCATCTGGGACCGTCACCTGCTCAACTGCGCGGTGGTCGCCGAGGCGGTCCCCGCGGACGTGCGCCTGGTGGACATCGGCTCCGGTGCCGGGCTGCCCGGCCTGGTGCTGGCGATCGTGCGTCCCGACATCCAGGTCACCCTCCTCGAACCCCTGCTGCGCCGGACGGTCTTCCTCCAGGAGTGCGTGGACACGCTGAAGCTCGGCAACGTCGAGGTGCTGCGCGGCCGGGCCGAGGAGTTCGCCGGCAAGCGCGTGTTCGACGTGGCCTCCGCCCGCGCGGTCGCGCCGCTCGACCGGCTGCTGAAGTGGTCGCTCCCCCTGCTGCGTGAGGACGGGGAGCTGCTCGCCCTCAAGGGAGAACGGGCAGCGGAGGAGCTGGCGGACGCCGAGGAACAATTGAGGACCAGCGGGGTGCGAACCGCCGAGCTTGTATCGGTCGGGCACGGTAAGGTCGAGCCGCCCGCAACTCTCATCCGGGTGGTCGCCGGTCGGACCTCCGGAGAAGTACGGCAGGGCGCTCGCCGTAAGGAGCGTGTCTCGCGGGCCAAGCGGGCGCGAGGCCAGTAGAACAGACCGAGCGAAGCGAGTGCGAGGCCAGTGAACGACCATGGAAGTGCGATGGTGAGCGCGGAAGGTGGTCTCGGCTGGCCTACGGGTCCTGTCGTCTCGCCTCGTGAACGCCCTTCCGGTCTTGGCTGGCCCGCATCGAGTTCCACCGCTGCAGTCAGGCCGGTTGAAAGGACGACGACCGTGACCCAGTCCCCCCTTAATCCCGGCGAATCGCCGTTGGTACGAGAGGCACTCAGCTCAGTGGTTTCACGTGAAACATCTACGGCCACTCCCGGAGACACCGTCGGGACCCGGGACGGTGACTGGCCCCGTCCGCCCAAGACCCGCATCTTCACCGTCGCCAACCAGAAGGGCGGCGTAGGCAAGACTACGACCTCGGTGAACCTCGCGGCCGCGCTGTCCATCCACGGCCAGCGGGTGCTCGTCGTGGACCTCGACCCCCAGGGCAACGCCTCGACCGCCCTGTCGATCGACCACCGTGGCGACGTCCCCGACATGTACAAGGTCCTGGTGGAGGACGTGCCGCTGGCGGAGGTCGTCAAGGAGGTTCCGGAGATGCCGGGCCTCTACTGCGCCCCCGCCACGATCGACCTCGCGGGCGCCGAGATCGAGCTGGTCTCCATGGTCGCCCGTGAGGCTCGGCTACAGCGCGCGCTGACGGCCTACACCGACGTCGAGTTCGACTACATCCTCATCGACTGCCCTCCCTCGCTCGGCCTGCTGACCGTCAACGCGCTGATGGCCGCCAACGAGCTGCTGATCCCCATCCAGTGCGAGTACTACGCGCTTGAGGGACTCGGCCAGCTCCTGCGGAACGTGGACCTGGTCCGCGCCCACCTGAACCCCACCCTCGACCTGTCCACGATCCTGCTGACGATGTACGACGGCAGGACCAGGCTCGCCTCCCAGGTCGCCGACGAGGTTCGCTCCCACTTCGCGGACACGGTGCTGAAGACCGTGATCCCGAGGAGCGTCCGGGTCTCCGAGGCCCCGAGCTACGGCCAGTCGGTCATGACCTACGACCCGGGCTCCAGCGGCGCGATGGCCTACATGGACGCCGCCCGCGAGATCGCCTACCGTGGCGCCGCCGTGTGAACGCGCCGAGATCCACCGAAGCCATGAGGAGGGGGAGGGCCAGTGGTAGCTAAGACACCGAGGGGACTGGGCAAGGGACTGGGGGCGCTCATCCCGACGGGGCCCGCCGTACGGGAGACGACGGCACCGTCAGCCGCCACCGCGATCCTGGTCGCGACCGAGTCGGCAGCAGCAGCGGCAGCGGCGGTCCCGCAGCCCAAGCCGGTCGCGGGCGCCTACTTCCTTGAGATCCCCCTTGAGGCCATCGCGCCCAACCCCCGCCAGCCCCGGGACATCTTCGACGACGACGCGCTGGACGAGCTGGCCGCCTCCATCAAGGAGGTGGGGCTGCTCCAGCCCGTCGTGGTGCGCCCCGTCGGAGAGGGGCGCTACGAGCTGATCATGGGGGAACGCCGCCTGCGAGCCTCGAAGCTCGCCGGGCTCTCCAAGATCCCCGCGATCGTACGGAGCACCGAGGAGGACAAGCTCCTGCTGGACGCTCTCATCGAGAACCTCCAGCGCGAGCAGCTCAACCCCCTTGAGGAGGCGGCGGCCTACCGGCAGCTCCTCGACGACTTCGGGGCCACCCACGAGCAGCTGGCCACCCGCGTCGGACGGTCCCGTTCCCACGTGACCAACACCCTGCGACTGCTCAACCTGCCCGCCAAGGTCCAGCTCCGGGTCTCGGCCGGACTGGTCAGCGCCGGGCACGCCCGCGCGCTGCTTCCCCTGAACGATCCGGCGGCACAGGAACGGCTCGCCGACCGGATCGTGGCGGAGCTGCTGTCGGTGCGCGAGGTCGAGGAGATCGTGGCGGTCGGCGACGCCAAGGCGGCACCGGCCCCCACTCGGAAGGTGCCGAGGGCGCGTCAGTCGGAGGAGCCGACGCTCCGCCATCTGGCCGACCGGCTCTCCGACCGCTTCGAGACCCGGGTGAAGGTGGACTTCGGCCGCCGCAAGGGGCGCATCGTCGTGGAGTTCGCGACCATCGACGACCTTGAGCGCATCATCGCCACGATGGCTCCGGGAACGATGCAGCAGACCGAGGACTGACCTTCGCCGAACGGCCCCGGTGTTTCACGTGAAACACCGGGGCCGTTCGTTGTTTCACGTGAAACACGCAGGCAAGGGTTTCACGTGAAACACGACAGCACTGCCTGCCGTACGTCCGTCACGAAGGCGTCCACGTCCTCGGGGGAGGTGTCGAAGGCCGTCACCCAGCGCACCACGTGCTCGGCCTCGTCCCAGACGTGGAAGAGATAACGCTGCTGGAGATCGGAGATCGCCTTCTCCGGCAGCGAGGGGAAGACCGCGTTCGACTGGACGGGGTAGCGGAGCGCGACCCCGGGAAGATCGGTGACGCCGTCCGCCAGCCGGTGGGCCATGGCGTTGGCGTGGGAGGCGTTCCTGTGCCAGAGGTCGTCCGTGAGGAGCGCGGTCAACTGGGCCGAGACGAAGCGCATCTTGGAGGCCAGTTGCATCCCCTGCTTGCGGAGGAACAGCGCGGGAGCCTCAAGCTCGGGCCGCAGGACGACGAGCGCCTCCGCCCCCATGGCGCCGTTCTTCGTGCCGCCGAAGCTGAGCAGGTCCACCCCCGCGTCAGTGGTGAACGCGCGCATCGGGCAGCCGAGCTCCACGGCGGCGTTGGCCAGCCGGGCGCCGTCCATGTGGAGGAAGAGCCCGTGCGCGTGGGCGAAGTCGGCCAGCTCGGCGACCTCGTCGGGGGTGTAGCACGTGCCACACTCGGTCACCTGGGAGATCGAGACGACCCGGGGCTGGGAGTGGTGCTCGTTCCCCAGGACGGAGAGCTGGCCCCGGAGCGCCTCGACGGTGAGCTTGCCGTCGTCCGTCGGGATCGTGACGAGCTTGGCGCCGAGCACCCGCTCCGCGGCGCCGCACTCGTTGGTGTTGATGTGGGCGCTGGCAGGACAGAGGACGGCGTCGTAGGAGCGCAGGACGAGCCCGAGGCCCACAACGTTGGCGCCGGTGCCGTTGAACATGGCGTAGGCGCTCGCCCGGGGGCCGAACTCGGCGCGGAAGGCCTCCTCCATCGCCCGTGTCCAGGGGTCTCCACCGTAGGCGGGGGCGTCGGAGACGTTGGCCTCGACGATGGCGGCGATCACGTCCGGATGCACCCCGGCGTGGTTGTCACTGGCGAAACTCTTGGGAAAACGCACGGCGTCCACCATAGGTGGAGCGATCCGGCGCCGGTCATCCCGGCGCCGGACGGGCCAGGCTCAGTCGGAGTGCCGGGCGGCGGCCCGTTCCAGGAGGGCCTGGCAGAGGGTGCCGAGGTCGTCGCCCGCCGCCTCGACCGCCATGGGCAGCAGCGAGGTCTCGGTCATGCCGGGGGCGACGTTGACCTCAAGGAAGTACGGCAGGCCCGCCTCGTCGACGATGAGGTCGGTGCGGGAGACGTCACGCAGCCCCAGCGCGGTGTGCGCCGTGACGGCCATCTCCGCGCACGCCTCGGCGACCTCGGGGGACAGCCGGGCCGGGGCGAAGAACTCGGTGTGACCCGCCGTGTAGCGGGAGGCGTAGTCGTAGACGCCCGCGTCCGGCACGATCTCCACCGGGGGCAGGGCGACCGGACCCTCGCCGAGATCGATGACCGAGACGGAGATCTCGACGCCCTTGATGTAGCGCTCGATCAGCGCCGTGTCGCCGTAGGCGAAGCAGCCGACCATCGCCGAGGGAAGCTCCTGCGCGGTGCGGACCATCGACGCGCCGAGGGCCGAGCCGCCCCGGGACGGCTTGACGAACAGCGGCAGGCCGAGCCGTTCGACGATGCGGTCGAGCACCGCGGAGGCACCGAGGTCGTGGAAGGTCTCCTTGGGCAGCGTCACCGACTCGGGGGTGCGCAGGCCGAAGGAACGGACGACGGCCTTGGCGGTCGGCTTGTCGAAGGCCACCCGGCACGCGTCGGGATCGGCGCCCACGTAGGGGACGGAAAGCAGTTCGAGCACCGATCGGATGGCGCCGTCCTCACCCGCTCCGCCGTGGAGGGTGACGAAGACCGCGTCCGGCGGGTCGGCGAGCACGGAGGGCACGAGCGAGGCGTCGGTGTCACGTGTCTCCACCGGGATTCCCACCGCGCGCAGCGCCTCACTCACCCGGCGGCCCGACCGGAGGGACACCTCCCGCTCGTAGGAAAGACCACCCGCGAGAACGAGCACGTGGCCCAGATCACTCATCCGAAAAAACCTCTCTTCACGGCCCACGTCGAGCCTTTGGGGTCGCTCTCATCACGCCGGGGACGGTCGCCACACCGGCGCCGGAAGTCACCGTACGGCACGGCACCCGAAGTGACGCCACCCACCGCGTCCAGAAGAGGTCTAAAACAGCCCTCACAAAACGAGAAAGGCGGCGTGGCGGGCAGGAGCGACCGCCACGCCGCCTCGATCGCGACGGCTCAGGCGAGGTCGGGACCCGGGGTGTCCACCCCGCCGCGTTCGATGGGCGCGTCGGGACCGAACGTCTCGCGCGTCTGCATCTCCTGCTCGATCACCCCGGCCAGGCGGCGCACACCCTCACGGATGCGCTCCGGCTCGGGGTAGCAGTAGGACAGCCGCATGTTGCGCGCGCCCCCACCGTCGGCGTAGAAGCCGGCGCCCGGGACGAACGCCACCCGCTCGGCCACCGCGCGCGGCAGCAGCACCTTGGCGTCGAGCCCCTCGGGAAGCGTGGCCCAGACGAAGAAGCCACCCGCGGGACGCGTCCAGGAGCAGCCCGCGGGCATCATCGCCTCCAGGGCGCCGAGCATGGCGTCGCGACGCTCGCAGTACAGCTCCCTGAAGGTCTTGATCTGCTGACGCCACGGCTGGGTCGTGAGGTACTGACCGACGGCGAGCTGGGTGAAGGTGGAGTGCGACAGCACTGCCGACTCCATCGCCAGCACCAGCTTGTCGCGGATGGCGTGCGGCGCCAGGGCCCAGCCGACCCGGAAGCCCGGCGCCAGGGTCTTGGAGAAGGAGCCGAGGTAGACCACCCCGTCGGGGCAGTCGGCCCGCAGCGCCCGCATGGTCGTGCCCTCGAAGCCGAGCAGGCCGTACGGGTTGTCCTCCACGATCAGCACGTCCGCCCGCTGGCAGATCTCCAGGATCTGCTGCCTGCGCGTGGTGTTGAGCGTCACCCCGGCGGGGTTGTGGAAGTTGGGGATCGTGTACAGGAACTTGATCCTGGTGCCCGCGGTCTTCAGCGCGTAGATCGTCTGCGCCAGCGACTCGGGGATCATGCCCTCGTCGTCCATGGCGATGTGGATGACCCTGGCCTGGTAGGCGGAGAAGGTGCCCAGCGCGCCCACGTACGAGGGCCCCTCGGCCAGGATGACGTCGCCCGGGTCGATGAAGACGCGGGTGATCAGGTCGAGGGCCTGCTGGGAGCCGACGGTCACCACGACGTCGTTGGAGTTGGCCTCGATCCCCTCAAGGCGCATGACCTCGCAGATCTGCTCGCGCAGGTGCGGGTCCCCCTGGCCTGAGCCGTACTGGAGCGCGACGGGGCCACGGCGGGCCACCAGGTCGGCGACGAGCTCTCCCACGACGTCCAGGGGAAGAGCGGTGACGTACGGCATGCCCCCCGCGAGCGAGACCACCTCGGGCCTCGACGCGACGGCGAAAAGAGCTCGAACCTCGGAGGCGACCATCCCGGTAGCTCGTGCGGCGTACCGATCGACATAGGCGTCGATCCGCGACCCCTGGGGCGCGATGGCCTGACCGTGATCTGACTCTTGGGGCACGGTCCACCTCCTTGGTTACGGGGAGCACACGGTGCTCAAGCTAGAGAAACCAGCGTACGGCAGTGATGCCTGTCGTCCGCGTGTGGGGACGGGAGACCCTGAAACCAGAGCCTCTACTGAGCTACGATGCCAGCTGGAGACGCCGTTTTCGCGCGTTTTCCGCCACGGCTTGCGCTCGTCTCGCCAGGATTGGGGCCAACAGGTGTCGCGTCGGCTGGCAAACGTCACTCTTGACAACCTTGACGACCTGCCGTACCGGTGCCGCCGGTGCGTGTTCTGGGAGCTCGACCCGGTGAACGGCAACCGCGCGATCGAGGCGGGAGACCCCGGGCTGGAGAAGGAGGCCTGGATCTCCTCGACCCTGCTGGAGTGGGGCAGCTGCGGGAAGATCGTCTATGTGGACGGCGTCGCGGCCGGGTTCGTGCTCTACGCGCCCCCGCACCACGTGCCCCGGTCCATCGCCTTCCCCACCTCGCCGGTCAGCGCCGACGCCGTGCTGCTGATGACGGCCCACATCATCCCGGAGTTCTCCGGTGGCGGCCTGGGCCGGATGCTGGTCCAGGGAGTCGCCAAGGACCTGACCCGGCGCGGGGTCCGGGCGATCGAGGCGTTCGGCGACCTGAAGTGGGAGCAGCCGGGCGCGTGCGTGATGCCCGCCGACTATCTGCTCTCGGTCGGGTTCAAGACGGTCAGGCCGCATCTGCGCTTCCCCAGGCTCCGCCTCGAACTCAAGTCCGCCGTCTCGTGGCGTGAGGACGTCGAGGTGGCCCTGGAACGGCTGCTCGGCTCCATGTCCCCGGAGAGGGCGCTGCGGCCTGTCTGAGGTGGTTTGAGCCCCTTCCAGGAGCCCTTTCGTCCCAGGAGTCACGAAAGCCCCCCGCGTCGCGTCGCGGGGGGCTTTCGCATGGGTGGGTGTGCCGCTCGGAAGCGGTGGTACGGCTCCGCCGTGGGGAGCGCAGCCGCAGGGGGCTTCACCAGGCCCCTGCCACCTGAAAGGCGGGCGGGACCTAGATGATGCCCTCAAGCTCGCGGAGCAGCATCGACTTGGGCTTCGCGCCGATGATCTGCTTCACGACCTCTCCACCCTTGTAGACGTTCAGGGTCGGGATCTGGAGCACACCGTACTTCCCGGCAATCGTCGGATACGCGTCCACGTCGAGCTTGACGACGGTCAGCTTGTCCGCGTGCTCCTTGGCGATCTCCTCCAGGATCGGGGCGACCTGGCGGCACGGGGCGCACCACTCCGCCCAGAAGTCAACGATGACGGGCTTGTCGCTTTTCAGGACCTCGGCGTCGAATTCGGCTTCGGTCACGTTCTTGATGGCGCCCAAGGTGGTACTCCCTCTTCGTGGTGGTGGTCTGGATCAGCTCTCGTGCTCGGCGAGCCACCGCTCGGCGTCGAGCGAGGCGGCGGTGCCGGTACCGGCGGCGGTGATCGCCTGGCGGTAGATGTGGTCGACGACGTCGCCCGCCGCGAAGACGCCGTCCAGGTTGGTGCGGGTGTAGGGGGAGTCGACCTTGATGTAGCCCTCGTCGTCCAGCTCGACCTGGCCCTTGACCAGCTCGGTGCGCGGGTCGTGGCCGATGGCGATGAACAGGCCGGTGGCCGCCAGCTCGCTCTCCTCGCCGGTCTTGAGGTTGCGCAGCCGTACCCCGGAGACCTTGTTCTCGCCGAGGACCTCGACGACCTCGCTGTCCCAGACGAAGCGGATCTTCTCGTTCGAGAACGCGCGGTCCTGCATGATCTTGCTGGCGCGCAGCTCGTCGCGGCGGTGCACGACGGTCACCGAGTTGGCGAACCGGGTCAGGAAGGTGGCCTCCTCCATGGCGGTGTCACCGCCGCCGACGACCACGATGTCCTGGCCGCGGAAGAAGAAGCCGTCACAGGTGGCGCACCAGGAGACGCCGCGTCCGGAGAGGCGCTTCTCGTTGGGCACACCCAGCTCGCGGTAGCCGGAGCCGGTGGCCAGGATCACGGCCTTGGCGAAGTAGGTGTCGGTCGCGGTCTTGACGACCTTCGGCGTGGCGGCGAGGTCGACCTCGACCACGTCGTCGGCGACCAGCTCGGCGCCGAACCGCTCGGCCTGCTTGCGCAGGTTGTCCATGAGGTCGGGCCCCATGATGCCGTCGGGGAAGCCGGGGAAGTTCTCCACCTCGGTCGTGTTCATCAGCGCGCCGCCCGCGGTGACCGAGCCCTCGAAGACCAGCGGCCTGAGGTCGGCCCGGGCGGAGTAAACAGCCGCGGTGTAACCGGCGGGACCCGATCCAACGATGATCACATTCCGGACGTCACTCACTGCTGCGCCTCTCCTCCGTCGTTGCCAGTGGCGTCAACAGATCCTAGGTCCCGGTGATTCCCGTACGGCACGGCGGAGCCCGGCATGGACGAATCCATACCGGGCTCCGGTGTCGTACGAGGGTCTGTGGCTACTTCCAGCGCGCCAGGGTGGGCTTGCGCACGTTGTCACACTGTGGGCCCACGACGTGGACGCGCACGGTGTTCTTGGCCTTGTTGCTCCAGAAGAGCATGACGTTGGCCTCCTGGCCGTTGTAGAAGCCCTGGTCCACGGCGAACGGGGCTCTACCGACCTTTTCTGAGACCTGCTTGACGCACTGGTCGAGCTTGATGCCCTCCGACTGCTCCTGGGCCAGCACGATCTGCGCCGGACCGATGTAGTCGAGCAGCGGCCCACGCAGCTGCTCATCGGTGTAGTTCCAGTTGCTGTCGGTCAGCTGGTAGCCCTCACTCTTCGGCACCGTCGGCAGGGCGATGGCCGGCCCGGGCTTGCTGCTCGGCGAGGAGCCCGCGGTGAGCGCGCCGCTCGTCAGCACGGCCGTGCCCACGACCGCCGCCGCCACACCCGCCGCCGCGGCGGAGAGCGCCCACCGGCGCCGTGGGTTGCCGCGTCGCCGTACGGGCCTGATGGTGCCGTCGTCGCCGACGACGCCGAGCTGTGGCACCGGGGCGAGCTCGGGTTCCGGCTGTGGCCGGACCGGCTCTGGCTCCGGTGTGGGCGCCGTCTCCCACGGCGCGTCGCGCATGATGTCGTCCCAGGCCGGTGCCTCCACCAGGCCTACTCCACCTCCACGGAAGCTCTGGGCCTCTGCGGCCAGTGCGCGGTCGATCCGGAGCGCGACTCCCATCGGCATCGCCGGGGTGGGCGTCGCCGCTAGCACCTCACGGACCGCAGCGAGGTCAGCGAGGCTTTCACCACAGGGGTCACAGATCGCGAGATGCTCGCGTACCTGCAGGGCCGTGGCGGCGTCGAGGAGACCCTCTGCCAACTCGGCGAGAGTCTCCAGGTCGTAGTGCGTATCACCCGTCACGAAGTTCTGCTCCCTTCGCGGATGAGACGCGAGTCAGGTCGGATCGGTTCCGCAGGTGCGAAAGAATCGGGGCAAGTTTCGCGCGACCTCGCGCGCACCTGCTCTTCACGGTGCCGCTCGGCACCTCCAGGACCTGGGCCGCGTCCTCCACGGAGTACCCCATCATGTCCACGAGAACGAGTGCCGCCCGCTGGTCGGACGGCAGCAGTTTGAGCGCTGCGGAGACCTCCATGGAGACCTCCCGCTCGGCTGTCTGGTCGAGCACCGGTGTGTCACGCTCCGCCGCCTCGACCAACTCGTCGTCCGCGACGGGCCGTACGGACTTCCTGCGCATCCGGTCGAGACAGGCGTTGACCACGATGCGGTGGAGCCACGTGGTGACAGCCGCCTCGCCACGGAAGGACTCGGCCTTCCGATAGGCGGAGACGAAGGCGTCCTGTACGGCGTCGGCCGCCTCGTCGGGGTCACCCAGCGTGCGCAGGGCGACCGCCCACATGCGGTCCCGGTGCCGTTTGACGAGTTCACTGAAGGCGTGCGGATCCCCGGCGATGTGCCGGGTCAGCAGATCGGCGTCGGACACTGCCGGTCGCGCCATCTGCTGGCCCGCCGCTGGCGGGGGCTCTGGTGGGGAATTCACGGAGAGAGTCCTGCTTGCCGGTCCGGGGACAACACCATTACGTGATAGATGGTGCCACGAAATCTCACATGATCGGCAAGAACTCGGCTAAAAGCGATCAAATCACTCTGGCGCTACTTGACGGCTGTCACCTTCACGTCGAAGACGCTTCCACGGAACATGCCCTGGTAGGTGGGCTGATCGGGCAGCTTGGTGAACCACACCAGGAGGTAGCGTCCCTTCTCCGTGGAATCGGCGCTGTAGGTCTTCTTTCCGCCGAGGCCGGAGAACTTGTGGACCACCTTCAGGCTGTTCAGGTCGGCCGAGCCACCGACCCTCAGTTCCGCGGTGCCGCCCGAGCTCTGGGAACCGAAGTCGACCGTGACCTGCTTGATCGGCACGCTCTGCCCAAGGTCGAGCAGCAGGCCGACGCCCTTCTTCAGGTTGCCGAAGTCAACCGAGGCGTACGACTGCGTGTGCCAGTCGGTGGAGGGCTTGCCGTCCACCGCGTTGGGCGCCAGCTCCGGCCGCTCTTCGTGATCGCCGTCCGTGCTGAGCGGGTCGAATCCGGTGGCCGACTCCGGCTTGACCTCGCGGGTCTCGACGGGCGCGGCCTGCGTCGGGGTGGCGGTCACCCCCGTCGCCGGGGTGTCCGCGTTGCCGATGCTGCGGCCGATCGTCCAGGCGCCCACGCCGACGGCCGCCATCACCAGCAGCACGATCGTGGTCATGGCGACCTTGCCGAGCATCCCCCCACCGTTCGAGGAGGGGGGCGCGGGCTGGTGCTGGACCGGTGGAGCGGGCCGCTGGGGTGCCGCGGTGTCCACCCCGTCGGAGCGCAGGGCCGACACCGGCTGCGGCGCCGGTACCGGCATCGGGGTGGGCATCGGGACGGGCCGGGGAACCGAGCTGAGGGCCTCGGCCAGTTCGGCGGGCGTGGCGAAGGGGGCCAGCCCCCGCTTGCCCTCGGGCAGCATCGCCCGGCACGTGATGGCGTCGAGATAGCCGGGAACCCCCGCCGTGACCTGCCGGGGCGTGCAGAAGTGGCCGTCGGCCATGGGCGCGGGCGGCAGCCCGAGGTCCTCCTCACCGGCCCAGTGCCCGGTCAGCCCGGCGTACAGCAGGCGGCCGAGCCCCTCGGTGTCGGCGCGGGCGGCCTCCTCGTTCGAGACGTCCATCAGCGCCGCGTCGATGCCCAGCCCGAGCACCTTGACCGTGCTGCCCGCAGCCGTCCACACCAGGTGCTCGGGGGTGAGGCACAGGTGGGCCAGACCGGCCTCGTGGGCGTGGGCCAGCGCCTCGGCGGCCTCGGCGACCAGCGCGGCGGCCCGCTCCGGCTCAAGGGGGCCCGCGGCGACCATGTCGGTGAGGGTCTCGCCGCTGACCCACTCGCTGACGACGTAGGAACGGCCGTCGTCCTCGGTGGTCGCGTCGAAGACCTGGGTGAGACGGGGGTCGGTAAGCCTGCTGGCGACCCTGGCCGCCGAGATGACCTCGTTCAGCCTGGGGAAACCGGGGTCGAAGGTGTAGACGGCGACGGGTCGGGCGAGCACCTCGTCGATGGCCTTCCAGAGGGTCGCGCCATCCGACTCGTGGACGCGGTCCTCAAGCCGGAAGCGCTCGGCCAACTTGGTGCCGGGCTCGACGACGGAGGAACTCATGGGCTCTCCACAAGTGAGAACACGACAGCGCCCCACCAGATTGACACATCAGGACACATCACGCGATGCCGGGTGGATACGCCCACGCCCTCCTGCTTCCATTAGCCGCATGTCACCACACGCGTTGCACCATGTTAGTCGCGCGCAGGTTCCGCCCGTGTTCTCCTTCAGACGCCTGGACGAAGCCTTTGGATTACCGGCGTACCCGGCTCGCGACCATTTCAACGACCGAACTGACCTCGGGGATGCGCATCCGGTGTGCGATGACCAAGTAAAGAACCATACCGAGCCCGCCACCGGCGGCCAGCATCACGGCGGCGCTGAGCGCGTTCAGGCCGGTCAGCTCCTGGGAGCCCCACAGCACGGCGAGGGCGAGCAGCGCGGCGGGCAGGGCGGCGACGTACATCCGTGACAGGCCCGCGGCGACCACGCGCCCGCCGAGGCCGCCCACCCTGCGGCTGGCCAGGGTCCAGGCGACGGCGGTGCCGAGCACGTAGGTGACGGTGAAGGAGAAGCCGAGCCCCATCACGATGTACTGCGCGGGCAGGATCATGTAGGCCAGCAGGCTCAGCAGGCCGTTGACCGCCACGTTGCCCACGGCCACGAAGACCGGGGTCCGGGTGTCGCCGAAGGAGTAGAAGACGCGAAGCAGAAGCTGGAAGAGCGAGAACGGCACCAGCGCCAGCCCGAAGACCTGCAGCACGTTGCCGATGTAGACCGCCGCGTCGATGGTCATGTTGCCCCACGAGAAGATCAACACGGTCACCGCGGGACCCAGCACCATCAGCAGCAGCCCCGCGGGTACCAGCAGCGCCGAGACCAGGCGCACCCCGGAGGAGAACTCCTCCCTGACCACGCCGAACTGCTCGTCGGCCACCGCCCTGCTCATCCTGGGCAGCATCGCCGTGATCACCGAGACCGCGATGATCCCGTAGGGGAGCTGGAAGAACTGGTAGGCGTAGGCGTAGGCGGAGTTGCCCGCGCCGGGGGCCCGCTCACCGGCGCCGGAGGCGAGCTTGGTGGTGATCAGGAAGCCGAGCTGGCTGATCCCGACGTAGGCGAACGTCCACACCGCCGTGCGGCCCATCTCGCCCAGCCCCGCCTCGCGCAGGTCGAGCCTGGGCACGAACCGGAAGCCCGCCCGGTGCAGCGAGACGACCAGCACCGCGCACTGGGCCACGATGCCCGCGGTCGTGCCGAGACCGAGCAGGGCCAGGTTGGCGTCGCTGACGGTCCCGATGTTCGTGCCCGCCGTACCCAGCGAGAGGTAGTAGGTCAGGGCGACGGCGATCATCACGATGTTGTTCAGGACGGGCGCCCACATCGGGGCCGCGAACCTGTCACGGGTGTTGAGGATCGCGCCCGCGATGGCGCCGACCCCGAAGAAGGCGATCTGCGGAAGGATGAACTGCGCCAGCTTGACCGCGACCTCGGTCTTCCTGGGGTTCCAGTCGGCGCTGTAGAGGCTGATCAGCGGCCCGGCCAGCAGCACGCCCGCTATGGCGACCAGCGTCAGCACGATGACCCCGAGCGTCATCAGCCGCTGCTCGTAGGCCCTGCCCCCGTCGGGGTCGCTGCGCTGCCGCCTGACGATCATCGGCACCACGACGCTGCTCAGCACGCCGCCGATGAGGAAGTCGAACAGGATGAGCGGGATCGTGTAGGCCACGTTGTAGGCGTCGCCGAGGGCGAGGGTGCCGATGGCCGCGGCGAGCACCGCCGTACGGACGAATCCCGTGACGCGGGAGACCATCGTGCCCGCCGCCATGACCGCGCTCGCGCGCAGCACCCTGCTCATCGCTCTTCCTCCGCCAGATCGCTCGAAACGCTCGCCAGATCGCCGGGCAGCCGGCCGTTCACGACTCGCTGCCCGCCGGAGCGCTCGCGCGCCTCGGGGGTACGGCCGCCGCCGTCCGACGGCTTCCCCTGCGCCGCAGGACGCGCAGGACGACCGCGGCCAGCAGGACCAGCAGGGCCGCCCCGACGATCACCAGGGCGATCCCGGTGTAGCCGGTCGTGCGGACCGTGATCTCGACGGGCGCGCCGTACCGCCGTCCGTCGGCCGTCATGAGCTGGACCTTCACCGTGGTCTGGCCGCTGGCCAGCACCGTCATGGGGACCCTGACGGTGTCGCTCTGCCCGCCCAGGATGGTCCGCTGGTCCTTGTAGCTCTCGATTCTCAGCAGTTTCGGCTGCTCCGAGGTCACCCTGAGCCGGACGGAGACCTCGCTGCCGGGGCCGGTCAGGCTGTTGCGCACGCTGATCGGCACCTCGCCGTTGGTGCCCGCGAGCGTGCGCAGCGGGGACTGCTCGTTGCCGGTGATGGAGACCTGCTTGATGCGGTCGTCCACCGCCGTGCCCACCTGCGTGACGTACGGCGCCGCCGCGTCCCCCCGCTCACGCCAGACGGAGGAGGAAAGCCGCAGCAGCGCCAGATCGAACACGTCGAAGTCCTGCGCCTTGGTGATCGCCGACGTCAGGTCGGCACGGCGACCGACCCGCCTGACGCTCTTCATGTACGGCTTGGCCAGCTCGGCGCGCCGGTCCTGCTCGGTGTAGGTGAGGTCGGCCCGCGGCGTCGCGACCCCCTTGGCCGGCTTGATCGATTCGAGCCTGGCCGGGGCCAGCCACGGCAGCGAGGAGGCCGTCTTGACCAGGTCCGTCACGTAGGCCGGGTCGGGGGACCAGCGCCGCTGGGGGACGGCGACCACGGTCCGCCTGGCGGTCACCGGCTCGGCGGCGATCATCGCGGTCTCGGCGATGAAGCGCCTGCGGCTCAGCACCGCGGCGCCGGGCACCGAGACGTCGGTGTCGAGGGCCTCGCTCAGCACCCGGTCGGTGAGCAGGGCGGTGACCGGGCCGTTGACGGTGTTCAGGGTCGCCGAGGCGTCCGGCGTGGTCACCGGGGGTATCGCCGGAGGCAGGGCCGCCTCGTCGAGCAGCACGGTCTTGACGCCCTCGGTGGCGAGCAGGTCAAGGCCGTCGTAGTCGATGCGCCCACCGGCAGGCCAGTTCACGGTGGTGATGAGGTCACGGCCGAAGGCCCTGCTGCCGACCAGCCTGGCCGCCTCGACCGCGGTCTTCGCCGAACCGTCGACGCCGCCGTGCGCCAGCGCCGCCACGTCGGGGTCGGCGTACGGCGTCGCCACGACCGGCTCGTTGAACAGGGCGGTGCGCAGGTCGCCGAGCCAGGTGGCGGCCGCGGTGTCGCCGGAGCGGCTCTCCACCTTGTCCTTGACCTTCACCGCGTACGGCTTGCCCAGGGTCTGGGCGTCGTCCACGAGGGAGGGGTCGAGAACCCAGGTGAGGTTCTTGGCCGTCGTGGTGCTCTGGGCGAGCTTGAGCAGGTTGCCCAGCCGCTTGCCGGGGGCCATGGACGCCGACAGCGTGTCGTCGAGGAAGACGCCGTCGACGGCCCTGCGGGGCTGGTCGACGATCGGCAGCACCATGGCCAGCTTGGTGCGGGAGACCTGCGTGCCCGTGGGCATGTGGATCAGGAAGGTGCGCTGGGCGGCGACCGGCTGCCCGAAGGCGTCGATCACCTGGATCATGAGCGGGTAGACCCCGAACCGGTTCATCCCGAGCTGGAACGGGGTGAAGGTGTACTCCCAGGAGGCCTTGGCCCCGGGCGCGAGGCTGGCCGGCTCCAGGTTGAGCTCGTCACGCCAGGAGGTCGGCTGGGGAGCCAGCCCGCCGACGTAGGCCTCCATGTCGGAGCGCCGCTGGAACGGCTGGGACGAGTAGTAGAGCCTGCGGCGCAGGCCGGTGACCGTCTGGGTGCCGGTGTTGACGAAGGTCCCGGAGAACTTGATCTCGGTGGTCGGCTCACGGGTCACGTCCGGCGTCAGCGCGCCGATCACCAACTGGGGCGCCTGCCGCCCGGCGGCGGTCTCCGTCGTCTGGGCGCTCGCCGTACCAGGAAGAGCCACGGCCGCGGGGGAGAGCAGCGTGGCGGTCAGAACGGCGAGCGACGTGACCTTGCGGATCACGCGCTGGCCCGGGGTCGAGTACGGCGCACGCCCGTAATGCTATGGCCTATCCGGCGAGCGGGAAGGTCGCCTGCTCCCTCCGTGACCGGGATTGGGCCAGGTCGATGGTCTTCCCTGAAACAAGCGACAGAAGGTGGTCCGTCCTGATGAGCAACGCCGTACGACGTTCACCCGTCGGGGTGTGGACCAGGTCGCCGGCACCGGCGAGCCGTTCGTCGACCAGCGTGGTCAGTCCGTCGGGCAGCAGCAGCGGGCAGACCAGCCCGGCCGCGTAGTCGGTCGCGGAGTTGACGGTGAAGGCGGAGGCGGGCCTGACCCTGCGGGCGCCGAGCGCGCCGCCGACGGCTCCGGGCCTGGGCGGGGAGTCGGCCGAGGCGACCACGGCGACCGGCTCGCGTCCGACGCGGGTCGTGACCTCGAAGACGGTCACGACGACGCAGGTCGCCGGGCTCACGGCCAGCAGCTCCGGGAGTTCCTCGGCGCACGTCATCGCGCGGGGAAGGCGTACGATCTCATGGTGAACCTGGTGTGCGAGGAGCCAGCGATGGATCGCGAGGGCGTCCTGCATGTGTGTGCTCCTTGCCTCGACTAGCCTCGACGCACGGCCCCCGACGGTCTCTTGACTGACCGTAACCTGGTGATCGCTTGAGGTGTATCCCCAGAGGGGAACATGTTCCGTAACCGAAGGACCTACCCGGCTTGTCCCTTTCAAACCTGACTGAGAAGCAGCGGCACGGCATGAGCGAACTGTTCAGAAAGATCGCCCCCGTGGCCGACGAGCTCGGCGAGTTGTTCGCCGCGAAGGGATACCAGATCGCCCTTGTCGGCGGATCGGTTCGTGACGTCTTCCTCCGCAGGATCGGCAACGATCTCGACCTGACCACCGACGCGCGCCCCGAGGCCGTCCTCGACCTCGTGCGCGGCTGGGCCGACTCGATCTGGACGATCGGCATCGACTACGGCACGATCGGCGTCCGCAAGGGCGGCTGGCAGTTGGAGATCACCACCTACCGCAGCGAGTCCTACGACTCGACCTCGCGCAAGCCGGAGGTGGCCTACGGCGACACGCTCGAAGGCGACCTGGCCCGGCGCGACTTCGCCGTCAACGCGATGGCGTTGCGGCTGCCCTCGCGCGAGTTCGTCGATCCCCACGGCGGTCTGGACGACCTGCACGCCAAGGTGCTGCGCACGCCCGGTCCTCCGGAGCGCTCCTTCGACGACGACCCGCTGCGGATGCTCAGGGCCGCCAGGTTCGCCGCCCAGCTCGGGTTCACGGTCGATCCGGCGGCGCTGGCCGCGATGACGGCGATGGCAGAGCGCATCGAGATCGTCTCGGCCGAGCGCATCCGCGACGAGCTGGACAAGCTCATCCGGGGCGCCCACCCCCGCGAGGGGCTGAAGATCCTGGTCGAGACGGGCCTGGCCGCCCACGTCCTGCCCGAGCTGCCCAAGCTCCGCCTGGAGATCGACGAGCACCACCGGCACAAGGACGTCTACGAGCACACGCTGATCGTGCTCGAACAGGCGATCGGCCTTGAGGAGAACGGCCCGGACGGCATCCTGCGCTGGGCCGCGCTGCTGCACGACGTCGGCAAGCCGAAGACACGCCGCCACGAGCCGGGAGGCCGGGTCTCCTTCCACCACCACGAGGTGGTCGGCGCCCAGCTCGCCAAGAAGCGCATGACGGAGCTGAAGTTCCCCAAGGACGTGGTCGCCGACGTCTCCAGGCTGGTCGAACTGCACCTGCGCTTCCACGGGTACGGCACCGGCGAGTGGACCGACTCGGCCGTGCGCCGCTACGTCCGCGACGCCGGGCACCTGCTCGACCGCCTGCACAAGCTGACCCGCGCCGACTGCACGACCCGCAACAGGCGTAAGGCGCAGGCGCTCTCGCAGACCTACGACCAGCTTGAGGAGCGCATCGCCAGGCTGGCCGAGGAGGAGGAGCTCGGCAAGATCCGGCCCGAGCTGGACGGCAACGAGATCCAGGAGATCCTGGGCGTTTCTCCCGGCCCCGTCGTGGGACGCGCCTACAAGTTCCTGCTGGAGATGCGCCTGGACAAGGGGGTCGTCGGCAAGGAGGCCGCCGCTCTCGCCCTGCGCGAATGGGCCGGGGAGAACGGGATCGCGTCCTGAACCCCTCCTGGGAGGCCCTGGACCGCGAGCACGTCTGGCACCCCTACGCCGCGGTGCCCCCCGCCGTGCCGGTCCACCCGGTCTCCAGGGCCGATGGCGTACGGCTGACGCTGACCGACGGTCGGCGGCTCGTCGACGGCATGTCGTCCTGGTGGGCCGCGATCCACGGCTACAACCATCCCAGGCTCAACCGGGCGCTGACCGACCAGCTCGGGGACATGGCGCACGTCATGTTCGGCGGCCTCACCCACGAGCCCGCCGTACGGCTCGCGCGCACCCTGGCGGAGATGACCGGGCTGCCCCGGGTGTTCCTGGCCGACTCGGGCTCGGTCGCGGTCGAGGTCGCGATCAAGATGGCCTTCCAGTTCACCGGGAGGAGCCGCCTGCTCACGGTCAGGGGCGGCTACCACGGCGACACCTTCGGCGCGATGGCCGTCTGCGACCCGGTCAACGGCATGCACCACCTGTTCTCCGGCGCCCTGCCCAAGCACGTGTTCGCCGACCGGCCGCCCGCCGCGTTCGACGACGACTACCTGACCCACCTGGACGAGACCGTCGCCGCGCACGCGGACGAGCTGGCGGCCATCATCGTGGAGCCGGTCGTGCAGGGCGCGGGCGGCATGCACTTCTACCACCCCGCCTACCTGCGCAGGCTCCGCGAACTTGCCGACGGGTACGGCCTGCTGCTGATCGCCGACGAGATCGCCACCGGCTTCGGCAGGACGGGAGAGCTGTTCGGCTGCGACCACGCCGGGATCCGCCCCGACATCATGTGCCTGGGCAAGGCGCTGACCGGCGGCTACATGTCCCTGGCCGCGACGCTGTGCACCGAGCGGGTGGCCGAGGGCATCGGGACGCTCATGCACGGGCCGACCTTCATGGGCAACCCGCTGGCCAGCGCCGTCGCGGGCGCGAGCCTCGACCTGCTGGCCGAACGCCCGTGGCGGCGGGAGGTCGCCCTGATCGAGGAGGGCCTGACCCGTGGCCTGGCCGAGGCCGCCAAGGCTCCCGGGGTCAAGGACGTGCGGGTGCTCGGCGCGATCGGCGTCGTCGAGACCCACGAGCCGGTCGACGTCGGGCGGGTCCAGGACGTCGTGATGGAGCACGGCGTCTGGCTGCGGCCGTTCGGCCGGTTGATCTACACGATGCCGCCCTACTCGATCGGCGACGACCTCGGCCTGATCACGACCGCGATGACGGCAGCGGCGTTCTCGATCGATCCCCGGGCGTGACCATCCGGTAGACCACCGCGCCGCCGAGGTATCCGGCCGTGATGAGCCCGAGCACCAGCATCGACCTGCCGTCCGCGGGCAGCAGCGCCGCGGCGATGGCGGCGGCGATCACGTAGGTGCCGTTGAAGAGCATGTCGTAGATCGAGAAGGCCCGGCCCAGGTAGACGTCCTCGACGTCCCGCTGCACGCGCGTGTCCGTGCAGATCTTGATGCTCTGCCCGGCCAGGCCGAGCACGAAGCCGCCCGCCGCGAAGCCCCACTGCTGGAACGGCGCGCACAGCGCGAACGACAGCACCCCCGCGGTGACCAGCATGGCCGGGATCCAGGTGTCGATCCCGAAGCGCTCGGTCGCCCACGGCGTGACCACGACGGCCAGGGCGTAGCCGACCCCCGAGGTGGCCAGCACGAGGGAGGTCACGTCGAGCGCGTTCTCGGCGCTGTCGGCGAAGTAGTAACGCGAGAGCATCACGACCATCGCCGTGCACATGCCGTACACGAAACGGTGGGTGGCCATCGCGCCGAGCGCGGCGGCGGCCGCCCGGTGGCCCGCGATGTGGCGGGCGCCGTCGATGAGGCCGCCGACCACGTTGCGCAGCGCCTGGGCGGTCTGCGGCATGTCCGCGTCGTGGGCGGGGCCGAGGAGCCGCCTGTCCATGGTCCTGGCGATCAGCGCGCTCGAACCGAAGGTGACGCCGGAGATGACCAGCAGCGCCGCCGTGCTGCGGTGGTCGCCGCCGAAGGCCCGGTGCAGCAGGTAGCCGACCCCGGCGCCGACGAAGGTGACGACGGTGCCCGAGGTGGGGGTGACCGCGTTGGCCATCAGCAGACGGCTGCCGGGGACGACGTGCGGCAGAGAGGCGCCGAGGGCGGCCAGGAAGAAGCGGTTGACGCCGAGCACGGCGAGCGCGGCGGCGTAGAAGACCCCGTCGGGGACGCCCGCGAGCAGCAGCGCCGCGGCCAGGAGCAGCAGCGTCCCGCGCACCATCGGCGCGACCACCAGGATCTGCCGCCGCGACCACCGGTCGATGAACACGCCCACGAAGGGACCGAGGATGGAGTACGGCAGGAACAGTACGGCCAGCCCGACGGCGATCTCCGTCGCGCTGGTGTTCTTCTCAGGGCTGAAGAAGGCGAATCCGGCCACCGCGAACTGGAAGACACCGTCGGAGAACTGCGAGGCGAGACGGGTGCCGAACAACCGCCTGAAGTCCCGGCCCCTCAGCAGTACGCGTAGATCGGATACGAATGACACGGGCTCAGCCTACGCGTGGCGGATTGACCTCGACATCAGGAGGATCCTGCCTTGCCGGACACTTCACCACCTTTCATGACGTAACGCTGATCAGGCAGAACGAGCAGACATGGTCACGTACCCTCGATCGGGTGACAGCTGATGAACACGTCGTGCTCGTCGACTCCGAGGGAAACGCGATCGGCACGGCGCCCAAGGCCACGGTGCACGGTCCCGACACGCCCCTGCATCTCGCCTTCTCCAGCTACGTGTTCGACGGTCTGAGACGGGTGCTGCTCACCCGCAGGGCGTCGCACAAGATCACTTGGCCGGGGGTGCTGACGAACAGTTGCTGCGGGCACCCGCTGCCCGGCGAGCCGCTCTCCGAGGCGGTGATCCGCAGGCTCTCCCACGAGCTCGGGCTGAGCGTCGAGAGCGTCGACCTGCTGCTGCCACGCTTCTCCTACCGGGCGGTCATGGACAGCGGGATCGTCGAGCGGGAGCTGTGCCCGGTCTACCGAGTCGTGGTCGACGCCGAGGCCGCGCCCAATCCCGACGAGGTCGGGGAGACGCGCTGGATGCCGTGGCGGGAGTTCACGGCCCGGGTGCTCGCCGGTGACCTCGCGGTCTCCCCGTGGTGCCGCGAGCAGATCCCCCACCTGGCCGGGCTCGGCGACGACCCGCTCGGCTGGCCGGTCGCCGACCCCGAGGAACTGCCCGCCGCCGCCCGCCCCACCGTCACCCGACCCGCCTGACCTGCTGTACGGCGAGGCCCTCCGTCCGAATCCGGGCGGAGGGCCTCGTCTTTGTCCGGGGAGCAGGGGCTCAGCGCTCGACCTCGCCGCGGATGAACTTCTCCACGTACTCCCTGGCCTCGTCGTCGGAGTACTGCTCCGGCGGGGACTTCATGAAGTAGGAGGAGGCCGACAGGATCGGCCCGGCGATGCCCCGGTCAAGGGCGATCTTGGCCGCGCGGACCGCGTCGATGATGATGCCCGCGGAGTTCGGGGAGTCCCAGACCTCCAGCTTGTACTCCAGGTTCAGCGGGGTGTCGCCGAAGGACCTGCCCTCAAGACGGACGTAGGCCCACTTGCGGTCGTCGAGCCACGGCACGTGGTCGGACGGGCCGATGTGCACGTCCGCCTTGCCCATCTCGTGCGGGATCTGCGAGGTGACCGACTGGGTCTTGGAGATCTTCTTGGACTGCAGGCGCTTGCGCTCCAGCATGTTCATGAAGTCCATGTTCCCGCCGAAGTTCAGCTGGTAGGTGCGCAGCAACTCGACGCCGCGGTCCTCGAACAGCTTGGCCATCACCCGGTGCGTGATGGTGGCGCCGACCTGCGACTTGATGTCGTCGCCGACGATCGGCACACCGGCCTCGGTGAACTTCTCGGCCCACACGGGGTCGGAGGCGATGAAGACGGGGAGCGCGTTGACGAAGGCGACCTTGGCGTCGAGGGCGCACTGGGCGTAGAAGCGGTCGGCGTCCTCGGAGCCGACCGGCAGGTAGGAGACGAGGACGTCGACGTTGTTGTCCTTCAGGACCTGCACGACGTCGACCGGGGCCTCATCGGACTCCTCGATCATGTCGCGGTAGAACTCGCCAAGACCGTCGTAGGTGTGGCCACGCTGCACGGTGACGCCGAGCGGCGGCACGTCGCAGATCTTGATGGTGTTGTTCTCCGAGGCCACGATCGCCTCGGAGAGGTCGCGCCCGACCTTCTTCGCGTCCACGTCGAAGGCCGCGACGAACTCGACGTCGCCGACGTGGTAGTCACCGAACTTGACGTGCATCAGGCCCGGCACCCGGCTGCCCGGATCGGCGTCCTTGTAGTAATGCACGCCCTGCACGAGCGACGAGGCGCAGTTGCCTACACCGACAATGGCTACGCGCACCGAACCCATGGCACTCGCTCCCCTTGTTTCGAATGGTCAATTGTCTTCCGAGGCGGGGTGCCGCCCCCTGTTATCCGCGCCGGGCGCGGGCGCCCGGGAGGTCCCTTCCTGTGCGGGGCGCCGCTCTTCCTCAGATGCGGAACCCCGTCGCTCCGTGGCGATCAGCTCATTCAACCAGCGCACTTCGCGTTCGACCGACTCCAGACCGTGACGCTGGAGCTCTAGCGTGTAGCTGTCCAGACGCTCCCTGGTCCTGGCCAGAGCCGTACGGACACCGTCGAGGCGTTCCTCCAGCCTGCTGCGGCGTCCTTCGAGGATCCGCAGCCGCACCTCGGTCTCCGTGTGCCTGAAGAAGGCGAAGTGGACGCCGAAGCTCTCGTCCTCCCAGGCCGAGGGCCCCGCCTGGGTGAGCAGCTCCTGGAGGCGCTCCTTCCCCTCCGCCGTCAGCTTGTAGACGATCTTCGAGCGTCGTCCGGTGAGCGTGATCGGGCTCTCGGCCGCGGGCACGTCCGAGTCGTCGTCCTCGACGATCAGCCCGTCGTGCAGGAGCTGACGAAGACAGGGGTAGAGCGAGCCGTAGGAGAACGCGCGAAACATTCCGAGCAGAGAGTTGAGCCGTTTGCGCAGCTCATAGCCATGGAGCGGGGTCTCGTGCAGCGACCCGAGCACGGCGAGCTCCAGCACGCCGCTACGTCCGCCGGCCACGGGAAACCACCACCTCTCGCATCGATGTATCGAGCCGATACATCCTGAGGATACGTCGTGCCAACATATCTCTGCAATTAACGACTTTCCCAAGAGGTTGGGCGCAAACAGTAAAAAGCCGTAGTGTGGCGCTTATGTGGTCACAGCGAACGGCAGCGGGCTCGGCCCCTCGCATGGCCAAGACCACTTCCCAATGTGGGAAATTCCACGCTCGGGTGGGGGAGGTCTGCCATCGTGGTTTCCGGAACCACGTGACGGCCTCACCCGTCCTCGGGAACGGAGATCCGCCCGGATGGGTCGGCTACCAGTGAGCCAAGGCGACGAGGGGATCGCATCCAAGCGGTAATCTCGCCCGCCTGCACGCCGTCGTAGACACCGATGACCGAACGAGGACGCGTGAGTTACAGCAACAGCCATGACCCGGAGCCGCACGGGCGCCCTCAAGCCCCTGACGTGTCGGCTCGTCAGGGACGGCGCCGTCGCTCAGGCACGGGAGCCGCTTCCCCTGCGGTTCCCCCGCCACCGCTTCCCCAAACCGGAGACGCCGGACAGGCGACCCAGATCTACGCCCAGCCGAACTTCCAGGGGCGGCCGCCGTACGGTGACCCCGGGCCAGGACGCCGCCAGGAGGCGCCTCCCCTCGACGGACGCAGGCCCGAGGCCGCCTTCGAGGACACCCAGGCCATGCTCGCCGCCCAGGCCGCCCAGGCCGCGGGCCGTACGGCGGTGCACCCGTCTCCTGTGCCGCAGGCCGCCCCACAGACCGGTGCGCGGGCGGCCATGGACGACCAGGCAACCCAGATCGGCTCGCCCATGCAGGGGGGACCGGTCGCCTCCGGGGGGCGCAGGCGCGCTCGTGGACGTGGATCCGCGGGACGGGCCGACGCCCAGGGACAGGCCTTCGCCGAGCAGGACGGCCCCGGCGGTCCTGGTGGCCCGGGTGGCCCGGGTGGTCCCGGTGGACCCGGTGACGAGGACGGCGGGGGCAAGCCCCGGCGCAGGGGCTGGAGACGCTTCCTGCCGAGCTGGAAGATCGTGGTCGCGGGCTTCACGATCCTCGCCGCGGGCGTCTTCGGCATGATCGCCGTCGCCTACGCCAACACGCCGGTGCCCACCACCGCACAGGCGAGCGTGGACGATCAGGGCAGCGTCATCCACTACGCCGACGGCAAGGTCCTCGCCCGTCTGGGCGTCAAGCGTACGCCGGTGACGATCAAGGACATTCCCGAGGCGATGCAGGACGCGACCATCGCGGCGGAGAACCACTCCTTCCGCGAGGACAGCGGCATCGACTTCAGGGGCATGGCCCGGTCGCTGTGGAGCACGGTCAGCGGCAACCAGGTCCAGGGCGCCTCGACGATCACCCAGCAGATGGCCCGCAACTACTACGACGGGCTCAGCCAGGAGGTCTCGATCCAGCGGAAGGTCAAGGAGATCTTCGTCGCGATCAAGATCAGCAAAACCCTGCCGAAGGACGAGATCCTCACCCGCTACCTGAACATCATCTACTTCGGTCGTGGCGCCAACGGCATCCAGGCCGCGTCGAAGGAGTTCTTCGGCAAGAACGTGCAGCAGCTCACCCCGCCGGAGGCCGCCTACCTCGCGGGCCGCATCCAGAACCCCGGCAACTTCGACCGGCTTGAGGCCAACAAGAAGTTCGCCGCCACCAAAGAGCGCTACGAGTACGTGCTCAACAACATGGTGAAGCTGAACCCCGGCAAGTACGACAAGTACGCCACGGTTCCCTTCGAGAGCCTCAAGTTCAAGAAGATCAAGACGACCGAGATCAACAAGGGTCTCAGGGGCTACATGCTCGACATCGTGTTCAGGGAGCTCGCCAGGCGCGGCATCGACAGGGAGCAGCTGGACACCGGGGGCTACCACGTCTACACCACCTTCGACGAGCAGAAGATGAAGGACGCCCAGAAGGTGGTCAAGGCTCGCACCGCCAACCTGGAGTCCACCATCCACGCCAGCGTCGCGTCGGTGAACCCGAAGAACGGTCGAGTGGTCGCCTTCTACAGCGGAGACGACTTCGTCAAGGACTTCAACAACCGCGCCTTCGACGCCGCCAAGCAGGCGGCCTCCGCGTTCAAGCCCTATGTGCTGGCGGCGTGGCTGGAGAAGGGCAACTCGCTGGACAGCTACATCGACGGTGTTTCCTCGATCAAGCTGCCCGGCACGACCCCCATCAAGAACTCGCACGTCGCGCCGTACGGACCGATCACCACGGTCAAGGCCATGGCCGACTCGGTGAACACCGTCTTCGCCCAGATGGGGCAGGTCGTCGGCCTTGACGAGGTGGCCAGGATCGCCAAGGACGCCGGGGTCGGCGAGCGGGTCAAGAACAGCCCCCTCTACGGCGGTAAGAACGCGGTCGACTGGGCGGTCGAGCACCAGAGGTTCCAGACCACCATCGGGGTCTCCTCGGTCACCGCGGTCGAGCAGGCCGCCGGATACTCGATCTTCGCGAACGCCGGCAAGCACGTCGACTGGCACACCATCGTCAAGGTGACCAACAAGTCAGGGCTGGTGCTCGCGGAGGAGAAGATCGAGCGGCAGGTCATCAGCCCCGAGGCGGCGGCTGATGCGACCTACGCGCTCCAGGCCGTCGTCAAGCAGGGCACCGGTACCGCCGCGAACCTGGGCGTGCGTCCGGTGGCCGGAAAGACCGGTACGAACAACGAGTACAAGGACGCCTGGTTCGTCGGCTTCACCCCGCAGATCGTCACCGCGGTCGGCATGTCCAAGGACGTGCCCTACAGCAAGCCGCAGGGGCAGCCGGGAAGGCACAAGCTCAAGGTCGACAAGTACGGTCTGCCGAACCGCAAGTTCAAGGTCGTGTCCTGGGAGGAGGAGCCGATGCCCTCCTTCATCGGTGGCGGCGGCACTCCCACCCAGATCTGGCACGACTACATGGCCCTCATCACCGCCAAGGACAAGGTCGAGCAGTTCCCCCCGAGGGCGAACGGCGGCACCCTGAACAACCTGGCGACGCCGGAGCCGACTCCCAGCCCCACGCCGACCGACACCTACAACCCTGACGGCGGTTACGGCGACTCCGACGGTGGCGGGGACGACGGCATGCCCGACGACAACCAGTGTCTGCCCGGGGACATCTCGTGTGACCCGACGCTCGACGACGACGGCACCGGGACCGGTCAGCGTGACGACCTCGGCACCGACGACGGTACGGGTGACGGGACAGGCGACGGCACAGGCGATGGAACGGGCGACGGCATAGGGCTCGACTCGGGCGCCGCGCCGGGCGCCGCCGTACCCGATCCGAAACCGACGGGACAACACCACTGATATGAAGAGCGCCCAGACAATGCCTGTCGCGCTGCCTCCTCTGGCTACGCGAGTCACCCCCTACATCCCCCTGGCCCTCTTCGGGGCCCTGGGGGCGGTGCTCTCCTTCCTGTGGAAGTGGCCCTGCCGGTTCGGCGGGGCCTGGAACGACGGAACGCAGCAGTTCACGAACTTCTGTTACACCGACATCTATCCGCTGTGGTGGAACGAGAAGCTCAACGAGGGCAAGATCCCCTACTTCGGCCACCCGGTCGAGTACCCCGTCGGTATCGGCGGGATCATGGAGTTCTTCCGCAGGATCGCCTCCTCCATGGCCGATCCCGCGGTCGCCTTCTACGACCTGACCGTGATCCTCATGGCCGTGTGCCTGATCGTCGGCGTGGTGTTCATGGCCGCGCTCGCCGGTCCCGCCCGGCGCTGGGACGCGCTCTGGTACGCCCTGGCTCCCTCGCTGATCCTCACGGCCTACATCAACTGGGACCTGGCGGCCAACGCCCTCGCCCTGGCCGCGCTGCTCGCCTGGTCGAAGCGGCGCCAGTGGCTCGCGGGTGTCCTGCTCGGGCTGGCCATCGCCACGAAGTTCTACCCGGTGATGTTCCTCGGCCCGCTGTTCCTGCTGACGGTGCGAACCGGCAGGTGGAAGCCGTTCCTGCAGACCGTCGGTGGTGTGGTGGCCGCCTGGCTCGTGGTCAACGTCCCGATCATGGTCACGGCCTTCCCCGGCTGGAGCAGGTTCTACGTCTTCAGCCAGGAGCGACCCGCCGACTGGGGGTCGATCTGGTACTTCTTCAACGTCAAGCAGTGGCCGTTCCTCGGCGACCCCGAACGGCTCGACACGCTGGGCGTCGTCTCGCTCGGCGCCTTCTGCCTGGCGATCGCCGTGCTCGCGGTCACGGCCAAAACGCGGCCCCGGCTGATGCAGCTGTGCTTCCTCACCCTGGCCGCGTTCATGATGACCAACAAGGTGTGGTCGCCGCAGTACGTCCTGTGGCTCATCCCCTTCGCCGTGCTGGCCAGGCCCAACTGGAAGCCGATCGCCCTGTGGCAGATCGCCGAGTGCTGGTACTTCTTCGCGATCTGGCTCTATCTCGTGGCCCAGCGACCGGAGACCGCGGCCCTCGGCATCACCGCCGACACCTACTTCACCGCCGTGTGGGGCCGGGTGATCACGATCCTGATCATGATGGGCTTCGTGGTGCGGGACATCCTCAGGCCCGACAAGGATGTGATCAGGCAGGACGGGACCGACGACCGGTCGGGCGGGGTCTTCGACGGCGCCCCCGACAGATTCAGACTCGCCCTCACCTGAGCACGGCCGTTGACTCTGCTCGCCGCGCCCCTGTTCACGGCCGACTGGACGCTGACAGGGGCGCTCGTCTCCACGGCGGCCTGCGTCGTGGCCGTGGTCGCGCTGGCCAGGCTGGCCGACGACGAGCTCGCCGGGCGGTCCGGCGGCTGGCGGGCGGCCGTGGCGCTGCTGCTCTGGCCGACGTCGGTGTTCCTGGTCGCGGGCTACGACGAGTCGCTGTTCCTGGCCCTGGCGATCCCCGCCTGGCTGGCCGCGCGCCGGGGCCGCTGGCCACTGGCCGCCGCCCTGGCCGCGGGCGCCTCGTGCGTACGGATCACCGGCCTCTTCCTCGCCCTCGCCCTGGTCGTCGAGTTCTTCGCCTCGGGCGGTCCTGTACGGCGGGCGGCCTGGCTGGCGCTGCCGTTCGCGCCGCTGCTGCTGCGCTCCGGCTGGCAGCGCCTGCACGGCGGTGACTGGCTGACCTGGGGGCAGGCGCAGGAGGCGGGCTGGGGGCGGCAGCTCGCCTGGCCCTGGGAGTCACTCGCCTCGACCTGGCAGTCCGCCCTGACCGGGGAGCGCGCCGCGTGGCTGTTCCGGATGGAGCTCGCCGGGGCCTTCCTCGCGGTCGGGGCGGTGCTGCTGTTGCTGTTCCTGCGGCGATGGAGCGAACTCGTCTACGTGGGACTCCAGGCGGGCGTCCTGGTCTGCTCGGCCTCCTACCTGGCGGTCCCGCGCGCCGTACTGCTCTGGTGGCCCGTCTTCGTGCTCGTGGCCAGGGTGAGCGCGCGGGGACGCTGGTGGGCGCTCGTCGGCTACGCGCTGGTGACCGCCCCGCTGATGCTGCTCAACACGCTGACCTATCTGGAGAGCGTCAGGGCGGGGTGATCATCCCTACCCACTCCTGGCGAGAAGTAATCCAGAAAAGTTATCCACAGGCTGGGGATTACCATCTCGTGGTCAGCCGCCCAGGTGCAGATCCACCCCAAGCAGGATGAGGAACCACAGCAGGACGGCCAGCAGTGCCTCGGCGACGTCCCGCAGCAGCGCGGGGGTGATGTAGTGGTGAATCCACGCGACATACAGCCCGATCAGGATGTAGATCAGGCCGATCAGACTCATTCCTCTGCGGTAGCGGATCACTGCGACTCCTCGGGGGCTGCGACGGGGGTGACGGGCATCGGCCCACCCTGCGGCGGGCGCCCGGACGCGCCCTGCGACTGCCCTCGTACGGCCCGCCGAAACGGCTACGCTCGAACACATGCCACTAATCGGAGCTCATGTCGACCAGGACGACCCGCTGACCCACGCCAGGGAGCGCGGCGCGCAGGTGGCCCAGTTCTTCCTCGGCGACCCGCAGGGCTGGAAGGGTCCCGTCATCGGTGACAGGACGCGGGACATCAAGGACTCCGACGTCGCCGCCTACGTCCACGCCCCCTACGTCATCAACGTGGCCACCTCGAACAACCGGATCCGCATCCCCAGCAGGAAGCTGCTCAGCTCCCACCTCGCCGCGGCGGCCGAACTCGGCGCCAAGGGCCTGATCGTGCACGGCGGCCACGTCAGCGCCGGTGACGACCCGCAGAAGGGCTTCGACAACTGGCGCAAGGTGTTCGAACGCCTTGAGGAACACCAGGTCCCGGTGCTCATCGAGAACACCGCGGGCGGCGGCAACGCCATGGCGCGCAAGCTGGAGAGCATCGCCCGCCTCTGGGAGGCCCTCGACGGCTTCGACGTCGGCTTCTGCCTGGACACCTGCCACGCCTGGGCCGGAGGCATCGACCTTGAGGACGCGGTCGAGAAGATCCTGGCCATCACCGGCAGGATCGACCTGATCCACTGCAACGACTCCCGCGACGCCGCGGGCTCGGGCGCCGACCGGCACGCCAACCTCGGCGCTGGCCAGATCGACACCGACCTCATCCTCGCCGCCTGCAGGAAGGCCGACGCCCCGATCGTGGTCGAAACCCCCGCTGACGGCCAGGCGGAGGACATCGCCCTGCTGAGAAAAGCCCTGTAGCTTTTGCGCCGCCTTCGGCGTCGCGGGGCTTGGGCGCCCGAAGTCGGTGACTTCCCTCGTCGCTCCTCCGCTTCGCTCCGTCGCTCCTCAGTCCAGCTCACCGACGCGCCCAAGCCGGTCACTCCTCAGTCCAGGCCACCGACGCGCCCAAGCCGAAACTCCTCACGCATGGCGTCGGAGAGGGGTTGGGCGGGTTTTACGGGTAGAAGCCGCCGTGGTAGATGCCGAAGGCGACGCCTACGAAGGAGGCCACGATGCCCACGATGTTCAGGGCGCGTTCCGGGGTCGTCGCCGAGACGTACTGCGAGTAGAGACCGCCGACGAACCCCACCACGCCCAGCCAGCAGGCGACCGCGTGCGCGGCGGGGAAGAACCCGGCGACGAAGGCGATCAGACCGCAGGCGATGGTGACGACGCTCAGGACGTTCTGCACGGGGTGTCGCCGACCGTCGCTGTCCAGCAGGCGGGAGATCGGGTTTCCCGGAGGACGAGGCGCGTCCGTCATGGTTTCCACCTCCCCTTTCCTCTGCTAGAGGAGTGCCCCGCGTCCTGACGGCCCAACCCTTGACGCCCTGGTAGGCTGGCACGGCTACGTCGCATGGGTGTGTCATTCCCACCCTCCGCCAGGGCCGCCGAAATGGGCGTCCACGGTGAAGACGTCAGCGTCCTCCTGTCACGACACGGTGTCGTGACCGCAAAAGTCCAGAGGAGGTTGGAGCCAGCATGCGTCGTTACGAAGTGATGGTCATCCTCGACCCTTCGCTCGATGAGCGCACGGTGGCCCCGTCCCTCGACCAGTTCCTCGGCGTCGTCCGCAACGACGGTGGCACCGTGGAGAAGGTCGACGTGTGGGGTCGTCGCAGGCTGTCCTACGACATCGCCAAGAAGCCCGAGGGCATCTACGCCGTCATCGACCTGACCGCCGAGCCCGCGACGGTCAAGGAGCTCGACCGGCAGATGAACCTCAACGAGGGCATTCTCCGCACCAAGGTCCTGCGTCCGGACGTGCACTAACCCCGACTTTTGTCGGGCGGCAGCCGTACTCTGAGCCGATAGACCGCGAAAGGCCGCAGGAAGGGCAGCGCTAGCCATGGCAGCAGGCGACACCACGATCACCATCGTCGGCAACCTTGTCGACGACCCCGAGCTGCGTTTCACCCCTACGGGGCAAGCCGTGGCCCGGTTCCGCATCGCGTCCACTCCGAGGTTTCTGGACAAGACGACCAACGAGTGGAAGGACGGCGAAGGCCTGTTCCTGACCTGCAACGTGTGGCGGCAGGCGGCGGAGAACGTCGCCGAGAGCCTGCAGCGCGGCATGCGGGTCATCGTTCAGGGACGGCTGCGCCAGCGGTCCTACGAGACCAAGGAAGGCGAGAAGCGCACGGTCTACGAGGTTGAGGTCGACGAGGTCGGCCCGTCCTTGAGGAACGCGACCGCCAAGGTCAACAAGACCGCCCGTCAGGGCGGTGGCGGTGGCGGCGGTGGCTTCGGTGGCGGTCCCGCCAACGACCCGTGGGCCTCGGCCGCGCCCGCTCCCCAGGGGGGCGGCAACTACGGCGGCGGGGGCAACTACGGCGGCCAGCAGCAGCAGGGTGGCGGCTTCGGCGGCGGGCAGCCGTCGGGCGGCAACTACGGCGGCGGCGGCAACAACTTCGGTGGCGGCGACTTCAGCGACGAACCGCCCTTCTAGGTCCGCGTGCGGCCGTCCTCCGGGACGGCCGGGACCGCAGCTGAGAAAACCAGTCCATATCCGCAGCGACCATTCCCGCCGTACGGCGGGGCTCTGAAAGGAGCACCACGATGGCCAAGCCGGCACTGCGCAAGCCCAAGAAGAAGGTTTGCCTGTTCTGCCACGACAAGATCTCCTACGTCGACTACAAGGACACGGCGCTGCTTCGGAAGTTCATCTCCGACCGCGGCAAGATCCGTGCCCGCCGGGTGACGGGCAACTGCACCCAGCACCAGCGTGACGTGGCGACCGCTATCAAGAACGCTCGTGAGATGGCGCTCCTGCCGTACATGAGCACCGCGCGCTAAGGAGGTCCGGACAGATGAAGCTCATTCTCACCAGTGAGGTCACCGGCCTCGGTGCCCCCGGCGACATCGTCGAGGTCAAGAACGGCTACGGCCGTAACTACCTTCTCCCCCGTGGCTTCGCGATCCTGTGGACGCGCGGCGGCGAGAAGCAGATCGTCTCGATCAAGAAGGCGCGCGACGCCCGCGAGATCCGCGACCTGGGCACCGCCCAGGAGGTCGCCAACCAGCTCAAGTCCCTCAAGGTGGTGCTGAAGACGAAGGCGGGCGAGTCCGGCCGTCTCTTCGGTTCGATCACCACGAGTGACGTCGCCGAGGCCGTCAAGGCCGCCGGTGGCCCGCTGCTCGACCGCCGCCGCATCGAGATCACCTCCGCGATCAAGAGCCTCGGCTCCCACCGGGTCAGCGTCAAGCTGCACCCGGAGGTCTCCGCAGCTCTCGACGTCGAGGTCGTCGCGGCCTGAGGCTGACGCCCACGCCGTACGAGATCGTCCGTGACAGGGCCCTCTCCCGCAAGGGAGGGGGCCTTCGTCCGTCTGGGAGCGCTATTCCCGACCGGCGGGGCTGGTTTACTCGCCGTTACCGTCAATACGTACAATTCGGGAGTCGTCGTTTCCCCCTGGAGGTCCTCCATGCTCCGCCCCTCGATGCTGCTCGCGCTCGGCGCCCTCGCCGCCACCGCGGTCGCCTGTGCGCCCGCGTCGGACTCGACGACGAGCGCCGGCAAGGCCGACGCCTCCTCGCCCGCCACCTCCTGCGCCAAGGACCAGCTCACCCTGAAGACGCCGGGCAAGCTGACCATCGGCACCGACAAGCCCGCCTACGAGCCGTGGTTCAAGGACGACGACCCGTCGAACGGCAAGGGCTTCGAGAGCGCCGTCGCCTACGCGATCGCCAAGGAGCTCGGTTTCCAGAACGGTGAGGTCGCCTGGTCCACGGTGAAGTTCGACTCGGCCTTCGCCCCCGGCGCCAAGCAGTTCGACTTCGACCTCAACCAGGTCTCGGTCACCCCCGACCGGGCCAAGGTCGTGGACTTCAGCGACGGCTACTACGCGGTCAAGCAGGCCGTCGTCGCCCTGGACAGCTCCAAGGCCGCCGCGGCCACGGACCTGGCGGCCCTGAAGAACTCCAAGATCGGTGTGCAGGTCGGAACGACCTCGCTGCAGGCGGTCAAGGACGTCATCCAGCCCTCCGCCGAGCCGAACGTCTACAACGAGCAGATCGACGTGGTGAACGCGCTGAAGAACAAGCAGGTGGACGCCGTGGTCGTCGACCTGCCGACCGCCTTCTACGTGACCGCGGCCCAGGTCGAGAACTCCAAGCTGGTCGGCCAGTTCGGCGCGGCCTCCGGCACGCCCGAGGTCTTCGGCGCGGTCTTCGAGAAGGGCAGCCCGCTGGTGCGCTGCGTCAACGAGGCGATCGGCAGGCTGACCGACTCCGGTGAACTGGTCAAGATCGAGAAGGAGTGGCTCGGCTCGGCGGCGGGCGCTCCGGAGCTGAAGTAGTGGCCGTCCGATCCACGCCGGACGCCTCCGGCTGGGTGAAGAGCGCCCGGCAGGTGGAACGGGAACGCCTGCTCAGGCGGCGCTCGATCCGCTCGGGCTCGATCGCGACCGTCTCGACGCTCCTGGTGGTCGTCCTGCTGGTCTGGGGCGTCACCGCCTCGCCCGGCTGGGAGCGGGTGCGGGAGACGTTCTTCGACCCCGAGCAGTTCGTCAGGGCGTTCCCCGACGTGCTGAGCGGGTTCCTGCTCAACGTCAAGATCTTCCTGATCGCCGAGCCGCTGGTGCTCCTCGTCGGCCTGTCGGTCGCGCTGGTCCGCGGCCTCAGGTCGCCGGTGTTCTTCCCGCTGCGGGCCCTCGCGGTCGCCTACACCGACATCTTCCGGGGCGTGCCGACGATCCTGGTCATCTATCTCGTCGGCTTCGGCCTGCCCGCGCTCGGCCTGCAGGGCATGCCGACGGACCTGGCGACGCTGGGCGTCATCGCGCTCACGCTGTCCTACGGGGCCTACGTCGCCGAGGTCTTCAGGGCGGGCATCGACTCCGTCCACCCCAGCCAGATCGCCGCGGCCAGGTCTCTTGGGCTCGGCCACGGCGGCACCATGCGGCACGTGGTGCTGCCGCAGGCCGTACGACGGGTGGTGCCGCCGCTGCTCAACGACTTCGTCTCGCTGCAGAAGGACACTGCGCTCGTCGCCACGATCGGCCCGCTCGAAGCGCTGCGCCAGGCCCAGATCCACGCGGCGAGCACGTTCAACTACACCCCCTACCTGGTCGGGGCGCTGCTGTTCATCCTGCTGACCATCCCGCTGGCCCGCCTCACCGACTATCTGGCGGCCCGTTCACAACGGCGGAGGGGCCAGTGAAGGACCATAGCCTGCTGACCGTCGAGGGTCTGTGGAAGAGCTACCACGGCCATGCCGTACTGCGTGGGATCGATCTGGAGGTACGGCCTCACGAGGTCGTCTGCCTGGTCGGGGCCTCGGGGTCGGGCAAGTCCACGCTGCTGCGCTGTGTGAACCTGCTGGAGACCGTGGACGACGGCGCCATCCACCTCGACGGCCGGGACATCACCGACGTCCGCGTCGATCCCGACGCCGTGCGCAAGCGCATGGGGGTCGTGTTCCAGGCCTTCAACCTCTTCCCGCACATGACCGTGCTCGACAACATCACGCTCGCCCCCCGCAAGGTGCACGGGACCGGCAGGCGAGAGGCCGAGCAGCAGGCCCTTGAGCTGCTGGAGAGGTTCGGCCTGGCCGACAAGGCGAAGGCGTATCCCGACAGGCTCTCCGGCGGCCAGCAGCAGCGGGTGGCCATCATCAGGGCCCTGGCCGTCAGGCCGCTGCTGATGCTGCTCGACGAGGTGACCTCCGCGCTCGACCCGGCGCTGGTCGCGGAGGTCCTCGGGGTCATCAGGGAGCTCAAGGGAAGCGGGATGACCATGATCCTGACGACCCACGAGATGGGCTTCTGCCGGGAGATCGCCGACACCGTCTGCTTCCTCGACAACGGCGTGCTCCTGGAGAAGGCGCCCCCCGAGGAGTTCTTCACCGACCCCAAGGAGCCCAGGACCAGGCAGTTCCTGCGCAGTGTGCTCGACGCCCGGCGTATCTGAGCCTCAGCGTCTGTGCCTTCCTCGAAGGCCGGATCCCACGGGGGCCGTCGCCCGGTCGTTGCCGGACAGCACGCTGTTGTGCCTGCCGTACAGGAGGTAGACCAGCAGGCCGACGGCCATCCAGGCGGCGAAGTACAGCCAGGTGACGATCTGGAGGTTGACCAGCAGCCACAGGCAGGCGGCGATCGAGGCGACCGGCACGAAGGGGGAGAACGGCACCCGGAAGCCCCTGGGCAGGTCGGGCATGGTCCGCCGCATCCTGAGGACTCCCGCGGCCACGGCCACGAAGACGAACAGGGTGCCGATCACGACCAGCGGTTCGAGCGTGAGTACCGGCACGAACTCGGCCAGGAGGATCGCCACGCCGCCGATGAGCAGCGTCACCCGGGTCGGGCTGTGGTAGCGCCGGTTGACCCTGGCCAGTGAGCGGGGGAACAGGCCGTCCCTGGCCATGGAGAACATGACGCGGGTCAGGCCGACGAGCAGCACCAGCACGACCGTGGTGAGGCCCAGGACCGCGCCCAGGTTGATGACGTGCACCATGAAGCCCTCGCCCGCGGCGCGGAAGGCGTTGGCGAGCGGCGCTTCGACGTCGATCCTGTCGTAGGAGATCATGCCGACCATCACCAGCGCGACCGCGATGTAGACGACCGTGGTGACGATCAGGCTGCGGATGATGCCCTTCGGCACAGAAAGGGGCGCGTCCTCCGCCTCCTCCGCGGCCGTGGCCACCACGTCGAAGCCGATGTAGGCGAAGGTGATGACCGCCGAGGCGGCGAAGATGCCGAACCAGCCGAACGCGCCGGGCTGGCCGAACAGCAGGCCGAGCAGCGGCGAGTGCAGCGCGTCGACGGAGGCGCCCGCGGGGGCCGGGGGAACCGGGATGGCCGACAGGTTGCGCTGGTCGAAGTGGGTGACACCGACCACGATGACCGCGCCGATGGCCAGCAGCTTGGCGGCGACGATGATCCGCAGGGCCCGCAGGCCGATCCTGGCGCCCAGCGTGATCACGGCCGTCAACAGCACCAGGATGAACAGGGTGAACAGGTCGAACCCCTCGGACCGGCCGGTGATCGAGGCCAGGGGCTCGGGGAAACGTATCCCGAGGTCGGTGAGGAGTTGGGAGGCGTACAGCGACCAGACGCGTGAGACGCCCGCGCTGGCCAGCAGCAGTTCGAGCACCAGCGCCCAGCCGACGGCCCAGGCCCAGACCTCGCCGAAGATGACGTAGGTGAAGGTGTAGGCGCTGCCCGAGGTCGGCAGCGCCGAGGATAACTCGGCGAAACAGAAGGCGACGAGCAGGCTGGTGATACCGGCGATCATGAAGGAGAGGACGACCCCGGGGCCGGCCATGGTGGCCGCCTGGCGTCCGGCGAGGCTGAAGATGCCCGCCCCGATCATGACGCCGACGCCCATGACGACGAGGTCCATGGGGCCGTACGCCTTCGGCAGGCCGTGACGCGCACCGCCGGTCCATCGGTTTGTCGCTTCACTGGGGGGTAGGCGGCGGACGATCGACGAGGAGTGACCTTCGGGCACGACGTGTCCCAATCATGGAGGGTGGACAACCGTATTGCCGGACTGTTCACAGTGCCGCAGGGGGCGGCGCGGGACAAGAGTCTCCTGGTTACGTGGCGGACACCTCCCGATCACGCACCGATCACCAGCCACGCCCTGCCCCGAGCGCGCAGTCCCAGGGCGAGGAAGCGGGCGCCCATCCACACCCCCAGCGCCAGCCACAGCGCGACCAGACCGCCGCCCGACAGGATGACCGCCAGCGCCACGGGAAGGTAGGCCAGCGTCGTCCACAGGCCCGCCCAGGCGAGATAGCGCTGGTCACCGGCGCCGATGAGCACCCCGTCCAGGACGAAGACCACCCCGGCGACCGGCTGCAGGAGCGCCACGACCAGTAGCGGGCCGAGCAGGTGCTCGGCCGTCTGGGCGCTCACGTCGAAGACCCCCGGCACGAACGGCCTGGCCACCACGACCAGCAGCCCGAGCACCACGCCGGAGCCGACCCCCCACACGACCATCCTGCGGGTCGCCTCCCGCGTCGCCTCGGCGTCCCCGGCGCCCAGGGTGCGGCCCGTGATGGCCTGCCCGGCGATGGCGATGGCGTCCAGGGCGAAGGCCAGCAGCGTCCAGATCCGCAGGGCGATCGTGTGGGCCTCGATCTGCTCCTCTCCCATGCGGGTGGCCAGCGTGGCGGCCACGGCCAGCACCACCTGCAGGCACGCCGTACGGATGATCAACGCGACCCCGGCCGTGCCCGCGGCCCTGATGCCCGCGAGGTCGGGGCGGACCGGCGCGCCGTACCGGCCGAAGACGAGGGCCAGGTAGACGGCGGCGCCCAGCGACTGGGCCAGCACCGTGCCCCACGCCGAGCCCGCGACGCCCCAGCCGAGGCCGAGGACGAACAGGAGGTTGAGTAGCGCGTTCAGCGCGAAGGAGCCGACCGAGACCAGCAGCGGGGTCGTGGTGTCCTGCATGCCCCGCAGCACGCCGGTCCCGGCGAGCACCAGCAGCATGGCGGGCACGCCGAGCAGGCTGATCCGCAGGTAGGTCACCGCCTGCAGGGCCAGCTCGCCCTCCGCGCCGACCAGGGCGACCAGCGAGGGCGCGAGTGGCCAGACCACGGCGATGATCACCACCCCGGCCGCCGCGGCGAGCCAGAGCCCGTCGCCGCCCTGCCGTACGGCCTGGGCGGTGTTGCCCGCGCCGACCTGACGCGCGACCGCGGCCGTGGTGCCGTAGGCGAGGAAGACGCACAGGGCGACCAGCGCGCCGAGCACCGTGCTCGCCACCCCGACCGCGCCGAGCGCGGGCGCGGGCAGGTGGCTGACGATGACGGTGTCGGTCAGCAGGAACAGGGGTTCGGCCACCAACGCCCCGAACGCGGGGATCGCCAGACGCAGGATCTGCCTGTCGTGGTCGCGACCCGTGGGGGAGGTAAGCGGCATAGCTGCATTGTGTCTCTTACCACCGAGAAGTTCGTCAGGGGGGACCAACAGGACGGCGGAGGAGGCTCTCGGCGTGTCGCCGCAACTTTCTTTTCTCCACAGGCGGTGGATGGAGTTTTCCCAGCTCGGCAAGGTGTTGTGGACAACCTGCCCTGGTTATCCACAGGACTGTCCCCAGGCTGCCCACATGTCTGGGCGAGAACTGCACACCTTATCCACACCCCTGTCGACAGTCCGCGTTGCCACGTCGTCCAGGGAGCGCGAGACTGTCACACCGGTCGGCTAAACCTTAAGATGGCGAAACCATGTTCGAATGAGGGGGTGCGAGGTGAGCATCGCGGAGCCACCGGTCTTCGAGCCAGGGTTCGAGCGCACCCCGCCGAACAACATCGAGGCCGAACAGTCCGTTCTCGGCGGCATGCTCCTGTCCAAGGACGCCATCGCCGACGTCGTCGAGGTCCTCAGGGCCGACGACTTCTACCGGCCCGCCCACCAGCTCATCTACGACATCATCACCGACCTGTACGGCAGAGGCGACCCGGCCGACGCCGTCACCATCTTCGGTGAGCTGCAGAAACGCGGCGAGGTCGCCCGTGTCGGAGGCGCCGCCTACCTCCACACGCTGACCGCCGTCGTGCCCACGGCCGCCAACGCGGGCTACTACGCGCGCATCGTCCGCGAACAGGCCATCCTCAGGCGCCTCATCGAGGCCGGCACCCGCATCGTCTCCTTCGGGTACGGCGGGCAGGACGAGGAGGTCGACGACCTCGTCGACCGCGCCCAGGCCGAGATCTACAAGGTCACAGAACGCCGCACCTCGGAGGACTACGTCCCCCTCGCCGAGATCATGCCCGGCGCCCTCGACGAGCTTGAGGCCATCGGCGGCAGAAGCGGCCAGATGGTCGGCGTCCCCACCGGCTTCCAGGACCTCGACAGCCTCACCAACGGCCTTCACCCCGGCCAGATGATCGTCGTGGCCGCCCGGCCCGCCATCGGCAAGGCCCTCGCCCTCGACACCCCCCTGCCGACCCCCGACGGCTGGACGACCATGGGCGAGGTCAGCCGGGGCGACCGCCTCATCGGCGCCGACGGCAGGCCGACCCGGGTCGTCGCGGTGACCGACGTGCTGCGTGACCGCCCCTGCTACGAGGTCGAGTTCAGCGACGGCACGGTGATCGTCGCCGACGCCCTGCACCAGTGGCGGACGACCGTGGACCACGCCCTCGTCGTCCACGGCGGCCCTGCCCGGCAGAGCGTGGTGACGACCGAGGAGATCGCCCGCACCCTGCACCGCGCCGAGGACGGCTGGCCGGTCCACGCGGTCGCGGTCACGGCGCCGTTCGACCTGCCGGAGCGCGACCTGCCGCTTCCGCCGTACGAACTCGGCCTCACGCTCGGCGGGACCGGTTTCCCGGGCAGGCGCGTCCCCGGGGCCTACCTGCGGGCCTCAACAGGTCAGCGCCGCGCCCTGCTCGCGGGTCTGCTGGAGGGCCGCGACGGGCAGATCCGCTTCGCCGCCACGGAGGGGCCGCTCGCCGGGGACGTCCTCGAACTGGCCCTGAGCCTCGGCCACCGGGCGACCATGCGCGACACCGGCGACCACCACGTGATCGACCTCCCCGAGGTGTCCGTCCGGTACGTCGTCGACGTGCGCGCGGTCCCCTCGGTGCCGGTCAGGTGCGTCGAGGTGGACAACGCCGACCACATGTACCTCGCGGGAAGGGCCTGCGTCCCCACCCACAACAGCACGCTCGGCCTCGACTTCGCCAGGTCCGCCGCGATCAGGCACGGCATGACCACCGTCGTGTTCTCCCTGGAGATGTCGCGCAACGAGATCACGATGCGTCTGCTGTCCGCCGAGGCCAAGGTGGCGCTGCACGCGATGCGCTCGGGCACGATGACCGACGACGACTGGGCGAAACTGGCAAGACGGATGGGCGAGGTCGCCGAGGCGCCCCTGTTCATCGACGACTCGCCCAACATGTCGATGATGGAGATCAGGGCCAAGTGCCGCCGCCTCAAGCAGCGCAACGACCTGCGCTTCGTCATCATCGACTACCTGCAGCTGATGTCCTCGCCCAAGAAGACCGAGAGCCGCCAGAACGAGGTCTCCGAGATCTCCCGCTCGATCAAGCTCCTCGCCAAGGAGCTTGAGGTCCCGGTCATCGCGATCTCCCAGCTGAACCGAGGCCCGGAACAGCGAACGGACAAACGTCCCATGGTTAGCGACCTTCGCGAATCCGGATCGATCGAGCAAGATGCGGACATGGTCATACTTTTGCACCGAGAAGACGCCTACGAGCGGGAGTCGCCGCGGGCTGGGGAGGCTGACCTGATCGTGGCCAAGCACCGTAACGGTCCGACCGCGACGGTCACCGTGGCCTTCCAGGGGCACTACAGCCGCTTCGTCGACATGGCCTCGCACTGAGCACTGAGCCGTTTCTGTCGTACCCGGGTGGTTGACTGGCGCGATGAGCGATGTCCCGGAGAGTCTCTTCTTCCCGTCGGCCGAGGAGTTCGAGGAGTGGCTCGTCGCCAACCACGACTCCTCGTCAGGGCTCTGGCTCAGACTCGCCAAGAAGGTGCCGGGGGTCGAGTCGCTGGACTACGTCCAGGCGCTCGACGTGGCGCTGTGCTACGGCTGGATCGACGGTCAGAAGAAGAGCCTGGACGCGACGCACTGGCTGCAGCGGTTCACCCCGCGCAGGCCGCGGAGCAGGTGGTCGAAGGTCAACCGCGACAAGGTCGCCGCGCTGCTCGAACAGGGCAGGATGCGGCCCGCGGGCCTGCTGGAGGTCGAGCGCGCGAAGGCGGACGGCCGCTGGGCGGCGGCCTACGACGGGTCGCGGACCGCGACCGTGCCCGAGGACCTGGAGCTGGCCCTGGCCGGCAACCCCGTCGCGCGGGAGTTCTTCGCGACGCTGGACAGCCGTAACCGCTACGCGGTGCTGCACCGGGTGCAGGAGGCCAAGAAGCCGGAGACCAGGGCACGCCGCATCGAGAAGTTCGTCACGATGCTGGCCGAGCACAAGAAGGTCTATCCCTAGAGGATCGGGCGGAAGTGCGTGGTGAGGCGGTCGCCGTCCAGGACGTGCAGGGCGATCTGTGGCGGCTGGGAGGGGTCGAGCGGGCGGCGTTCCACGGTCTCCGTGGGAAGGAGCGCGGTGTTGATCACTCCGGGGGCGACCAGTAGGGGACGACCGGCGAACCAGGTGCTCGCGGCGGTGTGGGCGTGCCCGGCCAGGACGGCGACCACCCGGGGGTGACGGCGCAGGACGGCTTCGAGCCGCTCGGGTTCGCCAAGCCGGATGTCGTCCACGTACGGCACGCCCAGCGGGACGGCGGGGTGGTGCATGCCCACGAGGGCGGGGACGTCGGGCGACTCGGCGAGCACCCCGTCGAGCCAGGTCAGGGTCTCCTCCGTCAGCAGGCCGTCATGCCGTCCGGGGATGCTGGAGTCGCACAGGACGAGGGTGAGGCCGTCGAGCCGCAGGACCTGGTTGATCGGGGCGTCGCCGTCCTGGCCGAGGAGGACCTTGCGGAAGGCGGCCCGGGAGTCGTGGTTGCCGGGACAGATCACGGTCGGGTGGCGTGAGGTCAGCGCCTCCTTCGCGATCTCGTACTCCTCGACCGTGCCGTGGTCGGCGACGTCCCCGGTCACGACGACGGCGTCAAGCGGGCCGGGCAGGCTGTCCAGGTGACGCATGACGGCTCGGGCTCGTTCGACGCTGCGAGGGGAGTCGTCGAGGTGGATGTCGCTCACGTGAGCCAGTGTCAGCATCGTCCAAGGTTGTCACGCCGGGTCCCGCTTGTGCCATCGCCGGGGAAGGCCTCAGGGAAGCAGGACGAGGCGTCCCCGGAGGCCGCCCTTGCCGAGGCGTTCGTGGGCCTGGGCGGCCTCGTCGAGGGGAAGCGTGTCGGCGACCCTGAGGCTCAGCCGTCCCGCACCGGCCAGTCCCGCGAGTTCGGCGAGCCGGGGGCCGTCGGCGCGGATCCACACGTTCGATACCCGCGTGCCGCGCAGCGGGCGGGGAGCCACCCCGTCGAGCACGGCCACGAACGCGCCGCCGTTGCGCACGGCGGTGAGCGCCGCTCCGCCGACCACTGCCGCGTCCACCGCGCCGTCCACCCCTCCGGGCACCAGTTTCCGTACGGCGGAGCCCAGCTCGGCGCCGCGTGGCACGAAGAACTCGGCGCCGAAGCCACGGACCAGTTCCTCGTCCGCCTGACCCGCGACGGCGACGACCCGAAGGCCGCGCAGTACGGCCAGCTCGACCGCGTAACCGCCGACGGCCCCCGCGGCGCCGGTGACCAGCACCGTCTGTCCCTCGGACAGGTCCAGCAGGTCGAGGGCCTGGTCGGCGGTGAGGGAGTTGAGCGGGAGCGTGGCCGCCTGAACCGCCGTGACGTTGTCCGGGATGAGAGCCAGGGCGTCGGCGTCCAGCACGATCCGCTCCGCGTAGGCGCCGAGGGACAGGTCGAGCCGGTCGGACAGGCCCGCGACCCGGTCGCCGGGGGCGAAGCCGGTGACCCCGGCGCCGACCTCCTCGACGACCCCGGCGAGGTCCCAGCCGATCCCGTGCGTGTCGCGCCGCTCGGCCAGGCCGATCTCGACGAGGGCTCCCGCCCTGGTCGCCACGTCAACGGGGTTGACGCCCGCCGCCTCGACGCGGACCCTCACCTGTCCCACGCCCGTCTCGGGAACGGGGACCTCCACGGTCTCCAGCACTTCCGGTCCGCCGAACGAACGGACGACCACCGCGCGCATCATCGCCTCCTTGGGGTTTCGATGACACGAACCTATGGAGTGCTACTCTCCAAAAGGAAGTACGCACCCGAAGGTGCGTACCGCACCGGAAGGGGCGCCATGTCCACCCGTACGGCGGCGCAACAGCGGCAGGAGGCGAGGCAGGCCTACGACGCCTTCCTGGCCGCCTGCCCGGCGCGGGAACTGCTCGACGCGATCAGCGACAAGTGGGTCAGCCTGGTCCTGAACGCCCTGTCCGACGGGCCGAAGCGCTACAGCGACCTGGGCAGGATCATCGCGGGCGTCAGCCAGAAGATGCTCACCCAGACCCTGCGGAGCCTGGAGCGCGACGGCCTGGTCTCCAGGTCGGTCACCCCCTCGGTCCCGGTGCGCGTGGACTACGCCCTCACCGACCTCGGCCGGGATCTCCAGCTCCTCATGCTGGCCATCAAGTCGTGGGCAGAGGGGAACATCGAGCAGGTCCGCGTCGCCCGCGAGACCTACGACGCGCGCTCAGGCGGTTGAGCCACCGTCGGCGACGATGTCGGCGCCGATCACATATCCCGCGTCGTCGGAGGCCAGCCACAGGACCGTGCCGGTGATCTCGTCGAGGGAGCCGACACGACCGGCCGGGACCTGGTCCTTCATGCGCTCCGCCCGGTCGGCCTCGGTCTCGCCGGGGCGCATGGACATCGCGGTGTCGTGGCTGCCGGGGCTGAGCGCGTTGATCCGCACGCCCTGGTCGATGTACTCCCGCGCGGCGGTGCGGGTCAGCGCCGTCACCCCGGCCTTCGAGGCGGCGTAGGCGCCGAACCCTGGCAGGCGCTTGTGGGCGCCGATCTGCGAGCTGAAGTTGACGATGACCCCGCCGCCTCCGGCGATCATGGCCGGGATCTCGTGCTTCATCGCCAGGAAGACGCCGGTCAGGTTGACGTCGACGACCCGGGCGAAGTCCTCCTCCGGCTGGTCGGTGACGTTGCCCGTGGCCAGCACCCCGGCGTTGTTGATCGCGATGTCCAGCCTGCCGTACCGCTCGACGATCTGGCCGACCAGCGCGGCGACGGAGGCGGAGTCGGAGACGTCCGAGGTCAGCGCGGCGATCCGGCCGCCGTCGGCCTCGGCCAGTTTCACGGTCTGGTCGAGGGCCTCGCGGCCACGGCCGGAGACGACCACCTGGGCGCCCTCCCTGGCGAAGCCGAGGGCGACGGCCCTGCCGATGCCGGATCCGCCCCCGGTGACCAGGACGACCTTGTCACGGAACCTCATGTCCCCTCCATATAAGAACGATCAGTCAAGAATTTTCAGTGCCTGGGCGGCCGCGTCGCGCAGCCGTTCCCCAGAGGAATGTCCCTTGGCGACCAGCCGTACCCCCTGCAGGAAGACCAGCAGGAAGCGGGCGAGCGCCACGGGATCGCGGTCGGCGGGCAGTTCCCCCTGCGCCCGCGCCCTGATGAGCGCCGAGGTCAGCGCCGTCTCAAGGGCGGTCCAGTTGGCGTCGACGATCCCCGCGACCCGTTCGTCGCCGGGGAGCAGCTCGCCCGCCGCGTTCACGATCATGCAGCCGCGCCGGTCACCGGCCGAGTCCTCGGTGTAGAGCTCGACCAGTCCTCGTACGGCGGGCAGCGCGGCCCCCGGCTGGGACAGCAGTTCGACCGGCGAGGGGTTCCTGTTGGCCACGTAGCGCCGCAGCGCCCTCAGGTAGAGGTCGTGTTTGCCGCCGAAGGTCGCGTACAGGCTCGCCCTGCCGATGCCCAGCCGTTCGACCAGGTCGCTCATGGAGGTCGCCTCGTAGCCGCGCTCCCAGAACAACGCGAGAGCCGCCTCAAGGGCGGCGTCCGGGTCGAACTCCTTCGTCCTCGCCATGGGAGAAGGCTATGCCTATCTGGAACGAACGGTCAAATAAAGACCCGACCCACGCCCCCAAGCACGGCCCGCGCCCCCGTGCGCGAGCCGTACCTGGACTACTCCCAGCGAAACAGCCGGGCCGACAGCGCGCCCGTGACCAGCAGGGTCGCCGCCATCACCACCAGGTGCAGCGGCTGCGGCGCGTGTCCCGCCCACGTGTCGCGCAGCGCCTGGGCGAACGGCGAGAGCGGCAGGAAGTCGCCGATCCGCTGCACGAGGGTGGGCAGCATCTCGCGGGGGATCCACATGCCCGCGACGAACAGCAGCGGGAACATCAGCAGCGAGCCGATCCCCGCCGCCGACTTGGTGCTCGGCGCGACGGCCGCGATCAGCAGGCCGAGACCGAACACCGAGGCGCTGCCCAGCAGGAACACCCCGACGAAGGCCAGCGGGTTCCCCGGCAGGGCCACCCCCAGGAATACGTTGCCCAGCCCGACCAGCAGCGCGGCCGCCAGCACCGCGACGGCGACGTTGTTGATCACCTGGGCGACCAGCAGCCGCAGCGGCGGCATCGGCGTGGTGGACAACCGGCGCAGCACGCCGCTCTCCCGATAGGTCACCAGCACGGCGGGCAGCGCGCTCAACGCCATCGTCGCCACGGACAGAATCACCATCATGCCCGGCAACTGGGTGTCGATCACCCGCTGTCCGCCAAGCTCGGCACTCGGCTCCCGGAAGCCGGGGATGCTGCCCAGCCCCAGCAGCAGCCCCAGCGGCAGCAGGATCGCGAAGATCGGCCCCGCGGGTTCACGGAGGAAGAGCTTCGCCTCCGTAATGATCATCTTGTTCACGTGGAGATCTTCCTTCCGGTGAGCGCGAGGAACGCGTCGTCGAGGGTGGCCTGCTCGGCCCGCAGGTCCGTGGGGACGACCCCGGCGGAGGACAGGGCGGTCGTGATCGCCAGCAGCAGTTCGCCGCTTCCCGTGACCTCGATCCTGGCGCCGTCGCGCCGTACCTCACCGACCTGGGGCAGACCGGTGAGCAGCGCCGTGTCGAAGGCGGCGGGGGCGCGGAAGGTGACGTGCTGGGAGTCCTGGACCCGGGCGATCAGCCCGGCAGGACTGTCCACGGCGACGAGCCTGCCCGCGTCGATCAGCGCGAGCCGGTCGCAGAGCCGTTCGGCCTCCTCCATGAAGTGCGTGACCAGCAGGATCGTCACGCCGTCCGCCCTGACCTGCTCGATGAGCTCCCAGGTGTCACGACGGGCCTGCGGGTCGAGACCGGTGGTCAGCTCGTCGAGGATCGCGACCTTGGGCCTGCCGACCAGCGCCAGCGCGATCGAAAGGCGCTGCTTCTGGCCACCGGAGAGCTTGGCGTACGGGGTGTTCCGCTTGTCGGTGAGCCCCACCCGCTCCATCAGCGCGTGCCAGTCGGCGGGATCCCGGTAGAAGGAGGAGTACAGGTCCAGCGCCTCCCACACCTTGATCTTCGCGGGCATCGCGGAACTCTGCAGTTGGACGCCGAGCCGTTGCTTCAGTTCGGCGTGGTGAAGGCCACCGAGGACCTTCACGGTCCCGGCGTCCGGGACGCGCAGGCCGGCTATGCACTCGACGGTTGTCGTCTTGCCCGCGCCGTTCGGGCCGAGGACGCCGAAGATCTCGCCCTCCTCGACGGAGAACGACACGTCATCCACCACGAACCGGTCACGGTACTTCTTTCTGAGGCCGTTGACCTCGATCACCTTCATGCCAACGACGCTAGAAAAACCCACCGGGAACGGAGAAGCCGTCTGGGTGCCGGGCAAAGGTGGGGTTTCCTCCACCCCGGAGGGGAGCTGTTGTCATTGGATGTCCGGTTCCGATCGCCGACACTCTTATCCATGAGGCGACACGCGGTGACAACCGGCTGGACCCTGGCGATGGGGGCGATGGCCCTGGTGGACGTCGGGTTGATCATGCTGGGCATGCTCGCCGGCCTGTTCACGATCGTCGGGCTGATCTTCTGTTTCCCACCCATGATCAAGTTGATCAGGCGGCGTACGGCCCTGGCCAGGAGGCTGACGGGCAGGTGGCTCGGCGCCGAGGTGCTCCCGCCGTACCTCCCGCCGCCGCCACCGGTCAGGCCCCAGCCCGACGGCTGGTACCGCTACCAGCGCCAGCTCTACAAGACACCGTGGTGGCCCGAGTGGAACAACCGGGCGAAGTGGATGTTCGCCGACCCCGGGACCTGGCGTGACGCGGCCTGGCTGGTGCTCAACCCCGTCATCGGTGGCAGCCTGGTGCTGCTTCCCGTCGCCCTGATCGGGTACGGCGTGGCCCTGCCCTGGCTCTGGGCACCGCAGGCCGCCCCCCTCGGGGTCGCCGTCGCCGCCCTCGGCATCGCGGCGACGCCGTGGCTGCTGCGCTTCTACGGCTGGTGGAACAAACTGCTGCTCGCGCCGACCGCCAGGTCCGTGCTCGCCGGTCGGATCAGGCGGCTCGACCAGGTCAGGCTTGAGGCGGCCGACTCCCAGGCGGCCGAGCTCCGGCGGATCGAACGCGACCTGCACGACGGCGCCCAGGCCAGGCTCGTCGCCATCGGCATGACCCTCGGCGCCGTCGAGGAACTGGTCGACAAGGACCCCGAGGCGGCCAAGGCGCTGCTGGCCAAGTCGCGCGAGGCCTCCTCGACCGCCCTCACCGAACTGCGCGACCTGGTCAGGGGCATCCACCCGCCCGTCCTGGCGGAACGGGGTCTCGGCGACGCCGTGCGGGCGCTGGCCCTGGACAGCCCGCTGAAGGTCACGGTCACCGTGGACCTGAAGTCACGTCCCGAGGCCCCCGTCGAGTCGGCCGCCTACTTCTCGATCAGCGAACTGCTCACCAACGCCGCCAGACACGGCGGTGCGGAACGGGTCTGGATCGACATCAGTGGCCGGGGCAGGACACTGCGCGTCACCGTCACCGACGACGGCTCCGGCGGCGCCGACCCCTCACGCGGCAGCGGCCTGCGCGGCATCGAACGCCGTCTCGCGGCCTTCGACGGGGTGCTCGCCCTCAACAGCCCACCCGGCGGCTCCACCACGGCCACGATCGACCTGCCCTTCGCACTGGCCGCGGCCCAGCGGGACACGCCCTCCATGCCCAAGTGGATGTACGCGGTCGTCGGGATCGGCTGGTGCCTCGGCTGGCTCCCGCTCTTCCCCCAGGGCATCGTCGCCATGATCCTCAAGATCGTCGGCACCGACGAGCGAAGCTGGTTCCTCGCGCTCTACCTGCCCGAGCCACTGCAGTGGCCGCTGATCATCTTCAACATCTTCCTCGGCATGACCCTGTACGGCCTGGCCATCGGGCTGCCCCTCGCCTACTCCCGCAAGCAGGAACTCTGTGGCTCATCCCTCTAAAGTGGGACCGGTGCTTCCCAGAGTCGTCATCGCCGAAGACCTCTACCTCCTGAGAGACGGGCTGGTCCACCTGCTCCAGGCCCACGACTTCGAGGTCGTCGCGGCCGTCGAGTCGGGCCCGGAACTGCTCACCGCCCTGACCACCCTGCGCCCCGACGTCGCGGTCGTGGACGTACGGCTCCCGCCCACGTTCACCGACGAGGGGCTGCAGGCGGCGCTGGCCGCGCGCCGGGCCGTACCCGGCCTGCCCGTGCTCGTCCTGTCCCAGCACGTGGAGCAGCTCTATGCCCGCGAACTGCTCGCCGACGGCTCCGGCGCCATCGGCTATCTCCTGAAGGACCGGGTGTTCAACGCCGAGCAGTTCATCGACGCGGTACGGCGGGTCGCCTCGGGCGGCACCGTCATGGACCCCGAGGTGATCGCCAAACTCCTGGCCAGCACCGCACGGCACCAACCCCTCGGCGCGCTGACCCCCCGCGAACGGGAGGTGCTCGAACTGATGGCCGAGGGCCGCTCGAACGCGGCCATCGCCCAGCGGCTGTACCTCAGCGAGAGCGCGGTCGGCAAACACACCGCGGGCATCTTCACCAAACTGGGCCTCTCCCCTTCGGACGACGACAACCGCCGCGTCCTCGCCGTGTTGGCCTATCTGAACGCCGCCCGCTGACCCAGCCTGACCGGCAGTTTGCTCAGGCCGTGGATGATCAAAGAGGGCAGGTGGTCCAGGGTTTCCCTGGCCAAAGTGAGGGTGGGGAAGCTGTCGAACAGGGCGGGGACGGCGATGGCGGCCTCAAGGCGGGCCAGGGGAGCGCCGATGCAGTGGTGTGGGCCGACGCCGAAGGCCAGGTGTTCGGCCGGGGGTCTGGCCGCGTCGAAGCGGTCGGCGTCCTCGCCGTGCTGGCACGCGTCGTGGCCCGCGGCGAAATAGGTCGCGAGGATGGCGTCACCCGCCGGGATGGCCACGCCGTCCACCTCGATGGGCTCCGTGGCGTACCGCAGCGGGAAGTTGGCGACCGGAGGCGACCAGCGCAGAACCTCCTCGATCACCGCCTCCCAGGTGAGCCGCCCCTCCCGGACCCCGCGTAGCTGGCCGGGGTGGGTGAGCAGGGCGTGGACCGTGCTGTTGATCAGATCGACGGTGGTCTCGTGCCCGGCGCCGAGCAGCGCCATCAGCGTGTCGCGCAGTTCGTCGTCGCTCAGCCGGTCGTCCTCGTAGCGGGCGTTGATCAGATCCGTGGTCAGGTCGTCGCCCGGATGCTCCCGTTTGTGCCCGATCAGCCGAGGGAAGAGCGTCCTGATCCTGGTCGAGGTGTCGGCCGACTGCTCGGCGGTCGCGGCGCTGTCCACGAAGGCCGTGGAGATCCGGGCGACCTCGGGCCGCATGTCCTCGGGAATGCCGAAAAGCTCGCAGATCACCTTCAGCGGCAGCGGGTGGGAGTAGACGACCCGTAGGTCGACGATCTGGTCGGCGGGCAGTTCGACGAGGCCGTCGAGCAGGTCGGCGACGATCCGCTCGATGGTCGGCCGCATGGCGAGGGTACGGCGGGCGGTGAAGCTGGGCGCGATGAGGTTGCGCAGCCGCCGGTGCTCCAGACCGGAGGCGTTGACCATGTTCCGCATGCCGATCCACAGGTTGAGCCAGCCCCACTCGGGCCGTGCCTCGACCTGCGGCCACAGGCTCCAGTGCCGCCGTGGGTCCTTGCTGACCCGGGGATCGAGAATGACCCGCTTGAGCAGGTCGTGACGGGTGATGGCCCAGACGGGCACGCCACCGGGAAGCTCGACCCTGACCACGGTGCCGAGGGCACGCAGCCGGGAGACCTCACCGGGGACGTCGCTTCCGTAGGGATCCAGGGCGACGGGCGAAGGGGAGATGGCCATGCGGGCACTCCTGCCACCGTCGATTATTCGCCGGAGAACACTCAGAACACTAAATTCGTCAACGCCGTACGTCAACAATTCTTTTTCACGGAAGATCATGGCTCTGAACTGGGAGAACCTCGAAAAGGCCGACCGCCGGGGAGGAAAAGGCCCGCCCTTTATGACTCGGGGTCCGGAGCCGTCCGGAAAGCGTCGAGGAATGTGACGCAGCGGCCGAGCAGGGCGACCAGTGTCTCCCTTTCCTCGGGGGTGAACTCCGCGGCGAGTCCCCGTTCGACCCGCACCGCGCGGGGGTCGGCGGCGGCCAGCACCCGTGAGCCCTTCTCGGTGATGCGCGTCTCCAGGACGTTCCTGTGCCACTCGTGCGGGGTGCGCTCGACCAGGCCGTGCTCCTGGAGGTTCTTGAGCACGGTGTTCATCGTCGGCGGGGTGACCGCGCACGCCCTGGCCAGCGCGGCGGCCGAGATGCCGGGGTTGGCGGACAGGTGCATCAGCGCCGCGTACTGCGAGACGGTCAGTCCCGCCTGCTTCAGCGCGGCGTTCTTGGCCGCGCTGAGTGCCTGCTCGGCGCGCTTGAGGTGGGAGCCAAGGCGCTCGGAGACAGGCAACTCGGTCATCCACGCATGGTAACAACCCCGGCATTAAAGCGTTGACGACCATTAGAGGTCTAACTACAGTGTGCATCCGTACAACACGTACGACACTGTCAAGCATGTGCAGACGAACAGAAGGGCACCATGTCCCCGCTCCGCTCGACGGCCGTAGCGGCCGCGCTCCTCATCACGACGCTCGCCCCCGCCCTGCCCGCCTCGGCCACGAAAACCCAGGTCTCCACCGCGTACGAGCTTCCCGGCGACCGGGTCTACCCCGAGGGCATCGCCGTCGATCCCCGCACCGGCGACCTCTACGCCGGGTCCTACACCGACGGCACGGTCTTCAAGATGACGCCGGGCCACCGGGTCGCCAAGGTCTTCCTGCCCGCGGGCGCCGACGGGCGTGACACCGCCAACGGCCTCAAGGTCGACCGGGCGGGACGGCTGTGGGTCACCGACTCCACGACCGGGGTCTCGGTGTACGACACGCGCAGCCGACGCCTGCTGGCCACCTTCGTCGTCCCCGGCAAGGGCGCGACCTTCGTCAACGACCTCGCCATCACCCCGGACGGCAGCGCCTACCTCACCGACTCCGTCCGCTCCGTGGTCTACCGCGTCACACCGAAGCAGCTCGCACGGGCGGCCGGAGGCAGGGCGACGCTCACCCCCCGCTTCGACCTGAACAAGGTCCTCGACCCACGCGAGCCCGGCGCATTCACCCTCAACGGGATCGTCGCCGACCCCTCGGGCCGCTACCTGCTGACCGTCGACATGACCGGCGCCGACCTGTACCGCCTCGACCCCGCCTCGGGCGCGATCCGCAGGGTGGCGCTGACCGGCGGCGACATGCTGCACGCCGACGGGCTCGAACTGCGGGGCGGCAGGCTCTGGGCCGCCCACAACGTCGACAACGTCATCAGCCGCTGGAAGGTGACCGGGAACGGCTCCGCGGCCCGGGTCGAACGACGGCTGACCGACGAGGCCCTCCAGGTCCCGACGACGCTGGTGTTCGGGAACGGCACGCTCCACGTGGTCCGCTCCCAGTTCGACAAGGGCGGACCGCTCGGCGAGGGCACCCCGCAGATCCCCTTCTCCATCGCCGCCGTACGGGGTATCTGAGCACCCTCCCCCACCCGCGAGAATATTGGGACGTTCATTCCCTTTTCTTGGGAAATGTCGTCACCGACGCGGGAGGGGGAGACCACCGTGCCGCAGTGGCTCCAGGCGGGCCTGTGGGGAACCGCCGCGGGAGGAGCCCTCGTCGTCGGAGCGGCCGTCGCCTGGCTGGTACGGGTCCCGGCCGCGATCATCGCCGGGATCATGGCCTTCGGCGCGGGCGTGCTGATCTCGGCGCTGTCCTTCGAGCTCATCGACGAGGCAGAACGCTCAGGAGGACTCGCCCCCACGGCGACCGGCTTCCTCGCCGGTGCCTGCGCCTACGTCGCGGCCAACATGCTCCTGGCCCGGTACGGCGCGCGCCACCGAAAGCGCTCCGGCGACCGGCAGCCGTCGGAGGGCGACGTTCAGGGCAGCGGCACGGCCATCGCCGTCGGCGCCCTGCTCGACGGAATCCCCGAGTCGGTCGTGCTCGGCCTGTCGCTGCTGGACGGCAGGGGCGTCGGAATCGCCGTCCTGGCGGCCGTTTTCATCTCCAACGTCCCCGAGGGCCTCTCCAGCGCGGCGGGCATGAAACGGGCCGGGCGCGGCGCGCCGTACGTCTTCGGAGTCTGGGGTGGCATCGCCCTGGCGAGCGGGCTGGCGGCCCTGGTCGGCCACCTCACCCTCCGGGACGCCTCGCCCGCGACCGTCGCGATGATCACCGCCGTGGCCGCAGGGGCGATCCTCACCATGGTCGCCGACACGATGATCCCCGAGGCCTTCGAACGCGCCCATCTCTTCACCGGCCTCATCACCACGCTGGGCTTCCTGACGGCCTTCACCGTGGAACGCCTCGGCGCGTAGCCGTCGAATCCCCCGAAGGACGGACGATCACTCGCCCGGCAGGGGGACGCCTTCACGGTACGGCCACGGCCACCATGTGATCGCCGTTCCCGGGACGGCCTGAGCCGTCATCACGCGCTCTTGGCACACACCGAACAACCACGGAGGCCGGAGAACATGAACGTGTACAAGAAGGCTTTGCCCGTCGCGATCGCGACGGCCGCACTGGCGACCCTGACCGCGGCCCCCGCGTCCGCAGCGCCGACCACCCTCGCCGTGACGGTCAAGGTCCAGCTCAAGACCACCTCGACCGTGAAGGAGTCGGCCGGGGTGTGGTTCACCTGCCCCACCAACCAGGTGCTGACCGGCCGTTCCCACTCGGGTGACGAGAACGGCTACACCACCTACTACTGCAGCTCGATCACCGTCAACGACCAGCCGGTCCAGCACGTGGTGCTGGGGCTGTGGAGCGGCCCCCTGAAGGAGAGCAGGTCGCACTACGTCGCACCGAACGACCAGGCCATCGTCGGCAGGTGGCACTCGGGCGACGAGAACGGCTCCACGAAGTACCTCGCGGGCATGTTCTTCTGGCAGGGCCAGCAGTTGCGCTTCTCCTCCGCTCCGACGTGGAGTGGCGCTCTGAAGGAGAGCAAGCACTCGTGGCAGGCGGGCAACGGCCAGGTCATGATCGGCCGCCAGCACCAGGGTGACGAGAACGGCACCACGAAGTACCTGTCCGCCCTGGTGACGCTCGCCGGCTGATCCAGCCCGTGTGCCCCCTTCGGTTCGCTTGGGCGAACAGCGGTGATGATGGAGGCTGTCGTCAACGGATCGAAGGGGGCTTTCGTGAGCATTCAGGAGTTCGACCGGCGCGCGGTGCGGGCCAGCGTGGACGTGGTGGCCGAGGTGACGGTTGACGACCTCGGCAGGCCGACGCCGTGCGCGGGATGGACGCTGGCCGACCTGCTCGCCCACATGACCGTCCAGCACCACGGCTTCGCCGCCGCCGCCAGGGGCGCGGGAGCCGACCCGGAGATCTGGAAGGTGAAGCCGCTCGGGAGCGACGCCGTCCCGCTCTACACCAAGGCGGCCGAGGAGGTGCTCGCGGCGTTCGCCGAGGACGGCGTGCTCGAACGGGGCTTCACGCTGCCCGAGTTCGCCCCGCCGGAGCCGGGCGGCAAGCCGGTCTTCCCCGCCACGCGGGCCATCGGCTTCCACTTCATCGACTACCTGGTGCACGCCTGGGACGTGGCCCGCTCCATCGGCGTCGACTACCGGCCAGAGCCGGACCTGGTCGAGGCCGCCTGGCCGATCGCCCTGGCGGTTCCCGACGACGAACGGCGCACCAGGCCGGGAGCCGCCTTCCAGCCGGGCCTGCCCGTGGACGGGACCACGTCGCGTTTCGACCGCGTCCTCGCCGTGCTGGGCCGTACCCCTGACTGGACCCCCGCCTCCTGAACCCCGGGACACGGGAACGCAGCGTGACCACCGACCGACTGAGTGATATGTCAGTATCAGCGGTTTGTCGGTAGGAACGGCTACCGTTCTCCGGAGTACGGCCACCGCATGTGGTGGTGCCGTTCGGGACGAAGGGATGCTCAGGTGAAGTTCCGGGTCAACCGTGATGTCCTGGCCGACGCCGTGGTCTGGGCCGCTCGTGCCCTGCCGAACCGCCCGGCCGTTCCCGTGCTCTCCGGCCTGTTGCTCAAGGCCGACGGTGAGGACCTGGTGCTGTCGGCCTTCGACTACGACGTCTCCGCCCGCGCCACGATCGAGGCCGACGTCGCCGAGCCCGGCAGGGTGCTCATCCCCGGCCGCGTCCTCGCCGAGATCACCCGCAGCCTGCCCGCCCAGCCCGTCGAGATCGTCACCGACGGGTCGGAGGCGGTGCTGACCTGCGGAAGCGCCGAGTTCGGCCTGCTCACCATGCCCGTCGAGGACTTCCCGACGCTGCCCGAGATCCCGCGGAAGATCGGGGCGGTCGGCGGCGGGGTCTTCGCGAGCGCGGTCGGCCAGGTCGCGCCCGCCGCCAGCCGTGACGAGACCCTCCCCATGCTGACCGGCGTCCGCGTCGACATCGCGGGCGAGCAGGTGACCATGGCCGCCACCGACCGCTACCGCATCGCGGCCAGGGAGTTCGAGTGGCGCCCCGAGCAGCCGGACGTCACGGCCGCCGCGATGGTCCCGGCCCGGGTGCTCGTCGAGGTGGCGAAGTCACTGCGCGGCGGAGAGGTCTCGATCGGCCTGGGCGACGGGCTCGCCGGGTTCGAGAGCCTCGGCAGGAGCACCACGGTCCGGCTGCTCGACGAGCAGTTCATCGACTACCGCGCCCGCCTGACCGCCGACTGGCCGATCAGGGCGGACATCCGGGTCGCCCCCTTCGTCGAGGCGATCAAGCGGGTCGCGCTGGTCGCCGAGCGCAACACCGCGATCAGGCTCACCTTCGGTCACGGCCAGGTGCTCATCCAGGCGGGCGGTGGCGACATCGGCCGGGGCACCGAGGTGCTCGACGCCGAGCTGACCGGCGAGGAGATCCAGATCGCCTTCCAGTCGCACTTCCTGCTGGACGGCCTGAGCGGTGTCGAGACCGAGTTCGTACGGCTCAACATGCAGTCGTCCAGCCGTCCCGCCCTCATCACCGAGGTGCCGGGAGACGCGGAACCGGCCTTCCGCTACCTCGTGATGTCCCTGCGCGTGGGCGTCTGACCCCGGAGAGGGAAAACGGCGGCCCACCTGCCGTGGGCCGCCCGAAGATCAACTGGTGAGTTCCTGCGCCTCGGTGAGGGCGATCAGGATGTGCTCCATGCACGCGTGACCGGCGCGCTCGGCCGCGGCGGCGTCGCCGGCCGTGATGGCGCGGGCGATGGCGTCGTGCGGGATGTAGGTGCTGTTGAGCGAGGTGCCCGCGGCGGTGATGCTGGCCCGCAGGGCGGCGGAGAAGTCCTCGTAGAGGTCGATGAGGACCAGGTTGTGGGTCGCCTGGACGACGGCGACGTGGAAGGCGAGATCCGCCTCGACGAAGGCGGTCGGCTCACCCGACTCCCAGGCCTGCTCCCGGTTGGCCAGCGCGGCCTCGATGTGGGCGATGTCGGCCTCGGTGCGCCGGGTGGCAGCCAGCCTGGCGGCCTCGACCTCGAGGGCGCGCCGTACCTCCAGGATCTCCAGCTGCTCGGCGGCACGCAGTCGCCGCAGCATGGCACCGGAGAGTTCGCTCGTCGCGCGGACGTAGGTGCCGTCACCCTGTCGGCATTCGAGCAGACCGGCGTGGGTGAGCGCTCTCACGGCCTCCCGCACGGTGTTGCGCCCGACCCCGAGCTGCTCGGCGAGCACGGTCTCGGTGGGAATCTTCGTGTTCATCTTCCAGGAGTTCGACGTGATCTGCTCTTTGAGCTGGTCGATCACCTGGTCAACGAGAGACGCCCGCTGCGCCGTACGCAGACTCACAGTCCGCCTCCTCCGGAGAAACCAATCATCCTATGAGTCAATGACTGGTAGACCCTAGTTATTCCGGAGGCAGAAAAACAAATCCGGAGCGCCGGAGGAGGCGGATTGCTTTATCGAACCAGTGTCGAATCGACCGTCATTCCCACCATCGCGTCGCGGACTCCCGCTGCCTCAAGAGCCTTACGATACGCGTTGGTCTGTTCCTCTCCCGCGCCGACCCTGCCGTAGAGGTCGCCCAGCTCACGCCAGGCACGCGCCACCTCACGGTCAGGATTGGACCGCTCCGAACGCAGGGCATGCAGAAGCTCCCCCGCGGTGTTCAGCCGTGGCAGGACCCCACCCTCTCCCCGCGAGAGCGCGGCCTGGGCAAGGACCAGGTGCGCGGCTGCGGCGGTCGGGCTGGCCTGTCCGGACAGCGTGTCGAGGGCCGACGAGGCCAGGTTCACCGCGCCGTCCGGGTTACCGCTCCCGAGCTGGAGACGGGCCAGGACCACGAGGCTTCCCGCGTACTCGTTGACCTTCTCGTCGAACGTGGCGAAGACCCCGCTGGCAGCGGTGGCCAACTCGTAGACCTCCTCGGAGGAGGTTCCGAGAGAGACCGTGAGTCTCGCCCATTCCAGTGCGATCCCGGCGAGGCGGAAGGCCATCCGGGCGGGTCGGCCGGTCGCGATGGCGTCGTCGGCGAGCCGTACCGCCAGTGCCGAGTCCTCACCCTCCGCCGCGGCGACGCTCGCCTGCCAGAGGGAGTGGATCTCGGCGGTGCGGTTGACCACCGACGGGACGCCGTTGACCGCCAGGATGTGCCTGACATACGACAGGCCCGGAGACTGGGGCCTGGCAGCCTCGGTCTCCACCAGCGCGGCGGCCAGTTCGATCGCGATCTCGCCCTGCGTCAACGCCAGGTGGTTGACCTGGCTGAGGGCGTAGGTGGCCAGATCGTGCGCGCGGAGCGTGTCGCCCGCGCGCTGGTAACAGCGGCTCAGCGCGACCGTCAGAGGAAGGTCTGCCAGCCGCTCGGGGTGCGCGGCGGCCTCGCGGCGGAGCCGCTCGAACGCCTCTACCGCTGGTCCGACTCGGTCCTGGGCCTCCAGCGAGCGAGCCCGTCCCAGCCGCGCGTGCGCGGCCAGCATGGCGTTCTCCTCGCCGGCGACCTTGACGATCTCGCCGAACCGTTCCGCGGCGACCCCGGGGTCGCCATGCTGCAGCTCAAGCTCTGCGTGGCGCAGGCCGAGCTCGGTGTCGATCCGCTGGCGCGGCTCGATCCCGTGCAGCAAGAACTCGGTAGTGCACCCCAGCCGTTCGGCGAGAAGACGCGCGACCACGGGGGTCGGCGTGCGCTTGCCGGACTCGATGAGGGAGACATAACTGTCGGAGAGGTCAGGCCCTGCCAGCTGGGCCTGAGACATGCGCCTACTCAGCCGCAGTCCGCGGACGCGGTCACCGATGGTTCCCTGACTCGGCATCTGATCTCTCAGGGCGGGGGATGGTCAATGTTCCCGCCATGATTGCACGAAGCAGTCGAATCGGTAACCCCACGTGAAGAGAATCCACCTGCGGACTCTTCGGGCCCCTATGTCATACGGGACATAGGGGCACTAATCATCCGAATCGTTGCCGCCGGGGAAGAGCATCTGACAGACCTCTAGGTAGATGGTCTCCGGATAGGGGATGAAGTTGATCCTCGACAGAGCCTGGTCCTGACCCGCTGACTCCAGGACGAACTCGCCGTATCCCAGCATGCGACCGAGCAGTGAGCGCTGGAAGCTCATGTCGGTCACCTTGCCGAGCGGCATCATGTCCACCTTGCGCGTGATGAGGCCGGTGGTGAGCAGAACGCGCTTGGAGGTGACGATGAAATGCTCAACCGACCATTCCGCCACTTTCCACACAAAACGGATCAAAAGGAGGAGCCATGCCCACCAGACGATCACCAGGGCGGTGCCCCCGGCACTCTGTCCCCCGAACCACCTGCTGAGCAGGCCGGCCAGGATCAGACCACCGAAGACCTCGGCGATGGGGCGAAGCAGTACGGCCGGGTGAAGCCGTACCATGATTACTTGTTGCTCGTGGGGGAGTAGGTAGCGGTTGACCGACGCGGGAGCCGAGTCCCCGTGGGTCACCAGCCTCATGACAGATGGGATACGAATTGGGCCAGAGAATTGGCCGCGTTGAACATGGTGTCCATGGCGCCCCTAACTGTGTTCGCTGCGTCACCCGGTCTTGTGAAGAGGTAGAACGCCACAAAAGCAATGGCGCTGTACGTCAGAACCTTCTTGACCTGCACTGCGGCCTCCTACGACCACTCACCCACTGCACCCGCCGTATACATTACCCATGCCATTCGCGAGGTAAAGCGACTTCCACGACCGGGTCACGATCTCCGCGACGGAACCCGGCCGGGACGGTGTGACTTTCGTCACCCGCCTTCACTCGCGGCCAGCGCGAGGACCTCAAGGTGCTTGCGGGCGATCCGTTCGACCAGCACCGGATGGGCCTGGCCGGTCACCTCAAGCGCGCCGTAGTGCGCCGCCTGGATGCAGCGGGTCACCGTGGCCGCCGGGTGGACCTCGGAGAACTCGTTCCGCAACGCGGCACTGACGTGCTCGTACGGGTCCGGCTCCTGGTCCGGGATGGTCCGCTCGCTCATGTTTCTCCCTGGTGTGTGCCCGCGGCCATCCCCCGGCCGGGAACACGGAAGAGATGTCCTCGTCACCGCTCGTACCCATTCAAGCACGTTGAGTAACGAAGGGGGGAGGTAACGACTCCCTCCACACCGGGAAGATCTTCAGACCACGCCGTAGAGGCGGTCCCCCGCGTCACCCAGGCCGGGGACGATGTAGCCGTGCTCGTTCAGCCGTTCGTCAAGGGCGGCGGTCACCAGGCGGATAGGCCTGTCACTGCCGGCGAAGGCCTCGTCCATGTGGGCGATCCCCTCGGGGGCGGCCAGCAGGCACAGCGCGGTCACGTCGTCGGCGCCGCGGTCGAACAGGAACCGGATCGCCGCCGCCAGCGTGCCCCCCGTGGCCAGCATCGGATCGACCACGTACACCTGACGCCCGGACAGGTCGTCGGGCAGCCGTGTCGCGTAGGTCTCCGCCTTGAGCGTCTCCTCGTTGCGGATCATCCCCAGGAAGCCGACCTCGGCCGTCGGCAGCAGCCGGGTCATGCCGTCCAGCATGCCCAGGCCCGCGCGCAGGATCGGCACCACCAGCGGGTACGGCTGCGCCAGCCGTACACCTCGGGCCTTGGCGACCGGGGTCTCGACGGTCACGCCCGTGACGCGGACGTGCCGGGTCGCCTCGTAGGCCAGCAACGTCACCAGCTCGTCGGCCAGGCGCCGGAAGGTGGGCGAGTCCGTGCGCGCGTCCCTGAGGGCGGTCAGCTTGTGCGCCACCAGCGGGTGCTCGACGACGAGGGTCTCCATGGAGGCCAACGCTATCCCGGACGGCCCGGCCCAAGACAGCGGGGCGACATCGCCCGCTCACCCGGATTTGGATCACAATTTGGCGCCGGAAGCGTACGGCGACGCGGTGCTTCTGAAAGCATTGACGTCCGTAGCGAACGCACCGGTGGGGATGGCCATGTCAGACGAAGACCCTCTGGACTTTGCCATCGTCGTCTATCGCGAGGACGACAGCTGGGAGGCGGAGCTGCTTCCCGTCGCGCTCACCTCCGACCTTGAGGGCCTCATCCACGCCCTGCGCCAGCAGCCGAGCATCAACGGGACGATTGGCCTGGTCGCCGTTGGGGATGAGTTCTTCGTGGCGTTACGAGTGTTCGGTGAGCATGTGGAGGTCTTCCTCTCCGACATCGCCGCGTCCTGGGACTTCCCCCTCGCGCGGCAGGCGCTGGAATACCTCGACGTGCCGGTGCCCGACGAGGACGAACTGGACGCGATCCTCCAGGACGAGGAGACGGCCCTGCCCGCCGGGGACCTCTCGATCTTCGCCGACCTGGGGCTCGACGAGATGGAGCTCGGCATCCTCTCCGGGGACATCGACCTCCTTCCCGAGGACGTGCTGTCCAGCATCGCCGCCCGTCTGGGATTCTCCGAGCCCTTCGAGCGCGCGATCGACTCTGTGTTCGGCTGACCCCGGGAGACCGGCAATGTCCTCCAGGCAACCCGCTGGCAGTGTGTTCTCCGCGGCCTTCGTCCGCACCGAGGACGGATGGAACGGCGCCGAGGTCGATCTCGGCGCCGCGGAGATATCCGATGATCTGGGCGACGCAGTGCAAGAGAGTCTGGGGCTCAACGGTGACGAGCTGGCCCTGCTGTGCGTCGAGGTCGAGGACGAGTGGTTCGCCATCGTCCGCTACGAGGGAGACCGGGAGCCGCGGGCTTTCCTGTCCGACGCCCAGGCGGGCCTGACGGACGGGCTCGGCGAGCTGTTCACCGAGCTGGCCGGGGTCGCCCCCGACAAGGAGACCCCCGACCTCGGTGTACGGCCCGCGGGCGACTTCGAGCTGCTGAGCGACCTGGGGCTGAGCCCGGAGGAACTGGTCGAGCTGAGCATGGAGGAGGGCGCGCTCCCCGCGGACACGCTCTCGGTGATCGCCGAGCGGCTGGCCTTCGCGGACGAGCTCGACCGGCTCCGGTGACCTCGCAGGCGTACGCCGCGGGGATGCGGCTGGCCCTGCGTCAGGCCGCGGAGGCGGGCGCCAGGGGCGAGGTGCCGATCGGCGCGGTCGTCCTCGACGGTGACGGGACCGTGCTGGCCGAGGCGGGCAACGACCGTGAGTCCCTGGCCGACCCGACCGCGCACGCCGAGGTCCTGGCCCTGCGGCGGGCCGCCCTGGCCCGTGGCGAGTGGCGGCTGACCGGCTGCACGCTGGTTGTCACCCTTGAGCCGTGCACGATGTGCGCGGGGGCCGCGGTGCTGGCCAGGGTGGACCGGGTCGTCTACGGCGCCGTCGATCCCAAGGGGGGCGCGGCGGGCTCGCTGTGGGACGTGCTGAGGGACCGCCGTCTCAACCACAGGCCCGAGGTTGTCATGGGGGTGCTGGCCGAGGAGTGTGCCACGGTCCTCACCGAGTTCTTCGCCTCTCGCCGGATGCGCGAGCAATAGCGGATATCCGGTAAGCTGCTCGGCGGTGGAGTCGCCTAGTGGCCGAGGGCGCACGCCTCGAAAGCGTGTGATGGGGCAACCTATCCGTGGGTTCAAATCCCACCTCCACCGCCACGAAGTCAGAAGGGCTCCCGGTTCGCCGGGAGCCCTTCTTCGTGTCCTCAGTCCTCGGGGAGTTCGAGGACGCGGGCGTGCAGGATCGAGCGTTGGTGCAGGGCCGAGCGCAGGGCCCGGTGCAGGCCGTCCTCCAGATAGAGCTCGCCGCGCCACTGGACCACGTGCGGGAACAGGTCGCCGTAGAAGGTCGAGTCCTTGGCGAGCAGCGAGTGCAGGTCGAGCACCGTCTTCGTGGTGATCAACGTGTCGAGGCGGACCTGCCGCGGCGGTATCTGCGCCCACTCGCGATGCGAGAGACCGTGCTCGGGGTAGGGCCGTCCATCACTGACCAGCTTGAAGATCACAGTACGTAGTTTATGAGAGATTCGGACTCTTTGCCTGCCGGGCTGCCCTTCTCCCAGGTCAGCGACGGCCTCAGATGCTTCCCGAGAAGGTGTCGCAGCGGTTGGGGTCCCCGGACTCGTAACCGGTGGTGAACCACTTGACACGCTGCGCCGACGTTCCATGGGTGAAGGCGTCCGGATTCACCCGGCCCTGGGTGCGTTCCTGGATGCTGTCGTCCCCCACCGCGGAGGCGGCGCTCAGGGCCTGCTGGATGTCCTGCTGGGTGAAAGGCTTCTCGAACAGGCCTGTCTTGTAGGCGTTCTTCGCCCACGCGCCGGAGTAGCAGTCGGCCTGCAGCTCAAGCCTGACCGAGCCGCTCTGCGCTCCCTGCCGGTCGCCCTGGGCCTTGGCGTTGGTGCCCAGGAGGTTCTGCACGTGGTGGCCGTACTCGTGCCCGATGACGTACGCCTGGGCGAACGGACCGCCTTCCGCTCCGAAACGGGTGCGCAGTTCGTCGAAGAAACTCAGGTCGAGATAGACCTTCTGGTCGGCCGGGCAGTAGAACGGGCCGACCGAGGCGTCGGCCGCGCCGCAGGCGGTGTTCACCTGGCCGGAGAACATCACCGTCTTGGCCGGCTGGTAGCCCTGCACGACCGTCGGCCAGTAGTCCTGGATGCTGTTGACCACCCCGACCACCCGGCACTCCTCGTTCTGGTCGGCGTCCTGGCCCGTCTTGCACTTGGCCGCCAGGTCGGTTCCCGGCCCGACCGGGGCGGGGTCGCTCCCGCCGACGATGCCGCCGGGGTCGATGCCGAACACCAGAGCCACGATGAGCGCGATGATCCCGGCCGCGCCCCCGCCGACCGCGAGACCACCGCCGGGGATCCCTCTACGGCCGCCGCTCTCCACCTGTGAGCTGTCCAGCCGGGCGTCGTCCCTGAAATCCATCGCAGACGTCCCTTCGATCCGCTTGGACCCCCAACTGCCCTCCACGGGCCCGGACATGCCTCGGGTACGGCTCCGCGTCCCGGCGGCGGGCTCGGCGGCATCGACTTGCACGAAATATATCCCCCACCTGCAGCTTTTCACCGCCGACGAGGGAAATATCGTCACATGTGGCAAACGCGGATGGTAATCACCAATGTGCTCTTTGTGATGGCCGTGGTCCTCGGCAGCGGTCCGGGTGCCGACCCGCGGCCACCCAACAAGGCGGACCTCGAAACCGGTCCCCTCGGCAGCGGATCCGCCGTGGCCGTCCCCGCGGCGAGGGGTCCGCTGACGCTGGAGGCCGACTACCGCAGGGGCATCGCCAGGGTGCTGCCGTCCGTCGTGCAGATCACCTCGCAGTCGGGCAAGGAGATCAGCGAGGGGTCGGGCATCGTCTACGACACCCTCGGACACATCGTGACCAACGCCCACGTGGTCGGTGACGCCAAGCGGTTCGAGGTCATGCTCGCCACCGGCGGCGCTCCCCGTACGGCCAGGCTCGTCGGGACCTACAAGCCGGGGGACCTGGCTGTGATCAAGGTGGACGACGCGTCGGGCCTCGTCCCCACCGGGTTCGGGAACTCCGACCAGCTCGCCATCGGCCAGATCGTGCTGGCCATGGGCAACCCGCTCGGCCTGTCGGGCAGCGTGACCGACGGCATCGTCTCCGGGCTGAACAGGACCGTCCAGTTCTCGGCGGAAGGACACGAGACCGTGGCCCCGACCGCGACCGGCCTCATCCAGACCTCGGCCGCGATCAACCCGGGCAACAGCGGCGGCGCCCTGGTCGATCTCGCGGGTCAGGTCGTCGGCGTGCTGGTCGCCGACCTGGTGAGCGTCGAGACGGGCAGCGTCCTCCCCGGCATCGGCTTCGCCATCCCGTCCAACACCGTGAGCCGCGTCGTCCGCCAGCTCGTCGAGAAGGGCGAGGTCACCGACGCCGACCAGGCGGGCCTCGGCGTCATGGCGCAGACCGTGGTCGACCGGCACGGCAGGCCGACCGGCGTCGGGGTCATGCGGACGGCCCAGGAGCCGGGCCGGGGAGGCGGGACGCAGACAGCGCTCAGGCCGGGCAACGTGATCGTCGCACTCGACGACACGCCGGTCCTGACCGCGCAGGACCTCGCCCGCGCGCTCGCCGCCCACAGGCCCGGCGACTCCGCCAAGGTGGAGCTCCTCAACCCCGACGGCTCGACCACCACCACGACCGTACGGCTCGGCACCTCCCGTGGCGACTGAGCACTACAGGGGCCGGACAGCACGAAGGGCCCGGGTGGATAGTCCGGGCCCTTCGCTTCTGCTGCTCAACCAAGCGCGGAGGATAGGAGATTCGAACTCCTGAGGGGTTGCCCCCAACACGCTTTCCAAGCGTGCGCCCTAGGCCAACTAGGCGAATCCTCCGTGGAGAAGCTTACCGAACTTTCGGCAGTGCGTTGACCACATATTCGAGGCATGTTCTTCGGTGGGCGTTCGGGACGCCGAGCACTCGCCGCAGAGGCTAGACTGTGCCAGGACCCCTCGCGCGGCGTCATCCTGTGAACCTCCCCAGGGTCGGAAGGCAGCAAGGATAAGCAGGCTCTGGCGGGTGTGCGAGGGGTCTCTTCGTTGCAGGCTCCCTCGCAGGTGGGATCGTCGCATGAGTCTTGCGCTGTACCGCAAGTACCGGCCCGGGACCTTCGCCGAGGTCAAGGGCCAGGAGCACGTCACCGAGCCGCTGCGGCAGGCGCTGCGAAGCGGCCGGATCAACCACGCCTATCTGTTCAGCGGCCCCAGGGGCTGCGGCAAGACCTCCAGCGCGCGCATCCTGGCCCGTTCGCTGAACTGCGAGAAGGGGCCGACCCCCGATCCCTGCGGAGAGTGCGAGTCGTGCGTGGCGCTGGCGCCGACGGGGCCCGGCCACCTCGACGTCATCGAGATCGACGCCGCCTCGCACGGTGGTGTGGACGACGCCCGCGACCTGCGGGAACGAGCTTTCTTCGCACCCGTCTCCGCGCGCTTCAAGATCTACATCATCGACGAGGCGCACATGGTGACCCGCGAGGGGTTCAACGCGCTGCTCAAGCTCGTCGAGGAGCCTCCGCCGCACCTGAAGTTCGTCTTCGCGACCACCGAGCCGGAGAAGGTCATCGGGACGATCAAGTCCCGCACCCACCACTATCCCTTCCGGCTGATCCCGTCCGCCTCGCTGCGCACGCTCATGGAGGAGATCCTCACCTCGGAGAACGTCCCGTTCGAGCCCGCCGCGCTGCCGCTGGTGGTCAGGGCGGGCGCCGGGTCGGCCCGTGACTCGCTGTCGATCCTGGACCAGCTTTTCGCCGGCTCCGACGAGGCGGGCATCACCTACGCCCGTGCGGTCTCCCTGCTCGGCTACACCGATGGCGACCTGCTCGACGACATGGTCTCCGCGTTCGCGGCCCGCGATGGGGCGAAGGTCTTCCAGGCCGTGAACCGGGTGATCGAGGGCGGTCACGACCCTCGCAGGTTCGCGATGGACCTGCTGGAGCGCTTCCGTGACCTGGTGATCCTGGCGAACGTGCCAGAGGCCGCGACCAGCGGGCTGCTCGACCGTCCCGGTGACGAGCTGGAACGGCTCCAGCAGCAGGCGTCCTCGATGGGGCCGGCCGAGCTGACCCGCGCGGCGGAGATCTTCAACGAGGGGCTGACCGAGATGCGCGGGGCGGCCTCGCCCCGGCTGCTGCTTGAGCTGATGTGCGCCAGGACGCTGCTGCCCGGGGTCTCCCGGGACGAGACAGCGCTGCTGACCCGGCTCGAACGGCTTGAACGCGGCGGGGTCACGGTGGTCCAGGCGGCGCCCACGCCCGCGCCCGCACCGGCCCCCGCGGTCGTCGTCCAGACCCCGGCTCCCACGCAGGCTGCTCCGGTCCAGGCGGCGCCCGCGGCAGCCGTACCTGATCGGGGTAAGGACGACGACTGGCCCGCTCCCACGCGGCCGGGAGCCCAAACCGCGCCCCAGGCGGAGACTCCGGTCGTGGCTCCTTCCGCGGGGCCGGTGGGAGCCCTGGGGGCCGACGCGGCGGGGGTGCAGCAGGCCTGGCCGCAGGTGCTCGCGGTCCTCAAGCAGCGCAGCATCGTCGTCTGGGCGAACGTCAACACCAACGCCCAGGTCGTCGGGGTCGAGGGCAGGGTCGTCACGCTGGGCTTCGCCCAGGTCGGCGCGATGCGCAACTTCGTCGGCGGCGGCAAGGACGTGGTGGTCGCGGCGGCGCTGCAGGACGTGCTCGGCGGCAACTGGAAGGTCGAGGCCGTCGTCGGCGGCTCACCCGCCCCCGCCGCTCCCCGCCCGCAGGCTCCGCCGCCCGTCCCACCGCGCCACGAGCCCCCTCAGACGGCCCCCCAGGCGCCCGCGCAGGGATCAGCCCAGGCGCCCGCTGCGGGGCCCGCCGCGGGACCGGCGGGAGGTACGGCCCCGCCCGCGGCGCCGCCTTCCCAGGAGGTCCAGCGGGCTCCTCAGGCCCCGCAGGCTCCGCAGGCGCAGCCCCGCCAGAGTCCGCCCGCGACCGACGAGTCGTGGCCGGACGCCCCGCTGCCCGAGGACCCGGGCTCGCCTCCGCCGCCCAGCCCAGGACTGGCCGCAGCGCGCTCGGCCGCCAGGGCCGCCGCCCAGACCGGGCCGAGGGCCGCCGCCTCCAAGACGGCCTGGCCGGAGACCGTACCGGGCAGGGCGGCCGGCTCCGACGAGGTCGATCCGCTCACCGACGCCGACATCGACACGCTCACCGGCATAGCCCTCATCCAGCGTGAGCTCGGCGGCCGGATCATCGAGGAGATCGACCACTCCTGACGCTCCGTCAGAACGGGCCGAGGGCGGCAAGGCGGATCGCGGCGGTCACCGCGCGGTGGTCGCCGGGGGGAAGCATGGCGACGAGCCGCTCCAGGACGTGGACGTCGCCCCTCGCCCCCTCGGTGTTGGCGTAGGCCCACAGGTCGTCGGGAGAGCCACGGGTCAGGAGATGGGCGCGGACCCGGCATTCGAGCTCCTCGCGCTCGTCACGGACCGCGGGGGCGTCGGAGCGGGGCAGCAGCGGCCCGCCGTACGCGCGGGCGACGGCCGCGGCGTCCTCACCGGCGAGCAGGCGGCGCAGGGCGAGGAAGTCGGCCCGCACCACACAGGTCAGCCGGTACGGCCTGGCCGCGACCACGGGGCCGAGTTGCAGGCGCAGGCGGTGGATCTCGGCGCGGGCCGTCACCGGGTTGCCCGCGTCGCCGTACAGGTGGAAGGAGAGCTGTTCGGCCGTCACGCCCCTGGGGTTGAGGGCCAGCACCGTGAGGATCTCGGCGTGGCGCGGGGACAGCGGGACGTGGGCGCCGTCGAGGTCGGCCGTCGGATGCCGGGAGCCGAGGAAGGACAGGCTCAGCACGGGCGCGTCCGCCCCGCCGAGGACCCGTAACAGGAAACCGTCGCGGACCGGGGACAGCAGCGCGGTCTCGCCGTCGGGCAGCACGATCCGGTCGCCGGAGGCGGGCAGCCGTACGCGCTCACCCCAGTGGCGGGTCCGGTCGGAGGCGACGACGCGGCCCGTCGCGGTGACCAGTGCGCCGGGCTCGCCGCGCAGCGCCGTCAGGTGTTCGTCGTTGCGGGTACGGAACAGGTCGTCGCGCTCGCGCATGCGCAGCGCGAGGTGGCTCTCCGCCAGCTTGGCCGTGGTCTCGACGAGGGCAACGGTCGTCGGGTGCAGGGCGTGCATGGTGCCGCTGATGTCCACGCAGCCGATCACCTCGCCGCTGTCGGGATCGACGATCGGCGCCGCCGAGCAGGACCAGGGGTGCAGCGCCCTGACCAGGTGTTCGGCGGAGAAGACGTGGACGGGGCTCCGGGTGGCGAGGGCGGTGCCCATGCCGTTCGTCCCGATCGCCCGCTCGCCCCAGTGGAAGCCGTCGGCGAGCCCGACCTCGTCGGCCATGCCCATCACCTGGCGGTCGCCGTCGCGCCAGAGCACCCGGCCCTCCTCGTCGGTGACCATCAGGATGTGCGCGCTCGCCGAGGCGGCGTCGAGGAGGGTTCCCGAGACCAGCGGCAGCAGGGCGCCCATGGGGTGGTGGGAACGGACCTCCGCGAGGTCCTCCCGCTCGAAGGCGGGTGGCGCCGCGCTCGCCTCGGGATCGACTCCCGCGTCCATGGACCTGCGCCACGAGTCGGAGATCAGGCCGCGAAGGGCCCCGTCAGGTGGTCGGGCGCCGCTCAGCACGGACTCGTGCAGGCGGCGCAGCCGTACCGAATGGGCGTTCGGGTCCGGGACGGATTCCCGGCGGCTGCCGGACATGTGGCTCCCCAGGAATTCAGACCGATTGCCGAAGCATCGGTTGTCGGAGTGGGTGCCCGCAACCGGTTCGGCGAAAAGGGAGTGCGAAGGGTGATTGAACGATCGCAACGTGTGTGCAACCTGAGGTCGGTTACCTTCACACCACACGCCGCCGTGTGCGGCCGCTCCGGCGCGTGTGATGTCGGGTCCCGGACGTCGTGGAGGGGGGCCGGGACCCGACAGGACCGTCATGAACCGACGGAACGGGTTTAGTCACCACATGGGGGGAACACGGGCATGCGCCAGTACAACACCCGCCTCCGACCCCGTAGGCTCGTGACGACTGACGTCACGGACGAGGAGCACAACGACGGTGAACCCAGGGGATGTCAACCTGCAGCAACTGCTGGAGCAGGCACAGCTCATGCAGCAGCAGCTTGTGAGCGCTCAACAGGAGCTGAACGACGCCCAGGTCGAGGGCTCGGCGGGCGGCGGACTGGTCGTCGCCACGGTCAACGGCGGCGGTGAGCTGCTCGAACTGCGGATCAGCCCCGAGGCCGTCGATCCCGGCGATCCCCAGGACACGGCCGACACCATCGCCGACCTTGTCATCGCGGCGATCAGGGACGCGGTCCGCGCCGCGGCCGACCTCCAGCAGGAGAAGCTCGGCCCGCTCGCCCAGGGACTTGGAGGCGGTAGCGGCCTCGGTCAGCTACCCGGGTTCTGAGCCATGTACGAGGGGGTCGTTCAGAACCTGATCGACGAGCTGGGCATGCTGCCCGGAGTCGGCCCGAAGAGCGCCCAGCGGATCGCCTTCCACCTGCTGGCCGCAGAGCCCGCCGACGTGAAGCGGCTCGCCCATGCCCTGCTTGAGGTCAAGGACAAGGTTCGCTTCTGCCGGACCTGCGGGAACGTCGCCGCCGACGAGGAGTGCCGGATCTGCCGTGACGCCCGGCGCGATCCCCACGTGATCTGCGTGGTCGAGGAGTCCAAGGACGTCGTGGCGATCGAGAAGACCCGCGAGTTCCGCGGGCGTTACCACGTGCTCGGCGGCGCGATCAGTCCGATCGACGGGGTCGGCCCCGACGACCTGCGCATCCGCGAGCTGATGACACGCCTGGCCGACGGCCAGGTCACCGAGCTGATCCTCGCCACCGACCCCAACCTTGAGGGGGAGGCGACGGCGACCTATCTCGCCCGTCTGGTGAAGCCGATGGGACTGAGAGTCACACGACTGGCCAGCGGGCTGCCCGTGGGAGGCGACCTCGAATACGCCGACGAGGTTACCCTGGGCCGCGCGTTCGAGGGAAGGAGGCTGCTGGATGTCTGACGCATGGGGTGCCCTGGCGGAACGGGTCGCCGGGCACGCGGAGAACTACATCGACGGCCTGACCAGGCTGGCGAACGGCGAGGGCGGCGACGCCATCCTGCCGTTGCTGCTGGTCGAGGTCGCGCAGGTCAGCTCGGCGGGCGCGCAGCTCGGCGCCAGTCAGGACGTGATCCTGTCCGGCAACTGGGAGCCGCACCTGAGCGAGGACCCGGACGTCGATGTCGTCCGTACGGCCCTGGCCGAGCGGCTCGGTCCGGTCGACGACTACGCCGAGGTGTTCGATCCCTACAAGGACACCTCGGTCACGCCGTACCGGCTGTCCGACGACCTGACGGCGGTGGCCGCGGACCTCCTGCACGGGCTCAGGCACTACCAGGCGGGGCGTCCTCTTGAGGCGCTGTGGTGGTGGCAGTACTCCTACTTCAACACCTGGGGCAACCACGCGGGGGCCGCCCTGCGCGCCCTTCAGGCGCTCGTCGCCCACACGCGGCTGGACGTCGCCGAAGAGCGCACAACGGTGTGATTGTCCACATAATGGGCCAAACCAGAAGTGTGATACCTGGGCGCCATTAGACTGAGAGCTCCACAGCCCTAGATTGCTTCGGAGACATCTCGTGGCGCTCGTTGTTCAGAAGTACGGTGGTTCGTCCGTCGCCGACGCGTCCTGCATCAAGCGGGTCGCCCAGCGGATCGTCGCGACGAAAAAAGCCGGCAACGACGTCGTCGTGATCGTCTCGGCGATGGGCGACACGACCGACGAGTTGCTCGACCTCGCCCAGCAGGTCTCGCCGCTGCCGCCGGGACGCGAACTCGACATGCTCCTCACCTCGGGTGAGCGCATCTCGATGGCGCTGCTGGCGATGGCGATCGCCAACCTGGGCCAGGAGGCGCGCTCGTTCACCGGCTCCCAGGCCGGTGTGATCACCGACTCCTCGCACGGCCGCGCCCGCATCATCGACGTGACGCCCGGCCGGATCCGCGAGGCCGTCGGCGACGGTCAGGTGGCGATCGTGGCCGGGTTCCAGGGGGTCTCCCAGGACACCAAGGACATCACCACGCTCGGCAGGGGCGGTTCGGACACCACGGCCGTCGCGCTCGCCGCAGCCCTTGAGGCCGACGTGTGCGAGATCTACACCGACGTGGACGGGGTCTTCACCGCGGACCCGCGCATCGTCCCGGTCGCCCGCAAGATCCCCAGGATCTCCTACGAGGAGATGATGGAGATGGCGGCCTGCGGCGCCAAGATCCTGCATCTGCGCTGCGTCGAGTACGCCCGCCGCTTCGACCTGCCGATTCACGTAAGAAGCTCGTTCAGCACCAAGGAAGGCACGTGGGTCTCCTCCGACCCCGACAGTGAAGGAACACAGATGGAGCAGCCGATCATCTCCGGCGTCGCGCACGACCGGAGCGAGGCCAAGATCACCGTTGTCGGGGTTCCCGACAAGGTTGGCGAGGCTGCCACGATCTTCAAAACGCTGGCCGACGCCGAGGTCAACATCGACATGATCGTGCAGAACGTGTCGGCTGCCGCGACCGGTCGGACGGACATCTCCTTCACGCTGCCCACGAGCGACGGCTCCACGGCCCTGACCGCACTGAAGAAGATCCAGCAGAACATCGGCTTCGAGACGCTGCTGTTCGACGACCAGATCGGAAAGGTGTCGCTGATCGGCGCGGGCATGCGCTCGCACCCCGGCGTCACCGCGACGTTCTTCGCCGCCCTCGCGGACGCGGGGGTCAACATCGAGATGATCTCCACCTCGGAGATCCGCATCTCGGTGATCGTCGGACAGGACGAGGTGGACTCGGCGGTCAGCGCCGCCCACCGCGCGTTCAATCTCGACGCCGACCAGGTTGAAGCTGTGATCTACGGAGGTACCGGCCGATGAGCCGCAAGCCCACCCTCGCTCTGATCGGCGCGACCGGTGCCGTCGGCACCGTCATGCGCGACATCATCTCCAACCGGGAGGACATCTACGGCGAGATCAAGCTCGTCGCGTCCGCCCGGTCCGCGGGCAAGGTCCTGCGGGTCCGCGGTGAGGACCTGGTCGTCCAGGAACTGACCGCCGAGGTCTTCGACGGCGTCGACATCGCGATCTTCGACGTGCCCGACGAGGTCTCCGCCGTGTGGGTGCCGATCGCCGCCGAGCGCGGCGCGGTCGCCATCGACAAGTCCGGCACGTTCAGGATGAACCCCGAGGTGCCGCTGGTCGTGCCCGAGGTCAACCCGCAGGCCGCGCGCAACCGCCCGCTGGGCATCATCTCGACCCCCAACTGCACCACGCTGTCGATGATGGCCGCGATGGGCGCCCTCCACTCCGAGTACGGCCTGCGCGAGCTGGTCGTCGCCTCCTACCAGGCCGTCTCCGGTGCTGGTGTGGCGGGTTCCGGGCGTCTCTACGACGAGGTCGAGGCGCTCGCCGGTGACAGGACGGTCGGCCAGAGCGTCGGCGACGTGCGCAAGGTCCTGCAGAACAAGCTCGGCGACGAGGAGTCTCCCTTCCCGGCGCCGATCGCGTTCAACGTCGTGCCGTGGGCGGGCTCGCTCAAGGACGGCGGCTGGGCCTCCGAGGAGATCAAGCTCCGCAACGAGTCCAGGAAGATCCTCGGCATCGACGACCTTCGGGTCTCCGCGACCTGCGTCCGCGTTCCGGTGATCACGACCCACTCGCTGGCCGTGCACGCGACCTTCGAGCGGGAGATCACCGTCGCCGACGCGCACCGCATCCTGGAGGCGGCGCCGACGGTGGTCGTCATGGACGACCCGGCCAACGGTGTGTTCCCGACCCCTCTCGACGTCGTGGGCACCGACCCGACCTACGTGGGCCGGATCCGTCAGGCGCTCGACTTCCTCAACACCCTCGACCTGTTCGTCTGCGGCGACAACCTTCGCAAGGGCGCGGCCCTGAACGCGGCGGAGATCGCCGAACTGGTCGTGGCCGAACTCGCGTAGCTCATGCCTCTGTTTCCGGGCGGGTCGTCGTCGTACGGCCCGCCCGGAGCGGTTTCAACGGGCCTCAACGGGCCTCAGCGGGTTTCAGCGGAAGAGGATGTCCCAGTGGTTGGACTCCCTGGCGTAGACGGTCTGTGAGTCCCCGTAGAGCGGGGCGCCGTCACCCCTGGTCCGCTGGTAGGGAAACTCGCTCTTGATGTAGCGGCTGATGCACTGGTTGGGCTTGATGTCCAGCTTGTAGCCCCCGTAGTGGCTGTAGAGACCGGGGGCGTGGCCGACCTCGGTGCCGCCGGTGATGACGACGGGACACTTGCTCTCGCGCTTCAGGTCGATCACCCTGTTCACCGTCTCGGTCCTGACGGCCTCAAGGGACGTGCAGCGTCCGTTGCCCCGGCTGGTGCACCGGCCGGAGGACTTCCAGCCGAGCCCGGCCTGCTTCAGCAGTTGCGCGGCCTGGGTGTGGGCCATCCGTACCGAGGGCAGGCGGTGTGCCGTTCTGGCGCTCGTCTGGACCTGGCTCTTCCTGACCCGGGACTCGCCCACGGGTCGCTGGGGCTCGCTCAGACCCTCCCGCTCCCACAGTCCCGTGTCGAGATCGACGGCCTCGCGCAGGGCGACGGACCGTCGGTACAGGTCGCGGGTGTAGTGCCTGGCGGTCTCCAGGACGCCGAGGTCGTAGAGTCCGGCCCTCGCCACCCGCGCGGACACGACAGGCGGGTCCACGATCATGACGGCGGCCGGTGAGTTGGCGGTCCCGATCTCGGCGTTGCCGTCCGAGGCCAGGGCGATGAACGAGATCTGCAGAGCCAGAAGTGCTCCCGCCGTAAGCCGGGCCGCTCTCCGTCTACAGGGACGTATCCCCATTTTTTATCCCTTGTCGCGGAAGCCCTTCCACAAGAAGGATCAATCCCACGCCGGAACCTCGGCGACCCTCGAACATCGCGAAATTTGCCCCGCCCTGGCGATCACCGTGCGCCCCGCTGAACAGGCCGAATGTCAATAAACGGGACAAAGTATCCGTGTTCCCGAAAGCCTGTCCCACCGTCCCGTAAGAGGGAAGATCGCCGGAACGGACGGGAAAAGCGTGCCCGCCGTACCGGCTCATCCGGGATCGCCAACTTCGTGAGGGAACTGTGGCGGAACCGTGGGCATTTGCGTAATGAAAAGATTACCCTCAGTAGTTACATTCTTGGCTGATCCGAGGGAGTTCCATGGGCTGGATAAGCGTGCTGGTGGTAGTCGCCGTCGCGATCACGCTGATCGCGCTTCTCGTCCTCAGAAGGAGGGGGCACGCGGGAGAGGACAACGGCTCGGCGTCGATCGACTTCGCCGCCAACCTCTCCCTCGCCATCTACCTGCTCGTCCTGGCCTACGCCGTCGTGCTCTGCCGGGACGCGATCTCGACCTCGCAGACCGACGTCCAGGCGGAGACCGAGGCGCTCAGCGAGCTGTACTGGTCGGTCGCGCCGATCCCCGAGGCCGGGCCGATCCGGTCCCAGATCAGGGAGTACTCCGCCAAGAGCGTCTCCCTCGACTGGCCGCTCATGGCCCACGGCGAGATGTCCCCGGTCCCCACGAAGCTGCTTGAGAACATGCGCGCCGAGGTGCTTCGGCTCAAGCCCGCCGACGACGCGGGCAAGGTCCTCCAGCAGGACGCCATCAGCCACATCTCCGACGTCTTCCACTCCCGTGCCGTACGGTCCGACGACGCCAACACCGGGCTTGAGAGCATCTTCGTGATCTCCATGCTCGTCTCCGGGCTGCTGGTCGTCGTGCTTCCCTGGACGGTCGGGACCAGGCCGACGGGCGCGTCGATCATCGGGGACATGGTCAGGGTCGGCGTGGTCGTCGTCGGCGTCGGCTTCATCATGGTGACCGGCCATCCGTTCACCGGCCCCGGCGCGGTCGGGCCCGACGACTTCGTGGCCGTGCAGCAGCAGTACGACCAGATCGACGCCCAGTTCCCCCCGAAGCTGCCCGCGGGGTGAGTGCGCGCGCGACGAGGCCCGGTGGCGACCAATCGCCACCGGGCCTCATGCGTTATCTGCGGGGTCTGCGCTTGAGCAGGGCGACCGCGGTGACCGAGATCACGCCGGTGAAGAGCACCAGGATGACCAGCCTGCGGTCGGTTCCCTGACGCCGTTCGGCGAAGCGGTCCTGGATTCGCTGGTGCCGCATCCCGAGAACCCCGCTCGGCGGGCTCGGCGACGCGGTGGGAGACGGTGTGGGCGTCGGGGATGGGCTCGGTGAGCGGGTCGGGGGTGCCGGGACGACGGCGACGGGCGAGACCGCCACGGGCGGCGGCGGGGGCACCGGCCTCGGGGGTCTCGGAGGCGTTGGGGCGGGTGACTCCGGGGGCGAGGGAGGCGTCGGGGCCGGGGTCTCGGGGGGCGGCTCGGACGTCTGGGACGGCGTCGGGGTGGGGGTCGGTGTCTCGGTGGGGGTCGGGGAGGGCGTCTCGGTCGGCGTCGGCGTCGGCGTCGGTGTGGGAGTGGGTGTTGGAGTCGGGGGTTCGGGCTCCGGGGTGGGGGGGGGGTGGGGGTGGTGACAGCCGAGCAGGATCGAGACGACCGGCAGGCAGAGGATGGGCTTCACGGCCTTGGAGAGCGGGTCGCAGTGCGGGACCAGGCCGAGCAGCGGCCCCAGCAGACCGTCCCCACAGGACCGCGGCCCGATCCTGACCCCGACGCCCACCTCGTCAGAAGCTCCACCAGAAGCCTCGTCCTGAGCACTGTTCGGAGCCCCATCCGAGGCGCTGTCCGAAGCAGTGTCCGAAGCGCTGGCTGGAGCCTCTACCGCGGCCTTGAGCGGGGTCTCTGGTGGAGACTCGACCGCGGCTTCGGCCTCGGCCTGCACCTTGGCTGCGGGGGCTGCGGGGGCTTCGGGGCTGGTCTCCTGCCGGGGCTCCGGTCTGGCCACGATGGCGGGTGACGGGGCTGGGGGCGTTGTCTCCTCGACCGGAGGTGTGTCGTACGGCGGGGCGCATTCCTGTGTCCCGTTCCGGGTGGCCGCCTGACATTGGCCGGGAGTGTCCTGGACACCGGCGAACGCCCCGACGGTTCCCCCCGCCACCGGGGCGGCCACACAGGTCGCCAGCACCGCCGTACCCAGAAGTGCGTGTCGTCGTTTCGCGCGCCGGTTTTTCGTCACATAAACGTTCTAACATCTAACAGATTGTCACGGGGGGGTAATGGAACCCTCGCGAAGATTCGCCCGTGGGACCGCGTTTCACGTTCCGATCGGTAAGGATGTGGGCCACGGCCCAGGGGGGCGATCTGGCGAGGAGTGGTGAGACGTTGGACGACCTGTTTGACCTCGACGCGGTCGGTCAGGCGGAGGCGGTGCGCGCGGGGAAGGTCTCACCGAGAGAGCTGGCCGAGGCGGCCATCGCGCGGATCGAGGCACACGACGGGGAGATCAACGCGGTCGTCCACCGCAGGTTCGAGCGGGCGCTCGCGGAGATCGACGGCCTCGCGGGGGACGCGCCCTTCCTCGGGGTGCCGACCCTGGTGAAGGACCTCGGCTGGAGCATGGCGGGCGAGCCGTACCGGGCGGGCTCGCGGGTGCTCGACGGCGTCGAGGTGGCGCGGGACGGGTACGGCCTGGCCAAGCTGCGCGCGGCGGGGTTCGTGGTGCTCGGCAGGACGAACACCCCCGAGTTCGGCACCGCGATCACCACGGAGCCGAGGGCCTTCGGGCCGACGCGCAATCCCTACGACGTCCGCTACAGCCCGGGAGGGTCGAGTGGCGGCTCCGCGGCGGCGGTCGCCTCCGGCATGGTCCCGGTGGCCGCGGGCGGTGACGGCGGCGGGTCGATCCGCATTCCGGCGAGCCTGTGCGGGCTGGTCGGGCTCAAGCCGAGCCGGGGCCGGGTGAGCTACGGGCCGTCCACGGGAGAGGCCTGGGCGGGCTTCTCGGTCTCGGGCATGCTCTGCCGTACGGTCAGGGACAGCGCGGCGACCCTCGACGTGATCGCCGGAACGATGCCGGGCGACCCGTACGGCGCGCCCGCCTGGCCACGGAGCCTGGCGCGGGAGGTCGGGGCCGACCCGGGGCGGCTGCGGATCGGTTTTCTCAGCGAGCATCCGGGGCGTCCGGGCGAGACCGATCCCGACCTGACGGCGGCCGTGACCGGGGCGGCCGGGCTGCTTGAGGCGCTCGGGCACGACGTCGAGCCGGGAGGGCCGGGGGCGCTCGGCGAGGAGGACTTCGCGCTGCACTTCGGCACGGTCGTCGCGGTCCACGTGGCGGCCGACCTTGAGGACATCGGGCGCTGGCGTGGCAAGCCGGTCGATCTCGACGAGGTCGAGGAGCGCAACCGCATCCTCGGGGCGACGGGACGCGGGCTGAGCGCTGTCGACTACGTGGCCTCGCGCGACTGGATCGATGGTTTCCGGCGCAGGATGGCCGCGTGGTGGGAGTCCTTCGACCTGCTGCTGACGCCGTCCCTCGGGGTCGCGCCGTTCCCGCTCGGCTGGCTGCCCTCGGGCGACGTCAGCATGGCGCGGGGCCGTACGAACCGGGCGGTCGCCTTCAGCTCGCCGGTCAACGCGACCGGCCAGCCCGCGATCTCCCTGCCGCTGCACCGGACCGCCCAGGGGCTGCCGGTCGGCGTCCAACTGGTCGCGGCGGCGGGCAGGGAGGACCTGCTGATCAGGATCGCCTCCCAGATCGAGGCCGCGGTCCCCTTCGCGCACACCGCGATCAGGCCCGCGGCCTCTCACTGATCACCGGGCGTAGCGGACCATGACGGGACGCAGCCCGGCCTTCTCCAGCACGCGGACCGAGGCCGGGTTGGAGGGCTCCACGTCGGCGTGGACCGTGTGGACACCGGGCAGGCCGAGGGCGAACTCCACCATGGCCCGGGTCGCCTCGGAGGCGTAGCCCCGGCCACGCCGTGAGGGCACGACGCCGTAGCCGATTTCGAGGGCGCCCTCGTTCGGCGGCCAGAACAGGCCGATGGAACCGACCACCAGGCCGCTCTCCCGCTCGACGATCAGGCGGTGGCCGTACCCGTCCGCCTGGTTGGCGAGGAGCCCGGCGATGACGTGGTCACCCTCGGCGGGGAAGTCGGGCGCCCAGTGCGCCAGGCGGTCGCCGTCGAGGACGGCGGTGATCTCGTGGGGAGCCCACGGCCGCAGCGTGAGGCGTCCGGTGGTCAGGTCCGTGGACGAGACGGATGAGAAGGAAGAAGAAGACACGCGACACTCCAGGTCGTTCGGACAGGGGCATGCTGACGAGGCGCCTGGCGGGCCATATTCATCAACCTCCCTCGGTCCCGTGAATTCAGGACGGATCATACAAGGTGCCGATAAATCCCCGGGAACCTCCCAAGAGGGGTACGCGTTATATCTCAAGGCGACGGGGTAGAAGGCCGTCGACGAGCGTGCTCCCCGAGGAGGGTTCCCATGGCGAAGGCAGCGCGTGCGGCACAGGCGTGGCGGGTCTACAGGCAGGTGTCCCAGCCGGGCTCACCGGGACTCGCCGCCAGACTGCGCACCGTTCCGAGGATGGTCGGCGCGGTGACGCGGGGTCAGTACCCCGGCATGACCAAGGGGAAGCTGGCCATGCTCGGTCTGGGCGTGGTCTACATCCTCTCGCCGATCGACATCGTCCCCGACTTCCTGGCACTCGTCGGGGTGGCCGACGACTTCGGCGTCTTCCTGTGGCTGATGGCCTCGCTGCTCGGTGAGAGCGGCCGCTATCTCGACTGGGAGCGCAGGAACATCCAGGGGAGCGTCTTCCCCTCCTGAATCAGAGCTGCTCCATCCTGAGCCAGGCACGCGACGGCAGCGGGTGCCCGAACAGGCGGGCGGCGTTGCCGTACGCGACCCTGGCGATGTCGGCGGGAGGCAGGTTGCCCAGGTTCGTCGCGACGGCCTGCTGGGTGTCGGGCCAGGTCGAGTCGGAGTGGGGATAGCCGCTCTCCAGCAGCACGTGTTCGAGACCGACCGCGAAGCGCACCCCGGACAGGGCGTGGTCGTTGAGCGTGCCGAAGAAGAAGTTGCGCCGCAGGACCTCGCTGGGCTTGAGACCGCCCTCCCAGGAGGCCTCCCCGGCGACCGGGTGGTCGAGCGCGTAGTCGGCCCGCTCGGCGAGCATCGGCAGCCAGCCGACTCCGCCCTCCACGATGAGGATCCGCAGCGCCGGGAAGCGCAGCGGGATGCCCGACCAGAGCCAGTCGGCACAGGCGAACATGGCGCTCGCGGGCATCAGCGTGGTGATCGCCTCGATCGGCGTGTCCGTCGAGGGGACGGGCGTCCACGAGGCCGAGCCGGTGTGCAGGCACACGACGGTGCCGGTCTCCTCGCACGCCTGGAAGAACGGGTCCCAGTGGTCGGTGTGGATGGACGGCAGCCGCAGCCGGGTGGGGAACTCGGGGAAGAGCACGGCCTTGAAGCCCCTGGCCGCGTTGTCCCTGATCTCCTTGGCCGCGACCTCGGGGTCGGTCAGCCAGGGCAGTTGCAGGGCGATGATCCGCTCGGGGTAGGTGCCCGCCCAGACGTCCACGTGCCAGTCGTTCCACGCCCGCGTGACCGCGAGACCAAGCTCCTGGTCGCGGGTCTTGGCGAAGACCATCCCCGACTGCCCGGCGAGCATGCCGGGAAAGCACAGCGCCGCCCAGACGCCCGCGCGGTCCATGTCCTCGATCCGGGCGTCGATGTCGTGGCAGCCGGGCCGCATGTGCTCGAAGCGCACCGGGTCGAGCGTCCACTGCTCGCGGGGCAGCCCCGCGCCCACGTCGAGGCCCGCGCACGGATAGGTCGCGCCGCCGTACCTCCAGACCTGGTGACCCGAGTCGGTCTCGACCACCCTGGGGGCGAGATCCGCGTATTTCTCGGGGAGCCGGTCGAGGAACATGTCGGGCGGCTCGATCAGGTGGTCGTCAGCGGAGATGATCACATAGTCCCGCCGCCGTGGCTCGGGGTCGGGCAGCAGCGGCGTAGTCACGCGATAAACCGTACGTCGCTGACATCACACTGAACAACCTGCAAGATATCCGCTTGGTATCTGTGGCCCATACCGTCTTCCGTGCGTGTCCGGGCGTGTGTCCGAGGGGCGCGGGGGGTGTCGCGGCGAGGATCCGGAAACAGCCCCTAATCTATCCGGCAGCGGACATCTCGCGACGGGAGCGGACATGCAGATCCCGAACGGCCGGCACGGCATCCCGTACGGCGCGCGCGTCGTTCTGCTGTTCGTCCTGGCGCTGTCCACGGTCGTGGTCCACCTGAACCAGGATCCCCGGCTGCGGAGCGCCGAGGAACTCGTCTCCGACCTGCGCGCGGGAGTGGTGACCGAGGTCGTCTACGACCGGGACTGGCCCGCGTACGGCACGCTGACCTGGGCGAACGGCTCCCTGTCGTGGAACGAGGCCTACTACGACCCGCCGGACGACGTGTGGGACCCGGTGACGACCAGACTCGTGCCGAGCGAGCAGGAACGCGTCCAGACGGCGTTCCTGGCGCGGGTTCGGGAGGCGGCCGATCCCTCGGTCGAGATCAGGCTCTCGCGTGGTCCCCAGCGGTTCGGGCTGGCCGGGCTGTTCATGGGCTCGCCCGCCTACGCGCGCTGGTGGGAGCCGTTCGCCCCGGTCGCGGTCGCCGCCGAGCTGGTCGCGTGGCTGCTGATGCTCACCAGAAGGAACAACCGCTACGCCGGTCGCTGGGCGTGGACGTGGATGTTCCTGGTCGGTGGGTCGCTGCTCTACGTGCTGCTTGAGCCGTACCCGCTGTGGCGTGGACCGCACGAGGCACTGCCCGCGCGGCCCAGACTCAACGGGACACAGGGATTTGCCCTGGCGGTGATGATTTTCTTCGGTCTTGGCATGATCAGCGCCTGGACAACATGAGGTAGTAAAGAGGCATGACCTCTGAAGTGGGGGACTTATCACCTCGACATGAGGCACGGCGGGGATGGTGGATCGCCGGGACGGTCATCAGGGTCGTGCTGCTGCTGATCCTGCTGTTTGGCGGTCTGCTCGTGGTGACGGCCATGGCGCCGACGCCGAGGACGCTTCCGGACTTCCAGTCGGCCCTGAAGGCGGGCAGGGTCTCGGTCGTCGTCTACCGGATGTCCCAGCCGGACGCGATCTATCCCGTCACACCCCGGGGCAAGCCCGGGGAGGTGCGCGGGCTGACGTGGGCCGAGGGGCCGCTGGTCTGGCACAGGATCATCCCCGGGCCGATCCGCGACGGCAAGGACGTCTACACCTTCGCCAGACTCAGTGCCGACACCGCCCCCTCGGGGGTCAGGGTGACCGAGGAGGTCCAGCGCCAGCCCAGTTGGTGGTACGCCACCTGGCCCTTCGAGATCCCCTCGCTGCTCGGGATGTGGTGGATCGGCGCCGCCTGGGTGCTGACCCTCCTGATCATGCTCGGTTCGACACCCTGGCTGGCCAACCGGTGGGCGTGGTTCTGGCTGTTCGGCGTCGGCCAGCTCGGCGCGATCGCCTTCCTCATCCTCGAACCCAGGCCGCTGTGGTACCGCTACGACCGGCGCCCACGGCAACGCGCGCGGATCTGGGGCGGTCTCGGCTGCCTGATGTCGGTCGCGACCTCCCTGGTGGCGGGCGGGATCGCCCTGGCCCTCGGCGCCCTGCTCAGCAGGGTGCTGCCCTAGGCGCTGGCCGCCTCGGCGCGTTGGTCGGCGGCCTCTCTGCGGATCAGCAGGATCCAGCCGCCGACCGCGATGCCGATGAACAGCCACCACTGCACGCCGTACGCCAGATTGAGGCCACCACCACCGCCGACGTCGGGCGCGGGGACCGGGGCGGGAGCGGCCTGGGCCTTCGGCGTCTGGTCGGTCAGCTCGACGAATCCACCGAGCAGCCTGTACGGCATGCCCTGCCCGATCGCCTCGGTGTTGATCAGCAGGACCTGGCCGGGGGGAAGGCCGGAGCGGTTCCTGATGCCGGTCGTCTCCTCGGTCTCGCTGGGCTGTAGCCGCCCGGTGACAGTTACCTCGCCGGTGCTCGGCGGGGGCACCTCGGGAAGCGCGTCCGCCGTCGCGCCCGCCTTGACCCAGCCCCGGTTGACCAGGACGCCGGTGCCGTCGGCGGTCCGCAGCGGGGTGAGCACGTAGAAGCCGACCCTGCTCTCCTGGGTGCGCCTGCGGACCAGCAGTTGGGAGGCCGCGTCGAAGGTGCCGGTGACCGTTACGGGGCGGTACCTGTCATGTGCCCGCATCGGGGTGCCGGGTGACATGAGGCTTTCGAGAGGAACGGGAGCCGCCGAGAGGTTGGCGGTGATCTCGTGACTGCTGCTGGACCGCTCCTCGTAACGTCCGAACTGCCATCGGCCAAGGAACACGAAGGCGGGGATGACCAGCAGAACCACCACGTGGAGCGCCAGCCATCGGGGAGTCAGAAGGAACCGGTACACGCCCCCAAGGTTAGGCACCGTACCCACCGCCCTGTCCTTCGGCCGGTCCCGGATGTCCGGGAAAGGCTGTCGGACACTCTGGACATCGCGTACGGTCGGATGGATCCGTCCCCCCGGACCGTTCCATCTCCCCCCGGAGCCCGCGCACGATGACCTTGCTCCTGTCGCCTCCCACGGCTCCGGTCGCACTGCCCCGCATCGGGGCCCTGTTGCGACACGCGGCCCCGAGGGTGCTGGAGGGCATGATCCTCCCCGTCGCGGTCTTCTACGCGGGGCTGGTCTTCTTCGGTCTGTACGGCGCGCTCGCCGTCGCGGTCGCGTGGGTCTACGGCGGCATCGTTCTGCGGCTGGTCAGGCGGGAGCCGGTGCCGGGGACCGTGCTGCTGGCGGCGGGGACGATCACGGTCAGGGCGGTGCTGGCCGCGGCGACCGGCAGTCCTGTCCTGTTCTTCCTGCAGCCCTGCCTGGGGGTGCTCTGCGCGAGCCTGGGCTTCCTGCTCACCGCGCCGATGCGCAGGCCGCTCGTCCAGCGGGTGGCGACCGACCTGGTCCCGCTCCCCGGCCACCTGCTCGAACACCCCCGGATGCGCCGCTTCTTCGTGGGGCAGTCGGTGCTGTGGGGCGGCGCGCAGCTTCTCAACGCCTCGCTCAGCGTGTGGCTGCTGCTCACCCAGACCCTGGAGACCTATCTCCTGGTGCGGACCTCGCTGGTGGCCGTGCTGCTCGGCGGCGCCGGGCTGGTCTCGGTGCTCGGCCTCAGGCGCTGCCTGCGGGCACTTGACCATCAGGGACCGTACGGCGTGCTCCAGGACCGGGCAGTGCCGTGATCTCCCTCGGGCCGGAGATCACGTGTCCTTCGGCGCAGCGGAAGTGCTGTTCGAGCGGGGCGCCGCAGTCGCGGTGGGTGAGGAGCATCGGCGGCCCCTCGGGGTCGGCGAGATAGCGGTCGCCCCACTGCATCAGGGACACCAGGGCCGGATAGAGGTCGCGGCCCATCGGGGTCAGCCGATACTCGTCGCGTCTGCGCTGGCCGGGCTCCTGGTAGGGGACCTTGCACAGCAGCCCCTCCTCGACCAGACGGGCGAGTCTGGCGCTGAGGATCTGTTTCGGGGCCCCGATGTAGGCCTGCATCTCGGCGAACCTGCGCACCCCGAGGAAGGCCTCCCTGAGCACCAGGAGCGTCCACTTCTCGCCCACGATCGCCAGCGCGCGCTCGATGGAGCAGTTGTCAGGGCGGAGCGTGTCGCTCATGGACGCATCGTAGGTCGTCACGACGTCACCTCCAACGCGGCTAAGTCTACTTGACATACCCAGCAGGCGAAGGAACCCTAAGTCCATGTTACGAACTCAGGGGGTTCTCACACGTGCCGCCGTCGAGATCAGGGCGGCCGGGCCGTACGACGGGGAGCCGATCGGGCGCTTCCTGGCCGGGCTGTCGCCGAGGACGCGGCACCTGCGTTTCCTCACCGCCGTCGACGCGGACATGGCCGGGCGGCTGCTCGTGGCCGACGACCGGCGGGACGTGCTGCTCGCCGTGAGCGGGGAGGACGTCGTCGGGCACGCGATGGGTCTCACGACGGGCGATGAGGTCGAGATCGCCGTGGTCGTCGCCGACGCCTGGCAGGGGCGGGGCATCGGCTCCCGCCTGGTCCGCAGGCTGCTGCGCCGGGCCTCGGTCAACGGCGCCAGGACCGTGAACATGGACGTGCTCGCCGACAACCACCTGGTCCTGGCGATGATCAGGAGACTGTGGCCCGAGGCCGTCGCCAGGACCTCGCGGGGAGCCGTCGAGATAAGCGCCCCGGCGGAACCGGCCCTTGGAGAAGGCGTCGCGCCGGGTGGTGACGGCGAACGGAGCGTTATTATCGACCTCTGAGTCCGCCAGCCGGACATCGTTTGCGGAACAAGGTTCTGTTGGCGCACCATTGACACCGTGAAAAGTGCCAAGCACGGACGCGACGGCCGTACCCGGATCATCGAGGGCGCGCTCCGCCGGTTCAGCCAGGACGGCGTCTCGGCCACCACCCTGGCCAGCCTCCGCGAGGAGAGCGGCGTCAGCGTCGGCAGCTTCTACCACCACTTCGCGAGCAAGGAACACGTCTTCGGCGTGCTCTACGCCGACACCCTCCGGATGTACCAGGAGGTCTTCCTCGCCGAGCTGCGGCGTCACGAGGGGGCGAAGGAGGGCATCGAGGCTATCGTCGCTCTGCACATGAGGTGGTACGGCGACAACAGGGAGCGGGCACACCTGCTGCTCAGCGAGCGCCCGCCGAAGCGTGACGAACCGGGCGGCACCGAGGTCTCCGAGTCGCGCAGGGCGTTCTTCCGGCAGGTCGCCGACTGGTGGCGCCCGCACATGAAGGAGGGCCTGCTCCAGCCGGTGCCGCCGACGATGTGCTACGTGCTCTGGCTGGGCCCGGCGACCGAGATGTGCCGCCTGTGGTTCGCGGGCGCGCACCAGCCGACCCCCGAGGAGATCGCGGGCCTGTGCGAGGCGGCATGGCACAGTCTGCGCCAGCGTCCCGCGCCTTCCTGACCGTACGGCTTCGCCCGCCTGTCCCCCGTCGCCGCACCCATCACCCACCGCCCACGGCCCAGCGCCGTCGCGACCCGGCCTCTGTGAGAACCCAGGTCAAGCGTCTGAGAGCTCCGGCCCGGAGTCCGGGGGTTCGTCCGGGCCGGAGCGGTCCTCAGCGTGCTCCCGCGAGCTGCCGGGTCCGGGTGGGCACCCGCCAGACCTTCTCGTCCAGCGAGATGTCCAGCCGCAGGTCCTGGCGCTGACGCCGCAGACCGGGCACGCGGATCCGGTCGCTGACGTCGAACCTGCCCTGCCTGGGATACCCGAAGCCCAGCTCGCCCGGCAGGACCCGCAGCTCGTCCCGGTTGCCGCACCTCGGGCAGGTCCACGCGACCATGTCCCGGCCCCGGTTGTAGTCGTGGCAGGCACGGAAATACTCGTCGGGCCGGAAGCGGGACTCGCAGGCCAAACAGGGGATCAGCATCTCGGGTCCTTACCACCGGGTGGAGCGACTCCCCATTGGTACCGTCTCCCGCTTGAGTCGCGCTTGCAGAACGCTTACGACCGTCTGCAACGATCGGGTCACTCCGGTCCGCACGAAGGCTGCGGGAGGATGGCCGGGTGAGAGATCTTCCCGCCCGGCTCAGAGAGCTGCTGCTCGAAACCGGCTACACCCTCGACGGCGTCCGCGAGCGCCTCGGCACGGTCGCCGCGACCGCGCTCGCCCGTGAGGAGACGACCCCCGCGCTGCGCGCGACCCGCGACGGCGACCCGCTCGGCACGCTGATCCGGCTGTGGTGGCTCGGGGCTCCGGTCGAGGCGCCGGACTGGCTTCCGGTCGATCCGCTCGTCGAAGCCGGGCTGCTGGCCGTACAGGACGGGCTCGTCAGTGCGAAGGTGCACCTGCAGCCGTGGGAGACGGGCGGCTATGTCGTCTCCGACCGCAAGGTCAGGCCGGGGGATCCGGCGCTGCGCGAGGACCACGTCGTGGGTGCCGGAGGGGCGTCGGCGAACCTGGCCCAGCTCGTCTCAAGGCGTCCCGCAGGGCGCGTCCTCGACCTCGGCACCGGCTGCGGCGTGCAGGTGTTGCACCTGGCGGAGCGGGCGCGGGAGATCGTGGCGACCGACGTCAACCGGCGCGCGCTCAGGATGGCCCGGCTGAGCTGGGCGCTGTCCGGGATCGACGGGGTGGACGCCAGGCAGGGGTCGCTGTTCGAGCCCGTCGAGGGGGAACGGTTCGACCTGGTCGTCTCGAACCCGCCATTCGTGATCTCTCCCCGGGGCCGGTTCACCTACCGGGAGTCCGGCTTCGAGGCCGACGGTTTCTGCCACGATCTCGTACGGCTCGCTCCCCGTTTCCTGTCCCAGGGCGGCACCTGCCAGTTGCTGGCCAACTGGCTGCACGTCGAGGGCGAGGACTGGCGTGACCGGGTAGGCGGCTGGCTCGCGGGGACCGGCTGCGACGGCTGGGTGGTGCAGCGCGACGTGCAGGACCCCGCCGAGTACGCCGAACTGTGGCTGCGCGACGCCGCCGAGCAGGGCACGCCCCGATACCGGGAGCTCTACGACGACTGGCTCGGCTGGTTCGAGGCCATGAAGGTCACCGGGATCGGCTTCGGCTGGATCACCCTGCACGACTCCGGCAGCCTCGATCCGGTGGTCAGGGTTGAGGAGCTCGGGCAGCGGGTCGAGCTGCCGGTCGGCGGTTACGTGGACGAGGTGCTCGCTTCGGTCGGCGTGGCCCACCGTCTCAGCGACGAGGAACTGCTCGGTGCCCGGCTCGTGCTGGCCGAGGGCGTCGTCGAGGAGCGGACGGGTCCGCCCGGCGCTGAGGACCCCTCGCGGATCGTGCTCAGGCAGACGCGGGGGCTGTGCCGTACGGCCCGGGTGGGGACCGTGGAGGCGGCGCTGGCGGGGGTGTGCGACGGGGATTATCCACTGGGTCCGCTGCTCGCGGCCATCGCGGAGCTGACCGACCAGGATGCCGTTGACCTGCGGGTTCGTGCTCCCGAGGCGCTCCGGCCCCTGATCGCTGAGGGATTTTTCCACATATCCACCGCCTGATTATCCACAGGCTGTGTATATCTCTGGATTTCCCCACCGATCGGTTGTTGATCCGATGTTGAACGTCGGACGGGAAGCTCTGGACGTGGGCACGGTGCGGTCCCGGGGGGTAAGGGATCGTGCCGAGTCCGGCCGGTCGTCACAGTGAGGCGGCCGGTCATCGAGGACGCACCGGATGACCGGGCCCCCTAACGCGTCCTCGATGGCCAGACGGCCGGCCGGGCGCCCCACATCCGATCTCAGGTTCCAGACCGACGGGAATTCCAGTGATCAACCATTTTTGGATGACACGTCTCGACGACGACCTGTACGACCTGTATGACGGATCCTGGTCAGTTGCCGACGGGGTCACGATCGAGCAGGGCACGGATGTCCGTGGCCTCGGGGGCGCCGAGCCTGTCGAAGATGTCGTGCGCCCGCTGAAGGCAGTCACGGCTGCGCCGGACGTCACTCTGCCCGGCGAGCGCTCTGCCTAGCACCCACAGCGACAGCGCCTCGCCGTACGGGTGGCCGATCTCCACGCTGACCGCGAGGGCCTGCTCGGCGTGCCGGGTCGCGTCGCCGAAGCGGTTGGCGGTGATGAACGTCTCGGCGAGCCGCGAGCAGACGCGCTGTTCCCACACCCGCTGCCTGCTGGTACGGAAGAAGGCCAGGCACTCGGCGTGGTGGTGCACCGCCTCGTTGAGGCGTCCGACCCGCGACAGGACCATCCCCAGGTGGTAGCGCGCCCGCGCGGTGCCCGGACTTGAGCCGATCTCGGTGAAGATGGCCAGCCCCTGTTCGGCGGCGGCGATGGCCTCCTCGGCCTGACCGAGGAAGAGGTGGTCCCTGGCCGAGTAGCTGAGCGTCAGCGCCTCGCCTCCCGGCGCGCCCATCTCCCTGAAGACCTTGCGGGCCGAGTCGAACAGGGTCAGCGCCTCCTGGTGACGGCGCTGGCGACCGGCGACGACGGCCAGCGCGTTGAGCACCTCACCGCTGACGATGCGGTCGCCCTCGACGGCCAGGCCCAGCGAGGCCTCGAACTCCTCGCGCGCCTCGACCAGCCGGTTCACGCCGAACAGCACCCTGCCCAGCACGTAGCGGCAGCGCAGCTCGCTGGAGGGCGCGCCGAGCCGCTGCGAGGCGGCCAGCGTCTCCCTCGCCCGCCGCTCGAACTCGCGGGCGTGGCTGCCCGACTCAAGCAGCGGCTCCATGGCCAGCAGCAGGTCGGCGGCGGGCAGCAGCGCCCTGGCCTCCCTGGGCTCGGTCACCAGCGCTGTCGTCTGGGCGACTGCCGCGAACAGCGACTCGGCCTCGATCGACAGCCACGCCACGGCGTCGTCGGCGGAGGCGAACGTGAGACCGTGGCCGGTCACCGAGAGCTGATCGGCGAGCGTGCTGCCGTCGTAGGCGAGCCGGTGCGCCGACTGCGCCGACGCCAGATAGAAGTCGAGCAGCCGCCGCAGCGCGGGCCCGCCCGCCTCGGCGTCGGCGCTCCGCTCCGCCGTACGGCGGGCGAACAGGCGCAGCAGGTCGTGGAAGCGGTAGCGCCCTGGGGCCGGGGCCTCAAGCAGGCTCGCGTCGACCAGGGACTCAAGGATGTCCTCGGTCTCGGTATGGGGCAGCGCGAGCACCGCGGCTGCGGCCCCGATGGAGATGTCGGGTCCGCCGGGCAGGGACAGCAGCCGGAAGGCCCGTGCCTGGGGCGGGGCGAGCTGGCCGTACCCGAGGGCGAAGGTCGCCTCGACGGCGAGGTTGCCCACGCGCAGCTCGTCGAGGCGGCGGCGCTCGTCGGCCAGCCTGGACACCAGCGAGGCGACAGTCCACGACGGCCTGGACGCCAGGCGCGCCGCGACGATCCGTACGGCCAGCGGCAGGAAACCGCAGGCGGCGACCACGTCCATGGCGGCCGAACGCTCCGCGGCCACCCGATCGGCCCCGGCGACCGTGGCGAACAGCGACAGCGCCTCGTCGGGCTCCATGACGTCCAGGTCGACCAGCCTGGCCGCGGGCAGGTCGGCGAGCTTGGGACGACTCGTCACGATCGCCGCGCAGCCGGGCGTGCCGGGCAGCAGGGGATCGACCTGGGCGGCGTCGCGGGCGTTGTCGAGCAGCACGAGCATCCGCCGCTCGGCCAGCAGCGAGCGGTACAGCGCCGCCCGCTCGGCCAGGCCGTCCGGGATGACGTCGGGAGGCAGGCCGAGCCCACGCAGGAACGCCGCGAGCACCGACTCGGCGGCGGCGGGCTCCTCACCGTAACCGCGCAGGTCGGCGTAGAGCTGGCCGTCGGGGAACAGGTCCTGCATGGTGTGGGCCAGATGCACCGCGAGCGTCGTCTTGCCGACCCCGCCGATGCCGGAGATCGCGGCCACCGGCACCCCGTCGGAACCGGCCCGGGTGGCCAGCAGGGTCCGCAGCCTGGCGACGATGTGTCGGCGCCCGGTGAAGTCGTTGACGGCCGCGGGAAGCTGCGCCGGACGGGGCAGGTCGAGCACCTCGGCCTCGGACGTCTCCTGCGGGGCCGTACGCTCCTCGACCTCGGCGGGGGCGGGCCACGCGGGGGCGAGGGTCGGGTCGCCGGACAGGATGCGCTGGTGTAGGGCGGCCAGCTCGGGACCCGGCTCGATGCCGAGCTCGTCGATCAGCGCGGTGCGGGTCTCGGCGAAGACCGCAAGGGCGTCCGCCTGCCTGCCGCACCGGTAGTAGGCCAGCATGAGCTGGGCGCGCAGCCGTTCCCGCAGCGGGTGGTCGGCGGTCAGCGCGACCAGCTCGGAGACCACGTCGGCGTGTTTGCCGAGCCGGAGGTCCAGGTCCATGAGCGTCTCCAGGACGCTCATCCTGCGCTCGACGAGCCTGCCGCGCTGGTGCTCGGCGTAGGGACCGACGGCCCCGGCCAGCGGCTCCCCGGTGCACAGTCGCAGACTGTCGCGCAGGCTCTCCGCCGCTCCCCCCAGGTTTCCCGTACGGCGGGCGGCCTCGGCCTCCTGCACCCCCCGCTCGAACTGCGACAGGTCGAGGGTGGCGTCGTTCAGCCGCAGGGCGTATCCACGGCCGACCGAGGTGAGCAGCTCGGGACGGGTCCTGGGGGATCTGCCCGGTTCGAGGACGGCCCGCAGCCGTGAGACGTAGGTGCGCAGCGCGCCGAGCGCCCTGGGCGGCGCCTCCTCGCCCCAGACCGCGTCGATCATCTCCGAGGGGGTGACCGCCCTGCCCTCACGCAGCAGCAACATCGTCAGGATGGAGCGTTGCAGCGGCGTGCCGAGGTCGAGTTCGACGCCGTCACGCCAGGCCTGAACGGGGCCGAGCAAGGCGAAGCGCAACCCCTCTTCGCTGCTGTGAGCAGCCATTTCCTGGATCTCCGCCCTCAAGGAAAAGCTTTACCACCGAAATGATAGGTCCTGCATTGCTGTCGCCACAGGAAACCGCCCACTCGTTAACCCCGGTGTTGATTCATCGTCAATCGGGCGTTGAACCTCTTCCCGGATGCTGTGACATGCCGGGCATGGCCCCATACGGGGGCGGCCATGCCCGGCATTTCAGCAGGTTGAAGGCATTGATTCAAGCGCCTGCAGGCGTTGATAAAGCCGCTGTAAGTGGGGTGCAGGGACCTCGACCTATCAATGAGCCATGACTTCCACCAAGGAATGGGAAGTCCGTCCTCAGGGAAGAGGAACCATGAACCGCACCATCCGCAGCATGCTCGGTGTCGCCGCGGCCACCGCCGTCCTCGCGGTCGGCGTCCCGGCGCTGACCACCACCGCCTCGGCCGCGACGACCGGCGCCACGACCGCCAGCGCCTTCGACGTCGACTTCTGGGGCTCCTACTACTCCAAGTACCGCAACGGCTCCCGCGCCAAGGCCAGCGGCCGGGTCTGGGACGACGGCGACTCCGAGGTCCACGTCCAGGGGCGGGTCTACGACAGCAACAGCCCGTCGTGGCTGTGCGGCTACGTCCAGGTCAAGTTCGAGAACACCGACGGGGACGAGTCCTACGAGTGGGCCAGGCAGTGCGGTTCGAGCGGCTACCGGTCCTTCCACTACTCCGAGGAGGACGTCGACAGCGTCCAGGTGCGGGTCTGCTACTGGGACAAGCACCAGGCCAAGCGCGTCTACTGCGGCCGCTGGAACTACATCTACGAGGCTGACAGCGACGACGAGTGACCTCTGACGACCACTGACGAGTGACGATGTCATCGGGGCGGTCACGGGGGAAAGGGCCGAGAAGACGGACATCAGGCCCGCCCGGAGAACCGGGCGGGCCTTCTGTTCCATGGTTCATCGAGAGAGAAAGGGCACCGTCACGCTGCCTCGAACAGCCCGAGCCGCGTGTGGAGCCGTTCTCGTACGGCGGGCCACTCGCTGCTCAGGATCGAGTAGTACGCGGTATCTCGGACCGTGTCGTCGGCGCCTCGGGTCTCCGCCCGCCGCACACCGTCGAGGTGTGCGCCGAGGGCCTCGATGGCGGCCCGGGATCGGGTGTTGCGTACGTCGGCTTTGAGCGTGATGCGGTGGACCTGCCAGGTCTCGAAGGCGAGCGAGAGCATCAGGTACTTGCTCTCCCGGTTGACACCCGTGCCCTGGGCCGAAGCGGCCAGCCAGGTGTAACCGATGTCCGCCACGGACGGGACCTCGCCCACCGCTCCGCGCGCGCCCGGCGGCCAGGGCATGGGGCCCTGCCAGTACTCCAGGTGCATGAGGCGGGTGGCACCGACGATGCGGTCGGTGTGGAGCCACCGGACGGCGAAGGGCAACGTGCGGCCCTCCGCCTGCTCAGCCAGAGCGGCCTCCACGTAGGAGACCATCTCCTCCCGGCCTCGGGGAACGCGAGTGAAGGCGTAAGTAGAACGGTCCTCACTCGCCGCGATGACGAGGTCGTCGACCACCGCGAGGCTGAGCGGTTCCAGGCGCACAGAGCGCCCGGACAGGGTGACAAAAGCGGGCATGAGCACATGATGGGGGCTGACAGGCATGCCTGGTGCCAAATGACACAAGACATCTTGGTTAAGCACCTGACACCCCCCGCCCGGAGGGGCGAAACCCCAGGTCAGAGCATGCGGATGCTATCCCGGATGCGCCTGCTCGCGGGGTAAAGTTTCCTTAAAGTGATCTCCTCGAAGATCAGCCCGTCACGGGGCTGGGAACGGCACCGGAAACACGGCGTCCACCGGGTGCCCGCCGTACCCCCTCAAGGCCGGTCAGGGCCTCGCTCAGGTGGTCCAGCGCGGCCGCGATCCAGGGCAGTCTCAGCGGGTCGGGAGCGTGCAACGCCGTCAGCCGAAGCTCGGTCGTCTCGCCGTACAGCAGGCTGGTCGCCACCCGGACCCGCAGCGCCCTGGCGTCGTCACCGAAGACGTGTCCGGGGAGCACTCCGACGCCGTGCCGGTCGAGCAGCGCCGTGGCCAGTTCCGCCGAGGTCGCAAAGTCGTGTCCGGTGAAATCCGGATAGAGGTAGAAACCGCCGAGCGGCGCCGCGACCCGGACCCCCGCCCCGGTGAGCCTGTCGTGCACCGCCCGCGCCACCGTGCCGTGCAACCGCCTGCTCAGGTCGATCCGCTCGACGACCTCCGCGGGCTCGGTGTAGGCGTAGGCCGCGGCCCGCTGGACGGGCGCCGCCGGACTCGACCAGATCTCACTGGCCACCGCGAGCAGCCGGTCACGCAACTCGACGGAGGGGAGCCTGGCCACGCCGATCCGCCAGCCGCCCAGCGCCAGGCTCTTGCTGAGCCCGCTGGTGATCACCGTACGCTCGGGAGCCAGATCGGCCGGACTGACGAAGCCGGTCGCCGGGTCGTGCAGAAGATCGCGGTAGATCTCGTCGGAGATGATCGTCAGACCGAGGTCACGGGCGATCCCCGCCAGCCGCGTGACCGTCGCGGCGGAGGCCATCGTGCCGGTCGGATTGTCCGGCAGCGTGAGCAGGATCGAGCGGACGTCCCGCCCCTGCGCCCGCGCGTGCAGTACGGCGGAGGCCACCCGATCCGGGTCCGGCACCCCACCCTCGCCGGGGGGCGCGGGAACCGGCAGCGGACGGGCCCCGACCAGGTCGGCCTGGGCGGCGTAACTCACCCAGCTCGGCATCGGCAGCACGACGTCACCGCCGATCGCCAGCAGCAGGCCGTACAGCAGAGGCTTGCTTCCCGGACCGCAGACGACCAGGTCGGGATCGGTCGGCAACCCCCGCCTGCCCCAGTAACCCGCCGCGGCCTCGCGCAGCGGCGCGAACCCCGCCACCGGGCCGTATCCGTTGTGCTCCGAGGCGGCGGCCAGCCGCTCGCGCAGCGCCGGATGAACGGGCAGGCCCGCCTCACCGAAGGCCAGGTGGAGCACCCGCTCACCGGCGCGCCGTCTTCGCTCGATGTCCTCGTTCGCCGCCAACGTGGCGGAAAGCATCACGTTCATGGGCATCCTTTCCGATCATTGCGGAACGTTCCCAAGCGTGATGGGGTGCAGGCATCAGAACAAGCAGTGGTTGGTGTGGGTGGGCATAAGGAAGTCCGATGCTTGATTTTCGCCGCCTTGTGGTGATCTGTGAGTTCGCCAGGAGGGGAAGCATCGCCGCCACGGCCGCCTCCCTCGGCTACAGCCCGTCCGCGGTGTCACAGCAGCTCGCGACCCTCGAACGGGAGGCGGGAGCCGCGCTGCTCGACCGCTCCGCGCGCAGCGCCGAACTCACCGACGCGGGCCGCCGCCTTGTCGAACACGCCCAGCGCATCCTGGCGATGGTCGAGCACGCCGAGTCCGACCTGTCCGCGCACGAGGGGACGCCGTCGGGGCGCGTTACCGTGACCGCCTTCCCCACCGCCGCCGTCGCCTTCGCCCCCGCCCTCGCCAGGTCGCTGCGCAGACACACCGAACTGACCCTGCGCATGGAGCAGGGACGCTCGGGACGCGGAATGCGCGAGGTCAGGTCGGGCGAGGTGGACATCGCGCTCGTCGACGACTGGTACGGCAGGGTGCGCGAGACGGACACGCTGCGGGTCTTCCCGCTGCTGTACGACCCGCTGGTCCTCGTGGTGCCGCGCAGGCACCGTCTCGCCTCCCTGGAGGAACCCGTGGACCTGCGCGAACTGCGCGACGAACCGTGGATGGCCACACCGGACGGCGAACCCTCCCGGCTGGCCGTCGATCGGATGCTCGCCGAGGTCGGCGGCGCCCAGCCGGTGCCGTGGGAGTTCGAGGGCCTTGGAACGATCCTCAGCCTCGTCTCCAAGGGCCTCGGCATCGCGGCCGTCCCCGCCCTCGCCCTGGCCGCGGGCATCAGGGGCATCGTCGTGCGGGAGTTCCCCGGCGACCCGGTCGGCCGCGACATCCACGCCGTCGCCCGCGCATCGAGCGTCAACCGGCCCGCAGTCTCCGCCACACTGCGAGCCGTACACGTGGCCGCGAGGACTCTGGTCGACGACCTGGCCGCCGTGCGTCTGGCGGCGGTTGGGGGCCACGGTCGATGAGTCGGCTGCGGCTGGGGGCCGTGGGTCTGTGAGTCGGACGCCGCGCGTCTGACTGGGGCTGGGGGCCATGGGCCGGTGAGTTGGACGTCGCGCGTCTGACTGGGGCTGGGGGCCATGGGCCGGTGAGTTGGACGTCGCGCGTCTGGCTGGGCGGTAACGTCTGGGCGTGCCTCCCACATACGCGCTCGAACGTCTGCTGTCCGCCGGTGGGTCGAAGACCGTCGCCGGGATCGACGAGGTCGGCAGGGGCGCCTGGGCCGGACCCGTCGCGGTGTGCGCGGTCGTCACCGACCTGTCCGAACCACCCTCCGGCCTGACCGATTCCAAGATGCTCACCCCTGCCCGCCGTACCGCCATGTTCGACGAGATCGTCACCTGGGCCGTCGGCATCGGGTACGGCGAGGCAACCCCGGAGGAGATCGACGAACTCGGCATGACCGAGGCACTGCGCAGGGCCGCGGGCCGGGCCCTCGCCGAACTGCCCGTCCGGCCCGACGTGGTCATCCTCGACGGCAAACACGACTATCTCGGCGCGCCCTGGCCGGTCAGGTGCGAGATCAAGGGAGACCTGTCCTGCGTCTCGGTGGCGGCGGCCTCGGTGGTGGCCAAGGTCCGCCGCGACACCTACATGGCCTCTCTGGAGGGCGTCGAGGAGTACGGCTTCGCCGACAACGCGGGCTACCCGTCGCCGACCCACCAACAGGCGTTGGCCCACCTCGGCCCTACCAAACACCATCGCCTGTCGTGGTCCTACCTGGACGACCTGCCGCAGTGGCGCCATCTCAAGCGGCACCGGAATCCGCTGGCGGGGGAAGGACAGCTTGGGCTGTTCGGGTAGGTCGTGTAGTACTTCGTCCCGGTGACGCTGGCGGACGCCAGGGACATCCTCGACGGAGAGGCATTCATGGAGGTTCCTGGGGAGTTGTTCGCGTTCCTAAGGTAGTCAGCATGGATCTCGTGTCTGGTGACGACTTCGTAAGGCTGTTTTCCTCGTTCGACAGGTCTGCCTTCAGGCTGGAAACACGAGAGCGCTACCACCTGGCTAAGGACGAGGAGGAACCCTTGCGACGGTTCCTCTCCGGAGAGCCCGACGACATGGCGTGGATGAGCGAGTGGTTCGATCTCATGCGTGATCACGCAGCGCACGGCCGGACTTTCCAGCGCGTCCGCGTCGTGTCGCGGCCTCTCTCCGACTACACCCGGTTCAGCATGGCTGTGGCGCGCCACAGTATTCCTGCCGGTGATCAGATTCACTATCTAGATCGTGTGGAGGCTGACCGGCTGGGCCTCCCTCAATCAGACTGGTGGCTGTTCGACGACGAGCGTCTGGCACTGCTCCACCTGACCAGCGATGACGTTCTTCTGGGTGCGGAGATCATCACGGATTCCGCTGCGATAGAACAGCATCGCACGCTGCGGGACCTCGCCTGGGGACACGCTGTTCCCCTTGAGGAGTTCGTGGCCACCGGTGCATGACATTGACCGCGTCCGTCAGCTGATGGGCGCAAGGCTCAAAGGGCTACGGCTGGATGCCAAGCTGACCGGGCGGCAACTCACCGCCCGGTACAACTGGCAGTCATTCAAGATCAGCAAACTGGAGAACGGCCGCCAGACTCCTTCAGAGTCCGATATCCATGTCTGGTGCGAGGCCGTGGAGCAGCCAGACGAAGCAGAGGACCTGGTCACACCCTGAGGTCCTCCCCGGCATACAGCCGTATGCACTCATGGCTGTAACCGTGATTTTTCCTGCGGGATGGGGGTGGCGTCCTAGCCTTGAGCTGTCGGGACATCAGGAAGGGGATGCAGCCGGTGAATGACGCCAGCAACGGATCCACCGATCCGGTACTCACCGTTGGGCAACGCATCAAATACTGGCGCGAGCGGCGCGGGATGACGCAGGAGATCCTCGCGGGTCTCGTCGGGAAGTCCGTTTCCTGGCTCAAGAGCGTGGAGGCGGGGCGGCTGCAGCAGAACCCGCGCCTGCCCATTCTTCTTCAGCTCGCCGAAGCGCTGCGTGTGCGCGACCTGTCAATGCTGACGGGTGATCAGTCCATGCCGGTCCGCATGTTCACCGGCCCCGGTCACCCGGCGCTGGAGGCCGTACGGCAGGCCATCAACGCGACGCCGCTGCGCCCGGCCGGGACGGTTCAGCCGCTTGACCACCTGCGTGGCCGTCTGGACGCCGCCTGGCGTGTCCGGCACGCCACGGCCGATCACCGGACCGCTCTGGGACGCCTGCTTCCTGCTCTGATCCGTGACGCGCAGTTGGCGGCGGTGATGTATCGGGGAGAAGACCGGCGCCGCGCGAACGCGCTTCTTGCCGAGACGTACGGCCTGGCCCAGATGTTCCTGGCCTACCAGCCCGCCCAGGACCTGCTGTGGCGGGTCGCGGACAGGGCGCTGACGGCTGCTCAGGAGGCCGACGATCCGCTCGCGCTGACCTGCGCGGTGTGGTTTTTGGGCCAGGCGTACAGGGACTCCGGGGACTTCGAGGCGGCGCGGGCGATCAACCAGCAGGGTATGGCCGCCGTCCAGCCGCACATGGTTGATCCGGAGGTGGATCTGCTCGCGATGTGGGGCGCGCTGAACTTTGAGCTGGCGTTCACGGCCGCCCGTGTCGGGGACGCCGGGGAAGCCTGGTCCTACTGGGAGAAAGCAGACCGGGTCGCCGCCCGGTTGCCCGGCGACTACTACCAGCCGTGGACGAGTTTCTCCCGGGTCATCATGGGCGCGCACGCGGTCACCCTCGCCGTGGAGTTGTCCCAGGCCGGTGAGTCGGCCCGGCAGGCGGAGCGGGCGGTCTCGGCCTCCATTCCCTCTCACCCGCGCCGGGGGCGTCACCTGATTGAGGTGGCTCGGGCGCATCGGCTCCAGCGTGATCATGAGGCCGTGCTCGGCACTCTGGAACTCGCCCGGCAGGCGGCACCGGAGACAATTCGGTACAACGGTTATGCTCGCCGCATGCTCGTTGAGCTCGTCGAGACGGGTCCCGCCCCGCTGCGCCCCCGCGCCCGTGAATTGGCGGACAAAATCGCGTTGATGGTCTGACCGAAACCAGGGGACACAGAGTGTGTCCCCTGGTCATCCCGCCGCCTTCTACGGTCCTTCCATGCTTCCGGAACAGACCGTGCGGCAACTACGTGAGGCTCCGGCTGCCCACGACGCCCAGACGCCGGACACGGACGCCACTCCGGCGATCCCGGGCTGGCGGTTGATCGTCAGTGACACCGGGCGGTACTGGGCGATCCGTAACCGGGCTTTCCCTCGGGTGGCGTTGCGGGCCGGGGTGGAACCGGCTGTGGACGCTGACACCTTCGAGGAGGTTCGGGCCGCTGTTGCCGTGCAGGAGGAGAAGGCCCGCGACGCCGTGGCCGCCGTTGAGGGAGGGGCCTCGTGATCGGGCGCTCCCGGCCCGGTGGGCGGCTCGGGATGGGCTGCCTGCGGCGGCGGTTTATCGCAGGGTGTGGGATGGCCCTGCTCGGGCTGAGGCTGAGGTGCTCGACCAGGCGTGTTCTGGGTGGGCGGTGCTCTACAGCCTGAGTGAGCGTCGGTTCTTCGCGTTCTGCGCGTGGCCCAGCCCGCAGCCGGTGATCGTCAGTGACTCCACCGCCGAGGGGTTGGAGCAACGGATGCGGGAGGCGGAGACGCTTCTGATCCTGCGGATGCCGCTCCCCGAGTCGTTGGGGAGGGCGGCATGATGCCAGGTCTCACGTCGCCGGGTCCAGTGGTTGGTGTCGCACGTCGAAGTTGCGACGCCGTGCAACAGGCCCACCCCGACTGGCTCGTGTTCCACAACTCGGCGACCGGGGTGTGGAGCGCCTACCGACGTGCTCTGCCGTACAGGCCGGAGCTCCGAAACGTGTCGCTGGTGCGGGCCGAGTCGGTTGAGGAGTTGGACCGCAAGTTGGCCGCTCAGGTGTCTCCGGTGGTGCCGCCGAGTATTCGGGCGGTCGCGGTCGCCCGTGCTTTGCAGGCTCGGACCGCTCATGCCATTCGGGCTGGTCAGCGGCCTCCGGGGCTGCGCAGGTTGCTGCGCTCCTAAAAGCCGGTACGGCGTGCAGGGGAACCTCATCCCGCTCCCTGCTCGCCGTACCTCATGAACGTGCGGCTCAGTCAGGAGGGGTCTGGGCCGCACACCTCGCAAGGCGGATCCCACACGCGCCGGAATGTTCGGTGTGTTGGGGAAGGGGGAGCCGTCTGGCGCACCGGCCCCGTGTCGCGACGGGGCCGGTCCTCCTCCAGGGTGCCCGGTCCGTGCTCCCCGGCTCGGGGCCGGGCACCCGCCCTCCCATCTGAACCGGCATGGCCTCCCCGTGTGAGGCGTGCTTCCTGTCCGTCCTCCGAAGCGAGACGACGATGACCGACCACGAGTACGAACAGCGCGTGATCGACGTGCTCATCAGCACGCACCCCGGCTGGCGCTACGAGCAGCGTGACCTGCCTGGCCTGCCCCGGTGGTGGGCGATCCGGTACTGCCCACTGCGGCCCGACCAGCGTCGGGCCGGGGCTCGGGACGTGCTTGGCCGTACCAGTCTGCGCCGGTTGGTCAGCGCGTTGGCGCGTCACGACGAGATCCTCCACCGACTGCGTTACTGAAGGGACTCCCCATGCCCGCGAGCAAGGTCGTCACCCCCGACGGCACGTTCACCACGGGAGAAACCACCGATCGACTCCTCACCCCCGGGGAAGTGGCCCACATCTTCGGGGTGGACCCCAAGACCGTTAACCGGTGGTCGCTTACCGGGAAGATTCCGTCGATCAGGACGCCGAGTGGGCAGCGGCGTTATCGCCAGACCGACATCGACGCGCTTCTCAAGAGCTGATGGCTCCTGGAGGGAAGGGGGATATGGCCTTTTCCGGGGGGTGTGGGGTGGCGCATGGTGGTCAGCATGCGGGTTGGGATCTTTCTCGTCGCGGCCGGATTCCCTGGCAGGGAGCCGGGGCAGGTGCTGCGGGACACGGTTGACGCGGTGGTGGCCGCCGAGGAGGCGGGCTTCGACGACGCGTGGATCGCCGAGCACCACTTCATGTCGTACGGCGTGTGCCCCTCGGCGGTGACGTTGGCGGGGGTCGCGCTTGGCCGTACGAGCAGGATCGGGGTGGGGACGGCGGTGAGCGTGCTGTCGGCGCGGCACCCCGTTGAGCTGGCCGAGCAGGCGGCGATCCTGGACCAGGTGTCCGGGGGGCGGTTCACGCTCGGGGTCGGGCGGGGTGGTCCCTGGCTGGAGCTTGAGGTGTTCGGGATGGGGTTGCCCAGGTTCGAGCGCGGGTTTCCCGAGTCGCTCGACCTGCTGTGCGCGGCCCTCGGGCAGGACACGGTCAGCGCGGACGGGGAGTTCTTCCGGTTCCGGGAGGTGCCGATGGTCCCGGCCGTCAGGTTGAGGCCGGTGGTCGCGTGCACCTCGCCGGGGACGGTCGCGCTGGCCGCCGAGCGTGGGCTGCCGATGCTGCTGGGCATGCATCTCGACGACGAGGGCCGGGCCGGGCTGCTGAGGGAGTACGGCGACGCCCACGGTGCTGCTCACGGTGGGGCCTGTGGTGCTGCTCACGGCGATATCCACGGCGATATCCACGGTGGGGTCTGCGGTGCTGCTCATGGCGATACCCACGGCATCTGCGGGGGGCACGTGGCGGCGGTGGTTGGGCATGTGGGGGACTCGACGCGGGAGGCCGTGGCGGAGCTGAGGGCGGCGATGCCGGGGTGGCTCGGGCCGGGGCTGGCGGGATACGTGCCCGTTGACGGGCGGCCTACGGCGCGGCGTGACGTCGCGGACTACGTGGACTTTCTCTGCCGGACGCATCCGGTCGGTTCTGCGGACCTCTGCGTCGAGCGGATCGAGCGGACCGTCGCCAGGACTGGGCTGAGCCGCCTGATCCTCATGGTCGAGGGGGCGGGCTCGCGGGAGCGCACCCTCGACACGATCAGGCGGCTGGGGGCCGAGGTGCTGCCCCGGATCAGAAAAACGCCCTCGTCAGACCGGGGCACGGCCTGACGAGGGCGGGAGGGGTCAGCAGTCGACGAGCTCGGGGCTCTGGTTGAGAATCTGGGACCTGGCGGTGACGAACTCGGCGTGGGCCTTGACCGCCGTCGGGTCGAAGACCGCCACCCGGTGGCAGTTCTGGAAGGCCAGCTTCACCCCGAAGTGGCGCTCAAGGGCACCGCGCATGGAGTCACTGGCGAGACAACGCAGGAGCTGGCCACGGGCGGCCTCGTCCGGCGGCGGGACGGTGTTGTCGGTGAACTCGGCGCCGGTGCGCTCGCGCTCGCCCACCAGGTCACTGATGAGCGACCAGGCGTACGGCAGGGAGTCACGGACACAGGCGACGAAAGCCGCGTCGTCCACCTCGCCGGCCTTGGCCTGGTCGAGCAGCTCGTTCGGAACGGTCAGCGACATGCTGCCTTCTCCTCTCAGAAGGGAACTTACAGACACTAGGCCGGGCCCGATCTGCCTCCAGCTAGCGCGGGAGGGACACTCGTGTGGGCCCGAAGACGAAGTCGGGGTCGATCTGGGCCGCCAGATCCTCTCCCGTGGCCCGGTTCGCCCAGGCCCGCGCGTTGCGCAGGTGGAACTCCACCGTCTGACGGCCGAAGCGCTCCCAGTCCTTCTCCCGGCCGTCCACCGCCTCCAGCAGCGCTCCGAGGCCCGAGGAGACCTCCGGCTCCAGATCCTCCAGCCCGAACGGCCGTCCCTGCTCCATGCCCCGCACCACGCCCGAGTGGCCCAGGCACACCAGCAGGTCCGAGCCCACGTGCTCGCGCAGGAACGCCACGTCCTGCGGGCTTTGCACCTTGTTGCCGACCACCGCGACCGCCACCCCGTAGTCGGCGGCGTACTCGCGGTACTGCCGGTAGACCCCAACCCCCTGGCGGGTCGGTTCGGCCACCAGGAACGTCAGGTCGAACCGGGTGAACAGCCCCGAGGCGAAGGAGTCGGCCCCGGCCGTCATGTCCACCACCACGTACTGCCCCGGCCCGTCCACCAGATGGTTCAAATACAGCTCAACCGCCCCCACCTTGGAGTGGTAACACGCCACCCCCAGGTCGGACTCACCGAACGGCCCCGTCGCCATCAGCCACGGCCCGTACGGCGCCGCCACCGCGAACCCCTCATGGATCGGGTCCGTCGCGGAGAGGCCGGTGGACGCGGCGGGCGGGAGCTCCAGCAGCCGCGAGCCCTGCCCTGGCGGGGTGGTCTTGACCATGGTGGCGGCCGAGGAGATGCGGGGGTTGTCGCCCCGCAGCCACTCCTTGATCTCGGTGAGGTGCGAGCCCATCGGCCGGGGCAGGGCTTCCTCGTCCATCCCCAGCACCATGCCCAGGTGCTGGTTGATGTCGGCGTCGATCGCCACGACCGGCAGGCCCCGGCTCGCCACATAGCGTGCGAACAGCGCCGACACGGTCGTCTTCCCGCTGCCGCCCTTACCGACGAATGCCACCCTCACGGCGCCGATCCAATCTGGTTATGAAAATCATTGCAGGACCTGAGAGTGATAATCATGCCACGCCGTACGGCGGGCGGAACCGCCAAAAGTGAGAACGGCGCGGGGAGTTAGGTGATGGCGCGCCTGATACTGGCACTTTCCATCCGATAAGGCGCTTCAGATTTTTTCCTACTAAAAGGGGATATATCGGGCGGGGAGTGATGGGTTGAGGGGCGGTTCGAAAGGGGGCTTCGGGCTGTGTCCTATTGCCGGAACATCCCTGATCGGGGGAAGGGGCGTCGTTCCGGGCGGGTCCCCCAGGGCTCCGTTCAACTGCCGATATTTCCTGGCTTGACGGGCTGCTCGCGGGAACGGGCCGCCTGGGGAATCAGTCGCGGGAGTCGTCGAAGCGGGAGACGAACCACGAGGCGAAGGAGGCGGTGACCACGCCCAACAGGCCTACCCCGCCCAGCATCAGCAGGCCGCCGACCCAGCGGCCCCGCCAGGTGACCGGATACACGTCGCCGAAGCCGACCGTGGTGATCGTGCTGACCGTCCACCACGCGGCGTCGCCGAAGGTCCTGATGTTCCCCCGGTGCGCGTCGCGCTCCGCCCCGAACACCAGCAACGCCGAGGTGAGGCCGTACAGCAGCGTGGTGAGGGTGGCGTAGGCGGCGACCTGCGCCTGGAACCGGAAGGAGGGGCCGCGTCGCCGGCGGTTGATCGATCCCCTGCTGATCATGCCGACCGCCCGCAGCGGGCAGAGCGTCGGCACGACCAGGAACACCAGCGACAGCCAGTGGTGGCGCAGGAAGGACATGTGGTTCGGGGCGAGCGCCAGCCGTACGGCGACATCGACGGCGAACAGGGTCCACATGCCGAGCAGGACCGCCCAGCTCGCCACCCGGGCCGGGAAGGGCATGCCGGGAACGAGCGTCAGCGTCGCGAAGGCCGCGAGGAAGACCAGGGAGGCGAGGATGAGCGGCACCTCGCTCGCCCGTTCCCAGCGCTCCGAGCGCGACGGGACGGTGTCCTGGTGTTCCGTCGCCGCCCCCTCACCGTGTGATGGCTGTCATACGGATCGTCACACTTTCTGCGGGGACGGAAACATACCAAACGGTATGGCATGGTGGAGGCATGGCGACGGAGCGGGACTGGCTTGACGAGGGGCTCGCCGTACTGGCCGAGCAGGGGGCGCCGGCGGTGACGATCGAGGTGCTGTGTGAGCGGCTCGGGCTGACCAAGGGGTCCTTCTACCACCACTTCCGGGGGATGGCCGCGTATCGGGCCGCGCTGCTCGACCACTTCGAGAACAGGTTCACCACCGAGTTCATCGCCGTCGCCGAGTCGGGCGAGGCGAAGCTGGAACGGCTGCTGAACCTGGTGACGGGGAAGGGCGACGCGGCGGGGCTTGAGGTCGCTGTGCGGGCCTGGGCCCAGCAGGATCCGCTGGCCCGTGCCGTACAGGAACGGGTGGATCGGCGCAGGATCGAGTATCTGAGCACGCTGTGGCGGCGGCGCGGGGGCGAGGAGCCGGAGACCATGGCGCGGCTGCTGTATCTCATCCTGGTCGGCGCGGGGCACCTGGTTCCCTCGCTGACGGCGGACGAACTGCGTGAGGTCTACGAGCTGGCCGTACGGCCCTACGGCCGGTCATGAGCCGGGCGAGGTTCCACGCGGTGACCGAGGGGCTTCCTGGGCCGCGCGCGCTCGCGGAGGGGGCCGACCACCTCGACGTCAAGACCGTCGAGGGGAGGGCGTCCCTTGAGGAGTTCCTCGGGGGGATGCTGGCCTGGCGGCCGGGGTGGCTGCGGTTCCTCTACCGGGTCCGCGGCGGGTTCGTGCGGCTGCTCGGGATGCGCCAGAACGGGAACCCGGCCGAGGGAAGGGCACCCGCCGGGAAGGACGCGTTCGTCCCCGGCGCCAGGGTGCCGCCCTTCACCGTCGTCGAGGCGGACCGGGACCGCTACGTCGCCGTGGTCGTCGCGGAGTCGCACCTCACCGCCCACCTCGTGGTCGTGGCGGAGCCGGGGCGCTTCCACGTGGCCACGGTCGTGCACTACCACCGCTGGACGGGGCCGGTCTACTTCGCCGTGATCCGGCCCTTCCATCACCTGGTGGTTCGCGCGATGGCCCGCGCGGGGGTCAGGGGAGGGCGTCCTTCGTGATGTGGGCGAAGGTGATCTCGCTCAGCAGCGTCTCCTCGTGCTCGCGCAGCGCGCTCCACACGTCGGCCAGCGGCCTGGCCACCCCCGGGTAGTCGGCGCGCGGGGAGTGCTCGGGGTTGCCCTCGACGACCACGATCACATCGGCCAGGGTGATCTCCTCGGGAGGCCTGGCGAGCCAGTAGCCCCCCTCGGGGCCGCGCTGGCTGTTGATGAGCCCTGCCCTGCGCAACTGCAGCAGGATGTTGTCCAGAAACCTCCTGGGGATGTTCTGTGCGACGGCGATCTTCTCTGCGGGGACGGGGCCCGGAGGCGCCGCGGCCAGTTCGGTGACCGCCCGCAGCGCGTACTGGGTTCTGGCGGAGATCCGCATGTCGGTCAGTTACGTACCTGCTGGAGGCCCCAGCGGCGGCGCAGCGCGTTGTCGCCGGTCTCGAACAGCAGGTCGATGCCGACGCCGATCACCAGGATGATGATCATCGTGGCGAGCAGGCCCGCCGAGTCGGCGAGTTCACGGTCGTAGTAGAGCCGCTCACCCAGCGAGGACTGGTGGGCGATGATGACCACCAGCTCACCGGCCATCAGCGAGCGCCAGGCGAACGCCCAGCCCTGCTTGAGCCCGGCGAGGAACGACGGCAGCGAGGCGGGCAGGATGACGTGCCGGTAGAGCTGCAGGCGGCGGAAGCCCAGCACGTGGCTGGCGCGCAGCAGGATCGGCGGGGTGTAGTCGACACCGGTGATCAGGCCGTTGGCGATGGACGGCGCGGCACCGAGGATGACCACGAAGGTGATCGCGCTCTCGGTCAGCCCGAACAGCAGGATCGCCAGCGGGAACCACGCGATCGACGGCATGGTCTGCAGACCGGTGATCAGCGAGCCGAAGGCCGCCCTGAGCACCTTGATCCGGGAGACCACGGCGCCGACGGCCAAGCCGACGACCACGGCGATCGCGAACCCGGTGACCGCGCGGCGCATCGTCACCGCGATGGCCTGCCAGTACTCGGGGTCGGTCAGCCGCTCGCCCAGCGTGCCCAGGGTCTCGGCCGGTCCCGCGAAGACGTACTCGGGCCAGCGCCCGCTCCACACGACGCCCTGCCAGATCGCGAGCACGATGGCGATGGCGAGCAGCATCGGCCAGGTACGGCCCCACAGCCGGGAGGCCAGCCCACTGCTGGTGCCGCCGCCCAGTTCGAGGGCGTCGAGCCCGGCGAGCTGCCTGGCGTGGATGTCCGAGGGCTGACCGGCGGCGGGTGCCTGGTCAACTGCCATGGCGCAGAACCTCCTGGCGCAGTCGAGCGGTGACGGCCGACGCCAGCTCGGCCACCTCCGGTGAGTCGGTGACGCGGGGCCGTTCGATGTCCACGTCGAACTCCTCGGCGACCTTGCCCGGCCTGCTGCTCAGCAGCACGACCCGGTCGCCGAGCCGTACGGCCTCGCGGACGTTGTGGGTGACGAACAGGACGCTGAGGCCGCGCTTCTGCCAGATGCGTTCGAGTTCGTCGTGGAGCAGGTCGCGGGTCATCGCGTCCAGCGCGCCGAACGGCTCGTCCATCAGCAGCACGTCGGCCTCCTGGGCGAGCGCGCGGGCCAGGGAGACACGCTGGCGCATGCCGCCGGACAGCTCGTGCGGGCGCTTGGCGCCGAAGCCGCCCAGATGGACGATGTCGAGGAACTCCGCGGCGCGCTGACGGCGCTCCCGCTTGGCGACTCCCTGGACCCGCAGCGCCATCTCGACGTTGGCGGAGACGGTGAGCCACGGGAACAGCGCGGGCTCCTGGAACATCATGGCGATCTTGCGTCCCCCGACGCTCAGCGTGCCCGCGGTCGGGCTGTCCAGCCCGGCGACCAGGGAGAGCAGGGTGCTCTTGCCGCAACCGGAGGCGCCGAGCAGGCTGACGAACTCGCCGGGCGCCACGGAGAGCGAGATGTTGTCGAGGGCCAGCAGTCCGTTCTTGCCCTGGCCGTAGATCTTGGAGACGCCGTCCAGCCGGACCGCGGGCTCGTCGCCCTCGGCCCGGCGGGCGGCCCGCTCCGTGAGCGGAGCTGTCACTGTGCCCTCCTGGGGACTCGGATCGGGTGGACTACTTGTCGGCTACCTCGGGCTGCCCCTTGGCCTTGAGGACCTCGTTGAGCGTCTTGAGGTCGTAGATGCCGTTCAGGTCGACGGGCTCAAGCAGCCCGATCTTGATCGCGTGGTCGGCGCTGCCGACCAGCGAGGAGGCGATCGGGTCGTTGGTGAAGGTGATGTTCTTGAACGCGCTGTCGATGACCTCCGGCTTGAGCGGCTTGCCGCTCAGCTTCTCCAGCGCGGCGTTGACGGTCTTCGCGGCGTCGGCGGGGTCGGCGTTGATCGCGGCGTTGGCCTCGACGTGGCCTTCGAGGAGCTGCTTGACGACGTCGGGGTGCTGGGCGGCGAACTCCTGGCGGACGATCAGGTGGGTGATCACGAACTGCTTGTTCGGCCAGAGGTCACGCTCGTCGATGAGGACCTTGCCCTTGCTCTCCTGGATCAGGCGGCTGGCGAAGGGCTCGGGGACCCAGGCGCCGTCGATGTCGCCGGTGGCGAAGGTCTGCAGGGTCTGGGAGTTCTCCTGCGGGACGATGTTGACGTCGCCGCCGCCCTTGGTGTCGGTCTTCAGGCCCTTCTCCTGCAGCCAGTAGCGCAGGGCGACGTCCTGGGTGTTGCCGAGCTGCGGGGTGGCGATCTTCTTGCCCTTGAGGTCCTCGACGCCGTTGATCTCCGGCTTGACGACCAGGAAGACGCCGCCCGAGGCCGCACCGGCGATGATCTTGATCGCCTTGCCCTTGGACTTGGCCCAGGCGTTGATGGCCGGGTTGGGGCCGATGTAGGTGGCGTCGATGGCGCCCGAGAAGACCGCCTCGATCGCGGCCGGACCGGCGTTGAAGGTGGTGGCCGTCAGCTTGGTGGAGCCCAGGTGCTTGGCGAAGAGACCCTTCTCGATGCCGACGAGCGCGGTGGAGTGAGTGATGTTCGGGAAGTATCCGAGCCGGACCTCCGCGAGCTTGTCTCCGCCACCGCTGGAGCCCCCGCTTCCAGGTGTCCCTGTCGTTCCCGAGCTCCCGCAGGCCGCGGCCAAGGTTGTGAGCGCCAGTACGGCGAGTGCCGCCACCACCCCGCGTGCCCCGCGAGCTTTCATGACTACTCCCTAATTCCTACTTAATAAGTCGGTTAGGTGTATATAAGGGTTCCACGGGGGTTTGTGTCAAGCCGATCACCCCAAGGGGGCGGCACTGTTATCGCTTCGTGTTCTCACGTGCGGGATCGGTGACAATCTTTGGGGTCGATGGGGTGAATGTTTGTCATGGTGCTGATGATGCCTGTGTGACCTGGGGTATCCGGATCGGTAGTGGATCTTGAGCCCCCCGGCGAGGTCGAAGCCAACGGACAGTTCGGTGACAAGGGGCTGCGTGGTGTTTGCCGGAACATGGTCGTGTCGCGGTCCAGGGCGGTGGGTCGGTGGGTTCACCGCGTGCTGTGTCGCGTTCCTCGCATTCGTTACACCTTCGGCGGCGATCGCCTCGGGGGCAGCCTCCTCGGGGGCAGTCGATGAGCCGGGGCCACGGTTGCGGATCGTCAAGACCGCGGCGCCGCTTCCCGTCAGGAAGGGCGCGCGGCTGCTCTACATGATCACCGTGGTCAACGAGGGCGACGCCGACGACCCGGACGTCACGGTCACCGACGACCTGGGCGGGGTGCTCGACGACGCGGACTACGGCGGGGACGGCGCCGCCCCGACCGGCACCGTCACCTACGACGCGCCAAAACTGACCTGGACGGGCCCCGTGGGAGCGGGCGAGGTGGTGACGATCACCTACAGCGTCACCACGCACGACGGCGGTGACGGGAACCTCAGGAGCGAGCTGACCGGGCCACCCTCCGCCTCGACCATCTCGAACTGCGTCAGCGACGGGTGCGAGGCGCCCCTCGGCATGGCCGAGCTGAGGATCGTCAGGTCGTCGGAGCCCGCCGTACCCAAACTCGGAGAAACCATCCGCTACACGGTCAGGGTGACCAACGTCGGCACCGTCCCCTATCAGGGAGCGTCGTTCACCGACGACCTGAGCGGGCTGCTCGACGACGCGACGTTCGGCGACGACCTGCGGGCCTCGGACGGCGACGCGTCCTACAGCGCGCCGACGGTCCTGTGGAACGGCGACGTCGATCCCGGGAAGACCGTGACCGTCACCTACTCGGCCAGGACGCACCTCCCGGCGACCGGGGACCGGCGGCTCGGCGGGGTCGTGGTCTCCGAGGGAGAGGGCACCAACTGCCCCCGAGGCTCGGCCGACCCGCGCTGCGGCGACCCCGGGGGCCAGGGCGTCCCCGAACTGACCGTCACCAGGAAGGCGGAACCGGCCACCCCGAAACCAGGACAGACCGTGGCCTACACCGTGACGCTTGAGAACACGGGCACCGGCCGCGATCCGGACGCGCGCTACACCGTCGACCTGTCCGGGGTGCTCGACGACGCCACCTACCGTGACGACGCCACGGCCACCACGGGCACGGTGACGTACGGCAGGCCCGTGCTGGAGTGGCGGGGCGACCTGGACGCCGGGGAAGAAGCCACGATCACCTACAGCGTCGTGGTCGGTGACCCATCGCCGAGGGACGTTCCGGTCGAGCCGGTCGCGGTGGACGATTTCGAGCCTCGGGTGCACCACCACGAGGAGCCCGAGTGCGATGACGAGGCCTGCTTCGGACCGGTCGGGCCCCAGCTTCCCTACACGGGCTTTCCCTCGGGGATCGCGCTGCTCGGACTGACGCTCTGCGGGCTCGGCGTGGCCGTACGGCTGACCGCGCGGGTGAGGGAATAGGTCAACGGGGCTGGTAGGTCAGCCGCAGACGGCGTCGAGGGTGGCGGGGCCGTCGCCGGTGTGCCGCTGGGCCGTACGCGCCGGGCCTGAGGCGGAAGCCGAGGAGTCCGCGGACTGCGCCAGGACGTCGGCGATCTTGTGCCTGATCAGGTGGTAGTCGGGGTTGGCGGTGTCGATCAGCGGCGGGACGAACTGGAAGCTCCTGATCTTCGACCCCTTCACCTTGTCGGACAGCTCGATCAGGTTCGGCAGCAGCTCACGCGGGATGTCGGTCGAGACGGCGTGCGCCGTCGCGTCGGCCAGCCGCTCGAAGCTCCTGAGCACCGTCACCGGGTCCGCCTGCTTGGTGACGGCGTTCATCAGGCACTTCTGCCTGCCCATCCGGACGTAGTCGTCGCCGTAGGTGCGGGACCTGCCGAACCAGAGCGCCTCCTCGCCGGACAGTTTGCGCGTTCCCGCCGGGATCAGGCCCTCGTTCTGCCTGCCGTACACGATGGGGTCCTTGATGGTGACCTTCACCCCGCCCATCGCGTCGATGATCTTCGCGAAGCCGTACATGTCGACCATCACGTAGTTGGTCACATCGAGGCCGGTGAAGTCGCCGATCGTCTGCTTCAGCAGGGTCGGGCCGCGCCTGCCCGCCGGGACCCCGGGGACCATGTCGGGGTGCTCCTCGGCGTACTGGAAGACCTCGTTGAGCAGGCCCGGCGTGTACGGCGGCTCGCCCCCGAAGCCGAAGGGGAAGTGCTCGCGCGGCGGCCCGTCGGGCATCGGGACGTGCTCCAGGTTCCTGGGCAGGCCGAACAGCACGGTCGTACCGGTCCTGGTGTCGATGCTGGCCACGGTCATGCTGTCGGTGCGCACGCCGATCCTGTTACCCGCCGCGTCCGCGCCGATCAGCAGGATGTTGAGCCGTTCGCGGCCCTTCCACGGATCGACCGGGATTGGGGTGGCGCTCGCGGTGAAGACCGAGGTCACCACGTCCTGGGAGATGTAGGCCAGCCGCGCCGCGTAGGCCAGGGGCGCGATCACCATCGCGCACAGCCCCCCGACGGCCAGGGCCGACAGGTAGCGGGCGGGGCCGGACAGCGACTCGGGGCGCACCAGCCGGTAGGAACAGACGACCACGGCGACCGTGGCGGCGGCGAACAGGATCGCGCCCAGCGTGAAGGCCCACAGCCAGCCCGGCCGCACGACCAGGGTGAGGATCTCGGGCCTGCCCGTGACGAGGGCGGAGACGACAGTCGTGACGATGACCAGGTAGGTCCCCATCAGCAGCGTGCCCGTCACGCGCCTTCCGGTTCGCAGGTGGGCCAGGCCCCACAGCACGGCGGAGCCCAGGGTGAGAGCCAGGCCCGATCCGATTCCCGAACGATCCCTGTTTCCTGCCATCTGGTCGACATCTCCCGTCCCTCTGGCCCCCCACGTCGCAGGTTAGTGACGGTTTTCGAGTGAATGAGCTATGTACCCCTACGACGCGCTGAGAAGCCTGAGTCAAGATTCGGTGCACGCATTCCCGCTGGTTACGGGGGTTTGCGGGTTTTTCAAATCGCGGTCAAAAACAGTTCTCAGCGGGATTTACCAGGCGAGAAGGGGGATTCCCGGTTATGTGCGAAGGACGATCAGCGCGGTCCTCGTCGTGCTCGGATGCGTCTGCGCGCCGTTCGCCCTCGTCGGCTTCTGGATGGCGGACCGGGTCGTCGAAACCGGACGTTATGTCGAGGCGGTGACACCGCTCGCGGAGAACTCCACGGTCCAGGACGACGTCGCCGACCGGGTAACCGCCGTGGTCGCCGAGTCGATGCGGGAGCTGGACACCTCCATGCCCGACCACATCGTCCGGATGGCGGTGGACTCGGTCGTCACGGGCGACGGGTTCCCCGAGATCTGGAGGCGGGCCAACCAGGAGGCGCACCGGCGCATGTCCGCCAGGCCACGGGACGGGGACGTCGTCCTCGACTTCACCCCCGTCTGCGAGCTGGCCAGGATCGAACTGGGGCACGAGGGCGTCCCGGCCGCCGCGCGCCTGCCCGCGCTGCACCCGAGAATCGAACTGCTGTCCGCGACCGACCTGGCCAGGGCCTGGGCCGTACGGTCCTGGCTGGTTCCCTGGAGGTGGGCGGTGCTGGCCCTGTCGGTCGTCCTGCTCGCGGCGGGGACGTTCTTGGCGGGGGACCGGCTCGGCGCGCTGCTCGGTGCCGGGCTCGGCCTGGCGGGCGGCATGACGGTGCTGGCCGTGCTTCTGGTCGTGGTCCGCGACACCGCCCTGTCGGGCGCCACGGAGGACGGCGTCCAGGGGCGGATCTTCGTCGCGGTCTTCGACGCGCTGACGGGGTCGCTGTGGACCTGGCTACGGGTGATCTTCGCCATCGGGTTGGCCACGGCGATCGTGGCGTTCTTCACCAGGCGGCGCCTGTGAACGGCGTAGCCGAGTCTGGCGCCCGGTTCACCAGGCGGCGGCACCTCTGAACGACGTGGCCGAGGGGCGGTAGCCGAGTCTGGTCCTGGCCGCCGTGATGTCCAGGGTCCGTTCGACGGCCAGGTGACCGATGGCGTAGCGAGTGAGCCGGGGCGGACGCGGACGCCGCAGCAGCCGGAACACCGCCTCGGCCACGGCGGCCGCGGGTTCGACGAGCGCGGAGGGCAGATAGTACGGCTCGGCGTCGATGCCCAGCTCCGTGATCAGCTCCCGCAGCGCGGCGTCGAGGACCACGGGTTCGGCGTCGGTCACGTTGAACACGCCGTACCTCACCGGCCCCGCGGCGGCCCGCAGGCACGCCTGGACCAGGTTGCCGACCGAGGTCAGGCTGATCCGCTGACGCCCGTCCCCGACCGCCAGGAGCCTGCGCCCCCGGACCGCCCCGAGAATGCGGGGCAGCAGCGTCGTGTCCCCTTTGCCATAGATCGCGTGCGGTCGCAGGATCACCGCCCTGTCCAGCTCCCGCTCCGCCGCGGCCTTCGAGGCGCCGTAGGCGTTGGCGTAGCGCCGCACGGGCGCCGCGTCCTCGGTGGCCATCACGGTCGGCGTGAACGGGTCGTAGACGCTGGCCGTACTCACGTGCACGAACCTGGCCTGCGGAAACGCGGCCGCGGCGTTGCGGGTACCGTCCACGTTGGCCGCCCAGATCGCCGGGGACGGCCCCCAGTCGGTCACGCTCCCCGCGCAGTGGATCACCGCGTCCACCTCGGGCAGTTGCGGGCGGGCCCCCAGAAGATCCCACGAGGTGTACGGCGCGCCGCCCACGTGCTCGGACTCGACGCGGGGGCGCCTGCCGAAGGCCCACACCTGCCACCCCTCGTCGACGGCGCCCCTGCAGACCGCCCCGCCGACGAACCCGGAGGCCCCCGTGACCCCGATCCTCATCGGATCACCCCTTTCCGGACGTCGTTCAGGTGCGGCGCGTGACCAGTTCGCGAAGGGCCGTGCGGTCGAGTTTGTCAGCGCGGCCCGAGCGGGGGAAGGCGTGGATTGTCTCGATACGGTTGGGTATGGCAGGGGCGTCCATGATCTCGGGGAGCGCTTTCCTGAGCAGGGTCTCGTCGTAGCCCTCCGCGGGGACGACGGCGAGCACGACCTCCTCGTCACCCGTCTCGGGATCGGCGAGCCCGACGACGGCCGCCTCGGCGATCCCGGGCAGCGCGGTGATCGCGGGCTCGTAGAGACCGGGATAGATGTTCACCCCGTCCCGCAGGATCATGTCCTTCTTCCTGCCGAGCAGAACCAGCCTGTCGCCGTCGAGCCGGGCCAGGTCGCCCGTGGCGATCTCGGTGAGCGGCTCCTCGCCAAGATAGCGCTGGGCCAGGTGCGGTCCCGAGACGAACAGCTCGCCGTCGTCGGCGATCCGCACGCCGACCCCGGGCAGCGGAACGCCCATGAGGTCGCCCTCCGGGTAGGCCAGCTTCTCCTCGGCCGAGGCGATCGCGATGGGCAGCGCCTCGGTCATCGCGTACACCGACAGCACCTGGGGCCCGGACCCGACGGCCCTGCGCAGCACCCCCGCCGGCGCCGGGGCCGCCCCGAGCAGCAGGTAGCGCAGGGTCGCGGGCAGCTTCGGCGTCCCGCGCAGCAACCGGTCCAGGTGGACGGGGACGGCGAAGGTGTGGGTGGCCCTCCTGGCGGCCAGCTCCTCGGCGAGGTCGCTACCCCCGGGAAGCGACCAGGTCGCCCCGGCGAGCAGCGCGGGCAACCCCAACATCAACTGGTCGGTGTGCACGACGTCGCCCGGTCCGAGGGGGAACGCTTCCCGGAACAGGTCGAGTCCGGCGGCCAGCGATCCTCGGGTGTGGACCACGCCTCGGGGACGCGCGGTGGTGCCCGACGTGAAGATCACTGCTGCGGGCTGATGTGGTGAAATTTCGGATATGTCTGGCGCGGTAGCGCCGGACATATCTGACTTTTCTGGTTGTGGGTCTTTGTTGGGGGACGGGGACTCTCGTGGAGGCTGTGTCCTGTCGTGGCTCTCTTCCCCGCTTCCCTCAACTCGTTCCCCGGCCCGGCCTTCGGGACGGGCGCCTGCGGTCGTGTCCCACGGCTCCACTCGGTCCCTGGCCGGGTCCTCTGTTCGATCCTCGGGCCGACTCCCGGCTAGGTCCTTGGGTTGGCCGTCTGCCCGGTCCCCAGGAACAACCCCCCTGAGCACCCGCGACAGGCTCAGCGCGCCCCGGGGCACACCCGGCAGCCACGAACCCGTGTGCAGGTGCCGTACGGCATGCCCGGGAAGCGGGTCGCGCAGGTTCGGCAGCAGCAGGCCGCGACGGCGGGCCAGGCTCCGCAGCGGGCCGCTCAGCGTGTAGAGGATCGACTCGGCGACCACCCACCCGGGGCGGGTCGCGGTCATCCTGGCGGCGAGCACGTCGGGGGCGAGCCCGGGGTCGGCGAGCACGAGCGTCCCACCCGCCGCGACCGAGCCGAGCGCGAGCACCACCGCGTCCACGCCGGGCCGTACCGCGAACAGCACGCCCTGCCCGGCCGCCGTCGCGGCCATCGCGGCGCGCACGGCCTCGACCCGGTGAGCCAGCGCGCCATAGCTGATCTTCCGCCCGCGCCCGTCGATCAGGGCGGTCCGGTACGGCTCCCGCCGGGCGGTCTCCATGATCCCGGTGATGATGTCGTTCATGCCGCCGTGATCCACAGGTGCTCGTAGGTGGGGATGAGGACTCCTCTGGCCGCGCGTCGCCGTACGACACGGACGTTGTGGGACAGCAGGACCGTGGCCACCGCCCTGATCTCGGCCAGGGCCAGCGGGTATCCGATGCAGAAGTGCGCCCCCGCGCCGAACCAGATCCGCCGCAACTCGGGCGGATGCCTCCTGGACGGGTCGAAGGGGCCGTAGGCGCGGGCGCAGTTGTGGGTCACGATCACCACCCGGTCGCCGGGCCGTACGGCAAGCCGCCCGACGTGGGCGGGTTCGCCGACCGAGCGCAGCATCACCGGGGTCGGGGTGGTGACCCGCATGGCCTCCTCGATCACCCGGTCCAGGTCGTCCACCTTGGTGCCGTGGTCGTGCAGCAGCGCGACCAGCCGGGGGACGAAGGTGGCGACCGTCTCCGTACCGGTCAGGAAGAACGCGCCGGCCGCGCCCCTGGCCTCGGCGGCCGAGAGTCCCTGCGACTTCATCCTGCCCATGACCGTGGACTCGTCCCCGGCCTCATAGGCGGTCTGCGCGATGTCCCCGATCCGGTCGAGCACGCCCCTGGCGACCGTCACCTGCCGCTCGTTCAGCCGCCGGGAGCGCAGCGAGACCATCGAGACGACCCGCTCCCCTTCGGCGAACAGCTCCCTGGCCCTGGCCGCGGAGACCTCGCCGAGCCCGATCGTCCGGCAGATCACCGCCCCGGCCATCGTCCGCATGACGTCGACCAGATCGACGGTCTCACCCCGCCCGAGCCGTAAGGAAAGGTCGTCGAGCGGCTCCCGCAGCACGTCGGCGACCAGCGCCGAGACGTATCCCGGGGTGAACAGCGGCATCAGCTTCCTGCGCAGCGCCGCGTGCCCCGGACCCTCCATGTTCAGCAGCACCGAGGGACCGAGCACCGGCGTCCACAGGTCGCCGGGAGAGCCGGGGCCGTCCTTGCGGAACCGCGCGTCGGTCAGTACGGCCCGCGCCGTCGCGGCGTCGTTGACCACCACCCCGAGACCGGGGACGCGGACCGCGGGTCCCAGCCGGGCCAGCAGCCGTACCAGCGGGTAGGCGAAGGGATGGGCGGCCAGGTGGAGCCGGGTCTCGTGGTTCATCGGATGTCGACCACGTCGGGGCGGTAGCGGTGGTCGGCGTACCACGCCAGGGTCCCGGCCAGGCCGTAGGCCCGCAGGCGGCGCACCGAGCCGTAGACGACCACGTCGCGGCGGGAGCCGTACGCGGAGGTAATCTTGCGGACCCGGTTGACCAGGGCGCGGTCCTCGTGGACCTCCTCGATGGCGGTCCTGGGGAAGCCTCCCGAGCGCTCGTACAGCGAGGCCGTGATCGCCATCGCGCAGCCCGGCATCATCACGTAGGGGCCGACGTACTCCGGCGACCGGTTGCCCGGCCTGAAGCGGCCGAACGTCGCGGCCACGTCCACCACGAACGGGATGAGACGCCGCTCCCAGAACTTCAGCGGGAACTCGTCCGTCCTGGGCAGCAGCCTGCCGCCGACCATTTCGAGCCCGTCGCCGAACGCGCGCCTGACGCCGCGCACCCAGTCGGCCCGGGGCAGGCAGTCGGCGTCGGTCCTGGCGATGTGGGTCGCGCCGTTGGCGATGGCGTGCCGTACCCCGGTGTCGGAGGCGGCGCCGGTGCCCTTCTGCGGCTCGGTGACCACCTGGACGCCGTGCCGTCTGACGATCTCCGCGGTGCCGTCGGTGCTGGCGTTGTCCACGACGACGAGCGTGAAGTCACGGTCGTCCTGCGCGTCGAGCGCCCTGAGCGTCGCCTCGATGCCCCGCGCCTCGTTGTAGGCCGGAACGACCACCCACAGGTTCATCACATCTCCGCCAGGATCACGCCGGTGCTGATTCCGCCACCCAGGCCGAGCAGCGCCACCAGGTCCCCCGGCCGCCAGGTGCCAAGCGCGAGCTGCAGCGGCAGCGTGGTCGAGGCGCAGTTGCCGTGTTCGGGGAGGCTGACCACGAGCCTGTCGGCGGGGATGCCGAGCGTGGCCGCCAGATGGTCCAGGTACGGCAGCGCGACCTGGTGCACCGCGACGAGGGCGAAGTCCTCCCAGCTCAGTCCGGTGTGCTTGAGCGCGTTGAGGAAGACGTCGGGTCCTGCCAGTTCGAACGCCTCCTTCAGTCGCCGTCCGTCACCGCGGAAGTAGGAGTGCTCGGGGTCGCGCGGGTGCGCGGTGCCGCCGCCGGGCAGCGTGCCGATCGCCCATGCCGTCGAGTCGGCGGCGAAGTCGCGGTAGAAGATGCCGCTTTTTTCGTCGGCGCTCAGCATCACGGCGCCCCCGGTGTCCGACAGCGTGTATCCGGCGAAGGACTCGGCGAACTGCGCGTGGTCGCGCACCCGCCAGCGGACCGCCCGGGAGGGGACCTCGCCCGAGCAGACCAGCACCCTGCGGTGCGCCCCGGTCAGGATCAGCGCCTCGGCCACCTGGATGCCGTTCAGCACGCTGTTGCAAGCGTTCTTGACGTCGAAGACCGGACATGAGAGCCCGAGTTTGGCGGCCACGATGTGCGCGGTCGCGGGCTCGACCATGTCCTGCGAGGCGGAGGCGAAGATCAGAAGGTCGGCGTCGGCGTGGTCGAGTCTCCTCGCGGCCTCCACGGCCAGGTCGGACGCCTGTTGGTCGTCCTCGGCGACGTGGCGGGACCGGATGCCGGTCATCCGCTCGATGACACCCCGGTGGGGGACGTACCCCTCGATCCGCCGCTCGACCTCCGCGCTGGTCATGGTCCGTGGCGGCAGGTATGTCGCGACGCCCGTGATCCGGGCTTTCATGATCCCCCTAGGTTTCCCGATATCGGGGCAATGTACCGAAAATATGGGTAATTGTCCTGGTCAGGTCGGGGCGGGGGGCGCCGGGCGGGGGCTCTGAAGGGTGGGCCGAAACCCTCATGATCGTGCCGGGTGGGGGTTGGGAGTCCCGATCTATGGCGGAGTGAGTGTTCCATGGCGCTATGTCGCGATTTATGGGATTTATCGCTATATGAAAGTGGGTTTACGGGGCGGGTTTTTCGTGCTTCCCCTTGACGATGCGCGACGTCGCCATAATCAATGGGCATGTCCTCACCCCGTTGGTCTTTACCAAAGGGCACATGGAAAATAATCTTGTCGCCGGAGTCGTCGTGTTTCGCCGACCGCGTTGGAGTTCGCCCCTGATGGCCCATCCATATCCCACGCCATCGCCACTGCCGACGGCCACGCCGCCTCCTCAGCCGCCCGCCGGCCAATCTGTGGCGAAATCCGCCCCCTCGCCCATGCCGCACCCGGCCCCGGGAGTCAGTGGTGAGTACTCGGGAATCGACCCCGCCTCGATGGACGACTTCGAGAAGGGACTCGGCAGGGCCCAGGACACCCTCGGCAGGAACGAGCCCCGCATCCGCGGTGCCCTGCAGAAACTCGACCTGGACACCTCCGGCCTGAACGCCCTGCGTGAGGTGCGGAGCTGGATCGAGACCAGCCGCCCCGACCTGCGCCGCCGCAGCGAGACGATCCGCGCCGAACGCACCGCCTGGGGAACCTCCTCCTCCCTCGACACGACCCCCTTCGGCCTGCCCACCTTCGACGAGCAGCTGTACGGCAAGGCCGCCCACGACCCCGACGTCTACGCCGCCGTCCTCAAACTGAACGAGGCCGCCGAGAAGGGCGAGATCGACCAGAAAGCTCTGACAGAGCTTGAAAAACGCACAGGAAATTCAGAATTCGCCCTCGGACTGATGACAACCTTGGGCGCCACGAGGTTCCGCGAGCTGATGACGAAGGCGGTGGAACAGGGCGACGGCAAGAACGCGAAACGCCTGCAGGCCGCCCTCGGCAAGACGCTGGGCACCGCGAGCCCGAAACTGAGCAACGCCTGGCGTGACGAACTGGTCTCAAGGCCCGCTCTGGGATGGCCGGGAAACGAGTATCGCGGCGTCGCCGAAGCACTGAAACACGGCACCTTCGCCTCCCCCTTCCTGCTCGCCGTCGCCAGAAAAATCGACGCCTGGGACCGCGAACCCTCCCCTCCCGGCATCACGTCGAATGTCATGGTCCCCCTCATGGAAGCCCTGAGCAGAAACCCCGAAGCCGCCCAGGACTTCTTCGCGGGCGACCCGACGACTATGGAGCGTTTCCTGGTCAACTGGGAGATGAGCGACGGTGGTGAGGCCTTGGGTAAGGCGTTGGAAGTCGCGATGCTCAAGTTCCGCGACCATGATGGTTCCCCGCAGCATCCCTCACGCGGCTACCTGTCAGCCAAGTTGGCTTCTGAGTTCGTGCATCTGAGAGCCAAGCAGCTCAGATCAGGGGATTCCATCGATTCGATCCTGAAACCGGCGACCGTTGGCCGAATACTCGCCGGTTATATCAATGACATCAATCGAGTCGCTCAGGTGGGTGACGATGCTCCTGTCCCCGGAGCCCAGGACAACGATAATCCCAGCACCCCTGGCCAGGACGCCTGGGGAGCGCAGTTCAATCTGGCGGATCTGCGCCGGGTGATGAAGGACGCGTTCGCCGATCCCGAGGCATTCACCTCCGTTCTCACGATGCAGACGGCGTTTGCTGACTGGGTTTTTGATCACGGTGCCGCACAGATGGCCGCCGGCAAGGGAAACAACGCGCTTCTGGCTGGAGTGCAGCGAATCGGAGCGGGATTCGCCATGATCACTGATGCAGCCAATCTGGCTGGCGTTGAAAAGGGAAAGGAAATGGACGAGAAGCAGCAGCGAAACATGAAGCTGCTCACCGCGACGGTCAACACCGCCCTCGCTCTGCCGCAGAGCAAGGGATGGCCGGTTATCGCAGGGGTCGTGGGGGCCTGGACGGGAGTCATCGAGGACAGTGTCAAGGGCAACAAGGAGGATCTGGCTCGGGAGGATGCAGGCTCCGCCGTCAGTAAGACCCGGAATCTTGTGCACGATCTCACCGCCCGCGCCATGCTGAAACATGGCCTGTTCGGTTCCGCTGAACCCGCTTCGAAAACCCATCCCTGGGCGTCACTAAAAGATCTGGATAAATGGGAAAACCCCGTTGATAATCCTGACAATTTCCTTAAGGGGGATGGTAGGACGCTCATGGGACCTGAGGATATGACCGACAAAGATCGGCAAACCAGGGCCTATAGGCGCTGGCTCTATGGTGGGCTGTCCGGAAAGCCCTGGCAGGACGTGGTGGTTCCTCTGGACCAGAGTTTTTATAATGGCTTCAACCAATATGGGGCATGATGAGAAAGCCGTTTCTGCTGACTCCGGTCTTAGGGTGCTTTTTGCTTTTCGTGTCCGCCTGTCAGGGGGATGATACGGGGGCGAAGGATTTAAGTCCGTTGCCGGTTTCGGCTTCTCCGCCCTACGTGTGTGACTATGTGCCACTTGAGGCGGTCAAACTGATGACGGGGGTTCAGGATCCTTTGGTTCGAGGCTCCTTTGATCTCGCGGCCTCAGATGGAGCGGGGGTTGGAAGTTGCACGGCTTACCAGGGAAGCGGTGATCGGCTAAGGGCCCTGCAGATCACCCTCACTCCAGCGGGGAATGAGAAGGAAGTTCGCAACAAGCTGGAGGGCGGTGCCTCGCCATTGCCGGAGATCGTTGACGGGTCCATCGGCTACTATTTCAAGTCCGCGGACGGTGAAAACGAAGCCGCGTACGCCATGCTTGTCCGGGGAAAAGCGGGAGTCATCATCCAGCTGGGCCTGGGTGTCGAAGGGCGTGACAGCGCGGCTGATGTGTTGGGGTTGATGAAGTTGATCGCGCCGAAACTTGTCGCCGGGACGGGTTCTCCCTCCGTGAGCGCCGCCTCCCCCTCGCCGGAGAATTCATGATCGGGGCCGTTCCCAATCCCTTCTATGACGCTCTGGTCGAGACGCTGCGGATGGTCGAGCCGTTGGTGCGGGAGATCGAGAGCGGGGTCGAGGCCCCCTTCCAGGCGTTTCACTCCGGGAAGGTGTGGACGGGGCCCGCGGCCAAGCGGTTCGACGAGCAGCTTGTCGGTAACCGTGAGCGCCTCCGGGGGTCGGCGGACAGGATCCTTGCCGATCTGCGGCAGACGTTGGCCAGCACACCGCGTCAGGTGTCCGAGGAGGAGGCCACGGCGATCAGGAAGAAATACGGCCTGCCCTGACAAGCTCCACGCCTGACAAACTGCACAAACCATGCCTGATGAACTGCACAAACTCCCTGTACCTGATGAGACCACAGGTGAAGCATGAGGTGATCCTCACGGGGTAGCCGGGAGGAATGAGTGATGTTCAGACGGGGACGGTGACCACGAAGGTCCCCGCGAGGTTGGACCGGTTGCCCTGGTCACGGTGGCACTGGATGATCATCATCGGCCTCGGAACCGTCTGGATCCTCGACGGCCTCGAAGTGACGATCATCGGTAACCTCTCCGCCCAGCTCGCCAAGCCGGGCAGCGGCCTGGAGATCACCCAGACCCAGGTCGCCGGTACGGCCGCCGCCCTCTACGTGGCCGGAGCCTGTATCGGGGCGCTGTTCTTCGGCTGGCTGACCGACAGGTTCGGCCGCAAGCGGCTGTTCATCATCACGATGATCGTCTACCTGATCGCCACCGCGGCGACCGCGTTCTCCTTCTCCGCGTGGTGGTTCTTCCTGTTCCGCTTCCTGACCGGTTTCGGTATCGGCGGCGAGTACGCCGCGATCAACTCCGCCATCGACGAACTGATCCCGAGCCGCCACCGGGGCCGCATCGACATCGTCATCAACGGCAGCTACTGGTTGGGGGCCGCGGGTGGCGCCCTGCTGACGGTTCCGCTGCTCAGCAGTTTCCCGGTGAACATCGGTTGGCGTATCGCCTTCGGCCTCGGCGTCGTGCTCGGCCTGGGCATTCTGCTCGTCCGGCGGCACGTGCCGGAGAGCCCGCGGTGGTTGTTCATCCACGGCCGGGACCGGGAGGCGGAGAACCTGGTCGACGGCATCGAGGTGCGGATCGAGGAGGAGAAGGGGACACGCCTCGAAGAGCCGGAGCGGTCCATGACCATCCACCAGCGCACGTCCATCGGGTTCGGGCGGATCGCCCACACCATGGTCGCCCGCTACCCCAAGCGCACGATCCTGGGCTTCTCCCTGTTCATCGGGCAGGCGTTCCTCTACAACGCCATCACCTTCGGGTACGCGCAGATCCTGTCGACGTTCTTCAAGATCGACACGACCACCGGCTACTTCTTCGCGGTCATCGCGGTCGGCAACTTCCTCGGTCCCCTGCTGCTGGGGCACCTGTTCGACACCGTCGGCCGCATTCCGATGATCTCGGCGACCTACATCGGCTCCGGTGTGCTGCTTCTGGGTACGGCCTGGCTCTTCTCCCAGGGGGTGCTGACCGCGGTCACGCTGACCGCCTGCTGGTGCGTGGTGCTCTTCTTCGCCTCGGCGGGGGCGAGCGCGGCCTACCTGACCGTCAGCGAGATCTTCCCGATGGAGACGCGGGCCATGGCCATCGCGTTCTTCTACGCGATCGGTACCTTCGTCGGAGGCGTCGCCGGACCGCTGGTCTTCTCCAGCCTCGTGAGCAGCGGCAGGGTCGGGGACACGGCGCTGGCCTTCTGCATCGGGGCGATCCTCATGATCGCGGCGGGTCTGGTCGAGGTGTTCCTCGGCGTCAAGGCGGAGGGCAGGGGGCTGGAGGACATCGCGGAGCCGCTGAGCGCCGCCTCTCCGGCGTCGCGGTGAATCGGACGAAGAACGTTCCATAATCCGGATGCAGAACTTGATATGATAGTGATTATCATTTGAGCATCTGTTCAGGAGTTCGCCCATGGATGTCGCCACCGCGCCCGACATACACCCCCCCATGGAGTTCGACGAGGCCGGGGCGGAGACGAGAGACCGGATCGTCACCGCGGAGGAGGCCACCCAGCTCGCTGAGCTGTTCCGGCTGCTGGGAGACCCGACCCGGGCCCAGCTTCTCTACGCCCTGCTGGAGGCGGGCGAGCTGTGTGTCTACGACCTCACCGAGACCGTCGAGGTCAGTGACACCGCCGTGTCGCACGCCCTCAGGCTGCTGCGGACTGCGGGCATCGTGGCCAGCCGCAGGGCGGGCAGGATGATCTACTACCGGCTCGCCGACGTTCACGTCCGCATGCTCCTCGACCTCAGCCGTGAGCACCTGCGGCATGGCTGAGGCCGCTCGCCGTCGGTCTGAACGTACGGCGGTAGGCCATCGGTGAGACCCCGACCGCGCTCTGCATGTGCTGCCGCAGTGAGGCGGCGGTGCCGAAACCGGCCTGGGCGGCCACGGCGTCGACGGACAGGTCGCTGGTCTCCAGCAGACGGCGGGCCAGTTCGAGCCGCTGCAGGACGAGCCACTGGCCGGGGCTGACGCCCACCTCGTCGCGGAAGCGGCGGGTGAAGGTACGGCGGCTCATCCTCGCGTGCGCGGCGAGGTCGGTGAGGGAGAGCGGCAGGCCGAGGCGGTCCAGCGCCCACGCCCTGGTGGTCGCGGTCGTCGCCGTCGTCTCCTCGGGTATCGGCCGTTCGATGAACTGGGCCTGACCGCCGTCGCGCCACGGTGGGACGACACACTTCCTGGCCACCTGGTTGGCCACCTCGCTGCCGTGGTCGCGGCGCACGATGTGCAGGCAGAGATCGACCCCGGCGGCGACGCCCGCGGAGGTCAGCACGTCCCCGTCGTCCACGAACAATACGTCCGGGTCCAGCTTCACCTGCGGAAACACCTTCCTGAACCGTTCGGTCCAGCTCCAGTGCGTGGTCGCGGGCCGTCCGTCGAGCAGTCCGGCGGCGGCGAGCACGTAGGCGGCGGTGCAGATCGAGACGAGCCTGGTGCCCGGCCTGACCAGGACGAGCGCCTCGGCCAGGGGACGCGGGAGCACGCCCTCCGTGGCGATCGGGCCGAGCCGGTGGGTCGCCGGGATCACCACCGTGTCGGCGGTGGCCAGCGCCTCGGCGCCGTGGCTCACGGAGATCGAGAAGTCGGCGTCCGTCTCGACGGGGCCGCCGTCGACGGTGCAGGTGACGACCTCGTAGAGGGACTCCCCCGAGGCGTTCCTGGCCATGCCGAAGATCCGGGGTGGTATGCCGAGTTCGAAGGGGATGACACCGTTCAGGGCGAGTACCACGACTCTGTGCATGACCCGATCCTTGCACACAAATGGTTCAGGCCACCGATTCTTTGCGTTTCATGACATGACGCCTCCGGAGAGTCCGGGTACCTATCGCTACGTGATCACGTTGACGGCGGTGACCCTGGTCCTGGGCGCGCTGGGGTTCGCGGCTCCGGTTCCCGGTGAGGCGCTGCGCCCCGGCGACTTCGCCAAGCCCGTCGAGCGGCTGCAGCACAAGCTGCGGAAGCTGGGGTTCGCACCGGGACTGGTCAACGGCTACTACGGGTCGGAGACCCAGGCCGCCGTCTGGGCTTTCCAGAAGTCACAGGGGCTCGTGCCGCGTGACAGGGTCGGCAGGCGGACCTGGCAGGCGCTGGCCCACCCGGACCTTCCGGCGCCCCTCGTGCCCCACGGTGAGCCACGACGGGTGGAGATCGATCTGGAGCGCGAACTCCTCACCGTCTACCGGGGCCGCCACCGGGCGCTCGTCTCCCACGTCTCCGCGGGCGCGGGCTCCGCCTTCTGCCAGTACGGCCTCAGCTCGGCGGAGAAGGCTCCCACCGGGAACTTCCAGGCCGCCGAACGCCCCACGCGCCCCGGGACCGACCCGCTCGCCCCGATCCACGAGGCGTTCTCCTTCACGGGGCGTACTGCGCAGAACAGGCTCGTGCGCCCGGTGAGGGAGGAGTCGGTCCCCGCCTCACCGTCGCCTCGCCCGACGGTCCGGCGGTCCTACCCGATCGGCACGGTCGCTCCGGTACGGCCCGCACCCACGATCAAGTCCGTCTTCCCGATGGCCACGGTCAGGCCGGTCCGCCCGGTCCCCACAGTCGGCCCGTTCCGCCCCCGCCCCCTCGTCGGTCCGATCAAAGTGGGCCCCATCAACCTGGGACCGATCAAGGCCGATCCGGTCCCCACCCCGCACCCGCAGGTGAGCGCCGCGCCCGTGGTCCGCGGGTGCGTCCAGGTTCCCGCGCACGTCGCCGAGCGGCTCTTCGGCCTGGTCAAGCCGGGCGACCCGGTCCACGTCCGCCGCCGCTGAGACGCCGCTGAGACGCCGCTGAGTCACCGCTGATTCACTGTGCGGCCAGGGACAGGGGGAGTTTGAGGATCAGCCGGGCGCCCTGGCCGGTCGCGCTGGTGGTCGCGTAGAGAACTCCCTGGTGCGCCGAGGCGATGTCCCTGGCGATGGGCAGGCCGAGGCCGGTTCCCCCGGCGTCGCGGCTGCGGGCCGAGTCCAGGCGGGTGAACCGCTGGAAGATCCGCTCACGCTCCTCAGGCGGGATGCCGTGCCCGTCGTCGGCGATCTCGACGACGGCGTCCCCGTCCTCGCGGGCGACGTGGACCTCGACCTTGTTGGCCGCGTGGCGGTCGGCGTTGGCCAGGAGGTTGGTCAGCAGCCGCGTGAGCTGGAGCCTGTCGCCCCTGACGACCACGTCGGGGGCCAGGTGCGTGCGGATCTCGTGCCGGGAGGGGCGGCGCCGTACCTCACCGGCGACCAGTTCGCCCAGGTCGATGGGTTCGGGGTCGGTGGTGACGCCCGCGTCGAGGTGGGCGAGCAGGAGGAGGTCGTTCACGATCGCCTGGAGACGTTCCGCGTCGTTGAGCGCCGACCGTATCGTCAGGGCGGGCTCCTCCGACTCCGGGTCGGACAGGGCGAGTTCGAGCTTGGTGCGCAGCCCGGTCAGCGGGGTGCGCAGCTCGTGCGAGGCGTCGGAGACGAAGCGGCGCTGCCGCTCGGCGGCCTGGTCGAGCCGTTCGAGGGTGGTGTTGATGGTCCGGGTGAGTTCGCAGAGCTCGGTCTCGTCGTCGCCGACGGTCAGCCGTCGGCCCAGGTCGGAGGCGGTGAGCGAGGCCATCTCCTCGCGCATCCTGCCGACCGGTTCCAGGGTCCTTCCCACGGCCCGCCAGGTGCCCCAGCCGAGCAGCGCCAGGAGCGCGAGCGAGAGCCCGGCGAGTCCGGCCTCAAGGGTGTGGCCCGCGACCAGCGTGGGCTCGGGTGTCGCCGCGTAGACCATGACACCTCCCCCGGGGGCGGCGGCGTCCAGCAGGCCCACGACGACGTAGCACGTCCGTTCGCCCGTCGATGAGACCGTGCAGGACCTCGTCTCGATCCGGTTGTCGTTCTCCAGGGGCCAGGCGTCGCTGATGGCGGGGCGGCCCTGCATCGCGGGGCTGGCCGCGACGATCCGCCCGTCGCGGGCGACGACCTGCAGGCGTCTGACGCTCTGGGTCGGCAGGATGTTGTCGTTCACCCTGCGGTTGACCTCGTAGGCCTGCCGGGCGGCCTGCGAGACGAGCTGCACGGTCCGGTCGACGAGCCAGGCGCGTACGGCGAGCGACGTCGCGGCCGAGCCGATCCCCAGGATCACCGCGAAGATCATGACCGTGGTGAGCGTCGCCCGGGCCCGGATCGAGCGAGGCCTTCGCCATGAAGCCACGCTGCCCCCTCAAAGATCCCCTATCTCCTATTTATAGGTTGTGGATCTTCATTGGAGAGCAAAGGCGAAATAGCCCTTATGTCCTTTTAAACGGGTGCGGCAATCGGATGGTCGATCTCAGTCGGAGAGGGCGATCGTCGCCAGCTCTCCCCGGGAGGCGACGCCGAGTTTCGGATAGGCCTTGTAGAGGTGGTAGCCGACCGTGCGCGGGCTCAGGAAGAGCTGGGCGGCGATGTCCCGGTTCGACAGGCCACGGGCCGCGAGCCGTACGATCTGCAGCTCCTGTGGGGTGAGCAGGGCGAGCAGGCCGGGGGCCGGGGCGGCGGGGGCCGTGGAGCCGGTGGCGTTCAGTTCCGCCCGCGCCCGCTCGGCCCACGGGGTCGCGGCGAGCCGCTCGAAGACCTCCAACGCGGCGCGCAGGTGGGGGCGGGCGTCGGCCTTCCTGCGCGTACGGCGCAGCCACTCCCCGTACAGCAGGGCGGTTCTGGCCCGCTCGAAGGGCCGTCCCTCCGCGCGCAGCGCCTCGACGAAGTGCTCCTCAGAGTCGTCGAGCAGGGCCTGACAACGGGCGAGCAGGGCCCGCGCCCACGGCTGTCCCGTGCCGGCGACCCACGTCCGGTAGCCGGAGAGAGCGTCGGCCGCGCGCTCGGGGGCGCCGAGCCGTACCGCCGCCTCGACCAGGTCGGGCACGCAGCGCGTCCCGGCCACCTGGTAGCCGCCCGCGACCGGTTCGAGACGTGAGAGCGCGGCCTCGATCCTGCCCTTCCCGAGGTCGAGGACGCCCAGCGCCCAGGTCGCCCACCCGTGACCGGCCGGTCCCGCGGCGAGCGCCTCGTCGGCGAGCGTACGGCAGCGCTCCTCGTCCCCTTCGAGGGCGGCGAGGTAGGCGAGGAAGGCGCCGAGCTGCCCGGCCCACTGCGTCTGCCCGGTGTCGCGGGCGATGCGCAGGCCCTCGGTCGCGGTGGCCAGCGCGTCGCGGTGCCGTCCGTGGAACATCTCGGTCTCGGCGAGGAAGAACAGCAGCGTGGGCAGGATCCCGATGGTGCCCAGGGACCTGGCCTCGGCGACCAGCGTCCTGGCCGTCTCGGCGACCTCCTCGTCCTGCCCGGCGACCAGCCCCATCCCGCAGGCCAGAACCAGGTCACCCGGGCAGCGCGCCCTCGTCTCGCGGGACCTGGCGACGACCTCGGCAAGCGGGGGGATCTCCCTGTCCCGCGACAGGGTCGCCGTGACGAACGCGACGACCGGCGCGAGCGGATCCCCGTCGGGCAGGGGCAGCTCGCCGAGCCGGGCGGCGACGCGGGTGACCTCGGGCGCGCCGAGATACCAGGCGGTGTGCAGGGCCTGGAAGAGCATGCGCGCCGCCTCGGTGCCCCCGGTCGCCGCGGCCCCCTCGACCAGCGCCTCGTAGGCGGCGCGCGGGGCCCCGCGCAGGAAGTCGGCGGTCGCGCGGGCGTGCGTCAACCGCGCCCCGAGCGTCTTGTCGGGGAGTACGGCCAGCAGGCGGGTGCCCTGTTCGACGAACGCCGCCGTACGGTCGAGCTGGCCCGCCCACGCCGCGGTCTCCGCGGCCAGCGTGAGCCGCCTGGCCCGGGTGTCCGGTCTGAGGCTGAGCCTGGCCGCCCGCTCGTAGGCGCTCGCCGCGGCGGCGTGACCGCTGCGGCCGCTCGCCCGCACGGCCGTACGCTCCAACTCGGCGGCCACCTCCTCGTCGGGCCCGGTCGCGGCCATGGCCAGGTGCCAGGCGCGCCGGTCGGAGTCCTCCGGTCCGTCGAGGGCCTCGGCGAGCGCCCCGTGTACGGCGAGCCGCAGGCTCGGCGGGATCCCCTGGTAGACGGCGGCCCTGACCAGGGGGTGCCGGAAGGTCACGGTGCCCGCCTCGACCCTGACCAGGTCGGCGCTCTCGGCAGGATGCAGGTCCTCAAGGAAGTCCCCGAACCCGGCCGCGGCCCGCAGCACGACGCGCAGGTCACCGGTCTCCTCGGCGGAGGCGACGGCCAGCAGCCCCTGGGTCGCCTCGGGCAGTTGCCTGACCTTGCCCAGGAAGGCGTGCTGGACCCGGTCGGTCAGCGGCGGCGCCGTACCGTCACCGGAGGCCGTCCTGGGCAGCTCGATCAGCGCGAGCGGGTTGCCCTGGGCCTCGGCGAGCACGCGGAAGCGGGTGACGGGATCGATGTCGGGGCCGAGCAGGGCCGCGGCGGCGGACGCGTCGAGCCCGCGCAGCGGGAGTTCGGCGATCCCCTGGGCGGTGAACGGGTCACGCGCGGCGAGGATCAGCGCGATCCCCTCGGCGTCCAGCCGCCGCGCGGCGAACAGCAGCGCGTCCGTCGAGGCCCGGTCGAGCCACTGGGCGTCGTCGACGAGCACCAGCAGCGGTCCGTCCTCGGCCAGCTCCGACAGCAGGGACAGTACGGCGAGGCCGACGAGCAACCGGTCCCCGGCCTGCACTGCGGCAAGCCCGAAGGCGGCTCTGACGGCCCGTTCCTGCTGCTCGGGAAGCGCGTCGAGCCGGTCGAGCACCGGGCGCAGCAGCAGGTGGAGCCCGGCGAAGGGCAGCTCGGCCTCCGACTCGATTCCGGTGCCGCGGATCACCCGCATGTCCCCGGCCGCCGCGGCGTGGTCGAGCAGCGCGGTCTTGCCGATGCCGGGTTCGCCGCGCACGAGCAGGGCGCCGCTACGGCCCGCGCGAGCCTCCGAGAGCAGCCGGTCGATCACGGCCTGTTCGGCGGCCCGCCCGTACAACATGCCTCGAACCCTACTCAACCGGTATCAAGCGCCCGCGCAGGAGTCGTGGGTGGCGTCGAAGCCCTTCAGGCTGTCGAGGTCGTCCTGCTTGAGCGGCTTGAGGCCCTTCCAGTCGTCGCCGACGGTGAGGACGAGCCTGGACGTGCTCGCCCGCCGTACGAACAGGCCCGTGGACTGGAGCACGTCCCTGGTGAGGGTCGGGGCCGCGGCGGCGCCGTTCGGCGAGTAGGCGATCGTGGTCTTCGGGTACGGCTTGCGCGGCGCGTCAGTGATCTTGGCGATGTGGTAGCCGCGCTCTTCGAGCTGGACGGCCACCAGCGAGCCGAGCCCCTTCCTGGCGGTTCCGTTGCGGACCTCGACCTGGATCTTCGACCGGGAGACCTTGTTCTGGCCGCCCTTGATGCCCGACCCCTTGACGGCAGTGTCCTTGGCGACGATCTGGAAGAGCTTCCTGCTCTGCGGCTCGACCCACTCGACCCGGCCCGGATAGGTGACGGAGTAGCGCCACGGCGTGGTGATGAAGTGGATCTGCCCGGCGGCAAGGCCCTGGGCGCTGGTCGCCAGGTCCTTCATCACGACGGGGGTGAGCGCGGGGTCGGTGGTGACCGACTTGGTGGCCGCGTCGAGGAAGCCGAACAGCCGGGCCGGGTCGGTGAGCGTCTCGCCGCTCATCACCTTCTTGATCATGGAGGCGATGAACATCTGCTGCCGTTGGATGCGCCCGATGTCCGAGCCGTCGCCCAGGCTGTAGCGGGCCCTGACGTAGCCGAGAGCCTGCTCGCCCTTGAGCGTCTGCCTGCCCGCGGGCAGGGTGAGCAGGGCCTTCTTGTCGCGGATCGGCTCGGGGACGCACACCTCGACCCCGCCGACCGCGTCCACCATGTCCTTGAAGCCGGTGAAGTCGACCTTCACGAAGTGGTCGATGTGGATGCCGGTGAGCGTCTCGATGGTCTTCCAGGTGCAGGTGATCCCGCCCGAGTTGAACGACTCGTTGATCATGCCCAGGTGGGCCCGCTGGCCGGTGAGCCCCGGCTTGGCCTTGCACTCGGGAAGCTGGACCATCGAGTCGCGGGGGAAGCTGACGACCATCGCGTTGTCCCGCTTCGGGGAGATGTGCGCGAGCATGATGGTGTCGGTGCGCTCGCCGGGGAACTTCCCGTATTTCGCGTTCTTGCCGCCGCGCTGGTCGGAGCCGACGACCAGGACGTTCAGCGCCCTGGTCGCGACCTTCACGGGACGGGCGCCCAACTCCTCGTCGGGGACCTCGATGTGTTTGACGTTGCCGTTCAGCCGGATGACGGCACCCGTCACCGTCGCCGCGACCAGGAGGACGACGGTGGTGAGGGCGGCCACGAGCCACCACAGCCACCTGCGGCGCCGCCGGGGGGCCTGGGCCTCCGGCTTCGTGGGCGCGTCTGTCAACCCGCTACTCACGTGTCTCCTGGGGAGGATGGGGTCAGGGACGCGTCCGTGACCGTGGAGCCGGTTCCCGGCCATCGAGGAGTGTACTAATCCTCCATAAGGGAGGGATAAGAACCGGGAATCACCACATCTGCCCAGAACGGCGAGCAGGACCGGCACGCCCGCCGATCGGCAGGGTAGCGCGTGATAACGCCTCACGCCCCGACCTCTGGCTTCCGTGGGGACTTCGGCGGCCTGTTACGATCCGCCGGTGATGATCCGTGATGGGCTGCCGGAGGACGTCCCCGCGGTCCTGGCGATGTTCGACAGCGCGGTCGCCTGGCTGACGGAGCGGGGCCGTACCGGACAGTGGGGGGACAGACCCTTCTCCGAGGACCCGGCCCGCATCGAGCGGATCACCTCCTGGGCGCTCTCCGGCGGGATGCGCGTGGCGGAGGTGGACGGCGAGCCCGCGGGGTGCCTCGTGCTCGGCGCCGCCGTCGAGTACGTGGAGCCCGCGCCCGAGCCGGAGCTGTACGTCCAGGGACTCGTGGTCGACCGGCGCTTCGGCGGACACGGCGTCGGTGCCGCCCTGCTGGCCAGGGCACGGCAGGAGGCGCTCGAACGCGGCGCCGTGCTGTTGCGGGTGGACTGCTACGCCGGGGACGACGGCCGTCTCGTCGCCTACTACGAGAGCCAGGGCTTCACCAGGACCGAGCGTTTCGCGGTCGGCGAGTGGCCGGGACAGGTTCTACAGATCCGACTGTGACCTACGTCGCGGTTGACCTCAAGTCTGCTTGAGGTTGCACGGTTGGGGTACGAGCCGTGCACCGGAGGAGGCCAGCGTGCTGGACATCGCAGTGATCATCGCCAGTCCCCGCGAGGGCGGTGTCGGCACGACGATCGGCCGGTGGTTCCTCGCGCAGGCCGGGCGGCGGACCGACCTGCGCCTCGACGTGATGGAGCTGAGCCGTACCCCACTGCCCCCCGCCCAGCCGTCCCTGACGGGCGACACCGGGCAGGAGGCCGCCGCGCTCGCCGCCAGGATCGGCGCCGCCGACGGCTTCGTGGTCATCACCCCCGAGTACAACCACGCCTACCCCGCCTGCCTGAAGCTGGCGATCGACGCCGTCCGCCACGAGTGGGCCGCCAAACCCGTCGGTTTCGTCTCGTACGGCGGGCGCTCCGGGGGTCTGCGCGCGGTCGAGCAGCTCCGCCTCGTCTTCGCCGAGCTGCACGTGGTGTCCCTGCGCGACACGGTGAGCTTCCACCAGACCCCCGTGCTGTTCGACGCCGAGGGCCGGGCGACCGGGGGCGACGGCGCGGACGGCGCGGTCAAGGTCATGCTCGACCAGCTCATCTGGTGGGCGACGACCCTCGGCGAGGGACGCCGGGCCAGGCCGTACACGACCTGAGGGTCATGACTCAAGAGGGTAGACGCGTAGCCAGTCGACCTCCATCCAGGCCTCGCCCTGTTCGCCCTCGCCGGGGAACCAGTCGAGTTGGAGGCAGGCGGACATGGGGCTGTGGGCCGCGTTCCGCGAGCGGAACCACTCCCGGCCGTCGAGATAGCCGACGACGCCCTCCGAGGTGTTCTCCACGGCGTAGGTGTGCCAGTCGGTCATGTCCACCTCGGCGTGCGCCTGCTCCTGGCCCTGCGGCGTGTGCAGGAAGAAGTTGGGGCGCTGCCGCTCCGGGTCGTTGATGACCTCAAGGAAGTCCACCTCCTCCCCGGTCGAGCTGCGCACGTTCCCGCCGCCCTCCTGCGGCCACAGCAGGGCGACCGGGTGGTAGGACCCGGCGCCCGGATACAGCCTGATGCGGGTCTCCCAGCGGCCGTAGGTCTGGACGTGCCGGGCGGCGAGCCCCGCCGTCGTGCCGTCGGCGCGGCCGTACAGGTAGAGGGCGCCGTTGCCGAGGAAGAGCTGGTCGGGGGAGCGGCGGCCGTTGCCCGCGTGGCCCTCGGAGTCGTAGACGACCCACTCGTTCTCGTCGAGGTAGTCGTCGAACTCGGCGCACCAGGCGGGTGTCCCCCAGCCGAGGGCCTCGGCGTTCTCCGAGGGGGAGCAGTCGGCGCCGGAAGTCACCTGGCCCCGCGCGACGGTGAGGGTGCTCACCGCGAGCGCGGCCACCAGGCTGAGCACGGCTAATCGTAGGTTCGACCTGGACATCAGGAACGCCGCTCCTGTGGTCTGGCGCAGAGCGCGGAGGGACTGAAGCTCCAGCAACCCGGCGCCTTCGGCGACCAGGTCCCGGACGGGTTCGGGGGACGGCCGTCATACCCGGTGGGCGGTCCGAAGGCCCAGCGGGAGGTCACGGCCGCCGACTGCGGCGTGTTCGACGCGGCGAGGGGGAATTCGGCGGTACGGCTGCGCCACGGCCCGAGGCTCCAGCACGCGGCGAGCTGGTCGGTGCCGCAGACGCCCGAGCCGATGGAGTGCCGCAGCGGCGGCAGCGGGACGACGACAGGGGAGAAGGGGGACGAGGGGAAGGGCACCGGGGCGGCGCTCGTGGTCGGCACTGTCGAAGGCACAGCCGGGGGCGTGCTCTGGGAGGCGGTGGGTACGGCGGTCGCGGTCGGTGTCGGGGACGGCGTTGTGGTGGGGGTCGGGCTGGGGCTCGGAGTCGGGCTCTGGATGGCCGCCGGGACCTGGGTCTCCTCCTCGCCGGGAGGCGTCGGCTCCGGGCTGGGGGTTGGCTTCGGCTTCTGCGCCTTCTTCTGGGCCTGGGCTTTCTTCTGTGCCTTCTCCGCGTCGGCCTTCTTGTCGTCCTGCTCGCTGGGCTTGTCGCCCTTGTTGCCCTTGCCGGATTTGTCGGGCTTGTCGGTGTGTTTCGGGGTGGGCTTCTTCGCTTCGGGCTTCTTGGTTTCCGGATTTTTCGGGGTTTCGGCGGGTTCCGTGGACGGGCCTTCGTCCGGCTTCTGCGTCGTGGTGGGAACGGTCGGCGCAGGGGTCGGCGCAGGGGTCTCGGCGGGTTCGTCGCTGACCGTGGCGGCGGGAGTGGGGGCCTGGGTCTCCTGCGGGGTCACCGGCTCGTCGGCGGAGAGCGTCGCGGCCTTCTCAGAAGACGCCTTCTCAGAAGACGCCTTCTCCGGAGCAGCCTTCTGCGCGGGGGCCTTCTGAGCCGTGGTCTTGGGGGACTTCTGCGCCGGGCCGCCCTTGTCGTGCGCGACGGGCTTCTCCGCGACGAAGTGCTTCTCCTGGGAGGACTTCTTGCCGGGCTTCCCGGTGTCGTTCCCCCCGTCGTCCTCGTAGACGGGCCCCTTGGCCGGCTTCTTCGGGGAGTAACCGGCGTCCTCCCCCGACTCTTCCGACGCTGACGACGATGACGATGACGGGTCGGAGACCGAGGACCCCTCAGCGTCGGAGAGCGAGGAACTGTCCGACTCGGCCTGGGGAGTCGGCTGGGAGGGATACGAGCTCTCGCCCGACGAGCTCTCGCCCGCGGGTTCGGCCAGCGCGCTCCAGGGATGGGCGGCGACCGCTCCGGCCGTCGCCGAGACCCCGGCGAGCAGCAGACCTGACATCAGGGTGACGCGCCGGGACGGGATGCGTCGGGGCATGGGCGGTCCTCCTCGATCTAGGGGGTGGGGTCGGAACCGGCGAGGGGCTTCCATCCCGCGGCGGTGAACTCGGGGGTACCGGGCAGGGCGACCTGGGGCACCGTGGTCGTGACCGGGTCGGGGATGTTGACCCAGTCACCCTGGCTCGGGCCACGCATGGTGGGGTTCCAGCTCATGAGCAGGTTCATGGCGAACGGGCTCGAATAGGTGGGGTCGGTGTCCCCGACGCCCTTGGTCGCGGTCACCTGGACCAGGACGGAGACCTGGACCAGGTCCTTCGACCGGGGACGCCACTGGATCCCGATCGTCCTGGTCCGCATCGCGGCGTCCTCGGGCAGCGGCCCGGTCCTGGGCAGGCCGAGCGTCTGGCGCCACCCGGCGACCGCGGCCCGCGCCCCGGCCAGGGCCGTCTCCCGCTGCTCGGGCGGGGCGTAGAGGACGGCGGCGTGCTCGGCCTGGGCGACGTCCAGCGTCCAGGCGCCTTCGAGCGCCGCAGCGGCGGCCGAGGCCGCCCCCAGGTCCGTGTGCGGGAACCCGACGGGATAGCCCGCCTCGCTCTCGTAGCCGGAGGGCTGTGCGAGCACGACGCCCCCGCCGCCGTCCTCGGCGGTGGAGACCGTCGAGACCACCTGGGGCTCCTGGCCGCCTCCCACGACACGCCACATCACGGCAGCCAGCAGGATCGCCCCGACCATCGAGACGACGACGAGGACCATCCGGCGGTTGTTGCGCGGCGGACCGAGATCCCAGTCCAGGTCGCCGTTCTTGCCCACTAGCGGCTCCGGTCCTGGCGCTGGCCGAACGCCTGACCCGCGGCGGCGGCCAGACGCAGGTAGGCGCCCCTGGTGGTCGGGCGCAGCCGTACAAGATCGACCTCCGCGCCCTCCTTGAGATGCGGGTCGTACGGCACGCGGATCACCGAGCGGCAGCGGGAGGCGAAGTGCCGTTCGAGCAGGTCCACGTCCACGTCGGACTTGGGCTCGACGGCGTTCAGCACCACGATGGCGTTCCTGACCAGTTCGGAGTGGCCGTGGGCGGTCAGCCAGTCCAGCGTCGCGGCGGCCGAGCTGGCGCCGTCCACGGCGACCAGGCTGACCAGCACGATCTGGTCGGCCAGTTCGAGCGTCGCCCCCATGGCGCCGTGCAGCAGTCCCGTCCCGCAGTCGGTGATGCAGATCGAGTAGTAGCGCTCGATGAGCCCGGCGACCGTCCGGTAGTCGTCGGCGTCGAACGCCTCGCTCACCGCCGGGTCGCTGTCGGAGGCGAGGACCTCAAGCCGGGCCGGGGACTGGGAGGTGAAGGCACGGGCGTCGGCGTAGCGCACGATGTGCGGCGCCTCGGCGAGCATGGTGCGGATGGTCGCGGCGGTCTCCGACTTGACCTTCAGCCCGAGGGTGCCCCGGTCGGGGTTGGCGTCGATGGCGATCACCCGGTCACCCCGCAGGGAGGCCAGGGTGTTGCCGAGGGCGACGGTCGTGGTGGTCTTGCCGACCCCGCCCTTGAGGCTCATCACCGCGATTCTGTGGTGGCCGCTGGCGACCGGCGTCTGGGCCTGGGCGATCAGCGTGCGGCGTTCCACCTCGGCGGCCGACTCGGCGGGGGTGATCCGCCCCCCGGAGAGCTGCCACACCAGGCGGCGCCAGCCTCCGGTCGGCTCCGGGCGCCGGTTGATGAGCAGGTGTTCGGCGGTGAGGGGGACCGTCTCCTGGAACGGTTCGCCCTGCGGGGGCGGCGAAGCCTGGATCTGGGGGGACGTCTCCGTCATGGCCAGGGGTCCTTTCACAAAGGGCGAAGCGGGGAGGTCAGCAGGTCTGCCAGCGCACCGTGGTGGTGATCGAGTCGTCGGGTCCGTGCACGGTCAGGGAGGTCGTCGCGGTGAAGGGGGTACCGCACCAGTGGCGGATCCGGTGGGCGCGCAGGGTGATCACATCCGGGTGCCCCGGCCGCGAGGTGCCGCTCGAAGGGCGCACCGTCAGTCCGGGAGCCGTGACCCGCCACCGCAGGGGGGAGCCCGTCACGGTGAGCAGGATGTTCCCCTGGCCGAACTCGTCGAGCGTCACCAGGGGCGGGACGCGCACCCGTTCCGCGAGCCCTCCCGACCTTCCCGAGGTCGACCCCGGCGCCTCGGCCCCGGGGAAGGTCACCTCCGGCGAGGCCGTTGGCCGGTCCGGGGTGCGGCTCTCCGTGGTCGTCCGCAGGGAGGTCACCGGGTCCCGCGACCCCATCACGGGCGCCAGGAGGTTCATCCCCAGCAGCGTGCCCGTCGCGCCCGCGACCACGACGATCACGACCTTGACGGTGGTGTTCCTGACCCACGTCCCGAGCGGCGCCAGCGCCTCAAGGACGCGGACCGAGAGGGGATAGCCCTCGGTGTCGTACGGCTCGCCCTTCCTGTCACGTTTCTGGGCCGTCGGCTGGACCGTCGGCAGGGACGGCATGGTGGCCGAGGCGTCCGTCTCACGCTTCGCCCACGCCTGGGTGAGGGCGTCGTAGAGCGGGGTGTTCTGCGCCGGAGGCGCGGGTGGCTTCGAGGGCTCGGGGGGCTCTGGGGCCTTCGCCGGAGGCAGGGCGGGCAGGGACGGCAGCGTCGGACGATCCCCGTGCCGCTCGGGGGAACGCTTCCCCGAGGCTGGGCCGTACGGCATGGAGCGGTCCCGGCGGTCACGCCGGTCGGGTTCCCCCTCGGGCGCGGGACGATCCCGGCGGTCAGCGCGCTCCCGAGGTTCGGTACGGCTCGCGTCTCCCGAACGGACGGGCTGGTAGGGCAGTGTGGATCGGTCCTGCCTGCCAGGACGCGGCCGGGTGCCGGTGACGGCTTCCTTGGCGGTAGGGGTGGCGGTGGGCGCGGCGAGCACGGGCGAGGTCCCGGCCGGAGACGCGGCCGGGGACCTGGGCGCGGACCCGGGTGGGGAGCCGATGGTGGTTCCGGAGGTGCGCTTCGGCGGGGGCTTCGGGGCCTGGGGCGGGGGCTCGGGGAGGGTGTCGAGGAGGCGGCGCCGGATCTTCGGGGGCAGCGAGCGGATGCGCGGGTGGGAGACCATCTGCGGGACCGTGTAGCGGATGTTGATCGGCCGCGCGCACACCGGGCACTTCACCATGTGCGATATCAGGCGCGCCCGCGCCTCCTCGTCGATGTCGGCGGCCGTCCACTCCTCCTCGGGGAAGATCCGCTCGACGAGGGGGCCCAGGTCGGGGCAGGTGCGGCGGTGGTTGGCGAGCGCGTCGAGCCCGCTGGCCAGGATCTCCAGGAGGTCCTGGGTGCGGGTGGCGAGCTGGGTCACCTCCTCGACCGGCAGCGCCAGGACGTGGGAGAGGTCCTCGGTGGTGAGTCCGTGGCGATACATCAGCCTGAGCGTCTCGGTGCCCAGGGGCTCGACGAGCGACCAGACGCGCTCGGTGACCTCCTCGTCCGGCATGCCGGGGCCCGTGTCGGGGACGTAGCGCTCCTGGTGCTCGGGGGAGGTCAGGCAGTCACGCCGCAGGACGGAGAAGAGCCGTCCCCTGACGCCGATCCCCTCGGGCGGGGACGCCTCGGCCAGGCAGGTGGCCAGCACGGTGGCGACCGCGGGCAGCGCCCGGCCTGAGGCGAGGTGGGAGGAGGCGTAGTCCAGCAGGTGCGCGCCGTGCTCGCTCACCCACGTCGCCCCCTCGCCGGCGCCGGGCGTGACACGCCCGGCGCCGGTGGAGGTGCTCATGGTCCGGTGTGCCCGTCCTGGTCCGGCTCGACCTGACCGGGTCCGCTCTTGATGTAGCGCCGGGTCTCGTAGGGACCGGCGTCGGACGGGGTCTCCCGCCGTTGCTGGTCGGGGCGGCTCTTGTGCTGTTCCGGCTGCGGCTGGGCGGGCACGAGGCCGCCGGACTGGTCGGGCTGCGTCGCGGGCTGCTTGCCGTACTTGCCGTCCTGACCGGGCTGGTTGTGCTTGCCGGACTGGTTGGGCTGGTCCTGGCCGTAGGGAGCCTGGCCGTAGGGGTCGTACTGGTCGTTCTGGCCCTGCTGGCCCGGCTGCTGGTCCTGCTGGTCCTGCTGGGCGGGCTGCTCGGGGGCCTGCGGGGACTGGGCGGGGGCCTGGTCCGTCACCACGAACTCCAGGTTCCGCTCGGGCAGGCCGGTGAACTTGGTCCAGTTGCTGACCTCGCCGGGCGCGGGCTCGGCGTAGAGCCAGCGGACGAAGGCGGGCCACTGGCACGAGTCGCGCGGGATGACCGCGCCCTCCTGGTCGGCGCCGAGCTCGCGCAGCTCGTCCTGGGAGTAGTCACGGCACGGCGGGGTGCCGGGCGGAGCGATGTTGAGGTCCCAGACGCCGTTCTCGTCGGTGTAGCGCATGTTCTTGTCGAGCCCCAGCGCCTCCTGCGCCCGCTTGAGCAGCTCCGGGTCCTTGAAGACCGGCAGCGTCTCGACGCCCTGGCCCGTGGGGGCCTGGAGCACGGACTGGTTGGGCGCCTGCTGGGGTGCCTGGTCCGGGGTGTACGGCTGGCCGTACTCGCCGCCGTTCTGCGTGGGCTTCTGGTGCTTGCCCCCGGGGCCGTAGTGCGGCTTGGACGGCCTGACCGTGGGCCTGGGCGTGGCGGCCAGGGGCTGGTTGATCGCGCTGGGGGTCTTCTGCTTGGTGGTGTTCGGCGTGACCGGCTTGGCCGTGCTGTTGGGCAGGGCGGGCTTGAGGGTGCCGGTCGGCTTGGCCGCCTTCGCCTGCGGGGGAGAGTCAGGCTGCGGCTTCTCGTCCCGGTCGGCGACCTTCGGCGCGTCCGCGGCGATGTCGAGCTTCGGCTTCTCCGCGAGGGTCGCGGGCTTGTCGATCACGCTGCCGTTGTCCGCGATGCCGCCGGTGACCTTCTTCGTCGGTGCCGGTGGAGGCGCGGGTGCCGGTGCCTTCGGGGCGGGGTTGGCGGTCGTCTTCTGGGGCTGGACCGGCGCGGCGACGGGTGCCTTCTTGGTGGTGCCGCTGTTTCCGCCCCCGGTGTCCTTCGGGGGGGTGTCGTTCTTGACGGGCTTGACCGTCGCCGCCGGTGCCTTCGGCGGCGTCGTGTCCTTGACGGCCCCGGTCTTGGGGTTGCCGGGGCGCTGCAGCGGGGCGGTGGCGCTGGCCAGCACGGGCAGGCCGATGCAGCCTCCCGCGCCGCCTGAGACGGCGTGCCCGTCCGCGGTCGCGGTCAGGCAGACCTTCGCGCCCGCGACGGTGCCGAGCAGGCCCTTGTCGGTGATCGCGCTGCCCGCGTCGGAGCCGGACAGCGGGACGGGATCGTCACCCGCCTTCCATGCCTGGGCGACCTCGTCCAGGTGGTAGGTGCCCGCGGCCAGCCGTACGGCCTGGTCGGCGGGGGGCGCGGAGCGGGCGGCGATGACGGTTCCCAGCCCGGCGCCGGCACCGAACACGCCGATCGCGATGCTCGCGGTGATCACCGTCGCACGTGAGGGCTTACGTGAGGGTGTCATATGGGCGTTCCTCTTCTCCCGGTGGGACGTCAGTCGCCGTGGCTCTCCAGGACTTCGCTCCACTCACCCAGCACGCGGACCGGGTCTGTGGAGCCTGCGGGGGGTACATATGTCACGTACATCCGTCCATAGGTGGCGCTCGCCGAGTGGGTGAACGCCTTGTTGCGCGTGCGGACGGCGGCCGAACCCTTGAGGGTGACCTTCGCCCCCGCGCGCTCGGCCATGCGGGTGTCGGTCGAGCGTGCCGCGTACCAGACCAGGGCGCCCCCGTCCCCGGTCCGCAACGCCCGGATCGGGCCCTCCCGACGGTAGGTCAGGCTGAGGATCCACCCGGCGTCCTCAAGTTGGGCGCGTTCCTGCTGCCAGAACTTCACGGTCTCGCTGGTCCACGGACCGTCCTCGAACCTCTTGTCGGGCTTGACGCTCTCCAGGCTCGCCAGGTGCTGCTCGGCGATCTGGCGCGGGGTCGCGACCAGGCCGGTGGCGTTCTCCGGCAGGCTGGTCGCGTATCCCTCCGCGTCTGTCGCGATCTTGGGGAAGGGGGGCAGCACCGCGCGGGTGTCGGCCCCCGAGGCGACCAGGCGCCAGCCGGACGGGGTCGAGCTCATCACGTCCACGACCCTGGCGATGCCGGTCTCGTGGGCGACCGCGACGAACCAGTCGGGGGAGCCCTCGACGTGCCGGGGCACCCACACCTGCGGGTTCGGCCAGGTGCCCGAGGCGACCGACTCGCCCTGCAACCTGGCGGTCTTGAAGCTCGCCCTGGTCATCTCGACGGCCAGTCCGGCTTCGAGCTTGCCCATGGCGGCCTCGTCCATCCGGGACTGGACCGACGACAGGCCCTTCTGGTAGGAGCCGTGGACGCGGTAGGCCTGCCGGACCGTGAACTGGGGAGCCTTGGGCTCCGCGGTCGATCCGATGGAGGTCTTGCCCGTCGGCGCGGGCTCCGAGGGACGCTCGCCGGTGCCGCTGCGGTCGACGTAGATGGAGGCCGAGGGGGCAGGGGTCTCCGAGGGGGACGGCGAGGCCGTACCCCAGCCCGCGGCGGGTGTCTGCGGGGAGGGGTCGGCCACGAGGGTCTGCGGGGTCGCGGAGTTGGCCCTGATCAGCCAGATGCCCGCGCCCGCGACGACAACGGAGAGGGTTCCGAACAGTACGGCGCGGCGCCAGTTGAAGGTCGGCAGGCTCTCGGGGTGCCAGTCGGACTCGTGCTCAGATTCGTCTCCGGGGGAAGCGCCGCCACGACCGGGGGGCCAGGCTTCCTCTTCTGGGAAATCTGATGCACGCCATGACATAGGTCCAAATATTAGACTGACCGTGATCCATTGGGAAGGTAAAGCGCAATGGTAATCGGCACTTATGGTTATTAAGTTATAAATAATACATAACCCGAGATAGGTGCTGTCCGAAACCCCTCCTTTGTGGTCGTGTGCCGAGGCCGCGCCGGGGGCGCCGGAACCTCTCTGGAGAGGTTTGCGAGCCAGGGTTTGTGCTGGTCTGGGCTATTTGCTGTTGATCGGATATTTCCCTGAAGCGGGGTTTACGTTCTTCCTGCGTTGTATTTCCGTTTTCCCGCCCCCGGGCGTCTCGGGAGCGGGGATCGTGAAATCGTTTCCAACCGTGGGGTGCCGTCCCCGGCCTCCGGAGGGCACCGGGAATGGCCCGTGTCCCATTCGCGGTGCCCGATCGGGCGAGCTGAACACGACAATTAGGTCCTGTCCCTATTTCCCGAACCCCGGGACGGTCGCGGGCTCGTCCTCGGCGTGGCCCGCGTCGTCGAGGACCACCTCGGGGATCTCCCTGGGGACGCCGCGCAGCGCGAACAGCACGGCCACCGCGAGTACGGCCAGCAGCGCGGCCCCGGTCACCAGGGTGGTCCGCATCCCTTCGAGGAAGGCCAGCCTGGCGGCCCGCACGAGGGCGTCGGCGACCTGGGCGGGCAGCGTGGCCGCGATCTCCAGCGCCCCGCCGAGCGACTCCCCGACCTGCCCCGCGAGCTGACCGGGCACCCCGGAGGGCAGGTGGAGGCCGTCGCGGTAGGCGCCGTTCAGCACGCTCCCGAGCACGGCGATGCCCAGCGCCCCGCCCATCTCCTGGCCGGTCTCCGCGATGGCGGAGGCGGCCCCGGCCCGTTCCCTGGGGACCGAGGCCAGGATGGTGTCACCGGTGACGGCGAAGGTGAAGCCGTTGCCGAACCCGGCGACGACCATGGCCAGCAGCATGTAGGGGTAGCCGGTGTCCGTGCCGAACCCGCTGTAGAGCACGAAGGCCACCGCGCCGAGCGCGAGCCCGAGGGCCACGACCCGCGCCCTGCCGAGGAGGCCGACCAGCGGGGAGGCCAGGGCACCCCCGACCGCGGCGCCGAGCCCGCCGGGCAGGCTCGCCAGTCCCGAGGCCAGCGGCGACCATCCCAGGACGAGCTGGAAGTACTGCGCGAAGGTCAGCGAGGCGGCCAGCATGGAGAAGATGCACACGACGTTGGCCCCGACCGCCCCGGAGAAGGCGCGGTGGTGGAAGAGCCGCACGTCGATGAGGGGCTCGGCGAGCCGCCGCTGGCGCCGGACGAACAGCGTGAGCACGACCACGCCGACCGCCGCCGCGACCAGGACGCCCGGCGCGGTGAGTCCGTCGTGCGCCGCGTTCTTCACCGCGTAGATCACCGCGATCACCCCGGCGATCGACAGCGGCACGCTGACCAGGTCGAGCCGCCCGGGACGCGGGTTGCGCGACTCGGGAAGGATGAGGGCGCCCGCGACGACGATCAGCGCGGCGACCGGGACGTTGACCAGGAAGACCGACCCCCACCAGAAGTGGTCGAGCAGCACGCCCCCGATCACCGGGCCGAGGGCGAAGCCGAGCGCGGAGACGCTGCTCCAGATGCCGACCGCGGTGGCCCGCTCGCGGGGGGAGGTGAAGACGTTGCGGATGATCGACAGGGTCGAGGGCATGACGGTCGCGCCCGCGACGCCGAGCAGCGCCCTGGCGGCGATCAGCAGTTCGGGCGTCGGGGCGTAGGCCGTCAGCGCGGAGGCTCCGGCGAAGGCGACGAGCCCGACCAACAGCAGCTTCCTGCGTCCGATCCGGTCGCCGACGTTGCCCATCGTGATCAGGAGCCCGGCCAGGGCGAAGCCGTACACGTCGACGATCCACAGGAACTGGGTCGCGGAGGGGCGCATGTCCTGGACCAGCTTCGGCGCGGCCAGGTGGAGCACGGTGAGGTCGATGCTGAGGAGCACGACGGCGAGGCAGGCGACGACCAGCGTGCCCCACCGGCGGGAGGAGGAGATCATGCGAGGAGCCTCGGTGACGGCGTTGACGGGACGCTGACCGGACGCTGACGGCCCGCCCGGTTGCGCCCGCGCGGATCAGGGAAGCCCTCCGGTAGGCGGGAACGGGGACGGGGGAAAGACCATGCGGGTGGCGGTGCTCGGGATGGGCAGGATGGGCAGGGCGATGGCCCAGCGGCTGCTCGCCCGTGGTCACACGGTGCGGGTCTGGAACCGTACGCCGGGCAGGGCGGCGGAGGTCGTCGACGCGGGCGCGGCCGAGGTCCCCTCGCCGCTGGACGCCGCGCGGGACGCCGAGGTCGTGCTGATGTCCCTCGCCGACGACCGGGCCAGCCGCGACGTCATGGGACGGCTCGCGGCCCTGGGCCCCGACGAGGTGACGGTCATCGCCGACATGAGCACCGTCTCCCCCTCCACCTCCCGTGAGCTGCGCGACCTCGCGCCGGGCCGCCGCTTCGTCGCCGCGCCGGTCGTCGGGGGGCCGCAGGCCGTGGTCGAGGGTCAGGCCACGGTGCTGCTCGGCGGGGAGGAGGAGTACGCCCGCGACCTCGACCCCGTCTGGCGTGACCTGTTCGCCGTCCAGCACTACTGCGGCGAGGACCCGGGTGGCGCGCTGACGTTCAAGCTGCTGAACAACTACCTGCTCATGGCCGGGCTCGCCGTGCTCGCCGAGGTGGTCGCGGCCGGGCAGGCGGCCGGGGTGGACCCGGCGAGGCTGCGTGACTTCCTGCGGCGCTGGCCGACCGTCGCCCCCGCCCTGCACAACCGGCTCGACGACGTCCTCGACGGTGACCACAAGGGCTGGTTCACCACTCCTCTGGGTGCCAAGGATGTACGGCTGGCGGTCGAGTTGGGCGAGTCCCTCGGGCTTGACCTGCCCGTGGCCCGGCTGGTCGAGGAGCGCTACGCGGAGGCCGCGGAGAACGGCTGGGCGGACCGTGACATCGCGGCCGTCGTCGAGCTGGTCCGCCGCCGTCCGGAACCCTCCAGGTGAGAACCGGAAATTTCGGCGAATAACGGCGTTCCTTCTGTGAAAGGTGACAAGGACCTTTCCAATCGGTGACACGGACAAGGGTGTGATGGACTACAAATCCATCCTTGACAGGAATTCCCAACATCCCTACTGTCTGTGTAGGTAAAGCAGGAAATGCGCACATATCCCTGTTTAGGGACTCTGTGTGGGACAGCACCTCCGTGGCCACTCTCGCGATAGGGGCGACGAGATCGATGGCAAGACCGAGAGCTGATCTTTCCGGCGTGCGCGGGACGGTGACGTCCCGCCTGGAAGCCGGTGGCGCGTCCGCCGCCTGTCGAGTCTGTACCGAGGGCTGAGAGAGCACGCCGTACGGGGAGCCGTCTGACCCGTCCTGTTTCCCGCGTCGCGTGCCCCCGGGGCCGGGGCCGCTGGATTCTCGCGTTTGTTGCATGAACGCCGTATGCCGACTTTTCCAGAAATCGGGGTCGAATCATCATGCAGACGTTGACCGAGCACACGAACACACTGCTGGGGATATTTCCCAGGAAAATCGAGGAACTCAAACGGAACGGGCTGTACCGCAGTTTCGTCTCCTTCTCCCACCTGGCCGCCGATCAGGGCCACGCCGTACACGACACGGACCGGATCCAGGTCTGGTGCAGCAACGACTACCTCGGGCTCAGCCAGCACCCGGAGATCATCCGGGCGCAGCTCGACTCGACGGTCAAGCACGGCACCGGCAGCGGCGGATCACGCAACATCGCGGGCACGAGCGCGGCCCACGTCGAACTCGAACGCAGACTCGCGGCCTGGCACGGCAAGGAACGCGCGCTGGTCTTCTCCAGCGGCTACGTCGCCAACTTCGAGACGCTGAGCACCGTCATCTCCGCGATCCCCGACATCGTCGTCTTCTCCGACGCCAAGAACCACCGCTCCCTCATCGAGGGGATCCTCCGTACGAGATGCGCGAAGCACATCTTCCCGCACAACGACCTCGACGACCTTGAGCGGGCGCTCGCCGAGCACGACCACGACCGCCCGAAGCTGATCGTCTTCGAGTCCATCTACTCGATGGACGGCGACGTGTCCCGGGTGAGCGCCATCTGCGACCTCGCGGACAGGTACAACGCGCTGACCTTCGTCGACGAGACCCACGCCGTCGGCAGCAGGGGTCCGACGGGCGCCGGGGTGTGCGAGGAGGCCGGGGAGACCAGGCCGACCTTCGTGCAGGGCGTCTTCAGCAAGGCCTTCGGGACGGTCGGGGGATACGTGGCGGGCCCCGACGGGGCGCTGGACTACGTCCGCTCCCACGCACCCGGGTTCATCTTCACCACCTCGCTGCCGCACTCCAGCCTGGACGCCACCATCAGGAGCCTGGAGCTCGTCCAGAACGGCGACGCCCTCAGGCGCGCGCTCGCCGACAACGTGCGGTACCTGAAACAGGCGCTGAGCGCCGCCGGGATCGGCTTCCTCGACGCCGACAGCCACCTGGTCCCGGTGCTCGTCCCCGGCGCCGAGCGCATCAGGCACGTGGCGCGGGTGCTCCTTGAGGAGCACGGCGTCTACGTCACCCCGATCAACTACCCCTCGGTCCCCAAGGGCGCGGAGCGTTTCCGGATCACCGTCCCGCCCTTCAGAACCCCCGAGCAGATCGACGACTTCGTCGCGGCCCTGCGCAAAAGTCTCGACTCCTGAGCACCCCGAACCAGACGAGAGGGACAGAACAATGTCGTTCCACGAGATCACCCCGTTCATCGGCGCCGAGCTGACCGACGTCACCTACGAGGAACTCGAACGCCCCGAACTCTTCGACCAGCTCGTCGACAACCTGCGGCGCCGCGAACTCGTGGTCGTCCGTGGCATCGAACTGACGCCGAAACAGCAGATCACCCTGGCCAGGCGCCTCGGGAAGCCCGTCCCCTTCCTGCTCAAGGAGTATCGCCACCCGGAGTTCGAAGAGATCATGATCTCCTCGAACGAGGTCAAGAACAACAAGCCGGTCGGGGTGGCCAGGGTCGGCAACTTCTGGCACCAGGACTCCTCCTACATCTCCAACCCGGCGCCCTACACGATGCTGCACGGCGTGAACGTGCCCTCGACCAGCGGGCACACCCTCTACGCCAACGCCGTGGACGTCTACGAGCGCCTCCCCGAGGACTGGAAGCGCAAGATCGCCGGCAGGAACGCCCTGGCCACCGTCAACAAGCGCCTGCGGATCGGCAAGGAGCACGTGGGCCTGTCCGTCGCCGAGTTCCGCGCGCTGATCGACATCGAGCACCCCAAGGTCGAGCACCCCCTCGTGCGCGAGGACCCCTTCACTGGCCGCCCCTACCTGTACGGCTCGCCCGAGTATCTCGACTCGGTGATCGGCTTCGACGCCAACGAGAACGCTGCCTTCTTCGCGGTCGTCGACGAGCTGATCCAGGACCCCGAGCACGTCTACACCCACCGCTGGACCCCCAACGACCTGGTCATCTGGAAGACGGCCACGACCTACCACAGCGCGACCGCGGTCGAGCCGGGCGTCGGCCGTACGGTGCACCGCGTCAGCATCCAGTCCGGTGACTGATGGGCGGCATCGTCGACTTCGAGGTTCGCCTTCCCCGGGCGCGGGTCAGCGTCCACCGGATGCACCGGGAGTCCGGCGTGCCGGTCGAGGCCATCAGGGAGATCACCCACACCGACGGGTTCCCCGTCCTGGGGGAGGAGGAGAGCTCCTGGCAGCTCGCCGCCGAGGCGGCCAAAGCCCTGCTCGGCCGTACGGCGACGCGCCCAGGGGACGTCCGGCAGGTGATCTTCGCGGGCTCCGGTGAGTGGGACGTCCCGTTCTGGTCACCGGCCGCGAAGGTGGCCGCGGAACTCGGCATCGACGACGCGCACTGCTTCGAGGTGGCCAACTTCTGCAACGCGGGCACGGTCGCGATCAGGATCGCCCTCGACCGGCTGGCCGGGGGCGGCGACGGGTACGCGCTGGTGCTCATAGCCGACCGCCTCGGCCAACTGGTGGACTACGCCGACCCCGCGTCCAAGGAGCTGTTCAACTTCGGCGACGCGGCGGCGGCCGTACTGCTGTCGGGACGGGACACGGCCTTCGAGGTGCTGCACACCGCGACGCGGACCGACCCGAGCTGGGCCGACTACTACTACGGCGAGCAGCGGGACGGGCGCCTGGTCATCCGCAGGGGACCGCACCGTCCCGGGCTCGCCGACGCCTACGTGGACAACTTCACCCGGCTGGTCGAGGAGACCCTCAAGGCCGTCGGCGGCAAGAGGGACGACGTCGCCCACTTCCTCATCAACCAGGGCGACCGGAGGATGCACGAACGGCTGCTGCGGGAGCTCGGACTGCCGCAGGACAGGAGCGTCTTCAACTACGACAGGCTCGGCCACATGGGAGGCGCCGACACCCTGATCGCCCTGGACGGGCTCAGGGAACGGCGGGCGCTGCGGCGCGGGGACCTGATCCTCCTGGCCACGAGCGCCATGGGCTTCAGCTGGGGTGTCACCGCATTGGAGTACGCAGAATGAAGATTCTGGTCGTCCACCAGGTTCCCTACCGGAAGATCGACTACCACCTCGCCATCGACCACGAGGCGCACGACGTCACCTACGTCGGCCGCGCCGAGCGGATCGCCGAACTGCCGGAGGGGCTGCGCTGCGAGCGGTTCGAGGTCGGTCCCGGCGACGACTTAGCCGGGTGGATCATCGAGAACGTCTCCCCCTCCGAGGGGTTCGAGCAGCTCCTGTCGCTGTCGGAGGACGGCGTCCTGCTGGGCTGGCGGGTACGGCGCCACCTCGGGATCGAGGGCCCCTCCCTCGAACGGCTGCGCCGGGTGCGCGACAAGGTCAGCATGAAGGAGGCCCTCGAAGGCTCGGGGGTGCGCTACCCGCGTTTCGTGGCGGCCGACGCCGTACCCGAGGAAGGCTCGCTGCCGTGGACCGGCAGGACCGTCCTGAAGCCCAGGCAGGGCGCGTCGAGCAAGGAGGTCGTCATCCACGAGACGGCTGAGGCGGCGCTCGCCGCGGGCCGCGCGCTCGACGACCCCGGCGGGTTCGAGCTTGAGGAGTACGTGGACGGCGACGTCCTGCACGCCGACGGGCTGGTCCAGGACGGCGAGCTGGTCAACGTCGTGTTCAGCAGGTGCGTGCGCACGCCGCTGGACTTCGCGCAGGGCACGCCGATCGCCTCGCACCAGATCCAGCACGACGAGCGCCACCGGGCCTTCGCGGAACGGGTGCTCAAGGCGCTGGAGATCGACACCGGCTGCGTCCACCTGGAGTTCTTCGAGACCAAGGAGCAGGAGCTGGTCTTCCTTGAGGTCGCCAACCGGCTCGGCGGCGCGGGCATCGTGACCTCGCACCTGCGCCACACCGGGGTGCACCTGCCCTCGCACGAGATCGCCATCCGGCTCGGCTGGCCGAGGCCGCAGCCGCAGCCCGCCAGCGGGCGCTACCACGGCTTCGCCATCTTCCCCGGCCACCAACTGAGGCCGGAGGACGGCTACCAGGTCGAGGTGCCCGACCACATCCGTAACCACCCGTGGGTGGACAAGGTGCACAGCCTGGACGGCAGGCAGCCGCTGCCGGACCACATCTCCTACCAGGAGTGGGAGATCCCGGTCTTCATCGAGGCGTCGCACCCCGACCCCGGCGTGCTCAGGCAGATCCTCGGCGAGTTCATCCTGGCCCCGCTCGTCAGACCGGGCAGCGCCCCGCCCGCCGGGCCGGAGAGCGCCCCGCTCGTCAGGCCGGGGGGCGCCGCGTGAGGCACTACCCGACCGACCTGCTGCTGGCCGTCGAGCACGCCGAACGGCACGCCCCGGAGGTCCTCGCCGAGCACGGGCTGACCGGCCTGCTGAACGGTGAGGCGCTCACCGAGGCCCTCGACGAGCTGTTCGACGGCCTCGGCCAGTATCCGTGGCGTTCCCTGCCCGACGGCGACGTCGAGGAGTTCGCCCCCGTCGGCACGGTCCCGCTCGACGACGACGAGCCCGAGGCGACCCTGCGCGGCCTGCTGTACGGCCTGGCCACCGGCAACCGGGTCGTCGTGCGCACCGGGCGCCGTGACCTCTGGCTCGCGGTGGCCGGCCTGCTGACCGGCGCGGACGTGCCGCTGCCCGACGTCACGGTGACGACCCTCGACGACGGTACGGCGGGGCCGCCCTTCGAGGTGCCGCCTCCCCGGGTCAGGGGCGCCTTCCCCACCGAGGCCGCGCGGCAGGCCGCCGTGCTCGCCGCCGACGCCAGGGCGGGGTGGGTCGGGCGGCTGTTCACCCGCGACTACCTGGCCGGGGTCTCCCTGGCCGTCGCCAGGGGCCGGGACGTGGCCGAGGAGCCGGGGAGGATCGGGGCCAAGCTCCGCTACCTGGCCGGGCGGGCCCGCCGTACTCCCTACTACCGGGACCTGCCGCCCGTCACAGGAAAGCAGGACCTGACCCGGCTGCCGATCCTGGACAAGGCAGCGCTCGACGCCCACGCGCCGCCGGTCAGCCGGGACCTGTCCAGCGGCGCGGCGCCCAGCGGTGAGGTCCTGCGCAGCGGGGCGACCACCGGGGGGCCGCGCTACATCGTCTACTCCCTCACCGACTGGTCCAACATGGTGCGCGAGGCCGTGCCCGTCCTGTACGGCGTCGGCCTTGAGAAGGGCGACCGGGTGGTCAACGCCCTGTTCGGCGGCAGCCTCTACGGCGGCCTGATCACCAGTAGCTGTGAGCTGTCGCGGATGCCGGTCGAGGGCTACACGACAGGCCAGCACATCACCGTCGAGGACGTGCTGGCGCTGGTGCGGAACTTCTCCGTCAACGCCGTCGTCGGCCAGCCCGCGCTGATCCTGCCCCTGCTGCGCGAGGCCAAGTCACGCGAGCCGGAACTGCGGCTGGAGAAGGTCGTCTACGGCGGCACCGCGATGACCGAGACCGACAAGGCGTGGCTGCGTGAGCGACTCGGGGTCCGGGTGATCTCCAGCATCGTCGCGGCCAACGACGGCGCCCAGCTCGGCTACCAGTGCCCCGGCCTTGAGGGCACGCTGCACCACCTCTGCGACGACTACAACCTGATCGAGGTGGTCGACGAGGAGGACAACCCGGTGCCGGAGGGCGAACCGGGCCACCTGCTCGTCACGGCCCTGCAGAAGTTCGAGGGGCCGCTGATCCGCTACCGGATCGGCGACGTCGGCCGCATCCTGCCCAGCCGTACGTGCGGCTGCGGGGTCTCCGGCAGGCTCCTTGAGTATCTCGGCAGGTCGGACGGCCTCATCAAGGTCAAGGCCCGCACGGTCCTCTACGACGAGATCCTCACGGCGCTTTCGGTCTTCCAGGTCTCCCGGCTCCAGGTCGAGATCACATCGAGCGACGGTACGGACACGGTGATCGTCCGTACCGAGTCGCCCCTCGACCTCGACCCGGAGAAGGTGCGTCACCTGCTGGGAAGCGAGTTCGAGGCGCTGAGCGACCGTCACGCCTTCGGCGACGGGCTCGACGTGTTCCGGCTGGTCGTGGAGTGCCACCCGGAGGGCGGCCTGCCCAGGAACCCGGTGAGCGGGAAGGTCAGACCGGTGATCGACCGGCGCGTTGGAGCGGCCTCATGACCAATCGCCTCACGGAGCTGTACAACGAGGAGCTGTTACGCGGTGGCAGTCCCCTCGCGGAGATCGACCTGCACGACGAGGAGCGCTTCCCGTACCTGGCCAGCATCGACCGTAGGTATCTGAACCGGCCCGTCTTCGTCGGCGAGGGCGAGCTGAACCGGTTCGCCGACGACACGGTCCGCGCCGTGGACATCCTCATGACGCTGCCCGAGCGGCTCTTCGACGGCGACCTCGACCGGCTCTGCGCGGCCCTGGGCATCGAACCGCGCAGGGCACGGCTGATGCGCCGCCTCGGCGGGGTCACGCCGTACCGCTTCGGCCGCATCGACGCCTACCACGACGGCGAGTCGTTCAAAATCCTGGAGTTCAACGCCACAAGCGAGACCGGCGGCCTCGAATGGGTCGGCCCCGCGACCCGGGCCATGCTCGATTACGACGCGCTGCGCGCCTTCGCCGAACGGCACCGCCTGCGCTTCACCGATGCCCCGCAGCAGGTCGCCGAGGCCCTGCGCCAGGTGGGCGCGACCGTCACCGGGGGCCGGGACCCGGTGGTCGCCCTGATCGAGGGGGAGGGCGGGCTCGCCGACTACGGCGTCGCCTGGCGTCCGCTGCACCGGCTGCTGCGCGAGTTCGGCCTCGACTGCCACCTGGGCGAGATCACCGACCTGAGCTTCGCGAACGGCAGGGTCCTGTTCCGGGGCACCCCGGTCGACGTGGTCTACCGCGTCTTCGAGGTGGACCAGGTCGTCGACCACCCTGAGAGCCTCCTGCTCACCGAGCGGCTCCTCGCGGCGCACGAGGAGGGGCGCGTCGTCATCTGGACCCCGCTGGAGACGGAGATCTACCGGCAGAAGGGCTGCATGACGCTGCTGTCAGACCCTCGCTTCGGGGTACGGCTGTCCGCCGACGAGCGGGAGCTGATCGACCGGGTGCTTCCCTGGACGCGTTCCCTGGGAGCCTCGGATCCGCTCGACGAGTACGTGGAGCGCAGGGAGCGCCTCATCCTCAAGCCGAACGACGCCTACAGCGGGCGGGGCATCACGGCGGGGTGGGAGGTCGGGGAGCGCGAGTGGCTGCGGGCCCTGCGCGAGGGGGCCGAGCGGGGCGCGATCGTCCAGGAGCGGGTCGTGCCGCGCCACGAGCCGGTCGTCGATCCGGTGACCGGCCGCGTCGAACCGTGGGAGGCCTGCTGGGGACTGTACTACACCCCGGCCGGAGGCTACGGGGGCGGCGGCTGCCGCTTCCAGAAGGTCGGCCAGGTGGACATCAGGGCGATGGGTCCGGGCACGAAGACCAGGGTGGCGGGCGTCTTCACCTACCCCGACGCGGTTGAGGAGGCCGAGTCGTGGTGACCGTACGGCAGGAGGAAAGGGGTCTCGGGCGCAACTTCCACTACCTCCTGTCGGCCTACTCGATCCAGACGCTCGGCGAGGGCGTCGTGATCGCCGCCCTGCCGCTGCTGGCGAGCAAGCTGACCGACGACCCCCGGCTCATCTCCTGGGTGCCGCTGGCCACCGAGCTGCCCTGGCTGCTGCTCGCCCTGGTCGGCGGCGTGATCGTCGACCGCTACGACCGGCGCCTGCTGATGATCGGCGCCCAGACCATCCAGACGCTGCTGCTCGTCACGGTCGCGCTGGTCGTGACGCTGGGCGGCACCCAGATCTGGATGATCTACATCCTGGCGTTCGGGCTGTGCGCGGGCGACATCGTCTTCATGGGGTCGAGCAGGGCGCTGATCCCCACGGTCGTGCGCGGCGCCGACCTGGAGACCGCCAACGGGCGCAACGTGACGGCCGAGACGCTGGGCCGGATGTTCCTCGGTCCCGCGCTGGGTTCGGCGCTGTTCGTACTGTTCGTCCCGCTGCCGCTGTGGACGAACGCCGTGACCTACGTCGTCTCGATCGTGCTGATCTCCCGCATCCGCAACGCCGCGGGCCACTTCCGGGTGACTCCCGTTCCGGGAGCCACCGAGGAGCGGCGCGGGGTGGTGGCCGAGATGATGGAGGGCGTGCGCTGGCTGGCTCGGCACCGGGTGCTGCGCATCGTCGTCCTGCTGGCCGCGACCAGCAACTTCAGCGTCTTCATGGCCCAGTCGATCACCGTCCTGTTCGCCAGGGACGTCCTGGGCGTCGGGGACGCGGGCTACGGCATCCTGGTGGCCGCGATGGCGATCGGCGGGGTCGTCGGGGGCCTGGTCAGCCGCCGGGTCGTCGCCCACTTCGGCACCCGCTCCGTCGTCATCGGCGTCTCGGTCGCCAGCGCGCTGAGCCTGGTGGCCATCGGCCTGTTCGGCAGACAGCCCGTGGTCGTGGTCGCGCTGTTCGGCGTCTGGTCGGCGGGCCTGTCCGTGTGGAACGTGATGGCCCAGTCGCTCAGTCAGCGACTCGTCCCCAACCGGCTGATGGGCCGGGTCGGCAGCGCGACCAGGATGATCGCCTTCGGTGCGCTGCCGCTCGGCGCCCTCGCCGGAGGCCTGGTCGCCGCCGCCTACGGCCTGACGGCCCCCTGGGTGATCGGCGGGATCGTGCACCTGACCGTCGCCCTGCTCACACTGCCCGCCCTGCTCCGCTGGCCCTCGGTGATCGAGGCGCCCCAGGAGAGCTGACCTCAGCGCGTGCCGGGTGCCTGGCCGTACGGCACGGCATGGGTGGCGCCGGAGGGCTGGACCGGGGCGGGGGGCGCGGTGGCCCGGCCGTGCAGGACGAGGGCCCAGGTCAGGGCGGCGAAGGCGGCGACGTTGGCGACCGCCCTGACCACGTTCCAGGTGACCCACCTGGCCTCGAACGCCTGCCGTACGGCGGCGAGGTCGGCGATGTCCCCGGGATGGCCCGCCCTGGCGAGCTGGTCGTTGAGCGGCACGTTGACGGCGGCGGTGATGACGAACATGGCCGCGTACAGCACGAGGGCCGTGATGATCCAGGGCAGGAGCTCCCTGCCGGTGCTCAGGTGCAGCACCAGCGCCGCGATGGTGAACACCAGGCCGCCCAGGAAGCAGACTATGAACCAGCCGTTGACGATGGACACGTTGATCCGCTGCATCGCCTCGACGAAGGTGCGGTCGTGCGAGCGCGCGAGGCCGGGCATCACGGCGTAGGAGAAGGCGGCGAACAGCCCGGCCATGAGGCCGGTGGTGACAGTAGCTCCCAGCAGGGAGACCGTCTGCAGAATCTTGATCATCTCAGGTGTTCCAGACCCCGGTCGCGGCGGTCGCGCGGGCGTAGTCGGCGAAGTCGCGGGGCCGCCGCCCCAGGGCGCACTGTACGCCGTCGCCCAGGTGGGCGTTGCGGCCGTCGAGCACGGTGGTGAACAGGTAGGTCAGCAGCTCGACGACCTCGGAGGGGACTCCCTCGGCGAGCAGCGCGGCGGCGTAGTCCTCGGCGGAGATCCCGGTGAGGGTCACCTCGCGGCCCGACGCCTCGGCGATGGCGGCTACCGCGTCGGCGAAGGTGAGCAGCCTGGGGCCGGTCAGCTCGTAGACCTCGCCCACGTGGCCGTCCTCGGTGAGCGCGGCGGTCGCGACGTCGGCGATGTCCTCGACGTCCACGAACGGCTCGGGCACCTGGCCCACGGGCAGCACGACCTGGCCGGACAGCACCGGGTCAAGCAGGTGGCCCTCGCTGAAGTTCTGGGCGAACCAGCTCGCCCGCAGGATCGTCCACTCGGCTCCCGAGGCCCGCACCGCGTCCTCGGCGGCCTTGGCCTCCTCCTCGCCCCTGCCGGACAGCAGCACCAGCCGCCGCGCGCCCAGGGAGACCGCCAGCTCGGCGAAGGAGCCAACCGCCTCCGGCGCCCCGGGAGCCGCGAGGTCCGGGTAGTAGGAGACGTAGACCGCCCGCGCGTCCTGGAGGGCGGGGGCCCACGTCGCCGGGTTCTCCCAGTCGAAGGGGACGCCGCCCGAGCGGGAGCCGATCCGCACCGGCAGGTGGCGTTCCGTCAGGCGCCGCACCACGCGGCTGCCCGTCTTGCCGGTGCCGCCCAGGACCAGTGTCGGCGTGTGGTCGCTCATGATGTCCCCCCGTAGTCAGTCTGACCCCTCAAGGATCATTCACTCCGAAACCGGGAACAACGCCATGTTCCGCAACGTTCGTTAACCCACACGTTGACGATCGGGGGCGTGGTGGAGCGGCGTGACATAGAGATCTTCCTGGAACTCGGCAGGGAACTGCACTTCGGCAGGACTGCCGAAAACCTGCGGGTGTCCACGGCCAGGGTCAGCCAGACGATCAAGCAGTTGGAGCGCCGGATCGGGGTCCCGCTGTTCGAGCGGACCAGCCGCAGGGTCGAGCTGACCCCGGTCGGCCGTCGCCTGCACGAGGACCTGGCCCCCGCCTACCAGCAGATCCTGGACGGCGTCGCCAGGGCGGTCGCCGCGGGCCGGGGCATCGACGGGACGCTGTGCGTCGGGTTCATCGGCACCGCCGTCGGCCGCTTCCTCTTCGAGGTCGCCGACGTCTTCCACGCCCGCAACCCCACCTGCCAGGTCCAGGTCAGGGAGAACGCCTACAGCGACGGCACGACCCCCCTCGACGAGGGCAGGATCGACCTCCTGGTCGCCGCGCTCTCGCCGCCGGAGGGCTCGGGGCTCAGCGCCAGCCCGATCCTGTTCAGGGAGGAACCGCTGCTCGCGGTCTCGGCCCGGCACCCCTTCGCCCGGCGCGAATCGGTCACCCTCGACGACCTCGCCCACGAGAACGTGCTGCGCCCCCGCCTGCTGCCTGACTTCGTGGACGAGGCCCTGGTGCCACGCCGTACGCCCAGGGGGATGCTCATCACGCGCGGACCGGACTTCAGCACGATCCAGGAGATGTGCGCGCTGGTCGGGGCGGGCAAGGGGGTCTTCCCCGTTCCCACCCACGCCGCGGAGTATGACGCGCGGCCCGACGTCGCCTACGTCCCGCTCACCGACGGGGCCGCCTTCGAGTGGCGGCTGCTGTGGCGGACCACGGCGGAGACCACCCGCGTCCGTGCCTTCGTCCAGGCCGCCCAGGACTACGTGAACACCAGGCGGGACCCGCTCATCAACCGCTGACCAGCCCGGCCAGTACGGCTCGCGCCTCGGCGAGCGAGGCGTCCGCCATCGGCCGGAAGCGGGCCAGGCCGGGGAGCCGGTCCGCCATCGTCATCTCGGCCCGCACGACGTGCAGGTTCTCCTCGGCCACCCCGAGGTTGCCGAAATAGGCCCGCAGGTAGGGCTCCTGGAAGTCGAAGCCCCGCCTGGGGGTGCCCGGTCCATAGGCGCCGCCCCGGGCGAGGGCCACCACCACCCTCGTACGGCGCAGGCTCCCCTCGGGGAAGGCGCCGGGGAAGGTCACCCGGTCGATCCACGCCTTCAGGGAGGCCGGGACGGAGAAGTTGTACATCGGCACGCCAAGCAGCACCGTGTCCGCCGTGCTCACCTCCGTGACCAGCGGCAGCGTCAGCGCCCACTCCCGCTCCTCCTCGGGGTTCTCCACCAGCGCGCCCACCTCGCCGGGCGGGACGAGCCCCTTGCCCTCGACCCGCCTGCCCAGGGCGCAGTAGGCCGGGGAGATCGGCGGCACCGGCTCGGCGACGAGGTCCCGGTGTCGGTATCCAGCGGCGCCGTACCGCTCGCGCCACAGGTCGGTGAACAGCGTGGTCAGCCGCCTGCTGACGGACTCGCCGGAACTGTCGGCGCTGGAGTCGAGCCGCAGCAGGGACGGCTGTGCGTTGACGGTCATCGGAGTCTCCCCGTGTCACCTTGGTCGTGTCGCGCTCGTCATGCTCATAGGGATGACGAGGGACGGGGGACGAAGGTGACCGGGGACGACGAACTCGCCGGGCGGTTCGAGGCGCACCGCGAGCATCTGCGGGCGGTGGCCTACCGGCTGCTCGGTTCGGCGGCGGAGGCCGACGACGCCGTCCAGGAGGCGTGGCTACGGCTCGGCCGCGTGGACGCCGGGGAGATCGGCAACCTCGCCGGGTGGCTGACGACTGTCGTCTCCCGCGTCTGCCTCGACATGCTGCGTTCTCGTACGGCCCGCGGGGAGGACCCCCTCGGGTACCGGTCGGAGGAGGTGACCGACGCCGGGGATCCCGAGCGGGAGGCGCTGGTCGCCGAGTCGGTCGGCAGGGCGCTGCTGGTGGTGCTGGACACCCTGGCCCCCGCGGAACGCGTCGCGTTCGTGCTCCACGACCTGTTCGCCGTGCCGTTCGACCAGATCGCGCCGGTCGTCGGGCGCACCCCGGCCACCACGAAGAAGCTCGCCAGCCGGGCCCGCCACAGGGTCCGGGGCGTCCCCGCGCCCTCCGGCGTCGAGCCGGGCCGTCGGCGGGTCGTCGAGGCGTTCCTCGCCGCCTCTCGTGACGGGGACATGGAGGCGCTGCTGGCGGTGCTCGACCCGGAGGTGGTGCGCCGCGCCGACCCCGCCGCCCTGCCGCGGGGCGTCCCGGCCGTCTCGCGTGGCGCGCGGGCCGTCGCGGGGGAGGTCCTCGTCCTCGGCGGCCGGGCCAGGTTCGCCGAGATCGCGCTGGTGAACGGGACCTTTGGCGCCGTGGTCGCCCCGTACGGACGGCTGCTGCTCGCCCTCACGTTCACGGTCGAGAACGACAGGATCACCGAATACGAGGTGATCGCCGACCCGGCCCGTCTCCGGGGTCTGACGCTCTCCTTCACAGAATCATGAAAAATGGCGCCACAAACCCATTCGCGTGGAGATTTTTAATGGCTTGACAGAATGGGAAAATCATGAACCGGATTGTTTTAACATCCATCACATTCTCATCATATATAAAGTTTCTTTTCTGTTATAATTTGACGGTTTCCCAACGATCCAACAGCGTTTATCGTGGCGATTACGCCAACAGGGCGGAATCCACCAAAGAACGCGATCGGTGAGAATCACCGGGAGTCGCGGGGGAGGTTGATGTCCGATGTCATCAATGCGTGTGAGGCGAGGTTTATGGGGGCGGGCGGCCGCCGTGCTGCTGCCCGCTCTCGTCCTGGTAGCCCTGGCACCCGCGACGCCCGCCGCCGCGAGCGTCCCCGTCGTGTCGCAGGTGCACTGCGTCGGCGACGGGACCAGCGGTCACCGGGTCAAGCTGATCTACGCCTACGAGCCGGGCTCCAACCGGTTCACCGAGAAGGAGCCGCTGATCCGGCAGGCCGCGTGGATCACGCAGGAGAACGTGAACGACAGCGCCCGCAGGGACGGCGCCGAGCGCTGGGTCCGCTTCGAGACCACCGGCTCCACCGGCTGTGACGTGGACATCGACGTCGTCGAGATCTCCGATGGCACGGCCAACGACGGCTGGAAGGAGGAGCTTCAGGACCTCGGCTACACCGACACCGACCACATCTACGTCGCCTACTTCGAGGACGGCACCGGCTGCGGCGGCACGATCGGGGACGGTCCCATCGCCGACGACGCGACAGCGGGGACCGGCAACCGCCACAACTCCTACGCCACCTGGATCTCCCTCGCCCCCAACTGCGCGACCGGGCACGAGATGACCCACGAACTCGCGCACGCCCTGGGCGGCATCCTGCCGGGCGCCCCCAACTACGTCTCCGGCGCGCACTGCAGCGACTCCAACGAGACCCTCTGCCAGGGCGGCCCGACCGTGGTCTGCTCCGACCCGCTGGCCGTCCGGCTGATGGACTGCGGCAAGGACGACTACTTCGGCGTCACCCCGGTGGGCACCTACCTGTCCTCCAACTGGAACGCGGCCAACGACAGCCTCTATCTGGAGCACGGCTCCTCGGTACCGGCCATGACCGTGATCCCGCCGCTGGCGCCCCAGATCTTCCAGGCCGTTGACGTCGAGGGAACCGAGATCGTCTTCACCTACGAGCCGAGCACCAAGGTCGAGGGCTCCGGCGTCACCCGTGAGGTCCAGGTGCTGCGCAACGGCACGGTGGTCGCCACCGTCCCGATCTGGCAGCGCTCGGTCAGGGTGACGGGCCTGACCACCAACACCAGCGCGACCTACACGGTCAGGGAGAAGATCACCGTCGGTGGCGTCAGCCGTACCTCGGAGCCGTCCGACGGGCTGATCGTCCTGACCGGCACGAGCGGCACCCCCGCGGGCGCCGTCGACGACGGGATCACCACGGTGTTCACCAACGACGTCGTCGATCCCACGGGCCCGAACCTGGCCATGGACCTGTACGCCTTCAGCACCGCCGACAACGCCTCCATCGTGGAGTGGCCGCAGAACAGCCTGAAGAACCAGCAGTGGCGGCTGGACGCGGTCAGCGGCGGCTACACGATCACCAGCGCGCACAGCGGCAAGTGCCTGAGCCCGCTGGGCGGCAGCGGCACCGCTGGGACGGCCGTGGTCCAGGTCCCCTGCACCGGCGCGACCGCGCAGAAGTGGACGTTCCCCTCGATCTCCGGAATCACCTACCAGATCAAGGCGAGCGTCGGCACCAACCAGTGTGTCGCGGCGAACGGCGGCGGCACCACGGGCGGGACCACCCTGGTCCTGGCCACCTGCAACTCGTCCTCCTCGACCCAGCGCTGGACCAGCAACCAGGTCGCCTGACCCGCCGGGTGACCCGCTGACCGCCGAGCCGTACGGACCCCCCTGCCGTACGGCTCGGCCACGCGTGTGGAGGTTCATGTGAGAAGCAACAGCCGGGTCCAGGCGGGCGTGGGAGAGAGCAGGAGGGCCGCGACCCCGGCGGCCCCGCGCAGCAGGCCCGGATTGTCGGTCTCCGTCCCCGGCTGTTCGACGTCGGGGTACCCGAGCAGGGCACCGGACCGGAACCCGTCGGCGAGTTCGGCCGCGAGGTTCTCCGCCGTGGCCACCAGGAGTGGGTCGCCGGTGTCACGGGCGAAGGCCGCCACGATCGCGAGCTGACCGGCCAGGCCGTGACAGAGGTTGGGCGAGTCGAGCACGGGCGGTCGGGAGCACAGCGTGCGCGTCGCCGTCACGGCCACGTCGACCAGGTCGGGGGAGCCGGTCGCGACCCCGGCGAGATACACGGCCCGCGCGATACCCGAGCTGCCGTGACACCAGGAACCGGCGTTCTCCACGGCCTCGCGGCCCGGCGGTTCCACGCTCGCGGGCCACAGCAGGCAGCCGGAGTCCCACGTCGCCAGCTCGGCCAGCCACCGGCCCGCCCCGAGCAGGGTGTCCCGGTGTCCCGTGCCACGGTGGATCTCCAGCAGCGCCAGCGCGGCGAGGGGTCCCGCGATCCCGTGCGCAACCCCCAGGTCGAGCCGTACGGCGCCGCCGAGCCGGTAGGCCATGCGGCCCCTGCCATCGGGACGCAGCACGGCCGCGAGCGCCTCGGCCACCGGGCCGACGACCCGGTCGATCTCCGGGGTGCGCTCCCGGCTCAGGAGGTAGCCAACCCACCCGGCGACCCCGTTCACCGTGTCATGGGAGGCGGGGCCGTACGGCATGGCGAGGGCGAGGGCGCGCATCCGAGGCAGCAGGGCGGCGTCGAGGGAGGCGAGCAGCGAGGTGTAGCGGGTGCCGCCCCGGCTCGCGAACCAGATCGCGGCGGCGTAGCCGACCGCCCCGGAGAACAGTCCGAGCGGCCGGGCCGGGTCGCCCACCTCGTCGAGGCCGGAGGCCAGCAGCCCATGCGCGGCCACGTCCCAGCCCGCGTCGGGGAAGCGGCCGTCGAACTCCGCGCACATGATCGCCAGTCCGGCGCCCCCGAGGGAGACGCCGGACGGCGACCAGGTGTTCACCTGCGGCTTGAGCGTGGCGCGGGCGAGCCGGACGAGCGCCCGGTCCCGGAGCACCGGGTCCAGCACGCGCCGTGCGACCTCACGCGCCACGTCAGTCGGCATGGTGTGGGGCACCGGTTCAGCAGACCCGGGAGCCCAGGTTGCAGCAGGTGTCGGTGCACGTCGGCTGGATGCAGGACGACATGTTCGGGCTGAAGGTGCACATCTGCACCGTCGTCTCCATGGCCTTGGGGAACGGGTTGGTCGCCGTGGCCTGGGACCGGACGGGGATGGTCCGCATCTCCAGGTCGAACAGTTCCTCGGTGTTGACGGTCATGATGCCTCTCGTGGTCGTCGGAACGGGGGTCAGCAGACCCGGGAGCCCTGGTAGCAGCAGGTGTCGGTGCACGTCGGCTGCGTGCAGGTGGACTGGATGGGGCTCAGCGTGCACTGGTACTGGGTGTTGGCCGAGCAGATGGTCATCCGCGTCACGGCCTCGTCCTGGACGCGCGCGGGGATGCTGCGCATCTGCAGGTCGAACGCCCCGAGAGGGTTCTCCATGGTGTTCTCCTCCATTGGTGGTCGCCCCCGGGAGGACCCGGGGGACTTGTCCGGCATGACCGGTCTATGGGGCCGTCAGGCCATGAGCAGGGCCGCGTCCCAGCGGCTGTCCGTCAGGTCGCCGGTGGCGTAGCCGTACAGGGCGAGGGCCGTGCCCGCGGCGCCGTCGAGCATCCCCGCGCTCTCCAGGTAGCGCTTCGGCGGCGGGACCAGGTAGCGGAACCCGACCTCGAAGCCGGGGTCGAACAGCTCGACTGTGCGTTCGGCGGCCAGGTCCGCGATGTCGCCCGCGGTCGTGTCCCCCTCGCTGTCGGCGGCCACGCGCATGGCGATCCGCAGCAGACCGGCCGAGCCGTGGCACACGGAGGGGGAGGCGAGCGTCCAGCCGTCCGTGGGCCGGTTGAGCAGGGACCGCATCGCGTCGAGGGCGGCCTCGCGCCAGTCGCGCCGGTCGAGGGCCAGCCCGGCGAGCTGGATCGACCTGGCGATGCCGGGCAGGCCGTAGCACCAGGTGGGCACGCATCCCGGTGTCGGCCGTTCGCCCCCGAGGTGCTGCTCGAAGGTGACCGTGTCGGGCCAGCAGACCCCGGCCGCGTCGGGGCAGCGCCAGTCCAGCAGCCACGCGACGACGCGCTCCATCGCCTCCCGCTGTCCCGGCACCCGCACCCCGGCCCGCCACGCCAGGGCGAGCAGCGCGAGCGGGCCCGCGATGCCGTGGGCGACCCCGACGTTGGCGTGCCCGTCGCGGTACACCGGGTCGTCCGGGATGTCCAGGCGGGGCCCGCCCGCGACCCACCAGCGGGGTACGGCCCGCCCGGCGACCTCGCCGGTCCCGGTGAGGGCGACCAGGTAGCGCAGCACGTCGCGCAGCACCCCGTCGTCCCCGCCGGAGGCCGCGAGCATGAGCAGGTAGCGGCCGAGCCCGCTGAGCCCGCTGATCACGTCGTACAGGCCCATGGACCCGGCGACGTGCTTCGGGTCGTCGTCGAGACGGCCGTGCCAGACGCGGGTGCGCTGCTCGACCAGGTCGGTGACGTAGTGGTCGAGGGGGTCGATCAGCGAGCGGTACTCACCGGGACCCGCCGCCGTCCTGGTGGCGAAGGCCAGCGAGGCGAGCCCGATGTAGAGCGAGCCACCGGTCGGCGGGTGCGGCCGGGTGACGGCCTCGGCGAGCAGCCGGTGCGCGGTCTCCCGGTGCGCCGCCTTTTCGCGGCCGAGTTCGGCGAACAGCAGCACCACGCCGGGATAGCCCATGGTCAGCGACAGGTCCTGGTAGACGCGCTCCTCCGGTCCTCCCGGGGCGAGTGTCGCCGCGTCGTCGATCGCGCGCCGTACCCGGTCCAAATCGGTGAGCCGTTCCGCGACGATCCCGGCTATCTCCCCCGCCCGGTCACGAAGATCACTCATCCCACGGCCCCCTTCCGGTTGAGGTGCGCCTGCCTGGCGAGGTGTTCGGCGACGGCGCCGCGGGCCACCGCGTACGCCGACTGCTCCGCCTCGGCGTCGATGCCGAGCAGCCGGTTGCAGTGCATGTGCAGCAGGCTCGTGACGACCTGGACCTCCAGGTCGCCGCCCGTCTGGGCCCGCAGGGCGCGGCCGTACTCGGCGAGGACCGGGGCTCGCTCCCGCCACGCGGCGAGGATCTCCACGCCACCGGGTTCCGCGGCCAGGGCGGACCACGGGCCCGTCACGTCGAGCAGGCGGCGCGCGTCGGCCCTGCGCTCCTGGAAGGCCGGGTGGTGCGCCCCCTTGGGATAGGCGTCGAGGAACCAGCCGGTCCACCCGGTGCCGTCGGCGAACCCACGGCAGATGTCGAGGCAGTTCGCCGCGGCCAGCAGCACCGGGTCGAACCCGGTAGCCCCGAGGGTCCCGAGCTGTCTGAGCACCGCCTCGCTGTCGGCCGCGAAGGCCCGTTCCGCGTGGTCGAGGACCTTCTCCCCGCCGTAGCGGACGGTCTCCGGCTCGTAGGTGTCGAGGGTCAGCCTGCGGATGAGGCCCGCCTCGCAGGCCCGCGCGGCCCAGTCGTGCAGCCGGGGCAGCACCCGTCCGTTGAGTACGGCCCGCTCCCCGTGGAAGCGCACGCGCAGGTGGGCGTCGGGATCCCGGTAGCGGATGAAGAACATCCGTCCCGCGTCCGTGCCGACGGCCCCGAGCAGGACGGGCAACTGCTCGGTCAGCAACTCGTCCTGACGGTCCTCGGCGACGTAGAGCTTGGCGAAGAGCCAGTCGCCGCCGGGGACGTGCCGGGGCTGCCCGGAGACTACGGTGACCGACGGCGGGCGCGTCGTCGCGGGGCTGCCGGGACGCGGCACCATCGGCACGACGATCTCGTTGGCGACGCCGCCGCACCACCCCGTCCCGTACTCACCGCCCGCGGGACGCTCGGTGATGACCGGGGGAAGCTCCTTCCTGGCCTCCCGCCAGAGCAGCCGCAGGTGTAGCGGCACGGTGAGGTTGAGGGCGACCCGCTGGTCCTCGTTGGTCATCTCGACCTCGTCGGGCACCGACCAGCGCTCACGCCAGCGTTCGAGTTCGGCGCGCCAGCGCGGCCACGACAGGGCGGGGTCGCGCAGCGCCCTGCTGAGCCGCCAGCGGGCCGAGGCGAGGATCGTCCGGTCGTGGCGGACCCGTGGCTGGTGGGGGAAACGGTCGAGACCGGTCCACTCCCAGGGGCGGACGCACCACCGGCGCACCTGGGTGATCTCGCCGAGGAAGCGGACCGCGTTGGGCTGCGCGATGTACGGGTTCAGCATGTGGCCGACCATGGGCGTCACCTCGCGGCCCGTGGCGGCCATGACGACGTGGAGGCGTTCCCGGTCCGCGACGATCGCGAGGTCGTCGACGCCGTGCACGCGCTCGTCGCCCCGCTCGGCGAACGCCCCGACGACCACCTGGTGTTCGGTCATCGCGGGGACGCGGCTGACGTTGCCGGAGCGGGAGTTGTTGGGCTGGAACCGTACCTGCGCGAGGAGTGTCTCGGGGGAGACCAGCTCGGGCCGCGCGTGGAGCTCCCTGAGCCGGGCCGCCGTGTCGCCGAGCAGGGGGAGGAACCGGCCGAAGAAGGCCCCCGGCTGGGGGCCGCCGAGCCCGTTGGAGACCACAAGCCGGAAGTCGCCCGCCGCGACGGCGTCGAGGGAGGCGCCGAGCAGCGTCACGGACATGTCGAAGGAGGCGGGGGGCCGTTCCCACACGCCCTCCTCGGTCAGCGCGGCGACGGCGGCCTCGTCGAGGACGACCTCGGCGGCGCCGGTGCGGTGCGCGTCCTGCGCCAGGTCGGCCAGCAGTTCCTGACGCTCAGGCCGGTGCCGTTGCCGGTTGTCGAACGGGCGGGTGCTCGGCGGACGCAGGTAGGTGGCCGGGGCGCCGAGTCCACGCTCCGGGTCGAGCATCTCCCGCAGCGGCACCGCGTGGCGGTAGCCGTACCGCTCGACGAAGGCGTTGTGGTAGTCGCGCAGGTGGTCGGGGACCGGGTCGGGCGACATGCGCCACAGGACCGTGGCGGCCTCGGCCATCTGGCGGGTCACGATCTCGGGCAGCCGGGCGTCCACGTCCACGGCGAGGTCGATCTGGAGCGGGTGCTCGGCGGCCTGGACGCGCCGCATCGCCGTCGTCAACGCGTTCAGCCGCGCCGTACCCGCCCCGACCGGCATTCGCGCGTAGTCGTCGAGCGCGCCGGGCAGCTCACGGAGCAGCCGTATCTCGTCCCGCCCCGCGACCGGCGCCAGTTTCCCGAGCACGTGGCCGAGCGCGTCGGCCGAGTCCGACGGCGGGCGCAGGTCGGTGAGCAGGAACTCCTTCTCGACGAGCTGCGCCAGCATGCCGTGCACGGTCTCCACGGGCGCCGCGAAGGCGTCGGCCAGCTCACCCGCCAGCTCGGGGTACGGTACGGGCCGCCGGGCGAGCTCCATGGCACGCCGTACGGCGGGCGTGTACCTGACCGAGAGCTCCTGGGTCCGGGACAGGACACCCCCGTTGGCGCCGTCACGAACGTAGGCCAGCACGAGGCGGTCCCCGCGCGGGGCGGCCAGGTCGTTGCCGACGAGCCGCAGGCACGCCAGGACCTCGGGCAGCCCCTCCCACCGCGTCACGGCGCCGAGCAGCCACTCGGAGTCCGCCTGGACGAGCTTCTCCCCGGGACCTCGGTACTCGAAGCCGTGGCCGTCACCGAAGGACACCGGCGCCACCCCGGCCATGAGCCCGAACGGCGTGGGCCGGTGCGACATCCTGATGAGGTACTTCGTGACCGTGTACACCATGCGGCGCAGCCGGGAGAAAGGAACCTGCCGTCCTTCCCTGATTTTCGCCAGTTCACCGGCCAGGGTGGGGTTCGAGACGGTGAACGCCTCGAAAACGGCGTCGTCGCCGATCGCGGACCGCAGATATCCGGCCATGGAAACTGCCTGTCCGCGATCCTCGGGGTCGAGATCGGTCACGGTGCCCGACGCCATTCCGAGGGGAAAGGCGGGGAGCCGCAGAAGTCCGAACGAAGGGGCGGAGAAAACCGGTCCGAGTTCATTCGTCAACGGCTTTTTCCGCCTTTCATGTGAAGGCGCATGTCCACATGTTTCGTTGGTCTCGGCCGTCGTTCAACGCGTGACCCTGCCAATTAGCGCGGGTTTCCTGCCAAGCGCGTTCGCCCGGCTTGTCCGCCTCTCCCGGCGCTCTGAGGCTTGGCCTGTGACTTCTGCACCGAACACGGCCCTCGTCGGCGGAGGCGACCCCGTCATGCCCACCTGGGCGCGGGTCGATCGCGAGGTCGCGCGGTCGAGCCTGTGGGCCGGGCTTTCCGCGGTCCGCGCCGCGGTGGGGGTCGTCGTCGCGATGGCCTGGCGCGTCGCCCGCCGTACCGTCCTGCTGGCCGTCGTCCTGAACCTGGCCGGAGGGCTGGCGACGGTGTTCGGCATCGTCACGAGCGCCCGGGTCATCGACGAGCTGATCGCGGGCGGGCCGACACCGGAGCGGGTCGTCGCGGCGCTGCCCTCCGTGGTGTGGATCGCGGTCGCCTACTCGCTGCGCGCCCTGCTGGACGCCGCCGCCACCGCCTCGCTCGGCGTCACGATCCCCAGGGTGCGGCAGGCGGCGCAGGTCGAGCTGCACGAGCTGGTCTCCGGGGTACGGCTTGTCGCCTTCGAGGACGCGAGCTTCCGTGAGCTGGTCGAACAGGGGTCGGGCGCCGGGATCAGGTCGATCGAGGCGAGCCTCAGGTACGGCGGCACGCTGCTGTCCTCGGGGGTCGCCGTGCTGGCCGCCCTCGTCGCGGTCGGCTCACTCGACCCCTGGCTCGTCCCGGTGACGCTGCTGGTCGCGGTCCCCGCGGCGTGGGCCTCCGCCAAGGCCGCGAGGATCGGCTACGCGTCCTTCCTGCGCATGGTGGCCACCCAGCGGCTCCAGGCGATCACCGGCAGGCTGCTGACCGATCGGGAGACGGCGGCGGAGCTGAGGGCGTTCACGCTCAGGGAGGCGATGCTCGGCGACTACCGCCTCGCGAGCGCTGCCCTCGGCGCCGAGGCGGTCAGGACGGAGACGCGCACGACGGGCGTCGCCCTGGCGGGCAGGGCGCTGGCGGGGGTCGGCGCCGGTGCCGCCTACCTCGCCCTGGGGCTCCTGCTGTACACCGGGCGGATGCCGCTCGCGCTCGGCGGCGCCGCGGTCATCGCGATGCGCGCCACGACCGGGGCCTTCTCGTCCGTCGTCCACACGGTCAACCAGTTCTACGAGGCCAGCTTCTACATCGACCTGTACCGGGGGCTGCGGCGGGAGTGCCGGGAGCGCACCCCGCCGCCCGCCGTACGGCACGCGCCCGCCGACCCCGAGGTGATCCGGCTCGACGGGGTCTCCTTCACCTACCCCGGCCAGGAGCACCCGGCCCTGCGGGAGGTCACCCTGGAGATCCGCAGGGGCCAGGTCGTAGCGCTCGTCGGGGAGAACGGCTCGGGCAAGACGACGCTCGCGAAACTGGTCGCCGGTCTCCACGCGCCGGGCTCAGGGGCGGTCCGCTGGGACGGCGTCGATCTGGCCGGGTGCTCGCCCGAGTCGGTGGCCGCCGCCGTCGCGGTGGTGTCCCAGCACCCGGCGCGCTGGCCGGTCTCCGCGGCGACGGCCGTACGGCTCGGCAGGGTCGAGCAGGTCGCCACGGGCGGGGATGCGGCGTTCGCGCACGCCGTCGAGGTGGCCGGGGTTCGTCCCGTCGTGGAGCGGCTCCCCGCCGGGTGGGACACCGTGCTGTCGCGGGAGTTCGAGCACGGCCGGGACCTGTCGGGCGGTGAGTGGCAGCGCGTCGGGATCGCCAGGGCGCTGTTCCGCGACGTCCCCGTCCTGGTCGCCGACGAGCCGACCGCCGCCCTGGACGCCCGCGCCGAGGCCGCGGTCTACGAGGCGCTGCGCACCCTGCGCGACGGCCGTACCTGCCTGCTCGTCACCCACCGGTTGGCGAACGTACGGCAGGCGGACCTGATCGTCGTGCTGCACCACGGCGAGGTGGTCGAGCGGGGCACGCACGAGGAGCTGATGCGCCTCGGTGGCCGGTACCGCGACCTGTACGACCTGCAGTCGGGGCCGTACGCCGAGCTCGCGTTCAGGCGGCCTCGTCCTTGGAGGTGGAGTCGGGAACGGGAACCAGCCGCACGTGCGGGAAGACCCACTTCCTGAACGCCCAGAAGCGGAAGACCATGGCGACCAGCGTGCCGACGACCTGCGCGCTCACGAAGTCGGCGATCTCCTGGGTCACCAGGCTCGCCTCCGGGGTCTCCAGGCCGAACACGTACCGGGAGATCCACAGCGGCGCGGAGCTGAGCACCAGACCGACCGCGCTGACCAGGAAGAACAGCGCCGCCTCGTGACGACGCTCACGGCCGCCCCTGGTCCGGAACGACCATTCGCGGTTCAGCACGTAGGACACGATCGTCGCCACGAGCACCGCGACGATCTTCGCGGTCACCGGCTTCGGCTCCAGGACGGTCAGCTTCAGCCCGTAGAACACCGCGTTGTCCACCAGGAACGCCGTTCCGCCGACCACCGCGAACTTCAGGAGTTCACGGTGCCTCAGCGCGCGGGCGCGCAGCGGTTCCGGCAACCTGGCGAGTACGGCCTTCGCTGTTCGGAGCACTCCTGGATCCTCTCACCGGATCCCGTGTCCTATCCGGCCCGCGGTCGTCAGGAGCAGGGGCAGGAAGTCCCGAGTCATCCGTTCGTGGGGGACCTCGGCGGCGATGGCGCTGACGTTGACGGCGGCCACGACGGTCCCGTCACCGTCGCGGACCGGCGCGGCGACGGAGCGGACCCCGGGGGTCATCTCCTCGTCGGTCGCCGCCCAGCCACGGGCCCTGACCTCCCGTAACTCCTCCCGCAGGTCGCCGGGGGGCCGCTCCCTGAAGGGGCGGACCGTCGCCGTCGAGGGGGTGCCCAGTGCCTCGTCGAGCCGGTCGAGGTCGAGGGCGGACAGCAGGACCTTGCCGAGGGCGGTGCTGCGCGCGGGCAGGCGCATGCCAGCGGTGACGTTGGCCGAGACGACCTTGGGCACGGCGACGCGGGCGGCGTAGACGACGTCCGAGCCGTCGAGCAGGGCGACCGAGGCCGCCTGATCAGTCGCCAGGACCAGTTCCCGCAGGTACGGCCGCGCGACCTCCCACAACCCCGCCGACATGGTGTAGGCGACGCCGAGCTCCAGCACCCGGGGGGTCAGCGTGAAACCGCCGCCGTCGGAGCGCACGTAGCCGAGCCGTTCGAGGGTGAGCAGGATGCGCCGCGCGGTCGGGCGGGCCAGGGCCGTCCCGGCGGCGATCTCGCTGAGGGATCTCGGCCGGTGGTGGGCGCCGAAGGACCTGATCACGTCGAGACCGCGTGCGAGGGCCTCGACGAAGTCGGGACCGGTGTTCTCCCGGGCCATGGTTACCGTCCTCCACCCGCGTCCGACAAGCGGTTATCCGTACAACGGACAGTCGTACGGCGATGCTTTTCCCATTCGTGTCCAGGTAATTTACCTGGCGTTGACATCGTTGACGCCAGGTTACCGCTCACCTAAGCTCAGCGGCGCCGAGAAACGGACAGTTGTCCGATGGACGGACAGGCTGGGCAGGGAGCGAGGCAAGAGAGATGCGAAGGACTGACGCGGACGTCGTCGTCATCGGTGGCGGCCCCTCGGGTGCGACAGTCGCCGCCGAGGCCGCCCGCCTCGGGGCGCGCGTGGTCGTGCTGGAGAAACGGGAGGGCGACAGCCCGTCGCGGGCCGGGGTCATCCAGCCACGCGTGCTCGAACTCCTCGACGCCCGAGGGCTCATGGGCCGCTTCCGCGACGCCGCCAAGGACTGGCGGCCCGACTTCGAGGTTCCCCGTTACATCTACGCCGGGCTGGTCGGCCTGCGCTACGACCTGCTGGACAGCGCGCACCCGTACGCGCTGATCCTGCCGCAGACCACGACCGAGCACCTGCTGCGCGCCTGGGCCACCGAGGCGGGGGCCGAGGTGCGGCGCGGGGTGACCTACGTCGAGCACACCGAGGACGACGACGGCGTCACCGTGACCGCGCTCGACGCGGACGGGGCGACCGTCACCCTCCGCGCCGGGTTCCTGGTCGGCGCGGACGGCGCCCGCAGCACGGTACGGACCCACCTCGGCGTCCCCTTCGAGGGCCGCGAGACGGAGATGACGGCGGTGTCGATCGACGCCGACCTGACCTTCCCGTGGGAGGCGTCGATGCAGATGCGGCGCAACGAGAACGGCTGGATCCTGGCCTATCCGTTCGGGCAGCGGACCACCCGTTTCATCATCGTCGCCGAGGCGCGCCGTACCGTGCCGAGGGGCGAACCGGTGACGATCGAGGAGGTCCGCGAGAGCCTGCGCGCGATCTTCGGTGACGACTTCGGCGTCACCACCGCCAAGTGGGTCTCCCGGTACGGCGACGCCCACAAGATGACGCCCTACCTGCACCGGGGCCGGGTCTCGCTCGTCGGCGAGGCGACCCGGGTGCACTACCCGGCCAGCGGCATCGGGATGAACTACTGCATCCAGGACGCCTTCAACCTCGGCTGGAAGCTCGGCCTGGTCGCCACCGGCGACGCCCCCGAGGCGCTGCTCGACACCTACGACGGTGAACGGCACCCGGTGCTGCGGGAGGTCATGGACGACATCGCGGCCCAGTGCAAGCTGCACTTCGACTTCACTCCCGGTGGCCTGCGGCTCAAGGACTTCGTGGAGAGCGAGCTGATCCCCATCCCTGAGGTGAACGCGATCCTGTGCGACCGGCTGAGCGGGTTCGGGACCAGCTACCACCGGCAGGACGACCCGCATCCGGCCGACGGCACCCGCGTCGGCGAGATGCCCCTGGGTGACCGGCGCTACACCGAGGTCGCGGCCGGGAGCGCGTTCGTGCTCGCCGAACGCGCCGACGGGGCGCCGACCACCAGGGCGCTGCCGTCCAGGGTCACCCGGGTCGTGACCGGGGAACCCGGCTTCGCGCGGGAGCTGGCCGGTGCCGCCGCCGCGCTCATCCGTCCCGACGCCTACGTGGCGCGGGCCTGGGACACCACCCCGTCCGACCGGGAGGTCGAGGCGGCCTACGCGGAGGCGGTCGGCTATGGCGTTCGTTGAGGAACTGCTGGTCAGGGGTGGCTGGGTCGTCTCCGGCGACCCGGCGATCGGGACCGTGCGCGACACCGACGTCCTGGTGCGCGGCGGGACGATCGCCGAGATCGGCCGGGGGATCACGGCTCCGGGCGCCGAGGTGATCGACGCCTCCGGGATGCTCGTGATCCCCGGTCTCGTGGACGCCCACAAGCACACCTGGCAGTCCGCCGTACGTCACCGGTGCACCGGCATGGACCTGATGACCTACTTCGGGGAGATGTTCGGACGGCTCGGCCCCCGCTACCGGCCGCACGACGTCCACGTGGGCAACCTGCTCGGCGCGCTGGCCGCCCTCGACTCCGGCACGACGACCCTCATGGACTGGTCGCACGTGCAGAACTCTCCCGAGCACGCCGACGCCGCGATCCAGGGCCTGCGGGAGGCGGGTATACGCGCGGTGTTCGGCCACGGCTGGCCCCTGGTGGACCTGCCCGAGTGGATCATGGGGAGCACCCGCGACCACACCGGCGACCTGCGCCGCATCCGCGAGGAACTGCTCTTCGACGACGACGCCCTCGTCACGCTGGCCCTGGCCGGGCGCGGTCCCGAGCTGTCCACGATGGAGGTGACCCGCAACGACCTCGCGATGGCCCGCGACCTGGGCATCCGCACCTCCATCCACATGGGCTGCGGCGAGGAGTTCGGCGCCATGGCCGCCATCGCCCAGATGGACGACGCCGGGCTGCTCGGCCCCGACCTGACCTTCGTGCACTGCGGAGAGAACAGCGACGACGAACTGCGGATGATGGCCGACCACGGCGTCTCGGCGGCGGTCGCCCCGCAGCACGAACAGGGCCTTCCCGGCATCGGGCACACCCCGATCGACCGGCTGCGCGGCCTCGGCGTCACGACCGGCCTCAGCACCGACACCGAGGCGTACGGCGCGGCCGACCTGTTCACCCAGATGCGGGTGGCGCTGGCCGCGACCAGGAGCCTGGTCAACACCGGACGGTCGCGCTTCGAGGAGCCGCTGAGCGCCTTCTCCGCCACCGACGTCCTCCACCTGGCCACCCAGGGCGCCGCCGACGCGCTCGGTCTCGGCGACCGGGTGGGCAGCCTCACGCCCGGCAAGGCCGCGGACATCGTGCTGGTCAGGGCCACCGACCTCAACCTCTGGCCGGTGACGGACCCGGTGGCCGCCCTGGTCAACGCCGCCCACCCCGGCAACGTGGACACGGTCGTCGTGGCCGGGACGGTCCGCAAGCGGGGCGGGGTCCTGCTCGGCGTCGACCAGGACCGGCTGCGCGCCCTCGCCAAGGCCTCGAACCAGCACATTCTCAGCTCTTGACACCCCTGCAACGGAGGAACCTCATGACCCTCGACAGCGGATTCGCCGGTTTCCTCGGCATGCTCCGCTCCGTCGGAGCGCCGGGATCGTTCGACGGCGAGCCGGAGGAGATGCGCGCCAGGATGACCCAGGCTGTCGAAGGCGGCTGGGACCCGGCCGCCTTCGCGCCGGTCGCCTCCGACGAGGAGGCCGTCGCCGGGCGGGAAGGGCCGCGCCTGCGGGTCTTCCGGCCCGAGGCCGAGGGGCCGGTCCCCACGGTGCTGTACTTCCACCCCGGCGGCTTCGTCATGGGCAGCGCCCACCTCATGCAGGACGTCGCCCGCCGTCTGAGCCACGAACTGTCCGCCGTCGTCGTCTCCGTGGACTACCGGCTCGCCCCGGAGAACCCGTTCCCCGCCGCCGTGGAGGACGCCTGGGCCGCGCTCGGCTGGGCCAGGGCCAACATCGCCGCGCTCGGCGGCGACGCCGACCGGATCGGCCTGGCCGGGGAGAGCTCCGGCGCCAACCTGGCCGCCGTCACCGCGCTGCGCGCCGCCAGGAGCGGGGAGCCCGTCCGCGCGCTGCTGCTCGCCTCGCCCGTCACGGACTTCACCGCGTCCTACCCCTCGGCGACCGAGAACGCCTCCGGCTACTTCTTCGAGGCCAAGGATCTGACCGTGGTCCGCGGCCACTACTTCGGCGACGACCCGGAGACCGCGCGCGACGACCGCGTCTCCCCGGCGCTGGCCGAGGACCTCGGGGGGATGCCCAGGACCGTGGTCGGCGTCGCCGGGTTCGACCCGCTGCGGGACGACGGCGTCGTCTTCGCCGGACGGCTGCTCCAGGCGGGCGTGCCCGTCGCGCTCCGGGTCCACGCCGGTCTCATCCACCCGTTCTTCGGCATGCCGGGCGTCTCACCCGCCGCCGACCGGGCCGTCACCGAACTCACCGAACTGTTCGCCGCCGCACTCGACTGACCGCCACACCCGCGATGCGAGGGGGACCGCTTCGCTGTCACGACCACCAGGAGGTACCACGATGTCCAGCAAGACCTGGAGGCGGAACCCGCTCGCCCTGCTCTGCGCCGGGATGCTCGCCCTCACCGCGTGCTCGTCCACGACCACCACGCCACCAGAAACCGCGAACGCCGCGAAGATCACCATCAGCAAGGCCCTCGACGAACTGGTCAGGGGCACCTACGGCACCCCACCGACGAGCGCCCCACCGCCGCCCCCGGGCAAGAAGGTGTGGATCGTCTCCTGCGGGCAGAGCGCGATCGGCTGCCAGACCGGCGCCGAGGCGGCCAAGGAGGCAGCCCAGGCCGCGGGCTGGCAGGCCCAGATCTGCGACGGCAAGCTGAACGCGGGCGGCGCCTTCGCCCAGTGCGTCCGCCAGGGCGTCGCCGCCAAGCAGGACGCGATCATCACCGAGGCCATCGACTGCGCCGACATCCAGCAGCCGTTGCGCGAGGCCAAGGCCGCCGGGGTGCTCACCGTCGACTTCTGGGGCTTCGACTGCGACGCCGGGGAGAAACTGTTCACCGCCTCCGCCGTACCGGCCGAGAAGTATCCGACGAACGCGCTCTACCAGGAGGCCATCGGCAGGGCGCGGGCCGAGTGGATCACGGCCAGGTCCGGGGGACAGGCGACGGTCGTCGAGCTGGTCTTCCAGGGGACGAACATCGGCGCCGCGCTGCACCGGGGGTTCGTCGAGGGCATGGCCCCGTGCGCCGGATGCACGGTCCACCCCGTTGACGTGACGCTCACCACCTTCGGCGACGTGCGCCAGATCATCGAGTCGGCCCTGCTGCGGCACCCCGACGCCACCTGGGTCTCCGTCCCGCTCGACTCGCTCGTCCTGGCCGGAGCCGCGCAGGCCGTCGCCGGTTCGCCGCGCCGTGCCGAGATCAAGCTGATCGGCGGCGAGGGGCTGCCCCCCAACCTGAACCTCATCCGCGAGGAGCAGGGGCAGAGCGCCGCCGTCGGCCAGCCCATCGACTGGTACGGCTGGGCCGCCGTGGACACCCTGATCAGGGCCTTCGCCGGGCAGGAACCGGTGTCGGCGGGACTGGGCTTCCAGATCGTCGACTCGACCGCCAACCTGCCGACGTCGGGCGCCTACCCGGCCCCGGTGGACTTCCGCGCGGCCTACCGGAAGGCGTGGGGCCGGTGACCACCCCGCGTGAGGCACTCCTCCACGTCGAGGACGTCCACAAGTCCTACGGCCCGGTCCCCGTGCTCAAGGGCGTCCACCTGGACCTGTATCCCGGGGAGGTGCACGCCCTGGCCGGGGGCAACGGGTCGGGCAAGTCCACCCTGATCAAGGTGCTGGCCGGGATCGAGCACGCGGACGCGGGCACCCTGCGCGTGCCGGGACGCCCGACAACCGACCTGGCCGGTTTCGGCGCGGCGGCCTCCAGCAGGGCCGGGCTGCGCTTCGTGCACCAGGACCTCGGGCTGGTCCTCGACATGACGGTCGCGGAGAACTTCGCGCTGTCACGCGGCTTCCCCGCGAGGTTCGGGGCCGTGGCGTGGTCGCGGCTGCGCCGGGCCGTCGCCGACAGGTTGGAACGGTTCGACCTCGCGGTCGATCCGGGAGCGAGGGTGGCGAGCCTGCGCCCGGCCGACCGCACGATGGTGGCCGTCGCCCGCGCGCTCGCCGACGACGAACCGGGTCAGATCCTCGTCCTCGACGAGCCGACCGCGAGCCTGCCCCACCACGAGGTGGACATCCTCCTCGATGCCCTGGCCCGCAGGGCGGCCAAGGGGCAGGCGATCCTCTACGTCAGCCACCGGCTGGCCGAGGTGCTGTCGCTGGCCCACCGGGTGACGGTCCTGCGCGACGGCACGGTCGCCGAGAGCCGCCCGACCGCCGACCTCGACGGCCTCGGGCTCGCCGAACTCATCGCCGGACGCTCCGTCGAGACGCTCTACCCGGCGCGGGCCGTACCCACCGAGAAGCCGGAACGGCCCGTGGTCCAGGTGCGGGAGCTGTGCGCGGGACCGCTGCGCGAGGTCAGCATGGAGGCGCACGCCGGAGAGATCGTGGGCGTCGCCGGACTGCTCGGCTCGGGGCGTTCGACGCTGCTGCGCAGCCTGTTCGGCGCCGTCGTGCCGCGCTCGGGCTCGATCACGGTCGAGGGAAGGCCGCTGCCGCCCTCCGTGCGGGCCGCCATGCGGGCCGGGGTCGCGCTGGTGCCCGAGGACCGGCAGCGCGAGGCGCTCTTCGGCGACCTGTCGGTCGTGCGGAACACCACGATCGCCACCCTCGCCCGGCACACCCGGTGGTCGTGGCTGCGGCCCTCCAGCGAGCGGGCCGCGACCCGGGACGCGATCGACGACTTCGCGATCAGGGTTCCGGCCCCGGCCCAGGCGATCACCCGGCTCTCCGGGGGCAACCAGCAGAAGGTCGTGCTCGCCCGCTGGCTGCAACGGGAGCCCCGGGTCCTGCTGCTCGACGAGCCGACCCAGGGCGTGGACGTGCTGGCCAGGGCCGACATCTACCGGCGGCTGCGGGAGGTCGCCGTCGGCGGCACCGCCGTGGTCGTCGCCTCCTCCGACGTCGAGGAGCTGGCCAACCTCTGCGACCGGGTCGTGGTGCTGCGGGCCGGGCGGGTGAGCGCGCGCCTGCGCGGCACGGAGGTCGCCATCCCCGCCATCGTCAGGCACTCCTACGCCGACCGGGAGGCGTCATGAGCCGGGCTCTTGGCGAGCGGTACGGCCTGCTCCTGCTGCTGGCCGGGGTGTGCCTGTTCTTCGGCGTCCTGCCCGCGAGCGCGGCGGCCTTCCCCACGGCGGCCAACCTCCAGGCGGTCCTGGGCAACATCGCCGTGGTCTCGGTGCTGGGGATCGCGGCCGTCTTCCCGCTGGTCGGCGGGCACTTCGACTTCTCGGTCGCGGCGACCTCACTGGTGTCCTCGATCACCTGCGCGGCCCTGCTGTCCGACCACCACGCCCCGCTCGTGGTCGGGGTGGCCGGTGGCCTGCTCGCCGGGCTCGTCGTCGGCCTCGTCAACGCGACCCTCGTGGCGGTCCTCAGGCTCAACGCCTTCATCGTCACGATCGGCACCGCGACCCTGCTGCCCGGCGTCGTGCAGTGGTACACGGGCGGCGTCGGCATCACCCGCGACATCGCACAACCGCTGCGGGACCTCGGGTCGGGGACCTGGCTCGGCCTGCCCCGGGTGATCTGGCCGGTGGCGCTCGTCATCGCCGCCTGCTGGTTCGTGCTCGGCCAGACCGCCGTGGGCCGCCGCCTGCACGCGGTGGGCAGCAACCCCGCCGCCGCCCGGCTCGTCGGCATCCCGGTCACCCGGGTGTCCTTCCTGGCCTTCGTGATCTCCGGGGGACTCGCCGGGGTCGCCGGGATCCTGCTCACCGCGCGCAATGGCGGCGGCCTGGTCACCAGCGGCGTCGATCTGCTCTTCCCCGCGCTGGCCGCCGTCTTCCTGGGCGGCACCGCGATCGACCCGGGCCGTTACAACGTGCTCGGCACCGTGGTCGGGGCGCTGTTCGTCGCGGTCTCGGTGAGCGGGCTCACGCTCGCGGGCGCCGCCGACTGGGTGCCTGACGTGTTCAACGGCGCGGCCCTCGTCGTCGCCGTGGCGGTCTCCACCTTGCTGGCCAGACGCCGCGGAACCCCATGATGAAGGAGGAAACTGATATGTCCGTCATAGAGCACTGGATCGGCGGCCGGGCCGTCACCGGAAAGTCCGTGCGAACCGCCCCCGTCCACGACCCCGCGACCGGCCGACAACGGAACGAGGTGCTCCTCGCGACCCCCGAGGACGCCGCCACGGCGGTTGAGGCCGCCCGGGCGGCCTTCGAGGGGTGGAGCCAGACGTCGCTGATGCGGCGCGCCCGGGTGCTGTTCGCCTTCAGGGAGCTGGTCGACCGCGAGGCGGGCAGGCTCGCCGAGCTGATCACCGCCGAGCACGGCAAGGTGCTCTCCGACGCCCTCGGTGAGGTACGGCGCGGCATCGAGGTCGTCGAGTTCGCCTGCGGCATCCCCACCCTGCTCAAGGGCGACTACTCCGACCAGGTCTCGACGGGCGTGGACACCTGGTCCTTCCGCGAGCCACTCGGCGTGTGCGTCGGGATCACGCCGTTCAACTTCCCGGCGATGGTGCCGATGTGGATGTTCCCGGTGGCCATCGCCTGCGGCAACACGTTCGTGCTCAAGCCGAGCGAGCGCGTCCCCTCGGCGTCGATGCTGCTCGCCGAGCTGTGGCGGGAGGCCGGGCTGCCCGACGGCGTCTTCAACGTGCTGCACGGGGACGCGGTCGCCGTGGACGCCCTCATCGACGCGCCCGAGGTCGCCGCCGTCTCCTTCGTCGGCTCGACCCCCGTGGCCCGCCACGTCCACGAGCGCGCCTCCGCGGCGGGCAAGCGGGTCCAGGCGCTCGGCGGGGCCAAGAACCACGCCGTCGTCCTGCCCGACGCCGACCTCGACTTCGCCGCCGACCATCTCGTCGCCGCCGCGTACGGCTCGGCGGGCGAACGCTGCATGGCCATCTCCGCCGCCGTCGCCGTCGGCTCCCAGGCCGACAGGGTCGTCGAGGCGGTCGCCGGGCGGGCGAAGGCCGTACGGGTCGGGCCCGGAACCGACCCCGGCAGCGAGATGGGGCCCGTGGTCACTCGCCAGGCCAGGGAACGCATCGCCACGCTGATCGGCACCGGCGCCGAGCAGGGCGGAAAGCTCGTGGTGGACGGCCGCGACCACGTCGTCCCCGGCCACGAGGAGGGCTTCTTCCTCGGCCCGACGCTGATCGACCACGTGCGCCGGGACATGGACGTCTACCGGGAGGAGATCTTCGGCCCGGTGCTCTGCGTCGTGCGCGCCGACGACGTGGACGAGGCCATCGCTTTGATCAACGCCAACCCGTACGGCAACGGCACCGCGGTCTTCACATCGAGCGGCGAGGCGGCCCGGCGGTTCCAGCGCGGCGTCCACGTGGGGATGGTCGGGATCAACGTCCCGGTGCCGGTCCCGATGGCCTTCCACTCCTTCGGCGGCTGGAAGGCGTCGCTGTTCGGCGACCGGCACGTGCACGGCCCCGAGGGCGTCGGCTTCTACACCCGCGCCAAGGTCGTCACCGCCCGCTGGCCCAGGTCACGCGGCCTTCCCGGAGAGAGCCGCAAGGCCAGCTTCGACTTCCCGAACGACGCGTGAGGAGATACCGATGACGGACGGCTTCGTCTACGAGGCCCAGCCGATGCGGGTGGTCTTCGGCGCGGGCAGCACGGCTGTGCTCCCCGCCGAGGCGGAGCGGCTCGGGATGCGGCGCGCCCTGGTGCTGTCCACCCCGCAGCAGCGGGGACTGGCCACCCGGGTGGCGGCGCTGCTCGGCGAACGCGCGGCGGGCGTGTTCGACGGGGCGCGGATGCACGTGCCCGTCGAGACCGTCGCCGCCGCCGAGGCGGCCGTGGCGGAGGCGGACGCGGACGGCTGCGTCGCCGTCGGCGGCGGCTCGACGGTCGGCCTTGGCAAGGCGCTCGCGCTGCGCCGGGCGCTGCCGGTGCTCGCGCTGCCCACGACCTACGCGGGCTCGGAGATGACGCCCATCTGGGGGCTCACCGAGAACGCGGAGAAGAGGACGGGCCGCGACCCGGCCGTGATGCCCAGGAGCGTGGTCTACGACCCGGACCTGACCATGACGCTTCCCGCCGCCGTCTCGGTGACCAGCGGGATCAACGCGCTCGCCCACGCCGTGGAGGCTCTCTACGCCCCCGACGGCTCCCCGGTGGTCGCGGCGATGGCCGAGCGGGGCGTCCGCGACCTCGCGAACGCCCTGCCGCTGCTGGCCGACGACCCCGGCGACCGGGCCGGGCGCAGGGCGGCGCTGTGCGGGGCGTGGCTGTGCGGGGCCTGCCTCGGTGCGACCACGATGGGCCTGCACCACAAGCTGTGCCACGTCCTGGGCGGCATGTTCGACCTGCCGCACGCCGAGACCCACGCGATCGTGCTTCCGCACGTCGCCGCCCTCAACCTGCCCGCCGCCCCCGAGGCGGACGCCGCACTGCGCCGCGTCCTCGACACCGACGACGTGCCCGCCGCCCTGGCGAAGCTCACGGCCCTGGCGACGCGCCTGGGTGCCCCCGGCGGTCTCCAGGAGCTGGGGGTCGCCGAAGACGATCTTCCCCGGGTTGCCGACGAGGTGCTGGCCAGGCCGTACGCCAACCCGTGGCCGGTGGGCAGACGGGACCTGCTGGGACTCCTGCACGCCGCGCACCGGGGAGGCACGTCATGAGCGAACAGGAACGCAGGGAGACCGCCCTGCTCGATCGGGTTCTCGGGTCCTTCGACGGGTGCCGGGACCCCAGGCTCGGGGAGGTGATGCGCTCGCTGGTGCGCCACCTGCACGGTTTCCTGCGGGAGACGCGCCTCACCGAGGAGGAGTGGGAGCGGGCCATCGCCTTCCTCACCGCGACCGGGCACATCACCGACGCCAGACGGCAGGAGTTCATCCTGCTCTCCGACGTGCTCGGTGCCTCGATGCAGACCATCACGATCAACAACGAGGCCGAGGGCGACGCGACGGAGGCCACGGTCTTCGGGCCGTTCTTCGTCGAGGACAGCCCCCGGGTGCCGGTCGGCGGCGACATCTCCTTCGGCGCGGCCGGGGAGCCGTGCTGGGTCGAGGGAACCGTCGTCGACACGACGGGCAGGCCAGTGCCCGGCGCCAGGATCGAGGTCTGGGAGGCCGACGAGGACGGGAGATACGACGTCCAGTACGACGACGGGCGCACGGCCGCCAGGGCGCATCTTTTCAGTGACGCCGACGGGCACTACGCGTTCTGGGGGGTCACGCCGACGCCGTACCCGATCCCGCACGACGGCCCGGTCGGCGCCCTGCTTGCCGCCGTGGGCCGCTCCCCGATGCGCGCCGCCCACCTGCACTTCATGGTCACCGCGCCGGGACTCAGGCGGCTGGTGACGCACATCTTCGTCAGGGGCGACGAATTCCTCGGCCGCGACAGCGTCTTCGGCGTCAAGGAGTCGCTGGTCAAGGACTTCGAGCGCCAGCCGTACGGCACGGCGACCCCGGACGGCCGTCACGTCGAGGGCACCTGGTCCAGGACGCGCTTCGACATCGTGCTCGCCCGCGCGGAGGTGTGAGATGTCCGGTTCCGCGTTCCTGTACGGCTCGGCCAGGACACCCTTCGGGCGTTTCGGCGGCGGCCTGGCCGGGATCAGGCCGGACGACCTGGCCGCCGGGGTCATCCGGGGACTCCTGACCGGCCTCGATCCGGGCGTGATCGACGAGGTCGTGTGGGGCAACGCCAACGGCGCCGGGGAGGAGAACCGCAACGTCGCCAGGATGGCCGCGCTGCTGGCGGGACTGCCGGTCTCGGTCCCCGGCACGACCGTCAACCGGCTCTGCGGCTCCTCCCTCGACGCGGCGATGACGGGCTCGCGCATGATCGAGACCGGTGACGCCGAGATCGTGCTGACCGGCGGCGTCGAGTCGATGACCAGGGCGCCCTGGGTGCTGCCCAAGCCCTCCCGCGCCTTTCCTGCGGGGGACGTCACCGCTGTCTCGACCACGCTCGGCTGGCGGCTGGTCAACCCGGCCATGCCGAAGGAGTGGACCGTCTCCCTCGGCGAGGCGAACGAGCAGCTCCGGGAGCGCTTCGGCATCTCCCGCGAACGCCAGGACGCCTTCGCCGTCCGCTCCCACCGGCTCGCGCACACCGCCTGGGAGCAGGGCTTCTACGACGACCTGGTCCTCCCGGTGCCCGGCACCGACCTCACCCGCGATGAGTCCGTACGGCCAGGCACGAGCGTCGAGGCGCTCGCCGCGCTGAAGCCCGCCTTCCGCGCGGACGGCACGATCACGGCGGGCAACGCCTCCCCGCTCAGCGACGGCGCGGGCGCGGTGCTGCTCGGCTCCGAGCGGGCCGCCGACGTCCTCGGGCGCACGCCGATCGCCAGGATCGCGGGCCGGGGTACGGCGGCGCTCGACCCGAGGATGTTCGGCTACGCCCCCGTCGAGGCCGCCGACCTGGCGTTACGCCGGGCCGGGGTCGGGTGGGGCCGGGTCGGCGCGGTCGAGCTCAACGAGGCCTTCGCGGTCCAGGCGCTCGCCTGCGTGGACGCCTGGGGCGTCGATCCCGGCATCGTGAACACCCGGGGCGGCGCCATCGCGATCGGCCACCCGCTGGGCGCCTCGGGGAGCCGCGTGCTGGGGACGCTGGCGAAGGTGCTCGTCGAACGCGGCGAACGCTGGGGCGTCGCGGCCCTCTGCATCGGCGTCGGCCAGGGTCTCGCGGTCGTCCTGGAGAACGTCAGAATCTGAACCCGGTTTGTTTATGAACCAAGTTCATATATGCTGACCGGCATGATCACGGAGGAGAAGCGAGCACAGCGCAGGGCCCACATCGCGGACACGGCGATGCGCCTTTTCGCCGAGCGGGGGTTCGACGCGGTAACCGTCAACGAGGTCGCCGAGGCGGCCGGGGTCGTCAAGGCGACCCTGTTCGGCTACTTCCCGACCAAGGAGTCCCTGGTCCTGCACGTGCTCGACGACGACCTCGCGCGGGTCGTCGCCGAGCGCGTGCCGGGCCAGACGCCGCTGCGCGCGCTGCGCGAGCACTACCACGGCGCCGTCGCCGAGCCCGCGGGCTCCTATGTCCCCGAGCTGCGCGCCATGGTGCGGGTCATCCAGCGGAGCCCCGCGCTGGTCGCCGGTGTCAGCCGATTCCGTGGCGAGCAGGCCGAGGCCCTGGTCAAGGCCCTCGTCGAGGCGGGCGAACCCGACGGCATCCGCGTCCGGCTGATGGCCGCGCACATCGTCACCGCGGTCAGCACCGTCCAGGAGACGTTCTTCCAGCGCCTGACGGACGGCATGACCCCGCTGGCCGCGGGCAGGCTCGTCGGCGGCGACCTCGACCTCGCGTTCGACCTGCTGGAGCGGGCCTTCGGCGAATTCAGCGAGTTCGGCGGGGACGAGAGGTGAGGCGCGCACGAGGCGTCACCTACGAGACCGGTTTCCTGCCCGGCAACGCCAGCCGCCCGGAGTGGCACCCGGAGGCGGTCGAGCGCGACATCCGGGTCATCGCCGACGAACTGCACTGCACCGCCGTGCGCGTCACCGGCGGCACGCCGGAGCGGCTCTCGCTCGCCGCCGAACTGGCCGCCGAGGCGGGCCTCGAAGTGTGGTTCTCCCCCTTCCCCGTGGACCTGGGCGCCGCCGAGACGCTCGCCCTGTACGCCGACTGCGCCCGGCGGGCCGAGGCCATCCGGAGGGCGGGCGCCGAGGTCGTCCTCGTTCCCGGCTGCGAGACCAGTGCCTTCGGCAACGGGTTCCTGCCCGGGGCCACCTACGGGGACCGGCTGACCGCCATGGCCGGTGCGGACCTGGCCTGGTGGCGGTCACTCGGCCCGGTGATGGAGCGCCTCAACGCCTTCCTGGGCGAGGCGGCCAAGGTGTCCAGGGAGCACTTCGGCGGCCGGGTGACGTACGCCGCGGGCCCCTGGGAGTTCGTCGACTGGACCCCGTTCGACCTGGTCGGCGTGGACGCCTACCGGGCCGCGTACAACGCCGCCGACTTCGCCGACGAGCTGCGCGGCCTCCTCCGTCACGGTAAGCCGGTGGCCGTGACGGAGTTCGGCACCTGCCCCTACGCGGGAGCCGGGGACCGTGGCGGGATGGCCTGGCACGTCCCCGAGGGCGCCGTCCGCGACGAGACCGAGCAGGTCCGCTACTTCACCGAGCTGACGGACGCCTTCGAGGAGGCGGGAGTCGACACCTCCTTCTGGTTCACCTTCGCGACCTACAACCGCACCGGGCACGCCGCCCTGGGCTCCTACGGCGTCGTCGAGACGCTGGACGCGACAACCTGGCGGCCCAGGGAGGTCTTCCACACCATGGCCACCCGCTACGCGCCCTAGGCGGCCAGGCCCCGGGAGATGCCTCGGGCGGCCGTCACGACGGCGGGGACCAGGCGGTGGACGGCGGGGTCGGGGCCGACCACGGAGAGGCTGGCGACGACCCGGCCCCGCACGTCGGTGATCGGCGTCGCCACCGAGTAGGCCCCCGTGCTCATCTCCTCCCGCACGACGGCGACGCCCGTCCTGCGGCACTCGGCCAGCGCCGTCCGCAACTCGGTCACGTCGGTGACCGTCGTGGCGGTGAACCGGGGCAGGCTGTCCCTGACGATCTCGGCGAAAAGGTCCTCGTCAGCGTGCGCGAGCAGCACCTTGCCCACGGCGGAGGCGTGCAGCGGCAGCCGTCCGCCCACCTGCGACAGGACCGGGATCGCGTCGGTCGCGGAGATCCGCTCGACGACGAGGGCCTCGCCGCCGTCGAGGACGGCGAGCTGCACGTGCTGCCGGGTCGCGGCATGCAGGTCCTCCATGAACGGCATCGCGCGCACCCGCAGCGGCAGCCCGCGCGGGTTGAGCGTGCCCAGCTCCCACAGCCGCAGGCCGATCACGTAGGTGCCGCGCGGGGTGCGTTCGAGCGCTCCCCAGCAGGTCAGCTCGCCGACGAGGCGGTGCGCGGTCGCGTGCCGCAGGCCGGTGACGCGGCAGATCCTGGCGAGCGTCAGCTCCGGCTGCGCCGGGGTGAACGCGCCAAGGATCGCCAGTGCCCGGGACGTGACCGTGCGACCACGGTCGGTGCTGTTGGCCATGTGTATCACCTGTTCACGCTGGTCTTCCTCCCCATTGTGTGCTTTGTCCAACACGGTCGGCCAGAAAGGGGTCCGTCCAACGGACAACGTGCTGCGGCGTGCCGTACCCGCCACGGATCGTTGGGGCAGCCCGCCGGAGAGTCCACCTCTGGCGACCGGCGCACCCCGCCGCCTCGTCGGCGGGACGTTCGCGCCCCCGTCACCGCCCTCGGCGGCACCGCCGGTTTCCCCCTTTTGATCGACAGGAGTGTGCCAATGGGCATCAGCGACACCGGGCCACGGGTGGCCGTGGTCGGCGGGGGGATCGGGGGCCTCGCCGCCGCGGCGTTCCTCGACCGCGCCGGGATCGACGTGACCGTCTACGAGCAGGCCAGGGAGCTGACCGAGGTGGGCGCGGGCCTCGTCGTCTCGCCCAACGCGGTACGGCTGCTGCGCCGCCTCGGCCAGTTCGAGCGGCTGCGGGAACGCGCGGTCGCGCTGCGGGTCGGCTGGGAGTTCCGGCGCTGGGCCGACGGGCGCGTGCTGTTCTCCCAGCGGCTCGGCGAGGAGTGCGAGCGCCGGTACGGCGAGCAGTGCTACGTCACCCACCGGGCCGACCTGCTCGACGTGGTCAGGGCGGCGGTCCCCGGGCGGGCGCTGCGGCTCGGCAGCCGTCTCGTCGATCTGGAGCGGCGGCCCGAAGGTGTCCTGTTGACCTTCGCCGACGGGACGCGGACGACGGCGGACGTCGTCGTGGGTGCCGACGGGGTGCACACGACCGTGGGACGGTTCGTGGGCCAGGCGGGGCCGCCGAGGTTCTCCGGGATGTGCGCCTACCGCTGCCTGGTTCCCGCAGAACGCGCCCCCGCGTTCGCGCTGCGCCCGGTGCAGACGCTCTGGCTGGGGCCGGGCCGCCACCTCGTGCACTACCCGATCTCCGCGGGCGCACAGGTCAACGTGGTCGCCTTCGGCCCGGCCCACGACTGGACTACCGAGTCGTGGTCGGCGGAGGGCCGTGTCGAGGACCTGCGGGCGGAGTTCGCCGGGTGGGCCGACGAGCTGACCGACCTGCTCGCAGCCGCCGACCACACCGGCCAGTGGGCGCTTCTCGACCGCGATCCGCTGCCCCGCTGGACCAACGGCCCCGTCACGCTGGTCGGCGACGCTGCCCACCCCATGTTCCCCTTCTACGCCCAGGGCGCCGCCCAGGCCCTTGAGGACGCCGCGGTCCTAGCCCACTGCCTGGCCGAACGGCCACAGGAACCGCGGGGGGCCCTCGAACGCTACGAGCGGCTGCGCCGTACCCGGGCGACCCAGGTGCAGCGGGCCAGCAGGGACAGGGCCGAGACCAACCACCTGCCCGACGGACCGGCCCAGCGGGCCAGGGACGCCTCGTTCGCCAACGAGGACCCGCTGACACACAACGGATGGATCTACGGCCACGACCCCGCGACCACGCTCGCGTCGGACGGCCACGACATGAGGGATGCCGCACATGACTGACCGCACACGTGCCCGGCGCGGGGCCGTGGCCCTCGGCGCGGGCCTCCTGCTGGGCCTCACCGGCTGCTCGGCGCAGGAAGCCGTCCAGAAGCCGGTTCCGAGTACGGCCAAGCTCCCGGGCCTGGACGTCGCGCAGCGCACGCTGAGCGACTACGTCGGGGGCACGCCCGGCGCCGCCGACAAGGCGAAACCGCCCGTCTACATCGGGTTCGTCACCCAGCAGGGCGGCATCCCGAGCTTCCCCGAGGCCCAGGCCGCGGCGCAGGCGGCGGTGGCGTTCGCCAACGACAAACTGGGCGGCGTCCAGGGCCGCCCGCTCGAACTCGTCCCCTGCGTCGTCGTCTCCGCCCAGGAGGAGGCGCTCAACTGCGCGCAGCGGATGGCCGGCGACGAGCGGATCAACGTCGTCCAGCTCAGCCTGCTGACCGTCGGAACCGCCTCCGTCTACGAGACCCTTGCCGGTCGCAAGGCTGTCGTCGGGCAGACCCCCGCCTCCCCGACGGACGTCGCCGCCCGCGACGTCTACCAGCCCTGGCCCGGCTCGTACGGCATCCAGGGCGGCATCGCGAAATACGTCGCCGAGGTGCTGAAGGCCAAGAACGTCGCCGTGGTCTACGACGGCGACGACCCCGGGTCCGCCTTCGGCGCCAAGTCGGTCGCCGCCGCGTTTGGCCAGCTCGGGGTCACGTTCAAGCAGGTCGCCACCCAGACCGGCTCCGCCGACGTCGCCTCGGCCCTCGTCTCAGCCGGGGCGCTCACCGCCGACGCCGTGGTGCGGATCTCCAACACGCCGAGCTGCGTGCCGACCGCGCGAGCCGTACAGCAACTCGGGGTGAAGGCACCGGTGATCGCCCTCGACTTCTGCACCGATGATTCGGTACGGCAGGCGAACGGTGGTGACCTGCCCAAATGGACATATGTCGGGCAGTCGCGCAACGTGCTGTCCCCGGAGACGGACGAGCAGGCCGCGATCTACCGCAGCGCCATGGAGGCCTACGCCCCCGGCGCCAAGGTCGGCGGGCTCGCCCCCTACGCCTGGGACTCGATCATCCTCGACGTGAAGATGCTCAACCAGCTCGGCGCCACCCCCACCCCGGAGCAGGTCTCCGGCTGGTGGAAGGGGTTCGGTGGCCCGCTGTTCCTCGGTCCCGAGAAGGTCGGCTGCGGCTTCCTCGCCGACAAGGGCCTGCCCTCGCTCTGCTCGACCACGGTCTTCCTGAGCCCCTACCTGGGTGACGGCAAATGGGAACGTTCCGTCGAGGTGAACGCCGAGAGCATCGGTCTCGCGCGATGACGTCGTCGCTCGGTCCGGAACAGGTCCTCGCCTTCGTGGCGCTCGGCCTGGGGTACGGCGCGCTCATCGCCGGGCTCGCCACGGGGCTGGTGGTGACCTACCGCTCCTCGGGCGTCATCAACGTCGCCGCTGGTGCGACCGCCGCCCTGGTCGCCTACGTCTACTCCGAACTGCGCACCACCGGCGTCCCGTTCGCCCTGGTGATCGGCCTGGTCGTGGCGGCCGTCCTCGGTGCCCTGCAGTACCTGCTGGTCTACCGGCCGCTGGCCAAGGCCGGGCCGCTCGCCAAGCTCGTCGCGTCCTCGGGCGTGCTGCTGACGGCGCAGGCGGTGATCGTGCTGCGCTGGGGCGCCGACCCGGTCGCGGCCCCGGCGATCCTGCCGCAGGAGACGGTTGACCTGCTCGGCGTCTCGATCCCCCAGGACCGCCTGCTCCTGGCCGGGCTGGTGATCGTGGCGACGGCCCTGCTGTGGGCGCTGTACCGCCACACCCGCTTCGGGATCGCGACCAGGGCGACCGCCGACAGCGCCAAGGGCTCGGTGCTGCTCGGCCTGTCCACCGGCCGCCTCGAAGTGGCCAACTGGGTGATCGCGAGCGTGCTCGGCGGCCTGTTCGGCATGCTCGCCGCCCCGACGACCCAGTTGCAGCCGACGACCTTCACGCTGCTGGTCGTCCCGGTGCTGACCGCCGCCCTGCTCGGCGGCTTCTCCTCGTTCGGCGTCACCGTCGCCACCGCGTTCGGGCTCGGCGTGGTGAACTCGCTGATCGCCCTGCTCCAGGGGCAGTCGTGGTTCCCGCAGGTCGAGGGAACGCCGCTGCCCGGCGTGACCGAACTGGTGCCCTTCCTGGTGCTCGCCGTCACCCTCTACCTCAGGGGACGCGCGCTGCCCGACCGGCTGACCGCCGTCGCGCCCCCGATGCCCCGCGCGCCCCGGCCCCGGCGCGCCGGTCCCGCCATGGCCGTGGGGGCCGTGGTCGCCGTCGCGGCCCTGGCCGGGCTCCCGTTCGACTGGCGTCAGGCGCTGGTCAACTCCATGCTCGGGGCCGTCCTCTGCCTGTCGGTAGTCGTCACGACGGGCTTCGTCGGCCAGATCTCCTTCGCCCAGATGGCCGTCGCCGGGGCCGCCGGATACGTGATGGCCACGGTCGGCGGGGACCTGGGCCTGCCGTTCCCGCTGCCCCCGCTCGCCGGGATCGCCGCCGCGGTGCTGACGAGCCTGCTGTTCTCGGTGCCCGCCAGGAGAGTGCGCGGCCTCCAACTGGCGGTGCTGACCCTGGCCGGGGGTGTGGCCGCCCAGCGGTTCTGGTTCGGCAACCCGCAGTGGGGCAGCGGCCTGCGGCCCGCGAACGTCGCGCCGATCACGGTCTTCGGGATGGAGATCTCCCCGTCCCGCTCGTTCTGGGGGACGGAACCGCCCAGCCAGGGCTTCGGCCTCGTCGTCCTGGCCGCCCTGCTGGGGTGCGTGTTCCTGGTGGCGTGGCTGCGGCGCTCCGACCTCGGCGCGCGCATGCTGGCCGTACGCTCCAGTGAGGCCGCAGCCGCCGCGACCGGCGTGAACGTCGGCGCCGTCAAGACCCTCGCCTTCGCGATCGGCGGGCTGCTGGCGGGCGTCGCCGGGGTGCTCTACGGCTACACCTTCACCGGCGTCAGCGCCGACCGCTTCGGGCCGCTGACCTCCATCGCGTTCTTCGGCGTCGCCGTGCTCGGCGGGGTCGGAACCGTCGGCGGCGCGCTCGTCGGCGGCCTGCTGGTCGCGCAGGGCCTGCTGTTCCACGCCGTGACCACGTGGTTCGGCATACCCCCCGACTACCAGCCGCTGTTCGCCGGGCTCGCGGTGGTCCTGACCGTGATCGGCTCGCCGGACGGCGTGGCGGTGAGCGTCGCCGACGCGGCCCGTTCCCTGCGGGTACGGCGACTCGCTCTGGGGGAGTCATGACCGTGCCGTTGCTGCGCGCCGAGGCGCTGTCGCTGTACTACGGCGGCGTGTGCGCGCTCAGGAGGATCGACGTCGAGATCATGCCCGGCGAACTGGTCGGGGTGATCGGCCCCAACGGCGCGGGCAAGAGCACCCTGCTCGACGCGATCACCGGATTCGCCCCGCTCACGGATGGTTCCCTCACCTTCGAGGGCCGGGACCTCCGGCGCCACGGCCCCACCCAACGGGCCCGGATGGGGGTGGCCAGGACCTGGCAGACGCTCCAGCTCTTCGAGGACCTGACGGTCGCGGAGAACGTCCGCACCGCCGTCGGCCGCCACTCCGTCAGCCCTCTCGTACGGCTCGGCATCGACCGGCTGGCGGAGCGGATGCCCGGCGAGCTGTCCCACGGGCAGCGCGTCCTGGTCGGCGTCGCCCGCGCGCTGGCCGGGTCCCCGAAGCTGCTGCTGATGGACGAACCGGCGGCCGGACTCGACGGACACGAACGCGCCCTGCTGGGGGAGATCCTGCGCGACGTCGTCGCCTCCGGCACCTCGGTCGTCCTCGTGGACCACGACATGCCGCTCGTGCTGGGGATCTGCGACCGGGTGTGCGTCCTCGACTTCGGCGAGGTCATCACCGACGGCCCCCCGCATGCCGTACGGCACGACCCCGCTGTCATCGCGGCCTACCTGGGAGCTGACGAGGGCGAGGACTCCGAAAGCCCGGACGGTTCCGGAATCGGGAAGGAGGCGGTTCGGTGAGTCTGCTCGACGTTCGGGGGCTGACGGCCGGGTACGGGGCCGTGCCCGTCGTGCGGGACGTCGGTCTCTCGGTGGAACGCGGGGAGCTGGTCGCCCTGCTCGGTGCCAACGGCGCGGGCAAGACCACGACACTCCTGGCGATCTCCGGCCTGGTCGGTCTCCAGGCGGGGGAGATCACCCTGGACGGCAGGCCGGTCACCGCCCTGACGCCCGCGCGACGTGCCAGGGCGGGCATCCAGCACGTCCCCGAGGACCGCTCGCTGTTCCCCTCCCTGACCGTGGACGAGACGATCAGGCTCGCCTGCCGTACACGACGGGCGCCAGGATGGGTGCTCGACCTCTTCCCCGCGCTGGAGCGGCTCGGCGGGCGCAGGGTCGCCGCGCTCTCCGGTGGGGAGCAGCAGATGCTCGCCCTCGCGCGGGCCCTGTGCCGTGACCCGAGCCTGCTGGTCGTGGACGAGATGAGCCTCGGACTGGCCCCGCTGGTCGTCAACGCCTTCTTCCCCGTGCTCCGCCGGGTCGCAGCCGAGCGGGGATGCGGGGTGCTCATCGTCGAGCAGCACGTGCACGTGGCGCTGCGGTGGGTGGACCGCGTCCACGTCATGGCGGGCGGGACGGTCGCGGCCTCGGGAACCGTCGAGGAGATGCGGCCAAGGATCGACGAACTCGCGGGCGCCTACCTCGGGCCGTCCGCCTACCCCACAGAAGGAGACAAACCATGAAGGTCTTTGACGTCCGTGGCATCACCGAGGGTGTCGACGCCGCGCTCGCGGTCGTCGAGAACCCGAAACACCGGCACGTGCTGAAGAACTACCGCAGGCACGCGCTCCTTGAGGTCTCCGGCTACTGGGAGGACATCCTCATCCCGACCATGACCGTGGCCCACCCGGTCTACCGGCTCACCGAGCGCGGCAGGACCACGGTGTGCGACGGCATGGCCGAGGTGCGCGACTTCTACGAGGCCATCGTCACCCAGGGGGTCAACGTCTTCGGCGCCCTTGAGGAGGAGGTCGCCGTCTCCGACCACGGCCTCTTCATCGAGGCCGTGTTCGCCCAGGTGGTCCGGGGCACCGACCCGGCGCTGGCCGGGGAGGACGTCGATCCTCAGGGGACCTACCAGGTGTCGCACAACTTCGCCGCCTGCTGGCCGTACCGTGACGGGCTGCTCGTCGGCGAGCGCATCTACGACGACTGCGGAAGCTGGCGGGTGGACGAGGTGGACGCGTCCGCGCTGGTCTCCCCGGCCAGGGCGCGGGAACTGCTGGCACCGCTCCTGGAGCAGAGCCCGCTCAAGGAGATCGAAGAAGGCCTGGCCCTGTTCGCCTGAGGAGCTCGATAGAGCCCGATGAGCTCGGAGAAGCTCGATGGGGCTCGGAGGGACTTGGAGGGGCCCGGAAGGGCTTCGATGGAAGATTTCGATGGAAGACGAGGACACCGTGCGACACATCGACGTCCACGCGCACTTCTCCCCGCCGAGCACGCCGGACGAGCGTCGGCGGACGTGGCAGGCCATGCTCGGCAGGGGGATCTACTTCCCGGAACCCTACGAATGGTCCCTGGAACGGACGCTCGCCCACATGGACGCCTCGGGAATCGCCATGCAGCTCCTGAGCAACATCCCGGGCTCGGCGTCAGCCGTACGGGCCTCCAACGACTACGGGGCCACGCTCGTGGCGGACCATCCGTCGCGCTTCGGTCTCCTGGCGGGGCTGGCGACCGAGGACCCTGACGAGGCCCTGCGGGAGGCGCGGCGGGCCCGTGAGCTTCTCGACGCCGACGGGTTCGCCGTCACGGCAGACCGGCACGGCGTCCACCTGGGCGACGATGCGCTCACGCCGCTGTGGGAACGGCTCGACGACTGGGGGGCCGTGGTGTTCGTCCACCCGGAGGCCCGGCGCCCCGCCGTCCTCGGTCACCCGGCGCCGCTGTACGAGGTGGCCTTCGAGACCGCGAGAACCGTCTTCGACATGCTGTTCCGCAGGACGTTCAGCCGCTATCCGAACATCACCTTCGTCATCGCCCACTGCGGGGGCGCCTTCCCCGCGCTGACCGGACGGCTGCGCCTGCTCGGCGACGAGGCGTGGGTGCCGCACGGGATAACTCCGGAGGAGATCGACGCGCAGGTCTCCCGGCTCTACGTGGACACGGCGGCGACCGCCGCGGCCTCGTCACTGCTCCCCGCGATGGCGACAGTCGGCGCCGACCACATCGTCTACGGCAGCGACTGGGGCGCCCCCTGCACGACCGAGGCCTCCGCCGAGGCCAACCTGCGCGACCTGGCGGGCTGCGGCACCCTGTCAGCCGAGGAGGCGGAGGGCGTCATGCGCCGCGCGGCGGACCTGTTCCCCCGTGCCGCCCGACGACTTTCCGGTACGGCGGTCGCCCGCCCGCCTGCCGGTCGGTAGTCGAACCTGGAGGGGGACAGGGCTCCGTGACGCCAGGCCGTACAGCCCGGACACCGGACCGCCCGCCGGACGCCTTCGCTAACCTGGACCCGATGCCCTGGTTCCGGGACCCTGGCGTCAGAGCCCTGACCCCGCCGTTCGACGAAAGGCCGCAGATGCCGCGTGACAACGCCGGTCCCGACTTCATCGAGGCGTTGGCCCGTGGGCTCGACGTGCTCAGGTGCTTCGGCACGCGGCGGGTGCCGATGTCCCTCACCGATGTCGCGACCGCCTCCGGCCTGGCCAGGCCGACCGCCCGGCGCATCATCCTCACCCTCGAAAGCCTGGGATATGTACGGCATGTCCCCGGCGGCGTGGTCCTCACCCCCCGCGTGCTCGAACTCGGCATGGCCTACACCCTGTCCACCGGGCTCTGGGAGATCGCCCGCCCCCACCTGGGTGACCTGGTCGCCCAGACCAACCAGGCAGCCTCCATCGCCCAGCTCGACGGGGCCGACATCCTCTACGTCGCCCGCGTCGAGGTGCCCAAGGTCGTCTCCGTCCGGATCGACGTCGGGACCCGGCTGCCCGCCGCCAGCACCGCCCTGGGGAAGGTCCTGCTCGCCGCCCTCGACGCCGACGCCCTGGACGCGGCCCTGGCCACCCCCGCCCGTTCGGCGATCACCCCCCACCGGCGCGGGAACACCGACGACCTGAAGGCCGAACTCCGCGAGATCCGGGCCCGGGGCTGGGCCTCGACCGACGAGGAGGTCGCCGCGGGGGTCCGTTCCGTCGCGGCCCCACTGCGCGACGGGGACGGCAGGACCATCGCGGCGGTCAACGTCACCGCCATCACCGCCGAGGTCAGCCACGCGCGACTGATCGACGAACTGCTCCCCCTCCTCCTGCGCGCGGCCGGTGCGATCAGCCGCGACTACGAGCTCATCCACTCCGCTCCCCAGCGTATGGTGACCCCCGTCGAACCTGTGTACGAGTCTGTGGAAACTGTGGATAACTCGTTCGACCACTAGCTCGCGTAGTCCCGCAGGGCGATGTTCTCCGCGACCTTGCGGGTCTTCGCGACCATCATCTTCTTGCCCGGCATGTACGGCATGACCTTGTAGTACTGCTTGAGGAACGCGGACAGGAGACGGCTCTCGGGGACCATGTAGCCCGCCACCCCGTCGCCCATCTTCTGGCAGCCCAGGGCGTAGTCCCGCATCGCCTCCTCGTAGCGGCCGAAGGCCACCCGGTGGTCACCGTGCGCGGCGGCCAGCTCCCCGGCCAGGACGTAGGCACCGATGAGCGCGAGCCCGGAACCCATGCCGGACAGGGAGGAGGGGCAGTAGGCGGCGTCGCCGACCAGGGCCACCCGGCCCCGGGTCCAGTTGTCCATGCGGACCTGACCGACCGAGTCGAAGTAGAAGTCGGGCGCATGGCGCATCTCCTGCAGCAACCGGTCACTCTGCCAGCCGTTGCCCGCGAAGTGCTTGGCCAGTACGGCCTGCTGCTGCTCCACGTCGCGACGGAAGAGGTCCAGCGGCGGAGAGGCGAAGTAGAAGACGGCCCTGGCCTCGGCGTTGCCGTTGGCGGTGTACATCGAGACCAGCTTGCCCGGCGTGAGATAGGCGTGCCCGGTGCGGTCGAGCCCGAGGTGGTTGCCGACGGTGAAGATAGAGCAGTAGACGCCCAGGTGCTTGACGAAGTTCTCCTCCGGCCCGAAGGTCAGGCGCCGGGTGTTCGAGTGCAGCCCGTCGGCGCCGATCACCAGGTCGAACCTGCGCGGCGCCCCCCGCTCGAAGGTCACGTTCACCCCGTCGGCGTCCTCGGTCAGCGAGGTGATGGAGTCACCGAAGATGTACTCGGTACGGTCCTTGGTCGCGTCGTAGAGGACGCGGGCCAGGTCACCCCGGAGAATCTCGACGTCCCCGGAGAACAGGTCGTCGGGCATCCTCGCCTGGTGCTTGCCCTCGCTGTTCACGTACCACGTCGAGGTGATGTCCGTCTGGACGGCTTCGAGCCTGTCGAGGATCCCCATCTGCCGCAGGACCGACAGGTGAGCCTCCCCCCGGAAGTCGACGGCGTGGCCACCCTCACGCAGCGCCGGGGCACGCTCCACGATCGTGGGCTTGAAACCGTGCCGGTCGAGCCAGTAGGCGAGCGCGGGCCCGGCGACGGAGGCACCGGAGATCAGGACGTTGAGGCTTCTCATGCCGCACACTCTCGCCCGCCCCCCTCACCGCCCCCTCACCGCGCGCTCACCACCTCCACGAGCCCCCCACCTCCACGAGCCCCCCACCAGGCCCATCCCCGCGCACTCGCCATCTCCACGAGACTCTTCGCCAAGGCGTTCACCGTACGCTCGCCACCTTCACGAGACCCTCACCGCCCCACGGAACTCCCCGCCAGGGCTCTCAACGTGCGCTCACCACCTCCACAAGGCTCTCCGGCAGGCCGATCAGGCGGAGCGCGTCCGTCCCCGAGGCCCCGGTCACGGCTGTCGCGGAGTCCATGGCCTGCCGGAAACGCTCCCTGGCCGTGGCCCGGTCACCACGTGTGTCGGCGAGGCGGCCGAGTCCGGCGAGCAGCCGTACCCGGTTGCCCGCGCTCCTGATCCAGAGCGGGTCGATCCGATCCAGCGCCTCGGCGTAGTCGCGCTCCGCCTCGGCGAGGTCGCCCACCCGCAGGGCGATGTCCCCGAGCCCGCGCAGGGCGGCCCCGATGCAGTTCGAGCTGCCCGCCCTGCGGGCCAGGGCGGCGGCCCTGACATAGTCGGCGCGGGCCGCCTCGACGTCGGTCTCGACGAGGTGGTCGCCCCGGTTGACCAGCAGGTCGGCGCCGTCCTCAAGGGCTCCGAGTTCCTCGGTGAGGGCGAGCGCCTCGTCGATCAGCGCGACCGCCCGCGCATAGTCACCGTGCATGACCGCCAGACCGGAGAGCGCGTCCAGGGCCAGCGCGGTACCCCACCGATCCCCAAGCGCACGGAACTCCTCGACGGCCTCCCCCCAGGCACGCTCAGCCCCGCGGCCGTCGCTCCCGCCGATGGACTCCCCCAGCGACCCGAACCCCTGCACGTATCGGGCGGCCGCCCGCGCCCACGCCTCCGGGCAGTCCCGCTGGGCGGTGAGCAGCGCGAACGCCTCCATCGCGCTCGCCCCGCCCGTGTTGCGCATCATCCACGGCAGCAGGACGGCCGGATACCGTCCAGGCCGGTCGCCCGGCCACGCGTCGGCCAGCGCCCGTCCCGCCGCCGCGCGGTGCAGCCGCCACAGCTCCTGCCCCCCGGAGCAGGAGGCGGCCAGCAGCACGCACACCGCGTACTCCTCCCCGAGCCCGGCGGGCGGCCCCTCACCCACCGCGTCGAGCAGCGCGACGCCGTACGGCGTGACAGAGGGGGAGACGCCACGGATCCACAGGTAGGTCGAGGCCGAGGCGAGCAGCTCAAGCCCCATGGCCACGTCCGAGGACTCGACGGCCCAGCGCACCGCCGCCAGCAGGTCGCCGTGCTCACGCGCCAGGACCTCAAGCCACCCCAACTGCTCCGCCCGCAGAAGGTACGGCCCGGCGACCCTCAGCAGGTCGAGGACGTTGCGCGCGTGCGCACGCCGTACGGCATCGGCCTCCCCGGCCGCGTCGAGCTGTTCCGCACCGTAGGCCCGGATGGTCTCCAACATCCGGTAACGCCCGCCGACGACCTCAAGGAGCGACTTGTCGACCAGGGAGTCGAGTGTCTCGTCGTCGATGTCGCACACCCGCGACGCGGCCTCGGCACTCGCGCCCCCGGCGAAGACGGTGAAGCGCCGCGCTGCCCGCTGTTCGGCCTCCGACAGCAGGTCCCAGCTCCACGCGACCACCGCGCGCAGCGTCCTGTGCCTCTCCTGCGCGGTACGGCTGCCGCGCGCCGCGACGGCGAGCTTGTCGTCGAGCCGCCCCGCGAGGTCGTCGAGCTCCAGAGTGCGAAGCCTGGCCGCGGCGAGCTCGATGGCCAGCGGCAGGTTGTCGAGAGCGGCGCAGATCCGCCGCACAATGCCCTCGTCGGCCGTGCCGGCGACAGCGAAGCCACGCCGTACGGCACGGGCCCGGTCGGTGAACAGCCGTACGGCCGCCTCGTCGTCGAGCGGGCGCACCTGCCACAGGTGCTCCCCGGTGATACCGAGCGGCTCCCTGCTGGTCGCCAGCACCCGCAGCCGGGGGCAGGTGGCCAGCAGCCGTGCCACCAGCGGGGCCACCTCCTCCACCAGGTGCTCGCAGTTGTCCAGGACGAACAGGAGCACCCGGTCGGCGAGCGCCGCGATCAGGCGGTCAACCGGCCGCTGCTCCCCGGCCTCCATCCGCAGGCCGTTCTCCCGCAGGCCGAGCGCCCCCAGCAGCGCCTGCGGCAGCTCGGCACCGCTCCGCAACGCGGCGAGCTCCACGAAGCACACGTCGTCGGCCCGTGCGCCTCCCGCGTCCCCGGCGACCTCGACCGAGAGCCGTGTCTTGCCGACGCCACCGGGACCGACCAGCGTGACCAGCCGGGCCGTACGCAACAGCTCGGCGACCTCGCCCACATCCTCGGCGCGGCCGACGAAGGACGTGAGCTGGGCGGGCGGCGCGACGGGCGGGGGAGACGGGTCGGCGGCCAGCAACTCCCGGTGCAACGCGAGAAGCTCGGCCGAGGGATCGGCGCCCAGCTCGTCGGCCAGATGCCGCCTGGTCTCCTCGAACGCCACAAGCGCCGCGGCCTGCCCACCCTCGGCGAACAACGCGCGCATCAGCAACCCCGTCAGCCGTTCCCGCAGCGGGTGACGGCCGACCAACTCCCGCAGCTCCGGCACGAGCGCGCGGTGCCCGCCGAGCCGCAGGTCACTCTCCGCACGATCCTCAAGCGCCGTGAGCCGCGACTCCTCAAGCCGGACGGCGGCGGGACTCTCGGCGAGATCGTCCAGGGCAGGGCCCCGCCACAGCGCGAGCGCCTCCCGCAGCAGCGTGGCCGCGCGCTCGGCGTCCTCCTCCCGAAGCGCGTCCCGGCCCTCACGCGCCAGCCGTTCGAACCGGAAGGCGTCCACGTCGTCCCGGGGAACCGCGATCCGGTAACCCGCCCCGGCCCGTTCGATCGTCGCCGCCGAGCCCAGGGCCGTACGCAACCGGGACACCTGGGACTGCAACGCGTGCGCGGACAGCGCCTCACCGGGATTGACCTCGTCGGCCAGCCGATCGGCGGAGACCACCTCACCGGCGCTCTCAAGCAGCAACGCGAGCAACCTGCGGCGCGCGGGACCCCCGAGCTGAACCTCACGCCCGTCGTCATGCCACGCACGGGTCTGCCCCAGGATCCCAAACTGCATAAAAGTGATTATCCCCTGTCAGTACTGATGAGTTGATTGATGTCGCTTTGTCGGTAGCGGCGCTGCCCACTCGGGGTCCGAATCGAGGGGATCTTCCCGGTGAGAGACCATCTGTTGACGGTCTTGGGGTCCACCCCGAAGATGTGCGCGACCTCCCCGGGGGTGAGGAGCCGGTCGGTGGTCTCTCCCATGGCGAAGGTCCCGTCGGGCGCGACGGCCTTGGCGGGGGGCTTCTTCTTTGTCCTGTACGGCATGCATGGCCTTCAGTAGCGGAGGTTGTGGAGGATCTCGTCGTGACGTGCCAACGCCCTGACCAACCGCCGCAGGCTGGTACGGCCCAGCACGTCCCGGGCCCCGGCTTCGCGCTGGTCAGGCCGCAGCGGGTCGTAGCGGATAGCCCACCACCGAGGCAGTCCGGGCAGGTCACGCTGCTCGTACCGCCAGCCCGGATGAGTACTGACAAGTACGTCGATCAGCCGTTGCTCGTAATCGGTCATGGTGATCCTCTGTTCGGAGGACAGGGGCATGGATGGGTGCCCGGCCCCGAGCCGGGGAGCACGGACCGGGCACCCGGTAGAGGGACCGGCCCCGCGTCACGAGGCCGGTGCGCGAGGCGGCTCCCCCTTCCCCAACACACCGAGCGCATCGGTGCGGGAGCCGCCTTGCGAAGGTGTGCGGCTCAGACCCCTCCAGACTGAGCCGCACGTTCATGAGGTACGGCGAGCACGAGTTCCTCCGCACGCCGTACCGGCTTCAAGAGCGCAGAAGTCTGCGCAGACCGGGTGGCCGCTGACCGGCCCGGACAGTGGTGGCGGTCCGGAGGCCATGAGCGGTCCGAGCCTGCAAAGCACGGGCAACGGCGACAGCCTGAATACTCGGCGGCACCACCGGGGACGCCTGAGCGCTCAGCTTGCGGTCCAACTCCTCAACCGAGTCGGCCCGCACCAGCAGCACCTTCTTGGGCTCCGGCCTGCTGCGGTAGGCGCTCCACAGCCCGGTCGTCGAGTTGTGGAACACCAACCAGCCGGGATGGGCCTGCTGTACGGCCTCGCAACTCCTCACGCCGCCCTCCCCAACCGACCTTCGACAGGCGACATGTGGAGAATCAGCAGCGTCTCGGCCTCCCGCATCCGCTGCTCCAACCCCTCCACGGTGTCATCGCACACGATCACCGCCTGCGGAGAAGGCCAGGCACACAGACCGAAGAACCGACGCTCACTCAGGCTGTAGAGCACCGCCCATCCAGAGCACGCCTGGTCGAGCGCCTCAGCCTCAGCCCGAGCCGGACCGTCCCACACCCGCCGATACACCGCCGTCACCGGCAGACCGTCGCGATGCCGCCCACCAGGCCGAGACCGCCCGATCACGAAGCCCCTCCCTCAATGGCGGTCCGGGCCTTCTCCTCCTGCTCAGCCACAGCGGCCTGAACCTCCTCGAAGGTGTCGGCGTCCACAGCCGGTTCCACCCCGGCCCGCAACGCCACCCGGGGAAAGGCACGGTTCCGGATGGCCCAGTACCGCCCGGTGTCACTGACGATCAGCCGCCAGCCCGGAATGTTCTCGGGGGCCGGAAGGGACCTGGCGGTCTCCATGGACTTCACCTCCGTTACGTTCGAAATCCCGCCGAACATGAGAGGTGGACGGGATGGCGTTGTGGTGTACGGCTATTTCAATGGAGCCGTAATGCCACGTCGAGGTGTGCCGGCGGGGATACTGAGGGTAAGAGCAGCGTTTACCCACCTGTGGTGAGGCACCAATGGCTGTAAGGGATGAACTGCCCGAATGGGCCGTACGGCTACGCGCCGAGCGTGAACTACGAGGTTGGGGGCGTACCCGACTCGCCCGTGAAATGCTGAAAGAGGCCGAGCCGTACACTCTGCCCACGTTGAAATCAATAGTCGGCAGCATCAAGGGGCACGAAACCGGACGCCACAAGCCGGATGACCCATATCTGCCGCTGTATCGCAAAGTGCTCGGCCTTGATAAGGAAGTGTTCGCCTCGGTGGAAATGCCACTCGCGGCTCTCGCACTACCGGCCCTGACGCCCGATCCGGATCTGTACGAACGGATCACGAAGACGATCGACGAACCACGACGGGTGGATCTGGAGACGATCGAATGGCTTGAACGGTGCCTGGCCGAGCACCGCCGGGCCGAGGACACCATGGGTGGTCGCCCGCTGATGCCCGTTGTCCGTGCCCAGTTCGCCACCGTCGCCGACCTCGCCCGAGGGGTTCGCGGAGCGTCAGGAGACCGCCTGGTCAGCATGGTCGCCCAGTACGCCCAGTTCCTGGCCTGGATGTGCCAGGACTCTGGTGATCTTGCCGCCGCGCTGGTGTGGTACGACCGCTCCCACAGTTGGGCGATGGAGGCCGGAGACGCCGCCCTGGCCGCGACGACCCTGAACATGCGCGCCCATCTGGCCTGGAGCATCGGGGATCCGCAGCGGTGTGTACGGCTGGCCGAGGCGTCCCGATGGCACGATGGCCGCACCTCGCTGGGCATCCAGGGGATGGCTGCCCAGATGGCCGCCCGAGGGCAGGCGCAGATGGGGCAGGGACAACAGGCGCGATCCCTGCTCGGACAGGCCGAAGAACTGATCAGGAAAGCGGCCGAGCACCCCGAGGCGGAGCCGTCGTGGATGTACTTCTACGACGAGGACTGGTTCCTGATGCAGCGCGGCATGGCCGAGCTGGAGTTGGGTGACGGCCATCGCGCGGTGCCCTTCCTCGAACGAGGACTGGCAGGATTGGCGGGGTCCTACCGGCGTGACCGCGCCTGGTTCGGCGCCTGCCTGGCCCACGCCCACGCCTTGGCCGGTGAGGCCGAAGCGGCGACGGAGACGGCACTCAACGTCGCCCCTGACGCGGTGGCCGTCAACGCCTACGCCGTCCGTGACCTGCACAAGGTGGTCGGGCTGCTGGACCGCATGCGCGCACCGGGCGCCCGCGCCCTCCAGGAGGCCCTGCCCCAGGCATCCTGAACCCTGTCCGTCAACCGCTTGAAGGGCCACGTTCATGGATCACCCGGCAACACGGCATTCGGTCAGCGTGGCCGGAGTGATCCTCGACGGCCAGGGACGCGCGCTGCTCGTCCAGCGACGCGACAACGGCCACTGGGAAGCACCGGGCGGCATCCTGGAACGCGACGAGGACATCACCACCGGCCTGGTACGCGAAGTGCGCGAAGAGACCGGCCTGATCGTCGAACCCCTCGCCCTGACCGGCGTCTACAAGAACATGACCCGCGCCGTCGTCGCCCTGGTCTTCCGCTGCCAGCCCATCGGCGGCCACCTCACCACAAACCACGAAAGCCGCGCCTTCCGCTGGGCCGACCCCCAGGACGTCAAAACCCTCGCCAACGAGGCATTCGCCGTACGCGTCCTGGACGCCATGCACCCCAACAGGCCGCCCGCCGTACGCCACCACGACGGCACCCACCTGCTGACCCACCCCTGATGCCGGGCACTGCCTTACCGCCAAAGACGTCGACCTGGCTCACCACATCGACGCCATCACCACAGCCCACGGCGCCGAACCAGCCTGAACCACCTTCATGCCTCGGCGTTGAGGGTCGCTATCCCGTCCGGTAGTTCGGTCAGGGAGTCGATCCGAAGATGAGGCAGCCGGGCGGCCTCCGGGTCGGCTCGCTGTATGGTTCCCCATGGGCCGCGTCGGACCAGTACGGTCTTCATTCCCGCCGTCACCGCTGGGCGGATGTCGTTGTCCAGTCGATCCCCCACATACAGGATCTCCTCGGGGGCGAACGGCACCGCCTCGGCCAGCCGGGTGAAGAACGCCGGGTCCGGCTTGGAGGCTCCCCAGTCGTCGGAGGTACCGATCAGGTCCACATCCGCCGCGAACAACTCCCGCAGGATGCGACCGGCCCGCACGGTCTGGTTACCGGCGATCCCCAGCCACAGCCCGGCCCCGCGAAGCGCCGCCAGCGCGGGCCGTACATCTGGATAAAGGTTCTCCTCGCCGAAGCACTCCGCCTGGCCCGCCGCCGTCCGGACCTCCCGTTCCTTGTCCAGATCGAAGCCGGGACGAAACACCTGGAAGGTCTCCCGGTAGTCACCCCCCTGGGCGATCACCGCGCCGAACATGGCGCTGAAGGTGTGCCGGGGAACACCAAGCCAGTCGGCCCAGGTGCCATACTCACGGCTCTCATCCACCAGACACTCGCCGACATCAAACGTCACCGCGCGAATCATGCCCGCAGCCTACGACGCCTCTTCACCAAGGAGATGACCATGACTCCCCACCCGTTGTCCGACGAGGAGATCACCGAACAACTGGCCGATCTGCCCGGCTGGGAGCGGCATGGGCAGGCGATCGAGCGGACCTTCCGGCACACCTACCACGAGTGTGTGCACCTGGCGGTGTATGTCGCGGCCAAGGCCCGGGAGGTCGGGCATCACCCTGACATGCACATCACCTGGCAGCGGATCCGTTTCGTCATCACCACCCACGACGCCGGGCACCGCCTCACCGCCAAGGACTTCGACCTGGCTCACCACATCGACGCCATCGCCACAGCCCACGGCGCCGAACCAGCCTGAACCACCTTCACGTCGCTCATCACCCTGGAGGGTTCGCTACAGGTCCGTGGAGACGGGCTGATGCCTGAGGGCCTGTTGCTCGTCGCCCTGGAGATCAACGGTCCCTTACCCGAGGGGGCCGAGGTAGGTTCCGCCTGAGACGTCGACGGTCTGGCCGGTTATCCAGCGGGCCTGGGGGCTTGCCAGGAAGGTGACGACGTCGGCGACGTCCTCGGGTTCGCCGAGCCGTCCGAGCGCCGTGATCGACTCAAGCGTGGCGACCGCCTCGGGGATGGACGTGTAGCCCGCGGTCATGTCGGTCCGCACCGCGCCGGGCGCGACCGTGTTCACGGTGATCCCGCGCCTGCCCAGGTCGTTGGCCAGGGTCGGCGCCATCGCCTCGATCGCCGCCTTGCTGATGGTGTAGCCGATCTGCATGGAGACCGCGAACCTGCTGGCCGTCGAGCCCATGTTGACGATGCGGCCCCCGTCGTTCAGCAGCGGCAGCGCACGCTGGATCACGAAGAACGGCACGGTCACGTTGACCGTCAGCAGCCTGTCGAACTCCTCGGGGGTGACCTGGGAGATCGGGTTGCTCGACCCGATGCCCGCGTTGTTGACCAGGATGTCCAGGCCACGTCCCGCCAACCCCCCGGTCAGGCCCTCGAACAGCCGGTCAACGGCGTCCTTCTCACCGAACCGGGCCTGGACGGCGAACGCCTGGCCGCCCGCCTCCTCGATCCGCGCCACCGTCTCCCGGGCCGCCGCGTCGTTGCCGCCGTAGTGGACGGCGACAAGGGCCCCCTCGGCCGCCAGCCGTACCGCGACCGCCCTGCCGATGCCCCGCGAACCACCCGTCACCAGCGCCGTCTTACCAGCGAGAACACCCATCAGAACTCCTCGATCCACAGCCGGCCCTCGGTACGGTCCCGGCGACCTCCGAACCATGGCAGCCACCCCTCACCGCCCCCTCACCGCTGGCTCACCGGCTTTCTCCTGAAATAGGGGAGGGCAAGAGCGATAAGGAGAGAAGGTGAATGTCCCAACGACCTGTTTTCAAGCACTACTGGGCAGCCACAGTTCATCGCCCGCCTCAACCCCAGAATTACTGTCTGGCTCGCTTCACCCACTAGCCCTCAAGTGATCGCAGGTCACACGGACACCTCGCTCAGGAAGCCGTGACACCGTATGGCGACGTTCTGCTTTGGTCGAAGGCATTCAGATCGCCTGCGACGCTGACCATCGCAACCGACACTGGGCTAATAGTATATGTCATGAATCGCTTCGAGGCGGGCGAATTTACCGAATGATGCAAAATGGTCAAGGCGATATGTGTATTTTCTCGCCGTCTGACTGGGTTGCCCGTGTGGTTAATTAGCTCCCTTCGCCTTCCATCGGGGATGGGTGAACGTGATGGGAGAAAGCTCGATAAGAATCCTGCTCGGGGGCGCCGCAGACGTCGTCCATTGCAGCCAGTGGGTGATATTGTGGCGCCACGGAGGGGCTGTTGGGGGAGTTATGAATTTCAAGGATTTTGCGATTTTCCTGTCCATGGATCTAGGTGTATCGCTTCTTTGCGTGATTGCCGTTCTGGTTGGAACCCTCTTTTTGGGGGTGTTCCTCTGGGTGGTAATCAAGAGAAGTGCGCGAAGAGGCTGAGGGGAGGAGGTTTAGTCAAGGTGGCCCGCATAAGCGAGGCCACCTTGACTGGCCTCTAGGCTGATAAACAAATAGGTCTGCAGCGCGAGAGTTCTCTCCGTTGCGCGGACACCTATCCCTTTTTGATTTACATGGGCGGCTACTGGAGCCTTCCTTGAAGCTCTATATTATATGAAGTTGCTGCCGGTAGTCATGGTAGCCATAGTTTATTTTTGTGATCTATGACGCAAATCCCTGAAGATTGGATTTATTTCTTTTAGCCTCTTATGTTCGGGTTTGTCTTATTTCTCATTGGGCTAGGGCGTCAAGCTGGCAGTGCTTCGGAAATTGTCGGAGCGTGCTGCTACTACTGAAGTCGAGTTTTTGGTGCGGCTTTTGAGGATGGCTTGATGCGGTTTTATGTGGACGTCGCAGCAAATGCATCATTTATTCCCTGGGGTGATGTCCATGGTCCCGCCAGGGCGGTGCTTTATGGCCTCGTCGGGGAGCAGGACGCTGACTTGGCCAAAGATTTGCATGACGCCGGGTGGCAGGGCAGTCCGCTCAGGCCGTTAGGCGTCTCTCCGCCGCTGTTCTCAAGGACGCGACCGCGCCACGGGGCGTATTCGGCCTCGTCGGACGGTGTGATCTCGATGGGGTCCCCGGTGTCACGGATCGCGGCGTGTCTGCTGGCCGCCCTGGCGAGCCGGAAGGAGATCCGCTGGGGCTCCGTGACCCTGTCGGTCAAGGGGATCCGGTTGGACGACTTCGCGGACCACGCCGGAGGAGTCGCGGTCTTCGAGACGGTTTCGCCGGTTCTGGTGAAGCACGAGGATCTCTACCTCCTCCCCGAGGACCCGCACTTCCAGGAGCGGCTGACACACAACATCCGGCACAAGGCGGATGTCCTCGGCCTGCCGGGCGAGGTGGAGGTGGAGGTGCTGGACTCCGGCCCTCGCCGCAGGTTCGACCTGTCCAAGGGCTTCCGCATCGGGGCGACCGCACGGATCCGGGTGGCGGCAGCACCGAAACTGCTGGACGCGCTGCGCGAGTGGGGGCTCGGGCTGTCCACCGTCGAGGGGTTCGGGTGGGTCAGGTGAGCGTCACCCAGGCTCCGGCATCCTCCCTGCTGCTGACCGAGCATCCGCTGCAGCGCTGCGGGGCGTGGGCGGTGACGGTGCTCGCCGACCGTGAGCGGGTCGAGCAGGTCACGACGGAACTGCTTGACAGTGTGACTGCGCGAATCATCGAAAACGTGGTCGAGGCGGCGGTCGCTCGGCAGGGGAGCGGGGCGTATGACTGGTGGAAAGTCCTGTTTGCCCTTTATCCCAACTCCAAGCCGACTCATGCCAAACGGGGGAAAGATCGTACGGCACTGCGCGAGGAGATGGCTCGGCTGTTCGTCCTGGACGACGTCAGCGGGCCGGTATGGGCCTGTACATTCTGTGGACAGCCGAGCGGGGTGCTGTGGGCGAAGGCAACCCTCCCGATGTTCGACTCGATCCGGGCGGTGAACACGCTGCCGCCCGCGACGGCCGGGTGGCCGGTGTGCCGGGGGTGCCGCGTCGCGTTGTGGGCGCTGCCGTACGGTGCCTGGCTGACGGCGGGCTCGGCGACGGTGCTGACGTGCGACAACCCACAGGTCGAGCGGCAGTTCGTGAGGCGGAACATCCAGCGGGCGGATCGGATCCGTCAGTTTGGCTTCGATGGCATGCCCGCGACGGCCGGGCCTGAGGCGGTCACATTGGAGGCGCTGCGTGAGCATGCCAGCGACGCACCGGTCGCGACCAACCTGTGGATGTTCAAGAACGACAACCAGGAGCCGTGGCTCCTGGTGTCGGGGACGCGGACGGGCGTGGCCCGCTTCGTGCACCTGTTGATGGCCGACCCCGACTGCAGGAGGGGTTGGAGAGATCTGCGGCGTGCGCTCGCGCGCAGAGACCGGCAGGGCAAGGCGGCGGTGGACGGGGCGACCGCTGCGGCACGGTTGCTGTTCGACCGTGAGGGAGGGCAGTCGGACCGGCTGCCGATGGAGCTGTGGGCCCGGTCAGCGGACCTGGAGAAGGTCCCTCGACACACCCTGGTGGGGTGGCGGGCCCTGTGTCGTCTTTACGTGGAGGTGATGTTCGAGATGGATCCTGATCGGATCAAGCCCGTCGCGGAGCTGCTGGCTGGCTGGATCGCCCAGGAGTCCCACCGTGGCCGGTTCAACCTGTACCGGAGGGCCGCAGGCAGCGGCTACGAGCTGCACAAGCTCCTGATAACCGCCGGTGCGCGCCTTTACCTGGACGGCAAGGAACGACATGTCGTCCCGGAGGTCCTGGGAGACCTTCTGGCGAACGGATCCCAGGGGTGGCGGGAGCGCACGGTGCTGTTCTTCGAGGTCATCGAGACGCTTCACAAGAGGGGGGTGGCCATCGGCGCACCCAGCGGCGGGAGCGAAGAAGGCAATGGTAAGGACAGCGGCGAGACCAGGTTCGACGGCAACGACGATGGTGAGGAGTACGCCTGATGACCTACTTGGCGGGCAAGATCGTGCTGGCTGTCAGTGCGGGGGCGCCGAACAACGGGCGCGGTGAGAACACCACAACCACGCCGGTCAAGAAGGCCAGAATCCGTGGCCAGTGGTACCCCTACGTGTCGGCTCAGGCGTTCCGCAGGTGGCTGCGAGAGACGATGGTCGACATGGGTATGGTCGCCTCCCCGACCGAGCGGGTGGGCAAGGCACAGGGCAAGGCACAGAAGGCGAACACGGCGGCCGACCCCATCCGTTACGCCGATGACGACCTGTTCGGCTACATGAAGGCGGCCGTCAAGAGTGCCGACGAGGCCACCACCCTGCGGGACACGCCGTTCATGGTCGGCACCTTCCTGTCGGTTGAGCCCGCCCGTCCGACCGAGGACTTCGGCGTGATGTCCCGGGGCATCGAGGAGCCGGTCCTGCACGGGCACGAGTTCTACACCGCCGATCTGGCGGCGCCGTTCCTGCTCGACATCGCCAGGGTGGGCACCTTCACCCTGCCGACCGCACGGGGCGGGCGGCCCAACTACCTGTCGCCCGAGGCCGCCCTGCAGGTGGCCCAGGCGATGAGCATGGGCGCCGAGCAGGTCCCCTTCCGGGGCGGTTCCGCGGTCCGGCTGCCACTGGAGGCGCGCAGAGACCGGGTCGCGATGCTGCTGGACGCGCTGGCCGAGCTGACCGGTGGAGCCAAGAAGGCGCTGCACTACGGCGACCGCACCCCGGCGCTGGTGGCCGCGCTGCCGATGGAGGGTGGGGTGAACCCGCTCACGTTCGCGATCGACGGTGCTTCCGACGGCAGCGGGCTGACGGTGAGCGGCAAGGTGCTGGGCGAGGAGCTCAAGGCGTGGCAGGACCGGTGGGAGGCCCCCGTACGGCTTGGCTGGCGGCCCGGTTTCCACGAGAGGAAGCGCAAGGAGTTCGAGCACGATCTGGCCGAGTTGATCGACCAAGGACAGGTCGTCATCGACCACCCGCGTTCGATGCTGCGCGGCCTGGCGGAGGAGATCCGTACCGGACGGCATGACGCCTGGTTCGACGACCCGGCCCGGTGAGTCCGGTGAGTGACAGACCAGGTCCGATCCAGGCGGTTCGGGTGGAGCTGTACGCACCGGTCGCCTCCTTCCGCGACCCGATGTTCCCCGGGGTCAGCCGGTGTCTGCCGGTACCCCCGCCCTCGACCGTGCGCGGCATGCTGGCGGCGGCCACCGGTCGTCCCGGTGAGCCGGTCATGTTCGGCCTGGCGGCATCGGCCGAGGGCATGGGCGTGGACGCCGAGACCTACCACCCCATCGCCGCCGACGGCTCCAACCCGGCCGTCGCGGGGCAGGTGGCGGCGGGCAAGGGCGGCATGACCATCAGGAACCGGCCGTTCCTCGCCGGGGTCCGCCTGACGGTCTGGATACCGGCTCCGGAGGGGGAGCGGATCGCCGAGGCCCTGTGTCGGCCGGTGTGGGGGCTGCGGCTGGGGCGTTCCCAGGATCTCGTGCACATCGTCTCCATCGAGAAGGTCACCCTCCATCCCACCGAGCGGGCCAGGGTGGGTCACGCGCTGGCACCGATCGGGGGGCACGATGCCCCTTCTGCCAGCACACTGCGGCTGGCCGAGTCGGTCAGCCCCGACCGTGGCCGCACCGAGTACCGCAGCTACCGGTGGTGCTCGGAACCGGCAGGTGAGCGTCCCGTCGTGGGCGCCTACCGTGACGGGGACCAGGCGGTCTGGCTCAGCGCGCCCACAGTGCCGGACGAGCACGCCGCCGGGCTGTCCCAGGTGCTGGCCAAGTCCGCTCGTGGATCTGCGCTGGGCAGGCCGGAACTGCTGACCGAGCACAGCCTCGCTGTACGGGACGCCGCCCGTACGGTCGCGGACCGGATCGGATCTCCGGGTGTCCTCGCCGCCCACCCGAGGTTCTGGTCCTGGGTGGAGACCGCGGCCCTGCTGCACGACGCGGGAAAGGTCGCCGAAGGCTTCCAACGTCAGGTTCGTCCCGGGGGAGAGGCATGGGGAGAGCGGCACGAGGTGCTCTCCCTCGCCTACGTTGACCTGCTCGGCCGTCAGTTGGATCCACGGGACCGCAGGATGATCGCCGCAGGGGTGGCCTTTCACCACAGGCCGCTGACCTCGCACGGTGGTGGCGACCTGCGCTCCATGTATCCCCCGGTGGCGGCGTGGGAGCGCAAGTTCGGCCGCGATCCCGCTCCGGTGTCCGGTCGTCCCCGCATCCAGATCCCGGCCGCCCGTCACCGTTCCTTGCTGGCCTGGTTCGCACGTCAACTGGCCGTCCCCGTGCCCGACAACGACCGCCGGATGTGGGAGCTCGCCAGGGACGCCTTCGCCCGGCTGACCACCGAGTGGATCAACCCGGTCGATGAGGACGAGGGCTTGGTCGCCGTGCTGTTGCAGGGGGCGGTCACGCTCGCGGACCACTCCGGTTCCGCGCATGTGTCCTTGCAGACGCACATGCCGCTGCCACGCGACTTCCTGGGGAGGTTGGCCACTCCCTATCCGCACCAGCGGCGGGCCGCCGACATCGGAGAACACCTGATCCTGGTCTCGCCCACGGGCAGTGGCAAGACCGAGGCCGGGCTGGCGTGGGCCTCGCGGCAACTCGACGACATGGCCGGGCGGCCCCGGCTGGTCTGGCTTCTGCCGTACCGGGCCTCCATCGACGCCGCTCGTGATCGTTTCGTCAAGGGCCTTGACCCCGCTCCCTGGCAGCAGGAGCCGGACATCGGTGTCCTTCACGCCACCGCGGCGCGCACGCTGTTGTCGCGGGCCGTCGCCGACGAGTGCACGCCTGGCCCGGCTGAGGCCGGTCGAGCCCGGGCGCGGGTTCGTGCGATGCGGCTGTTCAGTCAGCGGGTCAGGGTCGCCACTCCGCACCAGCTCCTGCGGGCGGCTATCGCCGGGGCCCGCTACTCCAGCGTCCTGTTGGAGCAGGCCAATGCCCTGATGGTCCTGGACGAACTGCACGCCTACGATCCGGCGACCTTCGGCCGGATCTGCGCCTGCATGCGGTTGTGGCAGCGGCTCGGCAGCCGGGTGGCCGTGCTGTCCGCCACCCTCGCCCAGCCGATGATCAGTCTGATCGAGGACACCCTCGGCGCGGTCGAGGTCTGCCGGGCACCGGCGGGCACCGCGCCGCCCCGGCACCGGCTCGTGCTCGACGAGGACCCGATCGACTCCGAAGCCAGCCTGGAGCGTATTCGCGGGTGGCTGGACGAGGGACAGAGCGTCCTGGCGATCGCCAACACCGTCGCGATGGCGCAGAAGCTGTATGAACAGTTCGACTGTCCTGGCGCGATGCTGTTGCACTCGCGGTTCCGTTCCCGGGACCGAGCCGCGATCGAACGCCGCATCATGGGGCGATATCCGGAGCGGAAACCGGAGGAGAACGCGCCGCGCGGTGGACTGGTCGTGGCCACGCAGGCGGTGGAGGTCTCCCTCTGTCTGGACTTCGACAGAGGAGTCACCGAGCTTGCGCCGATCGAGGCCATCGCCCAGCGGGCCGGGCGGGTCAACCGGCGTGGCCGACATGCTGACGGCGTGGTCGAGTTCCGCGTGCACACCGAGGTCGGCACCGGCAGGCCGTACGACAAGGGGGCGCTGGAAGCGTCGCTGGCCGCGCTGACGACGGCGCCGGGGCCTGAGATCTCTGAGGAGACCGTCGAGACCTGGCTCGACATCGCCTACGCCACGCCGTGGGGACGGAACTGGGCGGTCGAGGCCAAGCGTCACCGCGACGAGTTCGGCCGGAACTTCCTCACCTTTCCCGACCCCTTCCACGACCGGAGCGAATTCGCCGCCAAACTCGACAATGCCTTCGACACCGTCGAGGTGCTGCTCAGGAAGGACCAGGACGAATACCGGGAAGAGGCAGAGAAGGACCCCCTCCTGGCGGCGGGGTTGCTCATTCCCATCCGCTACACCCAGTTCGCCGGACTGTGCTCCACAGGACGGGCGAAGTTCGTGAAACGCGGCCTCAACCTGTGGGTCATCGACGTGGAGTACGACCCTGTCCTCGGGCTGAAGCTGAACCCCCAGTCCACGCCCGTCCCGGCGCCCATCCTGTGAGCGCCATCGGTGGCGTCCACGTCAAATACCTCCTGCACTGTCCCCGTCAGCTCTGGCTCTACATGCGCGGTTATCGTCCCGAGCAGCGCAGTGACGCCGTCGCCTACGGCGAGGCCGTCGACGACACGACCTACACGCGCCGACGGGACATCGACCTGGGGGAGGCGAAGATCGACTGGGTGACGACGGGAGCCGTCGTCCACGAGACCAAGTCCTCCCGGGCACCGTCGGAGCAGCACGAGGCCCAGGTCCGTCACTACTGCCTGCTGCTGGAACGCAGAGGCGTGGCCGTCCAGCACGGTGTCATCCACTATCCGCTGGTTCGCCGTACCACCACGGTCGCCTGGGACCGGCAGGCCCGCACTCTCGCCGAGGACACCGAACGCCAGGCCCAGGCCGTGATCAGTCAGCCCGACGCGCCGCCCAGGCTGGACCGTCCGCGTTGTCGTGGCTGTTCCTATATCGACTACTGCTGGGGAGATTCATGACCGCCGCCTCCCGCACCTACTGGCTCACCCAGCCGTGCCGTATCCGCCGCGAGGACAACAGCCTCCGCATCGAACGGCCCGACCAGACTCCCGTGCGTGTCCCCGTCACGGACGTCCGCGACGTGATCGCCTTCGACCACGTCGACATCAACACCTCGGCGATCTCGCTCCTCAGCCGCCACGGCGTCATGGTCCACGTCCTGGATCACTACGGAAACTATGCCGGGGTCGTCGCCCCCGCGGAGGACACGGCTTCGGCCCATGTCCTGCGGAGCCAGGTCACCCTCACCGGCATCGACGAAAGGCGCCTTGAGGTCGGTCGCTCTCTCATCACCGCCACGGCCGCCAACGTCCGATGGGCTCTGGACACCGACCTCCTTGAGGCTCCGCTCTCCCAGTTGGCCGAGAAGTTGCCGACATGCCTAACCGCCGAACAGCTCATGAGCGCGGAAGGTAACTTCCGCCGCTCCTCCTGGGCGGTCCTGGACACGGTCCTGCCCTCGTGGCTCCGGCTGGAGGGCCGCAGCCGTCGCCCACCCGCCAACGCGGGAAACGCCTTTGTCAGTTACGCCAACAGCATCGTCTACTCCCGGGTTCTGACCGCGTTGCGCTGCACCCCCTTGCACCCGGCGCTCGGTTTCCTGCACGCCGACACCGACCGGCGCCGCAACACGCTTGCCCTTGACCTGGCCGAACCCTTCAAACCGCTGTTCGCCGAACGGCTGCTCAGACGTGCCGCCGCCCAGAAGACCCTGCGTCCCGCCGACTTCGAAACCGACGTTGGCAACGCCTCCCTCAGCAGGGAGGGCCGCAAGAAGGTCTCCGAACTCGTCCGGGAGGAGCTGGCCACCACCGTCTTCCACCGGAAGTTACGCAGGAAGGTTTCGTACGAGGAACTCATCCACCTGAAAGCCCTCAAGCTCGTACGGCTCTGCCTGGAGGGCCTCACCTACAAGCCGTTCCGGCCCTGGTGGTGACGGTGTTCGTCATCGTCGTCTACGACACCCTCGCCGAGCGCAATCCCGGCGTCATCAAGGTCTGCCGCCAGTATCTGCACTGGGTGCAGCGGAGCGTCTTCCAGGGAGAACTCTCCACCGCCCAACACCGAAAATTCGTGAACGCCATCAACGCCAGAATCGACCCGAGCTACGACAGCGTCCTCATCTACCGGACCCAGGGCCCCCACACCATCCAGCTCGACCAGCTCGGCCAAACACTGGGCAACACCAACCCGGTCCTGTGACCACACCCCTTCTGACCTGGCCCTCTGCACTACCGCCGGACCGCTGCAGAATCTCCCCTTCGAACACTCCCCAACCCGCCCCTTACCTGCGGCTTTACCCTCGGGTCGCTCATCACCCTGGAGGAATCGCAACACCGGCCGGTGTTCCCGGAGGGAGCGGCCTTCCCCGGCCTGTCGCTCATCACCCTGGAGGAATCGCAACTCGCGCACCTGCTTGGACACGGGCAGGCCGGTGAGGTCGCTCATCACCCTGGAGGAATCGCAACAGCCCCAGGGCGCGGGCGATGGCGCCCAGGGTGCGGGTCGCTCATCATCCTGGAGGAATCGCAACTCATCCTGGAGGGACCCCAGACGGGCGGTCAGGAAGGTTTCGGCGTGGTGCCAGGGGAGTGGTGGGCTCGGGCCAGGCTTGCGAAGTCGCGGGGGTAGGCCCGGGGGTCGAAGCCGGTGAACACGCCGATTTTCTCCGCCCACGCCAGCACCTGGCGCCACTGTTCGATCGATGCCGGTCCGATGGACTCCACCCCGTGGGAGAACAGCAGCAGTCTGATCTTGGAGAAGGAGTCGGAACGGTCGAGACAGTTGATCAGGCTCGCGCGGGAGGGTCGGTGTTGAAGACCATCCAGTACGGCACGGAGCCGCTGCGCAGCGTCCACCACGGTTCGAGGAACAGGAAGCATTCGGCGAGCAGCCGGTCGGCGGGCGGGTCACGGCGTTGATACCAGTCGCGGTAGAGGTCGGCGACCACGGGGCTGAGGTCCTCCGGCTCCGTGAAGCGCATGCGCGGCAGACGCCATCCGTTGCGGGCGGCCAGTTCCCTCAGGCCAGGCAAGCGGTGAGGGCTCGAACCCCCACTCGGCCTCCGGGCTCTCCTCGTCAACCGGTGGGTAGTCCCACCTGCGGTGCGGGGAGCCGTAGCGGCGCACCTCGTACTCCTGCGGTGTCGCGCCACCGAGCGCGCCGTGCTGGAAGACGTGGCGGGGGCCGACCCGCGTCACCGGCCTGCGCGGGCCGCAGTCCACGACCACCAGGGTCGCGCCGGGTTCCGGGCTCGCCTCAAGGAAACGCCGGTAGGCCTCGGGCAGGCGTCGCCACTTGACCCGGAAGTAGGTCATCCCCGCGATCATCAGCCGGTCCTGGTTGGTGGTGCAGGACGGGGTCCGGGTGCGTCCGCCTCCTCGGTGCCGAGGAGGTCCCTGCGGGGACGCCGCGACGCCGTACCGGAATCAGGAGGGGCGGCGGACAGGTGGGCCAAGACGCCGTTGGACGATCCGACGAAAGCCACCTGGCCACGGCGCGGTGACCCACCGCGCCAGACCGTCCGACCTGATGTCCCCGACCAGGCCGAGCGGTACGACTTGACGCTTGCCCCGAAACCCAGGCGTCGTGCCGTTCTCCGAGCGCCTCGGCGAAGGGAAGCGGCTCCCTGCTGGGCACCCCGGCGCCACCGGGACCCCGCTCACGGTGACCGTCCACGACAAGGTCCAGCCGCACGCGCCATCCCTAACGGCGGGTGAGTTCCTCGGGGCGCTGGAGCTGGGTGGAGAACCAGTCGATGGTACGGCGCAGCCCCTCGACCGCCGGGACGGTGGCGTGCCACCCCAGCCGGGAGGCGGCCAGGTCCGTGTCCGGGCGGCGCACGGCCGGGTCGTCGGCGGGGCGGGGGACGAAGACGATGGACGAGGACGATCCGGTCAGGTCGCGGATGGTCTCGGCCAGTTCGAGCATGGTCACCTCGGCGGGGTTGCCGATGTTGACCGGGCCGGTGAAGTCGCTGTCGGCCATGGCCAGGATGCCGGTGATCGTGTCGTCCACGTAGCAGATGGAGCGGGTCTGCGAGCCGTCGCCGGTCACGGTGATCGGTTCGTCGTTGAGGGCCTGGCGGATGAAGGTGGGGATGGCGCGGCCGTCGTACGGACGCATCCGGGGACCGTAGGTGTTGAAGATCCGCACGATCGCGGTGTCGGTGGTCGCGGCGTTGCGGTAGGCGGTGGCCAGGGACTCGGCGAAGCGCTTGGCCTCGTCGTAGACGCTGCGCGGACCGACCGGATTGACGTTGCCCCAGTAGGTCTCGCGCTGCGGATGTTCCAGGGGGTCGCCGTACACCTCGCTGGTCGAGGCCAGCACGAACCGGGCGCCCTTCTCCTTGGCCAGCCCCAGGGCGTGCAGGGTTCCCAGGCTGCCGACCTTGAGGGTCTCGATGGGGTGGCGCAGATAGTCGACGGGGGAGGCGGCCGAGGCCAGGTGGAGGATGAGGTCCAGGGAGCCGGGGACGTGCACGAACCCGGTCAGATCGGTCTCGATGAGCCGGAAGGCGGGCCGGTCCATGAGATGTTCGACGTTCCTGGGCGATCCGGTCAGGAAGCTGTCCATGCAGATCACTTCGGCGCCGCGCTCCAGAAGGTGTTCGCACAGGTGGGAACCGAGGAATCCGGCTCCTCCGGTGACCAGGACTCTCATGATGGGCTCCTTTCCAGGGTGGTGACGGCGGCCAGGACGTCGGCGGGGGTGATGGCCAGCAGGCCGGGATCGGGCCGGGCCGCGTGCGGGTCGCCGGTACGGCCACGCCAGAGCACCACGTGCCGCCTCTCATGGGGCGGCGGTCCCCAGCGGGCCGGGGGAGTCGGGCCGAACAGCACGACCGAGGGGGTGGCCAGCGCGGTGGCCAGGTGCGCGACCCCGGTGTCGCCGCACACCACCAGCCGCGCCGCCCCGACCAGAGCCGCCAACCGTTCCAGTCCGGTACGGCCGGCGAGCACGGCCTCCTGGGGAAGCCCCGCCAGGTCGGCCACCGTGAAGGCGAGGTCGCGTTCGGCCGCGTCCCCGGTGACGAGAACGTGGTGGCCGTCACCGGCCAGGGCTGCGGCGACCTGGGCGAACCGCTCGGGAGGCCAGCGCCGGGCGGGAAAGGCCGCCCCGGGATGGACGATCACATGTCCGGCCACCTCGGTGGGCGGAGCGGGCAGGGCCAGATCAGCCGGGTCCGCGGCGATGCCGTACCACTCAAGCAGGGCGCACCAGCGCTCGACCTCGTGCAGGTCCTCCCGCCAGGCGGGCCCGGTCACGTACGGCAGGGCGGGGTGGGCGTGGGTGATCAGGCGGCCGGGGGCGACGCGCGCCAGCGCCGTGGTGCTCTGCGGCCCGGCGCCGTGCAGGTTGACCGCCACGTCGACCCCGAGGACCCCGAGGACCCCGAGGTCGGGGACGGGACCGGGGCCACGGACGTCCACGACCTCGTCAATGGCGCCGGTCATGCGGGCCAGCTCCGCCAGCGCGGTGGGCGCGGCCAGCACGATCCGGTGCCGGGGCCAGGCCCGCCGCAGGGCACGCAACGCCGGTACGGCGGTCAGCAGATCCCCCAGCCCCAACCCCCGCAACACCAACACGACCGGCCGCGTCTCAGGCGACGCGGCCATGCCGCGACCCTGGGCCGCACCTTCAGCCCGGTCTCCGAAGCCCGCGTTCCCCAAGGCCGTGCCGCTGCCCGGGTGCCCCCGAGCCGCGTCCCCTTCGAAGGGCACGCTCCCGAGGACCGTGTCGTCGGAGGCCACACCTCCAACCGGGTGCTTGGCCGCACCACCTGTGGAAAGCACGGCCCCGAAAACGGCGCCTCCGGCTGTCTTTCTGGGAGCCGTGTCTTCGCGGGCCGTATCCCTGGAGACCGGCTCCGAGAAGGCGGTGCTTCCGGGGGCCGTGTCTCCGGCCGCTGTCCCTCTGGGAGACGTGTCTTCGCGGGCCGTACCTCTGGAGGTCGGGCATGAAAGAACCGTGCCCCCGGAAGACGCGGTCTGTGGGTGTGGGGTGGGCATGGCGTTTTCCCGGGTGGGTCAGGGCCAGGAGGATTCGGTGGAGGGGCAGACGACCAGTTCTCTGATCTCGCATCCCTGTGGCTGGGACAGCGCGAACACCACGGTCGCGGCCACGTCCTCGGGGGCGTTGAGCAGGGTGTCGGCGCCGGGTTTGTACTGTTCGTCGCGGTCGTCGAAGAACGGGGTGCGCATCCCGCCGGGCACCAGCAGCGTCACCCCGACCCGTCCGGCCAGTTCGGCGGCCAGGGCGCGGGTGAACCCGACCACCCCGAACTTGGAGGCGCAGTAGGCGGTGGCGTCGCTGAGCGCCCGCAGCCCCAGCGTGGAGGCGCAGGTGACGACCCGTCCCCGGGAGGTGATGAGGTACGGCAGCGCGGCGCGGACGACCGTGGCGGTGCCGAGGAGGTTGACCTGGATGACCCGTTCCCAGGCGTCGGCGGGTACGTCGGTCAGTTGCCCGCAGGCGTCGATCCCGGCGGCGGTGACCACCCCGTCGAGGCCCCCGGCGCGTTCGGCCAGCTCGGCCACGGCCTGTTCCGTCTGGTCCCGGTCGGTCAGGTCGGCGATGACGTGGTCGAAGCCGTTCTCCGGCGGGTTGACGTCCACGACCAGGGGACGGCCGCCGTCCTTGGCGACGGCGATGGTCACCGCCCTGCCAAGCCCGGACGCTCCACCGGTTATCAGGATATTTCCCAGCATGTTGGTCTCTCCTTAGTGGAATGGGGCCGTGCGGAGGGCGGTGATCAGTCCGGTGGTCGAGTAGCCGGGTACGACGGGCAGGATCACGACCTCACCCCCGCAGCGCCGTACGGCATCGGCCTCCGGCAGGTCGGCCTCGGTGTAGTCACCGCCCTTGACCCACACCTCGGGCCTGAGCCGTTCGATGACCTCGGCGGGGGTGTCGTCGTCGAAGACGACGACCGCGTCCACGCACTCCAGCGCCCGCAGCACCTCGACGCGGTCCTGCTGGGAGATGACCGGACGATCCGGGCCTTTCAGGCGGCGCACCGACGCGTCGGAGTTGACGCACACGACCAGCGCGTCCCCCAGGGCCCTGGCCCGGCGCAGCAGGCTGACGTGACCGGCGTGCAGCAGGTCGAAGCAGCCCCCGGTCGCCACGAGCCTGCTCCCCGGGGCACGGACGAAAGTGCCGTTCGCCGACGTGCGGGGCGGGGGGATGTCGGCGGGGGAGACAGACCGGACCGCCGCCGCCCCTCCCGCCTTCACGAACCGGGTGGCCGCGCCGACCGCCGCCGTGACCGCCTCCCCGACGGGCACCCCGTCCGCCAGGGCCAGTGTCGCGGTCACGGCGAACCTGTCGCCCGCGCCGCACGGATCACGCCCGAAGGCCACCTCGGGTGGCGGGACGCTGACGGGCCGGGCGTCACCGTGCGCCAGCACGGCACCCCGCTCCCCGAGGGTGACGGCCACCGCGCCGACGCCGAGGTCACCGGTCAGCCGCAGGGCGACCTCCTCCGGCGTCCCGTACGGCAGCGCGCACAACCTCGTGGCCTCGGCCTCGTTCGGCGTGACGAGGGCACAGCCGGGCAGAGGTGTGGGGCCGCGCGAGTGCGGATCCCAGACCACCGGTACGGCAAGGCTCTCCAGAAAGGGACGGCACGCCTCGGCAACCCCGCGTCCGTAGTCGGAGACCAGGACCGCCCGCGCGTCGCGCAGCACCGCCGACAGCCGCCGACGGAGCACCCGGTCCGCCCCGATCTGGGCGAGGCCGTCCCCGGAGTCGATCCTGACCAGGGTCTGCCCCCCGGCCCTGACCCGTGTCTTGCGCACGGTGGCGCCCCGCAGCGGCAGCCGTACCACCCGGACTCCCTCGGGGAGCAGCTCCGTCAGGTGGTGGCCCGAGGCGTCGTCGGCGAGGGCGGTGACCAGGACCACCTCGGCGCCGTCACGGGCGGCGAGCAGCGCCGCGAGCCCGGCCCCGCCGGGGCGGCGGTGCTCGGCGCGCACGTCGACGACCGGCGCCGGAGCCTCGGGGCAGAGCCGTTCCGCGCTGCCCTCGATGTCCACGTCGAGCAGGCAGTCGCCGACGATCACGATCGGACCCGTCACGAGCACCCCTCCTCGATCACGTCGCAGAGCATGTGGATGACCGTCAGATGCACCTCCTGCACGGTGGCCACGTCCTCGGCGGGGATCGCCAGCGTCTCGTCGCACAGCTCGGCGAGCGGGTTGGGGGCCGGACCGGTCAGCGCCCACGTGGTCAGTCCGCACTCGCGCCCGGCCCGCGCCGCGGCCAGCACGTTTCCGCTGGCACCGCTGGTGGACAGGCACATCAGCACGTCCCCCGGCCTGCCGTGCGCGCGCACCTGGCGGGCGTAGGCCTCCTGGGTGCCGAAGTCGTTGGCGATCGCGGTGAGACTTGAGGTGTCGGCGTGCAGCGGGATCGCCGCGTACGGCCGGCGGTCGGCACGGTAGCGGCCGACAAGTTCGGCGCTCAGGTGTTGCGCCTCGGCGGCGGAACCGCCGTTCCCGCAGGTCAGCAACCGGCCCCCGCCACCGAGCACCGCGGCGAGCTTGCTGCCCCACGCCTCGATCCGGGAGGTCTCCCGATCGACGGAGGCCAGGGTCGTGCTCAGCCGGGACAGATGAGGATGCATCACGCTCAACCTTCCGCGACGGCGAGCCGGCCCAGCCGGCCGCTGATCAGAGCCTGGTAGACCGACTCGGTCTGGGCCGCGACCCGCGGCCATCCGTACCGCTCCCTGGCCCGCCGTACCCCGGTCGCGGCGAGCCGTTCCCGCAGCGCCCGGCGTGCCAGCAGGTCGTTCAGGGCACGGGCCAGGGCGTACGGCCTGCGCGGCGGCACAAGAATCCCGCTCCCCGACACCGTGTCCAGGTGCCCGCCGACCGCCGAGGCGATCACCGGCACCCCGCACGCCATCGCCTCGACCGGCACGATGCCGAACGGTTCGTACCACGGCACGGTCACCAGCACGTCCGCCGAACGCAGCAGCGCGGGCACCTCGTCCCTGCCGACGCTGCCGACCAGGCGGACCCGCTCCGCCAGGCCGTACCCCGTCACCAGGAGCCGCAGCCGCCCGATCTCCTCGTCGTCGGGGGAGCCGCCGACGATCACCAACTCGGCGTCGGGCACCCGGCGCAGCGCGCGGATGACCGTGTCGACGCCCTTGCGGGCGACCATCCGGCCGATGCTGAGGATGCGCGGACGCCCGCTGCGGGGAGCGGCCGGACCTTCTGGGCGGAAGTGCTCCAGATCAACCCCGCACGGTACGACCGAGACCTTCCTCTCCGGAACCCCCATCGCACGCAGTTCGGCGACCTCGTCGGAGCAGGTGGCCACGACCGCCGCGGCCCGCCGTCCGATACCGGCCTCGGTGGCGATCCGTTCGGGCGGGCTGGTGTCGGCGTCGCCCTGCCAGCGTCGTTTGACCGTGCCCAGCGCGTGGAAGGTCTGCACGACCGGCACCCCGGCCGCGGCCGTCAGCGCGGCCATGCCGCTCATCCAGAAGTGCGCGTGCACCACGTCCGGTGGCTCCGCGGCCCAGCGGCGTGCCAGATACGCCGCGAAGGAGGACATGTGCGGCGGCAGGTCGTCCTTGGGGATCGGCCTGGCCGGTCCCGCGGGCACGTGCTCGACGCTCACCCCGGGCGCCATGACCACCGTCTCCGGCAGGTCGGGGTCGTCACGGCGGGTGTAGACGACGACGTCGTGACCGCGACCGGCCAGGGCGGTGGCCAGGGCCGCGACGTGGACGTTCTGCCCGCCGGCGTCCACGCCGCCGACGGTCGCCAGTGGACTGGCGTGCTCGGAGACCACAGCGATCCTCATGACGCCTCCTCCTTCACCGTCAGGTGGCCGATTTCGCCCTCCCACGCCGTCAGCCGACGCACCGCCTCGACGACCTGCTCGGCGGTCACCGAGGACAGGCACGGGTGCCCGGCGACCGGGCAGATCGTGGCCCTGCTGCCCCGGCAGGGCGCGTGCTGGTCCCCCAGCAGGACATTCGCCACGCCGTACGGTGCCCACCGGGCGGCCGGGACGGTCGGGGCGAACAGGCTGACCACCGGGGTCGCGACCGCGGCGGCCAGGTGCGCGGGCCCGGTGTTGGCGACCACGACCGCGTCCGCCTCGGCCAGCACCCCGGCAAGCTCCGCCAGCGACGTCCTGCCGCCCAGGTCGACGGCGTGCTCCCCGGCGACGTAGGCGGTGAGCGCCGTCTCGCCAGGAGATCCGGTGACCACGACCCGGTGCCCGGCCTCGGCCAGAGCCCGGACCGCCTCCGCGCAGTGACCGGCGGGCCAGGCGCGGGCCGGCACCGACGCCCCCGGATGCACGACCACATACCCGCCCGGCCCGGTCAGGTGCCCGACCTCGGGCAGCGGATGCCGTACGGCCAGCAGCCCGTCGTCGCCGGGTGGCGGCTCGAACCCGGCGGCGCGGGCCAGGGCGAGCATCCGCTCCGGCTCGGGGACGTCCACGTCCTCGTTGACCGTGTGCCGCACGTCCAGCAGGGAGCCGGGGTAGTCGTTGCTGGTCGCGGCGATCCTGCCCACCCCGGCCAGCCGCAGCAGCGCCGCCAGCGGCAGCGCCGACTGGTGGAAGGAGGTGAGGATCAGCGCCTGGTCGGGCGCCACCTCCCGGACCATCTCGATCAGCCGGGTGGCGTGCTCGTGGGTCAGGGGCGGCGGCTCCGGGTCGATCCACGGGGTGCGCCAGCACAGCACCCGGTCAACCCCGGGCAGCAGTTCGGCCGCGGCCCGCCCGTTCGGCCCGGCAAGCACGACCGTCCCGGTGGCGTGGGCGGCCACGGCCCTGATCGCGGGTCCGGCCAGCAGCACGTCCCCGGCGTTGTCGGTCCGCGCCACCAGGACGGTCCCCGTGACGGCGCGCGGCGTGGGAAACGTTCGCACCCGCGCGGTCGCGGGCGAAGACGGGATCCGCGGCTTCTTCGAGGGGCGGGTCATCGGCGCACCCACCCTTCACCACGCGGCCGGTGCCCGCGCACGGCCGGGGGCCGGGAGGCGTCCTCCAGGTTCCTTGGAGAACCGGTCGGGCGGGTCATCGGCGTACCCGCCATTCGCCGCGCAGCCGGTGCGCGCACGCGGCCGGAGGGATGAGCGCGCTCGTGACGGCCATCCGTCTGATCTCCTCGGCGGTGCGTGGCCCGGGGGCGATCCGTGACCAGGCGAACTCGGCGGTCAGCGCCAGCCACCCGGCCCCCGCCACCACCGCGCCACACCACAGGACACGCCCGACGAGACCTCTCCCGCCCGCCGGAGCACCCGCACCCGTTCTTCTGCCTGCCAGGGCGCCCACGCCCGTGAGCACAGGGCTTTTCCTGCTCGCCAGGGCATCCACACCCGTGAGCACAGGGCCCAAGGCGCCCGCCCTCGCGCGCGCGGCGCCTCTCCCGGCCACCAGGGCGCCCGCGCCCGCGAGCAGGCTCACCACGCCCAGGCCGGTGGTCAGCGCGTGCCTGCGGAGGCGTCCTCTCCCGCCGCCGACGGCCGCCCGCCAGCCGGGGCCGTGCACCCGGCGCATCAGCGCGTCGTCGGCGTTGCCCCGCTGGCGGCGCAGACTGGCCCAGGGGCCGTCGTCACGAACGGGATGCCGTACCGTCCTGTCGCCGCGCACCAGCCGCAGGCCCGTCGCGAGCAGCCGCAACGCCAGGTCGGCGTCCTCGCGGTAGGCGCGGGGGAAGCGTTCGTCGAAACCGCCGACCTTCTCCAGCGCCGTCCTGCGGCACGCCATGTCGGCGGTGATCCACACGGCCTCCGCCAGGGCGGCGGTGTTGCGTTCCTCGTCGGTCGGCGCCCGGTGCCTGGGCAGCGGCACCTCGACCCGGCCCTGGCTTCCCGCCACCTCCTCCGGCAGGTCGGCCAGGTCGGCGGCGACCGCCCGTGCCCAGCCCGGCGCGGGGACCACGTCGTCGTCGAGGAAGACCACCCACGGCGTCCCGGCCGCCCGCCACCCGGCGTTGCGCGCCGCCGCGGGGCCACGGCCTCCTGAGCGCACCACCCGCACCCGGGGCCGTTCCGCGACTCCCGGCAACCCGTCCGCGACCGCACCGGGACGGTCGTCGACCACGACGACCTCCACGTCCTGCCCCACGGCGGCCAGTGTCGTGGCCAGACTCGCGCGGCCGATCGTGGGAATCACGACCGTGAACTCCTCGGGCCCGTTCATGCGGCGAACACCGCCCCCCGGCGCACGAGGTACGGCCCCAGCACCAGCACGTCCACCGGCGCGGAACCGAAGCACTCAAGGGCGTCGCGTGGGTCGTCGACCATCGGCCGTCCCGCGGTGTTCAGGCTCGTGTTCACCACCACGGGAATCCCGGTCCGCGCCGCGAACTCCTCAAGCATCCGCGCCAGCAGCGGGTCCCGCTCCCGGTCCACCGTCTGCACCCTGGCCGTGCCGTCCACGTGCACCACCGCGGGGATCCGCTCCAGCCACTCCGGGGCCACGTCGTGCACGAACAGCATGTACGGGCTCGGCAGCGGCCCCCGCGTGAAGATCTCCCCCGCCCGTTCGGCCAGCACCATCGGCGCCACCGGCCGGAACTGCTCACGGCCCTTGACCTGGTTCAGCCGCTCGGTGTTGCCCTCCCTGCCCGGGTGCGCCAGCAGCGAGCGCCGCCCCAGCGCCCGCGGGCCGTACTCGGCGCGGCCCTGGAACCATGCCACGATCCGGTCGGCGGCCAGCTCAGCCGCCACCGTCGCCGCCAGGTCGGCGGGCTGCTCGTACGGCACGCGCGCCGCCCGCAGCCAGTCCGCGAGTTCCTCGTCCGTCCACTCCCTGCCCAGGTCGGCCCCCTGCATCGGCGCGGCGGGCTCCCCGAACGCCTGCGCCAGGTGCAGCGCCCCACCAAGGGCGGTTCCCGCGTCCCCGGCCGCCGGTTGCACCCACACCTGTTCGAACGGGCCGTGTTCGGCGAGGTGGGTGTTGGCCACGCAGTTCAGCGCCACCCCACCGGCCATCGTCAGCACGCGCCGCCCGGTCCTCTCGTGCAGCCAGCCCGCGAGTTCGAGCAGCACCTCCTCAAGCCGGGTCTGCACGCTCGCCGCGAGGTCCGCGTGCTCCCCGCCCCACTCCTGGCCCGGTCGCAGCGCCTTGGCGTAGGCCGCCCAGTCGATCGGCTCGACGCGGAAGCCACCGTCCCCGGTGGCGTAGACCAGCTCCCGCAACTCGTCCAGGAACCGGGGCGTGCCGTACGAGGCCAGCGCCATGACCTTGTACTCGTCGCTGGAGCGCATGAATCCCAGGTGCTCGGTGACCGCCTCGTACATCAGCCCCAGCGAGTGCGGCAGCTCCTGGGCGGCGAGCACCCGCAGCCGCCCGTCCTCGTAGACCCCGGCCAGGTGGGACAGGGCCTCGCCCCGCCCGTCGCACACCAGCACGGCCACGTCCTCGTACGGCGCCGCCAACCCGGCCGAGGCCGCGTGCGCCACGTGGTGGGGCACGTACCGCACCTGCGCCGCGTCCAGCCCCGGCAGCACCCCCGCGAGGAAGGCCGGAGCCCGCCGCGCGTACGTGGTGCGCAGTTCCTCCCACCGTTCGTCGAGCCCCGCCTGGCCCTGCCGTACGAGATCCGGGTCGTAGGAGTAGGCGACCGCGTCCAGGTCCTCGGGGCGCAGCCCCGCCCGCTCCAGGCACCAGGCCGCCGCCCGCTCGGGCAGCTCCCACGCCGAGAACGGCACCGGCCGTTTCCCGTGCTTGCGCCGGCTGAACCGTTCCTCCTCCGCCGCGGCGACCACCTCTCCGTCGACGACCAACGCCGCCGCCGGATCATGAAAGATCGCATTGATCCCAAGAAATCTCATGGGTCCGCCTCTCGTACGCATCCGATAACTACCGATGAACCCCTCCCCGAAACCGACAAATCAGGAAAAATCGTGGTAAGTAGCTAGGTATCGTATATATGTGTGTTTCTATATCGAAATTAGGTTTATCGGTTGCGGTGTTGATGAGCAGGGCTTCTCTGGGAAAAGTCCCGGAAATACACGCCGGAGGCTGTCCCGTGCCAAGGCAAGATCCTCGTAACCGGGGGCTCCAGGTGACGAGTGGAGAAGCTGGGGTAGAGGGGACGGGTGAACGTCCGAGTCCTACCGGTGATCCTGTTTGTCCTGACGCTCGGCCTGTCGGGATGCGCGACCGAGGGAAAGGTCCCCGCGGAGCAGGCCGTCGCCAGTTTCTACGCCGCCGTACGCGCCCACGACGGGGAACGCGCCTGCGCCCTGCTGGCTCCCGAGGCGGCAGACGGACTGCGCACCGGTGGTCAGGACTGCGCCAAGGCCATTCTCGATCTCGACCTGCCGGGCGGTCAGGTGCGCGAGAGCGCAGTCTGGGGAGACGAGGCCCAGGTACGGCTCACGCACGACACCGTCTTCCTGCACCGCTTCCCCCGGGGGTGGCTGGTGCGGGCGGCGGGGTGCACGCCACGGGGTGACCTGCCGTACAGATGCGAGGTGAAGACCTGAGATGCGCGCCATGTTCGTCATCACGGTGACCGTCATCGCGGTCGGCCTTGTCTACTTCTTCGCCGTCGGCCTGCTGCAGCGTTAGGAGGGCCCGTGAAACGTTTCGTACGGGACAACGCCCTGAGCCTGTTCTTCCTGGTCGCCTTCCTGCTGACGCTGGTCGGCCAGTCCTTCGCCGGGCTGGCCGACGTCAACGCCGACCAGCTCTCCAGCGGTGGCGCGGCCGTCTCCTGGTGGCACTACGTCACCTCGTCGGACTTCGCCGTGGACGTGGCCGAGAACTGGCAGTCGGAGTATCTCCAGTTCCTGCTGTTCATCGTCATCACGGTGTGGCTGGTGCAGCGGGGCTCGCCCGAGTCGAAGAAGCCCGGTGAGGAGGGCAGGGGGAGTGCCGCCGAGCAGAAGGTCGGACGGCACACCGTCCCCGGCAGCCCCGGATGGGCCGGGGCGACCGGGCTGCGGCAGACGCTCTACGGCAACTCCCTCGGCCTGCTCATGGGTTTGATCTTCGTGCTCTCCTGGCTCGCCCAGTCGGTGGCGGGTACGGCCAGCTACAACCGGCAGCAGCTCTCGCAGCTCCAGGACCCGGTGACCTGGGGAGGTTACGTCCTCTCCCCGGACTTCTGGAACCGTACGCTGCAGAACTGGCAGTCGGAGCTGCTGGCCGTACTCTCCATGGTGGTGCTCTCGATCTACCTGCGGCAGCGTGGCTCACCGGAGTCCAAGCCCGTCGGCACCCCGCACGAGGAGACCGCGGTCGAGGGGTGAGTCAGGACTTGGGCGCGCCCTTGCGGTCGTCGGGCAGGTGCGGCTCGGGGCCGTCGGGGTCGATGCCGACCGGTTCGTCGGCGCCCTCGGCGCCCTCCCGGTCGTCCGGAACCTGGGCCGGAGGCTGCGGCGAGGTGTCCTCGGGATCTGTCTCGGTCATCTGAATTCCCCCTCTGGAAAACGCTCTTCACGATTTATGTGACGGTACGGCGCGGCCATTGATACCCCGATATACGCGGATATTTCGTGTTAAAGAGAGGCTTTACCGATCGTCCCGGGAGCGGAACCTGTTCAGCACCGTCGCGAGGACTATGCCGTAGACCACGTGCCCGGCGGCCATGACCGCGGGGCGCCCAGGCCGGTCGTCGGAGATCGGCGGCAGGACCGTCACCCCCGGCACCCACCCCTGGTAGCTGGCCAGCCAGATCGCCAGCCCGTAGCCGATCCCCACCGGCATCGGAGTGCGGCGCCCCCTGCTGACCAGGCGGAACAGCGCCCCCGCCGTGATCCCGAACCCGAAGTGGGCCAGCGCCGCCAGCACGCCCTCACCCGGTTTCCTGCGGCGAGAGTGGCCGGGCAGGGCGGCGCGGACGATGTGCTTGGGCGGCTGGTCCTCCATCAGCCCGGCCTTGCTGCCCGCCAGCATCACCGCGCTCATCGCGGCGGTGGCCACCGCGCCGCCGACGCCGCCCTCGACCAGCCCCCGCCCGGTCATGACAGCTCCGGCAGGATCTTGGTGGCGTAGAAGTCGAAGAAGGCGTCCTGCTCTGGGCCGATCTGGTTGACGTAGACCTCGTCGAACCCGGCGTCCACGTACTCGCGGATGGCCGCCAGGTGCCGTTCCGGGTCGGGGCCGCAGGGGGAGGAGGCGACCGCGTCGTCCTCGCTGACCATCTCGGCGAGCTGCTCGAAGTGCCGGGGCAGCGGCAGCAGCTGCGACGCCTCGCCCTTGATGCCCTGGTTCGGCCACAACCGGTGCACGTGCGCGCGGCCCTGGGCCTCGTCGGCGGCGTAGCAGACCTTCAGCCCGCCCTGCGTCGTCTTGCCCGCGCCGCCCGCCTTGTGGAACGCCTCCACGAGCTCGGCGCTGGGGCCGGTGGTGACGAAGCCGTCGGCGATCCGCCCGGCCAGCTCGGCGGCGCGTTCCCCGAGGCCGGAGACGTACACCTCCGGCGGTTCCTCGGGCAGCGTGTAGAGCCTGGCGGTGTCCACGTCGTAGTACTGGCCACGGTGGGTGACCAGTTCGCCGGTCCACAGCCGCCGTATGAGCTCGACGGCCTCCTCAAGCATCTCCATCCGTACGGCCGCGGGCGGCCACGGGTCACCGAGGATGTGCTCGTTGAGCGCCTCGCCGGTCCCCACACCAAGGCGGAAGCGGCCATCGGTGAGGACGGCGCTGGTCGCGGCGGCCTGGGCGATGATCGCGGGGTGGATCCGCACCAGGGGGCAGGTGACGGCGGTGGTGATCGGCAGTGAGACGGCCTCGGCCAGCGCGCCGATCACGCTCCACACGAACGGGCTCTGACCTTGCTCGTCGAGCCACGGATGATAGTGGTCGGAGATCCACAGGGCCTGGAACCCGGCCTGCTCGGCCAGCTTCGCCTGCCGTACCAACTCCTTGGGATCGTGTTCCTCACAGCTCAGGAAATAGCCGAACCTGGTCACCATCGGCTCCCTTCGACAGGTGGGTTCTTCCCCTACCCCGCCTGTCCGGGTGAAACAGACCCATAACCTTTGGTGGTATGTACCCGAGTTCTGCTCTTGGTGAGTTTCTTCGGTCGCGGCGGGCCAGGCTCAGGCCCGAGGACGTGGGGCTGCGCTCCGGGGTGCGGAGCCGCAGGGTCGCCGGGCTGCGCAGGGAGGAGTTAGCCTCGCTCGCCGGGGTCAGCGTCGGCTACTACACCCGGCTTGAGCAGGGCCAGAGCCCGAACGTCTCGGAGGAGGTCCTGGACTCCGTGGCCCGCGTCCTCGGGCTCGACGGCGAGGAGATCGCCCACCTGCACCGGCTGGCCAGGGCCTCCCGTCTCCGCGAGCAGGTCAGGCCGGAACGGCTGCGGCCCGGGGTGCGGCTCATGGTGAACTCCTTCACCGAGGTACCCGCCATCGCGGTCGGCAGGCGGGGCGACATCCTGGCGTGGAACCGCCTGGCGCACGCCCTGCTCGCGCCGCACTGGCCGTTCGAGATCCCGGAGGGGGAGGCGAGGCCGAACTTCGTCCTGATCGACTTCCTGGAGACCGGGTTCTCCCGTGGCCTCTACGTCGACTGGGAGCAGAAGGCCCGCGACGACATCGCCTACCTGGAAGGGGCGCTGAGCAGGTTCCCCGGGGACGAGGGGCTGATCGCGCTGGTCGAGGAGCTGACGGCGGCCAGCCCGGAGTTCCGCGCCCTGTGGGCCGAGCACCCGGTGAGCACCTGTGCCTCGGTCACCCGCGACTACCGCCATCCCGTGGTGGGCGTGATGACCCTCACCGCCGAGCTGCTGCGCACGCCCGACGACGAGGGCCAGGGGGTGACGGTCTTCCAGGCCGAGGTCGGCTCCCCGTCGCGGGACCGGCTACGACACCTGGCCGACCTGCTCGCTGAGCGCCCGTGACACGATCCTCAACCGGCTCGTACGGCGGAGCAGCAGGCCCCCGGCCACGGCGCCGAGCAGCGCGACCACACCGGCCACCAGGAAGGCGGTGTGCAGCCCACCCAGGGTGGCCAGTGCCTTGGTGGTCGTGGGGGCCAGGGCCTCGGTGCGGGCGGCGACGATCGCGGTGAGCCCGGCCACGCCGACGGCGCCGACGAAGGTGGGCATCTGGGCGAGACTGCCCGCCACCCCCTGGTCGGCCTCGTCCAGCCCCGAGGTGATCGTCGTGATCGCGGCCACCACGGTCAGGACGTGCCCGAAGCCCATCGTGGCCGAGGTCACCAGCAGCGTGACCAGGCCACCCTCCGCGGGCAGGAACACCATCGCCGCCGTTCCCACGGCCTGTACGGCGAGGCCGACCACGATGGTCGTGACGGTGCCCGCGGCGCTGATCAGCCGCGCCACGACCGTCCCGGCGAGCAGGGCCGCGACGCCCTCGCCCAGGAAGCCGAGGCCGGTCTGAAGCGGCGAGTAGCCCAGCACGTCCTGCATGTGGATGCTCAGCAGCAGCGTCGCCCCGCCGCACATCCCGAAGGTGACCAGCCCGACCGTCATGCCCCACGTGACGGTGGGACGGCGCAGCAACCGCGGCGGGACCAGCGGCGCCGCCGACCGTGACTCGACGACCAGGAAGGCGCCGAGGAGGACCACCGCGGCCAGCAGCGTCGCGAGCGTCGGGAGGCTGCCCCAGCCCGCCTCACCACCGGTGGAGATGCCGTAGACCAGGGCGAACAGCCCGCCACTGGCCAGGACCGCACCGGGAATGTCGAGCCTGGTCCGGCTCGGGGAGGTCGTCTCACGGACCACGGTGATCGCGCCCAGCATCACCAGGACGCCGATGCCGAACAGGATGAGCATGGTCCAGCGCCAGTTCAGGCCGCTGGTGATGAGGCCGCCGCCGATCGTCCCGACGACGAACCCCAGCGAGAGCAGGGCGCCGTTGACCCCCAGGGCTCTCGTGCGTCGCGGTCCCTCGGGGAAGGCGGCGGTCATCAGGGCCAGCGCGGTCGGGCCGATCATGGCCGCCGCGACCCCCTGCCCCGCCCGCGCGGCCACCAGCAGCCCGGGATTGGGCGCGAGCCCGGCCAGCAGCGAGAACACGGTGAAGGTCGCCACCCCGACGATGAACAGCCTGCGCCTGCCGACCATGTCCGAGGCCCGTCCGAACAGCGGCATCAGCGCCGCCGTCGGCAGCAGGCACGCGGTGGCCACCCACTGCAGGGCCGAGGCGCCCGCGAAGTGCAGGTCCCGTCCGATCTCCGGGAGCGCGACCGTGATGACCGAGTAGTCCAGCCCGGTCATGAACGTCGCCCCGCACAGGGTGATGAGGATGAGCCAGCCGTGAAGCCCGAGCCGTACGGCACCGGGGAGTGTCCCTGTCGTCATGGCGCCCAGCCTGCGACCCCCGGGAACACCCAACCAGCCCCCCGCCGAAGGTACACCTGCCAGGTGCAGGCTCCCGTACGGCGTTGGCCTCATCCGGACAGTGCGCGCGGCGTCATCGGCCGTTTCCTCCTCACCTGTCGGGATGAGGTCGCCCCGGTCGCGGGCGGGGGACGCGTAGCTCCCCTGGGCGTGTGATAGGTTGAAAGCAGTTGCAGTTTTGGTACCCATAATGAACTTGTGTGCACCTGACGGTTTGTGGCCTCGGGTGCATTTTTTGTTTACCGGTCTTCTCCGGGTGTGGGCCTATCACGGCGACGCGAAACTCGTGTAGGTGCGGGTTTCGGATTTACACATACCAAGAGGAGACCAACATGGCTTCTGGCACCGTGAAGTGGTTCAACGCTGAAAAGGGCTTCGGCTTCATCGAGCAGGACGGCGGCGGCGCCGACGTCTTCGCGCACTACTCCAACATCGTCGCCCAAGGCGGCTACCGCGAGCTGCGCGACGGCCAGAAGGTGACCTTCGACGTCACCCAGGGCCAGAAGGGCCCGCAGGCCGAGAACATCGTCGTCGTCTGACGAAGAACCACACGAACCAGGGCTCGCACCTTCACGGGTGCGGGCCCTGATTCTTTTCCACCGCGTCAGGTGTCCGTGGTCCTGCGGGCACGCAGGGCGCGGAGCTTGTGACGGTTGCCGCAGCGCTCCATCGCGCACCAGCGCCGGGCTCCCGGGCGGGAGGAGTCGACGAACACCAGCGGGCAGGTCTCGCTCGCGCACTCGCGGAAGCGCCCGGCCAGCGGCCCCGACAGCAGTTCGATCATCTCCCGCGCCAGCGTTGACAGCACCTGTGTGGTCCGCACCGGCGCCGCCCACCGGGTGGCCGTGCCGGTCGGGTCGAGTTCGGGGGCCAGTGGCGGTTCCGCGGCGGCCCGGTTGACGGCCGCGACCGCCTCCGAAGGCAGCGGACGGCCCGCCGCCCTGGCCCGCGCCGCCTCCCAGATCGCCTGACGGAGAGCCTTGGCCGTGACCAGGTCGTCGGCCGTCACCGGGACCGTCATGACCGCCCCCAGCGGCGGCTGGGCCAGCCATCCGCCCAGGTCGTCGGGCTCGTGGAGGGTCTCGAAGACCGCGTAACGCCCCTCGCCCCCGGTGTAGGCGAAGTCCAGGCAGACAGCCCCCGCGTCGAAGCGGAACGACCCGCCCCGGGGATCGTGGAGCACCCGTCCGTTTGCGTTCGTGCGCATGTAACCACTATAACTGGTGTCAGACGAAACCACTATTACCGGTGTCAACAGGAGGAAGCGCATGGGCGTCCGGCACATCAACCCCGAGGGACTCCACCGCAGCCCGGCCTTCAGCCAGGCCGTCGTGGTCGAGCAGCCGACGAAGACGATCTACATTGGCGGCCAGAACGGCGTCGGCCCCGACGGCAAGGTCGTCGGCCCCACGGTCGGGGAACAGGCCGCGCAGATCTTCCACAACCTCTCGACCATCCTGGAGAGCGAGGGCGCGACCCTGGCGAACATCGTCCACTGGACGATCGCCGTGGTCGACGGCAACTCCTTCGACGAGGGCGTGACGGCCTTCCGCCAGGTGTGGAACTTCGCCGCCCCGCCCCCGGCCATCACGCTCCACATCGTCGCCGGTCTGAACCCCGGATGCCTCGTGGAGATCGACGCCGTCGCCGTCGTGTGAGGCCGATCCCGGCGATGGGCGGGCAGCCGTACGACCAGGGTCGACCCGTGCTAGCCCGCCGCCGGGATGTATGCCAGGCCGTGCGCGCCCTGGTTCGGGACGCCTCGGCCCGCGGGCAGCCTCTCGCCGCGATCGACCTCCAGCGTCGTCACCACCCGGAACGTCGTGAGGTCGACCACGCTGACGGTGCCCGACTGGAGGTTGGCGACGAACGCCGTCGTGGAGTCCGGTGTGGAGACGATGTTGATGGGGCCGAGCCCGACCTCAAGTTCGGCACGCGGCTCGTAGGTCGCGGCGTCGAAGACCGACAGCAGTCCACTGCGGAACGGCGGGCCTGCGGGGGCGCCGGTGAACCGCCACTGACCGACCAGCAGCGTCCCATCGTCGGTCACGTGGACCGGGCTGGGAACCTCCTCCAGCGGGATGGCGTGCACGATCTCGTCCGAGGCGGTGTCGACGACCTGGACCGCGTAGGTCGCCCGCGGATCGGCCGGGACGGAGATCGTCGGCGTGGCCACGAACAGCCGGGTCCCGTCCGGTGAGAGGGCCAGGTCCTCGCTCCCGGCGACCGGGACGCGCCGCACCGGCCCGCCGCCGGCCAGGTCGATCACCGACACGTACGGGCTCTGCTTGTTGGCCGTGTACGCCCTGCGGCCGTCCGGGGTGAGGACGGCCCAGTGCGGGATGGGAGCCTCGGCCGAGTATCTGGCCCTGACCTCCCGCGTCAGAGGATCGAGGGCCAGCAGCCCGCCCGCCCCCTGCGGACCTCCCTCGACGCTGACGTACAGCAGGCCGGTGGCCGGGTCGAGCTGGAGGGCGTGCGGCGCGTGCTCGGGCGCCAGGTCGATGACGTCGAGGATCCTGTGCGTGTCCACGTCGACGACGCTGATCTCGGTCCCCTTCTCCTCGTGCGCCAGATAGTGGCCGGACCGGTAGGTGTGGCTGGCGTACACCACCCGCCGCGCGGGGTCGAAGCACAGCTCATGACCCTCGGGCAGCACATCGACGACGTCGGTGCGCCGCCCCGAGTCGAGATCGAAGAAGTTCAGCGTGTGGCCGCTCTGGCTCAGCACGGCCAACTGGGCACCGCCGGGAAAGCTCATGGTCATGGTCCTTCAGCGTGGAGAGATGGATTCCGGCCGGGCGCCCGCCGTCGTCCCCATCCTCCGTGGCCATCCCGATGACCATCAATGCCGATATCGGCCATGACACCTTCCACCTGACGCAATCGGCCGCCGCCCTGTCACGGCCACCTGAGTCTGGCCGTTCCGCTCGCCAGCCACGTGACGATCTGGGCGGCCACGCCGCCCGTCGCGAGCACCAGCAGGAGGCTCTCGGGCAGCGGCTGCCCGCTCATGCGCAGCGCCACCGTGACGAGGACGACCACGATCAGGACGACGATGCGATGGCCGGAGGGCATGGTCGCCGGTGAGGGGCGCGTGGTGCGGACGGACATGTGAGCCTCTTTTCCTGGGCGCGGCGTGAAATCCGCGGTGTTCTTCGGGGCCGCTTCCGATCTGTGGTCGTAAGAATTGCTCACGTCCCGGTCCGCGGTCCAGATTTCACGACGTTTCCGCTTTTCGGACTTCTCCGATCACGTTCGGCCGTATACGACCTACGGCGATGTCTCATTCCGTATGGCAGTTCCGAAACTCCATCACGGAACCGAATGTTTCCGGCGCTCCCAGGATCGGCCCGCGTGCTCCTCGAACGGTCCACGCCGCGCCCAGGAAGACAAGGCGGGCACCCGAGGCGCCCTCCCGTTCAGGATCAACGGCTTCCCGAACGCTCCGGAAAATCCCCTGAACTGCCCCGATGTCATCGGGTACGGCCCCGCCAAGGAGGGGATCAGCGGCAGCCGTACGAAATGGCGATGATGAATGGTTTCGGCGTTTCACCGCGCGCCGCGAAATGTCCTACGGTTTTCTGGCCACTGCGGCGTACATGTTGGTCGCGGTTTCCGGGAGGGGGGTTTCGTCGGGGGTGGGGTGCCAGTGGGGCATGGGGACGATTCCGGGGGCGAGCAGTTCCAGGCCGGAGAAGAGGCGTTCCACCTCGCTGCGGCCGCGCAGATACATGGGGATGCCCCTGGCGGTGTATTCGCGGGCGAGGCGTTCTGACTCGGGGGCGAGTTCGCCGGTCGGGATGGTGATGGCGAGATAACTGCCCGAGGGGAGCGGTTCGAGGAGCGCCTCGATCACTCCCTGGGCGTCCTCGACGAACTGGAGCATCGCGATCACGGTGAGCGCGACCGGCTGGGAGAAGTCGATCACCTGGTGGAGCGTGGAGTCGTCGAGAAGCGCCCGGGGGGTGCGCATGTCGGCCTGGATGTAGGCGATGCGTCCCTCGGGCGTGCCGGTCAGCAGGGCGCGCGCGTGCATCAGCACGATGAGGTCGTTGTCGACGTAGACGACCCGCGCGTCGGGCACGGTCTCCTGGACCACCTCGTGCAGGTTCGGCGAGGAGGGGATGCCGGTGCCGATGTCGATGAACTGCCGGATCCCCAGGCCGGTGAGGTGATGGGCCATCCGGTGCATGCAGGCCCGGTTGGCCAGCATCGAGGTGCGCAGCCCCGGCCAGTCGGCCAGCACCTGGGCCGCGGTCTCCCGGTCGGGGGCGAAGTTGTCCTTGCCGCCCATGATGTAGTCGTAGACCCGCGCCGAGTGCGGCCGGTTGGTCTGCAGATCGACGCGGGCGACCCGGTCCTGGGGGACGTCTGACATCCTTGATCACTGCCTTCCGGTTGCGCCTGCCGTACCACCAAGATCAACTTATATCCGTAAATCACCCCTTACGCCTTCGTATCTCACCTTCTTGACGGAAAAATCGGGATTTTCGGGAAAGCCAGGCGGCGAGGAGCGGAAAGAGTGCGACGACCGCCAGGGTGCCGGACAGGCCCACCGTCTGCGCCAGCGTCCCGGCGACAGCGGAGCCGACCCCGCCGCCCACGAAGAACGCCAGGTTGAGCAGGCCCATCCCGGCCCCGCGCAGCGCGGGAGGCAGCCGCGCCGACACGTCACCGGTGACGACGACCTGGGTGAGGGCGAACGCGGCGAGACACAGCGAGGCCGCGACCACCGGCGGCCAGGGGCCACCCCGGCCCGTCGCCGCACCGGCCAGGGCGATCGCCGAGGCCAGCGCGGTGACGGCCAGCACGAGATAGCCATGCCGTACGGCGAGCGGGCCCACGCGGCGGGACAGCACCGCGCCGAACGCGGCACCCGGCAGCAACGCGACGCCGACGGCGAGCACGCTCCAGCCGTGTGACCGGGAAAGGATCTGCGGAACCACGTACATCACGGCGAACAGCCCTGCGAAGACCCCGGCGCCGACGGCCGCCGCCAGCAGCCAGGGGACGTCGCCGACCACCTGACGCGGGACGAAACCACCGGGGCGCCGGGCCACCCGCCAGGCCAGCCATCCGGCCGCGAGGACGAACACCACAGCCAGCGCGACGACGACGGGGACGGCGAGGCCGAGCGTCCCGGACTGGATGAGCACCAGCAGACCGCTCACGGTCACGGTCAGCAGAACCGCTCCGGTGACGTCGATCGGCCTGCGCGATCCGGGCCGTACGGCGAGCGGCAGGCAGAAGGGCACGGCCAGGATCGACAGCACAGGAAGCACCATGGCGACCCGCCAACTCATCCAGGTCGTCACGACGCCGCCGACCAGGGTGGCGGCCGCCGCGAAGACCGCCATGAGCGTGCCGTACCCCGTGAGCACCCGGGGACGGTCGGCGGGGTCCACGCCCGCGAGCAGCGCCACCGCGACCGCCGCCATGCCTCCGGACCCGGCCGCGAGCACCAGTCGTCCCGCGACCAGCACGGCCAGGGTCGGCGCCGTCGCGCACACCACCGCCCCGACCACCAGCGCCGACGACGCGACCGCCAGCGTGACGCGCGCCCCCAGCGAGTCCGTCAGCCGTCCGAGGACGGCGACGCCGACACCGAGCGCCAGGGCATGCGCGGTGAGAACCCAGGCGACCTGCGCGGGAGTGGCGTGCAGCGCGGCGGCGACCCGGGGCAGCGCCACGGCGGCGGCCGTGACGCCGAAGACCACCGGGCCGAACAGCCCTCCGAGCCGCAGGGCCGTGGACAGCGCCCCGGGGGCGCTCATCGAGAGTTCCGCATGGACTGCCAGGCGGCGTCGTCGGCGAAGTGGACGTCGTAGCGGTCCTGCTCCGGCAGCAGGTCGTCGAAGGGCTGGCCGCGTCCCAGCCGCCTGAAGTATCCGAAGCGTTCGACCCCCGGCGTCAGGACGACCAGCACGTCGGCCTCCGCCCCGGGCGCCGCGCCGAACGCGTGCGGCAGCCCCGGCGGCACGACGACAAGCCCGCCCGCGGAGACCGTCACCCGCTCGTCCCCCAGGAGGAACTCCATGTCCCCGGTCAGGACATGGAACAGCTCGGTGGAAAGGGCGTGGAAGTGGGGACGGGCGCCGTCGCGTCCCCTGCCCAGCCTCAGCCGGTTGGCGCCGAGCGCGCCCGAGGTGTGGCTCGCGTCGGCGAGCAGCGTGAACGCGCCGCCCTCGGAGAGTTCGACGATCTCCGCGGCGTCGGCGGGCATGACGAAGGCGCGTGCTTGGGTGCCGGTCATGGGGGCTCCTTCCGGGAAAAACCGGGAAAAAAGGATCGGAATCCATTGGAGTCCGGGAAGAAGCCGCGAACCAGAACCGGTTATGACGTGCAGTTATCACCGATCGAGATGAATCAGGGGACGCGGATGGAGTTGCGGCAGCTCGAATACTTCGTGGCGGTCGCCGAGGAGGGTGGGTTCGGCAGGGCGGCCGACCGGCTCAGCATCGTGCAGTCGGCGGTCAGCCAGCAGATCCGCCGCCTCGAACGCGAACTCGGCGTGCCGCTGTTCGACCGCTCGACCCGGCACGTTCGCCTGTCCGGCGCCGGGGAACGCCTGCTGCCCGAGGCGCGTGCCGTACTCGCCGCCGTGCGTCACACGCGTCAGGTGGCCGCCGACATCGGCGCGGGCATCGACGGTGTCCTACGCCTCGGGATCGTGCACGGCCCCGGCGACCGGGTCTTCCGCACCCTGAACGAGCTGGCCGCCGTCGCGCCGCGCCTCCAGGTCCGGCTCCGTCGGCTCCCGCTGCCCGCCCGCCTGGCCGCGGTCCGCACCGGCGAACTCGACGCCGCCCTGGTCAGGGCGCTCACCGACGCGCCCGGCCTCGAACTGCTCCCCGTCTGGACGGATCCGCTGTACGTGGCGTTGCCCGCCGTACATCCCCTGGCGCGTTCGGCGGAGATCGGGCTCCGGGATCTGGCGAGGCTTCCCCTCAGGCTCGCCTCGCGGGAGGACAATCCGCCCTTCCATGATCTGGTGACCGGGGCCTGCCGGGACGCCGGGGTGGCGCCGCCGTCGGGACCGCCGTTCACCACCCTCCAGGAGACCCTCGCCCGCATCGGAGCGGAAGCCCCGTCCTGGACCGTCTTCTACGAGGTGGCGGGACTGCCGGAGTTCCCCAGGGTCGCCATCCGGCCGCTCGCCGGACCACGGTTGACCACCTCGCTGGCCGTCCCCCCTGGCCCGCCCACCCCGGCCCTTCGCCACCTGCTGCACAGCCTGACCCGCGTCACCCCCGGATGAACGGCATCAACCGCCGCAGTTCGGTCGCGTCGGCCCGCCTGCCGTACGGGGCGAGCTGGAAGGTCTCCGACGCGAAGAGGTCCGGCCAGTATTTGCCGACGAACTCGCGGCAGGCGTCCACGTCGTCGGCCGGGGGCACCTGGTCCAGGAAACCGCGCTGGAACGGGGCGAACTCCAGGAACTGGGAGGCGTGCGCGAGACAGGCGTCCAGCTTGGCCCGCGTCACCGGCGTCACGTCCACCACCACGTCGTCCCGGTGCACGGGGGCCGAGGCGTAGTCGGTCATCAGCAGGCAGACCGGCTGCCGTTCCAGGGCGGGCTTGCCGCACTCGACGTTGCGCACGGTGACGAGCTCGACGGCCTGTTCGGCCAGCTTCCCGGCGGCCCGGTTGTCCGGGTGTCCCGCGCCGTCACCGTGCAGGGCGATCAGCAGGTCGGGCCGCCAGGCGCGGATCTCCCGCATCACCCGCAGGCGCAGCTCAACGGTCGGTTCAAGAAGGCCGTCATGCACGTCGAAGATCTCGTAGTCGACAACTCCGAGGGCGTCGGCCGCACGCCGTCCCTCCTCCGCCCTGCGGCGGGCCAGCGGAGCCCGTTCGAGCTCGTGGTGCCCGGCGTCTCCGTTGGTGAGCGTCAGGAACTTCACCGCGTGTCCCGCCTCGGACAGCAGGGCGGAGACGCCACCGGCGTAGAGCTCGGGTTCGTCGGGGTGGGCGGCGATCACCAGGGTGCGCAACATCTCTCAGCTTTCGTTGACAAGTCCGGTACGGCCTGCCGTACCGGCGTGGAAGACCTGCTCACGGGCCAGGTCGAGGGCGTGACGGACGGCACCTTCGAGTACGGCGTTGCCGCTGACGCGGCTGACGGCGACGGTGACGGGCGCCAGACCGGTGGGGGCCAGGAGTTCGGCGACGCGGGAGCGCAACGGTTCACCGGCCGCCGTGCAGACGGGGCCGCCGAGGACGACGTAGCCGGGGTCGAGCACGCCGACGGCCGCGGTCACGCCGAGCGCGACCCGGCTGGCGACGTCGTCGAGGAACCCGGCAGGAGGGTCGGTGCGCAGGAGTTCCGTGACCGCGCGCAGGGTGGGTTCGACCTCCAGCCCGTGCGCCCCGGCCAACTCGGCGAGCGGGGCCGTACCGAGCAGGGCGCCGAGCGGGCCGCCGTCGGGACCGTAGAGCCGCCCTCGGCTCACCGGATCGGGAACGACAACCGAACCGACCTCGCCGCCCCGCCCGGTGACGCCGCGCCACAGGACGTCGTTGAGCACGACCCCGGCGCCGACTCCGCTTCCCACCCAGAAGAGGACGAAGCTGGTGCCCTTGTGCTCCTCAAGCTCGCGGATCGCGACGAGGTTGACGTCGTTCTCCAGCCTGAAGCGGTGGGAGCCGAGCTGTTCACGCAGGTCACCGAGGTCGTCGAGGTGTGACCAGCCGGAAAGCTGCACCGCCTGGCTCAGCCGGTGGCCACCCGCCTCGACGACCCCGGGCACCCCCAGCACGATCTGGTCGAGGTCGTCGAGGGTGATCCCGGCGTCGTGGGCCGCCGCCTGCACCGCCTCGGTCAGGAACGCCACCGCGTCGGTACCCACGCCGGGGGCCTCGGCCTGGTGGCGGCCGAGGACCTCGCCGGTGAGGTCGGACACCGAGACCTCGACGGCGCGTGCCGTCAGGTCCAGCCCGGCGACCCAGGAGGCCGAGCCGTTCAGCTCCCAGAGCTGGGCGGCGGGGCCCGCGTTGCCGGGTTTGGTGCCGGCCTTGCGCGCCAGCCGCCCGTTCTCCAGGCGGCGCAGCACCTCGGCGGCCGAAGCCTTGGAGAGCCCGGTGTGGAACTCCAGCTCGGCGCGGGTGAGGGAGCCGTGCCGGAGCAGCAGTTCCAGGGCCGCCCGTTCGTTGAGGGTGCGGAAGACGGTGGGATTGCCGGTGGACACTACTTCACTGCTCCTGACGTCAGTCCGGACTGGATGTGCCGCTGGAAGACGATATAGGCCACCACCACCGGCAGAACCGTCATGCTGAGCGCCGCGAACAGGGCAGGCCAGTCCGCCTCGTATCCGGCGATGGTGGAGATGTCGGCGATGCCCTGGGTGATGACCCAGTTGCTCTTGTCCCCGGGGAGCAGCACCAGGGGGAGAAGGTATTGGTTCCACTGGCCGAGCACGTTGAAGATGGTCAGGCTGACCATCCCGGGCTTGGCCATCGGCAGCATGACCTGGAAGAAGGTCCGCGTGTAGGAGGCCCCGTCGATCATCGCCGCCTCGGCGACCGCGTCGGGCAGCCCCCGGAAGAAGGACGTGAGGAAGAAGATGGTGAAGGGCAGCGAGTACGCGATGTAGACCAGGACCAGCCCGACGTGCGTGTTGAGCAACCCGAGCCCGTCGACCACGAAGAACAGCGGCACCAGGGCGAGGAAGACCGGGAAGGCCATGCCCGACACGAACAGGAAGTAGATCAGCCGGTTGCCGGGAAACCTGAACCTGGCCAGCACGTAGGCGGCCATGGAGCTGAGCAGCATGGTGCCCGCGACGCCGAAGAAGACGACGATCACCGTGTTGAGGAGATACCGGCCGACGTTGGCCCGCTCCCAGGCCCGCGCCCAGTTGTCCCAGCGCAGCTCACCCGGCAGTTGGAGGGCGTCGCCGAAGATCTCACCGTTGCTCTTGAACGAGGCGAGCAGCGTCCAGATCAGCGGGGCGATGATGAGCAGCGCCCACACCGCGAGGACGGCCTGCGAAACACCCCCGAAGAGTTTGCGGCCCATCAGTAGACGATCCTCTCGCGCCTGGTGACCCGCATCGTCAGCGCGGCGAAGGTGAGGGTCAGGAAGAACAGCGCCACACCGAGCGCCGAGGCGTAGCCGAACCGCGAGTAGCCGAAGGCGTTCTTGTAGATCTCCGTGGCCAGCACCGTGGTCGCGCCGTCGGGCCCGCCCTGCTCGATGGAGAGCACGTTGACCAGGGCGAAGCCGTCGAAGGCCGCGATGCCGAGATAGATCCAGCCGACCTGGACGGTGTCCCAGAGCAGCGGCAGCGTGATGGAGAAGAACAGTCTCGTACGGCTCGCGCCGTCCAGGGCGGCCGCCTCGAAGACGTCCCTCGGGATGGCGGCCATCCCCGCGGAGAAGAGCACGACGTAGAAGCCGACCGCCTGCCAGACCATGACGGCGATGATCGACCAGAGCGCGAGTCTCTGGTCGGTCAGCCACCCGACCGGTTCCATGCCGAGCTTGACGAGGGCGCCGTTGACCACGCCGCTGGCGTCGGGGCGGTAGACGGCCTTGAACAGCACGCCGACCACCGCCACCGCGAGCACCTGCGGCAGGAAGAAGACGACCCGGTAGAAGCCGGAGCCCCTGACCCCGGTCATCGTGCCGCCGCGTGAGCCACCCGCGACGTTCAGCAGGTAGGCGAACAGCAGCGCGAGCAGGACGGTGACCAGCGGCATGGCGATGAGCAGGACCGCGTGGTTGCGGATCGCCTGCCAGAAGGTCTCGTTGCCGAACATCCGCCGGAAGTTGTCCAGCCCGACGAAGTTGAGCTTGGCCGAGACTCCCCGCCAGTCGGTCAGCGCGATCTGGAACGCCTGCACGTACGGGCTGATGACGAAGACGCCGTAGAGAACGACGGGCAGGAGCAGGAATCCCGCGACGAAGCCGTGCCGCCTCATCGGTCAGACGGTCCGGGTCTGCTTGGCGATGGAGGAGTCGGCCTTGAGTTCGCCCGCCTTCTTCTGCATGTTCTCGCAGAACTGGTCGGCGGTGATACGACCGGCCATGACCGAGTTGGTCTGGGTCTGCCCGTGGTCGAACAGCTCCTTGTACCAGGTCTCGAAGCGGGCGTCGGTGATGGTGTTCTTCCCGGCCGCCTCCTGGGCCTTGGCGGCGCTGTTGACCGCCGAGGTGAGCTTCAGGCCGTCCACCAGGCCGTTGACGATGGTGAGGTTCTTGGTCATCTCGGTGTAGCCTCGGGCGCCCTCCCTGGAGAGCATCATGCGCAGGTAGTCCAGGCCACCCTGCGGGTTCTTCCCCTTGGCCGCGACGAAGAAGGCCTCGGAGACCCCAATCATGATCGCCTCGTACGGCAGGGCGTCCGCGGCGGTGATGCTCGGCACCGGGGCGATGGCGTACTCGAAGGTGTCCGGCTTGTCCTTGGCCATCTCGTTCTCCAGCCAGGAGCCGCACGGGTAGAACAGGACCTTGTCCTGCAGGTGCTTGACCTGGGTCTGTGTGTGGTCGAGACCGAAGTAGGCCTTGTCCCCGTAGTCCTTCTGGACCTGCGCCCAGGCCGCGACGGCCTGCCGTACCGGCTCGGCGGTCCAGGCGCCGTCGGCCAGGTTGTCGATGTCGATGATGACCTTGTTGCCGCCGACCTTGGCGGCGCTGTAGACGAGGTTCCAGAGTTGGTAGAAAGGCCCGACCTGGCCGGGGTAGGCGAACAGGGCGATCCCTGCCTTCTTCGCCTCCTCGCCGAGGGCGTTGAACTCCGCCCAGGTCCTGGGAACGGTCCAGCCCTTTGCCTCGAAGAGCTTGGCGTTGTACCAGAGGGCGCGGTGGGCGACGGTGTACTGCAGGACCCTCGGCACGCCGTCGATCAGCGAGTTCTCGTAGGCGCCGCCGACGAGGGTGTCCTTGACCTTCCTGTCGGGGAAGGCCAGGGAGGGGGCCTCGAAGAGCGGGGTGAGGTCGGCCAGGTGTCCCTCCTGGACCAGCGACTGCAGGTCGAGCGCCTCGGGGCCCGAGTTGTTGACCACGTCGGGCACGTCCCCGGCGATGAAGCGGGGGCGGAGCTGGGTGCCGACCTTCTGCGTGGCGACGTGCTTGATCTCGGCCTTCGGGTAGGCCCTGCGGTAGGCGGCCTCGTGCAGGTCCACGGCGTACTTGTCGCCGTTGCCGCCGCTGAAGATGACGACTTCGAGGCGCCGGGTGGCGTCCACGCCGAGCGGGTTGTTCGTCGAGGTCGCGGCGGCGGAGGGGGTCGGGCTGGGGGCGGTGTCGCGGCCGGTGGTCACGCAGGCGGCGAGAGGGGTGGCGAGCGCGGCGAGGCCGAGCCCGCGCAGGACGTCGCGGCGGGTGGGGGACATGCTTCCTCCTGGCGCTAACCGTCCGGATACCTTCCAGACGATTAGCGGCCGACTATAGGTCGCGGCTCCTCAGCGCGTCAAGGAAGCCTCACCTGCGCCGATGCGGTCCCGACGACTCAGCCGTCGGTCGAGGAGCACCGCCAGCGCGGTGGCCGCCGCCAGACCGGCGCCGATCCACGCGACGGAGACGACACCGGCACCGGCGTCGAAGGCGATCCCGGCGAACGCGGGGACGAGACTGATGCCGAGCTGGAACGCCGAGACGGTGGTGGCCCCGGCGAGCGTCGGCGCCTCGGACGCGATGGTGAAGACCCGCCCGTAGATGGCCGGGTTCAGCACGAACCCGGCGATCCCGAGGAGCAGGACGAGCGGGATGACCGCGAACGCGTGCCGGGCGAGGACCGCGAGCAGGACCGAGCTGACCAGGATCCCGGCCGCCCCGAGCAGGAGCGCGTGGGAGGGCCGCCGGTCGGCGATCCTGCCCCCGAAGGAGAGACCGGCGAAGGCGCCGACGCCGAACAGCGCGAGAATCGCCGGGACCCAGACGCCGGGGACGCGGGTGACCTCGGTCAGGAACGCCGCGAGGTAGTTGAACGAGACCATGTAGGCGGCGGTGCTCAGGATGGTGACGGCGTAGACGACCCACAGCCGGGGCCGTCCCATCGTGCGAAGCTCACGCCTGACACTGGGTTCGGTGCCCGTGGCCGTCACGGGCAGGACGAGCAGGGTCAGGACCGCACCGGCGACGGTGAGGGCGATCACCCCCCAGAATCCGCCCCGCCACCCGGTGAAGTAGCTGATCAGCGCGCCCGCCGGGCCACCGGCGATCATCGCGAGGCTGAGACCGCTGACGACGACCCCGGAGGCACGCGCGGTGCGGTCGGACGGGACGAGACCGATCGCGGTGACCGCCGCGACCGCCCAGAACCCCGCGTAGGCGAGGCCGCAGACGAAACGGCTGGTCAGCAGCACCGGGTAGCTGTCGGTGAGAAGACCGACCGCCACGGAGACGGCGAAGAGGACCTGGGTGACGACGAGGGTGGTCCGCCGTGGCCAGCGCAGCGTCATGATGGCCAGCGGAGGCCCGCCGACGACGACCCCGACGGCGAACGCCGAGATCAGCGCACCGGCAGAGGACAGCGTGATCCGCAGGTCGTCCGCGATGGCGGGCAGGACCCCGGCGAGCAGGAACTCCGCGCTGCCCATCGCGAACAGGCTGAACGCGAGCAGGTAGACGCCGAACGGCAGTCTCCTGGGTGTCACGTGTAGGGACATATGGGGATCTCCTTCGGGGGATCGGTGGCATCCGGCCCGATGGTGTGGTTCCTGATGGCGAATCGACAACTTCCGTTGCCATTTCTGGGACAGGTGACTGGAATGGGGAGATGGACGAGCAATCCCCGATCGCCGCGACGCTGGCCCGGGTCGGCCCCCGGCTCAGGAAGATCCGCGCCCAGCGCGGCGTGACCCTGGCCGCGCTGTCGGAGGCGACCGGCATCTCCAAGAGCACGCTGTCGAGGCTGGAGGCGGGCCAACGCCGCCCGAGCCTGGAACTCCTGCTGCCCATCGCCCAGGCCCACCAGGTGCCGCTGGACGAACTCGTCGGGGCGCCGGAGGTCGGCGACCCACGGGTCCGGTGCAGGCCCCGGGTCCGCAACGGCCGGACGGTGATCCCGCTGACGACCCAGCCGGGTCCCCTCCAGGCGTGGAAGTCGATCATTCCCGCCGAGCAGAACCGGCCGGAACCGTGCACCCACGAGGGCTACGAGTGGCTGTACGTGCTGTCCGGGCGGCTACGGCTCATCGTGGCCGACCACGACCTGGTCATGGGGCCGGGGGAGGCCGCCGAGTTCGACACCCGGCTGCCGCACTGGTTCGGTCCGGCGGATGGCTCCTCCGTCGAGGTCCTCAACCTGTTCGGCCGCCAGGGAGAACGCATGCACATCCGCGCAAAACCCCACCCCCGCCCGCAGCCGTCCCCTTGAACACGGCCATCCGCAGGCCCATGCCGTACGGTGCCAGCCTGGTCGTGCCATACCGACAGAAAACAGGTCAGGTTGCTCCGTCGAGCAGGGTGAGGGCCTCCTCGGTCCAGGCGATGAGGGCCTGGGCGCTGTGTCTGCCCGCCGAGATCGTGGTCATGATGTACGGCAGGTCCGGTGAACCAGCGTCCTCGACGGCAACCGTACGGCGCAGCTCCTCGTAGTCGGCGAGGCTGCGTTCCGCGTCCGCCCTGGCCTGCAGGATCAGCTCCCGGCACCTGTCAGATCCCAGGGTCCGGCCGAAGAACAGGCGCAGCAGGAGCCCGTTGCGCGAGGGCGTCGTGGTGATGGGCTCGCTCAGCAGTTCGTGCAGGTGGGCGGTGCCCGAGGCGGTGATAACGAAGGTGGACGAACCGGCCCGGGGTCCCTCGCGGCGTTCCACGTGTCCCTGCTGCTCCAAAGCCTGCAGAGTGGGATAGATCTGGCCGAAGCTCTCGCTCCAGAAGTGGCCGAGGACGTCCCGGATGGCCTCTCTCAGCGCGTAGGCGGTCATGGGCTGCATGCTCAGCGCCCCCAGGACGGCCATCTCGGTCTGACTGCGGCGTGCCATCCGGCCCCTCCTTATATCTGGCAGATATTTCTAATAGATAGTAGCTTACCGCCATGTCCCGAGTCCGTGAGATCGACGCCATCCGGGCCTTCGCGCTCCTCGGCATCCTGCTCGCCAACATCGGCTACCTGGCCGACCCCGCCCACATCGCGCTCGGCGCCCTGCCCGAGGTCGACAACCCGGTCGGGTTCGCCGTCAGTGCCCTGGTCCTCACCAAGTTCTACGTGATCTTCGCGTTCCTGTTCGGCTACTCGTTCACCCTCCAGATGCGCTCGTGGGGCGAGGACCGGGTGCGGGCCAGGATGCTCCGCCGCTGCCTGGCCCTGCTGGTGCTCGGCCTGCTCCACGGGTTCCTCCTGTGGTTCGGCGACATCCTCACCCTCTACGCGGTCCTCGGCGTGGTCCTGCTGCCGATGCGGAACATCAGGCCACGGACCGCCGTCATCGTCGGCTCCTGCCTCATCGGGTTCCTCACCCTGGTCTGGGCCGCCCTGGGCTGGCTGACCTCCCTCGACCCCACGGCCGCCACGACGTCCGCCACGATGCCCGCCGCCGACCCGGCCGCCGGGGCGCGCGCCGTACACCTCGTCACCGACGGGCCGCTCGGCTTCCTCACCTTCCAGGCGGAGAACTACCCGCCCTACGCGCTGTTCGTCTGGGCCTTCCAGGGCCCGACCGCGCTTGCCCTGTTCCTGTACGGCCTGGCCGCGGGCAGGTCGCGGCTGCTTGAGCGGCGCGAACGCTGGGAGCACCTGATCCCGCGCGTGCAGTGGACGGGCTTCCTGGTCGGACTGCCCGGCGCAGTCTTCTTCGCCTGGGCCTCCGGCCGCCCCGACGAGTTCGCCCTGTACGGCCTGGCCGTCAACACGGTGACCTCCCTCTTCCTGTCGGCGGCCTTCGTCGCCACCCTGCTGAGGGTGCTGCGGAGGTTCCCGGCCCTCATCGACGTCCTCGGTCCGGCGGGCCGGATGACCGCCTCCAACTACGTCGGGCAGTCCGTGCTGGTCGCCCTGGTCTTCACCGGCTACGGCCTCGGCCTGGCCGGACGGCTCGCGCCCCCGGCGGCGATGGGCGTGGCCGTCGCGATCTACACGCTCCTGCTCTGGCTGAGCTCCCGGTGGCTGCGGTCCCACCGTCACGGCCCGATCGAGTACGGCCTGCGGGTGGTCACCCTCGGCACCGGTCGGCGGACCCCGGTGAACCCCTCCTGATTCGGTGTATTCGGTGTTGCTAAGTACCGGTAGTCAGTGTTACTTTCTACCGGTAGCTAGCAGCACCAAGTAGTCGAAAGGGAAAGGGCACTCCATGGGCAGACAGGCCACCGAGATGCTCAAGGGAACACTGGAGGGCATCGTCCTGGCGATCCTCTCCACCCGGGCCGCATACGGCTACGAGATCACGGCATGGCTGCGTGAGCAGGGCTTCTCCGACATCGCCGAGGGCACCATCTACGCACTGCTGGTCAGGATCGAACAGCGCGGCCTGGTCGACGTGGCGAAGGTCCCCTCGGAGAAGGGGCCGCCACGCAAGGTGTACTCCCTGAACGCCCAGGGCCGGGAGTACCTGGAGGAGTTCTGGAAAACCTGGGCCTTCCTCACCGAACGACTTGAACAACTCCGCCAAGGGGGCGACCAGGCATGACCAGAGAACCGGACGAGTCGAAGAGCCGCTACCTGAAGTACCTGGAGGTCGTCACCGGGTCGCTGGACGAGAAGAGGCGCTACCGGCAGTACAAGGCGCGGATCAAGCAGCTTCCCGAGAACTACCGCATCGCGGTCGAGGCTCTGGAGCGCTATCTCATGCACTTCGGCCCGGTCGACGGCGCGGGCGCGATGGAGATGTACGAGGACCTGGCCGACCTGTTCGAACAGAGTGTGTCGGACGGAACCCCGATCCGCGACCTCTTCGGCGACGACCCCGTGGAGTTCGTCGAGGCCTTCATCCAGAACTACCCGGCCGGACAGTACAGGGCCCGCGAACGCGCCCGCTTCACCAACGCCGTCGCCCGCGCCGCGGGCGAGGAGGACGGAACCGTCTGATGAGAACACAGCAAACCCCCGCCATCCAGGTGCGTGACCTGCGCAAGTCCTACAAGGACCTGCACGTCCTGCGCGGTGTGGACTTCGAGGTGGCGCGGGGCGGCGTCTTCGCGCTGCTCGGCTCCAACGGGGCCGGCAAGACCACCGCCGTGCGGATCCTGTCCACCCTGCTCAAGCCCGACGCAGGAGTCGTCCGTGTCAACGGCTTCGACGTCACCACCCAGGCGGCGGACGTCCGCGAGTCGATCAGTCTGACCGGGCAGTTCGCCGCGGTCGACGAGATCCTCACCGGCCGGGAGAACCTCATGCTGGTCGCCCGGCTGCGCCACCTCGCCAACCCCGCCCAGGTCGCCGACGACCTGTTGCGCCGCTTCTCCCTGACCGACGCCGCGGGACGCAGGGCGGCCACCTACTCCGGTGGCATGCGACGCCGCCTCGACATCGCGATGAGCCTCATCGGCGACCCGCCGATCATCTTCCTCGACGAACCCACCACTGGCCTGGACCCCCAGGCCCGCCTGGAGGTCTGGCGGACCGTCAAGGACCTCACCGCCCAGGGCACCACGGTCCTGCTCACCACCCAGTATCTCGACGAGGCCGAACACCTCGCCGACCGGATCGCGATCCTCCACCAGGGCCGCATCATCGTCGACGGCACCCTCGCCGACCTCAAGCGGCTGCTGCCGCCCGCCAAGGTCGAGTACGTGGAGAAGCAGCCAACCCTGGAGGAGATCTTCCTCACCCTCACCGGCACGAACACCTAGGAACCCCCCATGACCAGGCACTTCCTCGGCGACACCGCCGTCCTGCTGGGACGATCCCTGCGCCATGTCACCCGCAGCGTGGACACCGTCATCACCACCGCGATCATGCCGGTCGCCATGATGCTCATGTTCGTCTACGTGTTCGGCGGCGCGATCAACACCGGCACCGACTCCTACGTCAACTACCTGCTGCCCGGCATCCTGCTCATCACCATCGCCTCGGGCATCGCCTACACCGCCTTCCGCCTCTTCACCGACCTCAAGAGCGGCGTCTTCGAACGCTTCCAGTCCATGCCCACCGCCCGTTCGGCCGTCCTGTGGGCCCACGTGCTGACCTCCCTGGTCGCCAACCTCATCTCCCTGGCCATCGTCATGCTCGTCGCCCTGGCCATGGGGTTCCGTTCCAGCGCCCCCGTGACGGCCTGGCTCTCGGTCGTCGGCATCCTGATCCTGTTCACCCTGGCCCTGACCTGGATCGCCGTCATTCCCGGACTGTCCGCGAAGACCGTGGAGGGCGCCAGCGCCTTCTCCTACCCGCTGATCTTCCTGCCCTTCCTCAGCTCGGCCTTCGTCCCCACCGCCACCATGCCCGGCCCGCTGCGCCTCTTCGCCGAGCACCAGCCGGTGACCTCCATCGTCAACGCCATCCGCGCCCTGTTCACCGAACAGCCGGTCGGCACGGACATCTGGATCGCCCTGGCCTGGTGCGTGGGCATCCTCGTCGTGGCCTACCTCTTCGCGATGAACACCTACCGCCGCAGGATCGCCTAGGCCACGTCCACGACGGGAAGGGCTCACGCCGCCGGACGGCGAACCTCGGAAGATCCGCGCGAGACGAACACCAGGCTGTGAACAGGTCCCCCGGAGCAGCCTCCCCACCCTCCGCCTGGCCGTACCCGCACCTGAAATCTCACGTTCGGGCCATCCCGCGCGTCTGCAGGGTAGAGAGCGAAAGGAGCCGGTATGAACACGCGACACACCGTGGTGGACACCACCCTGGGACCGGTCACGATCGTCGCCGAGGGTGACGCGGTCACCGGCCTGTACTTTCAGCACCACACCCGCCGTCCGGCGCGGGAGACGTTCGGCGCCGTGGCCACGGGCGACACCCTGCTCGCCGAGGCCGCCACACAGGTGAGGGACTACCTCGCCGGACGCAGGCAGGGATTCGCCCTGCCGCTGCGGGCGGACGGTGACGCGTTTCAGCGGGCGGTGTGGAGCATCCTGAACGAGATCCCGTACGGCGGGACGACGACCTACGGCCGTATCGCGGAGCGACTCGGCGACCGTGGCCTGGCGTACCGCGTCGGACAGGCGGTCGGCGCGAACCCGCTGTGCGTTCTCGTGCCCTGCCACCGCGTGCTCGGCGCGAACGGGAACCTCACCGGGTACGCCGGAGGACTGGAGCGCAAGCGGGCCCTGCTGGAGCTGGAGGAGCCCGCCCAGGTCAGAGCGGGACGCCTGTTCTGATGGGATCGAGATGAAACAACCGTTCGAGAAGGTGGTCGCGCGGCACGGGGTGACCGTGCTGCGCGTCTGCCGCGCCCTCCTGGGCGTGCACGACGCCGACGACGCGTGGTCGGAGACCTTCCTGTCGGCCCTGCGGGCCTACCCCGACCTGCCGGAGACGGCGAACGTGGAGGCCTGGCTCGTCACCATCGCGCGCCGCAAGGCGATCGACGTCCACCGGGCCACGAAGCGGAACGCGGTCGCCGTCGAAGCCCTCCCCGAGACGCCGAGCGATCTCGGTGTCCCCGGTGGCGACGACACGGATCTGTGGGACGCGGTGGTGAGGCTGCCGGACAAGCAGCGCCAGGCCATCACCTACCGGTATCTCGCCGGGATGTCGCACGCGGAGATCGCGGCGATCCTCGGCGGCACCGTGGACGCGGCGCGCAGGGCCGCGGCCGACGGACTGAACACCCTCAGGAAGGGCTACCCGGGCGCCCACGCGAAAGGAGCATCCTCATGAACGACATCCTTGGCGTGCTGTCGGCGCCCGTCGACCCCGAGACGATGGCACGGCTGCACGCCCGGCTCGCGCGTGAGGCGGAGTCCGAGGGGCTTGTGGACGTCGCCTACACCGTCGTCGACTCCCCGGTCGGGAGGCTGCTGCTCGCGGCGACCCCGAAGGGTCTCGTCCGGGTGGCCTACCAGAACGAGGACCACGACCGGGTGCTGGAGATGCTGGCGAGCAAGATCAGCCCCCGCGTCCTGCACGCCCCCCGGCGGCTTGAGACCGCCGTGCGGGAGATCGACGAGTACTTCGGCCGTCTCAGGAGGACGTTCGACCTGCCCCTGGACCTGTCGCTGTCGCACGGGTTCCGGCAGCTCGTGCAGAAGCACCTGCCGGAGATCGGCTACGGGCAGACCCTCAGCTACCGGCAGGTCGCCGAACTCGTCGGCAGTCCCAGGGCCGTCCGCGCCGTCGGCACCGCCTGCGCGACCAACCCCCTCCCCGTCGTCGTCCCCTGTCACCGTGTGCTCCGCACCGACGGCTCCCTCGGCGGTTACATCGGTGGCCTCGACGCCAAGACCACCCTGCTGAACCTGGAGGCAGCGGCATGACGTGGCGCGAGCGTGTCGACGCCGCCGACTGGGCCGCCGTCGCAGCCGAGATCGACGAGTACGGCGGAGCCCTGCTTCCGCGACTCCTCACCTCTGAGGAGGCCGCCGAGTTCTGCGAGATGTTCGACCGGGACGAGCCGTTCCGAAGCACGATCGACATGGGCCGGTACCGCTTCGGCGAGGGACGGTACCGGTACTTCGCCGCGCCGTACCCGGAACCGGTCGAGCGGTTGAAGCAGGCGCTCTACCCGCGGCTGCTGCCCATCGCGCGTGACTGGTGGGCCAGGCTCGGCCGCCCCGCGCCCTGGCCCGACACGCTCGACGAGTGGCTCGCGATGTGTCACGAGGCCGGGCAGACCAAGTCGACGGCGATCCTGCTGCGATACCGCGAGAAGGACTGGAACGCGCTGCACCGCGACCTCTACGGCGACCTCGTGTTCCCCCTCCAGGTCGTGATCAACCTCAACCGGCCCGGTGTCGACCACACGGGAGGCGAGTTCCTGCTGGTGGAACAGCGTCCCCGCGCGCAGTCGAGGGGGACGGCGACGCTCCTGCCGCACGGACACGGCTACCTCTTCACCACCCGCGACCGTCCCGTCCGGTCGAGTCGAGGGTGGTCGGCGGCGCCGGTCCGTCACGGCGTGTCCGCCATCCGTTCCGGCCTGCGCCACACCCTGGCCCTCGTCTTCCACGACGCCGCGTGAGCTGTTCACCCGGCCCCGGGTCTGAGGCCGTGTCCGAAAACAAATAAACTCCCCTGTCCTTTTTGAATTCCGGCGGCAACGTCCACCGGGCGCGTATTTTCTTCTTTCCAAGTAGGAATTTATCCTTTCATTGGCCGGGTGTGCGCGACCCCATATGGAATGTGTGAAATTCACCAACAGGGTGTGAAAACTTCACGAACGGGTTAGGGGGACTTCGCGGAACGCCTGGTCACGACGCGGGGCATCGGCCGGTGGCGCGTGACCTGCGTTGATGCGGGGTTGTGTGAAATCTGAAAGAGGGCCCTTGACGCACTCTTCTTGCTCGATTAGTAATAGTTACGGTCAAGTTACGCGAACCGCCGAATAGACGCGGCAGGGTCGCGCCGCCCCCGACCCGGACGGAAAGTCACCGGCAAGTTACGGCTACTCCCCTTCGCCATCCCGGTATCCGTGTTTTCAGAGGGAGAACTCTCATGCGTGACCGCCTGCCCTCCGTTGTCTCCGAATTCGGCACGCCGTGCTACGTGTACGACGAGAACCTGATCGACAGGAACGTCAGCCGATTCACCGGTCTGGCGTATCCGGAGAAGGCGGTTCACTTCGCCTCCATGGCCAACAACAACCCCCGGCTCCTCGAACTGGTCAGGCAGCGCGGCCTGGGCATCTTCGTCAACTCCCTCAAGCACATGAGGCTGGCCCTGAACTGCGGGTTCAGCCCGAACGAGATCATCTACACCTCGACGGGGGTCCGGCGCGAGGACCTGGAGTTCATCGTCGAGCACGGGGTGGCCGTCAACCTGGACTCGATCGGCCAGCTACGGCTTTTCGGCGAGGTGAACCCGGGCGGACGCTGCGGTATCCGGCTGAACATCGACGAGAACTCGCTCGACAACGTCTTTATCGGCGCGGAGAGCCGCATCGGCGTCCTTGAGAGCGAATTCGAGAAGGTCATGGCCACGGCCAAGGAGCACGACATCACCATTGTCGGAACGCATGTCTACCTTGGCACGAACATTGTCTCGCTGCCGACCATGATGCAGGGCGTCAAGCGCACCCTCGAACTCTCGAACTACTTCCCCGACCTTGAGTACGTGGACCTGGGAGGCGGTTTCCCGGTCAGGGGCGACGAGGCCGTCGATTTCGACTACGCCCGGTACGACCAGGGCATCACCGAGATTTTCAACGCTTACTCGAAAGAGCGCGGACGCCAGATAAAGCTCATTCTTGAGCCCGGCCGCTCCCTCTTCGGCGACACCGCTGTTTTCTGCACCTCCGTGCTCGACGTGAAGGAAAGGCCGGACCGCTTCCTGGTCTGCTGCGACGCCAGCGCGACCCTGCTGCCGCGGTCGATGTTCTACGACGAGTTCCACATCGTCGACACCCTGGACAAGCGCGGGCCTGTCCTTGAGAAGCCGGTGGACATCGTGGGATCGACGACGTACTCCCGCGACTTCCTGGCCAAGGGCGTCCACCTGCCCGCGCTGGAGCCCGGGGACGTCCTGGTCTTCGACCAGGCGGGAAGCTACTGCTACTCGATGATCACGCAGTTCCTCGGCCAGACCGAGCCGTGCGAGGTGCTGCTCGGCAAGGACGGCAAGCCCACGCTCATCAGGTCCCGCGAGCAGCTGGTCGGGAGCGACCGTTGACCGACGGGCACTGGACGTTCGAGGAGATCGCCCCGGGCGAGGCTCACCGCCACCGGATCGTCGCGGAGGTCCACTCCACCAAGAGTGCCTTCCAGCACATCCAGGTGCTTGAGACCGAGAGCTACGGCCGGGGCCTCTTCCTCGACGGACGGATCCAGCACGTCGCCGCGGACGAGTACATCTACAGCGAGAGCATGGTCCACCCGGCCATGTTCCTGCTGGAGGGCTCCTGCGAACGCGCGCTGTGCATCGGGGCGGGCCCCGGCGGCGTCGTGCGCGAGCTGCTGAGATACCCCGGGGTCGGCGAGGTCGTCCAGGTGGAGATCGACACCTCGGTCATCGACGTGGCCCGCGAACACCTGCCCCACGTCGGCACCGAGCACTGGTCCGACCCGAGGGTCCGGCTCCGGATCGCGGACGTGCTGGAGTATCTCGCGGACGAGCCCGGCCGGTTCGACCTCATCGTCAACGACCTGAGCGAGCCGCTGCCCGGCAGCCCCGCCTCCGAGGTGTTCTCTGCGCGGAGCGTCGGCCTGATGCGCTCCAGCCTCAGCGAACGCGGCCTCTACGTCTCGTGGTGCGGCTCGGTCGGCCCCCGCTCCTCGGAGATGGCCGCGCGGATCGGCGCCGTGGTCGGGCGGGTCTTCCCGCACGCCTACCGCTACGTCACGCATCCGCAGTCGTACGGAACGGTCTGGATGACGGTCATCGGCTCCAACCTGCCGCTCGACCCGCTGGGCGCCGACGTCGCCGAGATCGACCGCCACCTCGCGGAGCGGATGACCGGCACGCTCCGCCTCTACGACGGGGTCACCCACCACCACATGTTCCACGTGCCGAAGGACGTGCGCGAGGCCGTGGCCCAGGTCGACCTCGAACAGCCGATCCAGCTTCTCGTCGACGGGGGCGCCCTGACATGAAGACCGAGAACGAGGATTTCACCGCCGTCGCCCAGCTCTACGACGAGGAGATGCCGGGCAACAACCTCGTCCACGACCTCATCTACCCGGAGGTCTACGGGCAGGGCGAGTACATCGGCCAGTTCAGCGACAACAGCGCGGCCGAACTGCGGCTGATGGGCTCGTCCATGAAACTCCCGCCGGGTTCGGCGGTGCTCGACATCGGCTGCGGCACCGCCGCCGTCGCGAGCTTCCTCGCCGGGGAGTTCGGGTGGCGGATCACCGGCATCGACGTGGCGGGCAGCCCGCTGGAGAAGGCCGGAGCCCGCATCGCCGCGACGGGACAGCAGGAGACCATCCGGCTCGTGCACGGAAACGTCTACGAGCAGGAGTTCGACGAGCCCTTCGACGGGGCCTACGGAACCGGCGCGTTCTGCCACTTCGACGCCGCCAGGCTCTTCGCCCGCTGCCGTGAGCTTCTGCGCCCCGGCGGCTCGCTCGCCTTCCTCGAACGGGTCCGCATGGGAGAGCTGGACGAACGGGAGTGGCACTCGCTGACCACGGCGTGGGCCTGCCCGAGCGTCTACTCGACCGGCGAGTACACCGAACTCCTCACCGACGCGGGCTTCGCGGTGACGGAGTGCCTCGACCTGACGGAGACCTTCCGCGACTGGCAGGACAGGTCGGTGACCGTACGGCACCGCCTCCGCGACCAGATCGTCGCGCTGACCTCGGAGGAGTACTTCGAGACGAGCACGCGGCTGGCCGACTACGAGAACGCCGTCACCAAGGCGGGAAAGCTCGGCTACGCGCTCGTCGTCGCCAGCGCCCGCTGACCGTCCACACCTTCGGAAACCACAGGGAACCCCATGTCGGCCGGACAGGTTGTCGAACCCATCACCGCGTACGAGCGGCACGTCCACGACGTCGTGGCCGTTCACCGTACCGGCCGGACCCGGGTCCAGGAGTTCGCGATCGTCGAGCTCGGGACCTACGGACCCGCCCTCCTGCTCGACGGGCGGGTCCAGTCGACAGCGGCGGACGAGGCCCACTACCACGAGGCGCTGCTGTACCCCGCCTACGCGATGAGTGAGCGGGTCGAGCGCGTGCTGGTCTTCGGCGGCGCGAACGGCGGCGTCCTCCACCGCCTGTGCGCCCTGCCCGACCTGCGGCAGGTGGTCCAGCTCGACGTGGACGGCGAGCTGTACGAGATCACCAGGTCGGCGCTTCCCCACATGCACCGGGGGGCGGAGCGCGACCCCCGGTGCCGCGTCGTGTTCGGAGACCCCCGGGCCCTGGTCCGCGAGATCGACGGCACCTTCGACCTGGTGATCGCCGACCTTCCCGACGCCACCGAGGGATCGGCCACCGAACGGCTCTTCACGACGGAGTTCTACGCCGAGGTCAGACGAGTCCTGCGTCCCGGGGGACTCTTCGCGACGCAGGCGGGGCCCGCGCACTTCCTCAGCCCGGACTTCTTCGCGGGCACCCTGCGGACCCTGGGAACGGTCTTCCGGTACGCGACGCCGTACGCCATCTCGGTGCCCTCCTACGGCGTGCCGTGGGGGTTCGTGGTCGCCGGGGACACGATCGACCCCGCGGCCGTGACGGAGGAGCGGGTGGAGGAGGCCATGGCGAAGGTGGATCCGAAGACGCCCGTCGTCTACGACGCGATCACCCACCGCCACATGTTCGCGCTCGAACGGCGGCTGCGTGAGGCGCTGGCCAACTCCGGCACGGTGGCCACGGACCGGAGACCGATCAATGTAGTTTCGTGATCCCGCACGCTCGTCCCGGCCACGTTCATGGAGAGATGAAACCCGATGTCAGTTCCCGGTAGGTCCTCGCTGGCCGGCACCACGGCCGCCGTCGCGACGGGGATCACCGCCAACCTCATCTGGGGACTCGCGTTCCTGGTCCCCGTCCTGCTCAGCGCCTTCGACCCCGTGGTCATCACGCTCGGCAGATACGTCAGCTACGGCGTCGTCTCGCTGCTGATCCTCGCGGTCACCAGGACCCGGCTGCGCGGCCTCGGAAGAGACGTCTGGCTGATGGCCGCCCTGTTCGCCTTCACCGGCAACGTCGGCTACTACTTCTTCCTCGTCCAGGGTGTCGCGCTCGTCGGCGCCCCCGTCGTCGCCGTGATCATCGGCACCCTGCCGGTCACCGTCGCCCTCTACGGCAACTGGCGCCAGCGGGAGTTCCCGTTCAGCCGTCTGGCCCTGCCCATGGCCCTCATCGCCGCGGGGCTCATCCTCGTCAACCTCACCGAGGCCGGTGGGTCGGGCACCGCGGACCGGCCGCTGGGCGCCCAGCTCGCCGGTGGCGGCTGCGCGCTCCTCGCCCTGCTGATGTGGACGTGGTACGGCGTCGCCAACGCGGCCTTCCTCAAGACCCACCCCGACATGACCTCGGGGCGGTGGGCGACCCTCATCGGCGTCGTGACCCTCGTCATGGCGCTGTTGGCCAGCCCCCTGCTGCTGCTCGGCTCCACCGCCTCGCCCACCCCGGGCACCGGGGGAGTTGGCGACTCGGTGGCGTGGCTGATCGTGGGCAGCCTCGTCCTGGGCATCCTGGTCTCCTGGGGCGGCACCCTGCTGTGGAACAGGGCCTCCCACCAGCTCCCGGTCTCGGTCTCCGGACAGCTCATCGTCTTCGAGACGATCTCCGGTCTCTCCTACGTCTTCCTCGCCGAACGCCGTCTGCCACCCCCCGTCGAGGTCGCGGGCATCGCCGTCGTCATCATCGGCGTCCTGATCGGCATCAGGCGGTCGATGCGTCAGGCCGCCCGCGAGCCCGTCGGCCACCTCAACCATGGGAACGACCGATGAACTCCGACGAACCGCACGTCAGACTCGCCGCGATCCGGGACAGGGTGACCGTCGCGGCCGAGAAATCCGGCCGGAACGGCGACGAGGTGACCGTCATCGCGGTCACCAAGACCCATCCGGCGAGCACCGTCGCCCGCCTGCGCGGCACCGGCCTGACCGACCTCGGCGAGAACCGGATCCAGGAGGCCGCGACCAAGATAGAGGAGCTCGGCCGTACCCCTTGGCGCTGGCACCTCATCGGCTCCCTGCAGTCGAACAAGGCGGCCCAGGCGGTGCGGCTGTTCGACGTCGTTCACTCCGTCGACACCCTGAAACTCGCCCGGCGCCTCGACCGGGTCGTCGCCGACGACCCCGAGCGGGGCCCGCTGCCGATCCTGCTCCAGGTCAACGTCGCCGGGGAGGCGAGCAAGTCCGGCTTCGACGTCCGCGGCCCCGGCGACGGGGAGCGATGGGAACGGTTCCTCGACACCGTCCAAGAGATCGCCTCCCTGCCCAACCTGGTGCCGTACGGCCTCATGACGATCGCCCCCTTCGAGGACGACCCCGAGCGGGTCCGCCCCTGCTTCAGGGCCCTCGCCCACCTCAGGGACGCACTGCGCGAACACGTACCGAACCGCGACTGGCGCGAACTGTCGATGGGCATGTCCAACGACTTCGAAGCCGCCATCGAGGAGGGCGCCACGATGATACGCATCGGCAGAGCCCTCCTGGGCGACAGAAGCGCCGCCATCTGAACCCGGTTGGTCGCGTCCGCTTGGAGAGTTCTGGGCGGTTCGTCCCCGGGAAACGAGCGCCGCACGGCTCACGCGCGTCGTACGGCGAAGCGGGAGCCGTTCCTTTCGATCTCGACAGCTCCCGTGCCGCCGAAGTGTGCCGGGATCACGAGTGCCCGGTGGTCGGCGGCCCACGTGAGGATCGACGCGCGGGTGCGGGCCGCCTCGGCCGGGTCGTGGCAGAAGCAGCTCGACACCTCGGGAGTCAGGATCTGCACGGGGGAGTGCAGGAGGTCTCCCGCGAAGATCGCCCTGTCGCCGTCCGATTCGAGCGTCAGCACGTTGTGGCCGGGGGTGTGGCCGGGCGCGAGGGTGAGCCGCAGGTTCTCGTCGATGGTGTACGAGTCGTCCCAGATCCGGGCCTGTCCCGACCTGAGGACGGGGGCGATCGACCGCTCGTGGACGGCGGCGCTGCGGCCGGGCTCCTCGGTGAGCGTACGCGGGTCGAAGAAGTCGAGATCGGGACGCGAGAACAGATAACGGGCGTTCGGGAATGCCGGAACCCATCCTCCGTCGCCATCCGGGGAGGTGTTGCCTCCGACGTGGTCGGCGTGCAGGTGGGTGCAGACGACGAGATCGACGTCCGTCGGCGCCACCCCGGCGGCGGCGAGCGAGGCCGTCAGCGGGACACCGTCCTGCTCGACGATCCCGGGGGCGAGGCCGGTGTCGACGACGATGACGCGGCCCGCGCTGCGCAGCAGCCAGGTCCGGACCTCCACCCGCACCCGGTTCGCGTCCTCGTCCCAGTGGTCGGGGACGAGCCAGGCGCGGTTCGCCCGCCACAGGTCCTGGTCGGTGCCCGGGAAGAAATCGGTGGGCGACAGCGGCCCGTTGCCGAAGTGCGGGATCCGGGTCACCGAGACCCGGCCCAGCTCGATCGTGTGCATATGCTGAAGCTTCGGGCACCTCGCCGGAGGCCGAAAGAAGGCACATTGATGTCCACTGACGCCGTCGTCACGACCGCCGCCTACGAGGCGTGCCCGGTGACGGGGGTGCTGCGCATCATCGGCGACAAATGGAGCCCGGCCGTCCTGCGCCTGCTCGCCGAGCGCGGCCACGGCTTCAACGAACTGGACCGCTCGATCGAGGGCATCAGCCGCCGCATGCTGACCCGGACGCTCCGGTCCCTGGAGGAGTCCGGATACGTCCTCCGCACGCCGTACGGCCCGGCCCCGGCACGCGTGGAGTACACACTGACCGCCCGAGGCCGTTCCCTCCGCGAACAACTTCGCGCACTCGGCCAGTGGGCGTCGGTCCACGACACCGGCCCCTGACGCGCGCAGCCGACATCCGGCCGAGGACATGCCGGTAGGAAGCCTTCTGGGCCGTCCGCCGATGCCCGCCAACACCGAACGAGCCGAATCAACCTTGCCGCTCAGAAATGGCTCGCGTCTTCCCCTGAAAGGCAAACACCGATCCACCGTTCAAGTTCTCCAACAACGCCTTCCATGATCGCCAGTTGTAAAGTGGCGCCATGTTCAGCAGGCCACCCGGCTTACCCTTCCTGGTTGTTTTCTCGGCTGTGGCAGCCGTCATTCTGATGTGGGCCAGTTACCCGTACTGGTACGGGGTCGAGATGTTCTTCTACGCGGTTCCGTTCGGCGGGTGGCTGCTCGCCTACTGGGCCATTCGGGTGGTGCTGGCCAGGCGCACGGGGACCCTGACGGGTTCACGCCTCCGCTGGATCCTGCCGCCCTTCATCGCAGGTGGCGTCGTGCTCGCCCTCATGACCGACGCGCCGTTCTGGATACGCTTCACGATCTCCGCTCCCAGCATGGAAGCCTATGCCGGAGCCGTGGCCGAAAGCCCCAACCATCGAGAGCCCTGTCAATGGGTGGGCCTGTATCGCGTGTGCGACGGATGGCGATATCTGGATCCCGAAACCGGCGAAGAGGTGACCGGCAGTGCCGAGTTCGGCGTCGAGGACTGGTTCCTTGACACCAACAAGGGCTTTGTCTGGCTGCCCTCCGGCAAGCCGTACGAGACGATCGACGACAGATATCGCTACCTGAAGGACCATTGGTACGGCTCCGACGGCTGGGGCCACTGGTGATCGAGTTGTACTACCTGATGGACGCCGAAAGCGCCGCTTGCTTCGTCGCACCCGACGTCGGCAGGTAGCCACCTGCTCCCTGACGAGCAAGGGGATCCTTAACAGGGACACCAACCAGCCGAGGCGGCGCCCCAGGTCGAGGCGCTCCGTATAGGTACCGCTGCTGTGACCACGTGCATGAATCGCCAACAGGTGGGCGTTAATCGTCAATGCTTCTCAGAAGATGGCACGGCACCCTTGGAGTTGCTTCCCCTCTGGGAGACCGAAGAAGAGAGGTTGGGTGATTAATTAGATTTACGGCTGTCCTGTTCGTCCTCGCTCTGGCTGCAGGATAGCTTCACTGGTGATCGGACATTCTCGGAGTGCGAAGTCCGCCATTGGGATATGTGACATTCAGGTCGTCTGAGAAGTCGCATCATCCCTCGCTGGATTTTGCACAAGCGAAACAACAGATGGAGTCCAAACCAGGTACGACGCGGAAGGATCCGATCGGTGACCGCTTTGAAACGGCCTATACTGGCCGCAGTATTCGTTATGACCCTCGCCGCAGGGTCAATGATCATGGGAATTCAGTCGGCTGTCGCAGCCGGACAATCATCGTCCACAGGGAGCGATGCGACCTACATGGCCGAACAGCCACCACGAGTCTGCGCAACCGGAGATTGGTTCGTTGAAGACGTCTGGCGTATCGGCAGTGACGGCAAAGGCCATATAGGCTACTACGCATACGATTATCAGGGATCTTACACGGCGGAGGGTAGCGTACATCGTCGCTACAACGTGAAATTCTCAAGCGACGACGGCTATTTCAACGACGCAGGAGCGGGTGCATGGAGCTTCGCCTGCGCCAAAGCTTGATCGCAATAACCAGTCATTCTTGACTGGTTCGCTCATCGGTATCTGCCAGCATTTCTCTGTGTACTGACGATCTACTTGGTCGGGCACTGGGGAGGAAATCGCCGCGGTTTGTCTCCGATGACGCCGACCCGAGCGGAGCCTATGCTTGCGTGCGAGACAGATCCGGCGCGGGCAGCGCCATGGTGATGCGCATCCCTGTATCTGCTTGTGGAAGTACGCAGAAACCTGGTTAGACGAGGACACCCTCGTGATACCTTGATGAGGTTTTCGATGATCGAAAACCTCAATCGCAGAGGTTCCGGCCGTCCAAGAAAGTTCGAAACGGAATTCACCGCGACGCGGGCCTAGGGGGCGAGACGCCTACCTGGGCCCGTTGTCGTTTATCAGCCAATCAACGGCAATCAGGAGCGTTCGGGGGCCAGGCGGCGCCCCCTCACTTCCTGTCATGGAAGACTCCTCCCGCAGAGTTTCTGAACGAGCAGGGACAACCATAGGGCCCGTGCTGGCCGCTCCTGCGGAAGATCACCCCAGGCCGACAGGATCGTTCAGTTCGATGATGCCGCCGACGGTGAGGATAGTCAGGCTTGAGGAAGAGGAACAGGGCTGGGTCGTCGCCAATGTGGGGCCGATCCGGGGACATAAGTTCGTCCCGGGCCTCGGTGGAGCCATCGTTTCGGCACCTCAGAACAGATCCGTGTCAACCCGCTTACCTGGGCCGGTCCTTGAGTTTGCGCCAGCCGCCTGCTCGGTTGTTGGCGATGATCTGGCGGAACATGGCGGTGAGGGCGGGGGCGTTGATCGGTTCGCCTTCGCGGAAGGCCACGGTGCGGGCGGTCTTGTTGTGGTGGCCGGACGTGATGATGCCTTCGGGATCGGGGACGATGCCGCCGTCGTACAGGAACACGTTGACGTGGTCCTTGGCGGCGAGCAACGCGCACACGTTGCCCTGAAGCACGAAGTAGGGCTGGACGGTTCGCTTGACGGTCTCGGTGACCTCGGGGTCGGCGGCATGGATCAGGTCCCTGACCCGCTGGCAGATGTCCCGCTGCCACTCGGGCAGAGCCTCGATGTAGGCGTCCACGCGCGGGTCGGTCTCGTAGGGGCGTACGTCGTTCACAGCCAGGCTCCCACGATCGCCGAGGTGATGAGGATTTTGATCAGCCAGTCGCCCGCGTGCAGCGCCGCGGTGGCGGCGGGTGTCCTCTCCCACATCATGGACCCGGTGAGCAGCACCGCGGGGAACCCGACCCAGAGCACCAGGCCGAGCACCACCACCGACCACACATCGGAGAGACCGGCGTACCGGGCCAGGCCCGCGATCACTGCGGCGACCACGAGGCCGCGTGCCAGCTCCAGCAGGATCTTCAGCGGCGGCGGCCGATCGCCCCGATCCGGTGCGCGCTCACCCAGCAGGCGCTTCTCGACCGGTGTGAGCAGGGCGTAGTAGACCGAACTGAGCACGAAGACCACGATTGACGCGGTGACGACGGAGATCAAGCTGCCCACGTTTCACCTCTAAGTAAACTAAACGGTATCGTTTCCGTGCTGAGAAAACTAAACCGGGTAGTGTTCCCTGTCAAGGAGGTAGTTCGTTGACGACTTCGACACGGGCCGAGGCCCGCTCGGCGCGCAAGCGTCAGGAGATCCTCACGGCCGCGCGGTCGGTGTTCACCGCCCAGGGCTACGTCGGCACCAGCATGGACGCGGTGGCCGCCGCGGCGGGCGCCTCGAAACGGACGGTGTACCAGTACTTCGCCGACAAGGAGGAGCTGTTCGCCGGTGTCGTGCTGGACACCGTCGATCGCGGCTACGAGTACTTCAGGCCCGCGATCCTCGCGCTCGCGGAGGCGGACGACCTTGAGACCGCCCTGCGGGACCACGCCCGGATGACGCTCGCCGGGTTGATGAACCCGGAGATCCTCCAGATGCGACGCCTCGTCATCGCCGAGGCGGAGCGCTTCCCGGCCATCGGCCGTGAGTACTTCGAGCGGAGCTGGGGCCGTACGCTGAAACTCCTCGCGGAGACCTTCGCGAAGCTCACCGAGCGCGGCCTGCTGAACACCCCCGATCCCGAGCGTGCCGCCTACATGTTCACCTGGCTGATCGTCTCGATCCCCACCGGCCGATCGGCCTTCCTGGGTGACGCGGCCATCGGCTCCCCCGAGGAGCTGACCGACCTGGCCGACGAGGGCACCCGCGTCTTCCTCGCCGCTTTCGCCCGCCGCTGACTTTGGGGTACGGCCGGCGCCCCAGAAAAATTCCGGAGGCGGTGTCGGATCGGGACGGTGGCGTTCGTAGCAGGGGTGAGGCCGCCCGCAAGGGGCGGCGCCGAGGCAAGGGAATCGCGACCATGAAGCTGACGACCGTAACCCAGGTCACCCTCGACGGAGTCGTGCAGGGAAACGGCGGCGCGTCGGACGAAGACCGCAGGAACGGCTTCGAGCGCGGCGGATGGGCCCTGGGCAAGGGCGACAAAGAGACCCACGCGTTCATCAACCAGACCTACCAGCGCGCCGACGCGTTCCTGTTCGGGCGGCGGACCTACGAGCTGTTCGCCGGTTCGTGGGGGACGATGACGGTCCAGGACGCCCCCGGCTGGGAGCCCGTCCTGCGGGCGTTGAACACCCGGCCCAAGTACGTGGCCTCGACCACGCTCGTTGATCCGGCGTGGTCGGACACCACAATCCTGTCCGACGACCTCGCGACCGCCGTCGCGGACCTGAAGGCCAAGCCGGGAGGTGAGCTGCAGGTGAACGGCAGTGGCACCCTGATCCGGTGGCTGCTGGAGAACGATCTGGTCGATGAGATGACGCTGATCGTGGTCCCGGTGGTCGTCGGCCAGGGCACGCGCTTGTTCCCGGAGGCCGGCCCGGACCTCGCGCTCGACCTGGTCGAGTCACGCGTCGACACGAAGGGCGTGACGATCCAGGTCTACCGACCGGCCGGGCGCCCGCAGTACGTCTTCAACCCGCACCACCCGACCGGCACCGGGAGATGATCCGCAGATGCAGTACCTGATTTCCGTGATCCACGACCAGGCCACCCTCGCCACCCCGGAGGAGGACGCCGCGATCGACGTGTTCAACGACCGGCTTCAGACCGAGGGCCACTGGGTCTTCGCCGGTGGCCTCGCCTCACCCGAAACGGCCACCGTCATCGACAACCGGGGCGGGTCGGAGATGGTCACCGACGGGCCCTTCCTGGAGTCGAAGGAGTATCTCGCCGGTTTCTGGATCATCGAGGCGGCTGACCTCGACGTGGCGCTCAGGCTGGCGGCCGAGGGGTCGAGGGCCTGTAACCGGAAGGTCGAGGTCCGGCCGTTCCAATGAACACGATCCGTGAGGCGATCACCCGGGCCCATCGTGAGGAGTGGGCCCGGATCGTCGCCTCCCTGACCAGGCGCTTCGGTGACCTCGACATCGCCGAGGAGGCGGCCGCCGAGGCGTTCGCGACCGCCGTACAGCGGTGGCCGACCGACGGGGTGCCCCCCAACCCGGGCGCCTGGCTGACCACGACCGCCAACCGCCAGGCCATCGACCGGATCCGGCGCGAGAGCAAACGCGACGACAAGCACAGGAAGGCTCAGGTGTTCCACGACGACCCGCCCGAGTCTCTCGGCGCCATCGACGACGACCGGCTCCGGTTGGTCTTCACCTGCTGTCACCCGGCGCTGGCGATGGAGACCCGCGTGGCGCTGACGCTGCGCATGGTCGCCGGTCTGACCATGCCCGAGATCGCCCGCGCCTTCCTGGTCGCCGAAAGTGCCATGGGGCAGCGGATCACCCGCGCGAAGGCCAAGATCAAGGCGGCCCGCATCCCCTACCGCGTGCCGTCCGCCGAGGACCTCCCGGCGCGCGTCTCCGGCGTCCTCGCCGTCCTCTACCTCGTCTTCAACGAGGGCTACCTGGCCACCGGCCCCGACACCGATCCTGTACGGCATGAGCTGACCGGCGAGGCGATCCGGCTCACCCGCCTGATCCGTGTCCTCCTGCCGGACGACGGTGAGGTGGCCGGGCTGCTGGCGCTGATGCTCCTCATCGAGGCCCGCCGTCCCGCCCGGGTCTCGCCCGGCGGCGAACTGGTCGCCCTCGGTGAGCAGGACCGTGGGGCCTGGAACGCGGAGCTGATCGCCGAGGGGCACCGGCTGGTGCGCGAGCGCCTCGCCGCCGGTGTGGCCCCGGGGCGCTACCAGATTCTCGCGGCGATCAACGCCGTGCACACCTCCGCCCGCGACATGCGCGACACCGACTGGTCGCAGGTCCTCGCCCTCTACGACCAGCTCGTCCGCCTCGACCCCTCGCCGATCGTCGCCCTCAACCGGGCCATCGCGGTCGCCGAACTCGACGGCCCCGAGGTGGCGCTGGCGGCCGTCGACCGTCTTGAGCACAGGTTGGCCGCCTATCACGCCTACCACGCCACCCGCGCCGACCTGCTGCGTCGGCTGGGCCGTGGTCAGGAGTCGCGCGCGGCCTACGACAGGGCCATCGACCTGGCGGGCAACACCGCCGAGACCGCCTACCTGACCCGCCGCCGCGACCAACTGCTCCCGTAACGGCGCCGGTCAGGCGGCGGTGGTGCGGGCGTAGTGTTCGGCGATGTCGTCGCTGGTCGTGGTCCACACGCCCGGGTGGTTGACGACGTACTCGAGCGCCTGGTCCAGATACTTCATCCGGAACGCCTGGCCGGTGACGAAGGGGTGCAGGGCCAGCGACATCACACGGCCACTGTGCTCGGAGTCCGCGTACAACTGGTCGAGCTGATCCTTGACGATCCGCACGAAGTCGGGGCCACTGATGGAGTGGGCGGTGAACAGTCCCAGGTCGTTGAGTTCGAGGGTGTAGGGGACGCTCAGCAGCCCCGGCACGTTCAGCCGGAACGGCTGGTCGTCGGCGGTCCAGTCCAGCACGTAGTGGAGACCGAGTTCGGCGAGCAGCGCCGGGGTCTGGAACGTCTCGCTGAGGGCCGGTCCCATCCAGCCTCGGGGACGCCGCCCGGTCGCCTTCTCGATGCTCTCGACGACCTCGGTCAGGTAGGCGCGTTCGTCCGCCTCGACTTCGGCCTGCACTGTGGAGTTGTTCTTACCGTGTGCGAGCCAGGCCCAGTCGCGCGCCCTACCGGCCTCGACGATCTGCGGGTAGTGCTCGGTGACATCGGAGTTGATCAGCGCGCTTGGCCGTACGCCATGACGGTCGAAGGACTCGATCATCCGCCAGATTCCCACCCGGGGGCCGTAGTCACGCCACCCGTGGTTCAGCGGATCGGGCACGAGGGCCGCGGTGCCCTGGTTGATGCTGGTGGACGGCTTGCCCAGGACGAAGTGCTCCACGTTGAGGCCGACGTAGAACGCCACCCGGGCGCCGCCGGGCCACCGGATGGGGACGCGCTCGGTGATCGGGCTGTAGCCGTACAGGTCGTTGCGCATGAGGTTTCCTTCGCGAGAAAGGGAGACGATCCGGATCGGATCGCGATACGCTACGGATCGTGTCGCACCATCGCGGCCATGTCAACACGAACCGGTTCGTCTCCCCGATGCGATAGCGTGAGCCCGTCAGCACTACGGAGGTGGCATGAGCACGACGCGGGCACCCGACCCCGCCCGGCGCAACCCGCAGGTGACCGCCGCGATTCTTGAGGCCGCGCTCGCCATGGCGCGCGAGGACGGCCTGGCACGAGTCAGCATCGAGGGGATCGCGGCCCGCGCGGGCGTCGGCAAACGAACCATCTACCGCTGGTGGCCCTCCAAGGGTGCGGTCGTCCTGGACGCGTGGGCGCAGCGGCTCGAAGAGCGCCTGCACCGGCGGCTCGAAGCCACGCAGACCGACGACTTCGAGGCCGACCTGAAGCTGATGGTCAAGGACGCCTGGATCGACACGATCGGTGACACACGCGGCGTGCTCGCCTCGATCGTCGCCGAGGCCCAGCACGACCCCGACCTCGCCGCGGAGTTTCGCAAGCGCCTCATCAGCCCCGCCAGCGCACTGGTCGCGGAGCGCATCCGCCGCGCCCAGGCGGACGGACAGGTCGCCGCCGACATCGACCCGTACCGCGCCATCGAGCTGATCTACGCCCAGCTCTACTACCGGCTGCTCATCGTCCCCGGCCCCCACGACGAGGCATACGTCAACGACGTCGCCGACCTCGCCATGCGCGGCCTCAGGCCCTGACGTGACTAGCCTGGCGTCCTGGTGGAATTCTCCGGGCCGGAGCGCTGTTGGCCGGATACGTCGATCTTGGCCGTAACGGGGGAAGCTGATGACGATCTTGATCACGACGCCGACGGGTGGTGTGGGGCGCCACCTGACCGAGGCCCTACGGGACCGGGAGGACGTGCGTTTCCTCGTCCGTTCCCCGGCCAGCGCCCAGGCGCTCGGCGCGGTTCGCGGGGAGGTCGTTCGCGGTGACGCCGCCAACGCCGACGACGTCCGCCGCGCGGTCGCCGGGGTGGAGCGGCTCTACCTCGCGCATCCTTTCGCCGAGGACCAGGTGTCCATCGAGATCGGAATCGGCCTGGCCGCCCTTGAGGCGGGCGCACGGCGAATCGTCAAGCTCGGCGCCCGAGCGTTCACCGGTCCCGAGGCCATCCCCGACGCCGTCACCGGCGCCCATCACGTGATCACCGAACGGCTGCGCGAGGCCGGTGTTCCCGAACTGACCGTCCTGCGGCCCGACCGGTTCCTGCAGAACTTCCTGCCGGCCGCCGCCTCGATCGCCCAGGGCACGCTGTCCGATCCGGTGTTCGCCGGGGCGCGGGGCTACATCGACGTGCGGGACATCGCGGAGGTCGCGCTCGCCGAGCTCCTGGCCGCCGACCCGGTCGGCGGCGAGATCGATCTCAGCGGCCCGCGGTCCCTGACCGTGCCCGAGCTGGCCGAGCGCTTCGGCGCCGTGATCGGCAGGCCGGTCCGCTACGTCGAGGTTCCGATGGACGAGGCCTGGCGTACCACCCTGGCCGAGAGCGGAGTCCCCCCACACGTCATCGACGGTCTGCGTGACCTGTACACCAACTACCTGCGCGAGGGCGTGGCAGGACTCGGCGACGGCGTCCAGCGAATCCTCGGTCGCGGCCCACGCTCGGCGGAGGACTTCGCCGCCGACCAGCTCGCGCCTGCCGTACGGCGACACCTCCCGTGAGGAGCGGTCATGTGGCCTGTGTGCCGGTTGAGGAGGTCGCGTCCTTCCGGCCCGCGTGGAGGCTGGTCAGGGTGACGGTGACCAGCACGGCGATGATGACTGCCAGCGAGGCGAGCGTGGGGATCTGCGGCACCCAGGTCCAGATGCCGTGCGCCCAGTGCAGGACGAGCTTGACGCCGATGAAGGCCAGGATGACGGCCAGACCGTGGTTCAGGTGGCGCAGCTTCGCCAGCGCGCCCCGGAGCACGAAGTACAGCGCCCGCAGGCCCAGCAGGGCGAAGGCGTTGGTGGCGAAGACGAGGAACGGGTCCTCGGTCACGCCGTACACCGCGGGCACCGAGTCGACGGCGAAGACGATGTCGGTGGCGAAGACCGCCACGACGGCCAGGGCCAGCGGGGTCAGCGCGCGGCGGCCACCCTCGCGGACGAGCATGCGCGAGCCCCGGTAGTCGTCGGTGACCGGCATGAAACGCCGGATCAGGTGGACCGTGCGCATGGAGGAGATGTCCACCTGCTGCTCGTGCCCGGTCAGCGCGTCGCGGAAGACCTTCACGGCGGTGACGATCAGCACCGCGCCGAAGAGCAGGAACGCCCAGGTGCCGCTCTTCAGGGCCGCGGCCCCGAGCGCGATGAAGATCGCGCGCAGCACCAGCGCCCCGACGATGCCGTAGAGCAGGACCCGCTGGGCCAGCGCGGGCGGGACCGCGAAGGCGGCGAGCAGGAGCATGAAGACGAAGAGGTTGTCGACCGACAGCGACTTCTCCACCACGTAGCCGGTGAAGAACTCCACCGAGACGCCCGAGCCGTGCGCCGCCCACAGGTAGACGCCGAAGGCCAGCGGAAGGGCCAGGTAGAAGATCGACCAGCCCACCGCCTCGCGCATCCGCACCTCGTGCGGGCGATGGGTTATCGCGAAGTCCAGGGCCAACAGGACCAGCAGGGCGCCAATGGTGATCGTCCACAGGCCGGGGGAGGCGATCGTCTCAAGATCGGCCGCCAGCGGACTCGTTTGGACGGGCATGAGGGCTCCTCGAACGCGCTTGGCTGTTCGAGGTCTCCTTCACCCGCGTCATCCGGGCGACTGTCCGGGGACACCGTGGGGCGTCCGTACTGACCGGAGCAGCTCTTGGGAAGTACTCCCCTCGCTCCTCTCAGGTTAGGCCACCTCCCGCTCCGGGTGAACCTTGACCCGGGGCTGAGATGGACAGATAGTGAAATAAGCGGAGGGGAGTACCCGCCGTCCGACACCTCGTCCGTCAGCACGGCCCCCGTGGTCCGGGAGCCCGGCGAGGTGGCCCTCCCGGTCCGGGAGGGTGTGGGAAGACCTCCGTCCTCTGGTTCGCACGTTCACCACGAGGACGAAGGAGATCCCATGTCCCACGTGCTCGCCGAAGTTCTCCTGGGCATCCTGCTGACGCTCTCCGCGCTCGTCACCGCCGCCGTCCTGTGGCCGGGCCCACGCCGCCCACGATCGCCGTCGCTTCCCAAGCCGCCTCCCCGGCCCGGCGTCCGGAGAGCCGCGAATCGCCCGGCGACGGCTGGGGACTCGCTCCCGGGATCATTTCCCGGGCATGAGCACGGTGTCGATGATGTAGACGGTGGCATTGCGGGTGGGCACGTTGCCGCACACCACCTTGGCGTCGCCGACCGTGTAGTCCTGGCCGGAACCGGCGGTGGTGATCTTGCCGCCCTGCAACGTGGTGAACGAGCCGCTCGCCAGATCGGCGGGCGTCTTACGCCCGGCGACGACGTGGTAGCTGAGGATGCCGGTCAGCGCCTCCTTGTCGGCGAGCACCTTGTCCAGCGTCTTCTTGTCGATCTTGGCGAAGGCGTCGTTGGTCGGGGCGAAGACGGTGATGCCGTCGGCGGAGTTGAGCGTGTCCACCAGGCCTGCCTTCTGCACCGCGGCGACCAGGGTGGACAGGACCGGGTTGTTGGAGGCGGCGGTGGCGACCGGGTCGTCGGCCATGCCGGTGAAACTGCCCTCGCCGGAGGAGGGAACCGCGGAGCAGGCCGTACCGAACGGCGTGTCGGCGACGGGCTCGACGGCGGAGTCGGTGACCGTCGGTGTGCCGCTGGGAGCCGGGGCGGCACCGCTCGCGGAAGGAGCCGCGCCGGTGTTGTCGCCGCCGCACGCGGTCAGGGACACGGCCAGGGCGAGCAGGGGCAGAACGACGGTAAGGCGCTTGTTCTTGATCATGTGATGGGGTTCCTCATCTGAGTGCGGCCATGTTCTGTGCGGGAGGGGGCCCGCCGTACGGCTATCTGGGGGGCATGAGCACGGTGTCGACGATGTAGACGGTGGCGTTGCGGGTGGGGACGTTGCCGCACACGACCTTGGCGTTGTTGACCCTGTAGGTGGCGCCGGAGCCGGTGGTGGTGATCTTGCCGCCCTGCAGGGTGGTGAACGAGCCGCTCTTCAGGTCGGTGGGCGTCTTGCGGCCGGAGACGACGTGGTAGGTGAGGATGCCGGTCAACGTCTTCCTGTTGGCCAGGACCTTGTTCAGGGTCTTCCTGCCGAGCTTGGCGAACGCCTGGTTGGTGGGCGCGAAGACGGTGATGCCGTCGGCGGAGTTGAGCGTGTCCACCAGACCCGCCTTCTTCACCGCGGTGACGAGCGTGGACAGGGCGGGGTTGTTGGAGGCGGCGGTGGCGACCGGGTCGGCGGCCATGCCGCTGAAGCTCCCCTTGCCCGTGCTGGGAACGGCCGAGCAGGCCGGGCCGAAAGGCCGCCGGGCCGCGGCCTCTGCGGCGGTGTTGGCGAGCGCGCCCGAGCCGGGCATCGAGACGGCGACAGCCACGATCGGCAGTGCGGCGGCGATGTGACGGATGTTCATGTTCTGGCATCTCCTGTGTTCGGTGGATGGACGTGCCGAGGGGGTTCAGGTGACGGTCACCAGGACCGTGTGCCAGCCGGTGGCGCCATCCGGGATCGGCGGCACCCGTTCGGCGGGCTGGGTGTGGCCGGTGGCGTCGGTGGCGCGGACCTCGATGCGGTGCTGTCCGGGGGTGGCCTGCCAGGTCGTACGCCATTGCCGCCAGGTGTCGGGTCCCGCGGAGGCGGCCAGGTCGGCCTGGCGCCAGGGGCCGCCGTCGACGCGAACCTCAACGGCCGCGACGCCACGGTGCTGCGCCCACGCCGTACCCGCGACGGTGACCGGACCCGCCGGTATCTCGGCGAACGGCTTGGGCACCTCGATGCGGGAGGCGGTCTTGATCGGCGCTCGCTCGGCCCAGCCGCGCCGGGTCCAGTAGGCGCGCTCGTCGGCGAAGCGGGTGAGCTTGAGGTCGACTACCCATTTGGTGGCCGAGACGTATCCATACAGACCGGGCACGACCATCCGCGCGGGGAAACCGTGGGCGGGCGACAGCGGCTGGCCGTTCATGGCGATGGCGAGCAGGGCGTCACGGCCGTCCAGCACGCTCTCCAGGGCGGTGGAGGCGGTCCAGCCGTCGGCCGAGCGGGACAGGATCTGATCGGCTTCTGCCCGGATGCCGGTCTCGCGCAGCAGAGCCGCCAGATCGACGCCGAGCCAGCGGGCGTGCCCCGCGTATGGTCCGCCGACCTCGTTGGAGACGCAGGTCAGGGTGATGTCACGCTCGGTCAGAGGCCGGGCCAGCACATCGGCGAAGCTCAGCTCGACCGGACGGTCGACCATGCCGTGCACGCGTAATGTCCACTCCTGGTACGGCACGCGAGGGATGACCAGCGCGGTGTCGACCCGGTAGAAGGCGCGGTTGGGCGTGGTGAACGGGCCGAGTCCGGGCACGTTCAGCTCCACCCCTGCGGGAAGCGTTCCTGCGGGGTCGGCCGGACGGGGAAGCACCAGGGCGCGGCCGTCGGCGGAGGATCGGCGGGCCGAGACGATCGCCCGGCCGGTGCCGCCGCTCAGGACGGCCAGCCCCAGCATCGCGGCTCCCCGAGTGAGCAGGACCCGCCGTGCGGGATCATCTGTCTCAGGTCCCGGCTGAGATAGGCGACGGGTACGCAGCAGGGCGAACGCACCGCCCGCCGCCCCCACCACGGCGGGCAGGACATCCGCCGGTCGCGAGCCCGGCCGTGACAGCGCCGCAGCCCCGGCGACCGCCGCGAGCCCTGTCAGGGCTGCGATGGCCAGGTACGGTCGCCGGGGCGCGGCGATTCCAATGGCTGCGGCCGCGATGACGATCACGGCTGCCAGCCCCACGAGCAGGACCAGCTTGTCCTGGGCGCCGAAGGTACGGATGGCGAAGTCCTTCAGCCACGCCGGGCTCAGATCGATGAACACCGACCCCACCGCGGGAAGCGGACCGGCCTCGGGCCGCCCGATCAGCGCGGCCGTCAGTTCCGCCGAGCCCAGGGCCAGCGCCGCGGCGAGCACACCGAAGGCCGCCATCACGACGCGGGCCGGTTTCTCAGCAGTCACACCGGGGCTTCGGAGCCACTGCGGAAACGGATGGGTGCCCCCGGCCCAGAAGCTGGAAAGTCAGGCGGCGGGCACGTTCAGCAGCAACAGCGGCGTGGTGGTCGGCTGCCGTGAACCACCGGTCGGCTCCACCGTCACCCCTACCCGGTCCACATCGGAGTCGGTGGCGCTCAGCACCGGCACCGTACCTCCGGAGCCGCTGGAGGCGAGCAGCCCGGCCGAGGTGATCCGCCCAGGAGCGAGCCGCCACAGCTGGTAGACCCGGCCCGCGGGCGGATCGCCCAGCCCGGCCGCCCAGAAAACCATCGCGCCCCGCGAACGCGACACCACCACCGTGCCGCGTCCGCCTCGCCCCACCCCGGTGGCCGGAGCCGTCACGGTCCGAGCGTCATCCGCCGTCAGCACCGCGGTGATCCGCTGCTCGGCACGCCGGGCCTGTTCCAGCTCCTGACGCGCCTGAAGGGTCGTCACGCCGAGTCCGGCCACCACGGCCAACGCCGCCGCCACACACAGAGCCGTCAGCCAGGGCCGCCACGTGACCGCCCCCATCCGCCTGACACGTGGTGTGGACGCGACCTCCGGTGGCAGCTGCCGTACCTGCTCGATCTCGGCCAGCACCCGCGCCCGCAGGCCGGGCGGCGGCTCGGCCGCCACCGCCGCACCGAGCCGCGCGGCCGTCTCGGCCAGCGTCGCCGTCTCCTGCGCGCACTCGGCGCACGCGGCCAGATGCCGCTCGAAACGACGCAGCTCGACCTCGTCGTCGATGGCGTCCAGCGCATAGGCACCCGCCAGGGTGTGCGGGTCTCGTGCCTTCATCGGCCCACTCCCAGGCAGTCGCGCAGCCGGATCAGCCCATCGCGCATCCGTGTCTTGACCGTCCCCAACGGCGCCTTGACCAGCTCGGCGACCTCCCGATAGGAGTAGCCGCCGTAGTAGGCGAAGGTGACCGACTCACGCTGCAACTCGGTCAACCCGTCCAGGCAGCGGCGCAGCCGCTCGCCTTCCAACCGGCCCACCACCAGCTCTGGCACCTCGTCAAAGGGTCTGTACGGCTCCAGCCGCGCCGCCCGTTCTTCCCGGTCCATGCCCGCCTGCGCCGAACGCACCCGATCGATCGCCCGCCGATGCGCGATGGTCAGCACCCACGCCATCACCGACCCCTTCCCTGGTTCGTAACGGGCGGCGCCGCGCCACACCTCAACCAGCACCTCCTGCGCCACCTCCTCGCTGTGCGCCCGATCCCGCAACACCCGCAGCACCAGCCCGAACACCCGCGGCGCCAGCACCTCGTACAGCCGCTCGAACGCCCCGCGATCACCTTTGCCGACCGCCTGCAGCAACTCCTCCAGCCCCGGCGGGCAGTCTTCGCCAACCGGCGACTGATCACGCGCTCTCATGCAGCCCCTCCCGCCCCGACCGACACAGCACCGGCCAGAAGAACTTCGGAGCCATCCACGTATTGGATGGGTTTCAGGGCTGGTGGTTCCTCAACGGCACGGGTGAGGCGCCCTGCCGGTGTCGTCCCACCGGAGGGATCGCCTGGCTTGTCCAGCTCGAACTGGGAGGTCGCCAGTGCACTGGGCGAGCGCATGCCGGTGCCGGTTGACGTCGCCACTGACCGGCTCGGCGGTGGCGGCGGGCGGCCGGGATCAGCCGTTGGGGTCCTTCGGAGTCGCCTCCACGATGGACAGGACGGTACCGGTGGGGATGACGCGGGACAGCCGCAGATCGGCCGCCTCGAAAAGCTGCGAGAACTCCTGCGCCGTGCGCTCACGACCGACGAGAGAGGCCATCAGCAGAAGGTCGACGAGCTTCGCCTGGTGCGGGGCGTCGCCGGGGGGAACGACCGCGTCGATGACCAGGATCCGGCCACCCGGCCGCATCGCCGTACGGCAATTGCGCAGAATGGTCACGCACTGGTCGTCCTCCCAGTCGTGCAGGATGCGCTTCAGCAGGTAGATGTCCCCTTTGGGGACCTCGGTGAAGAAGTCCCCCACGGCCAGTTCCCAGCGGCCACCGGCCTCCGCCACGTCCAGCACGTGGTGTCGCAGGACGTGCTCGGCGTCGAAGAGCACACCCCGCAGGCCGTCCCTCCGGCCCAGCACCGACAGCAGCAGCCCGCCCTGGCCGCCGCCGACATCGACGACGACCCCCGAGTCGGGGAATTCGCAGGCCGCGGCGATCGGCGCGTTCTCCTGGGCGGACATAGCCGCCATCCCATGGTGGAAGATGGCCGCCGTCGCCTGATCCTGTGCGAAATAGTCGAAGAACGGCATGCCGAAGATGTCGTCGAACGCCGAGCCGCCCCCCTGCAGGCAGCGTTCCATCTCGCCGGCGGGCCGCCACATCGACTGGTCCGTGAGCATCAGTACGGCTGACCGCGCTGACAGGGGCGCGTCCGTGCGCAGCGCGTCTCCCGCAGGGGTGAGGCGGAACCGGCCGTCGTCCAACTCCTCGAAGATCCCGCGGGTCGCCGACACCCGCAGGGCCCGGTACAGGCTCTGCGCGTTGACATCCGTACGCCGGGCCAGGTCTTCGACGGTGCGCGGACCGTCCGCGAGATGATCTGCCACGCCGGTCGCGGCTACGGCCCGCAGGGCGGCCGGGTAATAGAACATGAGCGCTTCGTCGATCAGGAAGGACGCCGACGTCCGACCGTCAGCGGTCGCGCTGTCCTGTTCGTGGCGGCCATCCATCTAGGTGCCTCCCTGGGTGGGATCTGCGTGTTCTTCGCCGTCTCTGCGGTGTGGGACCTCGTTCGAGCCTATGGGTCTGCCGGATCTTCAACCATTGGTCCAGGAGGCGATATCCGGCTGCACCGTGAGTGAGCATAGTGTCGCGCGGATCACCGTCCCGCCACCTTGATTGGCCAGTTCTACGCTGCGACGAACGACGGAAAGGACGCCGGATCCCTCCCGCTGCCAGCTCCCCTTCTGGCCCCCGCGAGCGCACCCCAAGCCATGCCAGCTCCGCAGGCTGCCCCTCTGCGTGTCTGCGACCGCAGGATGGATGAACGAGGCCACTTAGACCGTGACTCAGACGCCGACCCGTCAAACTTCACGGTGACGAAGGCTACGACTACCCCTACCTGCGGGGCTTTCTGCATAGCCGCGGCGTCGTGCCGCGTATCGCCCGCCGGGGCGTCGGCTCCAGCCAGCGCCTGGGCCGTCACCGCTGGGTCGTCGAGCGAACCGTCTCCTGGTTGTCCGGTTGCCGCCGCCTGCACCGCCGCTACGAACGCCGAGGTCGCCATCGCCGCAGACCGACCAAATGAGTCACGGTCTAGCGTGACCTGGCTTACCGTGTCTGCGGTCCGCGATCCACTTCATGTCGTCACGTACTGAAGTGGCAATCCGATAACTACGTACGCCAGTGCCGCGAGGGCCAGGGCCGTCAGCAGGGTCGGCGTCCGTTCTCCTCGCCGACGTGTCATCAGTAGCGGTGCGAGGATGAGGACGGCCAGGCAGGCCCATGCCTGCGGGGCGTAATGCAGGACGAAGGCATACATGATGCTCTCCATCCCGAAGACGCCTCCCAGTGCGGCGAGGCCGATGACACGGTGACGTACGGTACGTCCGTTCCGCCACCACAGCCCGGCCACGCCGAACAGTGGGCCGCTGATGACCGCCATCGCGAGCCAGATCAGCGGATAGGTGAGGCTGCCCATGCCGTCACGGCCGAACTCCGCGTACCCGTAATACCCAATGACCAGACCGATCGAGGCACATAGGCCGGCGGTGGCAGCCGACCGCGCCGACGCCCAGCCGGCAATCAGGGCACCGGCGACGAACGCCGGGACGCACCAGACAGCACCGGAGTTGGCGACCTGGTTCCAGGCGCCCGGAAGCCAGCCCTGGGCCAGATTGGTTACAACACCGAGTCCCAGACCCGCCAGCAGCGCCGATGCCCACGAACCGCTGAGCTTCGCTACCGGGCCGAAGCGGCTTCCCATCAGGAAGATCCCCCTGTCTTCCCTCACGGGATACCGACAAATCGCAACTTTAACGACAAATAGGTATACCAGCTCGGTGCTGCTCGGCCGCGGTCTCCTCTTGGAAGGCGAAGGCGGCGAAGTGACCGTCTGGTAGTTGTACGGCCAGCCGCCGGGTCAGCGCGACCGGCACCTTGGGGTCGTCGGTCCCGTGCCACAAGCGCACCAGGCCAGGGATGTCGGCGGGCTCGAATCCCCACGGCCGCTCTGGACACGGGTAGCGATCCTCAGGACGGCGGAGCCTCGGGCCGTCACCAGAAAAAGAGATCCGCGAAACGGAGATGATCCCCCGATTGCCCGAGATCATCAGGAAGGCCGGAACGACCTCTACACGCAGATGGGCCTGCACCTCGCCTACAACCCCTCAGAGAGAGGCCGTAGTTGAGGCCAGGCCCAACATGTATCAGAGTGCGTGTCCGAGGGGGGACTTGAACCCCCATGCCCCGTAAAGGGCACTAGCACCTCAAGCTAGCGCGTCTGCCTATTCCGCCACCCGGACGTGGTGCCTGCACGCGGGACCGTCATCCCGCGTCGGCGGACTCAGGTTAGCAAACTCTTGAGCTTGCGTCATATCGGTATGCGGGGCGGTCCGCCGGGGATGCCGAGACGTGTTCGGCGGCGGCAGGATGGGAGGCGCAAGCCGTACCAAAACTAAGGAGTCGCCATGACCACGCTCAAGGGTGAGGACGAGGTCGCGGGGCTGTGCCGTGATCTGATCAGGATCGACTCGACCAACGCGGGCGACAATTCGGGCCCCGGGGAACGGGCGGCGGCGGAGTACGTCGCGGAGAAGCTGGCCGAGGTCGGGCTCGAACCGCGCATCCTGGAGTCCGACAGCCGCAGGGCGAACGTGGTCGTACGCGTCGAGGGGGAAGATTCCTCGCGCGAGGCGCTGCTCCTTCACGGTCATCTCGACGTCGTTCCGTTCGACGCCGACGACTGGACCCTCCACCCGCTCAGCGGGGAGGTCGCCGATGGTTGCGTCTGGGGGCGCGGCGCCGTGGACATGAAGAACATGGACGCGATGATCCTCGCCGTCGTCAGGCAGCGGCTCAGCGAAGGACGCAGACCGCCGCGGGACGTGGTGCTGGCGTTCACCGCCGACGAGGAGGCAGGTGGCACGTACGGCGCGCAGTGGCTGGCCGCCGAGCACAAGGACCTCTTCGAGGGGTGCACGGAGGCGATCGGCGAGGTCGGCGGATTCAGCGTCTCCATCGACGACGCGCGCAGGCTCTACCTCATCGAGGCCGCGGAGAAGGGCATCGCCTGGATGCGGCTGACCGCGACCGGCAGGGCGGGGCACGGCTCCATGCTCAACGCGGAGAACGCCGTGACCGAGCTGGCCGAGGCGGTCGGCCGTGTCGGGCGCTATCAGTGGCCGGTACGGCTGACGCGGACCGTGGAGAACTTCCTCACCGAGACCTCCCGGGCGCTGGGGATCGACTTCGACCCCAATGACCCCGAGGCGACCGTGGCCAAGCTGGGTCCGCTGGCCCGGATGATCGGCGCCACGCTGCGCAACACCGCCAACCCGACCATGCTCCAGGCGGGTTACAAGGCCAACGTGATCCCGCAGACCGCGACCGCGCACGTGGATGGCCGGTTCCTGCCCGGGTACGAGGAGGAGTTCTTCCAGACGCTCGACGAGTTGCTCGGGCCCAACGTGACCAGGGAGTTCGTCTATCACGACATCGCCCTGGAGACCGGGTTCGACGGGTCGCTGGTGCGGGCCATGGCCGACGCCCTGGTGGCCGAGGACCCGGGGGCGCTGGCGGTGCCGTACACGCTGTCGGGAGGAACGGACCTGAAGGCGTTCAGCACGCTGGGGATGCGCGGGTTCGGGTTCGCGCCGCTTAGGCTGCCCGCCGACCTGGACTTCTCCGGGATGTTCCACGGGGTGGACGAGCGGGTGCCGGTGGACTCGCTCCAGTTCGGGGTGCGGGTGCTTGACCGCTTCCTTGACGCCTGCTGAGAGTTTCTTGCCGAAACCCTCAGGAAACCGCTCACGTTGACTCCCCGTGCTGGTAGCGTAACGCTCCGTTGAGGGCCGGACTTTGCCTTGGGCTGGTCCGGCCGGGAGCTTCGGGGAGGTTCACGTGGCGCGTGTGCCGCACGGACGGTGGAGGGTTTCGCCCTTCGTCGTCCGACACGCGTCCGTGACCGTTTCCGCGGATGAGTTCGTCTCTGCTCGGGCTGACCGGATGGCGCGGTTCGTGGTCGGCGCCCGGGTGGTCGTCAGGCGGGCTCTCGCGCTCGGCGGCGTGCTGGCCGCCGGGTGGTTGCTCGCGCTCGTCTTCGGGCTTCTCGGCGCCGCCCCCGCCGCCGCGGACACCACCGCGGCGGCGGGGGCGGCGCGTCTCGACGCTCCCGACTCGACCGCGCCCGGACCGGCCTTCCAGGCCGGTGTCTTCCCCACGGGTGGCGGCGGGTTCTCGGTCTCAGGAGACGCCGCGGCCATGGCGGGACGAGGTGTGGACGGGCTCACCAGCCAGTCCAAGCCGACCTCCCCGGCCCCCGCGTCAGATGACCACTCCGCGGGTGCGAACGGTTTCGTGCCCCAGGGCAGTGGTGGTTCCGGTCCTTCAGGGCCGGGTGTTGGGGACGTCACGCGGTTCGTGCACGACCCGCGAGTGACGGCGCGGCGCGCTCCTGCGGCCCGCGCGCTTCCCCCGGTCGTCCGCACAGCGGCGGACGACCCTTCTTTCTCTCCTGACTGAATCCCCAATCCCGCAGACCGGCCCGCGCTTCTCGCGTCCGGGCGGGACGGGGCGCCACCGGTAACCGGTCCGCGCGAAGGCGTCAGGTCACCTCACCAGAAACACGCGTTCCTCGTGGTACGGCCCATGCCGACCACGAGAAGTCCGGCATTCCCCCTGTAAGCAATTGCTAGGAGCATAAATCATGCGTACGTGGGTCAAGGGCACCGCACCGGCAGCACTGCTCGCGCTGGCCGCTATGTCCCTGGGCAGCGGTACGGCCTTCGCCGACACCGATGGTCAGCACTCGGTCGGCGGGGGCAACCAGGTCAACGCGCCCGTCACTCTGCCGATCGACATCAGCGGCAACGCCGCCGCCGTCGGGGGTAACTCGACCGCGGTCTCCCAGGGCGGCTCCTCGGTCACCGGGAAGGGCGGGCAGGGCGGCAACACCACCTCGGGCAAGTCGTCGGTGCTCGGCGGCAACCAGGTCAACGCGCCGGTCACCGCCCCCGTTAACGCCTGCGGCAACGCCGTCTCGGTCATCGGTAACTCCAAGGCCGCCTGCCGGGGCGGTGCCTCGGTCGTCAGGCAGGGCCGTGGCGGCGGTGGGGCCGGTGGCAACCGTACGGACGGCACCTCCAGCGTCCTGGGCGGCAACCAGGTCGTGGCGCCGGTCACGGCGCCGGCCAACGTCTGTGGCCTCGCGGTCGGGGCGGTCGGCAACGCCTTCTCCGGGTGCAAGGGCGGTGCCGTGGTTCCCGGTGCTCCCAAGCGTCCGACCACGGGCTACGCGGGCACCGGCCGTCCCGGAGCGGGGGGTAACCGTACGGACGGCACCTCCAGCGTCCTGGGCGGCAACCAGGTTGTCGCCCCGGTCACGGCTCCGGTGAACGTGTGCGGTACGGCTATCGCGGCCGTGGGCAACGCCGCCGCGGGTTGCGTCGGCGGTTCCTCGATCAACGGGTTCGGTCCTGGCCGGGGCGCGGGCGGCAACACGACCTCCGGCAGGTCCTCGGTGCTCGGTGGCAACCAGGCGGTCGCGCCGGTGACGGCTCCGGTGAACGTGTGCGGTACGGCGGTGGCGGCGGTCGGCAACGCCTTCGGCGCCTGCCGGGGTGGTTCCTCGGTGAACGGTGGCTACGGCCCGGGCGCGGGGGGCAACACGACCTCGGGCAGGTCCGGTGTGCTGGCCGGCAACCAGGTCGTGGCGCCGATCACGGCGCCGGTGAACGCGTGCGGCAACGCGGTCGCCGCCCTCGGGGACGCCGCCGCGGGCTGCCTCGGCGGTGCCCGGGTGGGTGGCCCGGCCCCCGTCACCAGGGTTCCCGCCGGGGCGCGTGAGGTGTGGCAGTCCTACGGCAAGGGGAACCCCCCTCAGCCCCCGGCCGCCCCGCCGGTCAGCACCCCCAGGAGCGGTCTGCTGTCCAGCCTGCCGACCATCCCCCTGCTGGAGACGATCAAGGGGCTGCCCAGCCGTACCGGACTGACCGGGTTGCCCGTGCTGCCCAAGGTGCCGCTGGGGTCGGCGAGCGGTGAGCGCTCGCGTCCGGTCTCGGTCGGCGTCGTGGACGGCCTCCTCAACAGGGGTGGGCTCGTCGGGCTGACCCGTGGCGCCCAGTCCGCGCCTCAGCTCGCGCCGCAGTCCGTGACCAAGGGGCTGCCGGTCGTCGGGCTGATGAGCGCCGCCCAGCCGGTCGGGGTGACCGGGATGAACTCCGGTTCGCTCTTCTCCCTGCTGCTCGGTGCCATGGCCGCCGCCTCCGCCGCCCTCTTCGTGACCGCGCGCCGTATCCGCTTCGCCAAGAAGTAAGGCGTTAGTAACCCTCCAGACATGTCTCCTCTGATCCTCTGTGGGAGACGCAAGACGCTTCGCGGATGACGGCGTTCATCAGGCGGGGCACAGGAGCTTCGTCCGCTCCGGGGGCGCGGCCCGGGGCGGGCGAAGCCATCTCAAGAGCTACAGAAAGCCGTGTCAGAGGTCACATCGTCCTGGTCACACGTATGATCTTGCGACGCAGACGGATGTCACGGCGGCCATCGGGATACAGTCGCAGACGGTCGAGTTCCCAGTCACCGTATTCTGCATGTTCGGTCAGTATCCTCCGGGCCACGTCCCGGGAGGTGCCACGCGGAAGATGGAGAACCAAGTAGGAGTAGTCGAGCACAGCGATTAGTCTCCGAGGGTGTGCAGGGGACGTCGGCTCCCATAGGGCTTTATTGTGCGTCCTTGCGGCTTTACTTGGGAGTGTGCCCGATGCGGATCGGGTAACCCGAGTGGAAGTGAACGGGGAACGAATGGGAACAGCGAGGTAGGAAGCAGCGTGCCAGCCAAGAACGGCAACGTCGGCGGAACCCGCCTGGTGATCGTCGAGTCGCCCTCCAAGGCGAAGACCATCGCTGGGTACCTCGGCCGTGGCTACGTCGTGGAGTCCAGCATCGGACACATTCGCGACCTCCCCGAGAAGGCCGACGACATCCCGGAGAAGTACAAGGGCGAGTCGTGGGCCCGTCTGGGCGTCAACGTGAGCCATGAGTTCGAGCCGCTCTACGTCGTCAACCCCGACAAGAAGGCCCAGGTGAGCAAGCTCAAGCAGCTGCTCAAGGACGCCGACGAGCTCTACCTCGCCACCGACGAGGACCGCGAGGGCGAGGCGATCGCCTGGCACCTGCGCGAGGTGCTCAACCCCAAGGTCCCGGTCCACCGCATGGTCTTCCACGAGATCACCCCGAGGGCGATCCTGGAGGCCGTCGCCAACCCGCGTGCCCTGAACCTGCGGCTTGTCGACGCCCAGGAGACGCGGCGCATCCTCGACCGCCTCTACGGCTACGAGGTCAGCCCCGTCCTGTGGAAGAAGGTCAAGCCTCGGCTGTCCGCAGGACGGGTGCAGTCCGTGGCGACCCGGCTGGTCGTCGAGCGCGAGCGCGAGCGCCTGGCGTTCACCAGCGCCAGCTACTGGGACCTGCAGGCGCTGTTCGACACCGGCCGTGACGAGGTTCCCCACGAGTTCACCGCCGCGCTGACCGGCGTGGACGGCAAGCGCGTCGCGCAGGGACGCGACTTCGCCAGCAACGGCACGCTCAAGACCGCCGGTGCCCTCCACCTGGACGAGGAGGCCGCGCGGGCGCTGGCGGGCAGGCTGGCCGGTACGGCCTACACGGTCGCCTCGGTCGAGCGCAAGCCGTACACCCGCAAGCCGTACGCGCCGTTCAGGACGACGACGCTGCAGCAGGAGGCGAGCAGGAAGCTGGGCTTCTCCGCGAAGTCCACCATGCAGGTCGCCCAGCGCCTGTACGAGAACGGTTTCATCACCTACATGCGAACCGACAGCATCACGCTGTCGGAGACCGCCGTCGCCGCCGCCCGCAGCCAGGCCATCAAGCTGTACGGCGCCGCCTACGTGCCCGACAAGCCCAGGGTCTACGCGAGCAAGGTCAAGAACGCCCAGGAGGCGCACGAGGCGATCCGTCCCTCGGGTGAGGAGTTCCGCACCCCCGGGGAGACCGGGCTGACCGGCGACATGTTCCGGCTGTACGAACTGATCTGGCAGCGGACCGTCTCCTCCCAGATGAAGGACGCGGTCGGCGAGTCGATCAACGTCAAGGTGAAGGGGACCTCCAGCTCGGGTGAGCAGGTCGAGTTCTCCGCGACCGGCCGGACGATCACCTTCCACGGCTTCCTGAAGGCCTACGTCGAGGGGGCCGACGACCCGGCGACCGACCGCGACGACTCCGAGAAGCGGCTGCCCACCCTGGCCGAGGGCGACCGTCTCACCGCGGCCGAGCTCAACGTGCTGGCGCACGCGACCAAGCCGCCCGCGCGCTACACCGAGGCCTCGCTCGTCAAGGAGCTTGAGGACCGGGAGATCGGCCGTCCCTCGACCTACGCCTCGATCATCGGAACGATCCTGGACCGCGGCTACGTCTTCAAGAAGGGCACGGCGCTGGTGCCGTCCTTCCTGGCGTTCGCGGTGGTCAACCTGCTGGAGCAGCACTTCGGGCACCTCGTCGACTACGACTTCACCGCCGACATGGAGAAGGTCCTCGACGACATCGCCAACGACAGGGCCGAGCGGGTGCCCGAGCTGCGGCGTTTCTACTACGGCTCTGACGACGACGAGGGACTGAAGGTCCTGGTCACCGAGCTGGGGGAGATCGACGCCAAGGAGATCAGCTCCTTCCCGATCCGGGGCACCGACATCATGATCCGGGTCGGCCGCTACGGTCCGTATCTCGACCGTGACGGCGCCAGGGTGAACGTCCCCGAGGACCTCGCCCCCGACGAGCTGACCGCGCAGATGGCCGAGGAGCTGTTCGCCCGTCCCTCGGGGGCCAGGGAGTTGGGCAAGGACCCGGTCACCGGCAATCTGATCGTGGCCAAGGACGGTCGCTACGGCCCCTACGTGACCGAGATCCTTCCCGAGGTCGAGGAACCTCCCGCCGAGGGAAAGAAGCGGACGAAGAAGGCCGACGCGCCCAAGCCGCGCACCGAGTCGCTGCTGAAGACCATGACCCTGGACACCGTCACCCTGGACGACGCCCTGCGGCTGCTCTCGCTGCCCAGGAACCTGGGTGAGCTCGACGGCCAGGCGGTCACCGTGCAGAACGGCAGGTTCGGTCCCTACGTGAAGAAGGGCACCGACTCCCGCTCTCTGGCGTCCGAGGAGGAGATGTTCACGGTCACCCTGGAACAGGCCAAGGAGCTGTTCGCCCAGCCCAAGGCCCGTGGCAGGGGCAGGGCCGCCGCGGCGCCCCCGCTGCGCGAGCTGGGCGAGGACCCGGTCTCCAAGAAGCCGATCGTGGTCAAGGAAGGGCGTTTCGGCCCGTACGTGACCGATGGCGAGACCAACGCCTCCCTGCGCAAGGGTGACGAGGTCGAGCAGATCACCACGGAGCGTGCCGCCGAGCTGCTCGCCGACCGTCGTGCCCGTGGCCCGGCCCCCAAGAAGCGCACCACTTCCAGGGCGAAGGCCAAGGCCTGACGTTCACTACTGCCCGGGGTCCCGATTTTTCGGGATCCCGGGTGTTTTTTTCGCCGTTCTCACGGAACGCATCCGGGTTCGCGGGCGTTCTTGGAGACGAGCCGGGTACGGCGAGCGGGCGCGGAAGAAAGCGAGTCGTGGCGGCGATGGGCTTCGTGGTGCTGATCGTCCTGATGACCACCCTCGTCCACTACTACCTGTGGCGCCGTCTCGTCAGGGCGACCACGGCCCCGGGACCGCTGCGCAGGGTGCTGACCTGGGCGACGGTCGTGCTGGGCGCGCTCATCCCCCTCACGCTCGTCGGCTCCCACAGCGACTGGGGCCGCGTCCTGGTGTGGCCGGGGTTCCTGTGGCTCGCGGTGATGTACTACCTGGCCGTCTTCCTCGTGCTGCTTGAGGTGCCACGGGCGGTGGCGCTGGCCGTACTGCGACGGAGGACTCGGGTTCTTGTCCCCGTCGGAGCTCCCGAACCCCGTGAGGAGGGGCTGAACCGCCGGGACTTCGTGGCCCGTACGGCTGCCGCCGTCGCCGGGGCAGGGGCGCTCGTCACGGTCGGGACGGGGGTGCGCACGGCTCTCGGCGACCCGGTGATCGAGAGGGTGAGCGTGACGCTGCCCGGCCTCGACCCGCGCCTCGGCGGGCTGCGCTTCGCCGTGGTCAGCGACATCCACCTCGGCCCGCTCACCGGCATCGGGCACACCGAGCGGATCGTCCGGATGGTCAACGGCCTCCAGGCCGACGTGGTCGCGATCGTGGGTGACCTGGTGGACGGCACGGTCGCCGAGTTGGGGCCGCTGGCCAGGCCGCTGCGGAGCCTGGAGTCGCGCTACGGCTCCTACTTCGTCATCGGCAACCACGAGTACTACACCGCCAACGGTCCCGACGAGTGGGTCGAGGAGCTTCGCGACCTGGGGGTCCGTCCGCTGAGGAACGAGCGCGTGGAGATCGCCCACGCGGGAGCCGTACTCGATCTGGCGGGGGTCGACGACGTGACGGGGAGCGCGGGTGGGCGCGGTCCTGATTTCGAGCGGACGTTCGGCGGGCGGGACCCGGCGCGGTCGACCGTCCTTCTCGCTCACCAGCCGGTGCAGGCCGTACAGGCGGCGAAATATGGGGTGGACCTGCAGTTGTCCGGGCACACCCACGGCGGGCAGATGGTGCCTTTCAACCTGATCGTCCCGCTCCAGCAGCCGCTGGTCTCCGGCCTCGGCGAGGTGGACGGCACCCAGGTCTACGTCACCAGGGGAGCGGGCTTCTGGGGGCCGCCGGTCAGGGTCGGGGCACCGCCGGAGATCACCCTTCTCGAACTGCGCCCGGGAGGGTGATTTCCTGTCACGACCGCTGCGCGGGCCGGGCCGTACGTAATAACCTCGTGCGACGGACGGCCCGGCGTTTCGCCCGGTCCCGTGTCCTCCCCCGCCCGGCGAACACCTGGATACGCTGACATCATGACCACCCCTGGCCGGAACACCGCACGTCGCAAGCCTCCCCACGTGCTGGCCAACGCGCCGTTCCGCAAGCTGTGGACGGCCATGGCGGTGTGCAGTCTCGGCGACTGGCTCAACCTCATCGCGCTGACCGCCCTGGCGGGCAACCTCACGGCCGGGTCGGGCTACCGGATCCAGAGCTTCGCGATCGGTGGTGTCTTCGTGGCGAAGATGCTCCCGGCGATCCTGCTCGGCCCGCTCGCGGGTGCCTTCGCCGACCGGTTCGACCGCAGGCTGACGATGGTCGTGGCCGACGTGACGCGCTTCGCGCTGGTGCTGTCGATTCCGCTGGTCGGCAACTACCAGTGGATCATCATCGCCACGTTCCTGGTCGAGTGCGTCAACCTGTTCTGGGTTCCGGCCAAGGACGCCACGGTGCCGAACCTGGTGCCCAAGGAGCGCCTTGAGGCGGCCAACCAGCTCAACCTGCTCGTCACGTACGGCACGGCCCCGGTCGCGGCGCTGCTGTTCGCCCTGCTGTCCGTGGTCACCGACCTGCTGGGCGCCTTCGTGCCCTATCTCGCGGCCAGGGACACCTCGCTGGCGCTGTTCGTCAACGCCCTGGCCTACCTGGTCTCGGCCGTCATCATCTTCACCCTCAAGGAGATCCCGAAGACCGGGGCGACCTCCCCGGCCGCCAGGGTCTCCACACCCTCGGTGCTGCGGCAGATCGTGGACGGCTGGCGTTTCGTCGGGCGCGACCGGCTGGTTCGCGGCCTGATCATCGGCATGATCGGCGCGTTCGCCGCCGGGGGCGCGGTGGTCGGGGTGGCCAAGCTCTACGTGCGGGCGCTCGGCGGGGGAGACCCGGCCTACGGCGTGGTGTTCGGCGCGGTCTTCCTCGGGATGGCCGCGGGCATGTTCTTTGGTCCCCGGATGCTGCGGGAGCTGTCCCGGCGCAGGCTGTTCGGGCTGTCGATCATCGGGGCCGGGGTGGTGCTGGCCGCGGTCGCGCTGGTGCACAACCTGGCGATCGTCGTCATGCTCACGACGCTTCTCGGGGCGTGCGCGGGAACCGCCTGGATCATCGGCTACACCATGATCGGTCTTGAGGTCGAGGACGGGCTGCGGGGCCGTACGTTCTCGTTCCTGCAGTCGTTGGCCAGGGTGACGTTGCTGCTGGTCGTCGCGGTCGTGCCGACGCTGGCCGGTCTGTTCGGCACCCACGGGTTCGTCTTCCGTGGGGAGACGGTCTACATGTTCGACGGCTCCAACCTGGTGCTGCTGATCGGGGCGCTGCTCGCGGTGACCGTCGGTCTCCTCGCGCTGCGGCAGATGGACGACCGGCCCGGCATGTCGGTCCTCGGCGACCTGGTCGCGGCGCTGCGCGGGCACACCAGCCCGGTGCCGGACAGCGACGAGCACCCCAGGGGGATGTTCGTCGCGTTCGAGGGCGGCGAGGGCTCGGGCAAGACCACCCAGTCCCGGCTGCTGGCGATCTGGCTGCGGGACCAGGGCTTCGACGTCGTGCAGACCAGGGAGCCTGGCTCGACCAAGGTCGGCATGCGCCTGCGCGCGATCCTGCTCGACGCCGTGCACCAGGGGCTCTCCGCGAGGTCGGAGGCCCTGCTGTACGCCGCGGACCGGGCCGAGCACGTGGAGAAGGTCATCCGCCCGGCCCTCGGCAGGGGTTCGCTGGTGATCTCCGACCGCTACGTGGACTCCTCGCTGGCCTACCAGGGGGCGGGCAGGGCGCTCGACCCGGCGGATGTGGAGCGGCTCAACAGGTGGGCGACGGGCGGCCTCGTCCCCGACCTGACCGTGCTCATCGACACCCCGCCCTCGGTCGGCCTCGCCCGGCTCGGCGGGGCCGCCGACCGGATCGAGTCGGAGCCGCTGGAGTTCCACGAGCGGGTGCGGCGCGAGTTCCGCGCGCTGGCCGCCGCCGAGCCCGAGCGCTATCTGGTCGTCGACGGGACGCTTCCCCAGGATCGGATCTCCCAGATCATCCACGACCGGATGCGCGAGATCATGCCCGACCCGGTGCCGCAGGAGGCGGAGGACGCCACCGGCACCATCCCCGTCATCCGCGACTGAGCCCCGGCTTCCCGGCGGTAGGTTGATGACGTGGGTGTCTTCGATGATCTTGTGGGGCAGGAGCAGGCGGCCCTGACGCTGCGCCGCGCCGCCGCGGCGGGGGCCGAAATCCTCGCGGGTGGGCGCGGGGCGGGGATGACCCACGCGTGGCTGTTCACCGGTCCACCCGGCTCGGGCAGGGAGGAGGCCGCCAGGGCCTTCGCCGCCGCGCTCTTCTGTCCCGACCAGGGCTGCGGCCACTGCGACCTGTGCCACCAGGTGGCCATCGGCTCCCACCCTGACCTGGAGATCGTCCGGCCCCAGGGGCTGTCCTACGGCATCAAGGACACCCGTCAGCTCATCCTGCGCGCGGCCGGGGCGCCGACCCTGGGCCGCTGGCGCGTCGTGCTGTTCGAGGACGCCGACCGGGCCACGGAGGGTGCGTCGAACGCGCTGCTCAAGGCGATCGAGGAGCCGCCGCCGAGGACCGTCTGGCTGCTGTGCGCGCCCGCCCCCGACGACATGATGATCACCATCAGGTCGCGCTGCCGTCAGGTCACGCTCGTCACCCCGCCGACCGCCGCGGTCGCCCACGTGCTGGCCACCCGCGAGAACGTGCCGCCCGCGATGGCGGAGTTCGCCGCCAGGGCCGCCCAGGGGCACATCGACCGGGCCCGCAGGCTGGCGCTGGACGAGGAGGCGCGCAAGCGCCGCGACGCGGTGCTGTCCATCCCCAGGTCGCTGACCGGGGTCGCCGAGTGCGTCACGGCCGCCGAACGGCTGGTGAAGACCGCCGAGGAGGAGGCCGCCGCGGTCACCGCGGTCCTGAACGAGTCCGAGGTCACCGAACTACGGAAGATCTACGGCGAGGGCTCCTCAGGCAAGGGGCTCAACAAGGGCCTCATCCGGGGCGGGGCGGGCGCGCTCAAGGACCTGGAGGACCGGCAGAAGTCCCGGGCCACCAGGACGAAGCGCGACGTCATCGACACGGCGCTGCTCGACCTGGTCGCGTTCTACCGGGACGTGCTGGCCGTACAGTTCGGGGCGCGGGTCGAGCTGGCCAACGAGGACCGGGGGAACGAGATCGAGGGGCTGGCCCGCTCCTCGACGCCGGAGGACACCCTGCGCAGGATCGACGCGATCATGCGGTGCCGGGAACGGCTGGCCGCCAACGTCAACCCCCAGATGGCCGTCGAGGCGATGACGCTGTCGCTGCGGCGCCCGGGCTGACTTTTTTTGATTTTTCGCGGTTGGGTCGGATTTTTCGGGATTTGTAAGCAACCCGGGGGCGGTTTCCACGTCTCTTGGGCATGCGGGTCGAGACGCTGCACCTGGGGCGCCCTGAACACGCCGAGACGGTCGGCGACCTCTACGCCAACCACGCCCTCGGCCTGACCCGCCTCGCCCTGGTCATACTCGGCGACCGTGAGTCAGCCGAGGACGTGGTCCAGGACGCCTTCCTCGGCCTCCACCGCCGTTTCCGTGGGCTGCGGGACCCGGCCAAGGCGCTGGTCTACCTTCGCAGCGCCGTACTGAACAACGCGCGCAGTGTGTTGCGGCGCAGGCGGCTGCCGTCGTGGTTCGCCGGGACCTACGAGCCGCCGGTCTGGTCGGCGGAGTCGGCGGCGATGCTCGGCGACGAGCGCAGGGCCGTCATGGAGGCGCTGCGGCGTCTGCCTACCCGGCAGCGCGAGGTGCTTCTGCTGCGGTTCTACGCGGATCTGTCCGAGGAGGAGACCGCCCAGGCCATGGGGGTCGGCCGGGGGACGGTCAAGTCGACAACCCACCGGGCGCTGGGCGCGCTCGGCCGTCTGCTGGAGGAGGAACGGTGAACGCCGCCGAGGAGAGGGTCGTCGCCAGGCTGCGGGACGCGGCCGGGGCGGTCGGGGAGACCGTGGGCGAGGTGCCCCCCTTCCCCGAGGCGCGCCGTACCGGATGGTGGGCACCGGTGCTGGCGGCCGTGACAGCGGCGGGGGCGGTGGTCGTGACGGCGGCCGCGATGACGGTTGGGGTGGGAGTGGTCGCCGTGGGGCGGGCGCCGGAGTACTTCGCCGTGGGGGACGAGCACGACGTCGTGTTCCGGCGTTCGGACACGGGTCAGGAGACGGGCAGGTTCCCGGTGCCCGAGGCGGGGCTGCGCTTCGGACTGCTGGCCTCGGCGAGGGACGGCTTCTACGTCTCGGCGTCGGCGGACGCGTGCGCGACGCGGTTCTTCAGGGTACGGCTCGGCCCCGGTGGCGAGGTGGCGCGGGCGGAGCCGCTCACGGTCGAGCTGCCGGAGGGAACCAGGCCGGTCTCCATGGCGGTCAGCGCGGACGGCGCGAGGCTGGCCTACGGCCTGTCGCGGTGTCCCGGGGCCGGTGCGAACGGCGTCGAGCGGCTGGGGGTGACCGACCTGGCGGGCGGGGGCAGCCGGGTCTTCGCCTCACACCGTGAGGGGATGGTCAGCCGTCTCTCGGTGACCGGGGACGGGCGGTTTGTTGCTTTTCAGCGGACGGGTGTGGAGGTTTCCCTGTCGGCGGTGGATGGGCGGGAGGTGCCGGAAGGGACGGTGAGTGCATGGAGGGGTGTTTTTGGGGTTAAGTCCGGCATTCCGGAGGTGTGGGTGCTTGATGTCGGGGCAGTCGGCACGGGGACCGGGGGCGGCGATCTCGGTGCGGCGCGGCGGGTTGAGTTGCGGGCGGCTTCGGACGTGCCCATGGGGATGCACGGAGTGCGGATCAGTGCCGACGGCCGGTCGTTCACGGCGGCGCTCGGTCCGGTTCACTCGGATGGGAAGGGGACCGGGGTGATCGTGCGGTTCGACGCCGGGGACGGCGGGCAGACCGAGGTGCTCCACCGGGACGGGACCTCGGGCCTCCGGCTGCTGGGTGGGGACGCCTCCGGTGATCACCCACTGGTACTGCGGGGTGACGAGATCGGGACCGTCGGAACGGATGGTTACCGGATGTTGCTGCGGGTTCGGGAGCCAACAGGAGTGCGTATCGCCTGGTGAGGGGCATGTTTCACATCGAGTGGAACCATTCCTGGCTAATTCCCCTCAAAGTTGGGGTGTGCATCGTTAGAATTCCCAGCGAATTTCGATGCATTCGTTATAAAACTACCGAACTGTGTCCTGTTCGACGGGGATGGACAGGGAAGGACCGGGGGAATCTTGGTCAGCATGGGATCGCGGAGGAGTGTGACGGTGCCAGGGGGCCGGCGAGCCGTCACCAGCCGCGTGAGAGACGACGACACGTTGCGCATCGAGTGGCCGGAACCGGCCGATGACACGGAGGTCGTCCTGCGGCACGCGGAGACAGGGGAGGAACGTTCCGGGACAGACCTGACAGGACTGCGGGCCGGGATCTGGCTGGCCTCCCACCGGGGGGAGCCGCTCGCCACCGACGACCCCGGCTTCTCCCTCGACGACCTGATCGCCTACGCGGGAACCCCCCGTGACCGGGAGATCAGGGCCTTCCGGACATCGGCCGGAATTCTCGCCCTGACCGTCCGCGAGGTCGAGCCGTACGTCGAGGTGACCGGGGTTGTCGCCGACGGCGGGGTGATCGAGGTCGAGGGCCTGGTCGCCTACGGCGCGCCGTACGAGGGGGCGGCCAGGCTTGTGGCCGTGCCGCGCAAGGGAGCCGAGCCGGTGAGCGGGCCCGCCACCTTCGGGGGGCGGCGCTTCGGCGGCAGCGTCCTGATCGAGCCGATGGCCGACGGCCAGGCGCGCAAGCGCGTCTTCTGGGACCTGCACGCCGAGGTCGACGGCGTACGGCTGCCGCTGGCCGCCCGCCTGGACGACGTGGCCGAGAAGAAGGCCAAGGTGCGCTTCCCCGCCCAGCACGTGGGCCAGATCAGGGTCAGGCCGTACTACACCGACAGCGACAGCCTGGCCGTCGCGCTCAGCGTTGAGGAGGAGGCCGCGTGAGGGTCTCCTATCTGATCCTCAACGCGTACGGCATGGGCGGCACGATCCGTGCCACCTTCGACCTGGCGACCGAGATGTCCGAACGGCATGACGTCGAGGTGATCAGCGTCTTCCAGCACGCCGACCGGCCGTTCCTGCCGCTGGGGGAGAAGGTCAGGCTGCGCTCGCTGGTGGACCTGCGGCCCGGGGCGCGGGTGCGCTGGCCGTACACCAGGAAGGCGGAGCGGTTGAGCGCGCAGGAGAGCGCGCTCGTGCACCCCGAGGAGCGCGCCTACGCCTCCTTCACCGCGTGGAGCGACGAGGTGCTCAGGCGGGAGCTGCGGCGGCTGCGCACCGACGTGCTCGTCACCACCAGGGCCGGGCTGAACATCATGGCCGCCAGGTTCGCCCGCAGGGGAGTCGTGACGATCGCCCAGGAACACCTGCACTTCGAGGCGCACAAGCCGGGGATCTTCGAGGAGATCCGGCAGTGGTATCCCCGGCTGGACGCCGTCGTCACCCTCACCGAGGCCGACGAGCGTGACTACCGCGCCATGCTCGGCGAGGCCAGGACCCGGGTCTACACGATCGGCAACGGCCTGGCCGGAGGGCCGCGCCCGCGCTCGAAGCAGGACAACCGGATCGTGCTGGCCGCGGGCAGGCTGGTCCCGGTCAAGGGTTACGACCGGCTGCTGAAGGCCTTCGCCCAGGTGATCAGGAAGCGCCCCGACTGGAAGCTGCGCATCTACGGCGAGGGCCGGGTCGCCGACAAGCTGATGAAGACGTCCGTCAAGCTGCGTCTGCACAACAACGTCATGTTCATGGGGCCGACGGACGACATCGAGGGCGAGCTGGCCAAGGCCTCGATCCACGCGGTCAGCTCCCGCTTCGAGGGCTTCGGCATGACGATCATCGAGGCGTTCGCCTGTGGCGTCCCGGTGGTCAGCTTCGACTGTCCCCGGGGTCCTCGGGAGATCATCACCTCCGGTCACGACGGGCTGCTGGTGCCGCCCGACGACGTGGACGCCCTGGCCGAGGGGCTGCTGGCGATGATCGACGACGAGGAGGGCAGGCACAGGATGGCGGCCAACGCCCTGCTGACAGCCGAGAAGTACGACATCTCCACCATCTCCGACCGCTGGGAGCGGACCTTCACCGACCTCACGCGCTGAGGTTTCCGTGTGGTCGGCGCAGCGGCTCCCGGCCCGGGGCGTCTCTGTGATGTGAAGACCGAACTGCTCTCCCATGGAGAGCCGACGACCATCTCGGGCTGGTACGGCTCGCGCTGCTGGTGGTGGGCGACCAGGCCACGGCCGAGGACGTCGTGCAGGAGGCGTTCGCCCGCACCCACGCGGGCAGACGCCGCCTGCGCGACCCGGGGAAGGCGCTGGCCTACGTTCGTTCCGCGGTGCTCAACGGCTGTCGTTCCGTGCTGCGGCGCAGGGCGGTGGCGTGGCGGCGGGCCGTGCCGTACGAGCCGCCGGTCTGGTCGGCGGAACACGCGGCGCTGCTCGGCGAGGAACGCCGCGAGGTGCTCCTCGCCCTGCTCAGGCTGCCCAGGCGGCAGCGGGAGGCGCTCACGCTGCGCTACTACCTCGACCTGCCGGACGCGGAGATCGCGGAGGTCATGGGCGTGGGGGCGGGCACGGTCAGGTCGACCATCGCGCGTGGGCTGGCCGCCCTCGCCAGGACGCTTGGAGAACAGTCATGACCGAGACGGAGAACCGCCTGCGTGACGCCCTGTCCGCCGCGGCCTCGACCGCCGTGGACATCCGCCCGCTGACCGTGCCTGTGCCTCGCCGCAGGCGGTGGACGGTTCCCATCGCGGCAACCGCGGCCGCCGCGTTCGTCGCCGTGTTGCTGACGGTACGGCTCGCCTCTGTTCTGGCCTCTTCCGACGGGAGCGAGGTCATCGCCATGTCCGTCGGGACTCAGGGTGAGTCCGGCACACCAGGCATCAGGGTCTTCCTGTGTGCCAGCGGTGACACGGCTCTGTACTCCGGGTGCGCGGATGGGAAGGTCACGGAGAAGGGGAAGGCCGATGTCCAGGCGGCCCTCCAGAACCGGTCCGAGGTGGAGAGCGTCTTCTTCACGGACCAACGGACGGCCTACGAGGACTTCCGGCGAACGTATAACGACAAAAACCCTGAACTTCTGCAGGTCGTGAAAATCACGGATATGTCGGATAGCTTCACCATCCAGGTCAGGCCAGGAGCGGACCGGACGGCGCTGCTCGAAGCCGTGAGTAAGCTGCCCGGGGTGACCCAGGCCGCCGACATCGCTTGTCTCGTCGAACGCACATCCTTGAGGTCGATCGTCATCCGCATGTTCTTCGGGGACGACGACGAACCGTGTGTCCGGTGGCAGTCAGGGGCAGGTAAGCCGGGTTTTGGGAGTCCCCAGGGACGGTCGTGACGCGTAGGGTGGCTGGCGTGGGCGCTTAGCCGTACTCCCAGCCGCCTGGAGCCATATGAGCATGATCATGGCCGTGAGCTTCACCCGATACGGCCGGTTGTACTACCTCGATCCCGGCGGCCACAGCCCCAAGATCGGCGACAAGGTGCTCGTGCCCACCGATGCCGGGCCCGAGGTCGCCGAGTGCGTCTGGGCGCCGCAGTGGACGAGTGAGGAGATCGACGGCCTGCCGGTGTGCGCGGGTCTCGCCGGGGAGGAGCACCTGACCCGCGACGAGACCAACAGACGTCGGCGGGCCGAGGCGCGGAGCGTCGCGAAACGGCTGATCAGACGGCACGAACTGCCCATGAAGGTCGTCGGTGTCGACTATCTCGACACGGAGAACGTCTACACGGTCTACTTCTCTGCTCCGCACCGGGTCGACTTCCGCCTTCTCGTCCGTGACCTGGCCAGGAACCTTCGTGCCCGGGTAGAGCTACGCCAGATCGGCCCCCGCGACGAGGCCCGGATCCAGGGCGGGATCGGCCCCTGCGGCCGTGACCTGTGCTGCGCGACCTTCCTGAAGGACTTCGAACCGGTCTCGGTGCGGATGGCCAAGGACCAGGACCTTCCGGTCAACCCCATGCGTATCGCCGGGGCGTGCGGACGGCTGATGTGCTGCCTGAAGTACGAGCACCCCCTCTACACCGAGGCGCAGAGCAGGATGCCCCGGGTCGGGGCGAAGGTGGAGACCCCCGAGGGCGCGGGAACCGTGGTCGGGCGCAACGTCCCCTCCGACTCGGTGGTCGTCCGTCTCGACGACGGCGGACGCCGCTGCGCCTGCCCTTCGGCCTCCGTCTGCTCCCCGAGAAAACAGCACGACGCCGCCTACGGAGACGCCCCCGGCGTGTGAGCCGGGGGCGTCAGCCGGAGACGATCACCGGAAGGCGCCGGTCATGCCGACGTCCGGACGACTTCCGTTGACGCGGGTCCCGCTCCTGCTCTGGCGGTTCAGCTCCTCGGTCCGCCGGTTCATCAGCTCCTCCCTGCGGGCCCGCGCCTCGGCGTCGGCGGCCTGGCCGTCCAACTCGATGAGCTGGCGCCGCTTCCTGCGCTCCTCGGCCCTGGCGTAGGCGTCGAGTTCCAGCTCTCCGACCTGTGCGTCCGCGTCGAACTGAACCCGCTTCTCGTGGACCCTCTCCCCCATGCGGTTGGCGTGCTCCACCATGCGGTCGTAGGTGGTCGTGCCTCCTATGAGCTTGACGAGGACGGGCAGGCAGTCGATGAGCACCAGGAAGAGACGGAACAGCCAGCTCGCCGCGAACAGGTAGGTGTTCTCCGAAGAGATCTCGTGCAGGGCCCGCATCCGCTCCATGATCCCGATGGGGGCGTTCCCCGCGGGCATCGCGGCCAGCCGTTCGTCGATCGCGGCCTGGATCCTCTTCCCAAGGTCGCCCCGCTTGGCGGCCAGCGGGGCGCGCAGCGCGGAGATGCGCTCTCGCAGCTCGCGGAGCTTCTCGGTGTTTCCGTCCAGATCGCTGAGGGACCTGGCGCTCCTCGCCGCGGCCTCAAGACGCCTGCAGAGCGGGCCGACCCCGCGTTTGCCGCTGGTCACCCCCGCGATCTTCTTGCCCACGCACTCGGCGCTCGCCTGGTCCTTCAGCCTGCGGTACTCCCCGTGGGCGTCGTCAACCCGCTGCTGCAGCCTCGCCGCGTCCTTCTCCAGGTCGGAAATCTCCGCCTCGTCCGCCGACGCGCTCGACACCAGAAGCCTGGCGTTCTCGCATCCACTTCCCGACGGTGCGCCCGTCATGGGATTGCACCTGGTCAGCAGGGCTCTCTCGGCGCTGCGGGCGGCCTCCCGCCCGTCCGCGACGTGCTGGACCACGGCGGTCTCGAACACCCGCAGGACCAGGGGCTCGGCGACGATGGAGCCCAGCACCATGGCGACGAGCAGCCGGGGGAACAGCATCATGATCCTGCGCTGCCACATGCCGGTCACCGTCGAGACGAGCCACCGGTCCAGGTTGAGCACGACGAGCGCCCAGCCCAGCGCCAGGACGACCATCCCGGGATGGACGCTTCCCATGACCTGGCCGAGCGCGAACCACATCGAGATCCCGGCGATGACCGCCGTGCCCAGGATCACCCCGCCGAGGCCGACGTAACGGGTCCGCTCAAGCGGAACCTGGTCGAGGACCTCCTCGTTGACCCCCGCCAGGACCCGTAGCCGTCTTCCCAGGTCGAAGCGGACGGCACGCCGCCCCCGAGCCTCAGTCATCGAGGTCCTCCAGGCCGATCCTGCGTGGCTTCTCGTCCCCGTCTCCCGGCCTGCCCTCCCCGAGTTCGAGACGGTCCCCGGAGGCCTCGACGAAGGGGGACTCCCCGATGATCGAGGTCATGACCCTGTTGATGAGCCCCTGGGTGTCGATGGGCAGGAAGTCCAGCGTTCCCTCGGGGAGGCGGTTGAACAGGTCGGACAGCGACCGCATCCGGTTCTCCTGCGCCTCGCGGGTGATGCCCACGGCGTCCGTCATCATCAGCTGCTCGCGGCTCACGCCGAACGCCGTGGTCGCCTCGGCTCCCCGCTTGAAGATCTCCTCGATCCTGGCGACGTCGCGGTTCTCGATGGCCCACTGCATTTCCTTGATCTCTCCGGTCCACTTGAGCTGCTTGATGTTCTGGCCGTGGGCGAGGATGTCGTTCGGCGGCAGGAGCGCGACGTTGACCAGGGTGACGTCGACCCCGTCCAGCCGGGGCGGGCAGAACTCCAGGTAGGCGCGGACCCGGCTGGCGACCTCGACCGACAGCAGGTGCACCTCCTCGACGGGTCTGGTCACTCCGAGCCGCATGAGTCCCGCGTCGTCGCGGAGGTGGTCTCTCAGGATCGTCGCCGCGTCCTCGACGCCGGAGGCGACCACCGCCTCGGGGTCGCTCACCCTGCAGGTGAAGGTCGCCTGCACCTGGAAGCCGTACCCCATGTCCTGGGACGGGATCTCGATGCCGGCCATGACCTGGCGGCTGCGCAGGTAGACGACGCTCACGGACTTCGCGCGCACGACGGCCTCCTCGGAACCCCTGAGGTGCGCGCCTTCGGTGTAGGCCTTGTAGGCGCCGTTCACGGCGAAGACGAGGACGGTTCCCACCGGCGTCTCGGGGAGTTCGGCCAGGTCGCGCCGTACGAGAAAACCCAGTCGGCGCTGGGGAGGCTGGAGAGAGCGCTCTTCGACGATCGGATAGCCACGCAGAGTGGACATCGGTGTCTCCTTGGGATCAAGAGGAAATTCGCCGGGCGCCCGCGTTGAGCAGGGCGAGGACGACTTGCTTCGCGGGAGGGGAGTCCCGCCGCACGCGCCTTTCCGCGCACGCGCGGTCGATCGAGCGCCTGACCAGCAGGGCGACGGCCTCGGGCAGGACGGACCACACCGCGGAGCCGAGCGCCTCCGCGGCCGCCAGGGCCCCGTCCTGCTCTCCGAGGTGGCGCAGAGTACGGCACAGCGCCCGCACGGCGTCAGAACGGTGGTAGGCGTTGTGCAGTGTCCAAGCCCACAGGGTGCCGATCGCCTCGGCGCTGTCGGGCTGGGACAGCAGCAGCCACGCCATGAGCGACTCCTCCCTGTCCAGCCGGTCGGCCGTCAGCACGCCGAGTACGGCCCGCAGGGCCCGCCTGGCCTTCTGCGGCTCCATGCCCTCGCCGAGGTCACGTTCGAGGTGCATGACGAGCAGCCTGAGCGCGGTCGACGCCTCGGAGTCCCGCTCCGCCGCCGCCTGGAACATGAGCGTCAGGGCTCGCTGGGCGACGTCGCTCACCCGGACGCCACGGAGCGACAGGTACCAGAGCCAGTCGACCGTCTCACCCGGGTAGCGGATGGCCAGGCCACCGGCGAAGGCGAGCGCCGCGGTCATCGCCTGGGGCTGTCCCGCGTTCTCGACCCAGCCCAGCGCGGTGGTGAAGGCGACGGCCGCGGTGGTGTCGTCCGCGCACATCAGGGACAGGGTGTTGGCCGCGGCCAGCCGTTCCTTGACCAGGCCACCCGCCCAGGGAACGAGGAAGGACTCCTTGACCTCGTCGGGACGTTTCCTGGCCAGCAGGGCAAGACCCGCGGCCGCCTGGACCTGCACCTCGGGCAGGTCGTCGGCCAGTTCGCGGACCCACTGCCGCAACGGCTCAAGAACGCCGTATCCGTAGACGCGGTAGAGCTGCAGGATCACCTGCTCCCGGTAGTGCGGGCTGCGGAAGACGACAGTGGGCTCCCCGCCGTCGGTCGACAGGCGGACCAGGGGGTTGGCGTCGTTCCACAGCCTCCGGCTCTGGGGGAGCTCCTCCCCGATGGAGCGGCGCTCACGTTCCGCGCCCTGCCGTTCGACCTCGTCGGCGATGGCGGTCAGCCGTACCAGAAGGCGTTCGAAGATCCGCTCCGGCATGCCGTAGGCGAAGGCGAGGGCGGCGACGGCGAACACCTCGGAGCGCTTGGGCATGCCGTCGAACCATCCGGCGACGGTGCCGCCGCACAGATCGGCCATGATCTTTTCGGGGGGCTGGCCTTTGAGCATCTGCTCGGCCAGTTCGACGACCTGGCGTGGGGAGCGTAGTGCGGTGACCTCCTCGGGAAGCCCGTCCCGCTCGTAGGTGAGGCGGGTACGGCCGAGGCGGGCCTCAAGCATTTCGAGCGGGTCGGGTGGCTCCCAGCCGATCTCGAACGGTTCGAACCCCTGACGCGCCTCCGCGCGGTTGAGGGTGATCACCAGGTGCGCTCCGGCCCGCGCCAGTCTGGTGCCGAGCGTGTCGAGGCCGAACCGCCTGACGCTGTTCTCGACCTTTCCCTCGATCCAGTCGTGGACGAAGTAGACCCTGCCCTTCCTGTAGGAGGTGGCCAGCAGGCCGTCCAGGTCGAGGCCGGGGGACAGGACGGTGATCCTGTCCTGGAAGCCCGTCGCGGAGAGCAGCGCGACCCCGCTCGTCCATTTGCCGATGCCCTCCTCGCCGACGAGGAGGACCAGGTGCCGCTCGCTCAGCGTCGCGCGGGCCCGTTCGAAGCCCGCGGGCCTGACGAAGTGCGCGAGGGCGCGTTCGACGTCATCACGATCGAGCCGTCCCGCGGCCGACCGCACCGCCGGGGCGCCCGTCATGCCGAAGTTCGCCTGCCGCGTGCTGACCCCGGCGAAGAAGTTGTTGATCACGTTGGCGGTCTGGCCGAGGGCGTCCTCGTCGAGATCGACAGTCGCCTGCTCGGGCTGCTCCGGTTCGTCCTGCGGCGGGTTCTCCTCCTGCGTCGTCATTTATGGGTGATCCCGAAGTTCATCTCACGCGCCCTGACGGGCCCGTTTAGGTTGTTGATCACTTCTGCTCGCTGGGAGAGGTGGATTTCCTTTTCGGTCGAACCTTTGCCGGGTTCCGTGGGCGCCTTTTTTGGAAGGCGGTTGAGCTTCGCCGCGGTGATTTCCGGTGCCCAGATCCAGGCCGGGGCGGAGAGCTCCTTCTCCTGGACCATGACCGGGTGGAAGTCGTCCTTCGCGTAGGAGGTGTGCTCCTGGAGCACCACGTCCTCGAAGACCCGCTGGGAGAGGACGAGGACGATGTGCGCCTCCGGGCTGTCGCCGAAGAGCCGTTTCAGGGGACCCCAGTCGGCCAGCCGGGTCGCCTCGACCACCGCCTGACCCGCGTATCCGTTCGCCGCCGGATAGGCGGTGCCGAAGGCGAGCGCCACCCTGAGCCGGAACCGCTCCTCGGGTGCCAGGGGCGCGTTGCGTCGCACGAGTTCCTCGTGAAGTGCCCGTACGTACTGGTCGACGACGAGGGGATCGGGCTCGCTCGCCGGCAGGACGGCCAGCTCGCCGTCGCCGCCCTGCTGGATCCCCCAGGACCCACGGTCAAGTCCGGCCTGTATGGCGGCGGCCTCGTGTAGGTCGACGAAGGTCTTTTGCATGGTCTCGTGCCGTTTGTCGGTGCCCTGGCCGTAGCCTCTCAGGTCGCTCGACACGACAAGGGCACGCTCGAAGGGGATGTTTTCCATGGTTTTCTTGGCTTCTTGTCCTCTGATTGCCTGCTGCGCTTGATCTCGGACGAGGCATCAGTATGGGGCAGTGTGGCAAGGCACATCCCATACCAATATGGAATGCAGCCCGGTTGAACCGAGAGTGGCCCTTGTTTCCATAAATATGGATATTTCCGGTTAAAGCGGTCAGGTGTTGGCTTCCGGGGGCATCGCGGCTCAGGCGCGGTCGTCCGGTGGACGTTCCGTCGAACACGGCTCCTTCCACGACGTCCGTCCCCCGGGCGTACGATGTGCCGGCGGGTATCCGACTCGCCAGTCACCTCGTGCATCCTGTGGCCTGATCTATAGAGCGGACGAAGGCGTGAGATTCCCCCGTACGGCTGCCGCGCTCGCGGCGCTGGCGTTGTTCGCTACGGCCTGTTCGGGGGCTCGCGGTGGTGGCGGCGAGACGATCCCCTCGCTCTCGTGGGCCGCCTGTGGCGGGGGTTACGAGTGCGCCAAGCTGACGGTGCCCCTCGACTACGCCAAACCGGATGGCGAGAAGATCGAGATCAGCGTCAACCGGCTGCCCGCGACGGGCAAACGCCTCGGATCCATCCTGATCAACCCCGGTGGCCCCGGCGCCTCGGGCGTCGAGTACGCGCGCAACGCCCGCTCCGTGCTGAGCGACGCCGTACGGGAAAAGTTCGACGTGGTGGGATTCGACCCACGCGGGGTCGGCGGCTCCTCACCCGTCCGCTGCCTGTCGTCGAAGGAACTGGACGACTACACCGGCCTGGACGGCTCCCCCGACAGTCCCGAGGAGATCACCGCCCTTGAGGAGGGTGCCCGGCACTACGTCGCCGGATGCGAGGCCCGCTCGGGCAGGCTCCTGCCGTACGTCGGCACCGCAAACGCGGCAAGGGACATGGACCGGCTGCGCGCCGCCCTCGGAGACGAGCGCCTCACCTACCTCGGCAAGTCGTACGGCACGCAACTCGGCGCGGTCTACGCCGACCTGTTCCCCAAGCGGGTGCGCGCCCTGGTGCTCGACGGCGCCGTCGATCCCGCGCTCACCCCGCTGGAGATGAACCTCACCCAGGCCCGCGGCTTCGAGGTGGCCCTCGACGCCTTCCTGGAGAACTGCCTCACCACCCCCGACTGCCCCTTCCACGGCACGGTCGCCTCCGCCAGGGAACAGATCACCGAGCTGCTGAAGCGCGCGGACCGGCAGCCGCTCACCAACAAGACCGACAGCCGCGAGATCGGCGAGTCGTGGACCGTTCTCGGCCTGGCCACCCCGCTCTACGAACGGCAGGCGTGGCCGGTCCTGCGCCGCGCGCTCACCGACGCCCAGCGGGGCGACGGGACCACGCTGCTGCGCCTGGCCGACCTGTTGATCAATCGCGGTCGTGACGGGGAGTACGCCAACCAGACCGAGGCGAACACCGCCATCAACTGCGTCGACGCCACTTTCCCGCGCAGTTCGGCCGAGTTCGCCGCCGCCGCGAGCAAGTCGCTCAAGGACGCCCCCCTGTTCGGGCCGTACATCATGTGGGGGACGCTGCCCTGCGCCTACTGGCCGGTCAAGCCGGTCCCCAGGGAGAAGATCGACGCCCCGGGGGCCGCGCCCATCCTGGTCGTGGGAACCGAGCGCGACCCGGCGACGCCGTACGAGTGGGCCAAGTCCCTGGCGAGCGAGCTCTCCTCGGGGGTTCTGGTCGACTTCGACGGTGACGGCCACACCGCCTACCGCAGCGGCTCGTCCTGCGTTGACCGCATCGTTGACGACTACCTGATCAACCTGACGGTCCCCGAGGACGGTGTCCGCTGCCCGAAGATCGACTGACGTGGTGGAGCGCAAACCCCCGCGAAGCCTGTAGACTGCCGTAGGCCACGTCCTACAGACACGGCACGCCGCCTTAGCTCAGTCGGCCAGAGCACTTCACTCGTAATGAAGGGGTCTCGGGTTCGAATCCCGAAGGCGGCTCCAGGTCAGAGGCCCCCACTGGGTTCCGGTGGGGGCCTCTGCATGACCAAGGCTTTCGCCGCATCCTCAGAAGCCTGCGTCAGAAGGCTGGCCTAGTGACCCATCCGGCTTCGGGCAGGCTGCCAAAGCGCCGGGAGCATGGTCGGGGTGCCGCTCTCTTGCAGCCGGGCCGAGCGTCCGCTTCATGCGGATGTACTCGATCTCCGCTGGCTCGTGATAGACGCGCTCCAGGGCCTTGTCCATGAGCCGAGTGACTGCTTCGGCGTCTTCCTGATGAGGTTTCCGCTGGTGATGCCCTTGTCCTTAGTGGTCGACGCCGGAAGTCCTTCGGGGGTTGACGTGAGGTCAGGCGGAGGCGGCTCGGAGAAGGACTTCGGCTGCGGTGGTGCGTGCGTAGAGGACGGACCGGCCGGCGCGGTGGGCGCTGACCAGGCCCGCGTTACGTAGCGCGGTGAGGTACTGGGATACGCCGGCCAGGGAGAGTCCGGTGCGGTGGGCCAGCTGTGTGGTGGAGGCCGGGATCTCCAACTCGGTCAGCAGCAAGGTCCGTGAGCGCCCTAGGACGGCGGAGAGGGCGTCGGCCCGTGTAACGGGCCGTGCCTGCCAGAGTGAGCCGACACCCCGTGCCTGATAGGCGAGTTGAGGTGGATCCGGTGGCGTCGTTCGGGTGCGCAGCCCTGCTCCGGTGAAGGCCGAGGGAATCAGCAGTAGTCCCGTGCCTGCCGTCGTGCGGGTCAGTGGCTGCTTTCGGCGGGCCATCCGTAATGCGTTGTTATCCCAGCTCAGCGACGTGTGCAGGTCGTTGAGGAGGTGGCCGGTGCCGTGCTCGGCGGCCAGGCGGGCCCGGTAGAGGATGTCTGCGTCCAGGACTGCTCGGATTCGTGTCCAGTAGGGGGCGAGTGCCAGTCCCCAGTAGGTTTCGACTTCCTCTGCGACCTTGGCCAGGAGGCCCTGAGGGTTGTTGCGCAGGGCTCGTAGCCGGGGGCCGAGGGTCCCCTGGTGGCGGGCCAGGTGGTCGAGGTCATGGCGTACCCGGTCGGCGGGCGCGGCCTGGATCGCGTCCCGCTCTTCCGCCAGGGTGGGGGCCGGTCCGGTGGGGGCCGGGTTGAGGAAGTCGGGGATGTAGCCGCCACTGGGCGGGATCAACTCGTTGAGCCATCCCCGGTCCAGTCCGGCGGCCACCAGGCGCGGCCGTACCTGGTCGACCCAGGATCGGTGGACCGAATGCGTAGTGCTGGACCTCAGCAATCGGAAGCTGGGCGTGACCTCCCACATCGGTGAGACGGCGAACCGCACCTGCGCCAGATCGCTCGTCGAGAACGCCAGTTCCGCCAGGACAACCCCTCCTCAATAGATTCAGGCATGTATGAATCAATGGCGGGCCAGCTTATCGCGCGGGGATCATCCCGCCATGACCTCACAGACGATCACCGCAGCGGCATCGGGCACCTGGAAGCTCGGCGACCTGACGGTCAACCGGGTCGGTTTCGGCGCGATGCGCCTGCCGCAGTACGGCGAGGCGTTCGCACCCGATGCCGTTCCACGCGGCCGTGACCAGGCGATCGGTGTGCTGCGCCGCGCGGCCGAGCTCGGCGTGAACCACATCGACACCGCTGCCTTCTACTTCTCGCCGCTGCGCTCGGCCAACGAGCTGATCAACCAGGCGCTGGCCCCCTACCCGGACGACCTCGTCATCGCCACCAAGGTCGGACCGGGCCGCGATCCTTCGGGGCAATGGCTGCCGCACGCCACTCCCGAGCAGCTGCGCGGCCAGGTCGAGGAGAACCTGCGCCAGCTTGGCCGCGACCACCTCGACGTGGTGAACCTGCGCATCGTCGGGACCGATTCGATCGCCGAACGCTTCGGCGCGCTGGCCGAACTGCGCGAGGCCGGACTCATCCGTCACTTGGGCCTGTCCAACGTCCGTCCTCACCACCTCGCTGAGGCCCAGGCCATCGCGCCGGTGGTCTGCGTCCAGAACATGTACGGCATCGGCGCATCGTCCGAGCAGAAGGAGTTCCTGGACCTCTGTGGTGAACAGCGCATCGCGTTCGTGCCGTTCTACGCGATCGCCGGCGCCGGACGCACCGCCGGTGCGACCACCGCCGACAGCCCGGAGGTACACACCATCGCTCGCGCCCACGGCGTGAGCGCAGCCCAGATCCGGCTGGCGTGGACGCTGCACCAGGGTTCCCACGTGCTGGCCATCCCCGGCACTGGCGACCTCGACCACCTCGTCCAGAATGTCGCCGCGGGCTCCCTGCGACTGTCGGAGGAAGAACTCCTTGCCCTGGACCCTCTCCATCACGAGACGGCATGAGCAGGACCCCCATTGCATTGTGATTCACATCAGAGGCCCCCACCGGGTTCCGGTGGGGCCTCTGTGTGTCTATCCGCGTGGCTGCGGATTGGAAGAGTCGGCCACTGGTGGTGGGTTGCTCCTCGTGGGAGGTTGATGCAGTGAGTTCTGTAGACCAGCCTTCTTCGTGGTTCGACGCTCTATCCAGGCCGCAGCGGGTGACCGCAGTTGTTTTTGCACTGGTCGGTTCCGTAGGAGGGGCGGCCTATCTGCTGCTGGAACCGCCCACAACGCCCGCAGCGCTCTTTCTGATTTTTGCTTACATGCTGTTCAGCTTGATGGTTCTCAACGGCATCCCTCGTGTCCGTCTGTGGTTGGACGGGCGAGGCTATCTGCTCTACGCGGGCATCTTCGCCCTGTTCAAGGGAGCAGCGGGAGGGCTTCAGGCTCCCGCCCTCCGTATAGGCGTCTTCGCCGCGGGTGCGCTGATACTGGCCTATCTGATCGTCCGCATTGTCCGCATCGAACAGGGGCGGAAGCAGCGAATAGATCACACCACGCCGTAGCTTCCCCGCAGGTAGTTACGATTGTGACGATGGCGCCGCTCTGGGTGACGGCCCGGATCTGCTTGGGTAGACCAGCTCGGTTATGGACGTGCTGCGATGACCGATTGACTCGGCCGGGGTGGCGATCTTGCTGGTTGAGTGGCGAAAACGCCCCGAACGATCATCGTTCGGGGCGTTTTTGATCCTTGCTGACAGTGATGGTCCCACGCACTCGACTTCGATGTCGGTCCGGTGGTTCAGTTGAAGCTGGCGCGCGGTGCGCTGGTGCCCTGCGGGATTCGGAATGGGCCGGATGCGCCGGGGCGGACGTCGAAGTCGAAGATTGCGGTTGGTAGGTAGACGGTGGCGCAGGAGTTGGGGATGTCCACCACTCCCGAGAGTCGGCCCTCGATCGGGGCGGCGCCGAGCAACAGGTATGCCTGCTCGGGGCTGTAGCCGAACGCCGTCAGGTAGTCGATCGCGTGCAGGCAGGCCCGCTGGTAGGACAGCTGCGAGTCGAGATAGCGCTGCTCGCCGTCCAGGGTGACGGACACGCCGGAGAAGGCCAGCCACTCGCTGTACTGAGGGTCTGTGCGGCCCGGCATGAAGATGGCGTTCTCGCCGACACGGTACGTCTCCATGCCCCCCTTGATGACTTCGACCCGCAGGTCGATGAAGCCGCCCATCTCGATGGCACCGCAGAAGGTGATCTCGCCGTCGCCCTGTGAGAAGTGCAGGTCACCGAGCGACAGGTTCGCGCCGGATACGAACACCGGGTAGAAGATTCGGGAGCCCCGGGTGAGGTTCTTGATGTCCTGGTTGCCGCCGTTCTCCCGCGGTGGCGCGGTGCGGGCCGCCTCGGACGCGACCCGGTCGAACTCGGACGAGGGGACAGCGCCGAGGATGGCGTCCTGGGGCTCGGGAGGCAGGGCCAGCGGCGGCACCCTCTGCGGGTCCGTGGCTATCAGCGCCGCCTCCCGCGCGTTCCATTTCGACAGCAGTGCCGGTGACGGCGCGGTGCCCATGAGCCCGGGGTGGGTGATGCCGGTGAACGACACCGCCGGGATATGGCGTGATGTGGCGACCTGGCCAGAGAAGTCCCAGATCGCCTTGTAGGCGTCGGGGAACTGCTCGGTGAGGAACCCTCCGCCGTTCTTGGTGGGAAAGATCCCGGTGTAACCCCAGCCTTGACCGGCCAGCGGGCCGCTGTCCTCCTGGGGGATGGGCCCCAGGTCGAGGATGTCCACGACCAGCAGGTCGCCTGGCTCGGCCCCCTCGACCGCGAACGGGCCGCTGAGCGCGTGCACCGTCTTCAACGGAGCGTCACGGATGTCCTCGGCGGAGTCGTCGTTGTGGATCGCACCGTCGAACCACTCCCGGCAGTCGACCCGGAAGCTGTCGCCAGGCTTGACCCGTGCCACAGGCGGGATCTCGGGGTGCCAACGGTTGTGGCCGATCTTGGCCTGGTCGGTGAACTTCTTCTTCGAGTCGAGCGGGAAAATCAACTCTGGCACGGCTGGATTCCTTTCGGCACTGCGGGACGGTCACGGCCGCGGCAGGCGGCGGGTGGCGGGATGGATGGCCACCGCGCCTCTGGTACGGCGCTGCGGCAGGGACGTGACGACTTCGGGCTCGGAGGCGCTGCGCTCCGCGCGCTGCAACTGTTTGGACACGGCGGTCGGAATGCGCGCCAGCATCGGCGCTGAGAACGTCCGCGTCGAGACCGCGCCGCAGTCCGGGCACGGCACCGCAGCGGGTGCGGTACCCATCGGAAAACTGGCCTCAATTTCAGAGCAATGCGGACATCGGTACGCATATACCGTCATAGCATGCGCCCTTCGAGCGAATTCAAGCCGGTCCTCCCTGGTCGTGGTTCCTCTCTATCGATGTACCTCGGGAAGCAGTCTCAGAGTCTGATGTATCCGCAATTTAACGTTTGAACTGAATGCAATCCGTCTCACTTTTGCCAACTTGCTCACGCAGTAAGGTAGATCGCTCGGTTCATAGGCGGAAATATGGGGATATGTTTCTTCGTGTTGAATATATGAACTATGTTGCTGTTTGCCGACCAGGCTCTCCTGAAGCGGCCATGACCCATCCCACGGCCCCTCGCCGTGCCCGGGTCACGTTCACAGAGGTGCGATCCCGTACAGCGACGCCGTCTCACGTGAAGCCCGACGCGCGGCACGCCCCAATGCGTCAGCGGCGTAGCAGGGGCATGGACGCCTTCCAGCCCTGGTCAGGCCCGGTCGGTCTGCTCCCCGTCTGGATCTTCGGTGGAGCGCCTGGGCTTCACCGTGATCTCCCATCGGTGACGGAGCCACTCCACTCCGATGTGGAAGCCGATGATGGTCGGCAGCGTGTAGAACGCCGAGCCCCACCCCTGCGACCGGTGTACGTTCACCGCGGCGAAGACCAGCAGGGGGCCGAGAGGCCACCAGGTGCGCCGGTTGGAGGCCAGCACCCAGCGCGCACTCCTCACCAGCAGCCCGCCGAGGTCGTACAGGCGCATTTGTACGGCAGCGGCCACCAGGCCGAGGCCGTAGCGGCTCGGCCGTGGGCTCTCGGTGAGGGCCGCTCGCCAGTCCTCGGCCTGCCATGACCGGCTTCGACCATTGATCCATACGGCGACGGCCAGCGGGGCGGCGACTCTCGTCCGTCCTGCGATACGGCGAAGCCGCCGGGCGAGGTTTCCGGCGTCCACGACGGTGGAGAGGGAAGGGGCGATGGCGACGACAACAGCGACCACGGCGGCGACATTGCCGGTGCCGACATCGGTGAAGGCGGCGACGACGTTACGCACGGTCATGACACCGCCGATGGCGGCGGCGACGGCCATGACGGCGGCGATGAACACGGTGACAGCACTGGGAGAGCGGCGCCTACGGGAAACGCTTCTCAATGCCGCGCACCTCCCGGCGCCCATTTCCAGCGCGGCAGCCGTTCTCGTACGGCACGCAGGGCGGCGTACTGTTGGCGGCCGGTGCCGGACAGGGTGTAGAAACGGCGCCGTGGCCGGTCTTCAGATACTCCGGTCTCCCACGTGGCAGTGATCCATCTGGCCTTTTCCAGGCGTTCCAGAAGCGGGTAGACGATTCCGGGGCCGAGTCCGGTCTCTTCGGTGATCCGATATCCCCATAGTGGATCGTCGGGGCCGGTGGCCAGGAACAGGTCCAGAACAAGGCGCGTGGTGGTGGTCAGGCGGACTTTTGGTGCTGGTTCAGTCATCGCCTTCCCTTCCTCAGCCCTGTGTCGAGAACGATACGCGGCGAGGTGGCTACACGGTCCTGTCCGGATGGTCTGACCGCTGGCACCCGGCGCGACAGGGTCAGCCGCTCGGCGAGGAGGTGGAGGGGATGGTTCTGCTCTGCGCGGATCGGGGTGAACGTGGAGGCGTCGTCTCCCTAAAGTGAGGTATGGCCTCTTCTGTCTCGCCGCTTCGTCCCGTGGTTGATCGGGGTAACTCCAAGCCGGCCCCGGCTCGTGAGCCGTTGTGGCGGCATGCGCTTGGGGAGTGTCTCAGGGGGCTTCGCCATGAGCGGGGCGAGAAGTTGAGTGAGACGGCACGGCGCGCCGGGGTTTCGCCGCAGTATCTCTCCGAGATGGAGCGGGGCCTCAAGGAGCCGTCGAGCGAGATGATCGCCGCGGTCGCCGGCGCGCTGGATGTGACGCTGATCGATCTGACCCTTGCCGTCGCCGACAGCCTGCGGTCCGCTCAGAGCGACGTGTCGAGGGGTGCTACCTGCTCGGCGGCGTACGCCCTGGCCGCGTAGCGTGGCCTGAAGGGGTTACCGCTCCTCGATGATCTGGTCGAGGAGTCCGTACTCCAGGGCCGCGGTCGCGGTGAACACGCGGTCGTGGTCGGTGTCGGCGCGCAGGGTCTCGATCGTCTGGCCGGTGTGCCGCGACAGGATGCGCTCGATGTCCGCTCGGACGCGGACGACCTCGTCGGCCTGCAGGATGAGGTCGGGGATCGCGCCGCGCCCCTGGGCGGCCGGTTGGTGCAGGATCACTCGTGCGTGCGGGAGGGCGGCACGCTTTCCCTCGGTGCCCGCGGCGAGGAGGACGGCGCCCACCGCGACGGCCTGTCCGACGCAGGTCGTTGAGACCCGGGGGCGGATGTAGCGCATGGTGTCGTAGATCGCGAGCATCGCGCTCGGGTCCCCGCCCTCGCAGTTGATGTAGAACTGTATTTCGGCATCGGGATTGTCCGACTCCAGGAAAATCAGTTGTGCGATGAGCGCGTTCGCGACGCCAGCGTCGATCGCGGTGCCCAGATAGACGATTCGCTCGGTGAGCAGGTGCGAGTAGACATCCATGACGCGTTCGCCGCGAGGGTTCTGGGCGATGACGTTCGGGATCGTGTATGTGCTCACTGGTCGACTCCTTCTGAAATGCCGAATCCGAGCCGCGGGCGATTGCGCGGCGCGATTTCGTCGAAATTCTGCACGATCGCATCGATGAAGCCGTAGTTCAGTGCTTCCTGCGCCGTGTACCAACGGTCGTGCAGGGAGTCCTCGAAGATGCGATCGATGGGCTGGCCCGTGTCCTCGGCGATGAGACCGAGCACCGTGTCGCGGGTGTGCCGCAGGTCGTTGGCCTGCAGTTCGATGTCGACGGCGGTGCCACCGATCCCCGCGGAGCCCTGGTGCATCAGGACGCGTGAGTGCGGAAGGGCGCGGCGCTTCCCCCTGGCCCCCGACGACAGCAGGAACTGCCCGGCGCTGTAGGCGATCCCCAGAACGAGGGTCGAAACGTCACAGGGAATGAGCCGGATGACGTCGCGGATCGCGAGCATCGAGGGAACAGAACCGCCCGGGGAGTGAATCCACAGTGCGATGTCCGATGACGCGTCCTGCGTGGCGAGCGCTATCAGTTGCGTGGCCAGAAGTGTCCCGTTGTCATCGTCGAGAGGACCGTCGAGAACGAGAACACGCTGCTCGTAGAGTTCGCGCCTTGCCCGCGCGTCGAACATTGGAAGACTCGATTGTTCGCTCATGCGTCCATCATGTGAGGCGGTTCGGACCGGAGTCGACGTAATCTGCCTGGGGCGGATCTGCTCTGAGCAGCGTGAACCCGATTTCCGGCCCGGCTCGGGGGCGTCGAGCCCCGGACGGAGAGATCGGCCTGGGCGACCGAGGGCGCGCGTGTTCGGGAGGCGGCTCGTAGGATCACGGCCATGAAGGTCGTCGGTGTCCCCGTGCAGGTGTGGGGTGTGGTCGCGCTGGTCCTGGCCGTGGTGTGGGCGTTCGTGTGGCCCCAGCGCGACGTCGATGGGCTGGCCTATCTGATCCTGCGCTGGGGGCACGCGCTGGTATGGCTGTTGCTGGCGGTCACGGCGTTCCTTGCACCTGCCGCGTCGACGGCCGCGAAGAGAACGGGCATGGCCGCCGGGGTGGTCTACTTCGCGTTCCTGGCCACGATCACGATCACCGGCTGACATCCGTTCTGAAGGGAAGGCTCTGCCGTACACCGACCCGGGCGCTGGTGTGCGCGACGGTCCGGGCTTTTCGGCCTGGGTGACAAGCTCGTGAATCTGGGTGCGGGCTGCCGAGCGCGGGCTTGAGACGAGGCGGTTGGTTGGCTACCGCATTGCTCTGGCGGGGTTCGCTCCGAGTTGATTACTGCCATGGTTTGGACAGTTTGTGATCGTGAAGCTCAGCGACGTGGATGTGGATTGTGGATCTCTCGCGTGTGGAGGGCCAGCGCCTGGTCGCGGTCATCGGAGCCCTGTTCGTCCATGGGTCCGATGCCCCGGAGCTGTCCCACGTCTGGCTTCGGCTGGAGTCGGTGACCCTCCTGGTTCGTGTCGCCGCTGATTGGACGCTGCGGATCGAACCGGACGAGCCCGAGGAGAGTTACACCATGCCGGAGTGGGACAGCCGTGTCGACGTCGTCCCGGCCTCTGACGGGGTGCCGTTCGTGCGCCATGTCGGGGAACGGCTTGTGCGGGTGGTCGAGTGGTTCGATGTCGAGGACCACGACGAGTTGATGGAGGCGGAGTTCGTCTTCGACACGGGAAGCGTGGTCGCCTGGAGCTTCGGGGGCGATCTGCACCTGGCCGGAGGCCACGAACGTGTTCTTGGCGGTGGGGATCCCGCGCGGTGAGCGCTGATCAGGAGATTACGCGGACCGTACGGCGGTTGCGATGGCCGCGTCCATGACGTGACCGGTTCGGAAATCCTCAGGCCAGGGATCTTCGGCGTTTTCGCCAATGCCCGAGGTGAGTTCGAAGAATGAGCTGGTCAGGTGGTCGGGTGGGTCATACGCTCCGGTGGTGGCGGATATCGGCTACTTCGAGGCTTGGCGGATGTGGCTGGACGGCAGGTCCACCTTGGGAAACGACATGTTCGGCCTGCCGATGCTCTGGTGGGGCAGGACCGGAAAGATCGCGGCCTTCGTCAGTGGAATGACGATCCTGCTCGACATCGCAGGTCCCGAGCGTCTCGCGTCGTTCGCGGACTGGCTACACGCCCTCATTCAGGCTCTCTGGAGCCGCGCGCTGGTCTACTCGTTTTCGGTCGGCGCGCTTGTCCTGGCATTCGGCTGGGTCGCCATATGGGACATCGTGTGGAGCATTGACATTCCTGTACCGGGCCTGAATGTGCTGAAGGGGGTCGTCGTGGTCGTGCTGCTCTGCTTGGCCCCCCTGGCGGTGGCGGGAGCCGTACTCCTCGTCGACAAGGTGTGCGCGAAGCTCCCCGCGGTCTTCGCGCATCCTCGTGTGGTTCACATCCGCGTTGTGGCGGCCGTGCTCCTGATCGTCGGTTTCCACTTCGATCTCCTCGCCTCGTAGGCGATGGGTGACGCAGGGCCTGGATAGTGGGGTCGAAGGTCCCTGTCGTAGGGGAATGCTGGGCGGAAACGCTGTGTGCCTGGAGCAGCACGGTGACACAGTGGAGGCAACCATGAGTGCGGGAGACGCGCCGGTCGATCGGCGGCCGGCGTTGATGCTGACCTTGGCGACGGTCGGGTTCGCGGTCAACTTCTGGGCCTGGGCGCTGCTCAGCCCGCTGGCGCCGAGGTTCAAGGAGGCCCTGCACCTGAGTCCCTTCCAGCAGGCGCTGGTGGTGGCGGTGCCGGTGGTGGTCGGGTCGCTGGGCCGTATCCCGGTCGGCGCGCTGACCGACAGGTACGGCGGCCGCGTCATGTTCCCGCTGGTTTCGCTGGCGACCGTCGTGCCGGTGCTCTACCTGGGGCTTGCCGGGCAGACGTCCCTGGTCGGGCTGCTGGTCGGGGGCTTCTTCCTCGGCATCGGCGGTACGACCTTCGCGATCGGCGTGCCGTTCGTCAACGCCTGGTTCCCGCCCTCGCGGCGAGGGCTCGCCGTCGGCGTGTTCGGCGCGGGCATGGGCGGCACCGCGATCAGCGCGTTGACCACGGTCAGTCTGGTTGACGTGGGCGGAACCGCGACGCCGTTCGTGGTCACCGCCGTGATGCTCTGCGGGTACGCGGCGGTGGCGGCGCTGCTGCTGCGGGACGCGCCTGGCCGGGTGGTTCCCGATGAGTCGATGGCGCGGCGGCTTGCGGACACGGTCAGGCTGCGGGTGACCTGGCAGGCTTCGGCGCTCTACGCGGTGGCCTTCGGGGGATACGTGGCGTTCTCGGTCTATTTGCCCGCCTATCTCAAGACCGCCTATTCGCTGACCCAGGCCGACGCCGCCAACCGGATGGCCGGATTCGTGCTGCTGGCGGTGGTGATGCGTCCGATCGGCGGATGGTTGTCTGACCGGTTCACGCCGACCAGGGTGCTCGCCGTGACGCTGCTCGTCGTCGTGGTCGGCGCCACGGTCCAGGCGTTCACCCCCGGGCTGGCGCCTCTCGGGACGATCGCGTTCCTGTCCATGGCCGCTGCGCTCGGCGCGGGCAGCGGTGCGACGTTCGCCCTGGTGGCGCTGCTCGCCCCGGCGAACAAGGTCGGTTCGGTCACCGGGGTCGTGGGCGCCGCGGGCGGGCTCGGCGGTTTCGTGCCGCCGCTGCTGATGGGCGTCATCTACGGCTGGTACGGCACCTACGCCCTCGGACTGGTGCTGCTGGCCCTGGTCGCGCTGGCCGCCCTGCTGCTGGACACCACCGCCGTCGCCAGAACGGCCCGCCGCGCCCTCAGCCCGAACCTGGTCGAGGGCTCGAAGACACACGTCTGAGCGCGGGTGGCCGCCCCGGCCTGACCGCGGGGGATCGGCTGGTCGGGGCGGCGCGTGTACGGCGCGCGCCGTCGGCGACGAGGAGCACCCCGACGCGGTGAGGAGAAGCGCCCTGCAGGGCGAGGGGAAGCGCCTTGCAGGGGGGAAGCACCCCGGAGGGCGATGAAGGGGTGTTGTGGGACTTATGGCCCGGCCGATTGGGACCGTCGGCACCTGACGTGACGTCGGCGGCGCGGGAGTCTGATTACGCGGCGCGAAGTGCACCGCGTCGACCCCCAACGAGCTCAAGAACGACCCCCGAGATCGAAGGAGTGCACGTCGTGACACCACACCAGTCCCAGGACGCCCCCGCGACGGACTCGGTGCCCGGTGTGGCGCCGTTGCTGGCCGCGCGGCGCTTCCTGACGAAGGAGACGGTCGGAGACGGCGGGCGGACCCTGCACCAGATCGACCAGAACGCCTGGGAGACCTTCTACCGGGACCGGTGGCGTTACGACCGGGTTGTCCGCTCGACGCACGGGGTCAACTGCACCGGGTCGTGCTCGTGGAACGTGTTCGTGAAGGACGACCTCATCACCTGGGAGCACCAGGCGACGGACTATCCGACGACGGGGCCGGACGCGCCGGACTACGAGCCGCGTGGCTGCCCGCGCGGGGCGTCGTTCTCCTGGTACGAGTACTCGCCCTCCCGGGTGCGGCACCCGTACGTGCGCGGGGTGCTGGCCGAGATGTTCCGCGAGTCGCTGAAGCGCCTCGGGGACCCGGTGCTCGCCTGGGCCGACATCGTCGACAACCCCATGAAGGCCCAGGCCTACAAGAGCCAGCGGGGCCGGGGCGGCTTCGTGCGGGCCTCGTGGGAGGAGGCGATCACCATGATGGCCGCCGCCCACGTCCACACCACGAAGAAGTACGGCCCGGACCGCGTCGTGGGGTTCTCCCCGATCCCGGCGATGTCGATGGCGTCGTTCGCCGCGGGCACCAGGTACCACGCGCTGCTCGGCGGCACGCTGCTGAGCTTCTACGACTGGTACGCCGACCTGCCCGTCGCGTCCCCGCAGATCTGGGGCGACCAGACCGACGTCCCCGAGGCCGGGGACTGGTGGAACTCCACCTACCTGATGATGTGGGGCTCCAACATCCCGGTGACCAGGACCCCGGACGCGCACTTCCTGGCGGAGGCCCGCTACCGGGGCACCAAGGTCGTCGCGGTGAGCCCCGACTACGCCGACAACGTCAAGTTCGCCGACGACTGGCTCGCGCCGCACCCCGGCACCGACGGCGCCCTGGCGATGGCCATGGGACACGTCGTCCTCACCGAGTTCTTCCGCGACCGGGCGGTGCCGTACTTCACCGACTATGTCCGTCGATACACCGATCTGCCGTTCCTCGTCACGCTGCAGGAAAGGGACAACGGCACCTGGACGCCCGGCCACTTCCTGACCGCGAAGGACCTCGGGGACGAGGACCAGGCCGCGGCGCACAGGACGGTGTTCCTCGACGAGCGCACGGCCGAGCCGGTCGTGCCGAACGGTTCACTCGGTTTCCGGTACGGCGAGCGGGACGCGGGCCGGTGGAACCTCGACCTCGGCGAGGCCGTACCCGCACTCGGTCTGCTCGAAATGACCGACGAGGCCGTGGAGGTCGAGCTGGCCAGGTTCGACACCGGGGACACCGAGGGCGGCGCGACGATGCGCCGGGGCGTGCCGGTCAGGCGGGTCGGCGACCACCTCGTGACGACCGTGTTCGACCTGCTGATGGCACAGTACGGCGTGCGCCGCGGCGACCTTCCCGGGAGCTGGCCCACCGGCTACGACGACGCCGAGGAGCCCAACACCCCCGCCTGGCAGGAGAGCATCACCGGGGTTCCCGCCGCGCTCGCCGCCAGGATCGCCCGCGAGTTCGCGCGCAACGCCGAACGCAGCAGGGGCCGTTCCCTGATCGTCCTGGGCGCCGGGGCCAACCAGTGGTTCCACTCCGACATGACCTACCGGGCCTTCATCGCGCTCGTCCTGCTGACCGGCTGCCAGGGCGTCAACGGGGGCGGCTGGGCGCACTACGTCGGCCAGGAGAAGGCCAGGCCGCTGACCGGCCAGCAGCACATGTCCTTCGCCTTCGACTGGCAGCGCCCGATGCGCCACCAGGCCGCCACGCCGTACTGGTATCTGCACACCGACCAGTGGCGCTACGAGCGGGTGCCCGCGGACGAGCTGGCCTCGCCGCTGGGCACCGGCAGGTTCGCCGGGATGACGTTCGCGGACACGGTCGCCGCGGCCCAGCGGATGGGCTGGAGCCCCGGCCACCCCGCCTTCGACCGCAATCCCCTCGACCTCACCGACGAGGCCGCGGCCGCGGGCCGTACGGTCCAGGAGCACATCGTGGCGGAGCTGAAGGCCGGGCGGCTCAGGGGAGTCGCGGAGGACCCCGACGACCCCGCGAACTTCCCGCGTTGCCTCACCCTGTGGCGGGCCAACCTGCTGGGGTCCTCGGGCAAGGGCAACGAGTACTTCATGCGGCACCTGCTCGGCATCGACTCCCTCGCCAGCGCGCAGGAGTGCGAGCCCGGCCAGCGGCCCCGCGACGTGGCCTGGCGGGATGAGGCGCCGACCGGGAAGCTGGACCTGCTGACCGCGATCGACTTCCGGATGACCAACACCGGGCTGCACGCCGACGTGGTCCTGCCTGCCGCGACGTGGTACGAGAAGCACGACATCTCGACCACCGACATGCACCCGTTCGTGCACGCGTTCAGCCCGGCCGTCGCGCCGCCCTCGGACGCGCACACCGACTACGACACCTTCCTCGCCCTCGCCGACCGGGTCAGCGAGCTCGCGGCCACCCATCTCGGGGTACGGCGCGACGTCCTCGCGGTGCCGTTGCAGCACGACACCCCCGACGAGCTGGCGACGCCGGGTGGCAGGGTGCGCGACTGGAAGGCCGGGGAGTGCGAGGCCGTACCCGGCGTGACCATGCCGAAGCTCGTGGAGATCGAACGCGACTACACGCTGATCGGCGCCAAGATGCGGGCGGTCGGCCCGCTGCTCGACACCCTCGGCACCACCACCAAGGCGCTCACCGTGGACGTCACCCCGGAGATCGAGTATCTCGCCGAGAAGAACGGCGTCGTCACCGAGGGACCGTTCGCCGGACGCCCGTCGCTCGCGACCGCCGACCGGATGTGCGAGGCGATCCTGGCGCTGTCCGGAACCACGAACGGGCGGGTGGCCGCCGCGGGCTTCACCGCCCTGGAGGCGCGCACCGGACAGCCGTTCACCGACCTGGTCGAAGGCCACGAGAAGGACCACATCACCTACGCCGACACCCAGGCCGCGCCGCAGCCGGTGTTCACCAGCCCCGAGTGGTCGGGCTCGGAGAAGGGCGGGCGCCGCTACTCGCCGTTCACCCTCAACGTCGAGCGGTCCAAGCCGTGGCACACCCTCACCGGGCGGCAGCACTTCTTCGTCGAGCACGACTGGGTCGCCGAGCTGGGCGAGCAGCTTCCCGCCTTCCGGCCGCCGCTGAACATGGCACGCCACTTCGGCAGGCCGGGCGAGGTCGTCGACGGCGGGGTGACGGTCCGGTTCCTGACCCCGCACGCCAAGTGGTCGATCCACTCGATGTACCACGACAACGAGCTGATGCTCGCGCTGTCCCGGGGCGGGCCGGTCATCTGGATGAGCGTCGAGGACGCCGCGAAGATCGGCGTCAGGGACAACGAGTGGATCGAGGCGCACAACCGCAACGGCGTCGTCGTCGCCCGCGCCGTGGTCAGCCACCGGATGCCGGAGGGCACGGTCTTCCAGTACCACTCGCCGGAGCGGACGGTGAACGTGCCGAAGGCCGAGAAGAGCGGCCGTCGCGGCGGCTACCACAACTCGATGACCCGGCTGCTGGTCAAGCCGACCCACCTGGCGGGCGGGCACGCCCAGCTCACCTACGCCTTCAACTACTACGGCCCGATCGGCAGCCAGCGCGACGAGATCACGGTGATCCGCCGTCGTTCGCAGGAGGTGGAGTACTGATGAGAATCCGCGCACAGGTCGCGATGGTGATGAACCTCGACAAGTGCATCGGCTGTCACACCTGCTCGGTGACGTGCAAGCAGACCTGGACCAACCGCGAGGGCACCGAGTACGTCTGGTTCAACAACGTCGAGACCAAGCCCGGCATCGGCTACCCCAAGCACTACGAGGACCAGGACCGCTGGCACGGCGGCTGGCAGCTCGACCGCAAGGGACGGCTGACCCTGCGCTCCGGTGGCCGGGTGAAGCGGCTGACCCGCATCTTCTCCAACCCGGACCTGCCGTCGATCGACGACTACTACGAGCCCGCGACATTCGACAAGGACATCCTGGTCGGCGCTCCCGCGGGACTGAACGACACGCCGGTCAAGCGGCCCCACTCGGCGCTGACGGGTGAGCCGATGACCGTGGAGTGGGGCGCGAACTGGGAGGACAGCCTCGGTGGCGCCCACGAGCGGGCCGACCAGGACCCGAACATCACCGGGATGCCCCCCGAGGCGGCGGCGAAGGTCAAGTTCGAGTTCGAGAAGACCTTCATGTTCCACCTTCCGAGGATCTGCGAGCACTGCCTCAACCCGGCCTGCGTGTCCGCCTGCCCGTCCGGCGCCATGTACAAGCGCGAGGAGGACGGCATCGTCCTTGTCGACCAGAACAAATGCCGTGGCTGGCGGATGTGCGTCTCGGCGTGCCCGTACAAGAAGGTCTACGTCAACCACGCCACCGGCAAGGCCGAGAAGTGCACCTTCTGCTTCCCGAGGATCGAGGCGGGCCAGCCCACGATCTGCTCGGAGACCTGTGTGGGACGGCTCCGCTATCTCGGCATCGTCTTCTACGACGAGGACGCCGTCCTCGCCGCCGCGTCGGTCAAGGACGAGCGCGACCTGCTCGACGCCCAGCGCGACGTCTTCCTCGACCCCCACGATCCGGTCGTACGGCAGGCGGCCCTCGACGCCGGGATGCCCGAGGAGTGGGTCGAGGCCGCGAGGCTGTCCCCGGTGTGGCGGCTGATCAGCGAATATCGGATCGCGCTGCCGTTGCACCCGGAGTATCGGACGCTGCCGATGGTCTGGTACGTCCCGCCGCTGTCGCCGGTGCTCGACGCGACCGGTGCCGCAGGGCGTGACGACACCGACGCCGACGACGTCTTCCACACCATCCGCGACCTGCGCATCCCGGTCGAGTATCTCGCGGAGCTGTTCACCGCGGGCGACGCCGACGCCGCAGCCGGGGTCCTGATGAAGCTGGCCGCGATGCGCTCCTACATGCGGGCCAGGACCCTGGACGGCACGTTCGCCCAGGAGCTGCTGGAGGGCATCGGGATGACCGGGGAGCAGGTCGAGGCGATGTACCGGCTGCTCGCGATCGCCAAGTACGACGAGCGGTACGTCATCCCGACCGCCTACACCAAGGACGCCGCCGCCCTTGAGGCCCAGGCCACGGCGTCGGACGGCTGCTCCCTGGACTGCGAGGGCGGGCCGGGGATGGGCGGCTCCGACGGGATCAAGGCAGTCACCGAGCGCTTCCACCTGGTGGAGGACGGCGGGGACGGCGGGGACACGGTTCATGTCGGCAGGCGGGAACTCGTGACCCGGCGCCCGGACGGCCGGATGGGCCTGACCATCGACCCGACCCGGGAGCGGTCGTGAACGCCCCGCCGACCAACACGGCCCGCACGCTGTCCCCGGCGACCGCGACCACCACGATCCCCGTGGCCCTCGTGACCCCTGCGACCTCGGCAAAGGCGACCCCCATGACCCCCGCCATTCCCGCCCCCGTGCCCTCGGCGACCGGGACCCTTCACGCCCCCGTGTCCACGACTTCCGCGACCCCCGTGACCGCGACCGACCGTACCCGGCTCTTCCAGCTCGCCGCGGTGCTGCTCACCTACCCCGACGAGGTCCTGCTCGACGCCGCCGACGAGCTTCGCGACGCCGCCGCCCTGATCGAGCACCCCTGGCTGCGCGGGCAGGTCGAGGAGTTCCTCGCCTGGCTGACCGGCACGGCGCCGATCGACGTGCAGCGGCACTACGTGCAGACCTTCGACCTGCGTCGCCGGTCCGGTCTCTACCTGACGTACTACCTGCACGGCGACACCCGCAGGCGGGGCATGGCGCTGCTCGTCCTCAAGCAGCGCTACCGCGCCCACGGCCTGCGGCTGGCCCCCGGTGAGCTGCCCGACCTGCTGCCGGTCGTGCTCGAGTTCGCCGCCACGGTCGGTCCCGGCGAGGGGGAGGCGCCGCTGCGCCAGCACCGGCGCGGTGTCGAACTGCTCCGTGCCGCCCTGGCCGACCACGGCACGCCGTACGGCCTGCTCATCGAGGCGATCACCGCGGTCCTGCCCGAGCTGACCGAGGCGGACCGGGAGGCCGTGGCGCAGCTCGCCCTCGACGGCCCGCCCGTCGAGTCGGTCGGCCTCGACTCCCTCGGCCCGGACGGCTTGGCCCCGTATCCCACCTGCTCCTCGTCGGAGGCCCAACGATGAACACCGTCGTCTGGATCGTCCTGCCGTACCTCTGCCTCGCGGTGTTCGTCGGCGGCCACATCTGGCGGTGGCGCCACGACCAGTTCGGCTGGACCACGCACACCAGCCAACTGCTGGAGAACCGGATCCTGCGCCTGGGGTCGCCGCTGTTCCACCTCGGCGCGTTCGGGGTCATCGGCGGGCACGCCATGGGGCTGCTGGTCCCGGCCTCGCTGACCGCCGCGCTCGGGATTCCCGAGCACCTCTACCACCTGGTCGCGGTCTGGGCGGGCACGGTGACCGGCGTCATGCTCATCGTCGGCCTGGTCCTGCTCATCGCCCGCCGCCTGGTCAACGGCAGGGTCCGTCGGAAGACGACCTCGATGGACAAGGTGCTCTACGCCTCCCTCGCGGTCATGGTCGGGCTCGGCATGGCCGCCACGGTCGTCGTGAACCTGTTCGGTCCCGGCTACGACTACCGGGAGACGATCGCCGTCTGGTTCCGCAGCGTGTTCTGGCTCTCGCCGCGCAGCGACCTCATGATCGACGCGCCGCTGGTCTACCAACTACACGCCATCGGCGGCTTCCTGTTCCTGGCCCTGTGGCCCTTCACCCGACTTGTCCACGTATGGTCGGCCCCGCTGGCCTACCTGTGGCGCCCCTACGTCGTCTACCGAACCCGCCGCGGCCCCGTCCCCACCCCCCAACCTTCCCCGGCCACCGTCCGCGAGGCGACCCGCAGGTAGCTCGAAGTCCGTCGGTAAGGTGTCGTTTCCCATGGGGAAGGAGCGCTTTGCCACGGACGTCCCGGTTGGTGTGGCTGGTGGCCACGATTGTCGCGGCCTTTCCGACGTGGGAGCTGTGGCGGTGGCGACAGGAGCTTGGGACCTCCGAGGGCGGCGAGGTCTTCATGGTCGTGTGCCGGTTCGGCAGTGGATCGACGCTGTCCCCGCTCGCCCCGCTGCGTCGTGATCTCGAAACCGTCGGACCGCTCATCACGGAGTTGGCGATTCCGGCGCTGATGGTCCTCCTCGGCCTTGTCGCCTGCCTGAGCGGCAGGGATCCCGGGGCAACCGGCCGGCGGGTGGCCGGGCTCCTGGTCATGGGCGCGGCCGTCGACCCTCTCGCCTCGCTGTACGGCTATCGCGGGATCTGTCAGGACGAGATCCCGATATTCGGCGCCGAGTGGTTCGCGGATGTGGCCGGTGCCTGGGGAACGACCCAACTGTGCCTTCTGGGGGCCGCGGCGCTGGTGCTCGCCGTGTCACGCGAGGCGCGGGAAGGGTTGGTGTGGCGGCGAGGGGTGGCGGCCCTGGTCGACTACCTCGTCATCTGTGTGATCTTCAGCGTCGTCGTGGGGCTGGTGATCGGCATGAGCCCGGTGAACGGGATGGGGTACGGCTTCCTGAAGCGGGTCGAGGCGCGCCCGACGGACCTGGTCGTCCCGGTCAGTCTGTTCCTCTACTTCTGGCTTCAGCACACCCTGTGGGGGAGGACGCTCGGCAAGCGGCTGCTGGGGATCCGCGTCGTCGCCCCACGAGCGGGAGTGGGGCGGACGGCGCTCCGCTCGGTGGCCTTTCCGCTGCTCGCCCTCGTTCCCGGTGCCGGGCTGTGGTGCCTCCTGGTCGACGGGCTGTGGATGCTCTTCGACCGGGAGGGCCGGGTTCTTCATGATCGGTTGCTGGGCTTCGCGGTGACACGTGATCGGCCGACCTCGGACGTGGCCCCCGTCCCGGTCTGATGGGCCGGGCCGTACCGGACAAAGGTTGTGCCGGATCGGACAGGACCGGAACGGGCGCGAGGACGGTGATCGTCAGCCATCGAACCCCAGGTCAAAGGGTATTTATCCGGAAATTTCCCCCCTGACGCTGAGACGCTCCCGAGACTCCGATATCGCCGTAAGCTGGGATGTGTGGCTCCGGTGCTGACCCTGCTCAGTGGTGTCCGCTGGCAGGGTAGGCCGCTGGCGGGTGATCGCGCGCATGCCCTGCTGGCCGTGCTCGCGCTGTACGGAAGGGCCGGGGTCAGCGACGAGCGCCTGGTCCAGGAGCTGTGGCCCGAGGAGCCACCGGCCAATCCCGTCAAGGCGCTGCAGGTCGTGGTCTCCCGCACCCGCGCCGCCACCGGCTCCGACGTCGTGGTGCGTACGGCACGCGGCTACCGGCTCGGCCTGTCCACGGACCAGGTGGACGCCCTCCTGCTCGCCGATCTCGCCGACCAGGCGGTCAAGGCCCTGGGGCGCGGGGACACCGCCCAGGCTCGCCGGTGCGCCGAGGAGGCGATCACGCTGGCGGGCGACGGCCGTACGTCGTCCACGGGACCGCTGGCCGACCTGCACGCCGTGGCCGCCGGGCAGTTGGCCGAGGCACGCCGGGTGCTGGCCCTGGCGCGGAGCAGGGACGGTGACCACGCGGGCGCGCTGCCTCTCCTTGAGGAGCGCGCGGCCGGTCTCCCGCACGACGAGGAACTGCTGGCCTGCCTGCTGCGCAGTGAGGCGGCGGTGCGCGGTGCCGCCGCGGCGCTTGAGCGCTACGAGCGCTACCGGGCGGACCTGGCCGACCGGTTCGGCGCCGACCCGGGGCCTGAGCTTGCGCGGGTGCACGCCGGGCTGCTGGCCGCCGACCGGCCGGTGCGCGAGGGCCTGCTCTACGACGGCTCCTCGCTGCTTGGCCGTGAGGACGACATCCGTACGGTCCACGCCCTGCTGCAGACCAGCAGGGTCGTCTCGATCATCGGCCCCGGTGGGCTGGGCAAGACACGGCTGGCCCACGTGGCGGGCAGGAACGCCGTGCAGCCGGTGGCGCACTTCGTCGAGCTGGTCGCCGTGTCCTCCCCCGAGGGCGTGGTGGGCGAGGTGGGCTCGGCGCTGGGGGTGCGCGACTCGGTCGCCGGGCGGCGGGTGCTGACCCCCCAGCAGCGCTCCGACGTGCGCACCCGCATCGCCGGGCACCTGGACCAGGTGCCGTCCCTGCTCATCCTGGACAACTGCGAACACGTCATCGAGGCCGTGGCCGACCTGGTGGCCTTCCTCGTGGCCACCACCCGTGATCTTCGGGTGCTCACCACCTCGCGCGCCCCGCTGGCGATCCCCGCCGAGCGGATCCACCAGCTCGGCGAGCTGGCCACGAGCGACGCGGTCGAGCTGTTCGGCCAGCGGGCGACGGCGGCCAGGCCCGGTGTGCGGCTCGACGAGGAGGAGGTCCGCGAGATCGTCACCCGGCTCGACGGGCTGCCGCTCGCCATCGAGCTGGCCGCGGCCAAGACGCGGGTGATGTCGGTCGAGGAGATCAGGAGGCGGCTCACCGACCGGTTCGTCCTGCTACGTGGCGGCAACCGCAGCGCCCCCGACCGCCACCAGACGCTGCTCGCGGTGATCGACTGGTCGTGGAACCTGCTGGAGGAGCGGGAACGGCGCGCGCTACGTCAGCTTTCGCTGTTCGGCGACGGTTTCACGCTGGAGACGGCCGAGCACATGCTGGGCTCCGACGCGCTGCCCGCCGTGGACGCGCTGGCCGAGCAGTCCCTGCTGAGCGTCAGGGAGACGGCGTACGGCCTGCGCTACCGCATGCTGGAGACGGTCAGGGAGTTCGGTCTGATGCGCCTGGCCGAGGTGGGCGAGGAGGCGCGGGCGCGGGCGGCGCAACGGTCCTGGGCCATCGAGTACGGCGTGCGCCACGCCAACGAGCTGTTCGGCCCCCGCCAGTTCGAGGCCGTGGACGCGCTGCGCGCCGAGGAGGGCAACCTGGCCGACCAGCTACGCCGGGCGCTCGGCGAGGACGATCCCGCCACGGCGATGCAGTTGATGGCCGCCATGGGCGCGCTGTGGTCGATCCGCGGCGACCATCCCAGAATCGTCGTGCTCCGCGAGGCGCTCACCCAGACGCTCACCGGCTGGACTCCGCCCCCGGAGCTGGAGGAGATGACCAGGGCGGCCCTGCTCATCATGCTCATGAACACGATGGGGGTGGCCGACCGCGTACTGCGTGACCTGCTCACCGGCCTGCCCGACCATGGCACCTCCGACCGTCGCCAGGCCGCGATGACACAGGTGGTGTTGGCCAGTGATCCGGATGCCGGCGAACACGTCATCCACCGGCTGACGGAGTTGAGCCGGAGCCCCGATCGCCACCTGGCACTGACGGCCGGGCAGATGCTGGCCCACGCGCTGGAGAACGTCGGGGACTCGGTGGCCGCGTGCGCGGCGGCGGAGTGGGCGCTGGCCATGGCGCGGGAGAGCGACGGGCCGTGGGAGAAGGCCATCCTGCGGACCACGCTGGCCCACCTGACCATGCAACGGGGTGACCATGAGCAGGCGGTCCGCCACGCCCGGGAGGCCCTGCCCGTCATGATCAGGGTCGGCGCCACGGACGACGAGGTGCAACTGCGGGCCGTCATCATCCACGCGGCCGTCCAGGCGGGTGACCTGGAGACGGCCGAGTCCGAGCTGGCCGAGATGACGCGGATCAGCGAGAGTGAGGCGGTGCAGGGCGGGATGATGCTCATTCCGATATGCGCGGCCGAGCTGTTCCTCGCTCGCGGTGACGTCGCACGCGCCCTGGCCGACTACCGCCTGGCCGTACAGCAGGCCCGTGACGTGCGGATGACCGTCGGCTTCCCCCAGACCGGCACCGAACCGTGGGTGATCATCGCCGTGGGCTTCGCGCTCACGGCCCACGCCTACCACGCCGGCCCGGCGGACCTGTGGTACGGCGAGGAACTGTTCGCCACCTGGTCCATCCTGCTGGGCGGGGAGACGCTGAGCCCGGGCAACCCCTTCATGGACTATCCGGTGGTCGGGACGGTGCTGTTCGCGCTCGGCACGTGGGGACTGGTGCGGGAGGCCCTGCCCGCGGACGAGGCGGTCAGGCTGCTGGTGCTGGCCGAGCGCTTCTCCTACAACCGGATGACGTCCAGCATGGCCTTCGAGCGGATCGAGCCGTACGCGGAAAGGGCCGCGCCGGGTCTGCTCTCCGCCATACGGGCGGAGTACGGTGACCGGCGCGGCCCCGAGTTGCTCGGCGAGGTCAAGAAGACGCTTCGCGCCCATGGTTCAGATGTGCCGCTTGTAGGAGCGCACCGCCAGCGGCGCGAAGATCGCGACGCAGACCAGGCAGGCCAGTAGCGTCCAGGCGACCTCGCCGCTCACGACACCGGTGTTGGCCAGGTCCCGGGAGGCCGTGACCAGGTGCGAGACCGGGTTGACCCTGACGAAGGCGGCCAGCCAGCTCGGCAGCGTGTCCACCGGCACGAACGCGTTGGACAGGAACGTCAGCGGGAACATGATCATCATCGAGATGCCCTGCACGGCCTGGGCACTGCGGGCGATGGTGCCGACCCAGGTGAACGCCCACGCCAGCGACCAACCCGTGACGATCGACAGCACGATCGCGCCGAGCGTCCCGAACACGCCGCCGCCCGGCCGGTAACCCATGAGGATGCCCATGCCGAAGGTCAGCGCCGAGGCGATCGTGTAACGCACCAGGTCGGCGATCATCGGCCCGGCCAGCGGCGCGATGCGGGCGATCGGCAGCGACTTGAACCGGTCGAAGACGCCCTTCGTCAGGTCCTCACGGAGCTGGGTCCCGGTCGCCATGCAGGTGGTCAGCACGGTCTGGGCGAGAATGCCGGGAATGATCAGCGGCAGGTAGCTGCCCACGTCCCCGGAGATGGCGCCGCCGAAGACGTAGGCGAACATCGCCGTGAACAGGATCGGCTGCAACGCCACGTCGACGAACTGCTCCGGGTTGCGGACCATCTTCTTCAGTGCCCGCCAGGCCATCATCATGGTCTGGCTGAGCGTCTCGCTGAGTGAGACGTGCCGCCGCGCGGACGCCACCCGGTCGGCGGCCCTCACGGGCTGGCGGGCCGGTGCGGTCAGGGTGCTCATCGGGTCTCCTCGGTGTTGTCGTTCTTCTCGTCGGTCTCGTGGCCGGTGAGGGCCAGGAACACCTCGTCCAGACTGGGCTTGTCCACGCTGACCGACGCTACGGACACCCCCGCGGTGCGCAGCGCGATCAGTACGTCGGCGGCCAGGTCCGCCTGGCTGAGCGGGGCGGTGAGCCGTCCCTGCTCCGGGCTGAGCACGGGCTCGACACCGAGCACACGGCGCACGATGTCCGAGGCCTCCCGCGTCTCACCGGGTACGGCGAGCACCACCTGAAGGGCGGAGTCGCCGACCGTGGTCTTCAGCTCGTCGGGGGTGCCCTCGGCCACCTTCACGCCGTGGTCGATGACGGCGATCCGGTCGGCGAGCTGGTCGGCCTCGTCGAGATACTGGGTGGTCAGCAGGACCGTGCACCCGTCGGCGACCAGGCCGCGGATGGTGTCCCACATCTGTCCGCGCGTACGCGGGTCGAGCCCGGTGGTCGGCTCGTCCAGGAAGATCAACGGCGGTCTGGTGATCAGGCTGGCCGCCAGGTCGAGGCGCCGCCGCATGCCTCCGGAGAACTGCGAGATCGGCTTGTTGGCCGCCTCCTCAAGCCCGAACCGTCCCAGCAGGTCGGTGGCGATCCCCTTGGCCTCCCCGGAGCCGATGCCCTGCAGCCGTCCGAACAGCCACAGGTTCTCGCGTGCGGTCAGGTTCTCGTCCACCGACGCGTACTGTCCGGTGACCCCGACGAGCTGCCTGATCACGTGCGGGTTGGTGGCCACGTCCACGCCGAAGATCTCGGCGCGTCCGGCGTCGATCTTCAGCAGCGTCGCCAGCATCCGCATCGTCGTGGTCTTGCCCGCGCCGTTCGGCCCGAGGACCCCGAAGACCTCGCCCGGCCGTACGTCCAGATCGATCCCGTCAACGGCCCGGTGCGTGCCGAACGTCTTGACCAGCCCCTCGGCCCAGACGGCGCTCACCGCCCTCTCGGCACCGGACCTCGTCTGTCGTGTCTCTTGTGTGATGCTCATGGAAAGAGATTCGCGGACCCAGGTTTCACCACCCCTTCACCCCGGTTTCGCGCCACTTCCCCCGTGAAGCCGGTTGGTGAGCGTCAACACGGAATGGGAATGCGCAGGGAAGGCAGATCGGGGGAGTCCGGGGTGGCGAAGGCGTCGGTGAGCATTGTCGAGACGGTGTAGAGGTGCCACAGGACGTCCATCCGGGAGTCCGGCAGCCGCGCCACCTCGGCCGCGTTGACGATGTTCGCGAGTTCCCCGTGCTTGTCGATGACGGCCGCGCGCAGCAGGCCGGTCAGTTCCGGCGAGGGCTTCGTCCGCCAGTTCCAGGGTTTTCCGGCAGGAGTGGTCACGACGGCGGCTCGGGAGCGGAGCCGGTCCCACAGGCTGGGGCGTTGCTCCTTGGTGAACCGCCATGGGCGGCCCTCAAGGGGAATGCCACGCAACGAGGGCGCGAAGGCGTTGATCACGCCGTGGATGAGCGCCTCCGAGCGTCGCCATAGCGGGTCGATGCCGAGCGCGGTCCCGACGACCAGGTTGTCGAGGAACGGCGGGACCGGATTCTGGCCGCGCAGCAACGACGCGCGGGAGGCGGCGTGCCAGCGGCCCACGCGATAGGTCAGATACAGCCGGTCCAGAGCGCCGGGGCCGTCCAGATCCCGCCAGGGAGAGGCCAGAGTCCGGGCGTGCTGTCTGCCCTGGTCGGTCAGCAGGTCGGCGTTCCTGCTGAAAAGACCGTCGATCCGCCGCCTGACGGCCCTGTCGTCCAGGTCGTCCTGGTTGTGCAGGAACCCGCCCCGCAGAATCTCCCCGCCGTGTCCGGACATGCGAGGCGTGGGGTCGAACCGTACGGCGCCCGGAATGTTCTCGTAGGCCGAGATCATCCCCTCGCAGGCGAACAGCACATTGTGGCCGCGAACGTGGGGATGTGGAATGACCAGTTCCGTACCGTCGTCGGACCGCTTCGGCCGGGCGACGCTGTGCCGTACACCAAGGGCCTGGGCGACACGCCCGGCGAGCACCACGTCGGGGCTGTCGTCATGTCCCGAGGTGGCCGTCACGAACGGAATGTCCGCCCTGTGCAGCAGCGCGGCGAGGAGACGGCTGTCGCGGCCACCGGTGAGCGACAGCCGTACCGGCTCGACGGTGTCCCGCAGGGGCCGCACGGCGGCGAGCAGTGCGTCGGCGAGTTCGTCGACCTGGGCCCGCGCCGCACGCTTCGAGGCCGGCGTGGCGCGCGCCTCGGGGAGGGGGATCTCGGTGACGGTACGGCGCCCGCCCACGACACCGATCTCGGCGGCCGGGGGCAGCGCGCCAACCCCGTGGAAGGGCGTCTCGTCCGACAGGAAGTAGCCCGCCCGCACCATCGACTCAAGGGCGGCCAGGTCCCAGACGATCCCGGGGCGGCTCGACGACGTCTCGGCGGCCCTGGCGACGAGGTGGACGAGCAGCGCGCGACTGCCGATGACGTGGACGTCCGGCGTCTCGGCGTGGAAGACGGGGCACGCCCGGGTGAACCCCGTGGCCGCCCTCACTTCCGTCTCGGAGGCCCGGAAGACAGAGAAGACCCCGCCCGTGCGGGTGACGGTCTCTCCGAGGTGGGGTACGGCCAGCAGCCGGGCCACGTCGGCGGGCTCGGCCAGGTGCCCGGTGAGGCCCGCTACCCGGCCGTCGCCGGAGCACATGAGCGGCAACCCGTGCCCCTCGGGCTCGTTCGACCAGGAGAGCAACGCCGTGTCCCCGGTCGCCGAGCGCCATTCGTCCGAGGTCACGGTCGCGACGGGCACCGGGAAGGCACGGGAGATCGCCTGCCGCGCCGCGTCGAACACCACGGACGGCAGCGGAACGCCCGTCCGTCTGCCGACAACCACCAGATGAACACGCAAGGCGACCTCCCCGCTTGGCGACCCACACCGTTACTCCGCCGATGCCCGGGTTCGCCTTCACGAGGGCCGACGACGGCGGAACTGTCGTGGCCGCGTGCTGGAATGCCTGGACGAAGGGATGGTGTTCGTGGCCGAGTTGCTGGAGAGCGTGATTCTTGGCGTCAGCGAGGCGTTCTACGTGATGGACGGAGAGATCCTCGAAGGCAATCAGTCCCCGGGGCCTGGTTCGTGGGGCGAGGAGATCAGCCCGCCGGGGCAGGACTGGCTCGACGTCGGCTCCAGCAGCATCACTCTCTGGGGTTCCACGTCAGCCGAGGGGCGTTACATCCGGTTCGAGCTGTGGGACGGACCGCCCGCTGACTCCCCCTGGCCGAGGACCTGGGAGGGTGATCTTCTCCTGACCTCAGGGAAACTCCACGTCGTGCCGTTCAGCGATGTCGCGTTCCATTCGCTCCTCTTCGACGTGGGGCGAGGAGGAGAGGTCTGGCGGGTCCGGATGCGGACGAAGCTCGTCGAGAACGACCATGAGCCGGATTTTCCCCCCGGCATCTACCGGGTGGATCTGTACGTCATGCAGGTGTGGACATCATCCGGGCAGGTCAGTCGCCTTTCCGCTTGATGTTCCAGCGGCGGCGGAGGTGTTCGATGCCGAGGTGGAAGGCGGCGATGGTGGGGAGGGTGTAGAAGGCCGAGCCCCAGCCCTGGGAGAGGTGGATGTTGATCGCGGCGAAGGCCAGTACGGCGCCGAGGGGCCACCAGGTGCGGTGGTTGGAGGCGAGCATCCAGCACGCGGCCCTCAGCAGCAGGGTGCCGAGGTCGTAGAGCCTCATGTGCACGGCGGCGAGGACCAGGCCCAGGCCGTACCGGAAAGGGTGCGGGGACGTCTCGACGGCGACCTGCCAGTCTTCGGCCTGCCACCGCCGGGCACGGCCACCGATGCGCAGGGCGAGGTTCAGCGTGAGGGACAGGCGCACCCTGTCCCAGATCGTCAGGACGTCGAGGTTGATGACGATGACGGAGCCACCGGCGAACAGTGACAGCCCGGCGAAGGCGAGACCGGTTCCCAGTTCGCCCGTATCCAGCCCGGCGTAGACGCTGAAGGAGAGGAAGACGAAGGTCAGGAAGATGCCGATGCCGATGACCCCGCGGCGGTCGCGGTCGCTGAGTTCGGCGGGTTCCGGGGAGTCGGGGTCGAACCATGCCACTATGCCGTTCGGGTCGTCGATCACTGACCGGCCCTCCTCGGGTTCCACGACCACAGGGGGGTACGGCCCCGCCGGTCCTGCCGAAGGGTGGCGTACTCCTGGCGGCCGGTGCCGGACAGGATGTAGAGGCGCCGGCGGGGCCGGTCCTCGGGGACGCCCGTCTCCCAGGAGCCGGTGATCCATCCGGCCTTCTCCAGGCGTTCGAGCAGGGGATAGATCGTGCCGGGGCCGAGCCCGGTCTCCTCGGTGATGCGGTATCCCCACAGCGGCTCTTCGGGATCGACGGCCATGAACAGGTCCAGGACGAGCCGTGTGGTCGTGGTCAGCCGGATCTTCGGCGGCGGATCGGTCATCGAACACCCCCTATATCGATGACGATACAACCGCCGTGCCCCGAGCGCTCCGAGAACGCCCGGGACCGGGCTCATGCGGTAAAAATCAGCAGAAGACCGCCCCTACCACCTCGCGCTGTCCCCAGGTGTAGTTGAACTGGAGGAGCTGCCCGGGGGACACGCACTCGGTGCGGTAGCCGTACAGCCACGCGTCCACCTGGGGGTTGGGGTGTTTGACACGGTAGGAGAAGGCGTACTGGCCGTCTCCGCCGCTGCAGTAGTACCAGGCGGTTCCGCCCGTTCCGGTGGGGTTGAGGGTGCCTCCGCTGCATCCGGTCGGCTGGGCCTGGGCGGGGGCGGCGAAGATCGTGGTGGTGAAGAGCGCGGTGGCGGCGAAGAGGGACGCGGCCAGGGCCGCGGCGTGCTTTCCGGTGTGCATCTGCTGGCCTCCAGCAGGTAGAAGGGGGGCGCACTGTTAAGAAAGCTTCCTAAAAGGAAGATAGACGCACCCCGCCCGCCGTCAAGGCCCGGAAACGCACACATGAGGGAGACCATGGAATCGCCCGTGGACGACGACCGGAAGCCCCGGTTCGAGAACCTCTACCTCCGGTTGGGCGGCTGCATCAGTTCAGGTGGGTCATGGCGGTCTGCACGTTGGCGGGCAGTGGAGCGGTGGAGTCGAGGACGAGGCGGTCCTCGTCCCAGGAGCCGAAGGCCGTACGGCGTGCCTCCACGGACGCCCAGGTCGGCTCGGCGAAGCCGTCGATGTCCCGCTGACGGCCTTCCAGCCGTCGCCGATGCAGGGCACGATCGGAGCAGATCACTTCGATGTAGCGCAACGCGACGCTTCGGCGGTGGGCGAGGTCGCGCCATTGCTCCCGTGCCTCCCGCGCACCGTTCACCGCATCGACGATGACCGTCTGACCGAGCGCGAGAGTGTCGGAGGCAAGCGCCTCCACGACGACGTAGGCCGCCAGTCCAGTCGGCTGGCCACGGTCGATTCCCGCTCGCCACATCGCGGCCTCCACCGGATCGACCGACAGCACCGGAGCCGGAAGCAAACGGCCCAGCTCCTGGGCGATGGAACTTTTGCCGACGCCAGGTAAGCCGCTCATCACGATCAACATGCTCGGAACCCTGTCACACGGGCCAGACGGGTTTCCGCGTCGCCTCGTGTGGGGGGACGCGGAAACCCGTCGGTGTTCAGGTGCTAGAAACGGTTCGCGTGTTCGGTCGTCCACTGGGTGAACGTGCGGGCCGGGCGGCCGATGATCCGGGGGACCGTGTCGTCCACGGTTCTGGACGAGTCGTTGGATTCGGCGTACCAGCCGACGACGTATTCGGCGTCGGCCTGGGACACTCCGGTGGCCGTCAGCCTGTCGATCGCCTGTTCGTGGGTTATCCGCTCGAAGGTGAGGTCGCGGCCGAGTGCCCGGGACAGGATCGCGAGTCGCTCGCTCGGGGTGAGCGACTCGGGGCCGGTGAGGTTGTAGGCCTGTCCCGCGTGGCCGTCGTCGAGCAGTGCGACGGCTGCCACGGCCCCGATGTCGGCCTCGTGCACCAGGGCGCTGGGGAGGTCGTACGGTTCCCGGACGACTCCTTCGGCTCGGATCGAATCGGCCCAGGTCAGGGTGTTGGACATGAACTCCTGTGCTTCCAGACGCGTCCATTCCACACCCGAGTCCGCCACCGCCTGCTCGACCGGGCCGACCCAGCCGCCCCACAGCACGGTGAGGCGCCGGACGCCCGCGGCGACCGCCCGCCGGACCAGCTCGGGCCCGACCTCGGCGAGTCCGGGCGTCACCGTGATGTGCAGCCGGTCGACGCCGTGGAGCGCGGTGTCCAACGTCTCCGGGGCGTTGTGCGTACCGGTCACCGGCTCCACTCCGGCTGGAAACCTCGCCGCCGGGTTTCTTGTCAGGGCCCGCACCCGTTCTCCTCGGCGGACCAGCTCCGCCACGACGTGTCGGCCGGTGTTCCCGGTGGCACCTGTCACCAAGGTCGTCACAGTCGAATTCCTTTGCTTGATAAGTCGCTGTCAGCTTGCGGGGTACAGGTCGGCGTTGTCCTGGTCGGAGACCAGTTGGGCACGCGAGCCGGGGAGCCTGAGGGCGGCCAGGACGGCGGTCAGCATGACGGCGCCCAGGACGTAGACGGCGACGCGCATTCCCTCCGCGGTGGCGGCGGCCACGGCCTGCCCTTCGATGCCGTGGTTGGCGACGGCCACGAGCGCCGCCAGGCCCACGGCGGTTCCGACCTGCAACGCGGTCGAGGCCACCCCGGAGGCCAGGCCCTGTTCGTCCGCGGAGACACCGGTTCCGGCGGCGATCCACATGGCCTCGTAGGTGATGCCCATGCCCAGACCGATGACGACGACCCCGGCCAGCACGGTGAGGAAGGATCCCTGCGCGTGCATGCCGGGAGCGAGGAGCACGGCACCGACGGCGTTGGCGACGATGCCGATGATCAGCGTGTTCCGGGTGCCGAGGCGGTGGATCAGCCGTTCGCTGAGGAGGTTACCCGTCGTGATCGACAGGGTCGGGCCGAGGAACGCCAGCCCGGTCTCCAGGGCGCTGAAGCCGAGGACGTTCTGGAAATACAGCGTCAGGAAGTACGGCACGGCCTGCATGGCCAGTCCGAAGATGAGGATGACCACGACCGCCCCGCTGAGCGCGCGGTTGCGGAACAGCCGCAGCGGCATCAGCGGTGTCCGGCCACGGGCCTGAAGACGCAGGAACGTGGCCAGCAGGACCACCGCGAGAACTGCCGCGACGATCACCTCGGCCCGTGCCCAGCCGACCTCGGAGCCGTGTGCCACCGCGAAGATCAACAGTGTGATGCCCGCCGTACCGGTCAGAGCTCCGGGCACGTCGATGCCTCCTCCGGTGGCGGAGCCGTCGGGAGGCAGCAGGCTGAAGGCGGCGACGGCGCCTATGGCGGCCAGCGGGACGTTGACGTAGAACACGGCCTGCCAGCCCAGGGCCTGGGTGAGCACCCCACCGGCCAGCGCGCCCGCCGTGAGCCCACCGGCGCCCGCCATGGCCCAGATCGTCAGGGCGCGGTTGCGCTCCCTGCCCTCGGCGAAGGTGGTGTTGACCAGGGCAAGCACCGCCGGGAACAGCACGGCTCCCGCGAGTCCCTGCAGGGCACGCGCGGCAAGCAACACCGTCGGTGCCGTGGCCAGGCCGCCCAGCACGGAGGCCACGCCGTACAGCACCATGCCGAGCACGAACATCCGCCGACGTCCGACCAGGTCGGACAGGCGGCCGCCGAACAGTAGGAAGCCTCCGTAGAGGACGGCGTACGCGGTGATCACCCACTGCAGGGTGTGCGGGGTGAAGCCGACATCGGCCGCGATGTCGGGCAGAGCCACATAGATGATGGTGAAGTCGAGACTGATGATCAGGTGCCCGAGCGCGAGCAGCGCGAGGCTCCACCCCGGCCGCCTGCTGGCCGGGGGTTGGGTTGCGGACATGGGTGTGCCTTTCGTCCATATGTGGTTCGTTGGCCTGTCATGGCTGCACCGGAACCGGCGGACACTTGTTGGCACACCCCTTGAGGGCGCTGGGGTGGGCGGCGCTCGGGCTCGGCCCGTCCGGTCCGATCATCGCCCCTCCCCTCCTATGCGTTCTGCGCTGTTTTGTATGACTCTGCCGTCTGTCGTTGTTCACGACATCGGACATCGGGGGGGACCTTGGACCTAGGACCATCGGGCGGGGGTCCTGACAGGCCAACGGCGACCCTCACATCTGGGCGGCGGAGGCTCGGGTGGGCCAGAGGCGGGTGAGCTGGAGGAGGCTCGTGCCGAACATCAGGGCGCCCAGGGGGACGTGCAGGGTCGTCAGGTGCGCGATGCCCAGTGCCACCTGCGCGGAGGTGATCACCAGGAATCCGGCCGCGTACAGGATGGGCCCGGGGGAACCGCCGCCCGGCCGCCATGCCAGGATCGCGACGACCAGGTGCAACACCGCCACGACGAACACCGTGTAGGCCCCGGCGCTGTGCAGGGGGCCGTTGGTGGGCGAGGACAGCAGCAACCCCGCGGTGATCGTCTGGATGAAGACGGTCACGGTCAGCAGGACGCTCGCGGCGCGCAGGAACTTCGTGGGCATGGCGGGGTCTCCCTTCCTTTGAGGCTTTTGGTAGTCCGACGAGGCAGTCGCCCAGAATGTGAGGTATCGCAGTTCGATGGGCTGTCTTGTCGGTCTGGTGAGGGGAGGGGAGCACGATGACCACGCCGTCTGATCCCGGTCTGAGCGCGATCATGAGTGAGCGGCGCCAGTTGATCAATCTGGCGTACCGGCTGCTCGGTTCGCTGGCCGACGCCGAGGATGTCGTGCAGGAGACGTACGTCCGGTGGTACGCCATGTCCCGGGAGCAGCAGGAGGAGATCGTGTCTCCCGGTGCCTGGCTGACGAGGGTGGCCAGCCGGATCTGCCTGGACCTGCTCGGCTCGGCGCGGGTACGGCGTGAGCGTTATGTGGGCGAATGGGTCCCGGAGCCGTTGCCGGATCGTACGGAATGGGGCGGTGTTGGCGATCCGGTCGATCGGGTCACGCTCGACGAGTCGGTCAACATGGCCTTCCTGGTCGTGCTGGAGTCGATGACCCCGGCCGAGCGGGTCGCGTTCGTCCTGCACGACGTCTTCCGCTACCCCTTCGGGGAAGTGGCCGAGATCGTCGGCCGTACCCCCGCCGCCTGCCGCCAACTGGCCACCTCCGCCCGGCGCCGCATCCGCGCGGCGCGGGCCTCCACGGCTCCGACGGGGCTGCGGGCCGGGCTCGTCAGGGACTTCAAGCAGGCGTGGGAGGCCAAGGACATCGGCGCCCTCGTCGGCCTCCTCGACCCCGACGCCACGATGGTCGCCGACGGTGGCGGCCAGGCCAGCACGGCGCTCCGTCCAATCGAGGGCAGCGAGCAGATCGCCCGTTACGTCATCGCCATCGCCGACCTGGTCCCCGGTCTGACGATTCTGGAGCGTACGGTGAACGGCCAGCCCGGCCTGGTGGCGCAGCGGGACGGCGTCACCGTGACGGTGGCGGCGTTCGACGCTTCAGGCGACCGAATCAGGCAAATCTGGGTGGTCCGGAATCCGGAAAAACTCTGGCCCTGGACGGAATAGCATTCGTTTTCAGTGAGCACGGTCGCGCGTTCCCAAACTTTAAAGTTTCTTAAGCCAAGAAGGCGTGCACGTTATAACTGTGGCGTGGATGGACAAAGACGGCCCGGATGGGCTTCTCTATCTTGAGACGGGAAACTGGCTGATCATTTCGGCGCCTACGACGGCGCTGGGCAGACTTCCTTTCGGAGAGCGACCGGGGGCATACTCCCTGATCCTCAAGCTCTCCGACCGGGGCCGGTCGGCCAGTGGCGTGCGTGTTTCCATGCCGTTGGCCGCTTTCGAGAAACCCGGCAGGCAGGCCAGGAACGGTACGGGACAAGGAGAGAAATGTTTGGCATCGGCGCCACGGAAGCGATCGTCCTGCTGATTTTCATCCTGATGGCCGTGGGAGTCGTCCTGGGCATGACGGCGATCGTGAGGCTGGTCGTGAAAGGACGGCGGGAGAAGGAGTAGCGGCCTGAAAGGCCATTTTCCCGCCGGGTTTGTTTCGGGAGCCGTGGGATCGCCTCTCGGGGCCGAGGCTCCTGGCGCGGGCTCTCCGGCCGTGACGCCGGGGCCCGCCGTACGCCCGTGCCTACCCCGGGTCGCCCGCAATTACGAAACATGTGTTGCGTAATCGGGGTGCGAGGGGTAGCTTCTGTTTCGCAACAAGGGTTTCGGAAATGAGGGGTCGCCATGGCGCCGCGCGGACGGCCACGTGACACGCAGGTGGACGAGCGGGTGCTCCGCATCGCCGCCGCGTTGATCTTCGAGCGCGGGTACGGCGGGCTGTCCATCGACGAGGTGGCCGAGCAGGCGGGCGTGGCCAAGACCACGCTGTACCGCCGCTGGCCGACCAAGGACCACCTGGCCGTCGCGGTGGTTGCCCGCCTCCAGGCCGACGACGAGATCACCGACACCGGCGACATCCGGGCCGACCTCGTCGACTATCTGGAGAAGATCGCCGCCGCGCTCAACCGGATGCGCGCCGCGGGCGGACACAGGGGCCCGTCTGCGGGAACCGTCGGCGAACTCGTGGCCGCCGCGGCCCGGCACGAGGACATCGGCCACCTGACCCGCGAGCAGTACGCAAAACGCAACACCCTCGCACTCGCCCTGATCGAACGCGCCCGCCTACGCGGCGAACTGCGCGCCGACCTCGATGCCGAGGCGCTGTTCGACCAGCTCGCCGGAGCCCTCTACTACCGAGTAATGATCACAGGCGCACCGGTTGACCGAGCCTACGCGGAGCGGCTCGTATCCTGCGCGCTCGAAGGGAACATGACATGTCGCTGATCGTGGAAACCGCCGTCGTTCGGGAGATCGACGCCGAGACCATCATCTCGCCCACCGCCACGGGACGGCTGCTGCTCGACTCCAGCGACACCGGCGGCGCGCTGAGCACCCTCAGGATGACCCTCACCGAGGGCGCCGACGGCGCCGTGCCCCACCACCACGCCACCTCGACCGAGCTGTTCTACATCCTGGACGGCAAGGCCCGCGTCCTGGCGGGCGAGGAGATCGTGACACTGGAGGCGGGAGACGTGGCGGCCGTGCCCCCGATGACCCCGCACGCCTTCGCCGCCGCCCCCGGCCACACCGCCGACCTCCTCATCATCGTCGCGCCCGGTATCGAGCGCTTCGAGTACTTCCGGCTGCTCGACCGCCTGCGCAGGGGCGAGGCCACGCTTGAGGAACTGCTGGCCTCCCAGGAGCTGTACGACAACCACTTCCTCGACAGCCCCACCTGGACCCGCGACCGCCAGGCCTCCTGATCGGGGCTCACGGGCGGGCGAGATAGGCCGTCTTAGCGTCGGGCGAGAAACCGCATGCCCTGTAGAACGCGTGCGTGGCGGGATCGCGCGAGCCCGTCATGAGCATGACCTTGTAGCACCCCGAGTCCCACGCGGCCCGAAGCGCACCGGCCATGACCCGCCTGCCCAGCCCGGCGCCCCGCAGACTCTCCTCGACGACGACATTCTCAATGACCCCGTACGGCGAGGCCGAGCGCGTGAGGTTCGGGATCACGTTCAGATACGCCGTGGCGACCACGGCCCCGTCGGCTTCGAGCACGAACAGCTGCAGACCGGGCGATTCGAGGATCCGCGCGAAGGCCGCCACGTCGGATCCGTCGCTCAACACCGGATCCCCCGGCTGCAACTGCCGATAGAGCCGCATGACGTCAACGAAGTCATCGGCTTCGGCCTCACGAAAGAAAACCACAACCGCAGGCTAACGCCTACGTCCAGAATTTTCGCCGTGTTTTGGCCGGTATTTCGGGTGGCGTCTGATTTGGTGATAGGGCGACAACTGTGATTCTGGTCGACACCTCTTCTGCCAGGGGTCCCGCGACTTCGGGTTGGGAAAGGCCCATTGATCTCACCGAGAGTTGTGGTCCGGTCGCTGGGATGTCCAGCCTGCCTGATTCCAACTGAAAGCCGCTGAAAACGTCGGCAACCTCGCTGAAGGGCGGGTAGGCTGACCGAACACCGAAGAAGCTGCCGGTTTCTCCCTGTGACGGGATTAAACGGCAGCTTTCTTGGTGTCCTGAGGCTTCCGGGCAGAGAGGGCGCATGACCGAGACCTTGAGCAGGAGGAACTCCTTAGGAGGAGCGAACGTCCCGGAAAAGGGCCTGGTTGGAGCTCGGTCGAGGGCCCCTCTTTTTTTCGTCACGGTTCTCTCCGCCCTGCTCTACTCCGCGTACTCTCTCGTATCATTTGCGAGGTTCAGGGCGGGCGCCTACGATCTGGTGATCTTCGATCAGGCGGTACGGTCGTATTCGCGCCTGGGGCCGCCGGTGGCCATCGTCAAAGGTGTCCACAATGATTTCGGCGCGCAGTTCTCGGTGCTGGGGGACCACTGGTCGCCCATCCTCGCCGTGCTCTCCCCGTTCTACCGGATCCATGACGGGCCGGAGACGCTGCTCGTCCTGCAGGCGATCCTGCTGGCGTCGGCGATACCGTTCCTGTGGAAGTACGCCTTCCGGGCGTTCAGCGCCAGCCCGATGGTTTCCGAGCGTGGTGCCGAGCGCATGGCGTACTGCGTCGCCATCGCCTACGCGATCTCCTGGCCTGTCGCGGAGACCGTCGCCTTCGACTTCCACGAGGCCGCCTTCGTCCCGCTGCTGACGGCTGTCCTCCTTGAGCGTCACCAGGCGAACAGGAAGTGGCACGTCCTGGTGGTGGCCTTCCTGATCCTCCAGGTCAAGGAGGACATGGGACTCCTCGTGGCCGGTCTGGGGCTGTTCTTCATGACCAGGAAAGGGGACCGCGCCTTCGGGGCGCTTTTCGTACTGATGGGCGCGGCGGCGACCTACCTGTGCACCCAGGTCCTCATTCCACATTTCGGCGGCCGATCGGACTACTACTGGGCCTACTCGGGGTTGGGGCACAACTTCAGAGAGGCCGCCCTGCACGCTCTGACGCATCCGTTCGATGCCCTGGCGCTGCTCGCCACGCCTCCCGTCAAGGTTCAGACGGTGATTCTGCTCCTCGCCCCGCTTCTGTTCGCGTCGGTCATGTCGCCCATCACGATCTCCGTCGTTCCCCTGGTGATGGAGCGGATGCTCTCAAGCTCCTTCCCGAACTGGTGGGATTCGAAGTACCACTACAACGCCTTCATCGTGATGGTGATATTCGTCGGGGGAGTCGACGGATATCGAAGGCTGACGGCCCTCATGCCGATTTCCAGGGGCCCCGGACGACTCGGCCGCGCGGTTCTATGGTGGCCTTCCCTGGTCCTTCTGGTCAGTATCGCGATGATTCCCTTCTTCGCATTCGGAAGGTTCTTTAGCGCGGACTTCTACGCTTCGACGCCCAGAACCGAGGCAGCCGCCGTGGCAGTGGCGGCCGTTCCCGACGATGCCCTGGTCGAAGCCGCGAACAACGTCGCCCCCGCACTTTCGAGCCGGACCCGGACGTTGTTGTGGGACAGAACCGTACGCTGGGCGCCCTGGGTGATCGCGGACGTCCAGAAAAGGGTTTTTCCGTTCCTGTCACTCGACGAGCAGACCGCGCGGGTCACCTTTCTGCTCAGAAACGGCTACAGAGTCGTTTTCTCATCGGCCGGTTACATCGTTCTGGCCCGAACCGGGAACTGACCATCCGGTGAGGATGACCAGGCGCTGAGTTGCTCGGGTCATGGCGACGTAGCGGTCCACGGCGCCCTCTGTGCCTTCGCCGTACCTCTCGGGATCGACGAGGACGACCAGGTCGAACTCCAGGCCCTTGGCCAGTTCTGGGGTGAGGGAGCGGATTCGGGGGGTTTCCTGGAAGGTGGGGTGGCCGATGACGCAGGCGACTCCTTCGGCGTGCTCGGTGAGCCAGGTGTCGAGGATCGTGTCCAGGTCGGAGACGGGGCCGTGCAGGACGGGGATACCGCTGGTGCGGATGGACGTCGGCACGTTGGCGTCCGGGAGGACGGCCCGGATGACCGGTTCGGCCTCGGCCATGACCTCCTCGGGGGTGCGGTAGTTGACGCTCAGGGCGGCCAGGGTGATCTGGTCGAGCCCGACGCGTTCGAGCCGTTCCTGCCACGACTCGGTGAAGCCGTGCCTGGCCTGGGCGCGGTCGCCGACGATGGTGAAGCTGCGGGACGGGCAGCGCGACAGCAGCATCTGCCACTCGGCGTCGGTCAGCTCCTGGGCCTCGTCCACGACGATGTGCGCGAACGGCCCGGCCAGCGGGTCGGACTCGGCGCCGGGGAGCACGGTCTCGTCGACCAGGGAGTTGCGCATGTCCTCCCCGCGCAGCATCGTCACCAGCCCCTCGCCGTCAGGGTCGGCCTCGATCAGGTTGTCCACGACCCGCGACATGCGTTCGCGCTGGGCGGCGATGGCGGCCGCCTGCCGACGCCTGTGCCGCGCCGCCTCGGGGTCGCCGAGCCGTTGGCGTGCCGCGTCCAGGAGCGGCAGGTCGGAAACCGTCCAGGCCTGGGCGTTCTCGCGCTGGAGCCTGCGGATGTCGTCGCGACTGAGCCAGGGGGCGCACAACCGTAGGTAGGCGGGCACCGTCCAGAGGTCCCCGACGAGGTCGGTCGCCTCAAGCAGCGGCCACGCGCGGTTGAAGGCCGTCACCAGCTCCCGGTTGCGCGTCAGCGACCTGCGGAGCAGGTGGGCGGGAGCCTCCTCGTCGCCGTGCTTGTCCACCAGGATCGTGAGCAGCTCGTCCCAGATCTGGCCGCGCGCCTCGTTGTGCGGGGTCCCGGGATCCGGTACGGCGAACGCCTCGGCCCAGTCGTCGGGACCCAGCCAGATGTCCGACCAGTGGGTCGTGACCGTCATCCCCTCGGTCGGCGGGTTCTCGTAGAACCTGACGGCCTTGTCGATCGCCCTCACCAGGTCGGCGGACGACTTCAGCCTCGCCACCTCGGGATCGGCCTCGACCGCCGCCGCACCTCCCTCGGGGACGAGGTCACGCAGGGTGCACAGCCGTACGCCCTCCTCGCCGAGGCTCGGCAGGACGTCGGCGACATAGGCGAGGTACGGCTGGTGCGGACCGACGAACAGCACACCGCCCCGGTTGTGCCCGAGCCGGGGATCGGAGTAGAGGAGATAGGCCGAGCGGTGCAGCGCGACGACCGTCTTGCCCGTGCCGGGACCGCCGTCCACGACGAGGGCGCCACGGGAGCCCGCGCGGATGATGGCGTCCTGGTCGGCCTGGATGGTGCCGAGCACGTCCCGCATCCTGGCCGACCGGTTGCTCCCCAGGCTGGCGATGAAGGCCGACTGGTCGTCGAGCGCGGCGTGCCCCTCGAACCCCTCCTGGGTGAAGACCTCGTCCCAGTAGTCACTGATCCGGCCCCGGGTCCAGCGATACCTGCGGCGGCTCGCGAGCCCCATCGGGTTGGCGTGGGTGGCGCCGAAGAACGGTTCCGCCGCCGGGGAACGCCAGTCGAGCAGCAGCCGACGCCCCTCGCTGTCGGTGAGACCGAGCCGCCCGATGTAGACGGGTTCGGGGTCGTCCTGCCCGACCATGTGCCCGAGGCACAGGTCCAGACCGAAGCGGCGCAGGGTGCGCAGGCGGGCGGTCAACTGGTGGACCTGCATGTCCCGGTCCATCGCCTGGCGTCCCGCGCCTCCCGGCGCCCTGAGCTCGGCGTCGAGACGGTCGGACAGGTCGGCGATCGACAGTTCGAGGCTCTCGGCGATGGCCGCGAAGTGCCGTTCGTCACGGGCGATCAGCGCCGGGTCGGCCTTGGCGGCGAGACGCTCGGGCAGGTCGAACGCGCTGGTGCTCCGGGAGTTCACGTCTGTTCCGATCTGAGGGCCTTTGGCGGTGCGGCGGTTGGAGAGATCGGAGGCGTTGGTGCTCCGGGAGTTCACGTCGTTTCCGATCTGGCAGGTGGGGCGGTCGGTGCTGGTGCTCCGGGAGGCCGGGTGGCGGCTGGCGAGGCCGGACGTGCTGGGCGGTTCCGGATGGTTCACGGCCTCTGCCCACCGATCACGTTCCCGCCACTCAAGCCTTTGTCGCTCATGTTCCCGCCGCTCGTGTTTTCGCTGCTCATATTCCCGCTGGTCGCGTTCCCGCTGTTCGTGCTCTCGCCGGACGTGTCCCCACCGATCATGTCGAGCAGCAGTTGGGCGGCGACCGCCGTACCGTCAACGCGGATCGCACCGGCCACCGCCGTCGCCCGCGCCCGCGTCCCGGAGGTCAGCGCGCTCCCGAGCGCGGCCGACAGGGACTCCGCGGTCGGGACCGGACCGTCATGTGCCACGCCGATGCCCAGCTCGGCCACCCTGCCCGCCCAGTACGGCTGGTCCGCCGCCTGGGGTACGACCACCTGGGGCGTACCGGCTCTGGTGGCCGTGGTTGTGGTGCCCGCGCCGCCGTGGTGCACGACGGCGGCGACCCGGCCGAACAGCGCCTGCTGGTTGACCTCGCCGACGACGAAACAGTCGTCCCGGCCGTCGATCGGGTCCAGGTCGGCCCAGCCACGGGCGACGATCACCCGGTGCCCCTGGGCACGGACCGCCTCCACGACCGCCTTCGCCACGTTTTCCGCGGCGTGCATGAGCATGCTGCCGAAACCCACGTAGACCGGTGGCGTACCCGCATCGAGGAACGTCGTCAGCTCGGCCGGGAGCGGGCGTTCGTCGGGCAGGATCCACGCGCCGGTCTGCACGACGTCGCGCTCCGGCGTCTCCCGCCACGGGTCCAGGACCGGGTCCGTCGCCAGCCACGGCCGCTCGCCGACCACGTAACCGCGGACGTCGTCAACCGGTGGCAGCCCGGCCGACACCCGGTTGACGTTGAGCGCCTCGCCGAACAGGGCGTTGATGCTCTCGGCGTCCAGGTCCCACAACACCCGCCTGTCGGTCACCCCCGGTGGGAACGGCCTGCCCGGATAGGCCAGCGGCGCGTGGTACGGCGAAGGCAGGGTGACCTGCTGGAAGGTCACGGAGACCGAGGGGACGCCCAGCCTCTCGGCCACCGACAGCGCGCCCGCGGCGGCGGGCATCATGCCGGTCGCCACCAGCGCGTCACACCCCTCGGCCGCCTCGGTGAGCACGTCGAACTGACCGGCAATCACCTCGGCCGCGCGCTGGGGCAGGCCACCTCCCGACTGTGGCGCCGTGGCTGCCAGCGCACGGGCCGACCGGCCGACCGGCACCAGTGGCACGCCGACCCCGGCCAGCCGTCGCGCGAAGTCCTCGTCCGGCGGCGCGCACACCCGGACCTCCACATCGAGCTCCCGTAGCCGCACCGCGAGCGCCACCAGTGGTTCGACGTCCCCGCGCGAGCCGTACGTCGACAACACCACACGCATTCCGCGTCCCCCGTTTTCGCAGATCCTGGCCTCGGCCGACGATTCTGCGCCATCCCCGGGGCCTTGTGGCAAGCCCCCCTGTGCGCTATACGTTAAGAGTGGAAAGGGGCGAAGGCCCCGTTTTTCGTTCCCGGGTCGGGGCTCTAGACCGAGGGCGGAGATTTGAGCAGCGACGCCGCCTCCGGAAGATAGCCGCCGCGGCGTTGCCGTAGTCCGTATGCCGCGATGCGGACCAGATCGACGATCACTCCGGCGCCGCCGCTGGGGTCGTGCACCTTCAGTTTCAGGTCCAGGCTGACCGACGTCCCGCCCCACGCCTGAGCCTCGATGTTGATGTGCGCAACCTTGTGCGACCCCAGGTGCGGCAGGTATCCGAGCGGGGCCAGCTCCACCCGGCCCGCCGTGTTCAGGGCGTTGAGCTTGGACTCCATCTTGGTGTTGTCGTTCTCGACCAGGTTGCGGAAGTCCTCGGTGCCGCCCAGATTGACCTGGTAAGAGCTGGTCAGGGTGAGACCGCGCTCCTCCAGCAGCCGCAGCAGGGCGTGGTGCACGACCGAGGTGCCGAACTGGCTGGCCAGGTCGTCCCCCAGCAGGGGCAGCCCGGCCGCGACGAACCGGTCAAGCCATCGTGGGTCGCGGGCCACCGTGTCCGAGGTGATGTTGACGAACGCCGCGCCCGCCCGCAGCGCCGCCTCGGCGTAGGCGCTCGCCGTCTCCTGCCTGCCGCTGGGCGCCGCGTAGAGCACCACCTCGGCCCCGGCGAGGTCCTCGGCCACCCGCTCAATCTCGGTGGCGTCGGTGAGGCCGCGCCGTACCGTAACGCCTGATGGTGGCAGGTCGTCGGTGATCCGCGGGAAGTTGTTGGGCGGCGCGAAGATCGCCTCGCTGAGGTCCTTCCCGACCTTCTCCGGCGACATGGCGAACGCCGTCACGACGTCGATGTCACCGACGCCCATCCCGCCGAGCTCCGGATGACGGACCCCGACCAGGCTCCCCGTGCTCTGACACAGAGCCATCCCCTGGACCAGCGCGGACACGTTATTCCCGACGCCGACAAGTGCGACTTTCGCCCGCTTGATCACAATTTCAGGGTACGGCAGCGCTGTCCCAGACGGTGTCACGCCTTGTTCAGGTAGGTGAGGACGGCCTGGACTCGGCGGTTGTGGTGGTCGTCATTGTTGATGCCTAGCTTGTCGAACATCGTGGTTGTGTATTTGCTGATGGCGCTCTCGCTGAGGAACAGGCGTTGGCCGATTGCCTGGTTGGACAGGCCCTCGGCCATGAGGGCGAGGACCGCGTGTTCGCGTTCGGTGAGGCCGTCGAGCCGTCTGTTCGAGGAGCCGCTGGAGAGCAGTTTGGTGATGACGGCCGGGTCCATGGCGGTTCCGCCCCTGGCGACGCGTTCCAGGGCGTCGGCGAACTGGTCGGCGTCGAACACGCTCTCCTTGAGGAGATAGCCGACACCCCCGGCGCCGTCGGCCAGGAGTTCGCGGGCGTAGAGCTGCTCGACGTGCTGGGAGAGGATCAGAACCGGCAGTCCGGGCACCTCGCGGCGGGCGGCGAGGGCCGCCTTCAGGCCCTCGTCCGACTGGGTGGGCGGCATGCGGACATCGACGACGGAGACGTCAGGCCGCCACTTCAGCAGCGCGTCGAGCGTCTCGGGGCCGGTCGTCGCCGTCGCCACCACCTCGTGCCCGTACGCCGCGAGGAGGCGGATCATCCCGTCACGCAGGAGGTAGAGGTCCTCGGCTACAACGATTCGCATGGCACCATCATCCTCACGTGGGTCGGGCCGCCCTTCGGACTGGTGACCTCCAGGGTGCCGTCGAAGACGGCAAGGCGGCGGCGCAGGCCGTCGAGGCCGCCTCCGGTCCGCATGTCGGCCCCGCCCCGGCCGTCGTCCTCGACCTCGACGACGACGCCGGTCTCGTCCCGGACGACGGAGACGTGTGCCCGGGTCGCGCGGGCGTGCTTGGCCGCGTTGGTGAGCAGTTCGGCGACCCCGAAGTACAGGGCGGACTCGATCGGCGGATCCAGGTTCAGCCGTTCTTCGGCGCTGACCGCCGTTTCGAGCTGACTGTCCAGGGCGAGGGCGCGGACGGCGTCCACGAGCCCCCGCTCGGTCAGCACCGGTGGGTTGATGCCCCTGACCAGGTCGCGCAGCTCGGTCAGGGACGTGGCGGCACCGGCCCGCGCCTCCCGCAGCAGCTCGGCGGCCTGGTCGGGGTCGGTCCGCATCAGCCTCTCCACGGTCGCCAGCGACATCCCGAGCGCGACCAGGCGTGCCTGCGCCCCGTCGTGCAGGTCCCGCTCGATCCTGCGGATCTCGGCGGCCTGCGCGACCGTGGTGTCCGCGCGCTGGGCCGTCAGCTCGTCGATCCGCTCGCCCAGCGCCATCGCGGGCGAGGGCCTCAGGAAGCGGGCCGCCACCGGCTCGATGATCCTCCAGGCGTACGGCGCGCAGCCCACGGCCACGACCGCGCAGAGCACCCCGGCGAGACGCGCGACGGGCGACGGCTGGAGGAGGCCGAGGACCGCTCCCGCGACCCCGGCCGGGGGGACGGCGGCGACCACGCCCGCGGTGAACGGAATGATCCCCACGAACCGCAGGTCACGCCGGTTCGCGGGGTCACTCCACCGCAGCCGCCACCTCTGGTCCATGAGGGCGTCGCGGCTGGTGCGCTCGTAGGAGTGGCCGTTCCACCAGTAGCCGGTGGACAGCCGCGTCACCGGCCCCGGCTCCCGGTAGCCACCGGGGATGACGGTCCCCGTCCACTTCTCGACGAGGGAGCGGACCATCTGGCAGACCGGGCGGATCAGGGCGATCGTGCCGATGGACGCCCACAGGAACGGGACGATCCACGACCACCGGTCTCCGTGCCACCACCAGATCCACAGCACCACGCCCGCCGCCCACACGGCCGGGACCAGCAGGCTGACGCCCGTCACGACGCACGCCCGTACGAACCCGACACCCGCCCGCGCCAACCACGAACCCCGCCAACCCATGACTTTTCCTTCTTTTCCTCCGGTGCTCTCACTGTGCACCGTGCGGGGTGCGCGAGGGAGTGGGCCTGACCCCACTCCCTCGTACGTCCAGACCGATACTAGGTTTACGGCCGTGCCGGACGGTTCATGGGACTCTGCTTGGCGGGAAGGGCGGGCTCCTCGTCGGTCCAGGCGATGGAGTCGATCGCCGTGTAGATCTCGTACTGTCTGCCGTGGTAGGTGTAGGTCGACTCGGAGGCGAGCGGCTGTCCCGTCGCGGTGTCCAGCACGAACCGGGTCCGTAGGGCGGGCCCCTCCTGGAAGCTGACCGCCTGACCGGTACGGCCGAGCGGGTCGGTGACCTTGCCCAGGGCCGTCACCCCCGGCAGTGCGGCGCACATGCGGTAGACCGCGGCCCGCACCTCGGGGGAGACGGGGAAGTTCGTGACGAGCTGCGTGCCGACCCCGTAGAGCTCGGCGTTCATGTCGATCGGCTCGGAACTGTAGCCCTTGGTGATGACCTTCTCCAGGTAGGCCCGTATCCCCTCGGGGGTCGTCGGCAGCGCGTTCAGCGTCTCCGGGGTCATGGGGACGCCGAGCAGCGTCAGTGACTTGCCGGTGTCGTCCCACAGGGCGTGACGCTCACCCGGCTCGGCGCTGAGCGTGCTTTCCGGGTCGTGATAGGTCCAGCTCCGGGGGGATCCCGCGGCCCGCCAGGCCTTCTCGTCCTTGGGCGTCGCCGGGGCGGCTCCCTGCTCCTGCCTGATCAGCCACACGCGCCCACCCGGCGTCCGTGGGGCCCAGGTCTCGACCGAGGTGGTCTCCTGCAGGACGTAGCGGTTGTCGGGAGTGCCGTGCTGCATGCCGTTGACGGCTTTGCGCACCCAGTACTTCCCGGTCGCGGGCGTCCTGGAGGTCGAGTCCGCGGCGGCGAGGAAGACGTCCCTGGCCGACAGCGTCGTCACGGAGTGTCCCGGCGCCGGGGCCGGGGTCTCCGGCGACGCGAGCACGATGGCCGCGGTGGCCGCGACACCGAGCAGGCCCGCGCCGAGCGCGGTCCACCGAGCAGCCCGTACGGCCCTGCGGATCCTGCCGACCGTGGGTTCTCGACGAGTGGACTCCTGGAAGGCGGCGGTGAGAAGTGCCCTGCCTTCGGCGACCACCTCGGGCGTGGGCGGCGGCACCGACATCAGCGTGCGGATCTGGGCGAGGTCATCCATCCGATGCTCCGATCAAGGGGTTGACGCCGCCGAGGGCGGCTCGCAGCTTCTTGCGGACGCGGTTGAGCCGCGATCCGACGGTTCCCGTCGGGACGCCGAGGGCGTGCGCGATCTCCTCGTAGCTGAGGTCGGCCAGCGCGAGGAGCAGCAGCACGTCACGGTCGCTCTCCGGCATCGCCTCAAGGGCGGTCGCGAGCGGCCCCCGCACGCCCGCGGCGGTGAGCCGTCCGGCCACCAGCTCCTCGTGCCCGGCGTCGATCCCGTCGTCCGCCGACACCCGGCGCAGGGCGCGCAGGTGGCGTGCCTCCTGGCCACGGTGGTGGGCGACGAGGTTCGTCGCGATGCCGTACAGCCAGCCGCGAGCCGTACCCCGTGCGGGGTCGAAGCCGTCGCGCCCGCGGAAGGCCGCCAGGAAGACCTCCGCCGTCAGGTCGTCGGCAGTCTGGGTGCCCAGCCTTCCCGCGACATAGCGGTGGATGTCTGGAAAGTAGCGGTCGTAGAGCACCGCGAACCGTTCGGGGAAGCGCAGGGACTCCTCGATCGCGAGGGCGTCCTCGGTCTCCCGGGAAGGGGCGCTGACCTTCACGTCCTCACCCCCACCGGCGTTCTCTGTGGGTTCACACCTCTACTTGCCGCGACGAGCCCGTCTTCTTCACGCCGCACTCGTGTACGGCACGGGGCTCAGCCCTCGTACGGTGTGCCCTCCTCCTCGGAGCCGGTCAGGGTCTCCGGGGAGAGTACGGCGGAGGCACCGATGACCTCGATGCCCAGCAGGCGGCCGTGTTCGTCGAGGTCGAGGATCACCTCACCCCGCAGCTCCGGGTCCTCGACCAGGATCTGGGTCTTCGCCTCGCCCGGGGCGATCTCCTCGACCAGGTAGACGTAGGCGACGTCGTTCTCCCTGTCGTGTTCTACACGCAAGGTCAACCTCCCTACTTGCGTCGCCACATGGCCGAGACGATGCCTCCGGCCTTGTTCACCACGACGCGGACGTTCTGGCTCTCGTGGACCTTGGTGTCCTTGGTGTTGCCGGGCTTGCCTGGCGACTTCATGGCCTGGTCGATCATATCGTCGCTGATCCCGCGCTGGACCTGACGGATCTCGGTGTGCCCCGACTTCTCCCCGGCACCGGCCTGGTTGCCGCTACGGCCGCCGCTGCCACCGCTGCCGCGCCTGCCGCCCCGGCGGCCGTTGCCGCCCGACCTGGCGTTGTTGTTGCTGCGGCCCATCTGGGCCATGCCGTCCCTGGGGGAGGCCGCCCTCGGGCCGACGGTGCGGACCGGGACGCGGCCTCCGGCGAGCGCGAGGGGCGGCCCACCGGGGGGACGGAGGTTGTCGAGGATACGGCGGAACCGCTCGGTGACGCGGCGGTTGAGCGCGGGGGTCAGCACCCTGCCCGCGCCCTCGGCTCCCTCGCGCTGGAGGCGGCCGATCAGGGCACGCGTGCGGTACATCTCCGCCGTCGCCGCGGCCCCGCCGAGGGGGCCACCGGCCAGCAGTGCCCTGGCCACCCGCACGGAGGCGTAGACGGCGGCGGTCCCGACGGCGAGTTTCACGCCGGTGGTGAGCCAGGCGGTGTTGTCGAGCACCACGGGGGCGGACCTGACGGCGGCGGCCGCCTGGCCGAGATGACCGCCGGTCTCCTCCCAGTAGCTCGCCAGCTCGGTCGCGGAGTCGCCGCGGTAGCTCTCCTGCGTGCGCTGGACCGAAGACCGGGTCCCGGTGGCGGCCGGTTCGGCACCGGCGAGCACGGTCCGCCAGGCGTCGGCGTCCTTGCGGATCTCGTCCTCGTCGATGTTCGGCCAGGGCATGCCGAGCAGGCCGAGCATCATGTCGACCTGCGGCGGAACCGTCACGCCCATGCTTGGCCCGCCTGGCCGTACGGCATGCTCGCCTGTTCCGCGACCTCGGTGTTGGCGACCACGGTGCCCATGGCGCCACCGGTGCCGTCGATCACCTGGGACAGGCCGGTCAGGGCGTCGAGCCCGACCACACTGGCCTCGGAGTAGGAGCGGACGAACATGGCCAGCAGGCCGTTGTCCCCCCAGGACGAGCCGCCGAGTCCGCGTTCTCTGAGCCGTCGTACGGCCGCGGCGTAGTCCTCGCCGTGCGTCCGCATCCGGGAGGACTCCTGCTCCAGAGTCCCCCGGGAGATCTCGAATCCGTAACTCATGGCCGTGACCTTAGTCTGAAGATCCGGTGAACAGGCCATGAAAATGCCATAAATGGCGACATTTAGTGATCTATATCTCTTCGATGCGTTCGTCACCGGAGGGCGTTCTAGAGTTGGGGACCCATCAGCGCCTCACCGCCGGAGCCGACATGTCCACCGACCCTTCGCCCGACGACGACGTCGAGCGTCTGGAGCGGGTCCTGCTCCAGGGGCGCGGGATGATGGAGCGGCTGCGGGAGGCGCGTACCGAGGTCCGCGAGGTGTCCGGACGGGCGCACAGCGCCGAGGACCTCGTCGAGGTCGTCTCGAACGGGCAGGGCGACGTGACCGAGGTCCGTATCGACCCCCGTGCCATGCGGCTCGACCACGCGACCCTGGGCAGGCAGGTGACCGCGGTGCTCCAGGCCGCCCAGGACGAGGCGGCGCGGCTGGCCCGGGAGATCGTCGACAGGGCCCTCGCCGATACCGAGGGGCTGCCCGAGCCGCCCGACGAGCACTTCATCCGCGACCGGGTGGACCAGATCGCCCGCAACTGCTCTGAACTCTGACCCGGAGGCGCGCGTGTACGGCTCCCACATCGACCCCGCCGACATCCGTGAGGCGGACCTCGCCGAGGCCGACGCCAGGGCGGAGCGGGTCACGACCTGGATCCAGGAGACCGAGGGCGCCCTCGACGAGGTCGTCGGCGAGGGGCGCGGGGACTCCGGGCAGGTCACGGCGACCGTGACGGCCGAGGGGCGGGTTCTGGAGGTTGTGTTCGACTCCCGTGCCATGCGGCTCGGCAGCCATGTCCTCGCGGAGGAGGTGCGCTCGGCCGTCGCGCGGGCCAGGCTCGACGTGACGCGCAGGATCGAGGAGCTGATGCGCGGGGAGGTCGACGGGTTCGACCTGGCCAGGGCCGCCGCCCAGTTCGAGAACCTTCTCGACACCCCCTGGCGGTAGTCCTCACGCCCGGTCCGGATGCCAGGGCATCCACTTGCGGTCGATCTCGGCCTCCAGGTCGACCCCGTGGTGGCGGGCCATCAGCAGGACGTGGGCCAGGACGTCGGCCAACTCGGCGCGCAGTGCCTCATCGAGTTCCTCGGGGGAGCGGCCCTTGGTCCTGGCCTGCCCCGAGCGCATCAGGAAGGCCTGCGTCAGCTCGCCGACCTCCTCCTGAAGCTTCAGCAGGAACCAGGTGGCGTCCCTGGTGATGCCGTGTTTGCGGGCGTAGGAGCCCGACACGGCCTCGACCTCGTCCGTGAGCTGTCCCAGATCCATCCCGGGAGCGTACGGCCACACCCGGTGATGTAAAGAAAAGTAGACATGGTGTTTTGTTTGCTTTACATTTGAGGCATGTCGGCGGAAGAGAAACGTGCCTGGGTCATGCTGGTGGTCACGGTCGTGGCCTACGCGACCTACGTGCTGGTAATCCTCGGGCGGGTGGGAGACGCCTCCCTGGTCGCCGTGCCGTACGTCCCGGTGCTGCTGTGGACCGTCGGTTCGGCGATCGTCGCGACGATCGTGCTCAATGTGGTGATCGCGATAGCCTCACCCGAGGACGCCGACAGGAAGGACCAGCGCGACCGGGAGATCTACCGGTTCGGTGAGCATGTCGGCCGGTCGTTCCTCGTCGCGGGTGGCGTGGCGGCGCTCGGCATGGCCATGGTCAGGCTGGACCACTTCTGGATCGCCAACGTGATCTATCTGGCGTTCGTCCTGTCGTCGATCCTCGGATCCGCGACCAAGATCATCGCCTACCGCAGGGGTTTCCAGTCGTGGTGAAGCCGACCAGGGTCACGAACACGATCCGGTCCCTCAGGTTCGCCCACGGGGAGATGACGCAGGCGGAGCTCGCCGAACGCGTCGGCGTGACCCGTCAGACCGTCATCGCCATCGAGCAGGGCCGCTACTCGCCGTCCCTGGAGATGGCCTTCCAGATCGCCCGCGTCTTCGGCGTCCCGCTCGACGACGTCTTCCAGTACCCCGAGACCGAGGAGTAGCCGCTCCTCGTCAGTGAGGAGAGATGACCATGCGCGCGATCACCCACGAGCGGTACGGCCCGCCCGACGAGGTGCTACGACTCAAGGAGATCCCCAGGCCCGTCCCCGGCGACGGGGAGGTGCTGGTCAGGGTGCACGCGGCCCCCATCGGGGGAGACGACTGGCACATCCTGCAGGGCATGCCGTACGTCGCGCGCTTCGTCACCGGGCTGCGCGGGCCGAAGAACCCCGTCGCCGGGCTTGAGGTCGCCGGGGTCGTCGAGGCCGTCGGCGCGAACGTCGGTGACTTCCGGCTGGGCGACGAGGTCTTCGGCTGGTGCGGCGGCTCCTTCGCCGACTACGTCGCGGTCCCCCAGGGGCAACTCCTGCCGAAGCCGGTCAATCTGAGTTTCGAGCAGGCCGCCGCCGTACCCATCTCGTCGTTCACCGCCCTGCAGGGCCTGCGCCACGGGGGGATCGGCCCCGGTCAGCGGGTCCTGGTCAACGGTGCCTCCGGTGGTGTCGGCACGTTCGCCGTGCAGATCGCCCGCTCGTACGGCGCCGCCGTCACGGGCGTCTGCGGCCCGGCCAAGGCCGACCTGGTCCGTTCCCTCGGCGCCGAGGACGTCGTCGACTACACCAAGGAGAGGTTCGCCGACCGGGGGGAGCGCTACGACCTCATCCTCGACGTGCAGGGGAGCCCGTCCCTGTCCGACTGCCGCCGCGCGCTGACGCCCCGCGGGACCCTCGTGATCGTCGGGGGAACCGGTGGCCCCTGGCTCTGGGGAACCGGACGCTGGCTCAGGGCCTTCGCGCTTTCGCCGTTCGTCGGGCAGAGCCTGCGGGTGCGCGTGCACAGCGACGACCGCGACGACCTGCTTTTCATGAAGGAACTCATCGAGACGGAAAAGGTCACCCCCGTCGTCGATCGCACTTATCCCCTGGAGCGGGTGACCGAGGCGATTCGCTACGTGCAGAAGGGAAACGCGCGGGGCAAGGTCGTCATCACCGTCGCCTGATCAGGACTTTGGCAGCAAACCTTCCACGTTTGGCAGGAATCACGGTGGGGCGGAACCGTTCCCGGTGGATAACTTTGACGGAATTCCCGCGCGACAAGAAATGAGGTGCGCAATATGCGCATGAGGATTCTCACGGCGATCGGTGGAACGCTGGCCGCCCTGGCGCTGACCGTCACACCGGCGTCCGCGGGCACCACGGGAACCCTCGCGTGCGGCTGGGATCCCTCGGGCGCCGTCGCCTACTACAACCACTGCGGCTCCTCCGACTGGGTCCTCATCCGCGTCGAGCAGACCTTCGACCGGCCCGGCTACGACCAGTGCGTCAGGCCGGGCCGGACCCTGCTCGGCATGCTGTACGACATCAACTACGCCTGGGCCAAGGGCCCCTGCTGAACCGTCATGCCCGGCCCGGCTCTGGGCGGTCCAGGAGGTCGGCGAAGGCGTTGGCGGCGGCGTCGGCGCGGACGGGGTCGGTGCTGACGAGTCGGCTGAGCAGAAGCCCGTCGAGGGTGTCGAGGATGAGGTCGGCAAGGGTGGGAACCTGTTCCCGTGGTGTGCCGAGCTCGGCGAGGGTCTCCCGCAACATGGCCAGCCACGGCTCGCGTATCCGCTGCTGGGCCGCGCTCCAGCGGTCTGGTTCGCGTAGCGCCAGGACACACATCTCCAGGTAGAGCCGGATGGCGCCGGTGGCGTCGGAACCGGTCAGGGCCTGCCAGGCATAGCGGACGAACTCCCCGGGGCTCCGGACGGGCGGGGCGGCCCTGACCATGGACTGGAACGACACGGCGAACCGTTGGTTCGCCAGCGCGACCACGGCGGTGATCATCCCGTCCTTGCTGCCGAAATGGTAGATCAGCATGCGGTCGCTGGTGCCCAGCGCGGCGGCGAGGGGACGCAGCGAGAGGCCGATCAGTCCATGGGTGAGCACATGGTCGAGGACTTTCTCGGTGAGTTCGGTACGGCGGTCCACACCCGGCAGTGTAGCGACCGCTTCACATCCCATGTAGCGGTCGCTACACTGCGACGGGAAGGGGGAAATCATGATGAGAGTGTCCACAACGACACGCGCCACGGTCCCTGACGTGCGGTGGCTGCTGCGGCTGGACGCCGGGCTGGAGACGGTGCTGACGGTGGTGTGCGTGATCCTGGCGTACGGGCTCCTGGGCACCGACCGGTGGCGTGTACCGTCCTGGCTGTCCACACCGGTGCTGCTGGTGGTCGCGATCGCCCTACTCCTGGCGGCCGCGCTGCTGTGGTGGCTGAGCGACAGGCCCATCCCCGCCGCCGTCCGCGCGGTCGCCGTCGCCAACGGTGTCACGGCTCTGGCCTTCCTCACCTGGGCGATCATCGGTCTGGGGGCCGACGTCCGGCTACGCGTCCTGCTGGCGGTGACCGCCGTCCTGCTCGGCGTACTCGCCACCACGCAGTTCTCCTGGACGATCCGCCCCTCCGGGGAAAACACTTCCTGAACCGGGTGAACGTCCCCGACCTCAGAGATTCCTCCCCCATACGACGAAATATCGCTCTTGAGGGATATATCTTCCTTAAAGGTTAATATTCAGTTTTGGTATGGCTCATCTGCCGAAAATACCGCGACAGATGGCGCGATTCCCCATCGGGAGGAGTAGCTTCTGATACGCCTTATTCCCCTTGGCATCGGGAGCGTCAGTGTCGCAACGGCGCACGGCCTACGAGATCGTCGAGGCGGTCCTCACCCGGCTCGGACCCAAAGAACTTCCCTACCTGCCCCAGCTCTGGGCGGTTTACGTCAAGGACCCCACCGACAGCGAGCGTTCCAGGGAACGTCTCATGGGTTCGGGAATCCTGACCGAGGTCACCGCCTGGGCGCCCGTGGTCATCTCCTTCGTCGGCGGTGCCGTACTGGACGCCGCGAAGGACGAACTGTCCGACCAGACCCGCGCCGGGATACGCGGCCTCGTCGGACGGGTTGCCCGGCGTGGGAAGGCGCAGATCGTCGAGGAACCGCTGCCGCCCTTCGACGACCTGCAACGCCGCAGGATCGGGGAGTCCGTCCTGTCCCGCGCCCTCGCGATGGGCCTGCCGCGGCCCCGCGCCCAACTCCTGGCCGACGCCGTAGTAGGTGAACTCCAACGCGACCCACGACCTGACGAGCCCGAAGGCTGACCCGTGGCGGGGAGCGGCGCGTCCGGTCTGCCGCCGCCGAGCTTCGAGCGCCTGCGCCTGCTGTTCCTCACCGTCGCGGCGGGGGCGCTCTTCGGCGGCTACTGGTTCCTGGTGCTCCTCCAGGACGGCTGGAGCGAGCGCAACCGCGCCTGCGGGGCGCTGACCGGGCTCGGGGAGTTCCTCGACTGCACGACCCGGACCCTGGTGCTCCAGGCACTGGTCCCGCTGGCCGGTCCCGCACTGGTCGCCGTCCTGGTCGTGCCGACCTACCTTGTGGCGCCCGCCGTGATCACCCGCTGGCACGGCGCCCGCCCGCTCGACCCCTGGCCCGAGGCCGTACGAGAAACCGTCGAGCAGGCGGGTCTCGAACGGACGCCGACGCTGATGGTCAGCACCCGGGGCCTGTCGCTGTGGATGTTCACCTACGGCCGCCGCCCCCGACACCGCGTCATGCTCTCCGCCGCTACCGGCCTCTACACCCTGACGGACACCGCGAAGGTCACCGCGACGCTCGCCCACGAGCTCGGCCACCTGCGCAACCGGGACGTCGACCGTACCTACCTGGCCGTCCTCGCCGCCGCCTGCCTGGCGCTGGTGACGATCGTGCCGGTCGGGCTCTCCGCGGCGCTGACCACCGACCTCGCCCCGGCGCTCGCCGTCACCTGGCGCGACCTCGTGGTCGCGCTGCTGCTCGCGGGCACCTGGGCCGCCGTGGTCAGGACGCGCGAGCACGAGGCCGACCTGTGGGGCGGCGGCCTGCGGCCCCGCGACATGCTCGACCTGCTGACCGACGGAAAACAGGAACGCCGTCACCTGCTGCGCCTGCACCCGCCCCTCGACCGCCGTCTGAAGGTGCTGCGCGACCCGGACCTGCTGTTGCGGCCCTCCGCCGTCGAGGCCCTCGTCACCGGGATCGCGGCGGGCGTCGTCGTCACCGAACTCGGCGTGAGCCTGCGGGCCGTACTGCCCGTGCCGCCGCTCGTCACCTACTGGGCCGCCGGTCTCCTCGCCGCCGTGCCCGTCTCGGGGATCGTCGGCCTGGCCGTCTGGCGGGCGGGGGCGGCGCGGATCCTCACCCTGGAACGGGCCCTGGCCTGCGGTCTCGCGCTGGGCGCCGGGCTGGTGGCCGGGCTGGTCCTCGCGCCCAGGTCGGGGGTCCGGTGGAGCCGCTGGATCCCCGAGGCACCCGACTTCACGGCCGTGGCCGAACCGACCGGGATCCCACCGATCACCGCGCTCTGGATGACGGCGACGCTCCTGGTGCTGACCACCGCGGTGACCGGCTGGTTCGCCCTGGCCTCGCGCACGTGGACACCCCGGATGGGGACGCGCGCCTGGCGGTACGCGACCCCGCTCGCGGCCCTGATGCTCGCCGTCGTGATGGGCACCTGGTCCCTGGCCGCCCGCCTGGCGGCATCGGAACAGTGGAGCGCCGCGGCCCTCATCCACCTGCTGATCACCCCCCAGACCGCCCTGTTCCTCCTGACCCTCACCCTCCTCGCCCTGTGCCCCCTCACGCCCCCGCCCCGGTCCATCCGCCGTTCTCGTACGGCCCCGCCTCCTCCCACCCCGCCTTCTCGTACGGCCCGACCCTTCCCGCTCCCGCGTCCCCTCACGGCCCTGTCCCGGCTCACCCTGTATCTCCGCTCCCGCACGGCCCTGCCTCCTCGCACCCCGCGTCCCCGTACGGCCCCGCTCCTGCTCGCCCTCGGCGTCGCCCTCGTGCTCTCGTTGGGGCTGCCGTTCCTCTCGCCCGCGCCCGTCCTGTCCGTGACGACACAGGCGGCGCTGCCCGACTCGCCCCAGGCGGGGGTGATCTGCCTGGGGCTCTACACCGTCGGGTCGGCCGCCGCGGGTGCCCCGGCCGACCACGCCGCCAAGGAACGGCTCGGCGAGGTGCTGCGCGGCTCGGACGACGACCTGCTGCGTCAGGCCGGGGAGCTGTTCCTGCGCGGTGCCCGCATCCGGTCCCAGGACCTGGAGGGACTGGCGTGGACCGCGTTCGTCAGACGCTGCGACCACCTCAGGCGCTATCGCGGCGCACCGGTCCCCGAACCCGTCTCCCCGTTTCCTACAGAAGGCTGGTGACGCCATGTCCCGTGCCGGGACGCTTGGCCGTACCCTCCTGGTCGTCCCTCTCCTGCTCGCACTGCTGAGCGGTTCCACCCACGGCACCGCGCCCGCGCCTGCCCCCGCGCTCGGCCGTGGCCTGCTCACCCTGGCCGACCTGCCCGCCGGTTACGCCCCCTGGAGGCCCGAGTACGAGCCCTACAGCGCGAGCACCAGCCCGGAGTGCGCGGTCATCCTCGACGAACTGGAGTTCAACCGCTTCCGCTACCGAGGCGTCGAGTACGCCACGGCCGGGTTCGCCGCCGAGGGCCCCTTCGGGCCGTGGATCCTGGAGAACCTGCGGCGCTACCCCACGGCCACCATCGCCGACCACGACCTCGACCGCGTCCTGGGGGTGCTGCCCCGCTGCTCGTCCTTCGACCTCGCCTACCGGGGTGAGCGACCGTCCGTCTCCACGGTGCGGGTCACCCCGATCACCATGGCCCCCCTCGGCGACCGGAGCCGGGCCCTGTGGATCACCGTGAACGTCAACGGCGAGTGGGCCTACGGCGAGGTCCTGGTCCTGGCCAGGGCAGGCGACGTCCTGATGGTCCTCAGCCAACTCGCCTTCCGCCCCCCTGAGGCCACCACCGCCCAGACGATCGCCACCCGAGCGATCGAGAGACTCCGCACGGCCGGGTTCTAGAGCCTGTTCTGTAGGTCTTCGTCCCGATCTCAGGGCCGTGGAAGTTGTGCCAACTGGAAACGGCGAGGTCAGGAGCCGCGGTACTGGTCCTGCATCAGGTCCCAGAACGATCGGAAGCGGGAGGCTCCGGGCATCCATGGGGCCATGAACCAGGCTTCCCACTCGCCTTCGGCGGTCTTGATATGCGGATTGAGCAGGAAGACGCCGTCGTCGTGTTCGCCGATCCAGAGAGTGTCTGGAATGTACTCGGTCCGAAGGTGCAGGCAGCAGTCTTGTTCCTCGCCATAGATGAAGTACTCCTCGTCGGGCACCGGAGGCCCGGGGGGCCATGCCTCGGTCAGTCCTGGATCCACGTCTCGGAGCCAGCCGATTGCCGTGGTGGATGCGAGGTGTCCTGCTCCGTAGCCGACGATGTCCCAACCGTTGGCGACCTGGAGATAAAGCCGGTAGCTGGGCGGAAGGGTGATCCCGAGACGTTCCTCAGCCTGGGCGATCTCCTGCTCACCGGCACCGGTCGAGCCCAGCCGCTGAGGGTCTCGGTCCTCGTACTTCCGGTCCTCGGGATTGTCCTGGTAGGCCCGCTCAAGGATCTTCTCGCTACCGGTACGTAGAAGATCGAGCCAGTCGTGGGAGGGGGTGCTCATGGACGAAAAAGATAGGGGCGTGTCCCGACATTCAGCTCCCGAGACCGGAGAGCCAGCCGTGCCGTACCAGACAGGAAACAGGTCCGGGCACACTCGGCCCCATGAGAACTCGTTTTCTCTTCGTCAGGCACGGAGACTCCCTGCACAAACAAGAAGGTGTGACGGGCGGTCCCAGAAGCTGCCGAGGGCTCACGGTGGCCGGTAGGGAGCAGGCGCGGCGGCTCGGGAGGCGGCTTGCCGCTGAGATAGCCGGGACCGGGGCGTCGGTCTACTCCTCCGTCCTGCCCCGGGCTGTCGAGACGGCCGCCGCGATCTCGGCGGTCTGCGGTCTGCCCTTCTCCCGGGACTCCCAGGACTGCGGGCTGTGCACCTGGCACATCCCACCGGAGGCGGACGGCCTGTCCAACGAGGAGTTCCTGCGGCGCTTCCCCGCCGAGGGTGGCGGGGTCCACCGGCCCTTCCAGGTGGGCAACGAGAGCTGGGCCGAACTGGTGACGCGTGTCAGCCGTACGGTCGCCGACCTCGCCCACCGCCACCGTGGCGAGACCGTCATCGTCGTCGGTCACGCGGAGACGGTCGAGGTCTCCTTCAACGCGCTCGGGCTGCTGCCCGCCTACCGGTCCTTCGACCTGGAGGTCTCCCCGGCCTCGGTGACGGAATGGGTCACCGACGAGGATCCCGGGCAGTGGCCGCCGCCCCGGTGGACGCTCACGCGCTTCAACGAAACCTGAAACGGGGCGTACCATGTGATCGCACACGAAAACGCGGTCCGGTTGGTAGCCCGGGCATTGTCGCTCTCGTAACCGCCCTCTCCAGGGATGTCCGGTGTGTCGGAAAACGGTCTCGTCAGGCCGTTGGTCGGCATACACCTGGGAGGGCGTCGTGATCTCGCTGTCCGTTTACTACGAGGGACCTTTCTGGGTCGGTGTCCTGGAGATGGTCGAGGGCGACGAGCTGCGTGTGACGCGGTTCGTCCTCGGCTCCGAACCGACAGACCCGGAGCTGTACGAGTTCCTGATGCGGCACGGCAGCGCCCTGCTCGCACAGGCCGCGGGCTCGCGCGCCGTACCGGCCGGGGAGCGTGCCGAGCGGCGGACCAACCCCAAGCGTGCCGCCAAGCTCGCCGCCCGCCAGGCCGCCAGGATCTCCACCAGGAGTACGGCCTCGCAGGAGGCGATGCGGATCGAGCTTGAGAGCCGCAAGCGTGAGGCGGCGACCGACAAACGCGAGAGGAAGCGGGAGCTGGCCGAGTACAAACGCGAGGTCGCCCGGCGCAAGCGCATCGAACGCCGCCGCGACACCTGACCGGGACTTGCCAGGGACGGGGTGTTAGACGCCGCCGGTGACGGAGATGGTCTGACCGGTGATGCCGGTGTTGGCGGCCGAGCCGAGATAGACGACCGCGTTGGCCACCTCGCGGGCGTCGAGCAGTCGGCCGATGGCCGCCAGGTTGACGTAGCGCTGACTGAACGGCTCGATCCGCTCCTGGTTGCGCTCGGTCGCGGTGAGGCCGGGCAGGACGACGTTGGACAGGATGTCGCCGTCCCTGCCGAGGCTGAAGGCCGCCGACCGGCTGAAGCCGTGCACCGCGGCCTTGGCCGTCGTGTAGTACTCGGAACCGGCCATGCCCTCGTCCACGAGTCCGCTGGAGATGTGCACAAGACGTCCGAAACGGCGTTCGCGCATCCCCGGGGTGACCAGCCTGCTCAGATCGAGGTAGCCCTCGACGTTGCGCCGCAACATCTCACGCCAGGCCTCGTCCGGCACCTTCTCGAAGGACTCGCCGGGGCTCCATCCCACGGTGAACAGGGCGTTGTTGACCAGCACGTCGATCCGGCCCGTCCATTCGAGCGTGGCCGAGACCAGGGTGCGGGCCGAGTCGGAGTCGCCGAGATCGTAGGGGACGACCAGCGCGCGCTCACCGATTTCCTTGGCCACCTGCCCCGCCTCCTCGGGCGAACTGCGGTAGGTGAGCACCACGTCGGCCCCCTCGGCGGCGAAACCCCGCGCCACCTCCCTGCCGATCCCACCCGAGGCTCCGGTCACGATCACCGTGCGGCCGTCAAGTCCCAGATCCATGAAAATCCCCTCAACCGGTCGGTTCACTACGAAACATCGAAGCACCGGGGCAGGGGTCCCGGACGTGCGTTGGTGGTGCGGGCGGCGCCTGACCCCGCCCCTCCATACTCCGCTCCCCTCAAGGACTGTCAACGGTCATCCGGTTGAGGCTTGTAAGGGACGCCCTATATATGTCATTTTCGTTTCGCACAAAAAAGGGGTGGCGGGCTTCCGGACCCCGCGGGCTCTCCCCTCCTGCCGGGGAGGGTCCGCGGCCTCGGAGCCCGTCAGCGCTGGACGCGCGGGTCGGCCCCCAGCGGGCGCGGCAGCCGTACGGTGATGAACTCGTCGTTGTCGGGCTTTCCAGGAGTACGGCCCGCGGAGAACGGGAAGTTGTTGTCGTTCAGCACGCCCAGCGTCCTGTCGTCGAGGATCACCACGTCCTCGATGGTCTGGAACGGGAAGCGGAAGGTCTCCCCGAACCCGCCGAGCCCACGGGGGTTGGCCAGGTCGAGCAGGTCGGCGACCAGGGTCTTGCGCCCGTCGCGCAGGTCGATCTGGTAGATCCGCTTGAACGCCGCCGAGTCCCCCTGGAGGTTGTCCCGCTCGATGACCAGGAAGCGGTTCCTGTCCACCGCGATCATGTCGCCGATCGCGTTGTCCGGGCTCTCCAGCCGGTAGGTCCACCGCCTGCCGGTGTAGGAGCGCGAGCGCAGGTCGAACTCGTTGATCCGCAGCGTCCCCGCGAGGTCGCCCGCCACGGTCCCCTCAAGCAGCGGGTAGAGGACGCGCCCGTCGACCGAGCGGGCCATGCCCTCGAAGCCCTTGCTGGAGGCGAGGTTCGGCTGCTCGCCGTTCAGGGACGGGTTCTCCGGCGCCCTGACGCCCGGCAGCGGGACCGGCGCGTCGAGCAGCCTTCCCCTGGCCGAGAAGTGCAGCAGGAACGGGCCGAACTCGTCGCCGATCCAGTAGGTCCCGTCGCCGCTCCGCACGATCGACTCCACGTCGAAGTCGGCGCCGGTCAGTTTGCGGTCGGGGCGGGTCAGCGGCCAGGTCACCCGGCCTTCGGGGTCGCTCAGGTCGAACCCGCCGAGCACCCTGACCGTTCCGCGCCGGAAGTCCGGCCTGATCCGGTGGACCCGCAGCAGGAAGTCGGCGCTGTTGGCCCTGGCGCCGTAGCCGTTGTCCGACAGCACCTCGAAGGTGCCGTCGCCGCGCCGTACGACCCCGCTGAAGCCCTGCACCGGCTGGCCGGGGAAGGGCGGGGTCACCCCGTTGACCGGGGCCGTGCCGAGCTGGGCGCCGGAGGGCTCACTGCCGGGCACAAAGGTCTGCGCGGGCAGCGAGGCGAACCCTGTCAGTACGGCCCTGCGGTCGCCGGGGTGGTTGGCCGCCGCGGGGGTTGCCGTCGCCAGTGCCAGTACGGCCGCGCCGACCGTGATCGCCATGCGTCGTCTCATGTCGGCACGCTAGGCATCGTGCGTGAACGGGCGGTGGTGTGCCGCGGGCCGTACGGAAAATCTCGGGGGATGCAACAGATGGGCGGTGTCATACGTCCCTGGGGTGTGGAATTCGCCGATTTCGTCGCCGCGCGAGGGGACGCGTTGTACCGGTACGGATACGTCCTCACCGGCAACGCGGAGGACGCCGCCGACCTGACCCAGGAGGCGTTGATGCGTTTGGGGAACGCATGGCCACGGATCAAGAAAAAAGATGATCCGGAGGGATATGTCCGTACAACCATGGCGCGGCTGCACATCAGCATCTGGCGCAGGCTGCGCAGGGAACGGCTGGTCGCGACGGTTCCCGAAGGCACCCACACCGACGCCCGTCCCGACGAGACAGGCCTGTGGGACGAACTGCGGGACCTGCCGCCGAAACAACGGGCCGTGCTGGTCCTGCGGTACTACGAGGACCTTCCCGACCAGGAGATCGCCGACCTGCTCGGCATCTCCCGCGGCACGGTACGCAGCCAGGCGTCCCGCGCCCTCGACAAGCTCAGGATCCGGATGGACCCCGTGAAGGCGGAGGCGTTGCAGTGAACGACAGGACCGAGGCGGACCTTGTCCGCATGCTGGCCGACGCCGCCGAACGCGCGCCCGTCCCCGACGGAGACCTGGCCGGGGCGGTCCGGGTCAGGCGGCGCGCCCACAGGACGCGGATGGCACTCGCCTGCGCGGCCGTGGTCGCGATCGCGGTGGGCGGCACCGTCGCCGTCAGGGACGCCCTCCCGACCGCGAGCGAACCGGTCTCCCCGGCGGCCCAGGGGCCCTCGGAGGAACCTGCGGAGTTCGCCGTACGGCCCGCCTCCGAAGTCTGGCCCGAGGCGGTGACCACGATCCCGAAGAAGGCCGCGGACGGCCTGACCTACCGGCCGGTCGCGGCGCTGGGTCCGACGACACTGCTGCTGATCGCCGAGTCCTCCTTCGAGAAGGCGGCCAGGCTGGACACCTACGACACGACGACGGGCCGCGGCACGCCACTCGTCCAGGTGCCCTCCCCCGAGGGAAAGCGGCGCTACTACGCCCAGGCCGTCGAGGTGGGGGACGACACCGTCGCCTGGTGGGGCAACGTCCAGGGCAAATCCACCTGGGCCGACTTCTGGGTGGCCCCCAGATCGGGCGGTACGGCCAGGCAGGTCGGCGAGGTCACAGGGGCCCTCGCCGACGTGGAGCGGATCGGCGTCACACGGGACTCCCTGATGTGGTCGGTGCGTGGCGGTGGCGTGTACCGGATACCGCTGGAGGGCGGCACCCCCCAGCCGGTGCCGGGAGGGGAGGGGCTCAGTCTGGTCTCGTGGCCCTGGGCGTCCGACGCCTCCGAGGACCGCTCCAGAAACCAGACGAAACTCGTCAACCTCGCCACAGGGCAGACCATCCCCGTCAACCTTCCCGAGGGGGCGGACGGCGTCCGGTGCAGCCTCGTCTGGTGCGCCGGCACCCTGGGGGAGGGAAGCGTGGTGCAGCGCGTCGACGGAGGCGACCGCAGGACCCTGCCCGGCACCTCCTCCTGGGAGATGACCTCCCTGTCGGGAGCCAGAACCGGGTTCGTGGGCATGACCCAGGGGGACCGCTACGCGGCGGTCATCTACGACCCGGAGACCGGCCTGGCAGGGGGAATCGGCGGCCTCGCCAAGGACCGCGGAAGCTGGTTCGGCGTCGGCGTCTCCTCCTCCCCTCCCTCACTCGTCTACACGGACCCCCCCTCCGGGGAGGCGTGCAAGGGAAAGCCCGCGAAGTGCCAGAAGGAATACCTCGTCATCAACCTCCTGGCCCTACCTGCCTCATAGCCCTTCCGGCAGGACACGAGTACGGCGAGGCCACGCGCGGACCGGGTGACCACCGGGAGAGGGGGTCACCCGGCCTGGCCAAGGACTGCGGAAGCTGGTTCGGCGCCCCCTTCTCTCCCTCATCGCCCGGCTATACGGACTCCCCCTCCTCCAGAACGCCTGCCAGGGAAAACTCAGCAAATGCCGCCAGCACTACCTCGTCATGAACCTCCTGGCCCTCCCTGGCTCACAACTCCAGGCACGGGGACACGAGTACGGCGGGGCCGGGCGCGGGCGGGGTGGTCGTCACGAGTGGGGTGGGGCGCAGCCGTACTGGGCCTGGTGTGGTGCGGGCCGGGTGGTTGTCACGAGTTGAGCCAGCGCGGGAGAGAGGTCAACCGGCCTGGCGGGAGTATGAGGACGCGGGTGGGGCCGGGCGCAGCCGTACTGGATGCTCATGTGGCGCGGGCGCCGGGAGTCATGGTTGGTCGGGGGAGAGTTCCTGGGCGAGGATGGCGGCCTGGACGCGGCTGCGGAGGCCCAGTTTGTTCAGCAGCCTGCTGACGTGGGTCTTCGTGGTCGCCTCCGCCATGTCCAGTTCGACGGCTATCTCCGCGTTGGACAGGCCTCGCCCGATGCACGCCAGCACCTCGCGCTCGCGCGGCGTCAGGCCGCCGACCTCCGGCACCGGCCCGCGCGGGGGAGCCGCCCCCCTGAACGCCGCGATCAGCCGCCGGGTCACCGCGGGGGAGATCAGCCCGTCCCCCCGCGCGACCACCCGGACCGCCTCGACCAGTCCGTCGGCGTCGGTGTTCTTGAGCAGGAACCCGGCCGCCCCCGCCCGCAGCGCGCCGAAGACATATTCGTCGAGGTCGAACGTGGTCAGGATCAGCACGTCCGTGATCCCGCTCAGCGCGCGGGTCGCGGAGATACCGTCGAGCCTGGGCATCCTGACGTCCATCAGCACCACGTCGGGCCGCAGGTCACGGGCCATCGCCACGGCCCGCTCCCCGTCCTCGGCCTGCCCGACCACCTCGATGTCGTCGTGGCCGTCGAGGATCAGCACGATCCCGCTCCGCACCGCCGCATGATCGTCAGCGACAAGAACCCTGACCGTCACAGCGACCTCCCCTCCCGGCTCCTCGTACGGTCCGCGCCGCCTTTCGCAGGACCTTTTCGTGCGGCCCGGCCCGGAAACCGCAGCCTCGTGCGGCTTTGAGGACCGTCACGACCCCCGAGCAGCACTGCTTTTCCTCGTACGGCCCAGCCCTGAGGACCGCCCCCGGGTCCGTGGTCCTCGCCGCTCCCGTACGGCCCGGCCTCGGGGATCGTCACAGCACCCTCCCGCCGGGTAGCACCGAGGACTCCTTCGTTGGCAGTTCGGCGTGGACGCGCCAGCCGTCCTCGTACGGCCCGGCCTCGAAGGAGCCGCCGACCAGGCTCGCGCGTTCCCGCATCCCGACGATCCCGGCCCCGGCGCTGGGCAGGTCGGGGGAGCCGTGCCGTCTGAGGGCCCTCCGGGACGCCCCGACCGGGTTGTCGGCGACCAGGATGATCGTCCCGGCGCCGTACTCGACCGTCAGATCGACCCGTTCCCCGCCGTGTTTGAGGGCGTTCGTGAGTGATTCCTGGATGATCCGGTATCCAGCGAGATCGACAGCCGCGGGCAGTTCCCTGGGCTCGCCTTCGACGCGCAGCCGTACGTCAAGACCCGCCTCCCGGGCCCGCGTCGCCAGTTCGTCCGCCTCCGCGACCCGGCGCCGGGTCGCCTCGGCCTTCTCGCCGTTCTGCCTGAGCAGTCCGATCATGGAACGCATCTCGGCCATGCCCTGGACGCTGTTCTCCCTGACCGACTCGAGGATGCCCCGCACGGTCGCCATGTCGAGATCCTTGCGGGAGAGCACCGCCGTGGACTGGATGGCGATGGCGCTGAAGTGGTTGGCGATCATGTCGTGTAGCTCACGGGCCATCCTGGCCCGCTCGGCCTCGACCGCCTCCCGCCGGTCGAGCTCGGCCAGCCGCGCGACCTGCTCGGCCCTGGCCCGCTCAAGCTCGGCCTGGGTCCTGAACTGCCTGACGATGAGCGCGGTGGCGACCGGCATGGTCCCGATCAGGCCGAGTTCCGCCGTGGTGACCGCGAAGAGCCTCAGATCGTGGAAGAAGAACGCGATCATGGCTCCGCTGACGATGGCCACGGCCGAGATGACGCCGAACAGCCACCTGCCCAACCTGGCCGGGCCGTACAGGGTGGCGGCGTAGAGGTTGTCGGTGAAGATGATGATCGTGCCCAGGGAGTAGCCGAAGACCAGATCGAGTGTGATTCCCGTCGTCCCCAGCGCCAGGGCGCCGACCGGGCGGCTGCGCCGTACCGCGACACCGAGACAGGTGAGCAGCACCGGGATCGCGAGCAACTGGACGGGCACGGTCGCGGGCAGGAAGGTCGCGACGTCCTGCAGGGAGGCGGACAGCGGCCGGCGGTTGTAGGCGCCGGCGGCGAGCAGGATCAGCCCCATCACCAGGGCTACCGTGGCCCACAGGATGTCCCGTCTCATGGGTTCCATCTCATCATCCCGAGGTCGGCGCCCCATCCAGCGACAGACGGGTTCGCCGTACACACAAGGATGTAGACCGGTCCGCCGACTTCGTCAGCGCAGACGATGCCCTCTCCGGGGGTGGACGCCGATCCTTGAACCATGGTTCTGGCGGTGATCATCGGATGTGAGATCGGCTTCTGGGTCCTCCTCGGACTCGGCCTCGCCACGCGTTACCTGTGGCGCATGCGACGGCTCAGTACGGCGCTGCTGGTCGCGGTGCCGCTGCTCGACGTGATCCTGCTGGCCGCCGCGGTGATCGACATCCGTGGCGGCGCGGAGGCGAACTGGCGCCACGGCCTGGCCGCGGGCTACCTCGCCTACTCGATCGTCTTCGGCCACCGGACCCTCAGATGGGCCGACCAACGCTTCGCCCACCGCTTCGCCGGAGGCCCACCCCCTTGGAAACCCCCTCCCGGCGGCATGGCCAGGGCCCGCTACGAATGGACGATGTGGCTACGCACCGTCCTGGCCTGCGCCATCGCGGCTGTCTTGCTGTACGGCCTGGCGTGGCTGGTGGGGGACTGGTCGAGGACCACGGCACTGCTGGAGTTCGGGAGCGTCCTGCCAAGGATCGTCGTCATAGCTCTCCTGTGGCCCCTGAGCTACACCTTCTTCCCGAAGAAGGCTGGTGCTTCTGGGGCGCCTCATGCTTCAGAAGGTCCCTTCGCCCCTGGGACGGCCGGTTTCAACCCCGCCCCTTCGGAGGGGGCCGGTGTCTCCGGGGAGCAGCACCGTGTTCCTGGAGCACCTCATACTTCAGAAGGCTTCTCCGCCCCTGGGACGGCCGGTTCCGATCCCGCTCCTTCGGGGGAGGCCAGTATCCCTCACGCTTCGACTCCTGAGGCGGCCGGTTCCAAGTGGACCCCTCGCTCCTGAGGCGGTGGGGCATTCCCTGCGTCTGGAGAGCCTCACACTTCGGGGGTCTCTGCCCTGAGGAAGCCCGTCCTCCAGGAGGGCACCTTCGCTTCTGAGGCGACTTGGCTTCATGCCTGAGGCGGCTTGGCTTCCTCAAGGATCTCCTGTTTCTGAGGCGATCGGCGTTGCTGGAGCACTCCAGTTTCTGGGGAGCCTCATGTTTCAGGCTCTACGAAGATGTGCTCGCTTCTGAGGCAGAGGTTGTGTTCCTGGGGCTTTCATGTTCCAACGAGGTGTGCTTGCTTCTGAGGCTGAGCTCCTGGGGAGTTTTCGTGGTCCTGTTGTCTCTGCGGAGGGACTGCCAAAGGCTGAGACGTTCCGGTCAAGCTCGAGAGTTTCATGATCCCGTTGCCTCTGCGGAGGCTCTGGTTCCTGGGGGAAGCCCGGGTTCCCCCAGGAAGCTCTCCTCCCAGAGGCTTTCTGGAAACCGTCGAGGCGTAGGGTCCCCGTCCAGGAAGCTTGCCGGGGACCTCTGCCGACACCGAAACTCCCTGACACCAGCTCGTCGCGTTCACCGTGATGACGAGATCCCCGGGGCCATCGTCAATGCGTCGATACCCGTCAAACAGCCCCATGCTCGCCAAGGCCTCGATGCGTACCATGCGGGATATGCGCCCCCTCCACCACCCGGACGTCTCGACGATCACCCTGCCCATGATGCTGAGCGCCCTGGCCGACGAGGTCCGATTGACGGTCGTCCGCAGGCTCGCCGAGGCCGGGGGCGTGGTCTGCGGTCAGTTCGACGTCCCGGTGAGCATGTCCACGCTCTCCCACCACCTGAAGGTCCTGCGCGAGGCCGGTCTTCTGCGCGTCACCCCCGAGGGCAGCTTCCGGCGCCATGAGCTTCGCCTCCCCGAGATGGAGGCCCGCTTCCCCGGCGTCCTGTCCTCCATCATCAAGACCGCCCCCTGAGGACTTTGAGGACCTCCGGTGCCACAGCCGATTATTTGGCAGAGCACCCACCCACGCCTGGTAGAGTTATCCCCGTCGCCACGGCCACCAGGCCCCAACGACAGGCAAGCGGCCGTAGCTCAATGGATAGAGCATCTGACTACGGATCAGAAGGTTAGGGGTTCGAGTCCTCTCGGCCGCGCCATGCGGAAGCCCAGCTCGCCATCCGGTGAGCTGGGCTTTTTCGTGCTCTGGATCTCCGCCGGTGTCCGGCCGTGTCCGGCTGACACTGGACGACTCCGGCTGGCCGTGCCGAATACGTGCCGAAGATCAGCTAACGGCGCAGGCTCTGCCTTGACGATCAACGGTCCAGCTCTTGCCGTCCATGATGCAGCTCGTGTCGCGGGAACTAGGCCAGGACCGGGGCGGTAGAGCTGGCGTCCACCATGGACGTTGGCCGAGACTCCGTCCGACCGAGAAGTTTCAACTAGTCCCCGCTAGTTGTACTGACCTGAGAGGTTAGGTACGCGGCTGGCGGGTGGGCGGCCGCCGAGTGCGGTGTGTGCTCGGTGGTGATTGTAGGCGTGGAGCCAGGGGGCGAACGCGTGGCGGCGTTCGGTCTCGGAGGTGTAGGGGCGGCTGTAGGCCCATTCGTCGGCCAGGGTGCGGTGGAAGCGTTCGACTTTGCCGTTGGTTTGGGGCCGGTAAGGGCGGGTGCGTTTGTGGGTGATGCCCAGGCCGGTGAGAGTGTCGCGCCACAGGAAGGACTTGTAGCAGCTGCCGTTGTCGGTCAGAACCCGGCGGACGGTGATCCCCAGGCCGCGAAAGTGGGCATGGGCCCGGAGCCAGAACGCGGCGGCGGTTTCCTTGGTTTCGTCCGGCAGGATTTCGGTGTAGGCCAGGCGGGAGTGGTCGTCCAGGGCGGTGTGCAGATAGCTGTAGCCGATCTTGGGTTTGCCGTGCTTGTAGCGGGCGGTTGTGGTGGCCTTGCGGTTGTGATGGCCGGTCTGCCGGTCGGTGATGCGATGGCCGCCTCCGTCGGGGATGTTGCCGAGTTTCTTGACGTCCACATGCACCAACTCGCCCGGCCGGTCATGTTCGTAGCGGCGGATGGGCAGGGCGGTGGCGCGGTCCAGATGCCGCAGCCGGGCCAGCCGGTAGCGGGCCAGGACCCGGTGCACGGTGGAGGGGGGGCAATCCCAGCAGGTAGCCGATGCGGGCCGGCCCCCAGCGGCGCAGGAGCCGCACGTTGATGATCCGCCGTTCGGTTCGGGTCGGGGTGCGGCGGGGACTGCGGTGTGGCCGGGAGGATCGATCGGCCATGCCGGCCGCGCCGTGTGTGCGGTAGCGGTCGGCCCAGCGTTTTGCCGTGCTCACTGCTACCTGGAAGCGTTCGGCGGCCCGGCGCAGGGGCCAGCCGTCGTCGACGACACAGCGGGCCAGCCGGAGCCGGCCCGTTTCACTCAGCGGGGCGTTACGGTGGGACACGAGGGCCTCCGGGAAGCTCGGCGTAGATGTCGCAATCCACACCGAACCCGCAGGCCCTCACTCATTTCAACTACATCGGGCTCGTGTCCTTGGCGTACTCAACCTCTGTGGTCATTACAGCTAGTACTTACTAGGTGCTGGTATTGGTTTCCAGTACCTCCAAAGCCGCTTATCCGATACCTTCGAGCGTAGATGTTGCGTGCGTGCATGCAATCCATGCACGCACGCAACGATTCGGTGGAATCGCTACCAAGTGATCAAAGGCAGATTCTTAACCGCGATGAAGACGCCTACTGCTGCGGCGATGGCCAGCAGTAGCAGGCACATTCGGACGGTACGGCCCCAGTTCGCTGCAACGAACCGGGCCGTCCGTCCGACCTCTTCGGATGCTCCCATGCTCCTCCTTTCTACGTAAAAAAGCGCCACAGGAAGCTCACTCTCCGGGCGATCTCCGACGTCACACGGGTGAGTACCTGTAGCGCTTTGCCAGTGCATGCCCCAAGAAAGACTCCAGAGTTTTCCGCGCCCTGGTGAACAGACGCGTAGCCACGTCGGAGGTGGCAGCTAAGGATCCCTTAGTCGTTCTTGATGACGCACCCAAGATATAGGTGGTGTCCTGGTGGCGTAGCTAAAACGGAAACTTTTCTGGGGATGAATGGAGATTCTGTGGCCCCAGTTGTATTTACGCCCTAAATAGGATCTAGTTCTAGATATCTACGGTTATATGGCTGATTGTGCCGAATGTCCTTGTCCTAGCACCTCGCTGATTCGGCGCATCGAGATCTCGTCTTGTCCAACGAGGCACTTGGCGTAGGTGCGCAGCAGGACCTCCACACTGTTGCCCGCCCACTCGGCCACCTGCTTCGGGGAGACCCCGGCGTTGAGCCAGGTGGACAGGCAGGCGTGCCGTAGGTCGTAAGGCCGCCTGGCCAGTGGTGAGGCGTACTCCTCAGGGCTGAGCGCGAGCTGTCGGGCCTTGCCCCAGATCCGATTGATGGTGCTCGTGGCCAAGACCTTGCCTTCCACACCGAAGAAGACGCGTCCATCCGGGCCGGTTCCGAACGACTTGAGGTGGTCGCGCAGGATGGCCACGAGTTCCGGAGCGCACGGCACCGGGCGTCCTTCACCCTCGGGACGGTGCTTCAGGCCGCGCTCGTCGCGCTGCTGGCCGGAATCGGTCCACTCCTTACCAGCGTCCGGTGTCGCACCGGTCAGATAGAACTCTCCCCACGTGTCGGGAGCATCGGGCAAGATCATGTCATCTTTCCGGAGGTTGACTGCCTCCTCGGGCCGTAGCCCTGCGAAGTAGAGCACGGCGAAGAACGGCATGAGCAGGGGGCCACTGGGCTTTTGCGTCCGTACGGCTTCCAGCAGCTTGCGAGCCTGCTCAGGATTGATGACCGATCGCCGGTCTACCTGCGATGTGGTCTTGGGCACTTTCCACTTGAGATCGGGGATGGGGTTCTTGCTCAGGAGCTTCATTTCTACGGCGTGGGCCATGGCGTTGGACAGGATCACCCGGTGCTTGCGGGAGGTACTCGCTGCGGCTCGCTTGCCGTCGAGCCGAGACGTGGCGGCGTCGAGCAGGGCTCTTGCCATGGCAGGCGTCGAGAGAGAGGAGACCGGCAGGCTGTTGCGCGCCACCCAGGCCAAAGTGCCAGACACCCGCTCCGAGCACTTCTTGCGCTCTCGGGTGTTGAATCCCCAGCGGCGAAGGGCGGTCCTGACCTCCTGGTCAGAGCAGGGGCGGGTTGCGCCGTTCAGCATCGCAAACGTCGCCAGGGACAGCGCGTAGGCGATGCCCGCTCGGTGCTTGGCCGACGCGTCTTTCCACTTCATGTCCACGTAGGAGACCGCGAAGTCATACCAGCCCATTTGCGGGCTGTCCGTGCGGCCCCATGAGACGGGTTCACCGGTAAGGAGGCTGAATGCTTCTCCCTCGCTCGCAGCGCCCTGCAACTTGCCACGGAAGGTGTCGGCCTGGGCAGCCCTTCGAAAGGGGCGCTTCCACGGCTTGTCAGCGGTCTTCCAGCGAACGGTGTAGGTGGTGACCTTCTTGCCCTTGTAGACCTCGGTCTTGTAGACGCGGACGTCGTAGGTGATGTCCTTCATCAGGCGGCGATCTCCAGGGCCTCAAGCCAGTTCTCGTAGTCGGTCAGGTAGATGCGCAGGTCCCCGTTGGGGAGCTTGGTGCACTTGGGCGCGCGGCCCTTGGTGCGCCAGTCGTAGAAGGTGGACCGGCTGATACCGAGGTCTTCGCAGATGTAGTCAACGGTGATCTTTTTGGCGCTGGCCCTGGGCATGGGGCGTGTCCTTCCGGGTCCGTGGTCGGCGGTGACGTGTGGTCGAGGGCCTGGGCATCGCAGGGAGAGGGAAGTCGTGCGGCTGTTGCAGGGAGGGCTGAAACATCTCGGCAAGTCGGCAAGTCGGCAAAAGTGCCCGTGACCTGGGGTGATGCTTGCCGACTTAGGAGTTGCCGGGGTGAGTGCATCTCGGCAAACGCTGGCTATCTCGGCAACGGGTGCCGACTTGCCGAGATAGCCGTTTGAGACCCGGGTTATCTCGGCAACAGTTAGTGCAGGTCAGAGCCGTCTTTGCCGACTTGCCGACTTGCCGAGATGTTTCAGCGCTTTTCTCTTCACCGGTGCCTCATGCCGAGTGGCGCTCGACCCAGAAGACGTTTCGGTTGCCCCGCTCGTGCTTGCCCGAGCGGATCACGTACTCGCCGCGCCACCGGCCGATCTGGCCGGTCAGCAGCCGCCCCAGGGACATCGCGTTGGGCAGCCGTCCGGAGGGGGTGGTGATGAACATCCCGTCCCACCGATCGACCTCCTCGAACCCGACCCGGTCCGGCTCTCCAGAGTGGCGCAGTTCGGCGGCGGCCATGGGCTGCTGGCCATGCAGGCGGTGCCAGCAGGACAGGAACGCTCCCCAGCGGGATTCGTCCTCGTCGATGTCGCGGACGTCGGCGGCGTTGGTCAGGAACCCCTCGATGCCGTGGTGAGCGAGGAATCCGCCCAGGGCCTGGGTCCAGGGGGTGAACTGCCGCATGGCCATTCCGGCGGAGCGGGGGGCACCCTGGCCGGTCCAGTCGAGCACCAGGATGAGCAGGTGCCACAGGACGGTCATCTGGTTGCCCGGCGCAGTGATCCACTGGTCCAGGTGCGGGATGCCGAACGTGCTCTGATCGCGTTGGTCGGGACGGGGCATGTTCGGGTCGAGGTGCACCCGCACCGTACGGGAGGCCATGTCGCCGCCGACCTGAAGGTTGTTGCCGGTGGCCATCCACAGCCGGTCGTTGACGGTGGCGATGTTGCGGGAGGCACCCAACTGCCGGTCCGACCACACCCCGGCAGTCACCAGCAGCGCGAGGGTCGCGGAGTCGATCACGGTCCCTTCGGGCAGGTTGTCCCAGATGACCACGCCGACCTGTTCGGCCAGCACCGCGGTGATGCTCTTGCGGAGTTCTTCCTCAGCGTCGGCCCAGGGCATGATGCGCTGGCCGTAGAGCATGCCAGGGCCGCCGGTCAGGATGGACTTGCCGGAGGCGGGCATGGTCGCGTCGATCATCGCGAACGGGGTGAGGCTGCGGGTGAAGTGCCGCAGAATCGGCGTGGCCAGCAACGCCAGGTAGTTGGCGCGATCGGCCGTGCTGGCCCATGGGAAGTCCCGCAGGAACCGGTTGAGCAGGAAGTCACGGGCCTGCTGTACCTGCTGGGGGGTGGGCCAGTCCGGGACCGGTGGCAACGCGACTTTCGAGGCCAGGTACAGGCCGGTCGCCGGGTCGTAGCCGGGTTTTTGCAGGAGGGTGCCGTCGCGGCGCAGGATCGGGGCGCCGATGACGCCGCGCAGCGGCGGCAGGTGCGGCCAGGTCTTGCCCGCCAGCACCGAGGAGAGGATCTCCCGGGGCGGGGTGACCTCCTCCTCGACCAGCTCGCTCCCGCCGGAGGCGTCCTTGCGCGAGCGCATCCGGTAGACGTAGACGTGCTCGGCCAGCAGCCCGGCCAGGGTGGCCGGGGTGATCGGGCTGGCGGTGGTCGGCAGCGGCGAGTCCTCGTCAGCGGCCGGGCTGGCCTGTCCGCCGGAGATGGTCTCCATGTGCACCAAGGCGCCACCGGAGACGTAGGTGTCGGGCAGCAGCCCCTCGGCCAGGCGCCGTTTGAGCACCCGGATGGTCTCCGGGCCGGAGCCGACCTGGACCCGGGGCGTGTCCTGCCCGGGAGCGGCCGGGGTGGGTGGTGTGGTGCTGGTCATGCGGGAACGCTCCGAGGTCGTCGAGCCCCGGCGCGGAAACCGGAGGCGATGGTACGGCGGGCCTCGCCCTCGGCCAAGCCCGTACGGACGGCGGCGTCGGTCAGCAGGTCGGTGACTTCGCCCTCGCCCAGGGCACCTCCGGCGACGAGCTGTCCGAGCGCGACGGCGGCGCCGTAGAGGGTGGCGTTGCGGTTGGTGTGGGCGGTGGTCGAGGCCAGGGCGGTCAGGCTGGCGCGGATCGCCGCCGTCAGGTACGCGCCTCGGCGCCCGGACCGGAGCTCGACCACGACGGGCTGTTGAGGCGGGAGCGGGGCCGGGCGTAGTCGTTCGGCCAGCCAGCCGGGCAACGGCGCCACCTCGGCGGTGTGGAGGGGTTCGTACCATCCGGCGCCATCCGGCAGGTCCACGTGGCTGCCGGGGCCGACGACGTATCCGCCGGTGGCTCGGGTGTCGATCCGCCAGCCCAGGCCACCGCCCGCCTCACCGGAGGTGTTGGTCAGGGTGAGATCGGGCGGGGCGGTGAAGTACCAGTGCAGGCCGCCCCGGCGGGTGCGGACGGAGAAGGTCTCCCACGGCACCGGTTGCCCAACCTGCTCACACAGGAGGGCGAACACGTCGGCGCCATCGGTCACCCCGGGCCGCTGCCACTGGTCGGGGACCTGCTCACCAGGCTTGGGCAAGTCGAGGTCGATCACGACCAGGCGGGACGGCCCGCAGGAGATGCCGATGTTGAACGGCTGGCGCGCCCAGATCCGGGAGATGACCTGCGGGTCGGTGGTGGCGTGCCGCTTCCACCGGAAGCCGGACAGCGGGACCTTGTCGCCGATGGCGACAGGAAAGACGTGCCAGCCGCGAGCGGCGGCGGCCAGGGCGTAGCGGAGCTGTGGCGAGGTCACGAGTTCTCTCCTCGGTCTGGAAGTCCGGCGCCGGAACCACGTGCCCGGCGCCGGGATGGATCACTGCTTGGTGAGACTGAGGACGACGGCCGTGGCGTCGTCCCGGTAGCCGGTCTCGTCAGGCCGCGCAGCGTCCACGAGGGCGTCGGCCAGGCGCTGCGGGTCGGCGTGGTGCTCGCGCACCAGCGCGGTCAGCTCCTGGTGGGACATCTGGTCGTGGACGCCGTCAGAGGTCAGCAGGACCAGCTGCTCGCTGGGGATCTGCGCCTCGTAGACCGTCGCGACGGTCGCGCGCCCCACGGTCGTGCGGACCCAGTTGTCGTGGTCGGCGGCCAGGTCGAGCGCGACGCCGTTGCGGCGCAGCTGCTCGCCCACGGTGTGGTCGGTGGTGTACTGCCGCAGCTCGACCCCGTCCCAGCCGTAGGCGCGGGCGTCGCCGATCCAGTGGATGACCGCGACGTCAGGGTGCGCGACGGCCAGGACGGCGACCGCGTCCGGGTCCTCCCGGTCGTCGGCGGGGGCGTTGAGGAGGCCGCTGGCGGACAGCAGCCCGGCCATGCCGCCCCGGTCGGCGGCGACGCGGGCGGCGACGTCGGCCAGCAGCGCCGAGTTCGCGGCGACCTCGGCGCTGTTGCCGATGCCGTCCACGACCACGGCGACGGTCCGGTCGTCAGCCCGCCACATCAGGGCGGCGTCGCAGTTGTACGGACGAACGCCGCGGCGGGTCGCCGTAGCTGAGATCCACATGGGGTGCCCCTTCGGTTCGGTCGTCGGGCGCACGTCAGCGACGTGCTTTCTCGGTGTGCGGGTCGCTGCCGTACTCCACGACCACCGGCACCGGCGCCCCTCCGCTCTGGTGGTCGTGGGCGTGCTCCTGGGCTGCGGAGCGGGCGACGGCCAGGCTGCGGTAGTTGCTGCCGGTCCACGGGCAGTCGCCGCACCGCCAGGCCCAGTCGGCTCGGTGTGGGTTGGCCCAGATGTCGATCCCTGCCCCGACCACGACCAGCCCAGCGGGGATGGTGACCGCGGCGGCCAAGAATTTGAGCAGACCGGTCACCGCCGCCGGGTTGCCGTGGACGGCCCGGCGGAAGTGTTCGCGGGCGGTGGTCAGGTCTCGGTCGTCGAGGGCGTCGAGGATGGCCTCGACCGCCTCGCTGTACGTGGCGGCGGATGGCTCAGAAGAGAGCATCAGTGACCTCCTGGGGTGCGGGGCGGCGGAGCCCTCGGAAGGGGCGGACGACGCGGGAGCCGTCCGGGCGTCGGATCAGGACGTTGCGGGGGCCGGTGCCGCGGGTGGGCAGGGCCCCGCCCGGACGGGGCGGGGTGCACGGTCACCGGGGCCGTCCCGACCGGGCGGCGGGTCTGCCACCGGGCCAGGATGACAATGGGCGTGCCGCGCTCCAGGTAGGTGCGGCCAATCACGACGCGGCCTGGTGCGCCGCACGCAACGCGATGGTCTTGCCGCTGGTTGAGGCGGGCAGCTGGACCACGGCGGAGGCGGCCGGGGACGCGCAAGCGGACGCAGGGGCAGGTGGCGTTGTTGGGGTGAGGAGTCCCTGCTGGATCCAGGTGTCCATCAGGTCGGTCTGTCCGGCCAGGGGGGCCGGGCAGGAGGAGCACAGCCGTCCGGCGATGCTGCCGGGCTTGGGCTGGTTGCCGCCGGGTGGGGCCAGGCCCCACTTGCAGGCCGCGATCCCGGCCTGCTCAACGCGCTTTTCCAGGCTGCGGATGGTGTAGGCGGTCTGGGGTAGAAGAAGGCGATCTCGTCCAGTTCGCCGGGTTTGGCGTAGGCGCCGCACAGGCATTCGCCGGACATGTGCAGGTGCTCAGCGACCGGGTTGCGCGGGATGAGGTGCCGGTCGCGGTATTCGCGCATCTGGGCGTTGGTCCAGTGCGCCAACGGCGAGCACCAGATGATCCCGCCGTCGGGGTCGATCTCCGCAGCGGTGCGGAAGCGGCGGTCGGATTCGTCCCAGCGCATCCCGGCCAGGTAGAGCACTTTTTGGGAGCGGCCGTGGGTGCCGATGATGGCGGCGCGGTTGCGCTGTAGGGGTTCGTTCTTCAGCCGCCGGTACATCACGCTGTGCCCGGCCGGGCCAGGAAAGCCTTTCCACACCGCCCGGATTCCGGCGTTGGGGCCGGTGCGGGCGATGACCTGGCCGAGTACGAGGTCTTCGTAGGAGTCGCGCGGGTGCAGCTCGCGTAGTGGCAGGTTCCAGGCGGCGGCGGTGTCGCGCACGTGCTGGCGGGTGTCGTCGATGCCGATGCCGGTGTTGACGTGCACCACCGCGTCATGGTGTGAGGAATCGAGGTAGGGGCGGACCAGGTGCAGCAACACCATGGAGTCGTTGCCGCCGGACACCAGCGCTTGGCGGGCCACGATCGGGTACCGGTCGAGAGCTTGAGCGATGATGTCGTGGCTACGGGCGATGGCCTGGTCCAGGGTGCGCAGCGGCGGCCGGGCAGAGGCCTTGGCCGGGCGGCCCGCGACCGCGTCCGGCATGCCGGGCAACATCGGCATCAACGTTTGATGACGACCCATGACAGGCTCCTCAAGCATCGGGGTTCGTGGTGACCATGTGCGGGGCAGCGGCCGGGATCACGGCCTGAGTCAGCTGCTGACGCAGCTTTCCGACCAAGGTGATGAGCTGGTCGGCAGCGGTGATCCCGGCGGCGATGTCGAGCGTGTCGTCGCGGTCGTGGCGGACGGCGTCGGGGTGAGCGGCCAGGTAGGCGTCCCACCGGGTCAGCCAGCCGAGTGCGTTGGCCTGGTCGATCAGGACGGCCACGGCGGCGGTCAGGTCGGCGCCCTCGGGCAGGCTGGCGTGGTCCCAGTGCAGGTACCGGATGAGGGTGTCCTCGATGGGGTAGTCAGCAGGCGAGAGCTTGCGGACGGGCTTGGCCAGGTAGATGTTGCAGCGCTCGCAGACCTGCCCGTCCTGGAAGGAGACGCCGGTACGCCGGTCGAACCAGGAGGCCATGGGGCTGGGCTGGTGGCCGACAGCGGCGCAGATGCGGGCGGTGGCGCAGTCCCGGCAGCGCCACCGCTCGGCGTCGGCCGGGACGTCGCGACCGGGAGACTCGGCGTCGTGGGCACGACTCCAGCCGGTGGACTCCAGGTCACGACGGGCGGCCTCAAGGGTGAAGAAGTGGATCTCGCCGTCGTAGCCGAACGGGGTGGCGCAGTCGAAGCAGCGGACCACGAAACAGGTCGTGGTGGTGAAGGTCAGGCGACCGGTGGCGGGCGAAGTAGACATGACGGTTCTCCTGTCGTAGGCGTGCGGAAGGGACTCGATGGCATCCCGAGGAAGAAGGAAGGGCAGTTAGGCCGCCGGATTCGGGGTTAGATTCCTAACCCGGCCGCCCGCGACCGGGGTAACCCGCCCTGGCCTGCGGAAAGTTAGGTCAGTTAGCCGGGTTAGCCGCCCCCGCCGATGCTCGGAAAACCCCTGTAGGAGGGCATCGGCGGGTAGGGGAAGGGCGGCTAACTGGCGGCGTCGGCGTCCTGGCGGTCGGCCAGCGCCTGCCGTACCAGTTCCGGGGAGACCGGCCACTTGTTGCCAGTGGAGGGCACCTTGACGCCCAGCTCGGCCAGCTGCTCGCGCAGCGCCTTGCCGGTCAAGGACCGGTACGGCACCCACTGCGGGGCGTGAGCGGCCAGCAGCGGCGGCAGGTCCGCGGCCGGGACGGTCAGCTCCCCGAGCACCGCGGCCAGGTCGGCCAGCAGATCCCGGTCCGGTTCGGCCTGCCGGGCCGGGCGGGTCGTGCCGGGCACGCCGGTGCCGCGCTTGGCGATGGCCTCCATGGATCGTTCGATGATGGGCGTCAGCTCATCACGGCCCTTGGCGATGGAGATGAAGTACACCTGCACGATGTCGGAGCGCTCCCCGGTCAGGCCCTTGCACACCGCGGTGCCCTTGTCCACGCCGGGGATCAGCTCGGTGGCGCGGTGCCCGGCCGAGTAGGCGCCCTGGCCCAGCAGCGCGTCGTTGGCCACGTGGTCGCCGACCGCGAAAGCGATGCCGTTGGAGCAGTTGCGGGTGACATCGCGCGGCATGCTGTCCTTGGTCGGCGCCTGGGTGGAGACCAGCAGGTGGATGCCGCGCTTGCGGCCCAGCTTGACGATCCTGATCAGCAGCTCGGCGATCTCCTTGCCATAGGTCTTGTGCTGGATCGCGATGTGGGCCTCCTCCAGCAGGTAGAACAGCGGGTGCAGGCCAATCCCGGCATCAGCCAGCTTGCGGGTGACGGCCGGTTCCTGGTGCTGGATGAGCAGCTCCCCGCGCTGTTGCACCTCGGCGTCGAGTTCCCGCAGATCGTCGAGGATCTCGGCGATTTTGTCGTCTTCGGCGCCCATCACATACCGCGAGCAGCGGGGCCGGAACAGCTCGAAGTCGAAGTTGCTGTCCGGCACCCCGATGCGGATCTCGGCGGTGGGGTCCAGGCTGGCCCCGGCCAGGATCACCCGGGCGGAGCTGGACTTGCCCTGACCGGGCATGCCGCCAGTGATGGTGTTGCGCTCCATCAGCGGCGCCATGATCGGGTCTCCCCGCAGCGTCTTGCCCAGCGGGACGCCCTTGAAGACGTCCACCACACCCTCGGTGAGCAGCGGGTACGGTCCGGCGCCCTCGGCCAGGGCGCCCTTGTCAGCCACCCACAGATCCAGGATGCCCGCCTCGCTGCCGGTGGTCGGCCAGACCTCTTTGGCCGCCCGGTACAGGCCGGTGGCCAGCGCGGCGCGGCGCTTGGTGAGCTGCTCGGCGGTGACTCCGGCGGGCAGGCGCAGCACCGCGTGCGTGCCCCGGCCGTCGCGGCGGGCGGTGGTGAGGTATTGCAGGGGCAGGCCCTGCTTGAGGTAGGTGGTGATCTGCGGGATGCGCAGCGCTTCCAGCGCGCGGGCGATGGTCGTCTCGTCGATGCTGATGTCGAGGTCGGCGTCGGCGGCGGTGGCCAGCCACGAAGGGGCGTTGCCGCGTCGTCGTCCTTCCCGCCAGGCCGCCCACACCAGAGCGATCGGCGCGACGGTCAGGGCCGGGGAGAGGCCGAACGCCACAGCGTCGAAGACCCACCGCAGGACGGTGCCCGCGGCTTTGGGGACGGTGAGGAACTCACCCGCGCCGGTGGCCCACACCAGGGTCGAGGTGCCCAGCAGCACCACCCCGGTGGCGGCCACGCCCCCACCTGCGACCTTGGCCAGCCCCAGCGCCAAGCCAGGCAACGCCGCCAGGCGGGCGTGACGCCGGTCGGCCGCCTGTGCCTTGCGGTCCATCCATTCGGACAGCGCGGCCCGATCGCCCATCGCTTCGGCCGCCCGGATCTGACGGCGGTAGGCGCCCAGGGTGAGGGCGTCCCAGGCACGCACCAGCCAGGAGTGTCCACCCTGGCCGATCGTGACGGTCACGCCCAGCGCGCCCCGGGTCAGGCGTACGGTGCGCTCATCGGCGCGCACCCGCGCCGCGTGCTCGACGGCCTGCCCCAGCAGCCGCACCAGCGGCGCGGCCTGCGAGTCATCCGGCGCGTCGGGCAGCGCTCGGGGCACCACCGTGCCCTCCAGCGGCGCGGCCCCGTCACCGTTGTCGCGGCGGGGGAAGCGCACCAGCTCGCCCATGGAGTCACCACCTTCGGGCAGCGGATCAGGGGTGTGGTGGAGCGTCATGCCCGGCCTCCCGCCGTGCGGACCATGCGGAGCGCCCGTCCGTCCATGGCCAGCGCGCTGGCCGCCCGGCACGCCGCCCAGGCCAGCGCGGCCAGGGCCAGCCACAGCGCGCCCCGGGTGGCCACCAGCAGCGCATACAGCGGAGCGGCGATCAGTACGGCTCCCGCCCACCCCACCCAGCGAGGCGCCGACGCGGTCGCGATCCGGGCGCTGACCTGGGTGGGGGTCCGTGCGCTCTGCTCCGGGTCGGTGACCGATCCGGCCAGCAGCACGACCAGCAGCAGAAAGGCCATCGCCGACATCAGGGAGTTCATGCCGTCCCTCCGTCCAGGTCGTCGCTGTGCTGGGGGTTCTTCAGGTCCGTGATGGTCAGCGTGCGGCCGGACGTCAGCGCGGCGGCCAGCATCCACCGGGCGGCTCTGCTCTTGCCGCGCCCGGCGATGGCTCCCATCGGGTAGGTCGTGCGGGTGTTGGCCGGGGTGATGTTGTCGGTCATGATGAGGGCACCTCGTTCTCGTGTTCATGGATGCGGTTCGGGTGGCCGGGGCACGGCCGGAGTCTTGGCGGATGAGGGCCGTGCCCCGGGCGGAGCTACTTGCCGGGCTTGGCGGGCTTGGTGATCAGGGCGCCGCCGGGCAGGCGCAGGAACTCGGCGTTGCCGTCGCGGTGCCTGACGTGCGGGCTGTCCGGGCGCTGGCAGGTGTAGGACTCGGCGCCGTCCCGGCTGACGAACCCGGCACCGCAGGTGGGCTTGTTGGTCTTCATGGCTGTTCCTCAGTGAGTGGTCGATCGGCGGTTTTGGGTTCAGGGGTTGCGGAGTTCGTCGCGCAGGGTGCGTGACAGGTCTTCTCGGCAGCGCAGCGCGTTCTGGATCGCCCGCGCTGAGGGGACGGCGGGCAGTTGTCCGGAGGCGATCAGTCGCCTCAGTTCGGCGCGGTGCTCATCGGGCGTCCGTCCTCGGCCGGTCTCGGAGGGAGGGTCCTCCGCCCCTCCTCCGTCCCTCCTCCATCGCTGGTCAGCGCCCTGAGGCGTCGCCGAGGGCGGGGCGGTGTGTGGGGTGTGGTTCATGCCCGCGAACGCGGCCAGGATGATCGGCAGGACGGTCACGATCGCCACGGCCACGACCGGCCCGAGCAGGTGCAGCACCAGGGCGGCCATGCTGAATGTCTCGGCGATCCCGGGCAGGTAGGGCCAGGCGTTCATGGTCGCGGTCAGGCCCAGGAACAGCCACTCGATGCGGATCACGGTCGGGTGGTTCAGCATCGTGCCGCGGGTGCCCAGGTAGGCGCGGGCGCCGACCACGACGAGCAGGGCCATGGACATGAACGGCTCGACCAGCCACGCGAAGATCCAGGCGGGCGATCCGGCGGCGGCCCCGTCGGCGGCGAACTTCTGCACCCCGGCCGTGGACCACGCCAAGGCCAGGGTCAGGGCCAGCATCGCGGCGATGACCAGCAGCCGCCGGACCCGTACGGTCTGGTAGATCTGCATGGCCGGGGCTTGGGCCAGCTCATACAGCCGGGCCGCTTCGTGCGCGGCCCGGCGCCGTTTGCGGACCTTGTCGGTGTCCAGCGTCAACGGCGCGTCATCGTCCTGAAGAACGGCCAGCGCGTGCGCTTCGGCGACCTGCTGGCGCAGCTGCCGCACGCGTTTGGTCTCACCGCTCGGCGGATCGGTCGGACGTGCCAGCACGGGCTCGGACGGAGGCGCGGGTGGCGCCTGGGCGGCAAGGTGACGTTCGAGCGCGGCGATGCCGCGCGTCACCTCCTCCGGACTCGGGTCCGGGACGGGCATGGTGGTCATGATGCTGCCTCCTTCAGGGGCGGCGGTTGGTCGGGGCCGGACGGCGGTCGTAGCCGTCGCGGGCGGAACGGGTCATGCCGCGCTGGCGGTCGGACTCCAGCCAGGCGTCCTCGCGCTTCTTCAGGGCGGGCAGCGCCAGGCCGTGCACCAGGTGCCCGAGGCTCTTGTCGCTGTCGAGGCGTCTCACCGGCCGGTCCACATCCGGCGGAGCCGGTGGACGGCGGCGATGTCGGGCACGTCCTTGGGACGGCGCGCGGCCTCCTTCCAGGCCAGCACGCAGGCCAGCCGCATGAACGGCAGGCCGTCGATGACGTCAGCGCTTTCGATCAGGTGGTCGGTGCACCAGCCGGGAGTCCACCGGTCCACGAACTCGATGGGTACGGCCGGGTGGTGGATGGCTAGGCCGTACCCGGAAGGGGCGGGACGCGGGGCACCGAGGGTGGCGGCGATTCGCCAGGCCGGGCCGGTGGCCAGCACATCCAGGTCACCGATGCGCTCACGCAGGCCACGCACGTACAGGGCCGCTGACCCGCAGATCACATACGAGCCGCGCGGCAGGCCCAGGCCGGTCAGAGTGGCGAACAGCCCAGCGGAGTCGGTCAGCAGACGGTCAGCGCCAGAGAACGGGGAGAAGGTCACCGGTTGCCTTCCGTTTCGGGAGATCACAGGCGCCAGCCGCGGGGTGGGCGGGAGTGAGTACCGCCCACCCCGCAGGGGAGGATCACCAGCTGGTGGAAACCTTCAGCGGGTGGGCGGTCGGGGTAGTTCCGCGCATCCAGGCGCTGCCGTAGTCAGCGCGCTCCCCGGAACCCAGCCAGGGGACGTGAGTCTTGCTGGACTCCCAAGGGCCGTACTTGTCGCTGATCAGGCGCATCCCGTCAGTGGAGACCTCCAGGCGCACCTCCAGCCCCGTGGGCAGCTCCGCCACTTGGAACAGGCCGATCTCACGCGCGGGCAGCTCCGCCGCCCAGGGGATGAGGGCGGCCAGCAGGTCGGCGTGAGCGACGGTGGAGGCGGACGGCGAACGAGGGTCGCTGACGTAACCGAAGCTCGACACGCTCTGCACCAGCACTCTCACGCCGTCCACCTGTCCGGACGTCTCCCACCAGTCGTCCGGCTGGGAGACCTCCCATCCCTGGGCGTGGGCAAAGGCGTGAACCACGGCGAGCTGCTCAGCCGCCGTCACTTCCACGCAGGGGGCGATCAGCACCATGCTGGGAGGGATTACCTCCGCCCCGGCCTCGACGGCCTGGGCGTCCTCGTCGTCGGCCAGCAGGGACACCACCAGCGGCGGCAGGTCGCCCGCGTCACGCACGACGCGGGAGGCGGCGGTAAGCAAGGTAGGAATCATGAAAGCTCCTGAGGTTGAGAACGGCCCTGCCCGCCGGACGGTGGGCAGGGACTACTGGGGTCACGAACGGGGCAGGCGAACCTCCAGGTAGACGCGGACCTGACGGCTGTTGCCCCGCGACGCGTACGGGTCGGAGACCTCGACGACGTCGAAGGTCTCCTCGATCTTCTTCGTGGCCTGGGCGACCTCATCGGGCATGCCGAAAAGACGGATCTTCAAAGGGTTCCTTTCAAGGGGGACGGAAGCGCGGTAGGCCAGTGACAGGCCCCGCGGCTACTTCTGGGGCTTCACCTGCTGGGGGACACGGCCGGTGCCGTCACAGACGTGACACTTCTTGCCGTGGCTGCACCTGCCGTTCACGCAGGCCGTGCAGGCGGTGGTGTCGTCGGGCACGGGCCTCCTTCACGGTGATCGGGAGCGCTCTGCTCCGGACACGCGCCCGCGCGGGGGCGGGCGCGATCCGCAACCTCAGCGCTCGTCGAGCAGGTCGCGCAGCAGCGAGACATGCGCGGCGAACACGCTCCCGCCGACGTCGGCCAGCGCGGCCACCACGGCGCGGTAGCTGTCGGCCCGCACCCACGCGGCGTGGCGGGCGTCGTCGGCGCCGGTCACGGCGGGTAGCTCGGCGACCTCGCCCAGGTCCGCGGTCGCAGGCCAGGTGACCATCCACGCCTCATCGGTCGCGCGAGGGTCGGGCACGTACCGGACGGGCAGCACCGTCCAGATCACGCCGTCGCCCAGGACGAGGCCGGTCTCCTCTGCCAGCTCACGGATTGCGGCATCCACCGGAGCCTCACCGTCGTCCAGACAGCCGCCGGGGGCGGCCCAGCCGTGCCCGTCGTCGCGCTCGACCATCAGCAGCCACCGGCCACCGTCGTAGTGGGCGGTGACGAGGGCGTCCGCGGCGACTTTCTCGCCCCAGTGGCCCAGCTCGCCCCTGCCGTACCGGATGCCGGTCGGGTAGCGGTTCCGGCCGGGGTTGACCGGCCGCCCGTCGATGACCTCGAAGGGGATCGCCGCGGCCTGGAGGCGCGCGGCCCAGTCGATCCGGCGGGGGTCGCTTTCCTGCTCGGCCCAGCCCTCGCTGACGCCTCGTCCGAGAACGTCGGGGTGGGTGTAGGTGATGCTCACGGTGCTCTCCTTGGGGGTCACAGGCCGATGGTGACGTCGCCGGTGATGACGTCGGTCTGGTGGCCGACGCGGGCGTTGCCGGAGCGGATGTTGGTGACGGCGCCGGGGGCGGCGTCGGTCTCGGTCTCCTCCGGGGTCGGTCTGTCGTCGGTGGGGGCGACCCGCCCGATCTGAACGGCCAGGTAGCCGCCGGTGGTGATGTTCGTCTTGCCCATCTCGATCTCCTTCGCGGGATCAGGGAGCGCTCTGCTCCGGGCACTCGCGCGGCTGGCACGGCCGGGCGAGCACCCGCAACGGGGCGATCAGATGCGGGGACGGAGGCACTCCCACCGAGGGCGCGTCACGTCACGTTCCCGGCGATGATCAGGGCGGTGATGAAGAGCCACGCGTGGTGCCAGGACTGGTCCAGCTGGTAGGCGCCGGTGCCGGTCGGGGCGAGCATCCGGTCGCCGAGCTGGTAGAACCCGGCCTTGCGCACCCGCATGGCGAGCCGCTCCAGGGTGACGGCTTGTGTGCGGTCGGGGTGGGGGGCTGACCGGTCGGCCCAGTAGTGGGAGGCGGCATCGGCGCCCAGCGCGATCACCACGGCCGCCGGGGACAGCCTCAGGCCGGTCAGCAGGATGAGCGCCAGGAGAGCCCCGAGCTTGGTGGCGGTGAGGGTGAGGACGTGCCGCAGGCACGCCAGCCGCCCGACCAGGCCGGGGGCGCCCTTGGTCGTGGCCTGACAATGGGTCTGAGCCCAGTGATCCCCCACGGAGTGGCCGGTCCACAGCGCGGCCCACAGCGCGGCGAACGCCGCCACCGTCAGCATGCTGGTGGTCATGCTCGCCCCAGCTCGGATGCGGCCGGGACCAGGCCGGTGAACATCCCGTCCCAGTCGGTGGTCTCGGCGTCCAGACCCGCCCACACCCCTACCGTGGGGCGCACCCGCAGCGCGCGGGCCAGGCACAGCACCCGCACCGGGCACTCGGCGCAGACCTCGACGGCGACCTGCACCCGCGCGGTCCGCTCCTCGGGCGCCTCGGGGGCGCTCTCGGGGTCGGGACCGGTGTGCAGCTCGGGGCAGGTGCACAACGCGCCATCGGCCAGCTCAGCGGGCAGATCAGCGACGGCATCGAACAACGCCGCAGATGCGGCGGGGACAACAGGGGTACAGGTCAAGGGCATAGCGGTCCTTTCAAACGGTCGTCTCAGACGCGATCAGGGGGCTACTTGAGAAGCGCGTTCATGAGCGCGATCAGGCCGACGTTGGCCAGGACGAACGCCAGCGCGAACGCGAGCATGGTGAAAGCGGTAGGACGCATGACGGTCATCTCCCTCAGGTGGAGAGCGCCGGTCTGACGCTCCGGACACGCGCCCGCACAGGGGCGGGCGCGATCCGCAACCTCAGCGCCGTTCGTTCTTCTGGCGCCTCTGCAACATCTCCTCGACACGCTTGCGGGCCAGGTCACGGGCCCGTGCGTTGCCGCCGTACTGCTCCAGCTCGCGCGCTTCCTTCTGCTGCCGGACGAGCTCTCCGCGGGCCTTGTCGCGCAACTCCTCGTCGGCGAAGTCCTGTAGGGAGGTGCGGTAATCGGGCTTCTTGGCCATGCCGGTCTCCTTCGGGCGAAGGGAGCGCTCTGCTCCGGGCACCGGCCCGACCAGGTGGCCGGGCGGGCACCCGCAGCCTCAGCCCTCCTCCAAGGCGCAAAGGCACTCGTCGCAGCAGATACGGCGGTCCCAGACCGTTCCGGCCACGAACGCGGTGACCGCCGCGACGCCGTACAAGGCGGGCACGGCGAAGGTGACCGCGAGGGCGAGGGCGATCACGGCCAAGGCGGTCAGGACGACACAGCGGGGAGTCAGCCCCAGCTCGGCGGCCAGCTTGCCGCCCTTCGTGGGCATCGAACCCATGACGATCTCCTCGGTGGGGTCGGCGGTGGGGAGCGGCTGCTCCGGGCACCCGCCCACCCCGGTCGAGGTGGTGGGCGAGCACCCGCAACAGGCGGTCAGCCGATCCAGCGGCGCAGCCCCTTGGGAGGGGCACCGGCCCGTTGGAGAGCGGATTCGCGGTAGGCGGCGGCCTTGCGGCGGCCCACCGCCTTCTCCAGCTCGGCGGCGGCCTTCTCCCGCTGGACCCTGGTCACGCCGAGCCCCTCGGCGGCCTCGGCCAGCTGACCGAAGTACGTGGCATCGCTGGAGGCTTTCTTGGCCTTGGCCAGCTGCTCGGGCGACATCCGGCTACGCACCCTTGCCCCCCTTGCCCTCGGTCTTGTCCTTGTCGTCGGCCGACTGCTGGACCATGGCGCTGTCCAGGGCGTTCTGGGCAATGAGAAGGGCGGCGAGCCGCTCGGCGGGCGTCACGACTTCGCCCCCTCGGCGATCGCCAGCCAGCGCGGGTCATGCGCGCCACTCACGTAGTCACGCAGGTCACCGAGGAAGACAGAGGAGTCACGGGCTCCGGCTCGAATCTGTGGGTCGTCGGCCCCGCAGAGCTGGCAGCCGTCCACGTGCTCGGCCAGCTGCTCACGGGTCATCCGGCTGACGTCGGGGGCGCTCACTTCTTGCCGCCCTTCCCGCCCTTGGGGGCCAGGACGGGCAGGCCCCGCTCCACCCGGAGCTGGGCGTCGTAGGCGTCGCGCATGGTCTTCGCCTCACCGGACTCGGTGAACAGGACCCCGCCGCGGCTGAGCAGCCTGCCGGGGCTGTTGGCGGGGGGCTTGGGGTGCGTCATGATGAATGCGCTCCTTGTACGGAGACGAGGGCGGCCCCGGGTCTTGGCGGATTGGGGGTCGCCCTCAGCGGTTACCGGCCGGACGGCCGGAGCGCCCCGGCAGGGAGTCGAACCCTGCCTTTCGACCATCGGGGCTGAAAGGTCGGCGGCTCAGATCACCGGCGCCGCGTAGCGAACGCCACGCGAGCCGGTCAAAGCCGACGCCAGACGAGGCGTATACACGTCGCCCCTGGTGGAACGGGCCTCCACGACCAGGCCGCCCTCGCCGAGAGCGGCCAGGTCAGCGGTCGCGGTCACGGTGACGTCGCCCGAGGTGGACGCCGCGCAGAGGCGGCCGGGCCGGGACGCGGTCACCGTGATGTCGCCCGAGGTCGTGGTCAGCCGACCCGACCCGCCGAAGTCGGTGATCTGGATGTCACCTGAGGTGGATCGCAGCACGGCGACCGTGGTACGGCCGATCCGGATGTCACCGGACTTGGTGCTCACGCTGACCCCGTCCGCGTCCCCGACGCGCACGTCACCGGACGTGGTGGTGGCGGTGAGCGACCGGACGGTGTCGGCGGTCAGGTCCCCGGAGACGCTCTCGAAGTCGAGCGTCTCCAGGAGGCCGCGGGTGCGGACGTCGGCGGAGCGGGTCTCCACCCGCAGGGCCGATCGGCGCGGCAGACGGATCGTGGCGCGAACACCCCCGCCACCGGTGATGACGATGCCTTCACCGAGGAAAACCATGTCGGCGTCGATCACGAGGCCGGTCACCACGGTGTTTCGGCTGATGACGGTCACGGTGTCGTGCTCCGGGGCGGGGACGTGCAGACGCACGACGGAGCCGCGGGTGGTCAGGGTGGCGTCCGCGATGGCGCGGGCGGCCGGGCTGTCGGCGGTGGCTTCGAGGGCGATCTCGACGTGGTCGATGTCGTCGGCGATCACCTCGACGGCCCCGTCCGGCATGGCCAACTCGAAGACGAGATCGGCCAGGAGCGGGGCGGACAAAGTCCGCGTGGTCATGGTCATGATGCTCCTTGATGGAGTCGAAACGATGGATCATGCGCAGGCGTTTTCCCTGCGTAGGCCGCCTTTTGTCGGGGAGGCGGTGGCCCACGTCTTGAGTTGTCAGGCATCGAGTGCGACAGCCTGCTGGGCGCGCGGCACGAGAGCCGCCTTCCCTGGCTTCCAGCTGTGCGGGACTGCGTTGCCAGGAACCTAACAGTTGAATGGGCTAGCTATCAACTGTTAGGTCTCAAGATTTTTTTAGAGAGGCTTCTGAGCAGGCAAAATGCGCCTCTATCAACTGATAGATAGGCTGGCGGTACACCTGGCCAGCGGAAGGATCATCGGCACATGGCAGCCTCACGAGAGCGGCTCAATCGCTCCCAGTCCTTGCATCAGCAGGTAGCCCGAACCATCCGCAACGACATCGCGGCTGGCGTGCTTCGACACGGCCAAGCGCTGCCATCGTCACGTGTGCTGGCGCAGGAGTGGGGGGTCAGCGTCTTCACGATCACCGAGGCCATGAAGGTGCTGGCCGAAGAAGGCATCGTGCTCAACCAGTCCAGATCAAAGCGCGTCGTCAATGCTCCTGATCAGACGCTCAGGAATGATCTGCGCGCGCAAAATCCGCACGTAATTATCATCGGCGGATATGCGGGCAGCGGAAAGACTGAGCTGGGCAGAATTCTTGCTAGAGAAACAGGCTGGTCCATGCTCGACAAGGACACGATTACACGCCCTGTCGTTGAAGCTGCTCTAGAGATTCTCGACCTCTCCCCGAACGACCGAGAATCTGAGGACTATCTCACCAAGATACGCCCCCGCGAGTATGAAGCACTGATGGCGGCGGTGGAAGAGAATCTAGCCTGCGGCAATAGTGTCATCGCAACCGCGCCGTTCATTCGAGAGTTTAATGACGCCGCATGGCTAGCGCGGACAGAGGCTTCCTTCGCTTCCAAAAATGCGGCAATATCGCTGGTTTGGGTCTATTGTGACCCAAATACCATGCACACTTACATTCGGCATCGTGGTGCGGCTCGTGATGCCGCAAAGCTGGGGAACTGGTCAGGCTACCTATCGGGCATTGACGTGGCATTCCGTCCGGCGGTTCCTCATAGCGTGATCGACAATAGTGTGTCCAGTGAGCCCTTGCAGAATCAGGCACGTAATCTCCTTAAGGAGATTATTAATACGAAGGAAAGTTGATGCCAGGCATCGTCCTCTACGGCCCACCGGCAGCTGGGAAAGACACGATCACAACGGAACTCGAAAAGCTTGATAGGCGCTATCAGGCGTTCGCTCGACTCAAGTCCGGAGGTGGTCGCACTCGCGGATATCGCATCACGACCGATGCCGCCATTGCGGAACTCCGGGAGGGGGGTGATGCCATCTGGGAAAATAGCCGATATGGGGCTACCTACGTAGTCGATCGCCCCGGATTGGCACAAAGTCTCGAAGAGGGAATCCCCGTGGTTCACCTTGGACAGGTTGAAGCTGTCAGCAGGATTACCGAATCAATTCCTGACAGGTGGCTGGTGGTGTCCCTTTGGTGCCCCCGGGATGTAGCCGAGGAGAGAATTGTCGCCCGTGGATCGACCGACCTAGCAGAGCGACTGTACGCCTGGGATGCAACAGGGCCTCTCGTCGGTGCGGACCTAGCCATTAACACGGCCAAGGTTTCACCTGAGCAAGCGGCGCAACTGATCGACACTGAGGTGCGCAGGGTTGCGGACCTGTAAAGTACGCGCTTATGCAGCAGCTTGCGCTCTTTGACCTCGACAACACCCTTGTGAACTTGGATAAAGCCTTTGCGGTGTGGGTAATCGAATTCGCCGATCTACATGGATTGGGCTATGAAGCGGTTGATCTGATGATGTCGCTAGACCGGGCAGGCTATCCCCATCGTGAGGTGTTCTTCGCCAAGATTCGCGAACACTTCGCTCTGCCTGAACCGGCCGGAGAGCTGTGGAGACAGTACCGCCAGCGCATGCCGTACCTCGTTCGCTGCCAACCTGAAGTCAAGGACGGCCTTATTCGACTCCGCGCGTCCGGCTGGAAAGTGGCCATCGTTACTAACGGGACAGCAGACAACCAGTTCGGAAAGATTAACCAAACGGGGCTGTCCGAGATAGTGGATGCTTATGTGCTCTCGGGAATTGAGGGAATTCGCAAGCCCGATCGCAGACTGTTCGAGATCGCAGCCGAACGGTGCGGCATGAGCCTCTGCGCTGGGGGCGGATGGATGATCGGAGACAACCTTGTAGCCGACATAGCTGGGGGACGCGCAGCAGGTCTCCGCACGATTTGGATCGACCATGGGAAATGGTCCGACTGCGAACATAGCGCGGACTACGTTTTCACGGACGTACTCCAGGCGATGGAAATTCTGCACGAATAAAGTTGAGCGGCGTGACGGCAGCAGAGGTCTGGCGTACGGTCGAGCTATGGCTAGGAATGATGAGGAGGAAACTCCTCAGCGTCATCGGTGTGGCGCCTGCTTGGGCGAAGGCGGTAACTGGGAAGACCGCAACGGAACTGGCCCCAAACAGTCCGTGTGGGTGAGGTGCCGCGCTTGCCGCGGCACAGGATGGCAGGACACATGACCGATCCGCTCACCTGCCCGGAGTGCGAGGGGACCGGCGAGGATCGCAGCCTGCCGGGATACGTACTGAAGTGCATGTGCTGCTATGGGCGCGGCGTCGTAGGCGGCCCTGACGACCCAGAGGAGAACCCGCTACCGCCGCCGACTACACCACCCCCCGCGTGGAACCATCGCGTCTGGCACGACCCGATGATTTCCGCCGCCCTGCCGTGCCGCCTCTGCCTCGGGTCAGGCAGGCTCGCCCACGTTGATCAGGTCACTAGGAGCTTGACGACACTGCCCTGCCAGTGCCAGGCAAGCCGGTAGCTGTGCCGAATACGTGCCGAAACCCAAGCCTCTGGGCCTCATATCTGAGCGTTTTCCCTGGTAGGCGGTGTCCTACGAAGGACATGAGGCTTCCACTACGGATCAGAAGGTTAGGGGTTCGAGTCCTCTCGGCCGCGCAGCAGATCAGAGGCCTTCCGGGATCATCCCGGAGGGCCTCTTTCATGTCCGTACAGCAGCGCAATACAGCAACGCAGCCGCTCACAGACGCGTCCCGCCGCAGCTCGTACCCTCCGAGTCGCCGGCCGCTCTGCTCAGACGCCGCCGAAGCCCTCCTGCAGACGGCGAACCCAGCCCGCAGGAAAGACTCGTACAAGCCGCTCATTGCTGGTCGCCTGGCAGACCTCGTCCGCCGGGCGAAGCAGGACGTCGTCCGATCGCCATGGGGCGCTCGAGGTCTGTCGCGGTCGGGGCGATCGAAGAGCCAGGGTTCGTTCTTCACTCCGGCTCACTGGGAAGCGCGGTCGACCGCGCGCCGCAGTCCGGATGCCCAGCGGCAGGGATCAGGCCGCGTGATCACGCGTCGCTCCGGTGGTGGCGCTCCGTCTCGCGGAGCAGATCCGGTTGCCGCATGGCCCTGTGAACCTACTGCAGCACCAAGGGTTGCCCGGGATGACGGTAGTGATGGAGTTCCCAAGGGTCGTGAGCGCTGAAGATCGACACCTGGTCGCCGTGGCGGCGGAGGAGTTCGCGCAGCCGGGCCTGAATGCCGAGCCTGAGATCGTGGTGAACTTCTGAGCTGGTTTGCACCACGTCCAGGAGCGGGTGAGGCTGGGGGTCGTCACCGAGTTCCCGGTGGTAGTAGTAGGCGTCACCGCAGTGCAGGAGCCAGCGGTCGCCGTCCTGGACCGCCACTCCGGCGTGGCCGGCGGTGTGGCCGCCGAGCGGGACCAGGCGGATCTGCGGTGGAAGGCCCTGGGGCTGCAGGGAGGCGAAGCCGAACCAGTCCTCGCCGGGGCCGGTGGGATAGGTCACCCAGTTCGGGTGGTGCGCCCAGTGGGCCGGGCGGTAGCGGAAGCTGGGCGCCTGGCTGGTCGCGGCTTCGAGTTCGGCCGCCAGGACGTGGACCTGGGCGGTGGGGAAGTCGGGCAGGCCACCGCAGTGGTCCACATCGAGGTGCGTCACGATGATGTGGCGTACGTCGCCGGGGTCATACCCCAGCCGGGCGATCTGGCGTATGGCGGTTTCCTGCTCGTCCAGCAGGGGCTGGGCCATCTCGACCCAGTCGGCGCCGAGGGTATGGCTGGGGTCGCTTACATCGTCCAGGCCGAGACCGGTTTCGATGAGGACCAGTCCTGCGGAGTCGGTCTCGACCAGCAGGCAGTGGTTGACGGCGTGCGCGGGGGCCGGGCCCGGGTAGGTGGCTTCGATCTGCCGTACGGACCCGCAGTTGAGGTGATGGATCTGCATGGCGGCTAGCCTGCTAGTTGAAGCGTGGTTCAAGTCAAGGAGGCATGGTGGGCGAGCAACTGCTGGACATCGCAGAGGTAGCCAAGCGCTCCGGACTGACGGCGTCGGCGCTGCGGTTCTACGAGAAGCGGGGCCTCGTCGCCCCGGCGGGCCGCAACGGGTTGCGCCGGACCTACCACTCCGAGGTCCTCGATCACCTCGCCTTCATCACCTGCGCACGCGGCGCCGGGTTCACCATCGCCGAGATCGCCAGATTCCTGCGGGCAACCCCCGGCGACCTGGAGCTACGCACCCGCATGATCGGCAAGGCCGAGGAACTGGAGGAAGACATCGTCCGCCTGATCCGCATGCGCGACGGCCTCCGCCACGCCTCGACCTGCACGCACGAGCCGCTCGTGGAGTGTCACGACTTCAAGCGCACCTTCCAACCCGGCACCCCTCCCGGCCCCCTGGGACCAGTCCCTGTAGACCAGGCTTGATCCCGATGCGCCCTGTTCTTGCGGTGAAGGCTCCCTGCTATGCGGGCCAGAGCCCCTGGTCGCCCTTCCTGGCGTGGGAAGCCACCCTGGGATCCGTACGGACCTGAACAGCCGGAGTCCTGAGGAGCAGCCCGGCGAATGGCTCTGAACGATCCCGGTCATCGTTTGGGGACCTACGGATCAGAAGGTCAGGGGTGCGAGTCCTCTCGGCCACGTAGCAGGTCAGAAGCCCTCCAGGATCATCCCGGAGGGCCTCTTTCATGTCCGTACAGAAACGGGTTCAGCCGTCACCGTCCAACTGGCTGTTCAGCCGGCCGAGCGCCTTGCGCGTCTCGGGCGACGGGATCTGCGTGTAGACGTCCATGGTCATCGAGATCTGCGAGTGCCGCAGGCCGCGCATTGCGACGAGAGGATGAACGTCGAGGGCGGCCAGGAGCGAGGCGCAGGTGTGCCGGGTGTCGTGGACACGGATCGTCGGCACGCCCGCCCGGCGGCAGTGCGCCTCGAAGGCCCGGTTGAAGTTGCGCGGCTCGATCGGTGTGCCGTTCCGCGTGGTGAAGACGAGATCGGAGTCCTGCCACTTCTCCTCGGTAGCTTTGCGGCGTCCTCCTGGACGTGCTGACGGTGCTTGAGCGCGGTGACGCACAGACCGAGGAGTGGCAGCGACGCCGTCGAGTCGTCGGTCTTGGTCGTCTCCCGGTGAAGAAGCTGTCCACGGACCCGGTTGAGTTGACGGGAGATCCACAGCTGCTCGCCACCGAGGTCGACACAGTCCCAGGCCAGCCCGAGCACCTCACCACGCCGCAGGCCCAAGACGAGGATCAGCACGTAGGCGGCGTAGAGCGGGTCGTCGATCGCCCGCAGGTGTTCGAGGAACCGTCGTGCCTCGTCGACGCCCCACACCACGCGCTGTCGCTTCTTCTTCGTCTTGCCGGCGGCGGGCAGGGTGGTCAGCGCCGCGACGTTCTTGGAGATCAGTTCCTCCCGTACGGCGTTGCCGAGCGCAGAGCGCAGGACACGGCGGATGCCCGCGATGGTGCTCCGGGCGGGGTACCCCCTGCAGCACTTCCCGACGGCGCAGCACCGGCGCTTGTTCTCCGGGCGCCGGTGGTCCTTCTTCTGGTCACAGCAGGTGCACAGAGTCGGCAGTGTGTTGAGCCAGATCTGTACGTCGCGGACCGTGAGCTTGTCGAGGCGCTTCTTGCCCAAACTGGGGATGATGTAGAGGCGGACCAGCGGTTCGTAGGCCACATAGGTCGTCGGCTCCCGGTTGGGTTCGATCACCTCGGCGAGCCAGCGCGTCAGGTAGGCGGCAAGGGCGGGGTGCTTGGTCGGCACCGGCCCCTTGCGCGCCATCTCGTGGAGCTTGAGCCACTTCTCGTGGGTCTCCTCACGGGTCTTGCGCCGGTCGCAGCCAGCACCGCCCACGCGCCAACTACCGCAAGGCGAGCCATTCCAGACCCGGTGGCTTCACTGGAGATTACTGAAGGAGCTCGTCTCCCTCGCGTTGGCCTCGGCCGGAACACCAATGGAAGGGTATGTCGCTGGTTACGATGAGCAGCCGAGAACCATCAAAATGTCACATTCACAGCAGAACATGGTCGGGACAGCCTCTGAACGGACATGAGACTGCCGCTCCCGGTAGGGGTATGGGAGTCGATCGGAGATTGTTCAGCCAGGTCACATGTGTACGTTAAAACGGTGACGTGCATACGCTAGAGTGATCCACGTAACCGTGCTCGCGCAGCCAAGATTGGCCGGTTCATTGGGGGATCGACCAATGTCCGGTTTGGGTGGTTGATCCCTTCGACTGTGAACCCAACCGGGGAGGGATGCCCTATGGCTGCTCGAAAGCGGCGCCGCCGAAAGCTGCCCGCCCTTCCTGAGTGGGGGTCGCACGTAGCGAGAGCGATCCTCATCGCAGTGGACTGGTTCGTGAACGGCGGCGGGTCCAAGTAGACGTACGTCTACTTGGACCCGAGGATCCAGCAGGGGCCCCCGTCAGGTTTGACGGCCAACGTCGGGGGCTTCTTGTTGTATCTCTACTGTACGGAGTTTGTATAGCGCTTAGTACACGGGGTCAACTACTCACAGGAGTATCTTGCATCTGGACTCCTTCTCCCAGACTGGATGTCCACACGATGCCGTAACGATCGCCGAGGTGGCTGAGCGGCATAGACGGCTGGGGCGATCGGCTGCCGCGGCCCTCCTCCGTCGGGTCTTGCCATCGGATGGCCACGATCCAGGAGCGTTTTTTATCTTGAGTAGCGATTCTCTTCGACGAGCTGCATGACGACGATGGCCTGGGCGATCGTCGTGGCGCGGTACGGGCAGCAACGGAGTCGGACCCGCACCTTCAGGCCTTCAGGGTTGCGGCTACGCATTCCCTTGATGGCCGGATGCAGGGGTGAGAGCGAACGTTGCCTGATGCGGCACTAGAGTGCAAGAACGCCCGAGAGACGCAAGGTTGGAACGACGCGGGTGGCGACGGGAGCGGCCTCCCAGTCGGACGCGAAGAGCGCGCACAACTCGTTACGACTGCGTCCGGTCTCGCCCAGGGCCTCGCCCTTGGTGCCGATCTCGTGCACGCCATGTTCTTTGAGCCCGTAGATCAGCTCTTCGCCGCACGTGTCGAAGAGCTCCCCGAAGTCAAGTTTCTTCTTGAACCGGGGCCAGCCAGCGGCGTCGGGCATGACCAGATAGACGGACATGTAGAGCATCGAGCGGTCAGCGACACATTCGACACTGGCCCTCCTCTTGCCGAGGAGCAGCGCGAGTTCACGCGGAAGCTCGGGCAGTCCGGCCGGCACGCCGAGCACGATGTCTCGCTCCCCGCCCGCCCAGGTCGTGTCGCAGACAGGGAGCCTGATGCCGTCAGGCAGCACGAGGTCCCAGGTGTGCTGTTGGCCGACGCTTGCCTGATTGCTGACCGTCACCCCTGAACTGTGACCGTCTGTCCTGAGTTCTCAAGCTTCAGACCTTCCCCAAGATCAACAGTCATACTCCCCGCCCCTTCTGCTATAGGCCGTTCAAAGCATGGCCGATATGACCGATAAGTCTAGGTTTGCCCCGAAGATCAATAGGCGGTGAGACTACACCCCTCGTAGATCAAGAAGCCCCGTGAGACACATGAGACGGGTGCGGTGCCGTGGTGATTGAGAGGGCGAAGCGCCGCCAGAAAAGTCAGTGTGGTGCTGTACTCTCACGTGTAGCTGATGCTCCCGTGGACCGGATGGCCGGGGGAGCCAAAGGAACAGCGCTGATAACTGAATGCGGGCCGGGCGAGCCAAAGGAGCCGCCGGGCACCAGAGAGGAATCCCCCATGGTTGCTACGTCCATGGACGCACGTTGGGCTGTCGTGGCTAAGCTGCAGAACGATCTCGCGCGCGTCAACCCCGGATCGGACCGGGAGCAGATCATCGAGCGAGCGATTGATCTTGCTCTTAGTGAAAGCCGTACGCAGCAGAACCCCGACCACCTCTACCGGGACGTTCTCCGTAACGCGAAGTACACCTTCTACCGCTCCAAGCAGCGCGGACAGACCGCCTGGGCCCGCTACAACGGCCAGTTCGACATCTCCTTCGCCGAGGAAGGCGTCGACGTCACAGAGCATGGAGCCACGGTCGAAGAAGAGGCGGAAGGCGGCAACCTGCTGCGGTATCTGAGGATGGCCGCAAACCAGCTCGGCAGTGTTGGCGTGGCCTTCCTGGAGCACCTCGCCAACGGCAAACGGCCCGCCGAAGCCGCCCTCGCTGTAGGAATCTCCCGGGCCACCGCTTACCGCAACATCGCGGCCCTCCGAAAGCACGTAGACGCCTGGACCGGGGAAGCAGCCTAAACCTTATGTCTGCACTTCTCGAAGATGGAGTCGTGCGACTGCACAGCGTCTCCATCAAACGCTTCGTATTCCGCCTTACCCCACCTGCGATTAGAGCGATGATGCCGGAACGATGCATCGGTGTATACATCCTGTTCCGAAACGACACCCCTATCTACGTCGGCCGCTCTGATCACTGCCTCCGTCGAAGGTTGTCCACCCACAACCACCTACAGGAAGCCACCCATGTGGCCTGGGAGTTTACCCCTACGGTGCAGCAGGCGTACGTCCTCGAAGCCCATCTCTTCCATCAGCACCGCGATCACTTGATCAACAAGATCCATCCGGCTTTGCCCGAGGGATCTTCCATCAGCTGCCCGTTCTGCGTACGCAACACCAAACAGGCGCTCGCTAGAGCGTTCAACCGCGTCGCATAGAGCTACAGAAAATACCGCCAAAAATGTCAGAGGAGAAGGAAATGACCAGGATCCCTGTAGTCCTCACGGGGCAGGCCCTCCAGTCGCTGCGCGACTCGGGCTACAGTCTCGCCGCCGCCATGGGCGAGGTCATCGATAACTCGCTGGAAGCTGGCGCCAACAACGTCCTCATCCGCATGGATGAGGCACCCGCCGCCAGCCGCTCCAAGAAGAGCCACATTCACCGCATCGTGTTCTCCGATGACGGCTCCGGCATGGACACCCACACCCTCCACCACTACTTGCAGATCGGGTACTCCACCCGCTACATGCGCACCGACACGATCGGCAAGTACGGTGTAGGCGCCAAACTCGCCGCTCTGAACTTCGGCAAGCGCATCGACGTCTGGTCGCGAACCGACGCCGACGCGCCGTGGCAGTACGTGTACTTCGACCTTGACGAGGCACTCGCGGAAGAGCAGGAAGGCAAGGGCTCATCCATCGGAGTCGACGCCCCTGAAGCAAAGCCTGTCCCGAGCGACTTCGACGACATCCTGCCGAAGGGCACCGGCACCCTGGTCGTCTGGTCGAAGGTCGACCGCCTCGAAGAAGGCCGGCGTGCCAAGGACTTCAACAGCCTGCGCCTGGAAGCCGAGAAGGAGATCTCCCGCATCTTCCGCGTCTTCCTCAACGACGGCCGCAACATCGAGATCAACGGTAAGAGTCTGCTTGCACACGACCCGCTCTTTCTGATGCCTGATACGTGGGCCGACCAGCAGCTTCGCGAGTACTACCGCACCGGCGAAGGACCCCGGCTCGGCCTGAAGATCACCGAAGCTAACTACGAAGCAGAAGAGATCGCCAGAGAGCCGGTCAAGATTGGCGACCACACGGCATACCTGACGGTGACCCTCTACCCGAAGGCCGCTACTCGCAAGCGAGGACTGGGCGGTGACGAGCTGGCGAAGAAGCTCCGCATCCCCGAAAACGAGGGCAGCATCAGCTTCATGCGCATGGACCGGGAGATCAGCTACACCAACGTGCCGATGATCTTCGGACGCCGTGTGGACGACCCCGACCGCTTCATCGGTATCGAGGTCTCCTTCACTCCTGAGCTCGACTCCTACTTCGGTGTCCGCAACGTCAAGCGGGGCTTCGAGCCGCACGACGAACTCCGTGACAAGCTCCGCACCGCTCTGAAGCGCCACGTCAAGACGGCAAGGGACCGGCTTGAGGAGCGCTGGGGGGACGTCGCCAAGGAGCGCAGGGACCACGTGGGTGACCATCGCGAGATCACCCAGGCCGCCGCTGAAGCCGCGCGTACCCTGCCGACGCCTCAGGCGAAGACCGACATCAAGCCTGAGGAGGCCTACGAGGAGTTGGCCATCGATGTCCTGGGAACGGACGCTGACGAGCAGGCGAAGGCCAACTACACGGCTCAGGTCAAGGACCTTCCGTTCGTCGTTGAGTCGGTCAACTTTCCCGGCAAGCAGTTCATGGACGTTCAGCACGTCGGCGGCAAGGTGATCATCCGACTCAACACGCGTCACCGGTTCTACAAGGAGATGTGGGAGCCGCTGTCGGAGATCTCCAAGATGAACACCACCGCCATCAGCCCGGAGCAGGCAAGCAAGGCCACGCGCCGTGCGATGGAGGCTCTCACTCTGCTCCTCATCGCCTACGGCAGGGCGGAGTCCATGCACGAGGACCCGCACGAGCAGTACGAACAGCTCCGTGACTACTGGGGGATGTTCCTCGACTCCTTGATGAGCAAGGTGAAGGACGTCCTGTAGGGCAATCAGCTGTGGCCTGGCTCAAGCTGCTTCGCATCGGCCAGGCGCACGTCCCCAATGCCGTTGGCCTCCCTGGCTGACAAGCACTCACTCTATTAACTAGAGAGTGAGCAGTACAGCACGTCTCCCAAAAAGAGAATAACTATCTAGCTGACTCACGATAGAAGGGGTGCCACGAAATCTAGTGGTACCCTTTCTCGTCCTCTTCTTCCGTAGTGTAAACAAATGCGTAGGCCGCACGAGCTGCGGCAGTGTATCGTCGTACCCCACTTCGATAACGCCGTCGATGTCAGGCCCCGCTGGGACCGTAGGAACATGTCACAGAAGGATCGCTACTCCCCTATGGATACCCCTGTACGTATTACCGCCCCTGGTCAGACCACTTCAAATCGCGTCTATAGCATCCTCCAAAAGCGCAATGGAGGCCCCCTGGAGCCTGAGCGCATCTTGAAGGAGCTAGGCAGTGGACAGGCAGCCAACAGCACTCTGGAAGAGGAGCAGCTGCTCGAGACCTTGTTGCGAGATGACAGGCTGCGCTCCACTCGGGGCTATCGGCAGCGCTTCTCCCTATCAGGCCGATCCGTCCGCCTCCGGCCGCCCGGAAACACGGCCGAGCAAGCTATCGAGCAGGAGAACAAACAAGTTAAGAAACAACTGCTGGAGCAGTTAAGAGAAGTTCCTCCCGAAGTTTTCGAGCACATCGTCGCGGCTCTATTTACAGCGATGGAGTATGCGGAGGTGGAAGTCACTAGACGTTCCAAGGATGGTGGCATCGACGTCCGTGCCACCCTTGTTGCGGGCGGCGTGACGACCGTTCCTACCTCGATTCAGGTCAAGCGCTGGACGGGGAGGTCAGTGACAGTCAAGGAAGTGAGAGAACTTAGGGGCACACTACTCCCCGGAACTCAGGGCATCATCGTAACTACTGGAAAGTACACCCGAGAGGCACCCCTCGAAGCATCGAGCAACGCGCTCGCCCCTATCCACCTCATCGATGGTCAGCTGCTGGCGGACCTGCTCACCGAACATGGGATAGGGGTCCAAGCTTCGCGCCTTTCCCTGCTCTCTCTCGACTTAGATGCCCTAGCGACGATCACCGGCAAGGCCGAAACTTCCGATCAGGACACCCCTTCACTTCCATCTAGCAACACTCAGCGCCGCTACTACATCGAAAAGATGCCCTCTGATCGCAAGGGTGACCTCGTTAACTCCATCGTTACTATGATCTCACTTGCCACCGGACAACCGTCCTGGGATGACTACATCATCAATTTCCAGCAACACTTTCCGACCATCACTCGGTCCGATGAGGCGCGTCGACGATCACGCGTTCTCGTTTCCCTTGGTCTCGTCGACATCGAAGACGGCCATATGAACCTGACTCTCATCGGCAGAAAGCTGCTGGAAAATCCGGACGCAAATTTCCTCCACGACATCTTCCTGAGCCGTATCGCAGGAGCTCAGGAGATCGAAGATATTGCTCTGTCTCTGACACGCGCGGAGCTACGTACCAGACTCCAGACCGCACCTCCAGTAGGCCTCTCACCCACCCAAGCAGCACTGGTCGATAAATAGCTTCGCCACTTGAAGGAGTCTGCGCCCTCCAGGTACTGAGATTGAACTCGTGATGTCGTGTGTGGTTATGCCGGTGTGAGGGTCAGGCCGGTTCCGGCGAGGCAGCCGTCGATGAGGTCGCTGCGGTATTGGATGACGTGCAGTCCTTGCCGGACGGTGCGGATCAGGTGCTCTGGACCGGTGAAGGCGACGTTGGCCAGGAAGCACCGCCGCAGCAACGACCAGACGCCCTCCACCGGATTCAAATCGGGGGCGTAAGTGGGCAGCTGGACGACGGTCAGCCAGTCCTGATCAGTGACGAAGGCGCGCATCTCGGCGGTCAGGTGGGTGCCCGAGGTTGTCCCACACCAGCACCATCGGGCCGCCGAGCTGGCGGTGCGCGGCGATCAGCAGGTCCCGGTAGTCGCTCCAGGCGAAAGACTTATGCCCGTCCGGGCGGGTGTCCAGGCGGGGCCGGTAGATCAGCCGGGAACGGTGCCCGGGCTTGTAGCAGGCCAAAGCGGCGATCGAGATCCGGCGCCGGGACCGGCCGCGCACGGTGATGACCGGGGTCTGACCACGTGGGCTCCAGGTACGCATGACGGGCGGCGTCATCGGACAGGCCGGTCTCGTCTTCGAAGAAGATCCAGGCGCCGAGCGCCGCCGCGTATCTTCCAGGCTTGGCCAGGTCTCCCTCACCCACCCGGTCACCGCCGCCTGATCGCGCTCCATCGCACGCCGGGCCAGGACCTGGCAGGAGTAGCCATTACGGACCAGCAGCTTGCGCACCCCTTGCAGGGTGTAGGCCACATGGAAGCGTCGGCCGATCACGGTCTTGACCCGAGATAGGGTCCAGCGCTGATCCGGCCAGCCGTGCCAGACGGGTCCCTTGATCAGTTCCTGCTCCAGCTCGGCGAGCTGCCGTTCGCCGAGCCTGGGCAGGGAGGCCGGACCGTGTGAGCATAGCGCTCCGGCCCCGTCGGCCCGCCAGTTCCTCTTCCATCGCTGAACAGATCGGAGGCTGATCCGCAGGTCCCGGGCGATGACCGTGCTGGATTCATCGCGGGCGAACCTCTCAGCCGCCTGCAGCCGCAGCTTTTCGTGGAACGCTCTTCGTTCGGCGGACAGTCCTCCACCTTGTGCGTACCTCATGACGTCGGTCTACCCGGGCAATGAAGGCATCTCAGGAGCTACGACACCACGAGTTCAGCCTCAGTAGGTGTGGAGTCACTCACCCCTAGAACCCTTGCCGTCTCCAGATTTGTTGGCACATCGATATCAAAGATGCGGATGGTACGAGGTGAATCGGCCGGATCCGTGCTGTATTGGTCTGATACCGGCACCAAGAAGCAAACCCCCTGGAGAGTTCCGTGGCTCCTAACGAGGAGATTGGCCAGCAGCCAGCAGTTCAGCCACCCTCGCTCGACGATCTCTTCAAGGCACTCATGCCTACTCGGGAGGTTCCCAACCCCCTCCCAGTCGGCATCACAGATAGCAGCCTCGATGTCGATCCGGCACTGATCCGCCAGTGGGCTCGCAACCATGGGCTAGAAGTTACTGATCGAGGACGTGTTCCCGAGTACGTGATCAACGCCTACCTGCGCTTCCAAAGGTCGGGAAGCACCGCCACTTCTGGAACGATCCGCCCCACCCCTTCATCGGAAGGTTCCCTCCCCGAGGGGACCACCTCAGCACCAGTCGCTCCAGCGTCGAACCCCAGAGGTAAGTGCCCGATCAAAGTCGGCCGACCGCTGAGGATGTACGAGACGGTCTACCTGATTAAATTCGTTCAATGGATCAAACGTGATGGCACCACCCGTACTGAGGATGCTCTGGTAACGGAGGTCCTCCGGGAACTCAATCTCCCTGAACCACATTCGGAGTGGACTATTGACCGGATTCGAGGCGTCATTCAAAAAGTAAAGGAGCTGGAGCGATCCACGAAGACCTCGCCGTCAACATCGCCCAGCACTCCGCCCAAGCTCAGCGCATCTCCCGGGAAACCTCGAGGTAAGTGCCCTATCACGCCAGGCCACCCACTGTCAGTGTACGGAACACGGAACCTCGTCCAGTTCGTCCAATGGATCCAACGAGACGGCATTCCTCGAACCAAAGAGATCCTTATCCAAGAAGTCATCCGTGAACTGAAGCTTCCTGTACCTGCTTCAGCATGGGCGGTAAGCCGCATCAAGGACATCATTAAGGAAGCTGCCGACCAAGCGTCAGAGAAGAATGCTCCCGCCGCCAAAAAGCTACTACCTCGCCCCAATGCAGCTCCCGCGTCAGGTAATGCAGCGCGCTCATGTTTAAGTGAACTAGCATATGAGTTGCTGAGTTGCGGAGCCCAGATCAGGTTCTCAGATAGCGAAGATGTCCTCATTGTGCTTAGTTCTAAATCCGTAACCTCTGCTGTTGGGACGCGCGTCGAAGCGTCCCTATCCACTGGGCATTTCATCTGGGGCACTGGTGCTCCCCGTTCCACCCACCCCATTAAGGATTACCGAGGTGCGGCCCAGGCGATCCTTGCGATGCGTGTCGCATCCACTCGGCAGATTGCAAAATCCTCACGCGCCGCGGCCACTCCGAACAGGGTACAACCTACTTGTCCCGTTCCGTGCGGTCGTAGCATCTTTTCGTACACGGACTCCGAGATCATCGCCTTTGCCAAGTGGATGAAGAAAGACGGCGTCCAGCGGCCTGAATATCAGCTTATCCGCGACGTTATTGAGGAGCTCAGCTCATCAACCCAGTCATTTGGAGCGCTGAGGCGCGTTCGTGAGGCTCTCAAACATATTGATCAGGACGATCGTGCGTCGAAAGCCGCCGATGGTGTGGCCGACGACCGACGGGGACCTATCGACATAACGTCACACAGGACATCGAAGCATAGAGAGGATCCACCCTCTGTAGCACATTGCTTCCGAAGTAGCCGACCTATCACCGCGTATAAGCAGGAAGAGCTTGTCGCCCTCATCCGTATGTTGACTGACAAGGGCGACGCGAATACTTATGACGACCTGATCGAAAACATGATCAGCGAGCTCAACTTGCCTGCACGTACACCTTTTCGCATTCAGATAATCGAGCAAGCAGCAACTGCCGCCGGCTGGAAAGCGCGTGCGGACGAGCAGAGTAGCGTATCAGGTGCAGCTTCCTTCACCGACGTCGTTCTCTGGGTGCGCAGCCAACGCTACGAGTTCCAGACAGACAGAGAGATTCCGGAGCACGTAACCTTTCAGTACAACTACGCCCACCCCGAGCGTCCCTACTTGCCACGGGGCCGACGTCGTCCATGAATCCCCACCCCATGGCCAACCTCACGAGCTCGGCACCGTTACTACCAGTAGGAGCCTCTGGGTGAATGACGCGACCTGGACAACCAACGTTATGTGAACCTCCACAGGTGGTGGCGGTCAGTGTGTAGATCACCCCAACAGTACGGCACCGCCAGCTGTCGCAGACCCCGGATCACATCCTACGTCTGAGGAATTTCAGGATGTGCTAGACAGCAGCGCCAACCTCATAAGGTCCTCAATTTTAACCAGGTTACGACCTCCGGCTAGATAACCAATCCCGCGATGGAGATGAATCGTGAGTGTTCTAGCAACCCCTTCGTCCGACAGAGAATCTTCATCCCGCATGCAACGCTGCTTGAGAAGCGCCAGATAAATATCCCCATGGGAGCCGGAGAAGGTGCGCCAGCTCATCTCCACGTTCGAGTCAGTGACGATTTCGCGGACCAGGGGTGGACTTAGGTCGGCCAGGGAGAGCGCCAGGGACCATCGGCAGAGGACATTCCAGTTTTTGATCCCGGTTACTCGCTTCAGTTTGATGAGTTGGTCGCGCGCGGTCTGCGAGAGACGGATGGTGTCAAGCGACATGAGGTGCTCCTGATTGCCACCAGTAACCGTGCTCGATCGTGGTGGTAAACGTTTGGTCGTCATGGACCAAGGTGTACGTCTGGGCAATGGCAGGCTTGAGGCGCGACAGCAGGTACTCGTCGATCTCCTCATCCGTCGAGAGGAGGAGGACCTGGTCGCCGGCCTGGGGGAAATAGCGTTCGACGAGGTTCTGCCGGTGGCGGCTGTCCAGCCGCCCCAGCGGGGTATCGATCACTGTGGGCAGACGATTACCTGCAACTCGGGCTAGGCCCCAGAGCAGGGAGACCGCGAGGAGCTGGCGTTCTCCGGCGCTCAATCGGGTAGGGTCCAACGCCTCTCCGTCAGCGCCGATCAGCGTGAGCGTGAACTTGTCCGTATCGATACGAAGGTCTTGAACCAGCCCGCTCTTCCGCATCAGGCGCGTGAAGCTATCGAGCACCGCAACCTCAAGCGCATTGATATGCCTGCGCAATAGCGCATCTCCGAACTGCTGCAGGGTCGTCCGTACGCGGTCGGCATAGGTGATGATTCGTGCCACGTGCTCCGCCTTGGCAAGCCCGGATGCCCGCTTCTTGTACGCATGCTCCCGCGAGGTAACCAGCTGTTTCCGATCGTTGTCGGCAGTTGCGTGGGCCTCCCTCGCCCTGCCGAGATCCGCCTTGAGCCCCGCGACCTGAAGACGTGCCGCTTCTAGCTGCTTGATGAGGCTCAGGATCATCTGCTCGTCGGGAACCGCAGCGAGCTGCCGCTCAACCGTGTTGAGCCGCTCACGTAGCCGTGTCACCTCATCGACCAAGGCAAGAGCGTTGCTGTGCTCCTTGTCCAAGATTTGATCGAGAGAGGCCAACTGCTGTGCGGCGGAACGAGATAGCTCCAAGAAACGTGGGGTGTCTGCCTCCGCGGCTCGTTGCAGGCGGTCGGCCACTAGGTACTTCTCTGCCTCAGCGGTCGGTTCTGAGCCGACCAATTGGTTCAAGAAATCCAGGAGCTGCTGATCCCGTGTGGCGAGGGTTTCCAGCACCTGGCCTGCTTGAGCCGCAGCTTCTTCACGTTCCGCCTGCTTCTTGATCTGTTCAAGCTGCGAGCTGAGCAGTAGTAGCGGTAGCGGTCCCGCTGCGACATGGTTCGCGAGGTTGTCCTGCATACCCTGAAGCTGCTCCTCAAGGAGCTTCTTCTCTGCCTCCAGCTCCGCACGCCGCTGGTAGAGATTGCCGCCCTTCGTGGCGAACGCATCCTCCGCGACGACTAAGGCGGCCTCCGCAACGTCCAACGATGCCTGAGCGGATGCCACACACTGTAGAGAATCCGCGCATGCTTGATCCGCTTCCGAGATCTGCTGCTCGATCAGCTTGATCTGTTCAAGCGCCTGCTGGTCCTCGTCCGACACCTTTTGGCGCCGTTGAAGGGCGAGGAGGTCGGTGCGGAGTTGTTCAACCGTGTTGACGCCAAGCAGCGAGTGCACTGCGGACTCGATGACGGGGGCCGCTCGCTCGGGATCGGCGAGAGATTCAATCTTCTCGCCGTCGAAGAAGAACAGCGACGCAACTTCAAGAGGGAGCAGGTCCTCGATGTAATCGGCCCAGCTTTCGCTGACGACCAGGTCGAGTTCTCCGTTGATGAAGACATTGAGGAATTCCCGGACGCTCTTCCCGCGGACCTGCCATGCCCGCACAACCCGGTAGTGACGCTGCTCACCCTCGACTGTGGTCGAGAAGCGCAGAGTGATCCGCGCGTCCTTAGGGCTCGCCTCGCGGTTGATGGTTTCCCGGAGATACGCATCGTATGAACGCGTGCCGCGCCCGCTGCATCGTGCGCGAGAGCCGTATAGGGTGTGTTGAATAGCGTCGAGGAGGGTGGTCTTACCACATCCGTTAAGGCCGCCGATCAGGATGATCGGCCTGCCCTCTCGGACCTCAAGGTTGATCCGCTGCTTGCCCTTGTAAGCGCCGACGTTTTCAAGCGTAATTTCATGCAGGAGCATTGGTGCTCTCTTCGTTCGGGAAGGGGAGTTCGGGGACGATCTTGCTGTCCCGCGCCCGTCGGGCATGCTCGGCGGCGTCGTCGGCGTCCTTGTAGTAGCCGCGCTGGATAGTTTTCTCTAGAGCTTCGAACAGTCCCGAGCGGCGCGTCATCGTGCGGAACTTGCGCTCCACGCTGAGAAGCTCGCGCATCGTGGTGAAGTGCAGTTCGTCACCGTCGCAGATCTCGCGCAGGAGCTCGACCTCATCCGAGGCGATCATGAGATGCTCGTCGAGGGGACGGCCAGGAAAATCTTCGCCGGTCTCCTCCTTGTAGATCCGCGGCAGAGAGTCTTCGACCTCGTGTTTGTCGAACACCCAAATGCGGCGGATTTCGTGTAGCTCGTCGAGTGTGATGAGCTCAATCCCGCGTACGTGGATGGGAGCGTTAGCTCGGATCCAGGTTTGAGCCTCAAGCACCCGGCGCAGCCAGTTCTCGCGAGCGGCCTGAGTGTAGGGGCCGTGGACCATGCGGTCGTTGAACAGCTGAATGTTGCCGTTCATCTTCCGGAAGTCCCGCAGGTGGCGGTCATCGGCCACATCCAACTCATCGCGGAGCTCAAGGAGCGGGAGCATCCATTCCTTCTCCTCGTCATTCTGGATCATCGCGGACATGGACTTGTCCTTGTCTACGAGGGTGCACGTCCAGCAGCCGAATCGGCTGTCTCCGCAGGAAGGGGTTGTGTTGTCCACGACCAGCGGACACTCACCGTCGCTGGAGGCGCCCTGGTACATGGTCAGTAGATCCTTGTTGGGATGTCCCCACGGGTTGGACTTTTGCATGAGGAACGTCCAGACCTCGTCGTTGCTCCAGTCCTCGACGGGGCTATAGACGAGCGAGTTGGGCAGATTGCCATTGGGCGAAAGGCGATCCCGGACCCGGCGCTTCTCGTGCCTCTCCATAACCCGGGCGCGTGCCTGACTCTCCGCCTTGCGAATACCGAGGACGAGGATGGCTTCGCCATGCTGACGTACGACCCGATGGATGAAGTCGTTTGACGGACGGATCTTCAGACGCTCGGTACACCAACGGAACTTCGGTCGAGGAGCGGGATATCCCTTGCCGATGAGCCCGACCCAGAAGGTGTCTTTGACCGCCGGAGTGAGCCGGTTGGGCTGGATAGGGAGCTGTTGCTCCTCTGCGGCCTGGCGCATGGTCTCCAGCGACTGCGTCACCCACGCCGCGACAACCGGGTTCTCCACGAGGGTGTCGGTGCTGATGACGTAGACCGGCTTCATCCGTTGATCTGTCTCGAGCCCTTGAAGAGCGAGCCAGACAAGCTGGAGCACAGCGGTGGAGTCCTTTCCACCGCTGTAGCCGATCACCCAAGGGACTTCGTCCGCGAGATAGAGCTCGCGAATCTCATCGGTCAGTGTGCCGACCACCGCGGCAAGTCCGCCCTGTGCTTCGAACGGGACGACACGTCGCGTCGGGGTGTTCAGCGATACGACCGTGCGTGATGGGGTGGTCATCGCTCTCCTCGCTGGTAGGCGTCTTCGGCGTGCTGCTCTTCAGGACTCAGCTCAAAACCGAGATGCCGACTGAGATAGTTGACTGTGAGTACGACGTTCTGATGATTTTTGGAGACGCGTCCACCGATAACGGCCCGCCCCTCCCAGACGCTGCTGGTGCGCGACCAGTCGATCTGGCGGAGCGGCGCCAGCCGCGGTTTCCACACCTTTGGATCAAGCGACTGATGCAGCAGCGTGTTCCCGAGACGGCCGAGGGCGTGGAGAGCGATCCCGTGAGTGTGGAGAAACTGCTTGCGGACCTCCGCTGCGGACAGCGTCTTGTTACGGACCTCCGCCCACTCCGGGATCAACTCATCGATCGCCTCCCAGAACTCCCAGGCAATGCGCTGAGCTTGATCGGAATTCAGCTCCAGGCCCCGGAGCAGTGCCGTCGTCGCGGTATACAGCGCGCTCAAGGTGCACAGCTTGCGCGAGCGGGCGGAGAGGGTGCTGGCTTCCATCTCAACGTAGTTGCGGAAGACCGGACACTTCAGTGCGAGCAGCTTGGTTAGCTGAGACAGCTCGTCGCGGTGGTCGTAAAGGACCCCGATGGACCTGGCCGGCCGTACTGCGTGCCGGTTGAGGTCGGCGAAGAGCTGCTGGCTTCGCTCAAGGCCGGCGTCATAGAAGAAGACGACCGCGATGGTCTCATCGCCTAGTGCCTGGTTCTCCCGCAACGCGGCCTCGATGGCTGCCCGCCGGTGTTGACCGTCGTTGATCAAGAAGCGGGATGCCATCGGGATGCGTAGCTGGCCGACCCGCATACCTGGACCTTGGTCGGAGACGCCCTCGAAACGCATGACGCCGTCGACTGACGCAGTGAGCGCACTGAAGACGTAATCATCCGGGTTGTCGAGGATGTACCTCGTTAGGGCGGGGATTCGTCCCTTGTTCAGGACCCGCTGAGCTCGAACCTCGGGTGCGAGCTCATCCTCATCAAAGAGAAAAATTTTGGGGATGAGGCGTAACGGACACATCGAGACGTAATACTCACGCCCCGCCTGGATCCCGCGAATCGCTGGGAAGATGTACTCGAAGCCTGCTGTGGTCGCTTCCTCAGCAGGCTTAGCGACTCCCTGCGTTCCCATGCGTCACACGATAGCGTAACGTACGTGAAAGAGGAAACGTACGTACGCAAGTCTCCCACGTAAACACACCATCAGGAGCTGTTGTGGTCGCTTACCTAGACGCCGCGGCAACCACTCGGGTTGACCCCCGGGTAGCGGAGGTTGTGCTGCACTGGATGGTCGAGGAGTTCGGCAATGCCGGCAGCCGGACTCATGCATGGGGCACCAGCGCTAAGAGGGTTGTCGCCCGTGCCAGGGAGTCGATCGCCCAGCACCTCGGTGCCAGGCCAGATGAGCTGATCTTCACCAGCGGCGCCACCGAGTCCAACAACATCGCGTTGCTCGGGCTTGCGCCGTACGGCGAACACCATGGTCGACGCCACATCATCAGCTCCGCGATTGAGCATAAGGCCGTGCTCGAGCCTCTGGAGCACCTGCAATCACGTGGATTTGAGGTTGACCTCATTACCCCTGGGGCATCGGGGCGAGTGCCGGTTGAAGCGGTGCTAGAGCGACTGCGTCCGGACACGCTTCTGGTCTCCCTCATGCACGTCAACAACGAGACCGGCGTGATCCAACCCGTAGCTGAGCTAGCCGAACGACTCCGTGAGACACCGACGTACTTCCACGTCGACGCCGCTCAGGGCTTCGCCAAGTTCCCCGCTGACTTGCAGGCCCCGATAGATCTCATCAGCTTCAGCGGGCACAAGACCGGAGCCCCAAAGGGCATAGGCGGTCTGCTCACCCGGCGCCGAGGCAGGGCTACCGTCCCGTTGACCCCCCTGATGTACGGCGGGGGCCAGGAACGGAAACTCCGCCCCGGCACCCTGCCTGTTCCACTTGTAGCCGGGCTTGCCAAGGCCCTCGAGGTCTTCGAGGCTGACCGCGTGAAGTGGCTCGCAGAGGCCGAAGATTTCCGCGGCCGGCTCCTAACCGCGCTTAGCAGGACCAAGTACCGCCTCAACGGGGATCAGGACCACGTCGTCCCGCACATCGTCAGTCTCTCCTTCGAGGGAGTAGACGCCGAGGCGCTGATTTTGCAGTTGCAGGACTATGCTGCGGTCGCTACAGGGTCAGCGTGTACCAGCGCCTCCTACACGCCTAGCCATGTTCTGGCGGCAATGGGGTTGCCCGAAGAGGAGGCCGGCAACGGTCTACGTCTCTCATGGTTCCCAAGCCAAGCCCAAGAGCTGGATCTCGACGGGTTTGTGAACGTAATCGCCGACTTCCAGGCCAACGCGACAATTTAACGGCGCCGAATCAGACGATGTCCCCGGAGCGTCCTGCCACATCGGACAAGCTCGGCTTCCCAACCCTCTTCCGTTCCGATGAGGTGAGGGTTCGCATACAGCCCCGCCCGGAGTTCGCTCTCGGTCAGCCGTCGGTACTTGGGCACATCCGGGTCATCTGAGTGTAGGAACTCATGCTTGCGGTGGAGCAACGGCCGGTTCGTGGACTCCTCGTACGACAGGTACGAGATTTTCAGCGTGCTGAGATCCACCAGATAGGAGGACCTCAGCCGGGGGTGGGGGTCGGCATCGAACTCTGGATAGTCCAGCCAGCTGACCCCGCGCCCCTGGTGCCGGAGCTTGGCGATCGTCCACTCCAGGGGGCGCCCCGCCGCGACTGAGGCACAGTGTTCATAGAGCCTGAGCACCACCGGCATCGCGTCGATCGCTCGCCTGTGCACGTAAAGCGCGGTTGGAGTCACCTTGCCGACCTTGGATCCGTTCATGGCTCCCCGGACGTACGCATCGTCGCGAAGCTTGAGCAGCAACCGATCGGACCGTCGGCACGCCTCCTTATAGGAGCTGAAGAACGCCCGCACATCCAATTGGACGGAGAGCGGAAGGCAGCCGAACGGTCCGCGCCCGTTGAAGAGCTCTACGCCTAGGAAGAGCAATGTTGTCAGCGTGGAGCGCTTGGCTCCCTCAGCGACCTTTTCTGGGTCGACAGAGCTTCTGACGAGGCGCTGCAGCTCCGAGGCACTCAGGTGCGCCAGGAGCTCAGCCATCTGCGTGGGCATTTCTTCCACCCGGGGGACCCTGCCACGCTGCTCGGTGTGGTCGACTACCGCCGCAATCGCGGATGCGGCGTCGCCGGAGACGAGCCAGGTGATGTCTGGCGCGATCCGCCGGGCCAGGTAACTGAGACGTTCCTCGTCCTGTTTGAAGGCGTACACAATGCCCGGCGCCGCCGAGACACAGCGCACTCCCGTGGTGTCTTCCACGTAGCTGCGCAGTTCGTTAGGGCCGAACAGGTGCTGGAACGTCCGGCGGCTCGTCAGTACCCCGTCCCCGAACTCGGCACCCTTGACTTTGGTCTTTTCCCACGTCAACCGGGTGGACACGACAAGCGCCTTGCCCGCCAGTTCCCAGGCCCGCATCAGGGTACGGCGGCGCTCCCCGGGGTCCTCAATGATGTTGAGGACGTATGTGAGGAGCACGACGTCCGCCGGGCCAAGGTTGCCGCCGGGATTGAAGTGCGGGTCCCACCCCGACGCCTCGATCTCCATCTGCCTGAGTGCATGGACATCATCGCCACGCCCGCACCCATAGTCGAGGACCGAGCGCTCAGGAGTGATCTGCTGGTCGACGACAGCCTGACGAGCGGGCGTGGAAAGCCCGGTCCTGCTGATCGCGGTGAGGCGACGCTCGGTCTCCCAGGCGCCGCCCGTCTGCTGTGCGAGGGTCACTCCCCCATCATGGGGTCGTGAAGTCCGGTGGGCTGAAGAACTGGTCGAGAACCAAGGGAAGGTCTGATTCCTTCCGGGTACGGCCGGCCTGACGAACCATCTCAAGCAGGATGTCCATGACCCGGGACTTGCTGGCGTTGATCTCCCCCTGAATGTGGTTGAGTCCGCCGTTGGCGTACCCCTCGAAGATCGCCACCCGCTCGCCGAGTCGCTCCTCGCTGAGGATGCTGGGATCTCCCGGGTGCCTGAGGACGCCGAGGGAGTCGATGAAAGCTTCGGCGGTGGCGTACCGCCGGAAGACCTCGTATCGAATGGGCTCCCCCGCCTCGGTGAACTCTTCCCACCTGTCGTTGGCGAAGCCCACCGAGGCGGCGAACAACATCGTCGTGGCCATACTGGGGAACGGGCCGTCACCATCCTTCATCAGCTGCTGAATCAACTTCTCATGCGCCTTCGGGCGCCGGACCCGCTGCTCGCTGAGGGTGGTCGTCATGCCGTCACCTCAGTGATCTCCGCGCCGTCGAAGGACGAGCCCACCACCTGGTACGGGTAATCTCTTCCGTCCACGCTGATCTTCTCTGTGACGTCTACGAGGTCGCTCTTGGTGGTGTGGGTAGTAATGATGTACTGCTTGCCGATCCGCTGCGCGAGCGCCTCTTCGGCGACTCCATCGGCCTGCGCTTTGCTGGAAAGCACGACCACCTGGGAGGTCATCTCGGGGAGAAACTTGGCGATCTGACGCCGGTAGTCATCATCGAGGTTGCCGAAGACCGCGTCCATTACCACTGGATACTCCCCGCCGACACCGCCGAAGAATGGGTTCGTGTTCGTAGCGGCATCGCGGCACTCTTGAGCGATCGCCCCGACGAAGGAGAGCGAGAGCAGCATGTTCTCGCCGGTTGACTTAGGGGCGGGCATGGTCTCGCCGCCTACCCGCTCCCAGTACTCCAGCTGGAAGTCACTGGTCAGCTCGGGCTCGTAGTTCTTCAGGGACGCCTGCTTGAAAAGGTCCCGGATCCGGGTGTCCAGTCGGCGGCGGATGCTGTCCGAGAGCAGTTCGAGGATCTGCTTCAAGGCGTTCTCCGTATCGCGGATCACGGTGATGCGACGCTGGATGCGTTGGTTGTTCTCGTCCTTGACCTGGAGCTTGTCGACCTGCTCTTCCTTCTGCTTCTTCTGGGCGGCGAGGAGCTCCAGGTGCTCGTCGATGCCGCCGAGCCGACGACTGGTCTCGCTCAGCCTGTCGATCAACTTCCCGCGGTTGACCTCAATCGCGTTGATGTCCTCCTGAGGAAGCTTCTTGAGCTCGATGGAGACCTCGTTAAGCTGATCCATGAGGCTGCGTTCCTTGTCGGACGCCTCCCCGATCAGACGGTCGGCGTCAAACAGCCGCTCGAGCATCGTGGACCGGCGTTCCTCGAGGGTGGCTACGTTTCCACGAAGCTGGTTCCACGCGGCTTCGACCTCCGCCAGTCCCGCCTTGGCGCGCCAGGTCTCCAGCGCGGCACGCTCCAAGGAGCCCTTTGGAAGGTGCGTCCCGCAGATACAGGCCCCCTCCGTGAGGAGGTCCTCGATGAAGGTGCGCTTCAGTGGCGCCGGCAGCTGCCCCTTTTCCCGGAGCGCGTCACATGCTGCGATGATCTGTTGGGGCAGTTCGGGCAGGAACGCTAGGTAGCCCGATCCCGCGAGAACACGAGCTCGGTCTTCCTCGAGTTTTCGAAGCGAGGCATGGACGCTCTCCCGCTCTTGCTCGAGCCGCTCGCGCTCTTGTTGTAATTGCTTCGCACCGTCGAGCGTTTTGAGACGGGCGGAGAGCAGGTCAATCTCGTCCTTCAGATGCTGGACCTCGGTCCTGAGGGACTCCTTCTCCTGCTTCTTCTCCTCGGTCTCCTTGAGGATCGCGTCGATCTCGCCGGTGAGGCGCCCGGCCTGCTCGCCGTCCGCGTCCTTGGACTTCAACTGGTGCCGCAGCTTGTTGGCCGCCAGCGGAAGGTGCTTCAGCGCGCGCTCCAACTGCTCCAGGCCGAGGAGCGTCTTGATGGCGTGCTGGATCTCCGCGTAGGCCTCCTTGCGGACTAGCTGCTCAATACGCTCACCGTTCACAAAGAAGAACCGGCTCAGCCGCTCGGGGAGGATCTTGTCGATGTGTCCCTGGGCGCTCTCCAGCTCCCTGGTGAAACCTCTGTCATCTCGCTCACGCAGGGTGAGCTGCGGCTTGGGGAGCTTCTGATCGGGCCCCTGCTTCTCGGCCATGAGGTGACGACGGGCGGTATACACGCGACCCTCGTGCTCGAACTCGGCCTCCACCGACATCTCGATCTGGCTGCCGACAGGCGCGTCTTGCCAGACCCGATTGTTGATCAGCCGCTCCTGCTGCTCGACGTCAGAGCTGAGCTTGCTGTAGAGCGCCCAGGTGAAGGCGTTGAGGAGGGTCGTCTTACCACCGCCATTGGTCCCGTAGACGAGCGTGACGTTGTGCCCAGACTCCTGCGCGAATGAGAGACGGTGTCTCCCGCCGTACGGTCGGAAGTTCTCGAGTTCGATGGACAGGAGCTTCACTTAACGATGCCCTCGACCTTCCGGATAATCTGGTCACTCACAGTGCGAGCTGCGGCCGTGTCCTTGAGGTGGAGGCTTTCCTTCTCCAAGGTCAGGACGTCCACGACGAGGCGTTTCGCCTCATTGCTCAGCTCTGCGTAGATACGACCCACGATTTCGCGTTCGTCCTGGTCGCTCACTCTTCGTTCTCCACCCTTCACACGTCGAGGAGCTGGTAATAGTCGCGCAGATCCCTCAATTGTGCTAGAGCCTCGCCGTGATTATCCGCGTATCCGGCAAATTCTACGCATCGAGCGAGCTCTCTACGGAAGAGCGCACGCTCGGTCTCGAACAGCGCCGGGTCTTGTGGAGGTGCGACCACGAAGTCGATGACCTCCGCGGTCGTCTTGCCAGGTGCCCGTCTGAGGATCCTGCCGCGACGCTGGATGAACTGCCTCGGATTCATGCTGCTGGCCAGCATGTAAGCGACGCGGGCATCCGGTAGGTCAACCCCTTCATCGAGGCACTTCATAGAGACCAAGACCTGCAGGTCGCGTCCTGTCGCGAACGCACGCAGCAGACCCTGGCGTTCCCGCTTATCCTCACGAGAGGTGAATGGGTGTGCCTTGAGTCCCATCTGGTGGCCGACTAGCTCCATGACCTGCTCGACCTGCCGAGGGCCTGTGCCACCTTCGGGAAGAGGCACCCCGCCCTCAGCACAGTAAATGAGCTGGAACCAGCTCTCTCGGTGCCGCTCCAATGCCTCCTTGAGCGCCGGCAGCTTCGCGCGGGCGTGACCCAGGACCTTGGCCCGCTTACTCAACAGCAACCCGAGCGGCGAAGAGTCATCATCAGCCACGGATTCCGGGTCTCGCAATCGGATTAAGGCTCCGATCTTGATGGTGAGCTCGGTGTATTGCTCGACCTCGTCCTCGGCAAGAGGGACGAGGATCGGGTAGTAGCGGTACCTCGTCAGCGCGCCGACGTCGATGGCCTCCTTCAAGCCCAGCTCGATGAGGGTGTCCCCGAAGTAGTCTTTCAACGCGTCCGTTCCCAGCGGGTCAAACCAGCGCTCGGGCGTTGCCGAGAGAGCGAGTCGGAACTGAGCGTGCTCGGGGAGCAAGGAGCGCAGGTGCTCAGCCCCCAGATGGTGTGCTTCATCGGCGACCACGAGCAGCGGTAGGTCGATGCCGCTCAGAACTCTCTGGAAGGCTGCCCCCTGGAAGGTCTTGTTCGTAACCACCAGCGTGACGCTGCCCCGCCCCTTCGCGCGGAGTGCAGCGAGAGCATTGCGTAGGGCCGGCTCCCATGACTTGGCGGCATCGCGGCACTTGATCGGCACAATACCGAAGTTCCGGAGCTCTACGGACCACTGCTCAGCGAGGTCAAGCAGGGGGACGACGATTACGGTTACAAGAGAACCATTGCGAGCATGGAGCTGTCGGCCGATCTGGTCGAGGGCCGCCAGCGCGGTGATTGTCTTTCCAGTGCCGGTCGCCATCTGGCACATGCCACGGCCGTTGGCACTGAGCCATTTGGCGATGGCAGTCTTCTGGTAGTCCCGCAGTTCGATGCCGCGCGGTAGCCGGGCCCAGCCAAGAGTGGTCAGGTCCTCCGAAACCACGAGCGGACGGGGCTCGCAACCGCTGTCTTCCGGCGGAGTTGTGAGTGCCCGTTCACCGAGGGCGACGAAGCGCTCGCGAGCCACAGCCGGGAAGTCCAGTACCTCGAGCCGAGGTGTGCGTCCAGCCCAGAGCTCGTCGAAGTCCGTACGAAGCCTGCCGACCCGGCCTCTGTCGCTCTCAAGCCACGACTTGAACACCTGGATGGATTCGAAGTTGTCAAGGAAGGCGGATCCGGTCTCGTTCATGGAGCCGGTAAAGGCCAGTTCGTCGCCGTACTGGTCGGAGATCAGGCCGATCTTCTCGTGGTAAAGCGCGAGCCCCTCGCGCCCGTGGACGATGGCGATCTTAATGTCCAGGGTGCCCTGCGCGACAAGCTGGCCCAGCAGTCCTAGTCCGGTGAGCTCCCGCGCCGGACGGTCCGTGTTGGGGTCCAGCTCGCGGATGACCGCTTTGGCGATCACTTCACGGTAGGCATATCCGGACCGGATTTCCTCGATGTCACCTTCGGTGAGGTGGGGGCTTGCGATCAGTCGCATTCGCCCCTCATTGCCCTGAAAGCTTTCCAGCCCGCGGGCGACGAGAGCCAGCGCCTTGCTGCTGAAGTAGCCAACGGCTCGGTCGTACCGGTTCGCGTGTGAGAGGCAAGGGACGTAAAACTCACTCACGATGTTGCTGCGGTTGCTGCGGTAGCTGTCCTCGATTTCGAGGCTTCGAAGCATGTCTGCCATTACCGACCGCCCAGGGCTGCGAAGAAGTCACCCAGGTCGGGGACGGCATCCTCCGGTCGCGTCATATCACGCACGGTGTACGCCTCCACTACTTCGGCTAGCTCGAGGTCGCCCCGGGATCGCAACGTTGTGACTAGCGCCTGCCACGAGGTCTCTTCAGGGAGCATGAGTGCGCTGGCAACGGCCATGCGAAGGCCCTCTCCGGTCAAGCCGCGGGGGACACCGGTGCAGATGGCGATTTCGTCATCCTCGCCCTTATTCCATCCCCGGACCAACCGGGTTCGGACGGCGCCCTGCTCTGTCGGCGCTAGCCAGAGAACGTCACCTTCTTTCGCGTCGAGCCGTACGGCGAGCGGACGGAGGCTGCCAAGTTGTGGCTGCGCCGCTGTCCAGGAGACTCGGATGTCCTGACCGAGAGCAGGAAAGATGCGTTCTGTTCCCTCGTCGACTTGGAAGAGGAGCATGGCACCCACAGGCGCGGTTAGTCCCGACCCGCGAAGCAGCTCTCTTCCCACGTCGACACGGAACCACCACTGCGCCTTGTGGAAGAAGCAGCGTCGGGTCTGCGCGGGTGTTGCCATCACACGCCGCGCACGCTCAGATCCTGCACTTCCCTGTCCCGCAAGGCTGATCCATCCGTCCCTGCGGGTGAACTCCTTCTGGGTCGCGTAGGCTCGGACGCTAAGTGGTGAGACCCCGAATTGCTCCACGAGTTCGTCCACGACGGCGGAAAGCAGGGCGCGCCCGCCGCCCCGCTCGATCCGCTGCACGATCTCCTCGCGGATGCCCTCATAAGTTTCGAGCTGCCATTCTGGTAGGCCGAAGGAGTTCGGCCCCACCCGGACAATCCTCTCGTCGTCTAAGAGCCGATTCCGGAGCGAGCGGATGGCGTCGAGCCCGAGAAGCGCAGCGATCTCTTCCGTTTGCAGTGGATGCCCTGCTTGACGTAGAACCGCTATGGCCAGTTCTGGTTGGGAGGCCGTCTTTCGTGCAACCAGCCCTCCGATCCTGCGCAGGCCGCAGGACTCCAACCACTGGGCCCACTGCTGATCGTCCAGCAAGGCTTGATTCCGGAAGGCGTCGAGACCGGACCCTGCAGCAGCGCGAACTGTCTCGTCCCGCAGATCCGGCAGCGGTCGTGTTGCCAGCCACTCTTTCTCCACGTAAAGCTTGGGAAGCAGCACTCCGAGAAGGTTGCCGAGACTCGTCCCCAAGGAATGAATCTCCTCTACGAGCTGTGGGACTCTTTGCATCAGAGTGGCCAAGTTGATCAATGTGGGGACGGTGGACTTCACCTCTGCCTCGAGTGTCTCCAGGCGCCATCGCACTGCCGTGCCCTGCCGCCAGGTTTCGAAGTCCTCGACGAGCCTCTTCTCGACCTGCCGGATCCGCTCCCGGCTAACCCCGAACTCTTTCCCTAGGTCGTCAAGAGTTTGGTCACGGCAGATCACCCGATGCATCAGCGTCGCCTGCTGACGCTCGTCGAGCTGTGAGACCCATAGCTCAAGCAGATCCGTGAGCGTCATATCGGGGTCGACTCCAGCTTTGTCGAGGACGTCGCCATCTGTGGCGCCGTCGTCGTCTAAGGCTGTGAAAATGAGGGCTTGCAAGATGTCTTCGACCACGTCTCCGCCGCTTCCCTGCAGATCCCAAAGATCCTGCACAGACAGCGACGCAAGATGAGAGGCAGTAGCAAGACCGCTCCCGCTCAGCACACCTACGGAGCGAATCAACCGGCATCGTGGCCGAATGTCACGACGATCCGGACCCTCTACACCTAGGAGACGGCCCAGAGATGCCAGGCTCTCGCTTGTCGCGAGTTGTTTCGCCCCCCGGTTTACTAAAAGGTGCCGGTCCTCGGGAGTCGGCGACTCGCTAAGTTCCATGATTAACGCAGCGTGGAGGGGATCCGCGTACTTCAAATCCCGCAGACTCGCGTCGGCTGCGGTCAGAAGAAGAGCAGTGAGGATGTCTGTGACGCTCCGCGGACCGCAGTTCCTAAGCTCCCGGAGCTCTGGCACGGAGACCTTCAGCACCGATGAGAGCTTGGAGAAGCCAGCGACCCGCAAGATGTTACGCGCTCGGACTGTGGCGCACCGACGGCTGACGTCGAGAGATGGAAGAAGATCTACTTCCAAGAGGACGCCGATTGGGTCGCCGGTCGCCACCTGGCCCAGACGCAGAGCCCAGGTAGCAGCTCGTGCAGCGCGCGCGTCCCGGTCGGAGGTTGCCCGGAGCTCCTCCAAGACACCACCGAAGACCACCTATGCCTCCTCCTTGGACCTCATTGACGTCCCATGTCTATCAGGACTTGGCGACAGATCTCAGGGTCGCTCTCGATCCTGCTAGGGATAACCGCCCAAAGATCGAATCCTCGATGCCGCCCTCCGCTTCGCACCCCAAGAGGAGATCTACATTTACGAATCGAATTGCAGATAAAGGTCATTTATCGGGGCATAATCCCCAGGACATTCCATTGTGATCATGCTGCTCAGGTTGGGTGCAGGAGGCGGGAGGTCCGGAGAAGTTGGGGGTTAGATGAGCTCATACGGCTGACCTCTGGCCCGCCCACAGTGATGACGCTAAGGTACTTGTCTGCAGAGGAGGGCCTCCTGTGCTGCAGGTAAACCTCAGCGACGCCAAACCTGTCTACGGCAGACTTGGTCACATGTCGTCCTCAAGAACCCCCTCCGTCGGCGACTCCATTCGCACCCACCGGGTACGGGCCAAGGTGTCCCTGAGGCAGCTAGCTGAGCGCGCCGGGATCTCCAATCCCTACCTCAGCCAGATCGAACGCGGCTTGCGGACGCCGAGCAGAGAGATCATCGACAAGATCGCCAAAGCGTTGGGCACCACAGCGCAGATGCTTCTGATGGAGACCGAAGCCGGGGAGAACCGTTCGGTATCCGGAGTCATGGCTGCACTGCAGGCCGACGAGATCCTGGACGCCCGCCAGCGACGGATCTTGATCGAACTATACGAGTCGTTTTGTCGTGCGAACCAGACCCTTGCACACGGTGTTCCCGGGGAAGGTGCGGCGGTGCCGACCAGGAGCGACTGGGTAGGCGATACCTTGTTCGACCTGGCCGATGTGGGCAAGGGCGCTGAAGCTGATCAAGTCGAGGTGCCCTCCGCTACAGCTGCTATGGATGAAAGTGCCGAACCGCACCTACAGGATTTCCTCGAGGTACTGATGCCAGGATTGCCGTGGTCATCGTGAGAACGTAATAGGCGCATCGCTCGCCGCAAGCGGCCTCATTTGGCAATTTGGTGTTCGGGGTTTTCCGGACAGTTGGCTTGTGGGCGCGTTTGGCCCGGACAGTGGTTAGTCGGCGTCGGGGTGGGCGGCTTTGCGGGTGCTGGTCCGGTGGTCGAGGGCGGTGGGGTTCATGCCGGACTCCCAGGCCACCGCGGGGATGGGCCCGTCCAGAACCATGCGAACGGCTTCCTCCCTGAACTTGGGTGAGGACTGCCTGCAGTGTATCGTCACGTGCTTACCTTTTCGGGCTCTCTGTCAGGTTATGTTCCTGACCGTCCGGAAACTGTTAAGCACCCCAAGGCCGACGTCGGACCAGCGCAGGTTGAGCAGCCATACCTGCTCACCGGATGCCTGACTAGAGCTAGGCCGACTATCGATCAAGTTGACTTCATCGCGATCCTCTACGCATTCGACCGACGTACATCTACATTGCGACTCCACCGGCCGAGATCTCCATATTGCAACCTCTGAAATATCTCGATGCTTGATACATCGCGCACTGTTCGTCAAGACAAGATGATCAGACAGGCCGGACCCCGCAAGCTCAGGACATTTCTACACATACAGGGCATCGCTGGACATAAATGCGTGGCCTACATGACCTCGCGTCAATCGACTCATGACGCTAACATAACCAGCATCATCCTCTACTAGCAGGAGAGCCATGTACTTCCGCTATCCCGCCTGCCTGATGCGGCAAACGCCTGAGGCGAAACCGCTCATTCTCTTCTCGGCTCCGGCAACGGAAATCGAGCAATGGGCAGGTGTTCCCCAGCGGCAGCGACTCCATGGTGAGGAAACGGTTGGCTTTCAACGAGAAGAAAACCCCTCTCGTGTCACCGAGATTTCAGCTTTCTTTGACAATCCACACAACATTGTCCAGAACCCACTACTTGGCGCTCTCCAAAGCGCACAGTCAGTTACTTTTGTATCCGTCGATGAAGACCAAAGTGTTGGTCACATAGTCATCGAATACGAAAGTCTCGATGAGCTTAAACTTTTGGATCTTCTTAAGCGACTCCGTGACCGACTAGAGGAACGTCTGCCAGGACTCCTGAGCGCTTCCATCCCGCAAGGTCGGTATCAGAGAACTCTGGCAGAGGCAGCTAAAGAGCATGGAATTCCGCACGATCCCGACGTTGATCTGGATGGGATGGACAGTGACGATGATTTCGATCCGTCGACCGATGATCCGGAAGACATCTCGGGTATCTTGCTCGCCGAAGAAACCAGAATAGTCGACTTCTACATAGAGATTCGGGCCCGTATTGCTGTACTGGAGAAATTCCCAGCAGAGGAAGACCCCGAATCAATAGTGGGTTTTACGAAAGAAGCCGTAAAATCATACCTTCTTCCGATAGTCCTGGTAGACGGACAGCATCGTCTTCGCGGAGCAGTTAGAGCGGCCCGGGCGTCGCTCGAGACACCTGTTGGGAAGACGAGGCTAATGGAGGCCATCTTTGGCAAAGATAGCGCCGACCTTGACGATATTGACCCTGACTCGCTTGCCAGTACTCTTATTAAAAATAACGATAGGTGGCTCCCCGTATCACTTCTGATGGATGACAGGCCCAGTGAACATGTTTTCCAATTCGTTGTAGTCAATCAGAAAGCAACCCCTATGGGAAAGGCTCTTCTAGGTACGATCGTCTCAACGAGTTTGAGTAAAGAGGAACTCGAGCCAGTCGCTCAACGCCTTATAGAGGCTAAAATACAGCTCGATGACTCACGTGCGGTCGCCTATCTGACTCGTGCCGAAGAGAGCCCATTTAAAGGACTGGTCCAAACTGGAATTGCCGGTGACAACTCAGAGCATCTGCAATGGACGGTGCTTAAGAGTCTCGTCCAGATCTTCCGTGAACTAATAGGCGGGAAACTATATGGTCAGAAGAACGACTATGCAAAAAAGTGGCGACGCGAATTCCTTCCTCAAAGCGATCTCGTATCAGAGGGGGATGCGGACGAGGCCAAGTTTAAGATCTGGAGTCAGGTGGACGGGCCATGGCGTACCGTCTTTATCAGATTTTTCACGCTCGTAAGAGATAAATTTGGCGTCATTGATGATATGCAAGCGCCGAACGCATGGGGAAGTAGTAGAGGCAACCTCTTCAATATGGTTAGCCTCACTATATTGACAGCCGACTACTTCGAATACCTGTGCATGCGGAAAAAGACACTTAATCACATTGCCGATGTCGACGCAACATTCGAGGATTGGCTCGATGGAGTTAAGGAGTCCTATTTTGCACGCGAATGGCCGCTACCTACGGGCATGAAGAAAGATCAGCGGCCCGTTAAAGTGAAGTGGGCATCGCTTTGGTCCGAATATCGGCGCGATCCTTCTGCCGGGCTTCCCAAAGTCATCGAATACGTTCCTAAGTAGAAGTTATGCAATCGAACCAAGTGCGAGGTTTCCTCCGTTCTTTGGAAGAGCTTGATAAGAATCGGTGGGATCGTGAAGCACTCCAGGAGTTCGCAAAACTCAAGGTGCCTCACCACATGCTTGGGCCGAAACAGTTACTACTAGAAGTCGATGTAACTGTACTCCACGCCTGGTGGTTTATCGAAAGCGTAGCTGATCTAGCTATTTATGTACATGATGAAAATAAGCATATCTTGCACCTGGGAATAGATGTCGTCCGTGAGATCCGGCGACGCTACTCGGCGCTCCCACTCGATGAGGTTAAGCAGCTGGCCGAAACAATTACGGAGATAGCGTGGGGAGAGGTCCTTCAGCGGCGTGCGAGAAAGAGACACAACATCGCTCTTGCCGACAGGAGACTACTTTGGTCTAACGCACAGCCGGACCCTCGGTGCTACCTTTGTGGCTACCAGTTTTCTCCTCAGGCCGGCGCCCGGCTTGTCCGTTCAGGAACTGCGCCTATCCCAGAACCGCCGTTCGTGGATTTCACCCGGCCGCGTGGCCTCAACCTTCGGGATCTTAGGATAGAGGTAGATCACGTCCGGCCTGTCACGGCAGGAGGTTTAACTGACATCAGTAACCTTAGGCTAGCTTGTGGCTGGTGCAATCGCGTTAAGAGCAAATATGGCAGCTTGTATGATGTTGGTTCGTGGGCTTTTGGAAAAATCCTAAATCCTCATCTTGGATGGGTTACAGTTCCTCAACCCTTCTGGGTATTACGTCTCGTCAGTATGATTGGCCGCTGCGAAGAAGCATCTGGCTGTACTGCTACATTGAACACCCATGAACTGTTTGCCGGGCCGCAGAATGCTCGTGGTGCGCTTAATCCAGCCAACTTTGCTGTCTACTGCTCTGACCACGACCCATGGTCTTATGAGAGATATATATCGCTTTCTACTGCGAGGTCGCGTATTTGAAGCTTAGGGTCCGAAGAAGTTCCGGAAAGAAGAAAAATTACCACTCCTGCTACGTCTAGTCGTCAAATTAAAACACAAGCCACGCCTATGAATACCTCAAGAACCAGCGCTGAACGCTGGCTCGGGTTGCCGACCTTATCCCGGTCTTGTTCCGCGCCCGTTATACCTTGCGCGGGGTGTCGTATCTGCTGCACCGTCTCGGCTGGAGTCCGCAGATCCCGTCAGTAAGCCGTTGAGCGCAGAGAGGGTGATTAACTCGCGGGTCGCCAAGGAATGGCCGGTGATAAAAGGTCGGCGCTCGACCTGAGCGTCTGGCTGCGTTGGGCCGACGAGTGTGGGCAGAGCCTGAGACCGCCCAGGGCGGCCATCTGGATGCCGCGCGGCCGTACTCCGGTGGTGACGCGACGGCAAAGGGGTACAGGCGAGGGCGCTGGCTGGGCTGGCGTGTACTAAGCCGGGTTAGCGTACCCGGCTGATGTACCCGGCCTGAGTTCGGCGCAGGCAGCTGGGTGAGGTCAGGAGTTTTGGGCTGCACAGTTCGCGGCGTTACTGGATACCTCGCACGCTTACTGGGCGGGCCCGCTTGCGGGTGGGGTGGACGACGACCGCCGTCGGTTGCGTCTACGGAGGCGATGTACAGCAGCCGTGTACAGCAACACCGCCTTACGTGATCACACTTCGCCAGCCTGTATCCGCCGTCCGACCAGCGTGTGAGCCCACGGATCTGGGGCCTGCCATTCCCTACGGATCAGAAGGTTAGGGATTCGAGTCCTCCCTTGACCGCGCAGCAGGTCAGAGGCCCTCCAGGATCACCCTAGAGGGCCTTCTTCATGTTCATACGGCAGTGTCATCTTCTGAGCGGCTGGTTGTGGGGTCGCTCGCTCAGGCACCGTAGCTGTCGTCAGGGGCTCCGATCGGGATGGGTGGGCAGTCGTGCGGATTGATTGACGCGGCGGCGTTCTCCAGGAGTAGTTCGTCCTTGTCGTCGGCTCGGAAAGTGAAGACGACGTCTGAGGGAATGGTCTGCAGGTAGACCCCTTCGGGAAATTGGTAAGGAGCCGGTCGCCAACGGCAATTGGTGGCGTCCAGGGCTTCGGTGATCTGTCGGTAGGTCATGTGGCCGGGGAAGGACGTGATCGTGTTCGTTCGGGGGTTGAGTAGTTCGATGGGATTGTGCCAGGTCTGGATGCTGAACGAGATTATGAGGCGGCAGCGGCAGACACACAGTTCGATGTCGCCGTAGGCGAACAGATGGGGCCATCGGGTGCGTTTGCTGATCCGGCTGCTGTCCCATGGCGGACCGAGGACTGCGGCGATGTCAGGTAGGGACGCGCCGCACCGTAGCGGTCCGATTCTCCCTGTTGCCCCGAAGCCGGCCATCACTTCCAACGGCATCATGTGGGGAGCCTGCCAGTCGGTGTGCTTCGGCGTCCTCAGTATTAACTGGGTGATGGGCGCGGGCATATGCGAAGGGCCCGGATTTCCGAGGGTTTGCGCTGGTCGCTAACGGTCACCATGGTCGGAGTCGAGGCTGGCATTCAGCCGATCGAGTGCCTTCGGTGACGTGGTCTGTGCGTAGATGTTCATCATCAAGACCTGTGAGTGCCGCAGAAGCACATCGCGACGCCGGGGCGGACGTCGAGGGGGGCCAGGAGCGAGACGCAGGTGCGTCGGGTGTCGTGGATGCGGATCGTCAGCACGCCCGGGCCCCAAGGGTCCGGTTGATGATTGGCGAAGACGGGGTCGGAGCGCGGGCATCCTCCCGCGCATGCTGGTCGTACACGTTGGTGATTTGTGGAGTCGTCTGGGCGCTAGCTATTGATGATCTACACGTAATATCGTTGTTCTCCCAGGTCAGAACCGCCATCCGTGGCGACAACACGCGTTGGGATTCAGTAACACCGGGGCCACAGATGTTTCCAGATCGTCCATGGGGCGCCGCGGGCAGCAAAGGCCCGCGCGGCGCCATGGACGGGGCAGCACGGGGCTCCACTCACGGATGTGTACCGTGATCTTCCAGACGTCGGAGCGGCAGGCTATCGTGGATGGCACACGTGCGGATCGCCGCGATCTATCAGATTTTCTTAAAGATCCTGTGCAGAACTCCTCGATGGACGCGTGCTCTCGACCGCCAACAGACTCCCTTCCTGAGATCCAAGCAGCGGACCCGCCCGTTCGGGGCCGCCTCACAGGAAGCGCGATCTATGGCGAATCGATCCCGGAGAGTGGCGCCCGTAGGGCTCGCGCTCGTTCTGACCCTCGTGATGGCGGGCTGTAACGCGAACTCGCAGTCTCCCGAGCCGGCGAAGGAGAAAGCCAAGGCCGCGGCGGCGCTGGAGTCCGTGCCCCAGGGCCAGACGCTGCACTATCTCTCACGGCGTGCGAACGAATCCTTTGAAACCGCCAACGCGCAGATGGTGCCGACCAGCCGGTTGCGGTGGGTTCACCGCGGGCTGACGTCGTGGCAGACGTTCCCGGACAAGGACACGATCCTGGTGCCGGACCTCGCCACCGACACCGGTACGACGGCTGACGGTGGCAAGACGTGGACCTTCACGCTGAAGGAGGGCTTGAAGTTCTCCGACGGCAGCCCGATCACCGCGCAGGACGTGAAGTACGGCATCGAGCGGTCGTTCGCGCCGATGTTCCAGGGCGGCCTTGGCTACCACAAGACGCTGCTGGTCGGCGGCACCGACTACGACGGCCCGTACGACGGCAAGAAGCTCGACTCCATAGAGGTCGTCGACGACCACAAGATCGTCTTTCATCTGAAGCGTCCGTTCGGCAACTGGCCGTGGATCGTCAGCATGCCGGCCTTCGCGCCGGTGCCGGCCGCGGCCGACACCAAGCCGGAGACGTACGGCGAGCACCCGGTCGCCAGCGGGCCGTACCAGGTGACGAGTTTCCGCAAGGGTTCGCAGGCGGTGCTGGAGCGCAACCCGAACTGGAAGGCCGACACCGACCAGGCACGGTTCGCAGGGCCGGACAAGATCGTCCTCGACATGGGCCTGAACAACGACACGATCGTGCAGCGCCTCATCGACGACAAGGGCGAGGACAAGGCCGCGATCAGCAACGCGCTCATCTCGCCGTCGCAGTTCCAGCGGATCGAGTCTGACCCGTCGATCTCCAACCGCATGGCCAACAGCCCGTCGGGCTACTTCCGCTACCTCGCCATGAACGTCAAGCGCCCAGGCCTGTCCGATGTCCGGGTACGGCGGGCGATCAACTACGCGGTCAACAAGGCCGAACTGCAGAGCGTGTACGGCGGCCCGAAGTTCGGCGGCCAGATCACCTCGACCATCATGACGCCCGGCATCCCCGGCCACACCGAGTACGACCTGTACGACGGCGGTGACACCGGCAACGTCGACAAGGCGAAGGAACTGCTCGCCGAGGCCGGAGTCTCAGAGCTGAAGCTCACGCTGACCTACCCGACCGACGTGAGCGCGATCGAGGAGAAGGAAGCCCAGAGCATCAAGAACTCGCTGGCGCGGATCGGCGTCAAGGTCGAACTCAAGGGTCTCGACGGCGACACCTGGTCCGAGCTCGTCTCGTCCGACGACGGCGACTACGACATGACGACGAACGGCTGGGGAGCTGACTTCCCGAGCGGCATGAGCACCATCCAGCCGCTGTTCGCGTCGAGTGAGATCGGCAACGGCGGCGGCAACGCCTCGAAGTACTCCAACCCCAAGGTGGACGCCGCGATCGACGCCGCCATCGCGGAGCCGGACCTCGGCAAGGCCGCCACGATGTGGGCCGCGATCGACAAGCAGATCATGGAGGACGCGCCGGTCGTGCCGATCCTCGTGCAGCGCACGCAGGCCCTGGCCGGTTCGAAGATCATGAACTACTTCATCCCCGCCTACCCACCGTTCGCGAACGAGTTGGTCGTCGGTGTCGGTCGCTGAGATCCAGCGGGCGGAGAGCCGGGGCACGTCGGCTCTCCGCCGTTTCCTCAGGAAGCGGTCCGGCGTCGCCGGCCTGGTCATGCTGGTCGTGCCGCTGCTCGCGGGGCTCTGCGCCCCGCTGCTGGTGTGGATCGAGGGGCAGGACCCGAGCACCCTGCACACCGAGCTGCTCGACCCGGACGGTGGCCGCCCGCTGGGCGTCCTCGGTGGCGTCAGCGCCGACCACTGGTTCGGTGTCGTCCCGGTGACGGGCGTCGACCTGTTCGCCCAGATCGTCTACGGCATCCGTTCGTCGCTGTTCATCGCGTTCGGGGCGAGCATCCTGTCGATCGTCGTCGCCGCCGTCCTCGGTACGGCCGTGGGGTACTTCGGCGGCTGGTTCGCCGCCGTCGTCGGGCGGTTGATCGACTTCATGTTCGGCTTCCCCGGCCTGATGTTCGTCATCGCGATCATGGCGATCGTGCCGCCGGAGATGCCGCGGGGCCTGGTCCTCGTGCTGGTGCTGGCCTTCTTCGGCTGGACCGTTCCTGCCCGGATCATCGGCGCCCAGGCCGGTGCCGTCAACGCCCGCGCCTTCGTCGAGGCGGCGCGTGCGACCGGGGCCCCGCCCTGGCAGATCATCCGCCGCGAGATGCTGCCGCACCTCTTCGGCCTGGTCGTCGTCCTGTTCGCGATGTCGCTGCCCGGCAACGTCAGCGTCGTCGCGGGACTGTCGTTCCTCGGCGTCGGCCTCCGTGGCGATGTCCCTGACCTGGGCAAACTGCTCTCGGACTCGCTGCCGTGGATCTACAGCGGCGCGGACGTCTGGTACATGCTCTTCCCGGGCGCCGTGGTGTTCCTGATCGTGTTCGGCGCCACGCTCGCCGGTGACGCGCTGCGCGACGTCCTCGATGTGCGCACGGAGGATGCTTCATGATCGTCTACGTAGCCCGCCGTATGGTCACCGCGGTGTTCATGCTCCTCTCGATCGCCTTCGTGACGATCTGTCTCTTCTTCGGGGCCTCGAAGGACCCGGCCCGCGCCATGTGCGGCAAGCCGTGCCCGCCCGAGACCCGGGCCAAGGTCAGCGCCTACATGCAGACCGACCAGAGTGCGGTGTGGCAGTACGTCGAGTTCGTGAAGGGCCTCTTCGTCGGCCGTACGTACGGCACGGGCGCCCAGCAGGTGCACTGCCCCGCGCCCTGTTTCGGCTACTCGTTCCCGAACCGCAGCGACGTCACGACACTCATCGCCGAGCGGTTGCCCGTCACGCTGTCGCTCGCGCTTGGCGCGGCCATCCTGTGCCTTGTCGTGGGCATCGGCCTCGGCGCGTTGTCGGCGATCCGCAAGGGCGGGATCGTCGACCGGTTCTCGACCGGCTTCGCGATGTTCGGCCTTTCTGTGCCGACCTTCCTCGTTGGCCTGCTCGTCCTCCAGGTCTTCGGCTTCATGCTCAACGCGCTGCCGTACTCCGGCTTCGTGTCGTTCTCCGAGTCACCGGCGGACTGGGCCTGGCACCTGATCGGCCCGTGGATGGTGCTGTCGTTCATCCTCGCCGCCGGCTACGTCCGGGTCACCCGCACCCAGCTCCTCAACGAACTCTCGGCCGACCATCTCGTCGCGATGACCGCGCGCGGCGCGTCGAACCGGCAGGTGAACCGGCACGCCGTCCGCGGTGTGATGGTGCCGGTCGCGGCGATGTTCGCGCTCGACGTCACCGCGCTCCTGGGCGGGTCGGTGATCGCGGAGAAGGTGTTCAGCCTGCACGGGCTCGGCGACCTGCTGCTGTCCGGCGTGAACGAGTCCGACCTGAGCATCGTCGTCGGGGTGACGCTCTTCTCCGCCTTCCTCATCATCGTCGGCAACCTGGTCGCCGATCTGCTGATGCCGCTTCTCGACCCGAGGATCCGCCGTGCCTGACCCCGTGCTCCAGGTCGAGGACCTGTGCGTCTCGTTCACCGGCGGTGGCGTCACCGCCGACATCGTCCGGGACCTCTCCGTGACGCTGTACGGCGGCCGCACGCTCGCCGTGGTCGGCGAGTCGGGGTCGGGAAAGACGATCACCGGCCGGGCGATCATGCGGCTGCTGCCGCGCGGGGCGAGCGCCAGGGGCCGGATCGTCGTCGCCGGAAGGGAGATGCTCTCCGCCGACGAGCGTGAGCTGCGCCGGGCCCGGGGCTCAGACGTGGCCATGGTGTTCCAGGACTCGATGTCCGCGCTGAGTCCGTACCTCGACATCGGCGCGCACATCGCCCAGGCGATCCGCCTGCACAACCCGTCCGTCACCCGCCGCGCCGCGCGGGCCCGCGCGGTCGAGATGCTCGACCGGGTCGGCATCCCCGAACCCGCGGACGCCGTACGCCGCTTCCCGCACGAGTTCTCCGGCGGCATGCGGCAACGCGCGGTGATCGCGATGGCCCTGGTGAACAGACCGGCGCTCCTCATCGCCGACGAGCCGACCACCGCGCTCGACGTGACGGTGCAGGCGCAGATCCTCGCGCTGCTCCGCGAACTCCAGCGGGAGTACGGCATGGCGATGCTCCTGATCAGCCACGACTTCGGGGTGGTGGGGAGCGCGGCGGACGAGGTCCTCGTGATGTACGCCGGTCGCCAGGCCGAGTACGGCAGCCTCCGCGACATCTTCGACCAGCCCGCCCACCCGTACACGGCCGGTCTCCGCGCGGCCACGCCCCGGCTGGACGTCCGACGCGAGATCGGAGGGGAGCGGACCCGGCTCCGCGCCATCCCCGGCGCGCCCACGTCGCTGCGTGACGCGGGACCGGGTTGCGCCTTCGCGCCGCGCTGCGGCCTCGCCGACCAGGTCGGCGAACGCTGTGTCGTCGAGGCGCCGCTGCCCACCGTCCGCCCGACCAGCGAGGTCGGCGGCCTGCACCTCGCGGCCTGCCACCTCGATCGTCTCCCCGCACCGCAGGAGGTCGCCTCGTGAGCGAGCCGATCCTGGAGATGACCGACGTCAGCAAGCGTTACCGTACGGCCGGCTTCGGCCGTGGGCGCGGGGGTTTCCTCGCCGTGGACGGTGTTTCGCTCCATGTCGGGCGCGGTGAGGCGCTCGGCCTGGTCGGCGAGTCCGGCTCGGGCAAGTCCACGCTGGCGCGGATGGCCAACGGCCTGGTGGTGCCGACGTCCGGCACCGTCCGGACGGACGGGCGGGATGTCGCCCGCCTCGGTCGGCGAGGACTGCGGCGGCTGCGGCGCAACGTCGCCATGGTGTTCCAGGACCCGTTGGCGTCGCTGAACCCGCGGCAGACCGTACGGCAGACGCTGGAGAACGTCTTCCGCGCGCACGGCGAGACGACGTCAACCGCGGAGCTGGTCGCGCTGCTGGAGTCGGTCGGCCTCGGCGCCCACTACCTGGAGCGTTACCCGCACGAGGCGTCCGGCGGGCAGCTCCAGCGCGTCGCCGTGGCACGCGCGCTGGCCCTCAAACCGGACCTGATCATCGCGGACGAGCCGACCTCGGCGCTCGACGTTTCGGTACGTGCCCAGATCCTCAACCTGCTGGCCGACCTGCAGCGTGACCAGGGGATCTCGTTCCTCCACGTCAGCCACGACCTGGCGGTGATCCGGCTCTACAGCGACCGCGTCGCCGTCATGCAGCGCGGCCGTGTCGTCGAGACCGGCCCGTCCGAGGAGATCTTCCGCTCCCCACAGCATCCCTGCACGCGCGCGCTGGTCGAGGCGACGCCGGAGGCGGAGCTGCCCGCCCGCCCTGCGGGAGCGTTGCGCGGCGCCGACCGGGCGTGCCACGATCGCGACCATGACTCACCGAACGATCACCCCGTCGTGAGCCGGCCGGAGGCCGGCGCCACAGAGTACTGAATGAGGACACGTGGGAACCGACCTGTTCGTCCGAGAGTATGGGCGGGCCGCAGCAGATGCGCCCGCCATCCTCATCCTGCACGGCGCCGTGGAGTCCGGCGCTTGTTACGGTGACGCCGTCGACCGCTGGGGCGGCGACTACCACATCGTGGCGCCGGACGCCCGGGGCCACGGGAAGTCGCCTGGCCGCCTGCCCGAGCACGAGGGCGTTCCGTCCACCGACGTGATGGTGCAGGACGCGATCGACATCCTCAAGGACATGCTCGACGAGACCGGGCGCAGGACGCTCATCGTCGGACACTCCATGGGCGCGCGGATCGCCGCCTTCGTCGCCGCCGACGCCCCGTACCTCGTGGCCGGGGTCGTGCTTGAGGACCCGCCGTGGTGGGTTCCCGAGGCCGGTCCCAACCCGTGGCTCAGCGTCGAGCAGACCACCAAGGACCCCTTCGACTACGCCGACACGGCGTCGGTCGAGGAACTCGTGGACATGCAGCGCGAGCTCAATCCGCACTGGGCGGAGCAGGAGCTGCGCCCGCTCGCCGAGGCGATGAAGGCCGTCGACATCGACTACATGGAGCAGCGGGTCCACGAGAAGCGCCGGATCTGGACGCCGACCGCGCGGCAGATCACGGTCGGCCCGGCCGGGGTGCCGGCGCTGCTCGTCACCGGCACCGGCGACGTCATCGTCGACAAGCACTCCCGTGACCGCCTCACGGCCGTCGCGCCCGGCTTCGACGTCGTCGTGATCGAGGGCGCCCACCACTGTGTGCGCCGCGACAAGCCGGACGAGTATCACCGGCACGTCGACGCCTTCCTCCGCGAGAACGCCCCGCCGGTCGGAGCCGTCACTCGACGCTGAAGGTGTCGGACCGCGCGAGCGGGCCGTAGATCTCCGAGTCCGGCGAGGCGACGGCGGCTCGCATCGCGTCCAGTCCCGCGCGCACGACGGGGTGACCCTGGTTGTCGCGCCGGGTCGTCATGATCACCTTGCGCAGCGGCGCGACGCCGCGCGTCGGCAGGATCGCCACCCAGTCGGCGTCCCGGGCGGAGAGCGCGGACTCCGGCGCCAGACAGATCCCCGCCTCGGCGGCGACCAGTGCCAGCGCGGCACGGTAGTCGTCCGAGACGTGCGTGATCGGCGGATGGAAGCCGAGCTCGGCGCACGCCTGCAGCACCATCGTGCGGCACGGGTTACCGGGAGAGGGCATGATCCAGCCCTCCTCGGCGAGCTGGGTGAGCCCGACGCCCTCCTCGCCCGCCAGCGGATGCGTGTGAGGGAGGACGGCCCTGAACCGCTCGATGTAGAGCGGGAACTTCACGATGTCGGGGGAGTCACGTTCGGGGCTGGACTCGTACTCCATGGTGACGGTCACGTCGATGTCGCCGCGCATCAGCATCCGGTGGCTCATGTGCGCCTCCGCGTCGACGACCGTGACGTCCACGCCTGGCGCCTGACGGCGCAGCTCGACGATGGCGGGTGCCACCAGCCAGCTGATCGCCGTGGGGAAGGCGCCGATCCGGAGCTGTCCGAGGACACCGGCCGCGTGCGCGGCCAGGTCGGCCTCGGCGATCTTCAGGCGGGAGCTGATCTCCTCGGCGTGCTCGGCGAGGATGCGCCCGGCCGGGGTGAGCGTCAGCTTGCGCCCCGCGCGTACGACGAGCACGTGGCCGACCTCGCGTTCGAGCGCCGCGAGCTGCTGTGAGACCGCGGACGGCGTCAGGTGCAGCGCCGCCGCGGTCGCGGTGACCGAGTCGGACAGCACGAAGGCGCGGAGAACGAGGAGGCGTCGAGGGTCGATCGTGGGCACGCGGGCTCCCTCGCGAGTCGGCCGGGCGTCCGTCGCGGTAAGGGCATCCGCGAGGCGGGACCGGGAAACCTTGATGCTAGCGGGAGCTTCCGGGGTGGAACGTCACAGTATGGGTGTTTTGTCGCCCGCAGTTGTCGCCGGTCACCGAGGCCTGCGGCCCTTCTTCCTACGATCAGCCGGTACGGCCCGGCGACCGGAGCTTTTCTGCGCGGGTTTCGGTGTCCGCCGCTGGGCTGGTTTCTCCGCGGGAGCGGCGGGAGTACGGCCCCGCGAGCTGTTCACCGTACGACCGCGAACGACACCGATGAAGTCCTCCACCAGGTCGGTGGTCGCGTCCGTGGGCCAGCTCAGCGCGACCTGCGACTGTGGCGCGTCAGAAACCGGCCGGTGGGTGAGATCCCTGCGGTGGTGGAGGCGTGCCAGCGACAGCGGAACCAGGAGAATCCCCGTGCCGGACGCCACCATCTCGACCGCGTCCGCCGTCGTGGCCGGACGGGTGAACGCGGGCAGGCCGGGCCGTACGGGCCACTCGATGGTGTCGTCCAGCGGGTGGAACACCTCGTCGTCGGCGAGATCGGCGATGGAGACCTCGTCGGCGGCGGTCGCCACGTGGTCCTTGGGCACCACGGCCACCGTGGTCTCCACGTAGAGAGGGATCACGCTGAGCCCGTCCCGGTCGATCGGCAGCCGGACGAGTCCGGCGTCGGCACCGCCGTTCCGCAGAAGATCCACCACCTCGGCGGCGGGAACCGCGACCAGGGTGATCGGCACGTCGGGCATTCTCTCGGTCCAGACGTTGACCCATTTCGCGGGTGTCACTCCGGGCACATACGCCAGTCGGAACGTCCTGCCGGTCTCTCCATCAGCCACTTCCTCAGGGTACCGATGTCAAAGGAACCCGTTCCGGCTGACTACTCTTGACGCCATGACCTCGCCCAAACCCAAGTCCGTCCAGACGATGAAGGCCACGACCGCGGCCAAGAAGCTGGGTGTCCCCTTCTCGGCCACGCCCGCCGAGTTCCAGGCGAGCGTCGTCACCAGGGACGAGCTGAACCAGTTGCAGTCGAATCCGCCCGCCTGGCTCGCTGACCTGCGCCGGAACGGCCCGCACACCAAGCAGGTCGTCGCCGCGAAGCTCAAGGTCTCCGTCGCCGGTCTGACAAGGAACGGAATCACCGAACCGCTCACCACCGCCGAGATCGACGCGCTGAAGGCGGAGAAGCCGGAGTGGCTGGAGCGCGAGCAGGCCAACCAGGTCGAGGTCCGCAAAGAGGCCCTCCGCCTCAAGCAACGCGACAACTGAGATTCCGCGGCGCCTCACCGAGAAAGCTTCCGCGGAGACCGTACGGCAGCGCGGCGACGCCCTCATGTCCCACCGAACCGGCCTGTCCCGGTACGAGGCTCACATGGTCACGCCGGAGGAACGGCCGTGATCGCGTCGGCCAGTTTGGGGAGCGAGGAGACGACGACCGCGCTGCTGGTGAAGGCGAGTTGCTTGCGTGTGGAGTGCCTGCTGACCACGCCGATCGCGTGGGTTCCGGCCTCTTCCGCCGCGAACATGCCCTCGGGGGACTGGCTGACCAGCGCGCAGTCGGACGGTTCCACGCCCAGTGCTTCCACCGCCTGCCGGATCAGCCTCTGCGCGGAGAGCCGCCGCTGCCCACGTCCGATGACCGGTCCCACCAGGTGCCGCAGGTCGTGTGCCTCAAGGTGGGACTCCATGGCCGTGGGGCAGGTGTATCCCATCACGGCGACGGGTCTGCCGCTGGCCTGGCAGGCCCGCAGCACCTCGTGAATCCCCGGTTCGGGCGTGGCCGTCCTGGCCGCGGCCCGCTCCGCGTCACGGACGATCTTCTCGGCTTCGGCGCCGGAGGCCGGGCCGACACTACGGGCGTATGCCATCATCCCCAGCGGATCGGCCGTAATGGCGACCATAAGTGTCATCCGGTGCCCACGCTTGAAGAGCCGGGCCCGGATTCTTTTGGCGATCGCGGCGGTGTCCACATCGGCGAAGAGATCGCAGACCGTGCCGTCGAAGGGGAGCAACACCGCACGGGTGTGCTCCAGGACACGGGCGACATGGGGCCGTACCCTCGTGCTCGTCAAGCGGACTCTCCTGATCTTGGCGTCGCGGCCGGTCGTATGTGCGACCGTACGACCTCGGAAGCGCCCAGGCGAGCGGGTTTTCCGCCGTCCCGAAAGACCTAAGCCGCGTAGACAGGGGTCAAGTCGACGAATATGCGGTAGTTCGTGATCAGGTCGTCGGCACCGGTGTGCCAGATCGACACGGCCACGGCGGTGGCCTCCCTGCCGTCGGGGCGTTGGTAGGTCACCTCGGTCTCGGCGATGATGTCGGCGTCCACCTGCCAGTTTCTGATGATCCGGTGCCGCAGGCCGCCGATGGTCGAGAAGAACGCCCGCAGCCCGGCGACGATGGCTTCACGACCCACCAGCGGCTCGGCGTTGCCGAACACCAGCGTGGCGTCCTCCGCCAGAAGCCGGGCGAACTCGTCGGGGTCGAACGAGTCGACCGCCCGGAAGACACGTCGCACCACGTCGTCGGTCATGCCATCCCTTTCCCACACAACCGGGATCACTGAGGGGGACGGTACGGGGCGAAGGCCAGCGCACAACTGTCCCCGGCGTGGGAATCATGTCGCCGAATGGATCACCCAGAAAGCCGGAGAGCTCACCGGGACGGTGCCTCGCCCGGTTTCACCGACGCCACCGGGAGCGGGATCAGGTTGAAGCCCTGGAACACGAACCCATGCGCCTGGCCCGGTGAGCCGTCCGTTTCCTGTCCGGCAGCGCGTGGATGTAGAGGCCGTCGGTGATCAGATGGTGTCGATCCCGGACAGACAGTTCATCAGCGTCGATTTCCCGGTCCCAGGCGGGCCGACGACGGTGACGAACTCCCCGGCCTCGATCCCGAGCACGGGCACCGTCATGTCGCCGGAGCGGACAGGTCTTGACGATCTCGTGTGCGCGGATCATGGATATCACTCTTCGGACCACGTCCGCCGATCGTGTCCACCGAGGACCGCCGGTTCCTGCCTCTCCGTGATCCCAGATCTCGCCGGGGTACGGCGGGGCGCCCTCGACAGCCGGGTGGGCCACCAACGGTTCCCGGTGAGGACCAGGGCGTAGGCGCCGACGGCGAAGGCCATCCCCACCAGCCCGTCGACGATGTAGTGGTGGTTCAGATAGGCCGACGCCAGGACGACCACCAGCCAGCCCGTGGTCGCGACGATCCGCAGCGAGCGGAACCGCCAGGCGAACAGGACGGCCAGGAAGATCTGCCCGACGTGCAGCGAAGGACAGGCACCGAAGACGTTCGCGCTGTTCGTGTACGAGTTGGCGAACCAGGAGATCCCGAGCAGCTCGTCGAAGCGCGTGGCGCCCGCGGCCTCGGCCGGTGCGGTGAGAACGGCGGGGCCAAGGCCGTAGCGGTCGACGTACCAGGGCGGCGCCGTCGGGTAGGTCAGGTGGACGAGGTAGCCCCCGAGATGCAGCAGGAGCGTCGCCCACGTCACGAGCTGGGACCTGTCCCGCCGCAGCCCGAACCGCCACCACGCCGCCATAACCATAAACAGCGTGAAATACCCGATGTAAGCCAGGCCGCAGATGAGGTCGAGCACCGCCGAGGTGTGCGTCTGGAACCACGCCGCAGGCGTCACCCTGCCGGTCGCGGTGGGGATGCCGAACCACGCCAGCTCCCAGGTGTGCAACTCGGCCACGTGGACGGGGACGGAGGTGACCCTGGCCACCAGGAAACGCTGAAGGTCGTAGACGCCGAGCAGGACGAACAGCGGCAGGAAGAACATCGTCACCGGCCGCCAACGGTCCAGCATGAGGACCGCCAGCAGACACACCCCGGCGAAGAGCACGTGAACGAGCGTGAGCCTTCCGGAAGCGGCGTGGGCACCGAGGAAGACGGCCACGACGACCGAGGCGACAGCCACCCGCGTCAGGGGCCGGACCCCGGCGCGACGCTCACTGCCCAGTTCCACGACGGCTCTCCCCGGAAGCCCGAGCCTCGGAAGCCCGAGCCTCGGAAGCCCGAGCCTCGGAAGCCCGAGCCTCCGAAACGCGGGCCCCCGAAACCCGAGTCTCAGGAACCTGGACCTCGGAAACCTGCGCCTCGGAAACCCGGATCCCAGGAACCTGTGCCCCGGCAGCCCGGACCTCAGAGGCCCGAGCCCCAGAAACGCGGGCCTCAGGAACCCGCGCCCCGGAAAACCGATCCTCGGAAAGCCGACCCTCGGAAGCCCGCGTCCCAGACCCCCCAGTGGCCCGGCGCCGGGAGATGACGTAGGTTCCCGCGAAGGCCGCAGCCACGTCGCCGGTGGCCGGGTCGAGGAGCCAGTCGGGCGCGTGCCGTTCCGGGATGGAGACCGGCAGCTCGACCCGCACGTAGGTGCCGAACACCCTGTCCCAGATCGGCGACGTCACGCCCAGGTTGGTCCTGGGGCCGTGGAAGTGGTGGTGGACGTGGTGGATCCTGAGCCACCGGCCGTACCGGCTCCTGGGCGGACGCCGGTGGATGAGGCGGTGCACCAGCTCGTAGTAGAGGTACATGAGGGTCAGGCCCGCGACGAGCCCCGCCGCGTCGGGGCGGCCGAGGACCGGCGTGACGAGGGCCCACAGGACGAGGGCGACCGGCGTGACGATCAGGAACTTGAGCGTCCACCCGGCGATGTACTGGGGCGTCGCGTGGTGTTTGGCGTGTTCGACCGCGAAGCGGTTCCTCGCGCCGCGACGGTGACCGAGCCTGCCGTGGATGAACCACTCAAGGAGCGTCCACAGCGCGACTCCCAAAGCGAACCAGCCGAGGAACATGGTGCACCGCCTCCCACGTGTGTGGATTCAGATCCGCTGGAAAACGACGGAGGCGTTCAGGCCCCCGAAGGCGAACGAGTTCGACATCACCGTGCGCATGGGGTGCTCCCTGGCGACGTTCGGCACGCAGTCGAGGTCGCACTCCGGGTCGGGGCCGTCGAAGTTGGCGGTCGGGGGTGCCATGCCGTACTCCATGGCGAGCAGGGTGGCGACCGCCTCGATGCCGCCTGAGGCGCCGAGACTGTGGCCGGTGGTTCCCTTGGTCGAGGACATGACCGGGACGGAGCCGAACACCGCCCTGAGGGCGGTGACCTCCGTCGGGTCGTTGGAGAGGGTGCCCGTTCCGTGGGCGTTGATGTAGTCGATCTCCTCGGGCCTGAGCGCCGCCTCCCGCAGGGCCTTCGTCATGGCCCTGGCCATTCCGTCGGCGGACGGCCTGGTGAGGTGCCCCGCGTCGGCGCTCCAGCCGGAGCCGACCACCGAGGCCCGGGGGACGAAACCCCTGGCCCGCGCGTGCTCGGCCGATTCGAGGACCAGCATGCCCGCCCCCTCCGCGAGCACCAGTCCGGTACGGCTCGCGGAGAACGGGCGGCAGGTGTCCTTGGTCAGCACCCCGAGGGCGTGCCACGCGCGCAGGGGGCCCTCGGCCAGGCAGGATTCGGTGCCGCCGCACACGGCGACATCGACGACGCCCGACTCGACGAGCCTGGCCGCGATCCCGATGGCGTGCGTCGCCGACGCGCAGGCGCTGGAGACGCAGAAGGCCGGTCCCTGGAAGCCGAAGGCGGTGGCGATCCAGCTCGCCGCGGCGCTGTTCATCATCTTCGGCACGGTCAGCGGGCTGACCCTGGGCCTGCGTCTGCGGTAGAGGAGGTCGTACTGCTCCTCGATCGTCGCGACGCCCGCGGCCCCGCTGCCGACGATCACCGCGACCCGGTCGGGGTCGCAGTCGTCGGCCGTGAGGCAGGCGTCGTCGAGCGCGTCGCGCGCGGCCGCCACGGCGAGCAGGGCGGAACGGTCACACAGCGAGGGCCGGGGCAGGACCGACTCCGCGACGAGGTCCGTGGCGAGGATCTCCCCGACGGGAACCCCCACCTGCGGACAGCTCGTCGGCGGCGCGAAGTGCGGGAACGGATCGGTCAGCGCCTTCCAGAAGGTGTCCGGGGTCGCCCCGATCGGCGTCAGCACCCCGAGACCGGACACCCCGACGTCCCTCACCGGGCAACCCGGACACGCTCGTCGAGTTTTCCGGCCGTCGTCCTGAGCGTGGCGTCCAGGTCGACCAGGACCTCGCGCAGTTCGAGGCGGACCGCGAACTCCCGGTCGATGACGAAGAGCAGTTCGAGCGCGATGAGCGAGTCGATCCCCAGCCTGAGCAGCGGCCGGTCGGGGTCGATGTCGTCCGGCGCCCGGTTCAGCATGTTCGCGAGGTGTTTCCCGACCACCTGGACGATGTACTGGACGCGTTGTTCGTCCGCCAGCTCCGCCAGGTGCTCCAGCGAGAGCCCGACGGGTTCCACGGCCGACAGCGCCTCAAGGACCGGACGCTGCCTGAACCACGGCGGCGTGCCCGGCGTCGACCCCTCCCACGTGACCACCGAGAGGTTCGGCTCGTCCTGGGACAGGGCCATGTCCACCGCCGACAGGACCTGGCCGACCGTCAGCCGCCCGAGGCCGAGCCGTTCCCACACCTCGTGCAGGTCCGCCCCCTCGCGCGTGGCGCCGAACCCCACATCGCCGACCGGCCCCCACGCGATGCTCACCGCGCGCACGCGCCCGCCGTGGAGACGACGCGCCACCCCGTCGAGTACGGCGTTCGCCGCCGCGTAGCCGGTCTGGCCGGGGGAGCCGAGCGTGGCCGCGGCGGAGGAGAAGAGGACCATCGCCTCGGCCCCAAGCTCCTCGGCCAGCTCACCCAGCAGCAGGGCGCCACCCGCTTTCGCCCCGATCAGCAGCCGGGTCTGCTCCGGGGTGGCCGAGGTGGCGTGCGGGTGGGAGGCCAGGTGGAACACGCCGCCGACCGCCTCGCCGCGCAGCCGCGCCGTGAGCCGCCGCACCGATCTCGGGTCGCCCACGTCCAGGACCTCGTGGTCCACGGCGCAGCCCATGCTTTCCAGCCGCCGGAGGTTGCGCTTCCTGTCGTCGTCGAGGGGGGTGCGGCCGAGAATCAGGAGCCGTTTCGCACCGCGGCCCGCGAGCCAGCGTTCGATCTCGAAGCTGAGCCCCAGCGCCCCGCCGCTGACGAGGTGCAGCCGGTCCATCGAGACGCCGTGCCCGCTGGCGGCGGGCGGCAGCAGGGAGGCCCGCAGCCGGGCCACGGACGGGCCGTCGTCGGCGAGCAGGACCTCGTCCTCGGGAGAGCCGGAGAGCAGGTAGTCGGCCAGCGCCCTCCCGGCCACGCGGGGGTCGTCGATGGACACGTCCACGAGACCGCCCCAGCTCTCCGGGCTCTCCGCGGCGTGGCAGCGGCCGAGCGCCCAGACGAAGTCCTGCTCGGGCCGGGTGACGGCTCCGCGTGCCGGGCCGTTGAGCCCGGTCCGGGTGACGATCCACAGGCGGGCCCCGGGCAGGGACGCCACGTGCCGGCAGAGGCGCACGGCGGCGTGGGCCCACGCCCAGCTTCCCTCGTCGGCGAGGTCGAGCCCGGTCAGCGGCACCGCCTCGTCGAGGAAGAGGACGTGGTGCTCCCCACGAGCGCCGCCTCCGGTCGAGGCGTCCTCGCGGACCAGGGTGACCTCGGCGCCCTCGGTCAGGAGCGCCGTGACGAGGGCGTCGGCGCAGCGGCTCGGCCCCCACGTCCGCACGACCCATCCCGTCCGCGCCGCCGTACCGGACCGGGGCGCGAAGTCGTCTGTCCGCTCCCAGTGCCGCGTCAGGATGCGCGTCGAGTCCTCGGCGTGCGGTGATCCCATGGTCATGGCGCGTTCCCCTGTCTCGCCCCGGGTGCGACGTGGTCGTTGACGTCACCGAGATACGGCATCTGCTGGAGGACCTGTTGACCGCGCAGGCCGAAGTCCACGAGGCACGCGACCTCGTCGACGCCGAGATCCCGCATGGTCCCGAGCGTGTCGAGGGCGTCCTTCGGCGTTCCGATCAGCGACCGGCCGTCCACGGCGCGCTCGAAGTGGAGGCGGGCGAACTGGTCCACGTGGCCCGCGCTCAACCGGTTGAGGTCGACGTTCCTTCTCCTCGCGGTCGCCAGCCCCCTGGCCAGGGGAGCGATGTGTTTGAGGTACTCGCAGTAGGGGCCGCGCACGGTCTCGACGACCTCGTCGCGGTCAGGCCCGACGAAGGTGTGGAGCATGACCGCCACCCGTCCGTCGGCCGGGTCGCGCCCGGCGCGTTCGAACTCTTCGCGGTAGGCCGCGATGTTCTCCCCGAGCTTCTGGAGGTCGCCGTCCAGGACGTGGGTCAGCACTCCCTCGCCCCGGCGCCCGGCACCGCGGAAGGTCTCGGTGCTCTGCGCCGCGGCGATCCAGACGGGCAGGTCCCGCCGCACGGGCCGGGGCAGCGGCCGTACGTGGATCGCCTCGCCGGTCCCGGAACGGGCGTCGTGCAGACCGCCCCGCCACAGCGACTGAACCTGGTCGATCAGCTCGAAGAGCAGGGCGTGCCGTCTCTCGTAGCGCTCGGGGAAGAACGCGAAGTCACTCGGCGCCCACCCGGAGGCGAACCCGGCCTCAAGCCGCCCACCACACAGATTGTCGAGTACGGCCAGCTCCTCGGCGAGCCTCAGCGGGTCGTGGAGCGTCGCGACCAGGCTGCCGGACCTGAGCGTGAGCCGTTCCGTCCGCGCCGCGACGGCGGCGAGCAGCAGCAGGGGGTTCGGGAAGGGGGCGCCGAAGGTCGAGAAGTGACGCTCGGGCAGCCAGATCCCGGCGAATCCCCGCCGGTCCGCGATCTCGGCGAGTTCGAGGATGGTCCGGTACTGCTCGTCGGCCCCGGCCGCGAGGGCGCCGGAGAAGAACATCAGGCTCAGGCGCATCAGGGCGACACCGTCTCCTTCGGGCGCGTGCCCTCGACGTAGGCGAAACCGCCGTACATGAACTTCGTGGCCTCGGCCCCGAGGACGCCAAGCACCTCGCCGGGACGCAGGAGCCGCTGCTCACGCACGCTGTGCAGGCCGATCCAGGTCGAGGCGGAGCCGGTGTTGCCGTGGTCGGCCGCGCAGTTGTGGAACCTCTCCTCGGCGACGCCGAGCATGGGACCGAGCACCGAGGCCAGCCGCCCGTTGGCCTGGTGGGTGAGATAACGCGACACCTCCCGCGGACCGACTCCGGCGGAGCGCAGGACCTCGAACCCGGCGCGGAACAGCTCAAGGCCGTGTTCGCGCGTCAGGGTGTAGTCGTTGACGAAACCGCGTCTGGCCCCGGGGTCGTCGACGCTGTGGGCCGGTTGCGACGACCCCCCGGTGACGAGGCTGAAGCCGGAGGGCCTCCCGAGACCCTGGGTGCCGAAGTAGACGCTGTGGAGGTGCGCCCCGGAGCCTCCCTCGTGCCGGGACAGGACCACCGCGCCCGCCCCGTCACCCATCTGCGCGACGTTGATGAGCTGCCCCCGGTCGGAGAGCGCGTCGTCCACGTCGAAGAGGGTCGAGCCGGTCTCGCTGCCGACGACGCACACCCGGTCGGCCGCCCCCGACGTGAGCATGCTTCCGGCGATCATGAGCGCGTTGGCGAAGCCGGTGCACGCCTGCCTCAGCTCCATGTACTGGCCCGGGTAGCCGAGCCGGTCCGCGACCCACGAGATGTTCGGGGGCAGCAGCGTGTGCGGCGAGGTCGTGTGCCCGATCAGGAGGTCGAGGTCGCCGACCGCGAGCCGGGCCTCGTCGAGGGCGGCGCGGATCGCCCGCTCGCACAGCTCCGGGTTCGTGTCGCCCTCGCGGGGCAGCTCACGGGGCTTGGCGAGGTCGCGGGAGAGATGGCGGTGGTGGACACCGAGCTGGCCCGCGAGGCTTCCCACGAATCCGGACAGGTGCCTGCTCGCCCTCAGGGCCATGAACGCGACCATGTCGTCGTTGGAGCGGGCACTGCCGGGAAGCGCGACGCCGGTTCCCAGGACGCCCAGTTTGGCGGGGATCATCCGGTGACTCATCTCCCGGCCTCGGCCAGCTCCTCCCGCCGGGGTTTCGGCAGGAAGACGGGGTTGGCGGTCAGGCGTTTGACGAAGGCGAGGGTGAACCCGCGCTCGTAGGGGACCCCCATGGCCTGCAGCTCACCGCGCAGCACCTTCGCGGCCCCGACGAGCCTCGGTCCGGGAACCCCGGGATACAGGTGGTGCTCGGCGTGGCGGTTCGCCCCGCTGAGGAAGGCCTGTCCGAAGACGTCGCAGTCGAAGGAGGTGCTGGCCCGCAGACTGTCCTCGTCCACCAGACCCTGGTGGTAGACGATGTCGTTCATGCTGCCGAGCACCCACCCGGCGAGGATGGTCCACAGCAGGAAGTGCCACTGTACGGCGGGCAGCACGAGGCCAAGTCCGCCGTAGAGGGTGATGGCCGCGACCGGTCCCCTGAGCGCGTGGAAGGCCCCTCTCCGCCGCCACGCGATGAGCGGCGCGCGCACCAGCAGGAAGATCGGCGCCCCGATCACGGCGGCCACGACCAGCAGCGTCACCATGATCGGCTTGGGGTGCGGGGGATGGATGACCTCCTGGGGGTCGAGATCCGTCCTGAACCGCGCGTGGTGCGTCAGGTGGGCGGCGCGGTAGCCCGGGTAGGACGTCCCGACGACGAGGGACAGCGCCTCGCCGAGCATCCTGTTGGCCCTGCCGGTGCGTGCCAGGTGCTCGTGGGCGGCCTCGTGCATCAGGCCGAAGACACCGATGAACTGGAGCGCGCCGACGACGACGGCGACGCCTTTGACGAGGGGCTCGAACGGCCCGGAATAGGTGGAGCCGAACGAGACGGCCAAGACCAAAAGAACGGCATATACCGGAAATTTCCACATCTGCCAGGAGACCGGGTGGAAATATTCGGGCGGCAGCGTTCCCCGAGGACCTTTTCCTGGCGCCATGATTTGCCCCTTCCCGTCGTATTCCCCGTCAAGAGCCAAGTGACCGCGCGGAAGTCTCACATGTGACGCGCCTGAGCAGGGCGGAGGGAATCAGCGGGTCCCATCGGAGTCGAGTTTCCGCCGGCGAGAAGTGACGCTTATAGAATTGCGCCGGTCTGCTTGGCTTACGGGCGAGTATAAGTACGGCCGATGACGCCCGACAAGTGGATTAAAGTATGCCACTTGGTGTGATTGGTGGAGCGTCAGGGGATTCTGTGTGTTAGGCCAGGCCCGTAAACGCGATAAACGCGGGAGTGAATTCCCGGGTGTCGGTCATTCTTTGTGGTGTTATTTACCTTATTTCTGGAAATAATACGCCGATGGCAATCATATTGGCGTTGTACGGCACCGATCGGGGCATGGCCGTACGGCATCGGCGAGGGTGGGGTCGTCAGCCCTTGGTCGATGCCTCGTCGGGCTCGGCCGTGGTCTGGGGTCCGGCCTCGGCCGCCGCCCTGTGCGCGAGGAACTCCTCCTCGGTGACGGTCAGGTAGCCCTCACCGCCGGGGGCCGGGACGAGATAGTCGCGCGGGCCCCTGCGCAGCAGGAAGTAGGCAAGGGCGCACAGGAACACCAGGATCGCGACCCAGAAGTTGAGCCGCTGGCCGAAGAAGACCAGGGCCTCGTCCGACCTGATGGTCTCGATCCAGGCGCGGCCCGCGGTGTAGGCCATCACGTAGAGCGCGAACGCGCGGCCCCTGCCGAACCTGTACTTACGGTCGAGCCAGTAGACGAGTCCGGCGACGCCGAGGTTCCACACCATCTCGTAGAGGAAGGTGGGGTGGTAGAGGCCCTCCAGCAGGACGGGTTCGCCGCCGGACATCCTGTGCACTTCCAGGCCCCACGGCAGGTCGGTCCTGCCGCCGTAGAGCTCGTTGTTGAACCAGTTGCCCAGCCGGGCGACCACCTGGCCGAGCGGAAGGCCGACGGCGATGCAGTCGGCCAGGAGCGTGTAGCTCAGCTTCAACTGCCTGCAGGCGATCCAGGCGCCGAGCGCGCCCCCGGCGACGGCGCCCCAGATGCCGATGCCGCCCTCCCACACCCTGAGGGTGCCCAGAATGCCCTCGCCGCCGACGCCCCAGTACTTCTCCGGGGTGGTGACGACGTGGTAGAGGCGGGCGCCGACGATGCCGAAGGGCACCGCCCACACGGCGATGTCGAGGGCGGCCGTGGGAGGCGCGCCACGACTCCGCATGCGCCTGCTCGTGACGATGCTCGCGACGACGACGCCGGCGACCATGCACAGCGTGTAAGCCCGGATCGGAATCTCGACGAACCCGAGATTCACATACCAGACCGCCGTTTCCGGGCTGGGAATGCTCGCGAGTATCACGGGAGAGAACACTAGCGGCACGCCATGGGGCCGTACAGCGACGGCGTATCCATGAAGACGATTCACGGTGGTGAATGGGCCCCCAAGCCAAGCGGAAAGGCCTCCAGAAATATTGGTGCGTTCCAGGGCTGAACATTTCATGCTTGGCAAATCCGGCGGCGGTGGTTATATGCTGATCGCGATGAATACCTACTCCAGCGGATTGGGGGGCACGTTCCGGCAAGGTGAGTGCTGATGCGCTCCTTGACCGTGAACGAGGACTCCCGTCTCTCCCTCTGGCTGCGCGTGCGCGAGTTCGCCGTGCCGCCCACCATGATCGAATCAGCGACCGCCCGCCGTACCGTCGGGGACTGGGCGGGGGCGTGCGCCGCCGCGCGTGTCGACATCGACCTGGACCTTCACACAACGGCCCGCACCCACGGCCGGGAGCTGGCGAACCGGGTCCGGGACGACCTCCGACATCTCGCTCCTGACCTGCTGCGATGGCACATGCCACGGATCGCCCCCGACGGTCTGCTGCGTCCTGGTCTGACCGTCTCCCTGGCCAGATACCGTGACACCGCGGTGCACCTCGTGGCGCGGACCCCACCGGCCTGGGCGGGCGCCGGGCAGCGGATCAGCCTGGCGCTGTGGGACGGGTCCGGCGCGGGGCAGCACCCGCATCCCCATCCGCACCGGCGTTTCCGCCTCGACCTGCACCGCCACCTGTGGGACGCGCGCAGGGCCGCTGAGCTGCGGGTTCGCTCGGAGCCCGATCGGTGGGTGCCCGAGGCGCGGATCCTGCTCCACGCGGAGGGACGCGCCGAGGGCGCGGTCGCCGTACGTCTCGGAAGAAGGCGTCGGTTGCTGCTGGACCTGACGGCGGGGTGGGTCACGGCGGCTCCCGCCGGGGGTGACTGGCCGCTGCTGCCCGACGCGGCGACGTGGGTGCTTCCCGACCTGGCGTTGCTCCGCGCCGGGCTGATCGAAGCTGACCGGCTGCACCCGCTCGTCGCCGCGGCGCTCGTGCCGGGCCACTCCCCGGCACCCGCCCGACGGTCCTGCGGTGAACGGCTTGTCGAGTGCCGTGGCGTCCAGCACAGGATCGGACTCGTGGACGGGGTGCTGGTGCCGCTCGACCACGATCCCGCCGAGATCCACTGCGAGAAGCTGCTGTCCGCGCTGACCGGCACCCCGCTGCCCTGCCTGCGGGTGATCGAGCAGGCGCACCGCGACCCGGTGGGACTCCTCGACATCCGGGCGCGTCTCGACCACGGCGACGTCTCCGGTGCCCTGGCCGCCATCGAGGACCTCCTCGGCCCCGGCGCCTCGCTGCCCGAGGGCGCACTGCGGGACGAACTGGAGAGGGCGGCCCGGCGCCGCGTTCTGCATGGCCTGTTCCGGTCCGGTCTGGCCGAGGTGGGCCAGGAGGACCGCGAGGTCCCCCGTCAGCGTTCGCGCCGCTGAACCCCTTTCCCCTGACCTCAAAGGTGATCTTCATGCCCACACCGTCATCCGGTACGGCTCCCGCCTCCAGACTGGAGGTCGCCGCCGACCTGCTCTCCCTGCTCAACGACACGACAACCGAGCCACGCGCCGACGCCCAGTTGGAGGCGCTGACCCTGGCCGTCGCCGCCGACCTGCCGGTTCTCCTCTGGGGAGAGCCGGGGATCGGCAAGACCGCGGCCCTCGAACAACTCGCCGTCGCCCTCGACCTGCCGCTGACCACGGTGATCGCCAGCGTGCACGAACCGTCCGACTTCTCCGGCCTGCCGGTGGTCGGTGACGACCCCGCGGCGCAGGGCGTCCCGATGGCCCCACCGGACTGGGCGGTACGGCTGGCCAGGGCGGGGCGCGGGCTGCTCTTCCTGGACGAGCTGTCCACGGCGCCGCCCGCGGTCCAGGCCGCCCTGCTGCGGCTCGTGCTCGAACGGCGGGTCGGCGCCCTGCGGCTTCCTCCCGGGGTGCGGATCGTGGCGGCGGCCAATCCGCGATCCTCGGCGGCCGACGGCTGGGAGCTGAGCGCGCCGCTGGCCAACCGGTTCGTCCATCTCCGGTGGGCGCACGACCACGAGGTCGTGGTGCGTGGCCTCGGCGGGACCTGGCCGAGGGCGTCGCTGCCCCTGCTCGACCCGGACCGGTTGCCGGAGGCCGTGCGGTTCGCCCGGCGCGCGGTGTGCGAACTCCTCGCCGCCCGCCCCGCCCTCGTACACCAGTTGCCGAAGGACGAGGCCCGTATGGGCGGGCCGTGGCCCTCACCCAGGAGCTGGGAGATGGCGCTGCGGCTCACGGCCTTCGCCACCGCGGCGGACACGTCGAAGGACGTGCTGTCCATGCTGGTCAGGGGCACGGTCGGGGACGGTCCCGGGCTTGAGCTGCTGGCCAACATGGACAGGATGGACCTGCCCGACCCCGAGACGCTGCTGGCCGACCCGGCGACCGCCGACCTTCCCGAACGGGGCGACCTGCGCCAGGCCGTACTCGACGGGGTGGTCGAGGCGGTCAGGAGGCGACCGGAGAGAGCCAGGTGGGAGGCGGCGTGGGTGCTGCTGGTCAGGGCGCTGGAGACCGGGCCGCCTGACCTGGTGGTCGTGCCCGCGAGCACCCTGGCCGCGCTGCGCCGCGCCGACTGGGACGTCCCGGCGTCGATCGAGAAGCTCACCGGGGTGGTGTCCCTGGGCGGCAGGGCGGACAGGGCGGCGGCACGGATCACGGCCGCCACAGCCGCCACGGGGCCGAAGTGGTGACCCTGGACCGGGAGAAGCTGTTCGCCGCCCGGCTGCTGGCCGCGCGGGCCAGGCCGTACCTCGCGACGGCGCTCTTCGCGCTGCACGCGGTCGAGTCGCGGCGGGTGCCGACGATGGCCGTCGACCGGTACTGGCGCTGTTACGTCTCGCCGAGGTTCGTCGCCGGGACCCCCGTCGAGGAGCTGGCGGGGGTGTGGGTGCACGAGGTCTCCCACCTGCTGCGCGACCACCACGGGCGCAGCGACCGGGTCGCGCGGGAACGCGGGCTGACCGGGCCTGGGGAGCGGCTGCGGATGAACATCGCCGCGGACTGCGAGATCAACGACGACGTCTACGGGGACGGGCTGGTCAAGCCGGAGGGTGTCGTCGAACCGAAGACCCTCGGGCTGCGCGAGGGCGAACTCATGGAGGACTACCTGCGCCAGTTCAGGCTGGGGCCGTACACCCAGGGGCTCGTCTGGCTCGACTGCGGCAGCGGCGCCGACGGGCTGGAGCGGGAGTGGGACCTCGGCCCCGACGGCGCGTACGGCCTCAGCCCGCAGGAGCAGGACGCGGTGCGGTTCCGGGTCGCGGAGGGCATCGTCGGCCGTCCCGGCGACGCCCCGAGAGGGTGGCGGCGCTGGGCCGAGGAGGCGTTCCACCCGCCGCAGCCGTGGCGGGACCTGCTCGGTGCCGCGGTCCGCTCGGCGGTGTCCGCCTCCGGCGTGGGAGAGGACCACGTGTACGGCAGGCCGTCGCGGCGGGCCACGAGCCTGCCCGGCGTCGTCCTGCCGAGCCTGCGCCGCAGGCCGCCCAGGGTGGCCGTGGTCGTCGACACCTCGGGGTCGGTCAGCGACGCCGAACTCGGCGACGCGCTCGTCGAGATCGCCGCGATCGTCCGTGCCGTGGGTGGCAGGCGTGACCTGGTCAGCGTGCTGTCGTGCGACGCCGCTGCCCAGGCCGTGAACCGGCTGGGCCGTACCGAGGGAATCACGCTGGTCGGCGGGGGTGGGACGGACCTGCGCGCGGGCTTCGCCAGAGCACTGCGGGCGAGACCCGCGCCGGACGTCGTCGTGGCCCTGACCGACGGTCAGACCCCGTGGCCCAAGGTACGGCCCGCGTGCAGGACGGTGGTTGGGCTGTTTCCCAGGAGGACCGGGTCTTATGTGCCGGATTCGCCACCGGAATGGGCGCGGGTGGTCACCATCGGGTGAGAGCGCAGGCGCACGGGGAGTTCCCGGTGGCCGTTGCTGATGAGGGAGGGGACCGGGCGCAGCGTGTCGGCCGGGGCCGCGAGCGTCATGTCGGGGAAGCGTTCGAAGAGCTGGCGCAGGGCCTCGGCGACCTCAAGGCGGGCCAGGGGAGCGCCGAGGCAGAAGTGCACGCCGTGGCCGAACGCCAGGTGGTCCTTCACCGCCCTGGTGACGTCGAAGGCATCGGCGTCGGGGCCGTGCCAGTCGGGGTGCCGGTTGGCGGCGCCGTACGCGGCGAGGATGGGGTCTCCGGCGGCGATGACCTGTCCGTCAGGCAGTTCGAGGTCGGTCACGGCGAAGCGGAGCGGGAGATATTTGACGGCGGGTTCGGCGCGGAGGGTCTCCTCGACCACGTCCTCCCAGGTGGCACGGCCCGCGCGGACGAGGTCGAGCTGGTCGGGGGAGGTCAGCATCGTGAATACGGCCTGGTCGATGACGTTGACGGTCGTCTCGTATCCGGCGCTGATCATCAGGATCATCGTGTCGCGCAGTTCGACGTCGGTGAAGCCGGTGCCGTCCGACTCCTCGTCACGCGCCGCGATGAGGAGGGAGGTCATGTCGTCGCCGGGTTCCTCGCGCTTGGCGGCGATCAGCCGGTCGATGGTCTCGTAGAGGAGCACGGTGTTGGCCATGGCCTGCTCGGGCGTGAGCGTGCTGTCGAAGACGTTGTCGACGAGCTGCCGGAAGTCGTCCCGCCGCTCCTCGGGCACGCCCATCAGATGGCCGATCACGGCGATGGGCAGCGGGTAGGCCAGGCGTTCGCGCAGGTCGGCGACCTGGCCCGGGGGCACGGTGGCGAGGTCGTCGAGCAACGCGGTGACCAGGGACCGGATGGTCGGCGCCAGCGCGGCGATGCGGCGGGCGCCGAAGGCGGGGGCGACCATCCTGCGCAGCCTGCGGTGGTCGGCGCCGTAGGCGGTGAACATGCTCTGCACCTCGATCCACAGGGCGAGCGGCCACGTGCCGACCGTCTGCTGGAAGGCCGGATAGTGCGCCCGGCCGTTCTTGGAGACGGCGGGATCGGTGAGCAGGGCCTTGAGAAGGGTGGGATCGCTGACCGCCCAGGCACGCAGCCCGAGAATGTCCACGAGGGTCGCCGGACCTCGCTCCCGCAGGGCCCGATACTCGGCGTACCGGTCGGCACCGGCGGGGTCGATAACGAACGGGAGAGCGTGGGACACGTGTCTTCTCCTTACGATCGCGATGACGGGCGGAGCGAGATCTCGCGGGCGTTCCCTGTGGAGTTGTGGCCTACGTCCTGACGAGGACCCCGCGGACGATTGACCGGACAGCCCGACTGTATGTGACAGCGGGCCGCCTCCCATGGGCTTCGGTCACGTACGGCGAGGCCCCGGACGCGACCACGCGGTCAAGCAGACCTACTACGACGGTGATGTCTCCAGCCGCTGGTGCTGGACGCCCCTCGCCCGAGACAGCTCCTGTTCCCTGTCCAGCGCGTTCCGATCCGGGCGAGACGACGATCGGAATACGAGCGTGGGAACTCGGGGAACCTTCGAGTGCGGGGCAAGGAACAGAAAGCTGATCAGCCTTCCAGGTCAGTCAGGTTGAACTCCTTGTAGAGATGGTCCAGCGTGAATTTGTTGCGTAGCTTGCAGGCGCTGTTCTGATTGGCGAACATCCCCTGGGCCCAGCGGGCACTGTCGCGGGGAACCGTCTGGATCCATGTGACGGGAACGATGTACTCCGCCAGCGTCTCATCGTGCTCGTCGCCCTTGTGCCGGTAGCTTCCCTTGAGTTCGAGGTCGGTGAACCGGCGCAGCTCTCCGTCAATCTCCAAGATCGCTTCGTGCGCGGGACGGGCCTCACCGGTGACCGTGCCAACGCCGACATATCCGGCCTTCGGAATGTGCGTGAAGATACGTGCTCCACTGGGCAGGCTGATGAGGGTTCTGGAGAACCAGGTTCCGCCTCCGGCGGAGACGAATCCATACTTGCGTGCGTCGTCCCAGGCGCGGGTCTCGTCTTCGCCCAGGGCCACGTACCAGTCCTGGCCGTTCCATGTCTCCTTGGTGCCGCTTCGCCTCTGGACAGAGGCCGTACGCGATGGCTTGGTCTCGTCGATCAGCCACGTACGTGCCAGGTATCGACGGCCCTCGTCTTCGAAGTATCGGAAGAACGCGACGTTGACCGGGACCGCGAACGAGCTGAGGTAACCCACGATGCGTTCGGTGGCGGGATCGGCGTCGTGGGCCACGATCGTCAACCGGTGGTCGGTGTTGAGCTCGTCCGGAGGACTGACGCCGAACAGGGCGGAGAACGCCGTCTCGAAGGGAGACTCCTGGCGGGACGCGCCGTAGATGGCCAGGACGTCATCGTGGCTCAGGTTCTTGACCCATGAGGCGTAGTCGAGGATCTGAGCCACGACCTCCCGTGGCGTACGGCCACGCTTCAACTCAAGGACGTGAAGCGTGCCGTCGCCGTCGATCCCCAGCAGGTCGACGAATCCGCCGAAATCCGTGGGGACCTGCCTACCGATGATCATCAGCGGTTCGCCCAGAATCGTGGGGTCCTGCGCGATCAGCGTTTCCAGCTGTGATTCCAGTGGAATCGCACCGGAGGTGACACGAACGGGTTCACCGCTCCCGCCGATCCGCCAGAGTCCCACCTCGTACGCCATGCGGAGTCCCTTCGTCCGGGAGATTTACAATTCGGCAGGCCTCGTTCGCGACCGTTGCAGCACCTCGGCGATCGCGGCGAACTCACCGGGCGCGGCCTCCAGGCCTTCAGCGATCTCCTCGGGAGACGGCAGCGAATCGGTGTCCTCCAGTGCCAGGTCCTTCGGTCGTGTGATGTCGAGGTTGGCCTTGTCGCGCTCTGCATGCCGATAGGCCGACTGCTCCCGATGAGCCCGACCAAGGTTACGTGGTGAAGTTGGATATTTGCTATGCGTATAAGAGGGATTTCAATTTAAGGCGTACTAGAAGTGTCATATCAGTCATGTCAAAAAATAGGAGGGCTGTATCGGGATGAGGCAAGGTCTGCGGTACTGGCGAACGGATGAGCGGCAGCGCGGACTACAGAGATGGTGGTTCGGGGGCGACTACTCCGATGGGGTCGCCTGGGCAATGTCGGTGGGGCGCTCCGGCTCGGTGACCGAACTGTCTGAGTACGGCGTCCATCCGCTGACGCTGCCGCTCCCAAGGTCGGTGACCGGGCTCGCAGCGTCTACTGGAACGTCAAGCGGTTGACGACGACGTCGTCCTCAAGGTGTTCCGGCGCGACCGGTTGGCCGTCGAGGGCGGTGCCGCCCTTTGCGGCGGCCATGAAAGTTCGGCACTGGACCGCGGGGGAGACCCGGTTCACCGGTGGGGACACGATCGGCCGTTCCTGGGGGACCGCCGTACCGCCGAAGAACCACACGTCCCGCGGCTGGTTCCTGGTGCAGAACCTTCCGCTCGTGTCCCTCACCAGGCTGGTGCGCTCGTCCCCCGAGTACGCCCAGTTCCACCAGCGTCCCTGGACCGGCGCAGAGGCTCCGGGCCCGGTCCCGCAGCCGGTGACGAGTGCGAGAGCCAGCAGAAGGGACAGCGCGGATCTCAGGAGCATCCGTGATCAGAACGTGTTCGTGATCTCGTTGACCAGGAAGGCGCCGAGTTCCGTGAGGCGGTCCTTGGGCATGCGGGAGGTGGGGCCGGACAGGGCGATCGAGCCGATGCACCTGCCGTTGTTGTTCAGCGGGGCCGCGACGCAGGAGGCGCCGACGAGGGTCTCGTCGATGTCGAGGGCGTAGCCGGTGACCCGGGCCTCCTCGACCCGTTGGCGCAGTTCGAGCGGCCCCTTGGCGGCGCGGTCCGTGCCGCCCGAGTAGTTCAGGGTGCCGAGGACCTCGTCGAGGGCGATGTCGTCAAATGTCAGGAGGTAGGCCCTGCCGACCGCCGAGCAGTGGATGGGCCGTACGGTGCCGAGCCGTTCGCGGAGGGTCAGGACCTCCGACGAGGGCTGGTACTGGACGTAGACCATGTTGCCGCTGGCGGGGGCGGCGAAGAGTGAGGCCTCGCCGGTCTCGCCGGTCAGCCGCTTGAGCAGCGGCCCGACCTTCTCTATCAGCTGTTCGTGGGCGGGGTGGTTGACGATCAGCCCGTAGAACCGCTCCGGGCGGATGGTGAACTCCTTGGTGGCGTCGTCGCGGGCGACGTAGCCGGCGTCCACGAGATCGCCGAGTATCCGCAGCGCGCTGCTGCGGTTCACGTTGACCAACCGCCCCACCTCGGCCGCCGTCGCAGACTTGGTGGCCAGTTGCTCAAGAACCATGAGACCGCGCCTGATGTGCGACATGCTCCCGAGGTCGCTGTTGTCCCGTGATGTGTCTGGCATAGAGAAATTCTCTCCTTACCAAGATCCTGGACTGACCGTCTTCTCGGAATCTTCTCAGTGCGGCTGGGGATGTGCCAGGCACTGAGGTGTGTTGCGTTGCCGACAACATAGCACGCTCGTGTTGGGCCAAGGAAGCGTCTGTCTCCTCGCCTGGATCGGTCCACACCACCAGGAATGTCTACTTCGTCGCTGGTGGACCCCTTGACACGCCTTCCGGGCCTGCCTATGTTCGTCAGCCATACGCGTTGCATTGATTGCAACTTTACCGAGGAGTTGAGGATGTCCGAGGTGTCGGAGGGCGTCCAGGTCGTCGACCAGGTCGCGACGGGCGGTGAGGTTGAGCTGGACGGCCTGAAGAAGAAGTACGGGGCCGTCGAGGCGGTACGTGGTGTCTCGCTGAACATCCGCCGCGGTGAGTTCCTGGCGATTCTGGGTCCCTCCGGTGCGGGGAAGACGACGCTGCTCAACATGCTCACCGGCTTCGAGAAGCCGACGAGTGGCGCGATCCGGATCAACGGCAGGGACGTCGCGCGGCTGGCGCCGCACAGGCGTGGGATCGGCGTCGTGTTCCAGCACTACGCGCTGTTCAAGCACATGACCGTCGCCCAGAACGTCGGCTTCCCGCTACGGATGCGGCGGATGCCGCTGCGGGAACAGCGCGGCCACATCCAGAACGCCCTGGAGATGGTCAAGCTTGAGGACTACGGGACCCGCTTCCCCGACCAGCTCTCCGGCGGCCAGCAGCAGCGGGTCGCGCTCGCCCGCGCCATCGTGTTCCGTCCCGCGCTGCTCCTCATGGACGAGCCGCTCGGCGCGCTCGACAAGCGCCTGCGCGAGCACATGCGCGTGGAGATCAAACGCCTGCAGCGCAGCCTCGGCGCGACCGTCATCTACGTCACCCACGACCAGGGCGAGGCGCTCACGATGGCCGACCGCGTCGCGGTGATGAACGACGGCGCCGTCGAGCAGCTCGGCACGCCGACCGACCTGTACGAGAGACCCGCGAGCGCCTTCGTGGCCGACTTCGTCGGGGAGACCAACTTCTTCCGTGGCCGTTCCGTCCTCGACGCCGACGGCCGGGTCCGGGTCGTCCTCGACGGCGACCCCTCCGGGAACCGCCGTGAGGTGGACAACGACGCGGCGCTCAGGCCCGACCGGGGCGTCGAGGTCGGGGTGCGTCCCGAGCAGGTCTCGCTGCTGCCCGTCGAGGGCGCCGACCCGCTGGCCGTACCGGGCACCGTGAGCGAGGTGCTCTACGAGGGCGCCACCGCCCTGCACGTCGTCGAGACGGCGCTCGGGAGCCTGAACGCGCGCCTGTCGCTCAAGAACGTCCGGGAGACCCGATGGGCCGTCGGCGACCGGGTCGCCGTCCACTGGGAGACCCATGCCGCGCGGGGCTACCACGTCGCGGGCTGAGACCCGCCCCTCTTCGTGACGTCGTGGCGACACGCGTCAGAGATTTGCACGACAGAAAGGTTCGGCTGATGAGGATTTCCCGGAAGACCGTGCTGGGGGCGGTGGTGACGGCCGGAGCCCTGCTCACGACGGCCGCCTGTGGAGGTGGCGGCGACGAAGCGGCGGGGGCCTCCTCCGCGGGCACGGTCGTCGTCCCCGACCCCGGTGGTGACCTGGGCAAGGCGATGAAGCAGGCGTTCTTCGACCCGTTCGAGAAGCAGACGGGCATCGACGTCGTGCTCAGCCCCGGTGAGTTCGACGCCGCCGTGGTGCTCACGGGCGTCAAGGCCGGTGCCCCCGCCTTCGACCTGGTGAACATCAACGGCGCCGTGCTCCAGCGCTTCCGCGACGGCGCCGCGCTCGAACCGGTCGACTACACGCTGTGGAAGGCCGGCGACCGCGACAAGATCTCCCCGGTGAAGGCCGCCGACGACGCGGTGCCCGCCTACTACATCTCCGTCGTCCCGGCGTGGAGTACGGCCAAGCTCGGCGGACAGGCGCTGACCTCCTGGGCGGACTTCTGGAACGTCGGGAAGTTCCCCGGCAAGCGGACCCTCGCCCCGGGCTCGTGGGGCGCCGGTGGCGCGACGTTCGAGATCGCGGCGCTGGCCGACGGCGTGGACCCCAAGAACCTCTACCCCATCGACTACGACCGGGTGTTCGCGAGCCTGGACAAGCTCAAGCCGAACCTCGTCAAGTACTGGGAGACCGGCGCCGAGCCCATCCAGTTGCTCACCGGTGGTCAGGTGACGGTCGCCAGCGCGTGGAACGGCCGCGTCGCCGGTGCCCAGGACAAGGGAGTCCCGGTCGCCAGCACGTGGAACCAGTCGATCCTCCAGTACGACAACTGGGCGATCCTCAAGGGCGCCAAGAACGCCGGGAACGCCCAGAAGCTCCTGGCCTTCATGATGGAGGCGCAGCCCCAGGCGGAGTTCGCGAAGGCGATCACCTACTCGCCCGCGAACTCGGCGGCCTTCGACCTCCTTCCCGAGGAGCGCGCCGCCCTGCTGCCGACCTCGCCGAAGAACGTCGCCTCCGCCGTGACCCAGGACTACGCCTGGTGGACCTCGCCCGCCCCCGGGACGACCAAGACCAATGAGGAAGTCGCCATCGAGCGCTGGCAGACGTGGGCCTCCAAGTAGCCCACGGTCCGTCCGCGACCGAGACGACCTCGACCTAGGAGATCCATGTCGGTCGACAGCTCCCAGGAGCGGTTCACCGGTGATCCGGCCAGCGCCGTCAGCGCACGGCACAGGCCGGATCGCCGGTGGCTCACCCTCGTGCCGCTCCTCGCCGTCCTGATCCTGCTGTTCGTCGTCCCGCTGTGCTCACTGCTGGCCGACAGCTTCCGCGGCGGGCAGGGATTCACCCTGGAGAACTACCACGAGCAGGTGACCTCGCCGGTCTTCTGGCGGGCGATGCGCAGGACCCTGGTCATCGCCGCGCTCTCGACCGGCATCTGTGTCGTCCTCGGGTACTGCATGGCCTACGCGCTCACCCGGGTGCCCCGGCGCCTGCGCGGCGCGCTGATGGTCGTGGTGCTCGTGCCGTACTTCACGAGCATCCTGATCCGCTCCTACGCGTGGATCGCGATCCTCGCGCCGAACGGGCTGGTGGCCAGGACGCTCGCGCTGGTGGGCGTCGACAACCCTCCCGACCTGGTGTTCAACCAGACCGGCATGCTGATCGGAACCGTGCAGATCCTGCTGCCGCTGGCGCTGCTGCCGATCTACAGCGTGATGAGCGGCATCGACCGCGCCGCCGTACGCGCCGCCCAGAGCATGGGGGCCTCGCCCGCGGTCGCGCACTGGCACGTGTACCGGCCCGCCACCTCCTCGGCGGTCCTGGCGTCGGCGGCCCTGGTCTTCATCAGCACGCTCGGCTTCTACGTGACGCCCGCGTTGCTCGGTGGGCCCGGTGACACGCTCATCGCGCAGTCCATCCTGGTGCAGTTCTCCAACCTGGTCGATCCGGCGGGGGCCGCGGCGCAGGCCGTACTGCTCCTGCTGATCGTCCTGCTGCTCTTCGTCGTCCTGTTCCGCTATCTCGCGCCGTCGCTGTCCATCGGGGGCACCACCGCGCCCGCCCGTCGTGGTTCCGCGGAGCGGCATGTACGGCACGAGCGCCTCCTTGACCTGCGTGCGCGCGTCCTCGACACCGTTCTCGACGTCGTGGGACGGCTGCGGCTGCCGATCCTGGTCGGCGGCTGGGTCGTGGGCGCCGCGCTGCTCGTCACGCCGCTGGTCGTGGTGGCCATCTGGTCCTTCAGCGACGCGACCTACCTGATCTTCCCGCCGGAGGCGTACTCCACCCGGTGGTTCGCCGACTACTTCGCCGACGACGCGTGGATCGACTCCACGCTCCTCAGCCTGGGCATCGCCTCCGCGTCCGCCGCGATCGGCGTCGTCATCGGCGGTCTCGGGGCCTTCGGTCTCGTACGGGGTCCGCGGCGCTCGCGGGTGCCGGTCGCGGTCCTGGTCGCGATGCCGATGATCGTCCCTCCGATGATCTACAGCCTCGGATTCTTCGTGCTCGTGGCGCCGCACGGCCTCGTCGGGACCCGGCTGGGCCTGGTCCTGCCGTACGTGGTGCTGGGGCTGCCCTTCGCGGTGTCGATCACGGCGGCGGCGCTGCGCAACCTCGACGTGCGGCTGGAGAACGCGGCGCGCAGCCTGGGCGCCGGACCGCTGTCCGTGCTCAGGCACGTGCTGCTGCCCGCGCTGCGCCCGGCGCTGGTCAGCGGCTTCGTCTTCGCCTTCCTCGCCGCGTTCGACGACGTCGTCGTCGCGACCTTCATGTCCGGGCCCACGGCGGTGACGCTGCCGCTGCGGATGTTCCAGGACATCAAACTCGAAGTGAGCCCGAGGACAGCCGTGGTCGCCGTCGTCCTGCTCGGCGCAGGGGTGATCGCGGTAGTCCTCAGGTTCGTCACGGCCTGGCTTGTGCGCGCCGTACGGGTGGCGCTGAGCCGAATGGGAGCATCATGAACACCCCCTCGGTCATCGCGGAGATGACCTCCCCCTATGTCGAGAACCAGGAGTTTCCCGGCATCGTCTACCCGACCTCGGTCACGGCCACGCTGGCGGCCTTCCGCAGGTCGTTCCCGGACGCGGAGCGGCTCGCGCCGGAACCGGACGGCGGTACGGCGGCGCTGACCGTGCACAGTCCCGACTACGTCGAGTTCGTCAAGGAGGGCAGCGGGCGGGCCGAGGGATCGACGAAGTTCCCGCTGAACGTCATCGCGGTCCCCGCGCTGAAGGTCTCCGAGCCGCGCACCTTCGTGGGACGGCACATCCAGTACTTCTTCGACGAGATCACCCAGGCCACGCCCTCGGTGTGCGAGGGGGCGCTGCTCAGCGCGGCGGCCTCCCAGCAGGGGGCGCGCAGGCTCGCCCAGGCCGACCGGTCGGCGCCGGGGCTGGTGCTCGTGCCCTCCCGGCCTCCGGGCCACCACGCCCTGCCGACCGTGGGCGGTGGGCTGTGCGTGTTCGCCAACGCCGCCATCGCGGCCCGTGAACTCTCCCGTAATGGCCGGGTCGCGGTGCTCGACATCGACCAGGACCACGGCAACGGAACCCAGGCCGTGTTCTACGACGACCCGTCCGTCCTGACCGTCTCGATCCACGCCGAGGGCTGGCCGCACGTCGCCGGGTTCGCCGAGGAGACCGGTGGCCCCGGCGCGCCCGGCGGCAACCTCAACCTGCCGCTGCCGACCGGTTCGGGGTTCGACGCCTACCTGCCCGCGTTCGAGACGGCGCTTGGGGCGATCCGCCGCTTCGAGCCCGACTATCTCGTCCTGGCGCTGGGCTACGACGCGCACCGGGAGCAGGGGTTCGGGCTGCTCCGTCTCGACGTCGAGGACTTCGGCGTCCTCGGCCGCCGTATCGCGGAGCTGCGCCTGCCGACCCTGGTGACGACCGAGGGGTGCTACGGCTACTACGACTCGACAGCCGAGGTCGCGAACGCCTTCTTCGAGGGGTGGGCCGAGCGGTGGCGGTGAGTGCCACCATGCGCGCCGCGCTCCTGACCCGGATCGGCGGGCCGCTGGAGGTCCGCGAGGTCCCCGTGCCCGCGATCGGGCCCGACGAGGTTCTGGTACGGACGCTGTCCAGCGGGGTGTGCCGGACAGACCTCCACATCCAGGACGGTTTGGCCTACGTGCCCGGACTGCCGCACATCATGGGCCACGAGCCCGCCGGTGTCGTGGTCGAACGCGGTCCCGACGTCTCCGGGATCGAGGTCGGCGACGTGGTCGTGCCCCACCTGTTCGTCGCCGACGAGCAGTGCCGCTTCACCAGGGCGGGGGCTGACGCGCAGGCGCTGCACCTGCGGGGCATCATCGGGGTGACGCTGCCCGGGGGCTTCGCCGAGTACTTCGCCGCCCCGGCGCGCAACCTCCTGAGGGTTCCCGAGGGGCTCGACCCCCGGATCGCGGGGCTGTCGAGCTGCGCGGTCGTCACGGCGCTGCACGCCTACCGGCGCGGCACGGTGACGCCGGTGCGGACCGCGGTCGTGATCGGCGCCGGGGGCATCGGGCAGATCATCCTCCAGCTCCTCGCCGGTGCCGGGATCTCGGCCGCCGCCGTTGACGTCGTGGAGGAGAACCTGGCGCTCGCCGTACGGAACGGGGCGGAGCACACCGCGTCGGCGGGCGCGGTTGACCGCGCGTCCGTGCTGCGCGCCTGGGCCGGGTCGCGGGCCGGTGACGAGGGGCCCACCGATGGTGCCGACCTGGTGATCGACCTGGTGGGGACGACGGCGTCCATGGCCGACGCCGCCGAGTACGTCCGCCGCAGGGGCCGGATCGTCGTGGTCGGTGAGGAACCCGACTTCCCCGGCATCAGCTCGACGGTTCTCGCCCAGCGCGAGCTGGAGATCGTCGGCTCGCGCAACGGCGACAGGAGTGACCAGGAGGACGCGCTGCGGCTGCTCGCCGAGGGCGTCATCACCCCGGCGCTGGACGAGGAGTATCCCCTCGACCGCGTCAACGAGGCACTCGCCCGGCTTCGGAGCGGCAGGGCGCGGGGCCGGGTCATCGTCACGCACACGCACAACGACCAGCGAGGAACGAGATGAAGATCGCGACCGACACGTGGATGCTGCGTCCACACCCCATCGACACGGTGTTCTCGACCGTCAGGGAGGCGGGATTCGAGTATCTGGAGCTCTCGCCACGGCCCGACGTGATGCCGAGCTACGGAGGCAGGCGCGCGTCGAAGGCGAAGATCACCGAGATCGCGCAGGCGTCGAAGGCCCACGGCGTCGGGATCGTGTCCATCTTCATCGAGCAGGCGTGGGGAAGCTCGGAGGAGGACATCCGGCAGGCGGCCGTCAGCTACTGGAAGCAGACGATCCAGCTGGCGGTGGACCTGGGCTGCGACCGGATCAACTCCGAGTTCACCGGACGGCCGAGCGCCCCGCAGGCCGGGGAGGCCGCGATGCGCCGCTCCCTTGAGGAGGTGCTGCCGCTGGCGGAGGCCGAGGGCATCACGCTCGCGCTCGAACCGCACCCCGGCGACTGGCTGGAGTCGGGCATCGGGGCCGTGGACTTCATCCGGGGCCTGCAGAGCGACAACGTGACCTACCTGCACTGCGTGCCGCACACCTACTACCTCACCGGGGTCGAGGACGAGCGCGGCCACTTCGAGCACGTCAACCGCGACATCATCACCTACGCGGGCGACACCATGGACCACGTCCACCTGGCCGACACGCTGCTGCCTGGCCGTACGTTCCTCAACCCGGGAAGCCCGGGGGTGCGTAACCACCAGCACCTGGACATCGGCCAGGGGGACATCGACTGGGACGAGGTGTTCGACGCCCTGCGCGAGGTCGCCTTCGACGGCGTCCTGTCGGTTGCCGTCTTCAGGCACGAGTCACGGGTGACGCAGTCGCTCACCCACAACCTTCGCATCATTCGCGAACGTCTCGAAGGGGGCGTTGACCAGTGACCGCACCGGTACGCTTCGGCGTCGTCGGACTCGGCGAGATCTACCAGCTCGCCCACCACCTCGCCTACCAGCGGGCGGACGGCCTCCAGGCCACGGTCGTCTGCGACCTCGACCAGTCCGTGGCTGAGCGGACGGCGCAGTCCCTCGGCGCGCGGGCGTCGACCGACTACCGCGAGCTGCTTGAGGACGACGAGATCGACGCCGTGGACCTCGTGCTTCCGCACAACGTGCACTACCGGGTCGCGCGGGAGTTCCTTGAGGCGGGCAAGCACGTCCTCATCGAGAAGCCCATGACCGTGGACGCCGCGCACGCCCGTGAACTCGTCGCCCTCGCGGCCGACAGGGGCCTCAGGTTCACGGTCAACGAGAACACCCGGTTCATCCCCGCCTACCAGGCCGCTCTCGACGCGATCAACGCGGGCGAGATCGGGGACGTGACCCTCGTCCGCACCCTGATCAGCGGCAACGAGTTCGAACGGCTCGGCAACCCGAAGCTGTGGAAGGGCCGTCAGGACGGCTCGGGCGGCGGCACCATCATCGACGCCGGTGCCCACTCCTTCTACCTGCTGAAGTGGATGTTCGGCGAGGTCGCCTCGCTGCGGGCCCTGTCCGACCGGCTCGTGGACGTCAGCCAGGTCGAGGACTGGTCGATCGTGTGCGGCCGGATGCGCTCCGGCGCCCTCTTCTCCGTCGAATCCTCCTTCACCTCGGGAGGACCGTGGAACGAGCGCCTTGAGGTGCACGGCACCGAGGGCCTCATCGTCGTGGACCAGCACCAGAACCCCCCGGCCATGATCTTCCACGGCAAGCGCGACCACGCGGGGACGTCGCTGCCGGGCACGGCCTACGAGCCGACGACCTGGAAGTACACCTCGATCGCGGCCGGAATCGAGAGCTTCGCCCGTTCGATCGCGAAGGACGAGCCGACCGCCGTGGCGCCCGACGACGGTGCCTATGCCGTACGGATCATCGAACTCGCCTACGAGTCGGTGGCCACGGGTCGGCCCGTCACGCTCTGACCGCTTTTTTATCTATAAATCCGCTTATAAAAGGAGAAAACCCCCATGGACCCGCTCGTCATCACCGTCACGGTTGACAGCACGATGTCCTATCCCGGCTACAAGGGTATGCCGGCCATCGAGGACACCGACAAGGTCGGCCAGGAGTACATCGACTCGGTGAACGCGGGCGCGACGCTGTGCCACCACCACGGTGTCCACTACCTGGAGGATGCCATCCAGGAGGACGGCAAGAAGCTGTCCAAGATCGACTTTGACGGCTGGAAGAACCTCACCGAGAAGATCCGGACCGTGGGCACCGATCCGATCATGCAGTTCGGCATCGCCAGCGCCCGGCTCCCCGAGAAGGTCGAACTCATGTCGCTCAAGCCCGACATGATGTCCTACGCCTTCAACGTGCACGACGAGTACTTCCAGCCCGACCCGGCCTACCCGGCCAACGAGATGTACTCGCTGCACCCGAGGGACGAGCTGGTCGAGTTCGTCACCGCGGCCGAGGCCCACGGGGTGAAGCCGGAGATCGAGTGCTTCTACACCGGCGCGTTCTGGAACCTTGAGTACGTCCGCCGTCAGGGCCTGCTGAAGGAGAAGGCCTGGGCGACCCTGTTCTTCGGCTGGCAGGGCGGCGCGTGGACGCCCCCCACCCCGGACGCGCTCATGTACATGGTCAAGCACCTCCCGGCGAACACGAACTGGAACATCAGCGTGATGGACCCGGTCGCGCAGTGGCAGCTCCTGCCGCTGGCCATCGCGCTGGGCGGCCACGTCCGCGTCGGCTGGGAGGACAACCCCTACCTGCCCGGCGGCGAGCCCTCGCGCAGCAACGCCGAACTGGTCGAGGTCGTGGTCAACATGGCCCAGCAGATCGGCCGCCCGATCGCGAACATCGAGGAGGCCAGGAGCATCGCCGGGGTGAGCAGGTGACGACAACCCGGGGGCTGGCGCGGGCTCGCCTCGGTGACCGGGTCGTGCTCGTTCTGATCGAGCAGGACAAGGCGAGGGTGCTCGCGACCGAGTCCGGTCACCCCGCCGCCGACGTCCTGCGGGAGGCGCTGCACACCGGCGCGCTGGACCAGGCGGGGGGAGAGACCGTCCCGGTCGACGACCTCGAACTCCTCGCCCCGGTCGCGAACCCCTCGAAGATCCTGTGCGTCGGGCTCAACTACCTCGACCACGCAGAGGAGTCGGGGGTCGAGCCTCCGGCCAGGCCGCTGCTGTTCGCGAAGTTCCCCAACGCGCTGCGGGCGGACGGCGCCGTGGTCGAGGTGCCGCAGGACCTGTCCGGCGAGCTCGACTACGAGGGCGAACTGGGCGTCGTGATCGGCCGCCGGGCGAGGAACGTCGCCCTGGACGAGGCGCTCGGCCACGTCCTCGGCTACGTCGCGGTCAACGACCTGTCGGCCAGGGACGCCCAGTTCTCCGACGGCCAGTGGCTGCGCGGCAAATCCGCCGACGGGTTCTGCCCGGTCGGGCCGGTCGTGACGCTCGCCGGGGACGTCGCGGACCCCCAGGCGCTGCGCATCGTCACCCGGCTCAACGACCAGGTCGTCCAAGACGGCTCGACGGAGAAGATGATCTTCTCCGTCGCGGAGATCATCTCCTATGCCTCCCGCTACCTGACCCTCGAACCGGGAGACCTGATCCTGACGGGCACCCCGCCGGGCGTGGGCTTCGCCCGCAAGCCTCCGCTGCTGGTCAAGGATGGTGACACGGTGACGGTGACCGTCGAGGGCGTCGGCGGCGTCACCAACCGGGTACGCGTGGTGTCAGAGATTCGATGAGGGGGGCGACGGGGCTCCTGGAGGATCCAGGAGCCCCGTCGCGGATCGGGAGAGTCATGACAGGCAGTACGGCGGGCCGGGTCGTCGTCGCGCCGGACAAGTTCCGTGGGTCGCTGACCGCCCCCGAGGTGGCCGCCCACGTGGCCGCCGGGCTGCGTGCCGCCGGTGCCGGGCGGGTGCCCGTGGTCCCGCTCCCGGTCGCCGACGGCGGTGACGGCACCGTGGAGGCGGTGGTCGCCAGCGGGTTCACCCGGGTCGAGACCGAGGTGACCGGCCCCCTCGGCACCCGCGTCACGGCGGCCTACGCCGTACGCGACGAGCCCGAAGGCCGGGTGGCGGTGGTCGAGCTGGCCGAGGCGTCCGGCCTGCGGCGGCTGCCCGAGGGAAGCGCCCCCGCGCCGCTGACCGCCACGAGCCACGGCACCGGTGAGCTCATCGCCCATGCCGTACGGCACGGCGCGCGGCGGATCGTGCTCGGTCTCGGCGGCAGCGCCTGCACCGACGGCGGCGCCGGGATGCTCCAGGCCCTCGGCGTGCGGTTGCTGGACGCGGCGGGGAACGACCTGCCGCAGGGCGGCGCCGCGCTGCGCGACCTGCGCGCGATCGACACCTCCGGCAGACTGCGCGGCTTCGAGGTCGTCGTGGCGAGCGACGTGGACAACCCCCTCCTCGGCCCGTACGGCGCGGCGGCCGTCTACGGCCCGCAGAAGGGCGCGACCCCCGAGGATGTGGCCGTGCTTGAGACCGGTCTGGCCCGGCTCGCCGTACACGCACCGGGTCTGGCCGGGCGGCCGGGGGCGGGGGCCGCGGGCGGGGTGGGGTTCGGCGCGCTGGCCTTCCTCGACGCGGAGATCCGGCCGGGCATCGGCTACCTGCTGGACCTGGTGGACTTCGACCGGCACGTGAGAGGCGCCCGGCTGGTGATCACCGGTGAGGGTTCGATCGACGAACAGACGCTGCGCGGCAAGGCCCCCATGGGCGTCGCGGCGGCCGCCGCCAGGCACGGTGTCCCGGTTGTGGCGGTCTGCGGCCGTCGTTCGGTGAGCGACGAGGAACTCAGGGCGGTCGGCATCGAGGCGGCGTACGCGCTGACCGACATCGAACCCGACCCCCACCGCTGCATGACCGAGGCCGGTCCCCTCCTCGAACGCCTCGCAGCCGCGTTCCTCGTTCCCTGAGGGCCAGCTTGATACGCATTTAACGGGAAATTTCCGGTGGTATAAAGTCCGCTGTCGGCCCCGTTTTCTTTTTCTCTTCTCGATTCCCGTGGACGTCGATACGCTCTGCGGCTGTACGCCCCATGAGCGAATTCCGAGTCGCGTGAGGCAGCGGAATCATGAACGAGAAGAACACGGCAGAAACGGCCGGAGAAGTGTCGTCCCGGCAGGTCAGGCTCGTGACGATCGGCGCCGCCTTCGGCGCTCTCGCGCTGGTCGCCTCCATCGTGGTCAGCCTGACGGGGCTTTCTACGCCGGAAATACCCCAATTTCCCGCCATGCAGAATCCATTACCCTCCTCCTTTCCACGGAATTTCCCTACGGACCTGCGCATTCCGGACTTCGTCCTGGAGAAGGCCCCATGACCGATGACCTGTCGATCACCTCAGGCTCCGTCCGCGACGACGCGAGCAGAAGGCGGGCGCTCCTGATCGTCCGGCTGCTGGTCGGCGTCTTCCTCGTCTACCTGCTGCTCGATCTGGTACGGCCCCGCCGACAGCCCGACGAACCGGTGCTGGCGGTGCTGAGGCAGTTGAAACTGTCGGACTCGCTCGGCCAGACGCTCTCCATCCCGCCCCGGCTCCTCGCCGCCGTCGCGGTGGGGATCGTGACGGGGCTGATCCTGCAGGCGCTGGCCGCGAACGCCAGGTTCGCCGGGGGACGCCGGGTGGTCGTCCTGACGTGGGCCACCATGGCGGCCATGCTGGGGCCGTTCGCGCTGGTCTCGCTGGTCATGCTGATCGTCTTCGGCTCAAGCCTCCCGGTGGTCGTGGCCTGTGCCGCGAGCAGCGCCTTCGTGCTGTGGCTGCTGCACCACTGCCAGGGCTTCGCCCGGCTGCCCGTGCGGATGCTGCTGGCGGCCTTCGGCTGGGGCGCGCTGATCGTGTTCGGCCTGAGCCGCGTCTACAACGCCATGGCGCTCGGCGTCATCGACGGCTACCTGGGCACGCCGAGCGAGCTCGACATGCTGGTGGTGCACATGGGCGTCGTGGTCGGGGTGGTCACGGTGGCCGGGGTGCTGCTGTCGCTGATCGTGTTCCGGCACCGCGTCACCGACGCCGTGAGCGGCCTGGTTCTCGGGGCGGCCATCGGCCTCGGCTACAACTTCACCGAGAGCGTCCCGCTCATCCAGGTCTACGGCCTGCTGAGCTGGGTGACCGGCGCGACGGGCGGCTTCCAGTACTGGATCCGCCAGTCGATCGGCCTGCTGGGGGGACACGTCACCTTCTGCGCGCTGCTCGGCGCCGCGGTCGGCCTCGCCGTACAGACCAGGGGGCGTGGGCGGCGGGTGCTCATCGTCGGGGCGGGGCTGCTCGCGGCGGCCGGTGGGTCCGCGGCCCACGAGATCCTCCCGGCCTGGTTCTCCCAGCTCGCGAGGCAGAGCCTGCCGACCGGCGGACCGCTGGACACCCTGGTGGTCTCCCCGGCGCTGTGGCTGGTGGTCCAGGTGCCGTTCTTCGTGCTCGTCCTGGCGCTGCTGTGGACCGGGGTGCGGGCCAGGGCGGCGGCCGCGCGGGAGGCGGTGGCGGCCGAAGCCACGGTCGGTGGGGCGATCACCACGCGGGAGGTGCCGTTTTTGGTCGATCCGGCGCTGCGGTTGTGGGCCGTGGTGAGCACCTGGCGTGGATACGGACGTGACGCCGCGCTGGCGCTGCGCCGGGTGCAGACGGCCCAGCTCGACCTGGCCGCCTGGCACTGGCAGCACCGGCGATCCGGCCGGGACGAGGGCGCGAGTGAGGGAGAAAGGCTGCGTGCGAAGGTGATCCGGCTCAAGACGAGGACCGCGACCGGCCCGGCGGTGACGCCATGACGGGCTCCTTCTCGCGTCACAGGGGCGTCGCCCTCGGGGCTCTGCTGCTGAGCTGCCTCCTGCTGCCGCTGGACGCGCGGCAGGCCCACGCCTGCGACATCGGCTACAGCTACCGGCCCTCCCTCACCTTCGACCTGTCCGCTCCCGGCCTGGGGCGGACGGAGTGCTCGAACGCGACCTCGCTGACCGGGGTCGCCGTCGTCGCCGCGCTGGCGGTGACGGCCCTGCTCGTCGCCGGTGCCCGCGCCTTCCGGCGGGGCGAGCGGGCCGCCGGGTCACTCGCGGGCCAGGCGACCGTGGCGCTGTCCGGCTATCTGGACGAGGCGGGCGTGACCCGCTCCTCCGGTGGGTGATCGCATGCCTCAGGTACGGCGACGCCTGGCGGCCCTGGCCACCCTGCTGGGCGTCGCGCTGTCACTCCTGGTCCCCGGGGCGTCGGCGGCCCCGAAGCCGTCCCCCTCGCCGCCGGGCCACTACCGCCTGCTGCGGCCACCGGGGACCACGGCGGAGGACGCGGAGGTCGACGCGGCGATCCGTGAGGGAATGCCTGGGGAGCCGATGGTGCGCGAACTCACCGAGGCCGCCGTGCGAATCGGCGGGAAGAACTCCGTCATCAGCCAGGACGGAAACATCTCCGTCCAGTGGTTCGACCTGAAATCCCTGGCGAACGCCGAAGACCTCCCCGAATGGGTTCGGAAGAAGGTCCCCGAGATCCATGATCTGCTGCTGGACGCCGGAGCCGAGTCGGCCCGCTCCGGGGCGGCGGAACGCATGATCATAGAGGGCGTCGAGTACGGCGAGGCGAACAAGGAGGTTTACCGGGCGATCGGGGCCACGCCGGACAGCAGACTGGTGAAGATCACGTCGGGCAGCACGTCCAGGAAGACCAACCCCGACGGGGAGCACTCCGAGCTGCGAGCCATCCAGTGGCTTGAGAAGTATCTCCCGAACGTCCTGATGGAGGTGTCCAGGAGCAGGACGGACGGGGACCCCATCCGGGGCAGCAAGGCGAGAATTCTCGCGCGAAGAATAATGGACAGGACGGGCCTGTACTTCGCCAGTCCGAGAGGCCCGTGCCTCGACAAGTGCGACAGAGCAACCCGGATCTTCGCCGGAGGCTTCGCGCTCGTCCACTACGGCAGGATGGGAAGCCGCGAATCCAAGGCTGCCGGAGCCTTCGTCAGCCTCTTCATGCCGAAAGCGCGCATCGCACTGGGGCTGTGGAAGAGAAATCCCAGCCGGGACGCCTTCGTGAAGGCGTGGGACGAGAAGGCCACCGCGATGTCGCGACAGAAGAACGCGCGGCAGGAGGAGGCGCGCCGGGACAACCTCGGGCTCGGCGCCTGCCCTCCCACGGGCGCGTCCGGGTACGGCGGCGCCGGTGAAAGGCGGGTCCTGGCGATGGCGGCACGTCCCCTGGCCGCGTCCTGCGCGGAGAGCGGGTCGAGTGCCCTGGCCGAGGGCGACTACGGCGGGGTCGACCTGTCGACCCTGGAGCTGCGCTACCTCTCCGACCGCCCCGACGCCGGTGACGTGCGCTACGCCTTCTCCGCGCGTGCCGCCTCCCCGGGGGGAACCTCCGGCGACGGTCCCCAGGCGGCGGCAGCGGCGACAGCGGCCACCGCGGACCTGCGGACCTGGCTGGTGCTGAGCCCGCAGACGTTCTGGGTCAACCTCAACCCGACCGAGCCTGACCGGGTCATCGATCCCGCTCTCGGCCAGACGGGCGCGGGCCGGGCGATGCTGGAGGCCGACCTGCGGATGAAGCGCACCCAGGGGAAGCTCCTCGACCCGGACACGGCCTTCGGCGCGCGCTACTGGAAGGCCATGGCCAGGAGCGAGGGAAAGCTGTGCTTCTCCTCCCGGATGTGGATCGTCCCCGGCGACGTGCGGGTGTACGAGGACGACGACTCGCTCTACGTCCTGCAGGCGCCGCTGACGGTGAAGATGAAGGCCGAGGACATCGGCGGCTCCTACTCGTGCGGGTCAACCGATCCGGCGGCCAGCGCGCGCAACGAGGAGCTCGAACGGTCGACGGTGCTGCCCGAGATCGTCAAGGCGGTCAACACCGCCCCCGAGTACGCGCCGCTGCGCCGGGCCTTCACGGCCCGCGTGGTGGCCGAATGGATCCGCAGACGGCACGAGGCCGGCCACAGGACGTCGTTCGACGACCTCATCGACTCGGGAGATCTCGGCGGAGCCAGGCGCGACGACGGCTGGCGGCCCCGGCAGGTGTTCGACGACTACGTCCGCTCGATCCGCGACCGTGAGTTCACGTTCAGACAGACCGTCCGCCGGGGCCGGACGACCCTCGTCCGTACGCTGACGTTCGGCGGCGTCGACTTCGGCAGCGTCCCGACCACCACCGTCGACGCCGCCGAGATGAACCGGCTCCACCCGGACCTGCCGCGGGTCGTACGGGCGTCGGCGAGTCACCCGGAGAAGGGCAGGGACGGCGTGATCTGGCTGGGGGAGAGGCAGACGTTCCCCGAACCCTCTCTCTGGACCAGGGCGGGCGACTTCCTGAGCGGGCGCACCGGCGTCCTGGTCCTGGTCGTGGCCGGACTGGGCGTGGTCCTGTTCGGCTTCCGTGGGCGGCGCCCGAAGCGGTGACCCGGTGTCACAGGGACGTCCTGAGGGCCCGCCGCCGGAGAGTCCGGGGCGGGCCCTCTTTTGTCGGTGCCTCGCCGTACGGTGTCGGGCGTGTGGGGTGATCGAAGATCATCGGGGTGTTTGTCGCGGACAGATGTATGTTCCGGTCGGCGGCGTCGGGTTGTGATCGGCTGAGCTGTTCTTGACCAGGTCACGGGTGGTGCGGGGGTGGTCCCGCACGGTTCGGAGGGTATCTGCCGGGGGTGAAAATCGGGTGACATTTCGGGGTGGATGGCGGAATGTTGGGCGTGAGCGATGAGTTTTGTCGGTGGCACCGGTCAGTCTTTGTACGAACACATTTTCGTGTCTCGCGGCTGGAACGCCAGCAACGACGACGTCCTGTCCGACAACCTGATTGAGGTTCCGTGTCCCGCACACAGCTCGACTCACCAGTCAAGCCCGTGACCGCCACCCCGGCGCGCACCCCGGCCGTGATCCGGCTGCTCGTGCTCGCCACCTTCGTGGTCATTCTCAACGAGACGATCATGATCAACGCGATCCCGAGGCTGATGAGCGCGCTGCACATCACCGAACAGACCGCGCAGTGGCTCTCGACCGCCTTCATGTTGACCATGGCCGCCGTCATCCCGATCACCGGCTGGTTCCTGCAGCGGGTGTCCACCCGCAGCGCCTACACCACCGCGATGGGGCTGTTCCTGGCCGGTACGGCACTGGCGACCGTCGCGCCGACGTTCGAGGTGCTGCTGGGCGCCCGCATCGTCCAGGCGTCCGGGACCGCGGTGATGATGCCGCTGCTGATGACCACGCTGATGCAGGTCGTGCCCGAGGGCGACCGGGGCCGGGTGATGGGCAACGTCACCCTGGCCATCTCGGTCGCGCCCGCGATGGGTCCCACGGTCTCGGGAGTGATCCTCCAGTTCGGGTCATGGCGCCTGCTGTTCGCCGTGGTGCTCCCCATCGCCGCGTTGATCATGTGGGGCGGGCTGAGGCAGCTGAAGAACGTCGGGGAGCCCCGGTTCAGCACCATCGACTGGCTGAGCGTCGTGACGGCCGCTCTCGGCTTCGGCAGCCTGGTCTACGGGCTCAGCCGGTTCGGCGGCGACGACACCCGCGTCGCCCTCGCGTTCGCGGCTGTCGGTCTGCTGTCCATCGCCGTCTTCATCCTGCGCCAGCTTTCGCTGCAGAAGAACGGCACGCCGCTGATGGACCTGCGCACCCTGCGCCACCGCACCTACACGATCGCTCTGATCATGATGTCGGTCGCCTTCCTGGCGATGATCGGCTCGATGATCCTGCTCCCGCTGTACCTGCAGAACGTCCGTGGGCTCAACCCCCTGGAGACCGGGCTTCTCGTGATGCCGGGTGGTCTCGCGATGGGGCTGCTCGGTCCGAGCGTCGGCCGTCTGTTCGACCGCTTCGGTGCCCGGGTGCTGATCGTCCCCGGGGCGGTCGGCATCACGGTCGCGCTCGCCGGTTTCACCCAGGTCGCGATGAGCACGCCGTTCTGGCTGGTCCTCGGGCTGCACGCGCTGCTGATGGTGAGCCTGGCCGCGACCTTCACCCCGGTGTTCACCCTCGGCCTCGGGGCGGTTCCGCCCTCGCTCTACTCGCACGGCAGCTCGATCCTGAGCACGCTGCAGCAGGTCTCCGCCGCCATCGGCACCGCGCTCGTGATCACCGTGATGGGCGCGCGGGCCGCGGCGCTGCGGGCGGAGGGCGCCACCGAGGCGTTCGCCAACCTGGGCGGCATGCGGCTGGCCTTCATCGTCGGCGCCGTGCTGTCCGTGATCGTGATCGTCACCGCCCTGCTCCTCCCGGCCCGCGCGGCGAGCACGGAGGAGCAGCAGCCGGTCGCCGTTCACTGAGCGGCGTCACCTGCCGATCCGCTGATGCTGGCGGGTCGCCAGGGGGACGAAGACGGCGAGGATCGCGACCGACCACAGCAGGACGGCCGCGATCGGATGCTGGAGTGGCCAGGCATCCTGGGGTACGGAGGCTCCCGGGTTGCCGAACAGGTCGCGGCAGGCGGCGACGAGCGCGCTGGCCGGGTTCCAGTCCGCGACGAGCCGCAGCCACGCGGGCATGCCGTCGGTGGGCACGAAGCTGTTGGATAGCGCCGAGACCGGAAAGATCAGCGGAATGAACGCGTCCGCGGTCTCGGGGCTGATCGACAGACCGACGGTCACCCCGATCCAGCTCACCGCGAAGCGGACCAGGAGGATCAGGCCGAAGGCGGCAAGCGTGGCGGCCAGGCCGTGGTGCGCCCGCCAGCCGACGAGCAGCCCCATCCCGGCCATCATCGCGGTGGTGACGGCGCCGACGACCAGGTCCGCGACCGTACGGCCCGACGGGATCGCCGAGCGTGCCATCGGCAGGGAACGGAACCGGTCCATGACCCCCTCGGCGACGTCCTTGGAGATCATCAGGGCGCTGGCTATCACCCCGGTGACGGCGTTCATGGCGAACAGGCCGGGGATTAGATACTCGCGGTAGTCCCCGCCCTCGGGCACCGCGATCGCGCTGCCGAAGTCGTAGCCGAACAGCACGACCATGACGGCCGGGACAACCAGCGCGCCGACCAGTTCGCCCGGATGATGGCGGATCTGGCTGAACTCCCTGCCCGCGACCGACCACGCGTCGCGCGCCCCCCAGCCAGCCTGGAAATGGTGCTGGACGGCCTCGCCCTCGGCCTGAGGTAGCGCCAATTGTCATATAACGCCCGAACCAAGCGATAAGTGACCAATCATGAGGGGTCCACATATTTCGGTCGAGCCGGATTATGCTCTGGGCAGTTCTGAAGTGGATCAACGGAGGTGTCCATGAGGAAGATGACCGTCCGTCGCAAGGGCGCACTGCGCCTGCTGTCCGGCGCCCGCCGTCTCTGGATCGAGTGGTGCTGGTAGTTGCCGGTACGGCGGGCACCCCGGGGTGCCCGCCCTCACGGGAACCGGACGGGCTATGACGCGGGAACCGGACAGGCCGGAAGGCTACGACTGCCACCGGGACGGCGGGCCGTACGCCGGGATCGCCTCCTTCCTCGCCAGGATCGCCGAGGAACGGCCTCGCCTGGCGGCCCACCACCGGGTCGAGCTGCACGCGATCGCCCCCTGGCTCGACCGTACGGCGCGCCCCGCCGCCGAGGAGGAGCCGATCCGCTTCCACCCCGCCCGGCGCACCGCCTGCCTGGCCTACGGCGCCGTGGAGTTCGTCACGGCCTGGGCCGACACGCTCAGGCGCCCGGTCACCGTACGGCTCGACCACGTCGGCGACGCCGACGAGACCACCCGCGAGCTGCTGGACGCGCTGGCCAGGAGGAAGCCGTCCCTGCTGCGCCTGGAGTCGCGCGACGGCGGCGCTCCCCGGCGGGCGGCGGCCGAGCCGACGCGTACGGCCCTGGGCGAGAGTCTGGCTCGCGGTTTCTACCACCACGCGGAGCGGATCGCCCGGCGCGGGCGCGCCACGGTGACCCCGGACGGCGACCTGCGGCTCTGGTGGGCGTTCACCACCGGCCTGGCCACCGCCCTGGCGGCACTGGACCGCGCGGCCGAGGCGCTCGACCTCTACCACGAGGCGCGCGCCGCCACCGACGACCCGAAGATCACCATGTCGGCCGCCTACGCCACGGCCATGCTGTACGCCAGGCACCTGCCCGCCTCCGACCAGGACCCCGAGCAGGCACGGCGCTGGCTGGAACGGGCGATCGACCTCGCGGCCGGGCTGGACGACCCACGGCGGCGGACGCTGTCCACGGTCTTCTACGAGCAGGGGCTCGCCCTGCTGGACGCCAGGGCCGGGGAGCACGCCTACGCGCTGCGGCTGGTCAACGACGGGCTGGCCCGGCTGACGGCGATGCTCGGTTCCGGGGAGCGGTCGCAGGACGTGGCCCGGCTGCGCCACAACCGGGCGCAGGTGTACCTGGCCATGGGGGAGCGGGACCTGGCCCTGGCCGACCTCGACACCGTGATCGAACACGACCCCGACAACTGCGAGTACTACGTGGACCGGGCCGCCCTGTACCGTGCGGCGGGACGGGCGAAGGCCGCGATCGGGGACTACGGCACCGCGATCCGGCTGGGGCCGCACCTGCCGGAGGCGTACTACAACCGGGCCGTGCTCCAGCAGGAGCGGGGCCGTACGGCACGGGCGTGTGAGGACCTGGAACGCGCGCTCGCCGTCGACCCCGGGCACCTCGACGCCAGGATCACCCTGGTCAACCTGCGGGTCGAAAGCGGCGCGCTCGACGAGGCCGAGACCGAGGCGCGGGCCGGACTCGAACTGGCGCCGAGGGATCCCGCGCTGCTGTGCACGCTCGGGCTGGTCCGCTCCGAACGCGGCGGCCTCGCCGAGGCGGACGAACTGCTCACCCGGGCCCTGGCCGGGGACCCCAAGCTTGTCGAGGCCTGGACGAACCGGGCAGCCGTACGGTTCGACCGCGGTGAGGTGGCCGCCGCGGTCGCCGACCTGGACCGGGCGGTCGCGCTGTCGGAGGCGCCGGTGCCCCGCTACAACCGGGGGAAGGCGCTGGTACGGCTCGGCCGGACCGAGGAGGCCGCCCGCGACTTCGCCTATGCCCTCACCCAGCCCGGCCTGGACCGGGCGCTGCGCCGCGACCTCCGCGCCGAACTGGCCCGCTGCCGCCGCCCCTGAATCACAGCCGGTACGGCGTCGCGCGGTGCGCGCCGTACCGGCCGGTCAGCGGTAGTGCAGTGCCGGGAGGCACTCGGGGAAGGGGCGTCGCCAGCGGTGGCCGTCGGGGGGCACGTGGGCCTCAAGGTGTTCGCGCACCGGCGGCACCATGGCCTTGAAGAAGCGCCGTGGCGTGGCGCGCGGATTGGTCTCGGCGAGGTGGCGCAGGGCGTCCGCCCCGGTCAGCAGGGTGTAGCGGCCCTGGCCTCGGCCGTAGAAGACGTAGGTCGGAGTGCTCCACCGCCAGGCCGACCTGCCGGTGTTGCGGTTGCGGACGGCGGTGGCGATCAGGCGGCCCCCGGTCCGCCAGGCGGGCAGCGACGGCCTGCCGGTCCGCTCGCCGATCGGCCAGGCGTCGAGCCACACGCGGTGTCCGTCGAAGATCCAGCGCACGTCCCAGCCGTGCTCACGCAGGACGTCGGCGTGGCCGTCGAACACGCTCGGGTGCGGAGGCCGGGGTGGGGGACGGTGGTTGCGCGGGTCCTGCCGGGCCTGCTCGACAAGCTCGGCGTACCGGACGGGATGGCGGTCGACGAGGTGCCGGTGGAGCGGCGCGTCGGCCCGGCGGCTCAGCCGGTCGTGCTCGACCAGCGCGGCCCGCACGTGGGTGAGGAAGGTGAGCTTGGAGGCCCACCGCTCGCGAGGGGTGTCGTGGCGCGCCTGGATGAGGTGCGGGTCGGGGACGGCGAAGAGGTTGCGCACGCGGGCGGGCGTCACCTCCAGGCCTATCTCGGTGAACGCCATCGTGCCGATCGCCACCAGCGCCTCGTACCACCGGGACAGCAGCGCCGGGTGGCGCAGCGCGTGGCACACCCCGCTGTCCTTGATGTCGTTGCCGACCAGCTCGCGGAAGGCGACCGCGCCCATCGTCAGCAGTCTGGCGACGTCGTCGTTCCTCTTCGGGTGGAACAGCGGCTCGGCCTCCTCCCGGTGGTCCGCCATGAGAGTCGCGAGCGCCGAGGCCGTCGCCCGGTCGGCGGACAGCCCGGCGCGCGCCTCGACGATGAGCCGCGCCTCGACGCCGCGCTGGCGGATGCGGGCCAGGCGCCGTTCCGCGCGCCGCGTGGCCGGGTCGTCGAACCCTGAACCGAGCACGCTGTTCCACCACGAGAGCTGGTGGAGCCCCTCCTGTCGGGTGAGGACGTCCTCCCAGACGTCGCAGACCTCCTCGGAGACCAGCCAGCGGCTCAACCCGGAGGGCACCCGGTTGAGGGTCGCCTCGGCCACCGTCAGGAGGCTGATGGTGTCGGGGTCGTCGCCGTACTGCTCCTGCAACTCCTCCGGGGTGATGCCGGGGTCGAGCTGCGCGACGTCGGCCAGTCGCATTCGCGTGCCGCTCACCTGATCTCCTCGCCGTAACGGTAGTGGTACGCGCATGTGGAGTTCAGCAGGACGGTACACCGGCGACGGCCGGTCACAACGGCGATTACCTCACACCGGTCCCTTTCGGATCGCCCGGGAGGTGAATACGGGCGTATCAGCGGGTACGGCGGAGCACCTTGGCCTCGGTCTCCTCAAGCCAGCGCAGATACCAGCGGGCGAACCCGATGGGCTCTCCTTCGTCGTCGCGCAGCGGCCAGAACCCCTCGTCGCTGGTGAGACTCTCGGCCCACATCTGGCCCCGGGCCGGGCCGGTGACCACCAGGACCTCCTGATGGGCGCAGCCGAGATGGCACAGGTACAGCAGCCCGATCGAGTGCCGGTAGTCATCGAGGGTCGTCTCGTACCACTCCCAGTACTCCTGCCGGGCCGTCTCGAACTCCTCGACGGAATCGAAGTCCGCCTTGTCTGGAGGATTGGCCGGGTTGAACGCCTCGACGTGAGGAAACGGCTGGTCCAACATGTCCAGGCTGGTGCGGTCGGCGCCGTCGCCCTCCCAGTGCCACCGCCCGTCCACGTGCCGCACGGGGAAGAGCCCGTAGGAGGGGCCCGCCCCGCCGCGTCCCACCCGCAGCAGGAAGGAACGGTACTCCTCGGGCAGTTCCACCCGGAGCTGCCCTTCCAGGTCGGCCAGTTCCTCGGCGCTCAGCGGCGCTTCGAGGACCCAGCGGTGCCCATCGGCGCCGAACACCCTCCTGGCGCCTCGCTTCTTGGCCAGCCGCGAGAGCCGTTCACGCACACCCGACCAGTCGTGACGCGTCATGCGCGGCACCCTATCGTCGCGATGGGATCATGGGCGTACACGACGGACGAAAGGTGCCTCATGGCCACACTTACCGACGAGCTGTACGAGGCCGAGCGCCGGCTGCAGGCGGCCATGCTCGCCGGGGACGTCGAGGGACTCGACCGGCTGCTGGACGAGCGGCTGGTCTTCACCGGCCCACCCGACGGCGCCTGTCATCCACAGGCCAAGCAGCTCGACCTGGACAACCACCGCTCGCGCAGGCAGATCATGACCAGGCTCGTCGAGGAGGAGCTGACCGTGGTCGTGGCGGGCACCACCGGCGTCACCTGTTTCCTCGGCCTGCTTGAGGGCTCGTTCGCGGGCACGCCGTTCACCGCACGACTGCGCTACACCCGCACCTGGGTCCACACGGTCGAGTACGGCTGGCGCGTCCTGGCGGCCCACGCCAGCCCGGCGTAGGGGGCGGGCCCGGTGTCGATGCGGTTGATGCTGGCGAAGATCGACCCCGAGGTGCTGCGGGCTGTACGGATAAATGGTGATTTAGTGGGGCAAATCCTTGGCGGGTCTTCCCGGGAGGATGGGTTCGAGGACGACTACCTGGCCCTCGGTGTCATCGCGGAGGGCAGGGCGGAGGCCGAGCACGGGGACGCGCGGTGGGGGCGGTGCTACCCCTGGCTGGCGGCGGCGACCGGTGCCGACGGCACTGACGACCTGCCTGGCCACACGTTCGGGTACGGCCCGCCGTTCGCCCTCGACCCGGAGCGGGTCGTGCGGGTGGCGCGGGGCCTGGCGGGTGAGGGGTGGGGGTTCGCCGCCGCCCGGCGCGACGGGTTCGAGGGACTCGGCCCGTTCTACGCGGCGGCGGCGCGGGAGGGCAGGGCTGTCGTGGGAGGGGTGAGCTGACTGTCACCCCTCTCCACCGCCCTGCGCGTCAGGAGCGAGCCTTGGCGGACGCCCTGCGGTTGGCCTTCTTGATCGCGTTGACGAGTTCGGTCTTGGTCATGGTTGACCTGCCCGGGATGTCCAACCGCTTCGCCACGTCGTAGAGGTGCTGCTTGGAGGCGTTGGCATCGACGCCTTCGGCTGTCTTGCCGCGTTTGGGAGTGTGGCGGGCCGCCTGCCGGTCGGAGGGTCCCTTCTTGCTCTTGGGCTCCCAGTGGTCGCCGATCTTCTCGAAGGAGTGCTTGAGGGCGGCGTTGGCCGTCCGGTGGGCGCGTTCGCCTTCGCCGTACTCCTTGACCGCGGAGTCGTGGGCCTTGATCCACGTGTCCTGGGCCTTCTTGGGGGAGCGTTTGAGTGTCTCGGGTAGTTCCTGACGGACGGGCATGATCGTCACCTCTTCTCAGGGCCGGATGTTGGCCTCGTCCCGGGCATACCCCTCACTGTCTCCCGAAACATCATTCAATTGTGAAATCAACAGTTATGTCTTGTTATCTGATCAGAGGGTGGGGCAAGTGGGGGAAATGCCTGATGAACCACGCCAGACACCACCGGAACAGCAGCAGCCGTACCCGGGCAGCAGCGGTGACATGACGCCGGAGCCCCGGGACGAGATGCGCGACTACGAGGGCCGAGGTCTGCTCAGGGACCGGAGGGCGCTGATCACCGGGGGTGACTCGGGTATCGGCAGGGCCGTCGCCGTGGCCTTCGCGAAGGAGGGGGCCGACGTCGCCATCGCGTACCTCAGCGAGCACGAGGACGCCGAGCACACCCGCAAGCTGGTCGAGGAGACCGGACGGCGGTGCGTGCTGCTGCCGGGAGACCTCGCCCAGGCCGCCCACTGCGACGAGGTGGTCGAGCGTACGGTGGCCGAACTCGGCGGGCTCGACGTGCTCGTCAACAACGTCGCCTACCAGCAGCCGGTGGACTCGCTCGACGAGCTGGACGACGAGCAGTGGGAGCACACCTTCGCCGTCAACATCCACAGCTACTTCCGGGTCACCAGGGCGGCGCTTCGGCACATGGGCGAGGGGTCGGCCATCGTCAACACCTCCTCGATCAACGGGCTGCGCGGCAACAAGAGCCTGATCGACTACGCCACGACCAAGGGCGCGATCAACGCCTTCACCTACTCGATGGCCCAGAACCTTCTCGAACGCCACATCCGGATCAACGCGGTCGCCCCGGGCCCGGTGTGGACACCGCTCATCCCGGCCACCATGCCACCGGAGAAGGTCGGCAAGTTCGGCGAACAGGCCCCCATGGAACGGGCCGCGGAACCCGACGAGATCGCCCCGTCCTACGTCTTCTTCGCCTCCAACCGCCTGTCGTCCTACTACACCGGCGAAATCCTCGCCCCGGTAGGCGGCGAGACCCTCCCCGGCTGACGGACTCAGCTATAGGAGGAGACGACCAGCCAGAGGGCGGAGAGGACGACCACGGCCGTCACGGCGACGGTCCTCATCCGCCTGAGGGACCCGAACCCGGCCCGCAGCCGGACGGGCCAGACGACGAGAAGGGCGGCCAGGACCAGGTGCCACCGGACGAGGAGGGGGTCCCCGCCGGAGGTCACGGCGTCGAACGCGGGGAAGAGCAGGAGGGCCGCCGCGGCCGAGACGCCGACCCGCCGTGACAGGCCGACGGCGCACGTGAACGCGGCCAGGGCGACGAGCACGACCGGCAGGCCGATCCTGTCGGCCTCGACGAACCACAGGGGAAGGGCGTTCGGGGCCTCGGAGGGCGCGTAGAAGGCGGTGAGCGAGCGCTCGCCAACCTCGGGAACGAGGCGACAGAACAGCGCGCCCCACGAGGCGAAGAAGACAGCCACCCACGGGGCGACGCCGTACCGCCTGCCTGACGCGGGGAGCCGGGGCGCCAGGAGCAGCGCCGCGATGGCCACCGGATAGCAGATGAGCAGGGGCCAGGGGAGCGCGCGTGCCTGGCCGGGGCCAGAGACGAGGAGTCCGAGAACGAGGACGGCGCCGGTCACGACGGCGGCGGCGAGCGTGATCCGGCGTGAGCCGTACGCGACGAGCCCGGCCACGACGACCGGCAGCAGCAGGACCCCGAGGAACAACGCCTCCACCGGGGTGCCCTCCAGGGCGTAGGGGCCCGCCGAGGAACAGAACCACGGAAGGTCGCTCCTGCCGACGCCGAAGGCCGTCAGGACCACCGGTCCCGAGGCGGCCAGAACCGCGCAGAGACGCGGCATCACCGTCAATTCCCGCACCGTGCATCCTTTCGGAGACCGTCGGTCCGGGACAGCGTAAACGATCTTCGGTCAGTGGGTCAGGCGGTATTTGGTGGAGTAGCTTCCCTGGTTGATGCTGCAGTCGAGGTTGGTGTCGGTCTGGGTGTACGTCCAGCCGGTGGGGACCGTGCAGGCCCACAGGCCGTTGGCCGGTGTCCTGATGCGGTAGGTCGAGGTGGGGACGTTCGGGTTGAACTGGCAGTCCACGGTGTAGGTGAGCAGGTCGTAGGTCCAGCCGGAGACGGTCGCGCAGGAGGTCAGGCCGTCGACGGGGGTGCGCAGCCGGTAGGTCGTCGTCGGATATCTGGTGGGGTAGTAGCTGCTGCACTCGTTGGTGAAGTAGCGCCGGTCGAAGACGAACCCCGGGGCCGTCACGCACGATGTCACGCCGTCGGCGGGCGTGCGCAGGTGGTAGGTGGGATAGGGGAAGCTCAGCGTGCCGCCGCACTGGACGTCACGCCCGATCTCGTCGTAGACGTAGCCGGTCGGTACCGTGCAGGACCAGGTCCCGTCGAGTCCCTGGGCCTTCGCCGAGGCGGGGGAGGCGCCGGTCAGGTTCGTGACCAGCAGGGTTGTCGTCGCGAGTACGGCGAGCAGGACGCGTTTCCAGGGGATGGGCATGGGTGTCCTTCCATATCCCGAAATATCGCCTTAAAGGGGAAATTTCTTGCTTTATACATTGGGATATGAGGGGCGGAAAGTGTTTTCTCGCAGGTGGAACGAAGGGCTGGATTTCCCGGGTGTGGATGAGGAAAAACGGTCGGGAAGCGGTGGCGGCCGTCGCCGTCGTCGGGATGTTCTGGGCGCCGCCGATCATCGGTGCCGCGGGGCCGTACCCGATCGTGGGGGTGGTGCTCGCGGCGGTGACCGCCGGGGCGATGGTCCTGCGCGGGCGGCTGCCGTTCGCCGCGACGGTGACCGCGGGGGCCGCGACCTTCGCGGGTGGTGTCCTGGGGATCTGCCACGACCCGATGCTGGCCGCGGCCTGGTGCCTGTATCCCCTCGCGGTCAGCCGTGCGCGCCGTACACACGTGGCGGTCGTGGTGCTCGTGGCCATGTTCGCCGCGCTGGCGCTGGTCACCGCCGCCCCCGGGGAGGACGCGCGGGGCATCGGCACGCGGGTGATCGTCGCGATGGCCGCGCTCAGCGTGTCGTGGCTGCTCGGTACGGCCACCGGCAGGCAGATCGAGTCCGCGCGGGAGGCCGAGCGGATGCGCGTGCAGCTCGCGGTGGCGCGTGACGTCCACGACGTGGTCGGGCACGCGCTCGGGGTGACGCTGGCGCAGTCCGGGGTCGTCCTCAGCCTCCCCGACGCCGACGAGCGGGAGCTGCGCGAGACCCTGGAGGAGGTGGAGACCCACACGCGCAGGGCCCTTGAGGACGTGCAGGCGCTGGTACGGACGCTCCGCGACCCGGACGGCGATGACCGGAAGAGGTTCGACGGTATCCCTGCAGCCGTCGCCGCCACCCGCGCCGCGGGGGTCGACGTCGAGACGCGGATCGACGTGGGGGACGGGGTCGGCGACACGGCGTTCCAGGTGGTGCGGGAGGCGTTGAGCAATGTTGTACGGCACGCTCCCGGCGCCAACTGCGTCGTGCACGTCCACGAGGACGGCGACACCGTGGTGGTGCGCGTCGAGGACGACGGCGGGACGCCGGGCACCAGGTCGGTGGGGGCGGGGGTCGGGCTCCGGGGGATGCGCGAACGGGTCCACCTGGTGGGCGGAACGGTGACCTGGGGTTCCCGCCCGGAGGGCGGGTTCGCGGTCGAGGCCAGGTTGCCCCTTGAGAGCCGGGGGCGCTGATCGGGAGTTCAGGAGCCCGAGGGCTGACGGGCGGGCGCGGTGCCGGGCTCGTGTTGGAAGGGTTTGCAGGAAGGCGCGGGGTCGAAGTCGAGATCGAACCGCTTCCCGGGTGGGTGTCGCATGGAGGTCGGATGCTCAGAAGCCCGAGGGCTGACGGGCGCGTGTTGGTGGGGATTCGCAGCGAGGGCTGACCGGCGGGCGCGGGGCCAGGTTCGTGTGGCGAGGATGGAGGGGCCGACAGGCGGGCGCGGTGCTGGGAGGGAAGGACGATGGTCGGGGAAGCGGTTTCGGTCTTTCTCGCGGATGACGATGCCGGGCTGCGCGGGGCCTACCGGAAGCTGTTCGAGCGTACGGCGGGCTTCCGGTTCGCCGGGGAGGCGGCCGACGGGCTTGAGGCGGTCAGGTTGGTGACCGCGCTGCGGCCGGACGTGGCATTGCTCGACGTGCAGATGCCGAACGCCGACGGCATCGAGGCCGCGCGGCGCATCCTGGCCGAGACGATCACCAAGGTCGTCATGCTGACCACCTTCGACCTGGACGAGTACGTGCACCGGGCCCTCACGGTCGGCGCCTCCGGCTTCCTGCTGAAGAACGCCTCCCCGGCCGAGGTGCTGCGGGCCGTCCGTACGGTCCACGACGGCAACGCCATGCTCGCCCCCGAGGTGACGGCGCGGCTGCTCGACCGGTTCGCGCCGAGGCGGCCCGCCGAACGGCATCCCTTCGCCGGGCACGTCCTGTCGGAACGGGAACTGCAGGTCATCCGGCTGGTCGCCAGGGGCCGCTCCAACCAGCAGATCGCCGACGAGCTGTTCCTGAGCCTGGAGACGGTCCGCACCTACCTGCGCCGGATGTTCGCCAAACTGGGAGTCAACGACCGCACCCACCTGGCCATACTCGCCCACGAGGCAGGCCTGCTCCGCGACCCACGCTAGCCGTACCCACTCACAGGGCGACCCCGCGACAGCCGTACCCGCTCATAGGGTTTGTCCACTTTCGGGGGACGCGGGGATGGGACAGGTGACCGCATGCTGGGCGTTCCTGCACCGGTGACGCGAGGTGGATGATGATCGAGATTTCACGGCTCAGCAAGCGCTATGGCGCGAAGACGGCGGTTGACGATGTCAGTTTCAGCGTACGGCCCGGCAGGGTGACCGGTTTCCTCGGGCCGAACGGCGCGGGAAAATCCACAACACTGCGGGTGCTGCTCGGCCTCGACCATCCGACGAGCGGCACCGCGCTGATCGACGGCAGGCGCTACCGCGACCTGAGGCATCCGCTGCGTACGGTCGGGGCGTTGCTCGACGGGGCGGGGCCGGTGCCCGAGCGCCGGGCGATCGACCACCTCACGTGGATCGCGCAGAGCAACCGCATCCCCCGGCGCCGGGTCCGTGAGGTGCTCGACCTGGTCGGCCTGGGCGACGCGGCCGGGCAACGGGTCAAGAAGTACTCCCTGGGCATGGGACAGCGGCTGGGGATCGCCGCGGCGCTGCTCGGCGACCCGGAGATCCTGGTGCTCGACGAACCGGTCAATGGACTCGATCCGGACGGTATCCGCTGGGTGCGCACCTTCCTTCGGGAGTTCGCGGCCGGTGGCCGTACGGTGCTGCTGTCCAGCCACCTGATGACCGAGATGGCGGAGACCGCGGACGAGGCGGTCGTCATCGCCAACGGGAGGATCGTCGCGCGGGGCTCGATCGAGGAGCTCACCGCGGGACACGCGTCGCTGGAGACGGCCTTCTTCGCGCTCACCGAAGGATGAACATGACCGGGGCCGAACTGACGAAGATCCTCACCCTGCGCTCGGTGTGGATCGTCACCGGGGTGATCCTCGCCCTGCACCTGCTGGTCTCGTACCTGAACGTGGGGACCAACATCGAGGCGGTACGCGCGATCACCCCGGACGGCACGATCGAGCTGTTCGCCGACGATCCCCAGCCCGCCGGCCGGGCGATCATCGACTTCCTGGTGGCGTCGTCGTTCCAGATGGGGTTGTTCCTGCCCGGTCTCGGGGTGGTCATCGCCGGACAGGAGTTCCGTACCTCACAACTCGGACAGACCCTGCTCGCGGTCCCCCACCGAGGGCGGCTGATCGTCGCCAAGGCGGTAGCGACCGCCGTCTACCTGCTGTTCGCGGCCCTCGTCGTCGCCGGGGCCAGCACGGCCTTCATGTACGCCGCGGTCAGGGACTGGAACCCGGGCCTGCTGGTGAGCCCCGACGCCTGGCTCGGCCAGGGGAAGTTCGTCGTCTTCGCGGTGCTGACCGGCCTGGTCGGCTTCGCGGTCACGATGATCGTCCGTAGCACCCTCGCGGGCGTGGCGGTCATCGTCGGGCTGGCCACGGTCACCATGACCCAGCTCCTTGCCGCGTTCTCTCCCGCGCTCGACGCGCTGTTCCCGCTCAGCGCGGGCCGCAACCTGCTGCTCGACCCGGTGGTGAACCGCCTCTCCGCGAGCCCGGTACACGCCATGGCGGTGCTGGTCGCCTGGCCCCTGGTGACCACGGCCGTGGCCGCCTTCCTGCTCGCCAGGAGGGACGCGCGATGAGGGCCGAGTTCACCAGGATCCGCACTCTGCCCGCGACCTGGATCGCGCTGGCCGTCACCCTGGCCGCCAACACGCTGCTCGGCCTGCTGGCGGCCACCGACACCGTGCGCGTCGCCACCTCGGACGGACAGGTCGCCGTCTCCCAGCTCGGCACCGTCATGCTGGCCCCGGTCTATGCCTTCCTCGCCGTCCCGGTCTTCGCCGCGGGCAGGGAGCTCCGGATCAGCCTCCTCGCGACGCCCGACCGCAACCGGTTCCTCCTGGCCAAGCTCCTGGCAAGCGCGGGGACGACCATCGTGGCGGCGCCGGTGCTGCTGCTCCCCGGCCTTCTCGTACGGCACGCGGCCGGGAGCCTGCCCGCCGAGATGACGGCCTATCTGCTGCTCGGCCTGGTCGGGGGCGGGTTCGCGGTCCTGACCAGGACTGCCGTCATCCCGCTGGCCGTACTGCTCGCCCTGCCCGTCCTGGTCTCCCCGATGCTGGCGGGCCTGCTTCCCGGTCTCGTACGGCTGCTGCCGCACGAGGCGACGCTGAGCTTCCTCGGCACCTCCACGGGCCCGGCGCTCAGCCGTACCGCCGGATTCTGGGTGCTCCTGGCCTGGGCCGTCGTGTTCGTCGGCGCCGCCTGGGTGGCCACCGTACGGCGGGACAGCTGAGCTAGCGGACCCGCAGGACGATCTTGCCCTGGATGTGTCCCTGCTTGGCGCGTTCGTGTGCCTTCGAGGCGTCCGCGAGCGGAAAGACGCTGTCGATCCCGACGCGCACGTGACCGGCGTCGATCAGGCGGGCCAGCTCGGCCATCTGCCGTCCATCGGAGTGCACCTGGCCGGAGACGAAGGTGATGCCCAGTTCGGCCGCGCGGTCCCGGTGGTACTCGCCGTAGAAGACGGGACTGATCGTGCCGCCCGGCCTGACCGTCGGCAGCAACCGGTGTCCGTGCGGCCCACCGACCGTGTCGAAGAGGTGATCAACGTCCTGTACGGCTTCCGCGACGGAGGTGGCCGTGTAGTCGACGAACCGGTCGACGCCGAGCCCGCGCAGGAACTCCTCGTGCCGTCCCGAGGAGACCCCGGTGACGTGTGCGTTCCTGGACTTGGCCAACTGCACCAGGAAGTGGCCGACACCCCCGGCGGCACCGTTGACCAGGACGTTCCTGTCGGGCGCGAGCCGTACGAGATCGAACAGGAACTGGTAGGCGGTCAGTCCGGCCATCGGTACCGCGGCCGCCTGGACGTGGTCGATCGTGTCCGGTTTGCGGGCGAGGTGGGAGGCGGGCGCCGTGCTGTACTCGGCGTAGCCCTTGCCGCCGTTGTTCAGGTTGGGGAAGCGCACCAGCCCGAAGACGGGGTCACCCTCACGCCACTCGGTGACCTCCCGGCCGACGGCGGCGACGACGCCGGAGACGTCCGAACCCGGGGTGTAGGGCAGGCGCAGTGCGGGACGCATCTCCTCGGGAATGTTCAGGAATCCCCTGCGGGCGTACCAGTCGGGCGGGTTCACCCCGGCCGCGTGCACCTGGACCAGCACCTCGTCCGGTTCCGGCTCGGGAAGGGGGACCTCCTCGTAGGTCAGGGCGTCGGGGCCGCCGAACGCGTGCACGCGCACGGCCATCATCGTCTCTCTGGGCATGGCTGTTCCTCACCGGCTAGTATGCGGAGCACTGCTCCGAATATACGGAGCACCGCTCCGGAACAGCAAGTGGAGCGATGCTCCGATTTCTGGGGTCTGTACGGCAGGGCCTCGCGACGGTGAGGTCGCTCCGGCACCGGACGTTCGTACAGGGGAGGGCGATGACACCGCAGGGAGTTGTTCAGCCGGTCACGGCTGATGGGAGGGTTCGCGAAGTGGGTCCTAGGATGGCCCGGTGACGGAGAAACCAGAGCCCACCCCTCCGGCACCCCACGCCCAGCCGGATGAGCCAACGATCGACGCCCCGGCACGCCGCGTCCAGCCGGAGGGGCCGAGGGCTGATGCTCCGGCCCCCCGCGCCCAGCCGGATGAGTCGACGGCCGCCCCGGCCCCCCGCCTCCAGCCGGATGAGCCGACGGCCGCCCCGGCACCCCGCGCCCAGCGTGCTGATGCGCAGCGCAATCGTGCGCGCATCCTTCAGGTGGCGCAGGCCGTCGTCGCCGAGCAGGGGACCCAGGCCTCACTGCGCGACATCGCCCGCCGCTCCGGGGTCGGTCTCGGCACGCTCTACCGGCACTTTCCCAACCGCGACGAACTGCTCGAAGCGCTGCTCCGCGACAGGTTCGACCGTCTCGCCGCCAGGGCGGCCTCCCTTGAGGCCACCCACTCGCCCGAGGACGCCCTGACGGAGTGGCTCGGTGCCTTCGTGGTCGGCGCGACCGCCTACCGAGGGCTCGCGGCCTCGATGATGGCGACGCTGGGCGACGAGAACTCCTCCCTGCACGCCTCGTGTCTGGCGATGCGGCAGGCCGGGAGCCGCCTGCTGAGGAACGTCCAGGACGCCGGGCTCATCCGCCCCGACGTCGACGGGACCGACCTGTTCGCGCTGGTCAACGCCGTCAGCTGGATCGCCGAGCAGGCGCCCTCCCTCGCGGCCCGGCGCGAGCATCTCTTCTCACTCGTCATCGACGGGCTCAGATATCAGCCCTGACCGGCCTCACGTGCCACCTTCTCCAGCCGGTCGCGGTAACCCGCCCACCACGCCTGGTCGCCCGGCACCATGTTGTCCCTCTCGGCCCGCAGCCCGGCGGCCCCGTCGACCAGCTCCCTGACGATGTCGGCGTGCCCGGCGTGCCGGTTGGTCTCGGCGATCACGTGGACCAGGATCAGGTGCAGCGTGACCTCATTGCTCTCCGACGGCCACCACGGCACCCGTCCGGTGGCGTCCAGCGTGAGCGCGTCGATCGTGGCGTCCGCGTGCGCCCACGCCCTGCGGTAGAGCGCGACGATCCCCTCGCGGGTCTCGCTCTCGTCGGCCCACATGTCCGCGTTGGGCTCGGCCTCCCTGGACATCCAGGGCATCTTCTCGTCGTACGGTCGCCCGAAGGTGTCGCCGAAGTAGCCGTACTCGACCCCGGTCAGATGCTTGACCAGCCCGAGCAGGTTGGTGCCGGTAGGCGTCAACGGCCGCCGGGCGTCATACTCCGACAGCCCGTCGAGCTTCCACAGGATGGCCTCCCTGGCCTCCCGGAGGTAACGGTGCAGATCCGCCTTCATACCCGGCACTCCTTCACAATCATGCTCTGATCCACAGTTCGACCACCCCATCGAACAGCAGCCCGCCGATGACCGCGACCGCGCCGGGAACCCACATCGGCGCTCGATCCCCACCTCGGGAGAGCAGCAGAGGATCAGGACCGTACGGCCGCTGCACCCCGACCTGGACGATGTTGACGACCACGGCGATGAGACTGCTCGGCCAGCGATAGGCCTCGACCCCGAGGTTCACGGCCACGACGACACTCAGGATCACCCCGGTGAGCCCGAGGCAGACGATGACCACCTTGCCCCTGACGGACACCCCGAGCCGGGCGGCGTTGATCAGCGCGATCACGGTGACCGGGAGACACCCTCCGAACAGAGCCACATACCCCTGCGACTGAAGCCGCCACGGCCGAACCATCCACACCCTCCAAGAAATCGACTTCGGAATTCTCCCTTCACCCACCGCACCCCTGCCACCTCATTTTTCTGTACGGCAGGCCGTCGCCATTCCGCTGAATGTCCAACTCGATGAAAGCGCTTGTCGCCTATCCCACTCACGATCAAAACGCCAGGTCATCCGGGATGCTCCTTATGCGTTCGGGAGGTGGCCGACAAACGCGGGGACGGCTTTTCCTTCGGTCGGGGGAAGAAAGCGATTAACCCTTCCCGATTCCAGATGGTGAGGCTATGGTTACGGAGAGTTGGCGAGAAAGGAGAAGGCAATGGGTGATCACGCCGGAAAGCCTCAGGAGAGGGAAGAGGAGTTCGAGCCGCCGAAGATCACGAAGGAGATGTCCGACACCCGTCCTGATGGCGGCAAGCACGCGAAGCCCCGTTCGAAGTGAGCGACATGGGGCCGGGACGGCGGAGCCTGCGGGAACGTCTGCTGTCCTCCGGCGCGATGGCCCCCGACTGGGCTTTCGCCTTCGACGCCGTTCCCCGGGGGCTGTTCCTGCCCGAGGTGATGTGGCCTTCCGCCGAAGGGGAGCGCGTCGTGGTCTCCAGGACCGACGATCTTGAAGAATGGCAGCGGTGGGCCGATACGGACGTGTCCATCGTCACCCAGTGGGACGACGGCGACCACACCGGCCTGGAGCGCGGCGAACTGGCCACCAGCTCAGGTTCGATGCCCGGGGTGGTGTTCGACATGCTCCGGGAGCTGTTGGTGTTCGACGGCGCGAAGGTGCTCGAAATCGGCACCGGCACCGGCTGGTGCGCCGCCCTGCTGTCGGCCCGTCTCGGTGAGACGAACGTCGTCTCGGTCGAGATCGACGAGGCGGTGGCCAAGGCGGCGCGGGAGGCGCTGGACGCCGCCGGGTGGCACCCCGAGCTCGTTGTCGGCGACGGCCTGCTCGGCTGGCCGGACGGCGCGCCGTACGACCGGGTGCTCGTGACGGCGGGCGTGCGGGAGGTTCCACGGGCCTGGATCGACCAGACCCGGCCCGGTGGAGTGCTGGTGATGCCGTGGGGGCCGATCTTCACCGGGCAGACCGCCCTCGTGCGACTGGTCGTGAACGACGACGGCACCGCGAGCGGCCACTTCGTCGGCGCCACCCGGTTCATGCACGTGCGCTCCCAGCGCGGGGAGTGGCCCCGGCACCGGGACTATCTGCCCGACGGCTGGCCCGCTGACACCCGCGAGTCCACCACCTCACTCACCGCGTCCGACGTCCTGCCCGAGGACGACTACGCCGCCGTCGACTTCGTGCTCGGCCTGCTGGTGCCCGACTGCGTCCACGCCCATGGCCGCAGCCCCCGAGGCACCATGACCATGTGGATATACGGCCTGGGCGACCTGTCCTGGGCGGCGGCCTACTTCGACGAGGAGACCCCTTCGGCTTCCCGCGTCTACCAGGGAGGCCCACGCAGCCTGTGGAACGAGGTCGAGACGGCCTACCGCTGGTGGACCGAGCAGGGCAAACCAGGCCACGAGCAGTTCGGACTGACCATCACCACCGAAGGCCACCAGCATCCGTGGCTCGGCGAACCATCCACCCTCGTGCGCCACATCCGGGAGTAGGGCTGTGCCGTTCGAGACTCCGCTCACCGGTAAGCGCGAAAGGTGCTTTCGGGGCAGTACGGCGACGGCTCGATCGCGCGTCGTCTCGAAATCGACTCGTGTTGACCACACATGGCCGTGATCGAGCAGGTCAGGGGCTTCCCGCTGCCCTTGGAGGTTAGAGAAGTACAGTTATCATAACTGTACTTCTCTAACCTGGACCGGACGTCATACCGTACGGCCCGGCCCTCCCGTACCAGGTCAGGCCCCATGCTGTTGATGGCCTTCTCCATCCTGCGATCGATGTCGTCCTACCGAACTTTGCTGATGCGCCTGAAATGTCCAACTCAATGAAAGTGATGATTTTCAGCGTTCCTCGCCGATAAACCCGCAGGTCGGCGAGGGTACTCCCCGCGCACGCGGGGATGGTCCCCGAACGAGTCGCGGCTGGCCGGCTACGGAACTGTGCTCCCCGCGACGCGGGGTTATCGCAAGAACTCCCTCGCCCCCCGCAGCCTGGTTCGTAGGTGTTTCTGGGTCTGGACACAGTTCAAACGGACGTCCAGAGGACGAGAGGAAGGAGCAAGACCGGAGGGGAGGTGTGCGGGGTTGAGGGAGTCGCGGTGGGCTATGAGGAGGCCGAGGTCGTGGCGTGACATCGCGTCGGGTCCGGCCACGTGGTGGGTTCCCGAGCGGTTGGAGGCCGCGAGTTCCAGGAGGGCCGAGGCCAGGTCGGAGACGTGCACCGGGCAGCGCACCTCGTTGGTGAACAGGAATCCCTGCTTCCGACCTGTGGCCAGGGCGTGCACCAGCTCTTCGTGGGAGGAGCCGCTGTCGCCGATGATCAGTGATGTCCGGGCGATCAGGGCCGAGGGGTCGATCGCCTGCACGGCCACCTCGGCCGCCGCCTTCGCCGCGCCGTACGGGGTGATCGGGTCGGGGACGCAGTCCTCGGTGTAGGTGACCGCCCGGCCGGAGAAGACCGCGTCGCTGGAGACGTGCACCAGGCGTCCGCCGCAGGAGCGGGTCGCGTCGGCCACGTGGGCGGCGCCGAGGGCCGTCGCCGTCCAGTCCGACTGGTTGTAGGCCGCGTTGACGACGACGTCGGGGGCGAAATCCCTGATCAGGTCGGCCACCGCCGTACGGTCGCGGACGTCGAGCGGCAGCCAATCGACCCCGGCCGTCGCCCCCGGGCGGCTCAGATAGGTCGCGCCGACGACATGGCCGGTCGCGGCCTGCCGTACGAGCTCGCCGCCGAGGAAGCCACTGGCACCAACCACGCAGATTCTCATGGACCGTCACCGTAGAGGACCGTACGAAACGTGCTTACGGTCCTACTCCGGGGTCGGCGAGGAGGCGTAGCCGGACAGGGCGGGTTCCAGGAGGTGGAAGGCCTGGGTGGCTTCCGCGGCGATGACGTTGGCGATCTCGTCGTTGGGGTGTCCGGCGAGGGTGAGGGTCTGGATGCGCTGGAACAGCACGCGGTGGACGGTGCTCAGCAGCCCGGCCGCGGTCTGGACGGTGATGTCGTACGGCTGGGCGCCGGTGGCCTTGGCGAGTTCCAGGGCGAGGTGGTGTTCGCGCTGGTCGTGCAGGCCGCGCAGGCAGACGCCCAGGGTGGGGCTGTCGGCGACCATGCGGGCGAACTCCTGACCGGAGAACCCGGCGACCGGGTTCTGGGCGTTCACGGCCTCGGCGAAGGTGCGGCGTAGCGCGGCCAGGGCCGACTCTCCCGGGTGTCGCGTGGCGACGGCGTGGGCCAGGGAGATGGCGAACTCCTCCTGGTGGTCCAGGGCCAGGTCTTCCTTGCGGGGGAAGTAGTTGGTGACGGTCTTCTTGGCGACGCGGGCGGCGACGGCGATCTCGGCGATGGTCGTCTGCTCGAAGCCCTGGGTGATGAACAGCCTGGTCGCGTGGTCGGAGATGAGCTGCCGGGTCTCCTGCTTCTTCGTCTCGCGCAGCCCGGTCGTCGGCGCGGATGCCTGGGTAGCCATGGACGTAATCTTACCATCGTCGCATCTTTATGTTGACACTCTCTGGATCCTTGGGCTAAGTTTACCACCGTACGAAGTTTGTGACGGTGCGATGAGAGGACCCCATGACTACGATCGCCGCAGGCGCGGAATTCGACCGCCAGGTCCACAACCTGGTCAAACTGGAGGACTCGGCGACGGCGGAGCAGCTTCGGTCTCTGGTCGCTCCTCTGCGCGACCTCGCCACGGAGCTCGGGAGCGTCACCTGCGAGCCCGACACCGGGCGGCTTCCCTTCGTGCTCGTGGTCACCCGCCAGGTCGTCCCGATCGAGCAGATGATGCCGCGCACCACCGTGCACGGGAAGACCAAGCCGGGCTTCGTCGACCGCTCCTTCGAGCCCGGCTCCCTGGAGCGGTTCGTCGCCACCGGGGAGACCGGCCTTTCCGACGACCAGACCGCCTACCTGCTGCTGGACGTCGAGCGCGGTGAGGAGTTCTGCGGCGCCGTGCCCCGCGACGCCATGAACACCATCAGGACCAGGGGACGCACCCCGATCACCATCGAGGAGGGCATCGCGGTGATCACCCAGTTCCCCGAGGTCCTGGCCAAGAACAAGTGCTTCTCCCTCGGTGGTTCCCGCTCCGGCGACCGCCGCGTCCCGGCGCTCTGGATCAGCCAGCACACCCCCAAGCTTGGCTGGTGCTGGGAGGGCAACCCGCACACCTGGCTCGGGATGGCCTCCGCGGGCGGGCGCCGTACGACCACATAGCCGGGAAAAGTTTTTCGCGGGAGCTGTCACAGGTCCGGAGGCTGCCCTGTCTTAGCTGGTGACCGGTTGGCACGCGGAGAGGGGCTGCTATGAAGATCGTCGTGATCGGCGGGACCGGCCTGATCGGGTCGAAGCTCGTGGCGAAACTGGGGGAGCACGGTCACCAGGCCGTGGCGGCGGCGCCGAGCACCGGGGTCAACACCCTCACCGGCGAGGGGCTCGCGGAGGTGATGGCCGGCACGCAGGTGGTGGTGGACGTGTCGAACTCGCCGTCGTTCGAGCCCACCGCGGTGATGGAGTTCTTCGAGACCTCCACGCGCAACCTGCTGGCCGCGGAGGCGGTGGCCGGGGTTGGTCACCACGTCGCGGTGTCGGTGGTGGGGACGGAACGGCTGCCGGAGAACGGCTACTTCCGGGCGAAGATCGCCCAGGAGCGGTTGATCGAGAAGTCGTCGATCCCGTTCTCCCTCGTCCACGCGACCCAGTTCTTCGAGTTCGTACGGCACATCGCCGACGAGGCGACGGACGGCGACACCGTGCGGATCGCCCCCGTGTCCTTCCAGCCCATGGCCGGGGACGAGGTCGCCCAGGCGGTCGGCGGGGTCGCGGTGGGCACGCCGCTCAACGGCCGGGTCGAGATCGGCGGTCCCGAGCGGTTCCGGATGGATGAGTTCTTCCGTGACGCCCTGGCCGGATGGGGCGATCCACGCCAGGTCGTCACCGACCCGCACGCGCGCTACTTCGGCAGCGAACTGGAGGAACGGACGCTGGTTCCCGGTGACGGCGCCACTCTCGGCAAGATCCGCTACCGCGACTGGCTTGGCCGTACGGCACAGGCCGGGTGACACGGCCCGCGACGCCGTACGGCCCGGCCAGCCATACACGAGCTCTGGGCCGAGGTCCAGGTTGAGCTGACCCGGGCCGAGGCGAGTCATCCCGAGAAGCTGGCCGGGCTGCCGGTCACCGAATGGCTGTTCGGCCCGACGGACGTCGAACGCGAGGAGGGGGCCTGCTCGACGCGGTGGAGGCCCTGACCCGGGTCCCCGGCGACCTCGGTGCGATGGTGGAACGTAGGTGATTTCGACCGGGACCGATGTGGACGAACTACCGCCGACGTAGTGAAGGCAAGGGTGAACATGCGTACAGAATCCCGATCTCTGGAACAGGTCGCTTCCGCCTTTGTCGAGATGCGTCCCCGCCTGTTCGGTATCGCCTACCGGATGCTCGGCAGCGTGACCGAGGCCGAGGACATCCTCCAGGAGGTCTGGCTGCGCTGGCAGAAGACCGACCGCGAGACCATCGAGAATCCCCCGGCCTTCCTGGCCCTGATCACCACACGACTGGCCATCAACGTCATCCAGTCCGCACGTTCGCGCCGCGAGTCCTACATCGGACCCTGGCTTCCCGAACCCGTGGACACCAGTCTCGACCCCACCCTGGGCGCGGAACGGGGCGAAGCACTCGAACTCGCCTTCCTGTTGCTGCTGGAGAGGCTGACCCCCACCGAGCGGGCCGCCTACGTGCTCCGTGAGGCGTTCGTCTACCCCTATCCACAGATCGCGGAGATCCTCCAGCTCAGCCCGGTCAACGTTCGCCAGCTCGTGAGCCGCGCTCGCAAACACCTGACCGCCGCCCGCCGCGAGTCCATCGACAGGTCGGAGCACCGGCGCCTGCTGAAGGTCTTCCTCACCGCCGCCGAGACCGGGAACATCGCCGCCCTCGAAGACCTCTTCGCGGCGGACGTCGTCAGCTCCTCCGACGGCGGCGGCATGAGGGGATCGGCGCGCTTCCCCATCCTGGGCGGCGACCGCGTGGCGCGGTTCATCGGCACGTACGCGCCACGCTACTGGCCGGGAACCGACATCAGATGGGTCGAGGCGAACGGCCGCGCCGGGGTGCTCGTCCCCCGCAGCCGAGGCGTCACCTTCCTCACCATCGACGCCTCCCCGGAGGGCATCCACCACGTCCTGTGGGTCGTCAACCCGGCCAAACTCAACGCCTTCGAACGGTCACGGGGCGAACCATGGCTGAGGTGAGCGCCGGGACGCTGGCGGAGATGCTCAACGAACGCCGGCACCTGATCGAGATCGCCCGCTGGATGTTCGGCTCGGAGACCATGGCCGACCGAATAGTCCAGGAAACCTACCGCCGCTGGTACACCCTCACCGACGAGGAACGCACCAAGATCACGATCCCCCGAGCCTGGCTCACAAAGGTAGCCGGAAGCATCTGCCTCGACCTCCTCGCCACTTCCGGTACAGCCCGGTCCATCGTCGGCCCCGATGTCATCCCGCAGCTCCCCGGCATTCCCGATGCCGCCGACGTCTCCGGTGGCGTGCCGCAGCCCTCCGGAACTCCCGGCGACACGCCACAACCAGCCATTTCCGGTACGGCCCGGCCTCCCGGGCCTGTTGTCAGTCTCGGTGGGATGCCACAACCAGATATTTCCGGTACGACCGGGCTTCCCGGACCTGTCGCGGGCCCCGGTGACACGCCACAACCAGGCGCTTCCGGTACGGCCCGGCCCCCCGAGTCTGTCGTGGGCCCGGGTGGGATGCCACATCCAGATATTTCCAGTACGGCCTGGCCTCCCGGGCCTGTTGTCAGTCCTGGCGACATGCCACAACCAGGCATTTCCGGTACGGCACGGCAGCCTGGTTCTGTCGCCGGGCCCGTGCCCCGGCCCGAGTTCGCCAGCGGCCTCGCGCGCCACCAGGCCGGATCGAACCGGGCGGTGCTCGACGGGGATGACCGTGTCGTACGGCGGTTCGCCGAGGTCTGTGCCCTGGGAGACGTGACGGCGCTGGGGGAGATCCTGACCACGGGCGCGACAGCCGTCAGCGACGGGGGAGGAAAACTACGCGCCGCCGTACATCCCGTCTATGGGGCGGACTCGGTAGCCCGGTTCGTCATAGCCCTGCTGGCCGGTCAGCCCGGTACCGAGGTGACTGCCGAGTCCGTGAACGGCAGGACGGGCCTGGTGCTGCGTCAGGCGGGTCAGGCCGTGGCGGTGGTCGGCATGAGCGTCGCCGGAGCCATGGTCACCGCAGTGTGGATCGTGCTGAACCCCGACAAGTTGCAACCCTGGCACCGTCCATGACCGGCGTGCCCGCACCACCGAAAGGCCGTACGGTGAACGACCCGAGACTGTCCACGGAGCACGACTACAGCGGCTCCGCGTTCAAACCGCTCTACGTCACGAGCGTCGAGGTGAGCGGCGGCAGCTCCGCCCACGGCCGGGCCACCGGCAGGGCCCGTTCCGCCGACGGCTCCCTTGACCTGGAGCTGCGCATGCCCGAGGAACTGGGCGGCGACACCACGGGCCCGAATCCCGAGCAACTCTTCGCCGCCGGGTACGCCGCCTGCTTCCACGGCGCCCTCAGCCTGTTGGCCCGTCAACACCGCCTCGACCCGGAGCCGATCACGGTCAAGGCGACCGTCGCCTTCGGCCGCGACCCCGCCGACGGCGGCTACCAACTCCACGCCGACCTCGTCATAACCTGGCCCGAAGTCGACCACGCCCAGGCCGCCCCCCTCCTATCCCAGGCCACGGCCCTCTGCCCCTACGCCAAAATGACCCGCCAAGGCATCCCCACCACCATCACCCTCGCTCCTTGACCCTTGCGGTCCTTGTTCGATGGCTCGTGGGACGGCTCGACATCCTTACCTTGCGAACCCTTCAGGGCGATGAGCGACGTCCAGTACAGGACGCCGTCCTCGCCCAGGGCGCCCCGTTGCGAACCCTTCAGGGTGATGAGCGACCTGGCCGTGCGGGGGGAGAGGGCATGAGCCGCCGCACGTTGCGAACCCTTCAGGGTGATGAGCGACGGACAGTCCCAAGACCGTCCTGGACGTACGGCCTGCGTTGTGAACCTTTCAGGGTGATGAGCGACCCGGGTGACCGCGTGGCGAGCCCGCCGCAAGCAGCAGGCCACGTTGCGAACCCTTCAGGGTGATGAGCGACTTGCCCAACAGACGTCGGCCAACCTCCTGAACCGCCCGTTGCGAACCCTTCAGGGTGATGAGCGACTTGCGCTCCCTTATGCCCGGGGCCGACGACCTGAACACGTTGCGAACCCTTCAGGGTGATGAGCGACGCCTACGCCGTCCTTGACCGGCTGACCGTCGCCCCGTTGCGAACCCTTCAGGGTGATGAGCGACCCGAGGGTAAAGCCCCAGGTCGGGCCTACCGCTGTGAGAGCAGGAGGCCCTGTTTTTGCAGCAGTCCGGCGGTAGTGCAGAAGCGCAGGTCAGAGCGTTGATCGTCTTTGGGAGGGCGGTCGTGTCCAACGACGCTTTCCTATCAGTTTCCCGAAGGTGAAGCCAGGGGGGTGAATGCGTTCGTGAGCACCGCGTCATGGTGTCTCCGACAGGGCCAAGATGCGGGCTCCGTCCTCAGGCAGGATTCGGGTCATGTCCTGGCCCTCATCCGTCACCGTGACGATCAGTCAGATAAGGCCTTGTGCGAGGGCTGGGACATCGCGAGGCGCCTTCGTTTGGTCAGCGAAGTTCCAGAGGAGAACCGATACCGGGGTGGCTCATTGTTCTCTGTTCAGTGCCAGGCTCCGTCGATGATTTTCGCGTCCGTGAAGCTGCCTTCGGCCACGCGCCGGGGCACCTCCTGCCATTCACGGATCACTCGGCGTCTGCCGTCAGGGATATGGGGCCAGTCAGTACGGGTGACCGGCTGCCCGGCGTAGATGGGGTCCCAGGTGATGACGTGGAGGGCGCCGATCTCGGGTGCGAGGGTTTTCAGGATGTGGACCGCGCGGCGGTGATACCACTTGCAGATGGCCGTGATGGTCAGTCCGCTCTCCAACGCCTCGTGCAGGAGTGGTAGCGCGAATTCGACGTTCTGCCAGGTGTTGGCGGAGCGGTCCTCGTAGCGGATCGCCGCCTCGGGGACGTCGCGTTCGAGGAGGAGGCGGTGGAACATGGTCCCCTCGACGACGCCGTTGTGGCGGTTGACGCCCCCGGTCGCGATGATCAGCGGGGCGAGCCCACGGTAATACCGCTCGGCCGCGATCTCGGCCGGTTGGGTCTGGTAGGTGCCGAAGATGAGATGAGCGGTCGGCTCATCGGGCGGCGGGGCCGCGGTGTCCACGAACGCGGTGACAGCGGGAATCTGCTCGTCGTCGGTGTCGTCGCTCATCCATTTTCCTTGGTAGAGGCAGATAGCTTTGACGGATGTTCGGCTGGGTCGTTGGCTATTTCCAGGTATCGGGCATGGTAATCCGCAGTTCGGCGTGTATTCCCGAAGTCGCTCCTTCATGGATCACCCTGTTGACGGGCGGCAATTCCATATCGCGAGTCTTTAGCTGCTGGAAGTCACCCGAGCGGATGTCACGCGGTCTTTCCGTCGTCCACGCCACCTTGTAGGTCATTCACAGGCGATCACCTGTCGGGGTTGGTCGGGGAAGTTCTCCTCGTCGAACAGCACCCACTCGGTCACCGTGACCTCGTACAACCGTGTCGGTGTGTGTCCGGCTGCGAGTTTCTCCCTGTCCAGGGCTCCTGCGGCGGCCGGCCAGCGGGTGACGAAGTCGGTGATCTCCTGGTCGATGCCCTCGGTGGGAAGTTGGCGGGCCTGTCCGGTGAAGGACACACCGCGTACCGTCTGCCCAAGCCCGTCCAGAGGGATGGCGACGATCGCACCGGCCACCCGCGCGTCCTTCGTGATGGCCCGGCTGTGGGCGCGGTCATGGCGGGAGATCCACCGCAGCACGTCAGGGGCGAAGTGCGGGTCGTACCAGACGCTGCACACCCGAGGATCGCCCTCGCCGGTGAGGGTTGCCACCTGCATCAACGATCCGCTGGCGACGTACTCCTGGAGCAGAACTCGGGCCGTGGTCATCTGCGAGTCCTTTGGCGGGCTTCAGGGCTTGGGGAGCCAGGAGCGTGCCGAACCCGTGGGCGCCTTTCACAGCGCGGAGGCACGCTCGAAGCGCATCAGAGCGAGTTCGGCGGTGTCGGTCAGGGAACTTTCCCGAGCGGACTACCCGGGCAGTTTTCGGATCAGGGCGTCGGAGACCATGGCGTCGGGTGTGGCCTGTACGGTGCCGACCTTTCGCCATCCCCATCGCAGGTACATGTCGTGGGCCGGAGCCGCTGGGTTGGCCAGCACCGTCGCGTACGGTGCCTCCTGACCCGTCAGAAGCTCATCGAGAAGCTTCCTGCCGATGCCCTGGTTGCGGTGGTCCTGGCAGACGTTCAACTCGATCACGGCGAACAGGCTGGATGCTTCGGTGACTTCCGGTGGGGCGGGGGTGGCATGCCCACCCCACCAGCTCGCCAGCGGAACTCCGAACGCGAACCCGACCAGGATTGGTCCGTCCTCGGCCGACACCGCGGTGAAGCCCGGCCGCTTGACCTGGCGGCCGGTGCGCTCCAGGTATCGGTCGGGCTGGTAGAGCGGACCGGACAGGTAAGGCGGTTCGGCACGCGTGGCGAGATACAGCTCCACGTGCCGCTCGTCGAGCACTTGAGCAGCGGCTTCGCCGGTCACACGACGAAACTCCAAACCCATCAGCTTTCTCCTCGGGACAGGGCGAACTGGCGGCGGTAGTCGAGCACGGCGTCATGGGTCTGAGCTGTGGCAGGAGCCGCGTCGGCGACCAACGCCGCAGTACGCAGCACGAATCTGTTGACATTCGAACCAAGTTCGGTCACGACGCGACGGGCATACTCCAGGCCGTCGTCAACGTCACCGCCCCGCACGGCGGAGATCGCCTCGTGCAACCGTACTTGAGCAGTCTGGCGAGGACGTCCCACGGGATGAGCGGCGAGCGCTTCTTGCTGAGCCTGCGCGGTGCGCGGGTGACCGCACAAGGCATAGACCAGGGATCGAGTATGCAAAAGCCGAAACAGTGGCCATCCGTCCATGGCGTAAGACAACTGGTTGCGGGTGACCTCATCAGGTAGAGCGTCGAAAACGTCGGCCTGCTCATCGAGAGCGGCATAGGCCGAAGCATGATCCCCCGCGAGAGCCAGAGCGTGCGCGCGGGCGCCGAGCGCTCTGGCCATGGCCTGGCATGGCCGACCTTCCATAAGGTCAAGCACGGTGTTCACTCGGGACAGCACCAATGCGAGCGGGCGGTCCTCGTACAGCCCTTGAACGGCTTCTGAGGCATGGGCCAACGCCATAGTGTGACGATTTCCGGTCTGTTCGGCCGCGCGCCGTGCTGACGCCCACCAGTGGCGAGACTCCCGGCCGCGTCCCGCTGAGCCGAGGGTGTCGGCCATGAGAAACGTGAACCGCGCGTTGAGGAATCTCCACTGCCCCGCTTCGTGGCTGGGAGCACGATCCATGGCCTGCTGAAATGCGAGAACGTCCAGCGACAAATCGTGAATCACCATTGACGGCGGACGCCCTGCCATCTGCAGGCCGTACTCCCATGCGATCTCTTCCCACTCGGCGAGAACCGAGACGCCCGTACGGCGGTCAACGACCGTGCGTAGTTGCTCCAGTCCTTCAAGAGGCGCGACCGCAGACACGCCTACTCCCGCGATGCCTGCGAGAAGTGTGCGGCGCAGCAACTCACTCTCCTGTTCCGAGTCGTTACTCGGACCAGCATACGAAGGGACCGCAAGTTTCTTGGACGGTGCTCTCTCCAGGAGATTCAGTTCCACGCCGAGGACTTGCGCGAGGGCGGGCAGCCACGCGCCTGGCCTGACGCGGCCCTGTTCCCATCTGCCGACCTCGTGCCGGGTGAGGGTCCAGGTGCCGGTGTGGGCACACAACCTTTCCGCCTCCTCCGCCTGTGTCATTCCGGCAGCTTCGCGGAGGTGTTTCAGTAGGTCCGGAAGTGGTAGATCGGGTGCTTCCACCGGGGGATCCTTTTCGGTCAGCATGGGGGCACGCTGTGGGCACGCACGAGCGCCCCTCCATAGTGCCGTCAAATGGCAGATGCTGCATGCGCCTGGCAACAAGCGACGCGAGCAGCGGGAAACTTAGGACATTTATCTCCTTTCGGCTGCGTGAGGCCAGGCGAGTAATTCCTTCCGAAGAAATACCAAGACGACCATCTATCAGCGCAAATCCGGATGAAAGGAACAGCCCTCGCCCGATGCGGGGGCACCAGAGCCGCTACTTCCCCGCCAGCCCGTTTCTCGTTGTGTCGACAAGTGCCCCCTGGGGCTGCCTCACCCAAGGAGTTCACCGTGTTTCCACTCAATACGCCCATGACCGATGCTCTGCGCCGGAAGTTCAGCGAGGGGTTCTACGACCCCAAGGCGCCTCAGCTGCGTCACCTGCAGAGTTTGCTGGCTCGGTTGCGGGTGGAGACGGTGTTCGTGTGTGAGGACGGTGCTCCCCGGGTGGAGGTCCCGGGGCGGGAGGTTGTCATCTGGACCGATCGTCGGGAGCGGATCTACTTCTGGAAGCACCGGAACGAGCGGGCGCTTCAGGTGCCGGTGGAGCAGGCCGAGGAGGCGGCCCGTCAGATCGCCGACCACCTGGCCCGTCTGGCGGCGGGCTCCGGCGCGGAGGAGGGGGCGGCCTCGTGATCGGACGCTCCCGGCCCGCAGGACGCCACCGCGACGGGCAGGCGCACACCCCGGTGTATCGGCGGGTGTGGGACGGCCCGGCTCGGGCGGAGGCTGAGGTGTTGGGAAGCATCTCGCCGGGATGGTCGGTGCTCTACAGCCTGAGCATGCGCCGCTTCTTCGGCCTGTGCGCTTGGCCTTCCCCGCAACCGGTGATGATCAGTGACGCCACCGCCGAAGGCTTGGAGCAGCGGATGCGCGAGACCGAGACGCTGCTGATCCTGCGGATGCCGCTCTCTGAGTCGTTGGGGAGGGCGGCGTGAGGAGTTGCGAGGCCGTACAGCAAGCCCACCCGGACTGGCTCGTGTTCCACAACTCGGCGACCGGGGTGTGGAGCGCTTATCGGCGTGCTCTGCCGTACAGACCGGGATCTCGAAGCGTGTCGCTGGTGCGGGCCGCGTCGGTTGAGGAGTTGGACCGCAAGCTGGCCGCTCAGGTGTTCCCGGTGGTGCCGCCGAGCATCCGGGCCGTGGCCGTCGCCCGTGCGCTTCAGGCCCGAACCGCTCATGCCGTCCGGGCCGTCACCGTCCAGGCCGGGCGGGCCGGTCAGCGGCCACCTGGCCTGCGCAGACTTCTGCGCTCCTAAGCCGGTACGGCGGGCAGGGGAAATCATCCCGTCCTCTGCCCGCCGTACCCCATGAACGTGCGGCTCAGGTTGGAGGGCTTGGGCCGCACACCTCGCAAGGCGGCTCCCATACACGTCGGGACATGGCAGGGCGTGTTGGGGAAGGGGGAGCCGCCTGGCGCACCGGTCTTCCACAACGTGTGGAAGGCCGGTCCTCCTCCAGGGTGCCCGGTCTGTGCTCCCCGGCTCGGGGCCGGGCACCCGCCCCATCCATTCCTGAAACTCCCGCACCAGGGACGACCATGACCGATCTCGAACGGCGGCTGATCGACGTGCTCGTCAGCACGCACCCCGGCTGGCGCTACGAACAACGCGACCTGCCCGGACTGCCCCGGTGGTGGGCCATCCGGTACTACCCGCTGCGGCCCGACCAGCGCAAAGCCGGGGCTCGGGACGTGCTGGGCCGTACCAGCCTGCGCCGGTTGGTCAGCGCGTTGGCACGCCACGACAAGATCCTCCACAACCTCCGCTACTGAAGGCCACGCATGCCGTACAGGACAAAGAAGAAACCCCCCACGCCCGACGGAACCTTCGCCACAGGAGAGACCACCGACCGGCTTCTCACCCCCGGCGAAGTGGCGCACATCTTCGGCGTCGATCCCAAGACCGTCAACCGGTGGTCGCTCACCGGGAAGATTCCGTCGATCAGGACGCCGAGTGGGCAGCGCCGTTACCGACAGAGCGACATCAACGCCCTCATCGTCTCGCGGTGATTCAGACCAGCCAGTGGCCGTCGCGCATCAGGTCGCGTTCTCGCAGTTCGTCGACCTCGCGCCAGGACTGGATGCGGTGGGGGACGACCCTGAACCAGCGGTACGGCGTGGTTGACTCGCGGGGGTCGAAGCCGGTGCGTTCGGCGAACCGGTCTCCCAGCTCCGGTGGCAGGGCGTCGATCTCCAGGACCTCGACCTCGCCCTCGATCATGGACACGTCGCGGGTGTGGCCGAGTGCGAGCCGTACGGTCCGGGTGGCGGCCAGGTTCCTGCCGGTCGGGCTCGCGGCCGGGGTGGACAGCAGCAGTGCCTCGCCGTCCCAGTCGAAGGACAGCGGCACGAGGTACGGCACGCCGTCCGCCGAGGCGCTGGCCACCCAGAGATCGACGTCGTGGGCGAGCCGGTACTCGGTGTCGCGACGGCGGCGGGCGCGGGAACGCGGTTCGGGGCTCATCAGTCCTGGAGGAGGCCGAGGACGTTGCCGTCGAGGTCGGTGACCGTGGCCACCAGACGACCGCCGCCGACGTCGTGAGCGGCCTCCTTGAGGGTGGCACCCGCGGCGGTCACCTCGGCGAGCTTGGCCTCGATGTCGGTCACGTGCCAGTAGGCCACCGGCGAGTCCGGGCTCTGCGGTCCACCGGCGGGCACCAGGCCGATGTGCTGGCCCTCGACGTCGAAGCCGACGTAGTAGGGGGAGTCGGCCTGCGGCGCCACGCCGAGCAGGGCCGTGTAGACCGCCTTGGCCTTCTCGAGGTCGGTCACCGGGTGCAGCACGGTCTTGATGCCCTGGTGGGAAGAGTCGGCCATGATCACTCCTGGGTGGATCGTCTGTGTCGGACGGGAACCACGCTATCGACGGCCCACGGTCGGGCGCTTCTCGAATCCTGACCGGTCACCTGTATGTGGACATAAATTACGGCTTATATGGATAAATCGTAGAAGACGGTAACGCGTCGTCTTTTTGGGTCGATGGGAACCTCGGGGGTTGTCCGGGTGTTCGCTCGGTACCGCTGGCGTCCCCGCGCGATGGCCCGATGGGAGAAGGCGCAGACCATGGTGGGGTTCGTGGTGGTGGTCGGGATGGTCGCGTTCGTGGCGCTCGGCGCCCTGGTGTGGACGGTCCCGGTGCGGGGCGCGCGTCCCCGACCTGCGGCGCCGTGGCCGGTCGAGGCATACGCGCTGGGCACCGTGCCGAAGGACGGCGAACTGGAGATCCAGCACCTCAGAACCACCTGGCCGCAGGCCGAGGAGTGGGCGGTGACACACTCCCTGGCGGCCGACGTGGACGAGGTGTACGTCAGGCGGAACAGGACGACGTGGATCTGGCGGAACGGCGAACAGGTCAGAAAGATCACCCGAGGCGACCACGGAGACGCGCCGCACCCGGTCGTCGCCAGGCTGGCGAAGGACGAACACGTATGACGGTACGGCCCACACCGTGAAGATGATCACGTGGGGGTACGGCCCGCAGAGCGGGTCACCGGGACGAGCGTGAGGGGACGGGCTCGCATCACGGGGACGAACGCGTGACGTCTACGCTCCGCCTCGCGGAGCGGACCGCGACGGTACGGCCCGCAGAGCGGGTCACCAGGATGAGTATGAGGTACGGCCTGCGGAACGGGTTGCCGGGACGAGCGTTGAGGGGACGGGCCCGCACCACGGGGACGGACACGTGACGTCTACTCTCCGCCTCGCGGAGCGGACCGTGACGGTACGGCCCGCAGAATGGGTTGCCGGGACAGGCGTGTGACGTCTATGGCCCGCCTCGCGGAGTGGGTCACCCGGGACGCGCGTGAGGGGACAGCCCGCATCGCGGAGTGGGTCACGGGGACAAGCGGGGGGGTACGGCCTGCGGAACGGGTTATCGGGACAGGCGTGTGACGTCTGTGGCCGCGCCTCGCGGAGTGGGTTACTCGGGACGCGCGTGGCGGTACGGCTCGCAGCGTGGGAGCGGGTGTGCGCACACGGCCTCCACGGATCGGCTTCGCCGTACGGGATCAGGAGTGGCCCGCGTCCCTGACCAGTAGGGCCGCCTGGACGCGGTTGGAGCAGTTGAGTTTGGTCAGGATTCGGCTCACGTAGGTTTTGACGGACGCCTCGCTCATGGACAGGCCACGGCCGATCTCGGCGTTCGACATGCCCTCGGCCAGCAGGCGCAGGACCTCGGACTCGCGGGGGGCCAGTGTGCCGAGCAGCTCGGAGGCCCGGCGTCCGCGTTCGATCTCGGCGGGGGTGACCATGTCCAGGACCAGCCTGGTCACCGGGGGAGAGAGGTAGGCGTCGCCGCCGTACGCCGCCCTGACGGCACGGATCAGCTCGTCGGGCGTGCAGCTCTTGAGCACGAACCCGGCCGCGCCGCCCCGCAGCGCCCGCACCACGTTGGGCTCGGTGCCGAACGACTTGACTTCCTCCCGGCCCTAAAGGACCGGGATTCCCCGTGCCGCTGGCGCGGCATGCTGCCGCGCTCGTGGCCGGGGCGGTTGACGCTTCACAGACCGCCTGATGGCGAGGTCTCCACGTCCTGAGACCGCCTGCCCGGCGGCCTTGATGTTCTTGGCCGCGTTCACGTCGGCGTGCTCGACATGGCCGCAGGAGGTGCAGGCGAACCGCGCTTGGCTCTCACGCGATGCCGCATCCACCACCCTGCATGCCGAGCACGTCTGGGACGTGTACGCCGCCGGGACCTTGATCACCTTGCTGCCGGTGTGCCGGGCCGCGTTGTTCACCGCGAGTTCCAGCCCATACCAGCCCTTATCCAAGATCGCTCTGTTGAGGCCGGACTTCTGAGTGACCCGAGAGCCAGGCCGCTCGATGGTGCCCTTCGCTGTGGCCGTCATGTTCCTCGTGGTGAGGTCTTCCAGCACGACCGTGCCGTACCGGACGGTGACCGTCGCGGCGAGCTGGGCGTTGAAGTCCGCGCGGCGGGAGCGGACCCGCCGCATGAGCGCGCCCAGTTTGGCCACCACGCGCTTGCGCCGGTTGCTGCCCTTACGGGTGCGGGCGAGCTGGTGCTGGAGGCGGCGATACCGTTGCCTCTCGCCGCCGGTGATGAACGGCCGGTCGTGGAACGTCCCGTCGCTCGTGGTCGCGGCGACCACCACTCCCCGGTCGATCCCCACAGCCGGGCCGGGATGCGCCTCGGGAGTGCTCTTGCCGTCCTCGACGAGGAACGACACGAACCAGTTCCTGCCGTCGCGGGTGATCGTGGCCGAGCGCACGACACCGCCGAGGGGACGCGACCAGCGAAACCGCACCCATCCAAGCTTCGGCAGTTTCACCCGGCCCCACCGGCGGCCGATCTGTTGCACGACGATCTGCTTGGCGTCGGGGAACCGGAACGACGGCGACCACCTGCGATGGGACCGCCACCGGATCTTCCAGGCCCCGTGGGTTGTGACCGCCTGGTCCAGATCCTTGAGCGTCTGCTGGAGCACGTGGGAGGGCGCGTCCGACAGCCAGCCGAAATCCCGTTTGGCGTCGGCGAGTTGCCTGCACTGCTCGGCGTAGCCGATGAATGCGCCGCGCCGCCGATACTCCCGGCGCTGCTCCAGGCCGGTGTTCCACACCGACCGGCAAATACCGCCGATCTGTTCGGCGAACTCGGCCTGTGCCGGGGTGAACTCGATCCGATACCTGCGGCCGGACAGCATGAAACACCTCCCTCCACGGAACACCCAAGATATCCAATGGTACCCTGCGGGATCATGGTTGAGCGTATGAGCGTTCGGGAACTCCGAGACAACCTTGGCCATCGCGTCGGAGCGGCGCACCTGGCCGGGGAGCACACCATCGTGGAGAAGTACGGCGAAACCCAAGCCGTCCTCGTCCCCTACACATGGTGGGCCGAACGGCAAGACACGCGGGACGGTTCCGGGCTTACCCCGCCCTGAAGAACGGGGCCTGCACCCTCCAACGAGAGCGGTCAGCTTCCCCTGGTGGTGTTCGGTGTGCTGCTGGTCGGCGGCGAGTACACCTCGGGGACGATCACGGCCTCGTTGACGGCGGTGCCGCGACGCGGCCTGTTCTACGCGGGCAAGGTGCTGGCCGGGGCGCTGACGGCCCTGGGCGTCTCGGCGGTCTCGGTGGCCGTGTCCTTCGTCGCCGCCCAGGTGGGGCTGGGGCCGTACGGTATCTTGATCGGCGCGCCGGGGGTGGGGCAGGCTGTCGTCGGCGCGTGGCTCTATCTGGGTCTGATCTGCGTGTTCGCCATGGGGGTCGCGACGATGCTGCGGGGTTCTGCGGGGCCGCTCGCGATCCTGATGCCGCTGCTGTTCCTCGGTTCGCAGGGGCTCGGGAACATCTCCGGCCTGAAGACCGTGACCCAGTATCTCCCCGACCAGGCGGCTTCGGTGATCATGCACCTCACCGGGCCTGAGGGCGACCCGAGGTTCGGCCGTGACTTCGGTCCCTGGACGGGGATGGGCGTTCTCGTGCTCTGGGTCGCGCTCTCGCTCGGGGGCGGCTACCTCGTGCTGCGCCGCCGCGACGCCTGAGCCGTCACACGTCCCAGGTCACCGGCAGGCTCTTGACGCCGTAGATGTCGGCGGTCTCCGGGCGCAGGACTACCTCTTCCTCGGGTACGGCGAGGCGCAGCGTGGGGAAGCGGTTCAGCAGGGCCGGGAAGGCGACGCGCATCTCGACGCGGGCGAGCTGCTGGCCAAGGCACTGGTGGACGCCGTGGCCGAAGGCCAGGTGCCCGCCGTCGTCCCGGCGCAGGTCGAGTACGTGGGGGTCGGGGAAGTGCTCGGGGTCGCGGTTGGCGGTGTTGTAGGACAGCAGGACCGTCGTCCCGGCCTCGATGGTCCGCCCGCCGAGCTCGACGTCCTCAAGCGTGGCCCGCATGAACATCTTGGCGACGCTCAGGTAGCGCAGCAGCTCCTCGACGGCCCGGTCGGTGAGCGCGGGGTCGGCGCGCAGCGCGGCGAGCTGCGCCGGGTTGCGCAGCAGCGCGAAGGTGCCCAGGGCCAGCATGTTCGCTGTGGTGTCGAGCCCGGCCGCCAGCAGGAGCAGGCTCATCCCGCGCAACTCCTCGTCGGTCAGGTCGCCGTGGGTGAGGTCGCTGAGCACGTCGTCGGTGGGGTTGGCGCGCTTGGCGGCCACCAGCTCCGCGAGGTAGGCCTGGGTCGCGACGTAGGCAGCCATCAGGTCCTCGTCGCTGGTCTCGCCGCTGACGAACGACTCGACGTGCCGCTGGAAGGACCCCCGGTCCTCGTACGGCACGCCGAGCAGCTCGCAGATCACGATGGCGGGGATGGGCTTGGCGAACGCGGTCACCAGGTCGGTCGGCGGCCCGGTCTTCTCCATGGCGTCCAGGTGGTCGGCGGTGATCCGCTCGACGCGCTCGGTGAGCTGTCGCATGCGCCGTACGGTGAACTTGCCGACCAGCGGCTTGCGGTAGCGCGCGTGCCGGGGCCCGTCCATGAGCAGGAACTCGCCGGGCGGCGCGGGAGGGACCTCGACGTCGCCGTAGTCGATCAGCGGGTGGTGGCGCATGAGCTCCTTGCGCGAGCTGAAGCGCCGGTCGCCCAGGGCCGCCCTGACCAGGTCGTAGCCGGTGACCAGCCAGCCCCGGTGCCCGTCGGGGAAGGTGAAGCGGCTGATGGGACCGTGCTCCTGGGCCTCGACCAGTTCCGCGGGCGGGTCGAAGGGACAGCCGGGCCCGCGCGTGGTCGGCAGCGTCGTGACGGTGTGTTCCACGGTCATCCTCATCTCGCGATAGTACGTGTTTTGTATATCTCGAAAGCTACGTTGCGTTCAGAAATCCTGTCAATCGGGGGTTGAGTGTTTGCCCAGATAAATGGCGATAAATCAGTGCAATGACGCTGGGGGTGAACGCAACCGATCGTTGCAATGGATGGAGGCGAAGGCAATAATGACGGCATGCCAGGAGGACGGTTGACCCAGCGGGACCGCCAGCGCATCGCGACCGGGCTCGCCGACGGACTCCCCTACGCCGAGATCGCCAGGCGGCTCGACCGGCCGACCTCGACGATCAGCAGGGAGATCGCGCGCAACGGCGGTGCCAGCGGCTACCAGCCCCAGCGGGCACACCAGGCCACCCTCCAGCGGGCCCGGCGCGGCACCCCGGCACCCCCGCGCGGGGCCGAGTCGCCGACCGGCGCGCTGGAGGAGGAGATCATCGAGATAGCGGTCAGGACGGGGCTGCCGAGGATGATGGCGCGCGTCCACCTCGACCTGCTGCTGTCCGAGGGCGGCAGGCGCACCGCGGCCGAGCTGACCCGCAGGCTGAAGGTCAGCCCGGCCTCCGTCTCCGTCGCCGTGAACTACCTGGTCGAGCAGGGGTTCGTCCGGCGCGAGCGCGATCCCCGGCGGCGGCGCGACGTCTACGTGGTCGACGACGACGCGTGGTACCACTCGATCGTGGTCAGCTCGCAGCGGACCCTTGAGGTGGCGCGGCGCTCGAAGGAGGCGGCCAGGGCATTCGGGCTCGACAGCTCTGTGGGGCGGCGCCTGGCCAGGGGAGGAGAGCTCATGGAGCGGGTCAGCCTGGACATGCTGGCGTCGGCGGAACGCTGGCACACGTCCGCCCGGGCCCGTGTCGTGTTCCGCTGGCCCCGGCGGGCGAGGGAATAACGCCGGACAGGAGAGAATTATCCCTTCTATTCAAGTAGGAATGCAGGGTTATTGGAGGGCCGGATGTCGGACGTTCCCCTCGACGCTCACTCGGCACGGGTCGCGACGGGCGAGCCGCACCCCCTGGACGCCCCCGCCAGGTCGTCCCTGAACGGACCGCACGCCCACTTCGCCGAACGACGTGGCAACGTGCTGCGCTACCCGGCCGATGTCGCGACCTTCGCCGCGCTCCCCGAGGATCCCGACGCCACCGACTGGGAGGACATCGCCGCCCTGGTCGGTCCCGGAGAGGTCGTCCCCCTCAACGGGGTGAAGGTCCCGCCGCCCGACGGCTGGGAGGTGGTGATGCGCCTTGCCGGGGTCCAACTGGTCGACGACGGCGTGGCGGCCGCGCCGTACGAGGAGGCGGTCCGGTTGGGGAAGGAGGACGTGCCGGAGATGCTCGACCTCGTCGAGCGGACCAGGCCGGGGCCGTTCCTGCCCAGGACCATCGAGCTGGGCACCTACCTTGGCGTCCGCAGGAAAGGCGCGCTCGTCGCGATGGCGGGCGAACGGCTGCACCCGCCCGGCTGGACGGAGATCAGCGCCGTCTGCACCGACGACGCCTTCCGGGGACAGGGACTGGCGACCCGGCTCGTGCTCGCCGTGGCCCACGGCATCCGGAGCAGGGGAGAGACGCCGTTCATGCACGCCGCCGCGAGCAACGTGAACGCGATCCGCCTCTACGAGTCACTCGGCTTCCGGCTCCGCCGCAGGACGACGTTCCTCGCCGTGCGGGTGCCCGACCAGGTCCCGGTCGCGTGAGCGTCGAGCAGGCCGTCGCCGAGGTCGTGACCCTGGCCAGTGAGCTGATCGCGATCGACACCACCAACGTCGGCGACCCCACGACGCTGGGCAGGGAACGGGCGGCCGCCGAGTACGTCGCGGCCAAGCTGTCCGAGGTCGGCTACGAGACCACCTACGTCGAGTCCGGAGCCCGGGGCAGGGGCAACGTCGTCGCCCGCCTTCCCGGCGCCGACCCCACGCGGGGCGCGCTGCTGGTCCACGGCCATCTCGACGTCGTGCCCGCCGACCCGGCCGAGTGGTCGGTGCACCCGTTCTCGGGGGAGGTGCGCGACGGCTACGTGTGGGGACGCGGCGCTGTCGACATGAAGGACATGGTCGCCATGACGCTGGCCGTCGCGCGCTCCTTCAGACGCGACGGCGTCGTCCCGCCCCGGGACCTGATCTTCGCCTTCCTCGCAGACGAGGAGGCGGGGGGCTTCTACGGCGCCCGCTGGCTCGTCGACAACCGTCCCGAGCTGTTCGAGGGCGCGACCGAGGCGATCAGCGAGGTCGGCGGCTTCTCCGTCACGCTCGCCGACGACGTGCGCGCCTACCTCGTCCAGACGGCGGAGAAAGGGGGCCTGTGGCTTCGCCTGCTGGCCAGGGGTACGGCGGGGCACGGGGCGATGCTGCACGAGGACAACGCGGTGGCGAAGCTGGCCGCCGCGATCACCCGTCTCGAACGGCACCGCTTCCCGCTCGTGCTCACCGATCCGGTGCGTGAACTGCTCACCGGCGTCGCCGAGCTGACCGGCGTTCCGTTCGACCCCGACGACCCGGAGGCCGCGGTCGCCCGGCTCGGGAACCTGTCGAGGATGGTTGGCGCGACCCTCAGGGACACCGCGAACGTCACGATGTTCGAGGCTGGATACAAGGCCAACGTCGTCCCCTCGGTGGCCAGGGCGACCGTGGACGGCAGGATGCTTCCCGGCCGGGAGAAGGACTTCGAGGCCGAGCTCGCCGAGATTCTCGGGCCGGAGATCGTCCGTGAGTGGGACAGCCTGCCGTCGGTTCAGACGACCTTCGACGGGGCGCTCGTCGAGGCGATGGCCGCGGCCGTCACGGCGGAGGACCCCGGCGCCCATCTCCTGCCCTACATGCTGTCGGCGGGTACGGACGCGAAGTCCTTCCAACGGCTCGGCGTGCGGCACTTCGGCTTCTCGCCGCTGAAGCTGCCGCCCGAACTCGACTTCACGGCGCTGTTCCACGGGGTGGACGAACGCGTGCCGGTCGACGCCCTGGAGTTCGGCACCCGGGTTCTCGACCGTTTCCTACGTGCGTGCTGACCTCTGACTGCTTTATCAACCTGAAGAGCATTTTCCGGGAAATGTATACATAGATCGGTACGCTCCCCTAGGGTCTGCTGGGTCGAAACTCCGTACCCCGGCATCCCGAAGGAAACGGTGTGGCGCAGTCGTGGACCGAGTTACCCGCGCGCCGGGTCGTTTGGATCCGTCAGCCGAATTCCACGGCCCCGCCGACGCTTCCCACGAGTTTTCCTGCGATATTTCCCCACATTGTGGGTGGTGGCCGGGCCGTACGGGAGACGGTCGCCGAGATCCTCGACGCGCTTGAGAAGGCCGTCACCGGTCTCTACCCCGCCTGGCTCCCCGAGGCGGCGGACCTCACCGGGCCGGGAGGCCTCGCGCTGCCCGCCGTACGCGAACTGGCCAGGCGGAAGGTCAGGGGCCGTCGCGACCTCGCCGCCTTCCTCGCCGACCTCGCCGCCCGCTCCCTCGCGGCCGGAGCCCTGCGCCTGCCCCACCGGCCTGTCCCCGTCGAGACACGGGCCGAAGGACTGGCCATGGCCTACGCCACGAGCTTCGGCCGCCCACAGACCGTGGTCCTGGCCACGGTCCCCGAGGGCCTTTCGCCCGTGGGGGAGGAAGCGCTGGTCGCGGCCGGCGAATGGCTCACCCACCGAGGGGGCCTCGGCCTCTGGCTCACCGGCGCACCCTTGCGCGCGGTGGACCGCGTCCCGGTCCTGACCATCGGCGAGTACGGCCCCGCCGCTCCTTCGGTGGTTTCCGTCACCGGCTCCGTGGCCGTGGCGGGGCGGCCGCATCCGGGCAGTTCCGTCGAGGCGGCCCTGGAGCGGGCACTCAGCGCGCACGCCTGGGCGGCGGGACGGGCCTGGAACCAGACCTACCAGCCACATCCGCTGGTCAACCCCATCAAGGTCGATCTGCTCTGGCAGGCGGAACGCTGCGTCGTCGAACTCGACGGCCGGGAGCATCGCAGTCCGGATCACCTCGCCGGGGATCGTCTACGCGACGAACGACTCATTGAGGACGGTTACGCGGTCATCCGATTCACCAATGAGCGCGTCTTGACCGATATGCCAGCCGTACTGCGCGAACTGAAGCGGTTTCTCCGCTCCCGCCGCGAAAAGCATGAAGGGTAGAGATATGTCTGATTCAGGGCTTTCGTTCACTGAAATCACGGTTTTGATGGTTTTGGCGGTTGAGGGGGAGGAGATCGCCAACCCCGACCTGGAGAAGCGCTATGGCGTTGCCCTCAAGAAGGCGTCCCGCGAGAGGTTGAACGACCTCAAGCTCATTGAGAGCAGCAAGCAGGGGCGTTCTTTTGTCCACATCCTGACGGACAGGGGGTGGGAGGAACTGAAGCTCGCGGTTGTGTCCGATATCTCCGCCCCCCGTGGCGCGGGTGGAGCGATGAGCCTCGCCCTGTTGTCCCTGGTCCGTGGAATCCTGACGCGGACCGGACGAGGGTTCCTCGAACTCTTCCTTCCGGAGGATGCGCCAGAGGCTCCTGTCGAAGTGGAAGTCGAAGGAGATGTCACCACGCGCATCCGTGCCGCCTACGCGAAGCTGGCCGACAAGCCCGGTGACTGGATCAACCTGGTACGGCTGCGCCCGCTGCTCGGAGACGCCACGCGGGAAGAGGTGGACATCGCGCTCAAGGGGATGATCCACATTCCTGAGGTGAGCATCGTGCCGGAGAGCAACAGGAAAACCCTCACTCCGGAGGCCAGGGCCGCCGCGGTGATCATTGGGGAGCAGGAGAAGCACCTCATCGCGATCGAGGCGCTGTGAGCACCCCGGAGCTCGAAGCCCTCCGGAGGTTGAGGGGCAACTACGTCGAGGGACTGCCTGACGTGTGGAGCCCAGCGGCCTTCCACGTCGAGGGTCTGAACCGGACCGTGGAACGCGCCATCCTCAGCGGCCTCGACGATGTGGTGACCGGGGGCGCGACCAACCCCATCGGCCTGGTCCTGCGCGGGCAGCGGGGTACGGGCAAGACCCGGCTGCTCGGTTGGATTCGGGAACGGATCCAACAGGACGGTGGTTACTTCTTCCTTATCGAACTGCTGGACGCGCAGGCTTTCTGGGAGAGCGCCCTTTCCGCCATCCTCGACGGCCTGTCCAGGAACGGAGCCGAAGGGGAGAGCCAACTCAAGATCCTGCTACGGCGGCTGTCCGAACTCACCGACATGCCCCGTGGGGTGCACCGCGAGGTGATCGGGAACCGTGCGGTGACACGGGAGAGCCTCGACACCTTCGTGAACGGGGTGCGCACATTCAACTCCCACGTCGGCAAGGACACCAGGGACACCCTGCGTGCCCTTGTGCTGTACGCGGGAGCCGACTACGGTGCCCAGGACATTGGCGAGGGATTCCTGCGCGCGTTGCGGGAGGAGGAATCCGATGGGCGCGCTGCCTGGGGCATCCGGCAACTCCCCAAGACGCCGCAGGAGATGGTCAAGGACATCTCCCGCCTGCTCGCGCTGACCGGACCGTCCGCCATCGCCGTTGACCAGATCGACGGGCTCGTCATTCGTTCCTCGCTCAGCACCGACGGTACGGCGGTACACGACTGGAATGACCTGATCACGATCGACCAGGTGGCCGGTGGTCTGATGGCGTTGCGCGAGGCCACCCGCAGGACCCTGACGATCGTCTCCTGCATCCAGCAGACCTGGACCCTCATCGAGACGTACGCCGTTGACACCGCCCGCGACCGGTTCAATGTGATGCCCGACCTCAAGCCCCTGCCCAGCGCCGAGGCCGCCCAGGAATTGGTGGGAAAGCGGTTCGCCCTCAGGTTCGCGGAGGCTGGCTTCGCTCCGCCGTACCCGACCTGGCCGATTCGGCCGACCGTCTTCGAGAACGCCAGCGAGTACACCCCCCGGCAACTTCTGACGAGGATCGACGCCCACATCAATGCCTGCCTGGCAGATCAGCAGGTAAGGGAGCTTGAGCGTCTCGACCAGACTACTGACCCTCTGCCGCCGAAGATCGTTCCCCTCTCTGCCTTCGCTGAGCTCGACGCCCGGTTCGCCGACCTCCGGCGGCAGACCCCCACCGACGACGCCCTGAACGCCACCGTCGAGGACGCCGTCATGCCCGCGCTGCTCGCGGCCGGGTTGTCGGCCTGGATCGACGGGCTCGGGGAGGCCGGAGCGCAGTTCAGTGTGGATCCGCCGCCCAGCAGCAAGCCCCCGCTCCACGCGCGGTTGCGGCGCACCCTGAACGAGGAGACCGAGGACGAGGAGCACTGGGCGTTCCGGGCTATCGCCGCCACGCACCACATCGCCGCCCTCAGCCGCCTGCGCGCCGCCTCCGTCACGGCCGGGCTGAACGCCCAGGTCTCCCGGAGACGGCTGTTCGTACTGCGCAACGTGGCCTGGACGCAGGGGCCGAAGACGATCGCCGCCGTCGCCGAGTTCGAGAAGGCGGGCGGCCGGGTGCTCACGGTGGACGAGGAGGATCTCAGGGTCCTGGCCGCGCTGCGGCAGCTCTACGCGGACAACCCGCCGAACCTGCGGGCCTGGCTGGCCGTACGGCGCCCGGCCCGGGACGTGAAACTGCTCCGCGAGGCCCTGGGGGACACCCTCCCGGAGACCGAGATCGACGCCGGGCCGTACCCCACAACAGATCCCGCACCGGAGACTGTCCAGATCGTGACGCCCGAGCCCGCAGGGCAGCCGCCGTACGTCCCGCTCGGCAGCACCGTCACCGGGGGGCGGCCCGTGTCGGTTGATCTTGAGGCGCTCAGGAAGCACACCGTGATCTTCGCCGGGTCGGGGTCGGGCAAGACCGTCCTCATCCGCCGTCTGGTCGAGGAGTGCGCGCTCCGGGGAGTCTCCGCGATCGTGCTCGACCCCAACAACGACCTCGCCCGCCTCGGCGACGGTTGGCCGGAGCCGCCGGAGGGCTGGGGACCCGGCGACGAGGCGAAGGCGGCGGAGTATCTCGCGGCCACCGACGTCGTGGTCTGGACGCCGCGCCGTACGGCGGGGCGGCCGTTGAGCTTCCAGCCGCTGCCGGACTTCGCGAGTGTCGCGGCCGATCCCGACGAGTTCGGGGTCGCGGTTGACGCCGCCGTGGCCGCGCTCGCGCCGCGCGCCAAGCTCACCACGAAGACGGCGAAGACCGAGGTCGGGCTGGCCGTGCTTCGGGAGGCGCTCGTGTACTACGGGCGCGGGGGCGGGGTGGGGATGCCCGGCCTCATCGAACTGCTGGCCGACCTGCCGTACGGCGTGAGCGAACTCGCCAACGCGGGCAAGGTCGCGGCCGAGCTGGCGCAGACGCTGATGGCGGCGATGGTCAACGACCCGCTGTTCGCCGGGGAGGGGACGCCGGTCGATCCCGGGGTGCTGCTCACGCCGCCGCCGGGGAAGCGGGCGCGGGTCTCGGTGATCAGCTTCGTCGGCCTGCCGTCGGACGAGCAGCGGCAGAGCTTCGTGAACCAGCTCCAGATGGCGCTGTTCGCCTGGATCAGGAGGAACCCGGCGGGGGACCGTCCGCTCGGCGGCCTGTTCGTGATGGACGAGGCGCAGACCTTCGCGCCCTCCGGTGGGATGACCGCCTGCACGCGGAGCACGCTGGCGCTGGCCACTCAGGCCAGGAAGTACGGCCTCGGCCTGGTGTTCGCCACCCAGGCGCCCAAGGGGCTGCACAACTGGATCCCGGGCAACGCCGCGACCCAGTTCTTCGGCCTGCTGAACTCCCCGGCCCAGATCGAGGCGGTCAAGGAGATGGCCAGGTCGAAGGGCGGCGCCGTCAGCGACGTCTCCCGGCTGACGACGGGACAGTTCTATCTGGCGGCCGAGGGGACCCCCTTCGCCAAGACCCTGGTCCCCCTCTGTCTGTCCCACCACCCCAAGGCTCCGCTGACCGCCGAGGAGGTCGTTGCCAGGGCCAATCCCTAGAACCGGGAGAGTTCCCAGCGGAGCTGGACCTCGCTGGGTGACTGCGCGGGCAGGAACGCCGCCTCGCGCAGTCTCCGGTTCGTCGGGCTCGACGTGACGTAGCCGAGCCCGCCCCGCGCGGTCGCCTCAAGCCGGGTCGCCGCCAGCGTCAGCTCCGCCGCGTCGAAGCGGAGCTGGGTGACCGCGCGCGGATCGGCCTCGGCGGGCGCCCGCTGTGCGTGGCGGGCCCGCCCGCGCACGTCGGCCAGCCGTACGGCGAGGGCCTCCACGTCCGGTGCGAGCACCGAGCCCTCGCCGGTCGCGGCGGAACGCGCCTCCTCCAGGGCACGGTCCGTGAGCCCGACGCAGAACGCGGTCTGCAGCAGGAGCAACACCGGGCGGGCACGCCGTACGAAAGAGCGCAGATCGTCGGTGACGACGTGCTCGGCGGTGGCCCGCGCGCCGTCGAGGGTGACCGAGGACGACGCGGTCGCGTTGAGGGCCAGCAGCCGCGCGGGCGGGGCGACCGAGACGCCGGGGTCACCGGCGCGCACGGCCACGACGACCCGGGCGTCGGTGTCGCCGACCCGCGCGGGCAGCACGATCACGGCGCCGGGGACGAGGTTCGACGCCCAGCGGATCGGGCCGTCCAGCCGGTAGCCGTCCGCCTGCGGGGTGGCGACGACGGGGACGGTCCGCATGCCCGCCGCCTCCTGGAGCGCGGCGGCCATGGCGGTCGAGCCGACCACGGTCCCCTCGACGAGCTCGTCACGCAGCCGCCGCAGGGCCGGGCTCTCGGCGGCACCGAGATACTCGATCACCATCCGGTGCGCCCAGCAGGAGAAGGCCGAGCTGAGGCACTCGGCGGCGACCAGTTCGAGCAGCTCGGCGACGTCGGTGACCCCGGTGTCGCCGGGGGTGGCGTCCAGGCCGAGCAGGCCGCGTTCTCCCAGGTGGCGCAGGGTGTCCCGCAGGTCGGTCTCGCCGCGGTCCGTGGCGGCGGCCCGGTCCGCGACGTACTCCCGCAGACCGGGCAGGTTCTCGCGCCAGTTCGTCACCGCGTCGGCTTTCCGTCGGCGCCGCGGTCGAGCTCGAATAGGCGGCTCACCGGGGTGGACACCGCCTCGCGGGCCCGCAGTACGGCCGACTCGTCGGGACCGTCGTAGAAGCACAGGCACTTGGCGGTGTCCTCGCGCACGTAGGTGCGCAGGAAACTCACCTCGGGGACCTGCGCGTACAGCGGCGCGCGGGCCTTCTTCCTGGCGAGATAGTCGTCCATGCCCAGATCCTCGGGGATGTCCCACTCGACGAGATAGTCCGCCGTGCCCTTCGCGCGCTTGATGTCGTCGAGTTCGGCTCCGACGAGCCTGACCTCGTCGGGACCCGCGACGGTGGTGATGCCGGGGAGCGCCGCCAGGTCCAGGCGGGGGGCGCCGGGCGCCTCCGAGCTGACGACGACGTAGGCGCGGGACAGGTCTCCCGTCACCTGGGACTCGATCAGCTCGCCGCCCGCCGTGGCGGCCCGCCGTGCGACCTCGGCGATCGCTTCCTCGACCGTCGGCCGGTCGGCGGTCCCGATGCCAAGCTCGATGAGGTACAGCGCCATCGTGCCCTCCTCCGGGTGCGGAAACCGCACCCATGTAGACAGACCTGTCTGTAGACAAGGTGAGCATACGCCACGCCTCGTCGGGCACAACTCCCCGGGCGCGGAAGCGTAAACTGCCGTGATGACCGCCCTCTCGTCTCCCCGCCCCGCCGAGCGCCTGCTGGAGACCGTGAGCCTGCTCTTTCCCCTTCACGGCATCCGCGCTGTGGGAATCGACCAGATCATCGCCGAGGCCGGAGTCGCCAAGGCGAGCCTGTACCAGGCGTTCGGGTCGAAGGAGGCGCTCGTCGTCGCCTACCTGGAGCGGCAGGACGCCACCGACCGCGCCGTCTACCGGGCCGCGGTCACCGGGGTCGAAGATCCCGTGGACCGGGTGCTCCTCTCGTTCGACCTGGCCATAGCCGCCGCGCGGCGACGCTCCTACCGGGGCTGCGTCTTCCTCAACGCGGCTACCGAGTTCCCCGACTCCAGCCATCCGGTCGCGGAGGCCGTCGAGGTCCACCGGTCCTGGGTGCGCGCCCGGTGGGCGGAGGCTCTCACCGGTCGGGGGGAGCGGGTCCCCGCCCTGGTCGAGCGCCTCCAGGTCCTCTACGACGGCGGGATCGCCGGGATGAAGGCCGCGCGTTCCACGGCGCCCGTCGAGCTGGCCCGTGAGATGGCCCGAGAGCTGCTCTCCTCCGGTGCCCGGGAGGGCCTTCAATAAAAACATGTCTGTCTGGTAGGTTTTTCCGGCGAACGGGCTTTTCGAGCCGTGCGTTCGCCGTTGTGGCGCTCCATGGGGTGTTGTGCTCCGTGGGGCCACCACCTTCCAGGGGACGGTCACATGCCGCAGTCCATCGCCGAACTCTCCGCCGTCAGCGTCCGCTACGGCCGTCACGACGTCCTGGCCGGTATCGACCTCCGGCTCGAACAGGGGGAGTTCCTCGCCCTCGTCGGCCCCTCGGGAGCCGGAAAATCCACCCTGCTGCGCGTCCTGTCAGGGCTCCAGACCCCGACCTCCGGCACCGTACGGCGCCCGCAGGACACCCGTTCCGTCTTCCAGGCACCGCACCTGCTGCCGTGGCGGACTGTCGCGCGCAACGTGCGCCTCGGCCTGGAGTACCGCGCCAACAGGGTGTCCAACGCCGATCTCAGGGTGGCCGAGGTCCTCGCCGAACTCGGCATCGCCGACCTGGCGCACCGCTACCCGTCCCAGCTCTCCGGCGGGCAGGCGCAGCGGGTCGCGGTCGCCAGGGCCGTGGTCGCCGGGCCCTCGCTGCTGCTGCTCGACGAGCCCTTCGGCGCGCTCGACCCCCTCACCAGGGCCGATCTGCAGGACTGGCTGCGCGCCGTACACGAAAGGCTGGGGCTCACGACGGTCCTGGTGACGCACGACCTGGACGAGGCACTGTTGCTCGGGGACCGGATCGGGTTGCTGCACACCGGCGGGGAACCGCTTGAGGTGCTGCCGTCTCCGGTACGGCGCCGCGAGGACCTGGCCGACGGCTCCGCCAGGCGTGACCTGCTGACCCACTTCACCTCCACCGCGGAACGCTCCGACCTGGGCGGCTCGGACGCCGTGTCTGATTTGGGCGGCTCTGAGGCGGCGCCTGATTCGGGTGCTTCGGAGGCGGTGCCGTACGAGACCCTGGTGGAAAAGGGCGCGACCCGCAGGGAGGCGCTGGTCGTCGCCGGTTCGCTCGCGCTGCTCGCGTTGCCCGTGGCCGGGGCGGCGCTGACCCCGGCGAGCAGGGCCGGAGCCAGCACGGCCGGAGGGGGTGAGACGCTGCGCATCGGCTATCTCCCCATCACGGACGCGGCGCCGCTGCTGCTGGCCCACGACTCGGGGCAGTTCGCGAACCGGGGCATCACGACCCCGCCGCCGATCCTCTACCGGGGCTGGGCGCCGCTCGTCGAGGCGCTCCAGGGTGGCAACGTCGACATCGTTCACCTCCTGATGCCGCTGGCCGTCCAGTTGCGCTACGACGCCAAGGTGCCGGTGAAGGTGCTCGCCTGGAACCACACGAACGGCTCGGCGCTCACCGTCGCCCACAAGGTCAACTCGGTGGACGACCTCGTGGGCACGAACGTGGCCATCCCCGCCTGGTTCTCGGTGCACAACGTCGTCCTGCAGAAACTGCTGCGCGCCGCCGGGATCACCGCGGTCATCGACACCCCGCCGAGCACGGCCGCCCGTACGGTCCAGCTCGTCGTCATCCCGCCCGCCGACATGCCCGCGGCGCTCGCCTCCGGCTCGATCTCCGGCTACATCGTCGCCGAGCCGTTCTGCGCCGTCGGGGAGGTGCGCGGGATGGGCAAGATCCTGCGCTTCACCGGCGACGTGTGGAAGGACCACGCCTGCTGCGTGACCGTCGTGCGCGAGTCTCTTGTACGGCAGAGCCCCGATGTGGCGCTGCGCGCGACCGAGGCCATCGTCGCCGCGCAGCTCGCGATCAGGAAGGACAGGAAGGCCGCGGCCGGACGTCTTTCGGCGGGCGGTTACCTCCCCCAGCCGCTGCCCGCCCTGGAACGCACCCTCGCCGAACACCAGGACCCGGCCTACGTCACCTCCGGCGCGGTACGGCACCCGGAGTGGAGGTCGAACCGCGTCGACTTCCAGCCCCACCCCTACCCGACCTACACCGACGCGCTCGTCCGGGCGATGAAGGAGACGACCGTGGACGCGGACGTGAGCTGGCTCCAAACCCTCGACCCGGCCACCGTGCACCGGGACCTGGTCGCCGTGGACATCTCCTCCACCGCGATCACCCGCGCGGGCGGGCTCGGGGCCTTCGGCGTGGCAGGGACGCGCACGGAGGTCGTCGAGCCATGAGCTTTCTGAATACTCGGCATGGGAGCGGTACGGAGGTCGTCGAGCCATGAGCAGTGTCCTGATCATTCGTCGCGGGAACGGTACGGCGGCGCGGATCGCGGCCCGTGCCGGGACGGTTCTGCTGGTCGTCGCGCTGTGGTGGCTGGCCACGCGGGTCGTGTTCGCGGGCAACGCCATCCTGTCCAGGATGGGACCCGCCTCCGCGTTCGCGGCGCTTGTGGAACAGCTCGGCGGGCACGCGACCCTCTCGGCGATCACCGCGTCGCTGCGCAGACTGCTCCTCGGCCTCCTCCTCGCGACGGTCGCGGGCGTACCGCTGGGGCTGCTGTTCGGCTCCAGGGCGCTGGTGGAGTACGCGACCGCCCCGGTCGTGCAGTTCCTACGCATGACCTCCCCGCTGGCGTGGGCGCCCCTGGTGATCGTCCTGCTCGGGTCCGGTGACGCCCCCGTCGTCGCGCTGGTCGCGCTCGCCGCGGTGTGGCCGATCGTGCTCGGCGTCTCCGCGGGCACCAGGGCCCTTGACCCCGGCGCAGTGCTGGTCGCGCGCTCCCTGGGGGCGACCCGCTGGGAGGTCGTCCGCAGCGTCGTCATCCCCGCCCTCGCGGGTCCTCTCCGCACGGCCCTGCGGGTCGCCCTCGGCGTCGCCTGGGTGGTGCTCGTCCCCGCGGAGATGTTCGGCGTCTCACAGGGCCTCGGCTACGCCGTCCTCAACGCCCGCGACAACCTCGACTACGAGGGCCTGGCCGCCACGATGCTCCTCATCGGAGCCATAGGCTTCCTCCTCGACCGAATCCTCAGCGGCAACCGCACCGGGTCCTCCTCCTAGGCCTTCACTGCTTTGCGACCGTGCCGGGGTTCCAGGAGCGGGTGCTGAGGACGAGGCGGTAGCCGTCAGGGTCGGTGTGGGTGACGCCGTGCGCGTCCCAGTAGGGGTTGTGGGAGGGGACGCGGACGCCTCCCGTGGACAGGAGCCGGTCGAGCAGGGTCTGGTCGATGGGACCGGCCAGGTAGAGGACGAGGAGGTCGTCGACCGTGGGTGTGTGCTCCAGCGGGGCGTCGGGGTCGTGGGTCCGACCATGAGAAGGTCGTGCTCGCCGGGGACGTGTTCGGTGGTGCGCCACAGGACGTCCAGGCCCAGGCCCCGGACGTAGAAGGTCTCGGCGGCGGCCAGGTCGCGGGAGGGTCGCGCGACGCGGATCCGGACGGAGGCGTCGATCGTCATCGGCGCTCGTCCGTTCCGGCGATCTTGGCGGTGGCGATGGCGACGCGGTTCCAGGTGTTGATGGTGAGGATGACGGCGAGCACGTGGGCCAGCTCGGCCTCTTCGAACTGGGCGGCGGCTTCGGCGTAGACCTCGTCGGGGACACCGGCGTCGGCGATCAGGGTTACCGCTTCGGTCAGGGACAGCGCTGCCTGTTCTCGGGGGGAGAAGAAGTTCTTCGCCTCGCGCCAGACGCCGATCATGTGGAGGCGAAGGTCGTCCTCACCGGCCTTGCGGGCATCGGTGACGTGCATGTGCAGGCAGTAGGCGCAGCCGTTGAGCTGGGAGGAGCGGATCTGGATCAGCTCGACCAGGGCGGGGTCGAGGCCGTCGCGGGCGGCGCCGTCGAAGCCGATCAGGGATCTGAACGCCTTCGGGGCGGTGGCGGCGAAGTTGAGGCGGGGCGCGGTGTTCGTCACGGCACTAACCTAGGGAGCTCATAGACCGCCCAGGAGGTGCATTCCAGTGCCGAAATCATGGGTCAATTCCGCAGAGCGCATCGGTGCTGACCTGCATCTTGAGCTGGACGGGACCGGATCACGGCGGGCCGCTCTCGGGCGGGCGCTGCGGGCGGCGATCCAGGACGGGCGGCTCGCCCCGGGGGTGCGGCTGCCTCCTTACCGGTCGCTCGCGGTCGACCTCGGGGTCGCCAGGAACACGGTCGCCGACACCTACGCCGAACTGGTCGCCGAGGGCTGGCTGACCGCGCGGCAGGGCTCGGGAACCCGGGTCGCCGAACGCGCGGCTCCCGCGAAGACGGCGCGGGTGCCGAAGAAGCCGCGGGCGTTGCCCACCGCCCCGGCGCACAACCTGACGCAGGGCCAGCCGGACGCGTCGTCGTTCCCCAGGAACGCCTGGTCCACCTCGACCCGCCGCGCTCTCGCGTCCGCGCCGAACGACGCGTTCGGGCCGGGTGATCCCCAGGGGCGGATCGAGCTGCGCACCGCGCTCGTCGACTATCTGGCCCGCGTCCGTGGGGTGCGGGCCGTACCGGAACGCATCGTGGTTTGTGCCGGTTTCGCCGACGCGCTACGCCTGCTGTTCGGTGGCGGCGTGCTGCGCGGCACGCTGGCCGTCGAAGCGTACGGCCTGGCGTTCCACCGTTCCCTGCTGGCCGCCGACGGGGTCAGGACGGTGCCGCTCGGCCTGGACGACCACGGCACCAGAACCGAGGACCTGGCCGGGCGGCGAGGTGTCCGCTCGGTGCTGCTCACCCCCGCCCACCAGTTCCCCATCGGCGGTCCGCTCACCCCGGCCCGCCGCAACGTCGCCGTCGACTGGGCACGCGAGCGCGGCGGCGTCGTGATCGAGGACGACTACGACGGCGAGTTCCGCTACGACCGGGAACCGGTGGGCGCGGTCCAGGCGCTCGATCCCGAGCACGTCCTGTACGTCGGCTCGACGAGCAAGAGCCTCTCGCCCGCCCTCCGGCTCGGCTGGATGGTGCTCCCCGAACGCCTGGTCGACCCGGTCCTGGCGGTGAAGGGCCAGCGCGAACGCTGGACCAGCGTCGTGGACCAGCTCACGTTCGCCGACCTGATCGTCTCCGGCGCCTATGACCGGCACATCCGCCACATGCGCCAGCGGTATCGCGAACGTCGCAACCGTCTGGCGGAGGCCCTCGCCGACCAGGCTCCGCACATCGAGGTGGCCGGCATCGCCGCGGGCCTGCACGCCGTCCTGCGCCTGCCGTACGGCACCGAGGCTGCCACTTTGAAGGCCGCAGCCTGGCGCGGCGTGTCCCTGGACGGGCTGGCGGGCTTCCGTCACCCCGAAACCTCCGCCCACCTTGAGGGCCTCGTCGTCGGCTACGCGACCCCGTCCGACCACGCCTACGCCGCCGCCCTCGCCGCCCTCTGCGAGATCCTGCCACCTGCCCCGTGAACCCGCCGGAACGGCGAAAGCCCCGTCCGTGGACGGGTCGCGACGCCGGGTCCGGTCAGAGCGGTCATGATGAAGTCCTTCTTCGCGGCGGGGTGTCAGCGCTGCTGCCATACGGGGCTGTCGAAGTAGTGGTTGTCGAAGTGCTCGGAGCTGTCGCGGATCTCCTGGACGGAGGCTTCGCCGTGGTGGACGCGCTCAAGCAGCCGGTAGTAGTCGAACCGGTCCATTCCGGGCGTGAAGACGACGAGCATCTCGGCCTCGGACCCCGCCGACGGAGCGAACGCGTGTGGGACGGTCGGTGGAACGGTGAGGAAGTCGCCCTGGCCGAGGGTCACGACCGTGTCGTTCAGCAGGATCCGCATCGAACCGCGCAGGACGTAGAACATCTCCGTGGCCCGGGTGTGGAAGTGCGCGGGCGCCCCCGGCGACCCCTCCAGGAACGTCGCCTTGTTGGCGGTCAACGCACCACCGGTGTCCCCGGAATCCGCGAGCAGGGTGATCAGACTGGTCGCCCCGTCCCGCAGGACCTCGGCCTCAAGGGCCCGAACGAGAACGGGCTGGTCAGCGGCGGCGAAGTTCATGATCTCTCCAATGTTCGGTGACGTCACCGGACCATTTCTCCGTGGCGACATCACCGAATCTAGAACCCGAAAAGACCCGCCACATGGTTCATTTTGGCTCTGAAAACATGGGTCAATCTACGGCCAGACCTCCCTGCGTGGCCCCCGCGACCTCCCAGTGGCCGAGATGCCATCGGGAGCTTGGCTCCCTACCGCGTGCCTTCGGCATGCGGCACGAGCGGGCTTCGGTAAAGGCGGTTTCGTCGTGTGTCTCATCCGGAGAACATGGGCACGACCTATCCGGAATTCCGGGAACCGGCTCCAGTCTGATCGTCAGAGGATGATGAAGAATCTCCGGGAAGATCGTTTACGGCGGATCATGGGCCTTCTGGGACGGGCCGGTGAGGTGGACTGGGCGCGGGTCATCGTAGGACCCACGCTCGACGGAGCTCCCAGGCCCCCACTCGTGGTCTGGCGCTTCAAACCCGGCTACGAGCCCGGCGAGATGAGGTTGGCGGCCTCGGTGAGGTCGTATCAAGGTGAAGTCGGCTGGTCGCTGGAGCACCGAAACCGTAATTGGTCACTTCAGCCCCGCCTGGTCGCGGAAGCCTTCGAAAAAGGCGGATGGCGGCTGGACACGGAGCTGATTCTGCACTTCTCGCAGCACGAACCCGACTTCTCCCGGAAGTCGATGGGTGACTTCGATGGTCTCATCGCTCATCTGGAGGAGGGGTGAGGCCAGATGTCCCGCCGGTGACCTGTACGGATTCGTGCGAGCCGTAGCGTGCCTGCCAGCCCTTGGGTCTCAGAGGAGTCGGCTTGACTTATCGTTTTTCGATAAATTATCGTCCTGTTTATCGAAAAACGATAAGTGGGGGGCGTGGTGTCCGAGAGGAAGCTTTCGCTGGAGCCTTTGGCCGCCGGGGCGTCGGGCGGGCTGCTGTCACTCGTCGTCCTTGCGGTGGTGGGGGTGGTGCTGGTCGTCTCCGGGAGCGGCAGCGTCTTCGGGCTGGGTGGCGGGACCGCGTGTGCCGTCGATCCGGGCCTGGCAGTGGGCGGGGTTCTCGCTGAACGTGCCGCTCCGGGGGTGTCGACGACGGCGACGGAGGTGCAGTTCTGTACGAGTGACCCCAACGGGGCTCAGATGATGTGGCAGGCACTCACCGCCCTCCCTGGCTTCGTGCTCGCTGCGGGTGTGCTCGTCCTGGTGTGGCGTCTGATTCGCGTCGCGGGCAGTCGAGGTGCCTACACACCCGATGTGGTGAGGGGACTCCGCGCCCTGGCGTGGTGCCTGCTGGCCGGTGCCGTCCTGGCGCCGATCGTCCAGGACATCGCCAACGCCCAACTGCTCCGTACGCTCAGCGCCGACTACTCATACACGTTCCAACTGCCCGACATCTCGCTGGCGGCCGTTCTCACCGGGCTGGGGCTCATCGCCCTTACGCGGGTGATGAGGAACGCCGTTCGGATGCGTGAGGACCTCGAAGGTCTGGTCTGATGCCACCCGCCGACATGGAAGAACACGGTATAGACGTGCACCTCGATCTCCTGCTCAGAGAACGAGGAATGACCCTCACGGAATTGTCAGAACGCGTCGGCGTCACCATCGTGAACCTGTCCATCCTCAAGAATGGCCATGCTAGAGCGATCAGGTTCAGCACACTGACCAAGATCTGCGAGGCGCTGGACTGCCAACCAGGAGACCTCCTCTCCTGGCGTGGAAAAGGCTGAAGGCCATGACTCACCGACGCCTCGGAACGTCCGCATCGGACCGAATCTCCGAGGGGCATAATTTCAATGACCCCAGCTCGTTGAAGGTGAGGATAGATTCTGCTTCCTTGAAAATGGTTAGTAGAAGGAACATGGTGGATCGAGAGCAGGGAAGGCGACTGGCCGAGGAGTTCATCGCCACGGACATCGAGACGACGATTGGAGAAAGAGTGGTGATCGTCGCGGAGCGTGAGACCTCTTCTCACTGGATCTTCGCGTACCAGACCCGACGGCACGTGGAAGAAGGAGTGCTGAGCGCCGCGCTTGCGGGCAACCTCCCCGTTCACGTGAGCAAAGAGAACGGCGTGGTCTCGATGGAGATCGCTGACTGGTAGAGATGAAAACGTAGGTCACGAGAGTGAAGGAGATCCCTGACGCCGTCTGTGATCATGAGTCCGGTGCGGGTGCCTGTGGTGGAATGATCAAGTGGGATATGGCATCTGTATCGGGAGATCCCACAAGAGTGCAGTCAGCGTCAAGCTTTGACGTTGGGGGCGGTCCTACGGTCGTCGCGTGCTCGACGAACTCTCGAAGATGCCCATCGCACGGCGGCGGCGCCTGGGATCACGCTGGGGGCTCGGCGCGGTGCTGCTCGCACTGACCGCCTGGCTTTTCTGGACGGTCGTCACCAGTCCGAACCTCGACTGGGCGGTGATCGGATCCTATCTGTTCTCGGAACCGATCCTCAGCGGGGTCGGGGTGACGCTGCTGCTCACCGTGCTGACCCTGCTGTTCGGCCTGCTCCTCGGGATGCTGCTGGCCCTGATGCGACAGTCCGACAACCCGGTGCTCAGCGCGGCCTACGCGGGCTACGTCTGGTTCTTCCGTGGAACGCCACTGCTGGTGCAGTTGGTCTTCTGGTTCAACCTCGCGCTGCTGTTCCCCAGGATTGGCATCGGGATTCCCGGCACCTCCCTCGGCTGGTACGGCGAGGCCAACACGCTGATCACCCCGTTCGTCGCGGCGCTGTTCGGCCTGGCCCTGCACGAGGCCGCGTACATGGCGGAGATCATCCGGGGTGGTTTCCTGGCCATCCCGCGTGGCCAGGTGGACGCCGCGCTCATGATCGGCATGACCCCGGGGCAGGCGTCGCGGCGGATCGTGGTGCCGCAGGCCATCCGGGTGATCCTGCCCGCGCTCGGCAACCAGTTCATCCTCATCCTGAAGGGCACCTCGATGGTCTCGGTCATCGGCGGTGGTGACCTGCTGACCCGCGCCCAGCAGATCTACGGCCAGAACTACCAGGTCATCGCACTGCTCCTGGTCGCCTCCCTGTGGTACCTGGCGCTGGTCAGCCTGGCCTCCATCGGCCAGCACTACCTTGAGCGGGGGCTGCGGTGAAGGGCGCGGTGAGTGTCAGGGGCCTGCACAAGTCGTACGGTTCCACCCCGGTGCTGCGTGGCATCGACCTGGACGTGTCCCCCGGCGAGGTGGTCTGCTTCCTCGGCCCCTCCGGCGGTGGCAAGAGCACGCTGCTGCGGTGCATCGCCCACCTGGAGACCGTGGACGCCGGGCTGGTCGCCGTGGACGGGGAGCTTGTCGGCTACGAGCCGAAGGACGGCAGGCTGTTCGAGTCGTCGCCGAAGCGGCTGGCCATGACGCGCCGCAAGATGGGCATGGTCTTCCAGCAGTTCAACCTGTTCGCGCACCTCAGCGCCCTGGAGAACGTCATGCTCGGGCCGGTGACGGTCCTGCGTCGTGATCGGAACGAGGTCGCGAGGCGGGCACGGGACCTGCTGGGGCGGGTCGGGCTCGCGGCGCACGCCGACAAGCGTCCGGCGCAGCTTTCCGGCGGCCAGCAGCAGCGGGTGGCGATCGCCCGCGCGCTGGCCATGGACCCGTCGGTGCTGCTGTTCGACGAGCCGACGAGCGCGCTCGATCCGGAGCTGGTCGGCGAGGTCCTCGGGGTCATGCGCGACCTGGCGGGACAGGGCATGACCATGCTCGTCGTCACGCACGAGGTGGGGTTCGCGCAGGAGGTGGGCGACACCGTGGTGTTCCTCCACGGAGGCGTCGTCGAGGAGCGGGGCCCGGCGCAGCAGGTGCTGCGTTCGCCCTCGTCGGAACGGACGGCGGCGTTCCTGGCCCGCGTCCTGTGAAGCCGAAGTCCCGCGTCCTGCGAGGGCGAAGGAGACCAAGCAAAACCTGCGAGGCCCGGGAAAGTCCGTGAAGCCCAAGAAAGCCTGGAGGCCCAGGAAGGGCCTGTGAAGTCCGGAAAGGGCCAAGGGCTTCAAGCCCAAGAGCTAAGAGCCAAGTGCCATAACCCCAAGGCCCCCAAGACCTGCGAGACCTGCAAGACCCCCCAAGAACCACCCCCCGAAGCCGGTGCCCCAAGCGCCAAGAGTCGCAACGGACAGAGCCCGGTGTGAGTAGAGCAAGGAGTGACATGTCAGTCATCACCCGTGGTTGTGTCCTGATCGCGGCTGTGGCCGTACTCGCCGGATGTGGCACCTCGACGCCCGAGACGCCGTCGTCCGCCGCGTCCCCCGCCGCGCCCGCCGACCCCTCCTCGGCGCCCGCCTCGGGAACCGCAGTCTCGGCGGCGGCCGCGGCCCTGGTGCCGGACCGGATCAAGCAGGCCGGGTTCGTCAACGTCGGCACGACCCTGCCGAACCTGCCCTACCTGCTGACGGACTCGTCCAACAACATCACCGGGGGCATCACCCCGGACGTCGGCAAGGCGGTCGCCGCCAAGCTCGGCCTCGAATACAAGATCCAGAACGTGGCCTGGGAGGCGCTGCTGCCGGGTGTCGCGGGCGGGCGGTACGACATGGCCGACGACGGCATCTCCGACACGCTCGAACGTCAGAAGATCGGTTACTTCGTCGACTACATGCAGTCCTCGCAGGTCCTGGTGACCAGCAAGGAGAAGGCGGCCACGATCAAGTCGCTCGACGACGTGTGCGGCAAGAAGATCGCCGCGATCCGCGGCACGACCGACGTGCAGGTCGTCAAGGACGCCTCCAAGAAGTGCACCGACGGTGGCAAGCCCGCCGCCGAGACGGTCGAGTTCCCCACGGCCCAGGACTCCGACCTGGCGCTTCGCTCCGGCCGGGTGGACGTCGAGGTGCTGGTCGCCGAGACCGCCAAGTACGCCATCAGCCAGGGTTCGCCGGTCGCGATCGTGGCCGAGGGCTTCGCGCCGACCTACGTCGGCATGTTCGTCGCCAAGAAGGACAAGGAGTTCGCCGACGCGCTGCTGGTCGCGCTGAAGGAGCTCAAGGCTGACGGCACCCTCGACAAGATCCTCGACGGGTACGGCCTCAAGCCCATCGACGAGCCCGGAATCAACCTCGCCACGTCCTGAGGCAGGGTTCCACACGCAGAGGGGGTGAGCCAGGTGTTGCCGATGCATGAGATCGAGGTACCGGTACCGATGGGGCTCTCGCCCTTCGCCGTCGGCACCTTCGACGAGATGGGGTCGTGGTCACGCGCCGCCTTCCCGCACCGTCACGTGTTCTACGAGATCCTCTACGTGAGCGCGGGAAGCGGCACCCACACCGTGGACTTCAGGTCGTCCCCGATCCGGCCCGACACGATGTACTTCATCGCGCCGGGTCAGGTCCACCACTGGACGTACGAGGTGCCCATGCAGGGCACGCTGGTGCTGTTCACCGAGGAGTTCCTGCTGTGGCAGGAGGAGCCGCCCTTCTTCCACGGTCTCAGCGAGCGTGCCGAGCTGCGGCTTTCCGGGTCCGAGGCGGAGCGGATGTCGAGGCTGCTCGGGCTGATGTGCGAGGAGTACCGGGGCCGAGGTGCCGGGTTCGCCTCGATGCTCCAGTCGTACCTGCAGATCCTGCTGGTCACCAGCGGGCGCCTGCTTGAGGCGGGCAACGGGGGAGGGCACGCCACGCGCTCCTCGGTGCTGGCGCGGTCCTTCACCCGGCTGGTCGCCAAGCACGTGATCGACGTCCGTTCCGTCCGGGCCTACGCGGAACGGCTCGGCGTCACCTCGGGGCACCTGGCGGAGACGGTCAAGGAGGCGACGGGGCGCAGTCCCGGCGAGGTGATCAGGGACGCGCTCACGCTGGAGGCCAAACGGCTGCTGGTCCAGAGTGACCTTTCGGTCGCGCAGATCGCCCGCGCGCTGGCGTTCGACGACGCCTCCTACTTCGGCCGGTTCTTCAAACGGGAGTCGGGAGTGACCCCCGGGGACTTCCGTCGGGAAATCCGGGAAAAGTACCATCCTGACCGCACCTAGTGCCTGTTCCCGCAGGTAAACGCCTCCTTAATGTGGGAGAAATCCCGATATTTCTCTGCATTGAGGAGGCCGCATGATTCGTGAGGTGACGACCGGCGCGATGGAGAAGGGCCTCGATTCCTGATGGGCGAGGCGGTGTCGGTGACGTACGTTCCCACAGAGGACGTCGGGATGCTCGTGCTCAGGCTGCCCCGGCACCTGATGGCTGACTCCGCGAGCGTGGAGCGGCTCAAGGACGCCGTACGGCACACCGCCGCCGACTTCGTCGAGGCGTCCTCCGGCTCCTGCGAGGGGCTGCTGCCCAGGATCAGGACCTACATCGACGACAACCTGGGCGATCCGAACCTGTCACCGGAGACGGTGGCCGCGGCGCACCACATCTCCACCAGCTACCTCTACAAGATCTTCGCCCGGCAGGGCATCTCGGTCGCCCGCTGGATCAGGCAGCGCCGCCTGGAACGCTGCAGGAAGGACCTGTCCGACCCCCGCCTCGGCGGCAGGGCCGTCGGTGAGGTCGGCGCGCAGTGGGGGTTCGTTGACTCGTCCTACTTCAGCAGGGTTTTCAGGCAGACGTACGGCTGCTCGCCCCGCGCCTACCGCCACGCCCTCAGGGCGTCCTGAAATCTCGGGGTGTCCTGAAATCTCAGTGGGTGTTTGATCCCGTAGATTCCGTCTGATTTGGGCTCAGGTGTCTCGCCAGGTCGGGGTGGATTCTCCGGTGAGGCGGCGGCTCATGAGGTCGATCATCGTGATGTGGATCATGGCTTCGGAGCTGGCCGGTAGGGCCTCGTAGTCGCGGGCCAGGCGACGGTGGAGCATGAACCAGCCCAGGGTGCGCTCGACCACCCAGCGGCGGGGCAGGACGGTGAAACCTCGGGTGCTGGGGTTGCGGCGGACGATCTGCATGTCGATGCCGAGGGCGACGGCATGTTCGACGAGGCGTTGACGGTAGCCGCCGTCCACCCAGGTCTTGCGGATGGTGGGGTGGGTGGCGGCGATGCGGTCGATGAGGGCGGTGCCGGCGACCGAGTCGGGCACGGAGGCGGCGGTGACCAGCACGGCCAGTAGCAGGCCGAGGGTGTCGACCACGATGCTGCGCTTACGTCCGACGATCTTCTTGGCGGTGTCGATGCCCTGGCCGGCGGCGGGGACGTCGGTGGAGGTCTTGACGCTCTGGGCGTCTACGACGCAGGCCGACGGCTCGGGTGCGCGTCCCTCGGCGATGCGGACCAGGCGGTGCAGCAGGCCGCTCAGCTTGGTGAACACCCCTTCGTCGCGCCAGGCGGCGAAGTACCAGTACGTGGTGGCCCAGGGCGGATAGTCGTGCGGCAGGTAGCGCCAGGGGATGCCGGTACGGTCGACGTACAAAATCGCGTTCATGATGGTGCGCAGGTCGTGCTCGGGCGGGCGGCCGATGTCCAGGGCACAGGCGAGGTGCTCGGTACGCCAGGCGGTCGGGGTCGGTTCGATGAGCTGCCAGCGGGCATCGGACAGATCGCTGGGGTAGCGGCGGTGTTCGGTCATGACCGTGGCGTAGCGCCGTATGGGGCTGTCGGCCAGAGGCGTATCGGTCAGGTCAGGCAGGTGAGGCGCTGCGGCCATCTGCCATAACGGCAGATGGCGGGCATTTTGGGATCAAACAGAAATCTGGGCGCAGAAGGTGTCCGCGTGCGTCTCACTCACCTCAAGTGGCGCACATCTGTCCCGGAGTCTCCAACTCCGTCAGCGCAGAGAGGGCGAAGAAGCGCCATCTTTCACCGAATTTATGGATCAAACACCCATTAGAGGGTGTCTGAAAAGTCATGATCGCTGTGTTCCGAGGCGGTGCAGGAGCAGCATGCAGGTGGCTGTGTAGATGACGTTCTCGGAGGTCGTGAT
>NZ_JACHJP010000005.1:0-547876 GCF_014203715.1 Streptosporangium saharense
CACCCGGTTACATTCCGAACCCGGAAGTTAAGCTCTTCAGCGCCGATGGTACTGCACCGGGGACGGTGTGGGAGAGTAGGTCGCCGCCGGACAATTGTTCAGGTGGGGGGTCACCCGTTACGGGTGGCCCCCTGCTTGTTTTCGTATATGCGTGTGTTGGGGGGCTGCGGCCCCCCTTTTTTTGTGCCTGAAAACGTCTGGAGGCAAGGAACCGCTCCCGGCTTGAGGGTCAGGGCTGAGGCGGGAGGGCGTGGAGTTCGCCGGACAGGATGGTCACCGCGCGTCCGGCCAGTTCGACCCGGTCTCCACGGACGGTTGTGCGGATCAGGCCGCCGCGTTCGGACACCTGGGCGCCGACCAATGTGTTCGATCCGAGCCTGTCCGACCAGAGGGGCGCAAGGGCGCAGTGGGCCGAGCCGGTCACCGGGTCCTCGGGGACGCCGGCCCTGGGGGCGAAAAACCGGGAGACGTAGTCCACCCCGGGCTGCGATGCTTCTGCCGTGACGATGATTCCTCTCGCGTCCACGGCCTCCAGCGCGCGGAGGTCGGGTGAGGCGGCCCGTACCGCCTCCTCGGACTCGACTTCGACCAGATAGTCCCAGACGTTCCTACCGACCCATCGGGGCTCGACCCCGAGCGCCTCCAGCAGTCCTTCGGGAGGAGAGACCTCCTTGAGGACCTTGGCGGGGAAGTCCATGCTGATCAGTCCGAAGTCGTCCCTGGTCGTGGACAGGATCCCGCTCCTGGTGGTGAACCTGAGGGCGTCGGGAACGGACCCGGTGGAGTAGAGCACATGCGCCGCGGCCAGCGTCGCGTGACCGCACAGATCGACCTCGACCTTCGGCGTGAACCACCGCAGGGAGTACGGCTCGCCGGGCTCCCCGGCGAGCAGGAAAGCGGTCTCGGAATGCCGCATCTCCGCGGCGAGATCCTGCATCCAACTGTCCGGCGCGGGGTTGTCGAGTATACAGACCCCTGCGGGGTTACCCTTGAAAAACTGATCGGTAAACGAATCAACTGTGTAGATATGCATGACGCAACACTAGCCGTGTAGGAGATAAGCAGCCCAAAGCGGGTAGAGAGAACACAACGGACCGGTGCGCTAGCCGTACAAAGTGGGAATATGCGCTGGGCGTGTCGCGCGGCGAACCTTCCTTCGTCGGTTACCGTCCAAGGTTGTAGGGACAGGCCGAGTACGGCGTGGTCCTGAAGGAAAGGACGAGCCGATGGGGGCAGTGCGTAAGGTGGCGAGCTACCTGGGGCTGGGTGGGGCCGAGGAGTACGACGAGGCCTACGACTACGAGGACGAGGTTGAGGGCGAGGACTGGCAGCCCGCCTCCGAGCGCGCGGCCAAGCGTTGGCGAGCCGTTGTCGAGCCCTCCCGCATCGTCATGCTCACCCCGCGTCAGTACAACGACGCTCCGATCATCGGCAAGCACTTCCGTGAGGGCCAGACCGTCATCATGGATGTCAATTGCATGAGCACCGCTGAGGCCACGAGAATGGTGGACTTCGCGGCGGGGCTGGCCTACGGCTGCGAGGGCCACATCGAGCGCATCGCGGAGAAGGTCTTCCTCCTGGCCCCCGCCGACGTGGAGATCACCACCGCCTGATCCCGCCTCGAAGTCCGGCGTAGGTCTCCGGTAGCTGAGTTGATCGACGAGGAACAACCACTACCGGAGACCGTGCCACCCTCTTCATCCGGCTCGGGGACCCCTACGTAGCAGGCGGATGAGTTCTGCCAGGTCTGAGGTGGCTCCCTGGGCTCGCTTGTCGGCCTCGCGGGCGTATTCGTGGAGGGCCCACACCGCGCCGTCGGCGAGTTCCCGCAGCTCGGATAGCTGCTTGGTGACGTATTCGGCGTCGGCCCGCTCACGGCGGTGGCGTGACCAGAGCTGGTGTCCCCCTCCCGCGGCCAGCAGCGCCGCGAGCGCGGCGGCGGGCAGCGTGACCGGGGTGACGACTCCGACGACCAGGGTGGTCGCCGCCAGGGCCAGCAGCGCGTAGGCGAGCCACGGCCTGCCCCGGTTCGGGACACCCTCAACGGTGATGTGCCGTTCCGCGGCGGCCATGGACTCCGGGTCGGGGCCTTCGGGGCGCAGGGTCACCCGGTGCCCGAGGAGCGGGATGGAGACCGACTCGGGCGGCGCGACCTGGGTGGCCTGCGCCAGGCACTCCGCCGCGGTGCGCACGATCGGCGCGGCGACGTGCAGGGCGATGGCCGCGAGCGCCGGGTCGGAGGAGGGCCGCAGGTCGTCCAGCAGGTGCTCGACGAGCGGTTTCTCTGCCCTCTCCGGTCCTCGTACGGCACGCTCCGGCCGCACCAGGTCGCGCAGCACGGTCAGCGTCTCGTCGGCCGACCACAGGGCGCATGCCGTACGGCTGGCGGCTCCTGTCCTGGTCGTGGTGATCTCGGTGCAGCGGCCGAGCAGGCGGCTCAGCTGGGCGGCGGCCTGCACGGGCTGCGCCAGCTCGGGGAACTCGGCCAGCTCGGGGAAGTCCACGAGGGAGGGCGGCACGACCATGGACGGTTCGTGCGGGGTCAGCGCGCTCAGCCACCTGGCGGGCTCGGATCGGGAGGGCACGGCGACCGCGTCGAGCTTGCGGAGCACGAAGATCTTGCCTGCCGGGCCGTACGCTCCCTGGGCCGCGGCGAGCCAGAGCGCCCGCTGGCCGTGGGAGACGGGGCTGTCGAGGGACAGGTCGCCGAAGGCGATGCCCATCCAGGAGGCGTGGATGCGGTCGCCCTGCCCGCACAGGGCCAGGGCGAGGCAGAGGAACAGTGCGGTGCGCCGCTCGTCGAGCTTGGCGGCGCGGCCGAGAGGTTCGAGGGCGTCCTGTCCGCGCAGGAGGAGCAGCAGGGCTTCGACGGCGGGGGAGAGCCAGTAACCGGGGACGTTCGTCGAGCTCGTGGGGGTGGGGATCGTGGAGCAGGTGGCGTCGGCGGCCAGGTTCGCCAGGAGCGCCTCGGCGTAGCGGTGCAACTCCGTCCTGGCGTGAGGGTTCGCGGTCAGGTCCGTGCTCAAGGCAGAGAACTCTCCGAAGTTGTGACCGATGACCGCGCCAGCGTAGTGCGATTCGGTCATCCCCATCGGGAGGCGCGCCGAACCCAACTTTGCCGGATGATCACCTCGATTTGCCGAATCAAGGCGATCATCCGGCGGAACGGCTCACATCCGCTCGGGCACCGGGACGCCGAGCAGCTCCAGCCCGGTGTCCAGGACGCGCAGGGTGAGGGCGCACAGGGCGAGCCGGGAGGCGCGCACGGCCGGATCGACGTCGTTCTTCAGGACGGGGCAGTTCTCGAAGAACGTCGTGAAGGCGCTGGCGGTCTCGAAGAGGTAGGAGGCGAGCTTGTGCGGGGCCGAGGTCTCGGCCATCTCCGCGACGACCGCGCCGAACCCGAGCAGCCGCAGCGCCAGGGCCCGCTCGGCCGGGTGGGTGATGACGATCGGGCCGGTCGCCTCGGCCGGGTCGACGCCGCCCTTGCGGAAGATGGAGCGGATACGGGCCTGGGCGTACTGGAGGTAGGGGCCGGTGTTGCCGGTCAGGGCGAGCATGCGGTCGAAGTCGAAGACGTACTCGCTGTCGTGGCTGACCGACAGGTCGGCGTACTTGACCGCGCCCATGCCGACGGCGTGGGCGATCGCCCTGCGCTCCTCCTCGGGGTAGTCGCTGTCGCGGATGACCTCGGCGGCGCGGACCTCGGCCTCGTCGAGGAGGTCGAGGAGCTTGACCGAAGCGCCGCTCCGGGTCTTGAACATCTTGCCGTCGCTGCCGAGGACGCTGCCGATCTGGACGTGCTCGGCGTGGACGTGGTCGGGCAGCCAGCCGGCCATCTTGGCGGAGGCGAACAGCATCGACATGTGCTGGGCCTGGGTCGCGCCGATGACGTAGAGGAGCCGGTCGGCCTTGAGGTCCTGGACGCGGTAGCGGATGGTGGCCATGTCGGTGGTGGCGTAGCCGTACCCGCCGTCGCTCTTGCGGATCATGAAGGGGAGCGGCTGGCCCTCGCGCCCGGTGAAGCCGGGCGGGAAGACGCACAGCGCGCCGTCACTGACGACGGCGATGCCGCGCTCCTGCAGCTCGTCGCAGACCTGGGCCAGCACGGGGTTGTACATGCTCTCGCCGGCGATGTCGTCGTCGGTCAGCGTGACGCCGAGCTGGGTGTAGACCTTGTTGAAGTAGCGGACTGTGGCGTTCATGAAGATGTGCCACAGCCGCATCGTCTCCGGCTCCTCGGCCTGGAGCGTGACGACCCGGGTGCGGGCGCGGCGGTTGAACTCGGGGTCGGAGTCGAACTTGACCCGGGCGGCCTGGTAGTAGGCGTTGCCCTCACCGGCTTCGAGCTGGGCGACGGCGGCCTCTTCGCCGATGTCGAGCAGGTGCTCGATGAGCATGCCGAAGGGGGTGCCCCAGTCACCCAGGTGGTTCTGCCGGATGACCCGGTTGCCGAGGTGCTCGTGGACGCGGGCCAGCGCGTCGCCGACGATCGTCGTGCGCAGGTGGCCGACGTGCATCTCCTTGGCGGCGTTGGGCGCGGAGTAGTCGATGACCACGATCTGCGGGGAGTCGGCCACGGCGACGCCCGCGCGGGGGTCGGCGAGCGCCTCGCCGGCCTGGGTGGTGATCCACTCGTCGGAGAGCGTGATGTTCAGGAAGCCGGGGCCGCTGACCTCGACGGTGCCGGGGAAGTCGGCGAGGTGGTCGGCGATCTCCTGGGCGACCTCCCGCGGGGCTCGTCGCAGCCGCTTGCTCAGACTCATCGCGACGTTCGCCTGGTAGTCGGCGAACTGCGAGGGACGGATCAGCGGGTCTGCGTCGGTGTACTCAGCGCCGAAGGCGGCACCCAGCGCCTGCTGGACGCGCTCGGTGAGCACGATTTGCGGGTCGGTCATACCTCAAGGGTATCGGTTGGTCTGTCCTGAACCTGCGATTTATCGACCCGTCGCACGACCCTGAAGACGATCGTCAGGGCGAGGGCGGCGACCGCGGAGATGCCGACCGCGACCAGGTCGTCGGTGGGGTCGCCGAGGGTGAGGGCGAAGAACTCGCGGGTGAACGGCACGGCCAGGGAGAGCGCGAACAGCACGGCCATGGCCGCGACCAGTGCGACGCGCCACAGGAGGTACGGCCTGGCGATCAGGACCAGCACCCACCAGGTCACCAGGAAGAGGGTGATGACGGCCGCGGTGCGGCACTCCTCGGGGGTCGCGGAGCGGGCCTCTGCCAGCCGGTAGGTCAGGTGGACGGCCAGGGCGCAGACCACTCCCCAGGGGATGGCCAGGCGGAGCACGCGGGGCACGAAGCCGGGTTTGGCGCGTTCGTTGCTCGGCGCGAGGGCGAGGAAGAAGGCGGGGATGCCGATCGTCAGCGCGTTGACCAGCGTGGAGTGGCGGGGCGTGAACGGGAAGGCGATCCCGATGACCCCGGCGAGCAGCGACAGGACGATCGCGTAGAAGGTCTTGGTGAGGAAGAGGCTGGAGACGCGTTCGATGTTGGCCAGCACCCGTCTGCCCTCGCCGACGACGGAGGGCAGGCTGGTGAAGTCGTCGTCCATCAGCACGATCTGGGCGACGGCCCTGGTGGCGCCGCTGCCCGAGCCCATCGCCACGCCGAGGTCGGCGTCCTTGAGGGCCAGGACGTCGTTGACGCCGTCGCCGGTCATCGCGACCGTGTGGCCCCTGGACTGCAGGGCGCTGACGAAGAGCCGTTTCTGGTGCGGGGTCACCCGGCCGAAGACGGTGGTCGTGTCGAGGATCTCGGCGAGTTTGTCGGGGTCGTCCTCAGGCAGGGTGCGGGCGTCGACCGCGTTCTGGCCGCCGGGGACGCCGAGGGAGGTGGCGATGGCGGACACGGACTCGGGGTTGTCACCCGAGATGATCTTTATGGCGACGTTCTGCTTGGCGAAGTAGCGCAGGGTTTCCGCGGCTTCGGGGCGGATGCGCTGTTCGAGGACGACGAGGGCCCGGGGTTCCACGGTGCCGAGGGACTCGTTGAGGGTCTCGACCCTGCCGAGGGCGAGCACGCGCAGGCCGGTGGCGGCGAGGTCGGCGGCCTGGCCGTACTCGGGGGTGGCGGGGGTGAGCAGGACGTCGGCGGCGCCGAGGATCCAGGCGCCCTTCTCGCCGAAGTCCGCCCCGCTCCACTTGCGGGCCGAGGAGAAGGGGACGGTCGCGGTCACGGTCCAGCCGGACGGGGCGGGGTTGGCGACCTTGATGGCCTGGACGGTCGGGTTGGGCGTCTTCTCCAGGTTGGCGAGCGCGGCCAGGGCCTCGGTGGTGAGCGGGTCGTCGCCGAGCGGCCGCACCTCGGCGAGGTTCATGCCGCCCGCGGTGAGGGTGCCGGTCTTGTCGAGGCAGAGCACGTCGACCCTGGCCAGGATCTCGATCGCGGGAAGCTCCTGGACCAGGCAGCGGCGGCGGCCGAGCCGTACGACGCCGACGGCGAAGGCGATGCTCGTCATCAGCACCAGCCCCTCGGGGATCATGGTGACGATGCCCGCGACGGCGCCGGTGACGGCCTGGCTGAAGTCCTCTGCTTTGTTGAGCTGGCTCCAGATGAGCAGCAGGCCGATGGGGACGACCAGCCAGGTGATGTACTTGATGAACTTGGTCACGCCCGCGCGCAGCTCGGAGTGGGCGAGGCCGAAGGCGCTGGCCTCCTTGGCGAGTCTGGCGGCGTAGGCGTTGTCGCCGACCTCGGTCGCGACGTAGGACCCGGTGCCCGCGACCACGAAGCTGCCGGAGAGCACCCGGTCGCCGGGGGCCTTGTGGACCGGGTCGGCCTCGCCGGTGAGCAGGGACTCGTCGATCTCCAGGCCGCCGGACTCCATGACCTCACCGTCGACCAGCAGGCGGTCGCCGGGGCAGAGCAGGACCAGGTCGCCGAGCACGACCTTCCTGGGCGGGATCTCGGCCTCCTCGCCGTCCCGTCTGACCCTGACCGGGGCCTCGTTGACGACGGCGAGCCGGTCGAGGGTGCGCTTGGCGCGCAGCTCCTGGATGATGCCGATCGCGGAGTTGGCGACGATCACCAGTCCGAAGAGGCCGTCCTGCCACTGCCCGAAGATCATGATCACGACCCAGAGGGCGGCGATCACGGCGTTGAACAGGGTGAGGACGTTGGCGCGGACGATCGCCGACAGCGACCTGCTCGACCGCCTGCCGACCTCGTTGACCTGTCCCAGCGCCGTGCGCTTCTCGACCTCGGCCGTGGTCAGCCCTCGCTCGGCCACCTGCTCCACGTGTCGTCCCCCCGAGATCGGTGCGAATCCCACCATACGGGGAGCGAGGGCTTCGGGGCGTCATCCCAGACGGATCACCACAGGCGGTGTGGGCGGTGCGTGGCGGCCAGGCGCTCGCCGACGCGGGCGACCACACCGGTGCGGGCCAGCTCCGCCGCCAGCACGCACGCCGCGCTCACCCCCGTGGCCTGCGAGGACCCGTGCGCGATGACCACGGTGCCGTTCAGTCCGAGCAGTACGGCGCCGCCGTGCACCTCGGGGTCGAGACGGCGCTGCAACCGCCTGATCCGGCCGCGTTGCAGCATGCCGCCGACCCTGGCGACGGGGCTCTCCTGGATCGCCCCGCGCAGCTCGGCGAAGGCGTAGCGGACGCTGCCCTCCATGGTCTTGAGCGCGACGTTGCCGGTGAAGCCGTCGGTGACGATGACGTTCACGGCCCCGGTGAGCAGGTCGTGGCCCTCGATGTTGCCGGTGAAGTTCAGGCCGGGGGCCGCGGAGAGCAGTTCGTGGGCCCGTTTGACGAGCTTGTTGCCCTTCTCGGGCTCGCTGCCGATGGTCAGCAGGCCGATCCTGGGGTCCTCGATCCGCAGCGTGGTCTCGGCGTAGGCGGCGCCCAGGTGGGCGAACTGCACGAGCATCTCCGGCTTGACCTCGGCGTTCGCCCCGGCGTCCAGCAGGACGGTCGGGGTGGGCAGGGTCGGCAGGGCCACGGCGATGGCCGGTCTGAGCACCCCCTGCTGGCCCTTGAGCCTGAGCTTGCCCGTGGCCACGATGCCCGCGGTCGATCCCGCGGAGACCACGGCCGAGGCCTCGCCACGCCGTACGAGATGACAGGCGACGGCGATGCTGGAGCGGGGGCGGCGCAGACTGGCGAGGGCGCCCTCGTCCATGGCGAGCGCCTCCTCGGCGCGGACGATCGGGATCTCGGTCGTCGCGTCGTGACGGGAGAGCGCCTCCTGGAGCGGGCGGGGCGCGCCGACGAGGACCACGCCGATCCCGTGCTCCCTGACGGCCTGTACGGCTCCCGCCACGATCTCGTGGGGAGCGTTGTCGCCGCCCATCGCGTCGAGCGCGACGGGTGAAGTGGCATGTGGGGCGGCCGCTGTGGCGCGGAGAGCCTCGGTTTCGGGCAAGCGGTCACCTCGTGCGGGATGGTTTGTCCGCATCGTAGGCGTGCCTGGCGGCAGATGACGCAGGCGGGGGGCCGGGGCGTGTTTTCCTAGGGTCTGTTGGGGAGGTTCCAGTCGGTGCGGGCCCTGGAGACGATGATCTTGCCGAAGGTGGCCTTGCCGGTGACCCTGATGACGGGGCCGTTCTCGGCGCCGACGCCGCCGGAGATGCCGCGCTTGGCGAACAGCGCGCTGACCTCGTCGATGACGTAGGCGTTCTCGGGGACCCGGATGATCAGTTTGCCGAACAGGGACGTCACCTCAAGGGTGATCTCGCGCCCGGGGAGCACCGCGTCGGACAGGTCCACGATGAGCGCGCCGAAGGTCGAGGACAGCTTCGTGTGGCGGCCCGCGATCCACCGGCCGCTCCTGACGACCTTGCTGAAGACGGCGCTGACCTCCTGGTTGGGGGCGCTGCGGCCGCCGGTGGAGGTCGTGGTCTCCGGCAGGTCGTGGATGATCGGGGCCAGTTCGCCGACGGTGACGGCGCCGTAGGTCGCCTCAAGGCGGTCGGCGTGCTCGACGCTCGTGAGGCGCCCCGTGGCGAGGGCCTCGGCCAGGACGGACGCCACCCGGTCGCGGTCGGCGTCCGAGGCGCGCAGGGCGGGGTTTCCTGACACGGGAGCCAGGTGGGAGGAGGTCATGGGCCGATTGTACGACTGTTCGAGATATATCGCGATAGTCGATGGCAAAGAAATCGCGAACCTGGGAACCGGCTGCTGGTCTGGTTACGTCCGGGTATATAAGCGCCAACGACGCGCGAGAAGCATGAGAGGTTTACATCAAGAGCAACAAAAAGCGGAGGTAAAACTTAGTGAGCGTGCAAGAGAGCGTAGCGCGTGGGTTTCGCGCATACACCGCGAAACACCTCGACGACCTGCTGCGACGGGCCGGTCTCGACGAGGAGAACCGGGTCCGGGTGAGGGCGGTCGCGACCGTGCTGCCCTTCCGCACGAACTCCTACGTGGTTGACCAGCTCATCGACTGGTCGGCGGCGCCGGACGATCCCATCTACCGCCTGGTCTTCCCGCAGGCGGACATGCTGCCCGAGGCCGACGTCTCCCGGCTGGCCGCCCTGCTGAGGAGCGAGGCGTCCCAGAAGGAGATCCAGGCCATCGCGCACGAGGTCAGGGAACGGCTCAACCCACACCCCGCGGGACAGCTCAACCTCAACGTCCCCCGGGTCGGCGACGAGCCGGTGCCCGGGATGCAGCACAAGTATCCGGAGACCGTCCTCTTCTTCCCGAAGCAGGGACAGACCTGCCACGCCTACTGCACCTACTGCTTCCGGTGGGCCCAGTTCATCGGCGAGCCCGACCTGAAGTTCGCCTCAGGTGACGTCGCGAGCCTGGTCGGCTACCTGAAGGAGCATCCCGAGGTGACCGGGGTGCTGATCACCGGTGGCGATCCCATGATCATGGGGGAGCCGGTGCTCAGGCGCTATCTGGAGCCGCTGCTCGACCTCGAACAGCTGGAGTCGATCCGCATCGGCACCAAGTCGCTGGCCTACTGGCCGCAGCGCTTCGTGTCCGACCCGGACGCCGACGACACGCTGCGCCTGTTCTCCTCGGTGGTCGAGGCGGGCAAGAACCTGGCCTTCATGGCGCACTTCTCGCATCCCCGCGAGATGGAGCCGCCCATCGTCAGGACCGCCGTCGAGCGCATCCGTGAGACCGGGGCGGTGGTCAGGACCCAGGCGCCGCTGATCAGGTCCATCAACGACCACCCCATGACCTGGGCGTCGATGTGGCGCACCCAGTTGGCGATGGGCATGGTGCCGTACTACATGTTCGTCGAGCGGGACACGGGGCCCCAGGACTACTTCGCGGTTCCGCTGGCCAGGGGATACGAGATCTTCAGGGACGCCTACGCCAGTGTCTCCGGGCTGTGCCGTACGGTGCGGGGGCCGTCCATGTCGGCGACGCCGGGCAAGGTCTGTGTGGACGGTGTCGCGGAGGTCGGGGGTAAGAAGGTCTTCGTGCTCCACCTCATCCAGGCGCGCGATCCCGACCTGGTCGGGCGGCCCTTCTTCGCGGAGTATGACCCGGAGGCGGTCTGGCTGACCGATCTGCGGCCCGCGTTCGCCGACCGGTTCCCCTTCGAGCCCTCGCTGGCCGATCGGGTGCCCCTCGCCCGGCGGCTGTCGGCCTGAGTTCCGGTCGGCGCGTTTTCCACAGCCCTCCGTGTCGGGCCCACGCCCGTGGTCAGGAGTTCTGCGGCTCCTGGGAGTGTGGGGGGCGGACGGAGGTGCGGCGGGCGATCTGGGCCTGGAGTCTGGCCATCTGCCAGTGCAGCTCGATCAGCTGCTCGGCGAGCTGCAGACGCGGAATCTCGGACGGGTCCTCTGTGGCCAGGTGGTCGATCGCGGCCGACAACTCTCGCATCGCGCGCTCCCACTCCATGACGACTTCCTCGGATCGAAACAACGTTCGAATCATAGCGGAACGCCGATCAGAGTGTCAGTTGATTGCCTTCCGTTCCTGAACGGCTGGACGGAGGGCCGCTGACCAGGCGGGACGCCGGCGGTCGTGGGCGACACGCCGGCGTCCGACCGGGAAGGATCAGGTCTCGTAGACCGGCGCGACGTAGCCGCGGGCCAGGGTGTGCGCGGTGATGTTGAAACCGACGACCGCGGCCGGGGAGTCGGGGTCAACGTCGAGTTTCTCCACGTCCAGGGCGTGCACCGCGAAGACGTAGCGGTGCGGGTGGCCGGGAGGCGGGGCGGCGCCGCCGTAGGCGTTGATGGCGTAGTCGTTGCGCCCGTGCACGCCGAAGGTGGTGTCCGGCCCTCCCGCGCCCGCGGGCAGCTCGGTCACGTCGGCGGGGATGTCGAACAGCAGCCAGTGCCAGAACCCGCTGCCGGTCGGGGCGTCGGGGTCGAAGCAGGTCACCGCGTAGCTCCGGGTGCCCTCGGGGCCGCCCGACCAGCGCAGGTGCGGGGAGACGTTCTGCCCGTTTGAGCCCCACCGATCGAACACGTGGGTCAGGGCCAGGGTCTCGCCGTCGCGGACGTCGTCGCTCTCGACGGTCAGCGCGGGGACCTGGGGCAGGAAGTCGTAAGGAATCGGTGGCCGTGCGGACACGGATTCACCTCCGTTGGGAGCGTCGTACTTGGTCGCTCCTCATCCTGCCCTGTCGGGGGATCACACAGGTGTCTCAGGCGTTGTAGGCGGCGAGGACCGTCTTGGGGTCGCCGTCCATCTTGATCTTGCCCTTGTGCAGCCAGATGACCCGGTTGCAGGTTTCCTCGATCACGTCGAGGTTGTGGGCGACGAGGAAGACGGTGCCCGCCTCCTCGCGCATCTGCATGATGCGCTCCTGGCTCTTGCGCTTGAAGTCGCGGTCGCCGGTCGCCAGGGCCTCGTCGATGAGCAGCACGTCGTGGGCCTTGGCCGAGGCGATGGCGAAGCGGAGCCTGGCACCCATGCCCGAGGAGTAGGTGGACATGGGGAACTGGACGAACTCCCCGATGCCGGAGAAGTCGACGATGTTGTCGTACTTCTCCCTGACCTGGGCGGGTGTCATGCCCATGGCGTAACAGCCGAGGACGATGTTGCGCTCACCGGTCAGCTCGCGCATCAGCGCCGCGTTGACACCCAGCAGGGAGGGCTGGCCGTCGGTGTAGACCGCGCCCGAGTGCGGGGGCAGCAGCCCGGCGATGGCGCGCAGCAGCGTCGACTTGCCCGAACCGTTGCGGCCGATGATGCCGATGGCGTCGCCGTGGTAGGAGACGAAGGACACTCCGCGTACGGCGTGCACCTCCTTCATCTCCGGCCTGCCCTGGCGCTTGACCAGGCGCATGAGGGCGTTGGCGGCGTTGCCCTTCTCGGTCTCCGAGGCCGCGCCGTACACGCGGTAGATGATGTGCAGGTCGTCCACGATGACCGTCGGCGTGCCCTGGCGGGGGTTCCTGGGCGGCTCGGGGGCGGGATGCACCCTGACGTCCGTGCTGGGGACGGCAGGCTCGTCGGCCTTCACTTGGGGCAGCTCCTCGGTCAACTCAGCCACGGCCGTACTTCTCCTCGGCTCGCCAGAAGTACCAGAAGCCACCGATCAGGGCGAACACCGCCCAGAATACGCAGGTGAACCACACCAGGGGGCGGGTGGGGTGGAACTGGATGAGCAGGTCGCGCATCAGCTCGATGTAGGAGGCGGCCGGGTTGAAGTACATGAGATCGGCGATCCACTGTTGCTCGCCGACCCTGTCCTGGATGGAGAAGAACACCCCGGAGGCGTAGAGCCAGGTGCGCGTGATGAAGGGCAGCAGCTGGTTCAGGTCGCGGGAGGTCGAGCCGATCCTGGCCAGGACCATGCTGGCGCCGATGTTGAACATCGTCTGCAGCAGCAGGGCGACCGGGATCAGCAGCCACATCCAGGTGATCGGCTGGCCGGTGACCAGCACGAGCAGGAGGAGCACGCCCATGGAGATCAGGACCTGCTGGAACTCCTGGATCGTGTAGGCCAGTGGCAGCGCGGCCCTGGGGAAGTGCAGGGCGCGGATGAGCGAGAGGTTTCCGGAGATCGACTTCGCGCCGCTGGTCACCGAGCGCTGGGTGTAGGTGAAGACGAACACCCCGGTGACGAGGAAGGCGATGTAGACGTTGGGCTCCATCTTGCCCCTGGCGCCCAGGATCACGCCGAACATCAGCCAGTAGATCGCCGCGTTGAGCAGGGGTGTCAGGACCTGCCAGAGCTGACCCAGGGCTGAGTTGCTGTACTTCGAGACGTTGCGCGAGGTCGCGTACGTCATGACGAAGTGCCGTCGTTCCCACAGTTGACGCAGGTAGACGGGCAGACGGGGGCGTGCGATGGCACGCCGAAGTCCGTAACGCTCGGCGAGCTTGGCCAGCGGCTCCTGCGGCGTGGCAGGGGTGCCGTTACTCGGGCCGCCCGCCTGGGCGTCCGCGATCGCGGATTCCGGCTGGCTCATGGCAAGGACTCTATTGGATGCGGATGGATGGGGTGCCTGCGGCGGTGCTCCGCCGCACACATTGGACGGGATCTCTGAGAAAGAGGTTCCAGGGCAATTGTGCGGTTCGCCGCCGGAGCCTTGAGCCCCCCGCGACCTCGCCAACGTTAGCCCAGCCACACCCTGCTCGTGGGCGATGAACGCGAGCATCCTGGACGCAGGGGTATTTTTGCGTGACCCTTCCCGCATCACATATGACTCTATGTCGGCTTTATATCCTGCTGTGGGATTGGGCTGGGCCAGTTGGCGGCCGTACGGCGTGCGCCGGACGTGTGCGTGACCGAACTGCAACATCACAGAGACAACTCGGTGTGGAGCGGTACGGGATAGTCGCGTCCGACCGGTGTGACGTCGGCGCGTCGGCCGGGACGGCGGGAGCGGAGGACACGAGAGATCCTTCGCCGGTCGCACGGGCTTCGTCGGCCCGGGGCGACGCCGCCTGCAAAGGGAGGAAACACCGTAATGCGCGTTACTAAGGGCGCACAGGTCATCGCTGGTATCGCGCTGCTCGCCCTCGGCCTGGCCGCATGCGGCGGACAGGGGGCGACGGGTACGGCGGCGGGTGATCCGCCGATACGCATGGAGCTCGCCGAGCCGCAGAAGCTGTTCTACCCGGGCGACACCATCGAGACCGAGGGCGCCGAGGTGCTCAGCGCGGTCTTCGCCCCGCTGGTGAGCTACAGCGACGACAAGCAGGTCGTCAACAACGTGGCCGAGTCGATCAAGACCAGCGACAGCAGGGTCTGGACGATCAAGATCAAGTCGGGCTACACCTGGCACAACGGTGAGCCGCTGGTCGCCCAGAACTACGTCAACGCGTGGAACTACGTCGCCAACCGCGACAACGCCCAGGGCGCCAACAGCTTCTTCAGCCGCGTCGAGGGCTGGGAGGACCTGAACCCGCCGGAGGGCAAGCCGGTCACCGTCACGAAGATGCGGGGCCTCAAAGCCCTTGACGAGCACACCTTCCAGGTCACGCTGAGCAAGCCGTTCTCCCAGTTCAAGACGATGCTCGGCTACGTCGCCTTCTACCCGCTGCCCGATGCGGCCTTCAAGGACGGCAAGGTCACCGAGTCCTACGCCAGGCAGCCGATCGGCCAGGGCTACTTCAAGATGGACCGGCCGTACAACAAGGGCGTCGACCAGACGATCGACCTGACCCGCTACGACGCCTTCCCCGGGAACAAGCCCAAGTTCGACAAGCTCCAGTTCAAGATCTACACGGACTCGGAGACGGCCTTCAACGACCTGCGCTCCGGCGGGCTCGACGTCCACGACTCGCTGCCGCCCGCGTCGATCGCCAGCGCCAAGGCCGAACTGGGTGAGCGCTACATCGACCAGGCGGACGCGGGCGTCGGCTACATCGGCTTCCCGCTGCAGTACAACGACACCTACTCCAACATCAAGGTCCGCGAGGCCATCTCGATGGCGATCGACCGCAAGACGATCACCGAGACGGTCTTCGCCGGGACCCGCTCCCCGGCCGACGACTTCATCAACCCGCTCCTGGACGGCTACCGTCCCGGCATCTGCGCGGCCTGCACCTACGACCCGGCCAGGGCCAAGGCGCAGTACGAGGAGAACAACGGTCCCAAGTCGATCGAGCTGGGCTACAACACGGACGGCGCGCACAAGGAGTGGATCGAGGCCATCGCCAACAACCTCCGCGCCAACCTCGGCGTCGAGGTCAAGGTCAGGACGTTCGAGAAGTTCGCCGTCCTCCTCGACAGCCTGGTCAAGAAGGAGTACGGCGGCATGTTCCGCATGGGGTGGTTCATCGACTACCCCTCCGTCGAGAACTACCTGACCCCGGTCTTCTCCACCAACGCCATCAAGACCGGCTCCAACTACGCGGGCTGGTCGAGCAAGGAGTTCGACGACCTGCTGGCCCAGGGTGACGGCGCGACCTCCCTGAAGGACGGCCTGAAGTACTACCAGCGGGCCGACGACATCCTGATCAAGGAGCTGCCGTACATCCCGATCTTCTACTACCGCGTCAACGCCGCCTACTCCCAGCGCATCAGGGGGTTGAAGATCAACCTGATCAACCTGGTCGAGTGGAACAAGATCGAGAAGGTCGGCTGACGGACGGCGGGGCCGTTCCCCGGCGCCGGGAACGGTCCCGGCGCCGCGTGTCGGAGCGGCCCGGGAAGACGTCCCCGACGTGGCACGTACCGGAGGCTGAATGGGCCGCTACATCATCAGGCGCCTGGTCCAGGCGATCCCCGTCCTGCTGGGCGCGACCCTGCTCGTCTACGCCGTCGTCTTCGCGCTGCCCGGGGATCCCGTCGAGGTGCTCGCCGGGGACAAGCGGATGGACCCGCACATCACCGCCGTCCTGCGCGAGCGCTACCACCTGGACGATCCGTTCCTGCTCCAGTACTGGCACTACCTCACCGGCCTGTTCCACGGCGACCTGGGCGTCACCGTCTCCGGCGGGTCGGTCTCCGACATACTGGCCGGCCGCTTCCAGGTGACCGCCAACCTGGCGATGACGGCGCTGGTCATGGAGGCGGTCGCCGGGGTCGGCCTCGGCCTGTACGCCGCGCTGCGCCACGGCAGGGCGCAGGACTCGCTGGTCCTGGCCGCCACGCTGGTGCTGATCTCCATCCCGCCGCTGGTCACCGGGTTCGTGCTGCAACTGCTGCTGGGCGTCAGGCTCAAGCAGGCCGGGATCGACCTCTTTCCCGTCGCGGGTCTGGCCGAGGGCTGGCGCGGCTACCTGCTGCCCGGTCTCGTGCTCGCCGGGACCTCGATCGCCTACCTGACCAGGCTCACCAGGACCAGCCTCGTGGAGACGCTGCGCGCCGACTACATCCGCACCGCCATCGCCAAGGGACTGCCCAGGCGCAGGGTCGTCGGCAGGCACGCGCTGCGCAACGCGCTGATCCCGCTGGTCACCTACCTCGGCGCCGACTTCGGCACGCTGATGGGCGGCGCCGTGATCACCGAGACGGTCTTCAACCTGCCCGGCATCGGCCAGCAGCTGTTCACCTCGGTCTCCCTGCGCGAGCAGCCCGTGGTCGTGGGCGTGGTGACGCTCCTGGTGCTGGTCTACGTCCTGGCGAACCTGGTCGTTGACCTGCTCTACGCCGTGCTCGACCCGAGGATCCGCTATGAGTGAGACCACCGTCGAGCGCCAGGGACGCGGCAAACACGCCAGACGCGGGAGATACAGCCCCGGCGGGCCGTGGCGGTTCGGGCCACCGAGGGCGGCGAGCCTGTGGAGCGACGCCTGGCAGGACCTGCGGCGGCGGCCGATGTTCGTCGGCGCGGCCTTCGTCATCGCCGTCTTCCTCGTCATGGCGGCCTTCCCCTGGCTGTTCACCTCGATCGACCCCCACGACGCCGCCACCTGCCACCTGTCCGAGGCCAGGCAGGGGGTGAGCGACCTGCACTGGTTCGGCACCGACAACCTGGGCTGCGACGTCTACGCCCGCAGCGTGTACGGCGCCCGCAACTCGGTCGTGATCGGCGCCACGACCGCCGCCCTGACCGCGCTGGTCGGCGGTCTGCTCGGCCTGTTCGCCGGGTTCGCCGGAGGGGCGCTCGACGCCCTGCTCTCCCGGGTCACCGAGATCTTCTTCGCGATCCCCTCGGTCCTCGGGGCCCTGCTCATCCTGTCGGTCTTCCGCACCGGGAGCGTCTGGACGGTCGTGCTGGCGCTGGCCGTACTGGCCTGGCCGATGACCTTTCGCATCACGCGGGCCGCGGTGATCACGGTGAAGGGGCAGGAGTACGTGCTCGCCGCGCGGGCGCTCGGCGCCTCCTCGGGACGGATCATGTTCCGGCACATCATGCCGAACGCGCTCGCGCCCGTCATCGTGGTCGCCACGATCAACCTCGGGACCTTCGTCGCGGCCGAGGCCGGGCTCTCGTTCGTCGGCGTCGGGCTCCAGTCGCCCGACATCTCCTGGGGACTGATGATCTCCGACGCCAGGAGGCGCTTCCTTGAGGCCCCGGAGCCGTTGCTGTTCCCGGCGCTGCTGCTGAGCCTGACCGTGCTGGCCTTCGTCATGCTGGGCGACGCCGTACGCGACGCCCTCGATCCGAAACTGAGGTAGGGAAAGCCGTGTGGAGGTCCTCGACGGCCGAGCGGGACGGACGGGTCCCCGGTGGGGAGGCGCTGCTGACCGTGGACGGCCTGCGGGTGGAGTTCGCCACCAGGCAGGGCGTGGTCAGGGCGGTCAACGGCGTCAGCTACCGGATCGACCCGGGGGAGACGCTCGCGGTGCTCGGTGAGTCCGGCTCGGGCAAGTCGGTAACCGCGCACGCGATCATGGGGCTCCTCGACACCCCGACCGTCCGGGTCCCGGCCGGGGAGATCCGCTTCCACGGCACCGACCTGCTCGGGCTGCGAGAGGACGACAGGGCCCGCATCAGGGGGCGGCGGATCGCGATGGTCTTCCAGGACGCCCTGTCGGCGCTGAACCCGGTCTTCACCGTCGGGGCGCAGATCGGAGAGATGTTCCGGGTGCACGAGGGCCTGTCGCGGCGGGAGGCCGAGCGCAGGGCGGTCGAGCTGATGGACCGGGTCCGCATCCCGGCCGCCGCGCAGCGGATGTACGACTACCCGCACCAGTTCTCCGGCGGCATGCGCCAGCGCATCATGATCGCGATGGCCATCGCGCTCGGCCCCGAACTGCTCATCGCCGACGAACCGACCACGGCGCTCGACGTGACGGTCCAGGCCCAGATCATGGACCTGCTGGCCGAACTGCGCAGGGAGAGCGGCATGGCGATGATCCTCATCACCCACGACCTCGGCGTGGTCGCCGACAGCGCCGACAGGATCGTCGTCATGTACGGCGGGCGCGTCGTGGAGAGCGCGCCCGTGCACGAGGTCTACCAGGCGCCCGCGCACCCCTACACCAGGGGCCTGCTGGAGTCGATCCCCCGCCTCGCCCGCAAGGGCAGGGCGCTGCCCGCGATCGAGGGCACCCCGCCCGACCCGCTGGCCATGCCGACCGGCTGCTCCTTCCACCCCCGGTGCTCCTACCGCCAGGACAACTGCGTCACCGACGCGCCGCCGCGCTACCGGATCGGGCCGACCCGCGACAGCGCCTGCCACTACTGGAGAGAGGTCCTCGATGGCAGCCACGGGTGAGCCGATCCTGGAGGTCGGCGGCCTCGTCAAGCACTTCCCGATGAGCCAGGGCGTCGTGTTCAGGCGGCGGATCGGGGAGATCAGGGCGGTCGACGGGGTCTCCTTCACGCTCAGGCGCGGCGAGACGCTCGGCATCGTCGGCGAGTCGGGCTGCGGCAAGTCCACCCTGGCCAGGCTCCTGATGGCCCTGGAGCGGCCGACCTCGGGCTCGGTGCGGATCAACGGGCGCGAGATCACCCGGGCCAGGGGCGCCGAGCTGCGGCAGGTCCGCCGCAACATCCAGATGGTCATGCAGGACCCCTACACCTCGCTCAACCCCAGGATGACCGTCGGGGACATCGTCGGCGAGCCGTACGAGATCCACAGGAAGGTCGTCCCCAGGCGGGAGCGGCGCCGCATGGTGCAGGAACTCCTTGAGGTCGTCGGCCTCAACCCCGACCATGTGGACCGCTATCCCCACCAGTTCTCCGGCGGCCAGCGCCAGCGCGTCGGCATCGCCAGGGGGCTCGCGCTCAAGCCGGAGATCATCATCTGTGACGAGCCGGTCTCCGCGCTCGACGTCTCGATCCAGGCGCAGGTCGTCAACCTGCTCGAACGGCTGCAGGACGAGTTCGGCCTCGCCTACGTCTTCATCGCCCACGACCTGTCGGTCGTCCGTCACGTCTCCGACAGGATCGGCGTGATGTATCTCGGCAAACTGGTCGAACTCGGCACCGAGGACGACGTCTGCGAGCGTCCGTCCCATCCCTACACCCAGGCGCTGCTGTCCGCGGTGCCGGTGCCCGACCCCAGGGGGCGCGAGACACGCGGGCGGATCGTCCTGCAGGGCGACCCGCCCTCACCCGCGAAACCGCCCTCCGGCTGCCGTTTCCGCACCCGGTGCTGGAAGGCCAGGGACGTGTGCGCCGAGCAGGAACCGGCCCTCCAGGCACGCTTCACCACCGGCCACGCCGTCGCCTGCCACTTCGTCTGACTTTCTACAGAGATTCCGGCGGGGTACGGCGGGAGCCAGAGGACAGGCGCACGTGGGCGCCGGGGGGCAGCGCGAGCCGCTGGGCGGCGTCACCGGTGTTGATCGCCAGCACGACCAGCCCCGCGGAGTCGGTGAAGGCGACCAGCTCTCCGGGAGGCACCGCCGCGAAGGTCTCCCTGAACGGCAGGGAGACGTGCCTCCTGCCCAGCCAGACCACCAGCGTGCCGCCGGGACGCACCCCCACCACCCCGAGGTCGGCCGCGCTGATCGAGAGCTGGACGTTGCCGTGGTCGTCGACGGAGAGCACCTCGCCCTCGACCTCGTCGTCACGCACCAGCGACGTCGGCGTGCGCAACGCGACCAGCCGCTCCTGCGGGATCTCAGGGCCCACCTCGGCCAGGGGCAGCCCGGTCGCCAGGCGCGCCGCGACGGGGGCGAAGACGTCACGGCCGTGGAAGGTCGGCGAGACCGGTTTCCTGAACAGGTCCTCGTTGGTGAGCTCGCGCGCCGTCCTCGCGCCGCCCGCGGCGGTGACCGCCCACGACAGCACCCCGTTGTCGGGGCCGAGGAACACGTGCTCGCCCGCCTCGATGGCCACGGCCCCGCGCGAGGCGCCGACCGGGCTCACCGCGGCGACGTGGACACCGGGCGGCAGATGGGGGATCGTCTGGGCCAGGATCGCCGCGGCGCGCCGTACGTCACCGGTGGGGACCAGGTGGCACACGTCGATGATCCGGACCTGCGGCGCCGTCAGGACGATCACACCGTGGCAGGCGGCCACGGAGCCGTCCGCCAGCCCGTAGTCGGTGAGAAGGGTGATCACTGGAGTCACACCTGGTGACTGTACGTCTCGGAACCGGCCATGAACAGCATGAAATTCCCGACTATCCTGGCATCGCGAGGAGCCGCACGGTCAGCAGGGGGAGAGCGATGGACGAGGTGCCGCCTCCCGGCGAGGAGACCGGTGACGAGCACCCGGCCAGGCCCCTTACCGAGAGGGAACGGGAGCTGATGGCCTTCGAGCGCCGCTGGTGGCGCCGTCCCGGGGCCAAGGAACAGGCGGTCAGGGAGACCTTCGGCATCTCCTCGACCCGCTACTACCAGCTGCTCGCCGAGCTGATCGACAGGCCGGAGGCGCTCGCCCACGACCCGATGCTGGTCAAGCGCCTGCGCAGACTCCGCGAGACCCGCAGACGCGAACGCGCCGCCAGGAGGAGGGGTTAGCTGCTGGTGTTCCAGTGGTCTTAACGACATGTAGCACGGTGTAATGTCCGCGTGAACTTGAAGGAGCAGGTAGCGGTAACCGGGGTCTCGTACGTGACCGCACGGCGGCAGTACGCGGCCGGGACGCTGCCCGTTCCCGCCTACCGACTCGGTCGGCTCATCATGGCCGGTGAACCGCTGACCGGCGCTGTGGTGCGTGCCCGGATCAGCCTGGACCGGCAGGTCACCCGGGCCACCGTGTGGGCCACTGGGCAGCACCTCGCGGCGGCCACCGAGGGCGGCCAGGCGTGAAGACAGTCCAGGCATACCGGTTCGCCCTGGACCTTACCCCGGGTCAGGAGCGCAACGTCCTCGCACACGCCGGGGCCGCCCGCCTCGCGCACAACTGGGCGCTGGCCCGGGTCAAGGCGGTCATGGACCAGCGGGCAGCTGAACGCACTTACGGTGTTACAGACGAGCGACTCACCCCGGCGTTCTCCTGGTCGCTGCCCACGCTGCGCAAGATGTGGAACGCCGCCAAGGCGCAGGTCGCGCCGTGGTGGGCCGAGTGTTCCAAGGAGGCGTTCAACACCGGTCTGGACGCGCTGGCCCGTGCGTTGAAGAACTGGGTCGACTTTCGCACCGGCAAGCGCAAGGGGCGGCCGGTTGGGTTTCCCCGGTTCAAGTCTCGTCGCCGCGTCACACCGTCGGTGCGGTTCACGACGGGGGCGATCCGGGTGGAGCCAGACCGGATGCATGTGGTGCTGCCCCGGCTGGGCCGGTTGAAGCTGCACGAGTCGGCCCGCAAGCTGGCCCGCCGCCTCGACAACGGTACGGCCCGGACCATGTCCGCCACCGTCCGGCGTGACGGCGGCCGGTGGTACGTCTCGTTTACCGTCGAGGTTGATCGAGCTGAGCGGGTCCCGGCCCGGCCCGGTTCGGTGGTCGGCGTGGACGTCGGAATCAGGCATCTGGCGGTGCTGTCCACCGGTGAGCGGGTGGACAATCCACGCCACCTGACCGCCGCGCAGACCCGCTTGCGGCAGCTCGGCCGCTCCCTGTCGCGCAAGATCGGCCCGGACCGGCGCATTGGGCAGCGACCATCCAAGCGTTGGGAACGCGCTGCGGCTCGGCTTGGTCGCGCTCACGCCCGTGTCGCCGCTTTGCGCCGCGACGGGCTGCACAAGCTCACCACCCGGCTGACCCGCGAGCACGGCACGATCGTGGTCGAAGACCTCAACGTCCCCGGCATGCTGGCCAACCGGCGCCTGGCGCGGCACATCGCCGATGCCGGGTTCGCCGAGATCCGCCGTCAGCTCGCCTACAAGACCTCGTGGAACGGCGGTCGGCTGCTCGTGGCCGAGCGCTGGTATCCGTCCTCCAAGACCTGCTCGGGCTGTGGCGCGGTGAAAGCCAAGCTGGCCCTGTCCGAGCGTGAGTACCACTGTGAGGTGTGCGGCCTGGTCATGGACCGGGACCGTAACGCCGCCGCGAACCTGGCCGCCCTGGCGGCTGAGTTCGACACCGCCGGGAGTGGTCCGGTGGCAGCACGTGGAGCCGACCGGAAGACTCGCCTCGGCGGGCAGGTGGCTGTGAAGCGTGAACCCGGCACGACGCCAGTCGGTCAGACCGGGACCGTCCCGCCGCAAGTCGGGACTACTGATCATGTGCTCGCCAAAGCGCACTGAAAGGTAACGGACTACGTCCCTGATGTCCGGGGTACAGCCGCTCATGCGCGTCTGACGCCGCGCCGTACGATCATGCCGACCGGCCGACGACGAGCGGGAGAACGCCCATGGAGACCCCAGAAGGACTGCGCGCCATCCTCGCCGATCCCAAGGGAGCGGTGATCGGCCTCGACTTCGACGGCACGCTCTCCCCGATCGTGCCCGACCCGGACACGGCCAGGATCCACCCGCGCGGCCCGGCACTGCTGGCCAGGCTGGGCGGGCTGGTCGGGGCGGTCGCGGTCGTGACGGGCCGTCCCGCGGCCACGGCCGTGGAGTACGGCTCGCTGGCCGGGGTGCCCGGGGTGGTCGTGCTCGGTCACTACGGACTTGAGCGCTGGGAGGCGGGCACGCTCACCGCTCCGCCCGTCCACCCCGGCCTGGCCAGGGCGAGGGCCGAGCTGCCCCGGCTGATCGAGGGCGTCCCGGGCGCCAGGCTTGAGGACAAGGAGCGCTCGGTCGCCGTGCACACCCGGGGTACGGCCGCGCCGCAGGCCACGCTCGACGCGCTGCGCGACCCGGTCGCCAAGCTCGCGGCCGAGGTGGGGCTGGCGGTCGAGCCGGGCAAGTTCGTGCTGGAGCTGCGGCCCCCGGGGATCGACAAGGGGACGGCGCTCGGGGCGTTCCTGGCGGAGCGGGCCGCGCGTTCCGTGCTGTTCGCCGGTGACGACCTGGGGGACCTGGCGGCCTTCGCCGCGGTGCGGGCCTCGGGGCTGCCGGGGGTGACGGTGTTCAGCGGCTCGGCGGAGGCGAGCGCGGAGATCGCCGCCCAGGCCGACCTCGTCGTGGACGGCCCCGACGGGGTGATGGATCTGCTGGCCTCGATCGCCGATGCCATTGAGCGTTAAGTGACCGACAAGTGGGGGCCGTTAGCGTCCCCGCCATGAGAAAGATCGTCCTCGCCCTCGCCGCGCTCGTCGGCGCGACCGTGATCACCGTTCCCCAGACCGCCCAGGCCGCAGCCGCGGGGGCCATCACCTTCCGCGGTATGACCCTCACGATCCCCTCGGGGTGGCGGGTCCACCGTGACGCCGACCGGATAAAGGTGATCACGGGCCGGTGCGTCAAGCCGACCGCCGGATATTTCACACCGAAGTGTGAGGCGTTCTGGATCTTCGGCCCGAAGGCGCTCAAGTACGGGCAGGAGGGTTTTTCTTCCTACACGGGAAAGCAGCCGTTCTACCCCGCCAGTGACGTGCAGCGCTGCCCGTTCGACGGCGGGAGCGGCCAGGTGATCGGCAAGGCGTACTTCAAGGGACTGCGCCCGGTGGGACGCGGGCACAAGGCGGCCTTCACCGGCTGGAACGGCCGGTGCGTCAGGTACGACAACGGTAGGCAGACCGCGACCTTCCACCAGCGCGAGTGGTTCCTGCCCACCTCGAAGATCCTCGTCGTGGACGTGTGGGACAACCCACGCCTGGTCGGCGTGCTCGCAGGGGCTACCTGGAACTGACCAGGATGCCGCCGACGGCCAGCACGATCATCACCGGCACCATGAGGAAGGCCTGCCGGGTGCCGGAGACGTCGGCGAGCGCCCCCAGCAGGAACGGCCCGACACCCGTCGCCGAACTCGAATAGAGGGAGGCGACGCCCGTCGCCCGCTCTGGGCGTCCGGCCGTGGCCGTCAGCACGCGTGAGAGTGCCAGCGGGAAGTGCAGGGAGACCCCGATCCCCGAGACGAGCAGGCCGGCGTAGGCCGTCACGGGGGTCGTGCTCGTCCAGAACAGCAGCCAGCCCACGAAGGTCAGGGCCAGTGCGCCGACCAGCAGCGACGAGGGCGGGATCCGCAGCGCGAGCCTGGCCCCGCCGAAGCGCCCGAGCGCGAGCCCTGCGGTGAAGGCGGTCAGCGCGCTGGCCGCGACCGCGGCCGACAGGCCCGTGTTGTCGCTCACCAGCTTGGCGGCCCAGAGGTTGAACGAGAACTCAAGTCCGACGCAGCAGAACAGCACCGCCCCGGCCAGGTGGAAGCGCGGGCCGAGCCCAGAGGCGCCCTTCTCCCGGGGGGCCGCGTGGTCCTCGGCGGGGCGTTCCTGGATCCACACGCGGCCCATGGCCAGCGCGAGCAGTACGGTCAGCACCGGGGTGAGCAGCAGCGCCGTCCGCCAGCCGAGCGCGCTCTGCGCCGCGAGGCTGACGACGAACGGCGCGAACAGGCCGATGGTCCCGCCGACCGCGTTGGCCTCGCTGATCGCGGACGGTCCCGCGGGGCCGTGGTGGTCGCTGAGCACGGCCATGCTCGTGTAGAGGCTGATCGAGCCCATCCCGCCCGCCAGGCCGTACCCGAGAAGCGTGACCTGTGGTGTGTGGCCGAGGATGACGAGCAGGACCCCGGCGTTCATCCCCGCGAGGCCTGTCCAGATGGTCGCGCGCCTGCCGAGGCGGCGGGTCAGCCGGGGGAGCGCCAGGCCGGTCATGACGCCGCCGACGGCCATCACGGTGCCGTGCAGCCCGGCGACCGTCTGCGAGACGCCGAGTTCGGCGCGGAGCATCGGAAGGGCTGCGCTGAGGCCGTACAGATAGGTGGCGAAGACGCCGAGCTGCAGGTAGACGAGCCAGGTCGGACGGTCACGGGTGAGCCTGGCGGACACGGGTTCCCCTGGGCATGGATGGAGCGTGGAGACTCCCTGAACTATCTCATATCAGGGCAAAATCTCAGCCAAGCGCGGCGAGCTGGTCGGCGAACCAGCGCTGCGGGGGGAGCGCGGTCGCCAGGCGGGCCAGCCTGTCGCCCCGGCCCGCGCGCTCAGGCTCGGGCATGACGAGGCCCTCGTGGAGGGCCCGCGCCGTGGCCGAGACGTCGTAGGGGTTCACCAGCAGCGCGTCCGCGCCCAGCTCGGCCGCCGCCCCCGCCTCGCGGGACAGGACCAGCGCGCTGCTCGGGGACAGCACCGGCCCCTCCTTGGCCACGAGGTTCATCCCGTCGCGGATCGGGTTGACCAGCATCACGTCGGCAAGCCGGTAGGCGGCCAGCGAGCGGGGGTAGTCGTCCTGGACGTTGAGGATCAGCGGGTCCCAGTCCTCGGTGGCGTACTCGTCCTCGATCTCCAGGGCGCAGCGCTGCACCGCCGCGGTGTACTCCCGGTACTCGGGCAGGTCGTGACGGGAGGGATAGGCGAAGGCCAGGTGCACGACCCTGCCGTGCCACTCGGGATGCGCCGCGAGGAACTCCCGATAGGCGGTCAGGCCCCTGACGATGTTCTTCGACAGCTCGGTCCTGTCGATGCGCACGATCAGCTTGCGGTCGCCGACAAGCTGCCGCAGCGCGGCCATGTGGGACTCGACGTCAGGCTCCCTGGCCCGCGCCCACAGCGCCTGCCCGTCCACCCCGAGCCCGTGCACACCGATCCTGGTCGTACGGCCCGCATGGGTCACCGTACGGCAGGCGCGCTCGACCCTGGCGCCCAGCACGCTCTCGCAGCAGTCCATGAAGGCCGCGGCCCAGCGGTCGGTCAGGAAACCCGCCTGGTCGGCGCCCAGGATGCCTTCGAGCAACTCGGCGGCGACCTCGTCGGGCAGCAGGCCGAAGTACTCAGGCGGGGCCCACGGCGTGTGGGAGAAGTGGGAGATGCGCAGGTCGGGCCGCTCGCTCCTGAGCATGGCCGGGACCAGGGCGAGGTGGTAGTCCTGCACCATGACCTTGGCGCCGTGCGAGGCCTCCTCGGCCAGCGCCATCGCGAACGCCTCGTTGTAGGCCTGGTAGGACTCCCACTCCCTGCCGAACCTGGCGTCGAAGTGCGGTCTGTTCGGGGTGTCGTAGAGCAGGTGGTGGACGAACCACAGGGTGGAGTTGGCGACCGCGTTGTAGGCCCGCTGGAAGGTCGCCTGGGGGATGTCGAGCATCCGCAGCGCCCCGGTCTCGTATCCCGCCTGGTCGAGCCGCCCTCCGGGTGCGAGCCGTACGGCACCGCGGTCGCCGTCGGACAGGGCGGCGCAGACCCAGAGGATGTCGAGCTCCTTGGCCACCTCGGACAGGCCGGAGACCAGACCGCCGCCGCCCCTGCGCATGCTCAGCGCGCCGTCCTCCGACATGGTGAAGGAGACCGGGCCGCGGTTCGAGGCCACCAAAATCCCACTCATCTGATCCCCTCGCCCGGGGGACGTGGCTTGTCCCGAAGGTTAACCAAACGATAACCGGCGACCATAGGATGTCGAGCGACTATGACCGCTGATAGGGGCTCGTGAATGGCGCTGGACGAGACGACCGAGGAACTTGCCCGCGCAGCCGCCGGAGGCGACCACCGGGCGCTGGGCGAGCTGCTGAAGCGGATCGAGCCCGAGGTGCTTCGGCACTGCGGGCGGATCCTCCCCTTCCGGCAGGACGCGGAGGAGGCCTCCCAGGACACCCTGCTCGCCGTGGCCCGCAACATCGCCAGGTTCGAGGGGCGGGCGCGTTTCAGCACGTGGCTGCACATCGTGACCGCCAACTGCGCGCGCACCACCTACCGCTCGCTCAAGCGGCGTTCCGCCGAACAGAGCTCGGAGGAGCTGCCGCTGCACAACAAGCCGGACGTCGCCAGGGTGAGCGTGATCGCGGGCTCCCGCCTCGACCTGCTCGACGCCATGGAGGCCCTTGAGGCCGACAAGCCCGACCTGGCCCAGGCCCTGGTGCTGCGCGACATCTGCCAGCTCGACTACAACGAGGTCGCCGAGCAGCTCGGCATTCCCCTCGGCACGGCCAAGTCGCGCATCCACCAGGCCCGCAAATACGTGCAGGGAGCGCTCGGCGACGCCTACGGCTTCTGACCTTTGTCCGCCTGATGACACACTTCGTCTCGTTTGGCGAGACAACACGTCAGAAACGCCGCAAGGCGAGGTAGAGTGCTTGAGACCTGCGTGTCAGGTCCACAACTGAACATTGCTCATCCAGAGGGGTGGAGGGACCGGCCCTGCGAAGCCCCGGCAACCCTCCCGGTTCAAGACTCGCGATCTGGCGAGGGGTCGACCGGGACAGGTGCCAATTCCGGTCTGTGACCAGGGTGGTCGCAGACGAAGATGAGGGAAAGGCCTCGCTTCATGGCGCTCGCAACCACTACCACCTCCACCTCGCTCGACTTCGGCCCCGCCGTCGCGCTGTCCTGTCGCGAGTGTGGCGCCCGCTACGAACTCGGTCCGAGCTTCGCCTGTATCGAGTGTTTCGGGCCCCTTGAGATCGCCTACGACTTCGGGCGTGTCACCCGGGAACAGATCTCACAGGGGCCGGCCAACATCTGGCGCTACCGCTCCCTCCTTCCCGTCCCCGTGGACGTCGCCTCCAAGCCCAACACCGAGCCCGGCTGGACCAGGCTCGTCAAGGCCGGCAACCTGGCGCGCGAGCTGGGCCTGCGCTCACTGCACGTGAAGGACGACTCGGGCAACCCCACCCACTCCTTCAAGGACCGCGTGGTCGCCATCGCCGTCGAGGCGGCGAGGAACTTCGGTTTCCACACCCTTTCCTGCTCCTCGACCGGCAACCTGGCGGGCGCGGTGACCTCCGCCGCCGCGCGGACCGGGCTCGACGCCTGCGTGTTCATCCCCGCGGACCTTGAGCAGGGCAAGATCGTCATGGCCTCGGTCTACGGTGGCAAGCTGATCGGCATCGACGGCACCTACGACGACGTCAACCGCTTCTGCTCCGAGCTCATCGGTGACGAGCTCGGCGACAAGTGGGGCTTCGTCAACGTCAACCTCAGGCCCTACTACGCCGAGGGCTCCAAGACCCTGGCCTACGAGATCGTCGAGCAGCTCGGCTGGCGCATCCCCGAGCAGATCGTCATCCCCGTCGCCTCCGGCTCCCAGCTCACGAAGATCGACAAGGCGTTCAAGGAGCTGATCGCGCTCGGCCTCGTCGAGGACACGCCCTACAAGATCTTCGGTGCCCAGGCGGAGGGGTGCTCCCCGGTCTCGGCGGCCTACAAGGCGGGCCACGACGTGATCCGCCCCGTGAAGCCCGACACGATCGCCAAGTCGCTGGCCATCGGCAACCCCGCCGACGGTCCCTACGTGCTGGACATCGCCAGGCGCACCGGCGGCGGGGTCGAGGACGTCACCGACCCCGAGATCGTCGAGGCCATCCACCTGCTCGCCAGGACGGAAGGCATCTTCGCCGAGACCGCGGGTGGCGTCACCGTCGGGGTGCTGCGCAAGCTGGTCGAGTCGGGGCGGATCGACCCCGACGCCGAAACGGTGGTTCTCAACACGGGTGACGGCCTGAAGACCCTTGACGCGGTCTCTGACCAGGCACGTCCCACCGCTGTCATCCGGCCCTCACTCGACGCGTTCCGCGCGGTCGTCGCCTAGAACTCGTGAAAGGTACTGAATGATGAGTGTTTCTGTACGGATTCCGACGATTCTCCGTACGTACACCGGCGGCGTGGCCGAGGTGAACGGAGAGGGCGAGACCCTGCGTGACGTTCTCCAGAAGCTCGACGCCGACTTCCCGGGGATCGGTGCCCGCATTCTCGATGAAACGGGCAAGATTCGCCGTTTTGTGAACGTCTATGTCGGTGATGAGGATGTCCGTTTCGCCGACAACCTCGACACCGTGACGCCGTCCGGAGTGCAGATCTCCATCATTCCCGCGGTGGCCGGAGGCTGAGCCCCGGCGAGGGCGCCGGGGGCCTGGAGAGGCCCCCTGGCGGCCCGTGGCGCCCACTGCCATGGAACGGCGCCCCTGGAACACCTTCCACGACACCCGCACCGGCCCGGCCGCGTGCGGGTGTCGTCATTTGTGATGCAAGCTCACATTTTTCTCCCGAGACATAATGTAATATTTAACTAACTAGTAGTGATAGCAAAACTATGGTGGCGTGTTGAATGCGTCCGTAAAGCGGTAGTTTGCTGGTTGACTCTGTTGCCCTACGGGCTCCCACAGGTATGGTCGAGGACGATCGACGTAGGCGATGTCTCCGCCTCGGAGATTGAGGACCTCGCGAGAGGAATGGGCGGCGTCCTCAAGTCCAGTAAGAGGAGTCGGAAGTGGCGCAAGGCACCGTCAAATGGTTCAACGCGGACAAGGGCTACGGCTTCATCGCGGTAGACGGTGGTAAGGATGTTTTCGTCCATTACTCCGCGATCATGATGGATGGCTACCGTGCGCTCGAACAGGGCCAGAGGGTCGAGTTCGAGATCACACAGGGACAGAAGGGACCCCAGGCGGAATCGGTCCGGACGGTCTGATCCCGTCTTCCGTCAGTTCGTCGGGAACCCGCTGGCGCATCCCGCGGCAGCGCAGTTCGCGCGGATCGCCCTCGGCATGTCGGCCCGGCCCGCCGCTCCCATCGGCGGGCCGGGCCTTCGCCTAAGCTGAGAGCGGGCCAACCCGACGAGACCGGGTCAACCTAATCTGAGACCAGGTCAAATGGACCTTGGCTTGCACTCGTCGGGGGAGAGTGCTAAACAGTGGATTAGCACTCCTCGTTGGAGAGTGCCAAAACCCTGGATCGAGTCGATGAGGCCCGCCGAACGGAGTCGCGGGCCTACATGCCGTCGCGGGCGTCGTCTCGGTCTGGTGCAAGCCACCCTGTGTTTGGGAGGTCTAGCCGTATGGCAGCCAAGATGATCGCGTTTGACGAGGACGCCCGGCGCGGTCTCGAGCGTGGTATGAACCAGCTCGCGGACGCCGTCAAGGTGACCCTCGGCCCCAAGGGCCGCAACGTCGTGCTGGAGAAGAAGTGGGGCGCCCCCACGATCACCAACGACGGTGTCTCCATCGCCAAGGAGATCGAGCTTGAGGACCCGTGGGAGAAGATCGGGGCCGAGCTCGTCAAGGAAGTCGCCAAGAAGACCGACGATGTCGCGGGTGACGGCACCACCACGGCCACCGTGCTGGCTCAGGCACTGGTCCGCGAGGGCCTGCGCAACGTCGCCGCGGGCGCCAACCCCATGTCCCTGAAGAAGGGCATCGAGGCCGCCGTCGAGCGCGTCTCGGAGGAGCTTTCCAAGCTTGCCAAGGACGTGGAGACGAAGGCGCAGATCGCCTCCACGGCCTCCATCTCCGCGGGTGACCCGCAGATCGGCGAGATGATCGCCGAGGCGATGGACAAGGTCGGCAAGGAAGGTGTCATCACCGTCGAGGAGAGCAACACCTTCGGTCTGGAGCTTGAGCTCACCGAGGGCATGCGCTTCGACAAGGGCTACATCTCGCCCTACTTCGTCACCGACCCGGAGCGTATGGAGGCCGTCCTCGACGACCCCTACATCCTCGTCGTCAACTCCAAGATCTCCGCGAACAAGGACCTGCTCCCGGTTCTCGACAAGGTCGTGCAGGCCGGCAAGCCGCTGCTGATCATCGCCGAGGACATCGAGGGCGAGGCCCTGGCGACCCTGGTCGTCAACAAGATCCGCGGTCTGTTCCGCTCGGTCGCCGTCAAGGCGCCCGGCTTCGGTGACCGCCGCAAGGCCATGCTGGGCGACATCGGCATCCTGACCGGTGCCCAGGTCATCAGCGAGGACCTCGGCCTCAAGCTTGAGTCCACCACGCTCGACCAGCTCGGCCGCGCCCGTCAGATCATCGTCACCAAGGACGAGACGACGATCGTGGACGGTGCCGGTGACGCCGAGCAGATCGCGGGCCGGGTCAACCAGATCCGCGCCGAGATCGACAACACCGACTCCGACTACGACCGCGAGAAGCTGCAGGAGCGCCTGGCCAAGCTGGCCGGTGGCGTGGCGGTCATCAAGGCCGGTGCGGCCACCGAGGTCGAGCTCAAGGAGCGCAAGCACCGCATCGAGGACGCGGTGCGCAACGCCAAGGCGGCCGTGGAGGAGGGCATCGTCCCCGGCGGCGGTGTGGCGCTGCTGCAGGCCGGTGCCAAGGCCTTCGACAAGCTGGAGCTGTCGGGCGACGAGGCCACCGGTGCGGCGATCGTGCGCAAGGCGCTGGAGGAGCCGCTGAAGCAGATCGCGGTCAACGCCGGTCTTGAGGGCGGCGTCGTGGTGGAGAAGGTCCGCAACCTGACCCCGGGTGAGGGCCTCAACGCCGCCACGGGCGAGTACGTCAACCTGTTCGAGTCGGGCATCATCGACCCGGCGAAGGTGACGCGTTCGGCGCTGCAGAACGCCGCCTCGATCGCGGCGCTGTTCCTGACGACCGAGGCCGTCATCGCCGAGAAGCCCGAGAAGGCCGGTGCCGCTCCCGCCGTTCCCGGCGGCGGCGACATGGACTTCTGAGTCCGGCGCTTTCCCAAAAGAGGCGACCCCGAGGTGCCGGGGTCGCCCCTTTTTGTTTTCCACCCGATTTCTTTCCGGCCCGTGAAGGGACGCGTTTTACCCGCGTTTCTCATGGGACGTTCGTTTACGGCCCGGCGCCGGGCCTCAGCGGAGCTGGGCGGGCAGGTCGCCGGTGTGCAGGACGGTCAACGAGGTCACCGCCCTGGTCAGAACCACGTAGAGACGGGCGAGACCGCGTGGCTCGGCGGACACGATGTCGGCGGGCTCGACCACGATGACGTGGTCGTACTCAAGACCCTTGGCCAGGGTCGCGGGAATCACCAGGAGACGGTGCTCCTCGGCCGTGTCCTGGCTCAGTACCCCGTGCTCCACGGACCCCAGGGCGGCCGAGACCGTGGCCACCGCGGCGTCGGGGGCGATCACGCCGATCGAGCCCTCGCGGGAGAGTGTCTCGCGCACCACCTCCGTCAGGGACGCGGCAAGGTTGGCAGCGGGCCGTACGGACAGGGAGCCCTCGCCGGGGCGCAGGGAGCGGGGCGGGGCGAGGTCGGGGGCGACGGAGGGCAGCAGCCTGGCCGCGTAGTCGAGGACCTCGCGGGGGACGCGGAAGCCGAGGGTCAGCTCGGTGACCACCCCGTCCTCGAAGCCCAGGTGGGCCAGGACCTCCTTCCACGAGCGGGCCGACCAGGGCGTGGTGCCCTGCGCGAGGTCACCGAGAACCGTCGCCGATCCCGTACGGCAGCGCCGCCCCAGCGCCCGCAACTGCATGGCCGACAGGTCCTGGGCCTCGTCGACCACCAGGTGGCCCAGCGGGGCGGTCCGCTCGATCATGTCGCCGAGCTCGTCCATCAGCGCCCCGTCCGCGGCCGACCACTTCGCGGAGCGGAAGGTCTTGGCGGGCTTGGCCCACAGCAGCGTCGCCTGCTCCTCGGCGGTCAGGTCGTCCCTGGCCGCGGCGGCGAGGAAGTCGGGGTCGCCGAACAGCCGGTGCAGGACCTGCTGCGGGGTGACCTTCGGCCACACGGCGTCCACCAGTTGCTTGACCGGCTTGGACCTGGCGACGGCGTCCTGCACCCGGTCGTCCGGGGACTCGCCGCGCTGTTCCATCCGGACGAGCACCAGGTGGGCCAGGCGCTGGGCCAGGGCCGCGCGGCCGGGGGCGTAGCGGGTGGTGCCGCGCAGCGAGGCGACGATCTCGCGGACCTCGTGGTCGGCCACCCGGTAGCGGTTGATCCCCTTGGTGAACAGCACGCCCTCGGTCGGCTTGACGATGTGCGCCCACAGCGCGCGCCTGAGCACGGGCACCATTCGGGCGTCGCCCTTGATCGCGCTGACTGCGGGGTCCTCGGGCGTCGCGTGGTCGCCCAGGATGTCGGCGACGGTCGTCTGGTCCACCTTGACCTCGCCGAGTGCGGGCAGCACCGAGGAGATGTAGGACAGGAAGGCGCGGTTGGGGCCGACGATCATCACCCCGGACCTGGCCAGCCGTTCCCGGTGGGTGAAGAGCAGGTAGGCGGCCCGGTGCAGGCCGACGGCGGTCTTGCCGGTGCCGGGGGCTCCCTGGACGCAGACGGTCGTGCCGAGTTCGGAGCGGACGATCTCGTCCTGGTCCGGCTGGATGGTCGCGACGATGTCGCGCATCGGGCCGGAGCGGGGCCGTTCGATCTCCTCGGTGAGGATCCTGCTGTGCCCGCTGCTGTGCCCGAGGGCGTCGTCCTGGTCCAGGCGTTCGTCCTCGTAGGCGGTCAGGTCGCCGCCGTGGTAGCCGAATCTGCGGCGCCGTACGACACCCATCGGTTCGGCGGGGCTGGCCTGGTAGAACGCGCGGGAGATCGGGGCCCGCCAGTCGATGACCAGGGGGCGGCTGCGGTCGTCGTGGACGTGCCTGCGGCCGACGTAGACGGTCGGGGGCAGGTCGTCGTCGACCGCGCGGTCCAGGCGGCCGAAGAACAGCGGGGTGCCCGCGTGGTCGGCCAGCGCCGCGACCCGCTGGTCGAGCAGCGACTGGAGGATCTGCTGGGAGACCCAGTCGCCCGCGGCGTCGGCGGACAGGGACTGGGCGTGCTCGCGCATCGCGCGCAGGGCGGCCCGGGACAGGGCCAGGTGCGTGCGCTCGGCGGCGAGGATCTCGGCGGGGTCGGTGATCTCGTCGGTGTTCTCGTCGGTGGTCTCAGAGGGGGACAATGGATGTCCGGGCACGCGAAAGCGCCTCCTGTTCGGTAAGCGAGGGTGGTCGTCCAAGGCAGCGAATCCACCAGCCTAGCGACGTGCCCCAACGGCTCAAACCGATTAACCCCCGCGTGCCTTGCGTGAGCGCGCTACCACCGTCCGTGTTTGTGCGTCCAAATCGCTAAAAAGGCGGGAAAATCCAGTGACGCGCGCAGATCATGGGGGTATGTCGCCAGTGGCCGTCGAGGCCTAGCGAGGGGGTGGTTGCTTTGGAGAAAGCCTGCGGAATCTCGTGGACCTGACACGAACGACGACGTGTTCGCCATGGGAACGCTAGTCGCCGGCGAGCACGTCGTCAGCGTCGATGATCTGGTAGGCGTATCCCTGCTCGGCCAGGAAGCGTTGCCGGTGCGCGGCGAAGTCCTGGTCCACCGTGTCACGGCTGACCACGGAGTAGAACCGCGCCCCGCCGCCGTCGGCCTTCGGGCGCAGCACCCGGCCGAGCCGCTGGGCCTCCTCCTGCCGTGACCCGAAGGTCCCCGACACCTGCACGGCGACCGAGGCCTCGGGCAGGTCGATGGAGAAGTTCGCCACCTTGGAGACGACCAGCACCTGGATCTCCCGGTCGCGGAAGGCCTGGAACAGCCGCTCGCGCTCCTTGATCTTGGTCTCCCCCTTGATGACGGGCGCGCCCAGGTGCTCGCCGAGCTCGTCGAGCTGGTCGATGTACTGACCGATGATCAGCACCTGCTCGTCAGGATGGCGCCTGACCAGCGCCTCGGTCACCCGGGTCTTCGACGGGGTGGTCGCGCAGAAGCGGTAGCGCTCCTCGGAGTCGGACATCGCGTACGCGAGCCGTTCCTCGTCGCTCAGCGTGACCCGCACCTCGACGCAGTCGGCGGGGGCGATCCAGCCCTGGTTCTCCATCTCCTTCCACGGCGCGTCGTAGCGCTTGGGCCCGATCAGGGAGAACACGTCGCCCTCCCTGCCGTCCTCGCGCACGAGCGTCGCGGTCAGCCCGACCCGCCGCCTGGCCTGCAGGTCGGCGGTCATCCTGAAGATCGGGGCGGGCAGCAGGTGGACCTCGTCGTAGACGATCAACCCCCAGTCGCGGGCGTCGAACAGCTCCAGATGGCGGTAGACCCCCTGCCTGCGGGTCGTCATCACCTGGTAGGTGGCGATGGTGACCGGCCGGATCTCCTTCTTCGTCCCGGTGTACTCGCCGATCTCGTCCTCGGTCAGCGAGGTCCGTTTGATCAGCTCCTGCTTCCACTGGTGCGCGGAGACCGTGTTGGTCACCAGGATCAGCGTCGTCGCCTTCGCCTGGGCCATCGCCGCGGCGCCCACGATCGTCTTGCCCGCGCCACAGGGGAGCACGACCACGCCGGAGCCGCCGTGCCAGAACGCCTCGGCGGCCTCCCGCTGGTAGCCGCGCAGCAGCCAGCCGTCCTCCTTCAGCGCGATCGGGTGGTGCTCGCCGTCCACGTATCCGGCGAGGTCCTCGGCGGGCCAGCCGATCTTGAGAAGGAGCTGCTTGATGTTGCCGCGCTCACTCGGGTGCACCGCGACGGCGTCGGCGCCGATGCGCTCGCCGAGCAGCGGCTGGATCTTCTTCGACCGCAGGACCTCCTCAAGGACGGCCCTGTCGGTGCTGGTCAGGACGAGTCCGTGGACGGGGTGCTTGTCCAGCCTGAGCCTGCCGTACCGCGCCATGGTCTCGGCGATGTCCACGAGCAGGGCGTGCGGCACCGGGTAGCGGCTGTGGCCGATCAGCGCGTCCACGACCTGCTCGGCGTCGTGCCCGGCCGCCCGCGCGTTCCACAGCGCCAGCGGGGTGATCCGGTAGGTGTGCACGTGCTCGGGGGCACGCTCAAGCTCGGCGAACGGCGCGATCGCCTTGCGGCACTCGTCTGCCCTGTCGTGGTCGACCTCAAGCAGCAGGGTCTTGTCCGACTGGACGATCAGCGGTCCGTCACTCACGGCTTCTCCCTCGTTGTACGGCGGGCGAGCCCATGGTCGCACTCCCCCGGGGAACTCGCCCACCGCCTCCCCGACCTCGTATGTCCAACGGCGTCGAGGCCCGGGACAATCCCGGACGGCTCAGTCGAAGGCGCCGTTCACTCCGGCGATGATGATGCCGCCGACCCCCAGGACGACAAGTGCGACGTTGATGCCGATGCTGATCCAGGTCCACTTGAGCAGGTTCTTCGCCCCGTGGGGATCACGCTCGACCTTGCTGAGGGCGACGGCCGACAGGATGACCCCGGCGAGGCCGCCGAGGCTGACGTAGCAGGTGATGGCCAGGAAGATGCTGACGACCAGCGCGACGATCGCGTGCGTCCTGGTGCCGTCCACGTGCTGCTGGGGACCCGGATAGGGGCCGGGGCCGTACGACGGGGGGTACTGCCCGTAGGGCGACTCGCCGTAGCCCGGGGTCACGGGGTAGGCGGGCTGGCCGTAGCCCTGTCCGTAACCCTGCCCGTAGCTCTGGTCGTAGGACGGTTGCTGCTGGTTGTAGTTCTGGCCCGAGCCCTGACTCGGCTGGGTGTGCTGCAGGCCGTACCCCTGGTCGTAGGAGGGGGTGCCGTAGCCGGGGTTCTGCCCGGGACCGGTGCTGTAGGGGCTCTTCCAGTCGTCGGGGTTCGCGCTGGGGCCTTCGGGGGGACCACTGCTCACGGGAGCGTCTCACTTCCTCTTCTTCCGTGCACCAACGACCCCCACCGTAGGGGAAACCGGGAAATCCGGGCGCTCACTCGACGTCGGAGATGCCGGTGATGCGGTGCAGGGCGAAGCGGTGCACCGCGGCGCGGGTCTCGTCGTAGGCGGTGAGGTAGCCCCCCTCCATCCGGGCGGGTTCGAGGATTCTGCTGGTCGCGTTGCCCTGGGAGTCGAGGTAGCCGATCCAGACCTGGGACCCCTGCCGGATGGCCTCGCGCAGGGCGTTGATCGTCGCGGTCGCCGGGGAGCGCGGGACCTGCCCCGCGGGGGCGTCGACGGGGACCCTGCGGGCCAGGTGTGCCGCGTCACCCGCCCGCACGGCCCGTACGGCGGCCGCCACGACCTCGGCCTCGGGGCCGGTGAACGTGACGGGCTGCCGGGGGACGGGCTGTCCCTCGGTCCTGCGGACGTCGAGCTGCGCGATGATCACGTCACCGTCGAGCGACTCGGCGGCCGGGGCGTATCCCATCGCGCGCAGCGAGTCGACCAGCGTCCCCCGCGAGGTCTTCGAGGCGATCACGGTCGGGGCGAGCCTGCGTAGCCGCAGCGGGACGGCACGCCGGTCGGCCATCACCTCGTCGAGCAGGGAGGAGTCGTCACACCTGATGTAGGCGCTGGCCGTACCGACACGCATGCGGCCGTGACGGCGGGCCACGTCCGTGACCAGGTAACTCAGGGGCTGCGGCACGGGGGTCGCCGAGTGGCGCTCCAGCATGGCCAGCATCTCGTCGGCGCCCTGCCCCGCGTCGAGCGCCCGCCTGACGGACTGCTCGCAGAACCGGTAGACCGTCGCGCCCCCGGTGGACTCGATGTCCGCGGCCAGCGCCAGCCAGCGCCTCAGGTCGCCGGTGAGGGGGCCCGGGGCCACGGCGGTCAGGTCGGCCTGCAGGAGCACGTGGTCGAGCGGCTCGGGCAGCAGCGGCGCCAGGGCCTGGGCCGCCGCCCCGGAACGGCCGCCGCACGACAGCAGGGCGCGGCCGTGCCCCGCGATCACCCCGAGGCCGGTCATCCCGATCTGCTCCGCCTCGCGCAGCGTGAACTCCACGAGCTGGTCACGCCTGCCGCCACGGCGGCGCGGCTGCTCCCACGCCAGACGCCCAAGCACCGACTCGATGCCCGGCGAGACCCCGGGGCCCGCCGCGGCGAGTATGCCGAGCGTGGTCGAGCGCACCTCGGGGGCCGAGGAGCGCCGCAGGTCGGGATGGAGCGCGTTGAGCAGCCGGTCACGCTCGTCACGCTCGCCGATCATCCCGGGGACCCGGTCCATGGACAGCCAGCCGGAGGCCAGCGTCACCCAGCGGTCCTCGGTGCTCTTGACCCGCCAGGCGTCGTAGAGCGGCGTCGGCAGCCAGTCGCCGTCGACCGAGCCGCTCGCGGCGACCAGCCCCACCGCGTGGGCCACCTCGATGACCAGCCCCGCCGCCCACTCGGGCAGGTCGAGCAGGCCGGTGGTCCGCTTCAGGTCCCGTACGGCCAGGCCGCCGCCGCGCAGCACGCCGGGCGGGTCGGCGCTCCAGCGCTCGCACAGCTCCTCGACCGCCCGCACGAACGTGAAGGCCTGGCCCGCCGCGGTGCGGTCGGCCAGCGCCTGGTCACGGCCCGTGCCGTCGAGCGGGGGCGGGACGGGCGAGAGGTCCCGGTGGATGCGGCCGCCGCGCAGGAACAGGCCGACCTCGCGGGGCAGGGTGACGCTCTCGTCCCCGGTGGCGGCCAGCAGCGCGCGGGCGAGCAGCTGCTCGATCGGGGACTGGGCGCTCTCGGCGCGCACCTGTCTGCGGGCGTTGGGCACCCGGCCGCTCGGCGGCCCCCATGCCAGCTCGTTGAGCGCGGACCTGGCCTGTGGCGAGACGTCCTCGACGAGCCGCGCGACGACCTCCCGGTCACCGAGCAGCTCCGCCAGGGCCTGCCTGGTGTCTCCGCTCTCACCGCCCGCGTCCTGGACCAGCTCGGCGAGGCGTTCGGCGGGGTGGTGCCTGAACGCCTCGACCGCGGGCGGGCCGAGCCCGGCGGGCGTCTCCAGGATCTCCCTGACCCCGGGGGCGGGAACCAGGGCGTTCTGCGGGCCGTACACCAGGGCGAGGGTGCGCAGGCGCTCGACGGTCTCCTTGAGAGCGGCCCGCAGCGTCGCGACGGTGACCCCCTCGGGCAGCGCGCGGGCAAGCTGGTCGCGCAGCGCGCGCTGGTCGACCGGGGACGGCAGCACCACCAGGGTCTCGACGACCGAGAGCGTGAACCGGTCGAGCCGGTCGAGCACGCGCCCGATGGCCGACGGGCTGCTCGCCCGCCCGGCCAGGCCCTCGACGTGGGCGGGGACCGGGGTGATGAGTTCGGGCCGAACCGTGACCAGCGCCCGCAACTGCTCGTCGCTCCGCTCGCGCAGCCACTCGGTGAACTCCGTGCTCATTCCGTCAATGGTAGGAGCCCTGACCGACAAAGCTAGGTTTGGGAAAGTTCGGGTTCGCGGGGACATCCGTTGGCCATGGGGAGCAGGCCGAGCGCGAGGGACACCCAGGAGGCGACGAAACGGTCACGACCGGCCCTTCCCGGAGGCTCGCCGACGGTCTCCTCGAAGAGCAGGTGGTGGACGAGCGCGCCGCCGAGCACCGCGCCGACCGCGGACGGATCGAGGTCGGCCCCGCCGTACTCGGGCTGGGAGAGCAGCCACGAGCCGACCGCGTCGAACATCGGCTGCAGCAGCCCCGCGCGCACGACCTCGACCAGCTCGGGGAAGCGCCCGAGGTCGCGGAAGAACACGAGGATCAGCTCGCTCTCCTCGCCGACCCCGGCGAGCCCGGCCCCGCACAGGCGCGTCAGCCGCTCCCCGACGGGCAGCGCGGGATCGGCGGCGCCCATCGCGGCGATCCTGGCCTCGGCCCGCACGGCACGCTCGTTCACCGCGGCGGCCAGCACCTCGTATTTGGACCTGAAGTGCCGGTAGAGGCCACCCGCGCCGGGGGACAGCCCGGCGGCGGCCTCGATCTCGGCCACCGAGGTCGCCGCGTAGCCCCGCTCGGCGAACAGGCGCAGGGCCTCTTCGAGGATCCGCTCCCGCGTCGATCTGGTCATCTCCCTGCTGACACCTCCACCGCGACCCTATGCGGCGGGGGTGCGGGGTGCGGGTTCCCCGACCGGGCTATCCCTGTTCGGTGAGGATTTGGCATCCTGCCAGGGGCACTCACGGGAGTTTCGGAGGGGAAAAGGGCGATGGACGCGGTCGGGTTCGACCTGGACATGACGCTGGCCGACACGCGTGCCGGTATCGCCGCGGTCTACGACGAACTGGCGCTGCGCGTCGGGGTGTTCATCGACAGCGCCGTCGTGGTCGCCAGGCTCGGGCCGCCCCTGGAGTGGGAACTGGCCAACTGGCTGCCCGCAGAGCGCATCCCCGAGGCCGTCACGATCTACCGGGCGCTGTACCCCTCGATCGCCGTCCCGGTGACCACCCCGATGCCCGGGGCCGCCCAGGCCGTCGATGCCGTACGGCGCGCGGGCGGCAGGGTCATCGTGGTGACCGGCAAGAACCCCATGGACGCGGAACGGACGGTCAGGGCCCTGGGGTTCGACGTGGACGAGGTCGTCGGATCGGTCTTCGGTCCCGCGAAGGGGCCCGCGCTGGTGAGCTTCGGCGCCGCCGCCTACGTCGGGGACCACGTGGCCGACGTCGAGGCGGCGAAGGCGGGCGGGGCCTTCAGCGTCGGGGTCGCCACCGGCCACCATCAGGCGGAGGAACTCCGTGGCCACGGCGCCGACGTGGTGCTCGCTGATCTGACCGAGTTCGCCGAATGGTACGGCGGTTGGCGTAGCCCAACCGTATTCGTGTAATTCAGGGCTGAATACACGGTCGCTCCCAGGCCGCGCTGGGCATAACCTACATCCATCCTTTTCACGACAGTCTGAACGAGGTCACCCCTGTGCCGAGTGGCAAGGTCAAGTGGTACGACGCCGACAAGGGTTTCGGCTTCCTCACCCGCGACGACGGCGGTGAGGTGTTCGTGCATTCTTCCGCGCTCCCCGGTGGCGTGGAATCCCTCAAGCCGGGACAGAAGGTCGAATTCGGCGTGGCCGAGGGGCGCCGTGGACAGCAGGCGCTCTCGGTGCGCGTGATCGACCAGCCCCCGACTCTCGCCAAGGTCGCCAAGCCCAAGGGCAAGCGCAAGAAGCCCGACGAGATGGTTGTCATCGTGGAAGACCTGATCAAACTGCTGGACTCGGTCTCGATGTCCTACCAGAAGGGCAAGCACCCCGAGGCCGCGCACGCCAAGAAGATCGCCGCGGTGCTGCGCGCCGTGGCCGACGACCTGGACGAATGATCCCCGCCCGCCTCTCCTGCGCAGGAAGGAGAGGCGGGCGGGCGTTCAGCCGTGGGGGTTGGTCAGGGGCTTGGTCCGTCGTTCCGGCGCCGGGACGTCGCGCCGTACGACGGTGGTTGTCGTGTTTCCCGGGGCGCTCTCCGGCGTCGGCTGTTCCGCCTGCGGCTGTGACGCCCTGGCCTCCTCGACCCTGGCGTCCCGCGCGTCCACCCGCCTGCGGCGCCGTACGAGAAGCCAGACGAGCGAGCCCGCGAGCACGACGGCCATCACGCTCAGCCCGGCCGTACCGTCGGTGAACAGCGACAGCAGCAGCCCGACCAGGCCGCCGGTCACCCAGGAGACCTGGAGGAACGCCTCGACCACCCCGAAGGTGGACGAACGGACCTCTTCGCCGATCTCCCGCTGCACGATCGCGTCGAGCGCCAGCTTGCCCAGCCCCTGGGCGAATGCCGCGACCAGCGCCACGGCGACGGCCGTCCACAGGGTGAAGAAGACGGCGGAGGCGATCGTGGTCACCAGCGCGAGCGTGAGCGTGAGCAGCACGATCACCTGCGGGGAGCGTCCGCGCGTCCACGAGGCCACGGTCGTGCCGGTCAGGCCGCCGACGCCCGCGGCCACGGCCAGCAGGGCGATCGTGACCGGAGGGGCGAACCCCGGCAGGTTCCTGTCCTGCACCAGGAAGAGCAGGTAGAACAGCAGGAACCCCGAGTAGAGACGGATGGCCACGTTGGCCGTCATCGCCTCGGTGACCACGGGGCCGACGTTCAGCAGCGTGCGCCAGCGGGCGGGCCGTACCTCCCCTTCCTGATCTCTGTCGAGCGCCTCGTCGAGCACGTCGAGGTCGGGGGAGTCGACGTGCCGCGGCAGCCGTACGGCCAGCACCCCCAGCAGCAGGAAGAGCACCATGGCGGCGCGTAACGTCCACTCGGCCCCGATCCAGGCGCTGACGCCCGCGCCGACCGGCACCGCGACACCCGCCGTGACCAGGGCGAACAGGGCGACCCTCGCGTTGGCCGTGACCAGCGCGATGTCGGCGGGCAGCACGTTCGGCATGATCGCCGCCCGGGAGACGCTGTAGGCCTTCGACAGCACCAGCACCGCCAGCGCCGCCGGGAAGATCGTGAACACGTCCCCGGGCATGATCGCCGCGGCCATCGCGAAGCAGAGCAGCCCCCGGCCGAACAGCGTGCCCGCCATCACGAAGCGCCTGCCGTACCTGAACCGGTCGAGGACGGGACCGACGAACGGCGCGACCACCACGAAAGGGATCATCGTGATCAGGAGGTAGAGCGCGACCTGCCCCCTGGCCTCGTTGACCGGCAGCTTGAACAGCGTCCCGGCCAGGGCGGCGGTGACCAGCGCGTCACCGGCGCTCTCCAGCGCGGTCAGCTCGATCAACTGGCCGAGTCCGGTACGGCCCGCGCCCTGGGCGTGGGTCAGCCTCCTTGAGGCCGCGCCCATCCGGCGAGTCCCGCTCGCCGCCCCCCGCCCGGCGCGCACGGTCATCCGGCCCGCCTTCCGGCTCGCGCGCACCGTCGCCCGTCCGGCCCCCATCGTGGAACGACCGATCCGACGGGAGGCCTCGCCTGCCGTCCTGCGTGCTTGTTCCCAGCCACCTGCCACGCATCCAGTCTTACCCAAAGGGCGGATGGGATGTATGTGGCGGTCCGTCCCATCTCAGACTTGAACGGTCGGCGAACTCCGGGACAGGTTGCCGGTCGAGGCGGGAGCGCGTTACGGTCCGTTGGCGCGGTGACCCGGCGCGACCTCGCCCGGGGCCGGTGACGGTGCCGTTCGCTCCGGGCATGGGTGAGAATGAACTGTGAGTCAGCGTAGCGAGCTAGGCAGTGGGGACAGCGGCCGTCCGGTCGCGAGGACTGCGGAGGAGGACTCGTGACCCGTCCAAGAACTCGCGCCGTCGTCGTCGACCCGGCCTGCGCAGCCGCCGTCGACCTGGCCCGCTCCGCGATCGAGGAGAACGTCAGACCGGAGGAGATCGGCGACCACCTCGGCGTCGAGGGCGAGGACGACCGCGTCGTCACCCACTACTTCACCTGTCTCGACCGCGCCTACCGGGGATGGCGCTGGGCCGTCACGGTCGTCAGGGCCTCAAGGGCACGCAAGGTGACGGTCAGTGAGGTCGTGCTGCTGCCCGGCGCCGGAGCGCTGCTGCCGCCCGAGTGGGTGCCGTGGAGCGAGCGCCTGCTGCCCGGCGACCTCGGCGTTGGCGACCTGCTGCCGACCTCCGACGACGACGTGCGTCTCGCGCCCGGTTTCACCCAGACCGAGGACGACGTCGACCGTCAGATGATCTTCGAGTACGGCCTCGGCAGGGCGAGGGTGCTCTCTCCGATCGGCAGGGACCGTGCCGTGCGCCGCTGGCACGCGGGCGAGTCCGGGCCACACACCCCGCTCGCGCACGCCGCGCCCGCCCAGTGCTCGACCTGCGGCTTCTACTGGCCGCTCGCCGGTGCGCTGGGCATCGGCTTCGGGGCGTGCACCAACGAGTACGCCCCCGACGACGGCCGCGTCGTCGCCGCCGACCACGGCTGCGGCGCGCACTCAGAGGCCGCCGTGCTTCCGCACCAGGTCGAGCCGACGTCGCCGATCCTCGACGACCTCGCCTACGACATCGCGGTGGAGACCTCGGAGACCGACCTCGCCGGCTCCGTGGACGACACCGCCGCCGAGCCGCTGGGTCACTCCTGATCCGACGTCATCACAGGTGCGCCGGAGACCCCGGCGCGCCCCGATGCGACGTGACCTGTGGGGCCCCCGACCTTTGGACTCATCGCTGTGACTGACATCTTCGGCACCGACCGAATGCGCGCCGCCGTACTCGCGGCGTGGACCGCCTCGCCCGCGAGGTTCCGCGAGGACGCCAACGCGGAGGAGGACTTCGCGCTCGGCGGCTACCGCGACCGGCTGATCGTCGAACTGGCCCAGAACGCCGCAGACGCCGCGCTGCGCGCCGGGGTGCCCGGACGGCTGCGCCTCTCGCTGCGCGAGGGGGTGCTCTCGGCCGCCAACACCGGCGCCCCGGTCGACGCCGCGGGGATCGAGAGCCTGTCCACGCTGCGCGTCTCCAACAAGCGCGACGAGTCCGGCGCCGCCGGGCGTTTCGGCGTGGGCTTCGCGGCCGTGGTCTCCGTCTGCGACGAGCCGGTGATCGGCTCGCTGGGCTCCGGCGTCGTGCGCTGGTCCCGCGACCAGACCGCCGTGCTCGTGGCCGCCGAGCCCGCCCTCGCCAAGGAGTTCGCCGAGCGCGGCGGGCACGTTCCACTGCTGCGCCTGCCCTTCCCCGCAGGGCCGCTTGAGGTGCCCGGCGGTTTCGACACGCTCGTACGGCTGCCGCTGCGCGACAGGAGCGCTGTCGACGCCGTGCGCCGCATGCTCCAGGAGACCAGCGCCGCCCTGCTGCTCGGCCTGCCCGCCCTTGAGTCCATCGAGATCGACCTTGAGGGCGAGACGCGGACGGTCCTGCCCGACGGCTGGAAGGTGGTCTCGGCCTCGGGACGTTTCTCCCCGGAGGAGGCCGCCGAGCTGTACGCCGACCGGCCGACCGAGGAGCGGGCCAGGCCGTACTGGCTGGTGCGCTGGGCGGTTCCCGTCGTCGGCGCCGCTCCCGCCGAGGAGCCCAGGCCGCTGCCCGCCAGGGTGCCGCCCGTGGTGCACGCGCCGACGCCGAGCGACGAGCCGCTGGACCTGCCCGCGCTGCTGATCGCCTCGTTCCCGATGGCCACCGACCGGCGGCACGTGGCCATGGGGCCGCTGACCGACTTCCTGGTCGAGCGGGCCGCCGACGCCTATGTCGAGCTGCTGTCCGGCCTCGCCCGTACGCCCAAGCTGCTCGACCTCGTCCCCGGCCTGATGGGCAAGGGGGAGCTGGACGCGCACATCCGCAGGGCCATCCTGCGCAGGCTGCCCGACGCCCCGCTGCTGCCCGCCCTCTCGCCACCTGTTGACGGGGAGGACCAGCAGGAGGTCGTGACCGGGCGGCAGGCGTCCGTGGTGGCCGCCCCCGGCGACCTGCTGCGCAAGGTCGCCCCGATGGTCCCCGGCCTGCTGCCCGCGGGATGGCCCTCCAGGCACCCGGCGATCACCTCGCTCGGGGTGCGGCGGGTCGAGCTGGCCGACGTCGTGGACATGCTGTCCGGCGACGCCGTCGCCGACCGGGAGCCGTCCTGGTGGCGGTCGCTGTACGAGGTCCTGCCCGCCGACGACCCCGAGGCGCTCGGCGCGCTGCCGGTGCCGCTGGCCGACGGACGCCTGGTCAGGGGAGCACGCGGCACGCTGCTGCTGACCGAGGGCTCCACCCTCGACCCGGCCGTGCTCGCCCCCCTCGGGCTGCGCGTCGTCCACCCCGAGGCCGCCCACCCGCTGCTGCTGCGGCTCGGCGCCGCCGAGGCCACGCCGAGGACGGTCCTTGAGGACTCGCTGACCCGTTCCGCCGTCGCCGAGTCCCTGGACAGCGCCGACGCCGAACCGGTCGCCCAGGCGGTGCTCGCGCTGGTCGACGCGGCCGGGCTGGTCGCCGGTGAGGCTCCCTGGCTGTCCGACCTGGCGCTGCGCGGCGCCGACGGTGAGCTGTACCCCGCCGGTGAACTGCTGCTGGCCGACGGCTCGCTGGCCGGGCTGCTCGACGAGGAGACCCACTTCGGCACGGCCGCCCCCGAACTGGTCGACCGGTACGGCCCGCGCGTCCTGGCCGCGGCCGGGGTGCTCGACGGCTTCGCCGTGGTCAACGACACCGACGTGATGATCGACCCCGACGACTGCGACCACGACCTCGACCGCGAGGACGAGTGGCTCGAAGCCGTGCTCGACCTGCTGCCCGAGGTGGACGTGCCCCCGGTCGCCAGGGAGTTCTCCGCGGTCCGCGACCTGGAGTACGTCGCCGACTGGCCCTCGGCGCTGGCCCTGCTGTCCCGGCCGCCGCTGCGGGCCGTACTGAACCCGCTGCGGTTGCTGGTCGCGGGCGAGGTCGTCGAGGTGCCGTCCTACACGGCGTGGTGGCTGTCCACCCAGCCCGTCCTGGCCGGGCGCCGCCCCACGCAGCTCAGGCTGCCCACCGCCGACCCACTGCTCTTCGGCCTGTACGGCGACGCCCCCGCCGTCGTGGACGAGGCGGCGCTGTCCATGATCGGCGTCAGGACGACCCTGACCGACCTGCTGGCCTCGCACGGCGGCCCCGACGAGCTGCTCGAACTGCTCGGCGACCCCTCGGTCGAGGTGGACCGGGCCCAGCTCCGTGCTCTGTGGGTGGCGCTGGCGGGGGTCGATCCGGTGCGCGTGGCCCCGCCCCGGGCGGTGCGGGCCGTGCTGGACGGGGAGATCGTCGTCGCCGACGTCGAGGACGGTCACCTGCTGTCGGCGGAGTCCCGTGAGGCGGCGGGCGAGCCCGTGGTCGTGGAGGCACCCGACCTGCTGCCGCTGGTGGCTTCCCGGCCGCTGGTCCTGGCGCCGTTCGACCTGGCGGAGGCGCTGTCCGAGCTGCTCGACCTGCCGCTGGCCGGGGAGGAGGCCGCGGGGGAGGTGACCTCCGAGGGCGCGGTCCGCGAGGTTCCCGGTGCCGTGCGGTCGCTGCTGCCCACGGCGCCGACGACCTACGTCGAGCACGAGAAGCTGCTGGTGGACGGGGTCGCCGCGACCTGGCGCTTCCACGAGGGCACCGTGCACGCCTCCGGCGTCGAGGGCCTGGCACGCGGCCTCGCGTGGGCGTCGGGCCAGTGGGGCGACCGGCTCGCCGTGGCGGCCCTGCTCCGCGACCCGGCCGCCGTCCCGCTGCTGCTGGCCGAGGCCGACCTCGACAGCTGGACCGCCTCGACCTGAGCGGTCCTACAGGTCTTCCGGAGGGGCCTTGCGGTCGCGGCGCCGTACGAACCACAGGCCGAAGGCGCCGCCGCAGATGCCGGACACGCAGGTCCAGATCCACCACTGGTGCTCGGGTGCGGGCCGTACGACCAGGAGAACGACCAGGGCGAGCGCCCACAGGGCGGTTCCCACGAGGATCGTGGCCGTGTCATTGGTCCGCAACGGCCGCAGGTCCGGCAGGCGAGGCTGGTTCACGGTTTCCAGCGTAGGCGACCGTGGGGCTGTGCCGAGGTTCGCCACCGTTTACGGCCAGGAGGTGATCTCCGGATAGCGGGGGAAGGGCCGCTGGCGGTGGCGGAGGGTGCGGTCGAGGAAGGTGCCGACGTAGGTGCGGGTGATCTCCAGTGAGCGGGCGCCGGGGAGCCGGTCACCAGGGTCGAGACCGAGCTGGTCGGTGATCAGCGGGTAGTCGGTGAAGGAGGCGTGGTCGGCGCCCTTGACCGTGAACCAGCGCTTCCAGCCGGTGAGCCGCGGCCAGTCCCGCTTCCAGGTGGCGTCGGCCCCCGTGGGGACGTGGGCCTTCGGCTCGCCCAGGAGCATGAACGGCCGGGAGAGGCCGCGCTCCGGGATCGGGATGTGGAAGGCGCCGTCCATGTTGACCCCGGCGTCGATCCTGGGATCGTTCAGCATGGCCAAGGTGGCGCTGTTGCCGCCGATGGAGTGGCCCGCCATCGCGATCCTGGACGGGTCGATCAGCCCGGCGTGCCGCCAGGCGGGACGCGGCCCGGTGAGCCGGTCGAGCACGAACGAGACGTCCGCGGCCCTGACCCTGGTCGTCTTGGGCCCGTAGTCGGGGGCCTGGCAGGCGACGCAGGTCATGGTGTGCCCGTCGGGGAAGGTCGTGCCGAAGGACTCGTAGGTGTGGTCCACTCCCGCCACGACATACCCCTTGCTGGCCAGGTCCTCGGCCAGGGCCGTCAGCGAGCTGCGCGGAGCCGTGAACCCGGGGGAGAGCACGACCAGGGGGAGAGAACGCCTCTGTCCGGTGGGCCGGGCACCGACTACCGCGTTGGTCCGCGTCCTGCTCAGGATGTCGGGCGGAACCCCCTCGATGCCCTGCCCCTTCAACAGCAGCGCCGACTCCTCCGCCGTCATGTACGGTGCCGTCCGCCCGTGGTTCGACCGGGCCGGATACCACAGCGAGACCATGAGCTGCCGGGACTTCTCCGAGGGCACCCAGGGGTCGGGCCGCGAGGTGTCGATCAGATGCAGGGTGGTCGTGCCCACCGCGTGATCACCGGTCGGCCTGGGCAGTTTGGGGGTCACTGTAGCTGCTGTGGCGGGTGTGGCCAGGAGAAGCAGGGTGACGGCCGTGGCCAGCGCGCCACGAAGAGCGAATTTCGACATAAGGGGATTTTTTTCCGTGTACGGCTCCCGCCGCCTCGGCTGAAAAGGCGGAACCGAGGTGCGACTTCCGGCGCACGGCTACCCCGAGGGTCGCAGTCGTATCCGGGCACAGGCGGAACATGCGGTGAATTCTCATGTCGTACGGCAGTCCACTCCATGAGACCATGCGAGTCTGCCATACGAGAGTCGAAAGGCCTTCACGCTCGGCGCTGTTTCCCCCAGGAGTTCAAGGCATGACCCGCTACACCTCTGTCACCGGTGGCGCCGTGGCCTGGAAGGCGTCGCTGACAGCCGCCTTCGAGGCCCTTCTCGGTCGCTCGCTCTCCGGTTACGACCGCGGTGCCGAGTACGCCGCCTACTACCACGGGCACTTCTTCCACGAGACACGCATCGACAGGGACCCGATCTGGCTGAACCCGGCGGTCCTGTCCGGTGGTGAACCGGTCGAGGTGGGAGACCTCTACCTGTACGACATGGGGGAGCCGCCCCTGCGGTTCGACGCGGGCCGTTCGCTCTTCCAGTTCTCCAGCCACGGCCTGTCCGAGGCGTTCGCCGCCGACCTGGCGCGGGCCTGCCTGGCACCCGACGTCGTACGGGGCGCCGACCTGGCGCCGGTGCTGTGGCGTCACGACCTCGACCTCGCCGACCCGATCCTGGCGGAGAACTGGCACGTCTGCTACGCCAGGATCGCCTCGAACGGCACGCTCCTGGACGCGATGCGGGTCGCCACCGGCATCGGCGACGGCCCCGGCAGCCTGATCCCCTTCGAGGGGAACGCCGACGCGACGTGGACCCCGGCCCTTGAGGCCGTCGCCAACCCCCGGCTGCGCGCCCACCTCAGCCTGGGCTGCTGCGACGTGTCCGAAGCCGAGGGCCTGACCTACCTGGGCGCCGACGCCCCCCTCGGCCCTCTGCTTGAGGAGGGCGGCTGCTCGGTCGTTGCAGGCTGGAAGGACGGCCACGGCCAGGTAGACGTAACAGTCCTCCAACTCGGCACCCCGCTCACCGGTCCGTCATGACCACCAGTCGATGAGGCAGACGCTGACGCTGTCCGAGTCTTCCGATCTGTACTCCGACCAGTCCACGCCGCCCGCGTAACGGGCCCACTCGGCCTCGCTGATCCTCTCGTCGTGACGGCCACAGGACACCAGCTTCGGGTCGGCGACGATCTCATCGAGGTCGGCGAGGTCCCAGAAGGAGACCCCGCTGGAACCGGCCATCAGGGCGAGGCAGCCGTCGGCGCGGAGGGCCACGGATTCGACCTCCCGCATGTGTCCGTTCAACGTGGCCAACCGGGCCGGTCTGGATGGAGTGGAGAGGTCCCAGAGGGCGCCGGAACCGCCCGGTCCGGCGAGTAGGAGGCGCTTCTCGTCGGGGGTCAGGGACATGTCGTAGGTGCCGTACAGCTTGTCGAAGGACACGTCGAGTGTGGTGTAGCGCACCGGATGCGACCGGTCGTCAAGATTCCAGACCTCGATCCGCCCCGCCCTTCCGATGAGGACGACGTGCCCGTTCGCGCTCATGGCCATCCTCGTCGCACTCTGCGAGAGATCCAGGCTCGCCCCCTTGACCGGGCGCTCTGTGGTGGTGAGGTCCCAGACAGCCGCTTCGTTGTGGTCGTCCACGGTGACGGCGGTCCGGCCGTCCGCGCTGAGCGCGAAGTCGCGGATGGGGACGGTGTTCGATCTCGTCTTCGACAGACGCTTCGGACGAGATCGGTCGGCCAGATCCCACACGGTCATGACGCCGTCGTGGTTGACGATCACCGCTGTACCGCCGTCGCGTGACAAAGCCACCTTTTTCACACCGTTGGTGTACTTGGTGGTTCGTCCGGCCGCCATCGTCGCCAGCCGGACCGGTTCTGCCAGGTCGGTGAGATCCCACACGGTCGCGGTGTTGTCGTCATCGCCGGTCAGCGCGGTCCGTCCGTCGAAGGACAGCGCGGTCGTGTTCACGAATGATCTTCCGTGCCCCTTCAACGTGGGGATCCGGTCAGGCTTCTCGATGACTTTCGGGTCGGCCCAGGGCTTGAGGTCCCAGACGTTCGCCTCGCCGTCGTCCTTGCTCAGGGCGACCCGTCCATCGCCGCTCACCGTCACCTCGCGGGATGCCTCCTGCGTGAGAGGCGAGAGGGCCCTGCCGTACATCTCGACCATCGTGTCGACCAGCCCCGCCCGGGTCTGCTCGTCATCGTGGATCCCGACCGCTGCCATGCCGAGCTTCCTGGCCGTGACGAAGTCAGTGTCGCGCAGTTCCGCGGCGTGGAGCGCGAGCCCGTGCGCCAGCGCGACGCGCTCCTGGGTCGAGGCCCTGCCGTACACGCGTTGCCACGCGAGCCCGCCGACGACCAGGAAGACGGCTGAGAGTACGGCGAGCGCGACCGCGAGCGTTCGCCACCGGGGGTTCACCTGCCGGGTTCCGGCCAGATCATTCATCTCGGCTCCACATCGTGGGTTCCTCGTGTCGGAGAAGCCGCCCCACCTCGCGCTCGCTCAAGGGCGGCTCTCAGGGCATGGGAGGAAGTCGTCCAGGGCGCCGAAGGAGGCGGGCCACTCCTCGCCACCGGCTGCAGAGGACCACGGGTCCTGGGTGAGAGGGCGGTGGAAGCGCCCCTCGAATCTGGGATCGGCGCACACGATCCGCAACGGGTCGGTGCCGACCCCGGAGAGGTCCCAGGTCATCGCGCCCCAGCGGGGGGTTCCGACCATCGCGACCAGGCCCTTCGGGTCCAGGGCGACCACGTTCACGTCATTGCCGGGCACGGTGAGAGCGGCAACCTGGACCGGGTGGAGGCGGTCCCTCAGCTCCCAGATGACCGTTGGCCCGGCGTGTGAGGAGGTCATGGCTGTTCGCCCGTCCGGGGACAGCGCCACGGCATGCACCGAGGTCGTGGGAAGCGGCAGGGAGACCAGACGTGTGGGGCGGGCCCGATCCGTCACGTCCCAGATGTCCGCACCGAGTGAGCCGCCGGTCACCGCCGTACGGCCGTCGGCGCTGAGCGCCACGCTTTCCCAGTCCCAGGAGGCGCGGGGACGAGGCAGCGTCCCCCGCCAGACCGGACGGGACCGGTCGGTCAGATCCCAGACGATCCCGGTCTCCTGGCTCACGGTCACCGCGGTCCGCCCGTCGGAGCTCAGCCCCACTCCCGTCACGCGTGAGGCGTGCCCCGACAACGTGAACAACCGGATCGGGTGGGACTTCTCACTCAGGTCCCACGCCGGTACGTCACCGTTCTTCCGGCCGATCAGGACGGTCTTTCCGTCGGGGGTCAGCGTCAAGGGGTGGGCGCTGCCGGTGTCGTCGTCGTTCTCCACGGTGGCGGCTCTGACCGGATGAGACGTGTCGGTCAGGTCCCAGACGCTCATCGAGTCTCCGCCGTCCGTCACCGCCGTGCGGCCGTCGGCGGACAGGGCGAGCGCGGACACGTCCTCGCCGGGTCTCACGAGCGTTTGCGACATGACCTCGTCGAAGCCCCGCCTGTACCCCGAGGCGCGTCGCATGGCCCACAGGATCACGCCCCGCTGCGGATCGCTGGTGAGGGCGGTCAGTCCGTAGGCACCCAGCGCCGCCGCCTGGACGTTGCCGGTGCCGGTCAGCGGGGTTCGACGCTCGGAGAGCACGGAACCCATCAGGGCCGACCGGGTGTGGGCGTTCGCCTCGACGCGTGTCGCGATCACTCCGAGGAGCAGGGCGTTGAAGGGGTTGAGCTCCCGTAGTTCCGCACCGTGGAGCGCCAGTTCTCCCGCGTTCGCCGCTTCTCGCTGGTGGATCGCCTCGACGCCGACCCCGACAAGGGCGGTGAACAAAACAACGACCAGGGCGAGAAGTAAGCGAACGCGCTTCATGCAGGGACCCTAGCCGAAAGATTTTTTAGTCGATCTCCTGCGGTTCTCCTCGCGCACACCTGATTCTGTTCCCGGGCATTTCTCACCGGTTCTCGTCCGCTCTGACAGCCAGCGTGGCCGCTGTTCGCCGGAAGGCGGATGAAACTCGTCGATGGTTGCGTTGAGCTTGATGGGTCGTGCCGTTCTCACGTGACCTACTCTTCTCCGGGCTTTCCCGGATTTCCCCTGGAGGGCGGGAACGGGCGCGGAGACCGTGATTTCGGCGAGGGCTCTTTTCCTGGGCATGCCAGATGTGACCTTCGCCACCCTTCCCCATTGTTGACTCGATGTCACCGAGTGTTCACACAGGGCGACCGCGTGGAGTGGGTGGCGGGGCGGTCTGGCAGGCTGGGCGGCTCATGGTGGGAAAAGTTCGCGCGGAGGGAATCACATGAGCGGGTATATAGTTAGCAAAGGTAATGACTTATGCTAACGAACCCTCCCAGGAAGGACCACGTCGCGAGCCTGCGCAGCGACGCCGGTCTGGCCTCAGCACTGCGCGTGTCCCTGGCACGCTTGAACAGACGCCTTCGCAGGCAGGCAGGGGGACACTCGTTGACCCCCACCCAGGTCGCGACGCTCGTCGCGGTGGAACGGCATGCCGGGATAACCCCCGGCGAACTGGCCGAGCACGAGAAGGTGCAACCGCCCTCGATGACGCGCGTGATCGCCGTACTGGAAGAGCGGGGACTGGTGTCACGCACACCGCACCCGTCCGACCGGCGGCAGGTGAGCGTGAGCGTGACCGAGCGGGGATCGGCCCTGCTGAAGGAGGAACGCCGCCGCAAGGAGGCGTGGCTGACGCAGCGGCTGAAGGAGCTGTCACCGGAGGAGAGAGCCGTGCTCAGGCAGGCGGCTCCGATTCTGGAGAAGCTCAGCCGGAACTAGCCGACCCCGACGAACCCAGGGCCTCGGCCGTTCGACAGGACGCCGAGGCAGCCCCCGAACAAAGCCCCACAGAAAGCCCCGAAAAGAGCTTGGGGGCGGTCCCCGAGGAGACAGCTCCCGAACGAAGCCCCGTGGAAAGCTCGGAGGTGGCCCCCGAGATCGCTCGGAAGGTCGCTGGGACAGGGCGCGGGAGGCGTCTCGCCAGGGTGTTCGCCGTACCCGTGCGGAAGCTGGGCACGCGAGCCAGGCGCAGGCGGATCGCTCGGGCGGCGGCGGCCAGCGAGGTGCAGGCCGTCGAGACCGGCTCCGCGCAGGCGGTTCCCGAGGCGCGGGGCGGGATGTTCCGTTCGCTGCGCGTCTATAACTACCGGCTCTTCGCCATGGGCGGTGTGGTCTCCAACGTCGGCGGCTGGATGCAGCGCACCGCGCAGGACTGGCTGGTGCTCGACCTCACCAAGGGCAGCGCGACCGCGCTTGGCGTGACGACCGCGCTGCAGTTCCTGCCGCAACTGCTGTTCGGGCTGTGGGGTGGAGTGCTCGCCGACCGCTACCCGAAGCGGCCGGTGCTGATCGTCGCCCAGTCCATCATGGGGCTGCTCGCGCTCACGCTGGGCGCGCTGACGCTGACGGGGAACGCGCAGGTCTGGCACGTCTACGTGATGGCCTTCGCGCTCGGCCTCGTATTGTGCGTCGAGGTGCCCACCAGGCAGTCGTTCGTGGTCGAGATGGTCGGCCGCAAGGACCTGCCGAACGCCATCGCGCTGAACGCCTCCAGCTTCAACCTGGCCCGCGTGGTCGGCCCCGCCCTCGCGGGTGTGCTGATCTACGCGCTCGGCGGCACCGGCCCGATCTTCGTGATCAACGCGCTGTCGTTCCTCGCCGTGCTCGGCGGGCTGGCGCTGATGCGGACCTCGGAGCTGACCACGCCGGAACCGGTGGCCAGGGCGAAGGGACAGCTCCGTGAGGGGCTGCGCTACGTCATGGAACGTCCTGACCTGCTGCTACCCGTGCTGCTCGTCGGTTTCGTCTCGCTGTGCGCGCAGTCGTTCTCGATGTCCATAGCGCTGATGGCCCGCGAGGTCTTCGGCGCCGGGGCCTCCTCCTTCGGGCTGGCCTCCAGCATGTTCGCGGTCGGCGCGCTCGTCGGCGCCCTCATGGCGGCCCGGCGCGTACGGCCAAGCAGGAAGCTGCTGATCGGCGGTGCGCTGTCGTTCGGCCTGTTCCAGGTCGTCACGGGACTGGCCCCGTGGTACCCGCTCTATCTGCTCCTGCTCATCCCCGCCGGTGTCGCGCTGATCTCGGTCAACACGACCGCGAACACCAGCGTGCAACTCGCGGCCTCCCCGGAGATGCGGGGCCGGGTGATGGGCATCTACGTGCTGGTGTTCACCGGTGGAGCCCCGATCGGCGCCCCCGTGCTCGGCTGGGTCGCCGAAATGGGCGGTCCCCGCATGGGCGTCGCGGTCGGCGGGGTGCTCACGATGCTCGGCGTCGGCGCCGCGATAATGCTGACCAAGGCGATCAGCAGGAGGTCCCGTGCGGTTGTTCGTGGGCGTACTGCCGTCCCGGCAGGCGTGTGACGAGCTGACCCGCGCGCTGCGTCCCGTCAGGGAGGCGTGGCCCGGGCTGCGCTGGGCCGACCCGGCGAACTGGCACGTGACGCTGTCGTTCCTCGGGGAGGTCCCCGACGAGGTCCTGCCCAGGCTGGAGACGCGGCTCGCCCGCGCCGCCGCCCGCTACGCGCCGCTGACACTGGGCCTGGCCGGGGCCGGTGCCTTCCCCTCGGTCCGCCGTGCCCGCGTCCTGTGGACCGGCCTGTACGGCTCCCGCCTCCCCCTCGCCCGCCTGGCCGAGTCGCTGGCGGCGGGGGCGCGGCGGGCGGGAGCCGTACAGGTGGATGGAAAGCGGTTCAGCCCCCACCTGACCCTGGCAAGGGCCCGGCAGGAGACCGACGTCACGGCCATGGTCGAGGCGCTCTCCGGGTTCGCGGGGACCACGTGGGAGGTGCGGGCCGTACATCTGATCCGTAGTCATCTGGGGGCGTCGGTGCGCTATGAGTCGATCGCCGAGTATGCCCTGGCGGCTCCGGCACCCGGCGGGCGGAGCTAAGCTCCAGAACGTGGATCGTCCCCGTCGCTGGCTCCTTCCCACGGTGCTCGCACTCCTCGTGCTCCTCGTGGTGCTCGGCGCCCTCCTCACCTGACTTTTGCGAGGGTCTCTAATGGCTTCCGTAGTTGATGGTGAGGATCGCCACCACCCGGTGCTCGTCGCTGTCGGGTGATGTCTTGTAGGTGTCCGAGTACTGATAGTCGATGCGACCGGCGCCGCTTATCTCGTAGTGCACGGTCCTGGACCACCCCTCGCCCTGAGGCCTACCGGCCTTTCCTCGCAGGAAACAGGTCGAAGCGATCGGATCGGGCTCACCCGGAGTCTGACTCACGTGATCCCAGAACTGCTGAGCGGCTTTGAGGCCCACGTTCGCCACGAGTTGTTCCCAATGACCGAGGAACTTGCGGTGAACCAGAACCCTGTACACGGGTTGCGCGTCAGGACTGCCGCCTGGCCGTCTGGCGGGTGTGTACGGCCTGTAGGCGCTGCTGCCTGTCATTCACCCGTCCTGGCCTCTGGACCGTTCATGGCGTCGGGGCTCTCGGCAGGAACGTAGTCGTCGGAATGGTGTGTGTTCAGAAGGACGGATCGGCGTAGGGGGTCCGAAAGCTGACGCGCCGTTGCTTTCCACGCGCGAACGCACTCGTCCAGGATCGCTGTGTCCCCGTCGGCCTCGGCCGCGATGATGGTGTCCTGTAGCTCGGTCAGGAACTCTTCCATGTCCTCCCGGTCGAACGGCCGTAGCCATGCCAGCTCGCCGAGCTCGGAGGTGTTGGGAACGCCTGTCTTTCTCCGGAGAAGAGTGCTGAGCTTGATATAGGCTCCGCCCCATTTGGCGATGGTTTCGAGAGTGGCCAGCGTGCGCTCTGGCAGCATCACCAGACTTGTGCCGTCCGTGGCCCGTAGACGGGCACGATCGCGTCGTGCCTCGTTGAGGAACTCCACTCGTCTGCTGCCGGTTAGATCGGTCGCCTGGTAGATGATCTCGCTCATCGTGATCCACCTGCCCTCTGCGTACCTACTTTCATACCCATGATAATACCCATGATCCTACTAGGATGGCACGCGGAAGTGATGGCGCGAGGTAAAGCATGGGGAGTTCCGAATGCCCGACCGATGGCCTTTCGACGCTCAGGAGATCTATCTCTCCGACCGGTCGAAGGAGATGGGTGGATGGCGGACGGTCAGCCTTGTCGTGGCCTTGCGCGAGACACTGAAGGACGGCTGGTTCAGGGGTACGGCGACCACGGAGATGGCCGAGATCTTCGATGGAGCCGCGCGGGAACTCACCCGACGAGGTCTGGACGCCGTCGCCCTGGTCCGCCATGGGCTGTATGAGGAGGTGGCCGGTGCCCTGATCGCAAGTATCGCCGCGACACGCCTGGCCCCGGAGATGCTTGAGGGATTCGAAGATTTCGACCACGAGTCCTGGGCGGAGGTTCTGAGGTTGCCGAACCGCATCCTGGCCGTCGAGACCAAGAGCCTGGGTGAGGTGGTCGACGCCTTCGGACGCGTGATCGTTCCGCTGTTCCCTCAGGTCATCTCCTGGATCTCAACCGCTTCGCTGAGGGACATGGTCGAACTGAGGGCGCCAAAAACCATACGGGAGATCTCGGATGATGAGATGAGCCAGTTCTTCGAGCTCCACACCCCCTATCGGTGGATGATCGACTACTTCTCCATGACGTTCTACCGAGAGTGGAAGACGGAGTCGCTTCACCTGACGCATCGGTGGCTGAAGGGCCTCGAAGGACCGCCGTGCTCTCCTGAACTGATGGACGACCGACGAATCGACCCTGGGACTCTGGCACTCGAGATCGCGGATCGCGTCTCTTCCAGGGAGGATCGTGAGTCTCGCAAGGCGCTGCTCCTGAAGACGTTGCCGCCGCACAACAAGGAGGCGGCCGCCCTGGTGATGGGGAGCCTCACGGGGGAGATGACGAGGCACGCCGTGACCCTGCTGCAGCAGGGGCGGGCGCAGGAGGCGGCGGCGCTGTTCGAGTTCGGCGTTCGGGGGGCTCCCGACAATGCCGAACTGCACAACAACTGGGGATTCTGTCTCATCCCGGTAGATCCGCACAGGGCACTGAAGCTGCTCATCCGGGCGCAGAATCTGGGATATTTCTGCGATCCCCTCAACATCTACAACCAGATGTGCTGCCTGGTTTCGCTCGGACGGCATCAGGCCGCGCTTTCCCTGGCGGCGAACAGTTGGGACTCGGTAAGGGCGTGTCCACCGGAGTGCGGAAACATATGGCGCCTGGACGGCTCCTCCTGGACGCTGGAGCACACGAAGAACCTGTGCCGAGACGTCGCCGGCCTCGCGGCCTCGGTCGCTGCCCGTCATGGTGGGCAGGACCAGGTGAAGGCCTGGAGCGAGCGGATCGCCGCCCTGGAAGGGTGATCAGCCGTGTGTGCCTGACCGCCCGGGAAGGGGCCGAAGCCCCCTCGCCGGGGTGGGGTCTACCAGGCGTAGTCCTCCGGGGCCGTTTTGTGGCCGGGGAAGATTTCTTCGAGGGAGGCGAGTGCCTTGTCGTCGAGGTTGATCTCCAGGGCCCTGGTGGTGCCGTCGAGTTGCTCACGGGTGCGCGGGCCGATGATCGGGGCGGTGACGGCCTTCTGGTGGAGCAGCCAGGCGAGGCCGACGTTGGCCGGGTCCTCGCCGAGCTCCTCGCAGAACGCCTCGTAGCGCTCGATCTTGGAGCGGTGCTTGTCCAGCTCCTCGACGATCCGCTCCGAGGCGGAGCGACCCTTGTCGATCTTCTTGAGGATGCCGCCGAGCAGGCCGCCTGCCAGCGGGCTCCACGGGATCAGGCCCAGGCCGTAGTCCTCGCAGGCCGGGATGACCTCAAGCTCGGGGGCCCGGACGATCAGGTTGTAGTGCGACTGCTCGGAGACCAGGCCGAGCGTGTTGCGGCGGGCGGCGGCCTCCTGGGCCTTGGCGATGTGCCAGCCCGCGAAGTTGGACGACCCGACGTACAGGATCTTGCCCTGCTGCTTCAGGACGTCCATTGCCTCCCAGAACTCGTCGAAGGGAGTGTTCCTGTCGATGTGGTGGGCCTGGTAGATGTCGATGTAGTCGGTCTGGAGACGCTTCAGCGACGCCTCGGCCGCGCGGCGGATGTTCAGCGCGGACAGCAGGTTCTCGTTGGGCCAGTCACCCATCGAGCCGTAGAGCTTGGTGGCGATGACCGTCTTCTCACGACGGCCACCTCCCTGGGCGAACCACCGGCCGATGATCTGCTCGGTGATGCCCTCGCCCTGCTTCCAGCCGTAGACGTTGGCTGTGTCGAAGAAGTTGACACCCAGCTCGTGGGCGTGGTCCATGATCGCGAAGGAGTCCTCCTCCGTGGTCAGAGGACCGAAGTTCATGGTGCCCAGGCAGAGGCGGCTGACCTTCAGGCCGGTACGGCCAAGCTGCGTGTATTCCATATGTCCACACTAGGCACCTGGAGTGCGCTCCAGGCGAGACCCCGGCCTCGGGAAGCGCTGTGGTTCCCGCCGATCCGCTGTCGCACAGGGCATGATGGCGGGATGGGGAGCAGACCGGGGTATGTCGTGATTCGCGTGTTGGCGGCAGCCGTACTGGCCGGAACGACACTGGCGCCGGGGCTCGCGGCGGCGGACACGGGCGAGGAGGGGCAACGGCTGTTCACCTTCAGGGACAGCCGGATTACCGAGTCGAGTGGGCTGGCCGTGTCGCCGACACACCGGGACGTCTACTACACCCACAACGACAGCTCGGACGGCCCGATCTTCTTCGCGGTCGGCCCTGACGGGCGCACGAGGGCGAAGTTCACCCTCCAGGGCGCCGTCGCCCGCGACTGGGAGGCGATGGCCGCGACCAAGGACCCGAAGACGGGCCGGGGAGTGCTCTGGTTCGCCGACATCGGCGACAACTTCGACGGGGCGTGGCCCGACGTCTCGATCTACCGGGTTCCCGAGCCGACGACGATGCGCGACGCGGTGATCCCGGCGACGCGCTACCGGTTCAAGTACGAGGACGGCGGCCACAACGCGGAGGGGATCATGGTCAATCCGCGCACCGGCCGCCTCTACGTGGTGAGCAAGGCGTTCGTCGGGGCGGTCTACGAGGCGCCGAGGCGGCTGCGCACCGACAGGACCAACGTGCTGCGCAAGGTCGGCTCCGCCCCGATCATGGCGACCGACGCCGCCTACGCCCCAGACGGGTCGAGCTACGTGATCCGCACCTACTTCTCGGCGACCGTCTACCGCCCGTCCGGGGACCAGCTCGCCCGGCTGTCGATGCCGCAACTCGAACAGGCCGAGTCGATCACCTACACCCTGGACGGCAAGGCCGTGCTGACCGGCAGCGAGGGCAGGAACAGCCCGGTCTACCGGGTGTCGCTGCCCGAGCGCGTCCTGCAGGAGACGGCGCCCTCCCCGGCCCCGACGCCGACCGGGAAGGCCGCCGGGAGCAAGGGTGACTCGACCAAGCTCGTCGCCGACGCGCGGGAGGCCGATGACCGCGAGGCGGGGGTACCGGGCACGGCCGTGGCCCTCTGGCTGGCGGTCGCGGCCGGTGCGACCGGCCTGATCACCTTCATCGCGCGCCGCGTCCGATAAATACCTAAACGAGATTGAGTACGGCACCGCAAGCGGATCGCAACCTGAACTCGGCATTCTTCATGACATGCACGACCAGACAAGGCCCGGCTGTCCCGGGTGCGGCCTGCCCGTCACGGGAACCTCCGAGCGCTGCCCGCGCTGCGCGCTGCCGCTGAAGGGGCCGACGGCGGCCGAACTGTGGCGGCTCGACGTGGAACTGGCCGGGCTGCGGGCCAGGCAGACGGACCTGCTGGCTCGCCGGAACCACCTGCTCGGCGTGTTGCGGGCGGAGGGCGCTCGTCCTGCGGCTGTGGGGCCTGCGGGTCCCGCTGTGGGAGCTGGTGGGTCCGGGGTCCCTGGTGTGGGATCCGCCAAGGGGTTTGTGGGACCCGGGGAGGCGCCTCGGAGGGACTTCTCGCCCAAGGCGGTGCAGAACCTGCTGCTGACGCTCGGCGGGCTGCTGCTGATCGTCGCGGCCGTGGTGTTCACCGTGGTCAGCTGGGGACACATCGGGATCGGCGGGCGTGCCGCCATCCTGGCCGGGGTCACCGCCCTCACCCTCGTCGCGCCGAAGCTTCTCCTGGGCAGGAGGCTGGACGCGACCGCAGAGACGATCGCGATGTTCGGCGTGGCGCTGCTCCTGCTGGACGGCTACGCGGCCCGGCAGGCGGGGCTGTTCGGCGCGGACGGCCCCGAGACGAGCCACTACGCCGCCGCGTTGGTCGGGCTGGTCGCGCTGGCCATGGCGGGATACTCCCGGCTGCTGCCATTGCGGCTGCCGCTTCCGGTGGCCGTCGTGTTCGCCCAGATCCCGCTGCCGTTGCTGGCGTTCGACACGACCGCGCCGTGGTTCACCGCCTCCCTGACGGCGAACGCCGTGCTCGACGCCGTCCTCCTGCTGTTGCTCGGAGCCCAGGCCGGGAGGACGACGGCCAAGGTCTGCTTTGGGGTGACGTGGACGCTGGGCGTGCTCTACGGACTCCTGGACTCGGTGGTCGAGCTCACCGGCGGGGGACCGGTGACCGCCCTGGCCAGGGGCGTGCTGCTCGTCGCCCTCGCCGCGCTCGGGCTCGCCGTCGCCGGACGGGCCGGGCGGGTCGCGCTCGGGTTCCTCGCCTTCGGTTCGATGTTCGCGCTGGCCATGGGCCTGGCCGCGCCGGTCTGGCGGTGGCTCCCCTCCGACTGGCGGGGCGTGCCGTACACCGTGGGCGCACTGGTGGCCGTCGCGGTCGCGCTGTATCTGCCGGGCCTGAACGCACGGGTCCGTCGCCCCGGCGCCCTCTCCGCGGGGGCGGTCGCCGGGCTCACCGCCCTGCCGGTCGTCCCCTGGATCGCCTCCGAGGTGCTCACGCCGTTCATGCTGCTGGAACGGGTGTGGGCGTGGCCCGCCGACCTCGACGACGGGCAGGCCTGGCCGTTCGCCTCCGCCGCGCTGGTACCCGCCCTGCTGGCCGCCGCCCTGACGGTGGCGGCCCTGCGGCGGCCTGTGGTGGGGGACGGGGGTGGTGGCTCGGGTGCGGGGGGCTCGATGGGCGTGCCGGTGGGCGCTTCGGGCGCGGACCGGACGGCTTCGGGCGTGGACGAGGCGCCTTCCGCGGCTTTGGATGTGGACGAGCCGGTGGATGCCCCGGTGGGCGCTTCGGGCCTGGGCGCTTCGGAGGTTGGCGGGGCGGTGGGTGCCTCGGGGGTTGGTGGAGCGGCTTCAGCCGGGGATGAGCCGACGGATGTACCGGTGGGCGCCTCGGGGGTTGGCGGGGCGGCTTTGGGGGTGGATGTCTGGCGGTTGGTGGGGGTTTCCGCCCTGGTGATGGGGGTGGCGGCGGTGCTCGCGGTTCCCGGTGCCTTCGCGCTCGGTCACATGGCCGCCCTCGTCGTTCCGCTGGCCCTGGCCGTGGCACTCGTGGCCTGGCTGACCCTGACGGGCGAGGCGTGGCGGGCGTGGACCCTCACGGTGGTCGCCGTACCGGTGACGCTGGTGGGAGTCGTCACCGCGTTCGCCACGCGGGCCGAGACGTACGGCGCGCTGGCCGTGGCGCTGGTGGCGTGGACGGCGGCCACGGTCGCGGGCCGGGTGCCGAAGGTGCGGGCGGCGGCGCTGGTCATGGCCGTGCTCTCGGCGACCGGCCTGATCTGGGCGGTCGCGGCAGGAACGGGCTGGCAGCCGGTGACCACCGGCCTCGCACTGGCCCTGGCGGCCGGTTCGGTGCTCGCGGTGGGTCTCTGTGTGACGTACGGCAGGGCCAGCGGGGAGGCCGTCACCCCGGAAGCCGACGTCCGGGATGCCGTCGATCAGAAGGCGACTGATCGGGAGGCTACCGGTCAGGAGGTTTTCTCCCAGAGGGAGACCCTTCAGGAGGTTTCCTTCCGGAGGGACATCTATCAGGAGGAAGGCGTCAAGGAGGGCACGGCTCGGAAGGCAACCGGTCAGGAGGCCACTGATCAGGGGGCTTCCTCCCGGAGGGACACCCCTCAGAAGGACACCGCCCGGGAGGACACCGCCCGGGAGGAAGCCGTCTGGGAGAACTCCGGTCGAGAGAACTCCGTTCGGGAGAACCCCGTTCAGGAGGGCGCCGGTGGAGGGAACGTTCAGGAGGGTTTCGGTCGGGAGGACGTTCGGGGGGACACCGCTCGGGAGGGCGTTACGCGGGAGGAGACCGCTCAGGAAGGCGGGAACGGTGGGTGGCCCGGGAGGCGGCGGGATCCTCGGTGGGGGGCCGGGCTGGGGCTGGGGGCGTTGCTCGGTATGTGCGCGGTGCCGCCGATCGCCAGTCCCCTCGCCGGGATCGTCGGCTTCTACCGGCCGCTGTTCTTCCCGTGGACGGGGCAGCGGGTTCTGCCGGTTCACCTGCCGATTCTCGTCGTGGTCGCGGCCCTGTTGGCGGTGACGGCGGTTACGGTCTCCTGGCAGGTGGCGGGGCGTGGGGCCGGGCTCAGGGCTGCCCTGGTGGCCTCGCCGGTGCTCCTGGCGACGTTGCCGCTCTCGGTCGGCCTGCCGTACCCGGTGGAGATCGGGTTGCTCGTCGCGGGGCTTGTCCCTGCGGCGTGGGCGGCGGCGCGGAGCCGTACGGAATGGACATTTGGGGCGGCGACCGGGCTGTGGGCGGCGTCGCTGGCGGTCTCCTGGTCGCTCGTCACGCAGACCGCCACGCTGGTCACGCTGCCGGTCGTGGCGCTGGCCGCGGCGGTGACCGCGTTCCTCGGGCGGGAGCGGCGGGTGCGGGCCGGGGGTGCCTGCGTGGCGACGCTGCTCGCCGGGATGCAGGCGCTGGCCGTTGGTCTGGCGCTCGACTGGCCCGCGCGTACGGCGGCCTTCGGCGTGCTCGCCGTCGCCTGCGTCGCGGCGGCCGTCGCGGGCCGTTTCAGGAGGGAGACGTTCGCGGCCGGAACCGAGGTGGCCGGGTACGCTCTGGCCCTGGTCGGCCTGGCGCTCGCCGCCGACGGCCTCGCAAATGCCTCGCTGGCCTGCGCCGTCGTCGGCGTGATGATGGCCGGTACGGCGCTGCGGCCCGACCGGCGCCGGGCGGGATACGTGGGGACGGGGCTGTTGCTCGTGGCCTCCTGGCTGCGGCTGCTGGCCTCGGACATCACGGTGATCGAGGCCTACACGGTGCCGTTCTCGCTGGTCCTGCTCGGGTTCGGCTGGTGGAGGGCACGCGGGCAGGCGCGTTCCTCATGGCTCTCGTACGGCCCGGCCCTCGGTTCGAGCCTGCTGCCCAGCGCGGTCGCGGTGCTCAACGGGTCCGGGTGGGTCAGGCCGCTGCTGCTCGGCCTGGTGTGCCTGGCCGTACTGCTGGCCGGGGCACGGGCACGGCTGCAGGCCCCCGCGCTACTGGGCGGCCTCGTCCTGGCCGTCGTCGTCCTGCACGAACTCGCGCCGTGGATCGCGCAGGCCGTGATGACGGTGCCGCGCTGGGTGCCGATGGCGCTCGGCGGCCTGCTGCTCGTGGTGGTCGGCGCGACCTACGAGGCCCGGCTGCGGGACGTGCGCAGACTGCGAGCGATGGTCGGCCGGATGCACTGACCCGGCCGACCACCTGGTCACCGTACGGGATCGACCGGAGCGGCGGGGACGTCGGAAACGGGGGGAACGGTGGCTGTGGAAGTAGTGGCGGCGGTTCTCGCGGGAGAGACGGCGACGGAGAGGCTGGAGGCGGCCGGAGGGGCTACGTCGGAAGCCGGAGTGGCTGCGCTGGAAGAGGGAGCGGCGGCTGTTTTGGCGGGGGCAGCCGCGACGGAGCTGGTTGAAGCGGTGGTTTTGACCGGGGCGACGGAGACGGTGGAGCTAGCGGGTTTGGCCGAAGCACCGGAGGCGGCGGGGGTGGAGTCGGCTGTTTTGGCGGGGATAGCCGGGGCGGAGCCGGTTGAAGTGGCGGTTTTGGCCGGGGCGATGGAGGTGGCGGCGTTGGAATCGGTGATTTTGGCGGGGGCGGAGCTGGTTGAAGGGGGAACGGCGGTGGAGGGGCTGGAAGCGGTCGGAGGAACGACGGCGGGGGCCGGAGGTGCTGCGATGGAAGTAGGGGGAGCAGGGGGGACGGCGGTTGTGGAAGCGGGGAGCGTGGGGGCGGAGATCACCGCGATGATTCTGCCTTCGGCGCATGAGCCGTCGCGGTCGCAGGCTCTGACCGGCACCTCGTGGATTCCCGGTGCCGTCGATCTGAGTGTCACCCGGCCCTCGGAGGTGACCGTGGCCTGGGGGCTCGCGGTGTCGTTCAGGAGGTAGGTGATCTCGCCGCCCTCCGGGTCGGACGAGGTGAGGGAGCCGGTGAGTTCGCCGTCCGCGGGGCCGGTCAGCAGGAGATAGGGCGAGGTCGGCGGCAGGTTCCGCACGCACGGGGGCTCGCACGAGATCTCCACCGAGTCGAGGAGGTTGCCCTGGTTGGGCAGGCCGCTGCCGGAGGAGATGGAGACGAACTCAAGCCGGGTGACGGTCTGACCCGGTGGGACCAGATATCTGCCCGTGTAGTGGCCCCATTTCGCGCCGCCGTCGGCGATGTCCGGGGTGCTCTGGCCCTTGGGAACCTGGGTGACCCCGCCGATCCTGACCTGCAGGACGTCCTTCGTGTTCCCCTCGGTGCGTCCCCGGTGCGCCAGGTGCCAGGTCAGCGTCGAGCCCGGCACGGTCCTGACGTCCTGGGAGAGCGTGGCAGGCGCCGTACCGTTGACCTCGGCGAACTGCCTTCCGGTGTCGGGCCGTACGGCAGGAGCATCGGGCCCCCAGACCTCGACAAGCCCGTCCCCCGCCGAGGTCTTCCACCCGGGCACCCCGGAACGCAGGTTGCTCTGACCGTGTAGACCACCGGGCTCCTCGAACCCCCCGTTGACCAACCTGCACGCCGAGGCCGGAACAGGGGCCAGAGCCGAGACCGGAGCCGAAGCTGGAGCCGAGGCCGGGACCGAAGAGGCCGAAGCCGGGGCTGAAACCGAGGCCAGAGCCAAAGCCGGAACCGGAGCCAGGACCGAAGAGGCCGGAGCCAGGACCGAAGAAGCCGGAACCGAGACTGGGGCCAGAGCGGAAACCGGGGCCAAGGGCAGGGCGGGAACCAGGGCCGAAGCGGAGGTCGGATAAGCGGTGGTGGTTACGCAGGTTGTGCAGAGGAGGGCGATACTCAGGAACGCCCGGGAATGTGGTCTTTCCATCTGTTTCCCCCCGATCGAAGGACGCCTGGCCGGGGGGATCAGGCGTTGAGCGGGGGAAATGCTACAGCGATCGTCGTGGCCGTCCGTCGAGAAACGCGCGGGTTCCGGTACCCCGGGTGGAGAGTCGGGGGCATATGGTTACGATCCCCAACATGGCCTAATAAGGCGCCGTAAGTCCTTCTCCTTCGGAGAGATATGGCGTTAGCTTTCGGACATGGGCGATCAGGTCCGGTGGCGATCAGGGAGGTAGGGACGTGAAGGTCGGGGTCGTCGGTGCGGGGATCGTGGGCCTGGCCGTCGCCAGGGAGCTGGCGCTGACGCATGGGGCCACGGTGACCGTCCTCGACAAGGAGGACCGCGTCGGGGCGCACCAGACCGGCCACAACAGCGGAGTGGTGCACGCGGGCATCTACTACAAGCCGGGCTCGCTCAAGGCCAAGCTCTGCCGGGACGGGATGGCGCTGCTGAGGGAGTACTGCGCCGAGCACGCCATCGCCTACGACGAGGTCGGCAAGCTCGTGATCGCCTCGACCCCCGCGGAACGTTCCGGGCTGCACGGCATCGCCGAACGGGCCCGCGCGAACGGGGTTCCCGGGATCGTCGAGCTGGACGCGCTCGGGCTGCGTGAAGTCGAGCCGCACGCCGTCGGGGTGGCCGCGGTGCACTCCCCGCACACCGCCATCGCCGACTTCCCCGCGGTCGCCCGCCGCCTGGCCAGGGACGTCGAGGAGTCGGGCGGCTCGGTGCTGCTGTCCCATCCGGTGCGCGCGCTGCGGGAGACCGCCAACGGCGTGGAGGTGATCGCGGGAAGCCGCAGGCTCGCCTTCGACCGCCTGGTCGTCTGCGCCGGGCTCGGCACCGACACCGTCGCCAGGATGGCGAAGTCGACGGCGGACGTGCGGATCGTGCCCTTCCGCGGCGAGTACTACGCGCTGGCCGGGGCCTCGAAGGACCTGGTCAGGGGCCTGATCTATCCGGTTCCCGACCCGCGCTACCCCTTCCTGGGCGTGCACCTGACCCGCAGGATCGACGGCGAGGTGCTCGTCGGCCCCAACGCGGTCATGGCGCTTGCGCTTGAGGGCTACTCGTGGCGTGACGTCGATCTGGCCGACCTGCGCAGGACCCTGACCTGGAAGGGCACCAGGAAGCTGGCCGCCCGGCACTGGCGCACCGGGGTCAGGGAGGTGGTCGGCTCGATGTTCAAGGGCTCCTTCCTGGCGGCGGCCCGCCGCTACGTCCCCGAGCTGACCGGCGCCGATCTCGTCAGGACGACCGGTGGCGTAAGGGCCCAGGCCGTCGCGGGCGACGGGAGCATGCTGGACGACTTCGCGATCGACGTGCAGGGCCGGGTGGTGCTGGTGCGAAACGCCCCGTCACCGGCGGCGACCTCCAGCCTGGCGATCGCCAGGCACATCGTGGGGTTAACCTCAGTATTGACCAATTAACTCCTTTTTCATGTGGGCGAGTGAAGATAAACCCGTGACCGATTCCCCTGAGGCTCGCCTCTTGATCGTCGAGGACGAGCCCAACATCCTCGAACTGCTGGCCGCGAGCCTGCGGTTCGCCGGATTCGGGGTTAACACGGCGGGAAGCGGAACCGAGGCCGTCGCCGCGGTTCAGCGGTATCGTCCCGACCTCATCGTGCTCGACGTCATGCTTCCCGACATGGACGGCTTCGACGTCGTACGGCGGTTGCGCGGCGGCGGTACCGACACGCCCGTGCTCTTCCTGACCGCCCGCGACGCCACGGAGGACAAGATCCGTGGGCTGACGGCCGGTGGGGACGACTACGTGACCAAGCCGTTCAGCCTTGAGGAGGTCGTGGCACGCATCAGGGCGGTGCTGCGCCGTACCGGAGCGGGAGATCTGTTCGCCAGGCCGCCCAGGCTCACCTTCGCCGACATCGAGCTCGACGAGGAGAGCCACGAGGTGTGGCGCGGGGGCAAGCCGGTCTCGCTGTCGCCCACGGAGTTCAAGCTGCTGCGCTACTTCATGGTCAACGCGGGACGGGTGCTGTCGAAGGCGCAGATCCTGGACCACGTGTGGGACTACGACTTCCGGGGGGACGTGGGCATCGTCGAGTCCTACGTCTCGGTGCTCCGCAGGAAGATCGACAACGTCGATCCCCGGTTGATCCACACCCTGCGCGGGGTCGGCTACGTGCTTCGTCTGCCACCGGGACACTGATGGGCCCGATGGTCGGAGCCACCCCGCTCAGAGTCAAGCTGATCGCCGTCGTCCTCCTTCTCCTCACCGTCGCCCTCGCGCTGATCGGCTTCGGCAGCGTCTCGATCATGCGCGGCTACCTCATCGACCGGGTGGACAGCCAGGCGCAGTTGAACGCCGACAGCGTCATACGCCGCCTGCACCGCAACGGCCCCGCGACCCTGGTCGGCAGGCCGGTTCCCTCCGACACCCGGGTGGAGATCCGCGACCCGCACGGCACGATCACCCTGCTGCTCCAGGGCACCGACGTCGAGAACAAGGCGGGTCCCCATCTGCCGCCCGTCGTGGAGAGCTATCCGTTCGAGATCGACGAGTGGCGGGTCCACCGCTTCCCCACCAACGACGGCGGCAGCGTCGTGGTGGCCGTGGACATGTCCGAGGTCCGGCAGATCGTCGGCCAGCTCGCCCTGATCGAACTGCTCGGCGGTGGCGGTCTCATGCTGATGCTCGCCGGGGTCGGGGTGGTGATCATCCGAAGGAGCATGCGGCCCCTTGAGGAGATCGAGCAGACCGCCCAGGCCATCGCCGCCGGTGACCTGAGCCGCCGTGTCCCCGCCGCGAATCCGGCCACCGAGGTCGGCAGGCTCGGTCAGTCGCTGAACAGCATGCTCGCCCAGATCGAGTCCGCCTTCGAGGCCAGGTCGGAGTCGGAGCTCTCCGCCCGCCGTTCCGAGGAACGCATGCGCAGGTTCGTCGCCGACGCCTCCCACGAGCTCCGTACGCCGCTGACGTCGATCAGGGGCTTCGCCGAGTTCTACCGGCAGGCCCCCGAGGTCGATCCCGCGCCGCTGATGCGCAGGGTCGAGTCGGAGGCGGTCAGGATGGGCCTGCTCGTGGACGACCTGCTGATGCTGGCCAGGCTCGACCAGCAGCGGCCCATGGCCATGCGCCCCGTGGACCTGCTCGCCATCGCCGCCGACGCCACCCACGACGCCCGCATCCTCGCCCCCTCCCGCGAGGTGACGCTCACCGTCGACGGCGCCGCCCTCATCGTCTCCGGCGACGAGGTACGGCTGCGCCAGGTCGTGGGCAACCTGACGAACAACGCCCTGACCCACACCCCGGACGGCACCCCGGTCCGCATGACGCTCTCGGCGCAGGGCTCCATGGCGGTCGTCGAGGTGACCGACGAGGGGCCGGGGCTCAGCGCGGAGCAGTGCGAGCGGGTCTTCGAACGGTTCTACCGGGTCGACTCCTCACGAGGCCGCCGCGCCCCCGAGGACGGCGGCAGCGGCCTCGGTCTGGCCATCGTGGCGGCCATCGTCGAGGCCCACGGCGGCACCGTCGCCGTGGACTCCGACCCCGGCAAGGGTTCGACCTTCCGCGTGACCCTCCCCCTCGCCCCCGACTCCGCCTGACCGCTCAGGGCCGGGGTTACGAGAGGCCGCCGGGCCAGGTGCCGTCGGGGAAGCCGCCGGTGGTGGCGCCGGTGGGGAGGACCACCCGGTCGTTCTCGGTGAGGCCCGAGGTGATCTCGACGTACTGGTCGCTCCGCACGCCCGTCGTCACCACGCGCTCGCCGCCACCCTGCACGGTGACCCGCGAGACGCCCTCCTTGGTCCGTACGGCCTGCGCGGGCAGATAGAGCGCGGCCTGGGACTGGGCGACGGTGACGGTGACCGTGGCGGTCTGACCCACCAGGAGGTCGGTGGGGGCCTCGTCGAAGACGATCGTGACCCCGTACCTCACGAGCTGGCCGGTGGTCGTCGCGGTCGGCGCGATGTGGGTTACCGTGCCGTCGTACTTTTTGCCCTCCCGGGTGGCGAGGGTGATCGTGGCGCGCTGTCCCAGTTTGAGGCTGCCGATGTCCGACTCGGTGAACAGCGCCTCGACCTGGAGCTCGTCGAGGTTGCCGAGGGTGACGAAGGCACCGGTTCCGGCCTCGTCGCCGACGGCGCCCGCCACGGACATCACGGTCCCGTCGGCGGGAGCCGTGATCTGTACCCCGTCCAGCTCCTCACGGGCGTCGGTCAGCTCGGCCTGCGCCCGCTTGACCTGGGCCTGCGCCTGGTCGACGCTGAGCGCCCCCTGCCCGCCCGTCCCCCTGGTGCCCCCGCCCTGGAGCTGGGCCGTCTTGCCCTGGCCGGTGCTCTGGCCGGTCCCGCGCTTGACGCCCTGCCCGGCTGTTCCCTGGCCTTTACCGGTGCCGGTGCCGGTGCCGGTGCCGGTGCCGGTGGTGGCGCACGTGGTCGGCCTTGCGGTCGCGCCCGGCTTCGCCGTCGGCTTTCCGCTGGGCTTGGCAGTGGGTTTGGCAGTGGGCTTGAGGGTGGGTTTGGTGGTGGGCCTCGGGGAGGGCTTCGCGGTGGGTTCCTGGGTCGGCTGTGTCGAGGGGCCGGGGCGGGTGGGGGTCACCTGGGGGGTCGCGGTCACCGTGACCGTCGCGGTGACGGTCACCGTGACGGTGACCTCGGGTGCGGGGTGGCCGGACCCTCCACCGTGCCGCTTCGTCCTGGCGGTCGGCGTCGGGGTCGGGGTGGGCGTCGGTACGGCGGTCGGGCCGGTCTTGACGAGGTATCCGGCGGGCACGACCGCGCCCATCCGGCCCGCTCCACCGCTGGGCACGGCGCTCGGGGTGATGTCAGGGACGGCGGGCGTGGGGGTGGACGTGCCGCCCGGCACCAGTGTCTGTTCAGGTTCCGCTGTACGGCTGCGCCCGGGTGACGGGTTCGGCGTCGCCGTACCGCCCGGAGGAGGGGTTGGGGCGGTTGGGGGACACTGCGCCCCACCGGGCTGGCCCTGCCCCTGGGACTGACCCTGGCCATAAGCCTGGCCCTGTGACTGGACCTGGGACTGCCCGGAAGACTGCCCCTGAGCGGCCGGGGTGGGGGAGGCGGACTGGGTTTCGGCGTTGTCCAGGGCTTCCTGGGCCGCCGCGAGTTGTGCCTTGGCCGCCGTGTACCGTTCGCGGGCCGGTGCCGAGCCGATGGTGGCGAGCACCTCACCCCTGCGCACCTTGTCCCCGGCCCTGACGTAGACCTTCTTGACCGTTCCCGAACCGCCGAAGGCCAGCTCCCTGGTCCGTTCGTCCACGGTGTTGCCCGCCGCCGAGACCGCGGCGGTCACGGTTCCGCGCCGGGTGGCGACGAGCTCGACCCGGGGTGCCTTCTCGGAGCCGTCGTCGAGGACGTAGAACACGCCCGCGCCCACGAGGACAAGGGCGGCAAGGGCGAGTCCTCCCACGCGTGCGGGTTTCGGGAGGTTGGTCGGTCTCATGGCGGACCATCTTGGCGTGCCCGATTCACTGCCTGCTCACAAAAACCTGAATATTTCCTGTATGTCCACATCTGTGGAGGGCTTGCAGGAAACACTCAGCAAGAGTTGGGTTTAGCTCAAGTCTGGTACGCCAGGGTCGAGCGCTGTGAAGCTGTCGACCAGGCGTGGGACGCTGCTCGTGAACGGGACCCTGGCGGTCCTGTTGCTGGGCGGCGTGGGAATCGCCTTCTCCTCTCTCGGGGGATCCACCTCCTCCTCCGCGGAAACCGCCGCGACCGCGGGTGGTGTGGCGCGGGCCGTCTCGGTGACCCGGAGCACGGTGACCGCCTCGGTCTCCGCCTCGGGTGCCGTGGAGAGCGCCCGCGCCCGCTCGCTGGGCTTCGGGACGAACGGCACCGTCAAGAAGATCTACGTCGAGGTGGGGGACAAGGTCAAGAAGGGGCAGCTCCTGGCCAGGCTGGACGACAGCGCGGCCCGGGAGAGCCTGGACGCCGCGGCTGCGGCGCTCGACTCCGCCGACGACGACACCTCGACGGCCGCCCTCTACGCCCAGTACGTCAACGCGAGGAACACCTACCGGGAGGCCGGGCGCGCGGTGGCGGCGACGGTCATCAAGGCGCCGTTCGCCGGTACGGTCACCGCGGTCAACGGCACGGTCGGCGGCCCCGCGAGCGGCGGTTCGTCGGGCTCCTCCGGCTCCTCCGGCTCTTCCGGAGGGAACTCAGGCGGGACCTCGGGAGGGAACTCGGGCGGCGGGTCCAGCGGGTTCGTCGAGCTGGCCGACACCCGCAAGCTCCAGCTCGTCGGCACCTTCACCGAGTCGGACATCACCAAGCTCAAGGTCGGCCAGAGCGCCTCGGTCACCTTCGACGCGCTGCCCGGCGTCACCGCGACCGGCAAGGTCACCCAGATCCAGCCGACCGCCTCGACCAGCAACAACGTCGTCCAGTATCCGGTGACGATCTCCTTCGTCCAGGTGCCCTCCGAGATCAGGCTCGGTCAGACGGCCACGGTCAAAGTGGTCGTCGGGGAGGCGGAGAACGTCCTGGTCGTCCCCTCGACCGTGGTCACCACGACGGGCGGACGCAGCACCGTGACCGTCCTGCGGGACGGGGCCCAGAGTCCCGTCACGGTCGAGGTCGGGGTCAGGGGCGACACGCTCACCGAGATCACCTCCGGACTCGCCGAGGGCGACCAGGTAGTCCGCCCGGCCGCGACCGGGACCAACCAGCAGGGCGGCTTCCCCGGCTTCGGCGGCGGAGGCGGAACCCGTGGCGGAGGTCCCGGTGGCGGCGGTGGGCTCGGGGGCGTCAGGTGACCGCCCCCGTCCTGTCCCTCACCGACATCACCAAGGTGTACGGCAGAGGCGACGCCCAGGTCAGGGCGTTGCGCGGGGTGTCCCTCACCGTCGAGAGGGGCGACTACGTGGCCGTCATGGGCGCCTCCGGCTCGGGCAAGTCCACGCTCATGAACATCCTGGGCTGCCTCGACATCCCCTCCTCGGGCCGCTACCTCATCGACGGTGTGGACGTCGGAACCCTGGACGAGCGCAGGCTCGCCATCCTGCGCAACCGCAAGATCGGGTTCGTCTTCCAGTCGTTCAACCTCATCCCGAGGATGAGCGCGCTGGCCAACGTCGAACTGCCCATGGCCTACGGCGGGGTCTCCGCCACCGAGCGCAGGACCCGCGCGCTGGCCGCGCTTGAGCAGGTCGGCCTGTCCGACCGGGTACGGCACGAGCCCAACGAGCTGTCCGGAGGTCAGCAGCAGCGGGTCGCCGTGGCCAGGGCGCTGGTCACCTCGCCCGCCCTGCTGCTCGCCGACGAGCCGACGGGAAACCTCGACACCAAGGCGACCGGGGACGTGCTGGAGATCCTCGACGGGCTCAGCGAGGCCGGCCGTACGATCGTGCTCATCACCCACGAGGACGACGTCGCCGCGCACGCCAAGCGGGTCATCCGCCTGGTCGACGGACTGGTCGTGGACGACCACCGTCAGGCGCCGGTCGACGGCCCACCGCCCCGCTCGGCCACCAGGACCCAGCCCGTGCCGGGAGGCGCCTCGTGAGCAGGCTGGAGATCCTGCGCTTCGCGCTGCGCGGCCTCGCCGCCAACAAGCTGCGCAGTTTCCTGACGACGCTGGGCATCCTGATCGGGGTCGCCGCGGTGATCCTGCTGGTCGCCTTCGGTGAGGGCGCCTCGCAGAGCATCCAGAAGAGCATCCAGCGGCTCGGCGCCAACACCCTGACCGTCTCCGCCTCCTTCGGCGGGGGCGGCTTCGGCGGCCCCGCCGCGGGTGGGAGCAGGCAGGGCAACGGCCCCCGCACCCAGGCCAGGCAGCTCACCCTTGAGGACGCCAAGGCCCTGGCCGATCCCGAGCAGGTGCCCTCGGCCAAGAGCGTCTCCCCGGTGGTGAGCACCGGTTCGGCGACCGCCGTACGCGACGGTGCGAGTCACACGATCTCCCAGCTCGTGGGCACCTACCCCAGCTACTTCGAGGCGACGAACAAGCCCGTCGAGACCGGGTCCTACTTCGTCAACGACGACGTGCTCGCGGCGCGGAAGGTCATGGTGGTCGGCAAGACGGTCGCGACGGAGCTGTTCGGCACCGCGAACCCGGTCGGCGAGCAGGTCAGCCTCTCCGGGGTGCCGTTCACCGTGATCGGGGTGCTGAAGGAGTCGGGCTCCTCGGGACTCGGCTCCCAGGACGCCGACGACGTGGCCATCGTGCCGCTGCCCGCCGTACAGCAGAGTCTGACGGGGTTCGGCGCGCTCAGCTCGATCGTGGTGCAGGCGACCGGGACCGACACGACCACCTCGGCGCAGAACGAGGTGACCGCGGTGCTCAACCAGCGCCACGGCATCACCCCGACGGGCAGCGCGGACTACCGCATCCTGAACCAGGCGACCCTGCAGGAGACGGTCAGCTCGACCGTGGGGATCTTCACCGGCCTGCTCGGCGCGGTCGCCGCGATCTCCCTGCTCGTCGGCGGCATCGGCATCACGAACATCATGCTGGTCACCGTCACCGAGCGGACCAGGGAGATCGGCATCAGGAAGGCGATCGGCGCGCCCAGGGGAGCCATCCTCGGCCAGTTCCTGCTTGAGGCGACGGTGCTGAGCCTGCTGGGCGGGCTGACGGGCGTGCTGATCGCGTTCGTCGGCACCCGCTTCACGGTCGCGGGCATCGAACCGGTGCTGGTGCCGTCCTCGATCGCGTTGGCCCTGGGCGTCTCCGTGGGCATCGGGCTGTTCTTCGGCGGCTACCCGGCGAACCGGGCGGCCAAGCTCAGACCCATCGAGGCGCTGCGCCACGAATGACCTGTACGACCTGTGCGAGCTATACGAGGAGAAGAGATGGGCGACGGCGCGGACGACAAGGCCCCGGCGCGGGAGTTGCTTGAGTCCTCCCCGTTCAAGGGCGACCTGGACGGCGAGCTCGCGGCCGGGGGCAGGCGTGGGATCTCCAAGCTCACCCTGGTGCTCGGCGCGGCCCTCGCGCTCGTCGTCGGGGTGATCGTGGGCATCCAGGCGCAGAAGGCGCTCGGCGCGCCGACCGGCGACCGGGCTAATGCCGTACGGCAGGGCCCGGGTGGTTACGGCGCTCCCGGCGGCTACGGGCAGCGCGGCGGATTCGGCGGCGGCCAAGGAAACGGGCAGGGGAACGGGCAGCGTGGTGGATTCGGCGGTGGCCAGGGTGGCATGACCGTCGGCACCGTGCAGAAGGTCGAGGGCGGCAAGGTCTACCTCCAGCAGCAGGACGGGACCGTCGTCACCGTGAACACCACAGACGAGACGAACGTGCGGATCTCCAAGGAAGGCAAGGTCAGCGACCTGACTGCGGGCGGCACGGTCGTCGTGCAGGGCGCCAAGGGCGAGGACGGCTCCGTCACCGCGACCTCGATCAGCGAGGGTGGGGGCAGGCGATGACGGTCTCCTCTCTCAGGAAACGTTCAGCCGGACCTGAGCTGCGTTCCAGGGGGGTGGGCAAGCCTCGTGATGTGCTGGACAAGGTCGAAGCCAGGTTGCTGATCGTCGACGACGAGCCGAACATCCGCGAGCTGCTCTCCGTCAGCCTGCGCAGATCCGGCTTCGAGGTGGTGACGGCGGCCGACGGCAGGGAGGCCGTGCACTTCGCCGAACGTATCCGCCCCGACCTGGTCGTGCTCGACGTGATGCTGCCGGACATGGACGGGTTCACGGTCGCCGGGCGGCTGCGGGCGATGGGCGGGCAGATCCCCGTGCTCTTCCTGACCGCGAGGGACGCCACCGACGACAAGGTCACCGGTCTGCGGGTCGCCGACGACTACGTGACCAAGCCGTTCAGTCTTGAGGAGGTCCTGGCCCGCATCCGGGCCGTGCTGCGCCGTACGCGAGGGGACCTGGACCTGCCCGTCCGCCTGAAGGTCGCCGACCTGGAGCTGGACGAGGAGGCGCACCAGGTCTGGCGCGCGGGCAATGCCGTACGGCTCTCGCCGACGGAGTTCAAGCTGCTGCACTACTTCATGGTCAACACGGGCAGGGTGCTGTCCAAGGCGCAGATCCTCGACCACGTCTGGAACTACGACTTCGGGGGAGACGCCGGGGTCGTCGAGTCCTATGTCTCCTATCTCCGGCGCAAGGTGGACATGACCGAACCACGGCTCATCCACACCTTGAGGGGCGTTGGGTATGTTCTCCGGCCGCCCCAGAGTGATTGAATATTCAGCGGACATTCAGCTTCGGCTCAAGTGACCCTGAGCTTCGGGTGTTCCAATGAACAGCGAGTGACCCCCGATCACCCCGCGGTCGCGCGGAAGGGTCGGGCTCGCCTCCAGCTGCGGGGGAGACGAGCTCGGACGAAGCCCTCACGCGGACTTCGGGGTTAAGGCCCCACCGCTCTACCGGGTTCGCCCCCGTGATCCGGTCGAGCGGTGGGGCAAAACCATGTCTAGGGGGCGTTCGCCGGGGAAAGTCGCTCCTATGAGCCGGAGCGACGGGCTGCTTGAGGCGCTGCGCGAGCTGCGGCGCCACCTCGACCGCGATCTTTTCCCCCTGGCCGCCGGTGACGCGCCGGCCGGACGTGCCGCCCAGCGGGAGCTGGCCGGCCAACTCGACGACTACCTGATCCCCAGGCTGACCGCGCTCGACGCCCCGCTGCTGGCCGTCGTCGGCGGCTCGACGGGGGCGGGCAAGTCCACGCTGGTCAACTCCGTCGTCGGCACCGACGTCACCGAACCGGGGGTGCTGCGGCCGACCACGCTCGCGCCGACCCTGGTGACCAATCCCGCCGACGAGGCGTGGTTCACCGCCCAGCACGTCCTGCCCGGTCTGCCCCGCGTCACCGGCGCCCGTGGGCAGCCCGGCACGCTGCGGGTGGTCACCGCGCCCTCGCTGCCCGCAGGTCTGGCCCTGCTCGACGCGCCGGACATCGACTCGGTCGTGGCCGCGAACCGCGAACTGGCCGCGCAACTGCTCGCCGCAGCCGACCTGTGGCTGTTCACGACCACCGCCGCCCGCTACGCCGACGAGGTGCCGTGGGGCTTCCTGCGCGCGGCCAGGGAACGCAGCACCGCGCTCGCGGTCGTGCTCTCACGGGTGCCCCCCGAGGCCATGGGCGTCGTCAGGAAGGATCTGGCCAGGCTCCTTGAGGAGAACGGCCTCGGCGGGACCCGGCTGTTCGAGGTGCCCGAGCTGACGCTGCCCGAGGAGAACGGCCGCCTGCCGCGCTCCGCCGTACGGGACGTCACCGACTGGCTGACCGGCATCGCCGCCGACTCGCAGGCCCGCGCGCGGGTGGTGCGCCAGACCCTGTCCGGGGCGCTGGAGAGCCTCGCCGTGCGGGTGCCCGCGCTGGCCGACGCCGTCGACCACCAGCACGCCGCCGCCAGGGAGCTGCGCTCGCTGACGGCCGACGCCTACACCGCCGGTCTGGCCGCCTTCGACGAGGGCATGCTCGACGGGTCGCTGCTGCGCGGTGAGGTGCTGGCCCGCTGGCAGGACTTCATCGGCACCGGCGACCTGATGCGCTCCCTGGAGAGCAGGGTCGGCAGGTTCAGGGACCGGATGGTCGCGCTGTTCACCGGCCGCCCCGCCCCGGAGAACGACCTGCGGGTCGCGCTGGAGAGCGGCGTCGAGGCGCTGATCAGGGCCTCGGCCGACGGCGCCGCAGAACGCGCCCTCGACGCCTGGACCGCGCGACCCACGGGCCGCGCCCTGCTTGAGGAGGCGGGGGTCGTGGCGGCGGGACGCCTGGGCAGGGCCTCGTCCGACCTGCCGACCAGGGCAGAGACGGCGGTCAGGGGCTGGCAGGGATACGTGCTCGACCTGGTCCGTGAGGAGGGCGCCGACCGGCGGAGCGTGGCGAGGTTCACCTCCTACGGCGTCAACGGCGCCGGGCTGCTGCTGATGCTCGCGGTGTTCGCCTCGACCGGTGGCCTGACCGGCATCGAGGTCGGCATCGCCGGAGGCACCAGCGTGCTGAGCCAGAAGCTCCTTGAGGCGGTCTTCGGGGACCAGGCCGTACGGACCCTCACCGTCAAGGCCCGCGCGGACCTGCGAGCCAGGGTGGCCATCCTCCTCGACGAGGAGGCCGACCGGTTCACCGGCCTCCTGGACGCGGTCGAACCCCCGAGGGAGGTCGGCACCGCACTACGCGAGGTGGCGGTAGCCGTACGAGAACGCAGGAGAGAACTCCCCTCGACGGGGGGTGGACCGGAGCTCGGAGGCAGACCGGACGCGGTGCGTGGGGACGAGCCGGGCGAGGTGACCGGAAGCGGACCGGGTGGGACGCCTGGGGATGGGCTGCGTGGGGTGTCCGGAGGCGGACCGGATGGGGGCTCGCGGGGGGTCGCCGGGGGCGGATCGGATGGGGCGCGTGAGGGGGAGGAGTGGTGAAGCTGCTGCGTCGCAAGGAGGCCGCCTCTCTCGACGACCGGCTCGACGCGCTGGCCAGGGCGGCGGACCTGGCCGAGGGACGGCTGGCCGAGGACGTGGTCGCCGGGGCGCGTTCCGTGGTCGCCCGAGCGGGGGTACGGCGTGGCCTGTCGGTGGGCCACACCGTGGTCGCGCTGGCCGGAGCCACCGGAAGCGGCAAGTCGTCGCTGTTCAACGCGCTGTCCGGCACCGAACTGGCCACGGTCGGGGTGACCAGGCCGACCACCTCGACCGCGCAGGCCGCGCTCTGGGACGGCGAGGGCGCCGGGCCGCTGCTCGACTGGCTGGAGGTGCCCCGCCGCCACGAGGTGCCGAACGCCGAGGGTGAGGCGGCCGGGCTGATCCTGCTCGACCTGCCCGACCACGACTCGATCGAGCCCTCGCACCGGCTTGAGGTCGATCGGCTGGTCGAGATGGTCGATCTGCTGGTGTGGGTGCTCGACCCGCAGAAGTACGCCGACGCGGCAGTTCACGACCGCTACCTTCGCCCGCTCGCCGGGCACCGGGACGTGACGGTCGTCGTGCTCAACCAGATCGACCGGCTCAGCCAGGACGCCGCCCGGCGCTGCCTGGACGACCTGCGGCGGCTGCTCGATGAGGACGGCCTTGGCGGCGTGCCGCTGTTCGGGATCTCCACGCGTACCGGGACAGGCATGCACGAACTCGGCAAGCTGCTGGCCGCCAGGGTCGCCGACCGGCGCTCGTGGGCCACCCGTCTTTCCGCCGACGTCGGTACGGCGGCCGCCCGGCTGGACACCGCCTCGGGAACCGGGAAGCCGTCGCGGGAGGACGTGGACGGCCTGGCCGGGCCGCTGACCGCCGCGCTGTCCGACGCGGCCGGGGTGCCGGTCGTGGTCAGGGCGGTCGCGACCTCGCACCGGCACCGTTCGATCGCCGCGACCGGCTGGCCGCCGACCCGGTGGCTGCGCCGCTTCCGCCCCGACCCGCTGCGCCGCCTACGGCTGGCCGCCCAGACCGAGGGGCCGGTCGGCCGTACGTCGATGCCCGCCGTCTCCGCCGTGCAGCGCTCCAAGATGGACACCGCGATCCGTCGCACCGCCGACACCGCCGCCGAAGGACTGCCCGAACCATGGGCGGCAGCCGTACGGCGTGCGGCGAGGTCGCATGGGGACGAGCTTGAGGACGGCCTCGACCGGGCGGTGGCCGCCACCTCGCTTGGTTCGGCGAGGAAGCCCGTGTGGTGGCGGGTTGTCGGGCTGGCGCAGTGGCTGGTGTTCGCGGTCGCCCTGGCGGGCGGCCTGTGGCTGCTCGGCCTCGCGGGCCTGGACTATCTCCGGCTGCCCAGGCCGTACATGCCAACGGCCGGAGAACTGCCCTGGCCCACGGTGCTGCTGGTCGGCGGCATCCTGCTGGGACTGCTGATCGCCGGACTCTCCCGCCTGGCAGCCTGGGCAGGCGGCCGCCGAAGGGCCCGCAAGGCGGGCAAGGCGCTGCGGGCGAACGTGGACAGGGTAGGCAGAGACCTCGTCCTCACCCCGATCAACGACGAGGTGACCCGCCACAAAACCTTCACCGAAGCCCTCACCGTCGCCGAAGGGTCTGAACGGAGAGCTATCTAGTACTCCAGTGACACTTCGCGATCATTGCTCGGACCCGCCCGGCTGGGGTGGCGTAGGCGAGGAAGACGCCGATCTGGCAGTTCTCGATGCGGCCCGCGGTGCCGCTGTATTGCCGCTGCACTCCGGCCGAGCCGGTGCCCTTCTTGACGAAGCCGGTCTCATCGGCGATCAGCACGCCGTCGGGGCCGAGCCGGTCGACCACGAAGTCCCGGATGCCATCGCGGACCGCATCGGCGTCCCAGCGGGCGGTGCGGAGCAGTCGCTGCAGGGTCTGCGGGCCGGTCAGTCCGGCGTGCTCGGCCAGGTTCCAGCAATTCTTGCGGTCGATGTCGGCCAATAGGGCGCGTACGTAGGCGGTGGCGGCGCGGCGTGGTTCGACGCGGCCGAAGTGGCTGGCGATTCGGGTCATCAGCTCGTTGAAGATGACCATCCAGCCGTCAGGGTCCACGCTGTGGAGCGCGGCCACCGCACGATCTTTGGTTGTCTTCACAAACTCCGAACGATCACGCGGTGGCCGTTGCCATGTGACCCGATCCCACAAGATCGTGAACTGTCACTGGAGTATTAGTCATGGGCTACCGGAACCGTCAGGGCCTGGTGAGTCACCGCCGGATCCCGGCCGAGGTGCCCGGCCCGGCGGCCGGGCACCGGTCGTCGGGTCACTTGACGATGATCTGATGGGTGGCCTGGGCTGGTCCGGTCCCGCCATCCCCCGCATAGCTCGCGAGGTAGCTGTACCTGCCGGCGTTGGCGGGCGTGTCGGTGAACGTGTACGTGCCGTCGGCGTTCACCCTCACCGGCGGGAGCTTGACGGTCTTACCGCTGGTGCCCTTGACGTACAGGGTGCGCCGCACGGTGAGCGTGGACCCCGGAGAGGGCGGCCTGTCGCCCGCCGCCAGGACGCCGCTCAGGTCCACGGCCGTGCCGGCGACGCCGGACTGCGGCCCTGTCAGGGTGAGCGTGGCTTCGCGCTTGACCGTCACGGTGACGGAGGCGCTGCTGCGGCGGTGGCCGTCGTCGCCGTCCCAGAACACCCAGTAGATCACCTCGCCGATGTACGGCGGCAGCTCGAAGACGGGCGTGTCCTGGAAGGTGAACGTGCCGTCCTGCCGCGTCGTCACGCCGGTGATCGGCAGTTTCCTCCAGCCGGGCAGGTACTGGATCACCGTGAGCGGCTTGAGCCCGAGCGCCTCGCCGTCGGCGCGGGTGAGCCGCCCCTCGACGGTGATCGGCGAGCCGACGTACGCGTCCGCGGGGGCCGTCACCGTGAGCTTGGTGGCCGGTAGCGCGACGCCCGTCACCCGCCACAGCAGCAGCCGGTCCGTGGAGCTGCGCAGCAGTGCGAAGACGTCCGTGCCGGAGAATGCGACGCCGTCCGGGAGCAGTTCGGCGTCCGGCTGGTCGGCCGCGAACAGCTCCGCGCCCGTCGCCGCGTCGTAGAGGGTGAGGTCGGTGCTGCCCCACTGGCGTCCGGCCGCGACGTACGCGCCGTCCGAGCCGAGCGCCACGGCGGACGGGTACCCATCCCAGCCATCGCCGTAGGTGCCGGTCGCCGCCAGGGTCCTGGTGTCGTACCTGGTGAAGTGACCGGGGGTGTCGGCCGCGCTGAACAGGGTGCCGCCGTCGGAGCTCAGGGTGAGGTCGCGCAGAGAGTCGATGCGCCACTCCTTGCCGTCGATCGTGCCGCGCAGCGCGGGGACGCCGTCGCCGAGGTCGTAGACCAGCATGTCGGCGTGGTGCAGGGCGGTCTGGCCGACCACGAGCGTGTCGCCGGCGGCCGCGAGCACGGGAGGCCGCAGGTGCTCGCCCCCGACCGCCACGGGCGCCGGGGCGCTCGCGCTGAGATCCAGGCCGACGACGCCGCCGGGGCCGTTGTCGCATCCGTGCCCCACCCACAACCGCTCGCCCAGCAACGCCAGGGTGGACGGGCAGGGGTGGGCCGACAGGTCGATCCGGCGGGTGACGGCGAGGCTCGCGGTGTCGATCTCGGCGACCTCGTTCGAGCCGGTGAGAGCCGCGTACAGGCGGGTGCCGTCCGCGTTCACGGCCAGCTCTTGGACGCCGGGCAGGCCGGTGACGGCACCGCCGGTGAGGTTTCCGTCAGTGCCGGCCACGATGATGCGGTCGCCGGCCGGAACGAATACCCGGCCGCCGCCGACGGCCAGGTCGGCGGTGTAGGAGTCGGTGACCCCGAGGTCGGTGGTGGTGCCGACCGCCGAGGCGGCGGGGGCCGCGACGGTGAGCAGGCCGGTGATCAGGCCGGCGGCGCCGCAGTAAACGGCTAATCGGCGAACCAGGGATGGGGACACGAGAGCCTCCTGCCGGGATGGGAAAATATGTTCTAATAACGTCTCATGGGTGCTCCCACGTCAAGATCATTCGGTCGCGCGACACCAAACCGTGATCAAGCATCCTCCGGGGTTAGAGACCGGGACGATTGTCGGTGCCCGCCGACATAGTCGTCGCCATGACGATTCCCCTCACGTGAGTCCGCGCCGTCCGCGGCCACGAGCCAGGCGCTGGACGGGATGACCCTGCGCTGTAGGAAGACCGGCGGCCAGCTGCTGGCGTCCGTGCCCAGGGCCGTGCGGTCCAGCCCGGTCGGTGAGCAGTTCGCGGCGCTGCTTGAGCACCTGGACGGGCACGAAAAGGAGTGCCGCGCCACCGTGGAGTCATGGATGCTGAACGGGCTGCCGGTGCCTGCCGGACTCCTCGCCGGGGTGTGGCCCGATCCCTGGTGGCGGGCCTGCCTGCGGCATCTGGTGGTCCGCGTGGAGGGGCGGGCCGAGCTGCTGGAGGAGGTGTCCGAGGACAGGCGGGCGAGCGTCAGGACGGCGGACGGCGTCCCGTACGAGTCGCCGCCCGGCGCCCCGGTGACTCCGGCGCACCCCTCCTGCTGGACGCCCCGGGGCCGTGGCGGCGGCTGCTGGCGGAGCATGACGCCGTTCAGGGCATTGAGCAGGTGAGCCGCCGGGTCCATCGCGGGCGGGAGGGCCATGACCCCGAGCCATGTGACCCCGACCCCTCAAAATCCCGAAGTGTCACTGGAGTACTAGATCGTGTAGTTCTCGTGGTCGATTGCGAGTGCCCAGACCGACGCGAAGGAGGCCGCGCAGAGGGCGGCGGCATCCGGGTCGTCAGTCACCTCCACGCCGAGCCATTCGCCGTCGCCGGTGAAGTGGTTCCAGACCACGGTCTCCTCGTCGAACAGCCAGAAGTCGTTTCCCGGCAGGGTGAGCTTCGAGGCTCGCCAACGCGGCAGCCACCGTACGGCCTCGCCCGCCGCGATGTTCACGGCCCGCGTGGCGGCGTGCTCCCATGCCACATAGGCGCTGACCGGTTCGCTGACCACCCGGGCGCGCCGTACCTCCACGCCCCGGTTCACCGCCTCGGCGACCGTCGCCATCCATGGTTCGTCCGATGAGTCGGCCGCCACGGGGGAGGGGCGACCATCCGCGAGCCACCGGGTGAACAACTCGTCCGCCATGTAGCCGTCCCGCATCTCCAGGTGGAGCGCGGAACGCCGGGCCTTGCCGAACAGCGTCGGGAAGAAATCCGGGTCAGGCGGACTCAGATCCGGGCGCACGCGGAGCCTCCAACAGACGGGGTAAGCGGGAATCTGACGGACGGCTCATCCGGAGCGGCCCGGCTGGTTTAGTCCATTGTCGGTACCTGTGCTGGAGCCGGAAGCGTGATGGTCGTTCCGGCCTTCAGGTTTTCACGTACTCGGCAAACGGGATCGCCTCGTTGAGGGCGATTTCCCGGTAGTGACGGTAGAGGTCCACGTCTGGATTTTCCAGCAGTTCCCTGCTGATCTGTGTGCCGTCGGGTGTGTAGTGCATCAGAACTACCCGGTGGTCGTCGAATAGGTAGAAGTCCTGGTCGGGAAGGCCGGGGTTCGGTCTTTCCGTGAGGTCGAGTATCCGGATGTCCTCACCGGCCCGGGAGTGTGGTCCGTAGTACATGAATTCGAACTGGAGATAGGTGCTGAGAGGTTGGACCAGGGTGTGCACGCGCTGAACACGACGGCCTCGCGCGACGTGATCGGCGACCCTGTCCATCCAGGCCGAGTGGTAGTCCTCGGGAAGTCGTTCGCCTTCCAGAAAACTTCTGATCCCGTCTGCCTCCTGTGGCACCCGGTACTGCGAAAGGGTTTCCAGGCGGAACGACGACCGTTCGAAGCCGTGAAGCACCCGTTGCCAGGCATCACCATCCAAGAGCACGGACGGCCTCCCGAATGAGCTTCAGTGAGATGTCGACGATTCCCGCGACGTTCATTCGGAAGGTACGGGGGAGGTTCACACCCGTCAAGCAAGATCGAGGATAATTCGCGGTGAGGAATAAAACGTCGGTCCCGGTGGTCGTCGGGTGACGGCCACCGGGAAGGAAGGCTCCCCTCAGGTCAGCACTGGGCGGCGTGGCCGGCGTTGTAGCCGTCTACCCAGCCTTTTCTGTCCCAGCTGTCCGACTCGTCGTAGGAGAAGCTCGCGGCCTTTTCGCACATGTTGGCCGCGTCGGCGTATCCCTTCTCGTAGGCCTGCTGGTAGGCCGGTGGCTTGTCGTCGGGGGCCGTCACCCGTGCCGAGGCGGTGGTGGCCGGGAGGAACGCGACGCCCGCGAGGGCGAGTGCGGCGAGAAGCGCCGGGCTTGGGCGGTGCCTGCGGTCCATGGACTCCTCCTCTGATCAGGCCTCCGGAGGACTCCCGGAGGACACGATCGACAAGGCCAGAATACGAAGGGATTTATCCGTTAAGTCGGACTTGTGGATTTCTCGGGAAGGGCTTTTATCGGTCTATATCCAGACTTCCGGGAATCCCTGCGACGGCCGGATTTCAGCTCTCGGGAAAATGCTGACCGTTTACCGTGTGCGGCGGTTGGGCGTACCGGGTGGGTTGACGGAGGCGGCCAGGCATGATGGAATCCCGCCTCAGCGTCGCAGTGCACCCGGCAAGGAGATCGTCGAGGGCATGGAGGCGCCGAAACATGGGACAACCATGGAAACCCCCGACACCCGCCTTACGGCGTTCGGCAACCAGTTGATCGAAGTTCACAACTGGCTCCGTGAGGAGCTCGCCAGGCTCGGCGACGACGTCGACGCCCACCTCGAAGGCCGTGCGGAGCGGCCACGACAGCTACGGGCGCACTGCCTGGCCTTCTGCTCCGCGCTGACCCTGCACCACACCGGCGAGGACGCCGGGGCCTTCCCCGCCCTCGCCGAGCGCTTCCCCGAACTGCGGCCCGTCATCGAGCAGCTCGAACACGACCACCTGTTCGTCGCGGACATCCTGCGCGACCTGGAGAACCTGGTCGATGGCCTCGACGACCGGCCACCCGGCCCCGAGGAGGCGCGGCGGGTGCGCGTCACGCTCGACGGCCTGGCCGCCGTCCTGGAGACACACTTCCTCTACGAGGAGAAGAAGATCGTCGCGGCCCTCGACGGCCTCGGCTCTCCCGGCGACCCCGACTTCAGACCCCCCGCCTGGCTCGAATCCTCCAAAAACGACTAACCCCAAAAAGGCCGTTCCTTGCAAGACGCATGCCGTACGGCCTGGCCACGATGGGGGTCATGAGCATTGACCTCGCCGCGGCGGCGTCCTTCATGGCCGCGCACGCGCGTGTTCTCGACCGTCGTCGCTTCCAACTCCTGACCGGCCAGGCCGACCCCGGTGCCGTGCTGGCCGCGCTCGACGGCTACCGCAACGCCGACGGTGGCTACGGGTGGGGCCTTGAGGCCGACCTGCGTTCGCCGGAGAGCCAGCCGGGGGCCGCGCTGCACGCCTTCGAGGTGTTCGAGGACGTCGCCCCGGTCACCACGGGGCGGGCCGTCGAGCTGTGTGACTGGCTCGGGTCGGTCACACTGCCCGACGGCGGCCTGCCCTTCGCCCTGCCGCTGACCGTGGCCGAGGGAACCGCCCCGTGGTGGGCGGCCGGGGCCGAGACGCCGGGTTCGTCGTTGCAGATCACCGCCGTGACGGCAGCCGCCGCGCACCGCGTCGCCGGACACGACCGGGCCGTCGCGGAGCACCCCTGGCTGGCCCGCGCCACCCGCCACTGCCTGGACGCGATCGAGGCGCTCGGGGAGCGGCCCTCCGCCTACGTGCTGCTGTTCGCCGTACGGTTCCTCGACGCCGTGCACGACACGTACCCCGAGGCGGCCGGGCTCCTGCGGCGTCTGGGGGAGTATGTCCCCGCGGACGGTGTGGTGGCCGTCGAGGGCGGCACCGAGGAGGAGGCGCTTCGCCCGCTGGACTTCGCGCCCCTGCCCGGCCGTCCCGCGCGTGCCCTCTTCACGCCAGAGGTGGTCGCCGCGGACCTGGACCGCCTGGCCGGGGCACAGCGGGACGACGGCGGATGGACCGTCGAGTACGCCAGGATCTCCCCGGCGGGAGCGCTCGACTGGCGCGGACACGTCACCGTCCGCGCCGTCGAACTCCTGCGTCGCAACGGCCTCCTGGACCTCGGAGCCGCCACGGCGCTCTGACCGGGGAACATGGCAGGGAACACGTGGAAACCGACGATGTCCTATCCCGATCCGAAGTATTTGGGGGAGAACCGGCCCGCGAGCACTCCGCCGGAGCTGGTCAGGTCGCCGGTCAGCACCGCCTACCTGGCCACCGGGGCCTCGACGAACGGACAGTTCGGCCTCTACCGGTGGAACATGGGGCCGGAGCCGAGCGGCCCCAGCCCGCACTTCCACCGTGGGATCTCCGAGTGGTGTGTCTGTACGACGGGGAGCGCTGGACGGAGGCGACCGGCGGGGACTTCCTGCACGTTCCCGAGGGCGGGGTGCACGCCTTCAGGAACGAGTCCGGCGAGGACGCGTCGATGCTGATCCTGTTCGCGCCCGGCGCGCCCCGCGAGCCGTACTTCGAGGACCTGCCGACGCTCGCCGGGATGAGCGAGGAGGAACGCGCCGAGTTCTACCTGAGCCGGGTCCGACGGGGTCACCCCCAGCGCTTCTTGGCCTCCTCGTCGGTGTAGCCGACCAGGGCGACGAGGAGCCGGTAGAGCTGTTTGTCGTCGAGTTCCCTGGCCTTCTTCGCCGCGCGGTAGGCCTTGGGCTCGAACTCGTGGTTCTCCTCGGCGGTCTTCAGCACCTCAACGAGGATGCCCCGGACGTTCTGCTCACCCCTGATGGCGTAGCGGGTCAGCAGATAATCCACGTGGTCGGGGTAGCTGAGCAGCACCCTGGGGGCCGCGCCCGCCGTGACCACGATGGCGTCGTCGGGACCGGCGATGTGGCATTTCGCGTGCTCGTAGACGGCCCTGGTGTGCGTCGCGTCGAGGTGGTCGAGCGCGCCCAGGATGCTCTGGACCGAGGTGGCCCTGCCGGTCAGCGTGTCCTCGGCGGTGAACAGGATGACGCTCAGCTCGCCGGGCGTGGTGAGGACGGCTCCGGCCTTGATCACGTCCGTGAAGAACTCCGTCACGTTCTCCGCGATCGTCTCCGGCGACGTGCTTGAGTCGGCGTGGGACAGGTAGGAGATGCCTGCCGTACGGCTCCACATGGCCAGGGCGGTGCAGGTGTGGATGCGGGTGGTCCACGCCGTCTCGGGGCCGACGTGGTAGTAGAGCTGGTTGTGCGGGAAGTCCGACTTGTCCTCGGCGTCCTGCTCGATCGACACGCCCAGGTCGGACAGGTCGGCGGGGGCGCTCTCCGTCAGGTCCACGACATCGATCCGGCGTTCCTGGGTGCCGATGACGAGCCCGAGCGCCTCCAGCCTGTTCACCTCGTCGCGGGTGCCTTGGAACCGGACGCGGGTGCGTTCGGGGTAGGCGCCCCGCAGTGCGGCGCTCAGCGGGATGAGGACCCCCGACTCGTCGTCAACGGCGTTGCCGGCGATCGTGATGCCGGCCAGGCCCCGGGTGATGGAGCCGACGGTCCTGGGGTCGGCGAGGGTGTAGGTCACCAGGCTTCCCACGGGGTGGCGGTTCCTGAGGGCGTGCGGGATGTCGTAGGTGCTCTCGGTCTTGAGGTCGCGCAGGACGCCTGGGGTCATGAAGATGCTGCCGCTCGGCATGTAACGCTCCAAAGCTGGGGGTGACCCGTTGCTGGGAATCAGGATGGGGTCGGCCCCGGACCCCAGGGAAATCCACGCTGGCGAAAGCAGACCGAAGAGGCGAATACGGACCCGCTAATTATGGATGACCGCGACTCCCGCAGCGTAACACCGGCAAGTCCCCTCGAACAGTGATGAACACCATCACAATCCAGCGAACACCTGGTCACGTGGGTCGTTCGGGCGAATAATTCCCAAAAGCGCTATATAACGCTAAGTAAGAAATTATTCGCCCGGCCCATTCGGTTTTCCCGGCCCGGTCACTCCGGAAGTCCCGGCGCGGGTACAGCGTGCTCGGCCGCCCGGCTGACCTCCTCCCAGCTCTCCCAGGTCTCCATCCGCTGACGGCAGACGTTGAAGGCGAGGTCGTAGACCATGTTGCCGAGCAGCAACCGCAGCGGTGGGTTCTCACTGTCCACCAGCTTCAGCACCGCCTCCGCGGCCAACCGCGGTTCGCTGTCGATCGAACCCTCCGCCCACTGCTTCTCCAGCTCGGCGCGGAGCGGGCCGTACGGCTCGGCGGGCGTGGTCATGGTCGCGCTGGTGTAGAGGTCGGTCCAGTAACCGCCGGGCTGGACCATGGTGACCTTGACGCCGAAGCCCGCCGCCTCCATGGCCAGCGCCTCACTCATGCCTTCGAGGGCGAACTTGCTCGCGCTGTACATCCCGGTGCTGGGGAAGCCGCCGAGTGCGGCGATGCTGGAGACCTGCAGGATGTGCCCGGCCCCCCGCTCCCGCAGATGGGGCAGTACGGCCTGGCAGACCCACATCGCCCCGAAGAGGTTGACCTCGAACTGGGCGCGGGCCTCGGCCTCGGTGAACTCCTCGACCATGCCCATGGACAGGGTTCCCGCGTTGTTGACCACGATGTCGAGATGGCCGAAGTGCTTGACGGCGGTGTCCACGGCGGCGAACACGGCCTCCCTATCGGTCACGTCCAGGGACAGCGTCAGCAGGCGGTCGCCGTACCGGTCGCCGAAGTCGTTCGGGGTGACGGTGCGGGAGGCGGCGACCACCCGGTCGCCGCGCTCCAGTGCCGCCAGGGTGAAGGCACGGCCCAGGCCCCGGCTCGCGCCGGTGACGAACCAGGTACGTGGGGAGGTGCGCATACAGGAACTCCTTGGTGTTTTTGGCGAAGCGAGACGGTTCGTCTCGTTCGATGACGGTAACCATAGAGGGGTTTTGTGGATGCGTCAAGACGGTCCGTCTCGTCTTGTGTTTTGCTAGGTTGGGTGCGTGACCACGCGACGCCAGAACACGCCGAACGCCGCCCGCCGCAGCGACGCCTCGCGCCGGGCCATCCTCACCGCGGCCTTCGAGCTGGTCGGCGAGGTGGGATACGCCAAGCTGAGCATCGAGGGCATCGCCGCGCGGGCCGGGGTCGGCAAGCAGACGATCTACCGCTGGTGGCCGTCGAAGGGGGCGGTGCTCTTCGACGCCTTCCTCATGCTCGGTGAGGGGGAGGGCGGCGAGGCCGCGCTGCCCGACACCGGTGACCTGGAGGCCGACCTCAAGCTGGTTATGCGCGCCACGGTGGACGAGCTGAACGATCCGCGCTTCGACGAGCCGATGCGCGCGCTCAGCACCGAGATCTCACACGATCCCGACCTGGCCGCCGTCTACCGCGAACGCCTCGACGGGCCGATGCGCGAGATCAAGAAACGCCGCCTTGAGGCCGCCCAGCGGGCCGGTCAACTGGCCGAGGATTTGGATCTGGACATGGCCGTCGACGTGCTCTGGGGCCCCCTGCTCAACCGCTGGCTCCAGCGGACGGGCCCGCTGACCCCCGAATACGCCGACAAACTCATAGAAACCGCCCTGAACGGGCTGCGTCACCGCAGGTGATCGTGGCGTTCGGCGAGATCTCCGACACCTGAGTGCAGGGTTCCGGCGAACGACAGGCTTGGGCGGTTTTGGTGGAGAGTGTCGCTCTTGATGGCCTTGACGAGGTTGGTCCAGGCGGTTGGGGTGAGGGGGAGGGTTGGGCCGGTGCGGTTCTTGGAGTCGCGGAGGGCGTGACGGCCGTCCGGGAGGACCGCTACCTCGACGCAGTCGCTTCCATCGTGGCCGGACAGGCTGGACGTGCGCCATGTGATCATCCGCGTGTCGCCTCCTTGGTGGGTGTTCGATACCGATGGAAGCGTCTCACCTTTTGTGTTTGGGTAAACGCGAGGCGTCATAACGAAGTGGCCCTGGACGCGTGCGAGTGGGAGGGAGGCGACGTGAGCCGACGGGAGCTCAGGGGGCGCCGGATGGACGAGCCGGACGCAGCCGAGGTCTACGAGGCGGCGCGTCTCGCCTACGAGCTGGGCAAGGTCGTCCGCGCGATGCGTGAGGGCCGGGGCTGGAGCCAGGACGACCTGGCCCGCGCGGCCAGGCTGAGGCGCTCGACGGTCGCCCGCTTCGAGGCGGGCGGGAGCATTCCCACGCTGCCGATCCTGGACCGGCTGGCCCGCGCCCTGGACGCCGAGCTTGAGATCCGTCTGGCCCCTCGGGCTCCCGCCGCCTGAGAGGCCAGTCGCGTTCGGCTCAATCGAGGGCGTCGGTCCTGAGGGTGCTCAGGAGGTTGGACCAGGCGGCCGGGGTGAGGACGAGGGCGGGGCCGGTGCGGTCCTTGGTGTCGCGGAGGGCGTGGTGTCCGCCGGGCAGGGCCGCGACCTCGACGCAGTCGCTCCCGTCGTCACCGGACAGGCTGGACTTACGCCACCGGGCGGTGGAAAGGTGCCTGGTCAGGTCGTCCATCTGCGCATCGTCTCCTTGATCAGGTTGAGGGACTCACGCCGGGGGAGGGCGTCGGCGCGGATCGCTTCGTAGCGGAATGCCAGGTTCTTCATGTCGGTCGCCCGGTCGGTGACGCGGTCGTCCAGGCTCTGCGAGTCGATGTAGGCCACCGGGTAGGTCTCCCTCGGCAGGTCCGCCAGGGTGAAGCTTCCCAGCAAGCCAAGCACGTTCCGCGCGCTGTAGGGAAGGATCTGCAGGGATATGCGCAGGTGCTCCCCGGCCTCCAGCAGTCGCTCGCACTGGCCCAGCATCACCTCGGGCTCGGCGACAGGACGATACAGCACGCCCTCGTCCAGCACGATCCACAGCATGGGCGGCATCCGCCGCTTCAGGATCTCCTGCCGCTCCATCCTGGCCACCACCTTGTCCTCGATCTGCTCGGGGGTGGCGCCGGGCTTGCGGCTCAGGATGGCCCGCGCGTAGTCCTCGGTCTGCAGCAGGCCGGGCACCATCAGCGCCGCCCAGATGCGCAGCGTCTCGGCCTCGCGCTCGAACTCGAGCCACGGGCGGAACCAGCGGGGGAGCTGGGCCTCCGCCCTGTTCAGCCGGTCGAGCAGCCCGGCGAGGGTGGAGCCGATGTTGAGGGCCTTGTCCACCCTCCTGGCCAGGGCGAGGGTCGGTGCGCGGTGGCCGTTCTCGATCATGCTGAGCTGGCTGACCGACAGGTGGATGAGGTTGCCGAGCTCCCGCTGGCTGAACCCCGCCGCGAGGCGGAATTTGCGAAGTTCTGCCCCGAATCGAATTCGCGGGGAAATGTAGGGATCGATGGGGTCTGTCGGCTCTGTAGCCGAATCCGGGGGCTGTTCCTGTTCCGGGGGGACGGTCATCTCCAGCTCCTCTCGGTTTCGCGGATGGGTACGAGGCCATTGTGGAGGGGGATTTAGCGGGTTCGGCAGGTGTTCGCAGAAGTGTGAAGGCAGAGTGAACACTTTTGCAACCGCCTCCGCTCACGGCTTTGCGACCGTATGAGTGGCCGTCCAGGAGTAGGACGAGACCCTGGTCGGCGAACCGAGTGAAACGGAAAACCAGCCCAATACGGCTGGGGAAGGCGACCCATGAGACCGGAGAAAAACAGCGAAACCTACTTGCCCAACCACCCGGAGTCCGCTTCACGGGCTCGCGAAGAAGTCCGTGAATGGCTGGGGGAGGACCACCCCGCCTACGAGAACGTACGGCTCGCCGTGTCGGAACTGGTCACCGACGCCGTACGGCACGCGGGCGGCCCGCTGACGTTGCGGCTGCTCACGCTCGACGACCTGCTGCGGGTCGAGGTCGAGGACCAGGAGAACGTTCGAGGGCTCCCGCTGTCGGAGAGTGGCCGGGGCATGATCCTCGTCGGCCTGCTCTCCGGTGGGAGGTGGGGCTGCCGCTCGTGCGAGCGGGGCCGTACCGTCTGGTGCGAGGTCCCCGCCGTCCCGAAGGACCCTTTCCCCGGGCTGGGAGAGGCTCCCGACCATCTCCCGGCGCATGACGACATTCCCCGGCCGAGACGGAATTTCGGCTGAGCGGTTCTCCCCGTTTTCCACACGTGCCGCCTCGCCGTACCCCGTTGTCAGGAGCTTGTTGTCCGGTGTCCGGCTTGCGACACCGGACAACGGGCCGCCCGTAGAAAAGGACGCGGACAGCGTGTCGAGGGCCGGAGAAAATCGGGTCACGGGGAGGGTGTCGGTCGATCTGGAGGGTGATATTTCGGCCAGAGCGATATCGACGTTTCATGCAACCCCTGCATTCATTAGCAAACAACGAAATATCATGAAAAAGGGGGGTTTGTAGAGGCCCGGTTCCGGTCGGCACGAGCACGAACGGTAGGAAAATCGGTGACGTCATAAGGAGGACGACAGTGCACACCGTGATTCACACCGGTGGTGTCGCACCCGCCGAACGGTTCGAATACTGGCGGAATCTGGTCTCCAGGACGCTGTTGCCGCTGGAGATCGTCAGCGAGTCCCCCGCCGACTTCCAGGGGGAGATGCGCAGCACGGACTTCGGCGCCGTCCAGCTCTCCCGAGTCGGTTGCTCGGACATCTGGACGCATCGCACCATGAAACACATCCGGCAGTCCGACCCGGAGTTGCTCCAGGTCGCGGTGCCCCTGCGTGGCCACGGCGCCGTGGTGCAGGGACGCGAGCACGTCGCCATGGGCCTGTCGACCATCGTGGTCTACAACAGCTGGACCCCGTACTCCGTGCTGACGACGGGTGACGACGAGGGCGCGATCCGGGGCATCTTCGCCATGGTCCCTCGCGCGATGCTCCATCTGCCCGAGCCCGTGTCCGAACGGCGCACCCCGTGGGTCTTCTCCGGTCGGGAGGGCGTCGGCGCCCTGCTCCTGGGGTTCCTCGGCCACCTCGCCGCCAACGCCGACCAGTTCCAGGCCTGTGAGACCACCCGTCTCGGCGCGACCGTGCTCGACCTGCTGACGATGCTGCTCGCCCGCGAGAACGGCACGGAGGTCTCTCCCGAGACCCGGCAGCGCGTCCTGATGGCGCGGATCCACGCCTTCATCCACCGTCGGCTCGGCGATCCCGCGCTCTCACCGGAGATCATCGCCGCGGCGCACAACATCTCCGTCCGGGCCCTGCACCGGCTCTTCCTGGGCCAGGAACACACGGTCGCCGCCTGGATCCGCGCTCTGCGGCTGGACCACTGCCGCCGTGACCTGGCCAATCGTCGGCTCGAAGGCAAGCCGGTCCACGCCGTCGCCGCCCGGTGGGGGTTCACCGACGCCGCCCACTTCACCCGTGCCTTCCGGACCGCCTACGGCATGACCCCCCAGGCGTACCGGCGGCTGCACCTGTCCGGTCACGCGGGGGCCTGACACATACGGGCAATGGCCTGGCGCATCCACGCAATGCCGTGAGAACGCGTGCGGGTCAATCTTGTCTTGCGGCGGGCGCCACGGACGACCAGGCCAAAGGTCTCCAGCCCCCGCGCCCCGGGCCGTGAAGAGCGCCCTCAGGAAGACGGCCCGGGGATCTCTTTCCACCAACGAAAGGACCGTGCGATGAGACCCCTGACCGTGCTGTCGGGCGCCGCGCTGGCGCTGTTCCTCACCGCCCAGGGCGCGGGAGCCGCGACCCCGACCTCGCCCGACGACCCCGCGAACGTGGCCCCTCCCGGGGACTCCAAGACCGTGACCCCGCCCGAGAACTTCGCGAACGCCACCCCGCCCGACGCGAAGGCGGCCTTCGCGGAGCAGGGCAGGGCGGCGGGGCTGACCGAGGAGCAGATCACCACGCTGCAGAACAGCGCGAACCTCTACGTGTTCACCATGGGGGGCAGGCAGGTGGCCCTCAACAAGGTCGTCATCGAGGGGAAGGCGGACGTGCTCATCGCCCTTCCTGACGAGGACGCTCCCCGCGAGCTGTCTCCTGAGACCGGTCTCGCCGCCAGTGGCTGTGCCGGAGGTAAGGCGGCTTACAAGCACTTCTGCGCTTGGAGGAGTCCCAATTTCACGGGCACCTCAATCGACATGTACAGCTGCGACAGGTATCCCATCTCCCTCGTCGGTAACGGTTCCTGGGACAACAACCAGACGAAGGGTACGAAGGCCCGGATGTACGACAAGAACGGCAAGCTCATCTACACCACCCCGCCGGCGCGCAGCCGGGACAGCAGTGGCGACTGGACCCCCGTGTACAGCGTCAGGAACTGCTAGTGGGGTAATCGGCCGGGTGACGTAGGGCCGTCGCGACGTCCCGCAGGGCGTCCATAAGGGGGACCAGCAGGGGGTGGTGCTCCGCGCCTCGCCGTACGGCGGCGAAAACTCGGCGCTCGGGGCCGGCGACCGGGCGGACCGTCACCCCCGACAGGTCGGGGCCGCGCAGCGCCAGGCGCGGCACCATCGCCACCCCCGCCCCGGCGGCGGCCAGCGCCACGACGGCACTGAAATCGTCTGAGGAGTGTGCGAACTCGGGGGTGAAACCCGCGTGCTCACAGGCCAGTGCGATCACGTCGTGGCAGGGGTTACCGGGGTAGGGGCCGATCCAGGTCTCGCCGTGCAGGTCCGTCACCGTCACCTCCTGCCCCGCGAGGGGATGCTCGCGGGGCAGGACGACGTCGAACGGCTCCGAGTACAGCGGGATGCGTGAGAGCCTGCGGTCGGTCTCGGCGGGGGCACCTCGATACTCGACGGCCACCGCCAGATCGACCGCGCCGTCCAGGACCATGGTGAGGCTCTGGTCGCCCTCGGCGTCCATGACGCGAACCCGGATGCCGGGCTCCTTGTCCTTGAGCCTGCCGATCGCCGGGGCGACGAGCAGGCCGATGGCGGTGGCGAAGGAGGCGACCTTCACCTCCCCGGCCGTGCCGGTCGTGTAGGCGGCGATGTCGGCGTCGGCCCGCTCCAACTGGGCGAGCACCTCGTTGGCGTGGCCGAGCAGGATGCGTCCGACGGCGGTCAGCCGTACGCCCCGGCCGTCGCGTTCGAGCAGGCGGTGGCCGACCTCGTGTTCGAGGGCGATCAACTGCTGGGAGACGGCCGAGGGAGTGAGGTGGAGCGCGGCGGCAGCGGCGGTGACCGTACGGTGGTCGGCCACCGCACGCAGGGTCCTGAGCCGTCGCGTCTCTATCACCTGTCCATTTTCGCTGGAATTATTTACAGACGGCCACAAACCGGGGTTGTTTCCAGGCCCCTGGGAGTTATCCACAGGTTGACTTTCGGCAGTGGGAGCACTCCCCGGGGGTGGATAACGTGGCCGGCATGGCGACGGGGACGAGGGGAAAGGCGCTCACGGCGGTGCTGCTGTGGGTGGTGCTCGCCGTGCCCGTGCTGTGGGCCGGGTTCACCTCCAGGATGGCCCATCCCCTCTCGTGGTGGGGCGCGCTCACGTGCCTGGCGGTGATCGGCGCCGGGGTGGCGCTGGGCCGTAGGCATCCTTTGGTGGCGTTGCTGCTGGGGTCGGGGCTGTGGCTGGTCGAGGTCATGCGCGGCAACCCGTTCACGGTGTTCGCGGCGCTGGTGGCGTTCTGCTACCTGGCCGGGGTGCGGATGGACCGGGCCGGGCGCGCGGTGGCGGCGCTCGGCGGCCTGCTGGTTCTGGCGGGTACGGTGACCCCGCTGGTCCGCGACGCGGGGGCCGGGTTCGTCGCGGTCGCGGGCGCCGTGCTGGGCGCGGTCGTGCCGTGGCTCGCGGGTCGCGCCCGGCGGCAGTACGTGCTGTTGGCCCGGGAAGGCTGGGAACGGGCCGAGGAGCTCGAACGCGCCCAGCGGGTCATCGCCGAGCAGGCCAGGGCCCGCGAGCGTACCCGCATCGCCGGTGACATGCACGACCTGCTCGGGCACGAGCTGGGGCTGGTCGCCCTGCGGATCGGCGGCCTTGAGGTGGCCCCCGGCCTCGACGAGCGCTACCGGCAGGCGGCGGGCGAGGCACGCAGGGCCGTCACGGCCGCCTCGGAGCGGCTGCAGGAGATCGTGGACATGCTGCACCGGGACGTCGGCTCCGCCCAGGAGGAGAGCGTCCCCGAACTGGTCGAGCGCGCCAGGGCGGCGGGCATGCGGGTCGAGCTGAGGACCGTGGGCGACGGCCCCCATCCGGTGGCCATGGCCGAGCGGGCACTGCGCCGGGTGGTTCAGGAGGGCCTGACCAACTCCGCCAAACACGCCCCCGGCGCCCCGGTCACCGTGACGGTCGAGCACCTGCACTCCGAAACCGTCGTCACGGTCACCACGGCCCCGAGCCTCGGACAGCCCGGCGATCCCGGCTCCGGTGGCCACGGCCTTGAGGGCCTCAGGGAGCGGGTCCGGCTCTGCGGCGGTTCGCTACGCGCGGGCCCCCGGAGCGAAGGACCCGACGGGGAGTACGGCAGGCACGCCCGGAAGCGCGACATGGGGCTCAACAGGAAGCACAGCGGGTACGGCGGGCTCGCCCAAGCGTCCGATGCGGGGTTCGATGGAAGGCGCGGCGGGCCTGTCCGGGAGCGTGGTGCCGGGTTCGAGGTGCGGGCGCGGTTGCCCCGTGTGCCGGGGCCGATCGCCGAGCCCGATCCGCCCTCGATCTCCGCCGCCCACCTGGCCAGGGCGCGGCTCAGGGCACGCCGGACCCGCGTCACCGCGATCGTCACCGCCGTCACGGCGGGTGCGGTGGTGACCCTGCTGGTCGTGGCCTTCACGGTCTACGACGCCGTGACCTCGGTGTTGACGCCCCACGACTTCCAAGGGCTGCGTCCTGGCCAGGACCAGGCGGCCGTGGCGCGGGTGCTGCCTGGCCGTTCCCGCATCGACGGGCCGGTGTCCGGCGAGCCTGCCAGGCCCCCGGGGGCGAGCTGCCGTTACTACGGCACCCATGCCAACCCCTTCGACGCGTCGCACAGCGAGCTGTTCCGGCTGTGCTTCGCGGACGGCCACCTGGTGAGCAAGGACTTCCTGCCCACCGACCGGGGGCCGTAGCGCCGGGCGAGCGCTCAGCGAGGTCCGAAGGATGAGAGGGGGACGACGGTGGTGCGAGTGGTGCTGGCCGACGACGAGGCGGTGGTCCGCGCCGGGGTGCGGATGATCCTGTCGGCCGATCCGGAGATCGAGGTGGTCGCCGAGGCCGCCGACGGGCGGGAGCTGGTCGAGGCGGTGCGGGCACACCGGCCCGATGTGGCGCTGGTCGACATCCGCATGCCGCGCCTGGACGGCCTGGCCGCTACCGCCGAGCTTCGTGCCGTCGCGCCCGCCACGGCGGTTCTGATCATGACCACGTTCGGCCAGGACTCCTACATCTCCCGTGCCCTCGCTGACGGCGCCACCGGGTTCCTGCTCAAGACCGGAGATCCGAGGGAGTTCCTGCTCGGGGTGCGCGCGGTCGCCGGGGGCGGGGCCTACCTCTCGCCCAGCGTGGCGGCCCGGGTGATCAGGGAGCTGACCGGCGACGAGCTGACCAGGACGACGACCGCCCGTGACCGTGTCGCGGTGCTGACCGGCCGCGAACGGGAGGTGCTCGCCCTGATCGGCGCCGGGCTGTCCAACGCCGAGATCGCCCGCCGCCTCCACCTGGCCGAGGGCAGCGTCAAGACCTACACCAGCACGATCCTGGGCCGCCTCGGGGTGCGCAACCGCGTCCAGGCCGCGGTTATCGCCCACGACGCCCGTCTGGTGCGCCGAGAGTGAAGCACGGACGCGTCATGAGTGCGGCATGGATGTGTCATGAGTGAGACATGGATGCGGCGCCGGTCAGCCACGGTCGGCGCGGGGGGCGAGCAGCAGCGGACGCAGCACCGTCAGCCCGCGCAGCCGTACGACCAGCGTGGTCGTCGGTCCGCTGAGCGCGAGCACCACCACCGGCACCAGCACTCCGCCGAGCAGCAGCCCCGCCGCCACGTCGTGCGGATAGTGCACGCCGACGAACACCCGCGACATCCCGCTCAGCAGGGCCAGCACCACGACGTACGGCGCCAGCGCCCGCCAGGCGATCACCAGCCCGGCCGCCGCCCCGGCCGCGAGCGTCGCGTGGTTGCTCGGCAGGGACCAGTCCCCGTACGGCGGGCACGGCACGAGGGTTGTCACCCCGTGCAGCGCCCGGCACGGCCGTTCCTCCCGGAGGAGCACCTTGACGACCTCGCTGACCGCGTAGGCGGCCACCGTGCCCACCGGGCCGAGCAGCGCCAGCGCCATCGCCCCGGCGGGTCCCCTCCTCGCGCGCCACCACACCCACAGGGACAGTACGGCGAACACCGCGAGCACCGCGTCGGTGCCCGTCTCCGCCAGTTCCCGCAGCCACTCCGGCGTGCCCGCCGCGAACTCCACGACGTCCCGGTACAGCCGGCCGTCCATGGCCCCTCCCGCATATCCCCTGGTCAATGACCTTACGAAGGTAGAAACCGGGGGAAGCGGTACACAGCTACCGATCGTCGCCGACGGACATTGACTTTCGTCAACCGTCCGGCCCAGGGGCTATTTTCTGGCCGCGACGAACGCCTCGACGGCCCGATCCACGTCATCGAGCGAGTGGGCCGCCGACAGTTGGACCCGGATGCGGGCCTTGCCGTGCGGTACGACGGGATAGGAGAAACCGATCACGTAGACGCCCTGTTCGAGCAGCCGCTCGGCCATCGCGCCCGCCTCTGCCGCGTCGCCGATCATGACGGGGACGATGGGATGATCACCGGGCAGCAGGTCGAACCCGGCCTCGGTCATCCGGGTGCGGAAACGCTCGGTGTTGGCGCGCAGCCGTACGCGAGCCTCGTCGGAGGTGCTGATCAGGTCGAGGACGCGCAGCGAGGCGGCGGTGATCGCCGGGGCGAGCGAGTTGGAGAACAGGTAGGGGCGCGACCGCTGGCGCAGCAGCTCGCAGATCTCCTTGCGCGCCGACACGTAACCGCCGCTGGCGCCGCCGAGGGCCTTGCCGAGGGTGCCGGTGATGATGTCCACCCGGTCCATGACGCCGTGCAGTTCGGGGGTGCCCCGGCCGCCCTCGCCGACGAAGCCGACGGCGTGCGAGTCGTCCACCATGACCATGGCCTCGTACCGTTCGGCCAGGTCGCAGATCTCCCGCAGTGGCGCGACGTAGCCGTCCATGGAGAACACGCCGTCGGTGACGACCAGCCTGCGCCGGGCGTCCGAGGCCTCCTTGAGCCTGGCTTCGAGCTCGGCCATGTCGCGGTTGGCGTAGCGCAGCCGGCGGGCCTTGCTCAGCCGGATGCCGTCGATGATGCTCGCGTGGTTGAGCGCGTCGGAGATCACCGCGTCCCGGTCGTCGAGCAGCGTCTCGAAGACCCCGCCGTTGGCGTCGAAACACGAGCTGTACAGGACCGTGTCCTCCTGGCCGAGGAACTCGGCGAGCCGTGCCTCAAGCTGCTTGTGCACCTCCTGGGTGCCGCAGATGAAGCGCACCGAGGCCATGCCGAAGCCCCAGCGGTCAAGCGCCTCCCTGGCCGCGTTGACGACCTCGGGGTGGTCGGCCAGGCCCAGGTAGTTGTTGGCGCAGAAGTTCAGCACCTCGCCGCCTCCGGCGACGGCGATGTCCGCCCGCTGGGGGGTGGTGATGACCCGCTCGGGCTTGAGCAGTCCGGCGGCGGCGATCTCGTCGAGGGTGTCACGCAGGTCGGCGCGGACGTTGTCGAACATCAGGCGGTCCAATCCATGATGACTTTTCCGGTCTTGCCACTCGCCGCGGTGTCGAAGGCCGCGTCGAAGTCGCGGTGGGAGAAGCGGTCGGTGATGACGGGGGACAGGTCGAGCCCCTTCTCCAGGAGAACCGACATGGAGTACCACGTCTCGTACATCTCCCTGCCGTAGATGCCCTTGATGGTGAGCATCGAGGTGACGACGGTCGAGAAGTCGACAGCGAACTCCTCGGCGGGCAGACCGAGCATGGCGATCCTGCCGCCGTGCGTCATGTTGGCGATCATGTCGCGGAGCGCCCTCGGGTTGCCGGACATCTCCAGGCCGACGTCGAAGCCCTCGCGCAGGCCCAGCTCGTGCATGCCGTCCGCGATGGACCGTTCCGCGACGTTCAGCGCCAGGTTCACGCCCAGTTTGCTCGCCAGCGCCAGCCGTTCCGGACTGACGTCGGTGACGACCACGTTGCGCGCCCCGATGTGCGTGGCGACCGCGGCGGCCATCAACCCGATCGGCCCCGCGCCGGTGATCAGCACGTCCTCGCCGACCATCGGAAAGGTCAACGCGGTGTGTACGGCGTTGCCGAACGGATCGAAGATCGCCGCCACGTCCGGATCGACCGGGGTCCTGTGCACCCAGACGTTGGAGGCGGGCAGCGTCACGTACTCGGCGAAGGCGCCGTCACGGTTGACCCCCAGGCCGACCGTGTTGCGGCACAGGTGCCGCCGCCCGGCCATGCAGTTACGGCACTTGCCGCAGACCAGGTGCCCCTCCCCGCTGACCAGGTCGCCGATCGCGACGTCCTCGACCCCGGGTGCGATCTCGACGACCTCGCCGCAGAACTCGTGCCCGACGATCAGCGGGGGCCGCAGGGTCTGCCTGGCCCAGGCGTCGAAGCCACGGATGTGCAGGTCGGTGCCGCAGATGCCGGTGCGCAGCACCCTGATCAGCACCTCGCCCGCCCCGACGACCGGCTCCGGCACGTCGGCCAGCCGAAGCCCGGGCTCCGCCCTCTCCTTGACCAGCGCTTTCATGAAGATCCCCCCTCAGCTTCCGACCCTACGCACTGTGCCGGGCCGGTTCCCGGGGTGTCCATCGCGGTTTTCTTAACCCGTCCCACAGCATTGCTTCACGCTTGTGCCGAGCTGGGCTTTTCCTCCGCGTCTGAAGTTCAGGGGGGCTAGCTGCGTTCGGCCCTGTCCCGTTCGACCGATGACAGCGGGTCGGGCATCGGAGGCACGCCGGGGCCGATCTGGCGGGGGCCGGGGTCGGCCTCGGCGGCGTCGGCGACCGCCTCCGCCGCGGCTCGTTCCGCCTGGGCGGTCTCCCTGGCCGCGGCGTTCCTGGCGGCGGCCTCGTCGACCGCGGTGACCTCCCTGGTCGCGCTCGACCGGGGCAACGACTCGGTGAAGGCCTTCGACACGCCCTGGAGCGCGGAGGTGACCTCGCTGGGGATCACCCAGAACGTGTTGCCCTCGCCCTTGGCCAGCTCGGGCAGCACCTGGAGGTACTGGTAGGCCAGCAGCTTGGGGTCCGGGTCGTTGCGGTGGACGGCCTGGAAGACCTCGTCGATCGCCTGGGACTGACCCTGGGCCTTGAGGATCGCGGCGCTGCGGTCACCTTCGGCGCGCAGGATCGCGCTCTGCTTGTCACCCTCGGCGGTGAGGATCTGGGACTGGCGCTGTCCCTCGGCGGTGAGGATCGCGGCGCGCTTGTCCCGTTCGGCGCGCATCTGCTTCTCCATCGCCTCCTTTATGCTTTTGGGCGGGTCGATGGCCTTGATCTCGACCCGGTTCACCCTGATGCCCCACTTGCCGGTCGCCTCGTCCAGCACGCCACGCAGCTGGCTGTTGATCGTGTCGCGGGAGGTGAGCGTCATCTCCAGGTCGAGCGAGCCGACGACGTTACGCAGGGTGGTGACCGTGAGCTGCTCGACGGCCTGGATGTAGTTGGCGATCTCGTAGGCCGCCGCCCTCGGGTCGGTGACCTGGAAGTACAGCACGGTGTCGATCTCCACGACCAGGTTGTCCTCGGTGATCACCGGCTGCGGGCGGAAGGAGACCACCTGCTCGCGGAGGTCGATCACCGGGTAGACGCGGTCGATGTAGGGGATCACGAAGTTCAGGCCGGGCTTGAGCGTGGTGTGGTAGCGGCCGAGCCGTTCCACGTTGCGGGCCCGGGCCTGGGGAACGATGCGCACCGAGCGCAACACCGTGAAAACGGCGAACAACACGATGAGCAGACCGGCGATCAGCAGTGCGTCCATGTGGCTACTCCCGGGGATAAACGAGCGCGGTGGCGCCCTCGATCTCGATGACGTCGACGACTGCCCCCGCCGGGATCACCAGTGTCTCGTCGTACGCCCTCGCGGACCACTCCTCGCCGCCGATCCGTACCCGACCGTCCCTGCCGGTCACCTCGGTCAGGACGTAGGCGGACTTGCCGACGAGGGCCTGGATCCCGAACCGTCTGTCACCGGACGGCGGCAGGAGATGGCGTCTGGCGATGGGCCGTACCACGACCATTCCCGTCACCATGGCCGCCGCGAACACCAGAAGCTGAAGGGGAAGCGGCAGGCCGAGACCGGCGGCGACGGAGGTGATCAGCGCGGCGCCGCCGAGCAGTCCCAGGGCGGTGGTCAGCGTGAAGATCTCAGCGACGCCGAGCACCACCGCGAGAATCAACCAGATGACCCAGTAATCCATCTCCGGCCCTCCTTAATATTGAACGGCTCGGATGTCCAGAAGGTTCCCTTCCCTACGGTATTCCGATACTTGAGAGCCGTCAGGGCTCCGTTGGACGCGGGTTCTCAGACGCCCTCCGGGATGGCCTGCCCGTGCACCCGCCGGAGGTACTCCATCGCGTGTTCCGCGGCCGGATCGTGGTTCAGCCGTTCACGGTAGAAGTGGAGCCGGTCCTCACAGTCGTCGATGATCTCGCTCCAGGTGCGCGCCCAGATGCGGACGCCCCCTCCCCACTCGGCGATGCAGCCCGGCGGGCGGTCCGGCGCACTGGCGTCCCGCCTGACGATGTCCGTCATCTCGGTCGAGACGACCCAGAAGTCCCATGAGACCCGGGCGTCACGAAACTGCGGGTCGCTGACGATCGCCTCCGCGTAACTCTTGATCTGGGCGACCTCGCTCTGACCGATCTTGACCCTGGGGGCCTTGAGTTCGACCACGAGGTGCTCACGCCCCGAGCTGCCACGGTGTGCGCGTCCGAGCAGGAGGTCGACGATGCCCGTCCTGCCGTCCTCGCGGCGGACAGGATTCAGCCCGCCGTTCTCGGGCTCACGGCCCAGTTCGTCGAGATGACGCGTCAGTACGGCGTCCAGGCTCTGGTCGCTGACCATCAGTGCGTAGGCATCACCGAAGATCCAGGTCTCACGCTCCAGGATCTTGTGCAGTTCGCTCCGCTCCCTGACGGTCCGGCTGAGCTCCGGCTCGAAGACCAGTTTCTTCAGGGCGGCCAGGAAGTCGAGCCGGTCACTGACCTGTCCGGTCGCCTTGATCACCTCGGACAGGCTCGTCCGCTGGAGGATCCGCCTGAGCTCCTCCTGCTCCGACTGGGGCAGCCGGAACAGCTCGTCCAGCACCGGGTAGAGCCCGCCCGGGTCGCGGGCGATGATCTCCCGCAGGAGCCGCAGGGTGGTTCTCTTGCTCTGGGTCGCACCGGGCAGGCGACGGGAGATCCTGGTGGCCACCTCGTCGAACATCTCGCGCTCGACCGCCTGGGCCGGTTCGACGGGCTTCTCCGCGTACGGGTAGACCCCCTCGGACTTCCACTCGTGGATGAGCCTGGCGCGGCGTTCCTGCTCGCGCCTCCTGACGTGCGTGCGAAGGCTGTCCCGCGCGAGCGCGAGAAGAGGGCCGATCTCGTCCATCTCCGCCAGCGGCAGATCACCCCGGCGTTCGACGAAGCCGTCCCACAGGAGGTACGCCGTGAAGTGGTAGCCGGGCGCCTGGATACCGGGTGAGAGTTCGTCCAGGACGACACCGTTGGCGTCGCAGAGGGCGAGCACCCGGCCGACGTCCTTGGGCCATTCGATGACGCGCAGCACCGGTGCGGGATGGACGTCCTCCGCCCACGGCACCGCGTACTCGGCCGTGTCCGTCCACACCATGGCCGGGTCGAGGGCCGTGCCCTGGTAGACGATCCGCACGTCGGGGTTGGCCGCGAGGAAAGGAGCGAAGGTCGAGGCCAACTGCTGGGCGGTGTCCTCGTGGGTGAGACGGGTGACGAAGTCGGCGGGAACCGACGCCTCGATCCGTGTCCCGCACGACTCCTCGACGGTCTCCGGTTCGGAGATCTCGAAGTCGGCGGGCCGGTCGACCGCCCCGCTGATCACCGTTCGCTCGATCCGTCCGTCAACCGCCTTCGCGACGGTGATCCAGCGGACCTGCTCGCCGAGCGCGAACGCGCGGAGCCTGCCCTGCCCGCTCCGCCCGTGGAGTCCCCGCTTCAGCTCCGGGGAGATCTTGGCGGTGGTCTTCCATGACCCGCCCAGGCCGCCGAAGTAGTTCGCGCAGGAGGCGTTGGGCATGCCGTGGCCGTCGTCGGTGACACGGACCGACTCCACGCCGTCCAGCTCGTTGAGCTCAAGGTCGATGCTGACGAGGCTCGCCTCCGCGTCCAGCGCGTTCCAGACCATCTCCGCGACCGCGCCGATCGGGTCCCTCTGCTTGGCCAGGCGTAGCAGATGGTCAGGTTTGGCCTCGATGTGAACCGTACGCACACGGTCACCATCCCATACGGCCCCCTCCGAAGACCGGAGGAGGCCGCAAGAACGACTCAGCGGGCCGGGAGGATGGTGCCGGTTACTTCGCCGAGGGTTAGGAGGGTGCCGTTGGGGCCGGGGGCTGTGGCGGTGATGGTGATCGTGTCGCCGTCCTCCAGGAAGCTTCTCGATGAGCCGTCCGGCAGTTTGAGGGGTTCGGTGCCGTTCCACGTCAGTTCGATCAGCGAGCCCCGCTGGTCGGGGTCGGCGCCCGAGATCGTGCCGCTGGCGTACAGGTCGCCGGTGCGCAGGCTCGCGCCGTTGACCGTCATGTGCGCGAGCATCTGGTCGGGCGTCCAGTACATCCCCCGGTACGGCGGCCGCGAGACGACGTCCCCGTTCAGCGCGATCTCCAGCGTCAGGTCGAGGCCCCACGGCTCGTCCCTGCGCAGGTAGTCCAGCGGCTCGGGGTCCTGGGCGACGCCGGGGACACGGGCCTCGGACAGCGCGTCGAGAGGCGTGATCCACGGGGAGACCGAGGTGGCGAAGGACTTGCCGAGGAAGGGGCCGAGCGGGACGTACTCCCAGGCCTGGATGTCCCTGGCGCTCCAGTCGTTGACCAGCGTCACCCCGAAGACGTGGTCGGCGAACCGGCCCGCCCGCTCGCCGAGGGTCGTCGGCGCGCCGACGACGAAGCCCAGCTCCGCCTCGATGTCCAGTTTCGCCGACGGCCCGAAGACACCGGCGCCGCGCTGCCCGGACGGCCTGACGACCGGGGTGCCGGAGACGACGACGGTTCCCGCCCTGCCGTGGTAGCCGACGGGCAGGTGCCGCCAGTTCGGCTTCAGTGGCTCCTCGTTGGGCCGGAACATCCGGCCCAGGTTGGAGGCGTGCTCAAGCGAGCAGTAGAAGTCGACGTAGTCGGCGACCTCGAACGGCAGGTGCAGCCTTACCTGGTCGAGCGGCACCAGGTGCGCCTCCACGGCGCCGGGGTCGGTGCGCAGCTTGTTCTGGAGCACCGCCCGGGTGTCCCGCCACGCGGCCGAACCCCTGGCCATGAAGGCGTTGAGCGAGCCGGTGGCGAACACCTCGTCGTGCAGGGCCCCGGCGAGGTCCACGACGTGCTCGCCGTACCGGACGCCGACGCGTGGGGTCTCGCCCTCGTGCCGGGAGAAGACCCCGTAGGGCAGGTGCTCGACGCCCCAGGACATCACACGTTCTCCTCTACTGCTGCGTTCTCGACGAGCCCAAGGGCTCGCAGGTCCTCGATCGGGGTTGCGGTGCTGCACGAGCCGTAGGAGACCAGCAGCTCCCTGGCGCGGGTGGCGGTCTTCCCGGACACCTCGCGGGCCAGCCGTACCAGCTCACCCACGTCCGTCGAGCCCAGCACCGGCACCGGGTCGTGGCCGTCGACGGCGGCGCAGACCGCCAGGACCAGGTTGAGGAAGCCGTGCCGGTCGACGCCGAGGGCCGGGTCGAAGTGGCGTACCGCGTTGTGCAGTCCGGCCGTGGCCTTGAACGGGATGCCGTGCTCCACGCAGTGGGAGATGAAGGCCCCCAGGTCCTGGGCGGAGGGGAAGGCAGCGGCGGTCGTCCCCCCGCACCTGACCTTGAGGCCGACCCCCGGCGGGGGTTCGAAGGGGGCGGCCTCGACGAACAGCCGGGCCTTGAGGTCGCCGAGATCCACGATTCTGCCGGGGACCTCGACCAGCTCCACGTCGAGGCCGTCGAGCGGCGGCAGTTCGGGGGTGTCCAGGACGATGCCGAGCCTGATCGGGTGGTCCAGGTGCTCGCGCAGCTCGCCGATCCGGCTGGCCGCGACCAGGAAACGGTGGGTCAGCACCGGGTTGCCCGCCGCCAGGTCCGCCCGGTGCCTGGCCAGGGCCTCGGTCATGGGCAGCGCGGTCGGCGGGAACAGCCCGGCGTCGTCGACCAGGGCGTCGAAGAGCGTCATCGGGCCCACGTCCAGGCGTAGGCGGGGTCCTCGACGGAGAGGCCGGTGGAGCCGAGGTCGAGGGGACGGAAGGTGTCCACCATCACGGCGAGCTCGCTCGTCTGCGTGTGGCCCTGCCGTACGGCCTCGACGGAGGCTTCGACGGCGCCCGGCTGGGGGCCGTGTGTGAAGCCCGCGGGGTGCAGCGAGATCGAGCCGACGTCGATGCCGGAGCCCCGGCGCGCGGTGTAGTCGCCGCCCGCGTAGAACATCAGCTCGTCGGAGTCCACGTTGTGGTGGTTGTAGGGGATCGGGATGGCCTCGGGGTGGAAGTCGAGGGGCCGGGGGCAGAAGGAGCAGACCACGAAGTTCGGGCCCTCGAAGGTCTGGTGGACCGGGGGCGGGGCGTGGGTGCGCTTCACGACGGGTTCGAAGTCGCTGATGTTGAAGGCGTAGGGGTACAGGCAGCCGTCCCAGCCGACCACGTCGAAGGGGTGGTTGCGGTAGACCAGCCGGGTCAGGCCGCCGCGCGTGCGGACCAGCACCGGGACCTCCTCGCCCTCGGCGAGCATCGGCTCCTGCGGGGTGCGCAGGTCACGCTCGGAGTAGGGGGCGTGTTCGAGGAACTGGCCGTACTGCGACAGGTAGCGCTTGGGCGGCCTGATGTGCCCGGCGGCCTCGATGACGAAGGCCGTGACGCGCCCCTGGGGGACCCAGCGGTGGATCGTCCCGGTCGGCACGACGACGTAGTCGCCCTCCCCGGCTTCGAGGGCGCCGTAGGTGGACTCGAAGGTGACCCGCCCCGAGGCGATGTAGACGCACTCGTCGCCCATGGAGTTGCGGTACAGCTCGCTGGGGGTCTCGGTCGCGGCGTACGACATGCGGACGTCGGCGTTGCCCGCCAGCAGGCCGCGCCCGGAGACCAGGTCACCGCCGGGCGGGAGGTCCTGGGTGCGGAAGTGCCTGGGCGAGAGCGGCAGGTTGGGGGTCAGCGTGGCGGAGGAGGCCGGAGGTTCGACCGCCTCGGCCTTGATGATCGCCGTGGGCAGATACCGGTGGTAGAGCAGCGAGGAGTCGCTGGAGAAGCCCTCCTCGCCCATCAGCTCCTCGGCGTACAGCCCGCCGTCGGGCCGCCGGAACTGCACGTGTCGCTTGCGGGGAATCTCTCCCACGACGCGGTAGTACGGCATCCGCTTCTCCCAAGCTCGTCCGTTTATCGGACATTGTTGTCCTTTATACGTACAACCTTCCGTCAACGAGGGGCCGCTGTCAAACATCCCGGGGGTGAAGTATCTTGATGTCGAGACACTTTTGGAGGCGTGATGATCCACCATGTGCAGCTCGCCTGCCCTCCCGGAAGTGAGCAGGCCTCACGCGACTTCTACGCGGGGGTGCTCGGCCTGGCCGAGATCCCCAAGCCGCCCCTCCTCGCGGCCAGGGGCGGCTGCTGGTTCCGTGGCCACGGCATCGAGCTCCACCTCGGCGTCGAGGCCGACTTCCGCCCGGCCCGCAAGGCGCACCCCGCCCTCCTGGTCCACGACCTCGACCGGTGGGCCAAGCTTCTGGACGAGGCGGGCTACCCGGTCGAGGTCGCCGACGACTTCCCCGGCATGCGCCGCTTCCACAGCGCCGACCCCCACGGCAACCGCCTGGAGTTCCTGGAACCCCTCACCTGAGCGCGGGCGTCCGCGAGCGGTGCAGGGCCATCGCGGCGATCGCGCACAGTACGGCGGGCAGCAGGAGGGCGCGTGCCGTACCCGAGGGCTCCGGGGTCAGCAGGGCGCCCATGAGGACCACGCCGAGGGTGGCGCCGAGCTGCCGGGCCGCGTTGAGCAGGCCGCCCGCGGTGCCGGCCGTACCGGACGGGGCCGAGGTGACGACCGTGGTGACCAGGGCGGGCAGGGCGAACGAGACGCCGAAGCCGGTGCAGAGCAGACCGGCGACCAGCACCGGATACGCCGACCCGGCCAGCACCGCGACCGCGAAGATCACGCCGCCGAGGGTCAGCAGGGCCAGGCCCGCGGTCACCGGCCCGCGCGGGCCCGACCTGGCGACGATCCTGCCGGTGAGCAGCGGGTTGACGGCGAACGGCAGCGTCATCGGCAGGAAGGCGACCCCGGTCTCAAGGGGAGACAGCCCAAGGGTCCGCTGGAAGAGCAGCGGCAGCACGAACAGCACCCCGGCCATCGTGAAGTTGACAGCCGCCCCGGCCAGCAGCGCGGGCGTCACCCCCGGAGCACGCAGTACGGCGGGCGCCAGAACCGGTTCCCCGGTGGACGCGCGCCTCTCAAGGGCCGCGAAGACCGCCCCCGCGGCGAGGGCGACGGAGCCTGAGCACAGCGCGTGGACCGACTCGTCCGCGCCGAGCGCGATGAGCGCGTCTGTGCCCAGTCCGAGCGCTACACAGGCCGCGAACTGGGCGGACCAGGCGATCCTGCGCTCACCACGCGGACAGTGCACGGCACGCCCCCTGGTCAGCGCCAGTACGGCCGCCGCCAGTGGGACGTTGACCAGGAAGACGGCCCGCCAGCCGTACAGGCCGACCAGCAGTCCACCGGCGATCGGCCCGGTCGCCAGCGCGGCGCCGCTGAGGGCCGCCCACACCGACAGTGCCTTGGCGCGTTCGGCGGGCGCCGGGTAGAGCGTGCTGATCATCGCCATCGAGGCGGGCACACAGGCCGCCGCGGCGGCGCCGAGCAGCGCCCGCGTCGCGACCAGCGTCCACAGGTCGGGCGCGAACGCGCTCAGCAGGGAGCCGACCCCGAAGACGGCGACGCCCGCCCTGAAGACCCGGTGCGCGCCGTACCTGTCGCTGATCGCCCCCGCAGACAGCAACAGGGCGCCGAACACGACCGTGTAGCCGGAGACGGCCCACTGCAGGCCCGCCACCGAGCCGCCGAGCGAACGGGCCAGGTCGGGCTCGGCCACCGAGAGCACGGTCATGTCGAGCAGGACCGTGAAGTAACCGAGCGAGATGCCGAACAACGCCAGGGAACGCCTGGTGGAACCGATGGTCATGGGAAACGACTGTGCGGGAGGTGGGCCGTACGGCTCCACCGGCGGAGACGCAGGCTCCGTTCGGAATATCCGAACGCTCGGCGGAGGTTGGCCGGACATGGAGCTTCGCCAGTTACGGGTCTTCGAGGCCGTCGCCAGGCACGGGACCGTCACCGACGCCGCCAACGCGCTCGGCAACGCGCCCTCTTCGGTCTCCGCGCAGATCCGGGTGCTGGAGCACTCGCTCGGGGTCGCGCTGTTCGAGCGCGGCGCCCGGGGGATGGTCCTGACCCCGGCGGGGGAGCGCATGCGGCCGTGGGCGCGGCGCCTCCTCGACCAGGCCGAACAGGCCCGGCTCGACGTCACCGGGGGGCGGCGTGAGCTGCGTCTCGGCGCGCTGGAGACCATCGCCGCGACCCACGTGCCCGCGATCCTCGCCCGGCTGGCCGTACGGCGTCCCGAACTGCGGGTCGAGGTGCGCTCGGACGCCGCGCGGGATCGGCTGCTGGCCGACGTCGCAGACGGTGGCCTGGACGCGGCGCTGCTGCTGGACACGGGGGAGGGGCTCGGCGGGCTCGGCTTCGGCCTGCCGCCCGCGCCGCTCGACTTCCTCGACCTGGAGACCGTACGGCTCATGCTCGTCGCCGCCCCCGATCACCCGCTCTCCGGCAGGCACCGGGTGACCAGGGACGACCTGCGCGACCAGGACCTCCTGGTCAACGTGCCCGCCTGCTCGTTCTGGCTGGCCGGGGAGCGCCTGTTCGGGCAGGACGTGCGCCGGGTCAGGGCGGGCGGGGTCGCCGTCATGCGCGCCTGGGCCGAACGGGGTCTCGGCGTCACCCTGCTGCCCGAGTTCGCGGTCTCGGCCCAGCTCGCCGAGGGCTCTCTCGTACGGCTCGGCCTCGACGCCGCGCCGCTCGCGCTGCGGCTGGTCTGGCGCGCGGACCGGGAGGACGTGCCCGGCCTGCGCGAGGTCCTGTACGCCGTGGCGGACCCAGGCCTTAGGTTGTGACCGTGAGCACGCAGAGCGCGGAGCAGCGGATCTCCTCGGCGACCGGTTACCTGCTCCTGCGCCTGGGCGGCCTCGTGCGCGACCGGGTCGAGGGCGAGCTGCGGTCGTGGGGCGTTACGGGCAAGGAACTGCGGGTGATGAGCTTCGCGCACGGGAGGGAGGCCTCCCAGCGCGACCTGTGCGAGCTGTCCGGCCTCGACCGCACGACGATGGTCGCGGTGATCGACAAGCTGGAGCGGCTCGGCTATGCCAGGCGGGCCCGCAGCGAGGCCGACCGGCGCAAACAGCTCGTCCTGCTGACCGACAGGGGCAGACGGGCCGTCGAGGAGGCCGTGACGCGGATGACCGAGGTCGAGGCCGACTTCCTCTCGCCCCTCGAACCGGCCGAACGCGGACTGCTCAACGAGATGATCGCCCGGCTCTACGCGGCTCACCGTCCGTCGTGAGATTACTTACCGTTTTGGTGTGACTACATAGGGAAATGGTCCCTTATGTGGATAGCGGGGGCCGCTCCTGGGTTGAAGATCGACTGGGCCAGGATGCCCACCTACAACACGATCATGGCGGTCGCGGCGGGCGTCGGCCTGATCCTGGTGGTCGGGCTCGGCCACAAGGTGCTGCGCGGCAGGATCAACGACCACTTCGAGGGCTGGGCGCTGGCCTTCGGCGTGCTCGGCCTGATCCTCACCGCGACCGGCCTGCACATGACGCTCACCTGGCCGCTCGCCGGGCAGGGCTTCCCCTTCGACAACATCGTCTTCGGGGAGCCCTCGCTGGCCTTCGGGGTGCTGCTGCTGGCCGCCGCCCTCTACCTGTGGCGCAAGGGCGTGCTGATCGCCGCCGCACTCGACCGCCCCGCCCTGCTCGCCCGTACGGCGGGGCCCATCTCGCTTTTCGTCGCGGGGATGGGGCTGGGGTGCTTCGGCATCGCGGCGGCCGGATGGACCTACACCCTGTTCGCGGCGCCGCCCCAGGAACCCATCTCCGGGGCCTTCGCCGACATGCCGCTGCTTGAGGCGACGTTCATCTCCGGTCTCTACGTCCTGGTCGGCCTGGGCGCGGTGCTCTTCCCCCTGGCGCTGCGGTCCAAGGGGGGAAGGCTCACCACGGTCGTCGGGGTGTGCTGGGGGCTGGCGGGAATCGCCTTCACCCTGTTCGGGGCACTGAACTACTTCACCCACATCGGCCTGATCGTCAACACCATGTAGGCCGTACGGTCAGGGCTTGCGGGCGAGGCCGCAGAACTCGTCCACCTCGTGTTCGGCGCCGGGCAGGACGGGGTCGGGCCGCCAGCGCGGGCACGAGACCACCCCGGGTTCGACCAGGGCGAGTCCGTCGAAGAACAGGGCGATCTCGTCGGGGGAGCGGAGCGTGTACGGTGTCGAGCCCTCCCGGTTCCACACGGCGATGGCCGCCTCGAACTCGGGTCCCTTCACGACGTTGGTGCCGTCGGCGACCGCCAGGTAGCTGCCCCGGGGCAGCGCCCCCATCAGGTGCCCGACGACGGCCCGCGCCTGGGCGAGGTCGGTGACGTGCCCCAGGATGTTCATCAGCACGAGTCCGACGGGCCGGGACAGGTCCAGGGTGCGGCTCGCGGCCTTGAGAATCCGGTCGGGGTCGCGCAGGTCGGAGTCGATGTACTCCGTGCTCCCCTCCGGGGTGCCGACGAGCAGGGCGCGGGCGTGCGCGAGCACCAGGGGGTCGTTGTCGACGTAGACGACGCGGGCGTCGGGGGCCACGCGCTGGGCGACCTCGTGGGTGTTGTCGACGCTGGGCAGCCCGGTGCCGATGTCGAGAAACTGTCTGATGCCCGCCTCACCGGCCAGATACCGTACGGCCCGCGCGAGGAAGCCTCGTGACGACCTTGCGATATCGGCTATTTCTGGAAATATCGCACTAAACTGGTCACCGATCTCGCGGTCGATCGTGTAGTTGTCCTTGCCGCCCAGCCAGTAGTTCCAGATTCGCGCTGAATGGGCCACGCTGCTGTTGATTCCCCCCGGCTGTTCCTGGCCGGAGGGGAGAGGGGCGTCGGGCACGGAAGACTCTTTCTGTGGCGCCTGAAGCGAACGAACCCCTTTATAGCGCCCTCTCACCGATTTGCCGATTTTTATATAGATAAATCATCTCTTAGCGCCATATTTCCTGAACGTCAGGCCAGCGCCCGGGACAGTTCGGCGGCGGAGGCGGCCACCTGGGGGCCGACGACCTCGGGATCCAACGGCGTGAAGGAGACCACCCCGACCGACGCCTCAAGCCACGGCAACCCCGGCACCGGCGCCGCGATCCCCTTGGCCCCCTCCTGCAACTGTCCCTCGGTGACCACATATCCCGTACGGCCCGCACGCAGGGCGAGCACGGCCAGCCCGGCGGCCCCCCGGGACAGCGGGTGACGCGACCCCTCGCGGTAGGCGACGTGCATGTCCGTCCACGACGGCTCGACCACCGCGACCGCGAGCCCGTCCTCCCCCTCGGCGACCGTGAGGTGCGCGGTCGCCCCGACCTCCTCGGCGAGCCTGCGCAGCGCGGGCAGCGCGCCCTCGCGCAGCAGCGGTTGCACGGCCCTGGCCAGGACGAGGACGCCGAAGCCCAGGTGGAGACGGCCTTCACCGTCCCGCCTGACGAACCCCTCGCTCTGCAGGGTCGTGAGCAGGCGGTAGACCGCGGGGCGGCTCAACCCCAGTTCGGTCGCCAGTTCGGTCGGGGTCCTGCCCGGTCGGCCGTCGGCGAGCAGGCGTAACAGGCGCAGACCGCGCTCCAGGGTCTGCGAGGACTCGGCGGGCATCAGGGCGTCCGTCGGGCTGGGAACATGTCCCGATTATCCGTGCTGTCCCCGTACGGTGCCCGCGCGGCCTCCGCCGTACGGGAGCTGCCGGTATGACTTTTCGGTATGACCGAGCTGAGCTGAATGGGGCATGGCAGGAATCTGTTGATTTCCTGACTGGGGCTGTTGAGGGGTCGGAGATCTGTATAGGGTGCGAAACGATCGTTTTGACTGGATCACCGGGAGTTCGGGACATGCGACTCAACCTGCGACGGACTCTCGCCGTCGGCGCGGCCCTCGCGCTCGTCGGAGTGCTGACACCCGCGGCGGCGGCCTTCTCGGCGGACGACGACCGCAGTTGCAACGATCTGATGGGTGACGACGCCCCCGCCTTCATCGTGTGCCGCTGGCTGGCCAAGCCGGATGAGGCCTACGACATCGTGAAGTTCTGGGGCGCGAACGACAACGCCAACCTCAAGGCCGCGACCCCCACCGACGGCCAGTTCATCGACTGCTCGGCCCCGGGAAGCTCCTGCCCCCAGCTTGAGGGCGACGGCACCGTGGGCGACGAGAACACCCCGATCCCCGAGGGCGGCGACTCCGACGGCGCGCCCGAGTGCGAGAGCGGCCAGGAGTGCGCGGTCGGCGGCTATGAGGAGGGCGGCGACGGCACGGAGAGCGCGCCCGAGCAGAGCAGCGGCCTCAAGCCGACCGGTACCGCCGCGACCACCCAGGCCACACAGAGCACGCAGCCGGTGGCGGCCACGGTCCCGACCCAGCAGGAGGTCGCCGCCGCCACGCAGAGCCCCGTCGGCCAGGTGGTCACCACCGCCAAGGGCACCGGCCTGCGCGTCTGGATCGACACCGAACTGGCCGACGACTGGAAGGCCGGGGCGCAGAGCTTCGCCGCCGCCGTCAAGCGGGTCGCGGCCCTGGCCGCCCGCCCCGAGGTCGCCGGAATCCGGTTCAGCTCCCAGCTCGGCTACAACACGACGTTCAAGACCGACGACGAGGTGCTCGCCTTCGTCACGGCCGCCTCCTCCGCGCTGCGCCAGGCCGTACCGGGCAAGCGGCTCGGCGTCCACACGGTCGTCCCCGAGCTGGCCTGCGGCGGCAACGAGGCGTGCAAGACCGCGATGCGCACGCGCTACCCGCTGCTGGCCCCCGAGCGGGTCGAGTCGCACCTGATCTCCGGCCGGATCGACCAGCTCTCCCTTGACAACGGCCTGACCTACGGCGGCTACACCACCTGGAAGATCACCCCGGAGCAGGCCCAGGCCAACCAGTGGATCCAGGTCCGCGCCCGCGCCTGGGACGCCCTCGGCCAGGTCACCGCGGAGGACACCAGCCTGGTCGGCAAGGTCACCGCCGCGCACGCGGCCAAGGTCTCCAAGCCCGTCCTTGAGGGCTCCGCCCAGCAGGTGAACCTCTGGACCCGGGTCCAGGACGCCAAGGGCACCGTCACCCGGCTGACCGCCTGGGACGAGCTGAAGAAGCTCGCCCCGATCCAGCGCCGCATGGCCGCCGTCTACACCCCGGCGACGCCCGAGGTGGACGTCGCCACCGACCTCAAGAAGATCGCCGAAGCCTTCGGCCAGGTCTACCTGACGGTGGTCTGACCGACCCCTGGCTCACGACGGAAGTCATGAGCCAGGGCAGAGGTCACACCCCCTGTTGGGAGAAGACCGGGCGCCAGGAGGTGCCCTCGCCCTTCTCCGCCTCGAAGGCCGGACGGGCCGTCACCGTGTCGTAGACGATGTGCAGTGCCTCGATCCGGCCGTCTTCGGCCAGTTCGAGGACGTCCACGCACTCGAAGTTCGCCGGCTGGCCCGAGGGGAGGGTCCAGTCGAAGCGGAACCAGATGGTCACCAGCGGGGCGCCGGTGACGGTCCTGCCCTGGGTCGTGCCGAGCAGCAGCAGCCTGGCGCGGCCCGTGTCGGCGAACAGGGCGGGGTAGAACTCCGACGCGGGCATGGGGCCGTACAGGGGGGAGTGGACGATTCCCCCCGGTCTGTACAGGCCGAGCACGGCGTCGAGATCGCCACGCTCAAGCCCGTCGAGATAGGCGTGAGCGAGTTCTTCCGGTGTCACAGTTTTTCCTTTTCTCTGGGGTTACTCGGTTTGGTGAGGCGTTCGAGGGCACTGAGGTCGAGCTCCATGGCGCTCGTCCCCGGCGGCAGGCCCAGGGCGTCGACCGTGGCAGGGCTAAGCTGCCCGGCGTGACCGAGCACGGTCGCCCCCACGAGCAGCGCGACGCAGCGGCCGGGCAGCCACGGCGGGGGACCCCCCTCACGCGTGGTCAGCCGTACGGCACCGGCAGTGGCGCTCGTGGCGCTCGTGGCGCTCGCGACCGCGCGGGCCACGTCGACCAGCTCGGCCCAGCGGGGTTCTCCCGCGAGCACGGCGGCCAGGTGGTACGGCTGCGCGGGGACGAGGTCACGCAGCGCCCGCAGGTCCTCCTCGTCCGGGCGGTGCCCGGTGGGCACCTGAGGCGCCTGGCCCGTGAGGACCGGGGAGGTGAAGACCGTGCCCTGCTCGAACAGGCCAAGGCGCGTCCGGCCGCGTTCGGCGTCCCGGCGCAGCACGTCCAGCAGGCCGGGAAGGAGCGTGGTGCGCAGCTCGGGCTCTCCGGGGTTGAGCGGGTTGACGAGCGTGAGGGACCGTCTGCGCGGGTCGTCGGCCGCCAGCCCGAGGGCGTCCCACGACGTGGTTCCCACGAAGGGGAAGGCCGTGGTCTCGACGTATCCGGCGGAGGTCAGCGCCCGCCCGGCCATCCGCCTGACGCGCTGGAAACGAGGAGGCCCGGCCGGGTCGAAGGGCAGCGGTGTCTCACCGAGGGCGCGGATGTCGTCGAGGCCGTGTCTGAGCATCAGCGTGCGCTCGACGCCCACCCCGAAGGCGAACCCGCCGTACTCCGCCGGGTCGATGCCGCAGGTGGCCAGCACCCTGGGGTGGACCATCCCGCAGCCGCCCCACTCCACCCACCCGAGCCCCCCGCAGGTACGGCAGGCCCGGTCGGGGGTGCCACGGCAGACGGCGCACGCCACGTCGATCTCGGCGGACGGCTCGGTGTAGGCGAACCAGTGGGGCCGCAGCCGGGTCACCACCCCCTCGCCGAACACCGAGGCCGCGAAGTGGTCGAGCGTGCTCGCCAGGTCGGCCATGGTCAGGCCCCGGTCCACGACCAGCCCTTCGGCCTGGGTGAAGACCGGGCTGTGGGTGGCGTCGAGCGGGTCGGGACGGAAGACACGCCCGGCGCAGATCATCCGGATCGGCGGCTCGGAGGTGAGCATCCGCCTGATCTGCACCGGGGAGGTGTGCCCCCGCAGCACCAGGCCGCAGCCGCGTTCGGTGTCCGAGGGGTCGGCGACGTAGAAGGTGTGATCCCGGTCGCGGGCGAAGTGGTTCTCGTCCATGTTGAGCGCGTCGAAGACGAACCACTCGGCCTCGACCTCTGGCCCTTCTGCGACCTGGTAGCCGAGGTCGGTGAAGATGTCGGTGATCCGTTCGGACATGACGGTCACCGGGTGCCGGTCCCCGGGCGGGGCGCAGGAGACGCGGGACAGGACCGCGTCGGGGTGGGGAGCGGGAACGCGCCCCCCGGTGGCGGATCTCATCGCCCTTCCTTCAGGGTCCATGCGGCGATGCGCTCGTGGATCAGGTCCATCTGGTCCCAGGCCCGCCTGCAGGTCTCGGCGAGCCTGGGGAAGGCGGAGGGGGGCAGCGCCGCCAGGCGGGCCCTGCCGACGTTCCTGTGGTCGTCGTCGGCCTGGGCGTGCAGGGCGAAGTAGCCGCCCGCCTCCTCGCGGAAGATCTCCGAGGTGGCGAGGCCGAACACGTGGCCGCTCGACTCGACGACCATGTGCACGAGCACGATCCGCTGGGCCTCGTCCATCTGGTACATCTGGGCGACGAACCAGCTTCCCGCCGCCTCAAGGACCGGGTCGTAGACGTCGGTGCCCGCGTCGTACTGTTCGAGCAGCAGGAGGTCGTGACCGAACTCCTCACGCAGGTGCTCGCCGTACTCCGCGCGCAGGATCTCCTCGGCGCAGGTGGCCTGGCGGGCGTGGAGCATCCGCTGGAAGTAGGTCGCCCAGACGTAGAGGGCGGCCAGGAAACGCGTCCGTAGCGCGGGGTCCTCGTTCAGCCTGCCGCTGTCGAACAGGGTGAACAGCGTGTTGCCCCGATGGCGTCTGAGCAGCGACTCGTTCAGCCGGTCGAGCTCGGCGAGCGCCTCCTCGGCGCCGCCGAAGGTGGCTCTGGGCGCGTGCCCGTCCTCGTAGAGACCGGCTCCCTCGAACTGCACGGAAAGACCGTGGAACTCCTCACCGGGGCGGGTGCGGAACCCGTGGTCGCTGTCAGGGGGCACACACACGACGTCCCCCTCGGACAGTTCGCGTTCGTGGGAGCCGAGCAGCAGCACCGAGCCGCTGCAGACCAGGATCATGGACTTGGTCGGATGCCGGTGCACGGCCAGACTCTCCCCGTCGCGTAGCCGTACCCAGGCGAAGGAGGGTCTGCCCGCCTCGGGCAGGAAAGCGGCGAGGGCGTCGTTGCGGCGGAAGTCGCGTTGTTGGCCGAGTTGGTGGACGTGGCCGTCCACCCTGACCGAGGTGATGGCGCGTATGTCGTCGCGGGCGACTGTCGTCACGGACGGCGCCGTGGTCGTCTCGGTGCTCATGTCTGGAGTCCTCTCCCCCGGATCGCGGCGACCGCGCCGCGTGCCATGCGGAACGTCGGTTTTCTCATGCCGGTCGCGGGTTCCCTGGCCGGGACGCCCTTGAGCGCGGCGACCAGCCGGGAGTTGTCCACGGGCCGTCCGACGGAGACGCGCACGTGTCCCGGCCAGCCCATCGGCTCAGGGAGCGTGTCGAAACCGGCCCGCCACAGCTCGTCGGCGAGGGTGTGCTCCCCCTCGACCGTGACGAAGCCCGCCTCGGCGAAGACGCGCCCGACCCCTGGGCATCCGGCGAGCCCGGCCGCCAGGCGGTCGCGCTCTCCGGTGAAGGCCTCGATCCGGCCGCGCAGCGACGCGGGGCGCGTCAGCTCGGCGACGGCCCGCGCGGTCACCGGCCCCGGCAGCGCGTACGGCAGCCGCGTCTTGCGCAGCGCCGTGAGCAGGTCGGGGTGGGCGAGCACGGCGCCGAGCCGCAGCGCCGCGAGGCCGAGCGCCTTGGACATCGACCGCACGACCACGAGGTTGGGGTGCTCGGGGATCAGGTGCCGGTAGGACACGCGCCCCGAGCACTCGACGTAGGCCTCGTCGATCACCACCAGGCCGTCGAAGGCGTCGAGGAGCGCCAGGACGTCCCGCCGGTCCAGGCAGGTGCCGGTCGGATTGCCCGGGTCGCACAGGATGACGCCCTTGACCGGGAGCGAGGCCAGCCGTCCGACGTCGAGCCGGTCGAGCCGCTCTCCCCTGAGCGGGACGGGCACGCGGGCGACCCGGTAGACCGTGGCCAGCTCGTCGAAGAGCGCGAAGCTGGGCGGTGTCAGGGCGACCGCGTCCGAGGCGGGTTCGAAGAACGTCCTGAAGACCAGGTCGAGGCCGTCGGCCGCACCCCGGGTGATCAGGACGCTTTCCGGCCCCCAGCGCCACCGGGGACCGTCGGGCATGGGTTCGACGACGTCGAGGGCGCGGATGTAGGCGGCGACCAGGTCGTCGTTCCCGTTGTCGGGATAGTGGCGGTGCGGTCCGCCGAAGGGATTCTCGTTGTCTCTCAGATTGACCAGGTCGTGGCGTTCCCGGCGGGGAGCCGTGGGGAACGTCGGTCGCATCGACCGGATCACTTCACGTGCGAGACCTCCGGCCATGTCTCACCTCCTGCGGAGAAAGCCGGATGGAGGACCCTGGAGACCGATCGGTCGTATGCCTGGGAGTCTCCGGCTGGCTCCGCGCTGTCGCGGTGAGTCGGCGGGAGGTCGGCGAGGGGACGACCGATCCGCTGCGCAGGATTGGGGTCAGCTCACGCTGGAAGCTGAACCGGGATGGGTATCTTCGGTGGCGCGGGTGACGCTCTGGAAAGGCGTTCAGGGGGGTGGCCCCGGGGGCACGGTGGTCATGGGCCGTGCCGTTCGTGGGCGGACGATGTGACCGTGTGATGCATTGAACCTCACCTCACCGCTACATTATGAAGCTCATTGGCTACTTTAAGTTATTAGGTCGTGAATGGAGAGTCAATAGCCCGCAAGGGCAGGAGCGAATGCTTTGCCATATCGCCGATCCACCACCGAATTTCATCTATTCGGGCAGCGTATTAACGGAAAAATCCGATTTAAGTCGTAAATGTCCGGCGACTATGGGCGAGAAGAGAAGAGGGGCCTCGGGCCGGGGGCCGCCATGGTCATCGCGGCCCCCGCTGCCCTCGCCCCGGGGGTGTAAAAGCGGAAATTAGCTGAGATATCCGGCGAACTCCTCCAGGGAGATGAGGCCGTCACCGTCCTGGTCGATCCTGGCCACGGCCTCGGCCGCCCCCTCCGGGGTGAGCGGCTGACCGAGCACCTCCATCAGCCGCGCCAGCTCGGGCGCCGAGATGAGGCCGTCGCCGTCCACATCGATGATCTTGAACGTCGTCGCGTAGTCTTCCGCCACGGTGGGTCCGCCTTCCAGGGGTCGGGGGGATCAGATCCCCAGCACATTAGCGGCCCGTCCTCTCCCCGAGGAGAGGCCCGCCGAACCTCGGCGACGGCCTCACCCCGGGAATCTCGCGAAGGCTCAGACGACAGCTCCCGACCCCTCTCTCGTACGGCCCCGCCCCGCCTTGGGGCGCGGTGGCCCCGCCGTACCGCGTCGCTCGAACTCGACCGCGAGCGGCGCCGCCACCAGCGCGGAGGACAGGGTGCCGGTGACGATGCCGATCAGCAGCGCGATGGCGAAGTCGGTCAGCGAGTCGCCCCCGAGCACGGCCAGCGCCCCGAGGATGAACAGCGCGCCCAGGCCCGTGTTCACCGTCCGGGGCACGGTCTGCAGGACGGCGCCGTTGACCACCTCGGCGAACGGCGCCCTGCGTCGCGCCCCCCACAGCTCGCGGACCCGGTCGAAGACCACGACCTTGTCGTTGACCGAGTAGCCGATCACCGTGAGCATCGAGGCCAGGAAGACCCCGTCGATCGTCTTGCCCAGCCAGGCGAACACGCCGACCACCACCGCCGCGTCCACAACCAGGGCGATCACCGTGGCCAGCCCGAACGTCCAGCGGAACCGGAAGGCCAGATAGGTCAACTGCGCGGCGAGCGCGACCCCGAGCGCGATCATGGCGTTCCTGCGCAGCTCCTCGCCCAGGCTGGGGCCGATGAGCTCGTCGCGTTCCTTGGTGACCTGGCCGCCCTCGCTCTCCAGCGCGGCCTCGATCCGCGCCTGCTCGGCCTCGCCGATCCTGCCGGTCCGCACCGAGACGCCCTCGTCGGACGACTGCACGACCGCGTTCGGGAACCCGGCGCCGGAGACCAGCTCGCGGGCGGCGTCGGCGCTCAGCGGCGTGCTCGTCGAGTAGTCCATCATCCTGCCGCCGGTGAACTCGACCCCGAAGTTCATCCCCCTGACCGCGATCCCGCCCAGCGCGGCGACCACCAGCGCCGCGGTGACCATGAGGTACGGCACCCGCCTGCGCATCAGGTCGGGCTGACGCGCGGTCAGCCACCTGCGGACCCGGCCGATGTCCGCCAGGCCGGTCGCCCGGGGCCGCCTGGCGACCGAGGGCAGGTTCACCGCCCACTGGGCCAGGACCCGGGTGACGACCATCGCGGTGAACAGCGAGGCCACGACGCCGATGACCAGCGTGACGCCGAAGCCCCGCACCGGCCCCGAGGCCAGGAAGAACAGCAGGCCCGCGGCGAGCAGCGTCGTGATGTTGGAGTCGGCGACCGCGCTCCACGCGTTGCGGAAGCCCCCTTCGAGCGCGGGCCGCAGCCGGGGTTTGGCGGCGTACTCCTCCCTGGCGCGTTCGAAGACCAGCACGTTCGCGTCCACGGCCATGCCGATCGCCAGCACGAAGCCCGCCAGGCCGGGCAGGGTGAGCGTGGCGCCGAGCGCGACCAGCGCGGCGTAGGAGATCAGCGCGTAGCAGAGCAGGGCGATCGTGGCGACGGCCCCGGCCAGGCGGTAGGTCACCACGATGAACAGCCCGGTGAGCAGCACGCCGATGACGGCGGCCTGGGCGCTGGCCAGGATGGCCGCGGCGCCGAGCGTCGGGCCGACGGTCCGCTGCTCGACGATCTCGACGGGCACGGGCAGCGAGCCGCCCTTGATCAGCGCGGCGAGGTCCTGCGCCTCCTCGACGTCGAAGGCGCCGGTGATCTGCGTCGAGGGGCCGTTCAGCCCGACCCCGCAGCCGACGTCCTCGTTGACCTGCGGGGAGATGAGGACCTTGTCGTCGAGGACGATCGCGACCCTGCGCTTGGGGTCACCGTACGGATGGCAGGCGGCCTCGCCGGTCAGCTTCGCCCACTCCTTGCGGCCCTTCTCGCGCAGGTCGAGCGTGACGAACCAGCCGCCGCCGCTCTGCGGGTCCGTCCCGGCCGCGGCGTCGCTGACGCCGTCCCCGGTCAGCCGGGCGGGGCCGACGATCACCTTCGCGCCGTCCTCGTCGGGGATGACGCGCCGGTCCTTGCCGGGGGTCGTCCCCTCGGGCGCGGGGCCCTCGACGGCGTGGAAGGTCAGTTGGGCGGTCTTGCCGATGACCTCGGCGGCCCTGGCCGGGTCCTGCACGCCGGGCAGTTCGACGATGATGCGCCGCTCGCCGGAGCGTGACAGCGGGGCGTCGGCGACGCCGAGCGCGTCGGCCCTGCGGCGCAGCACCTCAAGGGTGCGGTCGGTCGCCTCGGCGTCGGCCTTGGCGGTGGGGGAGTCCCTGGTTTCCAGCACGATCTGGGTACCGCCGCGCAGGTCGAGACCGAGGCGCGGTGACATGGTCAGCGCGACGAAGAGCGAGACGGCGATGACGGCGAGCGCCGTCACCGCGCGCACCACGGGGGCACGCGACATGGAAGCCTCCACAGGCTTGGAAAAGAGAAGAAGAGAGGTCTGGTACGGCCCGCCGGCGGGCGTGCCGGAACGCCTCCCGGGGTGTTCCGGGAGGTCAGGTGATGGTCAGACGCCTGTGGAGAAGGGAGGGGCCCTGGCGGGGCCGGTTCCCGAGGCGGGAGGCGCGAGGAGCGCCTCACCCGATGAGCGCGCGTGCGAACCGGCCGGTGGAAGGAGGGGCGCGAAGCCCGTCCGCGGGGCGACGGCCAGGTGCCCGCCCGCGGCCGCCGGTCCCGAAAGGGCCGAGAGCAGCGCGGAGGCGAGGGTTCCCGGAGCGTGCGACCGCTCACCCGCCGAGGTGTCACGGCTCTCACGGGAGATCGGACGGGTCGCGGGGGCGGCAGCCGTACCGACGCTGGAAGAAGGAGCGGGGGGGAGGGCGGCGGGGCCGGCCGCGACGAGCAGGGGGAACAGCAGGCTGAGCAGCCACCCGAAGGGGGCTCCGTGCCTGAGCTGTCGCATGATCCCCTCCAGCGTCCAGCCTCCACCGTAGCCGTACCGGCGACATGCCGGGAGCGATCACTATTGGTATATCCCCATAAAGAGGTAAAGCTCGGGTAGTGCGGGCGCATGCGACTGACCCACACGGCTGATCTGTGGTGGAAGAACGCCGTCGTCTACTGCCTTGACGTCGAGACCTACAAGGACGGCAACGGCGACGGCATCGGCGACTTCAGAGGACTGGCCCAGCAGATCGACCATCTCGACCGTCTCGGGGTGACGTGCATCTGGTTGATGCCGTTCTTCCCGACCCCCGGCCGCGACGACGGCTACGACATCACCGACTTCTACTCGGTCGATCCCCGCCTGGGCACCCTCGGCGACTTCGTGGAGTTCATGCGAACGGCCAGGGACCGGGGCATCCGGGTGATCGCCGACCTGGTGGTCAACCACACCTCCGACGAGCACCCGTGGTTCAAGGAGTCCAGGTCGAGCCGGGACTCGCCCAAGCGAGACTGGTACATCTGGCGGGACGAACCCGAAGATTTCGACCCGAAGGCGATCGTCTTCCCCGACAAGGAGGACAGCATCTGGGAGCTTGACGAGGGAAGCGGCCAGTACTACCTGCACAGCTTCTACCGCTTCCAGCCCGACCTGAACGTGGGCAACCCCGAGGTCCGCGACGAGATCGCCCGCATCCTCGGCTTCTGGATGGAACTCGGCCTTTCCGGCTTCCGGGTGGACGCGGTGCCGTTCCTGATCGAGGGGGCGGGCAACGACCCGCACTCCTTCCTGGCCGACCTGCGCGCCTTCATGAACCGCCGTGACGGTGGCGCGATCCTGCTGGGCGAGGTCAACCTGCCCTACCCGGACCTGATGGCCTACTTCGGCAACGGGAACGGCAACGAGGTCACCATGTGCTTCGACTTCATCGGGATGCAGCGCCTGCACCTGTCGCTGGCCAGGGGACGCCCGGCCGCCCTGGGTGAGGCCCTGAGTGAGCGGCCCGCCCCGCCGAAGGACAGCCAGTGGGCCACCTTCGTCCGCAACCACGACGAGCTGACCCTGGACAAGCTCACCGACGAAGAACGTCAGGAGGTCTTCGACGCCTTCGCCCCCGACGAGGACATGCGGGTCTTCGGCAGGGGCATCCGGCGGCGTCTGCCCCCGATGCTCGACGGCGACCAGCGGCGGCTCAGACTGGCCTACAGCGTGCTCTTCTCCCTGCCGGGCACGCCGGTGCTCTTCTACGGCGAGGAGATCGGCCTCGGTGAGAACCCCAAGGGGGAGGGCCGGATGGCGGTCAGGATCCCCATGCAGTGGACGCCCGCCGGTGGGTTCTCGCCCGTCGCCGAGCGGACCGCCGTCCCCACCCCCTCCGGCGAGTACGGCCCGCACAACGTCAACGTCGAGGTCCAGCGCCGCGAGCCCGACTCGCTGCTGCACTGGATCACCCGGCTCATCGAGCGCTACCGGGAGTCGCCCGAGCTGGCCTGGGGCTCCTACCAGGTCCTGGACGCCGACGACGACGCCGTGCTCGTCCACCGGGCCGACGCGGAGGGCGGAACCGTGGTCGCCGTCCACAACTTCGCCGACCGCGAGGCACGGGCCGAGTTCGTGCTGGAGGGACTCGACGAGGGGCTGGTGCTGACCGACCTGCTGGTCGACGGCACGCTTGACCTGCCCCCCGACGGCAGGGTGAGCCTCACGCTTGAGCCGTACGGCACGCGCTGGCTGCGGTCGGCCGCTCCCGACGAGCCCCTTGAGGACGCCTCGGCGAAGGGGAGCTGAGGCCGGGTGCGAGGCCACTCACGGGACCGCATATGCTTCGCATGGCCAAATTTATGGATTTAGCGGGACTTAAAGGGAGAAATTGACCGTGTACAAGGAGTTCGCCGTCGAGGCCGTGGTATGGCTGATCCCCGTCGTCGTCCTGCTGGGCCTGGCCTTCATGATCACCGCCTGACCGATCTCCACTGGCGGCCGTTCCGGACTTCGGCTTTGATGACCACATGTTCGGAAAAGCCCAGGAACAGCCGCTGGACTCGCCGATGACACGGTACGCGGGCCCGGGTGTGCGTCCGCTCACCCGGGTACTGATCGGGCCTCCCGGTCTCCCGCTGATCTCCGTGACCACCCTGGCCGGCCTCCTCCTGCTGTACGGCGCCAGCGCCCCCGGCGGCTACTTCATGACCTCCATTTTCGGCGGTCTGCTGGCCATGGGCGTCGCCATGGTCTGGGCTCCCCGGCTCCTCGTCGGCCTGGTACGCGCCGACGGCCGCCCCGGCCTGCGGCGGCACTGGGCGCGCTGGGTCGCGATCCCCCTCCTCGGGACGGTCACCGCCGTGCTCCTGACCTTCGACACCTCCTACGCCGTCCGGTTCGCGCTGTCGGAGAAGAGCATGGAGGCCATCGCCCGCGAGCTCGTGGCCGGTGGGAAGACCTCCGCCGACCCGGGATGGGCCGGGCTGTTCCAGGTGTCGTCCGTCGAGCGGCAGGGCGGCGCCGTAACCTTCGTCCTTGAGGACACGGGCTTCCTCGCGCGCTACGGCCTGACCTGGAGCCCCGACCGCAAACCCGGGGTGGATTCCGACGCCAGCTATCGGCACTTCACCGGCCCCTGGTACGAGTGGATGGAGCGGTTTTGACCCTTCCCGGCAGGCCCGTCGACTGGATCGTCGGAGGCGTCGTCCTGACCCTCGTGCTGATCTACCCCCTGGGCGGGATCGGCTGGCCGCTCTACCTGTTCATCATGCCGCTGGCCATGACGGCGGCGACGGTCCTGGCCTACCAGGAGGCGGCCAGGGCACGTGCGGCGGGCCTCAGCGCTCGGCGAGAACAATCACCGAGTCACCCTCCCCAAGAGTGACCGGGCGGGACTTGTCGGGGTTGAGGACGACGCCGAAGTGCGGCGCCTCGTTCGCCCGCTCCGCCAGCCGGTAGCCGATCGCCGTCTCCCCACGGCGCCTGGCCGACTCGATCATCGAGGCGAAGCTGACCGGCGTGCCCGTGCGGACGTACCGGGCGGCGGGACGCGGGTAGATCTCCGAGCCCCTGGAGTCGAAGAGGTAGCCGAACACCTCGGCCAGGTGCCGGTTCTCGGCGAGCTGGGCCAGCAGCAGGCCGATGACCGTGTCGCTGATCACGATGTCGTCGGCCTCGGTGACCTCGGCGAGGCTCCGGTTGTTCTCGTCGTGCATCTCGCTGACGATCGAGTACCGCTCGCCGAGCGCGGTCTGCATGTCCCGAAGCTGCAACAGCGTCATCAGGGTGCGGGTGTCGGCGTGCTCGGCCGGGTAGCGGTCGTCGGAGAGCACGATGACGTGCTGGTAGACGCCCAGGCCCAGCGACTCCAGCGCGTAGCGGTCGGTGGTCTCGCACTCCTTGGCGTTGACGGTCAGGTTGACCAGCCCCTCGAAGGGGACCGAGGCGTCGGGGTGGTCGGAGGCGATGTCCAGCGCGGAGCCCGGCGCCACGTAGCCGTCGAGATAGTGGACGACCTGGCGGCCCCTGCCGTTCCAGTTGAGCACGAGCGTGCGCTCCGGGCCGGGCCTGACGTGCGGGGCCGCGACGATCACCTCCTCGTCGGCCTCGGGCATGCCCTCCGCGAGGTGGATCAGCGAGTCGTCCTGGGCGATCACGACGACCTCGTCCTCCGCGGTGATCACCGTGTCCGTCGGCGGGTTCAGCATGACGCCGCCGGGACGGCGCAGCCCGATGACCGTGGCCGTCCGGTAGGCCGGGAGCGCCTGGCCGTACGTCATGCCGGTCAGGCCGGGGTCGGAGCGCAGATAGATCTCACCGGCGTCGAAGTTGAGCAGGTCCATGCAGACGACGGACATGCCCGACTGCCGGGACGACTGCACGATGAGCCGGGAGGCGGTGTCGTCGGAGTCCACCAGGTGGACGTCAGGGCCGCCCGCGAGCCTGGCGGCGGCCATGTTCGCGGTGCGGGCGATGGCGGCGACCACGGGCGGGTGGTCACCCGCCCGCTTGGCCAGCGCGAGCAGCGTCTTGATGACGTGCGCGTCCGGGTCGTTCCCCTGCGGCGACAGGACGACCACGGAACGGGCGGTGTCGAGGTTCATCAGGTCGAGGTCGGCGGGCTCGGTCGGCCGTCCGGTCCTGCAGACCAGCTTGGTCCTGCCGAGGTCGCTGACATGGCGGCGGATGTCATCCTCCATGCGAGATTTGTCCCGGTCGGCGAGGACCGCGATGACCGAACGGCTGTCGCTCGCGTGCGCCTGAACCAGCTCGGTGACGATCGTGAAGACCTGCTCCGACCAGCCGAGGACCACGATGTGGCCGTTCTCGATGATCCGGGACCTGCCCTCGCGCAACTGCTCGAACTTGGTCTTGAGCCCGTTGGAGAGCACGCCGACCAGGGCGCTGACGATGAACAGGCCGCCCATGGAGGCGAGGAACATCAGTGCGACGAACAGGGTGCTCCCGGTGTCGCTGGCGACCTTGCCCGGGCTCAGCGCGCGCATCAGCGACACCCACAGCATGCCGGGCAGGCCGCTGTTCCTCGCCGCGTCCCCGGGGGTCAGCCAGAGACTGAGCACGCTGACCAGCAGGATCAGCCCCATCGAGATGAGGGCCAGCCAGCCGATCAGCGCCACCGTGCCCCGCGACATGGTGTTGTCGAACCAGTACCGCAACCGCTCCCGGACCGTCGGCCTCGACACGGACCCCTCCCCGAAGGTGAACACCGGATCAACAATCGCACAAAAGTGACAGGTCGCTCTGGTGTTCGCAAATCCATGAAATATGGCGCGTTCCATGGCCTTCCAGAAGGGGGCCCGGGGTCACGCCTGGCGGGTCGGCAGCACCACGATCTGCCGCAGGTTGACGTGCCGGGGACGGCTCACCGTGTAGGCGACCAGGTCGGCGACGTCCTCCGGCGCGAGCGAGCCGATCGCCTCGAACATCTCGCCGAGCTGGCCGTCGAGCCCAAGTTCCGCGTTGTCGGTGTGCCGGCCAAGTTCGGTGTCGGTCAGGCCGGGCTCCACGTTCGTCACCCGGACGTCGCGCGGGCCGTACTCGCTGCGCAGCGCCGCCGACAGGAAGGTGACCGCCGCCTTGGTCGCGCCGTACACCCCGTAGTTGGGGAAGACCATGTGCGCGCCGATCGAGGAGATGTTGACCAGGTCGGCAGTCGCTCCCTCCGCCGCGGCCGAGACGAGGTCGGCGGAGAAGGCGCGGATCACCCGCAGGACCCCGGTGACGTTCGTGTCGATCATGCGGGTCCACTCGTCGAGACGGCCGTCGTCGACCGGGTTGGGCAGCATGACCCCGGCCGCGTTCACGACGAGGTCGACCCGGCCCAGCTCGGCGCGCACCCGGGCCGCCGCCGCGTCGACCGAAGCCTGGTCGGTCACGTCGACCACGACCGGCACGGCAGTCCCGATCTCGGCCGCCAGCTCCTTCAGGCGGTCCTCACGGCGGGCCAGCAGGGCGACCCGCGCGCCCCCGGCCGCCAGGAGACGGGCGGTCGCGGCGCCGATGCCGCTCGCGGCCCCGGTGACGACGGCGGTACGGCCCGACAGGTCAGAAGAGGTGGTGCTCATGGTGCTGTGCTCCCCGAAGTGGTTCTCGTTGACGGATCCGACTCTGCCGCCACGCGTGGAACCGGCCCAGGGCAGCGGTTTTCCTGGGTCTGCGAGTACCACCTAAAGTCTTCCCATGAGCGATGATTCCGGACAGTTGGGTGACTTCCTCCGGTCCCGGAGAGCGCGGATCCAGCCCGAGGACGCCGGGCTGCCGATCTTCGGCCGTCGCCGTCGCGTCCCCGGGCTGCGCCGCGAGGAGGTCGCGCAGCTCGCCGGGGTCAGCGTCGACTACTACGTCCGCCTTGAGCAGGGACGCGGGCAGAACGTCTCCGACACCGTCCTCGACGCGGTCGCCCGCGTGCTGCGCCTGAACCGGACCGAGACCGACCACCTGCGGGACCTCGCCCACCCCACCCGCCTGCCCGTCACCTCCCCCCAACTTCTCGTACGGCCCGGCGTCCAGGTGCTGATCGACGCGATCGCCGGGCCCGCCTTCGTGCTCGGCCGCAGGATGGACGTGCTGGCGTGGAACGCCGCCGCGGACGCCGTCGTCGGCTTCTCCGGGATGCGCCAGCGGCCACGCAACATGGCACGCCACGCCTTCCTCGACCCCGCGGGCCGCGCGCTCTACGCCGACTGGGAGCGGGTCGCCGTCGAGACCGTCGCCTACCTGCGCATGGACGCCGCCCGCCACCCCGGCGACACGAGGACGGCGGCGCTGATCGAGGAACTGTCCGAGGGCGACCCGGCCTTCCCGCGCATCTGGGAGGAGCACCAGGTCGCCGAGAAGACACACGGCGTCAAGCGGCTGCGCCACCCCGAGGTGGGGGAGTACGAGGTCGGCTACGAGACACTCGCGCTGCCCGGCGACACCGACCAGATGATCGTGGTCTACACGACCGTGCCGGGCTCGGAGGCGGCGGAGAAGCTGGCCCTGATCACCCAGGGGGTCCTGAGCCTACGGTAGCTTCGTCCACGGCCCCGGAGGGTGGTCGTCCCTGGGGAGCCACAGCGAGGGCTGCAGGTCACGCAGCCGGGGCGTCGCGTCGGCGTCCCAGGGGAACAGCCCCGCCCTGTCGGGCCAGACGACCTCCATGAAGGACAGCGGGGGCCTGCGGTAGAGGCGCAGCGCGACGCCGAACAGCGAGCGGTACCAGCTCGGATCGACCGCGCGCGTGACGACCGGGTAATTTCTGATGACGTCGTCCCGCTCCTGGCCGTCCACCATCAGGTGCCCGGCCGCGACCCGGTCGGCCAGGGTGTTCAGACACCGGCGCATCACCTCGACGTCCAGCCCGAACATGGCCGCCTCCGGCGACCTGAAGGTGTGCCACAGCCCGACGGTGAACGCCCACCCGGGGCCGTCCTCGTCCTCGGGGACCATGATCACGGCCCAGCCGTCCCGCTCGACCCGCCGTACGGTGTCGAGGTCGAGTTCGTCGAGCTCCTCGTCGTACGCGGCGCAGATCGGGCACTGACAGATGAGCCGGTCGAACATGCCTTTGAGCGTACTGGTCACCGGGTCCGCCGCATTCGAGGGGCTTGCCAAGGTTGGGTGCGAAGGGTCTTTCCTGGCACCGCGGAACTGTCGGTGGCAAGCCCTAATCTGGCGGAGCAGGGGTTACACCGGATGATCTGAGAGGCCACGCCGTGACACACAACGACACCATCACCGGTGAGCGCGCCGACCTGCTCGAAACGCTTGCCGCGCACCGGGCCTTCCTGAAGGGCACGGTCGAGGGCCTCACCGACGAGCAGGCGGCCATGCGCACCACCGTGAGCGAGCTGTGTCTCGGCGGCCTCATCAAGCACGTGGCGGGCGTCGAGGCCCGCTGGATGCGCTTCGCGCTCGGCGACCCCGACGCGATGACGATGAACGAGGCCGACTGGACGGGCCAGTTCCGCATGCTTGAGGGCGAGACCCTGCAGAGCCTGCTCGCCGCCTACGACGAGGTCGCCCGCACCACCGACGAGCTGGTGGCGACGATCGACCTGGACGTCTCCCACCCGCTGCCGCCCGCCCCGTGGTTCGAGCCGGGCGCGAGCAGGTCGGTGCGCCGGGTCGTGCTCCACGTCATCGCCGAGACCTCCCAGCACGCCGGGCACGCCGACATCATCCGCGAGTCCCTCGACGGCGCCAAGAGCATGGGCTGACCCGCTAGCTCTCCGCCTCCTGGGGGGCCGCGGCCTCGAAGAGGCTCACGAGGGACCGCAGCCCCTCCAGGATCTCGGCCCCGGTCGGCGCCTGCTCCGGATCGGCCAGCCACTGCACCATCACCCCGGACAGCAGGGCCAGCTGCACCGAGCCGAGGGTGCGAACGGTGCCCTCCTGAAGCGCGTCCTCCTCCACGCCCAGCAGGATCGAGGCCAGCCCCCTGCGGCCCTCCCGCTGGCCGTCGGCGAGATACTTCCGCAGGTCGGGCGAGTGCTCGGCCTGCACCAGGGCCTCGACGCTGGCCATCCACAGCTTCCTGTGGGTGCCGAACGACTTCGAAAGCCGCGTCCACAGGGCCTCGTACCGCTCCTCGGGGGTGGCGGTGAGATCGTCGTAGGCGGAGGACGCCGTCTGCCCGGTCTCCAGGCCCCATTCGTCGATCGCCTGGATGAGTGCCGCGTTCAACAGCGCCTCCCGCGAGCCGAAGTGGTAGCCGATGGCCGCCATGCTCACCCCGGCCGCCGCCGCGATGTCGCGCACGGTCGTCCGCGCCCACCCCTTCTCCTCCAGGCAGCGTCTCGCCCCGGCGAGCAGGTCCTCGCGATTTCCCATAGCGGGATGCTACTTGCCTGCTCGCGACGTCCCACGCTCTTGCGCATATGCCTTAGGCGATCGCATTGCGCAAATGCCCAAACCATTGGTAGCTTCGTGCCAAGCGAGGGGCAGCCGAGTGGAGGAGAAGGCCATGAACCACGTCATCACGCCGACGCGGGCGGAGCTGGACATCGCGGGCCGCCGCCTGTCCTACGTCGACTTCGGCGGGCAGGGCCGTCCGCTGCTCGCCCTGCACGGGCACCTGTCGGAGGGGAAGAGCTTCGCCGCCGTCGCCGCCGGGCTGGCCCCCGAGTGGCGGGTCATCGCGCCCGACCAGCGGGGACACGGCGACTCCGACCGGGCCGCCGACTACTCCCGGGAGGGCTACCTCGCCGACATCCTCGCCCTGCTCGACCACCTCGGCCTCGACCGGGTGGCGGTGATAGGCCACTCACTGGGCGGCGTCAACGCCTACCACCTCGCCGCCCGCCACCCCGAGCGGGTCACCGCCTTCGTCAACGCGGACGCGCCGGTCGCCCTCGGCCTCGACGGGAAGCCCAACCCGCTGGCGTTCGTCCTGCCGCTGCCGTACCGGGCACCCACGCGCGAGGCGCTGGTCGAGGCCCTCGGAGAGGCCGCCCCCTACTTCACCGAGAACCTGCGGGAGAACCCCGACGGCACCTGGCGGCTGCCCTTCCATCCCCGGGACATGGTCGACTCCGAGGACCTCGTCCACGGCGACCACTGGGACGTCTGGCTCGCCAGCACCTGCCCCGCCCTCCTCGTCCGGGGCACCGAGGGCGGTGTCATCCCCGCGGACCAGGCCCAGGCCATGATCGACCGCCGCCCGAACACCCGCCTCGCCGAACTGGCCACCGACCACTTCGTCTACGCCGGTGACCCCGAGGGCTTCACCGTGGCCGTCCGTGAGTTTCTCGGCTCCCTGCCCACCGGCTGAGGGTCAGGCCCCGAGGCGTTCGGCCTTCGATCGCAGATAGCGCTGCTCGGGGATGCTGGCCGTGTGCCGGGCGGCCAGGAGATATTCGTCGTGGGCCGCGCGGGGATCGTCGGCCATCTCCAGCAGATGGGCGCGCACCGCGCGGAAACGGTGGTGCCTGGTCATCCGGTCGTCGTTCTCCAGCTCCTCAAGGAGCAGCAGACCGGCCCTCGGCCCCTCGGTCATCGCGACGGCGACGGCCCGGTTGAGCGTGACCATCGGGTTGGGCGTGAGCCGTTCGAGAATCTTGTAGAGGATCGCGATCTGCGTCCAGTCGGTGTCCTCAGGCCGAGCCGCCTCGGCGTGCACGGCCGCGATGGCCGCCTGCAGTTGGTACGGCCCCAGCCCCGAGCGCGACATGGCCTCGGTGACCAGCGCCGTGCCCTCCGCGATGGCGGCGGCGTCCCAGCGGGACCTGTCCTGCTCGGCCAGCGGGATCAACGCGCCGTCGTCACCGGTCCTGGCGGGACGCCGCGCCTCGGTGAGCAGCATGAGCGCCAGCAGCCCGGCCACCTCACCGTCGTCGGGCAGCCGCCGCAACACCTTCCGCGTCAGCCGTACGGCCTCGCGGGTCAGGTCGGTTCGGTGCAGGTCGGGGCCGCAGGTGGCGGTGTAGCCCTCGTTGAAGATCAGATAGAGCACCTGGAGCACCACGCGCAGCCGTTCGGCCCTCTCGGACTCGGGAGGCTCCTCGAAACGCGCGCCCGCCGCCCTGATGCGCTGCTTGGCCCGGCTGATGCGGGGCGCCATGGTCGCCTCGGGAACGAGGAAGGCGCGGGCGATCTCGGCCGCGGTCAGCCCGCCGACCGCGCGCAGGGTCAGGGCCACCTGGGAGGCCGGGGTCAGCGCGGGATGGCAGCACAGGAACAGCAGGGTCAGGGTGTCGTCCTGGTCGCCCCAGGAGTGCTCGTCGGGCCCCGGCGCGACCTCGGGGAGCTGCGCAGCGACGGTGGCCTCGCGGCGGCGTCTTGCCTGCTCGGCGCGGAGCAGGTCGACCAGGCGGCGGGAGGCGACTGTCGTCATCCAGCCCCGCGGATTGTCGGGGACCCCCTCGACCGGCCACTGCTGCGCCGCGGCCAGCAACGCCTCCTGGACGGCGTCCTCGCAGAGACCGAAGTCGTCGTAGCGGCGGGCGAGCGCGCCGAGAACCTGCGGCGCGAGCGAACGCAACAGATCTTCCAGTCCGGTTCCGGCTGTCATGTCCCCTCCGCTCGTCTCAGGGGTGTCCGTCTCCCAGTGTCACACCGGGCTGCCCGCGGAGAACATGACGGGGCGCACCTCGATGCCGATGCCCGGGACCGAGGCGTCGGGGATCATCGCGGCCAGTTCGAAGGCGCGCTCCCGGCTCTCACAGTTGATCATGTAGAAGCCCGCGAGGTATTCCTTGGTCTCAAGGTAGGGGCCGTCGGAGACCACCGGGACGCCGTCGGTGACCCGGACCACGGCGCTGGTCGCGGGGCCTTCGAGCACCTGGTGGCCGACCAGTTCGCCGGACTTCTGGACCGCCTCGATGAACGGCTGGTGGCCGTTCATGACCTCCTTGCGCTCCTCCTCGGTCAGCGAGTCCCAGATCTCCGGGTTCATATGCATGATCAGCAGGAACTTCATGGGGGTTCTCCTCTCGTCCCTGTACCGGTGCTTCCACGGTGAGGTCGGAGACGGCGTCGAATTCTTGACTCCCCGGCGCAAGATCTGAGAACCCGTTCCGACCTCTCAGTGAGAGGTAACCCTATCTGTCACCTCCTCACCAACGGGACGCATCCACGAAGAGGAGCCCAACATGTCCGTCAGCAAGACGGAGGAGACCGAGCCAAGGGCGACAAGTCGCACCTGGATGGGGCTGGCGGTGCTGGCACTGCCCACGCTGCTGGTCGCCCTGGACATGAACGTGCTGTTCCTGGCGCTGCCGAGGCTGACCGCCGAGCTGGGTGCCGACAGCGTCGAACAGCTATGGATCACCGACGCCTACGGGTTCATGGTCGCCGGACTGGTGATCACGATGGGCACGCTCGGCGACAGGATCGGGCGGCGCAAACTGCTGCTGACCGGGGCGTTCGCGTTCGCGATCGCCTCGCTGGCCAGTGCCTACGCGCCCAACCCGACGGTGCTGATCGCGGCCAGGACGGTGCTGGGCATCGCGGGCGCGACGGTGATGCCGTCCACGCTGGCGCTGATCACCAACATGTTCCGCGACGCCCAGGATCGCGGCAAGGCCATCGCCGTCTGGGCCACCTGCAACTTCACCGGCGCCGCGCTCGGCCCGGTGGTCGGTGGCATCCTGCTCGACCACTTCTGGTGGGGGTCGGTGTTCCTGATGGCCCTGCCGATCATGGTGGTCGTGCTCATCGCCGGGCCGCTGCTGCTGCCGGAGTTCCGTCCGCCGCAGGCGGGGAAGCTCGACCTCACCAGCGTGCTGCTGTCCATGCTGGCGATCCTGCCCGTCGTGTACGGCATCAAGACCCTCGCCACCGGGAACGGCACGGCCACCGTGTCCGTCGTGGCGATCCTGGTCGGCCTGGTGTTCGCGATCGTCTTCGTCCGCCGTCAGCTCCACCTGGACAACCCGCTGCTCGACCTGCGGCTGTTCACGCGGCGCTCGTTCGCCCTGGTGGTGCTCGCGCTCGCCCTCGCCGGGATCGTGATGGCCGGGGTCGGTCTGCTGGTCACCCAGTTCCTGCAGAGCGTGCTCGGCTACTCCCCGCTGACCTCCGCCCTGTGGTTCGCGCCCATGGGCCTGGCGGTCGCGGTCGGCACGATGGTCACCCCGGCCTTCACCAAGTCGCTCAAGCCCAGCGTCGCCATCGCCGGTGGCCTGGCGGTCTCCACGATCGGCGCCGCCGTACTGATCGTGGTGAACTCCACGTGGGGGCCGGTGCCGGTCGTGATCGGCATCGCGATCCTCGCCGTGGGCACCGGGCCACTCTTCACGATCGGCACCGGGCTCGTCGTCGGCTCGGTCCCGCCGGAGCGGGCGGGTTCGGCGGCTGCCATGTCGGAGACCGCGAACTTCCTCGGCGGCGCGCTCGGCCTGGCCCTGCTCGGCACGATCGGCGCGGCCGTCTACCAGCACCAGATGGCCGGGGCCGTACCCGACGGAGTGCCCGAGGCGGCGGCCGACGCCGCACGCGAGACCGTCGCGGGGGCCACCTCCGTCGCGGCGAGCCTGCCCGCCGACCAGGCGACCGAGCTGCTGCGGCAGGCGCACAGCGCCTTCACCTCGGGCCTCAACACGGCCGGGGTGGTCTCCACCGTCATCTTCGCCCTCTTCACCGTCCTCGCGGCGGTCTTCTTCCGCAGGGCGGGCGGTGAGGAGAGCTGACCGTGACCCGGACCCCGGTCCGCCGCGACGAGCGGACCGGGGACCCGGGAGCGTGCTCACACCTTCGCGTCCACCTGACCGCCACCTGACCTGGCGCGCCAGGTGCCGCCCGCGGTGCCGAAGCGGCGCATCACGGGACGTTCGAACAGGCTGAACGTCAGCCACGACACGAAGAGCGTCACGCAGAACAGCAGCACACTGATGGCGAAGGCGGTCGGGGTCGGCCACGCCCCGCCCGCGCCGAGCAGGTCATGACCGGTGATCAGGACCAGCCGGTGCCACATGTAGAAGGCGAAGGACACCTCACCGAGCCACACCCACACCCGGCCCGACAGCCCGGTCCGCCTGCCGTCCCGGTCGGCGACGGCGCCGTTGGCGATGACCAGCCCGAGCGGGACGCACAGTGCCGCGACGAAGGCGTAGGTCGGCGGGATCAGCGGGGTCAGCGCGTAGACGACCACGCTGAGCAGCACCGACCCCCGGTAGCCGAGGGGGATCCTCCTGCCGGTCAGCACCATCTGGGCCAGCAGGATGCCGAAGACGAAGTCCAGCATCCGCACCGGCGGGAAGTGGTAGATGAACCAGGTCTCCCACTCGGTCACCCCGAGGATCGGGTACGGCTGCTGCGCGGGCAGCAGGCCGGAGGCGAGCGGGACGAGGAAGATCACCACGACCACACCGGCCGCCCACCTCCACAGCCGCTCCGGCCTGATCCTGCGCACGAGGCCGAGCAGGAGAGGGAAGCACAGGTAGAAGAACGCCTCGCAGGAGAGCGACCACGCCACCGGGTTGACGCTGGTGATGGTCTGCGCCTGCGGGAAGAACGCCTGCAGCAGGAACAGGTTGCGTACGGCGTCGGCCAGGCCGACGGTGTTTCCCACCACCAGGGTGATGACGAGAAGCGCCGCGAGGAACGTCAGCAGGTGGTTCGGATATATCTTGAAGAAACGCCGCCGCCAGAATGTCCGGGGCGTGTCGTCGGAGCGCGCCGACCAGGTCAGCACGAATCCACTGAGGACGAAGAAGAAACCGACGCCGGCTCCGCCGCCGAGGGCGAGCATTTTGAAGAGCGTCGGGTGTGAGGCTCCCGAGGCGAATATCCCCTCGACCATCACGTGCAGGGCGAAGACCATGGTTGCGGCGACGAATCGCATTCCCGTCAGCGAGGGAAGACGAGACGGAAGTCCGGTTGGGCGGGGTTCTGACTGGCGCGACGACTCGACCATGTGGTGCGACTCCAAACAGGGTTGGTGCGAACTCTCCGTGCCGTTCCCACGGCCGGGCGGGGTGTCTGAGTGCGTGTCCCTGGAGCCGGGTCACGGATGGTCGCGGGTCCTCCCGCGCGGGGGAGACGTCAGGTACGGCATGGCGGTGCCTCCTCTTTGCGTGGCTCTTTCCACGGCCGGGCTTTCAGCGGCCCGGCACGCTCGGCGTTGGCACCCGTCCCCGATCCGGGTCGTCCGGCGAAGAGCCGTCCTCACGGATATGTCGGAGCCGCTTCCGCGTTCTTGACGTCCGCCATCGTTCTTTTCGGCTTCACAGCATTTTCGAAGAAATCGGGCCGGAGAAGTTGTGGCACTGTCAAGGAACCGCGGTCGGCTCCGACCTTTGTGTGGGAGGAAATCTCCGCCGGGAGACCGGGGCACGCCCCCGGCCCGTCGACTTTCGGGAGAGTAACCGCCAATGACCTCCACGCAGGAAGCAACCCCAGGAAACCTCTCTTCGCTGACTGGCCTGCGGGCCGTCGGCATGTTGTTCGTCTTCGTCGCCCACGGCGCCGCGGCCTCGGTCTTCGCGGACAAGGGCGTCGCCGCCGGTTACAACACCCTCATCGACAACGGGGCCCTCGGCTTCCTCGCCGTCTCGTTCTTCTTCGTGCTCAGCGGGTTCGTGCTCACCTGGTCGGCCAGGCCGGGCGCGCGGCGTTTCTGGCGACGGCGGCTGGTGCGTGTCTTCCCCAACCACCTGGTGGTGCTCGTCATCTCGGCCCTCATCTTCCTCGCGGCGGGGGAGACGATCAGGCTCGTCCCGGCGCTCGCCAACGTGTTCCTGGTGCAGAACTGGTGGCCGGACGCCGACCTGATGTACTACCAGCTCAACGGCCCCACCTGGACGCTCTCCGTGGAGCTGTTCTGCTACGCGGCCTTCCCGGTGCTGTTCATGCTGGTCAACCGGATCAGGCCGCAGCGGCTCTGGTTCTGGTGGGTGGGGGTCGGCGTGCTCGCCCTGGCCATGCCGCTGCTGAGTGAACCGTTCCTGGCGGGCTACGGGCCGAGCAAGGTCTTCGGGGTCGGCTCGTGGCCGCAGCAGTGGTTCCTGTACTTCTTCCCGGTCGTCCGCTCGCTGGAGTTCGTGCTCGGGATGATCCTGTGCCGGATCGTCCAGACGGGCCGCTGGGTCCGCGTCCCGGTCGTGGTCTCCGCGCTCTGCGTGCTGGCCGTCTACGTCGCCCTGTACTTCCTGCCGCAGAACTTCGTCTTCGCCGCGCTCTATCCCATCCCGGTCGCCCTGCTCGTCGGCTCGGTCGCGACGGCCGACCTCGCGGGCCGTGCCAGGGTGATGAACAGCAGGTTCATGGTCAAACTCGGCGACCTGTCCTTCGCCTTCTACATCGTGCACATCCCGGTGCTGTTCTCGGTGCACGCCGCCTTCGCCGGGGAGTGGGTCGGATACGCCAACCACTACACCCGGACCCAGTGGAGCGTCCCCACCGGGATCGCCTTCCTCGTCGGCGTCTACCTGCTGTGCGTGCTCGCGGCCTGGGTCCTGCGGACCGCGGTCGAGATCCCGGCGATGCGCCGCTGGGGCGGACGCCGTACCCGAGGAACGCCGGACCTGCCGCGGCCGAAGACCTCGGGGCCGCAGCTCCAAGCGTGACCACCGTCGACCGTCACCCTTCCAGGAGAGTCCTGATGACCGACGAGACCTATCCGACGCTGTCCTATCCGATGCGGCGCACCTGCCCGTTCGAGCCGCCCCCCGGCTACGCCGAGCTGCGCGAGCGCCCGACGATCTCCAAGGTCGAGCTGCCGACGGGCAGACTGGCCTGGGCGGTCACCCGCTACCGGGACGTCAGGGCGATGCTGACCGACCCGAGGTTCAGCTCGGACCTGCGCCACCCCGGCTTCCCCGTCCTGTACGAGCACCAGGTGCCCGCGCCCGGGTTCTCGACCTCGCTGATCGGCATGGACGCGCCGGAGCACACGCTCGCCAGGCGGGCCGTGGCCGGGGAATTCACCGTCCAGCGGCTGCGCAGGCTGCGGCCCCGCATCCAGGAGATCGTCGACGAGCACGTCGAGCGGCTCCTTGAGGGGCCACGCCCGGTCGACCTGGTGCGGGCCTTCGCCGACCCGGTCCCGCTCATGGTGATCTGCGAGCTGATCGGCGTGCCGTACGCCGACCGTGAGTTCTTCCTCAAGATCTCCTCGACCGTGATGAACGCGCCCTCGCCGGAGGAGGGCGCGCGGGCCATGGTCGAGCTGACGGACTATCTGGACGCGCTGGTCCGCGACAAGGAGCGCGAACCGACCGAGGACGTGATCGGCAGGCTGGCGGCGAGGCCGGGGGAGCCGGGGGTCCCCGAGCACAAGGACCTCGTCGGGATGGCGTTCATGCTGCTGATGGCCGGGCACGAGACTCCCGCGAACATCATCGCGCTCGGCACCCTGCTGCTGCTCGAACACCCCGACCAGCTCGCCGAGCTGCGCGCCGACCCGGCGAGGACCCCGGCCGCCGTCGAGGAGCTGCTGCGCTACTTCACGATCGCCGAGATCGCCACCTCCCGGGTCGCGGTCGAGGACGTCGAGCTGGGCGGCGCCCTCATCAGGGCGGGGGAGGGCGCCCTGGCCCTCATCACCGGGGCGAACCGGGACCCGGACCAGTTCGCGGCGCCGGACGAGTTCGACATCCGGCGCGGCAACCACCACCACGTGGCCTTCGGCTTCGGCGGCCACCAGTGCCTCGGCCAGCACCTGGCGCGCCTTGAGCTGCAGATCGCCTTCGACACGCTGTTCGCGCGGATCCCCGGCCTGCGGCTCGCCGAGCCGGTCGAGGCGCTGCGCTTCAAGGACGAGGCCATCAACTACGGCGTGTTCGAGCTCCCGGTCACCTGGTGAGATCGCGCCGTACGAGCAGGCGGCGCAGCGCGGTCGGGGTGTGGCCCAGGTGCTCGCGGACGGTCCTGGTCAGGTGGGCCTGGTCGGCGAAGCCGAGGTCGGCGGCCAGGGCGGCGAGATCGTCCCCCGCCTCCTCGACGTGCCGCAGCACCCTGCCGACCCGGACCCGGTTGCGGTAGCGGGTCAGCGAGACCCCCATCTGCCGGGAGAAGACCCGACTCAGCCGGTACGGCGAGGCCCCCAGCAGGTCGGCCAGCGAGCAGAGCCCGGCGGCGTCGGGATGATCGGCGACGATCGCCTCACGGGCGGCGGCGACGAGTGCCCGGTCCGCGGGGCTCGGCGGGCGGCCGGGACGGTGCCCGGTGGCCGAGGCGACCAGCCCGAGCAGCTCCTCGGTGAGCGCGTAGTCGACATCGCCGCCCCGCGCCGCCGCGAGCAGCCGCCGGTGGGCCAGATCGACCCGGGCGTCCACGTAGACCGTCGCGCCGGTCCACGGCCCCTCCCAGAGGTCGGGGGAGACGGTCACCGAGGTGCACAGGTCGCCGCCCGCGGGGTGGGCGAAGCGCTCCTCCTCACCCGGCGCCGCCAGGTAGGCCATCGTCGGGTCCAGGTCGGTGTCCACCCCGTCGACCCGCCTCCTGAACCTGCCACGCCGTACGAGAACGAGCCGGTGGGCCCTGTCGGCGTCGGGCTCCGACCAGCGGGTGTGGTGGGCGCGGCAGGTCACCGTGGACACGGTGAAGCGGGGGCGGACGGCGAGGGACACGGCGGACAGCACGGCTGGACACTACCCGCAAGAATCTTCAAGACCGTAACCGCCGTATGGGCGAAGCTGGTTACGCAAACGACGAACGACTTCAGGAGTCACGATGACCGCTCTCGCGGCGCCCACCGCTATCATCCTCGACTGCGCCGACCCCGGGGCGCTCGCCGAGTTCTACCGCGAGGCCACCGGCTGGGAGCTCACCCACAGCGACGGCGATACCGCCTATCTCGGCGACGGCCCGATCCAGCTCGCCTTCCAGCGGGTCGAGGGCTACCGGGGACCCGGCTGGCCCGACGCGGCCAAGCACGCCCACCTGGACTTCAGGGTCGCCGACGTGGAGACCGCCACGAGGGAACTGCTGGCCCTCGGCGCCACGAAGCCCGACTTCCAGCCCGGTGGCGACGACTGGACGGTCCTGGCCGACCCCGAGGGGCACCTCCTCTGCATCAGCGCGGGTTCATGAGCTGCTCGCGCTCACGCCGGATCTGGAAGTTCATCGACGCGTTCACCAGGTGACGGGCAGCTCCCGCACGCCGTAGATCACCGAGTCGGCCCGCAGGTCGAGTTCCTCGACAGGCCGGTCGAGGGCGAGGCCGGGGAAGCGGGCGAACAGCCGGGAGAGCGCCACCTCAAGCTCGATCCTGGCCAGGTTCTGGCCGAGACACTGGTGTGGACCGAACCCGAACGCGACGTGGAACTTCGGATCACGCCGCAGGTCCAGCCGGTCGGGCTCGGGGAAGGCGCGCTCGTCCCTGTTGGCCGACAGCAGCGACATCACCACCCCGTCGCCCGCCCGCACGCTCACCCCGCCCACCTCAAGCGGCGCCAGCGCCATCCGCGCCATGGGCCCCTGCGTGATCGTCAGGAACCTCAGCAGCTCGGCGACCGCGGAACGGGCGAGCGCCGGGTCGGCACGCAACTCGGCGAGCTGGTCGGGATGGCTCAGCAGGGTCAGCACGCTCAACGCCAGCACGTTCGCGGTGGTCTCGTGCCCGGCGATCAGGAGCACCCGCGCCATGCCGAGCGCCTCGTCGTAGTCGAGCTCCCCATGACCGACCCGCGCCGCGAGCCTGCTGAGCAGGTCGTCCTTCGGCTCACGCATCTTGTCGGTCAGGAGCCGGTCGAGATAGACGGCGATCTCGGCGAAGGCGGGCCCCGCGACCTCGGGTGGGTTGGAGGAGAGGATGGCCGCGCTGCGCGTCTGGAAGAAGTCGTGGTCACCGTACGGCACGCCGAGGAGCCCGCAGATCACCAGCGTCGGCACCGGCAGGGCGAAGCGCCGTACCAGATCGGCGGGGCCGCCACCCTTCTCCAGGTCGTCGAGCAGGCCGTCGACCACGCCCTCGATCGTCGGCCGCATCGCCTCGACCCGAGGGACGCTGAACTCGGAGGTCAGCATGCGCCGCAGCCGCCCGTGCTCGGGGTCGTCCATCCGGGTGAAGGACAGCTCGCCCGGTTTCGCCCCGGGAAGCAACTGGGGGAAACCGTCGCGCCTGTCGTCGGCGCTGATGCGCGGATCGGCCAGCACCGCCCGGACATCGGCGTGACGGCTCAGCACCCAATGATCTTTACCGTCGGCGAAGCGGATGCGGCAGGGCGGCTCCCCACGAAGCTCGGCGAGCTCCGCGGGGGTGCCGGACGGGTCCGGTCGGTGCATGGGAAACGTACGTTCGGCGGGCTGGTCCATGGTGCCCCTTCCTCACAGGCGGGAGGCCGGATCCGGGCGTCAGTCAACCGGCTCGAATCATATGCAGCCGGTAATGCCTGGAGAAGAGGTGAAAAAAACAGAGCATTTTCCAATAAATACCCTTGAAGAACGCGACCTTTCTGCTCTCCACCTGTTTTGCCACGCACCGTACGACCGCGCGGGTCTTCTGGCGTGCTGTACGGCTGCGCGGACCTTCAGGCGTGCTGTACGGCTGGGCGGATCTTCTGGTTGCCGTACGGCCGGGCGCGGCATGGGGCGCCCGGATCGCGCTCAGCCGACCGAGCGGAGCACCGTCACGCTCACGACCGTCGCGAGACCCCTGGTCGATGGGTCACACCATCTGCTGGTTGAGGCACGTCTCCTCCAGTTGCCTGGCGTAGATCTCGCGCAGCCCCTCCCAGCCGTGGTCACGCGCCTTCCTCCCCCGGATCGGACCCACCGGGTACCCGTCAAGCAGACGTTCGGCGACGTCGAGGCACAGGTGCCACCCGGCCGCGATCTCCGGCATCCACCTGCGTTCCCCAAGCGTGTGCCGCAGGGTCAGCCGTGTCCCCGAGCCGAGCGCGACCAGTGTTGAATGCTGGGTGCGTTAGTCCTTGTTGGTTTCTCCTCAGGGGTAGTTGCGGTAGATCACGGGCTTCTTCTCCTTGCCGGGGAAGACCATGATCAAGAGTTGGATGGTGGCGTCGGGGGCGTCGTAGTGTTCCTGGACGGTTTTGCGGTCTCGGATGTGGACGCGGACTCGGTAGTCTCCCGGGCCCATGGCCGCGAGGTTGGGCATGCTCTCGCCCCGGCCGTCCACGAAGGACAGGGTTCCCTTGGTGGTCCGGTAACTCACCTCGACGACCTGGTCCCAGCCCCGGGTCTCGACCGGAGGGCGGCGCCGGTAGGCCTCGCCCGTCACGCACGCGTGCCCGATCTCGTCGGCGGCCCAGACGTCCAACGCGCCGGGGCTGCTCCCCACCAGGTTGGCGACCATCTTGCCGGTGCTTCCGCCCTCGTTTCCCTCGTCCCAGGCGTTGATGTACCAGAACTCCGTCCACATGGTCGCGGCGGCCTGCCGTACCGGCTTGATCTTGGGGCGGTGGCGGGGATGGGCGGCGCAGCGCCGTTTCGCGGTGGCGACATACGCGTCGTTCGCGGCCTTCATGCGCTGTTCCTCCTCCGCGATCGCCTGCGCCACGACGGGGCATCTCCCGGCCAATGCCCCGGTCAGCGTGGAGGTGTCCTGTATGCGGCCCATCGCCCTCTCAAGCTCGGGCGCGCGCAGATCTCCCCCGTTTCGTACGGCGAGCGCGCACAGTTGGTCGCCGTAGGCGAGGAGTTCGCGGTCGGGCATCCGTGCCAGTTCGGGCGCCCCCTCCCTGGTGAGACCGTTCCGGATCGCGCACAGGAACCGTCTGTCCCGCTCGTTGAGCTTCGAGGGGGCGGCTTCTTCGGGTGCGAAGCAGTCGAGGTCGCGCGAGGCGCTCACCTTCCCCGCCGGGGCACTGGCCGTGACGCACAGCAGGACCGGGGCGGCGAGTACGAGCGAGACTCCCACGCGGGCGAGGCGGCCACGCCGGGCTCCCGGGGTGCGCAGGGCGAGCAGGACCAGGACGGCCGGGACCAGGGAGTAGAGCCCCATGGCGTTGCTCCAGGCGGTGATCTCCAGCGGTCCCCAGTTCCCAGCGCACGCCGGGTCCCTCGCTGTGTCGAGTACGAACAGCAGCGGGGACGTCAGGTTGGAGACGACCAGCAGCGCGACGGTCAGGGAGGGCAGGATCCGCCCGAGCCAGGGACGGCCGATCCGTTGGGCCAGCAGGACGCCTGCCCAGGAGAGCGCGATCAGCGGCGCGGCGCCGTACTCCATGAGGAGGAGGTCCCGCAGGGGAATGAGCAGGATCTGAAGCCGGAGGTCGAGCTCGAAGCCCGGGCATATACCGCCCATCGTGACGATGAGGGAGGAGTAGGAGCCACCTGACTCGTTGGACAGTGTCGCCACGATCCAGAACCAGGCGGAGGGGGCCGCCGCAGTCAGGGTCGCCGCCGCCCAGAGAACTGTTGATCGTTTGGACACGGGAAGGAAGGCTAGCGACCCCTCCCGACAAACTCATTTACACCGATAAATCGGCATTTATCATTTCAAGCCAATGCCTGGGCGAGTTCCGGGAGGATCGTGCCCAGGGGGGCGTCGAGGGTGAGGGTGGCGTAGGGGTCGCCGCGGGTTTCGCCCTGGTTGATGATCACCACGGGGATGCCGAGCCTGGCGGCGTGCAGGACGAACCGGCGTCCGGAGAGCACCGTCAGCGACGACCCGAGGACCAGCAGCAGGCGCGCCCCCGCCACCAGGGCGTAGCTCGTGTGCACCCGGTCGGCGGGTACGGTCTCCCCGAAGAAGACGACGTCGGGCTTGAGCGTCCCCCCGTCGCACGCCAGGCACCCGACCACCCGGAACCCGCTGACCTCGGCGTCCCCCAGTTCGACGTCACCGTCCGGGTTGATCGTGGTGGTCTTGAAGCCGAAGGAGGGGTTCGCCTGCCGCAGGCGGTGGTCCAGCTCCTCACGCGGGGTCGAGTCGCCGCAGTCGAGGCAGACCACGTGGTGCAGGCTGCCGTGCAGCTCGACGACCTCGCGGGCACCGCCCGCCTGGTGCAGGCCGTCCACGTTCTGCGTCACGATGCCGGTCACCAGACCCTGCCGCTGGAGGGCGGCGACCGCCTCATGACCGCTGTTCGGCGCGGCCCCGGTCATCGTCCGCCAGCCGACGTGGCTGCGGGCCCAGTAACGCCGCCTGGCCGCCTCGCTGCCGGTGAAGTCCTGGTAGGTCATGGGCGTGTGCCGGCTCAGGGAACCCCGCGGCCCCCGATAGTCGGGAATCCCCGACTCGGTGGACATCCCGGCCCCACTCAACACAACAACGCCGCCCCCGGCGACCAACCCCGCCAACCGGCTCCTGCCCTCGCTCACCCTTCCATGGTGCCTCACCGTATGTGGCGGTCCGTGCGGCGGCATGGCCGATGGGTGGTTATCTCACTTTCGCGCGGTGGCTTACGAGAAAACGACATAAGGGGGCATAGGTGATTTTGTCATCAATAAAGTAATTACTCCTTGGTGACTGGCGGCGTGTTTATACCATCGGCCGGGCGGCTTTCCGGATTTGGCAGAACGATTGAGGCGCGATGGTCTCCGGGCGGGATTGGGAGCGGAACACTCTGCAAGGTGACTTCGGGGAAGCATGGCTTGAGGTGGTCGCCGCGGGTAGTGGTCTTCTCCATGGGCGGCCGACCACCCTGGATCTCCAGAAATCGGACGTGCAGCTTTTTCTTCGCGGCGTTGAGCAGGGCACGTACAATCCCGCCGTTCTCGTGCAGGTCAAGACCACGGTGGACCTTCGTCGGTCGGGCGACGGTGATTACTACTATGACCTGGATATCGAGACCTATGACGTGCTGCGGCGAATCGACCATTCGGTCAGGAGAATACTCGCCGTCATCGGTCTGTCGAAGAATGGCGAGAACGTGCGCCTCTACGACGAGGGAACCCTTCTGGTCGGTCGTGGAGCATGGGTCTCACTGGAGGGCTTGTCGGCGTCCGACAACGCGAAGACCCAGGTCGTCTGCCTTCCAGCGGAGAACACTCTGGACCGCGACGGGCTTCTCATGATGCTCAGGACCTACGGAGTCCGTAGATCCACCCCCGTGCCTGACGTCGACGCGTGGGAGTTGTAGTGGGTGGACCAGGGGAAAGTCTTGTGGAAGAGGCGGCGGCGTTTCCCAGCCTGGCCGTCTTCGTCGCTTATCTGCGCGGTTCCGGGTGGACTCTCGAAGACGACGACGGCCGGACCACGTTGTGGCGGCCGGTGCGATCCGACATGGAAACGATGATGCGGATCGTTCTCCCGAACAGGCAGGAGGTCCGCGACTACGCCGAGCGGGCGGACGAGGCGTTGCGAACGCTCGCTTACGTGGAGCGTCGCCTTCCCCAGGAAGTTTCCGCGGACATGAGCTTCGGTGGTGCGGACAATGTGTCGGTACGGCTGACGCCGGACGCTCCGGCCGGGGAGGCACCACTGTTCCTGGCGCATTCCGCGATATCGGCCCTGCGGAACTACGTGGTGGCCTCGGCCACGGCGCTGGACGCCGACTATCTCGTGCTGCCTCCCCGGCGTCCGCAACGGGCGGAGTCCTATGCGGCGCAGACCCGTATTTCCACCCAGCCGGGAAGTTTCGTGCTCTCCCTGGCCCTTCCACTGGTGGACGCGTACACGGAAGGGGCGACCGCCTCCGCGGCCGGTCAGGAATCCCTGCTGGACATTCCTCCTCGGCCCTTCGGTCGTAAGGTGACGAGCAGAATGCTCGCCGCGGCTCAGCGGGCACGGCGTCTGGCGGAGGAAGTCGGCGAGGGGGACAAACCCCTTTCGGCTTTCGGGCAACTCGGTCAGGCTTCTCCGAATGCCACCGAGTTGGAAGCGCTGAGCCTTCTCGGAGGGCCGGATCACGATGTGTACCAGATCCGGTTCTCACAGTCTCCACTCGCTCCCGGATCCCATGAGCCCACGCGTCTGAAGATAACGCCGGGTCAGCAGAGAATCCTCGGGGAGGCCGCGGACTTTCTACGGACGAAACAACCGAGAGCCGGGATCACGGTCAGCGGCCTGGTCGTCCGCCTGTTCCGGGAGAGGAAGTACGGAAAAGGGGAAGTCGTCATCCAGGGAGTCGACGACGACACGGGTGAGACGAGAAGGTTCCGCGTCGAGCTTGACGAGTCCGACTACAACCTCGCGGTGCAGGCGCACAAGACCGGCCTTGAGGTCACCGCGACAGGTGATCTCGACGTTCGCGGGACACGCCGCTCCCTGCGTCGTCTGACCTGCTTCTCGGTACTGCCCGCCCTCGGAGACGACTAGAAGCCGAAGTGGCGGTCCCCACGGGGGTGACCGCCACTTCGCATGATCGGGCCAGGCCGTACGGCCCGGCGGGGGTCAGGTGGATGATTCGGTGTCGGCGGGGACGAGGGCGCCGGTGAACTGGGCTGAGTAGAGGCGGTGGTAGGGGCCCTGGGTGGTGAGGAGTTGTTCGTGGGTGCCCTGTTCGACGATGCTGCCCTCCTCCATCACCAGGATCAGGTCTGCGTCGCGGATGGTGGACAGGCGGTGGGCGATGACGAAGCTGGTGCGGTCGGAGCGCAGTGCGGCCATGGCGTGCTGGACCAGGACCTCGGTGCGGGTGTCCACGGCGCTGGTCGCCTCGTCGAGGATCAGCAGGGACGGGTTGGACAGGAAGGCGCGGGCGATGGTCAGCAGCTGGCGTTCACCGGCGCTGATGTTGCCTCCCTCTTCGTCGATCACGGTGTCGTAGCCGTCGGGCAGGGAGCGGACGAACCGGTCGACGTAGGTGGCCCGCGCGGCGGCCTGGATCTGCTCCTCGGTCGCCCCGGGGTTGCCGTAGGCGATGTTCTCCCTGATGGTCCCGCCGAACAGCCAGGTGTCCTGGAGTACCATGCCGACGTGGGAGCGCAGGTCGTCGCGGCGCATCGCGGTGATGTCCACGCCGTCGAGGGTGATGCGGCCCGCGTCCAGCTCGTAGAAGCGCATGACCAGGTTGACCAGGGTGGTCTTGCCGGCGCCGGTCGGGCCGACGATGGCGACCGTGTGCCCGGGTTCGGCCACCAGGGACAGGTCCTCGATGAGGGGACGGTCGGCCTCGTAGCGGAAGGAGACGTGCTCGAACTCGACGCGGCCCCGCCGTACGGTCGGGGGCACCGGGTTGGCCGGGTCGGGGGTCTGCTCCTCGGCGTCGAGCAGCTCGAAGACCCGTTCGGCCGAGGCCACCCCGGACTGCAGCAGGTTGGTCATGGAGGCGACCTGGGTCAGCGGCTGGGTGAACTGCCGGGAGTACTGGATGAACGCCTGCACGTCGCCCAGGCTCATCGACCCCGTGGCGACCCGCAGGCCGCCGACGACCGCGATGGCGACGTAGTTGAGGTTCCCGACGAACATCATCGTCGGCATGATGATCCCGGAGATGAACTGGGCGCCGAAGCTGGCCTTGAACAGCTCCTCGTTCCTGGTGCGGAACACCTCCTCGACCTCGGGGCCACGGCCGAAGACCTTCACCAGCTCGTGGCCGGTGAACGCCTCCTCGATGTGGGCGTTCAGGGTGCCGGTGTGCGTCCACTGCGCGACGAACAGCTTCTGCGAGCGCTTCATGATCTGCCCGGTGAGGATCGTCGAGATCGGGATGGTCACCAGGGCGATCAGCGCGAGCAGCGGGGAGATCACGAACATCATTACCAGCACGCCGACCACGGTCAGCAGCGCGGTCAGCAACTGGCTCAACGTCTGCTGCAGGGTCTGGGAGACGTTGTCGATGTCGTTGGTGACCCGGCTGAGGAGTTCGCCGCGCGGCTGGCCGTCGAAGAAGCGCAGGGGGAGCCGGTTGAGCTTGTCCTCGACGTCGGAGCGCAGCCGGAACACCGTCCGCTGCACCACGTCGTTGAGCAGGTAGCCCTGCAGCCAGCCGAAGACCGACGCCGCGACGTAGAGAGCCAGGGCCCAGGACAGGACCGTGGCCAGCGCGCCGAAGTCGATGCCCTGGCCGGGGACGACGTGCATCCCGGCGAGCATGGCGGCGAAGTTCTCGTTGCCCGAGGCGCGGGCGGCCTGGACCGCCTGTTCCGTGGTCGTCCCCGCGGGCAGTTGCCTGCCGATCACGCCGCTGAAGATCAGGTCGGTGGCCTGACCGAGGATCTTGGGACCGATGACGCCGAAGACCACGCTGATCACGGCCAGGCCGATCACCGCGAAGAGCCGGGTGCGCTCCGGGGCGAGCCGCCGTACGAGACGGCGCATGGAGGGGCCGAAGTTCATCGACTTCTCGGTCGGCATCCCGCCGCCGAAGGGGTTGCGGCCGAAGGGGCTGCCGCCCGCGGGGGGACGGGGACGCGCGGGCGTCGCCTGTTGGTTGCCGCTCATGCCGCCCTCTCCTCGGTGAGCTGGGACTCGACGATCTCGACATAGGTCGGGCAGGAGTCGAGCAGTTCGTCGTGGGTTCCCCTGCCGACGACCACGCCGTCGTCGAGGACGACGATCTGGTCGGCGTCGGCGATGGTGGAGACCCGCTGGCCGACGATCACGACGGCGGCGTCGGCGGTACGCGGGCGCAGGGCGGCGCGCAGCCGGGCGTCCGTCGCCAGGTCGAGGGCGGAGAACGAGTCGTCGAACAGGTAGATCTCGGGCCTGCTGACCAACGCCCTGGCGATCGAGAGGCGCTGACGCTGGCCACCGGAGACGTTCGTGCCGCCCTGGACGATGGGCGCGTCGAGTCCCTCGGACATCGCCTCGACGAAGTCACGGGCCTGGGCGACCTCAAGGGCCTCCCACAGCTCCTCGTCGGTCGCCTCGGGGTTGCCGTAGCGCAGGTTGCTGGCGACGGTGCCGGTGAAGAGGTACGGCTTCTGCGGCACCAGGCCGATCCGCGTCCAGAGCATCGCGGGGTCGAGGTCGCGCACGTCCACTCCGTCCACCAGCACGGTGCCCTCGGTGGCGTCGAAGAGGCGGGGGACGAGGGAGATCAGCGTCGTCTTGCCCGCCCCGGTGCTGCCGATGACGGCGGTCGTCTGCCCCGCGGTGACGCGGAAGGAGACGCCGGACAGCACCGGTGCCGCGGCGCCCGGGTAGCGGAACCCGACGTCACGCAGTTCGAGCTCGGCGTGCGTGTGCACCCGCCGTACCGGATCGGTTGGCGGCGGCACGGAGGAGTCGGTGCGCAGCACCTCGCCGATGCGCTCGGCGCAGACCGCGGCGCGCGGGATCATGATCGAGATGAAGGTGGCCATCATCATCGCGCCGAGGATCTGGATCAGATACATGAGGAAGGCGGTGAGCGCGCCGACCTGCATCTCCCCGCTGTCCACGCGGAAGGCGCCGAACCAGAGCACGGCGACGCTCGACGCGTTGAGGATCAGCATGACGAGGGGGAAGATGAGCGCGGTCAGTCGTCCCACGCGCAGCGCGGTCGCGGTCAGTTCGTCGTTCGCCTCGGCGAAGCGCCGGGTCTCCTCACGCTCCCTGACGAAGGCGCGCACGACGCGGATGCCGGTCAGCTGCTCGCGCAGCACCCGGTTGACCGTGTCGATCCTGGTCTGCATGGCGCGGAACTGGGGGACCATGCGGGAGACGAGCAGGCCGATCGTGACCAGCAGCACCGGGACGCAGACCAGCATCAACCAGGACAGGCCGATGTCCTGACGCAGCGCCATGATGACGCCGCCGACGCACATGATCGGCGCGGCCACCAGCATGGTGCAGGTCATCATCACCAGCATCTGGACCTGCTGGACGTCGTTGGTGGTGCGGGTGATCAGCGAGGGGGCGCCGAAGTGGGACAGCTCCCTGCTGGAGAAGCCGTTCACCCGGTGGAACACGGCGGCCCTGACGTCGCGGCCGAAGCCCATCGCGGCGCGGGCGCCGTAGTAGACCGCGGCGATCGAGCAGGCGATCTGCACGAGGGAGACGGCCAGCATCCAGCCGCCCGCGGTGAGGATGTAGCCGGTGTCCCCGGTGGCGACGCCCCGGTCGATGATGTCGGCGTTGAGGCTCGGGAGGTACAGCGAGGTGATGGTGCTGATCAGCTGCAGGACGATGACGGCGATCAGGGTCGAGGTGTAGGGCCGTAGGTGCGTGCGGAGCAGCCTACTCAGCATGGGGGTCTCCACGTTCTGGGAGGAGGAGGTCGTCGTCACGCCGTTGGCGGATGCCGTCCAGCAGCATGGAGACGATCTCCGTGGGAGCCAGGGGGTCGTTCTCGACGAGCTTGGGGTGGCTGCCCGCGGCGGTCAGCAGGTGCAGGCGCCGTGCCGCCTCCTGGGCGGTGCAGCGCAGCAGGTCGCGGTCGGGGACGATCAGGTTGACGATCGTCTGCCTGATGACGGCACGCGGGTCGTCGCAGTCGTCCTCGCCGAGTTGCGCCCTGCGCTCGCGGTCGTACTTGGTGATCGCCTCGACGCCCAGCGCGTCGACCAGCCGGAAGACACGCACCGTGTGGCGTTGCAGGATCTCGACGGCGGTGACGAGGCGTGCCCCGAGCGGAGCCGTACGGTCGATGGCCGTCAGGTCGCGGATCAGCGCCGTGGAGTCGAAGGCGCTGGTGATGGCCGCCCTGACCAGCTCGTCCTTGGTGGCGAAGACGCGGAAGATCGTCCCCTCCGCCACCCCGGCCGCCTGGGCGATCTGCCGGGTGTTCACATCCGGGCCCTCGGCGAGGATCAGCGCGAGGGTGGAGGCGATGAGCGCGGCCCGCCGTTCGTCCGGGGGGAGTGGCGCGGCACGCGGAGAGGTAGAGATCACGCGAATCACCCTATATGAGTGAGTGACTCACTCACTCATATTTATTGGGGAGCTACCGGTTCGGTCTGAGTTCAGCGTGAGTGCCACCTGGTCAGCAACTCGTTTTCCCGCTCCTGGGTGATCGTGCTCTCCGTCGAGAACCCGGCCTCCGAGGCGCGGATCTCACGGACCGTACGGCTGAGCGGGCGTGGGTCGAGTCCGGTGGCGCGGGCGGCGGCCGGGTCGGCGGTGTTGACGGTCATCCACCTGTCGCCCTCCGACCACAGCGGCAGGGACGTGCCATCCTCCCCCTCGGCGAACAGGAAGTCCGCGCCGACCCAGGTCAGGGTCGTCCCTGGCGGTCCGACCTCGGCCAGGATCGCCTCCAGCATGTCTTTGAAGGAGTACGGCGGAGCCGGGCTGACCGCGTGGAAGACAGTGGGACCTGCCGGCCGGTCGAGCAGGCCGACGATCCACGAGGCCATGTCCCGGGCGTCGATCACCTGGATCGGGTCCGTGGGGTCGCCGGGCGCCAGGACCTCGCCGCCCTCGGCGATCCGGTTGACCCAGTAGGTGAAGCGTCCGGTGTGGTCGTGGGGACCGACCACATAGGTCGGCCGTACGACCAGGGCGTTCTCGCCGAACCTGGCGGCGGCGGTCCGCTCGCACAGCACCTTCAGCGCGCCGTACGTCTCGACGGTCACCTCGGTGGGGACCGGGCCGTCGAACTCGGCCAGCGGTGAGTCCTCGGTGAAGCCGGGGGAGGCGGGAGGGGTGTAGACGGCGGTGCTGGAGATGAGGACGTAGCGCCCGGTGGACAGCGCGTCGGCGAGGGAGTCGACCTGGGCGGGCAGGTAGGCGCTGACGTCGATCGTCGCGTCCCAGGCCCGGTCCCGCAGGAGCGACAGGTCGGCGTTGCGGTCGGCCGTCAGGTGCTCGGCCTCGGGGAACAGGTCGGCCCCGGTCCTTCCCCGGTGCAGGAGGGAGACCTCGTGCCCCGCCGCGAGGGCGGCCTCGGTGATGTGCCGTCCGACGAACCTGGTGCCGCCGATGATCAAAATTTGCATAGTCATAATTTTGTCGCATATGCCTGCTGTACGGCAGGCCGAAATTCCCGAGTGTTCCCGCCGGAATGGTCGATAGCAGGAAATGTCGGGAAAAGGGCAGGTAGGGCTGCTTTTGGGATGTCCTTTGGCGGTCGTCGGCTTCGCCGAGAAAGGCGGCAGGGGGTACGTTGGACGGTACCCCTTCTCTAGTTCAGGATCATCGCCATGGCAATTCGGCCAGAGCCGGGACCTGCGCCCGCTCACCCCTCATCGGTCGGCGCGGAGGCGTGATGGACACCGCGACAGCCGATCTCGATCCTTTCGTCCATCCTGCCCTGTTCTATCGGGGCGACCACGAGTATCTCCAGGCGACTCTGCCGTTCATCCGGGGCGGACTGGCGGCCGGAGAGCCCGTCGCGGTCGCCGTCCCCGAGCGGAACCTCAGGCTGCTGCGGGCCTGGCTCGGTCCGCAGGCGTCGGCGGTGTGCTTCCTCGACATGACCAGGGAGGGCCGTAACCCGGGACGCATCATCCCCGGGGTGCTGCGTGCCTTCGCCGACCCGCACGAGGGCCGCAGGGTGCGGATCGTCGGGGAGCCGGTCTGGCCGGGGCGCTCGCTCACCGAGTATCCCGCCTGTCTCCAGCACGAGGCCCTGGTCAACCTGGCCTTTCCCGGCAGGGCCGTCACGATCATGTGTCCCTACGACGCCGACGCCCTGGCACCCGGGGTCGTCAGGGACGCCGAGACGACCCACCCCGTCCTGCTCGACGGTTCCGGGCTGCGGCTCAGCGAGGCCTACGCGCCGGAACGCGCCATCCGCGACGCCAACAGGGCACTGCCCGACCCCGAGACGGCCGAGACGCTCACCTTCGGGAGCGGGGACGGCGATCCGGGACGGGCACGGGAGTTCGCCGCGGGGCGCGCCTCCAGGGCCGGGCTCTCCGGCGAGCGCCTCGGCGACCTGCGGCTGATCGCCGGTGAGCTGGTGGCCGACAGCCTCGGCCACGGCGGCGGCGGGGGAGTGCTGCGGGTGTGGACCGAGGGCGGCCAGGTCGTGATGGACGTCAGGGACGCCGGGCGCATCACCGACCCCCTCGCCGGGCGCGGGCCCGTCGATCCCCGGCTGCGGGGCTCACGCGGGCTGCTCGTCACCAACCTGCTCAGCGATCTCGTCCGCGTCCACACCGGCGAGGACGGCACGACCGTCCGGGTTTACTTCACGATCTGACCGTCAGGAAAAACCGGGTATTCGACAGGGGGATTCAACCAGGTTATATCCGAAGTTGACAGGCCGACGCCGCTTTTTTGCCGCTGGCGGATTACCAGTTGGAATTAAGGGCGTCGTGTGCCTTTTTGGGTCTTTTCTCCGGGCTCTAACTGGGTTATCAATGGCGCAGAGGCCAAGGATCCGCGTCTTCCACCCCCCCCTGATGAGCACCGGAGTCAACCGGTGTCGCTCCCATATGCCATCACACCCCCCAGAAAAGATGGAGAACCGTATGCGCCGGTTGAGAAAACCCTTTCTCGGAGTCCTGTGCGGCGTCGTCGCACTCCTCGCCGGGCTCGTCCCCGCCACGACCGCCCAGGCCGCAGTTCCCGACCGCTGGGGATTCGCCTTCGTCGACGTCTTCTCCGGCGTCCCCAACCTGGCCCACCAGGCGGGAAGCTGGTCGTCGGGGTCGAACGTCACCGTCTCGGCGGGCTCGACGGGCCAGGTGAAGGTCGTCTTCCCGACCATCGCGGCCCGGGGCGGCGTCGCGCACGTGACCGCCGTCTCGCCGAACGCCGAGTGGTGCCAGCTCCAGAACTGGGGCCCCTCGGGTGCCGACGAGGTCGCGGTCGTCCAGTGCTACAAGTACGGCGGCGCCCCCGTCTTCACCCCGTTCACCATCGTCTACGAGACCAGCAGTGGAACGCTCCCCGCTCCGCAGGCGCTCGGCTACATCCACTACAACGGCGGTGGGATCGTCACGCAGTTCAACTCGGCCGGTGGCGTCAACACCGTCACGCCGAGTGGGACCGGCGTCTGGGGCGTCACCCTTCCCGGGCTCGGCTCGGCCGGTCCCGAGGGTGGTCTCCAGGTGACCGCCGTCGACCCGCAGCAGCCCGCCCGCTGCAAGGTCGGCTCGTGGGGGTCGGCGACCAGCGCGCAGAACGTGAAGGTGATCTGCCACGACGCGACGAACCGGCCGATCAGGACCGGCTGGACGCTGACCTACCAGCGCCAGCGGGCGATCACCGGCGCCGCGGTCCCGCCCCGGTTCTTCGGCTACGTCCTCGACACCAACCCCACGGCGGCCGGGCCGTACGCGCCGACTCCCGCGGGGATCAACTTCAACACCCTGGTGCCCGGAGGGAACACCATCCAGAACTTCGCCCCCGGCCGTCAGGTGACCTTCCCCAAGATCGGTTACCTGCGTGACCACGTCCAGGTGACCGCGTTCGGTCCCGGGCCCGAGTACTGCAACATCTACAAGCTCTGGGTGACCCCGCCGAACGACGCCATCGTCAACGGCGTCAAGTGCTACAACGCCGTCACGCTGAAGCCGGAACGTTCCTTCGTCAGCTACACGTCGGAGAAGTAATCCACCGGCCGGTGGCCTCGGGAACGGGGCCACCGGCCGTTCAGCGGTCCCGGATCCCGGTGATCAGCCGGATGAGCTCGGCGCGCAGCGCCTCGGGGTCCTCGACCCGGTCGGCGATGATCCGCTCGGCCGGGTCTCCCTCCATGATCTCGGCGTAGGTCCGCTTTCCCAGGTCGGTACGGGTCACCATCACCCGGCGCCGGTCGGCCGTGTCACGTTCGCGGGCGATGTGACCGTCGCGTTCGAGCCGGTCGAGCACCGGCCTGATCGTCTGCTCCTCGACGTAGGTGCGGGCCGCGAGTTCCCGCTGGGTCCGTGGGCCGTCCTGCAGGACGTGCAGGGCCAGGAAGCCCGCGTGGGTCAGGCCACGCTCGGCGAGCACGGCGTTCCACTCGCGTTCGACCAGGCGCGCGGCGACCAGGAGCAGGCGGCCGGTCGCCCACGAGGCGTGATCGTCCATGGAACCCCGCTCGAAAGAACCCTCGAAAGAAACCGTCCGCCCACGCTATCCGAAGGATGCTAAGGGTACTTAGTATTTCCATCTCGAAGCGGGACACATGGGAGGACACGTGGGCGTGACGGCGCCACCGGAGACGGCCGAGGCGAAGGGGCGGGCGCGGTGGGCCGGGCTCGCCTTCATCGCGCTGGCCGTGGCGATGATCATCTCCAGCACGACGATCACCAACGTGGCCGTCCCACAGATCATCGGCGACCTCGGGCTCAGCTCAACGGACGCGCAGTGGATCCAGGAATCCTACGCGCTGGTCTTCGCCGCGCTGCTGCTCACCTTCGGCAGGCTCGCCGACCGGCTGGGCAGGCGCAGGCTGCTGCTGACCGGGGTCACGCTGTTCGCGCTGACGTCCCTGCTGGCCTCCGCCTCCGTCAGCGGGCCGATGCTCGTCGGGTCCAGGATCCTGCAGGGCGTCGGCGGGGCCATGATCTTCCCCACCACGCTCTCGCTGCTGAACGCGGGCTTCCGCGGCAGGGACAGGGCGACCGCGTTCGCCGTCTGGGGCGCCACGATCGGCGGGATGGCCGCCCTCGGGCCGCTGGTCGGCGGCTGGCTCACCACTGACCTGTCCTGGCGCTGGGCCTTCGGGATCAACATCCCCGTCGCGGTCGCCGTACTGGCCGGGGTGCTGGTGTTCGTGCCCGAGTCGCGGGAGTCGGACGGTCAGCGGGGCGCGGACCTGGGCGGCGCCGTGCTCTCGACGCTCGGGTTCGGCCTGCTGGTCTTCGGGCTGGTCGAGGGCCGGGTCTACGGCTGGTGGCGGTCCGTCGAGCCCTTCACCGTCGGCGGCTGGCGCTGGCCGTTCGCGCTGTCGCCCGTGCCCGTCGCCTTCGCCGCCTCCGCGCTGGCCCTGACCACCTTCGTGCTGGTCGAACGAGGACGGGCCCGCCGGGGCCGGGTCGCCCTGCTCGACCTGTCGCTGCTGTCCATCACCTCCTTCCGCAACGGCAACATCGCCGCGCTGATCGTCAGCCTCGGTGAGTTCGGCGTGCTGTTCGCGCTGCCGCTGTGGATGCAGTTCGTCCTGGGCTACTCGCCGCTGCAGACGGGCGTCGCCCTGCTGCCGCTCGCGGTCGGCTCCTTCGCCGCGAGCGCGTTCGCCTCCCCGCTGTCCCGGGCCAGGGGAGCTGCCTTCGTGGTACGGCTCGGCCTGGCACTGGAGATCGCCGGGATCGCCGGACTCGGCCTGGTGATCTCCGCGGACACCCCGTGGGCGCTGCCGGTGCCGTTTCTGTTCTGCTACGGCATGGGCATCGGGCTGGCCACCGCCCAGCTCACCGGGGTGGTGCTGGCCGAGGTCCCGGTCGAGCGCAGCGGTCAGGGGTCGGGCACGCAGAGCACGGTCAGGCAGATCGGCTCCGCGCTGGGCATCGCCGTACTCGGCACGCTGCTCTTCGGCGGGCTCAGCGCCGACCTCGACCACCGGCTGAGCCAGGCCGACGGCATCGATCCGGTACGGCGGGAGCAGATCGTCACGGCCGTGCAGAGCAGCGCGGGAGGGGCCATCGCCGGGTTGTCCCGGATGCCCGGGGTCGCCGAGGCGGCCAAGGAGTCCTTCGCGGTCGGCACGCGCTACGCGGCCTTCGGGGCTGCCGGTTTCCTCGCGGTCGGCCTGCTAGCCAGCCTGTCCCTCGGCGCACGCCGTACCGAGGAATGATTGGGGTAAACCTGCTGTGTCCAATGTAGACATTTGACCCTATGGAACGTAGGGTTTGTGGTGTCACGGAAAGCGAAAGCCGACCGTGACGAGTGACGAAACGCCGTGCGACGCCGGAGGCCACCGGTCGCGCGGGACTTCGCGACACGGTCCCGCCCGTGCCAACGGCGCCGCGGAACGTGGGAAAGGGGAGACGAACACCACGCCACAGACCCACGGCTCGGGAGGTGGTCCCTCGGTTACTCACAGACGGTTCCCGCCCGCCCTGCCTTCCATGAGGGCGTGTGCGGTCAAGAAAAACCGGCAAGATAGCCGGTAGATGGTGTTGAACTCTTCGGGCCCCGGTGCTTCGCGCGCACCGGGGCCTGACACACGTCACGGAAGGTGCGATGGGAGAAGCGCTGTCCGACAGATTCGACGACGACGACTACCCCGCCTACAGCATGGGACGGGCCGCCGAGATCCTCGGCGTCACCCCGGCGTTCCTGCGCAGCCTGGGCGCCGCCAGACTGATCGAACCCCTCCGCTCCGCCGGGGGCCACCGGAGATACTCCCGCCGCCAGCTCCGTCTGGCCGCCCGCGCCCGCAGGCTGCTCGACCAGGGCACCCCGCTCGACGCGGCCTGCCGCATCATCTCCCTTGAGGACCAGCTCGAAGAGGCCCTGCGCCTCAACGCCGAACTGCGCCCGAACACCGAGCCGTGACGCCGTGGTCAGCGGGTGGCGATCAGCGTGTCGAAGTCCGCGAAGTCGTCGGCCAGCCGACTGCCGGTGAAGTCACCGACCCAGCCGTCCTCGTCGTGGAAGAACCGGATCGCCACGAAGTCGGGCCGGGTGCCCATGTCGAACCAGTGCGTCGTGTCGGCGGGCACGCTGAGCAGGTCGCCCGCCTCGCACAGCACCGCGTAGACCCGCTCGTCGAGGTGCAGGTAGAACACCCCGGCGCCCCTGGCGAAGAAACGGTCCTCGTCGTCGGCGTGGGTGTGCTCGGAGAGGAACTTCTCCCGCGCCAGCGCGGCCTGCTCCACCCACCCGGGGTCGTCGGAGGGCGTCATGCGCACCGCGTCGACCAGCACGTATCCCTCCTGCCCGATCACCCGGTCCACCTCGTCGCGGTAGGCGTCGAGCACCTGCTCCGGGGTCGGCTCGGCAGGCAGGTCCCTGACCGGCCCCCACCGCTCGAACCTGATCCCGTACGGCTTGAGCGCGTCGGCGATCTCCTCGGCGTCCTCGGTCCTGGCGATCACGGTGTCCGGGTCATTGTCGGCCCAGACGGTCAGTAAGGTCATCGGGGTCTCCTCGTCACGGGTTTCCGTCCGTGTTCCGGTGCTTTCCTCCCCCGCGCTCCGGGCGCTCTCCCCTTACCTTTCGGGCTGATTTCCCGGCACGTTACCGGTGCGCTCCGCCGTACCCCAGAACCACTCGACTTTGGCCGCGCGTCTGCGCCGCTCGATCCACCCGGCGAAGATCTCCCGTTCGACGAGGTCGCGGACGGCGTCGTCGAGCACGGCGGGCTCGACCGCCAGCACCTTGACCGTCAGCTCTCCCCGGTCCGTGGGGAAGGGGCCCGCGAGCGTCCCCGGCGCGGCGGACATGACCGTCCCGGCCGCCTCCTCGCCGAGCTCCGCGACCAGCTCGCGCCTGCGCGCGGCGACGAACGTCTCACCCGGTACGGCCTGGCCCCGCGCGAACGCCCTCTCGACGTCGCCGAGGAAGCCGTCGCCGGTGAGGGGTGTGCCGGGGACGAGGACGACCCTGGCCAGCCGTACGACGTCGAGGTTGTGACCGTGGGCGGCGAACCAGTCCTCGACGTGATCCGCGGCGATCCGCGAGCGCAGCCGGGCGACCGAGGCCTCGACCGCGACCAGCTCCTCAAGCTCGGCGTGGGAGAGGTGGTTGCGTTCCATCCAGGCCCGGGTCTCGGCGCCGGTCAGCAGCCCGCGCGCCCTGCGGAAGGCGTCCATCGCCCGCTGCAGCTCCGCGTCGGAGACCGGCTCCGGCTCCTCCTCAAGCGCCTCCCGGACCAGGCAGTCCGTCACCAGGCGGTCGGCGACCCCGCGTTCGTCCCAGACGAAGTCCAGGCAGGCGACGGCCCTGGCGACCGGGGTCTCGACGCCGTTGACCCGCAGCAGCAGGTGCTCGCCCGCCCGGTGCACACCGCGCAGCGGCCAGGGCAGCCCCAGGTCGGGGGACCACGACAGGGAGACGGTCGAGCCGTCCGGCCCCTTGAGGAGCAGGGCGTGCTGGAGGGAGCCGTCGAACTCCTCCCGCTGGGCGACCAGCCGTACCCGCAGATCGGGGTTGGCGGCCCGGAACGCGTCCAGGTCGGCGCCGTCGGTGAGCACGCGGAGCGCCTGCGCCAGGGTCCGGCCGTCCGTCATCACGTCAGTCCGTTCATGAGCAGGTCGCGGATCGCGGCCGCGACGGGAAGTCCCGTGGCGGCCTCGATCCACTGGAACTGGCCGTTCGGGTTGATCTCCAGGAAGACGTGGCGGCCGTCAGGGGTGAGGATCAGGTCGATCGCGCCGTAGGTGAGCCCGAGCCGCTCGACCAGCCGCACGCACCGCGCGGCGACCTCCCCGGGCAGCTCGTGCGGCCTGATGGGGGTGACGCCCGGGTCGTAGTGCCGCCAGTCGTAGCGCGTGTGGTTGCTCACCTGGGAGTGGATCTCCGCCGCGAAGACCCGCCTTCCGACCACGGTCACCCGGACCTCGACCTCCTTGGGCACGTAGGCCTGGACGATGACCGGGCACAGCCGCAGCGCGTCGGCGTGCGCCACGTCCACGGGGGTGACGGGCGCCGCGAACCGGCCGAGCCACTCCCCGTCCGCCTCGAACCGGTTGCCGTGCACGGGCTTGGTGATCACCCGGCCCTCGTGCCGGTCGTAGAAGTCGAGGAAGGCGTCGGGATCGGTGGTGACCAGCGTCTCCGGCAGCGCGAAGCCGAGCAGCCGAGCCTGTTCGAGCTGGTACGGCTTGCGCCCGGCCCGGTCGAGGACCGACCTCGGGGCGGGAACCGTCAGGCAGCCGAGGCCGTCCCACAGCCCCTCGGTCACGGCCAGGCACTCCTGCTCCACGTAGGCCCTCACCTGTTCCGGGTGGGCCGGGCTCGCGGCAGGGGGCAGCGGCCTGCGGTACCAGAGCGAGGTCAGCTCGTCCAGCACGACCCCGCGCTCCCCGGTGTCGAGCACCCTGCGGGTCGAGCCGTCACGTGAAAGGCCGATCTCCACGCTCGCGCGGGCCGGGTAGGAGGCGGGGTCGAAGACGACGACGTCCGCGCCCGCGGACGTGAGGAGGCCGACCACCTGGTCCGCGTGGTCGTCCCCGGCTGAGGTCAGAACGAGGATCATCTGGAGTCCCCGCACGGGGACGCGGTCCCACGCGTCCCCGTGGCGGATCGATCAGCTGTCGCCGGAGGTGTGGCTGTGGTTGCCGTGGATCACGATCACCTGGCTCTTCGCGCCGCCGCTGACCTGGAGGAGCTGGTTCTCGTCGAGCTCGGGGCCGAGGGCCGCGATGTCGTCGAGCGTGGTGCGCGACTTGCTCACGTCGTCCCTGCCTTCCTGTTGTTCCCGTGGACCGCCCGATGCGGTCCGACGCCGTGAAGGCTAGGCGGGGGAGGTGGGGAGGGTCGTCCGTCACGCGGATGATCGGCCGTCCCCCGTCCAGGGGACTTCTTGATGATCGTCTGGTCGGCGGAAGCGGCATAATGCCCGGGTTATGTAGTAACCGGCGACCGATGCCCGGCCCGTGACGCTGTGCCAACGGGGGCGACACAGCCGTCATCGGTCCTCTCTGATCGGAGAACCCATGTCCCACGATGCCATCGGCGAAGGCCTGCTCAGGGCCCTGGCCGAGGAGGGCGTCACGGGCAGGCTCACCGGCCCGGCGACCGTCGCCGTCAGCCGTCCGGACGGCGACCTCACCGTGGACATCGGCGAGTGGCGCGTCCACGCCGCCGAGATCCCCCCGGCCGACCTGCCGGGATTCGCCGCGCACTTCGCCCGGGGGTTCGCGCGGTCGGTCCGCGCCGAGGCGCGGCCGTCGCCCGACATCGAACGGCTGCTGGCCGAGGGGTCCCTGCGGATGCGCGTCTACACCGAGGAGGCGCTGGCCGAGCCGCCCGGCCTGCGGGACGCCCTGCTGACCCGCCCGCTCGCCCCGGGACTCGTCGAGACGGTGGTCGTCGACACCCCCGACTCGATCGTGCCGCTCAACCGCGTCCACCTCGGAGACAGGCCGCAGGAGCAGGTCTTCGGCGCCGCGCTGCACGCCTCCCTGACCAGGGAGCCGCACTACGCCAAGACCGACGCGGTCTGGGGCGTCCCGATCACGCACGTCGGGGAGACCCACCGCTACATCGGCTCTCACGTCCACGTGCTCAGGCGCCACGTCGGATCCGCCCCGTACGGCGCGCTTGTCGCCTTCCCCGTCCCGGAGTACCTGATCGTCCACGAGATCGGCGACACCCACATCGTCGCGGCCCTCGAAGCCATGCAGGAACTCGCCGCGACCCACGTCGAGAAGGGGGACAACGCCCTCACCGCGCAGGTCTACTGGTGGTGCCCGGGGCCGTACGAGCAACTGCCCGAGCCGGACGCGCTCGCCAGCGGGCGGGTCCCCGACCTGCGGCCCGTGAGAGTAGAGGTGGACCACCGGGAGCGGAGCGTCACCCCGCGCACCCCCGACACCGAACGCCTCATCGAACTCTGGCTGGGCGACCGCCCCTGAGCCCGCGTCCCGTGACGCCGGTCTTTTCTCACGCCGGTCGGGCCGCTCACCCTTTCCGCCTCGTACGGCTGCCCGCCCCACGGTCGGGTCGTGGGTGATTTATCAGCTTTTTTCGTGATAATCAGGGGGTGTCTTGGGGGTCTCGGCGGGCGTTCCTGCGGCTTGGCGGGGTCGCCGTGGCCGGGACGCTCGTCCTGGGGGCCGACGGCAGGCTCGTACGTCTCAGGGAACACCCCGGGGACGAGGCCTTCGCCGGGCTTCGCCGTACCTGGCGGGACGTGACGGCGGGGGCGGGGTTCGACCCGGAGGCGGAGCCGTACCGGACGAGACTGGTGCGGCTGGGAAGGAAGGCGGCCAGGCACCGGGACGCCATGGCGCCGACCGATGGCTCCCTCTGGCCCGACCAGGCGTTCCCGTCGTTCGTCACGACCCCGGCGCGGCTGCGGAGCATGGCCCGCGCCTACGCGCTGCCGGGGACCGGGGTGACCGGGGACGCGGGCCTGGCCGAGGCCGTCGCCGTGGGCGTCGACCACTACCGGCGCCGGGTGTACGCCCAGGGTGCCGCGCAGACCGGCAACTGGTGGCACTGGCAGATCGGCGTCCCCAGGGCGCTCCTCGACGCGGCCGTGCTGGTCGGCCCGCACCTGACGGAGGCGCGGAGCAGGGCGCTGCGCGACGCGGTCGACCACTTCGTCCCGGAACGCCGCCTGACCGACTACGGCGGGACCAGCACCGGGGCCAACCGGGTGGACCTGTGCACGGTGATGCTGCTGCGCGCCATGCTCAGGTCGGACCCTGACCGGGCGGCGCTTGCCGTCTCGGCGCTGTCCCCGGTCCTGCGCCACGTCACCGAGGGCGACGGCTTCCACCGGGACGGCTCGTTCGTCCAGCACACCTTCGTCCCCTATCAGGGGACCTACGGCGCCTCGCTGCTGAACGGCGTCGCCACGCTGCTGGCCGTACTGCGTGGCTCGCCCTGGGAGATCACCGACCCGAACATCCGGATAATTCACGAAATGGTGGACAGGTCGTTCGCGCCGGTCGTGCACGACGGCCTCTGCATGGATCTCGTCAGCGGCCGGGCCGTCGGCAGGAGGCCGTACGGCGACCACGACAGGGGCCGCGCGATCGCCGCCGCGATCCTGCTGCTCGGGGAGAGCGCCCCGGCCGCCGACCGGGACCGCTGGCGGGGCATGGTCAAGGGCTGGGCGCTGCGGGACACCGCCAGGCCCATGCTCGCCGAGGCCGAACGCGACGACCTGGCCTTCCACGCCCGCCTCGCGACCCTCATGGACGACGAGACCGTGCCCGCCCTCGACGAACCCGCCGGGCACCGCCTGCTGGCGGCGAGCGCCCGCGCCGTCCATCGTGGACCGGGCTGGTGCGCGGGGCTCAGCATGGCCTCCTGGCGGATCGGCCACTACGAACACGGCAACGGTGAGAACCTCCGTGGCTGGCACACCGGCTCGGGGATGCTCACCTGGTGGGCCGAGGGCCACGGCGCCCAGTACTCCGACTCCTTCTGGCAGACCGTGGACCCCTACCGGCTACCCGGCACGACCGTCTCGACCCGGCGCCTGGCCGACGGCGAGGGGGAGGGCTGGGGCGACACCTGCCCCCCTGGCCGCTGGGTCGGCGGCGCGAGCGACGGTGTTTACGCGACCATTGGCCAGCACCTGTACGGCTTCGCGAGCACGCTTGAAGCCTTCAAGACGTGGCTCTTCCTCGACGACGCGGTGGTCTGCCTGGGCGCCGGGATCACCTGCGCCGACGGCGTCCCGGTGGAGACCGTCGTGGACAACCGCAGGACCTCCGGCGCCCTCACCGTGGACCCCGAAGCGGGCTGGGCGCACATCGCGGGCCACGGCGGCTACGTCCTGCCGTGCTCCCGGCCGCGCACCCTCCGCGAGGAGCGCTCCGACGCCTCGGGTTCGGTACGGCGAAGCTACGCGACCCTCTGGCTCGACCACGGCGTCGATCCCCGTGGTGAGAGCTACGTCTATCTGCTCATGCCGGGCGCGAGCCCTTCGGCGACCAGGGCCAGGGCCGCCGACCCCGGCTGGGCGCGGGTGCTCGCCAACACCGCTCTCCAGCAGGGCGTCCACGTCCCCTCACTCGGCCTGACCGCCGTCAACTTCTGGACGCCGGGCACCGTCGGGCCCCTGACCGCCTCGGCCCCGTGCGCGGTCCTCGTCAGGGAGCCCGGCGACGGTACGGCCACGCTCACGGTCTCCGACCCGCGCTGCGACCTGGACGCGCTGACCGTCACCTGGGACCGCCCCGTGGCCGAGGTGCTCCGCACTCCCCGCCTTCTGAAGGCCGCCACCCCCGGTCCACGCCTCACCCTGTCCTTCGGCCGCCTCGCCGGCGAGGAGGGCGCCTCGCAGACGGTCACCGTACGGCTCACGTGACCAGCCCGCCGGGATCGACCAGCGCACACCGCTCGAACGACAGGCAGCCGCAGCCGACGCACTCGGTGAACCGGTCACGCGTCCGCTCCATGCGTTCGATGCGCTCGTTGAGCTGTTCGCTCCAGCACGCGGAGGCCCGCACCCAGAACTCCCGGGTGGGCGTGTGGTCGGCGGGGACCAGGGCGAGGACCTCGCCGATCGCGGAGAGCGGAAGGCCGACGCTCTGGGAGGCGCGGATGAAGGCCACCCTGCGCAGCGTGCCCCCGCTGTAGCGACGCTGGTTCCCGGTGGTGCGCCTGCTGTGGATCAGTCCCTGGCGTTCGTAGAAGCGCAGGGCGGAGGCGGGGACACCGCTGCGGGCGGCCAACTCGCCCACGGTGAGCTCCTCGACGCGTGTCATGCGGCCCACACTAACTTGACGTCAACCTTTGTTTAAGTTCGAGGCTTGTCCTCACGGACTCTTCTGAGGAGGACATGTCATGAAATTATTGGAACCGTTGCGGCTTGCGGTGATCGTGGGCAGCGTCAGGCAGGGCAGGTTCGGGCCGACCGTGGCGAACTGGTTCGCCGCCCAGGCCGGAAACCGCGACGACGTCCTGGTCGACCTCGTCGATCTGGCCGACACGCCACTGCCCGAGGCGCTCCCCGCCTTCGGCCAGCCCCCGGGCCCCGAGGCCGCGCGGACCCTGGCGAAACTGACCCCGAGGCTGGAGGCGGCGGACGCCTTCGTCGTCGTCACCCCCGAGTACAACCACAGCTTCCCCGCGTCCCTGAAGACCGCGATCGACTGGCACTTCACCCAGTGGCAGGCCAAACCGGTCGGCTTCGTCTCCTACGGCGGCATGGCCGGTGGCCTGCGGGCTGTCGAACACCTCCGCGCGGTCTTCGCCGAACTGCACGCGGTCACCGTCCGCGAGACGGTCAGCTTCCACGGCGCCTGGGAGCGCTTCGGCCCCGACGGCCTGCCGAAGGACCCCGATGGTTGCGACGCGGCGGCCGGGGTCATGCTCGACCAGCTCCTGTGGTGGGGACACGCGCTCAGGGAGGCCAGGGCCAGGAATCCGTACACCGAGAGGAAGCAGGCGTCATGACCTCCCCTGTTCATCCCGACCCGGCCAACCCCGAGGCCCGTGCCGTACTGACAGCCCACTGGCCCCGCCACCACGCCCCGCTGGAGACCGTGACGGCGAGTTGGCAGGACAGACCGTGGCCGGAGGACCTCGTCTCGGTCAACGCCTACGTGAGCACCGACGGCGAGGACGTCCTGGTCTACGAGCAGTGGGCGATCGATCCTCCGGCAGCCCACTCGACGATGGGGGCCGAACCGGTCGCCTACCGGCTCTACCGCAGCGGGGCCAGGCAGGACGCGCCGGTGCCGGGGTGCGTTGTCATCGTCTCCGTCGAGTTCGTCGGCCCCGACCGGAGGCGGCAGGAACGGTGGATCGACACCGTCTTCGACGCGCTGGCCGCCGAGACCGACCCGCATCCCGGAGGGATCTCCGGCCACTTCCACGTCAGCCTGGACGGCACCCGGGTGCTCAACTACGCGGAATGGACGGACGAGGCGTCCCACAGGGAGGCCCTGGCGAACAGCGGACAGGGAACCGTCGGCTCCGCACCCGAATGGCGACGGGTTCTGGAGTTCCCCGGCGTGCGGGAGAGTGGGGTCAGGCGCTACCGCCTCCACGCGAGCCTCACCACAGCAGGGGGAACCAGATGACGGATCCAGAGGTGTACGACAGCACGACGGACTGGGTGGCCAGGCACATCCGCCGCTACGTCGAGTCCGACGGCGCGGACGGCCACATCTACCAGGGGATTCCGACCCTGCTGCTCACCACCCGGGGCAGGAAGAGCGGCAAGCTGCGCCGTACCGCGTTGATCTATGGCGAGGACGAGGGCCGCTACCTGCTGGTGGCCTCGAACGGCGGCTCGGCGGGACACCCCGCCTGGTATCTCAACCTGACCGAGGACCCCGAGGTCGCGGTGCAGGTAGGCCCGGACAAGTTCACCGCCCGGGCCCGAGTCGCCACCGCCGAGGAGAAGCCCCACCTGTGGCGGCTGATGACCTCGATCTTCCCCCTCTACGACACCTACCAGGCCAAAGCCCCCCGAGAAATCCCCCTGGTGATCCTGGACCGCCAGTAGAACCACGGTTCAGGCGCGTCGGAGTCTACGTAGGTGTGAGTCTCCGGACGTGCTGATGGCCCGTCCCTTCTCTTCTCCGGGACGGGCCGTTCAGCTCCACAACCGATGTGGGAGTTCCTCCACGGTCCTTACCTGCTCTGGTCCGTGAGCCTCTCACCCGTCGGACTCGCCGGGAGACGTCACCTCGTCGAGCCACAGGCGGCGACCGAAGCCGCCCCGTTCGGTCCGTTTGCGGCGTGCCGCCTCCCGGACCTGCTCGTCGGAGAACCCGAGTGCTCCGGCGAGAGCCGCCAGCACCTCGTGGAGGTCGGCCAGTTCGCCCAGACGGTCGTCGGGTCCGGCCTGGCGTAGCTCCTCGGCCTCCTCGGCGAGCTTGGCGACCAGCGCGGGAACCACCTCCCGCTCGTCGAGGACGCGCACCCCGGCCGTCAGCCCCTCGGCCTCGATGATCTCCGGAATCCGGTCGCGGACCAGCTTGCCATAGGTCGTTGTCCGTCTTTGGTGCAAAATGTCGCCCCCTTGATCAATACTGCACGGGTGGATTACCGACGCGGCGTGGTCACCGGTGAGAGCGTATGGCGCGCCATCGTGCTGTACGGAGCCAACTCGGCCACCTACAAGTTCCCCTTCGGCGAGACCCTGCTGCGGGCCGCCGCCACCGGCCGCACCCACGTCACGCTCGACGAGCTGGCGCCGCCGTACGCCGAACTGCTCTGTGAGGCCCTGAGGCACCACGACCGACAGGGCATCGCCGCCAACAGCAGGTTCCTGGACGCCTGCCGCGCGTTCAACACGGGCGAAATCGACCAGGACACCCTGCACAGACGCACCGTCCAGTACGGCTTCGCCAACGTCATCGACGCCTTTCCCAACTCAGCGGCACCCCGGCGCCGGTGCGCTACGTCGATCACACCGTTGTCTGAAGCCATGTCTGTAGACATCTTTGTGCTCTATCGACCCCGGCGACCCCAAGAGAAGATCACGGCTCAGATCTCGTCGGAGCCGCATGGATTTGTATCAATCGGTTGCGACAAGTGGGTTGGGTCGGGCAGACTTTGTATCGTCCGGTTGATACAAAGGAGATGGCATGGGACCTGTGGACCCCCTTGTCCTCGCGGTGTCGCTGGTGCTGGTCGCCGGGCTCCTCGCCGTGTTGATGTCGCTGAACCGCGTGGTCTCGGTGCCGGCCGGTGGCGATCTGTCCGTGCTGCGCGTGACCGCGACCCGGCTCCTCTGGGCGCGGCTCACCGGGCTGGTGGTCGGCCTCGCCGCCTCCTGGCTCGTGTCGAGCTGGGACAGTCTTGGCCGGGGGCTGATGCTGGCCGCCCCCGTCCTGGGCATCGGCCTGTTACTGGGCACGTTGGCGGGAGAGCTCGCCGTGCCGCGTCCCCACGGACCGATCCGGGGCGCGTCGCTGGAGATCAGAAGGGCGCGTGACTACCTGCCCAGGTTCTCGGCGTGGCTGGCCGGTGTCCTCTCCCTGGTGACCGTCCTGCTGCTGGGGGCCACGTCCGTCACGGCGAGCGCCGACGACCTGGGCCGTGCGGGTCGGGTGCTGGCCATGTCCAGTCCCGACGGCATGGTGCGCAGCGCGGTCGGTCCCTGGCCCGGCTGGTTCTACGCGTGGCCCATGCTGGCCGTGCTCGCCACCGCGTTCCTGCTCTCCGCGCTGGTGGTGCACCGCGTCGTGCAGCGGGGACGTCCGGGTCTCGACGCCGCGGCGAGAGCCGTGGACGACGTGCAGCGCGCCCATACCGCCCGCGTGGTCACCGCGGCCTACGGCCTCTGCGTGGCCCTGCCACTGGCCGGTGTCGCGGTCATCGCTGCGGGAGCACTCTTCGGGCAGAGCGAGTTCGCCGACTGGGCCGTGCCCGCAGCGTTCACTCTCCTGGGGATCGCGGTCTTCGCCGCTGGCTCGGCCACCTGGTACCTGGCCGAACTGCTCTCCCATCCGACGATCAGAGCCTCATGATCGAGGTCGATGTCACCAGTCCCTCACCGCCGTACGAGCAGATCCGGGCGCAGTTCGCGGAGCTGATCAGGTGCGGGGTGCTGGCCGTCGGCACCCGGCTCCCTCCGGTCCGCCAACTCGCCGCCGACCTCGGCCTGGCGGCGGGCACGGTGGCACGGGCGTACAAGGAGCTTGAGCAGGCCGGATATGTCACCGGAAAACGCGGCGGTGGCACCCGGGTTCTGCCACAGTCCGAGCCCCAGACGGCACGGGCGGAGCTGATCAGAGACCACGCCCGCGCCTACCTCGCCGAGGTGACCCGACTCGGCGGATCCCCCGAGGAAGCGATCGTCGCCCTGTCCAACGCCGTCGCGGCCCTTCACCCAGCAGCCCCTCAAGGACCTTTCGCGAGGGCGGTCATCGCCGCGCCGACCGTTCCCGTGCGGTCTCGCGATAGTGCCGTTGCTGACATGCCCGTGAGCAGTACCGGCGGCGACGCCCGGTAGGCGCTTGGGCGAATGTGCCTGCGCAGACGGCGCAGCGACTGAGCGGTACTCCCGTTTCGTCACAGACTTCCACTGTTTCGTCACGGTCGGCCGAGGCGTTGGTACGGCGCGGCGTCGACTGAGCCGCGGCGACGAAGCTCTCGGCCGCGACCCGGCCTCGTGGGGTGTGACTCATCAGTTCGCCGTCGAGCCAGGGGCACTCGTCCACGATGTCGTCGTCGGGACATTCCAGCAGGTGCATCAGGTACGTATGAGCGTTCCGCAGCTCTTCGATCTTCTGCTCTAGCAGCCGAACCTGGCCCTTCACCGTCCTGTGCCATAGATCGTTGCGGCGGCCGATCGTGACTTCGGAGACCTGGTCGAGGGACATCACGCCGGTCACGGAGCACAGGTAGGCGAGGCCGATGCGACGGAGATCGGTCTCGCTGTAGACGCGCCGCCCGTTCACGCGTGTCGCCCTGGGGAGCACTCGCTGGGACTCCCACCACCTCAACGTGGAGGGGGCGAGGTCGTAGAGGGCCGCTGCCTTGCCGATCGAGACGCTTGCTGGATCGCTCATGTACTCCATTTGACATCAAGTCGCCTTCAAGATTCACGATGGGAGGCATGGTTAGGCATGCCTTACTTCTCCCTGCACGAGTCCGGCGGCCGGAGCGAACCGACGACGGAGGAACACGGTCTTGAGCACGACAACATCGGAACCACGCACGGACTCCGTGCCCGAACCCGCCGTGGGCACGGAGCAGGGGCCGGGTCTTGCCGAGCCGGGCGCCCTGGCGCGGCTGTTCGCCCCCATCCGGTCATATCTCATCGCATGCGGCCTGTTGTCGGCGCTCTCCTCGGGGGCGGGGATCGTGCCCTACGTCGCCGCGGCCGAGATCGCGCGGGTCACGCTCAGCACCCCGTCGGTTTCCGCCGCGGCTGTCTGGACGTGGGTGGGAATCGGGGCTGCCGGGGCCGGACTGTGGCTCGTCCTGATGGTGCAGTCCTCCCGTCTCGGGCACTACGCCGACGCCGCGATCCTGCACCACCTCCGGGTGCGGATCGTGCGTCATCTCGGCGCGTTGCCGCTGGGCTGGTTCCGTGCCTCGGGGTCGGGCCGGGTCAAGCGGGCGATGACCGGCGACCTGGAGGAGATGCACGAGGTCATCGCCCACGCCCTGGGTCAGCTCGTCGGGGCGGTCACGGTGATCGCCGTCTCCGGGGTCTATCTCTTCTCCGTCGACGTGCCGATGGCGCTGGTGGTGCTGGGTGTCCTGGGGCTGATGACCGTCAGCTACCGAGTCTCGATGCGCTCGATGGCGGCCCACGTGAACCGGCTCATCGCCGCTGAGGGGCGGATCAGCGCCGCCAGCGTCGAGTACGCAGACGGCATCCAGGTGGTCAAGGCGTTCGGCACCGGGGGCCGCGTCCTGCACCGCTTCGACGAGGCCGTGAACGAATACGCCGAAGCGTTCGCCGCCTGGGTCAACGAGGTTCGCCACAGCTCGGCGGTCACCCGGCTGCTCGGCTCGGAGATGGCCGTCCTCACGGCGGTCACGGCCGCGGGGGTGGCCTTCATAGCCCAGGGATCGCTCACCGGCGCGGAGCTGGTGGCGTTCCTGGTCGTCTCGGTCGGTCTGCCCGCCTCGATCATCCCCGCCGTGTCCGGCGCCCAGGCGGTGCGCAAGGGCCGGATGGGCGCGGCCAACATCGAACGGCTGCTCGCGCGCATGCCGCTCCCCGAGCCCGAACGGTCACGCACCCCGGACGGCCACGAGGTCGAGTTCGACCACGTGTCCTTCTCCTACGACGGGACGACCTGTGCGGTCGAAGACGTGAGCGCCGTCTGCCCGACGGGCACGGTGACCGCGATCGTGGGACCCTCCGGCGCGGGCAAGACGACCCTGACGAGCCTGCTGCCGCGCTTCTACGACGTTACCGGCGGCGCGATCCGGATCGGCGGCGTCGACATCCGCGAGATCGGATCGGCCAGGCTGCTGGCCTCGATGTCGCTGGTGTTCCAGGACGTCTCGCTGCTGCGCGACAGCGTGGCGGAGAACATCCGCATCGGCCGCCCCGGTGCCGGCGACGAAGACGTCCGCGAGGCCGCGATCGCCGCGCACATCCACGACGTGATCGAAGCACTGCCCCAGGGCTATGACACGCCGCTCGACGCGGGCGGCGGAGGTCTGTCCGGCGGCGAGCGTCAGCGCCTGACAATCGCGCGAGCGATCCTGTCCGGAGCACCGATCGTCGTGCTCGACGAGGCGACCGCCGCACTCGACCCCGACAGCGAGACCGCGGTCCAGGAGGCGCTGGCCAGGCTGGCGGTGGGCAAGACGGTGATCGTGATCGCTCACCGGCTGCACACCATCGCCGGGGCCGACCAGATCCTCGTGCTCGACAACGGACGACTGGTCGAGCGGGGCCGCCACGACGAACTGCTCACACGCGACGGCCTGTACGCGCGGATGTGGATGGCGCAAGAAGGAGTAACGGCATGATCCGCCGCCTCTACCACCTGTGGCCCGATCCGAAGCTGCTCGCCCGGCTCTGGTCGCTCACCGTGATCCAAGCGGTCCTGCAAGGTCTGCTGCTCGGCCTCCTGGTTCCGATCCTGCATGCCGTTGTACGGCAGGAGCCGGATATCGCCGCGGCGACGCCGTGGCTCGTGCTCGGCGGCATCGGGGCCGTCGTCTACGGGCTGCTGGCCATCGTCTCCGACCCGGTGGGCTACGCGGCGGGCGGTGTTCTCGCGGCACAGCTGCGCAAGCAGTTGATGCGTCACGTGAGCACCCTGCCGCTCGGCTGGTTCACCGCCGCGCACAAGGCGAGGCTCGCGCGCGCGGTGACCGCCGATGTCGGTGACGCCGCACACCTGGCCGTGGTGATCGGCAATCCGGTGATCACTTCGACGCTGTTGCCCGCCACCGTGGTCGCGATCGTGTTCGTCGCCGACTGGCGAGTAGCCGTACTGCTGTGCGTGATCGCTCTGGTCGGTTCCTGGACACTCAGGCGCGCCGCACGGGTCTCCGCCGAAGCGGAGATCGAGTTGGAGCGCGCGGCGGCTGACGTGGCCAGTCGTGCGATCGAGCTTGGCCAGGTCCAGCCCGTTCTCCGCGCGGCCGGACACGCCCACGGAACGCCCCGGATGCATGCCGCGCTCGACCGCCACCGGGACACCTACCGGGAAGGCATGGATCGCGCTCGCCGACCGTTCTTCCTCTACACCGGCGTTGTCGCGACCGGGTTCGTCGCCGTGCTCGCCCTGGTGGCGTGGCTGATGGTCAGCGAGCGCGTCGAGGTCGCCACGGCGGTTGCGCTGCTCGTGCTCGCCGCTCGCTTCCTGCAGCCGCTCGGCAATCTCATCGAGCTCATCGGGGCACTGCGCGCGATGACGAACAAGATCACCCGCATCGAGGAGTTCCTCGCCACGCCCGTGCTGCCGGTACCCGCCGAACCTGTGCGCCGAATCGTGGACCCCCACGTCGAACTCACCGGGGTCACCTTCACCTACCCCGGTGGCGAGGCGCCCGCGCTCCGCGAGGTGACGATCAGGTGCCGGGCGGGCACCACCACCGCGCTGGTCGGCCCGTCGGGTTCGGGAAAGACCACTGTCACCCGGCTCGTCGCCCGGTTCTTCGATGCCGAGGAAGGCCAGGTGCGCATCGGTGGCGTCGATGTCCGGGACCTCGACCCAGAGGTCCTGCTCAACGACATGGCGATCATCTTCCAGGACGTCTATCTCTTCGACGACACCATCGAGAACAATCTTCGCCTCGCACGACCGGAGGCGACCTGGGACGAACTCCGCGAGGTCGCCAGGGCGGCTCGACTCGACGAAGTGATCGAACGGCTTCCCGGCGGCTGGAACACCCGTGTCGGGGAGGCGGGAGCCCAACTGTCAGGGGGTGAACGTCAGCGGGTCGCGATCGCGCGGGCGATGCTCAAACAGGCCCGCATCGTGCTCGTCGACGAGGCGAGCTCCGCGCTCGACCCGGAGAACGAGGCGGCGATCACCCAGGCGATCGCGAACCTCGGTGCCGGCCGTGACCGCACCGTCATCGTGATCGCCCATCGCCCCGCGACGCTGGCATCGGCCGACCAGGTGGTGTCACTCGACGCGGGCCGGGTCGTCGAGACCGGAACCCCGGCAGAACTGCTGCGCACCGGCGGCACGTTCGCTCGCATCAGCCGGCAGTACGAACGAGCCCGGCACTGGCGCATCGGGACCGTTTCGTGAACACCGTCCGGTCCCGGTTCACTCAACCAATCTCATGAGAAGACTTCATGTTCACAGTTAATACATCGTCACGTCGCATCCGACGAAGGAGCGCGCTCGCGCTCACGGTGGCCTCGTGCGTCATCGCCATGGCCGGGTGCGGCTCTGACCCAGGTTCAACCTCTGCGGCGTCGGGTCAAGGCGCGATCGAAGTCCAGTCCTGCGGCCGCACCGTGAGCCTTGCCAAGCCCGCGGAGAGCGTGGTGGTCATCGGTGGCGGCTCGGTCGACACGCTGTTCGAGATGGGCGTCGGCGACCGCGTCGTCGGTGTCGTAGGAGTGCACGCGAAACCGGCTGAGAAGTACCGCGGGCAACTCGGTGAACTCCCCGACATCGGCGACGCGCTGCCGGGACGCGAAGCCCTGCTCGCCCTCCACCCTGACCTGGTGATCGCCGAGCAGGGACGGACTCTGTCGGGCGACGGAGGGACGCCCACGACAGAGCAGTTGGAGGAAGCCGGCATCGCGGTCTACATCGCGAACAGTGGCTGCGAGAAGAACTCGGCGACCAACAAGGTCAGCGACGTGTTCGGCGAGATCAAGAACATGGGCGCACTGCTGGGCGTTTCCGATGGCGCGAAGACCCTCAACGAGCGCCTCCAGAAGGTGCTCGATGACGTCGCCAAACGGGTCGATGGCAGAAAGCCCGTCAAAGTCGCGGGGGTCACGCTGATCGGGTCGGATCTGTGGGTCAACACGGGCGGGTTGGACGTGGACATCGCCGAACTCGCGGGCGGATCCAACAGCCTGTTCGACGATCCGAGCGAGGAGTTCAAGATCCTGAGCAAGGAGGAGATCACCGCCGCCAACCCGGAGGCGATCCTGTTCTTCCCCTCGACGACCACCAACGATCCGGTCGGCTTCGTCCAGCAGACATTCCCAACTACTGACGCGGTGAAGAACGACCGGATTCTCATCGTGAATCCCGACACCGCCGCGAGGACGGGCGTCCGACCGGTGTACGAGGTGGAAGAGTTCGCGCGCTTCCTGCATCCCGAAGCCTTCAAACAGGAGTGAGCCGTGCGTCCACGCTCTGACCGTGTACCGGTCACGAACGCGGCGAAGGCGACCACCCTGTGGGGCGTCGTGTCAGTCCTCTGCGTGGTGCTGGTCGCCATGGGAGCGTTCGGTATCGCGTTCGGCGCGGTCAACATCGACCTGGGGACCGTGGCCGACGTGATCTGGAACCGCCTCCTCGGCGGCTCACAGCACATCGGCGGCGTGAACGACCAGATCGTCTGGAACCTGCGCACGCCTCGCGTGCTGCTCGCTGCCGCTGTCGGGGCGGGCCTGGCGCTTGTCGGCACGGTCCTGCAGGCGACCGTGCGTAATCCACTCGCCGACCCCTACGTCCTCGGTGTCTCAGCGGGCGCCGGGCTCATGGCCTCGATCACCATCACGTACGGCGCGGCGGCCCTGGCCGGTCTGCCGACCTCGACGACGGCGTTCGCCGGTGCCCTCATGGCGACCGTCGCCGTGCTCTGGCTGGGCCAGCGGGGCGGGCGATACTCGCCCACCCGCCTGGTCCTGGCCGGAGTCACGCTGTCCTACCTGTTCACCGGACTGACCAGTTTCGTGATCTTCCGCTCGGCGGATCCTGACAAGACGCGATCGGTGATGTTCTGGCTGCTCGGCTCCCTCGGACAGGCCAAGTGGTCAAATATCGCGATTCCCACAACGGTGGTGGTGGTCGGATGCGGCTATCTCCTCCTCCAAACCCGCGCGCTGAACGCGATGGTGCTCGGGGACGAGGCCGCGCTCTCCCTTGGCTTCCCCGTCCACCGGCTCCGATGGAAGTTCCTCATCAGCACCTCACTCATGACCGGAGTCCTCGTCGCCCTCGTCGGTGGCATCGGATTCGTGGGCCTCGTCATCCCGCACCTCGTCCGGATCATCGTCGGCCCCGACCATCGCCGGGTGCTTCCGATCGCCGTCCTCGTCGGGGCGATCTATCTCATCGCGGTCGATCTGCTGTGCCGCATCGTCATCAGCCCCGAGGAACTGCCGATCGGCATCGTCACCTCCGTGCTCGGTGCGCCATTGTTCCTGTGGCTGCTACGACGTAAAGGGGCCGAGCGGTGACACGACTCCAACTGGCCGGCGTCAGCGTCGAACTCGGGGGAGTGCCGATCGTCACCGAGTGCGATCTTGAGGTCGGCGACAACGAACGCGTCGGGCTCGTTGGTCCGAACGGCAGCGGGAAGAGCACACTGCTGCGCACCGTCTTCCGCGCGGTCGATCCCGTCGCCGGTCGGGTCGCGCTCGACGGCGACGACGTACGGTCCCTCAGCCAACGACAGATCGCGCGTCGTGCCGCCCTCGTGCACCAGGAACCGGTCACCGATTTCGACTTCACCGTCGAGGACATCGTGGCGCTCGGCCGCGCGCCCTGGCAGGGACCGTTCGACCGCACCGGCCCAGCCGACCACGACGCCGTCATGAACGCCCTCGCACGTGTCAATCTCCTCGACTACCGATCACGCCAGATCGGCACCCTGTCAGGTGGCGAGAAACAGCGCGTCCTCGTCGCCCGGGCCATCGCACAGGACAGCCCCCTGCTTCTGCTCGACGAGCCGACCAACCACCTCGACATCCACGCCGCCCTCGATCTCCTCGAACTCGTCCGGACACTCGAACGCACAACCCTGTGCGTGCTGCACGACCTCAACTTCGCCGCGAGCTACTGCGACCGCCTCTACGTCCTCAAAGCAGGCCGCGTCGTCGCGGGCGGCCCCCCGGCGGATGTACTCAGCCCCGAACTGGTCAGAGACATCTTCGGCGTCGAATGCACACACCTGACCCACCCCACCACCGGCCAACTCCTTCTAGCCTTCTCACCAACACCCCCACGAACCCCCGACCCGGCGAGCGGCAACGTGCCCCTGGGAGAGAAAATGAAGAGCCGAGTCGGCCAGTGAGCTCATCCCAGATGTACGGCGCGCACATGCTCACCCGCGCCGACGCGACCCTTGTCGGCGAGATCGATCACCCAACTCATGCCACCATTCCCAAGACCGTTCTCCTGAGGGAACCCCGCGGTCCATATCTGAAATGCCTGTCGAGATCCACGAGGGTGTTGTTCGGGTCGAAGAGCGTCAACCATCGCATGGCGGCTGATGCTAGGAAGAGCCTCTTGCAGGGCTGAGAATCCGCGATGGAATGATTCCCTCTCTCGTTGTGACGGTGACGAGAAGGGCGTGGAACGGCTGGCTGACGTTGGGGGAGCGGCGATGTCGAAACCGCGTGGGCGGCGGTTGCCTGTATGGGTGAGCGGCGCTTTAGCTCTTGCGATCATGGTCGTTGCATGGTCCGTCCTGCAGCCGATCTGGTCCGGTGTCACAGGCAAGGCCGAAGAGGAAGTTGTCTGGGTCGACTCCTCGACGCGCGAGGCGCTCATCGAGGTCGCTGACCGTTTTCTGGAGACGGATTCTGATCGTGTTGGAAACTATGTGCTGGCCAGTGACAGGCCGGATCTGAATCCGCGGGTGTTCTGCCACGAGGAATTCGTAGAGGTACGTCGGAAGGGCTCTGACCTACTGCTCGGGATTGTGGCCGCGTGCGAGGAACTCGCCCGTTCCGGGACCCTGCTCGTTGGCGGTAGCGGGTACCGGACCTCGCTTCTTCTGACCGTGGAGTCGGCCGACGGGCGCTTGGCCGTACGGCAGGTGAAGGAGCCTCTGGACGGTGACCTGAACACCCCTTCGGTCCGTGAGATGTTCTCCTTCTGGGGCGCGCCGCGGGCATTGAGGCTGGAGGCCACCGGTTCGGACATGCACGATGTGGTCAGAGAAGCGGCCTGTGAGGTCTTTGGCCTGCCCTCGGACACCGATGTCACGTACACCCTCGACCTGAAGAGCCTTCCCACTCCAGGTTCGTAGCCCTTGACCGGGCTCCTACAGGGCTTCGTGATGGTCGCGAGCTCGGGAGGCTCCGGCATACTGATGGCTCACCGAGCCAGAGACGCCATCATCATCAAGTGCGTATTCCGCAACCACTGACACAGGGCGGCCTGTGGCCGTTCAGAAATATGATCATGGATGCCCCAGGCCGAGGGCGTATCCACTGACAGGAAGAGTGCCCCCGGCATGATTCGAACATGCGACACCCGCTTTAGGAGAGCGGTGCTCTATCCCCTGAGCTACGGAGGCAGGGACTCTCCTTAAGAGTAGCGAAAGTGTGGAGTGGATGTGCGCTCGGAGGGGGAGTTGGGGGCGATCGCTGGGTTATCGGTTCGCTGAGCTGCGGTAAAGGGGCGGCAAGTGGGTGAGTGTCGCCGGAGTGGCGACGTTTAGTGTCGCACTCCGTGACTGAGCGGCAACGGAAGCGGATCGGCGGGCATCGGGCGTTACGGCCGTTCGTGCTGTGCGGGGCGATGCTGGCGCCCGCGCTTCTGGCGGTAGGTCTGCTGGTGGCGGAGCTCGCTGGCTACCGGGCTGCCGCTCGTGGGATCGCCGCGGGGGCGCAGTTCCGTGGCGGGCCGTCGCCCTACGACCCTCGTGCTCAGGGCATCGGTGAGGGTTTTGAGGGGTTCGGTGTACGGCCTGCCTTTCGGGAGTTGGGTGAGGTTGGTAAACCCTCGGGGCTCGGTGAGGACTGTGTTCTCGCTGAGGCTCCTGTTCGCGGTCTCCGGGAGACCTACGCGGAGGAAACGGGGGCGATGGGGCTTGGGGTCTGGGGGGTGACGGAGGAGGCGGGGGACGGTGCTTCGGAACCGGCGATCGCCCTGGTGCCCATCACGATCGCGCCGATACGGAACATCGTGCGAGTGTCCGAGGTCGCCCCTTCGACCGCGTCCGCGCGGCCGGGAACCGTCTCGGCGAGCATGGTCCTGGAGCCGAAGGTCGTCCCGCCTCCGTATCGGCCTGTCCGTGTCTACGGGAGACAGGTGCCCCCGGTGGTCGTCACGAGGACGCGGCCCTCGGTGGTCGCCGCGCCGCCTCCTGTGATCAGGAGGGAGCGTCCGGCTCCACCCGCGCAACGGCCTGTACGGAGACCTCCGCGTCCCGAACCGGTGAGTGACGCGTTCGGATGCCCCAAGGAGTGGCGGGACACCTGGTTGTGGGAGGTCTGTAGGGAGCGGATGCGGAGCGAGGCCTGAGACGCCAGAGTGCCAAATGGGGTGTTTGGCGCATATCAGCTGTAGTGAGTCTGACCCAGGCACTTGGTTGGCTGTAGTAACGTGCGTGCCTGACCCAGGTCACGAGTTCGCAAACGGAGGGGTCGAACGTGCCACCTCGTCGATCAGCGGGCCTGATCGTCGTCGTCGCGACGATGTCTTCCCTCGTCCCGGGGGTGGCTGTCGCGAATCCGACGCAGACGAAGGCTCAGCCGGTCGCCGCCGGTCAGTCGACCAACCTCGCGAAAAGAACGCAGGTCACCCCTACCGGAACCCTTCGCGAACCCATCAACCTCACCGAACTGCGGCGTGAGGCGGAGAAGGCCGCCAAGGAGCTGGAGGACGCGACAAAGGCGCTTGAGCAGAGACGCGCCAAGATCCAGGCTTCGGAGAAGGAACTGGCCGCCAAGCTCCGCGAACTGCAGGCCGCGGAGAAGGCCTTCGCGGAGGTACGGCAGCCGCTGTCGGATCTGATCGGTCAGCTCTACCAGCACCCCATCGGGGGTGACGCTCTCTTCTTCCTGTCCGGTGACGCCGACGGCTCCACCCTCAGGGCCCTGGCCGACGTCAACCAGATCACCGCCGAACGCAGCCAGGTCCTGGACGACGGGGCCCGTCTGCAGGCGGAGAAGGAACGCCTGGCAGGGGAGGCCCAGGAGCTGAGGGCGGGCAACCTCCTGGCCGAAGCCCAGATGAACGCCGAGATCCAGACCCTCAGGGAGCGCTCCTCCAAGATCGTGAAATCACTGACGCAGGCGTTGGTGAAGCTGGGGGTCAAGGTCAACAGGTCGGGCAATCCCGTGGGAGGGTGCGATCCGACGAGGGCGACCTCGCTGGGTGACTTCCCCAACGGCCTGATTCCCAAGGCCTATCTCTGTCCGCTCCAGCAGCAGGGCAACCAGTTGCGGGCCGACGCGGCGCTGGCGTTCATCAGTCTGAACGAGGCCTATCGGCGGAAATTCGGCAAGCCCATGTGCGTGACGGACAGCTATCGGAGTCTCGCCGAGCAGCAGTCGGTCTACTACCGCAGGCCTGGATTCGCCGCGGTGCCCGGCCGTAGCAACCACGGTCTCGGCCTTGCCGTGGACCTGTGCGGGGGCGTGGAGCGGTTCCGGTCGATCGAGTTCAACTGGCTGGAAGCCAACAGCAAGCAATATGGATGGATGCACCCGAAGTGGGCGTATGTTAGTCCCTTCGAGCCTTGGCACTGGGAGTACGACCCGAAACTCGGTTCACTGCTGTAGACCGTGACACGAGGGCATGACGTGTCTTCGTGATCAGAGGACGGGGGTGACCTGGGCGGTGCACTGGGAGCATCGGGCGGCGGCCCTGGGGATCTCGGAGAGGCATTCCGGACAGTCACGCATGACGCTCTCCTCCTGCCTGGCGAACCTGGAGGAGATCTTCTCGTAGGGGCGGACGACGAGGAAGTAGATGACCGCCGCCACCATCAGGAACGAGATCAGGGCGTTGAGGAAGAGGCCGTACTTGATCTCGCCCCCGCCGATACGCAGGGTGAGCGCGGAGAAGTCGGGACGACCGCCGATGGCGGCTATGAACGGCGTGAGGATGTCGCTGACGAAGGAGTTCACGATCGCCGTGAAGGCGGCGCCGATGACCACCGCGACGGCGAGGTCGACCACGTTGCCGCGCAACAGGAAGTTCTTGAATCCGTTGATCATGGTTCCCCCTCGTCCATGCTCTCAGCCGGTATTCATATCGCTACTTTAGGCATCTGTCACATTACTCTACGTGAGGATTGATGGTGATCGACAGGCGGCCACTCGCCTGGGCGGATGCCAGCTCGGCGGCCTGTGCCGAGGAGGTGGCCAGCACGACGAGCGCGCCCTGGTCCGCCTCGCCTCCGGGTGTGGCCAGCACGGTGACCCCCTCGGCCACGGTCCGCGCCGGGGCGGAGCCGTCCCAGGAGGAAGGAGCGGCGAGCACGTTCACGATGTCACCGGGGGAGAGCAGACGGGCCGTCTGAGGGTCGGCGACCCGGATGGGAGCGGCGACCGTCCCCGGCCCCCGGGCGGTCAGCAGGCCGGGGCCGAGAAGGCGGACGTTCGTCAGCGGTTCCCCACGCCGCACGGGACCGGTCAGGACCTTTCCGGCGATCGGCGCACCGGGTCTCAGCGCACCGTCAGGGACGGTCTCGGGCCGCATGGCGACCGTCTTCAGGTCGGATGCCCTCAGCGCCCCTCCGGGAAGATCTCTGGCCGCGGTGAGCACGGCCACCGACGCGCTGTCGGGCCGTAGCCCGATCAGGGCACAGGCCATCGCCGACGCGGCGACGAAGGTCGCGATGATCCGGTGACGACGCCCTCCGAAGCGGCGCGCGATGTCCCGGCTCCGGGTGGAGGCGGCGGGAGGGGAGGGGGCGCGTGGCTGGGCGGAGGAACCGGTCAGATCACGGAGGACGCGCATGTCTGACTCCAGAGGTGGTTGGGACGAGGCGGAGAGGAGTTTTGTGGCATGCCGAAGGCGGGTGCGCTGTGGGAAAGGCAGCCCTCATGCTGGGTGGTCGGGGCTTCGGCCGGGTTTCGCCGTACGGCAGGCCCGGCGTGGGAGAGCCGGGGGCCTGCCGTAGGAGATCTTGGTCAGCCGGGGAGCTCGAAGGGGAGAGTCAGGCCTTTCAGGGTGGTGGGGCAGGGGCAGGTGCGCTCTTCCGGCAGGGCCGTGACGACGTCGGCGACCAGGGAGCGCATCCGGTTGATGTTGGTGGCGAAGAAGGCCAGGACCTCCTCGTGGGTGACCCCCTCGCCCACCTCGACACCGGCGTCGTGGTCGGTGACCAGGGACAGCGTGGTGTAGCACATGGCCAGCTCGCGGGCGAGGATCGCCTCGGGAGAGCCGGTCATGCCGACGATCGTCCAGCCGTTCGAGGTGAACCAGCGGGACTCGGCGCGGGTGGAGAAGCGGGGGCCTTCGATGACAACCAGCGTGCCGTCCTCGGCCAGCTCCCACCCGGCGGAGCGGGCGGTCCCGATGGCCGCCGCGCGGCCCGAGGGGCAGTAGGGGTCGGCGAAGGTGACGTGGACGACGCCACCGTTGTCGTAGTAGGTCTGCGTGCGGCCCATGGTGCGGTCGACGAGCTGGTCGGGGACGACCAGGGTGCCGGGGCCGAGCTCGGGCCGCAGTGAGCCGACCGCGCTGGGAGCCAGGACCTGGCGGACCCCCAGGGAGCGCAGTGCCCACAGGTTGGCGCGGTAGGGGATGAGGTGGGGGGCGAAACGGTGGTCGCGGCCGTGCCTGGGCAGGAAGGCGACCGACCGTGACCCGATCCGCCCGACGGTGATGACGTCGCTGGGTGGGCCGTACGGGGTGGCTACCTCGATCTCTGCCGCGTCGTCGAGCAGAGAGTAGAAGCCCGAGCCGCCGATGACTCCGATGTCCGCTTTGGTGACCATGGCGCCGAGATTAGCGTCATCGACGAACCGCTGAGGAGGCCCATGGGGGTCCTGTGGATAACTGGGGAACGGCGAAACCTCCCTGTGGAAAACTGGGCCACGATTTCGGACAACCAGGTCACGCCCCGCGAAACCCACCGTGGAGAGGCCCACGAACCGACTGTGGAGAGGCCCACCAACCTGTCACGGGGAAACCCGTGAAACCCACCAGGAAACGATCACGGCCCTCGGTGGGAGCAAGCCGTACGAAAGCCGCACGAAAGCCAGCCGAACCCCCAGCAGAACCAGCGCCACGGAAACGGCCGCGTGAAGCCAGCCGTACGAAGCCAGGCTAAGCCGTACAAAACCCTAAATAGCCCAATAAATCCGCAACAAAACAGGGCCCCACACGACAGAGGCCGCCCTGGGTAGAGGAACAGGGGGCATCGGTGATGAGGGGGACGGGGCATGGGGGTCGCGCGCCGTATGGGGGCGGGAGTGGGGCTCGTCATCGGGGCGCTCATGCTGGGCATGTTGCTCGCGGCCCTCGACCAGACGATCGTCGCCACCGCGCTGCCGACGATCGTGGCCGATCTCGGCGGCCTCGGGGAGCTGTCCTGGGTGGTCACCGCCTACATGCTGGCCTCGACGGTCTCCACGCCGTTGTGGGGCAAACTCGGCGACCAGTACGGCAGGAAGGGGCTCTTCCAGGCCGCCATCGTCATCTTCCTCATCGGCTCCGCGCTGTGCGGTCTGTCGCGGAACATGGGGCAGCTGATCGGCTTCCGCGCCCTGCAGGGGCTCGGCGGGGGCGGGCTCATGGTGCTGGCGCAGGCGATCGTCGGGGATGTCGTGCCCGCCAGGGAACGCGGGAGATACCAGGGGTTCTTCGGGGCGGTCTTCGCCGTCTCCAGCGTCGCGGGGCCGCTGCTCGGCGGCCTGTTCGTCGATCACCTGTCCTGGCACTGGGTCTTCTACGTCAATCTTCCGGTCGGAGCCGTGGCGTTCGCCGTGATCTCCTCCGCGCTGCCCCAGGACACCGACCGGACCCGCCACGTCATCGACCATCTCGGCATCGTCCTGCTGGGCGCCGCGGCGGCCTGTCTGGTGCTGGTGGCGACCTGGGGCGGCACCGTCTACCCCTGGACCGATCCGGTCGTCATCGGTCTGGTGCTGGTCGCGGTGCTGCTGCTGGTGCTCTGGTGGCGGGTGGAGAACCGGGCGGCGGAACCCGTGCTGCCGCCCCATCTGTTCCGGTCGAGGGCCTTCGTCGTGGCATCGCTGATCGGCTTCGCCGTGGGGTTCGCGATGTTCGGCTCGCTCACCTACATGCCGCTGTTCCTGCAGGTCGTGCAGGGGGTCTCGCCCACGTGGTCCGGCATTCACCTGCTGCCGATGATGGCCGGGATGCTGGTGACCTCGATCATCAGTGGCCAGGTCATCACCAGGACCGGCAAGTACAAGATCTTCCCCATCGTGGGCGGCGCGGTCACCACGCTCGGGCTCTATCTGCTCTCCCACGTCCGCGAGGACATCCCGGTCCTCGAACTGAGCGTCTACCTGCTCGTGCTGGGCGTCGGCATCGGCATGGTGATGCAGGTGCTGGTGATCGTGGTGCAGAACGCCGTGGGCTTCGAGGACCTGGGGGTAGCCACCTCGGGGGTCACCTTCTTCCGCTCCATCGGCGGCTCCTTCGGCGTGGCCGTCGCCGGGACCGTCTTCACCTCACGACTCACCGACGATCTCGTACGGCTCTCGCGGACCGTACGGCTCCCGCCGGGGGTCGCCACGGCGGTCCAGTCGGACCCCACGGCCGTCAGGAGACTGGAACCGGAGGCCATGGCCGCCTTCCTGACGGCCTACTCGGACGCGATCGCCAGGGTGTTCCTCTACACGGCCCCCGTGGCGCTCGTGGCCTTCGCCGCGGCCTGGCTGCTTCCCGAGGTGCCGCTCCGCGAGACCACCAGGCCCGTGGACCTGGGGGAGTGCTACGGCGCGGTGTCCACGCAGCGCTCCTCGTTGCGCGAGGTCGAACGCGGCCTGTGGCGGCTGGCCGACGCGGACATGCGCCGGGACTACTACCGCCGTCTCGGGAAGGCGGCCCGTCTCGACCTGCCACCGGGCTCGGTATGGCTGATCGCCAGGCTGGGCACCGGGGGCGGCCAGGCGAGCACAGAGCTGGCGGAGCGGGCCGGGGTGACGGTCGAGGAGGGCAGGCCGTACGCGGACCTGCTCGTCACGCGGGGGCTGGCCCGCCGTACGGACGGCGGCGGGCGCCTTGAACTGACCCCGGCCGGTGAGCGGGTGGCCGGGGTGCTTGTCGCCGAGGCCCGTGAGGGACTGCGGCGGATGATCGACGACTGGGACCCCGCGCGGCATCCAGGGCTCCGCGAACTGCTGGACAGGCTGCCCCACGAGATGCTCGGCTCAGCCTCGGACCGCCCCCACGGGGCGTGAGGTCAGGAGGCCGGGGCGCTCGCGGCGGCCGCGGGCTTGGTCTCGCTGGGCTTCGACTCACCGGACTTCGACTCGCCCGAGGAACCCGAGGAACCGGACGTGGAGGACGTGTTCGAGCTCACCGTGCTGGACGAGGAGGACCTGCTGTCGGTCCGGTAGAAACCGGAGCCCTTGAACACGATGCCGACCGCGGAGAACACCTTGCGCAGCTCACCGGCGCAGGTCGGGCACTCGGTGAGCGCGTCGTCTGAGAACTTCTGGACGATGTCGAACTCGTTGCCGCATGCGCTGCAGGCGTACTGGTAGGTGGGCACCGTTCCTCCTCCTTCGATCCGCGCCGATTGGCACTCTACTGACGCGACTGCTAATGATAGGCAGCCGACAAGCATAAACGCGAGTCGGATCTGTCGCATTCCGGGTAGGAATGGATGGATCAGCTCCCCAGCTCGCCGAACCAGCCCGCCAGCTTGCCTCGGCGGCTGATCGCCTTCATCCTGCGTTCGACCGTGTCCCTGCACGTCGCGGTCGTCACGATCAGGAGTTGGTCGTCGATCCTGATCCTCGTCGAGTCCGAGGGAACGAACGTTCTGCCGTCCCTGACGATCAGTGTGACCTGGGCGTCGGTCGGCAGCCTGAGCTCGAAGATCTCCACACCCTGGAGCTTGGAGGTCGGCGGAACCTTGATCTGCAGCAGGTCGGCGTTGAGCTCCTCAAGGGGCGCCGACTCGACCTCCAGGTCGCGTGCCTCGTCCGGCGTCGACAGGCCCAGGGCCTTGGCGACGAAGGGCAGCGTCGGCCCCTGCACCAGTGTGTAGACGACGACGATCACGAAGACCTCGTTGAACACGAGCTTCGCGGTGCCGTTGTGCACCGAGTTCGTGGCCCAGGGGATGGTCGCCAGCACGATGGGAACCGCGCCGCGCAGACCCGCCCAGGACAGGAAGGCCTGTTCCCGCCAGTTCAGCCGGTCGATCTGCGCGGTCCTGACGATCAGGGCGGAGATCACGATCGAGAGCGGCCTGGCGACGGCGACCAGGATCAGTCCGGCGACCAGGCCGGGGACGATCGCCGCGGGCATCTCCGAGGGGCTGGCAAGCATGCCGAGCATGACGAACAGGCCGATCTGGGCCAGCCAGGCGACGCCCTCGGCGAAACCCCTCGACGAGGCGCGGTGGGGCATCCGGGAGTTGCCCATGACCAGGGTGGCCAGATAGACCGCGAGGAAGCCGCTGCCGTGCAGGAGCACGGCGCCCGCGTAGGCGACGAACGCCAGCGCGAGCACCGCGATCGGATAGAGGCCGGAGACCGGGAGCGCGATGCGGCGCAGCGCGTAGACACCGAGCGGCCCGACCCCCAGGCCGACGACCGCTCCGACGGCCAGCTCCACGAGGACCATGAGCAGTGCCTCGCCCAGGCTGGGGGAGGTGGCGGCGCTCAGCAGCACGACCGCGATGACGGTCGGCGCGTCGTTGAATCCGGACTCGGCCTCCAGGATGCCCGCCAGGCGGGTGGGCAGCGGCAGGCGGCGCAGCACCGAGAACACGGCCGCCGCGTCGGTCGAGGCGAGGACAGCGCCGAGCAGCAGCGCGGTCTGCCATTCCATACCGAGCAGGGCGTGCACCGAGGCCGCGACGGCGGCGATGCTCACCCCGACCCCGACGGTCGCGAGCACGAGCGCGGTGGGAATGGACCGTTTTACATGGCTCCAGTTGGTGGTCAGACCACCTTCGGCCAGGATGACCGCCAGGGCGATCAGGCCCATCTGCTGGGCGAGCACCGGGTTCTCGAACTGGAGCCCGAAGCCGGACTCGCCGAGGAGCAGTCCGAAACCAAGGAAGATCAGAAGACTGGGAAGTCCGCTGCGGTGGGCGACCCGTACGGCGACGATCGCCGCGATGACGACACCCGCTCCGAGAAGCAGCCAGACATCCAATCCCATCTGGCCCCCTCTCTAACTCTTGGGACCATTGTGTCGTATTGGACGGAGTCGTTAGGCACGTCCGGGGACAATTCGGGTGATTCCATCCGGTTGCGCCACGTAGCGAACCGGGATGTCGTGCGGCTCCCCGGGGATGCCTTCCCGCAGCTCACCGTCGTAGAGCAGGGCGACCGTCGGCACATTCGGACCGACCCTCGCCAGGGCTCTGTCGTAGGAGCCGCCGCCGCGGCCGAGCCGTACGCCCGTGGAGCGGTCTACCGCGAGAGCGGGCACGATCACCAGCGCCGCGGTCCTTACGGCGTCCACGCCACGCCGGACGTCGACCGGCTCCATGATCCCGAAACGCCCGGGGGCGAGGGTGTCGGGACCGTCGTAGACCGCCCAGTCGAGATCGTCGTCCTCGCGCAGCACCGGCAGCATCACGGTGGTCCCGTGCTTCCACAGCGCCAGGACGAGCCCGTGCGTCGAGGGCTCGGAGCCGATCGACCAGTAGCACGCGACCAGCCCCGCCATCTGGACCCACGGCTGTTCGAGCAGCGCCTCTCGCGTCATGACGGAGGCGGTGTGCCTGTCGTCCTCGGACACCGCGGCGCGCGCGGCCCCGATCGCCGACCGCAGCCTCGGCTTGTCCACAACCCCTCCACTATCGTTTTCGTATGGCCGACTTCGATCTCGTGACCAAAGCCGTCGTCCCTGCCGCGGGCCTGGGCACCCGCTTCCTACCGGCGACCAAGGCGACTCCCAAGGAGATGTTGCCGATCGTCGACAAGCCCGCAATCCAGTATGTCGTCGAGGAGGCGGTCTCCGCCGGACTGCTCGACGTCCTCATGGTCACCGGCAAGAACAAGCGCTCCATCGAGGACCACTTCGATCGAGCCATCGAGCTGGAGGAAGTCCTGGAAGCCAAGGGTGACGACGAGCGGCTCTCGCAGGTGCGCGAGCCCGCCGACCTCGCCACCCTCCACTACGTACGGCAGGGCGAGCCGAGGGGTCTCGGTCACGCGGTGCTGTGCGCCAAACAGCACGTCGGCGACCACCCCTTCGCCTGTCTGCTCGGCGACGACCTGATCGACTACCGCGACGAACTGCTCAAGCGCATGATCGAAGTCCGCCAGGCCCGTGGCGGCAGCGTCATCGCCCTGATGGAGGTCCCCAAGGAGCAGGTCTCCCTGTACGGCTGCGCCGCCATCGAGCCGACCGACGAGGACGACGTGGTCCGCGTCACCGACCTCGTCGAGAAGCCACCGGCCGACGAGGCCCCGTCCAACTGGGCGATCATCGGCCGCTACGTGATCGACCCGGCCGTCTTCGAGGTTCTTGAGAACACCCCGCCCGGCAGGGGGAACGAGATCCAGCTCACCGACGCCCTGCGCACCCTGGCCGGCCGTGGCGGCGACGAGGGCGGCCCGGTGCACGGCGTGCTGTTCCGGGGACGCCGCTACGACACGGGCAACAAGCTCGACTATCTGCGCACGGTGGTCCAGTTCGCCGCCGACCGCCCCGACCTGGCGCCCGAGTTCGTGCCCTGGCTCAAGGAGTTCCTGGCCAACCGATGACCTTCACACGATCGGTCGAGAAGCACCTCGCCGACATCCTGCTCGCCGTACGGCCGACGGCACCGAGGGAGACCGGCCTTCAAGAGACGCTGGGCACGGTCCTGGCCGAGGAGGTCACCTCTCCCGTCGCGCTGCCGCCCTTCGCGAACTCGGCCATGGACGGCTACGCCGTACGGGCGCGTGACGTCGCCGAGGTTCCGGTGAGACTGCCGGTGACCGGCGACGTCGCGGCGGGCGAGGCCGGACGGCCGGTCGTCGCGCCGGGTACGGCCATGCGCATCATGACCGGCGCCCCCCTGCCAGAGGGCGCCGACGCCGTCATACCGGTCGAATGGACGGACGGCGGTACGGAACAGGTCGAGATCGGGCGTTCCGCCCCCGAGGGGAACGCGATCCGCCAGGCGGGCGAGGACGTCAGGGCCGGTGACGTCGTGCTGCGGGAGGGGACGCTCATCGGCCCCGCCCAGCTCGGCATCCTGGCCGGTGTCGGCCGCGCCCACGCACTGGTACGGCCCCGCCCCCGGGTGGTGGTCATCTCGACCGGCGCCGAGCTGGCCGAGCCGGGCACACCGCTGGCGCCGGGGCAGATCTGGGAGTCCAACAGCTACGCCCTGGCCGCCGCGGTGCGGCAGGCGGGTGGCGAGGGTTACCGGGCCGGGATCACCGCCGACGACGCCGGGAGCTTCCTCGACCAGCTCAACGCCCACCTTCCCGGGGTCGACGCCGTGATCACCAGCGGCGGAGTCTCGATGGGGGCCTACGAGCCGGTCAAGGAGGCCTTCGGCGGTCTCGACACCTTCCGTTTCGAGCGGGTCGCGATGCAGCCGGGCATGCCCCAGGGCTTCGGCCTCGTGGGGGAGAACCAGGTCCCGGTCTTCGCCCTGCCGGGCAACCCGGTGTCGTCGTTCGTGTCGTTCGTCCTGTTCGTCGCTCCGGCGCTGCGGAAGATGCGGGGGCTGACGCCGGAGTCCCCGCCCGCCGTACGGGCCGTGACCGGTGTCCCGCTCCGCTCGCCCGCGGGCAGGCGCTCCTACCTGCGCGCCGTACTCACCGGAGAGTCCGTCACCCCGGTGAGCCGGCAGGGCTCCCACCAGCTCGCCGCGCTGGCCTCGGCGAACGCGTTGATCGTGGTCAACGAGGACGTCACCGCCGTGCCAGAGGGAACGGAAGTCGAGGTCATCCCGCTATGAGTGGCTTCACGCACATCGACGAAACCGGCGCGGCGCGCATGGTGGACGTCTCGGCCAAGGACGTCACGGTCCGTACGGCCCGCGCCACCGGCAGGGTGCTGCTGGCCGAACAGGCCGTCGCCCTGCTGCGGTCGGGGGAGGTGCCCAAGGGTGACGCGCTGGGCACCGCGCGGATCGCGGGCATCATGGGGGCCAAACGCACCCCCGACCTGGTCCCGCTCTGCCACCCGATCGCGCTGCACGGGGTGAAGGTCGAGCTGGCCGTCGCCGACGACGGGGTGGACATCGTCGCCCTGGTCAGGACGGCGGACCGGACCGGCGTCGAGATGGAGGCGCTGACCGCCGTCTCGGTCGCCGCCCTCACGTTGATCGACATGGTCAAGGCGGTCGATCCGGCGGCCGTGATCACCGACGTCCGGGTCGAGGAGAAGACCGGCGGCAAGACGGGAACCTGGACCAGGCCATGAGAGCTTTGGTGATCACCGCCTCCACTCGGGCCTCTGCCGGGATATACGACGACAAATCAGGAAAGCTCCTGGCGGAGCTGCTCGCCGAGGCCGGGTGCCAGGTGGACGGCCCACGCGTCGTCCCCGACGGGGAGGCGGTCGAGGAGGCTCTGCGCGCGGGGGTCGCCGCCGACTACGACGTGATCGTCACCACCGGCGGCACCGGCCTGACCCCCGCCGACCTGACCCCCGAGATGACCGCCCGCGTGCTCGACCGCGAGATCCCCGGCATAGCCGAGGCCGTACGGCAGGCCAACCGTGACCGGGTGCCCACCTCGATCCTGTCCAGGGGGCTCGCGGGACAGGCCGCCCACACCCTGGTCGTCAACCTCCCCGGCTCCTCGGGAGGGGTCCGCGACGGCATGGCGGTGCTCGCGCCGATCCTCGCGCACGCGGTCGACCAGATCAGGGGTGGCGACCACTCCCGCTGACGCCGCTCCTCCGCCCCCGCTGACAGGCCCAGAGACTCCATGGCACGTCGGCGCGTCTTGGGGGGATGATGGGAAGCGTGGATCGACTTCGTGGCTGGCCGGTGACCCTGACGGAGGGCCCGGTGGGACTCCGGCCGCTGCGCCTGCGAGACGTTCGTGTCTGGCGCGAGACGCGGCTGCGCAACGCCGGCTGGCTGCGCCCCTGGGAGCCGAGCAATCCCGAGACCCCGCTGTTCCGGACCGGTCTCGGCCCCTATGTCTCGATGGCGGGCACGCTGCGCAGGGAGGCCAGGCAGGGGCTCGCCCTGCCCTGGGTGATGACCTACCGTGGCGCCTTCGCCGGTCAGCTCACCATCGGCGCCATCGTCTGGGGCTCGGCCAGGTCGGCCCAGATCGGCTACTGGATCGACGGCGCCCTCGCGGGCCGGGGCATCACCCCGACCGCCGTCGCGATGGCCGTCGACTACTGCTTCTTCACGACCGGTCTGCATAGAGTTGAGGCAAATATCCGCCCGGAAAATCACGCGAGCCGCAGGGTGGTTGAAAAGCTGGGGTTTAGGGAAGAAGGCATAAGACGGCGCCAGCTGCACATAGATGGCGCTTGGCGCGACCACATTTGTTACGCACTCACGGTCGAAGACGCACCGAGGGGTTTGCTGGTGCGTTGGCGCAGGGCCCGGGAGTCGGCGCCCCACGGTGGCCCTCCCCATGAAGAGGCTTGAAGATCTCGCGACACACCGCACTGAATACTCGTCAAATAGTGACACGCGGTCTTACTGTGCGTGACGTGAGCACATTGGAGACGCCAAGGGACCCCAGGCGTTTTCATGCTGCCCGGAGGTGGCCGTGAGCAGCGTTCTCCTGTACCTGGCCATTGTCGTCATGTGGTTGTGCGTGCTCGTGCCCATGTGGCTGCGCCGCGACCGGGTCACCTTCACCGAGCTCACCGAGGACGCCGAGCCGTACGCCCAGGACGAGGAGGAGCAGCCGTCAGAGGACTCGATCGAGACGCAGCGTGACATCGTCCTCCCTTCGGCTCCGGTCTCCCGGGAGGCTGTGCCGGTGGAGACGGAAGCACCCCAGGTGCCTCCCGCCCCGCCCACCCGGCCGGTACGGCGCGCCGCCGCCGAGCGCAGGCGGGCGGAGCTGCGCGGCCGGGCCAGACGGGTCGCCAAACGCAGACGGCTGACCCTGTGGTGCGTTCTGCTGGTCGTCGCCTCAACGGTGACGGCCTCTGTCCGGCTCATCCCCTGGTGGGGCGTGGGGCCCTCCGTGGCCCTTCTCGGGCTCTATCTGGTGATCCTCCGGAGCGCGGGACGGCTCGACGCCCAGCGCCGTCAGGCGATGGCCCGGGCACGCATGGAACGGATCAGGCGCGCCCGCAGGCGGGCCGAACTCGAAGCACGGCGCCCGGTCGCCGAGATCATCGACCTGTCGGCCCACCGCGACGAGATCTTCGACCAGTACGCCGAGCCGAACCGCCGCGCGGTCGGAGACTGATCCCACCCCTCGCTGCGCGGATGGCGCGAGCGCCTCCGGATGTTTGCTAATCTAGGGGACGTCTTCGGGGATGTAGCGCAGTCCGGTAGCGCACTTCGTTCGCATCGAAGGGGTCAGGGGTTCGAATCCCCTCATCTCCACCTAAGTCAGAGGCCGCTTCCGAGAGATCGGAAGCGGCCTTCTGCGTTGCTGGGTGACTACGCCGTACGGGAACCAGGAATGTGGGGGCCAGGTTGCACGGTGCTGCTGTGAAGGCGTTTCCCTCCGAACTGGGCGCCGAGGTCGAGCAGGTCGTGCGACTGCTGGTGCCCTCCCGCCATGCGTCGATGGATGGCTTTGACGTGTCGGTGCGGGGACAGTGGTTGCGGATCCCGTACCGGATCTATGAGGACCCGCCCTCGTCTGGAGCGATGGACGACCTCGGCGAGGTGGCCCGGGGAATCTTGGACTGCCTGCTCACCCGCCATCACAGCGGTTACGTGCGCCAGCAGCACGTGAAGAAGGTGATCTCCATTGACGCGGACTGGGGAGTGCCGTTCGTCGTCACCCTGGTTGGTGAGTACGTCATCGAGATCGTTGATGTAATCAGGATGGGCCTCACCGAGCTGGATACCCCCGGTACTTGGCAACGACAGCGGTACGGGCACTTCGCGGCCGACAACCCCGCCTTCATGACGTTGACGCGGCAGCGTGCCGCCAGCTACTGGAGTTGCTACCACCGTTGGAGGTTTCCGAAGCTCAGCCACTACCCGGGTGCCCAGGTGCTCGCGTCCCTCCACTCCGCAGCCACTGAGCTCCAGGACGGCCGTACGGTCGCCACCAACCCACCTGACCTGCCGGCCGACGACGTTGGTTACCGTCGCCTGCCGGCAGGTCGGGTGGGGGAGGTGGACTGACGGGCGCGGTGGCGGCGTACCGCGTCCCGGTTGGCGCACGGCTGGGAGCAGTAACGCTGCCGTGCGGTGCGTGAGGTGTCCGCGAAGATCGTCTCGCAACCCGCGGCGGCACACCGTCCGAGCCGGTCCATGCCCCGGTTGACGAGGTGCATTGCCGTCCCCACGGAGATCAGCGCGAACAGTACCGCGCCAAGCGGCTGCAGGTCGTCGCGATAGTGCAGGTGCCAGCCATGGGCGTGGTCGGTCAGCCGGGGGTAGGCGGCCGACCTGGCCAGCATCTCGTTGACGAGCTTGGCCTTCTCGCGCTCGTCCGTGGCATCGACGACGTTCGTCCAGGCGTCGATGACGGCGAGGGTCTGGTCGAGATCCGACGGTTCGACGGGGCGTTCCAGCACCAGACCGGCCGCGCGGCAGCGATCGGCGAGTTCGTCGGCGCTCGCCGGTGGGCGGTTCGCCAGTTCTGCGGCGAAGTTCACCACATCCGCTCCGTAAGGGTTGAGATGCATAAGCTCATTACATCAGCCTGTACGCCGTGACGCGAACAGCAACAGAAAATGACATTCCAGAACTCGTCCGCCTTCGGGCACTGCTCTTCGACGACCTCGGCGGCGACTTCTTCAACCCCGCGAACGCCGATGACGACTGGCGCGACGCGCTCGCACGCGTTTTCCAGCGGAAGCTGACCGAACCCGACTGCCGGATCCTGGTCGTGGACGGCGACACCGGCTTGGCCGCCTGCGGCATCGGCACGATCGAACAGTGGTTCCCCGGCCCCCACTCCCGCAACGGGAGGATCGGCCACGTCATAGGCATGGTCACCGACCCGACGTACCGGCGGCGTGGGCACGGCCGGGCGATCATGCTCGGTCTGCTCGACTGGTTTCGCGACCGCGACGCCGTACGGGTCGACCTCACCGCCTCCCGCGAGGCGGAACCGCTCTACCGGCGGCTCGGTTTCTTCGGCCACCCCGACCCCCTGCTGTGCTGGAAGCCGTGAGGACATCGCAGTACCGCTGGGTCATTCTGGGGGTCGCGACCTTCACTCAGACCGCGGCTGCGTTCTTCGTGCAGGGCATCGGCGCGATGAGCGTCCACCTGCGACGGGACCTGGAGCTGAACACGACCCAACTGGGTCTGCTGCTGTCGGCGGCTCAGCTCCTTCCTCTGGCCGGACTACCCGTGGCGGGACGACTGCTGGACCGCCACGCCGAACGCTGGGTCGTCGGGATCGGTGCTCTTGTGGTCGCCGTCGCGTTGGCCGCCGGCAGCGCGGCCCCGGGGTATGTCTCCTTGCTCGTCGTCCTGCTGATCGTCGGTGCGGGATACAGCACCGTTCAGCCGGGTGGCAGTAAATCGGTGGCGTCCTGGTTCGACGCCTCGCAGCGTGGCTTGGCCATGGGTATCCGCCAGGCGGGACTCCCGCTCGGTGGTGTCCTCGCCGCCCTCACACTTCCCGCACTGGCGACGGCCTTCGGCTGGAGGTCGACGCTCGTGGTCGGTGCGCTCGTCGCGCTGTCAGGCGCCGTCGCCTTCATGACCTTCTATCGGCGCCCACCGGATCAACGCCCCATGGTGACCGCGTCCCGCGTGCGGCTGGAACTGCTCCGCGAGCCGTACATGAAGAAGATCATCTTGTCCGGTACGAGTATGGTGTCGGTGCACGGTGGCCTGGGCGTTCTCACCGTGCTGTACCTGCACGAGGTGACGTCCGTGACCCCCGTCTCGGCGGTCCTGGTCTACGTCGCGGTCCAGTGCGCGGGCGCGCTGGGCCGTGTCTGCCTGGCGGCCTGGAGCGACCGCCACGGATCCGGCCGTTACGCCTGCGTCCTGACATGCCTGGCCGCCGTGATCATCGGGATGGCCGCGTTGACGACTCCCATCGGCCGCTCCCCGGTCGCGGCCTGTCTGGTCTTCGTCTGGCTCGGCTTCTTCGGAATCGGCTGGTACGGCCCCTGGGTCGCCTACGCCGCCGAATCGGCGCCGCCGGACCACACCGGATTCGCCCTCGGCCTGGCCATGGCCGTCAACCAGGTGGCGGTCGTTCTGGCGCCACCCGCGCTTGGCCTGCTCACGGACCTGACCGGCGGTTTCGCGGCGGCCTGGGCTCTGCTCGCCGTGCTGACCGCTGTCACCCTGGCGATGACGGCCCGGCTGTGATGTCGAGCCCTGGCGACCGGGTTCGGCGCCGAAGCGTCAGGTGTGGCGCTTTGCTAGGCTCAGTTTAGGTCTAAACTGAATGGGGATTGGCATGACGCGCACGATCGTGGTCAGCGGTGGCGGTACCGGTATTGGTAAGGCGGTGGCAGCGCGCTTCGCGGCCGATGGGGACCGGGTGGTGATTGTCGGTCGGCGGGTCGACGTGCTGGAGAAGGTGGCCAAGGAGATCGGCGGCACCGCGCTGCCTGCCGACCTGAGTGAGCCGGCCGGGGTCGAGCGAGTGCGTGCCGACCTGGTCGAACGTTTCGGCACGATCGACGTGCTGGTCAACAACGCGGGTGGCAACGTCGAAGGGCGCGGTGGTTCCGATGATGTCGTGGGGCGTTGGACGGGCAACTTCCGGGCCAACGTGTTGACGTCGGTGCTGCCGACCGAGGCCTTTCGCGATCTGCTGAACCCGTCGGGGCGGATCGTGTTCATCTCCTCGATCGCGGCCTTCCGTGGCTCGGGCGGCACCTCCTACGGCCCGATGAAGGCGGCCCTGCACCCGTACGCGTTCGACCTCGCCGCCGCTCTCGGGCCACGCGGCATCACGGTGAATGTGGTCGCCCCGGGGTTCATCGAGGACACCGAGTTCTTCGGCGACGCCCTGGATGACAACCGCCGCGCGATGCTCGTCGGGCAGACCCAGACGGGCCGACCCGGGACGCCGCAGGACGTCGCGGAGACCGTGCACTGGCTCGCCTCGCCCGGTGGCGGGCACGTCACCGCGCAGATCATCCAGGTGAACGGCGGCGCGGAACGTGGCCGCTGACCCGCCACGCGATGGTGCCGACGTCATCCAAGACGCCTGGCGGCGTGAGTTGCCCGGCGTGCCGGTGGAGTCGATCGGGGTGATCACCCGGATCTGGTGGGCGGCCAAGGTGTTCGGCGACGAGCGCCGCCGTCTCCTCGCGAACCTGGGCATCGATGTCGCCGTGCTGGATCTGCTGTCCACGCTGCGACGCGCTGGCACGCCGTACCGGATGAGTCCGAGCGAGCTGGCCGACGCGTGCATGGTGACGCGCGGTGCGATCACGCAGCGCGTGGAGCGAGCGGTCAGGGCGGGGCTGGTCGAACGGACCACCGCCGGGTCGGGTTACCACGCGCGTGCGGTCACCCTCACCGACGCGGGCAACGCCCTGCTTGACCGCGTTGTCGCCGACCTGCTCGCGGCGGAGGACCGCCTCATCGGCCACCTCGCGCCCGAACGCCGTGACCAGCTCGCCGGTTTGCTGCGTGAACTGCTCGCCGGACTCGGCGGCCCGAGCCTGACCGGGCAGGTTGGGGACTGACGCTCGCACGTTCGGACAGAACCTGCGCCAAGGATCTGGCCACGGCGATCGGGTGTCATGGCCCGGCATGTCTGGAGACTTCGAACGCCGTTGAGGCAGGTAACCGAGGTTGACGGGATCCCGTCCGATCATTGTGATCAGGCGGGATCTCGTCGTTTCCGAGGTTCTTGGGCCGTCAGCCAAGCTGGTTCCGGCTCGTGCGGAGGGCGACAGGCCAGGCCGTACGCGACCATTGTGTTGATCGAGACGCGCCAGTCCGAAACCGCGCCTCAGGTCAGGTCTCCACGCTACGCGGGCGGCTGGAGGACGGTGACCACGTGGGTGGTCTTCGCTGGCTTCATGGTCGAGTTGCCGACCAAGCTGACGGTGTACGTGTGTTCGCCAGCCGTGGTCGGCGTGTCGGAGAAGCTGAACGAACCGTCGGCGGCAGGGCGCAACTTCACCAGGCTCTTGGAGGTGACGGTGCCGTCCGGGCTGACGACCTTGCGCGAGACGGTGACGGTCGTCTGCGGGAAGGTGATGCCGTCGGCGCCGAAGGTGCCGTTGACGTCAAGCCGTTCGCCGACGTTGCCCGTCGCCGGTCCGGTCACGGTGAGCGTCGGCTCGTACAGGGCCACCGTGACGGTCACCGAGGAGCCGCTACCCCGGAACCATGAGTTGCCCGGCCAGTACACCTGATATCCGAACGTCCCGGTGGACGGTGGGGCGTCGGTGAACCGGTAGGTCCCGTCCGCCGCCGTGGTGATCTCCTGGAACGGCCTGGAGGTGCCGTCGGGGAGCGAGCTGTACAGTTCGAGCGTCTGTACGCCGGGTGGCAGTCCGCTGCTCAGTGTGAGCTGCCCGGTGAAGGTCGACTGCTTGAGCGTGGTCACCTTGGCGGGAGCCGTCAGGGTCAGCGTGGAGGAGTGGTAGGGCGAGGGCGGCAGCCGCCAGAGGTGCATCCGCCCGGTGCCGGGCTCTTTCAGGACCGCGAAGGTGAGCGTGCCGTAGAACTCGATGCTGCCCGCAACCACCGTCTTCCCCTGGTGGGCGGCCGTGTAGACGACCTCCGAGGTGGTCGTGTCGTACACCACGAGCTCGGCCGCGTCGCCCGCGGAGGAGTTCCAGCCGCCCACGGCGTAGGCGCCGTTCGGGCTGGCCCCGATGGCGGTGGGGATGCCGTGCCCGCCGAATCCGTTGCTGTCGTAGGCGCGGCCTCGCGTCAGGGCCGTCGTGTACCAGGAGTCGAACCGGCGGGTGTCGTCCAGCGCCGTCAGCGCCGTCGCCCCGTGCTCGGCGAGTGCGAGATCCCGCAGCCCGTTCGCCTCTCCGGGGAACTCGCCGCGTGACGTGGCGGGCGTGGTGCTGATGTCGTACACCCTGACCGTGGTTCCCGGCTCCCCGGCCACCAGCGTGTTTCCGGCGACGGCGACGAGTGGAGCCCGGGTCGTGGCCGGCCCGACCCGGACGGGGGTTGGGGTCGCCTCCGACGTGGTGAGGCCGAGAACGCCTCCCTCTCCCGCTTCGCCGCAGCCGAAACCGATCCACAGCCGGTCGTACTCCTGCGCCAGGCTCGACGGGCACGGGTAGGCGGTGAGGTCGATGCGCTTGGTGATGGCGAGCGTGACGATGTCGATCTCGATCACTTCGTGCGAATCGCGCAGTGCCGCGTACACCTTCCTTCCCGCCTTGGGCGCGGCCAGGGCGACAGCGCCGGACAGGCCGGGGACCGTGCCGATGACCTTGCCGTCGATGGACGCGACCACGATCTGGTCGTCGGCGGCGACGAAGACCTTCTTGCTGCGCGCCACCACGTCTCCACCCCTCCCGGCGACGCCGAGGTCGGTGATGATCGCGGGGACCGCCGCGTTCGAGGCGGTGGGCGTCTGAGTGACGAGCAGGGCCGTCGCCAGGAGCAGGGACCCGGCCCAGGCGACTAATCGGCGAGGTAGAGGAGCGCAGCGCACAGATACTCCGTTCTGGAGGAGAGGGGAGAGCACCCCGGCATGACCACGGGGCTCGCTCCCGTTGGCGATCTTCATAAATCGAACACATATTCGCATGGCGTTGGATTGTCGTCCAGGGCGTTGGTCGGTCCGGCAACGGCTTCGACGGGAGAGCCGCCTGCGAGTCCCACGGTTCTTCCACGTCGTGGATGTGTCTTGGCCCCGCGCGTGTTCAACTGCCCGGTACCGCGCCCCACGGCGATCAACTGATGCCCCGCCTCCACGAGCGCCTGCCGAGGAACCGCCCGTCGTGGATGGCACGGGAAACGATCTTCGGGTGCGTCTGTTCCGTGTCGTTCCTGGGTCTCCAGTTGGGGAGCTGTTCTGGGTGCCTCCTGGTGGAGGGGTGAAGGAGGGCGAGTGGGGGCCGTGCCTGTGGGTCTTCGAAACGGACGTGCTGTGGGGTGGCGAACCCGTGCGGTACTTCCTCGCGCGGGCTTACGGCACGGCGACCATCACCCGCGTCCACCTGGAGCCGAGCGAACAGCAGGGGATCATTGGGGGTCCCTGGCCGAGCTCGTCGAGGCCGAGGCCCCGGAGGAGACCCTGCGGCCCGTGGGGCTTCCCGAGCTGCTGGCCGGTAGGTAGTCCCGCGCGTTCCTGAGAGCGCGGAAGCGTTTCGCGGGCACCGGGCAGGTGGCGGTTAGGATCCGCGCATGTCCCGTTTCGAGGTGACCACCCTGGTTCTCGCGCCTCCGTCGGTCGTCTTCGACACGTCCTTGTCGGTCGAGGCGCACACCTCTTCCATGCGCGACTCGGGCGAGAGGGCGGTCGCGGGGGTTACCTCCGGGCGGCTCTCCCTGGGCGACCAGGTCACGTGGCGGGCGCGGCACCTCGGCCTCACATGGCACCTGACCTCGACGATCAGTGCCTACATCCGGCCCTCGTACTTTGTCGACGAACAGGTGAGCGGCCCGTTTCGGTACTGGCGCCACGAGCACACCTTCGAATCGACGCGGGACGGTGACAGCGGCGTCGAGGCGACCCTCATGAAAGACGTCGTCGAGTTCGCCGCACCCGCCGGTCCATTGGGCACCTTCGCCGAGGCCCTCGTCCTGCGCCGTTACATGACCAAGCTGATCCTGCTGCGTAACACGCACCTCAAGCAGGCGATCGAAACCACCATGCGGTGACAGACTTCGAGGCCGGGTCAGCCAGGGCCATGGCCGTCTGGGTGTCCAGTTCCCAGCCTTTCGTGTAGGCCGCACCGAATGCCTCCTCGCCCAGGGTGGTCTGGGCGCGGTGGGTGAGGTCGCGGATCCGCGGATCGGTGTGGTCGTGCGCGCCTCGCAGGCGGGCGGCGGCGCCGAGCCGTACGGCCGCCTCGTGGTGCCGTCCGCGTGCTGCGGCGAGTGTGGCGGCGGTCACCGCCACCGGTGACAGGGTCGGCAGTTCCCGGGTCGCCAGCGCGGCGGCGTATGCCTCCCGCAGTGCCTTGTCGGCGCCGGGCAGGTCGCCCAGTGCCAGGCAGAGCGCGGCCCGTGCGTTGCCGACCAGCGCCCGGGCGTGGTCCGTGGGAAACGCGGCGTCGGCGAGCAGGTCGGCCGCCCTGTCCAGGTCGCCGAGCCGTACTCGGAAGTCGGCTTCCCGCGCGTTGATCAGGACCAGCATCTCCGCCGAGGACGCGTGCAGCGCCCGCTCCCGGGCTGAGTCGATCATGGCCATAGCCTGCTCGGTCTCGCCGCGCCGGAGGTGCACGTCGATCCAGCGCAGGTCGCCGTAGAACCGGTCGCCGAGGCTGAGCGCGCCGAACTCGCCCGCCAGAGTCTGGGCCTCGCGCAGGTCGGACAGCGCGCCGTCGAGGTCGTCGTATCGCCGCAGTCGAGCACGTACCGGCAGCGTGGCGGCCCGGCCCCAACGGTCACCGGCCTGCTCGAAGCGGGTCAGGGCCGCCTCCGCGTGGACGCGCATCCGGTCGAGCGCGCCCATGGTCTCGGCGATCTCGGCCAGGAACATGTGGGCCAGCCCGGACAGCCACACGTCGTCGCCGTCGGCCAATTGCTGGAAGATCGCGAGTGCGGCCTGCTCCTCCTGGAGGAAGAGCAGGACCGGGCCGAACACGCGGTAGTGGCCCGGCAGCTCAGGATGCGCGAGCAGCCGGTCGGCCAGCTCACGCATCTCCGCCCGGTCGTCCGCGGCCTCTCCCGTGGTGATTCCGGACAGGATGTCCGCCCGGTTGAGCAGGTAGGCGGCCCGGGCGCAGTCACGCTCGGGCGTCGGCCCGCCGCCGGGCACCGCCAGGACCTCGCCCAGCCAGTAGGCGGCGTCGGAGTGGCGGCCGAACATCTGCCAGTACCAGATCAGGGTCAGGGCGAGGGTGGTCGCGCCGGGGGAGTCGTGGGTGGCGCACAGGTGACGCAGGGCGGCGAGCGTGTTGTCGTACTCGGCGCCGATGATCTCCATGGCCGTCAGCTGGCCTGGCCCGCGCAGCCGAGGGTCGTGGCGGGCCATCAGCTCGGCGAAATGGACGGCGGCCAGGTCGCGGGCCGTACGGAGGTCGCCGGTTTCGGTAAGGCGGCCGACGCCGTACTCGCGGATGGTTTCGAGCATGCGGTAACGGCCGGTGCCGGGCGCGAGCTGCAGCAGCGACCGATCGACGAGGGCGGCGAGCAGCTCGGGGATCTCGGCGGCGGGTACGGCGGTGCCGACGCAGACGGCGGTGGCTGAGGCGGGGGTGACGCCGCCGGGCAGGACGGAGATCCGTTCCGCGACGACGCGTTCGTGCTCGCTGAGCAGCTCCCAGCTCCAGGCGATGATCGCACGCAGCGTACGGTGCCGGGGTGGGGCGGTGCGGCTGCCGGTGGTGAGCAGCCGGAACCGGTCGGAGAGCCCGTCGGCCAGGTCGGGCAGCGACAGCGTCCGCAACCGGGCGGCTGCCAGCTCAAGGGCCAGCGGCATGCCGTCCAGGCCGCGCACCACGCGCACGATGTCGGGCAGCGTGGTCTCTTCGAGGTCGAAACCGGGTCGTACGGCGGCGGCCCGCTCGATGAACAGACGAACCGATGGCGTTCCTCCGGCCTGTTCGACGTCGTCGTCCGGGTCGGGCAGCGTGAGCGGGGCCAGCGGCACGAGCGCCTCGCCGTCGACCGCGAGGGGTTCGCGGCTGGTGGCGAGCACGCGCAGCCCGGGGCAGCGGGGGAGCAGCGTCGCGACCAGGTGGGCCACGGCGTCGATCAGGTGCTCGCAGTTGTCGATCAGCAGCAGGCACTCCTGGCTGACGAGAACGTCCAGTTCGTCACTCTCGACTCGCCTGCGGGCGTCGAGCATCGCGCCGCCCCGCAGCCCGATCCCGGCGAGTACGGCGGTGGCGATCTTCGCCGGTTCGGTGACGGACGCGAGGTCGATGAGCCAGGCGCCGTCGCGGTACTCGTGGCGGTGGCGGCGGGCGGCCTCCAGCGCGAGCCGGGTCTTCCCCGCGCCACCGGGGCCGAGGACGGTGACCAGGCGTCCGGTGGCGAGCAGGTCGCCGACGCGCGTGAGGTCGTCGTCGCGGCCGATGAAACTGGTCAGCGGCAGGGGCAGGTTGTTGTTCGGAACCCTCGGATTTTCGACCGGGGTGGGGTGCAGCAGACGCAGATGGCGTTCCCGCAGGGCGGTGCCCGGGTCGGCGCCGAGGGCGTCGGCCAGGGACTGACGGACCCGCTCGTGGACGGCCAGCGCCTCGGCCTGACGCCCCTGGGCGGCGAGCGCGTCCATCAGCAGCGCGGCCGCCCGCTCATGGACCGGCTGCTCGGCCAGCACCACGGTCAGCCGGTCGGCGGCGGCCTCGGCCAGGCCCAGCGACACCTCGGCCTCGGCGAGGTCGGCGACCGCCTCGATGGACAGATGCGCCAGCCGGGTCGCGACCGTGGGCGCGACGGCCGCGATGATCGCGGGTTCGGTGCCGGGACGGTCGCCCCACAACGCCATGGCCTCGGTGAGCGCGGTGCTCGCGGCTTCCGGGTCGCCCGCCCGCAGCCTCTCCCGGCCGGTGGCGGTGAGCCGCTCGAAGCGCAGCGCGTCCACGTCGACCGGGTCCACCGCCAGCCGGTAGCCGCCCGCGCCCTGCGTGACCACGTCACGGGTGGCACCGGTCCGGGTGAGCGTACGGCGCAGCCGGGAGACGAGGGTCTGCAGGGCGGGGCCGGGGCCGGACGGCGGCTTCTCGGCCCAGATCGCGTCGACCAGCACGCCCGGTTCGACCGCGCGGCCACCGGTGAGCGCCAACCGGACGAGCAGACCCTGCAACCGGGCGCCGGGAACGGGCAGGACGGTGCCGCCGCAAGAGACCTGGAACGCGCCGAGCAGCGTGATGCGAAGTCGTGCTGCCCCGTCCATCCCCCAATCTTCGCGCGCCCCGGAGCGTGTCAGCGCCGTGTTTGTCCCGTGTCAGTGACCCGCCCCAGTCTTCGCATGCCGTACAAACACGAACAACGGAGGCGACAGATGATCGAGACGAACAGCGGCTGGGTGCGGAGCTGGGGTGCCTCGCCGCAGGCGGTCCACGACGGGCTCGGTTCGTTCGAGGACCACCCGCCCCTCGCCGACGTGACCCTGCGCCAGGTGGTGCGTGTCAGCGGTGGTGGGCATCGGGTGCGGGTCCGCTTCACCAACGAGTTCGGGACCGGGCCCCTCAGCATCGGCGCGGCGCGGGTGGGCCTCGCGACGCCCGGTGGCGGGGTTCGGCCGGGCAGCGAGCGCGTGCTGACCTTCTCCGGCGCGTCGGCCGTCACGGTTCCGGCGGGTGCGCCGGTCCTCAGCGATCCGGTCGATCTGCTCCTGCCCGCGCTCGCCAAGCTGTCCATCAGCCTCTACCTGCCGGAACGGGTGGAGACCTGCACCTGCCACGACCCCGGTTTGGAGACCGGCTGGATGATCCCGGGCGACGCCGTCGCCGTCCCCGTCGTGCCGGAGAACGCCGAGGTTCTGCCGGTGCGGGCCCTGATCTCCGCCGTCGAGCTGCTCACCGACGGCCCGGCCAGGACCATCGTGGTGGTGGGCGACTCCCGGGTCGACGGCACCGGATCGACCCCGGACACCAACCACAGCTGGCCGGAACTGCTGGCCGAACGTCTCGCCTCGCAGGGCGCGGCAGCCGGTTACATCTCCAACCAGGGCATCAGCGGCAACCGGCTGCTCAACAACGGCATCGGTGTCGCCGTTCTGGCCCGCTTCGACCGTGATGTGCTGGCGACGCCCGGTCTCGGCCACGTGGTGCTCTCCTCGGGGGGCGACATCGCGATCTCCTTCGCCCCGCGCGACGACTCCCTGGCCGATTTCCTGAGGATGTTCCCCGGGGCGCCGGTGACGGCGGACGACGTCATCGCGGGCTACCGACAACTGGCCGCCCGGGCGCGCGAACGCGGCGTGCGGGTCTACGCCACCACGATCCCGCCCTACGGGGACGCGGAGACCTACACGCCGGAGGGCGAGCGCGCACGTCAGACGGTCAACGAGTGGATTCGTGCCGGGGGTGCCTTCGACGCCGTGCTGGACTTCGACGCCGTCTGGCGCGACCCGGACCGCCCGAGCCGGATCAGGGAGGAATTCCACAGCGGGGATTATCTGCACGGCAGTGACGCGGGTTATCAGGCTCTGGCTGACTCCGTGGATCTGTCGCTGTTCGACTGAACGGTCTTCAGACTCGCGGGGCTCAGTTGGAACCGACGTTGTCCACGACTCCCACGACGTCCGAAATCGCGATCGTGCCGCGTTCGGGGGCGTCCCGATAGGCGCGTGAGTCCGCGGACACGTCACGGTTGTCGCCCATGATCCAGAGCCGGTCCGGTGGCACGTCGATCTCGAAGGTCACGGCGGAGGCGGGGCTCGCGGACACGTACGGCTCAGGCAGCGGACGCCCGTCCACCACCACCTTTCCTGTGGTGTCGCAACAGCTGACGGAGCTTCCGGGGACGCCGATGATCCGTGCTGTGAGAAAGTCGGCATCCAGTTGGGGTTCCTGGTCGAGCCAATATGTGGGTGGCCGATAGACGACGACCTCGCCGATTTTCGGTAAGTAATTCTCGTCGACCGTGCGAGCGGTGATGTGTTGGCCTTTCCTGATGGTGGGTTCCATCGTGATGCTTCCGGACCGGAAACCTTTTCTTCCCACGACATTTTCGACCGCGCCGCAGGCGGTGGTGGAAACGATAAGTAACACCGCGAGCAAGATTCTCAGTTCTCTGAATGCCATTCGGACATTATCCAAAACAGAATGAACCGATGATGGAAAGGTCGCAGGCGTAGGCGTCGGGGGGTGCGTTCAGGGCCCAGACGATCATCGCGGCCAGGGACCGAGGTTGGATGCACAGGTCGGGGTCGTACGGGCGGCCGAAGGCGTGTCTGACCTCTCCCAGCAGGTCGGTCGCCGTCCCTCCGGGAAAGACCGTGGTGACGCGCACCCCGTGGGCCGCCTCCTCCGCGCGCAGTGACTCGGCCAGTTCCCGCAGCGCCGCCTTGCTGGCGACGAACGCCGACCAGCGGGGGACACCGGTCATCCCGGGGGAGGCGTTGACGAAGATCACGTGGCCCTTGGAGCGGCGCAACGCGGGCAGCGTCAGCCGTACCAGCTCGGCGGCGGAGGCCGCGTTCACCGCCAGCGTCCGCCGCCACGTCTCGGGATCGGTCTCGGCGACGGTCTCGACGGGGGAGATCCCCGCGCAGTGCACCAGCGCCTGTATGTCCTCCAGCTCTCCTGCGGCTTTCCCCAGGGCGGCGGCCAGCGTCGCGGGTTCGGCGAGGTCGGCCTCGATCCCCGGCACGCCGAGCCGCCCGACGTCACGCCCCAGGGCGACCACCCGGTGCCCGGCCTCCACGAGCGCCCCGACCAACGCCCTCCCTATCCCTCCGGTGGCCCCGGTCACCAGTACGTTTCCCACGAGGTTCCTCCTGTCGAACCGGTGATCGTTCGCAGCAGGGTACTGACCGGTTCGGTGGGAGTCGCGTTAGTTTGTTGTGGGTGAGCGAGGGTGATCCGCACATTCATGTCGAACGGTCGGTGCCGCAGGTCGGGGGTGCCTCCCGTGGGGTGATCGTGTCGACGTTCGGGCTCGTGCCTGAGAGTCCGAGTGTTGTCACCACCGGTTGCGGGCTTCGGGTGCCCTTCGCGATGACCTCGCCCCGGCCGGAGAGCGTCACCTGCCTTCCGTGCCGGGAGCACGCGCACCGGGAGTATCTGGGCTTCGCCGATCAGGTGGAGCGGCTGAGCCGGATGCCCGGCGCGCCCGTTTCCGGTGACCGGGCGGTCGAGGTCGCACGGTGGGCCAGGGACCTCGCGCGACGGTTCGCCGGTTAGCCACGGCGATTCTCCGACTGGGTGGGCCCGCTCGCCAAGGAATGGGCCTTCCCGCCAGGGACCTGCCCGCCAGGGAACGGCTGGGCGGATGTCGAAGGGTGCCGGGGAAGGGCGGACGTCGGGTATGTCGCCCTTCCGGGCGCTGACGTGTTCGGGAGGATGACGGGAGGCTTTCGAAGCCTTCTGCGGGCGCCACGTCGGAGCCGTCACGCGATCCACGGCCCACACGGTCGCGGTGCTCGGCTCGGCGCACACCTGCCGCTCCGGCCTGGGCGGTGCGATCGGCTGGCTGTACGGCGTGGCACGCGACACCCTGTCCGCGGAACGACGGACGGCGGCTTCTCGACCCGTCGCCTGCGAGAAGCCGACCTCCGGTGGGGCCCACCGTGCGTGTTCGACGAAGCCGCCTTCGGGAATATGGAACCCATTGGGTAGCGCTGCTATCGAATGTTGGATAACATCACTATCCAAGGAAGGTGAGTTCTATGACCGTGATCGTCCTTTTCGTGGCCACGCTGTTCTTCCGCCTGTTGGGTGCGGTGTTCGGTGTGGCGCGCTTCGCCACCTGGAGGGTGAGTGCCGCCCACGGGCTGGCCGTCATGCTGGTGATGACGGCCAGTGCCCATTTCGTCCCGCCGAGCGTGACCTTCATGCCGAACCACGCCGACATGGTGGCGATGGTTCCGCCGTTCGTCCCGCTCCCCGCCTTCGTGGTCTACCTGACCGGCATCCTGGAGCTGGCCGGGGCGGTCGGCCTGGTGCTCCCCGCCACGCGGCGGGCGGCCGGGATCTCCCTGGCGCTGCTGTTCGTGCTCATGCTCCCGGCCAACATCTACGCCGTGCTGGCCGAGACGACCCTCGGGGGAGAGCCGGCGACCCCGCTGTGGCAGCGGATTCCCGAGCAGGTCCTCTACATCGGCGTCGCGCTGTGGGCCGCGGACGTCGTGGCGAGCAGGACGCGCAAGCTCTCCGCCGTGCGTTGATCAGCGCGCGACCCTGGTGCCGCCGAAGATGAGGCCCCGGGGCATCGGGCTGGCCAGGAACGTGTGCGGGAAGCCGAGATCGACGGCGCTGGCCTCGTCGAGGGCGGCCACCTCGTCCTCGGTGAGGCGCAGCCCAAGGGCGCCCAGGTTGTCCTCCAGCTGCGTGAGGGTCCTCGCCCCGACGATCGGGGCCGTGACCGCGGGGTCGAGCAGCGTCCAGGCGAGCGCGACCTGCGCGGGAGTGGCCCCCTTACCTGCGGCGACGTCCCTGACCACGTCGGCGATGGTGAGGCCGCGCTCGGTCAGGGAGCCGTTGGCGACCGCGACGTTCCTGCGTGTCCCCTCGGGAGCCGCGGACGCCTCTCCGGTCTCCAGGTCGTCGCGGGTGTACTTGCCGGTCAGCACGCCGCTGCCGAGCGGGGACCAGGGGATCACCCCGAGTCCCATCTCGCGTGCCATCGGGATGAGGTCACGCTCGACGGTCCGCTCGATGAGGCTGTACTCGATCTGCAGGGCGACCAGCGGGCTCCAGCCGCGCAGGTCGGCGATCGCCTGCATGCGGGAGACCTGCCAGGCGGGGGTGTCGGAGATGCCGACGTAGAGCACCTTGCCCGCCCTGACCAGGTCGTCCATGGCGCGCAGCACCTCCTCTACCGGGGTGGTGCCGTCCCAGGCGTGCAGGTAGAGCAGGTCGATGTAGTCGGTGCCGAGCCTGCGCAGGCTCGCCTCGACCGAGGCGACCATGCTCTTGCGGTGGTTGCCGCCCGAGTTCGGGTCGCCAGGGCGCGTGGCGATCGTGTACTTCGTGGCGAGCACCAGGCGTTCGCGGCGGCCGTGGACGAACTCGCCGAGCAGGCGCTCCGCCGTACCGTTGGTGTACTGGTTGGCGGTGTCGACGAAGTTGCCGCCCCTGTCGAGGTAGGTGTCGAAGATCCGGCGCGCCTCGTCCCTGTCCGCGCCCCAGCCCCAGTCGGACCCGAAGGTCATGGTGCCCAGGGCCAGCGGGGAGACGCGCAGACCGGAACGGCCGAGCAGCCGGTAGAGATCGAGGGAGACGGATTCGGTCACGATGGCCTCCTGTGTGTCGGATTGGCTCCTTCCATGCTGGGACGCTCGCGTACGGCCAGCCAGTGAAGCCCCTTCCTGGGAAGGCGAGTCCCAGGAAGGCTCCCGAGTAGGATCGAGACGGTGAACGGCAACGCGGACGTGACCAACGAGCTGGCGGCGTTCCTGCGCCTCCGACGTGAGCGCCTCGCGCCCGACGACCTCGCGCTCCCCAGAAACGGGCGTTCGCGCCGCACTCCCGGCCTCAGGCGGGAGGAGGTCGCCGAGCTGGCCGGGGTAAGCGTCGACTACGTGATCCGCCTTGAGCAGGGACGGGGCCTGCGGCCCTCCCCGGAGGTGCTGTACGGCCTGGCCAGGGCGCTGCGGCTGAGCGACGACGAGCGGGCCTACCTGTTCGACCTGGCCGGGCAGCGGGCGGAGGCCAGGGTCGCCCCCTCCGGACAGGTCGCCGGGCCGGTCGCGCGGCTGGTCCACGACCTGTCACCGCTGCCGTGCATGCTGCTCGACCACCGCTTCGACATCCTCGCCTGGAACCGCGAGATGGCCGCGCTGATGATGGACTTCGGCACCGTGCCGGACCGGCAGCGCAACACGCTCTGGCTCTGCTTCGTCCATCCCGGCCTGCGTGACTTCTACCGTGACCGCGAGCACGTGATGCGGGAGGGCATCGCCGACCTGCGCGCGGCGTGGGCCGCCAACGCCGGTGACGCCGCGCTCGGTGAGCTGGTCGGCGAGTTGCAGATGCAGAGCGAGGAGTTCGTCCGCCTGTGGGCGCTGCGTGACGTGAAGGTGAACGGCCGGGGCAGCAAGCCGCTGCTGCATCCCCGGGTGGGGCCGCTCACCGTCGACTTCGAGGTGCTGAACCCGCTTCAGGACCCCGGCCACCGGCTCATCATCTACCGCGCCTCCGACCCCGCCTCGCAGGCCGCCCTCGACGAGATCGCCCGCGAGGCGGCGGACGGCCCCCGCGCGCTCCACGGCGCCGCAACCGGCTAGGGCCGAACCTCGCGGTGAGGTGGCTCAGCGGGCACCCGGAAGAGACGCCCGGCGATCTGGGTGACGGCGGTGACGAACCTTTCCCGTACGGCCTGCTCCGGCACGCGGGTCACCTGGCCGGAGCTCACCAGGATCCGGCCGTCCACGATGACGGTGTCGACGTCGGTGGAGCCGCCCAGGACCAGGAATCCCTCAAACGGCCGGACGAGGACCAGGTCGGCCCGTCTGCCGACCCGCAGGCTGCCGATCTCCTCCTCCCACAGCAGGGCCCTGGCGCCAAGGCGGGTGGCCATGGCCAGCGCGTCCGTGGGCACCACCGCGGTGTTGTCCGAGAACAGTTCGTTGTGCGTCAGCCAGGTCTGGCGCATGGCCTCGGCCATGCCGCCGATCGGCAGCCGGTGACGGTCGGCGAAGGCGGCCAGCCCCCTGCCCAGTTCGTCGCTCGTGTTGACGGTGTAGATGGCCGAGGGCATCACCCGGATCCGGCCGCTGTCGTGGGTCGCGGCGGTCAGCCGTACCCGCTCCAGACGGTCCAGCACCTCGGCGGCGTCGCGGGTACGGCGGAAGCGGGACTCCCCGGGGGCGCACATCCCGTCGCCCGCCCAGTCCACCGTACGGACGTCGCGCACCGCGACGATCAGTCCTCCGACGGCCAGCACCGAGCCCTCAGGATGGGTTCTCGCCTCCTCGTGGACCAACAGACCGTCCGGGTGGCTCATCGTGGGACGGCCAGGAAGGCGCGCAGGGCGGGGGCGATCGCACTCGCCAGGTCGTCGGCCGTGTGAAGGTCGGCCGAGACGCTGACCGGCGCGAGATGGCCGTCCCCCAGCACCCGGACGACCCGCTCGGCGAGCTCCGTGGGGTGCCGCGCGTCGGTTCCCGGGACCACCAGGGTCGGCGTCGTGATCGCGGCGAGTTCGCCGACGTCGCGGAAGGACCTGTCGTGGCCGATGGCCGCCGCGGCGGCGATGCTCGCCGGGTCGGAACGCGGGATGGCGTCGCGCACCATGGCCCCGATGACCGGTGGGAAGTGCTCCAGGATGGGCGTCCAGGCGGCCTCGACGCCGTCGGTTCGCACCCTGGCGGCGAACGCGTCGAGGAAGGCGGTCTCGGCTTCCTTGTCCTGGTCGTCCTCGATGTCCTCGACGCCGATCAGTACGGCGGCGCGCACCCGCTCCGGATGGGCGAGCATGGCGCGCAGGGCCACCGTGGCGCCCAGGCCCGTGCCGCCCAGCGCCGCGACGCGGAGGTCCAGGTGGTCCAGCAGCGCCACGACGTCCGAGACGTACTGGTCCCAGGTGTGCAGGGCCGGGTCGGCGCAGACCGACCGTCCGTAGCCGCGCACGTCCGGCAGGATCACGGTGTGCCGGTCGGCGAGCAGGTGCGCCAGCGGCAGCAGGCTGTGGTGGTCGGGGCCGCCGCCGTGCAGCAGGACGAGCGGCGCCCCCGTGGAGCCGACCGTGGTCGCGTGCAACGGGCAGCCGTCGGCGCCCCGGTAGGTGAACGTCATCATGAGGATCCTTTCCTGGAACGGGTCTCCGGCAGGAAGCGGCACACGGCCAATCCGGCCAGAGGGACGCAGGCCACCACGGCGAACACCGTGACCAGGCCGTGGGCGTCGGCGAGCAGACCGAGCAGGGGCGCGACCACGCCGCCCGCGGAGACCGACAGTCCCAGCGTGACGCCGCTGGCCGTACCGATCCGCCCCGGGAGGTACTCCTGGCCGAGCGTCACGTCCACGGCGAACGGGATGAACACTCCCAGGCCGAGGACCACCGCGGCGAGCAGCGCGAGGCCCAGGTTCGGGGCGACCATCAGACCGATCGCACCGGGCGGGCACAGCGCCAGTCCGATCCGTACGGTGGCCACCCGCCCCAGGCGGTCCGCCATGCGGCCGCCCAGCAGCGTCCCGGCCACGCCGGTGCCGGTGTAGGCCAGGACCGCCAGCGTGGCGGCCACGTCCGAGACCTGGAAGCGGCTGATCAGCAGCAGCGCCAGGAACGAGTGGACGCCGTAGGCGATGACCGACCGCACCACGACCACGGCCGTCAGCCAGCCGAACGCCCGCCAGTCGTCCCGCCCCGTCGCGGGAGGGGGGACCGCTTCCACGGCGACGGGGCGGGACCGCAGCAGGGGCAGCGCCACGACGGCGAGGACGAGCGCGGGCAGGGCCAGCAGGGGAGTGCCCGCCAGTCCTGTGCCGCCGAGCACCGGGGCCACGACCAGGGCGGCGCCCGCGCTGCCGAGGGTGCCGCCCACGCTGAACCAGCTCATCCCGCGGGCCGACCCTCCCGAGGCGTCCCTGGCGGCTCTGGCGGCCTCCGGGTGGTAGGCCGCGACGCCGATGCCGGAGACCGCTATCGCGCACCAGGTGAGCCAGTACTCCCCGGTGACGCCGGACAGGCCGATGCCGAGCCCGGCCACCAGCATGCCCACGGCGATCAGCCAGCGTCGCCGTACCCGGTCGGCGAGGATCCCGAAGGCGGGCTGCAGCAGGCTGGACAGGAACGTGGCCGCCAGGGTGAACCCGCTGGCCGCCGCGTAGCCGTACCCCCGCTCGATCACGAGGAACGGCAGGACCACCGGGACCGCGCCCTGGTAGAAGTCGTTGACCGCGTGTGTGGTGGTGAGCAGCCCGAGCCGGGGTCTCATCCGCATGGCATGGTCCTTGGAGACTCATATGGTGAACAGTGCGCCGGTGAATGAGCCTAGAACTGGGCAAAGTGTGACGACAAAGACGAAACTTCAGCGGTACCCATAGGCTTTCGCCTATGGACAGCCGCATCTCCCTCCACAAACTTGAGGTCTTCTGCGCCGTCGTGGAGTACCGGGGAGTGGGACGCGCCGCCGCCCACCTGTACGTCTCCCAGCCCGTCGTGAGCGGCCACATCCGGTCGTTGGAGGAGCGCCTCGGCGTCGAGCTGTTCCACCGGGTGGGGCAGCGCCTTGAGCTCACCGACGCGGGTCACGCCGCCTACCGGTGGGCAAGGGACACGCTGCGGCGCGGCAACGAGCTGGAGCGGGAACTCGCCGGGCTCACCACCGGCACCGCGGGGGCCGTGGCCGTGGCCACCAGCATGACGGTGGGCAGCTACCTGCTGCCGCCGATCCTCACCGACTTCGCGCGGGCCAATCCCGGCGCGCGGATCGCCGCCCACGTGTTCGACCCCAACCAGATCTGGGAGGCCGTCACCTCGGGGCTGTGCGACCTGGCGGTGCCCATCGCCCCGCGCATCCCCCACGGCAGCGGTTTCAGCGGGGAACTCGTCGGCCACCAGGACCTCGTCCTCGCCGGTGCGCCGGACATCGGGTTCGACAGCGTCTCCGCGGCCGACCTCGCGGGGTTGTCCTTCGTCTCGACCCCCCGCACGTCGGTACGGCGCGACCTTGAGGACATGGCGTTCGCGGAGCTGGGAGTCACCGACCGCGAGGTGGTCATCGAGTTCGGCCATCCCGAGGCGATCAAACACGCAGTGCGCGCGGGCCTCGGCGTCGCGCTGCTCTTCCGCGCCTCGGTCGCCGCCGACCTGGCCTCCGGCTCGCTGCGGGAGATCGAGATCGTCGGCGCCCGGCCGAGTCTGCCGGTGTTCGTCGTCTGGCGCACCGGCAAACGCCTGTCACCCGTGCAGCGGACACTGATCGCCGCGATCCGTCAGGCGCTGAGTATGTTGGGATCATGAACGGTCGGTTTGTCAGGACCAGGGCCGCCGCGGGCGCGCTCTTCTTCGACCAGGACGGCCGGGTCATGATCGTCGAGCCGTCCTACAAGCCGGAGCGGGACATCCCCGGGGGTTCGTCGAGCCGGAGGAGACCCCGTACGAGGCGTGTGTCCGGGAGATCGCCGAGGAGCTGGGCATCCACCCGCCGATCGGCAGGCTGCTCGTGGCCGACTGGGCTCCCGACCCGGAGGCGGGGGAGATGGTCCTCTTCGTCTTCGACGGCGGGGTGCTCGACGCGGAGACGCTCGAACGGATCACCTTCGCCGACGACGAGATAACCGCCTTCGGGTTCCATCCGGTGGAGGACCTGGACGACCTGCTGATCCCGCGCCTGGCCCGCAGGGTCGCGGCCGCGGTGGCCGCCCGCGAGCTGGGCGAGACCGTCTACCTGGAGCACGGCCTGCCGCTGTTCAGCGGGTCGGAGGGGTGACGAACTCGGGCTGGTCGAGCAGGCGCAGCCAGCTCCCGTCGGGCTGGCGCCGTACGACCTGGGCACGGGCACCCGAGCCGTCCTTCGGCGGGGTGGAGGTGAGGGCGATGTCACCGCTCACCAGGGTCGGCAGCGGCTCCTCCGGCTCGAAGCGGGGCCGGTTGGCCAGGACCTTCTCCCACAGCGCGCGGATGGCCTCCCTGCCGACGGTCTGTCCGCCCGGCGGGTAGGCGAGCACCGCGTCCTCCTCGTAGAGGGCGGCGACCCCGGCCGCGTCACCGGCGTTGGAGCGCTCGACGAACAGCCGGGTGATGTCCTCGGGGCGCATGGCCTTCTCGTACTTCGTCATGGGACCTCCTGGGTTGTTGTTCCCAGTCTTGTCACGACATTTCCAGAAGTCCAACAGATTGTTCTTCTCGCAACTAGAATTCACAGTTATGGAACTGAGGCAGCTGGAGTATTTCGTCGCGGTCGCCGAGGAGCGGAACTTCACCCGGGCCGCCGAGCGGGTCCGCATCAGCCAGTCCGGCGTCAGCGCCCAGATCCGGCAGCTCGAACGGGAGGTCGGGGCGGAGCTTTTCGACCGTTCCGCGCGTGTCGTGACCCTCACCGTCGCGGGCAAGGCCGCGCTCCAGCACGCCCGCGCCACGCTCGCCGAGGCCGCCGCGCTCAGCCGTGCGGTGGGGGAGGTGACCGGCCTGGTCAGGGGGCGGCTCACGGTCGGCATGGTCGTCGGCTGCACCGTCACGCCGCTCTTCGACGCCCTGGCCGCCTTCCACCGGGCCCATCCCGGGGTGGAGATCTCGCTGTTCGAGGCCGACTCCGAGCGGCTCGTCGAGGAGGTGCGCGCGGGCGGCGCGGACCTGGCCCTCGTCGGGTGCGCGGGCGCGACCCCCGAGGGGCTTGAGGCGCTGACGATCGTCAGCGAGGGGCTCGTCGCGGCCGTGCCGTACGGTCACCCGCTGGCCGGGCGGTCGAGCGTCACCCTGCGGGACCTGACCGAGCACCCGATCGTGTGCATGCCACCGGGCACGGGACTGCGCGCCGTACTCGACCTGGCCTGCGCGGCACGCGACCTCAGGCCGGAGATCACGTTGCAGGCCGGTGCCGCCGACGCCGTCGCCGACCTCGCCGCCCGTGGGCTGGCGGTCGCGGTCCTCAGCGCCTCGATGGCCACCGGGTACGGTGACCGGCTCGCGGTCCTCACGATCGACGACGTCGAGGTGCCCGCCCTGCTCGCGCTGGTCTGGCGGGACACGCACAACCCCGCGCTGCGCGAGCTGGTCGCGTACGGCAGGCGGGCCTTCGCGGGTCCTCAGGACCTCACGCGTGCGGGCACTCCCACACCCGGGGGCTCGTGACGGTGTCCAGATCGAGCTGGGCCCAGAGCGCGCGTTCGGCTTTCGTCGGCCTGACGTGCGGGACCAGCCGTTCCGGGTGACCCGGCGCCGGGCAGCGGTCGCAGGCCCCGGCGTACTCCTCGCGCGGGACGTGCCAGTGCATCGAGGCGAGTGAGGGGCCGATGTTCTCGACCACGCTGATGACCAGCCTCAGCAGCCTCCGGCTGAGCCTCCACGACGGCGCGGTTCTGTTCGGTCGCACGGCGATCGTCTCTCCTTGTCCGGCCCTTGGCGCCACCTGGGGATGGCGTTGAGGGAGATCATGCCCACGACAGTGACATCTGCCACACCCCGTTCACCAGTCTTGTGTTTTCGGGACGCCTGCTTAAGGCCGAAAAATCGGTACATGCGATCGTGTTTCCCGAACACACCCCTCCCAGTAAGGAGTCGCCATATGTCCGCAGACGCACAGCCGACGCCGCAGAACAGGAACGCGGCCGTCATCGAGGAGTTCCGCGCGAACGAGGGGAAGGTCGGGGGCTACTTCGAGGGCTCCGACCTCGTCCTGCTCACCACCGTGGGGGCCAGGAGCGGTCAGCCGCACACCACCCCGGCGCTCTACGTGAGGGACGGCGACACGGTCGTGGTCGCCGCCTCCTTCGCCGGGGCGCCGAAGCATCCGGCCTGGTACCACAACCTGGTGGCCAACCCGGAGGTGACCGTGGAGATCGGCGCGGAGAAGTATCAGGCGACCGCGGTTCCCGCGGAGGGCGCGGAGCGCGACCGGCTCTTCGCCCTGCTGGCGGAGGGCACCCCCCGCTTTTACGAGTACGCGGAGAAGACGACGCGGGTCATCCCCATGGTCGTCCTGCGCGCCCACTGAAGATCGTCGTCAACCCAGGGTTGACGCTCTCGAAGCGTCAACCTATGGTTGACGCATGACAGATCCCGTTCGTACGACGAACCAGGTTCGCCTCGACGATCTGATCGAGGCCATCAAGAAGTCCCACCCGGACGCGCTCGCGCGGCTCTCCGGGGCGGTCATCGTCGCCGATCACCTGGGTGAGCTGGCGGACCACCTGATCGGCCACTTCGTCGACCAGGCCAGGCGCTCCGGCGCCTCCTGGACCGACATCGGCAGGAGCATGGGGGTGACGAAGCAGGCCGCGCAGAAGCGTTTCGTAGTAAAGAGCGATTTTTCCCTCGACCTCAGCCAGGGGTTCGACCGGTTCACCGACCGGGCGAGGAACGTCGTGGTGGCCGCGCACAACGAGGCCCACGCCGCGGGCAACGCCGAGGTCCTTCCCGAGCACCTGGTGCTCGGCCTGCTGAGCGAACCCGAGGGTCTGGCCGCCAAGGCGCTCGGCAAAGAGGGGGTGTCACCGGAGGCCGTCAGGCGGGCCGCGACCGCGACGCTGCCCGAGGCGGCCGGTGAGGTGCCCGACCTCATCCCCTGCGACGCGGGCTCGCAGAAGGTGCTGGAACTCACCCTGAGGGAGGCCCTGCGCCTGGGCCACAACTACGTCGGAACCGAGCACCTCCTGCTCGCCCTGCTGGAGTTCGAGAACGGTCAGGGCGTGCTGTCGGGCCTGGGGATCGACAAGGCCACCGCCGAGACCGGCATCCTGGCGGACCTCGCCGCCATCACCGCCGCCCGGGGCTAATCGTTTTGCCTGGTAGGAACCCTGCTCAAACCCCACCAGTCACACCGTTATCCAATCGTTGCATGATCAGGTACGCATAACGCGGTTTTCGGTTGTCTCACATATGGAGCGCGCCAGTAGCTCAAACGGGCGCGGAAGTATGCATATGAGGAGCAGACCGTGAAGACCCTCAGGCGGACGGCCCAGGCCTCGCTCGCCCTCGTGGCTCTCGCCACCGTTGCGGCCTGCGCGGGGGAGGGCGGGGCCGTACAGGTGGCACCCGTGTCCGTGTCCAGCGCCGCCCCGACCAAGGCCGGGGCGGCGACCCCGCCCCCCTCGGCCGGCCAGGTGGCCAAGGTCGCACGGCGTGGCAAGCCCATACTCGGCATCGCGGACATCACGCCCATGGGAGAGAAGACCGAGCGGATCGGCGTCGGCGCCCCGATCATCGTCACCTTCGACAGGGCCGTCGCCAAGCGGGCCGCGGCCGAGGCCGTCCTCCAGGTCCAGGCGGACAAGCCGGTCCAGGGCGCCTGGCGCTGGGTCTCCGACCGCAAGGTCGTCTACCGCACCAAGACCTACTGGAAGCCGCACCAGAAGGTCCTCCTCACCGCCAGGCTCAGCCAGATCCCCGGCAACGAGGCGGCCAAGGACGTCAGCCGCCGCTTCGCGATCGGCACGGCCAACATCTCCACGGTGAGCACCGGCAGGCACGTGATGAAGGTCTACCGGGACGGCAAGCTCGCCAAGACCATCCCGATCAGCGCGGGCCGGGGCGGCCTGGTCAAGAACGGCGTCGACGTCTACCTCACCACCAGCGGCGTCCACCTCACGATGGGCAAGAAGGCGGTCGAGACCATGACCTCCTCCTGGCTCGGCGTCACCGACCCCAAGGACCCGCGCTACTACAAGGAGGAGATCCCCTGGGCGGTGCGGATCTCCGACAGCGGTGAGTATGTCCACCAGAGCGCGGGCTACTACCAGTACCTCGGCCACTCCAACCAGAGCCACGGCTGCGTGCGCGCCACCCCCGAGGGCGCCAAGTGGTTCTACGGCATCGCCCAGCGCGGCGACGTGGTGAAGATCGTCGGCACCAAGCGCAAGCTCGACTGGCGCAACGGCTGGGGCTTCTGGCAGCTCAGTTGGACCGAGTGGAAGAAGGGCAGCGCCCTGCCCCCCGGCGGCGTCCCCACGCCCGCCCCCACCCCGACCCCCAGCACCCCCGCCGCCGACCCCAACCCGGGCGGCGAGCAGGCGGGCCAGGAGGGCGGCCTCTGACCCCTCTTCTCGTACGGCCTGGCCTTCACACCTCGAAGGTCAGGCCTGTTCCTGTTTGGGCAGGACGACCTCGCGGACGATGAGCAGGATGGCCGCGACCAGCGGGATGCCGAGCAGTGCCCCGACCACGCCCAGCAGTGCCCCGCCGAGCAGTGCCCCGACGATCGTCGCCAGCGGTGGCACGTCCACCGAGCTGCGCATGACGCTCGGCGCGATCCAGTAGTTCTCGATCTGCTGGTAGATCGTGAAGAAGACCACGCACACCAGGCCGACGGTCGGCGAGACGAAGAACCCGACGAGGGAGGCGAGTCCCGCGCCGATGAAGGCGCCGACCAGCGGGATCAGGTCCGTCAGCGCCACGATCAGGGCCAGCGCCAGGGCGTAGGGGACCTCCATCAGCACCAGGAAGAAGAAGGTCGCGACCCCGGCGATCAGCGAGACGATCAGGTTCCCCCCGACGTAGCCGCCGATGCTGTCGATGATCTTGTCACCGAGCAGGCTCGCGCGGGTCCTGCGGGAGCGGGGGACGAGGCGGTAGGCCATCCTCTTGAGCGAGTTCAGCGAGCCGAGGAAGTAGAGCGTCAGGACCAGGACTGTCAGCGCGTTGAAGACCGCCCCGATGATCACCTGGCCGAAGCCGAGCACCCCGCCGAACATCTGGCTGCCGAAGTCGCCGCTCGTCACGTACTGCTGGAGCTTGTCCAGGAGCTGGAAGCGCTGGTCCAGGTCCCGGATCAGCGGGTTGTCCTGCAACTGCTGGACGTACAGCGGCACCTTGCGCACGAAGTCGGCAGACTGCGTCGTCAGCGGCGGCACGATGGCCAGCCCGAAGGCGGTGAAGACCGCGATGACGCCGAGGAAGACCACCGTGATCGCGGCCAGGCGGGGCAGGCCGCGCGCCTGCAGGCCCTCGACGGCCGGGTTCAGGCCGATGGCCAGGAAGAGGGAGACGATGATGAGGATCAGCACCGAGCTGGCGCTCACGACGGCCTGCACCAGCCACCAGGCGGTGAGCACGCCGAGGGCGCCGGTGAAGCCGAAGACGAACGGGTTGCCGCGTATCGGCCTGCCCGGCCTGCCGAAGGGGAACTCGGAGGTGGGGGTACGGCCTTCGCCGGGGGTGGGGTCGGACACGCCCCGGCAGCTGCCCGTTATGCAGGTAAATAGTCGATTTAGGGAAGATTGACGTACTGGCGGGGCCGCAGGGCGTGGTTGCGCAGGGCCGTGAGGGCGGCGGAACGGCCCGCGGGCGTCAGCCTGCCCCCGGCCCTGAGCCCGAAGACGTCGAGCCGACGTCCCAGCTCGGCCAGTGAGGCCTCGACCTCGGCCGTCTGCCACTCCTCACAGTCGATCACCGCCGTGACGTGCTCACGCTCCGCGGGGGAGCCGTCCACGAGCAGCATCAGCGCGACCTCCCGCGCCGAGGCGCCGAAGTCGTTCTCCCCCGGCACCGGTGCCAGCAGCGCGGCCGCGGCCGACTCCCAGAGCAGGACGGGATCGGCGAGCAGGCGCTGCCCGACCGAGGTGGTCACGAGCCGCCTGCCGGCCCGGTGAAGCGCTCCCAACTGCGTCTGCGCCATCTCCCTGGCCGCGGCCAGCTCGGCGGCGCTCCAGGTGCTCTCCGCCAGCACGGACCGGGCCAGGTTGTGGCGCTGGGTCAGCGGGATGCCGCCCTGCCTGTCGCCCACCCTCAGCAGCCACCGCAGCGCCTCAAGGTGGTCCTTCTCCGGGACGGGGATCGGGGCGTGCAGGCACACCTCGAAGGGCTGGGCCAGCTCGCGCCAGGCGGTGCCCCTGCCCAGCACCCAGCGGTTGAGCCGTTCCCCCTGGACCCGGTGCAGCCAGTTGTCCCCGCCAAGCTCGACGCGGGGCGTGACGAGCCAGCGGCGGGTCAGCGCGATCCGCTCCCGCGAGTCGGGGTTGAGCTGCCCGGAGACGATGGCCAGTTCGAGCGCCGCCGAGCAGGCGCCGTGCGCGCCCAGCTCCTCGGGGCCCATGATCGAGCTCCAGCGCAGCTCGGGGACGTCGGGAGGGAGCACGCCGGTGGCGTCGAGCGCGCTCTGGTAGGCGGCCATCCCGGCCTCCTCCCCGGCACGGGCGTAGACGCGCAGGATCCTGGTGGTCGTGGGGGAGACGCAGATCGCGGCGTAGCGTTCGAGACCGCCGAGACGCAGCAGGCGGCCGAGGGCGTGGGCGATGGCGGCCCGGTCACCGCGGGCCTTGGTCGGCAGCGTGTACCAGAGGAACTCACACACGTTGAGTTCGGTGATCGTCTCCAGCGGCTCACCGCCGGTCAGCCAGTCGACCGCGCTCCTGGCGTGCTCGGCGCAGCCGGGCTCGGACCGTTCAAGCTCGGACAGAAGCGCGGCCACGTCCGGTGCAGGCATGCTTCGAAGTCTGCCGTATGCAGGCCTGCCATGACGATGAACGTGACGTAATGGATCGCGCACGTCGCCTACCCTAGGAAATCGGTGCTAAGCGGATCGTGAGCCGGGCGCTCAGATCCAGCCCTTCTTGAAGAGCATGCGGGAACTCCAGTCCGCGTAGGGGATGATCTCGGCGGTCAGCACCGGATAGAGCCACCAGAAGTTGATGATCGCGAGCACCGCGAAGGCGCCGACCACCACGGAGCCGAGCAGCCGTCGTGACGGTATGGCGTCCGCCGGGCCGAGGATCAGTCCCGCGGCCAGGGTGATGGCCAGGATCATGAACGGCACCATGGGGATGGCGTAGAACATGAACATGGTGCGGTGGTCGGCGATGGCCCAGTAGAACCAGGGCACCCAGCCCGCGGCGTAGCCGAGCAGCACGGCCCCGGCCCGCCAGTCGCGGGTGGCCACGTACCACGCGATCATGGCGATCAGGGCGGCCAGCCCGCCGTACCAGATGATCGGGGTTCCGACGCCGAGCACGGCCTGGGAGCAGGTCTCGGCCCCGCAGGAGCCCTTCGGGCTCTCGTAGAAGAAGGCGACGGGCCGCAGCAGCAGCGGCCAGCTCCACGGCTCCGACTGGTAGTTGTGCGGGGTCGAGAGCCCGGAGTGGAAGCTCAGCACCTGGAAGTGGTAGTTCAGCCACGACCGGACGGAGTCGAAGACGAAGAACGCCGGTCCCTGCGAGGTGGCCTGCGCCCAGTTGCGGCCCCACCCGGTGGCGCTGATGAACCAGCCGGTCCAGGAGACCAGGTAGGTGAGCGCGGGCAGCAGTCCCATCGCGCCCAGCAGCGTGGGCAGGTCCTTGCCGAGCGCGCCGCTGTACGGCCTGCGCAGGCCGACCGCCCTGCGGGCTCCGGCGTCCCACAGCAGGGCCATGACGATGAAGGCGACCAGGTAGAAGATGCCCGACCACTTCACCGCGCAGGCCGCCCCGAGGAGGACGCCCCCGGCCAGGCGCCAGGGACGCAGGCCCAGCCAGGGTCCCTGGTCGGTGATGGGGGAGCTCTCGTACCAGTTGGCGAGTCTTTCCCTGGCCCGGTCGCGGTCGACGACGAGGCAGGCGAAACCGGCCAGGACGAAGAACATCAGGAAGATGTCCAGCAGCGCCGTACGCGACAGGACCAGGTGCAGGCCCTCGACCGCGAGCAGGAGACCGGCCAGGCAGCCCAGCAGGGTGGAGCGGGTCATCCTGCGCGCCACCCGCGCCAGGATCAGGATCGACAGACTGCCCAGCAAAGCTCCGGCGAAGCGCCAGCCGAACGGGGTCATCCCGAACAACTGCTCACCCACCGCGATCAACCACTTGCCCAGCGGCGGGTGGACCACGTAGGAGGCGCACTTGTCGATCTCGGCGGGGGCGCACTTCTGCCAGATCTCGGTGCCACCGGCCATCAGGACCTTGTCGGCGTCCTTGACCATGGTGCGTTCGGCGAGGAAGTTCACCAGGGACCAGGCGTCCTTGGCGTAGTACGTCTCGTCGAACATCACCGAGTTCGGGCGACCCAGGTTGACGAAGCGGAGGAACGCCCCGAACACCGTCACCAGCAGCGGGCCGAGCCAGCCCCACATGGCGCTGCCGGGCATCGGCGGCACCAGCCGGTCACGCACGGAGACGACCGAGGCGGCGCTCGGTTCTGACTCCGGCTGTTCGAACGCCTGGTTGGGGAAGTCGGTCACGGCCACCCGGCCATCGTACGGGCCTCCTCCCCTCCCGAACCTAAGAAACACCGCCTACATGTCCAATTACGGAACTTCTCCCCTTGTTGGGACCCCGTGTCGGATGCGGGAGGATGGAACCGTGAACGAGAACGGCAGGCTGGTGCTCGCTGGAGCCCCGATCGGACGGACGGGCGACGCCTCGCCGAGGTTGCGTGAGGCGCTGGAGACCGCCGACGTGGTCGCCGCAGAGGACACCCGCCGTCTGCGCCGCCTCGCGGCCGACCTGGGTGCGGAGATCGGCGGCAGGATCGTCTCCTACTACGACGCCAACGAGGCGGGCAGGGCGGCCGAGCTGCTGGGCGAGCTGCGCGACGGCAGGACCGTTCTGGTCATCACCGACGCCGGGATGCCCGGTGTCTCCGACCCCGGCTACCGCCTGACCCACCTGGCCGTCGAGGCCGGGATCACGGTCACCTCGCTGCCCGGCCCCTCCGCGGTCACCACCGCACTTGCCGTCTCGGGCCTGCCCAGCGACCGCTTCTGCTTCGAGGGCTTCCCGCCGCGCAAGCCGGGCGAGCGTGACCGCAGGCTGCGGGCGCTGGCCACGGAGGAGCGCACGATGGTCTTCTTCGAGGCGCCCCACCGGCTCGGGGCCGCGCTCGGCGCGATGGCCGAGGCGTTCGGGTCGGAGCGCAGGGCCGCCGTCTGCCGCGAGCTGACCAAGACCTACGAGGAGGTACGGCGCGGCGGCCTGGGCGAGCTGGCCACGTGGGCGGCCGAGGGGGTCAAGGGCGAGATCACCGTGGTGGTCGCCGGTCACGATCCCCAGGAGGTCGAGCCGGACATCGAGGACCTGGTCGCCGAGGTCGCCCGGCGCGCGGAGACCGGGGTGCCGAGGAAACAGGCGATCGTGGACGTCGCGAAGTCGGCGGGGATTCCCAAGCGAGATCTATACGATGCTGTCCACAGAGGGTGATTTTTCTCCATACTTCCCTAAATGGGATTAACCAGAGATCGACTTCTGCCCCCCATGCCGGGAAACGTCCTGCTGGGCTGGCTTGGACCGCTGCTCGTCGCCGCGTTCGGGGCGTTCCTGCGCTTCGACCGTCTCGGGGTGCCGAAGGCGGTGGTGTTCGACGAGACCTTCTACGCCAAGGACGCCTACGCGCTGAGCCTCTACGGCGTCGAGCGGGCCACGTTCGGTGATTCGTCGGACCCGATCGCCGACCGGATGCTCATGTCGGGGAACACCGACATCTGGATCAGCTGTTCCCCGCCAGAGGCCGATCCCTGCCCGCTGTACGTCGCCCACCCGCCGCTGGGCAAGTGGTTGATCGCGGTCGGTGAGCAGTTGTTCGGGATGACCCCGTTCGGCTGGCGCTTCGCCGGAGCTTTGCTGGGCAGTCTGTCGATTCTGATCCTGGCGCGGGTGGCGCGCAGGATGACCCGCTCCACCCTGCTGGGCTGCCTGGCCGGTCTCCTGCTGGCGGTCGAGGGCCTGCACCTGGTCCTGTCGCGTACGGCGCTGCTGGACATCTTCCTGATGTTCTTCGTCCTGGCCGGATTCGCCTGCCTCGTCGTCGACCGTGACCACTCACGAAGCAGATTGGTCGACCGGTACGAGAACTCCTCGGTGACCGATCACGGCCCGTGGCTGGGCCTGCGTCCCTGGCGTCTGGGCGCGGGCGTGCTCCTCGGCGCCGCGTGCGCGGTGAAGTGGTCGGGCATCTTCTACTTGGTCGCCTTCATCGTCATGGCTCTGCTGTGGGACGCCGGAGCCCGCAGGGCGGTCGGCCTGCGCAGGCCGTACAGCGGAACCTTGAGCAAGGACCTGCCGACGCTGCTGGGCGCGATGGGGCTGCTGCCCGCGCTCACCTATCTGGCCTCGTGGAGCGGGTGGTTCGTCTCCTCGCTCGGCTGGGGCCGCAACTGGGCGCAGGCCACCTCGCAGGGGCCGTTCTTCTTCGTCTTCGACTCGCTGCGCTCCTGGCTGGCCTACCACTTCCAGGTGCTGAGCTACCACTCCGCCCTGTCCACCACGCACCCCTACAAGTCGGAGCCGTGGAGCTGGCCGCTGCTGCTGCGCCCGGTGGCCTTCTTCTACGAGGGAACCGACGACGTCTGCGGGGTCAAGACCTGCGCCCAGGCCGTGCTCGGTGTCGGAACCCCGATCATCTGGTACGGCGGGCTGGCCGCGCTGCTCGCCATGATCGTGTGGTACGTCTCGACCAGGGACTGGCGGGCCGGGGCCGTGCTGCTCGGCTACGTCGCCGGTTGGGTGCCCTGGTTCTACTGGGCCATCGCCGACCACCGCACCATGTACAACTTCTACACGATCCCCATGGTGCCGTTCATGATCCTGGCCATCACCCTGGCCGCGGGACTGATCCTCGGCCCGGCGGACGCCGTACCGTCACGACGGCTGCTCGGCTCCGTGGTGGTCGGCGCCTTCGCCTTCCTCTCGATCGCCAACTTCTGGTGGCTCTATCCGGTGCTGAGCGCCGAGGTCATTCCGCACGAGGAGTGGTGGCGGCGGATGCTCTTCCGGAGCTGGGTCTGAACCCGTGCCGCAGCGCGATCGCCGCCGCCAGACACGCCAGCGGTACGGCGGGCAGCACGTAGCGGTAGTCGAACTCGGCAGTCGCCGCGGGCGCCAGGATCAGCCCGAAGGCGGCGAGCCACGGCAGCAGGACCGGACCGCCCAGGGTGCGCCAGCGCACCACGACCCCGACGAGACCCGCCAGCAGCAGCACGCCGACCACGATGCCGGGCAGCCTGACCGTCTGCTGGTAGCCCTGCATGAACCTCGCCCACGGGTCGTGGACCTCGGTGCCGATCACGCTGGGCTTGCCGCGGATCTGGGCGGTCGGCAGGCTCGGGTCGTAGTTCTGGGCGTCACGGTCGCTGGTGCCCCGGTAGGACGACCAACTGGGCAGCACCTTGCCCTCCGGCAGGAACTCGTACTGCCGGTAGGTGTTGGCGTCGGGGAACTGCGGCCTGTCCCAGCGGAAGGCGCGGAAGAAGTCTCCGGCCATGACGCCGAGATAGTCGAGCGGCTGGGCCATGATGGCCCGCCTGGCGAAGACCCCCGCGGCCCGGTTGATGTCGGGGGTGAAGGTGGTGTTGGGGCCGAAGGCGTGGAAACGCTGCCCAGGCTGGGCCCACCACAAGTACTTCTGCCCGGAGAAGTGCCGCTCGCTCGGCGGCGCGCTGATGCACAGCAGCGCCAGTTCGAGCTCCTTGCGGGGATCGACCTGCATCTTCCTGCAGTCGGCGAACAGCGCGGTCCGCATGTAGAGGATCGCGCCGTCGCTGTTGGTCATCGCGAAGTTGCCGTACGTCGAGGCGAACCACGCCATGTAACCGACAACCGGCACGGCACAGGCCGCGACCATGGCCACGATCGGCTTCCAGCCGGTCCGTTTGATGAGCATGTAGACCGCGACCAGGGCCAGGATCGGCAGGCCGATCGACCTGGTCAGCGCGGTCAGCGCGAGCAGCAGGCCGACCACGGCGCCGACCCGCCAGGTCATCTTCCTGTGCCAGAGCACCAGCGTCACGACGCCCACGACCAGCAGCATGAACATCGCGTCCGACATGACCAGGTGCTCAAGCTGGATCTGGTAGGCGTCGAACAGCACCGGCAGCGTGGCCAGCGTCGCCCCCCACCCGGGCAGCCCGAACCTCCTGCGCAGCAGGGCGTAGATCAACAGCGCCACGCCCAGACCCATCAGGTGCTGGGTGAAGGCCACCAGGGAGAAACTGTGGAAGGGTCGCAGCAGCAGCAACCAGAAGGAGTAACCGTTCGGTCTCAGGGCACTGGGTCTGTCAGGATTGACCGCTCCCGAGACGTACTCGAAGGAGTCGTTGAACCACAGCGCGGGGCCGTACCCCAGCATCGTGACCAGACGCAGCGCGAACGCCAGCGCCACGGCCGAGGCGAACAGCCGGTGGCGGCCGAGAAGGGCCAGCACGCGCGCGAGCACACCTGCGGCGGGCGCGTCGAGGCGCGGTGGTTCGGTGACGGTCACCATGCATTACAGGATGCCAGCCGTTTCATGGAGTTGACCCGCACAGTAGACGTTAGAGGGCATCATGATGAGGTTGGGCTGTGCCGTAACTGAGAGGTTGAGACGTGGAACTGACCGTGGTCATGCCTTGCTTGAACGAGGCGGAGACCGTGGAGACCTGCGTACGCAAGGCACTGGCCTGCATGCGGGAGCACGGGATAGACGGAGAGGTGCTGATCGCCGACAACGGCAGCACGGACGGCTCGCAGCAGCTCGCCCGTGACGCCGGTGCCCGCGTCGTGCACATCGACGCCAAGGGGTACGGCAACGCCCTCATCGGGGGCATCAGGGCCGCCCGCGGCAAGTACGTCATCATGGGCGACGCCGACGACTCCTACGACTTCACCGCGTTGCTTCCCTTCGTCGAGCAACTGCGCGACGGGGCCGACCTGGTGATGGGCAACCGCTTCAAGGGCGGCATCGCCCCCGGCGCCATGCCCCCGTTGCACCGCTACCTCGGCAACCCGGTGCTGTCCTTCATCGGCCGCCTTTTCTTCCCCAGCGCCATCGGTGACTTCCACTGTGGCCTGCGCGGTTTCCGGCGTGACTCGATCCTCAGGCTGGGCCTGCAGACCGGCGGCATGGAGTTCGCGAGCGAGATGGTCGTGCGCTCGACCCTGTCGGGTCTCGACGTGCGCGAGGTGCCGACCACGCTGTCGCCCGACGGCCGCTCCCGCCCGCCGCACCTGCGCTCCTGGCGCGACGGCTGGCGCCACCTGCGCTTCCTGATGCTGTACAGCCCGCGCTGGCTGTTCTTCATCCCCGGCCTGGTCCTGATGACCCTCGGCCTGGTCGCGGGTGCCGCGCTGAGCTTCGGGCCGATCTACATCGGCAAGCTCGGCTTCGACGTCGACACATTGGTCGGTGCCTCGGCCGCCGTGGTGATCGGCTTCCAGGCGGTCCTGTTCGCCCTGTTCACCAAGGTCTACGCGGCCGAGGAGGGCTTCCTGCCCGAGGACAGGCGGGTGCGCAAGCTCGTCGACATCGTGACCCTTGAGAAGGGCCTGATCGCCGGAGGCCTGCTGGCCCTGGCGGGTCTCTTCGGTCTCGGCGCCTCGCTGGTCCACTGGCAGACGCGCAGCTTCGGCCCGCTGATCCCCTCGGAGTCGCTGCGCCTGGTGGTTCCCTCGGCGACCGCGCTGGTCATGAGCTTCCAGACCATCTTCGCGGCGCTGTTCATCAGCATCCTGGGCATCCGCCGTTCCAAGGAGACGCCGATCGACGTCGCGGCCTCCGCGGCCGAGGAGGCCGCCCAAGCCGTCAGCCTGGACGGCGACGTCTCCCGGGAGAGCAGCAAGGCGTAATCCTCTCCCGGGGCCCGATCCCCGGGAGAGCATCAAGCCCTGAGTCCGCGTCCTCTAGGCTTGGTTTCATGTCCCAGCACATCCTGACCGCGGTCGCGTGGCCGTACGCCAACGGCCCCCGCCACATCGGGCACGTCTCCGGATTCGGCGTGCCGTCCGACATCTTCAGCCGCTACCAGCGGATGGCGGGCAACAAGGTCCTCATGGTGAGCGGGACCGACGAGCACGGCACCCCCATCCAGGTGCAGGCCGACAAGGAAGGGCTGACCGCCAGGCAGCTCGCGGACCGCTACAACAGGGTCATCGTCGAGGACCTCCAGGCGCTCGGCCTTTCCTACGACCTGTTCACCCGGACCACGACGGACAACCACTACGCCGTGGCCCAGGAGATCTTCAAGGGTCTGTACGCCAACGGCTACGTCTTCCCCAAGACCACGATGGGGGCGATCTCCCCGTCCACCGGACGCACCCTGCCCGACCGCTACATCGAGGGCACCTGTCCCATCTGCGGCTACGACGGCGCGCGTGGCGACCAGTGCGACAACTGCGGCAACCAGCTCGACCCGATCCAGCTCCTCAACCCGGTCAGCAAGATCAACGGTGAGAAGCCGATCTTCGTCGAGACCGAGCACTTCATGCTCGACCTGCCCGCCTTCGCCGAGGTGCTCGGCACCTGGCTGCAGTCCAAGCAGGGCGACTGGCGGCCCAACGTGCTGAAGTTCGCCCTCAACCTGCTGGGCGACCTGCAGCCCCGGGCGATCACCCGCGACCTCGACTGGGGTGTGCCGATCCCGCTCGACGGCTGGAGTGAGCAGGCAAACAAGCGGCTCTACGTCTGGTTCGACGCCGTCATCGGCTACCTCAGCGCCTCCATCGAGTGGGCCCGCCGCTCCGGCGAACCTGACGCCTGGCGGCAGTGGTGGCAGAACCCCGACGCCCGTGGTTACTACTTCATGGGCAAGGACAACATCGTCTTCCACGCCGAGATCTGGCCCGCGCTGCTGCTCGGCTACAACGGCCAGGGCGCCAGGAACGGCACCCCGGGGGCGCTCGGCGAGCTGAGCCTCCCCTCCGAGGTCGTCTCCAGCGAGTTCCTGACCATGGAGGGGCGCAAGTTCTCCTCCTCCCGTCAGGTCGTCATCTACGTCCGCGACTTCCTGGCCCGCTACGACGCCGACGCACTGCGCTACTACATCGCGGTCGCCGGGCCGGAGAACCAGGACACCGACTTCACCTGGTCGGAGTTCCTCAACCGCAACAACGGCGAGCTGGTCGCGGCCTGGGGCAACCTGGTCAACCGATCGATCTCGATGGCCGCCAAGAACTTCGGCGCCATCCCCGAGGCGGGCGACCTCACCGACGCCGACCGCGCCATGCTGGAGCGCAGCAGGGCCGCCTTCCCCAGGGTCGGCGCCGAGCTCGGGCGCTCCCGCTTCAAGAACGCCACGAACGAGGCGTTCGAGGTCATCCGCGAGGCCAACAAGTACCTCGCGGAGCAGGAGCCGTGGAAGATCAAGGACGACCCCGAGCGGGTCAAGTCGATCCTGCACGTGGCCCTGCAGGTCGTCGACGACGCCAAGACCCTGCTGACCCCGATCCTGCCCTCCTCCTCCAACAAGATCCACGAGATGCTCGGCGGGACCGGCGTCTGGTCGGGGATGCCGGAGATCAGGGAAGTCGAGGAGAACGGCAGGCCGTACCCCATCATCACCGGCGTCTACGACGGCGAGGCGCGCTGGGAGCACGTCCCGATCAGGCCGGGGGTTCCGCTCGCGCCGCCGACCAGGCTGTTCACCAAGCTCGACCCGAAGATCGTCGATGAGGAGCTCGCCCGGTTGGGATGACCGTGGCGGCTCGATAGGTTGGGGCGGGTGAGCACGACGAAGCTTCCCGCCCCTCCCGAGCCCCTGGCCTCCGAGGTGTTCGACAGCCACTGCCACCTCGACATCATGGTGGGCGACCGCCAGGCGTCCTCGGGCGATCCCGTCGCCCAGGCCGCGCAGGCGGCGCAGGCGAGCGTCGAGAGCATCCTCGACCAGGCCAGGTCCGTCGGGGTGACCCGGCTGGTCACGATCGGCTACGACCTGCCCTCCTCCCGGTGGAACGCTCAGGTCGCCGAGCTGCACGCCGACGTCTACGCCGGGGTCGCGATCCACCCCAACGAGGCGCACGCCTCGACGCCGGAGGTGCTCGCCGAGATCGAGGAGCTCGCCAGGCTGCCGCACGTCAGGGCGGTCGGGGAGACCGGCCTCGACTACTACCGCGACTGGGCGTCCAAGGACGACCAGCACGCGAGCTTCAGGGCGCACATCGAGATCGCCAAGCGGACCGGCAAGGCCCTGGTGATCCACGACAGGGACGCCCACGACGACGTGCTGGACGTCCTGGCCGACCAGGGGGCGCCGGAGGTCGTGGTCTTCCACAGCTTCTCCGGCGACGCCGAGATGGCCGCCAGGTGCGTCAAGGCGGGCTACTACATGTCCTTCTCCGGCCCTGTCACCTACAAGAACGCGGGTTACCTGCGGGAGGCCGCCGCGCTCGCGCCCACGGAGCTGATGCTGGTCGAGACCGACGCGCCCTACCTTCCGCCGACGCCGCACCGGGGCAAGCCGAACGCCCCCTACCTCATCCCCCTCACGCTGCGCTGCCTGGCCGAGGTCAAGGGGATCGACCCGGACGAGCTGGCCAGGGCCGTCAGCGCCAACGGGGAGACGGTCTTCGGCGCCTGGTGACCTCAGCTCACGGCGTTGCCGAACTCCGCGGACTCTCCGTCGTCCAGGGCTGGGGTCAGCGGGGTCCCGGTGGCGTCGTTGCGGCCCAGGACCGTCACCGCCCCCGAGCCGTCGCGGTCGGGGGCGCCGACCACCAGGCGGTTGCCGCCGAAGCCGACCGCCCAGCCGAACCGGTCGCCCGCCTCGCCCTGCTCGACCCCCTGGGCCGCCGAGGGGTCCCGCACCGGGATCACCTCGACCCGGCCCTTGCCTCCTGAGCCGCCGAACGGGATCCCGATCGCCAGCCGGGCGCCGCCCTCCCCGGTCAGGGCCAGCGAGAAGCCGTACCCGTCGCCGGAGGCTCCCCGCGTCCCCTGGTCGAGGGTGGCCAGCGGGGTGAGCTCCTCGGTGGCCGTGGTCCGGAAGAGCCGTACCAGCCCCGAGTCACGCACTCCGCCGCCGTCGCCGAGCGGCGCGCTCACCGCGAGATAGCCGACGCCGTCCTCCTCCGCGTAGGCCATGGCGTAGCCGAACCGGTCGCCCGCGTGGGTCTCCACGATCTGGTGCAGGTCCCACTTCCTGCCGGTGTAGGTGTCCTTGGCGCCGGACACGTCGTAGATGACGGACATCGAGCCCGCGTCCGCCGCGCCGCCGCTCTCCTGCGGGCCCGTCCCGTCGTCGTTGTCGTACGGCGCGCCGACCGCGAGGTCGATCGTGTCCCGCTGCCCGCCCATCCTGCCGACGGCGACCGACCAGCCGAACATGTCGCCGGACTCGCTGTTGCCAGAGACCCCCTCCGTGTTCTGGGTGATCCGCCACCCCGCACCGGAGCCCGCGTTCAGGTCGAACAGGTGGACCGCGCCCGCGTCCTCGACCCCGTCGGCGTCCTCGTGCGGGGCACCGGCCACGAGCGTGCCCTGCCCCACGGCCAGCGACCAGCCGAGGTGGGCACCCGCCTCGGGGGCGGAGGAGACGAGGCGAACCGGGGAGCGGTCGGCCGTGCCGTACACGACGTAGACGGCGCCCGCGTCCCGCTGACCCGCCACGTCGGTGTACGGCGCGCCGACCACGACGTCCGCGCAACTGTCGCCGTCGAGGTCGGCCAGCCGTACCGACCAGCCGAACCCGTCACCGGCGGCGGGCTCGGGCGCGCGCACGATCTTGCTGTCCCCGCCCTTACCGGACAGCAGATGTACGGCTCCCGCCCCGGTCACGCCGGAGGGGGAGGCGAACGGGTCGCCGACGGCGGTGTCCCAGCCGCAGGTCGCGGGGGACGAGGGGGACGAGGGCGACGAGGGTGCGGTCATGAGCGTGAGCAGCAGTGCGAACGGCACGGCGGCCGGGAGGGAGAGTCTCACAGCCGTACCTCGATCCTTCGTCCGCCCTCGGTCACCTGGCCGGTCAGCCGGGCCGGTCGCCGCTCAGGAGGCAGGTCGTAGACCAGAACCTCGTCCAGCCTGTCCCCGGGAGCCAGCGTGTCCGTCAGGCCCGCAGGAGGGGCCTCGGGGGCGTGGGAGGCCCCCGCGTCGTCGAGCAGGGCGAAGGGGACGCGGTTGAGGGAGACGCGCTCGCCGCCCGGGTTGAGCAGGGTGAGCGTGACCACGCACAACCTGCCGCGTGCCGTGGTGCCCCCGTAGGAGGTCAGGCCGCAGCGCGGGGCACGCGGCACGATCAACTGCGGACCCCCGACCGGGGAACCGGCCGAGATCCGCCTGCCCACGTCGGTGGGACCGCCGCCGGAGGCGACCCCACCGGCCGCGTTCCCGCTACCGGGTCTCCCGCCGCCCGTGTTCCCGATGACCTGGGTCAGGACCGCGGCGGTCACCGCGAGGGCGGCCACCACGACGAGTCCCGCGATGACCAACTTGTTCCGCCGGGGCCGCGGCGCGGGGGGCGGAGCGGGTGTTCCGAGGACGTTCAGGGCCTGGGTGGCGTCCGGTTCCACGTTGGCCGGGGGCCGCCACGTCCCGCCGAGCACGTCGTCGGCGACCAGCGTCGGCGGGTTGTCCGAGGCCGGGGCGCCGCCAACCAGCGCGATCAGCAGGTCCTGCGCGCTCGGACGCGCCCTGGGGTCCATCGCGGTCGCCCTGCGGACCAGGTCGTCGAGCGGGGCGGGGAGCGTGCCCAGGTCGGGCGGGGTGTTCAGCAGCCGCGTCGCCATGGTGATCATGTCACCCCTGCCGTACGGGTGGCGGCCGCTGCCCGCGTAGGCGACCAGGCAGCCCCAGGCGAAGACGTCGGCGGCCGGGGTTATTTCGAGGCCCCGCACCTGCTCGGGCGCCCACCAGCCCGGGCTGCCGAGCACCTCGCCCGAGCGGGTGAAGCCGTGGGTGGAGTCCAGTGCCCTGGCGATGCCGAAGTCGATCACGCGCGGCCCCGACAGGGACAGGATCACGTTGGCGGGCTTGAGGTCGCGGTGGACCAGCCCGGCGACGTGGATCGCCGCAAGCGCCGCGGCCACCCCCAGGGCCACACCGTGCAGCGGGGCGGGGTCGAGCGCGCCGTACTCGCCGATCTGGCGTGACAGGGGAGTGCCCGCGATGTACTCGGTGACCATGTACGGCCTGCCGTCTGCGGCGTTGCCGTTGTCGAGCACCTGGGCGGTGCAGAACGACGCGACCCGCCGGGCGTTGCGCACCTCGGCGTGGAAGCGCTCGGCGAAGCCGTCCTCGACGGCGACCTCGGGCTTGACCACCTTCACCGCCACCGGACGCCCCCGCGGGTCGCGCGCCAGGTAGACGGTGCCCATGCCGCCCTCGCCGAGGCGACCGAGAAGCTCGTAGTCCCCGATCCGCCCGGGATCGCCGGGGCGCAACCCCTCGACGCCGGGTTGGTTGACGTCCGTCACGGGGTGCAATCCTTCCATCGCTGACAAGCCCCCCGTATTGAGCACATTATCGGGAAGGCCCGGTGTGCGGCTCGGGCGTCCTCGTCAAGGGTCTCCATGCGCGACACTTGTCGGATGACGTGGGGAGCGCAGCGGTGAGTGTGAGCCTTCTCGGCCCGGTCGAGATACGTGAGCTGGCGGAGCGGCTCGGCGTCCGCCCGACCAAGAAGCTCGGCCAGAACTTCGTGATCGACGCCGGTACGGTGCGCAGGATCGTCCGGGTGGCCGACCTGCGTCCCGACGACGTGGTCATCGAGGTCGGGCCCGGTCTCGGGTCGCTCACCCTCGCGCTGCTTCCCGAGGTGCGCGGCGTCGTCGCGGTCGAGATCGACCCGGTCCTGGCCGCGCAGCTCCCGCTGACCGTCGCCAAACACGCCCCCGAGTTCGCCGACCGCCTCACCGTGGTGCCCGCGGACGCCATGCGGGTCCTGCCCGGGGAACTGCCCGAGGAGAAGCCGACCGCCCTGGTCGCGAACCTCCCCTACAACGTGTCGGTCCCGGTGGTGTTGCACCTGCTGGAGACGCTGCCGTCGCTGCGCGCCGTACTGATCATGGTTCAGTCCGAGGTGGCCGACCGGCTGGCCGCGGGACCGGGCTCGAAGGTCTACGGCATCCCCTCGCTCAAGGCGGCGTGGTACGCCGACGTCCGCAGGGCCGGTCCCGTCGGCAGGACGGTCTTCTGGCCGATCCCCAACGTGGACTCCGGGCTCGTCGCGATGACCCGCAGGCAGCCGCCCGAGACCACCGCCTCGCGGGAGGCGGTCTTCGCGGTGGTGGACGCCGCCTTCGCCCAGCGCCGCAAGACCCTGCGCGCCGCACTGGCCTCCTGGGCCGGTACGGCCGCCGCCGCGGAGCAGGCGTTGCGTGCCGCCGGGGTCGATCCCACGCTCCGTGGCGAGCAGTTGTCCATCGAGGACTTCGCACGAATCGCCGAAAAGCACCCATGAGCTGATATGTCGGGGAGCTTGGCGAGGAGGTGGGCGGGGACCCCGTTACGATCGGGGACCGTGACGAGCGATGAGAGGGACGTATGAACTCGGTGACCGTCCGGGTGCCCGCCAAGGTCAACCTGAGGCTCGCGGTCGGGCCGCTCCGCGACGACGGCTTCCACGACCTGGTCAACGTCTTCCACGCCGTGTCGATCTTCGACGAGGTGCGGGCCGTCGCGGAGACCGGGATGCGGGTCCGCGTCGAGGGTGAGTCCGCGAGCGAGGTGCCGCAGGACGCCGACAACCTCGCCATCCGGGCCGCCCTCGCCCTCGCCGGGCACGCGGGCAGGTCCTACGGCGTCAGCATCGTCATCCGCAAGGCGATCCCGGTCGCGGGCGGCATGGCGGGCGGCAGCGCCGACGCGGCCGCCGCCCTGGTCGCCTGCAACGAGCTGTGGGGCCTCGGCCTGCCGGTCGAGGACCTGATGGAGATCGCCGCCGACCTCGGCAGCGACGTCCCCTTCGCGCTGCTCGGCGGTACGGCCGTCGGCACCGGCAGGGGGGAGCGGCTGTCCCCCCTCGACGTGGATGGCACGTTCCACTGGGTGTTCGCCCTGGCCGACGGCGGCCTGTCGACGGCGAGGGTCTACGGCGAGTGCGACCGTCTGCGCGCCGTGAGCGGTGAGCCGGTCGGCCCGCCCCGGGCGTCGGAGCCCCTGCTGACCGCGCTGCGCACCGGTGACGCCAAGGCCCTGGGCGCCGAACTGGCCAACGACCTCCAGGCCGCCGCGATCTCCCTGCGCCCTAGCCTGGCCACGACGCTGGAGGCGGGCCGCGCCCACGGCGCCCTGGGTGCCATCGTCTCGGGTTCCGGCCCGACCTGCGCCTTCCTCGCCGAGTCCGCGGAACACGCCACGGCCCTGGCCGCCTCCCTCAAGACCGCCGGGGTGGCCAGGGAGGTCCTGACGGCCCACGGACCCGTCCCGGGCCCCACGGTCGTCTAGTCGGGGACCTTCTCCCCCTGGCCCGGACAGAGGTTGGCGACGGCGAGCCTCGCGATGTACGCGGACGTCTCCTGGTCGAACCCGCCGGCTCCGAGGACCACGGCCTCGGAGAAGCTCTTACCTTCCTCCAGCGCCTCGCACATGCTCCGGCCGAGCCACCCCAGCTTGTAGGGGTCGGCGTCCTTCAGCGCCTTGCGCTGCTTCACCGCCGCCGTGAACGTCGCTTCGAGCGCCGACGCCGACGGATCGGGCGTCGGCTCCACACTCGGCCCGGTGGCCGTGGGGATCACCTCAACCGCCCCCGGCGTCGAGACCGCAACCGCAGGCCCCGTCTTCGCCACAGGCGTCTCGCCTCCGTCATCCGGCAGAACGATCAACAGGCCGAGCAGGCCCACCACCGCGACCCCCAGAACGACCGCCACGATCGCCATGGCCTTGTCACTCCTCCTGGGCGACGGCCCCACAGGAGGCTGCTGCGAAGACTGCATCCGCGCACCATATGCCACATATTCCCCAATTGATCAGCAAACCCCCAGACGGCCACCCAAAAATGATCATTAATCCCGCCCAAACCCCACACCAGACCCCCGCCGCCGAGCGTGAAGGGTTTGGGGTACCGGTGCCGTGCGTGAGGAGTTTCGGCTTGGGCGCGCCTGTGCTTGGACTGAGGAGCGAAGGAGCGCCAGCGGATGAGCGACGAGGGAAAGCACAGGCCCGCAGCGCCCAAGCCCCCGCGACGCCGCAGGCGGAGCAAAAAAAGCACAGTACCCTTGGGACGCCATGAATCTCGTCAATCTTGAGTCGGTTTCCCACTCCTACGGTCCCAAGCCCTTGCTCAGGGAGGTCTCCCTGGGCATCGAGGCCGGTGACCGTATCGGGGTGGTCGGCCGCAACGGCGGCGGTAAGACCACGCTCATCTCGGTGATCGCGGGCACCCTCACCCCGAACACGGGGCGGGTCACCCACAACCGGGGCCTGCACGTGGGGAGTCTGTCCCAGGGGGACGATCTCGATCCGGCGCTGTCGGTGCAGGAGATCGTCGTGGGCGGCAAACCCGAGCACGAGTGGGCGGGTGACGCGGCCATCCGCGAGATCATGGCCAGTCTGCTCGGTGACATCGACCTGTCCGCCCTGGCCGGGACCCTGTCGGGTGGGGAGCGGCGCCGTACGGCGTTGGCCAGGTTGCTGGTCGGCGAGCACGACCTGATCATCCTGGACGAGCCGACCAACCACCTGGACATCGAGGCCATCGACTGGCTGGCCAGGCATCTCTCCGCGCGCCGTACGGCGTTGCTGGTGGTCACCCACGACCGGTGGTTCCTGGACGCGGTGTCCACCAGGACGTGGGAGGTCGTTGACGGTTCGGTCGAGCGGTACGAGGGTGGTTACGCGGCCTATGTGCTGGCGAAGGCCGAGCGGGCCAGGGTGGCCGCGGCCTCTGAGGCCCGCCGTCAGAACCTGATGCGCAAGGAGATCGCCTGGCTGCGCCGGGGTCCGCCCGCCCGCACCTCGAAGCCGAAGTTCCGCATCGAGGCGGCCCAGGCGTTGATCGCGGACGAGCCGCCGGCCAGGGAGAGCGTCGAGCTGGTCAAGTTCGCCGCGGCCAGGCTGGGCCGTACGGTCTATGACCTTGAGGACGTCACGCTGCACGCGGGAGGTCCCGGGCAGGGCCCGCTGGTCCTGGAGCGCGCGACGTGGCAGTTCGGCCCTGGTGACCGGGTCGGCCTGATCGGGGTCAACGGCTCGGGCAAGTCGTCGTTGCTGCGGCTGCTCGCCGACACGGTCCAGCCGGACTCGGGCCAGGTCGTGCGGGGCAGGACGGTCCGTCTGGCCCACCTGTCGCAGGAGCTGGCCGAGCTGGACCCCACGCGGCGGGTGCTGGAGACCGTCGAGGAGATCCGCAAGTTCATCCAGGTGGGCAAGAAGGAGTGGACGGCCTCCCAACTGCTGGAACGGCTCGGCTTCCGGGGCGAGGCGCAGTGGAAGGTCGTCGGCGACCTGTCGGGTGGCGAGCGGCGCCGTCTGCAGCTCCTGCGGCTGCTGATGGACGACCCCAACGTGCTGCTGCTCGACGAGCCGACCAACGATCTCGACATCGAGACGCTGAACGAGCTTGAGGACCTGCTCGACGGCTGGCCCGGCACGTTGATCGTGGTCAGCCACGACCGCTACTTCCTTGAGCGGGTCTCGGACAGGACGGTCGCGCTGCTTGGCGACGGCAGGCTGTCGATGCTTCCCGGTGGCGTGGACGAGTATCTCGAACGGCGTGCCTCGGGCGGCGCCCTCTCCGCCAGGGCCGCGGCCGCCACGGACGTCCAGACGGCGCCGCAGACGACGGCCGCCCCTGGGCTGTCGGCGAAGGAGGAGCGGGAGCTGCGCAAGGAGCTGTCCCGCCTTGAGCGTCAGCTCGACAAGCTGGGCACCCGCGAGGAGAAGTTGCACGCCTCCATGGCGGACGCCGCGGCCGACTACGGCAGGCTGGCCTCCCTGGACGCCGAGCTCAAGGAGATCCTCGCGGAGAAGGAGACCGTGGAGACCGAGTGGCTTGAGCTGGCCGATCGCCTCGGTGAGTGAACGCGGTGGTTTATCCCCCGTCACGAGGGCATTGAGGTCAGTGCGCTCCGGTGTCGGTCGCGTCAAAAGGGACGAGTAGTGTGCGCAGCAGGTCCGCGAGGGCCTGCTGCTCATGCTTTTCCAGACCGGCCAGCAGCTCGCGTTCGCGGCGGAGCAGGTCGGCGAAGGCACTGTCCACCCGGACCCGCCCGGCGTCGGTCAGGGAGACCAGCACCCCCCGCCTGTCCTCGGGGTCGGGGCGACGCCGTACCAGACCGGCGGCGGCGAGTCTGTCGATCCGGTTGGTCATGGTTCCGGAGGTGACCAGGGTGGCCCTGAGCAGGGCCCCCGGGCTCAGCTCGTACGGCTCGCCCGCCCGGCGCAGCGCGGTGAGGACGTCGAACTCCCAGATCTCCAGGTCGTGTTCGGCGAAGGCCGCCCTGCGGGCACGGTCCAGATGGCGGGCCAGCCGGGAGACCCGGCTCAGCACCTGGAGCGGTTCGACGTCGAGGTCGGGTCGTTCCTGGCGCCAGGCGGTGACCAGCCGATCCACCTCGTCGGTGGGCCGGTCGAGGTCGCGGCCGGAACGGTGCACGGTCATGCGGCGAGTCTATCTGTCTTGACATCGAGATAAATAACCGGTTATGAGTTGCCTTGATGTCGAGAGATATGTGGGATCCGCAAGTCTACGGCCGCTACGCCGACGAGCGGTCGCGGCCCTTCTTCGAGCTGGTCGCAAGGATAGCCGCGCGGAGTCCGCGCCGGGTGGTCGACGCGGGGTGCGGCACCGGGGAGTTGACCGCGACCCTGGCCGAGCGCTGGCCGGAGGCCGAGGTCCACGGCTTCGACTCCTCGCCCGCGATGCTGTCGGGGGCTCCGGCGGGAGACAGGCTGAGCTTCTCCGTCGGGGACGTCACCCGGTGGCGTCCCCGCGAGCCGGTCGACGTGATCGTGTCGAACGCCGTCCTGCAGTGGGTGCCGACCCATCGTGACGTGCTGCTCGGCTGGGCCGGGGCGCTCGCTCCCGGGGGCTGGCTCGCCTTCCAGGTCCCCGGCAACTTCGGCGCCCCCAGTCACGCGCTTGTGCACGAGCTGTGCCGTACGAGATGGCGTGACCGGCTCGCCGACCTGGTCAGACCGGCTCCGGTGGGTGAGCCCGCCGAGTATCACGGGCTGCTGGCCGGGGCGGGCTGCCGGGTGGACGCCTGGGAGACCACCTACCTGCACGTGCTCACCGGCGAGGAGACCGTGCTCGGGTGGATCACCGGCAGCTTCCTGCGCCCCATGCTCGACCGGTTGAGGCCCGAGGAGGGGGAGGAGTTCCTGCGGGACTGCTCCGCGGCGCTCGCCGAGGCCTATCCCCGTGGCCCGCACGGCACGCTGTTTCCCTTCCGGCGGATTTTCGCGGTGGCCCAGAAGGTGAGCGCGGAATGAACGGAACATTAACCGGAGATGTCTCCTCCACGGGATGAAGCCGCTGGTGGATGGGGGATTGTGGGTCGATCGTCCGGAGTTGTGGACGAATGGTGGGGCATCAATAAATACTGCTGAGACCGCGACAGACATCTGGGCACATCAGGGGACAGCCTGTGGCTATAGAAATAGAAGACAAGTTCGACGTACCGGTGGACTACGAGCTGCCCGAGCTGACCGGCCTGCCGGGCTGCACGGGGGTCGTCGGCCCCAAGACCCACCAGCTCGTCGCGCTCTACTTCGACACCCCTGATCTGCGGCTCGCCGCCAGAGGCATCACCCTGCGGCGGCGCAGGGGCGGCACCGACCCCGGCTGGCACCTCAAGCTCCCCAAGGCCAAGGGCGTCCGCCAGGAGATCGTCCACCCGCTGACCCGCAGCGCCAAGATCGTCCCCAGGGAGCTGGCCGACCTCGTGCTGGCCTACACCAGGGGCGCGCCGCTGACCCCCATCGCCGAGCTGGACACCCGCCGCGCGGTGACCCACCTGGTCAACGACGCCGGGATCCGGCTTGTCGAGATCGCCGACGACCGGGTCAAGGGCACCGTGCTCGGCGAGCAGCCGCACATCGAACGCTGGCGCGAGGTCGAGGCCGAGCTGATCGAGGGCGATGACAAGCTGCTCGCCAAGGTCGGCAAGCGGCTGACGAAGTCGGGCGCCTCCCCTGCCGACTCGGCGAGCAAGCTCTCCCGCCTGCTCAACTCCGCCGCCCCCGTTCCCGAAGTACGGCTCGCGGAGACCAAGCCGGGTTCGGCGGGCGAGGTCGTCGTCGGCTACGTCGCCTCCCAGGTGGCCGCCCTCCTGGCCCAGGATCCCCGGGTACGGCGCGCGGAGGAGGACGCCGTCCACCAGATGCGCGTCGCCTCGCGGCGGCTGCGCAGCGCGCTGAAGTCCTTCAAGTCGGTCGTAGAGGGGACCGAGGTCCTCCAGGAGGAGCTGAAGTGGCTGGCCGGGGTCCTCGGCGAGGCCCGTGACCTGGAGGTCATCAGGGAGCGGTTCGCCCACAGCCTCGCGGCCCTCGACCCCGAGCTGGTCGTCGGCCCGGTCGGGACCCGTCTCAGCTCCGACCTGCTCGACGCCGAGCACGAGGCCTACGACCGGATCAGGGAGGTGCTCGGCGGGGAGCGCTACTTCGCGCTGCTCGACGCGCTGGACGACCTGGTCGCGACGCCCGTGCTCACCAAGGCGGCCAAGCGGCCCGCCGACTCCCTCGAAGCCGTCGCGGCCAAGGGCTGGCGCCGGGTCACCAGGGCGTACGCGGCGGCCCACGCCGTCGAGGGCCAGGACCGCGAGGTGGCCATGCACGAGGTGCGCAAGGCTGCCAAGCGGGCCCGCTACACCGCCGAGGTGCTCGGCATGGGCAAACTTGCCAAGCACGCCGAGGCCGTACAGGAGGTGCTCGGAACGCACCAGGACGGCGTCGTGGCCCAGGAACGGCTCGCGGCCGAGGCGGCCAACGCCAGGCTCGCGGGGGAGGACACCTTCACCTACGGCGTGCTGACCGGCCTTGAGAGGGCCGGTGCGGCACGGGCGTGGGAGGAGTTCCCCACGGTCTGGGCCGAGACCTCCAAGGCGGTCCAGGCACTGCTGTGAGCCCTCAGGTGATGTAGCGGTCCACGCCGACGATCCTGCCGTCGGCGTGGTGCAGCACCATGAAGGCGCCCTTGCGCAGCTGCACGTCCCCCGGGCGGTCAATGATCCCGGAGATCAGCTCGGGGAGCACCTTGCCGTGGCTGCACAGCACCGTCGCCCGGTCGGAGTCCAGCACCTTCGACACCAGCCGCAGCGCGGCCCTCGGGTCGTGGTAGGTCTCGGACAGCAGCCGCTCCTGGCGGATCCCAAGCCCGGCGCTCTCGGCGTACGGCTCAAGCGTCTGCACGCACCTCGTGCTCGTCGAGCTGATCAGGTCGACGGGCCGGTAGGCCGCGAGCGCGTCGGTGAGGACCTCCGCCTGGAGCTTGCCGACCTCGTCGAGGGGACGTTCGTCGTCGTCGCCCGCCCATTCCTGCCGCGAACCGGCCATGCCATGCCGTACCAGGATGAGAGGGGTGGTCGCCAGCGGGACCGCGGTGAGGGCGCGCAGCAGGCCCGCGTCCCACTCGTAGGTGAGCCGCCGCCTTGCCTCCTTCAGCGGCAGCCACACGACCTCGTCCACCTCGTCCACGTCGGTGTACGGCTCGCTGGTGGCGGCCCTGGCCACCCAGTAGTCGACGCGCTTGAGCCGTTTGCCCTTCAGGTAGTGGATCGGCGGCAACGCCCGGCCGAGCAGCGCGGTGATGCCGGTCTCCTCGGCGACCTCGCGCAGGGCTCCGGCGATGACGTGCTCACCCGGCTTCAGCTTGCCCTTGGGGAAGGTCCAGTCGTCGTACTTCGGCCGGTGGACGAGGGCGACCTCGGGAGCCGCCTCGGGGCCCCGCCACACCACCGCGCCCGCCGCGCGGATCATGTCGGTCGGGTGGACGTCCAGTTCAGTCATCGATCGTCCTCCACCGCCGGGTGCTGATCAGATGGTTCTGCAGGTCGTCGCCGGGATGCCTGGCCCAGCTGCCGTCCGCGTTGAGCCACCAGGTCGAGGTCTCCTCCGACATGCCCCGGTCCAGCAGGGAGCTCAGGTACATCCGCTGCTGCTGGCTGGTGACCTTGACCAGCGCCTCGACGCGGCGGTCCAGGTTGCGCCGCATCAGGTCGGCGCTGCCGATCCAGATCTCCGGCCTGCGCCCGTGGCCGAACTCGTAGATCCTGGAGTGTTCGAGGAAGCGGCCGAGCACACTCCTGACCCGGATGTTCTCGGAGAGGCCGGGGATGCCGGGACGCAGCGTGCACACCCCGCGCACCCACAGGTCGACCGGGACGCCCGCCTGCGAGGCGCGGTAGAGGGCGTCGATGACCAGCTCGTCCACCAGGGAGTTGGTCTTCATCCTGATGCTGGCGGGACGGCCCGCCTCCTGGTGGGAGATCTCCCGCTCGATCCTGGCCACCAGGCCGCCGCGCAGCGAGTGCGGGGCGACCAGCAGCCGCCGGTAGGCCGAGTGGTTGGAGTAGCCGGTCAGGTGGATGAACAGGTCGGTGACGTCCTCGCCGACCAGCGGGTCCGCGGTCAGCAGACCCAGGTCCTCGTACTGCCTGGCGGTCTTGGGGTTGTAGTTCCCGGTGCCGATGTGGCAGTAGCTGCGCAGCTCACCGGAAGGCTCCTGCCGTACGACAAGGGCGAGTTTGCAGTGGGTCTTCAGGCCGACGACGCCGTAGACCACGTGGCATCCGGCCCGCTCCAGCTTGCGCGCCCAACTGATGTTGGCGTGCTCGTCGAACCTCGCCTTGATCTCCACGACCACGACGACCTGCTTGCCCGCCTCGGCCGCGTCGATCAGCGCGTCCACGATCGGTGAGTCGCCGCTGGTCCGGTAGAGCGTCTGCTTGATGGCCAGCACGTTGGGGTCGGCGGCGGCCTGCTCGATGAAGCGCTGCACGCTGGTCGAGAAGGAGTCGTAGGGGTGGTGCAGCAGCACGTCCCGCTCGCGCAGGACGGCGAAGATGTCGTCCTCGACGTGGACCACCTCGGCGGGCACGAAGGGACGGAAGCTCAGCTCGCCCCGTTCGAGGTCGGCGATCGCGTGCAGCCCGGTCAGGTCGAGCGGGCCGGGCACCCGGTAGATCTCGTGCTGGGCCACGCCCAACTCGTCGACCAGCAGGTCGAGCACCTCGGGGGTGATGGTGTCCTCGACCTCAAGACGCACCGGCGGGCCGAAGCGGCGCTTGAGCAGCTCCCGTTCCAGCGCCTGCATGAGGTTCTCGGTGACGTCCTCGTCCACGTCCAGGTCCTCGTTGCGGGTCACCCTGAAGACGTGGTGCTCGACGACCTCCATGCCCTTGAAGAGCTGCCCGAGATGGGCGGCGATGACGTCTTCGAGGGGGACGAAACGGTCCTTCGAGGCCGCGACGAAGCGGGGGAGACGGCTGGGGACCTTCACCCTGGCGAACACGGTGTTGCCGGTCGCGGGGTTGCGGACGGTCACGGCAAGGTTGAGCGAGAGTCCGGAAATATAGGGAAAAGGGTGGGCGGGGTCGACGGCCAGGGGCGTCAGAACGGGCCGGATCCGCTCCCGGAACAGCTTGCGCATCTCGGTGCGCTCGTCCCGGCCGAGGTCGTCCCAGCGCACGATCTCGATGCCCTCCGTGGCGAGCTGGGGACGCAGCTGATCGTGGAAGCAGGTCGAGTGCCGCTGCGCGAGCTGGTCGGCGATCGCGGCGATCCTGGCCAGCTCCTCGCGGGGCTTGAGGCCGCTCTTGGTGCGAAGCAGCAGGCCGGTGGCCATCCGCCGCTTGAGACCCGCGACCCGCACCCGGAAGAACTCGTCCAGGTTGCTGGCGAAGATCGCCAGGAACCGCACCCTCTCCAGCAGGGGCAGGGACGTGTCCTCAGCCAGCTCAAGAACCCGCTGGTTGAACTGCAACCAGCTCTCCTCGCGGTTGAGGAAGCGCTCTTGGGGGAGGGGGAATCCTTCGGGGGTGGGGTGCGCGGGATCGGCGGACATATGACCAGAATGCCCGCTTTGATTGAACGGAACGTTAATTTGGGATCAACGGCTGCTGTTGGTTACTCGCCCGGTTCCAGGTTTTCCCCATCACCGGCGGCCGTCCCCGGCTGCCCCACGGGCGTCCTCGCCCCTCTGGCACGGAGTTTCTCCTGCTCCCTGAGCTCGCGCTCGCGGAGCCTCTCCTGCTCCCTGAGCAGACGCTCGCGTTCCTTCAGCTCGCGCTCGCGGGCCTTCTCCTGCTCCTTCAGCTCCCGCTGCCTGACCTTCTCCAGGTCACGGGCGAGCCTCTCGGCCTCGCGCCGCTCCCGCTCGCGGGCCTTCTCCTGCTCCTTGAGCTCGCGCTCACGTGCCTTCTCGCGCTCGCGAAGCTCCTTCTCGGTCAGCTTCTCCGCCGGTGCGGGGACGGCCTGGGCCTCCTGGCCGTGGGAGGCGGCGGTCAGGCGGGGGGTCGGGGACAGGCCGGTGAGGCCGTTCCAGGCGAGGTTGACCAGGTGCGCGGCCACCTCCTCGCGGGGGGGCCTGCGCACGTCGAGCCACCACTGGCCGGTCAGCGCCACCATGCCGACCAGCATCTGGGCGTACATGGGCGCCAGCTTCGGGTCGTAGTCGCGCTCGGCGAACTGGTTGACCATGACGTCCTCGACCTGGCTGGCGATGTCGTTGATCAGGCTGGCGAACGTGCCCGTCCCGGAGGCCGCGTGCGAGTCGCGGACCAGGATGCGGAAGCCCTCGCTGTTCTCCTCGACGTAGGCCAGCAGCGCCAGCGCCGCCCGCTCCAGTTTGATCAGCGCGTGCGAGGCCGAGAGAGCCTCGGTCACCATGCCGAGCAGCTTCTGCATCTCACGGTCGACGACGACCGCGTAGACGCCTTCCTTGCCGCCGAAGTGCTCGTAGACCACGGGCTTCGAGACGTTGGCTGTCGCCGCGATCTCTTCGACCGAGGTGCCGTCGAACCCCTTCTCCGCGAACAGGGTCCGGCTGATCTGGATCAGCTGCTCCCGGCGTTCCTTGCCTGACATGCGTCGTCGGGGTTCGCTCACGTTTCCAATGATGGCGCTCCCAGGTCGCGAAACGGGAACCATATTCCGCCGGGGCGGTAACCCGCGGCCCCCTTCCCGAGGGGGCGCGGGCGTGTTCTCCGAGGTGATGGGGGGATGGGAACCGACTCAGGAGGAGATGCGTTTGGCCGCCAGCCGTTCCGGAGTCGGCCAGCGAACGTCGTAGACCCAGCCCGCCTTCTCGAACCAGCGGATGACGCCCGCGCTGAGGTCGATCTGGCCCTTGAGCGCTCCGTGCCTGGCGCACGTCGGGTCGGAGTGGTGCAGGTTGTGCCAGGACTCACCGAAGGACGGGATGGCCAGCCACCACACGTTGCGCGACTTGTCGCGTGACTCGAAGACCTCCTCGCCGAAGACGTGGCAGATGGAGTTGATCGACCAGGTCACGTGGTGCAGCAGCCCGATCCTGACCAGGGTGCCCCAGAAGAAGGCGGTGAACATGCCCCACCACGACCAGGTCAGCAGGCCGCCGAGCAGCGCGGGAAGCACCATCGAGGAGATCGCCATCACCGGGAAGTACCGGTGCAGCTTGACGATGTCGGGGTCCTTGAGCAGGTCCGGGGCGTACTTCTCCCGGTTGACCCGGTCGGCCTCGAACAGCCAGCCGGCGTGCGCCCAAAGCAGCCCCTTGGTCAGCGGCAGGAAGCCGCTGCCGAAGCGCCACGGCGAGTGCGGGTCGCCCTCCTTGTCGGAGAACTTGTGGTGCTTGCGGTGGGTGGCCACCCAGTCGAGCACCGACATCTCCAGCGAGAGACTGCCCGCGATGCCCAGCGCGATCTTCATGGGCCGCTTGGCCTTGAAGGAGCCGTGGGTGAAGTGGCGGTGCAGGCCGACGGTCACGCCCAGCCCCGACACCACGTAGAACACGAAGGCGATCGCGACGTCGGTCCAGCCGAGCCCCCATCCCCACGCGAAGGGGACGGCCACGATCAGGGCGATCAGTGGCAGGGCCACGACCACGGCGAAGGTGATGATCTCGATCCTGGTCTTCGGCTCGGGATCCGCCTCCGGCTTCGGGCCGGGAGCGGGGCGTTCTTCGATAACGGTCATGCACTACCTCACGGAAGCTGGGAGGAGGTGGGCGTTTGTCGGGCTACGCAACCGTAACCTACGCCATCGTAAGTTAGGAATCCCTAAGTGCTTAATGTGGGGAAGGTGACTCTTGAGGGAAGGTCGTCTAGGGGTTTAACGACTTGCGTGCCGCCTGCCCATCTGCTAGGTGACACTTGGCTTGCGCGTGCCCGGCCTCCTGCCGACGACCGGCACGCCCTGTATCAGACGAGGTCTCCAAACGAGGCGCGTTTGATAGCAAGGGGTCGGTATCGTAGGGGAGTCGGGCGTTCGGATCGGATCCGAGTCGCCGGGCTGATCCGGCATTGGGTAATTGGCAGCCCGCAAGGTTTTGGTCCTTGTTGTCCAGGTTCGAGTCCTGGTGCCGGAGCCGTTCCGTTCTGTCTAGTTTGGCAACCCGGCTGGTCGGCTGGGTGGATTGGTAGACGGGAAGGTATCCTCGCGTTGTCGAGTGGGTGACGGGACGGTTCCCAGGCGGTAATCGCACCTCATCCTGCTTTGTCATGTCTCAGCTGCGACGCCGAGGGAGCCTCGTCCGTGAGTGTGCCGCGCCCGGCCGCCGTCATCGTCCTCGCCGCAGGCGAGGGCACCCGGATGAAATCGAAAACACCCAAGATCCTGCACGAGCTGTGCGGCCGCACCCTGGTCGACCATATGCTCACAGCCGCCCGAGGTCTCGAACCCGGGCGGCTCATTGTTGTCATCGGCCATGAGCGAGATCGGGTCCAGGAGCACCTGTCGCTGACCAGTCCCGACGCCCTGCCCGTCATCCAGGAGGAGCAGCGGGGGACCGGCCACGCGGTCAGGGTCGTGCTCGAAACGGTCGGCGCGATCGAGGGAACCGTCCTGGTGACCTACGGCGACACCCCGCTGCTGCGCACCGAGACCCTCGCCGCCCTGCTGGAGCGGCACGAGTCCGACGGCAACGCCGTCACCGTCCTGTCCGCCGAGGTCCCCGACCCGTACGGCTACGGCCGCATCGTGCGCGACACCACCGGGGCCGTCCTGCAGATCGTCGAGGAGAAGGACGCGACCCCGGGGCAGCGGGCGATCAAGGAGATGAACTCCGGCGTCTACGCCTTCGACGGCGCGTTGCTGGCCGACGCGGTCAAGCGCGTCTCGACCTCCAACGCCCAGGGCGAGGAGTACCTCACCGACGTGCTGTCCATCCTGCGCGAGGACGGCCACCGGGTCGGCGCCCACGTGGCCGCCGACCACGTCGAGGTCGAGGGCGTCAACGACAGGGTGCAGCTCGCCTTCGCCCGCAAGGTCCTCAACACCCGGCTGCTCGAAACCCACATGCGCGCCGGGGTCACGGTAATCGACCCCGCGAGCACCTGGGTGGACGTGGACGTGACCATGGAACCCGACGTGGTCCTCCACCCGGGAACCCAGCTGCACGGCCGTACGGCTCTCGCGGAGGGCGCGGAGGTCGGCCCGGCCACGACGCTGACCGACACGGCCGTCGGCGAGCGGGCGGTCGTGCGCAACGCGGTCTGCGTCGAGGCGGAGATCGGCCCCGAGGCCCTCGTCGGCCCCTACGCCTACCTGCGCCCCGGCACCGTGCTGGCCAGGAAGGCCAAGGCCGGGACCTACGTCGAGATGAAGAACGCCAAGGTCGGCGAGGGCGCGAAGGTGCCGCACCTGACCTACGCGGGGGACGCCGTCATCGGGGCGGGGGCGAACATCGGCGCCTCGACGATCTTCGTCAACTACGACGGGGTCAACAAGCACCAGACGACGGTCGGCGAGCACGCCTTCGTCGGGTGCGACACCATGCTCGTCGCGCCGGTGAACATCGGCGACGGCGCCTACACTGCCGCGGGCTCGGTCATCGCCAACGACGTCCCCCCCGGGGCGATAGGCGTGGCCCGCGAGCGGCAGCGCAACATTGAAGGGTGGGTCGTGCGCAGGCGCGCGGGCACCAGGTCGGCGGAGGCGGCACTGCGGGCCGCCGAGGCCGAAAACCAGCAGGGGAGCAAGACGTGAGCGAGCGAAGCAAGCGGGCCATCAGGCGCGGCGGCGTCGCTAATGCAACGGTGGGCCGTCGCAGCGGGAGGACGGCATGAGCAGCGGTATGAAGCAGACCGGCCAGAAGAACCTGATGTTCTTCTCCGGGCGCGCCTATCCGGAGCTGGCCGAGGAGGTGGCCAGCCACCTCGGTGTCAAGACGACGCCGACGACCCTGCGGGACTTCGCCAACGGGGAGATCTACGCCCGCTACCTGGAGTCGGTCCGGGGCTGCGACGCCTTCGTGATGCAGAGCCACACCGGGCCCATCAACAAGTGGATCATGGAGCAGTTGATCATGGTGGACGCGCTCAAGCGCGCCTCCGCCAAGCGGATCACCGTGATCATGCCGTTCTTCGGCTACGCCCGTCAGGACAAGAAGGGCAGGGGGCGCGAGCCCATCACCGCCCGCCTGATGGCCGACCTGTTCAAGACGGCGGGGGCCGACCGGCTGATGTCGATCGACCTGCACACCTCCCAGATCCAGGGCTTCTTCGACGGCCCGGTGGACCACCTGTTCGCCATGCCGGTGCTGGTCAACTACCTCAGGGACAAGCTCGACCTGGAGGCGACCACCATCGTCTCGCCCGACACGGGCCGGGTGCGCCTGTCCGAGCGGTGGGCCGACACGCTGGGCACCCCGATGGCCTTCATCCACAAGCGCCGTGACCTCGACGTGGCCAACCAGGTGACGGTCAACGAGGTCGTCGGCAAGGTGCGGGGCCGTACCTGTGTGCTGATCGACGACATGATCGACACCGCGGGGACGATCTGCAAGGCGGCCGACGCTCTCTACGAGCAGGGCGCGACCAACGTGCTCGTCGCCGCGACCCACGCCGTCTTCTCCGACCCGGCCGTCGATCGCCTGAAGAACTCCAGGATCTCCGAGGTGATCGTCACCAACACGCTGCCGCTCGCCGAGGACAAGCGCTTCGACAAGCTCACCGTGCTCTCGATCGCCCCGCTGATCGCCCGCGCGATCACCGAGGTGTTCAGCGACGGCTCGGTGACCAGCCTCTTCGAGGGCGACAGCTGACCTTCCACGCGGTACGGCCCGGCCTCCCGGGCCGTACTCCCCCCTGCGACCCGCTAGGCTGTTGGGGTTGCGTGAGGACGTCGTCGATGCCTGGACATCGGCTCGAAGGCGTCCGAGCGGCCGGGTGTGAGCCCGGCGAAGAAACACAGCGCTCGTAACGCCTTCCGCTAGGGCGGGTGAGGGAGAGCGCGTCCTTTCCACCGACGAAGATCCCTAGGAGATCCGCCGTGTCCGAGGTAGTCATCACCGCCGAGTCCCGCAACGACTTCGGCAAGGGCGCCGCCCGCAAGATCCGCCGCGAGCACAAGGTGCCCGCCGTCCTCTACGGTCACGGTACCGAGCCCCAGCACCTGTCCCTGCCGGGCCACGAGCTGCTGCTGGCGCTGCGCACCCCGAACGTCCTGATCCGCCTCCAGGGCGCGGTCACCGAGCTGGCGCTGCCCAAGGGCGTCCAGCGTGACCCGCTCAGGGGCTTCCTTGAGCACGTCGACCTCCTGCTGGTCAAGCGTGGCGAGAAGGTCACCGTCGACATCCCCGTCACCGTGACCGGCGAGGTCGCCGACGGCATCCTCGACCAGCAGCTCGTCTCCATCTCGGTCGAGGCCGAGGCCACGCACATCCCGACGGGTGTCGAGGTCGACATCGAGGGCCTGGAGATCGGCGCCCAGGTCACCGCGGGCGACCTGAAGCTGCCCAAGGGCACGACCCTGGTCGCCGACCCCGAGACGCTGGTCCTGCACGTCACCGCCGCCCCGACCGCCGAGCCCGAGCCCGAGGCCGCCGAGGGTGAGCAGGCCGCCGCAGCCGAGGGTGAGGCCGCGGAGGGCGAGTCCGCCGAGGCCGCCGAGTAGGACGGAACCCCACGCCGTTCGGGCGTACGGCTGCTCGCCGTACCCCCGAAGGCGGGTGATCCGAGCACGCCGGGGGCGCGCGGTCATCGCGTCATCCCTCGTCAGGGCAGTCCGGGACCGGGCTGCCCTGACGCGCGTGCGAGACCTGACGCGCATGCGAGAAGGGATGCCGACCGTGGACCGCTGGCTGGTCGTTGGTCTGGGGAACCCCGGCCCCGAGTACGTGGGGAACCGGCACAACGCGGGCTTCATGGTGCTCGACGAGCTGGCCGCGCGGGCCGGGGGACGGTTCAAGGTCCACAGGTCGCGGGCCGAGGTGCTCGAAGGTCGCGTGGCGGGTTTCCCCGCGGTGCTGGCCAAGCCGCTGTCGTTCATGAACCTCTCCGGCGGCCCGGTCAAGGCCCTGGCCGACTTCTACAAGGTCGAACCGGCCCGGGTGATCGTGGTCCACGACGAGCTGGACGTCCCCTACGGCGCGCTCAGGGCCAAGCTCGGTGGCGGCGACAACGGCCACAACGGGCTGAAGTCGATCACCAAGTCCCTCGCGACCCGTGACTACCTGCGGGTCCGCTTCGGGATCGGCCGTCCGCCTGGCCGGATGGACGCCGCCTCCTTCGTCCTGCGCGACTTCGCGACCGCCGAGCGCAAGGACCTGGCGTTCCTGGTGGACAAGGCGGCCGACGTGGTCGAGTCGCTGATGAAGGCCGGTCTCGAACCCACCCAGAACGCCTTCCACGCCACGGATCTCAACATCTCCGGTCCGCCTCGCTGATACTTTCCGCCTTCGAACCGCGCGACTCCCTTTCCTGGCGCTAGCATTCGGTCACTGTCCGTTGGTGCATGGTTACGCAGGGGGAATGTGTGCGTGACGTAACCGTCGCCCAGGCGAGGCCGAGGGCCGCGCAGGCGGCCCGACCGAGCCTGCCGGGCTGGGTCCGTCGCTACCGGGTGCGGGCCGCCGTCGCCGATCTCGGCTCCGCCTCCCTCGCCGGGGCGCTCGCCCTGTTCGTTCGGTTCGGCGAGGTGACTCCCTATGTGACCCCCTACGTGCTGCTGAGCCTCGCGCTCCCGGTCGTCTGGGTCTGCGCGATCAGGGCCAACCGCGCCTACGAGCCCCGGCTGATCGGGCTCGGGGCCGAGGAGTTCCAGCGGATCTTCCAGTGCGGCTTCACCATCACCGCGGCCCTCGCCATCGGCGCCTACGTGACCAAGACCGACGTGGCCAGGGGATACGTGGTGCTCGCCCTGCCGCTGGCGACGCTGCTGACCATCCTCGCGAGGTACGGCCTGCGCCGCCGACTGCACCGCAGACGCGCCCAGGGGGCCTGCATGCGCCGGGTCGTCGCGGTCGGCCACCGCGCCTCGGTCACCGACCTGGTCCGCCGCTTCCGCAGGGAGCGCTACCACGGCATGGAGGTCGTCGGCGTCTGCGTGCCGTACGACGGGATGGGGGATGTCGAGGGCGTTCCGGTGCTCGGGGGGCTGTCCGACGTCCCGATCGCCGTCCCCCAGGTCGCGGCCGACACGGTCGCGGTCCTGGCCTGTCCCGAGATGGACGGGGTGGCGCTGCGGCGCCTGGCCTGGAGGCTTGAGCGCACCGAGACCGACCTGGTCGTCGCCCCGGCGCTGATGGAGGTCGCCGGGCCGAGGATCACGATCCGCCCCGTGGCGGGGCTGCCGCTGCTGCACGTGGAACACCCGGAGCTGACCGGGCCGCGCCAGCTCGCCAAGAACCTCTTCGACCGGGTCGGCGCCGGGCTGCTGCTCGTCGCGCTGCTGCCGTTGTTCGCCGTGCTGCCGGTGGCCGTACGCGCCTCGGGGCCTGGACCGGTGTTCTTCAGGCAGCGGCGGGTCGGCAGGGACGGCGTCGAGTTCACGATCTACAAGTTCCGCACCATGACCACCGACGCGGAACGGCGGCGGGTCGAGCTGACCGGCGACGGGCAGAGCGTGCTCTTCAAGATCCGCAACGACCCGCGCATCACCCCGGTCGGCGCCATGCTGCGGCGTCACTCCCTGGACGAGCTGCCGCAACTGGTCAACGTGCTGCTCGGCCAGATGTCGCTGGTCGGTCCGAGACCGCCGCTTCCCGAGGAGGTCGCCCAGTACGGGGACGACGTCCGGCGCCGACTGTTGGTCAAGCCCGGCATGACCGGATTGTGGCAAGTCAGTGGGCGGTCTGACCTATCTTGGGAGGAATCTGTACGGTTGGACCTACGCTATGTGGAGAACTGGTCCCTCACCCTGGACCTGCAGATCCTGTGGAAGACCTGGTCGGCTGTCGCGCGAGGGGCTGGAGCATACTGATGACGATTCGCGACGACCACGTTCTCGCCGCGGACCTGGCGACGAGGGCGGGCGAGCTGCTGCTCGCCCTGCGCGAGAAGGTGGGCTTCGACGACCCGGCCGCGCTGCGCGCCGAAGGCGACTCCGCCTCACACCGCTTCCTGATGGACGCGCTGGCGACCTCACGTCCAGGTGACAGTGTGCTGTCCGAGGAGGCGCCCCAGGACGAGCGTCTCGACCCCCGCCGTCTCACGGCGGAGCGGGTGTGGATCGTCGATCCGCTCGACGGCACCCGCGAGTTCGGCGAGGAGGGCCGCGACGACTGGGCGGTCCACGTGGCGCTGTGGGAGCACGGCGCGCTGGGCGCCGGGGCGGTCGCGCTGCCCGCCGCGGGTGTTACGCCGTCCACCCTTGAGCCTCCCGCCCTGCCGCAGCTCAGGACCGGCGCGCGGCCGAGGATCGCGGTCAGCAGGAGCAGGCCCCCCGAGTTCGTCGTCGAGCTGGCCGACCGCATCGGGGCCGAACTGGTGCCGATCGGCTCGGCGGGCGCCAAGATCTCCGCGGTCCTCACCGGCCGCGTCGAGGCCTACGTGCACGCGGGTGGCCAGTACGAGTGGGACTCCGCGGCCCCGGTCGCCGTCGCCCTCGCCTCGGGAGCCCACGCCAGCCGGATCGACGGCTCCCCCCTGACCTACAACCAGGGTGACCCGTTCCTGCCGGATATTCTTGTTTCCCTACCGGAACTGGCGCCGACCTTGCTCGCCGGAATCCGGGATCTCCACCGATAATCCCCGCTAGGAGAGTCAGATGCTTCAGTGCGACTACACCACGTCGCAGCTCGATGTCCTTGAGGCAGAGGCCATTCACATCATGCGTGAGGTGGCGGCCGAGTTCGAGCGTCCCTGTCTGCTCTTCTCCGGTGGTAAAGACTCGATCGTCATGCTCCGCATCGCGGAGAAGGCCTTCTGGCCCGCGCCCATCCCCTTCCCGCTGATGCACGTCGACACCGGGCACAACTTCCCCGAGGTGATCGAGTTCCGCGACCGCAGGGTGGCCGAGCTGGGCGCCCGCCTCGTCGTGGCCAGCGTGCAGGACTCCATCGACGCCGGGCGCGTCACCGAGGAGACGGGCCGCAGGGCCTCCCGCAACCGGCTGCAGACCACGACCCTGCTCGACGCGATCGAGGACAACGAGTACGACGCCGTGTTCGGCGGGGCCCGCCGCGACGAGGAGAAGGCCCGCGCCAAGGAGCGCGTCTTCTCCTTCCGCGACGACTTCGGCCAGTGGGACCCGAAGAACCAGCGGCCCGAGCTGTGGAACCTCTACAACGGGCGCATCCGCAAGGGCGAGCACATCCGGGTGTTCCCGCTGTCCAACTGGACCGAGCTCGACGTCTGGGACTACATCCGGCGCGAGGGCATCGAGATCCCGTCGATCTACTACGCCCACCGGCGCAAGGTGTTCGAGCGCGACGGCATGCTGCTGTCCGACACCGAGTTCATCCTCCGCGACGAGGACGAGCCGCTCGTCGAGATGACGGTCCGCTACCGCACGGTCGGCGACGTGACCTGCACCGGCGCCGTCCAGTCGACCGCGGCCACGGTCGAGGAGATCATCGAGGAGATCGCGGTGACCCGGCTCACCGAGCGCGGCGCGACCCGCGCCGACGACCGGGCCTCCGAGGCGGCGATGGAGGACCGCAAGCGGGAGGGATACTTCTAGTGCGTGAGGTCCTGTCGCACCGGCCCGTCCCTCCCTGGGAGGGGACGCGCGTGAGCCTGGGGGCCTTCCCCAACGGCCGCGCCCTGTCTCACCTGCCGCTGCCCGCCGCCCCGGTGTGGGAACGGCCCCACCCGCTCGGCCCGCCCGCCGCGCGGCCTTCCCGTGCCAGCCGTACGACCTCTGGAGAGCAGCTCTGATGGACATCCTTCGCTTTGCCACCGCGGGAAGCGTCGACGACGGGAAGTCGACCCTCATCGGCCGCCTGCTCTTCGACTCGAAGGCGATCTTCGAGGACCAGCTTGAGGCCGTCGAGCGCACCTCCCGCGACCGCGGCACCGAGTACACCGACCTGTCGCTGCTCACCGACGGCCTGCGGGCCGAGCGGGAGCAGGGCATCACGATCGACGTGGCCTACCGCTACTTCGCCACGCCCAAGCGCAAGTTCATCATCGCCGACACCCCGGGCCACATCCAGTACACCAGGAACATGGTCACCGGCGCCTCGACCGCCGACCTGGCGATCATCCTGATCGACGCGCGCAAGGGCGTGATCGAGCAGTCGCGGCGGCACGCCTTCCTGACGACGCTGCTGCGGGTGCCGCACCTGGTGCTCGCGGTCAACAAGATGGACCTGGTCGACTACTCCCAGGAGCGGTTCGAGGAGATCCGTGAGGAGTTCACGGCCTTCGCCTCCAAGCTGAACGCCCCGGACCTCACGTTCATCCCGATCTCGGCGCTGCACGGCGACAACGTGGTCTCCCGCTCGGAGAACATGCCGTGGTACAACGGCTCCTCGCTGCTGCACCACCTGGAGCACCTGCACATCGCCTCCGACCGCAACCTGGTGGACGTGCGCTTCCCGGTGCAGTACGTGATCAGGCCGCAGCGGGCGACCGACCCGGCCTTCCACGACTACCGCGGTTACGCGGGCCAGGTCGCGGGCGGGGTGCTCAAGCCGGGCGACGAGGTCATGCACCTGCCCTCCGGGCTGACCACGCGCATCGCCTCGATCGACACCTTCGGCGGTCCCGTCGAGGAGGCCTTCCCGCCCATGTCGGTGACCCTCCGCCTTGAGGACGACATCGACATCTCCCGGGGCGACATGATCTGCCGCCCGAACAACCAGCCGCACGCCGCCCAGGAGCTTGAGGCGATGGTCTGCTGGATGACCGACGCGAGCAAGCTGGGCCCGCGCACCAAGCTGACCATCAAGCAGACGACCCGTACGGCCCGCGCCCTGGTCCGCGACCTGCACTACCGGATCGACGTCAACACGCTGCACCGCGACGAATCGGCCCAGAGCCTCGGCCTGAACGAGATCGGCCGGGTCTCGCTGCGCGTCACCCAGCCGCTGTTCGTGGACGACTACGCGAGGAACCGCCTCACCGGCGGGTTCATCCTCATCGACGAGACGACCAGCAACACCGTCGGCGCCGGGATGATCGTCGAGGCCCGCTGACACCTTCTCTCTGGTCCCCTTCACCGCCCGCCGTACGCGGGTGGGGGAGGGGACCTTCGCGTTGCGGGGACCGGTAGATCGTTTTCCCGTTCCGCGACCCCCATGTGACTCTCCGCGCTAGTCTCGGCACGTTCCGTATCCGGCCGGTGAGGATTCGTGCCCGTGTCTGACAGTCCGTCCCCCGCCAGGGTCGTCTTCCTTGGTGGTCTCGGCCGCAGCGGCACCACGTTGCTCGAACGCCTGCTCGGCGAGGTCCCCGGCATCGTCCCGCTCGGCGAGGTCGCCCACCTCTGGTCGCGCGGCGTGCTCGCGAACGAGAACTGCGGGTGCGAGCAGCCGTTCGGCACCTGCCCGTTCTGGCGCGAGGTCGGCGCGCGGGCTTTCGGCGGTTGGTCGCGGGAGCTCGCCGGAAGGGTCGTCACGCTCGGGCGGCGGGTCGACCGCACCCGGCACATCCCCGCCCTCGCCCAGCTCATGGCCGACGGCAGGACGGGCGCCCCCTGCTGGCCGTCGCGCAGGACCGCCGCCCTGGGGGAGTACGCCGCGGCCCACCGCCGTCTCTACGACGCGGCCGGTGAGATCGCCGACTGTCCGGTCGTCGTCGATTCGAGCAAGCACGCCTCCCTGGCCTTCTGCCTGGCCGCCGCGGGGGTGGACGTGCACGTCGTGCACGTCGTGCGCGACCCCAGGGCCGTCGCCCACTCCTGGCACAGGCGGGTCGTCCGCCCGGAGAACGGCTCCCCGATGACCCGCTGGTCACCGGCCCGCACCTCGGTGCACTGGCTGGCCCAGAACCTCGGCATCGAGCTCCTGGCCCGTGGCGGCGTGCCCGTCACCAGGGTCCGCTACGAGGACCTCGTCCGGGCTCCGGCGGACACGCTCAGGCACCTGACCGGCAGGATCGGCCTGCCCGCCCGCCTCGACTTCCTGACCGGCGGCGAGGCCCTGCTCTCCAGGGCGCACACGGTCGCGGGCAACCCGGTGCGCTTCACGGTCGGCCCGCTCGGGCTGGTCCCCGACGAGGCCTGGCGCACCTCGGCCCCGGTCCTGCACCGCCGCCTGGTCACCGCGCTGACCTGGCCACTGATGATCAAGTACGGCTATCGCGGGAGGCTCGTGTGAGACCGTCGGTGGGAGTGGTCATCCCCACGAGAGGCCACAGACCGGAGCACCTGCGCGCCGCCACGCGCGCCGCCCTCGGCCAGACATACTCCGGCGAGGTCGAGGTTGTCGTCGTCGCGGACGGCACGGGGAGCGCGCGGGTCACCGACCAGCTCGCCGACCTCCTCGTCCCCGGGGCACGGAGCGTCCGGGTCGTGCCCAACCGGCGCCTGCCCGGCCTTCCCGGGGCGCGCAACACCGGCATCGAGGCACTCGGCACCGACCTGGTCGCCTTCTGCGACGACGACGACCAGTGGGCGCCGGGCAAACTCGCCGCCCAGGTCGGGGCGCTCACGGCGCGGCCGGACGCGGAGTTCGCCAGCTGCGCCATCGAGGTCGAGTACGGCTCCCGCCGCGTTCCGCGCCTCGCGGGGACTTCCACGGTCACCCGGGCCCACCTGCTGCGCTCGCGGATGGCGATGGTGCACTCCTCGACCTTCCTGTTCAGGCGGGGCGCGTTCCTGGTGGACGAGAGCGCGCCGAACGGCCAGAACGAAGACTGGGACCTGGCGCTGCGCGCCGCCACGTGCCGTCCCATCGCGCACGTGGACCGTCCACTGGTACGCGTCCGATGGGGCGCCTCGCTGTACGCGACCCGGTGGGCGGACCGCATAGCCGGGCTTGAGTGGATGCTCGCCCGGCACCCCGATCTGGCCGTGGACCCGCGCGGCGCGGCACGGGTCTACGGCCAGATCGCCTTCCACAACGCGGCCCTCGGCCGTCGCAGGGAGGCGGGCCGCTGGGCGCTTCGGGCCCTCGCCGTACGGCGTGGCGAGCCCCGGGCGCCCATCGCGCTGGCCGTGGCGGCCGGTCTGGTCTCGGCCCACACGGTGCTGGACGTGCTGCACCACCGCGGGCACGGCATCTGATGGCGACCGGTACGGCCAGGACCCAGGGCAGGCGGCGTCGTGACAAGACCCTGGACAGGGCGCGGGACGAGGCGGCCCGTAAGCGCCGCAGGGTGCGGGTCGCGGGGCTCGTCCTCGACCCGATGAGCGAGGGCGAGGTCGTCGATCACGTGATCGCCTCGCTGAAGTGCGGTGAGGGCGGCCACCTGGTGACCCCCAACGTGGACATCGGCTGGGCCGTCGCCCGCGACCCCGAGGCGCGTGAGCTGGTCGAGAATGCCGATCTGGCGGTCGCGGACGGTATGCCGCTGGTGTGGGCGGCCGATCTGCTCGGCACGCCGGTTCCCGGCAGGGTCACCGGCGCCGACCTGATCTGGTCCCTGTCCGAGGCGGCGGCCTTCTACCGCTACCCGGTCTATCTGCTCGGTGGCCCGCAGGGCGCGGCCAGGCAGGCGGCGGCCCGGCTGCTCGAACGCCACCCCCGCCTGGACGTCGTGGGGGCCGACGCCCCGCCGCCCGGGTTCGAGACGACCGAGGAGGGCTACGCGAAGGTCAAGGAGGACCTGCTGGCCGCCGCGCCCCGGGTGGTCTTCGTGGGCCTCGGCTTCCCCAAGCAGGACCGGCTCATCGCGCGGCTCCGCCAGGACATGCCCGCGACCTGGTTCGTCGGCTGCGGCGCGGCGATAGCCTTCGCGGCGGGTACGGCCCGCAGGGCGCCGATGTGGATGCGGCGCTCCGGGCTCGAATGGCTCTTCCGGCTGATCAACGAGCCCGGCAGGCTGGCCCGCCGCTATCTCCTGCACGACCTGCCGTTCGCGCTCAAGCTGCTCACGGTCTGTCTGCTGCGGCGGCTCTTCTCCTAGGTGGAGACCAGCTCCAGGACGCGGCGGGTCTCCTCGGGGCTGAGCCGGTTGGCCGCGTTGGTCAGGGCCAGCCGGGAGTCCATCGGGCGGTAGGCCGTACGGGACAGACCGCTCCACGCGAAGCCGAGGCCGCCCGACGCCGCCGCCGATGCCGTGGACGCCGTGCAGGCCCGCAGGACGCGTTCGCGGGCCTTGGCGGACCAGGTCAGGCCCAGCCTGCCGTACAGGGCGCGGAACCCCGCCTCGGGGTCGGCGGCGAGGTCCTCGTAGCGGACCAGGGTGATGCCCGGGTGCCCGGCCGCCAGGGTGGTGGTGACCCGCCTGGCCGCCCGCCACAGCGCGACCGCCTTGGCGATGCGGTCCTGGCAGCCGATGAGAGCGCGCAACGCCTCAAGGTGCGGGTGGTCCCTGACGAGCAGCGGCTGTTCGAGCAGCTCGTGGAAGTAGACGGTCCAGCCGAGCCGCTGCCAGCTGCCCACGAACGGCACCGCGTCACGCTGCAGGACGACCACCCGGCAGCCGAGGCGTTCGGCGAACCACCCGGCGGAGAACAGGGCGAACGGGTCGTCGAGCAGCGCCCGCCGCCCAAGCAGCCGCCCCAGCGTGAAGGCCGTGCCGTACCTCGCCATCCTGGCCAGGTCGTACGGCGAGCGGTTGCGCCGCAGCTCGGCCAGGAACCGGTAGCGCAGCGCGACCGTGTCGGTGAAGGCGGGCAGCCAGGCGTCCTCGTTGTCCCGGCAGATGTACTGGAAACGGTGGGTGACGTGGGCGTTCAGCACCCCCGGGCAGCGGCCCGGCGGGTGCTGGGGGTTGAGCGGCTCGTTGACGTAGACCAGACCGCCGCCCGCGGCCAGCATCTTGCCCGTCCAGCTCGTGCCGCTCCTGGGCAGTCCCGTGACCAGCACGGGAACCCTGCCCGTCACCGGGTCCTCCAGGGCCGCAGCGCCTCCAGGCTGTGGGCGCCGAAGGGACGCAGGCCGAGGCGGCGGTGGATCTGCCACAGCGGCAGCAGGTTCTTGACCAGCGTGCCCGCGGCCCAGGCGAAGGCGGCGCCCGCAGCGCCGTACACCGGAGTCAGGCACACCCCGCAGGCCGTCGTCACCGTGATCGCGGCCAGGAGGTTGACCAGGCTGGAGCGGGTGTGCCCGGCGGCGGTCAGCACCACGTCGACCATGCCGCAGGCCCCGGCGAGCATCATCGTCACCGCGAGGACCAGCGCGACGGCGGCCCCCGGGGCGTATCCCTCACCGAGGAGGCCGAGCAGCCACGGAGCGCACACGGCGTATCCCAGCCAGAGTGGCCAGGTCAGCGCCACCAGCCACGTCGTCGCCGACTGGTACAGCGCGCGGGCACGGCCCAGATCACCGGTGGCCAGCGCCTCGACCAGTCTGGGCTGCGCCGCCTGGGCCAGCCCCCGGTTGACGAGCTGGCCGACCACCTTGAAGCGGGTCGCCGCGGTGTAGACGGCCGCCTCCGCGGGCCCGGCGAGGGCCGCCACGACCATGACGTCCAGCCGCTGGAACACCGCCTGGATCGCGGCCGCCACCGACCTGGGCCAGGTGTGCCGCCACAGCTCACGCGCGCTCTCCCCGATGTACGGCGTGCGGGGCAGCCGCCCGCGCAGCCAGAGCGCGGCCAGGCACAGCACCGGCACGTACGGCAGCGCCCAGGCGGCCACCAGGACCGGGACCGTCCGCGTTCCGCAGGAGAGGGCGAGCGCGACCAGCGCGAACTGGGCGAGCGGCTGGAGCAGGCCGTCGAGCAGCAGGGTCGGCAGCATCCCGAAGCCGCGCGTCGCAGAGACCAGGACGTCCGCGCACACCACGGCGGGCAGCGCGACCGCGAGCACCCGGAACGCCGGGTCGGACAGGCAGACGAACAGGACCGCGCCCACGACCACCGAGAGCGTCGCGACCGGCGCCAACGCCGCCCTGACCTGGCTACGCGCCCGGTCGTGGCCGGAGGCCCCGGCGAGGGCGTGGACGAGCCCGTTGCCCGCGTCGAGCCGCAGGACGCCCGCGACGGTCAGGCACAGCGCGGTCGCGGTGAAGAAGGCCCCTGCCGTGTGCCTGTCGGTGCCCCTGGTGACCAGCACGACCGTCAGGAACTGGGCGCCCGCCCCGACCCCGGCCCCGGCGAGCCCCGCGAGGCCGTCCCTGGCCACCCCTTCGACGCGGGGCAGCCTGGCCAGCCCTGCGGAGATCAGCGTCACCATGGTGCCCCCACGCGGTCAGCGGCGCCACGACGGGGTCGCGCCGAGCCAGCGGGACAGCTGGGTGTCCCACTCCTCGAAGTGGTCGGTGAGCTCACGGCGCAACGAGTCGGGCATCGGGCAGGGCCGGGGACGGGCGTTGTGCTGCTCGAAGACCGGGTCACCGATGTGCGGCAGCCCCAGGAACTCCAGCACCCGGTCGTAGACGATCTCGGGCTCGGCGAAGAACCGCCCGCTGTCGATCACGAGGATCCGGTCCCTGCCGATCAGCGGCTCGAACCGGGCGAGCTGCTCGGCGTAGCGGCCCCTGGCGAGGTAGCCGTGGTGGCGGTGGGCGTGACTCGTCGAGCAGGGCTCGGCGCACAGACCCTCGGCGGTCCCGGTGAGGCGCTCCTCCTCAAGCTCGACGGCCTTGGCGAAGGAGAACTCCGTCTCGAACCCCCTGGCCAGCTCGTGGGCGTGCGCGGAGAAGGCGCGTTCCACCGGGTCGCGCACCAGGACGATCAGCTTCACGCCCGGCAGGTCCCAGGCGATGCGGGAGGCGGCCAGCGGGTGGAACAGGTAGTAGGGGGAGGACTCGAAGACGTGCGGGCGGCAGCCGTACCTGCGGGTCAGCTTGGAGATCCTCGCGCGCAGCGGGAAGTGCGCGCGGTACCACGACAGGCCGCGGTCGTAGGCGACGTCGAAGTAGTGAACGCCCTTGTGGAGCACGGGCTTGAGGATCAGCGGATGCTGGGAGAGCGCCCGGTAGAGCGAGGTGGTTCCCGCGCGCTGCGCCCCGGCGATCAGGAAGGAGGGCAGCACCCGCCCCCCGGAGGTGAACCGGCCGGTGGTCCGCGTGACGGCGTGCACGGAACGTTTCAGCAGGGGATTCACGACAGGAGCTCCTGGAAGTCGACGACGGGGTTGAGCCAGCGCTCCGGCGGCCCGAGGGGGGCGTGGCCGTCGGCCGCGTGCCGGTCGGCGAGCGCGATCAGGTAGCGGATCACGGTCAGCCTGGCCTCGGCGGAGGAGAGCCCGAAGAGGGCCAATGTCGGCAGGGCCTGGGACAGGCACGCCCTGGCGGCCGTCGCCGGGTCGTTGCGGCGCAGGAGGCGGTGGAAGAGGTGGTGGACGGCGTCGAAACCGAGCGGGACCCCGGTGCCGAACCGCTCCCAGTCCCACACCAGCAGCCTGCCGTCCGCGGCGCGGGCGATGTTCCACGGGGAGAGGTCGCCGTGCCAGGAGAAGTCCTGTCCCGGGGGGACGGGCAGGTGGGCGATCTCGGTGACGGCCTCGACGAGGAGGCGGCCGGGGACGGGCAGTGCGCGGGGGCCACGCCGTACGGGAAGGGGGGAGAGGGCGAGCACCGACAGGCCGCGCCAGGTTCCGTGGTGGAGCACGGTCGGCGCGACGACGGTCTTCAGCGGCGTGTCGGCGAGCATGGCGAGCGTGCGCGCCTCGTGCGTGACGAGGTCGCGGACCCTGGCCGTGTCGCCGATCTTCACGAAGGCGGCGAGCCCGTCCCGGGTGTGGGCTTCGAGGATCGGCTTGCGGTTGGCGCGTACGGCGGGGCGGACGTGCAGCACGACCCGGACCGGGGCGCCCAGCGCCTGACCGAGGTAGGTCTCGATGGTGTCGTGCCCCGAGGGCACCAGCACCCTCCTGCCCGGGTGCCACCACGCGCGGGGCGCCAGCCTGCGGGGTAGCGTGCGGTGGGGGAGCAGGCTGTAGGGGCGGGGCTCGCCGTCGGTGGTGGGGAACAGCAGACCGACGGTCCTGCTGAGGTAGCGCAGCCGGACGCGGGCGTCGTTCATACGGCGGTCCCCCTCGCCATCGAGTTCCTCCAGAGCAGCGCGAACGAGATGAGATACAGGCTGAGCGGCGTGACCAGCCCGTCGTAGACGAACATGTAGAGCAGGGTCAGGATCATCACCAGCACCCCGGCCAGGCCGACGGGGCTGCGGTCCGACCAGTGGCGGCGGATCGCCCCGGCGAAGAACGCCACGTAGAGCCCGGCCCCGACGAACCCCTGGGTGATCATCAGGTGCCAGAGCTGGCCGTCGCTGCCCAGCGGCGGGTGGCCGCACTCCCCGCACCAGTCGGTCCTGCCGGTGGTGATCGTGCGGTGGTTGCCCGTGGCGTTCCTGGTGTTGCCGTAGCCGATGATCGGCGAGGTGCGCGCGGCGGCGACGGTCGCCGAGACGGTGAAGGCGCGGATGTCGTTGCTGTGCGGGTTGTCCAGCCGGGCGGCGACCATCGTGCGCAACGGGCTCAGGAGCAGCAGCAACGCCCCGGCGGCGATGGCGGAGCAGGCCATGATGCGGGTCCGCGCGCCAAGGCGCAGCAGCAGGTAGCCCGCCGCGACCCCGAGGCCGATCCACAGGCCCCGGTTCAGGGAGTAGACGACGGGGACGGCGCAGAGCGCGAGCAGCGGGGCCACGGCCAGGCGCCTGCGCGGCCCGCCGTACGTCCACCAGCCGACCACGAACCAGACCAGCAGCACCGAGACGTTGCTTCCCCAGGCGTTGGCCCACTCGAAGGGAGCCTCCGGCCGGGGGGAGGCGTGGCCGAGGACCTTCTGCACCTGGGCCGCGGTCGGGTGGATCAGGTTGTGCACGTAGGGGTTGTCGGCGATCCAGCCGGGCAGCAGCATCTCCACCGGCGAGGTGAGGTCGGCGCCGGGGGCGAACACCCCGAGTAGGCCGCCCGCCACGGTCGTGACGAACAGGGCGCCGAGCATGCGCACCAGCGTGAGCTGCGGAAGCTCCCGCTCGGTCAGGTTGCCCAGGTAGAGGACCATGATCAGAAGCGAGACGTACAGGGCGAGGCGCATCAGGTAGCCGAGCACCCGCCCGAGCCCGAGATCGCCGTAGGTCCCCGGCGGCATCTCCCCCAGCATGAGCGCGCTGACGAGGTAACCGGCGAGCAGCATCAGCCAGAGGCCGAACCCCTTGGGAACTTTGATCGGCCTTCGCCGCCACAGCACCGCCGCCATCACCGGGGCCAGCACGACGATCGACAGGCCGCCGAAGCCGAGCGCCCACCAGACGGGGTAACCGACGAGCAGCGCGGCGATCGGCCAGGCCGCCCGGTCCAGCCCTCTCACGGGGGGAAGGCCGTCTCGGTCGGGGAGAGCGTCCTGATCGGCACGGTCGGCACAGAGGCCCCGGCGACCCATTTACCCGGCTCTTTGCCGGGTTCTCTGCCTGGCTCTCTGCTCGGTTTCTCGGGGGTACGGCTGGCGGGGACGTCCGCGGAGTGGTTCACCGGGAAGGACGGGGGGCGGCCGCCGTTGGGGGGCTCCTCGCGCCGGGGAGTGGTGCCGTACGCCTTGCGTGTCTCCTGCGGGGTCTTCTGGGGGTTGTCGGTGGGAGAGGTGAGCAGGCCGCCGACGACCGGCATGCCCTGGCGCGCGAGGCGCTGCACGGCCCTGGCCATCCCGCGTGGGGAGGTCTTCGCCACGCTGACCAGCAGCATCGCGCCCTCCCTTCCCGCGAGCCGTTCGATCTCCTCGGGGCGTGCCCGCAGGACGGCGCCGTCGAGGCCGGTCACGGGGGTGTCCTGTCTGGTGGGGCGGTCGCGTAACCAGGCGAGGCCGACCCCGGCGAGGAGTCCGGCCATCAGGCCGCTGCCGAGGTAGAGGGGCGGGCTGGGCTGGCTGGCCGAGGTCGGGGGGACGGCCTCGCTGATCACGGTGCCGGGGGTCACGGCCACGGTCCGCAGCGCGTCGTACTTCACGGTGAGGTTGTAGACCTGGCGGCCGAGGACGTTCTGCCGCTGCGCGGCCAGGGTGTGCTCCGCCGTACCCTTGCCGAGGCTTGGCAGGGAGGCGACGACGGCGGACAGGCTGGCGTTGACCTGTCTCAGCTTGGTCATGAGGGCCTTGAGCTGGGCGTCCAGTGCCCGGGCCGCGCTCTCGCGCCGGTTGTCGAGGTAGGCCCTGGCGTAGGCGCTCGCCCCCGCGGCGGCGGCGGCCGGGTCCGAGGCGGTGTAGGAGACGCGCAGGACCGAGGTGTTCGGGGGCACGGAGACCTCGACCGGCCCGGGGACGCCGCCGAGCGTGTGCCCGGCCTTCCCGGCGACCACGGCCGACTGGGCGACCTGGGCCTCGGTGTCGAGGTTGAGCGCCTCGCGCTGCCGGTTGGTGACCTGGTTCGTCTGCTCCTGCAGGCCCGTGGGGGTGACCAGCACCTCGGCGGAGGCGGTGTAGGAGGCGGGGATCACGCGCAGCAGCACGGCGCCGGAGCCGACGCCACCGGCGAGCAGGAACAGGATGGTCGGCCAGCGGCGGCGGAGGAAGGAGATGTAGTCCGTCAGGTCTCCGCCGGGGCGGCGGACCGAGGCGTCCGGCGGAGGGCTCATACGTTTCGAGTCCTTTTCGAGGGGATTTGATATGGGGGGTCGGTGATTCCGAACCCTAGGAACTATAGGTCCGCCTGCTGTTTCCTCGATCCGATACACAAGATTTTTGTCGTGGTCGCCGCTATGGCGGCATGAAAATAAACACCATTTATCGGATATTTCCTCACGATTGCCATGGGGGTCCGGCGCCGGGGCGCCGAAGCCCATGACATGGCACGTCCGCGCGATGGCAGGCTTGGGGCGTGCCCGCGCTCGCGGGACCGGAAACCGGGAAAGCGGAATGTTCGTGAGGAAACGGAGTGTGCAACTGTGTGTTTACGTGATGCCACCAAGCGGCTTTTCTCGCGGAGAGTGTTAGTCGCCGTTTCGGGTTTGTCGCTGGTCCTCGGAACCGGGGCGTGCGGCCCTTCCGAGGGCGTTTCCCACAAACAACCAGAAAGCACCCCGAAACCAGCTAAGGCGAACCCGGCCGCCTGCGCGGTCAACGCCAAGCTCGTCCCCGCCTGCGGGGTCTGGTGGGGAATCGCGCCCGAGGTCTTCACCGGCAGGCCCCCGCAGCGGGCGCTCGCCCGCGCCGAGCGGCGCATGGGCCGCCGCGCCGACGTCGTGCACCTCTACCACCGGGGCGCCGAGCTGTTCCCGACCTCCCAGGAGCGCCGGATCGCCCGCGACCCAGGGGGCCGCAGGATCCTGCTGGTCAACTGGAAGCCGTCCTTCGACCACACCTGGGCGCAGATCGCCGACGGCGCCCTCGACGACCGCATCGACCGGCTGGCCGAGCACATCACCGCGACCTTCCCCGAGCGGTTCTTCCTCACCGTCCACCACGAACCGGAGAACGACGTACGGCAGAGCCCCGGCTCCGGCATGACCGCCGAGGACTACGCAGCGATGTTCCGGCACGTGGTGCTGCGGCTACGGCGTGACGGCGTGCGCAACGCGGTCACGGTCATGACCTACATGGGCGCGCCCAACTGGGGGGCCAACCCCTGGTTCGAGCGGCTCTACCCGGGTGACGACGTGGTGGACTGGGTGGCGATGGACCCCTACGCCGACGAGCGGGTGCAGACCTTCGGCGACCTGGTCGACAGGACCCGTGAGGAGTTCGCCCGCTGGCCGGGGACCTACCGGTGGATGAACGCGCACCTGCCGGGCAAGCCCGTCATGGTCGCCGAGTGGGGCGCGTTCGAACGGCCCGGTGACCCGGCTTTCAAGGAGAGGTTCTTCGCCACCGCGCGGCGGCAACTGCGTGACTACCCCCGGATCAGGGCGCTGGTCTACTTCGACTCACCGCACGCCCCGAGGGGGGACACCCGCTTCGACACCACTCCCGGCGCCCTGCACGCCTTCTCCGGCCTCGCCCGCGACCCCGGCCTGCGCGCCCCCGCGGTTCCGCAGCAGTGACCAGGCCACGGCGCCCGCGACGGCCATCCCGCCCACGGCCCACATCAGGGCCGTGTTGCCGACGCCGAGGAGCTTCAGCGCCGAGGCGAGCAGCACGACCGCCAGCAGCGCGCGGATGACGCCGCCCGGCGCCCAGGCGGAGATCCTGGCGCCGATGTAGACGCCGGGGATCGAGCCGACCAGCAGGGAGGTGGTGATGGATAACTGGAAGTCGCCGAACAGCAGGTGCCCGAGGGCGGCGGAGGCGACCAGCGGCACGGCCTGGACCAGGTCGGTGCCGACGAGCTGGTTGGCCTTGAGGGCCGGATACAGCGCGAGCAGCGCCACGATGATCAGCGATCCCGAGCCGACCGACGAGATGCCGACGACGAGGCCCCCGATCATACCGACCAGTAAGGTCGGAATAGGGTGCACGACAATGGACGACAGGTCCGCCGAGGCCTTCCCCCGGCCGTCGTCACGCGACATCCACGCCTTGGCGACCAGACCGACGACCGCCAGCAGCAGGGCGACCCCCAGCGCGTACTTGACGACCTCCTGGACCCGCTCGCCGTCCCCGAAGGCCCTGGCGGCGAAGACCCCGCAGAAGGCCGCGGGGACCGAGCCCGCGCACAGCCAGGCGACCAGGCGCAGGTTCACCGTTCCGCGCCGCATGTGGACGACCCCGCCGATCGGCTTCATGACGGCGGAGGCGACCAGGTCGCTGGAGACGGCCGCCAGGGGAGGCACGTTGAAGAACAGCAGCATCATCGGCGTCATCAGCGCGCCGCCGCCCATGCCGGTCAGCCCGACGATGATCGCGACGAGGAAGGATCCGGCTGCGAGGGGGATGTCGATGGCCATCGGTCGTTCACCATTTCTCGGTCACTGTGCGGTGGGCGGCGCGGGGCCGCCCGTTACGGGGGCCCGGCGCCCCGGGCCCCGTGGTCAACGGATCCACCCTCCCTGGATCAGCGGGTCGAGCACCTGCCGTACGGCCTGGTCGACGCTGACCGAGGTGGTGTCGAGGACCAGGTCGGCGTCCTCCGGCTCCTCGTACGGGTCGGAGATCCCGGTGAACTCGGGAATGAGACCCGCGCGGGCCTTGGCGTAGAGCCCCTTGCGGTCGCGGCGCTCGCACTCCTCAAGCGGGGTGGCCACGTGGACCAGCAGGAAGTCGGCGCCGACCGCCTCGACCATCTCCCTGACCTCGGCGCGGGTGGCGGCGTAGGGCGCGATGGGCGCGCAGATCGCCAGCCCGCCGTGCCTGGCCGTCTCGGCGGCGACGAACCCGATCCTGCGGATGTTCAGGTCGCGGTCCTGCCTGGAGAAGGTCAGCCCCGCCGACAGCAGCCGCCTGACCACGTCGCCGTCGAGATAGGTGACCGTACGGCCGCCGCGTTCGAGCAGCGCGTCCCGCAGCCCCCTGGCCACCGTGGACTTCCCGGAACCGGACAGGCCGGTGAAGAAGACCACCAGGCCGCGCCGGTGCGGCGGGCCCGGCAGCGTCACCGGCTCGGGACCCGCCAGGTGTTCGGTCGCGCCGTACGCCTCGGCGACGCGCTCGCGCAGCTCCAGGTCGATGCTGGGCTCGTCCCCGCGGGCCAGGGGCACGACGGCAAGGAGGGTGTCCCCGCCGAGCCTCTCGCGTGCCTTCAGCGCCGCGCGGACCACCGCGGGACCGTCCTCGCCGAACGCCAGCGGAAGCAGCAGCACCACGGCCCCCAGCTCCCTGGCGGTCGCCTCGACCTCGCCGAGGTCGTCGAGCGGGCCGCGCATGGTGACCGCGAGCGCGGGCCGCTCACCCAGCTCCTTGCGGATCTCCGCCGGGGTGAGGCGCAGCCTGGCGAACGGGCCGTGCTCGGGGGCGTCGAGCCCCTCGACCGGGCCGGCGACGAGGCCGTCCTGACGGTCGGTGACGGTGAGCACGGCCAGTGCGGCGCCCTCGGGGTCACGCAGGGTGATCCGGTCGCCGGGGGCGGCCGGATGGTCCTCGGGCAGCGCGAGCGTGACCGGCGAGGGCCAGCGGGTGCCGTCGGACAGGACGCCGTGCTCGCCGACGGCGTGCGCGTCGGCCGAGCTCATGAAGCCCGTCAGCGGCTGGAAGGCACCCGAGAGCAGCAGCTCCAGGTCGGCCAGCTCATGGGCGTCGGGGGTCCACTCGAAAGGGGCCGTCATCTGCTCCACAATCCCGATCAACTTAGTCGGATTTCATCACCTTACCTACTCCAGTTGTCCCACACCAACCCCCGCGACTCATATCAACCGGGCGAAGTGGTTCTGCGGCTTGCGGACGACCATGGTGATCTCGTCGTGCGAGGCGGACCGCCGCCCCCGTGAGGCGGTCTCGACCGCGGCGCAGACGAGCCTGACCAGGCCGCCCCTCGGCCCCTCAAGCGCCGGGCCGCTCGTCGCCGACAGGTCGTCGGTCACCATCAGGCCGCGCGTCAGGCAGTAGGAGTGCATCCCCTCGCGCGAGGTGACCTCGCCGTAGAAGGGGAGCAGCGGCCCCACGGCGCCCTCCGGCACCAGCCTCGGCCACAGCAGCCGCCGCAATGCCGGGGGCAGCAGCCGGTCGCACGTGCCGTAGGCCGAGGCGCGGTCGCGGATGCGCAGCAGCAGCAGGCCTCCGGGACGCAGCCCGGCGAGCAGCCGGTCGAGCACCAGCTCGGGATGCTCGATCCGCTCAAGCAGGAACGGCACGTGCAGGACGTCGAACGCGCGGGGCGGCACGGGCACGGAACGCAGGTCCCCCAGGGCCAGCGCGTCGAGGTCCTTGCGCGACCCCGCGCTCGCCCGCAGCGTGGGCAGGTCCTCGTCGATCCCGGTGACCCGCGCCTTGACCCCGTCCAGGTCCAGCGGCTCGGGCCACCCGCACCCGGCGACCAGGATGTCCAGCCGCCTGTCGGGGTACCCCGCCGCCTGCTCGCGGATCCGCCTGCTGAATATGTCGTCCCGTGAGACGACCGACCGTACCTCAGACATGTAGCCGACAGTAGTCAACTGGGCACGAATAGTCGCGCACCGACCACTGTCGGCTGGTGACGGTCGCGAGGGAAGTAGCCTTGGGAGAGCCCCGTGCCCTGCCGGCCCGGGGCATGCCGTGTTGCCGTCGTGGGGCTGTGGGCGAATCTGATGAGCCTTTCCGGACTACTTGACCTTGTCGCTGGAGAGCCGAAACTGGCCTCCGTCCTGCGGGACGTGCGCGGAGGCGACCTCTCCGACGTCTCGCTGATCGCGCCGCCCGCGCTGCGGCCGTTCACCGTGGCCGCGCTGGCCAGGGACGGCTCGGAGGACGGCGCGCGGACCGTTCTGGCGGTGACCGCGACGGGACGTGAGGCCGAGGACCTCGCCGCGGCGCTGACCAGCCTCATGAACAGCGACGCGGTCGCCGTCTTCCCGGCCTGGGAGACGCTGCCGCACGAGCGCCTCTCGCCGCGCAGCGACACGGTCGGGCAGCGCCTCGCCGTACTCCGCAGGCTGGCGCATCCGGTCGCGGGCGACGCGGCGGCCGGGCCGCTGCAGGTGATCGTCGCGCCGGTCAGGGCCGTGCTCCAGCCGATCGTGCGCGGCCTGGGCGACCTCCGTCCCGTACGGCTGCGCGCCGGGCAGGACGCCGACCTCGACGCCGTGGTCACCCAGCTCGTCGAGAACGGCTACAGCCGGGTCGACATGGTGGAGAAGCGCGGCGAGGTCGCGGTCAGGGGTGGCCTGCTCGACGTCTTCCCGCCCACCGAGGAGCACCCGCTGCGCCTTGAGTTCTGGGGCGACACCGTCGAGGAGATCCGCTGGTTCAAGGTCGCCGACCAGCGCTCCCTTGAGGTGGCCGAGGACGGCCTGTTCGCGGCGCCCTGCCGGGAGCTGCTGCTGACCGAGGAGGTCAGGGAGCGGGCGCGGCTGCTGGCCGAGGAGCACCCCGCGCTGGGCGAGATCCTCGGGCAGCTCGCCGAGGGGGTCGCCGTCGAGGGCATGGAGGCGTTCGCGCCCGTGCTCGCCGGGGAGATGGACCTGCTGGTCGAGCACCTGCCCGCGCGTTCGGCGGTGTTCGTCTGCGACCCCGAGCGCATCAGGGGACGGGCGGAGGAGCTGGTGCGCACCAGCCAGGAGTTCCTTGAGGCGTCGTGGATCAACGCCGCCTCGGGGGGCGAGGCGCCCATCGACCTCGGGGCCGCGGCCTTCCGCACCCTTGAGGAGGTCCGCGACCACGCGCGGGATCTGGGCCAGCCCTGGTGGTCGATCGCGCCGTTCGGCGGTGACGACCTGGGGGAGGGGCTGTCGCTGCCCGCCAAGGAGGCGGAGGCCTACCGGGGCGACACGCAGCGGGCGCTCGGCGACATCAAGGGCTGGCTTGAAGAAGACAGGGCCGTGGTGCTGCTCAGCGAGGGCCACGGCCCCGCCGAGCGCATGGTCGAGCTGCTCAAGGGCGTCGACCTGCCCGCCCGTCTTGAGGCGACGCTCGACACGGCCCCCGACCCCAAGGTCGTGCACGTCACCACCGGCCTGGTCGAGCACGGTTTCGTCGCGCCGGGCCTGGCCGTACTGACACATCTGGATCTTGTGGGGCAGAAGGCCTCGACCAAGGACATGCGCAGGCTGCCCTCCAAGCGGCGCAACATGGTCGATCCGCTCCAGCTCAAGGTCGGCGACCACGTGGTGCACGAGCAGCACGGCGTCGGGCGCTACGTCGAGATGGCGCAGCGGACCGTACAGGGCGCGACCCGCGAGTACCTCGTGATCGAGTACGCCAAGGGCGACCGGCTCTACGTGCCGACCGACCAGCTCGACGAGGTCACCCGCTACGTCGGCGGCGAGGCGCCCACGCTCAACCGGATGGGCGGCGCCGACTGGGCCAAGGCGAAGACCAAGGCCAGGAAGGCCGTCAAGGAGATCGCCGGGGAGCTGATCCGCCTCTACTCCGCCAGGATGGCCTCCCCGGGGCACGCCTTCGGGTCCGACACCCCCTGGCAGCGGGAGATGGAGGACGCCTTCCCCTACGCCGAGACCGGCGACCAGCTTGAGGCCATCGACGAGGTCAAGCGCGACATGGAGCGTGCGATCCCGATGGACCGGCTGATCTGCGGCGACGTCGGCTACGGCAAGACCGAGATCGCGGTCAGGGCGGCGTTCAAGGCCGTCCAGGACGGTAAGCAAGTCGCGGTGCTCGTGCCCACGACGCTGCTGGTCCAGCAGCACCTCTCGACCTTCACCGAGCGTTTCTCCGGGTTCCCGCTGAACGTCAAGCCACTGTCGCGCTTCCAGACGGACGCCGAGGCCAAGGCGACGGTCGAGGGGCTGCGCGAGGGCTCGGTAGACGTGGTGATCGGCACCCACAGGCTCTTCTCCCCGGAGATCAGGTTCAAGGAGCTCGGCCTGATCATCATCGACGAGGAGCAGCGTTTCGGCGTCGAGCACAAGGAGGCCATGAAGCACCTGCGCACGCAGGTGGACGTGCTGGCCATGTCCGCGACGCCGATCCCGCGCACGCTGGAGATGGGGCTCACCGGCATCCGCGAGATGTCCACGATCCTCACCCCGCCCGAGGAGCGGCATCCGATCCTCACCTTCGTCGGGCCGTACGACGACAAGCAGATCGCCGCGGCCGTCCGGCGTGAGCTGATGCGCGACGGCCAGGTGTTCTTCGTGCACAACCGGGTCTCCAGCATCAACAAGGTCGCGGCCATGCTGCGCGAGCTGGTGCCCGAGGCCAGGGTCGCCGTCGCGCACGGCCAGATGCAGGAGCACCAGCTCGAACGGATCATGGTGGGCTTCTGGGAGCGCGAGTTCGACGTGCTCGTCTCGACCACGATCGTCGAGTCGGGCCTCGACGTGCCCAACGCCAACACGCTGATCGTGGACCGGGCCGACAACTACGGCCTGTCCCAGCTCCACCAGCTTCGCGGCCGGGTCGGGCGTGGGCGCGAGCGCGGTTACGCCTACTTCCTGTATCCGCCGGAGAAGCCGCTCACCGAGACCGCCCACGAGCGCCTGGCCACCATCTCCCAGCACACCGAGATGGGCGCGGGCATGTACGTGGCGATGAAGGACCTGGAGATCCGTGGCGCGGGCAACATCCTCGGCGCCGAACAGTCCGGCTTCATCGCGGGCGTCGGCTTCGACCTTTACGTACGGATGATGGCCGAGGCGGTCCAGGAGCAGAAGGCCAAGCTGTCCGGCGCCCCCGTCGTGCAGGAGCGCCCCGACGTCAAGGTCGAACTGCCGATCGACGCGCACATCCCGCACGACTACGTGACCTCGGAGCGGCTGCGTCTTGAGGCCTACAAGCGCATCGCCGCCGTCGACTCCGACGAGCAGATCGCCGCGGTCCGCGCCGAGCTCCTCGACCGGTACGGCAGGCCGCCCCAGCCGGTCGAGAACCTGCTGGAGGTCGCCCGCTTCAGGATCAGGGCCCGTACGGCGGGGCTGACCGACGTCACCCTCCAGGGGCAGAACATCCGCTTCGCCCCCGTGGAGCTGAGGGACTCCCAGCAGGTCAGGCTGCAGAGGCTCTACCCGAAGGCACTGCTGAAGCAGGCTGCCGGTACGTTGCTCGTACCCGTGCCGAAGACGAGGCCGCTCGGCGGCCAGCCTCTGCGTGACCTGGACCTGCTCAGGTGGTGCGGTGATCTGGTCCAGGCGATGTTCCTTGAGAACCAGCCGGTAAAGTAAACGGCGTCTGTCGTGAAGGGATCGCAAGTGAAGTCGACTCGACTGCGCGTCATCCTGGCGGTCGCCGCCGCCGGAGTCGCCCTGACCGCCTGCTCTCCGGGGCAGGCGGGGACCGCCGCCATCGTCGGCGGCGACCGGATCAGCACCGGCGAGCTGGACAGCAACGTCAAGGAGTACGAGGACGCCCTCGCCAAGGCCAAGGTCCCCGTGTCCGAGCTGCAGTTCCCCGGCAGCGTCCCGCAGGTCGTGCTCTTCCAGCTCGCCACCGCCAAGCGGTACATCAAGGCGGCCGAGCAGCAGGGCATCACGGTCACCGAGGCCGAGATCGACCAGGTGATCGCCGCCTCCGGCGGTGAGGCCCAGAACGAGCAGCGGATGCTCCAGCAGGCCGTCGCGCCCTCGCACGCGCGCGAGTTCACCAAGGCCGGTCTGATGCTCACCAAGCTCATGGCCAAGTACGGCGGCGGCTCCGACCAGGAGGCGCTCCAGAAGGGCCAGGCCCAGGCGATCAAGGACCTGGAGTCGGTGAAGGTCACCTGGAGCCCGCGGTACGGCACGCTGAACAACGAGCGCAGCGAGCAGTCTCCGCAGCTCTTCGTCGACGCGGGCCGTTTCGGCGCGATCCCTCCGGCTGAGCGGGCCCAGTAGTCTCGGGGACATGCCCCTGATCGTCGTCACCACCTCGCCCAGGGTCGCCCCCGGGCTGCTCAGCCACCGCGCGTGGCGGGCCTTCCAGGAGGGGCCGGTGCGCACCGGGTCCGCCGACCACCCGCACCTGCCCTTCCTCGCGGAGGCGGGCGTCGCCGTCGAGGTCGGCACGCCGGACCCGGCGGCCCTGGTGCGCGAGGCCCGTGACGGGACCGTGGTCTGGCTCGGGGGAGACGAGGCGTTCATGCGCGCGGTCGGCCACGCCGCCCTCGCGCTCGACGACCCCCCGGTGATCGAGGTGGTGCCGGGGTCCTACGACCTGCCCGGTGGGCGGCTGATCGACCTGGTCGAGGTGATGGACCGGCTCAGGACGAACTGCCCGTGGGATGCCAAACAGACCCACGAGTCGCTGGCGCCGTACCTCCTTGAGGAGGCCTACGAGGTGCTGGAGACCATCGAGGAGGGCGACCACGCCGCGCTGCGCGAGGAGCTGGGCGACCTGATGCTCCAGGTGGCCTTCCACGCCAGGCTCGCCAACGAGCGCCCCGCGGAGGAGGGCGGCTTCGACATCGACGACGTGGCCGACGGGATCGTCGCCAAGCTCGTCCGCCGCCACCCGCACGTGTTCGCCGGGGTCGAGGTCTCCGGCGCCGAGCAGGTCGGCGACAACTGGGAGGCCATCAAGGCCGCCGAGCGCGCAGCCAAGAACGACGGCGACGCGGGGTCCGTCCTCGACGGGGTCCCGATGGGCCAGCCCGCCCTCTCCCTGGCGGCCCAGCTCCTGCGCCGCGCGGGCCGGATCGGCGCCCCCGACGAGCTGCTCCCCGACGAGGACGACCTGGGAGCGAGCCTTCTGGCTCTGGTACGGCGGGCCCACGAGGCCGGTCTCGACCCCGAGGCCGAGCTGCGCGCCACCGCCCGCCGCTACCGCGACCGGGTCCGCGCCTGGGAGGCGCTCAGACGAGACGGCCGTTGACGAACTGGACCAGGCCGTAGGCGCGGTGACGCACCCCGGAGAAGCCGAGCCCGGTCAGGGCCTCGACGACCTCCTCGTCCCCGAACAGACGCACCCCCGAGGCCACCCCGACCAGGGCGTTGAGCGGCCCGCCGTACGGCACGCGTCTGGTTGTCATGACGGCGATCCTGCCGCCTGGCCTGAGGGTCCTGGCCATCCCGGCGAGGGCCTCGAAGGGGTGTTCGAACAGGTAGAGCGCCGCCAGGCAGGCGATCGCGTCGAAGCTTCCCGGCAGGAACGGCAGGTCAACGGCGTCACCCCGGACGTAGCCGACGTTGTCGAGCCCGCGCGTTCGGGTGTCGCGCACCGCGCGGGCGAGCATGGTGGCCGAGGCGTCCAGGCCGACGGCAAGCCCGGCGGGGCCGACGTTTCCGGCAAGGGCCCTGGTGACGTTGCCGGGGCCACAGGCGACGTCGAGCACCTGGTCGCCGGGCCCGAGTTCGAGCATCCGGCCGACCAGCGCCAACTCCTGGCTCGTGCCGGGGCCGAAGGGGCCCTTCATCGCGCCGAGCACCGTCGGACGCCAGATCCGCTCGTAGATCCCCGGCAGGAAACCCGAGCGCATCAGCCACTGCACGGGCGACGCGGCGGGTTCCTCGCCGAGCAGGTCCAGATAGCCGTTGGCCGTGGACTCCTGGCCCGCCAGGTCGAGCAGGGCGGGGTTCAGCAGTTCACGGACCCGGTCGAGTGCCGTGCCTTGGCTCATGGTTTCGATTTGAGCACACGCGGGATTCCAAGGGGGAAGCCGCCCGCCGTACTGAGAGGTAGGCCTCGATAGGCTTCTGCGGCAAACTGTCCTGCGACTTTAGGAGCGCTTCGTGGCTTCCATCGAGGGTGTCACCGCCCGCGAGATCCTTGACTCCAGGGGCAACCCGACGGTCGAGGTCGACATTCTGCTCGACGACGGCAGCGAGGGGCGCGCCGCCGTGCCGAGTGGCGCGTCGACCGGTCAGTTCGAGGCCGTCGAGCTGCGTGACGGTGACGGCCGCTACGGCGGCAAGGGTGTGGAGAAGGCCGTTCTCGGGGTGACCGACGAGATCGCCGACGAGATCCTCGGGTTCGACGCGGCCGAGCAGCGCAGCATCGACCAGGTGATGATCGACCTTGACGGCACCCCGAACAAGGCGCGTCTCGGCGCGAACGCGATCCTTGGCGTCTCCCTGGCCGTGGCGAAGGCGGCGGCGGAGAGCGCGGAGCTGCCGCTGTTCCGCTACCTCGGTGGCCCGAACGCGCACGTGCTCCCGGTGCCGATGATGAACATCCTCAACGGTGGCGCGCACGCCGACACCAACGTGGACATCCAGGAGTTCATGATCGCGCCGATCGGGGCGGAGTCGTTCCGCGAGGCCGTACGGATCGGGACCGAGGTCTACCACGCGCTCAAGGCCGTGCTGAAGGAGAAGGGCTACGCCACCGGCCTCGGTGACGAGGGTGGCTTCGCGCCCAACCTTCCCTCCAACCGTGACGCGCTCGACCTGATCCTGGTCGCCATCGAGCGGGCCGGTTACGTGCCCGGCGAGGACGTCGCGCTCGCGCTGGACGTCGCGGCCTCGGAGTTCCACTCTGACGGCGTCTACACCATCGACGGCAAGGGTCTCTCCTCGACCGAGCTGGTCGCCTTCTACGAGGACCTGGTCGCCAACTACCCGCTGGTCTCCATCGAGGACCCGCTGAACGAGGAGGACTGGGAGGGCTGGAAGGCCATCACCGAGGCGCTCGGCGACAAGGTCCAGCTCGTCGGTGACGACCTGTTCGTGACCAACCCCGAGCGGCTCGGCCGCGGCATCGCCGAGGGCACGGCCAACGCCCTGCTGGTCAAGGTCAACCAGATCGGCACGCTGACCGAGACCCTCGACGCCGTCGATCTGGCGCACCGCAACGGCTACCGCTGCATGATGAGCCACCGTTCCGGCGAGACCGAGGACACCACGATCGCCGACCTCGCCGTGGCCACCAACTGCGGCCAGATCAAAACCGGCGCCCCGGCCCGCTCCGACCGCGTGGCCAAGTACAACCAGCTTCTGCGCATCGAGGAGCTTCTCGACGACGCCGCCCGCTACGCGGGTCGCGCCGCCTTCCCGCGCTTCCAGCGGTAGTTTCGCCTGTACGGCTTGCGCCCGATTTGCTCGGGCGCGGGCCGTACGGCGGGCACCGAGGGCCCGGCCGTACGGCGAGACAGGCGAGAGCGGGCGAGGACGGGGAGGCGTGGGTGGCGAGACGACCGCAGTTGACGGGACGGGCCGCGGTCCTCGCGATCGTGGTGTGCGCGATCGCCATGAGCCTCGCCTACCCGGTCAGGGAGTATGTCGCGCAGCGGCGCTACATCGCCCAGCTCGAACAGCAGCGGGCCAAGGAGCTCGCCGAGATCAAGGAGCAGGAGGACCGCTACCGCCAGCACTTCGACCCCGGCTACATCAAGCGGCAGGGCAGGGAGCGGCTCTTCTACTGCGACCCCGGGCGCAAGTGCTACGTCGTCATGCGGGAGCGGCAGGGCCAGAACAAGGGAACCGTCGCCGCCGAGAAGAAGGCCGTGACGCCGCCGTGGTACCAGACGCTGTGGGAGTCGGTCGAGGCGGCCGACGCGGGGACCGGCGCGAAGGTGGCCGGGACCGGCGGGTGACCCCGATACCCTGGATGTCGTCTTTCAGGGGGTGCCTCAGATGGTTGACGACCGCGATGTCGCGGCAGTGGAACGGCAGCTCGGCCGGGCCCCGCGGGGCCTGCGGGCCATCGCGCACCGCTGTCCGTGCGGGCTGCCGGACGTGGTCGAGACGGCGCCCCGGCTGCCCGACGGTTCGCCCTTCCCGACGCTGTTCTACCTGACCTGCCCGAAGGCCGCCTCGGCGATCGGCAGGCTTGAGGGCTCGGGCGCGATGCGGGCCATGCAGGCCAGGCTGGCCGAGGATCCCGAGCTGGCGAGGGCCTACCAGGCCGCGCACGACGACTACATCGCGCGCCGCGACAAGGCCGCGGCCGAAGAGGGCATGGAGCCGCTGCCCAGGGGCATGCAGAGCACCGGGGGCATGCCGAACCGGGTCAAGTGCCTGCACGCCCTGGTCGGGCACGAGCTGGCGGTGCCGGGAGCCAACCCGTTCGGCCGCGAGACGCTGGACGCGCTCGGCGAGTGGTGGGCGGACGGCCCCTGCTGCTCCGAGGAGACTTCGAGTACGACAACCACCGAGGAGACCATGTGACCCGTGTCGCCGCGATCGACTGTGGCACCAACTCCGTCCGCCTGCTCATCGCCGACATCGACGGCGGCGTCCTGACCGACGTCGACCGGCGGATGGAGATCGTCAGGCTGGGACAGGGCGTCGACAGGACGGGCAGGCTGGCCCCCGAGGCGCTCGAACGCACCTTCGCCGCGATGCGCGGCTACGCCGACCTCATCAGGCGTCACGACGTCTCGGCGGTGCGGGTCGTCGCCACCAGCGCGACCAGGGACGCCGCCAACCGTCAGGAGTTCGTCGACGGCGTCAGGGAGATCTTCGGCGTCGAGCCCGAGGTGATCACCGGTTCCGAGGAGGCCGAGCTCTCCTTCACCGGCGCCACCCGCGATCTGGTACGGCTCTCGCCGGAGACCGGCCTGCCGACCCCGGACGGGACCAGGCCGCCCTACCTCGTGTTCGACATCGGCGGTGGCTCGACCGAGTTCGTGCTCGGCACGACGCACGCCGAGGCGGCGATCTCGGTGGACATCGGCTGCGTCAGGCTGACCGAGCGGCACCTGCGGGGCTCCGTGGCGCCGCCGTCCCCGGAGGTGGTCGAGGCCATCACCGCCGACATCGACGACGCGCTCGACCGGGTGGCGGAGAAGATTCCGGTCGAGCGGGCGCTGACGCTGGTCGGTCTCGCGGGCTCGGTCACGACCGTCGCGGGAATAGCGCTTGACCTGCCGGAATATGACCCGGATAAAATTCACCACTCACGAATTCCGGCAAATCGGGCGCATGACATTTCCCGTCGTCTGCTGGGGATGTCCCATGAGGAGCGCGCGGCCATCGGTGTCATGCATCCCGGCCGGGTTGACGTCATCGGCGCCGGTTCCCTCATTCTCGACCGCGTCCTGCGGCGCTACGGATTCGACGAAGTCGTAGTCAGCGAACATGACATCCTCGATGGAATCGCGTGGCTGGCATCTAAACCTTAATGAGATCTGGACATTTGACTTGTTGATGGGGTATTGAGAGATCGTTCCGTTCATGATTAGGTAAAGGGGCTTTAGCGAGGCTTTGCCGTGGGGCCCGGCACAGCTGGTGTCGGGGCGGCAACCGTCTCCGGAGCGCATTCGCTTCCTAACGAAACGGAGCAACCCCTCATGAAGTCCGGACTAGCGCGCAGGCTAGCCGCGGTGAGCGCCGGCACGGCCATGCTGGCGACGATGGCGACGGCCCTCCTGGCCTCGCCCGCGGCGGCCGCGAGCGCATCCACCCAGACGGCTTCGGCCGTCGCCAAGGCGAGGCCCGCGGTCTCGGTTGGCACCCCCAAGGCGTCCCCCTCGAACTACAAGGGTGACTGCCCCGTCAAGGTGACCTTCTCCTCGACCGTCAAGGTCAAGGCCGTCGCCTCCAAGACCACGGTCGCCTACCGCTGGCTGCGCGGCGACGGCTCCAAGAGCAAGGTCAAGACCCTTGTTCTGAAGGGCAAGGGCGTCAAGAAGGTCACCGTCAAGGAGTCCTCGACCTTCAAGGGTGACGTCAAGGGCTGGCAGGCCCTGCAGGTCCTGGCTCCCAGGACCGCGACCTCCAGCAAGGGGAACTTCCGGGTCTCCTGCGGCGGTGGCAACGACAACGGTGGCAAGGAAGTCATCCAGGTCGGCGTCGGCGCCAGGGCCTGGGTCGACGAGGGCAACTGCCAGGCCACGCTGGTCGGCCGCATCACCGCCTCCAGCCCCACCTGGGTTCGTTACCGCTGGGTCGTCAACGGTGACGTCGTCGACCGTGACGTCGTCCGCGTCAGCAGCTCGGCCAAGGTGTTCCACGTGATCAGGCCGCGTCACAACCTGAGTGGCTGGGCCGCTCTGGAGATCGTGGACCCGGGTCACAGCACCTCCAACCGCGTCGGCTTCAGGATCTGGTGCAAGGACGAGTCGCCGAAGGTGACCGCGTCCGTCAGCGCGCCCGACTCCTACACCGGCACCTGCCCGGTCACCCGCGCCTTCACCGGCACGATCGCCGTCTCGCACGGCCAGGGCAGCGTCAAGTACCGCTGGATCCGTGACGGCGTTGCCGGCGCGTGGCAGGACGTGTACTTCGGTGGCCGTGGCTACCAGTCCCGCACCGTGACCGACTCCTGGAGCGCCTCGGCCTCCGGTACGGCCAAGCGCGCGATCGAGCTCTACCGCGGTTCCACCACCGGCACCGTCACCGGCAAGGTCACCTGTGAGGCTCCGGCCCCCGAGGTGAAGGTCTGGGTCGTGGGCGAGAGCGTCTCGGCCACCCAGACCGCGGGCACCTGCCCCGCGGCCACCCTGTCCGGCACCGGCCAGATCTACGCCAGTGGCGCGACCAAGGTCAACTACCGCTGGACCGTTGACGGCGTGACCGTCGACTCCGGCCCGCTGGTCTTCACCGAGGCCGGCACCAAGACCGTCACCTTCACCAAGGCGACGAACGGCACCCACGGCGGCAGCGCGAAGCTGGCGATCGACGGTGCCGGCGCGCAGTCGGTGAACTTCAACGCGGTCTGCGCCGCCTGAGCGGTGCCGGGAACCCTCCCGGCCCGTGAGGGCTCGGCCCGCGTCTGACGCGGGACCGGAAACGAGATGAGAGCGGCGTTCGCCTCGGGCGGGCGCCGCTTTCGCGTGCCATGGGTTAAGCGCATGTTTCCACGCCTGAGGTTCCCCCTGGCACGATCGAAGGCATGACATTCGTTCCTCCCGGGTCCGGCTGGCCCGGAGACCCCGCCTCGCCGGATACCCCCGTCGCCCACGACCCGGCCCAGGTCGTACGGCTGGCGGCGGCGAGCCGTACCCTCGGTGAGCTGACCGCGAGGGAGTCCGTCTGCCGCGCCTGCCCGCGCCTGGTCGCCTGGCGGGAGGAGGTCGCGACGGTCAGACGGCGGGCGTTCGCCGACGAGACCTACTGGGGCAGGCCCATCGCCGGGTGGGGGGAGGACAGGCCGGAGGTCCTCATCGTGGGACTCGCCCCGGCCGCGCACGGCGGCAACCGCACCGGGAGGATCTTCACCGGCGACCGCAGCGGGGACTGGCTGTTCGCCTCGCTGTACAGGACGGGCCTGGCCGTACAGGAGACCAGCGTGCACGCGGCGGACGGGCAGCGGCTCGTCGGCGCGCGGATGCTGGCCGCGGTGCGCTGCGCCCCGCCGGGGAACAAGCCGGAGCCGTCGGAGCGTACGGCCTGCTTCCCCTGGCTGGCCAGGGAGGTCGAGTTGGTCGCCGACAGCGTCCGGGTGATCGTGGCGCTCGGGGGCTTCGCCTGGCAGGCGGTCTGGCCCGCGCTGCGGGAGGCGGGTTACGTCCTGCCCAGCCGCAGGCCGTCCTTCGGGCACGGGGCCGAGGTCGAGATCTCCCGTGGTGACTCCACGGCCCATCTCCTCGGGTGCTATCACCCGAGCCAGCAGAACACCTTCACGGGCCGGGTGACGGCCGAGATGCTCGACACCCTCTTCACCAGGGCAAACACGCTGCGGAGCTTGTGAACTCGATCACAAAGAGAAGAATCGTAGAACTTCGCTCCGAAACCCCTGGTCGTTCTCGCTGTTCTGGAAACTATGACGAAAGTTACATGGGGGGTGCCTGGTCCAGATTTTTGCGGGGACGTATGCTTGTGAAAGCTTTCACAAGGCCTCGACCTAAGGATGGCGTCGAAGTGAACCGTACCTCCAAGCACATCGTGGTCGTCGGCGGAGGTTACGTCGGGCTCTACACGGTGCTGCGCCTGCAGCACACTCTCCGTAGGGAACTGCGCGACGGTAGCGTCCGGATCTCCGTTCTCACCCCCGAATCCCACATGACCTACCAGCCGTTCCTTCCCGAGGCGGCGGCGGGAAACCTCTCGCCCCGGCACGTGGTCGTCCCGCTGCGCCGTGTCCTGTCGAAGGCGACGATCCTCAACGGCAAGGTCACCAAGGTCAACCACGCCGCCAAGAGCGTGGCCTTCGAGCCGAACGTCGGCACCCCGCACGACATCGACTACGACATCCTCGTGATGGCGGCGGGCTCGGTCTCGCGCACGCTGCCCATCCCCGGTCTGGCGGACGCCGCGATCGGCTTCAAGACGGTCGGCGAGGCCATCGCGCTGCGCAACCGGGTGCTTGAGCTCCTCGACCGCGCCGAGACCGACGAGGACGAGGCCCTGCGCCGCAGGGCGCTGACCTTCGTCGTGGTCGGCGGCGGCTTCGCGGGCGTCGAGGCGCTGGCCGAGCTTGAGGACATGGCCGTCGACGCGGTCCGCTACTACCGCAACATCTCCCGCAAGGACATGCGCTGGGTCCTCGTCGAGGCGACCGACCGCATCCTGCCCGAGGTCGGCCCCGAGATGGGCAAGTGGACCGCCGAGCAGCTACGTGAGCGCGGCATCGAGGTCAAGATGAACACCCGCCTCGACTCCTGCGAGGGCGGCCTGGTGAAGCTCTCCGACGGTGAGGAGTTCGAGTCGGCGACCATCGTCTGGACCGCGGGCGTCAAGCCCAGCCCCGTCGTCAACGCCGGGGACCTGCCCCTGGACGAGCGCGGCCGGATCAAGACCACCACCCGCCTGACCGTGGCCGGGGTCGAGGACGCCTTCTCCGCGGGCGACGTGGCCGGGGTGCCCGACGTGACCAACCCCGGTCAGTACTGCGCGCCCAACGCCCAGCACGCCGTACGGCAGGCCAAGGTGCTCGCCGACAACATCACCCGGCACCTGCACGGACAGCCGCTGGCCGACTACCGCCACAAGTACGTCGGCTCGGTCGCCGGACTCGGCCTGCACAAGGGCGTCGCCAATGTCTACGGGATCAAGCTCCGTGGGGTGCTCGCCTGGTTCATGCACCGCACCTACCACCTGTCGCGGGTGCCCACCGTCAACCGCAAGGTCCGCGTGACGATGGACTGGACGCTCGCGCTGTTCTTCAAGCGGGAGACCGTCTCGCTCGGTGAGATCGAGGCGCCTCGCGAGGAGTTCCGCAGCGCCGCCAGGACCTGACGCCCATCCCCTGTCGTCTGTCACGAGCCCCCTTCCGGTCGTTCCGTACCGGGAGGGGGCTCGTTCGCCTACGCCCGGTCTCGGGGATCGGAACGCTGTGGCATGGTTTGTGTGACGCCTGATACAAAGTTGTGCTCCTCTGATGAGTGGTCAGTTACGTATGATTACGGCGTCCCCGTAGCCCAATGGCAGAGGCAAACCCCTTAAAAGGGTTCGAGTGAGGGTTCGAGTCCCTCCGGGGGCACTCGTAGTGATCCGCGAAGTTCGGCCCGTGACCGGGAAAGACCGGTCACGGGCCGCTCTGTTGTGGGGGAAAACCCCGGGTCAGGCCGTTTCGTGTTGTCCTGTCGTTTGCACGCTGATCGCATGCGGTTCTGCCGGTCAAATTGTGGCGCGGAAATCCCGGTCTTCGCGATCGGCGGATGTCGCGGGCCTTTGGGGGCCTTTTCGAGGTGCCGTTGCGGTGCCGTACGGCGTCTCGTATAGTCGGTTCCTGATATCAGGAGGCGACTATGGCGCGAAGCGCGGACAACCCCCTGGCCCTGGGGGTGCTGGGGCTGCTGCTGGAGAGACCCATGCATCCCTACGAGATGGCCGCCGTGCTGCGGGAACGCGGCAAGGACGCCAGCGTGCGGATCAACCGGGGCTCGCTCTACGACGTGGTCACGGCTCTTGAGGGGGAGGGGTGGATCACGGAGAAGGCCAGGGTCCAGGAGGGCAACCGGCCGGCCCGCACGGTCTACGCGATCACCGAGGCCGGGAGAAACGCCTTCGTGCGGCGGCTCGACCAGCAGATCCGCGTTCCCCGGCGTGAGTATCCCCTCTTTCTCACGGCCGTCGCCTACCTTGGCGCCCTCGGCCCCGAGGGCGCGCGGGCGGCCCTGCTCGAACGGGCCGAACGGCTGCGCGCGACCCTCGCCGAGGACCAGCGGGCCCTCGACGAGGCGCTGGCCACAGGGACGGTGCCCCGCCTGTTCGTCATCGAGGCCGAGTACGCCCTGCACATGACGCGCGGCGAACTCGCCTGGGTGGAGGCCACCGCGCAGGAGATCCACACGGGCGGCCTGACCTGGCCCGACGACCGAGAGGACCTCGCATGACAGCCGACGACCTGGTCTTCGGGATCTACCCCGGCGGAGCGGTCGGTGACGAGAACGGCGGCCTGCTCCAGGGACCCCCCGACGACCCAGACCGGATCACCGAGGCGCTCGACCACCTGCGCGTCTCCCTGGTCCGTGGCTACGTCAGCTTCAGCGACCCCGGGGACGCCTACCCGCAGGCTCCCGAGCGGGTGGAGCAGTACGCCACCGGCGGGCGCATGCTCGACCTCGTCGCGCAGTACCGCTCCCGCAGCGGTGACGTCGCGGGCTACGTGGCCTTCGTCCGCGACCTCGTCCGGCGCCACGGAGCACGCGTCGCGACCCTCCAGGTGACCGAGGAGCCGAACCTTCCCGTCTACGACGGGAGTCACCCCCGGGTGCTCGAAGCCCTCGTCGAGGGCGTCGTCGCGGCCAAGGAGGAGGCGCGCCTGCTCGGCCTCGACCACCTCAGGGTCGGGTTCAACACCACGCCCCTGTTCGGCCCCGCCGAGGGTTTCGTCGCCGCGCTGACCGCCGACGGCGGACCGCGTTTCGTCGCGGCCCTCGACTACGTCGGCCTGGACTTCTTTCCCGACGTCTTCCAACCGGCCCCCGCGGACGGGCTCGGGGAGGCCGTCGCCGGGCTGCTCGGCCACCACCGCGACCGCTGCCTCACCCCGGCGGGCATCGACGAGAGCGTCCCCCTGTGGATCACCGAGAACGGCTGGCCGACCGGCCCCGAGCGGAGCCCGCGACGACAGGCCGACGTTCTGGAGACGATCGTCACGGCGGTCGTGAACTGCCGTATCCGCCGGAACATCGGCGGCTATACCCATTTCGCCCTGCGTGATGCCGACAGTACGAAACCCGGCCTGTTCTACCGGTTCGGCCTTCTCACCGATGACTACCGCCCCAAACCGGCCTTCGACACTTATCAGCGGCTCGTCAAGCGCTTCGGCAGTGCACAGTCGTTTTCCCCATCGTGACCGCGTTGTTTATGTCGGTGGGGAAAACAACACGACAAATCCAGTTCCACGCGGTTTTCCAGGGACGGGCCGGTCGATTCCCGAAGGCCATTCCCGCGCCGCTGTTTCCCGGCGGCCGGTTCACGACGGCCTGACGTCCACGCGAAGACCTGGCGCGGACCCGGCCGACGAGGCCATGATTCCTCGGGAGGGCCGGGAACCCGGCTTGAAGGTCGTTCGTTGGAACCCTCGGCGGTAGCCGTACGGTCACTTGACCCTAAAACGGACAACAACACGATACGGCCGTGTGACAACCGATCTATACGCCGATCGCGTAGGTCGCAGCGTGGAGGCTAGCGATGGAAAGCAAGAATCCCGTGTTCAGCAGGCAGGCGCCCGGGCGCCAGCAGGCCTGGGGCACCCCGACCCCCGAGCAGCTCAGGGGAATGTATGACGCGCCCTCCTACGCGCCGCCCGCGCAGCGGAGGATGACCATCGACGACGTGGTCGTGCGTGGCTTCATCACGCTGGGCACGCTGGTCGTCTCCGCCGCGCTCGCCTGGGCGCTCAACTTCGGGACGGGCGCGCTGATCGCCGGCGTGCTCGTCGGTCTCGTGCTCGCGTTGATCGTCTCGTTCAAGCAGAGCACCAACCCGGTGCTGATCCTCGGCTACGCGGTCTCCTACGGCGTCGCCATCGGCGTGATCAGCCACATGTACAACAACCTGTACAACGGCATCGTCCTGCAGGCGGTCGTCGGCACGGCGCTCGCCTTCGGCTCCATGCTGACGGTCTACGCGCTGCGGATCGTCCGCGTGACGCCGAAGTTCACCAAGTTCGTCGTGGCGGCCGGGCTCGGCCTGATGGGCCTCATCCTGGTCAACCTGCTGGCGAGCTTCTTCATCACCGACGGCATCGGCATCCGCTCCGGCGGCCCGCTGGCCTACGTCTTCAGTATCGCGGCGATCCTCGTCGGCTGCTTCTTCCTGCTCCTCGACTTCGACGCCGTCGAGCAGGGCGTGAAGTCCGGCGCCCCCGAGAAGTACTCCTGGCTGATGGCCTTCGGCCTGACGGTCACCCTGGTCTGGATCTACCTGGAGATCCTCCGCTTCCTCAGCTACTTCACCAGCAACGACTAGCCGACCTGACCCCCACGCACCCCGCGCCGCCCCAGTGCAGCGCGGGGTGCGTGCTGTCCGGCCGGTTTTGGGGTACCGGTGCTGTGAGTGAAGAGTGTCGGGCTTGGGCGCGTCGGTGAGCTGGACTGAGGAGTGACGGAGCGAAGCGGAGGAGCGACGAGGGAAGTCACCGACTTCAGGCGCCCAAGCCCGCGACGCCGTCAGGCGTCGCAAAGGGGCAGGGCAGCGGATGAGCGACGAGGGAAAGCGTTGGCCTCAGGCGCCCGAACCCTGCGGTGTCGAAGACACCGCTAAGCGACAGGGCCTGGGGGCTTGCTATCTGGGAGTTCGTGAGGCACTGTCGAGCAAAGGAGCCTATCCGTGGAGGTGCCCATGTCGTTGAGCCACTCACTGGAGACGCAGAGCAAACTGATCGCTAGAGTCACGGATATCACCGGCCGCGCACTCCCAGAGTGGTTCCAAACCATCGACAACGGCCCGTCCTTCCTGCGTTGCGAGGAGCGGGCCAACTGGCTCGCCCAGGAGCACGGTCTGTCCCACGGCTACGCCGCCGCCATCGTGCGTGAGCACGAGCGCCACCGTCACAGCCGTCGTATGTAAGTTGTCCGTCTTCTGTAAGCCCGCGCCTTCCATCGGAGGGTGCGGGCTTCTGTGTGTCCGGCCATGATGGGCTTATGGATCTCGACAAGGCACGTGACTTCATCCGCGTCAACCACCGTGCGGTCCTGCTGACCAAGCACGCCGACGGACGCCCGCAACTGTCCCCGGTGACGGTCGGGCTGGACGCCGAGGGGCGCGCGATCGTCAGCAGCAGGGAGACCGCGGCGAAGGTCCGCAACCTCCGCAGGGACTCCCGGGCCACGCTCTGCGTGATGACCGACTCCTTCTACGGAGACTGGATCCAGATCGAGGGGGAGACGGAGATCCTCTCGCTGCCGGAGGCACTGGAACCGCTGGTCGACTACTACCGCGACATCTCCGGCGAGCACCCCGACTGGGACGACTACCGGGCCGCCATGGAGCGGGACAGGCGGGTCCTGCTGCGCATCGACATCACCCGCGCGGGTCCCGACGTCCACGGCTGAAACGGGCGCCGCGCCATACCGTTGGTACGGCGCGGCACCGTCGTTCTCAGCTCAGGCGTTCGAGGATCATGGCCATGCCCTGGCCGCCGCCCACGCACATGGTCTCAAGGCCGATCGTCCTGTCGTGGAAGCGGAGGCTGTTGACCAGCGTCGAGGTGATGCGGGCGCCGGTCATGCCGAACGGGTGACCGACCGCGATGGCGCCGCCGTTGACGTTGAGCCGGTCGAGGTCGATGCCGAGGTCGCGGTAGGACGGGATGACCTGGGCCGCGAAGGCCTCGTTGATCTCGACGAGGTCCACGTCGTCGATGGCCATGCCCGCCCTGGACAGGGCCTGCCGGGAGGCCTCGACCGGGCCGAGCCCCATGATCTCGGGGGACAGGCCGGTGACGCCGGTCGAGACGATCCTGGCCAGCGGGGTGATGCCCAGCTCTGCGGCCCTGGTGTCGCTCATCACGACCACCGCGGCCGCGCCGTCGTTCAGCGGGCAGCAGTTTCCCGCCGTGACGGTCCCGTCGTGCCGGAAGACCGGCTTGAGCTGGGAGACCGCCTCGTAGGTCGTTCCCTGACGGGGGCCGTCGTCCCCGGTCACCACGGTCCCGTCCGGCAGGGTCACCGGCGTGATGTCGCTCTCCCAGAAGCCGTTGGCGATGGCCCGCTCCGCGAGGTTCTGCGACCGGACGCCGAACTCGTCCTGCTCCCGGCGCGAGACCCCCCTGAGGGCGGCGACGTTCTCCGCGGTCTGGCCCATGGCGATGTAGACGTCGGGCAGCTCGCCGTCCTCGCGCGGGTCGTGCCAGACCTCGCCGCCGCCCTCGGCGGCCCGTGCCGTACGGCTGCGCGCCTCGGTGAACAGTTCGTTCTCGGTGTCGGGCAGCGAGTCGGAGTTGCCCTTGGTGAACCGGGAGACGCACTCGACACCGGCGGAGACGAAGACGTCGCCCTCGCCCGCCTTGATCGCGTGCAGGGCCATCCTCGTGGTCTGCAGGGACGACGAGCAGTAGCGGGTGATGGTCGTGCCGGGCACGCCGTCGAGCCCGAGGAGCGTGGCGACCACCCGGCCCAGGTTGAACCCCTGCTCACCACCGGGCAGGCCGCAGCCCAGCATCAGGTCGTCGATGGTCGCGGGGTCGAGCTGGGGCACCTTGGCCAGGGCGGCCCTGACGATCTGGACGGTCAGGTCGTCGGGGCGGATGTCCTTGAGCGATCCCTTGAAGGCGCGTCCGATGGGTGAGCGCGCGGTCGCGACGATGACTGCCTCGGGCATGGGGCTCTCCTGGGTTGTCGGTCACTCCTGAGCGGAGGCTACTCCCCGGTAGGGCGAAGGGCTTGGGCGGGGCGGCCCGAAACAGAACTTTGTACGGGGGCGTCAGCCGTACATGCCGGGGGTGGTCGTGGTTCCGTCCTTGACGCCGTGCAGGCCGCCCGCCTCGTCGCGCCAGATCCGCCAGCCGTCCTGGCTGCCGGTGAACCAGGCGGGAGGCGGCTCGGAACGGGGTGTCCTCCTGCCGCTGGCCAGGTCGAACTCGCACAGGGAGGCCACCGGGTAGAAGCCCGCCGCCTGGTGTTTGAGGGGGAGCGGCCTGGGGTCGGTGACGCAGAAGGACCAGCCGCGTTGGTCCTTGACCTCGGTGCCGTGACCCGTGGCCAGGTCGAAGGCGCTGCCCTGCTGGCCGTGCTTGAGGAAGCCGAGCCTGTCCATCCGCTCGGGGAAGGCCAGCCACCAGCCGGAGCCGGGGATCTGGGCCGCGGAGATCTGGCCGAGGACGCGCCCGTCGCTCGCGTCGAGCCGGGCGAAGCCGCCGTACTGCCCTCGCTGGTCGACGGGACGGACGACGGGGGCCAGGCCGGGACTGCCGCTGGGATAGACCCGCACCACGGAGGGACGCAGCCAGTTGACCGTGCCGTCCAGGAGCCTGACGGAGAACAGGCCGAAGGTGGAGACCCGCTTCGTCGAGGGACTGGTGTAGGGGGCGACGTAGCCGATGAGGTCGTCGCCGGTCGAGCCGAAGGCCCATCCACCGGACAGATCGACCCCGGGGCCGAGCGCCTGCTCGACGGGCAACTGCCACGATCGCCTGCCCGAGGCCAGGTCGTAGGCCTCAAGGGCGGGATGGCGGGCCATGCGCAGCAGCACGGCGTGAGAGGCGCCCGACCACTCGACCTCGGCGATGCCGGGTAGCTGCCACATCTGCTTGCCGGTCTCCGGGGCCAGCACGGACAGCCGGGCCCTGGACAGGGCGGTGTTCTCCGAGACGCACACGAACGCCCCGCACCGCTGCGGCCCGAAGGTCGAGTGCAGCGGGCGTGTCCACAGCCGGATCCCGGTGCGCGCGTCACGGCCGACCAGGACGGCCTTCCAGCGACCCCCGCGGACCGGATCGACCGCGACCGCGACGAGGCGTCCCCCCGCGGACTCGACGATCGCCGGGGCGGGGACGCCCATTCCCGGCAGCCGACCGGCCATGGTCGCGGGATGGGCCCACAGCTTCCTGCCCGTGGCCAGGTCGAGGGCGACCGTCTCCAGCGTGCCGTCCGCCCTCATGGAGGTCGTCATGGCGACGCCCGCGGCCGAGGTGGTGCGGCTCACCGCGTTCACCTCGCCGTTGTGCCAGGTCGGATGGGCGGGAACTGCCGCTTCACTGCCGGAGCAGCCGGCCAGGGCGAGCACTCCGGCGAGGACCGCAGCCGTCTTCACGTGGGGCCGGATCACGGGCATTGCACTCCAAAGGGGGCGAGGCGTCACGGCCTCGCCGCGGAGGGTAACCGTGTTCAGGCGTCGTGAGGCAGCACCCCGTTTCTCCGACGGAGCAGTGTCGCCCACCGTCCGTGGGGTCCGGTTGCTCGGCCGGCGACGCGGGTTGCGGAGACTTCGGCGCCGGGTTCCTCCGCGGCCTTGGCCGCCGCGAGGTAGATCGACTCACTGCGCTCGGAGTGCGACTCTGGCCACAGTCCAAGTGCGGTGCATACAGACGGTAGCACCGCATAAGCAACCTGTAGATAACCTTGGACAGATGGGTGGAAACGATCAGGTCCAAACATTTCATCCGGATTTGCGGAGAACTCATCGCCGAGCAGGTCGGCGAAGGCGACGGTACGGCCACCCGCCTCCACCACGGCCACGGTCTGCGCCGCGGCGAGCTGACGGCTCCAGCGCCGGGTCACCCAGCGCAGCGGCTGCGCGATCGGCCTGACCGTCCCCAGGTCGGGACAGGTGCCGACGACCACCTCGGCCCCCGCCTCACGCAGCCGCCGCACCGCCTTCTGCAGATGCCGTACGGCATGCGTCGGCATGGTCCGCGTGGTGACGTCGTTCGCGCCGACGAAGATCACCGCGATCTCGGGGGAGGCTTCGAGCGCCCGATCGGTCTGGCCGTCCAGATCGGCCGAGACCGCGCCCGACATGCCGACCACGGTCAGCCGGACGGGACGCTCGGCGACGGCGGCCAGGCCAGTGGCGATCAGCACGGCCGGGGTCTGCGCGGCCTCCGCGGTGCCCAGGCCGACCGACGTCGAGTCACCCAGCATGACCATCCGGACCGGCTCGCCGGCGAAGTCGCCGTAGACCCCGTCGGAGGGCGGCCCCTCCATGCCGTGCGGGCGGCCGACGATGCGCCGGGCCAGCAGGGCCTCACCCATCAGCAGGCCGTACGTGACCGCGCCGAGCGCGGTGAGCCCTCCTCCGCCGACGGCCGCGGCGGCGGCGATACGACGGGCGGCCCGTGCCGCCCCCGGTGTCCAGATCACCTGGCATTGCTCCTTCGGTACCGCGCGCCGGTAGCGTTGCCTTGAACCTAGCCGAGTCCCACATACCCCCCTTGGGGGCGCGGCGTTCAGCACAACAAGCCGACCGGGCTCTGTATTTCGAGGTGATCGTCGCGATGCGTGTGTATGACTCGCTTGTGGAACTGATGGGAAACACGCCGCTTGTCCGGCTGAGGAAGGTGACGGCCGGGGCACCCGCCCAGGTGCTCGCCAAGGTGGAGTATTTCAACCCCGGCGGTTCGGTGAAGGACCGGATCGCGGTGCGCATGATCGACGCTGCGGAGCGGTCTGGGGCGCTGGTGCCCGGTGGCACGATCGTCGAGCCCACCTCCGGCAACACCGGCATCGGCCTGGCCATTGTGGCGCAGGAGCGTGGCTACCGGTGCCTGTTCGTCGTGCCGGACAAGGTCGCCCAGGACAAGATCGGGGTGCTGCGCGCCTACGGGGCCGAGGTCGTGGTCTGCCCGACGGCGGTCTCCCCTGAGCACCCCGACTCCTACTACTCGGTCTCCGACCGGCTGGCCAGGGAGACGCCGAACGCCTGGAAGCCCGACCAGTACTCCAACACCTTCAACCCCGAGAGCCACTACCACTCGACCGGGCCGGAGATCTGGGAGCAGACGGAGGGCCGGATCACCCACTTCGTCGCGGGCATCGGCACCGGTGGCACGATCAGCGGCACGGGCCGCTACCTCAAGGAGGTCTCCGACGGCCGGGTCAAGATCATCGGGGCTGACCCCGAGGGGTCCGTCTACTCGGGCGGCACCGGCAGGCCGTACCTCGTCGAGGGCGTCGGGGAGGACATCTGGCCCTCGACCTACGACACCACGATCTGCGACGAGGTCATCGCGGTCTCCGACAAGGACTCCTTCGTCATGACGCGCCGCCTGGCCCGCGAGGAGGCGCTCCTGGTCGGCGGCTCCTGCGGGATGGCGACGGTCGCGGCGCTGCGGGTCGCCCGTCAGGCGGGCCCCGAGGACGTGGTCGTCGTGCTGCTGCCCGACGGCGGCCGGGGCTACCTGTCGAAGATCTTCAACGACGAGTGGATGGCCGACTACGGCTTCCTGACCACCTCCTCCGACGAGGGTTCGGTCAGGGACGTGCTGGTCCGCAAGGGGGTGGAGATGCCCGAGTTCGTGCACACCCACCCACACGAGTCGGTCGACACGGCCATCTCGATCATGCGGGAGTACGGCGTCTCGCAGCTCCCCGTCATGAAGGAGGAGCCCCCGGTCATGGCCGCCGAGGTCGTGGGCTCGATCGTGGAGCGCGACCTGCTTGAGGCGCTCTACCGGGGTCGCGTACGGCCAACCGACCCCCTGGCCGAGCACATGTCCCAGCCCCTCCCCATGATCGGCGCCGGCGAACCGGTGTCCATCGCCATCGAGGCCCTGGAGAAGGCCGACGCCGCCGTGGTCCTCGACGACGGCAAACCCGTGGGCCTGGTAACCCGCCAAGATCTCCTGGCGTTCCTTGTTAATGGCACTGCCTAACGGCAGTGCGGGCTTGGGCGCCTGAAGTCGGTGACTTCCCTCGTCGTTCCTCCGCTGCCCTGCCCCTTTGCGACGCCTGACGGCGTCGCGAGGGCTTGGGCGCCCCAAGTCGGTGACTTCCCTCGTCGTTCCTCCGCTGCGCTCCGTCACTCCTCAGTCCAGCTCACCGACGCGCCCAAGCCGACACTCCTCATACACGGCACCGGTAAAGCACAAGCCAAACTCCTCACTTCCAGGGCCGATGCGCTTGGAGCGAGGAGGCGTTCCAGAGGGATTCCCAGCGGAACAGGTCGTTGATCACCCCGTTCAGGACCGGCTTTGGCTGTGCTCCGGCGCCAAGCGTGAAGAGTTAGGGGTACCGGTGCTGTGTGTGAGGAGTGTCGGCTTGGGCGCGCCTGTGCTTGGACTGAGGAGCGAAGGAGCGCCAGCGGATGAGCGACGAGGGAAAGCACAGGCTTGAGGCGCCCAAGCCCGCGACGCCGCAGGCGGCGCAAAAGCAAGCACAACCCGCGGCGCCGTCAGGCGTCGCCAAAAGGCAGGGCCACAGGAAAGCCCGCCACTACCTCCCACGCGCCCGTGTACGTGTGGCCCGCTGTTAGGCGGCCGCCCAGGGCTTCGACGCGTTCTGACATGCCTACCAGGCCGAAGCCGCCGCCGAGGCGGGAGATCTTGGCGTCGGTCGCAGAGCCGTAGTTGCGCACGCGCAGCCACACCCAGTGGGCCCCCTGGTTGCCCTGGCGCGGTTCCCGTCTGCCGGGAGTGGGAGCCGCCTCGGGCGGTCCGCCGAGTCGTAGGTCGGCCTCGACCCAGCCGGTGCCGGGGGCGTGTCTGCGCACGTTGGTGAGGGCCTCCTGCAGGACGCGGTGGAGGGTGGTCAGCACCTCGGGGGCCAGGGTCTCGTCGTTGATGCCCTGGCCGATGTCGAAGGCGACCTGGGGGCCGCCCGAGGAGAAGCGTTCGACCAGGGTGCGCATGTCCATGAGGGTGCTGCCGGGGGAGCGGGCGGCCCCGTCCTGGGCGCGGAGCACGCCGACCAGGCGGCGCATCGAGGTCAGGGCGTCGGCGCCCGCCCCGGCGATCGCGTCGAGGGCGGGAACGACGGCCTCCGGCTTCTGCTCGGCCACGATCTTGGCGGCCTGGGCCTGGACGACGATCCCGGTGATGTGGTGGGCGACCAGGTCGTGCAGTTCCCTGGCGAGTTCGAGGCGTTCCGCGCGCCGTACCGAGCTGACCGCCTCCTTGCGGCGTTCGAGCTGGAAGCGGAGGTAGGCGCCGACCCCCGCCGCGACGGACCAGCCGACGAAGACGAGGAAGCCGACGGCGAGGGACGGGGTGTCCTCGCGCAGCCGTCCGGCGGCGCTCTCCAGCACGACGACGGAGGCGATGGAGAACAGCGCGGCGTTCCTGATGGGTTCGATCCAGCGCAGGCCCGCGATGGTGAGGATCAGCAGTGACCCGGTCTCGGCGAGGGAGGGCAGGCCGCTGACGCCGCTGACGCCAAAGACCAGGGTGGTGACGAACGACGCGACGAGCAGGGTGACGTATCCGCTGATCCTGCGCGTCCTCCGCCACAGCACCGCAAGGACTCCGATGGCGCCGCAGACCGGGCTGAGCCACAACACGGGGTTGCCGAGGTTCGTGGCCACGATCATCACGTCCAGCAGGAGCAGCAGGCCGAGCCAGCCGATCAGGGCGATCTCACTGAGCCGCTGGATCCAGTAGACGATGCGATGTGTCTCCCCCACGGCCACTGAGCCTAAGACTCTTGGCCAAATCGGACATCGGCCATTCGGCCGAGCGCCCCCATGCGGAACCGGACCTTCAGCGGAGGTGCCCTCCGGGGTCCGCGACCGATGCTTGAGAGGTCGAAGGGGGACGGAGATGACCGTCATCGGAGTTCTGGTACTGATCGTCGGGTTCGTGGTCGCGCTCGCTCTGGCGCTGGCCGACCCGGTCATTCTGTCGCGGATCAACGGCCAGGACGGCGAGGGCGCCAGTGGCCGTCACATCAGGGTGCCGCCGGTCGAGACGGGCGGAGAGGTCGTGTGGCTGCCGGGGCGTCACACGGGCGACACGGGGCACCGGGCCGCCTGAGAGCGCGGACCCGCTGGTCAGCGCTCCGGAGGCATCGGGGGGTACGGCGGGGCGCGCCGGATCTTGGGGGACGGTCCGGTGCGCCCCGCCGTGTGGACGGGGCAGTGGACGGGACATGGCCCGTCCGGGGGCGAGTAGCGTGGCCCTATGACTGAAGGATTCGAAACGCTGGCCATTCACGCAGGTCAGGAGCCGGACCCGCACACGGGGGCCGTTGTTCCGCCGATCTACGCGGTGTCCACGTACAAGCAGGACGGCGTCGGAGGGCTGCGCGCCGGATATGAGTACAGCCGTTCGGCCAACCCGACCAGGACCGCCTTCGAGGAGGCGATCGCCGCGGTCGAGGGCGGTACCCGGGGTCTCGCCTTCGCCTCCGGCCTGGCGGCCGAGGACGCGGTGCTGCGTACGGTGTGCAGGCCGAGTGACCACGTTCTCATCCCGAACGACGCCTACGGCGGCACCTACCGGTTGTTCTCCAAGGTGAACCGGCCGTGGGGGCTGCACTACGACCCGGTGCCGCTCGGTGACCTCGACGCGGTCGCCTCGGCCATGACGCCGAAGTCCAAGATCGTCTGGGTCGAGACGCCGACGAACCCGCTGCTCGGCATCGCCGACATCGCGGCGCTGGCCGAGCTGGCCCACGAGAACGGCGCGTTGCTCGTGGTGGACAACACCTTCGCCTCGCCGTACCTGCAGCAGCCGCTGGCGCTCGGCGCGGACATCGTCGTGCACTCGACCACGAAGTACGTCGGCGGGCACTCCGACGTGGTCGGTGGCGCGCTCGTCACGGCCGACGCCGAGCTTGGCGCGAAGCTCGCCTTCAACCAGAACGCCATGGGCGCGGTCGCTGGGCCGTTCGACGCGTGGCTGGCGCTGCGCGGGCTCAAGACGCTCGCGGTGCGGATGGAGCGCCACTGCGACAACGCCGAGCGGGTCGCCGACCTGCTGCTCGCCCACCCGAAGGTCACCTCGGTGCTCTACCCCGGTCTGCCCGACCACCCGGGGCACGAGACCGCGGCCAAGCAGATGCGGCGTTTCGGGGGCATGGTCTCCTTCCGGGTCGGGGGAGGGGAGGCCGAGGCGGTCGAGATCTGCAACCGGGCCGAGCTCTTCACCCTCGGCGAGTCGCTGGGCGGCGTCGAGTCGCTGATCGAGCACCCGGGGCGGATGACCCACGCCTCGGCGGCGGGTTCGCCGCTTGAGGTGCCCGCGGACCTGGTCCGGCTGTCCGTCGGCATCGAGTCGGTGGACGACCTGCTCGCCGACCTCAGCCAGGCGCTGGGCTGAGGTCGGGCCGGGCGTGCCCCTTCCGCCCGGCGCCGACCTTCCCCGCCCGTTCCCGTGCGTTCCGGTGAACCGTCCCGGCGCGGGAAGGCGTGGGAAATGGGGAATGTCGTCGAATCGGAAACTCCCTGCCGGGAATGGCGCTTTTTCGGCGTTCCCGGAGGGGTGGATATCACCGGAGATCCTTTCCCGGGTGACGGCCGGCGATGGGCGGACGTGATCTCGTCCGTCCCGGCGCCCGCCGTCTTCCGGGCCCCGTTTCTCGCTGCTGCTGAGGATCTCCGGCGAACGGAGGTCAGGCGGGGCTGCCCCAGACCATCAGCACGAGGATGACCAGCCAGATGAGGGCGATCACGCCGGAGAAGGCGCCGATCCGCGCCCGCTGGGCCTTCGCGTCGTCGGTCGGGGGTTCGGCGCCGAGCAGTTTGATGGCGCTCGACTGGTCGCGGTCCACGATGACCAGGAGCACGGCGGCGACGATGAACAGCGTCATGGAGATCGACAGGTAGGGCTTGCCGAGATAGTCGCGGCCGAGCAGCACGCCGGCGACGAAGACGCCGATGGCGCCGATGGCGTAGATCCGGGTGGTCCTGTGCAGGTAGCGCAGGACGTTGAGGTCCTTGGAGCGGATGAACCTCGGCGTGGACATCGTCACCGCGGTGAGCGGTCCGAGCGCGAAGATCGCGAAGCCGATGTGCAGCCAGAGCAGCAGTTGGGTCATGAACCAGACATTAGCCCTCGGTGATCTCGGTCAGGGACGGAACGCCCCGGGTCACGGGGGCGTCGGTGCCCGGACAGGAGAAGTTTGCGGACAGAACATCACAATTTGGATAATCTGCATTTATGGTGATGTGCGATGGTAGATCTTCTTATTAATGCTCTAAGCACTCCATTGAAGTGAGTAGGATCACCAATGGACTCGCTCTTGTGCGTTGGGGCCGTCGGCGATGAGATCGCGGCCGTGCCGGGCGAGCAGTCAACCAGATCGTGCACGACGGCACAAGGGAGTGCCCCCTGTGGGTGTGAAACATGTGGAGCCGTACACCGAGGAGTGGCGCGGGCAGCCCTCCTTCTACGTGAGCCGCGTCGTCGAGGCGCTGGGCGCCCAGGCCACCGGCTGGTGGGCGGGTCCCTGCGACCCGAGGGCCGCCACGATCCTGCTCACCGGCGGAGAGGCCCTGGTGTGGGACGAGGAGAGCGGCTGGCGCCGGGGACGCTACGTCTCCGGCGACCGTGAGCGCTGCACCGTCCTGACCGAGCCCCGCTATCTCGGCGGAGGCCTGCTGCCCAGCCCCGAGCGCGTTCCCGCCGCGGTCGAGGACGCCCGCGCCGGAGTCGGCAACAGTACGGCCTGGCGCCCCTGCTACAGGTCCTACCGCCACTACCGCGACGGCTTCGACCTCGCGCTCAACCACTACCTCGCCTACGCCGACGCCTGACGGGCCTGTAAAGCCTGCGAAAGGCCCAAGAAGGGCTCAGCGGTTCCTGCGGGTGCGCAGGAAGTCACTGACGACGTACTCGCCGAGTCTGTCGGCGCTTGAGGAGAAGACCCGGCCGCCGTTGCGCCTGGCCACCTCGTTGACGAAGTCCTTCAGCCGCTCGTCGTCGGCGAGCATGAACACGTTGAGCGTCGCCCTGCGCCGGGTCATCTTGTCCACCTCGGCCAGCGTCAGGTCGAGCGTCTCGCGGGTCGGCGGCCACTCGAAGGCCGCCGAGCCGTTGCGCCGCAGGTGGGCGGTCGGCTCCCCGTCGGTGACGACCAGCACGACCGGCTCGAAGTCGGGGTGGCGGTCCAGGTGGCGGCCTGCGATCAGCAGGGCGTGGTGCAGGTTGGTGCCCTGGACCATGTCCCATTCGAGCCCGGCCAGCTCGTCGGGCTGCAGGACGCGGGCGTAGTTGGAGAAGCCGATGATCTGCACCGAGTCCTGGGGGAACTTCGAGGCCACCAGCGCCTGCAGGGCCATCGCGGTCTGCTTGGCCGCCGCCCAGGTGCCGCGCAGGGCCATCGAGTAGGACAGGTCGACCAGCAGGCACACCGCCGCCGCGGTGCGCCGCTCGGTCTCGGCCACCTCGAAGTCGTCGACGGTCAGGGTCACGGTCCCCCCCGCGCCGCCGCGCCGTACACCGTTGACCACCGTGCGGACCACGTCGATGGGCTGCTCGTCGCCGAAGCGCCAGGGCCGGGAGGAGCCGGTGAGCTCCCCGGCCGCGCCCGCGTCCACCTGGTCGTGGTCGCCCCTGCGGCCTGAGTCCAGGGAGGCGAAGACGCGGCGTAGCGCGGTCTCGCCGAGGCGGCGCACGGCCTTTGGGGTGAGTTCGAGCTTGCCGCGCTGGCGGCGCAGGTATCCCTGCCGTTCGAGCTCCCGCTCGATCCGCCTGAGCGCGTCCAGGTCGTCGACGGCAGAGCGGCCCAGGGCACGGCGGATGGCCGCCTCGTCGATGTCGTCGAGCCGGGCGCCCGGGTAGTCCTGGCGCAGCGCGGCCTCAAGCTGGGTGAGGTCGGCCAGCTCCTCAAGGGCGCTGACCGCGTCGCCCATCTCCAGGGGCTCCTCGCCGGAGAGCCGCTCCGGGGTGTTCCAGGCCAGGTCGGGGCGGCGGGAGTAGAGGGACTCGCCGAGACGGCGCATCTGCTCGCCGAGCCCCGCCTGGTCGAGCGTCTGGTTGATCAGCTGGTTGAGCTCCTCGCGCTGGCGGGGGGTGAGCGAGGCCATCAGGCGCTGGGTCGCGGCGGCCCTGCGGGCGAGGATGTCGACCAGCTCCTCCAGGTTCCGCGGCGCCTCCGGGAACATGTCCCCATATTTCGACATAAAAGCGTCGAAGTCTTCTTGGGTGTGTTCGCCACGCGCGTCCCGGTCCAGCATGTCGTTCAGCGCCGACATCATCTGCCCGACCCGCTCCATCGCGGCCGGATCGGGATTGGCCAGCGCCTCGCGCATCCCACGGAACTGGCTGTCGAGCACCTCCCTGCGCAGCAGGTCGCGCAGCTCCTCGAAGGTCTGGCGCGCGGCGCCGGAACGCCACTGGTAGTCGCTCAGCTCCTGGATCGCGCTGGCCGTGTCCGAGGGCAGGCCGTCCAGCTCCGCCTCACGCAGTCTGGCCTCGTCGGACGGGTCGGGGAACAGCTCGGCCCGCTCCTGGCCGATCGCCTTGTCCAGCAGCGCCCTGGCCCGTTCGAGCGTCCCGTCGAGGCGGCCGCGCTCACGCAGCTCACGCCTGCGCCGCCGTACCTCACGGAGCAGGTCGTCCAGGCCGCGCCGGTCTCCCGCGCCCGGCAGGCCCTGCTTGAGCAGGTCACGCAGGGCGTGGGCCGGGTTGGCCCCGGCCAGCACGGCGTCGCCCATCTGGTCGAGCGCCGAACGCACGTCGTACGGCGGGGCGAGCGGATCGGGCCCTTCCCGGTACTCGCCATAGCGGTAGCTCATCGAACGCCCTCCAACGCGCGGCCCCCGGATCTCAGGTGCGGTAGACCGTGGTGCCGTCCACCTCGTCCTTGGACAGACGACGCAGGAGATACAGGCCCTCAAGGGCGAACTCCAGCGCCGCCGCGGCGTGCCCGGGGGACTCGTCGCCGATGCCCAGCCCTGACATGATCTTGGAGAGCCCCGGCACCGGGCCGATCCCGCGCAGCAGGTCGGCCGCCGGGACCATGGCCCCCGACTCGACCTGGGCGCCCTCGGAGAAGCGTTCGAGCAGCGGGCTCAGGTCGTGGCCGCCGATGGTGCCGCGGAAGGTCTCCGCCACGGCCCTGCGCAGCAGGTGGGCCAGGACCTCGGTCTCCCTGCCCTCCTCGCTGACCTCGAACTCCACCTTGCCCCGCAGGCTGTGCACGATGCCCGGCAGGTCGGCGACCCGGGTCACCGCGCGCTCCTCACCGGTCAGCGCGGCACGCCGTACGGCGGAGGCGGCGGCCGTCTCGGCGGCGGCGATGGAGAAGCGGGCAGAGACACCGGAGCGCGCGTCGACGGCCGTGGACTCGCGGACCAGGCGGGTGAAGCGGGCGATCACCTCGACCAGATGGTCGGGCAGGTCGGCGCCCACCTCGTCGAGCGCGGCCTCCTGGCGGATGAGCTGCAACTCGGTCTCGACGGACAGCGGGTAGTGGGTGCGGATCTCGGCGCCGAAGCGGTCCTTCAGCGGGGTGATGATCCGGCCCCGGTTGGTGTAGTCCTCGGGGTTGGCGCTGGCGATCAACAGGATGTCCAGCGGGAGACGCAGGTTGTATCCCCTGACCTGGATGTCGCGCTCCTCAAGCACGTTGAGCAGCGAGACCTGGATCCGCTCGGCCAGGTCGGGCAGCTCGTTGACCGAGAAGACACCCCGGTTGCTGCGGGGGACCAGGCCGTAGTGGACGGTCTCCGGGTCACCGAGCGTGCGTCCCTCAGCGATCTTGATGGGGTCGATGTCACCGATCAGGTCGCCGACGGAGGTGTCGGGGGTGGCGAGCTTCTCGCCGTAGCGCTCGTCCCTGTGCCGCCAGGAGACCGGCAGCTCCTCGCCCGCCTCCTCGGCCAGCCTGCGGCACCGGGCACAGGAGGGGGCGTAGGGGTGGTCGTTGATCTCACAGCCGTCGACGACCGGCGTCCACTCGTCGAGAAGACCGGTCACCGTACGGATGAGCCGGGTCTTGCCCTGCCCTCGCTCGCCCAGCAGGACCAGGTCGTGCCCGGCCAGCAGGGCTGTCTCCAGGTGTGGCAGGACGGTCTCGTCGAAACCCACGATGCCGGGGAACCGCGGCTGCCCCGCCCGCAGGCGTTCCAGCAGGTTCTCGCGGATCTCGGCCTTTACCGTACGGTGGACATGGCCGCTCTCGCGAAGATCGCGAAGAGTACGTGGCTCTGGGATTTGAGGCACGAGATTGAGCCTACGTCCCCGAAGCCGAAACCGGGACTGTTATCCCGGTTCCGGATCTTGCACATCGTGTGACGTCCGGCGCGCGTGCATGTCCCCACAGTGGGGAGAATCGCTGCAAGGCAAGGCTTCGGACAAGAAGGGGAGGTGAGACGAGTGGCGCTGTTGACGAGCTGCTTCTCCGACGGTCTCGCCGTGGGATCCGACCTGGTCGTCGCGGCGGAGACCGCGGTGCGCCAGGCCCTCTCCGGCCTGACCGGGCCGCCTCACCTGGTCTGTTTCTTCATCTGCGGCGACGATCCCGACGAGGTCGCCCAGGCGGGCCTGCGGGCCATGCGCATGGCTCCCGGGGCCTCGGTGATCGGCTGCAGTGCGACGGGCGTGATCGGCGACGGGCGGGGTGTCGAGGTCACCCCCGCGGTGAGCGCCTGGGCCGCGACCCTCGACGGAGCCAGGCTGACGACCTTCGCCCTGGACACGCTCAGGGCCGATGACCGTTTCGTGGTCGTCGGCCTGCCGGAACCCCAGGCCGACGACCACGCGGCCATCCTGTTCGCCGACCCCTACAGCTTCCCGACCGACGGTTTCGTCGAGCGTTCCGACGAGGTGCTCGGCGACCTGCCGCTGATCGGCGGCCTCGCCAACGCGCTCACCGGCCGAGGTGCCGTACGGCTGTTCGCCGACGGTGAGGTCTACACCGAGGGCGCGGTCGGCGTCCTGCTCGGCGGGGCCGTCGAGATCAGGACCGTGGTCAGCCAGGGCTGCCGTCCGATCGGCCCGACGATGGCCGTCACCGGCGTCGAGGACAACCTCCTGCTCGAACTCGCGGGCCAGCCCGCCCTGGCCAGGCTTGAGGAGGTGGTCAGCGCGCTGGACGAGGACGAGCGGGAGCTGGTCGCCTCGGGCCTGCAGATCGGTGTCGCCATGGACGAGTACGCAGAACGGCACGAGCACGGAGATTTCCTCATCCGGGGGGTGCTCGGCATCGACCCGGAACGGGAGGCCGTCGCCATCGGGGACGTCGTGGAGATCGGCCGCACGGTCCGTTTCCAGGTGCGTGACGCCGCGACCGCCGACGAGGACCTCTACGAGCTGCTCGACGCCCACCGGGAGGAGTTCGGCGGCGGGGACGGCGCCCTGCTGTTCTCCTGCAACGGCAGGGGCTCTGCCATGTTCGGCAGCGCCGACCACGACGCCGTCGCGGTCAGGGAGACCCTCGGCCCGATCGGCGTCGCCGGGTTCTTCGCAGCGGGCGAGGTCGGCCCCGTCGGGGGCCACAACCACGTGCACGGTTTCACCGCCTCCGTCCTGGTCTTCTCCTCACGCCCCTCGGGCGACAGATCGTATGATCGCTAGATGTCCGGTTCGGTGCTCGCCGTGGACATCGGCGGGACGAAGTTCGCCGTCGCCCTGGTCGGCCGTGAGGGAGAGATCCTCCGGGTCCGCAGGACGGCGACACCTCCGGGCGGCGACGCCCACACCCTGTGGAGGACTCTCGACTCCCTGATCGACGCGCTGCTCACGGAACCGGCCGAGATCGAGGGCGTCGGGGTCGGCTGCGGCGGCCCGATGACCTGGCCGGAGGGTGAGGTCTCCCCGATCAACATGCCCGGCTGGCGCGCCTTCCCGCTCAGGGCGAGGCTGGCCGAGCGGTTTCCCGGCGTACCGGTGCGCGTCCACAACGACGCCGTCTGCCTGGCCGTCGCCGAACACTGGCGGGGCGCGGGCCGGGGCAGCGAGAACATGCTCGGCATGGTCGTCTCGACGGGCGTCGGCGGCGGGCTCGTCCTGGGCGGCAGGCTGATCGACGGCGGCAGCGGCAACGCCGGGCACGTCGGGCACGTGGTGGTCGAACCCGGCGGGCCGGTCTGCGGCTGCGGGGCCAGGGGCTGCCTTGAGGCCGTCGCCCGGGGTCCCGCCCTGGCCGCCTGGGCGCTGGGACGCGGCTGGCAGCCGGGCTCCGCCGTACGGGACGTGCCCGATGGGGAGGCCGCGCCGTACGTGGAGGCGGCGACGGCGAGCGGGCGGCAGCTCGCGCTGGACGCCGCGGCGGGCGACCGGCTGGCCCTGGCCGCGATGGACCGGGCGGGACGGGCCCTCGGCCTGGCCGTCGCCGCCGCCGTCAACCTCTGCGACCTCGACCTCGTCACCGTCGGCGGCGGCCTCTCACAGGCCGGGCGGCTGCTGTTCGACCCGCTTGAGGCCACGCTCGGGGAGCACACCAGGATGGGCTTCGCCCGCCGCGCCAGGGTGGTCCCCGCCGCCCTCGGCCAGGACGCCGGCCTGGTAGGCGCCGCCGCCCTCGTCCTCGCCGAGTCTCGCTACTGGTCGCACTGAGTACGGCGGGGCCTCGTCGAGCATGTGCCGGACCTCGGCCTCGAACAGGCCGGGTCCGCCCGCTGGTTCAACATCCCCCGGTACGGCGTCTGTCATACCGGGGGAGAGTAGCTCAGAGGTTCTTCCAGAACCGGACTTCGGGGTAGGTGGGGGAGGGGTGGTTGAGGAGGGGGGGTGGGGAGGTGGCGTAGGTGCAGGTCGAAGAAGGCTCGCACGTAGGAGCGGGTGATGGGGATCGCCCTGGCGGCGGGGAGGGTGCCGGGGGGCAGGCCGAGCTGCTCGCTCAGGACCGGGTAGTCGGTGAACGACTCGTGCTGGGAGCCGGAGACGGTCGCCCAGCGCTTCCAGCCGGTCAGCCGGGGCCAGTTGTCCCGCCAGGAGGTCTCCTCGTCGGGGCTGCCGGGCAGGAACGCCTCCTCGGTGCCGAACAGCATGAACGGCCTGGCCAGACCGGTCGTGGGGAGCGGGACGATGAACGAGCCGTCCATGACGAGGCCCGCGTCGATCCTGGGGTCGTCGGCCATGGCCTTGGCCGCGCTGTTGCCGCCGATGGAGTGGCCCGCCATGCCGATCTTCGAGGCGTCGATCAGCCCGCGCGGGCCCCAGGCGGGGTGGGCGCCGGTCAGTTTGCCGATGAGGAAGGACACGTCGGCCGAGCGGATCGCCGGGACGAGGCCGGGGGAGTCCTCGATCTCACATGCCTTGCAGGGGACGGTGGTGCCGTCGGGTAGCGTGGTGGCCACCGCCTCGTATGGATGTCCGACCGTGGCGACCGCGTAGCCCCGGCTGGCCAGTTCCTCACTGAGCGTGGTCAGCGTGGAGCGCGGCAGTCCGAAGCCGGGTGAGAGGACCACCAGGGGCAGCCCGGAGCGCAACGGCCTCGCTTCGGCCCTGGCGTGCGTCCTGATGCGGCTCAGCAGGTCGGGCGGGACGCCCTCGGCTTCCTGCCCGGCCAGCAGCAGCGCCGACTCGGCAGGGGTCATGTACCGCGTCCTGACGCTGCTCTGGGAGCGGGCCGGGTAGCGCAGCGTGACCATCAGCTCGCGCCGCCGCTCCGGCGCCCACGGGTCGGCGCGGGAGAGGTCGACGAGGTGCAGGTCGGTGGCGCCGACGGGGTGGGGGCCGGTGGGCCTGGGCAGGACGGGCACCGTGAGCCGGGCGGCGGCGTTCGCCGAAACCAACGGGGGTGGCACCGGCGTGGACCGTGCGGGTGAGGGAGGTGGGGGAGAGGCGTGGGCGGGGGGCGCGGCTATGGCCAGTGCGACGCAGGCGGCCAAACCCCTCACGAGAAGTTTGATCATTAATCGAACCTAGTTCCGCCCTTTCCGATGGGCGTGTGGCCGCACGCCAAAGGTTGGCGGTCCCGTGTCGTCCCCGGAGCCAAAGCGCCGTCGTCAACTTTGCGTTTACGGCCAAAAGGTTCTCGGCAATGTGCGTGCATAGTGAAGGCATGGATCTTGATCTGGTAAATCGCGAGGTGGAAGCCCTGGTCAAGGCCGGTGGGCCCGGGCTCGCGGTCGGTGTCTACGCCGACGGCAGGGCGCTGCTCACCACCGCCCGAGGGCTGGCCTGCGTCGAGTTCGGCGTCCCCGCCGACGCCCACACCCGCTTCGACATCGCCTCGGTCAGCAAGCAGTTCACCGCCACGTGTCTGCTGCTGCTGGCCAGGGACGGCAGGCTCAGTCTCGACGACGACGTCAGGGAACACGTTCCCGGCCTGGCGCTGGCCGTACCCGTCACGTTGCGGCAGTGTCTGCGGCACACCGGTGGGCTGCCCGAGTGGTACACGCTGCAGGCGATCACCGGGACGCCGTTCACCGCGCTCACCGAGGAACGGCTGGTCGAGGAGGTGCGGGGGATCAGGCATCCGGTCTTCCCGCCGGGGACCGACTTCAGCTACTCCAACACCGGCTACGTCCTGGCCGCCGCCGTGGTCCGCGCGGTGACAGGGCTCTCGCTCGCCGGGTTCGCCCGCGAGCGGATCCTCGGCCCGCTCGGCATGGACGACACCCTGTTCAGGGACGACACCTCGCTGGTGCTGCCAAGGTTGGCGTACGGCTACGCCAACGCCGACGGCGAGCCGCGACGGGCCGACACCCTGGAGAGCGCGGTCGGCGACGGTGGCCTGGTGACCAGCGTGGCGGACCTGGCGCCGTGGTTCGGCTTCCTGGCCGACGGGCGGGTCCTGGGTGACGATCTGCGGCGGGAGCTGCTCGAACCGGCAGTGCTGGCCGACGGCACCGTCCTGCCGTACGCCCTGGGCGTCTACCACTCGCGGATCGCGGGCAGGGCGGCCTACGGGCACGCGGGAGGCGTCTCCGGCTACCTGTCGAACCTGCTGTACCTGCCCGAGGCCGGGTTCGGCGTCGCCGTACTGGTCAACCAGACGGCGATCGACCCGATCGCGCTGAGCGAGCGCCTGGCCAGGATGCTGCTGGGCGAGGCACCCGAGGCGCCCCTCGACCTGGTCGAGACCGTGGATTCGTCCACGGTGCCCACCGGGCACTGGCACGACCCGGAGGGGGACGCCTTCCTCACGCTCGACGCCGGGGAGAACGGCAGGTTCAGGCTCGGAGAGGGCGCCGAGTTCGCCCCGGCCAAGGACGGCCGCTGGTACGGCCTTGGCGAGGCGGACGGACTGTGGTTCGAGCGCCGGGAGGACGGGCTGCTGCTGGGCAACAAGTCGGGTGCGCGTCGTCCGATCGCCTACCGGCCGTGTGAGGCCCCGGGCGACAAGTCGATGCCCGACGGGTCCTACCGCTCCTCGGAGCTCGACGTCCGGGTCACGGTCAGGGACGGCGTGCTGTCCGTGGGGCGTGACCTGCGGGTTCCCGTCGAACCGGGTCCCGCAGGGACGTGGAAGGCGGGGCCGTTCACGCTGCGGCTTGAGGGCGGGGACCTGCTGGTCAGCGGGGGCGGGCTGCGTCGGATGCGCTTCACGGGCGACTCCGGCTTCGTGGGAGCCCCGGCTTCGTGACGGCGGCTGGTTCCGGCGACTCCGGCTTCAAGTAGACCGGGAACTTCGCCGGGGACTCCGGCTTCACGGGGACGTCGGCTTCGTGGAGGGGTCCTGAAAGCCGGGGAAGCGGGAGCACGTTGGCCTGCAGCACGAGGGTGGGACCGAGGGTTTTGGCTGCGGGGTCAGTGAACGAGGGCCGGACGGCTTCTAGCGTCCCACTATCCCGCTCCCCTCCCGAGGTGGTCACCATGAAAACGCCGACCATCAGGGCCGCCGTGGTCGCCCTGCTCCTCCTTCCCGTCGCGGCCTGCGCAGGCTCCCCGCAGAAGGGCGGATCCGGCCCAGAGCGCGACACCCTGGTCTGGGCGTCCTCGGCGGCGCCGAACAGCCTGGACATCGCGCACGGCTTCAACAACGCCTCGACCACCATCCAGCTCGCGGTGCTGGACACCATGGTCACCCTCGACGCCAAGGGGACGCCCGCCCCGGCCCTGGCCACGTCGTGGACCCAGCCGACGCCGGACAGCTACGAGTTCACCCTCCGCAAGGCCGTGACCTTCACCGACGGCTCCCCGCTGACCGCCGACGACGCGGCCTACTCGCTGAGCCGCCACCTGGACCCCGCCGTCGCCTCCCAGGCGGCCAGCTACTTCACCACCGTCAAGAAGGTCGAGGCCGTCGGCACCGACAGGGTCAGGGTCACCCTGACCCGCCCCAACACGGCCTTCCTGTCCGTCGCGGCCATCGCCTGGCAGGTCGTGCCGCGCAAGCTCGCCGAGGCCCACCCCGGCGACCTGGGCAGCCCCGAGGTCGGCACGATCGGCACCGGCCCCTTCAAGGTCGCGAAGTTCTCCCTCACCTCGGGGACCGTGCTTGAGCGCAACGAGTCCTACTGGGGGCCGAAGCCCGCGCTGCGCCGGGTCGAGATCAAGGCCATCTCCGACGCCGAGACGCTCAGGATGGCCGTCAGGTCGGGCGAGGTGGACGCCACAGACGGCCTCAACGCCCGGGACGCCCGCAAGTGGACGGGTCTGTCCGGTGTCACCACGAGCTTCTACCCGGGCAACAACATCGCCTACCTGGCCCTGGCCGTCGGCAACGGGCCGCTCAAGGACGTCCACGTGCGGCGGGCCATCGCGCACGCCGTGGACCGCGAGGCCCTGACCACCCTGATGACCGGGGGACACGGCACCATCGCGCGGACGGTGCTGCCGATGCCGCAGATGACGGCCCTCTACGGCGACAATATGCCGAAATTTCCGGACTATTCGTTCGACCTGGCCGCGGCGAAGGCCGAGTTGGCCAAGTCCGCCTACCCGGACGGGTTCACGATGGCCGTGCCGTACGCCTCAGGATCGGACGGCGCGACCGTCATGCAGGCCGTCGCCGCCGACCTCGCGAAGATCGGCATCAGGCTGACCATGGAGCCGAGCCCCGGCGACAAGTACATGGCCACGCTGATGGACCACAGAGGACTCGGCGTGCAGTACGTCAACCTGTCCTACGGCACCCCGGAGCCGGTCGAGGTGCTGCCCGACATGATCAGCCGGGCCGCCGCCGAGCCGCAGGGCTTCAACTTCTCCGGGTACGGCTCCGCCGAGCTGGACGCCAGGCTCGACGCCCTCGCCGGGGCCACCGGGCAGGAGCGCCAGGACCAGGTGACGGCCCTGCTGACCGAGATCGGGGAGCAGGTGCCGTACGTCCCGCTGTTCCACATGGACAACGGGATCGCGCTGCGCGACGGGTTCACCGCCACGGGCCTGAGCGTCTGGAATCCCAACTTCTTCGCCGTCATCCGCCCGGCGGGCAAGTGACATGGCCGTTCTCAGTCTTGTCGCCCGGCGTCTGGCGGCCGCGCTGGTCCTGCTCGGCGCGCTCTCGGTGATCACGTACGGCCTGCTTGTCGCCTCGCCGGGCGGCCCCGAGCAGGTGCTGCTGGGCACCCGGCCCTCGACGCCGGAGACCAGGGCCGCGATCAGGGCCGAGTACCACCTCGACGACCCGTTCCCGCTGCGCTACGCCCACTGGCTCGGCGACGCCGTACACGGCGACTTCGGCGTCTCCATCTACTCGCGGGAGCCGGTCACCGACGTCATCGCCGACCGGCTGCCGGTCACCGCGGGCCTGGCGGGCTACGCCCTGCTGATCACCTTCGCCGTCGGCGTCCCGGTCGGCCTGGTGGCCGCGATGGGCCGTGGCGGACTCCTCGACCAGGGCATCACGCTCGGCTCACTGGTCCTGCTGGCCGTACCGCCGTTCGCGATGAGCATCCTGCTGCTGTACGGCTTCGCGGTCGCGCTCGGCTGGTTCCCCGTCTTCGGCGCGGGCGACACGTTCATGGAGCGCGTCACCCACCTGACGCTGCCCGCTGTCGCACTGGCCGCGGCGCAGGCGGCCATGGTCGTACGGCAGATGCGCGCGGCGGCGCTCGACCTGGCCGGGCAGGACTTCCTGACCTTCGCCAGGGCCAGGGGGCTGCCGCGCACCCGCGTCTGGATCGGCTACGCGCTGCGTAACGCCGCCCTGCCCGTGCTGACCGTCGGCGGCCTGCTGCTCGCGGCGAACCTCACCGGCGCCCTCTTCGTCGAGCAGGCCTTCGGGCTGCACGGGCTCGGCGCCCTGCTCATCGCCGCCGTCAGCCAGAAGGACATCCCCGTGGTGCAGGCGCTCGTCCTGTTCGGCGGCGCGATCGTGGTCGCGGTCAACCTGCTCATCGACCTGGCCTACCTCGTGGTCGATCCCCGGGTACGGCACGGCGCGGTGGCGCTGTGAGGGGCGTGCTGGCCGGGCTGCTCGGCCTGGCGGTCCTCGTCGCGCTGTTCGGCTCCCACCTGGCGCCCCACGACCCGGCGGCGCAGGACCTGGCGCTCGGCGTGGCCGGTCCGAGCGCGGCCCACTGGCTCGGCACCGACGACCTGGGCAGGGACGTGCTGTCCCGGCTGCTGGCCGGGGCCGGTTCGGCGCTGCTGTGGCCCGTCCTCGTGGCGGTCGGCACGACCACGCTGAGCACCTCGCTCGGCCTGCTCGCCGGATACCGGCTCGGCTGGATCGACGCGATCATGATGCGGACCGTGGACCTGGCCATCGCGATGCCCGGGATGCTCGTGCTGATCGTGCTGGTGGGGGTGCTCGGCGGGGGATACGGCTGGTCCGTGCTGGCCATGGCCGTACTGTTCACGCCAGGTGACATCAGGGTGATCCGCAGCCTGACGCTGGCCCAGCGCGAGCTGGCCTACGCGGAGGCGGCCAGGACGCTCGGCCTGCCTCCCCGGCGGGTCATGTTCCGCCACCTGCTGCCCAACCTCGCCCCCACGGTCGTCTCCAACGCGCTGCTGAGCTTCGTGGCCGCCCTGGTCTCGCTGGCCGGGCTCTCGTTCCTGGGCATCGGCCTGCCAGCGGGCACCCCCGACTGGGGGCTGATGGTCGAGGAGAACAGGGACCTGCTCGACCTCAACCCATGGGCCTCCGTCGCCCCGGTCGTCCTGATCACCCTGGTCGCGACCTCGGCCACCCTGCTGGGCGACCGGCTGTTCGACACCCTCTCCAAGGGAGGCGCGCGATGACCCTCCTCGACGTCACCGGCCTGACCGTCACCGGCCGTCACCTGGTCGTGGACGGGGTCGATCTGACCGTCTCCGCGGGGGAGACCGTGGGGCTGGTCGGCGAGTCGGGCAGCGGCAAGTCGCTGACCGCCAGGGCCGTCGCGGGCCTGCTGCCCAAGGGCATGACCGCGACCGGCTCGGTCACCCTGTCCGGCCTGCGACTGCTCGGCGCCCGCGAACGCGTGCTGCGCTCGGTGCGCGGCAGCCGGATCGCGCTGCTCATGCAGGACCCCTTCGCCATGCTCAACCCACTGATCACGGCGGGCGCCCACATCGCCGAGTCGCTGCCCCGCACCGGACCCGTGCGCCGCGACCGGGCCTGGCGCAGGACCGAGGTGGCGCGGCGCCTCGCCGAGGTGGGCATCGACGACCCCTCGGTCTCCGGCCGCTACCCCTTCCAGCTCTCCGGGGGGATGCGCCAGCGGATCGCGCTCGCCGCCGCCCTGGCCCGCGACCCCGAGCTGCTCATCGCCGACGAGCCCACGACCGCGCTGGACGCGACGACCCAGCACGAGATCCTCACGCTGCTGCGCGAGGTCCAGCGGGCACGCGGGATGGGGGTGCTGCTGATCACCCACGACCTGCGGGTGGCCTTCGAGATGTGCGACCGGGTCGCGGTCATGTACGCGGGCCGCATCGTCGAGAGCGGACCCGGCTTCGACGTGGCCAAGGTGCCCGCCCACCCCTACACCTCGGGGCTGCTCGCGGCCCTGCCCTCGGCGACCGTGACGCTGCCCAGGCTTGAGGGAATCCCGGGCAGCGTGCCCTCGGCCGGGGACGTCACCGGGACGTGCGCCTTCGCCGACCGCTGCTCCCAGGTGGACGCGGACTGCGGGCACGCCCGCCCGCCGCTGCGCGAGATCACCCCCGGCAGGCACACCGCCTGCCTGTACGAGGTGCGCCCCCGCCCCCGCGTCGAACAGCCCCCCGCCGCGCTCCGCGAGCCCTCACCGGGCGCCCCCCTGCTCACGATCGACGACCTGAGCAAGCGGTATGGCGAGCACACCGCCCTCGGCGGCGTCTCACTGAGCGTCGGGGAGGGCGAGAGCGTCGGCGTCGTCGGCGAGTCGGGCTCGGGCAAGACCACGCTGGCCCGGTGCGTCCTCGGCCTGGCCGTCCCGGACGGGGGCCGCATCGAGCTGGCCGGACTCGACCTGACCCGGCGTGGACGGCGGGGAGACCGGGCGCACCGCCTTGTGCAGTGCGTCTTCCAGGACCCCTCGACCTCCCTCAACCCCTCACTGACCGTTGGCGCCACGCTCGCCGAAGCCGCCGCCCAGGGAACACGCGAGGGACGACTCTCCGTGCCCGAACTGCTCGACCTCGTGGGCCTGCCCGCCTCCTACGCCGAACGCCGCCCCAGGGCGCTGTCCGGCGGCGAACGCCAGCGCGTGGCCATCGCCAGGGCCCTCGCCGTACGGCCCGCCCTGCTGATCTGCGACGAACCGGTGGCCTCCCTGGACGTCTCGGTCCAGGCACACGTCCTCGAACTGCTCCGCACGGTAGTCCGCGACCTGGGCACCAGCCTGCTGTTCATCACCCACGACCTGGCCGTGGTCAGACAGATCACCAACAGAACCGTGGTCCTCCTCAAAGGAAAGATCGTCGAAGAGGGCAAAACCCCCCAGATCCTCGACACCCCATCCCACCCCTACACCCAAAAACTCCTCGCCTCAGTTCCACCTACCCCCTAAGGGGTTTTAACCGGATCGCTCCGGCGCCGGGAGTGAGGAGTTTGGCTTGGGCGCGCCGACGCTTGGACTGAGGAGCGAAGGAGCGAAGCGGATGAGCGACGAGGGAAAGCGTTGGCCTCAGGCGCCCAAGCCCTGCGGCGCCGCCAGGCGCCGCAAAAGCAAGCACAGCCCAAGCCCGCGACGCCGCCAGGCGTCGCAAAGCAAGCGCAGTACATACTTTGGTCGCTTGTGGCCGGAGTCCCCCGAAAGGAAACCTTGCCTCATGCACGACCTGCTGCTCAGTCATGGAAGCGTCCACGACGGGTTCGGCACCCCCGCGAAGGACGCCGACGTCGCGATCACCCACGGACGGATCACCGCCGTAGGCCGTGACCTGGGGCCCGCCCGGCGGGTGATCGACGTCTCCGGGATGGTCGTGGCGCCCGGGTTCGTCGATCCGCACAGCCACTCCGACACCGTGCCCTTCCTCGACGAGCCCCAGCCCTTCAAGCTCCACCAGGGCGTCACCACCGAGATCGTCGGCAACTGCGGCTTCTCCTGCGGCCCCTCGAACCCCGAGACGGCCGGGTTCATGCCCGCCGTACTGGCCGGGCAGACGTTCGGCGAGTATCTCGACGCGGCGCGGGCGGCGGGGCCGAGCAACAACCTGGCCTTCATGGTGGGGCACAACACGCTGCGGCTGGCGGCCGGGGGGATGGAGGCGAAGCTGACCGGTGAGGCGCTCGACCGGATGCGCGACCTGGCGGCCGAGGCGTTCGAGGCGGGGGCGGTCGGACTGTCCAGCGGCCTTGAGTACGTCCCCGGGGCCTACGCCGACATCGACGAGCTGGTCGCGCTGGCGCTGGTCGCCCGGCGGTGGAACCTCACCTACGCCACGCACATGCGCAGCGAGAGCGAGGGCCTGGCCGACGCGCTCGACGAGGCGATCACCGTCGCCACCCGGGCCGGGGTCCGTCTCCAGGTCTCGCACTGCAAGGCGTCGGGGCGGGCCGTGCACGGATCCTCCGCCATGCTGCTGGCCAAGCTCGCCGGGGCGCGCAGGGCCGGTCTGGACGTGCGCGCCGACGTGTATCCGTACCGGGCCTTCGGCACCGGCCTGGTGGCCGTGCTGCCACCGCTCGCCTGTGAGGGCGGGCAGGACGCGCTGCTGGCCAGGCTCGCCGACCCCCTGACCAGGACCGCGCTCCGCGAGCTTGCGGAGGACCCGGCGACCGGCACCGGGGTCGGCCTGTGGCGCGAGCTGCACCCGGCCGACGTGCAGATCCTCACCCACACCGATCCAGAAGTCGCGGGCAGACGTCTGGCCGACCTGCCGGGAGACCCGTGGGAGGCCCTGTGCGACCTGCTGCGACGGGACCCGCACGCCTCGGGGGTGTTCCACACCATGCATGACGACGACGTGACCGCGATCATGGCGGATCCGCTGGTCTCCATCGGCTCGGACGGCGGTCCGCCGGTCGGCCCCAACCATCCGAGGACGTTCGGCACCTTCCCCACGTTCTTGGGGACCTACGTCAGGGAGCGGGAGGTCGTCCCGATGCCCGAGGCGATCCGCAAGGTCAGCTCGGCCGTCGCCGCCCAGTTCGGGCTGACGGACCGGGGCTGGCTGGGTCCCGGCGCGGTCGCCGACGTCTGCGTCTTCGACCCCGCGACCATCGGTCACGACGGCACCTACGAGGTCCCCGACGTGCGTCCCCACGGGGTGCGGCACGTGTTCCTCGCCGGGCACGAGGTGGTCGCCGAGGGCGAGTTCACCGGGGGCAGGCATGGAACGGTCCTGCGCAGGGGGGCGTCATGACGGCGCGGGGCCGGGTCACGCTCGGGGTGCTGCTGGACAGCCTCGGTCCCGAGATGGTGCGTCCCCTCGCCATGCCCAACGGCAGGGAGCCGCTGATCGGCACCCCGGTCATCTACGACCCCGAGGAGACCATGACCGGTCTTGAGGGGGCCGTGCTGCTGGTCACGGGGCGTCCGTCCGCCGAGGTGCTCGCCCGCGCGGGCGAGGTGGGCGTCGCGGTCGTGGTGGCGAAACCGGGCGCGGGCGGCGAGGAGTCGCTGGCGGAGGCGGCGGAGGCAGCCGGTACGGCGTTGCTCGCCGCCGCCCCCGACGTGTCCTGGGGCCAGCTCTACACGCTGATCGACGCCCTGCTCGCGGTGGTCGCCCCCGTCGAGTCGCTGGGTGACATCAGGGCCGCCGACCTGTTCGCGCTGGCCAACCAGGTGGCGGTACGGGTCGGCGGGGCCGTGGCGATCGAGGACCTGGCCATGCGGGTGCTCGCCTACTCGACGGTCGAGGGGCAGCAGATCGACGACCTGCGCAGGGAGGGCATCCTGGGCCGCAGGGTGCCCGAGCACCCGACCAACGCCGAGGAGTACGCCGCGGTGCTGCGCGCCGAGGACGCGGTGTGGAGCTACCAGCCGCGCGAGTACTACCCCCGCCTGGCCATCGCGATCCGCGCCCACGGCGAGGCGCTCGGCACGATCTGGGCGCTCAGGGCCGAGGAGCCGCTGGCCACGGACGCCGCGCAGGTGCTCGCCGAGGCGGCCCGGGTCGCCGCGCCCCACCTGGCGAGGATCACCCTGGCCGCGGACGAGGCACGCCGCCGTCGCGACGAGTGCCTGTGCGACCTGCTGCGCGGCCTCGGGCCGGTCAGGGAGCTGGCGACCTCCTTCGGTCTGCTGCCCGACGAGCCCGTCGTCGTGGTCACCGTCGGTCCGCACGGCCGTACGGCTGACGCCTTCGCGGCCACCCACACCGGTGACCTGCTGCGCACCGCCTACGCCGCCTACCGGATGCGCGCGGCGGCCGGGGCCGTCGACGGATGCGCCTACGCGATCGTCGCCGCCGACTCGGTGACGCCGCTGCTGCGCAGGATCACCGCCGACGTGCTGGCCAGGATTCCCGACCGGCTCGGCGGGCAGTGGCGCGCGGGAATCGGCAGGGTCGTCTCCTCGGTGGCGCTCGCGCCGACCAGTGCCCGCCAGGCCGAGGAGGCGCTGCGGGCGCTCTGCGGGCCGTACGCCAGGGCCGAGGTCGGGCACCACGAGGAGCTGTCGGCGGCGCTCTTCCTGATGGACGTGGACGTCTCCGTCCGCGCCAAGCCCTCCCTGTACGGCGAGCCGCTCGGCGTCGTCGCCGCGCACGACGCCAGGCACGGCACCCACTACGTGCGCAGCCTGCGGGTGTGGGTGGCGGCGCACTACGACGTGCCGAGGGCGGCCGACACGCTGTCCCTGCACCCCAACACGCTGCGCTACCGGCTGCGCAGGATCGGCGAACTGATCGACCTGGACGACCCGGACACGCGCCTGGTCCTGGCCCTCCAACTCCGCCTGAACGGCGCCTCGGAACCGGCCGGATCCTGAGCGGGGCCGTACAACTGGCTAAGCCCGGCGGTGCCGTACGACCGGATGAGGAAGGCGGCGCTGGGCGAGGCCGTACAGCCAAACAGGTGATAAGGCCGAACGGGTGAGGTGGGTGGCGCTGAGCGGGGCCACAAAGCCGGGCGGGTGAAGTTCGGCGTGTGCGCCAACGCCCCGGCGGCCTTCCGGCAGGATGCTGTGTGCCATGGTCGAACTCCTCGCCTCGGCTCGGGCCGGGGTACGTCTCCTTTCCCTGCACGGCACCGCCGACCTGCGGCGCGCCGACCGGCTGCTCCGCCAGGTCTGGGGGACCAGGCCGGGTGACGACCCGCCCATCTCCCTGGACGTGATGTGCGCGCTGGCGCACACCGGCGGCTACGTCGGCGGCGCCTTCCTCGACGGGGAACTGGTCGGGGTCGCCGCGGGGTTCCTCGCCTCAGGCGCGAGTCTGCACTCCCATGTCGCCGGGGTCGCCCCCAGGGCGCGGGGGCTCGGCGTCGGCCTGGCGCTCAAGGAGCACCAGCGCGCCTGGGCGGCCGAGCGCGGCCTCGGCTCCGTCTCCTGGACCTTCGACCCGCTGGTACGGCGCAACGCCTACTTCAACCTGGTCAAACTCGGCGCGAGGGCCGTCGAGTACCTCCCCGACTTCTACGGCCCGATGACCGACGGCATCAACGACGGCGACGTCTCCGACCGGCTGTTCGTCACCTGGCCCGTCGTCCCCGACCCGGCCTTCACGCCCGTCACGGAGGCGCCGGAGAGCGCCGTGACCGTCCTCGACGAGGCGGGAGCCGTACGGCCAGGAAACGGGGCGGCGGTGCTGCGCTGCGCGACTCCGCCGGACGTCGAGCGGCTGCGGGAGAATGAGCCCGGCGAGGCCAGGCACTGGCGGGCCGCGCTCGGCGGGGTGCTCGGTGCCGCGTTCGCCGACGGTTACCGGATCACCGGCTTCACCCGGTCCGGGTGGTATGTGCTGGCCAGAGGAGGCACGGCGTGAAACTGACAGGTGTGGAGCTGCGCAAGGTGGCGCTGCCGCTGGTCACCCCCTTCAGGACGTCCCTGGGCACCCAGACGGTGCGGGACGCCCTGCTCGTGCGGGTGGTGACCGACGAGGGCGAGGGCTGGGCGGAGTGTGTGGCCGAGGACGAGCCGACCTACTGCCCCGAATACCTTGAGGGCGCCGCCGACGTGATCCGCCGGTTCCTGCTGCCCGTGCTCTTCCCGCTCGACCTCGATCCCGCGGCCGTCGCCCCCGCGTTCGAGCACGTGCGCGCCCACCAGATGGCCAAGTCCGCCGTCGAGACGGCAGTGCTCGACGCCTGGCTGCGCGCGCGGGGCCTCTCTCTGGCCTCCTACCTCGGTGCGGTACGGCGCAGCCTGCCCGTGGGCGTCTCGGTCGGCATCGCCGAGACCGTCGACGCGCTGCTCGACACCGTGGACAGGCACCTGGCCGCCGGATACGCCAGGGTGAAGCTGAAGATCGAGCCCGGCTGGGACCTCGAACCCGTCAAGCGGGTCAGGGAGACCTTCGGCGCGGGCGTGATGCTGACCGTGGACGCCAACACCGCCTACGAGGCCGCCGACATCCCCCATCTGACGAAGCTCGACGCCTACGGCCTCGCGATGATCGAGCAGCCCTTCGCCCCCGGTGACCTGCACACCCACGCCCGGTTCGCGGCCAGGTCGAGCACCCCGGTCTGCCTGGACGAGAGCATCACCTCCGCGCGTGACGCGGCGGCGGCGATCAGGATGGACGCCTGCTCGATCATCAACATCAAGCCGGGCCGGGTCGGCGGCTATCTGGAGGCGCGGCGCATCCACGACGTGGCCCGCGCCAACGGGCTGCCCGTGTGGTGCGGCGGCATGCTGGAGACGGGCCTCGGCAGGGCCGCGAACCTGGCGCTGGCCGCGCTGCCCGGCTTCACGCTGCCCGGCGACATCTCGGCGACCGCGCGCTACTACGAGCGTGACGTCACGGCGCCGTTCGTCCTGGCCGGGGGAGAGATGGCCGTGCCCTCAGGGCCGGGGATCGGCATCACCCCTGACCCCGAGGACCTGGACGCGCTGACCACCGCCACCGAGTGGATCTCCGCCCCCTGAGCCTCGTCGCCGGTCAGAGGAACAGCAGGACGGAGATGAGGACGAGGAGGGTGGCCACCGCCACGGTCACGACGGCGCCGAACCTGGCGGGCGCGAAGCTGTCACGCAGGAGTTGCCGTCTGACCGTGTTGTAGCGCAGCGTGCCGTACACGATCAGGGTCAGCCCCGCCCCCAGCAGGACGAGACCGGAGAACGCGGCGTGCATGCCCCTGCCGGGGGCGAACTTGATGACGGCGACGCCCAGCGCCGCCATGCTGAGCCCGGTCCGCAGCCACGCCAGGTAGGTGCGCTCGTTGGCCAGGTGATCCGTGGCACGGTCCCCGGCCTGGGCCTCCGTCTCGTCACCGTCCATCCACCAACGGTAACCGGGGGCCTACCAGACGTCGCCGTCGCGCCAGTCGCAGGTCAGCGTGCCCGACAGCGTGAGCGGGGCCGTCACGGTGAGGACGTGGACCCCCTCGTCCTCCTCCTCGGTGCGCACGGTGCCGTCCGGGGTGAGCGCGAACGTCTCCCCCTGCCACTGCCGCCAGCCGCGCCCCCGGTAGAAGGGCACGGCCTCGTCGGAGGCGCTGAGCGCGCCGAGGTCGTAGGCGCCACGGATGACCCGTTCGAGCGCGTCCATCATGGCGGCGGCGTATCCCCTGCGCCGCAGGTCGGCGCGGACCCCGACGGCCTCGACGTAGCCCGCGCGCAGCGCCCTGCCCCCGTGCAGCATCCGCCGCTGGGTCACCGCGGCGTGCCCGACCAGCTCCGCCCCCCGCCACGCCAGGGCGTGCACCCCGCCCAGGGAGTGCTCCCAGTCGTCGTCGCTCAGGTCTCCTTCGAAGACCTCGTCGAGCAGCTTTCTCGCGGTGTCGAGGGTGACGGTGTCCAGGTCCGAGGTGTGTGCGGTGCGGATGTCGATCATCCTTCCATAGTAGTGGTTGTTTCGAATGTAGTAGATGTACTACATTCGAGAGCATGGATGCTGTGGTCAACGTTCGCGGACTGCGGATGTCGTACGGCCCGCACGAGGTCCTGCGCGGGATCGACCTTGAGGTGCGGCGCGGCGAGACCGTCGCCCTGCTCGGGCCGAACGGCGCCGGCAAGACAACCACCCTGGAGGTCCTCGAAGGCTTCCGCCTCCCCTCGGCGGGCGAGGTCGAGGTGCTGGGCGTCGATCCCGCGCGGGGCGACGACGCCTGGCGGGCCAGGATCGGCGTGGTCCTGCAGAACTGGCGTGACCATCCGCGCTGGCAGGTGGAAAAGCTGCTCGGCCACGTCGCCGCGCACTACCCGAACCCGTGGCGCACCGGGGAGCTGCTCGACGCCCTCGGCCTGTCGGGGAAGGCCACCGCGAAGGTCGGACAGCTCTCCGGCGGTCAGCGCCGCAGGCTCGACGTGGCACTCGGCGTCGTCGGCAGGCCCGAGCTGCTCTTCCTCGACGAACCGACGACCGGTTTCGACCCCGAGGCGCGTCGCGAGTTCCACGACCTGGTCCGCGGGCTCGACACGACCATTCTGCTGACCACCCACGACCTCGCCGAGGCCGAACGGCTCGCGGACCGCATCACCGTGCTCGTCGAGGGCCACGTCGCGGTCTCCGGCACCCCCGCCGAGCTGGCGGCCGCCGTACGGGCACCGTCTCGGGTGCGCTGGCGGGGCGGGTGCGAGCTGACCGACGACCCGTCGCGGCTCGCCTGGGAGCTCCACCAGAGGTACGGCGGGCCCGTCCCCGACCTGGAGATCCGGCGCCCGACGCTGGAGGAGAGCTACCTCAGCCTGATCGACAGGAGCGCGGCGTGAACGGCACGTTGAGCCTCGGGGTCCGCAGAGGACTGATCGAGCAGGGCACGCTCCTGCGCGACAGGAAGGAGGCGATCGGCCAGCTCGTCGGCGGGGTCGGCGTCTTCCTGCTGCTCGCGCTCTGGATGGGCGGCAACCCGGCCGGGGGCGGGGTCAGCATGGCGACGTTCATGGCGGTCGGCTTCACGGCGTTCATCGTGTTCTCGACGGGGGTGAACTCGCTGCCGCTGCTGATCGCGGCCGACCGGGAGGAGGGCGCGCTGCTCAGGCTGCGGGCGCTGCCGCGCGGCATCCCGGTCTACGTGACGGGCCGGGCGGTCTCGGTGCTGTGTCAGATCCTGCTGCAGGTGGCGGTGATGCTGCTGGCGGGCGTGCTCGTCGCGGGCGTCAGGCCCCCGGCCTCCCCGCAGGCGTGGCTCACCTTCGGCTGGGCCCTCGTGCTCGGGGCGCTGTCCGTGGTGCCCATCGGGGCCGCGCTCGGCGCGATGATGTCGAACCCCAAGAGCGCGGCGCTGGTGCTCGGGCTGCCGTCCATGGTGCTGATGCTGATCTCCGGGGTGATGATCCCGGTGCGGATGCTGCCCGAGGTGGTCGGCAGGATCGCCCAGGTCTTCCCGCTCTACTGGGAGGGACACGCCCTGCGGGCCGCGTTCCTGCCGCAGAGCGCGGCGGCGGCCGAGCTGGGCGGAACCTGGCAGCTCGGGACCGCCGCGACGGTGATGGGAGTCTGGACGATCGCCGGTATGGTTCTGGCACCCTGGCTGCTGCGCAAGGTCACCCGCGAGGAGTCCGGGACCCGGCAGGCCGAGCGGCGGATATGAGGCTCCCCAATGTCCAGCGAGATCGTCTACAACCGCATCTCGATGCTGCGTGCCGAACGCGGGATCTCCCGCAAGGACCTGGCGACGGCCCTGGGTGTGCACTACCAGACGGTCGGCTACCTGGAACGCGGCGAGTACAGCCCCAGCCTGTTCCTCGCGTTGCGGATCGCCGAGTACTTCGAGGTGCCGGTGGAGGTCGTGTTCTCACTGACCCCCTTCGCCCGGCTGGGCAGCGGGTCATGAGGAGGTGGAGGACCGATGCGTGACTGGATCGACCGTCGTGTCCGCAGGCGTCTGGACGTCATCGAGAACAGTCCGGCCTGCCGCGTCTGGACGGGCAGGCGCAACCGCAGACTGCTCGTGCTCGCCGGAGGCGCGGCCCTGCTGATGCTCTGGGCGGGCCTGGCGGTCATCGTCAGGTTCGCGCCGAGCGACCTGGCCCGCGACGCCTACCTGTCCATGGGCGCGGTCGCCATGACGGTCCTGGTCCTGGTGTACGGCTGGCTCACCCTCGCCACCAGGGGCGTCACCGCCGTACCCGCCCAGTATCTCGACGAACGGCAGCGCGGCGAGCAGCACCGGGCCTACGCGGGCGCGCACAGCCTCACCACGGTCGTGCTGGTCCTGCTGGCGGTCCTGGCCGCCCTGTGGAGCATGGGAGACCGGCTCACCCTGAACGTGCCGACCGCCCTTCTCCTTCCCCTGGCCTTCACCCTGCTCGCCACCCACTACACCCTGCCGCTCCTCCTGGAGTCCTGGCGCCTGCCGGACCCGCCTCCGGACGAGGACTGACCTTCGCTGTGCGCCCTCTCAGGGGGGCTCAGCGTCCTCACAGGGGCATCCGCATACGGTGCGGATCATGACAAATGCGAGTCCCTACGCGGCTTTCGGCTGGGCGGTGGCCTACGGAGGGTTCGGCCTGGTCACGGCGCTGACCGGGACCGCGATCTTCTACCGGACCGCGCAGCCGTTGCCGGTCGGCCTGAACTGGGCCGCCGTGGCCGTGGCCGTCCTCGCGGCGATGACGACCCTGGCCGTGGCCCGGGGACCGCGGATTCCCCGATCCGTTGTTCTCGCCACGCTGGTCGGCCTGTGCGCGCTGAGCGGCGTGGCCGCGTTCGGCCTGCTGATGGACGTGATCACCTTCGTCTTCGGCCAGACCGTCGACAGTTGGATGGGAACCGCGAACCGGGCACTCGCCGCGATCGGCGTGGTGGCGCTCGCCGCCACGACCCTCTCCTACCGCTCCGCCACGTCCGGCGCCTGTCCGCGGTGCGGTGCCGTACACACCTCCTCGACCGTGCGGAGCAGGCCGGAGCCCGCGCCCGCCCCCCGGCGTGTCCGCGCGGTGGCCTACGTGGGCGCCGCGGCCTTCCTGCCGTACGCGGTCATGAAGACGATCTGGGTGCTCGGCGGGACCTTCGCGGGGATCACCGGGGAGGACATGGTGGCGATGCACGAACGCAACGGCGCCTCGGAACTGTGGCTCACCCTGGACCGCTGGGGCATCGACCCCACGGCGCTGCTGGCGACGCTCGGGGTGTTCCTCATCCTCGGCCTGGTGCGACCCTGGGGCCAGGTCTTCCCCCGCTGGACGCTCACCCTGAGCGGCAGACGGGTGCCCCGATGGCTACCGCTCACCCCCGCGATGATCGGCGCCGGCACACTCGCCCCCTACGGCGTGGCCGGAGTGGTCTACGCCGCCCTCGGCACGGCGGGCGCGATCCCCATCTCCAGGGGAGACTTCCCCACCGTGGGCGACGCCCTCCTGGTCACCTGGTTCGGCCTAGGAGCCTTCGCCACGTACGGCCTGGCCCTAGCCCTCGCCACCTGGTCCTACTGGCGCCGCACCCAACCCACCTGCACGGTCTCCGGGTGAAGGATCTCCGCTCGCTTGGCGGCCTCGGTCTTCGAGATCCATGTCCCGGATGGCTCGTGTGTACTCGGGGTGCTCCTCGATCTCAGCTTCCAGAAGCCGCTTGGTCCTCAGCGCCTTCCACATGCTGTGCCCGGCCATCATGACCTCCTGTCGAATCTGCCGTTTCCGTTGCTCATGGTGACGGGGTTGGAGCGGGTTCCGCGGGGGTTCTGCGGACCTGGCGGTGTGAGTCGTGGGCCGGTCGGTGGAGAGCGGTGATTGCCCTGTTTTCTCCGTATCATCGGCTGTATGACCGGCGAGCTTCCTGAACCCGTCAACCGCAACGAGTTGCGTGTCTCCCACGCCGAACGTGAGGCGGTGGTGGAGAGGCTGAGCAAGGCGGCGGCCGAAGGAAGGCTCGACCTCGCCGAGCTGGACGCGCGGCTCGACCGGGCGCTGACCGCCAGGACCTACGCCGATCTGGCGCCCCTCACGGCGGACCTTCCCTCCGAGGTTCTCCCGGCGCCGAAACAGTCGCTGGTCGTCAAGGGAGGTCTCAGCGGTGCGACCCGCGACGGATACTGGCAGGTGCCCGCGAAGATCGTGGCCTACGGCGGCACGGGCGGCGTCAAACTCGACTTCACCCAGGTCGACTGCCACCTGCCCGAGATCGAGCTGGAGGTGCACGGTGACACGGGCGGAGTCACGGTCGTCATCCCCGACGGCTGGGTCGCGGAGACCAGCGAGGTGGAGCCCGGCCTCGGCGGCCTGAAGGACAAGGTCACCCCGGCCCGGCTCCCTGGAACACCACTGATCCGCGTCAGCGGCAACGGCGGCCTGGGCGGCGTGGTCGTCCGCCACCCCAGCAACTGGGAACGCCGCAAGCTGAGGCGCAGCCAGCAACGGTGAGCCACGGGGCCCGGCCTTTCCGTAGTACGTCGGCGAAAGCATGAGCCATCTCATTGGCGCCGGGCAGCCACGCTCGCTGATCATCTCCTTACAGCGGCGTCCACTGTTCAGGATGTACGGCTGTCGCGCGAAGTGCGTGGGTCAACGGCCTACACGGTGTACTCGTATCCGATCGTGACCCGGGTGGGCATGACCGCTTCGCCGTACTCGATGAGGCCTTGCTCGTCGCTCCATTCGTGAACCAGGGCAAGCACTGCCGTACCGATCGGGAGTCCGAGCGCGCTGGCCTCTCGTTCGTCTGCCGTACGGCCATGCATCGAGTCCCGGCCGAATTTGACCTCTCGTCCGGTGGCTTCCTTGATGCGGGCGATGGCGTCGTCGCCCTTGACGGGAGAGGTGGACAGTAGCTCGGGCACGCTGGCGCCGAAGTGCGCGGGATGCCAGGTGACCGTGAGGGCCAGACGCCGTGTTCCTCTACCGGTGATGTACTCCCGACGAAGAAGCTGGTCTCCCTCGTCGAGGTCGAACAACTCCGCTACGTAGAGGGGCGGACGTACAAGCCCGGCATATGTGACCTTCTTCGTCTCGCCGCTGGCGAGGGTGGAACCGGTGCGCTGCACTCTGATGAGGCGGTCGTGTGGGGTGGGCGCGACAGACGGACTGTCCGCCACGAAGGTTCCGCGAGGACTGGTCCGGATGTAGCCCTCCTCTGCCAGCCAGGTGAGTGCGTTGCGAACGGTGGCGGTTGCCACCTTCCACTGATCTGCCAGCTCCTTGATGGACGGCAGGCGCTGCCCCTCCGCGAGATCCCCGTCACGGATCCGCACGCGGATGTCTTCGGCGATCCTTCTGTAAGAGGGATCGGTAATCATGTGGTCACTCTCTCACGAGAGGGCCAAGCTGTTCGGTCAGACAGTAGACCTTGTCTGATCGTGCATTACATGGTGGTAGTTGTTGCGCCCTGGGGGCTGAGATGGATTTCTGTTCCGTGTCATGGTTCGGTATGGCATGAGACGTAGCGCGATAGGTGGCCGAAATCCGTACATGCGCCAGTGGATTGAAACGCGAAGTGGAAAACGCGATGGAAGAGAAACGAAAGAATATTCAGTGCTGTGGTGGCTGTTCCCGATGGTCGTTTTGCGACGATGCAAATGCGGCGCGGCAAATGCGCCACACTTGAGAAGCGGAGCCTCTGTCACCGAGACGGAGGCTCCAAAAGCGAGGTTTGTATTCGTGGTGAGATCACGCAGGGGGAAGGTCAAACCCTCCACGCTTGATGCCTTCAGTGAAGGCGGTCCATCCTGCGGACGTGAAGGTCAGTGCCGGTCCACCGCGATCCTTGCTGTCCCGGACGGCCACGAGTCCAGGAAGGTTGGTGGCGACTTCCACGCACTGGCCGTTGCCCTGACTGCGACTACTCACACGCCATTCGGCGCCGGACAGGTCAAGATCTATCATGCCTGCCCTCCTTCCAATTCTCTTGGGCTGTGGCCAATAGAGCACGTGTTGCATCCGGGCCAGCGGCTACAGCCCGGAGATGCTCAAACAACATGCTATAGTGCGAAATATCTTGCTCGCCCTCCAAAAATAGATCGCTTGAGCTGCCTTCCATATAGACAACGTCGTGGCCTTCGCCAGGAAACTCAAGCAGTACGAACGCGCCGTGCATTCCGGGATAGGCTCCGGCGCTTCGAGGGATCACCTGGATGGTGATGTTCGGCTCGTCGGCTGCTTCGCGCAGCTTGGCCAGCTGATCATGCATGACCTGGCGTCCGCCGACTTCACGAAGCAAGGCTGATTCGTCGATCACGGCCCACAGTTTGAGTGGGGTGGGGCGAGTGAGCAGGCGCTGTCGCTCCAGTCGGGCGGAGACTCGGCTTTCGACTTCGTCGCGCGATACATCGGGAACGGTTCCCTTGATCATGGCTCGTGCGTAGTTCTCGGTCTGCAGCAGGCCGGGTATGGCCAGGATTTCGTAGTTTCGGACTCCTTCGGCTTCAGACTCGAACCCGATATGGGTCGCGTATTGGCTCGGCAGAGATGCTGTCGGCTGAAGCCATGTCTGTTCCGCTGCCGCCTTGAGCAGCGCAGTTAGCTCGTTTCGATCTTGATCTGAGGCTCTGTAGGCATCGAGGAGGGCTCGAAGGCTTCGTGCTTGAGGCCTGACCTTCGCTCCCTCGATGCGGAACAGCGTCGCTCGGTCGAGTCCGGTCAGGTCTGCCACTTCCACAGGTGACAGGCCTGCGGCTTCCCGTAGTTCCCGCAGCTTGGCTGCGAAGCGTCGCAGTCGCAGCGTTGGGGCCTTGTTGCGTCCTGGCACGAGCCCAGGGTATCGGTGCCAACGACAAGTTGATAATGCGACGTTGCATCTGCGACTCCACAGGTGCATCATGGCATGCAGTCAGCCTGACGGATCCTTACGGGTTCGGGCGGGCGAACGGCTGATCTGGTGTGGCTTTTGGTGATCACTAGAAGGAATGCCCCGGCTCTGCAAGCGACTGCTAGCCGAAGCCGGGACACATACCGGAGGTGTGGCTATGGCCAACTTCAGGAGCACCCACGGCGCACGGAGAGCAGGAGGCGACCAGGAGCGAAAAAAAGAGACTGACGACCAGAAGCATCGGTTCATTCATCTGATGCGGCTGGCCTGGGATCTGCGTGAGTTGGGGCTGAGGGTTTCGGTGGAGCTTTCGCGGTGGGAGCCCTGTTTGGTCGTGTACCGGGCGGCGGGGCCGTTGCGGGTTACGGCGGCGCGGAGGGACGACAGGTGGGTGTTCGCCTGGGGGCGGGGGCGCGACTGCTGGGGACCCGCGCTGGACACGGAGGTCGCGCACCGGATCAGGCAGGTGGCGCGGTGAAGGTCGTCAACCCGGGGGTGAAGCGTCAGCCGAGAAGAGAGATGTGCTGGGCCGCGGCCGGTCGTCGGAGGGACGCGGCGAGACTCTGGAGGGCGGCTTCGTGAGTGGAGCGATGGAGGCGCTTGCGGTGATTCTCATCCAGGCGCGGTGGCGTGACCCTCGGCTGAAGTTCCTGAGCAGCCGCTTCCTGGTGGGCGTCCCCGAGTCCGTGAAGGAGGCCCGCGAGTGGGTGACGGAGCGGCTGTGCGAGGCCAGGGACATTCCCGCCGAACTGCTCGACGACGTCAGGCTCCTGACCAGTGAGCTGGTGACCAACGCGATCACCCACACCCATTCCCGGGGTGGCGTGGTGCTGGTACGGCTCGGCGTCAACCAACCCGGGGAGCCTCTCCTGGTGCACGTGGAGGTGGTGGACGCCGGGCCGGTCGAGGGTTCGTGCCCTCAGGTGTTGTCCTGCGCGTCCGACAGCGAGAACGGCCGAGGCCTGTTCCTGCTGGACCACCTCGCCACGCGGTGGGGAGTTGCCCAGGCACACCCCGGAACCGCCATCTGGGCCCAACTCCACGCGTGACGCGTGGATCGGTCCACTTCTCCATTCCTCTTCCGTACGGCCCGCGCGGACCCCACCGCTCTGCGGGCCGTACGGGCCTCTCATTCCAGGAGACCTTCCGTGCCCATGAACATGGACATCAGCTCTGACGACACCTTCACCGACAAGGCCGGTGACACCGAACGACTGCTCACCCCCGGGGAGGTCGCCCGGCTGTTCGGGGTGGACCCCAAGACCGTCAACCGGTGGGCGCTGCGCGGCCAGATCGCCTCCGTCCGCACTCCCAGTGGCCACCGCCGCTACCGCGTGGGGGACGTCCGAGCGCTGCTCCACGGATCGGAGAGCGGTGTCCAAGCCCACTCAACCGCCGAACCACCCACGATGGACTGCCTCTGAACCGCGCGTAGGGGATTCATCCAGTGGGCGTCAGCCACGAACGAAACTCTCGGGAACCATGAGCGGGTCACCTCCACGAAGCTTGTCTTCGGTTGCTCGTCCCATGATGATCAAATTTCCAGGTATGTGGGGCGTCATCGGGAGGTTTGTGGATGACGGTTGAGTGGGCCAGGGAGGAGGCGTTCGCGGCGCTCAGGGGGTGTTTGCTGCGGGTGGGGGCGCTGACGGACGGGGCCTGCATCGTCGATGTCGTTGCGGAGCCGTACGGCATGCTGGTGGTTTTCCGCTGGAAGAAGGATCCGAACACCTACGCCGTCGAGATCGCGTTTCCCGCAGGACGGGTGGCTTCCGTGATCGGCGAACCGGTGACCTCGCCGGATGAATGGGCGGCGGATGTCGGCTACCGTCTCGCCGAGGACCTCGTGACCGGGCTGGTCCGCCGAGGCCGTCGGACGGTCCGGGACGGTTACGTCGTGCTGGACGATCGCGGAGCCCCGGACATCGGGCCTGAGGGGTTCTCCGTCAGTGAGGTCCCGCTCGTGACCTTGGAGCCGAGATGGAGGCGCGAGCGGGGGATCCGTTTCACGCGGAGGCTGACGGTGGTTCCCGTGACCCTCTCCGAGGCCGGTTCCTGGCTGGCGGAGGCGGGGATGGACGTGACCGTTCCCCGGAGACTGGTCGCCGAGGGCAGGCTCGTCTGCTGGTTGCAGGCGCGGGCTGACGGCGAAGGGGAAGAGCCCGCAGTCGGTCAGGCCGTCGCCTCCTGGGAGGACACGCGGCACGCCGTCGTCCGCCTGGAACTGATACATGTCCAGCCGGGCATTCCCGAGGAGATGCGTGCCGCGTTGGTGCGCGTCGTGGTCCACGAGGCGGCCGAGGTGGGTGCCCTGCGCGTGGTCACCGACGTTCCCGGCCTCCACGAACTGGGGTTCCGGCCCGTGGACGGTGGTGGTTCTGTGTTGTCCACCATCGTCGTCGAGCGAGAACCGTAGGAGGATGGTCAGCGGCGGCGGATTTTTATGTCTCGCATGTCGGTGGACGAGGCTGACAGGTCGCCGTGGCCGTACTCGCCGAGTCTGCTTCTCGCCGCCGCCAGGGCCAGTTCGACGGCCTCGGGTTCGCCCTTCTCGTCGGGGACCGTGATGACGTAGCGGAAGGTGAACGGGCCGAGGGCGGCGTCGTAGGCGAAGCCGCCCTGTGCGCTGAAGCCGTTGAGCAGCACGTCGTGGTCGGCCAGTTTCGCGGTCAGTTCGCGCCTCTGCTCGTCGGTGAGGTCGGTGAACCTGCCTTTGATGGTCACCCGGTAGTCGTGCATCAGTCCTTCTTCCGTGTGTCAGGTGCGGCCCAGGGTGTCGAGGGCGGCCCAGGAGTCGAGCAGGAGGGTGACGGCGTCGAGCGTCGTGTGGTCGCCGACGTCGTCGGGGGTGAGCAGTCCCTGCACGAGCAGGCCGTCCTCAAGGGCATGGATGATCATGGAGAGCAGGTTCGGATCGGCGGGGGGCCGGGCTTCCCTGCGGGCGAGCTCCCGCCGTACGCCGTCGGTGATCGCCTCCCTGGCGAGCAGCTCCCGCTCGGCGAGCAGCGGCCGGATCTCCGGGTTGCGCAACGCGTAGAGGAGGAGCTCAAGGCGCAGTGCCAGCCAGCCCTCCCGGTGCTCGGCGCGGTCGCGGTGCCAGGCGCGCAGCAGGTCCGTCAGGTGCGCGGACGAGGTGGCCTGCCCGCACAGCTCGATGATCTCCTCACGCTCCCGCTCGGTGCGCCTGGTGAGCAGTTCGACGACCAGTTCGTGCTTGCCGTCGAAGTTGCCGTAGAAGGCTCCCCGGGAGTAGCCCGCCCGCTCGGCGATCTGCTCGATGGAGGCGCCGTTGACCCCGCGCTCGGCGAACAGCTCCGAGGCGGAGGCCAGCAGCTTGCGCCGGGTCTCCTCACGGCTCTGCTCCCTGGACAGCCGCATTCATACACCTCCGTATTCAGATACAGGATTGTATCTGAATAAGCGCACCGTACGGCCGAGGTGAGGTTGCCCGGTCGGGCGAGCCCCTCGGTAGTGGCCCGCCCGCTCGGCACCCCTGGTGCGTCGGCCCGGTTCATGCGAGTGGTATACCAAGTATCCAATGTATGCAATAAACCGCCACGCCCCCCGTGGAAGGACCCCCTATGACCATCGCCGAAGCCCTCCTGGTGACCGTGGCGGGGCTGCTCGCCGGGGCCGTGAACACGGTCGCGGGAGGCGGGACCCTCATCACCTACCCGGTGCTGCTGCTGTGCGGGCTGCCGCCCGTCTCGGCGAACATCACTTCGGCGATCGGCCTGGCACCGGGCTACGCGGGAGGCGCCTACGCCTACCGGCGCGAGCTGGGCGGCCAGCGGGCCCGTCAGCTCGCCCTCGGCCCGACCGCGATCGTCGGGGGAGTCGCCGGGGCGGCGTTGCTGCTGGTCACGCCGCCGGGGTCGTTCCAGGTCGCGGTGCCGTTCCTGGTGCTGGCCTCCTGCCTGCTGCTGCTGGCCCAGCCGGTGCTCGCCTCGGCTGTCGCCCGCCGTACAGAGCAGAGCCGTACAGGACAAGGGCAGGGGAGTGACCGGGTGACGCCGCTGGCGCACGCGGGGGTGTTCGTGGCTTCGGTCTACGGGGCCTACTTCAGTGCCGGGCTCGGGGTGCTGCTGCTCGCGGTGCTCGGCATCGTGTTCGGCGACGGCCTGCAGCGGCTCAACGGCCTGAAGAGTGCGCTGTCGCTGGTGATCGTGCTCACCGCCGTCGTGATCTACGCCGCCTCGGGGCAGGCCTCCCTCGGCCACACCCTCCTGCTGCTGGTCGCCTCCTGTCTTGGTGGTACGGCGGGCGGCGCGTTCGCCAGGAGACTCGACGCCGAGGTGCTGCGCCGTACGGTGGCGATCCTCGGCACGGTCCTGGCGGTGGTGCTGTTCCTGAAGGGGTAGAGGGCAAAGACCCGTCCATGAGACAGCACCGGGACGGGCGAGGTTTCCCCGGCGTCGGTACGCGTCACCGTCCGAGGGGCAGCAGATTCATATGGCACAGCACCATATGGCACACAACACGCGGGTGACGGGCTGGATCGGCTGGATCTGGTTCGCGGGCGTGGTCATGATCGTGGACGGCTTCTTCAACGCAATCTCCGGCCTGTACGCGATCTTCAACAACGATCTCTACGTGCAGATCCGCGACAAGCTGCTGGTGCTCAACCTCACCGGATGGGGCTGGGTCCACCTCATACTCGGGATCCTGCTCGTGGTCGTCGGTATCACCCTGCTGATGGGCCAGTCGTGGGCGCGGGTGGCGGCCATCGTCCTGGTGGCGGTCAACGCCATCACCCAGATGGCCTGGCTCGCGGCCAATCCGTGGTGGTCCATCGTCGTCATCGCGGTCGACGTCGTCATCCTGTACGCGCTGATCGTGCACGGGCGCGAGGCCGCCGCTCTGCGGGACTGACCGCGGCTCCCGTGCCGGAGGACTCCGTGGGCGGGGGCAGCGGTTCGTCCGAGGGGCGGGTCCCGTCGAGCAGGAGCGCCAGATATCTCCGGTGACCGTCGAGACCCGGCGGACCGACCGTGGCCAGCGTCATCACCACCATCGCCGCCAGGTCGCGGACCAGCAGGTCGGCGCGGACCAGCCCGCGCCGCTGGGCCTCGGCGAGCACGTCGCCGAGCGGCGCGGCGAACCGTTCGGAGATGGCCTCGGTGAACGCGCCCGCCTCCCGCGCCGCGGTGAGCAGGGCCCGGTGCGAGGCCATCGTGTCCACGATGGCGCCCAGCGCCCCGGCGAGCCCCTGACGCGGGTCGGCGGCCGTGCGGGCCGCCAGCGCGTGCGGCTCGACCTCCTCGGCGAAGTAGGTCTCGAAGCACGCCCTGATCACGCCGTCACGGTCGCCGAACCGCCGGTAGACGGTGGCGATCCCGACCCCGGCCCTGCGGGCGATCTCCTCAAGGGGCACGGCGGCGCCGCCCTCACGAAGGGCCGTGATCGCCGCCCTGACGATCCTGTCGGAGTTGCGCAGGGCATCGGCTCTGTGTCGTTGCTCTGGCACACGTCGAACGCTAGCAGTCCGGATGCGGACGGTTACCAGGCGACCTGCAGCGAGGTCAGGCCGTACACCACGTGGAAGGGGCGGAAGTGCGCCTCGGGATCGACGACGCGCAGCCCGGGGAAGCGCCGCAGTAGCGCCGGGAAGGCGACCCGCATCTCCATCCGCGCCAGCGGGGCGCCCAGGCAGTGGTGCACGCCGTGCCCGAAGGCCATGTGGCCGTACGCGCCCCGGGTGATGTCCAGCCGTTCCGGATCGGGCACGAACGCGGGGTCGCGGTTGGCCGCGGGCAGGGAGCACATCACCAGCTCGCCCGGCTCGATGACCTGTCCCGCGACCTCGACCTTCGTCGTCGCGACCCTGAAGCTGCCCGAGTGGACGATGCTGAGCCAGCGCATCAGCTCCTCGATCGCCGCCTCGACGCGCTCGGGCTCCCTGCTGAGCAGGTCGAGCTGGTCGGGGTGGCGCAGCAGGGCCAGCGTGCCGATGCCCAGCATGTTGGCCGTGGTCTCGTGGCCTGCGACCAGCAGCAGGCTGCCGATGCCCGCCAGCTCGTCGTCGCCCAGCTCGTCGCCGTGCTCGCGCACCAGCATGCCGAGCAGTTCCTCGCCCGGGTCGGCCTTGACGCGGGCGACCAGCTCGGCCATGTACTGCCGCGACTCGCGCTGGGCCGCGATCCGCTCCTCCGGCTCGATGGACAGGTCGAGCAGCCTGCCGGTCCTGCGCTGGAAGTCCTCCCGGTCGGCGTACGGCACGCCGAGCAGCTCGCAGATGACCAGCGAGGGGATCGGCAGCGCGAACGAGGAGACCAGATCGACCGGGGACCCGGCCTTCTCCATCGTGTCCAGGTGGTCCTCGACGATGCGCGTGATGCGGGGTTCGAGCCTGCGCATCCGGCGCAGCGTGAACTCCGGCGTCAGGATCCGGCGCAGCCGGGTGTGCTCGGGCGGGTCGAAGGCGAGCAGGTTGCCCGCGCGCAGCCTGGCCTTCTCCGCCTCGGTCCGGTACGGATCACCGGGCACGGGATAGTGGCTCTGCCAGTCGTTGCTGAACCGCTCGGCGTCCCCGAGCACCATGCGAACGTCCTCGTAGCGGGTCACCAGCCAGGCGTCGAATTCCAGCGTCGTCGTGATACGCCTTATGCCCTCCTCGTCCCGCAGTTTCTCAAGCTCGGGAGCGGGATCGAACCCCGCCCGCCACATGTGCAACGGCAGCGCCTTGGACCCGGTCATGCGACCCCCCGGACGATTCACCTTCCGACCGTTCTGTTCCTTCCCAAAAAAACGATAGCAACCTATCGCTTAGTTGCAAAGAATTCCTACTAGGTCGTACGGCAGTGCCAGATTTCGCCATAAATAGGGGTTCGTGTGGTTTCGAGGGGGGTGTGGTGGTTTGTGGGGAGAAAACGTTCTCCTGGAGGGCGAGTGCCGGCCGTACAGTGCCGTGGTTTGATGTGATTTTTGGGCTTATGGGGGATATGGCTCTGATGCGGGTCTTGGCGTGATGATTCGGGAAGTGGTTATTGGAACGTGACAAATCTTGATATGTCGCCTGATGTGGTGGAAACCGGCGTGGCGAGGGCATGCGCCGACGCCGGTCCACCTGCGGAGAGCAAGATTCTGCCTGTCGCCCTGAGCGGGGCTGCGGAATTTCAGTCGGGACCCGCGAGACGGGACACGTCGGTGATGAAACTGACCTTCGTCTCGCCGAAAGTGGCGGTGACGTGCCAGCAACCGAGGTGGGGAAGCGGCAGCGAGATGGGCTGCACGCCGGGCACCGGATAGGGGCCGGGGCTCTCTCCCCGCACGGTCTCACCGGTCTTCGTCGCGACGGCCTCGACCGTCAGCGCCTCGTCGTGGTCACGCCACCACACCGTCCTGAGGGTCACGATCCCGCCGGAACGCTTGTAGGCGGTGTCCGTCGTGTCGAGCAGCGTCCACAGGCCGCCCGCGCCGTACCAGTCGTCCGGATTCAGCTGCTCCTGCCGGAACTGCTCGTTCACGTCCGGCGGCATCTCACCCCGGCTGCGCAGCTTGGTCACCGCGCACCCCTTGGCCTTCTTCTTGGGCAGGTCGGGACCCACCGTCGCCTCGGGCCTGGGGAAGGGCGACGACGGCGCGGAGACCGAGTTGGACAGGGAAGGCGGCGGCGGGGACGACGGCGTCAGCGGGGGGATCTGGGCGCTCACGGTGCCACGGCCGCACGCGGAGAGCGTCGCCAGCAGCACGAGGGCGCCCGCGACCCGGCTCCCGCGCATCAAGTGAGCCGGTCGAGCTTGGGGGCCCCGGTGCGCCCTGTTCCACTTCCTCCGGGGAATGAGGACTTTCGCCATGCGGTGGTGCTCAGGTCCATTCCTGTTTACCTTCCTCTGGCATGAGGTGACACCGGTCCCCGCACCGCGGGCCGGGGACCGGTGTCATCCGACGCGTCGTCCTGTGACTATTGGGAAAAGACCTTAGACCAACCGGTCGAACCTGCCGGTTTTTACGCCTTCGACGAACGTACGCCATTCGGCGCCGGTGAACAGAAGGCTGGGCCCGCCGGGGTTCTTGCTGTCGCGCACCGCCGTACCGCCCGGCAGGCCGGCGGCGACCTCGACGCACTGGCCACCGTTTCCGCCGGAGAGCGAGGACTTTCGCCACGCGGCGGTGCTCAGGTCCATTCCTTTTTCACTTCCTCGATCATGCGGAGGGATGCGTGCTCAGGATAGGCCCACAGCCGTATGGCTTCATAGCGGTTCCAGATGGAGGTGACCGTGTCGCGCTCGGAGGAAACCCGCCCATCTGCCGAAGAATCCACATGGACGATGTCCGGATCACCGTTCGGTAGTTTTGCGATCATGAAAGCGCCGAGCATTCCCGGCAGGCATTCCGGAGCCACGAGCTGAAGGGAAACCGAGGGGCGCCGCACCGCGTCGAGCAGGTGGTCGAGCTGCTCCCGCATCACCTCGGGGCCGCCGACCGGGCGGCGCAGCACCCCCGTGTCCATGAGGACCAGCAGCGAGGGAGGGTGCCGCTGGTCGAGGATCTGCTGCCTGCGCAGGCGGGCCTGGACGCGCTCGTCCACCTCGGCGACGGTGATCCTCGGCTCCAGACTGAAGATCCGTCGCGCGTAGGCCTCGGTCTGCAGCAGCCCGGGGATCAGCAGCGGGTCCCAGGAGTGCAGGGCCAGCGCGTTGGGCTCGATCTCCTCGACCCAGCCCATGAACCACTTCGGGCCACCCGGCCTGGCCATGATCCGCCGGTGCAGGCCGACGAAGTGCTGCCTGTCCGCCAGGTTGAAGATCTGGTCCAGCTTCTCCGCGTCCGCCCGCGACGGGGTGCGGGTGGCCATCTCCAGCCTGCTGATCTGGGTCTGCGTGCATCCGAGCCGGGCGGCGACGGCGGACTGGGACAGGTGCGCCGCCTCCCGCAGCCGCCGCATCTCCATACCGAAACGTACCCGGGGAGAGCCGGGATCATGGGCCGGGACGCTACCCATGCCGGCCCCCACGGGCCGTGGGCGCCCCGGCGTCGGGCGGGGAACGAAAACCAGACCGGGAAAACCAATCAACTGTCATTGTCCTGCCCACTCTGACCTCGAAAGCAGTCGTCAAATCATCCATGACTCGTTGTGAGGGAGACGGCACCAGGTGTTTTCACACCCGGTTCCCGCCGGATGGAACATGACCGGCACGGCAATTTTTCACTTCTGAGCCATGCTTATTCAAGGCACCAGAAGAGGCGAATCCGCATCAACGCGCTCCTGCCGGTGCCCCTCATTCATCCAGTACGGCACGCGGTGGCGACAGCGAGCCCCGTCGGCGGAAGAGCTGCTCAAAGCCGAGAGGAGGGACCGTCATCCGTGGAGCTGGGGACGGGCGACGGACAGGGCGGCGCCGTACGGCGGGCACGTCCACGCGACCGGATCAGTCCGACGGATTCGATGTCGAACTCTGTCAACCCGCCATTCCCCCTCGGATTCGCGGAACGCTTACGAAAAAGAGGGGATGCTGTCTTTTGTGACGCCTGACCAAACCCCCGATCCAGGCACCGGTCAGAGCATCGGTTTGCTCAGCCGTACGTCCTCCTCGGTGAAACCCAGGGCGCGGTAGAAGGCGCGTGCGCGGAGGTTGGCGGCGCCCGTTTCCAGGGTCATGTGATGTAGGCCGCGTGCGCGGGCCCACGATTCCGCCATACCGACAAGGGCGCCTCCCACGCCCGTGCGCTCCGCGTCGGGGGCGACCACGAGTTCCCCGACGTAGGCGTCCCGCTGGCCGGTGAAGTGGGTGCGGGTGGTCACGGTGACGAACCCCGCGACACGGCCTTCGCGAACCGCCACGAACGTCCCGTGATCGTCGGCGTGCTCCAGGGAGGTGCACTCCAGGGAGGCGGTCACCCAGCCGAGGACGGCGGCGGCCACGGCGTCGGGGTCCCGCCAGGGCGCGACCCCCTCGGTCAGCCGGTGGGCCAGCGCGAGCACGGCGTCGCGATCTTCGGGGAGGTAGGGCCGGATGATGAGTCCGCTCATGATCGGCATCATGACACCGCGACCAGGCATGAAAAAACCGCTGGAGACCGGACTTTCCAGCGGGGGTGGTGACCGCGCGCGCCGGGTTCGGGACCTGTGGGGGCTGTCCGGAACCCTGGCGAGCGGCGGGTCAGGCTGAGGGGCTCAGCTTGGCTTGTAGAGCTGGATCTCGGCGTTCTGCGGCAGGCCGAACACCTTGCGGCCCTCGACCTGGTTCTCCTCGCTCAGCGCGGCGAAGCCGGTCTCGCTGATCTCCAGGGCCCGGGGAGCCGCCTCGGCGGAGAACATCTCCCGCACCGAGGAGCGCAGCAGGTCGCCCTCCAGAGCCTCCTGGATGTCGAGAACCCGGTAGGTCTCACCGGTCGCCTCGACGGTCAGCAGCGAGAGGTTCTTGTACTGGCTGCTGGCCAGGAGTTTCTGCCCGACCTTGGCGTACTCCTCACACGAGGCGGCGATGCCGACCAGTTGCTGGCTCTCGCTCTTCTGCCGAACCTCGATGAGGTTCTCGTGACAGATCATCTTCGGCTTGAGCTCGGGCTTCAGCGCGGCCAGGACCTGCGGCTTCTCACGCTTGGGGTCGGCTATCTCGAGGTACTGGTCGACGGCCTGGAGCAGGGACGCACGCGTCTTCTGGCCGACGACGACGACCGGCTCACGCGCGAGGCCCGTCGAGTCCGGCTCCTGTAACTGCCAGATCATCCAGCCCGCGACACCGAGAACGAGCACGCCGCCGAGAATGCCCGACGCGAGGGGGAGCGATTTCATCGCACGATGATTGCTTATCCGCCACCCAGCGTCCATAGGCCCGGAACAGGCCGTTAGCCACCGATCCTCCTGTCTTGACGGTTGACCTGAAGCAAGGTCGAGATTCAACGGCGGACGCGGTCAGCCGGGGAGTCTGGAGAGCAGGGCGCGCAGGGCACGCAGCTCCTCCTCGTCGAGTTCGAGCAGCTCGGGGGGTGTCGTGTTCATCTCCCTGGTCATCTCGTTCTTCGTCGTCACGCCCAGCGGGGTCAGGACCACGAGCCTGACGCGCCGGTCCTGGGGGTGCGGGCGCCGTTCCGCCATGTGCAGGCGTTCGAGCCGGTCCACGGTCCAGGTCGCGGTCGAGGCGTCACAGCTCCACTCGGCCGCCAGCTCCTTCATGGTGCGGCCGGTCTCCCCGTCGAGGGAGTCCAGCGCCTTGGCCTCGGTGGGGGTCAGTCCGAGTTCGGCGATCACGGCGTCCCTGCGGGGCCGGGTGTGCATGATGAATCCGAACATGCTGCGCCACACCTGCTCGGCGACGGTGGTCTTGTCACTGTCGTCTGCCATGTGCCGAGCATACTGACGCGAGGACAGGTATTTAAGCGATCAAACTATTTGATAGATCGGTTATTTTGATTTGTCCAAGTTTTTCCGTGTACGGCACGGCCCCCGACTGGCGAACCGAACGCGACGTCCTCCGGCGCCGTGAGGAGTGAAGTCGCCCGACGGTGGCAGGATGTCCCGCATGTCAGACCGTCAGGTGACCTACGACGACGTGGTCGCCGCCCGTGAACTGCTGGCCGACGTCGCCCTGCGCACCCCACTGCTGCACTCGCACGTGCTCTCCGCGACCATCGGCGGCCCCGTGTACTTCAAGTGCGAGAACCTCCAGCGCTCCGGGTCGTTCAAGGTGCGCGGCGCCTACGTCAGGATCGCGGGCCTGAGCGAGGAGGAACGGGCGCGGGGCGTGGTCGCGGCCAGCGCGGGCAACCACGCCCAGGGCGTCGCGCTCGGCTCCGGCCTGGTCGGCACCTCCTCGACGGTCTACATGCCACAGGGCGCGCCCCTGCCCAAGGTGGCGGCCACTCTCTCGTACGGCGCGCGGGTCGTCTTCGCGGGCAGCACCGTGGACAGCGCCCTGACCAGCGCCGTCGAGCACGCCGAACGGACGGGGGCCGTGTTCATCCACCCCTTCGACCACCCGGACGTCATCGCCGGGCAGGGCACCATCGGGCTGGAGATCCTGGAACAGCTTCCCGAGACGGGCACGATCGTGGTCTCCCTCGGTGGGGGCGGGCTGGCGGCCGGGGTCGCGCTCGCGGTCAAGTCGCTGCGGCCCGGCGTACGGGTCATCGCGGTCCAGGCCGAGCGGGCCGCCGCCTACCCGGCCTCGCTGGCCAGGGGCGAGCCGGTCACGATCCCGCCCGCGACGACCATGGCGGACGGCATCGCGGTCGGCAGGCCGGGGGAGCTGCCCTTCGAGCTGATCCACTATCTGGTGGACAGCGTCGTCACGGTCTCCGAGAGCGAGATCTCCCAGGCGCTGCTGCTGTGCCTCGAACGCGCCAAGCAGGTCGTCGAGCCCGCGGGCGTGGCGGGGGTGGCCGCGATCCTGGCCCATCCCCACGTGTTCGAGCCGCCCGTGGTCGCGGTGCTCTCCGGGGGCAACATCGACCCGCTGCTGCTGTCGAAGATCCTCAGGCGGGGCCTGGCGGCGGCCGGACGCTATCTGACCCTGCGGGTCCCGCTGCCCGACCGCCCCGGGGAACTGGCCAACCTGCTGGCCAAGCTGGCCGGGCTCGGCGCGAACGTGCTGGACATCGCGCACGAGCGGCTCGGGGTGCACCTGGGCGAGGCCGAGGTCCAGCTACAGCTGGAGACCAAGGGCCCCGCCCACTCGGACGAGGTGCTCGGGTCCCTGCGCGAGGGCGGCTACAAGGTCGTCTGCGACTGACCCCGGAGCCTCCTACCAGGTGGTCGGCTTCTTCGCGGTGAACAGCCACGCGTCGAAGAGGCCGTCGAGCTGCTTGCCCGAGATCCGCTCGGCCAGCGCCACGAACTCGGGGGTCGTGACGTAGCCGTACCGGTGCTCGGCGTTCCAGGTCTTCAGCAGTTTGAAGAACGCCGGGTCGCCGATCCGCTGCCTGAGGGCGTGCAGCGTCATGGCGCCCCGGGTGTAGACCGAGTCGTTGAACAGGTCGTCCGGCTTGGCGCGGCCCGGGGCGTACTTCCAGATGGCGGCGCCGGAGTCGACCGCGTAGCGGTTACGGAAGATCCGCTCGGCGCTGGCGTTGCCCTTGTGCTCCGACCAGAGCCACTCGGCGTAGGTGGCGAACCCCTCGTTGAGCCACAGGTCCTTCCAGCGCCTGATGCTGAGGCTGTCGCCGAACCACTGGTGGGCCAGTTCGTGGGCGATGACGTCGTCACCGGGGTTGAAGCCGCCGTACATCGGCTTCGTCTGGTTCTCCAGGGCGTAGCCCGCGGGGAAGTCGTCGATCACGCCACCGGTCGAGGAGAACGGGTAGGGGCCGAACACCTTGCTCCAGTACTCGGTGATCCTGCCCGACTGGTTGTACAGCTCGTTGAGCGAGCCGCTGTAGCGCGGATCGACGGCCGCGAAGTTCTTGATGCCCGAGGCCGTCTTCCCCTCGCGCAGCTCGAACCTGCCCATCGTCACGGTGGCGAGGTAGCTCGCCATCGGGTGGCTCTCCCGCCAGGTGTAGGTCGTCTTCCCGCCCTGGGTGACCGGGCTGCCGACCTGCTCGCCGTTGGCCAGCGCGGTCACGCCCTCGGGGACGGTGATCTCGAAGTCATAGCGCGCCTTGTCCGCCGGGTGGTCGTTGCCGGGGAACCAGGTTCGCGCGCCGTTGGGCTCGCTGGTCACGAACGCGCCGTCCGAGGTGGGGATGAACCCGTACGTCCCGAGATTGGGGGAGTTGCGCACCGGCTTCGGCTGCCCCGCGTAGGTGACCTCGACGGTGAAGGCCGACCTGTCGGGGATCGTCCTGGACGGGGTCACGACGAGTTCGTCCCCCGAACGGGAGAAACGCGCGGCGGCGCCGTTCACGGTGACCTTGCCGACCGTGAAGCCGGACAGGTCGAGGTCGAACCTGGACAGGTTCTGGGTCGCCTTCGCCTCGACGGTCGTGACGCCGGAGAGATGCTTCCTCTCCGGGTCGTATTCGATCTTGAGACGGTAGTGGCCGACGTCGTAGCCACCGTTGCCGTCGTTGGGGAAGTCGGGGTCGCCGATACCGGCCGCCCCCGCCCTGCCCTGGTGCTGTTCGACGGCCACCTCGTCGCCGGGTGCCGAGCCGTCGGCGACGGCCGTGGTCGCGCCGCTGTCCCCCCGCGACGCCGAGCACCCCGTGGCGCCGATTGTTCCGATGAGCACCGCGGTCGCCACGACGGCGAGCCTGCCGGACGCCATGATCACGAATCCCCCTCCCGCGCCCGGTCGCACCGGGCGTTCTGGTCGCACACTACGCGAGCGAGACGGGGGACCTCGGACGATCAGGTATCCACGACCAGAGTCTTGGCCGCCATGTCGTGGAGAGCTTGTTTGCGTCTGGTGAAGAGGATGAAGGCGAGGTTGACCCATCCCAGGCAGCAGGTGGCGTAGAGCACCCACGCGACCAGCTCGCGGATCGCGGCCTGCCCGACGCCGACCCTGCGCCCGCTGATGTCGGTCACCCGCAGCCCGAACAGCTTCTTGCCCACGGTCTTGCCGTCCCAGAAGGCGGTCAGCAGCCAGTAGTAGAGGAAGCCGATCACGCTCGCCAGCAGGGTGTGCTGCACGGGGACCTGGACGAAGACGCCCTTCTTGGTGTCCCACACGCTGTTGAACGACTGGTAGGTGAAGGGCGAGGAGATGATCCCGACGATGATGATGTCGAGGATTCCGGCGAACAGCCGGCGCCAGCGCCCGCCGAGCCTGAGCGGTGGCCCGGCGCCGTACCCCGGATACTCGGGCCCCGGAGGTCCCGATCCGTGCCTCGGGTCGTACGGCCCGGCGGAGTGCCCGGAGCCCGGTGGCTGGTCGGACCAGGAGGAAGGCCCTGAGTTGTCCGATGGCGATGATCCCATAAGTCGTGAATCACCGCATACCAGCTATCCCAAAGCCAAGGGGAGTTACAAATTACCCCTCAAGCCCCGTATAGCCACAGATCACACTCCCGGCCACCCGGGCGCCCGCGTGTTCTCGCGGGACGCCCGGGGACGGATCGGCCAGGGGAGGGTCAGAGGTTGCCGCGAAGGTCCTGCTCGCGCTCGATCGCCTCGAACAGCGCCTTGAAATTGCCCTTGCCGAAGCCGAGCGAGCCGTGCCGCTCGATCAGCTCGAAGAACACAGTCGGGCGGTCCTGGACCGGCTTGGTGAAGATCTGCAGCAGGTAGCCGTCCTCGTCGCGGTCCACGAGGATCTTGCGCTTCTTCAGCTCCTCGATCGGCGCCCTGACCTGGCCGATACGGGCCCGCAGCTCGGGGTCGTCGTAGTAGGAGTCGGGCGTGTCGAGGAACTTCACCCCGGCCTCGCGCATGTAGTCGACGGCCGCCAGGATGTCGTTGGTGGCCAGCGCGATGTGCTGCACGCCGGGTCCGCCGTAGAACTCCAGGTACTCGTCGATCTGCGACTTCTTCTTGGAGATCGCGGGCTCGTTGAGCGGGAACTTCACCTTGCGGCTGCCGTCGGCGACCACCTTCGACATCAGCGCCGAGTACTCGGTCGCGATGTCGTCACCGATGAACTCCGCCATGTTGGTGAAGCCCATGATCCGGCCGTAGAAGTCGACCCACTCGTCCATCTTGCCGAGTTCGACGTTGCCCACGCAGTGGTCGACGGCCTGGAAGACCCGGCCGTTCTTGACCTCGGGCGCCGGGACGATCGGCTCAGCCGCGGCGTAGCCGGGAAGGTAAGGACCGCTGTAGTTGGACCGGTCGACCAGGGTGTGCCGGGTCTCGCCGTAGGTGGCGATGGCCGCGAGCACGACCTTGCCGTGGTCGTCCTCGACCGTGTGCGGCTCGACGAGGCCCGTGGCGCCCCGGGAGACCGCGCCGTGGTAGGCCGCCTCGACGTCCGGGACCTCGATGGCCAGGTCGATCACGCCGTCTCCGTGCTCCGCCACGTGCCGGGCGACTCCGGTGCCTGGCCGTACGGCTCCGCGGAACTCGAAGCGAGCGCTTCCTGAGGTGAGGACATAGGCCACCTCTTCGCGGCTGCCGTTCTCCGGCCCGCGATAGGCCACCAGCCGCATGCCGAAGGCGCTTGAGTAGTAGTGGGCGGCCTGCTTGGCGTTGCCGACGGCGAAGACCACGGCGTCCATGCCGTTCACGGGAAAGATGTCGCTCATGCGGATACTGTCCGTTTTGATGGGCTGGTTGTGCAAGAGTTAGCTTGTTTAGTGGACAACATGCGCAATCGGCCGCCGCTCCCGTAGGAGTCTCTGTACACAATGACGATTGATCACCTTGATGCGCGGCTCATCGCGCTGCTCGCCGCCGAACCGAGGCTGGGCGTCCTGGAGTGCTCACGGCGGCTCGGGGTGGCCAGGGGAACGGTCCAGGCCCGCCTCGACCGGATGGCCGCCAGGGGCGTGATCACCGGATACGGCCCCGACGTGGACCCCGCGGCCCTCGGCTACGTCGTGACGGCGTTCGTCACCCTGCAGATCCGCCAGATCAGCGGACACGTCCCCGTCGCCGACCAGCTCGCCGCCATCCCCGAGGTGCTGGAGGTCCACACGATCACCGGTGGCGATGACATGCACTGCCGGGTCGTGGCCCGCAGCAACGCCGACCTGCAACGGGTGATCGACCTGATCGTCGAGGTCCACGGCGTGGTCAGGACCTCCTCGGTCATCGCCTTGGACACACCCGTGCCATACCGGGTCCTTCCTTTGGTGGCCGACGCCCCACGCCAGGCGAAGGGCTAGCCGTACTATCCCAAGCAAGGCTCAGACACCGTTATGCATCGTTTACCCTTACGGTTCCGTGCGGCCGGCGGGGGGTCGGCCGCGAACGGGACAGGGGGACGCGTGCTCAAGGACCGAGCGAGGGCGGGCAGGACCGGGCCCAGGAGAAGGCTCCTGAAGATCGCTCTCATCGCCTTCGGCGCCCTCGTGCTCTCCATGGTCGGCGCCTTCGCGCTCGCCTGGGCGATGACGCCGATCCCCGGCAGCACCCAGCCGCAGGCGACCGCCCAGGGATCGGTGATCTACTACCGCGACGGCAAGACCGTGCTGGCCAGGCAGGGCGTCAACCGCAAGCGCGTGCCGCTCGACCAGGTTCCTGAGCACGTCAGGAACGCCGTCATCGCCGCGGAGAACCGCTCCTTCTACCAGGACCAGGGCATCTCCCTCACCGGTACCGTCCGTGCCATGTGGTCGACGCTGACCGGCCAGCAGCTCCAGGGCGGCTCGACGATCACCCAGCAGATGGTCCGCAACTACTACAGCGGTCTGAGCCAGGAACGTTCCATTGTCCGCAAGCTCAAAGAGATCATGATCTCTCTGAAGGTGGACCAGTCGAAGTCGAAGGACTGGGTGCTTGAGCAGTACCTCAACACGATCTACTTCGGCCGCAACGCCGACGGCATCCAGGCCGCGGCCGACGCCTACTTCCGCAAGGACGTCAGCAGGCTGACCGTCGCCGAGGGCGCCTACCTCGCCGCCGTGATCCAGCAGCCCTCCCGGTTCGCCAACCCCGAGGGAGCCGACCTCGACGCGGCCAGGGCCCGCTGGCGCTCGGTGGTCGACGGCATGCGGCTGACCGGCGCCCTCACCGCGGAGCAGGCGGCGACGACCCTGTTCCCCCCGCTCAAGAAGCCCCGGCCGATCTTCGCCCCCAAGGGGCAGGAGGGCTACATGCTCGACCAGGTCGCCGCCGAGCTGAGGACCAGGGGATACACCGACGAGGACATCAACCAGGGCGGCCTGAAGATCGTCTCGACCTTCGACAAGGACCTGATGGCCGCCGCCGAGCGGGCCGTCACCTCCGTCCTGCCGGAGAGCACCCCCAAGGAGGTCCGCACCGGCCTGGCCGCCGTCGATCCGGAGAACGGCGAGGTCGTCGCCTTCTACGGCGGGCGTGACTGGAGGAAGCAGCCCTACGACAACGCCTTCGGCGCCAAGGTCCAGGCGGGCTCGACCTTCAAGGCGTACACGCTGGCCGCGGCCCTGGACAGCGGCCTCGGCCTCGACACCCGGGTGGACGGCAACTCCCCGCTGCGGATCACCACAGACGGCGAGGGCATTCCCAACTCCGGCGGATACTCCTACGGGCAGATCAACCTGGTCAAGGCGACGCAGAGCTCGGTCAACACCGCCTTCGTGGACCTCGGGCAGAAGGTCGGCCTGGACAAGGTCGTCGAGACCGCGGAGAAGGCGGGCATCCCCGCCGACCAGCTCGCCCCGCACAGCTCGGCCGCCACGCTCCCGCTGGGCGTCGCCTCGGTGAGCGCCGTGCAGAACGCCTCCGGCTTCGCCACCTTCGCCGCGGGAGGCGTCCACCACGAGGCCCACGTGATCCGCTCGATCACCGACGCGAACGGCAAGACCACCAGGATCGAGGCCAGGGGCAGCCGGGCCTTCGCCGAGCAGACCGCCATCGACGCCACCTACGCGCTGACCCAGGTCGTCACCGCCGGAACCGGCTCCGCCGCCCGCCTCTACGACCGCCCGGTCGCCGGGAAGACCGGCACCACAGACAGGTCGGCCTCGGTGTGGTTCGCCGGGTTCACCCCGCAGCTCGCGACGGCCGTGGACATGTTCCGCGACGACAACAAGCCGGTCGTCGTCGACGGCAGCGCCCTGTACGGCGGGACGTACCCGGCCCAGATCTGGCGCGCGTTCATGACGGAGGCGATGGAGGGCAAGCCGGTCAAGGAGTTCGCCGAGCCGTCCAACTACGGCTACTCCAACTACGGCGACACCTACCGCTCGGACACCGACGACGACGCGGGGGACGGCACCCAGGACGAGACGGTCGCGCCGCCCCGGCGATCCGAGGCGACGACGCCCCCGGTCCCCGACGACACCTCCGAGCCCGACGGCACGGACGAGGGACCGGACGGCGACGGCCCCGGCACCGGCGACGGCGGCAACGGCCCGGGCAACAACCAGGGCAACGGCAACGGCAACGGTTCAGGCAACGGCAAGGGGCCGGGCAACGGTTCGGGCAACGGGAAGAACAACGGCACTGATCAGGGCAACGGCGACGAGACGGGCATCGGCGGCAGGGACCAGGCTCCGGCCCAGGACAACGTCACCCAGTCCCGCCCGAACTAGACCCGGTTCCTAGGAGAGCAGTTCGGTCTTCAGCGCCGAGGGGGTCGTCACCGGCATCCTGCAGGTGAACCCCCGGCACACGTACGCCGCGGGAAGCCCCCCGACCAGCCCGCGCCCCTCAAGCAGCGGAACCCCCGCCGAGCCGGGCTCGCCGAGCGCGATGACCAGGCCGGGTACGGCCGACAGCAGGGCGGTCCTGTGCAGGGCCGTGGTCGCCGGGTCGCCCGCCGGGCCGACGACCGCGACCTCGATGGGCCCGGCGAGGGCGGCCTGCGCGACCGCGAGCCCCCACCCGGCGAAGCGCGCGTGCTTACCCGCCAGGACGGTCACCGTGCCCAGGGCCTCCTCGGCCGCCTGCCTGTGCCTGATCGAGCCGGTCAGGGCGGCGTAGGTCAGCAGCGCCCCCGCGGCGGCGAACTGGCCGGACGGGGTCGCGTTGTCCGTGGGGTCCTGCGGACGCTGGAAGAGCCGCTCGGCGTCGTCAGCGGTGTCGTAGAACCCGCCGGAGCCGTCGGAGAAGCGGTCGAGCACCGCGTCGAGCAGGGTGCCCGCCCGGTCGAACCAGCGGGTCTCGCCGGTCACGCCGTACAGGGTGAGCAGCCCCTCGGCCAGGTCGCCGTAGTCCTCAAGGACCCCGGCGTTGCTCCCCGCCCTGCCGTCGCGCGAGGTGCGCAGCAGCCGGTCGCTGTCCAGGTGGAGGTCGTCGATCAGCGTGGCCGCGGCCCGTGCCGCCTCGACCAGGTCGGCCCGCCGGAAGACGGCTCCGGTCTCGGCGAGCGCGGCGACGGCCAGGCCGTTCCACGCGGCCACGACCTTGTCATCCCTGCCGGGCCGTACGCGACGGCCCCTGGCGGCCAGCAGTCTGGCGCGGACGTCGGCGAAACGCTCGTCGTCGTCGGGGTCGGCGGGCAGCTGCAGGACCGAGGTGCCGTGCTCGAACGTCCCGGTCACGTCGAACAGGCCGATCGCCCAGGCGCCGTCCTCCTCGCCGAGGACCTCGCGGACCTCCTCGGGCGTCCAGACGTAGAACTTCCCCTCGACGCCCTCGCTGTCGGCATCCAGGGCGGAGGCGAAGCCGCCCTCGGGGGTGCGCATCTCGGCCAGTAGCCAGTCGGCGGTCTCCAGCGCGACCCGCTTGGCCAGGACGGAGCCCGTCAGGCGCCACCAGTGGGTGTAGACCCGCAGCAGCAGCGCGTTGTCGTAGAGCATCTTCTCGAAGTGCGGTACCACCCAGTCGGCGTCCACGCTGTAGCGGGCGAACCCGCCCGCGAGCTGGTCGTAGATGCCGCCCCTGGCCATGGCCTCAAGCGTCCGCTCGGCCATCACGACCGCGGCCTCCTCGCCGGGAGGCGTCTTGGCGGCGGCGCCGTACCTGAGGAGGAACTCCAGCGCCATCGACGGCGGGAACTTCGGCGCGCCGCCGAACCCGCCGCGCACCGGGTCGAAGGAGCGGCCGAGCGTCTCGACGGCCTCGGCGAGCGTCCTGGCCGTGGGCAGCGGTCCCGTGGGCAGCGCGCTGCGCTCGTTCAGCGCCTCGACGATCGTCGAGCTCTGCCCGACGACCGTCTCCCTGTCGCCCTCCCAGGCGTTGGAGACCCCGGCGAGCAGCCGCTGGAAGTGCGCCTTCGGGAAGTAGGTCCCGGTGTAGAAGGGGTGGCCGTCCGGGGTGGCGAAGACCGTCATCGGCCAGCCGCCCTGACCGGTCATGGCCTGGGTCGCCGCCATGTAGACCGCGTCCACGTCGGGCCGCTCCTCACGGTCCACCTTCACGTTGACGAACCGCTCGTTCATCATCGCCGCGGTGGCCGGGTCCTCGAACGACTCGTGAGCCATGACATGACACCAGTGACACGCCGAATACCCCACGGAGATCAGCAGCGGCACATCCCGGCGCCGGGCCTCGGCGAAGGCGTCCTCACCCCATTCGAACCACTCGACGGGGTTGTCGGCGTGCTGCAGCAGGTAGGGGCTGGTCGCGTCCTTCAGCCGGTTCATAAGACCTCTCCTGCCCGGGCCCCGTCTGGCCGTTCCCCTCCACCCTAGACCGGAGCTACTGACGGTAGGTGGACAGGAAGCCGCTGAGGCGGCTGATGGCGTCTTCGAGGTCGTCGGCGTGTTGGAGGGTGACCAGGCGGAAGTGGTCGGGGCTCGGCCAGTTGAAGCCGGTGCCCTGGACGATGAGGAGTTTCTCCCGTTCGAGCAGGTCGAGGGCGAAGCGGACGTCGTCGACGATCGGGTAGACCTCGGGGTCGAGCCTGGGGAAGACGTACAGCGCGCCCAGCGGCTTGACGCAGCTCACCCCGGGGATGTCGTTGAGCAGCTTCCACGCGCGGTCGCGCTGCTCGCACAGGCGGCCGCCGGGCCGTACGAGATCGTCGATGCTCTGGTGGCCGCCCAGGGCGGCCTGGATGGCGTGCTGGCCGGGGACGTTGGGGCACAGGCGCATGTTGGCCAGGATGTCGAGGCCCTCGATGTAGGACGAGGCCCGCTCCCGGGGACCGGAGAGCACCATCCAGCCGGAGCGGTAGCCGCACACCCGGTAGGTCTTCGACAGGCCGGAGAAGGTCAGGCAGAACAGGTCGGGGGCCAGCGCCGCGATCGAGGTGTGGACGGCGCCGTCGTAGAGGATCCGGTCGTAGATCTCGTCGGCGAGGACGACGAGACCGTGCCTGCGGGCCAGTTCGGCGAGGCCTTCGAGCAACCGGGGCGGGTAGACCGCGCCCGTCGGGTTGTTCGGGTTGATGATCACCAGGGCCTTCGTCCTGTCGGTGATCTTCGCGGTGATGTCGTCGAGGTCGGGCAGCCAGTCGGCGCTCTCGTCGCAGACGTAGTGGACGGGGGTGCCGCCGCTGAGCGAGACCGCGGCCGTCCACAGCGGGTAGTCCGGGGAGGGGACGAGCACCTCGTCGCCGTTGTTGAGCAGCGCCTGCATCGCCATCACGATCAGCTCGGAGACGCCGTTGCCGAGGTAGACGTCCTCCACGTCGAGATCGCGGAAGCCGTGCCCCTCGTAGTGCTGCACGACGGCCCTGCGGGCGCTCAGGATGCCCTTGGAGTCGCCGTAGCCGTGCGAGACCGGCAGGTTGCGGATGACGTCCTGCAGGATCTCCTCGGGAGCCTCGAAGCCGAAGGGAGCCGGGTTGCCGATGTGCAACTTGAGGATGTGGTGACCCTGGGACTCCAGCTCTGCCGCGCGCTTCGGTACAGGACCGCGGATGTCGTAGCAGACGTTGGTCAGCTTGTCGGACTGCCGTACGTACATCATCACACTTTAACGGCGGATCCATCTGATACCGCCCATGGAACCGCTCACCGGGCGCCCCCGCGTCCGGTGAACGGTCCGGTACGGCTCACGCGGCCCGGCAGGTTCCCCTCGGGTGAGCCCGGGTCGCGAGGTCGACCTGGGCCGCGGTGCCGTCGATCCAGATCACCCTGCTGCCCTCGACCGCCGCGAACTGTGCCTGCTCGCCCCGGTTACAGGTGACCCGTACGGCCTTGCCGCCCCTGGCGGGGATCTGCGTGATCTTGGGCAGGTTCTCGTTGGTGACCACCGTCAGGTCGGGATAGACGCTGTAGGTGATGGCCGTGTCCGTGGCGTCCATGTCCAGCAGCTCCGGCGCCGTGGCGTCGTCGGGGGTGAGCGCGACCGGGGAGCTGCCGTCGGCGTTGGCGCGCATGATGCCCTGGAGGCCGTCCTGCTGGGCGTCCTGGAGCCAGAACAGGGAGGTGCCGGTCAGCACAGGGCCGATCACCAGCCCGATCACGTTGGGCGGGCTCTGCGGGGCGGGCAGGTCCGTCTCCTGGCCCGTGGCGAGGTCACGGGTGGTGATGACCATGCGGCGGGGGCCGCCCTCCCACAGGTACAGCTTGATGTAGGCGAGCCGTCCCTTGCTGAGCGACGGCGCCCTGCTGTAGATCCCGGCCTGCGGCGTCACGTTGACCGGGGCGGCCTCGCCCTTCTTGACCCACAGGTCGTAGCCGCCCGTCGCGGAGTCCCAGACCGAGTAGGCGACGGTGTCGCCCTCGACCGCCGCGTTGAGCACGTCGCCGTCGCCCTCGTAGACCAGCCGCTGCGGCCGGGAGCGGTCGAGCGGCCTGGCCCACACCTGGGTCTTCCAGCCGTCCGCCGTCTCCGCGTAGGTGATCCACGCCGCGTTCCTGCCGTCCGTCACGGGGTCGTAGACCGACAGCTCGCTCGGCGCCGAGAGCCGCTCGACCTTGCCGCCACGAACCTTGCCGGTGTAGACGGCGCTGGGGGCCGTCAGGTCGGCCGAGGAGTTGGTGACCACGTAGCGCTCACCCGCCGCGTCCGGCTGGGCGTAGTAGTCGGTGATGCCGCGCAGCAGGACGTCGTGGTCGGTCGCGACGCGGTGCTCCCAGCCGTTCCTGATGCCGTGGGCGTCGAAGGCCCGCGCGACCACCAGCAGGTCACGCGCGCCGAGCCGGGACCGTACGGCCGCCGCCAGCACGGCCCGCCTGCCGTCGGTGAAGTCGTCGAGCGGGGTCATGTACTCCGACAGGGCCTTGAGCACGATCTTGTCGGCCTTCGCGCCGAGCTTCTCGCGGATGTCCCACAGCGCGCCGCTGAAGATCGTCGAGTTGAGGTGGACGCCCGCGCTGTCGATCCGGCCGGTCGCGTCCACGTAGTCGTCGGCGGCGACGCGCCCGTCGTTGAGGTCCCGGAAGGCGCACTGACGCGGTGTGCCGGTACGGCAGAGCGACTCGCCGAGCAGTCCCGCGTCGGGGCCCGCCGGGTCGATCCCCTCGGCCTCGACCTGGATGGCGTTGCCGAAGTAGTCGGCGATGCCCTCGTTCATCGCGCCGGACTGGCCGAAGTAGACCAGGTTGGCGGTGTGCTCGACCACGCCGTGGGTCATCTCGTGGCCGACCACGTCCAGCGCCGAGGCCAGCGAGTAGTACTGCTCGCCGCCCCCGCCGTAGACCATCTTCGTGCCGTCCCAGAAGGCGTTGATGTACGGCTCGCCGTAGGAGGTGACGTTGACGACCGAGACCATCGAGCCGCCCCTGCCGTCGAGCCCGTCACGGCCGAGACGACGGTAGTACTCGTAGACCTGGCCCGCGCCCCAGTGCGCGTCCACCGCGCCGATCTGCGCGGCGGTGCCGGTGAAGGTCGGGACGTCGGAGGAGACGACGGGGGTGTCCTGCGGCAGGGTGCCCTGGAAGCGCGAGACGTCGCGTCCCTGCGCGTCGTAGGTGACGATCTCGCCCGTGGTGCCGTCCCACCGGGTGCGGTCGCGCAGTTCGTACTTGCCGTCGGCCCGCTGGTAGGCGTTGATCGGCACGGTCTTGTCGCGCACGGTCGTGCCGGTGGTGGTGATCGGTCCCTCGGCGGCGGTGCGGATCCGGTCGGAGGCGAACAGCGGGGTGCCGGTCCCGGCGTTGACGTAGACGTCGGTGAGCAGCGGCAGGTGCCTGCGCGTGTCGGTCCCGGCGACGGTCACCTTCCAGGCGAGCAGGCCCTTGCCGGTGGGGATGACGACGAGCCCGCCGGAGGTCGCGGTGAGCGTGTCCCTGCCACCGCCGTCACCGCCCGTCCGTGCCGCCGCCCGGGAGCGCGCGACGTCGAGGGCGAGCCTTTCCGGGAATTTCGGTGTGGTCGAAACATCCAGTTCGGTGAGGAACCGGCCGCCCGCTCCGGTGACCCGGTGGGCGTCGCCCTCCCTGGTCATCTGCACGAGGTAGTTGGCGCCGAACACGCGGATGCCCTGGTAGCGCTGCTCGAACCGGACGGTCTCGTCCGAGCCGTCACGGACCACGTCGACGGGGACCAGGTCGGTGTTCACGTCCGCGATGCCGTACCGGCCCTGGCGGAGGTGACGCCGGGCGACGGCGACGGGATCGCCGCCGACCGGGGCCTCGCTCAGGCCGCTGACCAGGGCGGGGGCGTCGGTTCCCGCGCGGGGCTCGACGGCGGGTGGATCGGCCGCGTGGGCGGGGGTGGCGGTCACGAGGGTCGCCGTGAGGGAGAGGATCACGGCGAGGGGTGTCGCCGCGGCGACGGTTCTGGGGGGTCGTAACACGGGTACTCCTGATGTCTCGAAGATCGCCGAGACTGATCAAAAGGCGATAATCATGATCTAACAGGAGTTTGGCAAAAAATCATGACTATTAGTCATGGCCGTGGTTTGATAGGTTAAAAGCCACTAATGAGGAATTCGCGCTTTCTCGATGGCTTTGCCGGGCGCCGGGGAAAAGCTTCCGGAGGGATGGGGTGAGGTGTCCCGCGGATCCCTCTTTGGACGCGGGGAGGAAGTTTACGGGGTGGGAGGTGTGTTCGCGCGGCTTCGCGCGTAGGCTCACTGGGCGTGGATCTCGACTACGTCTGTGTGCACGCGGGACGGCCCGCCTCCGAGCTGACCCGTCGTGACGTGGCCCGCGCGCTGCTCGCCGTACCCTCGGGAGTGGCTCTTGTGGCAGTCCCCGACCTGCGGCGGGCGCTGGCGGCGCTGGGCAACCCGCTGTCTCCCCCCTTCTGGGACTCGGCCAAGACGACGCTTGGCGCGATCGAGTCCGGCAACGCGACGGTCGGTGACGTGCAGCGATGGCTTGAGTCGACCGGTACGGAACCCCTCCTGCTCACCCGCAGCTTCTTCGTCTGGCCCGAGGAGGACGAACGGGGACCGATCGCCAGGGAGATGTTCCAGCGCCTGGTCACCTTCCTCGAAGAACGCGTCGCCGCCGGGGAGATCGACCCCGACGCGCTCGCGCGGCGGGACGAACGGGCCAGGGAGGCCTACGAGGACCTGCAGGAACGCTGGCTCAACGGCCCGCTGCCCGACGGGCGGGTGCCGGGGATCGCGGTGAGCGACGAGCAGGACGAGGAGCTGTTCGCGGCCTGGGACGAGGAGGAGGCGTTCGCGCTCGGCGAGCTGCGGCGCATCCTGTCCGAGCTGCCCGCCCCCGTACGGCCCGCCGCGGATCTGCGGGCGGCGTGCGTACGGCTGCGCGAGGTGCTGGCCGACCCCGGCTATCCGGGAAACGTGCTGCGGGCCTGCGCCGGTTATGAGGGGGAGCCGCTTCCCGCCGACGACGAGGAACTGTGGCTGAGCGTCACCGCGGGCATCGCGGGACCGGTCTCCGACCTGCCGGAGGACGACGACGTCCCCGAGGAGTTCGCCGACCTGGACGGTGACCTGAGCCACGAGGACGCGGTGCTGGCCGCGCTGTGCGCCATCCACCACGCCGACTGGCTGGCCGTGGTCGCGACGCTGGCCAGGCGGGGGCCCGGGGTGCTGGCCTCACCGGAGCGGATCGCCAGGTTCATCGCCGAGTCGGAGGACATCGACGTCCAGATGGACGACCCGGAGGACCTGGAGGCGGCCGAGACCCTGTTCAGCTCGGTGACGCCGCTGTGGGCCTGCCTGGGCATCGTGGACAAGAGCGAGGTGCTCACCCCGCTGGGGCGCTGGGGCCTGCCGAAGGCCCTTGAGCGCGCCTGGTCATGAGACCTGCTTGGCGCCGTCCCTGTCCTGCTGCCTCAGCTCGGCCTCGGACGGCACCTCGATCCTGGAGATCTGCCGCCGCATCGACTTGACGAGCAGGTAGAGGGCGAGTCCGAGCGCGGCCACCATCAGGAAGCCCAGCAGGCCGGGGCTGACCAGGTCGTTGAGAGAGTTCGGGTCTGTAGGCACCCTTCAAGTCTGCCACCCCGGCCCCGTGGTCCCGCCTCCGGAGGCCTTCGGCGGGACATAACGGACTTCAGTGGCAGGCGGGGGAGATCTCCGCGGCGTGGATGCCCGCGAACAGGTCGGTCTCCGGGAGCGTGGTGTCGACCAGGGAGCGGGCCAGGTGGTAGTCCTCCGTCGGCCAGATCTCCTCCTGGAGCTCACGCGGGCAGACGAACCAGAAGCCGTCCGGATCCACCTGGGTCGCGTGCGCCAGCAGCGCCTGGTCACGGAGCTCGAAGTACTCCCCGCAGGGCACCCGGGTGGTCACCGGCCACTTCTCCGGCCTGTCCTCCCAGCGGGAGATCCAGTCGGCGTACGGCGAGCCCATGCCGCGGGTGTTCATCGCCTCGTGCAGCGCCTCGAAGCGCTCCCTGGTGAAGCCCATCTGGTAGTAGAGCTTGAGCGGCTGCCAGGGCTCGCCCGCCTCCGGGTAGCGGTCGGGGTCGCCCGCCGCCTCGAAGGCCTCGACCGAGACGCGGTTGGTCATGATGTGGTCGGGGTGCGGGTAGCCGCCGTCGTCGTCGTAGGTGAGGATGACGTGCGGCCTGAACGAGCGCACCGCGGCGACCAGCGGCGCGGCGGCGATCTCCAGCGGCTGCAGGGCGAAGCAGCCCTCGGGCAGCGGCTCGTTCTCGTCCTCGGGAAGACCGGAGTCGACGAAGCCCATGAAGCGCTGCCCGACGCCGAGGATCTCCCTCGCGCGCTCCATCTCCAGGCGCCTGACCTCCCCGATGTTCTCCAGGATGTCGGGACGGTCCATCTTGGGGTTGAGGATCGAGCCGCGTTCCCCTCCGGTGAGGGTACAGACGAGCACGTCCACGCCCTCGGCGACGTAGCGCGCCATGGTCGCGGCACCCTTGCTCGACTCGTCGTCGGGATGCGCGTGAACTGCCATCAGCCTCAGCGGTGCACTCACGGGCTCGATGTCTCCTCTTCGTCGGTCGCGCTCGGGTTCGCGCGGGCCGTACGGACGCACCTCGCCGCGACGTCCTCGGCCCCCGCCTGCCGCACCGCTCCCCGGGTTGGGCTGGGTCACTCTAGAGAGAGGTTAGTTTCTCTTGGGCGGTCGCGAGGGCAAGGCCCCCGCGAGAGACAATTGTCTTGGATAACACCGAGGTAGCGCAGGGAGATTCCGCATGGCCACCAGCGAGGCCGGGACGGGCCGTCAGACCGGCCCCGTGCTCGGCACCCCGGACGACTTCCCCGACCGTCCGGAGCGCAGGGGGCGCTTCGTCGTGCACGTCGTGATCGCGATCCTCTGCGCGGTCTGTGCAGGAGGCTGGGGATACGTCATGTGGGCGTCCAAGGGCAACACCGAGGTCATCGACCAGGTCGTCGCGTTCGACACCAGCCGCGGAGATTCTCTGCAGATCACCTTCGAAGTGGTCAAGCCATCCGGCCGGGCCGCCGTGTGCAGGATCAGGGCCACGGATGTGGATCATGTCGAGGTCGGCAGTCGAGAGGTCAATATTCCCGCTGGTGAGGGGTATGTCCGCCTTACCGAGAGGCTAGAGACCAGTAGCCAGGCTACTTCCGGCGATGTTCACTACTGCTATCTCGTATAGTGAGACATTTGGGGAAGCGTTCGAGCGGTTAACTTGTTAGCCTGTCGAAATTCGAACGAGCGCAACCCCCAGTACCAAGCCCCACAGAGGAAGCAAGGAGAACCCGTGGCCGACTCCCAAAACGAGAGCGTCACCTGGCTAACTCAGGAGGCGTACGACCGCCTGAAGGCGGAGTTTGAGTACCTCTCGGGGCCCGGGCGTGTCGACATCGCGAAAAAGATCGAAGCCGCCCGGGAAGAGGGCGACCTGAAGGAGAACGGCGGCTACCACGCCGCCAAGGACGAGCAGGGCAAGATGGAGGCCCGCATCTTCCACCTCCGTCAGATCATCGACAGCGCGAAGGTCGGCGAGGCCCCCCGCGCCGAGGGCGTGGTCGGGCCAGGCATGACCGTGACCGTCCGGTTCGAGGGAGAGGACGAGGAGGTCGCCTTCCTTCTCGCGTCCCGCGAGGAGAGCGGTGCCCCGATCGACGTCTACTCGCCCAAGTCGCCGCTGGGGGCGGCGATCAACGGCAAGAAGATCGGCGAGAAGGCCACCTACACCATGCCGAACGGCCGCTCGAACACGGTCGAGATCATCGAGGCCGTGCCGTACATCGGCAACTGATCTCGCACAGGACCAGCAGCTGATCCGCCGGGACCGGGTCCCGGCGGATAGCCATGTCCAGGGCCTTTCAGGCCGGCCGAAACCCCGCCGCCGCTGCACAGCGTGTCGTGTTTGGAGTGTTTTGGTGAGTTCCCGTGCATTGTGGCGTGGTGTACGGCACCCTACGTAGGGCGGATCCGAACGGGTGGAGATCCGGACGGGTGGAAGGGAAGATGTCGTGCCCGACAGGCGGACGCGTGTCTCCCGGTTGATCGACGAGGCCAGGCAGGACCTCGCCTACAGTCCACGCCCCCGCATCGGGTACGGCGAGGCCCGCACGTCGCGTCCCGTCGTGCCCATCGTGGTGGCGCTCGTCGTGGTCGTCCTGGCGGCGACCGTGGTGGTCGTCCTGCAACTGCCCGACGACTCCCCGGTGACCTCCCCGCGCAGGCCCGTCGCCAGGCAGACCCTCCAGGGCGCGCTCCAGGAGGTTCCGCAGAACACGGCGACGGCCCCGGTGGCCGTCCCCACCCCGGCGCCGACCCCACCGGCCCCCGTCGCCCCGCTGACCACGATCCGCAAGCCGCACCTGTTCGTCGTGACGAACAAGCCGCTCGGCGCGGCGGTCGTGTCGAAGGTGAACCGGCTGTCCGGCGTGAAGGCCGTGGAACGCGCCGACGCCGCGGAGGTCGTCCTCGACGGCAAGCGGGTGCAGACGCTGGGGGTCAACCCCTCGACGTTCCGTGCCTTCACCCCCAAACCGACCGCGCGCTCCGACCGGCTCTGGCGCAACGTCTCCGCTGGAGAACTCGTCGTCTCCTTCGTCCTGGGCAACGACGGCGGCATGTCGCTGGGCAAGACGGTCTCCACCTCCAGGACGAGCCTGCGCGTCGGCGCCTACGCGACCATGGGCATGGGCGCCATCGACGCCGTCGTCTCCCAGCAGACCGCGCGCTCCCTGGGCTTCCCCCAGGACAACGCGCTGGTGGTGAGCGCGCCCGGCGCCGACTCCGCGGAACTGCGCCACAAGCTGCTGCGCGTCCTGCCCAAGGGCAGCCAGGTCGCCACGATCAACCCGGTGTTCACCGCGCCGAGGCGCACCGTCTGGTCCGCGGGCGCCTTCCTGACCGTGCCGCAGATCAGGACCGTCCTCACCGCCGCGGTCGGCAAACTCGGCCGCCCCTACGTGTGGGGCGCCGAGGGCCCCGACACCTTCGACTGCTCCGGCCTCGTCCAGTGGGCCTACGCCCAGGCGGGCATCCGGGTCCCTAGGGTGACGCACCAGCAGTTCGTCTCCGGCCCCCGGATCGAACTCTCCCAGGCTCAGCCGGGCGACCTGCTGTTCTGGCGGAACGACCCGACCAACCCGGGCTACGTCTCCCACGTGGCGATCTACTGGGGCGGCGGCAAGATGCTGCACGCGCCGAGGACCGGCGACGTGGTCAAGATCGTCCCCATCAGCACCCGCAACTTCGCCGGCGCCGTCCGCATCAGCCCCCAGGTGGCGGCCCAGGTTAGATAGCTGGCTGTGTTTTTTTGCTCCGCCTGCGGCGTCGCGGGCTTGGGCGCCTGAAGTCGGTGACTTCCCTCGTCGTTCCTCCGCTTCGCTCCGTCACTCCTCAGTCCAGATCACCGACGCGCCCAAGCCGACACTCTTCACGCACGGCGCCGGTAAAGCCAGACTCCTCACGCTTTAGACCCTGAGGCCCGTCTCCAGGAGGGCGAGGGCTTCGTCGATGGTGTCGGCGAGGCGGGTTACGCCGCCGGACTCGGCCCAGCCGAACAGGGCGGGCAGGATCGCGCCGACCACCGCGCCCGCGGCCGTACGGCTCAGCGGGTCGCCGCTGCGGCGGCCGAGGCGTCCCGCGAGGGCCTCGGCGAGGGTGTCGATCGTGCAGATCATGCTGTCCACGGCCCTGGCGCGCAGTGCGGCGTGGCGCAGTTGGAGCCTGGTCATGGCGAGGATCTGCGCCTCCTCCTCGGGGGCGAGCCTGGTGAAGGCGGTGTGTACGGCGGCGCGCAGCGCGGGGACCGGGGCGAGGTCCGAGGGCTGGGTGGCCAGTTCCGTCATCAGCAGGGGGGTGTGGTCGTCCTGGACGACGACGTCCTCCTTCGTGGGGAAGTACCGGAAGAAGGTGCTCGCCGAGATCTCCGCGGCCTCCGCGATCTGTTCGACGGTCGTCTCGTCGTAGCCCTGCTCGGCGAAGAGGCGCAGTGCCTGTTCCTGGATGTTTCGCCGGGTTCTGGCCTTCTTGCGTTCGCGTAGTCCCTCGGGGCGCGGAGGTGAGCTCATGTGCCGATTGTCGCGTCTAGGTGACAGGTGTGAACACTGCAACGAGTGCCACAGGAGGCCTGTATGTCCCGATTGGGGGCCGACTATGGTCCCCGAGGATGAAGCGACGTAATCTCCATTACATGGATAGTGACGAAGCAGTGGAGAAGCTGCGGGGCTGGTTCTCCGGGCGGCTGCCCGAGGAGTGGTTCGACGGGCGTCCTGAGATCGTGCTCGACCGCGAGGAGATCGCGGTCGTCGGCAGGCTCGCCGTACCCGCGCCCGTGGAGGGGGTCTCCGAGGTCGAGCGGGCCGCAGCCGTCGAGGGCGGCATCCAGCGCTTCCGTGAGGAGACCAGGGAGCGGCGCGTCGAGATCGCCAGGGAGGCCGAGCACCGCTTCCGCAGGAAGGTCTCCTGGGGCGTCGCCGTGGGTGACGAGACGGTGATGTTCACCACACTCTCGGTTCCGGTGATGACACGCCTGCGTCAGTCGGAGCGGCGCGTCCTGGACACGCTCGTGGCCGCCGGGGTCGCCCGCAGCCGCAGTGACGCGCTCGCCTGGTGCGTGCGCCTGGTCGGCACCCACACCGACACCTGGCTGGCAGATCTGCGTGACGCGCTCCAGCACGTGGACCGGGTTCGCGCCTCGGGGCCCGACATCGGTTCCTGAGGCGGGCCAGGGAAAACGGCCCGAAATTGGTCTGAACCTGTCCTGTGATTGGTTTAGACCATTGTTAATGGCCTAAACCACTTCCTGAACACGCTCCTTTAATGTCGCTTCTTTTGGGTAGGTCACCCGGAACACCATGACTCCTGCCTGCCCTGATGCCGCTGGCCACGGGCGGTGCGGAGCCGTTGCCACGACGGACAGCCGCTATTCACTGGTCTATGCCAATTGGATTAACGGCGGTTTGGTCGTCAATGATGACGTGGCCCTGAGGAGTGTAAGGAGCCGTGCCCGTGTCCGTTATCGAGGACGTAACCGCCCCCAGTCCGACCACCCACGAGGAGCTGGCCGCGTGGGTCAAGGAGATCGCCGAGCTCACCCAGCCCGACAGGATCGAGTGGTGTGACGGCTCGGAGTTCGAGTGGACCCGCCTGACGAACCTGCTGGTCGAGCAGGGAACGTTCACCCGCCTGGCCAAGCGGCAGAACAGCTTCTACGCCGCCTCCGACCCCACGGACGTCGCCCGCGTCGAGGACCGGACCTACATCTGCTCCGAGCGCGAGCAGGACGCGGGTCCCACGAACAACTGGATCGCCCCCGACGAGATGCGCCGGACCTTCGCCGGGCTCTTCAAGGGCTGCATGCGTGGGCGCACGATGTACGTCGTGCCGTTCTGCATGGGGCCGCTCGGCGGTGAGATCTCCCAGCTCGGCGTCGAGATCACGGACTCGCCGTACGTCGTGGTCTCCATGCGGATCATGACGCGGATGGGCGAGCGGGCGCTGCGGCTCATCGAGGAGCGCGGCGGCTACGTCAAGGCCGTCCACTCGGTCGGCGCGCCGCTCGAACCCGGCCAGGCCGACGTGCCGTGGCCGTGCAACTCGACGAAGTACATCAGCCACTTCCCCGAGACCCGCGAGATCTGGTCGTACGGCTCCGGCTACGGCGGCAACGCGCTGCTGGGCAAGAAGTGCTACGCCCTGCGCATCGCCAGCACGATGGCGCGGGACGAGGGCTGGCTCGCCGAGCACATGCTCATCCTCAAGCTCACGCCTCCCTCGGGGCAGACCCGCTACATCGCGGCGGCCTTCCCGAGCGCCTGCGGCAAGACCAACCTGGCCATGCTCCAGCCGACCATCCCCGGCTGGAAGGTCGAGACGGTCGGCGACGACATCGCCTGGATGCGCTTCGGCGACGACGGCCGCCTGTACGCCATCAACCCCGAGGCCGGGTTCTTCGGCGTCGCCCCCGGCACCGGCGAGACGACAAACGCCAACGCGATCAGGACCCTCTGGGGCAACAGCATCTTCACCAACGTCGCCCTCACCGACGACGGCGACGTGTGGTGGGAGGGTCTCACCGACGAGCCGCCCGCGCACCTGACCGACTGGCGGGGCCGCGACTGGACGCCGGACAGCGACGAGCCCGCCGCCCACCCCAACGCCCGCTTCACCGTGCCCGCCGGGCAGTGCCCGACCATCGCCCCCGAGTGGCAGGACCCGAAGGGAGTGCCGATCTCGGCCATCCTCTTCGGCGGGCGCAGGGCCAGCGCCGTACCGCTGGTGACCGAGTCGCTGAGCTGGAACCACGGCGTGTTCATCGGCGCCAACATCGCCTCGGAGAAGACCGCGGCGGCCGAGGGCAAGGTCGGTGAGCTGCGCCGCGACCCGTTCGCGATGCTGCCGTTCTGCGGCTACAACATGGGCGACTACTTCGCCCACTGGGTCGGCCTGGGCAAGCGCGAGGGCGTCTCCCTCCCGCGGGTCTACTACGTGAACTGGTTCCGCAAGAGCGAGGACGGCCGGTTCATCTGGCCGGGCTTCGGGGAGAACAGCCGCGTCCTGAAGTGGATCGTGGACCGCCTCAACGGCGAGGCGGAGGCGGTGCGGACGCCCATCGGCCTGCTGCCCGCCGAGCTGGACACCGACGGCCTCGACATCCCCGCCGAGGACCTGCGCACCCTGCTCACCGTGGACGAGGAGGTCTGGCGGGAGGAGGCGGCGCTGATCCCGTCCTTCTTCGAGACCTTCGGCGACCACCTGCCGAGGGAACTCTGGGACGAGTACCGGGCGCTGGTCGAGCGCCTGGGCTGACCTCGGTTTCCCGAAACGCCGGTCCCGGTACGGCCCGGCCCCCCGTGGGCACGTACCGGGACCGGCGTGTCGTGTCATGCGGGTGCCGTACGGGGGTAGGGAAAGACGGCGGCGACAAAAAGGCGGTTCGGCGCAACCTCGGGGACGTTCCCCACGTCTACCAGACAGAACAGTCACACGCACACGCCTTGCCTTTCCCCCGGAGGCGGACATGGAATTCACACTGCTCGTCGTGAGCGTCACCCTCCTGGCGGCCGTCTGGACCACCGCGGTGACGCTGCGGAGCGAGCATCGCAGGGTGCTCTCGGCCGTCCCCTCGGGTACGGGCGCGCCCCTCGGCCCCTACGAGCTGGCCTATCTGGCCGGTGGGCCGCTCAGGGTGGTCAACACCGCGCTCGGCATGCTGGCCAGGGCGGGCTCCATCCGGGTCGCCAGGGGCGGCCACGTCAGCCTCGTGATGGGCGCCCTGTCGCCCGCGGAACCGGTCGAACAGGCGGTTCTCGACGCGCTCAGGGAGCGGGGCGGCTCCTGCTCCGTGCCGGAGCTGCGCCGTACGGTGGGGACGGGGGTCGCCCTCGACGGCCTGCGCTACCGCCTGCTGGGGATGGGACTGCTGGTGCCCGAGGGCGCGTTCACCGAGGCGCGCAGGCTCAACCGCAGGCTGCTGGTCCTCACGGTGATCGCGGCGGTCTTCGAGCTCGGCTCCCTGCTGTCCGTCCTGTCGTGGGGGCACCTGGGCGTGCTATCCACGCTGGCCGGGGCGGTGGCCTCGGTGAGCGGCCTCGTCGTCCACACCCGGATGCGGCGTGCCCTGCGCGGGGCGCTCAGCAGGGCGGGGCGCGAGGTGCTCACCGCCGCCCGCGGGGCCCACGTGCGCGGCGTCCGGCCCATGACCTCCGACCTGGCCTTCGCCGTCGCCTTCCCCGTCGCCCTGTACGGCCTGGGCGAGCTGGGTGACCCGGTGCTGGCCGCGGAGCTGAACCGGGGCTCCCACACGGCCGGTGGTGGGTCCAGCTGTGCCACGGGCGCCTGCGGCGGCGGCTCCTCCTCCTCCTCCTCCTCGGACAGCTCCTCCTTCGGCGGTGGCGGCGGTGACTTCGGCTCCGGCGACTGGGGCGGCGGTGGCGGCGACTCTGGCGGGTCGAGCTGCAGCAGCGGGTCCAGCTGTGGCGGTGGATCGAGCTGCGGCGGAGGATGCGGCGGTGGCTGACCGGCTGGGGGTCGGCATCGGGTGGCGGCCCGAGATCGACCTGACCGTCGAGCGCCTGCCCGGCGTGGACTTCGTCGAGGTGATCGCGGAGAACATCCGCCCCGGCGCGCTTCCCGAGTCGCTGCGGCTGCTGCGCGGAAGGGGCGTTCCGGTGATCCCGCACGGCGTCGGCCTCGGGATCGGCGGCGCGGAACCGCCCGACCGGGACCGGCTGGCGCACCTGGACGCCTGCGCGCGGGCCCTCGGATCACCCCTGGTCAGTGAGCACCTGGCCTTCGTGCGGGCGGGCGGCATGGACGCCGGCCACCTGCTGCCCGTGCCGCGCACCAGGGCCGCCCTGTCCGTCGTGGTGGAGAACGTACGGCGGGCCCAGGAGGCGCTGGCCGTACCGCTGGCGCTGGAGAACGTGGCCGCGCTGTTCGGCTGGCCCGAGGACGAGATGACCGAGGCGGAGTTCCTCGGGGAGCTGGTCGAGGCGACCGGGGTCGGGCTGCTGATCGACGTCGCCAACCTCTACACCAACCAGGTCAACCTGGGGCTGGAGGCGGTCGCCGCGCTGGACGGGCTGCCGCTCTCCGCGCTGGCCTACGTCCACGTCGCGGGCGGCCACTCCCACCACGGGCTCTGGCACGACACGCACACCACCCGGGTGCCCGAGGACGTGCTCGACATCCTCACCGCGCTGTGCGCCAGGACGGAGCCGCCGGGGGTGCTGCTCGAATGGGACGGCGACTACCCCAGCGACGCCGTGTTCGAGGAGGAGCTCGGCCGCATCCGCGACGCGATGGCTCGTGCCTGAACACGACGAAGAGCCGGTACGGCGGGCGCTCGGCAGGGCGCAGGCGGAGCTGGTCGCGGCCCTGGTCGCGGGGGGTGAGGCCCCGGAGGGGTTCGACGTGGAGCGGCTGCGGGTGCAGGAGAGCGCGCTGATCTCCAAGCGGCGCGGCTCGGTCGCCAGGGTCAGGCCCGACCTGGTCGTCCTGCTCGGCGACGGCTTCGCGGCCCGCTTCGACGGCTACGCGCGGGGGCGCCCGAAGCCGGAGGGCGGTTCCAGGGCCGACGCCCGTGACTTCGCGGCCTGGCTCGGCCTCGACCCCCCTGCGCCGCGAAGGGACCGTGGGCTGGGACGGTTGCTCGGCAGGGTCCTGCGAAGGGGAGGCGGCTGAGCCCTCGGGGGCGGAGGTGCCCCCTGGTGGTCCGCTCGACCCCGGGGACGTTTTGGCAGTCTGTGCCAGGGATACCCTCTCTGGGGTGGGGGGACTGCGTTGCCTTGATGGGTCATACCTGACCGTTACGCCGGTGGCGTGCCGCGACAGCATCGGCTCGCCGTACGAGGTCACGCTTGAGCTCCACCGGGACGGCGCGTTGTACGGGACGGTCGGTGAGCGGTGCGGGTGGTTTCTCGCCCGGCTCGCCAGGGGCGTCGCGGAGGCCCGCGTGGGCCAGCAGGAGCAGTGGCCGGATCCGGACGACCGTTTTCCCGAGGACGACGAGCTTTTCACCTTCCGCTACCGGACGAGGAAGGGGATCGTCAGCGGGGGAGAGCTGCGCTGCCAACTGCGCACCATCCCGATCTGGATCCCCGGGGGCAGGGGCCGTCCCGGGGAGTGGCGCCTGGCCAGACGGGCCTTCCTCGAAGCCTGGGGCCGGGGCGGGGTCGGGATGCGCGCGGTGCTCACCTCACCGGAACTCGGGGCCTTCGTGGACGGACTCGTCGCCGAGGCAGAGGAGTGCCTGGGAGCACAGAAGTCCGGCAACTCCCCAAGAACCCCGATAGAGGGGGCGCGGAGGTCTCTGGGGCGGCGATAATTGCCTGGCAGCGCCCTTCGACGGCGGGCGTTGAGGGGAGGGCTCCAATGGGCGTGCGTGATCTCGTCTACCGGCTCTACGAGAGGCGGCTGGAAGGGAAGCTGTCCCGTCAGCGGGAGATGGTCCCCCGGCATGTCGGCGTGATCGTCGACGGCAACAGGCGCTGGGCGCGTTCGATGGGCCTTGAGGACGTCAGCCGAGGTCATCGCAAGGGCGCGGACAAGATCTCCGAGCTGCTCGGCTGGTGCCGGGAGGCCGGGGTCGAGGTGGTCACCGTGTGGCTGCTGTCCAGCGACAACATCAACCGGCCCAAGGACGAGCTGGACCTGCTGGTGAAGATCATCGAGGACGTGGTCCAGGAGCTCGTCGATGACGGATGGCACATCAATCCCATGGGAGCCCTTGATCTCCTGCCCGATCACACGGCCCGTGTCCTGAAAAACGCTAAAGAGGCAACATCACACCGTCCGGGTTTGATTGTGAACGTTGCCGTTGGGTATGGAGGAAGGCGTGAGATCGCTGATGCGGTGCGCTCCCTTCTCCAGGAGCACGCCAGCAAGGGCGCGAGCATCGAGGACATCGTGGAGGTCCTCGATGTCGAGCACATCGCGGAGCATCTCTACACGCGCGGCCAGCCCGATCCGGACCTGGTCATCAGGACCTCGGGCGAGCAACGGCTGTCCGGCTTCCTGCTGTGGCAGAGCGCCCACTCCGAGTTCTACTTCTGCGAGGCCTACTGGCCTGACTTCCGCAGAGTCGACTTCCTGCGGGCCCTGCGCTCGTACGCCGCGCGGCACAGACGGTACGGCTCCTGAAACACGGCGTGAACTCCGGTTTTCCTTGTTGGAAGACGGGCATTCAGGACGTACCGTAACAAGTAGACGGGCGCAGCTCGTCTACTCCGGAGAGGGCCCACCTTTGCGTCACGACCTGCCAAGGAGGGCCGGTCACCGGTGCCTCCTCGGTATGCCGCGAGCGTGGGCCCGGGTCCGGTCCGCATCCCAGCTCATGGCAGGGCGCCCCCCATGGCGCCCGGGGGAGAACGCGTGGCAAACCCTTCGTCGTCCTCACCGACGTCGCCGGCAACCAACCGGCGTACGTACGTCCTGGACACCTCGGTCCTTCTCGCGGATCCAGCGGCGATAAGCCGTTTCGCGGAACACGAGGTCGTCCTCCCGATCGTCGTCATCACCGAGTTGGAGGGCAAGCGCCATCATCCAGAACTCGGATACTTCGCGCGCAAGGCGCTGAGGTCTCTCGACGACCTGCGGGTGACACACGGACGGCTGGACGAGCCCATGCCCATCGGAGAGGGCACCATCCGGGTGGAGCTCAACCACAGCGATCCGTCGATCCTTCCCGTCGGCTTCCGTCTCGGCGACAACGACACCCGCATCCTGACCGTGGCGCGCACGCTCGCCGCCGAGGGAAACGACGTGGTGCTGGTCTCCAAGGATCTGCCGATGCGGATCAAGGCCGCCTCGATCGGCCTCGCCGCGGAGGAGTACCGCGCCGAGCTGGTCGCCGTCGAGTCGGGCTGGACGGGCATGGCCGAGCTCCAGGTGACCACCGAGGACGTCGAGACGCTCTTCGAGCACGGTACGGCCGACCTGCCCGAGGCGCGTGACCTGCCCACCCACACCGGCCTGCGGCTGCTGTCCAGCCGTGGTTCTGCCCTCGGCCGGGTGCTGCCGGACAAGTCGGTCCGCCTGGTGCGCGGCGACCGGGAGGTCTTCGGCCTGCACGGCCGCTCCGCCGAACAGCGCATCGCGCTCGACCTGCTGATGGACCCCGAGGTCGGCATCGTCTCGATGGGCGGCAGGGCGGGAACCGGCAAGTCGGCCCTGGCCCTGTGCGCGGGCCTTGAGGCCGTCCTTGAGCGGCGTCAGCACCGCAAGGTCATCGTCTTCCGTCCCCTGTACGCCGTGGGCGGCCAGGACCTCGGCTACCTGCCCGGCTCGGAGAACGAGAAGATGGGCCCGTGGGCGCAGGCCGTCTACGACACCCTGGGCGCGGTGACGAGCCCCGAGGTGATCGAGGAGGTCATCGACAGGGGCATGCTTGAGGTGCTCCCGCTGACCCACATCCGTGGGCGTTCGCTGCACGACGCCTTCGTGATCGTGGACGAGGCGCAGTCGCTTGAGCGGGGCGTCCTGCTCACCGTGCTGAGCAGGATCGGCGCCAACTCCAGGGTCGTGCTCACCCACGACGTCGCCCAGCGCGACAACCTGCGGGTCGGCAGGCACGACGGCGTGGTCGCGGTGGTCGAGAAGCTCAAGGGCCACCCGCTGTTCGCGCACGTCACGCTGACCCGGTCCGAGCGCTCGCCGATCGCCGCCCTGGTCACCGAGATGCTGGAGGACGTCACGATGTGACGATCACGGGGGGAGTCGCACCCCTTTGGCCGCGAGGTCGCGGTACTCGAAGCAGGTGTGCTCCCCCCACGTCTTCGGCGGTCCGGGGAACAGCCGGGTGACCTCGACGCTCCAGATGCTCTCCTGCTTGTTCTGCCTGATCGTGCAGGTGATCTGGGCGAGCCCCTCCCTGGACAGCTCCCCGGGCCCCGTGACGATCACGGTAAGCCGGTAGCCAAGGTTGCCCGCCGGGTCGTTGCGCTGCGACTCGTCGCGGTAGCGGGTGGTCTCGGTGTCGTGGTGGCTGAAGGAGCCGAGCGCGCTCGTCAGTCCCGCCTTGGGCGGCTGCTTGCCCGCCCTGAACAGGGTGTCGACGATGTTCTTCGCCGAGTCGGAGCCGACCGGGATCTTGGCGGGTTCCAGACGGCCGTTCCTGAGCAGGTAGACCGTCACCCACGTGGGGCTGTAGCTGATCACCGGGGGGCGTCCCAGGTCGCGGACCTCGGTCGGCGCGATCCCGCACGAGCCCAGCGTCAGGACGGCCGCCAGCATGCAGGTGAGCCGCCGCGCGCGCCGCATCGCCGTACTCCTCGCTCTCTTGGGGGATCGGTTCATGCGGGGGGCAGCCAGACCGTGAAGAGGGTACCCGGCTCCTGTGGGCGCACCGAGATCGTGCCGCCGTGCAGGTGCGCGTTCGCCCGTGCGATGGACAGGCCGAGACCGCTGCCGTCGCCCCTGGCTCCGGCCTTGTAGAAGCGGTTGAACACGTGCGGCAGGTCGGAGGTCGGGATGCCCTTGCCGTGGTCGCGGACCTTCACCTCAAGGCCGTTCGGGGTGCTGCGCGCGGTCACCACGACGGGGGGTTCCCCGTGGCGCAGGGCGTTGCCGACCAGGTTGGCCACGATCACGTCGAAGCGCCGGGGGTCGAGGGAGAAGGTCAGGCCCTGCGGCACGTTCACCCGCACCTTGTCCAGCCAGCCCCGCACCTCAAGGCAGTCGCTGACCGCGTCGGCGACGTTCACGCTGTCCAGGTGCAGCGTCGCCGTACCCGAGTCGAACCTGCTGGCCTCGATGAGCTGCTCGACCAGGGTGCGCAGCCGCTCGATCTCTCTCAGCACCAGCCGTACGGCCTCGGCCGGTTCGCTGGGCAGGTGATCTGCCTCGTCGGAGAGCATGTCGGTCACCGCGGTCATCGCGGTCAGCGGCGTGCGCAGTTCGTGGGACACGTCGGCGACGAAGCGCCGGGACATCGCCTCAAGGGCGCGCAGTTCGGAGACGCTGCGTTCGAGGGCCGCGGCGGTGTCGTTGAACGTCGCGGTCAGCTCGGCCAGTTCGTCCTGGCCGTGCACGGGAAGCCGGGTGTCCAGGTGACCCGCGCCGAGGGCGCGCGCGGCCGAGCCGAGCCTCCTGACGGGCAGCAGGACCCGCCTGGCGGACAGCAGGGCGACCGCGAGCGCGATGCACAGCATGATGGCCCCCGCCGCCGCCAGGGGCTGGCGCAGGTCGTTCAGGAGCTGCTCCTCCTCCGACAGCGGGACGAAGGCGAAGACGCTCATCCCGGTCGGCTGGGCGGTGTGGATCGGCTCTATCCGCCACACCGGGGTGCCGACGATCAGCCACATGCGGCCGTTGATCCGCTGGCGCTTGACCGCCATCCTGCGGTCGGCCTCGATGACGAGGTCGGTCGGGACGTCGCTCATGCTGAAGTCGCCGTCCGGGTAGAGGTACTCCTCCCTGGGGGAGCGGGGGTCCTCGTAGCGGACGACGACGGCGCCGTTCGGGGTCCGCAGGCTCTTCTGCAGCTCGTCGATCTCCGAGTCGGTCGGCGGCGTCTCTCCGGGCCAGAGGCCGCCGATGGGCACCCTTATCCCTTCGAGGGTGTCGCGCACGTCGCCGACCGCGACCTGTTCGGCGCGTTCGATCACCCGGGTCTTGACGAGCTCGTAGCCGATCCCCGCGACGAGGGAGGAGGCCGCGATGGCGATCAAGGTGAAGGTGATGACCAGGCGTCCGCGCAGACCGGTGTAGATCCGCCTCACGGCGGGCTGAAGCGGTAGCCGAAGCCGCGCACCGTGTGGATGAACTCGGGCTCGGCGGGCACCGCCTCGATCTTGGCGCGGACCCGCTGGACGCAGGCGTCGACCAGCCGGGAGTCGGCGACGTGGGTGTGGTCCCACACGGCCCGCAGCAGGTATCTGCGGTTGAGGACCTGTCCGGGGTGGCGGACGAGTTCGAGCAGCAGGCGCAGCTCGGTCGGGGTCAGGTGGACCTCACGGCCCGCGAGGGAGACCTTCAGCGCGCCCCGGTCCACGACCAGGTCGCCGAAGGTGATGCGGTCGGAGGCCAGGGACTCGACCCTGCGCAGGACCGCGCGGATGCGGGCGTCGAGGACCCGGGGCTCGACGGGTTTGATCACGTAGTCGTCCGCCCCCGCCTCAAGGCCGACCACCACGTCCAGATCGTCGCCCCGCGCGGTGAGCAGGATGACCGGGAGCTGGTCCAGCTTCCTGATCCTGCGGCACACCTCGACCCCGTCGATCCCGGGCAGCATGACGTCGAGGATGGCGATCTCGGGACGGCGCGCCCGGATGTGGTCGAGCGCCTCCTCGCCGGTCGCGTACGAGGTCACGGTGTGGCCCTGACGGCTCAGTGCCAGCTCTAGCCCGGTCCGGACAGAGGGGTCGTCTTCTACAAGGAGGATGCCAGCCACGCGGTCATTATTGTTCCAATGCCCGATAGCACCCGCCACGTCACGAAACTGTGACGCGGGTTGGGCGAGATCAGGACGCTGTTCTGTGAGGCTTGACCGAGGACACTTCCCTCGGAACAGGGGCCCGAGGGAGAGGTCGCCCGGAAAAAGTGTGATTAGAATCACATTTGCTCGTCAACGCCCAGGAAAGACCATGTAGCCAGGCAGTAGGTCACACCAATCCCATTGGGCACCCCATGGAACACCCCTCAACTCCCCCGTTCAGGTTGCGAAGCACCCCCCCACGCACGGCAAGCTCATAGGTCGTGAGCCCAGGATCACCGCACTTGAGGCAGCGCCAGGCGCCCCGTCCCCGTCGTACGGCCCGCTTCGACGGGGTCGGAAAGGCGCGCGGATGAACCCCAGGCGCGCCGTCATCATCGGCGCGGCGATCGTCGTGGTGGTCGGCGGAGGGGGCTTCACCGTCCACACCGCCATCCAGAACGCCTCCGCCACCTCGGAGTCCGCGCTCTCCGTGGACGAGCTGGCCAGGGTGTTCGGCGGCGGCGACCCGTTCGCCCCCGACCCCAAGAACGACGTCCTGAAGGCACAGGCCGCCCAGGCCGCCAAGGAGGACCAGCTCAAGGCCGCCCGTGGCGACCGCGACAAGCTCGACCCGATCGTCATCCCCAAGAAGGCGCCGGGTGGCGGCGGCTTCGACCCCAAGGCCTTCCCGCCGGGAAGCGCGAACCCGACGGGCAACAAGGCCCTCGGCAAGCAGATGCTCGACGCCATGGGCTGGGGCGACCAGTGGGGTTGCCTTGAGAAGCTCTGGATGAAGGAGAGCGGCTGGAACGAGCGGGCGATGAACCGCTACAGCGGCGCCTACGGCATCCCGCAGTCCCTGCCCGGCAGCAAGATGGCCAGCGCCGGTGGCGACTGGCAGACCAACCCGGCCACCCAGATCCAATGGGGTCTGAACTACATCAAGGGGCGTTACGGCACCCCTTGTGGTGCTTGGGGCCATTCCCAGGCCACGGGGTGGTACTGAGACTCCAAGAGTCGGCAAGTCTGACCCCCTCGAAGTCTCCGGCGCCGCACGCTTGGGCGCATGGATGTGAAGGTCAGCGTCGTAGTACCGGTGTACAACCCCGGTGATACCGCCGACGCGTGTATCCGGTCCGTGCTCGAACAGTCGATGCCCTCGGAGGACTACGAGGTCATCTTCGCCGACGACGGATCGGACGACGGGATCCAGCTCCGCCTCGACGCCGTCGCCGCGGTCCGCTCGAACGTCCGGGTCCTCCACCTCGGGCGGACCGGCTCGCCGATGCGCGGCCGCAACGTCGCCATGGCGGTCGCCAGGGGCGAGTACGTCTACCTGCTCGACCAGGCCGACCGCCTCGACCGCCTCGCCCTTGAGCGCATGTACGAGCGCGCTGTCGAGACCGGCGCGGACATCCTCATCGGACGGCTCGTGGACGGCCAGGGGCCGCCGTCCAAGATCTTCGAGCGCAACCGGGACCACGCCGACCTGCTCGGGGACCGGCTGCTCACCCTGCTGACGCCGCACAAGCTCTACCGCAGGGAGTTCCTCGACGAGGAGGTGCTCGCCTTCCCCGACCCCGGGGGCCTGCTGGCCGAGCAGACGTTCGTGACCAGGGCCTACCTGCGGGCCAGAACGATCACCGTCCTGGCCGACCAGGTCTGCTGCCACCTCGGGGAGCGTCCGGTCAAACAGGAGGAGGACCCCTACGTCCACGGTGCCGAACTGCGCGAACTGCTCGACGTCGTCGACTACGAGGTGCCCGCGGGGCGACGGCGTGACCGGATGTACGCGCACTGGTTCCGCACGGCCGTACTGCGCCGCCTGGCCGGGGCCGGGTTCGTCAGCTCGTCCAGGGACAGGGCGGCGACCTTCACGACCCTGCGCGAGCTGGTCGTGCAGCGCTTCCCGCAGCGGCTTGACCGCTACCTGCCCGTCCACCTGCGGGTGCGCGCGGCGCTGCTGCGCGCGGGCAGGCTCGACCAGCTCGTCGAACTCGCCCAGGCCATGCGCGACACCCGCCTGCAGGCCGAGCTGCGGGACCTGCGCTGGGAGGACGGCGCCTTCACCATGGACCTCGCCGTGGAGATCGTCCGCGCGGGCGGGGAGCCGGTGCGGTTCATCCCGCGCGGGGACGACGGCCTGGTCTGGGAGCCCCCCGTCCCCCTCGACGGCCTCGCGCTGTCGCCCGAACTGGCCGACGTCACCCTCGCCGCCTCCCGGGCCAGGTTCGAGGTCTACGTCAGGCACGAGGAGAGCGGGCTCATCTACTTCCTGCCCGTGACCTGCTCGATGACCAGGGGCAGGCACCGCAACGGGGTCAGGCTCCAGGTCACCGGCTCCGCCAGGCTCGACGCCGCCTCCGCCGCCCTCGGCGACGCGCTGCCCCCCGGCCTGTGGGAGATCCACGTCCGCATGTACGGCGGCGCCAACCAGGTCCGGGCCCGGGTGACCGGCTCCCCGCTGAACTGCACCGGGACGCTGGCCAACCACTCCGAGCGCCTGGTCATCCCCTGGTGGTCGGACCGGGGCGAGCTGGGCGTGTGCGTCGAGCCCCCCTCGTTCGCCGAGTCGATCGTGCTGGTCTCTCCCGGGGCGACGGTCACCCCGCAGCGCGACCATGTGTTCGTCGTGGTGCCCGTGCCGTACGTGCCGCCGAGTGGGGGGCCGACCGCTGAGCTGGTGCTGCGCAGGGCGAGCAGGGGGGAGCACGAGATCTGCGCGCCCGCGCTGGTCGAGCCGGGCGTCCCCGGGCAGCTCGCGGGCCGGCTGGTCGCCAAGGTGCCGGTACGGCGGGTCTACCGGGAGGGGTTCCTCGCCCCCGGAGACTGGCGGCCGTTCCTGCGGATCGGGGACAGGGAGGTCGGGCTGCGCTTCAAGGTCGGGATGAGCTTCGGCGGCCGGGTCGAGGTGCAGGCGGCCGCCGCCGCGAGGAGACCGGCCACGCGCTACCCGCTGTTCAAACGGGTGGCGTTGCGCATCCCGGGGGTCCGCAGGGCGGTCACGGTCACCAGGGCGGCCCAGCGTCGCTATCTGCCGGGCTGAGCCTCCGGGGTGCTGAGGCGGTGCAGGCGCAGGGCGAGCTGGACCTCCAGGGCCCTGTCAGGGGCCTGCCAGCCGGGTCCCAGGAGCTGCGCCACCCGGTCCAGGCGCTGGGTGACGGTGTTGACGTGGATGTGCAGGGCCTCCGCCGTACGGGACAGGGAGCAGCCTGAGCCGAAGTAGGCGGTGAGCGTGCGCACCAGCGCCGTGCCGCGCCTGGCGTCGTAGTCGAGCACCGGGCCGACTGTCGCGGCGAGGAACGCCTCGATGTCGCGCCCGCCGCCGACGAGCAGCCCGACGAAGCCGAGGTCGGCGACCCCGGCGCCCTCTCCCTCGCGGCCCAGGGCCACCAGGGCGTCGGCGCAGCGCCTGGCCTCCTGGTGGGCCTCGGCCACCTCCGCGGGGCCGCGCACGGGGCCGCAGGCGCCCGCGGTCGCCGGACGGCCGAGCCCGGCGCCCAGCTCGGCGGCCACCTTCCTGGCGAGCGCGCCCGGGTCGTCGCCGGGCAGCAGCAGCACGACCTCGTCCCCGCGCTGGGCCGCCAGGCCACGGTTGAGCGCGGCGTGCGAGGAGGCCCAGAACCCGGCCCGCTCCCGCTGCTCGTCGCCGTGGTGGGCCACCACGACCACGTGGGCGGCCCCGAGATCGACGCCGACCCGCCTGGCCCGCTCCGCCAGGCCGTCAAGACCGGGCCGGGAGATCAGGTCGTCGAGCAGCTCACCCCTGACCCGGCCCTCCGCCTCGGCGACCGTACGGCGGAACAGCGTCAGCAGCGCGGTGACCAGCGCGGCCCGCTCCAGGATGCGCTGGTCGGTGTCGGCGACCGGCTCCTCGGCCCGCAGCACGAGCGTGCACAGCGGCTCCGCGCCCACGTCCACCGACGCGACCAGCAGGCTTCCCCTCCTGACCGTACGGCCGAGCGCGCGGGAGGTCCTCGCCGCCTCGGCGATCGTCGCCGTGACGCCCTCGCCCAGCTCGGCCGGGTCCCCGGCGATCGGCCGTCCGGCGTCGTCGAGCACGACCAGCGAGCCGCCCAGCACCTCGGTCACCACGGCGGCCACGTCCTCGACCCCGCCGCCGCGCAGCACGAGCCCGGCCATCCGGTCGTGGGCGTGCGCGGCCCGCTCGACGGCCCCGCTGTGCGCGCTGGCCAGGCGGCTGGTCTCGCTCAGCTCCTCAAGGGCGTTCCTGGTCTCCTGCAGCAGCCTGGCGTTGTCGATCGCCACCGCCGCGTGCGCCGCCAGCGAGGCCAGGAGCACCACCTCGTCCTGGCTGAAGGGCCGCACGCTGCGGTTGGCCGCGAACAGCACCCCGATGACCCGGGCGCCGAGTTTGAGTGGAACGCCCAGGATCGCGACCAGCCCCTCTTCGAGCACGGCGTCGTCGATGTCCTCCTTGTGGCGGAAGCGGGGGTCGGCGAAGTAGTCGGCCGTCGAGTACGGCGTCGCCGTCTGGGCCACCAGCCCGCCGAGCCCGGCCCCCATGGGCAGCCGCAGCGCCCTGAACTTGGCAGAGACCGAACCGTCGGTCACCCGCATCCAGGTGTCACCCCGGTCGGGGTCGTGCAGCGTCATGTAGGCGGCGTCGGCGCCGAGGAGCTGCCTGGCCCGGTGCACGATGGCCTCAAGGACGGCGTCGAGGTCGCGCAGCCCGGCCAGGTCGCCCGCGGTGTCGAACAGCGCCGACAGTTCGGCCTCCCGCCTGGCCCTGCGCCGCAGCAGGGTCCGCACCCGCAGCGCGACGAGCTTGGCCTCCTCAAGCTCGGCCAGCGTCGCGGCGTCGGCGCCCGCGCTCCTGGCGGCCAGGACCGGCCCCTCGAACTCGACCGCGGACGCCTCCCTGGCCAGTAGTTCGAGGAAGACCCGCGCGCTCATGAGGCCATTGTCGCGTCCGCCCCCGCGACGCCGGTCAGCGGGCCGTCCGGCCCCCGTCTCAGCGGGCTGTCCAGCCCCCGTCGATGGGCAGGGAGGAGCCGGTGACGAACGAGCCGTGCGGGCCGCACAGGTAGGCGACCAGCTCGGCCACCTCCTCGGGCTCGATCAGCCGCTTGATCACGGCCGGGGCGAGCATGATCTGCTCGACGACCTCGTTCCTGCCGATGCCGTGGGTCCTGGCCTGGTCGTCGATCTGGTCCTCGACCAGGGGGGTGCGGACGTAGGCCGGGTTCACACAGTTGGAGGTGACGCCGTGCTCGGCACCTTCGAGGGCGACGACCTTCGACAGCCCTTCGAGCGCGTGCTTCGCAGTGACATATGCGGATTTATACGGCGAGGCACGGAGGCCGTGGACCGAGGAGACGTTGACGATCCGCCCCCAGCCCCGCCGGTACATCCCCGGCAGCACCGCCCTGACCAGCAGGAACGGCGCCTCGACCATGACCTTCAGCATCGTGGAGAACACCTCGGGCGGGAACTCCTCGATCGGCGCCACGTGCTGGAACCCGGCGTTGTTCACCAGCACGTCCACCTCGGCGGGGACCAGGTCCACGAAGTCCGGCGAGGCCAGGTCGGCGACGACCGGCGTCCCGGCGACCTCCCTGGCGACCTCGGCCGCGGCCCCCGCGTCCCTGTCCAGCACGACCACGTGCGCCCCCGCGGCGGCGAGCTGGTGCGCGCACGCCCGCCCGATGCCGCTGCCCGCCCCGGTCACCAGGGCGAGCCGCCCCGCCAGATCAGTCATGACATCGAATGTAGTGTCCGGTCCCGCCGATCCGGTGGACGCGCGGCCCGTCAGCGGACGGGGTAGCGGATGATCGTCCGCAGCTTCTCCGGGGCGGCGCGGCGGAAGTCCGACAGGTAGATCTCGTGGTGCCTGCCCGCCAGGGACAGACCCTGCCCGGTGATGAACTCCATCAGCGTCTTGACCGTCGCCGGTTCCTCGGCGAAGGGTCCTTTGTGCAGGATCTGGGCCGACCTGCCCTCGCTCATGGTTCCCAGCCGCAGGCCGTCGAGGCGTGTTCCTGGCCGCTTCCGCCGTACGGTCTCGACCGCCCGCTCGACGAGCGCGGCGTCCACCCGGGCGGGCTGGGGGATGAGGGCCGTCCAGCGCATGGAGGACAGGTCGTCGGGGTCGCCGTCCCAGAGTCCTTCGAGGGGGGCGACCGAGTAGGTCATGACCGGCTTCAGCTCGGCGCGCACGGCGTAGGCCACGCCGTACAGGGCCGCGACGGCGTCGAGGTACGGCTCACCCGAGGGGGCGCCCGAGCCGTCGAGCATGAGGCAGGGCAGGTCGGGCACGTCGATGAGGCGCGGGGTCGTGGTGGCCACGTAGAGGTCGCGGTGGATCTGCTTCATGCCGTAAGAGTGGACTCTCCCACGAGGGGAGAGTCCAGTTCTCAGACCGTGACCGGGTAGGTCAGCGTGAGCTCGTCCCCGGGCATCCCCCTGATGCCCCAGTTGACCTGCGGAGACTCGATGATCACGATCTCCAGGTCGGTGGCGGGCAGGTCGAGCCGCTCCTGCGCCCTGGCGAACAGCGTGCGGATGAGGTCGCGTTTGGCCTCGTCCGTCCTGCCGGTGAAGCAGACGATCTCCACGATGAGATACCGCTCACTCCGCTGCGGGCAGAGGAGGTCCTCGGCGTCGAGCAGCAGGAAACGGTGGAAGCGCTTGTCCTCGGGCAGCCGCCACACCTCGGTGAGGCACCCGTGCAGGGTGTCGGAGACCTCCCGGCGCCGGTCGGCCCAGACGTCGCGACGGCCGTAGATCTTGATCTGTGTCATGACGGGGAGTCTTCCCGATCCCCGGGCGCGGACGGCGGACGGGTCATGGAGAGCACGTCGAGCAGCGCGTCGAGCTGCTCCTCGGTGAGGGTGCCGTTGGCCACGTGACCGCGCTCGACCACGACCTCCCTGATCGTCCTGCGCTGTTCGAGGGCCTGCTTGGCGATCTTCGCGGCCTCCTCGTAGCCGACGTGCCGGTTGAGCGGGGTGACGATCGAGGGGGACGACTCGGCGTATTCGAGCAGCCTGTCGGTGTTGGCGGTGATCCTGACGATGCAGCGGTCGGCGAGCAGCCGGGAGACGTTGGCCAGCAGCCGGATCGACTCCAGGATGTTGCGGGCGATGACGGGCAGCATCACGTTGAGTTCGAAGTTGCCCGAGGCCCCGGCGAAGGTGATGGTCGCGTCGTTGCCGATGACCTGGGCCGCGACCATGCACACGGCCTCGGGGACGACCGGGTTGACCTTGCCCGGCATGATCGAGGAGCCGGGCTGGAGGTCGGGGAGGTTGATCTCGCCGAGCCCGGTACGCGGTCCCGAGCCCATCCAGCGCAGGTCGTTGGCGATCTTGTTGAGCGAGACGGCGACGGTCCGGAGCTGGCCGGACAGCTCGACGACGGCGTCCCTGGCCCCCTGCGCCTCGAAGTGGTCGGGAGCCTCGGAGAACGGCAGCCCGGTCGCCTCGCGGAGCCTCTCGATGACCTTGGGGGCGAACCCGGGCGGGGTGTTGATCCCGGTCCCGACGGCCGTGCCGCCGAGCGGCAGCTGCACGAGGCGGGGAACCGCGCCGCGCACCCTGGTGATGGCGTTGTCGATCTGGGTGGCGTAACCGCCGAACTCCTGGCCGAGCGTCACCGGCGTGGCGTCCATCAGGTGCGTACGGCCCGCCTTGACGACGTCCTCGAACTGCAGGGCCTTGTTCCTGAGCGCGGTCGCCAGGTGCCGCAGGGACGGGATCAGGTGGTAGGTCACCTCGGTCGTCGCCGCGACGTGGATCGAGGTCGGGAACACGTCGTTTGAGGACTGCGAGGCGTTGACGTGGTCGTTCGGGTGGACGGGACGGCCGAGACGCTCCTCGGCGAGGGTGGCGATCACCTCGTTGGCGTTCATGTTGGAGGAGGTCCCCGAGCCGGTCTGGAAGACGTCCACGGGGAACTCGGCGTCCCACTCGTTCTCCGCGACGTCCGTCGCCGCCTCGGCGATCGCCTCGGCCATCTCCTTCTCAAGCACGCCGAGCTCGGCGTTGACCTCGGCGGCGACCGCCTTGATCAGGCCGAGCGCCGCGATGTGCGCGCTGTCCAGACCACGGCCTGAGACGGGGAAGTTCTCGACGGCCCGCTGCGTCTGCGCCCGCCACTTCGCCTCCGCGGGGACCCGCACGTCGCCCATCGAGTCATGTTCGATCCGAAACTCGCTCATGCCTCCAGTCTGCGCCTTCCGTCCGCGCTTTCGCGGGGGAGCGGGTACGGCGGGGGCCAGGGGGGTGCGTCGGCGGGCGACGGCGTTTGCGACACTCCTCCCACGGTTCCGAGTCCCACAGCTTTGAGTCCTACGGCTTCGGGTCCCACAGCCTCGGGTCCCACAGCTCCGAGCCCTACAGCTTTGAGCCCCACGGCTTCAGGTTCCACAGCTTCGAGTCTCGCGGCTCTGGGTCCCACAGCTTCGGGCTCCACGGCCTCAAGGCTTGCGGCTTCGAGTTTCATGGCTTCACGTTCCACGACTTCGAGCCCTCCGGCTTCGAGTCCCACAGTTTCGCGACAGGAGGAGATCCGCCGTGCCCGGAAGGCCCCGATCGTGAACGCCGCGCTCGCGGAGACGGTCTCGGTGCTCCTCCTCCTGGCCGTGCTGGCCTGCGCGGTCATCCGGCCGTGGGGCTGGCAGGAGGCAGTCGTCGCGGTCCCCGCCGCCGGGGTGGTCGTCGCGACCGGGGCGATCTCCGTTGAGCACGCCCTCGCCGAGATGGCCAGGCTCGGGCCGGTGATCGGCTTCCTGGCGGCCGTGCTCGTCCTGGCCAAACTGTGCGACGACGAGGGCCTGTTCCACGCCTGCGGCGTCTGGATGGCCCGTGGCGCGGCCGGACGGCCACGGCACCTGCTGGCCCAGGTGTTCGTCGCGGCCTCGCTGATCACCGCGGTGCTCAGCCTGGACGCCACGGTCGTGCTGCTGACGCCGGTGGTGCTCGCCACGGCCGCCAGGCTCGGCGCCCGCCCCGGGCCGCACGTCTACGCCTGCGCCCACCTGTCGAACACGGCCTCGCTGCTGCTGCCGGTCTCCAACCTGACGAACCTGCTGGCCTTCACGGCCAGCGGCCTGAGCTTCACCCGCTTCACGGCCCTGATGGCATTGCCGTGGCTGGTGGCCATCGGGGTGGAGTACGTCCTGTTCCTGAGGTTCTTCGCCAGGGACCTGGACGCGGGGGCCGCCGCCCCGGCCGTCGCCGAGCCCCGTGAGATGCCGCTCTTCGCGCTGGTCACGGTGGTGTGCACGCTCGCCGGGTTCGTGGTCGCCTCCTGGCTGGGGATCAACCCCGCGTGGGCGGCGCTGGCGGGCGCGGCCGTACTCGCCTGTCGTGCCCTGGCCAGGGGACACACGACCCCGGTGGCCGTCGTGCGCTCGGCCGCGGTGCCGTTCCTGGCCTTCGTGCTGGCGCTGGCCGTCGTGGTGCGGGCGGTTGTGGACAACGGCCTCGCCGACGCGCTCGGCCACCTGGTCCCCGACGGCACCGGTCTTCCCGCCCTGCTGGGGATCGCGGCGCTGGCCGCGCTCCTGGCGAACGTGATCAACAACCTGCCCGCCGTACTGGTCCTGCTGCCGCTGACCGCGCCCGCCGGACCGGGCGCGGTGCTGGCGGTGCTGATCGGGGTGAACATCGGCCCCAACCTCACCTACGCCGGGTCCCTGGCGACCCTGCTGTGGCGGCGGATCGTGCGCGAGCACGACACCGGGGTGGGCCTCGGGGAGTTCACCCGGCTCGGACTGCTCACCGTGGGCGCCACGCTGCCGCTCGCGGTCGTGGCGCTGTGGGCGTCCCTGCACGTGATCGGGATCTGACCCCGTGGCGCCCCTTTCACGGGCGCCGCGAGATCAGCCGGTGAGGAAGGACACGCCCAGGATGACGATCACCACCAGGGCGAGGGCCGCGATCCCCATGAGGACGAGCACCCCGACCTTGCTCCTGGACGAGGGCTGGGGCGCCTGACCGTTCTGGACGGGGCGGCCGTCCTGCCCGGTGAAGGCGAACAGGTCGGTCCCGAGCCCGGGGGAACGCGGTCCCGTGGGCGCCCAGGGCCCCTGAGGCGGTCCCTGCGGGGGCGGCCCCTGTGGCGGGGGCCCCTGGAACGGCGGCCTCCGCTGGGGCCCCTGTGGCGGCGGGAAGCCCTGCTGCGGGTACGGCGGCGGCACCGAGGGCCCCGCGACCGGCCTGTCCTGCACCGGAGGAACCGGGGGAGCAGGGGGCGGTGTGGCCGTCCGCGCTCCCGCGACCGGCGTCCCGAGGCCGGGTACGGCCGGGCGGGCCGGCGCCGGGGCGGCGTTCTGGGGGCCGGGAGGCAGCCGCAGACCACCCTTGGGCCGGATGACCACCACCGTGCGGTTGGCGTCGAACTCCTCGTCGTCCTCCTGCGCCGCGGAAGCGGGCGCCTCCTCAGGACTGGCCGTCTTCCGCGGGGCCGGTTCCTGTACGGCGGGCTTCTGCACGGCCGGTTTCTGCGCGGCCGGTTTCTGTACGGCGGGCTTCTGGGACGTGCCGGGAGGGTCCAGGGCGGGAACGACCGGGATCGACCCGGTCGGGGTGTCCGCCACGGTCCTCAGCATCGCGATCGCCTGCAGGTGCGTGGGGCGGGCGGTGTGGTCCCGCTCCAAAAGGTGTTCGAGCACCGGGCGCAGCGGCCCCGCCTGGGTCGGCGAGTCGGCCTTGTCCGTCATCAGCGCGGCCAGGGTCTCGGCGACCGAGGAGCGCTCGTAGGCCGGACGGCCCTCGACCGCGAAGTACAGCGTCGCGCCGAGTGACCAAAGGTCGGACTCGGGGCCGGTGTGCTCCCCGCGTGCCCGCTCGGGGGCGGTGTAGCCGGGCGAGCCGATCACCATGCCGGTCTTGGTGAGGCTGCTGTCCCCCTCCGCCTTGGCGATGCCGAAGTCCGTGAGCACCACCCGGCCGGTCTCGGTGATCAGCACGTTGCCCGGTTTGACGTCGCGGTGCAGGATCCCCTGGTCGTGGGCGGCGCGCAGCGCGCCGAGCAGGTCCACGCCGATCTCGGCGACGAGCCGGGGCGGCAGCGGGCCCTCCTCTTCGATCACCTGCTCAAGGGAGCGGGCCTGCACGAGCTCCATGATGATCCACGGGCTGCCGTCCTCGACGATCGCGTCGTGGACGGTGGCCACCGAGGGGTGGCTGATGCGGGCAGCCGTACGACCCTCACGGATCATGCGCTCCCGAAGTTCGGCGCGTTGTGCCTCGCTGAGCCCGGGCTCCTGACGGATCTCTTTGATCGCGACCTCACGGCCGAGGGAACGGTCGTGGGCCCGCCAAACGGTCCCCATCGTTCCCCGGCCGAGCGGTGTGATCAGCTCGTAGCGGTCAGCGAGCACGCGCGTCTGCTGTTCCGGCATGAGAAGAAGATAGCGATTCTTCCTTGAAGCTCGCTTTATCTTCGCTTACGGAGCTCTTTGGGCCACAACAGGCGAGGGAGGACCAGGCGGATCAGAGGTGTGACGAACCGGACAAGCGGATGTGGCTCAGGGGCCCGGCTCACCGGCTTGCGGTGCATCCCCTCGGCCGGACGGCGCTGCGCCCGCTGCTGGAACTGCGGGGGTGGCACGGGAGGCTGCGCCATACTCTGCGCGGGCGGCGGGATGAGCGGGGGCGGCGGCATCGGCGCCGAGCCAGCGCGGTGCAGCCCACGGTGCTGCGGGCGGCGGTTGAACGAGGGGACGGCGATCGTCGCGGCGTTCCTGACGGTCCTGCCCGCGGTCCTGGCCAGCGGCTCCTCGGCCGTCCCGCCCGCGGCGACCCTGGCGAGCATCATCGAGGCGCGCACGGCGTCGAGCCTGGCCGCGGGGTCGATCATGAGCAGGCCGCGCAGCACCGGGGTCAGCGGTCCGGCCTTCTCCATCGGGATCGGCTCACCGCTGGTCAACGCGGCCAGGGCGGCGGCAGCCGTACGGCGTCCGTGCAGGCCGCGGCCCTCGACGGCGGTGTAGAGGGTCGCGCCGAGCGACCACAGGTCGGCGGAGGGGGTGGCCTTGGCGCCGAGCACGCGCTCGGGGGCGATGTATCCGGCGGAGCCGAGCACGATGCCCGCCTGGGTGATCGACACGTCACCTTCGAGCGCCGCGAGGCCGAAGTCGGTGAGCACCGCCCGGTCGTCGGTCACCAGGACGTTGCTCGGCTTGACGTCGCGGTGCAGGATCCCCTTCGCGTGTACGGCCCGCAGCGCCCCGAGCACCTGACGGCCGATCTCCGCCGTCTCGCGGGGCGGCAGCGGCCCCCGGTCCTGCAGGAGCTGCTCCAGGGACCTGGCGCGCAGCAGCTCCATCACGATCCAGGGACGCTCGTCCTCTGTCACGACGTCGAAGACGGTGATGACCGAGGGATGGGCGACCATCGCGGTCGCCCGCCCCTCGCGCTCGGTCCTGGCGCACAGCTCCGCCCGCAGGTCCTCGTCCAGGACGAGGGGCAGCCGCACCTCCTTGACCGCGACCTCGCGGTCGAGCAACTCGTCGTGCGCTCGCCAGACGGTGCCCATGCCGCCGCGCCCGACCGGCTCGGAAAGCCGGTAGCGCGCTGCAAGAAGGTATCCGGAGGGCGCACGCATGATGGGCAGCTTACCGATTTGCGTAATGCGACCAGTAGAGACCGGGCCGAAACTTCTTGCGTTCTTCGGTCAGATTTTCGCGCTCGACGCTGTCGAGAAGCGCTGCTTCACGTCGTCCCAGTTGATCAGCGACCACAGCTTCTCGACGTAGTCCGGACGCACGTTGCGGTACTGGAGATAGTAGGCGTGCTCCCAGGCGTCGAAGACGAGCAGCGGGGTGGTGTTCATCCCGACGTTGCCGTGGTGGTCGTAGACCTGCTCGACGACCAGACGGCGGCTGAGCGGCTCCCACGCCAGGATGCCCCAGCCGGAGCCCTGCACCCCGGCCGTCGCCGTGGTCAGCTGCTTCTGGAAGGCCTCGAACGAGCCGAAGTGCTCGTCGATGGCGGAGGCCAGCTCACCGTCGGGGCGGTCGCCGCCGTCGGGGGAGAGGTTCTCCCAGAAGATCGAGTGCAGCACGTGGCCGGACAGGTTGAAGGCGAAGGTCTTCTCAAGGCCGACAAGACCGCCGAACTCTCCCTTGTCGCGGGCCTCGGCCAGCCGCTCCAGGGTGTCGTTGGCGCCCTTGACGTAGGCGGCGTGGTGCTTGGAGTGGTGCAGCTCCAGGATCTCGCCGGTGATCGCGGGCTCAAGGGCCGCGTAGTCGTAGGGCATATCCGGAAGGGTGTATTCACCCATGAAGGTCTACCTCCTCGTTGGTCGGTACTCCGCCGACACTACTGCCGGATAGATGCATGTGCATCAGACTTGCGACCTAGGGCTCTGAGTAGTTGCAAGTAATTCGCAATTACATCATGATGGCAGGTGTCAGCTGGTCCGGAGGGGGTCCCGCGCACCCGTACGGCAGGCGCGGTGCGGTCGGCCGTGTGGTTCGGGCGGTCACGCGGGTCGGTCGGGTCGAGGGCGTTCGCACCGCTCTTGCCGTGCGGGACCTTTTCTCAGCCACCCTCGGGGGTGTCGACGAAGGCCCAGCCCGTCCACGCCTCCACCCCGACGAGCACGACGGGGCCGTGCGGAGGCCGTTCGCGATACTGCGCGTAACGCCCGGCCAGCCGGGCCAGGGCGCGTTCCCTTTCCCGCCCGTCCTCGACGATCCTGGCCCTGCCGTCGGCGCGCACCCACCACAGCCGCGTCCAGTCGTCCTCGTAGTGGTCGGCCAGCAGGCACACCCGGTCGTCGGCGGCGATGTTGCGCAGGCGCCGCAGGTCCGTCGTGCGCTTCGGCTTGTGGTCGATCGCGAAGGCGACCGTGTCGCCGTCCACGTCGAAGGTCACGGGGACGAGATGGGGCGCCCCGGTCGCGCCGACCGTGGCCAGGCGGGCGACCCTGGCGGTTCCGAACAGGTCCCGTGCCCGTGAGGTGTCCATCAGGCCATTAAAAAGGGGGGCGAGGATCTCCTCGCCCCCCTGTCGTCCGTTCGGCGTCAGCGGCGCCCGATGGCCAGCACCGGTCCCGTGCGGTCGGTGAAGAAGTCGTCGCCCTTGTCGTCGACCACGATGAACGCAGGGAAGTCCTCGACCTCGATCTTCCAGACGGCCTCCATGCCCAGCTCCGGATACTCCAGGACCTCGACCTTCCTGATGCAGTCCTGGGCGAGCCGGGCGGCGGGACCGCCGATGGAGCCGAGATAGAAGCCGCCGTAGGCCGCGCAGGCGTCGGTGACCTGCTTGGAGCGGTTGCCCTTGGCCAGCATGACCATGGAGCCGCCCGCCGCCTGGAAGCGCTCGACGTAGGAGTCCATCCGGCCGGCCGTCGTCGGCCCGAAGGAGCCGGAGGCGTACCCCTCGGGGGTCTTGGCGGGACCGGCGTAGTAGACCGCGTGGTCCTTCATGTACTGCGGCATCTCGCCGCCCGCGTCGAGCAGCTCGTTGATCTTGGCGTGCGCGATGTCGCGGGCCACGACCAGCGGGCCGGTCAGGGAGAGGCGGGTCTTGACCGGATACTTGGTCAGCTCGGCGAGGATGTCCGCCATCGGGCGGTTGAGGTCGACCCGGACCACGTCGTCGGACAGGTGCTCGTCCGTGGTCTCTGGCAGGAACCTCGCCGGGTCGGTCTCCAGCTGCTCAAGGAAGATCCCGTCGGCCGTGATCTTGGCGAGCGCCTGGCGGTCGGCGCTGCAGGAGACCGCGATGGCCACGGGGCACGAGGCGCCGTGCCGGGGCAGGCGGATGACGCGGACGTCGTGGCAGAAGTACTTGCCGCCGAACTGGGCGCCGATGCCGAGCTTCTGGGTGAGCTCGAAGACCTTCGCCTCAAGCTCGGTGTCGCGGAAGCCGTGCCCGCTCGGGGAGCCAGAGGTGGGGATGGAGTCCAGGTAGCGGGCGCTGGCGTACTTGGCCGTCTTCAGCGCGAACTCGGCCGAGGTCCCGCCCACCACGATCGCCAGGTGGTACGGCGGGCACGCGGCGGTGCCGAGAGAGCGGATCTTCTCCTCAAGGAAGGCGAGCATCCGCTTCTCGTTGAGGACCGCCTTGGTCTCCTGGTAGAGGAAGGACTTGTTGGCGCTGCCGCCGCCCTTGGCCATGAACAGCAGCTTGTACTCGTCGGCGTGGCCGCCGGGGTCCTCGGCGTAGAGCTCGATCTGCGCGGGCAGGTTGGAACCGGTGTTCTTCTCCTCCCACATGGTGATCGGGGCCATCTGGGAGTAGCGCAGGTTCAGCTTGGTGTAGGCGTCGTAGACGCCGTGCGAGATGTGCTCGGCGTCGGCGCCGTCGGTGAGCACGTGACGTCCCCGCTTGCCCATGACGATCGCGGTTCCGGTGTCCTGGCACATCGGCAGCACGCCGCTCGCCGAGATCGAGGCGTTCTTGAGCAGGTCGAGCGCGACGAAGCGGTCGTTCCCGCTGGACTCGGGATCTTCGATGATCTTGCGGAGCTGGGCCAGGTGGGAGGAGCGGAGGTAGTGGGAGATGTCGTGGATGGCCGTCTCTGTCAGCAGGCGCAGCGCCTCGGGATCGACCTCAAGGAATCTGCGGCCCGCCGCCTCGACCACGCGCACCCCCTCGGTGCTGATCAGGCGGTACTCGGTCTCGTCCGGCCCCAGGGGGAGCAGGTCGGTGTAGTCGAACTCGGGCATCGTCTTCGGTCCTCCGTGCCGGTGGCCTTCTCCGGTCCCATAGAGGGTAAGCCCTGCCGATCCCACCTCCTCGCCAGGCCGAACCCCGACCACCCCCAAAAAGCCATATATCAAGATTTGGGCCTTTTGTGGCGACTTTTCGGCTCACCTCAGCGAAGAAGAGGAGAAGGCTGGAAAGCGAGTGAAGGCCGGAGGACGTCATGGGAACCGTGAACACCGTCATGAGCAGCAACATCGTGATGCTCGCGATCCTGGCTCTCCTCGTGGTCGCGGGACTGGCGGTATCGCTGATCGCGATCGCGCTGGCGACCATCAGGAGCGTGGACGGCAAGGCGCCCCAGCAGCCCGCGGACATCTCCAAGGCGGAGCAGCGCAGGCGGCAACTGGAACGGGGCGACCTGCCGGCCCAGCGCGGCGCGCCCGAACAGACCCGCGAGCGGCTTCCCCGCTGACCACGCCGGGGACGGACCACCCGCGGGCCGTGGGCTCACACGGCCTTGAGGAGGCCGCCGTCGACCACGAAGTCGGCGCCGGTGGTGCTGGCCGACCTCGGGGAGGCCAGCAGCGCGACCACGTCGGCCACCTCCTGCGGATCGACAAGGCGGCCGGTGGTCAGCCGCATCATCTCCGGGGCCACCTTGTTCAGCACGCTGTCATGGTCGGAGCCCGCCATCGCGGCGATGACGTCGGCCGCGCCACCCTTTTCGGTCCACCACGGGGTGAGGACGGGCCCGGGGGAGACGGTGTTCACCCGGACGCCCTGCGGGCCGAACTCCTCCGACAGCGCCTTGGCCAGGTTGTTCATGCCTGCCTTGGCGGCGCCGTAGTCCACGTTCATCGGCGACGGCTGCCTGCCGTTGGCCGACGAGACGTTGACGATCGACCCGCCACCCCGCCGCAGCATCAGCGGCACGGCGGCCCGTACGGCGCGCACCACCGAGAACAGGTTGAACTCGAACACCGCCCGCCAGTCGTCGTCGTTGGCCTCGAAGAACGACGAGCGCGGCAGCGTCACCCCCGGCGGCCGTCCCCCGGCATTGTTGACCAGGATGTCCAGCCCGCCGAACTCCTCGGCCGCGCGGGCGACCACCAGCCCCGGAGCGTCCGGCTCCATGAGGTCGGCGGCGACGTGCACCAGGTCAGGCCCGGCGAGCGCCTCAAGCTCCTCGCTGCTCCCGCGTGAGGCGGCGACCACCCGGACGCCCTCGGCCAGCAGGGTGCTCACGATCGCCAGCCCGATGCCCTTGGACGCCCCGGTGACGACGGCCACCTTGCCGGAAAGTCGCAGATCCATGGTTCTCCCCCTACTCGAACGGCCCTCTCGCCGGGCCACGACTGCGAAGGTAGTCCGGCCGCCCGTCCCGCCCCCGGCGCCGGTCGGACGGGTAATTCGCGCGGGAATCGGCCCTCGTTGTCCCCGGCTCGCGCGGTGGGTCTTGTGATCGGGCCCGCGGTGTTGTACCCCTGCCGATAGCGGCCAGGACACGCTGGAGGTGGCATGGACGAGGGCATGGACGAGGGATCGCACGGGACACGGCGTCGGGAGAGACCATGACCTTCGTCCCCGCGGGCACCTCCACCCTGGCGCCGTGGACGCTGTGGATCACCCCGGAGACGGCGGGCTGGAGCTACGCCGGGCTCCGCCTGCTCACGCTCTCCGACGAGAGCGTGCTCTTCTGCACCGGCGACGAGGAGATGCTGGTCCTGCCGCTCTCCGGCTCCTGCCAGGTCGAGTGCGACGGCGTACGGCTCGCCCTCGAAGGACGCGTCTCCGTCTTCCACGCGGTCAGCGACTTCGCCTACCTGCCCGTCGGCGCGACGGTCAGGATCACCGGCGCGGGCCGCTTCGCCTTCCCCACCGCCCGCGCGAGCAGAAGCTTCCCCGTGAGGTACGGCCCGGCCCGCGAGGTGCCCGTCGAGGCGCGCGGGACGGGCCGGATCAACGGCTTCTGCGCCCCCGACGCCTTCGAGTGCGACCGGCTCGTCGCGGTCGAGGTGCTCACCCCGGCCGGAAACCGCTCACCCCGCCCGCCGTACGAGAACGACATGCTCCCGGGGGCCGTGCGCGAACAGATCTACTACTTCGAGGGCGGGCCCGGCTACCAGCGGCTGCACGGCGCAGAAGAGGCGATGACCGAGGTCTCCTCGGGGGACGTGGTGCTCGTCCCGCACGGCTGCCACAGCCCCTCGGAGGCGGCACCGGGCTACGACCTCTACCACCTGAACGTGCTGGCCGGCCCGGGACGCTAGACGGCGGGAGCGGCTCTCGGCCGGAAGCCCCCGGCGAGCGGCACGATCAGGGCCACCAGGACCGCGGCGGGCACGAACGCCCACCTGGGGCCCATGCCGTCGTTGACGCCGCCGACCACGGCCGCGCCGACCAGGAAGCCGACGTAGTTGAACACGTTGACCCGCGCGATCGCCGTCTCCGCCCCGGCCCCGAGGCGCCCTGCGGCGGAGAACGACTGCGGCGCGACGACCGAGAGCCCCGCGCCGACCAGGCCGAACGCCAGGACGGCCACGACGACGCCGGGAGCCATGACCACACCGACGATCCCGGCCACCGCGATCACCGCGCCCGCACGGACGACCGGGGCCGGGCCGTACCTGCGCACGGCGAGATCACCGGGGACGCGGGCCAGGAGCATGGCCGCTTGATAGAGCAGGTAGGCGAACGGCACCAGCCAGCCGCCCGCCGCCAGGGCGTCGCTCATGTAGAGGGTGCTGTAGTTGGAGACCGCGGCGTCGCCGACGTACAGGAAGGCCATGGCCAGGCAGAGCGGCAGGATCGACCGCCACGGCACCCGCGCGGCGGGACCGGCCGCCTCCTCCGACGCCTTCTCCTCCGCCCGGCCGTACAGGCGGGGCAGCATGAGCGCGGAGGCCACGGCCCCGGCCAGCACGGGCACCGTGAACGACCAGCCAAGGGCCACCCCCAGGGCGCTCGACGCGGAGTTGGCGGCGGCGCCGAGCAGCGAACCGACGCTCCACACGGCGTGGAAGCCGGTCAGGACGCTCATGCCGTACCTGCGCTCGACCGCGACCGCCTGCATGTTCATCGCCGCGTCCACCGCCCCGACGAACAGGCCGAAGGCGGCGCAGAGCACGTAGAGCCCGGCCAGGCCGTCGTTCCAGCCGGACAGGGCGACCACGGCGCAGACGGCGAGCTGGGAGAACCGCAGCACCGGGGCGCTGCCGTACCTGGCGGCGAGGGGGGCGACGGCGGCGCTGCCCACCCCCGCGATCACCGGGACCAGCAGCAGGACGAGCATCAGGTCGTCGTCACCGAGGCCGAACCTGTGCTGCAGGTCGATCACGTGGGTGATCAGCGTGGCGAAGCAGAGGCCCTGGACGAGGAAGGCGGCCCAGGTCGCCACACGGGCCTGCCTGTCGCGCCCGGTTCGCACCGGAGTTTGCGGGGGAGAGGACGGCACGACGGCCTCCAGCAAACATGAGGAGTGTTCAGGTTCCCGTCAGGGTAGGGGTGCCGTACCCGACGGTCAACGGACACTCACCCGGCAGTTTGGCAGCTACGGAACCGCACGGAAAGGCTTATGGTCGAGAGGTGGACAGCTACCCTCCCCCGGTGCCTCGCGATCCCGCGTACGAACCGCGCCCCGGCGACCTGAGGGCGGGCAACGACGACCGGGAACGGGTGGCCGCCGTGCTGGCCGACGCGCTCGCCGACGGCAGGCTCGGCCCCGACGAGCACGAGGAGCGCCTGTCCGCCGTCTACCAGGTCAGGACCCTGGGCGAGCTGGCCGCGATCACGACGGACCTGCTCCCGCCGGAGGAGCAGCCCCTGCGCACCGACGTACGGCCCGTCATGGCCTTCTTCGGCACCCAGAGGCACACGGGCCGCTGGGTGGTGCCCACCCGCTACTCCGCGACCGCGGTCTGTGCCAACGTCACTCTTGACCTGCGCGAGGCGGTGCTCCAGTCGAACCACGTGACGCTGAACGTCACCGTGATGGCCGCGACCCTCACCCTGATCGTCCCCGAGGGCGTGCGCGTCGTGATGCCCACCTCGGGGATCATGGCGGGCAGGAAGAACCAGGTCCCGCCCTCCCCGGACGGGCCGGTGATCGAGATCACCGGCCTCATCGCCATGGGCAACGTCGTCGCGAAGTCCCCCAAACGGCCCCGCCGGTCGTGGTTCCGCCGCTGAGTCAGCTCGCGTTGTCGAAGTTGATCGCGCTGTAGGCCCGCAGCTTCCAGAGCTGGTGCTCACTCTCGATCTTGCGGATCGTGCCGGAACGGCCCCGCATGACCAGGGAGTTGGTCACCGCGCGCCCGCCACGGTAACGCACCCCCTGCATCAGCTCGCCGTCGGTGACGCCGGTCGCAGCGAAGAAGACGTCGTCCGACCTGACCAGGTCGTCGGTGGTCAGTGTGGCGTCGAGGTCGAGACCGGCGTCCAGCGCCCTGCGCCGCTCGGCGTCGTCCTGCGGCCACAGCCTGCCCTGGATGACCCCGCCGAGGCACTTGAGCGCGCACGCGGCGATGATGCCCTCGGGGGTGCCGCCGATGCCGAGCATGAGGTCGACGCCGGTGCCCGCGCGGGCCGCCATGATGGCACCGGCCACGTCGCCGTCGGTGATGAGCTTGATCCGGGCGCCCGCCTCCCGGATCTGCCGGATGATCTTGTCATGACGCGGCCGGTCGAGGATGACCACGGTCACGTCGGACGGCTCGCCGCCCTTGGCACGTGCCACCGCGGCGATGTTGTCGGCGACCGGGGCGTTGATGTCCACGGCGTCGGCGGCCTCGGGGCCGGTGACCAGCTTGTCCATGTAGAAGACGGCCGAGGGGTCGTACATCGAGCCGCGCTCGCTGACCGCGATGACCGAGATGCCGTTCGGCATGCCGAGCGCGGTCAACCGGGTGCCGTCGATCGGATCGACGGCCACGTCGCACTCGGCGCCGCTGCCGTCGCCGACGTGCTCGCCGTTGTAGAGCATCGGCGCGTTGTCCTTCTCACCCTCGCCGATCACCACGACGCCGTTCATCGACACGGTGTTGATCAGCTGGCGCATGGCGTTCACGGCGGCGCCGTCCGCGCCGTTCTTGTCACCCCGTCCGACCCAGCGGGCCGCGGACATCGCGGCCGCCTCGGTCACCCGGACGAGTTCGAGGGCGAGGTTGCGATCAGGTGCGTGTTCACCCGTGGCGAGCGCGGCAGGGACGGTCGTCTGATCGGACATGGCGGAGGGCCCCTCTCGTGGATTGCTGCACATCGATGGTAGTTGTCCCCCTTCTGACCGAGCAGCGGAGGATAATGTCCCGACGATGAGCGGTGACACGGAACGGGTGGCGACAGGCGCGGGCGCACGCACCTCGGAACGGGGTGCCGCGACCCGTACGGCCCTGCTCTCCTCGGCCAGGGACGCCTTCCTGGCCAGCGGTTTCGCCGACACCGGCGTCAACGACATCGTCGCCCACGCCCAGGCCAGCGTCGGCAGCCTCTACCACCACTTCTCCGGCAAGGCCGACCTCTACCTGGCGCTGTTCGAGGAGTTCCAGGAGCGGCAGACCCTGCGGACCACACAGGCAGTCCACGCGGCCCTCACCACCGGCGAGGACGAGCCCGTACGGCTGTTCGTCGCGGGCGCCCGCGCCTACCTCGACGGCTGCCTGGCCGAACGCGAGATCGCCGCGCTCTTCCTGCGCGGCGACGGGCCACCCGGTTTCGAGGTCGTCATGCGCGAGCGCCTCCGCCAGTGGACCACGCGCGCCGCCAGCCTGTTCGACGACGAGAACGCGCTGGTCGTGGTGCTCGCCGGGGCACTGAACGCCGCCGTCACCGAGGTCGTCCTGTCGGAGGACGAGGACGTCGCCCGCGCCCTCGCCGAGGACGTCCTGGGCATCATCGGGCAGATCCGACGCCCCTGAGGCGGGGGCACCCCCGTGAGCGGATAGTCTCGATGGTCGTGCGACGGTTCACTCAGGGTTTCTACGGCTACGCGTTCGCGATGATGGTCTGTCTCGCGGGCGTCGGCGTCTTTCTCCTGATCACTCCGCAGAGCCGTACCGAGCACATCCCCAGCGTCAACTTCTCCATCGACGTGGCCAACATGCGCCGGGACGCCTCCTACCAGGTGTGGACCCCGGACCCCGTGCTCGCCAACTGGGTGCCGACGAGCTCGCGGATGACCCGGGGCAAGGACAGCGAGGGCAGGGCGACCGTGACCTGGCGGCTCGGCTTCGCCACCGCCAAGCGCGCCCACGCCCTGCTCGCCCAGAGCGACGAGCGGCCCGCGGCCGGGTTCGCCAACCGGATGGCCAACAGCGACAAGCCCCAGGGCAGCGTCCAGGTCAACGGGGTGACCTGGGAGAAGCGCTTCCGCGAGGACAAGAACCAGCGCTCCCTGGTGAGGTTCCTGCCCGACGCCACGCTCGTCGTCACCGGAACCGCCCAGTGGGACGAGCTGTCCGCCCTGGCCGCGACCCTCAAACAGCAGTCCAAACTGACCTAGAAGGTCTGGAAGGGCGCGTCTCCCGCCGCGTCAGGCCCCCTGCGCTGCGCCATGGCCGCCGCCAGCTTCACCCTGGCGCCCTGCAGCCACTCCTCGCACAGTGCCGCGAGCCTCTCGCCCCGCTCCCAGAGCTGGATGGACTCCTCAAGCGTGAGCCCGCCCGCCTCAAGACGGCGGACCACCTCGGTCAGCTCCTCGCGCGCCTGCTCGTACGACGGTGTCTTCTCATCGGCCACGGCCCCACCTTAGTGCGGACCCCACCGGGCGCCGACGATCTTCAGCCTGGGAGACTGGGCCGATGAGTGTTCGTCCCGCGACATCCGAGGATATCCCCGAGCTGGTACGGCTCCGCCAGATCCTGGCCGACCGCATGGCGATGGACGGCAGTTTCCCGGTCGACGACACCTGGTCGGAGTCCTACGCCGACAGCCTCACCGAGCGGATCGGCAGCTCCGACACCGCCGTCTACGTGGTCGACGCCCCCGACGGAAGACTCGCCTCCTGCGGGATCGGCCTCATCTTCGACCGCTTCCCCGGTCCCGGCCTGCCCGACGGGCGCTACGGCTACATCCAGGGCATGACCACCGACCCCGGTCACCGCAGGCTGGGGTACGGCAGAGCCGTCATGACGGCCCTCATGGCGTGGTACCGCGCCAGGGACATCCGTAGGATCGACCTGCACGCCACCCCCGAGGCCGCGCCGCTCTACCAGGAGATGGGCTTCACGGCCGACGGCTACCCCTCGCTCACGTGGCGGAGTCTCTCCTGACGCTCACCCGGTCGTCGGGGAAGCGCACCGTCAGCTCGTCGCCGGGAGCGACGTCGGCCGCCCGCCGTACGACCTCGCCGTCGGGACGCTGCACGATCGCGTAGCCGCGCTCCAGCGTCGCTGCGGGCGACAATGCGACCAGCCGGGCCCTCAGATGCCCCAGGGAGTCCTCGGCGCGGTCGAGGGAGGCCCCCAGGGAGCGCCTGGCACGGTCCCTGAGCTGCTCGGCCTGCTCGGCCCTGCGCTCGATCTCCCTGACCGGGTCGGCCAGCGCGGGCCGGGACCGTACGGCCGCCAGCCAGGACAGCTCACGGTCGAGCCACCCGCCCGCGACCCTGCGCCCCCGGTCGCGGAGCTGGCGCACGAGCGTGAGCTGCTCGCCGACGTCGGGCACGACCTTCTTGGCCGCGTCCGTCGGCGTCGAGGCCCGCACGTCGGCGACCATGTCGAGCAGCGGATTGTCCTGCTCGTGGCCGATGGCGCTGACCACCGGCGTACGGCAGGCCGCCACGGCCCTGACCAGCGACTCGTCGGAGAAGGGCAAAAGATCCTCAAGGGATCCGCCGCCCCGCGCGACCACGATGACCTCGACCTCACCGTCCGCGTCCAGCTTGCGCAGCGCCTCGGTGACCTCGGTGACGGCGTACGGCCCCTGCACGGCGACGTTCTCGACCTTGAACCGCACCGCGGGCCAGCGGCGCCGCGCGTTCTCCAGCACGTCGCGCTCGGCGGCCGAGTCACGGCCGCAGACCAGCCCGACGACCCCGGGCAGGAACGGCAGCCGCCGCTTGCGGTCCACCTTGAACAGCCCCTCGGAGGCGAGCAGCTGGCGCAGGCGCTCAAGCCTGGCCAGCAGCTCGCCGACCCCGACGGGTCGCATCTCCAGGGCGGTGAAGGCGAAAGACCCTTTGTTGACCCAGAAGTCCGGCTTCAGGTGCATGACGACCCGGGCGCCGTCCACGGGCCGGGGGACGGTCGCCTCGTACACGCCGCGCGGGCAGGTGACACGGGCCGACACGTTGGCCACCGGGTCGCGCAGGGTCAGGAACACCGTGCCACCCCGGGCGGTCAGCTCGGTGATCTGTCCCTCGACCCAGACGGTGCCGAGCTTGCCGATCCAGCCGCCGACCATCTGCAGCACCGTGCGGACGGGAAGCGGCTGTTCGGGGGTGGTCTTCGAGGTCATGTCCGCAGAGCCTACGCGGCTCCGATCATCATTCGGCGGCCCGGAGCTTGGCCAGGCGGTTCTCGTACATGCGCACGACCTCCGGCCTGTCCGAGGTGGCCCGCTCGTAGGCGAGCAGGTCGCCGATCTGCTCGGCGGACTTGCCGCGCATCCGGGCGCGCAGGGAGGCGATCGTCAGGGTGGAGTACCCCGGCATCGGCTCCACGAGGGCGCTCTCCTCCGCGACTTCGGGGGCTTTAGGAGTTTCGGGGACCTTGACCTGCGAAGGGGCCTTGGTGGGGATTTCGGCGGAGGGCTCGACGGCCTCGGGGGCCTTGGCGGTCTCGGCGACTGCCGCGGCGGGGGTCTCAGCGGGGGTTTCGGCGGGAGTTTCGGTGGGGGCCTTGGCGGCGGCGGGCTTGGCGGGGGTGAAGATGACGGGCTCGGGACGCGCCTTGGCGCCGTTCGCCTCGGCCCTGGGCTCGACGGTCTCGACGACCTCGACGGCCTCCTCGGACTTCTCCTGGGAGGGGCGCGGGGCGAAGATGACCGGCTCGCGGCGGGCGGGCTTGTCGGCGGGGGTCTCGCCGGTGGCCTGCTCGGTGGTCTCGGTGGTGTCCGTCTCCTCGTCCCGGCCCTGCCCGGCGAGACGCCTGATCCTGTCCTTCACGCGGCCGCCGAACTGCAGCGCCTGGCCGACCCCGCTCAGCGCGCTCTGCAGCACGTAGAGCGGCAGATCCTTGGTCGTCTTCTCCTTGAACTCCTCGCGACTGGAAAGTGCCTCGCGCACGTTTTTGGTGACATTGCGAACGATGTCGGGGACTGACATGTCGTCTCCCTGAAGGATCTGTTTTGGTCGTTCCGTATGGCAAGTGTCGGGCAAGACGATGCCTCGTGTGGCCACAGGACGAGTGGGCGCTCCACGTAGCATAAGAACATGACGTCAGAGACCCCCACGATCCGGCGTGTCCTGGTGGCCAAGCCACGCGGTTACTGTGCCGGAGTGGACCGCGCGGTCCAGGCCGTTGAGAAGGCCCTGGAGCAGTACGGCGCGCCCATCTACGTCCGCAAACAGATCGTCCACAACACCCACGTGGTGCGGACGCTCGAACAGCGCGGCGCCATCTTCGTCGAGGAGACCGAGGAGGTGCCCGAGGGGGCCATCGTCGTCTTCTCCGCGCACGGGGTCTCCCCGGCCGTCCACCAGGAGGCCGCGCGACGCCGCCTGCGGACCATCGACGCCACCTGCCCGCTGGTCACCAAGGTGCACAACGAGGCCAGGCGCTTCGCCTCCCAGGACTACGACATCCTCCTCATCGGCCACGAGGGCCACGAGGAGGTCGAGGGCACCGCGGGCGAGGCCCCCGAGCACATCCAGCTCGTGGACGGCCTCGACTCGGTCGACACGGTCAAGGTGCGCGACCCCGAGCGGCTGGTGTGGCTGTCGCAGACCACGCTGTCGGTCGACGAGACCACCGAGACGGTCTCCCGGCTCAAGGCGCGCTTCCCGAACCTCATCGACCCGCCGAGCGACGACATCTGCTACGCCACGCAGAACCGCCAGGTCGCGGTCAAGGAGATCGCGGCCCAGGCCCAGCTCGTCATCGTCGTCGGCTCGGAGAACTCCTCGAACTCCAAGCGCCTGGTCGAGGTCGCCCTCGACCACGGGGCCGACGCCTCCTACCTGGTCGACAACGCCTCGTTCGTCAAGGACGAGTGGCTCGACGGCGTCACGACCGTCGGGGTGACCAGCGGCGCCTCCGTCCCCGACGAACTGGTCGCCGGGGTCCTGGCCAAGCTCGCCGAGCACGGCTTCGACACCGTCGAGGAGGTCGAGTCGGTCGAGGAGAGCGTCCGTTTCGCCCTGCCGCACGAGCTGCGCAAGGACCTGCGCGCCACCGTCTGACCCGTTCCCCGACCACCCCGGTGCCGTACGGCCCCGCCGTACGGCACCCGCGTCCTACCGGCCGTCAGCCGCCTGCTCCTGGGTGGGCTGGTCGTCGCGCGGCGTGCCGTACACCTTGGGCTCGAAGTAGCCCTCGGGCTCGGGGGCGAAACCCGCGCCGCCCGCCTTCTGCCGCGCGGGGGCGGGTCCCGCCGCCCGCAGCTCCTCGCGCAGCTCGCGCACGCACGTGGCCAGGCCGCGCCGCCAGGCGACGAGCAGGACCAGCAGCGACCCCGCGAACAGCCAGGGAGCGTTGGCCGACAGGATCGCGAACATGCCCAGCCCGAACGCCTGGACCGGCACCTTCGCCCCCAGGGAACCGACGGCCTCGGTGATCAGCGCCGCGATGAAGAAGACCAGAGGCGGGCAGACCACCAGCGAGAGCAGGTCACGCCGGTTCACCAGCACGACAGCGCCCGCGCAGCCGACCACGAACGTCAGACCGAGCAGCGCCGAAGGCCCGAACACCGCCTGGAGCACCCTGCCCACGAGCGTCGCGACCAGCACGAGCGCGATCGCGCCCCTGGCGGTCAGCCGTACACCGCCTCCGGACGGTTTGCGCCCGGTCCCGCCCGCAGGACTCGCTCCGCCCGCCCGGGTGGCTCCCCCAAGCGGTTGTCCGTCGCCTCGCTCGTTCACCACTCCGCCCCCCTCGACCTCGGCCCTCATCGACCCTTCTGCTCTGCCCGCCTGCGCTCACGCGGGGAACAGCATCTCTAGGGCAGGTCGCCCGCCAACTTACCGTTCAGGCGGGAGATGGGGGACGGGCTTGACTCCTCTTCTCCCAGCAGTTCGGGCGAGGTCAGCGCCCGCGGCAGGTTCTCGATGCTCTGGGGGCCGTCCAGCTCGCCGTCGACCAGCCCCAGATCGTTCAGTTTGCGCGCGCTCACCAGGACCCGGCTCTCCAGGGAGCCGACCGTACGGTTGTACGCCTCGACCGCCCTGCCCAGGGAACGGCCCATCGTCTCCATGTTCTGCCCCAGGGTGCCCAGCCGTTCGTAGAGCTCCTTGCCCAGCTCGAAGACGGCCCGCGCGTTCTCGCTGAGCGCCGCCTGCTGCCAGGCGTAGTGCGCGGTGCGGAGCATCGTGATCAGCGTGGTCGGCGTCGCGATGTGCACCCGGCGCCGCATGGCGTACTCCAGCAGGCCGGGATCGCGTTCGAGGGCGGGCGCGAGGAACGCCTCACCGGGGATGAACAGCACCATGAACTCGGGCGCCGGACTGAACGCCTGCCAGTAGGCCTTGCCCGCCAGCCGGTCCACGTGCTCGCGCACGTGCCGGGCGTGGCTGTCCAGCCTGACCGACTGGTGGTCGGGATCTGCCGACTCCGCGGCCTCCAGGTAGGCGGCGAGAGAGACCTTGGAGTCGACCACGATGTTCTTGCCGCCCGCGAGCCGTACGACCATGTCGGGCCTGAGAGCGCCGTCGGCGGTGGCGACGCTCGCCTGCTCGTCGAAGTCGCAGAAGCGCTGCATCCCGGCGATCTCGGCGACCCTGCGCAACTGCAGCTCACCCCACCTGCCCCTGGCCTCGGGCCGCTGCAGCGCCCGCACCAGCGCCGTCGTCTGCAGGCGGAGCTGCTCGTTGCTCTCCCTGACCACGTCGATGTGCTTGGCCAGCTCGGCGTGGGCGGCCCGCTGGCCCGCCTGGGTGTCGCGAAGCTGCGTCTCGACCCGCGCCAGGGTGTCCTTCAGCGGCTCGATCAGGTGCTCGACGGCCTGCTTGCGCTGTTCGAGCTCACCCGCGGCCTCCGCCCTGCCCGCCGCGAGCCTGGTCTCGGCCAGTTCGAGGAAGCGCAGGTTGTTGACGTCGAGCGCCTTGGCCGACAGCGCCTGGAACCGGTCGGTGAGCTGCCCCTCGACGTAGGCGAGCTTCTCCTCCGCGGCCTTCGCCCTGGCCTCGGCGTCCGCCATGCGCGCCACGACGTGGTCGGAGGTGGCGGAGGCGCGGGACTTACCGAGCAGGAACCCGATGGCGAGCCCGGCGGCGAGACCTACGGCCAGTTGGAAGGCGAGCGCCATGACATCCACCACGGAATGATGTCAGCACCGGTGGTTTCCGGCCTCCCGACACGCCTCGGCGGTCAGCACCGGGTGATTCGCCGTAAACTCGGCTGACGTGAGCCTGAGCATCGGCATCGTCGGATTGCCCAACGTCGGCAAGTCAACGCTTTTCAACGCGCTGACGAAGACCGCTAACGCCCTGGCGGCGAACTACCCCTTCGCCACCATCGAACCCAACGTGGGCATCGTCGGCGTTCCCGACCCCCGTCTGGAGAAGCTGGCCGAGATATTCGGCTCCGCGAAGATCCTCCCGGCGAAGGTCGAGTTCGTGGACATCGCCGGACTGGTCAAGGGCGCCTCGGAGGGGCAGGGGCGGGGCAACCAGTTCCTCGCCAACATCCGCGAGACCGACGCCATCTGCCAGGTCATCCGCGTCTTCACCGACCCCGACGTGACCCACGTGGACGGTGGCGTCGAGCCGGGCCGCGACATCGAGACGATCAACACCGAGCTGATCCTCGCCGACCTGCAGACCCTGGAGAAGGCGCTGCCCCGCCTCCAGAAGGAGGTCAGGACCAACAAGGACCGCAAGGCCGTCCTCGACGCGGCAGAGGCGGCCACCAAGCTCCTCGACGGCGGCACCACCCTGTACGCCGGGGCCAAGGGCGCGGGCATCGACCTCGCCGACCTGCGCGAGCTGCACCTGCTGACCGCCAAGCCCTTCCTGTACGTCTTCAACCTCGACGCCGACGAGCTGACCGACGACGACCTCAGGGCGCGTCTGTCCACGCTCGTCGCCCCGGCCGAGGCGGTCTTCCTCGACGCCAAGATCGAGTCCGAGCTGGTCGAGCTGCCCGAGGATGAGGCCCTCGAACTGCTGCAGTCCGTGGGCCAGCAGGAGTCGGGTCTGGCCCAGCTCGCCCGCGTCGGCTTCGAGACGCTCGGCCTGCAGACCTACCTGACTGCCGGTCCCAAGGAGACGAGGGCCTGGACGATCCGCAAGGGCGCCACCGCCCCCGAGGCCGCCGGGGTCATCCACACCGACTTCCAGCGCGGCTTCGTCAAGGCCGAGATCGTCTCCTTCGACGAGCTGGTCGAGGTGGGCTCCATCGCCGCCGCCCGCCAGGCGGGCAAGGCCCGCATCGAGGGCAAGGAGTACGTGATGCGCGACGGCGACGTCGTGGAGTTCCGCAGCGGCCTCAAGAAGTAGCCGGTGGAGTCACCTTCTCCTTCCGGGGCGCGTCCCCCGCTCTCACCGGAGCTCACGGCGGAGGAGTTCCGGCGCTGGTACTGGCTGAAGGAGGAGCTCGCCGGGTTCGCGCGGGAGCTGGGCATCCGGGCCACCGGCGGGAAGGACCTCCTCGCCGCCCGCATCTCCGCCGCCCTCGACGGCCACGCGTTCTCCGAGCCGGTTCCGGTACGGCGGGCCGGTGCGCGTCAGCTCGCGGGTCCGCTGGACGGCGACACCGTCGTTCCGCCGGGGCAGCGCTGCAGCCAGGCCGTGCGCGCCTGGTTCGTCGGCCAGGTGGGGGAGGGCTTCCACTTCGACGCGGAGATGCGGGCGTTCTTCGCCGACGCCGACGGCACCCGGACGCTGCGGGACGCCCTCGACCACTGGCACGGCACCCGGGACGGAGGGGAGCGCGGGATCGACTCCCAGTTCGAGTACAACCGCTTCACCCGCTCCTGGCACCGGGACCACCCGGAGGGGACGCGGGAGGAGCTTCTCGCGGCCTGGCGGGAGTACCGGAACCGTCCCGTCGACGAGCGAGGACGCGCCTGACGGGCCGTCACGGGTTCGTTCGAAGGCCTCCGAGTCACTCGGGGGCCTTCTCGCGTTACGGGATGTGCCGAGCCGATGGCGATGGGTGGCACGCGTTGGTAAAATCGCATCGACATATCGCGATGTGCCGGAATAAGGAGTGATCGTCGGTGGCCGCAGCCGGTGACGGCGTGACCGATGTCGACGACCAGGTCAACGACGCCCTGAAGGCACTGGCGAACCCGATCCGCCGGCAGATGCTCGGCTGGCTGCGCGACCCCCGCGCGAACTTCCCCACGGGGCAGGGGGCCGCGGACCTCGACGAGTACGGCGTCTGCGTCAGCCAGCTCCAGGAGAAGGCCGGGCTGGCGCAGTCGACAGTCTCGTCCTACATGGCTTCCCTTGAACGCGCGGATCTGGTGATCGGCGCCCGCGTCGGCAAGTGGACGCACTACCGCAGGAACGAGGAGCGGATCGCGCGCCTGATCGAGGTGCTCGACCGGACGCTCTGACACCGCCCCTATTTCGGGGCGTTATGCCTGGTACGCGACGGGCACGTGGTGGCCGGAGTCGGACAACGGGTGGGGCGTCCGGGACGGGTGTGGTGAAGTGGTGCCCGGTCCGGTGGTCATCTCTGACCGGGTACCAGGGAACCGGCCTTCCGAGTGGGCGGAAGTCCGGTGCGTTGGCGGTTCTCTTGCTCCGAGCACGTCGGACGCTTTCGGCGTGTCTGGGAACCGCCGCTGGGGTGTGCGGCCCAGGATCCCTCCTTACTGGACCGCACGATGTGGAGGGTACGGCGGGCGGGACGGGATGATCCCCGTCCGCCGTACCGGCTCCCTTTCCGCCCGAAACCAGGGCGTTCCCGTTCATGTGGGACGGCCCATGCCGCCCGTACGGTCGAGGCATGAAGTGGTTACCGTGAGTGACCGCCCCGGGAGAGAAGGGGCAGGTCGGGACAGTACGGGGACCGTACGGATAGCAATGCGTGGCGTTTGGGTAATCGGGGTGGGTGCTGGCCAGGTGGAATGCACTTTCTTCGCCTTGTTGTCCCTGGATGAGCCGGCAGCCGGGTTCCAGACCCGGTTTGCTCGGTAACCATGATGCCTGCAGCATAGGCGTGGCTTTCCTGGAACAATCGGCAAGGCGGTTAGAGTAAGTGCTTGACCATGGTTAACGGGGTCAGGAGTAATACGAGACCGCGTCAGCCGGGGGTTTGGCGCGAGCGGAGGCAAGATGGCTCGAAGGTCAACCGTCCGTGATCCTCGGATCACCGACGACCCTGAGCTGTCGGCATACCCGGGGGCGCCGCACGACCCCGAGTTCGACGGCGCTCCGGCGCGAGGACGTGGTGCGCCGACCAGGGGGCGTTGGTCCGGCGGTGGCGGTCGTTGGCTCATATGGGCAGGTCGTGCCGTACTTTGGGCGCTAATAGTGGTCATCGTGGTGAACGGGGTCCGTGCACCTTTTGAACGTCTCACCCAGCAGAACACGCCCAGTGGAGCACCGCAGGTTTCCCCGGACGCTGAATTCCCCATCGGCAAGGCGACCTCTTTCGCCAGCCAGTTTGCGGCGGTCTATCTGAATTTCGACGCCGTTCGCCTGCAGGAAAGGGCGGCGCGGCTCGCTCCCTATCTGCCCGACGGCGCCGAGCCGCAGTTCGGCTGGGACGGCCTGGGGCGGATGTCCGCCGGGGCGGTCCAGCCGTACGGCACGGAGATCATCGACAGGCAGAACGCCGTCGTGACGCTGGCCTTCCAGTCGGAGGACCGCCGTCAGCTGCTGTCGGTGCCGGTGTTCTACGACGTGGAGGCCGAAAGGTTCGTGGTCTCGGGTCGTCCCGCCGTGCTGCCCGCGCCCTCCTCGGCGAACCTGCCCGCGGTCCCGGCGGGGGAGCGGGACTCGGCCGCGGAGACCGAGCTGCGCACGCCCCTTGCCGACTTCTTCAAGGCGTACGCCGCGGGCAACAACGTCTCGTTGCAGCGCTACGCCGCCGCCGGGGTGACCCTGGAGGGCTTCGGCGGCGCCTTCACCTTCGTGAACCTCAAGGACCTCGTCGTCTCCGCGGGGTCCGGGACCACGCGGGAGGTGACCGCGACGGTCGTGTGGGGCGTGCCCGCGCGGACGACCACGTCCCTCGACTCGACCACCAACGCCGACCCCGGCGAGGCGAGCGGGAAGCTGGAGCAGGCCTACCGGCTCACCGTGGTGAAGCAGGGCGACAAGTGGTTCGTCAAGGACATCCGAGGCGCGAAACGGTCTGTGGGGTAACACATGATCGAATGGTGCCGGTCCACAGTGAGCAAACCCCCCCTGATCAGTGAGTCGGCAGTGAGCGGGTTCCCATATGCGCGTCGCGGATCCGTTATCCCCCGGGCCGTGATCATGAGCACGGAGGACGAGAAATGATCCTGAAGACCATCCTGTTGCACGCGGTCGATCTCGCCCAGCCGACGGCCCCTCCACAGGGTGTGAACACGCAGGGGCTGGCCGACTTCCTCCGTACGTTCTTCGCGCCCCTCTTCCTCGTCATCGTCTCCGTGGTGGCGCTCTTCTTCCTCTTCACACGTGAGATCACCAGGTTCGTCCAGTTCATCATCCTCGCGATAGCCATCGGAGTGATCTTCTACGTGCCCAACATCATCGAGGTGACCGCCAAGGCGATCGCGGGAGCGCTGGGCATCTCGGTGGGTTGAGACCGTGATTTAACGGTCAAAGAACGAGTGGCAGAGAGGAGGAGCGTGTGGATCTACCCACGTATACCAATATCTGGCGGATCGAAAAGCGGCTCTACAAGCTGTACGACCTACGGCTGCCGACGCCGCTGCCGATCGTCTGGATCGGTGTCTTCGTGGGTGTGGCGGCCCCCTGGTCACTGTTGCTCGCCCTCCTCGGCCTACCTTTCGACGCCCCCTGGCACGTGGTCTACCTCGTGCCGCCCGGGGTGGTGACCTGGCTCTCCACCAGGCCGGTGATCGAGAGCAAGCGGCTCACCGAGCTGCTGCAGTCGCAGGTCCGCTACATGGGCGAGCCCCGCTCCTGGTGCCGGATGGCGCCGACCGCCGAGCCCTCGGAGATCGCGCTGACCGGCCGGGTGTGGCGGGCCGACCCCCGGCCCGTGCGTGTGAAGGGCAAGGCCGCCCGCAAGGCGAAGCGCGCCGCGGCCCCGGCCGTCGCGCCCGCGGCCTCCCCGAGCCCGGTCCGCGAGGTCCGTCCCGTCGTGGCCGCTGCCGCCGCTCAGGTTCCCGTCAGGGAGCGCCCGGTCAAGGGCACGCCTCCCGTGCCACGCAGAGGTACGGCCCCGGCCCTCGGGAGCGAGGCGCCGAGCCCGGTCGAGCGGGTCTTCGCCCCCTCCGCGCGTGCTCTGCCCGAGCAGACTCCCGTCAGGGAGTTTCCCGAGCGGGTTCCGGTCAGGGAGACCGAGGTGGTCCGGGTCCAGCGGTCCCTCCCGGCCTCCGAGACGGCTCCCGAGGCCGCCCGCGCCCGGGCGTCCGCGGCGCCCCAGAGCACCGTGTCCCAAGGTGTCGTGTCGCCGGTTGTCGCGTCCCCGGTCTCCCGGGCCCAGGCTCCGGCCGCGCCCGTCCCCACGGCCCCTGAGCCGAAGGCCGCCGAGCCCGTGGCTCCCACGGCGGTGGAGTCCACGCCCGCCTCGACGACTCAGGACGCGCCGATCGGGCCGGAGGCGTTGCGGCGGCTGCGCAGGCTCGCCGCCGTCACCGAGGCCGAGCGCGCCGCCGCCTTCCACGCCGAGCCGCCGCCCGTGGTCGAACGGTCCACGCCCGTCGCGCGACCCGACGAGCCGGAGCGGCAGGCCGTACTTCCCGAGCTTCCCCAGCGGGCCACTCCCGCTCCGGCGACCGAGGCCCCGGCTGAGGCCCCGGCACCCGAAGCGGTGGCTCCCAAAGCCCCCGCTGCCGAGCCTGAGGCTCCGGCTCGGCAGGTGCCCGTGAACGTGCCACCCGCGACCGCCTCGCCGAGGGACGCCGCGCCGGTGGACATCCCGGCAGGGGCCGACGAAGGGGTCCGTGCCCAGCACCGCAGAGGCCAGCCCGTTCCCGCGGAGCAGTTCGCGGAACGGCGACGCCTGGCCGAGGAGCAGCGGATCGCGCAGGCACGCGCCGAGGAGCAGCGCGCCGTACAGGCACGTGCGGAGGAACAGCGGGAGGCCGAGGAGCGGCGGGCCAGGCAGGCGCGCAGGGGTCAGGACCGGCTGGTCGCCAGGGCGCCGAAGGCCGAGCAGATCCCCCAGGTACGGCGGAGCCAGGAGCAGCAGGTCCCCGGGGACCAGCGGCGGCCCGCCCAGCGGCAGGGACCCCCGCAGGGTGTCTCGATCAGGGCGGTTCCCAGCGAGCCGACGGCGGGCCCGGCGCCTGTCGTGCCACCGGTCCCCGTGCCGAGGCCGGGACAGACCGAGGCCAAGGTCCGCCGGGTCGAGTCGGTCGTCGGCAGGGACTCCGCGGGTGGCTGGCGGCGTCTGGCCCAGGTCGTCATCGGGCCGGGTGCGGGCCGTACGGACGGATCGGAGATCGACGAGGCGCGGGCCAAGGCGATGTTCACCGGCAGCCGCAGGGTGGTCGTGCTCGGGTGCACGGGCGGCGCGGGCCAGACGACGACCGCTCTCATGCTGGGCCACACCCTGGCCAGGCACCGTGAGGACCGGGTGCTCGCGGTCGACGCCAACACCGGTGCGAACGCCCTGTCAGGCCGGATCCAGGCGGAGTCGCCGGAGACGCTGACCTCCCTGCTCGCGGGCCTCGACTCGGTCAACGGCTATCTCGGCATGCGGGCCTACACCAGCCGTTGCGCCTCCGGTCTTGAGGTCCTGGCGGGGGACGCCGACTCGGGTGCCGAGCAGCGGCTCTCCGACCGGACGCTCTTCTCCGACCGGCGGCTCGGCAGGACCATGGACCTGCTGGACCGGCACTACAAGCTGGTGGTTGTCGATCCGGCCGCCGCGCTGGCGGCTCGGGTGCTTCCCTACGCCGACCAGCTTGTCCTGGTCGTCCCGGCCAGCGAGGACGGTCCCGACGCGGTCGCCATGACGTACGAGTGGCTTGACGGACATGGCTGCGCCGATCTGCGCAAACGCGCGATCATGGTGGTCAACGGAGTGAGCCGTCGCAGCATGGGTGACGTCGAGCAGGCCGAGGCCGTCGCCAGGGGACGGTGCCGGGCGATCGTGCGGGTGCCCTGGGAGGACGAGCTGGCTCCGGGAAGGTCGGAGCGGGTCGAGCCGTCCCACCTGCGCGCTCCAGGGCGCAGGGCCTACCTCGCGCTGGCCGGGGTCGTGGTCGCGGGCTTCGGGACGGCGCAGGCGGTTCGACCGAGCGAGGAGGAAGTGGCCCAGTGATCCCCCGGGCGCGAGAACGGGCGCGAGAAGACAACGAGGTGCTCAGGTGAACCCCCGAGAAGTCGTGTCGGTGAGGGGGCACGGGTGAGCCGCTCTTCGCGGGCGCGCAACCGCCTGGCCGTCCGCTACTTCGACGACAGGATCCTGCTGACCGACACGTCGGTCTGGGCGTATTTCCGGTTGCCCACGGTCAGCTACGAGTTCATCACTCCCGAGGAGCGGGAGGCGCTGGCCACCAACATCACGATCGCGCTCGCGGCGATCAGGATGCCGGACGCCGAGGTGCACCTGCGGGTCGCGCACCGCACCTACCCGGCGGCCGAGTGGGCGATGGCGCTGGACGCCACCTCCGACGAGGGGCCTGGCTGGCGCGACTACCTGGAGGAGATGTACCGGCACGTCTGGGCCAAGGACTTCTGGACCAAGGAGGTCTACCTCGGCGTACGGCTCGGCGCCCGCGGCAGGCAGCTCGGCACCGGGGTGCTGTCCCAGCTGTTCGGCTTCTACCAGCGCGGTGAGAAGGTCCTGGGCATCGAGGACGACCACGTCCCCAAGGCGGAGATCACCCGGTGGAGCGACCAGGCCGAGCGCCTCGGCCGCGCCCTGTCGTCGAGCGCGCTGTACGCCAGGCACGCCACCTCGACCGAGGTCGCCTGGCTGTTCCAGCACGCCGCGACCGGCTCCCTGGGCGATCCGCCCCCCTCGGCCAGCCCCAGGCGGCAGTGGGGGAGGGGGGAGATCGAGTCCCTCGTCGAGGGGCAGATCCACAACGGCAGGTCGCTGCTGCGGATCGAGCAGCCGGACGGCGACTCCTACGTCGCGCACCTGTCCTTCGCCCGCTTCCCCGACCTGATGCCCTTCCCGGACGGCGAACCGTGGATGCACTTCGCCGACCAACTGCCCTTCCCCGTCGAGATCAGCTCAAGGATGCGGCTGATCTCGCCGATCAAGGCGAGTAAGGACGTGGCGCGCAAGCTCGCGCACGCCCGCGACATGGACATCCACATCCGCGAGGCCGGAGCAGAGGCGCCACTGGCGCTCGCCGAGCAGATCGACGCGGCCCGGATGCTCGAACACGGCATCACCAAGGAACGCCTGCCCTTCGTGTACGGCTGGCACCGGCTGATGGTCTCCGCCCCGACGGAGGAGATCTGCGTGCAGCGGGTCGAGGCGGTCGTCGAGCACTACCGTGACATCGGCATCGACATCGTCAACTCGACCGGCGACCAGTTCTCGCTGTTCTGCGAGGCGCTTCCCGGGGAGAAGGTCAGGGTCAACGCCTACGCCCAGCGGCAGCCGCTGCGCACGATCGCGGGCGGTATGGCCACCGCGACCGTCGATCTCGGCGACCGGGTGGACGAGGGCAACGCCGGGTGGATGGGTCCGTACATCGGGGAGACCCTGGGCAGGGCCCGCAGCATCGTGCACTTCGACCCGCTGGTCGCGGCGACCCGCAACCGGCCCACGGCCATCGCGATCACCGGTGAGCCTGGCGGCGGCAAGACCACGCTGGCCCTGATGATGATCTACCAGATGGCGCTGCGCGGGGTGACGGTCGCGGTGATCGACCCCAAGGGCGACGCCGACTCCCTGGTCCAACTGCTGCGGGCGCGGGGCAGGAAGGCACGGGTCATCCCGCTCGGCTCGGCGGCGCCGGGCCTGCTCGACCCGTTCTCCTTCGGCGACGACATCGCGGCCAAGAAGACCATGGCCAGCGAGACGCTGCGGCTGCTGCTTCCCCGGATGTCGGAGGAGCGCGAGTCGGCGATGATCCAGGCGGTCGCGGCGGTCTCCGGCAGGCCGGATCCTTCGCTGGGCAAGGTCGTCGACTTCCTCGAACAGACCGAGGACGCCGCCTCGAAGAACCTGGGCGCCGTGCTGCGCTCGATGTCGGAGATGCACCTGGCGCGGCTGTGCTTCGACCCCTCGGGCGGTGACCAGATCGACACCGAGGGCTGGACGACGGTCTTCACGCTGGGGGGCCTGACGCTCCCCGACGCCTCGACGGGCCGCGACGACTACTCCTACGAACAGCGTCTGTCCGTGGCGCTGCTCTACCTGGTCGCGCAGTTCGCCAGGGGACTCATGAACGGCCTCGACCGCAGGACGCCGAAGGCGATCTTCCTGGACGAGGCGTGGGCCATCACCTCGACCCCCGAGGGCGCCAAGCTGGTACCCGAGGTCAGCCGGATGGGGCGTTCGCGCAACACCGCGCTGGTGCTGGTCTCACAGAACGCGGGCGACCTGCTGAACGAACAGGTGACCAACTGCCTGTCGTCGGTGTTCGCCTTCAGGTCCACCGAACGGGTGGAGGTGGACCATGTCATGTCGCTGCTCGGGGTCGAACCCTCCGAGGAGCACAAGGCGGTGCTGCGCTCGCTGGGCAACGGCGAGTGCGTCTTTCGGGATCTGGACGGGCGCGCGGGCCGGATAGGGGTGGACCTCATCTCCGATGAGCTGCTCCGCTGGTTGGACACGAATCCGACCCACGACAAACCCGACGAGAACATGCATGATCTTTCCGGGGGCGACAGAGTCAGTAGGCCGGGGGCCACGGCGCTGGAGGTACGGTCATGAAGGGCTCCCGCGAGGGCAGCAGAAACACCCGCAAGAGACGACTACGCAGGCGGATAGCCGTCACCCTGGTGGCCCTGGCCGCCTTCTTCGCCTTACCCCTGCTGGTGCCGACGGGCGGCTCGACCGCCGTCGCCGCCGGCCCCTGCGACCTCTCTCCGGACCTGGCCCCCGAGATCGTGGGCTCGGGCGTGGACGGTCTGGTCAAGGCGCCGCCTCCGGACGCGCCGACGGCGGGCACACCGGCAGCTGTGCCCACCTCGCCACCGTCCCCCCTGGCGCCCGACGCCGCCCCGCAGAACAACTACGCCCGGTACGGCACGGGCGGCCAGTTCTGGCACACCTACGGGCTCGGCTGCGGCGACGTCGCGGCGGTCATGGGCAACATGACGGCCAACACCGTCTTCTCCTGGGCCAAGGCTCTCGACCGGCTGACCATCACGACCTACCAGGCGGCGGCGACCGAGGGGCCGCTTGAGTCGATCAAGGGCGTCGTCGACGACATCGTGCGCAACCTGGCCGACGCGATGTACTGGCCGTACCTGCGGCCCATCGTCATCCTCGGCGCCATCTGGCTCGCGTGGTACGGCCTCATCCGCAAGCGGGCGACCACGACGGCGGAGGGCATCATCTGGATGGTCCTGGCCGTCACCGTGGCCGTGTGGTTCTTCAGCCGCCCCGGCGACTTCACCGGCATCGGCAAGACCGTGACGGACAAGACCGGAGAGATCGTCAACTCGGCCTTCTCCAATTTGCCCAACGCGGGTGGTGCCTCCTGCCTGGCTCCCAAGGATGCCGCCAATCCCCAGGCGAAGCCCGGTGGTTACGGCCAGACCGGCGTCCCCGGCGTCGACCAGAACGCCGAGGCGCTCTGGTCGACCCTGGTGTGCAAGCCGTGGCTGATGGGTGAGTTCGGCACCGCCGACCCCAACGCGCCGGTGGTGAAGGTTTTCGGTGCGAAGCTGCTGGACATCCAGGCCCTGGACGTGGCCGAGCTGAAGGCGAACCAGACCCCCAACACCAATGCCCATCAGGCAAGGTACGAGGAAGAGGTCGCCAGCAAGCTGGAGAACACACCCATCTTCTTCCTCTTCCAGGGAAAGGATTGGACAAGCAGGCTGGGCATCGCGATCGGCGCCCTGATGGCCGCGATGGTCGCGGGTTTGTTGATCTTCCTGGTCGCGGTCTCGCTGCTGGTCCTGAAGATCGGGTTCCTGCTGCTGCTGATTCTCGCCCCGGTCTTCCTGCTGATCGGCGTCCATCCGGGCTCCGGACGGATCATCGCGATGCGCTGGGTGGAGATGCTGATCGGCACCCTGCTCAGACAGGCGGTGCTGGCCCTGGTCCTGGGTGTCCTGGTGTACGGCTACGCCCTGATCATCGCCACCGAGCTGCCGTGGGGCATGCAGGTCATGTTCATGGCGCTGATGACGATCGCGGTGTTCTTCTACAGAAAGCCGTTCCAGCACCTGTTCTCCTCGATGGACGGGCACACGTTCACCACGCGCATGCTGGGCGAGGCGGCCTCCGCGCCGACCCTGCAGCGCGCGGCGGGGGTGCTGCCCCCGGTCGCGGCGGCCAGGGTCGGCCGCTGGGGCATGCGCAAGGCTGAGCCCGTACTGCAGGCGGCCGCCCTGGCGGGTGGTGCCTCGGTCGCGACGGCCGCCGCCGCGGTCGCCCAGGGCAAGGTCAGGGGCGAGGAGGGCGAACGGGGCACCGGCACGCCGTCGGGCACCCGGGTCCCGGCCGGCGCGCAGCCCGCGCCGCTGGACACCGAGGCCCAGTCAGGCAACCGGCGCAAGGGCGTCGGGCGTCCCGTCACCGCGACCCGCGCGGGCGCGGCGCCGCCGCTCAACCTCTCCGGTGGCGCCAACGGCTCCTCCCCGGCCAGGGCGGGTACGGCAGGCCGCGGCACGGGTTCCGGCTCGGGCGGCTCCGGTGCTTCCGGGGGCGGCTGGTTCGGCGGGGCGTCGGGCGGGTGGGCCTCGCGGGGCTCCTCGAACGGTTCGTCCACGGGCAGGTCGTCGGGCGGCGGCCGGTCCTCCACGCCGTCCTCGGGCGGCAGGTCGTCCGGTTCCTCCGGTGGCGGCCGGTCTGGCGGTGGCCGTTCCGGTGGCGGTCTCTTCGGCGGTGGCGGCGGCAACGGTGGCGGCGGGTCCCGGCGGGCCGAGCCGAGCCCGCGCGGCTCCTCCGGTGGTTCCTCCAGGTCGGGCAGCAGCGTCTTCGGCTTCTCCGGCTCGCGGAACGACGCGGGACGTGGCAGGTCATCGGAGGCGCCGCCGCTCTGGCTTGCCAGCAGACCGGAGCGTGACAGGCAGGCAGGGGAGGCGGCGCCGTTCTGGCTGCGTGCCTCGAATCCCGATAAGGACTGACAATGGTCGAGGGCAGGCGGGGCATCGTCTTCGCGGTGCTGGTCGCGATGCTCGCACTGGTCGGTATCTACCTGACCATGTGGCCAAGCTCGGGCGGCGGCGGGCAGGAGCCCGCCGCCGAACCGGCGGGCGTGAGCCGTACGACGCGGGGGGAGGCCGAGCCGCCGCACGCCGAGGCGACGGCGAGCAACGCGCCCTTCGACGTCTACTCCTATCTGCCGATGACCAAGCAGGAGCTGGCCGCGGCGGCCGACTACGCCCGGCGGTTCACCGTCGAGTACGGCACGTTCAGCTACGACGAGCAGCCCTCCGCCTACGGTGACCGGCTCAGGAGCTACACCACGTCGGAGTTCGCCGACGTGCTGCTGCGCACGGTCACCTCGCCGGGCACCATCGCGGCCAACACCGCCGACCAGGTGGTCTCCGTGGGGTCGGCGAAGGTCAAGGAGATCAGGCAGGTCCAGCGGTCCTCGGTGATCTTCGTGGTCACCGGGACCCAGACCGTCACCGCGAAGAGCGGCGCCAAGGAACGCACCGCCGACTACGCCGTGACGGTCGTCGAGCTCGGCACCGAGTGGCGCGTCCACGACCTGCAGCCCGCCGACGAGGGACAGGACGGAGACGACCAGTCCTCGGGCGCGGTCGGATGAGAGGGAACAGGCGGGTCCGTCTCGCGCTGATCCTGGCCGTCGGGGCGCTGTGCCTTTTCATGCTGAGCATGGCGCCGGTGCTGATGATCGGCTCCTTCCCGTCCTTCACCGGCGGTGAACTGCCCGACTGCAACGACAGGGCGCAGTCGGTCAGCGACGAGTCGCAGACCGCGACCTCGGACATCCCCGCCGAGTACCTCAAGCAGTACCGCGCGGCCGCCAAGAAGATCGGCGTGCAGTGGAACGTGCTCGCCGGGATCGGCAAGCGGGAGACCGACCACGGGCGCTCGACGCTGCCGGGGGTCAGCAGCGGCACCAACTACGCGGGCGCCGCGGGGCCGATGCAGTTCCTGATCAGCACCTGGGGCGGCAAGGCCAAAATCAAGATCCCCTCGACGTTCAACGGCTACGCCTCCGACGGTGACGGCGACGGCTGGGCGGACGTCTACAACCCGGCCGACGCCATCCTGGGCGCCGCCAAGATGATCAAGCACAACGGTGCGCCGGAGAACGTGCGCAGGTCGCTGTTCGTCTACAACCGGGCCTGGTGGTACGTCGACCAGGTCATGGAGATCGCCGAGCGCTACGCCAAGGACGGGGCCGTCAGCGTGCCGCCGCAGGCCGACGAGCTGTGCGACGAGCCGCTGCTCGCGGCGGCCCCCTCGGGCACGGTGTCCGGGATCATGGAGTACGCCCTGGCCCAGCGCGGCAAGCCGTACCTGTGGGGCGGCACGGGACCCGACGCCTTCGACTGCTCGGGGATCATCTACATGGCCTACCGCAGCGTGGGCCTGACGATCCCGCGGACGACCTTCGGGCAGTGGCCGTTCGGGATCAAGGTCCCCGCGGGGCAGGAGCAGGCCGGTGACCTGGTCTTCTTCAACGCCGGACCGGGCACGGCCGCCGACCGGCCCGGCCACGTCGGCATGGTGGTCTCGCCGGGCAAGATGGTCGAGGCCCGGTGCCGTCTGTGCGGGCCGATCAAGGTCACGACCTACCGGGACCGTACCGGCATCGTCGGTTTCACCCGGCCCCTGGCCAATCCCCAGATCCTTGAGCAGCTCAGATTGAAGGAGCTGGGCTGACACAATCGGGCTCATGGACAAGGTCGTTGTGGGAGCCGCGATCGTCGACGGCAACGGAAGACTGCTCGCCGCACAGCGCGCCGACCCTCCCGAACTCGCGGGCGGGTGGGAGTTTCCCGGGGGAAAGGTCGATCCGGGGGAGGACGACCACACCGCGCTGATCCGGGAGTGCAAGGAGGAACTCGGCGTCCTGGTCGCGGTGAGGCAGCAGGTCGGCGGTGACTGGCCGCTGGCGGGCGGCTACGTGCTCCGGGTCTGGCTGGCGGAGATCGTCGAGGGGGAGCCCGAAGCCAGGGAACACCTGGACCTGCGCTGGCTGGCTGGTCACGAGCTCTACGACGTGCCGTGGCTTCCTGCGGACCTGCCGATCGTGCGAGCCGTACAAGGTCGGCTCGGCGGGGGTTGATCGGTTACCCGGTGTGACATAAAACCACTGGACGTGTTGTCGCGTGTCCGAATCGGGGGATCGGAGAGATGCGGTGACGGGATGGTGGCGGCGTGCCCGGATCATGTCGGCTGTCGGGGCGGGGACACTCGTTCTCGGCGCGGGATCGGTGGTCCACGCGGCCGGGGTCGGCGATGCCGTACCTGAGGGGATGGCGGGGTTCCGGCTGTGGCTGAGCGGGCCGGGGAGCGACGCGCGGCTCAGGGTGGTGACGACGGCGGGTACGGAGATCCGGTCCATCGGCTGCTTCGCGCCGGTCTCCGGGGGGCGGGCTTCTGCGGGAGGGGTTCCTGAAGGGCGGTTTCCTGGGGGGCGGCCTTCGGAGGGGCGGTCCTTCGAGGGACGGCTTCCTGAAGAGGGGGTTTCCGGGGGGCGGGTCTCTGAGGGACGGCTTTCCGGGGGGTGGCGGGAGTGTCTTGTGGGGGAGGTGGGCGCGCGTACGGCCGTTGACGTGCTGCTCAGCGCGCCCACGGCCGGGGACGGGCTCGTCGGGCTGGTCGCGACGCTGCGGATGCGAACCCCGGAGGGTGAGTGGGTGACCCGTACGGCCAGCGGCCTGGGGGCGGTACGGCCCGCAGAAAGTGATCTTGGCGAGGCTGGCCTTTCGACGCGGCGGGATCCCGTGGGGGTCGAGATCGAGCCGATCACCTGGGAGGACGCCGGGGCTCAGGGAGCTGGTGTTCCCGGTTCGGTGGGAGGGGCGGGGACGCGGGATGTTTTGGGCGCGTCCGGCGTGGCTGAACCTGTCGGTGGGTCGGGTGTCTCGGGTTCGCGGGGTGCGCCAGGAGAGCTGAGGGGAACGGGGGCTTCGGGTTCGCGGGATGTCTCCGGTGTGGCTGGTGCTTTGGAGGGTCCGAGGGCGTCCGGTGTCTCTGGCGTTTCCAGTGGGTCCGGTGACTCCGGGGCGGCTGGTGCTTCGGGAGGTCTGAAGGCGCCGGGCGGGCGTGGTGAGACGAGCGTTCCCAGTGGCTACGGGGCGGTTGGTGCTTTGGGGAGTCCGAGGGCGCCCGGTGGGAGTGATGAGTCGGGCGTTCCCAGTACGTCCGGTGGGTCCGAGACGGTTGGTGCTTCGGGAGGTCCAAGGACGCCGGGTGAGGGTAGCGAGTCGAGCGTTCCCAGTGGGGCCGGTGGCTTCGAGGCGGTTGGCGCTTCGGGGGGTCCGAAGGTGCCGGGTGGAAGCGGTGAGGTGGACGTTCCCGGTGCGCCTGGGGAGGCGAAGGTGGGGGCTCGGCCGTACAAGGTCGGGAAGCGGGGTCGGGACGCTGGGCGGGGGGCGGTGATCTCCGGGGCTTCGGTCTCGGCGGGGATGACCGGGCAGGTGCCTCCGGTGTGGAACGGGCAGGCGGACGTGCTTGCGGGGCGCACCGGGCAGGTGCCTCCGTTGGGGAACGACCCCGGCCTGAGGATGCCGTTGGCGGCGCCGACCACTGTCGCGCCCGCGATCGCGGCGGAGGTCCCGCCGCCGGGTGCGCCGCTGCCCCAGGATGTGGACGGGCCCGGTCAGGAGATCGAGCCGGTGGCCCTGTGGACCCCCTCCTTGACTGGTGCGAGTGGATTTCCCGTGGTGGGGGGTTCTGTCGGCGGTCTGCTCGGTCTCCTGTGGTTGCAGGCGCGTATTCAGCGCAGACGCGGTACGCGGTAGGTGTCACGAAACAGGGGTTTGTTATTCCTTTTATCCGACTAGTATTTCCTTGACTTGACTGGGCTTGTATAGGGAATCCTCGGAGGGCACCTGTGAGGCGATCACGGCGTGCGGCGACCGTCTCAGCCGTCCTGGTGTCGGTGGGAGTGTGCGCGGGGCTGGTGGTCGCCAACGCGCCGTTCGCGAACCGGACCCCATCCGGGGTGACCCGGCTGCTCGCCGCCAACCCCTCCGAGATCCCCGGGTGTGAGATCGACCCGTCCGGGCCGTGCGAGGAGGAGCCGACACCGGTCGTCACCGTCACGGTCACCAGCGAGCCGGAGCCGCCGCCCCCCTCGCCCACTCCGCAGAAGACGGTCACCACCACGGTCACCGTGACGCCGACGCCCAAGCCCAAGAAGACCAAGAAGACGCAGACGACAACCGCCCCCGTGGTGCCGCCCGTCGTCGTGCCGGTCCAGACGCCGACCGCCGCGCCCGTGGTCCCCGAGACGGTGGAGACGCCCGAGCCGACGCCCTCTGAGCAGGCACCGGTCTTCCCCAGCACCGAGGACACCCAGCCGACCCCGGCCCCCGTGCCCACCCCCACGCCCGCGCCGACCGAGAGCGCCACGTTCGAGGACAGGGAACCGGCCTCGGTTCCCTACGAGATCCGCAACGCGGGCTCCGACTTCGACGCCGCCGGGCTGAGCCAGCGGCTCGGCATCCCGGCGTTGGTTCTGGCGCTGCTGGTGCTGTTCGCCGTTCTGATCTTCGAGGGCAGGCTGCGCCGTCTGGCCCACGCCTCCGCCGTACGCAGGGCCGGGCCGCGTGTTCCCGGCGCCGGTCTGGACCCGAGGTTCTACCCGCAGGGTGCCGCCTACGCGCCGCCGCAGGGCCTGCCGCCCACGGTCTATCAGGGCGGTACGGCCTACGCCCCGATCATCAGCTTCGTTCCCATGCAGATGTACGCGCCGCCCCACCCCGAGGGCTACGCGCCGGAGCAGTACGAGCAGCCGACGGCCTACATGCCCGCCCCCGGCCAGGAGCAGCCCTTCGGGCAGGAGCAGCCTCCGGGGTACGGCGAGCGGCGGCCTGAGGAGTTCACCGGCCAGGTTCCCCAGGACGGCCAGACCCTTCCCGCGACGCCGTTCCCCCAGGGGTCGGAGCGCTTCGACGGCCCCCTCCCGCAGGACTTCCCCGGCACCCCGCAGGGGGACCTCCCGGGGGCCTCGAAGGGAGACTTCCCGGGAGCCACGCAGGGAGACTTCCCGGGGGCGCCGTTCCCACAGCGGCCTGACGAGTTCCCCGGCACGCCGTTCCCGCCCGGTGACTTCCCAGGCCCGGTCTCCCTGCCGCAGGGAGACTTCCCTGGGGCGCCGTTCCCGCAGGAGCCGCCGGGCGGTCGCCGTCCCTTCGGCCTCGAACCGCTGCCGGGCACCAAGCCCGCGGAGGCCCGGCGTCCCTTCGGTCTTGAGCCGCTGCCCGGCACCAAGCCCGAGCCCCCGGCGACCCGGCAGGAGCCGCAGGGCGGCCGTCGTCCCTTCGGACTGGAGCCGCTGCCTCCCGCCAAGTCCAAGAGGGGCAGGTCGAAGGGCGCCAAGGAGGCTCCCAAGCCCGAGGCGCCCGGCCCCGAGGTCTCCAACTTCGAGAAGCCCGGCTCGCCCGGGGAGGGAACCGGCACTGCGGTCTATCCCCTTCCCGGGGAGACCGGCAAGAAGAAGCGCGGTCTGTTCCGCAAGAAGTAGTCACCCGGCCCCCGGGCAGCCGCTCGGGGGCATTCGGTGTGAAATAGCTGGTCAAGGGCGATATTTCCGGGCTTGCCCGGCCCGATAATTCACCAGCATTTTTCCGGATATGCCCTGACAAGAAATGGCCGGTCAGAGCCTTACCTGCCCAACAATCCGCAGGTCGTACGGCGTCGCCCCCGGACAGCGGGACACGGCCCGGACGTGGTTCGGCGGAGGCCAAGGAGGCTGCGAGCCGTACGGCATCGCCACGCGTGCGGTGGAACACGGCCCGGCAGGCGCGGCCCGGTGGGAAGCGGTCCGGTGGAGGACGACCCGGCGAAGCCGCATGCCGTACGGCGTCGCCACGTCGGCAGAAGGATGAGCTGATGAGCCGCGGGCCGTGCGGCGCGGCTACCCGGACGGGTGGACGCGGCTTGGCGGACGCATGCCGTACGGCGTCGCCATGTTGATGGGTGGGACGCGGCTTGGGGGTTGCGGGCCGTACGGGCCGGATGTGCCGAGGCGCCGGTCGTGGGGTGACCGGCGCCGGGGGCAGGGGGGTCAGCTCTTTGAGGTTGACCGCTTGAAGATCTTGTTGCCGAGCCAGACCAGCGGGTCGTACTTGCGGTCGACGACCCGTTCCTTCATCGGGATCAGCGCGTTGTCGGTGATCTTGATGTGCTCGGGGCAGACCTCGGTGCAGCACTTGGTGATGTTGCAGTAGCCCAGGCCGTGCTCCTCCTGCGCGGAGTCCTTGCGGTCGGCCACGTCGTAGGGGTGCATGTCCAGCTCGGCGATCCGCATCAGGAAGCGCGGACCGGCGAAGTTGGGCTTGTTCTCCTCGTGGTCACGGATCACGTGGCAGACGTTGTTGCACATGAAGCACTCGATGCACTTGCGGAACTCCTGGGACCGCTCGACGTCGATCTGCTGCATGCGGTACTCGCCCGGCTGCACGTCCGCGGGCGGGGTGAAGGACGGGATCTCGCGTGCCTTCTGGTAGTTGAACGACACGTCCGTGACCAGGTCCTTGATCACCGGGAACGTCCGCATGGGCGTCACGGTGATCGTCTCGTCCTCCGAGAAAGTGGACATCCGGGTCATACAGCCCAGGCGTGGCTTGCCGTTGATCTCCATGGAACACGAGCCGCACTTGCCGGCCTTACAGTTCCAGCGGACCGCCAGGTCGGGGGTCTGGGTGGCCTGGAGCCTGTGGATGATGTCGAGGACGACCTCGCCCTCGTTCACCTCGACGGTGAAGTCCTCAAGCTTGCCCTCGCCGCCCTCGCCTCGCCACACACGGAACTTCGCCTTGTAACTCATGGTTACTCCTTGACCAACGCGTCGAAGTCGGCCAGCTCTTCCTCGGTGATGTACTTCTTCAGCTCGGCCCGGTCGAAAAGCGTGATCAGGTCGTCGCGCATGGGAGGCTGCACCTTCTCCTCGACGGACACGCCGGAGCCGTCGGGGGAGGCCGCGCACACCAGGAGCTTGCGTCGCCAGTCGGCCGACATTCCGGGGAAGTCGTCCCGGGTGTGGCCGCCGCGGCTCTCCTCACGGATGAGAGCCGCCTTCGCGACGCACTCGGAGACCAGCAGCATGTTGCGCAGGTCCAGGCAGAGGTGCCAGCCGGGGTTGTAGATCCTGCTGCCTGCCGCGCCGACGCCCTGGGCCCGCTCCCTGAGCTTGCCCACGGCCTCCAGAGCCTCGGTGACCTCCTGGGCGTTGCGGATGATGCCGACGAGCTCGTTCATCGTCCGCTGGAGCTCCTGGTGGACCTGGTAGGGGTTCTCACCGGTGCGCTCAAGCGGGGCCAGCGCCTCCGCCTTCGCGGCCGAGACCGCCTCCTCGGTGGCCTGCGGCCTGGCGGCGAGCCCGTTGACGTAGGCGGCCGCTCCGGCGCCCGCGCGGCGGCCGAAGACCAACAGGTCCGACAGCGAGTTGCCGCCGAGCCGGTTGGAGCCGTGCATGCCGCCGGAGACCTCGCCCGCGGCGAAGAGGCCGGGGACGTCCGCGGCGCCGGTGTCGGCGTCAACCTCGACGCCGCCCATGATGTAGTGGCAGGTCGGGCCGACCTGCATGGGCTCGGCGGTGATGTCGACGTCGGCCAGCTCCTTGAACTGGTGGTGCATCGACGGCAGCCGCTTGATGATCTCCGCGGCGGGGAGCCTGCTGGACACGTCGAGGAAGACGCCGCCCTGGGGTGAGCCGCGTCCGGCCTTCACCTCGGAGTTGATGGCCCTGGCGACCTCGTCACGGGGCAGCAGCTCCGGAGGACGGCGGTTGTTGGCCTGGTCGGTGTACCAGCGGTCGCCCTCCTCCTCGGTGGTGGCGTACTTGTCCTTGAAGACGTCGGGGATGTAGTCGAACATGAAGCGCTTGCCCTCGGAGTTGCGCAGCACGCCGCCGTCACCGCGGACCGACTCGGTGACGAGGATGCCGCGGACCGAGGGAGGCCAGACCATCCCGGTCGGGTGGAACTGGATGAACTCCATGTTGATCAGCTTCGCCCCGGCCAGCAGCGCCAGCGCGTGGCCGTCCCCGGTGTACTCCCAGGAGTTGGAGGTCACCACGTAGGACTTGCCGATGCCGCCGGTGGCCAGCACGACCGCGGGGGTGTCGAAGACGATCAGCTTGCCGTTCTCGCGCCAGTAGCCGAAGGCACCGGCGATGGCGTCGCCGTCCTTCAGCAGCCGGGTGATCGTGCACTCCTGGAAGACCTTGATGTACGCCTCGGGGTCGCCGTGCAGCCGCTCGTCCTCCTGCTGGAGGGCGACGACCCGCTGCTGGAGGGTGCGGATCAGCTCAAGGCCGGTACGGTCGCCGACGTGGGCGAGCCGGGGGTACTCGTGGCCGCCGAAGTTACGCTGGCTGATCTTGCCGTCCTTGGTGCGGTCGAACAGCGCGCCCCAGGCCTCCAGCTCCCAGACCCGGTCGGGGGCCTCCTTGGCGTGCAGCTCGGCCATCCGCCAGTTGTTGAGGAACTTGCCGCCCCGCATGGTGTCGCGGAAGTGCACCATCCAGTTGTCGGCGCTGTTGACGTTGCCCATGGCCGCTGCGGCGCCACCCTCGGCCATGACGGTGTGGGCCTTGCCGAACAGCGACTTGCAGACGATCGCGGTGCGCTTGCCCTGCTGGCGGGCCTCGATGGCCGCCCGTAGCCCCGCCCCGCCCGCGCCGATGACGACGACGTCGTATTCGTGACGCTCGATTTCCACTGGTGATCCTTATGCGAACGGGAAGTTGACGATGCCCTTGGCGACCAGCCGTACGTAGAGGTCGGCTCCCATGACGGTGAACATCGAGATGAGGGCGAGCTGCTGGTGCTTGGCGTTGAGTTTGGAGACGAAGCCCCAGGCCCTGTAGCGGACCGGGTGCTTGGAGAAGTGGTTCAGGCGCCCGGCCGTGATGTGACGGCAGGAGTGGCACGACAGCGTGTACAGGTTGATGAACACGGCGTTGATCACCAGGATCAGCGTCCCGAGCCCGAGCGGCTTCTCCACCAGGGCCAGCACCGCGTCCCAGGCGAGGACCAGGCCGATCAGGATCGCCGCGTAGAAGAAGTAGCGGTGGATGTTCTGCAGGATCAGCGGGAAGCGGGACTCACCGGAGTACTTGCTGTGCGGCTCGTTGACGGCGCACGCGGGCGGCGAGAGCCAGAACCCGCGGTAGTAGGCCTTGCGGTAGTAGTAGCAGGTGAAGCGGAAACCCGCGGGCAGGACCAGGATCAGCAGGCTGGGCGACAGGGTGTACCAGTCGCCGAACGGTGCGAGGCCGAACAGGCGTGCCCCCTCGGGGCAGCTTGTGGCCAGGCACGGGGAGGAGAACGGCGCGATGTACGGTGCCGCGAAATAACTGCTGTCGAAAAGCGTCCACGTGGCGTAGACGAGAAATGCCGTGAAGATAAGGAAGGTGACCAGTGGATAGCGCCACCACTGGTCGGTGCGCAGCGTGCGCTCCTTGATCTGCGCGCGCTGCCTTCTGGCCGGGCTCTCGGCCGTTGTCTGGGTCATCGGAGACCTCTCCACCTCCCACGGACCCCCGCTGCTCACCGGAGGGGTCCGGGTCGTTTCAGTTGTCCGCGCACCGCGCCGTGGTCGCGCCGGATCACCGTGCGCGCGCTTGTTGGTGGGGCTACGTTACGACGCTGCTACCCGCTCATGTGAGAAGCGTCACTCACATTTTCCGTCACCCGGTGTGATTCCTGTCACGTTGGTCAGGAGCGGGGAATAAGGACGTCATGTTCCGCGAGCTGGGAAGGCCGGTAAGGAGATCCTCGGTCACGGGTCCCGAAGGGCCCGACCGGGTCAGTAATGCTGATCCGAGTTGGGCAGCTTGACCACGGTGACGAAGAAGTCGTCGATCCTGCGGACCACGCTGATGAACTGGTCGAAGTCAACGGGCTTGGAGACGTAGGCGTTGGCGTGCAGGTGGTAGCTGCGCAGGATGTCCTCCTCCGACTCCGAGGTGGTCAGCACGACCACCGGGATGCCGCGCAGCTTCTCGTCGCCCTTGATGTCCTGGAGCACCTCCCTGCCGTCCTTGCGGGGCAGGTTGAGGTCCAGCAGGATCAGGTCGGGCCTGGGCACGTCGGCGTACTCGCCCTCCCTGCGCAGGAAGGCCATGGCCTGCTCACCGTCGTTGACGACGTGCAGCTTGTTCCTGACCTTGTTCAGCTCGAACGCCTCGCGCGTCAGCAGGACGTCGCCCGGATCGTCCTCGACGAGGAGCACGTCGATCCAGCGCAGGTCATTCATCGCTCTCTCCAGGGGGAAGGGTCCAGTGGAAGGTCGTCCCCGGGCGCTCCGGGGCCTCGCTCTCCACCCAGATGCGTCCGCCGTGATATTCGACGATCTTCTTGCACAGTGCGAGGCCGATGCCGGTTCCGGCGTAGACGTCCCGGCCGTGCAGCCGCTGGAATATCAGGAAGATCCGGTCAGTGTACTTGCTCTCGATGCCTATCCCGTTGTCCGAGCAGGAGAACTCCCACATGTCGTCGGCACGCCGTACGCCGATGTGGATCTTCGGGGGCTCCTCGGAGCGGAACTTGACCGCGTTGCCGACGAGGTTCTGGAAGAGCTGGACGAGCTGGGTGCGGTTGCCGTACACCGTGGGGAGGTCGTCGGAGGTGACCGTCGCCCCCGCCTCCTCGATCGGCGCGGCGAGGTTCTTCAGCGCCACCTGCAGCGGCAGGTTGGCGTCGACCGAGGTCGACTCGCCGCCCTTCCTGCCGACCCGGGAGAAGTCGAGCAGGTCGTTGATCAGTAGCTGCATGCGCTTGGCGCCGTCGACGGCGAAGGTGATGTACTGCTTGGCCCGGTCGTCGAGCTGGTCGCCGTAGCGCTGGTCGAGCATCTGGGTGAAGCTGGCCACCTTGCGCAGCGGTTCCTGCAGGTCGTGGCTGGCGACGTAGGCGAACTGTTCGAGCTCGCCGTTGGAGCGCCGCAGCTCGGCCGCCTGCTCCTCAAGCTTGGTCTGGGCCTCCTCGACCCTGCGCCACTCGGCGATGATGCGCCGCCGCATGGAGTTCACGTGGCCGGAGAGCTCGGACAGCTCGGAGGGGTGGTCGACCTTCAGCCTGTGCTCGAAGTCACCCTGCGCGACCGCCCTGACCTGCCCGCTCAGCTCGGCCAGCGGGCGCAGTACGGCGTTGCGCACGATGAGCGCGGCACCGATCGCGGCCAGGAGCAGGGCGAGGACGACCCCGCCGAGCGCGATGTACAGGGCGCGCCAGCCCCGGTCGAGACGGCCGCTGCCCTCGACGTGCAGCTCGTCGAGGTTCTCCTGGAGGGTGACGAGCGAGCGGCGGACGTCGGCGAAGCGGCTGGCGTTGATGGGGGCGTTCCGCGAGGCCGTCTCCGTCTTGTAGCGGGAGACCTCGGCGACGACCTTGTCCACGTAGTCGCGGCGCCATGCCTGGGCGGCGGTCCTCAGGCGCTCGACGTCGGCCCTGATGAGCCGCTCGTCGGGCATCCTGGGCAGCAGGGCGTCGAGCGCGCGCAGCGCGTCGGTCTCCGCGGCGACGGCCTCCCGGTAGTCCTCAAGGGAGACGTCCTCGTTGGTCCTGCCGTACGTCCTGGCCGCGCTCTCCTGCGCCGACAGGGCGTTGGAGACGTCCATGGTGCGCAGCGCCGCCGGATCGACGACGTCGACCACGGCCACGCTGGCCGCCCGAGCCTCCTCGATCGAGGAGACCGTGAAGGCCGCGGCGATCGCGAACAGCAGGGCGACGACGAGCCCGGTGAACACGAACCACTGCCCGACCCGGAACCTGCCGAAGCCGCTCGCCGGGGTGACGGCGGGCAGCGGCCTGATCTCCGGCCGCCCGCTCACCGCTCCCCGTTCTGGGAGGCTTCGTCTCTGGAGATGAGCACGGTCGCGAGGTCGTCGCTGAGCGAGTCACCGTTGAGCTCGATCACCCGATCGATCAGCCGGTCGAGGTGGATGCCGCCGTGCTCGTGGACCAGGGCGAGCAGGCCCTCGGTGCCGAGCAGGTCGGGGCCTCCGCCGACGGTCGCCTCGATCAGGCCGTCTGTGTAGAACAGCAGCGACCAGTCGTCGCCGAGCGTGACCTCGATCTCCGACCAGACGACGTCCTTGAAGATGCCCAGCGGCGGCCCGGAGGGCGTGCCGGGGACAACGCCGATCGCGCCGTCGCGGATCAGCAGCGGCGGGGGATGGCCGACCACGTGCATCCGCGCCCGGCTGAGCGTGGGGTCGATCGTGGCGATGCACAGCGTCGTGAAGATCTCCGCGGACTTGCGCTCAAGGCGCAGCACGGAGTCGAGGACGCCCAGCAGCTCGTTGCCGGTGTGCCCGGCCAGCACCAGGGCCCGCCAGGCGATGCGCAGTGCGACCCCGAGCGCGGCCTCGTCGGGACCGTGCCCGCACACGTCGCCGACCACCACGTGCACGGCGCCGTCCTGGCTCTGCACGGTGTCCCAGAAGTCACCGGCGAGCAGGGCGCGCCTGCGGCCCGGCAGGTAGCGGGCCTGGTGTTCGAGACCGCCCTGTTCGAGCAGCGGGACGGGCAGCAGACCGCGTTCGAGCCGGGAGTTCTCCTTGGTGAGCAGTTCGGCCTCGACCAGCCTGCGCTGGGCCAGGTCGGCGCGCTTGCGCTCCATCGCGTAGCGGATGGCCCGTGCCAGCAGCCTGGCCTCCACGTCCTGCTTGACCAGGAAGTCCTGGGCACCGGCCGCGACGGCCTCGACGCCCACGTGGGTGTCGTTCAGCCCGGTCAGCACCAGCACCGCGGCGTCGGGCACCATCGTCAGGACCTGTTCGAGCGCCTCAAGGCCGGTGGCGTCGGGCAGGGAGAGATCGACGAGGACGCACTGGACCTCGTCGGTCAGCCGTTCCCTACTCTCCTGCAGGCTGCGCACCCAAATGATCTTGGGCGGGTTGTTGGCCTGGGCGAGCAGCTCCTCCACGAGAAAGGCGTCGCCCGCGTCGTCCTCGATGAGCAGGACGGTGAGCGTTTCGTTGGGCGGGGCGGTCACTGACCCCTCTTCGCTGTCTCGGGGGGAACCTACTTGACGGTATGCAGAATAGTGCGGCACCCGGACGTACGGGACAACGATCTGTCCCGTATGGGGAAAGACCGGTCGCTCAGCCCGGGACGATCAGCTCAAGGCCTTCGGGAAGACTACCCTCGTGGGAGGCCTCGGCCAGGAAGAACAGCAGCGTGTCACGGAACGCCTGGGCCGCCCTGGTCGGCTCGACGTCCTTGCGGTGGGCGATGGCGATCGTACGGCGCAGCCCCGGGGGCGCCAGCGGTGTCCCGGTCAGCCCGGGGCGGCCGTCCAGGACCATCGAGGGCACCAGGGCGATGCCGAGCCCGGCCTCGACGAAGCGCAGCACGGCGTCCATCTCGCCGCCCTCGACCGAGAGCCTCGGCTCGAACCCCGCCTGACGGCAGGCCCCGAGCGTCGCCTCCCGCAGGTCGTAACCCCGCCGGAACATCACCATCGGCTGCCCGCGCAGGTCCTCTATCCGCATGTACGGCCTGCGCGCGTGCGAGATGGACGGGGAGACGACGACCAGGTTCTCCCGCAGCACCTCCTCTGTGACCAGGGAGGGGTCGTCGTTCTGCAGCGGCATGATGATCAACGCCAGGTCGAGCTGGCCACGGGCCAGGGCGCGGACCAGGTCACGGGAGCCGCCCTCCTCGACGAGCAGCTCGATGCCGGGGTAGGAGCGGTGGAACCTCGCCAGGGCGTCGGCCATCAGCCCGGCGCACAGCGAGGGGGTGGCGCCGAGCCGTACCCTGCCGCGGCGCAGGCCCGCCAGCTCGGCGACCTCGCGCCTGGCGGTCTCGGCGTCGGCCAGCATCCTGCGGGCCAGGGGCAGCAGCGCCTCACCGGCGGCGGTCAGGGTGACGTTCCCCCTGGCCCTGCTGAACAGCGGCGCGCCGAGATCGGTCTCAAGCGCCCTGATCTGCTTGCTCAGCGAGGGCTGCGCGACCCGCATCCGCTCGGCCGCGTGGGTGAAGTGCCGGGAGTCGGCCACAGCCACGAAGTAGGCCAGTTGCTGGAGCTGCACGTTTCCCTAGCGTACGGATGGGCCGGTGGTGGATTCGGGGCGGCCCCCCGGCCCCGGGACAATGGAGGGCTCCGGTGTGAGATTGCTCGCATGCCGGCGAGGGTCGGCGCTGTAAAACCCGCATAAACCCAGACCCGATAGCCGGGGGCTATGGAAACCACATCCGCGATGACTTGGACGAGTGGAAACCACCCTACCTAGCGTCGAGATGTGACTGCCACGATTGAGCGCGGCGCCGCCACAGCGCCGGTCAAACCCTCCGGGTCAGCCAAGACCCCAACCCCCAGGAGGTCTGGCGGATTCCTGGGCTCGTCCAACGGTAAGAAGGCCGTGATGGCCGTCACCGGTGCCATCCTGGTGCTCTTCCTGCTCGGCCACATGGCCGGGAACCTCAAGAGCTTCTTCGGCGCCGAGGCGTTCAACACCTACGCCGAGTTCCTGCGGACCATGGGCGAGCCGCTCGTGCCGCGCCGGGTCCTGCTCACCCTGGTCGAGGTCGTGCTGACCGCCTCCGTCGTGCTGCACATGTGGTCGGCCGTCTCCCTGGCCCGCAGGGCGCGCAAGGCCCGCCCGGTCAAGTACGCGGCCAAGCGCAAGTCCCAGGCCGGTGGCTACGCCACCCACATCATGCGCTGGGGCGGCCTGACCATCCTGCTGTTCGTCGTCTGGCACCTGCTCGACCTGACCTTCGGCGTGGTCAACCCGGCCGGTTGGGACGGCACGCCGTACGAGAAGCTGGTCGAGGGGTTCGCGCCCTCGCGCTGGTGGGTGACGGCCTTCTACGTGCTGGCCGTCGTCATGGTCGGCCTGCACCTGCGGCATGGCCTGTGGAGCGCCTTCCAGACGCTCGGCCTGGCGGGCTCGCGCAGCTACCGCCCGCTGAAGGCGGTCGCGGCCGTGGTCTCCGCCGTGCTGGTGCTCGGCTTCCTCGTGGTGCCCGTCGCGGTCATGATCGGAGTTATCAAGTGACGAACTACACCGTCGGTGAGCCGATCCGCGACACCAGGGCCCCCGAGGGCCCGATCGAGGATCGCTGGGAGAAGCGCAAGTTCAGCGCCAAGCTCGTCAACCCGGCCAACAAGCGCAAGCTGCACGTCATCGTGGTCGGCACCGGTCTCGCGGGTGGCTCGGCCGCCGCGACCCTCGGTGAGCTGGGCTACAACGTCACCTCCTTCTGCTACCAGGACTCGCCGAGGCGCGCCCACTCGATCGCGGCCCAGGGCGGCATCAACGCGGCCAAGAACTACCGGGGTGACGGCGACTCGATCTACCGGCTGTTCTACGACACGGTCAAGGGCGGCGACTTCCGGGCCCGCGAGTCGAACGTGTACCGGCTCGCCCAGGTCAGCGTGAACATCATCGACCAGGCGGTCGCCCAGGGCGTGCCGTTCGCCCGCGAGTACGGTGGCCTGCTCGACACCCGTTCCTTCGGCGGTGCCCAGGTCTCCCGCACCTTCTACGCCAGGGGCCAGACGGGCCAGCAGCTGCTGCTCGGCGCCTACCAGGCGCTCGAACGGCAGATCGCCGCAGGGACCGTGAAGATGAACACCCGCCACGAGATGCTCGACCTGATCGTCTCCGACGGCAGGGCGCGGGGCGTCATCGTCAGGGACATGGTCACCGGCGAGATCGAGCGGCACCTGGCCGACGCGGTCGTGCTGGCCAGCGGCGGCTACGGCAACGTCTTCTTCCTGTCGACCAACGCCAAGGGCTGCAACACCACGGCGATCTGGCGCGCGCACCGGCGCGGCGCGATGTTCGCCAACCCCTGTTACACGCAGATCCACCCGACCTGCATCCCGGTCAGCGGCGAGTACCAGTCCAAGCTGACGCTGATGTCGGAGTCGCTGCGCAACGACGGCCGCGTGTGGGTGCCGGTCAAGGCGGGCGACGACCGCCCGGCGTCGCAGATTCCCGAGGACGAGCGCGACTACTACCTGGAGCGCATCTACCCGGCCTTCGGCAACCTGGTCCCGCGTGACATCGCCTCCCGCGCCGCGAAGAACGTCTGCGACGAGGGCAGGGGTGTCGGCCCCGGCGGTCTGGGCGTCTATCTCGACTTCGCCGACGCGATCCGCCGTCTCGGCCGTGAGGCTGTCGAGAAGAAGTACGGCAACCTCTTCGAGATGTACGAGCGCATCACCGGCGAGGACCCCTACACCCAGCCGATGCGCATCTACCCGGCCGTCCACTACACCATGGGCGGTCTGTGGGTGGACTACGACCTGCAGTCCACGATCCCCGGCCTGTTCGTGATCGGTGAGGCCAACTTCTCCGACCACGGCGCCAACCGCCTGGGCGCCTCGGCGCTGATGCAGGGCCTGGCGGACGGCTACTTCGTGCTGCCGACGACCATCGGCGACTACCTCGCCAACGGCCCCTACGGGGAGATCGACGAGCAGGCCGTCGCCGAGGCGGAGACCGCGGTCCGCGAGAAGATCGAGAGGCTGCTCTCGGTCGACGGCGACCGTACCCCGGACTCCTACCACCGCGAGCTGGGCAAGCTCATGTGGGACTACTGCGGCATGGAGCGCACCGAGGAGTCGCTGCGCAAGGCCCTCGAACGCATCCCCGAGCTGCGCGAGGAGTTCTGGAGGAACGTCAAGGTCTCCGGGACGGCCGAGGAGCTCAACCAGGTGCTCGAAAGGGCAGGGCGGGTCGCCGACTTCTTCGACCTGGCCGAGCTGATGTGCCTCGACGCGCTGCACCGCACCGAGTCGTGCGGCGGCCACTTCCGCGCCGAGTCGCAGGACGCCGACGGCGAGGCCCTGCGCGACGACGAGAACTTCGCCTACGTCGCCGCCTGGGAGTACGGCGAGCAGGGCCCGGTCCTGCACAGGGAAGAGCTCGACTACGAGTACGTCAAGATGAGCCAGCGGAGCTACAAGTGAGCGCGCCCCGCGTGGCTTCAGACCGACGAGTGGTCCGTGCAGTGAATGAGGAGCGGTAAGCGAACCATGGGTATGAACCTGACCCTCAAGGTCTGGCGCCAGAAGGGCCCCCAGGACGAGGGGCGGATGGTCACCTACCGGGTCGAGGACGTCTCTCCTGACATGTCCTTCCTGGAGATGCTCGACGTGCTCAACGAGGGTCTCATCCTGGAGGGCGACGACCCGATCGCCTTCGACCACGACTGTCGCGAGGGCATCTGCGGCATGTGCGGCATGGTCATCAACGGCGTCGCGCACGGCGAGCAGGTGGCGACCACCACCTGTCAGCTGCACATGCGGCATTTCGCGGACAACGCGGTCATCACCATCGAGCCGTGGCGCGCGGCGCCGTTCCCGGTGGTCAAGGACCTGGTCGTGGACCGCTCGGCGTTCGACCGGATCATCCAGGCAGGCGGTTTCGTCTCCGTGCCCGCCGGGTCGGCCCCCGACGCGCACAGCGTCCCGGTGAAGAAGGACGACGCCGACGCGGCGTTCGACGCGGCGACCTGCATCGGCTGCGGCGCCTGTGTCGCGGCCTGCCCGAACGGCTCGGCCTCGCTGTTCACCGCCGCCAAGATCACCCACCTGGGTCTGCTGCCGCAGGGCCAGCCCGAGCGCGACTCCCGCGCCAGGGCCATGGTCGAGCAGATGGACGCCGAGGGCTTCGGTGGCTGCACCAACACCGGCGAGTGCACGGCGGTCTGCCCCAAGGGCATCCCGCTGGACACCATCGCCAGGATGAACCACGACTTCCTCAAGGCCTCCCGGTAGGACCCGTTCCTGAAAGGCCCGGACCGGTGTCCGGGCCTTTCAGGGTTTCCCCGGCTTTCCGTTCAGGGGCATCCCGGATGCGCGCTCCCCGGGGCCGTTGGGAGGATCACCGGGTGAAAAGAATCGTGGCGGCAGGGGGCCTGTTGGCCGTCTCGGTGCTCCTGACGGGGTGTGGGCTGGGAAATCTCGGCCCCGCAGCTCACCATGAGACCGCGACCCACCAGGTCAAGGAGAAGGTCACCAAGCTGAACGTCAGGGGCGAGTCGGGCGACATCTCGGTCACCGAGGGCAGTGGAAGCACCGTCCAGGTCGTCGAGGTGGCCCGGTGGAACGACGAGAAGCCCGAGACCACGCGCAAGGTCGACGGGGAGACCCTGTTCGTGAGCTACAACTGTCCGTCGAGCATGGACAGCTGCGGCGTCGACTACAGGATCGAGATCCCCAAGGGAATGCCGGTCGATCTGGAGGCGGGGTCGGGGAACATCACCCTCACCTCCCTGACCGGTGACATCACCGTCACCACGGGGTCCGGCGACATCACCGGCAAGGGCCTGTCGGGCAAGAAGGTCTTCACCGAGGTCGGTTCGGGCAACGCCGAGCTGGGATACACCGCGGTCCCCGACCAGGTCGAGATGCGCGGCGGCTCCGGCGACGTGACGATCCACCTTCCCCAGGGCCCGTACGACGTGACGGCCAAGGCGGGCTCGGGCGACAGAACGGTCTCCGTCCCCCAGGACCCCAACTCCTCCCACAAGGTCGTGATGTCCACGGGCTCCGGCAACATCAAGGTCCTCCCGAACTGAGCTCCACCGTGATCTCTCCGCGCAGGGAGCCCGCGTCGATGCCCGCGTCGGCGATGACGCGGGAGGCCAGGCCGCGGCCCTCGCGGAGGATGCCGAGCAGGAGGTGGCCGTCGCGGATGCCCTTCTGCTTGAGGGCCAGGGTCTCGCGCAGGGACAGTTCCAGGGCCTTCTTGGCCCCGGGGGAGAAGGGGATGTGCCGTCCGCTGCGGCGTCCGTTCCTGGTCGTGACGGGGTCGCGGTCGAGGGAGCCGGGGCCGAAGGCGGCCTCGACCCGCTCCCTGATGGCCGACAGGTCGATGCCGATCGACTCAAGGGCCTCGGCGTCGAGCGCGGGGGCGCGTCTGCCTGGCGTGAGCCGTACGACAGCCTGGTAGGCGCGTTCGTAGTCGAGGCCGTGTCTGCCCAGCACCCGGGAGACCAGGCAGGAGCGCTGGTCGAGGAGGCCGAGCAGGAGGTGCTCGGTCCCGCAGTGGTCGTGACGGAGCCGTCTGGCGTTCTCCTGGGCGAGGGAGACCGCCTGGCGGCTTTCCTGGTGGAACCGTTCGAACATCGCTACTTCTCCCGTCTCAGCAGCCCGCGGCCACCGGCGTACTTCTTGTGGACCGCCTGCCTCGTGACCTCAAGGCAGTAGGCGATCTCCTGCCAGGACCAGCCCTGTTCCCTGGCGTTCTCGACCTGGAGGGCCTCAAGCCGGTCCACGAGGATCCGCAGCGCCCGTACGGCCCGCAGGCCGACGGCCGGGTCGCGGCTGCCCGCGTCCGAGGCCAACTGTGCCGTGTCGCTCATGTATGTCAATGTAAGTTGACGCCATGAGGATGTCAACCTAAATTGACGCGACCGGTCTCACGGGGAGAAAACGGTTTGCCGGGTGATCGGGGACTTTGCCAGCCTGGTAGGGCTATGCGTTCCCTGCCTGTCGCCGATCCCGGCGTTCCCGATGCCCGAAGTCCCTTCCGATACCTCCTCTGGACGGCCCGATCCCAGGCCGGTTCCCTGCTCGTCGGCATCGGTTACGCCATCCTGTGGTGGACCGCGATGGCCCTGGTCCCCGCCGCCGTCGGCCGTAGCGTGGACGCCGTCTGGAACAAGGACATGCGCGGCCTGCTCATCTGGTCGGCTGTCGTGTTCGGCCTGGGGGCCGCGCAGGCGGTGACGAGCACCATGCGCCACCGGATGGCCGTCTTCAACTGGCTGTCGGCCGCCTACCGCACGGTCCAGGTGACCGTCAGGCAGGCGACCAGGCTGGGGGCGACCCTGCCCAAGCGGGTCTCGACCGGCGAGGTGGTCAGCGTCGGCAACTCCGACATCGCCCACATCGGCAACGCGATGGACATCCTGCTGCGCGGCACGGGGGCGATCGTCGCCATCGTCACGGTCACCGTCATCCTCATCGGCACCTCGCCCGCGCTCGGCCTGACCGTGCTCATCGGTGTGCCGGTCATGGCCGTCGCGGTCGGCCCCCTGCTCAGGCCGCTGCACCGGCGCCAGCACGCCCACCGCGACCTGCAGGGGGAGCTCTCGACGAGGGCCGCCGACATCGTCGCGGGCCTGCGCGTGCTGCGCGGCGTCGGCGGCGAGCAGATCTTCGCCGAGCGCTACGCGGAGGAGTCCCAGAAGGTACGGCACGCGGGCGTGCGGGTCGCGGCCGTCGAGGCGACCCTTGAGGGCGCCCAGGTCCTGCTGCCCGGCCTGCTGATCGCGGGAGTGACCTGGCTCGGCGCCAGGGCCGCGCTCAGCGGGGAGATCACCGTGGGCCAGCTCGTGGCCTTCTACGGCTACGCCGCCTTCCTGATCTCCCCCCTGCGCACGCTCACCGAGGCCGCCGACAAGCTGACCAAGGGCCACGTGGCCGCCCGCAGGGTGGTGCGCATCCTCAACCTGCGGCCCGAGGTCACCGGTGGCACCGGGACCTCGCAGGGCGGCCTGCTGCGTGACGTCGCCTCCGGTGTCGCCGTACGGCCCGGCGTCCTGACCGCCGTCGTCTCCGCCGTCCCCGAGGAGAGCGCCGCCATCGCCGACCGGCTCGGCCGCTACACCGACGGCGACGTGGACTTCGGCGACGTGCCGCTGGACAGCCTGCCCCTCGACGAGGTCCGCCGCCGGATCCTGGTCGCCGACAACGAGGCGGGGCTGTTCGCCGGGTCCCTCAGGGACGAACTCGACGTGACCGGGGCCGCCTCCGAGGAGGCCCTCGCGCGTGCCCTGCGCGCCGCGTGCGCCGAGGACGTCGTCGAGGCGCTGCCCGACGGTCTCGACGCGGCCGTCGCCGAGGCGGGACGGGAGTTCTCCGGCGGCCAGCGCCAGCGGCTGCGCCTGGCCAGGGCGCTGGCCGCCGATCCCGAGGTGCTCGTCCTCGTCGAACCGACCAGCGCGGTCGACGCGCACAGCGAGGCGCGCATCGCCGTACGGCTGGCGGAGGCGAGGACGGGCAGGACCACGCTCGTCTGCACCACGAGCCCGCTGGTGCTCGACCACGCCGACCACGTCGTCTACGTGGAGGACGGCGTCGCCCGCGCCCAGGGCACCCACAGAGAACTGCTGACCGAGAACGCGGCCTACCGGGCCGTCGTCACCAGGGGAGAGGAGGAGCCCGTGCGACCCCCGGAACCGGCAGGCGTCGGACGCGGGAACCCGGGAGAGGAGGCCGCGTGAGCGCGCAGATCCTCCCGGTCGCCGACCGGGCACAGGTCCGGGCTTACGCCCGCAGGCTCACCCTGAAGTATCCCGGCACGCTGTCCGCGGCCCTCGGGCTGCACAGCCTGGCCGCGGCCGCGGGCCTGGTCGTGCCGTGGATACTCGGCGACCTCGTCCAGGACATCAGGAACGGCACCCGGACCGACGTCACCATGGTCGCGCTGGCCATCGCGGGCTTCCTCGCCGCGCAGGGGGTGCTGGTCAGGTTCGCGGTCTACGTCTCCTCGCGGCTGGGCGAGAAGGTCCTGGCCGAGCTGCGCGAGGAGTTCGTCGGCCGGGTCCTCGCCCTGCCGCTGTCCACGGTCGAACGCGCCGGGTCCGGCGACCTGATCACCCGCACCTCGCGGGACGTGGACACCCTTTCCCGCAGCGTACGGCACGCCGTCCCGGAGACCGTGATCGCCCTGGTGGCCTTCGCGATCACCGCGGGGGCGCTGGTGCTGACCGGGCCGCTGCTCGTGCTGCCCGCCCTGGTGGTCGTGCCGCTGCTGTGGATCTCGACGCGGTGGTATCTCAGGCGGGCGCGGGACGGCTACCTGCGGGAGAACGCCGCCTACGCGGACATGACCGAGGGTCTGGCCGAGACCGTCGGTGGCGCCCGTACCGTCGAGGCCCTGGGACTGCAGGACCGTAGGCGGCGCCGTACGGACACCGACATCGCCAGGTCGTGGGCGGCCGAGCGCTACACCCTCGGGCTGCGCATGGTGTGGTTCCCCGCCGTCGAGTTCGGCTACGTGCTCCCGATCGTGACGACGCTGCTGGCCGGGGGCGTCTTCTACATGCAGGGGTGGGTCACGATCGCCCAGGTGACGGCCGCCACGCTGTACATGCAGCAGCTCGCCGACCCGCTCGACCGGCTGATGTCGTGGATCGACGAACTCCAGGTGGGCGGCGCCTCCATGGCCAGGCTGCTGGGCGTCGCCGAGGTGCCCGACGACCGGGCCGAGGGTTCGGACACGCCGGAGGGGGAGGAACTGCGGGCCGCCGACGTCCGCTACGCCTACCGCGAGGGCCACGACGTGCTGCACGGCGTCGATCTGGTGGTCAGGCCGGGGGAGCGGCTGGCCATGGTCGGCCCCTCGGGGGCGGGCAAGTCCACGCTCGGCCGTCTGCTCGCGGGCGTCCACGGGCCGCGCACCGGCTCGGTCACGGTCGGCGGCGCCTCGCTGGTCGAGCTTCCGCTCGACGACCTGCGCGGCCACGTCGCGCTGGTGACCCAGGAGCACCACGTCTTCCGTGGCACGCTGCGGGACAACGTGCTGATCGCCCGGCCCGACGCCGACGACGACCAGGTCAGGGCGGCCCTTGAGGCGGTCGACGCCTGGGAGTGGACCGTCGGCCTGCCCGAGGGGCTGGACACGATGGTCGGCTCCGGCGGCGAAGCCGTCCCGCCCGCGCAGGCCCAGCAGCTCGCCCTGGCCCGCCTGGTGCTGGCCGACCCGCACACCCTGGTCCTGGACGAGGCGACCTCGCTGATCGACCCCAGGGCGGCCCGCTCTCTTGAGCGTTCGCTGGCCGCGGTGCTCGACGGGCGCACGGTGATCGCCATCGCCCACCGCCTCTACACGGCGCACGACGCCGACCGGGTCGCGGTGGTCGAGGACGGGCGGATCAGCGAACTCGGCTCCCACGACGAGCTGGTCGCGGCGGGCGGTTCCTACGCCGCGCTGTGGAGCAGCTGGCACGGAAGGCCGGTGGGGACCGACACGCCAAGGGCGGGGTGAGGGAAAACCATCCTGACCGGTGGGGAAAGGACGGGTGCATCTCCCGGGGGAGACGACCCCGCGTGGCTACAGTGATCGTCACCGACAGTAGTCGGTCGAGTGCGAGTAGTCACAGGAAGGGGTGTCCCCGTGTCACCTGAATCAATCGCATCCGTCACGAGCTCGACGCTGGGCAGGTTCCTGGCGGGAGCGGCTCTCGTCGTTCCCGCCTTCATGGCCTGTGGAGGACCGGCAGAGGCCGCGGTTCCCACCGGTCACACCGTCGCCGTGGACCCGGTCCCCGCGGTGACGCCCTCACCCGGCGCCACCAAGACCAGGCGGCCCACCAAGCGGGACAGGGCCGTGCAGCAGGACCGGACCGACCGTGAGACGACCGGTGGCCGCAGTGGCGGCAAGGTCGGCGGCAGGGGCGGTGGCAAGGAGGGCGGCGCCAGCGGCCCCAACGGCGGCAACACCTACGACCCCGAGGCCAGCGCCGACGACGCCGCCCCCGGGGGCCGCAGCGCGGGCGTCGGACCCGGCGCGAGCAACAGCCGCAACGGCATCAAGCGCTCGGCGGGCAAGTGGCAGCGGTTCAAGTGACCGTCCGGGCCTGAAGCGTGACAAGGCGGCCGCCGTACCTCATGGAGGGGTACGGCGGCCGCCCCCTGTCAGGACAGGGCCTTGTTGAGGAAGTCCACCTGGAGCAGCAGGAGGTTCTCGGCCACGACCTCCTGCGGGGTCATGTGGGTCACGCCGGACAGCGGCAGCACGCTGTGCGGGCGCCCCGCGGCCAGCAGGGCGGACGACAGGCGCAGCGTGTGGGCCGCCACCACGTTGTCGTCGGCCAGGCCGTGGATCAGCAGGAGCGGGCGCTCCAGTTTCTCCGCGTCCGCGAACAGCGACGAGGCGTCGTAGTGCCCCTCCGAGGGCTGGCCGAGATAGCGCTCGGTGTAGCAGGTGTCGTAGAGCCGCCAGTCGGTCACCGGAGCACCGGCGACGGCCGCGTGGAAGACGTCGGGCCGCCGCAGTACGGCCAGCGCCGCGAGATAGCCGCCGAACGACCAGCCCCTGATGCCGACCCTGGACAGGTCGAGGTCGTCGGGGAAGCGCGCCGCCGCGCCGTGCAGGGCGTCCACCTGGTCGTCGAGGACCGGGGTCGCCAGGTCGTGCAGGATCGCCCGCTCGAACTCGGGGCCGCGTCCCGGGGTCCCACGGCCGTCGGCGACCACGACCGCGAAGCCCTGGTCGGCGAACCACTGGCTGGTCAGGTAGGCGCCGGAGGCGGCGAGGACACGCTGGGCGTGCGGCCCGCCGTACGGGTCCATGAGGACCGGCAGCTTCGCCGAGCCGGGCACGTGTCCTGACGGGAAGATCACCGCGGTGGCCAGCTCGCGCTCGCCCGCGCGGATCAGGGAGACCCGCAGGTCGAGGCCGTGGCGCTCGGCGTGGGAGGTGATGTGGCCGACGTGGCGGCCGTGGTGGGAGACGCGGGTGACGGCTCCCTCTCCGTCGAGCGTCTGGCCGGTGATCACGAGGGTCCCGCCCGCCGTCTGGCCGCTGTAGACGCCGCTGTCCTGCGGGCTGACCAGGGTGATGCGCCCATCCTTGTAGGCCCACAGCGCGATCTCGGTCGGCTCGCCGCTGGCGCGGAACAGCACCGTGTCACCGTTGACGCCCACGACGTCGCGGACCTGGAGGGACGCCGGGGTGACGGGCTGGTCGCCGACGACCAGGCGACGGCCCCCGTCGAGGCTCGTCACCCAGACCAGGGAGCCGTCCGACAGGTGGGCGGGGACGCCGGTGACGACGTCGAGCCAGGCGGGATCGGTGTCCTCGCGGACGAGGGAGGAGGTCCCGGTCTCGGGATCGACGTCGAACAGGCGCATGGTCCGCTGGTCGCGCGTCATGGTGATGATCGACAGGCCGTGGTCGTCCCAGGTGGCGTTGACGAGGTACTCGTCGTCGAAGGGAACCGGGACGCGGCCCCCGGCCAGGGTCAGCACGAACAGCTCGACCTTGGCGTTGGGCGTGCCCGCCGCGGGGTAGCGCTGCTCGGTCGCGGGCTTGGCGGGGTTGGCCGGGTCGGCGATGTGCCACCTCTCGACGGGCGACTCGTCGGCCCGCTCGACCAGTACGGCGTCGCCGGACGGGGACCACCAGTAGCCCCGCATCCGGTCCATCTCCTCGGCGGCGATGAACTCGGCCAGGCCGTAGGTCACCTCGGAGGACTCGGGGCGGGCCAGCGTGTGGTCCACCTCGTCCTCAAGGTCCTGGATGTGGAACGCGCCACCGGTCACGTAGCCGACGTGCACGCCGGTCGGGGAGAGCCGGGGATCGACGACCGGGCCCGGGGTGCGCAGGTGGCGCACGCTCCTGGTCCTCAGATCCACGACGTACAGCCCGCCGGAGAGCGCGAAGGCGGCCGTGGTCACCGCGGCGTCGGTGCTGTAGGCGACGATGCCGCCCGCCGACTCCCTGCTGCGCTCGCGGCGCGCCCGTTCCTCCGGTGGCAGGTTCTCCTCGTCGGCGGCGATGACCCGGGGATCGGCGATCAGCCGTTCCGCGCCGCTGGCCACGTCGAACTCCCACAGACAGGTGACCGGGTCACAGCCGCCCTTGGTCCGCAGGAAGACAATCCGCGCACCGTCGGGCGCGACCGTGAAGGCACGGGGAACGCCGAGGGTGAAGCGGCGGGTCCTTGCGTGCAGACGAGGAAAACTCTCACTCATACCAGTCATCTTGCCAGTACGGCCCCACAAAGGGATCTCCCCGGCCGGTCCAAATGACCGTGATCATGGGAGAAACTTGGGCAAGTGACGCTTACCGCGCGAATCGTTCGCTCTCCCGGGGCGCCCGCCGCCCTGGCCTTCGCGTTCGTGATGTGGGGAATCGGCGTCCCCTCGTTCTGGCGTGACGAGTCGGTCAGCGTTCTCGCGGCCAGGATGTCCTTCGGCGAACTGCGGGAACTGCTCGCCCACATCGACACCGTCCACGCGCTGTACTACCTGCTGCTGCGTCCCTTCGCCGCTCTTGGTGGGGAGGTCGCGGCCAGGCTGCCCTCCGCGCTCGCGGTCGCCGGGGCGACGGCCGGGATCGCGGCGCTCGGCCGCAGGCTGTCGGCCCCCGGCTCGTGGACCGGGACGTACGCGGGCCTGGTCTACGCGCTGATCCCCATGGTCAGCCGCTACGGCCAGGAGGCGCGCAGCTACGCCCTGGTCAGCGCGGTCGCGGTGGCCGCCACCCTGGTCCTGCTCGGCGAGCGCCGCTCCCGGTATGTCGGTTACAGCCTGCTGGTCGCCCTCCTGGGCTGGTTCCACCTCTACGCGCTGCTCCTGCTGCCCGCGCACGCCCTGGTCGTGCTCCGCAGACGCGGGGAGCTCCTGCCCTGGCTTGTCTCGCTCGCCGGGGCCGCGGCGCTGCTGGCCCCGCTGGTGTATCTCGCCTCGGGACAGCGGGACGAGCAGCTCTTCTGGCTGAAGACGCCCGACCTGACGGCCCTGGCGCGGTTCGGCGTGGAGATCTCCGGGGAGCCTGCCTCCTGGCGGGACTCGGCCACCCCACCGCTGTTCCTCGCCCTCCTCGGCCTGCTGGCCCTCCTCGGCGTCTGGTACGGCTCCCGCACCACGGTTCCGGCCTCTCCCTGGGCGCTTCCGATTTCGCTCGCGGCGGTCGCCGTGCCGTGGGCCCTCGTTCCGGTCGCGCTGTCCTTCGCGATCTCCCAGGTGTATCCGGTCTACAACCCGCGCTACGTGATGTTCGTGCTGCCCGCCCTGGCGCTGCTCGCCGGAGCGGCCCTGGCCTCGGTGTCACCGAGGAGGGTGCCGGTCGGTGTGGCGCTCCTGGCCGTCCTCGCGGTGCTGTCCGCGAGCGCCCAGGTGACCGTCAGGGGCCCCGCCAACCGCCCCGACGACCTGCGCACCCTGGCCGCCGACCTCGGCGCCGCCGAACGGCCCGGCGACGCGGTGCTCTACATGCCCGAGCGCTTCTGGCTGTTCGTCTCGGTGTACGGCGGGCCGTACGAGAAGCTGGTGCCCTTCACTTCCGAAGCGGAGCGGGTGTGGCTGGTCTCGCGGCGGGTCCTGGCGGCCGAGTGGAGCGGCGACCCCCGGCTGGCCGCGCTGAAACGGGGGTTCGTCAGGGCCGGGCCGACCCGGAGGTCCGGGGCGGTCCGCGTCACGCTCTACACCCGGCGGCTACCCTCGAACCATGAACGACCGCCGGCTGCTGCTCGTGCACGCCCATCCTGACGACGAGACGATCGGCACCGGCGCCACCATGGCGAAGTACGCCGCCGAGGGAGCCGGGGTGACCCTGGTGACCTGCACCCTGGGCGACGAGGGCGAGGTCATCCCGCCCGAGCTGGCCCACCTGACGTCCGACCGCGACGACACCCTCGGCGCGCACCGCGTCGGCGAGCTGGCCGCCGCCTGCGCGGCCCTCGGCGTCACCGACCACCGCTTCCTCGGCGGTCAGGGCCGCTGGCGCGACTCCGGCATGATGGGCGTGGCCTCCAACGACCGCCCCGGCGTCTTCTGGCGGGCCGACCTGGACGAGGCGGCCGGGGAGCTGGTCAGGATCATCCGCGAGGTGCGCCCCCAGGTCCTCGTCACCTACGACGAGAACGGCTTCTACGGCCACCCCGACCACATCCAGGCCCACCGCGTCGCGACACGGGCCTTCGAACTGGCCGCCGACCCGGCCTTCGGCGAGGGTGAGCCGTGGCGGATCGCCAAGTTCTACGTCACCGCGGTCGCCAGGTCCACGATGCGCAGGGGCGCCCAGGCGGTCGCCGGGTCCGGGACGCGCTTCTCCCCGGAGCAGGTCGACGACCTGCCGTACGGCTGCGCCGACGAGGACGTCACCACCGAGATCGACGCCCGCGCGCACCTCGACGCCAAGATCGCGGCGATGCGGGCGCACGCCACCCAGATCAGCGTCGAGGCGCCGTGGTACGCCCTGTCGAACGACGTCGGCCAGGAGGTGCTCGCGGTCGAGCACTACATCCTGCGCTCCGGCGTCCTCGGCCCCCCGGCTCCCTCGGCCCCCGTCGAGGTCGGCGGCCTCGGCGAGCCGTACAAGCTGGAGGACGATCTCTTCGCCGGGATCGACTAGCCTCGATGGTTGTGATGGAGCAGGTCCCCACGGCCGAACGGTCCTCGGGCAGGGCGGTCGCCGTGGCGGCGTACGCCGTGCTCTTCGTGCTCGGCCTCGTCATGGGCCTTCTCGGCGCCTTCCAGCACTCGTGGTACCTCAGGCCGACCACGGTCCCGGTCTCCGCCTTCGGCTGCGTCCTGGCGCTGTTCGCCGTCTGTTACGGCGCGGGGCGGATGATGGGCGGCAAGCTGGCGGCGCTGGCTGCGGCGAGTGGCTGGCTGGTGATGACGATGGTGTGGCTCTCCGGCAGGCAGGAGGGCGACGTGATCATCGCCGCCGACCTGTCGGGCTACATCTACCTCTACGGGGGCATGGTCGCCGCCCTGACTGCCGTCCTGGTCACCCCGACCTCACACGGCGGCTCCTGGCTCCTGACCCGCCACTAGGACGCGTGGGTGGTTACGGCGCACAATCCTGGTATGCGGCGCTTGCATCGGGTACGACGCACGCTCAACTACCTCAACCTGTCCACCCCGTTCGGACTGTTGCTGGTACGGCTGGGCGGGGCCAGGAGGACGGCGGGTCCCGACGGGCTGATCCTCGCCTACGGCTACCGGATCCCGTTCCCCGTCGCGGGGGCCTTCACGGTCGGCAACGTGGTGCTGACCAGGTCGGGGGAGGGGGATCTGACCGAATCCCTCATCAGGCACGAGGGCAGACACGCCTCGCAGTACATGGTCTGCGCGGGGCTGCCGATGCTCCCGCTGTACGTCGTGGCGGTGGCGGTTTCGGTGCTGGTCTGCGGTGATACCGCCTCGTGGAACGTCTTCGAACGCCTCGCGAACCTGGAAGACGGGAACTATACCCGTAAATCGCCCTGGTGGTTTCGGCTGAAGTCACCTTAATGGGAATAAATCCCCTCATATAGGGATCATCGCCCGGACCGATGGTTGCCAAGGGGGTCACCCATGTCTCAGACGATCCAGCCTGAGATCTCGCCGCGCGCACCGGAACGGGCGTGGCCACGCAGCTTCAGAGACCGCCTGACCTCCCCCCTTCCCGCCTTCCAGGAACTGCTCGCCGCGATGTGGCACGGCGGGTTCCGGCCGGAGACCGGGGACGCCGACCTGATCCCGGTGACCAGGAACGGGCTGCCAAGGCCGGTGGCGACCGAAACCGTGGTCACCTGGGTCGGGCACGCGACCTACGTCCTGCAGATGGGCGGCCTGACGATCCTCACCGACCCCGTGTGGGCCAGGAAGATCCCCGGGGTCAGGCCCAGGCTCACCCCGCCCGGCGTCGCCTGGACGGACCTGCCGAGGATCGACGCCGTGGTGATCAGTCACAACCACTACGACCACCTGGACGCCCCGACCGTACGGCGGCTGCCCAGGGACACCCCGATCTTCGTCCCGGCCAGGCTGAGATCGTGGTTCACCCGGCGGCGCTTCACCGACGTCACCGAACTCGACTGGTGGGAGAGCGCCAGGATCGGCGAGGTGTCCTTCGACTTCGTTCCCGCCCACCACTGGAGCCGCAGGTCGATCGGCGACACCTGCAGGACCCTGTGGGGTGGCTGGGTCGTCAGGACCATGGACCAGTCGGTCTACTTCGCGGGCGACAGCGCGTACGGCGAGCGCTTCGCCCAGATCGGGGAACGCTACCCCACAGGCATCGACCTGGCCCTGATGCCGGTCGGCGCCTTCGAACCCCGCTGGTTCATGAAGAACTCCCACGTCGATCCGGCCCAGGCCGTACAGGCGTGCGCGGACGTCGGGGCACGGCGGATGGCGACCATGCACTGGGGCACCTTCCTGCTGTCCGGCGAACCGTTGCTGGCCCCACTGGAACAGGCCCGCGCCGCCTGGACAGCGGCAGGCCGCGACCGCACCGACCTCTGGGACCTGGCCGTCGGCGAGTCCCGCGTCCTGCCGTGAGCCGAGGTCAGGGCGTGAGGTTGAGGATGTGGACGGCGGCCTTTCGCACGGACTCCTCGCGGGAGAGCATGGGGGTCGTCTCGCCGGTGGTCCACAGGGGGGACTGGTCCCAGTAGTTCTCGTGGAAGGCGTGTCCCGAGGCGCCCGTCAGGTTGACCCATCGCGATCTGTCCAGGTCGGCCAGGTCGACGACCATCCGCATCGAGGGCAGCCAGCCGACCTCGTAGCCCTCCTGGACGTCCCAGCCCGCGGCGTTGACCGCGTCGTCGTTGCCCGGCACCGGGAACGGCCCCCGGTTGAACAGCCGCTCGACCAGCGAGATCCCCGAGGAGCCGAAGGTCTGGTTGGTCAGGGTGAGCGTGTGCAGGTCGCCCCAGCGCCACTCCTTGACGTCCTCGCCAAGCCGCTGCCTCAGCTCGTCGTAGCCGAGCGCCATGGCCCGGCGCAGCATGTCGTCGCGGGTCTCCTTCCGCGGCGTCCGCGTGTCGTCCCAGAACGGGTCGTCGGGCCGGTCGAGCATGACGCGGACCACCTCGAACCACCGGTCGCCACCGGTCGGCCACGCCGCCTCCGGCAGGTCGTCGTTGAAGGTCTCGATGAGCAGGTGCCGCCAGACGGCGTTGAAGTACATGGCCGGGGCCGAGTCGACACCCTGGGAGCCGTCCCAGGAGCGCAGCAGGTCCAGGGCGCGGGCCGGGTCTCCGGCGACCTTCAGGGCCGTCAGCTTGGGCACCAGGAAGGGCGCGAAGCCGTTGTCGGTGTCCCGCTGGATCGCGCCCATGGTCTCGACGTCGACCTTGCCCTTGGCGATCTCGCCCTCAAGGCGGTCCAGGATGCGCTGGGAGCGGTAGCCGTACGCCCAGTCCTTGGTGAGCATGTGCGGGTAGCGCCCGGGATCGACGACCGCGTTGTTCGCGGTCACGACGTAGCCCTCTGCGGGGTTGTAGACGCTGGGCAGGTCTTCGAAGGGGATGGTCGACTGCCAGGAGTACTCGCCGGTCCAGCCGGGGACGGGCCAGGTGCCGTCGCCCCTGGTCCTGACCGGGATGCGCCCCGGCGCCTGGTAGCCGATGTTGCCGTCGACGTCGGCGTAGACCAGGTTCTGCGAGGGCACCTCGAACTTGCTGGCCGCCGCCCTGAACCCCTGCCAGTCACGCGCCGTGTTGAGGTCGAAGATCGCGTCCGCGGTCCTGCCGGGTTCGAGCGCGGTCCACTTGAGGGCGACCGCGTCCGCCTGCTCCCTGAAGACCGTGGCCGCCCCGGGCAGCGTGTCCTTCGCGTCGCGCATGACGTCGGAGATGACCGGCCCGTGCAGGGTCTCGCGGACCGTGAGCGTGACCGGGTCGCCGCCCGCGACCTCGATCTTCTCGGTCCTCGTGGTGAGCGGGCGCCACTCGCCCATGAACAGGTAGGAGTCGTCCTTCACGCGTTCGAGGTAGAGGTCGGCGACGTCGGGACCGAGGTTGGTGAACCCCCAGGCGATCCGGTCGTTGTGCCCGATGACCACGCCGGGCAGCCCGGAGAAGGTGAACCCCGTGACGTCGAAGGGACACCGCTCGCTTCGGGTACGGCAGTGCAGCCCGGCCTGGTACCAGATGGAGGGCATCCCGGCCGACAGGTGGGGGTCGTTGGCCAGCAGCGGCTTGCCCGAGGCGGTGTGCGCGCCGCCGACGACCCAGGAGTTCGAGCCGATGCCGTTGCCGCCCTTGGGGTCGCCCATCAGGCTCGGCACCGCGGCGATGGCCGAGGCGGCCCCCGCCAGCGCCGCCTCGGGATGCGGGGTGGCGCCGCGTGGCTCCTGCCCCTGGTCGAAGCCGTGGTCGGTGACCGAGCCCTTGGTGACGATCGGCCGGTGCGTGCCGAAGGGGTAGCCGGGCCAGAGCTGCTCGACCCGGTCGAGCGGCAGCTTGCTGGCCGCCAGCGCCCTGCCGATCTCGTCGGAGAGGTTGGAACGCAGGTCCCAGGCCATGGCCTTGAGCCAGGCGACGGAGTCGACGGGGGTCCACGGCTCTGGCCGGTAGCCGGAGTTGGTGAGCCTGAGCAGGCCGTACTCCAGGCTCCTGCCGAGGGCGCCCTCGTGCTGCTCCATCCAGGAGTTGACGCCCCTGGCGTAGGCGTCGAGGTAGCGGCGGGTCTGCTCGGAGAGCATCGGCAGCTCGCGCTCGGCGATCCTGCGCCAGCCCATGGTCCTGATGGCCTTGTCCTCGGGAAGCGTCGAGGCGCCGAACATCTCGGACAGGCGTCCGGCCGTCACGTGCCTGCGGAAGTCCATCTCGAAGAAGCGGTCCTGGGCGTGCACGTAGCCCTGGGCGAGGAACAGGTCCTCGGAGGAGTCCGCGTAGAGGTGCGGCACCCCTGTTTTATCGCGATAAATCGTGACTTTTCCGGTCAAGCCCTTCACCTTGAGGTCGCCCGACACCTGCGGGAACGACGCCCGTACGGCCAGCACCCCCGCTCCGGCCAGTGCCAGGGAGAGCACCACGAGGGCGGTCACCACCCGCGCGAGCCACTTGAGCGGTCGGGGCATCCGGGCATATGGCCGGAACTTCACAAACACCTCCTAGGCGGCGTGCTCGAACAAGTTTGGCAGCTCTCCGCACGTCAGGACGCCGCTTCGGCTCTCCCGAAGCGCCAGGAGGACGGTAACAGCCGGTTACCGGTGATCGCAGGGGGTCAGAGGGCGGTCTCCAGGACGACCGAGCGGGTGGCGAAGCCGTTGCGCTGGTAGAAGCGGATCGCCGCCTCGTTGCCCGCGTAGGCCGTCACCCCGGCGTACTGCGCGCCACCGCCGCCCGCCCACGTCCTGAACTCGGCGACCAGCCTGCTGCCGATCTTCTGACCCCGGTAGGCGGGCTGCACGTAGATGCTGCCCAGCGTCGCGACCGGGACCGGCCGCATCGAGGTCGGGCCGGAGATCGAACCGGTCATGTGGCCGACGATCCTGCCCCCGTCGTCGGCGACCATCACCAGCCGCGCCGGGTCGCCGAGCGCCGCGGTGAAGTGGGCCGGGCCGTGCTCCCTCGGCCAGTTCACGTCGAGGGAGGGGTCACGCCTTCCGGCGTCCTCGGCGAAGAGGGCCGAGCTGCACGCCACGACCCCGTCGAGGTCGGCGGCCGTCGCGGGCCGTACGACAACGCCATTGTCACTCATGATCGGGACGCTACCGTTCCGCACCGACAAACCGCTTCAGGCGGGCCGTACCGACCGGTCCTGCCCCTCGGGGGTGTCGCGGACGAGCACCCCGAGACCGGCCGGCTCCGCACGCGGGCGGTCGGCGGCGGCCCGGTCACCGGCCTTCCGCGTCCTCGGCCGCCCCCGGCGGCAGGCTCGGCGAGCGGCCGATCCCGGACGCCAGGTCGAGCCCGAGGAAACGGTCGAGGTGCAGGAACGTCTCGAACCTGGCGCCCGGCGCCACGGCCTCGTCGCGTTCGAGTGCCCGAAGCAAGCGCAGCGCCGTGGGCGTGTCGAGGTCGTCGTCGAGGGCGTCCTCGATCGCGGAGACCGGCCCCTCGGGCATCGCGCGGCTGGGCGACTCCGCCCACCCGGCCACCCGCGAACGCCAGCGCCGCAGCGTGGCGTCGGCGACGCGCAGGGTCTCCCAGGTGAGGTCGAGCCGCCCCCGGTACCGGTGGCCGAGCAGCGCCAGCCGTACGGCCAGCGGATCGAGACCGGCCCCGGTCACCTCCCCGAGCGTGGGAATCCCCCCCGGGTTCTCGTACGGCTCGCGCCCCTCGAACAGCAGGTGACCGGAGTGCGCCCAGTGGGCGACCACCTCGTGCCCGGTGGCCGCGTCGGACTGGGCGCGCTCGTTCTCGTGGTGCGGAAAGCACAGGTCGATCCCGCCCACGTGCAGGTCGATCCGCTCACCGAGGGAGTGGATCGCCATGGCCGAGCACCCGATGTGACGGCCGGGAACCCCCCTGCCCCAGGGCGCCCGCCAGGCGGGTTCGTCACGTGCGGGCCGCCACAGCACCCAGTCGGCGGGGTGCCGCTTGGGCGGATCGGCCTCCCCGGCCGTGGGCCGTAGCTCCTCGGGCCGGTTGCCCGACAGCTCGCCGTAGGAGGGGAAGGAGGCGGCGTCGAAGAGGACGAACCCCTCGGGGGTCGGATAGGCGTGCCCCCGCTCGATCAGCCTGGCGATCATCTCGACCATCGGGCCGACGGTCTCCGAGACCTCGGGGGAGTGCTCGGGCGGGTGGATGTTCAGCGCCAGCGTCTCGGCCTTGAAAGCCTCGAACCGACCGGAGCCGTCAGGGGGAAGGTGCCCCAGGTCGGAGAAGCCCAGGCAGACGACGACCCGGACGCCCCGCCGCCCCGCGACCCGCCTGACCAGGTCGGTCAGCAGGGCGGTGCGCAGGTCGCCCAGGTGCACGGTGTGCCCGGTGACCGGGCCGCAGCCGTAGACGCGCATCGACCGGGCGCCCGGGGGGACGATCGGCTCGACGCGGCGGTGTCGCGTGTCATACAGCCGTAGCATCCTTCGAGCCTACGGGAAGCCTCCCGGACGAACTCCTTGGACGGCCCCTCAGACGGCCCCCTCAAGGAGGACGAGGATGTCACGGTCACCCCGGTCGCGCAGGCGGGCGCCGACCTCCTCCTTCGGGGCGCCGTCGGCCAGGCCGATACGGGCGCCGATGAGGCGGATGCCCTCGGCCTCCGAGGCGACGGGCGCGGTGTAGCCGATCAGGTGCAGGGCCCGGTTCATCGAGGGCAGGGTCGGCGCCGCCGCGGGCAGGTAGCGGGTCAGCAGCTCACCCCCGTCGGAGACCGTCAGGAAGACGTGGTCGCCCTCGGCGGCGTTCGCGGCCACCAGGATGGGGCGGATGGAGCCCATGGTCGGCTGGTTGTGCCAGCTCACCACCACGTCGCCGGACGGGGTCGAGGCGGTCAGCTGCCCACCGGGGGCCATGCCCAGGTAGGCGGCGAAACCGGTCGGCAGCGGGGAGCCCGAGCCGCGCAGGTGCTCGGCGTTGACGTCTACCCGGTGCCACCAGCGTCCGTCACGGCTGCGGAAGCACCGCCTGGTCGCCGAGACGTCCCTGCGGGGCTGGTAGTCGGCCTGCTCGGAGCCCGCGACCCTGATCCAGCCGCGCTGGGTGCGCTCGAACCCGGGGCCGCCCGCGTAGGCGCGCACCGAGCTCTCGCTCACGTCGTAGCGCGAGGTCAGGTTCGTCACGATGGTGTTGACCGAGGCCTCGCCGTTGGCCCGCTCGATCTCCCTGGCGATCATCTCCCTGATGCCGAGATACTCCTCGCCGCCCCACCTGGACAGGCCGTACTTGTTGCGGTCGAGGCGCAGGAAGCGGTCGTCGGCGGTGAGCTGGTTGCGGATGCCGACGAGGCTGTAGTCCTCGCCGATGCGCTCCTGGATCTCCTCCGGCGTCAGTGCGGTGCCCGAGACCGCGAGCACCGCCTCGGCCTTGTCGTTGACGCTGCGCGGCCAGGGCACCACGTGCCCGTCGAGCACCCGAAGCTGGGGTACGGCGATGAGCCAGCGCTCGGCCACGTCCTCGCGGATGCCGAGCTGGCTGACCAGCGAGACCGCCTCCTCAAGGGGGCGCGGCCCGTCGGTGAAAAGCTGCCTGGTCTTCTCCCGCAGCTCGTCGGCCCCGCCCGCCACGAGCCAGCCGTCCACCTGGTCGTAGCCGGTCAGCAGGGTCCGCACGAACCGCCAGGCCGGGATGCCCAGCGTGGCCAGGTCACTGCGGTGCCACGGCACCGCGGCCGCCAGGTCGTCGGCGGGTACGGCGGAGCCGAGCCTGCCGCGCAGCCAGGAGACGTGCCCGACCAGCGGGGCCGCGTCCTCGCTCGTGAGCCAGGCCTCGACGTGGTCGCGCAGGTCACGCTCGATCTGCCTGATGCGCTCCCTGGTCACGGAGAAACGCTGGGCCAGGTCGTCCAGCGTCGCCCGCTGCGAGGCGTACAGGCGGTCCCTGGCGATGGCCCGCTGCCGCTCGTCCAGGGTCGCGAAGACCTCGTCGATCAGCTCGGGCAGCGGCCGGTCGGGACGGGCGGGACGCGTCTGGCCGACGCTCTCCTCGGTGACGGGTTCCAGGAGCCGTTCGAGGACCCCGGTGAACATCCGGTGCACCACCTCGCGTCCCAGGCCCTCCGGCGTCCTGACGCTCGAAGCCGGGTCGGCGAACCTGAGCAGTGGCAGGACGTCGCCGAGCATCAGGTGGCCCCAGCACGTCAGGGCGAGGTCGGCCAGGCGTCCGGCGACCTCGGACGTCCCGATGGTCGAGCAGGCTCGGTCGAGCGGAAGTGCCTGCCACCACGCCTCGGGAAGACGGGGGTCGGTTGCGATCGGCGCTACCTGGCCGGGAGAGGTCCAGCGCAGGGGGGGCGCGATGTCGCTCAGGCTGAGGTTCATTGAGGTCCAACCGGCAAAGGGGAATATATCCGCAGTTCAGAGTATGTCGTTAGGTCGGGAGAAAGGGGCTCGCTCGTCCGGAGTGGGACACGTAAAGAAGCTCCCTGGCCCGGGTACAGGCGACATAGAGCAGGCCACGCTCCCGTTGGAGGTCGTGCGCCCGCGCGGTCGGGTCCTCCTCGGCGGGGGTGAGGGAGTCGGGGGCGGGCACGACACCGTCGGCCACCCCGATCACGGCGACCCGGCGGAACTCCAGGCCCTTCATGCCGTGCAACGTCGTCACCTTCACCCCCAGCTCGCGCAGGGCGTCGCGGGCGTCGCGCACGAGACCCGCCGTCCTGGCGGCCACCCCGATCTCCTGGGGCGGCACGCCCTCCTGAACCCACTGTCCCACCTGTGTGGCCAGACCGGTCAGCTCTTCCTCCGGTGAATCGTAGGCGCGGACCACCGGGCGTGCCCCGTTGCGCGTCGCGCGGAAGCCGTACAGCTCCTGCACTCCGTCGACCAGACCGTCCGCGGGGCCGCCGCCGCGCAGCCGTACGCCCCAGGTGAGGATCTCCTGTGGGAGGCGGTACGACACCTGCAGACGCCGTCTGGTCGCGTCGATCCCGACCGAGCCGAGCGTCACCCGCGTGTCGAAGATCCGCTGGTGCGGATCGCCCACGATGAACAGATCGTCCCGTCCGTACGGCACCGCCGCCCGCAGCAGCCGCCACTGCGCCGGGTGCAGGTCCTGCGCCTCGTCCACCACGATGTGCCGGTACGGCTCCCGCCTCGGCGCGCTGTCGGCCAGCAGGTCCCCGGTCGTACGGCCGAGCAACTGGCAGGCCTCGCCCGCGAGCTGGAGAAGGGTGCGCTTGCCGCGCTCCCGCAGCCGCCGGGTGACGTGCTCGACGGCCTTCCACACGTCGGTCCGCTCCTCGGCGGAGAGCTGGACGCCACGGCCCGTCCTGGGGGCTTCGAGATACTCCTGGAGGGTCCTGAGATTCTGGGCCAGCACGACCTGCTCCCACTCGCGCAGCAGGAAGGCGGGGCTGTGGGCGCTGTCCGTCTCGCGCCAGAGCGCGTCCACCTCGGCGGCTCCGGCCAGCGCGGGCGCCCTGCCCTCGGCTTCGGCGACGATGCGGTGGGCCAGCCGGTCCACGTTGCCGACCTCGACGCGCTTGCGGGTCACCTCGTCCTCGACCAACAGGTCCAGCCGGGAGGCGAGCTCCGCGCTCAGCCGCTGGGAGAAGGTGACCAGCAGGATCTGCCCCGCGCCGCGCCTGGCCAGGAAGGCGGAGCGGTGCAGGGCCAGCAGGGTCTTGCCCGTCCCGGCGCCTCCGGTGACCAGGATCGGCTGCTCGTAGAACTCCCAGCGGGCCAGGCGGTGCAGCGCGGGCTGCAGGAACACGCACCAGGCGGGCGCGTCGAGGACGTGGTTCAGCTCGCGCGGGCTGCCCACGAAGATCGCGCGGTCGGGACTGCGCAGCAGCGCCGCGGTCAGGTCGTCGGGGTCGATGGGACCCGGGGGAGGGGCGGTCGCCCGGCAGGTCTCCAGCTCCCGCCAGGCCCCGGCCATCGACTCACCCCTGGCGAGCGCGGCCAGCGGGGCGTACTGCGTCGCGGGAAGCAGGGGTTCGAGGGCGTCGAGGGTCAGCTCGTCGGTGATCTGCCTGACGAGTCCGAGCAGCCCGCGTTCGACCCCCAGCTCGGCCATGTCGGTGTCGCAGGTGTCGGCGAACAGCCTGGTTTCGGTCGCCCCGGCCGCCCTGAGCACCGCGGGCTCGATCCGTTCGAGAGCCTCGGCGTCCCACATCTCGACCACGCCGAGCGCCGTGTTGACGCCGAAGCGGTGGCGCCGCGCGTAGGCCCACGCCTCCGCCTCCGGCAGGACGGTCAGCAGCCAGTGGACGTCCCGGTGCCTGACCATGACGCCGCGGTAGCCCTCGGCCAGCCTGAGCGTGACGACCCTGGGGTCCCTGGCCCCCCTGACCCGTTCCGGGTGCGGCGCCCCCGCCACGTTCTGCATGAAGCGGCGTACCGCGACGACGGCGTCCCGGCGCGCGGGCTGGGCCAGCGCGCCGAGTTCGGCGGGGAAGTCCGGGGAGATCGCGAGTCGGGGCATGGGCTAGGCCAGCAGGGACAGCAGGTCGCGGTCCCCGCGTTCTCGCAGCCGGGCGAGCAGGTCGGGAAGGCCGACCTGCCCGGTCATGCCGACCCGGGTGGCGATGACCCTGGCCGCCTGCTCCGCCGTACCTCCCGGGGCCGTGTAGCCGACCAGCCGCAGCGCCCGCGCGACCGGCTCGGTGTCACCACCGGCCGCGGGCAGGTGCCTGGCCCGCAGGACCCCCTCGTCGGACAGCGTCACGAACAGGTGGGCGCCCGCCTTCGCCCCCGCGTCCTCAAGCAGGGTCCTGAGCGATTCGAGGACGGGACGCTCCTGCCAGCTCAGGCCGAGCTCACCGACCGCGCTCTGCACCCTGCGGGCCGCCCCCGGCGACAGGCCGAGATAGGCGGCGAACCCGCTGGGCAACGGACATTCGCCGCCCCGGAGGTGCTCGGCGGTGACGTCGATCCTGAGCCACCAGCGGCCGTCGGGCTGCCGGAAACAACGCCAGGTCAGCGAGACGTCCTTCAGCGGGCGGAACGGCCCCTCCTTGCGCTCCTCGTCCTCGGGAGCCGAGGGCGGCGCCTGCTGGGGAGGGCGTTGCCCGGCGCCGAGGATGCGCAGCTGCGGCACGCCCGCGAGCCACTCCTTGGCCATGTCGTGGTGGATGCCCAGGGAGGCGACCAGGTCGAGGGCCTTGGACATGGTCAGCGGGGGCTTGGCGCCGCTGATCACGTCGCGGGTGCGGTGGCGCAACTCGGTGATGTCGCCCTCGACGATCCAGTCCTCGGCCAGCCGGTGGTCGGGGAGGGTCGCCAGCACGAACTGCCAGGCGGGCACGTCGAGGGAGCGCAGCTCACGGGCGTGCCAGGGCACGACCGTCGCCAGCCGTGCCTTGGGCGCGGCCTTACCGAGCGCCTTGCCGACCTCGACCAGATGGTCCCGGTACGGCGCCGCCTCCTCGGAGGCGAGCCACTCGCCGAGCCTGTGCCGCAGGGCGGTCTCGGCCTCGTCGATGACCTCGGGCTGCACCGCGAAGAGCTTGGACAGGGCCTCGACGGTCGCGGGCGCGTCGGTGAACACCCGGTTCTGCGCGACGGCCCAGCTCCTGTCGTCGAGGTTGGCGAAGGCGCCGTCGAGCAGCGTGTAGAGATCGTCCTGCCGGGGAGGCGGCTGCTCCTCCGCGACGGGCTCGGGGGTCTCCTCGGCCTTCTCCGGCTCGTTCTCGGGTTCCGGTTCCGGCTCTGCTTCGGGCTCGGGCTCTGGCTTTATGGCGGTCATCGGCTCGAAGAGGCCGCGCTCGGGGAGGGAGCCCTCCTGCTTCTCCTGGGGCGGAGGCTCGGGGGCCCTGACCGGAGGGGACGGCTTACGCCGCGGCAGCGGGATCGGCTCGGGCTCCGGCGGAGCGGGGGGAGCCGCGGCCTGCACGGCCGCCACGGGTTCCACGGCCTTCGCGGGTTCCTCAGCGGCCTCCTCGGCCTCGGGGCTCTCGGAGGCGGCCTCCGGAGTCTCGGGGGCCTCGGGCGCGGTCTCGGGAGCCTCAGGCTCATCCTCGGGTACGGCCCCAGCCTCGGCCTCGGGAGCCTCCTCGGCCTGGGCGGGTTCCTCCGGGGCGTTCTCGGTGGCCGGGGCGTCCTTGGCGGTGCTTCCGGAGGTGCGGACCGGGGTGACGTCCGGGTTGGCCAGGCGGGTGAGGACCGCGCCGAACAGCGCGTTCAGCACGGGAAGCGGCTGGATGAAGGGCTGCTCGCGCAGCTCGTGGCCGGTCAGGGCCAGCAGCCCCGCCCACGAACCCGCCCGGTCGAGGGCGATTGCCGTACACGGCTCGTCGGCGTCCTCAGGGTCCAGCACGTACAGGGCGGGCAGGACGTCGCCGACGGCGGCGGCCGGCCAGTGGTCGAGGGTGATCCCGGCGAGGATCCCGGCGAGCCGCTCCGGGCCGAGCACGGCCAGCACGCGGGAGACGGGCAGGCTGCGCCACCACGCGCCGGGCAGCTCAGGCTGGTCACGCAGGAGTGGGATCGTCGCCGCGTCGCTCCAGCGGAGCGGCGGCACGAGGTCACTCAGACAGAAGTTCATCCGTTCCCTTCACCAGCCCCTCAAGCCGCCCGAGTCACTCCTCGTCGCCGGGGAACGAGACTCATGGAACAGACCATAGTCTGGCAAATCACCCCAGCGCATCGGGTCCGGTCAGCGTCGTACCGCGGCGAAGCGAAGCCGCACGTAGTCGGCCATCCAGCCGCTCTCCCGCCGCAGGGCGGGAGCGGCCAGTTCGTTCACCCGGCGCAGCAGGGATTCGACAAGTTCCACGGGCTTTCCCTGGATCAGCGAACCGGCGAACATGCGCACCCAGTCGGCGGCCCCACCTGGGCACTCGTCGAGCGGGGTCGGCCGGTCGAAGTACTCAAGGAGGCGGACCGTGAAGCCCCCCTTCTCCAGCCGCGTGGCGTACTCGGCCGGACTGGGGAAGTACCAAGGAAGATCGGGTTCCGGGAGCCCGTGGTCCCGCCAGGCGGTGGACAGCGCCGCCGTCAGCGCGGCGCAGTTGCCCGCGCCGCCCATCTCGGCGACGAACCGCCCGCCCGGCGTCAGCGCCTGCCGTACGCTGGCGATCACCGCGTCAGGCTCCCGCCCCATCCAGTGCAGGGCCGCGTTGGAGAAGACCGCGTCGTACGGCTCGGCGACCGTGAAGTCGCTTCCGTCCCCCACGATGAACTCAAGCCCCGGGTGCAGGGAGAGCGCCTTCTCGATCATCGCGGAGGAGCCGTCGATGCCCAGCACCCGAGCGCCCCGTGAACCGATCTCGGCGGTGAGCGTCCCGGTGCCGCAGCCGAGGTCGACGACACGCTCCCCCGGCTGGGGATCGAGCAGGTCAACCAGGGGAGCCCCGTGGGCGGAGACGTATCCGAAGCTGCTGTCGTAGGCGCGAGCGTTCCACCTCATCTGGCCCGGGGTGTCGTATCGCAAGACGATCAGCTCACATTCCGAGACGCCACGGCCTCTTATCGGTCCTCTCCAGACACTTTAGAGCCTCAAAGATGTCCCGACATATCAGTCGCATCAGCCTCCGGCTTAACCGACCTTCTCCGCCCACTCCTTCTTGAGGTAGGTCTTGGCCGTGTCGGTCTCCGGAATCGTCAGGATCACCGGCTTCGCGCTGGTCACGGGCAGTCTTGAGGCGGCCTCGGTGTCCAGGCCGCCGTGCATCTGTAGGGCCTCCATCCTGACCGGCCTGGCGTAGCCCTTGAGGAAGAGGTTCTGGCCCCGGTCGGAGAAGAGGAACTCCTGCCACAGGCGGGCGGCGGCCGGGTGCGGGGCGTCCTTGTTGATGGCCTGGACGTAGTAGGCGCTGAGCACGCTGTCGCCGGGGATGGCGACCTTCCAGCCGTTGGCCTCGTGGGCGGCCCGCTCGGCGTTGTGGTAGTCCCAGTCGACCACCACGGTCGCCGCCCGCTCGTTCGCGGCGAGGTTGCCCGCCTTCTTCAGGCGGCCGAAGAAGGCCACGCCCCTGGCGGCCTCCGCCTTGCCCGCGCTGAGCGAGGCGGCCATCACCCCGTTGAAGGCCGCGGCCGTCTGGCGGGGGTCGCCGGGCAGCGAGACGCTGTAGCCGGGCTTGAGCAGGTCCTGGTAGGAGGCCGGGGCCGCGACCTTGCGCGGGTCGTAGCCGATGGACATGTAGCCGCCGTACCCGGCGTACCACCGCCCGCCGTAGTCCTTCAGGTGGTCGGGCACGTCCAGCCACCGCTGCACCCGGTAGGGGGCGAACATGGGGGCGTTGGCGACCGCGACCTCAAGGCTCAGGTCGAACACGTCCGGCCTGAGCTGGGCGGCGGCCTCGATCTCCCTGCGGCTGCTGGCCGCGGGCTCCACCTGGTTGACCTTGATTCCGTACTCGTCGGAGAAGGTGTCGATGATCTCGCCGTAGTTCACCCAGTCACGCGGCAGCCCGATGACGGTGAGTGAACCCTCCTTCTTCGCGGCCTCGACGAGGCGGTCCATCGTCGAGAAGCCGTCCTTCAGGGAAGCGGCCTGGGGCTTGACGGGCGGGAGCTTCCCGTCGTCCTGTGCCGGCGTGCTTCCGCATCCGGCGGTCGTGGCGATGAGGATCATGGTGGCGGCGGCGCCGATGCGTACGGTCACTTACCGAATACTCTCCGCGATGGCGGAGCGGGTCGAGGAGGCGCGGCCTTTTTTGGGAAACGACTGGGGAACGGCTTACGCCCCGCCGGGCCGCCCGCCCTGGACGACCTTTGCCGCCACAAGGTCGGAACGGGCGATCTCGACCAGGGTTCCGTCACGTTTTCGCACTCCGAGAACGTCGTCGCGCCAGAACTCCAGTTCGCCGACGGCGTCGCGGAAACCCTCCGGCACACGTCGTCGGGTGGTTACCCTTTTCCCCACGTCGGAAGGGGTTAGGGTGATTTTGAGGGCAGCGCCGACACCGAGGATCATCGTCTTTTGCCCCCTCCCGTTTCAGACATCTGGTGGGCACGGCAATACTAGGGCGTAGCAACCCGCGGTCGAAGTCGTGCCTAGGTGCGGAAAAAAGAAGGAGCCCGAGGTGACCTACGTCATCGCGCAGCCTTGCGTGGACGTCCTGGACAAGGCGTGCATCGAGGAGTGCCCCGTCGATTGCATCTACGAGGGCGAGCGCATGCTTTACATCCACCCCGACGAGTGCGTGGACTGCGGCGCGTGCGAACCCGTCTGTCCCGTTGAGGCGATCTTCTACGAGGACGACCTTCCCGACCAGTGGAAGGACTTCTACAAGGCCAACGTCGAGTTCTTCGACGACCTGGGCTCCCCGGGTGGCGCCTCCAAGGTCGGCAAGATCGCCAAGGACCACTCCCTCGTCGCGGCGCTGCCGCCGCAGGCCGAGGAGCACTAGCCCAACCCCCGCGGGCGGGGGGTCGGCGCCGCCCCGCCCGCGAGTGTCAGTCGCCCGGACATCCCGGGCGAAGAGGTCCCTCCTCCCGGCCGGTGTGGTGGGAGGACAGTCACCAGCGGGGAGAGCTGTGATCGGCCTGCCAGATTTTCCGTGGGATCGGCTCACGCCGCTCAAGACCCTGGCGCAGGAGCATCCCGACGGGATCGTCGACCTGTCCGTCGGCACCCCCGTCGACCCGGTGCCCCCTCTCGTACGGCAGGCGCTGGCCGACGCCTCCGACAGCCCCGGCTACCCGCTGACCTACGGCACGGAACGGCTGCGCTCCGCGGCCGCGGGCTGGCTCTCGCGCCGTCACGGCGTGGTTCTCGACCAGGCGAACGTCCTGCCGCTGATCGGCTCGAAGGAGTTCGTCGCCTGGCTGCCGACCCTCCTGGGCGTCGGACCCGGGCAGCGGGTCGTCTTCCCCGAGCTGGCCTACCCCACCTACGACGTCGGGGCGCGCCTGGCGGGGGCGGAGCCGTACGCGACGGACGGGCTCTTCTCGCTCGGCCCCGAGCGGGTGCCGCTGGTCTGGGTGAACTCGCCGTCGAACCCGAGCGGCAGGGTCCTGCCCGCCGAGCACCTGCGCAAGGTGGTCGCCTGGGCGCGTGAGCGCGGTGCGATCGTCGCCTCCGACGAGTGCTACATCGAACTCGGGTGGGAGGAACGGCCGGTCTCGATCCTGCGTCCCGACGTCTGCGGCGGCTCCCACGAGGGCCTGCTCGCGGTGCACTCGCTGTCGAAGCGCTCCAACATGGCCGGGTACCGCGCGGGCTTCGTCGCCGGTGACCCCGAGCTGGTAAAGAGGCTGCTCGAAGTCCGTAAGCACGCCGGGATGATCATGCCGGGGCCGGTGCAGGCGGCGATGGCCGTGGCGCTCGACGACGACGCGCACGCCGACGAGCAGCGCGAGCGCTACGCGGCCCGCCGCGCGGTCCTGCGCCCCGCCCTTGAGGCCGCCGGTTGGCGGATCGAGCACTCGGAGGCGGGCCTGTACCTGTGGGCGACCAACGGCACCGACTGCTGGAAGCAGGTGCGCGCGCTGGCCGACAGGGGCATCCTGGTCGCGCCCGGCGACTTCTACGGCAAGGCGGGCGCGGAACATGTCCGGATTGCTGTAACTGCGAGTGACGAGCGGATAAGTGCGGCGGTGCGGCGCCTCCAGTAGGATCGCGCGCCATGACCCCTGAGGTCGCCGCGATACTGGGACTGAGCGCGGTCACGCTCGTCCTGCTGCTGGGCGCGCTGTTCGCGACCACGCGTCAGGACAGGAAGCCACGCGGGTCCGGGGCCCCCGGCGAGTCCCCCGTACAACCGGCGCAGGCCGCCGAACCGCCGAAGCCGAGTGCGGGCCACGTCGGCATCGACTACCCCGACCCCCGCACGATCAAGGTCGGCGACACGATCGACTGCCAGGCCGTACGGACCCGCGTCCTGGGTGCCCTGTACCTGTCGTGGCAGGGCGTCGAGTGGACCGAGTACCTCCTCGACGACGGCAGCCGCCGCTACCGGTGGCTGTCGATCGAGACGCTCACCGGGCCCGACGCCGACGCGCCGCACCTGGAGGTGCTGCTGTGGACGCCGGTGCCGACGCAGGGCATGATCCCGGCCAAGACCACGCTGAGCGTCGAGGGCGTGGAGTTCTTCCCCGTAGACCGAGGCACCGCGGCCTTCCGCTCGGAGGGCGTCACCTACATGCCGGAGCGCGGCCTGCTCGACTTCGCCGACTACCGGGCCTCCGACGGGCGGTTGCTCTCCTTCGACCGTCTCCAGGGTGGGCCCTGGACCTCCTCCTACGCCCAGCCGTTGCCCCCGGGCTCGATCACCATCCAGAAGAGGTCCTAGGAGATCTCGACCCTGCCCGCGGGGGCGGTCGTGTCAGGCTTCCAGCCCGCCTCGCCGTCGGCCGAGGTCCACGTCTGGCCGCTGTAGCGGATCCGCCGCAGCCCGAACTTCTGCGCGTGCGCGACCGACCAGCTCGCCCTCAGCCAGCCCTCGCGCGAGGAGGCCGCAGCGAACGTGGCGCTCGCGCCCATCGCGTGGACGAGCCCCCGCATGGCCCTGTCCGCGGGGGGCTTCGGCGTGGCCGTACCCGACGCGCGGGGGGTTGAGGTCGGCTCGGGGAACCAGCAGTGCACGGCCCTGGGCACCCGCCCGGTGAAGGCCGCGGCCAGGATCTTGCCCTCGTCCTCGTGCTGGGCGTAGGCCGAGCCGTCGGCGGAGCGCTGCACCCGCTGGGCCGCCTCGTGCAGCGGCAGCTTGAGATAGCCCTTCACCTTGACCAGCGCGGAGAAGAACTTCCCCGTCGCGTAGACCGGGTCGATCAGTTGCTTGGGGGTTCCCCAGCCCTGCGAGGGCCGCTGCTGGAAGACGCCGACGGAGTCACGGTCGCCGAAGGGCAGGCTCAGCAGCTTGGACTCCTGGATGCCGGTGGCGTAGGCGATCACCACCGCCCGCTCGGGGAGCTTCCTGCGGGCGGCGACCGCCGCGATGACCGCGGCGACCTGGGCCTGGTCGATCTCCAGGTCGAGCGTGCCGCCGGGGGTGGTGATCCTGCACCCCTCCCCGGTCTCCCTGAACGGCGTCACCCGGTTGATCAGGGTGAAGACCCCCACGGTTATGGCCACCGCGAGCATGGTCACGATCACGAGGATCGCGATGACCCCTTTGGAGAAGCGCCGACGCACGCTGAAGAACCTACCGATCTCGGACAGCCGGGAGGCGAGAGACCCCGAAGAGGGTCGTCGCGCTCTGTTATCGTTTCACAGGTTTTGCGAGCGGCACCGCCCTTCGCGACGGCGGACGACCGGGCTCCCGAGCGGCTGAGGATAGGGTCGCGGACATGAGTACGCGTCTGGACCTCACACAGGACGTCGGTGCGCTCACGGCGCGGATCGTGGACATCGAGTCGGTCAGCGGCGACGAGAAGGTCCTGGCGGATGCGGTCGAGGAGGCTCTCCGGGCGCTGCCGTACCTCCGGGTGGACCGTGACGGCGCGTCGGTCGTGGCCAGGACCGGGCTCGGCCGCGGTGAGCGGGTGGTGGTCGCGGGCCACCTCGACACAGTCCCGGTCGCGGACAACCTGCCGAGCCACGTCGAGGACGGCCTGCTGTACGGCTGCGGCACCTCGGACATGAAGGCGGGCGTCGCCGTCGCGCTGAAGCTGGCCGCCACGCTCGCCGAGCCCGTGCGGGACGTCACCTACGTCTTCTACGACTGCGAGGAGATCGAGGCCGAGCGCAACGGGCTGCGCAGGCTCAGCCTCGACCACCCCGACTGGCTCACCGGCGACTTCGCCGTGCTCATGGAGCCGACGGACGGCGAGATCGAGGGCGGCTGCCAGGGCACGCTCAGGGCCGAGATCACCGTGCGGGGCAGGCGGGCGCACAGCGCCAGGTCGTGGCTCGGCGTCAACGCCGTGCACCGCGCCCTGCCGGTGCTGGGGATCCTCGACGCCTACCAGGCGAGGCGGCCGGTCGTCGACGGGCTCGAATACCACGAGGGGCTCAACGCGGTCGCGATCCGCGGCGGCGTCGCGGGCAACGTGATTCCCGACGAGTGCGTGGTGACCGTCAACTACCGCTTCGCCCCCGACCTGTCGCTCGACGCCGCCCAGGAGCACGTGCGCGAGGTCTTCGACGGGTTCGAGGTCCATTTCACCGATCTCGCCCCCGCCGCGCGTCCCGGGCTGACCGACCCGGTCGCCGGGGCCTTCGTCGCCGCGATCGGCGGCACGCCCAGGGCCAAACTCGGCTGGACCGACGTCTCGCTGTTCTCCGGACTGGGCATTCCCGCGGTGAACTACGGTCCCGGTGATCCGAATCTGGCGCACCAGCGCGGGGAGTACGTCTCGCTGGAGAAGATCGCCGACTGCGAGCGCAGGATGCTCACCTGGCTGGGCGCCCGGCACAAATGAAAGTGGCTTTCCTCGCCGGCCATTTGGCGGGGAAAGCCACTTTCAGTCCCGAGCAGCACCCTCGGCAGTTAGACGTGGCTCCCGAGAAATCCGGTTCCCGGTTTTCCCGTAGAATTTTCAAGATTTTTCCGGTAGCGGCGCTAGCGTGTTCGGCATGAAGAAGACACGCCCCGAACGCCGACAGGGACCCGCGGTCGTCCGCGGTGACCTGGTCTCCGAGTCCACCCACGACCAGCGCCTTCTCGACCGCAGGGGCCCCGCCGACTGGCTGCACATGGACCCGTGGCGGGTTCTGCGCATCCAGGCCGAGTTCGTCGAGGGGTTCGGACAACTCGCCGAACTGCCCGAGGCGGTGACCGTCTTCGGGTCCGCGCGCACCCCGCAGGACTCGCCGGACTACAAACTGGGCATCGACATCGGCCGCAGGCTCTCCGAGGCGGGATACGCCGTGATCACCGGGGGCGGCCCCGGCTGCATGGAGGCCGCCAACCGCGGTGCCAGGGAGGCGGGCGGGGTCTCCGTCGGCCTGGGCATCGAGCTCCCCTTCGAACAGCACATGAACGAGTACGTGGACCTCGGCATCGAGTTCCGCTACTTCTTCGTCCGCAAGACCATGTTCGTGAAGTACTCCCGGGGCTTCGTCGCGCTGCCCGGCGGCTTCGGCACGCTGGACGAGCTGTTCGAGGCGCTGACGCTGGTCCAGACGCGCAAGGTCACCTCCTTCCCCGTCGTGCTGCTGGGCACCGAGTTCTGGGGCGGCCTGTACGAGTGGATCAGGACGACCCTCGTGGACACCGGGAAGATCGCTCCGACCGACCTCGACCTCATCCAGGTGACCGACGACGTGGACGAGGCCGTACGGATCATCGTCGAGGCCGACAGGAACCGGGCGAGCAACTCGGGGAACGGGCAGCGGGCCGCCCAGAGCGTCCCGCAGAGCACGGTCGCCGACGCCGAGTAAGGGTTTCCCCTTATGGTTCCGGTGTGTTCATATGTGTGTTCCTGGCATCGCACCAGAAGATCGACAGAAAGTATCTGACGCTGGCGGAGGAGGTTGGGACCGAACTGGCCCGGCGCGGGCACAGCCTGGTCAGCGGGGGCGCGACGGTCTCGTGCATGGGGGCGGTCGCCAGAGCGGTCAGGGCAGGCGGCGGCCGTACGGTCGGGGTGATCCCGCAGGCCCTGAGGGACGTCGAGATCGCCGACACCGACTCGGACGAACTGGTCGTCACCGCCGACATGCGCGAGCGCAAGGGGGTCATGGACGCCCGCTCCGACGCCTTCCTGGTGCTGCCGGGCGGCATCGGGACGCTTGAGGAGCTGTTCGAGATCTGGACCACCAGAACCCTCGGCCACCACGACAGACCGCTGGTGATCCTCGATCCGTGGGGGGTCTACGCGCCGCTGCTGACCCTGGTCGAGGGCCTGCACGCGGAGGGCTTCACCCGGCCCAACGTCTTCGACGCGATCTCCTGGACCACCACGGTCGAGGAGGCGTTCGACCTCCTGGAGAAGCGCACCAGGCACCTGGAGCCGAGCGCCGAGGAGCTAGGCGAGGCCACGGCGGGTTAGCGTCGGGGGACGCCGCCCGGCCAGGGACTCGGTCATCTCGACCGCGAGCCGTACCTGCTCGGGGCGGGTGGTGCGGAACACCCTGGCCCCGGCCCACGCGCAGACGGAGGCGGCCGCCAGCTCGGCGGCCTCCCCGTCGTGCCCCGCGAGATCGGCGGGCGTGACGACGACGGTGCGCCCTGCCCGGACGAACTCCTCGATCTCGGAGACGGATCTCGCCTCGACCCAGGAAGGATCTTCCTGGTCACCGGGGGTGAGCACCCTGAGAGCGGTCATCAGGCAATCCTAGATCAGTGGGAGTTGTGGCACGATTCGTATGTGCTGGTCGTACTCGCCCTCGCCGCCTTAGCCGTCATCGCCGCAGTCGTGGTGGTCGCCATGGGACGGGGTGGCGAACTCGCCAGATTCGCCCCCGACGTCCCGCCACTCGAACTACCGGAGCCGAGACGGCTCGGCGCCGCCGACTTCCTGGCCCTGCAGCTTCCGGTGAGCGTGGTCGGCTACAACACGCAGAGCGTGGACGAGACCCTCAACCGCGTGGTGAAGGCGCTGAGCGAGCGCGACACCAGGATCGCGGTCCTCGAACAGCAGGTCGCCGAACTGCTCGCGGGCAGGCTCCAGACCCGCCACGACGCCGGTACGGCCCCGCCCGTCATGCGCGACTCTCTCGCGGAGGACGCCGCTGAGAGGCCCCAGGAGGATGCGGAGTCCGGGGGTCCCGTGGAAGCCGAGGCCCAGGAGGTGGCGGAGCCCCTGCGGGCCGTACAGCCCCCGGAAGCCGCAGAGCAGGAGGTCGAGGCCAAAGAGCCAGAGACCACCACAGAGGTCAACGAACCAGACAAGCCCACCGATCCTGACCAGCGCGACGAGTCTGATAAATCCGAAGAGTCGGACAAGTCGGAAGAGGCTGTCGAGAGCGCGGACAAGGCCCCAGAGGTCTCAGAGGGTTCGGCGGAGGGTGACCGTACCGAGGTGCGGGGGGTGAAGGAGGTCCGGTGACGGAGCTGACGCGCTGTGGCTGGGTGAGTTCCGCGCCCGAGTACATCGCCTACCACGACGAGGAGTGGGGCCGTCCGCTCACCGGGGACGACCTGGTGTTCGAGCGCCTGGCCCTTGAGGCCTTCCAGTCGGGCCTGTCGTGGATCACGATCCTGCGCAAGCGGGAGAACTTCCGGGCGGCCTTCGACGGTTTCTCCATCCCCACCGTCGCCGCGTACGGCGAGGCCGACGTCGAGCGGCTGCTCGCCGACGCCGGGATCGTCCGCAACCGGGCCAAGATCGAGGCGGTCGTCGCGAACGCGCGGGCCGCGCTCGACGTGAGCCTGTCCGACCTGATCTGGAAGCACGCCGACCCCGGCGCACCCGTGCCGAGGACCCTGGCGGACGTGCCCGCCCAGACGCCCGGGTCGAAGGCCCTGGCCAAGGACCTCAAGGCGAACGGCTTCCGCTTCGTCGGCCCGACCACCGCCTACGCGCTGATGCAGGCCATCGGGCTGGTCAACGACCACCTTGAGGACTGCTGGGTGCGGGGCACCTACTGAAACCCCACCCCCGATGGGTACGGCCCGGCGACCCTTCGATCCCTTCAGGTGATCGTCTCGGTCCGGTAAATTCTCCGCGCCGCCACGCGAGCCCGTCCCGCCCGTTTCCGGCCCGGTTCGTAGCCTGCCACCTCGTCGGCCTGGTCAGGGAAGTGAGGGGCTTTCACGGGCTCGGACGGCCCGGACGTCCGCGAGGCCGTCCCCCAGCCGGGAAGACGGTCTTGATTGCCCGATGAGTCGATGCTGGGACTGATCGTTCCCATTCCGAGCGCGGAGACGGGATAATAGGACATCACAGAAGACGTGAATGCGTCGGCCACCCTCGGGTCAGTCGGAGATCCGGAGCCCGAAGCAGGAAGGGATACACGCATGGCGGCTATGAAGCCGAGGACCGGTGATGGTCCGCTGGAGGTCGTCAAGGAAGGCAGGGGCATCGTCATGCGGGTTCCCCTTGAGGGTGGCGGCCGGCTCGTCGTCGAGCTCTCTGCGGACGAGGCCAGCGCCCTTGGCGAGGAGTTGAAGAAGGTCGTCGTCTGATCCCGGCCTGAGACCAGCGGTGACGCCGGGCCCCGACTCGATCTCGAACTCGTTCGCGGAGCACGACAGCCACTGCGGCCCGCGCACCCCCGATCGACGAACACGGCCCTGGCCACCGGACCGCCGGAGCGCGGCTCGTGCCAGGGCCGCGGTGTCCCCCGGCTGATGACTGGAGTTCCACATGCCCATCTCTCCGTACACCCTGCTCACCGGCACCCCCTCGGCTTCCGGGGCCGCCGTCCCGGCGGGGGAGTCGCCGCTCGGGGAGGCGGGGCTGCTCGCCGTACCCTTCTCCGCCGACCACGCGCCGGACGTCGAGCTGCCGCTGCCCGCCGAGGCCCTGCTGGCGCACTACGAGGCCAAGGGCGAGGCGGGTGAGGTCGTCGAGGTCCCGGTGGCCAACGGCGACGGGGTCGGCAGGGTGCTGCTCTACGGCGTCGGCGACGGCTCGGCGGGCGCGCTGCGCAAGGCCGGTGCCGCGGCGGTACGGCGGGGCAGGGGCAGGTCCTCCGTCAGGGTCGTGCTTCCCGAGGGGCCGGTGGCCGCGTTCGTCGAGGGCGCGCTGCTGGCCACCTACACCTTCAGGATCGGCGAGCCCAGGGCCACTCCCGCGGCCCTTGTCGAGTTCGTCGGAGGCGGAGAGGGCGTCGAGGCGGAGGTCACCAGGGGAGCGGTGGTCGCAGAGGCCGTGTCCTTCGCCAGGGACCTGGCCAACACCCCCGCCTCCGTCAAGACGCCGCAGTGGCTCGCCGAGCGCGCCGCCGAGCGGGCGGAGGCGGCGGGAGGCGCCGTCGGCGTGAAGGTGTGGGACGAGCACGCCCTGCGCGAGGAGGGCTTCGGCGGCATCCTGGCGGTCGGCCAGGGCTCGGTGAGCCCGCCGCGCCTGGTCCAGCTCTCCTACGCCCCGGAAGGCGCGACCAGGCACGTGGTCCTGGTCGGCAAGGGCATCACCTTCGACACCGGCGGCCTGTCCCTCAAGCCGACCGACAACATGAAGTTCATGAAGACCGACATGGCGGGCGCGGCCACCGTCATCGCGGCCGTCGGCGCGCTCGCCACGCTGGGCGCCCAGGTGCGGGTCACCGCCCTGGTCGCCGCCGCGGAGAACGCCTTCTCCGGTACGGCACAGCGCCCCTCCGACGTGATCACCCAGTACGGCGGGCGGACCGTCGAGGTGCTCAACACCGACGCGGAGGGCCGTCTGGTGATGGCCGACGCGCTGGCCTACGCCGACGCCGAGCTCGACCCGGACGCCATGGTCGACGTCGCCACGCTCACCGGCGCGATCAGCGTCGCCCTGGGCAAGGACGTGGGGGCCGTGTTCGCCTCGGACGACGCCCTGGCGGCCGAGCTGACCGAGGCGGGCACCCAGGCGGGGGAGCGGCTGTGGCGGATGCCGCTCATCGAGGACTACCTTCCCGCGCTCGACTCGGGCGTGGCAGACCTGGCCAACATCGAGGCCGGATCGACCTACGGCGCCGGTTCCATCACGGCGGCGCTGTTCCTGCGCGAGTTCACCGGCAAGCGGCCGTGGGCGCATCTGGACATCGCGGGTGTCGGCAGGAGCACCGCGGACGAGGGCTATCTCAGCAAGGGCGCGACCGGCTACGGCGTGCGCCTGCTGCTCGACTGGCTGACCGGTAACTAGGGGTTGAGCTTGACGGCGGCCAGGACGCCGTCGCCGAGCGGGATCATCAGGGGCCGCAGCCGTTCGTCACCGCGGACCAGCTTGCCCAACTCCCGCAGGGCGACGGTGTCCGGGTCACGCCGGGTGGGGTCGGTGGCCCTGTGCTGCCACAGCGCGCTGTCGAAGACCACGATGCCGCCGACGCGCAGCAGACGGACCGCCTCGGACAGATAGTCGGCGTACTCGTGCTTGGCGCCGTCACAGAAGACCAGGTCGTAACCGCCGTCGGAAAGACGCGGCAGCACGTCCAGGGCCCGTCCCGTGATGAGGCGGGTCCTGCCACCGGGGAAGCCCGCCTGGGCGAAGCTCTGCCGGGCGAGACGCTGGTGCTCGGGTTCGACGTCCACGCTGGTCAGGGTGCCGTCCTGGCGCATGCCACGCAGCAGCCACAGCCCGGAGACCCCGCATCCCGTGCCGACCTCCACGACGGCCTTGGCGTTGATGGCCGTGGCGAGGAAACAGAGCGCGGCGCCGGTGCCGGGCGGGATCGGGGCGACCCCCACCTCCGCGGCGCGCCGTCGCGCGTCCCAGAGGATCTCGTCCTCCGTGTGGAATTCCTCGGCATAGGCCAGAGCGGCCTCCAACGGACTTGTCGGCGTCTCTGCCATCGGCCTCTCCTCCCGCTTTCTCCGTACAGAGTCATATAGGAACTGGGTCGCAGCCTAGGGGAGCCAGGCCCGATCGGGAACTCATGTCACGCCCGGTGCGTTGCACGGTTTAAGCGGCCTTTGCCGGTCCTGAGGGTAGTCAGTGCGCACGAAGGGACGAAACCAGGCACTATGGCGATAGCGGTGGTCCCGGAGAGAGGAGTGCTGGTGGACGAGTTCGACCACCAGACGGATGCTCCCGTGTCTGAATGGACACCTCCCACCTGGGAGGAGGTGGTCCGGACTCATTCGGCGCGTGTCTACAGGCTGGCCTATCGGCTGACCGGTAACGTTCACGACGCCGAGGACCTCACACAGGAGGTCTTCGTCCGGGTCTTCCGGTCCCTGTCGAACTACACTCCGGGCACTTTCGAGGGCTGGCTGCACCGCATCACCACCAACCTGTTTCTCGACATGGCGCGGCGCAAGCAGCGCATCAGGTTCGAAGGTCTTGCGGACGACGCCGCGGAGCGGCTGCGTGGCCGTGAGCCGTCCCCCGCCCAGGTGTACGACGACACCCATCTCGAACCCGACATCCAGGCGGCACTCGACGCGCTCGCGCCCGAGTTCCGCGCGGCCGTCGTTCTGTGTGACATCGAGGGGCTGTCCTACGAGGAGATCGCCGCGACGCTCGGCGTGAAGCTCGGCACGGTCCGCAGCCGTATCCACCGTGGCCGGGCTCAACTGCGTGACGCGCTGGAACACCGCGCGCCCCGCGGAGATCAACTCCCCCCGACCATCACCCGCGGGGAGGAACTCGCATGAGAAGCCGCAGACATGACGAATGTCACGACGCGCCGCTTGGCAAGGAGTGGTCATGAGTCATCTTGGAGAACGCGTTTCCGCGCTGGTCGACGGTGAGCTGAACCACCACGAACGCGACCGCGCGCTGTCCCACCTCGCCTTCTGCGCCTCCTGCAGGGCCGAGGTCGAGGCCATGCGGGCGCTGAAGAGCCGCCTGCGGTCACTCGACGGACCCGCCATGCCCGCCGACCTGACCATGTCGCTGCTGCGGATGGCCGACCCCGGCGACCCGCTGCCGCCGCGTGAGCGGCCCTTCCCGAGCGGTTCGCGGACCTTCGGCGGGGCGCCGATCCCGGGCATGCACAGCGTCGCGCCGCCGGACAACCGGCCGCGCGGGCGGGCCGCTACGACGCGCCGCAGCCGCAGGGTCGGCTATGTCGCGGTCGGCGTCGCCTCGGCCGCGGTCGCCATCGGCACGCTGTTCGTCGTCGGCGGTCCCGACCCCGGCCCGCGGGTGCCGCCGGTCGACATGTTCGCCAACCAGCACAGGAACACCGTTCCCTACGGCGGTACGGCGACGCCGACCTTCTCGCCCACTCCGTGATCCGGCTGCCCGCCTTCCTGGCCGTGGTGATCGCCATGGTGCTGGGTCTGGTGGCGGGCAGCCCGGCGCGAGCCGTACAGCAGGGTGTGCAGCAGGGGGAGCAGGACAACGAGGACACGGGTCTGCGGCTGCTGCGTGAGGCGGCGGCCGCGGCCAGGGGACGCGGATACGCGGGCACCCAGTACGTCACGACCTGGGGCCGTTCCGGCTCCTTCTCCTCGGTGGTCGAGGTCCACAACGTCCCGGGCCGGGGCCTTTCCGTGCGCTCACGGCCTTCGGGTACGGCGGGCTGGGTCGATCCCGGGGCTCCCGCGGGGAGCATGACCGCCCCCTCGGAGACGATGCTTGAGGTGCTGGCCCGCAACTACCGGGTGGTCGAGGCGGGCAGGACCAGCACCGGGGGCCGTGCCGCCCGCCTGGTGAACGTCCTGCGCGCCGACGGCACCCTCGCGGCGCGTTACTGGCTGGACGAGGCGGGGGGCCTGGCGCTGCGCCGTGAGCTGTTCGACGGCCACGGCAGGACCGTCCACGTGGGCGGTTTCCTCGACCTGACCCTCGACCCGGCGCGCGGGGGCGCCGTCGCCGTGCCGACGCCGGGTGGCGTCGATCTGGGCGAGGTGCCCGCCCTCATGGACCTGGGATGGCGTTTCCCCACCGAGCTTCCCGGCCGTCTTGAGCTGTTCGCCGCGCACACGGAGCCTGCCGGATACTTGTATCTGGGGTATTCGGATGGCTTGTCGGTCGTGTCAGTTTTTGTGGACTCTGGTGTGCTTGACGGGGAAAAGCTCCGGGGATGGCATGCTCAGCGACGTGACGGGCATACGATCTGGATGCGGAACTCAGCCGAGCAGGGGACGATCTGGGCAAGTGGGGACCATGTCTACACCGTCTTCGCGGACGCTCCGGCCGACACGGTCGACGCCGCTGTGGCGGCGCTGCCCCACGAACCCGCCCCGAACCTGTGGAACCGGCTGGGCAGAGGAGCCCACCGCCTGCTTTCCTGGGTCAATCCCTTCGGATAGGGCGCGTTTTACGTCTCTCGTATGCCGTTCAGGGGAAGATTGCCGGGTACCCCCCGGTGAGTGGCCTCATGCGAGGCGAGGAGTGGTGAACATTCGATGACCGACGAGAACCGTGGCCACGAGGCGGACGACGCCGAGGGGCGTACGCCGTCGGGGCAGCCCGACGGCAGAGGCGGTGCCGGCGCGACCTCGGAGTTCTCCAGGCCGGAGTTCCTGCCCGCCGGACAGCCGCCTCCTCCGCCCGTGGACCGATCCCACGCTCCTTCCCACGGCCCCCAGGGGTACGGCGAGGGCTGGAGCCAGCTCGGTGAGCCTCCCGGCCGTGCCCGCTGGGGCGGCCAGGAGCAGGAGGGGCCCGGATACGAGGACTGGACCGGGCGTCAGGCCCCGCCGCCCGCGAGCGGCTGGGGAGACCCTTCGGGCAGGACCCACCGCGACACGGCGATCTTCGCCACCCCGGGAGGCCTTCCCGGCAACCAGCCGCCCCCGCCCTCGCGGGCACAGGGCCTCGGCCCCGGCTGGGCGCCGCCGCCCGTCCCCGGTGGGCCGGGGCCGTACGACGGGACCTTCGGGGGCCGGGCCGTCACCGAGCGGCGTGGGCCGCGCACCGGCACGCTGGCCGTACTGGCCGTGCTGATCGCGCTGCTGGCCTCCGCGGCGGGCAGCTTCGGCACCTACCTGCTCACCCGTCCCGGCAACTCCGACCTCGACCCGTCCTACCGGCTGGGGACGGCGCCGAGCGGCTCCAACTCCAGGGCTCCCGAGTCGATCGCGGGGGTGGCCTCCAAGGTGCTGCCGAGCGTGGTCTCGCTCTCGGTCAACGCGGGCACGAGTTCGAGCACCGGCTCCGGCTTCCTGATCAAGGGCGGCTACATCGTGACCAACAACCACGTGGTCGCCGGGGCCGAGCCGAACAACAGCCAGATCCAGATCCAGTTCAGCAACCGCAAGTCGACCTCCGCCCACGTCGTGGGCCGCGACCCGGAGTCCGACCTCGCCGTGGTCAAGCCCGACGAGACCTTCGGCGCCCCGGAGATCGCCCTCGGCAACTCCGACAACGTGGTCGTCGGTGACCCGGTCGTCGCCATCGGCTCCCCGCTCGGCCTGACCGGAACCGTCACCTCGGGCATCGTCAGCGCCCTCAACCGTCCCGTCCAGGCCGGTGAGGAGAACAGCACCGACACGACCTGGCTGAGCGCCATCCAGACCGACGCCGCCATCAACCCCGGCAACTCGGGCGGCCCGCTGGTCAACGCGGCGGGCGAGGTGATCGGCGTCAACTCGGCCATCGCCACCCTCGGCAGGTCGCTCGGCGGTCAGAGCGGCAGCATCGGCCTCGGCTTCGCCATCCCGGTCAACCACGCCCGCAGGGTCGCCGAGGAGCTGATCACCACCGGCAGCGCGAAGAAGTCGCGGATCGGCATCACCATCGACCAGTCCTACCAGGGCACGGGCGTCCGCATCGACACCGAGGTCAGGAGCGGCACCCAGCCCATCGAGCCCAAGGGCCCCGCCGACAACGCCGGTCTCAAGCCCGGGGACATCATCGTCGAGATCAACGGCACCGTCCTGCAGGACGGCTACGAACTGATCGCGCTGATCCGCAACAAGGCGCCGGGAGAGAAGCTGACTGTGAAGTTCCAGCGTGGCGGCCAGGAGAAGACGACAGTTGTGACCATCGGTGCCGCGTCCCCGCAGCCCACGCCCAGTCCCTCATGATCGGTGGAGGGGCTGGTGCGGTCACGAGTCGGGGGCATTAGTCTGGAAAAGGCTCCGGGCGTGTGCCCGGAGCGCCGCCTCGGTGTCATCCCGCTAGGAGATCACGGTGTTCGGACTCGGCTGGCCTGAGATCGTGGCGCTTGTGGTCATCGCGCTCCTCGTCTTCGGGCCGGAGAAACTGCCCCAGGCGGCCGCGCAGGCGGGCAAGACGCTGCGTTCCCTGCGGCAGATGGCCAACAACGCCAAACAGGACCTGCAGGCCGGTCTCGGGCCGGAGTTCGCCAACTTCGACCCGACCGACCTGAACCCGAAGAACTTCGTCCGCAAGCACCTCACGGGTGACCTGGAGGACGAGTGGCGCAGCGTCACGGCGAGCGTCGCCGGAGGGGCCGCCGTCTCAAGCCGCGCGGGCACCGACCTGCTCGACGACTTCGACGAGCTGGGGTACGGCGAGCTCCCGCCCTACGACTCCGAGGCCACCTGACCTTCGGGACGCCCGCCGTACACTCCGCTCAGCGGCCCCTGGTCGGGGAGATGCCGAGCTGCATGCCCTTGAGGCTGTTGGACCTCCTGCTCAGGCCCGAGGCGATCCGGATCAGCTCCGCGGCGGCCGGGGCGTCGGGATCGGTGAGCACGAGGGGCTTGCCCTCGTCGCCGCCCTCACGCAGCCGCATGTCGATCGGCACCTGGCCGAGCAGCGGAACCCGGGCGCCGAGGGTGCGGGTGAGCGCGTCGGCGACCGTCTGGCCACCGCCCTCGCCGAAGACGGCGATCCGCTCGTCACAGTGCGGGCAGGGCAGCCAGGCCATGTTCTCGATGACGCCCGCGATCTGCTGGTGGGTCTGCACGGCGATCGAACCCGCGCGCTCGGCCACCTCGGCGGCTGCCTGCTGCGGCGTCGTCACCACGAGGATCTCGGCCGTCGGCATCCGCTGCGCCACCGAGATCGCGATGTCACCGGTGCCGGGGGGCAGGTCCATCAGCAGCACGTCGAGGTCGCCCCAGAAGACGTCGGCGAGGAACTGGTGCAGCGCCCTGTCCAGCATCGGGCCACGCCACACCACCGGGGTGTTGCCGTCCGGCTTGAACATGCCGACCGAGATGACCTTGATGTCATGCGCGACCGGCGGCATGATCATGTCTTCGACCTTGGTCGGACGCTCGGAGACACCGAGCATCCGGGGCACGCTGTGGCCGTAGATGTCGGCGTCCACGACGCCGACCTTCAGCCCGCTCGCGGCCATCGCGGCGGCGAGGTTGACGGTCACCGACGACTTGCCGACGCCGCCCTTGCCCGAGGCCACCGCGAACACCCGGGTCAGCGAACCGGCCTGGGCGAAGGGAATCTCCTTCTCCGGCCCCTTGTTGCCGCGCAGTTTCGTCTGGAGCGCCTTGCGTTGCTCGGTGCTCATGACGTCCATCTCGACCTGGACGCCCGTCACCCCTTCGACCTTGGAGACGGCGGTGGTGACATCGCGCGTGATGGTGTCACGCATGGGACAGCCGGACACGGTGAGGTAGATCCCGACGCGCACCACCCCCTCGGGGGAGATGTCGACGCTCTTGACCATGTCCAGATCGGTGATCGGCCGACGGATCTCAGGGTCGTTGACGGTCGCCAGCGCGGCCGTGACCAGTTCCGGGGTAGGTGCCATCGAAGTGTCGGCAACGGGCGTCGCGATGAGGCGGCGGGGCTGCCGTCCCTCCTTGTCTATTGTCGTCCAGGCGTTTCACGGACAGTTCGTGCCGCTCCCGGCTGGGAGCGGAAGGAGTCACGGACCCATGGTATGAACCCGGGGTCGACGCGGAGAATTCCGGGCTCCCGCACCCGGGTGATCCCCTATGTAGGTGCGCGTGCAACAGTCTAAGGTTACTCCGTGACCGTTACGGCGGACGAGTCGGAAGAGTCCGTCAGCTCGGAGGAGCTGGCGGTCTGGAGGGCGTTGCAACGCGTCCAGGCCCGTGTCACCCGGGCTCTTGAGGCCGATCTGCTCGTCGGTCACGACCTCGCCCTGGCCTCCTACGACGTGCTTTCTCATCTGGCGGAGACGCCGGAGGGCCGGCTGCGCATGAACGACCTGGCCGAACGGGTCCTGCTCTCCCGCAGCGGCCTGACCCGCCTGATCGACCGCCTCCAGCGTGACGGCCTGGTCGAGCGCGAGGCCTGCCCCAGCGACGCCCGCGGCCTGTTCGCGGTCCTCACCGAGGCCGGTGCCGTACGGCTCACGCAGGCCCGTCCCACCTACCTGCGCGGCATCCGCACCCAGCTCCTCGACACCCTGGGCCCCGAGGAGCTCCGCCGCTGCGCCTCGACCCTGAACAGGCTCTTCCCCGGGGACGACTCAGGGGGCGTCTGAGGGTTCCGGGGACTGGGGCTGCTGGAGGTCTTCCAGGAGGCGTTGCAGTTCGGAGCGGACGTAGTCTCGGGTGGCCACGTCGCCCAGGGCTATCCGCAGGGCCGCGATCTCCCGGGTCAGGTATTCCAGGTCGGCCTGGGTGCGTTCCGCGGCGGCGCGGTCGATGTCGGTCTGGATGCGGTCCCGGTCGTCCTGGCGGTTCTGGGCGAGCAGGATCAGCGGCGCCGCGTAGGACGCCTGGAGCGACAGCATCAGCGTGAGGAAGATGAACGGGTAGGGGTCGAACTTCCCCTCGCCGGGGAAGAGGGCGTTCCACACCACCCAGACCGCGACGAAGACGGTCATGTAGACGAGGAACCTGGCGGTGCCGAGGAAGCGCGCGATGCGCTCGGACAGCTGCCCGAAGGCCTCGGGGTCGTAGTGCGGGCGCAGGCGAAGGCCCCGCTGTCTCGGCTGGTCGAGACGGTCAACCATGTTCGGCTCCTGGTTCGTGGTCCCGCTCCCGCCAGTCCTCGGGCAGCAGGTGGTCGAGAACGTCGTCCACGGTGACGGCGCCGACCAGGCGGCCGAGCTCGTCCACCACGGGTACCGCCATCAGGTTGTAGGTGGCCATGTAGGAGGCCACCTGGTTGAGGGTGAACTCGGGTCTGATCGGGTCGAGCGAGCTGTCCACGACCCCGCCGAGCAGCGTCGAGGGGGGCTCGCGCAGCAGCCGTTGGAAGTGGGCCAGCCCGAGGAAGCGGCCGGTCGGGGTCTCGATGGGCGGCCTGGCCACGTAGACCTGCGCGGCCACGGAGGGCGTGACCTCCCGCTGGCGGATGTGGGCGAGCGCCTCGGCGACGGTAGCGCTCGGCGGCAGGACCACGGGCTCGCTGGTCATCATGCCGCCCGCGGTGTCCTCCGGGTAGACCAGCAGCCGCCGGATGGGCGCGACCTCCTCGGGCTCCATCAGCGCCATCAGCGCCTCGGCCTGTTCCGGGGGGAGGTCCTGGAGCAGGTCGGCCGCGTCGTCGGGGTCCATCTCCTCAAGGACGTCCGCGGCGCGGCGGGGGGTGAGCCTGCCCAGGATGCCGATCTGGTCGCGTTCCGGGAGCTCTTCGAGCACGTCGGCGAGCCGTACGTCGTCGAGGGCGGCGGCGACCTCGGTGCGGCGTTTGGCGGGCAGCTCGTGCAGGGCGCTGGCCAGGTCAGCGGCGCGCATCGTCTCGAAGGCGACAAGCAGACCGGCCGCGCCCTGGTCCTTCTGCACGGCGTTGAAGCCGCTGACCTCGGACCAGTCGACGATCCTGGCCGGGCCGCGCCGCCGCAGGCCGAGTCCCTGGCTCATTTTGACGACCGCGACCTTGGTGACGAGCCACTCGGCGCGTCTGGTCTGCTCCATGGCCAGGTCCAGGACGGTCACGCGCTCGCCCTCGACCTGCACCTCCAGGTCGAGCATCTGGCCGATGACCAGGGTCTCGGTTGCCCGCTGTTCGAAGCGCCGCATGTTGATCTGGCCGCTGAAGACGACGGAGCCCGCCTCGATGCCGCGAACCCTGGTGATGGGCAGGAAGACCCGCCGTCTCGGCTGCACCTCGACGACCAGGCCGTGCACGCGTGGGGGAGTGGAGCCCGCGAACGCCACCACGACGTCCCTCACTCGCCCGATCTGGTCCCCCGCCGGGTCGAAGACCGGGGTTCCCGCGAGTCGCGCGATGAAGATCTTCACATCTGCAGGGTAGGTCGCCTTCCCGCCGCGGGGGTTCAAGGCTCGCTCACATTTCGGGCGTCCCCTTGCTGTTCGGACTCTCGACGTGTCAGCATCAAACTATGCGAACGGTAGTTACATCATGAGGCGCGGCGGCCTGCTGATCGCTTTCGCGTCGTCCTGGTGCTTCGCGTTCTCCGGACCGATGGCCAAATATCTCGGCGCGGCCGGACTGACCCCGCTTGAGGCCGTCTGGGTGCGGATGGCCGGGGCGGGGCTGCTGCTCATGGGCATCCTGGCGCTCGTACGGCCCGCCGCGCTGCGCATCCCGCGCTCCCGGCTCCCGCTCTTCGTGGCCTACGCGATCGTCGCGGTCGCCGGGGTGCAGGCGCTGTACTTCGCGGCGATCACCAGGCTGCCGGTCGGCGTCACCCTGCTCATCGAGTACACCGCGCCGGTGCTGGTCGTGCTCTGGGTGCGTTTCGTCCGTCGTGTACGGCTGCCGCGCGCGGCCTTCGTCGGTGCCGTGGTCGCGGTCGTCGGCCTCGGCATCGTGGTCGAGGTGTGGTCGGGCCTCGCCCTCGACCCGGTCGGGCTGCTGCTCGCCTTCGGCGCCGCGGCCTGCTGCACGGGCTACTTCCTGCTCAGCGACGGCTTCGGCGGGGACATCGACCCGCTCGGCCTGATCGCCTGGGGCCTGGTCGGCGCCACGATCGTGCTCGTGCCGGTCTCCCAGCCGTGGAATATCCGGTGGCAGGCCTTCGGCCAGGTCGTCGCCCCCGCAGGAAGCCACCCGCTGCCCGTGCTGGCCGCGGCGCTGTGGATGATCCTCGTCGCGACCGTCGCCGCCTACATCCTCGGCGTCACCGCGGTGCGCCGCCTGTCGGCCGCCGTCGGCTCGACGGTCGCCTCGCTTGAGGTCATCGTGGGGGCGATCATCGCCTGGGTGCTCGTCGGCGAGGCGCTCGGCCCCTTCCAGATCGTCGGCGGCCTCATCGTCCTGGTCGGCGCCTACCTGGCCCAGCGCGCCACCTCCGCCCTGCCCGCCCCCGTCGAGGCGGAACCGGTCGGGGTCGGCTAGCCGTACGGCTCAGGCGGGCTCCTGGGGCGTCAGCCGTACGACCGTGGAGTCGGTGGCCCAGCGGGCGGTCAGGTTGGCCGCGTCGGGGGCATTGAGCCGCTCCTTGGCGAGCGCGGCGACCGCCTCGGGGGAGGCGGCCTGGTCCACCACCTCGACGGCGGCCTCGAAGACGACAAGCCGCGCCCCGTTGTCCTTGCTCCTGAGCGTCACCCGGACCCGCTCCGCCTCGGTCAGGTGGGGTAGGTCCTGCTCGCCGCCGCCGGTGACGAGATAGATCGCGCCGTCGTGCCACACGTGCCAGGCGAGCCGCTGCCGGTCCAGGGACAGCCACAGGATCCCGGACTTCCTGGCGCCCTCCTCGATCACTCCCATGGCACGAATGTACGGCCTGGCGGCTGCCGCTACCGTTGGGCCATGCGTTCGCGACGTTCGTGCCTGGCGGTGCCCGGCAGCAATCCTCGCTTCCTGGAGAAGGCCCAGGGACTGCCCGCCGACGAGGTCTTCCTCGACCTTGAGGACTCCGTGGCGCCGTCGGCGAAGGAGGGCGCGCGCAAGAACGTCGTGGCGGCCCTGCGCGAGGGCGACTGGTCGGGCAGGACCCGGGTGGTGCGGGTCAACGACCTGGGCACGCAGTGGACCTACCGGGACGTCATCGAGGTCGTCGAGGGCGCCGGGGAGTTCCTCGACTGCCTGATGCTGCCCAAGGTCGAGGACCCGGCCCAGGTGGTCTGGCTGGACACGCTGCTGACCCAGATCGAGAAGGCCAACGGCCTGCCGGTCGGCGGGATCGGCGTCGAGGCCCAGATCGAGAGCGCCAGGGGCCTGGTCAACGTGGACGCCATCGGCGGCGCGTCCGGACGGCTGGAGACGCTGGTCTTCGGGCCCGCCGACTTCATGGCCTCGATCAACATGCGGACGCTGGTGGTGGGGGAGCAGCCTCCCGGCTACACCGAGGGCGACGCCTACCACTACATCCTGATGCGCATCCTGATGGCCGCCCGCACGCACGGCCTGCAGGCCATCGACGGGCCCTATCTGGCGATCAGGGACCTGGACGGCTTCCGCAGGGTCGCGGGGCGCTCCGCGGCCCTCGGGTTCGACGGCAAGTGGGTGCTGCACCCCACGCAGATCGAGGCGGCCAACGAGGTGTTCTCGCCGTCCCAGGAGGACTACGAGCGGGCCGAGCTGATCCTCGACGCCTACGAGTACCACACGACGGTCGAGGGACGCGGCGCGGTCATGCTCGGTGACGAGATGATCGACGAGGCGTCCCGCAAGATGGCGTTGGTCGTGACGGCCAAGGGGAGGGCGGCGGGGATGTCCCGCACCACGGCCTTCACCCCACCGGCTTCCTGATTCGTACAGCGCCGGTTTTTCCCGTCAGGAAATATCGGAATTAAAGCCGCACGCGGTGATAATTCCGGCGCCGCACCGATAAATCTGACTAGAGAGGTCTCGTCATTGGGGCTTCGGCGTGTTGCTCTTGATGTGCACGGCTGGAGTCCCCGCCGCCCCACGGAGGTGATCGTTTCCGCGGAACGGGGTAGTAGTAAGGTCTCGTGCGCTTCGCCTCGCCGTACGGCGGTGCGACGGAGCGTCACGGAGACGAATGGAACGGTCCGGAGTGCCGACCCCGGACTGGACGGGCTTCCTGCGAGGAGGTGCTGAGCGTGGCCCCGGGCCCCCACGAACCGCGCTCACGAGAGTGGCCGGCGGACGACGAAGGGACGCACGGAGGCGGACGCCGGCGGCATCCGGACGCGCCGCCGACGATCCAGCACTCCCCTCCCGGCCCCTCCGACGACGATCCCCGAGGGCTTCCACTCGCCTCGCCGTGGAGGCTGCCGCCGTTCGCCGCGCCGATCCCCGAGGACGAGCCCCCCACGGCCCGCCCCGAGGGACTGGGCGGTGAGCGCCGCCGCGCCCACACCCAGCCGTACGCCTCCCCGACGGGCGCCCAGCCGGACCCCGAGGCCCGTCCCGACCCGTGGTCCGACCAGCCGCCCGAGCGCAGGCACGGCAGGCGCGGCGCCGACCGGCCCGACCTGCTGGTGGCCTCGGGACCCTCCCGCGAGCGGGACGACGCGGCTCCCGGCGACGGTGACTACGGGGACCTGCTCAGCCCCTCCTGGTTCGACGACTCCGACCCGCTGAGGCCGTCGGCGGAGCCTCCCAGGAGGACGGGGGAGGGCGACTACGGGGACCTGCTCGGCCCCGCGGAGCACGACGACGCCCACGCGGTCTTCTCCGCCCCGAGCCCCGAGGCGCAGGCCGTACCATCCCTTGAGGAGGCCGAGGACCTGGACATCCCGCGCGAGCCCAGGCGCCGTCGTGGTGACCGGCCCGACCTGCTGGTGGCCTCGGGGCCGCCGCGCAGGCCTCCGGAGCCCGCCCCCGAGGAGCGGACCGGCCCGTACGACGTGTGGCACGGCCTCCAGGAGGAGGAACCGGCCCAGACGTGGGAACCGGACGACGAAGAGCCCGCCGTACCGGACGAGGACGCCGAACCGGTGCACCGGCTCGGCCGTCCGCCGGGGGGCAGGCCCGCGAGACCGGACCTGCTGGTGGCCGAGGGACCGGCGGGCAGGCGGGGACCCGGGGGGCGGCACCACCGCTCCGCGACCGCCCCCTCCGCGCTGCGCCGTTCGAGCCCGGCAGGACGCGGACGCAGAGGCCTGGTCGTGCCCGTCGTGGTCGCCGCCGTGCTGGCCGCCGCGGTCGGCGGGGGAGCGGTGCTGTGGAACTGGAACGGCGGCCCGTTCACCACCGGCCTGCAGCTCGCCGGGGCCGAGGTGAGCTCGGGCGACACCGACTTCGCGCCACCGGCCGACGCGGGCGGCACCGGATCGAGCCAGGTGCTCAACGCCGTGGCCTCCGCGGGCTCCATCATGGTCGCCGTCGGCAGCGACACGACCAGCCCCGTCCCCAGGCCGCTGTTCCTCGTCTCCCCGGACGGCGGCACGACCTGGCGGCTGGGCAAGGTGACCGGGCCGGTCGGCTACGAGAACGGCCCGACGACCGTGGGCAGGGTCGCGGGCGGCGACGGCCTCTGGCTGGCCGCGGGCAACGACCTCCTGGGTGCCGGTCGAGGGCTGTGGACCAGCGAGGACGGCACCACCTGGACCGCCGTCGCCCCGGCGAAGCTGGGCGCGTTCGTTACCGGCGACAAGATCATGGACCTGGCCAGGACGTCCTCCGGGTTCGTCGCGGTCGGCACGCGTGTCCTCCAGGACGGCTCCCCGGGAGCCGTGGCCTGGACCTCCCCCGACGGGCAGGACTGGACCAGGGTCGAATCCGGCGAACTCGGCACCCCCGACCAGGTCAGGGGACTCAAGGCGGTCGTCGCCAGGGGCGACGCGGTGGTCGCGCTCGGCGACCCCGGGCGGGGCGGCTCCCCGGCCGTCCTGCGCTCCGCGGACGGCGGCAAGACCTGGATGCGGGCCGGATCGGCGCCGGAGGGCGTCACCCCCGAGGCGGGCGCGCTCGCGGCCTCCTCGTCGGGGTTCGTGCTCGTCCCGACCCAGCGGCACGACGAGAAGGGCGACGTCGCCGTCTACTGCTCGGCCCGGGGCGACTCCTGGGAGCGCTGCGGCGGCATCACCGGCCTGGCCCGCGAGGGCTCCGGGGTCAGGCGCCTTGCCTCCTCGGACGCCGGGATCGCCGCGGTCGCCGAGTCCGGCTTCGAACGCTACGCCGTCTACACCAGCAGGGACGGCCGTGACTGGCGCAAGTCCACCGACCTCGGCGACGTGCCAGGCTCGCTACGGGCCCTGGCCATCTCCGACGAGGGCACGCTCGTCGTCGGAGGAGACGAGCGCGCCGCCGACGTGGACAACCGCCTGGTCCTCATCACCGCCCCGGAGGGAGGCCAGGCACGGCCCGTCGCGCTCGACCGGATCGACGGCCTGGCCAGGGCCTCCCGCGACACCGCCAGGATCGCCGCGGGGGGCGGCACGTTCGTCGCAGTCGGCGCGGTCGCCGGGGACGCGGGCATCTGGACCAGCAAGGACGGCCACACCTGGAAGGGCGCGGGCCCGGAACAGGCACTCGGCGGCTCCTGGCGGCAGGCCCTCAGCGACGTCACCCGGGGCAGGCAGGGCTGGCTCGCCGTCGGCGGCACCATGACCGACGCCTCCTCGACGGGGCCGCTCCTGGTCACCTCGGCCGACGGCGCGACCTGGCGCAGGATCCCCGCCTCCGGTCCCCTCGTCCCCGCCGCCGAGCACGACCTCCTCGCCCCGCACGCGGTGGCCTCGGGGCCCTCGGGCTACGTGCTGGCGGGAGAGGACCGGGGGCCGTCCGCGACAGTCCCGGTGCTGTGGTTCACCGCCGACCTCAAACGCTTCACGCGGGCGGCGAAGCTCCCGGCCGGCGGTGTGGGCGTACGGCTCTACGACGTCTCCGTCACCTCCTCCGGGTACGTCACCGTCGGCGGCACGGGTACGGACGACCACGAGACCGGGGTGGTCTGGGTGTCGGCCGACGGGATCAACTGGGTCGCGCGCAAACCCGTGCTGCCCGAGGGGGCGACGGCCGCGGGCCTGAGACACGTGGTCCAGCACGGCACGACCATCGTCGCCTCGGGAACCGCCGTCACCGGCGACGGGCAGCGGGCCTTCGGGGCGGTTTCGGAGGACAACGGCATCTCGTGGGAGTTCGCCTGGCTGCCCGCCGAGGGGGCGGCAGCCGTACTGGACATGGCGGCGACGGCGGACGGCGTGGTCGCGGTCGGCTGGCAGGGGACGCCCGGCGAGGGCGACAGCGTCGCGTGGACCTCGGAGGACGGGCTGAAGTGGCAGCCACACGCCCAGACGGAGGACGGCCTGGCCGGGGAGGGCGCGCAGCGGCTCGGCGCGGTCACCGTCTCCGGTGGCCAGGTCGTCGCCCTGGGACGTTCGACCACCTACGACAGCGACCACCTCACCCTGTGGCGCTCGACCCTGACGGCCTCCCGATGACCCCCCACCCGGTGAGGGCGTCGAGCAGGCCCGGCGAGAGCGGCAGCCGGGCGAGGTCGTCCTCGGTGAACCAGCGGGCATCCTCCGCGTCGTCCCCGGCGCGGAGCGTGCCACCGCAGGACTCGGCGAGATAGTCGCGGATCTCGTAGACGACACCGCCGGGGCCAGGCCGGTCAACCGTGCCCGCCAGGCCGACGACCCTGACCGTCAGGCCCGTCTCCTCACGCATCTCACGGGCCAGCGCCTCGGTGTCCGACTCGCCCGGCTCGACCCGCCCTCCCGGGACGGACCACAGCCCCTTTCCCGGGGGACGGCCCCGCCGTACGAGGAGCAGCCGGCCCTGCTCGTCACGGACGATCGCCCCCACACAATTTACGCGCACATGGACAAGATTACGGCTGCATAACGAGAAGCACCCTTGACGAACCGGGCATGGACGAAGCACCGTGGGTAGGCGTGAGAGCCGAGCCCATCTGCCCGCGTTGTTTCGGCCCCCTCCGCCCGCCCAGCGCGTGGTCGAGTGCCTGGCGGTGCGGGCCGCACGGCGACGTCCTGCCGCTGCAGACGCCGAAACGCCCCTCCCAGGCCGCGATCGAGGCCCTCGTGGACTCCCGGGTCCCGGCCTGGTTGCCGTGGCCGCTGCCGCAGGGATGGCTGGTGACGGGCTTCGCCGAGGCGGGCGACGAGCGCAGCGGCATCAGGGGAACCGTGGTCGCGGTCTCCGGCCCTTCACTGACCCACGGTCCCGCGGACATGCTGATCATCGCGGAGGAGCCGGGGGTGGGGCTCGGCGCCGGGTTCGCCGGGATCTCGGGAACCGACCCGGGAGAGGGCTTCGGCGACGGACCGCCGCACGCCAAGGTCGAGATCATGGGGCATCCCACACCGATGTGGTGCGTCGCGGCGGCCCCGGACAGGGCGGTCTACGCGGGCGAGGCGCTGGGAAACTGGCTGTGGACGGTCGTCTGGCCCGCCGAGGCGGGCTACCTGGTGACCCTGGCCGAACTTTCTCTGAGAGACCTCAGGGACAACAACCAAACTTTGGACCTTCCTCTGGGGGCTTTCTCGCCTCGGTTGGAGGGGTAGTTGGGCTGTGCTTGCTTTTGCGGTTGTGCCTCTTTGCGCCGCCTGCGGCGGCGCGGGCTTGGGCGCCTAAGTCGGTGACTTCCCTCGTCACTCCTCCGCTTCGCTCCCCCGCTCCTCAGTCCAGCTCACCGACGCGCCCAAGCCGGACACTCCTCACGCACGGCACCGGTACCCCCAACTCCTCACGCGCGGCGCCGGTAACCCCAAAAGCCTCACTCCTGCGGGGGGTAGGGGAGGGCCGAATTCTGGGGAGGGTTGCTTTGGGTGAGGGGTGGGAGGGGCTCGGGGGGTGCTTGCTACCCTGCGGTGCGGGAACGTCTGGTCTGTTGTGGCGCGTTCCCTACCGAGGGTCAGGGGAAACGGGTGTTCGACGTCCAGTTCTTCGTCGAGGCGTTCGTCACGATGTTCGTGATCATGGACCCGCCCGGGATCATCCCGCTCTTCCTCGCCTACACCGGTGGCCGGACGACCCGTGAGCGCCGCAGGATCGCCTGGCAGGCCCCCATCGTCGCGTTCTGCCTCATCGTGATCTTCGCCGTCTTCGGTCAGGCCATCCTGGGATACCTGCACGTCGAGGTGGCGGCCATGCAGATCGCCGGTGGCCTGCTGCTCCTGCTTGTCGCCCTGCAACTGCTCACCGGCGACACCGAGCCCCCCGCCAACGCCGTACGGTCCAACGTCAACGTGGCGCTCGTCCCGCTCGGCACACCCCTGCTCGCGGGACCGGGAGCGATCGTCGCCACGATCGTCTTCGCCCAGCAGGCCGAACGCAAGGACGGCGGCATCCTGGCCCTGGCCCTGGCCATCGCCGCCGTACACCTCCTGCTCTGGGTCTTCATGCGCTTCTCGGTCACCGTCATGCGAGTGATCAAAGAAAACGGCGTAGAACTCGTAACCCGAGTCTCCGGCCTCCTCCTGTCCGCCCTGGCCGTACAACTCATCATCACCGCCATCAGAACCCTCCTGACCACCCCCACATAGGTCCCAGAGCCTCCTGCCGGTGATGGGGTACCGGTGCCGTGCGTGAGGAGTGTCCGGCTTGGGCGCGTCGGTGAACTGGACTGAGGAGCGACGGAGCGAAGCGGAGGAGCGACGAGGGAAGTCACCGACTTCAGGCGCCCAAGCCCGCGACGCCGAAGGCGTCGCAAAGAAAGCGGGTAAAGTGCGGAAGCGTGACAGCGCGTATCGAGCGAGTGGTGACCGAGGGCGTCGTCGATGTCGACGGCGTCGAGCACAAGGTCGAGAACAACACCTGGATCGTGGGTGACGATGAGGAGGTCATCGTCATCGACCCCGCGCGTGACGCGGAGGCGATCCTGGAGAAGGTCGGCGAGCGGGAGGTGCTGGCGGTCGTCTGCACCCACGGTCTGCCCGACCACGTGGGCGCGGCCATCGAGGTGGCGGCCCGTGACGAGGCCGTGGTCGCGCTCCACCCGAAGGATCGGCCGCTGTGGCGGCTGACCTGGTCGGAGACGTGGCCGGACATCGAGATGGAGGACGAGGGCCTGTTCGGCGTCGCGGACATCCAGCTTGAGGTCCTGTCGACGCCCGGTGTGTCGCAGGGCGGGGTCTCGCTGTACAGCGAGGCACTCGACGCGGTCTTCACCGGCAAGACCCTGCAGGCCGACGGCCCCGGCAGGATCGGCGGTGAGTATCCCGCGCTGGCCGACCAGCTGACCGCGATCGGCGGCAGGCTGTTCACGCTGCCGCACCGCACCCGGGTGCTGCCCGCGCACGGTGAGGAGTCCACGATCGGCGACCTGGAGCCGCAGTTCGACGCCTGGCTCTCCGGTTCGCTGACCCGTGGCACGGTCGAGGAGAAGGAGGGTCCGCTGACCGACGGCACGAGGGCCGCGGGCATCCGGATCAACCTCAACGACGAGTAATGGACCAACTGCCCCTGGAGGGCATGCCGCGACGGCTGTACTCGTGCACGCCGTCGCGGTTGAACACCTGGCTGGACTGCCCGAGGCGTTACCGGTTCACCTACCTGGACCGGCCCGCGCCGCAGAAGGGGCCGCCGTGGGCGCACAACAGCGTCGGCGTCAGCGTGCACAACGCGCTGGCCGGGTGGTGGCGGGAGCCGTACGAGCGGCGCACGCCCGCGATGGCGGGGGTCCTGCTGAACAACGGCTGGATCGGTGAGGGGTTCCGCGACGCCGCCCAGGCGGCGTCCTGGCGTGCGCGCGCCCGCGAGATGGTCGTGGGCTACACCGCCTCGCTGGATCCTTCCGACGAGCCGGTCGGCGTCGAGCGTACGGTGGCCACGAGGACGTCCGTGATCGCCGTCTCGGGGCGGGTGGACCGTCTCGACCGGCGTGGCGAGGAACTGGTCGTGGTCGACTACAAGACGGGCCGCCGCCCGCTGACGGAGGACGACGCGCGCTCCTCGCTCGCGCTGGCCGTCTACGCCGTCGCCTCCTCCCGGATGATGCGTCGCCCCTGCCACCGGGTCGAGCTGCACCACCTGCCGACGGGCTCGATCGTGGAGTGGGAGCACACCGAGGAGTCCCTGGCCCGGCACATCGGGCGTGCCGAGGAGATCGCGACCGAGGCGTCCGAGGCCGACGAGGCCTACCGCGCCTGGGCGGGCGAGGCTCCACGAGGTTCTCGTACGGCTACCGCAGGCCGCACGCCGCCCGCCGTACCCCCGCAGATCGACAAGGTCTTCCCGCCCAGGACGGGTCCGCTCTGCTCCTGGTGCGATTTCCGCGCGCACTGCCCGGAGGGCCAGGAGGCCGCCGGTGGGCGCCAGCCGTGGGACGGCCTAGGCGACGACTGAGGGGTCACCCGGGGCACGCGTGTCCGGAATTTGGCGTTCTCTGCATGAGTATCTGAGGTCTTCTGTTGGGTTGCGCCCAGAATTGATCCGATGAAATATGTATCAAAAGTGGTAGATTATTATATTTGAGGCCAATAATAGAAAATAGGTCCGACGTAATTGCCGCCAACCATTGACGAAAGCATTGATAACGGGTCATAACGGTTGTGACCCAAAACCCATGCGTCACATGGAAGGCGGTACACGCCCATGGCTGAGACCACGGAGCGCCGGGACGAGAAGAGCACCTGGCAGAAGCCCGGCTACCAGGTCGTCGAGGCGTCGATGGAGATGACGGCGTACTTCCTGGCCACCAGGTAAGCGGACGGGGGTTCACGCCATGCGACTGCGAATTCTGGGAACCGCCGCAGGCGGTGGCGTCCCCCAGTGGAACTGTGCGTGCCCCGGGTGTTCCGGGGCACGCACCAATCCGGCCTGGCGGCGCACCCATGCGTCGCTGGCCGTCGGGAACCACATCGTCAACGCCACCCCGGACATCGCCGAGCACGTCGAGACGCTGCGTCCCGCCGACGCGCCCCCGGAGCGGACACGCGTCATGCGCGTGGTCCTCACCGACGCCGAGCTCGACCACACGCTGGGGCTGTTCCGGCTGCGCGAGGCCGACGAACTGGAGATCGTCGCCACCCCCACGGTCCGCCAGGCGCTCACCCGGGGGCTCAGGCTCCACGAGGTGCTCTCGCCGTACGCCGACGTGCGCTGGCGTGACCTGATGACGGACGGCGAGGTCGCGCTCACCGCGGGCGTCGAGGTCCGGGCGGTCCCGGTCTCCGGGAAGCGACCCCGCTACGCCTCGGACGAGGCTTCGGCTCCCGACTGGGTGGTCGCGCTGCGCTTCACCGACCGGGCGAGCGGTGCGACGTGCCTGTACGCCCCCGCCTTCGGCGTCTGGTCGCCCGCGCTTGGGGACGCGATGGCCGAGGCCGGCTGTGTGATCGTCGACGGCACCTTCTGGGACGACGAGGAGCCCCGCCGTACCGGAATCTCCTCGCGCACCGCGACCGAGATGGGGCACCTGCCCGTCGAGGCGACGGCGGAGCGGCTGTCCCGGCTGCCCGGCCGGTGCCTGTACACGCATCTGAACAACACCAACCCCCTCGTCGATCCGGACGCGCCCCAGCACAGGAGGCTGGCCGAACTGGGCGTCGAGGTGGCCGCCGACGGAATGGTGATCGAGCTGTGAACGCCGAACCCTGGACCCCCACCGAGTTCGAGGCCCGTCTGCGGGCCGTACCCGAGGCGCGGTACCACGACCGCCACCCCTTCAACGTGCGCATGCACGCCGGGGAGCTGTCGCAGGAGGAGATCCGCAGGTGGATCCTCAACCGGTTCCACTACCAGCGGCATATCCCGATCAAGGACGCGCTCATCCTCGCCAAGCTGGAGACGCCCGAGCTGCGCAGGATGTGGATCCGCCGCATCCAGGACCACGACGGCAGGCGCGCGGGCGAGGGCGGCATCGAGCGCTGGCTGCGCCTGGGAGAGGCCGCGGGCCTGGACCGCAAGGACCTGCTGTCCGGGGAGGGCGTCCTGCCCGGGGTGCGCTTCGCCGTCGAGGCGTACGTGAACCTGTGCAGGCTGGGGACGCCCCTTGAGGCCGTCGCCGCGTCGCTGACCGAGCTGTTCGCCCCCGACATCATGCGGACCAGGATCGAGGCCTTCGAGAAGCACTACACCTGGATCGACGCCGAGGGGCTGCAGTACTTCAGGGGCCGGATCAGCCAGGGACGGCAGGACAGCGGCGAGGCCCTCGAACTGGTCCTGGAGTGGGCCGGGAGCCAGGCCGAGCAGGAGAGGGCCGTGGCCGCGCTCTCCCGCAAGTGCGACGTGCTGTGGGCGCTGCTCGACGCGGTGGACCAGGCGTGACGGCCCCCGAGGAGCTGGGCGCGACCGCCCAGGCCACGGACTGGCGCCCCCGGCTCGGCTCCGGGATCATCCTGCGCCACGATGCCGTACGGCACGCGGACCTGCTGGTCATGCCGGAGAGGATCGTGCTGCTCGAAGGCGGGGCGGTCGCCGTACTGCGACTGTGCGACGGCGAAAGGACCGTGGCGGAGATCGTCGAGAGGCTGCGGGCGGACTTCCCCGGGGCGCCGGTGGCCGACGACGTCACCGAGTTCCTCGACCGGGTGCGTACCGAGGGGTGGGTGCGATGAGCGAACCGAACAACGAACCCGTGGTGAGCCAGACAGGTGACGGGCCCGCGCCGCCGTGGGCCATGTTGGCCGAGCTGACCCACGGCTGCCCGCTGCACTGTCCCTACTGCTCCAACCCGGTCGGGCTCATCCCGCGCTCCCGGGAACTGGAGACCGCAGACTGGGTGCGGGTCTTCGAGGAGGCCGCGGCACTCGGGGTGATCCACGCGCACCTGTCCGGCGGCGAGCCGCTGCTGCGTCCCGACCTGAGGGAGATCACCGAGGCCGCCGCGCGCAACGGCGTCTACACCCAGCTCGTGACCAGCGGTGTCGGGCTCGACGCCGACCGGCTCGCCGAGCTGGTCGGGGCGGGGCTGCACAGCGTCCAGCTCTCGGTGCAGGACTCGACGGCCGCGGCCTCCGACCTCATCGCGGGAACCCGTTCGTTCGCCGCCAAGGAGCGCGCCGCGGCCCTGGTGCGTGAGGCGGGACTTCCGCTCGGGCTCAACGTCGTCCTCCACCGGCGCAACCTCGACTCCATCGAGGGCATCGTCGAGCTGGCCGCCACCTGGGGCGCCGAGCGGGTCGAGCTGGCCAACACCCAGTTCTACGGCTGGGCGCTGCGCAACCGGCGCGCCCTGCTGCCCACGCGCGAGCAGCTCGCCCGGGCCAAGGAGAGCGTGGAACGGCTGCGCGAGCGGGTCGAGGGCGTCGAGCTGATCTGGGTCGTCCCCGACTACTTCGACGGGGTGCCCAAGCCCTGCATGGGCGGCTGGGGGGCGATCTCGCTGACCGTCGGCCCCGATGGCTCGGTGCTGCCCTGCCCCGCCGCCTACGACCTGCCGCTTGAGTTCCCCAACGTCAGGGACCACTCGCTGGAGTGGATCTGGCGGCGGTCCACGGCTTTCGAGGCCTACCGGGGCACGGAGTGGATGAGCGGGCCGTGTTCCGGCTGCCCGCGCAGGGAGGTGGACTTCGGCGGCTGCCGGTGCCAGGCCTTCGCGCTCACCGGGGACGCGAGCCGTACGGACCCGGCGTGTGGGCTCTCGCCCGACCACCACCTGATCACCGAGCTGGTCGAGTCGGCGGGGGACGGGGAGCTGGTCTACCGGAGGCCGGAACGGCGCGGCGGTCTTCAGCTACGCAGGTAGGCCTCGGCGGCGTTCCAGAAGCGGACGAGCGCCGCCGCCGTCGTCTCCGGGGCCTCGACCGCGGGGGAGTGGGCGGCGCCGGGCACGACGACGCACTCGGCGCTCAGCCGGTCGGCCATCTCCGACTGCGTCCTCGGCGGCCAGCCGTCGTCGTGCTCGCCGAACAGCACCAGGGTCGCCACGTCCACCTGGTCGAGCTCGTCGCAGCGGTCGCGGGCGGAGAGGATCTCCCTGGTCATCGCGGCCATCCCGGTCGAGGAGTTGGCGAAGAACCGCTTGCGCATGAACGCCACGATCTCGTCGGGCACCCCGGAGGACAGGGCCTCGGGTTCGAGGCGGGTGTCCCACATCCGTTCGAGCCCGGCCTCGGGCGCCTCGGCGAGCATCTCCCTGCCCACCCGCTCCCTGAGGCCGACGATCGCGCCGGGGCCGGTGCTCATCATCGTGTAGGAGGCGAACTTGGTGCGGCCGTCGATGACCGCCTCCCTGGCGACCAGGCCGCCGAAGGAGTGCCCGACCAGGTGGATGGGCTCACCCCTGCCGATCAGCTGCGCCAGCGCGTCGACGTCGTTGCCGAGCGCCGCGCACGTGTAGGCCGAAGGATCGTCGGGGCCGCCGGTCTCGAACTGCCCCCGCATGTCGATCGCGACGACCTGACGGCCCGACTGGGCGAGCGTCTGCATGACCGCGAGGAAGTCCTCCTTGCTGCCGGTGAGACCCGGGACCAGCAGGGCGGGCATGCGTTCGGCGATGCCGCTGCCCGGCAGCGCCTCCAGCGCGGCGAACGTGCCGACCGCCGTCTCCAGCCGACGGGCACGGACGCCCGGAGGCAGGGTCAGAAAACGCGGCGTACTCACGTGGCCCCACGATACCTCTCTTGGTGACATGACTCCGCGCCCCGAGACGACGTGCCCGGATGCGGCAAGGGGCGCCACCTCGCGGTCGCGCCCCTTGTCACACCGTACGGCTAGCCCTGGCGGCGGGGACCCCGCTGCTGGCCCCTGACCTGCGGACGACGGCGGCTCTGCGCCCGCTCCGAGGCGGCGGACGGCGCGATCTCGTCGTCGTCGGTGGCCAGGTCGGGCGACTGGAAGATCACCGCGAACGGGCTGGGCGGGATGATCTTCTCCGGCTGGGGACGCGGCGCGGGCGTCTCGTCCTCCCAGTCCTGCTCGTCCTCCCACAGCGCGACCTCGGCGGCCTCCGCGCGGGAGCCCTCCTCTGTGAGGCTCACGTCGGGGTTCAAGCCTGCCCTCCGGTTACGGCCCCTGCGGGACGTGGTCTCGGCGGGCCGGTCGTCACGGATGTCCTTGCGGGGCGTCACATCCACGTCCACCTCCAGCTCGGCGGGTTCGACGATCGGGCTCTCGACCCTCGCCGCGAGCGGCGCCTGGGTCTCCTCGGAGACACGGTCCCCCCGCGAGCGGCGGCGCCCTGACTCCTCGTGCTGTGCCTCGGCGACGGCCGGCTGAGCCCCCTGGGACCCTGCCACCTCGGCCGCCTCCGCGCCGGTACGGCCACCGCGGGTGCGGCGCCTCTCCCTGGTGCGGGCGGGGCGCTCACGGCGCTCCTCCCGCTCCTCGTCACGGCCCTTGCGGCCGCGCGAACGGGTCCGGCCCGTCTCCCCGAGATCCTCGACCTCCTCGGCGGCCAGGCCTGCCCTGGAGCGGTTGGCGTGCGGCAGCACGCCCTTGGTGCCCTCGGGGATGCCCAGCGCGGTGAAGATGTGCGGGGAGGTCGAGTAGGACTCGACCGGCTCGGCGAAGTCGAGCGAGAGCGCGTTGTTGATGACCTTCCAGCGAGTGAGGTCCTCCCACTCGACGAAGGTCACCGCGACGCCGGTCTTGCCCGCCCGGCCGGTGCGGCCGATGCGGTGCACGTAGGCCTTCTCGTCCTGCGGGCAGTCGTAGTTGACGACGTGGGTGACGTCGTCGACGTCGATGCCCCGCGCCGCGACGTCGGTCGCGACCAGGACGTCGATCTTGCCGTTCCTGAAGGCGCGCAGCGCCTGCTCGCGCTGGCTCTGCCCCAGGTCGCCGTGGACGGCGGCCGCGGCGAAACCGCGCTCCTTGAGCTGCTCGACGACCATGTCGCAGGCGCGCTTGGTCTCGCAGAAGATCATCGTCAGGCCCCGGCCCTCGCACTGGAGCAGGCGGCCCAGGATCTCGACCTTGTCCATCCGGTGCACGCGCCAGACGAACTGGGTGGTCTGCGGTGTCGCCTCGGCCTCGGCGTCGTTGTTCTCGGCGCGCACGTGCGTCGGACGGTTGAGGTAGCGCCGCGACAGCGCGACGATCTCGCCGGGCAGCGTCGCGGAGAACAGCATCGTCTGCCGCTTGGCCGGGACGAGCTTGATGATGCGCTCGATGTCGGGCAGGAAGCCCAGGTCGAGCATGCGGTCGGCCTCGTCGAGGACCAGGACGTCGATCTGACCGAGGTCGAGATGCTTCTGCTTGACCAGGTCGAGCAGGCGTCCCGGGGTGCCGACGATCACGTCGACGCCCTGCTTGAGCGCCTCGATCTGGGGCTCGTAGGCGCGTCCGCCGTACACGGTGAGGATGCGGGAGCCGAGCTTGCCCGCGGCCGTGACCAGGTCCTCGGTGACCTGTATGGCCAGCTCACGGGTGGGCACGACGATCAGCCCGCGCGGCTTCTTACGGTTCTTCCTCGGCTTGCCGACACGTTGCAGCATCGCCACGCCGAAGGCGTAGGTCTTGCCGGTGCCCGTGCGGGCCTGGCCGATGATGTCCTGGCCGCTCAGGGCCAGGGGAAGGGCCATTTCCTGGATGGGAAACGGTGCGGTGATGCCCTCGGTCTCAAGGGCATCGGCGATCTCTGGTGTGACTCCGAGGTCTCGGAACGTCGTCAGCTTGGCCTGCCTAATCTCCGTTGAAGGCAGTCCTGCCGGGACCACGGGCGCAAATCTTCCCCGTGCCGTGTCCTCGCGGAAGGGCTAGCCCTCTCAATGTCATCAGCGACCGCTGCGGCGTCATGCCGACTTCGGGGGCGTCCAGGAGCAGGTCTCCTGGATTAACACAGGGCGGTCGCACTTTCACACAGTAGTGTACTCGATACCACAACGTGCAGCCGATTTCTTCGTATTCCAGCTGAAAGGGCAGGCGCCGCAACTCATAGGCTTCCTGCATGAGTGATTCCCCTCTCGGCGTCGCCGACCTGCTCGGAGTGCTCGCCTACGCCGAGCTGACCGCGTTCCTCAGACTCGCGGAAGACGCCGCGCGGCACGCCCCGACACTGACCGACAGGGCCGCCCTCAGCGACCTGGCCGCGACCGAGTACGCCCACTTCCGTCTCCTGCGGGACCGGATCGCCTCGCTCGGGGTCGATCCCGAGGAGGCGATGGCGCCCTTCGTGCGGCCCCTGGACGACTGGCACGCCCAGACCGCGCCCTCGGACTGGCTTGAGGCGCTGGTCAAGGCCTACGTCGGCACGGGAATCGCGCTCGACTTCTACCGGGAGGCCGCGGCCCACGTCGACGACAAGACCAGGGAACTGGTCGAGGAGGTGCTCGTGGACGAGGGACGTTCCCAGTTCGCTGTCGATCGCGTCGGCGCGGCGATCAGGCAGGACCGCAGACAGGCGGGGCGGCTCGCCCTGTGGGCAAGGCGGCTGGTCGGCGAGGCCCTGAGCCAGGGACAGCACGTGGTCGCGGCGCGCCCTGAGCTCGCGGCGCTGCTGGTCGAGGCGGCGGGGGAGGACATCACCCGGATGTTCGGCAGGCTGACCGAGGCGCACGGCGGGCGGATGGCGGCGCTCGGCCTGACCCCCGGTCCGTGAGCGCTCTCCGGGTGCCGGAGAGGTGTCGGGGAGGCGCTGGGGAGGGGCGGAGTACGAAAAGGCGGCCGGTTAGGGCACGCGTCGGGACGCCAAACGGTTGTACCGTGCGAGACATGAGGGCCTCGCGCCGCTATGGCAGTTTCCTAACGAGATGTGGACCGAACCCCTGGACGTCACGTCCGGTGCTGCGAAGGGGAGGGGCCGACTGTCCGGCGGCCCCTTCGGAGGGTCATTCCGCCAGAAAGGCCCGCCGTCCGCGCGGGTGCGGACTCGGAGAGAGGGGAGAGTGCCCCGGGGAGTGCTGAGACCGCGCTGAGGCGTCCTCCGGTGCCGACGCGGGGTTGGTCCCCTTTCGGTGCCGGGGCGCCCAGGACCCGGTGACGGATCGCGCCATGCCGTGTGCGGCCGATGATCGGCTCATGGCCTGGCGCGAGCCGTACCGGACCTGTCAGAGAGTGCCGCCGAAGCCGACGGGGCGTGCCTCCTCCTCACCGATCTCGACGAAGCCGAGCGAGGTGATGGGGACGAGAACCCTGCGGCCTTTGCTGTCGGTGAGGGAGAAGATCCCGCGGTCGGCGGCCAGTGCCTTGCCGAGCTCCTCCTCGACCTGCTCGGCCGTCAGGTCCGTCTCGACAACGAGCTCACGGTGCACCGAGCGCACGCCGATCTTGATTTCCATGTTGCTCCCTTTCGACGAGGGTTGCTCGTCCCATGGTCGCCCCATCGGGGGCGCGACATGCGGGTTGATCGCGTCAAGCGAACAGGGTCAGTGGTCGGCGGTCCTGGGGAAGCCGGAGATGCCGCGCCAGGCGAGGCGGGCGATGAGCTGGGTCGCGGCGTCCTTCGGGATGGAGCCGGTGCTGCTCATCCAGTAGCGCGCGCTGACCTCGGCCATGCCGACCAGGCCGACGCCGAGCAGCCGTGCCTCGTCGCTGGAGCAGCCGGTGTCCTCCTGGATGACCTGGCTGATCATCTCGGCGCTCTCGCGGAGGTTGCGCTCGATGCGCTGGCGGACGGGGGCGACGTTGCGCAGGTCGGACTCGAAGACCAGGCGGAAGGCCTCGCCCTGGCCGGAGACGAAGTCGAAGAAGGCGCCGATCGCGGCCTGGACGCGCTGCTTGTTGTCCGTGGTCGAGGCCAGGGCGTCGCGGCAGCGGGTGATCATGTCGTCCACGTGCAGGTCGAGCAGGGCCAGGTAGAGCTCCTGCTTGCCGGGGAAGTGCTGGTAGAGGACCGGCTTGCTCACCCCGGCGCGTTCGGCGATCTCGTCCATCGCCGCCGCGTGGTAGCCGTTCTCGACGAAGACCTCCTGGGCCGCGTTCAGCAACTGGCGGCGGCGGGCCAGTCGGGGCAGCCGGGTGCCCCGGGGCTTGGCGTCCGGGGTAGTCGTCACGGCGATCTCCTCGCGGGTTCTCATGCTGTCTCGCTCATCCTACGCGCGGGTAATCCGGCTCAGCGATAATCGTCCTCGTCAAGATCGACAGGGCGGCTCTGCTCGGTCGCGTCCCCGGTGTCGGCGTCCTGGGGGATGTGGTCGGGGAAGCCGGGGTCGTTCTCCTCGCGCACCGGGCGGTGCTGCTCCGCGGCGTCCGCCTCCGGCGCCTCGATGTCGATCTCCTCGTCGAGGAGCCGCTCCTGCGGTTCGTCCTCCGTGCCCTCGCCACGGACGTCTCTCTCTGACATGTGCCCTCCCGTTTCTCCCCGGTTCTCCGGCTCTTCGGTGGACACCTTCCCCGTTCTCGGGGAAACGTTCTTCCGGGAACGCCGGACATCACCGGACATCGTCAGCGTACGGCCTCGGGCTTCCCCGGCTGAGAAAGGCAGGGCATCGGATCTCCCATGGCGGGTACCTGCCTCGGGAGCGGGTGTTCGCCTTTATCTGACGATATTTCCGATATTTCCGAACACGTGTGCGAGACTTGGGGAAAGCCAACGGCCTGGGAGATGTCATGCGGAGCATCTGGAACGGCGCGGTCTCGTTCGGTCTGGTGACGATCCCGGTCAGGATGTACGCCGCGACCGAGCAGCGCAGTGTCACCTTCAACCTGGTGCACCGGGAGGACGCGGGCCGGATCAGGCTCCGCAGGTTCTGCTCGGCCTGCGAGCAGGAGGTCCCCTACGCCGAGGTGGCCAGGGGCTACGAGCTGCCGACCGGCGAGGTGGTCGTGCTCGAAGGCGAGGACTTCGAGGACCTGCCGCTCTCCACGGCGCACCGGATCGAGGTCCTGCAGTTCACCCCGGCCGAGCAGATCGACCCGGTCCTGCTCGGCAGGGCCTACTACCTGGAACCCGACGAGGGGGCCGCCGGGCCGTACGCGCTGTTGAGGGAGGCGCTGGGGCGCTCGGGGCGGGTGGGGATCGCCAAGGTCGCGCTGCGCCAGCGTGAGTCGCTCGCGACGCTGCGGGTCAGGGAGGGGGTCCTGGTGCTGGAGACCATGCTCTGGCCCGACGAGGTGCGCCCCGCCGACTTCGCCTTCCTGGAGGAGGAGGCCGAGGTCAGGCCGCAGGAGCTGAGGATGGCCGAGTCGCTGGTCGAGAGCATGACGGCCGACTTCGACCCCTCGCGCCATCACGACGCCTACCGCAGGGCCCTGGAGGAGGTCATCGAGGCGAAGGTCGCGGGCAGGGAGGTCGTCTCCACAGGTCCGCCGCCGGAGCCGGGGCCGACGGCCGACCTGATGGCCGCGCTGCGGGCCAGCGTCGAGGCCGCCAAGCGGGAGCGTCCCGCCTCCGGGGAAGGCAGGCGGAGGCGTCCCGCGGCCTCCGGGGACGCCCGGGAGGAGACACGCGGAAGGCCGCCGCGCACGGCGTGAGCCCGCGAGAAAGCGCGGCGTCGGCCTGTGAGGGCGTACGGCGTGGGCCCGCGAGAAAGGGCGCGGAAAGGTGCCCGGAAAAAGCCAGAAAAAGTGCGAAAAATCGGAGCGCGATGAGGACCCCGGGGAAACAGAGCAATCCCCGGGGTCCTCGCCGGTCTCCACGAAGAACCAGCCTTCGCGTCTATCTGAAAAGCGAAGTTTGTACTAACTCCCGGGTGCCCGCGTCCCGTTTTTCCGCATCCTCAGGAGAGGACGTGATGGTGGAAACGCGGACACCGTACCCCTTCGCCATGGGCGGGAGCTCACGGCTGCCGGTGCCGGTCGCGCCCGGTCACGTGACTCGGCCTCGTGTCACGTTCATGCCGGGCGCGCCGGTGTGTCGGCCTGCCGTTCAGTGACTAGCGCGCGGCGGGAGTCGTGTCCAGGTCGCGACGCCTGTCGTTGTCGTTGTCGTTGAAGTTGCGGGCGGCGCCGCCGCCACCGCCACCGCCACCGCCGGCACCGACGTTGTTGGTGTTGATGATGACGAGCCTACGGTGGTGGTGACGCCGCCAGCCGCAGCCCCAGCCGCCGCCCCAGCCGCGCCATCCACGGCCCCAGCCCCAGCCGCAGCCGTGGGTGGTGAAGCCCACGCTGGTCTGGAAGGCCGGAACGACGGACGCCTCGGCGGTCGTGGCCGCACCCAGAGCGACGACTCCGCCCGACAGCGCGGTGCTGAGCGCGAGACCCGTGAGAATGCTCTTGAACTTGGGCATTGCGTTTCCCCCTTGAAAGGATCGGTTGCCCGCTCTTCAGACATTTCCCTGACTAGCCGGAAAATGCCCCGGATGACTGTTAATCGGTCATCCTTCGCAGTCTTGTATTTCCGTGCACCTCGCCTACCAAACGGCGATCCGTGGCTTTTACCGTCTTCTTATCTCTCTATTGGCGGCGTTGGACTCTTATTAATTGTTTTGATGCGATAAGTCTTTAATGTCGCTTTTGTGCACGCGGTGTACGGCGGGGAGCTATCGTCGAAACGGAAGGCGAACGAGGGAGGAAGGCGTGGGGAGCGAGCCGATTCCGAGCTGGCCTGGAGAGCTGGTCGACCTGACGGAGGACGGGCGGGGACAACGTGTCCACGTGCGCTCGACCCCGCGGGGACCGAAGGAGAGCGCCGTCTACGTGCACGGCCTCGCCGGCTCGGCCACCAACTGGACCGATCTGATGGGTGAGTTGTCCGACGTGGTCAGAGGACACGCGCTCGACCTGCCGGGCTCCGGGCACTCACCCGAGCCACCCGACGGCGACTACTCCGTCGCCGCCCACGCCAGGACCGTCACCGCGCTGATCGAGCGCGTCTCCGAGGGGCCGGTGCACCTGTTCGGCAACTCCCTCGGGGGAGCCGTCTCGGTGCGCGTCGCCGCGACCAGGCCCGACCTGGTCCGCTCGCTCACCCTCGTCTCCCCGGCCCTGCCCGACCTGTTCCCCCGGTACGGCCCGGCGCGCGTGGCCCTGTCGGGCGTGCCCAGGGTCGGCGAGTGGGCCGTGGGCCGGATGCGGATGCTGCCCGCGGAGCGCAGGATCACGATGACGCTGTCCATGTGTTACGCCGACTTCGGCCGGGTCCACCCCGAGCGGCTCAGGGAGGCGGCGGAGGAACTGCGCCGCAGGGACGGCCTGCCGTACTCGGCGGGGGTGCTGGCGGGTTACACCAGGGGGATCATCGCCGAGTACTTCAGGCGCGGGGAGGAGAACCTGTGGCGGCAGGCGGCCCTGGTGACCGCGCCGACGCTGGTCATCCACGGCCGCCACGACCGGCTGGTGCACCCGCGCATGGCCGCCCGCGCGGGCCGGGTGTTCCAGCACGTCAGGCTGGTGCTGCTGCCCGACGCCGGGCACGTGGCGCAGATGGAGGTGCCCGGCAGGGTCGCGCGTGAGGCCCGCAGGCTCATCTCGGAGACCGTGCCTGTCCCGATTGGGGAATGACCGGGGCATCCGGTTAGGTTGTGAATGGAGCGTGCTGTGCCAGCCGTGTCGTCAAGACCCCCTGAAACGGGAGTAGAACTGTGTCGTTGCCACCCTTGGTAGAGCCGGCAGCCGAGCTGACCGTCGACGAGGTGCGTCGCTACTCGCGCCATCTGATCATCCCCGACGTGGGTATGGCAGGGCAGAAGCGCCTGAAGAACGCCAAGGTGCTCTGTGTGGGCGCGGGCGGCCTGGGATCTCCCACCCTTCTGTACCTCGCCGCGGCGGGCGTCGGCACGCTCGGCGTCGTCGACTTCGACGTCGTGGACGAGTCCAACCTCCAGCGCCAGGTCATCCACGGTCAGTCCGACGTGGGCCGCCTGAAGGCCGAGAGCGCCGCGGCCAGCGTCAGGGAGATCAACCCCCTGATCGACGTCATCGTCCACAACGTGGCGCTGACCACCGACAACGTCATGGAGATCTTCTCCGGCTACGACCTGATCGTGGACGGCACCGACAACTTCGCCACCCGCTACATGGTGAACGACGCGGCCGTCCTGCTCGGCAAGCCGTACGTCTGGGGCTCGATCTACCGCTTCGACGGGCAGGCCAGCGTGTTCTGGGCCGAGCACGGTCCCTGCTACCGCTGCCTCTACCCGGAGCCCCCGCCCCCCGGCATGGTTCCCTCCTGCGCCGAGGGCGGCGTGCTCGGCGTGCTGTGCGCCTCGATCGGCTCCATCCAGGTCAACGAGGCCATCAAGCTCCTCGCGGGCATCGGCGAGCCGCTGGTCGGCCGTCTGATGATCTACGACGCCCTGGAGATGACCTACCGTTCGGTCAAGGTCCGCAAGGACCCCGAGTGCGTGCTCTGCGGCAAGAACCCCACGGTCACCCAGCTCCTGGACGACTACGAGGCGTTCTGCGGCGCGGTCTCGGCCGAGGCCCAGGAGGCGGTCTCCGGCTCCACGATCAGCGCGCTCGACCTCAAGGCCCTGCAGGACGCGAACGAGAACATCTACGTGATCGACGTCCGCGAGCCGAACGAGTACGAGATCGTCTCCATCCCCGGCGCCGTGCTCATCCCCAAGGGTGAGTTCATCAACGGCTCCGCGCTGGAGAAGCTGCCGCAGGACAAGCGCATCGTGCTGCACTGCAAGTCCGGCGCGCGCTCGGCCGAGGTGCTGGCGATCGTCAAGAACGCCGGTTTCTCCGACGCCGTCCACGTCGGTGGTGGCGTGCTGAGCTGGGTCAAGTCCGTTGACTCGAGCCTGCCGAGCTACTAGACACGGCCTCACCTCACGCCCCGTGGAGCACCGCTCCGCGGGGCGTGATGCTGTCGCGGACCTCCGTTGTCATGAGGTGTCTGTTATTTGGGGATAGAGCAGGTGAGATCCCCAGTGGCCGGTTTAAGGTCGAGAACGTGAACGAAGTCCCAGGTCAGCGCAGGCTCGCGTGGATGACGCTGATCATGGCGTCCACGCTGGCGCTGGCCTGCGCGGCCGTGGCCGCGGTCACGGCGGGCGCCGCAGTGACCGAGCTGACGAGAGGCCCCACCAGGACGGAGCTCGACCGGGCCGCGGCGGCCGAGACCGCGGGCCGCTGGCGCTCCTGGCCCGCGGGACGGATCTTCCCCGAGACCGTGGGCTACGCCGCAGAACAGGGCGGCAGGGAACGGGCGCACCGGGTGGGCATCTCCCCGGAGACCCGCTGCGAACGGGCCGTCGATCCCGGCCTTCGCGAGACGCTGCGCCGTACCGGATGCCGGGGGGTGCTGCGCGCCACCTACATCGACGCGCTCCAGGGGGTCGTCGTCACCGTCGGGGTCGTGGCGTTCGCGGGGGAGCGGGAGGCGGTCAGGGCCAAGGCCGCGCTGCCCAGGACAGGCCGCCCCTCCCCGGGCCTGCTGGCGCTGGGCTTCCCCGGTACGGTCACCGACCGCTTCACCGCCGTCGGCAGACAGGGCGGTCTGGTACGGCAGGCGGGGCCGTACGTCGTGATGACCACGGTCGGGCAGGTGGACGGCAGGCCGGGCAAGGCCGTGGGGGAGCAGCGGCCGACGATCTTCGCCTTCACCGGGGACATCGCCGACCGCATCCTCGCCGGGCTCTCGACACCGGAACGGCCTTCCTGCGAGTCGGGAGAGTGGCGGTGCTGAGGGCGGGACGGGCCGTTCTGGCGCTCGCGCTGACCGGGCTGTGGCTGGTGCCCGCCGTACCGGACGCGTGGGCGGATGAGGTGCGGGGCAGTCAGCGGCAGGTGCTGCGGACCCTGGACCTGGCCGACGCCTGGCGCGTCTCCAAGGGGGCGGGGGTGCTGGTCGCGGTGCTGGATTCGGGGGTCGATCCCGTCCACCGCGACCTGGCGGGCTCCGTCACCGAGGGCAGGGACTTCACCGCGGGCGCCAACCCGGCCGGGGTCGCGCCCTCGCGGCTGCACGGCACCTACATGGCCTCGTTGATCGCCGGGCACGGGCACGGTCCCGGCGGAGGCAGCGGGGTGATCGGCGTCGCGCCGGAGGCGAGAATCCTGTCCGTGCGGGTGATCCTGGAGGACGAGGAACCGGGTTTCCGCACCTTCAACACGGCCGAGCGGTTCGAGAACGTGGTCGCCAGGGGCATCAGGTACGCCGTCGACCACGGCGCCGACGTGATCAACATGTCGATCTCCAAGGAACTGGCGACGAGGGAGGAGCGGGCGGCGGTCCGCTACGCGATCTCCAAGGGGGTCGTGCTGGTCGCGGCGGCGGGCAACGAGGGGGCGGGCAGGCCGGAGGCGACCGGCTACGCGCCCTACTCCTATCCGGCGGCCTTCCCGGGGGTCGTCTCGGTCGCGGCGGCCGACCGCAGGCTGCGCAGGGCCTCCTTCTCCAACTGGAACCCCTCGGTCCTGGTGGCGGCGCCGGGGGTGGACATCCTTGGGGCGGGACCCGGTGACGAGTACTGGATCGGGCGGGGAACCTCCCAGGCGACCGCGCTGGTCTCCGGCGTCGCTGCCTTGATAAAAGCGAAATATCCGAAAATGTCGCCCGCGTTGGTCGCGCAGGCGCTGACCAAGGGGGCGACCAGGCGGCCGAGCGGCGGCTACGACACGGGCATGGGCTTCGGCGTGGTCAACGCCCCCCGAGCGCTGGCTGAGGCCGCCAGGATCTCCCGCCACACCCTGACCGCGACCGGGAAGGGCGCGCACGACCCCGATCGGCCGATGGGCGCCGCGGTCGAGCCGATCCAGGTGGTCAGGCGCGACCGGCACGTGATCGTCCTCAACGGCGGGGTCGCCGTCGCCGCCGCGCTCTGCGTCATCGCCTCCCTGGTGACGGTGGGCCTCACCGTCCGCCGGGCCCGTACGGCTCCCGCGACGACGGAAGAGTGACACGGCGCGACGTGTTAAACACACTCCGGCGATAGGGCGGCGGGATCGCGGGACGTAGCATCGAACTATGTCGAAGCCCGGGCGGTCCCAGGAGCCTGAACGGCACCTGGAGGCCTCGGGACCGCGCACGGGCGGCTCCCAGGCCCCGCTCGCCGGTGGACAGGCCGGTGGGCGCGCCGGGGGCCGTGCGACGGGCTGGCCTCCGGGTGGCTCCCGCGTGCCCCGGGGCTCCCGCCCCCGCAGGGCCGCCGAGGGCGGCGAACCCGGCACCCCCCGTCGTGGCAGGGTCCGCGCGTGGCCCGCCGCGGGGCGTCAGGGGCGTGGCCGTACCGCCATGGAGCGTGTCGAGGCCGCGACCCTCGAAGAGGGGATGCGCCTGCGGGTGATCTTCCTGATCCTGATGGGCGTCATCCTGGCCGTCGCCGCGAGCGACGTGCTCACGGGCGCGGTCGGCGTCCTGCGCGAGACCAGGGCCCGTCCGCTCACCCCCGCCGAGCAGGCCCGTTACATCCAGGAGGAGATCGCGGCCCGCTGGCACACCTGGTCCGCCGACCTGATCTTCCCCACCGAACTGCAGTACGTCGCCCTCGGCCGCGCGCAGCAGTACGCCAGACGCGTCGGGCTCGCCCCGGAGACCTCCTGCAAGGCGGGCCTGGACGCCCCGGTCGGCTCGGTGCTCGCCGAGCACGGCTGCCTGACCCTGCTGCGGGCGACCTACGTGGACCAGACCTCGACCTTCGTCGTCACGGTCGGCGTCGCCGTACTCGGCAGTGAGGAGCGCAGGAGCGCCGCGACCGGGCAGCTTCCTGTGGACGACCGGGTCGGGGTGCGGCCCGTCGCCTTCCCCGGCACGGCGGGCGAGCTGTTCGGCGCCGCCCAGCGTCAGCGCAACTCCTGGATCGCGGCCGGGCCCTACGTCGTCTTCTCCACCGCCGGATACGCCGACGGCCGGACGAGAGAGGCCATCCCTCCCGAGGAGATCCTGCACAGCGAGCTGTGGCCGACCGCCCAGTCCATCGCGGGACGCATCGCCCGCGCCCTGGGCGACGAGCCGAGCGCCGTGCCCCAGTGCACCCAGGGAAACGTGTGCTGAGGCGGCTGGGGGCCGCGGGAGCCCTGATCACGCTCTGCCTGGGGGTCTGCGCCCCCGCCGTCGCCGCCGACGTGCGCCAGGACCAGCGCTGGGTGCTGGAGAAGATGAACGTCGAACCGGCGTGGAAGGTCACCAGGGGGGCCGGGGTGACCGTCGCGCTGATCGACAGCGACGTGGACGTCCAGGTCCCCGAGCTGCGCGGCAAGGTGACGGTCGGGCCCGACATGGGGTCCGCGGGTCCCGTCGGCGACGACGACAAGGCGGTCTGGCACGGCACCGCGATGGCCTCGCTCATCGCGGGGGCGGGCAGGGGGAAGAGCGGCCTGCTGGGCATCGCGCCGGAGGCCAGGATCCTGTCCCTGCCGCTGATCCTGCGTGACGAGGAGGAGGGCACCCCGCTGCCCGGCGAGCAGGACCAGCGCACCGGCACGAGCAGCCCGGTCGCCCGCGCGATCCGCTACGCGACCGACCACGGCGCCAAGGTCATCAGCATGTCTCTCGGGGCGTACGGCCCGCAGAGGACCGAGCGCGAGGCCGTCTCCTACGCCCTGGCCAAGGGGGTCGTGCTGGTCGCGGCGGTCGGCAACGACGGGGAGACCCCCTACGCGCTCAAGAAGGACACCTCCTTCTGGAGCTTCCCCGCCGGATACTCCGGGGTCATCGGCGTCGGCGCGGTGAACGAGCGGGGGGAACCGGCGGGCTTCAGCAGCGACAACCTGTCGGTCCTGGTCTCCGCGCCGGGCGTCGGGGTGCCGGTGGTCGTGCCGGGTGGGGGCTACAGCTCCTCGGACGGGACCAGCTCGGCGACCGCGCTGGTCGCCGGGGTTGCCGCACTGATAAAAGCGAAATATCCGGAAATCCCGCCTTATCTGGTGTCGAGGGCGCTGACCTCGACCGCCACCTCAGCCCCGATCGCCGGATACGACGACCACGTCGGCTTCGGCGTCGTGGACGCGGGCGCCGCCCTGACCAGGGCGGGGGAGCTGCTGCGCGCCTCGAAGGGGACGCCGCCCGACGAGGCCGAGCGCCACTTCGGCGTGGGCGTCCCGGCCAAGGAGCCCGCGCGGCCCGGCCCCGACACCCTCAGACTCTGGGTGTACGGCACGGGCCTGACCGTCGGGCTGCTCGCGTTCTGCTGGACCGTGGTGACGCTAACCCGACGTTCCGGATAAATGCCTTATATGGGTGTATAGGGGGCAGGGTTTGATTCGGTTCGAAGTCTTTTTGGACACCGTTCGGACGCGGACGGCCCCAGGCGGCTCCCCATGGTCCGGTGACCGTCGAACATTCGCTAAGGTCGCGCATCATGGGGTACGAGTTGCGCGTGGAGCGCCCGGCGCCTCTCGCCTTCGCGGAACTCGCGAACGTGCTGGGGCGGGCGGGGTTCGAGTTCCGCGGTTCACAGGAGAAGGGTGAGGTCCTGGCCCGCCATGGTGACGGGGTGTACGCGGTCGCCATCTGGGACGGCAGCCTCTCGGGCGCGCCGGGCTCCGACTGGCAGGTGGCGCAGCTCGCCAGGGTCTCCGCGCTGCTCGGCGCCCGCCTGGTCGGCGAGGACGGCGAGCAGTACGCGATCCGTGACGGCCTCGTCGAGCAGCTGAACGGCTCGGCGGCCTACGAGTTCGGGAAGATCGACGAGATCCTCGCGGCCGGGCCGACCGTATGGAGTCAGTAGGCCACCCGACCCCCTACGCCGAGCGCGTGCTCGACGTGGTCGAGCGCATCCCCGTGGGCAGGGTGATGTCCTACGGCGACATCGCCGAATACCTCGGTGAGGGAGGCCCTCGCCAGGTCGGCAGGGTCATGTCCACCTGGGGTGGTGGCGTTCCGTGGTGGCGCGTCGTGCACGCCGACGGGACCCCGGCCCCCGGGCACGAGGCGCGCTGCGTGGCCAGGTGGCGCGAGGAGGGCACACCGCTGCGGGGCGAGCGCGCCGACATGCGTTTCGCGCGCTGGGACGGTCTGCCAGAAATCATGACGTAACCGGCTTCTTCGTGGCCCACTAACATTGCCTAGGACAGCGCTCTGTCCGAAAGGCGGTGCCCTCTTCATGGCCACAGGCATCACGCCCGCCCGAACAGGTGGCGACCTCGTCGCCGACCGTCTTCGGGTTGTCCAAGATCTCTGTGACCGGGGAGAGCCACTCGAATCGATCCTCTCGGCCGTGACGGCCGAGGGACTGACCCCCGCGCAACGCCGCCGCTTCGACGCCGGGGTCCTCTCCGGCCCTCTCGGCACCCGCCTGGACCTCGCGGTCAAACGCGGCGCCGCCCGCCGCCGTGAGTTCGTCACGCTCTTCAAGCCCTACGTCACGGGGGTCGATCCCAAGGTCAAGCGTGATCTCCCGGTCGCCAGGAGGCTCGCCTTCCACCTGGTCGAGCACCGTACGATCGACGACCTCGCCGAGGGCGACGCCCTGCAGAGCCTCACCACCGCCGCCGCGGAACCGTCAAGGCGGGTCCGCAGACGCCTGCGCTGGTACGCCAACCTGCCGCTCCAGGACGAGCTGCCCGAGGCCATGTACCGGCTGCGCGCCGCGGACCTGATCCCGATGACGCACATCGAGGACGTCTCCTGGACCGGTGGGCGGCTGCGCGTCACCGGACACGCCTACCTCGCCGGGCTCTCCGTCCGCAGCCCCCGCTTCAACCGCGCCTTCGTCGTGCTGCGCGGCCCCCGCTGGCTTCCTCCCGTACGGCTGCGCACCCGCAGGGTCCTGCGTCCCGAGGCCACCCAGGGGGCCCGCGAACCCGGCTGCAACTACGACTGGTCCGGCTTCGTCGCCGACATGCACCCCTGGCCGCTGCGCTGGCGCGGCGCCCTGCGCTCCCTGGTGAACGGCGTCAGGCGGACCCTGCGCCGCAGGGAGACCGTGCCCGACACCACGACCTGGCGCGCCGAGATCGTCATCTGGAGCCGGGGCGCCCGCGCCACCGGTCTGCTCCGCGGCCCCTCGAACGGCAGGACCGAGCGCCCCGCAGGGCTCGCGCTGCCCGGCGGCTGGTGGATCCGCCCCGTCTGGACCTCCGACCGTGCCCTGCAGATCGCGCTGCAGCCCACCAGGGCCGAACTGACCGGGATCCACCTCGACGGCGACCGCCTCGAACTGACGGTCTTCCTGCCCGGCAGGGAGCACGCCAAGGGACAGGCCCGTCTCGACGGCCACCGCGTGTCCGCCGAGTTCACCCCCGTCGAGGGCGGGACCCGGGTCGTCGTGCCGCTGGCCGTACCCTCACTGCTGCAAGAACGCGACGGCGGCAGGCTGTGGATCGAGCCGAAGGGCGACCCCGCCGCGCCCGTCATGATCGGCCAGGCGGAGGAGAGCCGCATGGTCGTCGGCGACCGGGAGATCACCGTGCTGCGCGACCGGCGCGACCGCGTCAGCGTCGCCGCGCACCGCATCCGCCCCATCATCTTCTCCGTGACCTGGGACGACGACGGCACGCTCACCCTCGAAGGCTCCTATCCCGGCTCGGGACCCGCCGAGCTGACGCTCAGGCACCGTGGCGGGACGGTCCACACCGTGCCGCTGGAGCGTGCCGAAGGACGCTTCGCCGTACGGCTGACGCCCTCGGCCATGCCCAGGTTCGGCGAGACCGTGGCGATGGGCGGCGGAAGCTGGAGCATGACCACCCGCGACCCCTCGGGCGAGGTCGTGCCGTTCCGCGTGGACCACGCCGCGCTGGACACCCTCGACGAGGAGCCGAGGACCCGCGACGGCAGGACCTACCGGCTGCTGTCCACCAGGTTCGACGTGCCCGTGCTCACCGTCGCCGAGGCCATTCCCGACGACGAGAAGGGCGCCGGTGGCCTCTACGCCCTGCAGCGCTCCTTCTATCCCGACCAGCGGCGCCGCGAGCTGGACGAGGCCACGGTCTACGTCGCCTACGACGGCCGCCAGTACGAGGGCAACGTCCGCGCCATCTACGAGGAGCGCGTACGGCGCGGCGACGACCGCGAGCACGTCTGGATCGTCAAGGACGGCGCCTTCACCCCGCCGGGCTCGGCGGAGCTGGGGTTCGGCTCGGGCATCCGGCCCACGGTGGTCAGGGCGGGCAGCCGCGAGCACTACGCCGTGCTGGCACGCTCCCGGCACGTCGTCACCAACGGCTTCCTGCCGCCCTGGTTCCGGGCCCGCGACGACCAGATGGTCGTGCAGACCTGGCACGGCAGCCCGCTCAAGCGGCTGGGCAACGACCTGCCCTACATGTCACGCGACCCGAAGCCCGCCGCCTGGCACCGGCAGGCCGCCGAGGTGCGCGGCTGGGACCTGCTGGTCTCGCAGAGCCCGTGGGCGACCCCGATCCTGCGCAGGGCCTTCGGCTATCACGGCGAGGTCCTGGAGAGCGGCTACCCACGCAACGACGTGCTCTCCTCACCCGACTCTCCCGAGCAGGACGAGCTGGTCGCCAGGGTGCGCCGCAGGCTCGGCGTCGCCGACGGGGCCAGGGTGGTGCTGTACGCGCCGACCTTCCGCGACTACGACCGCAAGAACTCCTCGCTCAAGCTGGACCTGGCGCGGGCGCACAGGGCACTCGGCCCGGGGCACGAGTTCCTGATCAGGGCGCACTCGATGCAGGCGGCGCCGAACATCCCCGAGGGGCTTGGCCGGGACGTCACGGCTTATCCAGATATAACGGATTTATTGTTGGTGGCGGATGTGTTGATCACCGACTACTCGTCCGTCATGTTCGACTTCGCGGCCACCGGCAGGCCCATGCTCTTCTTCACCTACGACCTGCAGCGCTACTCGACCAAGCGCGGGCTCTATCTCGACCTCGCCGCCGAGGCCCCGGGGCCGCTGCTGACCAACGGCGCCGACGTCATCGAGGCGCTCAGGACGATCGACGCCGTCGCCGCCGCCCACGCCGAGCGCTACGACCACTTCCGCCACACCTACACCCCCCGCGACGACGGCAAGGCCACCCCGCGCCTCGTGGACCGCGTCTTCACCTGACCTTCGTTCCGGGGTCGAGTCGGGGGATCGCAGGCCGGGTCCTGATGTAGCACGGCGTCCGTCCGGGGCGTCTCGTCATGGCGGCCTCGTGGACGCGGCGATTGCTGATGTCGTGATTTGTGGTAGCTTCTCGCCCGTAAGGTGCAGCGCTCCTCGGTGAGCGTGTCGGGACATCCGGCCAGCACGGCAGCCTCAGCAAGGCTGTCTAGGTCTCTCAGCGGAGAGCGTGCTCAGCCATGTCCACAACCTTCTCCCCGCGTGCCTGGGCGGTCTTCCTGCTCGTGGTCGCGGCCGACGTGCTCGACCTGCTCAGCACCACGGTCACCAACGTGGCCGCCCCCACCATCGTGGAAGACCTCGGCGCCTCGTCGTCCCTGGTCCCCTGGCTCGGCGCGAGCTACACGCTCGCGATGGGCTCTCTGATGATCGTCGGCGGCAGGCTGGGTGACCGGTACGGCTGCCGCCGGCTGTTCCTCATCGGACTGGCCGGGTTCACCCTGTTCTCGCTCGCGACCGCCGTGGCCACCACGTCGTTCGCGCTGGTGGCCTGCCGTACAGGACAGGGCGTCTTCGGCGGACTGCTCATCCCCCAGGGGTTCGTCCTGCTCATGCGGGTCATTCCCCGCGAGTCGATGGGCAGGGTGTTCGGCCTGTTCGGACCCCTGCTCGCGGTCTCCTCGATCAGCGGGCCCGTCGTCGCCGGACTGCTGATCGAAGCCAACCCGTTCGGCCTGTCCTGGCGCTCGGTGTTCCTCGTCAACGTCCTGTTCGGCGCCCTGATGCTCGCGGCGGCCCTGAAGGTCATCCCGCCCTTCGGCGGCGACGCCTCGGTCCGTATCCGCCCCGGCGCGGCCCTGACCCTGATGGCGGGTCTCGGCCTGTTCCTCGCCGGACTGGTCGACGGCGGCGCGAGCACGTGGACCAACCGCGCCGTCATCGCCACCGCGGTCGGCGTCGCCGTACTGGCCGCGTTCGGATGGCAGCAGGCACGCACCGGGCAGCCCCTGCTGGAACGGTCACTGTTCGCCAACCGTGGCTTCGTGGCCGGTCTGGTCTTCGGCGCGCTGTTCTTCGGCACCGTCACGGGCGTCATGTACGTGACGACGCTCTACCTGCAGCAACGCCTGGGCCTGAACCCCTTCCACGCCGCCCTGGTCACCGCGCCGGTGTCCGTCGGCATCATCGCCACCTCCCTCACGGTCAGGGGCCGCGTCGTCACCCACGGCCGTAGCGTGGTCTCCATCGGCGTGCTGCTGTTCGCCCTGGGCACCGTCGGCATGACCGTCGTGATCGGCGCCGACTATCACCCGGTACCGCTGATCACCGTTCCCCTGCTGGTGGCCGGGCTCGGCATGGGCTGCTGCTTCGGCGCCGTGTTCACGGTCGCCCTCGGCGACGTGAACCCCGCCCAGGCCGGCAGCACCAGCGGAGTCCTCAACGCGGTGCAGCAGATCGTCAACGCGGCGGGCTCGGCCATCGTGTCGACCGTCTACCTCTCCACCGCCACCCCGGACGTCCTCTCCAGCGGCGTCCTGCCCTGCCTGATCCTCACCCTGGTCATCACCGTGGCCTGCGCGACGAGCATCCCGCTGCTTCCTCGCCGTGGAGCCGACCTCCACTGAGCCTTCCAGGCCCCTTCAACTCCGGGCCGGGAGCTGTCTCTTCACGGTCCGGGACCTGTACACACACCAATCGAAGGAACACTTCCATGATCCTCATCACCGGAGGCCGCGGTGCGGTCGCCACCGAACTGCTCGCCCTGCTGCACCGGGCCGCCCACCCCGTGCGCGTCGCCTCCAGCACCCCCGCCGAACTCCGCGTCCCCGACGGCGTCGAAACCGTCACCTGCAACCTCGGCGACCCGGCCACCTTCCCGGCCGCCCTGTACGGTGCCAGCGCGGTCTTCCTGTACGCGGAGGCGTCCCACATCGACGAGTTCGTCGGCGCCGCCACCGCCGCGGGTGTCGAGCACGTGGTCCTGCTGTCCTCCTCCAGCGTCCTGAACCCCGGCGCCGCCGACGACCCGCTGGCCAAGTCCCACCTCGACGTCGAGACCGCCCTGCTGAACTCGTCCCTCACCGCCACGCTCCTGCGCCCCGGCTCCTTCGCCGGCAACGCGGGCGCCTGGGCCTGGCCGGTCAAGGCCGGGCAGCCGGTGAACCTGCCCTACCCCGGCTCCTACACCGACCCCATCCACGAGCGCGACATCGCCGAGGTGGCCTTCACCGTGCTCACCGACCCCCACCACCGGGGCCGACACCTCCACCTGACCGGCCCGCAGACCCTCACCTTCACCGAGCAGATCGACCAGCTCTCCACGGTCATCGGCCGCCCGATCACCGTCAACCACGTCACCCCCGAGGAGTGGAAGCAGGAGATGGCGCCCTACGTCCCCGGCCCCTACGCCGACGCCCTCCTCGCCTACTGGCACTCCAACGACGGCCGCCCAACCCCCCTCACCGACACCGTCGAACACCTCACCACCCACCCCGCCCGTCCTTTCACCACCTGGGCCCAGGATCACGCCGCTGACTTCGGCGCCTGACGTTCCGTCCCCGTGAACCGGGTGGCTGGTTCGCGGGGCGGTACGGTTTTGACCGGGGACACGCGAGTTGGGCTAATGCCTCTCGCGTGTCCCTGGCTGGGGCTGTCCCGCACGCGCGGGGAGCACGCTGAAAAGGAAAAGGTGCTTGAACCGGCGCCGGGACCATCCCGCACGCGCGGGGAGCACCCTCGCCGACCTGCGGGTTTGTCGGCGGGAGGAGCGGAAAATCATTACTTTCGCCGAGTCGGACATTTCGGGCTGGTCGGGCAATGAGACGTTGAATGGTGGCCAGGGTAGCGCTTGGTGATCGGTTGCGCGGGCTTCCTCGCCCGGTCGATGGACGGCCCGCCGTACGGAATTGGATCAGTGATCCCTCACATGCCGTTCACTCTCCAAAAGACCTGACCCGGGTCCTGGGGGCGGGTCAGCGCTTCCACGGTTCAGGCATGGGAAGTCGCGCGTGAGCCGTAGGCCGGGCCGAAGACGACCAGTAGGGTCAGGTCCTCGGTGATGTCGACGAAGCGGTGTTCCTCGCCCGTCGGGACGAAGATCACGGCACCGGGGCCGACCTCCGCCTCGCCGTCCGGCGTCACGATCCTGGCCCGGCCCGAGGTCACCACGTAGATCTCGTCCTCGGTGTGCGGGCTCTGGGTGTCAACGCCGCCCGCGGGGATGCAGTACGTCCCGACGGACAGATCGGGCACTCTGAGCTGCTCAACCCAGTCGTTGGCGGTCCCATCTGCTGGCCGTGCCCACTCACCTGCACCCTTGATGATTTGCATATCGGCGACCATACCGACAGCCCAATCCCGGACGGCGTGTCGTAGGGCCGCCCTACGATGGGCCGGTGATCGAGACGTCGCCCTCCGGGGGTGTTGACCTCTTCGACGTTCACCGGATCCGCCTGGAGGAGACCGAAGCGCCACCGCTGTCGCCCAAGGACAGGCAGGCCGTGGACCAGGCGTGGGACGAGGCGGTTCGCGCCAACCCGGCCCTCTTCGACGGCCCGGCGGTGGCGTGCGTGGGAACGGAGTGGGAGGGGCCGCACGATCTCCTTCTCCGCTGGGCGCGGGTGACCTACCGGCACTACGCCCTGGGCAGGTTCCCGGTCCTCACGGCGTGGTCGCCGTCGCTGTTCGTGAACGTCGTGCAGCCGACGGATGACGGACGTGTGCTGGCGGTGAGAATGTCGCCGTCCACGGCCGCTCCGGGGCGATGGCAGCTACCGGGCGGGTCCGCCGAGCCGCCAGAACCACACCGGACTCTCGACGAGGCCGCTCTGCGTCGGCACGCCGCACTGGAACTGGTGGAGGAGACCGGCATCGACGTGAGGCCCGAGGACCTGCGCCTGTGGGTCGTCACCCGTGGTGAGGACCGCAGCGTCGGCCTGATGTTTCTCGCTCCGCCCAAGCCGGAGCGGGTGATACGCGAACGCTTCGAGGCCATGACGGCTGCCGAACAGGCCCAGGACCGCCTCCCCGAACTCGACCAAACAGCCCTGGTGAGCTCCCCCGCCGACCTCTCACTCCTGGCAGGCCCCCACGTGGACTACCTGGAACCGATCGTTCACCGCTCCACGCGACTGCTCAAAGACGGCGCAACTAGTGCGCGACCCCCACAAAATCAGCCAGTGCCACGATGCCGCGTGGTCGGTGAGGACGGGCGAGCAACTCCCGGATGACGACCTTGCTCAGTCCGCTCTGCCGCAACCATGCGGGAGCGACCCCGCGCAGGGCGCGCAGTGTCTCCACCGAGTCGGAATCCCGATAGGTCTGCGCCTGGGCGTACGCGACATCGAGCAGGAACCACGACTTCCAGGAGTCGGGAACCTGACCCGTCAACGGGACCCGCTTCGCGAGCCGCAGAACGGAACCCCACTCACCGGCTGCGGCCTCCACCGCCACCGCCTGCATCGCCACCGCCGTCGGCCCGAACACCGACGTCCAGCGATTGCTGGAGTCCTCCCCGCTCCGCTGAGCCGCCGCACGGGCGACGGCCAACAGATCGCGGGCCGTGTCGAAACGCTCGTTGCGCGCCGCCGCGCTCGTCCCGGACAGCAACAGACCGCCGTACACGGCGATCTCGTTCGGCGAAGCCGTACGGAACCTCGGCTCAACCCTGTCAGCGGTGGCCAGCGCCACGTTCTGCGAGTCGTCCAGGCGGCCGGTACGGATGAAGATCCAGCTGACACTGTTGGCGATCATCGCGGGAAGCAGGGGATCGTTCGACTCCCGCGCGCTCTGCTGCGCCCGGTCCAGGGCGAGGAGAGCCAGGTCCTCCATGCCGTTGCGCGCCATCACGTGCGCGCCGAGCTGCATCGTCTTGGACAGCACACCCCGGGCGCGGAGCGCGGTGCCGTTGGTGTGTTCGCGTACGGCGGTGCGAGCCTCGGCCAGCAGGCCGGGGAGGATCTCTCCCAACGCGCTCAGATCACCCTCGTGATAGATCGTCCACGCGTCACTGACGCTGCGCCGGAGCGCCGCCACATCCGGCGGAGTGTCCTCGGCGTCGGCCTCGGCAGACGGGATGAAGTCGGCGGCCGGGATCAGAGCACGGCGGATCGCCATGACCTTCGGATCCCTGGCGCCCTCAGGGACGACACCGAGCAGGAGCGCCGTCGTGTCCAGGTCAAGCGCACGGGCGAGGGAGTTGATCGTGGAAATACGGGCCGACTGCCGCTGGTTCTGCTCAAGCTTGCGAATGGTGTGCACATTGACACCGGAACGCTCGGCCAGGATCTCCTGGGTGAGCCCTTCGATGGATCTGCGGGCTACCCTGAGCCGCTCACCGATGGTCATGTCCAGGCGGAGTTCTAAGGTGTTGCGGTCACGCACAGCCCTGCACCTTCCTGAAGCTCGACATCTTCAGGGTAGGCGCGCGCCCCCCTGTCTTTCAGGGCGAAAACACGGATCCCAGGCCACGAGCCCACGACTCTTCCCGAAGGCGAACCCGGGACGAAACACCTCCGGAAGGCTCCCGGCAGTCCCGGCCCCTGAGCGACTATCTCACCACCAAAGTAGCGACCATCTCACCGTCAACCCAGCGACTATTTCACCGTCAGGGCAGCGACTATCTCACCACGGCATGTCATGATGAGGAGCATGGTCGCTACCCCGCTCGGACGTCTGGTCCATCGGCATGCGGAGCAGGCGGTCGTCGACGCCCTGTCCGACACGCGCGTCGTCCTGGTCAACGGCGCACGGCAGTCGGGCAAGAGCACACTGGTCCGGCGGCTCGCCAAAGCGGAGGGCACCGAGTGGCGTGACCTCGATGATCCGCTGACCCTGCAGGCCGCGCTGAGCGACCCCGGTGGTTTCGTCGACTTTCCTGGGCCGATGGTCATCGACGAGATCCAGCGCGCTCCGGAACTGCTTCTCGCCATCAAGTCCCAGGTCGACGCCGACCCGAGGCCCGGCAGATATCTGCTCACCGGCTCCTCCCGGCTCCTCGCGCTGCGCGGTCTGCCGGACACGCTGCCCGGGCGGATGGAGACCATCGAACTGTGGCCCTTCGCGCAGGGCGAGATCGACGGCCGTCCCGACGGCTTCATCGACGCGGTCTTCACGCAGGGCCCGGCCCTTCGGCACACCTCCCAACTCAGCAGGGCCGACTACGCGGACCGCCTGGTCCGGGGTGGTTACCCCGAGGCCGTCGCCCGCACCAACCCCCGGCGCAGGCAGCGGTTCTTCGACTCCTACGTCGGCGATCTGATCAACCGTGACGTGATGCAGCTGTCGGAGATCGAGCGCATCGCGGAACTGCGCGCGTTGATCAGATCGCTGGCGGCTCGATCCGGCCAACTCCTCGTGGTTCAGGCGCTGGGCCGAGAGCTCGGGTTGCCCGGCACCACCACCGCCAGATTCCTGGCGCTGCTGGAGGAGGTCTTCCTGATCAAGCGAATCCCCGCCTGGTCGAAGAACATCAGCAGCCGAGCCATTCACACGCCCAAGGTCGCCTTCGCCGACTCGGGGGTGGCCGCGAACCTTCTCGGTGTCGACGCGCGCAGTCTTCTCCGTCCCGGTTCCGCGTTCGGTCCCCTGCTGGAGGGGTTCGTCCTGATGGAGCTGGCCCGGCAGGCGACCTGGGCCGACACGCTGGTCGACCTGTACCACTACCGGACCAAGGACAAGGTCGAGGTGGACGCCGTGCTGGAGAGCCGTCAGGGGCAGGTCGTGGGCGTCGAGATCAAGGCAGCCTCAACCGTACGGCCGGACGACTTCAGAGGGCTCCACCACCTTGCCGAACGGGTGGGCACCGACTTCGTCGCCGGACTGGTCCTGCACACCGGCGCCCAGACCTTCTCCTTCGGAGACCGGATGCTGGCCGTTCCGGTCAGTGCACTGTGGGAGACGGCGGCTGGAAGCTAGCGGGGGAGCGGGGACGAGGGGGCGCGGAGCCAGGGGGTTTGGAAGCCGGTGGGGGTGATGGTCAGGCCGAACTCCTCGTGGGATGGGCTGCCTTGAGTTTTCCACCAGCGGTAGGCGGCCTCGATCTCGTTCCACAGGTCGCGTGGCCCGCCCTGGAACACCTCGGACCTCGCCGGGTTGTCGTCGAGGAACGCCATCGCCCAGGACCGGTCGGCCGGGCCGTACAGCCAGATGACGGATCTGCCGCGTGGGTCGTGGCCGGAGAAATGCACGCAGCCGGGCACCAGCAGGCCGAGGGCGAACTCGACGGGGGCGAACGGGTCATTCCCGCCCATGACGTCGGCGGTGAGGGCTGTCCCCGACCTGCGGGTGTCGTCGGGCCAGGTGTCACCGGGGATGTAGTCGGCGGGGTCGGGCCGCTCACCGCGCTGGGAGCGGATGTGCATGAACCGGGTGGCGCCGACGAAGTGGCCACTCGCGGTGCCGTCGTCGCCGACGACCAGGCGGACGGCGGCGTTCTGCCCGCTGTATTCGGTCCCCCACGGCAGCACGATCACCCCGCCAGGGCGGGTCTGCTCGATCCACGCGCGGGGGACCTCCCGGACTCCCGCCGTCACGAGCATCCGGTCGTACGGCGCCCGCCCTGGCTGGCCGAGCAGGCCGTCACCGGTGACGACCTCCGGGTGCCAACCGGCGATCGCCAGGGCCTTGCGCGCGGCCTCGGCGACCGCCGCGTCCACCTCGACCGAGACGACGTTCTCCTCGCCGAGCCGGGCTGACAGCAGGGCGGCGCACCAGCCGGTTCCGGTGCCGATTTCGAGCACCTTCGCGCCGTCGAACACCGACAGTTCGGTGAGCATGTCGAACACCAGGCTGGGCATCGAACTCGAACTGGTCGCCAGCGTGCCGCGCTCGGGGCCGGTGTGATGGCCGTCGTCCCACTGGGTGACGATGGGCACGTCCGTATCCGCCCAGCGCTGCCATTCCTCGGGGTCGTCGGCCCGGGAGACCACGATGCGTTCTCCTTCGACGGAGGGCCACATCATCTCGGGCAGGAACAATCGCCGGGGAGCCGCCTCCAACGGCGCCTCCCATTCGGCCGTCAGCACATCGGAATCGCGCAGTAGCTCGCGCAGGGAATCGCTCATTTCTTCGGGGCGGGCTTCGGCTTCTCGTGCTTTCCCGGCTTCGTCGAGTGGTCAGACTGCTCCGGCGTCAGCTCGCCTGGCTTGAGAGGTACGGTCTCGGCGGGTTTTCCCGAGTGGTCTCCCATGTCCCTGGCCTTTCTCTTCTCTGCGGATTCACCGCTGACCGTAAGGCTGGAACAGGACGGTGAACAGGGATATACGAGTTGGGTATACGTCGTTTTCCCTGGAAGGCCGGTATCAAATGTGGACGACCGGTGACACCTATCGTGAATGAATCGCCATTCGCGATATCGAAGTCCGGTGGCAGTGCTTTTCCTGTGGGCGCGTTCCGGGGCACGGCCCCCAGCGAAGAGACGGGGCCGGAGGGGCGGAGTCGGCACGATCATCGTCCGGGATCTGGTGGAATGACGAGTTGTGAGTGGTCAGGGCTGGCGGTTGGTGCGTCGTGTGGGCGCTGGGAGGGCTGTTGCCCCCGTGCTCGACGAGCACCAGCGGGCGGTTGTCGCGCATGAGAGCGGCCCGATGCTGGTCCTGGCCGGGCCGGGGAGCGGCAAGACGACCACGATCGTGGAGAGCGTCGTCGACCGGATCGAGCGCAGGGGGACGGACCCCGAGCGGGTGCTCGTCCTGACCTACAGCCGCAAGGCCGCCGAGGAGTTGCGGGAGCGCATCACGGCACGCGTGCGCCGTACGACCAGGACACCGCTCGCGCTGACCTTCCACAGTTACGCCTACGCGCTGCTGCGCCGCGAGGCCGTACTGGCAGGAAACATCGCGCCCCGGGTGCTGACCGCGCCCGAGCAGCTGCTGGAGATCCGCCGTCTGCTCCACGGCGAGCTTGAGGACGGCGCCCCGCTGTGGCCGCAGGACATGCGGGAGGCGCTCAGGACCAGGGGGTTCGCCCAGGAGCTGCGTGACTTCCTGGCCCGTGCCTCGGAACGCGGTCTGGACGGTGAGGACGTGGTCGCGCTCGGCCGGGCGCACGGGCGTCCCGACTGGGTGGCGGCGGGCCGGTTCGCGGGCCGTTACCAGGCGCGGTTCGACCTCGATCTGGAGCCGGTGCTCGACTACGCCGACCTGATCCGGGCCGCCGGGGCGCTGTTGACGGATCCCGAGGTACGGCTGCGCGAGCGTTCGGCCTACGACGCGGTCTTCGTGGACGAGTACCAGGACACCGACCCCTCCCAGGAGTTCCTGCTGGGGCAGCTCGCGGGGGAGGGGCGTGACCTGGTCGTGGTCGGCGACCCCGACCAGTCGATCTACGGGTTCCGTGGCGCGGATGTGCGCGGGATCATGGAGTTCCCCGACCGGTTCAGGAGGAAGGACGGCGGCAAGGCCCCCGTCGTCGCGCTGCGGGTCTGCCGCCGCAGCGGTTCCGAGCTGCTGAAGGCCTCGCGCCGGGTGACGGCCCGCCTGCCGGTTCCTCCCGGGGGCGCCGGGCACCGCGACCTGAAGCCGTTGCCGGACGCCGACCCGGGCGAGGTCAACGTCGTGGTCGCCGACGGCGAGGCGCAGGAGGCGGCGCTGGTGGCCGACACGCTGCGCAGGGCCCACCTGCTGGACGGTGTCCCGTGGTCGCGGATGGCGGTGCTGGTGCGTTCGGCGACCCGTCAGCTCCCGCTGCTGCGCAGGGCGCTGGTCGCGGCCGGGGTGCCGGTCGCGGTCAGCGCGGGTGAGCTGCCGCTGTTCCAGGAGCCGGGGGTGCGCCCGCTGATCAGGCTGATCCAGGTCGCGCTTGACCCGGAGATCCTGGACGAGGCGATGGCCGAGGAACTGCTGACCGGGGCGCTCGGCGGCACCGACATGATCGGGGTGCGGCGGCTGCGCAGGGCGTTGCGCGTCGCCGAGCACGAGGCCGTGACCAGCCCCGAGGAGCACGACCTCGACGACCCGGCCCCCGCGACCGACCCCCGCTCCTCGGGCGAGCTGCTGGTGGCCGCGCTGAAGGACGCGCGGGAACTGGTCAGGATCGAGCCGCACGTCGCGCTCCCCGCCGAACGGCTCGCCAGGCTCATCGCGGGTGCCGCCGAGGTCGTACGGCGTGGCGGCACGGCCGAGGACGTGCTGTGGGGCGTCTGGAGCGCGACCGAGCTGGCGGAGCGGTGGAGCGAGACGAGCCTGTCGGGCGGGTTCAGGGGCACGATGGCCGACCGTGACCTCGACGCGGTCGTGGCGCTGTTCGACTACGCGGCGGGCTTCGTGGACCGGCTGCCGCACGCGGGCGTCGAGGTGTTCGTCGAGGACCTCGTCGCACGGGAGATCCCCGGCGACTCCCTGGCCGAGCGCGCCCCCGACAGCGAGGCGGTGCGCATCATGACCGCGCACCGCTCCAAGGGCCTCGAATGGGACGTCGTGGTTGTCGCCGGGGTGCAGGAGGGGGCCTGGCCCGACCTGCGGCTGCGGGGATCGGTGCTGGGCACCGACGAGATGGTCGCCAAGGCTGCCGGTTCCGAGCACGAGAACCCCGCGGCCGTCGCGGCGGCGCTGGCCTCGCAGATGCTGGCCGAGGAGCGGCGGCTGTTCTACGTGGCGGCGACCAGGGCCAGGAGGAAACTGGTCGTCACCGCCGTCGGAGGGGACGACGCCGACGAGCGGCCCTCCAGGTTCCTGGCCGAGCTGGCCCCCGGCGAGACGGGGGAGACGGTCGTGGACGAGCGCTCCCGCTGGCTGAGCATGTCCGCGCTGGTCGCCGACCTGCGCTCGGCCGTCTCCGACCCGACGCGGCCCCAGGCGCTGCGCGGGGCCGCCGCCGCGCACCTGGCCAGGCTCGCCGCCGCCGGGGTGCCGGGCGCGCACCCCAACGAGTGGTACGCGCTGACGGAGATCTCCGACGAGCGTCCGCTGCGCTGGCCGGACGACATCGTGCGGGTCTCGCCGTCCGCCGTGGAGAACTTCACCAAGTGCGGCCTGCGCTGGCTGCTGGAGACCTCCGTGGGCGCGGGCGGCACCGACGTCGCCAGGGGTCTGGGCACGGTCATTCACGCCCTGGCGGTGCTCGCGGCGACCGGCGAGGGGGCCGAGGAGGCGCTCGCCAAGCGGCTCGACGACGTCTGGCACGAGCTGGACTTCGGCGGCGCGTGGTACAACCGCAAGCAGCGCAAGGTCGCCGAGGAGATGGTCTCCCGGTTCCTGCGCTGGCAGCGGGAGAACCCCAGGGAGCTCATCGCCCTTGAGGAGTCGTTCGTCGCCACGGTCTCCGAGGGCGTGCAGATCAAGGGACGGGTCGACCGGGTCGAGCGCGACGGCGAGGGCCGGGCGGTGATCATCGACATCAAGACCGGCAAGCACGGCCCCAAGGAGGCCGACCTCGAACGCCACCCCCAGCTCGGGGTCTACCAGCTCGCCGCGCTGCTCGGCGCCTTCGAACGCCACGGGATGACCGAGCCCGGCGGCGCCGCCCTGGTGCAGGTCGGCGACGCCGCGACCAAGAACGCCGCGAAGGAACAGGCCCAGATCCCGCTGGCCGACGACACCGATCCGGGCTGGGCACGTGACATGGTGGACACCGTGGCAGCCGGGATGTCCGGCCCCGTCTTCCACGCGAAGGTCAACGACGGCTGCCGTACGTGTGCCGTGCGGGCGAGCTGCCCGGTCAGCAAGAACGGAGACCAGGTGTGCTGAGCCCGGTTCAGCTCGCGGCCAAGCTGGGCATCCTCCCGCCGACGCCGGAGCAGGCCGAGGTCATCGAGGCCGGGCTCGAACCGATGGTCGTGGTCGCCGGGGCGGGTTCGGGCAAGAGCGAGACCATGGCGGGACGTGTCGTCTGGCTGGTCGCCAACGGCCTGGTCCGCCCCGAGCAGGTGCTCGGCCTGACCTTCACCAGGAAGGCCGCGGGGGAGCTGGCCGTACGGGTGCGGGAGCGGCTCAACGGGCTGGTCGCGGCCGAGCAGGTGCCCGCCGAGCTGCTGCAGGGCGAGCCGACGATCTCCACCTACCACGCCTACGCGGCCAGGCTGGTCACCGAGCACGCCCTGCGCGAGGCGCTCGAACCCACCATGCGCCTGATCAGCCCGGCCGTCGCGTGGCAGCTCGCCGGACGGGTGGTCAGCGGCTACGACGGCCCGATGGAGCAGATCGAGTGGGGCCCGGCGACCGTCACGCGGGCGGTGCTCGACCTCGCCGGGGAGATGGCCGAGCACCTGCGCACCCCGAAGGAGGTGCGGGAGGTCGGCACCTGGCTGACCGAGCGGTACGGCGGGCTGCCCGGCACGCCGACCCAGCTCCAGCGCAGGCCGCTGGCCACCCAGCGGGCCAGGGAGCAACTGCTGCCGCTGGTGGAGGCCTACGAACGGCTCAAGCGCCGCCGCGAGGTCGTCGACCACGGCGACCAGATGGCGCTGGCGGCCAGGATCGCCGAGCGGCACCCCGAGGTCGGGGAGATCGAGCGGGGCAGGTTCGCCGTCGTCCTGCTCGACGAGTACCAGGACACCAGCCACGCCCAGCTCGTCCTGCTGCGCTCGCTGTTCGGCAACGGGCACCCGGTGACCGCGGTCGGCGACCCCTGCCAGTCGATCTACGGCTGGCGCGGGGCCTCCTCGGGCAACCTCACCCGCTTCCCCCGCGACTTCAGGACGGCCTCGGGGGAGCTCGCCCCGATCCGCCGTCTCTCGATCAGCTTCCGCAACGGCGACGCCGTGCTTGACGTGGCGGCGAGGGTGCAGATCCCGCTGCGGCTCGAAGCCCGTGAGGTGCCGGTCCTGGTGCCCGGTGGCAACCGGGTCGAGCGGGGCCGGGTCGTGACCGCCTTCCACGGGACCGCCGAGGACGAGGCGGACTGGATCGCGGCGAAGATCTCCGGGCTGCTGGGCAGCGAGAGCGCCCCCGACGGGCTGCCGTGGGGCGACGGCGAGCGCAAACGGGCAAAGCAGAGCGCCTGGGGCGGGCCGCAGTGCCTCCAGCCCCACGACGTGGCGATCCTGGCCCGCAAACGGTCGCAGTTCCCCACGCTGCGCAGGGCCCTTGAGGCGCGCGGCATCCCGGTCGAGGTCGTCGGACTCGGCGGGCTGCTGACCGTCCCCGAGGTGGCGGACATCGTGGCGACACTACGGGTGATCTACGACCCGACGGCAGGGGACGCCCTGGTCAGGCTGCTGTCCGGGGCGCGCTGGCGGATCGGCCCCGCCGACCTGAAGGAGCTGGGCGACCGGGCGCGCGAGCTGAGCAGGGAGACCCGCGAGGACGCCCCGGGCGCCGTGGCCGACCCCCTCGACCAGGTCGTTGCGGACATGGCCGAGGAGCGGGGCAGCCTGGTGGACGCCCTCGACGAGCTGCCGGAGCGTCCCGAGTGGCAGGAGGCGTTCTCGCCGCTGGCCCGGGTCCGTCTGGTGGCCATGGCCCAGGAGCTGAGGGTCCTGCGCGCCCACACCGGGCAGCCGCTGCCCGACCTGGTCGCCGAGGTCGAACGCAGGCTAGGCCTGGACATCGAGGTCGCGGCCAGGGGCTCGGCCGGTGTCTTTGCGGCCCGCGCCGACCTCGACGCCTTCCTCGACGCCGCCTCCCGCTTCGCCGGAGACTCCGAGGACCCGACGCTGGGGGCGTTCCTGGCGTTCCTGAAGGCCGCTGACGAGGAGGAGAACGGTCTGGACGCGGGCCGGGTCGGCGAGAGCAACAGCGTCAAGCTGATGACGGTCCACGCCTCCAAGGGGCTCGAATGGCCGGTCGTCGTCGTGCCGGGGATGTCCCAGGCGCTGTCGAAGGGCGGGACGCTCACCGTCGGCACGGTCTTCCCTGCCAGGCCGACCGTCAGCCCCAGGTGGACGGAGAACGCGCGCAGGCTGCCCTACCCGCTGCGGGGCGACGCCGCCGACCTGCCCGGGCTCGGCGGTCTGTCCAAGGAGGAGATCGGGGAGTTCGACGAGCGCTGCTACGAACGGGAGCTGCTTGAGGAACGCCGTTTGGCCTACGTCGCCGTCACCCGGGCCCACTACCTGCTGATCGCCTCCGGCTACCGCTGGGGAGGTGGGTCGAAGCCGCTCGACCCGTCCGACTTCCTGGTGGAGATCCGCGACACCTGCGGACGGGCCGAGACCTGGGCGCCCCCGCTTGAGGAGGGGGAGACCAACCCGCTGCTGGCCGAGCCCGCCGCGTCGGAGTGGCCAGTCACCCCGGCCGGGGCGCGTTACGAGGCCGTACGGGACGGGGCGGACATGGTCAGGGCGGCGCTGGCGGCGCTGTCCGAGGAGCCAGAGGAGCCCGAGGTCGTCGCGGCCGAGGAGGCGTTCGTCGTGGAGGACGACGAGGTGCCCTTCCCCGACGACCCCTACGACTACGACGACCCCCACGAGTTCGAGATCGAGGTTCCCTCGCCGCTGCGCGGGTGGGACAGGGAGCGGGCCAGGGCCTGGGAGCGGGACATCGAGCTGCTGCTCAGGGAGCGGGAGCTGAACCGGCGGCGCGGTCCTGGCCGGGTCGAGCTGCCCACCCACCTGACCGTGTCCTCCCTGGTCACGCTCGCCTCCGACCCCAAGGCCCTGGCCCGGCACATCCGCCGCCCGGTGCCGAGGAAGCCCGCCCCGCTGGCCCGCAGGGGCACCTCCTTCCACAGTTGGCTGGAGTCGCGCTGGGGTCAGCAGCGGCTGATCGACGAGCTGGACCTGCCCGGTTCGGCCGACGAGACGGGCGAGGCCGACGAGGCCGCCGACATCCAGCTCGCCGAGCTGCGCGAGCGGTTCGAGGAGAGCGAGTGGGCGGGCAGGGAACCGCTCGACGTCGAGGTCCCCTTCGAGACCATGATCGCCGACAGGCTGGTCAGGGGCCGGATGGACGCGGTCTTCGAGACACCGGACGGCGGTTACGAGGTCGTCGACTGGAAGACCGGCAGGCCCCCGAAGGGCAAGAAGGCCGAGGTGGCGGCAGCCGTACAGCTCGCCGCCTATCGGCTGGCCTGGGCGCACCTGGCGGGGGTTCCGCTCGGGCGGGTGAGCGCGGCCTTCCACTACGTCAGGCTCAACGAGACCGTACGGCCCGCGGACCTGCTCGACGAACGCGGCCTGGTCGCGCTCGTCGAGTCGATCCCGGCCGTTAGCTGAAACAGCTTCGCAGCAGCCGCAGCCCTTCGGCGACGCGTTCGGCGGGGATGGCGCCGTAGCCGAGGACCAGGCCGGGACGGCCTTCGTCCTCGGCGTGGTAGGCGGTCAGGTCCTCGACGGCGATTCCCAGCAGACGCGCCCTCTCAAGCACTTCTTCCGCGTGTTCTTCGAGGTGGACGCACAGGTGCAGGCCCGCGAAGGAGGGGACCGGGTCGAGCCAGCCGTCCAAACCGGCCAGGATGTGATCCCGGCGCTCGCCGTAGACGCGGGTCGCTTTCCTGACATGTCGTGACAGCTCACCGGAGTCGATGAAGCGGGCGAGCGCCGCCTGGGCCGCGTGGTCGCCGTGCCAGTCGGTCAGCCGCCTGGCCGCGCGCAACGCCGTACGCAACGAGGCCGGGGCGACCAGGAAGCCGAGCCGCAGCATCGGCAGCAGCGTCTTGGAGAACGTGCCCACGTAGACGACCCGGCCGTCCCGGTCGAGGCTCTGCAGCGGGTCGAGGGGACGCTGACCGAAGCGGAACTCGCTGTCGTAGTCGTCCTCGACGATCACGGCGTCGTGGCGGACGGCCCAGTCGAGCAGCGCCGTCCGCCGCGCCGGGGACATCGGCGTGCCCAGTGGGAACTGGTGCGACGGGGTGACGTAGACCAGCCGGGCGTCGGCGGGCAGCGCGGCCACGACGAGCCCCTCCTCGTCCACGGGGACCCCGCTCACCCGGGCGCCGAGGGAGGCGAACAGCAGCCGCGCCGGGGGATAGCCGGGCTCCTCGACGGCCACCCGGTCACCCGGTTCGACGAGGACCCGGCCGACGAGGTCGAGGGCCTGCTGGGCGCCCTGGGTGATCAGGACGTCCCCGGCCTCGGCGCGTACGGACCGGGACAGGCCGACGTGGCGGGCCACGGCCTCGCGGAGGGCGGGGTGGCCCGCGGGCGCGCCGTACCCGGAGGTCCTGACCGTCGAGGCGCGCAGTTCGGCGGCGAGGAGGCGGCGCCAGGTGGCGAGCGGGAACAGCTCGCCGTCGGGCCTGCCGATCCGGAAGTCGTAGCGGGGAGGGGTTCCCGGGGGTTCGGCGTCGCGGGGGAGGGTGTCCCAGAAGGGGCGGGGGCGCACGCCACGGCCCGCCGGAGCGCCACGCCGTACGGGACCGGGGGCGGGTTCGGGGGCGACGAAGGTGCCCGCGCCGACCCGGGCGGTGAGGAAACCCTCGGCCGTCAGCCGTTCGTAGGCGGCGCAGGCCGTGTTGCGCGACACGTCGAGACGGCGGGCCAGCTCCCGCGAGGGCGGCAGGCGTTCCCCCGGCCGGAGCCTGCCGTCCAGGATCGCCTCGCGGAGCTGCCGGTAGATGCGGGAGGCCAGGTCACCGGGGCCGTCGAGGCTGACGTGCGGGTCCATGGCCCGACCCTACATTGGCTCTTTTGATTCGTGAGGAATTGGCCCTTCTGTGGAGCCAATCGGGGTCGTTGGATGAATCAGACCAACGGGGAAACAGCCGAGGAGTTACGACGTGACCGTCGCCGACATGTGGTTCGACCCGAAATGCCCGTGGGCGTGGAATACCTCACGCTGGCTGCTGGAGGTCGAACGCGTCCGTGACGTGGAGGTCCGCTTCCACGTGATGAGCCTGTGGCTGCTCAACGAGGGCCGGGAGAACCTGGAGGGGTGGTACCGGGAGTGGCTCACCGACACGCTCGGGCCGGTCAGGGTGCTCGTCGCCGCCGAGCAGAAGTACGGCACGCCGGTCCTGCGCGACCTCTACACCGCCTTTGGCGACCGCATCCACCACGAGAAGGTCCAGATCGGTCCCGAGCTGTACGGCGGGGCACTGGCCGAACTCGGACTCGACGCGAGCCTCGCCGAGGCCGCGGAGAGCACCGGCCACGACGAGGCCCTCCTGCTGAGCCACCGGGCCGGTCTCGACCCGGTCGGCGAGGACCTGGGCACCCCGGCCATCCACGTCCCGGGGCCCGATGGACAGGTCAACGCCTTCTTCGGCCCCGTGGTCAGCCCGGTGCCGCGCGGTGAGGCGGCGGGACGGCTCTGGGACGGTGTGCTGCTGGTCTCGGCGACGCCGGGCTTCTTCGAGGTCAAGCGGAGCCGTACGGAATCTCCCCGGGTGGACTGATCCGTTGCCTCCCGCGTGACCTGCCACGCCGGATGATTACCGCTTCGTGGACGCCGGGAGTATGACGCGATTACCCTCCTGGGTATGACCAAGCGGATCACGATCTCCCTTCCCGACGACCTCGCCGACGAGGCGCAGCGCTCGGGCAACGCCTCCGGTTACATCGCCGAGGCCCTGCGGGAGCAGCGCCGCATCAGGGAGGGCATGGCGGCCCTGGAGCGGCTGTGGGGTCCCGGCTGGCAGGACGACATCACCGAGGCCGACACCGAGCGCGCCAACCGCCTGTTCGGCTCCGCGCGGGAGGTCGCGTGACCGGTTTCGCGCGGGAGGCCGGGTGACCCCGCAGGACGACGGTCTGACCGGCCACGTCCTCGATCTCGACGCGGTCTGCCACCTGCTCGACGTCAGGAGCAACTACGGACGCGAGATCGTCCGCCAGTCGGTGCTGCGCAACACCACGCTCCTGCTGCCCGCGGCGGCCGCGCAGTGCGTGACGGCTCTGCGGCCCGAGCAGGCGGAGGCCCTGCTCGCGGTTCCGGTGGTGACCGTGGGAAGCCTGACGGCCGCCGACGTGGCGAACGCCGCGGGACTCGGCCCGAAGCTGACGGCCAACCTGGAACGGCACGGCACGGGACCCGCCCGGGGAACCGACCTGGTGGCCGTCCTCGCCGCGGCCCACGCCGTACTGCTGGCCGAGTCGAGAGGCGGCTGGCGCGTCATCACCCCGACCCCGCACCTCTACGACGACATTCCCGACGTCCGCCTGGAAATCCTTCCCTGATTTCCCCGGTGTGGCGGGAAAACGTCCTGCGCGGAGATTCTGTGAAATCGCTGGTGAATGTTCGCGATAAGTGCTGTCACGTGGGGAAAGGGCGTGGGCACACTCCGTTGTCGCAGCTCACAGGGTTTCTTTTCTGTGAATGTACGGCGACGCGGCGGAGTTCTGGATGTTCGCCGGATTTACCGCAACTGTTCACCCTGTCGTGCGTGAACACGTTTGACGACTTGCGTCAACATGGTGTGACAAATCTTACAATAATCACGCTTTTAATGCATAAAATGTGATTATTGCCGGTGAATCGCCCTGCGAGGGTGTATCCGTACCGATCGGAGTTCATCGGAATGCAGCTCAGGCGAAACCTCTCCCTGGTCGCCGCGTCGGTTCTCGCCGTGGCAGGCCTGGTCGCCTCACCCCCCGCCGCCTCGGCCGCGCCACCGGACGACGGCAAACCCGGCGTCGTGTCCGACGTCTTCCCCGGCGCCAGGCTCGGCGAGCGCGTCGGCCCGAAGGCCATCAAGGTCCCGGCACGGGACGCGCAAGTCAGCCCCCAGCTTGTCGCCTGCGACGGTGACGGCACCAGCGGCAAGCGCGTCGAGGTCCTGTACGTGCGCGAGGCGTCGATGCCGGACCGCTACACCCAGCTCCTGCCCATGTTCCGGGCCTGGCTGGCCAACGCCGACGACCAGTTCAACGACGCCGCGGCCACCTCCAACCGCAGCAGGCACATCCGCTACGTCACCACGGCGTCCGGTGGCGGGTGCGTCCCCGTCGTGCGCAACGTGGTGGTGCCCGCCGGTTCGCTGGCCGACTTCGACGCCAGCAAGACAGCCCTGCAGACGCTCGGCTACAACAGCAACGACCGGCACTACCTCATGCTCACCGAGTCCACGGTGATCTGCGGGATCTCCGACATCAAGAACGACGACCTGACCACCGGGTCGGCCAACCTCAACAACGGCCTCGCCTACTCCCGGGTGGACGCCAGCCCCAACTGCTTCGGCGCGAACGCCATCGCCCACGAGCTCGGGCACAGCTTCGGCGCCGTGCAGCTCAGCGCGCCGCACTCCGACGGCTCCTGGCACTGCCTCGACCAGTGGGACCTCATGTGTTACGGCGGCACGCCCACCTGGAGCTGCCTGCAGTGGAACGACTACCGGCTGCCCGACTGCAACCGGGACGACTACTACAACGCCGCCCCGACCGCGGGAAGCTACCTGGCCACGCACTGGAACACGGCCAACAGCGCCTACCTCATCGCGGGTTCGACGGCCGACAGCGACCCTCATCCCAAGGTGGGCAACACCTACGTCATCACGAACGCCTCGACGGGGGGCGCCCTCGAACCCATCGGCGCCTCGACCGCGCCGCTGACCGAGCTGAGCCAGCGCACCCGCGTCGACACCCCCAGCCAGAAGTGGCTGATGAGCTACAACACCGGGCTGCAGTTCATCAACGTCGGCAGCCGGCTGTGCGCCGACAGCGCCTACAGCGGCACCACCCCCGGCACGACCCTCCTGCAGTACGCCTGCAACGGCCAGGACGGCATGCGCTTCGCCTACCTGCAGACCGGCACGAACACCTTCGCCATCTTCGACTGGCTCTCCGGCCTCGCGCTGACCGCGGGCGCCGCCTACCCGGCGGCCGTCACCCAGCAGACCTACACCGGCGCGACCAACCAGCAGTGGGTGTTCAACCAGGTCACCGACGCCTCCCCGGTCAACGGCACCTCCTACTACCTGCACGGGTTCGCCAGCCACGACAACGTCGAGCCCGTCGGCGGCTCGACCGCCTCCGGCGCGCTGGTCACGCACAACGCGCCCTCCGGCGCCACCAGCCAGCGCTGGACCCTGCAGGCCAGCGGCACCTACTGGAAGCTGGTGAACGTCAACAGCGCCAAGTGCCTCGACCTCGTCACGGCCAGCACGACCAACGGCACCCAGATCAGGCAGGCGACCTGCGGCAGCGCCACCACCCAGCAGTGGACCCTGAAGCGGGTCGCCGACGGCACGTTCTACCTGGTCAACCGCTACAGCGGCAAGGTGCTCGACGCGCCTGTCGGCAGCGGCACCACCCTCGACCAGCAGACGATCACCGGTAACAACGACTCCGGCGCCGGAGTCGTCGCGGGCAACGAGATCTGGTACCTCAACCAGGTCTGACCCGGAGCGCGTGCGGGCCGTCCGTCCCTCCCCGGACGGCCCGCACGTTACGGTTTTCCGCCATCGAGGTCGGCGGATCGCCTCCATGGTCTGCGCGTGGGGGTCGCGCCTAGCGTTGCGGACATGATCAGTCTCAACGGCCTGCGCAAACGGTACGGTGACCGGACGGTGATCGACGAGCTGTCCCTCGACGTCAGACCGGGCGCGGTCACCGGCTTCCTCGGCCCGAACGGGGCCGGAAAATCCACGACCATGCGCCTGATCCTCGGGCTCGACCGTCCCACGGCGGGCACGGCGCTCATCGGCGGCCTGCCGTACCACCGGATCAGGAACCCGCTGCGGACGGTCGGCGCGCTGCTTGACGCGCGCGCCCTGCACCCGGGGCGCAGCGGCAGGGCGCACCTGACGGCGCTGGCCCGCAGCAACGGCATCCCGCTGCGCCGCGTCACCGAGGTCCTGGAGACGGTCGGGCTCGGCAAGGCGGCACGCGGCAGGGCGGGCGCGCTCTCGCTGGGCATGAGCCAGCGGCTCGGCATCGCGGCCGCCCTGCTCGGCGACCCCGAGGTGCTCATGTTCGACGAACCCGTCAACGGCCTCGACCCCGACGGCGTGCGCTGGGTGCGTGACCTGATGCGCTCGCTGGCCGACGAGGGCAGGACGGTCTTCGTCTCCAGCCACCTGATGAGCGAGATGCAGCTCACCGCCGACCATCTCGTCGTGATCGGCAGGGGACGGCTCATCGCGGACGCGCCGCTGGCCGAGATCATCGCGCGCGGCTCGCTGACCGCGGTGGTCGTGCGCACCCCGCACGCCGACGACCTGGCCGTACGGCTCGGCGCCGCGGGACTGCGCTGGGAGAGGCCGGGGGAGAACGAGCTGGTCGTCACCGGAGCCACGGTCGAGCATGTCGGCGACCTGGCGCACGAGGCGGGGATCCGGCTGCACGAACTGCGCCCCCGCGAGGCCTCCCTGGAGCAGGCCTACCAGGAACTGACCGCCGACAGCGTCGAGTACGGCGCGCGAAGGGAGCGGGTGTGAACACGTGGACCAGAGAGCTGGCGCGGGCGACCGCCGCCGAGTGGGTGAAACTGCGCTCGGTCCGCTCCACCTGGTGGTGCCTGGCCTGCATGACGGTGTTCCTGGTGCTCGGCGCGCTGGCGATCGGCGGTGGGACGGTGACGGAGCTGGTGCGCGACGGTCAGCCGGGAACGCTGTCCGCCAGCGACCCGGTGACCTCGGCGGCGGTCTTCGCCCAGTTCGGGCTGGTCGCGCTGGCGATGCTGACGATCACCCCCGAGTACGCCTCGGGAGGCATCAGGACCACCCTGCAGGCGACGCCGGTCCGTGGCCGGGTGCTCGCCGCCAAGGCGCTGGTGCTGGCGCCGGTGACGTTCGCCGCGGGGGTGGTCGCCGGGGGCGTGGCGACGGCGGCCGTCCACCTGGTGCTGTCCGCCGAGGTGTTCGGCGGGCGGGTGACGGCGCCGTTCGCCGAGGTCGTCCCCGACCTGCTGAGCATGGGCGTCTTCTTCGCCCTGGTCTCGGTGACGACGCTCGGCCTCGGATTCGCGACACGCAGCTCGGCGGGCACCCTGACCACGGCGTTCATGCTGCTGATGGGCGTGCCGCTGCTGCTGGTGATGACGGGCACCTCGATCGGCTTCGAGGCCTCGCTGCGCATGCCGCTGTTCGCGGGGCTGGCCTTCATGGGCAGTTCGGACACCCCGATGGGCGGCGCGGTGCCCTACCCGGCCTCGCAGGGGCTGGTGTGGCTGCTGGTCTGGACGGTGGCGGCGACGGCTCTCGGCCATGCCGTACTGCGCCGCCGCGACGCATAGACTTCGCGCCCGTGTCAGGTAACCGGATCGCCCGCGCCCTGGTCGGGGTGCTCGTGGGCGCCGTGCTGGGCCTCGCCGAGGTGGTCCTCCTCTGCGTGGCCCTGCTCCTCCACCCGGTGCCCGCCGTACGGCCCGCAGCGGAGCGGATCGTGAACCGGCTGACCGCCCTCGAACGGGCCAGGCTGAACACCTGCTTCGACCACGAGACGACCGGTCGTCCCGGGCGGGCCGGCCGCCGCTACCTCGCGGTCCGCGCCCTGTTCGGCCTCCTCTCCGGGTACGGCTGCGCCGCGGGGCTGTTCCTCGGCGGGCTGCTCCTGTTCGGCGGGCTGTGGAACCTGGCCGGGGGCAGGGCGCGAGCCGTACCGGTGAACCTGCCCGGGGTGCGGCTGGTGACCAGCGACGGAATCCTCGGCGTGACCGGAGGAACCGTCGTGCTGGCGCTGACCGTGCTCGGGATCCTCGCCGCGGCGGCCGTGGAACGCCGCCTCGCCGACCACTTCCTCGGGCCGGGCACGCGGGAGCTGATGCGCAGGCGCATCGCCGAGCTGACCGCGACCCGCTCCGGCGTCGTCAGGGCCGTGGACGACGAGCGGCGCAGGATCGAACGCGACCTGCACGACGGCGTCCAGCAGCGGGGCGTCGCACTGGCCATGCTGCTCGGCCGTGCCCGGGGCAACCCCGACCCGGCGAGGACCTCCGCGCTCGTCGAGGAGGCCTACGCCGAGTCACGCCGCCTGCTCGACGAACTGCGCAGCGTGGCCTGGCGGATCTACCCGACCGCCCTGGACGAACTGGGCCTGCGCACCGCGCTAGCCGGGGTCGCCGAACGGACGCAGGTGCCGGTCACCGTGCACTACGGGCTGGTGGGGCGTCCCGCCTCCGCGATCGAGACGGCCCTGTACTTCGTCGCCAGGGAGGCGATCACCAACGCGGTCAAGCACGCCGGGGCGCGTGAAATCCTGGTCGTCGTGACCGAGGACGAGCGGACGGTGAGCGTGGCGATCTCAGACGACGGCGCGGGCGGCGCCGACCCCTCAGGCGGCGGCCTGTCCGGTCTGGCCAGGCGGGTCCTGGCGCTCGACGGCACGTTCGACGTCCACAGCCCTCCGGGCGGCCCGACCAGGGTCGTCGCGACGCTGCCGAAGGACGCGCCGTGCGGCTGATCCTGGCCGACGACTCGGTGTTGCTGCGCGAGGGCCTGGTCCGGCTGCTCCACGAGGCCGGGCACGAGGTGGCCGCGGCCGTCGGCGACGCCTCGGCGCTGCTCGACGCCGTCGAACGGCACCGCCCCGACGTGGCCGTGATCGACGTGCGGATGCCGCCGACCCACACCGACGAGGGGGTGCGCGCGGCCCTGGAGATCCGGGGGCGCCATCCCGAGGTGGGGGTCCTGCTGCTGTCGCAGTACGTGGAGAAGACCTACGCGGCCACACTGCTCGCCGGGGCCGCCGGTCGGGTGGGCTACCTGCTCAAGGACCGGGTGTCCGAGGTGGCCGACTTCCTTGAGTCGCTGGAGCGGGTGCACGCGGGTGGGACGGTCTTCGACCCCGAGGTGGTGCGCCAGCTTCTGGCCCGCACCACCCGCACCGACCCGCTGGACGGGCTGAGCGGACGCGAGCGCGAGGTGCTCGGGCTCCTGGCGCAGGGGTTCGTCAACGCGGCGATCGCCGCCCGTCTGCACGTGTCGCTGAGCACCGTGGAGAAGCACATCAACGCGATCATGGACAAACTCGGCCTGCCGCGCGATCCCGGCTACAGCCGCAGGGTCCTGGCGATCCTGCGCTATCTCGATTCCTGAGGTGCCGGGAAACGGCGGATGCCGTGCCCGGTGGGTCGGGCACGGCATCCGGTCATCACCTCATCCCCTCACGGGGTTCGGATCCGATCAGGGTGACTCATCGGTGAACGCGGTGCAGTTGGCCGGGTAGGCCGGCGGGCCGAGCGGGTCGCCGGGGGCGAAGAAGCCTCCGACCACCGGGATGGGAAGACCGACCAGACACCTGGTCTGGACGACCTGCCCGCTCTCCGCCTGAACCGTGATGGCCAGGTACGGCAGCGTGCCGTCGAGGACGACAGCCGTGGAGACCGACCTCGCGTCGGCCGGGTAACCGGCCAGCGTGGACAGGTCGTGCCAGGCCGGCGTCGTACGAGGGTCACGGACCTGCAGGGTGCCGTCGTCCTGGATCGACGCGTCCAGCTTGTCGAGCAGCAGGAACGACGAGTCGATCGACGCGGGAGCGGCCAGAGGTCCAGCCGGTCCTGCCGGGCCCGCCGGTCCTGCGGGACCCGCCGGTCCAGCCGGGCCCGCGGGGCCAGCGGGGCCCGCCTCACCTGTCGCACCCGTGGCACCCGTGGCGCCCGCGGGACCTGCCGGTCCAGCCGGGCCGGGAGCACCGTCGGCACCCGCCGGGCCTGCGGGACCTGCCGGTCCTGCCGGACCCGTGGCACCTGCGGGGCCTGCCGGACCCGCCGGGCCGGGAGCGCCGTCAGCGCCCGCGGGGCCTGCCGGACCCGTCGGACCCTCGGGACCCACGGCACCCGCCGGGCCTGCCGGTCCAGCCGGGCCGGGAGCACCGTCGGCACCCGCCGGACCCGCGGCACCCTGGGGACCCTGCGGGCCGATGGCGCCTGCGGGACCCTGCGCGCCAGCCGGACCCGCCGGACCCTGGGCACCTGCCGGACCAGCCGGGCCGGTGGCGCCGTCAGCGCCCGCCGGACCCGCGGGGCCTGCCGGGCCTGCCGGACCGGTGGCACCGTCAGCGCCCGCGGGGCCTGCCGGACCTGCGGGACCCTCAGGTCCTGCCGGACCCGTGGCACCCGCGGGGCCCGCCGGACCTGCCGGACCCGCCGGGCCGTCGGCACCCGCGGGACCTGCCGGGCCGGTGGCGCCGGTCGCACCGGTGGCGCCGGTGGCACCCGTCGGGCCTGCGGGGCCCGCCGGGCCAGCCGGACCCGCGGGGCCGGTCGCGCCGTCAGTACCCGCCGGTCCCTGCGGACCGGTCGGACCCTGCGGTCCGGTGGGGCCAGCCGGGCCCGTGGCGCCGGTGGCACCCGTCGGTCCCGCCGGACCCGTGGGGCCACCCGGACCCTGAGGACCGGTCGGTCCCGTCGGTCCACCCGGGCCCTGCGGTCCGGTCGGGCCGGTAGCTCCCGTGGGGCCTGTCGGTCCGGTCGGGCCGGTGGGACCCGCGGGACCAACCGGTCCGGGAGGGCCACCCGGCGTGCCGGGAACACCCTGCGGTCCCTGCGGACCCTCAGGTCCACGGGTTCCGGGCGGGCCCGACCTGCCATCACGGCCATTGCGACCGTCACGACCGTCGCGGCCGTTGAACCCGTTACGGCCGTTGTAACCGTTACGGCCGTTGTGGCACCTGCAGTGCCTTCTCCAGCAACCGCACCACCTGGAGGAAAGGCTGTCGAGGCGGAAAGCCACATTCCGAGTGGCGACGCCTGCGGGCGCGCTGCGCCAGCGGCTTTCCGCGTTGTCGGTCGCGGCATTCGCCGGAGACTGGCAGGCGATTGCGAGGAAAGTACCGATTGTCGCCGCTGCGGTGATCAATCCCCGGACGTACCTGCTGGAATTGACGGTGGAAGCCCGTCTGGTACCGCTAGAAGTCATCACATTCCATGTCGTTGATGATTTCGGAGAATTGGAACTGCATGATCCGCCTGGTGGCGGCAGGTGTGAGGTACCCGGTGATCGTTACGGTGACGCTTTTGGTTTATTAACGAAGATCAAAGAATTGTCTAGCGCGTTCTGTCGCTTATTTCGGCTTCTTGGGCCATATGGGCCATGACTTTTGTGCACATTCCTTGGATGGGTGTCGTTGGCCCTCAACGAGAGAAATATGCACGAATATCGGGAAAAATCGCCCAGAAAAAAGCCCGGCCCCCGGACAACTCCGGAGACCGGGACAGAGCCCTACAAGGGGAACTACGACAGCATCGCCAGCGGGTTGGCCACCGGGACGTACCCCGCCCACCGGTCCGCCGAGCGCGCCCACCGCACCGAGAGGTTGGCCTTGGCGGGCAGCGGCGCCCCGGCCAGCAGGTCGGCCAGCGGACGCGGCCACCCCCTGGAGCCCGCGTACTCGGCGAGCACCTCCCCGGCGACCGCCCACAGCTCCTTCACGGGGCCGTTGCCCGCCAGGGAGGCGGCGATCTCGGACAGGTGGTTGACCATCAGGCAGTAGACGACCCGGTCCCACCCCCTGCCGGGGTCGTAGGTGAGCGCCTCGGCGACCCGCGTCGGCAGCCCGGACAGGTCGTGCCTGCCCGCCACCAGCTTGGTCCCCTCAAGGTCGCGGAAGATCGCCTCGACCGGCAGCCCCGTCGCGTCCACCCCGACCAGCACGTTCTGCAGGTGGGGTTCGAGCACCACGCCGTGACGCAGGTAGGCCTCCAGCACCGGCGGCGCGACACACTCGACGTAGGCGCGCCACCAGCCGACCGGATCCGCGGGGGCCGGACCGGGTACGGCCAGCGCGCCGCTCAGCAGCGGGGTCACCCCCGGCCTGCACACCGACCACGGGCTGGTACGGATGATCACCCCGAGCCCCTCAAGCAGCCGGGTGCCCAGGTTCGCCGAGCGGTATCCGGGCTCGGCGAGCCAGCGCGTCCCCGGGAAGGAGACCGCCAGGTCGTCGAAGACCGGTTCCAGGCGCCGGGTCAGCTCGACCGCCCCGGCCAGCTCGTACCACGCGTTCTTCCTGACGCAGTTGGTGATCCGCACGTCCAGGCTGAACTTCAGGCACCTGTCGATCCGAGGGTCGTAGACCGTACGGACCGAGGAGGTGGGGACCGCGGGGCGCGAGCCGTACCCCAGATCGACGAGACGGCCGTCGGCCAGCGGCGCGGCGAGCCGGTCGGCGAGCAGGTCGAGCTGCCACGGGTGCGCGGGCAGGACCGAGTATCCCGTGGGCGCCGGGGCCAGCTCGTCGAGCCGCCCTGTCTCGCCCGCCTCGGCCAGCACGTCGTCGCGGACCCCGAGCAGCCTGAGCGGGAAGCTCGCGTGCGCCTCGGGCGCGTAGCGCAGCCAGCCGACCCCGTCGAGGGCCTTGGGGCTCGGGTGGAACGGGTGCCCGAAGACGAGCCGCTGCTCGGAGGCCAGCCACGGATCGGTCGGCGCCCGCCTGCTCCGCCTGGCCGCCAGCAGCTCCGCCATGGCCCTCCTGCTCGCGCCGACCTGGGCGGCGAACTCCTCGTTCGTGCCGCCGAGCTCGCTCTCCACGAGCCCGACGAGCCGGTCGGCGTCGAGCGGGCGCCAGGTGCCCTCGTCGAGCCAGTCCGGGTGTCCCTCGAAGCGCAGCGCGAGCCCGCCGTGCGCCCTGACCCGCAGCACGGTGTCGGCGACCCGCAGCAGCACGTACGGCTCGGCGTGCCAGACCTGTCCGCGAGGGCCCGCGACCTCCCGGAGGCAGCAGCGCAGCAGCGCCGCCAGTGTCGCCTCCTCGGCGACGGTCGCGGGGGAGACTGCCGCGGAGCAGGAGTCGAGCGCGAGGCTGGTCATGGCGTCCTTCGCATCGTCATGTTCTGGATGGCCTGAGGGGGATGGCGCAGGTAGTTGGGGCCGCTGGTGCCGTAGTACTTGTTCACGTCCCGGGCCCCGGTACGGGCCTTGTCGACCAGGGTCCCGGCGATGATCATCGACTTGCCGACGAGCCTGGCGGCCTCCAGGGTCCTGGCCCTCAGCAGCCGGGCCATCGGGTCCTCGCCGTACTCCGCGAGCGCCTCCCCGAGCGTGTCGCGGACCAGCCGGGAGGCCTGCACGGGTGGCAGCGCGCAGAAGGCGACCGCCGCGGCGGCCAGGTGCAGTGTGATCGTCACGAACACGTCGGCGAGCGCGTGCGGATCGTCGGTCAGCATCCGCTCGTCGGTGAAGTCCGGCACCGCGACACCCGCGGCGAGCAGCCGGTCCGGCGAGGTCAGCAGCCCGTCGTTGTCCTTGACCAGCAGCCTCGCCGGGCCGTCCCCGAGCACCAGGGCCAGGTTCTGCTGGTGTGCTTCGAGGGCCGTGCCGTACCGGACGAAGAGCCGCACCTGGAAGCCGAACAGCAGCCTGAGGTAGTCACCGAGCAGCGCCGCGACGTCCCCGCCGTACCACCGTCCCGCGAGTTCCTCGACGACGGGCACGCCGGAGGGGGTCGGCGCGGCCAGCGCGGCCACCGGGACGATCTCGCCGGGCGGCAGGCGGCGGACGAGCCAGCCGAGATACTCGTGGCCCGCGTGCCCGTAGGTCTGCTCGTCGGCAAGCAGCACCCCCCGGTGCGGCAGACCCCGCAGCAGCAGCTCGGCCCTGGCGCCGTCGGCCAGCGTGCCCGGCTTGATGGAGCGCCGGTTGCGCAGCCCGAGCGTGCTGGTCGGCAGCGGCAGCTTCACGTGCGTGCCCGCGTCGAGCGCGACCGTGCGCGTCGAGAGCGTGGGCCTGACCTCAAGATACGGCCGCGCCGCCACGATCGCCCACGGGATCTCCTCGACCACGGGGACGGTCAGCGGGTGCACGGGGAAGAGCACGTGCGTGCGCGCCAGCGACGGCGCCAGCCCCACCTCGGCGAAGCCCGGCGCGTACGGCATGGCCGCGCCGCTCACCCGCTCCCTGGGCACGGCCGCCCAGCGCAGCGCGAAGGAGGGTGCGAACTCCGGCGCGTAGGCCGTCAGCTCCTCGTCCGACAGCCCGTTCCTGCACCGCGCCGTCGGATAGACCGGATGATCGACAAAAGCAGCAAGCGTCTCATACCGTACGGCCCGCAGCCGCGCCCCCGGCTCGGCGGCGGCCAGCAGGCCGAGCACCCGCTCACGGTGGGCCGCGTGCAGGTCGAGAGCGCGCAGCGCCTGCCCGCACTCCCGGGCGAACGCCTCGATCCCCGGCCCGTCCTGCGGCGGCGCGACCTCCCTGAGGGTCGCCAGGACCTCGCGCAGGCCGATCGCCTCCTCGGGGGCGACCACGAAGTCCTGGAACAGCGACCCCGGCACCAGCCGCACCCTGCGCCCCCCGGTCAGGACCAGCGCGACGCCGTCCTTGCTCCGAGTGATCCGTCCGGCGAGGCCGCCGTAGTCCTCGCGCAGCAGCGCGTCCAGGACGCGCGAGGCGAGATACCGCTCCCGCGCGGTCACACGATCACCCACGGGTTGTCCGCCTCGAAGGCCGCCAGGGCGGCGTCGACGCTCGCCCGGTCGGGGCCGATCGCGCGGACGACGCCCAAATAGTCACGGTTGGTGTTGGTCGGCTCGATCCGGTCGCCGACGGCGCGCAGCGGCCGGTGCCAGAGCCTGACCGGGGCGCCGGGGGCGGGGGTGACCAGCCCGGGAGCCGCGGCGACGGCCCCCGCCTGCCGGGCGACCACGCTCAGCGCGGTCGCGTGCCCCCGCGCGCCGCCCAGGTCACCGGCCGCCAGCCCCAGGTGGACGCCGAGGATCCGCTCGAACAGCGGCACGCCGAGCAGGTTGCCGAGCAGGAAGTCGCAGTGGTCGCCGATCACGCGGTAGTTGACCTCGATGATCCTGGGCCCCGCCTGCGTCATCACGTACTCGGTGTGACAGGCCCCGAAGCCCACGCCGAGCGCCTTCAACGCCCGCAGCACGTGGTCGGCCGCGGGCGGCGACTCCCAGTCGAGCCGCTCCTCCACGAAGTACGGCAGCGGCCCGAGCGTGGTCCCGAACCCGCCCAGCACCCGTGTCCCGCTCTCGTCGCCGAGCGTCTCCAGCGTGTGCAGGGGACCTTCGAGATACTCCTCGATGACCAGCGCCTCGCCGGGACGCCTGGCGCCGATCCCGTCCAGGGCCTCCTGGAGCTCGTCGTCGTTGCGCACCAGCACGACGTCCTCGCTGGCGACGCCCTCGCGGGGTTTGACGACCGCAGGGAACGGCACGTCGCGGGGGACGGGGTCGCCGGGGGCGAGCCGTACGGTATGGACCGTCTCGACGCCCGCCTCGGCCAGGCGCCTGCGGGTGAGCGCCTTGTTCTTCGCGGCGACACAGGCCCGCCAGTCCTTGCCGGGCAGATCGAAGTAGGCAGCGGCCAGGGCCGTCTCCGCCTGCAGGTGGTCGGAGTTGGAGAAGATCGCGCCGGGCGCGTGGTGGTGGGTGATGACGTCGATCACCTCGCGGACGTCGCGGACGTCGCAGTCGAGCACCTCGGCCCCCGAATCCCGATGGTGCTCAGGTCTGTCGGTCAGAATGGTGACGTCGCAGCCCAGTGCGCGCGCCGCCGGCAGGAATCCGTCGGTGACCGAGTCGGTCGGCTTGAGTGCGGTGAGGTACAGCCGCATGTGGACCCCCGAGAATCAGGTAAGCCTAACCTAACCTGCTGCATCCTAGCCGTACAGAGATCATGTCGCTCGGGCGACTGGGTATTCACCGTATATGCCCCACTCCGCCTGGCAGGCGGTGATCGTCCCTCCCTGGGAAGGCGACCACGACACGCGTCGTAGGATGCCAGTCGGTCTGGGAGACAGGAACAACGTGGACATCACCACCCAAGAAGGACTGCTGGGACCGCTGCTGCTCGCCCGCAGCGCGATCGACCGCTCCGCCGTGCTGCGCGGTGACGCCGAATGGCTCGACCGCGCGTGGGCCGACGGCGCCACCCGGGTCGTCGTGGTCGACGACGGGCGCGCGCTGGTCAGGCGGCGCGGGGACGGGGTCGATCTTGTCCTGCTGCCCACGGCCGAGGCGCCACCGGGGGAGCGCTACCTGCTCGGCGTGGACGCCGAGGGAATCGCCTACTTCGCCGTCTCCGGAACGCTCCCGGCCACCGGGCCCGTCTCCGCCTCGGGGCGGATCGTCTCGGCCGTCGCGCTCTCGGCGATCGAGGAGGGGGCGGACGTCGTCGCCGGACTGCGTCAGGTCGGCTCGCTGCTGGGGGACCTGGACGCCGGACTGCTGGTCTACGCGGTCGCCCTTGAGGCCTGGCACGCGACCCACGCCTTCTGCCCGCGCTGCGGGAGCCGTACCGAGACGCGCTCCGGAGGGCACGTGCGGGTCTGTCCCGAGGACGGAAGTCAGCACTTCCCCCGGGTCGACCCGGCGGTGATCATGCTCGTGCACGACGAGGACGACCGGTGTCTGCTGGCCAGGGGACCGCAGTGGCCCCAGGGACGGCTTTCCGTGCTCGCCGGCTTCGTCGAGCCGGGGGAGTCGCTTGAGCACGCGGTGGCCAGGGAGGTCTCCGAGGAGGTCGGCGTGCGCGTCGTCGAGCCCCGCTACCTGGGCAGCCAGCCGTGGCCCTTCCCACGCAGTCTGATGCTCGGCTTCTTCGCACGTGCCGTCTCCACGGAGTTCGCGCTCGACCACGACGAGATCGCGGAGGCCCGCTGGTTCAGCCGCGCCGAACTGCGGGCCGCCCTGGACAGCGGTGAACTGCTCCTGCCGCCCGAGGTCTCGATCGCCAGAAGACTGATCGAGACCTGGTACGGCGAGCCGCTCACCGGCGACTGGTGATCAGGCGTTCAACCGGGCCTTGACCTCGATCACCGAGGGGTTGGTGAGGGACGTGCCGTCCTCGAAGAGCACGGTCGGCACGGTCTGGTTGCCGTTGTTGACACTCTCGACGAACTGCGCGGCGTCGGGGTTCTGCTCGATGTCGATCTCCCGGTAGGAGATCCCCTCGCGGGTGAGCTGGGACTTCAGCCGCTTACATGGGCCGCACCAGGTGGCGGTGTAAACCGTCAGCGCCATTTCGTGAGATATCCCCTCATGAGATGTTCAGCGCTCAGTGGCAACAAGGTGAAAGCCGTTCATCTTCCCCGCCGGTCAGAGCAACTTTCCCGCGATCCAGTCCTGGACCGTCTCGGCGACTCCGGGGAGGCGGTACATCGGCGTGCTGTGCTCGAACCCGGGCTCGGTCAGCACCGTCATGCTCACCCCGAAGGCCTTCAGCCGCTCCTTGAGCCGCAGGCTGTGCTCGGCGGGCACGAACTCGTCCTGGGAGTGTACGGCCAGCTCGGGCACGTCCCCCTTGCTGGCGTGCCTCGGGACCTCCATGCTGGCCCAGATCTTCGGGCACTTGACGGGCTCGCAGCCCCCGGCGAGCTGGATGGCCGACTCGCGCAGCTTGCGCTTGTTCAGGTCGAAGACGTCGGTCGCGCCGTCCTCGTAGGCCAGCATCGGCGAGGTCACCGGGGAGATGCCGACGACCCCGCGCAGCCCGGGCAGCCCGTCCCCGTAGGTGCCGACGGCCGAGGCCAGGTGCCCGCCCGCGGAGAAACCGACGACCACGTAGTTGTTGGGGTCGAAGGACCACAGGGCGGCGTGCCTGCGCGCGGTGGCGATGGCGTCGAGCGTGTCGGTGCGCTGCGCGGGCCAGGCCGCCTCGCCGGACAGCCGGTAGTTGAGGTTAAAGACCGTGTACCCCTGCTCGGCGTAGCTGGTGGTGATCGCGGTCATGTACTTCTTGTCGCCGCCCGACCACCAGCCGCCGTGGATCAGGAAGACCCCGGGCCGCTTGAGGCCGTCGGTCTGGTGCCAGACGTCCATCCGCTGGTGGGGGTGCGAGCCGTACGCGACGGTGTTGATGATGGTGCCGTCGAGCAGCGGGTTGTCCGTCGAGGCGACCCTCGGGGTGGCCGTGGGCTTCTTCGGCCTGGCGGTCGGTTTGGTGGTCGGCTTCGGGGTCGGGCTGGGCGTCGGCTTGACGGTCGAACCCGCGGAGGCGCTCGCGGACGCGGAGGGGTCGGGGCTCGGGTCGGCCTTGCCCTTGCTCTTGTGCGTTGCCGGCTTCTTGCGCAGCTTCGTGACGGCCTTCGACGCGGTGATGGACGCGCCGCCGAAGTGCGACGACTCGGTGGGGGAGGCGTGCGCGGCGGAGGTCGTCTGTAGCGCCACGGGGCCGATCACCAACGCCGCCAGGGCGAGAGAGCTCACGGTCGCCGCGGTTCTCACAGGTTTCTTCCTTCCCTCAAGCCACAAAATTCCCCCTCATTGTGGAGGAACTGCCCTTTTTACGCATCTTCCGGAACGACGTAGGTTGACGGCGGCATGTTGCCAGAATGGGCGAAGCTTGGCCACCGACTGCCAGGATGTTCACAGCCGGCCCGTACAACCCGTGTAAGGAGTCCCCGTGGTCACAGACGACGTCCTGGCGGGGCTGGATCCGGAGCAGCGGGCGGTGGCCGAGGCGGTGCGCGGGCCGGTCTGCGTGCTCGCCGGAGCGGGGACCGGCAAGACCCGGGCGATCACCCACCGCGTCGCCCACGCCGTACGCACCGGGGTGGTCGACGCCCAGAGCGTGCTGGCCGTGACGTTCACCACACGCGCGGCGGGCGAGCTGCGGCAGCGGCTGCGCGCGCTCGGCGCGCCGGGGGTGCAGGCCCGCACCTTCCACGCCGCGGCGCTGCGCCAGCTCACCTACTTCTGGCCGCGCGTCATCGGCGGCGACCCGCCCAAGGTGATCGAGTCGAAGCTGCCGCTGCTCGCCGACGCCTTCCGCCTCGTCAGGAGGGCCCCCGACCGCTCGGAGCTGCGCGACGTCGCCTCCGAGATCGAGTGGGCCAAGGCCACCCAGATCGGCCCCGAGGACTACGCCGAGGCAGCGCGCAAGGCGGGCCGTACGCCACCGATGCCCGCCGAGGAGGTCTTCCGGCTCTTCGACGCCTACGAGCGGCTCCGCCGCGACCGGCACCTCGTCGACTTCGAGACCATCCTCGAACTCACCGCCGCCGTGATGACCGAGCACCGCGAGGTGGCCACGCAGATCCGCCAGCAGTACCGCTACTTCGTCGTCGACGAGTACCAGGACGTCAACCCGCTGCAGAAGCTCCTGCTCGACACCTGGCTCGGCGGGCGCGACGACCTGTGCGTGGTCGGCGACCCCAACCAGACGATCTACTCCTTCACCGGCGCGACCCCCAGATATCTGACCGGCTTCCCCGTCGAGCACCCCGACGCCGCCGTGATCAGGCTGGTCCGCGACTACCGCTCGACCCCCCAGGTCGTCGCCCTCGCCAACGGGCTGCTCGACAGGTCGAAGAGCCCGCACCGCCTCACGCTGGTTGCCCAGCGCACCGAAGGCCCCGAGCCCACCTTCACCGAGTACGACGACGAGCAGGCAGAGGCCGCCGGGGTGGCCCGCGCGATCCGCGCCCTCGTCGACGGTGGCGTCCCGGCCAGGGAGATCGCCGTGCTCTTCCGCGTCAACGCCCAGTCGGAGGCCTACGAGCAGGCCCTCACCACGGCGGGTGTGCCCTACCTGCTGCGCGGCGCCGACCGTTTCTTCGAACGCCCCGAGGTGCGTCACGCCGTCGTCCTGCTGCGCGGCGCCGCCCGCTCGGCCGCGCGGGACGACGAGCTGGCCTCGACCGTCAACGACATCCTCGCCGGGATCGGCCTGACCCCCGTGCCGCCCGGCGGAGGCGGGGCCAGGGAGAAGTGGGAGTCGCTCAAGGCCCTCGCCGACCTCGCCGAGGACATGTCCGCCACGGGCGCGGACCTGACCGCCTTCGTGGCGGAGCTGGAGCGCAGGGCTGGAGAGCAGCACGCGCCCCCGGTCGACGGCGTGACCCTCGCCTCCCTGCACTCCGCCAAGGGCCTCGAATGGGACGCCGTCTTCCTGGTCGGGATGACCGAGGGCATGATGCCCATCGTCTACGCCAAGACGCCGGAACAGATCGAGGAGGAACGCCGCCTGCTGTACGTCGGCGTCACCCGGGCCAGGGAGCACCTGGCGCTGTCGTGGGCGCTGGCCCGCTCACCCGGTGGGCACCGCTCAAGGAGACCCTCCCGCTTTCTCGACGGCCTCACGGGACGTTCCTCCGGAGGCTCTGGCCGTACGGCGTCGGCCTTCGCCGCGTTCGTGTCCAAGGGGTCCGGGAGCTCGACCGAGCGCCGCAGGGTGGCCACCCCGGTCAACTGCCGCGTCTGCGGCAGAACCCTCGTCGCCGCAGCCGAACAGAAGCTCGGCAGGTGCACCACCTGCCCCGCCGACTATGACGAGGCCCTGCTGGAGAGCCTCAGGACCTGGCGCGCCTCGGTCGCCAAGGAGGCCAAGGTCCCGGTCTACGTGGTCTTCACCGACGTCACCCTCCAGGCCATCGCCGAGCGTGCCCCCGTCACGGAAAGGGACCTGCTCTCTATAACCGGGATAGGACGCGTCAAAATGGACCGGTACGGCGAGGCGGTGCTGGCTCTCTGCCGTGCCGCCGACCAGACGGAGGACGCGTGAACCAGGCGCTCAAGGAACTGCTCGACCTGCTTGACCTGGAGCAGATCGAACTCGACATCTTCCGGGGCCGTAGCCCCGCCGAGGAGGTCCAACGGGTCTTCGGCGGTCAGGTCGCCGCCCAGGCACTGGTCGCGGCAGGCAGGACCGTTCCCCGGGAACGTCACGTCCACTCGCTGCACGCCTACTTCATCCGCCCCGGCGACCCGGCCGTGCCGATCGTCTACAACGTGGAGCGCGTGCGGGACGGCCGTTCCTTCACCACCCGCAGGGTCGTGGCCATCCAGCACGGCAAGGCGATATTCACCATGTCGGCCTCCTTCCACATCGACGAGCCCGGTCTCGCGCACCAGGCGACGACGATGCCCGACGTGCCCGGCCCCGAGGGGCTTGAGCCCTTCCAGGAGCGGATCCACCAGGCCCTGCGGGACGTGCGGGAGGAGTCTCCCTGGCGGGACCTGCTGGTCAGGCCGCGTCCGCTCGACGCCCGCTACGTCACCCCCCTCACCTGGGAGGCCGTGCTGGACCCGTCGCTGAGCCGTTCCACGACGAACGTCTGGTTCCGCTACGAGGCCGAACTGCCCGACGACCCGCTGCTGCACGTGGTGCTCGCGGCCTACACCTCGGACTTCACCCTGGTGGACACCGTACTGCTGGCCCACGGCCAGGCCTGGGGAACCCCGAACGTCTCCGGCGCCTCGCTGGACCACGCCATGTGGTTCCACCGCCCCTTCCGCGTCGACGAGTGGATGCTGTACGCCCAGGAGTCACCCTGGTCGAGCTCGGCCCGTGGCCTGGCCAAGGGAGAGATGTTCACCCGGTCGGGAGAGCTTGCCGTGTCGGTGGTCCAGGAAGCCATGATCCGTGTGAGTTAGTGGTAAAACTGCAGGTAGAAAATATGTTGCCCGTCCCGGGCGCCGGGGTTTAGGGTCATGCACAAGCGAGTCGGACACTCCTGTTGCCCGACGATCCACGAATGGAGGTGAGTCCACTGTGAAGAACGTTCTGATGTCGTCCCAGCTTGGGCTTGCCTTCATGCGTCCTGCCACCACCCTGTCGTTCGGCACGTGCGCCATCCTCGCCGATGGTGCCGCGGCCAGGCTGCGACAGGAGATCCAGGTCCAGCGGGAAGCTCAGCTCCAGCAGGACACGACTGTCCGTACCCAGGTTCTCGGCAGCCGACCGGTTGCTTCGATCGCCCGCGTGGCGGTTGGCGCAGGCGCCGCTCCGGCTCCTGAGGACACCTACGAACTGACCAAGCACACCGGCACTGGTGGATGGCGTGGTCCGTATTCCTGGAGGCAACCTCCGGTCATAACCTGACCGAGGGAAAGAGCCTTCAGGCCGCGGATCCGCACCAGGATCCGCGGCCTTCTTGTTTGTCCGCGTTGTTCCTGTCCCCCCACCCAGAGGTAACCGAAGACCAACACCTAACTGAGAGGTGAAGCAGATGGGGGCCCAGACGATCATGGACCTGATCGACGAAGCCGCAATCCCCTGTCGTACCGACCCCGACCTCTGGTTCGCGGAGTCTCCCGAGGACGTGGAGTTCGCCAAGGCGCTCTGCGGAGGCTGCCCGATCCAGCAGGCCTGCCTGGCCCGCGCGCTTGAGCGCGAGGAGCCGTGGGGTGTCTGGGGCGGCGAGCTCATCCTGAGGGGCGCCATCGTCCCGAGGAAGCGCCCGCGTGGCCGTCCCCGTAAGACTCCTGTCGCCGCCTGATTCGGCACAGAACCTGATCAACCGAAAGACCGTACGTCCCTGAAAGGACCACCTCCAATGATCACCCCCAACAACACCGCCGCCGGTTTCGACATGATGCCTATGCATGAAGAACTGGTACGGGACCGAATACGAACGCTTCACAGGGAGGCTGAGGAGCAGCGTCTCGTGACGGGCGTGCTGCGTCTGCGGCGCGCCCGCCGGGACGCGGAACGCGCTTCCGTCCGGCTGAGGAACGCGCTCCTACGCCTCGTCTGATCAAGACCGGTTCTCATCGACCGCCGCCTGCATGGTGTTGATCGTGTTCCAGCCAACGCTGATCAACACCCGGCAGCGCCGGTCAGTGTCGGTTGGCGCCGATCAGTACCGGCTGTTGCTGATCGGCGCTGATCTCAGCCGACGACCTCGTCCCCGCCCGAACGACCCGGGCCGGGGACGGGCCGTCGGCTGAGAACCATCGCTGGTCGCGAACCGCTTCCAAGGGGTGGCCCCTTCCCCGGGCCACCCCTTTCGCATGCCCGTCTCCCCAATCCGGGGCCCTTTCACATACACAGCGCTTCCATATAGGCGGCCCTTCCACATAGGCGGTGCCTGCCATATACGTGTTCCTCCCATGCGGGTGGTCCTTCGGTATGCGTGCCTCTTCCGTCCGTGGTCTCTGGGCGCACGGCCAAGCCCGTCCGAGTACGCGGTTGAACGTACGGCCCTTCCATACAGCGGTTCTTTTGCACACGGCCCTTTGGGACATGCCGTCTTTCTGACACGCGGTTTTCCGGACACGCGACGGTGCATGGTTCTTCCGGAAGGCCGTGATCTCCGAAGCATCGTCGGCCCTCCGAACGCATGACCTCGCGCGTACGGCCAAGCCCTCCAGAACACGCTGGACCCCCTACGGGCACGGGGTTTCTCGTGTGCGGCCGAGTCCCTCCGAGCGCATGACCAAGAACCGGGACGGCCGAGAACAGGAGCGGCCAACCGGGCTGGTCAGAGCACGAAGAGGATCAGGAGGCGCCGGAACGATCAAGGATGCTCGGGGGTAGCCATGGGTAGCCGGGTCGGCGGCTTCTCCATGGCTCCCAGTTCTCAGAGCGCTGTGGAGAGAACGGTTTCGCGAACAAGTGTCGTCGTGAACGAGTCGTGGTTTTGAAACGTCGCGAATGTCGTGAATAGAGTGTTATTTCGTAATATGAGAGAAATTCAGAGAGGGCGTCAGCTCGCGGCCATCGCCTGTTCTTCTGGGTCTTCTTCGACGAAGCCGGGAACCCAGCGGATCACTTCCGCGCGGAAGCGAGCCGTGGCACCGAGCTGACAGAGCACGCCCAACCCCGCCGCGTGCACACGGTGGATGAGGACGTACGAAACCGGCAGGTTGAGCTGGCGTGCCACGTTTCCCGGGCGCAGGTCCGTCACCGTGGCGGCCTGCTCCTGCAGCCACTCGCGGCTGAAGGTGAACTCCTCGACCGCGGTCGGCTCGACGTAGGGAGCGAGGAAGGCCCGCAGCGCCTCGGGGTCAACCTCGATGTGGGGGAGGATGAACCCCTCGTCGCGCAGCCCCTGGATCACGTTCTCCATGTCGCCGTTGTTGAAGATCCGGGTGAGCTTCCCGAAGGCCGGGGGATAGCCGTCGGGCAGCCGGTTGACCGCGCCGAAGTCGAGCACGCACAACCGCCCGTCCTCGACGACGCGGAAGTTTCCCGGATGGGGATCGGCGTGGAGCATGCCGACCCGTGCGGGTGAGCTGAACAGGAACCGGACCAACTGGAGCCCGGCGCGGTCACGCTCCTGCTTGGTGCCGTCGGTGATGATCCGCGACAGCGGGATGCCGTCAACCCACTCGGAGACGAGCACCTGCTCGTTGGCGGCGATGACGTCCGGGATCAGGAAGTCGGGGTCGTCCTTGAACTCAAGGGCGAAGGCGTGCTGGGCCTCGGCCTCCCGCAGGTAGTCGAGCTCCTCGGCGATCCGCTCGCGCAGCTCGCTGAGGACGGCCTTGATGTCGAGCCCGGGAAGCAGCACCCCGAAGAGCTTGCCGAGCCTGGCGAGCTGGTTGAAGTCGGACAGCAGGGCCTTGCCGGCGCCGGGATACTGGATCTTGACGGCGACCGTCCTGCCGTCGTGCCAGACGGCCCTGTGCACCTGCCCGATCGACGCGGCCGCGGTCGGCCGGTCCTCGAACGACTGGAAGTTCTCCCGCCAGTCGTCACCCAACTGCTCGACGAGCACCTTGTGCACGGTCGAGGCGGGCAGCGGCGGCGCGGCGTCCTGGAGCCTGGTGAGGGTCGCCCGGTAGGGACCGACGACCTCGGAGGGCAGCGCGGCCTCGAAGATGGACAACGCCTGGCCGAGCTTCATCGCCCCGCCCTTGAGCTCCCCCAGGACCTTGAAGATCTGCTCGGCGGTGCGCTCCTGTATCTCCTGGGCGACGATCTCCGCGGACTTGCCCCCGATCCGTTTCCCCAGTCCAAGGGCGGTACGGCCGGCGAATCCAATCGGCAGGGCCGCCAGCTTGGCGGATCGCGCGACAGCGCGGCGCGGAAGGTCACTCACCTTGGCTCGCGGCGTATCCCCCGTGGTGAGACGCCGCTCCCTCCCTTCGGTGTGGTGTCTGTCAGCGGCTGGTAGCCGACGCGACCATTGTTGGCGAACCCAACTCGTTTCGGAAGCAACGACATCGAGGATGAACACTCCAGGATCGCCGCTCCCATCGCCAGTCTGGCAATACATCCGTTGTGCCGTTGGTCACAGTTGGCTCCTCCCCGTCGAGGAAATCAAGCACGTGGCCCGTCGCCATCGAGGCGACCAGAGACGACAGGGCCGCGCCACACCCGACCTCCCCCGCGGGAAAGCCACCGAGACAGGCGCTGACGACCGGCCACCCCGGATCGCGGTCGCGCCGCGTCAAATCTAGACACCGCAGACAGGTGCTTCGTCCAGGTAACACCAGGGGACCGACAGACCCGAGGCCCTCGTAGGCGGTGACGAGCAGGTGCGGGATCCGCCGGGCCATCAGCTCGCCGACCAGCATGTCGTCGAGGGGATCGACCGGCGCGAGCACCACCAGGTCGGGTGCCCTGGCGCCGTCGGCGAGGCGGGCCGCCCGTTCACCGGTCCACGCGGTGACGGAGGGCGCCAGTTGCCTGGCCAGCTCGATCGCGCCCTCCTGTCTGCTCGTGCCGACCTGCGCCGGGGTCAGGCCACCGGGCACGACGTCGCGGCCGCTGGCCGTACCGGGGTCGATGACGCACAGGCCGCCGACTCCGGAGGCGGCGAGCAGGGCGACGATCTGCGCGCCGACGCGGCCCGCGCCGTACACCCGGACCTGGGCGGCTCGTCTGCGCTCCAGCACGGCCAGGCCGCCGTCCGTCGTGTCGGGGGACAGGGAGAGCGCCTCCAGGTCGGGTTGGAGCAGGTCCCGTTCGGCGAGGGTGAGCAGGCGCAGCGGGCCGGGCGAGGCGGCGGCGTCGTCGACCAGGCCATGTTTGGTCAGCAGGTCGAGCAGGTCACGGCCGGTCTCCCGGCCGAGCCCCACCTCATCGGCCTCCGCGAGCACCTCCTCGACGTCGCGCACGCCGTCGAGGCCCTCGATCCAGTGGCGCACCTCGGGGTCCAGGTCGGCCAGTATCACCGCACGTCTGGAACGCAGACCGAACTGCAGGGTGTGCTCGTCGCGCATGACCCTGTGCAGGGCGGGCTTCAGACGTGGTCTCATGTGACCGCCTCTCATCGAACCGAGGAGCCCGGAGGCTCGAAGGGGAGGACCCCGGGTGAACGCGATGCTCACCCAGTGATCCCGTGGCCGCCAGCGTGCCACGCCCCTGAAAGATCGCGAAGAGGTTTCCCGCCGCCTGTGGATAACCCACCCAGGCAACCGCCGCCTGTGGATAACTTTCGGTGTACTACGCTCCCGCCATGGACGAGCTCTTGATCGACAGGCGTGACGACGGCGTCGTGGTGCTCACCCTGAACCACCCGGACCGGCGCAATTCGATGACGGACGGCATGACGGAGCAGTGGCGCCTGGCCATCTCTGATCTGCGCCGTGACAAGGACGTCCGGTGCGTGGTCGTCACCGGGGCGGGCAGCGCGTTCTGCTCGGGAGGGGACCTGTCCTGGCTCGCCGACCGGGGCGCGGAGAGTGTGCCCGCCCTGCGTGACCGGATGCTGGACTTCTACCGGACCTGGCTGTCCGTGGCCGATCTCGAGGTGCCGACCATCGCCGCGGTCAACGGCGCCGCCGTCGGTGCCGGACTGTGCCTGGCCCTGGCCTGCGACCTGGTCTACGCGGCGGAGGAGGCCAAGCTGCTCGCCCCCTTCACCTCGCTCGGCCTGCACCCGGGGATGGCGGCCACCTATCTGCTGCCCAGGGTCGCCGGGGTCGGGGTCGCCAGGGAGCTGCTGCTCACCGGCCGCACCGTGCTGGGCGCGGAGGCGGCGGCGTCCGGGCTGGTCACCAGGGCCTTTCCCCGGGAGACACTGATGGCACAGGTGCTGGAGATCGCTTCGAGGACCGCGGCGAATGCTCCCGTCGCCACCCGGCTCACCAAGGTCGCCCTCGCGGGCGGCGGACACGCCGATCTCGACGCCGCGCTGCGCTGGGAGTCCCTCGCCCAGCCGGTCACCATGGCCTCCGACGAACTGCTCGAAGGACTGGCGGCACAGCGGGAACGACGGGCCCCGAGATTCGGCGGCTCCTGAGAGAACCGGCGACCGACCGGTTCGACGGACTCCAGCCATAACCGATCGGTCTTGCTGAACGTTCGACGAACAGGGATTGACCAGCCAGAACGTGTTCGGCCCTCTGGTGTGAATTCGTGATTCTCGGCTACCGTTCATATGTGCCCCCCGAGACAGTCGAGGTCCGTCGAAGTTCTCGTCGCCGGCGGACTGTATCCGCATACCGCGACGGCGAGAAAACGATCGTGCTGCTCCCCGCAGGGCTGAGCAGTACCGACGAGGAGCAATGGGTGCGCCGGATGCTCGACCGGCTGGCGGCCAAGGAGCAGCGAAGACGCCCCTCCGACGACGACCTCTTCGAGCGGGCGAGCGAGCTGTCGGCACGCTATCTCGACGGGAGGGCCAAGCCGTCGAGCGTGCGCTGGGTCGACAACCAGCAGCATCGCTGGGGCTCGTGCACCCCCGATCACGGCACCATCAGGATCTCCACACGGCTCCGGGGCATGCCGTCGTGGGTGGTCGACTACGTGATCATGCACGAGCTGGTCCACCTGCTGGTGCCGAGCCACGGACCTCGTTTCTGGGCGCTGGTCGACCACTATCCCAAGGCCGAGCGGGCACGGGGCTTCCTTGAGGGGTTCTCCATGGCGGCGGGTGTCGCGGAGGAGTGTTGAGCCCCGGCGACCGTACGGAGGAACGGCTGGTCGCGGTCGTCGTCACGGCGTCGATGTCGGCGGCGACCCCACCGGGGATCGACCCTCAGAGTTTCCTGACGGCCGTCGTCGAGGACACCTACGAGCTGGTCAGCGGTCTCGACTTCGTCACCCCGGCTCTCGTGACGAGTGTGCCCGGGCTTGAGGAGATCGTCTGGCCGGGCACCCCGGTCCTTGAGATCCCCGAGCTTTCCGGAGCCCCCCTGGTCAGGGCCGCCTTCGAGGCGCTTTCGGTGGCCGCGCCGTACGCCGGGCAGGTGGTTCTGCTGAGCGGGGACGCGCCGGATCTGCCGCCGTTGCTGATCGGCAAGCTCTTCCGCGCGCTCGGAAGCGCGGGATTGGCCGTCTGTCCTGCCGTGGAGGGAGGGGCCGTCGCGATCGGCGCGCGGACGCCCTGGCCCGGCTGGGCCGAGATCGGCTTCGACGACCCGGAGCCGGTCAGGACCCTGCGCGGGCTGGCCCCCGACTCCCAGCGGGTCGCGACCGGTCCCGGCTGGCACCGGCTGCGCGTCCCCGCCGACGTCCACAGGCTCGACCCCGGCCTTGAGGGCTGGGACAACACCCGCGCGCTGCTCTCCGTCTGAGAAGACTCAGATCCGGGGCAGGTCCAGGTTGGCGAAGACCGCCCTGTGGTCGGTGCCGGGGACGGTGTGGACGCTGACCTCCCGCACCCCGATCCGCTGGTCGATCACGACGTGGTCGATGGTGATGACCGGAGGGATCCTGTTGTTGGCGGGCCAGGTCGGGACGAGTCCCTGCCCGACCCGGTCGGCCGAGTCGGCGTAGCCCTGGTTGACGAAGCGGCGCAGCGCGGCGTGGTCGAGGCTGGCGTTGAAGTCACCGGCGAAGATCCGCAACCGGTCGGGGGAGGCGGCGGGGAAGGCGGCGAGTCCCGCGTTCCACTCGTGCACCTGACTGCCCAGCGGCGGGAAGGTGTGCACGTCCACGAACTCGATCTCCCCGAACCCGGGGACGCTGAGCATGGCGACCGGCATGTTGTGCCCGATGGGCTGGAACAGTTCCTCCAACGGGGCGAGTGGATAGCGGGAGAAGATACCGCTGCCGCTCGCGCTCCAGGCCGTTTCCAGCACGCGGTGCGACATGACGTCCTTCAGCCCGGCCGCGTCGAGCTCCTCGACCATCCCCGGCGTCAGCTCCTGGGCGCTCAGCACGTCCGGCCGCAGCTTCCTGACCAGGTCCATCACCGCGCCGGGGTCGGCGTGACCGAACAGCATGTTGAGCGTGAGCACCCGCAGCGGCGTTCCCGAGGCCGCATCGGCGGAGGCGAACGCGCGGGGCAGGACGCTGAACCCGAGCGCCGCCGTGGTGACCAACGCCACAGCGGTGGCCACGCGACGGCGGGTCGCCGCCGCCAGCAGCAGGGGCAGCAACGACCCCGCCGCGATGTACGGCGTCGCCGTCATGAGCTGCGCGGTGAGCGAACCGCGTTCGAGACCGGTGACCCTGGCGGCGGCCCAGGCCGCGAAGGGGGTGACGGCCGCCCAGACCAGGGCCTTGGGAACCCCGCGCGAGCGCCGTCGCCGTACCGGGGCCAGGATCGTTCCACCGGCTGTGTCCGTGCTCAAAGCGCCTCGATTCACTCACCCACCCGACGTGGCGACCCTATCGACGGATCCGTGAGAGGAACATAAACCGGGTCAGGTCTGACGCATCACCTCACGGGCACGCCTGGCCAGCCTGCGGGTCGCCTCGTCGGACAGCTCGGGGATCTCCTCGATCGGGAACCACCGCAGGTCGAGGGACTCGTCGCTGATCACGGCCTCCACGTCGGCGGGGGCGACGGCACCGTACTCCACGTCGAGATGGTGACTGTGCGGCGGATGGCACCAGACCCGGTGGCGGTCGAGGGCGAGCGGACCGGGAAGCAGACGCAGCCCGGCGATGCCCGACTCCTCGGTGGCCTCCCGCAGCGCGACGCCGTCGAGCGAGACGTCCTCGCGCTCACAGTGCCCGCCCATGGGCAGCCACATCCCGGCCTTGGGGTGCAGCGTCAGCAGCACCCGCTCGCCGTCGTGGGAGATCACCGCGGTCGTGGCCGTCAGGTGGCCGGGGACGCACTCACGCCACATCGCGTCCTCGTGGGTGTGCACGTGGTCGAGGAACTCCCTGCGCAGGGTCTCCTCCTCGGCCGTGGGCGCGTTCCAGGTCGCGAGCACCTCCCGCGCGTGCGCACGCAGGTTCACGCGGCGCCGTCCCGGGGGTCGTCGTCCTCGCCCTCGGGCTTCTTCTCGGGCAGTTCGCCGAGGGAGGACAGGTCCAGCTCGGGCTCGCCCCTGACGAAACGCTCAGGATCGTCCAGATCGTCCGCGGTCGGCATCAGGTCGGGGTGGTTCCACACCGCGTCCCGCCCGTCGACGCCCCGGTCGCGCTCGATCGCCTGCCACAGGGCGGTCGCCTCACGCAGGCGGCGAGGCCGCAGCTCCAGGCCGACGAGCGTGGCGAAGGTCTGCTCCGCGGGACCACCTGTCGCCCTGCGACGCCGTACGGTCTCGGCGAGGGCGGCCGAGGAGGGCAGCTTGCCGTCGGCGGCGCCGTCGACGACCGTGCCGACCCAGCCCTCGACCAGCGCCAGCATCGTCTCAAGGCGCGCCAGGGCGGCCTTCTGCCGGTCCGTCTCCTCGGGCTTGAGCAGGTTGCCGCCGCTCAGCACCTGCTGGAGCTGCTCGGGGTTGTTGATGTCGAGACCGCGTAGCTGCTCCTCCAGCGCGGACACGTCGACCGTTATGCCCCTGGCGTACTCCTCGACCGCGCCGAGCAGATGTGAGCGCAGCCACGGAACGTGCTGGAACAGCCGGTGGTGGGCGGCCTCGCGCAGCGCCAGGTAGATCCTGATCTCCTCGGCGGGCGTCTCAAGGCCCTGGCCGAAGGCGGCGATGCCACCGGGCAGCAGGGCGGCGTTCTCGGAGAGCGGAAGACCGATGTCCGTCGAGCCGACGACCTCGCGGGCGAGTGAGCCGAGGGCCTGGCCGATCTGCTGACCGACGAGCATGCTGCCCATCTGCTTCATCATGCCCATCAGCGGCCCGGCCATCGCCTGGGCCTCGGCGGGCAGGCCCGCGGCGCCGAGCGTGCCGCTCATGGTCTCGACCATGCGGGCCGCGACCGGGTCGCACAGCTGCCGCCACACCGGGACGGTCTTCTCGATCCACTCGGAACGGCTCCACGCCTGCGGGTTGTTCACCCCGCTGGGCAGCGCGGTCGCCTCGTTCAACCACAGGTCGGCGAGGTTGAGCGCGTCCACGATCTGACGTCGCTCGCCTTCCATGACACTCGGGTCGCCTTCCGCGGCCACGACGTGCCGAGCGATATTCTTCGCCATGTCCCAGTTGACGGGACCGGAGCTCTGCGGGGCGGACAGCATGTCGGCGAACTGACGCATGGCCGCCGCGATCTGCTCCGGGTCGCCGAACATGGCGAACGGATTCTCATTGGGGTCGTTTTCCCGACCTGGCAAGTCAGTCACCGCTCTACCTCGTGCAGGATGGAGGAGTCCACAACCGCCACGTTATCCGTCGCATGGTGGGTCAGTGCAAAGTGAGGACCTGGTGCCTACCTCGAAACGCCCCCGGCTCCCGGTCGTCGCCGTAACCGGCGCGGCCTCGGGAATCGGCCGTGCCTTCCTCGCGAAGGTCGCCTCGTCTGCGGATTTCCGCAGGGTCGTGGCCATCGACGAGCAGCGCGGCGACGTGTCCGACGTCACCTGGAGGGTGCTCGACGTCCGGGATCCGCTCTTGGCGAACCGGATCTCCGACATCGACGTGCTCGTCCATCTGGCAGGCGACTACGCGCTCGACGCCGAGCCCGCCGAGCGGCGCGCCTACAACCTGCGCGCCGCGCAGACGGTGCTCACCGCCTCGGCCGCCGCCCGGGTGCGCCGCGTCGTGCTGGTCACCAGTGCCATGGTGTACGGCGCGGCGGAGGACAACCCCGTCCCGCTGCCAGAGGACTCCGCGGTCGCGGCCGAGCCGGACACCGGCATCGTCGGCGACCACCTGGAGATCGAGGCGCTGGTCAGAAGATCGTTGCGCAGCCATCCCGGCCTTGAGGTGACCGTGCTTCGCCCGGCCGCCGTCGTCGGCCCCGGGATCGACAGCGTGGTCACCCGCCACTTCGAGGCCCCCAGACTGCTCAGCGTCAAGGGCTGCAGCCCCCGCTGGCAGTTCTGCCACGTGGACGACCTCGTCTCAGCCCTTGAGCTGGCCGCCCTCGGCGTGGTCTCCGGGGTCGTGGCCGTCGGAAGCGAGGGCTGGCTGGAGCAGGAGCAGGTGGAGGAGCTCTCCGGCCTGCGCAGGTTCGAGCTGCCCGCCGGACTGACGTTCGGTACGGCCCAGCGCCTGCACCGCCTCGGCATCACCCCGGCTCCCGCGACCGACCTGCACTACGTGGTCTATCCCTGGGTCGTCGACTGCGCCTCGCTCCGCGAAGCCGGGTGGAAACCGACCTGGAGCAACGAGGCGTCCCTCACACAACTACTCGAACTGCGCGAGGGCAAGCACGCGGTGGTCGGCCGTCGCCTGTCCGGCAAGGAGGCCACGCTCACCGCCGCCGGCGCGACCGTCGCGGTCCTCGGCACGGCGGCGATCGTCCGCGCCGCCCGCAAGAAGCGTCGCGTCTGAGCCCTCCCGGGGCGTGTTCCACGCGTCGAGCGTCGGGACACGCCCTCGGAGGCCCCTTCGGGCCCGAAGCAGGGGGAGGTTCTTCCCAGCCGGGTAGCCTTTGTGCCGTGAACGTCATCCGCCTGCTCGACATCCGCGACACCCCGCTCTCGGTGGACGAGGTGTTCTCCGCGATCGGCGACCACGCCGCGGGCGGCACGGCGATCTTCGTGGGCACCGTGCGCGACCACGACCAGGGCAAGGCCGTCACCCGGCTTTCCTACTCCGCGCACCCCAGCGCGCAGGAGGAACTGCGCCGGGTCGCGGAGAAGATCGTGGCCGACTTCCCGATCACCGCGCTGGCCGCCGTGCACCGGGTCGGCGATCTCGGCCTCGGCGACATCGCCGTCATCGTGGCGGTCGCGGCCCCCCACAGGAGCGAGGCGTTCGAGGCATCCAGGCGCCTGATCGACGATCTCAAGGCCGAGGTTCCGATCTGGAAGAACCAGCTCTTCACCGATGGCTCGGCCGAATGGGTCGGAAGCTGCGGCTGAGGAGTGATCCTTACAATCTGGAAGATGACGGCGCGTGCGTGCGGCCTTCTGACCGGTCACACGGAATAGGCTTCCTCCCATGTCCCGACGAGCGCTGACATTGATGGTGGCAGGCTTCCTCACGCTTCTGCTCGGTGTTGTCGGCGCCCTGATGCCCGTGCCGTACGTCGTGCTGAGTCCGGGACCCACGGAGAACACCATCGGTGACGTCAAGGGCAAGCCGGTGATCAGCATCGAGGGCCGGGAGACCTACCCGACCGACGGGAAGCTGAGCCTGGTGACCGTCGCCTACCAGGGCGGTCCGGACAACAGGATCGATCTTTTCAGGGCACTCAGGGGATGGATCGACCCCACGATCGCCGTCGTTCCGGAGGAGACGATCTTCCCGCCGACGAGCACGGCCGAGGAGGTCGAGCAGCAGAACACCCAGGAGATGACGAACTCCCAGGACGACGCGACCGCGGCGGCGCTGACCGAGCTGAAGATCCCCTACACCTCGGTCGTGACCGTGGCCTCGACCCAGAAGGGCCTGCCCGCGGACGGGCACTTCGAGACCGGCGACGAGATCGTCTCCGTCGACGGCGTCCCCGCGACCGACAGGGAGAGCGTCTCTGGCATCGTCCGCAGGCACAAGGCGGGCGAGACCGTCACCTTCACGGTCAATCGCGGCGACCACAGCCTCACCGTGGCCGTCCCGACCGTGGCGTCCAAGGACGGCACGCCGATCGTGGGCATCACCATGCGCATCAGCTACAAGTTCCCCTTCAAGGTGAAGATCAACGTCGGTGACGTCGGCGGCCCGAGCGCGGGCATGATGTTCTCCCTGGGCATCGTCGACAAGCTCACCCCGGGGCCGATGACCGGCGGCAAGTCGATCGCCGGGACCGGGACGATCACCCCGGAGGGCAAGGTCGGCCCGATCGGCGGCATCCAGCAGAAGATGGTCGGCGCCAGGAGGTCGGGCGCGACGGTCTTCCTCGCCCCCGCCGACAACTGCGCGGAGGCGGCCAAATCCGTCCCCGACGGGATGCGGCTCTACAAGGTGAGCACGCTGCACGACGCGGTCAAGGCGATCGACGCGATCCGCACGGGAACCGGCACCGTACCGACCTGCGCGGCGAGCTGACGCTCCGCGAGCGGTATCGGGGCACTCATCCGGAATCTCATGCGTTGAGACCGTTGAACCCTGGAACCTTCGGGGGTTGTGGCCGGACCGTGCCTGAGCGGCTTAGCACGGTCGTACACCCACCGGTGTAGGTTTCCAGACACGGACCGTGCTCTTTTACGACAAGGGGTTGGCCTTGAGCTTCCGGACCCCCGGAGCCGGTAGGGCAATGCGCTTGCCCCGCCGGCCACGACTGCTGCTTCCTGTCGCGATTGCGATCGTTGTGATCGTCGCGCTGTTCTTCCTTTTCGCAGGTATATATACCGACTACCTCTGGTACGACTCGGTCGACTACACGGCCGTTTTCTCCGGTGTGGTCGTTACACAGATCCTGCTCTTCTTCGTGGGCGCCGTGCTCATGGTCGGCATCGTCGGCGGCAACATGCTGCTGGCCTACCGCGCCAGGCCCATGTTCGGCCCCGGAACGTTCGGCGGGGCGAGCGGCGCGGACCGCTACCGGATGGCCCTCGACCCGCACCGCAAGCTGATCTTCCTGATCGGCGCTGGCGTGCTGGCCCTGTTCTCCGGATCGTCACTCGCGGGGCAGTGGAAGACGTGGCTGGAGTTTCTCAACGCGACGCCGTTCGGTGAGAAGGACGCGCAGTTCGGCATCGACCTGTCGTTCTTCATGTTCACCTATCCCTTCATCAGGATGGTGCTGAACTTCCTGTTTACCGCGGTCATCCTGGCGGCCATCCTCGCGGCGATCGTGCACTACCTGTACGGGGGCTTCAGACTGCAGTCACCCGGCGTGCACGCCTCCCGCGCGGCCAGAGTGCACCTTTCCGTGCTTCTCGGTGTTTTCGTGCTGCTGAAGGCCGTCGCCTACTGGATCGACGGATACGGCCTGGTCTTCTCCGACCGAGGCTTCGCCTACGGTGCCTCCTACACCGACGTCAACGCGGTGCTGCCCGCCAAGACCATCCTCGCGATCATCGCCCTCATCTGCGCGATCCTGTTCTTCGCCGGCATCGTACGGCCCGGCGGCATGCTGCCCGGTGTGGCCTTCGGCCTGCTGGTCCTGTCGGCCATCCTCGTCGGCGGGGTCTACCCGGCCCTCGTCGAGCAGTTCCAGGTCCGGCCTAACCAGCAGGACCGCGAGCAGCCGTACATCAAGCGCAACATCGAGGCCACCAGAAAGGCCTACGGGATCGACCAGACCGAGGTCATCGAGTACGCCGCCCAGGGCGACGCCTCCAAGGTCAACGTCACCACCGACAGCTCCATCTCCGGTGTACGGCTGCTCGACCCCAACCTGGTCGCCAAGACCTACCAGCAGAAGCAGCGCATCCGAGGCTTCTACGACTTCCACGACCCGCTCGACGTCGACCGCTACCCCGACGAGTCGGGCAAGCCACGCGACACGGTCGTCGCGGTGCGTGAGCTGACCGGGCCGCCGAGGGAGCAGGACAACTGGATCAACCGGCACCTGGTCTACACCCACGGCTACGGCTTCGTGGCCGCGCCCGGCAACAAGGTCGACTCGCAGGGCCTGCCCGACTTCGACGCCAAGGACATGCCGGTCACCGGCTCTCTGGCCCAGCGGATCGGCCTGAAGGAGTCGCGGATCTACTTCGGCGAGTCCCCGGCCGCCCCCGAGTACGTCATCGTCGGCGGCGACAGGAAGATCGGCCAGGAGCTCGACTACCCGGAGAGCAGCGGAACCGGTCAGCAGAACACCACCTACACCGGCAAGGGCGGCGTCCCCGTCGGCTCGTTCTTCAACCGCCTGCTCTACGCGGCCAAGTACGGCGAGACGAACCTGCTGCTCTCGGGCGACGTCAACGCCAAGTCCAAGATCCTCTACGAGCGCAACCCGCAGGACCGCATCGCCAAGGTCGCGCCGTTCCTGAGCCTCGACGACAACCCCTACCCGGCCGTCGTGGACGGCAGGGTGGTCTGGATCGCCGACGCCTACACCACCGCCAACTCCTACCCCTACTCCGACAGCAGGAGCCTGGAGTCGATGACCCGCGACACGGTCACCGACCCGCGCCAGGTGGTGCAGCAGCCGCGCGACAACATCAACTACATGCGTAACGCCGTCAAGGCCACGGTCGACGCCTACGACGGCACGGTCACGCTGTACGCCTGGGACGAGAAGGACCCGATCCTGCAGACCTGGCGCAAGGCCTTCCCCGGCATCATCAAGCCCAAGAGTGAGATGTCGGAGGCCCTCAAGCAGCACCTGCGCTACCCGGAGGCGCTGTTCAAGGTCCAGCGTGACGTGCTGTCCCGCTACCACATCCAGGACCCCAACGCCTTCTACAGCGGCCAGGACTTCTGGAACGTCCCGAACGACCCGTCCTCCGGTGGTCACGACATCAAGCAGCCGCCGTACTACCTGTCGGTCAAGATGCCCGACACCGAGGAGCCGACCTTCTCGTTGACCACCACGTTCGTGCCACGCCAGGGACCGAACCTGGCCGCGTTCATGTCGGTCGACGCGACGCCCGGTAACGACTACGGCAAGCTGCGCATCCTGCGGATGCCGTCGAATACCACGATCCCCGGCCCCGGCCAGGTGCAGAACAACTTCCAGAACAAGTTCTCCGGCGAGCTGAACCTCCTCGGCATCGGTGGCGCGAAGGTCCGCTACGGCAACCTGCTCACCCTGCCGTTCGCCGGTGGCCTGGTCTACATCGAACCGGTCTACGTGGAGACAGCCGCCTCCTCCGGGCAGGAGCCCTATCCCATCCTCCGCCGGGTCCTGGTCTCCTTCGGAGACAAGGTCGGCTTCGCCGAGACCCTCCAGGGTGCTCTTGAGCAGGTCTTCGGCAACGGCGCCCAGCAGAACAGGCCGGAGGCCAGACCCGACGTGCCCGCCCAGCCGAGCACCGTGCTGAGCACGGCCATCGGAGAGGCCCAGAAGGCCTACGACGACGCCCAGAAGGCCCTTGAGGCCAAGCCGCCGAACTGGACGGCCTACGGCGAGGCCCAGAAGGCGCTGAAGGAGGCCCTGGAGAAGGTGAAGAACGCCTCGTCGTCCACGGCCCCGGCCGCGACGCCGTCGCCGTCACCGAGCCCGTCTCCCTCGGGGACGGCCACTCCGTCAGCCACCCCCTCACCGTCCCCCTCGGCGAGCTCCTAGGAGGCGCCGCGGCTATTGAGTTCGCTTCCACCGCCAAAGCCGGGTAGTCTAAAGACACACCGACGCGGGGTGGAGCAGCTCGGTAGCTCGCTGGGCTCATAACCCAGAGGTCGCAGGTTCAAATCCTGTCCCCGCTACGAGACGAAGGCCCTGATCTCCTAGAGATCAGGGCCTTTCGCTTATTCCATCCGTGTCTCACGAAAAACCGAGTGCCGCCTCGCGTAAGCGATTTGCTCTTGGCCACGGGTGCGGATAGTCTAAAGACACACCGACGCGGGGTGGAGCAGCTCGGTAGCTCGCTGGGCTCATAACCCAGAGGTCGCAGGTTCAAATCCTGTCCCCGCTACG
>NZ_JACHJP010000005.1:547973-549845 GCF_014203715.1 Streptosporangium saharense
ACGAGACGAAGGCCCTGATCTCCTAGAGATCAGGGCCTTTCGCTTTTGTTCCGGACACGAAGCCGAACGGTTAGCGTGCAGGTGTGACTGACATGTCAGGACCGATTCTGCGCTGGCGGGTGCGCAGGGAACTCCTCGTCGTCAAGGCCGTCATGGCGCTCGCGTTCGCGGTGCTGGCCGTACTCAACCTGGACGACCCGCGCGGAGCGATCCTGGCGGGCGCCGCGGCCCTGGTCGCCGCCATCCTCGCCCTGCGCGACCTCCTGGCCCCGGTACGGCTCAGCGCCGACGGGGAGGGACTCGTCCTGGTGCGTGGCTTCTCGGGCTCCCGGCGGGTGCCGTGGAGCGAGGTCGAGCGGATACGCGTGGACAGCCGGACACGCTTCACCTCCCGTACGGAGTACTTGGAGATCGACACCGGGGAGGAGATCTTCCTCCTCAGCAGGTTCGACCTCGGAGTCCCGTGCGGGGAGGTGGCGGACGAACTGCGCGCGTTCAGGACCGGCTTCTAGCCAGGTCCTTCAGGTCAGGCCTTGACCCTGCGGTGTCGCGCCCTGTGCCGGGGGCGGGGACGGAGAAGCAGGAACGCCTTGTGCAGTGACCAGCCGATGAGGAAGGCCCCGAAGACGCACTGCCCGAGACTCGTCCACATCGGCCCTTCGGCCACCGCGAACACCACTACACCGATCCACAGGACGCCGAAGACCCCCACGAGGGTCGTCGCACCCCAATCCAGCCCCCGCTGCCACATGCCTGAAGTCTTACAGATCTTGGTTCAAGCCCAGGTCAATGACTCGGAACGCCTCATCTGGGGAAACTGCGACTCGTGCCGGCACACCTGCGGACGCGCGGCCCACTTCCGGTCGTGACCGGCGTAGGGGACTGTTCGAGCCGGGCCAGCAGCGTGGTCGCGGTACGGACGTCCAGCAGGATCTGGTCCACCTCGACCTCGGTGGCGGGGAGCTGGCCCTGCCGGGCGAGCTCTTCTGTGATGAAGGAAAGCGGGTTCGCGCTCCCGGCCGCCTCTGCGGCGGCCGCCGCGCGGGCGGCGGTGAGAAGACGCAGATGCTGGGCGCGGAGCATGGCCTCGCGTGCCTGCGCGTCCTCGAGATCGCTCAACAGGGACCTGGCGACCCTGAGCAGGTCACCGGGATGATCGGCTTCCGCGTCGATGTGCGCGCGGATGTCGTCGAACTCTGAACGGGTCATGGTGCTCACCTCCACGGTGGAGTCAGAATCCTGACCCTCGTGCCAACTTCGTATCGGGGGGCGATTGCGAACGGCTTGATAAGCGCTTGCGCGGTCGTCTCCCTACGAACGTTTGGGACGCGCAGGTGCTGGGGATGGTTGGCAAGTTGTCTCTGGGACCCGTGGGGCCTGGTAATGTTCTTCTCGCAGAGCGGCGAGCCGCAGAGGCCGAAGAGCTTCGAAGACAGCGACCCGCTCGGTACCCCAACTCCTTGCTTCGGCGGATGTCTGTCCGAATCGTCCACGGGCGATTGGACAGGGGCTGGATGTCAGAGTAAGTTGGAAGGGTTGCTCCGGAGGCGGGGCGGCGAGATCCTAGCGGGTCTGGTGGGTTGGTGTCGAGGGGCCGCGAATGCGGCGGTTTGACACGGACCGGCCGGAAATGGTAGGGTGGAGATGCGGAAGTTGCGCCCCTGAGGCGCTCAACCGGATGGTTGAGTGGCCGACGGTGTACGCGTCCGTTTCTTGAGAACTCAACAGTGTGCTAAAAGCCAGTGCATGAAGCACAAACCCGTCCCACACACCTGTCGGTGTGGGGATGGATTCCTTTGGTTGATACACCTCCTCGATGTGTTCGAGGTGGGTGCTTTCAGCCGGGGTTGACTCGAAAAGCATTGTTTGGAG
>NZ_JACHJP010000006.1 GCF_014203715.1 Streptosporangium saharense
CCCGGAAGTTAAGCTCTTCAGCGCCGATGGTACTGCACCGGGGACGGTGTGGGAGAGTAGGTCGCCGCCGGACAATCTTTTGAGGGGAGGGTCACTCGTTGACGGGTGGCCCTTCCTTTGTTTTCGTGTGGACAGTGTGTTGGGGGGCTGTGGCCCCCCTTTTTTTGTGCCCAAAAACAAGGCGGGGGAATGACAACGCCCTGGCCGATGACGACCAGGGCGTTGAAGGGCTTGAAGGTCAGGGAGTGACGAAGAGGCCGTCACCGACGGGGCGTTCGGCGCCGTCCGAGGGCCGGTTGACGACCTTTCCGCGGACGATCATCGCGCTCGATCCGCCCCCGTCGAGGTTGATGGCCTGCTTGGCGCCGAGCCAGCGCATCAGCTGGGCGGCCTCGACCATCGACGCGCCCACGGTGACGCCGGGGACACGGCCGTCGACCGTGGCCAGGATCAGGCCGCCGTTCTTGGTGACGCCCGCCATCGTCCTGGGGTGGCGGCGGAGCATCATGTTGAGGGAGGCCTGCCCGTCGGCGAGGGCGGAGATGTGGATCCGGCCGTTCCTGACCAGTCCGACGCCGCCCGCCATGACGTACGTCTGGGGGGTGAGGGGGACGGCCCGCTTGGTCCGCAGGTCGATGACCTTGGTGTCCACCTTCACCGTCGCGGTCTCCGCGGCGTGTTCGAGCAGCCAGTCGGACATGAGGCCGGTGCCGTGCAGCACGGAGAAGCCGCGGGGGACGACGCCGCCCGCCTGGCGGGCCGAGACGACCCTTCCCTGGGCGTCGATCACGGCTTCGGTGCCGCCGTCGGCCGCGGTCTTGGTCCCGAACTCCTCGGTGTAGAGGACGAGTTCGTCGGTGGCCGGTGCCCGGTTGACGCCGTGGATTTCGGTCTTCTCCCCGTCGGAGGAGGTGGCCGTGAGAGCTGACTTCAGCTCTGTGATCTTGACTTTCCTGCCGTTCAGAACGAGGCCGGTCCGGCCCTCCACGGCCTCGCTGAGGAGTTTGCCGCCGACCACGGAGATCCCCATGGGGTCGCCCTTGATCTCCTTGACGGTGTGGATGTTGAAGAAGCCGCCGTTGACGCCGGCGATGGCGCCGAGGGGCTTGCCCATCGAGCTGGTGGTCTCGCGCTTGGCGATGCTCTTGCCGATGCTCGTCTTGAACGATCCCCTGAAGGTCCTGGGGTCGATCGTCAGCACGCGCAGGTTCCAGGGGCCGGTGCTCTCCAGGCCGTCGTCGCCGAGATAGTCGGCCTTGGCCTTGATGTCGAACGCCTTGAGCTCCTTGACCACCTTGTCCGCCGCGGCGCGCTGTTTGAACGGCCACTGCCCGACGCGGACCAGATAGCGTTCCACGGCGGGGGCGTCCGCTGCGGCGGGCTGGACGACCCTCTGGATCTCCGGGGTGAATCCGGCTGCCTCGACCTCGGCGGCCTTCCGCTGGGCGGTGGCCAGGGCGCCGTCCTCGTGTCCGTTGGGCATCAGCACGGCCACGGTCCAGCCCTGGGTCGAGGTGCCGTGCCGTACGGTGAAGAGGTCGATCCCGGGGGCCACGTTGAGTTGCTTCGTCACCGGGGCGACCCGTGCCCCGAGGGGGAACGCCGAGGAGGGGAAGGGCAGTGCCGTCTGCCCCGCCAGGGCGGGAGTCGCCGTGGCGACGAGCGTTGTGGCGGAAATCCCGACGACGAAACGTCGTGACATGAATATCTCTCCCCGTTGGTGATCAGACTTCGGTTGACCATCGTGCCGAAGATCCACCTACCGGGGTGTGCGAAACACGCTAAACGTATTGAGAAAGTGTCCTTTCCCACAGGAATCACACAGCGCACGCGACTCATACGAATCAATGGGCCGTACGGAGTTCCGTACGGCCCGCGACGGATTGAAACCGGTTCAGGACGTGGAGTGGTACACCTTGCGGAGGGTCTCGTGGATGATCCACGTGGTCCTTGCTCCCGCGGAGAGCAGGCAGACCGAGCCGGGGACGAGGTCGATGCTGGCGCCACCGTCGACTTCGAGGGTCGCGCGGCCGGACAGGACCACGAAGATCTCGTCGTTCTCCACGTCGGTCACGGTGCCGGGGGTTATCTCCCAGATTCCCCGGCTCTGGGAGCCGTCGGGAGATGACCACAGCTCGACGGAGGAGACCTGGGGTGAGCCCGCGAGGATCTGGGCGGGGTCCAGCTCGTCGGGCGACAGCCGTACGTCACCGGCGGGGACGGCGAAGACGCCTGCGGCGTCGACCATGCGGGCAAGGTCGGCGGCCTCGGGGACGAGGATCTCGGGCATGGGGGCCTTTCAGGTGCGGGGGTTGTCTCTCCGGAAGGACTCCAGCGCCAGAAGCGCCACGTGGAGGGAGAGACAGGACTCGACATCGTCCAGATCGATGTCGAGAACACGTTCCAGCCTACGGAGCCTGTCGTAGAACGCGGGCCTCGACAGGTGGGCCTTCTGCGCGGCGACGGCCTTGTTGCGGCCCGCGGCGAGGTAGATGCGCAGGATTCTGGTCAGGTCGCCGCCGCGCTGGGCGTCGTGGGCCAGCAGGGGACCCAGCTCGCGTTCGGCGAAGGTCTGCAGGCGGGCGTCGTCCCTCAGCAGGTGCAGCAGGCCGCGTAGGCGCAGGTCAGGAAGCCGGTAGAAGGGCCGTCCGTCGGGTTGCCTGACGGCCACGTCGGCGACCTGTTCGGCTTCGAGGAAGCTGCGCCGTACGTCGCGGATCGACTCGACCACGGAACCGGCGGCCAGGACGAAGGGTGTGGCGAAGGTCATGCGCAGCCGGTCGGCGAGCGCGGTCAGCGAGGGCTCGGCGAGGGTCCGCGGGGGCAGGGGGAGCAGGACGCCGACGCGGTTCTGGTCCAGGGCGCCGATCAGGGCGGGCAGGCGGGCGTCGCGGCAGGCGGCAGCGGCGGCCTCGGCCAGTTCGCCGAGCCGTACGAGCTGCTCCTGTCCTTCGAGGGAGGCGTCCTGCGGGTCGCACAGGCGCAGCACCGCGCTGATCAGCTTGCGCCCGGTGAGCGGCACGCCGACCGCCCTGGCGCGGGCGGCTGCCTCCTCGGGGTCGGCGTAGGCGTGGGTCAGGATGCCGGTGATGATCGTGCCGTGGGCCTGGCGTTCGAGTGACTCCTGGTGGCGTTCGAGCAGGCGGCCGAGGGCGAGGGTGGTCGCGGCGCGTTCGGCGAGGACGACGTCGCGCGGCCCGGGGGTGCCCTCGCAGAGCAGGATCAGGCGGCCCCAGTCCTGGCCGCGCGCGCCGACCATGGTGACCAGCCAGCCGGAGGAGGAGTCGTAGGCGGTCCTGCCCTCGGGGGCGACCGCCCGTGAGCGGGTCTCCCAGCTCGCCAGCAGCGTCCCGGTGTCGCGGCCCGCCGTCTCGCAGGCGAGCACCTGGTGGGCGAGGTTCTCCAGCAGCACGGGGCTCCCGGACAGGCGCGCGACCTGGCTGAGCACCTCGGCGGGGGAGGCGCCCTCGACGGAGAGTTCGGTGAACACCTCGTGGAGCTGCTCGGAGGCGCGTAACTCCTCAAGCTGGATGTCGATGATCCTGGCGTGCACCGACTCGGTGATCTGCACGAAGGGGGTCTCGCGGGCGAGGGTGACCAGGGGCAGGCCGTGCTCCTCGGCGGCGTTGATGACCGAGCGGGGAAGCTCCCTGATGAACTTGCGGCCCAGCTCGACGATCAGCCCTGAGGCCCCGACGGCGGCCAGCTCCGCGACGTAGGCGGCCAGGCTCTCCTGGTCGTCGGGCAGCGCGATGCCGGTGGTGAGCACCAGCTCCCCGCCGCGCAGCAGGTGGGCGATGTCGGTGACCTCTCCGACATGGACCCAGCGGACCCGGGTGTCGAGCCGGTCGGCTCCCGCGACCACCCGTGGGTTGCCCCTGCGGACGGTGTCCAGGGCGAGAACGTCGGCGATGGTTGGGAGCACCCACCGAGAGTATCCGATCAGCCTGTAAGTTAGAATGCCCGCCGCTTTACAGCTTGAAAGGACAAGTCCCTCTTTGAGTGGACCTTTCTCTGTGATCTGGCGGATTTCCCGCCTAATCATCAACCGCCTGGTCTCCTCGTCCACTGGCCTTAGGATGACTTGACCTTTTCTCGGCCGAACGAACGCGGTGGTGACCATGGTTGAGACTACGGACGGATCGAGACGTGGTTCCACACAGGCCGCCGGTGTGGAGGAGCTCGATCTGCGTCAGCTCCTGGCGGGGCTCACCGCGGTTCGTGACGGTGACTTCGGCACCCGGCTGCCCGACGAGGGCGACGGTCTGCTCAAGGAGATCGCCACCGTCTTCAACGGCATGGTCGACCAGCTCTCGCTGTTCACCTCGGAGGTGACGCGGGTCGCCCGGGAGGTCGGCACCGAGGGGCAGCTTGGCGGGCAGGCGGAGGTGCCCGGCGTCTCCGGCACCTGGAAGGACCTCACCGACTCGGTCAACGCCATGGCGGGCAACCTCACCGACCAGGTCCGTGACATCGCCCAGGTCGCCACCGCCGTGGCCACCGGTGATCTCTCACAGAAGATCACGGTGGACGTCCGGGGCGAGATCCTTGAGCTGAAGAACACCCTGAACACGATGGTGGACCAGCTCTCGTCGTTCGCCGACGAGGTGACCAGGGTGGCCCGCGAGGTGGGCACCGAGGGTCGCCTCGGCGGGCAGGCGGAGGTGACCGGGGTCGCGGGGACCTGGCGTGACCTGACCGACTCGGTGAACTTCATGGCGGGCAACCTCACCGACCAGGTCCGCAGCATCGCGCAGGTCACCACGGCGGTCGCCAGGGGCGACCTGTCGCAGAAGATCACCGTCTCGGCCAGGGGCGAGATCCTGGAGCTGAAGAACACCATCAACACGATGGTGGACCAGCTCTCGTCCTTCGCCGACGAGGTGACCAGGGTCGCCCGCGAGGTCGGCACCGACGGACGGCTCGGCGGGCAGGCCGACGTCAAGGGCGTCTCCGGCACCTGGCGTGACCTGACCGACTCGGTGAACTACATGGCCGGCAACCTCACCGACCAGGTGCGGAACATCTCCCAGGTGGCGACCGCGGTCGCCAGGGGCGACCTGTCGCAGAAGATCACGGTCTCCGCGCGGGGGGAGATCCTGGAGCTGAAGGACACCATCAACACGATGGTGGACCAGCTCTCCTCCTTCGCCGACGAGGTGACCAGGGTGGCCCGCGAGGTCGGCACCGAGGGGCGCCTTGGCGGGCAGGCCGACGTCAAGGGGGTCTCCGGCACCTGGAAGGCGCTCACCGAGTCGGTCAACGTCATGGCCGACAACCTCACCGCCCAGGTGCGCAGCATCGCCGAGGTCACCACCGCGGTCGCCAAGGGCAACCTGACGCAGAAGATCCGGGTCGACGCCCGGGGCGAGATCCTGGAGCTGAAGGACACCATCAACACGATGGTCGACCAGCTCTCGTCGTTCGCCGCGGAGGTCACCCGGGTGGCCCGCGAGGTCGGCAGCGAGGGGCGGCTCGGCGGGCAGGCCGAGGTGGAGGGGGTCTCCGGCACCTGGAAGCGGCTGACGGAGAACGTCAACGAGCTGGCGGGCAACCTCACCCGGCAGGTCCGCGCGATCGCCGAGGTGACCAGCGCCGTCACCTCGGGTGACCTGACCCGCTCCATCACCGTGGACGCCTCCGGCGAGGTGGCCGAGCTCAAGGACAACATCAACTCCATGGTGAAGTCCCTGCGGGAGACCACCCTGGCCAACCAGGAGCAGGACTGGCTCAAGTCCAACCTGGCCCACATCTCCGGGCTCATGCAGGGCCACCGGGACCTCGCCGTCGTGGCCGAGCTGGTGATGAACGAGCTGGCGCCGCTGGTCCGCGCGCAGCACGGCACGTTCCTGCTCGCCGAGGAGGCCGGGGGGCGTTCCGAGCTCCGGGTTGTCGGCGGCTACGGTCACCGGGACACCAGCCGTCGCTACGGCTTCGGGGAGTCGCTGGTCGGGCAGGCGGCCCTGGCCAAGCGCCCGATCCTGGTCGAGGACATCGCCGACGGGTATCTCACGATCTCGTCGAGCCTGGGGGCGGCCGGGCCGGTCAACCTGATCATCCTGCCGATCATCGTCGAGGACCAGGTGCTCGGGGTGATCGAGCTGGCCAGCCTCAACCGGTTCACCCCGGTGCACCGGGCCTTCCTCGAACAACTCGTCGGCACCATCGGCGTCAACGTCAACACCATCGTCGCCAACGCCCGCACCGACTCCCTGCTCGCCGAGTCGCAGCGCCTGGCGACGGAGCTGCAGATGGGCCAGGAGGAGCTCCAGCGCTCCAACGCCGAGCTTGAGGAGAAGGCGGAGCTGCTGGCCCGGCAGAACCGCGACATCGAGACGAAGAACAGGGAGATCGAGCAGGCCCGCCAGGAGCTTGAGGAACGCGCCAAGCAGCTCGCGCTGGCCTCCAAGTACAAGAGCGAGTTCCTGGCGAACATGAGCCACGAGCTGCGCACCCCGCTCAACTCGCTGCTGATCCTGGCCCAGTTGCTGGGCCAGAACCCGGCCCGCAACCTCACGGCCAAGCAGGTGGAGTACGCCAACGTCATCCACTCGGCGGGTACCGACCTGCTCCAGTTGATCAACGACATCCTCGACCTGTCCAAGATCGAGGCGGGCAAGATGAGCATCAGCGTCGAGCCCCTGCCGCTGCGGCGCCTCCTCGACTACGTGGAGGCCACCTTCAGGCCGCTGACCACGGAGAAGGGCCTCAGGTTCGACGTCACCGTGGCCCCGGACGTGCCGGGCGAGTTGCTCATGGACGAGCAGCGGCTGCGCCAGGTGGTGCGCAACCTGCTGTCGAACGCGGTGAAGTTCACCGAGGCGGGTTCGGTCGGGCTGCGCATCGAGCGGATCGGGGAGACGGACCTGCTGGGGGTCCCCGGTCAGGAGGTGCTCGCCTTCCACGTCGTGGACACCGGCATCGGCATCGCCGAGGAGAACCTCTCCCAGATCTTCGACGCCTTCCAGCAGGCAGACGGGACCACCAGCAGGAGGTACGGCGGGACCGGCCTCGGATTGTCCATCAGCCGGGAGATCGCGGCGCTGTTCAAGGGGGAGATCGGGGCGGTCAGCGTGCTCGGGCAGGGCAGCATCTTCACCCTCAGGCTGCCGATCGCGGACGTCGCCCCCGGCCGCCACGACGTCCCGGCCGTCGCCGCGCCCGTGGCCAGGGTGACCGTCCCGGTGGGGGAGGAGCCAACCGGCGGGGAGGGACGCCGTCTGCTCGTCGTCGAGTCACGCCAGAGCGGGCTGCTGTCCCAGCTCGCCGAGAGCGTCGCGGCCGACCTGGACGAGACGCACGGGCCGGTCAGGGTGGCCACGGCCAACGACCCCGCGACCGCGGTCGAGACGCTGAGGCGGGACGACCACCACTGCATCGTGCTCGACCTGGGGATGCGCCAGGACGAGACGGCGGAGTTCCTGCGCGGGCTCGACGAGGACCCGGTGCTGCGTGAGCTGCCCGTGCTCGCCCACCACACCCGCACGCTGACCAGGCCGCAGGAGAACCTCCTCAAGGGTCTTTCGAACCCCCAGTCCCTGGAGCTCCTGCCGAGCCTGGACGAGCTGCGCGAGCGCATCACGCTGCACCTGTCGGCCCAGGCGCGTGGCGCGGTCCTTCCGCTGGTACGGCCCGGCCTGGACGAGCGGCCTCCCGCGCTCAGGGAGGCCGACGCCGTACTGGCCGACAAGAAGGTGCTGGTCGTCGATGACGACGTGCGCAACGTCTTCGCGCTGACCAACATCCTGGAGCTGCACGGCATGCGGGTGCTCTACGCGGAGAACGGCCGCAAGGGCATCGAGATGCTCTCGCGCAACGAGGACGTGGACCTGGTCCTGATGGACATCATGATGCCGGAGATGGACGGCTACGCCGCGACCGCGGCCATCCGTAAGATGCCGCGCTTCGCCGACCTGCCGATCATCGCGGTCACCGCGAAGGCGATGCAGGGCGACCGGGAGAAGACGCTGTCGGCCGGGGCGAGTGACTATGTGACCAAGCCCGTGGACGCGCAGGAGCTGCTCACCCGCATCCAGCAGTGGATGACCGCCTGAGGGCCGTCACCGCTGGTTGAGGCGGGCCTCGATGCCGTCGAGGAAGCAGGTGAGCCCGAAGTCGAAGGTGAGGGCCCGGGTCGCCTCCTGGTCGAGGTCGGCGTGCTCGGCGTAGCGGGCGGCCAGCCCCGGATAGTCGTCGGCCGCCTGGGACACGATGTTCAGGATCACCTTGACGAGCTCCTGGTCGTTCAGCCCCGAGCGTCTGGTCGCGGTCCGCCAGGCGATCTCCGGCATGGTCGTGCCCAGCACGTAGGCCATCAGCGTCGAGGACGCCTGGTCGAGGCCGAGGCCGGTGAACCCCGCCCTGGCGAAGGTGCGCATCAGGCAGTCGGACAGGCGCATGGCGTTGGGGCCGATGCTGGGCATGGTGCCGATGAGCACCGCCGACCAGGGGTGCGCGAAGAGCGCGTGGCGCAGCCCGTAGGCGAAGGCAGAGGCCGCGTCGCGCCAGCCGACCTCCTCGGGGTCGAACGCCGGGACCTCGCCGAAGACCTCGTCGAGGACGAGCTCCAGCAGGTCGTCCTTGTTGGCGACGTGCCAGTAGATGCTCGTGGCGCCCGCGCCGAGCTTGGTGCCGAGGCGGCGCATGCTCAGCGCGTCCATCCCCTCGGCGTCGAGGATCTCCATGGCCGCGCGGACGATCTGCGCCCGGCTCAGCGTCGGGCTCTTCGAAGGACGCTTCTCACGGGTCCACACCGAGGACAGGGGCTGCTCCACACCTTCAAGCATACGGCCGATAATACGGTGTTCGATTTCATCGCACGATGTACGAGATTCGGCTACATCACCCCACCTCGTTCCACGGGATGGCCTCGATGCGCTCGATGTGCTCCTCGCCCCACTCCCCGAGCGGCGCCATGGCGGCGTTGAGGGAGTCGCCGAACTCGGTGAGGGAGTACTCCACCTTCGGCGGAACCTGGTGGTAGACCTCACGGTGCAGCAGTCCGGTGGCCTCCATCTCCCGCAACTGCAGGATCAGCACCCGCTCGCTGATGCCGGGCACCGCCCGCCGTACCTCCCCGAAGCGCAGGGGGCCGTCCTGGAGCGCGAACAGGATCAGTCCCTTCCACTTGCCTCCCATGACGGCGATGGCGGCGTCGAGACCGCAGGTGAACGTCCGCTTCTTCGTCTCCTTCATCGGCCCATACTGACATTTATGTGGGTACCCGGCAAAAATGTAGGTACTTGTAGGAATGTATGCATCCCAGCCAGCATGAACCAGGTCCGCGCCGACAGGGCGCTCTATGGCTGGAGTACGCATATGACCGCGAAGCATGTGACACCGGTGACCGTCATCGGGCTGGGCTCGATGGGCACGGCGCTGGGCGAGGCCTTCGTCAGGGCCGGGCACCCGACCACCGTCTGGAACAGGACCGCCGCCAAGGCCGCGCCCCTCGTCGCCATGGGAGCCAGGCACGCGGAGGCCGTCGAGGACGCGGTGGCGGCGAGTCCCCTGGTCGTCACCTGCCTGACCACCTTCGACGACACCCGGCTGGTGCTACGGCGGTCCGGTACGGCGCTGCGCGGGCGGGCCCTGGTCACCCTCAACAGCGGTTCCCCTGCCGACGCCCGCGAGACGGCCGCCTGGGCCGTCGGCCACGGCGCCCGGTTCCTGGCCGGTGCGGTCAAGAACGTGCCCTCGGCCGTGGGCGCCCCGGACACCCTGCTGTACTACAGCGGCGACAGGGCGGTCTTCGAGGAGTTCGGGACGACCCTGAGGGTGCTGGGCGGTGACACCGTGCACCTCGGCGAGGAGGCCGACCTGGCCGCCCTGTACGAGATGGCGGTGGGCGCCATGCTGCTGCCCGCGCTTGTCGGCTTCTTCCAGGGAGCCGCGGCCGTCCAGGCGCGCGGGCTGGAGGTGACCACGATGGTGCGCTTCGCCGGCAAGTGGCTGGACATGATCAAGTCCCTGCTGCCGATCTACGCCGAGGAGATCGACGCGGGCGACTACACCGAAGCCGTCTCCTCCGTGAACCTCTTCCTCGCGGGGGCGGCCCATGACGAGGACCTGTCCAGGGAGACGGGCGTCGACACGGCCTGGCTCGCCCCGCTGCATGACCTGGTGAGGCGGGCGGCCGAGGCGGGCCACGGCGAGCACAGCATCTCGGCTCTCACCGAGGTGCTCAGGAAAGCTGAACGCCAGCACACCTACGGGTGAGGGAAATGTCACGGAAGGGTGCCAAAAATTCATGTATTTCAGATTGCTTAAGTAGGAAATATGGGCGACGATGGTTAACGAGTCGCCCGAGCCCGTGGAGGTGGACATGGCCGGCACAGCTCACGTCTGGCGAACGTCCGGGCGTGCCGGTGCGAGGGCCCGTGGCGTTCGGGGCCTTCGTGGCTCAGGCGACTCACGGCGTCCCGGCCTTGCCGGGGCCGCCTTCTCCGAGAAGCCAGGGCGGGGAACCTGGGGGGTGCTCCGCCCGGCAATCCTGTACGGCTTGCGCCAACCGTCGCAGGGCGCAAGCCGTACAGGCTCGGAGGGGTGAATGGTGTTCTGACAATATGACGGGTTTGCCGACCATATCCCGACAGTCTGCTGGTAGGAGCAGGTAACGGAACCCGACATACTCGTTGTATGTCGGACCTTCTTGCGCGCCACCGTGCGGTAATGCCCAACTGGCTGGCCCTCTACTACAACGAGCCCATCGAGATCGCCGGCGGCAAGGGCAACCGGGTCGTCGACGCGTCGGGGAAGAGCTATCTGGACTTCTTCGCGGGCATCCTGACCAACATGATCGGCTACGACGTGCCCGAGGTGCGTGAGGCCGTCGAGCGGCAGCTCGCCACCGGGGTGGTGCACACCTCCACGGTCTATCTGCTCCGGGGTCAGGTCGAGCTCGCCGAGAAGATCGCCCGGCTCTCCGGCATCGAGAACGCCAAGGTGTTCTTCACCAACTCGGGTACCGAGGCCAACGAGACCGCGCTGCTGCTGGCGACCTACGCCCGCAAGTCAGACCAGGTCCTGGCTATGCGGCAGAGCTACCACGGCCGCTCCTTCGGGGCGGTCGGCGTGACGAGCAACCGCTCGTGGAAGAACAACTCCCTGTCGCCGCTGAACGTGCACTTCCTGCACGGCGCAGACCGGCACCTGGCCCAGTTCCGCGGCCTGTCCGACGCCGACTACATCGCCGCCTGCGTGGACGACCTGCGTCACGTGCTCGCCACCTCCGTCGGGGGTGACGTGGCCGCGCTGATCGCCGAGCCGATCCAGGGTGTCGGCGGCTTCACCATGGCGCCGGACGGGCTGTTCGCCGCCTACAAGGAGGTCCTCGACGCCGAGGGCATCCTGTTCATCTCCGACGAGGTGCAGACCGGCTGGGGCCGTACCGGCTCGGCGTTCTTCGGCATCCAGAACCACGGCGTCACGCCAGACATGATGACCTTCGCCAAGGGGCTGGGCAACGGCTTCGCGGTCGGTGGCGTCGTGGCGCGGGGCGACCTGATGGACGGCCTGCACGCGACCGGCCTGGCCACCTTCGGCGGCAACCCGATCTCCATGGCCGCCGCCAACGCCACCCTCGACTACGTGCTCGACCACGACCTGCAGGCGAACGCCGCCAGGACCGGGGCCCTGATCATCGACGGGCTCCGCGAGGCCGCGCCGCGCCTGCCGATCGTCGGCGACGTGCGGGGCAAGGGCCTGATGTTCGCCGTCGAGCTGGTCGATCCGGCGACCGGGCAGCCCTCGCCCGCGCTGGCGGCCAGGTTCATGGAGGAGACGAAGAAGGCGGGCCTGCTCGCGGGCAAGGGTGGCCTGTACGGCAACGTGCTGCGGATGGCTCCGCCGCTCACCCTGACCCTGGACGAGGCCGCGGAGGGCCTCGGGATCATCGTCAACGCGCTCGAAACCGTCAACGCCGAGGTCACGTCGTGAAGAACATCACCCACTGGATCGACGGAGCCCGCACCGAGGTCCCCGGCGGAGGCCGTACCTCCGAGGTCTTCGACCCGGCGACCGGCGAGGTGGCCGGGCACGTCCACCTGGCCTCGGTCGAGGAGGTGGACGCCGCCGTCGCCTCCGCCCTGGCCGCCTATCCCGCCTGGCGGGACTCCTCGCTGGTCAGGCGTTCGCAGGTGCTCTTCCGCTTCCGCGAGCTCCTGCACGCCAACCGTGACGAGCTGGCCCGGCTCATCTCCGCCGAGCACGGCAAGGTCCACTCCGACGCGCTCGGCGAGGTCGCCAGGGGCATCGAGGTTGTCGAGTTCGCCTGCGGCATCCCGCACCTGCTCAAGGGCGGTTTCTCCGAGGGCGTCTCGACCCGGGTGGACTCCTACTCGATCCGGCAGCCGCTCGGTGTCGTGGCGGGCATCACGCCGTTCAACTTCCCGGCCATGGTGCCGATGTGGATGTTCCCGGTCGCCATCGCGGCGGGCAACTCCTTCGTCCTGAAGCCCTCCGAGCGGGACCCGTCCGCCTCCCTGCTGCTGGCCGAGCTCTGGAAGGAGGCGGGGCTGCCCGACGGCGTCTTCACCGTGGTCCAGGGCGACAAGGTCGCGGTGGACCGGCTGCTCGGCCACCCCGACGTGAAGGCCGTCTCCTTCGTCGGCTCCACCCCCGTCGCCCGGTACGTCTACGAGACCGGCACCGCGGCGGGCAAGCGGGTCCAGGCGCTCGGCGGCGCCAAGAACCACATGCTCGTGCTGCCCGACGCCGATCTCGACCTCGTGGCCGACGCCGCGGTCTCGGCGGGCTTCGGCTCGGCGGGGGAGCGGTGCATGGCGATCTCGGTCGTGCTCGCCGTCGACCCGGTCGGGGACGAGCTGGTCGACAAGATCGTCTCTCGGGTCTCGGCGCTGACCGTCGGCCCCGGCGACGACCCGGCCTCCGAGATGGGTCCGCTGGTCACCGGGGCACACCGGGACAAGGTGGTCTCCTATCTCGACCTGGGCGTCTCCGAGGGGGCCAAGCTCGTCGTGGACGGCCGGCTGACTCCGGTGCGCGGCGGCGCGACGGCAGAGGAGACCCCCGGCTTCTGGCTCGGCCCGACGGTCCTCGACCACGTCCCCGCCGACTCCCGCGTCCACCGCGAGGAGATCTTCGGGCCGGTGCTGTCGGTCGTGCGCGTCTCCTCCTACGAGGAGGGGCTCGACCTGATCAACGGTGGCGAGTACGGCAACGGCACCGCGGTCTTCACCAACGACGGCGGCGCGGCCAGGCGCTTCCAGAACGAGGTCGAGGTCGGGATGGTCGGCATCAACGTGCCGATCCCGGTGCCGATGGCCTTCTACAGCTTCGGCGGCTGGAAGGCGTCGCTGTTCGGCGACACCCACGTCCACGGCACCGAGGGCGTGCACTTCTACACCCGGGGCAAGGTCGTCACCTCCCGCTGGCTCGACCCGAGTCACGGTGGCGTCAATCTCGGCTTCCCGACGAACCGGTAGCCACTTTCGGTGATGACGGAGGCGGCCCCGCGGGAAGACCTTCCGTGGGGCCGTGCCGTACGCGGGCCGATAGGCTCCGGACAGGTCGAGTCGTAAGGGGAAGCGCGTGAGCGGGGACAGGTTCCGGCGTACACGTCTCGGCGCGCTGGCCTGCGCGCTGACCCTGGCGCTCTGCGCCCCGGCCACCGCGGCCACCGCGCTCGCCCCGACGCCGACCCCCAAGCCCTCCGCCTCGATCGGCAAGGGGGAGGGCACCCTGCAGGTCCTCACCTACCAGGGCCACGTCGAGTACGGTGGCGCCACCGCGAGCGCCGACTGGGTCGCGCCCTTCGAGAAGCTCACCGGGTGCAGGGTCACCAGGCTCGACCGGGTCCGCTCCGGCGAGGAGATGGCGGAGAAGGCACGCTCGACCTCCTACGACGTGATCTCGGCCTCCCCGGACCTGGCCGGGAAGCTGATCGCCGAGGGCGCGGTCAGGCCGCTGGACACCACGCTCCTGCGCGCCTACAAGGACATCCCCCGGCGGCTGCGCGAGCTGCCCTCGACCAGGGACGCGGGCGGCAAGGTCTACGGCGTCCCCTACCTGTGGGGGGTCAACCAGGTCATGCGTGTGCCCGGCGCCCCCGGTGGGCCGGACGCGGTCTACCGGACGGAGCGGTCGGCCGTCAGGGACACCCCGCTGAGCATCGCCGACGCCGCCCTCGCGCTCAGGAAGACCAGGCCGGAGCTGGGGATCAAGGACCCCTTCCAGCTCACCCCCGCCCAGCTCGACGCCGCGACCGCCCTGCTGGCCGAGCACGACGGCTCCCGCCGGGTGTACTGGACGAGCACCCTTGAGGTGATCCAGGCCTTCGCGACGGGGGAGGCGCACGTGGCCCAGGCGCTGCCGTACCACCTTGACCTCTTCGAGCGCGCGGGCAGGACGATCGAGCCGGCCGTGAAGGGGCCGGTGACCGGGTGGGCTGACGCGTGGCTGGTCGGGACCGGCTCGACCAGCCCCAACTGCGCCTACCGGTGGCTCAACTGGGTCGGTTCGGCGAACACGCAGCGTTCGGCGGCGGCCTGGACGGGTCTCGCGCCCGCCAACGTCAAGGCCTGCGACGGCGACGCCAGGCGGCTGTGCGACGTCTACCACGCGCGTGACGACCGTGAACTGAAGCGTGTCCTCTTTGCCACCCGCCCGACAAAGGGTTGCGGTGGGTTGGGCGGGGAATGCACTGAATACACCGAATGGGAAAAAAGGTGGAAGAACCTGGCGAAGTGAGTGGGATGGTCACGGTTCATCGTTGAACGGGCCGTGACCCGCTCCCCGAGCCGGGGCGTCCCGGTGCTCCCCCGGCGCCGGGACGTCCCTCCCGCTTTCCGTGGATCCGCTGGTGAAATCGTGTCCCGAATATCGACTGGTTGACCAGTCAGTGGATAGGATCCCGCCATGAGAATCCTTCTTGTGGGTGCGGGCGGCGTCGGCTCGGCCGTGGTCCCCATCGCGGCGCGCCGAGATTTCTTCGAACACATCGTGGTGGCCGACTCTCAACAGAGCCGGGCCACCGCCGCGGTGGCCAGAGCCGGTGACCCGCGGTTCAGCGCGATCACGCTGGACGCCTCCGACCAGACGGCGGTCGAGGCCGCCCTGACCGCGCACCGCTGCGACGTGCTCCTCAACGCCGTCGATCCGCGCTTCACCATGCCCCTGTTCAGGGCCGCGCTCAACGTGGGGGCCGACTACCTGGACATGGCGATGTCGCTGTCCCGCCCCCACCCGGGCAGGCCGTACGAGCTGCCGGGGGTGAAGCTCGGCGACGAGCAGTTCGCCCTGGCCGGGCGGTGGCGGGACAGGGGTCGCCTGGCGCTGGTCGGCATGGGGGTCGAGCCGGGGCTGGCCGACGTGTTCGCGCGCTACGCCGCCGAGCACCTCTTCAGCGACATCGAGGAGATCGGCGTCCGCGACGGGTCGAACCTGGTGGTCGAGGGCTACGACTTCGCACCGACCTTCTCGATCTGGACGACTATCGAGGAGTGCCTGAATCCCCCTGTGGTCTGGGAGGACGGCGCATGGCACACCACCGAACCGTTCAGCGAGCCGGAGGTCTTCGACTTCCCCGAGGGGATCGGCCCGGTCGAGTGCGTCAACGTCGAGCACGAGGAGGTCCTGCTCGTGCCGCGCTGGATCGACGCGCGGCGGGTGACGTTCAAGTACGGCCTCGGCCAGGAGTTCATCGGCGTCCTGAAGACCCTGCGCAAACTCGGCCTCGACAACGCGGGCAAGATCAGGGTCGGCGGGGTCGAGGCCTCACCGAGGGACGTGGTCGCCGCGGCGCTGCCCGACCCGGCGACACTCGGTGAGCGGATGCGCGGCAAGACGTGCGCGGGCACCTGGGTGAAGGGCGTCGGCAAGGACGGCGCGCCCAGGGAGGTCTACCTCTACCACGTGGTGGACAACGAGTGGTCGATGCGGGAGTACGGCTGTCAGGCGGTGGTCTGGCAGACGGCGCTGCACCCGGTGGTCGCGCTCGAACTGCTGGCGGGCGGGGTCTGGACGGGCTCCGGGGTGCTCGGTCCCGAGGCGTTCGACGCGGTGCCGTTCCTGGACCTGCTCGGCGACTACGGTTCGCCGTGGCGGATGCGGGAGCAGACGCGCGGGATGCTCATGTCGGCCTGAGAAACCTCAGAAGAAGGCGGCGCTGCGGGGCAGGTGGTAGAGGTTCTCCTCGGTCTCCTGGATCAGCGCGCCCGCGCAGTCGTCACAGGCGAACAGCGGGGAGTCGTCGGGCAGCCTTCCGATCCTGACCCGTGGCCTGGGCCATTTCTTGTGACAGGTCACGCAGGCGTCGCCCTCGCACTGGGCCCTGGTCAGACCCTCCGGGTCGAACGTCGCCGTGATCCGTGCCGTCCTGGTATGACGCCAGTCCATCACGCCTCCCGTCCTTGATCGCGAAGTCTTATACCGGAACCGTTATAACGCCGCTTCCGCCCGTGATCGGTGTGGTAGGTGTCAAGCGGTGGTTAAATCACTCCCTGTGCGCCTTCCGTAACACATCAAAAGGGGCACCCAGCCTCAAGCCGGGTGCCCCTTTTATGATGATCTAAACGGTCAGATCTCGTTAATGATCTTCTCCAGGATCGTCAGTCCCTCTTCCAGCAGGTGGTCGGGCATGACGAGCGGCGGCAGAAATCTCAGAACGTTTCCGTAGGTGCCCGCGGTCAGCACGAGAAGGCCCTCCGCGTGACACCTCCTGGCGATCTCACCGGCCGCCGTCGGGTGCGGCTCCTTGGTGCCGGGGACGACCAGCTCGATCGCGATCATGGCGCCCCGGCCACGCACGTCGCCGATCACCGGGTTGCGCTCCGCGGCGGCCCGGAGCCGGGGAAGCATGACCTCGCCGATGTGACGGGCCCTGCCGGTCAGGTCCTCCGCCTCGATGGTCTCCAGCACGCCCAGCGCCGCCTCGCAGGCCAGCGGGTTGCCGCCGTAGGTGCCGCCGAGCCCGCCGACGTGCACCCTGTCGAGCAGCTCGGCCCTGCCGGTGACGGCCGACAGAGGCAGCCCGCCCGCGATGCCCTTGGCGGTGACGATGATGTCGGGGACGACGCCCTCGTCCTCGCAGGCGAACAGGTGGCCGGTGCGCGCGAAGCCGGTCTGGACCTCGTCGGCGATGAAGACGATGCCGTTCTCGCGGCAGAACTCCGCGATCCTCGGCAGGAAGCCCCTGGCGGGCTCGATGAAGCCGCCCTCACCCGCGATCGGCTCGATCACCACGGCGGCCACGTTCTGCGCGCCGATCTGCTTGCCGATCTGGTCGATCGCCTGGTCCGCGGCCTCCTCGGCGCAGTTCTCCGGGCCGGTCGGCCACCGGAAGGGGTAGGCCAGCGGCATCCGGTAGACCTCGGGCGCGAAGGGCCCGAATCCGTGCTTGTACGGCATGCTCTTGGCGGTCAGCGTCATCGTCAGCAGCGTGCGGCCGTGGTAACCGTGGTCGAAGACGACGACGGCCTGGCGTCCCGTGGCGTGCCGCGCCACCTTGACCGCGTTCTCCACGGCCTCGGCGCCGCTGTTGAGCAGGAAGGTGCGCTTCTCGTGGTCACCCGGGGTCAGCTCGTTGAGCTTCTCGCAGACCTGGACGTAGGACTCGTACGGCGTGACCATGAAACAGGTGTGCGTGAAGTCCGCGACCTGCCTGGTCACCCGCTCGACCACGCGCGGGGCGGAGTTGCCCACGCTGGTCACCGCGATGCCGGAGCCGAAGTCGATCAGCGAGTTGCCGTCGGCGTCGACGACCACACCGCCACCGGCCTGCGTCACGAAGACGGGCAGCGTGGTGCCGATGCCCGGGGGGACGGCGGCCTGCTTGCGCGCGAACAGCTCGCGGGACCTCGGGCCGGGAATCTCGGTGACGACCCGGCGCTCCTGAGGAAGCGAGGGGCCGCCCTGGGTGACGGTGCTCATGCTGTGACGTTATGTCGCGCGTACCAGGATGCGGATGATGCACAATGGCAAAATTACCGACGGTACTCCTGCCGTAACGTACAAATCCGGGGGTGGTTGTGGCGCCGACGCTCCGCACCGTCGTGCGGCGTCTGCCGCTCAAACTCGCCGTGCTGGCCGGGCACGACGCGCTCGACAACCCGGTCCGCTGGGTCGCGGTCAGCGAGCTTGAGGACCCCACCCCCTTCCTTGAGGGCGGCGAGCTGGTGCTGACCACCGGCATGCGTCTGGACGAGACGAACGCCGCCCCCTACGTCGGCAGGCTCGTGGCCAGGAACGTCTCCGGCCTCGGCTTCGGCGTCGGCCTCGGTCACGAGGAGATCCCCCCTGGGGTGGTCGAGGCGGCGGCCCTCGCGGGGCTGCCGTTGATCGAGGTGCCCCGCGACACCCCGTTCGTCGCGATCAGCAAGCTGGTCAGCGACCTGATCGCCGCCGAGCAGTACGAGGAGATCAGCCGCGCCTTCGCCGCCCAGGGCCGCCTGACCCGCGCCGCGCTCCGGCCTGAGGGAGCCGCCGCAGTGATCGACCGCCTGGCCCAGGAACTGGGCGGCTGGGCCGTACTGCTCGACGAGGCGGGAGCCGTACGGCACGCGGCGGGCCGGGACGCCTCCCACGTCACCCGATTGCTGCCCGAACTGGAGAAGCTCAGGAAACCCGCGGGCCGTGGAGCCCCGGCGAGCCTGGCACTGTCCACCCCGGCCGAGCACGTCGTCGTGCAGCCGCTCGGCGCCCGCAGGGTCAGGGGGTTCTTCGCGGTCGGCGTCGAACGGCCGTTCACGCCGGTCGCGCACACCGTGGTCAACGCCGCCGGGTCGCTGCTGACGCTCGCCATCGAGCACGGCAGGGAGCACCTGGCCGCCGAACGCAGGATCCGCGCGGCCGTGCTGAGGCTGCTGCTCGCCGGGCGGACCGAGGCAGGGCGGGATGTCCTCGACCTGCTGGGGGAGGGGCTGCCCGCGGACCGGCTGGTCGTGCTGGCCGTCCACGGAGACCAGGAGGCGGTGCTCGACACCGTCGCGGAATTCAACGACGTCTTCGCCGCGACGGAGGCGGACCGGGTGGTCGTCCTCGCCCCGAGGGAACGCGCCGACGCGGTGGCCGCCGCGCTCGCCGAGCACGGCAGGATCGGTCTCGGCTCCCCGGTCGGCCCCGACGACCTGCGCACCGGACTCGACCAGGCGGAGCGGGCGCTCGCCGCGGCCGGCCGGGGCACGGAACGCGTGACGCGCTTCGCCGACCTGGCGGGCCAGGGGCTGCTGTCCCTGCTGGACCCCGGCGCCGCCGAGGCGTTCTCCTCCGCACTGCTCGCCCCCCTGCGCGAGTACGGCTCCCGCGCCGACCTGCTGGAGTCCCTGCGCGCCTACCTGGCCTGCAACGGTCACTGGGACGCCGCCGCGCAGCGGCTCGGGGTGCACCGGCACACCCTGCGCTACCGGATGCGCCGGGTCGCCGAACTGCTCGGCCGCGACCTCGACGACCCCGGGGCCCGCGCGGAACTCTGGGTCGCGCTGACCACGGGGAGCTGAACGCGGTTCAGGACTTGTCGGTCCGATAGCGGGAGATGGTGGCGTAGGTGACCGCCTCGTAGGTCTCGCCGCCCCGAAGATGGCCCGCCCGCTCCAGGCTGATGGCTCCCTGCGCCGCGGCCCAGAGGGCGTCGGCGATCCGCCTCGGCTGCGTCGGGATGATGTAACCGGCGGAGATGCAGTCGGCGATCACCCGGTCGAGGATGTTGAGCGCCGCCCTGGCCAGTGTCCTGGCCCGCTCGCTCGGCACGAAGCCGGGGATCGCCCGCTCGAACATCAGGGCGTAGTAGCCGGGCTCGGCGAGCGCGGCCTCCCGGTAGGCGGGACCCAGCGCGGTGAGGTGCTCCAGGGCGTTCCTGCGCGGCGGTACGGCCTCAAGGCGCCGCCTGAACCGCTCGAACCCCTCAAGGTAGAGCGCTTCGGCCAGCCCCTCCTTGCTGCCGAACATGGTGTAGACGACCGTCGTCGAGCACCCCGCCTCGGTGGCGATGCGCCGCATCGACAGGCTTTCCGGGCCGACGGTTTCGAGAAGCTGACCGGCCACGTCGAGAAGCCGCGCGCGAAGCTCGTCCTGGCCCGCCCGTTCGCCGAGGTGGTAGGCACCCTGCAGCCCGCGCGGCGCCGGAGAGGTCATGCGGCCACGCCCTTCCGCTGTGAGGGAGTTGCAACCGTGACTTAGCCAGAGCGAAGATCGTTCAAACCGTCGTCATATAGGAATATCCATAAAGCGGGTCGGTTTCGTTACAGCCTTTCAGCGGAGATGGGCCATACGGAACGGCGCAACCCGGCAACCGTCTTGTACGCGGTGGAGTAACGCCCCGTCGTGAGGGTTGGCATACCGTCTGAGCATGGACGTGCGCCCCTTCTGGCTCGCCGGCCGTCCCGCCACCGGGGACGCCGAGCTGACCGTGACCAACTCACATGACGGCCGTGTCGTCGGCCTCTGCTCAGTGCCGACGGCCGACCAGGTCGAGGAGGCCGTCGCAGCGGCGGTGGCCGTGCGCGCGCAGGCCGCCGCGCTCCCCATCCACGTGCGGGCCGACGCCCTCGCCCACGTCTCGCGCCGCCTGGCCGAGCGCGCCGAGGAGATCGCCCGGCTGATCATGGAGGAGAACGGCAAGCCGATCTTCTGGGCCCGTGGCGAGGTCAACCGCGCGATCTCCACCTTCAGGTTCGCGGCAGAGGAGACCCGCAGGCTCGGCGGCGAGGTCATGCGCCTGGACACCGAGGCGGGCTCAGCAGGCCGTCTCGCCTACATCTCGCGCGTCCCGCACGGCCCGGTCCTGGCGATCACGCCGTTCAACTTCCCGCTCAACCTGGTGGCCCACAAGGTCGCCCCCGCCATCGCGGTCGGCGCGCCGGTCATCGTCAAGCCCGCCCCCGCCACGCCGCTGTCCTCCCTGGTGCTGGGCGAGATCCTGGCCGAGACCGCGCTGCCCGAAGGCATGTTCTCCGTCCTGCCCGTGCCCAACGACCGCGCGGGCGCCCTGGTCGAGGACCCGCGGCTGCCGGTGGTCTCCTTCACCGGCTCCGGCCCCGTCGGCTACGCGATCATGGACCAGGTGCCGCGCAAGCACGTCACGCTGGAGCTCGGCGGCAACGCCGCCGCGGTCGTGCTCGCCGACGCCGACCTCGACTGGGCCGCCTCCCGGGTGGCGCTGTTCTCCAACTACCAGGCCGGGCAGAGCTGCATCGCCGTACAGCGCGTGATCGTTGACGCGTCCGTGCGCGAGGACTTCCTGGCCAGGCTGGTGCCCGCCGTGGAGGCCCTGGTCGTCGGCGACCCGGCGGACGACAGGACGCAGGTCGGCCCGCTCGTCTCGGTCGAGGCCGCGGAGCGCGTCGAGCAGTGGGTCAAGGAGGCCGTCGCGGCCGGTGCCAAGCTGCTGGCCGGAGGCACCCGCGAGGGCGCGACCGTCGCCCCGACCGTGCTCGCCGACGTCCCGCACGACGCCAAGGTCTCCTGCGAGGAGGTCTTCGGCCCGGTGATGATCGTCCAGACCGTCTCCGGCGTTGACGAGGCGTTCGCCACGGTCAACGACTCCAAGTACGGCCTGCAGGCCGGGGTGTTCACCCGCAACCTGGACGTCGCCTTCCGCGCCAACCGCGAGCTTGAGGTGGGCGGCGTGGTCATCGGGGACGTGCCGTCCTACCGCGCCGACCAGATGCCCTACGGCGGCATCAAGGAGTCCGGGGTCGGCCGCGAGGGCATCCGCTCCGCCATCGCCGACTTCACCTACGAGAAGGTCATGGTCCTGACCGGGCTCTCCCTGTAGGGAGACGACGGCCCGCGCCCCGCTCGCCCCGGGGCGCGGGCCGTACCCTCACGACCTCTGGGCGGCGGCGTAGAGCCGTCTGGCGGCCTCGCCGAAGTAGGGGCCGTACATCGTGCCGCGGTCGTCGCTGTACTTGAAGCTGCTCACCGAGGTGACCGTGCCGTGCCCGGTCACCGGGTCGAAGCCGCTCAGCCACGGTCCGCCGCTGGACCCCGCGGTCATGTCGCAGCGCAGACCCTGGTCGCTGGTCTGGCCGTGCGGGTCGTCGCGGACCGGGCCCGCGCAGTAGACCAGGTTCTCGCCGTCGTAGGGCAGGTCGGCGGGGAAGCCGAAACCGTGGGTCTGACGTCCCCTGGCGGTGTCGAAGGCGATGTCCTGGACGCCGACGACCTGGGCCAGGTGCCTGCCGCCCCTCGGGTTGACCGCGACCATGCCGATGTCGTGGCTGTCGTCGCCACCGCGCGCCCACGCGCCCGGCACGAACATGCGCCGCGCGGTGAACTGCCCGTACGGCTTGCGCCCCCGGTCGTAGCCGGGTACGAAGACCCAGTTGTCCGCCCAGGCGCCCGTGCCGTTCTTGACGCAGTGGCCCGCGGTCACCACCAGGTCCAGGTTGGCGCTCCTGACCGAACTCGCCGAGCACACGAAGTCGGTCCCACCGAGGGTCATGAACACCCGCCCCGTCGTGCGGGCGACCTGCCCGCCCGCGCCCCAGCGGGCGCCGCCGACACGCGCGCCGTACCGGGTGCGGGTCGTGCCGACGGGCGGGGTCCTCGCCCCCACGGTGGCGACCCTCATGACGGAGGGCCTCGTGGCGGGCGTCTCGAAGGCCGTCTTCAGCCCGAGCAGGCCGGTGACCGCGCCGAGCACCCCGCTCACCGGTCCGAGCAGGCCGATCGGAGCGGCGGCGGCCATCCGGTCCGGCGTCCAGTAGGCGAGCACCCGGCGCCGTTCGGCGGCGCTCCCCGCGCCCAGGTGCTCGGCGACGGCGGTGTCTCCCGTCCACCCGTACGAGGTCTGCCGGTGCTCGGGGGGCGTCGTGCCGGTCGCGGGGACGCCGATCAGCCCGGCGACGAGCACGGCACCCGCGAGCAGGGGGAGGCTCGAAGTCATGGGCCGAGTTTGCACTACCAGGTGTGTTCTTGTAGCTACTTTCGGTGAAAATCGAGGGTTCCTGCGCTCTGCGCATCCCCGGTGGGCGGTTCGACCGGGGGACGTGACCGGAGAGAATGGGGCCGTGCAGCCAGACATCACGCGCTCGGTCGCCCTGCTCGGCTCTACCGGCTCGATCGGGACCCAGGCCCTCGACGTCATCTCCCGCAACCCCGGCCGTTTCCGGGTCGTGGCCCTGGCCGCGGGAGGCGGCAGGGTCGACCTGCTGGCCCGCCAGGCGGCCGAGTTCGGGCCGGACGTGGTGGCCGTCGCCGACCCCGCCGCCCTGCCCGACCTGCGGCGGGCCCTGGCCGGGCACGGGGTGAGCCCCAAGCTCCTCGCCGGTCCCGAGGGGGTCGCGGAGGCGGCCGCCTGGCCGTCCGACGTGGTCCTCAACGGCGTCACCGGCGCGCTCGGACTGACCTCGACGCTGGCCGCGCTCGAAGCGGGCAGGGTGCTCGCCCTGGCCAACAAGGAGTCGCTGATCATCGGCGGTCCCCTGGTCAAGCGGCTGGCCAAGCCGGGACGGCTGCTGCCCGTCGACTCCGAGCACGCCGCCCTCGCCCAGTGCCTGTGGGCCGCGGGCCCGACGGGGCCGGACGCCTCCGCCGTGCGGCGACTGGTCGTCACCGCCAGTGGCGGCCCCTTCCGCGGCAGGCCGAGGTCGCAACTGGCCGACGTGACCCCCGAGCAGGCCCTGGCGCACCCGACCTGGTCGATGGGGCCCGTCATCACCGTGAACTCCGCCACCCTCGTCAACAAGGGGCTGGAGGTCATCGAGGCCCACCTGCTCTTCGACATCGGCTTCGACCGGATCGACGTGGTGGTCCACCCGCAGTCGGTCGTCCACTCGATGGTCGAGTTCGTCGACGGCTCCGTCGTCGCCCAGGCCAGCCCGCCCGACATGCGGCTGCCGATCGCGCTCGCCCTCGGCTGGCCGGAGCGGGTCCCCGGCGCCGCCCCCTCGGTCGACTGGACCAGGGCCCACACCTGGACCTTCGAGCCCCTCGACGACGAGGCGTTCCCCGCCGTCGCGCTGGCCCGCCACGTCGGCTCGGCGGGGGGCACGGCCCCGGCCGTCTACAACGCGGCCAACGAGGTCTGCGTCGAGGCATTCCTCGCCGGGCGGCTGCCGTTCCCCGGCATCGTGGACACCGTGGCCTCGGTCGTCTCGGAACACAGCGTGACCGCCGCGGAGACGGTGGCAGAGGTGTTGGACGCTGACGAATGGGCACGGATTCGGGCACGGGAGCTCACGGCGACTGCCTAGACTGGGGAGGTCCCCGACTCTTCAAGGGTGAAAATGACTTCTGTTGCTCTCGGGATCCCGTCCGTAAGGACCAGGCCGATCGCCGAGCGACGCAAATCCCGTCAGATCATGGTTGGTTCCGTCCCGGTCGGCGGTGACGCGCCGGTCAGCGTGCAGTCGATGACCACCACGCTCACCGCGGACATCAACGCGACGCTCCAGCAGATCGCCGAGCTGACCGCGTCGGGCTGCCAGATCGTCAGGGTCGCCGTGCCGTCCCAGGACGACGCGGACGCGCTCCCGATCATCGCCAGGAAATCCCAGATCCCGGTCATCGCCGACATCCACTTCCAGCCGAAGTACGTGTTCGCCGCGATCGAGGCCGGTTGTGCCGCCGTCCGGGTCAACCCGGGCAACATCAAGAAGTTCGACGACAAGGTCGGTGAGATCGCCAAGGCCGCGGCCGACCACGGCGTGCCGATCAGGATCGGCGTCAACGCCGGGTCGCTCGACCCCAGGCTGCTGCAGAAGTACGGCAAGGCGACCCCCGAGGCGCTGGTGGAGTCGGCGCTGTGGGAGTGCTCGCTGTTCGAGGAGCACGGCTTCCGCGACATCAAGATCTCGGTCAAGCACAACGACCCGGTCGTGATGGTCCAGGCCTACCGGCTGCTCGCGCAGCGCTGCGACTACCCCCTCCACCTGGGGGTGACCGAGGCGGGACCGGCCTTCCAGGGCACGATCAAGTCGGCCGTGGCCTTCGGCGCCCTACTGGCCGAGGGCATCGGCGACACCATCCGGGTCTCGCTTTCGGCCCCGCCGGTCGAGGAGGTCAAGGTCGGCGCCGCGATCCTGGAGTCGCTGAACCTCCGCGAACGCGGTCTCGAGATCGTCTCCTGCCCCTCGTGCGGACGCGCCCAGGTGGACGTCTACACCCTCGCCGAGCAGGTCCAGGCGGGTCTGACCGGCCTGAAGGTCCCGCTGCGGGTCGCGGTGATGGGCTGCGTGGTCAACGGTCCCGGCGAGGCGCGGGAGGCAGACCTCGGGGTCGCCTCGGGCAACGGCAAGGGCCAGATCTTCGTCAAGGGCAAGGTCATCAAGACCGTCCCCGAGTCCCAGATCGTGGAGACCCTCATCGAGGAGGCCATGCGGCTGGCCGAGGAGATGGGCGTGGAGATCGACTTCGACGACGAGGACACCCCGGGCCCCGAGGTCGTCGTCCGTTAGGACCTCCGGGAGGGTCAGGCTTCACCCCATGGTCGAACTACGTGTGCTGGGCTCCGACGACTGGCCGCTGTGGCGGGAACTGCGACTGGCGGCCCTCGCCGAGGCCCCGGCCGCGTTCGGGTCGAAGCTGGCCGACTGGCAGGGGGAGGGCGACCGCGAGGACCGCTGGCGGGGGCGCCTGGAGATTCCCGGCTCGCACAACGTCGTCGCGCTCCTCGACGGTGAGCCCGTGGGGATGGCCAGCGGTCTCCCCATGGACGGGGGAGACGCGGTCGAGCTGATCTCGATGTGGGTCAGCCCGCGCGCCCGGGGCCGGGGCGTCGGAGACGGGCTGATCCTGGAGATCGAACGGTGGGCGCTACGGCGGCGCGCCGCGACCCTGCGGCTGAGCGTGATGCCGGGCAACGACGCGGCCGCCGCCCTCTACGGGCGTCACGGTTTCAAGGACACCGGGGAGCCGGGCGACCTCCTGGAGGACGGGGCGGGCCGCGAGGTGGTCATGGCGAAGGCCCTGGACTGACCGGCGGAGGCGCGGTTTCGCCGGTTATGCGGGGATCGGGGCGGATAGGCCGGGCGAACAACCTGGGGTCATAACCCAGGGTGGGCATTGACTACCCTGCGTGGTTGGGCTTGATTTGGTTGCGGTCCTCACCCGTCCGTCACATTCCACGACGGGAGAGGCATGGCGTCGTCCCCCCGTCGAAAGGAAGCGCATGTTCCGCACCTCCGCCCGCGCGGCGGTCCTGGCTCTGGCGGCCCTGACGGGCCTGGCCGGTCTCGTGCCCGCCTCGGCGGCCTCCGCGGCCGTGTCGAGTACCCCTGTCCGCACCGTGACGGGGGCCGACGACTGCGGCCGCGAGCTCGGCGAGTGGATCGACAGCGGCCGTGCCGCCTACCGGGGAAACCTCCGCTCCGAGTTCGGTGACGAGGTGGTCGACGCGGTCGTCGTCTTCCGCGGCGACAAGGTCGAGCTCGTCCTTGAGGGGCGCTCCTCCGGGCCGAAGCGCCACCGTTTCAACCCCGCTCTGCCCGGCATCTCCTGGACCATCTTCGGTTTCTCCGCCCTGCTCGACCGCCCCACGTGTGAGCGGGACGGCGTGGGCGAGGCCGACCTCGTCCTGCGGGTCCAGGGGCTCGGACGCCTGCAGGGCCAGGTCCACCGGGAGGAGTAGTTTCCGAAGGTGGGTTCTCCGTGGGGTGGCTCCGGGTGGGAGGAGCCGCCCCACGGGCTTTTCTCCGGCCGTTTCCCGGCGCTTCAGGGGCGCCGCGCGTCCACCTCGATCTCTATCCGCATCCTCGGGTCGGACAGGCCGCACACGATCATCGTGGCGGCGGGCCGTACCGCACCGAAGTGGTGGCGCAGGGCGGGCCAGCAGTGCTCGAAGTCCGCGCGCTCGGGCAGCATGTAGCGCACCCGCACCACGTCGGCGAACGAGCAGCCCGCCTGGGTCAGGGCGCTCTCGATGTTGCGCAGGCACTGTTCGGTCTGCTCGACCACGTCGTCCGAGATCGTCATCGTCGCGTAGTCGAACCCGGTTGTTCCCGACACGTGGACCCGGTCGCCGTCGACCACCGCGCGCGCGTAGCCGATCTCCTCCTCGAAGGTGGAACCGCTCAAGATCGCATATCGCTCCGTCATGCGACGAGAGTAGGGCTCGCGGTCGGCACGGTGACGGTCACGGGATGGCAATGATCTCGCCGTACCGCCGGTGACGCGGCCGCCGACTGGGAGACCATCGCCTCTGCCGTACGAGTAGGGGGAATTCGTGAAAAGGGTTGTCGGGGTCGTCGTGGGGGCCGTGTTGCTCGTCACCGCGGCGGGGGCGCCGCGGGAGGCGGCGGCGCAGGAGCTGGACCAACTGGTCTGGGGGGCCTGTGACGCCTCGGGCAAGGTCACACAGGCGGACACGTCGCGCTCCAGGACGGGGCTGGTGGTGGAGTGCGCCTCGCTGAAGGTGCCGCTCGACTACGCCGATCCGGACAAGACCATCAGCCTGGCGCTGAACCGGGTCAGGGGCAGGTCCTCGCGGGGCCACCTGGGGGCGCTGCTGGTCAATCCGGGAGGGCCGGGGGCGTCCGGTCTCGACCTGGCCAAGCGGGTCGCCGTCCAGCTTCCCGCCGAACTGACGGGCCGGTTCGACGTGATCGGGTTCGACCCGCGTGGGGTCGGCAACAGCGAGCCCGCGCTGCGGTGCGTCGATCCCGCCGAGTACTACGCCCCGCCGCGTCCGGACAACGTCCCCGCGACCACCAAGCAGGAGACGGTGCTGCTCGGCAGGGCCCGCCAGTACGCCCAGGCCTGCCAGAGCCGGTGGAGCTGGATGCTGCCGCACCTGAGCACGGAGAACAACGCCAGGGACATGGACGAGATCAGGAAGGCGCTCGGCGAGGAGCGGATCAGCTATCTGGGCTACTCCTACGGCACCTACCTCGGCGCGGTCTACGCCACCCTCTTCCCCGAGCGGGTCAGGCGGATGGTCCTGGACAGCGTGGTCGATCCCAAGGGCGTCTGGTACAGCTCCAACCTTGCCCAGGACCTCGCCTTCAACCGGCGCCACCGGGACTTCCTGCGCTGGACGGCCCGGCACAACGACGTCTACCGGCTCGGCAGGACGGCCAGGCTGGTCTCCTTCGCCTGGTACGCCATGCGGGACCGGCTGCGCACCCGTCCCGCGGGCGGGGTGGTCGGGCCGAGCGAGCTCGACGACGTCTACACCCTCGGCGGCTACTCCGACCTCGTCTGGCCGCAGCTCGCCAAGGCCTTCTCCGCCTACGTCAAGCGGGGGGACACGGCCCCGCTGGTGGCGGCCTACCGCAGGTACGCCCAGAACGACGCCAAGGACGAGAACGAGTACGCGGTCTATCTGGGCGTGCAGTGCCGTGACGTCGCCTGGCCCGCAGAGTGGAGCAGGTGGCGCTCCGACATGACCAGGATGCACGCCAAGGCACCCTTCCTGACCTGGTCGAACGCCTGGTACAACGCGCCGTGCGTGTACTGGCCTGAGCGTGGGGGGACGCCGGTGACGCTCAAGGACAGCGCCACGCTGCCGCCCATCATGCTCGTGCAGTCGGAGCGCGACGCCGCCACGCCGTACCAGGGGGCGCTGAGCATGCGCGCGGTGTTCGCCCGGTCCAGGCTGCTGACGGTCGCGGGGGGAAACCACGGCGCCACCTTCAACGACAACCAGTGCGTCGACCGTAAGCTGGCGGCCTACCTCAGGGACGGCACGCTCTTCGGTCCCGCGACCCGCGTGGCGCAGCGTCCCGACGCCCGCTGCGCCGGGAGTCCGGAACCCCTGGCCGCCTCGCGATGAGGCGCCGCTCAGGGTAGATGACAGGCTCTGTGTTGGTTCCTGCCAAAATCGTGGGGGTCGCGTAGGCTGGGCGCGTGATGCTGCGCACAATGGCGTCGCGCGTGCTCGACGACAACGATCGTGACGAGGTCCTGGCGCTCCTGGACGCCGATCCTGTCTCCAACGTTTTCGTCGCCTCCAGGGTTCGTGCCGTCGGTCTCAGCCCGGCCAGGCTCGGCGGTCAGATGTGGGGGTTCGGTCCGCGCGGCGGCCTCATCTCGCTCTGCTACGCGGGAGCCAACCTGGTCCCGGTCAACGCCGGTGCCGAGGCCGTGCACGCCTTCGCCGAGCGTGCCCGCAAGCAGGGGCGCCGCTGCTCCTCGATCGTCGGGCCCTCCGACGCGGTCGAGCCGCTCTGGGAGCGGCTCGAACCGTTCTGGGGGGCGGCCCGGGCGATCCGCTGGGCCCAGCCGGTGATGGAGGCGACCGAGCCCTCGCCCGTGCCCGCCGACCCCCTGGTCAGGCGGGTCAGGCCGGAGGAGTTCGAGATCCTGCTGCCCGCGTGCGTCGCGATGTTCACCGAGGAGGTCGGCGTCTCGCCGGAGATCGGCGACGGAGGGGCGCTCTACCGTTCCCGGGTGGCCGAGCTGATCAGGATCGGCAGGTCCTACGCCAGGATCGACGAGGGACGGGTCGTCTTCAAGGCCGAGATCGGCGCCGTGACGCCCCAGGCGTGCCAGATCCAGGGGGTCTGGGTCCACCCCGAGCTGCGGGGCAGGGGGCACGCGGTCGCCGGGATGGCCTCGGTGCTCAAGCACGCCCTCGACTGCTTCGCGCCGGTGGTCTCGCTGTACGTCAACGACTACAACGCCCCGGCGCGGGCGGCCTACCGCAGGGCGGGCTTCCGCGAGGTGGGCACGTTCATGTCGGTGCTCTTCTGAGTCACAGGGCGCGGACGAGCCTGGCCAGCAGGTGTTCCAGCTCGGTGCCGGGGTCGGTGGTGAGGCCCGCGTGCACCGGGCCCGTCTGCACGATCGTGCTCCTCGGGGCGGTCAGCCAGCGGAACCGGCTGCCGAGCGACTCGCCCGTCAGCGGTCCCTCCTCCCCGAGGCAGGAGAGCCGGTAGGCGCCCAGGGCGTGCCGTACGCCCTCGATGTCGGCGTGCGCGTCGAGCGCCCGCAGCCGGGTCTCGTCGAGCTCGATCCCGGCGCACAGGTAGTCACGCGGCTGGCAGTACAGCAGCACCCCGGCGTTGATCAGCTCGCCGCGCTCGACGCGGGGGATGACCCGGATCACGGCGTACTCGTAGACGTCTCTCACCGGTTGTCCCTCCAGAACGCGCCCACGGAGCCGGTCTTCCTGTCGTGCCGGGTCCCGGCCCGGGGAAGCTCCCGGGGGAGCCACTCCCTGGGGACCTGCGCCCTGGCCAGCAGGTGCTCCACATACGCCTGTCGTACGGCCTCGGCCCCGTCGAAGCCGGGTTCGTCCTCAAGCCACTCGTCGGGGACCTCGTCCACGACGCCGTCGAGGAGGTCCCTGGTGATCGTCTCGCTCAGCTCGGCGTCGGCCTCGGCGAGCCGGGTGGCGTAGGGGGCGAGCACGTGGTCGGTGCCGTCGAAGGGGCGCGCGGGGTCGGCGGAGGGCCAGTTGTGGTGGAACCACAGGGCGGCGCCGTGGTCGATCAGCCAGGTGTCGCCGTGCCAGACGAGGAGGTTCGGGTTGCGCCAGCTACGGTCCACGTTGTGGATCAGGGCGTCGAACCAGAGCAGCCGGGAGGCGAAGTCGGGGTTGGGAGGCCAGGTGAGCGGCTCGAAGCCGAGCGCGGCGGGCAGGAAGTCCACCGCCAGGTTGAGCCCGGCGCTGGCCCGCAGCAGGTCCTGGATCTCCTCGTCGGGCTCGCGCAGGCCGAGCTGCGGATCGACGTCGATCACCTTCAGGTCGGGGGTGCGGAAGCCGAGACGGCGGGCGAGCCCGGCGGCGACGACCTCCGCGACGAGCACCCTGCGGCCCTGTCCGGCGCCCCGGAACTTCACGACGTAGGTCCCGAGGTCGTCCGCCTCGACCACCCCGGGAAGCGACCCGCCCTCGCGCAGCGGGGTCACGTAGCGGGTGGCCACGATCTGTTCCAGCACTCCGCCAGGCTAGCGGATGGTTCCAGTCCTCTATGGCCACCTGTTCTGCGATATATGGCCACCTGTTAGTGAATGTCCCAGTCGCTTCCAAGTGCTCCCCAAGTGGGCCGGGACATGCTCTCGCCTGGGAAGCGAGTTTTGGGGAGAGTACGAAAATGTGGCGAAGAATCAGCGCCATCGCCGCCCTGGCCATGGCCGGGGTTCTGGCCCTGCCGGGCGCCGCCATGGCCAAGCCGAAGGAACTGGACGTTCCGGTGGGGACGTGGCTCGCGGCGCGGACACATCCCGCCGTGCAGCTGACCTCGGTGTCCTACACCGCGGACGTGGCCGTGCCGACGCCGGTCGCCAACCTGGACGCGATCAGGAAGCTGACCCAGCAGGGCATCGCCGCCGTCCAGTCAGGCAAGATCTCGGCGGACGAGAACAGCATCTACCGGTGGGTCGTCCAGCAGATGGCCAAGGATCCGGGACGCTACTTCTCGCCGGGCGCGCCCGAGCGCGTCGTCGAGGCGAGCGCGGGCGGGCTGTGCACCGGCTGGTGGGTGACCCCCGACGGCTACATGGTGACCGCGGCCCACTGCGTCGGCCAGGAGGACGAGGAGCTGGCGCAGACCTTCGCGGCGCAGGCGCTCACCGAGGTCAACAAGAAGGACGCCGCCGACCTGATCGCCGATCTCGGCGACGTCGCCTCCGACGACGAGATCGTCAGGACCGCGTCCAAGATCTTCCAGATCTGGAACGCGGACAACATCAAGATCCGCAACGTCAAGAGCGGACTCTCGCTGCTGCAGAGCCTGCCGGGCGGCGGGGTGGACAAGACCGCCAAGTCGGTGCCCATCGAACTGGTCGCCAAGGGCACGGTCTATCCGGGCAAGGACGTGGCGATCCTCAAGGCCAACGGGCAGAACAACCTGCCGACCGTGCCGCTCGGTCAGGACTCCGACGTCCGGGTCGGTGACACGCTCTACATCAGCGGGTTCCCCGGCACGGTGACGCAGACCTCGATCTTCAACGTCGAGTCCAAGCTCGACCCGGCCTTCACCGAGGGGCCCTACAACGCCAGCAGGCAGACCCCCGAGGGCGTGCCGTACATCCAGACGCAGGCGCCGTCCTACCCGGGCAACTCCGGTGGGCCGGTGTTCAGCAGGGACGGCAACGTCATCGGGATCCTGGTCGGCGGCCTCATCCAGCAGGACGGCGGCTCGACCGAGGGCGAGAGCTTCGTGCTGCCGGTCAGCATCGTCAAGGAGAAGCTCAACGAGAAGAACATCAAGCCCGCCGAGTCGGCCACGACGAAGGCCTACAACGAGGCGCTCGACCTGTTCTTCGCCGACCACTACTCCGAGGCGCTGCCCAAGTTCCGTGAGGTCCAGGCGCTGCAGCCGAACCACCCCTACGTCGCCAAGTACATCACCGACTCCCAGCAGGCCATCACGGCCGGCAAGGACCAGAGCTCCTCGCCGATCCTGCCGTGGATCCTGTGGGGCGGTGGCGGACTGGTCGTCCTGTTCGTGGTCGGCACGCTGGTCGCGGTCGCCAGGGGGAAGCGCAGGGCGAAGACGCCGCCCTCCTCGTTCCCGCCCGTGTCCTACGGTGTCCAGCCCGGTCACCCGCCGCAGGGTCCGGGTCCGCAGGGGTACGGCCAGCAGTACGGCGGGCTGCCACCGGGGGCGTCGGCCGGGCAGCCCTACCAGCAGCGGCCGCCCTACCCGCTGCCCGCGGGGCCCGACGAGACCCGCTCGGTCCGCCCCCAGGCCCAGCAGTACGGCACGCCGCCCCAGAGTCAGCCCCAGGGGCCGGGGGCCAACACCCGCATCGCCGGGCTTGAGGCCGAGCTTGAGGAGCTGCGCCGGAACATGAGGCAGCGGCCGCCCGAACAGTGAGTCCTAGACGGTGACCCCGGCCCTGCGCCGTCCCTGGTAGGGGCGCGGGGCCGGTTGGTCGTCGGGGACCGGCGCCGCCAGGACGGTGGTCGTGGAACGGGCGTGCGTGGACCGTGCGGACCTCGGGGGCCGCACGGTCGTGCTGACCGGGGCCTCCGGCCTGCGGTGCCGCCTGCCGCGCAGCGGAGCGTCCTCCACGAAACCGGACTGCGGGAAACCGGACGACTCGAACGGGTGCTCCCGCATGCGCCGCCTGCCCTGGTAGGGGAGCCGGGGGCCGTCGTAGCGGCGGGGCTCCCCGGTCCTGGTCACGCTGACCGGAGAGAGCGTCTCCTCGGGGCCCGCGTGCCGCCCGGTGCCCGGCTCCTCGACGTGGGCGAGCGGGGTGGTGACCGAGGGGAAGCCCGCCGTCTGGGCGGGCCTGAGCGTGGTCTCGGCGGCGGGCACGGCCTCGGGTGCCGTGGCCAGCAGCGTGGTGGGCAGGGTGGCGGAGACCGGGGCCGCCACGGGGGCCGCCAGGGGGATCGAAACCGTGGTCGAGGCGGGGGTGCCCCGGGTGAGACGGCGACGCCCCGGGGCGCGGCGGCGTCCCGGCGCCTTGCGGGCGGGGCCGCTGCTTCCCGCGCCTGCGACGGCGAGTGCGGGCCGTACCCTCAGCTGCCTGGTCCTGGCGTGGGCGATCAGCGCGACCGCGGTGAGCAGGACCGGCGCGAGGATCGCGGGGGTGCCGAGCTGGGGGGCGTCGGCGGGCAGGCGGATGCTCGTCGCGGCGGCGGGGGCGGCGGCGATCGCGTTGGTGTCCGCGGTCGCGGGCTTGGCGTGCTTTCCGGTACGGCCCGCGGCCTGCGAGGTGGAGGGCGGCGCGGTCTTCGCGGCCTGCTTGACGGGGGGCTGGGGCTTGGCAGGGTCCTTCGCGTGGGCCCCGGTCTCCGGCTTGGCGTGCTTGGGGGCGGGCCGCGCGGGCGGGGAGGGCGGCAGGTTCTCCCGGACCGTGGCGGGCGGGAGCTGGGACAGCAGGTCGGTGGTGTTCGGGCGGGAGGCGGTGATGATCTCCTGCTGCTGGGCCGCCTCCTCGTCGAGACGGGCCTTGATCTTCTCGGGGTAGCCGTACCCGACGACCTTGTCGGTGTCGCGCACCTTGCGCTTGGCGACGCCGCCGTCGATGTTGCCCTCGATGGTGTGGATCCTGTGGCCGTCGACCCGGGTGACGATCCCGACGTGGTCGATGCCGTCCATCTTCCTGCCACCGCTCCAGTCGAAGAAGACGATGGCGCCGGGCTTGGGGACGGTGCCCCAGGCGTCCTGCTGGCGGAACCACTTGGCGTGGTGGACGGTGTAGGCGAACTGGCCGATCCAGTCCTCGTAGCCCAGCTTCTTGGCCGCCCAGGAGAGGTACATGTCGCACCAGGGGGCCGAGCTGTAGTCGGCGTCGAACTCGACGTTGTTGTACCAGTTGCCGAACTTGGTGTAACCGCCGCCCCGCTCGGAGTATCCGAGCTGGCTCTCCAGCAGTTCGATGAACTTGTGCATCTCAGGTGTCATCGGGAAGTTTCCGGTCGTCCTTCCGGCAGCCGTTGGAGCATGGTCGCGCCGCCCTCGCGACCTGGCCGCCGGAAGACGGGGGTTGAGCGATGGCGCGTCACGGAACCCGGCCAGTGGGGCAGCCGGGACACGTGTGGCGGCACCATTGGCCAGTTGTCTTCCGTGACGAGGGAGGTTACCTCCCCTAAAGGGAAGGTCAAGACGGTCCGGAACCCCTGCTGGGACGGGCCATGGCGCACCGGACGGCAAAAGCCGACGTCAAAGGCGTTTTCATGATTTTTCCACTGTAAACGCCCAACTGAAAAAGATCTGGCGAATCACGAAAACTACGGCACAGGCGGGGCGGGAGGGGCGTCGAGGAGGGCGGCGGCCAGCTCCGTGACGGACCGGGTGAAGCGCCGGGGCTCCCCGGGCGAGGTCGTCCGCCGGACCAGTTCGCCGTCGAACAGGGCGAGCAGCGCGTGGGCCAGGAAGTCCGCGTCGAGGTCGGGGCGCTCCTGCGCCACCAGGGACGCGATGTGCCCGTGCCAGAACAGGTAGCTCGGCTCGGTGTACTTGGCGTCGGCGCACGCCTGCTCGTGCGCGGTCAGCAGGGCGGCGTTGTCCTCGGCGATGCCGCAGAGCCCGTCGAGGAAGGCCGTCAGCCGCTCCCGCGCGGGCGCGCCAGGCCCCAGGGGCGGGAGGCCGTCCGTGATCGCCTCACGCAGCGCCAGCGAGCGCTCCTCAAGCAGGGCGCGCAGCAGGCCGGTGCGGCTGCCGAACCTGCGGAAGACGGTCCCCTTGCCGACCCCCGCCTCGGCCGCGACCCGGTCGAGGGAGACGTGGTCGCCGCCGTGCTCGGCCACCAGCCGCTCGGCCGCCCGCAGGACGGCTCGCCGGTTGCGCGCGGCGTCGGCGCGCTCCTGACGCTGCTCGGTCATGGGCTCTCCCGTTGACAAGCGGACCGCTGGTCCGAATATTCTAGCGCCCAGACAAGCGGACCAGTGGTCCGCTACAACGATCCCCCGACGGAGGGAAGCCCCATGACCGTTCGCGCCGTCGTCACCGACCCCGAGGCACGCGCCGCACTGCGGATCGCCGAGGTCGCCGACCCCGAACCACGTCCCGGCCAGGTCCTCATCGACGTGCGGCACATCTCGCTCAACCGGGGCGAGGTGGTCTTCGCCGCGAGCCTCCCCCCGGGAACCGTGGCCGGCTACGACGCCTCGGGCGTCGTGGCGCGCGCCGCCGCCGACGGCAGCGGGCCCGCGGAGGGCACCCGCGTCGTCGCCTTCGGGCCCGGCGCCTGGGCGCGGCGCGTCGCGGTGGACACCGACGCGGTAGCCGAGGTGCCGGAGACCGTCGACCTGGCCCACGCCGCGGCGCTGCCGATGGCGGGCGTCACCGCGCTGCGGACCCTGCGCACCCGCCCGATCCTGGGCCGCAGGGTCCTGGTCACCGGGGCGGCCGGAGGGGTCGGCCGGTTCGCGGTGCAACTGGCCGCGCTCGGCGGGGCCCACGTCGTGGCCTCCGTCGGCTCCGCGGCACGCGGGGCGGGACTGACCGAACTGGGCGCCCGCGAGGTGGTCGTCGGCCTCGACGGGATCGACGAACCCTTCGACCTCATCCTGGACAACGTCGGCGGGCCGCAACTGGTCGCCGCCTGGCCGCTGCTGGCCCCCGGAGGAGACCTCCAGAGCATCGGCTGGGCCTCGGGAGAGCCCGCCGTGTTCACGCCGGGCTCACTCTTCTCCCTCGGCCGGTCGAAGACGATCAGCACGTTCGGCGACGCCACCGGCTTCGGCCCCGACCTGGCGACCCTGCTCGGCCTGGTCGCCGAGGGCAGGCTCCGCACCGAGATCGGTCTGCGCGACACCTGGGAACACCTCGCGGAGGCGGCCGAGGCGCTGCTCGGCCGCCAGGTCGCGGGCAAGGCCGTACTGGACGTCGGGCCCGTGGGTCAGAGCGGCGCGTAGAGGACCAGGGCGTTGCCCGAGGGGTCACGGAGCACGGCCCTGACCTCGTGCGGCCCCGCCTCGGGCCCGTGGACCAGCTCGGCGCCCGCCCCGGTCAGCTCCTGTACGGCCAGCGCCACGTCCTCGACCCGGTAGGACGGCGCCGTGACGCCGCCCGCGACCTGCTCGGCCGGACCCACCAGCGCGACCGTGACGCCGCCCCCGTCGAGGGCGGCGAACCTGTCGCCGTCACGGAAACGCACCGCGAGGCCGAGCGCCCCCGAGTAGAAGGCGATGGCCCCGTCCATGTCCTCGACGGGGACCAGCACGTTGCCGAGCCTGCTCACACGGCCTCCAGGGGACTCCAGGGGAGAGGTCATCCCGGCTCACCGGGAACGGAGGGGATTTCCGAGGGGTCGTCCGAGGGACCCGGATCCTGCTCGCAGGGCGGCAGGGTGACCCGGGCCTGGCTTGAGCGGCTCCCACCCGCGGGAACCGTGGTGATCGTCACGGTCCTGTTGGCGTACTGCCCGCACTCGGGCAGCGCGGCGAACTCCCCGGCCACCGTGCGCGAGTAGGCGGTACGGCCGGACAGCTCGACCGTCCGGGCACTGCTGGTCGTCCCGCCGTCGGAGCCGGGGACCTGCTGGGTGAAGGCCAGCCGTACGGACACCGGGGAGGTGTCGGAGGTCCGCACCCTGAAGGCGACCGAGGTGCCGTCGAAGGAGGTGATCGTGACGGCCGGGGGCGCGCACTCCTCACCCTCGACGACCGCCTGCGCGTGCTGGGTGCCGTTGGCCGCGGGACGGTCGGTGGTCACCGTCACCCCGAGCGTGGCCTGCCCGCCGCACGGCACCTCGACCGGGGGCGCGGGCAGCTCGACCGTGTAGCCGGTCTCGCCGGACAGCGTCCTGGTCACGGTGTCCAGCGTCTCGCCGTCCTCACCGGTGAAGGAGGCGGTGAGCCGTACCCTGCCGGGACCGCCGGTGCGGACCTTGACGGTGGCCATCCTGCCGTCCCAGGAGGTGATCTCCGCGCCGCGCACCTCGGGGGCCGGGCACGGGGCACCCTTGACCTCGACCGTGCGGCTCAGCTCACCCCCGGAGAAACGGGGCGAGGTCGAGGCCGTGACCCTGCGGTAGAGGGTCTTCTCGCAGGCGGGGGCGGTGAAGGCGTAGGGGACGGGCTGGGAGTAGACGTCGCCCCCGCTGAGCGTGTAGTCGCGGGTGGCGACCTTCTTCAGGTGAGCGCGGTCCTCGCCCTCGGCGAAGGCGACGGTCAGCGCGACGGGCGCCGGGGAAAGGGCGCGCAGGCTGACCGTGGCCCCGCCCGCGTCGAACCGGGTGATCGCGAGGTCACCGACCCCGGGCTTCGGAGGGGGCTTGGGGGGCGCGCTCGTGGGCTTGGGGGAGGGCGTGGACGGGGCGGGGGTGCGCGGGGCCGTGTGGCCGGAGCCGGTGTTCCCCGAGGTGGCCGAGGTCCGCTCGGTGTCGGTGCGCGAGCGCTCGGGAGGAGGCAGGACCGGCTCGGGCGGGGGAGAGCCGCCGTGGCCGGGCGTCTTCGCCGCCTCGGGAGTCCGCGCGGGAGGGGTGAAGATCGAGTTCGCGGAGAGCCTGTCGGCCGACTGTCCGGCCGCGACCAGCCCGACGGTGACCGCGACCGTGATCACGACGACCCCCGCGAGCAGCCGGGGACCGAGGCGGGGACGGCGCCTGCCGCCCCGGTGGCCGAGCACGGTGCTCGCCAGCGAGGTGCTCGCCTTCGGCGTCGGCCTGGCCAGCGGGAACGACAGCGCCAGCAGGGTGGCGAGCTCGGCCAGATGCCGCCGCCCCCGCTGCTCCCACTCGGGGCCGTACGCGGCGAGCGCCGCCGCCTCCAGTTCGAGGACGAACGCCTCGGCCGTCGCGGGCCGGTCGGCCGGGTTCTTCGCCATGCCCCGCGCGACCAGGCCCCGCACCGAACTCGGCACGGCCTCGATCGGGACCGGTGCGTGCCGGTGCTGGTGCATCAGCGCGGCCCCGTGGTCGGCCCGGTACGGCCTGCGCCCGGTGAGGCACTCGAAGAGCACGCAGGTGGCCGCGTAGACGTCGCTCGCCGGGGTGGCCGGAGATCCGGCCCACTGCTCGGGGGCCATGTAGGGCGGCGTGCCCTGCGGCGCGTCCACGTGCCCGCTGCGGGCGGCGATGCCGAAGTCCGTCAGCTTGCTGGCGCCGTCGGCCTGGATGAGCACGTTCTCCGGCTTGTAGTCGCGGTGCACGATCCCCGAGGAGTGCGCGAACGCCAGGCCGAGCAGCGAGCCCTTGAGCACGACGAGCGCCGCCTCGGGACTGGTCGTGCCGTGCTCGGCCAGAATCCTCCTGAGCGAGACGCCGTCGACCAGCTCCATGACGATCGCGGCGTCACGGGTGTCCTCGTAGTACTCGTAGAACTGGACCACGTTCTGGTCGTACAGCTCGACCATGACGCGCGCCTCCTCACGGAAGCGCGCCAGGAACCCGTGGTCGCTCCGCAGGGCCGCGTTCAGATACTTGATCGCCACGTAGGCGCCGGTCGCGGTGTAGGTGGCCAGGACCACCCGGCCGCCACCTCCCGCGCCGAGCTCTCGAACCTCGTGGTATCCCGGAACCAATGGAGTCCCCCTCCGAGCGCCGTCGCTTGTTCGACGGTCTCACCCCCGCCGTCGGTTGTCACGGTTCGCGAATTTCGTAAGGAAATCGCTATCAGGGAGACGCGTCCAGGGAGGCGTAGACGGCCTCGGCGAGACGCAGGGCCCGGGGGCTGTCCGCGATCGCGTCGGTCATCCTGTTCATCGTGTACGCCATGCCCAGACCGTGCTCCACGTCGCCGAGCCCGAGGAAGCCCCCGAGACCCGTGTGGCCGAAGGCCGTCAACGACCCCTGCCCGGGAACCGGGAAGGCCCGCGCGGGCCGCATGTAGCCGAGACCGAAGGAACTGTCCACGAGCAGCACCCGGTCGGGACCGGACACCCTCGCCCTGACGGCGTCCGCCAGGGTCTCGGGACGCAGGATGCGCCCGGCGACCAGATGACGGTAGAACCCGGCCAGACCGAGGGCCGTGGCCACGACCCCGATCGCGGGCCAGCCCGCGCGCAGGATGACCGGGTGGTTGGCGCCGCCGGGAAGTTTGGTGACCTGCGGGTTGCCCAGGGCGCGGCGGGTCAGGCTCTCACCGTCCAGCATGGCCGCGCCGAGCGCGTCCTCCGGGGCCGGCGCCGAGGCTCCCACGCGCAGCCCCCCGGACAGGCGGGCCGCCCGCGCCGCCACGTCGTCGGGCGCGCCGAGCCAGAGTTCGAGGCCGAGCGGATCGGCGATCTCGGCGGCCACGAACTCACCCGCCCGCTTCCCCGAGACCCTGCGGATCACCTCGCCCAGCAGGAAGCCGTAGGTCAGCGCGTGGTAGCCGTGCGCTGTCCCCGGCTCCCACAGCGGCGTCTGCCCGGCGAGCCGGTCGGCGACGGCCTCCTGGTCCTCGAACTCCTCGACCGGCACCGGCTCCTCGACCACGGGCAGGCCCGCCTGGTGGGTGAGCAGGTGCTCGACGGTGATGCGCTCCTTGCCCGCGCGGGCGAACTCGGGCCACACCTCGGCGACCGGGGCGGTGACGTCGAGCAGCCCGCGCTCGGCCAGCAGCAGCACCGCCGTCGCCGTCACCGCCTTGGTGCAGGAGTAGACCAGCGCGGGGGTGCCGCGCTCCCAGGGACGCTCGTCACGACGGTCGGCGACACCGCCCCACAGGTCCACGACCGGTTTGTCGTCGAGGAAGACGGAGAAGGCGGCCCCGAGCTCCCCGTCACCGGCGAAGTTCTGGCGGAACACCTCGCGCACCCGCGAGAAACGAGGATGACACCACCCGTGAACCGCCATCGTCCACTCCTGTGTGAAAAACGCATGTGAGCGCGGAAAACCCGCCGGGCGTCGAGCCTAACAACGCCCGGGAGCCACGCGAACACTCTCAGCCCCCGCCGGTCTCCTCCGCACGGGACGACACGTAGACGTTCCCGTCCCGCCCGGTGTAGACGAGTCCCTCGTCCGACAGGACCTGGACCGCGCGCCGTACGTCGTCGGGATCGAGACCGTGGTCCCGCCGGAGGCTCTCCTCGGAGGGGAGCGGGCTGTCGAGCTGGATCTCACCGCTCGTTATCCGCTCGCGGAGGACGTCCGCGAGCCGCAGGTGGGCGGGGACGGGGTCACCAGAGTCGGCCATGTGTCCTGGATGCCCGCCGTACGGCCCGGCGCCCCGGGTGTGCCGTAACAAGGACGACGGTTGACGGACGTTTTGTTCGCGCCAGCCGTCCTCGTGAACGAGGTCGGTCAGGGGGACACGGCCGCGCCACCCCTTGCGTTCGAGGTCGGGCACGCGGTGGCGGTGCGTCACCGGCCCCAGGCAGAGCCAGGCGACCGGCCGGATCCCCTCGGGGATGCCGAGCAGACCGGCGACGAACTCCTCACGGTAGAAGGACACCCAGCCGACCCCCAGATCCTCCGCGGTGGCCGCGAGCCACAGGTTCTGGATCGCCAGGCAGACCGAGTAGAGCCCGGCGTCGGCGATGGAGTGACGGCCGAGGACGGCGGGAGCCCCACGCCCCGGGTCGTAGGTGACGACGACCGACAGCGTGGACTCCCGCACCCCGTCCACCTTGATCGTGGCGAACGTCGCGGCCCGCTCGGCGTCGAGGGTGGCCGCGAAGACCTCACGCTCCCGCAGGACGTGCTCGGCGAACGCCTCACGGACTCCTTGGTCACGGACCACCACGAAGTCCCAGGGCTGGGAGAGGCCCACGCTGGGCGCGGCGTGCGCGGCACCGAGGATCCGCATCAGGACCTCCTCGGCCACGGCCTCCCCGGTGAACTCGGCGCGCACGTCCCGCCGTTCGAAGATCACGTCATAGAACTCAGGCATGATCGCCAGCATGCCGGTACGCCCGCCGTACCCCTCACCCCGCCCGCGGCCCCCGGTCCTCGCGGACGGGAGAAGGGGTACGGCGGGCGCGCCCCCGGCGCCGGAAGGAGAAGGCGTGAGCAGGCAGGAAACAGGCCGGACCGCGTCCTGGCCGGGGGCGACACCACCGAGGCCAGCCTGCCGGGCCGCCCTGCACGTTTCCTGCACTTCCGCGCCGCGGACGGCGAGAAGGGATGAAGGCCCAGGTCAGCGGACCACCGTGACGTCGAAGAAGATGCCGCTGAGATGCGGCATGAAGTGGTTGCCGTCCGCATCCACCATTTTCCAGTACACCTTGCACCGCGTCGGCTCCATGGGGGCCCGCACCTCGACGCTCACCAGCGCCGATCCGCCGGGGTCCGTGTCGGGGACGCGCACGCTCCTGTGCTCGGTCTGGCACAGGTCCTCGCCGTCCCACGGCCACTGGCGGTAGAGGTAGCGGTCGCGCCACGGGACCGTGCCGACGTTGTCGAGCTGCCAGGTCTTGACGAACGTCTCGCCGGCCCGGACCGTGCTGCCGTCGGGGTAGGTCACGTCCCTGGCGAGCCGCGACCGGTCACCGGGGATGGGCCGGACGAGATGGGCCTCGGGGGGCATCCGGTCCTGACGCGGGAGCCACAGCCACAGACCCGCCCCGAGGAGCAGGCAGACGGCCACGGCGGCGACAGCCGTACGGCGTGCGCGGTTTCCGAACCGAGCTCTCCCGGGAGCCGTTTCCACCGGAGTCGGCGTCTCCCCGGCCTTCTGGAGGACGGCCCGCTCTGGGGTGTCGGGTTCCGAGGTCAGGATCTCCCGGTGCAGCTCGCGCAGCTCGGGGCCCGGGTCGGTGCCCAGCTCGTCGCGGAGGGTTCTGCGCAGCCGTTCGTAGCGCGTGAGCGCCTCCGCGGAGCGTCCGCTCGCGTGCAGGGCGCGCATCAGCCGAAGGTGCAGCGGTTCGCGCAGGGGAGTGCGGTCCGCCAGCTCGGTCAGCTCGGCGACCAGGGTCGGGGGGACGTCCCCGGCGGAGAGCGTCAGGTCGGCGTAGGTCTCCAGGGCGGACAGCCGAAGCTCCTGCGCGTGCGCCACCCGTTCGAGGACGCACGGTGTCTGCGGGACGTCGCAGAACGGCTCCCCGCGCCACAGGGCGAGCCCCTCCCGCAGGATCTTCGCCGCCGCCCGGGGATCCTTCTCCTCCTCGGCAAGGGACAGCGCCCGCCGCAGGCGCGCCAGGTCGGTCCCCGCCTCGCCGAGGCTCAGCTCGTAGCCGCCCGGCCTGCTCAGGAGCGTGGGATCCATGGAATCGGTGAGGGAGCGCAGCAGGGTACGCAGCCGGGAGGCCCGCACCTGGACCGCGTTGGCCGGGTCGGCGGGCAGCTTGTCGGGCCACAGCGCGTCGGCGAGATGCTCGGTCGAGACCACCTCGCCGGGGTGGGCGAGCAGCTCACCGAGGAAGGCGCGGTCCTTCGCCGCGGTCGGGGCGGTGGACCGCCCCCGGTGAGTGATCGTCAAAGCTCCCAGCACGAGAAAATCCACGCGGGGAGTATGGCAGCTTTCGTCCGGTATCCGGGCCGCCTTCGCCGTCCCCTAGGTTGCAGGGGTGACTGTTTATCTGCCTGGTGTGACGCTCACCGACCACACGTTCACCGTGCCCCTCGACCACGCCGACCCCGGTGGGCGGACGATCGAGGTCTTCGCCCGTGAGGCTGTCGATCCGGCCAGGCGGGGGAACGACCTGCCGTGGCTGCTCTTCCTCCAGGGCGGCCCGGGAGGCAAGTCGCCGAGGCCGCACGCGGCGGACAGCTGGCTGGCCCGCGCGCTGCGGACCCACCGGGTGCTCCTGCTCGACCAGCGGGGGACGGGCCGCAGCACCCCGGTGACCGCCAACACGCTGACCGGCACCGACGCCGAGACGGCCGCGATGCTGCGGCACTTCCGCGCCGACGCGATCGTCGCCGACGCTGAGCTGATCCGGCGTGAGCTGGCCGGCGACCGGCCGTGGGAGACCCTCGGGCAGAGCTACGGCGGGTTCATCACGCTGACCTACCTCTCCACCGCACCCGAGGGGCTGGCGGCGTGTTACGTGTGCGGCGGGCTTGCGGGTCTTGGGGCGAGCGCCGAGGAGGTCTACTCCCGCACCTATCCCCGGGTCCGCGCCAAGGTTGACCGCTTCTTCGCCCGCTACCCCGGCGACTCGGCCAGGCTGGACGCGATCGCCGACCGGCTGCGTGAGAGCGAGGTCAGGCTGCCCGACGGGGACGTGCTGAGCGTGCGCCGCCTGCAGAGCATGGGCATGTGCCTGGGGATGAGCGACGGCGCCGAGTATCTCCACTGGGTCCTCGACGAGGCGTGGACCGGGGGAGAGCTGTCGGACCTGTTCCGCTACGAGGTCATGACGGCCACCGGGTTCGTCGGCAACCCGCTCTACGCCGTCATGCACGAGTCGATCTACGCCCAGGGGGCGGCGACCGCGTGGGCCGCCCACCGGCTGCTGCCCCCCGAGTTCGCCGAGGACGCCCGGCCCCTGCTGCCGACCGGGGAGATGATCTATCCCTGGATGTTCGAGGAGATCGCGGCCCTGCGTCCCTTCAGGGGAGCCGCGGAGATCCTCGCCGCCGACGACTCCTGGCCGAACCTCTACGATCCGGTACGGCTGGCCGCCAACCGGGTGCCGGTCGCCGCGGCCGTCTACTACGACGACATGTACGTGGACGAGGGCCTGTCCACGCGGACGGCCGCCGAGGTCGGCGGGGTGCGGACCTGGGTGACCAACGAGTGGGAGCACGACGGCGTGCGGGTCTCCGGGGAACGCGTGCTCGCCCGCCTGATGGACACGGTGACGGGCGTGTACGGCTGACGCCTCAGGTCTCAGGAGATGATCTCGGTCAGCGGCAGCCGTACCTGGAAACGGGTGTCGCCGGGCACCGACTCGACGCGCAGGTCACCGCCGTGGCGGCCAGCGACGATGCGGAAGGAGATGTCCAGGCCGAGCCCGGTCCCCTCCCCGACGGCCTTGGTGGTGAAGAACGGCTCGAAGATCCGCTCACGCAGGTGCTCTGGCACGCCGGGGCCGGTGTCGCAGACCTCGACGAGGGCGGTCGTGCCGTGTTCGAGGCGGGTGCGGACGGTGAGCGTCCCCTCGCCCGCCATCGCGTCGAGCGCGTTGTGGATCAGGTTGGTCCACACCTGGTTGAGCTCTCCGGCGTAGCCGGGCAGCGGCGGCAGCTCCGGGTCGTAGTCGGTGGCCACGGTGACCCCCGGCGGGATCTTGCCGCGGAACATGGTGAGCGTGCTGTCCAGCAGCTCCCGCAGATCCACGCGCTGGTACGGCGCGCGGTCCATCTGGGAGTACTGCTTGGCCGAGGCGAGCAGCGTGGAGATCCGCTCGGTGGCGTCGGTCACCTCGTCGAGCATCTGGGAGATCTCGACGGCCTCGGCGAGCCAGCGCACCGCGCCCGCCAGGTGCTCGTCGCCGATCTTTGACCTGACCTTCTCCAGACCCTCCTGACCGAACCCGGCGCTCACCAGCGGCGCCGCGAGCTCCCAGGCGTCGGTGACCCCGGCTGCCTCAAGGGCGTCGCCGAGCTCGTCCTCGGCGTCCGAGGTCTCAAGCGGGGTGCGGGCGGGGACGTTCCCGACGCTCTCCGCGCAGCCCTCCTGCAGGTCGACCAGCTCGCGCAGCCGCTCAGGCGGGATGCCCGCCTCGGCGAGGTCGGCCAGCTCCCGCCGCGCCGACTTGATCTTCTCCCGCAGCTCGCCGACCGCGCGCACGGCCGCCGCGGCCGGGTTGTTGAGCTCGTGGGTGAGCCCCGCGGTGATGGTGCCGAGCGCGGTCAGCCGCTGACGCCTGTCGATGAGATCCCGCTGGGCCAGGCCGCCGAGGCGCACCCCGTCGAGCAGGTGGACCGCCATCGGGAACCACTCGGCGACCATCTTCCCGTACTTCTTGGCGGGCAGGAGGAACAGCCGGGAGGGCTTGATCGCGCGCAGCGAGTGGGCGTAGGTCTCCGGGGCGCGCTCGCCCAGATAGGCGGAGGTCGCCCCGGCGTAGACGCCGACCTGGGAGGTGGGGGTCATGGTCACCACCCCGGCCGGGGTCTCGGTGGACATGACGATCTCGCCGTCGATGAGGACGAGGAAGCACTCGGCGGGCTCACCCTGCCGGATGATCAGCTCGCCCGCGTCGTACTCGCGCTCCTCGCCGTGCGAGGCCAGCCAGTTCAGCTTCTCCTCGTCGAGCTTCTCGAACAGGAACAGTCCACGGAGCACGTCGGTGCTGATCATGTGGCCCCCCGTCATGTCTTCTCCAGGTAGCGGTGCACCAGCGCCACGGCCATGGCCCCCTCGCCGACCGCGGAGGCGACCCGCTTGATCGAGTCCGCCCTGACGTCCCCCGCGGCGAAGACGCCCGGCACGTTGGTCTCCAGGTGGTACGGCTCCCGCCGCAGCGGCCAGTTGCGCGGGCGGCTCTCCGCGGCGGTCAGGTCGGGGCCGGTGAGGACGAAGCCCCTGCTGTCGCGTTCGATCGTCTCGCCCAGCCAGTCGGTGTACGGCTCGGCGCCGATGAAGACGAACAGCCACTCGGTCTCGGCCGTGCGCTCACCGTCGGGGCCCTTGAGCGTGAGCCGTTCCAGATGGTCGTCACCCTCGGCGCCGACGATCTCGGTGCCGGTGTGGACCTCGATGTTCGGGATCTGCGCGATCTGCTCGATCAGGTAGTGCGACATGGACTTCTCAAGCCCGTCGCCCCTGACGACCAGGTGGACCTTGCGGGCGTACCCGGACAGGTAGACCGCGCCCTGCCCCGCGGAGTTGGCGGCGCCGACGATGTAGACCTCGCGGTCGCGGCACTCGGGAGCCTCGGTCACCGCGGCGCCGTAGTAGACGCCCCTGCCGACGAGGTCGTCGAGGCCGGGGGCGCTCAGCCTGCGGTAGGAGACGCCGGTGGCCAGGATCACGGTGTGCGCGGCGATGCTGCCGCCGTCGGCGAAGCCCACGACCTTGGCCTGCCCCCTGACCTCCAGGCTGGTGACCGTACGGGCCGTGAGAAGCTCGGCGCCGAACTTCAGGGCCTGGCGGCGGGCGCGGTCGGCGAGCTGGGCGCCGGAGACGCCGTCGGGGAAGCCCAGGTAGTTCTCGATGCGGGAGCTCTGGCCCGCCTGCCCGCCGGAGGCGTGCTGCTCGACCATCACCGTGCGCAGCCCCTCGGAGGCCCCGTAGACCGCGGCGCCGAGGCCCCCGGGTCCGCCGCCGATGACGACCAGGTCGTAGAAGTCGGTCGCGGGGGCGGTGGAGAGGCCGACGGCCGCGGCGAGCGTCGAGGTGTCGGGGGCGACGAGCTTGGTGCCCTCGCCGGTGACGACCAGCGGCAGCCTGGCCGGGCTGACCTCGCCGTCTCCTTCGCCCGCCGCGGTCAGCAGCTGGGCGCCCTCGGGGGAGTCGGCCAGCATCCAGCGGTAGGGGACCTGGTTGCGGGCCAGGAAGTCACGGACCTCGTAGGACCTGGCCGACCAGCGGGCCCCGACCACCCGCAGCTCGTCCGACTCGCGCCGCTCGGCCCGCTGCCAGGCGTCGAGGAGCGCGTCGAGCACCGGGTAGAACTTCTCCTCCGGCGGGTCCCACGGCTTGAGCATGTAGTGGTCGAGATCGACCACGTTGATCGCCTGGATCGCGGCGTCGGTGTCGGCGTAGGCGGTGAGCAGGACGCGGCGGGCGTAGGGGTACAGGTCCATGGCCTGTTCGAGGAACTCGACGCCGTTCATCTGGGGCATCCGGTAGTCGGCGAGGATGGCCGCGACGTCGTCGCCGCGCAGCCGCATCTCGCGCACGCTGTCCATGCCCTGCGGGGCGCTGTCGGCCCTGACGACCCGGTAGGACTGGCCGTACCGGCGTCTGAGGTCGCGTGCGACGGCCCGCGAGACGCCTGGATCGTCATCGACCGTGACGATGACCGGTTTGTCCATGGTCAGCCTTCCCCCGAAGCGTGACATCTTCTCCCGAAGGATGTCATATCAGTGGTCGGACATACCCACGGCGCGGAGCAGGTCGGCGGGATGGCCGTGGGAGGCGCGCAGCCGTACCAGCTCGGGGTCGTTGCCCCAGAGGTCGGCGAACGTGCCGTGCCCGATCCGGTCGGCGATGACCTGCAGGGCGATGTCGTGCTTGATGTACTCCACCGACATCGTGACCACGGCCGGGTCCTCGGTGTAGACGCCCCAGGCCGAGCCGTTGGCGAACCCGCCGATCAGGACCTCGCTGCCGTCGCCGACGACCACCAGGAGGCTGCAGTCCAGGTTGTCCGCGATCGCGTTGGGCACGGGGAAGTGGCGCTCGTACAGGTAGCCGATCCGGGTCTCGGCCGGGCCGAAGTGCACGACCGAGACCTCGACCCCGCGCTCGGCAGCCCTCCCGACCAGCGGGGAGAGCTGCTTCATCTCCTGCGGCCAGATCGACAGGAAGAGGTCGGCGCGCGCGGCGGCGACCACGTCCTCCGCCCGCGCGAGCACGGCCTCGGTGCCCTTGAGGTTGTGGATGATGGGCGCCCCGGGAGGCGCCACGATCGTGGGCAGCGACGTCTGGAGCGACTCGATCGAGTCGTCGAACTCCCTGCGCATGCGTTCGAGGAGAGATCTGGGCGGCAGCGGCAGGTAGACGACCGCCTCCTCGGAGCCACGCAGCTCGTAGGCCGCTCCCTTGGCCACCAGCTTGCCCAGCGTCTCGTAGACGGTGCTCCGTGGCACGCCGGAGCGCTTGGCCACCTCGTAACCGTTGAGGGGCTGCCCGGCGACGACAAGCGTGACATACGCCTTGGCCTCGTAACCGGACATGCCCAGGCGCTGCAACTGTTCTACGACGTCCCGCATCGGAGTTATGGTACGGCTCGCCGTGCCGGTTGGGCCTTGTCGTAACGAACATTATTTAGTCCGAAATTAATCGTTTTGGAGCGTTCTCTGGTGATGTGTGGCAAAAGTGGCCTCTGAGCAGCGCGTTTTTCGTCGGCGCCGGTAAGGCGCGAGTTGGCGACCAACTTCATCGGGATTCAGAAAGCGTTCCGTCCTCAGGAACGCGACAGGGCCGCGCCCATCCTTCGGGATGGACGCGGCCCCGTGGACGCGCGGGTCAGACCTGGCCGGCCTTCTCCAGGGCGGAGCAGCAGGTGTCCACGATGAGACGGGTCACGAGGTAGGGGTCGGCGTTGGCGTTGGGGCGACGGTCCTCGATGTAGCCCTTCTTCTCCACCTCGACCTGCCACGGGATGCGGACCGAGGCGCCACGGTCGGAGACGCCGTAGCTGAACTCGTTCCAGGGGGCGGTCTCGTGGTGGCCGGTGAGGCGCTCCTCGATGCCGGCGCCGTAGTGCTTGACGTGCGCGGGGGCGTTGGCGGCCAGGGCGTCGCAGGCGGTGATGATCGGGTCGTAGCCCTCACGCATCGCCTTGGTCGAGAAGTTGGTGTGCGCTCCGGCGCCGTTCCAGTCGCCCTTCACCGGCTTGGCGTCGAGCGTGGCGGCGATGTTGAAGTCCTCGGCGACGCGGTAGAGCAGCCACCGGGCGATCCAGAGCTGGTCGGCGACCTCGACCGGACCCGCCGGGCCGACCTGGAACTCCCACTGGCCGGGCATGACCTCGGCGTTGATGCCGGAGATCGCCAGACCGGCCTCAAGGCACAGGTCGAGGTGCTTCTCGACGACGTCGCGGCCGAAGACCTCGTCGGCGCCGACGCCGCAGTAGTAGCCACCCTGCGGGGCGGGGAAGCCGCCGATCGGGAAGCCGAGCGGACGGCCCTCCTTGAAGAAGGTGTACTCCTGCTCGATGCCGAACCAGGACTCCTGCTCGGCGAACCGCTCGGCCACCTCGACGAGGGCGGCGCGGGTGTTGCTGGAGTGCGGGGTCATGTCCGTGTCGAGGACCTCGCAGAGCACCAGCACGTTGGCGCCGCCACGGATCGGGTCGGGACAGGTGAAGACCGGCTTGAGCACCCGGTCGGAGGAGCCGCCGTCGGCCTGGTTGGTGCTGGACCCGTCGAAGCCCCACAGCGGAAGCTCGGCGCCGTCGGCCACGATCTTCGTCTTCGAACGGAGCTTGGCGGTCGGCTCGGTGCCGTCAATCCAGATGTACTCAGCCTTGAAGGTCATCGCCGGTCCTTGCTAAGGGGAAGGGGTCTGCTGCCCCCAAAGACTCGCAAGGCGCGATTTCGCATCTGTTGCCCTTATGTGAACGGGATGTTACTCAGGTCCGTTTTACCTGGTATCGCGGTCACATTCCCTTGAACATAGGCTCTGACCTGCGAAAACGGAGATCGTCACGAGTCCGTGTGAGCCTTGTCACCGTTCTCGCCCGGCGCCACCCCGAAGAAACGCGCAGAGGCCGACTCGTGGGCCAGGCGGCGCAGCACGTCGAGGACCCGGCCGTGCATGACGGTGCCGATGACCAGCCTCTCGACAGCCGTCTCGCGGGGGCCGTCCAGCGGGAGAATGCCGATCTCGTGCTCGACCAGGGTCTCCACGGCCCGCGTGTAGGGGCGCAGGGACTCCTCGTCCATCGGCATGCCGAGCCTGGCCAGGGTGTAGAGGGCCTGGGCAAGCTCCTCGCGGGCCGGGGCCCACGGCTCTATCCGCCAGCCGAGGCCGGTGATCAGACGGTCGGCCTCGTCGCGGGCGCGCTGCCACTCCTCGCCGTCAGGAGGGGGCGTGGTCGCGGGGGCGATGGCGTAGTGGGCGGTGCCCAGCACCCGGTGCATGCCCAGCTCCTCGTCGTCAACGGCGGCCAGCACCTTGGCGATGGAGGCGATCGGCAGCCGCCCGACCTCAAGCAGCGCGCGGATCAGTCGCAGCCTGCGCACGTGGGCCTCGCCGTACTCGGCCCTGGTGGCCGAGGTCTGCTCGCCCGAGGGGAGCAGACCTTCGCGCAGGTAGTACTTGATCGTGGGGATGGGCACATCCGTTTCGGCGCTGAGCTGGGAAATCCGCATATTCGGATAGTACAGCTACCCAATGGGTGTCTCGTTGTTCCTGTCGGGGGCGGAGGGTAGCGTGACGCTCACCGTACGTCACGAAAGGGTGATCGTGAACTCCCCCTTCCCGTTCTCCAGGAGGCCGGGTGTGTCCCGGCGTGAGCTGCTGCGCGGCGCCGCCCTGGCCGGGCTCGGCCCGCTGACCCTGTCCGCCTGCGCCTTCCCCGTCGGGGCTCCGCCCCCTCCCGAAGGGGGAGGTGTTCCCCGGATCGCCGAGGACGGCCCGCTGGAGATCTGGATCTTCGACGGGGGTCTCGGCGACGACTACGCCAGGACCATCCACGAGCCACTGGTCGCCGCCCGCTTCCCCCGGCTCAGGATCAGCCACAACGCGACCAAGGAGATCGCCAGGACCCTCCAGCCGCGTTTCGTCGGGGGAGACCCGCCCGAGGTCGTGGACAACTCCGGGGCCGGGGCCATGGACCTGGGAGCCCTGGTCCAGGACGGCCAGCTCACCGACCTGACCCCGCTGTACGCCGCGCCGAGCTGGGACGACCCCGCCGTCACGGTCCGCGAGACCGTCGATCCCACGGCCATCGAGCTGGGCGGCTACGGCGGCAGGCCGTACGTCATGAACTACACGACAACCGTCTGGGGCATCTGGTACTCCCGGCCACTCTTCGAGGCCAGGGGGTGGCGGCCTCCCCGGACGTGGGCGCGGTTCCTCGACCTCTGCGAGGAGGTCAGGCGCTCGGGGATGGCGCCGTTCACCTACGCGGGCACCCACCCCCAGTACATCTACGAGCCCATCCTCACCCTCGCCGCGAAGATCGGCGGCAGGCGGGTGCTGACCGACATCGACAACCTCGCCGAGGGCGCCTGGCAGGCCGAGCCCGTACGGCTGGCCGCCACGGCGTTCGCGGAACTCGGGGCGAGACACCTCCTTCTTGAGGGCACCGCGGGCCTCGACCACGTCCAGACCCAGATCGCGCAGAACCGGGGACTGGTCGCCATGCTGCCCTGCGGCTCCTGGCTGGAGAACGAGCAGCGCGGCTCCGCCCCCGACGGCTTCGGCTACGCCATGTTCCCGCTGCCCGACTTCGGCCCCTCCGACGCCATGCCGTACGGCACGCTGCACGCCCAGCCGGGGGAGGAGTACATCGTGCCCGCGCGCTCGGCCAACCCGGGGGCCGGGCTCGAATACCTGCGGGCCATGCTCTCCAGGAAGGCGTCGGGGAGGTTCACCGAGACCGTCTCGACGCTCACCGTCGTCAGGGGAGCGGCGGAGGGGCTCAGGCTCACACCCGGCCTGGAGAGCGCCCGCGCCGCCCTCGCCGCGGCGGGCGGCAACGTCGTCTCCTCCATGTTCCGCAGGTGGTACTCCGAGCTGCACGACGAGGTCGCCGCCGCCTCCGGGCAACTGATGGGCGGGGCGATCGACGCCGACCGGTGGGCCGAACGGGCCCAGCGCAAGGCGGACGCGCTCAGGGCCGACCCCTCGGTGCGGAAGTTCACGAGGCGATGAACCACCACAGGAGACGGTTCGTCGCCGGGTTCCTCGCCGTCCCGGTCACGCTCTACACGGTCTACGTGCTCTCGCCCTGCGCGCAGGCCCTCGTCATCGCGCTCACCGACTGGCGCGGGGTCAACGCCGTCCCGCGCTTCGTGGGGGTGGACAACTTCCGCAGGCTCCTCGGCGACGAGGTCTTCCTGCGGGCGGCCGGTCACAACCTCCTGCTGCTCGCGCTGGTGCCGCCGCTGACCATCGGGCTCGCTCTGCTGTTCGCCTGGCTGCTGACCGGCGACGGCACGGCCCGGCGCACGGTCAGGGGGGCCGGGCTCTACCGGGTGGTCTTCTTCTTCCCGCAGGTGCTGGCCGTCGTCCTGGTCGCCGTCCTGTTCCGGCAGATCCTCAGGCCGGACGGCAACGGGATGCTCAACGCCCCGCTGACCGCCCTGGGGTTCGCGCCGGTGGGACCGCTCGCCGACACGGATCTCGCGCTGTGGGCCGTGCTGTTCGTGCTGGTCTGGCAGGCGGTCGGGTTCTACGTCGTGCTCTTCTCCGCGGGCATCGCCTCCATCCCGCGCGAGCTGTTCGAGGCCGCGGCCATCGACGGCGCCGGGGGCGGACGGCTGTTCCTGCGGATCACCCTCCCGCTGCTGCGGGACACGGTCCAGGCGGGCTGGGTCTATCTCGGCGTCGCCGCGCTCGACGTCTTCGCCGTGGTGTGGGTGATGACGGCCGAGCACGGCGGCCCCGACCACTCCACGACCGTGATGGCGGCCGAGGTCTACCGCAACGCCTTCCACTACTCCAGGTTCGGCTACGCCTGCGCGATGGGCGTGGTGCTGTTCGTGATCACCACCGGGTTCGCGGTGCTGGTGCTGCGCCTGACCCGGCGCGAGCGGATCGAGTTCCGGTGAGCGCGGCCCGTGCTCGATTCATGGCGGCCCTCTCGCACGCCGTGCTGCTCTGGTGGGCGGTCCTGGTCACGGTGCCGATCGTGTGGACCTTCCTGGCCTCGGTGAAGAGCGAGCGGGAGATCTTCGGCGACGCCTGGTCGCTGCCCGCCTCGGTCCGCCTCGACAACTGGGCCCGCGCCTGGCAGCAGGCGCACGTGGGCCGCTACATGCTCAACAGCGTCGTCGTGGTCGCGTGCGGTACGGCGGGCACCATGCTGCTGGGCGCGATGGCCGCCTACGTGCTGGCCCGCTACCGCTTCCGTGGGAGCCGGGTCGTGCACGCCTTGTTCGTCGCGGGCCTGGCCCTGCCGGTCTATCTGGTGCTGACCCCGCTGTTCTTCGTCGTCAGGAACACCGGCGCGCTGCCGCTGGTCGGCCCGTTCATCGGCCTGAACACCCACGGCGGGCTGGTCCTGGTCTACGTCGCCTTCTCCCTGCCGTTCACGGTGTTCTTCCTCACGGCCTTCTTCAGGACCCTGCCGGAGACGGTCGCGGAGGCCGCCTTCGTGGACGGGGCATCGCACACCCGGGTGTTCTTCCAGATCATGCTGCCGATGGCCAGGCCGGGCGTCGTCAGTGTGACGATCTTCAACGTGCTCGGTCAGTGGAACCAGTACCAGCTTCCCCTGGTGCTGCTGCCCTCGGACCGGGACCGCTGGGTGCTCACGCAGGGCATCGCCGACATCTCGACCACGGCGGGCTACGACGCCGACTGGGGAGCGCTGTTCGCCGCGCTGGGCATGGCGATCCTCCCGATGATCGTCGTCCACGCGCTCCTGCAGGGACAGATCCGCAGGGGACTGACCGCGGGGGCGTTCAAGTAGATCGAATTTGGCCGTTCACGGGGACCGGGTTAACTGTTGGGGTGACCCTGACGACATATCGGGCAAACGGCCCTCTCTCCTCCAAACGCCGTCTCCTCGGCCTGCTGCTCGTGCCCGTGGTGGCCGTGGTCCCGCTCGCCCCGGCCCAGGCCGCCCACGCGGGACCGGCCAGATCCAGCGTCTCCGGCGTGGCCCTGGACGCCGCCCCGGACCCGGACCGTCCGGCGCCGGGGCTCGACGACCCGGCCAAGAAGGAGATCGCGATGAAGCTGGTCTCCAGCGCCGAGAACTCCTCGCTCGACTGGCGGGCGCAGTACAAGTACATCGAGGACATCGACGACGAGCGCGGCTACACGGCGGGCATCATCGGCTTCTGCTCGGGCACCGGGGACATGCTGGACCTGGTCAAGCTCTACACCCGGCGCAAGCCGCACAACCCGCTGGCCAAGTACCTCCCGGCCCTGCGCCGCGTCAACGGCACCGACTCGCACAAGGGCCTCGACCCGGGCTTCACGAAGGCGTGGGCCCGCGCGGCCAAGGACAAGGCGTTCAGGAAGGCGCAGAACCACGAGCGGGACCGGCTCTACTTCCGCCCCGCCGTACGGCAGGCGAAGAAGGACGGGCTGCGGACCCTCGGCCAGTTCGTCTACTACGACGCCCTCGTCATGCACGGTGGCGGCGACGACCCGCTCAGCTTCGGGGCGATCCGCAAAAACGCGCTGAAGAAGGCCAGGCCGCCGTCGCGGGGCGGTGACGAGGTCGCCTACCTCAACGCCTTCCTCGACGCCCGCAAGGTCGCCATGAAGGCCGAGTCCGCCCACGAGGACACCAGCAGGATCGACACCGCACAGCGGGTCTTCCTCAGGAAGGGCAACCTCGACCTGAACACGCCGCTGTCGTGGAAGGTCTACGGCGACTCCTACCGCATCGGGAAGTAGGGGGTCAGGCCCGCTCGCCGGTCGCCAGGCCGTCGAACAGGACCGTGATGTAGTGGTCGGCCAGTGCCGCGGTGTTCAGGCGTCCCCCCGGCCTGAACCAGCGGACCGTGACCCAGACGCTGTCGCGGACCATGCGGTAGGTGAGCTTGGTGTCGATGTCCCCGCGGAGCTGCCCGATGGCCTGGCCGCGCTCGATCTGCTCGACCCACATCCGCTCGACCTCCTCCTCGGTCCTGACCAGGTAGGCGAAGCGGTCCCCGGGCAGGGAGAGCAGGTAGTTCCAGTCGTTCTGCATGACGGTGATCGCCGCGCGGTGCGGTTCGAGCGTGCCGAAGGCGACGCGGACCATCTCCGACAGGGTCGTGCGGGGGTCGTCCCGCCGGTCGAGCACCGCGCGGTAGCGGCTGACGAGGTCGTCGAGGAAGGTGGTCAGCACCTCGTCGACGATCGTCTCCTTGGAGTCGAAGTGGTGGTAGAGGCTGCCGGACAGGATGCCCGCCTCCTCCGCGATCTCGCGGACGGTCGTCGCCTGGAAGCCCTTGCGGGCGAAGAGGTCGGCGGCGAGTTTCACGAGGTGGTCGCGGCGCTCCGAGGCGGAGCCCGATGAGGCCGCGCGCTTCGTCGTGCCCTGGCGTCTGACGGGGGTGGTCGCGGCGCCGGAGTTCTTTCTCGTGTTCACGTCCTCCATTATGAGTCTTTGCGCAATCGCTTGTTCGCGCGAACACACCAGCTCACTGCGGCATTCGTGCGCAACCAGGTGCCCGTGCCGTACGGCTCGCGCCCGGGGGTTTCGGTTTTCCGTAAGGGGGTGGGAAAGCCTTCCCTTACCGACAAAACTCATAAACGTCACTTCACCGGACAAGGCTCTCCTTCCTTCCGGTGTGCCCCACCGCCGGGAGGGGTTCGTGACGGATCCGGCTCCGATGCCGTGGGCCGCACGGATGGTTTTGTCCCCGGGCCCGTCGTCGTGACGCACCCGGTACGTCCCGTGGCTTCCGGTGACCGTGCCCCCTGCTGTCGCTGGAGCGTTCCCGAGCATCGGGTATCACTCCGGAACACAGGATCTTGACGGAAGGCCCATGGTCAGCCCCCTAGCGATAAAGAAAGTTTCCTATTAGATTTGCGCGCAAGGCCGATGGGAGCGCTTCCTTCCGGGGCTGATTGAACACAACATGGTGTCCGCGTGTCCTCGGCATGTGATGCCGGCCGGCGGTAGGCGAGGAGGGTGCATGAAGCGCGGCCAAGAGCTGCTTCGTCTGGCGGACACGGTTGTTCTCCCGGGATTCGTGGGCAAGTCACCGCCCGACTGGATCCGCAGACGCCTGAGCGACGGTCTGACCGGGGTGGTGCTCTTCTCCAGGAACATCGCCACCCCCTCCCAGGTCGCCGACCTCACCGCGGCGCTGCGCGCGGAGAACCCGCAGGTCCTCGTGGGCATCGACGAGGAGTCAGGAGAGGTGACCCGGCTTGAGGCCGCGGCGGGGAGCACGCGCCCCGGCAGCTTCGCCCTCGGCGTCGTGGACGACGTGACGCTCACCGAGGAACTCGCCGCCGACCTCGGCCGCGACCTGGCCCTGGCGGGCGTCAACCTCAACTTCGCGCCCTCCGCCGACGTCAACTCCAACCCCGACAACCCGGTCATCGGCCTGCGCTCCTTCGGCGCCGACCCCGACCTGGTCTCCCGGCACACCGCGGCCTGGATCAGGGGCCTGCAGTCGGCGGGCGTCGCCGCCTGCGCCAAGCACTTCCCCGGGCACGGGGACACCTCGGTCGACTCCCACCACAGCGTCCCGCTGGTTCCGGCGTCCCCCGAGGAGCTGCGCGAGGTCGCGCTGCGGCCCTTCCGCGCGGCCATCGCCGAGGGCGTGCACACGGTCATGACGGGCCACCTGCTGGTCTCCGCGCTCGACCCGGGTGTGCCCGCGACGCTCAGCGGCAAGGTGCTGCACGACCTGCTCCGCGCCGAACTCGGCTTCGAGGGCGTCATCATCACCGACGGCATCGAGATGACCGCCGTCTCGGGACCGTACGGCATCGGCGGAGCCTCGGCGCTGGCCATCGCCGGGGGCGCGGACGCGATCTGCGTCGGCGGTCAGAACGCCGACGAGCAGACCGCGATCGACGTCCGCGACGCCATCGTGGACGCGGTGATCGAGGGCAGGCTCCCCGAGGAGAGGCTGGCCGACGCCGCGCGGCGGGTGTGCGAGCTGGCCCTCTGGGCGGCCTCGGCCCCCAGGCGTAACGGCGCGGCGCCCTCGCGTCCCGGCGAGGTCTCCATCGGACTTGAGGCCGCCAGACGGGCGCTGCGGATCACCCGCCGCTCGGCGAGCGCCGCCCTCCCGCTGGCCGCCCCGCCCCACGTGCTCGAACTGGCCCCCGAGATGAACCTCGCCATCGAGAAGGACACGCCCTGGGGCGTCGGCGAGCCGCTCGGCAAGCTCCTGCCCGGCACCACGGTGACGCGCCTGGACGCGTCGAACGCGACCGGGAGCGCGATCGAGGGGGTGCTGGCCGCCGCGACCGACAGGCCGCTGGTCGCCGTCGTCCGCGACGCCCACCGTCACCCCTGGCAGATGGACGCGCTGCAGCACCTGCTGGCCGCGCGCTCCGACGCCGTCGTGGTCGAGATGGGCCTGCCGGGACGCTCCGACCTCGGCGCCGTCCACATCGCCACCCACGGATCGGCCAAGGTGTGCGGCCAGGCCGCCGCCGAGGTGCTGGCCGGGGACGTCTGAGACGGCGTGCCCGCCCGTCCCCGGGCCGCGAGGACGGGCGGGACACGCTCACAGGCAGGGCAGACGGCCGTTGCGGAACAGGTCGACGAACAGCTGATGGTCGGCCCTGGCCCGCGCGCCGTAGGCGTGGGCGAAGTCGACGAGCATGCGGGTGAAGCCCGCGGTGTCGCCGCCGACCACGTTCACGATCGCGTCCTCGGTCGAGAAGTCGACCAGGTCGTGGCTGGACTCGTCGTCGGCCACCGAGTGCATGCGGGCCACGGCCCTGCCGAGGTCGCCGATCACCGAGGCCAGCTCCTCGGGCTCGTTGACGTCACCCCAGTCGAGGTCGGCCGAGTAGGGGGAGACCTCGGCGACGAGCTGGCCGACGCCGTTCAGCGTCGTGTAGCCGAGCCAGGGGTCGGCGTAGGCCTGCAGGGCCCGCTGCGACTCCGCCGTCCGGTGCCCCTGGTGCCTGAAGTAGCCGCGCACCTTCTCGTCGGTGATGTATCTCGCGACGGCCGGGACCTGGGCCTGCTTCATGTAGAGGATGACGTCGTTCTCCAGGGCCTGGGTGTGGCCCTCAAGGAGCATGTTGTAGGACGGCAGGCCCGCCGAGCCGATGCCGACCCCGAAGCGCAGCGCGAAGTCCTTGATCCTGTGCTCGACCACGGACCCCGAGGCGGAGGCCGAGGGCGGGAGCGTGGTGAGGTAGTCCTCGAAGGCCGCCTCGACGGCGTGCCTGGTCTCCTCGTCGATCGGGTGACGGCCGTCCATGACGGCGAACCTGCGCTCGAAGTTGTCGATCGTGGTCTCGGCGTCGAGCAGCGCGACCCGGGTGTTCAGCCGGGCGACCTGGAGCACCCGGTGCAGCACGCCGGTGGTGGTGTCCAGGGTCAGTGAGCCGATCGCGTCGTCACCGCCCTCGGAGATGCCGGTCAGCTCGGTGAGGTAGGCGCCGGTGAACCCCGAGACCAGGTCGGTGATCACCTCGTCCGACAGCGCCTTGGCGTAGCCGATGAGCGCGACGCTGGCCACGAACCGCTTGAGGTCCCACACGTAGGGGCCGACGTAGGCCTCGTCGAAGTCGTTGACGTTGAAGACCAGGACGCCGGAGGCGTTCATGTAGGTGCCGAAGTTCTCCGCGTGCAGGTCGCCGTGGATCCACACCCGGCTCGTCTGGCCGTCGAGGAAGGCCGTGTCGGCGTAGGAACCGGCCATGTCCGCGTAGAACAGGCAGGCGCTGCCCCGGTAGAAGGCGAACGGGGAGGCGGCCATCTTCCTGAACTTGCGCCGGAAGGCCGGGGGGTCGCGCCTGATCGAATCACCGAACTCGGTGATCAGGACATCGAGAATGTGCGCCGAGCGCCCATCGGTGGTCATGGTGCGCACGTTAGGGCCACCGGTCCCGCCTCCGCCAGACGCGGATGCCGCAATGCTGCCACGAGGCGGTGCCGTACGGCATCGCGCGAGGGCGTGGGAGGGGATCGGATCCAATCTGGACGCCCCCCTTTCGGGTTGCACGGCCCGGCCCGCACGCCGGTTTTAACACTATTTATCCGGTTTTTTGGTCCTATTTGCGATCATCAAGAGATGTGTGGCATCGTAATCGTACTTTCCCTACTGGTTTAGTGGGTAAGTGCGGCGAGCCAGTGTCGGCGTCGTCGTATCCAATCACGGAAGACCTCGAACCCCCGGAGGTACCGATGCGGCGCAGAGCCCATCGCCCGACGCGCGGCGCCGTACTGGCCCTGACCGCCCTGCTGCTCGCGGGCTGCGCGGACAACGCGGGCGCCGGGCCCGCGTCCCCCGCCTCGGAAGGGACCGCGAGCGCGGCCCAGAAGGCACAGCAGGACCCGGTCAAGCCGCCCGCCTCCATCGAGGAGCTGCGGGCCAAGGTGCAGGGCAAGCGGATCTCCATCGCCAGCGCCGCCTTCCCCAACCCCACTCTCACCGGCCTGTACAAGGTCCTCGAACTGCTGGAGAGCGACTTCGGCGTCACGGCCGACTTCCGGCTGATGGACTCGACCCCGCTCAACGCCGCCCTGATCGGCGGACAGGTGCAGATCGGCCACGTCTCCCTCGGCGGCCTGGCCGCGGCCAAGGAGGCGGGCGCCGACCTGGTGGCGATCGCGGGCAACGACCAGAAGAACGCCTTCCTCGTCGCGGGCCGCAGCCCCGCCGCCAGCCTCGCCGACCTCAAGGGCAAGCCCTTCGCGGTCTCCCAGAACCTCACCTCGATCGTGGGACAGACCGCCTCGAAGTGCTTCGACAAGGCGGGCCTGGACGTCACCAAGGACGTCCAGCTTCTGCACCTGTCCAACATCGGGCAGATCGTCGAGTCGCTGGAGGCGGGCAAGATCGAGGGTGGCATGTCGGCGACCTTCAGGCAGGCCGACCTCGACCTGGCCAAGCCCGGCGCCTACACCGTGCTCTGCAAGGGCTGGGAGGCCAACCCGCAGCTCAACGACGTGTGGGCCGTCAGCCGCTCCTGGCTCGACGCCAACCCGGACCTCGCGCTCGCCCTGGCCGTCGCCGAGATCAAGGCCGACCGGTGGACCCACGACGACAGGGCGGGCTGGCTCGCGCTGGCCCAGTCCAAGATCGACGGGCTCTCCGCCGAGGCCGCGGAGAACAACTACCGCACCCTGGTCACCGAACTCGACGACTGGCCCGTCAACGGCAGCCTCGACCAGCAGATGTGCGACTACACCCTGGCCACCTCCAAGGAGTTCGGCGTCGTCAAGAACGCCTACACCTGCGCCGACCTGGTCACCTTCGACTACCAGAAGGCCGCGGTCGCCTTCCTCGGCGCCAGGTGACGGCCCCGGCCCGCGACTGGGCGGTCAGGATCGCCGCCCTCGCCCTCCTGCTGCTGGTCTGGCAGCAGGTCGCGCAGCGGCTGCCCGCGGCGATCCTGCCCACCCCGGTCCGGGTCGGCGCCGCCGCGCGGGACCTGCTCACCGGCGGGGAACTCGCCCTGGCCTGGGGACAGACCGTGACCCAGGTGGCCGTGGCCATGGCGCTCGCCTCGGTCGCGGGCGTCGGGCTCGGACTGCTCCTGGGCTGGTACCGCCCGCTCGACCAACTGCTCTCCCCGCTGCTCGGCGCCCTCTTCCTCACCCCGAGGATCGCGCTGGTGCCGCTCATCGCCCTGTGGTTCGGCCTGCAGGACCTCGCGAAGATCGTGCTGATCCTGGCGTTCGGCTTCTTCGAGGTCTTCTTCACCGTCCGCGACGGCGTGCGCGGCATGGAGCGCTCCTATCTGGAGCTGGCCCGCGCCTACGGCGTGCCCACCTGGCGGACGCTGCGGACCGTGGTCCTGCCCGCCGCCAGGCCGTACGTGCTGACCGGGTTGCGGCTCGGACTGCTGCACGCGCTGGTCGGGGTGGTGCTCGCCGGGTTCTTCCTGGAGACCAGCGGCATCGGCGGGCTGATCTACAACCTCGGCGCGGCCCTGCGCACCGCGGAGCTCGTCGCCGCCCTGCTGTCCGTCATGGTCGTCGGCCTGGCCGTCAACGTCGGGCTGCGGCGCCTCGAAGCCCGGCTCACCCCCTGGCAGGTGACACGATGACCCCCTCCCCGCGATCCCTGGCCGGGGTCGCGCTCGCGCTGGCCGGATGGCAGCTCGCGGGCACCTTCCGGCCCGACTTCACCTCCTCGCCGACCCTGGTCGCCACCGAGCTGGTACGGCTCGCCCGCGAGGGGGACCTGCTTCCCCTGGTCGCCGGGACCGTGGCCACGCTGCTCGCGGGCTGGACGGTGGCCGTGACGCTCGGGACGCTGACCGGGTTCCTGATCGGCCGCTACCGGCTGCTCGCGGTGGCCTTCGAGCCCTACCTCGTGGCCCTGTACTCCGTGCCGCTGATCGCCATGGTGCCGTTGATGGTCATCTGGTTCGGCATCGGCGAGGGGTTCCTGCTGGCGACCGTCGTGCTGGCCACCGCGATCACGATGGTCTTCCCCGCCGCGACCGGCACCAGGGAGAGCATGCGGGCCTACGGCGAGCTGGCCCGTGCCTACCAGGTCTCCGGGCACCGCCTCCTGCTGCGGGTCGTGCTGCCCGGCGCCCTGCCGTACGTCGTGGCGGGGCTGCGCATCAGCGTGCAGCGCGCGCTGATGGCGGTCGTCGTCGGGCAGTTCCTCGTGGGCCATCCCGGTCTCGGGACCCTGATCGGCGACGCCCGCGCCCGTCTCGACGCCGACGAGGTGTTCGCCGTCGCGCTCGTCGCGCTGGCCGTCGGCGCCCTGCTCACCACCCTGGTCGGCTGGGCCGGCCGCAGACTGTCCGCCTGGCGCCCGGAGGTGTCCACGTGACCGCGATCGAGGTCGACGACGTCGGCAAGTCCTACACCGGCAAGGGAGGCAAACGCACAGACGCCCTGTCCGGGATACGGCTCAGCGTCCCCTCCGGGGGATTCGTCAGCCTGCTCGGGCCGAGCGGATGCGGCAAGACGACACTGCTCAAGTGCCTCGACGGGCTGATCCCCGTCACCGAGGGAGAGATCAGGGTCGGCGGCGTCCCGATCACCGGCCCGGGACGGGACAGGGCCTTCGTCTTCCAGGACTTCCGGCTGCTGCCGTGGCGGACCGTGCTCGGCAACGTCGTCTTCCCCCTCGAAGGCGTCGTCTCCTCCAGGGCCGAACGGGAGGCGACCGCCAGGAGATACATCGAGATGGTCGGCCTGTCCGACTTCGAACGCCACCACCCGCACGAGCTGTCCGGCGGCATGCAGCAGCGGGTCGGCATCGCCAGGGCACTGGCCGTGGACCCCGACATCCTGCTGATGGACGAGCCCTTCGGCGCGCTGGACGCCCAGACCCGCGAGCTGATGCAGATCGAGCTGCTGCGCATCTGGGAGCTGACCGGCAAGACCGTCGTCTTCGTCACCCACAGCGTGGACGAGGCGCTGTTCCTGTCCCAGCGGGTCGCGGTCCTGTCCGCCAGGCCCGGCCGGATCGCCGCCGAGTTCGAGGTGCCCTTCGCCCACCCGCGCCAGGAGCACACCGTGCGCGGAGACTCCCGTTTCACCGACCTGCGCCACGACATCTGGCGCCTGCTCAAGGGGGACACCCATGCCTTCTCCGAGTGACCACCTGATCGTCAGGGGGGTGAGCGCGCTCACCGCCGACGACCAGCTCGGCGACCTGGACAACACCGACATCGAGGTACGCGACGGGCAGATCGTCGCCATCGGCCCCGGCCTGGACGCGCCGGGCGCACGCGTGCTCGACGCCACCGGCATGATCGCCATCCCCGGGTTCGTGGACCCCCACTGGCACCTGTGGGGGACCCTGCTGCGCGGGGTGGTCGGCGACGGCCCCAGGAACGGCTGGTTCGCCCGCAAGGGCAGGCTCGCGCCGTACTTCACCCCCCAGGACACCCATCTCGGGGTACGACTCGCGGCGGCGGAGGGCATCGCGGCGGGCGTCACGACCGTCCACGACTGGGCGCACAACGTGCTCGGCCCCGAGCACGCCGACGCCGACCTGCGCGCGCTGCGCGAACTCGGCCTGCGCGCCCACTACTCCTACGGCGCCCCCTCCGCGCACCCCTCGATGTCGGCAGAGGAGATGCGGCGCCTGATGGGCGACCGGGGCAAGGGCTTCGACGAGGCCATGGACTTCGCCGACGTCAGACGGCTGCGCGACGAGTACGCCGCCGACCCGCTGATCTCCGTCGGGGTGAACGTGCGCGGCCCGGCCCGCTCGGCAAGGGAGGTCTACCTCGCCGAGTTCCGCCAGGCCCGTGACCTCGGGCTGCCGCTGGCCATGCACTGCGCGGGCACCAGGGCCGAGGTCGAGCGCATCCACCAGGTCGCGCTGCTCGACGCCGACGGGCTGCTCGGCTCCGACCTGCTGCTCGCCCACTGCCTGCACCTGCCGGAGGCGGACCTGGCCAGGGTCGCCGAGCACGGCATTCCCGTCACCGTCAGCCCGCTGTCGGAACTGCGCCTCGCCATGGGCCTGCCCCCGCTGGTCCGCCTGCGCGAGGCCGGGGTCGGGGTCAGCCTCTCCCTGGACACCACCGCCATCGCGGCCGCCGCCGACCCGTTCCAGGCGATGCGGGTCGCCCTCGGCCTGGCCAACGTCGAGGCGGGCGACGCCGAGGCGGTCACCCCGCGCGACATCCTGCGCGCCGCGACGATCGAGGGGGCACGCGCCCTGGGACTCGCCGGGACCACCGGCTCCCTCACACCCGGCAAACGCGCCGACCTCGTGCTGATCCGCACCGACCGCCTGAACCTGGCGCCGGTCGCCGACCCCGCGGTCGCCGTCGTGCACTCGGCGCAGCCCGCGGACGTGGACACGGTCCTCGTCGACGGGCGCGTCCTCAAGAGCGGCGGACGGCTGACCGGGGTGGACGAGGCAGCTCTGGTGGCCGAGGCGGACCTGGCGCTGCGGGAGCTGTGCGCGCGGGCGGGCTTCGCGTGGCCGGGGCCGTACCGGAAGAGCGAGGGGGGAGCGGCATGACCGTCAGGGTGAAGGCGGGCGCGGTGGAGATCGTCGCGCTGCGGGACGGGGAGCACCCGCTGAACCGGGAGTGGCACTTCCCCGACGTGCCCGCCGAGGCGTGGGAGGGACAGGACGAGCGGCCGCTCGGCTTCGGCGGCTATCTGGTGCTGGCCGACTCCAAGGTCGTCCTCGTGGACACCGGCTGGGGACCCTACCTCGGGCCGCCCGGCGGGCTGAACGCGCCGCCCGCCCTGCTGACCGAGCTGGCCGAGGCGGGCGTCACCCCCGACGACGTCGATCTGGTGGTCTTCACCCACCTGCACCCCGACCACGTCGGCTGGAACCTCATCCTGGAGGAGCCGGTGCGCCCCCGCTTCGGCAACGCCAGATACCTGGTGCCGCGCGCCGACTGGGAGCACTACCGCGCCCTGGAGCAGAAGCACCCCAACATCGTCCAGCAGGCAATGCCCCTCGACGACCTGGGCGTGCTCGAACTCATCGACGACGGGCACCGGGTCACCCCCTCGCTGCGGGCCGTCGCGCTGCCCGGCCACACGCCGGGACACACCGGCTACGTGGTCGGCGACCGTGACGCGTTCCTGCTCGGCGACCTCGCCCACCACCCCGTCGTGCTCGACGAGACCGGCTGGGTCCAGCGCTTCGACCTCGATCCCGAGCTCGCCGTGGCCACCCGGGAGAAAACCCTCGCCAGGGTCGAGGAGGACCGGACCCTCGTCGGGCTCGGCCACTTCCCCCACCCGGGCCTCGGATACGTGACCAGGAAGGAGGGGCGGCGCGCATGGCTGCCCTTGTAGATCCCCGATGGCTCGCCGACCGCCTCGACGACCCGAAGACCGTGGTCGTCGAGGTGCAGTACGAGCCCGACATCGACGAGTACTCCGCCGGGCACATTCCCGGCGCCAGGCACGTCTTCTGGAAGGACCTGTACTGGGACCGGGACGAGCGCGAGTTCGTCACCCCGGCCCAGGCGGCGGAGATCCTCGGCGGCCTCGGCGTCGGCCCGGACACCACGCTCGTGCTCTACAGCGGGCGCGGCCAGTTCGCCGTCTACGGCTACTGGGTCTTCAGGACGCTCAACGGCCACGCCGACGTGCGGGTGCTCAACGGGGGCAGGGGCGCCTGGACCCGCGCCGGTTACGAGCTGAGCGTCGAGGTGCCCGAGGTGACGGCGGTGCCGTACGAGCCGGTGCGTGAGAGCCGGGACGACGCCAGCAGGATCGGCCGTGACGAGCTGCTCGGGCTGGTCGGCTCGCCGGACACCCTGCTGCTCGACGGCCGCTACCCCGAGGAGTATCGCGGGGAACGGGTCAAGCCGGGCGCGGGCTTCGACCACGGCGCCGAACGGCACGGCCGCATCCCCGGCGCCGTCAACCTTTTCTTCAGGGACCTGCTCGACGAGCGGTTCGTCATCAGGCCGCCCGAGGAGCTTGAGCGCGTCTTCCGCGCCGCGGGGGCCGCGCCGGACCAGGTCCGGCAGGTCGTCGCCTACTGCAGGCTCGGCCACCGGGCCAGCCTGCTCTGGTTCACCATGCACGAGCTGCTCGGCTGGGACCACGTCCGCGTCTACGACGGCTCGTGGACCGAGTGGGGCAGCATCGTCGGATCACCGATCGAGAGGGAGTCACGATGACCACGGCCACACCCCCCGTGGGGGTCTGGGAGATCGACCCCAGGCACACCAGCCTGGAGTTCACCGTCCAGCATCTCGTCGTCGCCAGGGTGCGGGGCCGCTTCGACGGGGTCACCGGCACCTTCGAGGTGGCCGACCCGCCGCGGGAGTCGCGGCTCTCGGTCAGCGTCGCCTCGGCCAACGTCAGCAGCGGTGTCGCCCGCCGTGACGACCACCTGCGCTCGCCCGACTTCCTCGACGCGGAGAACTTCCCCACGATCACCTACACCTCCCGTGCGGTACGGCCCGGCGAGGACGGCGCCTTCGTCATCGAGGGGGAGCTGACCGTGCGCGGGGTCACCCGTCCGGTCGAGCTCGACGCGCGCTACCTCGGCACGCACGCCGACGGCGGGGTCCCGCTGGTGGCCTTCAGCGCCACCGGCTCGCTCGACAGGGAGGACTTCGGCGTCACCTTCAACCGGGTGCTCGAAGCCGGGGGACTGGCCATCGGCAGCAGGATCGACATCGAGATCCTCGTCGAGGCGCTTCCCGAGGGAACCGCGAGGCACGTCCTGTGAGGCGGGGTTCGTCCGCATCTGATAGGGAAAGAGGATCACGGCCGTCGGGAAGGGGAGGTGCCGGTGGGGCCTGAGCCCGACGGGTCCGATGGCAGGACCTCCCTCGCCGACATCGTCGGCAGGGTCGCGGCCGGGACCCGTACCGCGGGTGAGCTGTCCTACGCGGTGATCCGCGAGGGCATCATCACCGGGCTGCTCGCCCCCGGCGAGCACCTGCGGCAGGAGGACCTCGCCGAGCGCATCGGGGTCTCGCGCATCCCGGTGCGCACGGCCCTGATGCAGTTGGAGTCCGAGGGACTGGTCTCCTTCCACCCGCACCGGGGCGCGGTGGTGCGCACGCTCACCGTCGAGCAGGTCAGGGAGATCTACCAGCTTCGGGAGCTGGTCGAGGTGCACGCGCTGCGGGCCTCCATCGCGCGGATGACCTCAGCCAGGGCGGCCCGCCTGCGGGAGCTGGGCGAGCTGCTCGACGGTCCCCACGAGAGGGGCACGCTGCACGAGCAGCGGACCGCCTTCTACCGGGAGCTCTACGACGCCGAGGACAACCCGTTCGCGATCGGGATCATCGAGGACCTGCGCAACGTCGTCAACCGCTACCTGGTCGGCAGGCACGTGGCCCACGGGCTGCGCTACCACCGCGAGCTGGCCAGGCTCGCGGCGCGGGGCGACGCGGACGGCGCGGAGCGGACGCTGCGCGGCTACCTGGACGAGTACCGCCGCAGGGTCATCGAGGCCCTGGCCGACGGGGACGGCACATGACACCACGGCGAAGGGCGGCGACGCGACGGTGACACCACAGTGACACGACGGGGACCGGTGGTGGCCGGGCTCATGCTCAGCACGGCTCTGGCCGCGATGGACGCCACGATCGTGGCCACCGCGGTCCCGGCGATCGTGCACGACCTGGGGGCCTTCTCCCTCTTCCCCTGGGTGATCGCGGTCTACATGCTGGCCCAGGCGGTGTGCACCCCGATCTACGGCGGGCTCGCCGACGTCTACGGGCGCAAGCCCATGCTGCTCGTGGGCGCGGCGACCTTCCTGGCCGGGTCGCTGCTGGCGGGCCTGGCGCCGAGCATGCACGTCCTCATCGCGGCGCGGGCGCTGCAGGGGGTCGGGGCGGGCGCGATCCTGCCGATCACCCAGACGATCGCGGGCGACCTGTACCCGCTGGCCCAGCGGGGACGCATCTCGGCGCTGATGTCCACGGTGTGGGGAGGCTCGGCGCTGCTCGGTCCGGCCCTCGGCGGCCTGCTGTCGGAGTTCGGGCTGTGGCGCTGGGTCTTCCTGCTGAACCTCCCGGTCGGGGTGGCCGCGCTGGCGATGGTCACGGTGTTCCTGCGCGAGTCGGTCGAGCGCCGTCCGCACCGCCTCGACCTGGTCGGCACCGCCCTGCTGTCGGCGGGTGTCGTCACCGTGATGATCGGGCTCCAGGAGATGCTCTGGTGGCTGGTCGTGCCCGGTCTGGCGCTGCTTGTCGCCTTCCTGCGCTGGGAGCGGCACGCGGCCGAGCCGATCGTGCCGCCGTGGGTCTGGCGTGACCGGATGCTCCTCGGCTCCTTCCTCGGCAGCGCGGTCGTCGGCGTGGTGCTGATCGCCCCCTCCCTCTACCTGCCCACCTACGCCCAGGGGGTGCTCGGGGTCGGCGCGGTCGCCGCGGGGTTCGCGCTGGCCACCCAGTCCATCGGCTGGCCGCTGGCCGCCGCCTCTGCCGACCGCCTCTACCTGAGGTACGGCTTCCGCGCCACGGCCCTGGCGGGGCTGACGCTCATCGTCGTCTCGGCGGTGATGTTCGCGCTGCTGAGCCCGGCCTCGCCGGTCGTCTACGCGGGCCTGTGCGCGTTCGTCAACGGCTCCGGCCTCGGCCTCGTCTCGGTCTCCTGCCTGGTCGGCGCCCAGTCCGTGGTCGGCTGGGAGCGGCGCGGCGTCGTCACGGGCGGGGTGGTGTTCTTCCGCAGCGCGGGCAGCGCGATCGGCACCGCGGTCTTCGCGGCGGTCGCGAACCTCTCGCTGCTGTCGTCGGGCGCGGTGGGCACGGTCGACGACGTCGCCGCCGCGCTCGACGGCCACCGGCAGGCGCAGGGGGCCAGGGCCGCGCTGGCCTTCGCCGTACACAACGTCTTCCTGGCGATGACTGTCGTCGCGGTGCTCGGCGTGCTGGCCGTACTCGTGATGCCGCGCGGAAAACAGCCACTGCGGGAAAGCGCCACGGAAAGCGTCGAGGGGAGCGGGCAGAACCGCTGAGCCGTACGGGAGCGTTCCACTCCGCGGGGCGGCTCCCGTGAGCAGGGACAAGACAGGAGGCGGCTCCGTTAAGGGGTCGCCTCCCGTCGTTTTTACAAGCGTTTTGGGTCTTGTAGACCCCGGGGGTCAGGGTTACGATCCGCATAATTATTAGGAAACTTTCCTAAAGGAAAGAGCATCCACATGCGCCGATTAGCTTCTGTGCTGGTGGTGTTCGCCATGGCGGCCGCGATGGCCGCGTTGTCGATCCCCGCCCATGCAGCCGCCCGCCTGACAGCCGCCTTCACCCTCACCGGCAACCAGGGCAAGTTCGTGGTGAGCAACCCCAACAGCACCGCTGTGACCGGTTGGTCGATCGCCTTCGAGCTTCCCTCGGGGGTGACCGCGAGCAACGCCCAGAACGCGACGATCTCGCAGACCGGCACCAAGGTGAAGCTGACTCCCGCCTTCTACATCAACACCGTGAAGGCGAATGGCAACACCGAGCCCTACAGCCCGACCTTCACCCTCAGCTCGGCGGTCCAGCCGACCAAGTGCACCATCAACAACGCCAACTGTGACGGCAGCGGCGACCCGCCCCCGCCGGACGCGCCCGTCACCGCGACCTACTCGGCCAGCGGGACGCGTGGCAAGTTCGTGGTCAACAACAACACCGACGCCGCCCTCAACGGCTGGACGATCACCTTCGACCTGCCCGCCGGTGTCACCGCCAGCTCCGCCGACAACGGCTCGATCAGCCAGAGTGGCCGGTCGGTCACGCTGAGCCCGGCCCACTACAACACCAACGTCGCGGCCCACGGCTCGACCGAGCCCTACAGCCCGACCTTCACGCTCAGCAGCGCCTCCGCCGAGCCGGACAACTGCCGCATCAACGACGTCAGGTGTGACGGCGCCGCCGACACCCCGCCCGCCGCCCCCGGCAACCTGCGCTCGCCGGTCAAGACCACCAAGACCGTCTCCCTCGCCTGGGACGCCGCCACCCCGGGCAGCCTGCCCATCGTCGGCTACCAGGTCTACAAGGGCAGCGACCTGGCCACCACGGTCACCGGCACCACCGCGACCGTCTCGGGCCTGACCCCGAACACCGAGTACACCTTCACCGTCAAGACCAAGGACAGGAAGGGCACTCTCTCCCCGGCCAGCACCGCGCTGAAGGTCACCACCAACAACTCCGGTGACGACACCCAGCCCCCCACCGCGCCCACCAACCTGCGCAGCACGGCCAAGTCCTCCTCGACCGTGACCCTCACCTGGGGCGCCTCGACGGACAACAAGGAAGTCGCGAACTACGAGATCTACAGCGGCTCGACCCTGCTGACCACCTCGACCACGACCACGGCCACGGTGAGCGGCCTGTCGCCGTCCACCGAGTACACCTTCACGGTCAAGGCCCGCGACACCTACGACAACGTCTCCGAGGCCAGCAACGCGGTCAAGGTCACCACCGACGACATCATCGGCAGTGGCTACGCCCGGGTCGGCTACTTCGTGCAGTGGGGCATCTACGGCCGTCAGTACTTCGTCCGCAACCTCGACACCACCGGTGTCGCGGCGAAGCTGACCCACCTCAACTACGCCTTCGGCAACATCGACCCGGTCAACCTGACCTGTCTGCAGGGCGTGACCAAGGGCACCACGGGCAACCCGCAGGACCCGAGCCAGGGTGACGGCTCCGGTGACGCCGACGCCGACTACGGCAGGCCGATGAGCGCCGGCCAGTCGGTCGACGGCGTGGCCGACACCGGCTGGGAGAAGCTGCGCGGCAACTTCAACCAGCTCAAGAAGCTCAAGGCGAAGTACCCCAACCTCAAGATCCTGATCTCCCTCGGCGGTTGGACCTACTCCAAGTACTTCTCCGACGTGGCCGCCACCGACGCCGCCAGGAAGAAGTTCGTCGCCTCCTGCATCGACACCTACATCAAGGGCAACCTGCCCACCTACAACGCCGCCGGCGGCCCGGGCAGCGCTGCCGGGATCTTCGACGGCATCGACCTCGACTGGGAGTGGCCGGGCTCCGAGGGCCACGCGGGCAACCACATCGGCGCCAACGACAAGCAGAACAACACCCTGCTGATCGCCGAGTTCCGCAAGCAGCTCGACGCCCTGACCACCGAGACGGGCAAGCGCTACCAGCTCACCGCCTTCACCCCCGCCGACCCCGCCAAGATCGAGGCCGGCTGGGACCTGCCGGAGGTCGCCAAGTCGCTGGACATCTTCAACGTCCAGGGCTACGACTTCCACGGCTCGGGCAGTGACAACTCGTGGGAGCCGAACAGGGCGGGCCACCAGGCCAACCTGTACGCCGACAACGACGACCCGTACAACTTCCACTTCAGCGTGGAGAACGCCGTCAACGCCTACCTGCAGGCGGGTGTGAACCCCCGCAAGATCGCCATCGGTCTCGCCTACTACGGGCGTGGCTGGCAGGGGGTCGCCGACGGCGGCAAGTCCGGTGAGTGGCAGTCGGCGACCGGCGCCGCCCCCGGACAGTTCCAGGACGAGGCCGGTACCCGCGGGTACAGCAACCTGCTGGCCAGCGTTCCCGGCTGCACCATCAAGCACGACGAGCAGTCGGTCGCGACCTACTGCTACACGGGCAACGGAGGCCAGTGGTGGACCTTCGACGACACGTGGACGATCGCGAAGAAGACAGCATGGCTCCGCAGCAAGAACCTGCTCGGCGTGATGATCTGGGAGATGTCCGGTGACCCCGGCACCCTGACCAACGCCGTGGACGCGGGACTGAGGTAACCCAAGAACGGGCTGTCCCCGCGACCTGCGACGCCGCGAGGACAGCCCGTTTCACGCGTCACGGCGCCCGAGCAGTACGGCACCGGCGGCCAGCGGGAGCGCGACCCAGGCCAGATAGACGGCGAAGCCGGTCCAGGGCCCCATGCCGGTCGGGTGGACCACGGCGACCTGGCTGCCCGCGTTGGACGCGGTGAACTCCAGCAGCCGCCTTCCCAGCTCGCCCGGCACCAGCGCGACCAGCGTCGGCAGCACCATGAGCAGCGCGCAGACCGTCACGATCGCCCCCGGGGTGTGCCTGACGAGCACGCCGAGCGCCAGCCCGAACAGTCCGCTCGCGGCGAGGTAGAGCCCGGCGCCGAAGACGGCCCGCGACACGCCGGGATCGGCCAGGGAGACCTCGCCCGCCCGCCCGGCGAACGCGATCCGCCCGGCGAGGAAGGCCGCGAAGGCGGACGCCACGCCCACGACGAGCGTGACAGCGGTGAGCACCACGGCCTTGGCGGCCAGGAACCTCAGCCTGCCGGGCACCGCGACCAGGGAGGTGCGGATCGCGCCCGTGCGGTACTCGCCGCTGATGGCGATCACCCCCAGCGTCGCCGTCACCAGCGACGCCAGCACGATGCCCCGCAGACTGGTCGAGACCGGGTCCGCCAGGCGCCCCGCGTCCCCCGCCCCGACCGTCGCCAGCGCCCCGACCACGGCGAGCGCGACCATCAGCACCGGCACGGAGCCGAGGGTCCACACCGTCGAGCGCACCGAGCGCATCTTGGTCCACTCGGACCGCATCACGTCGATCATGAGGAGTACTCCAGACTGTCCCTGGTCAGTTCCATGTAGGCGGCCTCCAGGGTCGGCCTGACGAGGCTCAGCTCCTCGACCGCCAGCCCCCGCGCGGCGACGAGGGTCCCGACCTCAAGCGGCGTGCGTCCCGTGACGCGCAGGTGGTCCTCATGGACCTCCGCCCCGGGCAGCACCTCGGCCACCTCCGCCAGGTACGGCGAGCGCACCCGGACATATCCCTGCGAACTACGCCCGATGAACTCCTCGACCCCGGTGTCGGCGATCAGCTCCCCCCTTCCGACGACGATGAGATGGTCGGCCGTCTGGGCCATCTCGCTCATGAGGTGGCTGGAGACGAAGACGGTGCGCCCCTCGGCGGCCAGGCCGCGCATCAGCGTGCGGATCCACAGGATCCCGTCGGGGTCGAGCCCGTTGACCGGCTCGTCGAACAGCAGGATCTCCGGATCCCCGAGCAGCGCGGCGGCGATCCCGAGCCGCTGCGACATGCCCAGCGAGAACCTCCCGATCCGCCGCCCGGCCACCGCGCCGAGCCCGACGGTCTCCAGCACCTCCTCGACGCGGGAGGCGGGGATCGCGTTGCTCTGGGCGATGGTCAGCAGGTGGTTCCTGGCACTGCGCCCGCCGTGCACGGCCTTGGCGTCCAGCAGCGCGCCGACCCTGCGCAGCGGATGCCTGAGTTCGGCGTACGGCACGCCGCCCACGGTCACGGTCCCCGAGGTCGGCCGGTCGAGGCCGAGGACCATCCGCATCGTGGTTGATTTTCCCGCCCCGTTGGGCCCCAGGAACCCGGTCACCAGACCGGGTCTGACGTCGAAGGACAGTCCCGAGACGGCCGTGGCGGCGCCGTACTCCTTGGTGAGGCCGATGGCCCGTATCGCTGTCATGTCTTCAAGGCTCCCGGGCGGGGGAGGCCGTCACCTCCTGCCGGGGAACCGTTCGCGGCGGCCCGGGATGGGAGCCGGGTCCTACTCTCCCGGTCGGACCAGGCCCCGCTCGTAGGCGACGATCACGGCCTGCGCCCGGTCCCGCACGTCGATCTTGGCGAACAGCGCCGTGACGTGGTTCTTCACGGTGCTCGGCGAGATCGCGAGCGCCTCGGCGATCTCGGCGTTCGAGCGGCCCCTGCCGATGAGCACCAGCACCTCCGTCTCCCTGGCGGTGAGCCCGTCGAGCGGGGCCCGGGCGTGCCGGGCGAGGTCGCCCCTGACGTGGGTGCGGATGAGGCCGAGGAGCAGGCGCGGCGCGACGGCCGCCGTGCCCTCGTGCACGGTCCTGACCGCCTCGACCAGCTCCTCCGGGGAGACGTCCTTGGGCAGGAAGCCGTTGGCCCCGGCCCTGAGCGCGGCCACCACGTTCTCGTCGAGGTCGAAGGTGCTCAGCACGAGCACCCTGGTCTCCGGCAGCTCCGCGGTGACGCGTTCGGTCGCGGCGATCCCGTCCAGCCTGGGCATGTGCAGGTCCATGATCACGATGTCGGGCCGCAGCTCGTGGCAGCGGGCCACGGCCTCAAGGCCGTCGGCGGCCTCGCCGACCACGGTGACGCCGGGCTGGGCGTTCAGCATGAGGCGGTATCCGGTCCTGACCAGGGCGTGGTCGTCGGCCAGCAGCACGGTGATCACAGCGGCAGCCTCGCGTGGACCCGGAAGCCGCCGCCGGGACCCGGCCCCGTGTCCAGGCTTCCCCCGCACAGCGCGACCCGCTCGGCCATCCCCACCAGGCCGAAGCCACCGGGGGAGGCCGGGACGGCCACGGCCCCCACGGCCCCGTCGTCCAGCACCTCGACCTCGACCTCCTGGCTTCCGTAGCTGATCCGCACGCTGGAACGCGACCCGGGGGCGTGCTTGCGCGTGTTGGTGAGGGCCTCCTGCACGATGCGGTACACCGCCCTGTCGACCGCGGCGGGCAGGGGCACCGGCTCGCCCTCGACCACCAGCTCGGCGGGCGGCCCGGCCGCGCCCGCCTGCTCGACCAGGGCGGGAAGCTCGACCGTGCCCACGCCCGTGGCCTCCCCGCCCCCGCTTTCTGTGCCGTCGGCCCGCAGCACCCTCAGCAGGTGCCGCATCTCGGTGAGGGCCTGCCTGGCGCTGCGCTCGGCGGCCAGCAGCGCCTCCGCGGCCTCAGAACCGGCCCCAGAACCGGCCTCAGAACCGGCCGCGGACGTCCCCGCGGGCAGGCTCACCCTCGCCCCGCCGACCAGCGCGCTGACCACGGTGATGTGGTGGGCCACGACGTCGTGCAGTTCGCGGGCGATGCGGCGGCGTTCCGCCTGGACCGCCTCCTCGGTGCGCATGTCCTGCCTGAGGTCGCGCGCCTCCGCCCTCGACCGCATCAGCAGCCCGGCGCCGGTGACGACCGGGGGGAAGAGGGCACCGAGGAGGGACATGCCCGTCGCGACCGACACGGCGGCGTAGGCGAGTGTCATCGGGCCGAGCGTGGCGAGCAGCGCCCTCCTGGTCGCGGCGTGGCGGCCGAGGCCGTACAGGGCGATCGTCGCGATGAGCGAGACGGAGGTGGTGACCGTCAGGCGCCCGAGGATGTCGATCGCGGCGGCCGCGACGGCGACCGGGACCGGGTGGCGGCGCCGGGCCAGCAGGGGCGGGACGGCGAGCAGGAAGAGGCCCGCTCCCGCTGCCGTGCGCGCGTCGCCGTACCCCAGCGTGAGGGGCAGGGCGATCAGCGAGGGCAGGCAGAGGAGCACGACCAGCGTCACGTCGAGGACCCGGGGACGACTCAGGAGCAGTCCGATCTTCTGCCCCGACCGCATGAGGCGATCCTAAACGCCCGATCCACCGGGTGGGCGGGGGAGTGGAGACGCGTCCTGGCGGGCGTGGGGGACCCGCCAGGACGCGCTCCTGCCCGGCGCGGCGGTGCGAGGACCCCGGCGAGGGTTGGGGTCCTCGAACCGGTTACCCGCGCCGGGGGCCGGTGACAGGGGAGACACGGACCTGAGGGACCCGCGCCTCCCCGGAGGGGATGTCGCCGAAGAACGGACCCCGGTGGCACCGAAGGAGAGGGCGGGGACCGCCATTCTCATTTCGGACAAAAACCATGTTTATCCACCAAAGGGTCAGATCTGTCGGTACCGAAAGCACTCGCGTGCCGTTCCCGTCGCTCTGGTAGGTGTGGGGGAATCCGTGGCGGGGCGACGCGTAGCGCAGTGAACGCGTTGACCCACCGAGGTCGCGCCGGGACGGGCGTGGCGCGCCCACGCGGACCGATGACACCGGCGTTCACCCCCCTTGCCGACCTTTCGATGGATTTGTACCAACGATTGGATGATGCGGGTAACGAGAGGTTGGGTCAAGAGGCTGTTCCCCGGTAAAACCAAATCGTCTAGTTTTGTTGGCACAAAGGGGACTTAATGCCGCGGTCAACGCTGTATCAGCTGGTGGCCTCCGAACTCCGGAGGGCCATCTACTCCGGTGCGCTCCGACCGGGTGATCAGCTGCCGACCGAGGTCGAACTCATGAACATCCACCAGGTGAGCCGCAACACCGTCCGGCTCGCCCTTGGTGAGCTGGTCAACGAGGGTCTGATCACCCGCACTCCCCGCCGGGGGACCGTGGTCAGGGAGCGCAGGCCGCTGCTCATCCACCCCCAGCGCGAGCTCCAGCCGCAGCCCGAGGAGACCAGGGAGGCCTTCGCCTGGGCGGTCTCCCAGGAGGGCCGCGTGCCGAGCCAGCACATCGAGGTCGCGATCGTGCATCCCGCCGAGGAGATCGCCAGCAGGCTGGAGCTGGCCGACGACGAGTTCGCCGTGGTCCGTCGCAGGCTGCGCTTCGTGGACGGCCAGCCGTACAACACCAACGACTCCTACTTTCCGCTCTCCCTGGTCGCCGACTCCGAGATCGCCCGTCCCGGCGACATCACGCGCGGCGCCAACAGGGTGCTCGCCGAGCTCGGCCACCCTCAGGTGCGCATGGTCGACGACATCTGGGCCAGGATGCCCAACACCTCGGAGACCCACCGTCTGCAGCTCCAGTCGGGCACGCCCGTCGTCGTCTACATCAGGGTCGGCTACGACGAGAACGACACGCCCGTCCGTGTCGCCGTCTCCGTGCTTCCCGCGGACAAGCACCTGATCAGGTACGAGCTGGAAAGCCGCTGACATCCTTGTGACCGCCCGGCCGGGCCGGCTCGCCGCACGCCCGCGCCGCGGGCGCCTGCCGGGCCGCCCGCCCAAGGCGGCAGGGCGTGGGCCCCAGTCCCCGCCATCCCTGGACCCCTAGGCATTCGCCTGGGCGGACACGGGCACCGTGCGTCATCGCATGGTTACTCTCCGTGTCTTTTCACGCACCCTGCGCAACGAAGGGATCAACCATGCACTCCAACACCGTCAGTACCGTCACCGCGCGTCCGCTCGCGCTGCGCGCCGCGACCGCCGCCGACCTCGCCGACGTCCTCGCCCTCCTGGCGGAGACCGCCGACTGGCTGAACGGCAGAGGCGTACGGCAGTGGCCCGCGGGTGGCTTCCCCGCCGAGCGCATAGCCCCGCTGATCGAGACGGGCGACATGTACCTGGTGGAGGGCGAGCGGGGCGTGGTGGCCACCATCGCCCTCGACGGCAACGCCGACCCCGATTTCTGGCGGCCGGGCGACCTGCCCGGCGCCGCGCTCTACGTCCACAAGCTGTCGGTCGCCCGCTCCTGCTCGGGTCTCGGCCTGGGACAGGCGCTGCTCGACTGGGCGGGACTGCGGGTGGTCGCCACCGGCAGGCGCTGGCTCAGGCTCGACTGCTCCAAGGACAACCTGAGGCTCCAGGGCTACTACCGGGGCCAGCGCTTCACCCACCTGCGCACCGTCGACCTCCCGCACCGCGCCTCGGGCGCGCTGTTCCAGCGTGCGGGCGGCATGCGAGGCGGTCTCGGTACGGCGCTGCCGTTCACCGACCGGCGCGGTTTCGGCACGGGCAGGGCCGGGCGTCAGGCGGCCCCGCTGAGCAGCCACGGGACCCCCGTCGCCGAACATGTCTGAACCACGGCGATCCCAGGACAAAGTCATCCGATAGCCTCACCCCATGACCGGTTCCTTGCTTGAGGTGATCGCGCTCGACGTCCGCGACGCCGTCGCGGCCGAGGAGGGCGGCGCCGACCGTATCGAGGTCGTCGCCGACATCGCCTCCGACGGGCTCACCCCGGCTGTGGAGACGGTCGCGGCCATCTCCAAGGAGTGCGCGCTGCCGCAGATGGTGATGCTGCGCGGCGAGGCCTCGTTCCTGGCCGGGCCCGAGTCTCTGGAGAGCCTGCGGCGTGACGCCAAGGCCCTCGCCGAGGCGGGCGCGGCCGGGTTCGTCTTCGGCTTCCTCGACCAGGCGGGGGTGGTGGACCTCGCCGCGACCGAGGCGCTCATCCACGCCGTCGCCCCGCTGCCCTGGACCTTCCACCGGGCCGTCGACCACGCGGCCGACGTCCAGGCGGGGTGGCGGGCCGTACGGCTGCTGCCCAACCTCGCGACCGTGCTCACCTCGGGCTCGCCCAACGGCGTCGGGGACGGCCTGCGGGTGCTCAGGACCCGCTGCGAGGCGGGCGACGGGCCGCTGATCATGGCCGGTGGCGGCCTCAAGCCCGTGCACGTCCCGCCGCTGCTGGAGTACGGCGTGCGCGCCTTCCACGTCGGCGGCGCCGTACGGGCCTCGTGGGACCACCCGGTCGAGGCCCGCAGGGTCCGCGAGTGGCGCGCCCTGATCGACTGACTGCTGTTTATCCGCTTTATCCGCGGTAGGCGTCGAGCATGGCGGGCAGGCCGAGGAGCTTGACGCGCTCGCCACGGCCCAGGCTCCTGGCCAGGTCGGCTTCGGCGGCCTCGATGGCCAGCCAGTGCTCGTAGGTGACGGGCGAGACGCCCCGCGAGGCGAGCAGGGCGTCCAGGTCGCCGCGCGGCACGGGCGTACGGCCCGCGAGGTCGGCCAGGAGCGTGCGGACCGTCTCCGCGGCGTCGGACTTGTTGGTGCCGATCACCCCGGTCGGGCCGCGCTTGAGCCAGCCCGCGACGTACTCGCGGTCACGGATCCTGCCCGCCTCGTTCGGCACGGTCGCGGTCCGCTCGGAGAAGGGCACGTCGGGCAGCGGGAGGCTGCGGTAGCCGACAGAGCGCAGGACCATCCCGACGGGAAGGGTCTCGAACTCGCCCGTCCCGACGACCCCCTCCTCGGTCTGGCGGGTCCGTTCGAGCCTGAGCCCCTCGACCCGGTCGCGGCCGACGATCTCCACGGGCCGCATCCAGAACCGGACCTCAAGGCGCCGCGGACGGCCCAGGGGGACGCGGGTGGCCCAGTCGCGCAGCACCTCGACGTTCCCCCTGACCTGGCGTGAGGCCTGGGACAGGTCGGCGGCCGACTCCTCTGGCCGAACGTGCACGTCCACGTTCGCCAGCTCGCCCAGCTCCCGAAGCTCCTTCAGGGTGAACTTGGCGTGCTCGGGCCCCCTGCGGCCGATCATGTGGATGACCCGCACCCGGCTGGCCGCCAGGCGGGCGAGCACCTCCTCGGGCACGTCCGTCGCGCGCAGCTCCTCCGCCCGCTTGGCCAGGACACGCACCACGTCCACCGCGACGTTGCCGACCCCGACCACCGCGACCTCGGGGCTGTCGAGGGTGAACCGGTCCGCGGGCGCCTCGGGATGGCCGCAGTACCAGTTCACGAAGTCCGTGGCCGCCATGCTCCCCGGCAGGTCCTCGCCGGGAATGCCCATCCGCCGGTCGACCGGCGCGCCGGTGCAGTAGACCACGGCGTCGTAGCAGGCCAGCAGGTCGGCGACCCTGAGGTCCCGGCCAAGCTCGATGCCGCCGAGGAAGCGGACGTTCGGCAGTTCGAGGACCCGCCGCAGGTAGTCGGCGATCGACCTGATCGAGGTGTGGTCCGGCGCGACGCCGTAGCGCACCAGCCCGTACGGCGTCGGCAGCCGCTCCAGCACGTCCACCTCGACGGCTCCCTGGGCCTGTTTCGTCAGGGCCTCCGCCGTGTAGAGGCCGGCCGGTCCAGAACCGACGACCGCGACCTTCAACGGCGTGTTCTCCGGTGCCATGTCCCCTCCCAAGCGGTGACCGCTCCTGGGGTGATTCTGTCCCACCACGGCGCCGGGCGGCCAGGGTGACGCGGCCGGTCCGGGATCCCCGTCCCTTGACGGTTTCTTGGGTTATTTGGGTCATTCTTGCAGGTCAGATATGCTTTGCATGGTTATGGGGGCAATGCGATCGGGGGATCACTGACCTTGGTGGAACCAAACCATACGCTGGAATATGACTATCTTGCCGACGACCGGCAGGAGCGGGCCATCCTTCTGCACATGGTGCTGTCCCTCCTGGTCGGCATGCTCCTCGGCGCGGGCGGAGCGCTGCTCTCCTACGGGCCACCGCTGATCCACTCGATCTACGAGCCGTACGCGTACATCCTGTTCGTGGTGATCGTGGGCCGCACCGCCGCCGGGTTCGGCTGGGCCGCCCTGACCAGCGCGCTGGCGACCTTCGGCCCCCTCATCTCGCTGCTGGCCGCCACGATCTTCGAGTCGGGCGCGAACCTGCTCAACCTCACCTCCAGGGGGCCGGGGGTGGCCCTCGGCAGCAACGGCTCCACGATGAACCTCACCGTCGCCGTCCTCGCGACCTTCGGCGTCCTCGCCTACCTCAGCAAACGCCGCGACATCTGGGGCGACCTGGCCTGCGGCGTCCTCGCCGGAATCGTCGCGATCGACGGCCTCGACAAGACCCTGCGCGGCGGCCCCGAGTACGTCAGGGGCTTCTGGCCCTGGGACACCCTCCTCGTAGCCGCCTTCGTCGCGGCCCTCCTGCTCACCCTCCGCCAAGGCAAACCCCTCGCCCGCTGCGCCCTCGTAGCCCTGACGGTCCTCTCCACAGCCTTCGTCTTCGCAGTAGGCGTGTAAATCCGGCCCCCACCACCCTCCGAAGTGAAGAGCTTGGTCTTGGGGTTACCGGTGCTGTGCGTGAGGAGTGTCCGGCTTGGGCGCGTCGGTGAGCTGGACTGAGGAGTGACGGAGCGAAGCGGAGGAACGACGAGGGAAGTCACCGACTTCAGGCGCCCAAGTCCTGCGGTGCCGAAGGCACCGCAAAAGCAAGCACAGCCAAGCCCGCGCCGCCGAAGGCGGCGCAAAGGAAACACAGACACCTATAGCCTGAAGGTTGTTAATCCCTGCTAGCTAGGAGTAGCCGTGCTGCTGCGCATGTCGTCGTTGTTTCTTCGAACCCTGAGGGACGACCCGGCAGACGCGGAGGTCCCGAGCCACAAGTTGCTCGTCCGCGCCGGTTATGTTCGTCGTGTCGCACCCGGCGTCTACTCCTGGCTGCCGCTCGGCAAGAGGGTCCTGGAGAACGTCACGCGCGTCGTGCGTGAGGAGATGGACCGGATGGGCGGTCAGGAGGTCCTCTTCCCCGCCCTGCTGCCCCGCGAGTACTACGAGGCGACGGGCCGCTGGACGGAGTACGGCGACACGCTCTTCCGGCTCAAGGACCGCAAGGGCGCCGACTACCTGCTCGGCCCCACGCACGAGGAGATGTTCACCGACATGGTCAAGGGGGAGTACTCCTCCTACAAGGACTATCCGGTGACGCTGTACCAGATCCAGACGAAGTACCGCGACGAGGCCCGTCCCAGGGCGGGCATCCTGCGCGGCAGGGAGTTCGTCATGAAGGACTCCTACTCCTTCGACCTGGACGACGACGGTCTCAAGCGCTCCTACGAGCAGCACCGTGAGACCTACATCAGGACCTTCGACCGGCTGGGCATCACCTACAAGATCTGCTTCGCCACCTCGGGCGCCATGGGCGGCTCGGCCTCCGAGGAGTTCCTCGCCCCGGCCGAGACCGGCGAGGACACCTTCGTCGCCTGTCACCACTGCGGCTACGCCGCCAACGCCGAGGCCGTCACCACCCCCGCGCCTGCGGCCGTCACCGGGGAGCGGCCCGCGCAGCGGGTGCTCGACACCCCGGACACCCCGACCATCGAGTCCCTGGTCTCCTACGTCAACGAGCACCACGGCCTGGACATCACCGCCGCGCGGACGCTCAAGAACATCGTGGTCAAGGTCGTCACGCCCGGCTCTGACAAGGCCGAGACGCTGGTCGTCGGCGTCCCCGGCGACCGCGAGGTCGACTTCAAGCGCCTTGAGGCCGCCCTGGCCCCCGGCGAGCCCGCGATCTTCGAGGCCGAGGACTTCGCCAAGCACCCCGGCCTGGTCCGCGGCTACATCGGCCCCCAGGTGCTCAAGGACCTCGGGATCCGTTACCTCGTCGATCCCCGCGTGGTCGAGGGCACCGCCTGGGTGACCGGCGCGAACGAGCGGGGCAAGCACGCGGCCGACGTGGTCGCCGGGCGTGACTTCGTCCCCGACGGCACCATCGAGGCCGCCGAGGTCCGCGAGGGCGACTCCTGCCCCGTCTGCGGCTCGGGCCTGTCCATCGACCGGGGCATCGAGATCGGCCACATCTTCCAGCTCGGCCGCAAGTACGCCGACGCCGCCAAGCTCGACGCCCTCGGCCCCGACGGCAAGCCGATCCGCGTCACCATGGGCTCCTACGGCATCGGCGTCTCCCGGGCCGTGGCCGTGCTCGTCGAGCAGCGGCACGACGAGCTGGGCCTGGTCTGGCCCCGCGAGGTCGCCCCCGCCGACGTCCACATCGTGGGCACCGGCAAGGAGGACCAGATCGAGGTCGCCACCAGGATCGCCGAGGAGCTCGACGCCCGTGGCGTGCGCGTGCTGCTCGACGACCGCCCCTCCGTCTCTCCCGGCGTCAAGTTCAAGGACGCCGAACTGCTCGGCATGCCGACGATCCTGATCGTCGGCCGCGGCCTCTCCCAGGGGGTCGCCGAGCTGCGTGACCGCGTCAGCGGCGCCAAGGAGGAGATCCCGATCGGCGAGGCCGTCGAGCGCGTCCTGGCGGCCTGCGGCGCCTGACAGGGGCATCTCTCACGAAACGAGGCGGGTCACCCCACGGTGACCCGCCTTCTCGTCGTCCCACAAGATGTCGAAGCACGCCACAGAACGCTGCCGCGCCGTACGGGACCCTGGGTCAGCGGGAGCGGCTGCCGAGGGTCTTGCGCCAGTGGAAGCCCCCGGGGAGGTTGACGGTCAGGGTGCGCCTGCCGTCGGCGGTCCTGGTGACCCGGAAGGCGCGGTTGCCCCAGCTGTGGCCGACTCCGCCGCGCGACAGGTTCAGCCGGAACGGGCCGAACCTCAGTGACTTCCTGTATCCCCAGCCCATTGTTTCCTCCCTCTGGATCGCCGGTGATGTCCGGCTACCCGGTGGGACGGCGGCAAACGTGGGCTTCTACGACGGCGGGGCTGGGGAACCCGAGGACGAGGGGGCCGGGGCGGGCGTGGGCATGCCGGGGAAGGCCTCGATCTCCGGGCGCAGGCCGTAGGAGCGGGTGACGCACTCCTGCATGGCCAGCGCGGCCATCCGCCGCACCGACGCGTCGGAGGAGGCGGTGAGCTCCAGGTAGGCCGCCGTGACACCCCGCTCGACCAGCGTGGCCAGCTCGACGGCCTGGGCGGGCGTCGAGGGGGTGACGGGGAGCCGGTAGGCGGCGTCGGGCTCGACCGGGACGCCGCCGCCCGCGGTGATCAGGGCGCGCAACTGGTCCCTGCGGGCGCGGTGCGCGTTGAAGGCGGCGGTCGCGGTGACGCGCAGGGAACCGGTGGTCCTGGCGCCGATGACTCCGTAGGCGTAGACGGCCGCGTGCTCGGCGGCCAGGGCCGTCGTGAGGTCCTGACCTCTCGCAGCGCCTCTCGCAGCGGCCCTCGCGGTGGCTCTCACAGGGGCCTCGAAAGGGCCAGGGCGTGCGCCGCCTCGCAGGCGCCGATGGAGGCGATCAGCTGGGCCAGCGCGGGGGAGACCCCGTCGAGCTGGCGTGGCCGCAGGGCCGCCGACTCGCGCTCCAGATCGCGCAGGCTCCTGACGGAGACCGGCTCCCTGGGCGTCGTCGTCGGGGTCCCCGACGGTGACGAGGACGGCGACGGCGAGGCGGGCACGGTCTCCCTGGGCAGGCGGCGGCGAAGCTCGGCGAGGTGGGCCTCGTGCCGTTGCCTGAAGGGAAGCAGCTTGCCGGAACCGGCGGAGGAGTAGAGCGCGATCGTCCGCTCCTTGCCCGCGATGAGCTGCCTGATCAGCATGATCTCCGGATCCGGTGGCTCCGCGGCGGGCGGGTGCGAGGGCTCCGGTCTGCCGGCGGCGCATCCCGCCACGGTCGCGGCGGCCACTCCGAGAGCGCCGCCCCGAAGCAGGGAGCGCCGGGAGACGGAACGCACGGACGACCTCCGGTTATGGATGTGGCTGCTGACGCATCTAGCATCGTACGGGCTTGGAACAGCAATCACCGCGCTTCTCGGACGGCGTCGCCACACCGAGTGGCGCTCTTTCCACGCCCCGGTGTGGATAGGCTGGTGAACCGCACGGGCGAGGTCCGCCCGCTATAGATCGTGACAATGGGAGGTCGGCATGGGCAGCGCCACATCCCGCGACCGCCTGATGAAGCTGCTGGAACCCGTCGCCTGTGCCCACGGGCTCGACCTGGAGGACGTCACGGTCACACCGGCGGGCAAGCGGCGTCTGCTGCGTGTCATCGTCGACCGTGACGGCGGCGTGAGCCTGGACGACGTCGCCGAGGTCAGCCTCGCCGTCTCCACGGCGCTCGACGACGGTGACGCCATGGGCGCGACGCCGTACGTGCTTGAGGTCTCCTCTCCCGGGGTCGACCGGCCGCTCACCGAGCCGCGCCACTGGCGCCGCGCGGTGCGCAGGCTGGTGAAGGCCGACCTGAGGGACGGCACGCTGGTTGAGGGCCGGATCGTCACCACGGACGAGACCGGCGTGGAGCTCGACGTTGACGGCGTGTCACGCCGCATCGACTATCAGGACCTGACCCGAGGACGGGTGCAGGTGGAATTCCGCCGGTTTGATGACGCCGAAGACGACGGCGAAGACGGCGACGAAGGCTAAGGGGGAGCCTCGTGGACATCGACATGAGCGTCCTGCGCAGCCTGGAGCGGGAGAAGGACATCTCCTTCGACCTGGTCGTCAAGGCGATCGAGGACGCACTGCTGATCGCTTACTTCCGGAGCGAAGGAGCCGCGGCCAAGGCCCGCGCCGAGCTCGACCGGCAGTCCGGGCACGTGACCATCTTCGCCGCGGAGCTCGACGAGGAGAGCGGGGAGGTGCTCAGGGAGTTCGACGACACCCCGGGCAACTTCAGCCGCATCGCCGCGACCACCGCCAAGCAGGTCATCCTCCAGCAGTTGAGGGACGCCGAGGACGAGATCAACTTCGGTGAGTTCGCCAGCCGTGAGGGCGAGCTCGTCGCGGGCGTCATCCAGCAGGGCAAGGACCCCAGGGTCGTCCTGGTCGACCTCGGCAAGATCGAGGCGGTGCTGCCGCACAACGAGCAGGTGCCCGGCGAGGAGTACGTCCACGGCGAGCGCATCCGCTGCTACGTGGTCCAGGTGAAGAAGGGCCACAAGGGGCCGTCGGTGACGCTGTCGCGGACCCACCCCGGGCTGGTGAAGAAGCTCTTCGCCCTGGAGGTTCCGGAGATCGCCGACGGCACGGTCGAGATCGCGGCGATCGCCCGTGAGGCGGGCCACCGCACCAAGATCGCGGTTCGCTCGCGGCGGCCCGGCGTCAACGCCAAGGGCGCCTGCATCGGCCCGATGGGCTCGCGCGTGCGCAACGTCATGGCCGAGCTGCACGGCGAGAAGATCGACATCATCGACTGGTCGGAGGACCCGGCGGAGTTCGTGGGCAACGCCCTCTCACCCGCCCGTGTCTCCCACGTCGAGGTGATCGACCCCGAGGGCCGCGCGGCCCGTGTGATCGTTCCCGATTACCAGCTCTCCCTCGCCATCGGCAAGGAGGGGCAGAACGCCCGGCTGGCCAATCGTCTCACCGGATGGCGCATCGACATCCGTCCCGATACGCAAGCGGGGGATGCGGCCGGTTCCGCAGATGCGTCTACACGGTAAGCTGGAATATGGTGACCGGGCGGCCCCACTGAGAACCTGTGTGGGCTGTCGGGTTCGCACGGTTTCCTCCGAGCTGCTCCGCCTGGTGGTGGTCGAGGGCGTCATCGTCCCTGACCTGCGACGACGGCTCCCGGGGCGTGGTGCTTCACTGCATCCCTCCCTGAGCTGTCTGGATCTCGCCGAGCGTCGCCGAGCGTTTCCGCGCGCGTTTCGTGTCGCGGTACCGCTTGACGTCTCGCGAGTGCGAGAACACCTGGAAGAGCTCCACTCCGAAAGGAACGGGTGAAATGGTTGCCAACTGTCATGTAGGACGCCGAGTTGATGGGCTGGTCAGATAGCTATGAGCGCCTGATGAGCATGCGGCGATGAGTACGTCTACGTAACGACGGTCCGGCGGCACAGCCTCCCGGGCCGAGTAAGGGAGTGCAGTGGCGAAGGTCCGGGTATACGAGCTCGCCAAGGAGTTCGGTGTGGAGAGCAAGGTCGTCATGGCCAAGCTCCAAGAGATGGGCGAGTTCGTGCGTTCGGCGTCCTCGACTATCGAAGCACCGGTAGTCCGCAGGCTCACGGAAGCTTTGGGCGGTCCCGCGAAGGGCTCGTCCGACAGGGGCGGCAACAGGTCGCCCAGGCCGCCGCAGGCGGCACCCCGGCCGGCGGGAGGCCAGGCCGGAAGCGGCGCTTCGGCGCCGTCGTCCATCCCGAAGCCGGGACCGGTTCCCAAGCCGGGCCCCAGGCCGGGTCCCGCGGCACGTCCTGCGGCCCCCGCGCCGCAGGCCCCGCCGGTTTCCCAGCCTCAGCAGGAACAGCCTCAGCAGGCGCAGCCCCAGCAGCAGCCGCCCTCGCCGGTCCAGCCGCCGAGGTTCGAGGCGCCCCGTCCGGCTGCTCCCGGCCCCAAGCCGGGTCCGCGCCCGGGCCCGCGTCCGGCTCCCGCCGCCCGTCCTGACGGTCGTCCCGAGGGTCGTTCCACGGGCGGTCCCGGTGGCGGTCAGGGCTCGCGTCCCGGTCAGGGTGCCCCCGGTGCGGGTGGCGCCAAGCCGGGTCCGCGTCCCGGCCCGCGTCCGGGGCCGCGCCCCGGCAACAACCCGTTCTCCTCGAACGCGAGCGGCATGGGCCAGGCCCGTCCGCCGCGTCCCGGCCGTGAGGGCGGTCCCGACAGGGGCCCGCGTCCCGGTCCGCGTGAGGACCGTGGGCCCCGCGAGCAGCAGGGTCAGCGTGACGGCGGGCCTCGTCCCGCGGGTCCGCGCGCGGGTCAGGCCGGTCCCGGCGGTCCCCGTCCCGGGCCTTCCGCGGGCGGTCCCCGTCCCGGTGGCGGCGCCGGCGCCGGTGGTCCGCGTCCCGGTGGTCCCCGTCCCAGCCCGATGATGATGCCCCAGGGCCGTCCGGCTCCCGCCGGTGGCGGTGGCGGTCGTCCCGGTGCTCCTGGCGGTGGCCGTCCCGGTGGCGGTGGCGGTCGTCCGGGTGGCGGCGGTGGCCGTCCCGGTGGCGGCGGCTTCGCCGGTCGTCCGGGCGGTGGTGGCGGTGGCGCGGGTCGTCCCGGCACCGGAACCGGTGGTCCCGGTGGCGGTGGCGGCGGTTTCGCCGGTCGTCCCGGTGGCGGCGGTGGCCGCGGCCGTGGTGGCGGTACGGCGGGCGCCTTCGGTCGTCCCGGTGGACGCCCGACCCGTGGTCGCAAGTCCAAGCGCCAGAGGCGCCAGGAGTTCGACAACATGCAGGCCCCGGCGATCGGTGGCGTGCAGGCTCCCCGCGGTGGCGGTCAGACGATCCGTCTCTCGCGTGGCGCCTCCCTGGCGGACTTCGCCGACAAGATCGGCGCGAACCCCGCGTCCCTGGTGCAGATCATGCTGCACCTCGGCGAGATGGTGACCGCCACGCAGTCGGTCAACGAGGAGACGCTGCAGCTGCTGGCCGCGGAGCTGGACTACAACCTGCTCGTCGTCAGCCCGGAGGAGGAGGACCGCGAGCTTCTCGAGTCCTTCGACATCGAGTTCGGCGAGGACGAGGGCGACGAGGGCGACCTGGTCGCGCGTCCGCCGGTGGTGACCGTCATGGGTCACGTCGACCACGGTAAGACCAAGCTGCTCGACGCGATCCGGCACACCAACGAGGTCGCGCGCGAGGCCGGTGGCATCACCCAGCACATCGGTGCCTACCAGATCTCCACCGAGCACGAGGGCGAGGACCGGAGGATCACCTTCATCGACACCCCGGGTCACGAGGCGTTCACCGCCATGCGTGCCCGTGGTGCCAAGGTGACCGACATCGCCGTCCTGGTGGTCGCGGCCGACGACGGTGTGAAGCCGCAGACGATCGAGGCGCTGAACCACGCCCAGGCGGCCGACGTGCCGATCGTGGTCGCGGTCAACAAGGTGGACAAGGAGGGCGCCGACCCCAACAAGGTCAGGGCCCAGCTCACCGAGTACGGCCTGGTCGCCGAGGAGTACGGCGGCACCACGATGTTCGTCAACATCTCCGCCAAGAACGGGACCGGCATCGAGGAGCTCCTTGAGGCCATCCTGCTCACCGCGGACGCCGAGCTTGACCTCCGGGCCAACCCGACGATGGACGCCCAGGGTGTCGCCATCGAGGCGCACCTCGACAAGGGCCGAGGCCCGGTCGCGACCGTGCTGGTCCAGCGCGGCACGCTGCGCGTCGGTGACTCGATCGTCTGTGGCGAGGCCTTCGGCCGCGTCCGGGCGATGGTCGCCGACAACGGCAAGCTGCTCGACGAGGCCGACCCGTCGCGTCCGGTCCAGGTGCTCGGTCTGACCGCGGTGCCGGGAGCCGGTGACAACTTCATCGTCGTCACCGACGACCGGATGGCCAGGCAGATCGCCCAGCAGCGGGCGGCTCGCAAGCGCATCGCGGACATGGCCAGGTCCGGCCGCCGCCGTACGCTCGAAGAGCTGTTCAGCGAGATGGAGAAGGGCCAGGTCGACGAGCTCAAGCTCATCATCAAGGGTGACGTCTCCGGTTCGGTCGAGGCCCTTGAGGACGCGCTGCTCAAGATCGACGTCGGCGAGGAGGTGCGCCTGCGGGTGCTCCACCGCGCCGTCGGTGCGATCACCGAGTACGACGTCAACCTGGCGGTCGCGGACGACAACGCCGTCATCATCGGCTTCAACGTGCGCCCGGAGGTCCGGGCACGCGACCTGGCCGAGCGCGAGGGCGTCGACATCCGCTACTACTCGGTCATCTACCAGGCGATCGAGGAGATCGAGGCGGCCCTGAAGGGCATGCTCAAGCCGGAGTTCGAAGAGGTCCAGATGGGCACCGCCGAAGTCCGCGAGGTCTTCAAGGTGCCGAAGATCGGCAACATCGCCGGTGCGCTGGTCCGTTCGGGCACGATCGTCCGCAACAGCAAGGCACGGCTCATCCGTGGCGGTGTCGTCATTTCCGACAACCTCACGGTCAGCTCGCTGCGCCGGTTCAAGGACGACGCGACCGAGGTCCGCGAGGGCTACGAGTGCGGTATCGGCGTCGGATACAACGACATCAAGCTCGACGACGTCATCGAGACGTTCGAGATGCGGGAGAAGCCGCGCGTCTGACGTACCGTTCCGGAACGGGCACCGTTCCGGCCGAGGGAGCCGTCCACACCGTGGGCGGCTCCCGGAGCCGGTGGCGGTGCCCGGCCGGGCGGCACGTGGCGGCCCGCGGTGGGTGACTGACCATGTATGTAGGTGCCCTGACACTGGACATCCTGCTCGGCGACGTTCATTCGCTGAAGCAGAAGCGCTCCGTGGTGCGTCCCATCATCGCCGAGGTGCAGCGACGGTTCCCGGGTGTGGCCGTCGCGGAGACCGGCCATCTGGATCTGCACCGCCGTACCGAGATCGGGATCGCCGTCGTCTCCGCGACCGCGGCCAACTGCGGCGCGGTGCTGGACGACTGCGAGCGACTGATCGCCTTCCACCCGGAGATCGAGCTGTTGTCGGCGAGACAACGGCTCTACAACGAGGACGAGGACTAGCCACGGTACGACCGGTCGCGAAGCGTTCGTGCCCGGTCGTTACTGTGAGAAGGGGGGAGCGAATATGGACGCCGCACGAGCACGTAAGATCGCCGACCGGATCCAGCAGGTCGTCGCGGAGATGCTGGAGCGTCGGATCAAGGACCCGAGGCTGGGCTTCGTGACCGTCACCGACACGCGGATCACCAACGACCTGAGCGAGGCCACGGTGTTCTACACCGTGTTCGGCTCGGAGGCGGAGCGGGCCGACTCGGCCGCGGCCCTGGAGAGCGCCAAGGGGCTCATCCGCTCCGAGGTCGGGCGTCAGACCGGTCTGCGGCACACGCCGACGCTGACGTTCACCCATGACCCGCTCCCCGACAGCGCCCGCCACCTGGACGGGCTGTTCGCCGAGGCCAGGGCCAGGGACGCCGAGATCGCCAGGCGGGCCGAGACCGCGCTGCCCGCTGGGGAGGCGGACCCGTACCGTAAGCCCGCCGAGGAGAGCGACCTTTCCGAGCTTTCCGAGGAGGACGAGGACGAGCCGGCCGAGCAGGCGGGACGCTCCGCGACGTGACCTCCGACCCGCGTGAGAGCGGTCCGGTGCCGGAGCGTGACTGGGACCGGGCCGTCGAGCTCGTCTCGGCCGCGGGCGAGGTGGCGCTGGCCTGCCATATCTCGCCCGACGCGGACGCGCTCGGCTCGATGCTCGCCGTCGGCATGGCGCTGCGCGCGGAGGGCAAGCGGGTCACGGCCTCCTTCGGGGAGCGCAGGTTCCGGGTTCCCCGGCTGCTGCGCTTCCTGCCCGGCCAGGACCTGCTGGTCGAGCCGGGGGCCTATCCCACGGCGCCGGAGCTGATGATGACGTTCGACGTCCCCATCGCCGACCGGCTCGGCACGCTGGCCGTCAACGCGGGCAAGACCAGGGAACTGGTCGTGATCGACCATCACGCCTCCAACACCGGGTTCGGCACGCTCAACCTGGTCGATCCGGCGGCGGCGGCGACCGCGGTGCTCGCCGAGGAGCTTCTCGTACGGCTCGGCCTGCCGATCGGCGAGGAGGTCGCGACCTGCCTGTACGCCGGGCTGGTCACCGACACCGGCTCGTTCAGGTACTCCTCGACCACGCCGGAGGCGCACGTCATGGCCGCCAGGTTGCTGGCCACCGGCCTGAACCCCGAGCAGATCGCCAGGGAGGTGTGGGACCGCTCGCCGTTCGGCTATCTCCGGGTGCTCGGTACCGCGCTCGACCGGGCGGTGCTCGAACCCTCGACGGGGCCGGGACTGGTCTGGACGTTCGTCACCCGGGAGGACCGGGCCGCCCAGGGCCTGCCGTACGACGAGGTCGAGGGGATCATCGACGTGGTCAGGCGCACCGACGAGGCGGACGTCGCCGTGATCCTCAAGGAGGACGACGACGGAGCCTGGCAGGTCTCGACCCGTTCCAAGGGGGCCGTGGACGTCGCCCGGGTCTGCGCCGCGCTCGGCGGCGGCGGGCACGCGCGGGCGGCCGGGTTCACCTCCCACCTGTCCGTCGAGCGGACCATGGACAGCCTGCGCGCCCTCCTGTAGTTCCGGGCCGCGCCGCCGGTACGGTCCCCTTTCCACAGCCCTTCGCATGATGAGGACTTCCATGAGCACGGCTCGCGTCAAGCGCACCCCGCCGCCGAGCGGACTGATCGTCGTGGACAAGCCCGCCGGGTGGACCTCGCACGACGTGGTCGGCAAGATGCGCGGCATCGCGGGCACCAGGAAGGTCGGGCACGCGGGCACCCTCGACCCGATGGCCACCGGGGTGCTGGTGGTCGGCGTGGAGAAGGCGACCAGGCTGCTCGGGCACCTGGCGCTGACCGAGAAGGGCTACGACGGCACGATCAGGCTCGGTCAGACGACCAACACCGACGACGCCGAGGGGGAGATCGTCGTCTCTGCCCCGGCGGCCGGGGTCACCGTCGAGGAGGTCGCCAAGGGCGTCGAGGCCCTCACCGGGCGGATCACGCAGGTCCCGCCGCAGGTCAGCGCCATCAAGGTGAACGGTGAGCGGGCCTACAAGCTGGCGAGGGCCGGTGAGGAGGTCGAGCTGAAGGCGCGGCCGGTGACGGTCTCCGCCTTCGAGATCCTCGATGTCCGGCGCGAGGGGGACCTGCTCGACGTGGACGTCTCGGTGACCTGCTCAAGCGGCACCTACATCCGGGCGCTCGCCCGTGACCTGGGGGCCGCGCTCGGCGTCGGCGGCCACCTGACCGCCCTGCGGCGTACCCGGGTCGGGCCGTACGACCTGTCGATGGCCCGCACGATCGACCAGCTCGCCACCGAGTGCGTCATCCTGCCGATGGCGGAGGCGGTCGCGGCGGCCTTCCCGCGCCGTGACGTGACCGAGCAGGAGGCCGGTCTCGTCGCCCACGGTGGACGGCTGCCTTCGGCGGGGCTGGGGGACGGGCCGATCGGGGTCTTCGGGCCGGACGGCACGCTGCTCGCCCTGGTCGAGGAGAAGGGCAGACTGACCAGATCGCTGGCGGTATTCGTGCCCTGACCAGGTGTCACGGCGGGTCGTGGCGGTGATTCATGGGTCATGGACCAAACCAGTCAGGGGAGCCCCTTCGGGGTGGCCCTCTCGTCCGAGCCCGCCGCCGAGATCGCCGTCGACCTGCTCGTCCTTCCCGTCCGCGAGGGGCACGATCCCGGCCTCGGGCTCGGTGACGCCGTGGAGCGGGCCAGGTTCACCGGCGGGGACGGTGAGGAACTGCTGCTGCCGCGCGGCCCCGGTGATCTCTTCGCGGCGGGGGCGGTCCTGCTCGTCGGTGTCGGCGCGGGCGGCGACGAGCACACCGTACGGCGCGCCATCGGCCGGGTGGTGCCCAGACTGGCTGATTTCCCCACGGTCGCCGTCGCCTTCCCGCACGCCCACGCGGTCGTCGAGGGCGTACGGCTCGGCGGCTACCGCTTCGACGGCTACCGCAGCGCGCCGCCCAGGAGCGCCCTGCGGGAACTGGTCGTCCTGGCCGCCGAGGACGAGCGGGAGGGAGTCACCCGGGCGGGAATCGTCGCCGACGCGGTGGTCTTCGCCAGGGACCTGGTCAACACCCCGGCCGGTGACCTGGTGCCGGCGGACCTGGCGGAACGGGCGCGGGCGATGGCCGAGACCCACGGCCTCACCGCGCGGGTGCTGGACGCGGAGGACCTCGCGGAGGGCGGGTTCGGCGGCGTTCTCGGCGTCGGCGCGGGCAGCGCGAACCCGCCGTGCCTGATCGAGGTGAGCTACCCCGGTGACGGCCACAGCGGCGTCGTCGGGCTGGCGGGCAAGGGCATCACCTTCGACTCGGGCGGCCTGGCCATCAAGAACCTCAGGGCGATGTCCACCATGAAGTCCGACATGGCGGGCGGGGCCACCGTGCTCGCGGTCGCCAGGGCGGCGGCCATGCTGGGCCTGCCGACCGGGGTGACCGCGGTGGTCCCCGCGGCGGAGAACATGGTCGGTGGCGCGGCGACCCGCCCCGGTGACGTGCTGACCCACCGCGACGGGCGCACGACAGAGGTGACCGACCCCGACTGCGAGGGCCGTCTCGTGCTGGCCGACGCGCTCGCCTACCTGGCCGAGAGCTCCCCGGATGTGCTGATCGACGTGGCCACGCTGACGTACGCGGTGATGTACGCGCTCGGTGAGGACGTCACCGGGGTGATCGGCGGCGACCGGCGGCTGGTCGGTGAGCTGCTCGACGCGGGCGCGCGGGCGGGGGAGCCGATGTGGGAGCTGCCGCTGTGGGAACCGTACGGCGAGCGGCTCAGGTCGGAGGTGGCGGACGCCAGGAACGAGGGCGGCCCCTACGCCGACGCGACGGTCGCCGCGCTGTTCCTGCGGCCGTTCACCGCGGGCCTGCCGTGGGCCCACCTGGACGTGGCCGCGACGGCCTACCGGGGCAGCGCGACCGATCTCGGCCCCGCGGGGGCGACGGGGGTCATGGTCCGCACCCTCGTCGGCTATCTGGAGTCACGAACCAGCTACTGAACGTGTCCGTGTACGGCGTGCCTCGCCGTACGGGAAGACAGGCGGGGGCGCGCACGGGGCTCCCCGATTGGAGCGAACCCGGGCAGGCATGGCAGGCTTTAGGGGTCGATCCGCTACAACGGGAAGAGGTCGCGGTGCGAGCCTGGCACGGATTGGACGACGTGCCCGAAGACTGGGGCAGGTCCGTCGTCACGATCGGCGTCTTCGACGGGGTCCACCGGGGGCACCAGCAGATGGTCGCCCGCGCCGTGGCGCTGGCGGGAAGGCTGGGGCTTCCCTCGGTGGTGGTGACCTTCGACCCGCACCCCGAGGAGGTCGTGCGTCCCGGCACGCACCCCCCGAGGCTGACGACGGCCAGGCACCGCACCGAGCTGCTCGCCGGTCTCGGTGTGGACGCGGTCTGCGTGCTGCCGTTCACCCTCGACTTCTCCCACATGAGCCCCGACGAGTTCGTGCAGACCGTGCTGGTCGACCGGCTGCACGCGGCGGGCGTCGTGGTCGGGGAGAACTTCCGCTTCGGCCACAAGGCCTCGGGCGACGTCGAGACGCTGCAGACCCTCGGGGAGAAGTACGACTTCGTGGCCGAGGCGGTCCCGCTGGTGAGCAACGGGGACGCGATCTCCTCGACCCTCATCCGGGAGCGGCTCGCCGCCGGTGACATGGAGGCCGTCGCCCTGGCGCTCGGCCGTCCGCACCGCGTCGAGGGCGTGGTCGTGCGCGGCTACCAGCGCGGCAGGCAGCTCGGCTTCCCCACGGCGAACGTCGAGTCGCCCGAGCACACCGCGATCCCCGCAGACGGCGTCTACGCGGGCTGGCTGCAGGGGGTCTCCAACGGCAACCTGCCCGCCGTCTACGGTGGGGAGCGCTGGCCGGCCGCGATCTCCGTCGGCACCAACCCCACCTTCGAGGGCGTGCCGCGCACGGTCGAGGCCTACGCGCTCGACCGTGATGACCTCGACCTGTACGGCGCCCACGTGGCCGTGGACTTCGGGCGGCGGCTGCGCGCCAACCTCAGGTTCGACTCGATCGAGGCGCTCATCGAGCAGATGCACGCCGACGTGGACGAGGCCCGCCGCATCACCCGCGAGGCGCCGTAGGGTGTGGCGCGCGTGTGGATGTGCGTGTCCCTCCGGGCCGGTGGTAATCTGGCGTGTCAGCTCTGTAACCGGTGGTGTGTCACCCCGGCGCTGGCCCGCCACGGCGACTGTAGGCACGCACGGTCGTTCGGGCACCTGTTCACCCGCGTGCCCGCAGAGTCCGAGGAGAAAAGTGTCGCTCGACACCGCCGCCAAGAAGCAGATCATCGGGGAGTACGCCACGGGTGAGGCCGACACCGGCTCCCCCGAGGTGCAGATCGCGCTGCTGAGCAAGCGCATCAGCGAGCTCACCGAGCACCTGAAGCTGCACAAGCACGACCACCACAGCCGTCGCGGCCTGCTGCTGCTCGTCGGCCGCCGCCGCCGGCTGCTGAAGTACCTGCAGAACAAGGACATCGAGCGCTACCGCTCGCTCATCGAGCGGCTCGGCCTGCGCCGATAGGTTCACCGGGGGAGCGGCGCACGCGCCGCTCCCTCATCTCATATGGGGGGTGTCGGCGCGTCGCGCCGGGTAGACGCCCCCCACGTGAGCAAAACTGAATAGCCGAGACAGTGCCCCGCGTCCGCACAGCAAGCGCGCCCCACGGCGTCGGAGGGCCGGTCCTCGGTAGTGGCCCCCGGTCATCATGGCATCAGCCGTACGGAACCGGGCGCTTCAATCGAAGACCGGCGCTGCACCTACGGGGAGCCGGCAGGAAAAGACGACCCAGGCGCGAGACGTGTGCCTGGGGGACGCGGGCGACCGATCAAAGGAGGTCCCCGTGGAGGGTGTCCACAGCAGTGAAGCCGTAATCGACAACGGCTCTTTCGGCACGCGTACGATCCGGTTCGAGACCGGCAGGCTCGCGCGCCAGGCGGCCGGTTCCGCCGTCGTCTACCTCGACGAGGAGACGATGGTCCTGTCCGCGACCACGGCGTCCAAGTCGCCCAAGGAGAACCTCGACTTCTTCCCGCTCACGGTCGACGTCGAGGAGCGGATGTACGCCGCGGGCCGTATCCCCGGCTCGTTCTTCCGGCGTGAGGGCCGTCCCTCGGAGGACGCCATCCTCACCTGCCGTCTGATCGACAGGCCGCTGCGTCCGTCGTTCGTCAAGGGCCTGCGCAACGAGGTCCAGGTCGTCGCCACCGTCATGGCGCTCGACCCCAACCACCTCTACGACGTGGTCGCGATCAACGCCGCGTCCCTGTCCACCCAGCTCGCCGGGCTGCCCTTCTCCGGGCCGATCGGCGGCGTGCGGGTCGCCCTGATCGAGGGCCAGTGGGTGGCCTTCCCCACCCACTCCGAGCTGGAGAACGCCACCTTCGACATGGTCGTCGCGGGCCGGGTCCTCGACGACGGCGACGTCGCCATCATGATGGTCGAGGCCGAGTCCACCCGTGACACGATCAAGCTCGTCGCGGAGGGCGCCGTCGCGCCGACCGAGGAGACCGTGGCGCAGGGCCTTGAGGCCTCCAAGCCGTTCATCAAGGTGCTCTGCGACGCCCAGGCCAAGATCGCCAAGGTCGCGGCCAAGGAGGTCAGCGAGTACCCCGTCTTCCTCGACTACCAGGACGACGTCCTTGAGGCCGTCGCCAACGCGGTCAAGAGCGAGCTGGCCGCCGCGCTGACCATCGCGGGCAAGCAGGAGCGCGAGACCGAGCTCGACCGGGTCAAGGCGCTGGTCCTGGAGAAGGTCGCCCCCGACTTCGAGGGTCGCGAGAAGGAGATCGGCCCGGCGTTCCGGGCGCTGACCAAGAAGCTCATGCGTGAGCGGGTCATCTCCGAGGGCGTCCGCATCGACGGCCGTGGCGTCAAGGACATCCGGCAGCTCAGCGCCGAGGTCCACGTCGTTCCCCGGGTGCACGGTTCGGCCCTGTTCGAGCGCGGTGAGACCCAGATCCTGGGCATCACCACCCTCAACATGCTCCGCATGGAGCAGATGATCGACACGCTCAACCCGGAGCGCACCAAGCGCTACATGCACAACTACAACTTCCCGCCCTACTCCACGGGTGAGACGGGCCGCGTGGGTTCGCCCAAGCGCCGCGAGATCGGCCACGGCGCGCTCGCCGAGCGGGCGCTGCTGCCGGTCCTGCCGACCCGCGAGGAGTTCCCCTACGCGATCCGTCAGGTCTCCGAGGCGCTCGGCTCCAACGGCTCGACCTCCATGGGCTCTGTCTGCGCCTCGACCATGTCGCTGCTCGACGCCGGTGTCCCGCTCAAGGGCATCGTCGCGGGCATCGCGATGGGCCTGATCAACGAGGGCGAGCAGTACGTCACGCTGACCGACATCCTCGGTGCCGAGGACGCCATGGGCGACATGGACTTCAAGGTCGCCGGCACCAAGGACCTCATCACCGCCCTGCAGCTCGACACCAAGCTCGACGGCATCCCCGCCTCGGTCCTGGCCGCCGCGCTGAAGCAGGCCAAGGGCGCCCGTCTGGCCATCATCGACGTGATGCAGGAGGCGATCGACTCCCCGGCGGAGATGAACGCCACGGCTCCGCGCATCATCACGATCAAGGTCCCGGTCGACAAGATCGGCGAGGTCATCGGCCCGAAGGGCAAGATGATCAATCAGATCCAGGACGACACCGGCGCCGAGATCACGATCGAGGACGACGGCACCATCTACATCGGCGCCACCGACGGCCCGTCCGCCGAGGCGGCCAGGTCGGCGATCAACGCCATCGCCAACCCGCACATGCCGGAGGTCGGCGAGCGCTACCTGGGCACGGTCGTCAAGATCGCCGCCTTCGGTGCCTTCATCTCCCTCATGCCGGGCAAGGACGGCCTCCTGCACGTCTCCCAGATCCGCAAGCTGCACGGCGGCAAGCGCATCGAGAACGTCGAGGACGTCATGAACGTCGGCGAGAAGATCCAGGTGGAGATCGCCGAGATCGACTCGCGCGGCAAGCTCTCCCTGGTGCCGGTCGAGGTCATCGAGAAGGAGGCCGCGGACAAGCCGGACGCGGAGGCCAACGGGGACGAGTCCCCGGCGCCCGCCGACGACAGGTCCCGCGACGACTCCGCTCCGCGTCGCCGTACCCGCACGCGCAGCAGCGGTGCGAGCCGTGGAGGGGAAGACCGCAACTCGTGACGACCACCACTCTGCACCCCGGCAAAGACGGTGCCGGGGTCGTACGGCGCACCGTCCTCCCCGGTGGGCTCCGGGTGGTGACCGAGTCCATGCCGACCGTGCGTTCCGTCGCGGTCGGCATGTGGGTCGGCATCGGATCGAGGGACGAGGCTCCCGAGCACACGGGGGCCTCCCACTTCCTTGAGCACCTGCTGTTCAAGGGGACCCCCACGCGGGACGCCCTGGAGATCTCCGCGGCGATCGAGGGCATCGGCGGTGAGATCAACGCCTTCACCGCCAAGGAGTACACCTGCTACTACGCGCGGGTTCTCGACGAGGACCTGCCGCTGGCGGTGGACGTCCTCTCCGACGTGATCACCTCCTCGCTCATCGCCCCCGAGGACGTCGAGGCCGAGCGCGGCGTGATCCTTGAGGAGATCGCCATGCACGACGACGACCCCTCGGATGTGGTGCACGAGCAGTTCTCCACGGCCCTGTACGGCGACACGCCCGTCGGCCGCCCGATCCTCGGAACCGTCGAGTCGATCAAGGCGCTGTCACGTGACCGGATCGCGGAGTACTACCACCGTTACTACCTGCCCTCGCACACGGTCGTCGCGGTCGCGGGCAACGTCACCCACGAACGCGTCGTCGAGCTGGTCGCGGCCGCCTACGAGCGGGCGGGCGCACTCGGCGGCGAGGAACGGCACGCCCCGCCCCGGGTCGGCGGCGAGGAGATTGCCTACCGCTCCGGTGTCACGGTCCTCGACCGGGCCACGGAGCAGGCGAACCTCGTGCTGGGCACCGCGGCCTTCTCCCGCAACGACGACCGCCGCTTCACCCTCGGCGTGCTCAACGCCGTCCTCGGTGGCGGCATGTCGTCGCGGCTGTTCCAGGAGATCAGGGAGAAGCGCGGCCTGGCCTACTCCGCCTACAGCTACACCTCCGCCTACGCCGACACCGGCCAGTTCGGCGTCTACGTCGGCTGCCTGCCTCCCAAGATCGACGAGGTGCTCAAGGTGGCGCAGGCCGAGGTGGCGCAGCTCGCCGCGCACGGCGTCACCGAGGAGGAGCTCGTCCTCGGCAAGGGGCAGATGCGCGGCGGTCTCGTGCTCGGCCTTGAGGACACCGGGTCCCGGATGTCCAGGCTGGGCAAGAGCGAGCTGGTGCACGACCGGCTGATGCCCGTCGACGAGGTGCTCGGCCGGATCGAGGCCGTCACCCTCGACGACATCCAGGCCGTGGCCCAGGAGATCCTGCGGCGCCCGATGACCCTGGCGGTCGTCGGACCCTACGCCGACCGGGACTTCTCCGCGCTCCTGCTCTGAGCTTCCGTCCGGGTGACCGGCCGCCCTGCGCGACGGCCGGTCACCCGGGTGGAGATAGGCTGAGCCGGTGATCAGGGTAGGAGTTCTCGGCGCCAGAGGGCGCGTGGGCATCGAAGTGTGCAAGGCCGTCGAGGCGGCGGACGACCTGGAGCTGGTCGCGGCCGTCGACAAGGACGACCCGATCGAGGAGCTTGAGGGCGCCCAGGTGGTGGTCGACTTCACCCACCCGGCCGTCGTGATGGACAACCTCGCCTGGTGCCTCTCCCACGGCATCCACGCCGTGGTCGGCACCACCGGGTTCGACACCGAGCGGCTGACCCGGGTGCGCGGCCTGATTGAGGCCAATCCCGGCGTCAACGTGCTGATCGCCCCCAACTTCGGCATCGCGGCCGTCCTGATGATGCGCTTCGCGCAGCAGGCCGCCCGCTACTTCGACTCTGCCGAGATCGTCGAGCTGCACCACCCGAACAAGGCCGACGCGCCCTCGGGCACGGCCCGCCGTACGGCCGAGCTGATCGCCGAGGCGCGCCGCAAGGCAGGGCTGGGACCGATGCCCGACGCGACGAGCGCGGAGCTGGACGGCGCGCGCGGCGCCGACGTGGACGGCGTGCACGTCCACGCGGTACGGCTGGCGGGGCTGATCGCCCACCAGGAGGTGATCCTCGGCGGTGACGGCGAGATCCTCACCATCCGCCACGACACCATGAACCGCGCCTCCTTCACCCCGGGCGTGCTGCTCGGCGTGCGCAGGATCGCCGAGACGCCGGGCCTCACCGTCGGCCTCGAACACCTGCTGGACCTGTAGGCCGATGACGGACGTCCGACGGGCGAGCGCCGGGGAGCTGCCCGGCCTCGCGGAGGTCGAGATCGCGGCCGACGGGGTGTTCGCCCAGGTGGGGATCGTCTTCCCGCCGGGGACCACGATGGTCGAGGAGGTCGAGGACCCCTCCCGGGTGCTCGTCGCAGGGGACCCGCCCTTCGGGTTCGCGATGGTCGGGTGGGTGGACGGCCAGGTCCATCTGGACCAGCTGGCGGTCCATCCCGACCATGGGCGCCGGGGCGTCGGCGGGAGCCTCCTTGAGGCCGTCTGCGCGCACGCGCTCGCCGAGGGGGCGTCCGCGGTGACGCTGACGACCTTCAGGGACGTGCCGTGGAACGCGCCGTGGTACGCCAGGCGCGGCTTCGCCGTACTCGGGGAAGAGGAGTGGGGGCCGGAGCTGGCCGCGCTGGTCGCCCATGAGCGGGAGCTGGGCATCGAGCTGGCCCCCAGAGTCGCGATGCGCAGGCTACTGTGAGCCGGTTTCGTGATGAGCTGTGGCGGGTGGTGGACGGGGTCTACGGCCGGATCCTGGTTCATCCCTTCCTCACCGGGCTGACCGACGGGACGCTCCCGCGCGAGGTCTTCCGGCACTTCGTGGTGCAGGAGACCCACTTCCTGCCCGACTACGCGCGGGCGCTGGCGGCCTGCGGGGTCAGGGCGACCAGTCCGGCCGCGGTGCAGCGCTTCGCCGCCGACTGCGCGCGCACGGTCGAGGTCGAGCACAGCCTGCACGTCGAGCTGCTGGCGGCCTTCGGGCTCGACCAGGACGACGCGCGCCGGATCGGGGCGGCCCCGACGACCGTCGGCTACGCCTCCTACCTGCTGCGCGTGTGCCATCTCGGCACCTTCCCCGAGGCGCTCGGCGCGATCGTGCCGTGTTACTGGATCTACGCCAGGGTCGGTGAGGCGCTGCTTGAGCAGTCCTCACCCGACCCGCTGTACGCCTGGTGGATCGAGACCTACGGCGGCGAGCACTACCAGGAGACCGTCGCCGGGGTGCTCGACCTGCTCGACGAGGTCGCCGCGACGCTGCCCGAGGCCGACAGGGCACGGCTGTGCGAGCACGCGCTGACCACCGCGCGCTACGAGTGGCTGTTCTGGGACGCCGCGTGGCGCCGGGAGTCGTGGCCGATCTGAGCGGCGGTTAACCTAGCAGGTATGCGCCTGCGGGACCTGTGCCAGGTCGATCACCTGGGACTGAAGGTCCTCACCGGACACGACCTGCTCGACCGCCGGGTCCGTGGCGTCACGACCACCGACCTCATCGAGCCGGGCCGCTTCCTCAAGCCCGCCGAGCTGGTCCTGACCGAGCTGACCTGGCACGACGGTCCCGACTCCGCGAGGCGGTTCGTCGCCGCCCTGGTCGAGGCCAGGGCCGCCGCGCTCTGCTCGGGCACCGCCCTCAAGGTGCCGCCCGCCGACCTCGTGGACGCCTGTGCCGAGGCGGGGCTGCCGCTGCTCGCCCTCGGCGTCGAGGTCTCCTTCGGCGCGCTCACCGAACACGTGCTGCGCGCCCTGATCGAGGAGTACGGCGCCGCCCCCAGCAGGCCGTACGGCCCGCGCAGGAGGCTGGCCAGCACCCTTGTGGACGGCGGCAGCCTGAGCAAGGTCGTCACCACGGTCGCCGGGGAGCTGGACGTGCCCTGCTGGGTGCTCTCGGCGACGGGCCGGGTGGTCGTCGGCTCGCAGCCGCTGCCCGAGGGGGCCGGTGAACGGCTGGCGCAGGCGTTCCTCTCGGCCCGTTTCCTGCCCGGTACGGCACCGCAGCCTGACGGCACCGTGCTGTCGGTCTTCCCGGTCAGCAAGGGGGCAGCGCACCGGATCGCCAACTGGTTCCTGGCCTACGCGGGCGAGCAGGTCCGGGCGGGTGGCGAGCACGAGGACCTGGTCGTCGAGCTGGCCGCCCTGGTGGCGCTCGAACGCTCCCGTCTTGAGGCGGCCCACCGCATCGAGCGCCGGGTGCTCGACCAGCTACTGACGCTGCTGGCCTCCGGCGACGCGAACCTTCCCGGGGTCGTCTCCCGGCTGCACACCCTGCACATCGAGACCGAGCACGGCCTGCTCGCGGTCGCGCTGGCCGTCGAGGGGATCGACCGGGCCGGTGAGGTGGGGGTCGCGGTGCTCGACGAGCTGCTGCGCCCGCTGGCGCCGGGCGTGGCGACCGCCGTCGACGGACAGGCCGTGGCGCTGGTGCCGCTGGCGGGCAACACCGCGACGGAGCTGACCACGCACCTGCTCGCCGGGGCGGCCACCCTTGAGGCCGGGCTCGGCGACGCCAGGATCACGATCGGCGTCAGCAGCGTGACCAACGGCCCGGCCACGCTGAGCAGCCTGATCGAGGAGGCCAGGCACGCCCGCACGCTGGCCGAGCTGGGTGAGGGCCGGGTCTCGGCGATCACCGGCGCCGACGTCAGCTCACACCGCTCGCTGATCGCCGCCATCCCGGGGGAACTGCGGCGCTCGTTCAGGACGCGGCTGCTCGGCCCCCTTGAGGAGTACGACGCCGCCCACCAGACGGACCTGCTGGAGACGCTGGAGACCTTCCTTGAGGAGTCCGGCGGGTGGGCGGCGACCGCCGACCGGCTCCACGTCCACGTCAACACGCTGCGTTACCGGCTCCGGCGCATCGAGGAGCTGACCGGCAGGTCGCTGACCTCACTGGACGAGCGCGTGGACTTCCTGCTGGCCCTGCGGATGCGCTGATCTTCGGGGGTTACCCTGTGTCCGAATGCGTCCTCATTCACCCCCCTCATCAGCCTGAAGGACGTGAAAGACCACATGAGACACCGACTCACCGGGGCTCTGGCCGTCGCGGGAGCCCTGCTGCTCCCGCTGGGAGCCGTCCACGCGGCGGACGCCACGGTCACCCTCCCGATCCGGATCGACGCCAACGGGCCCGGCCTCACCGACTCCTCCGGCGACCTCTGGGCCGCCGATCGGGGATACGACATCCGCTACGGCGTCGGCCAGACCTCCGCTCCCATCGAGGGCACCGCGGACGACGCGCTGTACCAGACCTACAACGCCTTCGGCGGCGGGGCAGGCTACGCCCTCGACCTGCCCAACGGCACCTACCGGGTCACCCTGAAGATGGTGGAGGACTGGGCCACGGCGGTGGGACAGCGCCGCTTCGACGTCAGGGCCGAGGGGGTGACCGCGCTCAGCGCCTTCGACATCTACGCGAACTGCGGCAGGCTCACGGCGTGCGACCGCTCCTTCGTCGTCACGGTCACCGACGGCAGGTTGAACCTGCAGTTCAGCGCGAACGGCGGAGCCAACCACGCCACGGTCTCCGCCATCGAGGTAACCGCCGTGGCGTCCCCTTCACCGTCACCCACGGCCACTCCCACGGTCTCCCCGTCGCCTACCCCGTCTCCCACGGCCTCCCCGTCTCCCACAGCGTCTCCCACGGCCTCCCCGGGTGGTGGCCGGGTCGTCGAGGTGGCGACGGCCTCGGGGCTCAAGGCGGCGCTCGCCGGGGCCCTGCCCGGTGACACGATCCACCTCGCCGACGGCACCTACACGGGCAACTTCAAGGTCACCGTGGCCGCCAGGCCCGACGCCCGCGTCACGCTCACCGGCTCTCCCCGGGCGATCCTCAAGGCGGGCGGCGGGTACGGCCTGCACCTCAACGGCGCCTCCCACTGGACCGTCACCGGCGTCACCGTCACCGGGGGCCAGAAGGGCATCATGATCGACGCGGCCAAGGGGGTCGTCATCGACGCCGTCACCGTGCACGACCTCGACATGGAGGGGGTGCACTTCCGTAACTCCAGCACCGACGGCGTCATCAGGAACTCCACGATCTACGACACCGGCAACGACGGCCGGGGCATGGGGGAGGGCGTGTACGTGGGAACCGCCAACACCCTGACCGACAACAGCGACCGCGTCCAGATCGTCGGCAACACCATCGGCCCGGACGTCGGCGGCGAGAACGTCGACATCAAGGAGGGCACGACGGGCGCCAGGATCGTCGGCAACACCTTCGACGGCGGCGGGCTCACCGGCGCCAACTACGACGACTCCTGGGTGGACGTGAAGGGCAACGACGTCCTCGTCCAGGGCAACGTGGGCAGGCGCACCACGAACAACGGGTACGAGACCCACACCCAGCAGCCGGGGTGGGGCTGCGGCACCGTCTTCCGCGACAACGTCTCCGACCTGACGGGCGCGACCGGTGACAGACGGCTGGCGATCAACGTCACCAACCAGGCCGCCGGCTGCGTGACGACGGTCCACGCGAGCAACACGGTGACGGGCGGCAACGGCCTGACGAACGTCCCGGTGACGCCGTGAGACAGCCGGAGGCCGCCGCGCCCGGCGGCGGCCTCCGGCCCATGGCTCAGCGGGCGGCGTAGGCGTCCAGTTCGGCGAGGTATGCGTCCTTCAGGTGGCGGGGCAGCCAGGTGATCTCGAAGGCGTTGCGTTCGAGCTGGACGAGGTCCTCCTCGGTCAGCGAGAGCTCCTCGGCCAGGACGGCCAGGTTCTCCTGGACGTACCCGGCGAAGTAGGCCGGGTCGTCGGAGTTGACCGTGACGCGCAGGCCGAGGTCGAGCATCCTGCGGATGGCGTCGGCCTTCGTCGAGTCGGTCACGTAGCCGTTGGAGATCGGGCACACGGTCAGCCCGAGCCCCCGCTCGCGGATCGTCTCGACCAGCGCCTGGTCCTCAAGGGCGTTGACGCCGTGGTCGATGCGGTCGACGCCGATCTCCTCGACGGCCTGGCGGATGTGCTCGACGGAGTTCTCCTGGTCCACGTCGCAGTGCATGGTCAGCAGGTAGCCCTCCTGCCTGGCCCGCTCGTAGACGGCCCTGAACTTGACCGGGGGGTTGCCCTTCTCGTCGGAGTCGAGGCCGACGCCCACGATCCACTCCCGGTAGGGCAGCGACTCCAGCAGCGTCGCCATGGCGTACTCGGCCTGGAAGTCGCGCAGGAAGCACATGATGAGCTGCGCCCTGATCCCGAGCTGCCGCTCGGCGTCGAGCAGCGCGCGGCGCAGGCCACGGATCACCAGGTCGAACGGCACGCCGCGCGAGGTGTGGGCCTGCGGGTCGAAGAAGATCTCCGCGTAGCGGACGTTCTGCGAGGCGGCCCTGCGCAGGTAGGCCATGGCCAGGTCGTAGAAGTCGGGCTCGGTCCGCAGCACCTCCATGCCCTCGTAGTAGATCTTGAGGAAGGAGGGCAGGTCGTCGAAGGAGTAGGCAGCCCTGATGTCCTCGACCGAGGAGTAGGGCAGCTCGATGCCGTTGCGCTCGGCGAGGGCGAACTTGAGCTCGGGTTCGAGGGTGCCCTCGATGTGCAGGTGGAGCTCGCACTTGGGCAGCCCCGCGATGAAGTCGGTCATGCTCTCAGCTCCAGGAGACGATCGGGTCGATGACCTTGAGCTCGACGCAGTCCACCAGGCCGAGGTCGGTGATGGCGTAGTCGGGGATCGCGGTGATCGACAGGAAGAAGAGATACATCAGCGGCGAGGGCAGCGCGCAGCCCAGGCCGCGGGCCAGGTCGTCCAGCGCGCTCTCCGCCTCGGCCATCTCCCGCGCGGGCAGGTCGGAGACGATGCCGCCGACCGGCAGCGGAAGCAGCCGCAGGACCTCGCCGTCCACGACGACGGCCTGGCCGCCGCCCGCCCTGACGACCTCGTTGACCGCCAGGGCCATGTCGGAGCGGGAGGCGCCGACGCAGATGACGTTGTTGTCGTCGGGGGCGGCGCTGGTGGCGATGGCGCCCCTGGTGAGGCCGAAGCCGTTGACCAGGGCGACCGGCCGGTTGGAGGTCTTGCCGTACCGCTCGACGACCGTGATGTAGAGCGCGTCCCGCTCGACGGACGGCTCGACGACGCCGTCGACCACGGGAAGCGTGACGTCGTGCCGCTTGCGGACGAAGACCTGCTCGGGGCTCATCCGCATGGCCAGCGCCGTGACGGAGGAGGCTCCCTCGGGGGCGCGCAGCACGATGTCGTCGGCGGTCAGCTCGGCGACGGGGAAGGGCCGCACCGGTGGGCGCACGGGCGGCGCCGTGGGTGTGATCATGGCGTTGTCCCTGGCCACGAGCTTTCCACCGGCCACGACCTCGCGCACCTGGAAGTCGGCGAGGTCGTCCACGATCAGCACGTCGGCGAGGCGGCCGGGGGCGAGGCTGCCGACCAGGTGGTCGATCCGGTACATCTCCGCGCAGTTGACCGTGGCCATCTGGATCGCGGTCACCGGGTCGAGACCCGCCTTGACCGCCATCCGGACCAGCTTGTCCATGTGGCCTGCGGCCAGCACGTCGGCGGCGTGCACGTCGTCGGTGCAGAAGGCCACCCGGCGCGCGCCGACCTGGGAGACCACCTGGATGTTCTCCTGGAGGAAGTGGGCGACGCTGGACTCCCGCACGATGGCGTAGATACCCAGGCGGAGCTTCTCCAGTGTCTCCCGGGCCGAGTACGACTCGTGGTCCAGGCGGATGCCCGCGGCGGCCAGGCCGCTGATCCTGCGGGTGTCGGACATCGGGGCGCAACCGAAGACCGGGAGCCGGTGCCGTTCTGCCAGTTCGAGCGCCTCCATGACGGCCTCGTCGCCGTGCTCGACGAACTCCTGCACGGTCTCCCAGACGCCGACGCACTCGGGCCAGTCGTGGACCTGCCGGTGCTCGTCGGGACCGAAGGTGTGCCCGACCGTCGACTCGGGGACGGTGTAGGGGGCCTTGGCGGGCGCTCCCCACCAGACACGCATGCCGGTGGCCGCGGCCTCGTCGAGGAAACCCCTGACCCCGGGCAGCCCCTCGGTCACCAGGATCTGGTCCAGGCCGGAGACGACGCTGGTCGTGCCGTACGGGACCACCAGGTCGGCGAAGCTCGTCACGGAGAGCTTGCTGCACTCGATGTGCAGGTGACCGTCGATCAGGCCGGGGACGAGGTGACCGCCCTGGGCGTCGATGATCTTCGTCTCGGGTCCCCGGGGCAGGTCGGGGCCGACCAGGGCGATCCTGGAGCCGCTGATCCCGATCTCCGCGGGGTAGGTCTCGCCGGTCAGCACGTTGACCAGGACGCCGTTGGTGATGATCGTGTCGGCGGGACGTCGTCCGTACGCGACGTCGAGCAGGGCGCGGTCAGGCATTTGGCTACGGCCTTTCTGCTTGTCAGGCGGGGACGAGGACGGGGGCGGGGCGGCGTTCGAGCGCGGCGTAGACCAGGCCCGCCACGGCGAAGCCCGCGAAGATGCTCAGGTCGGAGCCGCCCGTCGCCTGGGAGAGCGGCCCGGTGAAGGCCGCGGAGTTGATCCACAGCGCCGCCGCGACCATGCCCGCGGCCTGCGCGAGGATGCCGTTCCAGCGGATGCCGCCCCGCCCGTGGTACGGCCCGCCCTCGGCGGCGAACAGGCCCTCGGCGTCGTAGGAGCCCCTGCGCCGCAGCCAGTCGGTCAGGTAGACGCCCGCCCACGGGGCCAGCCAGAGGATCAGCAGCCCGAGGAAGGTGTTGAGCATCGTGTTGAAGGAGTCGGAGAACACCGCCACACAGGTGATCGCCACACAGATCACCAGGTCGAGCACGACCGCCGCGGAGCGGTTCAGCCTGATCCCCGACGCCTGCAGGTTCAGCCCGGAGGAGTACAGGTCGGTGGTGTTCACCGCGAACAGCGTCACGATCGCCAGCACAAGGTACGGCACGACGAACCACGACGGCAGCGCGCCGGGCAGCCCGGAGACGGGATCGCCCGCGTCCTTCACCACGGTGGCGACGGCCGCGCCGAGCGTCATCAGCAGTACGTACGGCACCAGCCCGCCGAGCGCCGCGTAGCCGAAGACGGCCTTCTTACTCGACGAGGCGGGCAGGTAACGCGAGTAGTCGCTGCCCAGCGGGGCCCACGACAGGCCGCCGCACGACATGACCAGCGCCACCGCGACGGTGAACGTGGCGAAGTCGGCCCCACCTCCGGCCATGGCCTGCACCTTCGGGCCGACGAGCACGGCCATGACGGCGAACATCGCGACGAAGACCCAGGTGAAGTACTTCTGCGCCTTCATGACGGCCGCGTGCCCCACGAGCGGCAGGACGAGCTGGACCAGTGCCGCGACGACGATCACGCCGATCTTCAGGCCCGCGCCCTGGGAGGCGATCCCGGCCTGGTCGAGCAGGGCCAGCGAGGCGAAGGTGATCAGCACCATGCCGCCCGCCTCGAAGCCGACCATGTTGATCCAGCCGAAGAAGCTGAGCGCCCGGGCGCCCTTGGGGCCGAACGCGGCACGCGAGACCGCCATCGTCGAGGTACCGACGGCCGGTCCCTGGAGGCTGGTCAGGCCGACCAGCGGGAAGGACAGCAGGTTGCCGACGACGATGGCCAGCACGGCCTGCGGGAAGCTCAGCCCGAGGGAGACGACGACAGTCCCGTAGACCAGGGTGAAGATCCCCATGGTGGTCCCGGTCCACAGGAACAGCAGGTCACGCGGCCTGCCGTACCTCTCGGACGGCGAGACCAGCTCGATCCCGCGTTGCTCGACGGCCACTACGCCTCCACCCGGTGTCCTGGACATTCACCTTCAGTGAACCAGGGGGTGCGGCGTGCTCCCGTTGTCGGAGAACACGAGGTCAGGGGGCCCGGTATGTACCGGTCTCCAAGGTGATCGCTACAGGGCGTGCAGGGCCAGGCCCGCGGTGAACAGCAGGCCGAAGACGAGCTGGAAGCGGCCGGTCTGCTGCAGCGTCGTGATCAGCGCCCGGCCGGTCGCGCCCTGGACGACGGCCCTGACCGGCGCGACGGCCAGCGGGGCGGCGAGCAGGGTGAGCGCCGCGAACGGCTGCCAGGGGACCAGCGCCAGCGCGATGACCAGCGGCAGCACCAGGCACACCGAGTAGAGCGTGCGGGTACGGCTGTCGCCGAGCACGACGGCCATGGTGCGCTTGCCCACGGGGCCGTCGGTCACGAGGTCGCGCAGGTTGTTGACCACCAGCAGCGCGCAGGCCAGCAGGCCGACCGGGACCGCGGCGACGACCGCGACCCACGGCAGCGCCTCGGCCTGGACGAACGTGGTGCCCGCCACCGCGACCAGGCCGAAGAACACGAACACCGAGATCTCACCGAGCGCGCGGTAGCCGTACGGACGGGAACCACCGGTGTAGAACCAGGCAGCCGCGATCGACAGCGCGCCGACCAGGAGCAGCCACCACGCCCCGGTCACCACGACCAGGACCAGCCCGGCCACCGCCGCGGCCAGGAAGCAGCCGAAGGCCGCCGAGAGCACCTCGCGGGGGGCGGCGGCCCCCGAGCCGACCAGCCGCATCGGGCCGACCCGCCCCTCGTCGGTGCCGCGCACGCCGTCGCTGTAGTCGTTGGCGTAGTTCACCCCGATCTGCAGGGCGAGCGCGACGAAGAGGGCGAGCAGGGCCCGCCACCACACCGCGCCGTCGTAGCCGAAGGCGACACCGGTGCCGACGGCGACCGGGACGACGGCGGCGGGAAGGGTGCGCGGACGGGCTCCGGCGATCCACTGGCTCGGGGTGGCCATGGCTGTGCGAACGTCCTCTCGAAGGTCAGCTGATGTCGGTGGCCAGGCGGACCATCCGTACGGTGCGGCCGATGTGCAGCACCCGCTCCGCGCCGTCCTCGCCCCAGCCCGCCGACTCCAGGAAGCCGAGCACCGCGTGGTTGTCGGCGAACGCCCACGTCACGATGGTGCGGTAGCCGTCCTCCCTGAAGTGGTCGACCGTGGCGTTCAGCAGGCGGCTGCCGTGGCCGCGCCGTATGTGGTCGGGATCCACGAGGAAGGTCAGCAGCTCGCCGGTCGTGGTCGGGTCGAGGTCGGGGTCCTCCGCGGGGGCGTGCGAGGCCAGCCCGACGACGCGTTCGGAACCCTGGAGTGCCGCTGCGGCGGCGATGCCGCCCGGACCGAGCGCGGGGAAGGCGTCGGTGTCCAGGACGACCTTCTCGACCGCCACGAGGACCCGGTGGCGCCTGCTCGGCGGGGAGACGATCGCCTCGTCCCACTGCCGTCGCCAGAGGTCCTCGGCCGCCGCGCCGGTCATCTGCTCAAGTGGCCCCTCGGGAAGGAAGTCCCGGTAGCCGTATTTCCAGGCGCGGATCTGGGTGCTCGCCACCGCGGCGACATCATCGTGCCGAGCCGCCCGCACGCCTACGTCTGCCATTCGGCCCGCTCCCTCTCTGCCGTCGCCCATGACATGCCGCCTCGCGGGTCTCGTGCCACGCGAGCGGGCATCAGGCGGGTGGAACCGTGAGGCAGCCCCTACACCGTATCGGGGAATCAGACTCAGAGATGACGTGACTGCGTCTCGGTCTGGCGCCGTGCCCGATATGCCCTGGTCTTGGTGCGGTTGCCACACACCTTCATGGAGCACCACGAGCGTGAGCGGTTCTTCGAGGAGTCGATGAAGGCCCACTGGCAGGTGCTCTCGGTGCAGACCTTCAGCCGGGGCCACATGCCCTCGGCCCGCGTGTCCATCACGGCCGCCACGATCCTGGCGAGCCCGCCGGTGATCCCGGAGGCGACGGGTTCGAGGACCGGCCCCGTCTCGGCCAGGGTGACCCGCAGCGCGAGGCCGGGGAACGACCTGGGCGCGGCCGCCTCCTGGTCGCGGTCGTGGTTGTGCCGCAGCGCGGCGCGCAGGGACTCGCGCAGGTCGACGGCCGTGCCCAGGTCGGTCTCGTCAGCCGCGTCCGCAGGTCCGATCAGGTCACGTTTGGCGAGCCAGGCGGTCAGCGCGGCGGGTGACGGGATCGAGTCGGTCGCGGACTCGACGTCGTAGGTGTTCACGAAGTCACACACCAGGTCGGCGGGGTTGCCCATGGTCACTCACCTCTTCGGAACGCTGTCGAAACCACTGTATGTCAATAGGGGGTTGTTTTCCTCCGGACACCGTCATAGCGTGTTCAGTGGTGTCAGTTTGGAGGGCGTCATGTGGTACTGGGTTCTCCTCGCCTTCAGACGAAGCGACAGGGACAGGGATCGGGACCGCTCAGACCTCGCCGAGGGCCGTGGCCAGGCGCCTGACCCCCTCGGTCAGCTCCGCCGGGTGCGCCGCGGCTGAGTGGCTGACCCTGATCCTGGGCCCCGGCGGCTCGGCCGGGTAGTAGATGCGCCCCGGGCTCACCAGGACGCCCGCCCGCCTGGCCCGCTCGACCACGGTCTCCTCGTCCAGGTGGCGTGCGAGCCGTACCCACAGATGCAGGCCGCCACGGGGGACGAGGTGGATCTCCGCGGCGGGGGCCGAGGCGGTCAGCGCGGCGGCCAGGGTGTTCCTGCGGGCCGTCAGCTCGCCCTCCAGCGTGTCCAGGTGGCGCCGCCACGCGGGTGAGCCGACGAACTCCAGGGCCGTCTCCTGCAGCGGCCTGGCCACGAAGAACGACTCGACGATCTGGCTGGCCCGCAGCCGCCGCGCGGCCGGTCCCCTGGCCACGACGCCCGCCACGCGCATGTTGGGGGAGAGGACCTTGGTGAGCGAGTTGATGTGCACCACGGTCCCGTGCTCGTCCAGCGCGGCCAGCGGCGGCGGCGCCGGGGAGGTCGCGAAGTATCTCGCGTAGTCGTCCTCGACGACGAACGCCCCCGCGGCCCGCGCGACCGCGAGCACCTGCCTGCGCCGGTCGAGGGGGAGCGTCGCGCCGGTCGGGTTGTGCAGCGTCGGCTGGCACAGGAAGACCCGCGCGCCCGTGACGGCGAACGCCTCGGCCAGCAGCTCGGGCCGCACCCCGTCCCCGTCCATGGGTACGGCTGTCGCCCGCAGCCCGGCCGCCCGCGCCGCGGCCAGCGCCCCCGGATAGGTCGGGGTCTCGACCAGCAGGGGGGTGCCGGGGGCGGCCAGGGCGCGCAGCGCGTGGGTGAGGGCGGCCTGCCCGCCGCTGACCACGATGGTGTCGGCGGCGCCCACGTCACCGCCCACCTCGCCGGCGAACCAGCCGCGCAGCTCGGGCAGGCCGCCGAGCGGTGGCACCTCCCAGACGCCGGGACGCCGCATCGCGCGGGCACCGGCCGCCGACAGGGCCCGCGCGGGGCGGATCAGCGGGTTGAGGTAGCCGCCGGTGAGCGGGATGACGCCCTCCGGCGGCGGGGTGAGCAGCCCGACCACGTCGGTGTCGTCGACAACCCGGTCGCCGAGCGCGACCGTCTGCCAGGACAGGTCGGGGGCGCTCTCCACCCGCGCCTGGACGGGGGCGACGTAGGTGCCGCTGCCCGGCCTGACGATCACCCGTCCCTCGGCGGCGAGCCTGCTGAGCGCCCTGGAGACGGTCACCGGGCTCACGCCGTGGATCCGCATCAGCTCGCGGCTCGACGGCAGCCTGTCGCCCGGCCGCAGCCGCTCGGCCTCGTCCCTGATCGTGGCGGCCAATCGGACGATACTGCTATCGTCATTCATGAGAGACAAGAGTAGCGCTACGCTCGCCAGCCCGATAGCGGTCGGCCACCCGCCCTCCACGGGAGCGTGGCGCGGCACCCTGCTCGCCGGGCTGGGGGTGCTGTCCTTCTCCGGCTCCCTGCCCGGCACGGCTTTCGCGATGGAGGGGTTCGACCCCTATCTCGTCGCGATCGGGCGCGCCGTGGTCGCCGTCGTCGCGGCGGCCGTGTCCCTGCTGGTGGCCAGGGCGCCGCTGCTGCCGCCCAGGGAACACCTGGGGTCGTACGTGGTCATCTCCGCGGGGGTGGTCTTCGGCTTCCCGATCTTCAGCGGGCTGGCCCTGGCCGCCGGGGCCGACACCTCCCACGCCGCCGTCGTGGTCGGCCTGCTGCCCGCCGCGACCGCCGTCTTCGCCGTCCTGCGCGGCGGCGAACGGCCCAGGCCGCTGTTCTGGGTGGCCTGCGCGCTCGGCGCCCTGTCGATCACGGTCTTCACCGTCAGCAGGGGAGGCGGCCACGTCACCGCCGGCGACCTGCTGATGGTCGGGGCGCTGCTGTCGGCCGCCGTCGGCTACACCGAGGGAGGGCGCCTGGCCAGGCGGACCCCCGGCTGGCGGGTGATCTCCTACGCCCTCGTCGTGGCGGCCCCGCTCACGGTGCCCGTGACGGTCGTGCTCGCCCTGACCACGGAGGTACGGCCGAGCGCGGTCTCGCTGGCCGGATTCGCCTACGTCAGCCTGATCTCGATGTTCCTCGGCTTCATCCCGTGGTACGCGGGCCTGGCCATGGGCGGCATCGCCAGGGCCGGGCAGACCCAACTCGCCCAGCCGCTGCTCACCATGGCGTGGGCCTGGCTCCTGCTCGGCGAGCCGTTCGACCCGGTGACGCTCGCCGCGGCGCTGGCCGTACTCGTGTGCGTGGCGATGAGCCAGCGGGCGCGTTCCTGAGGAATTCCCGGGAAAGGCGTTTTTCATGATGCTTCGGAATTGCGGGATTCCCGGGGCCGAAGTGATTCACCACATGCGAGAAGACCGGGGAAAGGCGCGTCACACCTGTCGAACGGAAAGTGATCCCATTGTTCCGGCGTCGTTCCCGGGGGCCGTTCACGTTCCGGAGGGCAACATTGTCCCCACCTTCTCTTCCCGGCGCGGGAGGAGCGGTTATACGGTCAGCGGGACCCCTCCCACGGTCACGCGCGGGCGGGACGGCACAGCCCTTTCGGCGACAGATGGAGGACGGTCATGGCTGGAAGCCCCAGGGTCGGGGACGTGGTCGAGGACTTCGAGCTCCTCGACGAGACCGGTACGGCACGGCGGCTCGGCGATCTGGTGGCCAAGGGGCCGGTGGTGCTGTTCTTCTACCCCGCGGCGATGACCACGGGATGCACCGCGGAGAGCTGTCACTTCCGTGACCTGGCGGAGGAGTTCGAGGAGGTCGGGGCGAGCCCGGTCGGCATCAGCCGGGACGCCGTCACCCGGCAGCGGAAGTTCGCCGACACCTACGACCTGGGCTTCCCCCTGCTGTCCGACCCCGAGGGGGTCGTGGCCCGCAAGCTCGGCGCGCGCCGCAACTTCGCGGTCGGGCCGTTCCTCACCCGCAGGATGACCTTCGTCATCGACGTCGACCGCCGGCTGCTCGAAGTGATCCACAGCGAGACCAGCATGCTGGCCCACGCCGACCGGGCCCTTGAGGTGCTGCGAGCCCGCGCACAGGAATCGTGATTTTAGAGGTCCCGGGTGATCACACGGTGTAGCCGTGGTCATGAGGCGGACAGGCTGAGGGGAGACGGCGAGACCTTCGCTGAACCGGCGGGAGGATACATGGTCACCCTGGGACTGTTCGTGCTGCTCGAAGCCAAGCCCGGCCAGGAGGACGAGGTGGAGAGCTTCCTCAGGGAGGCGATCGCGCTCGCCGAGGCGGAGGAGGGGACGAAGGCGTGGTTCTCGATCCGGCTCGGGCCGACGACCTTCGCCGTGTTCGACGCCTTCGACGACGAGGCGGGCCGGGAGGCCCACCTGTCGGGCCAGATCGCCAAGTCCCTTGAGGAGCAGACGTCGCGCCTGTTCGCCAAGCCGCCCGCGGTCAACAGGCTGAACATCCTGTCGGCCAAGCTGCCCGGACAGTGACCGGACAGCGATCAGCGCGTCTCCGTGGGGGCCAGGACGTCCGCCGCGTGCCGTAGCTCCGCCACCAGGTATTCGGTGCCGCCCCGCCCGTCGGACTTCTCGATGATCGCCGCCAGCGCCCTGGCCGCGCCCGGCGAGAGCCGTACGGCGGGCTTCGTGCTGGCGTAGGGCACCGTCAGGAGGATCGACGGGTCGTCCCGCTCGTCGGAGGAGTGCGGGCGCGCGACCTGGCTGGCCGTGATCGTGAGGTGCAGGCCCTTCCAGATGGTCGTGTGATGGATCGTCGTGAAAGCGTCGTGGTTGCCGTCACACCAAGGGGGACATTCCACCGCAAAATTATTATTCATCACCGAACCATAGCTGTCGGCTGTATGGCATCTTCGCCAGCATCTTAGGCGGGGGAGCGGGGTGTCAAGAAAGGAAATCCACGGATTTCCCGCCGACCGGAGAAAACAACGGAAACGTTTCGGTGCCGGTCGTCCGTATCCGTTGTCCCAGGGTGACTGATTCCCCGGGGAACCGGTTCTGGTCTCCCGTCCGGGAAAGGGCCGGGCGCGCGTGCCGTACGGTCCCGCCGAAAACGGGCCGAAAACGGGGGAGCGCGGAACGGGGAACGCGATGCATCATGGAGGGCGCGGGCCTTTCGGCTACGCCAGAACATAAGGTGTAGCCGATACGAGGAGGCCTGATCGTGATCGACCCGCACATCGCCGAGCTGCTCGGGATCGATCCGGAGGCCCCCGAGACGCGACGCGAACTGCGGGCCGCCGAGCGCGACGTGCGGCTCATCGAGGAGCTGGTCAGGCTGCGCAGGGCACGAGGGCTCACCCAGGCGCAGGTCGCCGAGCGCATGAGCCGCACCCAGCCCGCGGTCTCCGACTTCGAGCGCCTCGGCGGCGATCCCCACCTGTCCACGATCAGGCGCTACGCCCTGGCCATCGGGGCCGAGGTCACCTACGTCGTCAGTGAGCTGGACGACCCGCCCTCCGGGCCACTGGAGCACGCGGGCGAGAGGTAGCGGCCCTCGGGGAGGGCCAGGGCCCGTTCGAGGCAGTCGAAGGCACGTTCCAGCAGGGCGGTGTGGTCCCTGGCCACCTTCTGCGCGGGCTCGCCCGCCAGGACCCTGTCCACGGTGGTGACATAGACCGTGCGGTAGGCCGAGACGATCATCGCCGCGGCGACCCGTGGCCACGGGTCGTCCTGGGAGGCTCCCGTGGCCTCGGCCAGCAGCGAGCCGAGCAGTCCCTCAAGCTCGGCCGCCCACTCCCTGGCCCGTGCCTGCAGTGACGGGGAGTCGATGACGACCTGCCAGAAGAACCGGTAGCCGTCGGTGAACGTGCCGAACGGGTGGTTGGCGCGCATGAGGTCCCGCTGCAGGCGTCGCAGCGCGGCCAGCGGCTCCTCGCCCTCGGGGCGCTCCCTGATCGCCTTGATGATCAGCTCGGCGGCCTCGGGGAACCGGTCGAGGAAGAGGTCCTCCTTGCGCGGGAAGTAGTTGAAGACCGTCTTCGCCGAGACCCCCGCCGCCTCGGCCACCTCGGCGACCGTGACGTTGTCGAACCCGCGCTTGAGGAAGAGCCCCGAGGCGATGTCCGAGATCGTCTGGCGTGTCTGCTGCTTCTTCCGCTCGCGGAGTCCCGGCTCACTGCTCATGCGCTGACTATAGTTGATAAAAATCTCTAGTGACAGTAAGTTTCTAGCGAGCGTAAATTTTCCCCTGGAGGAAGACATGTCGTACGACGTCGTGGTGGCCGGAGGCGGACCGGTCGGGCTGATGCTGGCCTGCGAGCTGGCGCTCGGGGGTGCCTCGGTCGTGGTGCTCGAACGGCTGACCGAGATCGACCAGACCATCAAGGCCGGATCGCTCAACACACCCAGCGTCGACGCGCTCTACCGGCGCGGCCTGCTGTCCGCGCTCAGCGCCGCGCAGGAGGAGAACCTCGCGAAGTTCGTGAAACCGGGCGGCCCACAGGGCGGAGCCAAGGCGGGGCCGAAGTTCGCGGGGCACTTCGGAGGGATCACCCTCAGGGGAGACCTGATCGACCCCGCCGACCCCGACCTGGGCGGGAACGGCCCCGGTGACAACGTCAAGCTGGTCAGCCAGCAGCAGCTTGAGGGAATCCTCGCCGAGCGCGCCGCCGAACTCGGGATCGAGGTGCGCAGGGGAGTGGAGCTGACCGGCTTCGAGGCCGACCGGGACGGGGTGACCGTCACCACCACGGAGGGGCCGGTCCGCGGAAGCTGGCTGGTCGGCTGCGACGGGGGAAGAAGCACCGTGCGCAAGCTCGCGGGCTTCGACTTCCCCGGCACCGCCCCCGAGGTCACCGCCTACCAGGCCATGGCCGAGATGGAGAACACCCAGGAACTGCGGCTGGGATGGCACGCCACCCCGACCGGGGTCTACGCCCACGGCCCCCTCCCCGGGCGGATCCTGACCGTGGAGTTCGACGGGGTGCCCAAGGACAGGGAGACCCCCGTCACCCCCGAGGAACTGCAGGGCTCGATCAGGCGGGTCACCGGGGCACCCGTCGTCGTGACCGGCATCAGGACCGCGACCCGGTTCACCGACAACGCCAGGCAGGCGTCCACCTACCGGAAGGGCCGGGTGCTGCTCGCCGGGGACGCCGCCCACGTCCACTCACCCTTCGGCGGCCAGGGACTCAACCTCGGCCTCGGCGACGCGATGAACCTCGGCTGGAAGCTCGCCGCCACCGTGCGCGGCCACGCCCCCGAGGACCTGCTCGACACCTACACCGCCGAACGCCACCCCATCGGCGCCTGGGTGCTCGAATGGACCCGCGCCCAGATCGCGGTGATGCGTCCCGACCCCCACGCCAGGGCGATGCGCGCGGTGGTCGCCGACCTGGCGGGGACCGTGGCCGGGACCACCTACTTCGTCAAGCAGATCTCCGGCGTCTGGCAGCACTACGACATCCCCGGCGACCACCCGCTGACCGGCGGCAGCGCCCCCGACCTGGAACTGGCCGACGGCTCCAGGCTCGCCGACCACCTGCACACCGGGCGCGCACTGCTGCTCGACCCGTCAGGGGAGCTCACCGCCTCGGTGTACGGCTACCGCGACCGGATCGAGGTCGTCGAGGGGCCGGTCGCCGAGCTGCCGCAGCTGGCCGGGCTGCTCGTCAGGCCCGACGGATTCGTCGCCTGGGCGGCGGACGCGGGCCGTACGGACCCGGCCTCGCTTGAGGCGGCCCTGTCGGCCTGGCTCGGGGCACCCGCCGTCACGGGCGCGGGCGGGAACCCCTGAGCGCCGGTCTCCTACAGGGGGTGGTTGTAGACCAGGCGGAAACGGTCACCGGGGATGACGATGTCGCTGGTCTCGACCGGACGGTCACCCGCCCAGTGGGTGCGCTCCACATGCAGGACGTGGACACCGGCAGGCAGGGCCAGGACGTCGCTCTCCGTCGGCTGGGGCACGCGGGTGTAGACGTGCTCGACGATCTCGGTGACCTTGATGCCGAGGGCGGAGAGCCGGGAGATCAGGCCTCGGGGGCTCTCCTCGGCCGCGGGCTCGCCGAACCCGGCGGGCTCGTAGGAGGTGGCGAGCTGGACCGGCTTGCCGTCGCCGCGAAAGACGTAGCGGACACGGGTCACGGGGGCGGACTCGTCCAGGCGCAGCCGCTGGGCGATGCCGGGGGGCGCCTCCGTGTGCTCGGCCCGCCACTCCCAGGTGGCGCGGGTGCCCTGCGACTGGATGTCCGCGCCGAAGGGGGCGTGGTGGTCGTGGAAGCGCCAGCGGTGCAACGGCAGCAGCACCGGCGTCGCCCTGACGTAGTGGCCGGAGCCGACACGGCCGACGATCAGACCCTCCGCGGCGAGCACCCGAAGCGCGTGACGGGCGGCCGTCTCGCCCACGCCGTACTTTCTGGTCAGCTGGGCGCGGGAGGGGATCGGCGCGCCGGGAGGAAGGGAGCCGTCGACGATCTGGCGGCGGATATCGGCGACGACGCGCAGGTAGACCGGATCGGAGCTTGCCACGTGTCCATCCCTGGGTTCGACAGCGTCGCCCCATCCTGACGTATTCGGTGGACAACTCACGGTAATGGCGGCAATTTGGAGTTCCAACTTTGCGGCCTCTGGAGAGCGCCTGAAAATATCTCAGAGACTGTGTAACGCCCGCGTAAGGTGCCTCGATTCACCTACAGAGGCCGTCGATGTGTGTACCCCCGAGCACATATCGGCGGCCTCTGTGTTTGCTTTGCGCCGCCTGGCGGCGGCGCGGGGGCTTGGGCGCCTGAGGCCAACGCTTTCCCTCGTCGCTCATCCGCTTCGCTCCTTCGCTCCTCAGTCCAAGCGTCGGCGCGCCCAAGCAAACCCCTCACGCATGGCGTCGGTAAGGCACAGGTCAAACCCTTCATCTCCGGGGGGTGATGTTCGGGCTGTGTTTCTTGGGGGTTTGTCTGGTTTGGGATTTGGAGGAGTAGAGGGGCTGGCCTTGTTCGTCGGGGGTGAGGGCGGGGTGAACGGGGGTTGGGGCTGGTTGGAGGGGGGAGGAGGGGCTAGGCGGGGTGGCGGGGTCTACCGTTTGCGTGGATCCGGGTAGCGTTCGGTCTATGGCAGCGCCAACTCGAACCTCTGACGCCCCCTTCGGCCGCATGCTGACCGCGATGGTCACACCGTTCACCACCGACGGCTCGGTCGACTACGAGGGAGTGCGGCGCCTTGCCGCCTACCTGGTGGACGAGCAGCGCAACGACGGGCTCGTCGTGAGCGGCACCACCGGGGAGTCCCCGACGACCACGGACGAGGAGAAGGAGCGCATTCTGCGCATCGTCGTCGAGGAGGTCGGCGACCGCGCCACGGTCGTGGCGGGGGCGGGAACGAACGACACCCGCCACAGCGTCGAGTTGGCCAAGGCTGCCGAGCGCGCCGGGGCGCACGGCCTGCTGGTGGTGACGCCCTACTACAGCAAGCCCCCGCAGGAGGGGCTCTACCGGCACTTCACCGCCGTGGCCGACGCCACCGGCCTGCCGGTGATGCTCTACGACATCCCGGGCCGCAGCGGCGTGCCCATCGAGACCGCCACCCTGCTGCGGCTGGCCGCCCACGAGCGGATCGTCGCGGTCAAGGACGCCAAGGCCGACCTGTTCGCCGGGTCCCAGGTGATGGCGGCGACCGACCTCGTCTTCTACTCGGGGGACGACACGCTCAACCTGCCGTGGATCTCGGTTGGGGCCGCGGGGTGCGTCAGTGTCATCGGGCACGTGGTGGGCGCCGAGATCGCCACGATGATGAGCCTGTACCGTTCCGGCGACGTCGCGGGAGCGCTCGCCGTACACCGTGCGATCCTGCCGGTGGTCGCGGGCGTCATGACGCGGGCGGGCGGTGCGATCATGACGAAGGCGGCGCTGACCCTGGTGGGGCGCTCCGCGGGACCGGTGCGGGCGCCGCTGGCCGACGCCACGGCGGAGCAGGTCGCGCGGCTGAGAGAAGACTTGATCGCGGGTGGCGTGAAGCTGCCCGACGGAGATGTGTCATGAGAGGTAACGCGGCGGCCGGTGACGGCCGCAGAGGGGAGAAACGGAAGTTTGAGTGACAGAGGACACAGTGGCCCGCCGGTGATCGGGGTGCTCGGCGAGGGAGCAGTCCTGCCGTCAGAGGGGGCCGCCTCCACCTACCAGAGAGGCGTGGCCGGATGAGTCACCCCCACCCGGAGCTCGGGCTGCCGCCCGCGCTCCCCGAAGGCGCGCTGCGCATCGTCGCCCTGGGCGGCCTGGGCGAGATCGGCCGCAACATGGCGGTCTTCGAGTACGACGGACGGCTGCTGATCGTCGACTGCGGGGTGCTCTTCCCCGAGCCCGACCAGCCCGGCGTCGACCTGATACTGCCCGACTTCGAGTACATCAGGGACCGTCTCGACGACGTCGAGGCACTGGTTCTGACGCACGCCCACGAGGACCACATCGGTGCCGTGCCGTACCTGCTGAGGGAGCGGCGTGACATTCCGATCGTCGGTTCGAAGCTGACGCTGGCGCTGATCGAGGCCAAGCTCACCGAGCACCGCATCCAGCCGGTCAAGGTCGAGGTGGTCGAGGGTGAGCGGCGCGTGTTCGGTCCGTTCGAGACCGAGTTCTTCGCCGTCAACCACTCGATCCCGGACGCGCTGGCCGTGGCGATCAGGACGCCCGCGGGCATCGTCCTGCACACCGGTGACTTCCGGATGGACCAACTGCCCAGCGACGGGCGGCTGACCGACCTGGGAGGGTTCGCCAGGCTCGGCGCCGAGGGCGTCGACCTGCTGATGTCGGACTCGACGAACGCCGAGGTCCCGGGCTTCGTCACCAGTGAGCGGGAGATCGCCCCGGTCATCGACGAGGTGATCCGCACCGCGGAGAAGCGGGTGATCGTGGCGAGCTTCGCCTCCCACATCCACCGCGTCCAGCAGGTCATCGACTCCGCGCAGAAGCACGGCCGCAAGGTCGCGCTGGTCGGTCGTTCGATGGTGCGCAACATGGGCGTCGCCAGGGATCTGGGCTACCTGCGGGTGGCCTCCGACGTCATCGTCGACGCCAAGGAGATCGAGGGCTGGCCGCCCGAGGACGTGGTGCTGATCTGCACCGGCTCCCAGGGCGAGCCGATGGCGGCGCTGTCGCGCATGGCCAACCGCGACCACCCGATCAGGGTGGCCGAGGGCGACACCGTCCTGCTGGCCTCCTCCCTGGTCCCGGGCAACGAGACCGCGGTCAACAAGGTGATCAACGGGCTGAGCCGCTGGGGCGCCCGCGTGGTGCACAAGGGCAACGCCAAGGTGCACGTCTCCGGGCACGCCGCGGCGGGTGAGCTGCTCTACGTGCTCAACCTGACCAGGCCGTCGAACTTCATGCCGGTGCACGGCGAGTGGCGTCACCTGCGGGCGCACGCCAAGCTCGCCGCGTTGACCGGGGTTCCCGACGACCACATCGTGATCGCCGAGGACGGCGTCGTGGTGGACCTGGTCGACGGTCGCGCGCGGATCGTGGGAGCGGTCCCCGCAGGTTACGTCTACGTGGACGGCACCTCGGTCGGCGACGTCACCGACTTCGCCCTCAAGGACCGTCGCATCCTGGGCGAGGAGGGCTTCATCTCCATCGTCGTGGTGGTCGACACCGGCACGGGCAAGCTGACCGGCGGGCCGGAGATCCACGCCCGCGGGTCGGGCATCGACCCCGAGCGGCTCACGGAGGTCCTCCCGCAGATCGAGAGGGCGATCGAGGAGAACGCCGCCGACGGCGTCGTCGACATCCAGCAGATCCGCAGGGTGGTCCGCAGGACCGTGGGGCGCTGGGTGAGCGACACCTACCGCCGCCGCCCGATGATCATCCCCGTGGTGGTCGAGGTCTGACCTCGCGCCAGCCGTACGGCCCGCTCAGGCAGGCCGTACGGCATGTCGGGAGATTTGGATCTTTGGGGTTTTTGTTCTATATGGTGAGGCTGGTACCGGCGAGCCTGCGCGTGATCGGCGGCCGGGGTCGATAGCCTCGCTAGCATGGCCACCGGTACGTCTAAAGGCGCCTCAGGCAGGACTCCCGCCAAGGGGTCGGGCCGGTCCGGGTCCTCCGCGCCCCGCACGGCTCCCGTCAGGCGGGTCGCCACCACCCGGGCGAAGCCCGCCCCGCGCCCCAGCAGGCCCTCGGGTCCCCAGCACGACCCGCTCGGCTGGCTCTTCACCATGATCGGCAAGCTGTTCATGGGGATCTGGATGCTCCTGGCGGGCGGCGTCGGCACCGCGGCGCGTGCCCTGGGGCAGAACGCCAGGGAGCTCGACCCGGTGCACCGCCGCGACGGGCTCGGCCTTGCGGTGTTCTCCGGGGCCATCGCGCTCGCCGCCATCCTCTGGCGGGACACCACGGGCACGGTCTCCGAGGTGGTCAACGGGGTCATGCGCGGGACCTTCGGGTCCCTGGCCTGGCTGGTCCCCGTCCTGCTCGCGCTGCTGGCCTGGCGGCTGCTTCGCCACCCCGACCAGAACGCCGACACCGGCAGGATGGGCATCGGGTGGTCGGCGCTCATGGTCGGCCTGCTCGGCGTCGTGCACGTGGTGCACGACACGCCGTACCCGTCGGGAGGGCCCTCCGACGGGATGGACAAGGTCTCGGCCGCCGGGGGCATGGTCGGCTTCATCGTCTCGGCGCCGCCCGCGAGCATCCTGCCCGCCTTCGTCACGATCCCGCTGCTGCTGATCCTGTCCGGGTTCGGCGTCCTGGTGATCACCGCGACCCCGGTCCACCGGATCCCCGAGCGGCTGGCCGAGATCAGGCACATGCTCTTCGACCGGGAGGCGCCCCCCAGGTCCAGGACCGGGAAGAAGCCCGCGCGCAAACGGCCCGCGGAAGAGCGCGAGGGCGGCGAGACGGTCAAGCCGTACGACACGCCGGTGGTCACCGAGCGGCAGGCGGCGGCGGGGGCGGCGGATCACTCCCCGGAGATCGTCCCCGGGCTCACCGAGGAACAGCCGGAGGAGGAGGCGGTCTCCGCGACCAAGGTGGAGCCGCCCGCCCCGACCCCGGCGCCGCGCAAGGTCGAGCAGCTCGTCCTGTCGCCGCAGGCGGGCCCCTACACGCTGCCCGACATCCAGTTCCTGCGCCCCGGCAGCGCCCCCAAGCCGCAGACCAAGGCCAACACCGTCGTGGTCAACGCGCTGACCAGCGTGATGGAGCAGTTCTCCATCGACGCCCAGGTGATCGGGTTCACCCGGGGGCCGACGGTGACGCGCTACGAGATCGAGCTGGGCCCCGCGGTCAAGGTCGAGAAGGTCACCGCGCTCACCAGGAACATCGCCTACGCCGTCAAGTCCGCCGACGTGCGCATCCTGTCGCCGATCCCCGGCAAGTCGGCGATCGGCGTGGAGATCCCCAACACCGACAAGGACCTGGTCTCCCTCGGCGACATCCTGCGCTCGCAGGTGGCCCAGGCGGACCACCACCCGATGATCGTCGGCCTGGGCAAGGACGTCGAGGGCCGCACCATCGTGGCCAACCTCGCCAAGATGCCGCATCTGCTCATCGCGGGCGCGACCGGCGCGGGCAAGTCGGTCTGCGTCAACGGCCTGATCTCCTCGATCCTGATGCGCGCCACGCCCGACGAGGTGCGGATGGTGCTGGTCGACCCCAAGCGGGTCGAGCTGAGCGTCTACGAGGGCATTCCGCACCTGATCACGCCGATCATCACCAACCCGAAGAAGGCCGCCGAAGCCCTGGAGTGGGTGGTCGGCGAGATGGACCGCCGCTACGACGACCTGGCCGCCAGCGGCTTCCGGCACGTCGACGACTTCAACAAGGCGGTGCGCGCGGGCAAGCTCGTGCCGCCGCCGGGCAGCGAGCGCGTCTACCAGCCCTACCCCTACCTCCTGGTGATCGTGGACGAGCTGGCCGACCTGATGATGGTCGCCCCCCGCGACGTCGAGGACTCCATCGTCCGCATCACCCAGCTCGCCCGCGCCGCGGGCATCCACCTGGTCATCGCGACCCAGCGGCCCAGCGTGGACGTGGTCACCGGCCTGATCAAGGCCAACGTGCCCTCCAGGCTGGCCTTCGCGACCTCCTCGCTGGCCGACTCCCGGGTCATCCTGGACCAGCCGGGCGCCGAGAAGCTGGTCGGACAGGGTGACGCGCTGTTCCTGCCGATGGGCGCGAGCAAGCCCATGCGGCTGCAGAACGCCTTCATCTCCGAGAAGGAGATCACCGAGGTCGTCTCGCACTGCAAGGAGCAGATGCAGGTCGAGTACCGCGACGACGTGTCCGCCTCGGCGACCGCCAAGAAGGAGATCGACGAGGACATCGGCGACGACCTCGACCTGCTGGTCCAGGCCGCCGAGCTGATCGTGACCACCCAGTTCGGCTCGACCTCGATGCTCCAGCGCAAGCTGCGGGTCGGCTTCGCCAAGGCCGGGCGGCTGATGGACCTGCTGGAGAGCAGGAACGTCGTGGGGCCCAGCGAGGGCTCCAAGGCACGCGAGGTCATGGTCAAGCCCGACGAGCTGCCCGGCCTCCTGGCCGACCTGCGGGGTCAATGACGCCCCCGACGTACGGGAGCAACCCGATTACTGGTTGAATAGGACTCACTACGCAGCGTCGGGTGCTTTGGGGGCGTGCGGCTATGAGCATTGGCAGCAGTTTGGCGCAGGCGCGCCGGTCGGCGGGACTGACCGTCACGGAGCTGAGCGCGCACACACGCGTTCGCGAGGCACTGATCCACGCGATCGAGCGGGACGACTTCTCCCAGTGCGGAGGGGACTTCTACGCGCGGGGCCACGTCCGCAACATCGCCAAGGCCCTGGGGCTCGATCCCGAGGCCGTGGTGCACGAGTACGACGAGGAGCACGGGGGCGTGCCGCAGCCGGTCAGGGCCGCCAGCGTGTTCCAGGCGGAGACCCCCATCAAGATCCGGGAGAGCCGCTCGCCCAACTGGACGATGGCCATGGGCGTCGCGCTGGCCATCGTGGTGGTCTTCGGCGTGGTCAAGACCATGGGCGGGCAGGGGGAGACCCCCACGGCCGATGTGCGCCCGGCTGTACCCTCGCCGTCGGAGGCGGGCAGGAGGCCCGACACGCCCGGGCCGACGCGCAAGCCCAACTCGCTGGCCGCGGGCACGGTGAGCGGTCCCGTGGTCCTCAAGATCAGCGCGAAGCGCTCCTCGTGGCTCGACGTGAAGGACGTGGGTGGCAAAAAACTCTTCTCCGGCACGCTGGAGGCGGGTAAAACCTCGGTCTGGCGGGCCGAGAAAGGGATGAAGGTCACCTTCAGCGACGGCGGGGCCGTCTCCCTGCAGCTCAACGGCAAGAACCTCGGCACCCCGGGACGCCGTGGGCAGGTCGTCAACCGCTCCTACGGCATGTCGGAGTCCACCTCGGGCTAGCCCGGCGGGAGCTGGGAACGGGGGAGGTGCATCGGTGGCCGCCAACTCCCGATACCGTAGTGTCCACCATGTCATCCCGCCGAACCGCATCGCTGATCACGCTGGGCTGCGCGCGTAACGAGGTCGACTCAGAGGAGCTCGCCGCGCGTCTTGAGGCTGCCGGCTGGCAGGTGGGCGACGACGACCCCGATGTCATCGTCGTCAACACCTGCGGCTTCATCGACTCAGCGAAAAAGGACTCCATCGACACACTGCTGGCCGCGGCCGACTCGGGGGCCAAGGTGGTCGCCGCGGGCTGCATGGCGGAAAGGTACGGTGACCAGCTCGCCGACGCCCTGCCCGAGGCGTCAGCCGTCATCTCCTTCGACGACTACACCCAGATCGGCGCGCGCCTCGACGACGTGCTCGAAGGCAGGTCGCTCGTCCCGCACAGCCCGCGCGACCGCAGGACCCTGCTGCCGATCTCCCCGGTCGAGCGCGCCGCGGCCCCCAAGACCAACATCCCCGGCCACGGCGAGCTGCCCGAGGGCCTGGCCCCGGCCAGCGGTCCCCGGCCACTGCGCAAGCGCCTGGGGGACGGCCCCGTCGCCTCGCTGAAGCTGGCCTCCGGGTGCGACAGGCGCTGCACGTTCTGCGCCATCCCCGCCTTCCGCGGCGCCTACGTCTCCCGTGACCCCGCCGAGCTGCTCGGTGAGGCCACCTGGCTGGCGGAACAGGGCGTCAGGGAGCTCGTCCTGGTCAGCGAGAACTCCACCTCCTACGGCAAGGACCTGGGCGACCTGCGGGCGCTGGAGAAGCTGCTGCCCTCCCTGGCCGCCGTCGAGGGGATCGAGCGGGTGCGGGTCAGCTACCTGCAGCCCGCCGAGCTGCGTCCCGGCCTGCTTGAGGCGATCTCCTGCACCGAGGGCGTCGCGCCCTACTTCGACCTGTCCTTCCAGCACGCCAGCGGCTCCGTGCTGCGGCGGATGCGCCGTTTCGGCGACCCGAGGCGCTTCCTCGACCTGCTGGAGACGATCAGGGCCAAGGCGCCCGAGGCCGGGGTCCGTTCCAACTTCATCGTGGGCTTCCCCGGTGAGACCGAGGAGGAGTTCGGCGAGCTGGTCTCCTTCCTGGAGCAGGCCAGGCTCGACGTGGTCGGCATCTTCGGCTACTCCGACGAGGAGGGCACCGAGGCGGCCGACCTGCCGGGCAAGCTGGAGCAGGAGGTCGTCGACGCCAGGGTGGCCACGCTGACCGAGCTGGCCGACGAGCTCATGGCCCAGCGGGCCGAGGAGCGCATCGGCACCGAGGTGGACATCCTCATCGAGGAGGACCTCGGCGACGGCGGCTACGAGGGGCGTGCCGAGCACCAGGGCCCCGAGGTGGACGGGTCCGTCACGGTCCAGGGCATCGGCCTGGTGCCCGGGCAGATCGTCAGGGCCGTCGTGGTCGACTCAGAGGGAGTGGATCTGATCGCCCGCATCAAGGCCGCGCCGTGAGCGCGCCACCGGGCCGGGAGACCGTATGACCAACCCGCCAGAGACCGGCACCGGCGCGACGCCGGCGACCACGCGCCCGAAGGTGAGCGCGTGGAACATCGCCAATGTCGTGACGGTGATACGGCTGGCGATGGTCCCCATCTTCGCGCTCTGCCTGTTCGTGCCGGGCACCGGCTGGCGGTTCACCGCGCTTGCCGTCTTCCTGGTCGCCTCGCTGACGGACCTGCTCGACGGTGAGCTGGCCCGGCGCTACGGCCTGATCACCGACTTCGGCAAGATCGCCGATCCGATCGCGGACAAGGCGCTGATCGGCGCGGCGCTCATCAGCCTCTCGCTGCTCGACGAACTGCCCTGGTGGGTCACGATCGTGATCCTCGGCAGGGAACTGGGCATCACCGTGCTGCGGTTCGCGGTCATCAGGCACGGCGTGATCCCCGCCAGCTACGGCGGCAAGGTGAAAACCGTCCTGCAGATCGCCGCGATCGTCTCCTACATGTGGCCTGGGGTTCCCGGGCCGATCCGCGTGGTCGTCATGGGCGCCGCCGTCCTCGTGACGGTGGGCACCGGGCTCGACTACGTGATCCGGGCGGTCAAGCTGCGGCAGGTGGCCAGGAGGGCACGGGGCGAATGAGCCACCGACTGCTCGCCGCGACCAGCGTGCTGTCCCTTCTCGTCCGCAGAGGAGAGACGGTGGCGGTCGCCGAGTCGCTGACCGCAGGGCTGATCGGCGCGGCCCTCAGCGCGCCTCCTGGGGCCTCGGGGGCCTTCGTGGGGGGCGTGCTGTCCTACGCGACCGAGCTGAAGCACAGGCTGCTCGGCGTCCCCGCGGACCTGCTCGGCCGGGAGGGGGCGGTCCACCCCGACGTGGCCGCCGCGATGGCCGAGGGCGTGCGTGAGCTGACCGGCGCCTCGTACGGCCTGGCGGCGACCGGTGTCGCCGGTCCTGAGCCGCAGGACGGCAAACCGGTCGGCACCGTGCACCTGGCCGTTAGTGGCCCCGATGGGCGGGTATGGCACCGGGATCTCCACCTCGCAGGCACGCGTGAGGAAATTCGCCAATCGACAGTCAAGGAGGCCGTGGACCTGCTTTTAGGTGTGCTGGAGTCGAACTTGGGGGAACATTCCGGGTGATTACCGCGTTACGTCCCCAGCGAACATGCTCACCACGGTCTGCCGCAGGGTTGGTGGATACAGGTACGGTGGAGCTGTGAGTGAGGTAAAGGTCAAGCGATGATGACGGCGAGGAGTATGTACGAAGGGTCGCGTTCGAAGAACGGGCGGCACGAACCGATCGCGCGGAGTGTCGTGAAGGCGCCCGCGCCGGGGAGGGAGCGACAGATGGTCCTGCTGCGTCAGCTGCTCGGTGACGTGCTGCGGCGGCTGCGGGTGCGGCAGAGTCGCACCTTGCGTGAGGTGTCCACACTGGCTCGTGTTTCCCTCGGATACCTGTCCGAGGTGGAGCGGGGTCAGAAGGAGGCCTCCTCCGAATTGCTCGCGTCGATCTGCGGTGCCCTCGGTGTGCCGCTCTCACAGGTTCTGCGTGAGGTCTCCGACCAGTTCGCGCTGGCCGAGCTTCAGCACGCCCCGGTGCTCGCCGGTGACGTGCCCGAGCGTGAGCGCCTGCCGATCGCCGAGACCGTGGTGTCCGGTGCCATTACGGACTCCGTCTTTCCCGAGGTCAACGACATGGTCGCGGCCTAGCCGGTCCCTCGTTCCGGCTGGCAGCGACGACACCAGATGATCAGCCGTTCCTGCGGCTTTTGCCCCATCTCGCCACGACTGATCCGGTTCCCGCAGCGTAGGCAGGCCCGTCCGGCCCTGCCGTAGACCCAGGTGTTCCGGCCAGGGCGTGTGTCTCCTGTCGTCACCCTGTTGGGGCGCTCCCTGTTCACGTGCAGCAGCCGCTGCGCGATCTCGACCACCCTCTCCAGGTCCTCGACCGCGCCGACGGGCGTCCACGGCCACAGACGGGCCAGGAACAGCGTCTCCGCCCGGTAGATGGTCCCGATTCCCGCGAGGTTGCGCTGGTCGAGCAGCGCCTCTCCGATCGTCGTCTCCGGGGCGGCGGACAGCCGCCGTACGGCCTCTCCGGGGTCCCAGTCCGCACCGAGCAGGTCGGGGCCCAGATGCCCGACGACCCTCGCCTCCTGCCGGGTCGGCAGCAGATCGACCATGCCGAGCCGTACTCCCGTGGCCTGCCATTCCTCGTTGGCCAGCAGCAGGCGTACGACGTCTCCCGGGGGCGTGCCCTGACCCGGTCTGGAGATCCGCCAGCTTCCCTCCATCCGCAGATGGGTGTGCACGGTCAGGCCGCCCTCGATCCGGGTGAGCAGGTGCTTGCCCCGGGAGTGGGTCTCCAGCACGGCCCGGCCGGTCAGGTCGGCGGTGGCGTGCGCGGGCACGCGGAAGTCGGAGCGGGTGAGCACCCGCCCGTCGAGCGCGAGACCGAGCCGTCTCGCGGTGAGATGGACGACGTCACCCTCGGGCATGGGCCCTGTCCCGGACGGGGATCAGTCCCACGCCGAGGGGTCGGCGGCGAGCTGACGGACCCGCTCGGGCAGCACACCGGTGGCCACGCTGTCGAGCGTGACCTCCTCCAGGATGGCCCGCTCACTGGCCCGCAGCGCGATCCAGACCTGCTGCAGCGCCTCCGCTGGACCCCGGTAGCCGACGTGCTCGGGGCGCTCGCCCCGCACGTTGGCCAGCGGCCCGTCGACGGCACGGATCACGTCCGCCAGGGTGATCTCAGAGGCGGCGCGGGCCAGCACGTAGCCACCCTCGGGGCCTCGCTGGCCCCGGACCAGACCGGCTCGCCGCATCTGCAGGAGAATGTTCTCCAGGTACTTGGGCGGCATGTCCTGCTCCTTGGCCAGCTCACCCACGGTGGTAGGTCCGTCACCCGCGGCGGCGAGTTCGGCGGCGGCACGTAGGGCATAGTCGACACGAGCGGATAGACGCATGTAATCGATTATCCCGCCTGCTATTGACTGCTTACGCGCGAGGTAGCGGAAAAAACGAACTCGCGTCCGCAGCCTTCGGTGACGACAGGGGCTCGCAGCCACGCGTCCGCGGGCGCGGGCTGGTGGATCACGTAGTGGTGCGGGGCCATCGCGGAGGTACGGCCCGGCAGCAGGGCCACGCACGCGGCGTGGATCTCCTCGGGCGTTCCCCCTGAGACATGGCAGGTCAGGCGGCCTTCGGCGTCGCAGACGACCCGGTGGGGGCGGCCCGCGACGGCCTCGCCGACCAGCCGTTCCACGGCGTCGAGGTTCACCCAGCAGGAGTCGGTGTGGACCCAGCCGGAACCGTACTCGACGGGGGTGACGCCGCACAGGTCCGCCACCTCCGGCAGTGGGACCACCCGCCGTCCCGCCTCGATCAGCAGCCTGACCAGGCCGACGCCGAAGTTCTCCGCCTCGGCCCGCGACATGACCCGGGGGTCGATCCAGAACGTCAGGTCCACCTCGTCCTCAAGACGGTTGGTCCACAGCGCCAGGTGGGCGGGGAAGGACGCCTCGGGCAGCCACCGGCACTCGATGTCGCCGGAGGGCGGTGGCTCCCGCTCGGCCAGGGCGACCCCGCTCATGTCGCTGAAGACGCAGTCGCGGGCGAAGTCGACTCCCCGCTCGGTGTTGACGGTCCCGATCAGGTCCCACAGGGCGATCGAGTCGAACCTGGTGTGCTGGTAGCCCGTGAGGGAGGCGGTGCGGAAGCGGCGGACGGCCTCGTCGAAGGTGGGGACGTCCAGGTCGGCGGTGATCAGCGCGTCCTGGGCGAGCGGGCCGACGTAGTCGCGCACCTCGGGGCGGATCCTGTTGCTCGTCAGCGAGGCGATCACACAGGTCCGCTGGACGGCCCGTGCCCCGATCAGCGTCCCGAGCGCGGCGAGCGTGACCACGGACCTGCTCGCTCCTGTACGGCGCGCGACGGCGCCGAGCGCCTCACCCGCCACCGTCGAGCGCACCCGCAGCCGGGGCCTGAGCGCCTCGGGATCGGCGGCCTCGTCGACGGCGAACATCGACTGCGGCACCCGGGTGAGCTGGTTGCCCCAGTGCCGCAGGGCGGCGGCGGTGCGCACCTGGGTGGGCGGGGCCTTCTCCTCAAGGGCGAGGTCGAGCGGCTGGGTCGGGCACGGCTCGGGTACGGCCTCGCCCCTGATGAGCCGGTCCCAGTCGCGCATCACGGTGGCCAGGCCGACCTCGTCGACCGAGGTGTGCGTCAGCACGAAGACCATCCTGAGGGGGATCTCCCCCTCGGTGATCACCGCGACCCGGATGGGAAGCTCGTTCTCCACGTCGAACCGGGCGCCCTGCAGGCGCTGGCCGACCTCCTCGGCGAGTTCGTCCACGGCGTCGTGCGCGGGGTCGTCCTCGACGACGTGGACCTCGACGGGCAGGGTGCCCGATCCGGAGACGAGTTGGGTGCCGCCCCGGATGGTGGCCCGCAGGCTCTCGTGCCTGGCCAGCAGCAGTCCGACCGCCTCGACGACGGCGGCCAGGGTGGTGCCGTGGGGGAGGGGTCTGGTCTCGCGGAAGTTCATGTGCAGGGGAGGGTCACGCAGCACGCAGCGGGCCATGTTCGCCTGGCCCATCGTGACGGGGCCGTGCCGGGTCGGTCGTCCCGCGTAGCAGGCCGAGATCCTGATGACGGTTTCCATGTCGAGACCTGCCTCGCCACACGCCGCAAGAGTCTTACTGAAAAGAATCTTTACCATTTCCCGTTTCCCGGAGTGTTCCACGCGACGGGCGGACGTCGCAAGCCCTGATTTCACGGCGATCCCGCGCTGTGAGGAGGCGGTGGGCGCGGGTGGGGGTGGACGGCGAGCTGGGTGGGGAGGACGAATGACATGCCGGAAGAGGCCCCCTTGGCCTCCCCTCGGCCCCCTTCGGGGCTAAACTATCAGGAAGCTTTATTAATGAATAGAACCGCTATTCTTACCTGAATGTAATTGCGACGGGGAAACGGCGAACAAGAGAGCATGCGTATGGAGCGACGTCCTGGCGTGCCCAGGCTGCTGAGGGAGATCAACGACCGGGCCGCCCTGGAGCTGTTGCTGGATTCGGGACCGCTAACGCGGGGCCAGATCGGGGAGCTCACCGGCCTTTCCAAGGTGACGGCGTCCCAGACGCTCGCGCGCCTTGAGGAGCGTGGCCTGGTCGAGGTGGCAGGAGAACAGGCGGGGGGAAGAGGCCCCAATGCCGCGCTTTACGGGATCATTCCCTCCTCCGCTTATGTGGCGGGTCTGGATGTGGGCCCGGAATTCGTGACGACCGCCATCGCGGATATCCACGGCGACATCGTGGCCGAGGTGACGGTCGCGCCGAACGGGCACGACGACCCGGTCGCGCTCGTGCACAGCGCGGTCGTCAAGGCGTGCAGGTCGGCGAAGGTCGCCCTGTCCAAGCTGAGGTCGGTTGTGATCGGCACCCCGGGTGTCGTCGATCCCAGGACGGGCGACGTGCGCTTCTCCTTCGACCTGCCGGGCTGGCACGAGGGAATCCACGAGGCGCTCGCCCGTGACCTGCGGCGCGACGTCAGGATCGAGAACGACGTCAACCTCGTCGCGGTCGCCGAGCGCGCCCGTGGCGCGGCGCGCGGGGCCGACGACTTCGTGCTGCTGTGGGTCGGCCGTGGCATCGGCCTCGGTGTCGTGCTCGGCGGCAGGCTGCACCGCGGCCTGTCGGGAAGCGCGGGTGAGATCGGCTACCTGCCGGTGCCCGGGGTGCCGCTGGCCGAGGACATCCGCGCGGTTCCCGGGCGGCTGCCCTCGCTGGCCGGTGGTCTGCAGTCGCTGGTCAGCGCCGAGGCCGTGATGGAGCTGGCCGCGACCTTCGGGTTCACCGGCGAGAACGCGACCGAGTGCGTGGCCGCCGCGGTCGAGGCCGGGGAGCGGGGAGAGGTCCTGCTCGACGAGATCGCCGGGCGGCTGGCCCTGGGGGTGGCCTCGGTCTGCGTCGTGCTCGACCCCGGGCTCGTGGTGCTCGCCGGGGAGATCGCCCAGGCGGGCGGGGACGTGCTCACCTCCAGGATCGAGGAGGCGGTCGCCAGGATCTGCCCGGTCCGCCCGCAGGTCGTGCCGAGCCAGGTGATCGGGAACCCGGTCCTGCGCGGGGCCGTGCTGGCCGCGCTCGACCAGGCGCGTGAGGAGATCTTCGCCTCCTAGGGACGTGCGGGGAGTGCTCCGGGGACGCCGGAGCACTCCCGGCGGCAAATGGAACGTGCCATTTTTTCCGACTTTTTCGGGACTTGTCGGTTCGGTCGTGATCACCCGTTGCGGCGCCAGGAAGATCGTCTATGCTGGCGCGGAAATGTCATGAAACTGACACTCTTCCGTGATCGGGGAGCGGGGATCTGTGACAGCCGTCATCGCCGTGCTGCATGCCGAGGACGTGGCCCTTGAGTTCCTGTCCGTCCTGAGGCGACATGCCGAGGAGGACGTCGGGGTCGTCATCGGGCGTCCGGCCACCCGGGTGACCCTCCCCGGCGGCCTGTCCCTGCGGGAACGCCTCGAACTGCTCGCGCCGTTCGTCGCGCCGGGGGGCAACACCGCCGCCCTGCCCGGACCCGAGGAGGTCGCGGGCCTGCTGGGCGGGGCGCCGGGGGAGGTCTGGACCCACTCCCCGGCCGACCACCGTATCCGCAGGGCCAGGTTCGGCTGGACCGTCTCCAAAGCGCTGACGGGCAGGGCCGTGACGTACTCGGTCGGGGACAACCTGTTCCTGCAGACCGTGCCCGGCCACGTGGCGGGGCTCACCGGGGCCGAGGCCGCCGCGAAGATCGACTTCATCAACCGGCACGCGGGGGAGCTGCTGCGCAGCCGCGTGCCCGACCGGCTCGTCACCACCGACCGGGTGCCGGTGGTCGAGCGCTTCTTCACCGTGGACACAGAGCGGGCGAACCGCCTCTACGCGCTCATCTCCAGCCTGGGGGAGGACGCGGCCGTCGCCGACGACCCGTGGGAGTTCGGGCGCTCGCCGTACGAGGCGGACCGGCTGGACGCGACGGCGGCCTGGGTCGGGCGATGGTGCGCGCCGGGCGAGGGGCCGCTGGTTGAGGTCGGGGCCTGCGAGGGTGAATTGACCCGCAGGCTGGTCGGCAAGGGGTACACCGTCCAGGCGACCGAGCCGAACGCCTCCTTCCTGGCCAGGCTCAGGGAACGGGACCTGGGGGCCGAGCTGTCCCAGGAGAGCCTGGAGGAGCTGGCCGTCGGGCGGTCGAGGCCCGCGGCGGCCTACCTGCTGATCGAGATGCTCTACTACGACCAGGATCTCGCACTGCTCGACGACCTGCCGACCGACCGGATCCTGCTGGCGCTGGAGACGGAACGGCTCAACGACATGGTCTGGCCCTGGCTCAGGGAGCAGTCGGTCTGGCGGGTGGCCGAACGTGTCGAACTGGCCCCGCCGACGCTTGAGTTCGTCTGCGACGACCTTGCCTACCTGCGTAAACGGGGCAGTCGCGGGCTCGTGCTGACCAGGAACGGACAGGTGTGATGAGCTGGCGGACGATCGTGGTCTCCCCGCACTTCGACGACGCGGCCATGTCGGTCGCGGGCGTGCTCGCCAGGGACGAGGGGCCCTCGGTGATCGTCACGGTGCTCGGCGGCGCCGCGGCGGAGCGGGAGTCGGCCTGGGACCGGCTGTGCGGGTTCGGCTCCGCTGAGGAGACGGCCAGGGAACGGCTCGCCGAGGACGCCAGGGCGTGCGAGGTGCTCGGCGCCGACCAGGTGGCGCTGGACTATCCCGACGTGCCCGCGCGGGCGCTGCCGCTGCCCGGCCTGACGGACTTCCTCGCCGCCAACGTCACGCCGGACACCCGGGTGCTGGTCCCGATGGGCATCGGCAACGCCGACCACGAGGCGGTCCGTGACCGGGCCCTCGACGCGCTGCGCGGGCTCGGCGCGGGGGAGGTCCTGGCCTACGCCGACCTGCCCTACGCCTCCGCGGCCCGCGAGTGGGGCACCTCGCAGGCCGCGGAGGCGCTGGCGGACAGGCGGCCGGTGCTGGCGCTCGCCGAGCGGCACCGGCTGCGTCCCGAGCCGCCGGTACGGCTCAGCGAACGGGAGTGGGCGCTCAAACGGCGCGCCGTCCTGTCCTACGCCTCGCAGATCGCGCCACTGGCCTGCGAGTACGGGGAGTTCGTCGCGATGCCGGGGCCGTTGCAGCACGAGCTGCTGTGGACCCTCGAAGAAGAGGGCGCGGAGACGAACTCACGGTGAACTCTCAGGCGGGGGCCAGGCCCGTCACGGCGGTCCTGCCGGAGAGCAGTTCGGCCACGGCCTGGCCAGAGGCGGTCGTCGCGCCGTGGGTGGTGATGTGCGCGCCCCCCGGCGTGAGCGGCCCCGGCAGGCCCATCTCGACCACGATCGCGTCGGGGCGCCGGGCGAGCAGGGCGTCGAGCCCCGCGGAGACCCAGGCGTGACGGTGGGCGTCGCGGACCACGACCACCAGCGGGCGACCGTCGGCGGGCACGGGAAGCGGGTCCTCTGGGCCGAGCCGTACGCCGTCGGTGCCGGGAAGCAGCGCGGCCAGCGGCTCCGCGACGCCCCACGGGGTGACCCGGTCGATGGCGATGTTGGTCTCGGAGACGAACTCGACAACCTGCGGCGCCGTGACGAGCGGGAAGCCCTCGCCACGGACCCGCAGGGCGCGCCTGGCCGCGGCCAGACCGGAGGGGTCGGACTCCGTCCCGCCGGTGACCCAGGTCGCCCCGCGCTGCTCGGCCGACCACGCGGCCAGGCGGCGCACCCGCTCGGCGGCGTCGGCCAGGCGCTCCTCGGGCAGCGTGCCGTCGATCACCGCGGCCATGATGGCGTTGCGCATGAACCCGACGACGCCCGCGCCCTTGCGCTCACCGCCGACGCAGATGGCGTCGGCCCCGGCCGCCAGGGCGCGCACCGCGGCGCCGGTCACGCCGTAGCGCTCGGCGACCGAGGGCATCTCGACGGCGTCGGTCACGATCAGGCCGTCGAAGCCGAGCTCCTCGCGCAGCAGCCCGACCAGCAGCCGGTGGCTCAGCGTCGCCGGGAACTCGGTGTCGTAGGCGGGCACCAGCAGGTGACCGGTCATCACGGCCCGCACCCCGGCCTCGATGGCGGTCCGGTACGGCGGAAGCGTGGTCGCGGCGAGCTCCTCTGCCGAGTAGGAGACCGTCGGCAGGTCGTTGTGGGAGTCGACGGCGGTGGCGCCGTGCCCGGGGAAGTGCTTGGCGCAGGCCGCGACCCCGGACGCCTGGAGGCCGGTGACCCAGGCCGCGGCGTGCCGGGCGACCAGCCACGGGTCGGAGCCGAAGGCACGGGTGCCGACGACCGGGTTGTCCAGGTCGGAGTTGACGTCGATCACGGGGGCGTAGTTGAGGGTGACGCCCGCCCGCGCCAGGTCGGCGCCGATCCCACGGGCCACCAGCTCGGTCAGCTCGGGGTCGTCGACCGCGCCCAGGGCGAGGTTGCCCGGGCGGGAGCTGCCGGTGAGGGCCTCAAGGCGGGTGACGTCCCCGCCCTCCTCGTCGGTGGCGATCACCACGTCCGGGTTCTCCGCCCGCAGCGCGGCCGTCAGCGCTCTGATCTGGGGACCGTCCACCAGGTTCCTGGAGTAGAGAGCCACCCCGCCGAGCCCCTCGGAGAGCCGTCTGCGCAGCCAGTCGGGCACCTCGGTCCCCACGAAGCCCGGCTGCAGCACGGTGTCCGCAAGCTTGGCCAGCTCGGGACTCGCGCCACTCAGGCCCCCGCGAACGCTCATCAACGCCTCCGTATTTTCAACATCGTCTTTCGCTTGTTTCAGACGTACCACATGTGTAGCATTCGGGTTGCGTAATTAGACAGGAAACTTTACTAATAAAAGGTTTCCTTGCGGTCCTATGCCCGTGTCGCCTGCCCGAAGACAAGTCACCCACGAGGGAGACGGACCGGATGTCGCACACCCGCTCCGCACCGTCGTCTCCCCTCGTCGCAGCGCTGCCCTCTCGCACGTCCCCGGGTCCCTTTCCTGTGGGAGCCGGGCCACAAGAGCCGGTCAAGACCGAACCTGAGGAGGAGTCCCCGTGACCGACCTGTTCTCCCCGGCCAAGGAAACCGAGCCCCTGGACCGGGAGGACCCGGCGATCGCCGAAGTACGCGAGATCTGGCAGGAGGTCCTGCGCATCGACGACATCGGTCCCGACGAGGACCTCTACGACCTCGGCGGCCACTCGCTGACCATCACGCAGATCATCGCCAGGGCCCGCCGCAGGCTGGGCGTCGAGGTCTCCCTGGACGTCTTCTTCGACAATCCCACCGTCGCGGGCATGGCCGAGGAGGTCACCCGGCTGCGGGGAGAGCAGGCGTGAACGCCCTCCCCTCCGCGGCCTCCGCTGTCTCCGCTGTCTCCGCGCACGGGCTGTCCCCCGCGCAGGAACGGATGTGGTTCCTCGACCGGCTCTCCCCGGGGAACGGGGCCCACAACATGGTCGTCTGCGAGCGGCTGACCGGGCCGCTCGACGCCGGGGCCCTGGAACGGGCGCTGAGCGAGGTCGTCGCCAGGCACGAGGCGCTGCGCACCGTCTTCCCCGAGCGGGAGGGCGTCCCGGCGGCCAGGGTGCTCGCCCCCGAGCCCGTGGCCGTCGAGCGCCTCGACGCCGGGGGTGAGCCGTCCCCCGAGCTTCTCGCCGAGTACAGCAACCGGCCCTTCGACCTGGTCACGGGGCCGATGCTGCGCGCGGCCCTGATCCGCGTGGGGCCCGAGGAGCACATCCTCCACCTGGTCGTGCACCACATCGCGGGGGACGCCTGGTCGATCGAGCAGATCCTCTTCCCCGAGCTGACCGCGCTGTACTCCGCCTTCCTCGCGGGACGGCCCTCGCCGCTGGAGCCGCCGCGACGCCATCACGCCGACCACGTGCGGGAGCAGCGCGAGCGCCTCGCCGACGTCGCGGGCCCGGTGCGGGAGCTCGACGGTGTCCCCGCGCTCGAACTGCCGACCGACAGGCCACGGCCCGCCGTACGGACGACCGAGGGGGACCTGGTGATCCACCGCGTCCCGATCGGGCTGTGGCGGCGGGTCACCGAGCTGGCCAGGGCCGAGCGGTGCACCCCGTTCATGGTGCTGCTGGCCGCCTACCAGGTCCTGCTGTCGCGCTACAGCGGCCAGGAGGACTTCTGCGTCGGCACCCCCGTCGCAGGACGCGACCTCCAGGAGGACGAGGAGGTCTTCGGTCTTTTCATCAACACCCTGGCCCTGCGTGCCGACCTCGGGGGTGACCCGACCTTCAGGGAGCTTCTCAAGCGGGTACGGCGCCGCGCCTTCACCATGTACGGCCACGCCGGGGTGCCCTTCGAGCGGCTGGTGGCCGAGCTCCGGCTCGGCGGGGACCCGGCCAGGACCCCGCTGATCCAGACGATGCTGACGCTCGGCAACCCCGACGGGGGCTCGCTCGACCTGGAGGGGCTGCGCGCCGAGCCGGTGGTCTCCGGGCTGGTCTCGGCCAAGTTCGACCTGTCGCTGAGCGTGGTCGTCTTCCCCGACCACCTGCGGCTCATGTTTGACTACAGCACGGCCCTGTACGACCGGGAGACCGTCGAGCGGATGGCCGTCCACCTGGAGACGCTGCTCGGCTCCGTCACCGCGGCCCCGGGCAGCCGCCTGTCCGAGCTGGAGATCCTGCCGGAGGCCGAGCGCGCGGCCCTGCTCGGCGAGCCCCCCGAGGAGCTGGCCTGGGAGGCGGGCGCTCTCCTGCTCGACCACCTGGTCGCCAGGCAGGCCGCCCGCACCCCGGAGGCGCCCGCCGTCGTCACCCCGGAGTCGACGCTCACCTACGGCGACCTCGACCGGGCCGCCGACGCCGTCGCCGCGCGACTACGTCCCCTGCTCAACCCGTCGCGGAGAGTCGGGCTCGCGCTGACCGCGAGCCCCGAGGCGATCGTCGCCCTCCTCGGTGTCCTCAAGACGGGCGCCGCGTACGTGCCGCTCGACCCCGCCCAGCCCGCCGAACGGCTGGCCGCGCTGGTCGAGGACGCGGGGGTGGCCGTGGTGATCGCGGACGAGGCCGGGTTCGCCGGGCTGACCGGGACGGTCGTCACCCGTGCCGACCTCGCCGCCTGGACCGCCGAGGCCCCCTCCGCGTCTGTGAGGACCACCCTCAGGCACCCGGACCAGGCCGCCTACGTGATCTACACCTCCGGCTCGACCGGCAGCCCCAAGGGCGTGGTCGTCGGGCACCGTACGCTGTCCCACCTGGCCAGGTCCTTCCGCGACCTGCACGGTTTCGGGCCGGGGGAGCGGGTGCTCATGGTCCCGCCGCTCAGCTTCGACGCCTCGGCCGGGGACGTCTTCCCCGCGCTGATCAGCGGCGCCGCCCTGGTGCTGCACCCGGACCCCGCCTCGCTGACCGGGCCCGCCCTCGCCGCGCTGTGCGACGAGCTCTCGGTCACCATGGTCGACACCGCCTGCGCGCTGTGGCAGCAGTGGGTCGAGGAACTCGACCGGGAGGGCCTGCGGCCCGGCAAGTCGTTGACCACGATGATGGTCGGCGGCGAGAGCGTCCCGGTCGCGCGGCTGCGGACCTGGGCCGGGCTGACCGGGGGCCGGGTGGCCTTCCACAACCACTACGGGCCGACGGAGGCCACCGTCTGCGCCACCTCCTACCGCACGCTGGACGGCTCGGAGGTGGACGCGCCCCACCTGCCGATCGGTACGGCGCTGCCGCACACCCGTGTCTACGTGCTCGACCGGCACGGCAACCCGGCGCCGACCGGCGTGCCCGGGGAGGTGCACATCGGCGGGGAGTGCCTGGCCCACGGCTATCTCGGCCGTCCGGGGCTGACCGCGGAGCGCTTCCTGCCCGACCCGTTCTCGCCTCGGGCCGGGGCCAGGATGTACGCGACGGGGGACCTGGCCAGGTGGCTGCCCGACGGCAACCTGGACTTCCTCGGCAGGACCGACCGGCAGGTGAAGGTCAACGGCGCCAGGATCGAGCCCGGCGAGGTCGAGGCCGCGTGCCTGGCCCACCCCGGGATCCGCGAGGCCGTCGTCGTCGCCGGGGCGGGACGGCTGGTCGCCTACCTCGTCGGGGAACTGGTCGGCCTCGCCCGGCTGCGGGCCTTCCTGGCGGGCAGGCTGCCCGGCTACATGCTGCCCGGGGCCGTCGTCATGCTCCCGGCGCTGCCGCTCACCCCGCACGGCAAGATCGACCACCGGGCGCTGCCCGAACCGGATGGACGCTCGGCTCCGCCGTACGAGGCGCCGAGGACGGGCACCGAACGGGAGCTGGCCGCGATCTGGGCGGGGCTGCTGGGCGGCGAGCCGGGGCGCGGGGACAACTTCTTCGACCTGGGCGGCACCTCGCTGCTCGTCCCGAGGGTCGTCTCGGGGATCACCGCCAGGCTCGGGGTCACGGTGCCGATGGGCGAGGTCTTCGCGGCCCCCGACCTGGCGGGGCTGGCCGAGCTCGTCAACGGCGGGTCCGTCGAGGACGTGGACCTGCGGGCCGAGGCGGTCCTGCCCTCCGACGTCGTGCCCGGGGGGCCGCTCGTCACGGGGCCGCCGCGGCGGGTGCTGCTCACCGGCGCCACCGGGTTCCTGGGCGCCTACCTGCTGGCCGAGCTGCTGGGCCGTACCGGGGCGGACGTCCACTGCCTGGTCAGGGGGGACGCGCCGGAGGAGCGGCTGCGCGCCGGGCTGGAGCGCTACGGGCTGTGGGAGGAGTCCTTCGCGGGGCGGATCGTCGTCGAGTCGGGTGACCTGGGCCTGCCCGGTCTCGGGCTGCCGGAGGGGCGCTTCGCCGAGCTGGCCGCCACTGTCGATCTCGTCGTGCACAACGGGGCCGTGGTCAACTTCGCTCTGCCGTACCGGAGCCTGCGGGCGGCCAACGTGGACGGCCTCGTCGAGGTGCTGCGCCTTTCGGTCGGCGGCGGCAGGACCGTCCCCGTCCACCTGGTCTCGACGCTCGGCGTCCACCTGACGCCCGGTGAGCGCACGGTCAGGGAGCGGGACCCGCTGCCCGACCCGGAGCCGCTCACCCTCGGCTACGACCGGAGCAAGTGGGTCGCCGACCGGATCGCCGGGCAGGCGCGCGAGGCCGGGCTGCCGGTCTCCATCCACCGCCCCGCGAGGATCTCCGCCGACAGCCGCACGGGGAAGGCCGCGCACGACGACTTCCTCGGCAGGTTCTTCGAGACCTGCGCGCGTCTCGGCTCGGTGCCCGACGGGGAACGGCTGGACATGGCGCCGGTCGACCATGTCGCGGCGGCGATCGTCCACCTGGCGCTGGAGGGGGCCGTCGGCGACTTCCACCACCACAACCCCCGCCTGCTGCGCCCCGCCGTACTGGCCGAGGGGCTCGCGGAACGCGGTTTCCCGGTACGGCTGACGCCCGGCGACGAGTGGCGCAGGCTCGCCAGGGACCGGGTCGCGGTCGGCGACGACCTGCCGATCGGCCTCTACCCGGCCTTCATCGCCGAGTACGGCGGGCAGGCCGGTCCCTCCTTCGACTGCTCGGCGACCGAGGAGAGGCTCGCCCCGGCGGGGCTGGTCTGCCCGCCCGCGGACGCCGTGCTGCTCGGCCGCTACCTGGACCACTACGTGGCCTCAGGGGTGCTCGTGGGGGGCCGTCGTGGATAGCGGTGTGCGCAGGTTCGTCGTCATCTGGGCCGCGCAGCTGCTGTCGATCATCGGTTCGAGCCTGACCGGGTTCGTGCTCGGGGTGTGGGTCTACCAGCGCACCGGTTCCGCGACCCAGTTCACGTTGATCATGCTCTGCGCGGTGCTGCCCGAGGTGCTGCTGTCGCAGCTCGCCGGGGCGACGGCCGACCGCCTCGACCGCAGGCGGCTGCTGATGGCCGCCGACGCCGGGGCCGCCGTGGTGACCCTGGCGCTTGCCGTACTGCTGGCGACCGGTTCGCTGCAGGTCTGGCACGTCTACGTGGTCACGACCGCGGGGGCCGTCTGCGGGACGTTCCACATGGCCGCCTACCACGCGATGATGCCGTTGATCATGCCGAGCAGGCACCTGGGCCGGGCCAACGGCCTGATGCAGGTCGCCGACGCGGTCCACATCGCGGCCCCGCTGCTCGCGGGCACGCTGCTGGTGACGGTCGGCGTCACCGGCGTCGTGGTGATCGACCTGGTGACGTTCCTGGTCACGACGGCGGTCATGTTCGCCGTACGGCCGCCGCGCGAGGCCACCCGTCCCGGCGCGGTCGTCGCTCCCGAGCCGCTCCGCGGCGACCTCGTCTTCGGCTGGCGTCACCTGCGGGCCAGGCCGGGGCTGCTCCTGCTGGTCGCGCTGCTGGCCGCGCACAACCTGCTCTTCGGCGCCTCCGGCGTGCTGGTCCAGCCGCTCATCCTGTCGTTCGGCTCCCCGGCCGTGCTCGGCGCGCTGATGTTCGCCGGGGGCGCGGGCGTCTTCGCCGGAGGGCTGGTGCTGAGCGCCTGGGGCGGTCCCCGGCGCAGGGTGCGGGGCGTCGTGGCGTTCATGGCGCTCGGCGGGGTGCTGCTCGCGCTGCACAGCCTGGCGCCCTCGCCGTGGCTGATCGCGGTCGTGGCGCCCGCCTTCCTGTTCACGCTGCCGTTCGTGCAGGGCACGGCGATGACCGTGCTCCAGGCCAAGACGGAGCCCGCCGCGCTCGGCCGGGTGCTCAGCACCGTGCGGACCCTCACCCAGACGGCGACCGTGCTCGCCTACCTGGCCGCGGGCCCGCTCGCCGACCGGGTCCTCGAACCCGCGATGGCCCCCGGCGGCGCTCTGGCGGACGTCCTGGGCGGGGTGATCGGCACCGGCCCAGGGCGGGGCATCGCTGCCGTCTTCCTCCTGTCCGGCCTGGGGCTGCTGGTCCTGGCCCCGCTGCTGTATCTCCAGCCCCGCCTGCGCGGGGTCGAGGCCGAACTTCCCGACGCGCGTCCCGAGTCCGATCCCGAACGGGCCGCCCAGACCGTGTGACCCGCCCCGGACGGGGGCGAGGAGCCGTACGCCGAGCAAGTCCTGCCATGTCGTGACATGTCGTGCTAAGTCGTGCTAAGTCGTGCAAGGAGATAGCGATGCCGCTCTACCTCGACCCCGAGGAACTCCGCCACCAGGCGCCGGGACCACATCTCGACCTGATCGGGGCCATGGCCTTCCGCGCGGCGGGGGCGGCCCAGCGATTAGGGATCTTCGAGGCGCTCACAGCCGGGCCGCTGTCCGCCGCCGAGCTGGCGGCGAGGACCGGCACCGACCCCGGCACGCTGCCCGTCCTGCTGGACGGCCTCGTCAGCCTCGGCTATCTCGACAGGGGACCGGAGGCGGTCTACGCCAACAGCCTGATGACGGCCAGCTCGCTCGACCGGCGCGACCCGTGGAGCTACGCCCCGGCCCTGGCCTTCTGGAGCGACCTGCTCGGCGAGCTGTGGGACGGCCTTGAGGAGACCGTCAGGACGGGCAAGCCCCAGGCCGACTTCTACACCTGGCTCGAAGGCCGTCCGCGCACGCTGCGCGACTTCCAGACCATGCTGGACGGGATGGCCGTCGGCACCGCCCCCCTCGTCGCCGAGACCGCGCCCGACCCGGGGGAGCGGCTGCTCGACCTCGGCGGCGGGCACGCCCGCCACACCATCGCCTTCTGCCAGGTCCACCCGCGCCTGACCGCGACGATCGTGGACCTGCCCGGCGCCGTCGAGGGCGGCAGGGCCAGGATCGAGGAGGCGGGACTCGGTGAGCGCGTCACCCTCGTCCCCGGCGACCTGGCCACGGCCGACCTGGGCACCGGCCACGACACCGCATTGCTATTCAATGTCTGCCACGGCTTCGACGCGGCGGCCAACCGCGCGCTGCTCGGCAGGGTCGCCGCCGCGCTGCGCCCCGGCGGCACGCTGCTCGTCCTGGAGACCTTCGCCGACCTGCCCGAGGGGACGCCCCCGGTCGTGGAGGCCTTCCTGCGCTCCTTCGGCCTCAACCTCGCCGTCACCCAGGGCGGACGCCTGCACTCCTTCGCGGACGTGGCCGGATGGCTGGCCGAGGCGGGATTCGTCCATGTGGAACGGCGCCGCCTCGCGGGCCCGGACGAACTGCTCGTCGCCACGACGGGGGAGGAAGGATGACCCGCCGGATCATCGTCATCGGGGCGGGGCCCGCGGGCACGCTCCTGTCCTGCTACCTGGCGCGGCGAGGTTTCCAGGTGGACGTCTACGAGCGGCGGCCCGACCCCCGCCTCCTCGACGAGGACGAGAGCAGGTCGATCAACCTCGGCCTGTCCGCCAGGGGCATCAAGGCGCTCGACGACCTCGGCCTGATGGAGACGCTGCGCCCGCTCGTCGTGCCGATGCGCGGCAGGGCCATCCACCTGCCCGGCGGCGCGCTCCCCTTCCAGCCGTACGGCGCGCACGAGGGCGAGATCCTCCACTCGGTGCTGCGCCGCGACCTCATCACCACCCTGGTAGACCACGCGGAGGCACAACCGGGGGTGCGCTTCCACTTCGGGCACCGCCTCGTCGAACTCGACCGCGAGGCGGCGGCCGTACGGCTCGTGACGGGGGAGGACGAGGAGGTCACCGCGGCCGGGGACGCGGTGATCGGCGCGGACGGGGTGTTCTCCCGGGTGCGGGCCCACATGCAGCGCGGGCTGCGGGCTGATTTCCACCAGGAGTTCCTCGAATGGGGCTACAAGGAGCTGACCATCCCGGCCGCCGACGACGGCTCACCCAGGACCAGGCTTGAGGCGCTGCACGTCTGGCCGGGCGAGGACGCCCTCATCGTCGCCCACCCCAACCGGGACAACTCGCTGACCGGGACCCTGTTCCTGCCGTTCGAGCGGTTCGACGAGATCACCGACCCCGAACGGTTCCTGGCCGAGCGCTTCCCGGACACCCGTGAGCTCATGCTGTACCTCGCCAAGGAGTTCGCCGAGCACCCGGTCGGGCACCTCGTCTCGGTCCGCACCTCGGTCTGGCACCACCGGGACCGGGTGGCGCTGATCGGCGACGCCTGCCACGCGGTCTACCCCTTCTACGGCCAGGGCATGAACTCGGCGCTTGAAGACTGCACGGTCCTCGACCGGTGCCTCGGAGACCACCCGGACGACCTGGGCGCGGCCTTCGCCGCCTACCAACGGCTGCGCAAACCACACACCGACGTGCTGGACGAGCTGTCGAAACAGAACTTCGTCGAGCTACGCGACCGGCTGCGCTCCCCGCTCCACCTGGCCCGCAAGAAGGTCGACCTGCTGCTCGCCAGGCTGCTGCCCGGCCGGTGGGTGCCGCTCTACACGATGGTCTCGCACACCACGATCCCGTACGGCGAGGCGCTCGACCGCGCCGAACGCCAGGACGCGCTGTTACGCGGGGCGGTGACGGCGGCAGGAGTCGCGCTGGCGGCCACGCTCGCCCTCGCCGTACGACGCGGAAGGGGTGGGCGGCGATGCTGACCGATCCGGCCGACCCCACGCGCCTGCTCATCGAACCGTCCGACCTGGACGGTGAGCTTTCCGACCCGGGCGGCGAGCTTTCCGACCTGGGCGGCGGGCACGAGCTGGTCCGCAGGTACGGCGTGCCGCTCAAGGAGACCGTGGTGTGGGCCAGGGAGTATCTATGCCGACCCCACCCCGACCTGGGCAGGAAGGGACCCGTCTGCCCCTACGCCCAGACCTCGCTCGACCGGGGCGTCTTCTACCTGGCGGTGCAACCGGGGACACCGGACGGCGCCCTGGTGGCCGAGGCGCTCGACGGCTACCGCGACTGGTTCCGCGCGCTGGTCACGCCGCCGGGGACCTCCCCGCAGTACCGGACGATCCTGGTGCTCTTCCCCGACCTGCCGGAGGCGGAGGCCGCGCGGACGATCGACGCCGCGCAACGGCTGCTCAAGCCGCGCTACGTCGGGGAGGGGCTGATGATCGGGGAGTTCTACCCCGGGCCGCCGCCCAAGGCGGGACTGTGGAACCCGGACTTCCTGCCGCTGGGCAGCCCGGTCCCGATGCTGGTGATCAGGCACATGGTGGCCACGGACTTCGCGTTCCTGCGCGAGGACAGGGAGCAGCTCGCGGCCTATCTGGAGCGCTTCGGAGACCGGCCGCCCGCGGCGCTGCGAACGGAGGTCGAGGAGGCGGCGCGGCTGCACGGGATCACCGTCAGAACGGCGTGACGCGAGGTTCGTGACGCTTCGGGACGGATTTTCCCGTCCTGGAGCTGTCCTCGGCAACGCATCGGCTCACGCCTTAAGCAGGCATAGACGTTGTTGCGGAAGCTGAAGGACTCTACACAGGTGGCATCGTTCGGCAGACTTGTAGTAATCAGCAGCGGCTCGGCACCGCACATGATCACTCAAAGCCGTCTCGCCGTCCGCGAAACGATCAAACCCTGCTCAGCACAACGCTCAGGAGGACAAAGAACAAGTTCAGCCAGTGAAGGCGAAGGGGACGTCCGGGGCCCCACCGGAGAGAAAGCGGTCGATCAGCTCTGTGAGCCCGACCGGGTAGACCGTCTGGTCGGTGGCGCTCAGGTCCGTCAACGTCCACCATTCCCAGGTCAGGATGCCATCGGTCTGGGTGGCCCGGGCCGGGTCAACACGGCTGGCCGCCAAGCAGACGACGAAGTAGCGCTCGACCTGCTGGACGGCTTCTCCCTGAACCAGGTGCTCCTTGGTGCGGGTGGCGATCTGCGGGCCGAGTTCCACATCCGCGACGCCGAGTTCCTCACCCAGTTCCCTGCGAACGGCGGTCTGATAGTCCTCCCCCGGGTCGAGCGCTCCTCCGGGAGTGGCCCAGAAGACCTTGCCACTCTCGTTGTAGCGGAGCAGCAGGATGCGATCGTTCTCGTCCAGGACGACGGCACGGGCTGCCTCGCGGATTCTTGGAGTGCTCATTTCTCCATCCTCCCCTCAGAGCTTCTCCACCAGGTATTCGCCCAGGCACAAGGCGTCCAGGTCGCTCGCCTGGAAGGTCGCGAGGGCATCCGCCGGGGTCTCCACGATCGGTTCGCGGTCGTTGAAGCTGGTGTTGAGTACGACGGGCACGCCGGTGAGTGCCCCGAAGTTTTCGATGAGTGCGGCGAAGCGTGGAGAGGCCGCAGGGTTGACGGTCTGAACGCGGGCGGTTCCGTCAACATGAACCACACCGGGGATCCGGCTCCTGGCGCCGTAGCGGACGACGGGCGCGAGCAGCATGAACGGAGATGGGCCGTCCAGGTCGAACCAGCGGGAGGCGTCGGCGGCGAGAACAGCGGGGGCGAACGGCCGGAAGGGTTCGCGGTGCTTGATCCGGTCGTTCAGCGCGTCCCTGCCCGCGGTGCCGCGTGGGTCGGCCAGGATCGAGCGGTTGCCCAGTGCCCGGGGTCCGAGCTCGCTACCGCCCTGGAACCAGCCGACCAGACGCCCGTCGGCGAGCATCTGTGCGGCGCGGGCGGCGATGTCGCTCTCCCGACGCCAGGTGAAGGGGACGAAGCGACGCTCGACGAGCCCTGAGCGGGGATCGCGGTTCAACGCCAGTTCGATCTCCTCGTCGGAGTAGGAACGGCCGAAGGAGTCCACGGTCAGGGGGCGACGAGGTAGTTCGCCGGTGAGCTGGTGCAGGCCGTACAGGGCGTTGCCAAGAGCTTGGCCACGGTCGGAGGCCGGAGGGGGGACGAACAGACCGCTCACCTCGGGCAGGCGGCGAATCCTGTCGTTGGCGACGCAGTTGAGCGCGACTCCACCGGCCATGCACACCTCGCTCACCCCGATGGCCGAGACGACGGCTTGGATGAGCGCGCACAGTACCTGTTCCACCTGGTCCTGGAGGTAGGCTGCGGCATCGATGCCACGCGGGTGGTCACCCCGGCTGTCGGGCGGACCGAAGTCGAAACCGGTCGTCGCGGCGAGCGCGGCCACGCCTCGGGCATGGGTGCTTTCCAGCCGTCCGTAGACGCGGGTGTCGTGGAGGTCGAACAGCGGAGCGAGGTAGGCGGTCGGGTCGCCGTAGGCGGCCAGCGCCATGGTCTTTCCCGCCTCCTGAGGGTGCCAGCCGAGGTGCTCGGTGAATGCCTCGTAGGTGGCGCCGATCCCGCCGTAACGGCCTCGGTTGTGATCGTTGCTGCCGAGTCGTTCGATCCCGCCTGGTCCAGCCAGATAGAAGGTCTCGGTGTCGGCGCGGTTGCCCGCGCCGTCGGCAACCAGCACGGTGGCCACGTCGTAGGGGCCCAGGCAGTAGGCGGTGTAGGCGTGGGAGAGATGGTGGTCGAGAACGAGGATCCGCTCCTCCTCGACTCCGAGGTGTGACAGCCCGGCGGCGGACGGGACGGCCGGATTACGTCCGACGTTGCTGATCACGACCAGGTCGATGTCGTCGAGGCGTAGTCCGGCGGTGCGCAGACAGTACAGCAGAGCGGCCTGCCAGCCGGGGCTGTAGCGGGTGCGGTTGAGACGCTCCTCGCCGATCGCGATCATCACCTCGGGGGTGACCAGAGCGGCGCCGCCATCGTGCCCGAGGTTGACGCCCACCGCGCACGGTGTCTTCCTGCTCATGAGCCTGCCTCCGTGAACTGGCTGGGCCCGAGGGGGTTCCAGAGGAAGACAGCATGCTGGACGGCTTCATCGTGTAAATCGGCTTCGTCCTCGAACCACGTGACCCCAGCTTTTTAACCTCAGTTACTGCGGTGCGAGGGTCGGCGGAAGGCACGGGCATGAAAAGCAGGGAGGACGTGTTCGCCCACATCGTGGATAGGGAGTCCCACCACGGGATCACCGTCAGAATGTCGTGACGCTTCGGGACGAGGGGTCCGTCCCGAAGCGTGACGTACCGGGGGGCGGGCGAAAAACCCGGCGCGGGCGGTCCGGTTCAGGGGGGCCGGTCAGGTGGGACCGGTTCTGTGGGGTCTGTCCCAGGGGGGTCGGCTCAGTGGGGCCTGAGCCGGGGGACTTGACTCGGGGGACCTGACACGTGGGACCTGGATCGGCGGGCCTGCTCAGGGCCGCGAGGCTCAGATGCTCAGCAGCTCGGCGGCGGCCTGGGCGTTGGCGCGGGCGGCGCCGTACGTGGCGAGGTAGGTCGCCCCCTTGGGCCGCCAGATCGGCAACCCCATCTCGACGACCGTCGTGTCGGGACGGGCGGCCAGCACCGCGGAGACAACCGACTGGCTGATCTCGTAGCGGTGGGCGTCCTTGACCACGACGACCAGGGAACGGCCGCTGGCACGCTCCAGGATGTTCGGCACGTCCGCCTCCTCCGGCTTGACCCGGACGACCTCCGCCTGCGGCATGAGCGGGGAGAATCCCCACGGCACGTCGCCGACGGCGATGGTCGGCGGGGTCTCCATCTCGACCACCAGCGGATCGACCAGCGGGGAGGACGGGCCGGTGAGGGTGACGGCGCGGCGGGCCGCGGTGAGACCGATCAGGCTCTCCTCGGCACGCTCGGGCTGGGGCGTGCCGAACCAGGAACGCAGCTTGGCCACGCGGGCCGCGGAGGCCTCCAGCCGCTCGGCGGGCAGGCGCCCGTCCCGCACGGCGGCGACGATCTCGTCGACGATCGCGCGGACGTCCGCCTGGGTCGGCAGCGGACCGAGGCAGAGCAGGTCCGCCCCGGCGGCGAGGGAGAGCACCGCGCCACCGGCGAGGCCGACGCTCTCGGTGATGGCGTGCATGTCGAGGGCGTCGGTGACGATCACGCCGTCGTAGCCGAGTTCGCCGCGCAGCAGACCGCCGAGGGCGGCGGCCGACAGGGTCGCGGGCTCGGTACCGGTCACCGAGGGGACCCGGACGTGCGCCGTCATGATGGACATGGTCCCGGCCTCGATCGCGGCGCGGAAGGGAACCAGCTCGCGCTCGCGCAGCAGCTCGACCGAGGCGTCGACCAGCGGGATCTCCAGGTGGGAGTCCTGCCTGGTCGCCCCGTGGCCGGGGAAGTGCTTGACGCAGGCGGCCACGCCGGCCGACTGCAGGCCCTGTACGGCCGCGACGGTGTGCCGGGAGACGAGCCCGGTGTCCGACCCGAAGGAACGGGTGCCGATCACGGGGTTGTCGTCGGCGGTGTTGACGTCGGCGGACGGGGCCATGTCCAGGTTGATGCCGCAACGGGCCAGGTCGTCGCCGATGGAACGGTAGACGCGCCGGGTCAGTTCGACGTCGTCGACCGCGCCCAGGGCGGCGTTGCCGGGGTAGGGACTGCCCACGTGGTAGGCGAGACGGGTGACGTCGCCCCCCTCCTCGTCGAGTGAGATGACCGGGTCACCGGCATCGCGCAGGCGGGAGGTGAGCGCCGAGAGCTGGGCGGGGTCGGCGACGTTGAAGCCGAACAGGGTGACCCCCCCGAGACCGTTCTCCAGATCGTGGAGAACCCAGTCGGGGGCGGTGGTGCCCTGGAACGCGACGAGCAGCGTTCCGGCTGCGAGACGCCGCAGCACCTGATCGCTGGAAGCCGCGATGAGCTCAGACATGGCGGTAGATGCTCCTTACCTGAGGTGAGTAGGGGACAAACGAGGACAGGGCTGGTACGGCCAGCTCCTTGTGGGGGCATGGCCGTACCAGCACCGCGGGTTTAGCCCTTGACAGCGCCGGCGACGAGGCCGGAGACCATTCGCCGTTGCACCAGGAGAAAGAAGACGACGACGGGGATCGTCATCATCGTGGAACCGGCCATGATGGCGCCCCAGTCGGTGCCCCGTTGCCCGAAGAAGAACTGCAGGGCGACGGGCATCGTGTAGCCCGAGGAGTCCGACATCAGGATGAGCGCGAAGACCAGCTCGTTCCAGGCCGTGATGAAGGAGAAGATGCTCGTGGCGACCAGGCCGGGGGCCACGAGCGGGAACAGGACCTTCCAGAAGGTCGTGAACCGGCTCGCGCCGTCGATCCAGGCGGCCTCCTCCAGCGACTTGGGTACGGCGGCCACGAATGTGCGCAGCATCCAGATACCGAAGGGGAGGGTCAGTCCGACGTTGATGACGATCAGGCCGAACAGGTGGTCGTAGAGGCCGAGCCGCTTGACGTTGAGGAAAAGCGGAATGAGCAGGGCCTCCGCCGGGATCATCTGGACGATCAGCAGCAGGACCAGGAAGCTGGTGCGTCCCTTGAACCTGAAGCGGGCGATGGCCGTGGCCGCCAGCAGGGCCAGCGCGGAGCCGATGAGCACGGTGCCCAGGGCGACGATCGCGCTGTTGCGCAGGTAGAGCCAGATGGAGTTACCCGCCACACCCTTGGTGAGCACCCGGTCGATGTGGTCGAAGGTGATCTCGGTGGGGAACGGGATGAACTCCGTGGTGAAGATCTGGTCGTTCGTCTTGAACGCGGTCGAGACCATCCAGTAGACGGGGAACACCGCGAACAGGAAGATCAGAACGCCAGCCGTGTTGAGAGCCGCCCTTCCGAGGCGCTTGCGGGCGATCGGAGACATCAGAGCTCCTCCGTCTTCACGATCTGCCGGACGTAGACCGACGTCACGACGAGCAGGAGCAGGGTCAGGACCACCGCGATCGCCGCACCGCTTCCCATCTTGGGCGGGCTGCGGAAGGCCTCGGCGAAGGAGAACATCGAGAGGTTGAACGCCTCGCGGTTGGTCGGGCCGTTCATCAGCACGTAGAGCTGGCTGAAGACCTTGAAGTTCCAGATGATGGACAGGATCGTCAGGACCGAGAAGACCGGCTTGAGCAGGGGGAAGGTGATCTTCCTGAAGGTCCGCCACGGGGTGGACCCGTCGACCTTGGCCGCCTCGTAGAGCTCCGAGGGGATCCCCTTCAGACCGGCCAGCACCGAGACGGCGATGAACGGGAACGACGCCCAGACCACACAGATGATCAACACGATGTAGATCGTGATCGCGTCGTTGAGCCAGGGCTCACCGGTCCAGTCGCTCCTGCCGAACAGCAGGTTGGACAGCCAGTCGGGCAGCAGGTTCAGCGTCCAGTTGATGATTCCCGCGTCCGCGTCGAACAGCCAGCGCCAGATGACGCCCTGGGCGACCGGGGGTACGGCCCAGGCGGACATGATGCCGATGACCACGAACAGGGACATCCTGCCGCTCAGTTTGTTGAGCAGTGTGCCGACGGCCGTCCCGAGAACCAGGGTCAGGGTCACGGTGATGACCGCGAACAGCACGGTGTTGCGGAGTGAGGACCAGAAGATCTCGTTGGCGAAGACCTGGCTGTAGTTGTCCCCGCCCACCCATTCGGCGGGTACGCCGCGGATCTGGCGCAGCCCCACCTTCTGGAAGGACATGATGATCATCTGGATCAGCGGATAGAGAAGCAGCCCGGCGATGACCAGCAGACCGGGGACAAGCAGAACGTAGGGGACGAGCCACGGGGGCATCCCACTCGGTCTGCCCGCCCGCCGGTCACCGTCACGGCGCCGCCCCGGGGTGGCGGACCGACCGTCACCCCGGGGGATCGTAGACGTGTTCGTCATGATTACTGCTGGTTCAGAATTTCTTCGATCTCGCCGTTGGCCTTGGCGAGGGCGTCGTCGGGGTTGGCCTTACCCTCGATGACCGAGCGGGCGGCGTTCTGCAGAACGGCCTTGGTCTCGTTGGCCTCGGTCCAGTTGGGGTCGGCCGGGAAGGCCTTGGCCTTGGCGAAGGAGGCCGCGAACGGGGCCAGAGCCGGGTCCGAGCTCAGCTTCGCGAGCGCCTCGGGGTAGATCGGCAGCAGGCCACCCTCGGTGGCGTACCGGCCGGCCCACTCCTTGTTCGTGGCCAGCTTGATGTACTCGGCGGCGAGTTCCTTGTTCTTGGCGTCCTTCCAGATGGCGATGTCGTTGCCACCGAAGAAGGAGGGGGCCTCACCGCCGGACTTGGCGGGCAGGGGGAAGAAGGCCAGCTTGTCGCCCTTGATCTTGCCGTTGCTGTCCTCCTCGATGCCCGGGAGGTCCCAGCCGGCGGTCAGGTACATGCCGACCTTGTTGTTGGCGAACCGCTTGCGGATGTCCACCGTGTTCTGGGTGAGGCGGGACTTGCTGGACAGGCCGTCGGTGACCAGGCTCGTGTAGGTGGCGAAGCCGGCCTTGAAGGCGGGGTCGGTCAGCTTGCCGACCCACTTGCCGTTCTCCTTGACGGCGTACTCGCCGCCCTCGGACCAGGCGAGCGCGCCCAGGAGGTGGTTGGCGTCGGAGCCGCCGTTGAAGGCGAAGCCGTCGACGTCCTTGCCCTTCTTCTCCTGGATCTTCTTGGCCGCGGCGACGACCTCGTCCCAGGACTTCGGGACCTCGATGCCGAGCTCCTTGAACCAGTCCTTGCGGTAGAGGACGGCGCGCGAGCCCGCGCCCCAGGGCAGGGCGTAGACCTGGTCGTCGATGGTCTCCAGGCCGAGCAGGTTCTTCGGGATCTCCGCCTGCTCACCCGCGGAGGCCAGGTCGGTGACCGGCTCAAGGGCGTCCTGGCTCTGCCAGAGCGGCACCTGGTCGTTGCCGATCTCGGTGACGTCCGGGCCGGCGCCGCCCGCCGCGGCGGCGGTGAACTTGTCGTTCACCTGGGGCCAGGAGATCCACTCAAGCTTGACGGTGGCGCCGCTCTGCTTCTCGAACTCCGCGTTCAGGGCGTCCATGTACTTCTGGGCGGCCGGGTTGCTGTCGCCGAGGCGCCACATGGTCAGGGTCTGACCGGCGAACTTCGCGCCACCGCTGGAGGGGGCGCTGGAGGCGTCCGCGTTGGACTGCGCGGGCGTGGTGGGTTCACTGCTGCCGCACGCGGCAAGACCCAGGGCGAGGGCGGCGGTGGTTGCCGTCGTGGTGGCGATTCTCGCGAACTTCACTTGAGTTCTCCCTTTCCGGCTTTCGACGGGGTAGGCGCTCAGCTGCTTTTTTGGCTTGGGTCCCCGCGACCCTCTTGCTCACGGTCAGTGACCGGAGTTGCGACAACCCGCGGCGCGGTCGCTCTTGCCTGCGGGCTGACTAGGGCTAAACTAACAAGAAACTTTCTTAAAAGAAACGATCGTTAGCGGATCGTGACGGGGGGAAGCCGATCTTGTCCAGACGTCCGGGAACCCCTCGACTGCTGCGTCAGCTCAATGACCGCGCGGCACTTGAGCTCCTGCTTTCCAGTGGGCCTCTCACCCGCGCCGAGCTGGGAGAACTCACCGGTCTCTCCAAGGTGACCGCCGGTCAGTTGCTCGCCAGACTTGAGGAACGCAGGCTCGTCGCCATGGTCGGGGAGCAGGCGGGCGGGCGGGGACCGAACGCGGCGCTCTACGGCGTCGTGCCCTCCTGCGCCTATGTCGCGGGGCTTGACGTGCTGCCCGACCGGATCTGCGCCGGGGTGGCCGACATCACCGGGGAGACCGTCGCCGAGGTCGCCGTCGATCCCAGCGGTCACGACGACCCGGTGCGGCTGGTGCGCGGCGCCGTGCAGAAGGCGTGCGAGACCGCGGGCATCACCCTGGACCTGCTGCGCGCCTTCGTGATCGGCACCAGGGGCGTCGTCGATCCCCGCACCGGCGACGTGCGCTTCTCCTTCGACCTGCCCTCCTGGCACGAGGGCGTGCTCGCCCAGCTTCGCCGCGACCTCAACGTCCCGGTGACGATCGAGAACGACGTCAACCTGGCCGCGCTCGCCGAGCGCTTCTGCGGCGCGGCCCTTGAGGTCGAGGACTTCGTGCTCGTCTGGGCCGGGGTCGGCCAGGGGCTCGGGGTCATGCTCGGCGGGCGTCTGCACCGGGGCTTCACCGGGGGCGCGGGCGAGATCGGCTGGCTGCCCGTGCCCGGGGAGCCGTTGCCGACCGAGGTGACCGAACCCCAGTCCGGCTCGTTCCAGCGCCTGGTCGGCGGTGACGCCCTGGCCAGCCTGGCGGACGCGCACGGCATCCAGGGGCACTCACTGGCCGATCATGTCCACCGGGCCGTCATGGGCGACGCGGGGGGCTTCCTGGACGAGCTGGCCGGGCGGCTGGCGGTCGGCGTCGCCGCGGTCGCCGTGGTGCTCGACCCCGGGCTGATCGTGCTCAGCGGCGACATCGGCAGGGCGGGCGGGCAGGTGCTCGCGGCCAGGGTCGAGGAGGCCGTGGCCAGGGTCTGCCCGAGCCAGCCGAGGGTCGTCGTCTCCGAGGTCGAGGGCAACTCCGTGCTGCGCGGGGCCCTGGTCTCGGCCCTGAGCCAGGCCCGCGAACAGGTCTTCTCAGAGACGGTGTGAGAATTGCGGCTATGCACGACATCGTTCTGATCTCCGATCCCCGGGTGGCCGCGATTCCGGTCGAGGAGTCCGGCGAGCGGCTGGTCGACGTCAGGGGGCGGCTGCGGGTCGACGAGAGGATGGCCGATCCCGACGGGGCCTTCGCCCACCTCAGGCAGGGGCTGGTGGCCAGGCTTGAGGAGGCGCAGCGGCGGCTTCCCGAGGGCTACCGGCTGCTGATCGTCGAGGGGTACCGGCCGCCGGCGATGCAGCAGCAGATCTTCAACGAGTACTCGGCGGAGCTCCGGGCGACATTTCCGGAAATGTCGCCCGAGGAGATCGTCGCGGCGGCCAGCCGCTACGTCTCGCCGGTCGAGGTCGCCCCGCACACCGCGGGCGCGGCCGTGGACCTGACCCTGTGCACCGAGGACGGCGTCGAACTCGACATGGGCAGCCCGCTCAACGCGACCCCCGAGCAGAGCGAGGGCGCCTGCTACACCGCCGCCCCCGACATCTCCCCGCAGGCCCGCCGCAACCGCGAGGTCATGGGCGCGGCCCTCGACGCGGCCGGTCTGGTCAACTACCCCACCGAGTGGTGGCACTGGTCCTACGGCGACCGCTACTGGGCCATGACCACCGGAGCCCCCTCCGCCCTCTACGGTCCCCGCGCCATCTGAAAAAGGGCACAATCGACCCCATGCGGTTCGGCATCCTCGGCCCCCTGGAGGTCCGCTCCCCGGCCGGTGAGGCGATCGCCGTACCCGGGCCGAAGCCGCGCGCCCTGCTCGTGATGCTGCTGCTCGAAGCGGGCCGGGTGGTGACCGTCGAGCGCCTCATCGACGGCCAGTACGGCGACGCCCCTCCCTCGGGCGCGGCCAACGCCGTACAGGCCCAGGTGTCCCGGCTCCGCCGCGTCCTGCCCGCCGAGCTGGTCGAGTTCCATGGGAACGGCTACCGGCTCGCGGCCGACCCCGAGGACGTGGACGTCCACCGCTTCGAGCGGCTCACCCGCGAGGGACGGCTGCTGCTGTCCTCAGGGCACCACGCCGCCGCCGCGGCCACGCTGCGGGAGGCGCTCGGTCTGTGGCGGGGACCCGCCCTGGGGGACCTGCCCTTCGCCGGGGCGCAGGTGGCCCGCCTTGAGGAGCTGAGGCTGACCGCGGCCGAGGACCTCGCCGAGGCCGAACTCGCCCTCCCCGAGGCCGACCCGGTGGCCGAGCTGCGGCGCCTGACGGCCGCCAACCCGCTGCGGGAGCGCCTCAGGGGCCAGCTGATGCGCGCGCTGAGCGCGGCCGGACGCCAGGCTGAGGCGCTTGAGGTCTTCGAGGAGACCCGGCGGCTGCTGGCCGAGGAGCTTGGCGCCGACCCCTCACCCGAGCTGGCCGAGGTCCACCTGGCCGTGCTGCGCGCCGAACGCCCGGCCCCGGCCCGCAGGAGCGGCCTCACCGCCCAACTGACCAGCTTCCTCGGGCGTGAGGAGGAGCTGGAACGGCTCGCCGCGCTGCGCGGGAACCGGCTGGTCACGATCGTCGGCCCCGGCGGCACCGGCAAGACCCGCCTGGCGGTCGAGGCGGCGGGGCGCACCGGGCGCACCGGGCGTGAGGTGTGCTTCGTCGATCTCTCCCCGCTGGCCGACCGGGCGGGGGCCGTCACGGCGCCCCAGGTGGCCCAGGCGGTGCTCGGCGCCCTCGGGCTGCGCGAGACGGGCCTGCACTCGCTGAGCGCCCCCGACCCGGTGGCGCACCTGACCTCCGCCCTGGCCGGGCAGGAGACACGGCTGCTCCTCGACAACTGCGAGCACGTGGTCGAGGCCGCCGCGACCCTGGTCCGGGAGCTGCTCGGCGCCTGTCCCGGCCTGTCGGTCCTGGCGACCAGCCGCGAGCCGCTGGGCATCACCGGCGAGACGCTGGTCCCGCTCGCGCCGCTCGCCGTACCGCCCCTGGACGCGCCTTCGGAGCTGGCCATGGCCTGTCCCGCCGTACGGCTGTTCGCCGACCGGGCGGCGGCCGTACGGCCCGGCTTCGAGATCGGTGAGGACAACGTCGCGGCGGTCACCCGGATCTGCGCGGCGCTCGACGGGCTGCCGCTGGCGATCGAGCTGGCGGCCGCGCGGCTGCGCTCCTTCACCGTCGAGGAGATCGCCGTCCGTCTGGCCGAGCACGGCCGCTTCCGGCTGCTGTCCCGGGGGGACCGTACGGCCGCCGCCCGCCACAGGACCCTGCACGCGGTCGTCGAGTGGAGCTGGGACCTGCTCACCCCCGAGGAGCGGGTGCTGGCCAGGCGCTTCGCCGTCTTCTCCGCGAGTGCCTCTCTGGCGTCGGTCGAGGAGGTCTGCGATGTCGAGGACGCCGCGGGCCTGCTGGCCGACCTGGTGGACAGGTCGCTGGTCGAGACCGACGGCGACCGCTACCGGATGCTCGACACGATCCGGCTGTTCTGCGCGGAACGGCTGGCCGAGGCGGGGGAGCGGGAGCGGTTGGACCGCGCCCACGCCCGCCACTTCCTCGCCCTGGCGCGCCGGGCCGACCCTTACCTGCGCGGGGCCGAGCAGCTGACGTGGCTCGCCGTGCTCTCCGTCGACCACGGCAACCTGATGGCCGCGCTGCGTGGGTCCGTGGCCGGGGCGCGGGCCGGTGACGAGGAGGCGTGCCGTACGGCGCTGCGGCTGGTCACCGCGCTTGCGGCCTACTGGTGGCTGAGCGGACGGCGCGGCCAGGTGGGGGAGATCGCGGCGCGGTTGCTTGAGATGGTTCCCGAGCCCGTCGAGGGGTTCGAGGAGGAGTACGTCATGTGCGTGGTGCACGCCGTACCCCGTGCGCTGCCCGAGCACTGGCGGCGGGCAGAGGAGACCGTGGCGGGGCTTGAACGGCTGCGCCATCCCTTCACCGTCGCGCTGTGGGGCATGGCCGCGGGGCCGCCGAGGAAGGCCGAGCTGCGCACGCTCGCGGGCTCGGACGCGTGGCTGCGGACCCTGGAGACGCTGAGCGTGTCCCTGCTCGCGCTGCTGGGCGGCGAGCCCGCGCGGGCCGAACGGGGGCTGCGGGAGGCGCTGGCCGGGTTCGACGCGCTGGGGGAGCGGTGGGGGACGGCCCAGGCGCTCGACTGGCTGGCCACGATCGCGGGCAGGCGCGGGGAGTGGACGCGCGCCCACGACATGTGGACCCGGGCGCTCGGGCTGTTCGAGCAGCTCGGCACGGCGGAGGAGACGGCGGACGTGCTGGTGCGCAGGGCGGAGGGGCTGGTGTGCCAGGGGGAGGTGGCCGCCGCCGTCGCCGACTACCGGCGCGCGGGGGAGCTGGCCCGCACCACCGGCAGGCCGGGCGCCGCGGCCACGGCCCACCTGGGGCTGGCGGAGGTCGCCAGGCACGACGGCGACCTCGCGGAGGCCAGGCGCCTGCTCGATCTCGCGTCCGAGGCCGCGCGGGACGGTGACTTCGGCATCGAGGGGACACAGGCCCGCGTGCTGGTCGCGCTCGGCAGGCTCGCCGAGGCCGAGGGCGACCGGGAACGGGCCCGGCTCAGGCACCGCGAGGCCCTCGCCGTCGCGCGCAGCTCCCCGCTGGCCGCCGACCTCGCCGACGTCGTCGAGGGGTGGGCCGGGGCCGTACTGCTCGACGGGGCGGGCCGGGAGGCGGCGACGCTGCTCGGCATGGCGGTCGCGCTGCGCGGCACGGTCGTCGCCGGGGACCGCGACGTCGCCAGGATCACCGACGCCGCCCGCGACCTCGTCGGCGCCGAGGTCTTCGCCGAGGCGTTCGCCAGCGGTGCCACCATGAGCCACGAGGAGGTGCTGACAGCGCTCGACAGGCACGCCGGGTGACTGTCAACGCGCTGTCGGCGGGCTGTCAGCGCCCGCGCCGAAGCTCGTCGACATGAAGAACACCACGGTCCTCATCTCCGGCGCGAGCATCGCCGGACCCGCCCTCGCCCACTGGCTCAGCCGCGCGGGCTGCACGGTCACCGTCGTCGAGAAGGCCCCCGTCTTCCGGCGGGGCGGCCAGGCCGTCGACTTCAAGGGAGCCACCCACCTCGCCGTGCTCGACCGCATGGGCATCCTCGATGAGGTACGGCGCCGCCAGACGGGCGGGACCGACCAGGAGATCGTCGACGCCAACGGCAGGCGCCTGGCGGTCATGCCCGGGGAGTTCAGCGGCGGCGAGATCGAGATCCGCCGCGGCGATTTGGCCGTCCTGCTGTACGAGCGGACCAGGGAGAGCTGCGAGTACGTCTTCGGCGACTCCATCACCTCGCTGACCGAGACGGCCGACGGCGTGCACGTCACCTTCGAACGCGGCGCGCCACGCACCTTCGACCTGGTGGTCGGCGCCGACGGCATCCACTCCAACGTGCGGCGCCTGACCTTCGGCCCCGAGTCCGACCACGTGAACTTCACCGGCTACTACTACGCGCTGGTCGGCCTGGACTTCGACCACCCGCCCGCGATGTACAACGAGCCGGGCAGGATGGCCGCGCTCGGTGGCCCCAAGGCGCCCGCGTTCCTCGTCTTCGCCTCGAAGCACCTCGACTACGACCGCTACGACGCCGGGCAGCAGAAGCGGATCCTGGCCGACGCCTACCGGGGCATGGGCTGGAAGGTCCCCGAGCTGATTGCCAGGCTGCGCGACGCCGAGGACGTTTACCTCGACTCGATCAGCATGGTCAAGATGGACGACTACTCCAGGGGGCGGGTCGTGCTGCTCGGCGACGCCGCCTACGGCAACACCCTGGGTGGCTTCGGCAGCGGCCTGGCGATCGTCGGCGCCTACGTGCTGGCCGGGGAACTGGTCGAGGCGGACGGCGACCACAGGGCCGCTTTCCGGAAATATCAGGAAATCATGCATGGCTACGCGACGGTAGCCAGGCAGGGCAGCGCCGGACCCTTCCTCGCGCCGCCCTCGCCGCTGCGCATCACGATGCGCAACTGGATGTTCAAGAGCAGGTTCCTGCTCGGGATGATGCTGAAGATGACCGACAGGTTCGCCACCTCCGTCGACCTCAAGGACTATCCCGCCCTCGTCACACGGTGAGGCGCGGTTCACCGGGTGACGAGGGCGGAAGAACGGGTCAGCGGTCCGGCAGGGGAGGACGCTGGAACAGCGGACGGTCGGGGCCGGTGCCGATCAGCAGGCCCGCGTGCGCCGTCAGGACGGTGCAGCCGCCCGCGTCGCACAGGTCCTCCCACCCGGCGGGACCGACGACCGGCGGGCGGGTGCGGATCCTGCCCTCGGCGTCGGCGATGTAGAGGCGGCCGTTCATCGCGGTGAGGCTCACGGCGTCGCCGGAGGGACCGGCCAGGACCCACTCCGAGGTCTCCGGGCCCAGCTTCCACAGCCCCTCGGCGTTGACCGCGAAGAACTCCCCGTTCACCATGCCCAGGCCGACCGAGGCGGCGGGCGCCTCGGCCAGCGTGGTCCAGCCGTTCTCCTGGTCGTCGAAGACGAGCCGCCCGTCCGCGGTGAGGCCGTACAGCCCGATGGGGTGCACGGCGGTGGCCTCCCTGGGGGTGGCCATGGCGACGACGCCGGGGGCGGTTCCCACCCGCTGCCAGCGCAGGTTCTGGGCCGCGACGTCCCGCACGAGCAGCGAGTCGTCGGGGGCCACGCCGTACAGGCGGGAGCCGAAGACCGTCAGCGCGCGCGGGGAGCCGGCACCGCCGACGATCTGCCAGCCGCCGACCGGCTCCGACAGGCGGTCGAGCACGTTGCGGGTGATCCGGTCGACCATCGGGTCGTGCAGGGCGTTGCCCCAGTTCACGGTGGAGGCGGTGAAGACCGTCCCGGAGCCGAGACCGAAGACGCCCATGGTCGCCATGCCGCCCTGGCCGTAGCGGTGCCAGTGGCGCAGGTCGGCGGTGGCGAGGATGACGAACGAGGGCGGGGTGCCGTCACGGCCGGTGGCCAGCGGGACGCCGTCCACCTCGACGAAGTCGCAGGCGTCGGTCTCGTAGCCGATGGCGCCCTGGCCGAACTTGTCGCCCTCGCCGAGCCCGGTCCCCTCGAACGCCCAGTGCTCGGGGAACCTGACCGTGTAGGACTCCTCGTGCATGAGTTGCATGTACGGTCCCCACGTCCCGGCGCCGCGCCTGAAGCTGACGCCGGTCAGCGTGTTCTCCGGGCGGTTCACCGGGGCGCTCGACCACTCGACCGTGGTCAGGCCGGGCTCGACCGTGGCCATCGGGTCCATGGCCGCGTCGCGGTAGCAGACCATGGTCCGGCCCTCGTCCTCAAGGCGGAACTGCCACCAGCAGGTGTTGCCGGAGAACACCGCCAGGTTGCCGCCCCGGGCGACGAACGCCTCGACGTTGTCGCGCATCCCGGCCGTCCAGTACTCGTCGTGGCCGTTGACGACCAGCAGCCGGTAGCCGCCGAGCAGTTCGGCCCCGTCGTGCAGGTCGAGCCCCGAGCAGTAGTCCACGTCGTAACCGGCCGGGCCGAGCCAGCGGAGCATGCCCTCCTCCCAGCGCTCGGGCGGCGGACCCCCGCCGGGCCGGGTGAAGGAGACCTTCGCGGCGCGGGTCGGCTCCTCGGTCCAGTAGATCGACTCCCCGGGGATGCCCGCCCTGTTGTAGGCCTGCCAGGTCGGGAACGGGATCGACAGCAGGACCGGCGAGGACGGCTTCGCCGCCCTGACCACGAAGTAGACGTCGGAGAGACCCTCGGCGGAGCCCTCCCCCTCCTCGGAGGTGAAGACCGCGCGGTAGAGCGAGCTGGACCAGTCGGCGGGGACGTCGAGCGTCCACACGGGGCCGTCGAAGCGCGCGGTGAGCACTGGCCTGTCGGCGGCGACGTCCTCGACCGTGACCGTGCCGCGCGCCGGGGCCCGCGAGGTGCGGGTGAGGTGGAAGCGCAGCGACCCCTCCTGGACGCACGAGGTGGACTCGGCGTAGGCGTAGACCGTCATCCGACCGGCTCCAGCGTCTCGTGGAAGGCCGCCTCGACCAGCAGCGACTCCAGGTCGCGCAGATAGCGTTCCATGCCCTCTCTCGGCAGGTAGCGGGTGTCGGCGGTCAGCGAGACGCCGAGGCCGCCCCGCTCCCCGGTCATGTGCAGGCAGAACCGGCAGTTGAGCTGGTCCTGGCTGAGCGGCCAGGTCAGCGTGGTCTCCTCCATCGCCAGCCGTACGGTCCGCTCGTCGTGGGAGGCGTCAACCCGGTCGATGAAGCGCATGTCGTTGAAGCAGCAGTAGGGGTGGACCCGGGTGCCCCGGTCGCGGCTGACCCGCTCGGTCAGCCGGTCCCTGTCCCCGGGGTCGTGGTAGGCGGAGCGGTAGGCGCGCAGCGCGGCGGGCTTGGCGGCCCTGAGCACCTCGGTGAAGGAACGCCCGCCGACGTCCAGCACGAACAGGCCCTCCTGGGAGAGGGTGGTGACGGCCTGGGCGGCGTCCTGGCGGAAGCGGTTGCCCACGATGGGCAGCATCGCGCACACCTCGTGCCCGGTCACCGCGCCGACCAGCATGCTCGATGCGGCCAGCAGCACGGTCGAGGTGCTCGTGCCGTACACCGCCGCGATCCGCTGCACGGCCAGGTCCATCGCCCGCGAGACGAGCTGCGCGCGCCAGATCGGCGGCTCGTCGGGAGCCGCGACGCGCCGGTCGAACATGGTGGGCGGGATGCGCCGGTACTCGTGCTCCCAGTGCTCGGCGGCGATGCGGGCGACCCGTCTTCCCTGCTCCGCGCGCTGCCAGCGGGCCAGGTCGAGCGGCGAGGGCGGCGGCGGTCCCGGTACGGCTCCGCGCAACAGCAGCAGTCTCAGGTCGGTGACCGCGACCTCGGCGCCGAGCCCGTCGGCCGCGAGATGGCAGAAGACCAGCACGACGTGGGACACCGTGCCGTCCTCGTCGACCACCAACCCGACCCGCAACGGCCACTCACCGGCGTAGTCGAACGCCGTCGCGGCCAGCTCCTCCATCAGCCGCTCCGGGTCCTCGCGGGAGATCGTCACCGGGATGCTCCCGGCCGTCCCGAGGACCTGCGACGGTTCGGCGTCCGGTGGTACCCGTGGGGACGGAGCCGCCCCTGGCCCCGTGCTCAGCCCCACAGTCAGTTTGGTACGCAGTGACTCGTGCCGCTCGACCAGGGCGCCCAGGACCTCGGCGGCCCGCGCCACGGTCAGCGGCCTGGCCCGTCTCGGCACCGCGAGCACCCGGCCGAAGTTGAAGTAGTGGTCGTCCGGTGCCGTCTTCCTGATCGCGTCCCAGATCGCCCGCTGTCCCCAGGTCAGCGGAGCCGTACCCGACCGGCTCCCCGAGAACCGGATGTCCATGTTGTCTCTCCCCGTTCGAAAAACGCCTCCGACCGCTCTGTCAGGGGGCGTCTCAAGGACCGGGGCGTCCGGCCTGGGTGATGTGGCGTTCGAGGGCTCCCAGGTCGTCCAGCAGGTCGAGGCCGTCGCCCGACAGGTCGATCTCGACGCCGAACTCCGTCTCGACCGCGTCGATCAGCCGCATCTGGGCCAGCGAGGTGACCCCGAGGGCGGACAGCGGGACCGTGGCGTTCAGTGCCTCCTCGGCGGTGACGGCGCCGTCCGACGCGGAGGCGACCATCGCGGCCAGCCGTTCCCTAACCATTGGCGCTCCCCCTCCGGTGCGGGCCGCGGATGTCGTCCCGCGAGACCCAGATCCACTCCTCGGACATGTCAGGACTCCCTCGCGCTGAGCGGACGAAGGTCGGTCCACACCCTGTCGATGTGGGCCAGGCACTCCTCCTTGGGGCCGGAGAAGCCCTCAAGGCGCCAGCCGTCCGGCAGCCGCCTGCCCTCCGGCCAGACCGAGTACTGCTCCTCGTGGTTGACCACGACGTGGTGACTCATCTCGCTTCCCCGTTTCCTTGAGGTCCTTGAGGCGTCCGCACGAGACCCTCGGCCTCGTCGTCGGACAGTTCCGCCAGCTCGGCGATCAGCGTCTCCTCGATCGAGGCGGCGAGCCCCGCCACGGTGCTGTGCGCGAACAGCACGCGGATCGGCACGTCGATCTCGACGAGGGCGCGGATCCTGGCGATGACGCGGGTGGCCAGCAGCGAGTGCCCGCCGAGGGCGAAGAAGTCGTCGAAGGCGCCGATCTCCTCGATCCCCAGCACCTCGCCGAACACGTCGGCCACCAGTTGTTCGGCGTCGCTACGCGGGGCGACCCGCTCCCTGGGGGCCGCCTGCGGCGCGGGCAGCGCGGCCCGGTCGATCTTGCCGTTGCGGTTCAGCGGCAGCGCGTCGAGCCGTACCCACAGGGAGGGCACCATGTAGGCGGGCAGCGTGGCCCCGAGCAGCCGGGCGAGGTCCTCCCCCTCGGGAGTGCCGACGATGTATCCGACCAGCACCCCGTCCCGTACGGCGACGGCCGCCTGGCCGACTCCCGGGCAGGCCAGCAGCCGCGCCTCGATCTCACCCAGCTCGACCCGGAAGCCCCTGACCTTGACCTGGTCGTCGTCGCGGCCGAGGAACTCCAGTTGCCCGTCGTTGCGCCAGCGCACCCGGTCGCCGGTGCGGTAGACACGCGAGCCGCCGGGGCCTGGCACGAACCGCTCCGCGGTCAGCGCGGGCCTGCCCAGATAGCCCTGGGCGACGCCCGCCCCGGTGACGCACAGCTCACCGGCCACGCCGGGCGGCACCGGCTCGCCGTGCTCGTCCAGGACCAGGACGCGGGTGCCGCCGACGGGCACGCCGATGGGCGGGCGTCCCGGGGAACCGTCCAGCTCCGCCGTGGTCGCGATGATCGTCGTCTCGGTCGGGCCGTAGGTGTTGACCAGCCGTACCCGGTCGCCGAAGCGCTCCCGCCAGCGCGCCACGGCGGCCTCGTGCACCTGCTCGCCGCCCAGGATGACCAGCCGCAGCGTGTCCGGCCACGGGACCTCGTCGATCTGGTCGACCAGCGCGTGCCAGTAGGCAGTCGGCAGGTCGAGGACCGTCACCCCGGCCAGGTGGTCGGGCAGCGTGACGCCGCCGTCGGGAAGCAGTTCGACACGCGCCCCCGCCGCCAGGGCCGGGTAGATCTCCTCGGCGTGCGTGTCGAAGCTCAGCGAGGCGAACTGCACGACCCGGTCGCCGGGGTGCAGGCCGTACGCCTGACGCATCCACGTCACCCGCGCGGCGAGCCCGTCGTGCCCGACCACCACGCCCTTGGGGGTGCCGGTCGAGCCCGAGGTGTAGATCACGTACGCGGCGGCGCCGTGCGGCAGAGGCTCCATCGGCTGTACGGCCTCGGGCACGGCGTCGAGCACGTAGGACGCCCCGCTGTCCTCGACGAGGAAGGCGAGCCGTTCCGCCGGGTAGTCGGGGTCCAGCGGCAGGTAGGCGGCCCCGGCACGCCAGACGGCCAGCAGCGCCGCGATCGTGTCGGGCGTCCTGCCGAGCCGTACGCCGACCACGTCTCCCGGGGCGACGCCGCGCGAGCGCAGCAGACCGGCCAGCTCGTCGGCCCTGGCGTCCAGCTCGGCGTAGGTCAGCGCCTGCGGCCCGCAGCCGACCGCGACGGCGTCGGGCGACCGCCGTACGGCCGCCGCGACCAGCTCCGGCACCGAGGGCGTCTCGGGCAGGGCGGGTCCCTCGCCCAGACGGGCGAGCAGCGTCTCGTCCTGCTCGGTGCGCAGCGGCAGCGCGGAGATCCGCTCGTCCGCGGCACCGGGAAGCGCGGTGAGCAGCAGCCGCAGCCGCGCGCCCAGCGCCTCGACCGTCGCCCGGTCGAACAGCGCGGTGTCGTAGACCAGCGTGAGCAGCAGCTCGTGCTCGTCCTGCCAGGCCTCAAGGGCGAGTTCGAGCTTGGCCTGACGCATGCCGTGCTCGAACGCGCTCGCCGTCAGCCCGGCGAAGGCGTCGCCGTCCTGGCCGCCGTCCTGGGTGTGCAGGATGAACATGGTCTGGAACAGCGGGGTGCGGGTGAGGTCGCGCTCGGCCCGCAGCGCCGTGACCAGCTCCTCGAAGGGGACGCCCTGGTGGGAGAAGGCGTCCAGGACGCTGATCTGGGTGCGTTCGAGCAGTTCGGTGAAGACCGGGTCGCCGGACAGGTCGCCGCGCAGCACCAGCGTGTCGCTGAGGTAGCCGACGACGGGTTCGAGCTGGACCCGGTCCCTGCCCGCGGTCGCGGTGCCGACCAGGATGTCGTTCTGTCCGGTGTGCCTGGCCAGCAGCGTCTGGTAGGCGGCGAGCAGCACCATGAACATGGTGGCGCCGTGCCGCCTGCCGAGCAGGGCCAGCTCACGGGCCTGCTCCGCAGTCAGCCTGACCTCGACCACGTCGCCGTCCCTGGTGCTCGCCGCGGTGCGTGGCCGGTCGAGCGGCAGGTCGAGCGGGGTGGGGTCGGTGAGCCGTTCGCGCCAGTGGTCGAGCAGCGCGGAGGTGTCGCGCTCCCGCTGCCAGCGGGCGACGTCGCCGAACTGCAGCGGCAGCGGGGGCAGCTCGCCACCCCCCGAGTAGAGGTGGCCGAGCTCCTCGAAGATGAGGTTGAGTGACCAGCCGTCGCCGAGGATGTGGTGGACGACCACGCACAGCACGTGGTCCTCCGCGCCGATCCTGACGAGCACGGCCCGCAGCGGCGGCCTGGTGGCCAGGTCGGCGAAGGGCCGGTTGGTGAGGTCCGCGACGACGTCGAGCGCCTCGGCCTCCCCGGTGACCGTGACCTCCTCGACGGGCACGGGTCCCGGCGGGTCGATGACGACCGAGGGGGCGCCGTCCACGTCGGGGAAGCGGGTGCGCAGGCTCTCGTGCCTGGCGGTGACGCCGTCCAGCGCCCTGGCGAGAGCCTGCCGGTCGAGCGGCCCCCGCAGCCGCCTGACCAGGCACATGTTGTAGGAGGCGTCGTCCGGGTCGAGCCGGTTGAGGAACCAGAGCCGCTCCTGCCCGAAGGACAGCGGCGGGACGCTCCCCTCCGGCCTCGGCCGGGGTCCCTCGTCGTCGCGTGCGCCTTGCGCGGGCTCGGCTCCGGTGAGCAGCTCGGCGAGCGCTGCCACACCCGGCCGCAGGAAGACCTCCCTGACCGGCACCTCGATCCTGGACAGTACGGCAAGCCGCGCGGTGACCATGGTCGCCAGCAGCGAGTGGCCGCCGAGGGCGAAGAAGTCGTCGTGCGCCCCGACGGAGGGCACGCCGAGCACCTCGGAGAAGACCTGGGCGACGAGCCGTTCCGCGGGGGTGCGGGGCGCGGTCGCGGCGGTCTGCGGGGCCGCCTCGACGTCGGGAAGCGCCTTGCGGTCGATCTTCCCGTTGGGGGTGAGCGGGAGCGCGCCGACCTCGACGAGCACGCCGGGCACCATGTAGGAGGGCAGTTGCCGTCCCGCGTGCTCCCTGACGGCGTCGAGGAGCTCGGGGTCACCGGGCTCCACCGGTACCACGAAGGCGGCCAGCCGCTCACCGCGCACCGCGACGACGGCCTGCGCGACCCCGGGGCAGGTGTCGAGGACCGCCTCGATCTCACCGAGTTCGATGCGGTGGCCGCGCAGCTTGACCTGGTTGTCGGTGCGGCCGAGGAACTCCAGGGTGCCGTCGGCCCGCCAGCGGGCCAGGTCCCCGGTGCGGTAGACGCGCGAGCCGCCGGGGCCGGGCACGAACCGCTCGGCGGTCAGCGCGGGACGGCCGAGATAGCCGGTCGCCACCCCGTCGCCGCCGATGAGCAGCTCACCGGGCACGCCGATCGGCGCGGGCGAACCGGCCGGGTCAAGCACGTGCACGACGGTGTTGGCGATCGGGCCGCCGATGACGATCTCGCCGGGCTCCTCGGGAACCTCCCAGGCCGTGGACCAGATCGTCGTCTCGGTCGGGCCGTAGACGTTGACGAGCCGCGCGACCCGGGGCCGAAGCTCCCTGGCGAGCTGCGGCGCGAGGGGTTCGCCACCGGTCAGCGCCGTCACCCGGGGCAGGTCCCCGCTGAGCAGGACCCGCCAGCCGGACGGTGTCGCCTGCACGTGGGTGACGCCCTCGTCCCTGACCAGGCGGGCCAGCGCGGCGCCGTCGCGGGCGGTGTCGGCGTCGGCGACGACGATCCTGCCCCCGGTCACCAGCGGGAGATACAGCTCAAGGGCGGAGATGTCGAACGACAGCGAGGTCAGCGCGAGCCACACGTCCCGCGACGTCGAGCCGACCAGCGTCCGCATGGCGAGCAGGAAGTTCGTCAGCGCCCGGTGCGGCACGACGACGCCCTTGGGCCGTCCCGTCGAACCCGAGGTGTAGAGGACGTAGGCGGTGTCGCCGGGGCGGGGCCGTACGGGAACATCGGCGGTGGCGGGCGGCAGGTCGTCCAGGCTCGTCAGGACCAGGGCGGCGCCGGAGTCCTCGATCACGTAGGCGACGCGGGCCCGCGGGTAGTCGGGATCGACGGGCAGGTAGGCCGCCCCGCTCATCGCCACGCCGAGCAGCGCGACGACCATGTCCGTCCCGCGTTCCATCTGGACGGCGACGAGCGCGTCCCGCCCGATGCCCGCGGCGGCCAGCCGTCCGGCCAGGTCGGCGGCCCGCGCGGTCAGCTCGGCGTAGGTCAGCGCGCCGACGGCGACGGCGTCGGGGGTGGCGGCGGCCTGGTCCAGCACGAGGTCGACCAGGGTCAGCTCGGGCAGCTCGGCCGAGGTCTCGTTCCACGCGGCCAGCAGGTCCAGCTCGGCCTCGGGAAGCATGGGCAGCGAGCCGATCGGCGTCTCCGGGGCGGCTACCGCGGCCCTGAGGAGTTCGACGAACCTGGCGACCATCCGCTCGGCCGTCCTGTGCTCGAACAGGTCGGTGCTGTAGAGCACGGTGCCGAGCACGTGGCCCTCGGGCAGGGGCGTGAGGTCCATGGACAGGTCGACCCTGGCCCTGGTCCAGCCGTGCGGGAAGGGGGAGGCGTCGAGGCCGGGCAGCGGGTCGCCGGCCTCGCCGTGGGTGTGGAAGGCGAACAGGGTCTGGAACAGCGGGGTCCGGCTGAGGTCCCGCTCGACGTCGAGTTCGGCGACGAGCCGCTCGAAGGGCACGTCCTGACGGGACAGCGCGTTGAGCACGACCTTGCGGGTGCGCTTGAGCAGGTCGGCGAAGGTGGGGTCGCCGGACACGTCGCAGCGCAGCGCCAGCGTGGTCGACAGGAAACCGATCATGGTCTCCAGCTCGGTGGTCCCGCGCCCCGCCGACGGCGTGCCGACGCAGAAGTCCTCCTGCCCCGCGTGCCTGGCCAGCAGCACCTGGTAGGCGGAGAGCAGCACCATGTACGGCGTGCAGCGCGAGCGCCTCGCCAGCTCGGTGATCCCGGCGGTCAGCTCCTCGTCGAGTTCGAAGTGCACCTCGCCGCCCTCGCCGCCGCGCTGGGCGGGACGGGGCCGGTCGGCGGGCAGGTCGAGGGGGGAGACCCCGGTCAGATGCTCGACCCACCAGCGCAGCTCGGTGTCCTCGGCGGCGCGTTGCGCGCGGGCGTGCTCGCCGTACTGCAGGGGCAGGGCGGGCAGGTCGGCGGCGCCGCCACCGGCGTAGAGGATGGCGACCTCGGAGCACAGCACGTTCAGCGACCAGCCGTCGCCGTTGATGTGGTGCAGCACGACGCAGAGCACGTGGTCGAGCGGGCCCAGCTCGATCAGCGCCACCCGGAACGGCGGCGCGGCGGCCAGGTCGAATTCGGTGTTGGTGACGCCGGAGACAAGCGTGCGCGCCTGTTCCTCGTCCGCCGCGCTCAGCCGTTCGACGACGACCGGGGCCGGGGGTTCGACGACCGCGACCGGCTCTCCTGCCACCTCGCGGAATCGGGTGCGCAGGCTTTCGTGCCGCGCGGCGACCGCGGTGAAGGAGGCTTCCAGAGCGGCGGTGTCAAGACGACCTTTCAACCTGTAAACATAGGATGTGTTGTAGGTTGAGTCGCCGGGGTCGAGGCGGTGAAGAAACCATAACCGCTGCTGGCCGTACGACAGCGGATACTCCGTCCAGGACTGGCCGGGGGAAATGGTCTCTGGCTGAAGCACGCAGAGCTCCTTCGGCGGCCGCGGGATCGCACGCACATGAGCACGCCTCGTAAATGGGTATGCGAAAGCCCGCTCCGCGCATATTTGCCGAGTTGAGCACAGAAGACGAAGGGTTTCTTTCTGGAAAGAAACCTTTCAGTTAGGTCTGGGTCGTTAGTGTTACACCTCTTCCCCAGCTTCGCAAGGCCCGCCATCTCTGGGGACTCCCGGCCTATCCTGACAACCTTCCCAAAGGGCTTGCGTGGCCGTGGCGATCATGTAAGACTGGCGCTCGTTTTACAATAGTAAAGATTCTTTCCTGTAGCGACTCGGACGCTCGATACGCGTCGGGTTCTATACATCCGATCTTTGTGGGAGGTTCACTTGGTGAACCTGACCGTTCCCCAGTTGCTCAGAGACCGGGCGGCAGCCGACCCCGACGGGGTCGCGCTGATCGTGCACGGCTCGGCGTCGCTCACCTATCTCCAGTGGCACGAACGGGCGACCGCAATTGCGAACGGCCTGGTCGCCCGGGGTGTGACCAGGGGCGACAGGGTCGGTCTCGTCTTCGGGAACGCGGACTGGGCGGACTACGCGGCCGCCTTCTGCGGGGTGCTCGCGGCCGGGGCGGTCGCCGTACCCCTCTCCGACCGGCTGGCCGTCGCCGACCTGCGCTTCATGCTGGAGCACTGCGGGGCGAGCGGTGTCGTCCACGCCGCGGGACTCGACGTGCCCGAGGTCGGCTGGAGCGCGACCACGGACGGGCTGCGTGCGGAAACGTCCTATGAGATCGCCGATCCCGCACCCGGGGACCTCGCGCAGATCCTCTACACCTCCGGCACGACGGGCCGTCCCAAGGGCGTCTCGGCCACCCACGCCAACCTCGCCTACGGCTGCGGCGCCAAGCGCCGTCCCTTCGCGCACTCGCGTCACCTGGTCCACGCCTTCCCGATCGGCACGAACGCCGGCCAGGCCATGCTGATCAACGCCCTGGACGCGCACCCCGCCGTGGTGACGCTGCCGCGCTTCACCCCGGGCCGCTTCGCCACGCTGATCGAGGCCTACCGGGCGGGCACCGTGTTCCTGGTGCCCGCGATGGCCATCGAACTGCTCAACGCCGGGGTCGGCGACCGTCACGACCTGTCCAGCGTGCTGCTGCTCGGCTCGGCCGCGGCGCCGCTGCCCTCCGCCGTCGCCGAGGCGCTCACCGCCGCCTTCCCCAACGCGACGATCACCAACTACTACACCTCGACCGAGGCCGCCCCCGCGCAGACGGTCATGATGTTCGACCCGGAGCGCCCCGGCAGCGTCGGCCGCGCCATCGCCGGGGGACGGGTCAGGATCGCCACCGTGGACGGCCACCCGCTGCCGCCCGGCGAGACCGGCGAGGTGTGGATGCGCTCCCCGGCCGCCCCGCGCGCCTACTACGGCGACCCCGACAGCTCCACCTTCCGCGACGGCTGGGTGCGGATGGGCGACCTGGGCCGCATCGACGCCGACGGCTACCTCTATCTCATGGACCGTGAGGGCGACGTGGTGAAGTCCGGCGCCTACAAGGTCTCGACCATCCACGTCGAGGAGGCCGTCTACCAGCACCCCGCCGTGGTCGAGGCCGCCGCCTTCGGCGTGCCCCACCCCGTGCTCGGCACCGTCGTCGCCGTCGCCATGGTCACCAAGGTCCCGCTCGCCGCCGAGGAGCTGCGCGTCTTCCTCAAGGACAGGCTCGCCCAGCACGAACTGCCCGCGCACGTGACCACCCTCGACGCCCTGCCGCGCAACAACGGCGGCAAGGTGGACAAGCGCGCCCTGCGCGCGAGCCTGGAGCGGGTGCCGTGAACGCCGCGCACGAGGTCACGTTCACCCAGCAGGGGATGTGGGTGACCGAGCAACTCGTCGGCGCGGGCACCGCCTACCACATGCCGCTCCTGGTGAACCTGGACGGCGACCTCGACGCCGACGCGCTGCTCGCCGCGTGCGCCGCGCTCGTCGAACGCCACCCCATGCTGGGCCAGGTCGTCGTGGAGGCGGAGGGCGGACTGCGGCTCGTCCCCGGCGCCGAGGTGCCGTTGACAAAAGCGAGGGTCACCGGGGGCGTGGACGCGGCCGTGCGGGAGGAGATCCTGCGCGGCTTCGACCTGGAGAAGGGGCCGCTGGCCAGGTTCACCCTGCTGGAGACGGCGCCGGAGCGCCACGTGCTCGTCTTCGTCGCCCACCACCTGGTCTTCGACGGCCACTCCAAGGACGTACTGGTACGTGACCTGGCGGCCCTGTACAACGGGGAGCCGCAGACACCACTGGCGACCGTCGACCACGGCGCCGTGGAACGGGAGCGGGTCGCCGCCCTGCTCCCCGAAGCACGGGACTTCTGGAAGTCCCGCTGGCAGGATCCGGGCGAAACCGTACTGCTCGGACAGGCACTGCGCTCGGGACGGGCGGGTGAGGGACGGGAGCTGAGCTTCACCGCGGAGCCGGCGGCCGTCCCCGGGCTGACCCGTTTCGAGACGCTGCTGGCAGCCCTGCACGTCCTGCTCAGGGGATACGGAAACGACCGGGTGACCACCGCCGTCGATCTGTCCACCCGGCCGAAGGAGGCGGCGGGCCACATCGGCCTGTTCGTCAACGAACTTCCCGTCTCCTCACAACCCCAGGTGGAGGAGAGCTTCCTCTCCTTCGCCGTCGCACTCCGCGCGGGGCTGCGCGAGGTCTACCGGTTCCGTCAGGTTCCGCTGGTCCGCGCGATGCCCCGTATCCGGCCGCACGCCGCGCTGGTTCCCGTCTCCGTCAGCTACCGCACCCGCCACGACGCCGACCCGGTCTTCACCGGTCTCGACGCCTCGGTGGAGTGGACGGTCTCCAACCACGCGGTCAGAGGCGCCCTGCACCTGCAGTGCGTCGACGGCCCCGGCGGGCTCGTCGTCAGCCTTCGCTACGACCCCGAGGTGGTTTCGGACGCCCAAAAAGTGGCCGATGACCTGCGTCTTCTTCTGGAACGCGCCACCTTCGCCCCCGAACGACCGATCAACACGCTACTGAACGACACTCTGGAGAAGAGATGGGTTCCGTCACCACCCTGACCGACCAGGTACGCGAGATCTGGGAAGAGGTCCTGGGCATCTCGCCGATCGACGAGCACGACGACATCTTCGACCTGGGTGGCCACTCACTGACCATCACCCAGATCATCGCCCGGATGCGCAAGCGGCTCGACGTCGAGGTCTCCCTTGACGACTTCTTCGACAACCCGACCATCGCCGGGATCGTGGAGTCCCTCGGAGATGACTGAGATCCTCGACCGGCTCAGGCTGTCGCGCCTCGGCGACGACGACCTGGAACTACTGCTCCTGATCAGGCACTTCGAGCTGAAGCTTCTTGAGCTGTACGGCAGGGGCGACCTGAACGGCACGACCCACACCTGCCTCGGGCAGGAGTACGTCCCCGTCGCGCTCGCCCCGCTGCTCGGCGAGCACGACCACGTCTTCAGCAACCACCGGGGTCACGGCCACTACCTGGCGAGGTTCCGCGACCCGCACGGTCTGCTCGCCGAGATCATGGGCAGGCAGGGCGCCGTCTGCGGGGGCGTCGGCGGCAGCCAGCACATCCACCGGGACCGTTACATGTCCACCGGGGTGCAGGGCGAGAGCATGCCCGTCGCCGCGGGCGTCGCCCTGCACCTCAGGCGTGCCGAGTCCGGCGTGCTCGCCTGCGTCTACATCGGCGACGGCACCTGGGGGGAGGGCGCCGTCTACGAGGCGCTCAACCTCGCCTCGCTCTGGCGCCTTCCGCTGCTGGTCGTCGTGGAGAACAACGGCATCGCCCAGTCGACCCCGACCACCGCGCAGATGGCCGGGAGCGTGGCGAGCAGGGCGGCGGCCTTCGGCGTCACCCACCACCTCGTCGTCTCCACCGACGTCAACGAGATCAGGACCTCCCTTGAGGAGCCGGTCGCCGCGGTGCGCGCGGGCAGGCCACTGGTCGTCGAGTTCGCCACCCACCGGCTCGGCCCGCACAGCAAGGGCGACGACATCCGCCCGGCCGACGCCGTACAGGCCGCGCGGGACAACGACTGGTACGTCCGCTACGCCAACGACCACCCCGACCAGTTCCACCGGCTCGACGGGACGATCAGGGCCCGGGTCGAGGCCATCGCCGAGGAGATCGCCGCCCGCCCGCCGTCCCGCTGGGAGGCGTCTTCTTCGTGGGAGGCGTCGTGAGAGTCGCGGAGAACCTCAACGAGGCCCTGCACGGGCTGCTCGACGACGACCCCACCGCCTACGTGATCGGCGAGGACGTCCTCGACCCGTACGGCGGAGCCTTCAAGATCACCAAGGGTCTCTCTGTGCGCTTCCCCGGCAGGGTGATCGGCACCCCGATCAGCGAGGGCGCCCTGACCGGCGTCGCCGCGGGCCTGGCCCTGACCGGCAACACGGCGGTCGCCGAGATCATGTTCGGCGACTTCGTCGCGCTCGCCTTCGACCAGATCTGCAACTTCGCCAGCAAGTCGGTCTCCATGTACGGCAGCCGCCTGCCGCTGCGGATGATCGTGCGCTGCCCCAGCGGCGGCGGCAGGGGCTACGGCCCCACGCACAGCCAGAGCATGCAGAAGCACTTCATCGGCATGCCCGGCCTGTCGCTGTACGAGATGTCGCCCTTCCACGACAACCGCGAGGTCCTCGCCTCGATGCTGGAGCGCGGCGAACCCTGCCTGTTCTTCGAGGACAAGATCCTCTACACCCGGCAGATGGGTCAGACCGACCCGATGTTCCCCGTGCGCCGCGACGGCGAACTCGCCATCGCCGAGGCCGACGACAGACCCGACTGCGTGATCATCGCACCGGGCGGCATGGCGCACCGGGCCCTGGCCGCGATGCGGACCCTGCTGCTGGAAGACGAGATCTCCTGCCGCCTGCTCGTCCCCTCCCGGCTCTACCCGCTGGACGTCGAGGCGCTGCTGCCGTACGTGAACGGCGTCGTCATCGTCGCGGAGGAGAGCACGGCGGGCGGCACCTGGGGCAGCGAGGTCGCCCACCTCCTGCACGGGCGCGTGTGGGACCGCCTGCGCGGCCCCGTCCGCCTCGTCCACTCGCGGGACAGCGTCATCCCCACCGCTGCCCACCTGGAGAGCGAGGTCCTGGCCGGGGAGTCCACGATCCACCACGCCGTACGAGAGGCCCTGCGTGGCTGACATCCGCGTCCCCAAGCTCAACAACAACGACAGCGAGTACCTCGTCGTGGCGTGGCTCGTCGAGGACGGCAAGCCGGTCAGGGCCGGTGAGCCCGTCGTGGTCCTGGAGACCTCCAAGGCGGCCGACGAGCTGGAGGCCGAGGAGTCCGGCTACCTGCACCACGACGCCGCGCTCAACACCTGGGTCACCCCCGGCGCCCTGCTGGCCAGGATCACCGAGGGCCCACAGGCCGCACCCGCACCCGCGCCTGCTCCGGAGGCCGCCCCGGCTGGCACCTCGGCGCCGCGTGACGCCGTCATCACCGAGCCCGCCCGCGCCCTCATCGCCGAACTCGGCATCACCCCCGAGCAGGTCGCCTCCCTGGGCCTGGGCGTCGTCCGGCGCGCAGACGTGGAACGCCTGGCGGGAGCCGTACCGGAGCAGGAGCAGCCGGCCGTACCCCAGGAGACCAACAGGCACGTGCTCTCCCGGGTGCAGCGGGCCGTGGCCAGGGCCGTCACCACCTCGCACAGCACGATCCCCGCCGCCTACACCGTCGTGAAGTTCGACGTCGGCCCCGCCCTGGCACGCACCAAGGACCTGAGCAGACAGGTACGCAGACCGGTCGGCCTCGCCGAACTGTTCGTGCAGGCCGTCGCCACGCTGCACCCCACCTTCCCGCTGTTCTTCGCCGCGGTCGACGGCGACGGCGCCAGGCTCTCCGACGCCCCGCGCGTCGGCGTCACCTTCGACATGGGGGAGGGGCTCTACGTCCCGGTGGTCCGCGAGACCGGGACGCTCAGGGACATCGCCGACACGCTGATGCGCTACCGCCTCGCGGCGGCGGAGGGCGACTTCAGGGAGCGGGACCTCACCGGCGCCAACATCGCCGTCACCCTGCACACCGACGCCGATGTCGTCCTCGCGGTCCCCTTCGTCTTCCCGGGGACGGTCTGCGCGCTCGCGATCACCTCGCCACAGCCCGAGCTCGCCCTCGGGGAGGACGGCGCGGTGACGACGAGGACCGTCGCCAACATCGGCCTCGCCTACGACCACCGACTGATCAACGGCCGGGACGCCGCGCTCTTCCTCGCCGCCCTCCGGATGGAGCTGCAATGACCGAGACAACGCTGTCGGACGCCAAACGGGCACTGCTCGCCCAGCGGCTCCGGCGCCGGGAGGAGTCCCGGACCATCACGGCCCGGGACCCCTCCGTCACCCCGCCCCTGTCCCACGCGCAGGAACGCCTGTGGTTCCTTGAGCAGTACCGCCCGGGAACCACCACCTACACCGTCCCCGTCGCGGTGCGCCTGTACGGCGAGCTGGACGAGGACGCGTTACGCCGCGCCCTCGACGAGATCGTCACCCGGCACGAGGCCCTGCGGATGCGCTTCCTCACCACCGAGGACGGCACCCCGGAGCTGGTCGTCGACGAGCCCCGCCCCGCCGAACTGCGCGTCACCGAGGCCGCCGACCTGGACGCCGCCGTCGAACTCATCGACGAGGAGGTCGCGACGCCGTTCGACCTGGAGACCGGTCCGCTGTTCAGGACCCTCCTGGTACGGCTCGCCCCCGACGACCACGTCCTGCTGCTGGCCGCCCACCACACCGTCGTGGACGGCTGGTCCATCGACCTGATGATCCGCGAGCTGCTCGCGCTGCACGACGGCAAGACCCTCAAGCCCGCCCAGGTCGGCTACGGCGACTACGCCATCTGGCAGCGCGGACGCGACCACCGCCGCGAGGTCGACCACTGGCGCGACAAGCTCGCCGGGCTGCCCGCCATCGAGCTGCCGACCGACAGGCCGCGCCCCGCCGAGCAGGGCTACGAGGGCGCCTCCCTCGACTTCTCCATCGACGCCGACCTCACCGCCCGTCTGGCGGAGCTGGCCAAGTCCTCCGGCGCGACGCCGTACATGACGTTGATGGCGGCCTTCCAGGTGCTGCTGGCGCGCTACTCGGGACAGTCGGACTTCGCGGTCGGCTCCCCGGTCGCCGGGCGGGGGCTGCCCGAGCTCGACGACGTCGTCGGCATGTTCGTCAACACGCTGGTGCTGCGCGCCGACCTGGCCGACGACCCGGCGTTCACCGACTTCCTGGCCCGCACCCGCGAGACGGCGCTCGACGCCTTCGCCCACCAGGAACTGCCGTTCGACCAGCTCGTCAGCGAACTGAACGTCGTTCGCGACGTCAGCAGGTCGCCGCTGGTCCAGGTCACCTTCGCGCTGCAGAACTACAAGGCGGGCGAGGAGGACGGGCGCGTCTCCTACGTCTCGCTGCCCGTCAGGACCACCCGCTACGACCTGGCCCTGTACCTCTTCGAGAGCCCCGACGGCCTGGTCGGCAACTTCACCTACAACACGGCGCTGTTCGACCCGGAGACCGTCGAGCTGCTCGGCTCCCGCTTCGACACCCTGCTGCGCTCCATCGTCGAGTCCCCGGACACCCGGGTCGGCGAGCTGTCGCTGCTGTCGGAGGAGGAGAGGGAACTCGTCCTGGGCTTCGGGTCGAGCACCGACCTCGTCCCCACCGGCCACGACCTGCTGCACGACCTGGTCACCGCGCAGGCCGCGCTCACCCCGGACGCCCCGGCCGTGACCCACGAGGACGACACCTACACCTACGCCCAGCTCGACGAGCGCTCCGCCCGGATCGCCGCCCTGCTGCGCGGCCGGTACGGCATCGGCCCCGACAGCAGGGTCGGCGTGCTGCTCGACCAGTCCGTGGACGTGGCCGCCGCGCTGCTCGGCGTGCTGAAGTCCGGCGGCGCCTACGTGCCCCTCGACCCCAAGCAGCCCCGCGACCGCCTCGCCTACATGCTTGAGGACTCGGGGGCGGCCGTGGTCGTCACCACCGAGGACCTGGCCGACCTGGTCTCCGGCCCCCCGGTCGTCACGCTCGACGCCGAGACGCTCGACGAGACCTCCTTCGAGGACCCCGGCGTCACCCCGGAGAACCTGGCCTACGTCATCTACACCTCCGGCACCACCGGGCGTCCCAAGGGCGTCGGCGTGCAGCACCGGCAGGTGCTGAACTACCTGGCCGGGGTCAGGGAGCGCTTCGCCGTCGAACCGGCGGGCGTCTACACGCTGCTGCAGTCGCTGTCGTTCGACTTCGGTGTGACGATCTTCTACCTGTCGCTCATGACCGGTGGCGAACTGCACCTGGTCGATCCGCAGGCGCCGGTCGAGGAGCTCGCCGAGCAGCTCGGCTGTACCGACTACATCAAGATGACGCCGTCCCACCTCGCGTCGCTGCTCGCCGACCCCGACGTGAGCCCCGCCGAGCTGCTGCCGCGCAAACTGCTCGTCCTCGGCGGCGAGGCCTCCAAGTGGAGCTGGGCCCGCGAGCTGACCGAGCACACCACGGTCATCAACCACTACGGCCCCACCGAGGCCACGGTCGGAATCTCCACCCACGCCGTCACCGACGAGGCCGAGCGCGCGCTGAACCTGCCCATCGGCAGGCCGCTGCCCGGCGCCAGGCTCTACGTGCTCGACGAGCACCTGCGGCTCGTCCCGCCCGGTATGACCGGTGAGATCTATCTCGGTGGCGACCGCCTCGCCCGCGGTTACCTCGGCCAGCCCGGCCTGACCGCCGACAGGTTCCTGCCCGACCCGTACGGCGAGCCGGGCGCCCGCATGTACAAGACCGGTGACCTGGGCCGATGGCTGCCCTCCGGGGACCTGTGCTTCCTGGGCCGCCGCGACCTGCAGGTCAAGGTCCGCGGTTACCGGGTCGAACTGTCGGAGATCGAGTCCGTCCTCACCGACCAGCCCGGCGTTGCCCACGCCGTCGTGGACCTGCGCGACGACCGTCTCATCGCCTACCTTGTTGGGGAGAAGACGACAGTCGGCGAACTGCGCACCGCGCTCGGCGAACGCCTTCCCGAATACATGATCCCGGCACGCTTCGTCTGGCTGGACGAGCTGCCACTGAAGTCGCACGGCAAGGTCGATCGGGCCAGGCTGCCCGAGCCCGACGAGGAACGCCCCGACCAGGAGGCGGGGTTCGTCCCGCCGGAGACACCGGTCGAGGAGGCCATCGCCTCGGTGTGGGCCGCGGTGCTCGGCCTGGTCCAGGTCGGCGTGCTGGACGACTTCTTCGACCTGGGCGGACATTCGCTGCTCGCCGCACAGGTGGTGGCCCGCCTGCGGAAGGCTCTCCCCGCAGGCGGGCGCCAGGTCAGCATCCTGGACCTGTTCAAGTACAGGACCGTGCGTGAGCTGGCCCAGATCGTCGAGTCGGGCGAGAGCGGCCCGCGCATGCTGCTGCACCGCCTCACCCCGGCCCGCACCACCACCTCAACCCTCGTCTGCGTGCCGTACGGCGGCGGCAGCGCGGCCATCTACCAGCCGCTTGCCGACGCGCTGCCCAAGAAGTGGGCGCTGCACGCGGTCGCGGTGCCCGGCCAGGAGATGGGCCTGATCGAGGAGACCCGCCCGGTGGCCGAGGTCGCCGAGGGGTGTGTCGAGGAGATCCTCAAGGGGGTCAAGGGCCCGCTGACGCTCTACGGCCACTGCGGTCTCGGCGTCATGCTGACCGTGGAGATCGCCAGACGCCTTGAGGCGGCGGGCCGCCAGGTCGACGCCATCTACCTCGGCGGTGTCTTCCCCTTCGCCAGGCCGCAGTCGGCGCTGGCGTGGATGGCGAACCTGACCGACAAGCTCCGCAGCGACCAGGTCTGGGCCAACGCCCTGCAGGCCGCCGGTCTCGACGTCGACGACCTCGGCCGCGAGGAGCTGAAGCTGGTCATCGACAACCGCCGCAAGGGCACCAGGGAGGCCGAGCGCTACTTCACCCGCCTGTTCGAGGAGGGGGTCGAGCCGCTCAAGGCGCCGATCATCTCCGTGGCGGGCGAACGCGACCCGGCTACCGAGTTCTACCAGGAGCGCTTCCGCGAGTGGCACCTGCTGACGAACTCGACCGCGGCGGTCGTGCTCGACGAGGCGGGCCACTTCTTCCTCAAGTACCGAGCCCAGGAACTGTCGGTCATCCTCACCGGCACTCACAAGGCCATCGCCTCCGGCGAGACCGAGCCGCTGCGCCGTACGGCACGCTCCACGTGGTGGCTTGAGGGCGTCTCGGACCGGGACCCCTCCGCGCCCGCCTCTCCCGAGGCCGCGGAAAGCGCGGCGCCGAGGACCGGGCCGAAGCCGAGCATGCGGCGCTTCGCCGCGGTGGCGGCGGGCCAGCTCATCTCGATCGTCGGATCGTCCCTTACCGAGTTCGCGATCCCCCTGTGGATCTACATCCACACCGGCTCGCTCGTCAGGTTCGCGCTGTTCGCGGTGCTGGCGCTGGTGCCCGGCATGCTGGTCGCCCCGATCGCGGGCACCCTCGTGGACCGCTACGACCGGCGAACGATCATGCTCATCGGTGACATCGGGGCCTTCGGCACCCAGTTCATCATGGGCGTGCTGTTGTGGACCGGCAATCTGGACGTCTGGCAGATATACCCGCTCCTGGTGGTGCTGTCGGTCGCGCTCACCTTCCAACGGCTCGCCTACAACTCGGCGATTCCACAGTTGGTCCCCAAGCGGTTCCTCGGCCACGCCAACGGCGTCGTCCAGATGATCACCGGTACCGCCCAGCTCATCGTCCCGCTGGTCGCCGTCGGCCTGATGTCGCTGATCGGCCTGGAGGGCATCCTCGCCATCGACGTCGCCTCCTACGTCTTCGCCATCTCGGTCCTGCTGTTCGTCCGCTTCCCCAAGACCATGGCCTGGAAGCGCAGGGAGACGCTGGTCGCGGAGATGGTCGAGGGCTGGAAGTTCTCCTGGGGCATCAAGGGCTTCCGCGCGATGCTGTTCTTCTTCGCCTTCCTCAACGTCTTCCTGTCCCCGCTGTTCCTGCTCATCTCCCCGCTGGTGCTGGGCTTCGCGACCCTTGAGGACGTGGGCCGGGTCTCCTTCTTCGGCGGCCTGGGCGTCTTCCTCGCCGGAATGGCCATGACGATCTGGGGCGGTCCCAGGCGTCAGAGGCTGCGCGGCGTGATGCTCTCCACCCTCGTGCTGTCGGTCTTCTGCCTGATCGTCGGCTTCCAGCGCAACCTGGTCATCGTCTCCATCGGTGTCTTCGGGATGTCGTTCTGGCTGAGCATGCTCAACGGCGTCTACGCCACGATCATCCAGGTCAAGGTGCCGCAGCGCTTCCACGGCCGGGTCATCGCCCTGAACACGCTCATCGCGTGGTCCACGCTGCCCATCGGCTTCGGCCTGGTCGCGCCGTACGGCAGTGCGATCTTCGACCCGCTGATGATGCCGGGCGGCGCGCTCGCCGACACCGTCGGCGCCGTGATCGGCACGGGCCCGGGACGCGGCGTCGGCCTGATGTACGTCCTGTTCGCCTTCGCCATCGCCGCCATCGCGCTGGTCGGGATGCGGACTAGGACGCTGTCCAGGTTCGACGAGGAGGTCCCGGACGCGCTCCCCGACGACCTGGTCGGCTTCCAGACCCTCCAGCGTCGTCAGGAGTCGCTCGCCGAGGTCGTCCCGATCACCACCAAGAAGCAGCCAACCGGAGTGTGACCCTTCCATCTGTTCTGTCTGTTCGACGCTTTTCGACCGGGCTCCGGCGCGTGATCTGGAGCCCTTGATCCGGACTCCCGTCCGCCGCTTCCCCGCGGAAGTACCTCCCCGCAGGGGGCGGCGGACGGGACCTCCCCCACCGAGCGCCCGGTGGGGGGAGGAGCCTCTGCGGACGGCGAGGACGACGCGGTGTGGGGCACCTGCGCTCGTCCCCGCCTCACCCGACGAGGCAAAGACAGGCACGGCGGGGTGAGGACCTCCCCGGACCCCCTTGCCGGGACCCCCACCCCGCCGCGCCCGTCTCACCCGCCGCCGTCACCGAACCAGACGAGGTCGGAGCGAAGCCGCTTCGCGGCACTCTGAGCGCTGTTCCACAGCCCATGCGCCCCACCGTCGGCCCTCACGGTAGCCGCCTGCCCACCCGGCAGGGTCACCCCATAGGCCAACACCTCCCCCCGAACCAGCGCGAACGCCTGGGGAACGTGCTTCTCGTCGGTGTTCTCCATGTCGGTACTCCTCTTCGATGGACTTCCGATGCGTTTCTCCTGCGACACAGGCAGGTCACCATCCCTCGCCTTTCGAGCGAGGTCAGCTCTATAGTGTTCTAGAGCGGTACTGAAGTCAACGGGTGATTCAGAGTGCACTAGAACAGGGGTTTTGTGATGGGTGACGGTTTTGAGGGGCTGGCACCGTACAGGCGGATCGCCGCGCGGATCAGAGTCAGAATCGAGAGCGGTGAGATCCAGCCGGGCGACCGCATCCCCTCGGTGCGGGAGATCGTGCGAGACGAGGGAGTGGCGACGGCTACCGCCACCCGGGTCGCCGCCGTGCTGAGGGCGGAGGGCTACGCCACGTCGGTTCCGGGCATCGGAACGATCGCCGTACTTCCTAGGAAGCTCACCACGGGTCCGGACCGGCTCCAGATGCTGCGGGCCACGGGAAGTGGCTACCGCCCCGGGGAGCAGGCCGAGATCCTGGGCGCCGATCTCGCTCCCGCGTCAGAGGAAGTCGCCGACGCGTTGGGCGTGGAGACCGAAACTCCCGTGATCCGCCGTCGTCGGGCGTACCGGGACGACGCGGGCATCGTGGCGCTGTCGACGTCGTGGCTTCCCGGAGGCCTGGCTGAGGCGGTTCCGGAACTGCTGGTCACCGAACCACTGCCCGCGATGACCTTCGGCCTGGTCGAGGAGCGGACTGGTCGCCGTGCCGTACGACGGCGTGACGTGATCGCCATCAGGCCAGCGCCTGCAGACGTGGCCGAGCTGCTCGGGGTAGGGGAGGACACGCCCGTCCTGACCATGACCAACCACTACTGGGACCAGCATGGGGAGGTGACCGAATACGCCGTGGACTTCCTCGCCCCCGGCCGGGAGCTCTCCGTTGACCACGACCTTGAGTAGGACACGGGGCGTCTGACATCGTGGGCCTTCCACGGACGTGATTCGGGGCTGGAATCATTTATGTACTACGTACTTCATAAACCGAACATCGGGATGTGGCAAGCGGAATGAAGTACGTAGTACAGCGCTGGCTAGGATCGGACGTATGTCCGCTGCCAGCCAGTACCGTGAGATCGCCAATATCGTCCGGATTCGCGTCCAGGACGGGACCTACGCGCGAGGTGGTCAGCTTCCTCGTGAGGAGGACCTGGCCGCCCAGCTCGGGGTCAACCGGGTGACGGTGAACAGGGCGTTGAAGGTCCTCGTCGCCGAAGGGCTTCTGCGCGTTCACCGGGGGAAGGGAACTTTCGTCCGCGACCTTCCTCCGCTTCCTCGGCACGCCGCCGTCAGGCACAGCCGGGAGCACCGGGAACGCGGAGAATCCCGGGGAGCGTTGGCCGCCGAGTTGACGGAGCTGGGCTACGAGCTGCGCTCGGACAACACGGTCGGTCCCGGTAGGCCGCCGGAGCACGTCGCCGAGATCCTCGGTGTGGCCCCCGGGACGGACAGCGTCATCGTGCGCGGGCGTCACATGAAGGTGATCCCTTCCGAGGGCCGCGGAGAGGTGCCCGTCCAGATCGCGACGAGCTACATCCCGCGTGTCATCGCCGACGGCACGCCGATCGCCGAAGACGACTCCGGTGTGGGCGGCATCTCAAGCCGCCTGGCGGAGCTGGGGTACGGCCAGCGGGAGATCGAGGAGCGCATCACGGTCCGGCCGCCGACCGAGGAAGAGTCCAGACTGCTGGAGATGGCCGACGACCAGCGGGTCTACGACATCACCCACATCGGGTGGACTGCCGACGACCGCCCCGTGAAGGTGACGACCTACGTCATGCCCACCCACCAGTGGGACCTGAGATACCGCTATCCGGTGGATCCGACGGACGGCTGACACGAAAACTTCCTTCCAGGGGGCTGGTCGCGCGGCCTCCTGAGGGCTCTCATGGGAAGAACACGGGGGACGGGAAGCTGTCGGTGGGGGTTCCATGATCGGGCGACTGGACCGTTTCGGCTCTCGGCGGCATCTCAGTTCCCAGCGCCCCGAAGGCACCGGTCCGCTCGAAGCCGAGGCCGCCGACCAGGGTGTTCACCGTGAGCTGTCCTCAGAGAGGTCGAGTCGGCCGCTCCTATGCGGGACATCGCGGATCTGCTGAGGATCGCCGTGGACATTCCGCTCGTCGTGCGGCGCCACCTCGTCGTTCTGGACGGCCATCCGGCGGCGACCGCCGACTCCTACATTCCAGCTCATCTGGTCGAGGGAACCCGGATCGCCCGTCCGGAGAAAATCCCCGGGGGCGTGCACGCCGCCCTCGCCGAGATCCTCGGAGCACCACTCACCCGCGCGGTGGAGACACTCGTGGCCCGGATGCCCACCCTGGTCGAGACGGAGACACTGCAACTCCTGCCGGGTACGCCCGTGGTCGAGCTCGTTCGCACGATCCACGCGGGGGATCGGCCGGTCGAGGTGACGGCCTGGTTGTTCGATGCGAGCCGTCACCGGTTCGTCTATGACGTACCGATGGACTGACGCTCTGCAGGGATCTCAACGGAGGGAAGACGTGAAGCCCGATACCCGAGACCAGTCCGAGCGGATCGCCGCTGATCTTCGTGTTCAGATCACGACCGGACAGCTTCCACCCGGCGCGCGGCTTCCGTCCATTCCGGTGTTGGCCGCTGAACGTGGTGTCTCAACGACCGCTGTGCAGGCCGCCTGGGACATTCTCAAGGCGGAGGGCTATCTCGTCAGCGAGACGGGAAAGGGTGTGTCCGTGCGCGACCATCACCAGTTCACGATGGACGTCACCGCGTATTTCGATCCCGCCGAGCGAGGGATCGAATACAGGGTGCTCGTCGTCGCCGAGGTGGAGGCGCCCGTCGATGTAGCCGCTGCCCTTGGTGAGGAACGAGCCGTTCTGCGACACCGACTGATGCTTCATCAGGATGAGCCCGTGGAACTGTCCTGGTCCTACTATCCGGTCAGCCTTGCCGTGGGGACTCCGCTGGCGGAACAGCGGAAACTTCAGGGAGGAGCGCCCAGGGTTCTCCGAGAACTCGGCTATCCCGAACGCGAGTTCGTGGACCGGTTGTCGGCTCGTCTGCCGACGATCGAGGAGGCGGAGGCCCTCGACATCCCCCAAGGGGTTCCCGTTCTCCGGCAGTTCCGCACGGTGTATTCCACCGATGAACGACCGGTGGAAGTAAGCGTGATCATCAAGCCGGGGCACCTCTACGAACTGTCCTATCGCCAGTCGGTCTCCGTGGATGACCAGAGGTAATCATCACTTGGGTCAGGACGAGGACTTGCGGAGTTCTCGGGTGGCGGCTCGGTAGGCGTGGCCTATGTGGGAGAGCAGGCCCAGGAGCACGGGGATCTGTTCCGGCGTGTAGCGCGCGCCGATCGCGTCCAGGTGGCGTCTCGCGGAGTCGCGGGTGGCCTCGTAGTCGCCTAGGCCGTCTTCGAGCAGTTCCACGGTGACCGTACGGCGGTCGCGTTCGCCGCGCACCCGCCGTACGTAACCCGCCTTCTCCAGGCGGTCGATCAGCCGGGTCGTCGAGGCCGACGGCAGCCCGAGTTCCTCGGCGATGGCCCCGACGGCGAGAGGGCCGCGCATCTCCAGCAGGATGACGGCGGCGACGTCGGCCGGTTGCAGGCCGAGCCGGTTGGCCACCGCCTCGTTGTGCTGCACGACCGCGATCAGGAACTCGCGGTAGATGTCATCTTCCGGGTTTTTGTGGGCCACTCGTCCAACCTACTCCAGCTCGGTATATCTTCATATCGGAGATACTCCGATTTGGGGGAAATATGGACATCATTGTCGTTGGCGCCGGAGTGGGTGGTCTGGCTGTGGCGCGTCACCTGCTGGCCGCCGGTCATCGGGTGCGGGTTTTCGAGCGGGCCGCTGCCAGACGGACGGGCGGGGCAGGATTGACCATGTTCAGCAACGGCGTCGCCGTACTGAACGATCTCGGTGTCAGTCTTGACGGCGCCGGAGGGCGCATCGACAGGATCGACGCGCTCACCTCCGACGGCCGGTTGCGCACCACCATGGACCTGGTCCACACCGCCGCCCATTTCGGGTTCGAGAACAAGTCGGTCTCCCGGAACGTCCTGCTGGACCGTCTCGCCGAGGGGTTGCCCGAGGGACTTGTCCACTACAGGACGGGCTTCCGGAGTGTGACGCAGGACGACGACAGGGTCACCGTGACCTTCGACGACGGCTCGACCGCCACCGGAGACCTGCTCATCGGGGCCGACGGTCACCATTCGGAGGTGCGGCGGCAGCTCTGGGGGGAGGACGTCGTCCGTACGGCGACCTTCGGCACCTGGCAGGCGCTCAGCCCGATCGACATCGACCTGACCCACACCCACCTCCACCTGATGATCACCGGGAAGGAGGGGGCGTGCGGGCTGATCCCCGGGGGCGACGGGCTGTTGCAGTGGTGGTTCGACGTGCGCTGGTCGCCCTCCGACCCACGGCCCACCGCGCCGCTGGCCGAGCTGAGGCGCCGCTTCGGACACTGGGCCTCGCCCGTCCCCGAGGTGCTCGCCGCCGCCCGCGAGGAGGATCTCGGCTTCTTCGGCCACCACTGGAACAGGGTCCGTCCCGTCTGGGGACAGGGCCGCGTCACCCTGATCGGCGACGCCGCCCACACCATGCCGCCGACTCTGGGCCAGGGCGCCAACCAGACCCTTGAGGACGTGTGGGTGCTCGGCCGCGAACTCGCCAAGGGCGGAGATCTTCCGGTACGGCTGCGCGCCTACGAGAAGGACCGCTACCCGAAGGTGTCCCTGGTCTCCCGGCTGGCCAGGCGCAGTCCCGCGAACTGGCGCATCCCTCCGGCGATCGGCCGCCTGTTCCCCGAGACCTCCCAGACCACCATGCTCTCCCGCTTCAGCAACCGCCTCACCGCCGTGACGGGGTGACCCGGAGTTCCTCTTCGAGGGCGTCCAGGATCGCTCTCGTCGCCTGGCGGAGCCGTGCACGGCGGGCGATGAGATCCTCGGCGAACGTCCTGGCCTTCGGCCCCACCCATACCGGCTGACCGGTGAACTGCCGGTGGGCCGGGTCGAGCGCGGCCTCAAGGATGGCGATTCGTGCCTTGACCTCCACCAATGTCTGTTCGAGCATCTGACGCCGGGGATTGGGAATCGCGTCCGCCGGTCCAGAGTTCATGTTCTCCCTCTCCGGATGCGGATTCATTGGACATTATTGGATCTACAACATATCGGCCGGTTCCGGAGGAAACAGTGGGGTGTTCTGTACGGCTCGGCGTCGTGGCCTGTGCGACGGTGCTGCTGACGGTGACCGGCTGCGGCGAAAGCGGCCCCACGGCGGCCCAGGCGGGGGAGACCCTGAAGGCCCACATCACCGAGTTGATGAGACAGCGCCACGCCTTGGACGTCCAGATCACCGACCCTGGAGGGCGTGATATCCGCTGTGGTGAAGGCAGGGCCAAGCGAACCTTCGCGGCAGTTGGGAGAGATCCCGCTCCGGAGACCGGGGGAGACTCACTCAATGACCTTCTACTGGGTGCGCTTTCCAGGGTCGCCCCTTATCGGATCACCGAAGACCGTGGTGATGCTCCCATCTGGCTCGCCAACGACGAATACAAGACGACGATCATTCTGGAGTCGCCAGGTAATGGGCGGTACAGAGTCAGAGGAGAGACCGCGTGTCTCTCAATCTCATGAGCTAACTGTCGAATACCAGGGCGCGTTCCCGTCCTCGTTGGTTACGGCTCTCGAATCTGTCTGCGAACCGACTGGACAGTGTTCCCAGTGAGAGCTTGTCATCGCTTCCCATGCCGTTGGCCACCGTCCACTTCTCGAAAGCCTCAAGTCCCTTGTTGCCCTGCTTGATGAGCTCTGGGAACGGTCTGAGGTTTCCATGGACGTCGGCGATGGCCACACCGTGCGGATAGGCGGCCTGGAACTGGGCGGGTGTCACCTTCGGTTTGAAGCCGTTGGCCATGAGGATCTGGGCGTAGGTGTGCTGACGTCCGAGTGTCGCGATGTCGTCCTCCTTGTTGACCCGGTCCATCCGGGTTTCGTCGTCTCCGCCGAAGGCCCCCTCGGCGGAGAGACCGGTGCTCAGCGCCAGCCAACCGAGAGCCAGGGGCATGGTCGTCGCGGTGAGCGTGCTCGTCACCCCGACGCCCGTGTCACGGATGAAAACCAGCAGGTCATCCCGCTGCTTGTCGAGAAGGTCCAGATTTCCCTGAACTTTCTCGACGGCCGCCAGCTCGAAACCGCGCACGTTGCCCAGAGCCGTGAACACCCGGTCCATGTGCTCGACGTTCCCGGTTCTGCGGGTCGTCGCCGAGGCGTCGGTGATCACCTTCTGGGAGAAGCGGCCCATACCCTCGTCGAACGGCGTCAGGTTCTTCGCCGAGTTAGCGAAGGTCTTCAGAAAGCGGTAGGTGTCCTTCGGGCTCAAAGTGAATGCCGACTTCGTGCCGAACGCCGAGGTGGCGGGCTTCAGGGCGCTGTCCTCGATCATGTTCGCATCGCCGATGTTGGCGCCCTCGGTGATTTCGGTGGCGTACGCGCCCGCGATCTCGGCCAGGTGCTTTCTGACCTCCTCGCCGAGTTCGAGGTCGTCGAACGTCGTCATCACGGTGAAGGCGAACGCGGCGGATTTCTTGCTGTGAGCGCCATCTTCTTCGTCGTAGGCGCCGGAGGCTGCGGCGAGTAGCCGGCCGAAGGCGTCATCGTCGAAGGCGTCGGTCCCCGAGGCGTCATACGGGCCATGAACGTGGTCGTTGTGGTTCTTCAGGAACTCCTTCAGTTTCGAAGGATCCTTCTCGTACGGCCCGACCAGCGCCGTGATCGCCTGGCGCGCGGCGGCGGGATTGTTGCCCAGGGCGTACAGGATTCCAGGGCTGGTCTTTCCGGACTTGGAGAACCCCTGGGCCAGTGCTGCTCCGGCCAGCCATTCGGTGGGGAACTTCCCGGCGCTCAGCAGGAGGCTGGCTCCGAACCGGTCCTCACCTGACTGGCCGGGCTGCCGTACCGCGTCCATGACCTTGGCGAATCCGGGGACGCGCGATCCTCCGGTGACGGCCGTGCCGAGAGCCTGGCTCACGGTGCGGAGGGCCTCGTCATCGGGGCGGGGTGGGCCAAGGGTCGCCTGGGGACGGGAACTGTCCAGGTTCCCGCGCAGCAGTACGGGAAGTCCCAGGGTTCCTTTCACGCCGAGGGCGGCGAAGAAGGCCGCGGTGTAGTCGGCGTCGTTCTTGTTGGCGGCCAGTTGGCCGAGGACCTTCTCGTATTCCTCGGACGAGGTACGTCCGAACCAGGGGACGCTGCCGACAGACTCGATGTCCATCAGGCGTTTGGCGAGATCAGTGCCCTTTTTCCTGGCTTCCTCGGGAGAGAGGTGTTTCCCCTCGTCGTAGGCGAGCAGCCCGGCGCCAGGGAGCCAGGTCAGGTCCTCGCCCGCCTGGATCGTTGCCCCGCGTCTGCGCAGTCCTGGCAGCTCATCGTCGATCCACCCCTCGATCTCCTTGACCTGGCGTAGTGCCGTCGCCGGGACCTCGGCTGCGGTGAGGAGTTGGCGGATGCGTTCCGACTGTTCGGCGATGACGTCGCGGCCGTGTTCCAGGGCGGTGATGAAGGTCTTCATCAGGTCGGGGTCGATGCCGTTGAAGTCCGGTGACAGCGGTCCTGTTCCCGACGTCATCGCCCCACCGTTCTTCTCGCCCTGTTTTCAGTTATTTCACCCTAACCAACGAGCTGCGTGGCGAAGAATGCGGATTTATCCCTTAAATCAGCCTCTATGTCAGGGATCGCCGAGGAGAAGGGCCTCTCCTGACATGGCGGAACCCCCGGAGACCGGGGGTTCCGTTTTCTGTCCTGAGCTGGTGGACCCTGGGACCCGCCTCACCGCGGGGTGGACGGGTCAGGCGCAGAGGTTGATGAACCAGACCGCGTCCCAGTTCGTGATGAACTGGGCTCCGGGCGCTATGTACCTGAGGGTGCGGTGATACTCGTCGCGGAGCTCCACGCGGACGTCCTGGTTGTTGAAATAGGGCGTCGTGCCCTCCCATCTCGCCAGCGCGTACTCGCGGCACTGGTAGAACTGGAAAAGCGTGTAGCCGCTGCCGTTCCTGATCCAGGTGCAGAACCTGCCGGACGCGCAGTCGTTGACCCAGTCGGTGGCCTGCTGCTGGGTCCAGGATTTCGTGTCCCAGTACTCCGGGGCCGGGTTGACCGTGGGCCACGCCAGTGCCGATTTCGCCGTCGTGGATACGTTCCCCACGCTCGCGACATCCGCCCCGGCCGGGCTGGTGAGGCCCGCGAGAGTCGCGACGACAAGGGTCAGCGCTGCCAGGACGCGTTTGATAGCTGACACGTGCACTCCATCCTTGGGCGATTACCTCGCCACCGATCAAATCAGAGGCCGGAGAGCGATATAGGCCGATAAAATGCCATTTTTCGCTGGTTTACTGCCAACCTCGGATCGACGAAAGGAAGGCCCTCTCACAACAGGGGTCAGGCCAGGTCCCACAGGAGACGGTAGTAGGCGATGCGCTCACGGTCGGGGGCGACGCCGTACGACTCGTAGACAAGGTGGTCGTAGCCGGGGCCGTGGTTCCACTCGGTGCTCCAGGCGGCGACGGCGAGGTCGGCCCACCGGTCGGCCACCCCGAGCGAGCCGAGATCGACGTGCGCGGCGAACGTGCCGTCGTCGTTCACCAGCGTGTTGGGGGCGCAGGCGTCCCCGTGACAGACGACCAGGCGGTCGATCGGGGGCGGATCGCCGATGGTGGCCCTGGCCCTGGCGAGGTCGAGGTGGCGGTGTTCGGGGGACCAGTTCTTGGGGCCCTCGCCGTCGGCGATGCGTTCGTCGGCGCGGACGAGCCGCCGCTCGACGCTCCAGTCGAACGGGCACTCCTCGACGGGCAGGGCGTCGTGCAGGACGCGCAGCCCACGGCCGATCGCGCGCGCCGCGGTCGTGGAGGCCTCCGGGGTGACGCGCCAGCGGTCGTCCACCGCGGAACGGCCGGGGATCGCCGTCGTGACCAGCCAGGAGCCGTCGGCGTCACTACCGTGTTCGAGGACCGGTGGGACGTTCACCCAGCGCCGTGCCCAGGTCAGGCGCTCCGCCTCGGCGAGCAGGTCGATCTCCGGGGTGCCGGTCGCGATCCACTTGGCGTATCTGACGCCGCCCCGCCCGTCGTCGAGCCGGAAGGTCAGGCCACCCAGCTCGTTGCGCCACACGGGGATGATGTCGTCGTCCCCGGCGAGTCTCGCCACGACGTCGGGTACGGGCACCGGACCGGTCGGGATCTCGTCGATCTCGGGAAGACTCATGGGTCGCGATGCTCCCAGGCATGCCGTACCAGGGACAAAGGGTTTTCCGCCGAGCGGGTCACGTCCCGGCGCGGGCTGGGATTCCCCGGTCCGTGACCACCAGGACCACGCCGAGCACGGCGGTGACGACCATGATCAGGGCGAGGACGTGCAGGCGGCCGTCGTTCACGGTGGTGTGGGAGGCCAGGGAGATCAGCGCGGTCGAGGCGATCGAGCCGAGGAAGCCCGAGGTGCGCAGCAGTCCAGAGGCGGTGCCGAGCTGGGACGGCGGGGCCTGGGCGTACAGGGTGGTCTGGTTGGCGCTGACGGTCGTGCCCAGGGTGATCCCGAAGGCGAGCGTGATGCCCACGACCCAGATGATCGGGGTGCTCTCGGTGAGGAGGAGGACCCCCACCGATCCGGCCAGGCAGGAGAGCGCGGAGACGACGAGCGGGACGCGGATGAGGTTGCGCCGGGAGATGGGCCGTACGAGCAGGGCCGAGAGCGCGCTCATGGGCAGCAGGAGCAGACCCGCCGCCCTCGACGACACGCCCCGCTCCGCCTGCATCCACTGGGTGAGGCCGTACAGGACGGTGTAGACGCACAGGGACGCCACGGCGAAGCGCAGATAGGTGCGGGTGAGCGCCGGGTCAGCACGCAGCAGGCGCATGTCGATGAAGGGACGGCTCGCCCGCAGCTCCCACCACATGAGCCCACCACCGAGCAGTACGGCCAGGCCAAGGGCGATCCAGTCGGGGTTCGGCAGCCCCGTCAGGAACACCAGCAACGCCGCCGTCGCTCCACCGAATCCGGCGATGCCGACCACGTCGATGCGGGCCGCGAGTTGCTTTGGTGTCACCGGTCCCTCGACGGGTGGGTCGGCGGGGATCCACAGCAGGCCCATGACCAGGGCCGCGAGCGCGACGGGCAGGTTGACCAGGAACGTGGTCCGCCACCCCCAGGCGTCGACCAGGATGCCGCCGATGGGAAGGCCGAGGGCGGCGGTCGCGGCACCGGCGATCATCAGGCCGCCGAGCACGCCACCGGGCGGCGCGGTCAGGCCCGCCGTCTCCGCGCGGCGCCGGATGAGCAGCATCGCCGAGGGGTAGACGGCCGAGCTGCCCACGCCGATCAGTGTCCTGGCCACGACCAGGGCGGTCAGGCTCCGTCCGGTCCCGCCCACGATCCCGCCCGCCAGGACGATGAGCAGGCCGGTCAGGAAGACGCGGCGGGCCCCGAACTCCTCGGCGAGCTTCCCGCCGGTCGGCTGGGCGATGGCCCCGGCCAGGTAGAGCGCGGAGACCAGCACCGCGGTCCGGCCGACCGGGACGTGCACGGCGGCGGCGACCGGCACCAGCGCGGTCGCGATGAGGGAGGTGTTGACGGCGTTGATCGCCGATCCGGTGAACAGCGGCGTCACGAACCGCCAGGAGAAGGCGGAGTCCCGCGTCACAGGCTCTCGCCGAGCCGTTCGATCAGGGGCAGCGCCGCCATCAGGGTCGCCAGCTCGGCGGGGGTGAACCCACCACCGGCGAGCGCGCGCTCCAACTGCTCGGCGCGGGCGTCGCGTCTGGCCCGCAGCGCCCGCAGCCCGGCCTCGGTCACCGACATCACCACCCGCCGCCCGTCCGCGGGGTCGGGACGGCGCTCGACCAGGCCACGCCCTTCGAGCCCGGCGAGCGTCACCCCCATCGCCTGCGGGGTGATCTGCTCGCATCTGGCCAGGTCACTCGCCGTGGCGGCTCCGGCCCGCTCCAGGCGCGACAGGGCGGAGACCTCGGGAAGGGTCAGCTCACCCCGGAGCGGCTGCCGGAGCCGCCGCACGAAAAGTCCCAGGCTCGCCTGGACCGCGGAGGCCACCACCCGCACGTCCGGATCATCGACCATGGTCGAGAACCTAGTTTCATCAACCCAGGTTTTCAAGCTGGGTTTCACATCTACGCGGGACGCCGCCCGGAGAACATGACATAGCCACCCAGAAGTACCAGTCCGGTCACCATCTGCGCCGCCAGGAGGGGCAGCGGATCAGCGGGCCGTACGGCCAGCGCGAGGAAGGCGGGCACGCAGCCGAGCAGGGCGAGATCGACGCCGGTCAGCGCCCACAGCAGCGGCCCCGTGGGGATCGCGCCGCCCGGGGTGTCGATGACCGGCATGGAGTTGTCGATCGGGCGCCTCCTGGCCATCCGCAGCGCCCCGACCGCCAGGACGGGACCGCAGGCCGGGCCGAACAGCGACCACCACGCGCCCGCGCCGCTCAGCCAGAGGGCCGCCCCCAGCCAGCAGGCGCCGAGCAGGGCAGGAGGCAGGGCCCGTACGGCCAGCGCGGCACGGGAGCCGACGGCCAGCATCCGCAGCAGGGCGGGATTGTCGCCGTCACGGCGGGCACCGGAGGTGACGGAGACCGAGGCTATGAGCGCGCCCGCGATCACCAGCGCGGCGGCGACCTGGGGGAGTCCGGCGTTCACGGCCAGGGTGGGCAGCGCGGTGGCGCCGGCCAGCACCGCGAGCCGTACCGGACGGCGGGTGATGCGGCGGGCCTCCTGCCAGGCCAGCGTCCAGGCGCCCGACACCGGCCAGCGGCGCGAGCGCAGCGCCCGGCCCCGCCAGTGGTTGTCCTCGACCGCCCAGGTCAGGGCGCCCGGATCCAGCGTCACGGTCGCCTGCGCCACCCTCCCGGAGCGGGCGGAGGCGGCCAGGATCGCGCGGGCGGGGACACGGTCGAGCGCCGTCCAGGCCCGCCGTACCAGAAAGGCGGCCACCGCTGCGGCGCAGCAGGCGAGCGCGCCGGTCAGCCCGGCGGGGAGAGCGGTCAGCGTCCGGCCAGGGCCCGAACCGGACACGGCGAGCAGTACGGCGGCCGCCAGGGTGACGGCGATCAAAGCCTGTAGCCGGGTGTCCCAGGTGGGGAGGGCCTGACCGAGGACACCGAGCGCCATCCCGCCGAGCCCGGCGCCGAGGCCGACCACCAGCGCGGCCGTCAGCCGCAGGGGAAGCAGGTCGGGGGCTCCGAGCACGGAGACCAGCGCGACGCCCAGCACCAGCCCGCCCAGGACGGAGACCACGAGCAGCGCCCGCGCGGTCCTGCCCAGGACGGTACGGCGAGGCAGCGGGGAGAGCAGGCGCCACGAGGCGTCGGCGGCGCCGAGCACCACGGGACCGGCCATCCTGACGAGCGCCAGATAACCCGCGTAGGCCACGGCGACCAGTGCGAGCCCGGACCCGACCCGCCGGGGATCGGCCTGGTGGGCGAGGTCACCGAGCAGGGAGGCGACCGGCTGACCGACGACCGCGAGGACCACGGCGATGGTCAACAGCGTCGTGTACCAGTCCTGCCAGCGCCTCATCGCACGGCCTCAAGCCTGACCAGGCGGGCACCGCAGGCTTCGGCGAGCCCGAGGTCGTGGGTGGCCATGACGACGGCGCCGCCCCGCACCGCGTATTCGCGCAGGATGTCCGCCAGACGGTCGCGGAAGGCGGTGTCCAGCCCGCGCTCCGGCTCGTCGAGCAACAGCAGACGACTCGGCCTGACCAACGCCGTGGCGAGCGAGACCCGCTGACGCTGCCCGGTCGAGAGGGTCAGCGGGTGCAGATCGGCACGTCCTCCGAGGTCGAAGGCGGCAAGAGCCGCCCCGACATCCATCCGCCCGTCACGGTGGGTCGTCGTCACCAGTTCCAGGTGTTCCTGGACGCTCAGACCCGGGTACCAGGCGGGTTCGTCGCCGGTCAGGGCCACCTCGCGCCAGAACGTCGCCGTGTCCGTCGGCGGGTCGCCCAGCACCAGGATCCGGCCGGTCGCGGGGGTCTCCAGGCCTGCCAGGCAGCGCAGCAGGGTTGACTTGCCCGCGCCGTTCTCGCCGATGACGGCCACGATCTCTCCCGGGGCCGCCGTCAGATCCACTTCGCGCAGTACGGCCTGGCCGCCGAGATCCACCTGGATGTCGTGGGCGGCGATCGTCGGTTCCACGGTCACGAACCCAGGGTGGCGTTGACGCCGTGGACGCGGCCGAGGTGGTCGAAGTCGGCGGTCGCGGTGAAGGCCGGGCCGGTGAGGGTCAGCCTGGTGTGGTTCGCGTCGAAGGCCGCGCCCAGGCCGCGCCGTACCGCGTAGCCGTACAGGGCGCGGCGGTGGTCGCTCAGGTGGAGGTCGGTGAGGGCCTGCTGGATGACGCGCACCACGCGGGCGGGCTCCGGAGGCGGCAGCAGGAAGGCGGGGTGTTCGACGAGGAACGCGACGCGGGTGCCGCCGCCCGCGTCGCCGCCGTAGGAGGTCCAGAGTCCGGTCACGGCCTTGGCGGCCTCGGTGAGGACGGCGGCGGCGAGGTACGGCTCGGCGGGGGAGCCGGGCAGCGCGGAGAAGGGCACCTCGGGCGAGGAGAGTTCCGCGATGCCGTACCGGTGGCCGAAGTCGCGCAGCGTCAGGGACGCCTGCGTCACCGGCGCCGGGAAGCCGGACGGGTTGGCCCAGGCCCACAGCCACGAGCCCGTGCTGGGGGCCGCAGTGCCGAGCAGGTGGAACCGGGAGCAGGCGATCGGTCGGCTCCCGGTGAACTCGAACCGCTGTTCGCGCAGGTCGACGTTCCAGTCGTGGTCGCCGAGGACCTCCGCCAGGTGCAGCTGGTGTTCGAGGGAGAGCAGCGCCGCGTCGTCGAGGAGGTTCGCCAAGGTGAGTGATTCCGGCACGCCCGCAGACTAGGGGGTCTCGCTGAGGGAGTCCACTTCGTGTGGATTGTCGGGAATTCTCCCGCCGCTCATGGTGCAGGGGAAGGGACATGCGGTTGGCGGTGGCATGGATGCGTCCCACGGCGCCTGGACACGTTCCACAGAACCCCAGGAGGGGACGCGGTGCGTTCAGTGCGAACGTGCCTCATGGCGCTTGGGTGGGGGTGCGAACGTGTTCCACGGTGTCCGGGAGGGTGGGCGTGCCTCATGGCGCTTGGGTGGGGGTGCGGCGCGTGCGTTTGCGGTTGGTGGGGGTGCGAACGTACTCTTCCGGCAACGCGTTGACGGAGACGAGTAGTCCCCGGGTGAGGACAGGCGGAGAGAGCCGCCGGAAGCTGCGAAGGCGGACCTGTCCCCGGGGGTGAAGACCCTCCCGAGCGCGGGGAGGAACGACGTGCGTCCAAGCGTGCGCCCAATGCCCTGCCGGCCGGCCCCCGTGATCGGGCCTTCGAGGCCGTCGTGACGGCGGCGAAAGTGCGGTGGCACCGCGAGTTCCCTTCTCGCCCGCACTCCCAAGGGATCACCACTCACTGAGCTGAGGTTTGTGATGATCTCCACCTCCACCACCCGTGTCCTGGCCGCGGAACTCCCGCTACGGATCGGCGACCGGGTCACCGTCCAGGGCTGGCTGCACCGGGGACGGCCCCTGAAGTCCGTGGTCTTCCTCGTCCTGAGGGACCGCTCCGGCCTGGCCCAGGCCGTGTTCACCGAGCCGGAGGCCATGGCCGCGGCCTCCGGTCACCCCGAGGAGACGGTTCTGAGCGTCACCGGGACCGTGACCGCCAACCCCCAGGCCCCCGGAGGGGTCGAGCTGACCTCTCCCGAGGTCGTCGCCCTGTCGGGGCCCGCAGAGGCCCCGCCGTTCGACCTGTACCGGCCCGGCGTGCCCGCCACGCTGCCGACCGTCCTGGACCACGCGCCGGTCACCCTGAGGCACCCGCTGCTGCGCGCCCCGCACGTCATCTCCGCCGCCTCGGTGGCGGGGTTCAGGGCGGCGCTGGACGGGCTCGGCTTCACCGAGATCCACACGCCGAAGGTGGTGGCCTCGGCGACCGAGTCCGGCGCCAACGTCTTCGCGATCGACTGGTTCGGCACCCCCTCCTACCTGGCCCAGTCCCCGCAGTTCTTCAAGCAGGCCATGGTCGGCGTCTTCGAGCGGGTCTACGAGACCGGCCCGGTCTTCCGCGCCGAGCCACACGACACCGCGCGGCACCTGGCCCAGTACACCTCGCTGGACGCCGAACTCGGCTTCGTCGGCGACCACCGGGACGTGATGGCCGTGCTGCGCGAGGTGCTCGCGGGCATGACGGAGACCGTCGCGCGCCAGGCGGGCCAGGAGTGCGCGCTGCTCGACGTCACGCTTCCCGAGGTGCCCGAGCGCATCCCGGAGATCCACTTCTCCAGGGCGCAGGAGCTCATCGCCGCAGGCACCGGCGAGGACCCCAGGGGGGAGCCGGACCTCGCCCCGGCGCACGAGCGCTGGCTGTCGGAGTGGGCGCTGCGCGAGCACGGCAGTGAGTTCCTGTTCGTCACCGGCTACCCGATGGTCAAGCGGCCGTTCTACACCCACCCCGAGCCGGGCAGGCCGGAGTACTCCAACAGCTTCGACCTGCTCTTCCGGGGACTTGAGCTGGTCACCGGGGGCCAGCGCCTGCACCGGTACGAGGACTATCTCGCCGCCCTGGCCGCCAGGGGCGAGTCCGCGCGGCCGTACGAGGGCTATCTGTCGGCGTTCCGGCACGGCATGCCGCCGCACGGCGGGTTCGCCTTGGGGCTCGAACGGTGGACGGCCAGGCTGACCGGGGCGGACAACATCCGCCGCGCCACCCTGTTCCCCCGTGACCTGCACCGCCTGACGCCCTGACGCGTGTGGCCCGCCTCTCGTCGGCGAATTTCAGGGGCGGGCCGTACGGCCCTCCGCGGGGGGTTCCCCCGTCACACCGCCGAGCAGGTGTTTCCTGCCCCAGGCGCCGAGCGGGTCCAGGGCCTCGTTGAGGGAGTAGCCCAGCGGGGTCAGGGAGTACTCGACGCGGGGTGGCACCTCGGCGTACACCTCGCGGTGCACGATGCCGTCCCCCTCAAGCTCGCGTAACTGGGAGGCGAGCACCTTCTCGGTCACCCCCGGCACCAGCCTGCGCAGCTCGCCGAAGCGGCACGCCTGTTTGTCGAGTGCCCAGATGATCAGCACCTTCCACTTGCCGCCGATCACGTCCATCGCCGCGTCGATCCCGCAGACGTACGCTCCCGGCCTCGGTACGGTCGCCATCCCACGCCCTCCTGCCTGCTCGCTCACCCCGGGGTAAGCACCCACTTCGAAGTGCGTACTTGTTCGCCAGGGGAACCGTGACCAGCCTGGACGACATGGAAGAGAACATCTCGGGCCTCACCCTTCTCGGACTCGGCACCATGGGCACCGCGCTGGCCCACGCCTGGCTGGCTGCGGGTCACCCGCTGACCGTCTGGAACCGTACCCCAGGCAGAGCGAAACCGCTCGTCGGGCGGGGCGCGCGGATCGCCGCGAGCGCCGCGGAGGCGGTGGCCGCCAACCGTCTCGTGGTCACCTGCCTGCTCGACGACGCCTCGGTCGGCGAGACGCTGGACGGCGTCGACCTGGCGGGCAGGGACCTGGTCAACCTCACCACCGGCACCCCCGCCCAGGGACGCGCCCGCGCCGTGTGGGCGGCGGAGCGCGGCGCCCGCTTCCTGGACGGCGGCATCATGGCGGTCCCGCCGATGATCGGCGTCCAGGAAGCGGGCGCCTTCGTCCTCTACAGCGGCTCACACGACCTCTTCGACGAGCACCGGGACACGCTGGCCGTACCGGCACATCCCGTCCACGTCGGCGAGGACGCCGGATACGCCGCGCTGCACGACGTGGCGCTGCTGAGCGCGATGACCGGGATGTTCGCCGGGATCGCGCACGCCTTCGCGCTGCTGCGCAGGGAGAAGGAGATCTCGCCGAGGGAGTTCGCCCCCATGCTGGCCGGGTGGCTCACCGCCATGACCTCCTCCGCGTACAGCACCGCCGACCAGCTGGAGAGCGGGGACTACACCAGGAACGTGACCTCCAACCTCGCCATGATGGTCGAGGGCAACGCGACGATGCTGCGCACGGCCGAGGAGCAGGGGGTCAGCGCCGAGTTGCTCACCCCGTTCATGACGCTGATGGAACGCCGGCTGGCCGACGGGCACGGCGACGAGGACACCACGGGGGTGATCGACCTGATCCTCCACTGACCCCTGGGTGATTTGTGGGGGTTTGGGTGGGTAATCCTCACGGGACAAAGGGCGAAGGAGGGGACATGTCAGCGACGAAGAAGATCCTGGTCGTCGTCACCAACGTCGGCGAGTACGAGAAGGCGGGCATGCGCACTGGCCTGTGGCTGGGGGAGCTGACGCACTTCTGGGACTACGCCGAGCGGGCAGGGTTCTCCATGGACATCGCGAGCCCGTCCGGCGGCACGATCCCGATCGACCCGGAGAGCCTGGCCCACGACGTGCTGGCCGAGCTGGGTACGGAACGGCGCTATCGGGACAGAAGGTTCATGAACCTCCTCGACGACACTGTGCGGGTGGCCGACGTCGACGTCGAGGACTACGACGCGATCTATCTCACCGGTGGGCACGGCGTCATGTTCGACTTCCCGCGCAGTGACGACCTGGAGTCGCTGGTCGCCAGGTTCCACGAGAGCGGGCGCGTGGTCTCGGCCGTCTGTCACGGTCCCTGCGGGCTGCTGAACGTCACGCTCTCCAACGGGGAGCCACTGGTCAGGGACCGGGACGTCACCGGCTTCTCCTGGCCGGAGGAGGAGGCGGCCGACCGCGAGGACGCCGTCCCCTACAGCCTCCAGGACGAGCTGAAGAAACTCGGGGCCCACTACAGCGTCGCGGACAGGCCGTTCGAGACCCATGTCGTCGAGGACGACCGGCTGATCACCGGCCAGAACCCCGGCAGTGCCAGGGGCGTCGCCGAGGCCGTCGTCAGACGCCTGCAACCCGCCTGAGCACGTCCACGGCGCTCACCAGCGAGCATGCCGTACGGCATCGCGGCCGGGTTCTCACAGCGGCAGCAGCCGGTCGAAGAAGCGGTCGAGTGGTGCCACGTGCCGTTCCCGGTCCTGCCAGCGGGCGGTCACGCTGCCGGGCAGGTGCACCTCGCTCGTCAGCGTGCCATTCCTGAAGACCCGGACCGCCGGGTGGATGGCCCCGCTCTGTCGCAGGCCGACGGTCACCAGGTCCCCGAAGCGCTCGACGGCGTAGTCCTCCGGCAGGTCCTCGTAGCGCTCGATGCCGTGCTCGGTGATCACCAGGGCGTCGACGAGGTAGTCCGCCTGCGCCCACAGCGCCGAACTGCTGTTGACCCGGTCGAGAACCGTCCCGGTCAGCGCGGGCCGGGGAACGTGGGTACGCGGGAGCCGTACCCCGTCGTAGCGTTCGGCGAGCAGGCGGCTGAGCGTCCGCAGGTTGTAGCGGAAGCCGTAGATGAACGCCGAGGAACCCCGCCTGGCGTCACGGGCCTGCATCATGGTGCCCGCGACGTAGAGCCCGGGAAGGCTCTCCGACTCCCAGTCGGAGGTGAGCGCGGGCAGCCTCCCGCCGGGGAGGGTCCGCAGCTCGTCGGCGAAGACCTCGGTGTCCATCCGGAAGCCGGTGCAGCGCAGCACCGCGTCGTACTCCAGCCGCTCGCGCCCGCCGTCCGCGTGGTTGTGGACGATGTCCACGGTGTAGGCCGCGCCGTCGAAGGAGATCCGCTCGACCGCGCAGTCGAGCAACGCGTGCGGCGCGCCGAAGCGGTGGCTGTCGAGCAGCGCGCCGTGGCAGCCCCGCACGTCCCCCGGGTGCCGGGAGTTCCAGGCGAGCCTGACCGGTCTCGGGCTGGCCAGGTGGATCGTCGAGGCGTGGTCGTGCAGGGCGTTCGCCGTCTCGAACGCCGCGTTTCCCTTGCCGAGGATCAGCACCCGCTTCCCGAGGAACCGCTCGGGATCGACCGTCATGTCCTCATACCCCTCGGCGTGCTCGATGCCAGGAATATCCGGAATGTACGGCCCGCCCCACCCGCAGGCCCAGATCAGGCACTCGGCCTGGAACGGGTCCCCGTCCTCGGTCTCCAGCCGGAACCCCTCCTCCTTGCAGGTCACCCGGCTGATCCCGGTGCCGAAGGCGATCCGCAGGTCGTGGGTGGTGTGGAAGTCGGTGAGGTAGCGCCGCAGGTCGTCGGGGGAGGGGAAGGAGTCGTCGCTGTAGGCGGGGAACAGCAGGGATGGGTCGTCGCTCAGCAGCGAGTTCCAGTCCCAGCGGAGCCTGGTCTCCGGATCGCCGGACCAGGTCCGCGCCCTGTTGGGCGAGATCAGCCGCCCGTGCCGGGGGAAACGGGCGAAGAAGCCGCCCGCCGACCGCTCCCGTTCGACGATCACGTAGTCGGCGCCCCGCTCCTGCAGGAAGTGGCCGATCTGCAACCCCGCCGGTCCGGCGCCGACCACGACGTAACGATGTTCCTGGATCACGGAGCCGGCCTTTCCTGAGGTTGCACGGGCCCAAGGGGGATACCCACCTCCGGTGAAGGTCACGTCAGCAGCGCGACCAGGGCCTCCCCCTTCGCGGTCGCCCGGATACGAACGTTGCGGCCGTGGCGTTCACGGTCCAGGAGCCCCGCCGCCTCAAGCTGGGCGCAGTGGTAGGTCGCGGCGGCGGGGGTCGAGCGCAGCAGGGTGGCGACCTCGCTCATGGTCAGCGACGCCGCGGCGGCCCGCAGGATGGCGGCGCGGGCCTGTCCCAGGGTGAGGGCCAGGGAGTCGGGCGAGACCTCGTCCGGGCCGCCGTCGTCCCACAGCACACCGAGCGCGGGCAGCGGGTAGCCGATCCACACCATCCTCGGATCGTCGAAGGCGAAGATGCTCGCGCCGTTGCCGGACACGATCGGCACCAGGGAGAGCCGCCGTCCGCCCAGGTCGAACCGCTTGGCCTGCTGGTCGGGAAGGCCGAGCGTGGTGCCCGAGAAGTGGAAACGCGGGCTGAGATTGCCCATGACCAGCTCAAGACGGTCGGTGACCGCGGCGGCCCCGATCCGCTCCCGCTCCCGTTTGAGCAGGCTGTCCGCCCGGCGCCAGACCGGCCTGAACTCCTTCCACAGCACGCGCATGAGATGCGAGTAGGCCTGGATCCACGCGCCGGGCCGCTCGACGACGGGCCGCCACTGGGCGGGTACGGCGGGCGGGAACTCCGCCTCAAGCTCGGCCAGCAGGGTCTCCGGGGAGAGGTCGGCCAGCCGTTCGAGGTGGCTGTCGGCGTCGGCCTCCGACATCGAGACCGTGGGGCTGACGCAGTCGGGGATGACGGAGAAGGACGGGGCGAACAGCGGGCGCAGCACCTCGGCCGCGTTGCGCGGGGCGGCGGACATGACCGCCCGCTGCCAGTGCCTGGGGACGCCGTGCGGACGGCCGCCCAGGGTCCCGGCCGTCAGCGACAGCAGCGTCGCCCCGGGATGGAGCACGACCGAGACTTTGACCTCGTCCAGGTCCCCAAGCTGGAGTTCGGAGAATCCCTGCATACGGCGCCCCCCTTTCGGTGCTTCCGCGGTGGGTGTCCCCTCCCGCTGAGGCCATAGTTTTGTCCCAATCCCAGGAGTGCGCACCTTTTAAGGATCATTTTAATGATTGTGGTTGATTTCGCTGTTCGCGATGCTTGTTCTGCGTGACCGGAACGGGGGCACGTGGGGGCGCGGAGTAGGGGGAACCATGCGTTTCACGGGGGTACGTACGGTTTCCTGAGCTCCGGGGGCGCTCACCGGGGGATGACGGTGAGTGCCGTCCGATGCCGGAGATGACCGTTCCGCCTGACGTATCAGTACAGCCGTGCCAGGACAGCGATTCCGGTACGGCCATGCCGATGCGACGTGCGGCGGAACGGATGGGCGGGGCGCCGGTCGCCAAGGCCCGGCGAGCGTGCGGCCCCACCGCGCGCCCGATCACGGCACCGGCGCCGCAGGGGACGGCGGATCGCCCGCCCATGAGGGATGCGGCGGGTCCGCTCCGCCGTCCACGGCCGTGTCAGCCGCCTGACGACGTGAGTCCCGAGGGAACCGTCAAGCAGGACACGGCCGAGCGGTACGGCCCCGCGGGGGCGTGGGGGCCGTACCGCCTGAACGGCGCCGCTTCAGCGAGCGGCGCCGTTCAGCTGTCTCCGGGGCCATGCGCCAGGGGCGCCTGTCGGGGCGTCGTGGGGCTGGGGCTCCTTTGGTCGGGGCTCCGAGGACTGGGAAAGCCTGGGGTTTGGGGACGCCGGGCATTCACAACCAGACTTTCAGGGATATATCACGAAATCACGTATTAAAAGCCCTGTCGGGGCGGTGGTGTCCGGGGGCATAAATCCGTGGATAGCGTTTCCTGGGGTACATATCCGAGAAAAGATCACGAATATCCTTACGTCAATATATAAAAGTGATCATGAAGGTTGTGAGCCCGGAGGGGAAGAATGGCCGCGTCAGGCCGTGGACCCCATCACCAGGACGGCATCGTCTCTTCCTGACCGTCCTGCTGGTCGCGGTCGCGCTGCGCGTCCTCACCGTCATGGGCTACCCGCCGGTCGTGTGGTTCGAGGACTCCTTCGACTACGTGGGCGTCGCCGAACGGCCACAGCCCTACGCGGTCCGCCCCAGCGGCTACCCCCTGCTGCTGTGGCTCCTGCGGCCACTGCACAGCTTCGCCGCCGTCGCGATCCTTCAGCACCTGATGGGACTGGCGACCGGGGTGACGGTCTACGCGCTCGTCCGCCGCAGGGCACCCGGGGCGCGGGCCGGATGGGCGGTGCTCGCCGCCGCCCCCGTCCTCCTCGACGCCTACCAGATCTTCTTCGAGCACACCGTGCTGAGTGACGTCCCCTTCACGTTCCTGGTGGTCACCGCCGTGGCGGTCGTGCTCTGGTCGCCCGGGATCACCCCCGGCCGCGCCGCCACGGCCGGACTGCTGCTGGCCGTCGCGACGCTCACCCGCTCCATCGGCCTCGTACTGCTCCCCCTCCTCGCCGCCCACCTCCTACTGACCCGCCCCCACCCCGCCCCTCCCACAACCACCCGCCTCCCGACCACCCGTCCTGGGACCGGACGTTTTCCGAGCGCCCGGCTCCTGGGTGCCCGCCTCGTACCCGCCCGTCTTCTGACCGGCCGCCTCTCGACCACCCACCCCCTGCCCACCGCCCGTCCTGGGACCGGCCGTTTTCCGAGCGTCCGGCTCCTGGCCGATCGTCTTCTGGGCACCCGCGCGGGCGCACAAACCCCGGCCACCCCCCTCCGACCCGCCCCCGCCACCCGTCCAGGCGCGCGAGCCCTGCTCACGACCCTGCTCGCGGTCACGGCCGCGGTGGCGGTCCCGCTCGGCGGCTACGCCGTGTGGTACGGCACCTGGCACGGCACTCCCTCGCTCAACGGTGGCAGCGGGGTGTGGCTGTGGGCCAGGACCATGCCGTTCGCCGACTGCCGGAGGATCAGGCCGCCCGAGGAGGAGGCCGTCCTGTGCCCGCCCCAGCCGGTCGGCTCGCGTCCGGCCTCGCCGTACTTCATCTGGTCGGACTGGTCACCCCTGCGCCGGGTACCCGGGCACCCCGTCGGCACCCGTGCCGACCTGTTCCAGCCGGAGATCGACGGCCTGGCGGGAAGCCTCGCCCGGCGCGCCATCACCGCCCAGCCACTGGACTATCTCCGGTTGGTCGGCACCGACCTGCGCAGAACGCTGAACTGGAGAAGGGGCCCGGTGCCGGGGGCCACGCCGGTTGTCTACAACCGCTACGTCTTTCCCAACGCCGAGGGCCCACTACCCGACGAGGTCAGGATCCCCGGCGGAAGCATCGGGGAGGACCTGCTGTCCTACGGACGTGAACGGCCGACAACCCGGGTCGTCGAGCCCGCGGCGGGAGTGATGCGCGCCTACCAGTCCTTCGGCTTCCTCCCCGGCCCCCTGTTCGGCGCCCTCAGCGCGGTAGCCCTCCTGGTGTGCGCGACCCATCTCATCCCACGCCCCCGAATCCCACGCCAACGAACCTCGGACGCCCGAACCCCGAACCCCGGGACCCCGAACCCCCAGAACTCGGACGCCCGGACCTCGAACTCCGTAGCCCAGCCAACGACCTCCCGATCCTCACCCGCGCAGACCGTGAATCCTCCAGCCCCCGACACCCAGCACACGGACACCCGCCCCCCGGGCGACCGGAGCCCGGATCCCCGGGTCCGGAGGAGAGCCGCTCTGGCCGGGGCGTTGCCGTTGGCCATGGCGTTCGCCCTCATCGTGGGGCCGGTGGCCGTCACCGCCTACGACAGTCGATATTGGCTGCCCGCCATCCCCCTGCTCTGCCTGGCCCCGGCTCTCACCCTCGCCGAGCGCCACTCTCGAACCACCCCCGGCGACAACCCCTGACCCACGCCTCGCCGTACGGGAACTCACCGGACCCCCAGCTCAGGCACGCAGGCGCAGTCCCCGGGGGGTCGGGTGGAATCCGGCGGACTCAAGGGCGGCGCCGAGGGGGGAGCCGTTGATGGCGGTGCCGTCGGCTCGCTCGACGGTCAGCTTGCCGAGGGCCCCGTCGCGTACGGCAAGCGCGAGGGCGTCCACCGCGGGCCGCAGGGCGTCGCCGTCGGTGAAGGACAGCAGGGTCCTGCCGCCGCGCTCCACGTAGAGGATCAGGTGACCGTCGACCAGGACCACCAGGGAGCCCGCCTTCCTGCCCGGCTTGTGGGACACCTCGCCCGGGTGCGCGGGCCACGGCAGGGCGGCGCCGTACGGATTGGCCGGGTCGGTCGCCGCCAGCACGACCGCCCGCCGCGCTCCCTCACGCCGGGCCGTCCCACCCCGCGCCCCCACGCCTCGGACTCCCGAAGCTCCCGGGTGCCGAGTCCCTTCGCCCCATGCACTCTCGTCCCGGACATCCGCACCCTGGGGACCGCTCTGCCACGGGTCCGCGAACGGCTCGGTGGCCGGATCGTCCAGCGGTGGGACGGACGGGGCGGCAGAGGGGACGGGTGCGGTGCCGCGCATCCGGTCGACCGCTCCCGCCAGCGCGAACTGCGCCCCGCCCAGACCCTCGACGAAGTAACCCCTGCGGCAGCGGCCACTCTCCTCGAAGGCCCGCAGCACCGGATAGACCGCCGCGAACCCACCGGGCAGCCGTTCTGCGGCGACCGCGCCGCGGGTCACCACGCCGTGCCGTTCCAGCAGGACCTCCGCCTGGGCGTGCGCCCGCTGGGTCGCGTCCTGCGACGGGGCCGGGAGTGTCCACCAGCGTCCGCCGACGGTCGGTGGGCCACTCCGGCTGGGAAGCACCGCGCGCCGTCTGCGCGAGGGCGCCCTGCGGTGGGCGGGACGCCCGGTGCCGAGGGTGGCGCGCAGCGGCGCGAGCGTGTCGCCGGTGATCCGCCCCGCCCACACCAGGTCCCACAGCGCGGCGGCGAGGGCGCCGTCGTCCGGGACCGCGCCCGGCATCAGGGAACCGACCCGGCCCGCGAGGTCGCGGAAGAACAGCGCGCCACCACCGCCCAGGACGTCGAGCACCCGCTCGTGCACCGGCGTCATCGTGATCTCCACCGGGTCGGGCATCAGCAGCGGGGCGGTGTCGGCGAAGTAGAGCGCGACCCAGCCGTCCCCGCCCGGCAGCGACCCCTGGCCCGCCCAGACGACCTCGCCGGAGGAGGTCAGCTCATCGAGCATCGAGGGGTCGTATCCGGGCACCCGCGAGGGCAGGATCAGCGTCTCCAGCGCGGAGGCGGGCACCGCGGCCCCCTGGAGCTGCTCGATCGCCCCGGTCAGCGCGTCGATGGGCGGTCTGCCCCGCCCCGGGGCGCCGGTGATGCCGTGCCAGGCGGGGGCGAAGGCGGCCAGGGCCTCCGGCGGGACCGGTTCGACCTCCTTGCGGAGCCTGGCCAGCGACCTGCGGCGCAGCATCCGCAGCACCCCGCTGTCACACCACTCCTCGCCACGGCCTCCCGGCCTGAACTCCCCGCTCACCACCCTGCCGGGGACGGTCAGGCGGCGCAGCGCGTCGGTGACGACCGCGGGTCCGAGCCCGAACCTCGCGGCGGCCGTGTCCGCGGCGAACGGCCCGCGTGTGCGGGCGTGTCTGGCGACGAGGTCACCGAGCGGATCCTCGACCGGTTCGAGGAACACATGCGGCACCCCGACGGGCAGCGGCACCCCGAGCGCGTCACGCAGCCGGGCGGCGTCCTCGATCGCCGCCCACTGCTCCTGCCCGGCGATCCGCACCCTGATGGCCCGTCTCGCGGTCTCAAGCGTGCCGAGCCAGGCCGGATCGCCCTCGCGCAGGCTCACGTCCGCCGCGACCAGCGGGCCGTGCGAGCGCAGCAGGTCGGCCAGGTCCTCGGCGTCGCGCAGCGGCCGGTCCAGCCGCGCGAGCTCCCGCTCGGTGTCGGCGATCACGTCGGGGTCGAGCAGCTCCCGCAGGTCGGCCTGGCCGAGCAGCTCGGCCAGCAGGCTCGTGTCGAGGGCGAGCGCCTGGGCGCGGCGCTCCGCGAGGGGAGCGTCTCCCTCGTACATGAACGCGCCGACGTAGTTGAACAGCAGCGACGCCGCGAACGGCGACGCCTGTCCGGTCTCGACCTCGACCAGCCGCACCCGCCTGGCCGCGATGTCGCGCATGAGCGCGGCCAGCCCCGGAACGTCGAACACGTCCTGCAGGCACTCGCGCATCGTCTCGAGCACCACCGGGAAGGAGGCGTATCGCCCCGCGACGTTGAGCAGGTGCGAGGCCCGCTGCCGCTGCTGCCACAGCGGGGTGCGTCTGCCCGGCGTGTGTTTGGGCAGGAGCAGCGATCGGCCAGCGCACTCGCGGAAGCGCGCCGCGAACAGCGCGGAGCCGCCGAGCTCCTCGGTGACGATCCGCTCGATCTCGTCAGCGTCGAAGACCGCGAGGTCCGAGGGCGGTCCGGAGAGCGTGTCGGGGACGCGCAGCACGATGCCGTCGTCGGAGTGCACCGCCTGGACGTCGGTGCCGTAGCGCTCCCGCAGCCGCCGCCCGATCGCCAGGGCCCACGGCGCGTGCACCCTGGCACCGTACGGCGAGTGCACGACGACCCGCCAGTCGCCCAGCTCGTCGTGGAAGCGCTCGACCAGCAGCGTCCGGTCGTCGGGCACGTATCCGGTCGCCTCCCGCTGCTCGGCCAGGTAGGACAGCAGGTTCGCGGAGGCCAGGTCGTCGAGCCCGGCCGCCTTGATGCGGGCCAGGGCCGCCTCGCGCGCCCCGGCGGCCTCCTCCTTCGGCTTCCGCGCGGCACCGGAATCCGCTCCCGCGGTGGACATCTCACGGAGGAACGCGCCGATCGCCCTGCCCAGCTCGGCGGGGCGGCCCGCGCTGTCGCCGTGCCAGAACGGCAGCTTGCCCGGCTGGCCCGGGGCGGGAGAGACCAGGACCCGGTCGGCCGTGATGTCCTCGATCCGCCACGAGGTCGCGCCCAGCACGAACACGTCCCCGGCGCGGGACTCGTAGACCATCTCCTCGTCCAGCTCGCCCACCCGGGAGGACTTCTCCCCGACGAGGAACACGCCGAACAGCCCGCGGTCGGGGATCGTGCCCCCGTTGGTCACCGCGAGACGCTGGGAGCCGGGCCGCCCGCTCAGCGTGCCGGTGACCCGGTCCCACACGACGCGCGGCCGCAGCTCGGCGAACTCCTCGCTGGGGTAGCGCCCTGCGAGCATGTCGAGCGTCGCCTCAAGCGCGCTGCGGGGCAGCCCGTGGTACGGCGCGGCACGCCGTACCACCGTCTCCAGCTCGTCGACCGTCCAGTCTTCGAGCGCGGTCATCGCCACGATCTGCTGGGCCAGCACGTCGAGCGGGTTGCGCGGGTAGCGCAGCTCCTCGATCAGCCCGTCGCGCATCCGCTCGGCCACCACGGCCGTCTGGACCAGGTCGCCACGGTACTTGGGGAAGATCACGCCACGGGAGACCGCTCCGACCTGGTGACCGGCCCTGCCGATGCGCTGCAGGCCGCTGGCCACGCTCGGCGGCGACTCGACGCACGCCACCAGGTCGACGGAGCCCATGTCGATGCCGAGCTCCAGGCTGGAGGTCGCGACGACCGCGGGCAGCCGCCCCGACTTCAGCGCCTCCTCGATCTGGGAACGCTCCTGCTTGGAGACCGATCCGTGGTGGGCCCGGACGATCTCGGGGAGCGCGCCCTTCGAGGCACCGGCCTGCGCCATCATCTCGGCCGGGGTCGCCAGGGAGACCGGGGGAGCGGGTTCCTGCTGGTCCTCCGCGGCGGCGCCGTGCTGCCAGGCCAGCTCGTTGAGGCGGGTGCACAGCCGCTCGGCCAGCCGCCGCGAGTTGGCGAACACGATCGTCGAGCGGTGCCGCCCGATCAGGTCGAACAGCCGCTCCTCGACGTGCGGCCAGATGGAGCGTCTGGGCGCGGGGCCGGTCAGCCACCGCTCCTCGTCGCCGGGCTCGGCGGGCCGTACGGGGGCGTCGAGCTCGGTCATGTCCTCGACGGGCACGACGACCTCGACCTCGATCACCTTGTCCGAGGGCGGCTGGACCACCACGGCGGGTCGCCGGCCGCCGAGGAAGGTCGCGACCTCGCCCACCGGGCGCACGGTCGCCGACAGGCCGACACGCTGGGCGGGCTGGGCGAGCAGGGCGTCGAGCCGTTCGAGACTGAGGGCCAGGTGCGCGCCGCGCTTGGTCGCCGCGACCGCGTGCACCTCGTCGAGGATGACGGTCTCGACGCCGCGCAGCGCCTCGCGGGCTTGGCTGGTCAGCAGCAGGAACAGCGACTCCGGGGTGGTGATGAGGATGTCGGACGGCTTGGCGGCGAAGCGCCTGCGCTCCTCGGCGGAGGTGTCGCCGGAGCGGATCGCCACCGAGATCTCCGGCACCGGCAGCCCGAGCCGCCGCGCGGTCTGCCGCAGCCCGGCCAGCGGCGCCCTGAGGTTGCGCTCGACGTCGACCGCCAGCGCTTTGAGCGGGGACACGTACAGCACCCGGCACCGCCGGGGTGACTCCTCCTCTTCCTCGCGCGCCGCGAGCCGGTCGAGCGACCACAGGAACGCGGCCAGCGTCTTGCCCGACCCGGTCGGGGCGACCACGAGGGTGTTGTCGCCCTTGGCGATCGACGTCCACGCCCCCTCCTGGGCGGCGGTCGGGGCGGAGAAGGCCCCGGTGAACCACTGCCTGGTCACGGGGGTGAAAAGGTCGAGCGCCCCACCCGCGGGATCGCCGGTCTCACACACGTGGATCGCCCCCTCGTCCTCGCCGGACCGGACGGCCCGGCCCACCGCTCCATAGTGCAGGGCCCCACCGACAGAATCCGTCCCCCACCCTCCAGCCCACCGGTGGGGGAAAGATCACCATAAGTCGCCCTTAATGCCTGATGTTCGGTTCTTGAAGGGCAGGAGTAAGAAAAGGTTCATCCATCGCCAAGGCGGAGATAGATCCCGGGTGAGCAACCAAGCCGGTGAGCGTGAGCGATGAGCGTCGACCACCCCGCCATCGAGGCGGCACGTGAGCGGATCAGGGTGGAGCACCTCAGGGAGCACCGCCCGCGGAGCAGCGTCAGGGGAGTGCACCACGTCGCGCTGCTCTGCTCGGACGTCGAGACCACGATCGCCTTCTACCAGGACCTGCTGGAGTTCCCCCTCACCGAGATCGTCGAGAACCGCGACTACCGGGGGTCGAACCACTTCTTCTTCGACGTCGGCAACGGCAATCTGCTGGCCTTCTTCGACTTCCCCGGCCTGGATCTCGGTCCCTACCGGGAGGTGCTCGGCGGCCTGCACCACATCGCGCTGTCCGTCGATCCGGCGACCTGGGAACGGCTGCGCGGCAAGCTGGAGGCGGCGGGCGTGCCGCACCAGATCGAGAGCGGCGCCTCCATCTACTTCCGCGACCCCGACGGCGCCCGTCTGGAGCTGCTCGCCGACCCCCTCGGCGAGATGTACGGCTCCCGCGTCCTATGACCAAATAGGATTTATCCGGTAAATTCCGGGCCGACGTTTACCGTGGGTCGAAGCCGCCCTTATCAAGGGGTATCCCGGAAAGGCATGCTTGGTCCCCCGGAAGTCGATCAAGTGTCGCTATACTGACCCATGCCGGGGGGCCGTTCGTCGCTGAGAGTGCCGTTTCCGGCAGTTTGACGAAGGACGCGGGCCGTACCCACCGGGGCCACGGATATCGGCATGGTCAAGTCTTGATATGTCGTGTGATTTCAGGGTGAGGGAAGCAGGGGAACGGTGAGAACGACCCATCCGGCCGTCCGAGCCGAGACCGACCTGGAACCCTGATGTCCTTCTCGTCCCCGCTGTTCCTGTGGTTCTTCATGCCCGCGACCCTGCTCGCCTACTGGGTGCTGCCAAGGCACTGGCGCAACGGGCTCGTCGCCGTGGTCAGCCTGGTCTTCTACACCTGGGGCGCCGGGCCGTACGTCGTGCTGCTGCTTTCGGCGATCGCCGTCAACTACGGCGCGGGACTGGCGGTCGGCTCGGCGTGGGCGCGCGAGCGGCCACGCGCGCGCAGGGGGCTGCTGGTCGCGGCGGTCGGCTGGGACCTGGCGATCCTGGCCGTGTGGAAGTACGGCGGGTTCGCCAGCAGGCAGGCGGACGCGCTGTCGAGCGCGCTGGGGCTCGGGCACACCCCGATCGTGGAGATCGCCCTGCCGATCGGGATCTCGTTCTTCACCTTCCACCACCTGTCCTACGTGGTGGACGTCTACCGGGGCAGCAGGCCCGCCCAGCGCAGTCCGGTCGGGTTCGTCACCTACATCGCGATGTTCCCCCAGCTCGTCGCCGGGCCGATCGTCCGCTACCACGAGATCTCCGAGCAGCTCACCGAGACGCGGCGCGACCGGTTCGGCGACTTCGCCGCAGGTTTCCCCCGGTTCGCGCTCGGCCTGGTCAAGAAGGTGGTCGTCGCCGACACGATCGCCCCGGTCGCCGACGCCGCGTTCGCCCAGGCGGGCGGCCAGATCACGACCCCGACCGCCTGGCTGGCCGCGCTGTCCTACACCGTCCAGATCTACTTCGACTTCTCCGGCTACTCCGACATGGCCATCGGCCTGGGCACGATGCTCGGCTTCCGGCTCCCGGAGAACTTCAACCGGCCCTACTCCGCCTACTCCGTCACGGACTTCTGGCGGCGCTGGCACATGTCGCTCTCGCGCTGGTTCCGCGACTACGTCTACATCCCGCTGGGCGGCAACCGCGGCGGCACCCTGGCGACCTACCGCAACCTGCTGGTCATCTTCGTGCTCTGCGGCTTCTGGCACGGTGCCGACTGGACCTTCCTGGTCTGGGGGCTCTACCACGGCGCTCTCCTGGTCGTCGAACGGCTGCTCGGCTGGGACCGTCCCCCGGGAACCGCACTGGCCACGCTGGCGCGTCGCGCGGTGACGTTCCTGCTGGTCGTGGTCGGCTGGGTGTTCTTCCGCGCGGAGAGCATGACCGAGGCGGGGGAGGTGCTGCGGGCGATGTTCGTCTGGACGCCGGGTGAGCTGGACGAGTTCGCGGCCTTCGCGCTCACCCACCAGCGGGCGCTCACCCTCGCGCTCGCGCTGACGGTCGTGCTGCTGCCCGCCTCGCTCACGCTCGGCCCGCTGATCGAGTCGGGCAGGGGAGGCGCGGTGCGGGTGGTGCGGGCCGCGATGACCTGGGTAGCTGCCCCCTACGCGGGGGTGCTGGTCGCCGCGGGCACCTTCAGCCCTTTCCTGTACTACCAGTTCTGAGGGGAGACGGAAGATGACCGCCGTCAGGACCGAGGCGACGTCCTCCGAACGGCGTGGCCGTCCCCTCGCGAGGCGGCGGCTGCCGAGACTGCTGGTCGCGGGGCTGTTCTTCTTCGGGCCCGCGCTGGCCTTCGCCCTGGGGGAGCGGGCCGTGGAGATCGAGAACAGGAAGCTGCCCGAGTTCCCCTCGCTGTCGAAGGGCTGGGACTTCATCCCCGAGACCGAGTCATGGGCCGTGGCGCACCTGCCGCTGCGGCAGCACGCCGTACGCGGAAACGTCACCCTGTCCGAGGGGGTGTTCGGCCAGCCGCCGTCGTACAACACCGGTAGGAAACCGACCTATCCCCACGTCGTCGAGGGCCGTGACGGCTGGCTCTACTTCGGCGACGACGTGATCGAGGCGTGCGGGCCGCGCTGGAGCGTCGCCGAGACCCTGGAGCGGACCCGCAGACTGGCCGAGACCGTACGGAGGTCGGGCAGGAGGTTCGTCCTCACCGTCGCCCCCGACAAGACCACGGCCCACCCCGACGAGCTCCCCGGGCGCTTCCTCGGCCAACGGTGCCTGGAAAGGCGCAAACAGGAGTTCTGGACGGCACTCCAGCGGGCCGACCTGCCCGGATACGTGGACCTGCGGGGCCCGCTCGAACGGCTGCGCCGGGAGACCGGCGCGCCGACCTACTGGCGGACCGACAGCCACTGGAACGAGCGCTCTTGCGGACTGTACGGCGCGACCCTGGCACGGGCGCTCGATCCGAAGCTGGAGCGCGGGACCCGCCTGGTGCGGATCGGGCAGGCACCGAGGGTCGGTGACCTGGGGCCGATGCTGGGCACGCCACGCGAGGAGACCATCGACCGATGGTCCCTGGTCAGGCAGGGGGTACGGCGCACCGGACAGGACGACACCCAGCTTCCCACCTCGTTCACCACCGCGAACGCCTCCACCGGGGCGCCGCTCTACAAACCCAGGACTCTCCTCGTGGGTGACTCGTTCACCCGTAACTCGCTGCCGTGGGTCACGCCGTACTTCGCGGACCTGACCTATCTGCGCAGCGACGCCTCCGCCAAGGCGGGGCCCGAGTACGTCGCGGAGAAGGTCGCCGGGAGCGAGACCGTGGTGTTCGAGATGGTCGAGCGCTACTTCGTCGGCGGGCACGGGGAGATGCTGGAGGAGGAGACCCTCGCCGCGATCGAGAGGGCGCTGCGGAGTTAGGGACGTCCGGGGGTGTCCCATACTGGAGTGATGCGCCTGTCGGAGTTTTGGAGCCGGATGAACACGCACTTCGGTGCCGGATACGCCGAGTCGTGGGCCCAGGACTACGTCATCGCGGCCCTGGGCGGCAGGACCGTCAACCAGGCGCTGGCCGACGGTGTCGCGGCCAAGGAGGTCTGGCGGGCCGTGTGCGTCACCGCCGACGTCGCCGCACGGCTGCGTTGAACAACCCTCGACGCCACGGCCCCCGGCGCGAAATGTCGAACGATATGGTCATCCCTTTCCTGGGGCCGATCTTGAACGCCCGCGCCCGGGGGACTTGCCCTCCTTTCCCCGATGCGGCGTTCAGCAGGGTAAACCCGCAAGTCATGTGTCATGCCCTACTCATCGGCGGCGGCCTGTTCCGTTGAGTCCTGTCGGATTCCGTATGGTTCGATACGTTGATCGACTTTTCCCGTAAGGCCGCCACCTGGCCGAATATCGTTCCGGTCGCAAATAGCGAGGGTTAAGTCACAAAAATTGGTAGATACATTGCGATCGCGCTGTTGTATACCCGAGGTATGAGTATCCGGATAGTGGGGGTCTGTCCGCTGTGTCTCTTGTCGACCGCGAGCCGACCCACCCCATGACCCCTGGTTCGCTCGTCAGGGACGGGCCCACCAGGAGGACGGCCCGTCCGGCCCCCGCCGGCGGCGGCCGTACCCCATGCTCTGGAACGTCCGTGACCTCCCGCCGTGTCCCCGGGCGCGCGGGAAAAGAGCCGCCGAAACCGCGATTTCCCAGGCCAGATACGGTGACGATGAAGAATGCCACCCCGAAGAAAACGGTCCTTCTGGCCGAGAGCCGCACGCTTCTCCGGATCGGACTGAGGGAGATCCTCGACGAGACCGGAGACATGGCGGTGACCGGTGAGACGACCGACTCGGCGGACACCATCCGCAGCATCCGCGACCTGTGCCCCGAGGTCGTCGTGATGGGACCGCTCAGCGACTGCGCCGACTCCCTTGAGGCGGCCAGGAAGATCGCGGCCGAGCTGCCCGGCGAGGCCCCCCGCTTCCTCGCGCTCGTCGACGTCTGGGACGCCCGCTCCCTCGACGTGGCCGAACCGGAGGTCGGGGGGCTGCTGTTCACCAACGCCTCCGCCGAGGAACTGCGCGCCGCGATCAGGATGCTGTCGGCCGGATACTCCCTCCTCGCCCCCGAGGCGTGCCAGCGGGCCGTCAGGACCGTGGCGGCCGGGTCGCCGCGGACGCCGCCGGTCGCCGACATGACGAACAGGGAACTGGACGTGCTGCGCCTGCTGGCCCGCGGCTACACCAACGCGGAGATCTCCAGGGACCTGTCACTCAGCGAGAGCACCGTCAAGTCCCACGTCCAGAACGTGCTGCACAAGAAGCATCTGCGCAATCGTGCGGGAGCGGTGATCTACGCCTACGAGACGGGCCTGATGAAGGTGGGGGAGAACCCCGCCCACCTGTCCCGCAGGAGGTATCCACAGGAGGAACGCAGCCGGGCGGCCAACGCGTAACGGGAGGTCAGTCCACTTGTCCGCCCATTGGCACTTCCACAAGATCGCCGTGCTTGCCACGATGGCACTCCGTGACGTTCATACGAGACAAGGCCGACAGGCGGCGCGGCATGATCGGCGCCGCGACCGCGATGTTCTGCGTCGGCACGCTGACGGGGGTCTCTCCTGCGCTTCACGGCTACCCGGTGTACGGCGGGCAGGCGGTGCGCTACGCCGTCGGCGCGGTCCTGCTGTTCGCCGTCGCGAGGGCCAGGCGGCTGCCGCCGGTCAGGCTGAACCGCCGCGAGATCCTCCTCGTCGCGCTCCTGGCCCTGGTCGGGCTCGCGGCGTTCAACGTGTTCATCGTCGAGTCGACCCGCTACGCCGACCCGGCGATGGTCGGCACGATCGTGGCCACCGTCCCCATCGTCTTCGCGGTGGCGACGCCGCTCATGGAGGGCAGGAGACCGACCCCGCACGTCGTGGTCGCGGCGGTCGTGGTCGCCACCGGGGCGGCTGTCACCATCGGCCTCGGCGGCGCGACGCTCGTCGGGGTGCTGCTCGCGCTGGGAGCGCTCGGCGGGGAGGTCGGCTTCTCGCTGCTGGCGATCCCGCTGCTGCCGAAGCTCGGCGCCATCAGGGTCGCCGCCTACTCGGCCGCCGCCGCCGTGCCGCTGCTGCTGGTCGCCGGGGCCGTCGTGGACGGGCCACGGATGCTGCGGATGCCCACGGCCTCCGAGGCCGCGGCGCTGGCCTACCTCGCCGTGGTCGTGACCGCCTTCGCGTTCTTCTGCTGGTACGACGCGCTGCCCCGCCTCGGCGCCGAGCGGGCGGGCCTGTTCTCCGGCTTCCTGCCGCTGGGCACCATCGTCGCCGCCGTCGTCCTGGGCACGGGCCACCCCGGCTGGCCGGAGTTCGCCGGGGCCGCCCTGGTCGTCGTGGGCCTGCTGGTCGGGCTACAGCCGGCGGGCCCCTCCGTCCCGCTGACGGGCCGTCAGACGGCCGAGCAGCGAGAGTAGCGGGGCCGTCGCCGCGGTCGTCACCAGCGCCATGGCGACCAGCACCACGAACAACCGCTCGCTGAGCAGCCCCAGGGCGAGACCGAGGTTGAGCACGACCAGCTCCGTCAGCCCCCTGGCGTTGAGCAGCACGCCAAGAGAGGCGGAGTCCGGCCAGCTCAACCCGGTCGAACGGGCCATCAGCATCGGGCCCGCCAGCTTGCCCAGCATCGCGACCGCCACGACGAGCGCGGTGACGCCCACCAGCGAGGCGTCGAACCCGCTGCGCCAGACGTCGGTGCGCAGCCCCGTGCCAACGAAGAAGAACGGCAGCAGCAGAAGGCCGGAGACGGAGTTGATCCGCTCGGTCAGCCGGGTGAGGGACCCCGCCGGGCAGCACAGGCCGTACAGGAACGCGCCGAAGATCGCGTGGATCCCGATCGCCGACGTCACCGCGGAGGAGGCGAGCAGACCCGCCAGCAGCACCAGCAGGCGGATCTCCGCACGGCCTTCGAGCGCGGTGAGGACCCTGGCCAGCCAGGGCCGGACCAGCCAGGTCATCGCGACGCCGTACACGATCACCAGCGTCACGGTGAGCACCGCCCTGGCCGGGGTGTCCCGGCCGGCCACCGCGGTCATCGCGGCGATCAGGCACCAGGCGACCACGTCGGCGATGGCCGCGCACAGCATGCTCAGCCGCCCCAGCGGGGTGCGGAACATGTTCCGCTCGACCAGGATGCGGGCGAGCACCGGGAAGGCCGTGATCGACAGGGCGGAGCCGAGGAACATCGCGAAGACCACCGGGCTGGCCTGCGGACCCGCCCAGTCGCGGTAGAGCAGGCTCGCCAGGAGCGCGCCGCCGAGGAAGGGACCCGCGATGCCCGCGTGGGCGATCGTCACGGCGGCCCCGCCCTGCCCGCGGAAGGAGGTCTGCTTCGTCTCCTGGCCGACCACGAACATCAGGGCGATCAGCCCCAGGTCGGCCAGTCCCTGCAGGACGGGACGCACCTCCGTGGGGAAGAGCCAGGCGCTCGCGCCGGGCAGGAGCGCGCCGAGCACCGAGGGGCCGAGGCAGAGCCCGGCGAAGATCTCCCCGACGACGGGCGGCTGCCCCACGCTCCTGGCCAGCCGCCCGAAGAGCCTGGCGGCCAGGATGACCACGGCTATCGCGGCGAACAACTGGACGCTGTGGTCGAGGGGACCCGACCCCGGGGGCGTCCGCGCGGAATCGGTGGAGGTCCCCAGCATCACCAGCAGACCGAGGGCCGCCAGCGCGGGCAGGACCGCGGTCAGGACATAGGTGAGGGTGCCCTTCCCGCGACGCGGGGTCTGGGACCCGGACGGGCGGGGATCGAGGTCGACCGTGCCCGTGGGAGTCGGCGTCATCGTGCCTCCGCGGCGAGCAGGCGACGGTGGACCTTGCCGTTCGGCGTCCTGGGCAGCTCCTCGACGTGCCGGACGGCATCGACGATCATGTGCCGGGGCAGTACGGCGGCGCAGTGGCGCTTGATCTCCAGCAGGTTCGGGCGCTCGGTCCCCGAGGGCACCAGATAGGCGACGAGCCTGGCGTCGATCCCGCTGCCGGTCACCACGACGGCCGCGTCGCCGACGGCGGGATGGGCCTGCAGCGCCGCCTCGATCTCCCCGATCTCGACCCGGTACCCCCGGATCTTGACCTGTCCGTCACTCCTGCCGAGGAAGTCGTACTCGCCGTCCTCCCGCAGCACCACCCGGTCTCCCGTCGCGTACGGCCCGGCCTGCGGTGGGGCGCCCCAGTAGCCCAGCATCACCGTCGGCCCCTCGACGACCAGTTCCCCCTCCTCGCCGGGACCGGCAACGCCCCCGTCCTGCCTGACGGCCCACACCCGGTCGCCGGAGCAGGCCCGCCCGATCGGCACCGGCAGCGTCTGGTCCTTGGGAACCTCACCGACCTCGTGGAAGGTGCACACGTTGGTCTCCGTCGGGCCGTACAGATTGAGCATGCGCACCCCGGCCAGGTGCTCGCGCAGCCCGCGCAGATGCGTCACGGGGTACGGCTCGCCCGCGAACAGCAGCGCGCGCAGCGCGGTCGGGCGCGTGTCGAGCAGCCCGCCGTCACGGGCCATCAGGATCAGCGCCGAGGGTACCGAGTACCACACGGTGATCCGGCGGCCGAGCAGGAACTCGACCAGCAGGCGCGGCGCGTAGGCCGTCTCCTGCGGGATCAGGTGCACCGAGGCCCCCGCGTGGAAGGCGACGTACAGGTCGAGCACCGACAGGTCGAAGTGGAAGGGGGCGTGGTTGGCGAACCGGTCGCCGGGGACGGCCTCCAGCTCGGCGGCGGCCCAGCCGACGAAGGCCAGCGCGTTGCGGTGCGACAGGCAGACCCCCTTCGGCACGCCGGTCGAGCCCGAGGTGTAGAGGATGTAGGCCAGGTCGTCGGCCGTCCCCTCCGGCTCGGGCAGCGGCGGTGGCGTCCCCTCGGGCCCCGGACCGGGCGCGGGCACCTCGACGCCGTTGAGTTCGAGCGTCCGCAGCCGCTCGGGCGTGGTGACCACGGCACGCGGCGCGCAGTCACGCACGAGGTGCACGGCCCGCTCGACCGGGCTGAGCGGGTCGACGGGCACGTAGGCGGCCCCAAGGCGCAGCACCGCCTGGGTCGCGACCACGGCCCGCGCCGACTTGTCGAGCCAGAGCGCCACCCGGTCGCCCCGCCGTACACCGGTCGCGGCCAGCGCGTGGGCCAGGCGGTCCGCCTCGGCGTCCAGCTCGCCGTAGGTCAGGGAGGCGTCGGGCCCGGCGACGGCGAGCGCGGTGGGGTCGCGGCGGGCGCTCTCACGGACGAGTTCGTGCAGTCTCACAGCCCCAGCTCCTTGACGATCTGTTCGAGCTGGATCTCCGAGGTGCCGGAGAAGACGGTCGAGGGCAGCGCGTCCCGCAGCGCGCGCTCCACCCCCGCCGCACCGCGGATGCCCGCCCCGCCGAAGATCTGCACGGCGTCGAGACCGGCCCGCACCGCGCCCTCGCTGACCGCCAGCTTGGCCATCGCGACGTCGAGCACGGCCCGCTCACCCCGGTCGAGCCGCCAGCAGGCCCGCCACAGCAGCAGCCGCGCCGCCTCAAGGCGCAGCCGCAGCCGCGCGACGCGGTGGGAGACCGCCTGGTTGTCCGAGATGCGGCGGCCGAACTGCCTGCGTTCCCCGGCGTGCTCGACCACCGCGTCCAGCAGCCGTTCCGTCAGGCCCACGTATCCGGCGAACAGGCAGGTGCGCTCCCAGCGCATCGACGACTGGAAGATCGCCGCCCCCTGCCCCCGCACGCCGAGCATGGCGCTCGCCGGCACCCGGCACCCGTCGAAGGTGACCTCCGCCGCAGGGACGCTCTCCAGCCCCACCTTGCGGAACGGCTCGCCGACGGTCAGTCCCGGCGTACGGCGCGACACGGCGAAGGCGCTCACCCCCATGTGCCCGAAGGCCGGGTCGGTCGAGGCGTAGACCGTGAAGACGTCCGCGATCGGCGCGTTGCTCACGAAGGACTTGACCCCGGTGATGACGTAGTCGTCGCCGTCGGCGACCGCGCGCGTCGTCATCGCGGTGACGTCGGAGCCCGCCCCCTCCTCGGTGATCGCGTTGGCGCCGACGAGGTCGCCGGAGCACAGCCCGGGGAGCGTCGCCGCCCGCAGCTCCTCGCGGCCGTGCTCGGCGACGGGCATCGCGCAGGCGAAAAGGTGCGCCATGGTGGCGAAGACCAGCCCCATGTCCTGGCAGCCCCTGCCGAAGGCCTCGACGGTCAGCGCCGTGTCCAGGAAGCCGAGTCCGCCGCCGCCGTACTCCACGGGCACGGACAGGCCCGTCAGCCCGAGCGCCGCGCACCGCCCCCAGTCCTCACGGGTGAGGAACCCGTTCTCGGTCACCGGCCATGTACGTGTCTTTTCCCGGACCAGCTCGTATCGCTCCCGCTGGTCGGGATCCCAGGCGAAATCCACTCTCGGAAGCTTAGGATCGGCCGCTTTCGGCTGTCCTCATCATTCCAGCGGAAGCCGTACTCAACCCTTCTGTCCCGGAAACCGGGAAACGTGGGGAGGCTCGTCCTTTCCACCCCCTACGAAAGGAGGAGAAACCCTGTCCCCCGGAGGGCTCGCGGAGGGTGAAGTTCAATATTTGTCAGGAGGACAGTCAGAGCGCCGCTTCGTAGTCTCGTGCCGGTGGTCGTGCCCAGATCCACGGCCACGGCGGCGTGACCGCCCGATGGGTCACCCACGAGACGGGAGCTGCTAATGAACGGTTCGGAGGTCTCCGACGTACTCCGCAAATACCTGCAGGAAAGAATCCTTGACACCTCGGACGTGGAGATCGAGCCGGAGACCCCGTTGCTCGAATGGGGAATTCTCAATTCGCTCACGACCACCCGGCTCGTCGGATTCATCAGGGAACAGTACGGGATCGAGATCCCCATGGAGGAGATGGTCGGCGGGAACTTCAAGGACCTGCGGAGCATCAGCGCCCTCGTCGTACGGCTCGGCGGCGAGTGAGCGAGTGAACGTGTACCGGTGTGCCCGTGAACGTGTCCACGAGGGGAAGGCCAATCATGTCTGACGTTGACTTCGACATCGCGATCATCGGGGGCGGTCCCGCGGGATCCACGATGGCCTCCTACCTGTCGCAGGCCGGGCTGTCCTGCGGTGTGTTCGAGAGCGCGATCTTCCCGCGTGAGCACGTGGGGGAGTCCCTGATCCCCGCGACCACCCCCGTGCTGTCCGACATCGGCGCGCTGCCGAAGATCGAGGCCGCGGGCTTCCCCAGGAAGTACGGCGCCGCCTGGACCTCGGCGATCGACTCGAAGATCCCCACCCTGGGCTTCGAGGTCTCCCACGGCTTCGGCACGGCCGAGATCGACTTCAGCGAGCGTGACCAGGCGGGGGTGAACCAGGACTACACCTACCACGTGGACCGCGGGCTGTACGACCTGATCCTGCTGCAGCACGCCGAGTCGCTCGGCGCCAAGGTCTACGAGGGCATCCGCGTGCGCCGGGTCGACTTCTCCGAGCCCGAGCCCAAGCTGGTCTTCAGCATGGGCCGCAGGGAGACCGACATCCGGGCCAGGATGGTGATCGACGCCAGCGGGCGCAACACCTTCCTCGGCAGGCAGCTCAAGCTCAAGGTCTCCGACCCGGTGTTCAACCAGTACGCGGTGCACACCTGGTTCGACGGGCTCGACCGTGGCGCGCTGTCGGTCAGCAAGGAGCAGAGCGACTACATCTTCGTCCACTTCCTGCCCATCACCGACACCTGGGTGTGGCAGATCCCCATCACCGACACGGTCACCAGCATCGGGGTCGTCACCCAGAAGAAGCACTTCAGCGAGTCCGGGTCCGACTGGGAGACCTTCTTCTGGAGGTGCGTGGAGAGCCGCCCCGAGCTGGCCGAGGCGCTGCGCGCGAGCAAGCAGGTCAGGCCGTTCAAGCCCGAGGGCGACTACAGCTACGCCATGCGGGAGATCTGCGGCGACGGCTGGCTGATGATCGGCGACGCCGCCCGCTTCGTCGACCCGATCTTCTCCAGCGGCGTCAGCGTGGCCATGAACAGCGCCAGGATCGCCTCCTACGACATCCTCGCGGCGGCCGAACGGGGCGACTTCACCAAGCCCTCCTTCGCGAACTACGAGGGCAAGCTGCGCAACGCCGTGAGCAACTGGTACGAGTTCATCTCGATCTACTACCGCCTCAACATCCTGTTCACGGCCTTCGTGGCCGACCCGAGATACCGCCTCGACGTGCTGAAGATGCTCCAGGGCGACGTCTACGACGGCGGTGAGCCGGTCGCGTTGACCAAAATGCGAGAGATCACCCGCCAGGTCGAGGAGAATCCTGATCATCTCTGGCACAAGCACCTCGGCACGCTGCGCGCCCCCAGTGCCGCGCCGCAGTTCTAGCCGCAGTTCCGAACGGAAGGACCGGTAGATCCGTGAAGAAGTTCATCCTGGCGGAGAACGACCTGCCCCAGCAGTGGTACAACATCCTGCCCGACCTGCCCACCCCGCTGCCGCCGTACCTCAACCCCGTCACCCACGAGCCGCTGCGCCCCGAGGACCTCGCGCCGCTGCTGCCGCAGGCGGTGATCGAGCAGGAGTTCTCCCCGGAGCGCTGGATCGACATCCCCGAGCAGGTTCGCGACATCTACCGGATGTGGCGGCCGAGCCCCCTGGTGCGGGCCGACCGCCTGGAGAAGGCGCTGGACACCCCGGCGAAGATCTACTTCAAGTACGAGGGCGTCTCGCCCGCGGGCTCGCACAAGCCCAACACCGCGATCCCGCAGGTCTACTACAACGCCAACGAGGGCGTACGGCGTCTCACGACGGAGACCGGCGCCGGGCAGTGGGGCTCGGCGCTGTCCTTCGCGGGCAGCCTGTTCGGCGTCGCCGTCACGGTCTACATGGTGCGTGCCTCCTACCACCAGAAGCCCTACCGCCGCTCGCTCATGCACACCTGGGGCGCCGAGGTCTTCCCGTCCCCGACCGAGCGCACCCAGGCGGGCCGCGACATCCTCGCCAAGGACCCCGAGTCGTCCGGCAGCCTGGGCATCGCCATCAGCGAGGCCGTCGAGGACGCCCTGGCCCACGACGACACCAAGTTCGCCCTCGGCTCGGCCATGAACCACGTGGTGCTGCACCAGACCGTCATCGGTCTTGAGGCCAAGCGCCAGCTGGAGATGGCGGGCGACTACCCCGACGTCGTGGTCGGGTGCGTCGGCGGGGGCTCCAACTTCTCCGGGCTGGTCTTCCCCTTCATGGCCGACCGGCTCTCCGGGGAGCGGCCGCAGACCAGGTTCGTCGCTGCCGAGCCCACCGCCTGCCCGACGCTCACCCGGGGCACCTACACCTACGACTACCCCGACTCCGCGGGGCTCGGGCCGCTGCTGCCCATGCGCACGGTCGGCCACGGCTTCATGCCCGCGCCCATCCACGCGGGCGGGCTGCGCTTCCACGGTGACGCCCCTACCCTGTGCGCGCTGCACGAGCAGGGCTACATCGAGGCCCGCGCCTACGAGCAGGGCGAGGTGTTCGCCGAGGCCGTCCGGTTCGCCAGGAGCGAGGGCTTCGTCATGGCGCCGGAGTCGTCGCATGCGCTGCGCGGCGCCGTGCAGGAGGCACTCGCGGCCAAGGAGGAGGGCCGCGAGCGCACCATCCTGTTCGGTCTGTCCGGGCACGGCCACTTCGACCTGGGCGCCTTCGACGCCTACCTGGCCGGTGAGCTGGAGGACTACACGATCCCCCAGGCCCAGCTCGACGAGGCGCTGAGCCAGCTGCCGAAGATCGCGAAGATCTGAGATGGGCGGCGGCTGGATCGATGTGCACCACCACAGCTACCACCCGCCGCTGATCGCCGAGCTGCGCCGGAGAGGGGTGACGCACATGGCACCGGGCGTCCCCCTCCCCGAGTGGACGGTCGAGGACTCCCTGCGGGTGATGGACGCCAACGGCGTCCGGGCGGCGATCCTGTCGATACTCCTGCCGGACGCCGCGCTCGGCCAGGGCGCTTCCTCTCTGGTACGGCAGGCGAACGAGTGGTCGGCCGAGCTGGTGCGCGACTTCCCCGGCAGGTTCGGCGCCCTGGCCGTCCTGCCCCTGCCCGACGTCGAGGCGGCCCTGGCTGAGATCGAGTACGCGCTCGACGTGCTCGGCCTCGACGGGGTCGTCATGAGCGCGAGCCTGGCCGACGGCCGCTATCTGGGCGACCCGGCGTTCGCCCCGGTCTTCGACGAGCTCGACCGGCGCGGGGCCGTGGTCTTCGTCCACCCGAACCCGGCGTACCGGTGCGACTGCGTCGGCGGGCCGGGATTCGCCGCCAAGGTCCCGCCCCCGCTCGTCGACTTCGTCATGGACACCACGCGGGCGGTCGCCGACCTGCTCTTCGGCGGCACCCTCACCCGCTGCCGCGACATCCGGTTCGTCCTGGCCCACGCGGGCGGCACGGTGCCGTACCTGGCCTGGCGCCTGGAGCTTGCGGCGACCTGGGTGCTGCCCGGGGCGGGCGAGGTGGACGTGGCGGGTGAGCTGCGGCGGCTGTACTACGAGACGGCCCAGGCCGCCTCACCCGCGACGCTGGCCTGCCTGGCGGAGGTGACGGGCAGGGAGAACGTCCTGTTCGGCACGGACTTCCCGTTCATGCGGGACGCGGTCGTCGCCGAGACCCTGCGCCACCTGGCCGAGGCGGGACAGATCCCGTTCGAGGACAACACCCTGGCCCTGTTCCCCCGGCTGGCGGACAGGCTCGCCTCGGCGCGGGAAGGGGCCGCCGATGCCGCGCGCCTTTGAGGACTTCCAGGTCGGGGACGTCTTCGAACTGGGCAGCCAGAAGATCACCCATGAGGAGATCGTCGGGTTCGCCCGGATGTACGACCCGCAGCCCCGCCATCTCGACGACGAGGACCTCATCGCCAGCGGCTGGCACGTGACGGCGCTGTTCATGAGGCTCTACGCGGAGGGGGTCCTGCTGCACGCCGAGGCGGAGGTCTCTCCCGGTGTGGAGGAGCTTCGCTGGCTGCGGCCGGTCAGACCGGGGGACGTCCTGACCGGCAGGGCGACGGTCGTCGGGCTCGCGGCCTCCCTGTCCAGGCCTGACTGCGGCATCCTCCAGCAGCGCGGGGAGTTCCTCGACGCCCAGGACAGACCCGTCATGCGCATCACGTTCTACGGCCTGATGCGCAGGCGGGGGGCCGCAGGGCCGTAGCGGTCCTCACACGACGACCTGTACGGCGGGCGCCGGCCCGTGCCTGGCGATCTCCGACCAGGCACGGGCGAGCCGGTGGACGAGCTCGTCGAGGACCTCGGGGGAGAAGGTGAACGGCAGCCTGATGTGGTTGGCGTGCCCGCCGTCCGGGTCCATCACCGCGCCGGGCACTACGTCCACGCCGTGCCGTACCGCGACCTGGGCGAAGGCCATGGCGTCCACGCCGGGCAGCTCCACCCACAGGGCGCCGCCCCCGTCGGGGCGCTGCCAGCGCCAGCTCGGCAGCCGGTTCCGCAGCAGGGCGTCCATGTGGTCGAGCTGCAGCCCCAGCTCCTTGGACCGATCGGCGAGGATCCGGTCGAGACGGGGCATCAGCCTCGCCGCCAGAGCCTGGTCGATCACCGGGCTGCCGATGTCGGCCAGGACCTTGCGCCGGGAGAGCCGCTGCACGATCTCCGCGGGCCCGCGGACCCACCCGATCCGCAGGCCACCCCAGACGGCCTTGGCGAGCGAGCCGAGCGAGAGCATCTCCGTGCCCGGCGGCGCGTAGGCGGCCAGCGGCGCGGGCACGACCCCCGACTCGGGGTGGTAGGTCATGTAGGCGTTGTCCTCAAGGACGGGCACCTCGTGCTCGGCGGCGAGTTCGGCGATCCTGCGCCTGCGCGCCGCCGACATGAGCACCCCGGTCGGGTTGTGGTAGGTCGGCATCACGTAGAGCAGCGAGGGCTTGCGCTCCCGCAGCACGGTGCCGAGCGTGTGGATCTCCGGGCCCTCCTCGTCGAGCGGCACGGTCACCAGACGCGCCCCCGCGGAGCGGAACACGTCCAGGCAGCCGGGCCAGTTGGGCGTCTCGACGATCACCGTCGCGCCCTGGCTGACGTACAGCTCCGTCGTCAGGACCAGGCCCTGGTGCGCGCCCGTGGTCACCACGACCTCGTCGTGCGCGGTCGGCAGGCCGTTCCTCGTCAGGTAGTCCGCGATGGCCTCACGCAGCTCGGGCAGCCCCGAGGGGTGGTAGCCGGGTCCAGACAACAGCTCGTCCAGGTCGTCGCGGACCAGCTCGCGCAGCGTGACGGCCAGTTCCGGCGCCGCCCCGCCCGCCGCGACCGCGACGGAGATCAGCTCGCCGGGCCCGTCGATCAGCCGCTGGAAGATCGTCATCGCGGTGCCGCCCGGCACCCGCCCGTCGGCGGTCGGCCTGGGCACCTTGACGTCCGAGGCGATCCTGGTGCCGCTTCCCTGACGGCTCGACAGCAGCCCCGCGCCCCGCAGCTCCTGGTAGGCCGCGACCACGGTCGCCCTGCTCACCTGGAGCGCCTCGCCGAGCCCGCGCTCGGAGGGCAGCCGGTCGTCGGGGAGCAGCAGCCCGTCCTCGACGGCCCGCGTCAGCGCGTCCGCCAGCTTGCGGTAGAGGGGCCCCCGGCCCGACGCCCAGTCACCGAGGAGCGCGACGATGTCACGTTCGGTGGAAATACGGTCCATTTGGTCCTCTACTGGATCTGGCCACTTGCCCCAAGCGTGCCAAGAATGGACGCAGTGGGCAATGGAAGTGGACTGGAAAAATGACCAATTTTCTGTTTTTCCTGGCCGCGGCCGTGTTCCTGGCCGTGGTCGTACCGCGCTACGGCGCGGACAGCCGCGACAGCCAGGACTGGCGACCCGCCGATCCCTATCCGCCGGAGCGCGCGGTCACCGCCGCCGTAACCGGCAGGCAGACCGGGCGGGCGCGGGCCGGACGACGTACGCCACGGCGGAGGGCGACGACGGTAAGGGCGTCCGGCCCGCGCGGGACGATCGGGATACGCCACCCCTGAGCTCTCCGGGCTTCCCGTACGGCCGGGCCCTGCCGTGACGGGTCAGTCCGAGAGGGCCGAGGCGTTCAGCAGGCGTTCCAGGGAGTCGGCGACCCGCCGGAGCTCTCCCGCCCTCTCCTGGCCGTCCGGGGACCACAGGAAGAGCCATCCCTCCCTGGCCGGGGTGGCGAAGACGATCGTCTGCCTCAGGCTCTCCGGATGCCACACCCACAGCACCGGGTCGTCCCCGCCGACCATGCGGCTGCCCAGCCCTCGCTGGGACAACTCGGCGGACAGGGACCCAAGGTAGGTCAGGCGTTGCTGGCTGAACGTGCTGGTCACGTCGGCACCTCGGGGTCGGCTGCCTTCAGGATCGCCCCAGGTCAGCCCCCTGACAACAGCCGTAGGGGAATTCTCGGAAATGTCGCCTTCCGGATGGGGTTGGCCGTCTCGACAGGCCCGGGACATGTGTCGTCGTTGAGCCGCGCTCGAACAGTCGTTCGGCTATATTGGACCCCGCCGACGCTGCTCGGCGTGCTCTCCGGAAAATGTCGGTGGCACCCCGTAGCTTTCTGGCAACCGATCCAACCCGCGACCCTCCAGGGGGGCTCCCATGGCAGCTAACGACCGCGAGAAGGCGCTTGAGACCGCCCTCGCCCAGATCGAGCGGCAGTTCGGCAAGGGCTCCGTCATGCGTCTCGGCGACGACGCCCGCGCGCCCATCGAGGTGATCCCGACCAGCTCCATCGCGCTCGATGTGGCCCTGGGCATCGGCGGTTTCCCGAGGGGCCGCATCGTCGAGGTCTACGGTCCCGAGTCCTCCGGCAAGACCACCGTCGCCCTGCACGCCGTGGCCAACGCCCAGCGGGCCGGTGGCATCGCGGCCTTCATCGACGCCGAGCACGCCCTCGACCCCGAGTACGCCAAGAAGCTCGGTGTCGACACCGACGCGCTGCTGGTCTCCCAGCCCGACACCGGTGAGCAGGCGCTTGAGATCGCCGACATGCTGATCCGCTCCGGCGCCGTCGACCTGCTGGTCATCGACTCGGTGGCAGCCCTGGTGCCGAAGGCCGAGATCGAGGGCGAGATGGGCGACAGCCACGTCGGCCTCCAGGCCCGCCTGATGTCCCAGGCGCTGCGCAAGGTGGCGGGCGCGCTCAACAACACCGGCACCACCGCGATCTTCATCAACCAGCTCCGCGAGAAGATCGGCGTCATGTTCGGCTCGCCCGAGACCACGACCGGTGGAAAGGCGCTGAAGTTCTACGCCTCGGTCCGTCTCGACATCCGCCGCATCGAGACGCTGAAGGACGGCACCGAGGCCGTGGGCAACCGCACCCGCGTGAAGGTCGTCAAGAACAAGATGGCCCCGCCCTTCCGCGTGGCCGACTTCGACATCCTCTACGGCGTCGGCATCTCCCGCGAGGGCGGTCTGATCGACATGGGTGTCGAGCACGGCTTCGTCCGCAAGTCCGGCGCCTGGTACACCTACGAGGGCGACCAGCTCGGCCAGGGCAAGGAGAACGCCCGTAACTTCCTGAAGAACCACCCCGACATCGCCAACGAGATCGAGAAGAAGATCAAGGAGAAGCTCGGCATCGGCCCGCGCCTGGACACCCCCGCGACCCCGCCGCCCGCCGCTCCTGCTCCCGCCGCCTCCTCGGGCCGTGGCTCCAAGGCCTCGACTCCCAAGCCGGGTGACGTCTGATCCGGGCTGACCGATGACGACGGGACCCGATTCCGGTCCGGCCGGTGAGGCCGGACCGCGGGACTGGGGTGCCTGGCCCGACTCCGAGGAGACCCGGCGGGGGCGGCGCGGCCGGGGTGCCCGGAGCGGGCGTGCCCGGGGCAGGCGCGCCGGACGCTTCGGAGAAGGGCGCGAAGAAGGCTCGGGGCAGGGGAGCGGCTTCCTGCCCGACGGCCCGGTCGAGGGGTCAGCGGCGGCCAGGGGGCCCGGTGCCGACCCGCAGGCGGTGGCGCGGGCGATCTGCCTGCGGTTGCTGACCATGGCGCCACGGACCCGGGCCCAGCTCGCCGAGGCGCTCCAGCGGCGCGAGGTGCCGCAGGAGGCCGCCGAGGCCGTGCTTGAGCGGTTCTCCGAGGTCGGCCTCATCGACGACGAGGCGTTCGCCGAGGCGTGGGTGACCTCCCGCCACGCGGGCCGGGGGCTGGCCAGGAAGGCCCTCGCCTCCGAGCTGCGCCACCGGGGGGTGGACGAGGACATCGTCAAGGACGCGATCGAGCAGCTCGACCCCGAGCAGGAGGCCGAGACGGCACGCGCGCTGGTCATGCGCAAGCTGTCCTCGACCCGTGGCCTCGACCCGGCGGTCAGGACCAGGAGGCTGGCGGGCATGCTCGCCAGAAAGGGATACGGCCCCGGCCTGGCCTTCCGGGTGATCCGTGAGGCACTGGAGAGCGAGGAGGCGGACAATTTCCCCTCTTCATCCCCTTCCATGGAAGAACGCGATTATCCGGAAGACTGACACGTATCCAGAAGCCCGCCCCGGAGTTTCGTGACCCTCGGTGTCCCTCCGATTTCGTACGGCTGCCGCCCCGGAGTTGACGGACATCGTCGCCGTTGACGGGCCGGGGCGACGAAACCCGGACTGCCAGGTCGGCGCGGTGCCCCGGCCGTGCCGTACGGGAGAAAGAGGAGCCTCTTCACGTTCGGGCGTTTCCCAGCGCCTCTTTGCTTGCCCGTTACCTCTTTGACGCTTAACCTCGACGGCAGTGAGGAGTTACTCCGCGCAGTGCGGATTGTCATAACGGTAAATTGCGGACGAACAAGCTTGATGGATGCGGGCAGGCGACAGGGCCGGTGGGATGGGCTGATGCGGCGTCGCTCCCGGATCAACATATGTCCTGGTGATACCACCATGTGGACTTTCCGTGCCGTGCGTGTGACCCCTCGTGTCTTGCTATTGGCAACGCGAGGAGGGCGGGGCGCGCATGAATTCGGTTGTGGTCGTCACTTTGACGGTCGCGGTCGCGGTTCTCGCCTTGGCGACGATAGCCGCGCTGATCGTGTTGCTACGCCGTACCGGCGGAGCAGTGGGACGGCCAAGCGGCCCCTCGCCCGAACAGCTTGAGGAGATCCAGACGGAGCTCGACGCGGCCAGGCAGGAGGCCGACGAGATCCGCGCCAAGGCGGAGAACGAGGCGGGAGACATCCTGCGCAGGTCCGAGGCCGCCGTGGAGGCCGCCACCGGGCTGCGCAAGGAGGCGGAGGCCGAGAGCAGGCTCCTGAAGCAGGAGCTCAAGGAGTTCCGCTCCGACCTCGAACGCAGGGAGAAGCGGCTCGCCGAGCGGGAACAGCGGCTCGACGAGGAGGCCAGGCGCCAGGCCGAGCGGGCCCGCAAGCTCGCCGAGACGGAGACCGAGCTGGCCGACCGCCGCGAGGACCTCGACCGGGCCGCCCAGGAACGCAGGGCCGTCCTGGAGCGGGTGGCCGGGCTCACCGGCGAGCAGGCCAAGTCCGAGCTGGTCAAGGAGATCGAGAACCAGGCGAAACGCGAGGCGGCCCTGATCGTCAGAGAGATCGAGGGCCAGGCCCGCAAGGAGGGGGAGAAGCGCGCCACCAAGATCGTGACCCTGGCGGTCCAGCGGGTGGCGACCGAGCAGACCGCCGAGTCCGTCGTCAGCGTCCTGCACCTGCCGGGCGACGAGATGAAGGGGCGCATCATCGGCCGTGAGGGCCGCAACATCCGCGCCTTCGAGTCGACCACCGGGGTCAACCTCATCATCGACGACACCCCGGAGGCGGTCCTGCTGTCGTGCTTCGACCCGGTCCGCAGGGAGACCGCCCGGCTGACGCTGGAGAAGCTCGTCCTCGACGGCCGCATCCACCCGCAGCGCATCGAGGAGGCCCACGAGCGCAGCAGGGCCGAGGTCCAGGACCTGTGCGTGCGCGCGGGCGAGGACGCCCTTGTCGAACTGGGCATCACCGACATGCACCCCGAACTGGTCACCCTCCTCGGCCAGCTCCGCTACCGCACCTCCTACGGGCAGAACGTGCTCGGCCACCTGGTCGAGTCGGCCCACATCGCCGGCATCATGGCGGCCGAGCTCCGCCTCGACCCCGTGCTGCTCAAGCGCTGCACGCTCCTGCACGACATCGGCAAGGCGCTCACCCACGAGGTCGAGGGCAGCCACGCGCTCATCGGCGCCGAGATCGCCAGACGGTACGGCGAGCACGAGGACGTGGTCCACGCCATCGAGGCCCACCACAACGAGGTCGAGGTCAGGACCGTCGAGGCCGTGCTCACCCAGGCCGCGGACGCGATCAGCGGCGGCAGACCGGGGGCCCGGCGCGAGTCCCTTGAGGCCTACGTCAAGCGCCTTGAGCGGCTTGAGGAGATCGCCACCTCCTACGACGGCGTCGAGAAGGTCTTCGCCATGCAGGCGGGCAGGGAGATCAGGGTCATGGTCAAGCCCGAGGCGATCGACGACATCCAGGCCCAGGTGATCGCCCGCGACGTGGCCAAACAGGTCGAGGAGGAGCTGACCTACCCCGGCCAGATCCGCATCACCGTGGTCCGCGAGTCCCGCGCCACGGAGTTCGCCCGATAGGGAACCACCGCAGACGCGGGACCAAACGTCAGGGACGGAACAGCTGCTGGTAGAACGCCAGCTCCGTAGCCAGGGCCGTGCTTCGGGTCTCGGCGCGGCGGAAGCCGTGCGACTCTCCCTCGAAGGTGAGGTAGGTGCACGGGACACCGCGTTCGGCCAGCGCGTCGGCGAAGGCCTGCGACTGCGCCGGAGGCACCACGGGGTCGGACAGTCCCTGCAGCAGGAGCATCGGGCACGTCACCTCGGAGACCCGGGCGAGTGGTTCGCGGGAGCCGTACAGGACGGGGTCCGTGCCGACCAGCCAGTCGATGTAGCGGGACTCGAAGTCGTGGGTGGTGGTCACGAACGGGGCGAGCGCGCTCACGCCGAAGTAGGAGACGCCGCCCGCGAACGCGTCGGAGGCGCAGCAGGCGGCCATGACGGTCCAGCCGCCCGCGCTGCCGCCCCTGATCGCGATCCGCTTCGGGTCGGCGAGCCCTTCGGCGGCCAGCCACTGCGCCGCGGAGACGGCGTCCTCGACGTCGACAACTCCCCACTCGCCGTGCAGCAGCTCGCGGTAGGCGCGGCCGTACCCGGTCGAGCCGCCGTAGTTGAGGTCGAGCACCCCGATGCCCCTGCTGGTGAAGAAGGCCTTCTCCAGGTCGAGCGCGCTGATGCTGTGCGCGGTCGGGCCGCCGTGGACGAACACCACGTACGGCGCCGCCCCCTGCCCCTGGGCCTCCGGGCTGGTCGGCGGGTAGACGATCGCGTGCACCCGGCGCCCCGAGCTGCCCTCGAACTCGACGCTCCTGGGGACGGGCAGGTAGGCGGGGTCGGGCAGCTCGGTGACGTCGCGCCGGAACTCCTCGGTCTTCCCCGTCGCGGGGTCGAGCCTGACGACGGCGCGGGGGATCGCCGGGCCGTAGGCGATCGCGGCCACCGTCCGCCCGTCGCAGGACAGGGACGGGTGCCAGCCGTCATAGGGGGTGTCCAGGTCGGTCAGCGTGCCGTCCTCGGGGTCGAGCACGCCCACGCGCAGGTCACCCCGGCCGTGCAGCAGGACGATCCGCCCGTCGGCCAGCGGCGCGTACGGTGCCCCGCCGAGCTGCCAGAGCGGTCCGGCGCACTCCTCGTCGATGGGGTGGAGCGCCCGCGCGGGGGAGCCGCCGAGGCCGCTCAGGTAGAGGTTCCACCAGCCTGAGCGGTCGGAGACGAAGTACAGGCTCCGGTCGTCACGCCAGTGGGGGGCCAGGACCGACTCCTCAAGCCCCCCGGCCACCGTGCTGGTCAGGCCGTCCGACAGCCGGGTGACCCGGATCTCGGTGCCGTTCCACGGCATACGGGGGTGGTCCCAGCAGACGTAGGCCAGGTGCTCGCCGTCGGGCGACAGGACGGGGAAGGCGTAGAAGTCGCTTCCGCCGACCAGCTCGCGGGGCTCGGACCCGCCGTCCAGCGGGATGGAGACGATCGAGCGGCTGACCCGCCCGTCGTCGTGGTGCCGCTCGCGCACGCACAGGATCCGCCCGTCGTGGACGGTCATGTCCGCGTAACGCAGACCGCACTCGGGCTTGGGCTCCGGCGTGACGGGCACGGGCTCGGCGCCGGGGGACAGCAGGTAGAGGCGCTGGTCGGCGAAGTTCGTGAACACCAGGCCGCCACCGGGGACCAGGGCGTAGGGCCGCCCGCCGTACTCGTGGACGCGCGTCCTGGCGTTCCACGGGGCGGCCAGGAGCTGTGTGCGCGTGCCGTCGGAGTCCTGCCGCACGATCGTGGTGCGGCCGCCCTCAAGGGGACGGTCCTCGGTCCACCACGTCTGGGTGCCGGACACCGTCGGGAACCCCAGGCGCAGCCCTGACCGGGCGACACCCGTGGTCGAGATCGGAGAGGGCCAGGTACCGTACGGCCGGACGGCCTGCTCGGGGGACATGGCGCCATCCTGCCCGATAACCCGTCGCCTGTCGCCGGTATGGTCCTCATCCCTCGTGGCGTGCGGAAATTCGTCTCCCGTGGTCACCTGACGCAGCCTCCCAAACAGTGATGATCAGCTTTTCCCGGGCGCCGTCAGTCGACCGCGGAGACGCCGGGGGTCGTACCGGCCACCACGATCGCCCCCGGGGGCTCGACCGGCGTGGCCGTGGTCTTACGACTGCGGCGGCTGCGTCGCTCCAGCCAGGTGGCGACGGCGCCGACGACCAGGTTGATGATGATGTAGACGACCGCGATGACGATCACGGAGGGGATGAGGTTGTTGAAGTTGGACGGCAGCACCCGCGCCCCCGCGTTCAGCAGGTCCTCGAAGGAGACGATGAAGCCCAGCGCCGTGTCCTTCAGGAGCACAACGAGCTGCGAGACGATCGCCGGCATCATCGCCGTGACGGCCTGCGGCAGCAGGATCATCCGCATGACCTGGCCCTTGCGCAGGCCGACGGCGTAGGCCGCCTCCGACTGGCCGCGTGGCACGGCCTGGATGCCCGCCCGCACGATCTCGGCCAGCACGGAGCCGTTGTACAGGACTAGGCCGACGACCACGGCGGCGAACGGCGTCACGGTGAGCCCGAAGACCGCGCTTCCGCCGTACATCACCGCGAAGATCATGATGAGCAGCGGGATCGCCCTGAAGAACTCGACGACCACCCCGGCGGGGACGCGGATCAGGGCGTGGTCGGACAGCCGCCCGATGCCCAGGACGAACCCGAACGGCACCGCGATCAGCGAGGCGACCAGCGCGGCGCTCAGGGTGTTCAGCAGGCCCGGCACGATCAGGTTGATCCACACGTCGCCCCGCAGGAACGGCGTCCACAGGGCCGGGTCGAGCTGGTTCTTCTCGCCCAGCTTGGCCACCATCGTGTAGGCGGCCAGCAGCGCGACCACGACGACCACCACCGTGAGCACGGTGTTGCGCGCTCGGGCGCGGGGGCCGGGGGCGTCGTAGAGGATGTCGGTCGAGCGTGTGCTCATCGGACCACCGCCAGGCGCCTGGACAGCCAGGTGAACAGCAGCCCGGTCGGCAGGGTCAGCACTAGGAAGCCGAGCGCGAACCCGAAGAAGATCGGGACGACCGCGTCGCCGTGCGCCTCGAAGAGTGTCTTCATCGTCAGGGACGCCTCGGTGACGCCGATGGCCGCGGCGATCGTGGTGTTCTTGGTCAGCGCGATCAGGATGCTGCCCAGCGGGGCGACCACCGCGCGCAGCGCCTGGGGCAGCACGATCAGCCTGAGGTTCTGGGAGAAGGTCAGGCCGATGGCGCGGGCCGCCTCCGCCTGGCCGACCGGCACGGTGTTGATCCCGGACCTGATCGCCTCGCAGACGAACGCGGCCGTGTAGGCCGACAGGCCGATGATCGACAGCCAGAGGTAGTTGGTGGACAGGCTCGTGGAGAACGAGACGTCCAGGACCAGGCCGAGACCGAGTCCGCAGAACACGATCACCAGGGTCAGCGGGGTGTTCCGCAGGATGTTGACGTAGGCCGTGCCGATGCCGCGCAGCACGGGCAGCGGGCTGACCCGCATCGCGGCCAGGATCGTCCCGAGGACCAGCGCCGCGGCCCCGCTGGCGAGCGTGAGCCGGATGGTCAGCCAGAAGGCGTTCAGGATGACCGGGAATTCGTCGAGGAGTGCCTGCACTCGTCCCTCCAGGGAGACCCCGGGCCGGGGACGCGTGCCCCGGCCCGGGGGTGGGTCAGTAGCGCTCGATGGCGGGCGGCGTGGTGAAGAACTTGCCGAACTCCCCGAAGTTGGCGTCCACGGCCTTCTTCCAGCTGCCGTCGGCGAACATCTTCTCGAGGGCCTTGTTGATCTTCTCGCGGGTGTCCTTGTCGTCGAGCTTCAGGCCGATGCCGTACTTCTCCTCGGAGAAGGGCTTGCCGACGAGGCGGAACTTGCCCGGCGACTGGGTGGCGAACCCGGCGAGGATCGTCGCGTCCGTGGAGATCGCGTCGACCTGCTTGTTCTCCAGCAGCGGCAGGCAGGCGCCGTAGCCCTGCTGCTCGATGAGGTACTGGCTCTTCCACGCCTCGCCGAACTTGTCCACCAGGCGCTTGGGCGAGGAGGAGCCCTGGGCGCCGCACACCTTCTTGTTCCTCAGGTCCTCCTCACCGTTGATCGTCGTGTCGTCCGCGCGGGTCAGGACGTCCTGCCCGGTGATGAGGTACGGCCCGGCGAAGGAGATCTTCTTCTTGCGGTCGTCGGTGATCGAGTAGGTCGCGGCGACGATGTTGACCTGGCCCTGCTGGATGAAGGGCTCCCGGTTGGCCGAGATGGCCTCCTTGAACTCGATCTGGTTGTCCTGGTAGCCGAGCTCCTTGGCGACGTATCTCGCCACGTCCACGTCGAAGCCCTTGAACGAACCGTCCGGCTGCTTCTGACCGAGTCCTGGCTGGTCGAACTTGATGCCCACGACGAACTTGCCGCCGCCGCTCCCGCCGCCGCACGCGGTGAGCCCGGCCACCATGGCCGCCACGGCGACAAGCACGGTCCCGGCACGCTTTACACGCATCCTGCTACCTCGTCTTCCCTTATTTCCTTGAGAAACCTGGTGGCCCTAGTGCGTAAGGATCTTGGAGAGGAAGTCCCTGGCCCGGTCGGTCCTGGCGGAGGTGAAGAACTCCTGAGGGGTGCTCTCCTCGACGATGCTGCCCTCGGCCATGAACACCACCCGGTCGGCCGCGCGGCGGGCGAACCCCATCTCGTGGGTGACGACCATCATCGTCATGCCGTCTGCGGCCAGGCCGATCATGACGTCGAGCACCTCCTGGACCATCTCCGGGTCCAGCGCCGAGGTCGGCTCGTCGAACAGGATCATCTTGGGGTTCATGGCCAGGGCGCGGGCGATGGCCACGCGCTGCTGCTGGCCGCCCGAGAGCTGGGCGGGATACTTCGCCGCCTGGGCTCCGATGCCGACCCGGTCGAGTAACTCCATGCCCAGCGCGCGGGCCTTGGCCTTGGCCATGCCCCGCACCTTGGTCGGGCCGAGGGTGACGTTCTCCAGGATCGTCTTGTGCGCGAACAGGTTGAAGGACTGGAACACCATGCCGACCTCGGCCCTGAGCATGGCCAGCGCCCTGCCCTCGGCGGGCAGCGGCCGTCCGTCGAAGGTGACCGTCCCCCCGTCCACGGTCTCCAGCCTGTTGATCGTCCGGCACAGGGTGGACTTTCCGCCTCCCGAGGGGCCGATGACCACGACGACCTCTCCTCTGGAGATCGTCAGATTGATGTCACGCAGGACGTGCAGGTTGCCGAAATGCTTGTTCACGTTCGTGAGGACGACCAGAGGAGTCGCTTCCCCGTTCTCCGTCATGAAACACAACGTAAATCTGTAACCGGCACCTCGGGCTAACCCTGAGGTACCGATCAGATCACATCCCCCTTACTCAGGGTAAAGATTTGCTGTTTTCTGTCATATCTCGACGAGACTCGTGGCGTTAAGTAGCCGATCGAGCGGTCTCGGGCCGTACCTCGGGGTCGGCGGAGCGCCTACCCTTGTCTTGAGATGACTGCCACCGTGGAGAGCGCCCGCACGTACGAGGTTCGTACCTACGGGTGCCAGATGAATGTGCACGACTCCGAGCGCCTTTCCGGCCTCCTGGAGGACGCGGGCTACGTCCCCGCGCCCGAGGGGCAGGTCGCCGACGTGGTCGTGTTCAACACCTGTGCCGTGCGAGAGAACGCCGACAACCGGCTCTACGGCAACCTCGGGCACCTGCGCCCCTCGAAGGTCGGCAACCCCGGCATGCAGATCGCCGTGGGCGGCTGCCTGGCGCAGAAGGACCAGGGAGAGATCGTCCGCAGGGCGCCCTGGGTCGACGTGGTCTTCGGCACGCACAACATCGGCTCGCTGCCGGTGCTCCTCGAACGCGCGCGCGTCCAGCAGGAGGCGCAGGTCGAGATCAAGGAGTCGCTGGAGACCTTCCCGAGCACGCTGCCGACCAAGCGCGAGTCGGCCTACGCCGCCTGGGTCTCGATCTCCGTCGGGTGCAACAACACCTGCACCTTCTGCATCGTGCCCTCGCTGCGTGGCAAGGAGAAGGACCGCCGCCCCGGCGACATCCTCAACGAGGTGCGGACCCTGGTCGACCAGGGGGTCCTGGAGATCACCCTGCTCGGCCAGAACGTCAACACCTACGGCGTCGAGTTCGGCGACCGGCTCGCCTTCGGCAAGCTCCTGCGGGCCTGCGGCGACGTCGAGGGCCTGGAGCGGGTCCGCTTCACCAGCCCGCACCCGGCCGCGTTCACCGACGACGTCATCGCGGCCATGGCCGAGACACCCAACGTGATGCACCAGCTCCACATGCCCCTGCAGTCCGGCTCCGACCGGGTCCTGAAGGCGATGCGCCGCTCCTACCGGGCCGAGCGCTACCTGGGCATCATCGAGCGCGTTCGCGCCGCCATGCCCGACGCGGCCATCTCGACCGACATCATCGTCGGCTTCCCCGGCGAGACCGAGGAGGACTTCCAGGAGACCCTGGAGGTCGTGCGCCGTTCCCGCTTCGCCAACGCCTTCACCTTCCAGTACTCCATCCGTCCCGGCACGCCCGCGGCGACCATGGACGGCCAGGTGCCCAAGGAGGTCGTGCAGGAGCGCTACGAGCGTCTCGTGGCCCTGCAGAACGAGATCTCCTGGGAGGAGAACCGCGGGCAGGTCGGCAGGACGCTCGAAGTCCTGGTCGCCGAGGGCGAGGGCCGCAAGGACGAGGCGACCAACCGCCTGTCGGGCCGTGCCCCCGACAACCGTCTGGTCCACTTCACCCCCGGAGCCGAGGTGCCCAGGCCCGGTGACACGGTCCGCGTCGAGGTCACCTACGCCGCGCCGCACCACCTGGTGGCCGACGGCCCCGTCCTTGAGCTGCGCCGTACCCGCGCGGGCGACGCCTGGCAGGCCAGGCAGGGCGCCCCCGCGTCCGGCGGAGCGGGGGTCATGCTCGGCATGCCGTCGATCGGCCGTCCCGCGGCTCCCGAGGTCCAGGACTCCGGCTGCTCCGTCCGCTCCTGAGCGACGCTCAGCGGCCGGAGAGCCCGTCGAGCACGGCCTCGCAGTAGGCGCGGCGCAGGCCGTCCAGCATGGCGCAGATGCCCTGCCGCACGGGCCTCTTCCTGGGCGTCGCGGGCCGTCTGACCTTCGTCTTCGGACGCTGTGCGTTCTGGCGGGGAGCCGTACGCGCCCGGCCCCACGTCGCGTGCTCCGGCGCGCGGCCCGCGGGGCGGGCCACGGGCGGCACGAGCACGACCGCGGACCTCGGCGGCAACCGAAGCCGCTGGGGGTACGGCTCGGCCTCGGGCAACCCCGTGACGACCCGGCTGAGACCGGGGTCGGGCCCCGGGGCGGGCGGCCGTGGCGCGTCGGTGACGATCGCGACGCTGACCCCCGCGACTCCCGCGGCCACCAGCACACTCGCCAGAGCGTACGGCCAGGCGTACGGCGCGGCCCTCCCGGAGTCTGACAAGCCGCACTTCCTTCCTGGGAGCCGGGGACGTTTCGCGTCGTCCAGTTTGACGGGCGACCGAGGGGTCCTGTGCGGGTTTCCCCTGGAGAACGGGTATTTCCCGGCCTTTTCCTGGACGGCCTTCCCGGTGGGCGCGAAACCCGGTGAAGATGAAACACCAGAAATGGAGCGATCCATTTGGTGCGCGTGATACGGGACGGCAGTGAGAAAACCAGGAAATCGCGGAAATGTGAGGGGTGCGGGGCGCCCGAGGCGCTCCGTTAGTCTGGCGGGGTGCTTGTCGCCGCGGCGGTCTGCCCGCATCCCCCGTTGCTGTTGCCGGAGCTGGCCGGTGCCGCCGCCGTCGAGCTCGACGGGCTGAGGGCCGCCTGCGCGGCCGCGCTCCACGCCCTGCGCGAGGCCGGGCCCGAGGCGGTCGTGGTGGTCGGCGGCGCCTCCCACGCCGGGACGTACGGCCCGCACGCCGCGGGAAGCCTGGCCCCCTGGGGAGCCGACGTCGTGGTCGGCACCGGCGAGCCCGTGCTTCCGCTGTCCCTGACGGTCGGCCGGTGGCTGCTCGACAGGGAGGGGATGACCGCCTCCGCCTTCCACGCCGTGCCGTTCGACGCGCCAGAGGAGGAGTGCGCGCGGCTGGGGGCGCGGCTGGCCACCGAGCACGACAGGGTCGCGCTGCTGGTCATGGCCGACGGCTCGGCCCGCCTTACCGAGAAGTCGCCGGGCTATCTGGACCCGAGGGCGCTGCCGTACGACGCGATGATCGTCGAGGCGCTGGGGCGGGGTGAGGTGCCGGAGCTCGACCCCGGGCAGGCGGAGGAGCTGTGGGTCCAGGGCAGGGCCGCGCTGCGGGTCCTGGCGGGGGCGGGCGGTCCCCCCGAGGGGCTCGCGGGGAAGGTCCTCTACGCCGACGCTCCTTATGGCGTCGGCTACTTCGTCGCCAGCCTGGTCTCCTGAGGGTTCACCCCACCACGCGGCGGGGGACGGCGATCCGCTCCAGGTCGTGGGCCAGGACGACGTCGCCGTCGAAGTGGCGCCGCGCCTCGTCGAGGAACCGGGGCTCCTCGTCCGGGCCGTAGCGCTCCGACAGGTGCGTCAGGACGAGGCGGCGCACCCCCGACTCGGCGGCGACCAGGCCCGCCTGCTCCGCGGTCAGGTGGCCGTACCGCGAGGCCAGCTCGGTCTCCCCGGACAGGAACGTGGACTCGATCACCAGCAGGTCCACCCCCTCGGCCAGGGCGAACACCCCCTCGCACAGCCGGGTGTCCATGACGAAGGCGGCGCTCTGGCCGGGACGCGGCCTTGAGCACTCCTCAAGCCTGACCGTCGCGCCGTCGGGGGCGACGACCGTGCCCGTGCGCTGCAGCTCACCGATCGCAGGGCCGCGAACCCCCCGCTCCGCCAGCAGCTCGGGAACCATCCGGTGGCCGTCCGGCTCGTCGAGGCGGTAGCCGTAGGAGTCGACCGGGTGGGACAGCGGACGGGCCGTGAGGGTCACCGGTCCCGCGTCGAGCCGCGCCTCTTCCCCGGAGACGGGATGCTCGACGATGACCTCGGTGTCGGCGAAGGAGGAGGCGTGCCGCAGCCGCCGCCAGTAGACCTCCCCGCTCGCCGGGAAGACCGCGGAGACCCGGTGGGAGACCCCGTCCCTGGCGATGCGCTGGACGATCCCGGGGACGCCGAGACAGTGGTCGCCGTGGAAGTGCGTGACGCAGATCCAGGTGACGTCGTGCGAGCCGACACCCGCGAACAGCATCTGACGCTGGGTGCCCTCACCGGGATCGAACAGGAAGCCCTGGCCGTCCCAGCGCAGGAGATAGCCGTTGTGGTTGCGGTGACGGGTGGGGACCGCGCTTGAGGTGCCGAGGACGACGAGTTCACGGTGGGACACGACCCGATGCTAGGGGACCGTGATCATCGGGAGGGAATACGGCTCGGTGGGGCGCTCTTTCATGAAGAATGATGACAGGAACCGTGGCGTTCGGGACGGTCCAGACGCCTCTGGGGGAGATGCTCGCCGCCGTCACCGAGGACGGCGTCGCCGGGGTCGGCTGGACCCACAGAAGCACGGGGCTCAGGGCGCGCATGCTGGAGGGACTCGGCCTGGCCGAGATCGACGACCCGGGCAGGACGGAACCCGTGCTCGGCGAACTCGCCGAGTACTACGCGGGCAGGCTGCGGACCTTCGGCGTCCCGGTGGACTGGCGGCTGACCTCACCCGTCCAGCGCAGGGTGCTCGGCACGCTGTACGAGACGGTCGCCTACGGCAAGGCCGTGACGTACGGCGAGCTCGCCACCCGCAGCGGAACCGGCGTCCCGGCGCGGGCCATCGGGTCGATCATGGGGGCCAACCCCATCCCGATCATCGTTCCCTGCCACCGGGTGGTCGCGGGCAACGGGCTCGGCGGGTTCAGCGGGGGAGAGGGCGTGGAGTCCAAGCGGTGGCTGCTCACCCTGGAGGGCTATCTGCAGCCGACCCTCGACTGGGACTGAGCACCCCCGGCCCCCGCGTAACCCCCTGATGTCCTCAGACGGCGGGCGGGTCGACCCTGCCCTCGTCGGAGCGGCCCTGACCCGGGTGTGTCCGGGGATCGTTCTGCGAGCCGTACGGGGCGTTCTGCCCTGAAGGCCGCTGCACGCCTTCCGGCTCGTCGATTCTGTCGGCCATCTCCTTCGCCTTGGTGGCCGCGGTGTCGATGTGCTGGTCGTATTTGCCGCCCGTCTTCTCCTTGGCCATCCGCGCCGCCTGGTCCACGCCCTGCTTGGCGAGTTCCTCGGCCTTGGCGCTGTGGTCACCGAGCATGCTCTTGACCTTGTCGAAGATCGACATGGGTGTGTCCCCCGATCCGGTTCGACGAATCATCGTCCTCATGCATACCCAGGGAGTTGACACACTTATCACCGTGCGCCAGCTACCAGTCATCGCCGTCGTGGGCCCAACCGCGGCGGGAAAGTCCGATCTCGCCGTCGACCTCGCCCTCGAACTGGGGGGTGAGGTGATCAACACCGACTCCATGCAGCTCTACCGGGGGATGGACATCGGGACGGCCAAACTGACCCCGGAGGAGCGGCGCGGGGTCCCGCACCACCTGCTCGACATCTGGGAGGTGACCAGGACCGCGAGCGTCGCCGAGTACCAGGCGCTGGCCAGGCCGCTGATCGACGACATGCTGGCGCGGGGGGTCGTGCCCGTCCTGGCCGGGGGGTCAGGGCTCTACGTGCGGGCCGCGCTCGACGACCTGGAGTTCCCCGGCACCGACCCCGGCATCCGGGCCCGCCTTGAGGCGGAGCTCGAACGCGTGGGCACCGCCCCGCTGTACGAACGGCTCCGCGACCTCGACCCGAAGGCCGCGGAGGCGATCCTGCCGGGCAACGGCCGTAGGATCGTCCGCGCCCTTGAGGTCATCGAGCTGTCCGGACGGCCGTTCTCGGCCACCATGCCCTCCTACGACGCGATCTACCACAGCGTCCAGCTGGGGGTCGAGGTGCCCAGGGAGGTCCTCGACGAGCGGGTGGCCGTACGGGTCGAGCGCATGTGGGAGGCGGGGCTGGTCGAGGAGGTCGGGCGGCTGGCCGCACACGGTCTCGCCGAGGGCCGTACGGCCAGCCGCGCGCTCGGCTACGCCCAGGTGCTGCGCTTCCTCGACGGCGAGTGGACCGAGGACCAGGCGAAACAGGAGACGATCAGGGCCACCCGCAGGTTCGTGCGCCGTCAGGAGTCGTGGTTCCGCCGCGACCCCCGGGTGCTCTGGCTGCCCCAGCGGGAGCCTGGCCTGTTGGGCAGGGCGCTGGCGCTGATACCCCGGTGACGCGCCGATAGAGTTGGGACATGCGATTTGTCAAGGGCCACGGCACAGAGAACGATTTCGTGATCATCCCCGACCTCGACGGCGAGGTGGAGCTCTCCGCGGCGTTCGTCGCCGCGGTGTGTGACCGGCACACGGGGATCGGCGCGGACGGCGTGCTGCACGTGATGCCCACCAAGCTCAGCCCCGAGGTCGCCGACCAGGCGGGCCAGGCCGAGTGGTTCATGGACTACCGCAACGCCGACGGCGGCGTCGCGCAGATGTGCGGCAACGGCGTGCGGGTCTTCGCCCGCTACCTGGTCGACTCGGGCCTGGCGGACGCCGGTGAGTTCGGGGTCGCGACCAGGGGAGGCGTCAAGCGCGTGCGGCTGGCCGAGACCGGCGACGTGACCGTGGAGATGGGCAGGCCGAAGACGTTCGGCGAGAGCGTCGCGACCGTCGCGGGCAAGCCCTACGAGGGGCTCCACGTGGACATGGGCAACCCCCACCTGGCGTGCGTCATCGGGGACCCGGTCGCCCAGCTCGACCTGTCCCACCAGCCCGCCTTCGACCCCGCCGTGTTCCCCGAGGGGGTGAACATCGAGCTGCTCAACCCGGTCGGGGAGCGCCGCGTGGTGATGCGGGTTTTCGAGCGCGGCTCGGGCGAGACGCGCTCCTGCGGGACTGGCGCCGTCGCCTCCGCCGTCGCCGCGGCCAGGCTGGCGGGGGAGACCACCGGCACCTGGGCCGTCGAGGTGCTCGGCGGCACGGTGACCGTCACCCTCGAAGAGGACACCAGCTATCTGGCCGGCCCCGCCGTACTGGTGGCCTCGGGAGAGCTGAACCTGTGAGGCGGCGCGGATTTCGTGGGAGCGCTCTCGCGGCCGGATGTGGCGAACTCCGCTGAACTGGTCGAATCGCATCGCCAATCGGGATGGCGCAGTCGTTTGGGGCATGGTCGCCGACCTGGCAGACTGACGTCCCATGGACGTGGACATCTGGGCCTGGGTGGGCGACACCCAGCGGCAACTGCACGAAGCCGGGAACACCGGCCTGGCCATGGCGATCGGCGACGTGCCCGCGCAGGCACTGGAGGGCCGGTACGCGCAGCTCGACGTGCTCGCGCCGGCCATCGCACAGCAGGCGCAGAACCTGGGGCTGCCCTGGCTGGAGTTCTACGCCCGCTACTGGCATCTGATCGGCCGCATCGGCGACCGCGCCCAGGGGGCGGTCGCCCTCGCCGACGCCGAGACGCTGGTCGAGTTCTCCCGGCGCGAGGACGTCCGTGACTGCCCCGGGGCGCCCGGAGCCGTGACGGCGCTGGCCCTCACCCAGGCGAACACCGACGGTCCCGGCTACGCCGCCGAGCGGCTGGCCGCCCTCGACGCCGTCGTGGTCGAGCCGGACTCGCTGGCCTTCTCCTCCGTCGCGGAGCAGTACGTCGCGGCGCTGCTGGACGCGGGCCGCGCCGAGGAGGCGGTCACCTACGCCGAGTCCGCGGTCGCCAGGCTCGGCGCCGTGGACAGGGAGGCGAGCTGGGAGCTCGGCGCCGCCTCCGCCCGCGCCCTGCTGGCCGCGGGCCGCGCCGAGGACGCGCTCACCGCGCTCGACGCGGCCGCCGGTTTCAAGCCCGACGACCCCGTGGCCAAGGAGCACCGCGAGGGCGTGCTGCGCTCGCTCGTGCTCGCCGTGCTCGGCAGGCCGCAGGAGTCCGTCGACGCGCTGCCCGACCTGGACGTCGTCGGCGACCACCCGCGGGTCTGGGCCGAGTGGGCGCGGGCCATCCGCGAGCTCGCCGGATTCGCGAAGATCACCAACACCTGGCAGCTCGGCCGGGTGCTCAAGCAGTGGATCGACTACTTCGCCATGATGGGCGGCTACCAGGCGCGGGTCGAGCTGGCGCTCGTCGCCGGGGACCTCGCGGTGAGCAGGCAGAGCGTCTGGCAGGCCAGGCTGCTCGCCGACATCGCCGAGTCCGCCGTCGGTGAGCTGAAGTCCCCGGGGAACGTCGCGGAGCGGATCGCCGCGCTGCGTGTCGCCGCGGACGCGGTTACCGAGCCCGAGGCCCCCGGGCCCCAGGATGAGCTCGTCGAGTACTTCGACGCCGCGGACGGCTTCAACGCCGACCCCGAGCGCTGGGTCGGCTGGCTGGCGCCGCTGTCCGGTCAGGACCTGCTCGCCACCCGCAGGCACACCACCACGCTGGGCTTCCTCGGCTACCCGGCCAGGGGCGCCGACATCTACTGGACCATGCTGGTCGAGTCGGGCGACGTCGAGACCGCCGACCCGCAGGACGTCTCCTACCTCACCGGCCTGCTGATCGAGGCCCGTCAGGACGAGCGTCTCGAACAGCTCGCGCAGCGGCTTCCCGAGGCCCAGCGTCACCTGTCCCTCGGCCGTCTGTACCGCGCGCGGGAGCGCTGGGAGCAGGCCGCGACCGAGGGTGAGGCCGCGGCCGCCGCGGGCGCGGGCATCGAGGCGAGCCGCCTGTGGGCCGCCGCCGTACAGCAGAGCGGTGACAACGCCAAGGGCGCCGCGATCCTGCGTGACGTGCTCGACTCGGAGGAGACCGAGCCCGAGGACATCTGGCGGATGATCACCATGGCCACGGCCGCCGAGGATTGGGAGACCGTCCGCGCGGGCACCACCAAGCTCGGCATGCCGCTGAAGTCCACGGAGGGGCCGATCGAGGAGGAGATGGGCCTGGTGCGCATCGTCCTGCCCGCCCCCGACGGCGGCCAGCGCGTGGTCATCAGCGTGCGCACCGGCCCGGCGACGGCCCGGCTGGCCATCCCGCAGCCTCCCGGCCTTGACTACAACGCCGGTGACCTGGTCGTCTTCGACCCCCAACTGCTCGAACCGATCCCGGAGAACCCCGAGGAGCAGGAGGGCTTCATCCCGCCCTTCGCCGCGGTCAGCATGCTCCGCCCGGGTGGCTACACCAGCTGGTTCTTCGACGGCGCCGCTCCCAGCGAGGCCGACTGGACCGAGTTCAACGAGGTCATGGCCGAGCGCGGCTGGCCGATGTGGGTCTACAGCGACGACAACTACACCGTCGCGCACCCGACCTCCGGTGAGCGGCTGCCGGGCGTCTTCGGCTGGATCGCGATCCCGCCGGACGTCACGCCGGTCGAGCTCGACGCGGTGCTCGACGACGCGACCGAGCGCTGGGTGCACCCGCTGGCCTGGCTGGACCTCGCCAAGTCCGTGGACGTCGAGGTCGAACGGCACGAGCGCATCGTCAAGGAGTACGGCCTGTAACCCCGTGCCAGTGGCCGCCCGGGGCATTGTCCCGGGCGGCCTTCACGTGACCAGCGCGGCCATCCCGGCGAATTCTCGTAACGTGAGGTAATCGTCTCACCTGAGTTAAGCATCCAGTTTCATGGAACATGCGCACTCGTTACGCGCACGTGCCACAGTTCCTGTACTCAGGTGAGTGGATGGAGGCATCTTGCAGGACATCGACCGGCTCGGCGCGGTGATCCGGGATGAGCGCCCGTGGGGTGCTTTCGAGCGGTACACCCTCAACGAGACGTCCACGGTGAAGATCATCGAAGTGGCGCCCGGGCAGCGGCTCAGCCTGCAGCGGCACGAGCACCGCGACGAGCTCTGGGTCGCCCTCGACCCCGGCGCGGTGTTCGAGATCGACGGTGAGCGCATCGAGCCCGCCGTCGGCGACCGCGTGCTGATCAGGGCGGGACAGACCCACCGGCTCAGCTCCTCGGGCAAGGCGACCAGGATCCTGGAGATAGCCTTCGGTCACTTCGACGAGGACGACATCGAGCGCCTTGAGGACTCCTACGGCCGCGTCTGAGCAGGTGAGGGATTGCTTACGTGACCTAGAGCGGCAGATGAGGGTTACGCGGTGTGACCTTATGATTGATAGCGGCGGATGAGGGTAGTTCGCCGCTTCGTCATCGGTGAAATCGTAATAAGGGGTGCCATGGTGCGGTCGGCGCTGGGTCGGGGAGCGGTGGCCGTGGCGGTCGCCTTCACTCTGGCGGGATGCGGTCTCACCGGACAGGCGGGCGGGGGAGCCTCGACCGCCCAGGGCAAGTCCTCCGCCGAAGCCCTCAGCGAGCTGGGCAAGCTGCAGGTCAAGGGGCGTGCCCCGATGACCGGCTTCGACCGCGACAAGTTCGGTCCCGCCTGGTCCGACGTCGACCACAACGGCTGCGACACCCGCAACGACATCCTCAAGCGCGACCTGAAGGACGAGACCTTCAAGGCGGGCACCCACGACTGCATCGTGCTGACCGGTGTCCTGGACGACCCCTACAGCGGCAAGACCATCAAGTTCGAACGCGGCCAGAAGACCAGCTCCGCCGTACAGATCGACCATGTGGTCGCCCTCGCCGACGCCTGGCAGAAGGGCGCGCAGCAGCTGCCGGAGGGCAAGCGCAAGGAACTGGCCAACGACCCGCTGAACCTGCTGGCCGTGGACGGGCCGCTGAACAGCCAGAAGGGCGCCGGTGACGCGGCGACCTGGCTTCCGCCGCGCGGCGCCTACCGGTGCGCCTATGTCTCACGCCAGATCCAGGTGAAGGCGAAGTACGACCTGTGGGTGACGTCCGCGGAGAAGGACGCCATGCGGAAGATCCTCAACTCCTGCTGACGGCCCGCCCGTAGCCCGTCCTGTCACGTCGCTCGTTCGTGACGTGACGCCAATAGGATCCGCCTTCGACAAACGCACTCAAGGCGGACGTAAAGGATGGGCGATGAGCGCTAAGGGGCCGGTCGGCAGACGGAGACGGCTGTGGACCTATCTGATCGCGGTTCCCCTGCTGGTGGTGTGCGGCCTGATCCTCAGCGGTTGTTCGCGGGTGAGCACCCAGCCCGACGAGATGGTCCTGCACTACGCGGGTGGCCTGTTCGAGCCGATCAAGTTCGAGCGGTGCATCAACCCCTCCAGCGGGGCGACGCTGCTCGGCCCCGGCGACACCCCCTACTCCTATCCGTTCGGGCAGCGGACCTTCGACTTCTCCGACACCAAGGACGCCGAGTCCAAGCCGTTGTCCGTCGTCTCGAAGGACAACGTCGAGATGACGGTCTCCGGGGTCGCGACGTTCACGTTGAACACCGACTGCAAGACGCTGCAGCGCTTCCACGAGAAGATCGGGCTGAAGTTCCGCGCCTACTACGAGGACGGCGAGTCCGAGGGCTGGAAGCGGATGCTCAACCTGTACATGCGGGTGCCGCTCGACCGCGCGATGGACGCCGCCTCGCAGGAGTTCGAGTGGCGGGGGCTGTTCAACGACCCGAAGGTGAAGCAGGCCTGGGAGGCCAGGGTCGGCGTGCTGGCCAGGCAGTTCATCGAGGAGACCGGCGGCGCCGACTACTTCTGCAACCCCAACTACACCGGCAGTGGCGCGTGCGGTGACATCTCCCTGACCATCCAGAAGCCCGAGCCGCCCACCGCGCTGGTGAACGCCCTCGCCGACGAGCAGGCCGCCAAGACCGAGAACATCGCCCAGGCGCAGCGCAACGCGAAGGTCCGCACCGAGCTGGAGTCCATCAGGGACCTCGTCAAGGTCCTCGGCCCCCAGGGCGCCGTGCTCTGGCAGGCCATCCAGAAGGGCCAGGTCTCGGTGGTCCCGGTTCCCCAGGGCAGCAACCTCAACATCACTCCTTCCGCCAGATAACCGGCGGGGTCACGCGCCCAGCGCGACGCCGAAGTCGTGGGCGATCTTCCGCATGCCCTCGGCGAGCTCCTCCCGGTCGAGCACCTCGATCCGCCCGACCGGGCCGGAGACCGACATCGCGGCGACCGTGCGACCGCCGTCGCGCACCCCGACGGCCATGCAGTGCACGCCCAGCTCCTCCTCGCCCAGGTCCATGGCATAGCCCCGCTCGCGCACCCGCCGCAGCTCCGTCAGCATGCCGGGCAGGTCGGTGATCGTGTTGGCGGTGCGCCTCGGCATGCCGGTCCGCCCGACCAGCGCCGCCACCTCCTCCTCGGCGCGGTCGGCCATCAGGACCTTCCCCACCGCCGTGCTGTGCGGCAGCACCCGCCTGCCGACCTCGGCGAACATCCGCAGCCTCCTGGGCGAGGGCACCTGGGCCACGTAGACGACGAAGTCCCCCTCAAGCACCGCCAGGTTGGCCGTCTCACCGGACAGTTCGACCATCCTCGCGAGGTACGGCTGCGCCAGCGTCGCGACCATGCGCTCGGCCACCCCGCCGAGCCGTACCAGGGCGCCGCCGAGCGCGTAGCGGCGGTCGGACTCCTGGCGCACGTAACCGCGCGCGAGCAGGGTGCGCAGCAGCCGGTGGATCGTCCCGTACGGCAGGCCGGTCCCGGCGGCGATCTCGGAGAGCCCGGCCTCCCCACCCCGCTCCGCGAGCGCCTCAAGGACGTCGAGCGCCCGGTCGACCGACTGCACGGTGCCGTTGCCGCTCCCGTTGACCGATCCGTCCCTGCTCGGGGCTGTGCTGTCCATGTCGTCTGTGCCGTCCGTTCCCGTTCCGCAGAGGTCTGTGTCTGTTCTACCGCTCACCACGCCCGGTCCAGGCCACGCAGGGAGGCGTCCAGCACCTGGGCGACGTGCGCGACGGGGATCGGGCCGGCGCCACGGCGGCGGACGGCCGAGCCGATCTGCAGGGTGCAGCCGGGGTTGGCCGAGACCAGCAGGTCGGCCCCGGTGGCCAGCACCCGTTCCGCCTTGCGGTCGCCGAGGTCGCGGGCCGCCTCCGGCTGCAGGAGATTGTAGGTCCCCGCGGAGCCGCAGCAGATGGACGACTCGGCGATCTCCACCAGCCTGAGCCCGGGGACGGCCGAAAGCAGCGCCCTGGGCTGGGCGCGGATCCCCTGCGCGTGCGCCAGGTGGCAGGCGTCGTGGTAGGCTACGGTGACCGGCAGCGGGTGCCTTGTGGCCACGGGGCCAATCTCGGCGAGATACTCCGACAGGTCCACGACCCTGATGTTTTGCGCCCGGTCCTCCCCGAGCAGGTCGCCGTACTCCTTCATGGTCGATCCGCAGCCCGCGGCGTTGACCACGACCGTGTCCACCCCGGCGCGCTCGAAGGTCGCCAGTGTCCGTTCCGCGAGCCGTACGGCCTGCTCGGGCAGCCCCGAGTGCAGCGACAGGGCACCGCAGCAGCCCTGCGCGGGCGGGATCACCACCTCGCAGCCCTCCATCGCCAGCACCCGCGCGGTCGCCGCGTTGACCTGGGGGAAGAAGGCGCCCTGGACGCATCCGGTGAGCATGCCGACCGTGGCCCTGCGCCGCCCGACCGCCCTGACCCGGCGCGGCAGCCGTACCCGGGCGGGGACCGGGGGAGCCAGCTCGGCCATCGCGGCCAGGGAGGGGCTGATCCGCTCCAGCCTCGGGGCGAGGCGGCGGCGTGCCCCCTCGGTGAGCCGCAGCGGCAGCCGCATCGCCCGCAGCCGCCGAGGATAGGGGAACAGCCGGAAGACCAGGGCCCGCAGCGCCCGCTCCTGGAGGGGTCTGCGGTGGGCCCGTTCGACCTCGGCCCTGGTTTGCTCGATCAGCCGGTCGTACCTCACCCCGGAGGGACAGGCCGTCACGCACGCCATGCATCCCAGGCAGGCGTCGAAGTGCCCGGCCATCTCCGGGGTCAGCGGCGTGCCCCCGACGTGCTGGCCCATGAGGTGGATCCGGCCCCGGGGGGAGTCCATCTCCTCGCCCCACAGCACGTAGGTCGGGCACGTCGGCAGGCAGAACCCGCAGTGCACACAGTCGCCGATCAGCTCCGGGTCCATCTCAGATCCCTCCCGCGAACCGGCCGGGGGACAGTCTCCGGTCCGGGTCGAACCGCTCCTTGACCCGCCGCATCAGCGGCAGCGCGCCGACCGGCCCCCACCTGTCGATCCCCTCGATCGCGTCGTACGGCGCGGCGAGGACGACCAGGCGGCCCCCGAGCCGGTCGCGGACGGCCGAGACGAACGCCGGGAGCACGTCCGGTGGCGGCGCCGCCCACAGCACCCCCGAGGCGGCCGAGCCCCGCACCCTGACGGGGCCACACGCCGTGACCTCCCGCAGCGTCCGGCCCACCTCGGCGGGAGGCAGGCGCAGTTCGCACAGCACCCCACCGGGGTCACCGGGCAGCGTGTTCCACCAGCCGGGCGCCTCGTCACGGACCCGCGCCGGATGCCCGCCCGCCAGTTCCCGTACGGCCGCCGCCCGTTCCCCGGCCGCCGTCCCCTCGACGAGGGCGGCGACGACCGGCGCGCTCCCGGTTCCCGGCCAGTCCACCTCGACGGCGGACGGCTCGGCCTGCGAGGCCGCCAGCGCGGCGACGAGGCCGTCCAGGGCCGCGAGCGAGTCCGGCTCCACCGTGATCCAGCGGCGCTCCGGCGCGACCGGGTGGAGGCGGAAGACGGCCTCGGTGACGACGCCGAGCGTGCCGTACGAGCCGCACAGGAGTTTGCCGAGGTCGTAGCCCGCGACGTTCTTGACGACCCGGCCGCCGGAGGTCGCGACCGTGCCGTCGGCCAGGACCACGGTGACGCCGATCAGCAGGTCGCGGGCGGTGCCGTACCTGAACCTGCGGGGGCCCGCGACGGCGGTGGCGAGCGTGCCGCCGACGGTGCCCGCGCCGAGCGGGTCGTCCAGGGCCAGTTCCTGGGCGACGCCGGGGAAGGAGGCCAGCGTGCCGACGGGCAGGCCGGCGGAGACCCTGACGACCAGGTCACCGGGGGAGTGCTCAAGAGAGGTCAGGCGGCCGGTGCGCAGCAGCAGGTCGCAGCGCTCGGGCGGGTTGCCCCAGGCCAGCTTCGTGCCCGCTCCCGAGGGGACGACGGCGAGGTCGTGCTCCGCGGAGACCCGCATCAGCGCGGCGACCTCGGCGGTCGTGCCTGGATACGCGACCCAGCGGGGGGCGTCTCCGGGAGCGGCTGGCTCGACAGGTACGCCCGTTCCGCGCAGCGCCTCGAACGGGGTCTCCATCAGAACTGCTCCGCCTGTCCGGACTCGACCAGCGGGTGCGCGCCCCTGCGCACGCCGGGGGCCTCGCCGCACAGGCGTGGGGTCGGGAAGACCTTGCCCGGGTTCGACAGTCCCTCGGGATCGAAGGCGCAGCGCACCAACTGCATGGTGGCGAGATCATCCTCAGAGAACATTTTCGTCATATATCGGGACTTGTCGATGCCGACGCCATGCTCCCCGGTGATCGAGCCGCCGTGTTCGACGCAGAGGTCGAGAATCCTGCCGGAGACCAGCTCGGCCCGTTCGGCGGCCCCCGGTTCGTCGTCGTCGAACAGCACCAGCGGGTGCAGGTTGCCGTCCCCGGCGTGGAAGACGTTGGCCACCCGGATGCCGTGCTCCCCGGAGATCCGTTCGATGTCGGCCAGCACCTCGGGCAGCGCGGTCCTGGGCACCACCCCGTCCTGGACGATGTAGGCCGGGCTGATCCTGCCGACCGCGGCGAAGGCCGACTTGCGGCCCTTCCACACGGCGGCCCGCTCGGCGGGGTCGGCCGCGACGCGCAGCTCGAAGGCGCCGTTCTCCTCGCAGATCCGTCGCACCTCGGCGAACTGGTGCGCGACCTCGGGGGAGGGACCGTCCAGTTCGACGATGAGCACCGCCCCCGCGCCCTCGGGGTAGGAGCAGGCGACCGCCGCCTCCGCGGCCTCGATCGCCAGGGCGTCCATCATCTCGATCGCGGCGGGCAGGATGCCGCCGCCGATGATCGCCGAGACCGCCCGGCCGCCGCTCTCGACGTCGTCGAAGGCGGCCAGCAGCGTCGTCACGGCCTGCGGGGCCCGCGTCAGCCGTACGGTGACCTTGGTGGTGATGCCCAGCGTGCCCTCGGAGCCGACGAAGGCGCCCAGCAGGTCGTAGCCGGGGTCGGTGTGCGACAGCTCGACGAGGTCGCCGTCGGGGGTGACGATCTCCAGGGCGAGGACGTGGTTGACGGTGAAGCCGTACTTCAGGCAGTGGGCGCCGCCGGAGTTCTCCGCGACGTTGCCGCCGATGGAGCAGACCTGCTGGCTTGAGGGGTCGGGCGCGTAGTAGTAGCCCTGCTCACGGACCGCCTCGGTGATCGCCAGGTTGGTGACCCCCGGCTCGACGACAGCCAGCCGGTTCGGCAGGTCGATCGACAGAATCCGCCGCATCCTGGAGGTGACGACCAGCACCCCGTCCGTCCTGGGCAGCGCCCCGCCGGACAGGCCGGTCCCCGCGCCCCTGGCCACGAACGGCACGCCGTGGCGGGCGCAGACCCGCACAATGGCCGCGACCTGCTCGGCGGTCTCCGGGAGCACGACGACCCCGGGACTCGTCCGGTGGTGGGTCAGGCCGTCGCACTCGTAGGTGCGCAGCCGTACGGGATCGGTGATCACCGAGCCGGGGCCGAGGATCTCCAGGAACCGTCGGACCGGCTCGTCGAGGGCGGTGTCCGGCATCGCGCCTCCCTTCCCCCGTGGGGGCCCGTGGGTCACGGGCCCCGCGCGGACGTGGTCGCCTCAGGGCATGCGGGCGTAGGCCGGCAGCGTCAGGAACTCGGCGAAGTCGTCGTCGAGGGCGACCTCCTTGAACAGGGCCGTCGCCTGGGCGTAGCGCTCGGCGTCGTAGCCGGGCTGCGCGGCGATCCTGGCGAGTTCCTCCTCGATGATCCGCTCGACGAGTTCCCTTGTCACCACGGCGCCGGTGTCGGCGAGGCGGATGTCGTTGTGGATCCACTGCCAGATCTGGGAACGGGAGATCTCCGCGGTCGCCGCGTCCTCCATCAGGTTGTGGATGGCCACCGCGCCCTGCCCGCCCATCCAGGCCGCGAGGTAGCGCAGCGCCACGTCCACGTTGTTGCGCAGCCCTGCCTCGGTGATCTCCCCCGGCGTCTTGGAGACCGCGAGCAGGTCGGCGGCCGAGACCGAGACGTCCTCGCGCAGCCGGTCGAGCTGGTTGGGCCGGTCGCCGAGGACGCCGTCGAAGACCTCGCGGCAGACCGGGACCAGGTCGGGGTGGGCCACCCACGAGCCGTCGAACCCGTCGCCGGACTCGCGGGTCTTGTCCGCGGTGACCTTCTCCAGGGCGACCCGGTTGACCTCGGGGTCGCGGCGGGAGGGGATGAACGCGGCCATGCCGCCGATGGCGTGGGCGCCGCGTTTGTGGCAGGTGCGCACGAGCAGCTCGGTGTAGGCGCGCATGAAGGGGGCGGTCATGGTCACCGCGTTGCGCTCGGGCAGCAGGAACTCCCTGCCCCGGGTACGGAACTTCTTGATCACGCTGAACAGGTAGTCCCAGCGGCCCGCGTTCAGCCCCGCCGAGTGCTCGCGCAGCTCGTGGAGGATCTCCTCCATCTCGAAGGCGGCCGGGTAGGTCTCGATCAGGACGGTCGCCCTGATCGTGCCCCTGGGGACGCCGAGCAGCTCCTGGGCCCTGACGAAGACGTCGTTCCAGAGACGGGCCTCCAGGTGCGACTCCATCTTCGGCAGGTAGAAGTAGGGGCCCTTGCCCTTGGCGATCTGCCGCTTCGCCGAGTGGAAGAAGTAGAGCCCGAAGTCGACAAGTGAACCGGAGAACGGCTCGCCGTCGAGGGTGAGGTGCTTTTCCTCCAGGTGCCAGCCGCGCGGGCGGACCACGATCGTCGCGAGCTCCTCGTCGGGCCTGAGCGCGTAGTCCTTGCCGCCGGAGGAGAAGTCGATGGTCCGGTCGAGCGCGTCCCGCAGGTTGAGCTGGCCGTTGACCGTGTTCTCCCAGGTGGGGGCGTTGGCGTCCTCGAAGTCCGCGAGCCAGACCTTGGCCCCGGAGTTCAGCGCGTTGATCGTCATCTTGCGGTCGACGGGGCCGGTGATCTCCACCCTGCGGTCCTCAAGGCCGGGCGCGGGCGGGGCGACCCGCCACTCGGACTCGCGCACGTGCCGGGTCTCGGGCAGGAAGTCGAGGGTGCCGCCCGCGGACAGCTCCGCCTGGCGCTCCTGGCGGGCCCGTAGCAGCTCAAGGCGCCTGGCGCCGAACTCGCGCTGGAGTGTGGCCGTGAAGGCCAGCGCCTCCGGCGTGAGGATCTCGTCGAACCGGTCCGCCGATGGGCCGTGGATCTCAACGCCGTCCATGAGCTTCCTTTCCGCAGAGTGGAAAAATACTTCTGAATTGTGGAATAGACGCTACTCGATGCCTGGCCAGGGGGAAAGCCCGGGGTCCATAGGGGGTCCTGTCGGGGGATTCCCCGATGGAGGGCGAGGCCGTACTCCAGGAGAGTTGGACAGGTCCCGAACAGGGGGCGCACGAGGAAGGTCGGAGATGCTGTCCAAGCTGGTTGTGAGGAAGAACGTGGTCGCCGTGGGGGCGCTCGCCGGAGCGGCGGTCGTCCTGCTGTCCGGATGCAGGGTGAACCTCGACCTCGGGGAGCAGAGGCAGTCCGTCACCTCCTACACCGTCGGGGGCGACCTCACGGCCCTTGAGGCGTACACCCACGCCGGGGACGTCGTGGTCGCCGAGACCGGGCAGCGGGAGGTCAGGGTGACCGAGACCCGCCACTGGCACGGGGACGCCAAGGACAGCCCGAAGACCGAGCACCCCGTCGCGGGCGGCACGCTCACCCTGCGCTACGACTGCCAGCGCTCCTCGCACTGCTCTGTCGACTACCGGATCGAGATCCCCAAGGGGCTCGCGGTCACCCTGGAGTCCACCGCGGGCGACCTCACGCTGCGCGCGCTGACCGGCGAGGTGAACGCGACAGCCACCTCGGGCGACATCGAGGGCAACGACCTGGGCGCGAAGAACCTCGTCGCGACCACGGGGGCGGGCGACGTGGAGGTCAGGTTCGCCGCCGTGCCCACCCGCGTCGAGGTCGAGACCGGCGCGGGCGGTGCCACCGTACGGCTGCCGCAGGGCGGCTACAACGTCACGGCGGGCACCGGGGCCGGGGAGGAGATCGTCAAGGTCACCAACGACCCGGCCTCGCCCAACGTCGTCTCGGTACGGACCGGCGCCGGGGACGCCAAGGTGCTGCCCGTGTGAGCCACGCCGGATAACGGGATGAATCCCCAGCCGTTCACGTGGCACCATCTTGGGGAAGAGACCTCGGGGTTCGGGCGTTCTCATAAGGGATGACGCATACGAACCACGTATCTGAACGGAGCGACAACATAGACACTCGTGAGCCGCTGGAGATCGACCGATTCGACGACCTGCCGGAGATCGGCGAGATGGACCTGGCCGAGCGCCAGGCACTGCGCAGGGTCGCGGGGCTCTCAACGGAGCTCCAGGACGTCACCGAGGTCGAGTACCGCCGGCTGCGACTTGAACGAGTCGTCCTGGTCGGCGTCTGGACCTCGGGAACGGCGACCGACGCCGAGAACTCCCTCCTCGAACTGAAGCTCCTGGCCGAGACGGCCGGATCCGAAGTCCTGGAAGGGCTGATCCAGCGTCGTCAGAAGCCCGACACCGCCACCTACATCGGCTCGGGCAAGGCGCAGGAGCTCGCAGACATCGTCGAGGCCACCGGCGCCGACACCGTGGTGTGCGACGGAGAGCTGAGCCCCGGCCAGCTGCGCCAGCTTGAGGAGGTCGTCAAGGTCAAGGTCATCGACCGGACCATGCTGATCCTCGACATCTTCGCCCAGCACGCCAAGAGCCGCGAGGGCAAGGCACAGGTCGAGCTGGCCCAGCTCAACTACCTGCTGCCGCGCCTGCGAGGCTGGGGTGGCAACCTGTCCCGCCAGGTCGGTGGACGCGCCGCGAACGGCGTCGGCATCGGTGGCCGAGGCCCCGGTGAGACCAAGATCGAGCTGGACCGCAGGCGCATCCGCGAGCGGATGGCCAAGCTGCGCCGCCAGATCGGGGAGATGACCACCGCCAGGGAGACCAAGCGGGCCAGGCGTCTTTCCCGTGAGGTGCCCGCGGTCGCCATCGCCGGATACACCAACGCGGGCAAGTCCTCGCTGCTGAACCGGCTGACCAGCGCCGGTGTGCTGGTCGAGGACGCCCTGTTCGCCACGCTGGACCCGACGGTCCGCAGGGCGCACACGCCGGACGGCAGGCTGTTCACGCTCGCCGACACCGTCGGGTTCGTCCGGCACCTGCCGCACCAGCTGGTCGAGGCGTTCCGCTCGACGCTTGAGGAGATCGGCGACGCCGACCTGATCCTGCACGTGGTCGACGGCTCGCACCCCGACCCGGAGTCACAGCTCGCCGCCGTGCGGGAGGTCGTCTCCGAGATCGAGAGCGCCCACGACATCCCGGAGATCGTCGTCGTCAACAAGGCCGACGTCGCCGACCCGGTCGTGCTGGCCCAGCTTGAGGCCAGGGAGAAGCCCATCGTCGTGGTCTCGGCCCGCACCGGCGCCGGGATCGACGAGCTGATGGCGCTGATCGAGCGGGAGCTTCCCCGCTTCGACCAGGAGGTCAGGCTGCTGGTGCCGTACCAGCGGGGCGACCTGATCTCCAGGGCGCACCGGGAGGGCGAGGTGCTGGGCATCGAGCACACCGGTGACGGCACGATCCTGCACGCCAGGGTCCTGCCCTCGCTCTTCGCCGAGCTGGAGCGGACCGCCAAGCCGGTCGAGACCGTCTGAGAGACAGCCTGGGCCCCGTCCACCGTCTGCCGGTGGGCGGGGCCTCTAGCGTATGCCGCGCCGGAAGACCACCAGCGCCACGTCGTCCTCCCTGGCGCCGAACCGCCCGATCAGCCGCTCGCAGAACAGCTCAAGGTCGTCCTCGACCGTGTCCGCGAGCTGCCGTACGATCTCCAGGCTCTCGTCGAGGAGCTTGTCGCGGTCCTCGACGAGGCCGTCGGTGAACATCAGCACCGCCCCGTCCTCCGGCACGGTCAGCAGGTCCACCCGGTAGGTCTCCTCGGCCACGCCGAGCAGCAGGTTGCCGAGCCGGTCGTAGCGGGTCTGGCCGTCACCGATGAGCAGCGGGGGGATGTGACCCGCGTTGGCGACCTCCATGCTCCCGGTGGCCGGGTCGATGAGCGTCAGGCACACGGTCGCGGTCATCCCGGGGTGATAGCGCCGCAGCACGTCGTTGAGCAGGCCCATGGACGCGCCCAGGTCCACGGTGCCGATGAGCGAGGCGCGCAGCGCGTGACGCAGCTCCGCCATGACCGTCGCGGCGTGCAGGGAGTGCCCCTGGACGTCCCCGATGGCGATGAGCACGCGCTCGCCGAGCCGCAGAACCTCGTAGAAGTCGCCGCCGACCTCCACGTTGTCCACCGCGGGCTGGTAACGCCAGCTGATCCGTAGGCCGGGCACCTCGGGGATCCTGGAAGGCAGCAGACTGCGCTGCAGGGTGAGGGCTATCGCGTGCTCCTCGGCGTAGGCGCGCAGCGCGTCGAGCGCCAGCGCCAGTGCCTGACCGAGCTGCCGCAGGACGTTCGACTCGTCCTCGACCAGCTCCGGCGCCGCCTCGACGCCGAGGAACACCGGTGGCCTGCCCGCTTTCGTACGGCACAGCACCGCCCGCACGTCACCCACGATGGCCGCGTCGGGCAGCAGCCGCAGCCAGTCGCCCGCGGGGACGGTGAAGACCTGGGTCCCGGTCGCGTTGCCCAGCGACATCGCGCCCAGCGCGGGCAGGGTGCCCGCTGTCACGTTCCTGGAGACCGCGCAGTCCGGGGGCAGCGCGGTGTATCTGCGGGTGCGCCCGTCGGGTGGCAGCGCCATCGTGCCCGCCTGCCTGCCGAGGATCCTGGAGGCGCCCTCGACGGCCGTGACCAGGAGTTCGTCGAAGGTGGCCGCCGAGTTCATCGCGAGGGTGACCTCGGTGAGGGCCGCCAGCCGCTCGGCGATCCGCTCGGCCCGCTGCCGGGCCCGGTAGTAGCGCAGCGTCGCCTCGACCGTCGCGGCGAACTCGTCCGGCTCGACCGGCTCGGCCAGGTAGGCGTCCGCCCCCCGTTCGAGCCCGTGGGCCCGGTCGGCCGGGGTGATCGCCGCCCCGGAGATCTGGACGACCGGGATCGAGGCGGTCGTGGGATCGGCCTTGATCCGCTCACACACCTCGTAACCGCTGATGTCGGGCAACCGTACGTCCAGGACCACCAGGTCGGGCCGCAGCTCCCTGACCTTGGCGAGCGCCTCGACACCACCGGTTGCCTGCATCACCTCGTGCCCGGAGCGCCGCAGCCAGCTCGACAGGATGTACAGCTTGGTCGGGGTGTCGTCGACGACGAGCACCCTCGCCTGTGCCTGGTTCACCGAGTGTCCGCCTGTTCCAGGGCGCTGCGCAGGGCCGCCAGCAGGCTGTCCCTGCGCAGCCCCTGCTTGGGGACGACCGCGCTGGCCTCCTGCGGATACTGGTGCGAGCCCGCCGCGGTCACCATGACGACCGGGATCCGCCGCAGCCGCTCGTCCTGCGCCATCCGCTGCAGCAGGGCCGCGCCGTCCAGCCTGGGCATGAGCAGGTCGACCAGGGCGAGGTCGGGCGGGTTCGCGGCCATCGTCTCCAGCGCCACCAGGCCGTCGGCGGCCTCGTCCACGTGCGCGGCGACCCCGGAGAGCATCCGCCGTACGGTCGCGCGGAACTCCGCGTCGTCGTCGGCGACGAGAACCCGTCCGACGGACGGCACCGCGTCGTCCCGGCTGGGCAGCCTGACCGTGACCGTCGTCCCCTCACCCGTCCCGCTGGACAGCCTGAGCGTGCCGCCCATCGCTTCGACAAGCCTGCGCGCGTACGGCAGGCCGAGCCCGGTGCCCCTCGTCCTGACCTGGATCGGCCCCGGCACCTGGTAGAACTCCTCGAAGACCCGCTCCTGGTGCTCCTCGGGCACGCCGATCCCGGTGTCGGTGACCAGGAGGACGACCTCGTGGGTCGCGGCGTCGAAGCCGACGTCGAGCGCGACCTCGCCCTCCTCGGTGAACTTCAGCGCGTTGGACAGCAGGTTGCGCAACACCCGGGTGAGCATCGTCTCGTCGACGACCATCTCCCGGGCCTCGGGCGCGATCCGCGTCGTCAGGCGGACCCGGGTGCCGCCGGTCGGGTGCAGCGCCATGCGCAGCCGTTCGGCCAGGGCGACCAGGTCCACCTGGGACGGCTGCGGGTCGAGCCGCCCCGCCTGCGCCTTGGCCATGTCGAGCAGCTCGCTCACCAGGTTGAGGAGCGTCTCGGCCGAGGAGCCGATCAGTTGGATCTGGTGGATCTGCTCGTCGGCCAGCGGCTCCCCGCCGGGTCCGACCAGGAGCCGCACCAGCCCGATGATCGAGTTGAGCGGGGTACGCAGCTCGTGGCTGACCGTCGCCCAGAACCGGTCCTTGGCGGCGCTCGCCTCCCTGAGCTGGGCGGACTTCTCGTCCAGCTCGGCGTAGAGCGCGACGACGCCGCGGTTGGTCTCCTCCAGCTCCTCGGAGAGCTGGTTGTACAGCGCCAGCACGCCCTGGTTGGTCTCCTGCAGCTCGGCGTTGAGCTGGATGACCTCCTCCAGGGTCGCCGCCAGTTCGCGGTTCTGCTGGCGCAGCTCGTCCAGGACGGTGGTCGGGGTCAGTCCCGCGAGCTTGGCACGTATCTCCTTGGCCGAGGGCTTCGGTCTGCCCGGAGGGAGCCGTTTGAGCATGCCTATCGTCCCCCTGGCGGGATCCAGGTGGATCGCGTCGACGAGACGCCCCGCCAGCGTCACACCGTCCGCCGTCTGGAGGGCGGCCTGCTCGGGCAGACCGATCCTGACGACCAGGCTGTCCTGTCCCGCGGCGTCCTGCCCCAGAAGGAAGGTGGCGAACGTCTCCGCCCTCGCGCCCAGCACCTCGCGGCCGATCTCGCTCAGCGCCGTGGCCATCCGGATCTGGTCCTGGGGGTCGAGACCGACGGCCTCGGCGACGTCGCGGCCGAGTTTGCGCATGGCGAACACGTCCTGCTCGTCCCTGACGGGCATGCCGATCAGCTCTTCGCCGTCCCGGACCGGGTTCTCCCGGTTCATCTGCCGGGCCTCACGGCCACCACGCAGGCGTCGTCCCTGCGCGTGCCCGCGTCCCTCAGCAGGGTGGCGGCCACCACCGAGGGAGTCCGGGTGACGAGCCCCGGGTAGGAGGTGATGTCCCAGCGGTCGGACAACCCGTCCGAGTGGAGCACGACCATGCTGTGCGGCGGCACGGTGTACTCGTACTGGCGCAGGGTCCTGGCCTGGTGGCCCGCGATCCCCGGCACCGAGATCATGCCCTGCCTGCCGTCGTGGCTCGCGATCCAGGCGGAGACGTTGCCGAGGCCCGCGAAGCTGACCGTGCCCGCGACCCGGTCCACGTGGGCGACGGCGACGGCCCCGCCCCTGGTCTGGGGCAGCCCCCGATGGATGCGCCCGAGGATGTCCACGGGCGCCAGGGCGGTGTGCTCGGCGAACAGCCGTACGGCCTCACGTGAGGCGTGGGCGGCGGCCTCGCCGTGGCCGAGACCGTCGCAGAGCATCACGGACGCCGAGGTGTCCGAGTCCGAGATCGCGAACGCGTCACCGCAGACGCTCTCCTCGCCGATCGGGCGCGTCACGCCGCTGACCCGGCAGGCGGGCTTGGGCCCCTGACGTGCGGTGAAGTACATGCCGAGCACAGTGCCCCGTCCGGGCACGGAGTGAACCTCGTAGCCGGTCGCCATCCGCGCGATGCCGCCCATGCCGATGCCGAGGGTCCCCGCCGTCGAGTAGCCGTCACGCAGGGCGCGGGCGACGTCGCGCATCCCCGGGCCGCGGTCGACGGCGACGATCTCGATCGCCGAGGTGAGCTCGGGGTGGGGGCGGATCAGCATGGTGCCCTCGACCGCGTGCTTGACCAGGTTCGAGGCCGCCTCGCTCACGGCGACGGCGACCCGTCCCGTGTCCTCCTCGTCGAACCCCCGGTTCTCGGCCAGCACGACCGCGGCGCGACGCAGGGCGCCGATCGCGCTGGCGTCCTCTGCCCTGGCCCACACGTCGTTCTGGGAGACGATCACCTCGCCCATTTCGTCACCGTGATGAGCGTTCCCTCCCCTGGAGCCGACTTCAGGTCGAACTCGTCGACCAGCCTGCGGGAACCGCTGAGCCCGAGGCCGAGGCCGCCGCCGGTGGTCCACCCGTCGACGAGGGCCTGCTCGATGTCGGGAATGCCGGGCCCCTCGTCGCTGAAGGTCAGACGCAGGCCCTTACGCAGGCCGTTCTGCACGATCTCGACGCGGACCCGGCCGCCGCCCGCGTAGACCAGCGCGTTTCGGGCCAGTTCGCTGGCCGCGGTCACGACCTTGGTCTGGTCGACGAGAGACAGCCCCACGTCAACAGCCGCGGTCCTGACGTGCTGGCGCACCAGGACGACGTCGTTGTTGCCGTTGATGGGCAGCTCGGTGGGGGTGGTCACCGGGCGGCCGTGGTGATACGGGGAGCTTCGAGGTGTTTCAGCAGTGCGACGCCCTTCTCGAGGTTCAGCGCGGTACGCACGCCGCCGAGGGAGAGCCCGAGCTCCACGAGGGTGATCGCCACCGCGGGCCGCATCCCGACGACCACCGTCTCGGCGTCGAGCATCCGGGAGATCGCCGCGATGGTCGCCAGCATGCGCCCGATGAACGAGTCGACGATCTCGACGGCGGTGATGTCGATGATCACACCGCGGGCGCCCGTAGCGACGACCTTGTCCGCCAGGTCCTCCTGCAGGGCCAGGACGCTCTGGTCCTGCAGGTCGATCTGGATGGAGACGATCAGGATGTCTCCGAGCTTGAGGACGGGGACGCGGTCCATCACCCCTCCTCTGTCCGTACGGCGACGCGGGTCCTCCTGCTGACGAACTCCACACCGCTCTCCCGCAGCGCGTGCGCCAGGGCGTCGGCGAGGGAGGCCTTGGTCACGATGTCGCCGAACTCGATGCCCAGGGTGACGATGGTGTGGGCGATCTGCGGGCGGATGCCGGAGATCACACACTCGGCGCCCATCAGCCGCGCCGCGACCACGGTCTTGAGGAGGTGCTGGGCGACCTGGGTGTCGACCGCGGGCACGCCGGTGATGTCGATGACGGCGTGCTCGGAGCCGGTGTCGACCAGCGTCTGCAGCAGCTTCTCCATCACCACCTGGGTCCTGGCCGAGTCGAGCGTGCCGACCAGCGGAACCGCGACGATGCCCTCCCAGAGCTTGACCACCGGGGTGGACAGTTCGAGGAGCTGCTCCGCCTGGTCGACGATCACCTTCTCCCTGGCGGCCGAGTAGTTCTCGATGGTGAACAGTCCCAGGTCGTCGATGAGCTGGGAGAACCAGACGAACCCCCGCAGGGCCTCGGGGGAGCCGTCGGTCTCGATGAACTCGTAGACCGCCTCCTTGAGGCCGAACACCACGATGGCGGTCTCGGAGGGGGTGAATCCCTGACGGGCACGGTTGCGGGACAGCTCGGCGAGCAGGCCGCGCAGGTCACTGGAGTCGCCCCCCTCTCCGAGGGACTGCAGGAGCGCCTGGAACAGTTCGCGCAGCTGCGCGGCGAGGTCGGCGCGGTCCACGTTGCCGGTGGAGGAGGATCCCGCTATCTCCTGCCAGCGCCGAAGGACGCGCTCCTCGTTGTCCTGGAGCAGCTGTTCTATGCGACGCCGACCGGCGTCTGCGGGGACGGACAAGGTGACTCCCATGCGTACGGCTTGAGGACAGCTCGCACGAAAGGCTACATGGTATGTCCTGCTTAAAGCCTGTTTTGGGAGGTGGGGGGCAGTGTCATGGGGGCGGGGTTTCCCGGCCGGGTTTTCTCGCGGGGTTTCCTGGTCAGGGCTTCTCGTCAGGGCTCCCGCCGGGTTTCGCGGTCCGGTTTCCCGGTAGGGGTGGTGAACGTCACCTTCGCGTCCGCCGGGGTTCGCCGGTTCGCCGCCGGGCTCTGGTGGGGTTCGGGACGGGCTCCTGCGATGGGTGGCTTTGACGGACTTCGCGCCGATGCGTGACTGGTCGGTGGCCGCGAGGCATGATATGAGGACCCGATTTCAACAGCCTAGATAGATGGCATGTCCAGTTTCAATGGAAAAGCTTGCCTTGATGGGGCTATGTGGGGTGCACTATTGGTCGGTGAAAACCGTACAAAAGCCCCAAAAGCGACAGTGGTCGGGCAAGGTTTGGATTGCTACCATAAGGCAAATCCAGCGGAGAGCTGGGGTGCAAGTTGCCTCGGCGACCGCTGTTACCGATGGTCAAGAAGTGGCTTGAGCTGCGTGAACGTGTTCAGGTCGCACGGGGCCGTGTAGCCGGTGGGTCGGGTGTGGCCACGGTGAAGCGGTGGTTCTTCCCAATTAGCCTGTACAGCGAGCTCACTTGTGAAATAACGTAACTGAACTGAAATCGCCTGATCATGATCTCGGCGATACTGTCGCCGCACAACGATATGCGGATGAGAGCAGGAGACCCCCGATGTCGTCCGGACTCACAGCGAATCCAGCAGGCATGACGCTCCGCGTCCGCCAAGCCGGTTTGCCGTCTCCGGTAACGGCCTCCCTCCCGATGTCCTTCCCTGCGTGCAAGGCTGTGATGCGATGACGGTCCGCCTTCTGACCAACATCGGCCGTCTCTGGACCGGCAACGATGTGTGCAGCAATGCCGCGATCCTGGTGCACAACGACCGGATCGCCTGGGTCGGGCGAGCCGCGGACCTGCCACAGAGCGTCCCCGGCGTGGTCGACGACATCGTTGACGTCGACCATGTCGAGAACCTCGGCGGTGCGCTGGTCACCCCCGGCCTGATCGACGCCCACACCCATCCGGTGTACGCGGGCAACCGCTACGCCGAGATGGCCATGCGCTCCGGCGGATCCAGCTCCTCGGCGATCACCGCGGCCGGTGGCGGCATCGGCTCCACCGTCACGGTGACCCGCGGCACCGACCCGTGGACCCTGTGCAACGGCGTCCGCGAACGCCTGCGCGAGTGGCTGCTCGCCGGCACCACGACCGTCGAGGCCAAGACCGGCTACCACCTCACCCGCGACGGTGAGCTGGCCGACGTGCGACTGCTGCGCGAGCTCGAGAAGGAACCGATGATGCCGCGCGTGCACGTCACCTTCCTTGCCGCGCACGTCGTCCCACCGGAGTACTTCGGCCGTCAGCGCGACTACGTCGAGGCGGTCGGCGCCTGGTGCGCAGACGCCGCGGCGGCCGGTGCCGACAGCGTCGACGTCTACTGCGACGAGGGCCACTTCACCACCGACGAGGCCCGCTGGGTCCTGGCGTCGGGCCGCAACGTCGGTCTGCTGCCGCGCGTGCACGCCGGTGCCTACAGCCGTCGCGGCGCGGTTCAGCTCGCCGCCGAGCTCGGCTGCGCCTCGGCCGACCTGCTCCACCACACCTCGGACGAGGACATCTCGCTCCTGTCCCGCTACGGCGTCCCCGCCGTGGTCTGCCCGGGAACCGCGCTCCAGCGCGGCAGCCTGCCGCCGGTCAGGCGCATGCTCGCCCAGGGTGTCACCGTCGCGCTCGGCAGCGACCACAACCCCGGGCACTGCGGGATCACCTCGATGGCCCTGGTCATCAGCCTCGCCGTCGCGGCCTTCGGGATGAGCGTCGGTGACGCACTGCGTGCGGCGACGCTCGGTGGCGCGACCGTGCTCGGCGTTCCCGACCGCGGCGTCCTCGCTCCCGGCAGGCTGGCCGACATCGTCCAGTGGGACGCCGACCACGAGGGAGCCTTCGCCTGGGCGTTCGGTCTCAAGCCGCGCCGGGTCTGGCGCGGTGGCACCCCCGTCCAGTAACCAGCTTCCCGGTCCCTGACGCCGGTCGGGACCGGGGCTCTGTACGTCCGGCGGTGACGGGAATGTAACTTCCCGCTTCCCGTCCCGCCGGTCCTCCTCTCGAAGCACGGTTGTCCACAGGCCGGTCACGGGGTCCGGAGTTTTCCACAGAACCGCGTTCGGTAGCCGGAGGGGGTGCGGCGGCGCCGTACCGTCCTGGGCGTGCGGACAACAGATCAGGACACCGACCGACTCAGGGCCGGGGCGCGGCTACGGTTGCTGACGTCTCCCGGCTCCCCAGCGTCCTTCGGAGACGGTCCGGGGGAGGCGTCGGCTCGCCGCTCCGACGGTCCCGCCGGCTGGTCGCGGTCGGTCCCGGCGCCGCCGTTCCCACCCTCCTTCGAGGCTCTCCGTACGGCTGTCGCGGCCCAGGGGCCGGTGTTCGGGGTCAGCCGTTCCGGGCTGCGCGTCCTCGTCCTCGTCGCGCTTGTCGCCGCCGCCGTCGCGGGCGTCCACCTGTGGCTGTCCCGCCCTGAGCCAGAGGCCCTCTCCCCGCCCGAGGCCGTGCTGGAGAAGAGCACGCCGTCTCCGGCGGCGGTCCGGGCCGGGGTTCCAGAAGCCACGGAGACTCCCAAGGTCACCGTCCACGTCACCGGCAAGGTCCGCCGTCCCGGGGTGATCACCCTGCCCGGTGGCTCCCGCGTCACCGACGCGCTCCAGGCCGCCGGAGGTGTGCGCGGAAACGCCTCGGCCGGTTCCCTCAACCTCGCCCGCAGGGTGGTCGACGGAGAGCAGATCGTCGTCGGGGCGCCGGGGCTCTCCGGCGTCGCCGTGCCCGCCCCCGCCGATCCGGCGACCGTCGTCCTCGACCTCAACACCGCGACCCCGCAGCAACTGGAGCAACTGCCGGGGGTCGGCGAGGTGCTGGCCCGGCGCATCATCGAGTACCGCGACAGTCATGGGGGCTTCCTCAGGGTCGAGCAACTGCGTGATATCAGCGGCATCGGCGATCGGAAGTACGCCGAGCTGAAGGACAGGGTCCACACATGACCGGCCTGGTTCCCGGCCAGGGCGCTCCCACGAGGACGCACACCCCGCACCTGGTCCTGCCCGCCCTCGCCTCCTGGGCGACCGCCCTCGTGCTCGTCGGCTGCTCCGCCTCCACGGGCGCCTGCGTGGCCCTGGCCGCTCTCGGTGCCGCCCTCCCGGTGGTGGCGACGACCCGCGCCGGGGGAGGTACGGCCCGGCGCGGGGAGGGCTGGTGTGGGGCGGTGCTCGCCGTGCTGGTGTGCGTGGCGGCCGTGGCCGGGGTGGTCGCCCTCCACGTGCACGCGGCCGGCACGGGGCCGGTGGCCGAGCTGGCCGGAAGACGGGCCTCGGTGACGTTCGAGGCGGTGGTGACGGACGACCCCCGGGAGCGTGTCCAGCGCGGCGGTCTCTCCCGCAGAAGCAGCTTCGTGGTGCCCGCGCGCGTCGAGATGGTCAGGGAGACACCCGGCTCGCCAGGAGGCCGGGGGAGCGGGGTGAGGCTGCGGGCCTCGGTGATCCTGCTCGCCTCGGGAGAGGAGTGGCGCTCCCTGCTGCCCAGCCAGCGCATAGCCGTGCGCGGGCGGTTCGAGACCGCCGAGCCCGGTGAACTGCTCACCGCGGTGGTGCTGGTGCGCGGACCGCCCCGGGTGCTGGGCGGACCGTCATGGGTCCAGCGCGTGGCGGGAACGCTTCGCGCGGGGCTGCGTGAGGCCTCGACGGTGCTCCCGCAGGACCAGCGCGGCCTGCTACCAGCGCTGGTCGTCGGTGACATGTCCCAGATGGACAGGCAGGTGAAGGCCGACTTCAAACAGGCCGGTCTCAGTCACCTGACGGCCGTCTCCGGGGCCAACCTCGCCGTCGTGGCGGGGGCAGCCGTCGCGCTGGCCAGGATCACGGGCCTTCGCCTGCCGCTCAGGGCGGCGCTGGCCGTTCTCGCCATGGTCTTCTTCACCGTCGTCGCCCGGCCCTCGCCCAGCGTGCTCCGCGCCCTGCTCATGGGCGGCGTCGCCGCCCTGGCACTCGGCACCGGCCGCTCACGCGACGGGTTCGCGGCGCTGTCGGTGACCGTTCTCGGCCTGATCCTCTTCGACCCCGTCCTCGCCCGCTCCTACGGCTTCGCCCTGTCGGTCTTCGCCACCGGCGGCATCCTGGTGCTCGCGCCACGCTGGCGGGACCGGCTCGCCAGGAGGCTGCCCCGCTGGGCCGCGGAGGCGGTCGCCGTGCCCACGGCGGCCCAGGTCGCCGTCACCCCGGTGCTGGTCCTGATGTCCGGGCAGATCGCGCCCGTGGCGATCCCCGCGAACCTGCTCGCGGGCCCCGCCGTGGCCCCGGCGACCCTGCTCGGATTCACCGCCGCGCTGGTCGCGCCGCTGCACATGGGCGCCGCGCAGCTGCTGGCCCGTCCCGCGGGGCTGGCCACCGGCTGGATCGTCGGCGTGGCCGAGCGCGCCGCTGACCTTCCCCTGGCGGTGCTCCCGTGGCCGGGCGGTCTCGCCGGACTGGCCGCGCTGCTGGTGGCCGCTCCGCTGGCCGTGCTGGCGTTGCGGCACCGGTGGTCACGCCGGATGGTCGCCGCCGTGGCCGTAGGGGCACTCCTCGCCGTCGTCGTGGCCGGGTCGGTCGTGCTGCGCCGCTCCTCCGGAGACTGGCTGCTGGTCGCGTGCGACGTGGGCCAGGGTGACGCGCTGCTGGTCGCCGCGGGCCCCGGGCGCGCCGTGGTGGTGGACACCGGCACCGATCCCGTGCTGGTGGACCGGTGCCTGAGATCCAGGGGGATCAGACAGGTCCCGCTCGTCGTCCTCACCCACCCCCACTTCGACCACGTCGGTGGGCTGGAGGGGGTCTTCCGCGGCCGCTCCGTGGGGGCGGTCGTCGTCACCCCGCGCGATGTGGCCGAGCGCGAGAGCGTCCGGCTGAACACGGACCTGACCCGGCGCGGGATCGCCGAGTGGACGGCGCGGCCCGGGACGAGGTGGTGCTTCGGCCCCTCCGAGCTCACGGTCCTCGCGCCGTGGGGCGAGACGCCCCCTTCAGGAGGAGGGGAGGGCACGACCATCAACAACGCCAGCGTCGTGCTGCACGTGCGCTGGGCGTCCGGTACGGCGCTGCTCAGCGGGGACGTCGAGACCGAGGCGCAGGCCGAACTGCTCAGGAGGGGCCTGCCACGGGCCGACATCCTCAAGGTTCCCCATCACGGTTCGGCGAGATACGACCCCGGCTTCCTCGCGGCCACCGGCGCCCGCGCCGCGTTGATCAGTGTGGGGGCGGGCAACGACTACGGCCATCCGGCGCCCTCGACCGTCACCGGGTTGCTGGCACTCGGCATGCGGGTCTACCGGACGGACCTGTCGGGCGCCCTGACCGTGGTCGCCCGGGGGACGGGGCTGGCCGTCATCAGGGAGAGGTGAGCCCTTGACCTGTTGGACGCCCTGGGACGTCTCAAGGACATCCTGGGACGCTCCTGGATGTCCGGTAGACGTCCTTGGATGTCGCCGGATGCCCGTGGAGATCCCTGGACGTCCCCGGCGGGGCGTTAGGCTCTGTCACATGATCACCAAATGGGATGTCGCGACACCGGGGGTGATGCGACTGCCGTCGGGACGGCTCGTCCGGGGCAGGGGGCTCCGATACCCGCTTCCCGAGGGAGAGCAGCCGACCTTCGGGCTCTACCTCCTGGGACACCGTCCTTCCGCCGTCGACTGGAACCACCGCTGGCTCCGCTGGCCCGACTTCTGGCTGCCCTCCGACCGCGCGGAGGCCGTCGAGGCACTGCGCGAAGTCTGGGAGCGTGCCGGGAGTGAGCGGGTCGAGGTCGCCTGCGGCGGTGGGCGTGGCCGTACGGGCACGGCCCTGGCCTGCGTCGCGGTGCTGGACGGGGTTCCCGGTCCCGAGGCGGTCGCCTACGTCCGCGAGCACTACGCCTCGAAGGCCGTCGAGACGCCCTGGCAGCGTCGCTACGTGTCCCGCTTCCCGTGATCCCGCCGGACGGCCTGCTGGCCCGGCTGCTGCCCGACGCGCCGGAGGACCTCGTCATCCACGAAGGACAGTTCCACCGGGTGGTCGTCGGCGCCGACCGGGTCGTGTGCCTGCCACGCACCAGGGCGGCGGCCTCCCGGCTGCCCCGGCGCGCGGAGACCCTACGCCTGCTCGCCGAACTCGACCTCGGCTTCGCCACACCCGTACCCCTGCTCGAACACGGCGTCGGGTGGTCGTCCCCTGAACGCGGGGCTCGTGACACGGACGGACAGCCGCTGTCTGAACACGGCATCCGGGACGTGGGTGGGCGGCCTCTGCTCGGACCCGGCTCCGGGGGTGAGGGCGGTGCTTGGGATGTGGGCGGGGAGCCTCCTCCCGGACCGGTTGCCCGGAGCGCGGGCGGGCGGTCGTTGTCTGAACACGGCACCCAAGATGTGAGCGGGGGGCCTCTGCTCGGACCCGGTACCCGGAGTGTGGGTGAGCGGTCGTCGCTTGGACACGGGGTTGGGATGGGCGGGTGGTCGTGGCTTGTTCTCAGCCGGGTTCCCGGGGAGCCGCTTGTGGAGGACGTGCTCGCGGATCCCGAGGCGGCCGAGACTGTGGCGGCGCAGTACGCCACGTTGCTGACCGCGTTGCGCGGAGCGGGGGCGGACGAGAGGGCGCGGGCCGTGCCGGTGGAGCCGCAGGGCCGCTGGCGGCGTTTCGCGGAGGACGTCAGAAGCGAGCTGTTCCGGCTGATGTCGGTGGACGGGCGGCGGCGGGCCGAGCGGGAGCTCGCGGCCCTCGACGACCTTCCCCATCTCACCGACGCGCTGGTGCACGGTGACCTCGGCGCGGAGAACGTCCTGTGGGAGACCGTCGATGGCCTGCCCCGGCTCGGCGGGGTGGTCGACTGGGACGAGGTCACGATCGGCGACCAGGCGGAGGACCTGGCGGCGATCGGCGCCGGGCATGGCGCGGCCCTCCTGGGGCGGGTGCTCGCCCTTGGCGGCTGGTCCGGCGACACGGCCGCCCGGGTCACGGTGATCGGCCGGACCTTCGCCCTGCAGCAGGCCCTGTCCGCCTTCCGGGACGAGGACGAGGAGGAACTGGCCGACGGCCTGTCCGGCTACCGCTGAGCCCGGGGTCAGGCCGGGACGGCGGCCTTGAGGGGGCGGTGGAACTCGGTGTCGATGTCGGCGGCGTAGAGGGAACGGCCACAGGGGGCACAGCGGTACATGATGGGCCCCTCGTCGAGGGCCGTGCCGCAGCGCGGGCAGGTGTGACGGCTGACGGTGGAATTCATCGGGATGTCTCTCTCCTCTGGTCATCCGGAGTGTGCCGCACACCACCTGCAGATGGATTGCGAATCGCTTGTCGATTGCGACTCGACCGGCGGTACGTGGCATGCTGCTGGGCATGGCGGCGACCAACCCAGCACCGGTGACCCTGGTAGTCGGCGACGAGGAGCTGCTCGCGGACCGCGCGGTCGGCGAGGTGGTGGCCGCGGCGCGGGCGGGTGACCCGGGGGCCGAGATCCACGACCTGCTCGGCGGAAAGGTCGAGCCGGGGGAGCTGACCCAGCTGACGTCGCCGTCGCTGTTCGGCGACAGGTCGGTGGTGGTGATCCGCTCCGCGCAGGACCTCGCCAAGGACGTGATCGCCGAGATCGTCTCCTACGCCGCCAGCCCGTCGGAGGACACCGTGCTGGTCCTGGTCCACCCGGGCGGGGTCAAGGGCAAGGCACTGGTCGACGGCGTCAAGAAGGCCGGGGCCCACGTGGTCACCGTGACCAAGGTGACCAAACCGGCCGAGCGGCTCGCCTTCGTCAAATCCGAGCTGAGGCGGGCGGGACGCACCATCGGCGGCGACGCGGCGACCGCGCTGCTCGACGCGGTGGGCAACGACCTGAGAGAGCTCGCCGCCGCCTGCAACCAGCTCGCCTTCGACACGCCGGGCAAGACCATCGACGAGGCCGCCGTCGCCCGCTACCACCGGGGACGAGCCGAGGTCAGCGGGTTCACCGTCGCGGACTCCGCGGTCGAGGGGCGCCTCGGTGACGCCCTTGAGCAGCTGCGCTGGGCATTGTCCACCGGTACGGCGCCCGTGCTGCTGGTGAGCGCGCTCGCGGGCGGTCTGCGTTCGCTGGCGAAAGTCGGCGGGGCACCACGCAACCTGCGGGGCGGGCAGCTCGCCAGCCACCTCGGGATGCCCCCCTGGAAGATCGACCGGGTCCAGCGGCAGTTGAACGGCTGGGGCCCCGAGGGCATCGCCCGCGCGCTCCAGGCGACCGCGACGGCCGACGAGCAGGTCAAGGGCGGCGGCGCCGACCCCGCCTACGCCCTTGAGCACATGGTCCAGATCGTCGTGGCCAGCCGTACCGGCCGATAAGGGCTGTGTAGTCGGCTCGGGGAAACGCGCCAAGGTCCACGGAGAGGATCATTCGGGAGCCGGGCGGACGCGGGGGCGGAGGGGAGCGGGGAACTGGCCCGCGACCGTTGCGGTGAGTGCCAGGAGGAAGCCGGTGAGCTGGAGCGGGCTCAGGGACTGGTTCAGGACGATCCAACCGGCGAGCGCGGCGGTGAGCGGGCTGAGGGTGCCGAGCAGGGAGACCTGCGGGGGCGCGAGACGGCTGACCCCGCGGAACCACAGGCTGTAGGCGGCTGCCGTACCGACGAGACCGAGCCAGAGGTAACCAGCGACGGCGGCGCCGTCCAGCGCGGGCGGCGGGCCCTCGACGGCGAAGGCGACCGGGGCGATCATGAGGCCGCCCGCGGTGAGCTGCCAGCCGGTGAGGGCCAGGTCGCCGACGCCGGGCGGCTTCCCCCACGCGCGGGTGAGGACGACCCCGGCGGCCATGCCCGTGGCGCCGAGCAGGCCCGCGGCGACTCCCGTGGCGTCGAGGGCGGCGTTCGCTCTCAGAACCACGAGGGAGACGCCGACCGTGGCCGCGATGGCCGCGGCGATCCGGTGGATCGGGACGCTCTCGCGGAGCACGGCGCGGGTGAGTCCGGCGACGATGAGCGGCTGGATGGAGCCGAGGACCGCCGCGACCCCACCGGGCAGCCGGTAGGCGGACAGGAAGAGCAGCGGGAAGAACAGGCCGATGTTGAGCGCGCCGAGCACCGCGGCGCGCCACCACCAGTCGCCCCGGGGCAGCGTGCGCGTCACGGCGACCAGGAGCAGCCCCGCTGGGAGCGCGCGCATGAGGGCGGTGAACAGCGGGCGCTCCGGTGGGAGCAGCACGGTGGTCACGACGTAGGTCGTGCCCCAGACCGCCGGGGCGAGCGCGGTGACGGCCACCAGGGCGGCGCGGGGGGAGGGCACGGGATCTCCTTCGGAAAGCTCGACGTCAATTGACTTAGCATTGAGTTAGTTGACATCAAGCTACAAGGCCGTGAACCTCTGGAAAGGGGACAAAAGCAAGAACGCCGCGCCCCGCATGGGGCACGGCGTCCTGGAGAACCTGGATTACTTGGCCGCGAGGGCGGCGACGCGCTGGGCGATCGCCGACTTGCGGTTGGCGGCCTGGTTCTTGTGGATGACGCCCTTGCTGGCGGCCTTGTCCAGCTGACGGGAGGCGGCGCGCATGAGCACGACGGCCTCGTCGACGTTGCCCTGCTCGGCGGCCTCGCGGAACTTGCGGACGGCCGTCTTCAGGGAAGACTTGACAGCCTTGTTACGCAGCCGGGCCTTCTCGTTCTGCCGGTTGCGCTTGATCTGGGACTTGATGTTCGCCACGAAGAAGCCTCGGTGAATGTCGTTGGAGTGGGGCGCGCGGGCAGAGAGGGCGCGCCACACGCAGTTGAATAGGCTACCAACCACCCGGGTCGTCGCTCAAATCGACAACCTGGGCGTAGGAGTGTCCACCTAGCTTACCGTGCCCGCCTCCGGCCGCGTACGCGCACCGCCGTCAGTGCCCGGGAGGCTCGGGGTTGAGCCAGGACTCGTCGTACTCCTTCCAGTCCTCGGCCGTGGCCGCGAAGTCCACGTAGAGCGCCAGCCCGAACAGCTCCCGGCGTGTCCCGTGCGAGGTCAGCGCCAGCCTGGCGCCCTGGGCCGCCGTCGCGACGCTCTCCGCCGCGTCCCCCCACACCACGCCGTGGTCGTGGTAGGCGGGGGCGCCGATCAGCACCGTCCTGTCGTCGGGCACGAGGTCGAGGGCCAGGGTGCCCTGCCGTACGACGTGGCCGCCGTAGAGGAGAGCGGAGGGATAGTAGGAGTCGTAGGTCATGATGGCCACCTGGTCGGTACGGGAGGCCACCTCCTTGAAGTAGTCCGGGGACCAGTACTTGTCGTGGCCGATGGCCAGGCGCGCGGCGGGCCGGGTGAGCGGGAACGGCTCTATCTGGGGCGTCGAGACCGACAGCGGGGCCTTGCCGAGGAGTTGGCGGGTCCGGTCGAGCAGGTCGAGGAACCCGGCGTCGCCGTCCCCGACCGGTTCGAAGTTGTAGTGCACGCCGTCGTAGCCCACGGCTATGACCGCGCGGGCGCCGTCGAGTATCCGCTGGCGCGCGGCCGCGTCCCCGAGGCTGAGACGGCCGTCCACCTTCTGCCCGAGCCACGCCGAGACCCGGACGTCCGGTAGCTGCGCGCGCACCTCCTTGAGGAAGGTCGCGGCCCCCGCGTACTTCTCGGGGGGAAGCGTGCCGTCGAGGTCGAACGGGCCGGAGTGGACGTACAGGTCCTTGATCCCGGTCTTGCGCAGCCGTACGGCCAGAGCCTTGACGTCGGCCGCGTCCTTGCGGCCGTCCACCCACATGTGACCGAGCCACAGGGCGTCGTGGCCCGTGCTCTTCGCCCACGGGGCGGCCGTCCCGGTAAACTGGATCGTGAGGGTGGCCGCGACCACCCCGGGCAGCACAAGGAGCAGGGCGGCGACCGCCACGAGAAGGCGTAGGCCGCGTCGTGCTCTGGTCCGGGTAATCACCCGGACATGTCACCATGGAGAACGGCTGGTATGCCAGTCGTAGATCGTCGTCAATCCCGTCGAAACGGACACCGGTGCGCATTCAGCCTGGCCAGACCGATCCCGCGGTGATCCGCAACTTCTGCATCATCGCGCACATCGACCATGGCAAGTCAACGCTTGCCGACCGCATGTTGCAGATCACCGGTGTGGTCGACGACCGCTCCATGCGCGCCCAGTACCTCGACCGGATGGACATCGAGCGCGAGCGCGGCATCACGATCAAGTCGCAGGCGGTCAGGCTGCCGTGGCAGGTCAACGGCACCGAGCACGTTCTCAACATGATCGACACTCCCGGGCACGTCGACTTCACCTACGAGGTCTCCCGCTCGCTGCAGGCGTGCGAGGGCGCGATCCTGCTGGTCGACGCCGCGCAGGGCATCGAGGCGCAGACCCTGGCCAACCTCTACCTGGCCATGAACAACGACATGACGATCATCCCGGTGCTCAACAAGATCGACCTCCCGGCCGCCCAGCCGGAGAAGTACGCGGCGGAGATCGCCCACCTCATCGGCTGTGAGCCCGAGGAGGTCCTGAAGGTGTCCGGCAAGACCGGCGTCGGCGTCAGGGAGCTTCTCGACCACGTCGTCGAGAAGGTCCCCGCCCCGGTCGGCGAGGCCACCGCCCCCGCCCGCGCGTTGATCTTCGACTCGGTCTACGACACCTACCGCGGCGTGGTCACCTACGTCCGGGTCATGGACGGTCACCTGGGCAAGCGTGAGCGCATCCTGATGATGTCCAGCGGCGCCACCCACGAGACGCTGGAGATCGGCGTCATCTCCCCGGAGCCCAAGATCGCGGACAAGGGGCTCGGCGTCGGCGAGGTGGGCTACCTCATCACCGGCGTGAAGGACGTGCGTCAGTCGCGGGTCGGTGACACCGTCACCTCGGGCGCGCGGCCCGCCGCCGATCCGCTCAGCGGTTACGAGCACCCCAAGCCGATGGTGTTCTCCGGCCTCTACCCGATCGACGGCGACGACTACCCCGAGCTGCGCGAGGCGCTGGACAAGCTTCAGCTCAACGACGCGGCCCTGGTCTACGAGCCGGAGACCTCCGCGGCGCTCGGCTTCGGCTTCCGCTGCGGCTTCCTCGGCCTGCTCCACATGGAGATCGTCAGGGAGCGCCTCGAACGCGAGTTCAACCTCTCCCTCATCTCCACCGCGCCCAACGTGATCTACCAGGTGATCATGGAGGACGGTAAGGAGTTCACGGTCACCAACCCCTCGGAGTTCCCCACGGGCAAGGTGGACAGGGTCTTCGAGCCGATGGTCAAGGCGACCGTGCTGGTCCCCTCCGAGTTCATCGGCGCCATCATGGAGCTGTGCCAGAACCGCAGGGGCAACCTGCAGGGCATGGACTACCTGTCCGAGGACCGGGTCGAGATCCGCTACACCATGCCGCTCGGCGAGATCATCTTCGACTTCTTCGACCAGCTCAAGTCCCGCACCCGCGGTTACGCCTCGCTCGACTACGAGCCCTCGGGCGAGCAGGAGTCCGAGCTGGTCAAGGTGGACATCCTGCTCCAGGGTGAGGCGGTCGACGCCTTCAGCGCCATCGTCCACAAGGACAAGGCCTACTCCTACGGTGTCGAGATGGCCAAGAAGCTCCGCGAGCTGATCCCGAGGCAGCAGTTCGAGGTGCCGATCCAGGCGGCCATCGGCGCCCGGGTCATCGCGAGGGAGAACATCCGCGCCATCCGCAAGGACGTCCTCGCCAAGTGCTACGGCGGCGACATCTCCCGTAAGCGCAAGCTGCTGGAGAAGCAGAAGGAGGGCAAGAAGCGGATGAAGATGGTCGGCCGCGTCGAGGTCCCCCAGGAGGCCTTCGTCGCCGCGCTGTCCACCGAGTCCTCCTCCGCGGACAAGGCGAAGAAGTAAAGCGACGCCCCCGTCCGCGTTCTCAGCGGACGGGGGCGTCGTGGGGTGGTGCGGGCGGGGGCGCCGATGACCCAGGATCGCGGCCCCGCCCGGTCTCAGGGGCGCCTCAGCGCAGGACGCTGTAGAGCGCCGAGGTGAGGGACGCCTTGCTGTCGTCCTGGTCGATGGACCACATCATCGAGCCGCCCAGACCCCGCAGGCGGATGTAGGCCGCCTTCTGCAGGACTGTGGCCGGGTCGTCGTAGGACCAGAACTCGTTGCCGTCGTAGAGCCAGTTGGCGCCGGTCAGCACGTCGCGGTAGCGCTTGCCGGGCTTCTTGACCAGGTTCTTGTAGTCCTCGGTGCCGGCGCCCCAGGTGCCCTGGGCGGGTCCGGTCGCGGGCTTGAACAGGCCGTTGCCGCCCGCCGTCACGCCGGTCCAGCCCTGGCCGTAGGCGGGGATGCCGACCACGATCTTCTTGGCGGGGGCGCCGCGGGTCAGGTAGTCACGCACGGTCTGCTCGACGCTGTACTTCACGGTGTTGGGGTCGCGCCGGTCGGTGAACAGGTTGCCGTTGTGACCGGTGATCGGGTCCCACGAGCCGCGCAGGTCGTAGCCCTGGATGGTGGCGAAGGTGAGGTTCTTGAAAACGTCACGCACCTCGAAGCCGGCGTCGATCTTCGGCCCGCCCGCGGGCAGGAAGGCCGTCAGCTCGCTGCGCCGGTCGTAGCGGTCGAGCTGGCGGCGCAGCTCGGTGGTGAACAGCGTGAAGTTCTGCTTGTCCTCGGGCCTGATGACGTTGCCGTCGTTGCCCGCGCTGCCGGGCCACTCCCAGTCGAGGTCGATGCCGTCGAACACACCGGCGCCGGTGCCCGCGGCGGTGTCGGGCAGGTTGCCCCGAAGCCACAGGTCGATGCAGGAGGCGGCCAGCCTGGCGCGGCTCTGCGGGGTGAGGACCGCGTCGGAGAAGTACTTCGAGCCGGTCCAGCCGCCGAGGGAGATCAGCGCCTTGAGGCCGGGGTGCTTGGCCTTGAGCTTCTTGAGCTGGTTCAGGTTGCCGTTCAGCGCCTGGCCGGGCGCGTCGGCGACGCCGTCCACGCTCTGCTCGGCGGGTACCGGCCGCTGCCAGTCGGCCCAGGCGTCCGAGGAGACGCAGTCGCCCTCGGCGCTCACGGATCCGAAGGCGTAGTTGATGTGGGTCAGTTTGGCCGCTGCGCCGCTGGTCTCCACGTCCTTGACGTGGTAGTTGCGGCCGTAGACGCCCCACTGGATGAAGTAGGCGACCCGCTTGAAGCGGTCACCGTGGCCGGTGGTGGTCTGGGCCTGGGCTGTCGCCGGGGCGGCGGTGGCCGCGAGTCCGGCGGCCAGTGCCACGGCGAGCGTGTTCCGGAGGAGTCTCTGCACGGGCTTCTCCACGTTGCCTGGGGGGCCTTGGGGGGTGGAACTTATAGGAAACTTTCCTTTAAGTTTTCCCGGATCGTAGACTGGGGCGATCTGCCCGTCAACGGTCTGGCGTGATCTCGCGTACCGGGCACCGCGTCCGGGGCGGCAGACTTGGTCACGTGCCATCCACACTTCCCGACGGCGATCCCGTTCCCCCCTCAGGTGACCTGCCCGAGGGCGCGCTCGACGGCCTGGGGGAGCGGCCCTTCGGCTTCTACGTCCACGTGCCCTTCTGCGTGACCCGCTGCGGCTACTGCGACTTCAACACCTACACCGCCTCAGAGCTGGGCCCTGGCGCCTCCCGCGAGGACTACGCGCACACAGCCATCCGCGAGGTACGGCGGGCACGCGCCAACCTCGGTGACGTGGACCTGCCGGTGGAGACCGTGTTCTTCGGCGGCGGCACCCCGACCCTGCTGCCCGCGGCCGACCTGGTCCGGATCCTCGCGGCGATCGGGGAGGAGTTCGGCCTGGCGCCCGGAGCCGAGGTGAGCACGGAGGCCAACCCCGAGTCGGTCGATCCGGCCTACCTGGAGGAGCTGCGCGGCGGCGGGTTCAACCGGGTGAGCTTCGGCATGCAGAGCGCCCGCGAGCACGTGCTGCGGGTGCTCGAACGGGCCCACACCCCGGGCCGTCCCGCCCACGCCGTCGCCGAGGCCCGCGCGGCGGGGTTCGAGCACGTCAACCTGGACCTGATCTACAGCACGCCGGGGGAGAGCGACGACGACTGGCGGGCCTCCCTGTCCGCGGCGATCGAGGCGGGGCCCGACCACGTGTCGGCCTACTCGCTGATCGTCGAGGACGGCACCAGGCTCGCGGCCAGGATCCGCCGCGGTGAGCTGCCGATGCCGGACGACGACGTGGCCGCCGACCGCTACCTCATCGCCGACGCCATGCTCGCCGAGGCCGGGTTCGAGTGGTACGAGGTGTCCAACTGGGCCACCTCGGAGGCGGCCCGCTGCAGGCACAACCTGCTGTACTGGACCGGTGGCGACTGGTGGGGGGTCGGCCCCGGCGCGCACAGCCATGTCGGGGGCACCCGGTGGTGGAACGTCAAGCACCCCGCGGCCTACGCCCAGCGCCTGACCGCCGGAGTCTCGCCCGCGCACGCCCGCGAGGTGCTCACCCCGGGCGACAGGGCGGTCGAGCGCCTGATGCTGGAGCTGAGGCTCTCCGCGGGCTTCCCCCTCGGCGAGCTGGACAGGCCGAGGGTCGTCGCCAGGGCGCTGGCGGACGGCCTCCTTGAGGTCGAGCCGTTCAAGACGGGACGGGCGGTGCTCACCCTGCGGGGCCGCCTGCTGGCCGACGCCCTGGTGCGCGACCTGACCTGATCGGGTACGGCCTCAGCTCACGAAACGGATGTTCAGCGGATAGCGGTAGTTCTCCCCGCGATAGGCCGCGACCGAGGCGATGATCATCAGGATGACCGAGCCGATCCAGAGCAGCGGCATCAGCAGGAAGCCGATCAGCACGAAGGCCAGGAGCCAGGAGACCAGGTAGGCGATCATCAGGCTGAGCTGGAAGTTCAGCGCCTCGGCGGCCTGGGCCCGTACGTAGGGGGCCTCGTCCCGCTTGGCGAGGTAGAGCACCAGCGGGCCGACGAAGGACGTCAGCAGGCCGAGCAGGTGGGCGAGCATCGCCATGGTCGTGTCGTCGCTGCCGGGCCGCGGGCCGTACCCGCCGTAACCGGGACCGTAGCCGCCGTAGCCGTACCCCTGCTGGCCGTACGGCCCGGCGCCCTGGGGCGGGTATCCGCCCTGGGGCGGGTATCCCTGGCCGGGCTGGGGGCCGGGCCAGGCGCCGTACCCCAGTCTGGTGTGCTCCTCGCGCGGGAACGGCTCGGGGGTCTCGCTCATGGCCTCTCCTTGAGGGTCCTTGAGGAACGGGAGGTTCAGTCGTCCTGGGCGGGGTCGGTCACGAAGTCGATCAGGCGCTCGACCGGGCCGAGAAGCTCGGGTTCGAGGTCGGCGTAGGTGGATACCGCCCCGAGGATGCGGCGCCAGGCGTCGGCGGGTTCGACGCCCCAGCCGAGGGCGGCGATGACGCCCTCCTTCCAGGGGAGGCCGCGCGGCACCACCGGCCAGGCGGGGATCCGCAGCGTGGACGGCTTGACGGCCTGCCAGACGTCCACGAACGGGTGCCCGACGACCAGCACGTGGGGCGAGGAGACCTCCGCCGCGATCCGGCTCTCCTTGGACCCGGCGACGAGGTGGTCGACGAGCACGCCGAGACGGCGCTCGGGGCCGGGCTCGAACTCCGCGACGATCTCGGGGAGGTGGTCGACGCCTTCGAGGTACTCGACCACGACGCCCTCGACGCGCAGGTCGTGACCCCAGACCTTCTCGACCAGCGCGGCGTCGTGCACGCCCTCCACGTAGATCCTGCTCTCCCTGGCGACCCGGGCCCGCAGGCCCTCGACCGCGATGGAGCCCGAGGCGCTGCGCCGTGGCCCCCGGGAGTCCGGGGACACGGCGGCGGGCCGTACGAGCGTCACCACTTTGCCCTCAAGGAGGAAGGCGGCGGGGTCGAGCGGGAACAGGCGCCGCCGTCCGAAGCGGTCCTCCAGGGTGACGGCCTCCTTGTCGCAGGCGACCACGGCACCGCAGAAGCCGCTCTCGGCGTCCTCGACGACCAGGTCGGGCTCCGCGGGGACCTGGGGGATCTTCCCCTTGAGGGGGCGGCGCCAGTTTCCCGCCAGCACGTCACGCTCGTACATCACCGACCGTCAGCCACCTCTCGCAAGGGATCACGTCGGACGGTAGCAAAGAGCGGCGGCGCGGAGCGGTTCTCACCTGCCGTACGGTCCCGGCTGGCCCCACTGGCCGGCGGCGGCCGCGGCCTGGCGCTTACGGGCGCCGCTGCGCTTGACCAGCACGACGATCGTCACGAGGACGGCCAGCAGGAATCCGAGGCCCGGCACCGCGAACAGCACCACCGTGCCGCCGATCACGGAGTCGGCCGCGATCTCCCTGCCCACGCCGAACTTGGCGTCGACCCCGCCCGAGGTGGTGCAGGTGATCGGGTAGTCGCCCGCCTTGTCCACCCCGATCCGCAGGGCCAGCTCCCACACCTCCCCTCCGGTGGTGGTGACGGTCTGCTGGAAGTTCGGCCGCTGGAGCTTGACGGTCCCGGGGGCGCCCTCGATCTGGCACTCGAAGTTCGTGCCCTTGGCCGCGGAGACGTAGATGGCGGGCTTGTTCGCCGGGTCGATGCTGACTGTCGTCTTCTCGCTGGGGCCGAAGTAGGAGGCCGGGGCCGCCTCGGTGACCGCGCTGAAGAGACCGCCCGCGAAGCCGACGAAGCCAATGATCACGCTCAGCACGAAGACGAGCCACGCGCCGACGATCCAGCCGATGCTGGGCTTCACCTTCGGCGGCGGGCCCTGCGGAGCGCCGTATCCCGGGGGCGGGTAGCCGTAGGAGGGGCCGGCCTGCTGGTACTGCTGTTGCTGCTGGTGGGGCTGGCCGTACGGCTGCTGGGGGGCGCCGTAGCCGGGGCCGTGCGGGGCGCCGCCGCCGGAAGGGGATCCGAAATCATTGGACATATACCGAATTGTGGCCCTTACCGCTTGGATAGCGATAGCAGCTGACTTGACAATGGCTTGCTCCCGCTCATCCTGGTGCCGTGTTCTCGCACCCCCCGGGCTGGAGCCGTACACTTGGCACTCGGGAACACCGAGTGCCAGACCTGGCGTTTCCCGTCCGAGGCAGGTAGGAGGTGAGCACGTTGGTTGACGACCGCAAACTGGCGGTCCTACGCGCCATCGTCGAGGACTACGTGTCCACCAACGAGCCGGTCGGCTCGAAGGCTCTCGCGGATCGCCACAACCTGGGCGTGTCACCCGCGACCATCCGCAACGACATGGCGGTGCTGGAGGAGCAGGGCTACATCGCCCAGCCCCACACCAGCGCGGGCCGGGTGCCGACGGACAAGGGCTACCGGCTGTTCGTCGACCGCCTCTCCCAGGTGAAACCGCTGTCCGGCGCGGAGAGACGGGCCATCGAGAGCTTCCTCGCGGGCGCCGTCGATCTCGACGACGTCGTGATGCGCACGGTGCGGCTGCTGGCCCAGCTGACCCGCCAGGTCGCCGTGGTCCAGTACCCCACGATGTCCAACTCCAAGATCCGCCACGTCGAGCTGGTCCCGCTGAACGAGCGCCGCCTGATGTTCGTGCTCATCACCAACACCGGGCGGGTCGAGCAGCGCGTGGTCGAGCTGCAGGAGGTCATCGACGACAACCGCGTGGCGCATCTGCGCGCGGTGCTCAACGCCTGTCTGGACGGCTGCGGGCTGGCCAGTGTTCCCGACATGGTCGCCGACCTGCCCGAACGGCTCCCCGCCGAGGACAGGCCCGTCGCGGCCACCATCCTGTCCGTCCTGTTGGAGTCCCTCGTGGACCGACATGATGAGAAGATCGTCTTCGCGGGGACCGCCAACCTCGCGGGGGCCGACTTCACCGTCGGGCTCCGCGACGTGCTGGAGGCCCTTGAGGAGCAGGTGGTGCTCATGCGCCTGCTCGGTGAGACCTCGGACCTGTCGGCGCTGACGGTGCGCATCGGCTCGGAGAACCCCTACACGGGTCTCCAGGGCACGTCGATCGTCGCCGCCGGGTACGGTTCGGGTGGCAAACAACTGGCCCGGCTCGGTGTGCTGGGTCCGACACGTATGGACTACCCGGTCACGATGGGCGCGGTGCGCGCGGTGGCACGCTACGTCAGCCAGATCCTGGCTGCATCCTAAGAGGTCAACTAAGTGGCTACTAAGAGCGACTACTACGGCACCCTGGGGGTGCGGCGCGACGCCAGCGCGGAGGAGATCAAGAAGGCCTACCGCCGCCTGGCCAGGGAACTGCATCCCGATGTGAACCCCGACCCTGAGACCCAGGAGCGGTTCAAGGACATCACCCAGGCCTACGAGGTGCTGTCCGACCCCAACAAGCGCCAGATGTACGACATGGGCGCCGACCCGTTCTCCGCGGGCGGCGCGGGCGCGGGGGGCTTCGGCGCGGGCTTCCCCTTCAGCGACATCATGGACGCCTTCTTCGGCGCGGCGGGCGGCGGCGCCGGGCGTGGCCCCCGCTCCCGGGCCCGCAGGGGGCGCAACGCCACCATCAGGGTCGAGCTCGACCTGCGGGAGGCGGCCTTCGGCACGACCCGCGAGCTGGTGGTGGACACCGCGGTCCTGTGTGAGGTCTGCACCGGCTCCGGCGCGGCGCCCGGCACCCACCCCGACACCTGTGACGTCTGTCACGGGCGCGGCGAGGTCTCCCAGGTCACCCGCTCCTTCCTCGGCCAGGTCATGACCTCCCGCCCCTGTCCGCAGTGCGGCGGGTTCGGCTCGATCATCCGCAACCCCTGCCAGGAGTGCTCCGGCGACGGCCGGGTCCGCACCCGGCGGACCATCAAGGTCCGCATCCCCGCGGGCGTCGAGGACGGCACCCACATCCAGCTCGCGGGCGAGGGCGAGATCGGCCCCGGTGGCGGCCCGCCCGGCGACCTGTTCCTGGAGATCGTCGAGCGCCCCCACGAGACCTTCGAGCGTCGCGGCGACGACCTGCACTGCACCGTGCAGATCCCGATGACCGCCGCCGCGCTCGGCACGATCCTGACGCTGGAGACGCTCGACGGCCCCGAGGAGCTCGATGTCCGCCCCGGCACCCAGTCAGGGCAGACCATCCCGCTGTACGGCAAGGGCATCCAGCGCCTCAACGAGACCGGCAGGGGCGACCTGCTGATCCACGTCAACGTCGAGACGCCAGCCCGCCTCGACCAGGCACAGGAGGAGCTCCTGCGCGAGCTTGCCAGGCTCCGCGGCGAGGAGCGCCCGCCTGGCAAGTTCGCCCCCGGGCAGCAGGGCTTCTTCTCCCGCCTGCGGGACGCCTTCAATGGCCGCTGACCCCGGCGAGGGCCGATGACCGTCCCGGTCTTCCTGGCCGAACCGGACGACCTGGCCCGGCCGGAGTTCGTCTTCGGCGGCCAGGAGGGCCGCCACGCGGCTGCCGTACGGCGGCTGCGGGCGGGAGAGCGGCTCGACCTCACCGACGGGGCCGGGACGGTCGCCGAGTGCGTCGTCCGTGACGCGGGCAGGGACTCGCTGCGGGTCGAGGTGCTGCGCCGCTACGAGGTCGCGCCGCCGCGTCCCCGCCTGGTCGTCGTGCAGGGCCTGCCCAAGGGCGACAGGGGAGAGCTGGCGGTCGAGATGATGACCGAGGCCGGGGTCGACGTGATCGTCCCCTGGTCGGCCGCCAGGTGCGTCACCCAGTGGAAGGGCGAGCGCGCGGCCAAGTCCCTGGGCCGCTGGCGTTCCACGGCACGGGAGGCGGGCAAGCAGTCACGGCGCTTCCTGCTGCCCGAGGTGACCGAGCCCGCGACGACCTCCCGGGTCGCCACCCTGCTGTCGGCGGCCGCGCTCGGCGTCGTGCTGCACGAGGAGGCGGCCACGCCGCTGTCGGCCCTTCCCCTGCCCGCCGACGGCGACATCGTCGTGGTCGTCGGTCCTGAGGGCGGGGTCGCCGAGGAGGAGCTCGCCGCCTTCCGCGAGGCGGGCGCGGTGACCGCGCTGCTGGGGCCCACGGTGCTGCGCACCTCGACGGCGGGCGTCGCCGCCGCGGCCGTGCTGCAGTCCCGCACGGGCCGCTGGTGAGGGAACCCGGCTCTCAGGGGCGGGCGGAGGTGGGCGAGGAGTCCGTCTGCACCGGGGTCCGCTGGGGGTCCTCAGGGGGGCACTCGTCGGCCGCGCAGGGAGAGTCGGAGGAACCGTTCGTCTCCGAGGGCTCCGGCGGGGCCGGGGTCTCGGTCGGCTCCTGGCACCCCTTCTGCGTCTCCTCAGGCTCGACCGTGGTGCCGGGGGGAACCGTTCCGCAGGTCGGCGACGGCGAGGGCGTGGGGGTCCTGGACGGCTTGCCCGACGGCTTCGCGCTCGGCGACGCGGACTTCGCGGTCGACGGCGACGGCGCGGGCGGCGTGACGCTCGGCTTCACCGGGGGCGGGGGCGGCGCCGTGGTCCGCAGCGGAGGCCGCGACGTCGCGGACATCTCCGGGCTCGTCGGCACGGTGAAGTTGACCTCGCCGCTCTGGACCTGCTTCGTGTCGTGACGGAACTGCGGGACGACCATCACGACCGCCGCCGCGACGAGGACGGCCCCCGCCACGGAGGCCCCGGCGCGCCACCACATCAGCCCACGGAGCCCGCGGCGCTCTATGCGGGCCCGGATGATCTCCAGCCCGTCCGGGGAGGGAACGACCGAGTTCGCCTCCGCGCTCAGGGCACGGCGGAGAAGCTCGCCGTACTCGTCGTCGGGGGAGTCGGTCATGACAGTTGCTCCAGTGAGGTTCGTAGGGCGGCCATGCCGCGAGCCGTGTGGCTCTTGACCGCGCCTTTGCTGATGCCCATCGCGTGGGCGATCTGCGCCTCCGACAGATCACCGTAGTAACGCAGGACCAGGGCCTCCCGCTGCCGGGCGGGCAGGCCACGAAGCGCCTCGATGACGGCTGACCTCTCCAGCTCGCCGATGGCGCCGTTCTCGGCGCTCGGCGCGTCGGGCAGGCCCTTCGGCGCGTACTTCTCAACGACCGCCCGGTGGCGCAGCACGGATCGCGATCTGTTGACGACCGACTGACGCAGGTAGGCGAGTGCCTTGTCGGTGTCACGCAGGCGGCGCCAGGCGCCGTGGATGGCGACGAACGCATCCTGCACGACTTCCTCCGCGGTTGCCATGTCGCGGACGAGCAAAACTGCGAGACGCACAAGAGACCGATAGTGCGCGCTGTAGAGCGCGGTCACGGCCATGTCGGCGTCCCAACCGACGGGCACCGCCCCCAGCGACCTGTCGGCCACGAGGGTCTCGGTGGTCACATCAGTGGGACGCTCGGCCTTCCCAGAGGGTTTACGCTCTGCCGGTTCATTAGGGGGCATGACCCAGTCGTGTCCTCGCCAGGCGGCCACATCGTGCTAATCGCATGGGCTGTCGTTGTTGAAGTTTTGCACACTTACCTTAGCTGGGCGGATCTTTGTTTGCTGACGATGCACCATCACCGATTGACAACGGCACCGGGGATCCGGGAGGGATAGGGTGCCCGCATGGTGAGTGAAGCCGACTGCCTGTTCTGCAGGATCGTGGCCGGGGAGATCCCCGCGCGGGTGGTCCTAGAGACCGAGCGAACCCTGGCCTTCAGGGACGTCAACCCCCAGGCGCCGACCCATGTCCTGGTGATCCCCAAGGACCACTACCGGGACGCGGCGGCGCTGGCGGCGGCCGACCACGGCCTCGCCGACGAGGTGCTCAGGACGGCGCACACTGTGGCCGAGCAGGAGGGCGTCGCCGAGGCCGGATACCGCCTCGTGTTCAACACCGGCCCCGAGGCCGGGCAGACCGTCTTCCACGTGCACGGACACGTGCTCGGCGGACGCGGCCTGACCTGGCCGCCCGGGTGAAAACGGGAAGGCGCGATCGGGTCGAACACGGATACGATGGCGTGGAAGTCTGAACCCGATATCTGGAGGCGAACAGGCCGAAAGGCCCGCCTATGTCCGAGACAAACGATTCCAGCAGAACGCCCCAGCCCAGGGCCAAGGGTCCCAGCAGGACCCAGGCGAAGGTAGTGATTCCGGACGAGCATTCGATGGTGAGCCTGCTGGGCTCGCGCGACGAGCTGCTGCGGGTCGTCGAGGGCTCCTTCCGCGCCGACATCCACGTCCGGGGCAACGAGATCACCATCACCGGAAGCCCTGAGGAGAGCAGCACCGTGGTGCGCCTCTTCGAGGAGCTGGTCGAGCTCGTCCGCGGGGGCGCGGAACTCACGCCCGACGCGGTCGAGCGCAGCATCGCGATGCTGCGTATGAACTCCGACCGTCCGGCCGAGGTGCTCTCCCTCGACATCATCTCCTCGCGGGGCCGGACGATCCGTCCCAAGACGGTGAACCAGAAGCGCTACGTCGACGCGATCGACAGGCACACCATCGTCTTCGGCATCGGCCCCGCCGGCACCGGCAAGACCTACCTGGCCATGGCCAAGGCGGTCAGGGCGCTGCAGGAGAAGAAGGTCAACCGGATCATCCTCACCCGTCCCGCGGTCGAGGCGGGCGAACGGCTCGGCTTCCTTCCCGGCACGCTCTACGAGAAGATCGACCCCTACCTGCGCCCGCTCTACGACGCGCTGCACGACATGATCGACCCCGACTCGATCCCCAGGCTGATGGCCGCGGGTACGATCGAGGTCGCCCCGCTGGCCTACATGCGCGGCCGTACGCTCAACGACGCCTTCATCATCCTCGACGAGGCGCAGAACACCTCGCCCGAGCAGATGAAGATGTTCCTGACGCGGCTGGGGTTCAACTCGAAGATCGTCGTCACGGGTGACGTCACCCAGGTCGACCTGCCCGGTGGCACGCAGAGCGGTCTGAAGGTGGTCCAGGAGATCCTGGACGGCATCCCCGACATCCACTTCAGCCGCCTGACCAGCTCCGACGTGGTACGGCACAGGCTGGTCAGCGACATCGTCGACGCCTACGGTCGCTACGACGAGACGCAGCGGCGCGACGAGCCGCAGCCGATCAAGGGCGTGGTGAAGCGTCCCAGGGGAAGAACGGTGAGCGACCGATGAGCATCGAGGTCAACAACGAGTCCGGCGTCGAGATCGACGAGGGGCTCATCGTCTCCCTGGCCGGGCACGTGCTGGAGCGGATGGACATCAACCCGCTCGCCGAGCTGTCCATCCTCGTCGTGGACGAGGAGGCCATGTCGGTGCTGCACGAGCAGTGGATGGGCGAGCCCGGGCCGACGGACGTGCTCGCCTTCCCGATGGACGAGCTGCGGCCCGGTCCCGGCAGCGGCGCCCGTCAGGAGGGCGACGCCCCGACCGACCCGGCGCTCCTGGGCGACGTGGTGCTGTGCCCGCAGGTGGCGGCCAAGCAGGCCGCCGAGGCGGGGCACAGCACGGAGGCCGAGCTTGAGCTGCTGTGCACCCACGGCATCCTCCACCTGCTCGGCTACGACCACGCCGAGCCCGAGGAGCACAAGGAGATGTTCGGCCTGCAGGGCGAGCTTCTCGAGTCGTGGCGAAAAGTGCGCCCGAAGCGGTGAACTTCGCCAACGGGTGGTTGCTCTCGGCCGTCGTCCTCGTCGTGGTCGGCGGCCTGATCGCCAGCGCGGAGACGGCCCTCACCCGCATCTCACGGGTGCGGGCCGAGGAGTTCGTGCGTGAGGGACGCCGGGGCGCCACGCGCCTGCAGGCGATCGTCGCCGACCCACCGCGCTACCTCAACCTGCTGCTCTTGCTGCGCCTGAGCTGCGAGCTGGTCGCCACGGTGATCGCCACGCTGCTCTTCATCGACCTGCTCGGCGACGAGGGCGGGGCCTACGCCGCCGCCGCGGCCGTCATGATCGTGATCAGCTACGTGATCGTCGGGGTCTCCCCGCGCACGCTCGGCCGCCAGCACGCCGAGCCGATCGCCCTGGCCAGTGCTCCCCTCGTGTACGGCCTGACCAGGATCTTCGGCCCCCTGCCCAAGCTGCTCATCCTCATCGGCAACGCCGTGACGCCCGGCAAGGGCTTCAGGGAGGGGCCCTTCACCTCCGAGGCCGAGCTGCGCGACCTGGTCGACCTGGCCGAGGAGCGCAGGGTCATCGAGCCGGACGAGCGGGAGATGATCCACTCGGTCTTCGAGCTTGGCGACACCCTGGTGCGCGAGGTCATGGTGCCGCGCACCGACATGGTCTTCATCGAGCGCGGCAAGACCCTGAACCAGGCGCTGTCGCTCGCCCTGCGCAGCGGCTTCTCCCGCATCCCCGTCGTGGGGGAGAACGAGGACGACGTCATCGGGATCGCCTACCTCAAGGACGTCGTGCGGCGCCTGCAGGACACCGGCGAGCAGGGGCAGTCGGAGCAGATCGAGACGATCATGCGCCCGGCCTCCTACGTGCCGGAGAGCAAGCCGATCGACCAGCTCCTGCGCGAGATGCAGGCCCGCCAGATCCACCAGGCCATCGTCATCGACGAGTACGGCGGGACAGCCGGTCTGGTCACCATCGAGGACATCCTTGAGGAGATCGTCGGTGAGATCACCGACGAGTACGACCAGGAGGTGCCCAGGATCGAGTCGCTGGACGACGGCTCGGTACGGGTGACCGCCCGCCTGCCCGTGAGCGACCTGGCCGACCTGTTCGGCGTCGAGCTAGAGGTGGACGACGTCGAGACCGTGGGCGGCCTGCTGGCGCACGCCCTCGGCCGGGTGCCGATCGCGGGCTCAGAGGCCGTGGTCGAGGGGCTCAGCCTCACGGCCGAGAGCCTGGCGGGCCGCCGCAACCGGATCGGCACGGTCCTGGTCAGGCGGGTCGCCCCGGCCGAGCCCGACTCGGTCGAGGCGTCCGCGGGCCACGACTGACCCCTGGGGAAGGCGGCTTTCAAGCGGCCCGCAAGCGGCCTGCAACCGCCGCCGGGCACTGTGGTCCCACGGCACCCGCTCACACGGGAGCCGATGGGGGCCGGCGTCGGGAGGGGTTCGCGGCGCCGAGACGAAAGGCACGGGGGAAAAGGCACGAGAGGTTGTGGCAGACGGCCTCGCGTCGCTCGCTGGAGGGTGTTCTCAACCGCATGGGGTGGGTTGAGGGCACCCTTAGGCGTTTCTTGGCGATTGCCGCTTTTGCTGCAGGGAAGAAAGCGGACGGCGGGGACAAGGTATCTCGCATGTGACATCGGGGGATGAGTCATGACGCGGGGGATTCGAGTTGTTATTGCGGTCACGATCTGCGGGATGCTGGCCGTGGGGGCGGCCGCGTGCGGGGGCGGTACGGCGCGCGACGCCTCGGCGGGGGGCGACGGCTCCCGGGCGGAGCTGACGAGGCTGCGGGGACTGTTGCGGGCCGGGGCCTCGCGGCTGCCCGACGGCTTCTCGGCCAGGGCACGCGACGGGTGGGTGCCCCCGTTCAGGGCGGCCAACCAGAACTGCAGGCTCCTGCTCGACACGGCCGGAGACGGGGGCGTCGATCCCGGCGGGCGGACACGGGTGGCCGTGACCTACCCGGGCGACAGGCTGGGGGAACTGGCCGGGGTCAGCATGGCCTCCTACACCGGCCAGGGCGCCGAACTCCGCTTCGCCGAGCTGACCCGGGCACTGGACGGCTGCCGGGTGGCCAGGAACGCCCTGGCGGGCAAGGGCACCCTGTTCCGGGTCTCCCGGCTGCGGCTCGACGACGCCGGTTCCGACGTCCAGGCCAGACGGCTGCGGGGCAGGCTCAACGGCTACCCCTACGAGATGCACGTCGTCTTCGCCCTGACGGGCAACACCCTGGTCTCGCTGGTGCACACCGGCGTCGCCAGGGTGGACGCCGCGCGCACGGGGCAGCTCACCCGCTCGCTCATCGATGGCGCGGCCTCCTGAGCGGTCCCGGCGCTCGCACGGGTCAGGCGCGCTGAATACCCTTGTGCCGTGAGTGACGCGACCCTCGACGCAGAGGACAACAAGATCATCGTGCTGGCCCGCTCCGCCCGCGCCCGCAACGGCGCCGCCGAGGGCGCCGCCGTACGAGACGAGACGGGGCGGACCTATTCGGCGACCAACGTGGCGCTGCCGTCGCTGACGCTGTCGGCGCTCCAGGTGGCCGTGGCGATGGCCGTCTCCAGCGGGGCCGAGTCTCTTGAGGCGGCGGCGTTGGTCACGGCGGCGGAGGGTCCCGCGGAGGCGGACGTGCTCGCCGTACGGGATCTGGGTGGGGAGAGGCTGCTCGTCGCCGGTCCTGACGGGACGCTGCGTCAGAGCTGACCGTTCCATCGGGGACAATGGTTGGCGTGAGTTCCTCAGCCGCTGATTTCCGCGCCGGTTTCGCCTGCTTCGTCGGCAGGCCCAATGTCGGCAAATCCACGCTGATGAACGCGTTGGTCGGCACGAAGGTGGCGATCACCTCCTCGAAGCCGCAGACCACCCGCAGGGCCATCAGGGGCATCGTGCACCGGCCCGACGCCCAGCTCGTCATCGTGGACACCCCCGGGCTGCACCGGCCGAGGACCCTGCTGGGCGAACGGCTGGACAGCCTGGTGCTGTCCACGCTCACCGAGGTCGACGTGATCGGCTTCTGCGTGCCCGCCAACGAGCCGGTCGGCAAGGGTGACCGGTTCATCGCGGAGAAGCTCGCCGCGGTCAAGAAGACCCCGGTCGTCGCCGTGGTGACCAAGTGCGACCTGGCGACCCGCGAGCAGATCGCCGCCCAGCTGCTGGCGGTCTCCCAGCTCGCGGAGTTCGCGGAGATCGTCCCGGTCTCGGCGGAGTCGGGCGAGCAGCTGGACGTGGTCGCGGACGTGTTGATCGACCGGCTTCCCGAGAGCCCGCCGCTGTACGAGGGAGGGCAGCTCACCGACGAGCCGGAGCAGGTGCTGGTCGGCGAGCTGATCAGGGAGGCCGCGCTCGAAGGGGTCAGGGACGAGCTGCCGCACTCCATCGCGGTCGTCGTGGACGAGATGCTGCCCCGCGAGGGCCGTGACGACCTGCTCGACATCTACGCGCACATGTTCGTCGAGCGCCCGTCGCAGAAGGCCATCGTGATCGGTCACCGGGGGGCGCGCCTGAAGGAGGTCGGCAGTCAGGCCCGCAGGCAGATCGAGGCGCTGCTCGGCAGCCGGGTCTATCTCGACCTGCGCATCAGCGTCGCCAAGGACTGGCAGCGCGACCCCAAGCAGCTACGCCGTCTCGGCTTCTACGACTGAGGGTTTCCCACACCACCGGGGGCCGCTGCCGTACGCCGTCCGGCAGACGCCGTGGGGAGAAACTCGCAAGGGCGTTCCATGGGTCTTGACCTGCCCTTATGGGTTTTTCAACGGATTTGTATGGCCATTGTTGAATGCTTTTATGGGCATTTTTCCGGTAAATAGGGGATGCTCTGTTCGATCTCGTCTTGATGAAGGCCTCCCGGAATCCGGGAAATCCGGCGTAGCCTTCGGGGTAAAGAGGAGGTCAAGGGCGCAGTGACCGAGAAAATCGCGCGGGGGCAGGAACCACAGGAGCCGCCCCGCCCCGAGCCGCCGGAGCCGTCCGAGCTGCCCGAGACGCCCGAGACGCCCGAGCCCGAGCTTCCCGAGCAGGAGTGGCAGGAGCAGCCCGCCCCGGTCGGGCTCCGTGTCCCCACGGGCAGGGCGCGCAGGGTGCGGCGCTTCCGGCTGACCGCCTGGATCGCGCTGGTCCTGGCGGCCGTCGTGGTCGGCGCCTCGGTCCTGTGGGTCAACGGGCCGCCGACGGAGGCCGAACTGCGGGAGAAGGCGGGCCTGTTCGGCAAGGAGATCCTGCGGGTCGGGGTCAAGGACGACACCCCGGGCATCGCGCTCCAGGAGAAGACCGGAACCCGCGTCTTCAGGGGCTTCGACATCGACATCGCCTACATGATCGCCGCGGACCTGGGCTACTCGAAGGACCGGGTCGCCTTCATGGCCATCGAGACCGAGGACAGGGCCCGGATGCAGGCCCGGGACAAGGACGGCCGCTTCGTCAGGGTCGATCTCGTGGTCGCGACCTTCAGCGTGACGCCCGAGCGGCAGAAGGACCCCTCCGTCGGCTTCTCCACGCCCTACCTCTACACCGAGCAGTCCGTGGTGACCAGGTCCGACTACCAGGGGAAGGTCACCTCCCTGGGGCAGCTGAGGGGTAAGAAGGTCTGCACGCTCGGCACCTCGACCTCGGAGGTCGAGCTTGAGCGGGCGACCAGCGCGTTCGTCACCGCCAAGAACCGGATCAGCGAATGCGTCGAGGGCCTGAAGGGCGGGGAGTACGACGCGGTGACGACCGACGCGGCCATCCTGGCGGGGTTCGTCAAGGAGTCGGCGGGAGGGCTGGTCCACCACGACATCGCGCTGGAGAAGACCGAGATGTGGGCGGTCAACGCGGGCCCGAACGCCGCGCTGCGCGACCTGGTCAACCTCGCGCTCTACCGCTCCTACGCCGACCCCCAGAACCACGGCTGGGAGGACGCCTACAAGGACAACATCGAGCCGATGCTCCTGGCCAGCCCCGACGTCAACGTCGCCCAGTCGGAGCAGCCGTGCGTGCTTCCCCCGCCGATCCGCAGATGGCCGTGGGAGCGGGGTCTGGCCAGCGCCCAGGAGTGTCTGTCCCGGTGAAACGTCCCCGGCGAGTCATGGCCACGCCGAGGAACCAGGAGTGGCTGCTCGCGCTGCTGCCGGTCTTCCCGGTCGTCCTGCTGGTGATGCGGCTGTGGTACGCCAGCAGGCAGGACACCCAGACGCTTCTCCTGCTGGTGCAGAGCATCAGCCCGCTCGGCATGCTCACCGCCGTCCTGCTGACGAGCGTGTGGGTGCTGCCCGCCCTCATCCTGGGCGGCAGGGTGCTGGGCACCCTCTACTGGATCAGCGCGCGCCGTTCCTCGTGGCTGGTGCGCACCGCGCAGCGGCTGCCCAGCTGGGTGGTCGTCCTGGCCGTGGTGATCGGCCTGTTCTCCTGGCAGCTGCGCTTCCTGCCGACGCTGGCGATGCTGGCGATGGCCGCGGCGGGGCTGACGATCCGCGACCGGTTCCCGCACCACGAGGGGCTGCGCACGGCCTTCTGCTACGCGCTGCCGCTGATGGTCGCGCTGCTGTCCTACGTGGTGCTGTGGCCGGCGATCAGTACGGCCTTCGCCGCCCGTGACGTGCCGACCTCGATCCTGCTCACGCTCCCGCCGGGGGCCGCGGTGCTGCTCACCGGGCCCGTCCCCGAGGTGGCCGCGCGCACGCTCACCCACGGCATCGCCATCGCCATCGCGATCTTCGCGCCGTTCCTGGTCGGGGTGATCGTGATGCGGGCGCCGATCCTGCCGCTGACCGCCCTGCAGGTCGAGGAGGAGGGCAGGACCACGGTGCTCGTCGGCTATCTGGTCGCGGGCGACGACCGGATGTTCACCGTCCTCGGGCGGGAGGGCGCCGTGAGCTTCGTCCGCAACGAGGCGCTCAAGTCGAGGGTGCTGTGCCCCGACCCGGGCGAGGTGCCGAGGACCCCGGTCAACCTGCACGGCTGGTACGTGGAGCAGAACATGGCCTCCTGGATAGCCCCGTCCCGTCCCACGCTCCCCGTCGACTCGCGCTGCCAGGGCAGGTCGGCCGGCTGAGGGAACCCGCGCTACTGGCGGTAGTCCTCGACCTCCCGCACCGGGCGCGGCTCCGCCGAGTCGGGGTCCTCGCCGAACTCCCTGCGCGCCCTGCGCTGCCTGAGCAGGTCCCACGCCTGGTCGAGGGCCTCCTCAAGCTCCTTGATCCGGTTGTTCTCCTCGTGGGAGGAGATCGCGCCGGAGGCCAGCCCCCGCCGGAGGTCGCGTTCCTCGGCGATCAGCTCGTGGATGTGGGCGAGGATGTCGTCGTCCTTCATGGTCGCCACTGTAACCCGCGCCCCTCCGCGGCCAGGAGACCGCCGGGGGGTTTCCGCAGCTCAGAGAGGTCACACCCGCCCCTCGCGTCCCGCGATGTGAGACCGCGTCTCAGGTATTCGCCCTCGTCTGCTAACGTGCTAGGCATGCTGCGCGGGCTGCTTCTTAGCTGCCGCGACGAGGGCCTGTAACAGGCCGGCTCCCTCGTCGCGGAGCGAGCCATGCGTGTCGGCCGCGATCGTCTTTCTCGTCGAGGAGCCTTTCATGTACCCGCAGCAGCAGCCCAGTTCCATGCCTTTCGCGCGCTATCAGCCTTTTGTTCCGGTACGGCTGGACGACCGCACCTGGCCGGGTAAGGTCATCGACCGTGCCCCCCGGTGGTGCGCCGTGGACCTGCGTGACGGCAACCAGGCGCTGATCGACCCGATGGACTCCCACCGCAAGCTCAAGATGTTCGAGCTGCTGGTGGAGATGGGCTACAAGGAGATCGAGGTCGGCTTTCCCTCCGCCTCGCAGACCGACTTCGACTTCGTCCGGCAGATCATCGAGGAGGGCCGGATCCCCGACGACGTGGTGATCCAGGTCCTCACCCAGGCCAGGGCCGAACTGATCGAGCGGACCTTCGAGTCGCTGCGCGGCGCGAAGCAGGCCATCGTCCACCTGTACAACTCGACCTCCACGCTGCAGCGCAGGGTCGTCTTCGGCCAGGACAGGGAGGGCATCACCGCCATCGCGGTCGAGGGCGCCAAGCTGTGCAAGAAGCTCGCGGCCGAGATGGACGACACCGAGATCTACTTCCAGTACTCGCCCGAGTCCTTCACCGGGACCGAGCTGGAGTACGCCGTGGAGATCTGCAACGCCGTCAACGACGTCTGGCAGCCGACCCCGGAGCGCAAGGTCATCGTCAACCTCCCCGCGACCGTGGAGATGGCCACGCCCAACGTCTACGCCGACCAGATCGAGTGGATGCACCGCAACCTGGCCTACCGCGACTCGATCGTGCTGTCGCTGCACCCGCACAACGACCGGGGCACCGCCGTGGCCGCCGCCGAGCTGGGCTACATGGCCGGGGCCGACCGCATCGAGGGCTGCCTGTTCGGCAACGGTGAGCGCACCGGCAACGTGTGCCTGGTCACGCTGGGCATGAACCTGTTCTCGCAGGGCATCGACCCGCAGATCGACTTCTCCGACATCGACGAGGTCCGCCGGGTCACCGAGTACTGCAACCAGCTGCCCGTCCACCCGCGCCACCCCTGGGGCGGCGAGCTGGTCTACACCGCCTTCTCCGGCTCCCACCAGGACGCCATCAAGAAGGGCCTGGAGCACATGGAGCGCGACGCCACCGCCGCGGGCGTCGAGGTGGACGACTTCACCTGGGGCGTGCCGTACCTGCCGATCGATCCCAAGGACATCGGCCGCACCTATGAGGCGGTCATCCGGGTCAACAGCCAGTCGGGCAAGGGCGGGGTCGCCTACATCATGAAGGCCGACCACCACCTGGACCTGCCGCGCCGCCTGCAGATCGAGTTCTCCCGCGTCGTGCAGGGCCGTACCGACGAGCTGGGGGGAGAGGTGAGCCCGGCCCAGATGTGGGAGGTCTTCACCGACGAGTACCTCCCGAACCCCGCCAGGCCGTGGGGGCGCCTGGGGCTGCTGGCCCACCGTACGGTCTCCAGGGGCGACGACGAGGACGCCATCGGCGTCGACCTGCGCGTGGACGGGGAGATCCGCGAGGTCGAGGGCGTCGGCAACGGCCCCATCTCGGCCTTCTGCGACGCCCTGGCCAAGATCGGGGTTCAGGTCCGCGTCCTGGACTACGCCGAGCACGCGATGAGCGCGGGAACCGACGCCAAGGCGGCCTCCTACATCGAGTGCGAGGTCGGGGGCCAGGCCCTGTGGGGCGTCGGCATCGACGCCAACACCACGACCGCCTCCCTGAAGGCCATCATCTCCGCGGTCAACCGCGCGGGCCGCTAAGACTCACGAAGGCCGCCCGGCACGATCCGCCGGGCGGCACACCTCAACGTCCCCTGTTCCTTCGACGCGGCCGCGTCATGTCCGCTCCGTTTCGGTGTTCGGCTGCTCGCACCGTCTGTGCTCGGGCAGCCGTTCGATCTCCTTCTCCGCCCACAGGGCCCAGTCGCGCTGCAGGGCGCTGAAGCGCATTCCCCACTCCAGCGCGAGGCTGCCGTAGATCGACAGGCTGTCGTCCATCGTGCTGACCATCTCCCGCAGGGGGGCCAGCCTCCTGATCCGCTCCTCGCCGAGCTCGGCCTGCCGCCGCAGGTAGTCGTGGGCCTGCTCGGGGGAGACCTCGCCGAGGAAGAAGACGCGCAGGAGCATCTCGCTGCGCCTGGACAGCGGGCCGGGGTCGGTCTGCGTCAGCCAGTGCCGCAGCTCGGCGCGCCCCGCCTCGGTGACGGCGTACTCCTTGCGCCCCCGGGGACCCTGCGCGCTCACCTCGACCATTCCCGCGCTCGCGAGACGGCCAAGCTCGGCGTAGACCTGGCTCTGCGTGGCGGGCCACACGTTGGCCAGGGAGACGTCGAAGGTCTTCAGCAGGTCGTAGCCGCTCGCGGGTCCCTGACTCAGCAGGCCGAGCAGCGCGTGTCGGAGGCTCATGCCCCGATCCTACATTCCTGTGTTGACATGTCGATACAGGAATGTCTAGCTTTGACCTGTCTGCATAGGAATGTCGAACGTGAAGAGAGTGCGAGTCATGGTCCGCAGTTTTCTTGGGTTTCTCCCGTGGATCGTCTACGCCGTCATCGCCACCGGCGACGAGTGGCGCTGGGGAGCCCTGGCCGGGCTGGTGATCGCGCTCGGACTCATCGTTGTCGACCGCCGTTCCGGCAAGGACTGGGACCAGATGGTGATCGAGACCAGTGCCGCGATCTTCTTCGTCCTGACCGCGGCCATCTCCTTCGCCGACCCCTCCTCCTCGCTCATGCCGTACGGCCCGGCCCTGGTCAACGCCTGGCTGGCCCTCACCGCCTGGGGGTCGCTGGCCATCCGCAAGCCCTTCACCCTCGGCATCGCCAGGAGCATGGCGCCGGAGGAGGTCTGGCGGACGCCCCGGTTCTACCGGGTCAACGCGGTCATCACCGCGGTGTGGGGGACCGCCTTCGTCGTCGCCGCGGTGCTGCTGGCCGTGCTGCTGAACGTGGCCCCGCACGCCACCGCCGCCGTCATCGCCGTCAAGGTCGTCACCTTCGTGGTGCCCATGGTCTTCACCGTCCGTTACCCGAAGATCGTCTCCGCCCGCTACCGGGACGCCCGTGGCGTGGCCTGAACGATTCCCAACGAGTCATCTGGAGCAGCACGTGACCACCACTCCCGAGATCTCCGAAACCCCCGCCTACCTCAGCGGCAACCTCGCCCCGGTCCCCGACGAGATCGGCGCCTTCGACCTGCCGGTCACCGGCGCCCTGCCGGCCGAGCTGACGGGCCGCTACTTCCGCAACGGCCCCAACCCGCTGCCGGGTCACGACTCGGGGCACTGGTTCGCCGGGGCGGGCATGATCCACGGCGTCAGGCTGCGTGACGGCCGCGCGGAGTGGTACCGCAACCGCTGGGTCCGCACCCGCTCCTTCACCGAGGGCGCCAGGCTCATCGGCCCCAACGGCCTCGACAGGACCGCCGTCAGCGCGAACACCTCCGTCATCCGGCACGCGGACAGGATCCTCGCGCTGGTCGAGAGCGGCTTCCCGTACGAGATGACGCCCGAGCTGGACACGGTCGGGTCGTGTGACTTCGGCGGGCGGCTGACCAGCGCGATGACCGCCCACCCCAAGCTGGACCCGGTCACCGGTGAGCTGCACTTCTTCGGGTACGGCTTCATGCCGCCCTACCTGACCTACCACCGGCTGTCCTCGGCGGGGGAACTGGTCGAGAGCCGGGTGGTCGAGGTGCCGGGGCCGACGATGATCCACGACTTCGCGATCACCGAGAACTACGTGATCTGGCTCGACCTGCCGGTCGTCTTCGACATGGAGCTGGTCGGCAAGAGCCTGCCGTTCCAGTGGAGCGACTCCTACGGCGCCAGGCTCGGTGTGATGGACCGCGACGGGCGGGTGACCTGGTTCGAGATCGACCCGTGCTACGTCTTCCACGTCGGCAACGCCCGCGAGGACGCCTCGGGACGGGTGGTGCTCGACGCCATCCGCTACGCGCGGGAGTCCTTCACCTCCATCTGGGGCAGGATCAGCGGCTCGGACAACCCCGCCGCCGAGACCGAGGGGGCGGTGCTGCACCGCTGGGTGCTCGACCCGGCGACCGGCAAGGCGACCGAGGAGCAGCGTGACGACCGCGCTGTCGAGTTCCCCACGTTCAACGAGGACCTGCTCGGCAGGGAGAGCCGCCTGCTCTACACCGTCTCCGACGACGCGATCGTGAAGTACGACACCGAGAGCGGCGCGGCGCTGGTCAGGGACGCGGGCGGGCAGCCCGGGGAGGCGATCTTCGTGCCCGCGCAGGACGCGAAGGCCGAGGACGGTGGCTGGCTGATGTCGATCGTCACCGACCACTCGGGGGAGGCGTCACACCTGCTCGTCCTGGACGCGGCGGACCTGGAGTTCGTCGCCTCGGTCCAGCTTCCCCGCCGTGTCCCGGCGGGCTTCCACGGCTCCTGGCTGCCGGACCTGTGAGCCGGGACGGCGCCCGGAGAGGGTGACTCGGGAGGGAACCCTGCGGGGGCGGGTCCCCTCCCGATTTTTTTTATGCTTACGACTGTTTCCGGTACCTCCGGTATTTCGGAGGAAAGTTTCCTAACGAATGCTCCGCCCGTTGGATCCGGACGGTTCCGTGGAAATTCCGGCGCGACCGGCAACGGAAAAGCCGAAGACTTATTTCCTGTCGGGCCGCCCGGACGAATTCGTCCGGGCGGCCCGCGGGCGGGGGTGCGCGCCCCCGCCGGCTGGGATCAGCAGCTCAGCTTGTCGCCCGGGTCGACCCCGAGGATCGCGGCGAAGCGCTTGTAGGCGTCGATGCGGCTCTGCACCTGGCGGGGGTTGCCGCCGTCGCATTCCAGGAAGCCGTTGATGCTGCGGATCGTCTCACCGAACCCGGCGCCGTTGACCATCGCGGTGTGCGGGGTCATCGTGCCGGGGCCGTTCTGGGTCATCCAGTACCAGATGCCGGTCATCCAGGCGACGGAGGCCTCGGTCTGCACCAGGTTGGGGTTGTTGAGCAGGTCGATGCCCAGGGCGTCGCCCGCGGCCTTGTAGTTGTAGTTCCAGCTCAGCTGGATCGGGCCGCGGCCGTAGTAGGAGGAACGGCCCGCGGGACAGCCGAAGGGCTGGTCGGTGTCGCAGTAGTGGGGGTAGTTGGCGGTGTTCACCTCGACGATGTAGAACAGGCCGGCCGTCTCGTGGTTGATGTTGGCGAGGAAGGCCGCGGCCTCCTGCTTCTTGACGGTGTCGCTGCCGGTGCCCGCGAAGGCGGGGTAGGCGCTCAGCGCCGTGACCAGGCCGTTGTAGGTATAGAAGGGGTTGCGCTTGGGGAACATCTCGTTGAACTGCGCCTCGGTGACGACGAAGTTGCCCTCGCTCGCCTCACAGGCTCCCTGGTCAGTCCAGATGGCGGAGGGGCCGCCGGGGACGTTGCCGCGGGTCCACCACTTCGCCCGCCAGTTGTGACCCTGGTAGGAGGCCACGAGCCCACCGGCGTAGGCCTTGGTCGTGTTCCACTCGCTCGCGCAGATCGGCGCGGCGGAGGTGGAGGACGCGGAGGCGGGGGACGCCAGGGGCACGGCGGCCAGCACGCCGGCGACGGCCATTGAGAAAAGGGATGACGCGAGGCGGTTTCTCGGCATTCTTTCACTTCCTTGCATGACGGAAAAACGAGCACGAAACGACAAGAGACCGGCCCCGGGGCGGACGGTGGCACCGCGGGCGGACTCCGATGGGGGTCGCCGTCGCGGGATTGACGACAATCAACAGGAATTCGATTTCTTGCGTCAATAGGTAGGGCGCAAAGTTCCGCATAGTGCGCACGTGTGGCCCTCCCCGGGGCGGTGCGCGGGCCGTACGGTGGGATCGGGAGGGGCGCTCTACGCCGAGTTGACCGGGGCCATTGGTGGCCGATTCTGGATTCGGGGTAACTGACCGGTAGCTGGAACGGGAAGGGCGTCGCCCCACGATCCGGGGGAGGAGCGAGCCGTGGAGTACGAGGAGTTCATCGGCACCCTGAGTCGGTACGCCGGTCTTGACGAGGACGAGGCGGAGCGCGCGGTGCGCGCGACGCTCGGGACTCTGGGTGAGCGGCTCTCGGTCGGCGAGGGTCTGCTGGGGCGGCTACCCGAGCGGGTGCGGGCGTGGATGCGCACCGGGAGGGACCCCGAGCCCTTCGACGTGGACGAGTTCCTGCGCCGGGTCGCCGAGCGCGAGGGGGTCGACGTCGAGGTGGCGGCGCGGCACGCGCGGGAGGTCTTCTGGCTGCTCGGAGAGGTGACGGCGCCGGGCGCGATCGACGGGGTGGCCGCCTGCCTGCCCGAGGACTTCGAGTCCCTGGTCGCCGAGGCCAGACGGCGCGGCGTCAGGATCATGCCCGCCGAGGAGTTCCTCGCCCGGGTCGCGAGCCGGGCCGGGCTTGAGGCGGCCGACGCCCACCGCGCGACCGAGGCGGTGCTGGAGACGCTCGCCGAGTGCGTCGCGGAGGGCAGGGCGGAGAACCTGATCGGCGAGCTCGCCGTACCGCTGCACGAGCCCCTCAAGCGGGGGGCGGCCGAGGGGCGCGCGGAGGCCGTGCGGGTGCCGCTTGAGGACTTCGTGCTGCGGGTGGCCGAGCGGCAGCGGGCGGACGGTCAGGACGTGCGGGGGCACGCCAGCGCCGTCCTCACCACGCTGCGCGAGGCCACGACGGAACGGGGCTTCCTCGACGTCATGGCGGGCCTGCCCGACGAGTACAGGACGCTGCTCACCGGCCGCTGACGGCTCAGGCGGGCAGGCCGAGCAGGGCCGCGTGGCAGCGCATGGCGTGCTCGAAGGCCGCCCTGGGATCCAGGATCACGTTGTTGAACTGGCCGAAGAGCTCGAAGCTGACCCAGCCGAACAGCCCGGTCCAGGCGAGCAGGGCGCGGGCGATGACGTCGTCGGGGACCCCGGGGATGATGTCGCGCACCCGGCCCGCGTCGCCGGAGAAGGCCGCGGGCGGGGCGGGAAAGCCGTCCCGGGGGTTCAGGACCCCGGCCTCGTGGGCGTCGGAGACGATCCGCCCGTAGACCACGGTGTCGCGGATCGCCGCGGCGACGGTGTCCATCGGGGCCTTGTAGCCGGGCACCGGCGAGCCGTACAGCAGGGCGTACTCGTGCGGGTGGGCCAGCGCCCAGTCCCGTACGGCGTGGCAGACGGCAAGCCACCGCCCCGTGTGGTCCTCGCGTGCGACGGCGGCGTCGGCCTTCTCCACGGCCTCCCCGAGGGCGTTGTAGCCGTCGATGATCAGGGCCGTCAGCAGGTCGTCTCTGGAGGGGAAGTAGCGGTAGATCGCGGAGGAGACCATCCCCATCTCCCTGGCGATGGCGCGCAGCGACAGGCCTGAGGCCCCCTCCGTGGCCAACTGGCCGCGCGCGATGTCGGTGATCTCCCTGGTCAGCTCGGCGCGGACCCGTTCACGCGCCGTACGGCTTGCACTCATGTCCGGACCATATCAGAGCGATGCAAGAAAAAGAGAGCACTGCTCTTGACGGGCGCGAGCGGCTTGGGAGAGCATTGCTCTCGAAACGGAATGGCAATCTCCAAGGAGTCCCCCGATGCTGTCCCTGGCCAAGAACCTCAATCTCCTCGTCATGTTCCTGCTGGAGCTCGGCGTTCTCGGCGCGACGGGGTTCTGGGGCTTCACCGTGGGGCAGAACTGGCCGCTGCGGCTGCTGCTCGGACTCGGCACGCCCGCCCTGTTCATCGCGGTCTGGGCCGTCTTCGGGGCCGCCAACGACGCGAGGATCCCGCTCACCGGGCTCGCCAGGGTGGCCCTCGAAGTCCTGTGGTTCGGCGGCGGCGCCGTGGCACTGGTCATGGCGGGCCGCCTGGTCCCCGGCCTCGTCTTCGCCGCCGTCTACGTCGTCAACGCCGCGCTGCGGCTGCTGTGGCACCAGTGACCGGTGCCTCGAAAGGCTCGAAGGGAAAGGAACGGACATGGGCAAGCATGTCGTCGCGGGAGCGGGACAGGTCGGCTCGCAGGTCGCCAGGCTCCTGGCGGAGCGGGGGGACGAGGTCGTCCTCGTCAGCCGCTCCGGGTCGGGTCCCGACCTGCCGGGAGTCACCCGGGTCGCCGCCAACGTGGTGGACCGGGAGCGGATGACCAGCCTGACCAAGGGCGCGGACGCCCTCCACAACTGCGTCAACCCGCCCTACCACCGCTGGGCGCAGGACTGGCCGCCGATGGCGGAGTCGCTGCTGGCCGCGGCGCGGGAGAACGGGGCGGGATACGTCATCCTCGGCAACCTCTACGTCTACGCCGCCCCCGAGCGGCCCATGCGGGAGGACGACCCGCTCAGCCCGCCGAGCGCCAAGGGGAAAATCAGGGCGCGGATGTGGGAGCAGGCTCTGGCGGCCCATCAGGCGGGCGAGGTCAGGGTGACCGAGGTGCGCGGCTCTGACTACTTCGGGCCGGGCTGCCTCGACCAGTCGCACCTGGGGGAGCGGCTCGTGCCCCGGCTGCTCGGCGGCAAGGCGGTCCGCATGATCGGCGACCCCGACCAGACGCATAGCTGGACCTACGTGCCCGACGTGGCCGCCGCCCTGGTGACGGCCGCGACCGACGACCGCTCCTGGGGCCGCGCCTGGCACATCCCGACGACGGAGCCGGTCACGGCGCGCCAGATCGCGGAGCGGATGTGCGAGATCGCGGGCGTCCGCGATCCGGGGATCAGGGCTATGCCCCACTGGGTGCTCCGCGCCGGGGGCCTGGTCTCGCCCATGATCGCCGAGCTTGAGGAGCTGCGTTACCAGTTCGTCCGGCCCTTCGTCATGGACTCGACCGACTTCCAGACGACCTTCGGGATGAAGCCGACCCCGATGGACGAGGCGCTGGCAGCCACGATCGCCTGGTGGCGGGACCGGCTGGCCAACGCGGCGTGAGCCGTACGCTCTGAGCATGAAGATCGCCATGATCGGCCTCGGGGACATCGCGCGCAAGGCGTACCTGCCGGTGCTGAGCGCGCTGCCCGGCCTCGACCTGCACCTGTGCACCCGCGACCGCGCCGTCCTCGACCGCCTCGGGGACGCCCACCGGATCGCCGGCCGTCTCACCTCGGTCGGCGAGGTGATCGACGCCGGGGTCGAGGCGGCCTTCGTGCACGCGGCGACCGGGGCCCACGTGGAGATCGCCGAACCGCTGCTCGACGCGGGGATACCCGTCTACCTGGACAAACCGATCGCCTACGCGCTCGCGGACTCCGAGCGTCTGGTACGGCTCGCACGCGACAGGGGGACGTCGCTGTTCGTCGGGTTCAACCGCCGCTGGGCGCCGCCGTACACGGACCTGCTTGAGCTGCCGCGCCACCTGGTCGTGATGCAGAAGAACCGGGCGGACCTCGCAGAGGACCCCCGGGTGGCGGTTCTCGACGACTTCATCCACGTCGTGGACACCCTCAGGTTCCTGGTGCCGGGGCCCGTCGAACACACCGGGATCAGGACCAGGGTCAGGGGCGGCCTGCTCGAACACGTGACGCTTGAGTTGTCGGGGGACGGCTTCACGGCCCTGGGGATCATGAGCAGGGTGAGCGGCGGCGCCGAGGAGACGGTCGAGGTGCTGGGCGGGGGCGTCAAACGGCGGGTGGTCAACCTCTCCGACGTGATCGACCACGCGGGCGCCGAGGTCCTGACCCGGCGCGGCGACTGGACGCCCGTCTCCCGTCAGCGTGGCATCGAGCGCTCCTGCCTGGAGTTCCTCGGCGCCGTCCGGGCCGGGACCCTGCTCGACGCGCGGGACGCCCTGCTCACCCACGCCCTGTGCGAGGAGATCGTGGCCGCCTGCGGGGGATGAGCCTTCCCGGGTGTGTCGATGCCGCTTTTCCGGCTGAAGGTAGGAGACGATGCCTTGGGCGGTGAAAAGCCGTCTCATCCTGTCTGTGGCGGTTGCCGGGCATCCACGATCCCCCCGTGCGGAGACCGGCCGTGACGTCACGGATTTCCAGCGAGGGGGAGAAGTGACTGAGCGGAGTGCTCGATCGGGCGCCGCCCTGACCGCGGTGTTCCTGGCGGTGATGTTGGCCGGCGGCTGCGGCACCGGCGCGCCCTCCGCCACGGCGCCTCTGGCGAGTACGGCTCCCGCGGCCGAGGCCCCGGCTGCCGACGTACGGGCCAGCGCGCCCGCGGGCGCCCAGGGGGCGGGGATCGCGCCGTCGCCGACCGTCTCCGGGGACGACTCGGCCTGCCCGACCACGGGCAACACCAAGCGGTTCGCCAAGACGCGCTTCGCCCTGCACGCCGGGCTCGCGCTGGGCGCCTTCCACCGCTACATCTACAAGCCGCTGCGCTCCGGCGGGTTCAAGGAGGGCGCGGAGAAGCGCAAGCGCACCTTCGTGAAGGCCGCGATCGCCGGGCTGTTCGCCCTGCACGAGCTGAAGGTGGCCAAGAGGTTCGCCGAGGCCAACCCGACGCTGTGCCGTGCGGTGCAGAGCGTGAGCAACAGCTTCGCGGCCCTGACCAACAAGCTGAAGGGCGGCACGGCGACGGAGAAGGACCTCGACGAGAGCCAGAACGTCTTCGGCGAGCTGCAGCGGCAGGCCACGGGCAACGGCTTCGGCTTCAAGGAGAAGAACGTCACGGTCCCCGGCGCGGGCTGAGCCGCGGGCTGAGCCGCGGGCTGAGCCGCGGGCTGAGCCGCGGGCTGAGCCGCGGGCTGAGCCGCGGGCTGAGCAAGGAGCAGGGCCGGTCCTCTCGGAGTCCGAGAGGACCGGCCCTGTGGTTTCTCCAGGTGGGTCCCGCGCCCCACACCCCGGCGGTGCGCGGCGCGGGACGTCTCTTTCCCTCGGTCCGCGCCGTCAGCGCTGGGCGAGGTACTGTCGGCCCAGGTCGCGCAGGCGCTCGTGGGCCGACTCGTAGACACCGCCGCGCCCACCGAGGTAGGCCTTGGGGAGCTTGGCGACCATCGTGTAGTTGCTGTCGCAGACGTTGCCGACCGGCGCCTCACCGATCTGGCTGACCAGCTGGTAGGCGTCCAGGGTCTCCAGGCCGGTGATCTCCGAGGTCCAGGTGACCAGGTCGTGCTGGCTGATCCGGTAGGCGTCCTCAAGCGGGCGGGCCGAGCCGGTCGACATCAGGCTAGTGTCGTCCTCAAGGCGCGGCCACGGGGTGGTGACGCCCTTGATCAGCTCGACCGCGACCACGGTGTTCATCGCCGACTCCACGGCCGTGCCGCACACCTCGCCGTGGCCCTGGCGGGCGTGCCCGTCGCCGACGGCGAACAGGCCACCCTCCACGTTGACACCGAGGTAGACGGTCACCCCGGCACGCAACTCGGGAGTGTCCATGTTGCCGCCGTGGGCGTCCGGGGTGATCGTCATCCGGGCCTCGGAGGCGCCGGGGGCGACACCGACGGTGCCGTGCATCGGGTCGAGCGGCAACTCGACAGTGAAGTCGCTGTTACGGGCGTGGTAACGCGCCACCCCCGCCGCGACGTCGATGTCGTAACGCCAGACGACCTCGTCGAGCGGCGGGGTGAGCATGGCGGTGGTGTGCGTGCCGGTCAGCGCCCCGAAGTGCGGGAACGTCGCCGATACCGCCCAGTCCCTGGCGGGCTCGATGGAGACGAAGTGCAGCGCCAGCGTGTCGCCGGGCTGGGCGCCCTCCACGTGGAAGGGGCCGGTCACCGGGTTCAGGTAGGGGAACTCGCAGACCTGTGAGGGCAGGTCCTCGACGGAGCGGACCAGGCCGCCGAAGCAGTCCTCGGTGTACAGCTCAAGAATGGTGCCCGGCTTGACCGTGCCGACGGCCTGCCTGCCGCCGAAGGTGTAGCTGAGCTCCTCGGGGGAGGGCCGGTAGGAGACGACGTTCACCGCACACCCGTCCGGCCGAGGTTCGTCACCGAGCCGGGGAGGGCCGAGGTGAGACCCTCCTCCACCTCAAGAAAGATTTCGGGCATCTACTGTCCTTGCGTGAATCGGAAGGGGGAGTGACGCGGGGGGTGTGCGGCTTGCGTCGCGGAGGATCTACTTCAGGGGGGCGTCGTGGGACTCGCCGAGGGCGGCCAGCAGGGGACGGCGGCCGTAGGCGAAGAAGGTGGCGAGCACCAGCAGGCCGATCGCGAGCCAGACGATGCCCACGACCTGGGCGGCGATGCTGGCGTTGATCACCACGTAGACCAGGATGCCGAACCCGATCAGCGGGGCGATCAGGTGCCGCCACAGGTCGCGGCTGCCCTTCTTGAAGAAGTAGTGCACGATCACCGACAGGTGCAGCGCCAGGAAGGCGGTCATCGCGCCGAAGTTGACAAGGCTGCTGATCAGCGCGATGCCGTCCTCACGGTTGGCCAGGAAGAGACCGACGGCCAGGGAGACGAGGGCGACCAGGAGGGTGGCGTTGACCGGGACCTTGTTCTTCGGGTGGATCTTGGCCAGGAAGGCGGGGAGCTGGCGGTCACGGGCCATGGCGTACAGCAGACGCGAGGTGGCGGCCTGGGCGACCAGGGAGTTGGCGAAGCCCCAGGCGATGGCGGTGGAGACCGCGGTCAGGATGCCCAGCCAGTGGCCCCCGGCGAACTCCGCCATGTCGTAGAAGGCGGTGCCGTTGGGGTCGCCACCGCTCAGGAGCTGGCTGCGGTTGGGGGTGAGCAGCGCGCCGATCCAGGTCTGCACGATGAACAGGGCACCGGCCAGGCCCAGCGCGGCGATCATCGAGCGGCCGATCTTGTGGCTGTCGACCTTGCTCTCCTCGGCCAGCATGGAGATTCCGTCGAAACCGAGGAAGGACAGCACCGCGACGGAGACCGCGCCGAAGGCAAGTGGCCAGGAGAAGGTGTCGGGGTTGAACAATGGAGTCAACGCGCCGGTCTGCGCCTTGCCCTGGATGAGCGCGAACAGGCCGATGAGGATGAAGATCGCGAGCACGATGAGCTCGGCGATCAGCATGTACCTCGTGACCCTCGCGGTCATCTGGATGCCGGTGTAGTTGACGATCGTGTTGAGGACGACGAACACCAGCAGCCAGGCCCACACCGGCAGCGGCACGAACGACGCCATCGCGAGGCTGGCGATGAGGTAGAGCAGCGCGGGCACCAGGACGTAGTCGAGCAGCATCGCCCAGCCGGCCATGAAGCCGACGGGGCCGACGATTCCCCGGCCCGCGTAGGTGTAGACCGAACCGGCCATCGGGAAGGCCTTGGCCATCTGCGAGTAGGAGAACGCGGTGAAGGCCATGGCGACCATGCCGATGATGTACGCGAGCGCGACCATGCCACCGGACGCCTGGAAGACGCTTCCGAAGATCCCGAAGGGGGCGATCGGGACCATGAAGATCAGTCCGTAGATCAGCAGGTCGTTGAAGCTCAGCGTCCTTCGGAGCTCCTGCCGGTACCCGAACTGTTCCAGGGAGGGGTCAGTAGTCATGGAACGACTCCTAAAAGAGATGTTGCGAGCGTCACTTTAGGACGAATCCTTGAAAAGGAAAAGTTTGCAGAGGCAACTTGTTAACGAACGATGTCGAAATCGAGACCGTCCGCCCTGCCGATGTGGGCGCCCCGCCGTACACCGTGGTCCTGGAGGGTCAGGCGTCCCCGCGCGGTGACGATCGAGGTGCCGTCCGCGACCTCGTCGAGCACAGGCACGTGGAGGGTTCCCGCGCGTCTCGCGAGCGCCGCGAGCATCAGCACCGCCTCATAGCAGCCCTGGCCGTGCCCGTTGAGCAACGGCGCATTTGATCCGAAACGGCGAGTGTAACGCTCTCCCAGGCTCAGGCTGTCATCGGTGACGAGGCTGGAGAAATACCCCATAGCGCCGTACAGCTCGCCGGTGTCGTCGCCGCCGATGCCGAGCAGTCCGTGCTCCTCAAGGGCCCCGCAGAGCCGGGGGAAACCCAGGCCCGCCGCGGTGAAGGCGCGGTTGAAGTCGACCAGGTCACTGCCGATCAGGCTGAGCAGCACGGCGTCGGGCCTGCTGGCGACCAGGTGGTCCAGGATCCTGGACAGGTCGGGCCTGCCGTACGGGACGTAGCGCTCGCCGACGACCGTCGCCCCGCGTGAGGCGAGATAGCGCCGGGTGGCCCCGTGGACCAGGCGCGGCCAGATGTAGTCGTTGCCGAGCAGAAACCACCGCTTCGCGCGCCGCAGCTCGATCAGCCAGTCAAGGCCGGGCTTGAGCTGCCGTTCCGGAGTCTCCCCGAGGAAGTAGACACCCGGGGAGCGGCCACCGCCCTCGTAGGGCGGGGAGTAGACGAACGGCAGACGCCCGCCGAGCGCCCGCACGATCGCGATCCGGACGTCGCTGCCACAGGTGCCGACGACCGCGTCGATCACCTTGCCGCGCGCCAGTTCCCCGACCTCCGCGGCCACCTCCTCCGCGGGCCGTCCTCCGTCGATGAGAACCAGTTCGACCGGTCTGCCGAGAATGCCGCCGGATAGATTTACCTCGTCCGAGGCGAGGACGGCGCAGTTGATCGCGCATGGGCCTACAAGCCCGAGAACCCCGGAGATGGGGACCACGAGCCCGACGCGTAGGGCGACCCCTTGGAGGAGCTGCGCTTCCAGGGGTTCGATCACTGGTGTGATGGCTTCAGCCACATTGCAGAGTATCCTCCTTGAAGGACGGGTATGGGAGGCCCGTTACTCACCCGGGATACAGACGGGAGCTTCACATGGTGACGACCGGGCTGGGATCCTCGCTGGCCTATCTGCTCAGCCGCGCTGAGCGGAGTGTCAACCGGGGTCTCGCCGCCGCGCTCACCGCTGAGGACGTCAGCGTCGAGCAGTGGCGCATACTTCGTGCCCTCGCCGACGATTGCGGTCACTCGATGGGGGATCTGGCCGAGACGGTCCTGATGCCGCATCCGACGCTTACCAAGGCGATCGACCGGCTCATCGACCGCGCGTTCGTCTATCGCGGCCACGATCCGGCCGACCGCCGCAGGGTCGCGGTCTTCCTCGCCGACCGTGGTGCCGAGCTGCTCGCCCGCGTCGAGGGCGCCATCGCCGAGCATCACAGGGAGATCGAGGCCGCCTACGGCACCGAGCGCACGGAACAACTCATGGGCGAGCTGGAACGGCTGGTCAAGGCCCTGAACGAGGGGCCCGCTGAACGACCGCCGACCGAGCGACTCGCCGGACCCCCTGGCAGGCTCGCTGAGCGCTTCGCCGAGCGCGACGGCACCGCCGTCCCCGCGCTGCGCTCCTGAGCTCTCCGCCGCCCTCCTGGGGGCGGCCAGAGCCGTACGGCCCGGCCCCGAGCGGGGACCGGGCCTTCGCAGCGCTCTGAGCAGGCGCCCTGAGCAGGGCAGATGAGGTCAGAACCGGGCGCCGTGAGCCTGGGCGACCCGTCCGACGGCGACGGCCCAGGCGGCCTGGCGCAGGGTGATCCCGCGCTCCGCCGCCGTCGCCGCGACCGTGTCGAAGCACCGCCCCGCGAGGTCGGGACGGGAGGCGAGCACCCCGCCCGCGCCGGTCAGGACGTCGGGGAGCACGACGGTCCCCGCCTCGGCGAGGACCAGGTCGGCCTCCGGCGACAGCGGCCCGTCCACCGCCTCGGCCACGAGAGGGGCCCTGACGCGACGGACCTGATCGACGGTGACCGGGGCGGCCAGCACGAGCACGTCGAACGCCTCCCCGCCGGAGGCCGCGACCACCCGGCAGCCCTCCCGTGCCAGGTGGGAGGCGGTCAGCCGCGCGGTCTCACCGGATCCGTGCACCGCGACCGTACGGCCCCGCCGTGTCCCCGAGGCCCGCAGCACGGCCGCCGCCACCCCGAAGGCCGTGGCCACGGCCTCGCCGGGCGCCGGAAAAGCAGGCTGGACCGAGTGCTGGACCGAGTGGCTGTCGGCCATCCAGGCGGCGAGCCGCTCGTCGGAGTCCGGATCCGGGGCGGGGACCTCCCCGTCCGAGCCGGTGATCGTCATGATCTCGTTGACGTAGCGCCTGGTCACCCGTTCGAGCTCCCTGGCCTCCAGGCTCGCGGGATCGACGCGCACGCCTCCCCGCGCCCCGCCGTACGGCACGCCGGCGAGCGCGTGTTTCCAGGTCGTGACCATGGCCAGCGCGGTGACCTCCCGCAGGTCGGCGGAGGGGGCGAAACGCGTGCCGCCCCTGGCCGGGCCGAGGACGGTGCTGTGCTGCACCCTGAAGCCCTGGACGACGTCGGTGCGGCCGTCCGCGCGGCGGACCGGCACCGAGACGGTCAGTGAGCGGCGGGGGGTGGCGAGCATCGCGCGCAGGCCGTCGTCGAGGCCGAGCAGGAGGGCCGTCTCGTCGAGGCGGCGCAGGGCGGCGTCGAGCGGGGATTTCCGTAGGGGATCGTGACCGGTGAGGGCGGTCGCCGGCGTCGTTGACGGCACCGTGAGGGTCATGAGGTCAGGCCTCCAGTGGTGAGCGGAGCGCCATTGCTCCACTCGTGGCGGTTTGTGATGATCAGACTATTTATGGGTTCTTTGCCGTGCCAAGATGGATACGTTGCGGACTGGTGACCGTTTTTTGTGCGTTTCCCCAATGTGATGGGACAGTCGTTATCCGGATGGCCCGCCGGGCAGAGACACACCTCGGAACGGCGGGAACCTGCCGTTCCGCGATGGGCTTGAGGGGATGAACGTGCCGGAACTTGTGGTCGGGCCGCTGCTGCGTCATGTGGACGGCACGGGCGCCTCGGTCTGGGTCGAGACGAGCGCGCCGTGCGAGGTGACCGTCGAGGTGGGCGGAGTCGAGGCGGGCGCGGAGACCTTCTCCGTCCACGGCCACCACTACGCCGTCGTGGACGTCGCGGGGGAGGGGACCTACGAGGTCCGCCTCGACGGGGAGACCGTGTGGCCGCAGCCGGACCGCCCGGCCAGTCACGTTCGGTTCCTGGATCCGGACGGCCCGAAAAAGGTGATGTTCGGCTCGTGCAGGACCAGCGTGCCGCACGACGCCTCGCACACCATCTCCCACGGCGTGGACGTCCTGCGCGCCTACGCCCGAGCCTTGGTGGACAGGCCCCGGGAGGAGTGGCCTGACCTGCTCCTGCTGCTCGGTGACCAGGTCTACGCCGACGAGCCGTCCGCCGAGATGCTGGAGTTCGTCGCCGCGCGCAGGGACACCGAGCCCAAGACCGAGATCGCCGACTTCGAGGAGTACGCCGAGCTGTACCGGCAGGCGTGGACCGACCCGGAGATCCGCTGGATCCTCTCGACAGTGCCCAGCGCGATGATCTTCGATGACCACGACCTGCGCGACGACTTCAACACCTCCGCCTCCTGGCGGGAGAAGATGGCCAAGGTCCCCTGGTGGCGCAGGAGGGTGGTTTCCGGGCTCGGCGCCTACTGGGTCTACCAGCACCTGGGCAACCTGTCCCCGGCCGAGCGCGCCGCCGACGAGCTGTTCGGCAAGCTGCGCGCCGCCGAGGGAGACGGGGGAGAGCTGCTCGACGCCTTCGCCGAGCACGCCTACGAGGTCCCGGTGGACAGCAGGTGGAGCTACTCCCGCGACCTCGGCGGCACCCGGCTGATCATGCTCGACTCCCGCTGCGCCAGGCAGCTCACCCCCGGTGACCGGCGCATGATCGACCCGGTCGAGTGGGAGTGGCTCGTCGAGCAGCTCGACCGGGAGGGCGCGGAGCGCTTCGTGATCGGCACCTCGGTGCCGTTCCTGCTGCCCGCGGGCATCCACCACATCCAGAACTGGAACGAGGAACTCGCCCAGGGAGCCTGGGGCAGGCGGGTCGCCCGTTGGTCGGAGGCCCTGCGCCAGGCCGTCGACCTCGAACACTGGGCCGCCTTCCGCCGCTCCTTCGAGGACCTGTCCACGCTGCTGGCGAAGGTCGGCAAACCGGTCGTCCTGCTCTCCGGCGACGTGCACTACTCCTACGTGGCCAAGGCCGACGGGCTGCCCATCTACCAGCTCGTGTGCTCGCCGATCCGCAACCCGCTGAGCCGTACGCTCAGGCTGGCCAACATCATCGCGCAGTTCGGCCTGGCCACCCTGGTCGGCGGCTGGCTGTCACGGCTCGCGCGTATCCCCAAGCCGCCGTTCGCCTGGCGCGTCACCAACGGCCCGTGGTTCTCCAACGCCCTGGCCACCCTGTCCCTGGACACCACGCCGCCCCAGGCCCGCTGGGACACCGCCACGGTCTCCGGGGACGACGTCTACGAGGTCACCACGGTCCCGCTCGGCTGACGGGCGCGGGCTCCCGATCCGGTACGGCTGCCCGCCGTACCCCCGGCAAAGCGCGCAGGCCGAGGGCGCCCGCGAGGCCGAGCACGACGACGTACAGGATGACGGCGTCGGAGAGCAGTGGAGCGATCCACGGGCGGTAGACCTCGGCGATCCACCGGGTCAGCGGCGTCGGCTGCAGCCGCAGCAGGGCGGTCGCGCCCGGCAGGTAGACCAGCCCGGTGACGACGCCCCTGACGAGCAGCGGCCCGTCGAGCCGGGAGGCGGGCATCAGGGCGAGCAGCGGGAACAGCATCGCGTCGTACCACGGGTGCTGCATCGGCGAGGTGAGCAGCCAGCCCAGGCACCACGCCAGCGCGAGCCGTACGGCGGGCAGGTCATGGGGTCCCCGCGGCAGCCGCCAGCACAGCAGGAGCGCGGCGAGCAGGGCCGCGCCCAGGGCGATCCGCCCCTCAAGCTCGGCGGCCTGCGGGCCGAGCTCTCCGACGAGCACCCGCCACGGGTCGGCCAGCGACTGGTCGCCGACCTTCCCGGCCACGTTCGCCAGCGCCTCCGGGCCCTGGGTCGCGTACAGCGTGACGAGCGTCGCGAGCGCGCCCATGCCCAGCGTCAGGAGCGTTCCAAGGCGGCGGTTGACGGCCCAGGCGAGCCCCGCCCCGGCCAGCACGAACGGCGCCTTGACGGCCGCGGCCGCGCCCAGCAGCGCCCCGGAGAGCAGGCCCGTGGCCATCCACGGTCTGCGCAGCGCGAACAGGGCGGCCACCATCAGGAACGCCCCGAACCCGTCGACGTGGCCGCCGAGCACCACGTGCCACAGCATCAGCGGATTGAGGCTCCACAGCAGGTGCGCCCTGACCCGCCGGGCTCGTGAGGGACCGGCGAGCCTGTCGAGCATCACCGCCGTCAGCAGGAACGCCACGGCCAGCATGACCTTGAAGGCGAACACGGTCGCCGCCATCGAGTCGCCGCCGAGCCGCGAGGCCGCGAACTGCGCCCAGGTGGTCAGCGGGCCGTAGACCGAGGGGGTGTTACGCCAGGCCAGCGGGGCCAGGTCGCCGACCGGGTCGCCGGTTCCGTGCAGCCAGGCCGGGGGCGTCACGTACGGGTCGTGGCCGAGGGCGGCGATGCGCCCGTAGGCCGCGTAGTTGAGCACGTCCGTGGACCCGGCGGGCGGCGCGAGCGTCAGCAGGGCGACGACGATCGGCGTGCCGAGCGCGAACAGGCCGCGCGCGGGAAGCCAGCCGCGGCGCAGCGCGTACAGCGCCGCGCACGTCCCCAGCCCCCCGGCGACCAGGGCGGCCCAGCCGAGCTGGATCACCGGCGTCTGCGGCGGGTCGAGACGCAGCGACCAGGGCAGGACGCCCGTGCCCAACTCGGGCACCGCCGCCGAAGGTCCCAGCAGCGCGAGGACGAGCATGGCCGCCACGGAGAGCGCGCCCAGGAGGAGCCCGAGCGGCCCGGTGAGCCGCGCGCGCAGGGGTGGCCCGGCGCCGGGGCCCGGTTCCGTCCTCGGAGAACGCTGACCGGCCCCAACCGACGCCGCCACCTGTCGAACCCCCAAGCGTCACCGGAGCGCGCGGCGCCGCGCGGTCCCCCTGCCCCGTCCGCGCTCGCCTGGGGCGGCCCGGAAGGCGGCTCCCACGGCGACGACGCGATATCCACTCCAGCGTAGATCGTCCGGAGCCGTGGGGTGACGTCCGAGAAGCCAGGAATTCCCTACTTCGCGAACTCCGCAAGGGCCTCGGCGAGCCGGTCGACGGCCCACAAAAGGTCCTCCTCGGAGACGACGATGGGCGGGGCGAGGCGGACCGTCGAACCGTGGGTGTCCTTGGCCAGTACGCCCAGGCGCATCAGCGCCACGGAGACCTGCCTGCCGGTGGCCAGCGAGGGGTCGATGTCGACGCCCGCCCACAGGCCACGGCCGCGTACGGTGACCACGCCCTTGCCGATGAGCGCGCGCAGCCTGTCGTGCAGCACCGCGCCCAGCTCCCTGGCCCGCTCCTGGTACTCCCCGGTGCGCAGCAGCTCGACGACAGCGTTCGCGACCGCGCAGGCCAGCGGGTTGCCGCCGAAGGTCGAACCGTGCTGACCGGGCTTGATGACGCCGAGCACGTCCTCGTTCGCGGTGATCGCCGAGACCGGGACGACGCCGCCGCCCAGGGCCTTGCCCAGCACGTAGATGTCAGGCACGACGTGCTCGTGGTCACAGGCGAAGGTGTCGCCGGTACGGCCCAGCCCCGACTGGATCTCGTCGGCGATCATCAGGATGTTCTCGGCGGAGCACAGCTCGCGGACCTGGGTGAGGTAGCCGTCCGGCGGCACCAGCACGCCCGCCTCCCCCTGGATGGGTTCGAGCATCACCGCGACCGTGTTGGCGTCCACGGCCTCGCGGATCGCCTCGATCGAGCCGTACTTCACGATCTTGAAGCCGGGGGTGTACGGGCCGAAGCCGTCGTGGGCGTCGGGGTCGGTGGAGAAGCTGACGATCGTGGTGGTGCGGCCGTGGAAGTTGTCCTCCATCACGATGATGTTGGCCTGGCCGTCCGGGACGCCCTTGACCTCGTAGCCCCACTTGCGGGCCACCTTGATCGCGGTCTCCACGGCCTCGGCGCCGGTGTTCATGGGCAGGACCATGTCCTTGCCCGTGAGGTCGCCGAGACCGGCGGCGAAGGCGGCGAACTGGTCGTGGAAGAAGGCGCGGCTGGTCAGGGTGAGCCTGGTCAGCTGCTCCTGGGCCGCTCCGATGATCTTCGGGTTGCCGTGGCCGAAGTTCAGCGAGGAGTAGCCGGACAGGCAGTCCAGATACCGCCTGCCCTCGACGTCGGTGACCCAGGCGCCCTGGGCCTCGTGGATCACGACGGGGAGGGGGTGGTAGTTGTGCGCGCTGCGGCGCTCACTGAGTTCGATGAACTCTTCTGTGCTTGTCATCGGATCGTTCGCCGTTCCTTGCCTTTGGTGCTTGCTGACTGCTTTATCCCCGGATTTCGAGGGTGCAGCACTTGGGTCCGCCGCCCGCCTTGCGCAGCTCGGACAGCTCGACGGGCACGACCTCGAAGCCGCGTCGTTTGAGTTCCAGTTGCAGGCCGGTCGCCTCGGAGTTGATCACCACGTGGGTGCCGTCGCTGACCGCGTTGAGGCCGAGCACCACCGCGTCGTCCTCGGTGGCGATGACGGCGTCGGGGAACAGGTGCCTGAGCACCTCCTGGCTCCCCGCCGAGAAGGCCTCTGGGAAGTATGCCACGTTATGTCCGTTTAGCGGGAAAAGTGCGGTGTCCAGGTGGTAGAAGCGGGGATCGACCAGCCGCAGCGAGACCACCGGGCGGCCGAGGAACTCCTGGGCCTCCTTGTGCGCGGCCACGTCCGTGCGGAACCCCGTCCCCGCGAGCACCAGGTGGTCGAGGGTGAGGAAGTCGCCCTCGCCCTCGTTGGTGAACTCGGCCTCACGCGCGGCGCCGTAGCCGTTGGAGGTGAACCACTCCAGGTAGGCGGGTCCCTCGGCGGCCCGCTCCCGGTGCGTGAAGCGCGCGCCGTACACGCGTCCGCCGACGACCAGCGCGCCGTTGGCCGCGAAGACCATGTCCGGCAGGCCCTCGACCGGGTCGATCAGGCTGACCCGGTGGCCGAGCTCCTCGTAGGCGCTCCTGAGCCCCTCCCACTGGCGGATCGCGACCCCACGGTCGGCACCCGCCGCCGGGTCCATCCACGGGTTGATCACGTACTCGACGGCGAAGTGGTCAGGCCGACACATGAGGTAGTGCCTCGTCATTGAGAACCCCGTAAAGGACGTCGCGGTGAAGACCGCACCAGCCTAGAAACGAGGCATATTCGGGGCCAATAGCCCGATCTTGCGCGTTGCCGCAGGTCCCTTGCGTGATTCAGGCGAGGAACGGTGATTCGTTGCGTGATGTGATCAGAGGGGCGTCGATGAGCCTGGAGAGCACGATGGAACTCTTCGTACGGACCACGAAGGGCTCGGCGGCGATGCGCTCGATCACCTGCTCCACGTGGCGCACGTCGGTCGCCCTGATGTGCAGCAGCGCGTCCGCCTCACCGGTGATGGTGCACGCGGAGACGACCTCGGGATGCCGGGTGACGGCGACCCCGATCTCCGACGGCGACGTCTTGCCCGCGCAGAACAACTCGACGTAGGCCTCGGTGGTCCAGCCGAGCGCGGCGGGCTCGACCCTGGCGGTGAACCCGGTGATCGCCCCCGCCTCGCGCAACCGGTCGACCCGCCGCTTGACCGCCGAGGCGGACAGGCCGACCCGCTGCCCGATCTCGGCGTAGGTTGCGCGGGCGTCCTCGACGAGCGCCCCGATGATGTCACGATCCAACCGGTCCAGTTCCACGCTGCTTTCTAACACAGCACGGGGGCCGCGACGCGCGTCGCGGCCCCCGTGGAAGATCGGACTCAGGCGGGCTCGGCCTCGCCCGTCGCCTGCTCAAGGGCCTCCTCGGGGGAGGCCTCCAGGTCGTCGGAGGCCTGGGCCAGCGCCGAGGCCTTGTCCAGCCGCACCCAGCTCGTCACGCTCTCGACGGCGAACAGCACCCCGAGGTACAGCGTGAGCGCGGCGACCACCCAGGTGGCCACGCCGAACGCGGCACCGGCCCCGATGGCCAGCAGCCGCAGCTCCCAGCCGAGCCCGGCCCTGAACACCCAGTCGGGCGGCCAGATGCTCTGCCGCGTCCGGTAGACCGTGTCGTAGGTGTGGTAGCCGACCACGTAGAGCAGCACGAACAGCAGCCACTTGGGCACGTCCGCGGCCAGGCCGACCAGGATGATCGTCAGGAACTCGGTCGCCCTGATCAGCGGGGGAACCAGCCAGTCGAGCTTGCCCAGGTGGTCGCGGGCGGCCGTCGGCAGCACCAGGACCAGCATGACCAGGGAGGGCAGGAGCAGGATCGGCCCCTGGGTCAGCACCCCGGCGACCGCGACCGCGACGATCACCACCAGCGCGGCGAGCGCCCCGAGCACCGGGGGCAGCCCGGGCCCGATCCTGCCGCGCAGCGCGGAGACGAGCGGGCCGTCGTCGCGGTAGGCGAGCAGCCGGGCGGTCTGGACGCGCAGCCGCTCCAGGTAGGGGTCGGGAGCGGGGGTTGTCTGCGGCTGGGTGATCATGCGAGCGACCTCATCAGGCGTCCGGTGAGCGTGTAGGCGGTGGCGACGCCGCCCCAGATGATCAGGGTGATGAAGGTGACCCTGGCGTCGAAGAAGGCGCTGACGAGCGCGATGGCGGCGAAGCGCTCGCCGATCGGGAAGACGACCATCTTGCGGGCCCAGTAGACGGCCCTGTTCCTGCCGGCCTTGCTCCACATCCTCAGCAGGCCGCGGATGCCGCCGCTGCGGGCGATCTTGCGCTGCTCCAGCGCCGCGCGCAGCTCGGTGTCGGGGCTGGTCGCCAGCGAGACCGAGGGCAGCGGCGAGGGCGGCCTGCGCCGGTTGGCGGCGCCGAAGGAGAAGTCGAGCAGGTGCTTGACGGACTGCAGGGCGATCGCGGTCAGCGCCAGCGTCCACACGTCGCCGACCCCGGAGATGGCCGCGCCGACCGCGAGCCCGGCGAAGACCACGTACTCCTTGAACCGGTCGAAGGTGGCGTCGAGCCAGGCGCCGAGCACGCCGAACTTGCGCGCGTAGCGCGCGACCTGGCCGTCCACGCAGTCGAACACGAACGCGAAGTAGATCAGGATGGCACCCGCCACCATGCCGGGCCGCGCGCCGGTCGCGAAGCAGGCCGCCGAGGCGACGCCGAGCGCGATCGAGATCAGCGTGACCTGGTTCGGGGTGAGCCCCCGCCTGGCCGCCCAGCGGGCGATGAAGCGCGAGTAGGTGCTGACGAAGTAGGTGGTGAAGAAGCCGTCGGCGCCCTTGACCGCGTTGTTCAGCCGGGCCCTGTCCTCGTTGAACTCCGCCATCTCGGCGACCGCCTGCGCGGCCTCCTCCTGGGTGTTCAGGCGGCGGAAGAACAGGTCGCGCCTGCCCCGGATGCCGACCGAGACGCCACGCCGTACCAGACCGAGGACCAGGAGCTGGACCAGGTCGTCCTCGGGGCCGAACAGGTGGGCCATGTCCGCGAGCTCGCGGGCGGCCTCGGCCAGGGTGGCCGCGTGCTTGTGGTGCAGGTGCAGCGGGCCCAGCAGGACGGAGTTCGGGCGGGTCACCGCGTGGAAGGCGGAGCCGACCGAGATCACCCGGGACTTGCTCGCCCGCACCCTGACCGGCAGGCCTTCGAGGGTGCGGTCGCCGATCTCCGGCAGCGCCTCGTCGATCGGGACGTCGGGGACGATGAAGTCGCCGTTCTCGTCCTCCTCGCGGGGCTCCTTGGTGATCAGCGCGAGCGCGCCGCGCTTCGACTTGGTGATCTGGTAGAGCAGCTCGTCGTGGACCAGCGAGTTCGCGGGCAGGAGGAGCAGGTTCTCCGTCGCGTCCTCGACCGCGTCCGCGACGGCGCGCAGGGCGCCCGCGAGATCGGCGGTCTCCACGAGACGGCCGGGGAGACCCCGGTGGGCCTCGGCCTCGCCGGAGCGGACGATCGTCACCGGAGCGGGATCGAGGGAGGCGATCTGGCCGTGCAGTTTGCCGATCACCGTGGGGGAGCCGGGGAGCACGGGCAGGGTCAGCGCGGCGGGCGGCGTCGGCTGGCCGAAAGCGGTTGAAGTGCCAGGTGATGAACCCAGCAGGACCACGCGGGGCATGGCACCCTTTCGTGCAGGGATGGGGTGAAACATGGCATGGGGAACTCGCCAGGGGCCAAAGTTTAATGAGTTTTAGGTGAACAACACGCACTCGTGATCCTTCCGTTCCCGTTGATCATGATTGGACCGGCATGGCGCCGTGCCATCTAGACTGATCCGGTGACCCTGTACCGTGACGAGGGCATCGTGCTGCGCACGCACAAACTGGGCGAGGCCGATCGCATCGTCACCGTCCTGACCAGGCGGACCGGAAAGATCCGGGGCGTCGCCAAGGGCGTGCGGCGGACCATGTCGCGCTTCGGCGCCCGCCTCGAACCCTTCACCCACGTGGATCTCCAGCTCCACACCGGCCGCACCCTCGACGTGATCACCCAGGCGGAGACCATCCGCCCGTACGGCGAGGCCCTCGTGACCGACTACCCGCGCTACACGGCCGGCAGCGCGATGCTGGAGACCGCGGACCGGCTGATCATGGGCGAGAAGGAACCGGCCCTGCGGCACTTCCTGCTGCTGGTCGGGGGGCTGCGCACGCTGGGCTCGGGCGAGCACGAGGCCAGGCTCGTGCTCGACGCCTACTTCCTGCGCTCGCTGGCCGTGGCGGGCTACGCTCCGGCCCTGGAGGCGTGCGCCCGGTGCAGGGCGCCCTCGGTCAGGGCGTTCGCGATCGTGGCGGGGGGAGTGGTGTGCGGGACCTGCCGTCCCGCGGGCGCCGCCGTACCGGCCGGGGAGACCATCGCGCTGATGGTCGCCCTGCTCAAGGGCGACTGGCCGAGCGCGGACGCCTCGGAGAGCAGGCACCGCGCCGAGTGCAGCGGCCTGGTCGCCGCCTACCTCCAATGGCACCTCGAACACGGCATACGCTCGCTCCGTCATGTGGAACGGGAGCGCGCAGAAAGGGAGCTCGCCACGTGAACGTCCGTCCCCCGACGCCCCATCCGTCAGGAGCGACCCCGCCGCCCATTCCCCGCGACCTCGTGCCCCGGCACGTGGCGATCGTGATGGACGGCAACGGCAGGTGGGCCAAGCAGCGCGGTCTGCCGCGCACCGAGGGACACAAGGCCGGTGAGTCCTCGCTGTTCGACGTGATCGAGGGCGCGATCGAGCTGGGCGTCCCCTACCTGTCCGCCTACGCCTTCTCCACGGAGAACTGGAAGCGCTCGCCGGACGAGATCCGCTTCCTGATGGGCTTCAACCGCGACGTCATCCGCCGCCGCAGGGACGAGCTCAACGCGATGGGGGTGCGGGTGCGCTGGGCGGGCCGTCCCGGACGGCTCTGGAAGAGCGTCATCAAGGAGCTGCAGGACGCCGAGCGGATGACCGAGGGCAACTCCAGACTGACCCTGCAGTTCTGCGTCAACTACGGCGGCCGCGCCGAGATCGTGGACGCCGCGCTGCGCCTGGCCGAGGACATCGCCGCGGGCAGGGTCAAGCCGGGCAAGGTCAAGGAAGAGACCTTCGCCAGATATCTCGACGAGCCGGACATCCCCGACGTCGATCTGTTCGTGCGCTCCTCCGGCGAGCAGCGCACCTCCAACTACCTGATCTGGCAGATGGCCTACGCGGAGATGGTGTTCCTGAACCGCCTGTGGCCCGACTTCGACCGCCGCGACCTCTGGGAGGCCTGCGAGCTGTTCGCCAAGCGCGACAGACGGTACGGCGGGGCCGTGCCCAACCCCGTCGCGCGGACCCCACTCCCCTGAGGCCTGCGCGGGAGCCGTACCGGACCGGCTTTCAGGCCTTGACCTCGCGCAGCCGTCCCGTCTCGACCTCGTAGATGAAGCCGCGGACCGAGTCGGTGTGCGGGATGAAGGGGTCGTTCCTGATGCGGCTGATGGACTGCAGGACGTCCTCCTCCAGGTCGGGGAAGGCCTCGGCCGCCCAGTCGGGCTTGGCACCGACCTCCGCCTGGATCTGCCGCTTGAACTCGTCGTCGGTGAAGGTGAGCATTCCGCAGTCGGTGTGGTGGATGAGGATGATCTCCCGCGTGCCGAGCAGGCGCTGGCTGATGGCCAGGCTGCGCCGCTCGTCGGCGGTCACCACCCCGCCCGCGTTGCGGATGACGTGCGCGTCGCCCTCGGTGAGACCCAGCAGGCCGTACGGGTTCAGCCGGGCGTCCATGCAGGCCAGCACGGCGACCCCGCGCGCCGGGGGCAGCGGTAGGTGGCCCTTGTCGAAGGTCGCGGCATAACGCTCCGCGTTGGCGAGAAGCTCGTCGGTGACGCTCATGAGATCTCCTGTCATTCCTCAGGGAAACGCCACAGGCAAACCTACCTTTATTTCCTACTCAGTCAATAGGTAATTACGGAGAGTGCTTCTCCGGTCGGAAGCCTGGGCGGCGCGGGTGGCGCGGGCGCCCAGGGCACGTAGATACGCGACCAGCTCCGGCGGCTCGCGCACCTCGAACTCGCAGCCGAGCATGAGCAGGCGCGCGGCGGTCCACTCCAGGGTGTCGGCCGGTCCCCGCAGGAGGCAGCTACGCTCGTCGATCGGCTCGACGCCCCCCGCGCCGCCGAGCCGGCGCGCCACCTCCTCGGCGGGAAGGCCCAGGGTAGCCACCACCTCGTACGTGGGCGCGGACGAGTACAGCCTGCCGGTGACGAACGCGGCCACGTCCTGTTCCGGCGGCACCCGGGCCGGGACCCGTACGCCGGTCGCCAGCGGATCGCCGATCCGGTCGACGCGGAAGTTCCGCCAGTCGTCGCGGTCGTTGTCGTAGGCCAGCAGGTACCACCGGCGTCCGGCCGTCACCAGGCGGTACGGCTCGGTCAGGCGCCTGGTCTCCGTGCCGTCGGCGGCCCGGTAGGCGAAACGCAGCCGCTCACGGTTGGCGACGGCCCCGGCGAGCACCACCAGGGTCTGCGGATCGACGGGCGGCCCGTCCACGGTGCGCATCGGCACGGTCGCGGCGGCGAGCGCGCCGACCCGGTGCCGCAGCCGGGCGGGCAGCACCTGCTCCAGCTTGGCCAGGGCCCGTACGGACGCCTCCTCGATGCCGTCCACCGGATGCGAGGCCGCGGTGCGCAGGCCGACGGCGATGGCCACCGCCTCCTCGTCGTCGACCAGCAGCGGCGGCATGGCCGTACCCGCGGCGAGCCGGTAACCGCCGGCCGCGCCCATCGTCGCCTGGACCGGATATCCCAGCTCGCGCAGGCGGTCGACGTCGCGGCGGACGGTCCGGGGGCTGACGCCGAGACGCTCGGCCAGCTCACTGCCCGGCCAGTCGCGGGGCGTCTGGAGCAACGACAGCAGTTCGAGCAGCCGTGCGGACGTGTCACTCATGACAGCCAGCATGCCCGACCATGTAGGACAGATCCCGACCTACATGGCTCCTAACGTTGTTCCCGTTGCCACGACCCGTCGGGAGAAGCATGAACACCGAGATCCGCCCCTTCCGGATCGACATCGCCCAGGCCGACCTGGACGACCTGAACGACCGCCTCGACCGCACCCGGTGGCCCCGGCCGCTGCCCGGCGAGGGATGGACCCGTGGGGTTCCCGTCACCTACCTCAGGGAACTGGCCGCCTACTGGCGCGACGGATACGACTGGCGCGGGCACGAGGCGCGCCTGAACGGGTTCCCGCAGTTCATGACCGAGATCGACGGCCAGGAGATCCACTTCCTGCACGTACGCTCAGCCGAGCCCGACGCCCTGCCGCTCGTCCTCACCCACGGCTGGCCGAACACGTTCGCGGAGTTCACCCGGCTCATCGGCCACCTCACCGACCCCCGCGCGCACGGCGGCGACCCCGCGGGGGCCTTCCACGTCGTCGTCCCCTCCGTGCCGGGCTTCGGGTTCTCCGCGCCGCCACGCGGGACCGGCTGGAACGCGGCGCGCGTGGCGCGGACCTGGGTGGAGCTGATGCGCCGCCTCGGCTACGAGCGGTACGGCACGCAGGGCGGGGACTTCGGGGCCTACGTCGCGCCCGAGGTCGCCAGGGCCGCGCCGGACCACGTGGCCGGTGTCTACGTCATCGGCGGTCTCGGTTTCCCCACGGAGAAGGACCTGCCGGAGATGACCGAGGAGGAGCGGGCGGCCTTCGCCTGGCTCCAGGGACAGGACTGGATGAACGGCGTCGACCACCACGCGCTGCTGCGCGCGGCGCCACAGACCTTCGCCTACGGATGGCACGACTCACCGGTCGCGGCGCTGGCCTGGATGACGCAGAAGTTCCACGAGTTCAACGCCTCGGGCAGGCCGTTGGAGGAGGTGATCGACCGGGACCTGCTGCTGACCAACGTGAGCCTGTACTGGTTCACCGCAACCTTCGGCAGCTCGGCCTGGCCGTACTACGAGAGCATCGGCTTCGACTGGCCGGAGGGCCAGACCGCCGTGCCGACCGGCGTCTACAGCGGCCCACCCGGTATCCGCCGCCTGGCCGAACGCCACAACGCCATCCTCCACTGGCCCGAGAACAACCCCTCCGGCCATCACTTCATCGCCATGGACCAACCAGCCAACCTGGCCACCGACCTCCAAACCTTCTTCGCCAAAGTCCGCTAAGCACCTCTAGGCGCTTTCGGTCCCCAGCGTGAAGAGCCTGGCCCGGCCCTCAGGTGCTGGGAGTGAAGGGTTTTGGTTCTAGGGGTACCGGTGCCGTGCGTGAGGAGTTTCCGGCTTGGGCGCGCCGACGCTTGGACTGAGGAGCGAAGGAGCGAAGCGGATGAGCGACGAGGGAAAGCGTTGGCCTGAGGCGCCTAAGCCCCGCGGCGCCGAAGGCGCCGCAAATAAGCAGGGCTAGGCTCGCCGACGGGCCCGATAAGCCGCCACATGCATCCGGTTCCCGCACGTACGGCTGTCGCAGTAGACCCGGGAGCGGTTGCGTGACTCGTCCACGAAGACGTTGTCGCAGTCGGGGGCGGAGCAGGTGCGCAGCCGTTCCCACTCGCCCTCGACGAGCAGGTGGGCCAGCGCGACGCCCAGGTCGGCCGACAGGTGCTCGCCGACGGAGGCCCCGGGGGCGAAGTAGTGGACGTGCAGGGGGTGGCCGTCGTGCTCGGTCAGGCGGGGGGTGATGCGGGTCCCGCTCAGCAGCGTGTTCAGCCGGATGACCGCCGTCGCCTGGTCGGGGGCGGTGAAGACCTTGTGGAAGGCGTCGCGGACCGCGCGCACCTGGTTCAGGTCGGCCGTGCCGAGCTCGCCGACGCCGCTGACCTGGTGGCGGTCCACGAACTCACCGAGCTCCCGCAGGTCGGTCAGCCGGTCGGGGCCTCCGGTCGCGGGGGAGGTGTTGATGAGGTCGACCACGGTCGCGAGTGAGTGCACCATGTCATGTCCGAATGGCATGTTGACTCCTGAAAATGGCGGTTTCGGCGGGGGGAGGCGCGCCCGGCGGCTCGCCGTACCGGACGATTATCCCCCGTGTCGCGGGTGTGAGGGGCCTTTCACGCTACGTCTCCCACGTCGTGGGTGGGTCAGGAGGAGTGGCTCGCTGCGGCGTGCGTCCTGGCGGCGGCCGAGCAGGAGGCGCAGGTGCCGAAGACCTCGACCGTGTGCGTGACGTCCGTGAAGCCGTGCTCGGCCCCGACGGCCTCGGCCCAGCGCTCGACGGCGGGCCCGGCGACCTCGACGGTCCTGCCGCAGCGGCGGCAGACGAGGTGGTGGTGGTGGTCTCCGCTGGCGCAGGCACGGTAGACCGACTCCCCGTCGTCGGTCCTGAGCATGTCGACGTGGCCGCTGTCGGCCAGGGCCTGCAACGCCCGGTAGACGGTGGTCAGGCCTATCTTGGCGCCCTCGGCGCGCATCTCGGCATAGACGTCCTGCGCGCTTCGGAAGCCCTCGCTGTGGCGGAGGACGTCATGGACGGCATCGCGTCTGCTGCTCATGGGCTGGACTCCTGTGGTCGGCTTCGGCGTACGAATCTACCGAGCCCGAGGGCCAGGACGAACCCTCCGAGCGCTATGACAACAATGATGGCGCCCGATGGCACCTTGACGTAGAAGGAGGAAGTCAGCCCGCTGACCGTGGCGATCATCCCGAAGACCATGGCCAACAGCATCGTGCTCCTGAAGCCCCGGGTGAGTTGCTGACTGGTCGCGACCGGGACCACCATCAGCGCGCTGACCAGCAGAAGTCCGACCACGCGCATCGCGATGACCACGGTCAGCGCGGCGGTCACGGCGATCAGCAGGCTCAGGAAACGCACCGGAAGACCGGACGTCTTCGCGACCTCCTCGTCCTGGCAGAGCACGTACAGCTCGCGACCGAAGAAGACGACGACGAACAGGACCGCGACCGCGAGCAGGGCGATCACCCAGACGTCCTCGACGCTGACGCTGCTGATCGAGCCGAACAGGTAGTACAGCAGGCTGGAGTTGCTGCCGCCGGGGGCGAGCGAGATGAGCAGCACACCCCCGGCGATGCCGCCGTAGAACAGCAGGGCGAGCGCCACGTCGCCGCCCGTCCTGCCGCGCTCGCGGACCAGTTCGATGGCCACGGCCCCGAGCACCGAGACCACGACCGCGGTCAGCACGGGGGCGGTCCCGGTCAGGAAGCCGAGCGCGACGCCGGTGAGCGCGACGTGCCCGATGCCGTCACCGAGCAGGGCGAGCCTGCGCTGCACGATGAAGGTGCCGATGGCCGGGGCGGCGAGGCCGACCAGCAGCGCGGCGATCAGCGCCCGCTGCATGAACTCGAACTGCAGGAGGTCGATCACGGCGTTGGTCTCCAGTCGAGCGGGCTGAGCGGCTTGTCCGCCGCGTGGGGGTGGACGTGGTCGTGGCCGGGCAGCGCGTGGGCGCCGACCGCGTGGGGCGGCGCGCCGTCGTGGCACACGAAGCCGTTCCTGAGCACGACGGCCCGGGTGATCAGCGGTTCGAGCGGGCCGAGCTCGTGGGCGACCAGCAGGACCGTTTTGCCCTGGGAGACCAGGGAGGTCAGGGTGTCGGCGAGCAACTGCTGGCTCTGGGCGTCCACGCCCGCCGTCGGCTCGTCCATGACGAAGGTGTCGGGTTCGCCCGCCAGGGCGCGGGCGATGAGCACCCGCTGCTGCTGCCCGCCGGACAGCGCCTGGACCGGGTCGCCCGCCCTGTCGGCCATGCCGACGGCCTCCAGCGCCCTCGACGTGGCCTCCCTGTCGGCGGCGCTGGTCAGGCGCAGGCGCCGCTGCCTGGCGATCCTGCCGGAGGCGACGACCTCGCGGATGGTCGTGGGCACGCCGCCGCCGACCGAGAGCCGCTGCGGCACGTACCCGATCCGCCACCACTGCCTGAACCTGGCGGGCGGTGAGCCGTACAGCAGGGTGGTGCCGCCGGACAGCGGGATGAGGCCGAGCAGGGCGCGGATGAGGGTGGACTTGCCCGACCCGTTCGCACCGAGCACGGCCACCACCTCACCGGCCCCGATGGTCAGGTCGACGCCCCGGAGCACCGGGCGGCGGTCCAGGCTGACCTGGCCGCCGCTCATGCTGAAAACCGTTTCGATGGATGTCACATGTCGCCTTTACGAGCAGCCGAGCGCCGTTTTGAGCGCACTGAGGTTCTGGCGCATGGCGGACAGGTAGTCGCCGTTCGCCGGCTGGCTTTCGACCGGGTCCAGGACGGCGGTCCTGGCACCGATCTCCCTGGAGAGGACCTCGGCGACCTTCGGGCTGACGAGGGTCTCGCTGAAAATCGTAGTCACTTTCTCCTGCTTGGCCACATTCGCTACTTCGGCGAGGCGGGCGGGGGAGGGTTCGGCCTCCGGGTCGAGGCCGGTGATCCCGATCTGGCGGAGTTTGTAGCGGTCGGCGAGGTAGCCGAACGCGGCGTGACTGGTGACGATCGCCCTCGACGAGCAGGTGCTCAGGCCCCGTGACATCTCGCCGTCCAGGGTGGTGAGGTCGGCGACGGTCGCGGCGGCGCGGTCGCGGTAGCCCTTGGCGTGGGCCGGGTCCGCCTCGGCGAGCCTGTCGCCGAGCTTCGTCGCGATCGTGGCCATCCGGGTGGGGTCGAGCCAGACGTGCGGGTCGTAGGAGGTGTCGTGGGCGTGGCCCTCCTCGTCCTCCTCGCCGTCGTCCGAGAGGGGAAGGGTCTTGACCAGCGCCGCGGCGTCGAAGCCCCGGTCGGCCGCGTGCTGTTCTACGGCCTCGTCGACCGCGGGCTGCACGCCCTTGACGTAGACGACCAGGCCGGTCCGCTCGATGCCGGCGATCTGGACGGGGGACAGTTCGAGGTCGTGCGGCTCGACCCCGGGCTTGGTCAGGGCGGTGACGGCGGTGTCGGGGCCGCCGATCCGCTCGGCGAGCCACTGCAGGGGATACATGGCCGCGGTGATGTCGGTTCTGCCTCCCTGTGCTCCGGTTCCTGGGGCCGGGCCTGCCTGGCCGGAGCCGCAGGCGGTGGTGACGGTGAGGACGGCGGTCAGGGCGGTGAGCAGACGTGCTGTGCGTACGTGCATACGTCGGGAGGAGCCGGACATCATGCTCACCAGTATGCGCGTAAATGAAAATGGTTGTCAAAATCGTCTAGAACGCCCCGAATCTGTCGGCGACGAGCAGAAGCAGGAAGGTGAGCAGGGCGACGCGCAGGATGCGGCCCTTGACGCCGAGCGAGGGCCACGACATGTAGGCCAGCCAGCCGACGAACCCGACCACCGGCAGCACCGCGAGGCCACCGAGGAAGGACGGCACGGCGAACCCGGCGAGCAGCAGCACGACCAGGGCGACCGGCAGGATCCAGCGGGGCAGCTGGAAGAGGAAGACGAGCGGGGCCGCGCTGCGCTGCTCGACCCTGCGCCGCAGGCCCGTGGCCCCGGGCGTGAAGAACTGCTCACCGGGCGGCAGGGGGCGGGGGCCTCGCGCCGCGCCCCGGGTGGGGCGGGGCCTGGCCATCGGGTGTGCGGGGCGCTCACGGCGTTTTTCGGCCACGGCCCGAGCCTAACGCCGAGACCCTCCCGGCGGCAGCTCCCGCACCGGTACGCGGGCGGGGGACGGGCTCTGGCATGCTGGGCGGATGCTCGCTCTCATCCGCTACTCGGTGCCCGCAGGCCGTACCGGGGAGTTCCTCGTCCAGGCGCACGACATCGTCGACACCCTGGCGGGACAGCCCGGATACGTGCGCGGGCGGGTGGTCAGGTCGGTGGACGAGCCCGAGCTGTGGGCGCTGGTCAGCGAGTGGGAGGGGGCCGGGTTCTACCGGCGCGCCCTCGGCGCGGCCAGGATGGCGCTGTATCCCCTGATGCCCCTGATGCTCAACGAGCCCAGCGCCTTCGAGGACGCCGAGCGCCCCTAGGTGGCTCCGCCGTACGGCGGCGCGCGGGTAATGCGCGTCTCGCGCCGGTGCGGCTCCCCTAAGCTGGGGACTCGACCAATTCCTCGCCGACCTCCAGCCGGATGGAGATTTTCCCTTATGGCACGCCGTACGGACATCATGGACACCATCGTCAGCCTCGCCAAGCGACGTGGGCTCGTCTACCCCTCCAGCGAGATCTACGGTGGCCTCCGGGCCTCCTGGGACTACGGCCCACTGGGGGTGGAGCTCAAGAACAACGTGAAGCGGCAGTGGTGGAAGACCATGGTGCAGGGCCGTGACGACGTCGTGGGCCTTGACTCCTGCGTGATCCTCGCCCGCGAGGTGTGGCAGGCCAGCGGCCACGTGGAGACCTTCACCGACCCGCTGACCGAGTGCCAGTCGTGCCACAAGCGCTACCGGGCCGACCACCTCGAAGAGGCCTACGCCGACAAGCACGGCAGGCAGCCCGCCGAGGGCCTGGCCGACATCACCTGCCCCAACTGCGGCAACAAGGGCGCCTTCACCCAGCCCAAGCAGTTCAGCGGTCTGCTGAAGACCTATCTTGGCGCCGTCGAGGACGAGTCCGGCCTGGCCTACCTGCGCCCGGAGACCGCGCAGGGCATCTTCATCAACTACCTCAACGTGCAGCAGTCGGCGCGCAGGAAGATCCCGTTCGGCATCGGCCAGATCGGCAAGTCGTTCCGCAACGAGATCACCCCGGGCAACTTCATCTTCCGCACCCGCGAGTTCGAGCAGATGGAGATGGAGTTCTTCGTCAAGCCGGGCAGCGACGAGGAGTGGCACCAGTACTGGATCGACGAGCGCTTCCGCTGGTACACCGACCTGGGCATCACCCCGGAGAACCTGCGCCTGTACGAGCACCCGAAGGAGAAGCTCTCCCACTACTCCAAGCGGACCGTGGACATCGAGTACCGCTTCAACTTCACCGGTGGTGAGTGGGGCGAGCTTGAGGGCGTCGCCAACCGCACCGACTTCGACCTGACGGCCCACGGCAAGGCCTCCGGCACCGACCTGAGCTTCTTCGAGCAGGAGACCGGCGAGCGCTACGTCCCCTACGTGATCGAGCCCGCCGCCGGTGTCGACCGCGCCACGCTCACCTTCCTGATCGACGCCTACACCGAGGACGAGGCGCCCAACGCCAAGGGCGTCATGGAGAAGCGCACGGTCATGCGGCTCGACCACCGCCTGGCGCCGGTCAAGGTCGCGGTGCTCCCGCTGTCGCGCAACGCCGACCTGTCGCCGAAGGCGAAGGACCTGGCCGCCCAGCTCCGCCGCCGCTGGAACGTCGAGTTCGACGACGCGGGCGCCATCGGCCGCCGCTACCGCCGCCAGGACGAGATCGGCACGCCGTTCTGCGTCACCGTCGACTTCGACACCCTTGAGGACCACGCGGTGACCATCCGCGAGCGCGACTCGATGACCCAGGAGCGCGTGGCCCTCGACAAGGTCGACTCCTACCTCCGCCAGCACCTCAACGACTGACCCGTCAGGCCCCCGCCCCGGCGACGGGCGCGGGGGCCGTACCCTCCGGTCCCGCGGACCCCGCGCCGTCGGGGACGACGGGCCCGACCAGGGGAGTCACTCCCCGGTGTACGGCGACGCAGATCACGAGCCGGTCGTCGGGCCACTCCTCCCGCAGCGGGACGAAGGCCAGCACGGCCAGGCGCTTTTTGACGGGGCTGCGTTCGAAGAGCGGTCCAAGCCGTGCCCGGCAGCCCCGCGTGGCCAGCGCCCGCATCCTCGCCTCGCCGGGCCAGATGCCCGGGGGCAGCAGGAAGCGCGCCAGCACCTCGCCGTCGTGCGGGGCCGAACAGCTCACCAGGGGCAGGATCCCGCTGTTCTTGTCGGAGGTCGTGCTGTCGGAGACCTCGTTCACGCAGCTGCCGAGCCGTACGTCGTCGATGTAGGTGACGGCGCCCGGCTCCTGTGACCGCTCGGCGGAGGCGGGCCCTGAGGAGGGCGGCGCGGGGACCTCGGTCCCGGGACGCCACGCCAGGCGCGGCACGAGGACCACCGCGCCGGTGACCAGGGCGGCCAGGACGAGCGTCCCCGCCAGAACCCCGACGACCACCTTTCTCGTACGGCGCGCCCGCTTCGGGGGATCGGCCGGTTCCCCGGCGGGGGCCGCCCAACCGGGGCGTCCCGCCTCCCACGGCGGCCTGGCCGTCTCCCTCTCCTCCTCGCGGCTGTCCGGTCTGGCCCAGGGGTGGTCGTTCCTCGCTTCGCCACTACTCATCACAAAGGTGACAATCCCACGCGAAGCCGGGGCGGGCCAGGAGATCACCCGGCTTCCCCGGCAATCGGGACCCGGTGGGACTCCCGGTGCGGATGTGACGCGCGTTACATCGGATGCGGCCTATACCCCATACAGCATGGGTTGAACCCTCCGTGAACGCGTTTGAATGCTGAGACAATTGGTTTATACCAATTGGTTTATACCAATTCTTGGGGTGGTCCATATCACTGCGGCTTTGCGGCTCATTTAAATTGGATTAGACCGCTACGTACCCTTCTAGCTGGGCAAACACCCTTTCGCGGGGTGGGTGGCGTTTCGTCTTCTTCTGCATCGGTAGAGTCCAAGCAAGGCGGAACCACACGTCATTTGAAGTCGCAGAAGGAGCAACCGTGCCCAAGTACGTTTACGACTTCACCGAGGGCAACAAAGATCTCAAGGATCTGCTCGGCGGTAAGGGGGCCAACCTGGCCGAGATGACCAATCTCGGGTTGCCGGTGCCTCCCGGCTTCACCATCACCACCGACGCGTGCCGCCGTTTCCTTGAGGACGGCGGGCTCCCCGAGGGGCTGGACGAGGAGATCTCCCGGCACCTGACGGCGCTGGAGGGACGGATGGGCAGGCGCCTCGGCCAGGCCGACGACCCCCTACTGGTCAGCGTGCGCTCCGGTGCCAAGTTCTCCATGCCGGGAATGATGGAGACCGTCCTGAACATCGGGCTCAACGACCAGTCCGTGCACGGCCTCGTCAAGCAGGCCGGGGGCAACGAGCGCTTCGCCTGGGACTCCTACCGCCGTCTCATCCAGATGTTCGGCAAGACCGTCCAGGGCATCGACGGCGAGCTGTTCGACGAGGCCCTTGAGGAGCTCAAGCACGGCCGCGACGACCTGGAGCTTGAGGCGGCCGACTTCCAGCGCCTGGTCGAGACGTACAAGGGCATCGTCCGCGAGCAGACCGGTCAGGACTTCCCCGCCGACCCCCACGACCAGATGCGCATGGCCGTCATGGCGGTCTTCGAGTCGTGGAACGCCCCGCGCGCCATCCTCTACCGCCGCCAGGAGCGCATCCCCGCCGACCTGGGCACGGCCGTCAACGTCTGCTCCATGGTGTTCGGCAACTGCGGCATGGACTCGGGCACCGGCGTGGCCTTCACCCGTGACCCCGGCAGCGGCCACCAGGGTGTCTACGGCGACTACCTGCAGAACGCCCAGGGCGAGGACGTGGTCGCGGGCATCCGCAACACGATGCCGCTGCAGGACCTTGAGCGCCTCGACAAGCCCGTCTACGACGAGCTGATGAAGATCATGGAGACGCTGGAGAACCACTACCGCGACCTGTGCGACATCGAGTTCACGGTCGAGCGCGGCAAGCTGTGGATGCTCCAGACCCGGGTGGGCAAGCGGACCGCCGGCGCCGCCTTCCGCATCGCCGTACAGCTCGCCGACCAGGGCCTGATCGACCTCGACGAGGCCGTGACCCGGGTGAGCGGCGCCCAGCTCGCCCAGCTCATGTTCCCCCGCTTCGACGGCGACGCGAAGACCAACAAGATCACCACCGGTATGAACGCCTCGCCCGGCGCCGCCGTCGGCAAGGCCGTCTTCTCCTCGGAGCGGGCCGTCGAGCTGGCCGCCGCGGGGGAGGACGTCATCCTGGTCCGCCGCGAGACCAACCCCGACGACCTGGCGGGCATGATCGCCGCCCAGGGCGTGCTGACCAGCCGAGGCGGCAAGACCTCCCACGCGGCGGTCGTCGCCAGGGGCATGGGCAAGACCTGCGTGTGCGGAGCCGAGGAGCTGGAGGTCTCGACCAAGGAGCGCAGGTTCACCGCCCCCGGCGGCGTCGTGGTCTCCGAGGGGGACGTCATCTCCATCGACGGTTCGAGCGGCGCGGTCTACCTCGGCGAGGTGCCCGTCGTCCCCTCCCCCGTCGTCGAGTACTTCGAGGGCGCGACCGACCAGGACGACGAGCTGGTCAGGGCCGTGCACCGCATCATGACCCACGCCGACGCCACCAGGCGGCTGAAGGTGCGGGCCAACGCCGACAACGCCGAGGACGCCGCCCGCGCCCGCAGGTTCGGCGCCGAGGGCATCGGGCTGTGCCGTACCGAGCACATGTTCCTCGGTGACCGCAGGCAGCTCGTCGAGGACCTCGTCCTGGCCTCCTCGAAGGAGGAGCGCGACCAGGCGCTGGCCGCCCTCGAACCGCTGCAGAAGGCCGACTTCGTGGAGATCTTCCAGGCGATGGCGGGCCTGCCCGTCACGATCCGGCTGATCGACCCGCCGCTGCACGAGTTCCTGCCCGACTACACCGAGCTGTCGGTCAAGGTCGCCCTCGCGGGGGACCGGGCCGAGGAGAAGGACCGCAGGGTGCTGGCCGCCGTCAAGCGCCTGCACGAGCAGAACCCCATGCTCGGCCTGCGCGGTGTACGGCTCGGCCTGGTCATCCCCGGCCTGTTCGCCATGCAGGTCAGGGCGATCGCCGAGGCCGCGAAGGCCGTCGAGGGCGCCCGTGCCGAGATCATGATCCCGCTGGTCGGGGCGGTCCAGGAGCTGGAGTACGTCAAGGACGAGGCCCAGCGCATCCTGGCCGACGTCGGCGTCGAGGCGCTGGTCGGCACCATGATCGAGGTGCCGAGGGCGGCGCTGACCGCGGGACAGATCGCCGAGGCCGCGGAGTTCTTCTCCTTCGGCACCAACGACCTGACCCAGATGACCTGGGGATTCTCCCGGGACGACGTGGAGGCCGCGTTCTTCTCCAAGTATCTGGAGCTGGGCGTCTTCGGCGTCTCGCCGTTCGAGTCGCTGGACCGCGACGGCGTCGGCAGGCTCGTGCGGATCGCCGCGGAGGAGGGCCGCGCGACCAGGCCCGACCTCAAGCTCGGCATCTGCGGCGAGCACGGCGGCGACCCGGACTCCATCCACTTCTGCCACCAGGCCGGGCTCGACTACGTGTCCTGCTCGCCGTTCCGCATCCCCGTCGCCCGTCTTGAGGCGGGCCGCGCGGCGCTGACGAGCGCGGAGTCGGACACCCGCTGACAGATCATGTGTCCCGGCCTCTCCTCCCCGCGAGGAGGGGCCGGGCTTTCCAGGAGTCACCAGGTGTTTCCATGACGTTCCGCATGGGTGGCCTCTTTCCTGGATAAAATCACTGAACTTATGCACGCATACGACGAGCATGACCAGGCGAGATGGGTGCCGGAACCGCCCGGCAACCCGGAACGAGGCCCGTTCGAGCGCGACCGGGCGCGGGTGCTGCACAGCGCGGGGCTGCGCAGGCTCGCCGCTAAGACCCAGGTGGTCGGCCCGGCCGAGACGATCGGCAGCGGACAGCACATCCCGCGCACCCGGCTGACCCACTCCCTGGAGTGCGCGCAGATCGGCAGGGAGATGGGCCAGTCCCTGCGCAGGGACCCCGACCTGGTCGAGACCGCCTGCCTGGCCCACGACCTCGGGCATCCGCCGTTCGGGCACAACGGGGAGACCGCCCTCAACACCCTGGCCGCCGGGTGCGGCGGGTTCGAGGGGAACGCGCAGAGCCTGCGCCTGCTGACCCGCCTTGAGGCCAAGGTCCTCACCGAGGACGGCCGCAGCGCGGGTCTCAACCTCACCAGGGCCTGCCTGGACGCGGCGACCAAGTATCCCTGGACCAGGGAGAAGAGCCCCAAGTACGGCGCCTACGACGACGACCTGGCGGTCTTCGCGTGGATCAGGCAGGGCGCCCCTGAGGGGAGCGTCAGCTTCGAGGCCCAGATCATGGACTGGGCCGACGACGTCGCCTACTCGGTGCACGACCTTGAGGACGCCCTGCACTCCGGCGCCGTCATGCCGCAGGTGCTGCGCGACCCGGCAGAACGCGGCGGGATCTGCGCGACCACCCGCGCGTGGTACGCCCCCGACGCCGAGCCCGCCGAGCTTGAGGAGGTCCTCGGCCACCTGTTCGCCAGGCCGCTGTGGCCCCGCCACTTCGACGGCACGCTCACCGACCTCGTCGCGACCAAGGCCCTCACCAGCGCGCTGATCGGTCACCTGTGCCGCGCCGCCCAGGAGGCCACCCGCGAGGCGTACGGCGAGGCCGCCGGGCGGCACGGCGCCAGCCTGGTCGTCCCCCGGCGCACCCGGCTCGAATGCGCCCTGCTGAAGGGGCTGACCGCGCACTACGTGATGACCAGCGACGCGCACAGCGCCAACCAGGCCAGGCAGCGGGAGCTCATCCACGACCTCGCCCACCTGATCATGCTCGGCGCGCCCCTCACCCTGGAGCCCGCGCTGCGGCCCGCCTTCACCAGGGCGGAGACCGACGCCGGGCGGCTGCGGGTGGTCGTCGACCAGATCGCCTCGCTCACCGACACCTCCGCGCTCACCTGGCACCGGCGGCTGTCCGGCGGCTGAGCCCCACCGCCCGTCAGTGGTGGAACCCGGGCCTCGGCTCGGCGCCGCCACCCCGGTGGAGCCGGTCGAGGCAGCGCCGGATGTCCTCGGCGAGCAGGGCCGCCTCGTCGCGGCCGATGCCGTGCCTGATCAGCACCCGCTGGACGACCGTCTCCTGCCGGTCGGGCGGCAGCGGGTAGGACGGCACCTGCCAGCCCCTGGTCCGTAGCTGCTCCGACAGGTCGTAGAGCGTGAAGCCGGGGTCGGGGTCGGCCAGGGTGTAGGAGACCGCGGGAAGGGCGCCCTCGCCGTCGTAGAGCAGCTCGAACGGCCCCATCTTGGCGATCTGGTCCGCCAGGGACCGCGCGGTGTCCAGGCACGCCTGCTGGACCCTGCGGTAGCCCTCACGCCCGAGCCGCAGCATCGTGTAGTACTGGGCGACGATCTCGCCGCCAGGGCGGGAGAAGTTGAGGGCGAACGTCGGCATCTCCCCGCCCAGATAGCTGACGTCGAAGATCAGGTCCTTCGGCAGCAGGTCGGCCGAGCGCCACACGACCCATCCCACACCGAGCGGTGCCAGGCCGTACTTGTGGCCGGAGGTGTTGATGGAGGCGACCCGTTCGAGCCGGAAGTCCCACAGCAGGTCGGGCTGGACGAACGGGGCGACGAACCCGCCACTGGCCGCGTCCACGTGGATCGGCACGTCCAGGCCCGTCTCGGCGTGGATCGCGTCCAGCTCCTCGGCGAGGTCGGCGACCGGCTCGAAGTCGCAGGTGTAGGTGACGCCCAGGATCGCCACGACGCCGATGGTGTTCTCGTCCACGTAGTCGCGTAGCTGGTGCGGGCGCAGCCCGGTCGCGTCGCGTTCGAGCGGCACCTGCCGCAGCTCGACGTCGAAGTAGCGGGCGAACTTCTCCCAGCAGACCTGTACCGGGCCGCAGACCAGGTTGGGGCGGTCGGTCGGCTTGCCGTCCTCCTGGCGGCGACGGCGCCACCTCCACTTGAGCGCCAGCCCGCCGAGCATCGCCGCCTCGCTCGAACCGGTCGTCGAGCAGCCCATCGTGCCCGCGCCCTCGGGGGAGTTCCACAGGTCGGCCAGCATGTGCACGCACCGGGACTCGATCGCGGCCGTCTGCGGGTACTCGTCCTTGTCGATCATGTTCTTGCCGAGGCAGAGGTCCATCAGGCGATGGGTCTCCTCGTCGCTCCAGGTGGTGCAGAACGTCGCCAGGTTCTGCGCGGCGTTGCCGTCGAGCAGCAGCTCGGAGCTGACGAGGTCGTAGACCGCGCGCGGGTCGGCGGGGGAGTCGGGCAGGCGGTACTTCGGCAGCGGCCGCTCGCTCAGCGGCGTGGTGTACGCGTCGTCGTGGAGGGTGGCCTCCCCGCGGGTGACCTTGTGCAGGGCCATGAGGATCTCCTGTTCGGGGCCGGGTTCACCGGCTACCTACCCGACCGGCAAACACCACAAAGTCCGATGAAATTCATGAAAAGTCCAAAAGGGGTGTTTCGCGTTTTTTCTTGATGTCTTAGCTGGTCGGGCGCCGTGGCTCACGCGCCGGGATATGTCAGGAAACCTGCGGTTTATGGCTGGATCAATGATTGTTCCGGTGCATTGATCGTGATTACGTGGACCACGCCGGGGGCCTTTCGATCAATGGGGGAGATCATGCGCGTTCTCAGCGGGCTGCTCGTCGTCATCGTCTTGATCCTGTTACCCGTGCCTGTGGCGCAGGCCCAGGTGTGTCAGCACCGTACGGGTGTCAGCCACGGCGGCGGGATCTTCCCGAACACGTTCACCGAGGACTCGGTCTGCGGCAACCAGGCGGGCGCCCCGGTCCACGCGACCCCCGACGGCTCGTCACCCCGGGTCGGGGTCCTGGACACCACCCAGAGCTGGTTCCTGTGCTGGACGCGCGGCCAGCGGCACGCCGGTGGCAACGACGTCTGGTACTACACCCAGGGCGACCGGGTGGTCAGCGCCCCCGAACGGCACGGCTACGGCTTCGTGCCCGCCTCGCACCTGAACACCTCGCTCGACCCCGACGACACCCGCCTCGCGCCCTGCCCGCCGCTGCCGCCCGAGCGCTCGACCGCCTACATGGTCTACGACCGCGTCACCGGCGCCTCCGTGCGCGCGGACGAGCACAGGAGGTTCCGCTCCGCCTCGCTGGTGAAACTGCTCATCGCCCTCGACTACCTCGAAACCCTCGGCCCGGGTACGGCGGTGCCGCCCGCCGACGCCCAGTTGCTGCGGGCCATGCTGCGATCGAGTGACGACACCGCCGCGAGCACCCTGTGGGTGCGCGGCGGCTGGGGAGCGATCGTGGACCGGATGGTGACCAAGATCGATCTGACCGACACCGTGCCGCCCGCGAATCCGGGGATGTGGGGCTACACCGAGATCAGCGCCGCCGACGTGGTGAAGGTCTACCGCTACATCCTGGAGAGCGCCCACCCGTCCTTCCGCGACCTCGTCATGGGCCACCTGCGCCAGGCGACCCGGTGCGCCGCCGACGGCTGGGACCAGTACTTCGGCATCCCCGCCGCCGTCCCCGGCCCCTGGGCCGTCAAACAGGGCTGGTCCGCCTTCGAGGAGGAGCCACGGTGCTCGGCGGCGGCCAGGAGCGGCCCGTCGGCCCGTACGGCGGACGCCGACCTGGCCAGCCCCGCGATGCACACCAGCGGCACCCTCTGCGCCAACGACCGGAAGATCATGGTCATCCTCACCCTCAACCCCCTCGGCACCCCCTGGACCACCGCCGCCACCCGGATCACCACGAAGGCGACCGACCTCTACGCCGCGTCTCCCTGCTGACAAAATCGGACTTACTTCGTAAAGGGCATGTGGCTATTCACAGCGACCAGGCCACGGGGAGAGCGCGGGTGCCGAAGACCACACCGTCGTAGTTGAACGGCAGTTCGTCGTCCTCCCCGAGGACGCGCAGGGTGGGCAGGCGCTCGAAGAGGGTGCGGTAGGCGATCTCCAGTTCGGCGCGGGCGAGGTTCTGGCCGAGGCACTGGTGGACGCCGTAGCCGAAGGCCAGGTGGTTGCGGGCGCCCCGGCGGATGTCGAGGGTGTCGGGGTCGTCGAAGACGCGGGGGTCGCGGTTCGCCGACGCGCCGAGCACGAAGAACCCCTCTCCCGCCCGTACGGCCTGGCCCCCGACCTCCATGTCCTGGGTCGCGACCCGGTCGAACCCCACCCAGTCCACGATCGAGTGGTAGCGCAGCAACTCCTCGACGGCCAGCGGCCAGCCTTCGGGGTCGGCGCGCAGGGCGTCGAGCTGGTCGGGGTGGCGCAGCAGGGCGTGCACGCCCAGCGGGATCATGTTCGCCGTGGTCTCGTGTCCCGCGATGAGCAGCAGGAAGACCATGCCGACCAGGGCGTCGTGGGTCAGTTCCCCGGTCTCCCGCCGCGCGGTGACCAGGCGTCCGATGAGGTCGTCGCCGGGCTCGCGCTCCGCCACGGTGATCAGCTTGTCGAGGTAGTACCAGACCTCGATGGCGGCGGCGATGCCCTCCTCGGAGGAGCCGACGCCGGTGTCCATCATCTTGCGGGTCCTGGCCCGGAAGAAGTCGCGGTCCGAGTAGGGGACGCCGAGGAGGGCGCAGGTCACCATGGACGGCAGGGAGAAGCCGAAGGCGTCCACGAGGTCGGTCGGGGAGCCCGCCCTGATCATGTCGTCGATGAGGAGGTCGGTCGCCTCCTGGATGGCGGGGCGCATCTCCCTGACCCGCCGTACGGTGAACTCGGGGATGAGCATGCGCCGGTAGAGGCTGTGCTCGGGCGGGTCCATGTCGATGAACTGGCCGGCCTGGAACCTCCTGCGGATCTCCAGCTCCTCCTCGGAGGGATCGTCCGGCCGCATCAGGGGCATCGGGTGGCCGGGGGAGGCGGGGTCGGTGCTGACGCGGTGGTGGTCGCTGAGCACCTGCTGGGCCTCGGCGTGCCGGGTCACCAGCCATACTTCGCCCCGGGGGATCCTGGCTCTGACGAGGGGAGCCTGTTCGCGGAGTCGTTCGTACTCGTCAGGGGGAGCAAACGGGCAAGTGCGAGAAATTGGGAAATTTACCGTCATTGGATCGTGCTCCCCAAAAGTCGCCATATTTTGTTCTTGTTTGGAGAACGTAGCAAAAGCGCCTTGTCTGTCAAGATGTCACTTTTGGGCAGCCGAAAAGGCGATATTTATATGGATCTGGTGCTGAGTGAAGTGGCGCGGGCCCGGCGCCTCAGGCGGCGCGGATGTGAGGGCGCGGTTCGAGTTTGGCGAGCCGGTCGATCGGCCTGGGAGGCGACGGGGCCGAACGGTTGTGGCCGGGAACGCGACGTCGCCCAGACGGTCGCCTCCCAGGGCGAGCCCGACGGCGAGAGCGGTGATGATCCTTCCTGGATCACGGATCGCGCGGGCCGGTGGTGCGTGGCGTTCGCGGCGGCGGAGGCGTGCCCGGGCGGGAGATGGGTCCCGGAACCAGCGCTGGTTTTCGCATGAAAAGTGCCTCCTGCCTTGATATAGGTGACACTCTAGGAAAACCCAGTCATTCCAGGTCAAAGGTCAGGACTGGCGATACTCATCGCGAAAGCCCCAGGCCGGGGTCGTGATTCTCGGCGACCGTTCACCGAGGAACGGTTCGACCCCGATCGATGGGAGGGGCGGCGTCAATGGGGGAGTGTGCCGCAGTACCCGGCGTCCGGGACGCCCAGAGAAGTGAGTGATCGTTGGTAGTGTCACCGCATGTCCCAGATATCCGGATCGCCCGCCGCACCCGTCACCGCCGCCGACGTCCAGCGAGCCGTACGGCTGGCGGTCGACGCCCTGCGCCCGGCGCTCGCGGCCGACTGGGACGTCAGGGCGGGCTCCCTGGAGTGGAGTTGCTGGGAGACCGTCGAGCACCTCGCCGACGACCTGTTCTCCTACGCGGCCCAGCTCGGTCCCGAGCCGCCTCCGGCGGACGACGACGTCCCGTTCGCCTGGGTCAGGCGGAGGCCGGGAGGACCGGCGAACGTGATCTTCGCGGATCGGGGCCACGGGCCCGCCGGGCTGCTGCGGGTGCTGGAGGCGTGCGGGGCACTGCTGACCGTCGTGGTGCGTACCGCCTCACCGCAGGCGCGCGCCTTCCACGGCTTCGGGGTCGCGGACCCGGAGGGTTTCGCCGCCATGGGCGTGGTGGAGACCCTGGTCCACACCCACGACGTCGCCGAGGGGCTCGGGGTCGCCTGGGAGCCGCCCGCCGACCTGTGCGCCCGGGTCCTGGCCCGCCTGTTCCCTGACGCTCCCGCCGACGTCGCCCCGCTGCCCGCCCTCCTGTGGTCCACCGGCCGCGCCGACCTCCCCGGCCGTCCCCGCCCCACCTCCTGGCGCTGGTACGGCGAGCCCCGCCCCGCCTCCTGACCGGGTGGACCTCCACGGGTCAGTTGCCCAGGGGGATCTTCTCCTCCGGGGTCGGGGACGGCTTCTCCGGCTTGTCCGGCGCGCCGGGTTTGGAGGCGCACAGGGTCGAGCACTTCGGGGAGACGCCGACCCGGCTCATCACGGCCCGGGTCCGTTCGGCGGGGGAGAGCGTGCGGTTGCCGTTCAGCCAGGCGTCCAGATACTCCCAGGGCTCGACCATGCCGCGCCGTACCCACCAGAGGGAGTGGTCGGTCTTCCAGGAGATCGCGAAGTAGAGGTTGCTCGCGGTCGAGCGGGCGTTGCCCGAGTTGCCGACCTGGCCGAGGACCTGACCCGCGGAGACCCTGACGCCCGGCTTGATGCCGGGGGTGACCTTGTCCAGGTGGCCGCCGAGATAGCGCACGCCGTCGTCGCCGACGACCGTGACGAAGCGGCCCTCCCGGTCCGCGCCCCGGTCGGTCGAGGGCTTCCACCGGTTCTTGGCGTTGACCTCGTCGACGACGCCGTTCACCGGGGAGATGAACGAGCACCCCTTGCCGGTCCAGATCGTGGTCTTCGGCAGCACGAGGAGCCTGCTCTCGTAGCTCACCCTGCAGTCCTTCACCGGGAAGACGTAGGTGAAGTTCGACAGCTTCGGCGGCGGGACCTGCACCGGGTCGTCGCCCGCGGGCCGGGTCACGCTCGCCTGCGCGACGGGTGTCGGGGACGGCGTGGGAATCGTCGCCGTGACCCTCCCCGGACCGGCGGCCGCGACCTCGGCGGCCGGAGGGAGGGTGCTGACACCCGCGACACCGCCCGGGGCCGCGCAGGCCCCGGTGGCGAGCAGAACGCCCGCCGCCACGGTCAGTCGAGCTATATGCCCCGATCGCATGATCTCCACCAGGCTAACGTTATCCATAACAAGCCTTTACCTTTGTAGCCGACCTTCCGGTTGGTCATGACCTGTTCGGGAAAGTCGGCGCTCCAGCCGAGGCGGCCCCGGGATGCCCCGGGTTGTCGGGGGACCGCACTAGACTCACGGCGTGGCAGGCCGGATCAGTGACGAGGACATCGCGCTCGTGCGGGAGCGCTCACCGATCGCGGACATCGTGGGTGAGCACATCCAGCTCCGCAACGCGGGCGGCGGCAACATGAAGGGGCTGTGTCCCTTCCACGACGAGAAGAGCCCCTCCTTCAACGTCACCCCAGCCCGTGGCTACTGGTACTGCTTCGGTTGCGCCGAGGGCGGCGACGTCATCACCTTCGTCCGCCGCCTTGAGCACCTGTCGTTCGGCGAGGCCGTCGAACGGCTGGCCAACCGGGCCGGCATCCAGCTCCGCTACGAGCAGGGGGGCTACGTCCCCGGGCGTGAGCAGGGCGAGCGCAGCCGTCTCATCGAGGCGCACCGGGCGGCGGCGGAGTTCTACGTCGAGCGGCTCTCCTCCCCCGAGGCCGCGACCGGGCGCCGCTTCCTGTCGGAGCGCGGGTTCGAGCGGGCCGACGCCGAGCACTTCGGGGTGGGCTACGCGCCCGCCGAGTGGGAGGCCCTGGCCCGGCACCTGATGGCCAGGGGGTTCACCGCCGCCGAGCTGGTCAAGGGCGGCCTGGCGAAGGAGGGGCGGCGCGGGCCGATCGACCGCTTCCGCAACAGGCTCGTCTGGCCGATCCGCGACATCACCGGCGACGTCATCGGGTTCGGCGCGCGCAAGCTGAACGACGCCGAGGACGGCCCGAAATACCTCAACACCCCCGAGAGCCCGCTCTACAAGAAGAGCGAGGTCCTCTACGGCGTGGACCTGGCCAAGCGGGAGATCTCCAAGCGGTCCCAGGCGGTGATCGTCGAGGGATACACCGACGTGATGGCCTGTCACCTGTCGGGGGTGCCGACCGCGGTCGCCACCTGCGGCACGGCCTTCGGCCAGGAGCACATCAAGGTGCTGCGGCGGCTGCTGCTCGACCAGTCGGGCTCGCACGGCGAGGTGATCTTCACCTTCGACGGCGACGCGGCGGGGCAGAAGGCGGCGCTGCGGGCCTTCGCCGACGAGCAGAAGTTCGTCACCCAGACCTTCGTCGCGGTCCAGGGCGACGGGCTCGACCCGTGCGACCTGCGCGTCACGCGCGGTGAGGCCGCGGTGCGCGACCTGATCGCCAGCAGGGAGCCGCTGTTCGCCTTCGCCATCCGCAGCGTGATCTCCCGCCACGACGTGAGCACCAACGAGGGCAGGCTGTCGGCGCTCGACGCCGCCGCCCCGATCGTCGCCGGGATCAAGGACAGGGCGCTGCGCCAGCTCTACGCCGTCGACCTCGACCGCTGGCTGGGCTTCAACAACGAGCGGTTCGTGGTGGACCGCATCGCCGAGATCTCCGTCGCCGCCCAGGGCGCCCCCCAGCGCCCGCAGCGGCCCGCCGCGCCACGCAAGGTCGCCGAGCTGACCGACCCCGCGGTGCGGACCGAGGCCGAGGTGCTGAAGCTGGCCGTGCAGCGGCCCGCGCTGCTCGGCCCCGGCTACGACACGATCGGCGCCGAGGCGTTCACGCTGCCCGAGCACGTCGCCCTGCACAAGCTGATCCTGGAGGCGGGCGGCACGGCCGCCGCGGGCCCCGGCGGGCGGGAGTGGGTCGACCGGCTGCTGGTCGTGTCCACCGAGGCGCTGCGCCCGCTGGTCACCCGGCTCGCTGTCGAGGAGCTGCGCGCCGACCTGGACGGCGAGGGGAGATACGCCTCGGCGATGCTCGCCGCGCTCGAACTCATCTCGGTCGGACGGTCCATCGAGCAGCTGAAGTCGCGGATGCAGCGGACCAACCCTGTCGAGGAGCAGCAGGAGTACAACCGGCTGTTCGCCGAGTTGGTCGCGCTCGAACAGCAGCGCCGGGTGCTCAGGGATCGCGCCTCGGGCAGTTGATCGTAATGTGCTTTGATTTCCATACTGCGATTCGACCAAACCCCAATAAGGTCTCGGTTCGATAATGATCGCCGCCTTACCTTCGGTGACAAAAATAGGTCTGCCATTTAGGGGACCGAATACAGCAGACTGTCTCCCGTGGGTGCATCGGTGCTGCCAAGTGGGCCGCCATCGGTAGACCAGGTGGCCGACCTCGTCGCGAAAGGAAGAGAGCGCGGAAGCGTCACGGTCGATGACGTGGCCGCCGCTCTCGACAAATCCGAGCTGCCGTCGGACGCGCTTGAACGCGTCGTGCGCATGCTCGCCGAACACGGAGTGGAGGTTCTCGAGCCCCAGGGCGACGAGGACACCGTCCGGTCCGATGAGGAGGATGTCGGTAAAAGGGCCCCGACCAGCGATCTGGTCCGCATCTACCTGCGGGAGATCGGCCGGGTGCCCCTGCTCACGGCCGAGGAGGAGGTGGAGCTCGCCAAGTCCATCGAGGCGGGGCTGTTCGCCGAGGACAAGCTGACCAGCGTCGTCTCGCGGATGGCCTTCCCGGAGTTCAAGGAGCTCGTGTGGGAGGGCACACGGGCCAAGCAACGCCTGATCGAGGCCAATCTGCGGCTCGTCGTCTCCATCGCCAAAAGGTACGTCGGGCGCGGGATGCTGTTCCTGGACCTCATCCAGGAGGGCAACCTGGGACTCATCAGGGCGGTCGAGAAATTCGACTACACCAAGGGATACAAGTTCTCCACGTACGCGACGTGGTGGATTCGCCAGGCGATCACACGGGCCATCGCCGACCAGGCGCGCACCATTCGCATTCCGGTGCACATGGTCGAGACCATCAACAAACTGGTCCGTGTCCAGCGTCAGCTCCACCAGGATCTCGGCCGTGAGCCCGCGCCCGAGGAGATCGCGCTGGAGATGGACCTCCCGATCGAGCGCGTGATCGAGATCCAGCGCATCGCCCAGGAGCCGGTCTCGCTGCAGTCGCCCATCGGCGAGGAGGACTCCGACCTCGGCGACTTCATCGAGGACGCCGACGCCGTCGTGCCGATGGAGGCCGCGGCCTTCATCATGCTCCAGGACCAGCTCGACGACATCCTCGCGACGCTGTCCGAACGGGAGCAGCGCATCATCCAGCTGCGCTTCGGCCTGGCGGACGGGCATCCCAGGACGCTGGAGGAGGTCGGCAGGGAGTTCGGCGTGACGCGGGAGCGCATCCGGCAGATCGAGTCGAAGACGCTGGCGAAGCTGCGTCACCCGACCCGCGCCCAGATGCTCCGCGACTATCTCGACTGAACATCCCGTACGGCGGAGGCCCCCGAGAACCCGTCCCGGGGGCCTCCGCCGTACACCGGAGACATTGGGTTTTTGCTGTGGAGCGGGTGGGTTCGAGGGACTTCCTCCCTGCCGTTCCCGATGGCGATCGGCGGACGCGTCGGCACGTCGCCGAGGCTGTGACGTGCGGTTACAGGATTATAGATGCCTCAGAAAAGATCTTCGGGGAGCCGTCCATGTCCGTTGTCCTTCGTCCGGCCGCGGCCTGCGGCCTGCTCGCCCTCGCTCTCGCCCTGACCGCGTGCGGCTCGGCGACCACCGGCGCCGGTGCCCCGGAGGGCCCTGCTCCCGCCGTACCCGCCGCCGCGCCGCCGGGTGGGTACGCCGCGCAGGAGGCCCTTGAGTCCGCGCGGGTGGTCGGGGAGTACCGGACCTACGCGGAGCGGCAGATCTACGACGCCATCGCGAAGACCGCCAAGTTCGTCGACGCGATCAAGAAGGGCGACGTGAAGCGGGCGAAGGCCCTCTACGGGCCGAGCAGGCTCGGCTGGGAGAGCGTCGAGCCGGTCGTCGAGGCCTTCCCCGAGATCGACGTCAGGGTCGACTCCCGGGAGGCCGACCTCGGCCAGGGCGAGGAGTGGACGGGCTGGCACCGCCTGGAGAAGGCGCTGTGGCGGGCACCGGAGACCCTCGCCAGGGAGGCGGCGTACGGCGACGCCCTGCTGGTCGATCTCAGCAGGCTCAGGGCCATGCTGCCGAAGGCGGAGATCACCGTGGCCTCCATGGCGACCGGGGCGAAGGAACTGCTCGACGAGGTGGCGGTCGGCAAGGTGACCGGGGAGGAGGAGGCGTTCTCGCACACCGACCTGTGGGACTTCAAGGGCAACGTGGACGGCGCCCACGAGGTCTACCGGCTGCTGCGGCCGATGGTGGTCCGGCGCGACGCCAGGCTCACGGCCACCCTGGACACCGAGTTCGCGGACATGCGGGCCCTGCTCGCCAGGCACGCCAGGGGAGAGGGGTTCGTGGCCTACACGGACCTGTCGAAGGAGCAGGTCAAGGAGCTGTCCGACGGGCTCAACGCCCTGGCCGAGCCGCTGGCGAGACTGGCCGCGGTGATCTCCGGATAGGGCGGTCTCAGTACCCCCCGTCACCGCCCCGGCCGCCTGAGCCGCCTCCGCCGTCGCCTCCGTTCCCGCCCCGGCCTCCCTGGCCGTCCTGCCCGTCCTGTCCGTTCTGGCTGCCTTGGCCGTTGGAGGGGGTGGCCGTGCAGCTCGGCGTTCCCGGTGTTTCCGATGGAGGAGTGGCCGAGGCGGGCGACGGCGTGAAGAACGCCAGGGACAACCCGCCGATCATGATTTTCTGCTTTATATACATAAATGCCCCCTTTTTAGAGTTCTGCCCGATGGCTGCCCGCCGTACTCGGAACCGTGGGAAACGGGCCCCGGGGTCATGTGCGCGGCGGGGAAGATCGGGTGCCAGAAGCATGCAGAAGGGGCGAAGGGCTGTTCTCCCGGCCAATACTGGCCCAGACTGGGCGAATGGAGGGGCGGACAGCGGTTGACGATGTCGCACTCGGACGCGAGGCGTGGTCCGTCCTCGACGCCAACCGCGCGGGCGCCGTGACCGTGCCTGCACCCGGCCTCTACCCGCACCAGTGGAACTGGGACTCGACCTTCGTCGCGATCGGCGTCTCCCGCTGCGACACCCGCAGGGCGGGCACCGAACTGCTCAGCCTCCTGACCGGGCAGTGGCGCACCGGGATGGTGCCCCACATCGTCTTCGGCAGGGTCTTCGGCAGGGGCCTGGCCGACGGTTACTTCCCCGGCCCGGCCGTCTGGCGCTCCGGGGAGCATCCCGCCGCCCCCAACGGGGTGCCGACCTCGGGGCTGACCCAGCCGCCGCTGCACGCCCTGGCCGTCTGGTGGATGTGGCGGCACGCGAAGGACCGCGAGGAGGCGTGCGACCTGGTCCGCAGGCTGTATCCCATGCTGGTCGCCCAGCACGACTACCTCGCCACGACCAGAGACCTGGGCGGGGGAGGGCTGGCCGCGATCGTCCACCCCTGGGAGTCGGGGATGGACGACAGCCCGGTGTGGGACACCCCGCTGGACGCCATGGCTGCGGCGCCCGGCCTCCAGGAGGACGAGCCGTTCCCCGACCGCTACGTCTGGCTGGCCCAGCGCTACCGCGACTCCGGCTACGACCCGGCCTATCTGCGCGCGGAGCATCCCTTCGCGGTCGAGGACCCGATGTTCAACGGCATCTGGCTGGCCTCCTGCCAGGCGCTCGCTGAACTGGCCCCGCTGGCCGGGGCCGATCCCGCGCCGCACCAGGAGGCGGCCGAGCGGATCCGCGCCGGGCTGCTGGAGCGGCTCTGGGGCGGGGAGGCCTTCCATGCCCTCGACCTGCGCTCGGGACGGCTCAACCCGATGTGCACCGTGGGCGGCTTCGGGCCGATGCTCGACCCCGGCCTGCCCAGGGACCGGGTGGCCAAGCTGGTCGGCGTGCTCGAATCGGCCCGGTTCATGGGGGCCGCGGGCTATCCGGTGCCCAGCTGCGAGATCCGCGCCCCCCAGTTCGACCGGTCGCGCTACTGGCGGGGACCGTCCTGGGTGAACACCAACTGGCTGCTGCGGCGGGCGGCGGCCGTACACGGGCTCGACGGCCTGGCGCGCCTGCTCGGCGTCTGCACCCTGCGCCTGGTACGGCAGGCGGGCTTCAGGGAGTGCTTCGACCCCTTCGACGGCAGCGGCAGGGGCAGCAGGGACTTCTCCTGGTCCGCGGCGCTCACCCTCGACCTGCTCGCCGATAACGTGGAGGGATGAAGCTCTTCAATCGGACGCCCGCCCAGGTTCGCGCGGCCGTGGCGCCGACCGACCGGGTGCTCACCTACGCCGAGGGGCCCGACGGTTACGTGGTCGCGACCGACAGGGCGCTCTACCTGGGGGAGACCAGGCTGCCGTGGTTCAGGATCGACCGGGGCGTGTGGGACGAGGAGGGGCTGACCGTCGTCACCACGGAGGGGCAGACATACCGGGCGCCGCTGCCCGAGCCGGGACGGGTGCCGGAGGCGGTCAGGGAGCGGGTCACGGCCTCGATCGTGGTCAGCCAGTACGCCCCGCTCGACGCCAGAGGGGGAGTGCGGCTGGTGGCGAGGCGGACCGACGAGGACCTGATGGTCTGGGAGTTCGTCTTCGACGCGGGGATGGACCCGGAGGACCCCGGTCTGCGGGCTCTCGCCGAGCAGGCCCTTGAGGAGACACGCCGAAGCTTCGGCGTCTAGCACGCGGAAGGGCCCCCGAGGGGGCCCTTCGCCGTGTGTGGGATCAATGTGGGGTGACGGCCTTCTCGTCCTTCTCCTTCGGCCACCCGGTGCCTGTCTCGTCGTGTTCGTTCGGTCCTGTGCCGTTGTGCGGCTGCAGGAACGGCAGCTTGTTCCTGGCCACGACGCTCACCTTCGTCCTGGCCACCTCGGTGACTTTGGAGACCTGGGCGCCGACGAGCCCGGCGGCCTCCTGTACGGCGGGGCTGTCGGAAACCCGGCGTGCCATCCCCTTGAGCTGTTCGTAACGCTCCCGGCCCGCGCGACTTCCAAGGATGTATCCAACCGCGAGGCCAACACCGAACATCAGTCGGTAACGCATCTCCACCTCCACAAGCGTCCTGGGCGGGACCCTACCCGCGGACGAGAAGTTGTCTCGGCCCTACCCCGGAGCATCGATGCGACACACACTCCCGGAGTGCGCTAATCTATTCCTGCGCCGCAAGGAGCGGGGGAAAACCCCCGGGCCGACCAGCGCAAACCACGATCCCGTGTAGCTCAATCGGCAGAGCAGCCGGCTGTTAACCGGCAGGTTATAGGTTCGAGTCCTATCGCGGGAGCCAAGCGGAAGGCCCCGGGAGCACAGCTCCCGGGGCCTTCGCCGTTTCGTGCCCTATTTCCCGGACAAATCCCGGTGAATCACAGAAAATAGGGGACGCATCGCCCCGTGTCCCTCCGCTCGCGCTCGGTGACCGGGCCGCGCCGTCATGGACCGCAGTAGATCATCGTGGGATCGCCGTGGATCGCTGTAGATCACTGTGGGATTGGGGACACCACGCCGAGGGAACCGTGCCGCCCGGAACGGCATGCCGTACCCGTTAAACGTAAATAGGTGGTTTTTCTGTGCCGACTTGGCCGAGAACCCGGCGCCAGACGCCGGAGAGGGAACAGGGAGCACGTGCGCAGGACTACGAGGGATCCCATCGGGGAGGCCACGACAGGACACCGCGGCAGCCGCCCGCCCAGCCGGTGGACCTGGGGGCCGCCGAGGAGTTCCTGAAGCTGTTCCACGAGGAGAACCCGGAGGCGGGCCCGATGCGGCCCCGGCTGCGCGAGGTGCGTGCCGAGATCACCGCCACGGGGACCTACACCCACACCCCGAAGGAACTCGTCTTCGGCGCCAGGGTGGCCTGGCGCAACAGCGACAGGTGCATCGGGCGGCTGTACTGGAAGTCGCTGCGGGTGCGCGACCGGCGCCGGGTGAACACGGTCGAGGGGGTCGCCGTCGAGTGCGTCAACCACCTCCGCGAGGCCGCCTCGGAGGGCAAGATCCGGCCGATGATCACGATCTTCGCCCAGGACCGTCCCGGGGCGCCGGGGCCGAGGATCTGGAACGAGCAGCTCATCCGGTACGCGGGGTACGCGATGGACGACGGCTCCATCGTCGGCGACCCGCGCAACGCCGGATTCACCACGATGGCGCGCAAGCTCGGCTGGCCCGGCGGCAGGGGCACACCCTTCGACGTGCTTCCCTTGGCGGTCTCGATGGGGGACGGGCCACCGCTGCTGTCCATGATCCCCGGGGACGCGGTGCTTGAGGTGCCGCTGTCCCACCCGGCCTATCCGTGGTTCGAGCGGCTGGGGCTGCGCTGGCACGCCGTACCGGCGATCTCGAACATGTGCCTGGAGATCGGCGGGATCTGCTACCGGGCGGCGCCGTTCAACGGGTGGTACATGGGCACTGAGATCGGGGCGCGCAACCTCGCCGACCCCGACCGCTACAACCTGGTGCCGCTGGTCGCCGCGCGGCTCGGCCTGGACACCCGCAGCGAGCGCTCGCTGTGGCGGGACCACGCGCTGGTCGAGCTGAACGTGGCGGTGCTGCACTCCTTCGACAGGGCGGGGGTCACGATCACCGACCACCACACCGAGTCCAGGCGCTTCCTGACGCACGTGGAGCGTGAGGAGAGGGCGGGCAGGTCCTGCCCGGCCGACTGGAGCTGGATCGTCCCGCCCATCTCCGGCGCCGCGACCCCGGTCTTCCACCGGTACTACGACCAGGCGCGGCTCTCACCGAACTTCGTCACGCACCCCGACGCCCAGGAGCGGTCGGCGGGTCGGTGGAGCAGGGGATGGTGACGCCCGGCGTCACCGGGGCTCGGCGACCAGGGAGAGCCAGTGCGGGGGTGAGGCGAAGGGGGCCTTCCTGGCGGTGACGGCCTCCATCAGGGTGGCCGCGGAGGCGCGGGCGCCCTCGATGACCTCCCTGGGGTAGGCGTAGCGGACCTGGTGCTCCTCGAACTCGTCCTCGTCGTCGAGGAGCACCCGGCCGTCCTTACGCATGCGGATCACGTCGAGATCGAGGTCGATCATGGTCACCTCGTCGCCGTTCCAGCGCGGCACGGTCGAGACGTCACAGTAGATCTCCGCCTTGTACGGCGCCGCGTTGAAAGTGGCCGTCCACCAGGCGTCACGGGGGAAGAGGATCACGAACGGCTCGTCCCAGACGACGGGCGGCTCCTGCCCCCGCCTGCCGCTGCTGCCGGGCGGGCAGCCGACCCACACACCGTGCTCGTCCTCACCGAGGAGCAGCGCCGGGTGGTTCCAGTGCAGTGAGCCGTCGTACTTGCGGTAGACCACCTTCACGATCTCATGAGACATCCCCCGACTTTAAGGGTTGACAGAGATCTATGTATTTCCTACCGTCTAACTAGGTTAAGAGCGTCAGTGCAAAGCCCCGGCTGGCTGACCGGCAACCCTCGCACCGCGGCGGGGTGCCCCCGGGGGAGACCGGGCGGCACGGTCGGCGTGCCGCAAGCGCGGACCCGCACGGGTCACCGAGGCATGCCTGGGAGTGCCACATGTCCGAGATCACACTCAACTACGCGAGCCCCGTCGACCTGGACACCCACGGTCACTACCGGCCGGGCGGCAGGCTGGGTCCCCGCTACCCCTTCCAGGGACGGATCACCGACGACGGCACGGGGGAGTTCCCCGCCGAGCCCGGGCGCTACCACCTCTACGTCGCGGCCGTCTGCCCCTACGCGCAGCGCGCGGCGATCGTGCGCTCCCTCAAGGGGCTGCAGGAGGTCGTCTCGCTGTCCTACGTGGACGACGATCGCGACGGCAGGGGCTGGGCGTTCCGCGAACGGCGCGGCGCCGACCCGGTCAACGGCTTCGCGACCCTCAGGCAGGCCTACGAGGCGACCGAGCCCGGATTCGACGGCCACGTCTCGGTGCCCGTTCTCTGGGACCGGCACGGCGGGCGCATCGTCAGCAACAACTTCCCGGACATCACCCTCGACCTGGGCACCCGCTTCGGCGGCGACCCCGACGTGGACCTCTACCCCGAGGAACTGCGGCCCGAGATCGACGCGCTCAACACGCGGATCTACGAGTTCGTCAACACCGCGGGCGGCAAGGTCGCCGCGGCCACGACCGAGCGGGAGTATCACGAGGCGAGGAGGGCCGTCGTCGACTTCCTCGACGAACTCGACGCCAGACTCGCCGACCGCAGGTTCCTGTTCGGCTCCGCGATCACCGAGTCCGACGTACGGCTCTGGCCCACCCTGGTCAGGTTCGACGTCGCCGACAACCCCTCGGCCAGGATCAGCGAGCGTCCGCTGACCGCCTTCCCCAACCTGTGGGCCTACGCCAGGGACCTCTACCAGCACCCCGCCTTCCACGAGAACACCGACCTCACCGTGCTCGCCTCCACGCCCAGGGAGACCGAGCCCTGGCGCGTCCAGGTCGAGCCCTCCACCCCCGACTGGGACCTTCCCCATCGAAGAGCAGCGCTGTGACGAGCCGTACGAGCCGTACGAGAGGGGAGTGGACGGCGTGAGCGCCTCCATCGCGATCGTCGGCGCGGGGCCGACCGGCACCTGCCTGGTCGAGCGGATCTGCGCCAACGCCGCCGAGCTGCTCAGCTGGCCTTCGCTCGACATCCACGTGATCGACCCCTACCCGCCTGGCGGCGGAAGGGTCTGGCGCGAGCGGCAACCCGACCTGCTCTGGATGAACTCCGCCGCCGCGGACGTGACGCTCTTCACCGACGAGTCCGTCCGGTGCGTCGGCCCGATCCGCCCCGGCCCCTCGCTGGCCGAGTGGCTCGGCTGCGATCCGGGACGGTTCGTCCCCAGGCCGGTGCAGAACGCCTACCTCACCCACGTCTTCCAGCGCGCCGTGGACACCGCCCCCCGAGGGGTGCGGGTGCACGTGCACCGGACCCGAGTCCTCGACCTGACCGACGTTCCCGGGGGCCAGGCCGTACGGCTTGAGGACGGCACGACGGTCGAGGTCGACGCGGTGATCCTCGCGCAGGGACACGGCGACGTCACCCCGGCCGCCGACGAACGCAGGCTGACGGCACTGGCCAAGGAAAGTGGCCTGCGCTACGTGCCGACCGGCTACACCGCCGACCTCGACCTCGGCCAGGACCAGCTGCCTCCCGGCGAACCGGTGATCGTGCGCGGCCTGGGACTGGCCTTCGTCGACCTGATGGTGCTGCTCACCTCGGGCAGGGGCGGCCGGTTCGTCAGGGAGCACGACGGGGAGCTGGTCTACCTGCCCAGCGGGCGGGAACCGCTGCTGCACGTGGGATCGCGGCGCGGCGTGCCGTACCACGCGAAGACCGCCTATCCCTACCGGGGACTGCGCCCACCGGAGCCGCGCTTCCTGACCGCGCGGGCGCTCGGCGAGGGGCCGTGGAACTTCCGGCGGGACGTGTGGCCGCTGGTGGCCAAGGAACTCGCCTTCGCCTACTACCACGAGCTGATCAACAGCCACCCGAGGCGGGTCAGGATCGGCTGGGCGGAGTTCGCCGAGCGGTTCGCCGCCGAGGAGTGGCGCAGCTCCGGGATGCGGCTGCTGATCCGCAAGGCCGTACCCCGGCACGCCGACCGGCTCGACCTCGACCGGCTCGACCGGCCCCTCGACCGGATCCGCTTCGGCGACCAGGCAGGACTGCACCGGTGGATGGACGGCTACATGGCCGCCGACCTGGCACGGCGCTCCGACCCCGCGCACAGCGCCGACCACGCCCTGATCCTCGGGCTGCTGTCCGTCAACGGCGTCCTCGCCGAGCTGGGCATCTCCGACCGGTGGTTCGAGGGCTTCTTCAGCTACGTCGCCAGCGGCCCGCCCGGCCCCCGGCTTGAGGAGCTCAAGGCCCTGGCCAGGGCGGGCGTGGTCACCTTCCTCGGCGCCGATACCAGGGTCGAACACCGCGGCGGGCGCTGGGTCGCGCAGAGCCCGACCCTGCCCGGCGTCGTCACCGCGCGAACCCTCGTCGAGGCCAGGCTGCCCGCGCCCAGCGTCAGCCGCTCGACCGACCCCCTCATCTCCACGCTGCGCGACCGCGGCGAGATCGACGAGTCAGCCGGCCTGCTGAGAGTACGGCCCGCCGACCGCCGCCTGCTTGACCGGTCGGACACCCCTCATCCCCGCAGGTTCGCCTTCGGCCCCTGGGTCGTCGGCGGCCGGGTCACCGGCGGCTTCGCCAGGCCCGGCCTCGACGCCCCGCTCTTCCGCCACGCCGACGCCCTGGCCCGGATCGTGCTGTCCGAGGCCGTCACCACCCAGATCAGACATGTCGCTTGAGATCCCCCGAGGAGAAGGTAAGTGAAAGTGCAAAAGGGCATCCTGGCTCTCGTCGGGGTGCTGACGCTCGCCGCCTGCGGAGCCGAGACCGGAGCCGCGAACACGGCCTCGGGCGGCGAGGGCGGCGGTGCCAAGGGGGGCTCGCTGGTGTGGGCTGTCGAGACGCAGCCCGTCACGTTCAACCCCCAGCAGTGGGGTCAGAACAAGGCCAGGCTGCTGGTGCACAACCAGTTCGACGCGCTCGTCGCCAGGGGCAAGGACGGTGAGTTCCTGCCGTGGCTGGCCACCTCGTGGGAGGTCTCGAAGGACGGCCTCACCTACACCTTCCAGCTCAGGAAGGACGTGACCTTCCACGACGGCGAGAAGTTCGACGCCGCCTCGGTCAAGGCCAACCTCGACCAGCTCGTCGCGCCCGGATACAACGCCGCGGTCGCCGGGATCCAACTGCGCAACTTCTCCTCGGCCGAGGTGACGGACCCCTACACGCTGAAGGTCACGCTGAAGGCGCCCGACGCGCTGTTCCTGGACTTCCTGTCCTCGCCGTACGCGGGGCAGGTCTCCCCGAAGTCGCTGAAGACCGCAAAGGACCTCAAGGCGGGCGGCCCCGACCTCGTCGGCACGGGACCGTTCATCCTCGACCGCTTCACCCCCGGCCAGGAGGTCCACTACCGGCGCAACCCCGCCTACAACTGGGCACCGCCCAACGCCGCGCACCAGGGACCCGCCTACCTGGAGGAGATCACCTACCGGTTCCTGCCCGAGGCCGCGGTCCGGGTCGGCGCGCTCACCTCGGGGCAGGTCCAGGTCATCGAGGGTGTGCCCGCGACCGAACTCGGCCTCCTCAAGGCCGACTCCAGCGTGAAGGTGGAGACCAGCCTCAACTCGGGCAGCGCGTTCTCCTACTACTTCAACATCTCCCACCCGCCGTTCGACGACAAGCGGGTGCGCGAGGCGTTCAGGGACGCCGTCGACGTGGACACCGTGCTCAACTCGGTCTACCAGGGCACGGCCAAGCGGGCCTGGAGCATCGTCGGCCAGGGCAGCCCGCAGTTCTACGACGCCTCCCTGGAGAACACCTACGGCAACAACGCGCAGCGGGCCAACAAGCTGCTCGACGAGGCGGGCTGGAGCAAGCGGGACGCCGAGGGCTTCCGGGTCAAGGACGGCAAGCGGCTGACCGTCCGCTCCATCGAGTCGGCCCCCTACGTCAGGGACCGCCGCGACGTCCTCGCGCAGGCCGTACAGGCCGCGGTCAAGCAGAGCGTCGGCATCGACTTCCAGCCCAAGGTGGTCGACCAGGGCACCCAGCAGAAGGCGCTGCAGGACGACCAGTACGAGCTGTTCCAGAACTCGCGCGGCGACACCGACGCGGGGGCCGCGCTCAACCTGATCCTGCCGAAGGGCGCGGCGATCAACCGCACCCACTACGAGAACGCCGAGCTGGACAAGCTGCTCGCCGAGGCCTCGACCACCTCCGACCTGGCCAAGCGCAAGGAGATCTACGCCAAGGTGCAGCGGATCGTCGTCACGGACGAGGCGCTGCTGCTGCCGCTCTACGTCCCCGCCGACCAGGTCGCCTACGGCGCCGGGGTCACCGGGATCACCTTCGAGCCGGTCTCCGGCACCCCCAACAGTGCTTACGACGTCCGGACAGGCACGTGAGCACCCTCACACTCACCCGGCGGCGGGGGCTGGCCGCCGCCGGGTGGATCGGCCCGGTGGTCAGGCGGCTCGGAGCGGGACTCGTCGTGCTCTGGGTCGCCGCCACCGCGGCCTACGTCGCGCTGCTGCTCGTCCCCGGCGACACCGTGGACGTCCTCATCGCCGACGGCGTCGACACCCCGCAGCGGCGGGCGCAGATCATCACCGAATGGGGGCTCGACCGCCCCATCCCACACCAGTACGGCGACTACCTGCTGAGGCTGCTCCACGGCGACCTCGGCCGCTCCTACGTCCTGCAGCGCGACGTCGCGGAGATCCTGTCCTCGCAGATCTGGCCGACCGTCAGGCTCGCCCTCACCGCGGCGGCCTTCGGCGTCGTGATCGCCCTCGTGCTCGCGCTGACCACCGCGGGCCGCCGTTCCTGGACCACCGGGCTCGCCGGGTTCTCCGAGCTGACCGCGGCCTCGATCCCGCCGTTCCTTGCCGGTCTCCTGCTGCTGGCCGTCTTCTCCTTCACCCTCGGGTGGTTCCCCGTCTCCGGCGACCGTGGTTTCGCCTCCCTCGTGCTGCCCGCCCTGGCCCTCGGCCTGCAGATCGCCGGGGCCCTCGGCCAGGTGCTGCGCGAGGGCCTGGAACGGGCGCTTGAGGAACCGTTCGCGGTGACCGCCCGCTCGCGCGGCATCACCGAGTGGCGGCTCGTCGCCAGGCACGCCCTGCGGCACGCGTTGCTGCCCGCCGTGACCCTCACCGGCTGGTTCGTCGGCGTCCTGCTCGGCGGGGCGATCGTCGTCGAGGCCGTCTTCGGCAGGCCCGGCCTGGGGCAGATCACCCTCGGCGCGGTGACCGGCAAGGACATGCCCGTGGTCATGGCCGTCATCATGTTCGCCGCCGCGATCTACGTGACGGTCAGCACCCTCGTGGACCTCGCCTACCTCGCGATCGACCCCCGGTTGAGGAGGAGCCGATGACCGTCTCCGACAGGGAACCGGCCTCCGAGCGCTCCGACAGGGAACCGGCCGTCGCGGTGCCGCCCGCCCGGCTCGCGGCCGACGACGAACCTGGCCTCGACCCCGTGCCCGCCGTTCCCCCCGCCGCCCCGCGCACTGTCCCGCGCCGGTACGGCGTGCGTCCAGGACAGGTCGTCGCGCTGCTCTTCCTGGCCGTCATCGCGGTCGCCGCTCTGGCCCCCGGCCTGCTGAGCGGAGCCGACCCGCTGGCCGCGGACCCGCTGCACGCGCTCGCTCCACCGAGCGCCCAGCACTGGTTCGGCACCGACCACCTCGGACGCGACGTGCTCTCCCGGGTCGTCCACGGGGCCGGTTACTCGCTGGGCATCGGCGCCGCGGCGATCCTGTTCGCCGCCGTCCTGGGCACCGTCCTCGGCGCGCTGGCCGGACTGTCCCCCCGCTACGTGGACGAGCCGCTCAGCCGCCTGTTCGACGTGCTGGCCAGCTTCCCCGAACTGCTGCTCGCCATGCTGGTCATCAGCGTCACCGGGCCCGGCGCGGGCAACGTGATCCTCGCGATCGGCCTGGTCCAACTGCCCAACTACGCCCGCGTCATCAGGGGACAGACCTTCGTCGTGCGCCGCTCAGGCTACGTGGAACAGGCCGTCACCCTCGGGCTGCGCAGGCCGACCCTCGTCGTGCGCCACGTGCTGCCCAACATCCTGGGGCCGCTCCCCGTGCTCGCCACGATCGGCATGGGCACCGCCATCATCGCCACCTCCGGGCTCAGCTTCCTCGGCATGGGCCCGCAGCCGCCCGACCCCGAATGGGGCTCGATGCTGGCCGAGGCACGCAACTACCTGCGCGTCGCCTGGTGGTCCGTACTCTTCCCCGGCCTGTTCGTCACACTGACCGTCGTCAGCCTGACCGCGGTCGGGCGCCGCCTCCAGCGCCGTTTCGAGGGGAGACTCCCATGAGCCTCATCGAGGTCGAGGACCTGCGTGTGACCTTCCCCAAGGCCGGGGTCGAGGCCGTCAGGGGGGTGAGCCTGTCGATCGCCGAGGGCGAGTGCGTGGCGATCGTCGGAGAGTCGGGATCGGGCAAGAGCGTCACCGCCAGGACCCTGGTCGGACTGACCGGCCAGGGCGCTACCGTGACGGCCAGCCGGTTCGACGTCAGGGGCAGGGACGCCCGCCGCTTCGGACCCCGTGACTGGCGCAGGCTGCGGGGCCGCTTCGCCGGGCTCGTGCTCCAGGACGCCCTCGTCTCGCTCGACCCGCTGCGCACCGTCGGAGCGGAGATCGCCGAGGTGCTCGCCGCCCACGACGTCGTGCCGCGTGCGGGCCGTACGGAAAAGGTGCTCGAACTGCTCGACGCGGTCGGCGTGCCGGAACCGGAGCTGCGGGCCGCGCAGTACCCCCACCAGCTCTCCGGCGGGCTGCGCCAGCGCGCGCTGATCGCCTCGGCCATCGCGGCCGACCCGCCGCTGCTCATCGCGGACGAGCCGACCACCGCGCTCGACGTCACCGTGCAGGCCCAGATCCTGCGCCTGCTGGCCGCGCGCAGAGCCGAGGGCACGGCGCTGCTGATGATCAGTCATGACTTGGCCGTCGTCTCCTCCATCGCCGACCGGGTGCTCGTCATGAAGGACGGCGTGGTCGTCGAGGAGGGACCGACCAACCGGGTGCTGTCCGCCCCCGAGCGGGACTACACCAGGCTGCTGCTGGCCGCCGTACCGTCCGCGGCTTCACGGGGCACCCGCCTGTCGGCCATCGCGACCGGTGGCGTCTCGCTGCGCGCCCCGCTGCCCGAGCGCAGGATCGACCACGGCTCGCCGGTCGTCGAGGCCAGGGGCCTGACCGCCGAGTACGGCCGGCGCCGCGTGGTCGACGACGTCTCCTTCGAGGTCCACCCCGGCGAGACCGTCGGCATCGTGGGGGAGTCGGGCTCCGGCAAGACGACAGTCGCCCGGCTCGTCATGGGGCTGATGAAGCCCGTCGCCGGACAGGTGTGGCTGGACGGCTCTCCCTGGTCGGGGCTGCCCGAGCGCGAACGCCGCCCCCGCCGCTCCGTCATCCAGGTGATCTCGCAGAACCCGCTGGACTCCTTCGACCCCCGCTACACCGTCGGCCGTCTTGTCGCCGAACCCCTCGGCGGGCCGTGGAAGTCACGCGCGGCCAGGGTCGCCGAACTGCTCGAACGGGTCGGCCTGCCCGCGGACCTCGCCGGACGCCACCCGAGAGGACTGTCCGGCGGTCAACGGCAACGGGTCGCCATCGCCAGGGCACTGGCCCCCAGGCCCCGGGTGCTCGTGTGCGACGAGCCGGTCTCCGCACTTGACGTCTCGGTCCAGGCCCAGGTGCTCGACCTGCTCGGCGAGATCCAGGCGGCCGACGGAACCGCCCTGATCTTCATCTCGCACGACCTGGGGGTGGTCCACCACATCAGCGACCGGGTGGTGGTCATGCGGGAGGGCCGGGTGGTCGAGGACGGCCACGTGGACGAGGTGTTCTTCCTGCCCAAACACGAGTACACAAAGGAACTCCTCGGCGCGGTCCCCAAACTCGCGACCACCCTTTAGGGGCTTTGCCCTGGTGCGTTTCCGGTCGAGGTCCCGGGTTCTGGCCTGGTCGGTTCCTCGGCGTTCTCCTGATCACTGCCGTGTTCCCGCGATGTTCCCGGCTCCTTGGCGCTGGCCGTTCTCTCGGTTCTCGCCGTGCTTTGGGCGTCTCTGCAGGCCGTCAAGCGCTTCTCGGCTCCTGGCTTGGCCGTTCCCTGAGCCAGAGGGTTCCTTGGTGGGCCGCAGGTTCTGAGGGATCTTAAGCCAGGCGGCGGGCTCCGGCTGACGGGGTGGCCGGGTAGGTCTCGGGGGCGGCCCAGCCGCGCTCGGCGTAGGCGGCGGTCACCGAGTCGCGTACGGCCTCGACCCGCTCCTCGGGAACCAGCGTGATGACGGAGCCGCCGAAACCGCCCCCGGTCATCCTGGCGCCCCTGGCCCCGCCCCTGACCGACGCCTCGACGGCCACGTCCAACTCCGGGCACGAGACCTGGAACTGGTCGCGCAGCGACAGGTGGGAGGCGTTCAGCAGCGCGCCGATCTCCCGTACGGCCCCGGCCCTCAGCAGCCCGATCAACGCCTCGACCCGGTGGTTCTCCGTCACGACGTGCTGGACGCGCCTACGCTCGTCACCGTCGAGTCTGCCGAGCGCGCCCGCCAGGTCCGTGACGTCGCGCAGCGAGGCCACCCCGAGGCGCTTGGCGGCGTTCTCACACTCCTGGCGGCGGCGGGCGTACTGCCCGTCGGCCAGCGCGTGACGCACCCCGGTATTGATGATCAGCAGCCGCAATCCGTGCGCGGCCGGGTCGAACGGGACGTTCCTGGTGGCCAGGCTCCGGCAGTCCATGAACAGCGCCCTGCCCTCCTGGGCGAGCGCGGAGGCGGCCTGGTCCATGATCCCGCACGGCATGCCGACGAAGTCGTTCTCCGCCCTCCGCGCGGCCAGCGCGACCCCCATCCCGTCCAGGGCGAGGCCATACAGGTCGTTGAGCGCCACACAGACGGCCACCTCAAGCGCCGCGCTCGACGAGAGCCCCGCGCCCTGCGGCACGTCCCCGTCCACGACCAGATCCGCGCCCCGCACCGGATGCCCGGCCTCGCGCAGCGCCCAGAACACCCCGGCGACGTAACGCGCCCACCCCTCGGCCTCGTCGAGGGTTCCGAGGGTCACGACCCCGTCCGCCTGCAGCGAGCGAAGCCTGACGACGTCGTCCTGCCGGGGAGAGACCGCCGCGGTGACCCCCCACGGGACGGCGAAGGGCAGCACGAACCCGTCGTTGTAGTCGGTGTGCTCACCGATCAGGTTCACCCGCCCGGGGGCGTGCCACACCCCCTCGGGCTCCGCCTGGAAGGTCTCACGAAAAGCCTCAACAACGCGCATGATCGAACATCCTCCAACAAGGTTCCCCCGTAGGGTAGCGAGTCCGGCGAAACCCGGCGCCGCCGTTCAAGGTCACATCTTGGCCCCGTCCCGCTCGGCCGATGTGCGAACAGCGCCGACCTTTGGTTGAATGCGGCAGTACGGCGTGCGCGAGGGGCGGTAGCTCAGCCGGTTAGAGCAGGGGACTCATAATCCCTGGGTCGCGGGTTCGAGTCCCGCCCGCCCTACCCTTCCGAGAAGTGCTTCTGACGTGGGCTTTCGCGGTCATGGATCTTCGTCGTGCTCCCGGCTTTCGCCGGTTGCCTGTGGGGGCTGTGCCGAATGCGTGCCGAAATTCCGGGGAGATCGGCTTCTCCCGCCAAGAGCCTCGAAGATCCGGCGCCTGGCCACTTCATCCTGCTCAAGGACGCCCCTGGCGTAGATCTGACGACATCTGGATTCTTCGTCCGCGAGCGGACAGGACGGCCAGTCGGGTTGCGCCCGCACTTGGAGGCCGCGTTCACCGAGCTGCCCGACGAGGCCGCGCTTCGAGAACGCGCCCGCACCATCGCGCACTCGGTCGAGGTCCTCGCCGAACTCGGGCTCGTTCAGTCAGCGAGCGTCCAGGTGAAGGTGCACAGGGCGTCGAGCCTGTTCAAGCTTGTACGTCCTGAACCGTTTTTGGGTTCTATCCGTTGCGTGAGCGGTCCCTGACGATCGACGGCGACAGCCACACCTTCTACGACGTCACCGGAAAGGACACCCCCTGTTCCACCACTCCGCAGGTCCGGACGACGCATCCCTGGGCTCGCAGTACGTACAGCAGGCACAAGTCTGGTTCGACAGCGTGTGGACCACATCGCCTACGAGCGTCCCGTATGAACGCCGACCTTGCGGAAGTGCTGCGGTCGGTGAAACACGTCCTGATCGACTTCGACGGCCCCATCTGCTCGGTCCTCGCCGGCCTTCCCGCGCCAGAGGTTGCCGAACGCCTGCGCGCAGCCGTGCTCTCCCACGGAGAGAGTGTGTCGACGAGCTGGGGGAGCGAGACCGATCCGCTCGCTCTTCTGCGGCGCATCAGCGTCGATCGTCCGGACCTGGGGGCGATGACGGATGCGGCGTTGACACGGTTGGAAGAAGAAGCTGTCCAACTCGCCCGACCAACTCCCGGGGGGAAGCTGTTCTCCGAGCCTGCGGCGATTCTGGCCGGACCGTCTGGCTGGTCAGCAACAACGCGAGCAGCGCTATCCAGGCCTATCTGAACGCGCATGATCTCAGCGGTCAGGTGGCGGGAGCCTTCGGCCGCGTCCCAGGCGATCCGGCATCGATGAAGCCCAGTCCCCGACTGCTGCTGGACGTCATGGACGCCGCTGGCTCTGTCCCTGCGGAGTGCGTCTTCATCGGCGACGCCGTACGAGACGTCGAAGCTGGTGATGCCGTTGGCATATCAACCATCGGGTACGCCAACAAGCCAGGGAAGGACACCTCCCTGGCAACTGCTGGCGCTGTGACGGTTGTGGGATCGATGAAGGTCATCGCAGATGCTCTGACTTGAGCTGCGAGCTACATAAAGCACGCCTCTGAGTGAGAATTTTCTACACAAGTATCAAGTATTAAAGGCGGTCCGCCGCGTGCCAGACGGTCACCGCCGTGCTGCGGTTCTTCGGTCGGTCGTTGCTGACACCGCCCCGCGCGCCACCCGATCCTGTCCAAAGCGATCAGCCAGTCACCCACCCCGTTACCAAGTCGGTGGTCCGCAGCAAACTCGGCCACTCACACACGGAAGGCGGCCCGTAGATCGATTGGGGTGTCATCCAAGTCGAAAAGTGTTAGCCACCGCACACCGCAGGAGACTAATCCCTCTCACTTGTCCTGCACTGATCACAACCGGGCTCTTTGGTCCGTAGTCGGCATAGGCGGGGCGATCGGCATACTTCGGTTATGCCGTAAGGGGCTGGAGTCGATTGCTGCTGCGCTGCTTTCGACGCTCAGGCCTGGCGGCCCTGCGATTCGGGTCGGCTTGCCGCCGAGCAAGTGATCTTTATCTGTCGCATTGCGGTTTCTGGTCAATAGCTTGAGATTATTGACTGATCTTACGGCGAGTCCGGCGAACTCTGCTCGAGCTATTCGGCAAGGTAATAAAAATTCCGTTTTGTACCGAACCAGATTTGCCAATTTAAGTTGGCCGTAACGTTTCAGGCGGTCGGCGGATATACCGTCTGCCTTCACTTTGTCTACTCGGCAAGCAGCGCGATACCTGGAGGGAACGGGCGCGTGAGTGCACGAGACACGAACATCAAAGCGGCTTGGGTAGGGGCGGCCGCGACGGTTCTCGCGGCCGTCATCAGCCTGGTAGGAGTGCTCATCTTCAACTCTCGGGGCGAGAATCCGATGCGTGTCTCCCTCGCCTCGCCCACCTTCAAAAGCTCCCCGGATCATGGCTCCTCCATATTTTTCTCCGGGACGTGGACGGGAACCGCCACTCACCCCACGGCGGCCCTCGAATTTCCGGTGAACTTCTGGATACCGGACAGCATCCAGTCGGGAACCGAGTCGGGCGTGCTGCGGTGGGCTGAGGAACTACACTGTTTCGCTCGGTTGAGATGGGTGGGAGGGGCGAATGAAAAGGCTACCCTAGATCTCAAAGAGGTGACCGGCAAGGGCTGTTACGCAGGAAGGCTGACGCTCGTCCGTCAGGCGGACAACGAAATCTATTTCGAGGTCACCCGCCAAGGGGAGAGCGCTCCTCGATATCTCGGCCGATTGAGCCGCAAGTGAACGGCCGCTAGAGTGATCACCATGGCGCGGTGGGCGGCGGTGCTTGTGCATTTGTGCTTGTAAAGAGCATGATTAGTTGGGGTTCTGCACTCTTCTCCAGAGATGTTTCCCTTTCGCTTCAACTGAATGAATTCGGCAGGCATGAGGGATGAAGTCGCGGGTGAGCGGGGGTGCTCCCCGCGTACGCGGGGTGACCATTTCGGAGAATGGGCCATCTGCGGGCCGTTTGGGATCTACTAGTGATGACAGGCGACGGTAGGAGCTGACGGTCAGACAGCAAGCTCAGCGTGGCTGCGTACAGGTGCCTACGGGTAGTTGAGGTGGGATGCCACTTCCTATGTAACAAGCCACTAGGAAGCTACAGGGCGATGCTGTGCCGAAGCGTCCTCCGATAGCCCTCAGCTGTGAGTGTTCTTGCAGATGGAAGGTGCGGTCGTAAGCTTTCGCGTCCGTGTCATAATCCCTGGAGCGTGAGTTCGGGACTGCCTGCTCCGGCTCTTCGGGCCTTCTGGAAGTGCCCTTGACCGGACTTTCATGGCCGGGCGCTTCCTGTGTTTCCGGTCGTGTGTTCCTGATTGCGGGTTGCGTCGGAGGTTTGAGGTGATCGTCGCCTTTCGCTGAGAACCCTGCTGACCTGGTGTTTGACCGACCCGGGGCTCATGGGTGGGAGAGCCGGGTTCTTGCTTTTCGATAGGAAGCCTGGCTGGGATGACTATTGGCAGGGTTGGGTGTGAAATTTAGTGTCAGGGGATGATGCGACGGATAGCTCTTCTGCTGATCTTCGGTCTTCTGGTTCTGAGTCCTGGGGCGGCGTTCGCCGAGGTGGGTGGGGTTCAGGCCACGCCCATCTACGTCGGGGACTCCTTCGGGCCCAACTGCGCGGTCGGGGCCACCGTGAAAGGGGGGTTCGTCACCTCCGGGAAGTGCGGTGCTCCGGGCCAGGTCATACGCACGTCGACCGGGGTGGTCGTGGGGACCGTTCGGGCCTCGACCTATCCCAATCCTTCCTCGGCCTGGGTCAGCGTGACCTCGGCCTGGGAGCCGGTCGGCGCCTACAGGTACTTCGGCGGTCAGAACATGCCGGTTCTCGGGAGCACCCCGGCCCCCGTCGGCTCCTCGGTCTGCGGGGTCAGCCCCACGACCGGATGGCGATGCGGCATCCTGCAGAGCAGGAACGTCTCGGTGTCCTTCCCCGACGGAACCCTGCACGGCCTGCTCCTGACCAACATCTGCTTCGAGCCCGGCACCCCGCTGGGATCCCCCCTCTTCTCAGGCGGCCAGCTGCAGGGACTCCTGGTCGGTTTCTCCGGCAACTGCAGTTCGGGAGGCCGGTCCTACTACACGCCCATCAACGAGATCCTGCAGCGGTACGGCCTGACCCTGCTCACCTCCTCCTGACCTCCGAACGCGGGAGCGTGCCCGGGCGGGTGAAAGAGGGTAATCAGTCCTCATGAACGGAGGCCGAGTTCGATCGCCCACACCGAACCGGACGACGCGGAGGCGATGGACCGTGCTTGACGTGATCCCGCCGCCTTCTCCGTGCTGTTCGACCGGCACGCTCCCGCGCTCCACCGGTATGTGACGCAGACCGGGCAGATCGCTGGCCGACACCTTCCTCGCGGCCTTCCGCAGACTCGGGCGTTACGACACCGCCCACCGTGACGCCCGCCCGTGGCTGTACGGCATCGCCGTGCCGAGGTCAGGGCGTACCGGGGGTGGGGGAGAAGGGGTTGGGCGGCTGTTGGTTTGCGGTCAAATCGCCGGTGGATCGTACGGCGGGGCCGGGGGCTCACGGGTACGGTGGGGCGTTGGACACGGCGGTGGCCTGAGGCGTGAGTCGTTGGGGCTCGGCAGGATCGGTCTCCATGGCGGATCTTCCGTGCCGGGGGTCCCCGGAGGGCCAGGGCGAAGGTGAGTGTTGAGGCGGGGCGATGTGAAGGTGCGGAGAGTGTGATGGGGCGGGAAGCGCCGTTTCTTCGGCGGATGAGGGTGACCGGCTACAAGAGCATCGCCTCCTGTGAGGTCGTCTTCACCCCGTTGCTGATCCTGCTGGGGCCGAACGGGGCGGGGAAGAGCAACCTTCTTGACGCGCTCCGGTTCGTGAAGGACGCGCTGAACCGGACTCCGGCCGACGCCCTGGCCGCGCGTGGTGGCCTGGACGAGGTGCTTCGCCAGGCTCCCGGCGCCTCGGACGAGTTCGCGATCCTCCTGGAGTTCGGGGCCGAACTGGCGGGTGAACCGGCGTCGGTCGAGTACGGATTCAGGGTCGGCAGGGACCTCACGGGACAGCGGGCACTGGTCGTCAGGGAGGAACACTGTGTCATCCGCCGGGGTGAGTCCGGTTCCGGGGAACCGCGGTTCGAGGTGCAGGCCGGGGCGGTCACCGGCGGGGGAGACATCGAACCCGACCGGCTCTACCTGCCGCTGGCCGCCACCCGGTGGGATTTCAGCGATGTCTACTACGACCTCAGGGACATGCTCTTCCACCACCTGGACGTCGACCAGATGCGGCGGCTCCAGTCAAGTCAGCGGACCGGGAGGATCGGCTACTCGGGGAAGCACATCGGACCCGTGCTGGGGGAGCTGGCGTTCAGATATCCGGTGTTCAAGGCCCGTGTCGACGACTACCTCGGCGCGATGGTCCCGGAGGCGCTGGGGGTGGACGAGCGGCTCGTTGATAAGTATTCGGCCGTGGAACTCCGTACCCGGGACGCTGAGCGGCCGTTCGGGCCGGAGGCCATCTCCGTGGGGACCCTGCACGCGGCCGGTGTGCTGACCGCGCTGTTCCAGCCCGCCGTACTCGACGGGCAGGCGAAGCTGGTGGCGATCGAGGAGCCGGAGACCGCGCTCCACCCCGCGGCGGCCGGGGCGTTGTTCGACGCGCTGACGGAGGCGAGCGAGCTCGTCCAGGTCGTGATCACCACGCAGAGCGCCGAGCTGCTCGACCGGGACGACGTCGATCCGGCCTCCGTGCGGATCGTGGCGATGGAGAACGGGGTGACCGTGGTCGGCGAGATCGACGGGGTCAGCCGTACTCTCCTCGAAGAGGGGCACGCCACCCTCGGCGAACTGCTGCGCGACGGCCAGCTCCGCCCGGAGGCGGGCGCATGACCGGTCCGGTGACGATCGCCTCCATCGTGGAGGGCGACGGTGAGGTGTCCGCGCTTCCCGTGCTGCTCCGCAGGATCGCCGGGGCGCTCTCGTGCTGGGACGTGCGGATCCCTCCGCCGCGCCGCGTTCCCCGCAGCAGGCTCGTCGCCCGTGGCGGGGTCGAGAACGCAGTCCTCCAGGCGTCCTACCAGCTCACCGGCGCGGGAGGGATCCTGCTGCTGATCGACTCCGACGACGACTGCCCGGCCACTCTCGGTCCTGAGCTATTTCGGAGAGCCCGTGAGGCGCGGGGAGACCGGGAGATCTCGGTGGTGCTCGCCTGCCGGGAGTTCGAGGCGTGGTTCCTGGCTGCTGCGGAGTCCCTGTCGGGGCATCGGGGGCTGGCCGATCCGCTGCTTCCGCCGCCGAATCCGGAGGGCATCCGGGGTGCCAAGGAGTGGCTCTCCGCCCGCAAGTCCGATGGCACGCGCTACCGGGAGACCGTGGACCAGGCGGCGCTGGCCGCGCTCTTCGACATGGAGCAGGCCCGTAAGGCGGCGCCGTCCTTCGACAAGTTCTGGCGTGACGTCGAACGGCTGCTGCTGGGTCGCTGAACTTTGTGCCCTGTGCCGGAGTCTCAGACGGTATGGGGTTTCGGTGGGCTCTTGTGCGGTTGGTTGTGGTGGCCGTGGTGCTTGGGGTGGTGGTCGCGGGGGGTGCCTGGTGGTGCTGGCCACGATGGGGGAGGCGTTGCGGGACAGCATTCCGGTGTTCCGCTTCCTCTCTGGGTGATGGCCCGGGTACGGCGGCGCGTCCAGGGGCGCGCCGCCTTGGGGGTCAGGCGACCTTGGGGGAGGGGGCCTTCCAGGTGTTGCAGGCGCCGGGCTTCGCCGTGTTGTATCCGGTCTTGAACCAGGCCAGGCGGTTGGCGGGCTTGCCGTACCACTTGGGGATGAACCTGTCGTACTCCTTGGGCGTCTCGGCGGACAGCAGGGGTCCCCAGTCGCGGGCCATACGGCCGAGGCTCTTGAGGGACACGCCGGTCAGGCAGTCGGACTGCTGGTAGAAGCGGTGGGTCTGCTCGTTCATCTCGGCCTCCTCACCGTCGTAGCGCAGTGCCCACCAGGCCTCGCTGATGCCCGTCTGCGACTGGACGAACTGGGCGTAGGCGCGGGTGACCTCGACGAGGACGGGCAGCTCGGAGCTGGCCCTGATCCAGTCGGAGCGCAGTTGCACCTGGACGGAGCGGTAGCAACTGGTGGCGGCGGAGCCGGACACCGTGAGGCCGCTGGAGCAGGGGCCGGGAAGGGTGTTCCTGATAGCCAGTTCGGCCGGGACGAATTCCTTCACCCGCTTGCCCCAGGCGGTGTTCAGGCAGCCGACGATCTTCTTGAGGTAGGCCGTCGTCGAGGCCTTGGTGGTGCCCTTGACCGCCTTGCAGGAGACCGAGGGCAGGGCGGGCACGGTGTAGAGGGGGTTGTGGGTCAGCTCGGGGGCGCCGACGATGGGATAGGCGGACGCGGCTGTTGGGGCCGAGAGCAGCAGGGCCAGGGCCCCGGCGGAGGCCGTCAGAAAGACCGGAAATATGCGGCGGATCGTCATAAATCGCGATCATAGGGAGAGGCGACCTCGCGCGGACGTTTCGTGACCGGGCTGTGCCCTCACGACGCTCGGGACCTGTCCACGCGACCCGTCCGTCCCCACGACCCAAAAACCTCCGGCCCGCACGACCTGTTCGCATGGTGCTCACCGCCTCCGGTCTCACGGCCCGCACGTGTGGTCCGGTCGCTGGTGACAGCCGCCCTCACGGTCCTAAGACCTCAGCTTGAGAGGGCCGGGGTGTCACTGTCTGCGGCGGAGGTTGCCGTCGTCGAGGCGGGCGTTGACCAGTTTGCCGAGGAGGGTGACGAGTTGGTCGCGTTCTTCCGGGGTGAGGGTCTCGGCCCAGTAGCGCTCCCTGGCGTTGTAGATCGAGAAGGCCTCGACGAAGGCGGTTCTGCCCTTCTCCGACAGGGTGACGACGTGGGTCCTGCGGTCGCGTTCCGACAGGCGGCGCTCGATCATCTCCTGGCCGGAGATCTTGTCGAGCAGGGCTGAGGCGGCGGCCCGGCTCATCCCGGAGAGCCTGATCAGGTCCCGGGTCTCCATCTCCCCGTACATGTACAGGATCAGCAGCAGTTTGAGCGTGGGGGCGGCGACGATGTCGGCGCGCCTGAGGGTGGCGGACAGGTCGTAGAACACGAGGCTCGTCGCGCAGTGCAGCGTCATGCACAGCCGCATGGCCTCGTCGTCGACCCCCGGGATCTGGGGAGGGACGGACTCGACCGCCTGGCCGATCAGGGACCACATGGTGGTGTCCTCAACGGCGTCGGGCGCGGTCGCGGCGTTCAAAGCGCGGTCACTGGGCAACGGCACGGCTCCGCTTGTCTGGGGGGAGAAGGACGATCAGGACATTCAACCATCATGATGACTGCCAATGTATTGACGGTCAATGTATTGACAAATTTCGCGGTGCTGCCCACGCTGGTCGAACCCAACCGAGAAGTACGGAGACACCGCCGCATGATGAGGTATCACTCCCTGGGCGTTAACGGTCCCAAGGTGTCCGCGCTGAGCATCGGCTCCTACCACACCTACGACCGGATGCGTCACGAGGACATCGTCGAGTTCCTGACGACCGCGAGGAACGCCGGGGTCACGTGGTTCGACGTGGGCCACTACACCTCGGCCGCCCGACCGGACGATCCGGTCTCCGAGACCGACATGCGGTTCGCGGCGGCGCGGGACGCGGCGGGCATCGCCAGGGAGGACTACTTCCACACCGAGAAGCTCTGGTACGGCGGGCCGCGCCCCTCCTTCCGCGACCAGCTCGCGGAGTCCCTGCCCCGGGCGAGGGTGGACGCGGCCGACTGCGTCATCTACAACCCGGACACGGCCTACTACTTCCAGACCGCCGTGGACATGAAGGACATCGTCCGGCAGATGGCCGGGCTGGTCGAGGCCGGGCTGACGAGGTACTGGGGCATCAACCACGCGACCCCGGCCGAGATCGACGAGGCCTGCGCCTACGCGCACCAGGAGGGCATGCCGCTGCCCAGCGTGCTGCAACTGCCGTACTCGGCAATCGCCAGGAAGATGGGCGAGGACGGTGAGCTGGCCGAGGTCATGGAGCGCTGGGACCTGGTGATCCAGACGACGAACGTGCTGGCCGTCGGCGTGCTGGCAGGACGGCGGGCCGCCAGCAGCGAGCGTCCGCTCGGCCCCTCCGGCATGACCAGGCACGCCGAGGAGGTCCGCGACGCGTTCGCCGCACGGGCCGAGGCGCTGGGCGCGACGGCCGCGCAGCTCGCGATCGCCTTCGCCCTCACCCACCCGCGTACGGCCTCGGTGCTCTTCGGGGCCAGCAGCGTCGAACAGCTCAAGGCCAACCTCGGCGCGCTCGACCTGGTGAACAGGCTGGGCACCGAGGGCGTACGCGCCGCCGTCGCCGACCTGCCGCAGAACCCGGACGAACTGCGGGTCGGGGAGATCGACGGCCAGCCAGCCGTCGGCTGACCCCCGCACGAGATGGTCAGCCGACCGTGGGCCGACGCCGTACGAGACGGTCGGCTCACCTCGGGCTGACGCCGTACGGGACGGTCGGCTCATCGCGGGCTGGCCCGTGCGGAACGGTCGGCCCACCGTGGGCTACGCCGTACGAGACGGGCAGTCCGCGGTGGGCCGGTCGGCGCGAGAGCGCATCTGTCGGGGGACAAGCTCCAACCACCCTGTTTTGAAGAAAGGCCGACCCGTGAGTCCAACCACCACGCGCGTCCGACGCCTGATCGCAGTCGCCGGTGCCACCGGTCTCGCGCTGGCGATCACCTCCTGTTCCAGCGAACGCGGCACGCGGCAGGCGTCCGCGGGCGGCGAGAAGACGGGGACGTTCGTCTTCGCCGCCGCCTCAGAGCCGGTCGCGCTGGACCCGGCGTTCGTCGCCGACAGCGAGAGCACACGGGTCGCCAACCAGATCTTCGAGGGTCTGGTGTCGATCAAGCCCGGCACTGCCGAGCCCGCGCCGGGCCTGGCGACCTCCTGGTCGCAGACCGACGACGGCCTGAGCTACACCTTCCAGCTCCGCAAGGACGTGAAGTTCTCCGACGGCACACCCTTCGACGCCGAGGCCGTCTGCTTCAACTTCGAGCGCTGGTACAACTGGAACGGTCCGCTGCAGGCCGAGAACATCAGCAACCTGTACCAACTGGTCTTCGCGGGCTTCAAGACCAGCGACAACCCGGCGCTCACCAAGGGCATCTACAAGGGCTGCGCGGCGCAGGGCGACGCGGTCACCATCACGCTGACCCGCCCCTACGGCAGCCTCATCCCCGCGCTGGCCATCTCGTCGTTCGCGATGCAGAGCCCGACGGCCCTCAAGCAGTACAAGGCCGACGACCCCGGCGCCTCCGGGGACGTCCGGCGCAACGAGTACTCGACGGCGCACCCCACCGGCACGGGACCGTACCTGTTCGAGTCGTGGGAGAAGGGGCAGCGGCTGACGCTGCGCGCCAACCCCACCTACTGGGGCGGGAAGCCGAAGATCGACAAGATCGTGGTGCGGATCATCCCGGACGGCACCGCCAGGCTGCAGGCGCTGCAGAGCGGGGAGATCGACGGCTACGACCTGGTCGCGCCCGCGGACGTGCAGGGGCTGTCCGGCGCGGGCTTCCAGGTCCTGCCCAGGGAGCCGCTCAACATCCTCTATCTCGGCATGAACCAGGCGGATCCGCTGCTGGCCGACATCAGGGTCCGCAAGGCCATCGCCCACGCCCTCGACAAGCAGGCGATCGTCTCGCAGACGCTGCCCGCGGGCACCAAGCCCGCCGAGCAGTTCATCCCGCCGCCGGTCAACGGCTACGCCGACAGCGTCGCGACCTACGACTACGACCCGGCCAAGGCGAAGAAGCTCCTTGAGGAGGCGGGCGCGGTCGGCAAGACGGTCACGTTCAACTACCCGACCGGTACGTCGAGGCCGTACATGCCGAGCCCCGAGGACACCTTCGTGGCGATCCGCACCCAGCTTGAGGCCGTCGGGCTGAAGGTCAACGCCGTGCCGGAGAAGTGGAGCCCCGAGTACCTGGAGCGGATCAAGGCCAAGACCGACCACGGCCTGTACCTCCTCGGCGGGACGGGCATCATGAACAGCGCCGACACCTTCCTCGGCATCTTCTTCGGCCGCAAGACCGTCGAGTGGGGCTTCGAGGACAAGAAGCTGTTCGAGTCGGTCGCCGCGGCGCGCAGCGCGCGCAACCTGGCCGAGCAGGGCGAGAAGTACGCCACGGTGAGTAAGGAGCTCATGGACCTGCTGCCGGGCATCCCGGTCGCGCACCCGGTCCCCTCGCTCGCGCTCTCGCCCAGGATCACCGGTTACGTCACCAGCCCGCTCGCGGCCGAGGTGTGGAACACCCTTGAGATCAAGGGCTAGGGAACAGAAGAGATGATCGCCTTCGTCGCCCGGCGGCTGGCCCTGGTGGTGCCGGTGCTGTTCGGACTCAGCCTGCTGCTGTTCGTGTGGCTGCGGCTGCTGCCCGGGGACCCGGCGCGGGCACTGCTCGGGGAGCGGGCCACCCAGGAGGGGATCGACCGGGTCAACCACCTGTACGGGTTCGACCGGTCGCTCCCCGAGCAGTTCCTGCTCTTCCTCGAACGGCTCGCGCGGGGCGACCTCGGCTCCTCCATCAGGACGGGGCAGAGCGTGGTGGGCAGTTTCTTCGAGCGTTTCCCGGCGACCGTCGAACTGGCGGTCGCCGGGCTCGGCCTGGCGATCGTGGTCGGCATCCCGCTCGGCTACTTCGCCGCCCGCCGCAAGGGCGGCCCGCTCGACCACCTGTCCGTCGGGGCCTCCCTGCTGGGGGTCGTGGTGCCGGTGTTCTTCCTGGCCTACCTCCTGAAGTACGTCTTCGCGATCCGGCTCGGCTGGCTGCCGACGGCGGGACGCCAGGACGTCAGGCTCGACGCGACCCACCCGACCGGCCTCTACGTGCTGGACGGGGTGCTGACCGGGGAGTGGGACGCCGCCTGGGACGCGCTGCTGCACCTGATCCTGCCCGCGATGGCCCTCGGGGCGATCCCGCTGGCGATCATCGTGCGGATCACCAGGGCCTCGGTGCTGGAAGTGATGAACGAGGACTTCGTCCGCACCGCGCGCGCCAAGGGCCTGACCAGGGCGGTGATCCGGCGCAGGCACGTCATGCGCAACGCGCTGCTGCCCGTCTCGACCACGATCGGCCTGCAGGCAGGTGCCCTGCTGGCCGGGGCTGTGCTCACCGAGACGGTGTTCGCGCTCAACGGGGTCGGGGAGTTCCTGTTCACCGCCGTCAACCATCTGGACTATCCGGTGCTCCAAGGATTCGTGCTGTTCATCGCGGTCATCTACGCGGTCGTCAACCTGCTGGTGGACGTGTCGTACGCGGTCATCGACCCCAGGGCGAGGCAGCGATGAGCGCCCCGGTCCTCGCCCAGGAAGCCGTCCCGGCGCGGCCCGGTGGGACGTGGCGGGTCGCGCTGCGCAGGCTGCTGCGCCGCAGGTCGGCCATCGCCGGAGGCGTCATCGTGCTGCTGTTCACGGTGGTCGCGCTGGCCGCGCCGCTGCTGACGCCGTACGAGCCGGGCAGCGCCGAGTGGGCGGGGAAGATCACCCCGTCGTCGGTGCCAGGGCCGGGTCCCGGTCACCTGCTCGGTCTCGACAGCTTCGGCTCCGACCTCTTCACCCAGTTGGTGTACGGCGCGCGGCAGTCACTGGTCATCGGCATCACCGCGACCGGGCTCGGGCTGCTCGTCGGGGCGCTGGTCGGCCTGCTCGCCGGAGGGCTCGGCGGCTGGGTGGACACGCTGGCGATGCGGGTGACCGACGTGATGCTGTCGATCCCCGCGCTGCTGCTCGCGGTGAGCGTCGCCGCGGTGATGGGCCGCAGCCCGGTCGCCGTGATGATCGCCATCGCGGCGGCGCAGGTGCCGGTGTTCGCCCGCCTGCTCAGGGGGTCGATGCTGGCCCAGCGGGGGCTGGACTACGTGGTCGCGGCCCGCTCGGTCGGGGTGCCGACGAGCAGGATCGTGTTCGGCCAGATGCTGCCCAACTCGGTAGGGCCGGTGATCGTCCAGGCGACCCTCGTGCTGGCGACGGCGACGATCGAGGTGGCCGCGCTGTCGTTCCTCGGTCTCGGCCAGGCAGACCCGACGGTCGCCGAGTGGGGCCGCATGCTGGTCAAGGCGCAGGCCCGGCTGGAGAGCGCTCCCCACCTGGCGCTGCTGCCCGGCGCCTGCATCGCCGTCACGGCACTCGGCTTCACCCTCGTCGGTGAGGCCCTGCGCGAAGTCCTCGACCCGAAGACCACGAGGTGACCATGTCCCTGCTCGACGTCCGGAACCTCCGGGTACGGTTCACCTCCACCCAGTCCGTGTCCACCACCGCCGTTGACGGCGTCAGCCTGACCGTCGAGGCCGGGGAGGTCGTGGCGCTGGTCGGCGAGTCCGGCTGCGGCAAGTCCGCGACCGCGCTCGCGCTGCTCGGGCTGCTGCCCGGCTCGGCGCGGGTCGAGGGCGAGATCGTGTTCGACGGCGAGGACCTGACCACGCTGAACGACCGGCAGCTTTCGGCCAGGCGCGGCCGTGACCTGGCGATGGTCTTCCAGGACCCGATGACCTCGCTCAACCCGGTCGTGCCGATCGGCGTGCAGATCACCGAGGTCCTGCTGCGCCACACCGGCCTGTCGAAGGCGGCGGCCGGGGCCCGCGCCGAGGAACTGCTGCGCGAGGTCGGCATCCCCGACCCGGTCCGCAGACTGCGGCAGTATCCCCACCAGCTCTCCGGCGGCATGCGCCAGCGCGTCATGATCGCCATCGCCATCGCGTGCGGCCCGAAGCTGCTGATCGCCGACGAGCCGACCACGGCGCTCGACGTCACGATCCAGGCCCAGGTCCTCGAACTGCTGGCCAGGCTCGCCCGTGACCACGGCGCCGCGCTGCTGATGATCACACACGACCTGGGCGTCGTCGCGGGCCTGGCCGACCGGGTCAACGTGATGTACGGCGGGCGGGTCGTCGAGACGGCTTCGGCGCCGGAGCTGTTCCGCAGGCCCATGCACCGCTACACCCGTGGCCTGCTGGCCTCGATCCCGGCGCTCGACTCGCCCAGGGACGTGGCGCTCACCCCGATCCCCGGCTCGCCGTTCGACCGGCTGCCCTGGGAGTCGGGGTGCTCGTTCGCCTCCCGGTGCGCGGTCGCCGACGAGGCGTGCATGGTCCCCGACCTGCCCATGACCGACGACTCTCCCGGCCACCGGCACCGGTGCGTCCACCCCGGGGGCGACGCTCCGGTCCCGGTCTCCGTCACCACGCGGGAGCCGCAGGCCCCCTCCGGGGGCGGGAGTCCCGAGCCACTGGTGCGGATCAGCGACCTGCGGGTGCGCTACCCGGCCAGGCGTGCCGCGGTCACCAACCGGCCCGTCGAGTACGTCCGCGCGGTCGACGGGGTCAGCCTCGACCTGCCGAGGGGTCGGACCTACGGGCTGGTCGGGGAGTCCGGCTGCGGCAAGTCCAGCCTGGGACGCGCGCTGCTGCGGCTCGAACCTGTCGCCTCGGGAAGCGTGCTCTTCGACGGCGTCGACCTGGCCGGGATGCGCGAGCGCGGGCTGCGCCCGATGCGGCGCCGGATGCAGATGGTCTTCCAGGACCCGATGGCCAGCCTCAACCCGCGCCAGAGCGTCGGCGACATCCTGGAGCTGCCGCTGCGCGTGCACGGTGTGCCCGGGGGACGTAGGGAGTGGCGGGCCAAGGTGCTGCGCACGCTGGACCAGGTCGGACTGCCGCGCGCGGCCGAGCACCGCTACCCGCACGAGTTCTCCGGCGGCCAGCGTCAGCGGGTCGGCATCGCCAGGGCGATCATCCTCGAACCCGACCTGCTGATCGCCGACGAGCCGGTCTCCGCGCTGGACGTCTCGGTCCAGGCGCAGATCGTCAACCTGCTCCAGGAGGTCAAGCGGACGCTGTCGCTGACGACGCTGCTGATCGCCCATGACCTGGCCGTGGTGCGGCACATGAGCGACACGGTCGGCGTCATGTATCTCGGCAGGCTCGTGGAGGAGGCGGACTCGCGGGAGCTGTTCGAACGCCCGCTGCACCCCTACACCGTGTCGCTGATGTCGGCGGTGCCGCTGCCCGACCCGGTCGCCGAGTCGCGGCGCGAGCGGATCATCCTCAGCGGCGACCTGCCCAGCCCGGCCAACCCGCCGAGCGGCTGCCCGTTCCACACCCGCTGCCCCTTCCGGCGCGAGACCCGCTGCGCCGACGAGGTTCCGCAGGTCAGGGAGGTCGTGCCGGGACACCGGGTGGCCTGCCACTGGGCGGAGGACATCGCGGGCCTCTCCTGAGGGCCGCGCCGTACGGACGGCGTCCCCGCCTGCCGATGGGGCTTCGGCAGGCGGGGACGCCGCCCTCCTTCATGCCAGCAGGGCGTGCCGGTGCCTCCACGCCAGTTCCAGTACGGCGGCGCCCGCCGCCTGCGTCGGCTTCTCGCTGACGTAGCGGGCCACGTGGGCGGCGTCGAAGGGGATGGCCGTCCCGACGACCCGGCCCTCCTCGTTCTCCTCGACCACGGCCCCGAGGAGGTCGTCGTATGCCTCGGCCTCGAAGACCGTCACGGCCAGAATGTCCGTCGCGAACGTCAGCGGATCGACCCCGAGGCCGAGCACCAGCGGCCTGACGGCTCCCTCGGCACGGGCCTTCTCCATCCGCAGGTGGAAGGGCCAGGAGTCGTGGTCGAACGCTTCGCCGTACAGCTCGGGAAGGCCGAGGAACTCCTCGGCGTACTCCCGCACGACGCACCTCCACAGGTCGAGGTCCGCGGCCTCGGTCTCGGCGCGCACGGGCTGGAACACCCCGACCGGCATGACCTGGTAGAGGCCGCCCGCGTGGGCGACCCGCGCGGGGTCCCGCCAGTGCAGGACGAACGTCGCCTCTCCCGTACGGCTGTCGCGTCGCAGGGTCAGCACCGAGACGGCGGGCAGCGTGGGCCGTCCGGCCAGGTTCGTCGGGTCTCCCACGAGGGTCCTGAACGGCAGCGCCCCCTCGCCGAGACCGAGCAGGCCGGCCCTGGCCAGCTCGTGGGCCGCGGCCTCCCCGACGTCCACGGCGTCGAAGTAGTGGCCCCGCCCGAGGTCGAGCCTCGGCCACGCGGCGTCGAGCAGCCGGTAGCACACCCGGTTCTCGAACAGCTTCGGCCTGCCGTGGGCCGCCATGGCCCGCGCGTAGGTGGTGCTGTTCTCCGGCAGGAACGGGCGGGCCTGAGCCTCGGTGCCGGTGACGGGGGAGGGGGGAACGTCGTCGTGCCACACCGGGCGGACGTCGCCGAACGGCAGCGGGTCATCCGGCAGCCAGCCGGGACGGGTCAGCAGGTGGGTCGATCCGGCGCGGCCGAGGCCGGGGTGGCGCAGGGCGGCGGCACGCGTCAGGGCGTGCCGGTTCCCGTTCAGGTGGTCGCGCACCTGACGCCACCGCGCGGGGGAGTCACTCACCGGGCCTCCAGGAGGAGAGAGAGGTAAACCATGTGCGAACTGTCGGTGGGGCACGCGAGAATGCGGAGCATCATGGTTATCTCCCCAACACTTCCGTTCACCGCCACGACCTCGCTCAACGGCGACATCGTGGTCTTCTACGTCGGCTCCGAGCCCCGCATGACGGCCGAGCAGGCCCTCGCCTTCGCCGACCAGCTCCGCGACCTGGCGGCCGCCTCCGCCTGTCTGAGCTGATCCTCCCGCACGTCACGGCAGGGCGGGTACGGCGGGCTTCTCCGTCGTCCAGCCCGCGTCGAGCACCACCTCGACCTGGTCGTCCCCGGTGCCCGGCCTGCCGGTGACGGTCGAGGACAGCACCTGTGAGGTGACGGGGTCGATGACCAGGGTCCGCCGCACGGTCGCCGGGAGCCGTGAGGAGCCCGCGGTCTGCAGGGTGAAGGAGAAGGCCGCCCCCGCCCTGCCCTGTTCGTCCTCCGCCTCACCCAGATAGCGCACCTCGGGCAGGTCGGCCAGCGCCCGGTAGGCGGCGGCGCGCACCTTCGGCGGCGACGGCTTGCTCCACAGCAGGCCGCTGAGCGCGTCCGCGACGACGCCGTCGAGCGAGCCGCCCGGCGCGTCCCTGACCAGCTCGGCGACCTGTTCCCGCAGGCTGACGGGGTCGGTCGGCAGCCCCCTGATCTGTTCGAGGGTCATCTTCCTGCCCGCCATGCTGAACGCCGTCCCGTCGGGCACGGTTTCGAGGTGGCCCCTGCCGGGTTCGGTGGACAGCGTCCCCCCGGGGACCCGCCACTCGGTGGGGGAGCCGTCCCGGCGCCAGGCCTTCTTGTCGGTCTCGCTCGCGGGGCGCGTGCCCAGGGAGCGGGTCCCCACCCAGACCTCGCCGTCCTCGGTGACCCACTGCTCGGTGAGCTGTGACTCGGCGACCCGGTAGCGGTCGCCCTCGGCGCCGAACGTCTCCGGGTAGGTCCGCCGGTTCAGCTTGCTGACGTGCCAGTACGCGCCGTCGTTCTCGGGACCCGCCTCGGCGGTCACCGCGGCGGCCAACAGGATCGACCGCCCGGAGACCGTCGTCGTGACGCCCGGCGACACGACCTGTTCCGGTTCGGCGGTCGTGGCCCCCGTGACCACGACCGCCACCGCCACCACGGTGACCACCGTCGCCGTGGCGGCGAGCACACCGGTGATCCCCTTGGTGAACCTCAGGCGCGGCCGTCCTGCCTCGGCGTCCAGGGCCTGGCGCACCCTGGCCTTGAGAACCGGGTCGGGCCGTGGCTCGCCGTACAGCTCGCGGAGCTTCTCCAGTTCATCCACGGCGCGTCTCCTCGGGGTCGAGCATCGGGTTGGTCTCGCCAAGGATGGCGCGCAGTTTCCGTCTGGCCCGGCTCAGGCGTGATCCCACGGTTCCGTAGGGAATGCCGAGGGCCGCCGCGACCTCCTCGTGGCTGAGGTCGGCGAGGGCGACCAGGAGCAGGACGTCACGGTCACGCTGGTGGAGCTCGGCGACGGCCGCGGCGAGACTCGGCCGCAGGCTCTCCGCGCTGACCCGCGCCGCGACGCGCTCCTCGTGCCCGGGGGCGTCCGGGTCGAGGCCGTGCCGGCCGAGCGCGCGCAGCGTGCGCACCTCGCCCCGGCGCTGCCTGCCGACGAGGTTGGTCGCGATGCCGTACAGCCAGGCCCGCACCCCGGCGCGGGACGGGTCGTAGCGCGACCGCTTGCGGAACGCGGTGAGGAACGTCTCCGCGACGATGTCCTCCGCGACGTCGTCCCCCAGCCGCTGGGCGACGTAGCGGTGGATCTCGGCGAAGTGGGCGTCGAAGATCGCGCTGAACCCCTCGGCCTCGTCGAGGGAGTGAGGCACGGCCTCGGGACTCCCCGGACGGACGGCCCATGAGATCGAGGTCACGAAGGTCTCCCGTTTCCAGCGCGGTCGGCGGTCATCCCTTCTCACCCGATCCGTCCGATCGCTTTCACGGAACCTTTCTCAGGGGGTTTCCTCCAGGAGGTCGCGGACGTCCATGAGGGCGAAGCCGAGCAGGTTCAGGCCCTGCCAGGTGCCGGGGGAGGCGGCTCGTTCGTCGTCGGCGGTCAGCCCGATGCCCCAGATCCTGTCGACGGGACTGGCCTCGACCAGGACGCGCCTCCCGGTGCCGAGCAGGAAGTCCCCGAGCTCCGGGTTCGCACCGAACTTGGCGGTGTTGCCGCGCACCACGATCGCGTAGCGGTGCTCCTCCCACACGGCCTCGTCGAAGCCGCGGACCTCCCGGCCGAGCCGTTTGGCCTCGCCGGGGTGCGGCGCCGTGAGGACCGCGGCCGCCGTCTCGTCGTCGCCGAACAGCCACGCTTTGTGCGCCATCATGTGGTGCTCGGCGGAGCGGAAGACGTGCTCGCCGCCGCCGAAGTCGTTCTCCGCGGGGAAGGGCGCCTCCCACCACTGGCTCAGGCACCCGGCGCCGACCCCGCCCCCGCGCGGCGGCCGGTGACCCCAGAAGAACAGGTAGCGCAGCCGTACACCGTCATGCTCGGCGGCGACGGCCTCGGCGACGGAACGCGGCAATCCAGGCACCGTCACACCCTGCCACGCGCGGTCGGCGCGCGGCCAGCGGTTATCCACGCCGAGGCACGTCACAGGAGCCGGTCAGGTACGGCGGGCGAGCCGCAGGCGCTGCTGGTCGGCGAAGACCGCGGCGACCAGCACCACGCCGACGGTGATGGTCTGCCAGGAGGAGCTGACGCTCGCCACGACCAGCCCGGTCTGCAGCACCGTGATGATGAGCGTCCCGATGACGGCCCCGGCGATGTTGCCGCGCCCGCCGAACAGGCTGACGCCGCCGATGACGACGGCGGCGATGGCCGACAGCTCGGAGGTCTGCCCGGCCGTCACCGACGCGCTGGCCAGCTGGGCCATCACCAGGAACCCGGCGACCCCGGCCAGCGAACCCGCCAGCGCGTAGACCGCCGTGGTGTGCCGCCCGACCCGGATACCGGTGCGCGCCGCGGCCTCGGGGTTGCTGCCGATGCCGTAACAGTGCCGTCCGAACCGGGTCCGGTGCAGCAGCAGGGCCGCCCCGGCCGTGATGACCACCGTCACGAGGACCGGGACCGGGATCCAGCCGTCGAGGACCGCGCTGTTGCCGATGGCGAAGATGTCCGGGGGAAGGGTGGAGATGTCCTGACCGTCGTTGATCAGCTGGGTGACGCCGGTTGCCGCGCCCATCATGCCGAGCGTCGCGATCAGCGGCATGATCCCCAGCCGGGTGACGACGAGGCCGTTGACGGTGCCGACGAGCGTGCCCGTGACGACCGCGACGACGGCGCCGACGACGAGGATCGCCGCCTGCGACAGGCCCGTCCCGCCGAGCATCTGGGTCATCGCCCAGCCGGAGACCATCCCGGACAGGCCGAGGTTGGCGCCGACGGACAGGTCGATGCCGCGTCCCACGACGACGAAGGTCTGACCGAGGCTGAGCAGGATCACCTCCGTCGCGGCCAGGGACGTCGCCACCCAGGCCGCCTTGGAGTGGAACTGCGGCACCGCGACGAAGAACGCGGCCACGATGAGGACGAGCACGCCGAGGGTCCACAGGCTGCCCGCGCGTTCCCCGACGGCGGTGAGCCGGGGCGCGGTGATCCTGACGGAGGGCTGGGTCTGGGTCATCGCGTGCCTCCGTGTGAGGTGTTCTTCGGGGAGATCGGCAGCCCCGTCCGTTCGTCGGCCTCGCCCTCAAGGCCGGTGATCAGGCTGACGAGGCGTTCGACGGTGACCGTCTCGCGGTCGGCGAGCGCGACCAGCCGTCCCCGGCGCAGCACCGCGACGCGGTCGGCGATCTCCATGACGTGGGGGAGCTGGTGGCTGACCAGGACGACCGCGGTGCCCATGCCCCTGACGTGGTCGATGAGGTTGAGCACCTCGCGCTGCTGCTCGACGCCGAGGGCGGCGGTCGGCTCGTCCAGCAACAGCACCCGCTCGCACCAGGTGACGGCGCGGGCGATGGCGACCGCCTGGCGCTGCCCGCCGGACAGGTCGCCGCACTCGCGGGTGACGTCGGGGACGTGGATGCGCACCCGTTCGAGCGCCGCCTCGGTCCGCCTGCGCATCTCCTTCCTGTCGAGCCAGCCCAGCAGGCGGCCGGGGAGGGAGGAGGAGACGATCTCCCTGCCGAGGAACAGGTTGCCGGTGACGTCCAGGTCGAGGGCGAGCGCGAGGTCCTGGTAGACGGTTGCGACCCCGGCCGCCGTGGCGTCCGTCGGGCCGCGGAAGACCGTGGGCTCGCCGTTGACCAGCAGCGTCCCCTCGGACGGGGTCGTGTTGCCCGACAGGATCTTCAGCAGCGTGCTCTTGCCCGCGCCGTTGTCGCCGACCAGGGCGAGCACCTCACCCGCTCTCAGGTCGAGGGTGACGTCGCACAGCGCGACGACGGAGCCGTAGCGCTTGGTCAGGCCGCGCGCTTCGAGGACGGCCGCCGGGGCGTCGGGCGCGGGGCCCGGTGTCGCGGTCTCTGCCGTGGATGTCATGGGATCTCCCGGACGGGGGGTCTGGTCAGGCGGTCTCGGAGGTGGTTTTCGAGGGGTACGGCGGGGCCGTACGCCTGGAGGGGTCAGCTGACGAACAGGGGGAGCTGGGAGCCCGCGCACACGTGCAGCACCTCGCCGGTGACACGGGCCGCCCGCGCCGAGGCCAGGAAGGCGACGGCGTTGGCGACGTCCTCGGGACGGACCAGTTCTCCCATCGGGGTGGCCGCCCTGACCCGCTCGGCGTAGGCGTCGAGAACGCTCTCGTCGCCGCGCTGCCTGGCGAAGCGGGTACGGACGAAGCTGGGGGCGACGGCGTTGACGGTCACGCCGATCGGCGCGAGTTCGAGGGCCAGCGACCGGGTGAGCCCGACGAGACCGGCCTTCGAGGCGGCGTAGGCGGGGTGGCCGCCCCCGAGCCAGGTGCGTGAGGCGATGTTGACCAGGGCGCCGGAGCGCTGCCTGGTCCACCACGGCAGTGCCGCCCTGGCCAGCAGGGCGGGGCCCCTGAGGTTGACGTCGAGGGTCAGCGCCCACGCCTCGACGTCGAGGTCCGCCAGGTTCTGTGGCGGCTCGACCCCGGCGGCGCAGACGAGCGCGTCGAGGCGGCCGAACCGTTCGCCGGTCCTGGTCACGAGGTCGGTGATCTGGGCGGGGTCCCCGACGTCGAGCTCGTCGGCCTCGGCCAGGTCACCGGAGGCGGTGATTCCGGCGGCGACCTCGCGGGCGCGGGTGAGGTCGAGGTCGGTGACGACGACGGTCCAGCCGTCCTCGGCCAGTTTCGCGCAGGTCACCCCGCCGATGTCCCCGCCGCCTCCGGTGACGACGGCGACCCTGCCCTGTTCCTGCTTCATCCGGTGTGCTCCTGTGTGGTGGTCGGACGGGGGTCAGCGCAGCGGGGACCAGGAGGTCGGGCGGACGACCACGCCGGTGTTCGCCGTCTCCATGCGAGCGCTCTCGTCGTGCCAGGCGGCCAGCTCGGGGAAGTCCCCGGGGGCCGACCGGGTGCGGGTCAGCGTGGCGAAGTCGGGGAAGGCCCAGACCACGATCGCCTCGCTCCGGTTGCGGAAGGCCACCTCGTAGGCGCCGAGCACGCCGAAGCCGTACCGCTGCCGGTCGAGTTCCTCCTTCAGCGCGCCGACCCGGTCGAGATACTTGGGTGTTCCCCCCGGCCTGAGGCGGACCGTCTCGTGCAGCACGACCGGGGCGCGCAGGCCCCCGGTGACGATGTCGTCGAGCGTCGGGGTGTAGTCGGTGCCGACCAGGACGCGGTCGAAGCCGCCGGAGCGCTCGCCGTACCAGCGCTCAAGGGGTTCGTGGAACAGCTCGGGGTGGGTGTCGAAGTGCTCGGCGAAGCCGTCCCAGCCGCCGGGCATCTGCCAGAAGCCGATGATCTGCGGCCACTGGCCGGTCAGGAAGACCGGGACCCAGGCGGCGACGCAGCGCCCGCCCGCCGAACCCCTGGCGTTGCCCTCGGTGGTGACGACGTGGCCGAGTTCGTCGAGGTAGCGGGTGTGGGCGCCGGGTGACCTGACCGGGTCGAGGGTCTCGTGCAGGTAGAGGTGCACGGGTCAGCTCCCCGAGGTGTAGAGCAGGGGCGTGATGGCGGGGTCGTCGATGTTGTCCTTGGTGACGCCGACGTTGGGGACCAGGGTCGAGGGCTTGATGGAGGCCTTGTCCCCGGTCAGGTAGGCGTGGGCGAAGTCGACGGCGAGCGCGGCCTGGTTGCCCGGCTGGGAGACGGAGAGGAAGGAGATCTTCCCGGCCCTGAGCTGCTTGACCTCCTCGGGGGAGGCGTCGAACGCGGCGACCTGGATCTGCCCCGTCTTGCCGACTGCGGCGACGGCGGCGATGGCGCCCTCGCCGTTGACCTCGGTCGCGCCGAAGACGGCGTTGGTCTCGGGGTGGGCCAGCAGCAGGCCACGGACCGCCTGCTGGTTCGACGGGACCGTGGCGCCGCCGTACTGCTCCTTGAGGACCGTGATGCCGGGGAAGTTCGCCCGCATCGTGTCGTTGAAGCCCTTGACCCGGTCGTCGACGGTCGAGCTGCCGGGGGCGATGTTCAGCACGGCGACGGTCCCCTTGCCGCCGAGCTGTCTGCCGAAGTGCTCGGCGACGAGTTTGCCGCCCTGGTAGTTGTCGGTGGCGATCTGCGCGACCAGTCCCGTGGTGTCCTTGAGCGTCCCGCCGACGGTGATGACCGGGATCCCGGCGTCGATGTAGCGCTGCACGGCGGGCCGCAGCGAGACGTCGTCAACCGGCGAGACCAGCAGGAAGTCGGGGTGGGAGGCGAGTTCGGCGTTGAGGACGGTGTTCTGGGTCGTGGCGTCGTAGGCGGAGACCGGCACGTACTTGACCTGGTAGCCGTACTTCTTACCCTGCTCGGCGGCGCCCCGGTAGGCGGTGTCGAAGTAGGGGAAGGGCGAGACGCCGGGGACGTAGTCGATGACGACCGTGCGGGAGGTTTCCGCGGGAGAGGTCTTCGGGGCGGCGGAGGCGGAACAGGCCGTCGCCAGGGCGAGTGCCGCGGCGCAGGCGGCGAGGCCGATCCTTGAGGTGTTCATGGGTGGTGCTCCCTGGGTGGTGGGGGGTAAGGGCGGGAATGGACGGGCAGGGCGGCTCCCACGTCGAGCAGCCCGAGGTCGGCTCCCGAGGGCGCGACGAGCGTCATGCCGACGGGCAGGCCGTCCTGGAGACCGCAGGGCAGGCTGAGCGCGGGCACGCCCGCCAGGCAGAACGGGTAGGTGAAGGCCATCAGCGTCGAGGTCGTCTCCTCGGTGGCGGTGTCGATCCTGGGCGCGGTGATCGGCGTGGTCGGGCAGGCCAGCACGTCGGTGTCGGCGAAGGCGGCCTCGACCTCCCGCCGCCACTCCTCGCGGAAGCGCAGCGCTCGCGCGTAGCCCACGTCGTCGGCGCCGGGGACCCGGCGCCGTTCCACGCTGGCCGAGTAGACCGTGTCCTCGTCGCCCTCGTCGAGCAGGTCGGAGTAGACGGCGCCGACCTCGCGGGTGTAGATGACGCGCGCCCGCTCCCGCACGACCGGCGCGGCCGGTAGCTCGACGGGCACGGGTACGGCGCCCGCCTCGGCGAGCCTGGCGACGGCCTCGTCGAAGCGGGCGAGCACGCCGGGCTCGGCCTCGCGGAACCAGCCGGTCAGGACGCCGACCCGCAGCCCGGCGAGGTCGACTTCTGCGGGAGTCCTTCCGGCGGAGCCGTCGAGCACGCCGAAGACGAGCGCGACGTCCCGTGGCTCCCAGGCCATCACGCCGACGGTGTCGAAGGTGGGGCTGAGCGGCACGACGCCCCGGGTGCTGAGACGGCCGTGGGTGGGACGCATCCCGCACACGCCGGTCAGCGCGGCCGGGATCAGCGTCGAGCCCGCCGTGTCGGTGCCCAGCGCCGCGGCCACCATGTCGGCGGCCACCGCGACGGCGGAGCCCCCGCTCGACCCCCCGGCCGTCCGCTCCGGGTCCCACGGGTTGCGGGCGTCGCCGTGGTGCGGGTTCCTCGTCACGGCTGAGGAGGCCAGCTCGGGCAGGTTGGTCTTGCCGACGAGTACGGCTCCCGCCTCCTTCAGCAGGGTGACCACCTCGGCGTCCCGCCCGGCCACGGGCCGCGCGTCGAGGGGGAGGCCGAGGCTCGTGACGTGGCCCGCGACGTCGATGTTGTCCTTGACCGCGATGGGCAGCCCGGCCAGCGGACCCTCCGTTCCCGGTACGGCGTCGGCGAGGACCTGGGTGAAGGCGTGCAGGGCCGGGTCCTGGGAGGCGACGCGCTCCAGCGAGGCGAGCAACGGCTCGTCCGCGGGCAGGGCCCCGGACCGTACGGCCTCGGCCAGACCGGCGAGGCCCCCGTGGGCCAGGCGCAGACGGCGCAGCGGCGGGGTCACGCGGGGCTTCCGTTCAGGACCGGCGCCGTCACGTAGCCGAACCTGTGGCGCGGGGACAGGGCCTCGTAGCGGGGCCATTCCAGTTCGATCCCGACGACGCCGGTGAGCGTCGCCTGGAACTCGGCGAGCCGTACCTCGTCGGCCCGCACCTGGGAGGGCCGAAGCCCCCGCAGGACGCAGAAGGCCGCGAGCGAGCCCGCGGCCTCGCCGACCGTCCACTCGCCGGGGTGCACCCGGTAGGCGCCGCTGGTCAGGTGGGTGGCGCCGATGTTCTTCGCGGCGGGCAGCAGGTTCCCGACCCTGACCGGGATCAGGCTGCCCAGTGGGATCTGGAACGGCCAGGTGTCGATGTCCACGGTCGGGCGGCCCGAGGTCGAGGGGTGGACGTCGATCCGGTAGGCGGCGACGCCGACGCTGTCGGCGAAGCGCTCGGCCCCTTCGAGTCCCCTCCTGGCCTCGACGCCGATGTGCTGTTCGAGGAGGGTGAACTCGGCGGTGATACGACGGCTCTCCCTGACGTAGGGCATCTTGGCCAGCCCGTCCGGAGTCCCGGTCAGGTCGCCGCGCGGCCGCAGTTCCGGGTAGCCGGTTCCGCCGTCGTGCCTGGGGGCCTCGGTCTGCATCCAGTACAGGAACGACAGCGAGAGCTGCCGGGCGTCGGCGAGGGCGCGCAGCCTGGTCGGCTCGTCGACGCCGATGAGCGGCAGCCTGGAGTAGTCCATCATCGGCCAGGCGGCGACGGTCACGTCGGACCAGCCGCCGTCGAGGTGGCCGGAGTCGAGCACCCGCCTGGCGTGCCACAGGTCGTAGCGGACGCCGCCGGGGGACGGCTCGGTGACGAAGAGCGGCCTGGTGCGGGTCCTGTGGGTGACGTGGTCGCTGATCTCCCAGCTCAGCAGCGGCCCCGGCCACTCCGGGGGCTGGTAGGAGCGCCAGGCGTCGTAGTCCGCGGGCCGTTCGACGACGTTGTCGGTCCCCGGGTGCCAGCCGAGCACCATGGCCCAGGTGATCGCCTGCTGGTCGAACGGGTCGGCGGCCCCGGGCAGGGCGTGCGGCTCTCCGGTCTGCGCGACGCTCTCTGCGCCGAAGACGTGCTCCGCCCCGGCGAGGTCGATCACGTCGCCGAGGTCGGTGGCGTCGAGATAGAACCTCCCGGTCAGCTCCACGTCGTGGCCCTCGGCGTCGCGCACCAGCACGCCGCGGATCTCGTCCCGGTCGACGGGGACCTCGACGGCCCGGTAGCCGCGCAGCACGGTGACCAGCCCCCGGCTGATCCACGGCGCCAGCATCTCCTCAAGGACCAGGCGTGCGACGTGGGGTTCGTGGCTCAGCGGGCCGATGTTCCCCGAGCCCGGGTTGAGCAGGCGGGTTCCCCTGGCGGCCGGGTTCAGCGGGTAGTTGCGCCGGTAGAAGTCACGCACCCGGTCGCGGAAGTCCCGGTAGGTCCGGGTGCACCCGACCGACTCGATCCAGGGGTGCTCGTCCGGCGGGACGCACTGGCTGGAGACCTGGCCCCCGATCCAGTCGGACTCGCTGACCACGACGCCGCGCAGGCCGAGCCGCGCCGCGGCGAGGGCTGCGGCGACGCCGCCGAGGCCGCCGCCGATGACGACGAGGTCGAAGTGTGCCGGTCGAGACACGTCGGTTGCTCCCAAGGGTGTGGAGGGCCGTGCCCTCGTGTGTGCGCTATGCGCACCGTTGTGCGTATAGCGATCCTACTGTCGTGTTTTTTCGGGTCAAGGGGTGGTTGGTAACCGTTCGGCGGCGACGGCCCTCAGGGGGCGGGGCGCAGCCTGAAGTGCTCCTCCAGGTGGAGGAGACCGTCAGAACCCGGGGTGAACGTCCTGGCCAGGCTCTCCTTGACCCCGAAGACCGCGTCCGAGCCGATGTAGGTGTCCCGCGCGTCGAAGACGGCCGTGGTCAGCGTCCGGTATCCCTCGGCGGTGACCATCACGTGGATGTGCGCCGGTCGCCAGGGATGGCGTCCCGTCGCGCGCAGCAGCCTGCCCGCCGGGCCGTCGTCGGGGATGGGGTAGCTGACGGGCCGCAGGGTCGCGAAGCCGTACCTCCCCTGGGTGTCTGTCCTGAAGCGGCCCCTGAAGTTGTGCTCGGGCTGCTCGGCGTCCTGCACGTCGTAGTGGCCGTCGGGTCCGGCCTGCCACACGTCCACCACGGCCCCCGCGACCGGCTCGCCCCCGACGCCGGTGACGGTCCCGCTCACCAGCAGGGCCTCTCCTTCGGCGTCGTCCAGCACGATGGAGGCGCCGGGGTCGCGGAAGGGCGCGCCGGGGACGTGGAACGGTCCCAGGATGGTGGCCTCGGTCGCCTCGTCCCGTGCCGCGTTGGCCAGGTCGTCCACCAGGGTGGACAGCCCCAGCGTGTCGGACAGCAGCACGAACTCCTGCCGGTTCTCGTCGCACGTCTTCCCGGTCTCGGTGAGGAACCCGATGCCCGCGAGCCACTCCTCCTGCGTCAGCCCGACGTCGACCGCGAAGGCGTGCAGGTGCCGTACCAGCGAGGACATCACCTCGCGCAGGCGCGGGTCCGGCGTTCCTTCCAGCCGTTCCAGTACGGCGCGCGTCACCGGGAAGGCGGTCATGGGGTCACCTCGTTGCTTTCCTGGGAGGGCCTGGCGCCCGCGTACGCGGCGCGCAGGAGGTCACGCACCCCCGCGACGGGCCGCTCGGCGGCGACCAGGGCGGCGGCCTCGTCGAGGTCCCGTTCCCTCATGCCGACGGCGGCCAGACTGGTCGGGGCCCCGATGGAGACGGCCAGGTCCCACAGCCCGGCTGCGGCGTCCTCGGCGCCCAGCGCCCGCGCGAGCGGCGCGAGCGAGGGCCCGGCCGCCTCGCGGTTGTGGGCGGTGGCGTACGGCAGGACCGCGGAGTGGGTCGCCGCGTGCGGCAGGGCGTACCTGCCGCCGAGCACGTGACAGATCCTGTGGTGGATCCCCGTCGTGGTCGTGCCGAGCACCCATCCGGCCAGCCAGGCGCCGTAGAGCGCCTCGTCCCTGGCCGCCAGGTCGGCCGGGTCCCGCACGACGCCGGGCAGCGCCCGCGCCAGCGCCCCGGCCCCCTCGATCGCGGCCGTCACGGTCAGCGGGGAGACCCTGGGCGCGTAGACGGCCTCGACCAGGTGGGCCATGGCGTTCATGCCGCTGGCCGCCGACAGCGCCGGGGGAAGCCCGAGGGTCAGCACCGGGTCGTAGACGACGCAGACGGGCCGGACGCCGGGATCACGGCCCGTCCGCTTGCGGCCGTCCCCGGTGAGACCCCAGATCGGCGTCATCTCGCTGCCCGCGTAGGTCGTCGGCACGGCCAGGATCCTCAGCCGCGTCTCCAGCGCCACGGCCTTGGCCAGGCCGGTCGCCGAGCCGCCGCCGACGCAGACCAGCAGGTCGGCGCCGCTCTCGCGGGCCAGCCGTACGGCATCGGCGGCGAGGTGCTCGGGGACGTGTGTGGCGGTGCGACCGACCCTGGCCACGACCAGGCCGGGGAGCCGGGCGGCGACGGTTTCCGCGGTCGTACGGCTGTGCCGGTCGTTGACGAGCATGACCCGCTCGGCGCCGAGCGCGCGGACCTCGCCGGGCACGGCGTCGAGGGAGCCAGCGCCGAACACCACCCGGCCGCCCGGCTGGTCGAGGACGAAGTCACGCATCGAGGTCCCCGCCTGCGAGCCAGGCCCTGCCCTCGCCGTACAGCGCCTCGACCTCTGGGCCGGTGAGCTGCGGCATGTCCCGTTTCACCGGGTAGCCGAGGCCGGTCTGCAGGTAGGCCAGGTGCCGGTAGCCCTCGGGCAGCCCGGCGAGCCGTTCCCGGTCGAGGTGGAGCAGGGCGCCGGGGTCGACGGGGTCGATCCTGTCGCGCTCGTAGATCGGCTGGCGCAGCACCAGGCCCCAGCGCCCCTCGCGCCGCTCGACGAAGTCGAAGAACCGGCCCGTGCACACCACGTCGCAGAGCACCCCGTCGACCTCGGCGCGCTGCGAGATCGTCATCTTCGTCTGGGCGACGGCCCGCTCACCGGCGAGTTCGACGGAGGTCCCGCCGAGGAAGTGCAGGATGCGGACCCCTCGGTCCCACCCCTGCCTGCTGGCCTCGGCGAACTCGGCGTGGCCGCCCTGGAACCAGGTGGCCCGCATGACGCCTTCGGGGTGCCAGACCGTGGCGAAACGCTCCCAGTCGCCCGCGTCCCGCCACAGGGCCCAGTTCTCGACGAGTTCCCTGATGGCCTGCCGATCGGCGGCTGACATGACTGACTCCTTTGATGGTCGGGTTACTCCCACGGCCAACCGGCCTCGTCCAGGACGTGACAGGTGGCCTCGAAGACACGGCGGGCCGCGAGGTCCGGGGGAAGCGCCTCCAGGGCGTCCGACCAGATCTCGGCGGACATCCGGGCCCGCACCCCCCGGTCGCGCAGCGTCGCGAGCAGCCCGGCGAGCGGGATGGCCCCCTCGCCGGGGAGCAGCCGCCGGTGGCGCGCCTCCTCCCGCGCGTCGGCCTCGGGCTCGGGCAGGGCGTCGTTGAGCTGGACGGAGGCGATCCTGTCCGCGGGGATGCTGGCGAGCAGGCCGGTCGGGTCGCCCGACCTGTGGTGGTGCCAGCTGTCCAGCAGGACGGCGGCGTTCGGCTCCCCGCTGGCGGAGACGACCTCCCAGGCGTCCCGCAGCGCGGGCAGCTCGCTGAACGGCATGAACTCCAGGGCGACGGTCACCCCGTGCCCGGCGGCGCGGCGGCATAGCGCCGCGAACCGGGCGAGGGCCTCCTCCTCGGGGCGCGGGACGAACCGCACCGCGTTGAACTGGGGACACCCGAAGAGGTCGAGCACCCGGAACAGCAGCTCACCCTCCTCGTCGTTCGGGAGGGCGGCCGTCCAGTCCCACGGCGTCTCGACCTCCGCGACGCGCAGGCCGTACTCCTCGACCAGCCCGCGCATCTCCGCGTCGCCGAGCCCGTCGTGCCGCGCCCGCCGGTACTGGTCGAGGGACAGGCCGACGGAGTCGAACCCCGCGAGGGCCGCGGCCCGCACGCGCTCGGCGAACGTCGCCCCTCGCAGGGTCATCGCGCACAGGGTCAGGGGGCGTCCGGCCGGCATCTCACTCACTTCCGTCTTTTGTGCGCTCTGCGCGCAACTGTGCGCATAGTAACCATGATGGACGAGCGGGGGCAAGGAGGCTGGGCCGGGAAAAACGGAGGCCACCGCCCGGGAGAGGGCGGTGGCCAGGGGAAACGCGTCGTCAGGCGGCCAGGAAGTGCGTCAGGTGGCGAAGCACCCGTTGCGGCTGCTCCTCGGGCAGGAAGTGCTTGCAGTCCTCGATCGCGGCGCCCGTCACCCGCTCCGCGTAGTCCTCCCAGATCCTCAGCACCGGACTGCGGCCGAGCCCGCCCTGGGCGCCCCACAGCAGGAGCAGCGGCAGGCGGAGCCGGTTGCCCTCGCGGGCGTCGCGCTCGTCGGCCTCCAGGTCCTCCCGGAACCCGGCCCGGTAGTCCTCAAGCGAGGCATGTAGCGCGTCAGGATCGCTGAAGGCCGTGACGTACTCCGCCAGCGCCTCGGCGTCGATCGCCCCGGGCACGAAGGACTGGCGTTCGAAGAAGAACCTCAGGTAGGCCTCGACGTTGCCCGCGATGAGCAGTTCGGGCAGGTCGGGCTGGAGGTGGAAGAACCAGTGCCACATCACCGCGGCCGAGTCGCGGTCGAAGGAGTTCATGACCTCCCTGGACGGCAGGATGTCGAGCAGGGCGAGCCGTTCGACCTGGCCGGGGACGTCGAGCGCCCAGCGGTGCGCGACCCTGGCGCCCCGGTCGTGACCGACGACGGCCGCCGTCTCGAAGCCCAGCTTCTCGACGAGCCGGGACAGGTCGGCGGCCGTGCTCCGCTTGTCGTAGCCCGAGCCCGGCTTGCCGGAACGGCCGTAGCCGCGCAGGTCGGGGGCGACGACCGTGTGGTGCTCGCTGAGGGGCTCCATGAGGTGGCGCCAGCAGTGGCCGGTCTGCGGCCAGCCGTGCAGCAGGACGACGAGCCTGTCCCCGGAGCCGCAGCGCCGGTAGAACAGGGAGCCGGTGTGGTGGGTGGTGATCATCGGGAGAGGTCCTCTCGGACCCGCGCCCCGGCGACGAACTACCCGAGAAGTCCCATCTCCTGGCCGCGGAAGCCAGGGCGCAGGTCTGCTTCGATCTGGGCGACGGCCCGCTCGATGACGGGCAGGAAGTCGCGCATGGACTGTGCGGTGCCACGGCCGGAGAGCATCGACACGTTGATGGCGGCGACGACCCGGCCGGTCGAGTCGCGGACGGGCATGGCGAGCGAGCGCGTGCCCTCGTCGTACTCCTGGTCGACGATCGCCCAGCCCTGCGTCCTGACCTTGGTGATCAGGGAACGCAGCTTGGCGGGGTCGGTCACGGTGCGCCGGGTGTGGGCCTCAAGCCGTACCGAGGAGAGATAGGCGTCGAGCCGTTCCTCGGGCTGCCCGGCGAGCAGCACCCGCCCCATGGAGGTGGGGTAGGCGGGGAAGCGGCTGCCGACCATTATCGGCACGGACATCAGGCGCTTGGTCGGGACGCGGGCGACGAAGACCACCTCCTCGCCGTCGAGCACGCCGAGGGAGCAGCTCTCGTGGATCTCGGTGACGAGCTGTTCCATGTGCGGGAGCGCCACGTCGGGGAGGCTGAGGCTGGACAGGTAGGCGTAGCCGAGCTCCAGGATGCGTGGGCGCAGGGCGTAGAGACGGCCGTCGGTGACCATGTATCCCAGATCGACGAGCGTGAGCAGGAAGCGCCGGGTCGCGGCCCTGTCGAGCCCGGTGGCCTTGGAGACCTCGGTGGAGGTCATCTGGGGCCGGGTCTCGTCGAAGGCCTTGATGATCTTCAAGCCACGTTCGAGCGACTGGACGAAGTACGCCGGGCGCTCGCCGTTGCGCGGCTCCGGCTCGGTCCCGTCCGCGTCACGGCCGGTCCGCGTCATCGTCTCACCCTCCTGCTGCCCTGACGTTCCGCCCCGCTGGAAGTCCCCTGCTGGAGATCCGTGGCGGAGATCTCAGCATAGGGGGAGCGCGGGCCGGTTCCGTCTGGCCGGTGGGCACGCCCTCAGCCTCCGTTCCCTGCGGCCTCGGCCAGGATCGCCGCCAGTTCCCGGGGACGGCTCAGCATCGGCGAGTGGGAGCTGTCCAGGCTCAGCGTCCGCGTCGCCCGCCCGGCCATCCTGGCCTGCGCGACGGGGGAGAGCGCCTGGTCGTTCTCGCACACCACGTACGTCGAGGGGATCGTGTGCCAGGCGGCCTCGGTCACCGGGGAGCCGACGGTCATGAGGTGCTCGGGGGTCAGGGACGCCACGGCGGCACGCGCCAGGGCCGGGTCGCAGTCGCCGTAGAACATGTGCGTCGCGGCCTCCTCGGAGACCGTCAGGTAGTCGCCCTCGGCGACCGAGGTGAGGTGGGGCTCGGGCGGCACCGGGGCGGGCACGGCCGCGTCCACGCAGGACTCGCCCACCTCCAGCATGAACGCCGCCACGTAGACCAGCCGCCTGACCCTGCCGCCGAGCCCGTCGCCGAGCCCGTCGCCGAGCCCGTCGCCGGGCCCGGAGTCGAGACCGGAGACGGCCTGGGTGACGACCGCCCCGCCGTACGAGTGGCCGCACACCACGAGCGGCCCCGTCAGGTTCTCCAGTTCGGCGCGCAGGAAGGCGGAGTGCCCGGCCAGGTCGTGCCGTCCGGGAGCGCGCCCGACACCGGGCAGTTGTACGGCGAGCGTCCTGAGGCCCTCCTCCCCAAGGAAGGGGAGGAGGGGGTCCCAGGACCGGGCGCCGTGCCAGGCGCCGTGCACCAGGACGAGGGTCGGTCCTGTCATTTCGATCGTCCTCGCTCTTCAGGCTCGGGGTTGTGCCAGGAATGTTAACATGCCGCACACACGTGCGCTATGCGCACAAAAGGTGGCCCGGAGACGACAACGGCCCCCGTCCGCGTGGCGGTCGGGGGCCGGAGGGAGGGGAGGCGTCACGCCACGGGGCGGCCCGCGGTGATCGTGTCGAAGTCGGGGATCCGTTCGGCGATCGGGTTGCCGGTGAAGTCGCCGACCCAGCCGTCGTCGTCGTGGAAGAAACGGATCGCGGTGAAGGCCGGTTCCGTGCCCATGTCGAACCAGTGCGTGGTGTTCCTCGGCACGCTCAGCAGGTCGCCCGCCTCGCACAGCACCGCGTGGATCCTGCCCTCGGTGTGCAGGTAGAAGATGCCGGAGCCCTCGACGAAGAAGCGGACCTCGTCGTCGTCGTGGGTGTGCTCGGCGAGGAACTTCCGCCGCGCCCCCGCGGCCCGCTCCGGCCAGTCGGCACTGCCGTCGGGGTGCAGCTGGGCGACGTCGACGAAGGTGTATCCCTCCTCGGCGACGACCCTGTCCACCTCCTCGCGGTAGGCCTTGAGGATCTCGTCCTGCGAGGCCCCCGAGGGCAGGTCCTCGGCCACCCTCCAGTGGCGCAGCCGGACGTCGATGCCCTTGAGCTCGGTGGCGATCTCGTCGGGATCGACGGTCGCCAGCAGTCTCTCGGGAGCCTCGCCGTCGGTGTAGACGGTCAGGTATGTCATGACCTGGAGTATAAGCTAAAACCTAGTATCTATGTATGAAAAGTGGACAATTACCGCCAAGGGTGCATAGCATCCGGCTGTGATCCATGCAAGAGTCCTCGGAGCCACACTCGTGTTCAGTGCCCTCGCGCTCGCGGGCTGCTCCCAGACAACCCCCACCCCGACCGCCACGACAGCCGCGTCCTCCGCAGCCGCGCCTGTCCCGACGGCCTCCCCGACCGTGCCCGTTCCCCCGAAGTTCGCCCAGGGCGTCACCGTCGCGCTGGTACGCCAGCTCTCGTCCGGCGACTACTTCGAGCAGTGGCTCGCGGGCGCCCAGGCCGAGGCCAAGACGCTCAACGTCAAGCTGGAGCTGTCCAGCGGCGACGGCAACAACGACAAGCAGGCGCTCAACCTGGAACAGGCGGTGCAGCGCAGGGCCGACGCGATCATCGTCGACCACGGCTTCGCCGACACGGTCCAGCCCGCCATCAAGAAGGCCGTCGCCGCGGGCATCCCGCTGGTCGCCTTCGACGTCGATCCCGGCACCCCCGAGGCTGTCCAGCTCACCCAGGACGACCACAGGATCGCGAGTCAGGGCCTCGACCAGCTCAAGGCCGACCTCGGGGACGGCGGCGAGGTCGTCTACGTCTACGTCGCGGGCTTCGCGCCGCTCGACCGCCGTAACGAGACCTGGACCCGGTTCAAGAAGGACAACCCGGCCATCAAGCAGGTCGCCCAGATCGGCGTGGTCAACAGCTCGACGGCCTCCGCCGTCGCGGACCAGGCCAAGGCCGCGCTGCAGGCCAACCCCGGCGTGAAGGCGATCTTCGCCCCCTACAACGAGTTCGCCAAGGGCGCCGCGCTCGCCGTCAAGGAACTCGGCCTGCAGGACAAGGTCAGGATCTACGGCGCCGACATCTCCACCGCCGACATCGGCGTCATGACCGAGCCCCGCAGCCCGTGGGTGGCCACCTCGGCGACCGACCCGTCCAACGTCGGCAGGGTCGCCGTCCGCGCCGCCGCGCTGCTCGTCGCCGGGGAGAAGGTCGAGCACACCCTCACCGTGCCGCCCGCGCTCATCACCCAGAAACAGCTGCGCGACGGCGGCATCACCGGCATCGAACAGCTCGTCCAGGCCGTCCCCGGCCTGAACACCCCCGAGATCGCCAAGGTCCCCTGGGCGGCGTCGTCGTGACGGTGCTGTCCGTCTCCGAGGTGTCGAAGACGTACGGCGCGACCAGGGCACTGCGCGGGGTCAGCCTCGACCTCGCACCCGGGGAGGTCCTCGGGCTCATCGGCGCCAACGGCGCGGGCAAGTCCACCCTGATCAAGGTGCTGTCCGGCGCCACGAGGGCCTCCTCAGGGTCTGTCAGGCTCGCGGGACGGCCCTTCGAGCCCTCGGGTCCGCTCGACGCCCAGGCCGCCGGGGTGCAGACCGTCCACCAGAACATCGACGACGGCGTGGTGCCCGGCATGACCGTCGCGGAGAACCTCACCCTCGACGGGTTCGGCCGGGGCGGTTCGGGCTGGTTCGTCACCCGGGGGCGGATCCGTGAGCGGGCCAGGCCCGTCGCGGCCGACGCCGGGCTCCTCGCGGACCTTGACGCCCCCGTGGAGTCGCTGTCGCCGAGCGGGCGCCAGCGGGTCGTCATCGCCCGCGCGCTGTCACGCGCGCCCAAGGTGCTCATCCTCGACGAGCCGACCTCGACCCTGTCGGCGGCGGAGGCCGACGCCCTGCTGCCCAGGGTCCGCGAGCTCGCGGGCGACGGCGTGGCCGTGCTGTACGTCTCGCACCGCCTCTCCGAGATCGAGGCCCTGTGCGATCGCGTCGTGGTGCTGCGCGACGGCCGGGCCAGGCGGACGTTCACCGCCCCGGTCGACCGCCACGCCGTGGTGGCCGCCATGCTGGGCGACCTCGTGCCGGACACGTCCACGACAGGGAAGGCCGTGGACACCTCGGAGAGCGTGCTGACCGCGTCGGGCGTGACGGCCCGTCCCGGTGGCGCGCCGTTCGACCTGCGGGTACGGCCCGGCGAGATCCTCGGTGTCACCGGGCTCGTCGGCTCGGGCAAGACGGAGCTGCTCGAACAGTTCTTCGGCGCCAGGCCGCTGCTGTCCGGCACGCTCACCCTCGGCGGCGCGCCGTACCGGCCGAAGGATCCGGGGGCGGCGATCAAGGCGGGGGTCGCGCTGGTCGCGGAGGAGCGGGCGGCGCGGGCCGTGGTGCCCGGCTGGTCGCTGCGGGCCCACGTGAGCCTGCCCAGGCTCGGGGCGCACACCGTGGCCGGGGTGCTCTCGCGCCGCGCCGAGCGCTCCTCGGCGGAGGAGGTAGTACGGCTGCTCGCCGTGCGGACCTCCGGCGTCGAGGCCGCCATCGAGACGCTGTCGGGAGGCAACCAGCAGAAGGTCGTCGTCGGCAGGTGGCTGACCGGCTCACCCAGGCTGCTGCTGCTGGACGAGCCGTTCCGCGGGGTGGACGTGGGGGCGCGCGCCGACCTCGGCCGGGTCCTGCGCGGACGCGCCGACGGCCTCGCCGTACTCGTGGCCTCCTCCGACCCGGAAGAGGTGCTCGAACTGGCCGACCGGATCCTCGTGCTGCACGAGGGAAGCCTGGCGGGGGAGCTGCGCGCGGCCGACGCGACCGCGGAGCGGCTCACCGGCCTCATGGCGGGCACCCCCGCGCGGGAGCCGTCATGAGCGCCGCCGGAAGGGCCGGGGACGCGGCCAACCGGTACGGGCTGCTCGTCGTGCTCGCCGGACTGCTCCTGACCTTCTCCCTCGTCCGGCCCGCCTTCGCGACCTACGGCAACGCCCTGATCGTCCTGCAGTCGGTCGCGGTCGTCGGCGTCGTCGCCCTCGGCGTCACGGTCTCCATGACGACCGGGGGGTTCGACCTGTCGGCGGGGGCGTGTGTCGGGACCGTCGTGATGGTGACGGCGCTGGCGATGGTGCGGTACAACCTCACGGGCGCGAGCGCCGTCGTGGCGGGCCTGCTCGCCGGGCTGCTCGTGGCGGGGGTGAACGTGCTGCTCACCGTGGTCGCGCGGGTGCCCGACCTGGTGGCGACGCTCGGCACGATGTTCCTGTTCCAGGGGCTGGCGCTGATCGTCACCTCGGGCCAGTCGGTCGCGGCGGGCATGACCGTGGACGGCGCGCCCGCCCCGGGACGCTACACCGAGGGCTTCGCCTGGCTCGGCGGCGGCACGATCGCCTCGGTCCCGGTGCCGGTGGTGGTCTTCGCGCTGCTCGCCGTCGCCGTCCACGTCCTGCTCGGCCACACCCGCTGGGGCAGGGCGCTGTACGCGATCGGCGGCAACGCCGAGGCGGCCAGGCTCGCCGGGATCCGCGTGGCGCGCTACCGGGCGCTGGGCTACGTGATCTCCGGCCTGTGCGCCGCGCTCGGCGGCATCCTGCTCTCGGCGAGGCTCGGCCGGGGTGACGTGGGCGCGGGCGACCCCTACCTGCTGCAGTCGGTGGCCGCCGCCCTCATCGGGTTCGCGGTCCTGGGCACCAACCGGCCAAACGCGCTCGGCACCGTCGTCGGCGCCCTGTTCATCGGCGTGGTCATCAACGGGATGACCATGCTCAACGCGCCCTACTACGCGCAGACCTTCGTCCAGGGCGCGCTGCTCGTCGGCTCGCTCGTGATGAGTTTCGGACTCGCCCGTGGTGGGCGAGAGGGGAGGACCTCCCGGTGACCGCCTACGAACTGCTCTCGGTCGAGACGGTTCCCGCCTACGTCGAGTCCAGGCCCGCGCTGCGCGACCTGCTCGGCCCCGGCGCCGTGACCTCCGTGCGGGAGGTGAGCGACGGCAACCTCAACCTGGTGTTCGTCGTCGAGGGCGCCGATGGGAGCAGCAGCCGGGGGCTGGTGCTCAAGCAGGCGCTGCCGTACGTGCGGGTCGATCCGACCTGGCCTGTCACGGCCGAGCGCAACGGGTACGAGGCGGGGGCGCTGCGCGTGCACAACGCGGTCGCGCCCGGCCTGGTGCCCGAGATCTACGACGCCGACCCCGCGCGGCACGTCGTGGCGATCGAGGACCTGTCGGACCACCGGGTCTGGCGGGGCGCCCTCAACGAGGGGCTGCGGCACGAGGGCGTCGCCGCCGACCTCGGCCGCTACGTCGCGCGGGTCGGGTTCGGCACCTCGGTCTTCGGGCTCGGCGCCAGGGCGCACAAGGCGGCGGTCGCGGCCTCGGTCAACCCCGAGATGTGCGAGATCACCGAGGACCTCGTCTTCACCGAGCCCTACGTCACCCACGAGCACAACCGGATCAGACCGGCGAACGAGCGCGACGTGGCCGACTACGTGGGCGACCCCCGGGTGCGGGCCGCGATCGGCACGGCCAAGCTGACGTTCATGACGCACGCCGAGGCGCTCGTCCACGGGGACCTGCATACCGGTTCCGTGCTCGTGCGTGACGAGCCGCGCTCGACCCGTGCCTTCGATGTCGAGTTCGCCTTCTACGGCCCCCTCGGGTTCGACCTCGGCGCGCTGTGGGGCAACTACGTGCTGGCCGCCGCCCGCGCCCTCGCGTTCGGTGACGAGGCCCACGCCTCCTGGGTGCTCGGCCTGGCCCGGGAGACCTGGGAGGCGTTCGAGGAGGAGTTCACCCGGCTGTGGCCCGGGCGCGCGGACCCGCGGGTCGGGGAGCTTGAGCCGTACCTGGCCAAGGTGTACGGCGACGCGATCGCGGTGGCGGCGGCGAAGGCGGCGCGCCGGGTCATCGGCTACGCGGGTGTTTCCGACATCGACACGCTGCCCGAGGACCTGCGGGCGGGCGCGGTCCGCGGGGTGCTCGGCGCGGCCAGGCTGCTGCTGGTCGAGGGAGGCGGTCCCGGTGTCCTCGACCGGGTCGGTGGAGTTCTGGCGGGTAAAAACCTGTAAAATTGGTAGGAAAAATATGGTAAATTCTCCTTGATCGTTACAAGGAGGCAATCGTGCACGTCGACCTTGAGGGGGAGGGGCTCGGCCGTCTCATCGACTCCGCCAGACAGGCACTGCGGACGGCCGGTGAGCCCCTGCCCGACGTCACAGGAGAGGGAGAGTCGGCGGGAGGGCTGGTCAGGGCGACCGCGGGGGGCGCGGGGACGCTGGAGTCGCTGCGCCTCGACCCGCGCGCCCTGCGGGCGGGCTCCCAGGAACTGGCCGAGCAGATCGTCGACGCCGTCAACGCCGCCCTGTCCGACCTGCGCTCCAGGGTAGGCGCCGTACCGTCGGTCCCGGGCGTCACCGGTCTGGAGGCGGAGCTGGAGCGGCTCCAGGAGGAGGCGCTGACCAGGCTCGACGCCTTCACCGGCGCGATCGGCGACGTCCTGGCCCGCATCGAGGGCAGGGCCGGATGAGCGCCGAACCCCTCGGGCTGACCGTACGGCACGACACCCTGCTCAGCTCGGGCTCCGACCTCAGGACGGTCGCGGCCGACGTGCTTCGCAGGCTTGAGGAGCTGTCCGCCCTCGCCGAGAGCCTCACCGGCGTGGGCGGCGGCGACGACATCAGCGGCCTGATCGGCGAGGGCTACCGGGCGGTCCACGCCATGGCCGTCGAGTCGATCTCCTCCGCCGCCGAGGCCCTGGCACACGACGGCGACGGATTCCTGGCGATGCGGGCGAACTACACCGCCGCCGACCAGGAGGCGGAACGAGCCGTCTCCCCGGTGAGGGCGGTGTGAGATGGCCCTGCAACTGCCCGAGGAACTCGCCGGGCTGCTCTACGAGCTCGGCTACCTGTGGCCACAGATCGACGAGGACCAGCTGCACACGCTCGCGGGCGCCTGGACGGCCTTCGGGAGCGACCTGGCCGTCCTCGTCGAACGCGCCGACGCCCTGGCCCGCCAGGTCGTCCAGCACAACGACGGTCCCGCGGTCGCCGGGTTCACCGAGGAGTGGACGCACGAGGACGCGCCGCACACCGTCGCCGTCGACGGCGCGACCGGGGCCCAGGTCCTCGCGGCCTGCCTGGCCGTGTGCTCCGCGCTCGTGGTGGCCCTGAAGATCGTGGTCGCCGTCCAGCTCGCCGTACTGCTCACGCAGATCGTCAGGGCGCTCGCGACGGCCCCGCTCACCTACAACCGGTCGCTGCTGAAGATCCCGGCCTACAAGAAGGCCGCCGACCGCCTGCTCAACCTGGCCTTCAGCCAGACGGCCGGGGTGATCCTTGCGTAAGGGCAGACTCCTCGCCGGGATGGGAAGCGGCCTGTTCGCCCGGGCGGGCAAACGCTTCCGCCGCGCCAGGAAACCGGTGCCCGTCGCCCTGGGCGACCTGCTGCGGCAGCCGGGAGCGCGCCAGGGGTTCAGCTGGTCGCCCACCACGGGCACCCGGCCCACCGACGGCTACATGGTCGCGACCACCGGGCGGACCGCGCAGTTCCCCGAGCACATCCTCGACGACCCGGACGCCGCGGCCGAGGCGATCGACGACTACCTCATGCGCAACCGCGACGTGTTCGAGAACGACCCCAACATGCATCTGGGCGGCTGGGTCGAGGACGGCAAACTGTGGGTGGAGCCGTCCCACAACATCGCCAGTCGTGACGAGGCCGTCGAACTGGCCAGGAACACCGACCAGATCGCTATCTACGATGTGAGGACCGGCGACTACATCCAGACAGGAGGCGCGGGTGGTTTTCTCGAAGCGGACCCGTAGGGTCCAGACGCGGCTGCCGGAGGGATACTTCGACCTGCCCAAGGAGGAACGGCTGCGGTGGGCACGCCAGTTCGCCCTCGACGTGCGCGACGAACGCGACGCCGCCCGCGAGGCCGAAGCCGACCCCGGGGACGAGGGACAGGACCGCTGACTGTGTGCCCCGTCCCAGGGGCCGACGCGCGTGAGGCCGGACCAGCCGGAGTCTCCGGCCTCCGGGACCGCTGACTGTGTGCCCGGCCTCCGGGAAGGCCGGGCACGGGGGTCAGCGTACGGCGACGGCGTAGGTGAGCAGCCATTCGACGCACTCGGTGACATGCCGGGCGTGCGTCAGGTCACGGCCCCAGGCGTACAGGCCGTGGTGGGCCACGATCACCGCCGGGACGCCCCTGTCGTAGGACGCCTCGAACCGGTCCCCGAGCTCGGCCATGTCCTGGCTGTTGGCGATCACCGGGACGACCACCTCGTCGTCGTGCGCCAGCCGTCCGATGCCCTTGAGCATCTCGATGTCCCGCAGCGGCACGCCGTCCGGCCAGTGGTGCCCGGCGACGACCGCGCTGAGCGTGTGGACGTGCACGACCGCGCCCGCGCCGGTCAGCGCCGCGACCCGGGCGTGCAGACCGGCCTCGGCAGACGGCCTGCGCGGCTCGATCCCCTCGACCGGCACCGTCTCGCCCACCGGGCCGACGACCGAGACGTCCCCGGCGGTCAGCTCACCCTTGTCCAGGCCGCTCGCGGTGACGACAAGCCGGAGCGGGTCACGGCTGACGACCTCGGAGAGGTTGCCCGAGGTGCCGCGCATCCAGCCGAGACCGGTGAAACGCGCCGACTCGGCCGCGAGCCTGGACCCGGCTTCGAGGACCCGCTCCACGGTCGGCTCCGCCGTACGGCTCATCGCAGGTCTCCGAAGGACGTGACGACCGGGTGGGGGCCGAAGTCGGCGTCCTCGCTCGGTTCGCCGGGGCGGCGCAGGCCCGTGGTCCGCCAACCGGCGGCGGCCGCCGCGTCCAGTTCGGCGGGCACGTCGGACAGGAAGAGCAGGTCCGTCCCGCCGAGTTCGGCCGCGATGCGACGGTAGGACGACGCCTCGCGCTTCGGCCCCGCGTTGACCGTGTCGAACCACCGCTCGACGAGGACAGACAGGTCCCCGTCCTCGGTGTGCGCGAACCACGGACGCTGGGCCGAGACCGAGCCCGAGGAGAAGACCGCCAGGTGCCTGCCCTCGGCGTGCCAGGCGCGCAGGGCCGGGGCCACGTCGGGGAAGAAGTGCGCGGTCAGCTCGCCCGCCGCGAACCCCGCAGCCCAGATCCGCCCCTGGAGGGTCTTCAGCGGCGTCGCCTTGACGTCGTGGTCCATCCAGTCGTGCAGCACCTTCACGACCTCCTCCGTCGTGCCGCCGCCGATCTCCTCGACGGCGGCGCGGACCTCCGGATCGTCCCGGTTGGCGTCGATCCAGGGGCCGAGCCTCGGCCTGGCGAAGGCGTAGAGCCCGACGTGGACGGACTCCGTCGAACTCGTCGTCCCCTCGATGTCGAGCACGGTCCATCCGGTCATCGATGCCTCCAGGCTGGAGACCCCGCCCTTCAGAGCGGGGAGGAAAGCCGGAACGGTGCCGATCGGCTTATCCAAAGTGAATGGTTCTGGCAAAGTGGATCTATGCGGACGGCGTACAGGTGCCGGGCTTACCCGACACCCGAACAGGCGGCGACGCTGAATCGCACGTTCGGAAGCGTCCGTTTCGTCTGGAACCGGACGCTGGCCTGGCGGCACACCCGCTACCACGGCGAGCAGGCCAACGCCTACCTGACCGCGATGAAAGCCACCGACGAGCTGGCATGACTGAACGAGGTGTCCTCGGTTCCGCTCCAGCAGGCCATCCGGCATCAGCAGGTCGCGTTCACCAACTTCTTCGCCGGGCACGCCCGCTATCCGCGCTACAAGTCCCGCGCCGGGCGGCAGAGCGCGGAGTACACCCGGTCCGCGTTCCGGTACCGCGACGGTGTGCTGACGCTGGCCAAGATGGACGCGCCGCTGGCGTTCGTCTGGTCGTGGCCCCGTATCGACCCGGCCACGATCGACCCGACCACGGTGACCGTCTCCCGTGACCCCTGCGGACGCTGGTACGTCTCCCTCGCCGCCGACGTGGCCACCCCCGAGCAGGCCCCCGCCACGGGTGCGGTCGTCGGCGTGGACATGGGCATCACCGACTTCGCGGTCACCTCGGACGGCGAGAAGATCGCCAACCCGCGCCACCTGGCGAAACGAGAACGCAACCTTGCCCGTTACCAGCGGCGTATGGCCCGCAAACAGCGCGGCGGCGCGAACCGGGCCAAGGCCAGAGCGAAGGTCGCCCGCGCCCACCGCAAGGTCAGGGCCGCCCGCGCGGACTTCCTGCACAAGACGTCCGCCCGCCTGGTCCGCGACCACGACGTGATCGTGATCGAGGACCTTCACGTCAGGGGCATGGTCCGTAACCGGTCGCTGGCCAAGGCGATCTCCGACTGCGGGTGGGGCACCTTCCGGCGCATGCTGGAGTACAAGACGGCCAGGTACGGCCGCCACCTGATCGTGATCGACCGCTGGTTCCCCAGCTCGAAGACCTGCTCGGCGTGCGGTCACCTGCTCGCCGGGCTGAGCCTCTCCACCCGGCGCTGGACATGCCCGGGTTGCGGCACCCTGCACGACAGGGACGTCAACGCCGCGAAGAACATCCTGGCGGCAGGCCTTGCCGTGTCGGCCCGTGGAGCTGATGTAAGACCGCAAGGGTCCTCCCTTCGGCAATCGGCTGTGAAGCGGGAAGCCCCACCTGCGAGGGTGGGACTCCCCCTCCTTTAGGAGAGGGAGGAAGTCAACTGGTCAGTACCTCCACGAAGTCGGCGACGAAGCGCGCGGTGTCCACCTCGGTGATCACGTGGGTGTCGGGGGCGGGCTCGTAGGCGAAGGACGGCGGCAGCCCGTCGTGGGTGCGCATCAGCCGCGCCCGCGTCTGGAAGCCGTTGCCGACCACGTTGACGGGACCGTCGACGGCCGCCGTCGCGAAGCCCGGGTCGAGCAGGACGCCCGCGGCCAGCGGGTCATGCAGCGGGATGATCCTGCGGCCCCACTCGTGCTGGTAGAAGTCCAGGTACGACTCCAGGATCTCGGTGGCGAAGCGTGCCGTCGGCGTGTCCGTCGCCCGCAGGGCGGCGATGGCCCGCTCGTCGAGGATCGTGCCCGCGGTGACGTTCACCCCGACCATGACGAGCCTCTCACGCGGGGCGGCGAACACGGCCCTGGCGGCGACCGGGTCGTTGTCGATGTTGGCGTCCACCATCAGCAGCGTTCCCGGCCGGGCGTAGGGGCCGGAGCCGCCCATCAGCACCACCGAGCGGTAGCGGGTGAACAGGTCGGGGTCGAGCCGCAGCGCGAGCCCCAGGTTGGTCAGCGGCCCCAGGGCGAGCAGGTCCAGCTCACCCGGCCGTTCGCGCGCCAGCCGTACGAGAAGTTCCGCACCTGACTCGCCGGTCACCTCGGGCAGCGGCCGCTCGTAGCCCCGGTCGCCGAGGCCGTCCTTGCCGTGCACGTAGCCCGCGATGTGCGCGACCCCCGCCATCGGTTCCGCGGCGCCGCGCGCGATCGGCACGTCCAGGCCGAGCAGCCCGGTGACGTGGCCGATGTTGCGCACCGCGTCCTCCTCGGTGCAGTTGCCGAAGACCGACGTGATGCCGACGATCTCCGCGTCCGGCCTGCCCGCGAGGTACAGCAGGGTGTGGGCGTCGTCGATACCGGTGTCGGTGTCCACGACGATGCTGCGGACCATCAACTCTCCTCGGGGTGGTGGGGAACGGCGAAGTGGTCACGGACCCGGGACGGCTCGTAGACGCCGTGCTCGGTCACGATGCTGGTCACCAGGCGCGGCGGGGTCGCGTCGAAGGCGGGGTAGTAGCCGGTGACGCCCTCGGCCGCGGTGCGCCGCCCCAGCACGTGCAGCACCTCGTCGCCGTCGCGCCGCTCGATCACGACGTCGTCGATCGTGCGGGCCTGCGGGTCCGGCGCGTCGATCAGCGCGTGGTACGGCACGCCGAAGGCGTTCGCGGCCAGTGCGACCCCCAGCGTGCCGACCTTGTTGACCACGTGACCGTCGAGCGTGACCCGGTCGGCCGCGGTCAGCGCCACGTCGGCGAGTCCGTCGGCCAGCGCGGTCGCGACCATCCCGTCGGTGATCAGGGTCGGCCGGTAGCCCATCTCGACGAGCGTGGCCGCGGTGAGCCTGGCGCCCTGGAGGTAGGGGCGGGTCTCGGTGCAGACGAACTCCAGGTGCTTGCCCGCCTCCTGCGCGGCCTGGACGGTCGCGATGAGGAAGGCGTCGGCCCAGCAGTGGGTGAGCACCCGGGCGCCGTCGCCGAGCAGGCCCGCCGCGTGACGGCCGAGGGCGGCGCTGCGTGCCCGGTAGGCGGCGTCGTGCGCGCGGGCGGCCTCGGTGACCGCCTCGACCAGCTCCTCACCCGTCGCGGGAAGCCCGCCGTTCCCGTCGAGCACCGCTTCGAGCACTCCCTGTACGGCGTCGCGGATGTGGTTGTTCGTGGGCCGGGTCGCGATGAGCCTGTCGCCCGCCTTGCGCAGCCGGGCGAAGGCCACCCTGGGCGGGTCCCGCCTGGCCTCGCGGGCGGCGAGGACGAGTCCGGCGGTCGCCGCGAACAGGGGGCCCGAGCTCTGCGTGACCATCCGCTCGATGGCCTGCGCGACCTCCTCGCTCGTGGCGCACCGCACCCAGCGCACCTCGAACGGGTAGACGCGCCGGTCGAGGATCTCGACCGCGTCGGCGGTGATCCTGACGGAGTCGGCCAGGACGGGGATGCCACTCATGAGGCCTCCAGGAGACGGCGTCGCCCACGGGTGGCCGCGGCGACGACCAGGGCGAGCAGGGTGATCACGTAGGGCGCGGCGTCGGCGGCCTGCTGCGGGAGCCCCAGCCCCTGCAGCCGGAACCCGAACGCCTCGGCGGCCCCGAACAGCAGGCACGCGGCCAGCACCGGCCACGGCCACGCCCCGCCGAGCATCACCGCGACGACGGCGACCCAGCCCCTGCCCGCGCTCATACCTTCACTGAACAACGTCACGTTGCCCAGCGCCAGTTGTGCTCCGCCGAGACCGCACAGCGCTCCCGCGCCGAGCACCGCGACGTGCCGGTAGCGGTCGGCCCCGAGCCCGAGGGAGAGCGCCGCCTCGGGATGCCCGCCGACGCCGCGCAGCCGCAGCCCGGAGCGGGTGCGCGCCAGCCACCAGGCCGTGACCGCGACCAGCAGCGGGGCGAGCGGCACCAGCGGCGACTGCGGCCCGAGCACCGGCACGTCCAGCCCGAGTTTGGCGAAGGTGGGCAGTCCCGGCAGGTCGGGGGAGGTGTAGACGCCGCCCGCGCCGAGGAGGACGCGCATCAGGAACGCGGTAAGCCCCAGCGCGAGCAGGTTGACGCCGACCGCGACCACGACCGGGTCGGCGCGGAAGGCCACGGCGGGCACCGAGAGCGCCAGCGCGTAGACGGCGGTCGTGACGACCGCGCCCACCACGCCGAGCCAGGCGCTGCCGGTCAGGTGGCTGAACAGCACCCCGCTGAACGCCCCCCACAGCAGTTGGCCCTCAAGGGCCATGTTGAACACGCCCGCCGTCTGGCACAGCAGCCCGCCGAGCGCCGCGAACACGACCGGCGCGCTCGCGGTCAGCGTGGCGGAGACCAGCGCGAGATCGACGACGTTCACGGGGTGACCCCTCCCGGCCTCTTCTTCGCGGTACGGCGACGCGCCAGGGCGAGCACCGCGACGATCACGATGATCAGCCCCTGCACGATCTGGGTGAGCTGGCTCGGCACGCCCGCCTCGCGTTCCATGCCCTGGCCTCCGGCCTGCAGGACGGTCAGCAGCGCCGAGGTGAACGGCACGAGCACGGGCCTGCCGGTCGCCAGCAGCACCGCCGCGATCGCGGTGAAGGTGTAGCCGGGCGCGACCAGCGCGCCGTCCACGAACCGGTACGGCGGGCCGAGCACGACCAGTCCACCGACCAGCCCGGCCACGGCGCCGCCCGTCGCGAGGGTGACGGCGCCGAGCCTGGCGACCCCGACGCCCCCGTAGCGGGCGAACTCCCGGTTGGCGCCGGTCGCCCTGATCTCGTAGCCGAGGGCCGTCCCCGCGTCGGCGTACAGCCAGAGCGCGGTCAGCAGCGCGACCACCGGCAGCGCGGGTGTCAGGTAGCCGCTCTCGCCGAGCGCGGGCAGGTGGGAGGCGTCGGGCAGGACCGGCGTCTGCGCCAGGCCCGTCCCCCGCTCGGCCAGCGGGAAGCGCGCCAGGTAGGAGGCGAGCGCGACGCCGGGCGGGCTGAGCAGCAGCGTGGTGACGATCACCGGGATGCCGAGCCTGGCGCGCAGCGGCGCCGCGACCCAGGCGAGGAGCCCCCCGGCCAGCGCGGCGACGACCAGCGGGAACACCACGGCGAGCACCGGCGGCAGCGGCACGAGCAGCGCGGCCGCCGCGGCGGCCACCCCGCCGAGGGCGAGCTGACCGTCGCCGCCGAGGTTGAGCTCACCGGTGCGCAGCGGGATCGCGAAGGCCAGCGCCATGCCCAGGACCGGCACGTAGGCCGCGACCGTGTACTCCAGGTTCCCCTCCCCGACCGCGCCCCTGACCAGCGCCGGGTAGGCGAGGAACGGATCGACGCCGGTGGCGAGCATCACGAGGGTGGTCAGCGCGAGGGCCGCGACGGGCGCGAGCAGCGGCGCCGTACGGGTGGTCAGGTTCACCCGGCGGCTCCCGTCATCGCGGCGCCGAGCCGGTCCTCCCCGGCCTCCTCCGCCGACAGTTCGGCGACGATCGCGCCCTCGAACATGACGAGGATCCGGTCGGCCAGGGCGCGCAGCTCGGACAGTTCGCTCGACTGCAGCAGCACCGCCCTGCCCTCGTCCCGGGCCTGGGCGAGCAGGGCGTGGATCTGCTCCTGCGCCCCGACGTCCACCCCCTGCGTCGGCTCCTCGACCACGACGAGGGGCCGGTCGCCCGACAGCTCGCGGGCCAGCACCGCCTTCTGCGCGTTGCCGCCGGACAGCACGGAGATCGGCTCGTCGAGCGAGGCCGCGCGGACGCCGAACCGCTCGACGAGCGCCCGTGCCCGCTCCCTGACGGCGGCACGGGAGAAGCGCCGCTCACGCTGGCCGCCCATGAGCAGGTTGTCAGCCAGCGACATCGTAGGCGCGGTCGCCCTGCCGGGCCGGTCCTCGGGGACGTAGGCGACCCGTGGGTCCCTGCCACGCCGTACCGGAGCGCCCGCGAGCAGCACGCGGCCCTCGTCGGGGGTGCGCAGCCCGGTCACGACGTCGAGCAGCTCCCGCTGGCCGCTGCCCGCGACCCCGGCGATCCCCACGATCTCCCCCCTGCGCACCCCGAACGAGACACCCCCGACCCGCGCGGGCCCCTCGCCGCCGCGCACCCGCACGTTCTCGACCTCCAGGAGGTACGGCCCGGCGGCCCGTTCACCGGGTGGCGCGAGGGGCCGGGGGGCGAGGGAACGGCCGATCATGGCGACGACAAGCTCCTGGGCCGTCGTCTCCGCGGTGGCGAAGCGCCCGGTGACCCGGCCGCCGCGCAGCACTGTGACGCGGTTGCTCGCGGCGAGCACCTCGCCCAGCTTGTGCGTCACCAGCACGACGGAGACCCCCTCACCGGTGACGCCGCGCAGCACCTCGAAGAGCCTGGCCGCCTCACCCGGCGTCAGCACCGCCGTCGGCTCGTCCAGGATGAGCACCCGGGCCCTGCGGTACAGGGCCCTGAGGATCTCCACCCGCTGGCGCACGCCGACGGGCAGCGTGCCGACCCTCGCGGCGGGGTCGGCGCGCAGGCCGTACAGCTCGCCGAGCCGTTCCACCTCGCGGCTGGCGGCGGCGGTGTCGAGCACGCCACGGCGGGTCGGCTCGGCGCCGATCACCACGTTCTCCGCGACGGTCAGGCCGGGGAAGAGCCGCAGACGCTGGTGGACCATGCCGAGCCCGGCCGCGATGGCGTCGGCGGGGGAGCGCATCCGCAGCCGGACCCCGTCACGCAGCACGTGACCGGCGTCCGGCTGGTGCACGCCGTACATCACGGACATCAGCGTGGACTTGCCCGCGCCGTTCTCACCGACGACGGCGTGGATCTCTCCTGTCTCGATCGACAGGTCGATCCCGTCGTTGGCGACGACGTCGCCGAACCGCTTGGTGATGCCGACGAGTTCGACCGCCGGCACCTCTAACCCGCCAGGGGGTCGGCGACGACGAGCTTGCCCGACACGATGTCGTCGCGGGCCTGCTTGACCTTGGCGACGACCTGGGGGCTGGCGGCGACCGTGCACTGGGAGGAGGCGAGGTCGTCGCCGAGCGCGTTGACGCCGACGCCGCCCTCGGCCAGGCCGTACACCTTGACGCCGCCCGTCTTGCCGGCGGCGATGTCCTTGATGGCGGCGGCCTCGGCCACGTCCACGTGCTTGAGCACGTTGTCGATCACGTTTCCAGGGCTCTGCGGGCACTGGTTGACGTCCACGCCGAACGACTTCACGTGGGCCTCGGCCGCGGCCTCGAACACGCCCTGGTTCCCGCCCGACGCGGCGGCGGCGATGATGTCGGCGCCCTGACCCGCGAGCGCCTGCGCCTGGGCCTTCGCCCTGGCGGGGTCGCTGAAGGGGGTGTTGCCGCCGACGTAGAGCGGGGTGCCGGTGACCTTGGGGTTGACGGCCTTCGCGCCGGTGAAGAACGGGTCGATCCAGCGGTGGATGAAGGGCGAGTCGATCGGCAGGACGATGCCGATCTTGCCGCTCTCGCTCAGCAGGCCCGCCTCGACGCCCGCGAGATAGGCGGCCTCGTGCTCCTTGAACGACACGCAGGTGAGGTTGGGGGCCGGGTCCTTGGCGCACGAGTCGATCTGCAGGAACTGCTGGCCGGGGTGCTGCCGGGGGACCGTGGCGAACACGTCGTCGAAGGAGAAGCTGACCCCCACGATCACGGTCGGCTTGGCGCGCACTGCCGCGTCGACGTTCTGCGCGATCCCGGCGGGGTCCTTGCTCTCGTAGAGCTTGAAGGAGGCGCCGATCTCCTTGGCGGCGGCCTGCGCGCCCTTGACGCTGAGCTGCAGGAAGCTGTTGGTGCTCGCGGGGTTGGGCGTGATCAGGATGACGGACTTCGCGGCGGGGGCTCCGGCCGAGGTGCCGCCGGTTGTCGTGCCGCCGCACCCGGTGAGCGTCAGGAGGAGTACGGCGAGCAGGGCGAGCGTCGGGGTGGTTCGCATCACAGTCCTTCGTAACGGCGCACACGGCACCGGGCGGGGACCGGCGCCCCGCTGCCCTGAGCATATCCATTTAATTCCTACCAGAACAGGCGGTTATGGGCGTCCGGGAACGCCACGGCCGGGTGCCCGTAACCGTCGGATCTGGAGGGAAGGGGCTGTGAGCTGGTATTTCACGAAAAAGGCCGCGCTGGGCGATATATGCGGGGAGTGTCGTAGAACACAGGCGGCGGCCTGCCGTACGGCCCGGGGCAGGTCAGCCGGGGTACGGGTAGGGGTAGGGGTCGTTGGAGGGGTCGGTGCGGCGGGGGGAGGGGAAGCCGCCGGTGGGGGGGTCGAACCAGAGCAGGACCTGGCCGGTGCCCACGGAGTTCTCGTATTCGCCGTACTGGCGCCCCGGTGCGGTGCAGTCGCCTTCGCCGAGGGC
>NZ_JACHJP010000007.1 GCF_014203715.1 Streptosporangium saharense
TGAGATCAGAAGGGTAGAAAGGGTTGTCGTGTCATGTCTGGGGTCCTACCCGGCTGCAGGACGGCTTCACGATCAGCTCTCAAACACGCTGTCAGCACGGTGAACCTGAGTTCAGGACCGGCACTCCTTCTGTCAGTCGGCTCCCCCTGTTTTCGCCCCGTTCCCCCTTCCTCCTCGCCGAGCGCCATGCCCAAATAGAGATCTTCGTTCCGACGAAACAACCACGGGCACCACAACCAGGAACCCCAGGTTGTCGATCACATTCGGACTGCCTTCCGGAAGATCGGGAAGGGGATCACACCATGAAGACACTGGGGATGCTCGGACAGGTCGTTCTCCCGGGGGAGGTCTCCTCCATCCCCCTCGCGCGACGCCATGTCCGCAACCTGCTGGTCTCCGTCGGCCACACGGACAACGACGACGCCCTTCTTCTCGTCACCGAACTGGTCACCAACGCGGTGCGGCACTCCCGCTCAGGCCGTCCCGGCGAGCAGGTGACGGTGTCCGTCGCCGTCCATGATGGAACGATCCATGTTGATGTGACCGACGCCGGATCAGCCGACCGCCAGCCCCGTCTCCGCTCGGGGATGAGCACCGACAGCGGCGGCGGACGCGGCCTGTGGCTCCTCCAGGAGATCGCCTCAACCTGGGGGTGGCACGAGATCCCGGCGGGCCGAGTGGTCTGGTTCCGGCTGACGAAGCCGACGGACTGACGAAGTTGACGAAGGGTGAGCCGATGACCCGGTGGGACTACCCACCCCGCTGCATAAGCCCCCATGTCGCCTCCCCACGTTCCCACTGCGAAATCCTGACCTGGAACGCTCCAGCGGAGTGGGAGAAGGCCAGGACCGTCCGATGGACGTGCGACTGCGGGTCGGTCTTCTTCGAACTGTGCCAGGCGGACGGTCTGCGCTTCATCCGCCGGACGAGACGTACGGCGGGCGGGCCGATGATCGAGGAGAGCGACCGCTGGCCAACCGTCGAGGCGGACGCCATGTGGAACGCCCTCCTGTTCGGCCTGATCCGATAACGCCCGTGAAGCTCACTCCAGTGCCTCAAGGCTGGCCAGACGGTCGTGCAGGCGCTCACGGCGGGCGTGGTCACGCAGTTGGGCGAAGCTCGGCGGGGTGACCTCAAGCTGGGCGGCCACGCCGTCGATCCGCTCGGCGAGGTCTGCCCGGGTCCGCACTTCGCGCAGACGCGTCATGCTGAGAGCCCTCTCCGAGGTGGCACGACCACGCAGTTCGGCATCGTCGCACCAGAGCTGGATGAAGTGGTGCTTGCGCAGTTGGAAGGAGCCGAGGCGGCTCAACGGCAGCTTGGGAGGCCCGCTGAAGGCGGTGGGCCTCAAAGTGACCCGCCAGACCCCGTTCGGCAGTTGCCGAGGCTGACCGGGGCCGAGCTGACTTGAGGCAAGCCAGGCTGTCCACAGGTCACGGGGGTTCTCGCGCCGTTCCGCTTCGATCTTCATGTGGATCGCCGGGACATCACGGCAGACGGCCTCAAGGAAGGGATCACGCCCGGTGACGGCGGCGGTGTAGGCGAGCAGGGAACGGTTGTCGGTCTCTATCAGATAGGCGGGCATGTAGGCGTCCTGCGCCGCGATCCCCCTGATCTCCCTCAGCTGACCGGGCAGGTTGTACTCGGTCCTGTCGGATCGGGCGGCGAGATCGTTGATCATCTGCGGCTGGAACGCCACTGGCGTGAACAGCGAGAGGAACCGCGTGCGGTCGGTCAGCAGCTCGTCGGGAACCTCAGGGCTGGGCAGCACGCCGGGGGACGTCTGGTAGTGGCCGCGCGGCAGCGGTCTGCCGGTGAAGCGTTCGATCAGCAGTTTCTGCCTGCTCTCCTTCGGCTCGTACCGCACCCCCGCCCGTACGGATCTCAGGCCCAGGTCGGTCATCCTGACCCTGCCGCGCTCAACCGTGAGATGCCCGATCACGCTGAGGAAGGCGAGACAGCGATCCACCAGCGGGGGTTCGAGGCCGAAGAAGCGGATCAGCTCGTCACGGTCGTCGACGCCCCCTTCCACGACGGCACGGACCAGGAAGCGGTCGATGACCTCGTACGCCTGTTCCTCATAGACGTTCGCGGTGATCTCGACCTGCCAGAAGGGCCACAGGACGGGAAAGAGCCGGACGGGTCTGACCCCGGGAAGGGCGACGGCGTGCTCCACCGCACGGCGGGCGGGATAGATGACGGGCGCCATCACACCTCCCCGTCATCGAGCCGGCCGAGACGCTCAGCGACCTCGGCGGAGGGGCGCAGATCGCCGACACGGCGCAGATGGTCAAGCATTTGACGCATGAGCCGCCGGAAGCCCTCGTCCCTGGCCGCCGAGAGGGTCGCGACGTCTCCCACCAGTACCAACTGCCTCTTGGCCCGGGAGACCGCGACGTTCAGCCTCCTCAGCTCCTTGAGGAAGCCCACGTCGCCATGCGTGTTGCTGCGGGTGAAGGCGTAGACGATGAGATCGCGTTCGCCTCCCTGGAAGGAGTCGACCGTGCCGACGTTGTCGGCCACCTCGGTGCTGTCGCCGAGGGTGCGAGCCAGCCCCGCGCGGATGCGTTCCGCCTGGGCACGGTAGGGAACGATCACCGCCCAGTCCTGGTAGTACCGGGTGTATTCAGTGACGAGCCGTACGACAAGGTCGGCCTCCAGCGCGTTGACATAGCCGCGCCGGTTACCGTCCGACCCACGGCCATCAGGTTCCTCGCATCGCTCGTCCACCGGTCTGTCGGAGGTGTCGACCATGGCGAACGGGCTGGTGAAGACAGGGTCGCCCGTCCATCCGGGATGGTCGGTGCGCAGCACTCCGTCGTAGAAGGCGGCGGAGACGAACTCCCCGATCTCCCTGGGCATACGGCGCTGCATGGTCAGCATCACCCGATGCTCCGGCGGGACCTCCCCGTAGAGCCTCTCGAACGCACTGCGGCTGAGCAGTTCACCGACCTCACGCGCGGCGGCGGGCGGCAGCGTACCCTCCCTGGCCAGGCCGTCGCCCCACGCGCGGACCTCCTCGTCGAGATAGGGCGGCAGTTGCTGGTGGTCGCCCACCAGGACGGTCCTCCTGCCCCGTACCAGCGGGACGAGCAGGTTGGGGGTGGAGATCTGTCCCGCCTCATCGACGATGACCAGGTCGAACTCCAGATCGGCGAGAAGTTTGGCGGTCGCGGTTCCGATGCAGGTGGCGGCCACCACGTCGGCGTAGCGGACGAGCTCTCGCTGCAGGTCCAGTTCGACGTCGCCGATCCCGGAGCGCCACTCGGCCAGGATGCCCGCCCGAGCGCGAAACAGCGCCAGGGTCCGTGCCAGCCGGTCGTACACCGCGGGGTCCGTCAACTGCTCCCGGTCCGTCATCGGCTCGTACGGCGACGGCACGACGGTCTCGATCATCGTCCGTATCATCCGCACGGCGCCGGACGCGTCAGCCGTCGCCTTCTCGCAACGCCGCCGGGCGGCGTCTCTCACGGCGAGCACGCGGGACGCCTCCGGATGGGCGCCGCACTCCCTCTCCGCCTCGGCACGTTCGGCGTCGAGAGCCGTTTCAGCCTGTGCCAGTTCCTCACGGACCGAGGCGAGCTCCCGCAGGACCACCTCCAACCTGCCCTGCCACACGCCGGCCAGCCACCGGTGGAGGAATGCGAGGATCCCCGAGTTCGACCGGTCCCGGGCGGCCGTGTGTCTCCGTTCCCATCCCCGTGCCCGGGCGGTCAGCCGTTCCACGGTGGCGTGTGCCGAGGTCATCCGGCTTCCCGCGGCGGTGATCCGCTCTGCCAGGGCGGGAGCCAGTCTCCGGACGACCTCGTCGAAGGCGACCGTGTGACCGTGCTCCTCACGCTCGGCCGTACGGATCTCGGTCAGGGCGTCCCCGAGATGGGCCAGCCAGCGACCGGCCACGTCCTCCTTGTCCCCGAACACGGCCAGGCGCGAGGCCGTACCCTCCGTGGCGGCCAGGATCCGCTCCCGCATGGCGAGAAAGTGCTTCTCCACCATGAGGCCGCGTGCGCGGCCGGTGACGGTGTCCTCGTTGCCGACCCTGACCACGAAGAGGTCCTCGGGAAGCTGTTCGAGAACGTTGTCGACAGCCCGGTTGGTGTGTGAGGTGACGAGCACGCGTTCCTGACGCGCGGTGCACGCCACCGCGATCTCAGTGATCGTCCGTGTCTTTCCCGTGCCCGGCGGCCCCAGGATGAGCAGCAGGTCGGGTACGGCGAGCGCCCGCTGGAAGGCCGAGAGCTGACTGTCCGGGTCGAGAGCACCTCTGGGCCGGTGACCCGGATCGGTCCTGTACGGCGTGAGCCTGCGGTCGACGAGTTGGGTGAGTAGCCCGGGATTGACCGCTCCGGTTCGCCGCAGGGTCTCCACGGCGTCCGACTGCGCCCGGAACACGCGATCGCTTGAGGCGACCATGAAGGATCCCTGGGCGGGGATGCGTCCGTAGTCGACCGCCGTTTCGAAACGGACGACCACTTCCGTTCCATTGATCCTTCTCACCCTGCCCCGCAGGTCGGGCTGGTCCGCGAGGTAGACCATGGATCCGACCGTCAGTGGTGCGGGGCGGAGCAGGCGGAAGGCGTAGACACCTCGGGCGGAGTACCGCTCCTCGCGGGTGCTCTCCTTTCTCCGGTAGTGGATGGGAGGCGCGTCTTGCTGGCGGGCGTCCTCGATGTCCCGTCCCGCGTCGATGACCCGCGTCATCAGATCCAGGTAGGCGTCGTGATGCGGCGGCAGCAGCGGTCGCCGTTCCTCGGTACGGTTCACGTTCTGCCAGGCGTGCCGCAGCAGCGGCCAGTGCGCCGACATCCTTCCCGGAGGGATGTCACGCAGTTGGTGGAAGCCAAACCAACCCGACGCGGACTGCAGCAGCAGGGCACCGCGCAGCAGCCGTTCCTCGTCCCTGAAACCACGAAGGGAGGCGCTCCCAAGACGGTAGGCGTCTCCCCGCTGCGTCACGAAGAGCCAGGCGACGTGCGTGTCGGTGTAGACGACAAGGCGGCCCGGATCGTCCTCGATCCGGGCGGGCAGCGCGCCCGCCCAGGCCAGCCGTCCCATCTCCTCGATGAGCCGGAGGGGATTCGTGTGCGGCGCCAGCCGGGCGTACACCTTCTCCGACGGGACCACCGCCACAGGACCGGGCAGGAACACCGGCACCGACGTCATGAAACCCCTCCCCGAGAGAGTTCCCGCCGTCCCCGCGAGAGCGCCGCCGCGAAGGCGGCCATCCCTCGGGGACGACGCCGTGGGTCGAGGGCGAGGGCGTATGACAGCAGGTCGTCCACGGCGGGGGGAAATCCCTCCACGGTGGCCCGCACGGGAAGGGACGCGCCAGGAACGGGCGGATGTCCGGTCAGGGTGTGGTGGACAAGGGCCGCGAGCTGGTAGAGGTCGGTGTGCGCACCGGGAGGCGGTGTGTGCGGGCCGAGACGTTCCTGTTCGGGCGCGCGGTATCCATCGCTTCCCTCCCTCGGCCGGGGCGGCAATGCCGCCAGTCCGGCGTCCCGAAGCACCGGGTCGCGGCTCCGGCCGGTCATGACGATCGCGTCCGGGCTCAGGGCGCGGTGGCTGTGGCCAAGCCGGTGGAGTTCGCCCAGCGACTCCGACAGTCGTACCGCGGCTGCCAGAACGGCCGCGGCCGTGAGGCGGTCGAGTGGCCCCGGCCCCGGGCCGAACACCTCGCGCCAGACCGGCCCTGAAGGCAGCGTCGAGGCGACGGTGACGGCCTTCGCGCCCATGTGAACGCCGAGCGGTCGAGGAAGGCGACGCGCCCCGGCGATGTCCGAGAGCAGGGTGGCCTGGCCGACCAGGGCCCGGCGGGCATCGGTCGCGGCGGAGGTGTCACGCAGGGCGGCGACGTGGCGCAGCCGTACGCGGGCGGGAGAGGGTTCCACGCGATCGGCCGTCGCCTCCCGCCACACCCATGACCGGTCGGAGCTGAAGACCTCGACGACGTCGTCGTGGAGGAGATAGCAGTCGGCCCCAAAACACGCTTCCTCTCCCCCACGCCAGGCGAGGTCCGAGGACGTGGAGATCGTGAGCGGTATGACGGGTGGGTCGGCGGTCTCAACGTGCCGGTAGGGCTCGTAGTAGGCGCGTCTGACAGCAGCGGCCTCGGGCAGGCCGAGGCGACGACGTAGCCCCGTCTCGTCCCACAGCTCGATCTCGACGCCGGTCTCAGCATGCTTCCGCTTGCTCCAGTCCTGCCACCACCGGGTCGTTGGGGGATCCATGCTGCACGGCACGCACAACACCCATTTGGTGATGACGTGACCTTCCTGCCCGGCATACTTCCAGGCCGATTCGAAGGACTCGCGCACCTGCTTCTTCTGGGACTCCCCGAACCCCTTGACGAAATACTTGGCCTGCCAGATCACCACGCTGCCGTTCAGGTCCCCCACCAGCACATCGATGCCCCAGTCGCCGGGGTTGGCATGGACCAGGATCGCCTGGTGGCCGGTGACGGCGGAGACGAGTTGGCCGAGCATCTGCTCGAAGTCCTCCCGCGCCCCCGCCTCCCCCGCCCGCTGGTGATGCGCAAGAAAGTTGATGGGCGGCTCACCGATCCCGAATCCGGAATCCATCACACCAAAAACCCATCTTTTATCCCACCCGAAATTCCCTTCACCGGCCTCCCGTCACACCGCGTACATCCTTTTCGCACCACTGAACCGCTCTATCTCATGGTTCAGCACCTGATAATGCCATCAAGCAGACACATCCAAAATTCACCAGACCAAATTGCCCCACCATCACGTCAGCGCGTGATCAAAAACCTCAGGGGTGAACACCCCTTTCGGCCCGACAGCACCAGGAAACAGACAGCGACCGATGTCACCCCTGACGGCCGTTCGAGTGCCGGGTGACGGCAACCTGACGCCAGACAGGGGAGTCGAGGAGACACCGTCGGCCCGAACACTGCCTCTCCACACACGGAGCGGCCCATAAAGGCGAAAAATCTCCATAAATCACGAAAAAGCCTGACACGACGGACAGGGTTTCTCTCACCATGGAATCCTTAATGACGTCTGCCTTTCGTCGCATTAGAGTCGCCTCAATCCCTGTTCCTCGATCCGGTCGGTCCTGCGGCACCGGTGGAGGTTCGCCGACCGTGGACGACAGACGGCTCAGGTTTGGAAAGGACTTCCGACCGTGGCGGACGGCACCGAATCCAAGAACGACGAATCCAAGGGCCAGGCGGCCGCGGACGGCGGGAACGCCAGCCATAAGACGGCCGTCACGGCGGCGTTGATCGGCGCGGGCGGAACGATCGTCGCCGCGGCCATCGGGGTCGCGACGGTGCTGCTCGGGCCGCAGTCCGGTGGGGGCGGAGTGACCAGCCCCTCCGCGCAGAGCCCTTCCGCGAGCGGGAGCCCGATCTCCTCGGTGGCGCCGTCCGCGATCCCGAAGGACCAGACCGCGCAGTACCAGGGCACCCGGATGTTGACCGGGAGCGGTCTCGATCTGGACCACACCCCTCCGGATCCCAGCTGGGAGGACCTGCTGTACGAGAAGCGGCCCGGCCGCGGGATCATGGTCGGCCCGGCTCTCGTCTCCGCCTCGTGGTCGACACCGAAGGCGCCCTCCCGGGCCCAGTGCGAGGAGGCCCTGAAGACGGGCTTGCCCGCCGGACACGTCTTCGGTCACGCGGCTCCGGGGACGGCCTTCTGCATGTGGACGAACGTCGACAACGTGGCCTTCGTGAGGATCGCGCAGCAGGCGGGAGAGGAAGGGGTCCCGGTCGACATCATCGTGTGGGGGAAACAGCCCGCCTGAGGACGACGCGACGCCTCGGGGGAGGCTCGCCGTACCAGCGCACCGGAAGGCATCTCCACCGCCACGAAACCACCCGGTATTGGTGAAGATTTGGACAAAAAGTTCTTTCGTTGCAATCTTCTCCATTGACCGGCAAACCACAGCGAACCATACTTCCCGTCATGGAGGCACAGAAATCCACAGAAGCGGGCACGCATGTTGCCCGCTGAGCGGCACTCGCGGATCGGGGAGGCGCTGCGGGCCTCCCGCGTCGTCAGCACGGAGGAGTTGGCGCGCGAGCTCGGGGTGTCCGTGGAGACGATCCGCCGTGACCTTGTCCTGCTGGAGCGTCAGGGGAGGCTGACGCGGGTGCACGGCGGCGCGACGGTCGCGTCTGCGCGCTCCTCGGGGGAGGAGGCGCCCTTCACCGAGCGGACCGGGACCGCCGCCGAGGCCAAGCGGCACATCGGCCGGGCCGCCGCGGCGCTCGTACGGCCCGGCCAGACGATCGTGATCGACGTGGGGACCACCGCCGTCGAGGTCGCCCGTGCCCTGCCGCTCGACTTCGCCGGAACCGTGGCCACGTGTTCCCTCCTGGTCGCCGCCGAGCTCTCCGAACGTCCCGGCGTCGAGCTCCTCGTCTCCGGGGGCAGGCTCAGGAGCGGCGACCTCGCGCTGTCGAACTCGCTGACGCAGGCCTTCTTCGCCGACCTGAACCCGGACGTCGCCTTCCTCGGCTCGGGGGGTGTGGACGCCGGTGCCGGGCTGACCGACTACTACCTGGACGAGATCGCCGTACGCCGGACGATCCACGGCAACGCCGCCCGCTCCTACGTACTGGCCGATTCGAGCAAGTTCGGCAGGATCGCCCGTCACCGCGTCGCGGGAATCGATGAGTTCGCCGGACTTGTCACGGAGACCGAACCACCACCGAGCATCCGAGACGCCGTCACCCGCGGAGGCGGGGTGATTGTCCTTCCTTGACACCTGACCGCGAAGCAGCCAAAAGACAAAACCCCAGGCACTCAGGCCGTACGGCAGAAGCCCAGGAGCTGAGATCTCACGGCGAAGGCCACAAAGCTACGGAGAACACGAGCCGCCGGGCCGTACAACAAAGCCACGAAACCGGCGAGACGACTGAAACAGCGAGGAGCCGGGCGGCGCGGCAACGCCACCCGGCTCGGATCCCCAGCCGATGCACCATCTGACAGGAAACACAGGAGTTGGGACCCATGCCCCAGTATTCACCAAACGAGCCCCCGGCCCACGAACCCCCGGACCGCACACCCCGGGCCCACACGACCCAGGGCCGCACGTCCCAGGTCCACACACCCCACGCCCACACGCCCCAGGACCAGGCCACGGCAGGGGTTGAGGAGTTCGGTTACAAGCAGGCGATGAAGCGGGGTACCGGGCGGTTCGCGTCGTTCGCGGTCGCCTTTGCCTTTGTCTCGATCGCCACGGGAATCTTCACCACCTACGGCTCCGTGCTGAACAGTTCGGGTCCCGCGGGCATCTGGACCTGGCCCATCGTGATCGTCGGGCAGCTCGCTGTCGCGTTCATCTTCGGCTCCCTGGCCGCGCGCATCCCGGTGACCGGTTACTCCTACCAGTGGACCTCCCGGCTGGCCAATCCCGTCCTCGGCTGGATCATCGGCTGGATCTCGTTCACGTTCCTGGCGATCGTGGTGGTCGCGGTCGACTACACCATCGCCTCGACCGTGCTGCCGGTGCTGTTGAATTACCAGGGGACGGCGCTGAACGCGTGGGTGATCACCGGGGTGGTCATCCTCGCCCAGGCGTTCCTGGTCGGGCTCTCCACGAAGTGGACGGAACGGGTCAACAACTTCGCCGTCTCCGCCGAGCTCGTGGGCATGGTCGCCCTGGTCCTGCTGCTGCTCGGGGTGGGGTTCGTCGCCAAGGAGGCGAACTTCGCGAACCTCTTCAGCACCGGGGCCATCCCTTCTGAGGGCTACCTGTCCTTCGGCACGTTCACCTCGGCGGGGCCGTGGATGCTGGGCTTCCTGCTCGGGGCGTTCACGATCGTCGGCTTCGAGTCGGCGGCCAACCTGGCCGAGGAGACCAAGGACCCGGCCCGGGTCGTCCCGCGCGCCATGTGGCAGGCGGTCCTCGCCTCCGGTGTGCTGGGCTTCCTGTTCCTCGTCGCCGTCACCCTGCTCGCCGGGGATCCGGTCGAGCTGGCGAAGTCGGCGACGCCGATCGCGGACGTGATCACCCGGACTCTCGGCCCCGTCGTGGGTACGGCCCTGCTCGTGCTGGTGGTCATCGCGATCTTCGCCTGCGGCATGGTGATCCTGATGAGCGGGGTGCGCCTGGTCTGGGCGATGTCCCGTGACGAGCGCTTCCCCGGCTGGCAGGCCTGGCGGAAGGTCTCGCCGAGGTTCGGCACGCCGCTGAACGCGACCATTCTCATGTGCGTCATCGGCGAGCTGATCCTGGCGATCTTCTCGACCAGGACCGACGCGCTGTTCGGGCTGTTCGCCGCGGCGACGCTGCTGCCCGCGATCATCTACGCCGCGACCGTCGCCCTGTACGTGGCCAAGCGCCGGGTGCTGCCGCCCAGCAGGGGCTTCGACCTGGGCCGGTGGGAGATCCCGGTGATCGCGGTGGCGGTGGTCTGGCTGGTGTTCGAGCTGTCGCTGTTCCGCGACTCCTCGTTCGCCGACCCGTGGACCTACGTGTTGATCATGCTGGTGATCGGCGCCGCCTACCTGGCCTACCTGCTCGTCACCCGGGGTGGGTCGCGTGGCCTGGCCATGCCGGAGATGCGCTCCATCGACGCCGAACTCGACGCCGACGCCGCCTCCGGACACAACGCAGCCCAGGGAACCCAGGAGCGGCGATGACGACCGTACTCGCGATAGACCAGGGCACCTCGGGCACCAAAGCGGTCGTCACCGACGGCGAGGGGAAGGTGCTCGGCCTGGCCGAGCACCCCGTGCGGCCCGCCTACCTGCCGGGCGGCGTCGAGCAGAATCCGCAGGAACTGCTCGACTCGGTCCTCGCGGCGGGACGGCAGGCCGTGGCCCAGGCCGGAGCCCCGATCGACGCCGTCGCGCTGGCCAACCAGGGAGAGACCGTCCTGGCCTGGAACCCCGACACGGGTGAGCCGCTCTCCCCCGCGATCGTGTGGCAGGACCGCCGTTCCGAGGAGGTCTGTGTACGGCTGCGCGAGCACGCCGACCGGATCGCGCGGGTCACCGGGCTGGTCCTTGACCCGTACTTCTCGGCGCCGAAGATGGCCTGGTTGCGGGAGAACGTGACCAGGGAGGGTGTGATCACGACCTCGGACGCGTGGCTCGTGCACCGGCTGACCGGGGAGTTCGTCACCGACGTCTCGACGGCGAGCAGGTCGCTGGTCACCCGGCTCGACGACGCGGAGTGGGACGACGAACTGCTCGACCTGTTCGGGCTCGCCGGAGAGCGTCTGCCACGGCTGGTCGCGAACGACGAGGTGGTCGGCTCGACCTCGGCGTTCGGCGGGGACCTGCCGGTGTGCGGGCTTGTCGTCGACCAGCAGGCGGCGTTGCTCGCCGAGAACTGCCTCACCGCGGGCGAGGCGAAGTGCACCTTCGGCACCGGCGCGTTCCTGCTGGCCAACACCGGCACCTCGGCCACGCGCTCGGCGGCGGGCCTGGCCGCCTCTGTCGCCTGGCGGGTCAGGGGGGAGACGTCCCACTGCCTCGACGGACAGGTCTACACGGCGGCCTCCGCCGTACGGTGGCTGCGGGACCTCGGCATGATCGACTCCGCCGCGGACCTCGACGTCGTCGCGGCCGACGACGGCGAGGGGGTGCTGTGCGTGCCCGCGTTCGCCGGGCTCGCCGCCCCGTGGTGGCGGCCTGACGCCAGGGCCGCGTTCACCGGCATGACGCTCGCCACCGGGCGGGGGCACCTGGTGCTGGCCGTACTGCAGGGCATCGCGGCACAGGTCGCCGAGCTGGGCGACCTCGTCGCCACCGACCTCGGGCGGCCGTTGAGCACGCTCAGGGTGGACGGCGGGCTCACCCGCAGCCGGGTGCTCATGCAGGCCGTCGCCGACCTGACGCAGGTCACGATCGAGGTCTATCCGTCGGAGCACGCCACCCCGCTGGGGGCCGCCGCGCTGGCCCGCGCCGCGCTCGATCCCGCGCTGCCGCTGCGGGAGGCAGTCGGCGGCTGGAAACCGGCCACGACCTACGAGCCGCGATGGCCGGAGGAGCGGGCCGCCGAGTTCCGTGCCCGCTGGCGTGAAGCCGTACAGACCATGACAAGACAGGGGCAGGAGGGGGAACGGTGAGCACGTTCGACGTGGCGGTGATCGGGGCGGGCATCGTCGGCTCGGCCATCGCCAGGGAGCTGGCGGGGTACGAGCTGAGCGTCGCGCTGCTCGAAGCGCGCGACGACGTCGGCGACGACACCAGCAAGGCGAACACCGCGATCCTGCACACCGGCTTCGACGCGAAACCCGGCACCCTCGAATCCCGCCTGGTGCGCGAGGGCTATCACCTCCTGTACGGCTACGCGGACCGCACGGGCATCCCGGTCGAACGCACCGGAGCCCTGCTGGTCGCCTGGACCACCGAGGAGCTCGACGCGCTGCCGGGGCTGAAGGAGAAGGCCGAACTCAACGGCTACGACAGGACGGAGATCGTCGGCGCGGAGGAGGTCTACCGGCTGGCGCCCCACCTGGGCGAGGGGGCGCTCGGCGGCCTGACCGTGCCCGACGAGTCCATCGTCTGCACCTGGACCACCAACCTGGCGCTGGCCACCGAGGCGGTCCTGCGCGGGGTGACGCTGCTGCTCAACCACCGGGTCCTGTCCGTCGAAAAACCCGTCGAGGAGCACGAGACCGCGACGATTCTGCGCACCTCGGAGGGGGACGTCACCGCCCGCTGGGTCGTCAACGCGGCCGGGCTCGGCGCCGACGTCGTCGACCGGCTGTTCGGCCATGACCGGTTCACCGTCACACCGCGCCGAGGCGAACTGCTGGTCTACGACAAGCTCGCCCGCCCGCTGGCGAACCGGATCATCCTGCCGGTGCCGTCCTCACGCGGCAAGGGCGTGCTGGTCAGCCCGACCGTCTACGGCAACGTCCTGCTCGGGCCGACCGCGGAGGATCTCATCGACCGGACCGACACCGGGACCTCCGAGCAGGGTCTTGAGTTCCTGCTGGAGAAGGGGCACAGGATCATGCCGGAGCTGCTTGAGGAGGAGGTCACCGCGGCCTACGCGGGGCTGCGCGCGGCCACCGACCATCAGGACTACCTGATCGAGGCCGACGCGGAGCGGCGCTATGTCCTCGTCGGGGGCATCCGCTCGACCGGTCTCACCGCGGGCATGGCCATCGCCCGGCACGTCACCGACCTGGCGGGCAAGGCCGGGCTGCCGCTCGTGCCGAGGGACGATCTGCCCGAACCACCCCGGATGCCCAACCTCGGGGAGGCGTTCCTCCGTCCCTACCAGGACGCGGAACGGATCGCCGCCGACCCCGCCTACGGCAAGGTCGTCTGCTTCTGCGAGCGGGTGACCGAGGGAGAGATCCGCGACGCCCTCCACTCGCCGATCCCGCCCGCCGGTCTTGAGGGGCTGCGGCGCCGTACGAGAGCGATGAACGGCCGCTGCCAGGGGTTCTTCTGCGGCGCCGAGATCGCGAACCTGCTGGAGGCCGACCGATGAGCGAGACCGTCACCACCCTCACCCCGGCCGTGGTCGTCGTCGGCGCGGGCCCGTCCGGGCTGAGCGCCGCGCGTGAGCTGGCCCCCAGGGTCGGCGAGGTCCTGGTCCTCGACCGGGAGAGTACGGCGGGCGGCATCCCCAGGCACAGCGACCACCCTGGCTACGGCGTCAGGGACATGGGGCGTTTCATGGACGGCCCCTCCTACGCCCGCAGGCTCGTCCGGCAGGCCCGGGAGGCCGGGGCGACGATCCGTACGAACGCCACCGTGACCGGCTGGGCCGGAGAACGCGCGATCGAGGTGACCACCCCGCAGGGCCGTCTCCTCGTCGAGGCCGGGGCGGTCGTGCTGGCCACCGGCGCCAGGGAACGTCCCCGTCCCGCCCGGCTCATCCCCGGGGACCGGCCCCGTGGCGTCTACACGACCGGGCACCTGCAGAACCTCGTCCACCTCAAACACGGCAAGGTGGGTGAGCGGGCCGTCGTCGTGGGCGCCGAGCTGGTCAGCTGGTCGGCGGCGCTGACGCTGCGGGAGGCGGGCTGCCGTACGGTCCTGATGACCACCGAGTATCCGAGGCCGGACTCCTACGCCCTGTTCAGCGGCCCAGGAAAGGTGCTGTTCGGGACGAAGGTCGCCACCCGCACCCGGGTGAGCCGCATCATCGGCAGGCCGTGCCTGCGCGCGGTCGAGATCGAGGACCTCGACACGGGGCACCGGCGGATCGTCGAGTGCGACACGCTCATCCTGACCGGCGACTGGATCCCCGACCACGAGCTCGCGCGCACCGCGGGGATCGCCATCGACCCCGGCACCCGGGGACCGCTGGTCGACAGCGCGCTGCGCACGGACCGGCCGGGCGTCTTCGCCGTGGGCAACCTGCTCCACCCGGTGGACACCGCGGACGTCGCGGCGATCGACGGCGCCCACGTGGCGCGTTCCGTCACGGCCTGGCTGGACGGCGGGTCGTGGCCGGTCGGCGAGGGGGTACGGCTGCTCGCCGGGGAGCCCTTCGTGTGGGTCGCGCCGGAGATCCTGCGTCCCGGTGACCCGGTGCCCGCCCGGCGCCGCCTGCTGCTGTGGGGGGAGCGCTACATCCGCCTCCCGCACGTGGTGCTGCGGCAGGGGGGCCGGGTCGTGGCGCGCAGGCGCGTGTGGTGGCCCGTGGCCCCCGGCCGGGTGTTCCGCGTCCCGACGGACATGTTGTCCACGGTCGATCCCCTGGGCGGCCCGGTGACGATCAGCGCCGAGCCGTGACCCGCGGTTTCTCCAGCCGGTAGACGCGGCGGGCGTTCTCCGCGCCGACCATCGCGGCCACCCGTACGGCCTGCGCCCTGCTCCACTCCCCCTCCGCGACGAAACCCGACAGGACCCGGATCATCGCGCGCCGCCACAGCAGGGCGCCCAGGTGGTGCAGTTCGGCGGGCCCCCAGGCGTCGGAGGAGAAGAGGATCTTCGAGAACGGGGCGAGCTCCAGGCTCTCCGCGACGATGGCCGCGCTACGCGCCCCGGTGTGGTTCACTCCGAGCCCCACGTCGAAGTGGACGTTCGGATACACCTGGGCGAGAAATCCGGCGTTGCGATGAAACGGATAGCAGTGCAGCAACATCACCGGAACGCCACTCGGCTCGACCCGCTCGATGAGACCGCGCAGCAGCAGTGGATCGGAACGCCGCAGGTCCACGTCGGGGTCGCCGAAGCCGGTGTGGAACTGCAGCGGCAGCCCACGCTCGACGCCCTTCCAGATCAGGTGCCGCAGCAGCACCGGATCCTCGACACGGCTCCGCCCCGTCCGCAGCCACCTGCCCGCGGCGGCCGTCACCTCCTCCGCCGTCGGCGGCTCCGGGTCCACGTCGAGGCCGTACCGGTAGGCGACAACCGACTTCAGCCCCCGGGCCGTACGGCTGCGCTCCCACAGCGCCGCCTCGAACCGGGCGGAGAAACCGGCAGCGTCGGTCCCCTCGGCCACGACCTGTTCGGCGACCGCCTCCAGCCGGACGATCTCGTCGGCGGGCTTCCCCGAGGCGGCGGACATCCCGGCCGGGTCGAGAAGCTCCTCACCCCGGTAACCGGTCTCGACCAGGAAGTGCTCAACCCCGCTCGCGGTCAGCAGCCGCCGGTTGACCTCCTCGACGCCCAGTTCGGTACGGCGGGCGAGGTAGGTCTCCGGGTCGGTGTGCGGTTCGAGACCGAGGACGGGCGCGCAGTGCCGCAGGATGGCGAACCCGACCTGGGAGTCGAACTGCGTCATCCACGAAGGAACCGGCCGATCGGACTCGGTGATCAGCCCCTCGAACTCCCGTCGCGAAACCCCCGTGGCCAACGCCCCATGCACATGGTGATCCACCAACGGGATCGTCTCTTCCACGGCCGTCACCCCCTCACCATGATGTCCACGATCACACAAGAACCGAGGAACCCTGGTCAGAAGGCCGCTTCCCCTGAATCAACGACATCGCACGCGAACAAGGACGTCCTTGTGTAATGAAGGGATAAGGGGACTACAATCCGGAAAAGCATAATGGCCGGGGGAAAGCGTGGGATGCACCGAATTAAACGCCGACCATAGTGCGAGCACATAAATCTGACGAGTAAGTGACTGTCCGGAAAGCCAGTCATCGAAGCGTTCGCGAGTCCGCGGACGCCGGGGGGAAGCTCCGATGCTCCAGACCATTCTGCTCGTGCTCGGTCTGTTCGTCGCTCTTGTGAGCATGGTGAGCCTCGTCGAGGGCACGTCGCTGCCCGGGGTGGTCGCGGATCTCCGTACCAAGGCGGCCCGCACCCGCCGCCTGCGCCGCAGCCGCCGCGACAACGCCGTCTACCCCTACTTCTACGACGTCGGCCTGAAGAACAGGGCCGAGGCGCAGCCGCCCGCCCCCGTCAGGGGCCGGGTCGGCGTGAGCCGCTGCGGCCTGCAGAGCGTTCCCATGCCGCCCGGCATGACGCCCCTCTACACGCTGCACTACCACGGCACCGGGCGCCTGGTCCCGTGCACCGGCGAGGAGGTCAGGCGGTGGCGGCAGGCCGCGGTCGAGTACGTGACCGCGCTGCGCGAGGCGGGCGCGGCACTGCGCGCCGCGCACGAGCGGGCGAGACGATGTCCCGTACGGCTGCTGCCCGGTGGGCGCCGCAGGATCGCCGCCGAGTTACGGCAGGCACGAGGGCGCTTCCGGTCCGTGGCCCTGGCCGCCGCGGCGGCCTACCGGCCGACGCACGACGAGATCGAACACCGCCTGGAACGCGAACCCGTGCGCGAGCCTGCCCGCGGGCTCCGGCGGGGATGGCGACCTGCCCCCCTGACCGCGCGGGAACAGCACCCCCTGTGAGCGTGACGGCCCGCCGTTCAATAGTGTCCGACCCATGAGCACTCACTATGACGTCGTGGTCCTCGGCGCGGGCCCCGGAGGATACGTGGCCGCGATCCGCGCCGCGCAGCTGGGCCTGAGCACGGCGATCGTCGAAGAGCGTTACTGGGGAGGGGTGTGCCTCAACGTCGGGTGTATCCCGTCGAAGGCGCTGCTGCGCAACGCGGAGCTCGCCCACCTGTTCAACCACGAGGCCAAGACCTTCGGCATCCGGGTCGAGGGCACGGTCACCTTCGACTACGGCGAGGCGTTCAGGCGCAGCCGCAGGGTCGCCGACAGGCACGTCAAGGGCGTGCACTACCTGATGAAGAAGAACGGCATCACCGAGTACGAGGGCCGGGGCGAGTTCACCGACGCGAACACGCTGCGGGTGACCGGTGCCGACGGCGGCGAGCAGACGGTGACGTTCGACAACTGCGTCATCGCGGCGGGCGCGACCACGAGGCTGCTGCCGGGGACGTCCGTCACCGACCGGGTGGTCACCTACGAGGAGCAGATCCTCAGCGAGGAACTGCCCGGCAGCGTGATCATCGCCGGTGCGGGCGCCATCGGCGTCGAGTTCGCCTACGTCCTGCAGAACTACGGCGTCAAGGTGACGATCGTCGAGTTCCTCGACCGGCTCGTCCCGCTTGAGGACGAGGAGGTCTCCGCCGAGCTGGCACGCCACTACCGGAAGCTCGGTGTCGAGGTGCTGACCTCGACCCGCGTGGAGTCCATCGACGAGTCCGGCGACAAGGTGCGGGTGACGGTCTCGCGCGACGGGCGGCAGCAGGTCCTGGAGGCCGACAGGGTGCTGCAGGCGATCGGCTTCGCGCCCCGCGTCGAGGGCTACGGCCTCGAACGCACCGGGGTCGCCCTGACCGACAGGGGCGCCATCGCCGTTGACGGGCACTGCCGGACGAACGTGCCGCACATCTTCGCCATCGGCGACGTGACCGCCAAGCTGATGCTCGCGCACACGGCCGAGTCCATGGGGATCATCGCGGCCGAGACCATCGCGGACGCCGAGACGATGGAACTCGACTACGTCATGATCCCCAGGGCGACGTACTGCCAGCCCCAGATCGCCAGCTTCGGCTACACCGAGGCCCAGGCGCGCGACCTCGGCTACGACGTCCGGGTGGCGAAGTTCCCCTTCACCGCCAACGGCAAGGCCCACGGCCTCGGGGACGCGGTCGGCTTCGTGAAGGTCGTCAGCGACGGCGAGCACGGCGAGCTGATCGGCGCCCACCTGATCGGCCCCGAGGTCACCGAGCTGCTGCCCGAGCTGACGCTGGCCCAGAAGTGGGACCTGACCGTCACCGAGATCGCCCGCAACGTGCACGCCCACCCCACGCTCGGCGAGGCGGTCAAGGAGGCGATCCACGGCCTGGCCGGCCACATGATCAATTTGTGACCCGTCCCCGGTGTCCTCGGGGGAAGAAAGGACACCGGGGACAGGGCCCTATCCGGCGGAGGCGTAGGTGACCAGGAAAGCCTGGGCCGTCCGGGCGAGGCCGTTGTAGCAGGCCACATTCCGGACGGTCACCGCGAGCGCGCCGGTGTTCCACGGTGTCAGAAGGTTGCAGTATTCGGGGCCGGGGCCGTACGCGGTGACCTGCACATGGTCGAGAAGCCCTCCGACCTGCGGGAACGTCACCAGGCGCAACCCCGCTCCGCCGGAGCGCAGGGTGTTGACGGCACTGCGGGAGTTGTGGTTGACCCTGGCGGGCGACGGGGAGTACGGCCCGGCGTCGGCCGGGAGGTTGTCGAAGGTGTAGGCGAACCTCCTCGAAGGGAGCGCCGTCCCGGTGATCGCCCGCTCACGCTGGTAGGTGAGCGTCCAGCCGGTGCCGACCGGGGTGGCCGTCGCGTCGTGACAACGCACCCTGATGTTCTGCCCCGCCGCCGTGGACGTCCAGGCGGCGATCTTGCAGCGTGCGGGCCGTACGGGATCGACCGCGGTCACCTGCGCGCCACCCGCCCGGCGCGCCGAGCCAAGACCGGGCAGGAAGACGTCCCAGGTGCCCGTTGGCCCCGCGGTGACGGTGTTCGCGCCGCCCGAGGAGTTGAACCGCGAGACGACCGCCGTGCCGTCGTGGTGGACGTAGCCGAAGGCCTTCGGCGCGGGCAGCCTGCCCGTGCTCTGCTCGAACAGGACGGTGAACGGAACCGTCACCGGGGCGCCGCCGTACCGGTGGCACCGCACGGTCACGAGCAGGTCGGCGCCGGAGGGACCCCACCACAGGGCCTGGCACCACTCGGGGCGGGGAGAGACGGCCGTGACGTGCACGACGCCACCCGTCGTCGCCAGCCCGGGGAACCTGACGTAGGTCGGCCCTCCGTCCGGGGTGAGGACCGTGACGACCGGGCCCGGTGTCCAGCTTCCCGCCTGGCGGGCGAGGGTGGGGACGCCGTTCTGCGTGTTGACGAGGGCGAACCCCCAGCGGTTGGGGACGGCCGTTCCCGCGTCCGCCGCGGGGATGGTGAGGTCGCCCGTGAGCACGGCGAGGACGCAGAGGATCGACGTGATGACCTTTCGTGACCGACGCATGCCGCTCTCCATCGGCTGAGGGGGGACAGGCGACCAGGCATGACCGGGAGACACCTGGTTGAGCGTTCTTCGAGCTCTCGACGACCCGCGACCGACCGGTCTCCTGCCCGGAGACCGGCGAAACACCGTGGGCGGCCGGAAGCGCCCACACCTGACCACAAAGCGTCAGTCGCCGATTACCCTACGTCATAGTACGGCTCGCGCCCGCCCCGTCAACCCCTCGGGGGCGGCCTCTCACTCCCGGCCGGGGACGCTTCCCCCCGAGGCGCGCCGCAGCGAGCCGACCACGTCGGAGTCGATGGCGAAGAAGCTGTAGAGGTCGGTCATCCGCAGAAGCCGTTCGAAGGGCCCCCGCACTCCCGCCAGGCGCATCCAGCCGCCCGCGTCGAAGGTCATGGTCATCCCGCCGAGGAGGGTGCGCAGGCCGTTGGAGTCGCAGAAGGTGATGCCTCCCGCGTCGAGGACGATCCTGGGACGGCTCTCCTCGATCAGCCCCCGGATGGCCTCCCGCAGCAGCGGGCTCGACGTCCTGTCGATGTCGCCCTCGACGGTGAGCACGGCGCAGTCCGTCTCCTCGTGGTGGGTGACGTGGACGACCAGCTGCCTGCTCACACCCACCCTCTCCCCTCACCGGTGACGCGGACCGGCCTGATCACACGGTATACCCCCACCTTCGCACAGCCGGACGGCCGGCGGGAGACATGTGCGTAACGCCCCAGGAACGCCCCGGCGCGCCCCACACGCCCGGCATGACCGGATAGCCGGTGCGGCGTGCGAGAAGGCGACACAAGTGCCCTCGGAGCCACAAAACCCAGGCTGGACACCGCACGTAGCGACTTGTTTACTGCTCGTGACCGCAACAGCACCATCCGTAACAGGAGAGAGCATGCGACTCACCACCCTCACGACCGCCACCCTCGCCGCCGTCGTCGGCTGCGCGGGCCTCGCGACCGTGACCACCCTCCCGGCCTCAGCCACCACGGCCTCCACCACGGCGGCTTCCTCCATGGCCGCCGACTTCAGCGGCTACCAGATCGTCAAGCTGCCCAACGCCAACGTGCCCAACTTCACCCGCCGCGTGGTCAGGTGCCCCGCGGGCAAGCGGGCCATCGGCGGCGGCGCGGAGGCCCAGGGCAACCGTGCGATCCTGGTCGGCTCCTTCCCGACCGAAGACGGCAGCGGCTGGTACGGCATCGGCCGCCAGGACGGCTACAACGACGTCGGCATCAGCGTCTACGCGATCTGCGCCAACGTCGGCTGACCACGCTCCCACCGGTCCGTTCCGAGGCGCGGACGGGCCGGCGGGAGCCCCAGGCTCCCCGCCACCTTCCACCTCCGCCGACGACAAGCCATAATCACTTTCGGTGTCTGCCAAGTAACTTAACGTCAGACAACGGAGGGTTCGTCGTGAGGCGTCTGCGCTACCGCTTCGACAACCTCGTCACCCGGGGAAGCCGGGCCCTGCTGGCCCTGCTCGTCCTTGTGGCGCTCGCCATCTCGGTCGTCGGGGCGACGGCCCTCGTCGTCCTGGCTCCGGGCGCCGCCGACCTGCCCCTCGCGCTCTGGTCGGGGTTGACGGTGGCCCGGGAGGAGGGCCCGCCGCCGCTTCCCGGCAGCACCCCGGTGGTCGCCCTGACCGGGATCGTGATCTTCAGCACGCTCGTCGGCCTCGTCAAGACGGGACTCGACCGCAGACTGGCCGGGCTGCGCAAGGGCCGTTCTCCGGTGGTCGAGCGTGGCCACACCGTGGTGCTCGGCTGGTCGGAGCAGATCTTCCTGATCCTTTCCGAGCTGGCCGCCGCAGGTGAGACGACCTGCGTGGCGATCCTCGCCGACATGGACAGGCCCTCCATGGAGGAGGCCATCAGGGACAGGGCCGTTCTGCCCCGCGCCCTGCGCGTCGTGTGCCGTACGGGCAACCCGACGGATCCCGCCGACGTGGCGATCGTCAGCCCGGAGCGCGCGCGGGCGGTCATCGTGCTCGGCTCCGAGGACGCCGACTCCGACGCCAGGACCATCAGGAGCCTGCTCGCGCTCGACGCCGCCGGGGTGCGGCCGAGGGTCCAGTTGGTCGCGGGGGTCCGTGACCCGGACAACCTGGTCGCCGCCCGTCTGGCGGGCGGGAGCGGGGCCCTGGTCGTCGACGTCGACGAGATCTCCGCCCGGGTCGTGGTCCAGAGCTGCCTGAACCCGGGCCTGTTGCGGGTCTACGGTGAGCTGCTCGGCTCTGGAGGCAGTGAGATCTGCTTCCGGCAGCCCGGTGACCTCGTCGGAGAGAGCTTCGGCGACGCCCTGCCGGCCCTGGAGAACGGCTCCCTCATCGGTCTGGAGCGCCGGGGCGGGATCATGCTCAACCCCTCCGCGGGGACCCGGATCGACGCGGACGACCGGCTTGTCCTGATCATGGCCCATGGCGGCGCCAAGCAGTTCCGCGCCTCGTCCGAGCCCGACAGGCGCGCTGTCGTCGCCTCCGGTGAGCACACCCCCGTGGCCCACCGTGTCCTGGTCCTCGGCTGGAACGCCCGCGGTCCCGCGATCGTGGCCGAGTTCGACCGCCGCATGCCACCGGGGTCGCAGGTGCGGGTCGTCGCGCACGATCCCCGGATGACCTCCAGGATGGACGCCCTGGCGGGCACTCTCACCAACGTGACCCTCGCCCACGAGACGGGCGACATCACCCGGTATGGCACGCTCGACGCGCTGGGCGTCGGGTCCTACGACCACGTCCTGATCCTGGCCGACGACCGGCTCGGCGCGCACGTCGCCGACTCGCGCACGCTCCTGACCCTCCTGCACGTCAGGGAGATGAGCAGGAGCAACGGCTGGCGGCACAGTCTGGTGACGGAGATGGCCAGGGAGTGCGACCGGCGGCTGGCCGAGGTCACCGAGGTGGACGACCTGGTCGTCCCCGCCAGGGTGACGGGCCTGCTGATGATCCAGATCGCCGAGCACCCCCGGCGCCACGACGTGTTCACCGACCTGTTCGCCTCGGGGGGCCAGGAGATCTCCATCAGGCCCGCGGGTGACTACGTGCGGCTGTCGGCCCCGGTCGACTACGCCACCGTGGTCGCCGCCGCCCGCGCCTACGGCGAGGTCGCGATCGGTTACCGAGGGGACCGTACGGCACGCGGCGACGGCGGCGTCGTCCTGAACCCGCCCAAGAGCAGGAAGGTCGTCTTCGAGTCCGACGACGCCGTGATCGTGCTCTCGGGACGCGACCCCAGGAAGGACGGCCTCCGCCCGGCCGCCGAGCCCCGGAGAAGGCTGAACCACGAGATCACCTGAGTCCCCGTACGGCGGGGCTCACGCCCGGGGGTGCTCCCGGGGAAGGCGTCCCAGCTGGAGGTCGTCCAGGAGAGCCCGCGTCGCGACGGCGACGGCGTCCACCGCCCTGTCGAAGGCCTCGGCGTTGCGGGCGGACGGGGACCGGAACCCGGAGACCTTGCGGACGTACTGCAGCGCGGCGGCCCGCACGTCCTCGTCGGTCACGTCACTGGCGTAGGGCTCCCGAAGAGTCTTGATGCTCCGGCACATGCCAGGGACCATATTCCACCCCACCGACAAAACCGGGTGACGCGCCAGGAGGCCGTGGGTGTTCAGCCGCGCCGGAGCAGGCGCAGCCGGGGAAGGTGGTCGGTCAGGGCGCGGGCGTAGGCGATGAGCAGGTGGGGAAGCTCGTCGGCCTGCCTCCACAGGAGCACGGCCTCGGCGTCGAGTGCGGGGATGTCGTCCGGAAGTTCCTCCATCCGGGTGTTCAGGTCGTGGGCGCGGATCTTGGCGCCGAGGGCCGCGTCCACGGCGCGGGAGGCCTGCCCGATCGTCTCGACCGTGCCCGGCTCGGCTCCCGCCTCGTTCAGGGCGCGGACCAGCTCGCCCGTCGGCGGCAGGAGGGGCATCTGGTGGTCGAGCCACATCCGCCCCCACAGACGTCGCCGCCGCGCCTCCGTCCACCCGTCCTGGACGAGCACGGACCTGCCGTCGGGGCTACGCCGGACGGTCATGCCGATCTCGGCGGCGAAGTCACGGCCGCCGACCGGTGTCAGGCCGCGGTCGCCGAGCCGTGCGTCGGCCAGGCTCTCGTCCATCCACACGGCCAGTTCGGCGAGCTCACGGTCCGCCTCGGGGATGGCCGGGAGCAGGGCAAGCTGGTGCTCGTCCATGTGGGTGTAGGGGTCGGCCGCCGCGACGCGGACGGGGGTCAGCCGCGCCCCGACCAGTTGGGCGACCACGGCGCACGCGGCCACGTCGGCGTACCACGCGGCGAAGACGGCCACCGCGTCCTCCAGCTTCTCCGCCGTCTCCTCCGCGAGGAGCGTCTGCCGGGCGCCCAGCGACTCCAGCGGGTCGATCCTGAGACCGGGTGGGGACCACGTCTCCGCGGCGCGCAGCCGCGCGCTGCGCCCGTCGCTCTCGTACAGGACCTGCCTGAGCTGTACGGCGGCCGCGTACTCGGCCGCGATCCGGTCCGCCGCCCCGGTCAGGGCGTGCAGGACGTGGTCGATCGCCTCGTCGCTCATCGCCTCCCCCGGTGTGGCGGTGAGCACCGCGGAACCCTCGATTCTCACGTGCGGCCTCCCTCGGCTGGGCCCCGGTGGCCTGCGCGGCCGTCTCCGGCGACGGGTTGGCGCACCGCCGTACAGGAATGACACGGAGGGTACGCGAATGGTCACGGACAGACTACTCCCGGGTCACAAGTGACGGGTGGGAATCGGTGGATCCCCAAGGGGGAGTACGGCCCTCCCCTGGGCTTTCTCCGTGGAAAGCGGTGGTGACGCGTCGCGAGAATGCCCGTGGCCGGTTCCGGACACGGTCCTCCGAAATACCCGGTGGGCGCTTCGTTTGAACACCGGCCTCGGCTTGGCCGTACGACGTGGGCGGTTGTGGGGAAGCTCCCGCCACACCGTGGAGAAAGGCGGGAAAAGGGCGGGTGAAATTCATACGGGAAGCACCGATGGGAACTTTCCGCCATTTCTGCTTTCTCTCGGTGACAGGACGTGTCCTGTCCGCTTCCCGCCAGGGACGCGCACCGGGATTCCCAGAGAACCCCCAGTTCACAGCGTTGCTGCCCGGCGGGCAGGCCGTACGGGGAGGTCCGGCCCCGGAGATCCGCTTCCACCTGCCGGAAACCCGGAGCGCAGAGGATGAAAGGCCTGACACCGAGCACTTCCGCTTTGGCGAGTGGACTGCAAGACTGCGTTCGACTGTGCTGCGGGGCTTCATTCCCTTAGACGACCAGGCGTGGGAGGCCGGTGTGGGGGAAACTCGGTTCAGCCGAGATGACAAAGGCACTGGAAGAAGACCGGTCCCACCGGGAAAACCCGTTTCTCACAGGACCGGCCGGGACCGCTCTCCAGGCAGGAGTGGTCGCCGGACGGGTCTTTGCGGGGGCGCGCGGGGGAGGCTCCATGCCCGGCGGTGAGCCCCTCCAGGTGATGGTGTGCTCGACCGGCGCCGCGGGGCTGTCCGGTGTGCGCAGGGCCGTACGGCTGGCCAACCGCCGGGCCGCGGCGGGCAGGCGGCTGCGGCTGCTGCTCGACCCGCGGCTGGTCCGGGACACCGTCGGGATCGACCCCGGGGTGCGGGTCGTCGAGCTGGCCGATCCCGACCCGGGAAACCGCTACCTGTGCCGGGAGCAGGCCGACGCCGACCGCGTCTTCGAGACCCTGCTCGCCCACGGCTGGCAGTCGCAGCCCGTCACGCTGACCTTCGTCGGCTGCGCGGCGCTGGCCCTGACCGTGGTGCGGGCCCGCAGGCTCCTGGGGCTGTTCCGGGACGCCACGATCGAGACGGTCGATCTGGAGCCGCTCACCGGGACCGTCGCGGGGACGCCCTCGGAGGTCTTCGCCCGCTGGGCGGCCGGATACGTGCGCCGGTACGCCGGGACCGTCCTGCGCGCCGACGGCACTCCCCTGAGCCGTGTTTCGGTGGTCATCCCGCTGTTCGACCACGAGCAGCGCGTCCACGAGGCCGTCGCCTCGGTCCGCCGCGACCTGCCCGAGGCCGAGATCGTGGTGGTGAACGACGGCTCGGCGGACCTGGCGACGAACAGGCTGTTCGACGGGCTGAGCGGCGTGGTCAAGGTCAGCCAGGAGAGCCAGGGGCTCAGCGCCGCCCGCAACGCGGGGATACGTCACGGTCATGGCGACTACGTGGTGCCGCTCGACGCCGACGACACGATCAGGCCCGGCTTCCTCGACGCGGCGCGCAGGGCGCTCGACGGCAACGCCGACCTGGCCTACCTCGTCGGCTACACCCAGTACACCGGCCCGCGCCACACCACCTACGCCCCCGCCGGGTTCATCCCTGAGCTGAGCCTGTTCATGCACACCCACGGCAGGGCGACGGGCATGTACCGCAAGGAGGTGCTGCAGGGGGTCGGTGGATACGACCGGCGGTTCCCCACCTCGGAGGACTGGGAGATCCAGATCGCGCTGTACCGGGCGGGCCATCTGACCGACGTCCTGCCGATCGTCGCCCACCGCTCCCAGGGGGACGCCGACCGGGTACAGTCCGCCCTGGACGAACGGATCCGTCACCGGCCGGTCCAGCAGATCATGCGCAAACACCTGCCGATGCTGGACGCGGGCGACCTGCGGGTCGGAATGCTGGTGCTGGCCCACCTGTGGGACGCCGAGTACGAGCCCTGTCTGCCCTCCCCACCGTGGCGGAGTCTGCCAGTCTGAGGGGGTATATCCGGCCGCTGGGTGAGGTGAACGGGTGAGTGAATACCAGTACTACGAGTTCGTCGCCATTGACCGGCCGCTCACGGCTGGGCAGCAGGCGGAGGTCCGCGCCCTGTCCACCCGTGCCAGGATCACCGCGACCGGCTTCGTCAACGAGTACGAGTGGGGCGACTTCAAGGGCAGCCCGCGGGCGATGATGGAGCGCTACTACGACGCCCACCTGTATCTGTCCAACTGGGGAACCCACCGCGTGATGCTCCGTCTTCCCCGGACTCTGCTCGATCCCGCCGTGGCCGGGCGTCACACCGTCGAGGACCGGGTCGACTCCTGGACCTCGGGAGAGCACGTGATCCTGGAGATGGTCAGCGAGGAGGAAGAGGAGGACTGGGAGGACGACATCGAGGGCTCGCTGTCGTCGATCGTCGGGGTCCGCGCGGAACTGGCCGCCGGTGACCCGCGCCCGCTCTACCTCGCCTGGCTGTCGGCCGGTCGAGACGGGGAGGGATCCGCGCCGCCCGTGCCGCCGGGGCTGGGTTCGCTGACCGCCGCCCAGCGGGCGCTGGCCGACTTCCTGCGGGTGGACGACGACCTGCTAACCGTCGCGGCCGAGGTCGGCGGCGCCGTAGACGTCGATCACGCCGCCCTGGCCACCTGGATCGGCGGCCTGCCCGAGCGTCAGAGGAACGCGCTGTTGCTGCGGGTCGCCACCGACGAGGCCGCCCATGTCCGCGCGGAGCTGCTGCGGGACTTCCACGGCCGGGAGACGGTCGCCGAACGTCCGGTGTGGACGGCTCGCGAGCTGGCGGACGCCGCCGCCGTACGCCGGAAGGAGCGCCTGCGGGAGGAACGGCTCCGCCGGGAACGGGAACGTGTCCGCCGGGAACGGCAGGAGGAGCTGGCGCGGGAACGCCGTCTGGACGAGCTCGCCGGGAACCCTGACGAGGCGTGGGGGCGGGTGGAGTCGCTCGTCGGTACCAGAAAGCCTCGTGAGTACGGCCAGGCCGTCGAGCTGTTGCGTGACCTGTGGGCCCTGGCCCGCCGCGAGGACGACCTCGGTGTCTTCACCGGACGCCTGGTTCTGCTCAGGGAGCGGCATCGGGGAAAGTCGAGCCTGATCAGACGGCTCGACGAGGCGGGGCTTCCCTCCGCGTGATCCTGCGCCCCGGCAGTACGGACTCAGGTGCCGGTCGTCCGGGCGAACCCGTCGTGGGACTCGTCACGGAGTTCGTCGGGTGCGTCGGGTTCGCGAAGCTCGCCGGGTTCGCGGAGTTCGTCGAGTTCGTCGAGTTCGTCGCGGAGGAGGGAGTAGAGGAGTTGGTCGTGCCAGCGGCCGCCTCGCCACTGGGCGCGCCGTACGCGGCCTTCGAGGCGGAAGCCGACCTTCTCCAGGCAGCGGATCTCGGCAAGGTTCTCCGGGTCGGTCGTCGCCTGGACGCGTTCGACCCGGGTGTGCGTGAACAGGTAGCGGACGAGCTCCCGCTGGGCCAGGGTCCCGACTCCGCGTCCCCGCCAGGCCGGAAGCAGGCCGATGGCGATCTCCCAGCACAGCGAGGTGTCACGACGCCCCCACCGCCGTTCCAGCCACTCGACCCGCCCGGCCAGCTCACCGTTCACGGTGACGGCGAGCATGTTGTCAGCCCCCGCCAGGAGCCCGCGGGTGCGCAGGGCCTCCCGCAACGCGACCGTGGAGGTGAACCCGAACCACTGGTACGGCGACGCCCCCTCCTCGCCCTGGAAAGCCACGTCGAAAACATCAAGATCAGCCTCAACGACGGGCCGGAGCTCCACGGGCGTTCTCCTTCTGCGGTCGTCCTGCGCGATCTGATGTGCCGGTCCGGATGAGGCGTACGCCGCTTGAGCCCGGTTGATGACGGTGAGATCAACCGGCCGTGGACTCGCCACCGTCACCGGCGAAAGACGTGATCCTGCGGTTGCGGTAATGGTCATGCACTCCGTTGTAGTGCCGCTTCCAGAGTTCGATCTTCTGCTCGAAGGATGGCTTCGGGGTGAGCAGTTCCAGCTCAATGGCGAGGTTGAAGAATCCCGCCCCCGGACCGGGAGAGTCCTTGTGGAGGACCAGCGCCGAGATCATCCATCCGGTCTCGGGGCGGTTCACCTCGACGATCCTTCCGAGGAGGTAGCCGATCGCGGCACGCTCGTCGATTCGTTCGAAGTCGAACCCCGGGAGCCCGGTTCTGTCCACGAGGGCCGCGTTCAGGTCGGTATAGGTGGTCGCTCCGCCCTGGCGCGCGACCTCGATCAGGAATTCCAGACCTGCCTCGACGAACAGGTCCCAGGTGCTCTCGTCACGTCCGTACATCGACATCCCATCGCCTCCGCCCTGGAGGATAACCGAAGAAGTTATTTTTCATCAGCAAAAAACCGATATAGCGGCGCCTGCCTGTCCGGTTTTCCCTGGGTGACGCGCCGGGAAGCCACCAGATCCCCATCAGCATACGAACATGGGCGTCCCTAGACAGTTGCGGACGAACACCATGGACCATCTCGAATCTTCCGGAACACACGCCGAAGAATAAACTAGGCGAAAAGATCCCAAATCCCCTCACACCACCAAGATTTTGAGCTTTCATTCAAAGTGGTGGATAGCAGGAATCTCTCGAAGTGCGATTTTCCCTGTCCGCGTAACCATCGACCGTTATGGTCATGATCGTGTCTAACATATACCTTCATAACGACATACTGCTGTCGATGATGAAAAACCTGGTCAGGGATGGTGCCGACCTGGAACCGGCCAGGAAGGCGTTCGAATCCACCAAGGGTGACTTCGCCGCGAAACTCACCGCCGCGCTGCAGGAACGGTTCGCTCAGATGGTCGCGCCAGAGCTGTTCATCGACGTGCCAGAGCATCCGGAGAAGCTCGGCAAGGCGGAACTGGAAGCACTGCTGCGACCCGCCGCCCACGGTTTCCTTCGGTCGCATCCGACCAAGAGCGAATTACTGGACCAGGCGGAACAGATCCGGTGGCGGCAGGAGAATCGTCCACCCTGGATCCCACGTATTGACCGACACGACGAGCCCATACCGACGCCGGAGACCGGCTCCTCCGATGCGGAGGCTCGTCCCGAACGGCCTCTGACCGTCACCGCCCTCACCGAGCTCGGCGACGTGACCGTCCTGTTGCCGGCTGACCCGCAGCGGGACTCTCGCGAGTGACGCCGTGGGCCAGAGCCCGGCAGGAGGCCGTGAAAACCAGGAAGCCCCAGCTCAACGTGTTGAGCTGGGGCTTCCTGCGCTGTGCGCCGCCAGGGACTCGAACCCCGGACCCGCTGATTAAGAGTCAGCTGCTCTAACCAACTGAGCTAGCGGCGCTTGGCTTCGACAAGACTACCGGACGAGGGGTTGTGGTTGGGACATGAGATGACACGACTCGGCTGTCGTCCCATGCCATGGGATGGCGGTTATTTCGTGTTTTTTCGTTGCTCGCCCCCAGGCCATGACCATGATCGCGAAATGAGTGGGGGGCGTGACCGTTTGGAGGCCTCAGCCGGGGTAGCGGGAGAGGGCCGACGAACCACGTCAAAGGAGAGACACATGCAGCCTGAACTGTGGAGTTATCGTGCTGACGCCTACGACGTCAACCAGAGCCTCGACATCGCGGGCTATCACGTGGAGGCCACCGACGGGAAGATCGGTTCCGTCGACGAGGCGACCTACGAGGTCGGCGAGAGCTACATCGTGGTCGACACCGGGCCGTGGATCTTCGGGAAGAAGGTCCTGCTGCCCGCGGGTACGGTGACCCAGATCGATCCTCAGGAGCGCAGGGTTCACGTCTCGCGCACCAAGGAGGAGATCAAGAACGCCCCCGAGTTCGACGAGTCGAACTTCAAGGAGCCGGTGTACCGCGACTCGGTCGGCGAGTACTACGGCCGCTTCCCCTACGGCGGGACGGGCGTCTACTGATCCGTCTCCGCGACGTCACGCACGGCGAGGGCCCCGCTTCACGGCGGGGCCCTCGCCGCGTTTCGCCCCGGGAACGCGGAAACCCGGAAGGGCGGAAGCCGGAAACGCGGAAGCCCGGGAGCGTGGGAGCGTGGGAGCGTGAAGCGCGGAAGTCCAGAAACCCGAAGGTCCCCGGCAAGACCCAGGGAACGCCTCTGAAAGTCCCCGGGAAGACGCCAGGAAGGCCCCGGGAAAGACGCCAGGAAGATCCCAAAAATCCTGGGAAGACCTCGGGAAGGCATGGAAAAGAGCGATGGCCCCGCCTGGCGGGGCCGTCGCTCTTCAAAAGAGGGTCAGGGCCAGGAAGGATCGCCCACCGGATCGACGGGGCCGTCGAGGACGCCGAGCCGTTCCAGGAGGGTCAGGAAGGTGAGGGCGTACGGCGAGGCCTGGGTCACGGCCGCGACGCGGCCCCAGTCGACCTGCTCGCGCAGCGCCCTGACCTGGGGAAGCAGCGAGCCGTAGTCACAACTGTGCTCGGACAGTGGGAGCAGCCAGGTGATGACCAGGTCTGTCGCCTCAAGGACGGGCACGATCACGGCGGAGGCCTTCATCGGCTCGGCGCGGTCCAGCAGGCCGGGGGTGACGGGACAGTCGCAGATGCTGAAGATCAGGTCCACCAGTCTGCCCTCGTCGTAGGCCTTGACCAGCCAGTCCTCCGGGGGTTTGAGCGTCTCGAAGCCCAGGTTTCCCAGGGCCTCAAGGGCGGTGGGCACGTCCTGCTCCGGCAGGACGAAGTCGACGTCGTGCAGTGAGGGGGCGGCGCCACGCGCGTAGGCGGCGCATCCGCCCGCCAGCGCGAACCTGACACCCGCATCCTTGAGGCCGCTACTGGCTCGCTTCAGCGTTTCCAGGATGGCGTCGGTCACCTCGTGGCTGTGGCTTCCCATATCCCCCGGGTACCCCATGGATTCCCAGATAGGCATAGCAAACCTAGCCCCGGGTAAAGCGCCCTCTTAACTCCACCGACCAGATCCCACATCGGCCCGACGTCGAAGGGCGCTCCGGCCGTGGAGCGTGCCAGCCGTACCCCACCCCTGATGCCCGAAGGAGTTCTGATGAGCGAGCCTGGACATGATCACATCGAGGAACCGGAATCCGACGAGACCCGTAAGGAGCGGGTGGACCGTGAGCTCGGCGAGTTGCTGCAGGGGCTCAGGGTCGCCGTCACCGGGGTGCAGGTGCTGTTCGCCTTCCTGCTGACGCTTCCGTTCGCCGCCGGTTTCCACAAACTGGACAGCGGGGGGCGCTGGCTGTTCTTCATCTCCCTGTTGAGCGCCGCGCTGGCCTCGGTGCTGTTCATCACGCCCGCCGCCCAGCATCGGCTGCTGTTCCGTACGCCACTGAAGGAGAGGATGCTGCACCGGGCCAACACCCTGGGCATCGCCGGGGCCGTCGGGCTGGCGATCGCGATGACCAGTTCGGTCGCCCTGGTGGCGGAGACCGTGATCAACGCCTGGCCGGCCGCGCTGTTCGGCGGTGCCGTCGCCCTGTCCAGCGCGTGGTTCTGGATCCTCCAGCCGATCCTGGATCTTCATAGAACCAGGGATGTTACGTCGTGAATCGTGAGGGCAGAGGCCGGTTATGGCTACCTTGCTTTGGATCATCGCAGTCGTTCTCGTCATCTCCGGGATCTACGTGATCCTGGCCCGCCGCGACCTCCTCTGGGGGATCGTGCTCATCGTTCTCGGCTTCCTCGTGGGTCCCGGGGGTGTGAGCATCTTCAATGTCTGATGCGGGCCCTGCTCGCACCACTCACAACGTCATACGAACCGCCTCGAAGCCTCGGCGGGCCGGGTTCCGTCCGGCCCGCCCGCTTCATCTTTCATACCGAAAAATCACGAAAAATCGTGACGAATCGCAAAAACCGGGTCACAGGCAGTAGATCCCGTAGGCCCGGCCGAGCACAGGAAGCGCGACGTTGCGCACCCTGATGCCACCGGGGGTCACGCCCTTCTCCGTGCCCGCGTGCGCGTGCCCGTGGACGATCAGGTCGGCGCCCTCCGCGTCCACGGCCTCGGCCAGCAGGTAGCTGCCGAGGAAGGGATAGATCTCCAGGGGTTCCCCCGCGAGGGTGTCCTTGACCGGTGAGTAGTGGGACAGCACGACCCTGTGGTCGGCCTGCAGTTCCTTCAGCGCCACCCGCCAGCGTTCCGCGATCCGCTTGGTGTGCCCCACGAAGGCCTTGATCTCGGGCTCGCCGAAGTCGCTGGCGCACTTGCCCGCGTATCCCCCGCCGAAGCCCTTGCCGCCGACGATGCCGAGCCGTACGCCGTCAATGTCGAGCACGGTCGCGTCGTCGTGCAGGACCGTGATCCCCGCGTCGGTCAGCATGGCCGCGATCTCGCCGGGGCGGTCGGAGTGGTGGTCGTGGTTGCCGAGCACGGCGACCACAGGAACCGGCAGGTCGCGGAACTCGTCGGCGACCACGGCCGCCTCGTCCAGGGTGCCGTGCCGGGTCAGGTCCCCGGCGAGCAGCAGCACGTCGGCGTGTTCCTCGATACCGTCAAGCCGTTTGCGGTAGCTCCCCCTGAGGCTCTCGTCCAGGTGGACGTCCCCAACCGCCGCGATACGCAGTTGCCTCACAGCCGTTCCTCCTCCCCCGGCCCCCTGATGTCGAGGACGGTGATCTCGTTGCGGAGCGTCAGCTCCGGGGCTGCCTCGTGGGCCACGTCGGCGATGAGCAGGCGGCGTTCGTCGCCGGAGACCTGCCCGCGCAGGAAGAGCTGTCCGCCCCTGACGTCGACCCGGATGCCGAGCTCGTTGGTCCTGTCGTCCTCGGCCAGTGCGCGTTGCACGCGCGCGGCGACGTACTGCGGAGCCTCCATCGTCGAACTCCTTTCTCCGAAAAACCTCGCGTTCCCGGGAAACCTCCGGCGAAACGCGTTTGGAACTCTCCCCCAGGGCAGAGAGGGCGAACGGATGCCTAGGACGCAGGCACGTGGTGCTGTCGCACACCCGCGGAGCCGCGTCAATGAAGTCCCCCAAGTCCGTGAGAACCTCCAGACGGTCCATGAGGATCGCGATGGTGTCCGAGCACGCCAGCCCCCTCGCCACGATCGGCGGCACCGACGCCGGAGGCCAGAACGTCCACGTCGCCGCCCTGTCCAGGGCGCTCGCCGCGCGTGGGCACGAGGTCGTCGTCTACACCCGCAGGCAGTCGCCCGACCAGCCGGAGCGGGTCCGCCTCGCCCCCGGGGTGACCGTGGTGCACGTCCCCGCGGGTCCCCCGGTCGTGCTGCCCAAGGACGACCTGCTCGCCTGGATGCCCGACTTCGGCCGCTGGCTGGCCCGGCACTGGCGCACCGCGCCGCCGGACGTCGCGCACAGCCACTTCTGGATGAGCGGCCTGGCCACGCTGGCCGCCGCCAGGGATACCGGGGTGGCCGTCGCGCACACCTTCCACGCGCTCGGCACGGTGAAGCGGCGCCATCAGGGCGCGGCCGACACCAGCCCCCGCGAGCGCGTCGGCGCCGAGACCCTCGTCGCCAGGCAGGCGGACGTGGTGGTCGCGACCTGCGCCGACGAGGTGTCCGAGCTGCGCAGGATGCGGCTTTCCGGGCACACGGTACGGGTCGTCCCCTGCGGGGTGGACACCGACGTCTTCACCCCTCGGGGCCCGAGGACGGATCTCGGTGAGGGGCCGGTGCTGCTCGCCCTGGGCAGGGCCGTACCGCGCAAGGGTGTCGAGACCACGATCCGCGCCCTACGGTACGTGCCCGACGCGAGGCTGGTGGTCGCGGGTGGCGCGCCCGGTGAGCCCGAGCTCGACCGCCTGGCGCGCGTCGCCGGGATGTACGGCGTCGCCGACCGGATCCGGTTCCTCGGCCAGGTCTCCCGGCATGACGTCCCGGCGCTGGTCCGCGGGGCCGATGTCCTGGTCAGCGTGCCGTGGTACGAGCCGTTCGGCATCGTGCCGCTCGAAGCCATGGCGTGCGGCGTCCCCGTGGTCGCCTCCGCGGTCGGCGGGCACCTGGACACGGTCGTCCCCGGCGTCACGGGGCTGCTTGTCCCGCCGCGCGCGCCCGAGGTGCTCGGCCGCGCACTGCGCGACCTGCTCGCCTCCCCCGCCCTTCTCACCTCGTACGGCACCGCCGCCGCGGAGCGGGCCAGGGCGCACTACGGCTGGGACCGGGTCGCGAGCCGTACCGAGGCCGTCTATGACGAGGTGCTCGCCGCCAGGACCGGGGAGGCGGGCATGGTGGCTGTCCGCCCGGGTACGGGAGCCGCCTGAACCGGCGAAGGAGATAGATCATGAAGGACAAGGTCGTTGTGGTGACCGGTGCGAGCGGCGGGGTCGGCCGGGCGGTCGCCCAGGAGTACGGCGCGCGGGGCGCGTCCGTCGCCCTGATCGCCAGGGGGACGGCCGGACTGGGCTCGGCGGCTGCCGACGTGGGCGCCGCGGGAGGCACCGGGCTGGTCTACGAGGCGGATGTCGCCGACCACCAGCAGGTCAGGCAGGCCGCGGCACGGATCGAACGGGAGCTGGGGCCGATCGACGTCTGGATCAACGTGGCCTTCTCCTCGGTCTTCGCCCCCTTCACCGAGATCAGCCCGGAGGAGTACGAGCGGACGACGCGGGTCACCTACCTCGGCTATGTCTGGGGGACGCGGGTGGCGCTCGACCTGATGCGTCCCAGGGACCGGGGGGTGATCGTCCAGGCCGGGTCGGCGCTCGCCTACCGGGGCATTCCCCTGCAGTCCGCCTACTGCGGGGCCAAGCACGCGATCAAGGGGTTCACCGAGTCGGTCAGGACCGAGCTGATGGGGGAGGACAGCGGGGTCCAGATCACCATGGTGCAGTTGCCCGCGCTGAACACCCCGCAGTTCTCCTGGGTGCTGTCCAGGCTCGGCCGCCATCCGCAGCCCGTCCCCCCGATCTACCAGCCGGAGGTCGCCGCGAGGGCGATCGTCCACGCCGCCGAGCACCCACGGCGGCGGGAGTACTGGGTGGGCGCCTCGACCGCCATGACCATGATCGGCGAGCGTCTGGCCCCCGGGCTGATCGACCGCTACCTGGCCCGCACCGGACGGCAGAGCCAGCAGACCGACTCCCTGGAGCCGACCGGCACGGCCAACCTGTGGCGGCCCGCCGACGAGGAGCGGGACTACGGCGCCCACGGCGCCTTCGACGAGCGGGCCCATTCGCGGAGCTTCCAGGCCTGGCTGTCCCGCAACCGTGGCCTGGCGGCCCTCACCGTGGCCGGTGGGGCCGCCGCCGTCGCGGCCGTGCGCGCGGCGAGGCGCTGAGCCGTACCGGACCGGCTGTCATGGGAGCAGCAGTCCCCAGTAGAGGGCCCACGGGACGAACAGGGCGCCCCCGGTCAGCAGCAGGCCGAGCCGTACCCGCTCACCCCTGTCGAGAGAGGCGCGGGTACGGCGCCAGGCCAGGGCGGTGCGGGCCGCCGCGACGACCGAGACGACCGCGAGGACCTGCAGCGCCAGCCAGACCAGCGGGCGCCCGAGCAGCACGGGCCCCGGGGCGGCCAGCTTGCCGCCGGTCATCACCAGGTAGAACAGGTAGCAGAACGAGCCGAGGACCGAGACGAGCCCTCCCGCGCTGAGCAGCCGCGCCGCCCTGCTCACCGGGGGCCGGGACCCGCCGCGAAGACGCCGCACCAGCGCGACCACCGGATAGGCCGTGAAGGCGACCAGGAACAGCGCCAGGGCCACGAGCTGCGCCGCCGCCGACTCCCACCAGGCGGGCGGATCGACCGGCACCGTGAGGGAGTCCTGAGTCGGGGCGGGACCCGAGGAACGCGTCGTCGGCGGCCTGCCCGCCGCGACCTCGCCGACCCAGGATCCGACCAGGTCGGCGTAGCCGGGGGCCAGCTCGGGCAGCCGGGTGACGCCGCCGTCCGGGGTCAGGTGGGCGGCGTGGTCGGCGCCGGGGACGAAGTGCGCGACGTAGTGCTTGTTGCCGCCCAGCGCCCTGGAGAAGATCGGCGGGCTCTCCTTCGGCGGGGTCAGCAGGTCGTGGGTGCCCCAGATGGCGAGGACCGGCTGACGGATCGAGGCCAGGGGCGGCACCGGGTCGTAGTAGGGCTCGGGGAACAGGCCGCCGTCGGCGATCGTCCGGTAGAGGTTCAGCTCGGCCCGGTCGACCAGTGAGCCCGTGACCCCGGCCTTGCGCAGCCCGGCGGCCACGGCCCAGGTCTGCTGCCGCAGCGGGGGCAGCCCGTTGGCGCCGACGACCACGACGAAGGCGACGTCCCTGGACCGGGAGGCGGCGAGCGGGGCGACCCAGCCGCCCTCGCTGAGCCCCCAGACGCCGACCTTGGCCGGATCGACGCCCGGCTGGACGCGCAGCGCCGCCACGGCGCCGAGCGCGTCGTCGGCGAGCTGCGAGTAGGACCGCTGGAAGAGCGAGTATCCCGTCGCCCGCTTGTCGTAGATCAGCACGGCCATGCCCCTGCGGGCGAACTCCACGGCCTCACCCAGCAGCTTCGTGCGCGGCACCCCCGTGCCCGCGCCGTGCACCAGGACGACACCGGGCCGCCCGGCGGTGGCTTCATTGGCGGCTTCGGCGGCTTTGGTGAGGACCGTGCCGTGCATGGCGAGTCCCCCCTCGCCGTGGAAGTCCACCTCCGCGGCCTTCAGGTCGGAGGGCACACCCGGGGGCGTGCCGGAGGAGGCAGAGACGGGGGGTACGGCGAGCAGGCCGAGGGCCGCCACCGCCAGGAGGATTCTTCGCATATGCCGAACATACTTTGCAGAGACTTCTCTGCAAAGAGTTCTCTGCAAATATCCTTCTGCGGGAGTAGACTGATCATCGTGAAGGATGAGGAGCCGTCGATGCTCGACCCGGCCAGGCTCAAGGCACTGGCCCATCCCATGCGGCGGCTCATGCTGCGCCACCTCAGCGTGCACGGCCCCGCGACCTCGACCACGCTCGGCGAACTGCTCGACGCCAAGACGGGCACGACCAGCTACCACCTGCGCCAGTTGGAGAAGGCGGGCTTCGTCGAGGAGATCCCGGAGCGCTCGACCGGAAGGGAGCGCTGGTGGCGCAGGACCCGGGCGCTCAGGGACATGCGGCCCCCGACGCCCGGTCAGCTCGCCCCCGAGGACCGTCCCGTGCTGACCGAGTTCCACCGGATGGGGCTTGAGGAGGACCGCGAGCTGTTCGAGCGCTTCCCCGCCGCCTACCTGCGCGACCCCCGATGGGCCAAGGCGTCGCGCGGCCTCGGCAGGATGACGGAGGAGGAGTTCGAGGAGTTCTTCGAGGCCTACATCGCGTTGCTGATGAGATACAACCGGACGCCCGAGGAGGCCCCGCCGGGGGCGCGTCCGATGTTCGTCCGGCTGTTCGCCATGCCCGCGGACGAGGAGTGAGCCCGGCCGGGCGCATGCCGTACGTTCCCCGCTGCCCCCACTCTCAGGGGCAACGGGGAGGGTCAGACGGGCTATCCGCCGATGGCGCGGTGCACGCTCCTGCTGGTCGAGCGGTCGAGGGCGGCCTTGACCACGCCGAAGATGGCTCCCTGCACGGCAGCCGCGACCAGGACCTCGCCCCAGCCGTACTCGTCGGAGGTCGCCTGGGGCGCCTCGTCCGTGCCCGCGACGAGCTTCCACACCTGCTTGAAGACGGCACCCGCGATGGCACCGCCGATCATTCCGCTCACGACGCCCGCACCTCGGGCAACGATCTTGCTCACCGTTCACGCTCCGTTCGCTCTGTCCGGAAGGTCCGGGAAGTCCGGGAAGTCCGGGAAAAGGACGCCTGAGCGCCCCCGTCGCGATCGGACGGGGGCGCGGGGGGCCGTGTCACACGACCGGCGGGTCGTCGTAGGGACGCTCCTGGTAGACGCGGCGGTGGGTCACCGGGTCCTCCTCGACCACGGTGGTGGTCGGCGCGACCGCCCTGCGGGCGAACCTGACCCGGTAGATCGCGAACAGCAGCCACACGAGGCCGCCGAGCATCAGGACGACCCCGACGACGTTGATGTCGAGTCCCGCGATGTCGAACTCGACCGCCCAGGTGAGGATGGCGCCGAGCATGATGAGGATGATGCCACCTGCGATGGTCATGGGGGTTCCCTCCTTCGAGCCAACGCCCCATCCCCTATCCCCCACGCGAATCTCAAACGTCCGCATCGCCGTACAGAACGGGAAAACAGCGACGGCCGCCCTCTCCGAGGAGAGAGCGGCCGTCGCGGACAGGGCTTCTACGGTACGGCGGGCAGGACGGCTCCCTTGTAGGTGTCCTGGATGTACTTCTTCACCTCGGGCCCCTGGAGCAGTTCGGCGAGCTTCTTGATCCTCGGGTCGCCGACCTTCGCGGGGACGGTGACCAGGCCGTTGGCGTAGGGGTTGTCGTCGCCCTTCTCCAGGACCAGCGAGTCGGTCGCGGGCTGGAGCCCGGCTTCGAGGGCGTAGTTGCCGTTGATGACCGCGGCGTCAACGTCCTGGAGCGAGCGGGGAAGCTGGGCGGCCTCAAGGGGCTTGAACTGCAGTTCCTTGGGGTTGCCCGCCACGTCGCGCTCGGTGGCCTTGACGCCCACGCCCTCCTTGAGGGTGATCACCCCGTTGTCGGCCAGGAGCTTGAGCGCGCGGCCCAGGTTGCTCGCGTCGTTGGGCAGCGCGACCTGGGCGCCCTTGGCCAGCTTGGTGACGTCGTCGATCTTCTTGGAGTACAGCCCGAGCGGCTCGATGTGGACCGGGGCCACCCAGCTCAGCGTGATGCCCTTGCCCTTGGAGAACTCCTCAAGGTAGGGGATGTGCTGGAAGTAGTTGGCGTCGAGCCGTCCCTCGTCGAGCTGGACGTTCGGCTGGACGTAGTCGGTGAACTCGACGATCTCCAGGTTCAGCCCGGCCTTGGCGGCGAGGCTGTCCTTGACGAATTTCAGGATCTGACCGTGGGGCACGGGGTTCACGCCGACCTTGAGCGGCGCGTCGGTCTTCGGTGACGATCCGCCGTCCGGTGTGGCCGCGGACGTGGTCGCCTGCGTTCCGCCGCACGCGGTGAGGGTCCCGGCCAGGATCAACCCCGCCACGACTCCCAGCAATCTGCGCATACTTCCCCCATATCCCAGTATGTTTAGTAGGAAATATGGCACAGCGGAGGTCCGCCGACAACCCGATCACCTGTCGACGGACAACGCGGTCACTTGCCGACGAGCGCCATCATCTGCTTGATCTGCGCGTCGCGCGAGGCCTGGATGCGGTTCGCCAGCGCCTTGGTCTCGGCGTTCTGGCCCGCCATCAGCTCCACCTTGGTCATCTGGATGGCGTCGTCCTGCTGGGAGATCAGGGCGTTGAGGAGGCGTTTCTCGAACTCGGCGTCGGGGGTCTTCGAGATCATCTTGATCTGGGCGTCGCTCAGCCCGTGGCCGCCGTGGCTTGAGTGCGCGCCCGCGGGGGCGGCCGTGGGACGCTTCCAGCCCTTCAGCCAGCCGGTCATCATCGTCACCTCCGCCTCCTGGGTGATGGCGATGGCCGCGGCCAGCATCTTGACGTCGCCGCTGATCTTCCTGTCGGCTGCCAGCCGTGCCAGCTTCGCTCCCTGGGCGTTGTGCGGCAGCATCATCTGCAGGAACATCACGTCGGCCGGATTGAAGTCCGGGCCCGCGACGAGTCCGGGGGCCGCGCTCGCGGGGGCTCCGACCGTCAACTGGCCACCGCCCTGTAACTCCTGGAGGCTGTGTGAGCCACAGCCCGTGAGGAGAACAGCGCTCAGCACGAGCGGAACGGCGCGTTTCATCATGGGAACTCCTGATTGGGGGGTGCCCAGGTGGGGCGGCGGCGACCGCCCCACCCGGCAGGATCAGGCACGGTCAGAGAAGGTCAGACCCGCTGCCACAGAGAGGGGACGTTCGGCGGCTCCCAGCCCGGCAGCGCGGTGTGCGACTGCAGGCAGCGGTAGGTCGAGCCACCGTAGGTCACGGTCTTGCCCGCGGTGTAGGCCGTACCCGCCGCCCAGGCGCTTCCCGGCTGCGTCGGCGTCACCGTCGGCGTGACCGTGGGGGTCACCGTGGGAGTCACAGTGGGGGTGACGGTCGGCGTGACGGTGGGGGTCACCGTGGGCGTGACGGTCGGGGTGACCGTCGGCGTCACGGTCGGGGTGGGCGTCGGGGTGCTTCCACCGCCGAAGTCCACGTCCGAGCAGGTGTAGAAGGCCTCGTTGCTGTACAGGACGCGCTGCCAGATCGAGTAGATGAGCTGGCGGCCCGTGCGCTGCGGGATGTCGATCGTCCACTTGGTGAACGTGGTGGGGTTCTGGTTGTTGAACGTCTTGAGGGGCTCCAGGTCCGACCACTTCAGCGGCTTGGTGGGGTCCCAGCTCTGCTTGGTGATGTAGAACTCGAAGTTGCTCCCGCCGTGGGGGGCCGTGGCGTGGTAGGTGATCTCCAGCGGTCCGGGAGAGACCTTCGTCGCGGGCCAGTCGGCCCGGGGAAGGTCGAGGCCGCGATACTTCTCACGCCCCGCGCTGCAGAGCTTGCCGTCCGGGATGAGCGCGCGGTGGTTGCCGCCGGCCTCCAGCAGGGAGACCTCGTTCCAGTCGTAGATGGCCTGGGTCCCGCCGGCCGCGATGGCCGCCTTGCAGGCCTCGGACTTGGGTGTCTCCGGCCCCTCGTTCTTGCAGAGGTAGACGCGGCTCGGCGGGTTCGACATGCTGCCGTGCGCGTCGGCCGCGGTCGCCGGAACCAGTGCGAGCACGGTTCCCAGGGTCAGTGCGGCGGCACCGGCTGCCGCCTTGTGTCGCAGGTGCACGTGGACTCCTCCTGAAGGGGGGGATGGAGGTAGGACATGTCCAACGGCCGACGGATAGCACGTTATTAGCAAGAAACCTTACTAAAAATTCCTTCCACGCGGCTAGGTCACGTGGGTATTCACCCTGTCACCAGCACGACCTTGCCCCGGCCGTGCCGTCCCTCGACCTCCCGGTGGGCGTCCGCGGCCCGGTCGAGGGGGTAGGCCACGCGCACCGGGAAGTCCAGCTCCCCCCTGGCGTAGAGGTCGGCCAGCTCGGCGAGCCTGGAGGCCAGGCGCACCCCCCTGGTCGTCTGGACGCCGAGGCTCTCCGCCTTCTCGTGCTCGACCAGCGTGACGATCCGCTCCCCCGGCACCAGGCTCAGGGAGACGTCGAGGGCGTCACCGCCCGCGCCGTCCAGGACGAGGTCGACGCCCTCGGGGGCCAGCTTCCGCACCCGGTCGAGCAGGCCCTCGCCGTAGGCGACTGGGACGGCGCCGAGGGAGCGCAGGTAGTCGTGGTTCTCCTCCCGCGCGGTGCCGATCACCGTCGTGGCGCCCCACAGCCTGGCGAGCTGCACCGCGGCGGTGCCGACCGCGCCCGCGGCGGCGTGGACCAGGACGGTGTGCCCCGGTGCGACGCCGAGTTGCCTGAGGGCGATGTGGGCGGTCTGCGTCCCCGCGGTGAAGCCGCCCGCCACCTCCCAGGGCATGTTCTCCGGCTTGGCCGTGACGTTCTCCGCCGGGACGACGACGTATTCGGCGTAGGAGTTCAGCAGGTTGAACCCCAGCACCTCGTCACCCACGGCGACCTCGCTCACGTCGGGACCCACCTGGTCCACGACGCCGGAGAACTCGTTGCCCGGCACCCTGGGCAGGTCCGCCGGGGCCCCCGGCGGGAGCCAGCCCTGCCGTACGGCCACATCGAACGGCTGCACGCCCGCGGCCCGCACCTTCACCCGCACCTGACCCGGCCCGGCCTCGGGGGTCGGCAGCTCGACCACCTTGAGCACCTCGGGTCCGCCAAACTCGGTGACAACAGCGGCTCTCATCACGTCACTCCTCAGTCGTTCACTCGCCGGTGTGGACCTCCAATCTGCAATCTCAACCAACGTTCAGGTCAACCTGTCACGCGTCGCGGAGGCCGTCGAAGAGGTCGTCCTCGCGCTCGGCGCCGCCCACCCGGTCGAAGTGACGGACGAACGCCTCGTAGCCCAGTGCCCGGTGCTGGATCTCCTCGGGCATGCGCAGCAGGAAAATGTTCTCCCCCTGGCTGGCGTGCGCCCGCAGGGCCTTGCGCTTGCGTTCGACGTACGGCGCGACGTCGACGACGGTGGTGATGAGCTCCTCCGGGGTGCCGAAGTCGTCGGGAAGCTCCTCCACCTCGTCCCCGGCGCCGATCGAGCGGAGATAGGCGAACAGCTCGGCGATCCGCTCCCTGGGCACCGCGGTGTAGTAGAGCTTGTCCGGGATGCCGGTCGCCTCGGCCGCGGCCAGGGCGATGCGGTTGGCCTGGATGTGGTCGGGATGGCCGTAGTTGCCGTTCTCGTCGTAGGTGACCACGACCTGCGGCCGGTAGTGCTCCATCAACGCGGCGAGCCTGCCGACGGCCTCCTCGAAGGGCACGTTGGCGAAGGCGTCGCGCGCCTGGTTGCCCTCCCAGCCGACCATGCCCGAGTCGCGGTAGCCGAGCAGCTCGACGTGGGCGATCCCGAGGTGGGTCACCGAGTCGTTCAGCTCCTCAAGGCGCAGCGCGCTGACGGCCGCCTCGTCGTGCCCCGGGTCACCCGGCTTCACCCCGCCGGGGCCGTCGCCCTGCTCGCCGTTGGTGCAGGTGACCAGGACGGTGCGGATGCCCTCCTCGGCATATCTGGCGAAGATCCCGCCCGTCCCCAGAACCTCGTCGTCAGGGTGGGCGTGGACGGCCATCAGCGTCAGTTCGCGTTTCATGGATGCAGACCTCTCCGTAGGGGAGGGCCGGACGGCCCCGCCCACTCTACGGCGGCTCCCGCGGCGGCGCGGCGGGAGCCGGAAGCGGCACACACCCGTCCTTACCGGGCCGTTCAGTCGTGCAGGAGACACAGGACGTGCCCGCCGGTGACGGCGTCCCCCACCCCCATGTCGAGCTGGGCGACGGTGCCCGCCTTGTGGGCGAAGAGCGGCTGCTCCATCTTCATCGCCTCAAGCACGACGATGAGGTCCCCGGTGGCGACCTGGTCGCCGTTGTCCACCGCGACCTTGACGATCGTGCCCTGCATGGGGCTGGTCACGGCGTCCGCGCCGCCCGCCGTACCGGACCTGGCCGTCTGCCTGCGGGGGCGGCGGGACGCGGCGGGGGCCTGCGCGGCGTGGGCGGGGGCCGCGCCGCCGAAGCCGGGCGGGACCACGACCTCGACGCGGCGGCCGTCCACCTCGACCACGACGGACTCGCCCCTGGCCGGGGGCGTCGCGGCGGCGGGGATCTCCGGGTACGGCTCGACGCCGCCGCGGAACTCCGTCTCGATCCACTGGGTGTGGACCGCGAAGACGCCCTCCTTGGCCTGGAAGGCCGGGTCCTCGACCACGACCCGGTGGAAGGACAGCGTGGTCGGCAGCCCCTCGACCGTGAACTCGGCCAGCGCGCGCCGGGCCCGCTCCAGCGCCTGGGCGCGGTCGGCGCCGGTGACGACGAGCTTGGCCAGCAGCGAGTCAAAGGCCCGCCAGAGCACCGAGCCGTTCTCCGCCCCCGAGTCCAGGCGCACGCCGGGGCCCGTGGGGGGCCGCCAGGCGGTGATGGTGCCCGGGGTCGGCAGGAAGTTGCGGCCCGGGTCCTCGCCGTTGAGCCGGAACTCGATGGAGTGCCCGCGCACCGGCGGGTCGTCGTAGCCGAGCGCCTCCCCCCTGGCGATGCGGAACTGCTCGCGCACCAGGTCGAGGCCGGTGACCTCCTCGCTGACCGGGTGCTCGACCTGAAGGCGGGTGTTGACCTCAAGGAAGGAGATCATGCCGTCGCTGCCGACCAGGAACTCGCAGGTGCCCGCGCCGACGTAGCCCGCCTCGCGCAGGATGGCCTTGGACGCCTCGTACAGCACCCGGTTCTGCTCGTCGGTGAGGAACGGCGCCGGGGCCTCCTCCACGAGTTTCTGGTGCCTGCGCTGCAGCGAGCAGTCACGGGTGGAGACCACGACCACGTTGCCGTGGGTGTCGGCGAGACACTGCGTCTCCACGTGCCGGGGCCGGTCGAGATAGCGCTCGGCGAAGCACTCGCCCCTGCCGAAGGCCGCGACCGCCTCCCGGACCGCGGACTCGTACAGCTCGGGGATCTCGTCGAGGGTCCTGGCGACCTTCAGGCCACGGCCGCCACCGCCGAAGGCCGCCTTGATGGCGACCGGCAGGCCGTACCGCCCGGCGAACTCGACAAGCTCGTCGGGGCCGTCGACCGGGCCGTCGGTGCCGGGGGCGAGCGGGGCGCCCGCGGCCAGGGCGATCCTGCGGGCCGAGACCTTGTCGCCGAGGTCGTCGATCACCTTGGGCGGCGGCCCGATCCAGGTCAGCCCGGCGTCGATCACGGCCTGGGCGAAGGCGGCGTTCTCCGCGAGGAACCCCCATCCGGGGTGTACGGCGTCGGCCCCCGACCTGACGGCGGCCTCGACCACCTTCCCGATGTCCAGGTAGCTCTCCGCCGCGGTCTCCCCGCCGAGCGCGAACGCCTCGTCGGCGAGCGCGACGTGGAGGGCGTCCCTGTCGGGGTCGGCGTAGACGGCCACGCTGCCGATCCCCTCGTCGCGGCAGGCCCGCGCGACCCGGACCGCGACCTCCCCGCGGTTGGCTATCAGAACCTTGCGCACTGGCTCAGCCTCTCCGCGCCGTCTGCGACGGCACTGTCGTTGACGGCCCACGGTGGTGGACGGGGCCCGCTATCCAGAACGGCCGCCTGGCGGGCGGGCGCCTCGCGACCTCCGCCTGTCGCCGGGACAGCAGGAACGCGACGACCACGGCGGCGAGCTCCTCGTCGGAGGGCCCGCCGCGCACGACCAGCAGCGGATCATCGGAACTCATCGCGTCGCCCATCACATCGGGGGGTTGCCGTGCTTGCGCTGCGGCAGGTTCGCGCTCTTGCCCCTGAGCATGGCCAGCGACCTGGCCAGGACCCTCCTGGTCTCGCGGGGGTCGATGACGTCGTCCACCAGGCCGCGCTCGACGGCGTAGTAGGGGTGCATGAGCTGGTCGCGGTACTCGGCGATCCGCTCGGCGCGCCTGACCGCGGGGTCGGGCGCGGCGGCGATGTCCTTGCGGAAGATCACGTTGGCCGCCCCGTCGGCGCCCATGACCGCGATCTCGTTGCTCGGCCAGGCGAAGGACAGGTCGGCGCCGATGGAGCGGGAGTCCATCACGATGTAGGCGCCGCCGTACGCCTTGCGCACGATGACCTGGATGCGCGGGACCGTGGCCGCGCAGTAGGCGTAGAGCAGCTTGGCGCCGTGCCTGATGACGCCGCCGTGTTCCTGGTCGGTGCCGGGCAGGAAGCCGGGCACGTCCACGAACGTCACGATCGGAATGTTGAAGGCATCGCAGAACTGGACGAACCTGGCGGCCTTCTCCGAGGAGGAGATGTCGAGCACGCCCGCGAACGACATCGGCTGGTTGGCGACGACGCCGACGACGTGTCCCCCGATGCGGCCGAGACCGCAGACGATGTTCGCTGCCCAGCCCTCGTGGAGTTCGACCAGCTCCCCGTGGTCCACCACCTCGGCGATGACGTCGCGCATGTCGTAGGGCCGGTTCGGGTCGGCCGGGACGATGTCGAGCAGCGCCTCGCAGAGCCGTTCCTCGGGGTCGTCCGGCAGGGTCTCCGGCGGGAACTCGTGGTTGCTCGCGGGCAGCATCGAGACCAGGTGGCGCACGTCCTCAAGGCAGGAGATCTCGTCGTCGCTGACGAAGGTCGCCACCCCGCTCATGGTGCCGTGGACCCCCGCGCCGCCCAGCTCGTCGTGGGTGACCTTCTCCCCGGTGACCGCCTCGACGACATCGGGGCCGGTGACGAACATCTGGGCGGTGTCGCGGACCATGAACACGAAGTCGGTGAGCGCCGGGGAGTAGGCGGCCCCGCCCGCGCACGGCCCCATGATCACGCTGATCTGCGGGATCACGCCCGAGGCGCGGACGCTGCGCTGGAAGATCCCCCCGTAGCCCGCCAAGCCCGTGACCCCCTCCTGGATGCGGGCCCCGGCGCCGTCGTTGAGCCCGATGAGCGGGGCGCCCGCGGCGTAGGCCATGTCCATGATCTTGTGGATCTTCTGGGCGTGCGCCTCCCCCAGCGACCCGCCGAAGATGCGGAAGTCGTGCGCGTAGACGAACACGGTCCGGCCCTCGATGGTCCCCCACCCGGTGACCACGCCGTCGCCGTACGGCCGCCTGGCCTCCATCCCGAAGCCGCTCGCCCGGTGCCGCCGCAGCCCCTCGACCTCGGTGAAGGAGCCGTCGTCGAGGAGCAGCCCGAGGCGCTCCCTGACCGTCATCTTGCCCCGGGCGTGCTGCTGCCTGGTCGCCTCGTCCCCCGGACCGATCCGGACGCTCTCCTGGATCCTGGCGAGCTCCTCGGTGTACGCGCGCATGGATCGCGTCGCGGTCTCGACCTTTCGTTCTTCGACCGCCGTCATATCCGTTTACCCTTCCCACTGGATTCAGATCTGTAAATTCTGACCATTCAATGGGGGGCAGAGGAAGGCTTCTTCCCCGTAGGTGGTATTCGCCTATTCCTTAGGAGGCATGGCCGGGCGGCACGGTCGGTGGTCTGATCGTCGCATATGCCTTTTACGAGGGGACAGCACCTGTGAAGATTGACTTTCACGGAATCACCGTGCCACCGGACGTATACGGGGACAGGGCGGCACGGGCCGAGGAACTCGGATACGACTCGGTGTGGATGTCAGAGACGCAGCACGACCCGTTCGTCGGGCTGACCGCCGCGGCGCTGAAGACCGAGCGCGTCGCCGTCCGCACCGGGCTGGCCGTCGTGTTCGCCAGGAACCCGATGACGACCGCGATGCTCGCCAACGACCTGCAGCTGGTCTCCAGGGGGCGCTTCGCCCTCGGTATCGGCTCGCAGCTCCAGACACACATCACCAAGCGGTTCAGCATGCCGTGGTCGAAGCCCGCGCCCCGCATGCGGGAGTACATCCTCGCGCTGCGCGCCATCTGGAAGTGCTTCGCCACCGACGGCAGGATCCGGTTCCGCGGCGAGTTCTACCGGCACACGGTGATGAGCCCCTTCTTCAATCCCGGCCCCAACCCCTACGGCGAGCCGCCCATCCTGGTGGCCGGGGTCGGCCCGATGATGACGCAGCTCGCCGGGGAGCTGGCCGACGGCTTCCTGGCCCACATCATCTCCACCCGGCGCCTGCTTGAGGGGGTGACGATCCCGGCGCTGCGCGCGGCGCGGGAGGGCGCGGGCAAGTCGATGGACGGCTTCGAGCTGCACGCGACCCCGATCGTGGCCACCGGCAACACCGAGGAGGAGCTGCGCGCCGCCGTACGGCAGGCCAAGGAGTCCATCGCCTACTACGCCTCCATCCCCAGCTACGCCCCGGTCCTTGAGCTGGAGGGGCTCGGCGGCCTGAAGGACGAGCTGTACCGCCTGGCGGGCGCGGGCCGCGCGGCGGAGATGGTCGACGCGATCGACGACACCATCCTTGAGACGTTCGCCATCGTGGGCGAGCCCAAGGAGGCGGCGGCCAAGATCTGGGAGCGCTTCGGCGGCCTGGCCACCAGCATCGCCTTCTTCCAGGCGGGCGACCTGCCTCCGGAGGCGCTGCAGCCACTGCACGAGGAGCTGCGCCACCTCGTCCGCTCCGACCTTCCGTAGCGCGCGAACGAACGGGCCGGGCCACCTTTTCCAAGGTGGCCCGGCCCGTTTCATGCCCTGACATGCACAACGCACATGCCGTACGGCATGCGGAAAGCGGCGCCGGGTGGGGATGAGGACCCGGCGCCGCTTGTCCGAGGGTTCGACCGCGTCAGCGGCCGTTCACGGAGAAGGCGTAGAAGGTGGTGCTGCCCTTGCCCGGGATGAAGCGGTTGTTGTAACCGTTGCCCCAGAAGACCGTGCCGTCCACGATGGCCGGTCCGGCGTTGGAGGAGCCCTCACCGAGGTAGTCCCACAGGATGCGCCCGGTGGCGCCGTTGATGGCGTACATGTGGCCGCTCATCGAACCGGCGTACATGACCCCGTTGGCGGTCGTGACCGCGCCCATGGTCTCGGCGTTCGACGGGTCGGCGATCTGCCAGAGGATCTTGCCGGTCTTCACGTCGAGGGCGGCGAAGATGCCGTTGGTCGTGGTCTGCCCGTTGGGCAGGGTGTAGGGGACGTGGCTGGTGTTGGCGTTGCTGACGTAGAAGCGCTTGCCGTCGGTGGCGCTGCCCCACTCGATGCCGCCGTGCACGCCGCCGGGGCCGACCTGCGTCTTCCAGATGGTCTTGCCGGTGCGGGCGTCGAGCAGCCAGTAGGCGCCGCTCTTCTGCCCGGCGCCGATGACCAGGCGGGGAAGGCCGAGCGGACCGGGGATGGTCAGCAGGTGGCCGCCCTCGGCGAAGTCGTAGTCGCCGCCGTGGTTGGGCGGGCAGTTCTGGTGCGGGAAGTTCGGCTCACAGGCGACAGTCCAGGCGTCGAACACGATGTCGCCCGCCTGCCACTTGATGTCGCCGGTGCGCAGGTCGAGGGCGAGCAACTGGTCGATGTGGTTGTCCTTCGGCTGGCACTCGGTCGCGGGCTTGCCCGCGCTCTGGCAGTCGCTCACGGTCTTGGGGACCGAGAGGTTCTGGCCGGTGCCGACGACGACCGTTCGGTTGATCGGGTCGATCATGGGGCTGGTGCTCCACACGCCGCCGCCGCTGAAGCCGCCGATCTGGCCGCCGTTGTCGGGGACCGTGTACTTCTTCCACAGCACCTTGCCGGTCTTCGCCTCGATCGCGGAGACGCTGCCGCGGAAGGTGCAGCACAGGTAGCCGGGCAGGCCGGCGACCGCCGCCTCCTTGGAGGAGACGCCCTGGTAGAGGACGCCGTTGTGGAGCGTGGGAGAGCCGGTGACCACGGCGGCGAAGTGCTCGTCGAGCGTGGTCTTCCAGATCAGGTCGCCGGTGGCGGCGTCGACGGCGAGCAGGTGGGCGCCCTGGCCGCCCTGCGGGCCGTTCTGGTCGCCGACGTAGATGCGCCCGTCGACCACCGTCGGGCTCGCCCTGACGATGCCGCCCTGGATGCCGTTCCAGTCGGAGACCTTGCGCGACCAGATGACCGCGCCGGTCTTGGCGTTGAGCTTGGAGAAGTAGCCGCCCCAGTCGGGGATGTAGACCGCGCCGTCGACCACGGCCGGGATGGCCGAGGTGTCGCCGTGCGCGGTGAAGGTCCACTTGACGGCGAGCTTGTCGGCGTTGGAGGTGCCGATCTTGTGCTCGAAGGGGTTGGACTTCGAGTTGAGGGTGTCGTGGCCGCCCATCGGCCAGTCGGCGGGCGAGGGCAGTTTCGGGAAGGTCAGCGCCTGTGAGGGCGCGGCGCCCTGGGCCTGCGCGGCGGGCACGAGGCCGCCCATCGCCAGCAGGAGCGCGCTCACCCCGACGGCGGCGCGCGTCAGCATCTTGCCGGGCAGCTTCACGACGAGACCTCCTGTCGGTCGATCGCCGCGCCCGCGTCCGCGGGGTTGGCGTACTCGGGGGTGAACTGGCCGATCTGGCGCAGCAGGGTGAGCTCGTCGCGGGCTCCCCAGTGCTCGACCGCCTTGCCGTCTGCGACGCGGTAGAAGTGCAGGTGCTGCACCTTGACCTGGGCGCCGGTCGGCGCGAGGCCGAGGAAGTCACCGGTGTGCTTGCCGCTGAAGGTCACCCGGCAGGCGAACTTGTCGCCCTCGGAGATGAAGTCGTCGACCTGCCACGTCGCCTCGGAGAAGGCGTTGCGCATGTAGCGGGCCGTCGTCAGGTAGCCCTCGGGACCGCCCGCGACGCCCGGCGAGGCCTCGTGGTCGACGAAGTCGGGGGCGATGTAGCGCTGGGCCGCCTCCTCGTCCAGCTCACCGAACACACGGGCGATGCCAATGGCGATCTCGATGATCTCCTCGGTGGCGGTCGGTGGTGCCTCCGCCAGAGGGGCCAGCATCTTCTCAACCTCGTCCGGCATGTTTCGCCTTTCTCACAGTCGGGGGGTCTAGTAGCCGAGTCCGGAGCCGCCGCTGATGGGCAGCAGCGCGCCGGTGATGAAGCTGGCCTCGTCGCTGGCCAGGAAACGCACCGCGGGGGCGACCTCCTCGGGCCGTCCTGAACGGCGCAGCGCCGTGATGCTGTGCAGGTACGCGCGGTGCTGCTCGGAGAGCCCCGCCACCATGTCGGTCTCGACGAGACCGGGCATCACCACGTTCACGGTGATCTTCCTGGGACCGAGTTCCCAGGCCAGGGAGCGGGCGAAGCCCGCCATGGCGGCCTTGGAGGCCGAGTAGTTGGTCACGCCGGGCGAGCCCCAGAAGGCCGTAGTCGAGCCGACGAGGATGATCCGTCCCCAGCGGGCCTTGACCATGTCCGTCACCGCGCACCGCGCCGCGCGGACCGCGCCCATGAGGTTGGTGTCGATGACGTCGGCGAAGTCCTTCTCCGACATGGCCATGAACAGGTTATCCCTGGTGGTCCCGGCGTTGGCGACCAGGACCTGGACCGCGCCCTGCTGTGCCTTGACCTCCTCGAAGGCCGCCTCGACCGACGCGCTGTCGGTCACGTCGCACCGCACGCCGAACAGTCCCTCCGGCGGCTCCCCCGAGCGGTAGGTGACGGCGACCTTGTCCCCGGCCTCCTCGAAGGCCCGCGCGATGGCCAGGCCGATGCCCCGGTTGCCCCCGGTGACCAGTACGGAACGGCTCATTTGAGCTTCACACTCCCAACTGCTCGTTCAGAGCCTTGATTGCTGTCTGCGCGTCGGTGAAGTGGATGGCGCGCCACCCGGCCGCCTCGGCCCCGTCGCAGTTCTTCGCGAGGTCGTCGACGAACAGGGACTGGGCCGCCGGGATGCCGGAGCGCTCGACCGCGAGGTCGAAGATCTCCCTGGCCGGTTTGCGGTGGCCGACCTCGAAGGACAGGACGACGTCGTCGAAGAGGCCCTCGGGGTTGAGCATGCGGCGCCAGTGCGCGTCCCAGGCGGGGACCATGTTGGACAGCAGCCCGACGAACAGTCCCTCCGACCTGAGCTCCCGCAGCCGGTCCGCCCACTCTTTGTTGAGCTCCCTGCCGTCGAACCAGGCGTCGGCGAGGGTCGTCATGTGCATGTCGATGCCGTGGTCGTCGCGCAGCAGCTCCCCGATCTGGGCGAGCCACTCCTGCTCGGTGACCAGCGGGGTGTCGATGGGCAGCATCACGTCGTCGGTGCCGTACGACGCGGTGACCTTGAGGATCGCGTCGATCAGCGGCTCCTGGGCGACGCCCTGCCGTTCGCAGAAGACGGCAAGGGTGTGGCTGATGGGTGGCGTCAGCACGCCGCCGAAGTCGGTCCACACGGCCAGGACGGGTTGGGTCATCGGGGCACCATCACCATGGTCGATTCGGCGATCGTGATCGCCTCCTGAATGAAGGCGACGTTCACCGTGACGGTGCCGTCGCCCGCGTCCGTACGGGTCGCCGCGGCCAGCACCGGCTGGTCCAGCTCCGCGAACCGCCCGAAGGACCCGGAGACCGTGGCAGGCCAGGCGGCGACGTCGCCGAGCGCGACGAGGGCGAGCTGGCGGGCCGCCTCGGTCAGGGTCATGGCGGGCAGGTGGTCGTAGTCGTGGTCGAAGATCGCGCGGTTGCCGTACCTCGGCGTCACCCTGGCGCTCACCGCGGAGGGGCCCCGCTCGACCTGCGAGAGCACCACGTTCATCGGGCTGACCCTGCCGACCGTGTACGGCTCAGCCTGGCCGGAGGCGGGTACGTCCTCCAGGTCCCCGGTCAGGGGGGCGGGGGTGCCGCGCAGCACCGTGCGCAGCGCCTCGTGCTCGGCGTGCGTGACGATCTGCACTTCCATGGTGTGCGTGCCGACCGGGACGTCGCCGATGTACAGGTCCTGGCGGACGGCGCCCTTGCGCACCCTGCCCGCCCTGACGCGCAGGGTCTCGAAGTGGTTGTCGATCCGCAGCTCACCCGGCCTGCGCCCGGTCCGCAGCGCGGCGGGGTCGGGCAGGTCGAGCGAGAAGGTGTTGACCATCATCGTGGTGTCCGGCGGGAGCCCGAGGAGATGGGCGCCCGCGATACCGGCCTGCCTGCCCGCCTCCAGGATGAGCAGCGGATCGAAGTGGGCAGGTCGCGCCAGATGGTCGCTGTAGTAGCCGTGACTGAGCGGAAGCTGTGCCGCGGCCAGGAAGCGGGACTCGCCCGCCGGGACCAGGTCGGTTACGAAGACCTCCGCGACGGAGGCCCTGTGGACCAGGCGGCGTTCCACCGTACGGCCGAAGCTGAGCTCCCGTGGGGAGATCAGGTCCCCGGTCGTCATCCGTACCTCCACAAAATGCCGGAACAATTCGTGGATCACTGTGGCACGGCCCGATGAAATTCAAATAAAAGTGACATAAAAATGCACCCGCATACCACTTTCGATCCGACGCCTTGCCCCTTATATCCGCATCCCCCTAATGTCACTTGGCAGCGGTGATCCGCATTCACGAAAGGAATCCATAATGACTCTGGACGTTCTGCAGGAAAAGATCCGCGGCATCATCTCCCAGGAGCTCGAACTGGAGGACGGCGAGCTCACCGCCGAGGGCCACTTCATCGACGAATACGACGCCGACTCGCTCTCGCTCATCACGATCCTCGCGAGGATCGAGAAAGAGCTCGGGATCGTGGTGCCGCAGGACGAGCTGCCGAACATGCCCAACCTCCAGGGCGTCTTCGACGTCGTGGGGACCATCAACAGCCGGGAGTCCCAGGGTGTCTGAACACCGCCGGGTGGTCATCACCGGCCTCGGGGCGGTGAGCAGCATAGGCATCGGGGTCGAGAACTTCATCGAGGGCATCCGCGAGGGGCGCAGTGGCGCCTCGAAGATCGCGAGCTTCGACGCCGGCAACTTCCCGTACACCACGGCCGGTGAGGTCCACGACTTCCAGCCCGAGACGATCCTGGAGAGGATCGACGTCGAGCGCTGGGGGCGCAGCAGCCTGTTCTCGGCGGCCGCCGCGCGGCTTGCCGTACAGGACGCGAAGCTTGACCCGGAGCTGCTGTCCGCCTCGCGGGCCGGGTCCATCATGGGGACCACGGCGGGCGAGGCGCAGGTGCTCCAGGCCGCGGTCGAGCAGTGGGTGACGGACGGGCTGAACGAGGTGGACGGGCGGCTGGCCGCCATGACGCCGGTCAGCCAGATCGCCAACTCCGTCAACCACGAGCTGCGGCTGACCGGTGACGCCCAGACCATCCCCACGGCGTGCTCGGCGAGCAACATGGCGCTCGGCTACGCCTACGACCTGGTGCGCACCGGCGAGGCCGACTTCATGCTGGCCGGCGGGGCGGACGCGGTCAACCGGGCCTGCCACGCCGGGTTCTACCGGCTCGGCGCGCTGGCCGAGGACCTGTCGCGGCCGTTCGACCTCAACCGCTCCGGCATCCTCACCGGGGAGGGCGGCGCGGTCCTGCTGCTCGAACCGCTGGACCACGCCGTGGCCAGGGGTGCCACGATCTACGCCGAGGTGCTGGGCTACGGCGTGAACTGCGACGCCCGGCACATGGTCAACCCGGACGCGCCGAGCATCGCCGAGTGCATCCGCATCGCCCACCGCTACGCGGGCGTCAAGCCGGAGCAGATCGACTACATCTGCGCGCACGGCACCGGAACGCCGACCAACGACTACACCGAGGTCAGCGCGGTCCGCGAGGTGTTCGGCGAGCGGATCCCGCCGATCAGCTCCATCAAGTCGATGATCGGGCACACGATGGGCGCGGCCAGCGCCTTCGGCGCGATCGTCTGCGGCAAGGCTCTGCAGGACGGGTTCCTGCCGCCGACCGCGAACCTGGACAAGCTCGACCCGGCGCTCGGCGAAGGGCTCGACGTGGTCCCGGGCAAGGCCCGTACGGCCACGCCGAACATCGTGCAGAACCAGGGTCTCGCGTTCGGCGGGAACAACGTCGTTACGATCTTCGGGAGGGTGGCGTGACGACGACCGTCGCCGTCAGACCTTTGACGATCACGGCCTGCGGGGTCGTCTCACCCGCGGGCCTCGGCCTGGACGTGCTCGGCGGCGCGCTGCGCTCCGGCGTCGAGGAGCACGCCGCGCCGGTGAGCGGATTCGAGGACGTGGTCGACGGCTATCCGCCGCGCCCCGCGTGGGCGGTGCCCGACCTCAGGGTGGCCGAGCACCTGGGCCGCAAGGGGCTGCGGCACATCGACCGCTTCACCCTGCTCGGCCTCATCGCGTGCAAGCTCGCCCTCGACGAGTACGGCAGGCCCCTCACCGACGCCGAGCGCGCCGAGACCGGGGTGGTCATGGCCACCAACACCGGCAGCCTCGTCAGCATGCTGGAGGTGGGCCGCGACACCCTGCTCCAGGAGAAGCCCTACCTCGTCAACCCCGCCAGGTTCCCCAACGTCGTCACCAACGCCTGCACCGGCCAGATCGCGATCCGCAACTCCCTCACCGGGGTGAACGTGGTCATGTCGGGCGGGCAGGCGGCGGGGCTGGCCGCGGTGCGCTTCGCGCGCACCACGATCGGCGACGGGCGCTCACGCAGGCTCCTGGTCGGCGGCATCGAGGAGCTGTCGGAGGTGGCGGCCTGGGGCTGGCACAAGTCCGGCGCGCTGCGTGACGACGCCGCCGTCGGCGAGGGGGCCGCGGCCTTCCTGGTCGAGGACGGCGAGACCGTCGCCGCCGAGGGCCGTACGGGTCTGGCCGAGCTGCTCGGCTGCGAGGTCGGCTACTACGGGGCCAGGGACGCCGAGGGCCGCCTCGACGGGCTGCGCTCCGGCATCGAGCGGGCGCTCGACCGCAGCGGGCTCTCCCCCGGCGAGGTGGACGTCGTCGCGGTCGGCGCGACCGGCCAGCTCGGCGTCGAGGAGATCGAGGAGCGGGCGCTGCAGGAGGTGCTCGGCCGTCCTGTGCCCACGGTCAGGGTGGCCGAGACGCTCGGCGAGCTGTACAGCGCGAGCGTCCCCCTGCAGATCGCCGCGGTCCTGGCGCTGTGGCGCGCCGAGCCCGCCGACCACGCCCGCGTCGCGCTGGTGACCTCCATCGGGGGCGACGGCAACGCGGGCTGCCTGGTGGTGCGCGAATGCCGATGAACGAGGGGTGCGTCGGCAAGGTCTACCCGCCGACCGCGCCCTACGAGGTCGGCAGGGAGAAGATCAAGGAGTTCGCCGCCGCCGTCCGGGAGGGCAACGCCGCCTGCTGGGACACCGAGGCGGCGCGGGCCCTCGGCTATCCGGACATCATCGCCCCGCCCAGCTTCCCCATGGTGCTGACCCTGGAGGCCGAGCACGACGCCGTGCACGACCCCGAGCTGGGCGCGGCCAACCAGAACCGCTTCGTCCACCGCGAGCAGCGCTTCGCCTACAACAGGCCCATCCACGCCGGGGACGTGCTGACCGTGACGGTACGGCTCGCGGGCGTGGACTCGGTCGGCGGCAACGACGTCGTCACCTACGAGAGCACGCTCAAGGCGGCCGACGGCGAGCACGTGTGCACCGGCAGGTCGACGTTCGTCATCTTCAACCAGGAGGGCGGTGACGTCCCGTGACGGTCGAGACGGCCGCGCGGCCCCGCTACGAGGACATCGAGCCGGGTTTCCGGCTGCCGGGCCGTACGTTCCGGGTGGAGCGCAAGGATCTCGTCAGGTACGGCGGCGCCGCCTGCGACTACAACGTCATCCACTGGGACGACAGGACGGCGGTGGCGATGGGGCTGCCGAGTCCCATCGCGCACGGCATGTTCACCATGGGCCTGGCGCTGGGCGTGCTGACGGACTGGGCGGGTGACGCCGGGGCGGTCGTCGACTTCGGCGGCCGCTTCCCCAGGCTCGTCCCGGTGCCCAACGACGGGGTCGGGGTCGAGCTGACGGTCGAGGCCACGGTCATGGAGAAGCTGGAGCCGCCCAGGCTCAGGCTCAGCGTGGCCGTACGGCTCGGCGGAAGCGACGGCGGCAAGGTGCTCACCATGCCGAAGACCATCGTGGCGCTGCGGTAGTGCCCGCCTCCTGTCCCGTGAAGGGAGAGGAGGCGGGGGCTCACCCGGCGGCGGCCAGGATCTCGTGGTGGAGCCGCTGGAGCTCCGCGGACGGTTCCAGGCCGAGCTCCTCGTGCAGGACCCTGCGCAGGTCGCGGAAGGCGAGCAGTGCCTCGCCCCTGCGGCCCGACAGGTGCAGCGCCTCGATGAGGCGGGCGTGGAACCACTCGTTGAGCAGGTTGCTCGCCACCAGGCCGCGCAGATCAGGGATCAGCTCGCGGTGCAGGCCCAGACGCATGTCCGCCTCGACGGACAGCTCCATGGCCCGCATCCGCTTCTCCTCAAGGTGGGCGACGTGACGGGTCAGGACGGGACCGAGCGGGACGTTGGTCAGTGGCGCCCCCCGCCACATGCCCAGCGCCTCGCGCAGCAGGTGTGCCGCCTCCGCCGTACGGCCCGCGACCAGGGCGGTCCTGCCGTCGGCGACCAGCCGCTGGAAGTGACGGACGTCCACCTGGTCCTCCGTCACCCGGAGCTGGTAACCGGTCGGCTCGGTGGTCAGCAGGTCGGCGAGCCCCGGTTCGCCGCTCTCCTTGGCCATCATCTGGCGCAGGTGGTAGACGTGCGTGCGGATCGTCGCGACCACGGTCCTCGGCGGCGCCCCGTCCCACAGCTCCTCGGCCAGGGTGTCGATGTCGACGACCTGTCCGGGTCTGAGCAGCAGCAACGCGAGCAGCCTGCGGACCTTGGGCCCGCGCGGGACCCAGACCCCCTGTCGGGTCCGCAGTTCGAAGGAGCCGAGGATGGAAAAGTTGATCATGTTCTCTCCCCCCCAGGAAAATGACCTGACGCAGGAGAGTCTGCATATGTCACAGCAAATAGTGATACTGCGCTAAAGACACATCAGGTGTCTCCAAAGAGACATAGCGCCCCCTGAGCAGCAGGTGGGACGTGTCCAGCCCCTCCGGCGTGATTTACGTCTCCCTCCCGAAACCACCCTCAAGTCGAGGAGGTCGAGGTGCCGCTGAATCCGGCCTTCGCCGGCCGGGTCTACCCGGCCACCGCTCCCTACCTGGTCGGCCGCGAGAAGATCCGCGAGTTCGCCGCCGCGATCGGCGACACGAGCTGCGACACAGACGACGACCCGGCCGCTCCCCCGACCTTCGCCATCGCGCTCACCCTGCGCGCGGAGGTCGAGGTCGTCAGCGACCCCGAGCTGGGGCTCGACCTGACGCGTCTGCTCCACCGCGAGCAGCGCTTCGAGCACCGGCGCCCCATCACGGACGGCGACGAGCTGACCGTGACGGTCACCATCAGCGAGGTCGGCCGCGTCGGCGGAACCGACATGGTCACCCTCACCAGCGAGTTGCACACCGTGGCGGGCGAGCACGTCTGCACCACCACCTCGACACTGATTGCGCAGGGCGATGACTGAACCGCGGCCCCAATATGACGCCGTCACGCCGGGGACCGCGCTTCCCCGGCTGACGCACGTGATCCGCAGGGGCGACCTGGTGCGCTACGCGGGCGCCTCCGGCGACCTCAACCCCATCCACTGGAGCGAGCGCGCCGCGACCGGGGCGGGCCTGCCCACGATCATCGCGCACGGCATGCTCACCATGGGCGTGGCCATGCGGCTGGTCAGCGACTGGGCGGGGCGCCGGGCCGTACTGGAGTGCGGAGGCCGTTTCGCCAGGCCCGTCGTCGTCCCCGACGACGAGGAGGGCGTCGAGCTCGTCGTGGACGGCGTGGTCGCCGAGAAACTGGACGGCTCCCGGGTGCGGATCGACCTGACCGTCCGCTGCGGCGGCGAGAAGGTCCTGGCCCGTCCCCGCGCCGTCGTCACGCTCAACTGACCCAGACAACAGAGAGGAACTCCGCGATGCCGACCTTCGTGGGCGCCTACTCCTGGACCGAGGTTCCCGCGACGGGGATCACGGTCATCGAGGCGGGCGCGGTCACCGGCACCTTCACCGACATCGTCAACCCGTTCCACCTGGCCCTGTCCCCGTCGGGACGGACCCTGTACGCCGCGAGCAACGCCCCGGAGGGCCGGGTGTTCGCGCTGACGGTCGGGGACGACGGGTCGCTGACCCCGCTGAACGACCAGTCGGCCGAGGGCGCGGGGACGATCCACCTCCTCGTCCACGCCGGGCACGTCTACGCGACCAACCACGACTCCGGGGAGGTCGTGGTCTTCCCGGTCAACGACGACGAGAGCCTCGGCCCGGTGCGGCAGTCCGTCAAGCACCTGGGCTCCGGCCCCAACGAGCTGAGCCAGCTCGGCCCGCACCCGCACGTGACGGTCCCCGACCCGACCGGCACGCGCGTGCTCGTGCCGGACAAGGGCAACGACCAGTTGTACGTCTACCGCCTCGAAGAGGGGCTGCTGGTCCCGCACAGCCAGGTGCACCTCGGCGCGGGCAACGGCCCCCGGCACCTGGTCTTCCACCCGGACGGCACCCACCTCTACGTGGTCAACGAGCTGGTCTCCACGGTCACGGTCTGCGGCTACGACCCCTCGACGGGCGCCCTGTGGACGGTCGGCTCGGCCCCCACGCTCCCCGAGGGCGAGGACGGCTGGAACGCCCCCTCCGCGATCGTCCTTTCTGCGGACGCCCGGTTCCTCTACGTCGCCAACCGAGGCCACGAGAGCCTCACCGTGCTGCGGGTGGACAAGGACGGCGAACACCTCGAACCGGTGCAGAACCTCAGGTTCTCCGAGGAGGCGTTCAGCACGATGCCGTGGGACCTGGTGCTCGACCCGTCGGGCACGGTGCTGCACCTGGCCAACCAGGCGGCGGGGGCGGTCATCGCCCTGACCGTCGATCCCGGGACCGGCCTGCTCTCCGCCGAGGGCGCCCCGACCGTCGAGGTCCCCGGCGCCGCCTGCCTGCTCCCTCTCTAAAGCGAAGCCGTACAACAACACAGGCACCGGACCGATCGCGGTCCGGTGCCTGTTTGTTTTCGTACGGCGAGCGCCTAGTCGTCCACGTAACCGCCGAAGCGCCGGGCGGTCTCGGCCTCCTGGGCGATGCGCCTGAGGGAGGAGACCACGGCGTCGCCGATCGCGGTCCAGATGACCACGGCCTCGGCCATGCTGTCGAGGTCGGGCCTGCCCATGATCGCGGTGATCTCCAGCTCGGCGAGGTGGCCGACCGTCTCTGCGTACTCCCCCAGCAGGGCGAAGTAGTCGTCCTGCCGCAGGCGGTGCATGGTGGCCAGCGCCTCGGTCAGGCTCAGCCTGGCCGGGTTGCGGGGACCGACCCGCCACTCCCGCTTGGCGATGAGTTCGTCCACCTGGCGGGACGCCTCGGTCCAGGCCTCGTCCTCGACGTGGTCGCGGCGGGTCGTCAGGGCGTACTGCGCCTTTCCCAGCGCGCTGAGGCTGTTCATCTGCGAGTCCATCAGGGTGAGGACGTCGCGTGCCGCGGCGATGCTCAGGCCGCCGACCTCGACCAGCGCCCTGGCCAGCTTGAGCCTGCGCAGGTGGGTCTCCTCGTACTGCGCCTGGTTCGGACTGGTCCGTTCACCCGGTGGCAGCAGCCCTTCCCGCATGTAGTACTTGATCGTCGGGATCGGCACCCCGCTGCGACGGCTCAGCTCCGCGATCCGCATACCTCTCCTCCTCCCCCCTGCCACGTCCCCCGGCTGCCCTCTCCGGGGCCGCAGTGGCCGGAGAGGACCGGGGGAACGGCCTTGACCGCAACGAATCGCTTCAGGATAGACAGCGAACTCTCCGCTATCCACTTTCCACGGTTCTGAGCGGCTTGATTTCCTCGATCCGGGCGACCGGAGCGGGGGGACGGGCCGGGGTGAGAAGGGCGGCGAGGGCGCCGAGGGCGAGGATGGCCGTGCCCGCCCACAGCGCGGGCCGCAGGCCGGAGACGAACTCCTCCGGTGACGCGTAGCCACCCGTGGAGGCGAAGAGTCCCGACAGTACGGCGATGCCCATGACCACGCCGACCTGCCGCATGGAGTTGTTGACGCCGGAGGCGATCCCCTCCTCCTCGACGGAGACGAAGTCGAGCGTCTGCCGGGCGCTGAGCGCGAAGAACAGGCCCATGCCCAGCCCGGCGACCACCATCGCGGGCAGCAGCACGAGGTAGGAGACCTCGGGCGAGACGACCAGCGCGAACCAGGCCAGCGCCCCGCCCTGCAGGACAGCCCCGGCCACCATGAGCCGTCTGACGCCGATACGCTCGCCGAACATGCCCGCGAGCGGGGCGACGAGGACGGGCATCATCGTCCACGGCAGCGTGCGCAGCCCGGCCCCCATGGGCGAGAAGTTCAGCACGTGCTGCAGGAACTGCGTCAGCAGGAAGACCGCGCCGAACATGCCGCCCTGGACGAGCAGCGCGACCAGGTTGGACAGGGTGAACCCCCGGCTGCGGAACAGCCTCGGCGGCATCACCGGGTTGGGGACCCTGCCCTCGAAGACGACGAACCAGACAAGCAGCGCCGCCCCGGCCACGACGGGGACGATCACCTGCGGACTCCCCCAGCCGAGGGTGGTGCTGCGCACCATGCCGTAGACGACGCCGAGCAGCCCGAGCGTGACCAGCAGGGTTCCCCGGACGTCGAGACGGCCGTAGGGGCCGTGGCTCTCACTCAGGAAGCGCAGCGCGAGCGGCACCAGGACCAGTCCGATGGGGACGTTGATCCAGAACACCCAGTGCCAGTCGCCGAGTTCGACGATCACGCCGCCGATCCACGGGCCGATGGCGATGGCCAGTCCGCTCATGCCGCTGAGCCCGGCGATCGACATGCCCCTGCGCTCCTGCGGGACCGACTGCACGACCAGGGTCAGTGCCAGGGGGAAGATCACTGACGCTCCCACCCCCTGTACGGCCCGCGCCAGCACGAGCATCTCGGCGGAGGTGGCCATGGCCGCCGCGGCCGAGGCCAGGGTGAACAGGGTGACGCCGCCGACGAAGACCCTGCGCCGCCCGAAACGGTCGCCGAGGATCGCCGCGGTGAGCAGGAAGATCGCGTACGTCAGGGTGTAGGCGTTCACCGTCCACTCAAGGCTCTCAAGCGACGCGTTGAAGCGGTCACGAATAGTTGGCAACGCGGTGGTGACGACGAGGTTGTCCATCGACGCCATGAAGGCCGCAACCCCGGTGATCAGGAACGTGGGCAGGCCGCCGCCTCGCACATTCACAAGACGCCTCCATCTCAAGGACCTTGCGAAGACTCACACAGATAGTAGATATTATCACTATCGGGTTCTTATCGATAGTAGTGATATCCACTATCCACTGGCGTCCAATGGGAGGGGACCGATGTTCTCCGCACTTGGCAGGTTCGCCGCGAGACGCCGACTATGGGTCGTCATCGGCACCCTGATCTTCACCGTCGTGGCCGGCGGGTGGGGATCGGGCGTGCTGAGCAGGCTCGGTGGCGGCGCGGGCTTCGACGACCCGGGAAGCGAGTCGGTGCACGCAGACGAGATCGTCGCGGCCCCCCTCGGCAGGTACGCGAACGACATCGTGGCGCTCTACGAGAGCCCGGACAAGACGGTGGACGACCCCGCCTTCTCCGGCCCCCTGCAGAGCGCCCTGGCCGCGGTCCCCCGCACCGACATCGTGCGCCTGGAGAGCTACTGGACGACCAAGTCGCCCGACTTCGTCTCCAAGGACAAGCACGCGACCTACGTCGCGATCCAGCTCAACTCCAGCAACGACCAGCAGCGCGTGCTCCAACTGCGCGCGATCCAGGACAAGCTCAAGGTGGACGGCCTGACCGTCCGCTTCGGCGGCCTGACCTCGATGACCGACCAGGTGAACCGGCAGACGCTGCGCGACCTGCTGTTCGCCGAGGCGCTCTCGGTCCCCATACTTCTCATCCTGCTGGTACTGATCTTCCGCAGCTTCATAGCGGCGGCGCTGCCGCTGCTCATCGGCTTCACCGCGGCCTTCGGCTCGTTCGCGGTGCTGCGCTTCGTCACCTTCTTCGCCGACATCTCGACGTTCGCGATCCAGGTGATCAGCATCCTGGGCCTCGGCCTGGCCATCGACTACGCGTTGCTCATGGTCAACAGGTTCCGGGAGGAGATGCGCAACGGCCACTCGGTCGACGAGGCAGTACGGCGCACCATGATCACCTCGGGCCGCACCATCGCCTTCTCCGGCCTGATCGTCGCCATGTCCTTCGCGGGCCTGACGGTCTTCCCGTCCCGGTTCCTGCTCTCGATGGGCTTCGCGGGAGCCGGTGTCACGCTGCTGGCCGTACTGGCCACGCTGACCGTGCTGCCCGCGGTGCTGCGCTACGCCGGGCCCCGGGTGAACTCCCGCAAGGAGCGCCGTAACCAGAGCGCGGCCGTCCCGCCGACCGAGGGCCGCTGGTACCGGCTCACCCACACCGTCATGCGGCGCCCGCTCGCCTTCACCGCCGTCATCGTGGTCGTGCTGGTCGGGCTCGGCCTGCCCTTCCTCGGCGTCAACTGGGCGCGTCCCGGCGACTGGGTGCTGCCCGCGCAGGCCGACGCCCGCCTGGTGACCCAGAAGCTGGCCGCCGACTTCTCGCACGACCCGGCCAAGCTGGTCACCTCGGTCGTCGAGGGCGAGGCCGACACCGCCGCGCTCGACGCCTACGCCCGCAGGCTCGACGCGGTCGCCAACGTGGACAGCGCGCGGGTGACCGGCACCGCGACCGAGCAGGCCAGGCTCGCCATCGGCTACTCGATCGACCCGATGTCGCGCGAGGCCCGCACGATGGTCGAGAAACTGCGCGCGGTCCCCCCGCCACAGGGAACGAAGGCCTCCTTCACCGGCATGCCCGCCTCCCGGGTGGACATCGTCGACATGGTCATCTCCCGGATGCCGTGGATGGCGCTGTTCGTGGCGGTGGTCTCCTTCGTGGTGCTGTTCCTGGCCTTCGGGTCCGTGGTGCTGCCGCTGAAGTCGATCGTGCTCAACCTGCTGTCACTGTCGGCCTCCTTCGGCGCCATCAAGTTGATCTTCCAGGACGGCTGGCTCTCGGGGGTGCTGGGCTTCGTCCCGGTCGGCGCGATCGACGTCAACTTCCCGGTACTGATCGTGGCCATCGCCTTCGGCCTGGCCATGGACTACGAGGTCTTCCTGCTGTCGCGGATCCGCGAGGAGATGGAGCGCACCGGCGACCCGGTCGAGTCCATCGCCCTGGGCGTCCAGCACACGGCGAGGATCATCACCAGTGCCGCGCTGCTGCTCGTCGTGGTCGTCGGCGGCTTCGTGATCTCCGGCATCACGTTCATGAAGATGGCCGGTGTCGGTCTGCTCATCGCGGTCGTCGTCGACGTGACGATCGTCCGCGGCCTGCTCGTTCCCGCGACGATGCGCCTGCTCGGCCGGGCCGCGTGGTGGGCGCCCGCCCCGCTCAGACGGGTGTGGGAGAAGTTCGGCGTGCGCGAGGTCAGCGACGCCGACGAGATCGACCTGGCTCCCCGTCCCGCAGGAGTGTGACCCGTGACCACGATGGAATACCGCGTGCTCGGCCGTACCGGCCTGAAGGTGAGCAAGCTCTGCCTGGGCACCATGATGTTCGGGTCCTGGGGCACCTCCGACCAGGGCGACGTCACCAAGATCATCGGTACGGCGCTCGACGCGGGCGTGAACTTCCTCGACACCTCGGACAACTACTCCGGGGGCGAGTCCGAGGAACTCGTCGGCAGGGCGCTGGCCGACCTGGGCGCCCGGGACAGGGTGGTGCTCGCCACCAAGTGCCACATGCCCATGGGTGAGGACCCGAACTCGCGGGGCAACTCCCGGCGATGGATCTTCCAGGAGGTCGAGAACAGCCTGCGCCGTCTCGGCACGGACTGGATCGACCTCTACCAGATCCACCGTCCCGACCTCACCACCGACATCGACGAGACCCTCGGCGCGCTCACCGACCTGGTCCGCGCCGGGAAGATCCGTTATTTCGGCACCTCGACCTTCCCCGCCCACCTGCTCGTCGAGGCGCACTGGACCTCGCAGTTCCGGGCGAGGGAGCGCTTCGTCTGTGAGCAGGCGCCGTACTCACTGCTGGTGCGCGGCGTCGAGGGCGACGTGCTCCCGGTGTGCGAGAAGCTCGGCACCGGCGTCATCACCTGGAGCCCACTGGCGGGCGGCTGGCTGAGCGGGACCTACCGCAAGGACCGGGAGCTGCCGTTCACCATCCGCAGCTTCGTGCTGCCCGAGCGTTACGACATGCGGCTGTCCGAGAACCAGCGCAAACTGGAGGCCGTCGAGGCCTTCGCCGAGCTGGCCGAGCGGACGGACGTCAGCCTGATCGAGCTGTCGCTCGCCTTCGTGCTCCAGCACCCGGCCGTCACCTCGGTGATCATCGGCCCCCGTACGGCGGAGCACCTCGACAGCCAGCTCTCCGCGGCGGAGGTGTCGCTCGGCGCGGACGTCCTCGACGAGATCGACAGGATCGTCCCGCCCGGCGTCACGCTCAACCCGCACGACGCCGGTTGGCGTCATCCGGCCCTGGAAGACCAGGCCAGACGGCGTCGTTGAAAATTCATGAAATATGATTCGGCTGTAATGACATAGCACAATCCCAGCCGGAAGCGGCCGTCGGCAATTGAAATATGAGCCCGTCTATATGTTTGCCGGCGGCCGCACCCGCTGTCAGCACGGACCGTGGTAGCACGAATACAGTCCTAATTTGTTTTAGGAGTGTCATTAACGTTGCACGGGATACGCCTTGCCTAGATAATGTTGGAAGCAGGACCGGCTACGCTGGCGTTCGGGGGAACAAGACCAGCAATGCATTCCATGGTTCGCTTACTTCACTGCAGCCAGACCAGCCGTAGCGGACCGGTCCGTCCATGCTCGAAGTTCGTCCATTGAAATGCACGGGGATGACGATGCAAGGGACCAGTATCGGCGCACTTCTCACACCTCACCAACGATTCACGTTAAACAGTTCAGCAATACTTGAAGCGTACGAGAACCGGCTGCGGGCACTCTCAAGCCCGTTGGTCAGAAGCCCTGAGATCTGGGAGGAATGTCGGCTACAGGCCGAATTGGTGCTCACCGAGTGCGCCGAGGCCCTCAGGACCGGGGAGCGGAGGAGCCGCCCGAGGTTCACCGAACTACCCGCCCACGCCACCAGCCAGATCGACCCTCTGGAGGCCGCGCTCGGCTGGTCGGAGCTGTTCGACGCGGCGTGTGACCGCCTGCCCGCCATCCTGGACGGCCATCCGGACGAGGCGGAACTGCGCAAGGCCTTCCTGACGACCCTCAACCGGGGCATTCTCGCGCTCACCCAGGTCCTGTCCGCCCAGCGGGACGTCATGACGCTCGACCGCATCCACGAGACGCAGATCGACGACCGTCACCGTCTGGCGCGGGAGATCCACGACTGGATCGGCAGCGGCGTCAGCATGGCCCTCCTCCACCTCGACCTGTTCGAGAGCCAGCGCCAGGCCGCGGGCATGGAGATGGAGATCAGGAACATCCGCCAGGCGCTCTTCGAGATCTCCCAGGGCGCGAGGAGGCTGGTCTCCGGGCTGAGGCTCCGGGTGGCGGAACCGCCTCTCGCCATCGCCCTGAAGGAGTTCGCCAGGGACGCCGCGCCCGCGGAGACCGAGGTGGACGTCGCCGTCCATGGGGACGAGCGGCTGCTGCCCGACCACTACAAGAGCGAGATCTTCGCGGTGCTCCGCGAGGGCATGCGCAACGCCTTCGCGCACTCCAGGGCCACGAAGGTCGTCACCCGGGTGGACATCGTCTCAGGGGACCTTCTCGCGACGGTCGACGACGACGGCACGGGTCTGATCGTCAAGGACAAGGAGAACAGCGCCGGACTCTCCTCCATGAGAGAGCGCATCGAGCTACTACACGGGGTTTTCCACCTCGCCAGCCGCCTGTCCGCAGGCACGCGGCTCCGGATATGGGTCCCGCTTCCAGGAGCTATGTCATGCCGGAATCAAATGATCGCATTCGGATCCTCGTCGCCGACGACCACACCCTGTTCAGAGACGCCCTCTGCCAGGTGCTGAGGGCGGAGGACGACTTCCACGTCGTCGGGGACGCGTCGGACGGTCCCGGGGTGATCTCGCTCGCCGCCCACACCAGGCCGGACATCGTGCTCCTCGACGTGGAGATGCCCAACCACCATCCCGCGCGGACCCTGCCCCGCCTCCTGGAGATATCGCCGCCGCCCAAAGTGATCATCCTGAGCATGCACGACGACCCCCAGTTGGTCCAGGACCTGCTGGCGGCCGGTGCCCACGGTTACCTGCACAAGGCCATCCGCAGCCAGGAGCTGCTGGTGGCCATCCGCAGTGTGCACGCGGGTCGTCACGGGGTGACGGTGCTGGTCTCCCAGGCGATCGCCCCGGCTCCGCGCTCCGCGCCGCAGGGCGTTCTCACCGAGCGTGAGCAGGAGGTCCTGGCGCTGGTCGCCAAGGCGCTCAGCAACCGGCAGATCGCCGTCCAGCTTGCGATCACCGAGGGGACCGTCAAACGGCACCTGCGCAACATCTTCGGCAAGCTGTCGGCGGTCTCCAGGATCGACGCGGTCAACAAGGCGATCGGGACGGCTCCCACCCATCCGCTCCTGCGGTCGGCGCACGCCACACCCCCTCTCACCAGCGTGAAGCAAATTATGGATCGCTGTACTATCGATACATGACTATCCATTGCTGGGAGGTGCCGTGACGCGCACCCTCCGTCTCGTCTCGGGCTGGCACCGTCCGCTCGTCGTGTTCAGTGCCGCGCTGACCGGCCTCGCCGTGTTCAGCGCGGCCGGCATGCTCATCGACGAGCGCACCCTCGACGGCGCCTCCGTCTGGCTCAAGCCGTTCAAGTTCGCCCTGTCGTTCATGGTCTACAGCCTGACGCTCGCCTGGCTGCTGCCGATGCTCAGCCGTACGCCGGAACTCGCGAGGAAGACCGGCACCGCGATCGTCGGGCTCAGCACGGTCGGGGTCGGGCTGATCGTCGTGCAGGCCGCGCGGGGCAGGCACAGCCACTTCAACATCAGCACCCCCCAGGACGCCGCCGTCTTCGGGGTCATGGGAACGCTCGTGACGGTGCTCGCGGTCGTCACCACGGTCATCGCGGTGCTCGCGCTGCGCCAGCAGGCCAACGACCGGGTGACCACGGCGGGGCTGCGCTTCGGGCTGCTGGTCTGCCTGCTCGGCATGATGGTCGCCTACTACATGGTGGGAGGCACCGGGCGCGGCGAGGCCGCCGCCGCGGGAAGCCTGGCCGCGGGCGCGCACAGCGTCGGCGTCCCCGACGGCGGTCCCGGCATGCCGATCCTCGGCTGGAGCACCACGGGAGGCGACATGCGCGTCCCCCACGCCGTCGGCCTGCACGCGCTGCAGGTGATGCCGGTGCTGGCGTTCCTGCTCACCGCGCTCTCCCGCCGCCTGCCCCTCCTCGCCCCCGAGCGCGTACGGCTGGGCCTGGTGTGGATCGCGGGACTCGGCTACGCCGGGCTCGTGGTGCTGCTGACCTGGCAGGCGCGCCGGGCCCAGCCGCTGATCTACCCCGACTCCCTCACGCTGACCGCCCTGGCCGCCCTGGTCGGCGCGGTCGTCGTGGCCGCGGGACTGGTCGTCGCGTTCGGCCGCAGGCAGCCGCTCGTGCCCGCGGCCGTGGGGAAGGGCCTGTCATGACGGTCGACACGCTCTTCGCCATCACCTTCCCGATGACCGTCCCGTTCTGGGCGCTGATGGTCTTCGCCCCGGCCTGGTCGATCACCCACCGGATCATCTCCTCGCCGTGGATCATCCTGCCCCCGCTGGCGGTCTATCTGGTGCTGGCGATACCGCGCCTCCCCGCCCTGTGGGAGGTGGTCAGCAGGCCCGACCTGGACCTGATCACCGCGTTCTTCGGACAACGGGACGGCGCCGCCATCCTGTGGGCCCACGTCATCGCCTTCGACCTGTTCATCGCCCGCTGGATGTATCTCGACTCCAGAGAACGCGGCATCCACCCCCTCCTGATGGGCCCCCTCCTGGTCTTCACCCTCCTGCTCTCCCCGATGGGCCTGCTGATCCACATGACCATCCGCACCATCGTCGGAGCCCCCAGGAACGCACCGGCGGCCGCTCTCGCCGAGAAACACGAAACGAGGTCCGGGTCGTGACGACCCGGACCTCGTTCTCGTTGCGGTGCGCCGCCAGGGACTCGAACCCCGGACCCGCTGATTAAGAGTCAGCTGCTCTAACCAACTGAGCTAGCGGCGCCTGCGACGGAGGTAACTCTAGCAGCCTCCCGGACGGCGGCGCACATCGGAGAAACAGCCCATCGAACAGAAAGGCGAGGACCGGGCGGCCCCCCAACCGCCCGGCCCTCGCCTGGAAAGAGACCCGGGACCGAATGGTCCCCCAACCATCCGGCCCCGGCCTCAACGCGGGCCCACCTTCGCCTCCCCCAAGACTCCGGCGGCTCCGCTCTAGGACGCGATCCCCCTCGCGTCCGTTTCCGGTGAAAAGTCCCTGCTGTAGCTCCCCCCGGGCTTCGCAGAACCCCTTGACCTGCTTCAACAGTACAGAAGCGAACGTAACGAGCACGTCATCCGAGGGTTGATTTTGGGCCTACACCCGGAGATGACCCGGTATCACCGGGCGTCCTCCTCAGGGAGGAGTCGTCACTCCGGAAGTTCGAGCCTGACCTCGGTCTGCCCCCGCAGCGCCCGGCTCACGGTGCAGTACTTCTCCTCGACACGCCTGGCCACGGCACGGAAGACCTCGTCGGCCTCGTCGTCACCCTCGGGAAGCTCGACGTCGTAGGTCACGGTGATCGGGCCCAGCAGCGTCGGCTCGACCTTCTCCGCCTGGACGGTCATAGCCAGGCGCACGAGCCGGTGACCGCGCTTGGCGGTGAGGGGCTCGACGGTGACGATGTTGCAGCCGCCCAGCGCGGCGAGCAGCAGTTCGACCGGGGTGAAGACCCCCTGCTCGTCGCCGCTGCCCATGACGACCTCGGCTCCGCGGTCGTTGCGGGCCACGAAGCCGTTCTCGGTCCGTTCGACGTTCACCCGCGCCATGACCGCTCCTCCCGTGGTTCCAGGGCCAACCCTATCCACGCGGGTGGGCGTCTCAGGCGTCGGGATGCTGCGACAGATACTCGATGTAGAAAGGCCGGAGCGCGTCGCCGAGTTCCCCCTCGCCGGAGGCCATGGCGTCGCTGAGCAGCGCCGAGACCCGGCTCAGGTCGTTGGCCGTCTCGTCCTCGTTCCCGGTCGAGGCCTCCGCCGCGGGAATCACCTTGAGCAGCTCCCACAGGAAGGCGAAGTCTCCGTGGCGCACGGCGTAGCGGACAGCCCGATCATGCAGTTCCTGGGCCGACAGCGCCTCCAGCTGGTCCGTCTCCAACTGCCCCACCTCCTTCACGCGGCCTTCTGCCCCCAGATCGCGTCGATCATTCATGTTCTGCCCCCGTACGGCGCCGCCCATGCCCGAATCCGTGACCGAACAGCCGCGCCGACGCGTCCCAGACTGTTTAGTGTCCAGGTATGTCCTTCCGACCCCCATGCGAGGATGCCCGAACGTGAGAATCATCATCAAGATCCTGGCTGTGGCGGCCGCCCTGTGGGCGGCGACCCAGCTCGTGAGCGGCATCACGGTGTCCGCGTCGTCCACCAGCAGCCAGATCGTCACCCTGATCGCGGTGGCCCTGGTCTTCGGTGTCGTCAACGCGGTGCTCAAGCCGATCATCAAGGTCCTCGGCTGTGCCTTCTACGTGCTCACGCTGGGGTTGTTCGCCCTGGTGGTGAACGCGGGCCTGCTGCTGCTCACAAGCTGGATCGCCGAGCAGCTCCGCCTGTCGTTCCACGTCGAGGGCTTCGGCGCCGCCTTCTGGGGCGCGATCATCGTCGGCCTGGTCAGCTGGCTGCTCGACCTGGTCCTCGGCGACTGATCCCGGCTCCCTCCGGGGAACGCCAAGGACCCTCGGGCGTTCCCCAAAGAGAGGAAAAGACAGGGGTAGCCGAAGCGGCCGGGGTAACAGACCATGGCATGGGGGCTCCCCGATGGGCACGGCGTCACCGCCCCGTCACCCTCCGCCCGCCGTACCAGATCAGGGCAATGAAGTTGACTAACGTTGTCACCCTTTGACAAGTCATGACCGTTAAATCTTCATAGCACAGCGATAGGGGAGTTCTGGGAGACCCTTTCCTCGTGTCCGAACCGTTACGTTGACGGCGCACCCCCCGACACGAGGAGAGATCACATGCTCCGCAGAAATGCCGTGGCAGTGGGCGTCACGCTCGCCGCCGCGTTGGTAGCGACCCCCGCCCTCGCCTCCGCAACCACCGGCGCCGCCAGCGCCGATCCCCTTTACTCCGAGGCGAAGGTCCAGGCCGCCGCCGTCGTCAAGCCCGCTCCCGAGCTGGTCTCCGCGCTCACCCGCGACCTCGGCATCACCGGTGAGCAGGCCACCACCCGCCTGGTCAACGAGAGCGCGGCCTCCAAGGTCGAGCCCGTCGTCGCCCAGCAGCTCGGCGCCGCCTACGCCGGCACCTGGGTCACCGGCCCGACCTCCGAGCTGGTGGTCGCGACCAACGACTCCAAGCAGCTGACCACCATCCTCAAGACCGGCGCCCAGGCCAAGCTGGTCAAGCACTCCCTGGCCGCGCTCAACACCGCCCAGGCCGGTCTCGACCGGCGCGCCGCCGAGGCCAAGCCCGCCTCGGTGCACGCCTGGCACGTGGACGTCCGCAACAACACCGTGGTCGTGCTGGCCTCCAGCGTCGCCGCGGGCCAGGCCTTCGTCCAGGCCAGCGGCGTGGACAAGGCGCTGGTCAAGGTCGAGCAGTCGAGCGAGAAGCCCAGGACGTTCTACGACCTGCGCGGCGGCGACGCCTACTACATCGGCAGCGGCAGCCGCTGTTCGATCGGCTTCTCCGCCACCCGCGGCAGCCAGGGCGGCTTCGTCTCCGCCGGCCACTGCGGCCGGACGGGCGCCACGACCACCGGCTCCAACCGGGTCGCGCAGGGCACCTTCCAGGGCTCGGTCTTCCCGGGCAGCGACTACTCCTGGATCGCCACCAACTCCAACTGGACCCCGCGCGGCGTCGTCGTCCAGAACGGCGCCACGATCCCGGTGAACGGCTCGACCGTCGCCCAGGTCGGCTCCTCGGTCTGCCGCTCCGGCTCGACCACCGGCTGGCACTGCGGCACCGTCCAGCAGCTCAACAGCAGCGTCACCTACCAGGAGGGCACCGTCAGCGGTGTCACCCGCACCAGCGTCTGCGCCGAGCCCGGTGACTCCGGCGGCTCGTTCATCTCCGGCGACCAGGCCCAGGGCGTGACCTCCGGCGGCACGGGCAACTGCTCCTCCGGCGGCACGACCTACTTCCAGCCGGTCAACCCGATCCTGTCGGCGTACGGCCTCACCCTGGTCACCACCAACGGCGGCCCGAACCCGACCCCGACGCCCACCTCCACCACGACCCAGCAGCCCGGTGGCACCTGGGCGGCCTACACCGCCTACACCGCCGGTTCGACCGTGACCTACGGCGGCTCGACCTACCGCTGCCTGCAGTCGCACACCGCCTACCCCGGCTGGGAGCCGCCGAACGTCCCGGCCCTCTGGCAGCGCGTCTGACACCGGTTCCCATCCATCGGCTCCACCCAGGGTCCGGCGCCTCGGCGCCGGGCCCTCCCGCGTTCAGCCGACCGAGCCGCGTTCGCGCAGTTCGGGGGCCTGGACGATCCGGCGGCGCCGGGTGTTGCCGTCTGCCGCTGCCACCACCGTGCGCACGGCCGCGCGGACGATGCCGTCGATGTCCCAGTCGACCGTGGTGAGCCCGGGGGTGAGCAGCCCCGACATCGGGTGGTCGTCGTAGCCCATCACCGACACCTCCGCGGGGATGCGCAGCCCCCGTTCCGCCGAGGCCGCGTAGACGCCGTAGGCGATCGAGTCCGCGAAGCAGAAGAACGCCCGGTGCCCGTCCGCGAGCATCGTGTCGGCCACCCCGGTCGCCGCGGTGAGCGCCTGTGGCGCGGTGACGACCTCGATGTCCAGTCCCAGCCGCGCCGCCTCGGCCAGCACGTGCACGTCCGCGGGCCGGTCCGGGGTGCTCGCCCTGGTCGGGGTGAGTACGGCGATGCGCCCGTGTCCCCGTTCCCGCATGTGTTCGAGCGCCAGTGTGACCCCGGCCCGGTTGTCGAAGACGACCTCCCCCGCGGTCCGCGAGCCCGCCAGGCCGTCGCCGATCGAGACGACGGGCAGGCTCTCGCACAGCTCGGGCCACACCTCGGCCGCCGGATCGACCGGCTGCACGATCATGGCGTCCACCCGCTGGTCGCGTAGCTGCCTGGCCAGGGTCCGTTCCCGGTAGGGGTCGCCCGCGGCGTCCAGGATCAGCGCGTAGCGGTCGTTGTCCTTCAGCGCCCTGCCGATGCCGACCGCCAGGGCCTGCTGCCAGAGGTCCTCAAGCGAGCCGCAGAGCAGGCCGATCATCCCGGTCCTGCCGCTGGCCAGCGCGCGGGCGATCGGATCGGCCTCGTAGCCGAGTTCGGCGGCCACGCGCCGGACCCGCTCGATGGTCTCCTCGGACACCTGCATGCCGCGCAGGGCGTAGGAGACCGACGCCGGGGAGAGACCGGTGGCCTTCGCCACCTCACGTATAGTCGCTCGTTTCCGTGGCTGGGGCACTTGTCCACCCTATGCCGGAACCCCCGTCTGAACAGGGGTCTGCAGTACATCGGGATGGTTCGGGGCATTGACTCCCATAAGGTGAAGCGCTTCACTGAAGCGGTTCACTGAACCGTGTCACCCCCCGGCGTAGTAAGGTCAAACCCGTTACCTATATTCTAGGTAGGGAATACCTCGAAAGGGAGGGGAGAAAAAGTGTCCGTCGACGTGCATCAGCACCTGTGGACGTCCGCGTTCGTCGACGCGCTGCGCCGCCGTACGGCACCGCCCCGCCTGGACGGCTGGACCCTGCACCTGGACGGCGAGCCCCCCTACGAGGTCGATCCCACCGACCACGACCTGGCCGTACGGCTGGCGCGCAACGAGGACCTCGAACTGGCGCTGGTCTCGCTCTCCAGCCCACTGGGCATCGAGACGCTGCCTCCCGAGGAGGCCTGGCCCCTCATCGACGCCTACCACGACGACGCCCTGGCCCTGCCCGCCCCCTTCGGCGCGTGGGCGGCGGCCTGCCTCGGCGACATCGACCCGGACAGGCTCGCCAAGGCCCTCGACCAGGGGCTCGCCGGGCTCCAGCTACCCGCCACGGCCGTCGGCGACGCGGCGGGGCTGGCCGAGGTCGCTCCCCTGCTCGACGTGCTCGCCGAACGAGACCTGCCGCTCTTCGTGCACCCCGGCCCCGCCAGGACGCCCGTCGGGCCCGGCTGGTGGCCCGCGGTCGTGCCGTACGTCCAGCAGATGCACGCCTCGTGGTACGCCTTCGCCGCCTTCGGCCGCGCCCGCCACCCCGACCTGCGGGTCTGCTTCGCCCTGCTGGCCGGGCTCGCGCCGCTGCACTCGGAACGCCTGATCAACCGGGGCGGGCAGAGTCGCGGCCAGGTCGATCCCGACACCTTCCTTGAGACCTCCTCCTACGGTCCCCGCGCCATCGACGCCGTCATCCGTGAGCTCGGCATCGACGTCGTGGTCAACGGCTCCGACCAGCCGTACGCGACCGCACCCGACCCCGCGCTCGGCGAGGCCGCCAGGCACGCCATCGCGGTCACCAATCCCAGCCGTCTGTTGAACCGAAAGGAGTCGCGCTAGTGAACGTGAACAAGTCCCAGGGCAGCGGGCGCTGCCGTCTCCTGGGAGGCATCCGATGAGCTTCGACGCCCTGCCCGAGCGCGCCCTCGACCGGCGTGAGCTTCGCGACCTGGTCGACGAGCTGGCGGCGGACCCGTCACGCTGGGAGGACCAGGTGGACTTCCCCGAGGAGGGGGGCCGCCACTACGCCTCCCTCTACCGGGACGCCTACGTGGACGTGTGGCTGCTGTGCTGGCGCCCCGAGGACGACACGGGCTGGCACGACCACGACATCTCCTCGGGCGCGGTCCGGGTGGTCGCGGGAACGCTGCTGGAGTGCAACCCGCGCATCGGCGGCGAGCACCTGGAGACGGTGGTCTCGGCGGGTGAGTCGTTCTCCTTCGGGCCCGACCACATCCACCGGCTGACCGGGGCCGTGCACGGCAGCGTCTCGATCCACGCCTACTCGCCGCCGCTGTGGCGTCTGGGTCAGTACTCGATCAGCGACACCGGGGTGATGCGCCGCGTCTCGGTGAGTTACGCCGACGAGCTGCGTCCGCTGGACGACGACCTCCAGGAGGCCGGCGCGGCCGCCGTCGCGTAGCCGCTCCTACCGGATTCGATCCCTGACGGCCCTGGCGACGCCGGGGTCGTCGGAGAAGACACCGTCGAGTCCAAGCCGGTAGAGCCGTTCCAGCCACCCGGCCACGTCACCCGTCGCCCGTGGGTAGACGGGACTGGCCGGGTTCCCGGCCCGGAAGTCCACCGGGAGCTGGGAGTTCTCCGGCCTGACCGTCCAGGCGTGCACCAGCAGTCCCGCCCGGTGCGCGTCCTGGACGAGCGGCGTCGGCCGCTGGGTGCGTCCCTCCGCGTCGAGCGGCACGACCCGCCGGGTGTCCACCCCGATCCCGTCCGCGTAGCCCGCGACCTCCCGCAACCCCGCGGGGCTGACCATGGTGTCGTAGGTGCGCGGATCCCCCGCCGCCGTCCAGTCGTACGGCGCGCCGGTCGCGTTGACCAGTTGGACCAGCGGCAACCTGGTCCGCTTCCGCAGATCCCGCAGGTTCGCGGTCTCGAACGACTGGATGAACACCGGGTCGTGCCGCCCGCGCCAGCCGTACCGGCCGAGCACCTCAAGCAGCGGCTCCTCAAGCGACAGGCCGACGGAGTCGAAGTAGCTGGGGTGCTTGGTCTCCGGGTAGACCCCGACGCCGCTGCGCCGCGCCAGCCGTACGACCTCCTCGAAGGTCGGGATCTGCGCGAGCCCGTCGAAGGCGGTGTTCTCCGGGCGCAGGTCGGGGATGCGCTCCTCGGCCCTGAGCGTCCTCAGCTCGGCCAGGGTGAAGTCCTCGGTGAACCACCCGGTGACGGCCCGCCCGTCGATGGTCTTGGTCGTACGGCGGGCCGCGAACTCGGGGTGGTTCTCCACGTCGGTGGTCGCGGCGATCTCGTTCTCGTGCCTGGCGACCAGCACGTGGTCCTTCGTCGAGACCAGGTCGGGCTCGATGTAGTCGGCGCCGAGCGCGATCGCGGTCTCGTAGGAGAGCAGGGTGTGCTCGGGGCGGTGGGCGCTGGCGCCCCGGTGGCCGATGACGACGGGGTCCTGGGCCCGGCGCTCGGCCGTCGCGGGCCGGGGCTGCTGGACCAGGACCACGGCGCTACCGGTGACGAGGACGGCCAGCGCGATGGCCGAGAGCCTGCGGATCATGATCTGAACGGTAGGCCGGGAAGGTGGCCGCCGGGTGCCAAGGACACGACGGCGACCGCACACCCGGGTGACCGCCCGGGGGACCCGCCTCAGAATCAGAAGGGGTAGCCCGCGATCTCCCCCTGCACCGTCACCCAGCGGGTCTCGGTGAACGCCTCGACGTTGGCCCTGGCGCCGCCGAAGCGCGAGCCCGTGCCCGAGGCGCCAAGGCCACCGAACGGCGCCACGGCCTCGTCGTCGACCGTCTGGTCGTTCACGTGGACGATCCCGGTGGGGATGAGGTCGGCCAGCGCCAGGCCCCGCATCGCGTCCCCGGTGAGGATGCCCAGCGACAGGCCGTACTCGCTGTCGGAGGCCAGCGCGGCGGCCTCCTCGGCCGTGGAGAACGGCACGACCGGCGCGACCGGGCCGAACACCTCCTGGGCGAAGGCGGGGGCGCCCACGGGCAGGTCGGCGAGCACCGTGGGCCGGTAGAACAGGTCCTCGTAGGTGCCCCCGGCCGCCAGCCTCGCCCCGGCCTCGACGCTGCCGGTGACCAGGGCGTGGACCTTGTCACGCTGCCCGGCGTCGATCAGTGGGCCGAGCGCGACCTGCCCTCCGGCCGGGTCGCCGACGGGCAGGCGCTCGGCCTTCTCCGCCAGGCGCGCGACGTACTCCTCCGCGATCGAGGAGTGCACCAGGTGACGGCCCGTCGTCATGCAGATCTGCCCCTGGTGCAGGAACGAGCCCCACGCCGCCGCGGAGACGGCCCGGTCGAGGTCGGCGTCCTCAAGGACGATCAGCGCGGAGTTGCCGCCGAGCTCCAGGTGGGCGCGCTTGAGCAGCCGCCCGCACGCCTCGCCGATCCCGCGTCCGGCCGAGGTCGAACCGGTGAAGGAGATCACCGGAACCAGCGGGTCGCCGACCAGCGCCTGGCCCGCCTCGACGCCGCCGGGCAGCACGTGGAGCAGCCCCTTGGGCAGTCCGGCCTCCTCGAAGACCCGGGCGATCGAGAAGCCACCGGAGACCGCGGTGCGCGGGTCCGGCTTGAGGATCACCGCGTTGCCCAGCGCGAGCGCGGGGGCGACCGAGCGGATACCGAGGATCAGCGGGAAGTTGAACGGCGAGATCACCCCCACGACGCCGACGGGGACGCGCCGGGCCATGCTGAGCCGCTTCTTGGCGGTCGGCAGGATCTCCCCCAGCGGCTGGGAGGCCAGCGCGGCGGCCTCGTAGCACTCCTGGGCCGCGATGTGCGTCTCGACGCCCGCCTTCGCGCGGACGGACCCGGCCTCGCGGACCAGCCAGTCCTGGATCTCCTGCTCGTGCTCCTCGAACAGCCGCCCCGCCCGCCGCAGCACCGCCGCCCGCTCCTCGAAGGAGGTGGCCGCCCACTCCCGCTGAGCCCGTACGGCCAGCACGGCCGCCGCCGCCACGTCCCGCGCGTCCGCCACGCCGGCCCGCCCCAGCTCGGCGCCGGTCGCGGGCTCGACGACCGCCGCGTCCCCGCCGTGCGGAGTGGTCCACCCGTCCCCGTAGACCAGTCCCGTCCACGTCTTTGCGTCCATCAGCGTCATGGGATCTCCCGTCGTCGAGGCATGGCGGTGGCGGGACGTTCAAAAATGAACATTCGTCCGCAGAACGAACTTACACATACAGGACGGCTGCTGACCACGGTCTTCTCACCGATGGTGATAACACCTCATACGATGTGATTCGTGCGCACTCTTGTCCTCTGGGATATTGACCACACCCTGCTCGCCGTCGGCCCGTTGACCAGAACGATCTACGAGAGCGCGTTCACCACCGTGACGGGCCAGACCCTGGCCGCGCACGGGGTTCCCTCCTTCGCCGGGAGGACCGACCGGGCCATCATCACCGAGACCCTGCTGATGCACGGCATCGAGACGTCGGAGCCGCTGCTCCAGCGTCTCTGCCACGAGTTCGCCACCGGTTTCGGCGCACGCATCCAGGAGATCCGCGAACACGGCCGCGTCCTGCCCGGCGCCAGGGAGGCGCTCAAGGCCCTGGCGAACCGCACCGACGTGGTCCAGTCCGTGCTCACCGGCAACATGCGGCCCATCGCGATCAGCAAGCTCGCGGCGTTCTCCCTGGACGAGTACGTGGACTTCGAGGTCGGCGCCTACGGCCTCGACCACGGCGAACGCGCCCCCCTGGTACGGCTCGCACAACTACGGGCGGCCGAGAAGTACGGCGAGCCGTTCGACGAGCACAGCACCGTCCTGGTCGGCGACACCCCGCACGACGTCCGCGCCGGACACCACGGCGGAGCCAGGGTCGTCGCGGTCGCCACGGGAGCCAGCGACGAGGCGACCCTACGCCAGGTAGGCGCCGAACTGGTCCTCCCCGACCTGTCCGACACCCCCACCGTAATCACCTCAATCCTCGGCACCGCCTCTGAGCCATCATGAAAGGCCCGTTCCCGGAACCGCCCCTGTGTCAGACTCCTGTCCTGTGCGGCGGGTCCACATAGCGGAGATCGTCATCCCCGACGGGATCGAGAGCAAGATCCGCAGCAAGCACAACCTGACGGGCGAGGATGTCCGCGAGTCCCTCATCTATGGCAAGAATGTCCAGGGTGAGGAGCAGTACCACGAACGCTACGGCTGGCGTCTGCTCGTCCGTGGCGAGACCTTCGACGGGATCAGGTTCCAAGCATGGCTGTACGAAATCGACAAGACTGAAGGAACGTACCGCCTCGGCACCGCCTACGAGCAGTAGGCGACAGCTGGAAAACTGGGCATGATGACAGGTGTGGACATGAGACCGGACACGAGCGGAAGCGACATCGGAGCCGTGGAGATCACGCGGCCGGCGCGCACACTTCATGTCGTGTTCCGTCATACCGGCAACGGCTGGCAGGCCGGTTCCCCTGACCTGAGGAGACTCGACGAGAGCGGCGACAGCCTCACCGAGGTCGTGCGCAGGACGCGTGCCCGCTTGGAATCGTGGCTGGACCCGACGGTGCGTGTCGTCGAGACGGTGGCGGCGCCCTGTTCCAGACCCTCGTCCCTTGAGTTGGACATGGTGTGGACGAACGGGCAGAAGTCTCTCGTCGCCCTTGTCGGGCCTGCTCTTCGTCGTACCAAGGCAACGCCGCACATGTACGTCAGTGTCGAGCAGAGCCCGGTGCGAGTGAGCGCTTGATGCAAGCCTTTCTCATGCTGGCCGACGCGGCCCAGCCGGACGCATCCGGCAAACTCAACATGCTGGGTGCGGACTGGGCGATCATCGGTCCCCGCATCACACCGTTCGCCCTTGTCATCTTCTTCCGCGCCTCCTGGGAAGAGGCCGACAAGATTCACCCTTTCACTCTCCGACTGACCGACGGTGACGGCGCCCCTGTCCTCGCCCCGGCGGAGAACGATGGCGAGCCGAAGCCGCTGGTGCTGGAAGGGCAGATCGCCATGTCAGCCCATACTCCGTCAGACGAGGACGCCATCGCCAGGAAGGTCGAGGTTCACAGCAACCTCGCCGTCTCTCTTCCAGGGATCGCGGCGCTGCTCAAGCCAGGGCACCACTACCGGTGGTCGCTGGAGGTTGACGAGAAGGAACTGGCCGAGGTCTCTTTCGCGGTCAGATCCGAATCCGATCGAGAGGAAAACGCCTCCTCCGGGACCGCCTGAGACGGTGAGTTTCATCCGGTACTCGGCGGAAGTAGGGATGACGCTTTCCCCAGTGCTCGCGTAGACGCGTTTCAGGACCGCCCCAAAGTCCCGGTTCCAGGCTCTCGGAAAGGCATCGAAGGCCGCGTTGATGCCTCCAACCCACATGTGGACAGTTGCCGATACGGCCAACATCTGGGAAGGAGGGCACTTCCGCCCCAAAGAGGTCTTTTCTATTTGTCCCTACGCTCCCCCGTGCGCGTGACAGGCTGTCGCCATGACATTTCTGGAGGTGACCATGACCTCGTCAGCGCGCCATGGACTGTTCTCGGGGATGTTCGCCAGGGGCGGCGCGACGCCCGAGGTGTCGGACGCCGCCTGGCTGGCCGCGATGCTGGACGTCGAGGCGGCACTCGCCACCGCGCAGGCGAAGGCCGGACTGGTGCCGTGGGAGGCGGCCTCGGCCGTACGAGAAGCCTGCGAGCCCGAGCACTTCGACCTCGCCGAGTTGGGCCGCGCGGCCGTGCCCACGGGAAATCCGGTGATTCCCCTGGTCGCCGCACTGCGTGAGCGGGTCGGACCCGAGGTCCGGCGGTTCGTGCACTATGGCGCGACCAGCCAGGACGTCAACGACACGGCCTCGATGCTGGTCGCCTCGCGCGCCCTGGCGCCGCTCACCGCCGACCTGTCGGCGTGCGCGGGCGCGTGCGCCCGGCTGGCCGTCGAGCACCGCGACACCGTGATGGCGGGACGCACGATCCTGCAGCACGCCGTACCGATCACCTTCGGGCTGAAGGCGGCGGGCTGGCTGAGCGCGGTGAACCACGGCCTGGCCGGGCTGTCCGACCTGCAGTTGCCCGTCCAGTACGGCGGAGCCGCAGGAACCCTGGCCGTGCTGCGTGGACGCGGCCACGAGGTGCTGCCGTACCTCGCGGCGGAGCTGGAGCTGGTCGAGCCGGTCCTGCCCTGGCACACCGACCGCACCCCGATCGCCCGCCTGGCCTGCGCCCTCGGCACCGCGGCCGGGACGCTCGGGAAGATCGCGACCGATGTGAAGCTGCTGTCCCAGCCGGAGGTCGCCGAGGCGGCCGAGGCGTCGGCGCCGGGCCGGGGCGGTTCGAGCACGATGCCGCACAAGCGCAACCCGGTCGGCGCGATGTCGGCGCTGGCCTGCGTGCAACGCGTCCCGGGGCTGGTCGCCACCGCGCTCGGCGGCATGCTCCACGAGCACGAGCGGGCGGCCGGTCTGTGGCAGGCCGAGTGGGAGACGCTCAGCGACCTGCTCAGGCTGACCGGGAGCGCGGCGGCCTGGCTGCGCGAGGCGCTTGAGGGGATGACCGTGGACGCCGGGCGGATGCGGGCCAACCTGGGGGCGACACGGGGGCTGATGATGGCCGAGCACGTCGTCGTCAAGCTCGGCGGCGCCCCGAGGGCCAGGACTCTGGTCGACGCCGCGTGCGCGCGGGCCGCCGACGGGGGCGACACGCTGCGCGAGACGCTGCTGGCCGACCCCGAGGTCGATCTGACCCCCGGCGAGGTGGACGCCGCCCTCGACCCGACCGGTTATCTCGGCTCGGCCGAGGCCTTCGTCGACCGGGCACTACGCGCCCATACGGACAGGCCATAACAGCCATAACCTAGACATAGGGGGCGGGGGTGTCTGTTGCGGGACAACGTTGTCGAAAGCAGGGGTTTAGGCGATGATCGGGCCGTGACAGACCGCCCGCACCGTCGTCCCGCCACGGGCGGTTCCCGAGGTCGCCCCACCATGAAGGACGTCGCCGCGTCGGCCGGGGTGGCGCTCAAGACCGTCTCCCGCGTCGTCAACGGCGAGCGCGGGGTCAACGCGGTGACCGCGGAGCGGGTGCGCTCGGCCATCGAACGGCTCGGCTACCGCCGCGACGAGAGCGCCAGAGGGCTGCGCGGCGGCCGTACCTCAAGCGTCGGCCTGGTGATCGAGGACGTGGCCGACCCGTTCTACTCCGGTGTCAGCAGGGCGGTCGAGGACGTGGCCCTCGGGTACGGCTCGCTGCTGCTCAGCGGTTCCTCCGGGGAGGACCCCCGGCGGGAGCGCGAACTCGTCCTCACCTTCTGCTCCCGGCGGGTCGACGGCCTGATCATCGTTCCGGCCGGGGCCGACCACGAGTACCTCAGGCCGGAGCTGGACGCGGGCACCCCCGCCGTCTTCGCCGACCGGCCAGGAGGCCTCGACGCCGACACCGTCATCTGCGACAACGCGGGCGGCGCGTGCGCCGGGGTGACGCATCTGCTCAGATACGGCCACCGCCGCGTGGCCTTCATCGGCGACAGCGCGTCCATCTTCACCGCCGCGGAACGCCTGCGCGGTTACCGAAGGGCCCTGGCCGAGGCGGGCCTGCCCGCCGACGAGTCCCTGATCGCGACGGGCCCCCCGGAACGGGCCGGGGCCGCGCTGGCCAGGATGCTCACGGCACAGGCCCCGCCGACGGCGCTGTTCACCGGCAACGGCCGGGTGACCCTGGCCGTGCTACGCACCGGACAGCGGCTGCCCATGGTGGGCTTCGACGACTTCGAGCTGGCCGACCTGCTGGTGCCCGGAGTGAGCGTGGTCGCCCAGGACCCGGCCGGGCTCGGCAGGACCGCGGCCGAACTGCTCTTCCGTCGCATCCAGGGCGATCCAGGGCCCGCCGAGCACGTCGAGCTGCCGACCAGGCTCATCCCCCGGGGGTCGGGAGAACTGCCTCCCCCCTGACCGCGCGCGGGGTGTTCTGGGCCGGATGTCGGTACGGCGACGCGACACGGCACCGTCACGCGGCGTGACTCGCCGAAGCGCTCCGTCATCCGTGCTACGAAGTGCGGGTTGATCTTTCAGAGCACCTCGGGAGACGCGATGGGACTCATCCGCGCAGGTCGTGCCATTGCCCTGGCCACCGTCATGATCGCCTTTCCCCTCGTCGGCCCGTCTTCGGCCGGTGCCGTGGACGGCGAGTCGGCGGCGAGGACGGGGTTCAGGGCGAGCCTGGTCGCCCGGCACAGCGACAGGTGCCTCGACGTCGAGGGCGTCAGCACCCGGACCGGCGCCAACGTCCAGCAGTGGACCTGCGGCGACGACCAGTCCAACCAGGAGTGGAACCTGGTTGCCACGAGCGACGGCTACTACACCCTGAGGGCGGCCCACAGCGGCAAGTGCCTCGACGTCGAGGGCGTCAGCCTGCGGAGCGGCGCCAACGTCCACCAGTGGACCTGCCTGGACGACCAGCCGAACCAGGAGTGGAAGCTCGTCCAGCGGGACGACGGCTACTTCATCCTCGTGGCCCGGCACAGCGGCAAGTGCCTGGACGTGACGGGGGTCAGCACCGACGACGGCGCCAACGTCCAGCAGTGGACCTGTGTCTACGGCCAGCCCAACCAGGAGTGGCGCCTCGCCTGAGCAGGTCACGGCCGCAGGTGCCGCCAGAGGAGGAGCCCTGAGATGATCACGGCGACACCCGCCCCGGTGATCGCCAGATGCGGCGCGACGACCTCGGAGACTCCCCCCACCAGGGCGGCGCCGACCGCCTGCCCGGTCATCAGCCCCGCGCCCACCAGCCCGAACGACTGCCCCCTGACCTGCTCCGGCGCCGCCTCGACGAACCTGCGCTGCAGGCCGAGCTGACAGGCGCCGCTTGCCGCGGTGGCCAGCAGCAGGATCAGCCCGGAGACGGCGAGTCCCGGCGCGAACGCGAAGGCGAGCAACGGCACCCCTGACAGCACCGCGAGAGGTGCCGCGAGCCGTTCCCGGGTGTACGGCGCGGCGAACCGGCCCGCCAGGAGGTTGCCGACCGCCAGTCCGACGCACGCGGCGGCCAGGGCGATCCCGGCCGTCTCCCCGAGATAGGGGACGAGCACCGCCTCCGCCCCCGACAGGAACGAGACGGGCAGCCACTGGGCGAGCAGCAGCCCACGCACCCCGGGGTCGGCGAGCAGGTCCCGGTTGACCCGCAGCGTCTCCCCGACCGCGCCGCCCCGCCGTACACCTCGGGCGGGCAGGTCGGTGAGCCCGACGCGCAGCACCAGGGCGGAGAGCGCGGACAGTACGGCGGTCGCGGCGAGCGCCCCGGTCGGCCCCGCCGTAGCCAGCAGGGCGCCGCCCAGCCCGAGCCCGCCGATCTGCGCCCCCGCCGACGTCATGGACAGCACCGACCTGGCCAGGACGAACGCGTCACCGGGCAGCAGTTCGGGCAGCAGGGCACTGCGGGCCGCCCCGAAGACCGGGGAGAACAGACCGGTGACCAGGACCAGCGCCAGCATCGTCCAGACGGGCATCCCGGTGAAGGCCAGCAGCAGGCACGTCACCGCCCTGACCAGCTCCCCGACGATCATCAGGGCACGCGGCCTGATCCGGTCGGCGAGGGAGAGCAGGAACATCCCGCCGACCGCGTACGGCAGGAAGCCCAGCATGTAGGCCGTCGCCGACAGGCCGGGCGAGCCGGTCCTGGCGTAGACCAGCGCCGCCAGGGCCAGCATCTTGACCTGGTCCCCGACGACGAGAAGCGTGAAGCTGCCGAACAGCACCCGGAACCGCCCGTCGGCGAAGACCTCGGCGTAGGTCGCGCCCTCTTTCCCCGTGAGAACCATGGGCACGATGCTGGGCGGCGCCGGGGCCACGGGCTAACCTTTCGACAATTCCCGAAAGGTGATGAATGGGATATCTCATCAAGGTCAGCCCGCAGGACATCGTGACCAGCAGGTTCGCGATCTCCCCGCTCATGGTGACCAAACAGGCGCTCTGGCTGCTGTCCGGCAGGTGGGAGGCCGGGGTGTGGCGCTCCTGGATCCGTCAGGCCCGCGAGCCGTACGGCAGGCTGCTGGTGGAGCGGCCGGGGCTCGGTCCGATGGTCGGGCTGTTCCGCGGGGGGCACTACAACATCGACTTCCCCGCGCCCCCGCCGGACGGGGTGAACACCTCCTTGGAAACGGAGCTGGCGACCGTACGGGCGACGCCCGCGGCCCAGGCGCACCGGGAGATCACCAGGAACCTGGAGGGCATGCCCCGCCCTGCGGGCGCCGTCCTTGAGGTGTTGTTCTCACCGGACGTCGTCGGGCTGTTCGCCGACGCCCTCGAAGCGGTCTGGACCCGGATCGTCTCCCCCATCTGGCCACGCGTCCACGCGATCCTGGAACGGGACGTGGTCCAGCGGGCGGGCAGACTCGCCACCTACGGCTGGGCCGCCGCGCTCGACGACCTCAGTCCCCGGGTGCGCTGGCGCCCCGAGGGGGTCATCGAGGTCACCCCGGCCGAACAGGAGGTCGCCCTTGAGGGACGGGGGCTGCTGTTCGTGCCGTCCCCCTTCGTCTCGGGGATCAGCTCCTACCTCGAACACGCCTGGCCGTACGCGATCAGTTATCCGGCGCGTGGCACGGGCATCCCGCACGAGACGCCGGACGGCCTGGCCACGCTGATCGGCAGGACCAGGGCCCGTGTCCTGCTCGAACTGGCGGTTCCCGCGACGACCAGTCAGCTCGTCCGCCTGCTCGGCCTGAGCCTGGGAACCGTCGGCGGTCACCTGGCCGCCCTGCGCGGGGCGGGCCTGGTGACGGCCAACCGGGTGGGGCGCGGCGTGCTGTACCACCGCACCGCGCTGGGCGACTCGCTGGTCAGCCCCTCGGCGCCCCGGTCATGACCTGACCGCCGAGCCTCCCCGGCCCCGTCCACCGGGAGAGGACCTCGGCCCGTCCGCGAGCCCGTCGTGCCCCCTGTCCGCCCCCGCTGTAGGAGGTCAGGTGGGCAGGGCTCGCCACGGCCGTCCAACCGTTGTCACATGGGCGTGCCGTCCCTTCGGGGGCGAGGCTCCGGAGGGTCCATGAAAGGGATGACAACGTTGTCAGAGGCCGTACCCCAATCAACGCATCTGTCAGCGCGGAACGTCAAGGCATAGTCGGATAACAACACGTGTCCGCCCTCCCACGGCCGTCACACACGCTGCACCGTCCCGTCGAGCAGCGTCAGCACCGTGACCCCGAAGTCGTGGATCGTCGCCGACAACTCCTGCGAGGCGAGGCCCGGGGCGACCACGACCAGGGAACCGCGCATCAGCGCCAGCCCGATCAGGGTCGTCAGCGCCAGGGTCGAGGTCAGCGGCCAGGTCACCAGCAGGACGTCCGACTTCTCCAGCGCGACGACCTTGTCCAGCTCGCACATCCGCCAGATGAGGTTCTCGTGGGTGAGCACGCCGCCGTCGTCGTCCCGCAGCGCGGGCTGCACGGACGGGTCGAGAGACGGCAGCGGAGCCGGGGCGAGCAGCAGCAGGTCGGCGAAGTCGACGGTGTCACGCGCCTGGCCGAACGCGATCACCTGACGCACCCGCGAGACGTCGGCCGCCTGCAACGAGCTCTCCGCGAGCCCCGGAGTGGTGATCAGGAAGCGGGCGTCCAGCCGGACCAGCAGGTCGCTCATCCGCCCGTTGCCGGACACGATGGGCGCCGCGACCAGGCCCGCCGCGATGACCGTGTGCACCGCGAGAACGTGGGCTGCCACGTTGTCCACGTGGATCCCGGCCACCTGCCGACCCCGCGCGCCCCGCTTGACCAGTCCCGAGGCTCCCCGCGTCACCTCCTCGGCCAGGCGGCGGTGACTGTAGACCACCCCCGCACCGAGGTCGATCAACGCGGGCCGGTCACCTCGCTCGTGCGCGCAGCCGAACACCGCCTCGGTGACGGTGCCCCTTGTGGACGAGGAGGTGGGTCTCATGCCGACGACCGTACGGCCGGCATCTCCGGCGCCGCATCGACAGATGTATGTAAATGAGTGTGTATCCGGGCCAGATCCCTCCGATGGCCCTTTCCCCCATTAGGCGTTTCCGTGCTTCACCGAAATGCGTGTGACCTGTGAAAACGCCCTCGATCCGGGGAGGGTTCCGCGATTGACGGAGGCTTCCGTGGCTCTGACTCGGGATTCACCGGCCGTCCGGCTCACGGGAAATCCGCGCGGGGCGCATAGCCCCTTCAACGCGTGCGGGTCCGAGCCCTGCGCGGCTCGGACCCGCTGCCGCGTGTCCCGTGGCCTTCGGTCCCCACCCCTCCGAGGAGACCTCGACCGTCGAGAGGGACACGCGACGTTCGCGACGTGCCCGACCGAGACGCCCGAGATGGTGTGGGCCTGCCGTACCTGGCCGCCGTGGCGGGTGTGGTGCGGAAGGCGGGGCGTCATCGGTCGAACACGAGGAAAACGTACGGCTACCTGCTGCTTCCCCGCATGCGCCGGAGTGCGTATCCCAAGGTGTATCTGTGGCGTATCCCGTGGCCGCCGATGTGTAGTTCCTGTGTGTAGGCGATCTGTCACCGTCAGACGCGGTTGTGCTCGATGACCCACGTGGCCACCTGGGTGCGCGAGGAGAAGCCGAGTTTGGCCAGGATGTTGGCCACGTGCCGGGCGGCGGTCGCGGGGCTTATCACCAGTTCGTCGGCGATGGCCTTGTTGCTCAGCCCCCTGGCGACCAGCTCGGCGATCTCCCACTCTCGCCCGGTGAGCGTGGTCAGCGGGGCGGCCACCGGCATCCTGCCCGAGGCGGGCAGCGACGCCTCGGCCCGCTCCTCGCCCTCCAGGGCGTAACGGACCGCCTGCTCCTGGGACATCTCCTTGCCGAGCGTCCACAGGTGGGCGACCAGCGCGTCACCGAGCCGGGCGCGGGCGGGCTGGAGCAGCTCCTCCATTCGCGCGCCGAACCCGGACGGCATGGCGCCGCCGCTCATCGCGTGCCTGATCGCGGCGGACGCCCCCGCCAGCCGTACCGCGCGGTGGTCGTCCTCCTCGGCGAGGGCGAGCTGGGCGAGCGTCTCGATGCGCCGGGCGACGCCGAGCCGCTGGCCGGTCCTGCGGCACAGGCGCAGGCTCTCGGTCAGCCTGGCGCGGGCGGTCGTGAGGTCGCCCTGGGCCAGGGCGATCCGCCCGAGGCCGGACAGACAGGTGATGGTCTGCCAGTGGGCGGTGATGTCCTTGAGCTGGTCGAGGGCCTGCTCGTAGTGGGAGCGGGCCTCAAGCAGGTCACCCCGCGTCCAGGCGACCTGGGCCAAGCCGATGAGCGCGACCGGGGTCGCCCAGTGGTTGTCGAGACCGTGGGCGATCGCCAGCGCGGCCTCGAAGGAGCGCTGCGACTCCTTTGCCCGCCCCTCGGACAGCGCGAACGTCCCCTCCATCGAGCGGATCACCATCTCGTGCCAGGGGTCGTCGACCCTGCGCACGGCCTCCAGCGCCTCGTCGAGCAGACGCCGGGCCTTGTCGGGGCGCCGCCGGTAGATGGCGACCCAGGCCAGGATGGCCAGTGCCCCGCTGAGCGGCCCGTACAGGCCCGTCGCCCGGCACAGGTCGGCCGCCTCCGAGCAGGTGTCGAACGCCTTGGCGGGATCGCCCTGGCCGAAGGCCACCTGGCCGCGCAGGACGAGGGCGTCGGCGCGCACGCGCGGGGGAAGCACCCCGGACTTGGCGGACAGCAGGCGTTCGAGCCACTCGTCGGCGGGGGTGAACCGGCCGCCCGCGATGGTCGGCCAGCGCAGCAGCACCAGCAGCCGCAGCGCGTTCTCCGGCTCCTCCACCTCGGCCGACCAGCGGACCGCGGCCCACAGGTTGCTCTGCAGCTCGTCCAGCAGCACCAGCATCGGGCAGATCTCCGACCAGGTCGGGCGAGGCGACCTGACGATCAGCTGGTGCATGCGCCCGGCGATCACGGCCATGTGGTCGCGGTGCCGCCGTCTCAGCTCGTGCTCCTCGCCCGCGGCCTCCATCTGCTCGGCGGCGTACTGGCGGATCGTCTCCAGCATCCGGTAGCGCGTCTCGCCCGCGACCTCGGCGTCCGCCAGCACCAGGGACTTGTCCACCAGGCCGCACAGGACGCTCAGGACGTCCTCGGCCCACAGGCCGTCACCGCCGCAGACCTGCTCGGCCATCTCCAGCGTCCACCCGCCGGTGAACACGGCCAGGCGCCGCAGCAGGATCCGCTCCGGCTCCTTGAGCTGCTGGTAGCTCCAGTCGACGGTCGCCCTGAGCGTCTGGTGCCTGGCGGGAGCCGTACGGTCTCCCTCGGAAAGAAGGCGGAACCTGTCCCTGAGGCGGGCGTGGATCTGCTCGACCGTCAGCACCCGGCACAGCGCGGCGGCCAGTTCGATGGCCAGGGGCATCCCGTCGAGCGCCCCGCAGAGACTGGCGATCTCGTTGGCGTTGCTCACGTCGAGGGTGAACCCGCGCACCGCGGCCTTGGCTCTCCTGACGAACAGCTGCACGGCCTCGCTGGCCGCGGCGTACTCGTGGCCGTCCGCCTCGGGCAGCGTGAGCGGCGGCACCCGCCACACGGTCTCCCCCGCGACCCGCAGCGGCTCTCGGCTGGTGGTGAGGACCCGCACCTCGGGACAGATCGTGAGGAGCGTCCTGCAGAAGCGGGCACACTCGTCGATGAGCGACTCACAGTTGTCGATCACCAGCAGCAACTGCCGGTCGGCGAGCGCGTCGAACAGCGTCTCGGAGAGCGGACGGGACGGCTCGGCCTTGATGCCGAGCACGGCGGCGACCCGGGGCGCGATCAGCTCGTCGCTCGCCGCCTCCGCCAACTCGACCAGCCACACCCCGCCGGAGAACCCCGCGGCCAACCGGCCCGCGACGTTGACCGCCAATCTGCTCTTGCCGATGCCTCCGGCCCCGCACAGGGTCACCAGGCGGGCGACACCCAGCAACTCAACGAGCTCCTCGACGTCAATCTGACGCCCGACGAAGTCGTTGGGTTCGAGGGGGAGGTTCCCACCGGTGAGAGAAATGTGTGCGGTGTCCTGTGTCATCGGCTCTTAATGAGGTCGCTGGGCAGCCGTCACAGAAAGTGTGACACCAATTACCGTGCCGTGCCCAGGCTTAGCACCATTTCGGATGCTCGGATTGCCTGACTGCCCCTATTGGGACACCGTAATGAATTCAGCGTGACACTCGCCTCCCGTATCGGCGCTACTGACCGTGACCGGCCAGCGGATGGCGGACGCGGGTGGGGCGATTCACACTGCAGACATGCCGGACACATCCTCGGATCACGATCCAGCCTCTCCCCCATCCCCGCGCCGCGCCCCCGAAGCTCCGGAAAGCCGCCCCGACGCGCCCGCCGGTTCCTCTTCCGGTTCCGGCGGAACGTCCACGCCGGTGCTCGGCGAGATCAGCCTCTCCGACTGGTACGGCCACGCCGACGCCATGGCCGACGTCGGCTTCCTGTCCCTCTCCAGGAGGCTGCCCGCCCTCGTCGCGCAGGCCGTACGGCTCGGCTGGGCGGCCAGTCCCCGCGACGTCGTCGCCACGATCGGGCTGAGTGTGCTCGGCGGCGTGTTCACCGCCTTCGGGCTGCTGGCCACGACCGGGGTGCTCTCGGCCCTGTTGGAGGCGGGGCCGACGCCGGAGCGGGTCGTCGCCGCCCTGCCCAGCCTCGTCCTGGTCGGCGTCGCGGGCACCCTGCGCACCCTGATGCAGGCGGGCGCGGGGTGGGCGCAGTCACGGCTCGAACCGCAGGTGAGCAGGATCGCCGAGGAACGGCTCTACGGGTTGACCGGCCAGGTGAGTCTGGCCGCGTTCGACGACCCCGACTTCCACGACTCGCTCCAGCGCGCGTCCTCGCGCGGGGTCACGACGGCGGGCTCGATCGTCAGCACGGCCATCAACGTGCTGACCGCCGCCATCGGCATCGCCTCCGCGGCCGGGGTGCTCGGGGTGCTCCACCCGGTCCTGCTGCCGCTGCTGGTGCTCGCGGTGCTGCCGGACGCCTGGGCGGCGGTGCGTACGGCGCGCATGCGCTACACCACGATGTACGCGTTCATCCCCGTCGCCCGGCGCAAGTGGATCATCTCGGAGCTGCTGGCCGAGCGGGCGGCCGCCGCCGAGGTGCGCTCCTTCACGATGCGGGACTTCCTGCTGCGGATGTACGACGCGGTCGCGACCGCGGAGCAGAACGTCAGGCTCGACCTGGCCAGGCGGCAGACGTTCGCCAGGGTGGTCGGGGAGGCGCTCGGCGGGCTCGGGGCGGCCCTGGTCTACGTGGCCCTCGGCCTGCTGCTGGCCGCGGGCTCGGTGCCGCTGGCCGTCGCGGGCACCGCCGTACTGGCGATCAGGTCCGGGCAGACCTACCTGTCGAACCTGATGTTCGCCACCAACCGGCTCTACGAGGAGGGGCTGTACTTCACCGACTTCCTCGACTTCTGCGCGGAGGCGGAACGGCGGGTCGGCCCGGCGCGGCCGGACACGGCGCCGGCGACGTTCGAGCGGATCGCCGCCGAGGACGTCGTGTTCACCTATCCCGGCTCGGAGACGCCCGCGCTGCGTGGAGTCTCGGTGCACCTCGACCGGGGTGAGGTGGTCGCCCTGGTCGGTGAGAACGGTTCGGGCAAGACCACGCTGGCCAAGCTCCTGGCCGGTCTCTACGAGCCCGAGAGCGGGCGCGTGCTGTGGGACGAGACAGACCTGGCGGGGGTCGATCCCGACGGGCTCAGACGCAACATCGCCGTCATCGCCCAGGACCACACCCGCTGGCCGCTGACCGCCAGGGACAACATCGGCATGGGCACCGACAGGGGTGAGGAGGCGCTGACCTCGGCGGCGGAGGTCGCCGGGGCCGACCAGGTCGTGGCCGAGCTGAAGCACGGCTACGACACGCTGCTCGACAGGCGGTTCACGGACGGCCAGGAACTGTCGGGCGGGCAGTGGCAGCGGATCGCCATCGCCCGCGGCTTCCACAGGGACGCCCCGCTGCTGATCTGCGACGAGCCGACCGCGGCCCTCGATGCCCGCGCCGAGCACGCCCTCTTCGAACGCGTCAGGCAGCACGCCGACGGCCGTACGGTCCTGCTGATCACCCACAGGCTGGCCAGCGTCCGCTACGCCGACCGGATCTACGTCCTCGACCACGGCAAGGTCGTCGAGCAGGGCGCCCACGGCCACCTGATGGCCCTCGGCGGTCTCTACGCCGACCTGTACGGCCTGCAGGCCGAGGCCTACTCCGCCTGACCTCGCGGTCTCTCCGCCTGTTCCTCGCCGGGAGAGACCGGCGCGAGTACGGCCCGCATGACGGCCCTGGCGATGGGAGCCGCGATCTGCCCGCCAGGTCCGCCGTGCTCGACGAGGACCCCGACCGCGACCCTGGGCGCGGTGGCCGGGGCGAAGCCGGTGAAGACCGCGTGGTCGCCTCCCGGGACCCCGTTCTCCGCGGTGCCTGTCTTCGCGGCGACCTCGACCCCGGGGATCGCGGCGGCCTCCCCGGTGCCACCTGGCCTGGTGACCGTGACCATCATCGCGGTGAGCCGGTTGGCCTCCTCGGGGTCGAGCGTCCTGCGGTACGGCGAAGGAACGGCCCCGTCGACCAGTGTGCCGTCGGCCAGCCTGATCTCCTCGACCAGGTAGGGACGCATCAGCGTGCCGTCGTTCGCGACCGCCGCCGACATCATGGCGATCATGAGGGGGGTCGCCCTGGTGTCGAACTGCCCGAGCGCCGACATGGCGGTCTGCGCCCGGTCCATGTCCCCGGGGTAGACGCTCCTGGCGACCGGCATGGGGACCGTCAGGTCGTCGGCGTCGAAGCCGAACGCCCGCGCCTGCTCGCGCAGTGTCTCCTGGCCGAGGGCCAGCCCCAGGTTCGCGAACGGGGTGTTGCAGGAGAGCTGGAAGGCGTAGGCCAGCGGGGTCCTGCCGTTCCCGCACGTGGCGCCGCCCGCGTTGCGCAGGTAGGAGGCCGTCCCCGGCAGGCGCAGCGCGGCGGGCGCGCGCAACCCGGTGGTCGGCCGGTATCTCCCCGAGCCGAGCGCGGCGGCACTGGTGACGATCTTGAAGGTCGAGCCGGGCGGGTAGTCGCGCTGGATAGCCCGGTTCAGCAATGGTTCGCGGGGGTCGTCCCGCAGCCGCCTGTCGGCCTCCTCCAGACCCGCGGCGTCGGGATCGGTGTAGACGTTCGGGTCGTAGGAGGGATAGGAGGCCATGGCCAGGATCGCGCCGGTCTGCGGTTCGATGGCGACGACGGCCCCCGGCCTCCCCGTGGCGCGCAGCGCCTCGTAGGCCGCCCGCTGCGCCGCGGGGTCGATGGTGAGCCTGATCGTCGCCCCCGCCCGCGTGCCGTCCAGCAGCGCGCGCAGCTTGACCCGCAGGTCGGTGCCGGACAGCACGGCGTCCTGCGCGCGTTCGAGCCCGGTCGCTCCGTAGATCGACAGGTGCCCGGTGACCGGCGCGTACGGCTGCCCGCCCGGGTAGAGGCGCCGGTACCTGTGCCCCCCGGTCCCGGTGCCGTTCTCGACGCTGGTCGCCACGACGGTGCCGTCGCGCAGCAGGATGTTCCCTCTTGGACCGTCGAGCCGGATGATCGCCAGCCGGGGGTTGCGCGGGTCGTCGCCGAGCCGGTCGCTCCTGAAGCCCTGGAGGTAGGTCACGTTGGCCAGCAGCGCGAACATCATGGCCCCGCACGTCAGCGTGACGTGCCGAAGCGGAATGTTGATCCGGCGTGCGCGCGGTGCGGCCATCGCCCCTCCCCCGGTCCCGCTTCCGGTTTAACAGGCGAAGCGGAAAGAAGGGGCAGGTGAGGAGCAAAGCCGCTGTACGACTTCCCCAGCCCGAGGCGGCTACCTGGCCAGGCCGTTGGGCGGGTCGCCGTACAGCCTCGTCAGCTCCAGACGCTCGCTCGACCGGACCGCCGGGCGGGGTCGCCGTACGGCCTGATCAGCGTCTGGCGCCGAGTGGTTCGCACTGGGGCAGGTCGGCGATGTCGCGGTAGTAGCCGATCTTGGCCTGGACCGCCCGCTGCTTCTCGCGCAGGTTGGCCACCTGCTCCTCGACCCGCCGGTCGTGGGCCTCAAGTAACGCGACCCGGTCGGCGATGGTGTGGTCGCCCGCCCTGACCAGCTCCGCGAAGCGGAGCATCTCGGCGATGGGCATGCCGGTGTCCCGCAGGCAGCGGAGCGTGCCGAGCCAGCCGACGTCGTCCTGGGTGAACCTCCGCTGTCCGGCCGCGTTGCGGCCGACTCTTCCCAGCAGACCGATCCGTTCGTAGTAGCGCAGGGTGTCGAGGCTGAAACCGGTCTCCTCGACCACCTGTCCCGGCGTGTAGACACTCACGTCCGGCAGCATCCCACCTGGAGTGTGCTCCAGGTCAAATCATCCCTTTTCTCTCAACTGTCGGGCAGGTGGTCCGACAGGTAGCGGCGGACCAGCCGCTTGCACTCGCCGACCAGCTCGGGATCGCCGTCGGGCCGGGAGCGGAAGGCCAGTTTGAGTACGGCGTCGGCCGCCTCGACAGCGACGACCAGCGCCCTGTCGAGACCGGGTCCGCCCGGGACACCGAGCAGGTCGGTGATGATCGTCCTCAGCCGGTCGGCGACGATGACGTTGTTCTTCAGCGCCGTGTCGAGGGTGCGCTCGGTCCCCTCGATCACCGGGCCTCCGGGAGCGAGCAGCACCTCGCCGAAGTCGACGACCGCGAACCCCGGGGTCGTGCGCTTCATCTCGACGAACTCGTCGATGGCAAGGTCCACCATCTCGGTCCAGTCGGACAGCCGCACCTCGGTGAGCCTGGCCGTGACCCGGCCGAGGAAGGCGTCGAGGTTGCGCAGCGCGAGCGCGCGCACCAACCCCTGTTTGTCGGGAAAGAACTGGTAGAACGTGCCGATCGGCACCTCGGCCCTGCGGGCGACCTCCTTGGTGGTCAGGGCCTCGTACCCCACCTCGTCGAGGAGCCGTGCGCACTCGTCCAGCATGCGCTCGACACGTTCGAGGCTTCGGCGCTGGGCCGGACGACGGCGGAGGGTCTCCCCGGAAACGTTCGTCATCGCTCTATCATCCCCCATGACAACCGACAGTGATTGTCATGATCTTTACCGGCGACCGATGGAGGGGCGACCATCACGTACGGTCACCGGCGGACGGCTCTGGGTGGGCGGCGGACCATCTCGACTTTCCCCCTGGGAAACGCCGCCCAATACGGCGTCGCATCGATGCGGGAACCGCGCCGGGGAATGGAAATCCGCGTTTCGCGAAAAACTCTCAGAAATCGCGAGTCGTCGTCCTTTTCCCCTCCGACTTCGTCATCCTTCCTGCCCGGCCTCAAGACCGGCCGCCGACAGCCGCTCGAACTGTTCCCGCGACAGCGACACCTTCAGCGCGGCGACGTTCTCCTCCAGGTGCCCGACCGAGGTCGTGCCGGGGATCGGGATGACCGTCGGGGAGCGGTGCAGCAGCCAGGCCAGCGCGGTCTGCGAGGGGGTCGCGCCCACCTCGCGCGCCACGGCCGCGACCGGGCTGTCCTGACCCGCGTGCCCGCCCATCGCGATCGGGAAGAACGGCAGGAACGCGATGCCGTGCTCGGCCGCGTAGTCGACGACCCCGTCGTGCTGACGGGTGACGAGGTTGTACATGTTCTGCACGGCGGCGATCGGCGTGATCTCCGAGGCCTCCCTGAGCTGCTCGACCGTCACCTCCGACAGCCCGATGTGGCGGACCTTCCCCTCCTCCCGCAGTTGCCTCAGCGCGCCGATCTGGTCGGCCAGCGGCACCTCGGGGTCGATCCGGTGCAGTTGGAGCAGGTCGATGCGCTCCACCCGGAGCCGCCGCAGGCTCAGTTCGGCCTGCTGCCTCAGGTAGGCGGGGTTGCCCAGCGGGATCCACTCGGCGGGGCTTGGCCGTACGACACCGATCTTGGTGGCGATCGCGACCTTCTCGGAGTAGGGGTGCAGGGCCTCGGCGACGAGTTCCTCGTTGGCGCCCAGCGCGTAGGCGTCGGCGGTGTCGATGATCCCGACCCCGAGCTCGACCGCCCTGCGCAGTACGGCCAGCGCGGCGGCGCGGTCTGCGGGGGCCGTCCAGATGGGCGCGGCCCAGGCCTCCGCGGGCCTGTCGGGTCCGTCGGCAAGCCGCATGGCGCCGTAGCCGATCCGCCGTACCGTCAGGTCACCGCCGAGAGTGAAGGTTTCCGTGTTGTTCGTCATGCCGGAAACGCTAGAAGCTCACATCGGTGTGAGATTCAAGGGGGTGTGAGACAGATCACGTCGCGGGTGTTTCCGGATGAGACAGCCCGTTTCGCGCCTTATACGGGATGGCCTTCCTGCCCGATCGACGCTCGTGTGAGGTGACCTCCGTGCGGACCTTCAGCCCCGTAGCAACCGGCATGAAGATCGGCGAGCTGGCCAGGGAGACCGGCGTGAGCGTTCGGCTGCTGCGGTACTACGAGGAGCAGGGCCTGCTCACCTCACACCGCAGCCCGAGCGGCCACCGCCACTACACCGCCGAGGCGCCCACGGTCGTCGGCCACATCCGCGCCCTGCTCGCCGCCGGTCTGCCCACCCGCACCATCCGCGACATCCTGCCCTGCATCGAGGGCCCGGGCCCCGACATCCACCCCTGCGTCAGGGACTACCTCCAGACCCACCTGCGGGACCTCGACACCCAGATAACCGCCCTCCAGCGGTCCAGGAACTCCCTCGCCACCATCCTGAAGTCCTCATCTGTTCCGTAGCACGGCGTACAGCTTTTCCAGAAGGTCGAACGCGAGGACCAGAGGAAGCGGAGCATAGGTCACAAAGAGCCAGAGGTCGTCGCTGTATCCGTTCAACGTGATTAGCAGATAGGCCAGAAGCGCGATCTGGAACGTCAACGAGTCCGAGAAAGACTTCTGGGACTCGGCGGCCTCTTCCTCGGGGAGTTTCTTCTCCCGACCACCGAAGCGCCACCTCGCGTACAGCCAGAACAGGCAGTATGCGGCACTGGCCGCCATACAGACGAACAGGGCCACCACCAGCACGGGAGATCCGTCACGGAACCTCGCGACCAGAACCGAGGAAAGCCAGAGAGCCAGCAGACCTCCCCTGCCGGCCATATCGGAAACCCCGCGAACAGAACCCTCATCGGCCACGCCGCCTCCGTGGAAGAAACACATTCCTGGAACGAGCCTAATCCGGCTCACGCAATTCTGGGCGCCGCGAATCAGAAGACCGAGATATGGACGTGGTCGTAGTGGTTGGCGGTTATGCCGCCTCGGTCGGACATCATTCGCCAGCCGGTTCCGGTGCGGATGTCGTAGTAGCGCTGTTGCCAGATGATGTACATGATCCCGATGTCGCGGCCGTGGTCGATGGCCCACTGGGCGAGGCGGTCGCCGCGTTCCTTGGCCTCGGCGGTCGGCATGCGGCCACCGGTGCTCATCATGAAGTCACAGGCCCGGCCGCTGCCGTGGTCACCGGGGTCGCCACGGCGCAGGCAGCCGACCGGATAGGGCATCGGGAAGGTCCGCAGAATCGTGTTGCGCACGCTCACCATGCGAGGAGTGAGCCCCTCGCTGCCGCCGGGTTGCTGGAAGCCGTACTTGGCGAGCAGGCTCTCGATGCGGACGCGGTCCTTCTTGAGCTTGGTGATGTCGTCCCCGAGCTTGACGATCTTCGCCTCGGCGGCGGCCTCCGCGTCCTTGGCGTCCTTGACGAGCTCCTTGAGGTGGCCGAGCTGGCTGGCGCGCTGACCGGCGAGGTAGGACAGCATCGCGACCCCGTCGAGCGTGGTGCCCGGGTCCCCCTGGAAGGACAGCAGGTTGATGTCGTCCAGGTTGCCACCCATGTAGGCGGTCTGGGCGAAGCGCGTGACGGCGGTCTCCGCGGTGGCCAGGCTGCGCTTCAGGCTCCTGGCCCGCTGGGTCGCCTTGCTCGCCTGGACCCGCGTCTCCTCAAGGCTCTGCACCTGCCCGCGGTACCTCTTGTTGAGGGCGTCGGCCTCGCGGGTGAGCCTGGCCAGTTCGGCCTCGGGGTTGGGTTTGGCGGCCCGCTCCACGGCGGCCCCGGCCATGAGCGGCGTCATGAGCAGGGTGGAAAGCATGACGCCCAGCGTGATCGAGCGACTCGATCTCACGCTTCGCTCACCTCCAGACCCCCTCACGGCCGGAGCGAAACTATAGGAGACGATCTTGAGGCCTGTCAGAGAAACGATGGAACTCCCGCACCATTGACGAACTATCTACCAGTCTGCGGGGGTTTAAACAATCGTCACATAGGTCACAATCCTCCCTCCGGCCCCCCGACCTCCCCCTTGCCTTGCGCGGCCGAACATGATTCGGTCTCACCAAAGGTCCACCGCGCGCCTGGGCTGACGGGTCTCGGCGCCTCCGCCCCTGACGCCTGGTCCGTCCCCCCCGATCCGTCCGACGTGGGAGAGGTGGCAAGGGTCAGCGCGTGCTTGTACGGCTTCCGCCGAGCCGTACAGGCGAAAGCCGTACAAGCACGCCTGCGGACGGATGAACGGCCCAGCACGCCCCCGCGACGCTGGGCCACCACCCGGGCGGGTCCTACGACCGCCGCCTCTGGCGGAGGGTCGAGTCCCGTGGACCGCCGGGGCGGATCTCATCCATCTGACTTAGGTAGACGCGAATTATGGGCGTTTGGTTCGAGGCAGAATCGCGAGAGTTTGCCGGGTGATCTCCAGCTCCTCGTTCGTGGGGATCACCGCGACCTTCACGGCCGTCCCGTCGGGCGAGATGACGCCCTTCCCCCGCCTGTTGCGCTCCGGGTCGACGGCGATGCCCAGTGCCTCAAGGCCGTCCAGTGTCGTCTGCCTGACCAGCGGGGAGTTCTCCCCGACCCCTCCGGTGAAGGCGATCACGTCGACCACGCCGAGCACGGCGTAGTAGGCGCCGACATACTTGCGCAGCCGGTGGCAGTAGACGGAGAAGGCGAGCTCGGCGTCGGGGTCCTTGGCCGCGAGCCGTTCCTGCACGGTCCGCATGTCGTTCTCCCCGCACAGGCCGCGCATGCCGCTCTCCCGGTTGACCAGCGTGTCGATCTCGTCGAAGGACATCCCTCCGGTCCTGGCGAGATACAGCAGGACGCCGGGGTCGAGGTCGCCGCTGCGGGTCCCCATGACGAGCCCTTCGAGCGGGGTCATGCCCATCGAGGTCTCCAGGCAGCGCCCGCCGGAGACGGCGGAGGCGCTGGCCCCGTTGCCCAGGTGCAGCACGATCACGTTGCAGCCCGGCCTGCCGACCAGCGCGGCGGCCTCGCGGGAGACGTAGGCGTGCGAGGTGCCGTGGAAGCCGTAGCGGCGGATCCGCAGCCGTTCCGCCAGCTTCCTGTCGATCGCGTACGTCGCCGCGGCCGGTGAGATCGTGGAGTGGAACGCGGTGTCGAAGACCGCGACCTGCGGCAGGTCGGGGCGCAGCCGCCGGGTGACCTCGATGCCCGCCAGGTTGCCCGGGTTGTGCAGCGGGGCCAGCGGGACCAGTTCCTCGATCTTCGCCGTCACCTCGTCGGTGATCAGCGTCGGCTCGGTGAAGTCGGTACCGCCGTGCACCACCCGGTGCCCGATCGCGGTCAGTTCGGGGGAGTCGATGCCCAGGTTCCGGTCGGCCAGTTCCCCGGCGACGATGTCCAGGGCCGCCTCGTGGTCGGCGACCGGGGAGCCTGGTTCGCCGATCCGCTCCACGATGCCGGAGGCCAGCCGCTCCTCACCGATGAACAGGGCGTACTTCACCGACGACGATCCGCTGTTGAGCACCAGGACGCGCTCGGTCTTCCCTGCCACGGTCACCCCTGTTCCTGTGCCTGGATGGCCGTGATGGCCACGGTGCTCACGATGTCGGTGACCAGCGCGCCCCGCGACAGGTCGTTGACCGGCCTGCGCAGTCCCTGGAGCACCGGCCCGACCGCGACGGCGCCCGCCGAGCGCTGCACGGCCTTGTAGGTGTTGTTGCCGGTGTTCAGGTCCGGGAAGATCAGCACGGTCGCCCGGCCCGCGACCGGGGAGCCGGGCAGCTTGGCGGCGGCGACCCTGGCGTCGACGGCCGCGTCGTACTGGATTGGCCCCTCGACCAGCAGGTCGGGTGCCCGTTCCTTGACGAGGTCCGTGGCCCTGCGCACTTTGTCGACGTCCGCGCCGCTGCCGGAGTGGCCCGTGGAGTACGACAGCATCGCGACCCTGGGCTCGACGCCGAAGCGGCGCGCCGTACGGGCCGAGGAGATGGCGATGTCGGCGAGCCGCTCGGCGTCGGGGTCGGGGTTGATCGCGCAGTCGCCGTAGACGAGCACCCGGTCGGCCAGGCACATGAAGAACACCGAGGAGACGACCGAGGTGCTGGGGACGGTCTTGATGATCTGGAAGGCGGGCAGGATCGTCGCGGCCGTGGTGTGCGCGGCGCCGGAGACCATCCCGTGCACGGCGCCGCGGTGCAGCAGCATCGTGCCGAAGAAGTTGGCGTCGGCCATCAGCTCCTCTGCCCGTTCCCGCGTCATGCCCTTGTGCGCCCGCATCTCGGCGTACTCGTCGGCGAAGGAGGCGCGCAGCGGGGAGGTCGTGGGATCGACGACGGTCACGCCGGACAGGTCGAGGCCGAGGTCTCCGGTCCTTCTGCGGATCACCTCCGGCCTGCCCAGCAGGGTGAGATCGACGATGCCGCGCCGCATGAGGATGTCGGCGGCCCGCAGGATGCGGTCCTCCTCCCCCTCGGGCAGCACGATGTGCCGCCGCTGGGAGCGGGCCCGTTCCAGCAGGGTGTGCTCGAACATCATCGGGGTGATCCGTTCGGAGCGGGCCAGCTCGATCCGGTCGGCGAGGTCGGCGGTGTTCACGTGGGACTCGAAGTGGCCCAGCGCCGTGTCGATCTTGCGGGGGTTGTCGGCCGTCAGCCGCCCCTCAAGCCCGGCCAGGGTCGTGGCGACGGTGAAGCTGTCTGCGGCGGCCGAGAGCACCGGCACCCCGGGGGCCAGGCGGGCGGTGAGGTCCCGCACGGCCTTCGTCGGCTCCTGGCCCAGCGTCAGCACCACGCCGGACGGCCTGACCGTGCCCGCGGCCTCAACGGCGAGGGAGGCGAGCAGCAGGTCGGCCCGGTCGCCAGGGGTGATCACCAGTGCCCCGTCCGTCAGGTGTTCGAGGAAGACCGGCAGCGTGGCCCCGCCGAACACGAACCCCAGCACGTCCCTGCGCAGCGCGTCCTCGTCGCCCTGCAGGCGCCTGGCGTCCACGGCCCGCATCACCTGCTCGACCGTCGGCGCCGAGAGCGAGGGGTTCTCGGGGATGACGTAGCACGGCACGGGAAGCCCGGGATCGACGATGGTCCCGCTCGGCACCCGGTTGGCGACGACCGCGAGCACCGTGCTGCCGAGGTCGGAGAAGACCTGGTAGCCGGTGCGCATCTCCATCGCGATCTCCTCGGCGTGGTCGCCGTGCGCGCCGACCACCACGATCACCGGGGCGCCGAACTCCGCGGCGAGGCGGGCGTTGAACGCCAGCTCCCTCGGCAGGTCGTCGGTGGCGAAGGAGCTGCCGAGCACGAGCAGCGCGTCACACTCCCGTTCGAGCGCGTGGAAGCGGGTGACCAGCCGGGAGATCAGCTCCTCGACACCGTGCTCGGCGTAGATCTCCGCGGCGGCCTCGGCCGTGACGCCCGACTGCGTGGCCGCGGGCCGGTAGCGCTCACCGAGCAGTTCGAGTGTGCGGTCGTCCCCCCTGGTGATCGGCCGGAAGATCCCGGTTCTGTGCGCCCTGCGGGCGAGCAGCTCCATCAGGCCGAGTTCGACGATCTGCCTGCCGTCCCCGCGCCCGAGACCCGCCACGTAGATGCTGCGCATACGCCCTCCTGTGCCGCGAGACCGCCTCGCGAAACCATGCTGCGAACCATGCCGTACGGCCCGCCCCGACCGGAAGAGCACCGGGGTCAGGCGTTGGCCGTGACCCATTCGCCGATCCTGCGGACCAGGCCGGGGGTCGCCGCCGACTCCGCGTGGCCGTAGCCGGGTTCGATCCACAGCTCCTTCGGCTCCCCCGCCGCGTCGTGGAGCTGGTGGGCGTGGTCGAGGGGGAAGAAGGAGTCGGCGTCGCCGTGGACGATCAGCAGCGGGGTCGGCGAGATGTCTATGACCGCCTCGTGGGGGGCAGAGGGCACCGGGTCCCACCCCCTGCTCCTGATCCGCGTCCTCTTGCCGACCCGCGCGGCCAGCCGTCCCAGCGGGCGTTCGATCGCCCAGTGCACCTGCCGCATGGGACGGGTCCCCCGGTAGTACCACCGCGCGGGCGCGCTCACGGTGACCACCGCGTCGACCTCTCCGGCCGCCGCCCGCCACCCGGCATACCGTACGGCCACCGCCCCGCCCATGGAGAAGCCGACGACCGCGACCCTGGGGTAGCCGATCGCCCTGGCGTGCCGTACCGCCGCGTCCATGTCGAGGATCTCCAGGTCCCCGACTGTCGACTCGCCCCCTGAGCGGCCGTGGCCGCGGAAGTCGAAGGAGACCACCCCGCCGAACCCGCTGAGCACGTGGGCGATCCTGCGGGTCGGACGTTCCCTGAGGGAACCGGTGAAGCCGTGGGCGAGTACGATGCCCAGGTCGCGCGATCCTCGTGACGGGGTGTGCGCGGCGTCGATCCGCACGTTGTCCTCGGTTCTGAGCATCACGGCGAACGACGGCGCTAGAGGCATGTCCCGAGCTTAGGACCTCGTCCCGTGGCTTCGCCGGATGCGGGCAGTTCGCCATATCGGAGGAAAGGGCCGCTCCGTAGGCTTGCGGGGTGTCCTGGAGGTGAACATCCGGGCGCGTTCGACGGCGACGTGAAAGCGATTGTTGCGGATCAACTAAAATAGAGAGGCCGCACGGTCCGCGGCCAGCTTCCACGATCACAGAGTGAGACTCAAACATGCCTTTGAACAGCCGCGACGACCTGCGGAACATCGCGATCATCGCGCACGTCGACCACGGCAAGACCACTCTCGTGGATGCCATGCTCTGGCAGTCCGGAGCCTTCCGCGCGAACCAGGACGTGGACGACCGTGTGATGGACTCCAACGACCTTGAGCGCGAGAAGGGCATCACCATTCTCGCGAAGAACACCGCCGTCAAGCACAGCGGCATGACCCTCAACATCATCGACACCCCCGGCCACGCCGACTTCGGTGGCGAGGTCGAGCGTGGTCTGTCGATGGTCGACGGCGTCGTGCTGCTGGTCGACGCCTCCGAGGGGCCGCTGCCCCAGACCAGGTTCGTGCTGCGCAAGGCGTTCGCCGCCAAGATGCCGGTCATCCTGTGCATCAACAAGGTCGACCGCCCCGACGCCCGCATCAAGGAGGTCGTGGACGAGGTCTACGAGCTCTTCATGGACCTCGACGCCACCGAGGAGCAGATCGACTTCCCGATCGTCTACGCCTCGGCCAAGGCCGGGCGCGCCTCGCTGAACCGCCCCGAGGACGGCGGGATGCCCGACTCCGACGACCTCGAACCGCTCTTCGAGGTCATCAAGGAGACCATCCCCGCGCCGACCTACGACCCGAGCGCCCCGCTGCAGGCGCACGTCACCAACCTCGACGCCTCCTCCTACCTTGGCAGGATCGCGCTGTGCCGCGTCCACCAGGGCACCATCAAGAAGGGCCAGCAGGTCGCCTGGTGCCGCACCGACGGCAGCATCCAGAAGGTGAAGATCACCGAGCTGCTGATGACCGAGGCGCTTGAGCGCAAGCCCGCCGAGGAGGCGGGTCCCGGCGACATCATCGCCATCGCCGGCATCCCGGACATCATGATCGGCGAGACGCTGGCCGACCCCGAGGACCCGCGCCCGCTGCCGCTGATCACCGTGGACGAGCCCGCGATCTCGATGACCATCGGCACCAACACCTCGCCGCTGGTCGGCAAGGTCAAGGGCTCCAAGGTCACCGCCCGCATGGTCAAGGACAGGCTCGACAAGGAGCTCGTCGGCAACGTCTCGCTGCGCGTCCTGCCGACCGACCGTCCCGACGCCTGGGAGGTTCAGGGCCGTGGTGAGCTGGCGCTGGCCATCCTGGTCGAGCAGATGCGCCGCGAGGGCTACGAGCTGACCGTGGGCAAGCCCCAGGTGGTCACCAAGGTCGTGGACGGCAAGGTGCACGAGCCGGTCGAGCGGCTGACCGTCGACTGCCCCGAGGAGTACCTCGGGGCGGTGACGCAGCTTCTGGCCGTGCGCAAGGGCCGCATGGAGCACATGACCAACCACGGCACCGGCTGGATCCGGATGGAGTTCGTGGTCCCGGCGCGTGGCCTGATCGGCTTCAGGACCGAGTTCCTCACCGAGACCCGGGGCACCGGCCTGGTGCACCACGTCTTCGACTCCTACGAGCCGTGGTTCGGCGAGCTGCGCACCCGCAACAACGGCTCGCTGGTCGCCGACCGCTCGGGCCCGGTGACCGCGTTCGCGATGCTGAACCTCCAGGAGCGCGGCGTGCTGTTCGTCTCGCCGACCACCGAGGTCTACGAGGGCATGATCGTCGGCGAGAACTCCCGCTCCGACGACATGGATGTGAACATCACCAAGGAGAAGAAGCTCACCAACATGCGCTCCTCCACGGCGGACGAGACCGAGAAGGTCATCCCGCCGCGTCAGCTCTCCCTTGAGCAGGCGCTGGAGTTCATCCGCGAGGACGAGTGCGTGGAGATCACTCCGGAGAACGTGCGCATCCGCAAGGTCGTTCTCGACGCCGCCACCCGCGGCAGGAGCGCGGCCCGCGCCAAGCGCGGCAACTGAGAAACCCCGAAGAGAAGGGCGTTCCCGTACGGCGGGGCGCCCTTTTCCTTTTCCCCGCGCCACACGGGTTCCACCAACCCCACGCGAACCGCCATTCCCTCTTTCCACGGCCCACGGCTTTTCGCACCCCGCCGCGAATTCCGCTTGTGATTACCGGACACACGGCCTTCCACGTGCGCGGATTCAAATGTCGGGAGTTCCAGGTAACCACTCGATAACGGGCTCCGCCGTACCGGAAGTGATCGGTTACCTACCTCGTGTTTTTCTCCGGAAATCCATGTCGCCTGATCCCGCCGCGAGGCCGTACCTGCTGGAACGGTGAATACCGCCACCCCCGGCGGCGAAACCGGGGTAACGTGATGAGAACGGCGTCTGCGACCGCATCATCATTGAACCGTCCGAAGGGCCAGGGGGCAGTGCGGTCTTTTGGGGCTGCCTTCCTCCGGGTTTATCACCGGCATGCCAAAGGACAGCATCAAGAGAATGGTAGAGGAGAAATGGACCTGAGCAATCTCCAGTGGCGGAAGTCGAGTTTCAGCAGCCCCAACGGAGGCGACTGCGTCGAGGTCGCCGAACTCGACGGCGCCACGCACCGGCCCGAGCACAAGCGGGAGGCCACCCATGTCGTGCGCGACAGCAAGGACCCGCTGGGCCCCGTCCTCTACTTCAGCTCCCCCGGATGGCGCGCCTTCGTCAACGGCGTGAAGACCTCAGCGTTCGACCGCTGACCTCGCCCGTGGCCGGGGGCTTCCCGGGCGAGACCGAGAAAGGACCGCCAGGCACAAGGAGAGTCCCCCGGCCCCATCGCCGGAGGACTCTCCTGGCGGAAGAGACGCGCCGCGCCCCTTCCGGGTCACCGGGTCAGGACGAGACCGCGCACTGACCGCGCTTCTCCTTGACGGGGCCCTCCTTGGTCGGGCGCACGTCGAAGTCGAAGATCTCCGTGGGCAGGTAGAGCGAGCAGCAGGCGTTGGGGATGTCGACGACGCCGCTGATGCGGCCCTCGATGGGCGCAGAGCCGAGCAGCAGGTAGGCCTGCTCGCCGGTGTAGCCCCACCTCTTGAGATACTCGATGGCGTTGAGGCACGCCCTGCGGTAGGCCACGGTCGCGTCGAGGTAGTAGTTGGTGTTGGTGTCGTGGTCGACCGAGATGCCGATGAACGACAGGAACTCCGAGTAACGCGGCTCGACGTTGCCGGGCATGAAGATCGGGTTGGTGCTGACGCCGTACTTCTCCATGCCTCCCTTGATGAGGTCCACGTGGAAGTCGATGAAGCCTCCCATCTCGATGGCCCCGCAGAAGGTGATCTCACCGTCGCCCTGGCTGAAGTGCAGGTCGCCGCCGGAGAGCTTGGCGTCCTTCACGTGGACGGGGTAGAAGACGCGTGCCCCGCGCGTGAAGTTCTTGATGTCGTGGTTGCCGCCGTTCTCGCGCGCGGGCACGGTACGTGCTCCCTCGCGGGCGATCCTGGTCGCCACGTCACCGGTCGCCTGACCGGCGAGGGCGTGGTCGGCGAGCGGCGGCAGGCCGAGCGCCGGGACCCGGTCGGGGTCGGTGTCGATGAGCGCCTGCTCCCGCCGGTTCCAGCTCGCGAGCAGTTCGGCCGACGGTGCCGTGCCGAACAGGCCGGGGTGGGTTATTCCGGCGTACCTGATGCCGGGCAGGTGACGGGACGACGCGAATATGCCGTTGAAGTCCCAGATCGCCTTGTAGGCGTCGGGGAAGTAGTCGGTCAGGAAGCCGCCACCGTTCGCCTTGGCGAATATGCCGGTGTATCCCCAGCCCTGTCCCGGCACCTCACCGGTCTCCTGCGGGACCGGGCCCAGGTCCAGGATGTCGACGACCAGCAGGTCTCCCGGCTCGGCCCCCTCGACCCCGATGGGTCCGCTGAGCATGTGCGCGTAGGACAGGTCGACGTCCCGCACGTCGTTCGCCGAGTCGTTGTTGCCTATCTGCGAGTCGGTCCACTCACGACACTCGACACGGAACACGTCCCCCGGCTTGACCATGGCGGCCACGGGGATGTCCGGGTGCCACCGGTTGTGCCCGGGCACCTGCTGTTGGCTCATCGGCTTCGACTGATCCACGCTGAAGACGACCTTCGGCATGACGACTCCTCCCTTGAGTCCCTTGAGATGTGCGTGCTGGCCGGATGTTCAGGCCACCTCACCTCCTTCGGAGCTCTCGCATGTGCGCTCGGGTCTAGTGAGCCGCCGCCGTCTCCCCTCCCGCGCGACCGGTGCCGCCGGGAAGCGCCCGCTGTCTCCGCGTCAGCACCCACAGCCCGCCGAAGACCACCACGCCGAACACCGCGAGCAGGATGGCCAGCAGGTTCTGGTTCCAGTTCTGCCAGTAGCCGGTGAGCAGCAGGAAGGCCGGAATGGCCGCCGTCACCCAGCCCTGGATCGCCGTCACCCAGCCCGTGTAGACGGTCAGGTGCTCACGCTTGAGCCCCAGCAGCAGGAAGAACAGCAGCCACAGGAACGCCCAGTAGAGCCAGATGACGCCGAAGGGCTTGTCATTGGCGATCCTGAAGTTGGCGTAGGAGAAGCCGAGCGCCATGATGGCCACGAACAGCGAGAAGTAGCCGACCCCCGTGGTGTCGAACCCGCCGAGCAGGCCGATGCCCACGTAGAGGTAGGTGAAGCCGAACAGGAAGAGCCCCGAGGCGCCGAGGATCACGTCTGCCCTGTTGTTCGCGGTGATGATCAACACGGTGGGGATGACCACCTGCATCGCCCCGACGAAGAGGTTGAAGATGGCCGCCGCCCGCGCGTCTATCTTTCCCAGCAGCATCATCCCGTTGATGAAGAGCACCGCGCCGACGTAAAGCAGTCCCACGGTCGCCATTGCCACACCCCCTGTCCCACGTCAGGCGCTCGTCAGGCACTCGGCAGACACTGCGAGCACGCCGTACGGCGGCGCGGGCCATGTGTGCCCGGCCTTCGCTGTCCTTCGCCCAATCCACCGGCCTCACGGCCGGGGCAGGCGCGCCAGAGCGGGGTGGGGTGGCTGGGAACGCCGCCGTCCCGGCGACGGCGTGGTGACGACCTCTGGCGTGTCCCGGCTCTGTTCCTCACGGCCGAACGCGGCCGCCAGCGCCGGGGGAACCCAGGAGATGTTCGGCGGGGAGTAGACGCGACGGGCCTCGTGTCCGCAGGTGGCGCAGCCGTACTCGGACGGCGCGGTTCCCATCGGAAGACGGACGTCGAAGTATCCACAGTCCCGGCAGACATACTCGTAGGTCGCCATTGGCGCCTCCCCCGCTCCGGCTGGTGGCATCGCGAATCAGCAATGACCCGGATCCATGTTTCCGGACTATCCGAAATCCGGTCAGACTGTCAAGGGTCCAGTCAGGGGCCGGAGGCGCGAAACGCCGGACAGCCGGTCGAAGGCGGTCAGGGCCGTAAACGAACCAAGACCAAGGAAATACGGAGCCCTGAACCGGTCAGTCGGCGGGAAGGTGGTCGGCGAGCCACTCGACCAGCGGGGTGAGGTCGCGCCAGACCTCCCGCACCCGCGCTGCCGCTCGGGGGGTGTGGATCCACGCCTCGGGCTCGAAACGGCGGCTCGCGTGCAGCGACCTGTGCCGGAGCAGGTCAAGCCGGGGATGGTCCTCGGGGACGCCCCTCGGCCGGGTCTTGAGACGGTCGCCCTCGATGGCGTAGCCCGCGAGGCGCGCCTCGGTGACGATCTTCTCGAACGGCACCCCGCTGGTCTCCTCGTCGACCGCCTGGCGGTAACGGGCCAGTTGCCCGCCCTGCGCGGCGTACAGCCCGCCGCCGACGAGCAGCCCCGCGGCGTCGATCTGGACGTAGAAGCCGATCGCCTCGCCCCTGGGGGCGTAACCCCCCTGGTGCGTCTTGTAGGGGGACTTGTCCTTGGAGAAGCGGACGTCGCGGTTGGGACGGAACAGCCGCACCTGCCCGAACTCCGCCGCCAGCTCCTCGGCGAGCACGGTCATCGGCGCCCGCACCGCCTCCTCGTAGACCCGCCTGTTGCGCGTCCAGTAGGTCTTGGAGTTGTCCGCCTCAAGACCCTCGTAGAACACAAGACCCTCGTCGGGGAAGCCGCTGAAACCCATGCGGCCCATCGTGCCAGGCGCCTACGACGGTTACGGAATCTCCGCGGAGGAGGTCCCCCTGATCCCGTCGCCCATGCTCGTGTAGGCCCTGCCGGGCACCAGCCGGGGCACGCCGTACAGCTCCGAGAGCGTCACGAACGTGTAGCCGCGCTGGGTGAACTGGGCCAGGATCGCGGGCACGGCCTCGACGGTCGTGGCGTGGATGTCGTGCATGAGGACGATGGCCCCCGGGGTGGCCTGGGTGGCGCGCTGGGTGACCATCCGGGTGTCGCGGTCGCGCCAGTCGAGGGTGTCCACGCTCCACAGGACCTGGGCGAGCCCGAGCCGGGAGGCCTCCGCCGCGACCCGCTTCCCCGTCGAGCCGTACGGCGGGCGCATCATCGTCATCTTGACCCCGGCCAGCCGTCTGACGATCTTCTGGGTGTTGGTCAGCTCGAACCTGATCGCCTTCTCCGTGAGCTGGGTGAGCGGAAGGTGGTCCCAGGTGTGGTTGCCCAGTTCGTGTCCCTCGACGACCATCCTGCGGACGTTCTCCCCCCGGTCCTCGGCGACCATCCTGCCGAGCACGAAGAAGGTGGCCCTGGCCTGGTGCCCGGCGAGGATGTCGAGCAGCTTCCCGGTGTACGGCCCCGGCCCGTCGTCGAAGGTCAGCGCCACGCACCTGGTCCGCGCGCAGTTCACCCCGCGTGCCGCGGGCGGTCTGGGGAGGCTGTTCCTCGGCCACTGCCGCTGGATCGCGACCAGCCTGTCGGCCAGTTCCTCGGGGTCGAAGAGCGGGAAGGGCTCGGGCGGCCGGGAGACGGACGGGGACGGATCACCCCTGTCGCTCAGAAGCGCGACGGGAGGCTCACAGCTCGTGACCCCCAGCAGGACGACCACGGTGAAGACCAGCCATCGCCACACGTCTTCCCCCCGCCAGGCCGGCCGGGGTCACGGATAGTCTCCGGCCACGTCCCCCCGCAGACTCCTGGCCAGTTCGTCCCACCAGGATGGGACATCTGCCTGGAGTTCCCCATAGCGACGCGCCACGCGAATGGCGCATCCTTTCGGATCCGTGCCCAGATGCCGACGTTTCACCTGGCCTTCCTGCCACCGGTAGAAACCATCCCGGAAGCGAACGACGAGCCCGATCCACACCGAGAGGGTGCCGTCGTCGCCGACCTCGTAGGCGCCGGTGACCCCGAGTCCGGCCAGGTCGGCGCGGAGCCTGGCGATCGCTTCGGCGTGCTCGCTCACCCGGCGCCTCCCCCGCGGGAGGGCGGAGCGCACGGCCGGGGCACGCGCCCTTCGGCCGGTGGAAGCACACCGGCGGGCGACAGCGAAAGCGACATGGGGTAATGATGCGATCACGTGTCGTCCGCTGACACCGGTTCCCCACTATTGGTCAGGCGTCACCTTGGGCTCGGTCACCACCATCGTGAACCTGAGCGGGACCTGCCCGTTGTTCGCGTAGCGATGTGGCCGGTCCGCGCGGAACACCACGGCGTCGTCCACCCCCACGACGTGGCTGCCGCCGTACACCGAGAGGGTCAGCTCCCCTTCGAGCACCGTGAGCATCTCCCTGGTGCCCGGCGGGTGGGCGTCGCCGTCGTGGTGGTCACCGGGGGCCAGGCGCCAGTCCCACAGCTCCAGGATCGAGGGGGCGTCGGTGCCGACCAGCAGCCGCGCGGAGCTGGCCTTCCCGTGCGGGAAGGTGACGACGTCGGCGGCGTTGACGATCCGCACCGCGGGCACGTCCGAGACCTCGACCATGCGCGCGACCGTGACCCCGAGGGCGTCGGCGATGCGGGTGAGGGTGTTGATGCTGGGGTTGGTCCGCCCCTGCTCGATCTGGACGAGCATGCCGCGGCTCACCCCGGAGCGGGCCGCCAGCTCGTCGAGCGTCATCTGCCGGTGCGCCCGCTGGGCCCGCACGTTGTTGGCGACCGCCGCGGTGATCGTCTCGGGATCCATGAGTCCAGTCTAGTGAACTATGTTTGCACTATTTTGCACCTCATATATTGTTCTAACAGTGCAATCCATTGAACCGAGGTGAGTGATGATCGCGGTGGCCCTGGCCACACTCTGCGCGGTGGTGTACGGCACCGCCGACTTCTTCGGCGGCCTGGCCACCCGAAGGTCGCGGGTGATGGCCGTGGTCGTGCTCTCCCAGGGCGCCGGACTCGCCCTGGTGGTCGCGCTGATGCCGCTGCTGCCCGGCGTTCCCACGGCTCCCGCGCTCGCCTGGGGCATGGCGGCGGGTGTCTCCGGCGCCGCCGGGCTTGTGCTCTTCTACCGGGCGCTGGCCACCGGCGTGATGTCCGTCGTCGCCCCCACCACCGCGACCACCTCCGCCGCCCTGCCCGTCCTGTACGGCCTGGCGACCGGTGAGCGGCCAGAGCCGACGGCGCTCGGCGGCGTGGCGCTGGCGCTGGTCGCGGTGCTGCTGGTCAGCCGTGACTCCTCGCGGAGCGCCTCCGAGGGCGGCTACGGGCCGCTGCTGACCTCGCTGGCCGCAGGCGCGGGGTTCGGCGGCTTCTTCGTCCTGCTCGCGCAGGCCCCCGAGGAGGCCGGGATGTGGCCGCTGTTCGGCGCGCGGCTCTCCTCGATCGGCCTCATCGCGCTGCTGGCCCTGGCCACCGGCCGTACGCTGCGGCCCGGCACCGGCGCGCTGCGGATCATCCTGGCGGCCGGGATCCTCGACATGGTGGCCAACGTGCTGTTCATGCTCGCCCAGCAGCGCGGCATGCTGAGCCTGGTCGGCGTGCTGGTCTCCCTCTACCCGGCGAGCACGCTGGTGCTGGCCAGATACGTCCTGAAGGAACGGCTCAACGTCGTGCAGATGACGGGTATCGGCTTCACCCTCGCGGCGGTCGCGCTGATCGCCGCGGGATGAGCGTTCCTCAGGCGGCCTGACGCTGCTCGGGCAGGCGGACGGCGCCCTCCTCGCGGGCGTAGTCCTCAAGCATCGTCCTGAGCTGGCGGCGGCCACGGTGCAGCCGGGACATGACGGTGCCGATGGGCGTGCCCATCCGCTCGGCGATCTCCTTGTAGGCGAAACCCTCGACGTCGGCCAGGTAGACCGCGACGCGGAAGTCCTCGGGCAGGGAGCGCAGCGCGTTCATCACGGCGCTGTCGGGAAGCTGCTCAAGCGCCTCGGTCTCGGCGGACTTGAGCCCGGAGGACATGTGGGACTCGGCCGCGGCGAGCTGCCAGTCCTCGATCTCCTCGGTCGCCGAGAGCTTGGGAGAGCGCTGCTTCTTGCGGTACTCGTTGATGAAGTTGTTGGTGAGGATCCGGTGCAGCCACGCCTTGAGGTTGGTGCCCTCCCGGAACTGGTGGTAGGAGGTGAACGCCTTGGCCACCGTCTCCTGCACGAGGTCCTCGGCGTCGGCGGAGTTACGGGTCAAACGCATCGCGGACGCGTAGAGCTGGTTGGTGACCGGAACGACGTCGCGCTCGAACCAGTCCTGGCGCTGCTCTTCGGTCATCGTGATCACGTGTTCTTCCCCCTTGTACTGATTCCCCCCACCACCGTCCGGCACAGGCACGACACGCCCTTTCCGGCGGCTTGTCGAATGCTCGCAGGCGGCTCGTAAGCGGGCCGTTAAGAGCTCTTCCGCCTGGTCAGGAGGTTGGTCGTCGGCTGCTTCGAGGGCGGGCACGACACGCCCTACAGCCGGACAAGTCTCATTATCGTAACATCTCCCTCTGAAGATGGTAGAGGTTGTGTCCATCATCACATATCCCCAGGTGGCGCTACTTTTGGACGCATGGAATACGTGGACAGGCATGACCCATATACCCGCTCGTGGGTGGCCGAGGCCATCCGTCACGTCGAGGCCGACGCCCATCGAAGCTGCGACACCCATCTCCACGTCTTCCCGCTTCCCACGCACTGGGGGGTAAACCTCTACCTCAAGGACGAGTCGGTCCACCCAACCGGTTCACTCAAGCACCGCCTGGCCAGATCCCTTTTCCTGTACGGCCTGGCCAACGGGTGGATCGGGCCCTCGACCACGGTCGTCGAGGCCTCCAGCGGCTCGACCGCGGTGAGCGAGGCCTACTTCGCCAGGCTGGTCGGCCTGCCGTTCGTCGCGGTGATGCCCGCCTCGACGTCCCCGGAGAAGATCGCCCTCATCGAGTTCTACGGCGGCAGGTGTCATCTCGTCCGGGACCCCGGGACGATCTACGAGGAGTCCCGCAGGGTCGCGGCTGAGACCGGGGGCCACTTCATGGACCAGTTCACCTACGCCGAGCGGGCCACCGACTGGCGCGGCAACAACAACATCGCCGAGAGCGTCTTCCAGCAGATGGAGATGGAGCCCCACCCCGAGCCCTCCTGGATCGTGGTGGGCGCGGGCACCGGCGGCACCTCCTCGACCATCGGCCGCTACATCCGCTACCGGCGGCACCAGACCAGGCTCGCGGTCGTCGATCCCGAGGGGTCCGCCTTCTATCCGGGCTGGTGCGCCGGGGACGACACGGTGACCGCCCCCGGCTCCCGCATCGAGGGCATCGGCCGCCCCCGGGTCGAACCGTCGTTCATGCCCACCGTGATCGACCGCATGATCCAGGTCCCGGACGCCCTGTCCATCGCGGCCATGCGCTGGGTCCGCGAGGTCACCGGCCGCGACGTGGGCGGCTCGACCGGCACCAACGTGGCGGCGGCCGTACGGATCCTGCGGGAGATGCGCGAGGCAGGCGAGCGGGGCAGCGTCGTCACCCTGATCTGCGACGGCGGCGAACGCTACCGCTGCACCTACGGCGACGACGCCTGGCTGGCCGAACACGGCCTGGACATCGCCCCTCACCTGGAGGAGCTGAGGTCCTTCCTCGCCGAACCCTGACATCCGCTCATTTCCCGCTCAGGAGGTCCTGGCCGGATCGACCCCGAAGACCTTCGCGACGTCGTCGAGGATGGCGTGGGCGCCCTGGATGCCGACCGCGGTCATCCAGACGACGTCGGCGACGTCGTGCTTGGTCCCCCTGAGCCGGTCCCAGAGCGGGTTGGCCTCGAACTTCTTCCTGATCGGCGCGACCCCCGGGTCGGGGTAGGCCGCCACGAAGATGTGGTCGGCGTCGAGCTGGGAGATGTTCTCCTGGCTGATGTCGACCGCGATGGTCTCGGTCGTGGTCGGCTGGTCCTTCGGCCGGGTGAAGCCGACGTCCTTCAGCACCAGGCCCGAGTAGGAGTTCTCCACGTAGAGGCGCACGGTCGGCTCCCCGGCGAACCGGGCTACCGAGACGGTCGGCATCCCGTTCTCCTTCTTGCCGATGGAGGCGCCGATCGCGGCCGCGCGGTCCTGGTAGGCCCTGAGCCTGCTCTCCGCCAGGTCCTCCCTGCCCAGGACCTTCCCGACGAGCCTGAGGTTGTCCTTCCAGATCGCCCCCGTGGTCTCGCTGAACACCGTGGGCGCGATCTTCGACAGCTTGTCGTACAGCGCCTCGTGCCGGACCTTCGCCGAGACGATCAGGTCGGGCTTGAGGGCGATGATCCGCTCCAGGCTCGGCTGTTCGAGCGTGCCGACCGAGACGGCGTCCTTGGCGTGGCCGAGGACCGGGGTCAGATAGTCGGGAAGCTTGTCGTCGATCGCCCGGTAGGTGGTGAACCCGACGACGTCGGTGTCCAGGGTGAGCACCGCGTCGACGAAGCTCTGGTCGAGGGCCACGACCCGCACCGGCCTGGCCGGGATCGTGGTCTCCCCCATGGCGTGTTTCACCGTCCGGGGAAAGCCCTCCGCGCTCACCGGTTTGTCCGTGGAACCCGCCGTGGTGGCGGTCGTCGTGCCTGTGCCGCAGGCGGCGAGCCCCGCCGACAGCACGGCCGCCACCACCCCGAGCGCCACGGCGCGCAACCTTCTCATCAGGACGTCCCCCCAAGGTAAGGCATACCTAAATTAGATTAGGCATGCCTAAACTGTCATACTCGTTCGGAGCCCGGCAATCAGGGTCCCTGTCCCGGTCTCCGGCAGGCGAGAGGAGCGCGCGTGAGCACGGCGACGATCACCGCGCGAACCCCCTCCCCCCGGCGTGGCTCCACGGTTCTGCGGGCCCGTAGATCACTCGTGGTGTCCGGGCTGCTCGCCCTTCTCCTGGTCGCCGTGCTGCTGAGCCTCGCGGTCGGCGCGAAGCCCGTCCCGCCCGGCGACGTGTGGCACGCCCTGACCGGCGCGACCGGCACGGAGAACGACATCGTCGTACGGTCGCTGCGCGTGCCCAGGACCGCCGTCGGCGTCATGGCCGGGATCGCCCTGGGCGTCGCGGGCGCCCTCATGCAGGGCCACACCCGCAACCCGCTGGCCGACCCCGGACTGCTCGGCGTCACCCAGGGCGCTGCGTTCACGATGGCGCTCGCCATCATGACGCTCGGCGTCACCGGCCTGTACGGCTACATCTGGTTCGGCCTGGCCGGGGCGCTCGCCGCCAGCGCCGGGGTCTTCGCCCTCGGCATGGTTGGCGGCCCCGGCGGCCCGACCCCGCTGACCCTGGCCCTGGCGGGCACGGCGGTCAGCGCCTTCCTCTACGCGCTCACCTCGGCCCTGGTCCTGCTGGACCAGCAGGCGATGGACGTCTTCCGGTTCTGGCAGACCGGCTCGATCGCGGGCCGGGGCGCCGAGACCGTCGTCCAGGTGCTGCCGTTCGTCGCCGTCGGCCTCCTGCTCGCGCTGGTCAACGCCCCCGGCCTCAACGCGCTCGCCCTCGGCGAGGACGTGGCCAGGTCCCTCGGCCAGAACGTCGCCCTGACCCGCGCCGTCGGCGTCTGCGCGATCACGCTGCTCACCGGCGCCGCCGTCGCGGCGTGCGGCTCGCTGGCGTTCGTCGGCCTCATGGTCCCCCACCTGGCCCGCCCGCTGTCCGGCCCCGACCACCGGTGGCTGCTGCCGTACTCGGGGATGATCGGCGCGGCGGCGCTGCTGCTCGCCGACGTGGCGGGACGGGTGGTCGCCAGGCCGGGAGAGCTTGAGGCCGGGGTGGTGCTGGCCCTGCTCGGCGCGCCGTTCTTCGTGGCCCTGGTCCGCCGCAGGAAGCCGGTCCGCCTGTGACCCCCTCCTCCGCGTACGGCCCGGCACTGCGGGCCGGTCCCACCTCCTGGCGGCTGCGCCCGCGCCCGGCCCTGACCGCGCTGGTCCTGCTGGCCGCCGCCGTACTGCTGACCGGGCTCGGCATGCGGCTCGGCGACATCCCGATGAGCCTGGCCGAGGTCGCCAGGGCCGTCGTGGGAGACGGCCCCGACCACCTCGTGGTGATGGAGCTGCGGCTGCCCCGCGCGCTCACCGGTGTCCTCGTCGGCGCGGCGCTTGCCCTGGCCGGGGCGATCACCCAGGCCGTCGCGCGCAACCCGCTGGCCAGCCCCGACATCCTCGGGGTGACCCCGGGCGCCAGCGTGTGCGTGGTCGCGGCCATCGTGGCCACGTCGAGCGCCGCGGGCGGGGCGGGCGGCACGCTGGCCTCGGTGGGGATCCCGCTGCTCGCCCTGCTCGGCGGCGGCGTGGGCGCTCTGGCCGTCTACGCGCTCGCCTGGCGTGGCGGCCTGGACGGCTACCGCCTGGTCCTCGTCGGCATCGGCGTCTCCGTGGTGTTCACCAACGTCAAGTACTGGCTGCTGACCGTCGGCGACGTCAACGACAGCGGACGCGCCATGGTCTGGATCACCGGCTCGCTGAACGGCAGGGGCTGGGAGCACGTGGTCCCCGTCGCCGTGGCGCTGGCCGTACTGGTCCCGGCGACCCTGGTCGGCACCCGCTCGCTCGGCGCGCTGCGCTTCGGCGAGGAGACCCTCACCGGGCTCGGGGTGCGCCCCGACCTCACCAGGAGCCTGATGATCCTGGCCGCCGTGCTGCTGGCCGCCCTCGCGACCGCGGCGGCGGGACCCATCACCTTCGTCGCCCTGGCCGCGCCGCAGATCGCACTGCGCCTGGCCGGGGCGGCCCAGCCCCCGCTCGTGGTCTCGGCGCTCACCGGCGCCGTCCTCACCGGCGCCGCAGACCTGGTCGCGCGGACCGCGTTCAGCCCCGTCGAACTTCCGGTCGGCGTGGTCACCGCGGTCCTCGGCGCCCCCTATCTGATCTATCTCCTCGTCCGCGCACGCAGAAAGGCACGATCTTGAGACTACGAGCCGTCGACGTCAAGCTCGGGTACGGCGACCGCGTCATCGTTGACGGACTCGACCTCGGAATCGAGGCCGGGACGGTGACGACGATCATCGGACCCAACGGATGTGGCAAGTCCACGCTGCTGCGCGCGCTGGGACGGCTGCTGAAGCCGTCCGGCGGCGAGGTGCTGCTGGACGGCAAGCGCATCGACAGGATGCCGACCAAGGAGGTGGCCAAGATCCTGGGGGTGCTGCCGCAGGCCCCCACCGCCCCCGAGGGGCTGACCGTGGCCGACCTGGTGGCCAGGGGACGGCACCCGCACCAGACGTGGTACCGGCAGTGGTCCTCGGGCGACGAACTGGCCGTCAACGAGGCCCTGTCCATGACGGGCCTGCTCGACCTGGGCGAACGCCCGCTCGACGAACTGTCCGGTGGTCAGCGCCAGCGCGCCTGGATCTCGATGGCCCTGGCCCAGGGCACCGACCTGCTGCTGCTCGACGAGCCGACGACCTTCCTCGACCTGGCGCACCAGATCGAGGTCCTCGAACTCGTCCGCCGCCTGCACGGGGAGCTCGGCCGTACGGTGGTGATGGTCCTGCACGACCTCAACCTCGCCGCCCGCTACACCGACCACCTGGTCGCCATGCGCTCGGGCAAGGTCGTCGCCGCCGGTCCCCCCGCCGAGGTCCTCACCGAGGACCTGCTCGCGGAGGTCTTCGACCTGGCCGCCCGGGTCATCGAGGACCCGGTCGCGGGCACCCCGATGGTCGTTCCCATCGGCTCGCTGCCCGCCACGGGAGAGCGCGCCCGGCGCAACGGGGCACTCCTGAAGGACTGATGCCCGCACCGGGACGCGGCGACCACCGCGTCCCGGCGTCGTCTCTCAGTCGCCGAGGAGGGCGTCCACGAAGACCTCGGGGTCGAACGGCGCCAGGTCGTCCGGCCCCTCGCCGAGGCCGACCAGCTTGACCGGGACCCCCAGCTCACGCTGGACGGAGATGATGATGCCGCCCTTGGCGGTGCCGTCGAGCTTGGTCAGGGTGATGCCGGTGACGTCCACGACCTCGGCGAACACCCGGGCCTGGCGCATGCCGTTCTGACCCGTGGTCGCGTCGAGGACGAGCAGGACCTCGTCCACCGTCGCCTTCTTCTCGATGACCCGCTTGACCTTGCCCAGCTCGTCCATCAGGCCGGTCTTGGTGTGCAGGCGGCCCGCCGTGTCGACAATGACCACGTCCACCTTGTCCTCGATGCCCTTGGCCACCGCGTCGAAGGCGACCGAGGCCGGGTCGCCGCCCTCGGGACCGCGCACGACCTCGGCGCCGACCCGGTCACCCCAGGTCTGGAGCTGGTCGGCCGCGGCGGCACGGAAGGTGTCGGCGGCGCCGAGCACGACCTTCTTGCCGTCGCCGATGAGCGAACGCGCGAGCTTGCCGGTCGTCGTGGTCTTGCCGGTGCCGTTGACGCCGACGACGAGCACGACCGCGGGACGCTCCCCGTGCGGCTTGACGTGCAGGGTGCGGTCCAGGTCGGCGCCGATCTGGGTCAGCAGCTGCTCCTTGAGCAGCCCGCGCACCTCGGCGGGCGTCCTGCTCCCCAGCACCTTGACCTTGGTCCGCAGCTCCTCGACCATCGCCTGGGTCGGGGCGACGCCGACGTCCGCGGTGATCAGGGTCTCCTCGATCTCGTCCCAGGTGTCGTCGTCGAGACGGTCCCGGGAGAGCAGTTCGAGCAGGCCCTTGCCGAGGGTGCTCTGGGAACGGGCAAGCCGGGCGCGCAGCCGTACCATGCGGCCCGCCGACGGCGGCGGGATCTCGACGGCCGGGGGGACGACCATGGGCTCGGCGGGCTTGACCGGCGGCGGAAGGGTGGTGGTCGCCGCGTCGTCGTCCTCCGCGACCCCCACGGAAGGTGCCTGCTCCTCCCCGGGAACGGGCCGCACCTCCGGCGGCTCCACCGGAGGAGCCGACTTGCCCCGCGGCCTGAGCAACAGGAACATGCCGCCCGCCGCCAGTAGGGCGACTACGACGATGATCGCGATTATGCCGAGATAGCCATCCACAAGACCACAGTTTTCCAGACCCCCCGGAATGCTCCGACCCCCCGGGTCAAGTCACCCCTCATTGATCTTGACTGCTCACCCCCATCATGACGGCTCGGGCCTTCCCGGAGCCATGCGTGAAGGGTTTTGGGGTACCGGTGCCGTGCGTGAGGAGTGTCCGGCTTGGGCGCGTCGGCGATTGGACTGAGGAGAGAGGGAGCGCAGCGGACGAACGACGAGGGAAAGAGCCGACTTGAGGCGCCCAAGCCCGCGACGCCGCCAGGCGTCGCAAAGAGGCAGGGCAGCGCAGCGGAGGAGCGACGAAGGAAGTCACCGACTTCAGGCGCCCAAGCCCTGCGGCGCCGAAGGCGTCGCAAAGCAAGCACAGCAAGCCCGCGATGCCGAAGGCATCGCGAAATCACCCACTTTCCCGAAGCCTTTGGCTGATCACCTGGCTCACCCCGTCCCCCCGCATCGAGACCCCGTACAGCGCGTCGGCGATCTCCATCGTCCTCTTCTGGTGGGTGATGACGATCAACTGGGACGTCTGCCGCAGTTCCTCGAACAGCGTCAGCAGGCGCTGGGTATTGGTGTCGTCGAGCGCCGCCTCGACCTCGTCCATCACGTAGAACGGCGAGGGCCGCGCCTTGAAGATCGCCGCGAGGAAGGCGACCGCGGTCAGCGACCGTTCCCCGCCGGACAGCAGCGAAAGACGCTTGACCTTCTTGCCGGGTGGCCTGGCCTCGACCTCGACGCCGGTGGTCAGCATGTCCTCGGGGTCGGTGAGCAGCAACCTGCCCTCCCCACCGGGGAAGACCCGCCCGAAGATCTGCTCGAACTCGCGGGCGACGTCGGCATAGGCCGCGCCGAACACCTGCTCGACCCGCTCGTCCACCTCCTTGACGACGAGCATCAGGTCGCGCCTGGTCTTCTTGAGGTCCTCAAGCTGGGAGGTGAGGAAGGCGTGCCGTTCCTCAAGGGCCGCGAACTCCTCAAGGGCCAGCGGGTTGACCTTGCCGAGCTGCGCCATCTGCCGGTCGGCGGCCCTGGCCCGCTTCTCCTGCTCCTCGCGCACGTAGGGGACGGGGTCGCCCTCCACGGTCGGGACGGGTTCGGCCGGGCCGTACTCCGCGATGAGCGTGTCCGGTTCGACGCCGTACTCGTCGACGGCCTTCGCCTCAAGCTGTTCCAGGCGCAGGCGCCGTTCCGTCCTGGCGACCTCGCTGCCGTGTGCCCTGTTGACCAGTTTGTCCAGTTCGCCGGACAGCTCCCTGACGCGGATCCTGACCGCCTTGAGCGACTGGTCGATCTGCCCGCGCGCCTGTTCGGCCTCGTCGCGCTCCTCGGCCGCCACGGTGAGGGAGGTCTCCAGGCGGCCCAGGGTCAGTTCGGTGCCGCGGACCACGGCCTGGGCGACCCGCGCCTGCCTGCGCCGCCGTTCCCGCAGCTCGGTGGCCCTGGCGCGCTCCTCGCGCTCCCGCTCCGCGGCGCGCAGCAGCTCGTCGGCCCGGCCCGCGATGCTCTTGACCCGCTCCTCGGCCGTCCGTACGGCGAGGCGGGCCTCCATCTCCGTCTGCCTGGCGGCGGCGCAGATCTCGGCGAGTTCGTCGCGCATCTCGGTGGTCGGCTCGGGTTCCGCCTCGACCTCGGCGGTCGCGGCGGCGAGCCGCTCCTCAAGCTCGGCGAGCCCCGCCGCGTCGCGCTGCCTGGCCTCCTCCGCGGCCTGTACGGCCCTGGCCAGCCGTTCGCGTTCCGCGGCGGCGGCGTCGGCGGCGGCACCGAGCTGGGCCAGTCGCCGCGCGGTCGCGGCGGCCCGCTGGTCGGCGTCGCGCTGCCTGGCCCTGATCTGGTCGAGCGCGGCCTGGGCGGCGTTCACCCCGGCCTGCGCGGTCTGCACGCCCGTCTGCGCCTCGCCGACGCCCGCCTGGGCGGCCTCGACGGCGAGCTGTGCCTGCGCCTCGGCCTCCGCGGCCTCCTCCATGGCGATGCCGGCCCGCTCGGCGGCCTGCCCGGCCGTGGCCAGGGCGGCGACGGCCTCGTCGAGCGCGGCCCGCATCTGGAGGGCGGAGCTTCCGCCCGCCGAGCCTCCCCTGGCGGCGTAGGAGCCGACCAGGTCGCCGGAGCGGGTGACGGTCCGCAGTTCCGGCCACTGCTCGACGGCCTTCCTCGCCGTCTCCAGGTCGTCGACGACGAGCACGTCGGCCAGCAGGTGCGTGACGGCGGCCCGTAGCGCGTCGGGCACGGTGACCAGGTCAGCCGCCCACCGCCCGCCCGCCACGGGCACGTCGGTCCTGTGGTGGTGCTCCCCGCCCGTGGCGACGAGCAGGGCGGCCCTGCCCCCGTCGCGGCGACCGAGGAAGTCGATCGCGTCCGCCGCGGCCTGCAGGGACTCGACGGCGACCCCCTCGGCGTAGGCGCCGAGCACGGCGGCTACTGCCGTCTCCGCGCCGGGGCTGACGGTCAGCATGGTGGCCACGGGACCGAGCACCCCGGCCAGGTCGGCGGCCAGCAGCGCGGCGGCGCCGTCCGTGCCGCTCGCCAGGCTCAGCTGGAGCGCCTCCAGCCTGGCTTCGAGGGCGGCGACCTGACGCTGGGCCTCCTGGTCGGCCTTGCGGGCGACGCCGACGGCGGCCTTGGCGGAGGCCAGGGCGGCGTTCGGGCCCGCGACCGCGGCCTTGGCCCCGTCGGCGACGGCCTTGGCCTCCTCGACGGCCCGCCTGGCCTGTTCGACGGCCTCAAGGCCGATCTCCAGCTCTTCGGTGAGGGCGGGGTCGGTCTCCGGCTCCGAGCGTTCCTGGCCCTCGTGTTCGGCGCGGGCGTGCTCGGCGCGCTGCGCGGCCTCCTCAAGGGAGAGCCTCAGCCGCCCGATCTCCTCCTCGGCCGCGCCCGCCCTGCTGCGCGCCGCACCGGCCTGGCCCCTGAGCTTGGCCAGCCCCTCGCGCCGGTCCGCGACGGCCCTGGCCTCGGCGGACAGGCGGCGCTCCTCGGCCGCGAGGGCCGCCTCGCTCTCCGAACGTCCAGCCACGGCCTGGGCCAGCGCGTCCCGCTCCTGGTCGAGCAGCTCCTCAAGGACGCGCTCCTGCTCCTGGATCTCCTCGGCCTCGCGCTCGTAGTCCTCCGGGTCGCGGCCCCTGCGCTCGACCGTGGTGTCGGTGGCGTTGCGGTGCCGTTCCGCAGCCAGACCCGCCAGGCCCCTGAGGCGCTCACGCAGGGAAGAAAGGCGGAAGTAGGTCTCCTGGGCGGCGGCCAGGCGCGGCTGCGCGTCCGCCTCCGCGGCCTCAAGCTCGGCCTCCGCGACCTGGTTCTGCTCAAGCTCGGTCTCGACCACCGTACGGCGGGCCAGCACGGCGGCCTCGTCCGCGGTCTCCCTCTCCAGGGTGGTGCGCAGGGTGAGCACGTCGTCGGCGAGCAGGCGGAGCCTGGCGTCACGCAGGTCGGCCTGGATGACCGCGGCCCTGCGGGCGATCTCCGCCTGGCGGCCGAGGGGCTTGAGCTGCCTGCGCAGCTCGGTGGTGAGGTCCTGGACGCGGGTCAGGTTGGCCTGCATCGCGTCGAGCTTCCGCAGCGCCTTCTCCTTGCGCTTGCGGTGCTTCAGGACGCCCGCGGCCTCCTCGATGAAGGCCCTACGGTCCTCGGGGCCCGCGTGCAACACCTGGTCGAGCTGGCCCTGGCCGACGATGACGTGCATCTCACGGCCGATGCCCGAGTCCGACAGGAGCTCCTGGATGTCGAGCAGGCGGCAGGTGTCGCCGTTGATCGCGTACTCGCTCTGGCCCGCCCTGAACATCAGGCGGCTGATCGTGACCTCGGTGTAGTCGATCGGCAACGCGCCGTCGGTGTTGTCGATGGTGAGCGTGACCTCGGCACGGCCGAGCGGAGCCCGCGAGGAGGTCCCGGCGAAGATGACGTCCTCCATCTTGCCGCCGCGCAACGACTTGGCACTGTGCTCGCCCATCACCCAGGCCAGCGCGTCGACCACGTTGGACTTGCCCGAGCCGTTCGGGCCGACGACGGCGGTGATGCCCGGCTCGAACCTGAGGGTGGTGGCCGAGGCGAAGGACTTGAACCCGCGCAGGGTCAGGTTCTTGAGATACATGTCACCCCCCGCCCGCCGTGTCCACCCGTGTTCACCCGCGCTTTCCCAGACTGCCCGGTCGCTCTCGCCTGGGAAGACTACCGTTCTTCACCCGCGCCCGCCCGTCCACCGCCTAGGGTGCCCTGCATGGATGCGGAACGCGGCGAGAGCTCCCCGCACGGCGGGGACGGCCGTCTCAGACGGCGGGCTTTCCTTGTCGGCGGCGGGCTGACCGCGCTCGGCCTCGGCGGGGTCGCGCTCGCGATGGGGCCGGACGGTTTCCGTGACGCCTACGCCCGCGTCGTCTGCGGAGGCGTCCCCGATCCGCCCGCCGTACGACCCGGGGAGCGGCGGCAGAGCAGGGTCGAGAACCGCGCGGTGATCGTCGCGCTGCCACCGGCCCCGCAGGGCCGCGTCCCCGTCGTGATCATGTTTCCCGAGGGCGCGGAGAGCGCCCGCGCGGCACTCGACCTCTACTCCGCCGACCGTTACCTGGCGGCGAGCGGGGGGCGGTTCGCGGTCGCCGCGATCGACGACTGGCCCTCGGCGGACGTCGTCGGGACCGTGCTGCCGCATCTGGAGACCCAGGGGTTCGACACCCGCAAGGTCGGGCTGCTCGGGTGGGCGGCGGGCGGGGCCGAGGCCCTCAGGCTGGCCGCGCAGCTCGGGTCGGGCCGGGTCGCCGCCGTGGCCGCCGCCTCACCGGCCGTCACCGCGGCGCGGGCGCCGTTGCGCGACCTGGTGGACATCCCTGTCTGGCTCGGTTGTGGTGAGCGTGACGACAGGGCCCCGCAGACGGAGACGATGCTCAAGGGGCTCAAGGCGCTCGGCGCGGCGACGGAGGGGGGAATCTCCTCGGGGTGCCAGGACACGGCGTACCGGGTCCGTGTGCTCCCCGAGCAGTTCGCCTTCTTCTCACGTCATCTGTGATCCGTGAGTCTTCTCGTCGTACGGCGGCGGCCCGGGCTTCTCGCCACGTGATCCGCCTGCCGTATGTGGGTGGTTCGCCGTGCTCGCCCCGTGACGCCGTGTGCGTCAGGGGTCGGCATGGCAAGGGACGCCCCGGCGAGGCGCCCCTGGACAATGATGGTTCGTCCCGGTCTCTAAGTGAGAACCGGCTCACGATCCTGCAGGCGGGTGAACGCCTCGTCGCGGGTGCCGGCCGCGAGTTCGTCGTTCTGGGCCTGGAGCCGGGTGAGCTCTGCCTCTAGATCACGGATACGCTGCTGGAGACGGCGCATTTCCGAGACCATCCGAGGGTCAGGACCGCCGACGTGGCCGAGTAGAGCCTTCGCCATGGTAAAGGGTCCTCCACGCTGAGTGACCAGACTGGTTCGCGCACTTCTTGCCGCGGGAGGGGTGCGCGTGGTTCTTATCAAGAGTCGCACCGGCGGAAGGGGCGGTCAAGTTGAACGCTCCGTGTGGATGCACCAGTGGGCACTCTCGACAGTAAAATATACCTTATTTTGGGTGGTTTAAGGAAGCATCAGCGCTCAACGAAACCGGCAAGATTTCCCCTGGCATCGCTCCAGCGTTCCACGACAGTGTCAACTCTTCCCGGGGTCTCACCCGCCCTGAGCAGGGAGAGCAGCCCCTCGCAGGCCTCGCGGCCGCCCTCGGCGACGACCTCGACCCGGCCGTCCTCGGTGTTCCTCGCCCAGCCGGAAAGCCCCAGCTCCAGCGCCCTGGCCCGCGTCCACCAGCGGAATCCCACCCCCTGGACACGCCCCCTGACCCAGGCGGTCAGCCGTACGTCCGTCATGCCGTCGTCCCTCTCGGGCGGGGCTGGCAGCGGGGGCAGCTGTAGGAGGAACGGTTCATGAACGACTCCCTGACGATCGGGGCGCCGCAGCGCGGGCAGGGCTCGTCCCGCCTGCCGTAGACGGCCAGTGAGCGGTCGAAGTAGCCGCTCTCCCCGTTGACGTTGACGTAGAGGCTGTCGAAGGACGTGCCGCCCTGGGCCAGGGCCTCGGTCATCACCTCGCGGGCCGCGACGACCAGCTCGGAGGTCTTCGGCCCGGTCAGCGCCCCGGTGGGCCTGGCGCCGTGCAGGCGGGCCCGCCAGAGCGTCTCGTCGGCGTAGATGTTGCCGACCCCGCTGACCAGCGACTGGTCGAGCAGCGCCCGCTTGATCTCGGTCCGCCGGGCGCGCAGGCGGCGGGCGAAGAGCTCCTCGTCGAAGTGCTCCTCGAACGGGTCGGCCGCGATGTGGACGATCGGCTCGGGCACCTGCCTGCCGCCCGCCTCGGCCAGCGGCGTCACCAGCACGTGCCCGAAGGTCCGCTGGTCGACGAAGCGCAGGTCGGGGCCACCGTCGGTGAAGGAGACCCGGACCCGCAGGTGCTTCTCAGGGGGCGTGTCCGGCTCCACGACCAGCAGCTGGCCGCTCATGCCGAGGTGGGCCAGGATGGCGTCCGTCCCGTCGAGGGGCAGCCAGAGGTACTTGCCCCTGCGTTCGGCGGAGCCGACCGTGCGGCCCTTGAGCCGAGCGGCGAACTCCTCGGCGCCGGGGACGTGCCTTCTGATCGCCCTCGGGTGCAGCACCTCGGCCCGTGCGACGACGCGTCCACGGACCCAGCGTTCCAGGCCGCGCCGTACGACCTCGACCTCGGGCAGTTCGGGCATGCCCCCTCCTTCGGTTCGTGCCGTACGGCTCGCGGGTCAGCCGGCCTCGCGCTTGTCGCGGTCCTCGCGGATGCGGGTCCAGGCCGTCTCGGCCGCCTGCTGCTCGGCCTCCTTCTTGGAACGGCCCGAGCCCGAGCCGTACTCCTCGCCGCCGACCCTGACGACCGCGGTGAAGGACTTGGCGTGGTCGGGGCCGCTCTCCTCGACGTGGTACTCGGGCACGCCGAGCGACTCGGAGGCGGTCAGCTCCTGCAGCGAGGTCTTCCAGTCGAGCCCGGCGCCCAGTGAGGCCGAACGGGTGATGAGCGGGTCGAAGAGCAGGTGGACGACGCGGAAGGCCTCGTCCAGGCCCTTGTCCACGTAGACCGAGCCGATCAGCGCCTCAAGGGTGTCGGCGAGGATCGAGGACTTGTCGCGCCCTCCGGTGCCCTCCTCACCCCTGCCGAGGCGCAGGAAGCGCCCCAGGCCCAGGGTGCGGGCGACGCCGGCGAGGGCGCGCATGTTGACCACCGCGGCCCTGAGCTTGGCCAGCTGCCCCTCGGGCAGGTCGGGGTGGTTGCGGTAGAGGGTGTCGGTGACGACCAGGCCGAGCACGGAGTCGCCGAGGAACTCCAGGCGCTCGTTGGTCGGCAGGCCGCCGTTCTCGTAGGCGTAGGAGCGGTGCGTCAGCGCCCGCTCCAGGATCGCCGGGTCCAGGCGGACGGAAAGGACCTTGTCGAGTTCGTCGCCGACGACCTCGACGGACACCGGCTTGACACTGCTCATCCCCATGCTTCTTCTCCTCGCACGCTTGCGGTGGAATGCGCGATGGCGAAAGAAGGGAATGAGAGATGCCCGAAGATGTGGTGGGCGCCGGGAGGGTACGCGTCACCGCGGACCCGGCGTCCACCACAGCCGCGGGCGGACCGCCATCGCATGTGGATCGCGAACGGTGGCACCGGCCGGAGGAAACCGGCCGGTGTCCGTCGGTCAGAGTGCGATCAGGCGGAGGGCTCGATCACCTGACGGCGGTTGTAGGTGCCGCAGGAAGGGCACGCCACGTGCGGACGCTTCGGCGAGCGGCACTGGGGGCAGCTCACGAGCGAAACCGCGGCGGCCTTCCACTGCGACCTGCGGGAGCGAGTGTTGCTCCGCGACATCTTGCGCTTTGGGACAGCCACGTCAGCTCTCCTGATCGTTGTTATGTTCCGGAACCAGACCCTGCAGCTTGGCCCAGCGGGCGTCGATGACCTCGTGTCCGTGATCAGGCTCGGCGTCGGCCAGCCTGATCCCGCACTCCGAGCAGAGCCCGGAGCAGTCGTCGCTGCAGACCGGGCTCAGCGGCAGTGTGAGCACCACCGCGTCTCGGAACGCAGGTTCGAGATCGAGCAGTTCTCCGGCGAGAAGCGAGTCGTCCTCGGCGGCATCCTCCGCCGAGTAGAAGAACAGCTCCTGGAAGCTCACCTCGGTTTCCGAAGTGATCTCCTCCAGGCAGCGTGCGCACTCCCCCCGCAGCGGGGTCTGCGCCGTGCCCGTGACGAGCACACCTTCCATGACCGCTTCAAGCCGGATGTCCAGCTCGACATCGGCGCCCCTGGGGACGCCGATCATGTCAACGCCGATGTCCGCCGGTGCCGGGAGAGTGAGATGCATCCGACGCATCGTCCCCGGTCTCCGGCCCAGGTCATGGGTGGAGACCACCCACGGGGCGCGGGGGTCAAGGCTGTGCGGAGTCATTCCACTCTCATCAGGCATGGCGAATCAACGCCGTCGTGCAAGGCAGAAACAAGAGGATACCAGGGGTCAGCCCCTGAGCCGTTCGACCAGGAGCTCCTGGACGAGGTCGGGGACCAGCCCCGCCACGCTTCCGCCGTACCGGACGATCTCCTTGATGCGGCTCGACGACAGGAACGACACCTCGGGACCGGTGGCCATGAACAGCGTCTCGACCCCGGACATCCGGTAGTTGAGCTGGGCCATCTGCAACTCGTAGTCGAAGTCGCTGATCGCCCGCAGGCCCTTGACGATGGCCGGGATCTCCTGCTGCTTGCAGTAGTCCACCAGCAGGCCGTGGAACTTGTCCACGCGTACGTTGCCGTACTCCTTGGTCACGTTCTGGAGCATCTCGATGCGCTCCTCGACCGTGAACAGGCTCTTCTTCTCGATGTTGATCAGGACGGCGACCACGACCTCGTCGTACTGCCGGCAGGCCCGACCGATGATGTCCAGATGGCCGTTGGTAACGGGATCGAACGATCCCGGACAGACAACGCGACGCAAGGCGAAACCCCCTGCCCTATGGATTCCCGGCGGCGCGACCGTACCAAACGGCCGCTTCCCCGTAACGACGGACCCTGTCCTCCTCGTATCCACGGGGCCACACCAGGTCTGTGCCCCGGCTCTCGCGTTCCACGACGACCAGGGCGTCCGGTGCCAGCCAGCCGCCGTCCCGCAACTGCCCGAGCACGGCGTCGACCGCCTCGGCCTCCAGTGTGTACGGCGGGTCGGCGAACACCACGTCGTACGGCTCGGCCGTCCCCCGTTCGAGCACCCGCTCGACGCGGTCGGCGGCCAGTTCGGCCCCGGGCAGCCCGAGGGAGGCGATGTTGGCCCTGATCGTCCTGACCGCCCTGGCGTCCGACTCGACGAGCAGGGCGTGCCCGGCACCCCGGGACAGCGCCTCAAGCCCGAGGGCCCCCGATCCCGAGTAGAGGTCGAGCACCCGCGCGCCGTCCAGGGGGCCGAACAGTGACCCGACGGTCGAGAAGATCCCCTCCCTGGCCCGGTCGCTCGTGGGGCGGGTCCCCCGCCCTGACGGCACGGCCAGCCGCCGCCCTCCTGCGCTTCCCGCGATGACTCGACTCACCGGCCCATTGTCCCAGCGACGCCGTACGGCACAGCCCGGCGTGTCGCGACGCATCACATAACCGCAGGTCAAATGGGTCCGGGGAGGTGATCTAGGTCAAGAGTGGGCAAGGAGTGGCGACGAAAGCGCAAGGGTCGTTCCCCCGGGTCGCGACTGCTTGCATGATGAGTCCTGCGGCCTTCGGCGACCCATGAGAAGGCCGACCGGCGTGATCGTGAGCCCTTCCGCACGCCGGTGCTCTCGGCACCTGACCCGGGAGCGGGCCCAGGCGGGGACGGCATTCGGGGGGAGGCCGTCCCCGCCTTCGGGCGTTTCAGGGGCCGGGGAACCTCAGGTCTTCTCCAGATACTCGGCGCGTTCGTCGGTCAGCAGCCTGTCGATCTCCATGCGCAGCATCGGGTTGCCCGCGAGCTCAGGATCGCTCTCCAGCACGCCCTCCGCGTCGAGGCGGGCGGCGTGGATGACCTCCTCGTCCCGCAGGAGCTGCAGCAGCTTCAGCGACGACCTGCGGCCCGACTGCGCGACCCCCAGCACGTCGCCCTCGCGGCGCTGTTCGAGATCGACGCGGGACAGCTCGAAGCCGTCGAGGGTCGAGGCGACCGCGTCGAGGCGCTGCCTGGCCGGGGTGCCGCCGGGGGCGTCGGTCACCAGCAGGCACAGCCCCGGCAGCCCGCCCCGGCCGACCCGGCCGCGGAGCTGGTGGAGCTGGGAGACGCCGAACCTGTCGGCGTCCATGATGACCATGACGGAGGAGTTGGGCACGTCGACGCCGACCTCGATGACCGTGGTGGCCACCAGGACGTCGGTCTCACCCCGGCCGAAGGCCCGCATCACGGCGTCCTTCTCCTCGGGGGGCAGCTTGCCGTGCAGCACCGCCGTACGCAGCCCGTGCAGGGGCCCCTGGGAGAGCATCTCGGCCACGTCGAGCACCGCGAGCGGGGGGCGGCGCTCGTCGTCGTCCTTCGACAGGTCGCCCTCGTCGCCTTCGAGGTCGCCGATGCGGGGGCAGACGATGTAGGCCTGCCGTCCCAGCTCGACCTCCTCGCGCAGCCTGCTCCAGGCGCGGTCGAGGAAGTGCGGCTTCTCGGCGGCGGGGACCACGTGCGTGGTGATCGGCGCGCGCCCCGAGGGAAGCTGGGTGAGCGTGGAGACCGTGAGGTCGCCGAAGACGGTCATGGCGACCGTGCGCGGGATCGGGGTCGCGGTCATGACCAGCACGTGCGGGCGCCCTCCCCCGGCCTTCTCCCTGAGCGCGTCGCGCTGCTCGACGCCGAAGCGGTGCTGCTCGTCGACCACGACCAGCCCCAGGTCGGCGAACTGCACGCGCTCCTGCAGGACCGCGTGGGTGCCGACGACGATCCCGGCCGCGCCGGACGCGGCGTCGAGCATGGCCGTACGGCGGGCCGCCGCGCCGAGGGAGCCGGTCAGCAGGGCCACCGCCGTACCGCCGAACATGCCGCCCGTCGCCAGGTCGCCCAGCATGGCCGTGATCGACCTGTGGTGCTGCTGGGCGAGCACCTCGGTCGGCGCGAGCAGCACGGCCTGGCCTCCGGCGTCCACCACCTGGAGCATGGCGCGCAGCGCGACGACGGTCTTGCCCGCGCCGACCTCGCCCTGCAGGAGCCGGTGCATGGGGTGGGCCAGTGCCAGGTCGTCGGCGATCTCCTCGCCCACGGTCCGCTGTCCCTCGGTGAGCTGGAACGGCAGGCGCGCGTCGAAGTCGGCGAGCAGCCCGTCGGCGCGGGCGGGCCTGGGGGTCGCGGGCCAGGAGGCCGCGGCGGCGCGGCGCTGCAGCAGCACGGCCTGGAGGAGGAAGGCCTCGTCGTACTTGAGCCGTTTGCGCGCCCTGGAGACGTCGGCGTGGTCGCGGGGCCGGTGGACGGCCGTGAGCGCCTCGGCCAGCCCGGGGAGGCCGTTCCTGGTCCGCAGGTCGGCCGGGAGCGGGTCGTCGAGGGGCTCCAGGGTGTCGAGCAGGACGCCGAGCGCCCTGCGGATCGCCCAGGGGGTCACGTCCTTGCCCGCCGGATAGATCGGCACCAGCGCGGCGGCGAACCTCTCGGCGCCGTCCTGGCTCTCGTCGAACATCTCGAACTCGGGGTGCGAGAGCTGCCACCTGCGCTTGTCGCCCTGGCCGAACGCGCCGACCTTGCCGGCGAACATGCCCCTGACGCCCGGCTTCAGCCGGGTCTCCGCGATGTGGGAGGCCCTGCCGAAGAAGGACAGGTAGATCTTGCCCCGGCGGCCGTCGACGATCTCGACCTCCAGCCAGGTGCCGCCCTTGTTGCGCATGGGCCTGCGCATGGCCCTGGTGACCTCCCCGACGACCGTGACGTGCTCGTCGGGCTGGAGGTCCTCGAAGTCGGTCAGCTCACCGCGCTCGGCGTAGCGGCGGGGGTAGTGCCGCAGCAGGTCGCCCACGGTGCGCAGGTCGAGGACGCTCTCCAGAAGCTTGGCGGTCTTGGGGTCAAGCGCCTTGGTCAGCGGCTCGTCGAAGCTCGTCACCCCAAGTTTCTACCGCGTTCGTGCGACAGAATCGCCGCGACGCCACGCGGACGGGCCCGGCAGGGCCGTCTGACGGTTGCCGGAAATGCGCTACGGTTGACCCTTGGGACTATCCCCGTTCGGTCGGTCATGGCGGTCCGTGTTGTCATGTGAGGCCAAGCGTCGGGTATTCTCGTCTGGCCAGCCGGTCGTCCCGGCATGCCCGATGACCGCCGCCGACGCGGCGGATCGAGCCTCTCGACTGATCTAAGGAGCGAACCGTGGCTTCCGTCTGCGATGTTTGCGCTAAGAAGCCGACCTTCGGCAACAACGTCTCCCACTCGCACCGCCGCACCCGCCGCCGCTGGAACCCCAACATCCAGCCCGTGCGCGCAGTGGTGAACGGCACGCCGAAGCGGCTGAACGTTTGCACCTCCTGCATCAAGGCCGGCAAGGTCACCCGCTAGCCAGACGCACCCGCGGCCCGGTGTCCCCGAGAGGGGCACCGGGCCGCGTCGTGTTCTCCAGTGCCTTTTCCGGACATTCTTCTCTTAGCCAGGGCCCTGGCTGGCTAATGTCGGGCGGGTGAGTACCCCCCTCAGGCTGAGCGCCGGCGCGAGCACGGGCTCCAAGATTCTCCTGACGATCCTCGTCATCCCCTTCGTGGGGATTCCGCTGTTCATGATCCTCATGGCGCCCGACCGGAACATGCCCTATCCCGCGGACTACTCCCCGTTCCGGATCGGCTACCTGTTCCTGCTGATCCCCGCGGGGGTCGCGACGGTCTTCCTGGTCGGGCTCATCTCCGCCTTCCGCTTCAGGGCGACGCTCACCGGAAGCGTGCTGGAGGTCCGTGGCCTGTTCAGGACCCGCAGGGCGGATCTCTCGACGGCCCACGTCTGGCTCGGCTCCACCCCCGAGTACACGGGAACCGGCGACAGCAGGCGCAGGACCGGGCGCGAGGTCCCCCACCTGATGGCCCAGGACCAGGGCGGCCCCAAGGTCCAGCTCCACCTGCGCCTCGGGAACGGCTACCTGCCGCAGAACCAGCTGGCTGCCCTGGCAGACGCCGTCGCGTCGAACCACAGAACCGGCGAGGAGGCAGAACACGCCTCCCGAACCGTGGAGGTCCTCCGCCGCCTTCTCACGGAGTCCCTGTGACCCCGTACGGCTGACGCCAGCGCCAGGCGTGGTCCACGGGGCCTATGCCGGCGCCGAGGGCGAAGCCGTTGGCGATGGCTCCGGTGACGTAGGTCTTGGCCTTCTCCACGGCGGTGGGGACGTCCTCGCCGAGGGCCAGGTAGGAGGCGATGGCCGAGGCCAGGGTGCAGCCGGTGCCGTGGGTGTGGCGGTTGTCGTGGCGCTCGGCGCCGAAGCGGAACTCCCGGGTGCCGTCTGTCAGCAGGTCGACCGGTTCCCCCGGCAGGTGGCCGCCCTTGATCAGCGCCCAGGCCGGGCCGAGCGCGAGGACGGCGTCGGCGGCCTCGCGCAGGTCGCGGTCGTCCTCGACCTTGACGCCGGTGAGCTGCGCGACCTCCCAGAGGTTGGGGGTCACGACGGTCGCGACCGGCAGCAGCCGTGTCTTGAGGGTCTCGACCGCCTCGGGGACGAGCAGGGTGTCGCCGTGCTTGGACACCCCGACCGGATCGACCACGACCGGCGCCTCGACCCCGGCGAGCACCTCGGCGACCGTCTCGACCAGCGTCGGCGAGGCGAGCATCCCGGTCTTGACCGCCTGCGCGCCGATGTCGCCGAGCACCGAGTCGAGCTGGGCGCGGACCGCCTCCGCGGGCAGTTCCCAGTAGCCCTGCACGCCCAGCGAGTTCTGGGCGGTCACCGCGGCGATGACGCTCATGCCGTGCACGCCGAGGGCCAGCATCGTCTTCAGGTCGGCCTGGATGCCCGCGCCGCCGCCGGAGTCGGATCCGGCGACGGTCAGCACGCGGGGAGGGGCGGAATCGGTCATGAGCCCCATCCAACCAGCTCCCGGGCATGCCCGCCGTACCGGATCAGACGACCACGCAGTCGGCCTGGGGGCTCTGGCAGGTCTTGGGGGTGCTCGACTGGCCTTCCGCGCTGAAGGTGACGACCAGGTTCTCCCCGGGGTCCAGGTCCTTGGCCGAGTCGAGGACCAGGACCCCGCCCTCCTGGGTCCACTCGGCGCCGCTCAGCGCGGTGATCTCGCCGCCGACCGGCATCTTCAGCGTCAGGCCGTCGAGCTTGCCGTCCGCGGCGATGACGAGCTGGGCCGTGTAGGTCTGGGCCTTCTCCTTGACCAGGCCGAACCCGACGGTGACCCCCGGAGCGACGGGAGTGCTCGGGGTTGGGGTCGCGGTCGGTTCGGGGACACCCGGGGTCTCGCTGGGCCCGTGTGTCCGGTCGCCGGGCACGAGCGCCTCACCGGTCGGCTCGGGGGCCGGTTCCGGGTCCTCGGTCGGCCTCGCCTGCGGGGTACGGCGCGGGGTGTGGTCGGTCTTGGGCGTCGGGCTCGGCCTCGCCTCCGAGGTACGGCCGGGGCGGTGCTGGGTGGTGGCGGGCGCGGGGGTCCGCGGCTCCGGCTTCTCCGTGGCGGGACCGGTGGGCTCCGCGGGCTCCTCGGTGGGCTCCTCCGTCGGTCCCTCCGTCGGCACCGGGTCCTCGGGGTCGGCCGGGTCGGCGAGGGTGTCCTCGGGGACGGGCCGCTGCGAGGCGGCGACGGCGCATCCGCCGGGCGGGCAGGCGGTGGTCGGGTCGGCGGAACCGCCGGTCAGCTGGATGGCGGCGGCACTTCCGCCGAGGACGGCCACGACGGCGACCGCGGTGAGCAGCACCATCCTGACGCGTCGTTTCGGTCGGCGTTCCTCACCCGGCCAGACCGGGTCGGACAGCTCGGACGTGGCCGACCAGCCAGATCCGAGGAACCCCTTCGCGGGTTCGGTGATCGCGGACTCCTCGGGACGGAGCCGGCGCCCGATCAGCTCGTCGCGGGGGTCGGACGGTTGGGGGGGCTCCGGAGCTGACTCCGGCTCACGTTTCCCCCGGTTGCGGGAGACGTCTTCCCCATGTCCACCATGGCGGCCCATGTCGCCCCTTCCTCTAGGGAATCTCGGCCGCCCAACTTCATACCATTTCAATAACCGTTTGTCGCAATTTTAACGAATGTCACAGTAAGTGGGAAAATTCACTCCCTGAAGTGATCCCACCCCTCGTAGGCCGTCGAACGCCCCCTGACCTGCACGCCTTCGCCCGCCTCGACGTGGCCGACCACGGCCCACTCCGGCGGCAGCCGTACGCCCCGGGGGAACGTCGCCGCGAGCGCGTGGTCGTCGCCACCGGAGAGGATCCACTCCAGCGGGTCCGCCCCGAGCCGCTGGGCGGCCTTCCCCATGGGCGCCGGGATCACGAAGGCCTCGGGCAGGAGCACGATCCCCACCCCGCTCGCCTCCGCGACGTGGCCGAGGTCCTGCAGCAGCCCGTCACTGACGTCCAGCATCGAGGTCGCGCCGAGCGCCGCCGCCTCGGGGCCGCGGGTATAGGGGGGCATCGGGCGGCGGTGGGCGTCGAGGAGCTCGGCGGGACCCGTCTCGCCCGCGCCGAGCAGCGCGAGCCCGGCGGCGGCGTGGCCGAGCCGTCCCGCGACCGCGACCACGTCGCCGGGGCGTGCGCCCGAGCGGGTGACCGGGGCGCGCCCGCCGAGGTCGCCAAGCGCGGTCACCCCGAGCACGACCAGGTCGCAGCGGGTGACGTCACCGCCGACCACGCTCGCGCCGACCAGGTCGCACTCGTCGCGGAAGCCGTCGGTGAGGTCGTCGAGCCAGCCGGTGGCCGCGTCCGCGGGCAGCCCGAGCCCGACCACGATGCCGGTCGGCCGCGCCCCCATGGCAACGATGTCCGAAAGATTCTGAGCCGCCGCTTTACGACCGATGTCATAGCCACTGGACCAATCGCGGCGGAAATGCCTACCCTCGATCAGTAAGTCTGTCGTCACGACGACCCGTCCGTCAGGAGACCTCACCATCGCGGCGTCGTCCCCGGGACCGAGGAGCACGGTCCCACCCTGTGGCAAGCGTTCGGCTATACGTGCAACAACTCCGAATTCGCCGAGATCTCCGACTGTGATGACACACCTCCCGTTCATCACAGGGTACGGTGGCCCTTCGGCACTGATCCAATCGCCCGGGAGGACGTTATGGTGCAGGCCTACATTCTGATCCAGACCGAGGTCGGCAAGGCGGCGAACGTGGCCGGGCAGATCGCCTTGATCACCGGTGTCACGCAGGCCGAAGACGTAACCGGTCCCTACGACGTGATCGTCCGCGCCGAAGCCCGCAATGTGGATGAGCTCGGCAAGATGGTGGTGGCCCAGATTCAGGCGGTGGAGGGCATCACACGTACGCTTACGTGTCCCATCGTCCATATCTGACCTCACCGGGAAACCCCATGTCACTCCGGTCCGCCCGCTGGGCCGCGCTCGCCTGTCTCCCCCTGCTCCTGGCGGGATGCGGCGGCGCGGTCCGCGTGGATCCTCCCGCTCCCGAGGGGGCCGCCGCGGCCGCGTGCAAGGCGCTCGGCGGACGGCTGCCCAGGACGCTCGACGGTGTCGAACGGGTCGAGTCCACGCCCGCCTCGCCGTACGTCGCGGTGTGGGGGCAGGCGCGGATCGCGCTGCGCTGCGGGGTGACGCGGCCGGTGACCATGGCGGCGACCGACGAGGTGCCGGAGATCAACGGGGTCGCGTGGTTCAACGACCCCGTCAGGCCCGCGCTGTTCACCGCGATCGGCAGGCAGGCCTACGTCGAGGTGACGATCTCCCGCGAGCACGTCCCGGGGAACGTCCTGGTCGACCTCTCCGAGCCGATCAAGGCGGCCCTCCCCCAGACGGGCTGACCTACCTCAGACCCGGCTCACGGTTCAGGGCCAGCTGGATCAGCCGGTCCACGAGTTCCGCGTACGGCACGCCCGTGGCGGCCCACAGCTGCGGCGCGACCGAGACCGAGGTGAAGCCGGGCATCGTGTTGATCTCGTTGAGGACCAGCCCGCCGTCCTCGGTGTAGAAGAAGTCCACCCGGGACAGGCCCTCGCAGCCCAGCGCCTCGAAGGCGCGCACGGCCATCGCGCGCAGCTCCTCGGCCACCTCGGCCGGGATGTCCGCGGGCACGGCAAGGGACATCTCGTCGCCGATGTACTTGGCCTCGAAGTCGAAGAACTCGTGGTCGCCGTGGACCAGCACCTCACCGGGCAGGCTCGCCCTCGGCGCCTCGTCGCCGGGCGACTCCAACACGGCGCACTCGATCTCGCGGCCCACGATCGCGGCCTCGACCAGCACCTTGGGGTCGTGCTCACGGGCGAACTCCACGGCCCGTTCGAGCTCCTGGCGGTCGTTGGCCTTGGAGATGCCCTGGCTCGACCCGGCGCGGGCGGGCTTGACGAAGACCGGCCAGCCGAGCTCCTCGACCTCCTTGAGCACCCGCTCGCGGGCGGTGCGCCAGTCACGGTCACGCACGACGACGTACGGCCCGACCGGCAGCCCGGCGGCGGCCAGCACCATCTTCATGTAGCCCTTGTCCATGCCGACCGCGCTGGCCAGCACCCCGGAGCCGACGTAGCGGACCCCGGCCATCTCCAGCAGCCCCTGGATCGTGCCGTCCTCGGCGAAGGGGCCGTGCATCACGGGGAAGACGACGTCCACCTGGCCGAAGTCGACCGGGATGCTGCCCGCCTCGTAGGCGACCAGCGCCTCACCGCCCGACGGCAGCGCGAGCGCCGTCCCCGTGGCGTCGACGACGGGCATCGCGCCGTCCTCGATCGCGTAGCGCTGCTCGCCCGCGGCGATCACCCACCGGCCGTCCTGGGCGATGCCCACGGGGACGACCTCGTACTTGGACCGGTCGATGGCCTCAAGGACGCTCCCCGCCCCGAGGATGGAGACGCCGTGCTCGGAGTTGCGGCCACCGAAGACGATTGCAACCCGCGGGCGGGTTTCGCGCTGCTCGCTCATGATGACCGAATGTACCCCCTCTGGGCCGTCATCCCGGGTGTCAGACGCGCCTATCGTCCCGATCCGGGTCCCTCTGGTCGAGAAGGGCGTCCAGCGCTCTCGTCACGTCCATGATGAGGTCCTCCGCGTCCTCAAGACCGATCGAGAAGCGGACCGCCGCGGCGTCCCCGCCGAACTGCGGGTGGCTCGTCGAGGCGACGTGTGTGGCCTTGGTCCTGGTGCCGCCGACCGAGGTGGCGATCGAGGCGATCCCGAGGCCGTCGGCCAGCGCGACACCCGCGTCGTAGCCGCCGTGCGGGGTGACCGTCACGCAGGCGCCGTACCTCGTGCCCTCGGGACCGGAGTCGAACAGGTGCCTGGCGAGCTGGTGGCCGGGGTGTCCCGGCAGGCCGGGGTAGTCGACCCGGCGCACCGCGGGGTGCTTGGCCACCGCAGCGGCGAAGACCATCGCGGTCGAGCACATCCTGCGCACCCGCAGCGTGAGGGTCGCCAACCCCCTGCGGAGCAGGAAGGCGTCGTCGGGCGAGAGCGTGCCGCCGGTGTCGACGCGGACCTCGCCGAGCTGCGTGATCAGGTCGGGACGGCCGACCACGACGCCGCCCTCGCAGTCGTCGTGACCGCCGAGATACCTGGTCGCCGAGTGGACGACCAGGTCGGCGCCGTGTTCGAGCGGGCGGCAGACGACCGGGGTCGCGAAGGTCGAGTCGACGACCAGCAGCGCCCCCGCCCTGCGGGCGATGCGGTACAGGCCGCGGATGTCGGAGACGGCCATCGTCGGGTTGGACAGGGTCTCCGCGTAGATGATCTTCGTGTTCGACCTGACCTCGGCGTTCACCCTGCTGAGGTCGCCGTAGTCCGCGAAGCCCGCCGAGACGCCGAAGCGCGAGAGCACGTTGGTGATCAACGAGTAGGTCCCGCCGTGGACGGGGGCCGGGGCGACGATGTGCGCCCCCGCGCGCAGGAAGGTCATCAGGACCGCGGTGATCGCGGCCATCCCCGAGGCGAACGCCTGCCCGGCGACGTCCTTGGGGGCCGCCGCCCCTTCGAGCGAGGCGACCGCGGCGGCGAAGGCGGCGGTCGTGGGGTTGTCCACCTCACCGTGTTCATCGTGGACGGAGCCCGAGCTTCTCTCGGCCGAGTCCGCGAAGCCCCAGTCGGAGCTGCGCCACACCGGCAGGCCGAGCGGGCTCTGCCGGGGGTCGGTCAAGGGGGGCAGGTGGACCGCACGGGTGTTCTCACCGTTGGGTCTGCGGATGCGTCGGCTCACCGTATTCGCGCCGGGGTGCTCCGATCCCGGGGCGGGGCGACGGCGCTTCCCTCCCTCGCGGTGTCGGCGGGATCCCGGGCCTCCTCTCCCGTGTCCTCGGCGGCGAGGACGACAGGGAGGTCAAACGCCGTACCGTTCTGGTTTGAGGGTTCGCGACATCAGCAGGTTCCCGGCCTCCTCGGGAGGCAACCCGTCGTGCACGACGGCCACAACCACCTCCGTGATCGGCATCTCGACATCGTGCTTCCTGGCCAGTTCCAGAACCGACTCGCAGGATTTGACCCCTTCGGCGGTCTGCTTGGTCGCGGCGACGACCTCGGCCAGCGTCATCCCTCGGCCAAGATTCTCACCGAAGGTACGGTTCCTGGACAATGGGGATGTACAGGTCGCTATGAGATCGCCCATTCCGGCCAGTCCGGCGAAGGTGTGCGGGTCGGCGCCGAGCACCGCGCCGAGGCGGGAGATCTCCGCCAGTCCCCTGGTCATCAGCATGGCCCCGACGTTGTCGCCGAGCCCCATCCCCGCCGAGACGCCGACGGCCAGGGCGATCACGTTCTTGACCGCGCCGCCGAGCTCGACCCCGACGACGTCCGGGTTGGTGTAGGGCCGGAACCACGGCGGCAGGTGGCAGGCCTCCTGGAGGCGCTCCATGGTCCGCTCGTCGGAGCAGGCGACCACGGCCGCCGCGGGCTGTCCCCTGACGATCTCCCCGACCAGGTTGGGGCCGGAGACGACGGCGACCCGCTCCTTCGGCACCTCGGCGACCTCGTGGATCACCTCGCTCATCCGCTTGGTCGTGCCGAGCTCGATGCCCTTCATCAGGCTGACCAGCACCGCGTCCTGCGGGAGGTACGGCTTCCAGCCCACCAGGTTCGCCCGCAAGGTCTGTGACGGTACGGCGAGCACCACGAAGTCGGCCCCGTCCAGGGCCTCTGCCGGGTCGGTGGTCGCGCGCAGGGTCTCGGGCAGGCGGACGCCCGGCAGGTAGTCGGGGTTCTCGTGGCGGCGGTCGATCGCCTCGACGATCTCGGGGCGCCTGCCCCACAGAACGGTCTTGCCACCCGCGCCCGCGAGGATCATCGCGAATGTCGTGCCCCACGAACCCGTGCCGAATACAGCCGCCTTGGTCATTTCATCACCGTACGTCGAAGTCAGTGGTCCGAGGGACGCTTGAACGGTGTCGGCGGGGCCTTCTCCCCCCGCAGCTCGGCGAGCTGTGCCGTGACCGCCGCCATGATGTCCGCGGTCGCCGCGCGCAGGACGTCGGCGTGCAGCGGAAGGCCCTCGTACTTCGCAGGTCGACCGGCGGCCCGGCCAGCACGTGGAAGGTCTTCCTCGGCCAGATCCTGGGCCGCTTGCCGCCGTAGGGCAGGATCTCCTGGGCCCCCCAGTGCGCCACCGGGATCACCGGCGCCCCGGTCGCCAGGGCCAGCCGCGCCGCGCCGGTCTTGCCCTCCATCGGCCACAGGTCGGGGTCGCGGGTGCAGGTGCCCTCGGGATAGAACATCACGCACGCGCCCTCGGCGATCCTGCGCTCCGACTCGGCGAGCGAGCGGGAGGCCTCCGCGCTGCCCCGGTGGACCGGGATGGCCATCAGCCCGCGCACCGCGTGCCCGAGCAGCGGCACCGAGAACAGCCCCGACTTGGCCAGGATCGTCGGCCAGCGGCCGTTGTTGTAGAGGTAGTGGGCCACCAGGATGGGGTCGAGCCACGACAGGTGGTTGACGGCCAGGATGATCCCGCCGTTCCTGGGCAGCCGTTCCGCCCCGCGCCAGTCCTTCCTGACCAGGAGCCACGAGATCGGCTTGACGATCGCGACGGCCAGGGTGACCCAGAACCGGGAAGGCCAGCCAGGACGTCTCATGAGCTCCTCCATACGCAGGGGTGCGCCCCAAGTGTCCCGGTTGGCCGTACGGGATGTCGAGGCGGGATGCTTAAGGCTATGCCTGCTCAGCAGAGTTCCGCCTGGACCCTCGTCGTGCCGGTCAAGACGTTGGTCGCCGCCAAGACACGGCTGTCGAGGGCCGCGGGCCCACACCGGGCCGCCCTCGCCGTGGCGATCGCCTGTGACACCGTCGAGGCCGCGCTGGCCTGCCCGGCGGTCGCGCGTGTCGTGGTGGTGACGAGCGATCCGGTCGCGGCGCCCGCGCTGGCCGAGGTCGGCGCCCACGTGGTCGGCGATCCTGAGGCGGGCCTGAACGCGGCGCTGCGTCACGGCGCCGCCGAGGCCGTACGGCTCGCGCCCGCCGACGCCGTGGGCGCGCTCCAGGCCGACCTGCCCGCGCTGCGGCCCGCCGAACTCGCCCTGGTGCTGGCCGCGGCCGGTGAGTTCGACCAGGCGTTCCTGCCCGACGCGGCCGAGATCGGCACGACCTTCTACGGCGTACGGCCCGGCGTCCCGTTCACCCCCGGCTTCGGCGGCGAGTCGCGCGAGCGTCATCTGCTGCGCGGTGCCAAGGAGCTCTGCCTTGAGGGGGTCGTCTCGGTGCGCGGGGACGTGGACACCCCCGACGACCTGGAGACCGCCCTGTCCCTCGGGGTCGGCCCCCGCACCCTCGCGGTGGTCGAAAAGATCAACGGGGAGTCCCCCTCTGAGGGGGCTCCCCGTCCTTCCGACGTCTGACCCGCCCTTGCCCGCCGTGTCCGCCGTTCGGTGCCGAACGGCGGGCCCCCGCGGACGTGGCGTGGCGGGGTCAGTGCCCGGCGTTCTCCCCCTCGCGGGCCTGCTTGGGCAGCAGGAAGGCCGTGACGAAGGTCAGCAGGAGCATCCCCACGACCACCCACAGGACCGTGCCCGCCGCGCCGATGAAGTCGGGCTTGAGGGCCGCCGCGGCCTGGTCGAAGAAGACCGTGCCGAGCAGCGCCACACCCACGGCGCCGCCGAGCTGCTGGATCGCGGTCATCGTGCCCGAGGCGGAGCCGGTCTCGTGCTGCTCGACCCCGGCCAGGATGATGTCGAAGAAGGGCGCCATCAGCAGGCCCATGCCCAGCCCGGTGACCGCCAGGGAGGGGACGAACTGCCACGCCGTCACCCCGGCCCCCGCCTGGGTGATCGTCAGCAGGACGCCCACGATGCCGAGCGCCATGACGAGGATGCCGCCCTGCAGGACCTTGCGGCCGAACCTGGCGACCGCCTGCGCGACCCCGAACCCGGCGACCATGCCCAGTGACCAGGGGATCATCACCAGGGCCGCGTGGAGCGTCGAGTAGCCGAGGCCGATCTGGGTGTAGAGGTTGAACACCAGCGCGAAGCCGGACATGGCGGAGAAGAAGACCAGGCCCGTCGCCAGGCCGCCGGTGAAGGCACGCTTGCGGAAGAGGCTGGGGACGACCAGCGGGTCACCGCCCGCCCGGTTCTTGCGGGCCTCGAACCAGCCGAAGAGCACGAAGACCAGGGCCGAGGCGCCCATCATCAGGAAGGCCCACACGGGCCAGTCGTTCTCCCTGCCCTGGACCAGGGGGAAGACCAGCAGCACACCGGCCAGGGAGGCCAGCAGCACCCCGGGGACGTCGAGCTTGAGCGGGTGCGGCGAGCGGGACTCGGGCAGGAAGCGCAGCCCCATCAGGACGGCGGCCAGGCCGAGCGGCAGGTTGATCAGGAAGATCATGCGCCAGCCGGTGCCGAAGAAGTCGGCGTCGATCAGCCATCCGGCCAGGATCGGGCCGCCGACCGTGGACAGGCCCATGACCGGCCCGAACAGGCCGAAGGCGGCGCCCATCTCCTTGGGCGGGAACATCTCCTTGATCATGCCGAGCCCCTGCGGCAGCATGATCGCGCCGAACAGGCCCTGGACGACCCGCGCGCCGACGAGCAACTCGGGCGACTGGGCCAGGCCGCACAGCAGCGACCCCAGGGTGAATCCCGCGGCGCCGATGACGAACATCCGCCTGCGGCCGAAGATGTCGCCGAGCCTGCCGCCGGTGATCAGGCCGACCGCCATCGAGAGCGTGTAGGCGGCGCCGAGCCACTGGATGACGGACTCGGAGCCGCCCAGCTCGTTCCTGATGGTCGGCCCGGCGATGTTGGTGACCATGGCGTCGAGGAGGTCCATCACCTCGCCGAGCAGGACGACGGCGAGCGCGGCCCAGCGCCACCGGTAGAGGGGCGGCTCTGCCGCCTTCTTGAGCGGTTCCGACACACCCGTGGTCATGGGGGGACTCCTTGCGGTTGGAGGGGTTCTCTGGACGCCCTGAATGAACCTGGATGAACCTGGATGAACAGTGTTCACCATACACGAGCGGCGTTCGCCCGAAGAACGGCGTTCGCCAAGCAGTGCGGCGTTCTTAAGATATGTCGCATTGGTGCCGAAGACAAGATATGTCGTGAAAACGAGCGACGTTCGGTGTAGTGAGCAGTGTTCACCTTGGCGTTACACTGACGTCATGAGTGACGAGCTGCCCGCGTTGCCATGGGAACGGACCCGCAGGAGGACCGGGCCCGCCCGCATCCCGCTCACCCGTGACCGGATCATCGAGGCCGCCTACACGGTGCTCGACCGCGTGGGCTACGAGAAGCTCAGCATGCGCCAGGTCGCCGCCGAGCTCGGCGTCGCGGTCTCCGCCCTCTACGCCCACGTCAGCAGCAAGGACGAGCTGCTCGAACTCATGTACCTACGGATGTTCCGCGACTGGGAGCTGCCCCCTCCCGACCCGGACAACTGGCGCGAGCAGATCAGGCAGTACGCCCGCACCGGGCGGACCAGACTGCACGAGCACCGCGACATGGCCAGGATCGCCATGACCGGCTTCCCCTTCAGCGCCGAGGCGCTCCCCCACCTGGAGCAACTGCTCGCCCTCTTCCGCGCGGGCGGCCTGCCCGACCACCTCGCGGGCGCGGCGGGAGACATGATCTCCACCTTCATCAACGGCTTCGCCTTCGAGGAGAGCGTCTGGGAGGACCGTCAGGAGGAGGTCGACGAGAGCCCCAGGGACCAGCCGGTGAGCGAGAGGTCCTGGGCCGAGATCAGGGAGACGCTCGAACGCTACTTCAGGGAACTGCCGCCCGACCGCTTCCCGAACCTCGTCGAGCTCTCCGACGTCATGCTCCAGCGGACGAACGACGAGCGGTTCGACCTCGGCATAGAGATCATCATCCGGGGGCTCGCGTCCTACGCCGCCGAGCACCCGCGACCCGCCGAGTGAGGAGCGCGGGGTTACGATGACCGGGTGCAGGCGACGGTACGGATCTTCGACACGGTGACCAGGTCGGGGTCCGTCTACTCCGACGACGGGACGGAGATCCCGTTCGACGCCGCGGCCTTCGACGCCGGGCCGCTACGGCTTCTGCGGGTGGGGCAGCGGGTGAACGTCGTCCTCGACGGCGGCCGGATCACCTACGTCACGCTGTCCACGTTCCCGGTCCCCACCTGATCCGCCCGCCGTACGGCTGCCGCCCCAAGGCCCGCGCGGTCCCGCAGGTGCGCACAAAGCCGGGCGCCGGGCTCCCGTGACGGGAGTCCCGGCGCCCGGGCAGGCCCTACCTTTTCTTCGAGGCCTTCTTCCCCTCCACGTTGACGAGCTCCTTGAAGTCGGAGCCCGGACGGAACTTGGGACCCCAGCTCTCGGCGACCTTGATCTCGGCGCCCGTCGAAGGGTTCCTCGCGGAACGGGCGGGCTTGTGCACCATCTCGAAGGCGCCGAAGCCGGTGATGGAGACCTTGTCGCCGCTGGCGACGGCCTTCTGAATGGTGTCGAGCACCGCGTTGACGGCCTCGGTCGCGGTCTTCCTGTCACCGACGCGATCGGCGATCGCCTCGACGAGTTCCTTCTTGTTCATAAAGGTTGCTCCCCCTGCTACCGATGTCTGGGAGTGGGTCATGAGGCAGGTAGCCCGTCTCACCCGGTTGTTCACGGCCTGAGGTCTCAACAGAGCGAGAAACCCCTTGCCCGCTTGAAATTAGGGGACGGAGCCCTACGACTCAATCACCTTCCGCAATGTTTCCAGCACTTGGCGTATCTGAAACCAGAGCATCAAGGTCGAGAAGGAATAAATCAAGACGCCCCGCTGCACGGGGAAGATCGTGCTTGGCGAGGTCACAGATCGTCAGCAGGCGTCTGGCGAGACGCGCCCGCTGCTCCTGGGGAAGGGTCAACACACGGACCCGGCGGTGCGCGTCGCGCAACCGCCGGGCCAGGTCGTCTTCTGAACGTGTCAGACGGTCGTCGGCAGCCATGGCTGCCGACCATTCTCGTATGTCGCGATGGCGTCGGCGTTGCGCAGGGTCAGCCCGATGTCGTCGAGACCCTCCATCAGGCGCCAGCGGGTGTAGTCGTCGATCTCGAAACCGGCGGTCTCCCCCGCCCAGCGCACCTGGCGCTCGGCCAGGTCCACGGTGATCTCCAGGGTCGGGTCGGCCTCCGCCGCCGCCTGCAGCGCCTCGACCGTGGCGGCGGGCAGGACCACCGGGAGCAACCCCATCTTGGTGGAATTATTACGGAAGATGTCGGCGAAACGCGGGGCGATCACGGCGCGGAAGCCGTACTGCTGCAGGGCCCAGACGGCGTGCTCGCGCGAGGAGCCGGTGCCGAAGTCGGGACCGGCGACGAGGATCGAGGCCCCGGCGTAGGCGGGGTCGTTCAGGACGAAGCCGGGGTCCTCGCGCCAGGCGGAGAACAGGCCCTTCTCGAACCCGGTCCTGCTGACCTGCTTGAGCCAGACGGCGGGGATGATCTGGTCGGTGTCGACGTTGCTGCGACGCAGCGGTACGGCCCGGCCGGTGTGGACGGTGAAGGCTTCCATTGTGAGTTTCTCCTAGGCCAGGTCGGCGGGCGCGGTCAGTTTTCCGGTGACGGCGGTCGCCGCGGCGACCTGCGGGGAGACCAGGTGGGTACGGCCGCCCTTGCCCTGACGCCCCTCGAAGTTGCGGTTGGAGGTCGAGGCGCTGCGCTCCCCGGGAGAGAGGGTGTCGGGGTTCATGCCCAGGCACATCGAGCAGCCCGCCTCGCGCCACTCGGCACCGGCGGCCTTGAACACCTCGTGCAGCCCCTCCTGCTCGGCCTGGAGCTTGACCAGCATCGAGCCGGGGACGATCAGCGTGCGCGTGACGACCTGGCGCCCGCGCAGCACCTCGGCGGCGGCGCGCAGGTCCTCGATGCGGCCGTTGGTGCAGGAGCCGACGAAGACCGTGTCCACCGCGACCTCGCGCAGCGGCGTCCCCGCGGTCAGGCCCATGTACTCCAGCGCGCGGGTGGTGGCGGCCGGGTCGTCGGTGTCCTCGGGGGCCGGGACCACGCTGCCCAGCGGGGCACCCTGGCCCGGGTTGGTGCCCCAGGTGACGAACGGGGTCAGCGCCGAGGCGTCGATCTCGACGACGGTGTCGAACACGGCGTCCTCGTCGCTCGACAGCGACCGCCAGTACTCGACGGCGGCGTCCCAGTCCTCGCCGACGGGGGCGTGGGGCCTGCCCTTGAGATACTCGAAGGTCGTCTCGTCGGGGGCGATCATGCCCGCCCGCGCGCCCGCCTCGATCGACATGTTGCAGACGGTCATCCGGCCCTCCATGGAGAGCTTGCGGATGGCCTCGCCGCGATACTCGACGATGTAGCCCTGGCCGCCACCGGTGCCGATCTTGGCGATGATCGCCAGGATCAGGTCCTTGGCGGTGACCCCGGCGGGCAGCTCGCCGGAGACCTCGATGGCCATGGTCTTGGGGCGGTAGGCGGGCAGCGTCTGGGTGGCCAGCACGTGCTCGACCTCGGAGGTGCCGATGCCGAAGGCGATGCCGCCGAACGCGCCGTGGGTCGAGGTGTGAGAATCACCACAGACGATCGTCATGCCCGGCTGGGTCAGGCCGAACTGCGGGCCGATGATGTGCACGACGCCCTGGCCCGCGTCGCCCATCGGGTGCAGCCGCACGCCGAACTCCGCGCAGTTCTTGCGCAGGGTCTCAACCTGGGTGCGCGAGACGGGGTCGGAGATCGGGCCGAGCACCGTCGGGACGTTGTGGTCCTCGGTGGCGATCGTCAGCTCGGGACGCCGGATGGGACGCCCGGCCATGCGCAGGCCGTCGAACGCCTGCGGGCTGGTCACCTCATGGATGAGGTGCAGGTCGATATAGAGCAGGTCGGGTTCTCCCTCCGCACGTCGCACCACGTGCTGCTCCCAGACCTTCTCCGCCAGCGTGCGGCCCATGTCGCCTCCTTGCGATCGCTTTCCGCACCCCACTTGCTTTCTCATATGTCGAGACGGCAGTATCGGTGTATGGACAACTCTAGCGGAGTCGGCGTACTCGACAAGGCCGTTCTCGTGCTCAACGCCCTTGAAGCCGGCCCGGCGTCCCTCGCGCAGCTCGTCCAGGCCACGGGCCTGGCCCGCCCCACGGCCCACCGGCTGGCCGTCGCCCTTGAGCACCACCGCATCGTCTCCCGCGACACGCAGGGACGTTTCGTGCTCGGCCCCCGGCTGTCGGAGTTGTCCACCGCCGCCGGTGAGGACAGGTTGCTCGCGGTCGCCATCCCCGTGCTGACCCAGTTGCGCGACCTGACCGGCGAGAGCGCCCAGCTTTACCGGCGCCAGGGAGACGAGCGGGTGTGCGTCGCCGCCGCCGAGCGCGCCAGCGGGCTGCGCGACACCGTCCCCGTCGGCTCCGCCCTGCCGATGCTCGCCGGATCGGCCGCGCAGATCCTGCTCGCCTGGGAGGAGCCCGACCGGCTGCACCGCGGCCTGCGCGGGGCGAAGTTCACCGCGGCGACCCTGGCCAGCGTCCGCCGCAGGGGCTGGGCGCACAGCGTCGGCGAGCGCGAACAGGGCGTGGCCAGCGTCTCGGCGCCGATCAGGGGCACCGGGGGCAAGGTCATCGCCGCAGTCTCCGTCTCCGGCCCGATCGAGCGCCTGACCCGCACCCCGGGCCGCCTGCACGCCGCCCCCGTGGTCTCCGCCGCCGAACGGATCACCGAGTCGATGCGACGGGCCAACTGAGCCGTACGATATGAGGAGGCGAGCACCCTTCCGGCCCCCTAGGCTGGGTAGGTGACAGATCGCATTGAGGCAGCCGCCGCTGAACTGCGTCCCCTGCTCCAAAACTTCATCCTCTGGGCGCGTGAGAACGCGCCCGGCAGCGATTCCAATTTGGTGGGCTCCGTCGCCCTGTGGCATCGGCTGATCGCCTCGGGGGACGTCGGCCGGTGGAGGCGGGCCGACCTGCGCGCCGTCCTGCTCGACCGGATGCCCCAGGTCGTCGAGGACCCGGACGCGGCCGCCGACGGCATGGTGCCCGCCATCCGCGCCTACCTGACCTTCCTGTCCGAGACGGGAAGGCTGAGCGCGGGGTCCGCCTCGCTCAAGGAGCTGCTCGCCGAACTCGACGACATCGAGGACGACTTCGTCGACGCGATGGAGGACCTCGTCGCCGAACAGGACGACGAGTACGACGAAGAAGACGAAGAGGACGAGATCGACGGACTGGGAGACTTCGAGCCGTTCGCCGACGAGCTCGCGGAGCTGGACACGATCCGGCTCCGTCCCGACAGCGAGCTGGCAGCGGCCGCCCGGGGAGTCAGGCTGATCACCAAGGCCCGCGACCTGGCGGTGTGGGTCGGCTCAGAGCGCCGGGTCGGCGAGACGAGCCTGCTCACCGACGCGGAGATCACCGAGGCCCTCGCCGCCCTCGCCCTGCCCGTCCCCAAGACGGACGACGCGTCGCTGGCCGACTCGGTGCCCGCGCTCTGGAACATCTGGAACCTCGCGATCGACCTCGACTTCCTCCAGCCGGAGGGCGAGGACACCGTCAGCGCCGACCCCGACACCGCCGAGTGGCCCTTCGAGGAGGACGACGACGTCCTGGACGCCTGGCTGGCCGGTCTGCACTCGATCGACTACGGCGACCCCGAGCTCGACGACGAGGACGCCACGATCGCCCTGTCCGGCCTGACCAGGGCACTGCTGGTCAGGGTGCTGCTGGCCACGGGCTCGAAGCCGCTGGCCGAACTGCGCACCGAGCTTGAGGAGGCCGTCGCCGAGTTCGACGACCAGGGTCCCCAGGCCTGGGCCGCGGCCGTCGCGCAGTACGGCGACCCGCTCGCCCCCGTGCTCGACTGGCTCGCCGGCTACGGCATGGTCGAGGTCGAGCACGACCAGGTACGGCTGACGCCGCTCGGCATGGAGGGTGTCGTCCACCTGGCCGACGACTCCGACATCGAGCTGGACGCCCGCCCCGCCATCGACGCGATGACGGCCCTCGACCTGCTCTCCTTCAGCGCGGAGCTGCCCGAGGAGGAGGCCGACGCCGAGTTCGCCGCCTGGATGGAGCTGCGCGAGCCCGCCAAGGCCGCCAGGGAGCTGCTTGAGGCCGCCGCCGAGGACGACGCGGACGCCCTGGTCAGGGTCCAGGCGGCCAGCATGGTCGGCTCGCTCGGCGAGGTCGCGGTGCCCGCCTGGCAGGACGCCCTCGACGAGCCCTCCCTGCGCCCCTACGCGGCCACGCACCTGGCCCAGCTCGGCGTCGAGGACGCCCCGCCGCCCACCCAGGCCGACACCCACTGGCTGATCCTCGACATGCTGACCATCTCGGCGGGCCTCGGCCGCCCCGAGTTCGTCAGCAGCCTGGACGACATCGGCAACGTGCCGAACCTCGTCAACCTGCTCGACGTGATCTGGAAGGTGCCGCACCCCCACCTGGAGGAGCTCCTGGAGGCGATCGGCAAGGCCCACCCTGACAAGCAGGTCGGCAAGGCCGCCAAGCGCGCCCTGTTCAAGGCCCGCTCCAACCACAACTGACGCCCTTCGTGGTGCGCCTCCGTTCGGGGGCGCACCACGGGGGCTTTTCTGATTTCCCGCCGGGAAGAACGATCACTTTCGTAAACGGTTTTTCCCGGAAATGCAGAAAACCCCCGGAAGCCCATGCTTCCGAGGGGTTCACCTGGGTAGCCCCGACCGGATTCGAACCGGCGCTACCGCCTTGAGAGGGCGGCGTCCTAGGCCACTAGACGACGGAGCCTTGCTTTAGCTGACAGTGGTAGTCCCGACCGGATTCGAACCGGCGTTACCGCCTTGAGAGGGCGGCGTCCTAGGCCACTAGACGACGGGACCGTGACACTGTCGTCGGATTCCAATGAGACGGAATCCGCGGCGTCCCCCGAGAGGGGGGACACAGCTGGGGTACCAGGACTCGAACCTAGAATAACTGAACCAGAATCAGTCGTGTTGCCAATTACACCATACCCCACCGCGCTTGACCCCCTTGCGGGGCTCGCTGGCGACTCCGAAAGAATAGCCCAGGTTGGGGGTCAAGGCCAAAACGATTGCCGGGAAGGCCGCCGCTGTCCCCCGGCAGGGGGCTGTGCGACGCTGCTGCAGGACGCCCCGATCCGATCCGGTCCCACGTGAGGAGCCCGTACCTTGGCTGAGAACCCCTTCTTCGCCCCCAGCGCGCTGCCGTACCAGCTGCCGGACTTCGCGCGGGTCCGGGAGGAGCACTACCTGCCCGCCTTCGAGTACGGCATGGCGGAGCAACTGCGGGAGGTCGAGGCGATCACCGCCGACCCCGAGCCCGCCACGTTCGCCAACACCATCGAGGCACTCGAACGCTCGGGGCAGGTCCTGTACAGGACGACTACCGTCTTCTCCACCGTCGCCGCCTCCGACGCGACCGACCGCATCAGGGAGATCGAGACCGAGGTCTTCCCCAAACTGACCAAGCACGGCGACGCCATCCGGCTGAACCGCGCCCTCTACGAGCGGATCAGGCAGGTCTCGACCGACGATCCCCAGGAGGCATGGCTGCTGGAGAAGTACCGGGTGGACTTCGTCAGGGCCGGGGCCGACCTGTCCGAATCCGAGCAGCAGCGCCTGAGGGAGCTCAACGAGGAGCTGACCCGCCTGGCCACCGCCTTCTCCCAGAACCTGCTGAAGGCCTCGACCGCCTCCGCCCTCGTCGTCAAGGACGCCGCCGAGCTCGACGGGCTCTCCGAGAGCACGATCAGGGCCATCGAGAAGGACGGCGAGTACGTCCTGCCGCTGCTCAACTTCACCAACCAGCCCGCCCTGGCCGAACTGACCGACAGGAACACCCGCAGACGGCTCTACGAGCTCTCGGTGAACCGGGCCCCCGAGAACTTCGACCTGGCCGTACGGCTGGCCGCCCTGCGCGCCGAACGCGCCGCCCTGCTCGGCTATCCCGACCACGCCGCCTACTCCGTGGCCGACCAGACGGCCAAGACCACCGAGGCCGTCGAGGAGATGCTCGGCAAACTGGTCGGCCCCGCGGTCGCCAACGCCCGCCGCGAGGCCGAGGCGCTGACCCAGGAGGCCGGGTTCCCCATCGAGCCGTGGGACTGGTCGTTCTACGCGGAGAAGGTGCGCAAGTCGCGCTACGACTTCGACGGCGCCGAACTGCGCCCCTACTTCGAACTGGACCGGGTGTTTCGCGACGGCATCTTCCACGCCGCGGGCGAGCTGTACGGGATCACCTTCGCCGAGCGTGACGACCTCGCCGGATACCACCCGGACGTACGGACCTTCGAGGTGTTCGACGCCGACGGCTCACAGCTCGGCCTGTTCCTCCTCGACCCGTACGCGCGGCCGACCAAGCGCGGCGGCGCGTGGATGAACAACCTCGTGGACCAGTCACACCTGTTCGGCCACCTGCCGGTGGTGATGAACAACCTCAACGTCACCAAGCCCACCGAAGGGCCGACGCTGCTGACCTTCGACGAGGTCACCACGGCCTTCCACGAGTTCGGCCACGCCCTGCACGGCCTGTTCTCCGACGTCCGCTTCCCCAGGGTCTCCGGGACCGAGGTGCCCAGGGACTTCGTCGAGTACCCCTCCCAGGTCAACGAGATGTGGGCGACCTGGCCCTCCGTCCTCGCCAACTTCGCCAGGCACCACGAGACCGGCGAACCGGTGCCCGCCGAACTGCTGGAGAAGATGAAGGCGGCCGAGAAGTTCAACCAGGGCTTCGCGACCGTGGAGTATCTCGCCGCCGCGCTCCTCGACTGGGCCTGGCACAAACTGGCCCCCAGCCAGGGCGTCGAGGACCCCGAGGCGTTCGAGGCCCAGGCCCTGGAGAGCGCGGGAATCGCCTTCGACCTGGTCCGGCCCCGCTACCGGACCAACTACTTCGCGCACATCTTCTCCAGCGGCGTCGGCGGCTACAGCGCCGGTTACTACTCCTACATCTGGAGCGAGGTGCTGGACGCGGAGAGCGTCGAGTGGTTCAAGGAGAACGAGGGCCTCCGGCGCGAGAACGGCGACCACTTCAGAACGACCCTGCTGTCCGTCGGCGGCTCCGTGGACGTCATGGAGGCCTTCGAGGCTTTTCGGGGGCACGCTCCGAGGATTGAGCCGTTGCTGGAGCGCCGCGGACTCTGCTGATTTGCAGCGCCTGCGGCGCTGCGGGGTTCGGGCGCCTGAGGCCAACGCTTTCCCTCGTCGCTCATCCGCTTCGCTCCTTCGCTCCTCAGTCCAAGCGTCGGCGCGCCCGAACCGACACTCTTCACGCACGGCGCCGGTACCCCCAAACCCTTCACTGCGGCGTGGGGGGCACCGGGGCGGATCTAGGAGGGGGTCTGGGCCGCGTCGGTGGTGGCGCCGGTGAGGATGGCATCTAGGAGGCCGGGGTAGCGGGCGTCGAGGTCCTCGCGGCGCAGGGTGAGCATGTTCTCCCGCCCCGAGGGGTGCTGCCAGATCACCCCGCTGTCCCGTAGCACCCGCCAGTGGTGCGTCATGGTCGACTTCGCCGTCACGCCCAGCACGTTCAGGACGCTCGTGCAGTTGTGCTCCCCTCCGGCGTCGAGCACGCGGACGGCGTCGAGGCGTAGCCGGTTTCCCAGCGCGGACAGGACGTCCTCGATCCGGATCTGGTCGCGACCGGGGTGGCGGTAGCTCATGGTCCCACTGTAGCCAGACATACGAACGGTGAGTTTCGCAAAGGACCCCGACTTGTGGAACCGTACGACTATACGTAAAACTACGTACCAATGACCTCCGCGTGTTGTCGGCCGACATCCACAAACAACACCGACAAAGGGGCACCCTCATGTCACAGTCACCCGCGCCGAGTGGGAACCGCAAACGGCTCGGCTGGATCCTGACCCTGCTCGCCCTGGCGCAGTTGATCTACGCGCTCGACCTCAACATCGTGTTCGTCGCGCTTCCCGAGATCGGCTCCCACCTGGGTTTTCCTGGGCAGACCCAACAGTTGGTGGTCAGCGCGTACGTCGTGTTCGCCGGTGGTTTCCTGCTGTTCGGCGGGCGCGCGGCCGACCTGCTCGGGCGACGGCGCGTCTTCGTGCTCGCCCTGGCCCTGTACGGCGTCGCCTCGCTGGCGGGCGGCCTGGCCACCACCCCGGTGACGATCATCGTCGCCCGTGCCGTCCAGGGCGTCGGGGGCGCCCTGCTGCTGCCGTCCACCCTGTCGCTGATCAACAACCTCTTCGCCGAGGGACCGCAGCGCAACCGGGCGCTCGCGATCTGGGGTGGCGCGGGCGCCAGCGGACTGACCATCGGCGCGCTGCTCGGCGGCCTGCTCACCGAGAGCTTCGGCTGGCCCGCCGTCTTCTACGTCAACGTCCCCCTGGCCGGGCTCGTCGCGCTGGCCGCCCTGTTCGTCATCCCGCGCGACCCGGCCGGGCGGGAACGGCGCAGGTTCGACCTCCCCGGCGCGCTCAGCGCGACCGCAGGATCGACGCTGCTGGTCTTCGCGCTCGTCGAGGGCCCCGAGCTGGGCTGGGGCAGCCCGCCGGTGGTCGGCGCGCTGGCGCTGGCCGTGGTGCTCTCGGTGGCCTTCGTGGTCATCGAGTCCCGCAGCGCCGACCCGCTGATGCCCTTCCGCCTGTTCCGCAACCGCAGTCTCACCGTCGGCATGACCGTCACCTTCGTCTACATGGCGACCTTCGGTGTCCTGCCGTACTTCCTCACCGTCCTGATGCAGAGCGTGCACGGCTACAGCGCCCTGCAGACCGGCCTCGCCTTCCTGGTGCCCTCCGTCGCCATCGCCACCGGCACCCAGCTCGGTGAGCGCCTGGCCACCAGGATCGGCACCCGTACCACCCTGCTGATCGGCTTCGCCGTCGGCGTGGTGGGTACGGCGGCGCTCGCCCTCGGGTTCGACGCCGAGGCGGGCTACGGGCTGCTGGTTCCCGGGCTCGTCGTCTCCGGCGTCGGGCAGGGCGTCGTCTGGACCGCGATGTGGATCGCGGGCGCGACCGGCGTCGCGGACCACGAGCAGGGCGTCGCCAACGGCATGGTCTCCACCGCGCTCAACATCGGCAACGCGATCGGCCTGGCGGTCTTCACCGTCGTCGCCGACCTCGGGGTTGACGAGGTGGCCCCCGAGGCGCTGCGCGCGGCCACCGCCGACGGCGGGTTCCTCGTGGTGCTGCTCACCGCGGCCGGGATGGTCGCCGGGCTGCTCGTCACGCTCGGCCTGCCCCGGCCCGCCCGCGCCGTCTCCCCCGCCGCCGCTCCGGAGCGCGCGCCCCTCTGACCGGATGTCAGGCCTCCTCCAGGGCCGCCAGGGTCTCTCTCAGCCACCCCAGTTCCGCGGCGGTGGTGGCCCTGGCGACCAGCAGCATGCCCCGCCTGAAGGGGTCGGTGACCTCCTCGGCGCGCAGGGGCCTGCCGTCCCGGTAGAAGAACCCCGCCGGGGTCTCCAGGAAGTCGAGGCGGCGGCGCAGCACCTTCGCCTGGGCGGCGGGGTCGGGCAGTTGCTCCAGGAAGGCAAGCAGCCCGAAGAACCGGGTCTGGTCGCTGATGTCGAGGTCGGCGGGCTCGGCGAGCCTGCGCCGCAGCTCCGCCCTGCCCGCCTCGGTCAGCGTGAGGACCTGTCTGCGGGCCGCCGCCGTACCCTCCTCCTCGTGCCGCGCCACGAGCCCGGCCTTCTCCAGACGGGTGATCGCGGGATAGAGGGCGCCGTCGCTGACGGGACGCAGGTGGCCGCTCAGCTCCAGGATCCGTCCCTTGAGCTCGTAGCCGTGCATCGGTCCCTCCCCGAGGAGTCCGAGGATCGACAGGGTCAGATCGCCGCTTGCCATGGGGTGCATCGTATCGCTATACCTCTAAACGAGATAACTCGAAAAGAGGTATAGCGATGGCGTTGATACGCCTGGCCCTGCCGGTCTACGTGGAGCTGCTGACCGCCGTGGTCGCGGTCGGCCTGATCGACCTGTTCTGGGTCTCGGGGCTCGGCGGACCGGCCGTGGCCGCGGTGACGGTCGCGACCACCACGGAACACCTCGCCCTGGGGATCGTCCTGGCGGTCGGGACCGGGACGACCATCGTGGTCGGCAGGCGCGACGGCAGGCGGCCGCTCACGCCGGTGATCCGTACGGCGTGGCTGCTGTGGGCGGTCGTCAGCCTGGCGGTCACGGTGCCCGGCGTGCTGGCCCGGGAGCCGCTGGCGGCGCTCTTCACCGACGACGCGACGACGGCCGCGCTGACCGCGGACTTCTACCTGGTCTCGCTGGCCGGGCTCCCCGTCTTCTACGCCCAGACGCTCACCGACGGGATCTTCAAGGGGCGGGGCGACACCGCGACCCCCATGCGCGTCGCGCTGCTGTGCAACGCGCTGGTGATCGTCCTCGACCCGCTGTTCATCTACACGTTCGGCCTGGGTGTCCAGGGGGCCGCCTGGGCGACGGTGTTGGCCCGCGCGGCGACGCTCGCGCTCTCCCTGACCCTTCTCGTACGGCGGACGCCCCGCGAAGGGCGGCAGGGCCCGAACCGCCGTGACGCCGCCGAGATCCTCGGGGCCGGGCTTCCGCTGTCGGGGGACTTCCTGGCCAGGGCGCTCGTCGGCATGGCCATGGTCGGGGTGGTCGGCGGCCTCGGGGTGGCGGCCCTGGCGGGCTACGGCATCGGCATGAAGATCATGCTGGCCGGGGTGATGGCGTTCTACGCGCTCCGCCAGGCGAGCACCATCCAGACGGCCCGCTCGGGCGAGGCGGGGCCTGCCCTGCCGTACGGCCTGCTGACGGGGTTGGTCGTCGGGGTCGTGCTCGCGCTGTCCGCGCGGTGGGTGACCGGCCTGTTCACCGACGATCCCGCCGTGGCGGCCACGGCCACGGACTTCCTGCGCTGGATGCCGCTGTATCTCGTCCCGTTCGGCGGCCTGATCGCCGTCGGCGGGGCGTTCCAGGCGACGGGAAGGGGCGGCAGGCTGCTGGCCGCGACCCTCGCGGGGTTCGCGGTCCAGCTCTCCTGCGCCTACGGTCTGGAGCCCCTGATGGGGGCGACCGGGGTCTGGGTGGCGATGGCGGCGGGGGCCGCCGTCGCCCTCACACTCGTCCTCGCCCCGGTCCCGCCCCTCAGGCTTCGAGCCTGGCGAGCGCGGCGCGGATCCGGGCCGCGGACCGCTCCCGGCCGAGAACCTCGATCGACTCGAACAGCGGCAGGCCGACGGTCCGGCCGGTGATCGCCACCCGGACCGGCGCCTGGGCCTTGCCAAGCTTGAGGCCGTGCTCCGCGCCGACCTCCTCAAGGGCCGTCTTGAGCGAGTTGGGGTCCGTCGCGACCGTCTCCAGGCGGGCGAGATAGCCGGTGAGGATCTCCGCGGCGGAGGTCTTCATGGCCTTGTCCCACGACGCCTGGTCGAAGACGGGCTCGTCCAGGAAGAGGAAGTCGACGTTGTCCCTGATCTCCGACAGGACGGCGATGCGGGTCTGGACGAGCTCGGCGACCCTGGCGTAGGTCTCGCGGTCCCAGCCGGGTTCGAGCCACGGCTCGCTGCGGGCGACGAACTCCTCCAGGGGCAGCGCCCTGATGTACTCGCCGTTGAAGGCCCGCAGCTTCTTCTCGTCGAAGAAGGCCGAGGACGGGTTGACGTCCTCAAGCCTGAACCGCGGGACCATCTCCGACCAGGGCATGATCTCCCGGTCCTCGCCGGTTCCCCAGCCGAGCAGCATCAGGTAGTTGACCATCGCCTCCGGCAGGTAGCCCTCGTCGCGGTAGGACTCAAGGGCGACCTTGTCGCGGCGCTTGGACAGCTTCTGGCGCTTCTCGTTGACGATGACCGGCACGTGCGCCCACACGGGCGGGGTGAGGCCGAGCGCCTCCCAGAGGAGCTGCTGCTTGGGGGTGTTGGACAGGTGCTCCTCGGCGCGGACCACGTGGCTGATGCGCATCTCGACGTCGTCGACCACGTTGGCCAGGACGAACAGCGGCGAGCCGTCGCCCCGCGCGATGACGAAGTCCTCCATCGCGTTGTTGGGGAACTCGACGGTGCCGCGAACCAGGTCCTCGACCACGGTGACGCCCTCGTCGGGGGTGCGGAACCGTACGGCGCCCTCGGTCAGGCCGCGGTCGCGGCAGAAGCCGTCGTAGCCCTGGTGCTCGGAGCCGGTGCGGGCCTTGACGTCCTCGCGGGTGCAGGTGCAGTAGTAGGCGCGGCCGTCGGCGGCCAGCTTGGCCACGGCCTCCCGGTGCTGCTCGGCGTAGGACGACTGGAAGTAGGGCCCCTCGAAGATCGGGCTCTTCTCGCTGATGCCGATCCAGGCCAGCGCGGAGATGATGCCCTCGGTCCACTCGGGGCGGTTGCGGGCCGCGTCGGTGTCCTCGATGCGCAGCACGAACCTGCCGTCCGCCTGTTCGGCGAGCGCCCAGTTGAACAGCGCGGAGCGCGCGCCGCCGACGTGGAACATGCCGGTGGGGGACGGGGCGAAACGAACCCTAATCACGGGAGACCACCCGGTTGGTGAGAGTGCCGATTCCTTCGATGGCGACGCTGACCTCGTCGCCGACGTCCAGCGGGCCGACCCCTTCGGGCGTCCCGGTCAGGATCACGTCCCCGGGGATCAGGGTCATGACCGCGCTGACGTGGGCGATCAGCGTGGGGATGTCGTAGATGAGCTTGGAGGTGCGGGAGCTCTGCCTGACCTGGCCGTTCACGGTCGTCGTGATGCCGACGTCGGCCGCGTCCAGCTCGGTCTGGATCCAGGGGCCGAGCGGGCAGAAGGTGTCGAAGCCCTTGGCCCGGGTGAACTGCACGTCCTTCTTCTGCAGGTCACGGGCGGTGACGTCGTTGGCGCACGTGTAGCCGAAGATCACCTCGTGGGCGCGTTCCGCGGGGACCTCGCGGCAGAGCCTGCCGATGACCACCGCCAGCTCGCCCTCGTAGTCGACCCTGCTGCTCAGGCCGGTCGGGTAGGAGATGGACTCTCCCGGCCCGATCACCGAGGTCGAGGGCTTGAGGAAGACCAGCGGCTCGCCGGGGACGTCGCCACCCATCTCCTTGGCGTGGTCGGCGTAGTTCTTGCCGATCGCGACGACCTTGCTGGGCAGCATGGGCGCCACCAGCTTGACCCGCGAGAGCGAGTGTCGCTCGCCGGTGAACTGGATCGGGCCGAACGGGTGTCCGGAGATCGCGGAGATGAACTCCTCGCCTGGCCCACCCTCGACCACGCCGAACCCGACACCCTCACCTGTGGAGAACCTCGCTATACGCACACGACAAGGCTAGTAGGGCCCCGCGTCCCACCGGACCGTCCACGCCCCTCCTCCTGTCCATCACTCCCCCAAAGCACGCATAAAGCGCTCAACTTCAAAAAGATCAACAAAGACCCTAAATGCCCATATATATGTTTTCGCCAAGAAGAGGTATGTGCTGGTTAGTGCCCATATGGGGGGTATGAGGAGCCATAGGTAACTTCCGGGGAAGCAGTGCGTCTTCCCCTCGGGGGAGGGAATCGACGTGACCGAAGCCAACACGGTTAACAGGCCGAGGGGCGAGGGCAACCCCGCGCAGGCTCGGACCGACGTCGCCGCGAGCCAGGGAGGCCTGGTGACTCCCAAGGGGACCACCAGCATCGACAGCGGGGTCGTCGCGAAGATCGCGGGCCTGTCGGCCAGAGAGGTGAACGGCGTCTACAACATGGGCGTCGGCACGGCACGGGCACTGGGCGCCGTACGCGGCATCGTCGGCGGCGACAAGAGCACCGCCACCCAGGGCGTGTCCGTCGAGGTGGGCGAGCGGCAGGCCGCCGTCGATCTCGACCTGGTCGTCGAGTACGGCGTGGCCATCCCCGACCTGGCCGCCTCCGTACGCCGCAACGTGATCACCGGCGTCGAGCGCATGACCGGGCTTGAGGTGACCGAGGTCAACATCAAGGTCGACGACGTTCACCTGCCCGGCGACAAGGACGGCAACGAGAAACAGGACCAGCCCGAGCAGGAACCGCGCGTCCAGTGACCGAACTCGCCCACGAGATAGCCGACACCGTACGGCGCTGCCCCGGCGTGGCCGACCTGTCGGGCGGCCCCTTCGGGACCGTGGCGACCTACCTGCCGGGAGAGCGGGTCTCCGGAGTCGCCCTGCGCGAGGACGAGGTCGAGATCTCCATCGTCGCCCTGCCGACACGACCGCTGCCGGAGATCGCCGACGAGGTGCGGGCCGCGCTCGCGCCCCTGGTCGGGGATCGTCCCGTGAACGTCTATATCGGAGGTATTCGATGAACCAGTTCCCAATCTGGTCGGTGGCCGGACTGACCGTCGGCATCGCCCTCGGCTTCGCCGCCGCGTTCGGCGGCCTCGGCGCCTTCCTGCTGGTGCTCGTGCTCGGCGCCGTCGGCTTCCTCATCGGCCGCATCGCCGAGGGCGGCGAGATCGACGTCTCCCGGCTCTCGACGAGACGACGATGACCGCACCGGCCGACGTGACGGCTCCCTCTGGGACACCGGCCACCTCGCGGCCCGCCGTACCGGCTGAGCTGAGAGGCAGGACGGAGATCCCCGAGCGGGTCGTCACCCGCATCGCGGCCTGCGCGGCCAGGGAGGTGGAACGGGTGCGGGAGGTCCGCGAGCGGGGGCCGCTGACCTTCGGGAAACACACCCACGCCACCGTCGACGGAGGGCTCGCGCTGCTGGAGCTCGAGGTCTCCGTCGACTACCCGGCCCCGCTGCTGGAGACGGCCGAGGAGATCCGGCGGCACGTCGGCGAGCGTGTCCACACGCTGACCGGGCTGTCCGTCGGCCAGATCGACCTCGACGTGACCGGGGTGGTCCCCTCCCCCGAGGAGCAGGGACCGCCCCCACAGACCCCACCGGAGGAAGGATGACCATCCCTCCCTCGAACCCTCCTTCAGGCTCCTGGGGAGCGGAGGACGACACCGTCCCCATCCCCGGGACCCAGAGCCCCACCTCGGGGGAAAGGCCCGTCCCGGATCCTGTCTCCGGGGCGGGTCCCGCCCCCGGGACATTCACCGCACCCGGCGCGGAGGTCACGGAGGAGACCTCCCCGCCCGCGCGGGTTCCGAGGAACCATGCCGCGGACCGGGCGGCCGTCAGGGCCTTCCGTCCGCGCCGGGTGGTCCCCGCCGTCATCACCGCCGTGCTGATGACGGCGCTGGGTGCCCTCGTGGCCGCGGAGGTCATCTCCGCGCTGCTCGGCCGCCCACTGCGCTGGATACCGTACGACCGGATGCTCTCCTGGGCGTCCACGACCAGGTGGGACGACTCCAGGGTGCTCTTCGGCGCCGGGGTCGCCGCCCTGCTCGGCCTGCTGCTGGTGCTGCTGGCCCTCATCCCGGGACGGCCCAGGCTCATCCCGGTCAGGACGGGCGACCCGGAACTGATCATCGGCATGCAGCCGAGGGGCTTCACCCGTGCCCTGACCCACGCCGCCGAGCAGGTGCCCGGGATCGACCGCGCCCGCGTCAAGCTGCGGGGCAAGACCGCCGAGGTGACGGCCCACAGCCCGCTGCGTGAGCCGGCCGGGCTCGCCGAGGCCGTACAACGGGCCGTGACCACGCGGATCGCCGCCCTCGGCCCGCTGAAGGACTACCCGGTGCGTGTGCGCCTGCGAGGGGAGTGAGCGCCGTGAACAGGAAGACCGGACGCGGCAACAGGATCGGCCTGTTGATCATGGGTTTGCTGCTGTTGCTCCTCGGCGGCTACACACTCGCCAGGGGCACGCACGCGCTGCCCAGGGCGGTGGCGCCCGGGGACGAACCGCTGGTCAACGACCCGGTGCGGACCGCCTTCGCCACCTACTCGCCGTGGCTGTGGTGGGCGATCGCCCTGGCCGCGGTCGTGCTGGCCCTGTTCGGGCTGCGCTGGCTCTTCGTGCAGGGACGGCGTGACAAGCTGGGCGACCTCCGTCTGCAGCACAGCTCGGGCGGGACCACCGACGTGCGCGGCTCGACCGTCGCCGACGCGGTCGCCGACGAGGTCGGCGCCCACCCCGCCGTCCTGAGCGCCAGCGCCGCGATGGTCGGCACGAAAGCCCATCCGGCCGTACGGCTGCGCGTCGTCGCCGACGAGGACCTGCCGATGAGCGCGCTGCGCGAGCAACTCGGCCGCCGTGCCATCCCGCACATGCGCCAGGCCCTCGAACTGGCCCACGTACCGGCCATCACCAGGGTGAACCTGGAAAGGCGTTAGCCTCGCAGCCCGGCGTCGACCCCGTGGGGCAGGATGAGTTCATGAGCGTTGTGAAGATCAATGTGCTGACCGTCCCCGCCGAACGGCGTGAGGAGCTGGAACGCCGCTTCTCGGGCCGGGCCGGGATGGTCGAGGCCGCCGACGGCTTCGAGTGGTTCGAACTGCTCCGCCCGCTTGAGGGCACCGACCAGTACCTCGTCTACACCCGCTGGCGGTCCGAGGAGGACTTCCAGCGCTGGACCGAGAGCCAGGCCTTCCAGCGAGGCCACGCCCAGGCCTCTACCGAGGGCCAGCAGGGACACGGCCAGGGACACGGCCACGGTCAGGGTCACGGCCACGGCGGCCCCGCCGCGACCGACTCCACCCTCTGGTCCTTCGACGTCGTCCAGAGCACCGGCCCCAAGAACGGCTCCTGACCACCGTCCCGTGAGCGCGGCGGGCACGGCTTTCAACCCGCCGCGTGTCACCTGTCCAGGACGTTCGCCGCGACGCGGGCGGCGAAGCCGTTGTGGACGAACCGTCCTGCCAGGCTGGTGGGCTTGCGTCTCGCCTGGTCCTCGAAGCAGGCGACGAACTCGTCGGCGATCCCGAGGCGGGGGTGGCGCTCCAGGATCTCGGTCCTCAGCGCCTCGGGGAACGCCTCCGGTCCTCTTCCCGAGATGTCCAGGCCCGTGGACAGTTCGAGCAGGTGTCCCTCCGGGTCCTTCTCGACGTCCACCTCGTCCCACATGTGGCGCACGATCACCTCGGAGGCGCGCACCCGCCGTTCCACCGGCCATCCCGCCGCCGCGCAGAAGACCCACGCGAGGTGGCCGCCCGCCTCCTCGAACGGCACCGTGTGGCTGTCGAACTCCCTGACGAGGCCGAGGTCGTGGAGCATCGAGGAGACGTACAGCAGCTCGGCGTCGAAGGCGATGTCGTTCATGGCGGCGTACGCCGCGGCCCACAGGTAGGCCCGCACGGAGTGGTTCAGCAGCGCGGGCGAACAGTATGCGGTCGCCACCTCAAGGGCGGCGCGGGTGGCCGGGGTCTCCGGGACCACGATGTCGGCGTATCTCATACGGCCCAGCCTGCCGTGGCCTCCGACGGCCCACGAGTGGCCGGAAGGACAGCCACCGATAGGATCCCGCCATGGGGTTCAGGACGATCGCCGTGGTGATGTTCGACGAGATCCCGCTGTTCGAGGCCTCCGTGCCGATCGCGGTCTTCGGCGAACGGCGGGCCGGGGCGCCGGAGTTCGACGTGCGGGCGGTCTCCGCCGAGGGCGGCCCGGTGCGGACGGACGCGGGCATCGCGCTGTCGGCACCGTACGGTCTGGACGCCGTTGACGAAGCCGACCTGGTGATCGTGCCGACCTGGCGGCACCCGCTCGACCGGCCGCCCGCCGACGACGCGCTCAAGGCGCTTCGCGAAGCTCATCACAGGGGCGCGACGGTCGTCGGCCTGTGCCTGGGCACGTTCGTGCTGGCCGCCGCGGGGCTGCTCGACGGACGGCCCGCCGCGACCCACTGGCGCTACGCCCCGCTGCTCGCCTCCCGGTATCCGACCATCAACGTCGAACCCGACGTGCTGTACGTGGACGAGGGTGACGTGCTGACCTCGGCGGGAAGCGCGGGCGGCATCGACCTGTGCCTCCACCTCGTCCGCAGGACCTACGGCCACCGGGTGGCCAACGACATCGCCAGGTCCATGGTCGTCCCGCCGCACAGGGCCGGGGGCCAGGCGCAGTACATCGACCACCCGGTACCGCTCCCCGAGACCGGCGACCCACTGGGCGAGACCCTGGAGTGGGCCCTGCGCAACCTGGACAGGGAACTGACCGTGGACACCCTGTCCTCCCACGCCATGATGAGCCGCCGCACCTTCGACCGCCGCTTCCGCCAGGCCACCGGAACCACCCCCACCCAGTGGCTGCTCCACCAACGGGTCCTGCACGCCCAACGCCTCCTGGAAACCACCGCCGACCCGGTCGAACTGGTAGCCCGCAGATCCGGCTTCGCCTCCGCCGTAGCCCTCCGCCCCCACTTCCGCCGCCAGCTAGGCGTCTCCCCCACCACCTACCGCCAATCCTTCGGCCCCACCTGAGGTTTCTGGTTTGGGAGTACCGGCCTGCGCGCCCCGGTGCCAAGCGTGAGGGTTTTGGGGTACCGGCGCCAAGTGTGAGGGGTTTTGCTTGGGCGCGCCGACGCTTGGACTGAGGAGCGAAGGAGCGAAGCGGATGAGCGACGAGGGAAAGCGTTGGCCTCAGGCGCCCAAGCCCTGCGGCGCCGCCAGGCGCCGCAAAACAAGCACAGCAGGGCCGGATTTTTATCCTCAATGGCCGAGAGAACCATCACACTGGCACGCCCAACCCCGCCAAGCTTGGGGACATGAAACGAGCACTCGTCGTCATCGACGTTCAGAACGAGTACTTCACCGGCGCCCTGCCGATCGCCTTCCCTCCCCGGCAGGAGAGCCTGGCCAACATCGTGGCCGCCACGGAGGTGGCCCGCGCGCACGGCGTCCCGGTGGTGGTCGTCAGGCACACCGCCCCGGCCGAGTCCCCGCTGTTCGCGGGCGGGAGCCCTTCCTGGGAGTTGCGCGAGGAAATCGGGCGCGAGCCGTACGACCATCTGGTGGACAAGACGCTGGCGTCGGCCTTCGCGGGGACCGATCTGGCGGAGTGGCTGGCCGCCAAGGAGATCGACACGCTGGCCGTCGCCGGATACATGACCCAGAACTGCGACGAGTCGACAGCCAGGGACGCCGCCCACCTGGGGTTGACCGTGGAGTTCCTGTCCGACGCGACCGGTACGGTTCCGCTGTCCAACAGCGCGGGCACCGCGACCGCCGAGGAGGTGCACAACCACGTGCTGGTGGTGATGGCCTCGAACTTCGCCTCCGTGGTGACCACCGCGGAGTGGATCGACGCGGTCAAGGCCGGTGAGCCGCTCGCCCGTCCCAACATCTGGGCGAGCACCGAGATCGCCCGCGCCACCTCCTGATCGGCGCGAAACGTACTGCCGGGGGCGCTTCGTGCGCCCCTTGCCCCCCAAAAGGTCACAGAAGCCACAAAGAAACCAGAGGACCCGCTTTTCCCCGCTGACGCACCGCTAAACTAACCCGACCTGGACACCCCACGGACAGAGCCCGTCCAGCGCCCCCTTCTCGGCGAACAGTCTGACTTCAGCGCGTCAACGCCCGGAGTGAGAAGACGGCGTAGGCGTCCCGGGGTTGGAAGTCCCGGTTCGGCCGTTGGCGTGGGGGTGAGGGTTTTGGTTTGGGCGCCGTCGGTGCTTGGACTGAGAAACGCAGGAGCGAAGCGACGGAGTGCGCGGGGAAAGGCCCAAACCCCAACAGCGCTGATTGTCTCGTTCGCTCTCGCCCTGGTCGGCGGGGTGACGACGACCAGTACGGCACAGGCCGACACGATCAAGCGTACGGCCGAGTGCCAGGGAGACTGGCTGCCCGCGACGCCGACCTCGGCGGACATCATGGCGGGCAGGCTTGAGTTCGTCGGGCGGCCCCCGGTGAAGGTGGGCAAGGACGTCAACTGGCGGGCCGACCCGTACCGCAACCGCTCCTGGAGCATGGTCTTCCACTCGCTGCGCTGGATGGGCCGGTTGGTCTCCGACTACGAGACCACCGGGGAGAAGGCCTACCTGACCCGGGCCACCGAGATCGCCAAGGACTGGGTGGAGGACAACCCCAAGGGGGGCGGGCCCAAGGCGAGCCCGTACGCCTGGCAGGAGCACCCGATCGCGCTGCGCGCCCCCGCCCTGACGTGTCTGAGCAGGCACGTCAACGAGCCGTGGCTGTCGAAGAGCCTGGCCGAGCACGCGAGGATGCTCTCCAACCCCGCCCTGTACGAGAAGGGGCACAACCACGGGATGGACCAGGACATCGCGCTGTTCGGCATCGGCTGCCGTTTCAAGAACGCGACCTGGTCGAACCTGGCGCTCAAGCGGCTGACCGTGACCGTCAAACTCGACATCGACTCCCAGGGCGTGCTGCGTGAGCAGGCCCCGAGATACGCGATCTACGTCTACGACCGTCTCAAGGTCGCGATGGAGCGCATCGAGGAGTGCGGCAGGAAGGTCCCCGCCGAGATCAGGGCCAGGTGGGAGTCCCTTGAGGACTTCATCTCCCACTCGACCCAGCCGAACGGGTTCATGGTCCCGATCGGTGACGGCGGCGCCGACGTACGGCCCTCGGGCTACACCCACCCCAAGAAGACGGTCCGGGTCTTCGGCAACGGCTACGTCTACGGGCGCACCGCCTGGGACGACCCCGGTTCCGCGTTCTACTCCATCCGGTTCGGCCCCGGCCTGAGGTTCCACGGCCACGAGGACCACCTGGGCGTGACCTACTACGCGCAGGGCCGTGACGTGCTGGTCGACGTGGGCTTCGACTCCTACGAGAACACCCCCTACCGGCGCTGGACCATGTCGCCGGAGGCGCACAACACCCTCGCCGTGGTCGGCGCCCCGTTCCGCCCCAAGACGGCCAGTGCCCTGAGCAGGTCCTCGCTCGGCCAGGACAGGCAGAGCTACAGACTCACCGACAGGGCGTACGGCGTGCCGAGGACCCGGTCCGTGCTGGTCAACCATGGCAGCGACGTGATGGCGGTGCTGGACACGGTTCCCAAGGGCTCCAAGGTCAGCAACGTCTGGCACTTCGCCCGTGAGCTGTCCCCGGTCTCTAACGGCGGCGGCCGGGTCGTGGTCAAGGACAAGTCCGGGTGGAAGGCGACGCTGGTCCAGCTGTCCATGCCTTCCTGCAAGCCGGTCGACGGGCAGCGGGTGGTCTCCGGCCAGCAGAACCCCTTCCAGGGCTGGGTCTCCCCCGCTTACCTGAGCAAGCAGGCCGCTCCCGCGGTCCTGTCCCCGGCGACGGAGGGCGCGCTGCTCACCGTCGTGGTGCCGGGGACGGGCGACCCCGAGGTCTCCTGCTCCGGCGGCAGGGTGCGGCTGCAGACCTCCGAGGGACAGGTCACCTTCAAGGTCTCGGCCGCCGACCTGGCCTGACCTTCCACGACGTTGGGGTACGGCTCACGCCGTACCCCAACGTGTGAGATCAGGTCAGTCGGCGATGTGGCCCGCCCTGAGCAGACCGTAGGTGACGGCCTGGTCAAGGGCCTGCCAGGAGGCCTCGATGATGTTCTCGTCGACACCGACGGTCGCCCACTCGCCGGTCTCGTCGCTCGACGTGATGAGCACCCTGGTGACGGCGTCGGTGCCATGGGTGCCTTCCAGGATGCGCACCTTGAAGTCGATCAGCTCGACGGACGCCAGCTCGGGGTAGAGCTTCTCCAGGCCGAGCCGTACTGCCTTGTCGAGGGCGTTGACCGGGCCGTTGCCCTCGCCGGTCGAGACGATCCGCTCGCCCTTGGCGTGCAGCTTGACCGTGGCCTCGCTGACCAGCTCGCCGTCGCGGGTCCGCTCGACGATCACCCGCCACGACTCGACCTCGAAGTGGCGCCGCTTCCGGTCACCGGCGACGGTGTCGCGCAGCAGCAGCTCGAAGGAGGCGTCGGCGGCCTCGAAGGTGTAGCCCTTGGACTCAAGCTCCTTGACCCGGTCGACGAGGACGCGCGAGGTGTCCGGCGACAGGTCGTAGCCGAGTTCGCGGCCCTTGAGCTCGACGGAGGCGCGGCCTGCCATGTCGGAGACGAGCATGCGCATGTCGTTGCCGACCTGGGCCGGGTCGATGTGCTGGTAGAGGTTGGGATCGACCTTGATGGCGCTGGCGTGCAGCCCGGCCTTGTGCGCGAAGGCGGAGACGCCCACGTAGGGGGCGTGGGAGTTCGGGGTGACGTTGGTGACCTCGGTGATCGCGTGCGCGATGCGGGTCATGTCGGCCAGCGCCTCCCTCGGGACGAGGTCGAAGCCCCGCTTGAGCTGGAGGTTGGCGATCACGGTGAACAGGTTGGCGTTGCCCGAGCGCTCACCGTAGCCGTTGGCGCAGCCCTGCACGTGGGTGGCGCCCGCCTTCACCGCGGCCAGGGTGTTGGCCACCGCGCAGCCGGTGTCGTCGTGGCAGTGGATGCCGATCCTGGCGGAGGTCTCGACGGCCGCGGCGACGACCTCGGCGAGTTCGTCGGGGAGCATGCCGCCGTTGGTGTCGCACAGGGCGATGACCGAGGCGCCCGCCTCGGCGGCGGTGCGCAGGACTTCGAGCGCGTAGGCTGGGTTGGACTTGTATCCGTCGAAGAAGTGCTCGGCGTCGAGGAAGACTCGCTGGCCCTCCGCACGAAGGTGAGAAACCGTGTCGCGGATCATCGCGAGGTTCTCCTGGAGAGTCGTGCGAAGGGCCAGCTCCACGTGCCGGTCGTGACTCTTGGCGACAAGGGTCACGACCGGCGCGCCGGATTCGCGCAGCGCGGCGACCAAGGGGTCATCGGCGGCCTTCACACCGGCCCGGCGGGTCGCGCCGAACGCGGCGAGCTGCGCGTGCTTCAGATCGAGCTCTGTTCGAGCCCGTCTGAAGAACTCTGTGTCCTTGGGGTTGGCACCCGGCCAACCGCCTTCGATGAAGCCGACGCCCAGGCCGTCCAGGTGGCGGGCGATGGCCAGCTTGTCCACGACCGTGAGGTTGAGGCCCTCCTGTTGGGCGCCGTCACGGAGCGTCGTGTCGTACACGTGGAAGCGGTCGTCGGCCATTTCAGTCTCCTTCGCGGGGTTTCGATGTGATTCGCCGCGCGCTCTCTCGGCTCTGAGAAACAAAAAAACCCCTCACGGACGTGAGAGGTCTGCGCGCTGGCGGTGTCCTGTGTCAGCCAGCGCGCCTGCCGATAATGAGCAGACCGTAGAACATGGTGCTTTGGAGTCTGCCACACGCAGCCACCACTTGACACATTGATCTCAGGATCTGGACCACGCGTCCGCCTGGCACATCAGGGAACCGCTCGCGGTAGCCGGCCTGACCAGCGAGAATGGCCGGCATGAAGGCGACTTATCTGGACCCGGCCGTGGGGCAGTATCTGCTCGCGCACACCACGCGGCCCGACGACGTCCTCGACGCGCTCGCCCTGGAGACCAGGGAGGTGGCCGGTGACCGGGCGGGCATGCAGATCTCCCCGGACCAGGGGCGCTTCCTCACCATGATCGCCCAGCTCAGCGGGGCGGAGAACGTGGTGGAGGTGGGGACCTTCACCGGCTACTCGTCCATCTGCCTGGCCAGGGGGCTGCGGCCCGGCGCGACCCTGACCTGCTTCGACATCAGTGAGGAGTGGACGGCGATCGCCAGACGCTACTGGGAGAAGGCGGGCGTGACCGGGCGGGTCACCCTGAGACTCGGCCCGGCCGCGGAGCGGCTGCGTGAGCTGCCCGCCGACAGGCCCGTTGACCTGGCCTTCGTCGACGCCGACAAGGGGAACTACCCGGTCTACTACGAGATCCTCATGTCCCGGCTCGCGCCGGGCGGGCTGCTGCTGGTCGACAACACCCTGTGGAAGGGCAGGGTCGCGGACCCGACCGCCGACGACGCCGCGACCAGGGGAATCCGCGAGTTCAACGACCTGGTGGCGGCCGACGGCCGGGTGACGTCACTGATGCTCCCGATCGCCGACGGCCTCACCATGATCCGTAAGAACTGACCAACCTCAGCAGATCTTGTGCACCCAGCCGTGGGTGTCGGGGCGGGAGCCGTACTGGATGCCGACCAGGGCCTCGCGGATCCTGGCGGTGACCGGGCCCTGGGTGCCGTCGCCGACGGTCCAGGCGCGGTCGGCGCCCTTGACCGAGCCGACCGGGCTCACCACGGCCGCGGTGCCGCAGGCGAAGACCTCGGTCAGCTCGCCGGACTCGCAGCCCTCCTGCCACTCCTCGATCGACAGGCGTCCCTCCTCGGCGGTCAGGCCGAGTTCGGAGGCCAGGGTGAGGATCGAGTCGCGGGTGATGCCGGGCAGGAGGGTGCCGGTCAGCGCCGGGGTGAGCAGGCGGTCGCCGTAGACGAAGAACAGGTTCATCCCGCCCATCTCCTCGACGTAGCGGTGCTCGTTGGCGTCGAGCCACACGACCTGGTCGCAGCCCTGCTCGACGGCCTGGCGCTGGGCGACGAAGGCCGCGGCGTAGTTGCCGCCGCACTTGGCGAAGCCGGTGCCGCCGGGGGCCGCGCGGGTGTACTCGGTGGACAGCCAGACCGAGACGGCCTTGGCCGCGCCGAAGTAGGCCGCGGCGGGAGAGGCGATCACCATGTAGCGGTAGGTCCGCGAGGGGTAGTTGACGCCGAGTGCGGGCTGGGTGGCGATCATGAAGGGGCGCAGGTAGAGGCTGTGGCCCTGGGTGGTCGGCACCCACTCGCGGTCGGTCTGGACGAGCAGTTCGAGTGACTCGACGAACGCCTCCCGCGGCAGCTCCGGCATGGCCATGCGCAGCGCCGACCGGTTGAAACGGTCGGCGTTGGCGTACGGCCTGAAGCAGGCGATGGAGCCGTTCTCCTGCCGGTAGGCCTTGAGCCCCTCGAAGAGCTCCTGGGCGTAGTGGAAGACCGACGTCGCCGGGTCGAGGCTGAGCGGGCCGTACGGCACGAGCCGCGCGTCGTGCCAGCCCTCCCCCTCGGTGTAGTCGATGGAGACCATGTGGTCGGTGAAGGTCTGGCCGAATCCGGGATCCGCCAGTACCTGCTCGCGCTCGGCCGTGGAACGAGCGTGGTCGGAGAGCTGCACGTCGAAGGTCAGCTTCTGAGCGGTGGTCATGGCGGGGATCCTTCTCTTCGTGACGGAGTGCACCTACGGTCCATTCTGGAACGGAGCAGGCACCGGAAAACTACTGCATACAGGCCAAAATCCGGCAGCCCGCTCGGGAAGACGAACGAAAAAAGACGCGCCCGGTGGCTCCACTGAGCCACCGGGCGCGTCCGGAAAATCGGGCAGGCGGCTGTCAGCCGGCTACTCGCGCGGTGATGTCGTCGCCGATCTCGCGGGTGGTACGGCTCGCCCGCGCGGCCTGGCGCTCGACGAGGTCCTCGGCCACGGCCTTCTCGACCCTGGCGGCCTCCTCGGTCAGGCCCAGGTGGTCCAGGAGCATGGCGACCGACAGGATCGTGGCGGTCGGGTCGGCCTTGCCCTGGCCCGCGATGTCGGGGGCGCTGCCGTGGACCGGCTCGAACATGCTGGGCGCGGTGCGGTCGGGGTTGATGTTCCCGCTGGCCGCGAGGCCGATGCCACCGGCGACGGCGGCGCCGAGGTCGGTGATGATGTCGCCGAAGAGGTTGTCGGTGACGATCACGTCGAACCGCTCGGGCTGGGTGACGAAGAACATCGAGGCGGCGTCGATGTGGTAGTAGTCCGTCGTGACGTCGGGGTACTCAAGGCTGACCCGGTCGACGGTGCGCGCCCACAGGTCACCGGCGTAGGTGAGCACGTTGGTCTTGTGGATCAGCGAAAGCTTCCTGCGCGGCCTGCCGAGCGCCTTCTCGAAGGCGTAGCGGACGACGCGCTCGACGCCGTAGGCGGTGTTCAGCGACTCCTGCGTGGCGATCTCGTACGGCGTGCCGCGGCGGAGCACGCCACCGGCGCCCGCGTAGAGGCCCTCGGTGCCCTCGCGGATGACGACCATGTCGATGTCCTCGGGGCGGGAGCCGCCCAGCGGGGTCGCGACGCCGGGGAAGAGCTTGACCGGGCGCAGGTTGACGTAGTGGTCGAGCTCGAAGCGGAGCTTGAGCAGCAGTTCGCGCTCCAGGATGCCCGGCGGGACGCTGGGGTCGCCGACCGCGCCGAGCAGGATCGCGTCGTATCCGCGGAGTTCGTCGAGGACCACGTCGGGGAGGACCTCACCGGTTCTGTGGTAACGCCCGGCACCCAGGTCGTAGGTGGTGGTCTCCACCTTCGTTCCGACGGCTTCGAGGACCTTCAGGCCCTCGGTGACGACCTCGGTTCCGATCCCGTCTCCAGGGATGACGGCCAGACGAACATTGCGCGAATCCATACCGGGCACCCTACCTGCTCTGTCTCGGCAAGCGAACCATCAATCTCACCCCTCGGACACCGCCCCTTTGACGGCGCCGCGAAAGTTTTGTCCTGTTTGCGATCTTTTGACCGTTTCGTTAAGGTCCTGGCCATTCACATCGTCGCCTAATTCGCGCAGGCCACCCCCCTACAACGGCCAGCGCGGAGCCGGGGAACCACTTCCGGGGTCCGCGGGGCGTCCGAGCCGCACTCCGTCCGACGGAGCACGTTCCCGGCGTTTTCCACGAGGCCCCTCGGGGCGAATCGGCGCTCCCCCGCGCCGTAGGGCGGCCTTCACGCCCGAGCCCGACAGCTCACCCGGCCGGCCCTATGGAAGGAACGATCCTGAACGGCAAGACCTACCCCCGTGTCCTGACCCTGATCGTCACCGGCTCGACCATCCTCGCCACGCCCGCTGTCGCACTGGCGGACTCCCCCACCCCTCTCCTCGCGCTCGCCGTCGCCGGATTCACCCTCGCGGGCCCGGCCCCCACCGCGGAGAGCTCCAGGACCCCGCTCACCGCCCCCGTCAGCGAGGCCGCCCCCGCCGGGTTCTCCACGGCGGCACAGAAGGTCCCCGCCTGGAAGAAGGCGATGAAGTGGGCGATGTCCAAGCGCGGCACGCCGTACGTCTGGGGCGGCACGGGCAGGGGCGGCTTCGACTGCTCCGGCCTGATGCTCCGCGCGTACGGCGCGGCGGGCATCCGCCTGCCCCGCACGACCACCCAGCAGTACTCCGCGTTCTCCAGGAAGATCTCCTGGAAGAACCTCAAACCCGGTGACCTGGTCTTCTTCCACAACCTCGGTCACGTCGGCATGATCATCAAGCCCGGCTACATGGTCCACGCCCCGCGCAGCGGCGACGTGGTCAAGGTGGAGAAGCTGCGGGCCTGGCGCCGCGCCAGCTTCGCGGGAGCCGTACGGCCCGACCCGAAGGGGGTCAAGCTCACCGACGAGCGGGCCGAGCTGGACACGGCGATCAGGCAGTCGGCCCAGGCGGGTACGGCTCTCGCCACCTGACCCGCGCCTTCCCGGTCCCGGGCGCCGCACCGCCCAGGAAAGGGATCAGGAGTGCGGGGGCACTCCGCCGTTGTCGCGGCGGTCCAGCGCGGTCTGCAGGGCCTGGACGGCCTCGTTCTCATCGTCTTCGGGACGGTTCCAGGGATACATGTCGTACATGACGCTTCTCGTCTCGTTCGTACGGAGCTGACGGGGGCCGGACCCTGGTCACGGATCCTGATCGGGGTCGCGGATCCGGATCACGGATCGGCGGGAAAGTGGGGCCGGCGGACGCCATCGCACCGCGGCGAGTTGCCGGCCCGCCCCTGTGTCAGGCCTCGCCGCGGCAGGTAATAAGTACGAGAACCTGGCGCATTACCAGCCATAATACCCGGCCTTCCGAAATCCGTCTCGCCCCTCGTACAGGCTTCTCACATGTTGAGACACCGGTTGGGGTGGAAACACGGACGGCCGCCGCCCCGTGAACCGGGACGGCGGCCGTGGAAGCCGTGCTGTGCGGTCAGTCGGCCAGGTCGACCGAGCGGCCGCTGTCGGCGCCGATCTCGCCGCCGATCTGGTCGAGCACCTCGACCGGAATGGCCGAGTCGACGGTCAGCGCGATGAGGGCCTTGCCGCCCTTGGCGTCCCTGGCGACCTGCATGGAGGCGATGTTGATGCCGTGGTCGCCGAGGATGCGGCCGACGATGCCGACGACGCCGGGACGGTCGTCGTAGGTGAAGAACGACAGGTGGTCGGTCGGCTCGATCTCCATCTGGTAGCCGTTGACCTCGACGATCTTCGTGATCTGCCGAGGGCCGGAGAGCGTGCCGGAGACCGAGACGGCGCGGCCGTCGGCCAGGACGCCGCGGACGGTCACCACGTTGCGCCAGTCGGGGCTCTCCGCGCTGGTCACCAGCTCGACGGTGACGCCGCGGTCCTTGGCCAGGAGCGGAGCGTTGACGTAGGTGACGGAGTCCTCGACCACGTCGGTGAAGACGCCCTTGAGGGCGGCCAGCTCGATCACGCGGACGTCCTGGGAGGCGATCTCGCCACGGACCTCGACGTCGAGCTTGGTGGCGACCTCACCGGCGAGGGCGGTGAAGACGCGGCCGAGCTTCTCCGCGAGCGGCAGGCCGGGCTTGACGTCCTCGGCGACGGCGCCGCCCTGGACGTTGACGGCGTCCGGCACGAACTCGCCCGCCAGGGCCAGCTTCACGCTGCGCGCGACCTGGGTGCCGGCCTTCTCCTGGGCCTCGTGGGTCGAGGCGCCCAGGTGCGGGGTGACGACGACCTGGTCCAGCTCGAACAGCGGGCTGTCGGTGACGGGCTCCTTGGGGAAGACGTCGATGCCCGCGCCCGCGACACGGCCTTCCTTGATCGCCGAGTAGAGGGCGCCCTCGTCGATGATGCCGCCACGGGCGACGTTGACCAGGCGCACCGACGGCTTGACCTGGTGCAGCTCACGGTCACCGATGAGCCCGATGGTCTCCTTGGACTTGGGCAGGTGCACGGTGATGAAGTCGGACTCGCGCAGGACCTCCTCAAGGGAGGCGAGCCTGACGCCCATCTGCGCGGCGCGGGCGGGCTGCAGGTAGGGGTCGTAGGCGATCAGCTCGACGCCGAACGGCTGCAGGCGCTGCGCGACAAGCTGGCCGATCTTGCCGAGACCCAGGATGCCGATGACCTTCTCGTCCAGCTCGACGCCGGTGTACTTCGAGCGCTTCCACTCGCCGCCCTTGAGCGCGGCGTGGGCCTGGGCGACGTTGCGGGCCGAGGCGAGGATCAGCGCGACGGTGTGCTCGGCGGCGCTGGTGATGTTGGAGGTGGGCGCGTTGACGACCATGACGCCTGCCTTGGTCGCGGCCTCAACGTCGACGTTGTCGAGTCCGACACCGGCGCGGGCGACGACGCGGAGCTTGGGCGCGGCGGCGATGGCCTCCGCGTCCACCTGGGTGGCGCTGCGCACGATGAGCGCGTCCACGTCGGCGAGGGCGGGCAGGAACTGGGCGCGGTCGGCGCCGTCGGTGTGGCGGACTTCGAAGTCGGCTCCCAGGACGGCGAGACCTGCCTCGGAGAGTTCCTCTGCGACCAGTACGACGGGCTTGTTCACGGGCTGGATCCTTTGGAGACGTGGAGGCTGCGGACGGACCTCACGTAGTCTATCTGCGCTTGTGAACGCGTTCACGAGTGTCCCGGGATCCGAGACGGTTACCCACTCCGTACACCTTCTATGCCTAGAAAATTCATGTTGGTCTTGATCTAGATAAAACTTCGCGATTACCCTGATAAGCCGTGGTTCACTACCTAAGGTTCCTTGTATGAGCATCGGGAACCCCGCTCTCGGCGACGTACTCGCGCAACACGGCAGTCCACACCGGCTGCTGGCGGCGCTGGCCGACTTCGGGCTCCTCGTGGCCGTGCGCCCTGATCGCTCGGTCGTGCTCGGCACGACCCAGGCCGGTGAACGGGTGCTGCTCGGCTACACCTCGCAGAGCACCTACGCGCGCCACCGCGGCAACCACGCCCTCTCAGCGTGTGACGCCGACACCATCCTCGACATCCAGCGGGTCACCGGCGTTCGCGAGATCGTGATCGACGCCGCGGGCCCGGCGGCCGCGGCCGTACCGATCGAGGATCTCCAGCGCCATCTGCTCTCCACCCGCACCGGGCCGACGCCCGCGCTGTCGAGCACGGCCCCGACGGCGTACGCGACCGGGGCGATGGCCACGGTCTCCCGCGCCTCGGCGCCCCCGGTGGCTCCCGCGGCAGGCCAGCGCACCGGCCCCACCCCCGTGCCGGCCGCGCCCGCCGCCCAGCCGTGGATCCCCGCGCCCCGGCCCCACCTTTCCGGGCCGATGCAGATGGTCGATCCGGGCTACGGGCGCTGCACGCACCCGATCCTGCCCGCGCTGCGGTTCGCGATCTCCTACGTGCTCGCCGACTACCCGCTCGTCCACCACGTGTGGATCTCCGAGGCCAAGACCTCCTCGGGGGCGCCCGGCATCATGCTGCACGTCAAGGTGCACATGTCGGCGGCCGAGGACGTGGTCAGGGACATCCACCGGGGGGTGCGCGCCCGGCTGCCGCAGCTCGCCGCCAGCGAGGCGCCGATCCTGATGGCCAGGGTCGCCGACGCGCGCAGCGAGCAGCGGATGATCGAGATCGGCGCCCACGTGGTCTGCGCCAACACCCCCGGCTGACGACGGCGTTCGGCGGCCCGTCACCGGACGGGCCGCCAAGCACCTAGCCCAGCCTGCGGGTCATCGTGACCCTGGTCCTGGCGAAGACCAGGGCGATCAGCCCGGCCAGCAGCGGCAGCCCGACGCCGACGGCGACGAGGGTGAGCCACGGGACGCTGAAGACCATCCCCGGTGCCGGATAGGCGACCCCGTTGAACCCGGCCTCCGGGTGAGCGTCGCGCTGCAGGGCCGTCTGGCTCGACATGGCGAACCCGGGCAGCAGGCCGATCAGCAGGCCGAGGGGCACCCCGAGGCCCGCGACGAACACCGCCTGCCCCGCCGCCACCGTCCTGCGGGTGCGGGGTCTGGCCCCGACCGCGGAGAGCGTGTCCAGGTCGGGCCTGGCGTCCGCGGCGGCGAGACCCGCGGCGGCGAGCGTGCCGCCGAGCACCACGAGCGAGGCCAGCGCCCCCATGACCCACAGGGTGAAATCGAACCTGTCGGACTCGACGTTCTCCGTGTCCTCAACCCCGGCATCGGGGGCGAGCGCACGCACCGACTCCCTGAGCCGCCGCGCCCGCTCCGGGTCGAGGCGGGCGCCGTCCTGACGGATGACGAACCCGCTGGGACCGGGGACGTAGCCCGCCCCGGTCACCGCCGCCACCGGCGCGACCCCGAGCACGGGGGCGGGCCCCTGGACGGTGATCCCGACCGCGGGCATGGTGACCGTGGGGTCCTCGTCGCCCCCTGCTCCGAAAGCCGTGACGTTCAGCCGGACCTCGCCGTTCCCGACCGCGCCCGGATCGAAGATCACCGCCTTGCCCTCGGCCAGCGCCGCCTCCGCCACCCGGTCGGTACGGCCCAGCAGAAGGCGCAGCAGGTCGGGGCCGCCGACGGGCAGGGCACGCAGCGGCCCCGACCGCAGGAAGCAGTTCTTACAGAGACGACGCTCCATGCCGAAGTCCAGCGCCCTGCCCTCGCCGTCGAGGGCCTGGTAGGTCTCGATCGGCGTCGTCCCCGGGAACGCCTCGGTGAGGAGCGACCTGATCCTGTCCCAGGTCTCCTTGGGGACCTCGTCCCCCCAGACCATCGTCGTGCCCTGCGGGTAGTAGGGCCAGGGCCCCCGCGCCGCCGTCGCGGCCGAGCTGGTGACGCCGACGGCGACCGTGCCGAACACCGCGGCCGCGGCCAGCACCGCGACGACGGCGGGAGCCGTACGACCCCGGTTGCGGGAGGCGTCCCTGGCGGCCAGCCGCAGGGGCAGCGGGAGCCCTCCGGCCAGTCCACCGATCCGCCTGACCAGCCAGGGCGTCACCATGACCAGGCCGAGCAGCCCCAGCGTCCCACCGAGATAGATCGGCGCCTCGATGCTCACGGTCCCGTAGAGCATCGTCGCCGTCCCCGCCACGAGCAGGAGCAGGCCCGCCAGCGGACGGCCCGCCCGGTCACGCGCCGTGGGACGCCTGCCCGCGAGCACCGTGGCCGCGTCCGTCCTGGCCGCCTGCACGGCGGGCACCACGGCCGCCACGACCCCGCTGACCAGGCCGAGCGCGGCGACCAGCGCGATCTGCCCGACGGGCACCTCGAAGGGCCCCAGCTCACCGTCCGGCCAGATCCCGATGACGGCCGCGGCCACCCTGGCGACGCCTACCCCGAGGACCGAACCGAGGACGGCGGCGACCAGCCCCAGGGTCAGCCCGTCGGCCAGCACGACCAGCTTGAGGTGGCGGGCGGAGGCGCCCTGCGCGGACAGGAGCGCGAGCTCCCTACGGCGGCGACGGATGCCGACGGCGAAGGCGGGGCCCGCGAGCAGCACGACCTCGATCACGGCAAGCGCGATCCCCGAGACGGCCGCGACCATTCCCGAGACGGTCCAGGCCGATCTCATGTGGTCGTCGAGGGCCTGCCCCGGGCCGTCCCCCACCGGCGGCGGGTCGGCGAGCACCGCGGGGGACGTCACGGCGAGCCCGGCCTGGTTGAGGCGGAGCGTCTCCGTCCAGGTGGGCGGGGACGGCAGGTCGGCCAGCCAGGTGTCCCACGTGTGGGAGTCGCCGGACGGGGCGGGGAACAGCGAGCCGGGCGGCCCGATGAGCGAGCCGCCGTACTCGGTCTGCTGGTCCACCACCCTGCCCACCACGTGTTTCGGCACGCCGCGGCGGGTGTAGCGGATCGTCGTCCCGACGGAGACCTTCCTGGAGGCGGTGACCACGACCTCGTCGGCGCTCTGCGGGTAGCGCCCCTGCAGCAGGGGGAACATGCCCTTCGTCATCGGATCCCGCAGGTCCAGCTCGACGACGTTGATGCCGGTGTACCGACCGCCCGCCGAGTAGTCGTCGGAGGTCGAGCGGAACGGGATGACCCGCGCCCCCTGACCGAGCAGGGCCTGGATCCGCTCCCGGGACCTCGGTTCGAGCGGCTTGTCACTGCGTGGTTCCCAGTTCCCGCCGGTCACATCCTGCCTGATCGGCACGCTTTCCCTCGTGTCGGCCACCCTGGCGTCGGCCGCGCCCAGGCGCATGGGCACCCGCTCCTCGAACGTCAGGTCGCGGGTGGCGAAGTGGGTGAGGGCGGCGGTGACGGCCAGGACCGGCAGGCCGATCATGACCACGATGAGCGCGCTGCGCGCCTTGGCGCGCCACATGTCCCTGCGGGAGATCCGCAGCGCGGCGAGCAGGGCGCTCATCGGGCGCTCTCCAGGGGAGCGGAGGTCGCGTCGGCGATCTCCCCGTCCCGCAGGAAGACCACCCGGTCGGCCCAGGCGGCGTAGCGGGGTTCGTGGGTGACGAGGAGGACCGCCGCTCCCGCGTCGCAGCGGGTGCGCAGGAGCTGGAGGACCTCGTCGCCGGTCGGGGTGTCGAGGGCGCCGGTCGGCTCGTCGGCCAGGATCAGCCGCCGCTGCCCGACCAGCGCGCGGGCGATGGCGACCCGCTGACGCTGGCCGCCGGAGATCTCGTCGGGGAAGCGGTCCGCGACGTCGGCGAGGCCGACCTCGGCCAGCACCGTCCTCGCCTCTCCCCGGGCCTGGCCCGCCCTGACGCCGTCCAGCTCGCGCGGGAGCATGACGTTCTCCACGGCGGTCAGCGAGGGGATCAGGTTCAGATCCTGGAAGACGTAGCCGACGTGACGGCGGCGCAGCCCGGCGAGGTCCCCCGCCCGCATGCCCGTCAGCGACGTGCCCTCGACGGCCACCTCGCCCGAGGTCGGGGTGTCCAGGCCGCCCGCGAGATTGAGCAGCGTCGACTTGCCCGAGCCGGAGGGGCCCATCACCGCGATCAGCTCCCCCGCTGTGACGTCCAGGCTCACCCCTCGCAACGCCCGTACGGCCTGCGGCCCGTCGCCGTGGACGCGGGTCACGTCCGCGAGCCGTAGGACCGGTTCTGAGCTCATGGTTGTCTCTCCTGCGTCTGATGCGTCTGGGACGAGGCCGCGAGCACGGCCTCGCAGTGGTCGAGCCAGCGCTGTTCGGCCTCGGACTGGAAGATCATGGAGTCGATGACCAGCCGTTGCGCTGGACTCTCCGCGTTCGCCCGTTTCGCACGGGTAAGTCCTTGCAGCGTGCGCATGGTCGCCACGCGCTGGGCCTGGATGACGGGCCGTACGTCGGTGCCCGCGGCGACCGCCATGGCGAGCTTGATGACAAGCTCGTCCCGAGGCCGGTCCGACTGGGCGACGGGGGTGCTGAACCATCGCTCCATCTCGGCCAGACCGGCCTCGGTGATCGTGTAGACGACCCGCCCCTGCTCGTCCTGCTCGCCCGGCGCGACCAGACCGTCGCGCCCAAGGCGGGAGAGCGTCGTGTAGACCTGGCCGATATTGAGGGGCCAGGTCGCCCCCGTCGACGCCTCGAACTCGGCCCGCAACTGGTAGCCGTAGCGGGGTCCCCGGCTCAGGAGAGCGAGGAGTCCTTGCTTGATCGCCATGAATACTGAGTATGCATACCCGGTATGGCTGTCGCAAGAGATCCGCATATTCTGGACAGGTTCCACCGCTGGGGCGGATACTCGGGGGATGAGCTCGACGCATCCCCCGGCCCGCGCCTCCGACGGGGACCGCGATCGTGCGATCAACGAGCTTCGTGACCGCGCCGTCGAGGGTCACCTCTCGCACGACACGTTCCTCGGCCGGGTGGACATGGCCCTGCGCGCCCAGAGTCAGGGCGAGCTCGAGAACCTGGTCGCTGATCTGCCGCAACGCGGCCGCTTCCGTCGGATGGTCACCGAGATCGTCTCCTCCGCCTCCGACTTCACCAAACGCGTGGAGTCGGCCTGGCGGCGCCCGAGGCTGCCCAGGCTCGCGCTGCCCGGGGACAACCGCACCCGCTACGTGGTCGGCCGGGGCTCGGCCTGCGACCTGGTCCTGGCCGACCTGACCGTCTCCCGGGTCCACGCCGAGCTGCGCCGTGACGCGGAGGGCTGGATCGTCGTCGATCTCGGCTCGCTCAACGGCACCCGGCTCAACGACTGGCGGCTGGTCGGCCCCGCGAAGGTCCGTCCCGGGGACGTCGTGTCCTTCGGCGACTGCGTCTTCCTGGTGATCACTCCCCAGTTGGGCTGACCCTCTTCGCCGCGAGCGCCTGCGCGGTCAGGGGGTAGCGCCGGGCCAGCAGCAGGCTGATCCCGGCGAACACGGCGGGCAGCAGGGTCCCGCCGTACAGCGTGGCCGCCATCGCGGTCTCCGGCTGCGCGACCGGGTTCGTCCCGCCCGACTCGACGAAGCCCGCGGCGCCGAGCAGCCAGCCGAGCACGAGCGCGCCGAGCGCGAAGACCACGGTCTCGCACGCCGCCCAGAGCCCGGTGAAAGAACCGGCGCGCCGCCCACCGGTCACCAGCGTGTCGTGGGCCACGACGTCGGCCAGCATCGACACCTGCAGCAGTTGCAGCCCGGCGTAGCCGACACCGACGACGAGCAGGCACAGATGCGCGTACACGGGTCCCAGGCTTCCCGAGAGAGCCGTTCCCGCCGCGCCCGCCGCGAACAACGCCGAGCCCAGGGCCATCGCGCCCCGTTTGTCGTAGCGCCTGGACAACCGCACCCACAGCGGCATCGTGACCAGCAGCGGCCCGACGACGCACATGAAGAGCGTGGTGACGGCCCCCGGGTCGCCCAGGATGTAGGTGGCGAAGTACGGCGCGCCCGCGAGCAGCACCCCGGCGGCGAACATCTGCGCGCAGCCGAGTGCGAGCAGCGGCATGAACGCCCCGCTCGACCGGGCCTCGGCGAACTGCGCCCTGATCGAGGGACCCGCCCCACGCGCCTCGGTGACCTCGGGGCCGGGGACGCGGGCCGTACCGAAGAAGGAGGCGAGCATGGAGACCAGCAGCACGCCCGCGACGAGCAGGCCCATCAGCCGGTAACCGGCGACCTCGCCGCCCGCGATGGCCGGGGCGAAGGAGCCCGACAGCAGGATCGCGCCCCCGACGAAGACCATCTTCCACTGCAGCAGCGCCGAACGCTCGTGGTAGTCGTCGGTCATCTCCGCGGCCATCGCCTTGTAGGGCACCTCGTAGAAGGCGTAGGCGGTCGCGGTCGCCAGGTAGCAGACCGCGACGTACAGCGCGGCGGGCAGGCCGGTGAGCGGCGGCCCGGCGAAGGTCAGCGCGAAGGCCACGGGCAGGGTCAGCGTGCCGACCAGCATCCAGGGGCGCCGCGCGCCGAGCCTGGAGACCGTGTGGTCGGAGCACCGCCCGACCCAGGGGGCCAGGACCAGGTCCAGCACCTTGGGCAGGAAGACCACGAGCCCGGCGGCCCACGCGGGAACGGCCAGCACGTTCGTCATGTAGAACAGCAGCAGCAGGCCGGGGACCGTGGAGAACGTCCCGGTGCAGACCGATCCGACGCCGTAGCCGACACGCACCGCCCGGGGGACGGCCAGGGGTGCGGGGACGGGCGCCGGCGTGACCATGGCCACATTCAAGCGCACGGTCCCGCGGGCGGCGGGCCCTGAGGACGGAAACGTTTCCGGATCGTCGTACGGCTGCCCGCCGACGCCTCGTGGGTCACTCTGGTTTACCTGGAACCCATGATTATTCTCCGTAACTTGGTGACACGGGCCCCGTAACCCCGACAGAATGCGGAAACCATCCAGTGTCCAACAATCTGGAGGAAACAACATGCGCAGACCGCTGGGGGCACTCGCCTGTGCCGGGAGCCTGGTGGCACTCGGCCTGCCGGTAACCGCAGTTCAGAGCGCCCAGGCCGCGACGACGACGCAGCGGGCGGAGTGCCGCGTGTACGCCAACGCCCCCTACGTGACCTCCGCGGGCAGGATCCAGGCCTCCGCCCTGCGGGTCGGGTGCTCCGGGAGCGCCCTGGTCCGCATCCGGATCATGCAGGAGAAGACCGGCACCGACCCGGTCGTCAGGAGCGCCTCCCTGCGGGGCGTCAACGGGCGGGTCACCGTGACGGCGCAGTGCGCCCCCGGTGTGTACTACGCCGTCGTCACCGACTATCAGGGCAACACGGGCCGCTCGGGCAGCGCCACCCTGTCCTGCTCCGCGAAGGCCCCCGCCGCCGCGGGGACCGCCATCCCCCAGCCCGTCCAGGAGGTGCTGCGGCTGACCAACGCCAGGCGGCAGGCCGGTGGCTGCCCCGCGCTCAAGGACGATCCCAGGCTCCGCGCGGCCGCCCAGGCGCACTCGGCCGACATGGCGGCCAAGAACTACTTCAGCCACACCTCGAAGGACGGCAGGACCATGACCGCCCGGATCAAGGCGTCCGGCTTCAGTCCGCTGTCGGCGTGGGCGGAGAACATCGCCTGGGGCCAGCGGACCCCGGCCGCGGTGGTCACCGCCTGGATGAACAGTGAGGGTCACCGGCGCAACATCATGAACTGCGCCTACACCCACATCGGGATCGGCATGGCCAACAGCTCACGCGGCCCCTACTGGACCCAGGACTTCGCCAAGCACTGATCTCCCACGCGAAAGGCCCGTGCCCCCGTCGCGGGGGCACGGGCCTCGCGTCGTCTGGACTACTTGAGCCAGCTCATCATCGGACGCAGCTTGGCGCCGGTCTTCTCGATCGGGTGCTCGGCCAGTTCCTCGCGGTAGGCGGTGAACTTCTTCTGGCCGCTGTCGAACTCCTCGACGAGCTCCTTGGCGAACTCGCCCGACTGGATCTCGGCCAGGATGCGGCGCATCTCCGCCTTGGTCTCGTCGGTCACCACGCGCGGGCCACGGGAGTAGCCGCCGTACTCGGCGGTGTCGGAGACCGACCAGTACATCTTGTGGATGCCGCCCTCGTACATCAGGTCGACGATCAGCTTCATCTCGTGCAGGCACTCGAAGTAGGCGACCTCGGGCTGGTAACCGGCCTCGATCAGCGTCTCGAACCCGGCCTTGATCAGCTCGGAGACGCCGCCGCACAGCACGGCCTGCTCACCGAACAGGTCGGTCTCGGTCTCCTCGGTGAAGGTCGTCTTCAGCGCGCCCGCGCGGGTGCCGCCGATGCCCTTGGCGTAGGACAGCGCCAGGTCCCAGGCGTTGCCGCTGGCGTCCTTCTCGACGGCGACGAGACAGGGCACGCCGCGACCGGCGGTGTACTGGCGGCGGACGAGGTGACCGGGGCCCTTGGGAGCGACCATGGCCACGTCCACGCCCTGCGGCGCCTCGATGAGGCCGTAGCGGATGTTGAGGCCGTGGCCGAAGAACAGCGCGTCGCCCTCGACGAGGTTCGGGGCCACGTGCTCGGCGTAGAGGTGGCGCTGGATGTGGTCCGGCGCGAGGATCATGGTCAGGTCGGCCTCTTCGACGGCCTCCGAGGGCGTGAGAACGCGCAGGCCGTCGGCCTCCGCCTTCTCGCGGCTCTTGGAGCCCTCGGGCAGACCGACCCGGACGTCCACGCCGGAGTCCCTCAGGGAGAGGGCGTGGGCGTGGCCCTGGCTGCCGTAGCCCAGGACGGCCACGTGCCGGCCCTGGATGATCGACAGGTCGGCCTGGTCGTCGTAGAAGATCTCAGTCACTCGCTTAACCTTTCGGGTTTTCTCGTACGGCTCGTACGGCTACGCGCTCCGGTCCAGGGCCCGGAGAGAACGGTCGGTGATGGAACGGGCACCGCGGCCGATGGCCACCATGCCCGACTGGACAAGCTCCTTGATGCCGTACGGCTCTAGCAGCTTGATGAAGGCCTGCAGCTTGTCCGGAGTGCCGGTGACCTCGATCGTCACGGCGTCCGGAGCCACGTCCACGCAGCGCGCCCGGAAGAGGTTGACCAACTCAAGCACGCTCGAACGGTTCTCGGCGTCGGCCCGCACCTTGATCAGGGTGAGTTCACGGTGCACGGCCTGTGCCGGGTCGAGCTCCACGATCTTGAGCACGTTGATCAGCTTGTTGAGCTGCTTGGTGACCTGCTCAAGCGGGAGGTCTTCGACGTTGACCACGATGGTCATCCGGGAGATGTCCTCGTGCTCGGTCGGCCCGACCGCCAGCGAGTCTATGTTGAATCCGCGACGGCTGAACAACGCCGCGACGCGCGCGAGCACGCCCGGCTTGTTCTCGACCAGCACGGAGAGCGTGTGCCTGCTCATGCCATTCCCTTCGCCCGGCTCGCCCGGCCGTACGCCGGAGCACCGCTGTGCCTGTCGGTCCGCTCGCCCACCGCTAGTCCTCGCTGTCCCAGAGGGGCGCCATGTCACGGGCGAACTTGATGTCGTCGTTGCTGGTCCCTGCCGCGACCATCGGCCAGACCATGGCGTCCTCGTGGACGACGAAGTCGATCACGACGGGCACGTCGTTGATCTCCATCGCCTTCTTGATGACCTCGTCCACGTCCTCGGGGCGCTCGCAGCGCAGCCCGACGCAGCCGTAGGCCTCGGCCAGCTTCACGAAGTCGGGGATGCGGCGGACCTGCTGCAGGTTGGTGTTGGAGTAGCGCTGGTTGTAGAAGAGCGTCTGCCACTGCCTGACCATGCCGAGGTTGCCGTTGTTGATGACCGCGACCTTGATCGGCACACCCTCGATGGCGCAGGTGGCCAGCTCCTGGTTGGTCATCTGGAAGCAGCCGTCGCCGTCCACTGCCCACACCGTGGTGTCGGGCCTGCCCATCTTCGCCCCCATCGCGGCGGGGACGGCGAAGCCCATCGTGCCCGCGCCACCGGAGTTGATGAAGGAGCCGGGGTTCTCGTAGCCGATGAACTGGGAGGCCCACATCTGGTGCTGGCCGACGCCCGCGGTGTAGATCGCGTCGGGGCCGACGATCGCGCTCAGCCGCTGCATGACGTACTGCGGGGCGATGGAGCCGTCCTCGAACTCGGTGTAGCCGAGCGGGTAGGTCTCCCGGTAGGCGTCGAGCTGCCGCCACCACTCGCTGTAGTCGCCCTTGCGGTTCTCGTTGCGCACCGCGTTGATCAGCTCGGTGATGACCTCCTTGCAGTCGCCGACGATCGGGACGTCGGCGTGCCGGTTCTTGGAGATCTCGGCCGGGTCGATGTCGGCGTGGACGACCTTGGCGAACGGCGCGAAGCTGTCCAGGTTGCCGGTGACGCGGTCATCGAAGCGGACGCCGAGCCCGACGAGCAGGTCGGCGCGCTGCAGCGCGCCCACGGCGGGCACCGAGCCGTGCATGCCGGGCATGCCCAGGTGCTGGCGGTGGCTGTCGGGGAAGGTGCCGCGCGCCATCAGCGTGGTGACGACGGGGATGCCGGTCAGCTCGGCGAACTCAAGCAGCTCCGCCGCCGCCCTGGCCTTGTGCACGCCGCCGCCCACGTACAGGACGGGGCGCTTGGCCTCGGCGATCAGCTTGGCCGCCTCGCGGATCTGCTTGGAGTGCGGCCTGGTCACCGGGCGGTAGCCGGGGAGCTGCATCACCGGGGGCCACTGGAAGACGGTCTTGTTGGTTAGGGCGTCCTTGGAGATGTCCACGAGCACCGGGCCCGGGCGACCCGTCCCCGCGATGTGGAAGGCCTCGACGATCGTCCTGGCGATGTCGGCGGGGTCGGTCACCAGGAAGTTGTGCTTGGTGATCGGCATGGTGATGCCGGAGATGTCGGCTTCCTGGAAGGCGTCGGTGCCGATGGCAGCGCTGGTCACCTGGCCGGTGATCGCGACGATCGGGACCGAGTCCATGTAGGCGTCGGCGATCGGCGTGACCAGGTTGGTGGCTCCGGGGCCGCTGGTCGCCATGCAGACCCCGACCTTGCCCGTGGCCTGGGCGTAGCCCTGGGCGGCGTGCCCGGCGCCCTGCTCGTGCCGTACGAGCACGTGCCGGACCTTGACAGAGTCGTATAGGGGATCGTAGGCGGGAAGAATCGCGCCGCCCGGAATCCCGAACACAGTGTCGACTCCGACGTTCTCCAGTGCCCTCACGAGGGCCTGGGCTCCTGTCATCTGTTCGGTCATCGGCTCGTTCCTTGTGTGGCTGAGCGTGTGTGATGGGGTTGAGCTCTACAACGGCATAAAAAATGCCCCATCCCGCCTGGGATGGCGGAGCTGGGGCGGCGCGCAGGACGAGGTGCTTCGCTATCGGCCTGCGCGCCGGCGAAGTACTACGAGAATCCCACGGTGATGCATGGGTCCACCTTGGCCGACACACAGGTCCCACGTCAAATTCATGGGACGGGAGTCTCATTATCCGAGACGGAAAAGCGTGGGAACCTGGACGGGGCTTTTTTCACCCCGGGTCGCTGACCAGCGAGAACGCCGGGTCCGTCAGACGCCGCTCGGCATGCTCGGCATGTCGCTGTGCATGAGGGAGTCCACCCCGCGTGCCGCCATCGGCCGCGCGACCAGGAAGCCCTGCCCCCTGGTGCAGCCCATCTCCCGCAGCAGTTCGAGCTGCTCGGGGCGCTCGATGCCCTCGGCGACCACGATCAGGCCGAGGTCGTGGCCGAGCCGTACGATCGTGCGGGTCAGCAGGGTCAGCGTCTCGTCGCGTCCGAGTCCTGAGACGAAGGAGGGGTCGATCTTGATCATGTCGACCGGGAGCTGCCGCAGCAGGGCGAGCGAGGCGTAGCCGGTGCCGAAGTCGTCGATGGCCAGCCGTACACCCAGCTCGCGGAGCTCGGACAGGCGGTTGACGATCTCCTCGGCGTCCTCGACCAGCATCTCCTCGATGACCTCCAGGGTCAGCGCGCTGGGCGGCAGGCCGCTCTCCGACAGGGCCGACTCGACGCTCTCCACGAAGCGCGGCGCCATGATCTGACGGGCCGACAGGTTCAGCGACAGGCCGATCTTCCACGAGGAGGCGTGCCAGGTGGCGACCTCCCGGCAGGCCTCACGCAGGATCCACTCGCTCAGCGGCACGATCAGGCCGGTGTCCTCCGCCGGGCCGAGGAACAGCTCAGGCGGCACGAACGCGCTCCCCCGCCACCAGCGCACCAGCGCCTCGACCGCGGTGACGCGCGAGGTGGCCAGATCGACGACCGGCTGGTACTCGATCGCGAACTGGTTCTCCAGCAGCGCCCGCTGCAGGTCGGCGGCCAGTTCCAGACGCCGGACCACATCGGTGTGCATGTGCGCGGCGAACACCTCGACCCGGCGCCCTCCCAGCTCCTTCGCACGGGCCATCGCCACGTCCGCGTTGCGGATCAGGTCGGCCGAGGAGACGTCCTCGTCGGCGAAGGCGACCCCCACGCTCGCGGTCAGCGCGACGTCGCGGTCGGCCACCCTGAACGGCTCGGAGGAGACCGTACGGACCAGCCGCTCGGCCATGTCCACCGCCGTCTGGGCGTCCGCCGCCCCTTCGAGCAGCACCGCGAACTCGTCCCCGCCCCACCGCGCCAACGTGTCATCGGCCCGTACGGCGGCGCGCAACCTGCGGGCCGCCTGACCCAGCAGGTAGTCGCCGCTGGCGTGACCGACCGAGTCGTTGACCGCGGTGAAGCCGTCCAGGTCGAGGAAGACCACGGCGGCGGGGCACACGCCGGGACGGGCGAGCACCTCCCGGGTGCGCTCCTCGAAGTAGGCCCGGTTCGGCAGGCCGGTGACGCCGTCGTGGAAGGTCAGGTGGGCGACCTGGTTGCGCAGGGCCTCCTGGTCGCTGACGTCCCTGGTGGTCACCAGCAGCAGTTCCTCACCGCGGACCCTGCGGGTCGCGACCGACTCCGTCGGCCGCCAGGTGCCGTCCGAGGCCCTGACCCGGCAGGCGACCATGCAGGTCCCGGCCCCCTCCTCCGGCTCCTCGTCCAGGCTCATCGCGCGCATCGCCACCTGGATGGCGGGCACGTCCTCGGGGTGGATGTAGTCGAAGATCCGCCCGCCGACCAGTTCCTCTGGGCGGTAGCCGTACGTCGTCTCGACGCCCTCGCCGATCTCACGCACCACGCCGTCGTAGTCGCACAGCAGGACCACATCCCCGGTGCTCTCCGCCAGGTCGTGCAACTGCCGTTCCCCGAGGTCGACCAGGCGCCGCAGCCCGCCGATCTCCATCAGCACCACGAAGAGACGCAGCACCAGGACGACGACCACCGAGACGGACACCAGGGCCAGCACGGGCACCGGCCCCTGGACGCCGCCGCCGAGCACCCGCAGGAGCACGACGATCGCGGCGGCCACAACCAGGACCAGCGGCGCCGCCGAGACCAGCGAGGAGGCCGTCTGCCCGACCAACTCCTCCTCCGGCTCCGGCTCCGCGGCCTCCTCCGCTTCCTCCGCGGGCTCCTCTGCCGTCTCCTCCGAGGTGGTGTCCCAGGCCGTCTCGTCCGGGGTTTCCGTGCGGGCCGTACGGTCGCTCCACGCGACAGCGGCGAGCAGCAGGAAGGCTGCGGGCGCCAGCCACACCTGGCCGAGCGGCGGCGCGTCGCCGGTCAGCCTGGCCAGCGCGGTGACGGTCTCGGACGCGGTGACAGCGGCCAGTACGGCCAGCGCCGCGAGCCCGACCGGCCAGGCCGAACGCCTGGCGGGCACGACGGCCGGACCGACCGCGCAGGCCAGGACCAGGCAGAGCAGCGGTGAGGCGAGGGTGACCGCGAAGGTGCCCGCGTCCCCCGCGTCACGGTAGGCCGGGCCGAACAGCAGCACCCAGCCGATGACGAAGATCGAGGCCGCACAGACGTAGGCGTCGGCGAGGTCGCGTAACAGCGCCTGGCCACGCGCGTGCCTGACCGCGCACAGACCGGTGCCGACGGCGAGCATCGCGGTGCCCGCGAGCAGGACGAGATCGGCGAACGTCACCACGAAGGGCGTCCCGTCGGCCAGTGGCCGTACCCCGATGCCGACCAGCCAGGTGGCACTGCCGGCGGCGAGCCAGCGCCAGGCGAGCGCGCTGGCGCGCTCGGACGGACGGCGGGCCGCGGCGAACAGCGAGACCGCCGCGAGGGCCGCGGCCGTAACGCCGGCGACCGCACCGACGATCACAACAGCGGCACCGGTGAGAAGGGCGGCAACCAGCCCCACCACGCCTGTCAGGGCCGCGGCGGTCAGCGCTACCCGGGGGTCACGCCAGCGGATCAATGTCGTCTGCCCATCGGTGTCGGTTCGTCTCGCGTGCGCGGCGGTCCTCCGCTTGCCGTGCGCGCGTTGCCGTCGAGAACGCGTCATCCTTCGTCGTCCGCGTCCACGACAGCACACGATCAGTGTGTGCTCTCCGGTCGACGCGGATGGTGACAACGCCGGAGTCGTCACCGATCCGATAACCGCGCGAGCGATCGGTCTCGCAGTAGTTCACCGTACGCACCCGAGGTCACGAGGCAGCCACGGTCGGGAATCCTTTCCCGGTCAGTACGAACCGGTGATCACGTTTTTAAGCTGCTCCCCGGCGAGGTGACGCAGCAGCTGGGAGCGCAGCAGCCTCAGCAGACGACGTCCTGAGGCGGGACTGCTCCCGGCGATGTGCGGGGTGATGAAGACCCCGGGCGCCGACCACAGCGGGTGACCGGCGGGCAGCGGCTCCGGGTCGGTCACGTCGAGCGCGGCGACCAGCCTGCCCCGCTCCAGCTCGGCCAGCAGGGCATCGGTGTCGACAACCCCGCCCCTGGCCGCGTTCACCAGCAGGGCGCCGTCCTTCATCGCCGCCAGGAAGGCCGCGTCGACCAGCCCCGTGGTCGCGGGGGTCGCGGGCACCAGCAGCACGACCACGTCCGCCTTCGGCAACAGCTCCGGCAGCTCGTCCTGACCGTGGACGCCCTCCCGCGCGCTCCGCGCGACCCGCACCACGTCCACCTCGAACCCGTCGAGCCGCCGTTCCAGCGCCTGGCCGATCGAGCCGTACCCGACGATCAGCACGGTCGAGTCGGCCAGCACACCGGTGTGGTGGTAGGTCCACTCCCCCCGCTCCTGGGCCGCGACGAACCCCGGGAACTCCCGCAGCACCGCGATCATGGCCCCGACCGCCCACTCCGCCGTGCCCGCGTCGTGCACCCCCCGCGCGTTGCACAGCACCACGCCCTCCGGCAGATGCGGCCGGTAGGCGTCCACCCCCGCCGTGACCGTCTGCAGCAGCCGCAGCCCACGCATCTCACCGAGCAGTCCGGACACCCGCGAGGGCGGGATCAACGGCGGAACCCAGACCTCGACCTCCTCGACCCCCTCGGGCACCGGCCCCGTCCCGTCGTAGACGACACACTCCACCCCGGGAAGATCACGAACAACATCAGCGGCGGCCTGCGAGGGGACCCAGATTTTCATGGGGGTAGCTTATTTGCGGCGCCTGGGGTGCTTGTTTTGCGGCGCCTGCGGCGGCGCGGGGCTGTGCTTGCTTTTGCGGCGCCTTCGGCGCCGCGGGGCTTGGGCGCCTGAGGCCAACGCTTTCCCTCGTCGCTCATCCGCTGGCGCTCCTTCGCTCCTCAGTCCAAGCGTCGGCGCGCCCAAGCCAAACTCCTCACGCACGGCACCGGTAAGGCCAAGTCAAAAGCAGTCCCCACACAACCGGTTCGAATACCTCCGGCGCCAGGAGTGAAGAGTTTGGGGTACCGGTGGCAAGCGTGAAGAGTGTCGGCTTGGGCGCGTCGGTGAGCTGGACTGAGGAGTGACGGAGCGCAGCGGAGGAACGACGAGGGAAGTCACCGACTTCGGGCGCCCAAGCCCGCGACGCCGCCAGGCGTCGCAAAGGGGCACAGCTACTCTGTTTGGGGGGTTCCGCCTGTCACGCACTTTAGGTTGAGTTCGGGGCGGTAGATGGTGGTTTGTTTGGTGCGTTTGAGTTCTTCGCCGTCTTGTTTGAAGATGCGCCAGACGTCGATCGTGAAGCCCTGCTGGCCTTCCATGGGGATGCACTTCGGGCCGCTCTCGGTGACGCTCTTGAAGGGGGTGACGTTGTAGCGTTCCGAGGAGATCGACTCGATGTCGTAGCGTTTGGTGCTCCAGAAGGCGACCGTGACGCCGCTGTTGGTGAAGGACGTCTTCACCAGCACGCCGTACTTGGAGTCGTTGCGCCAGCGGAAGTCGGGTTCCGGCCAGGAGACCGTGGACTCGCGGCCCGCCGGGTAGCGCGAGATGTAGAACTCGTGCGGCACGTGCTGGACGTCTTCGAGGCCGCCGAAGAACACGGCGTTGTACATCGTGGTGACGAACTGGGAGATGCCGCCGCCGACCGAGTCGACCAGCCTGCCTCCCTGGATCATCGGCGCCGGGACGAATCCCCTGGCCGTGTCGCGTTCGCCGATGACGCCGTTGAGGGAGAAGGTCTCGCCGGGCTTGACGATGTAGCCGTCCATGATGCGGGCCAGGGTGCGGATGTTGGTCACCCTCGGCGGGCAGCAGACGTACGGCGTGGTGAACTCGCTGATCTTCTCCTTGATGCCGAGGGCCCGCGCCTGCGCGTCGGTGAGCCTCGGTTCGACGGTCGTGAGCGTGACCTGGACGGTCCGTTCGCCGCCCTTGGCGAGCAGGGCGGCCATGTCGTCGGCGAGTTTCTCGGTGTCGACGCCCTGGCCCTTGCGACCGGAGACCAGCTTCGGCCTGTTGCCGACGATCTCGAAGGTGGGCTCCTTCGGGGCCAGCCCCGGATCGACGAGGCCGTTCTCCAGGTCGGCGACCGCGCCCTTGGCGTCGAAGACCGGGTGCATGTCGCCCGTGTCGTCGGGTTCGTAGGTCAGGTGGGCGGCGAGGGTCCCGACCGTCAACTGTGCCCGTCTGTCGCCGCGGACCAGGGTCACCGGGCCTGACAGGGCCTTGGCCGCCTCGGTCGTGGCCTTCTCGACGGCTTCGGGGGTGGCTCTGGGCTTGATCACCGAGACGGGCAGGTCGATGGTGCCCGGCGTGCCGAGGAAGGCCTTCGCGATGGCGTCCGCCGCGGCCTTCTGTTCCAGTCTGCGGCCGTCCCTGGGGGCCACGGCCACCGGGCGCGTGTCCTTGAAGGTGACCGCGCCGTCCCTGACCCTGAGGTCGATCTTCCTCGCCAGCCCCCTGACGGCGGTCTTCATGAGTTCCGGATCGACGGAGACCTTGGGCCCCAGGTCGTCGGTCCCGGTGAGAGCCCGCCAGACCTCTCCCGGCGAGGGGAAGTCGCTGGGCGCCTGGTCGATCGTCGCGACGACGTCGAACTCAAGCCCCGCCTCCTCTGGGTCGAGGGTGTACTCCTTGCCCGCGGCCCGCACGGTCATCGGGCTGCCCGCCGGGGCGGCGAGTTTGTCCCTGAGCCGGTCGGCGGCCTCGGTCGCGGTCAGCCCGCCGATGTCGACGCCCCTGACGCTGGTGCCGGGCAGCATCTTCCCGGCCATGACGATCGCGGGAACGACGTAGGCCAGGCCGCCGAGCACCAGGAGCACCAGGGCCAGCAGCAGGCCGCGTCCGCGACGGCGCGGGGGCGTTCCCTCCGCGCGGGACGGCCTTCGCCCGGGAGGTCCGGCGTCACCGGGGGCGGGGTTCTGGGGAGCCGCGACCCGCCACGGCTCCGGCTTGGGGGTCGGTGGCGGCAAACCGGGCGAACCGAGCGAACCGGATGGTCCCGGCGCGCCGAGGCCGGGGCCACCGGGGCTCACGGGTCCCTGCTGGCCTCCCGCACCGCCCATGCCGAGCAGGCCGGGCGAACCGGTCGGGCCGAAGATGTCGGGTGAGACGCCGGGGGGCAGCTTCGAACGGCCCTTGGGCCTGCTGCCGGGTGGCTGCGAGGGGTCGCGGGCGCCGGGAGGGACGGGGTGCGAGGGCAGCGGCACCGCAGAGAACGGGTCTGTCGGCGGATCTGTCGACGCTCCGTTCCGCACTGCCTCAGGCTCCTCCTGCTTCGTGGCCACCGCTTCCGGCAACCCTAAACCACAACCGTCCGCAGGCACCCTTGGTGAGTGGTAACAAATCACCTCGGCATGGCGGGTTTGCAGCACGGTTCGTGCTGCGCAAGAGCCCTTTCCCGTCTTTTCCGGCACCGCGGAGGTGCTTTCCCGCGCCCCGGGAGCGGCCCGCCGTACAGGCTCGGGAGATGGTCCTGTACGGCGGGGCCCGGCCCGGTCAGGAGCCGAGGGCGTCGACTGCCGTGTTCGAGAAACGCAGTCCGTCCTCGGTGGCGAAGTAGGAGCAGGACGCCCAGCCGACGGTTCCCGAGGGCAGTCCGGAGGCCGACCTTCCGCGGAGCCTGAACTGACACCAGGTGCCCGAGCTGACGCTCAGGATCTGCCCGTAATCCCCGTAGTAGAGGTAACCGATCACCCAGCTCCCGTTGGGGGACGATCTCAGCCGGACGCCGTTGGCGATGACGACGGCGTCGATCGCCCGGGCGCTCGCGGTCGCGGAAACGGCGGCCTGCGCGGGCGTGACGACGGCCGACGTCCCGCAGACGGCAGCCGAGAGTACGGCGAGCAGCGCCAGTTGTCTCTTCATGGAATTCTCCGATCTCGGGCTGTGCGGCACCAGAGAGAAGGGGGAGACGAATGTGATTACTGTGCAAGGAGTTAACAACCCCAGTCAATGCGCATTTAGTGGGAAAAAGTGGATTACCACATAACAAAAAGGCCCCACCGAACCGGTGGGACCTTTCGCCGACTGAAACCAGTCGAAAGCAGCGGAAAAGTTACTCGGAGACGCCGAGCTTCTCCAGCAGGAGTTCGCGGGCACGGGCCGCGTCCGCCTTGCCCCTGCTGGCCTTCATGACGCCGCCGACGAGGGCGCCGACCGCCGCGATCTTGCCACCGCGGACCTTCTCGGCGGCTGCGGCGTTGTCCGCCAGCACCTGGTCGATGATCGCCGAGAGCTCACCCTCGTCGTTGACGATCTGCAGGCCGCGTGCGGCGACCACCTCGTCGGGGGTGCCCTCGCCGTTCAGCACGCCTTCGAGCACCTGGCGGGCCAGCTTGTCGTTCAGCGCTCCCCCGGCGACCATCGCGCACACCCTGGCGATCTGGTCGGGGGTGATCGCCAGCTCGACCAGCGGCACGCCCGCCTCGTTGGCCCTGCGGGCCAGCTCGCCCATCCACCACTTGCGGGCGTCGGCGGGCGGGGCACCGGCGGCGACGGTCGCCTCGACCAGGTCGATGGCGTCGATGTTGTGCATCGACTCCATGTCCAGGTCGGACACGCCCCACTCCTGCTGGAGGCGCAGGCGCCGTACCCTCGGCAGCTCGGGCAGCGCCGCCTTCAGCTCGGCCACCCACGCGGGGTCCGGGGCGATCGGCACCAGGTCGGGCTCGGGGAAGTAGCGGTAGTCCTGCGCCTCCTCCTTCGAGCGGCCCGAGGTGGTGGTGCCGGTGTCCTCGTGGAAGTGCCGGGTCTCCTGGGTGATCGTGCCGCCCTCGGCCAGGATCGCGGCCTGGCGGGAGATCTCACCGCGGACCGAGCGCTCGACGCTGCGCAGCGAGTTGACGTTCTTGGTCTCGGTACGGGTGCCCCACTCGGTCGCGCCGCGCGGCATGAGGGAGACGTTCACGTCGCAGCGCATGGAGCCCTCCTCCATGCGCACGTCGGAGACGCCGAGCGCGCGCATGACCTCGCGCAGCTCGGTGGCGTAGGCGCGGGCGACCTCGGGGGCGAGCCGGTCGGTGCCGGGGATCGGCTTGGTGACGATCTCGACCAGCGGGATGCCCGCGCGGTTGTAGTCGACGATCGAGTAGTCGGCGCCGTGGATACGGCCGGTCGCGCCGCCCACGTGGGTGGACTTGCCGGTGTCCTCCTCCAGGTGGACACGCTCGATCTCGATCCGCACCGTCCTGCCGTCCACCTCGACGTCGAGGTAGCCGTCGAAGCAGAGCGGCTCGTCGTACTGGCTGATCTGGTAGTTCTTCGGCATGTCCGGATAGAAGTAGTTCTTCCGGGCGAAGCGACACCACTCGGCGATGGAGCAGTTGAGCGCCAGGCCGATGCGGATCGTCGACTCGATCGCGGCGGCGTTGGCCGTCGGCAGCGCGCCCGGCAGCGCCAGGCAGACCGGGCAGACCTGGGTGTTCGGCGGGGCGCCGAAGGTGGTCGGGCAGGCGCAGAACATCTTCGAGTGGGTGCCCAGCTCGACGTGCGTCTCCAGGCCCAGCACCGGCTCGAAGCGCTCAAGCGCCTCGTCGTACGGCATCAGCGTTTCCGTGCTCATCGGTCGTTCACCAATCCTCGTTGACCGGGCGGGGGACTCGCGCCTCGCGCGCCACTCCGCCCACTGCGTCGGGCTCTCGCGCGCTCATCGGCCGATCACCCTCCTCGTTCCCTCCGCGGAGCGCCCACGTCCGGTGCGCCGCTCCGCCCGCTGTGCCGGGGTCCCGCCCGCTCACAGGTAACCAAGTGCTTTCAGTGCGTTCCTCGTCTCGGCGACCCAGTCGGCGTAGCCGGGGACCTGGGCCAGCACGGCGAGGTCCACGTTGTGCCCCACGTAGCGAAGGTAGTCGCCGACCGGCTTTCCCCTGTGGGGGACGGTCGCGGCGAGCACGGCCTCCGGGTCGGTGATCCGCTCCACGTCGCGGGGGCGGGAGGGCAGCAGGCCGAGGTCGCTGCCCTCGAACCTGGCCCACATCCCCCGGTCGGCCAGCGGCCACCGCTCGGTCTCCCCCAGCCCGATCACGGGCACCAGGTAGTGCGAGTGGTAGCGGACGCCGTCACTCTTGCCGCGTTCGCGCTCCCCGTCGTGGGTGAAGAGCAGGTGGCAGTCGGCCGCGAGCTCCTCAAGCGCCGTGACCACGTTCTCCTTGCCGGAGGAGACGACCTCGGTCGCCCCGACGTCCACCGTGTGCGGGGACATCCACGTGAGCTCGCGCAGCTGACGGGAGATCACGATGCCGAGGAAGCCCTCCTCGATCTCTCCCCTGGCGATCAGGCCGGGCACCAGCGGGCGGCTCATGCCGCCGTCCCGAGGTACTTGCCGAGCTGCCTGGGCGAGACGAACGTGCCCGGTTCGCCGTCCTGCTGGACGGGTTTGGCCACGGTCACCCGCGAGACCCGGTCCCGGTCGGGATCGACGCGGACCGCGGTGTCCAGGAAGGTCAGCGCGTCCGGGTCGGCCCGGTAGGTCTCGGCGACCACAACCGGCGAGTGGGTGGTGAGGATCACCTGCCGGAACGGCTCGACGCCGCCCGGCTGGGTGATCCGCTGCCTGATCCGCCGCAGCAGCTCGCCGAGCCGCGCCGGGTGCACGCCGTTCTCGATCTCCTCGACCAGCAGGGTGCCGGAATGCTCCGGGTCGTGCAGGGCGGCCAGCAGGCCCAGGATCCGCAGGGTCCCGTCCGACAGCAGGGGCGCCGGGACGCTTCCCTGGCCCTCGACCACCACCTCGAAGGAGCAGTCCTCCCGTTCGGTCCTGGGCACCAGCGTGACCACGTCGGGCACGATGCCCGCGAGGTCGGCCGTCAGGTCGGCGAGCGCCGCCGTACCGGCCATCCGCCCGAGCACCGCGGCGAGGTTGCGGCCGTCGGTGGCCAGCGGCCCCCGGTCCTCCGCCGACCAGCGCCTGCGCATGGCCTGCGGCACGGGCGCGTAGCGCCGCCACGCCGAGACCGTACGGCCCGGCGTGACCTCGGGATCGGGGTCCTCGACCATGAGTTCGAGCAGTTCCTCGGGGAGCTGGCTGGCCACGTGGCTGACGACGACCCCGCTCGACCTCGGGATCTTCAGGACCATCTCCGCGCCCGCGTCGAACCTGACCGGCAGCAGCGCGCCGGGCTCGGGGGTGAGCAGGGTCTCGACGGAGACGACGAACCCCGGCACGGGCGTCCCCCGCGCGACCCGGTGGAACTGCTCGACGGGCAGGCCCCTGGACGCGGCCATCAGACCGCCCTGGCCGGTGACCTCGGCGGCGACGAAGTCCAGGGCGTCGAACAGGTTCGACTTGCCGCTGGAGTTCGGGCCGACCAGCACCAGGAAGGGCGGCACGTCGAGGACGAAGTTCAAGAATGACTTGAACCCGTCTATCTCGATCCGAGTGATCATGCCGCCTTTCCCCCTGTTTTCCTTTCTCGCCCTGCTTGTAGCTACTTGTCGCCTAGAGCACCGGGGCCTTGGACAGCAGGCTGCCGCCCCAGCGACCTTCGAGGGCCCGCTCCACGGCGGCGCCCACCCGGTAGCAGCGGTCGTCGCCGAGCACCGGGGCCATGATCTGCAGGCCGACGGGCAGCCCGTCCTCGTCGGCGAGGCCGCACGGCACCGAGATGGCCGCGTTGCCCGCCAGGTTGGTCGGGATGGTGCACAGGTCGGCGAGGTACATCGCCATGGGGTCGTCCGCGCGCTCGCCGATCGGGAACGCCGTGGTCGGCGTGGTCGGCGAGACCAGCACGTCCACCTGGTTGAAGGCCGCCTCGAAGTCACGGGCGATCAGCGTGCGGACCTTCTGCGCCTGGCCGTAGTAGGCGTCGTAGTAGCCGCTGGACAGGGCGTAGGTGCCCAGGATGATGCGCCGCTTGACCTCGGGACCGAAGCCCGCGGCCCTGGTCAGCGCCATGACCTCCTCGGCGCTGCGCGTCCCGTCGTCGCCGACGCGCAGGCCGTACCGCATGGCGTCGAAGCGGGCCAGGTTGGAGGAGGCCTCGGACGGCGCGATCAGGTAGTAGGCGGGCAGCGCCGTGGTGAACGACGGGCAGGAGACCTCGACGACCTTGGCGCCGAGGGATTCGAGCAGCTCGACGCTCTCGTGGAAGCGGGCGAGCACCCCGGCCTGGTAGCCGTCGCCGCCGAACTCCTTGACCACGCCGATGCGCAGCCCCGCGACGTCGCCGTTGCGCGCGGCCTCGACGACCGAGGGCACGGGCGCGTCGATGGAGGTCGAGTCCAGCGGGTCGTGCCCGGAGAAGGCCTCGTGCAGCAGCGCGGCGTCCAGCACGTTGCGGGCGAAGGGGCCGGGCGTGTCCAGGGAGCTGGCGAAGGCGATCAGCCCGTAACGGGACGAACCACCGTAGGTCGGCTTCATGCCGACGATGCCGGTGACCGCCGCGGGCTGGCGGATCGAACCGCCGGTGTCGGTGCCGGTGGACAGCGGGGCCTCGTAAGCGGCGACCGCGGCCGAGGAGCCACCGGAGGAGCCACCCGGGATGCGCGACAGGTCCCACGGGTTACGGGTGGGGCCGTAGGCCGAGTTCTCCGTCGAGGAGCCCATCGCGAACTCGTCGAGGTTGGTCTTGCCGAGGATCACCAGTCCAGCCTCGCGCAGCCGCCTGGTCACGGTCGCGTCGTACGGCGGGCGGTAGTCCTCAAGGATCTTGGAACCGGCCGTGGTCGGCATGTCCGTGGTCGTGAAGACGTCCTTGTGCGCGATCGGCACACCGGCGAGCGGGCCGAGGCGCTCCCCGGCCGCGATGCGGGCGTCCACGGCGCGGGCCTGCGCGAGCGTCGTCTCGGCGTCGACGTGCAGGAAGGCGTTGACCTGCGGTTCCACCGTGGAGATGCGGGCGAGGTGGGCCTGGGCGACCTCGACGGCCGAGACCTCACCACTGGCGACCAGCGCGCCGAGCTCGGCGGCGGAGGTGTGGACGAGGCTCATGCTTCCTCCCCGAGGATGCGCGGAACACGGAAGCGGTCGTCCTCGACGGCGGGGGCGGCGGCCAGCGCCTCCTTCGGCGTCAGGCCGGGCCGTACCTCGTCCGGGCGGTAGACGTTGGTGAGCGGAAGCGCGTGCGAGGACGGCGGGATGTCGTCGGCCGCCACCTCGGCGACGCGGGCGACCGCACCGATGATCACATCGAGCTGCGCGGCGAAGTGGTCGAGTTCCTCGTCGGCCAGCGCCAGCCGGGACAGCCTGGCGAGGTGAGCGACCTCGTCGCGGGTTATGGCGGACATGAGTCGTTGAACCCGTTTCGTGAATGGCAATTGGACACTGTCATCCTAGGGCTCGTCACCTGGCGTGCCTGACCCAACAACCCGCGCCCCCCTCCCACGGTGTTCCCGTGGCCCGTGTGCCACCGGAACACCGTGGGAGAGGGGTGAATCAGGCAGTCTGGGGGTCGAGAACCTCGCTGCCCGGCAGGAACCCCAGGTCGGGTACGGCCCTGCCCCGGTGCTCGCTCAGCCAGACTGTCGCGTCGGCGGCGGGCATCGGCTCGGTGAAGAGCCGTCCCTGGGCCAGCTCGCAGCCCATGTCGGTCAGGCGGGCGGCCACCTCGTCCGACTCGACGCCCTCGGCGACCGAGCGCAGCCCCAGCGAGCGGACCAGATCGACGATGGAGCGGACGATCCGCTCGTCGTCCACGGACTCGCCGAGCCTCCTGACGAACGAGGCGTCGATCTTGACCTCAGAGACCGGCAGGCGCTGCAGGCGCACCAGCGAGGAGTAGCCGGTGCCGAAGTCGTCCAGCGCGAGCTCGACCCCGAGCGCGTTCAGGGCGCGCACGGCGTCGGCGGTGTAGGCCTGGTCGGTCATCAGGACGCGCTCGGTCACCTCAAGCTGGATCGCCTCCGGCGGCAGGTGGTACTGGGCGAGCCCGATCTCCAGCAGCTCGGGGAGGGTCGAGTCGAGCAGGTCACGGGCCGAGACGTTGACGGAGATCCGCTCGTTCAGCCCGATCCGCCACCAGTGGGCTGCCTGTTCGAGCGCCTCGTCGATGACGTACTGGGTGAGGTGCCTGATGAGGTAGGACTGCTCGGCCATCGGCACGAACTCCCCCGGCGAGATCATCCCGCGCTCCGGGTGGCGCCAGCGCAGCAGCGCCTCGACCCCGCGCACCCGGCCGGTGGTCAGCTCCAGCTTGGGCTGGTAGTACAGGCGCAGTTCACGGCGGTCGATGGCCCGGCGCAGGTCGCCCATGAGGTTGAGCCGCTCGGGGCTGTTGCGGTCCTTCTCGGCGACGTAGACCTCGACGCCGGTGCGCGCCTCCTTCGCGAGGTACATCGCCACGTCGGAACGTTGCATCAGCATTTCGAAGTCGGGCGCGTGGTCGGGGTAGAGGGCGATGCCGACCGAGGCGTCCAGGTCGAAGGTCATGCCCTCCAGCCTGACCGGCTCGGTGAGGGCGACCCGCAGCCGCGCCGCCACCTCCCTGGCCGCCGTCGCGTTCCTGACCGAGGGCAGCAGCACCGCGAACTCGTCGCCGCCGAGCCTGGTCACCACGTCGCCCGGCCGCACGCTGTGGGTGAGCCGGTGCGCCACGATCTGCAGCAGCCGGTCGCCGACCGGGTGGCCGAGGGTGTCGTTGACCTCCTTGAACCGGTCGAGGTCCAGCAGGAAGAGCCCGACCTTCTCCCCCGTCCTGGCCTCGGCGATGGCCTCCTCGGTGCTGACCACGAGCATCTTGCGGTTGGGCAGCCCGGTCAGCCCGTCGTGGGTGGCCTGGTGGTCGCGCCGTACGGACAGGGTGGCGGTGAAGTAGACGGCGGCCATCGGCGCGAGGAAGAGCGGGACCAGCGCCGGGGAGTCGTTCATCACGACCACGACCAGCGGCGCCAGGCCGAGCAGGCCCGCGTAGACCAGGCTCTGGTGGCCGATCGTGGTCCTGATCACCCGGTAGACGGAGCGCCGTTCGTGCAGCGCGACCGCGCAGGAGACGAGCAGCGCCCTGACCGCGAAGTAGGCGAGCCCGGCCAGGCCGATCGCGAGCAGGTCACGCCCGTCGGGCACCCAGGACATCGCCGAGGACGAGTGGCCGCAGAACACGGCGAGTACGACCCCCGCCGCCGTGAGCGCCAGCGTCGTCTGGGAGACGTTGAACATGACCCGGTGCCACGCCTTGCGGGTGACGGCGCTGTTGACGACGATGCCGATCGCCTGCATCAGCACCGCGACCGGCAGCCCGTAGTGGAGCAGGGCCGCGAAGGTGAACATCGTCGACGGGTAGGTGCCCCCGACCGTCATCGACGACGACAACATCACCGGGCGCAGCTCGCCCAGGACGACCAGGACCGCCAGCATCCAGAACATCGGGCTGCGCGCGAGCCCCGTCAGCTGCGCGGGGCTCGTCAGGAACTGGGCCAGCACGAGGGCGGCGAACCCGATCGTGATGACGGCGGTGAGATAGGCCCACAACGGTGAGCCCACACGCGGACCGGTGTCGCGCGTGTCATTTGGGTCGGCCATGAGTAACAAAACCCCCATTAGTTCACTATGGGAGAGTACGGCCTCTGGGCCACTTCGCGGAACCAATTGCGCACGTTCCGTTACCGGCCATTCGAAGCGCCCGGCACGGAACGGCCCCCGCTCGTCGTTTCCCCTGGTCGGCCTCTCGCCCCCGTGGTCACTCCTCCGGCTTCACCGCCACCGCGGCCGCCGCCTCCGGCCCCTCCTCCAGCAGGACCCGCAAGCCATCCTCGTCGAGAATCGGCACTTTGAGCTTGACTGCCTTGTCATATTTGGAGCCGGCGTTCTCCCCAACCACCACGAAAGAGGTCTTTTTCGACACTGAACCGGACACCTTTCCGCCCCGGGCGGAAAGGGCGGCGCCCGCCTCGTCACGGGTGAAGGACGCGAGCGTTCCGGTCACCACGAACGTCAGGCCTTCGAGCGTCCGCGGAAGCAGGTCCGCGGGAGGCTCGTCCTCCATGCGGACCCCGGCCTGCTTCCAGCGGGTCACGATCTCCCGGTGCCAGTCGACCTGGAACCAGTCGTGGATCGCCGCCGCGACCCGGGGGCCGACGCCCTCGACCGCGGCGAGCTCCTCCTCGGTGGCCTGCGCGATCGCGTCGATCGAGCGGAACTCCGCGGCGATGGCCTGCGCGGTCGGCGGGCCGACGTGCCGGATCGAGAGCGCGACCAGCACCCGCCAGACCGGCTGGTCCTTGGCCCGCTCAAGCTCCTCAAGCATCTTCTCGGCGTTCTTGCTCGGCTCGCCGCTCTGGTTGGCGAAGAAGGTGACGACCTTGGGCTCGCCGGTCTCCGGGTCGGTCTTGGGCAGGCCGGTGTCGGGGTCGCGGACGACGGACCTGATCGGCAGCAGCCTGTCGATGGTCAGGTCGAACAGGTCGGCCTCGGTGCGCACCGGGGGCTCCTGCGGCGGCAGCGGCTGGGTCAGCGCGGTCGCCGCGACGTAGCCGAGCCCCTCGATGTCGAAGGCCCTGCGTCCCGCCGCGAAGAAGATGCGCTCACGGAGCTGGGCCGGACACGCCCTGGTGTTCGGGCAGCGCAGGTCGGCGTCGCCCTCCTTCTCGTAGGCCAGCTCCGTGTGGCACTCGGGGCAGTGCGTCGGCATCGCGAACTCGCGCTCCGTGCCGTCGCGCAGGTCGGCGACGGGGCCGACGATCTCGGGGATGACGTCGCCCGCCTTGCGCAGCACCACGGTGTCGCCGACCCGCACGCCCTTGCGCACGACCTCGGAGGCGTTGTGCAGGGTGGCGCGCTCGACCGTCGAGCCCGCGACCACGATCGGCTCCATCACCCCGTACGGCGTGACCCGGCCGGTGCGGCCGACCCCGACCTGGATGTCCAGGAGCTTGGTGTTGACCTCCTCTGGCGGATACTTGTACGCGATGGCCCAGCGGGGCGCCCTGCTGGTCGAGCCCAGGTTGCGCTGGATCTCGATGCGGTCGATCTTCACCACGACGCCGTCGATCTCGTAGACCGGGTCGTGGCGGTGCTCGCGGTAGAACTCGATGAAGGCGTTGATGCCGTCGAGGTCGTCCACGACCCGGTAGAGGTCGCTGACCGGCAGGCCCAGCTCCCTGAGCCGCTCGTAGACCGCCGACTGGGTCGTCGGCAGCGGCGTGCCCTCCCATTTGCCGACCCCGTGGACGATCATGTGCAGCGGGCGCTGCGCGGTGATCCTGGGGTCCTTCTGCCGCAGCGAGCCCGCCGCGGAGTTGCGGGGGTTGGCGAAGGGCGGCTTGCCCGCCTCGACGAGCTGCTCGTTGAGCTTCCCGAAGCCCTCGACCGGCATGTAGACCTCGCCCCTGACCTCGACGAGGTCGGGCACGTCAGGGCCGGTGAGCCGGTGGGGGACGTCGGCGATGGTGCGCACGTTCGCCGTGACGTCGTCGCCGACGCGGCCGTCGCCCCTGGTCGCGGCCCGCACCAGGCGGCCCTTCTCGTAGACCAGCGCGATCGCCAGGCCGTCGATCTTCAGCTCGCACAGGTAGGGCGCGATGTCGCGCTCGGCGAGCCGTTCGGCCCTGGCCTGCCAGGAGACCAGGTCGTCGGCGTTGAAGGCGTTGTCCAGGCTCTCCATCCGCTGCAGGTGGGCGACCGGGGTGAAGTCGCTGGAGATCGGCGCGCCGACCTTCTGCGTCGGGGAGTCCGGCGTGCGCAGGGACGGGTGCGCCTCCTCAAGGGCGAGCAGCTCGCGCATCCACCCGTCGTACTGCGCGTCGCTCGCGGTCGGCGAGTCGAGCACGTAGTAACGCCAGTTGGCCTCCTCGGCCAGCTCGGCCAGCTCCGCGTGCCGCTCAAGCGCCGCAACCGGCACACCCTCGACCTCAGCGCCCATCGCAGGACTCTCCCCTCTTCAACCACGAACGAGGAGAACGCTATCGCCGACCACCGACAATGCGCGGCGCCGTTACCCGCACATGGACAAGCCCCGGGGACGACCTCCACGGACAAACTCCGCGAACCACTTCCGCCGCAGTCGTACGGCGGGCGGGGAGGTCACTCGCCGGGGTCCTCGCGCAGCACGCGGGCCGCCCGCACGCACGTGGACAGGGCGGCCCTGGCGTAGGCGGGTGAGGCCCCGGCCAGGCCGCACGCGGGGGTGAGCACGACCTGTGAGGCCAGCGTCGCGGCGGGGAAGCCGAGCCTGCGCCACAGCTCCGCCGCCGGCCTGGCGACCACCCCGATGTCGGGCAGCGGCGCGTCCACGCCGGGCACGACGCCGAGGAAGAGAGCGATCCCGGCCTCGACGGTCTCGCCGATCGCGTCCTCCTCACGCCTCCTGAGCAGGGAGGCGTCCAGCGAGACGCCGCGGAAGCCCGCCCCACGCAGGACGCCGAAGGGCACCCCGGGCGCGCAGCAGTGGGCGACCGGGAAGACCCCCTCGGGCAGCACGGAGCCGAGCAGCTCGGTGGCGTCGTGGGCCTCGACGGCGGCCAGCCGTCCGAAGCCAGAGGCGGTCGGGACCGTGCCCGCCAGCACGCCGGGCAGGCCGGGCTCGTCGAGCTGCAGCACGATCTCCGTCGCTCCCGGCACCCTCCTGCGCACGTCGGCGACGTGCGCGGCGAGCCCCTCGGCGTAGGACGCGGCCAGGTCGCGCACCGCGCCCGGGTCGGCGAGTGTCCTGTCGCCGTGGCGCAGCTCGACGGCCGCCGCCAGCGTCCACGGCCCGGCCACCTGGATCTTGAACGGTCCCCGGTATCCCTGGACCGCCTCCTCAAGGGCGTCGAGGTCGCGCAGCAGGTGGTCGCGGGCCCGCTTGGCGTCGCGTCCCGGCCGGTCGGCGAAGCGCCACCCGGAGGGCTGGACCTCGACGGCCAGCTCCACCAGCAGGGAGGCGGACCGCCCAACCATGTCGGCGCCGACGCCCCTGCCGGGCAGTTCCGGGAGGTACGGCAGGCCGGGAAGCTCCCCGAGGACGACCCTGACCGCCTCCTCGTGGTCCTCCCCCGGGTGCGACCCGACGCCCGTCGCGGTCGCCTCGCCCCACGGGTATCCCGCCGTGTTGCCGGCAGCCTGCTCTTCCATGCCCGTTCCCCGCCCTCGTTCGGTCCCGGCAGTCAGCTTAGGACCGTCCGACCCCGTGACGGCGCTTGATCGGGTTCAGTAGGGTTCTGCCGGACATCACCGGTCTTGGGGGACACATGGTGAAGAAGTCGGCACGGATCGCCGCGGCCGTCGTGATCGTGGCGGCGGCGGCCGTACCCGCCGTTCCCGCCGCGGCGGAGCCCGCCAGGTGCGCCCCGAAGCGCGGCACGACGAGCATCGCGGAGCCGTGGGGCCAGCGGCGGCTCAACCTGTCGCAGGCGTGGCGGCTGACCAGGGGCGCGAAGGTGACAGTCGCGATCGTTGACAGCGGCGTGGACGTCACGCATCCCCAGCTCTCCCGGGTCACCGCGATCGACCTCACCGGCACCGGCAAGGCCGACTGTGTCGGGCACGGCACCGCGGTCGCGGGCATCATCGGCGGGGCCAGGTTCAAGGGGGTGCCCTTCGCGGGGGTCGCGCCGGAGGCGAGGCTGATCTCCCTCAAGCAGCCCCTCGGGGACGAGGGCGACCTGGGCAGGCTGGCCCTGGGCATCGTCAAGGCGACCCAGCTCGGCGCCGACGTGATCAACGTCTCCATCCAGGCGAGCGACCAGCCCGACCTGCGCAACGCGGTCGCGTACGCGCTGGCCAAGGACGTGGTCGTGGTCGCCGCCGCGGGCAACGTGAACAAGGAGGACGGCACCCCCTCCCCGGCCTACCCGGCCGCCTATCCCGGGGTCATCTCGGTCGGCGCGGCCAATCCGGACGGGAGCAGGGCCGACTACTCCAACGCCACGACCCCCGTCACCGTGCTGGCCCCCGGCAGTGACATCACCAGCACCTGGCCGGGGCGGTCCTACGTGGAGGAGGAGAAGGGCACCAGTTTCGCGGCGGCCTACGTGTCGGGGGTCGCGGCGCTGGTGCGCGCCCGTTATCCGGGGCTGAACAAGGACCAGGTGCGCTGGCGCATCGCGCGGACCGCGGACGGCACCTCGGGGACGGGCAGCGGCGCCGGGATGGTCAACCCGCTGCTGGCGATCTCGACCATCATGGCCTCGGACGAGGTGGCGCTGGCGCCGCAGGAGCCCGCCCCGCTGGCCGCCGACGCGATCCGGCGCACGCCCCCCGAGGACGCGCTGAGCGTCTCGATCACGCTGTGGGTCGCCCTGCTCTGCCTCGCCGGAGCCCTGCTCGCTCTTGTGTTCCGGTTCGCGGTGCCGAAGGGGCGGCGGAGGGGATGGCGACCAGGGCATCCGGGAGAACAGACGTGAAAGAGCTGTGAAACATGTGAACTTCACTGATCAGATTTGCTTTGATAGCCCTAGATCGACCTATAGCAGTCTTTATCGATAGTTGAGTTGGAAGGATGGCCGATGGGGGATTTCAACCCATTGACACCTGAAGATCCAGAACGGATTGGTGTCTACCTCCTCACCGGACGTCTCAGCGACGCCGCCGGTCACACCGTCTACCTGGGGCGGCTTCCCGATCAGGAGATCACCCGGGTCATCCGCCTCCTGCCCGCCCTGCCCGGGGCCGACCCCCAGACGCGGGAGCGGATCACCAACCGGCTGCACGCCGCCAAGCGGATCTCCGGTGCCCACACCGCCAAGCTCGTCGAGGTCGGCTGGTTCGACGACTCCCCCTACGTCGTGCACGAGCACGTCGAGGGCCGCTCGCTGCGCGAGACGGTCACCGCCGACGGGCCGCTCGACCCCGACGCCCTCGAACGGCTCGCGTCCGGCACCCTCACCGCCCTGACCGCCATCCACCTGGCGGGTCTCGCCCACGGCGGGCTGAGCCCCGACGCCGTGGTGCTGAGCGCGGAGGGGCCGCGCGTCCGCGACACCGCCCTCGGCGTCAGCGGCCCCGAGCCCGACTACCACGCCCCCGAGGTGGTCCACGCCAACCTCACCGGCGGCCCGGCCCCGGCTCCCGGCAGGCCGGCCGACCTGTTCGCGTGGGCCGCGACCATCGCCTACGCCGCCACCGGCAGGGCGCCCTTCGGCGGGGACCCGCAGGCCGTCCTGAACGGCTCCCCCGACCTCACCGGGCTCACGCCCGCGCTGACGACCCTCCTGATCGCCTGCCTGGACAAGCAGCCGCAGCAGCGCCCCGACACCAAGGCCGCGATGCTGCAACTGCTCGGCGACCGGCCCGCCCTCACCGGGACGGCCATCACCGGGGACGCCGTCGCGCGGGCCGTACCCCAGGAGCAGGACGCCGTCGCCTCGCAGCCGACGGTGTCCGCGGGCTGGAGCGCGCCGCCGCTGCCCAAGGAGACCGCTCCGGCGCAGCCGCCCATCGTGCTGCAGGGCGCGGCCTCCTCCGCGGAGCGCAAGAAGCCCGGCGGGCTGCTGCTGGCCGCCTGCGTCGGCACGGTCGCCGTGCTGGCGGGGGCGGGCATCTGGGCCGCGGGGAACTACACCTCGCTCAACAACGTCGAGAAGGCCTCCGCCGACGGGACGGCCGGGAACCCGCTCGCCCTGGTCGACCAGGCCGGGGGGCGGCAGCCGTACCCGACGAACGGCACGGGCGGCAACGGGCAGCAGGGCACCGGCGACGACCCCGCGGGCAAGGTGACCGTGCCGTGGGGTGCGACGCCCGACCCGGAGGTTCCCGATGTCGGCCCGCTGAACCTGACCACGGACGCGCCGACGGGTGAGCCGCCGGTGCCGACGCTGACCTCGTTCGCCAGCCCGCCGCCCGCCGTACCGACCGTGCCCGCCTCTCCGCTGCCGCCGACCGCGGTTCCCGCGCCGCCGAGCACCGCGCCGACCGCGCAGCCCTCGGCGAAGCCGACGGAGAAGCCGAGCCAGACGGCGGAGCCGACCCCGGCCCACACGCCGACCCCGACCGTCACCGTCACCGTGACCCCCACGGCGACTCCCAGCAGTCCCAGCGGGTCGCCCAGCGCGTCTCCCAGTGAGGGCCCCACGGCCTCTCCCAGCGCGACCACCGACCCGTCCCCTTCGCCGAGCGGCAGTCCGACCGCCTCCTCGGCTCCGTCGCCCCAGCCGACGCCCACGGCGAGCGCGGCGCCCACCCGCACCGCGAGCCCGACGCCGACCCCCGAGCCCACCAGGACCGTACGGCCGCGCCCGACCAGGACCGCGAAGCCCGAGGCGAAGCCCACTCCTGAGCGGCCGACCGAGAAGCCGATCACGTCCACCCCGCCCAAGCCGCCCGCGGAGCCCACCCCGGCCAAGCCTCCGACCGAGGCGCCCAAGCCGCAGGCCAACCCCTACACCCCGCAGCAGGTCTGTGGGGCGGGCTTCTACGTGCAGCGTTCCGCGTCCTTCAACGGCGGGACCGTCCACCAGCTCTACAACTCCTCGACCGGCGCGAACTGCGTGGTCACCATGAAGAGCACCGACATCGGGAAGGCGACCCCGGTCTGGGCCACCCTGACGGTGACCGGCGGTGGAAGCAAGACCGAGCGTGGAGACTACAAGTACTACGCGGGTCCGGTGATCCTGCCCGCCAAGGGCAAGTGCGTGAGCTTCAGCGGCGGTGTCCCCGCCGACAGCGCCAGCGCTCCGCCGGCCAACTGCGGATGACACACTCCAACTGAGAAAGAACAGTGGCCCTCGCCGATCGCATCGGCGAGGGCCACTGTTTCGTGAGGTCCGTCAGCGGCGCTCGAAGCGTCCGTCGGGGGCGTCGACGGAGTTGGCGAAGAACTCGTAGGCGACCGCCATCCGCTCGCTCGTGTCGTCCGCGTTCACCGGGGTGTCCGGGAGCCCCGCGCTCTCCAGGATCTCCCTCGTCCTGCGCTCCCTGTCGTCCTCCGCGGCCCCGACCGCCCGCATGAGCTCCTCCGCCAGGGCGTGACTGTCCAGGCGCATGACGCGGGGGTTGAGGTCGATCTTCTCGACCCTGCCCGAGGGGCCGACGGTCACGCCGACCAGTCCGTCGGCGCCGGTCCCCGTGCCGCGCACCTCACCCAGCTCGCCCTCGATCTCGGCCAGACGCAGCATCTGACGCTCGGCGTCCCTGCTGATGCGTTCCAGGTCTTCCAGCCCGAAGTCGGCGGAATCGAACACCGTGCTCCCCCTGACGGTCTCCTGACGATGAGTGACATCAGATAACCGAAATCACTCCTGACACCAGAAAACCCACACGGTACCGTAAAGATCACCCAAAACACACGAAACAAGCAGATGTCCAAGGGTTGAACCATCGGGGGTACGTCGGCGGATGAGTCAGAACATCCATGTCACCTCAGCCTGTATCGCGAACGTCCAGCGCAACCTGACCGAACGGGTCATACCGGAGTTCCAGCAGCTCAAGACGAAGGTCGACAGCACCGACGTCGACTTCCCCGGGTTCGGGGTGCTCGGCCTGCCCTTCGGCAGCGTGTACAACGCCAGGCAGGAGGACATCAAGAAGATGGTCGAGGACGCGATCGGCGCACTGGACGCCTGGATCGCCGCCCTGGAGACCATCAAGCAGAACTGGAAGAACGCCGAGAAGGCGAACGAGGTGACCTATTCGTGACGACGCCTCCGACACCTCCGACGGTCAGTCTCGTCCACCCGGAGCGGGCGGCGAAGTGGGCGGCGCGCGGGGAGATGGCGGCCACCGCGCAGAAGGCCATCGAGACGCTCAAGACGAGCAACCAGCTGATCCCCAGCCTGGCGACCGCGGTGGCCATCGTGACCACGGCCGTGGCCAACACCCCGGGAATGAACGACGCCAAGGCCAACTGGAACTCCCTGGCCAAGGCCCTTGAGGTCGCCTACCCCTCCCTCATCGGCAACGCGGTCTTCCTGACCCGTGCCGACTGGCAGGCCGACGACCGGGAGGAGTTCCTCAACGCGACAGTCCTGTTCTGTGGCGAACTGCAGAAGCTCAGCGGCGTCTGCTACACCATGGAGGGCCGGATGGAGGCGCTCCGGCAGGCGTACTACGACTACTGGAAGGGCATCGCCACCCTCTCCGGCACCGTGCTGCTCTACGCGGTCGCCGCCCGGCGCATGAGCATGGCCAACCCGGCCACGGCCGCCGCCGCGCAGATACAGCTCCAGCGGCTCGGCAACGTCGTCAACGGCCTCACGGCCAAGATGACGATGCTCCTGGGCAGCTATCTCGCCCTGGCGGGCTCCGCCCTGACCTCCCTCATGGAGCGGATGAGCGACCTGCACAACGTCACGCCGACCGGTGGCACGAAGGTCGACTTCAAGAAGATCGTCCTGTCCACGGAGCCGCCCTCGTCCTGGATCGCCCCCAAGCGCGAGGTGGGCGAGCCCGCGACGAACAAGCCCGACCCCAAGGTGGACGCGACGCTCGACAAGATCACGGGCAATCAGCCGCAGCGCTAGAAGCCCGCGGACAGGTCCCGCAGGGTGCGGGCCAGGTCCTCACCGATCTCCTCAAGCTGGCGGCGGGCCGCGGCCATGTCCAGCGTGACCGGCTCGCCGCCCGTCGCCTCGCTGATCAGTTCCTCGGTACGGCGTCGCGCGTCGGCCTGCGCCGCGCGGACCGCCTCCGTGGCCGCCTCGGCGATCGTGGCGACGTCCAGGCGCGCGATCCTGGGGTCGAGGGTGATGCGCCGCAGCGAGCCCGTGGAGTCCACCACGGCCCGTGCCATGCCGTCGGCCGCCTCGCCCTCCCCGGTGACCGCGTCGAGTTCGGCGTGGGCGTCGCCGAGCCTGCTCAGCATCGCGTCGCTGCGCCGTACGAACTCGTCGAGCCCTTCCGGGGTGTCCAGGCGCAGGTCGTCGAGGTTGCGGTTCATCTGTGTCACGGCTCCGGAAGGTCTCTCTTGGGGGCCAGCCACTGGAAGCCCGCCGAGGGCGGGAGCTGGGCCGGTTGCCCCGGTCGTGATGGGGGCGGTTTCTGGAAGGAGGGCAGGTTCCCGGTGACGATCATGGCCTGGGTGAAGTCCACCTTCGCGTCACCGGTCGGCGCGAGGTTGAACATCTGCCAGAACGCCTTGCCGGAGAAGAACAGCGAGACGCTGCTCGCCCCCGCGGCGATGACCTTCACCAGCCCCGCGGTCGAGGCGGCGATGATCCTGCTGGCCAGGGTGCCGAGCAGCCTCAGGTTGAGCGCGGCCGAGCCCGCGAACGGCGTCGTCAGCATGGCGGCGGCGATCAGCAGGAGGGCGATCAGGCGCGCGGCCAGCGCGGCGAGCGCGGCCCAGTAGGCGCGGTAGGCGTCACCCAGTTCGTCCACGATCCCGGCGACCGCCTTGACGTAGGCGCGCAGGCTCTCCACCGCCTCCTGGTACTGCTGGACCGCGTGGTTGAACGCCTCGCGGTCCTTGGCGATCCACCCCTCCTTCTCCTTCTCCCGCAGGGAGGCCAGGAAGCTCTTGTTGAGGGTGTCCAGGCGCGAGTGGAGCGACTCCCAGTTGTTGTAGGCGTTGGCCATCCCCGGCACGTTGGCGACGGCGGTTCCCGCGATGGCCACGCCCGCCCACAGGGTCGGCGCGAGTCGCGCGCCCTTCTCCAGGCTGCTGAGGATCTTCGAGGAGTGGAGGACGACGCCCTTGGCGCTGCGGGTCGCCGTACTCCAGGCGGGTCTGTTGGAGGGGCTCATCGGCGGACGACGACACCGCTGGCCGACTCGGCGGTCCGCCAGTTGGCCTCGGCCGTCAGCAGACCCTCCTGCCAGGAGGCCAGGACCTCAAGGGCCTGGGTGAACTTCTCCTCCATCTGCTTCTGGACCCTGCGGTACTGGATCCCGATCGCCACCTCACCGGCCGCGCCCCAGCCGGGGAAGGGGACGTCGGTGCTCTCCAGCAGCCCGCCGAGCTCCTTGACCTTGGGGACGGTGGTGTCCGTCACCTCGGTGTGCAGCGCCCGAATCGCATCGGACGTGACATGGATGTCCAGCGCCATGTGTCCTCCTTGATCAGCGGTCGTCCTGTATCTCCTATCACCGCCGGGCCCACCTTCCGCGTCTTCCCGGGCCTTGTTCAACGGTCCTTCCATGATCGGAAAGGCCCTGGACGACAACTGTTTACATCCACCACAAAAGGGACCATCTTCAAGATCATCCTTCTATGCTTGGGGGGGACGCATCCGGCGATACGGGGGTTGGGATGCAGACCCGGCGTGACCTCTACCAGGCGTACCGGCTGATGACGCAGCGTCTGGGCACCGCCCTGCTCCAGGGCGAGCCCGACCTGCCGGAATCACCCATGCGCAGACACAACGTGGCGATGTTCGGCGGCGTACTGGTCGCCGTCCTGGTCGCCGCCGTCTTCGGCGTGATCGGCCTGCTGCGGCCCGGCAACGCGACCGCGCTCACCGACCCGGGAACCGTGGTCGTCGAGGAGGAGACGGGCGCGACGTTCGTCTACAGCGCCCCCCAGGGCACGATGATCCCGGTCGTCAACATGGCCTCGGCGCGGCTGCTGGTCGGCCAGCAGGACGTGAAGGTGCGCCTGGTCAGCTCGGCGTCGCTGTCGCGCTACCCGCGCGGCACGCTGGTCGGCATCCCCGGCGCCCCCGAGTCGCTGCCCGCCCGCGACCGCCTGGTCCGCTCCCCCTGGTCGGCCTGCGTGGTCGAGGGGACGGACACCAACGGCGAGCGCAGGCCGTACACCTCGCTGGTCGGGGGGTTCGGCGTCGGCGGCGCTCCGATCGGGCAGGACAAGGCCATGCTCGTCGAGCAGGACGGACAGGCCTGGCTACTCTGGTCGAACCAGCGGATGCGCGTCTCCACCGAGGGGGCGCGGGCGCTGACCGAGGAGCGGCCCCGCCAGGTCCCGCTGGCCTGGCTCAACGCGCTGCCCACGGGGCCCGACTTCCGCTCCCCCTCGGTCCCCGGTCTCGGCCGCCAGACACGCGGTCCCGACGGTCGCGGATCGGTCGTCGGCAAAGTCTTCACCGTCCCGCCCGTCGCGGGCGGAGGCGCCAAGTGGTACGTCCAGCTCGCCGACGGCTTGGCGCCGCTCACGCCCGCGCAGGCCGCCCTGCTCCTGCAGAACCCCGACAGCAAGAAGGCGTACGGCAGGGCACCGGTGAGGGCGATCGAGCTCGACCCGGCCACCGCGACCGGGGCCAGGCGGTCGGCGACCTCGATGGGCGGCGGCGACCTTCCGCAGGCCATGCCCACGATCGTCACCCCGCCTCCGACCGACCCGGTCTGCGCCGTCTACTCCGACACCGAACGCGGCTCGGTCAGGGCGCTGCTGACGGTCGGCAGCACGGTCTCCGTCCCCGCGCCGCCGAAGGGCTGGTTCAACCAGGACGTGGTCGACCAGGTGGTCCTGCCGTACGGCGGGGGCGCCCTGCTGGGGCTGCTGCCCGGTGACGGCAGGCTTGAGGCGATCCGGTCGCTCTACCTGCTCGACGACCAGGGGCGGCGGCACGCCGTCACCTCGCCGGAGGCGCTGACCGGGCTCGGCTACACGACGCAGGACATCGCCCCGCTGCCCGCGCACCTGGTGCACCTGATCCCCGAGGGACCGGCGCTCGACGTCGCGGCGGCCAGGAAGCCGGTGCAGGCCGACCGGCCCCAGACGCCCGGGACCCAGCAGCGGCAGTGACGCCGCCGTCAGAGCCCGTCAGATGCCGAGGATGCTCGACATGATGCCGCCGCCCTTCGGCTGCTGGACCTGGAGGGCGGAGGTGTCCGGCTTCGTGGTGAGTCCGGTGTTCTTGTCGTACTGCAGGCTGACCTGGGTGAAGTCGGCCTTCTGCTCCGGCATCGCCTTCATGCCGTAGAACAGCCGCGCCTGGTCCTGCTGCAGGCCGTTGACCAGCATCAGGACCACGCCGACCGCCCCGACCGCCATCAGCTTCTTCCTGAGCACGGCCTTGAGGGCGGCGTCGAGGGCGTTGAGGAAGCGGTCGATCGCCAGGATCAGGCCCGCCCGCAACGGCGGATAGGCCATCAGGACGAGCGAGGTGACCGCCGCGGTGGACAGGGCGCCGATCACGAGCGTGGCGAACTGGAAGGTCCCGTGGTAGAGGGCCGCGGTCTGGTCGAGGGTGTCGGCCGTCCCCTCCCGGAACCTCTTGACGTTGTCCAGTTGGGCGACGAAGTCGTCGACGTTGCCGGTGAAGAGGGTCGCGGCGTCCCCCTCCCACTTGCCCTCCTTCTTGGCCTTCTCCTTCAGCTCGACCAACTGCTGTTTGAGCGTGTCGATGTCGACCCCGCCCGACCCCTTCGGGTCACGCCACTCCCCGGCCGCCTTCGCCATGTCCCCGGGGTTGGAGATCAGCAGGCCGACCGACGCGACGATGGCGTAGGCCGAGGGATGCCTCAGGACGGCCGCGGCGGCGGTCCCCGCGGGGATCAACGCCATGAATCCCCATCGGTCACTCTCGTACGGCACGGCCCGTTCCCTTCCGCGGCATCAAACGTCTCATTCCTGGCCGATCACCGGAGGGGCGATGTCCTCGTCGCCACCCCAGACGCCCTCGTCCTCCGACATCCAGGTGCTCTTCTCGCGTTCCTGTCCCTGGTCGCCGCCCCCGCCGCCGGGCATCATCGGCATCATCGGTATGCCGCCCGCGCCACCGCCGCCCGTCCCGGTGCCGGGCAGGCCGCCGAGCGGGAGGGACCCGCTGCCGCCCACGCCGGAGAACGAACCGGCCCTGCCGGAGGAGCCCGGTCCCGCCGTGTCGCCCGTCCAGGTGGTCGTGCCGGGCAGCCTCGGCTGCGTGGTCGTCACGTCGCCCGGGTTGCCCAGGTTGGGCGGGTTGTAGGAGGACAGGGCCGTCTTGGTGGGGTCGTCCACCCCGAGTCCCGGCAGGTTCGTGTCCGTCTTGCTGGGGTCGGGCAGGTCGGTGCCGGGCAGCTTGGGGTCGGGAAGGTTCGGGTTCGGCAGGTTCGGATCCGTCTTGCCTGGATCGGGCAGGTTGGGGTCCGGCAGGTTCGGGTTCTTACCGGGGTCGTCGGGCAGGTCGGGATCGGGCAGGTTGGGGTCCTTGCCCGAGTCACCGGGCAACTTCAGGTCGTCGCCGGGCAGCTTCAGGTCGTCAGTGGGGTTCTTGAGGCGGTCGTCGAGGTTGTCGAGACCGTCGAGGCCACCGGGACCGCCGCCGAGACCGCCACCGCCGAGACCACCGCCCCCCAGGCCGCCGCCGAGGTCACCGAGGCCACCGCCCAGGTCACCGGGTCCGCCGGGGCCCTTCTCCTTGGGAGTGCTCGCCTCCTCCGCGGCCTTGTAGTTCGCGGCCGAGCTCTTGAGGGCCTCGTTCCAGGAGTCGATCGCCTCCTTGCCCACCTTGAGGAGGTTCACGGCGCCGTCGCGGGCGCGGTCGTGGGCGGAGTTCAGTCCCATGCCGAGCACGCCGAAGGCGGGCGGGTCGATGCCGATCGAACCGGTGCCGTGGATGAGGCCGTCAACGTCCTTGGCGCGGCTGCCGAAATCGGTACCGAGGTTCTTCAGCTGCTCGTCGGTGAACGAGACGGCCTTGACGGGACCGCCGACCCCGAGCGAGAGATCGCCCAGCGGCGTGTCGCCCATTCCCACTCCTCACATCAGGTGATCACGGGGGGAATGGTGTCGCCACCGCTGCCCCAGACCTCGTCGTCCTCCAGGAGCCAGGTGGTGCTCTCCTGCTCCTGGTTCTCCTGCGCGCCCGCGCCTCCGGCGCCGAACGGCACCATGGGCATCCCCGAGGCGCCCGCGACCCTGAGCCCACCGGCCGCGCCGACGCCTCCGACACCGCCGAACCCCCCGGTGCCACCCATGCCGTTCGGCGCGCCGACGCCGACACCGATCCCCGGGCCGGTTCCCGTGCCGTTGCCGTTCAGGCCGTTGGAGAAGGGGTAGGCCCCCTGGCCGTTCGGCTGCCCGATCGTGCCGTTCGTCAGGCCCAGGTTGGCGGGGTCGCCCAGGCCCGCGAGGGTGGTCGTGCCGGTGCCGGTGCCGGTGCCGTTCGCGCCGACGCCCGGCAGGGAGCCGTCAAGGGACCCGGGGTTGATGACGTTCGGGTCGAGGCCGCCGACCCCGGAGCCCGGTCCCGAGCCCGAACCGTCGGTCCCGGGGCCCGGCGGGAACCCGTCGATCGAGCCCGGCCCCTGCCCGGATGGGTCCGTACCGTCCTGACCGGGACCGCCCAGGTCACCGGGGCCGCCCGCGCCGTCGAGGCCGTCGAGACCGCCGAGGTCCGAGCCGTTCAGTCCCAGGCCGTTGGTGGGGTCGTTGACGGACAGCCGGGTCGAGGTGCCGTCGTAGCCGCCCGATCCCGGCCCGGTGACCGTTCCCTTCGGCCCTCCCGGCAGGGTGACGTCGTCATATTTGGGCATCGGGAGCTGCACCGGGGTCGGCAGCGCGTACTGCACCTCGTCGGGCAGTTCCTTGTAGTGCTGGATGATCTTCTGGTTGATCTCGTTGAACCGGTCCCTGGCCCGGTCCTCGACGCGGTACATGCCGTAGAACGGGATGTTGTCCGCCCAGTCGGTGTCGTGGTCGGAGCGCGAGTCCTGGCCCCGCTTGGTGACGATGTTGCGCTGGGCCCAGGAGAGCGTCTCGGAGTAGCCGCGCAGCGTGGTGCCGACCTGCCGCATCTTGCCCGCCAGCTCGCGGATGCTCGCGTGCAGCCGCTGCAGTTCCTTCTGGGCCTCGACGCTCTCGGTCCCGTTGTACTTCCCAGCCAGGTCGGTCGCCCGCTGCTTGAGGGTCACCGCGGCGTCCTGGAGCAGGTCGTGCGCGGCGACGTAGTAGTCACCCGCCCGCTTCACCGCGGCCGGGTGGGTGTCGTCGACCCAGTCCCTGACCTGGTCCATGACGCTGTCGAAGAGCGTGATCGACAGCGACGTCTCCTGCGGCTCGATGCCGTACTTGAGACGATTGGAACCTGTTTGCGCCATGCTGGCCTCCCTGTCAGGCGCCCGACTTGGGAGCCGTGCCCTCGTTCGCCACCTCGGCACCGTCGTAGGACTTGGCGATCTCGTAGAGCGTGTCGATCACGGCCTTGTACTGCTCGGTCGTCGCCGCGTACAGGCCGCTCTTCTGCCCCCGCTCCCCGACGAGGACCGAGTAGGCCGTGTTGATCGCCATGGTGAACTGCTGGGCGGTCATCCACTTGCCGAGGTGGACGTCGCTGAGCGCGGCCTGCAACTGCAGGTCGGGCAGCGTCCCGGCCCCCGGGGGCGGTCCCGGCAGCTCGGCGGTCTGCCCCTTCGCCGTGGCGACCGCGGTCGCGGGCGGCGTCGTCGCGGTCGTCAGCTTCTGCAGCGCCTTCTCCAACTGCCCGGCGATCTCCTTGATCGCGGCGCGGTCCAGTTCGGGACCGCCCTTGCCGCTGCTGTCGCTCTTGACGGTCAGACCGGGCCAGTCGGGGTCGAGTTCGATCGCCATGCCGTACCTCCGAAAAACGTGCGGGTCAGGTGATCACCGGGGGGATGACGTCGCCACGGGAGTTCCAGACGTCGTGGTCCTCCGACAGCCAGGTCGTGCGCTCCTGGCCCTGCTCCTCGGACTCACCGCCCACCCCGCCGCCCATCGGCATGAGCGGCATCATCGACGCGCCGCCCCTGCCCGTCGCGGACAGTCCGCCCGGTACGGCTCCCGCGATTCCGCTGGTTCCGCCGACTCCGTAGCCGGGGCCGCCGATCACCGTGGGGGCGAGGGGCGGGCCCGACGTCGTGACCGGGGTGACGGGCAGGACCGTGGGCTGCTGGATCGTGGGCGGCGCGACCGTGTTGGTGGGGACGAAGCTCGCGACCTCGGTCGATCCCGGGCTGTGGGTGGTGCTGACGCCGTCGAAGGTGGTCTCGTTCCCACCGATCACGGGCGGGGCCGTACCGTCCGCGCCGGAGCCCGAGCCGGTTCCGGGGCCGGTTCCCGGAGCGGAGCCGTCCGTGCCACCCGGGGCACCGGGGTTGCCCGGGCCGGACGATCCCGGGTCTCCCGGGTTTCCCGGGTTTCCCGGGGAGCCGGTGCCCGGGTTGCTCGGATTGCCCGGGTCGCTCGGATTGTTTGGGTTGTTCGGGTTACCGGGATGACCGTTCGAGCCGCCGTCGGTGCCGCCGGGGCCGTGCGAGCCGTTGCCGGTGGGGTCGCCCGCCGACGAGCCGCCTCCCTGCCAGGGCCCGACGTCCGTCCGCGAGGTGCTCCCGTTGCCCCGCGATCCGGTCGGCTGCCCCACCGAGGAGTAGTTCGTGTTCGTGTAGCCACCGGTTCCCTGCGGCTCGGCGGCGGCGGGAAGGGTGTAGGTGAACTCCTCGGGGATCTTCGCGTAGAGATCGACGATCTGCCCGTTGAGCTTCTTCAGGAGGTCGCGCGCCGCGGTCGTCCCGTCCGCCTCGGGCGGCTGCGGGCCAACCTTCAGCGCCTCGGCGCGCGTCGTGCGCAGCTTCCCGATCTCCTCGCGTGCCTCGGGCAGGTGGACACCGCCGTACAGCCGCAGGACGGTGCCGACCTCCTTCATCACGGCGGCCAGCTCGGTGCCCGTCGTGTGCAGCATGCGCAGCGCCTTGTGCGTCTCGACGGCGGCCGGGCCGCCCCAGACCCCGGCGAGCTTGGCCGCGTTGCGCTCGATGGCGCCGGTGACGAGTTCGAGGGTGGCGGCCCCCTTGGCGAAGCCGAAGCCCGCGTTCTCGATGTCGGCGGGCGAGGTGTTCGCGAGCCAGTTGTCGATCGCCGGGAAGGGATCGACAACCTCCCCCTGGACGGGCGCCGCGGCCGAGCGGACCCGCACGGTTCGTTTCTGGGTGTCCACTGCTCCCCCTGTCACCCGTTCCCGGCGCCACCGGCGGCGTTGGCGCCGTCGTACTCTTTCGCGCTCGCCCTGATCGCCTTGATGACCTCGTTGTACTGGGCGACGAACTCCGCGTAGACCTGGGCGAGAACCGCGATCCTGCCGTCCGTCGCGGCCCCCGCGGCGACCGTCTTGCCGAACGTCCGCGCGGCGGGCCACTCACCGACCTCGTGGCCGCTCAGGTTCCCGCTGGTCTCGACGCTGGCCGCCGACCCCGTCGTGTAGCCCTCGGAGAACGCGGGGGCGGTGAACCCCGGGACGTAGTCCTCAAGCTCCTGCGCGACCTTCCTCATCTGGAAGGTGTCGAACTCGGTGACGTTCGCCACGTCGTCCAGACTCGGCCACTCCGATGCGCTCATGCCTCTCCTCGGCGTGCCCGGCGCCACCCCGGCCGTCGCGTACGGCGACGGCCAGGGGGCGTCGGCTCACACGGGAACCGTGTCAGCGGTTGCTCCAGATAGCCTTGTTCCGCGCCTCGGCGGCCCTGTAGTTGGCGTTGGCGGTGCCCAGGGCCTGGGCGGCCTCGTTGAGCTGGCGCCCCATCTCCTGCTCCGCGGCGTCCCAGATCTTCCTGTGCTCCTCGAAGAGGGCGCTCGCGCCACCCTGCCAGGCCGGTCCCAGCTCTGCCGCGAGCTTGGTCATGAGCTCGTCGGTCGCCGTGTCCATGGCAGTGACGACTTTGAGAAGGTTCTCCTGAACCCTCTCCATCTCTCCGAAGTTGACCTTCGTATAGTCCTCGTAGCCGGACATCCTGTTTTCTCCGTCCTCGTCTGCGGGTTGGGGGTCGTTACCTGGCGTTGGCGTTGATGAGCGCGTCGACCCGGTTCATACCGGCCTCCACGTCCTGTTCGGCCGCGGCGTAGGTGATGGAGCTCTCACCCAGGTCACGGCTCATCTTGTCCAGGTCCTCCCGCACGAGCGCCATCTGCCTGTCCCACTCGTTCATCGCCTTCAGGAACTTGGCCGACGCCGCGCCCAACCAGCCAGAGGCCGTCAGCTCCTGCGTGGTCGTCAGGACGCCCTTGCGCAGGCCCTCGACGTACTGCGCGGTGTCCGCGGCGAGCCCACCCGCCTTCTTCATCTGCGCGGGGCTCACGCCGAGATTCCTCAGATCATCTTCCAGCGACATCGGTTACCTCCGTGGCGTAGGACCTGCTTGTCCGTGGTGGTGTCACGCCCCCGTGCGGACCGTACGGCCCACGCGATGCCACCCGGACGGACAGAGACGCCACACGAGCGGACAGAAAGGACTACCCCGACGAACATCATCAGACGGCATGCTAGCCATCATGGATCACATAGCTAACATGTATTTATATTACGGAAAAGTAAACATTTGGCCGCTAATGCATAAACGGGCAGGCCAGACAGGTGCGTGACTATGCCCTCACGGAAAGAAGTCAGCCGAAAATCATCGACGTTCCGTAATTTGGAACGATGCATCCGTGACATCACAGTTCGAGACGGCGCCGGATGCGATCGAGCTCCCCCATCACGTCCTGGAAGGTCCGGTCGTAGGTGGCCTCCGCCTCCTTGACCCGCCCCAGGGCCTCCTCCGGATCGTCGATCATCCGCAGCGGATTGTCCCGCTCGCCGAACGCCCCGCCCATGACCTCCTCAAGCTGTCCGCGCAGGTCCTCGGACGCCTCGTGCACGAGCGCCTTGATCCTCTCCGCGAGTTCACCCGAGCTGAGCCGCATGGCCTTGGGGTGCAGTTCGAGCTCCCGCAACCCCTCGGCGGCGTACTCGACCATGACCAGGCCGTCCTCGTCCTGGGCACGCCCGACGAGCGTGGCGATCTGCCGCTGGAGACCCTCCATTTTCAGGAATTGCGAACTGTTTCCAGCCAGCAGCTTTTCAACGTCGATATTGGCGAAGTCACCAAAAGTCATGATCGCTCCCTGCTTGCTTTGCGCAGTGCTTGCTTTGCGACGCCTGGCGGCGTCGCGGGCTTGGGCGCCCGAAGTCGGTGACTTCCCTCGTCGCTCCTCCGCTTCGCTCCGTCACTCCTCAGTCCAGCTCACCGACGCGCCCAAGCCGGACACCCCTCACACTTGGCACCGGTACCTCCAACCCTTCACGCGCGGCGGCGTGAACTGTTAGCCCGCAAGGCCTCGGATCCAGGTGTAGATGTCCAGGACTCCCAAGGCCAGGGGGAAGAGGGCGACGATGAGGATGATCTCCAGGATGTCGGCGGCTCTGCCCCAGAACGGGGAGGGTTTGCTGGAGTGCAGCCACAGGCCCATGCTCGCGGGCACCAGGGCGACGCACAGCAGGCCCATCGCCACCGCCAGGGCGACGCCGCCGCCGGTTATGGCTCTGGAGAACGCCAGTACGGCGAGGCCGAAGACGCCGGAGAGCAGCAGCCAGAGCCGCTGGCCGGTTCCCTGGAAGACGCGGGCCCGCATGAGGAGCGTCAGCGACAGCGTGATCGAGGTGGCCAGGGCGACCCAGCCGGGGTCGAAGGCCAGGTAGACCTGCGTCACCACCGAGGCCAGGCCGACCCCGGCGACGAGGCCGGTGGCGTAGCGCTGCGCCTGGGCCGTGCGCTCCAGGATGGACGGGCCGTCGATCCGCTGGTTGTCGGCCCGCAGTTCCTCGGAGTTGGTCGGCATCGAGGGCATCGGCAGACCGGCGAACCTGAAGGCCAGCATCGGGAACAGCGGCCCGCACGCCAGCAGGACCGCGGCGGCGACCGCCCCGACCCCGGCCGGGGACGCCTGGGTGAACATCACCACGGCCGCGCAGATCGCCCCCGTCGCCGAGGCGATGGCGACGCCGAGGAAGGCCTGGACGCCGTCCGCGACGGCGAGGGTGGCGATGGTCGCGACCAGGCCCGTCGTCGCGAAGGCCGCCAGCATGTGCGCCGAGCCGAGTCCGCCCAGGCCCGTGGCGCCCGCGGGCGCGAGTAACCCGGCGAGGAAGGCGTACGGCAACGCCGCGCAGCCGATCATCGCGCCCGCGGGCGCGTCACCGACCGCCCTGGACAGCAGGCCGCCCGCGACGGTCAGCAGCAGCGCGAAGGCCCCGGCGAAGACCGCGGTGACCCGCCACGGCGGGCCGGAGAACAGCAGGACGAGCGCCCCGACGGTCAGCAGCGCGGTCGCGGCCCCGACCCCGACCAGGCGGGTGTGCCTGGCGCCCCAGCCGCCGGGCGCCTGCCGGAAGCCGGTGGCGACGACGTCGGCCACGTCGTCGAACATCGCCGGGGGCAGCACGGCCTCGCGGGGCCGCAGGTAGAGCACCTCCCCGTCGAGCACGCCGAGCGCGCCCAGGCTCTGGCCGATGTCGAGGGGGGTTCCGCCCGGCCGTTGCAGCACCCATCCGGGGGCCGAGGCGGACTCGCCTCCCACCTCGCCCATCGCGCGCAGCAGGCCCGGCAGGACGTGCGGGAGCGGGATGTCCGCGGGCAGCGCCAGATCGGCCTTCCTGCGGGGGGCGACGATCGTGACGTGGCACAGGGGAGGCAGCGGGGCGGCGGTCTGAGCTGGGAGACCCGGTGTGACGGCCCCCTGGGGGGGCTGAGCCAGCGACCTCACGGTCGTCCTCCCTCTTGGTTGCAAGCATCGTGGAGCATCACAGAAACCACCGATATGCCGGATACGGTAGCGGGGAGAGTAGGGATCACGCGCGACATCCGTCGGCAATCGCTTCCGCCACAGATGTGCACAAACCGACCTAGGAAGGCACCTCCAGGGTGAGCATCGTCGTCGTACGGCGCCCCGAGCGCCGTCCCCCGCCCAAGCCCCCACGAGGTGAGATTCTGCTGGAGTCTCCCCCGGAGATCCCCGAGGTGCAGCCGCAGGGGCTGACCGGTCTGCTCACCTATCTGCCGATGGCCGCGGGCGCCGCGGGGATGGGCCTGATGTTCACCGCGGGCGGCAACGGGAACCCGATCATGTACGTGGCCAGCGGTCTGTTCGCGGTCTCCATGATGGGTATGACCGTGGGTCAGCTCGGCCGCCAGGCGGGTGAGCGCAAGAACCGGCTGAACGGGCTGCGCAGGGACTACTTCCGCTACCTCGCCCAGGTCCGCAAGAAGGTACGGCGGGCAGCCAGACAGCAGCGCGAGGCCCTTGAGTGGAGCAGCCCCTCCCCCGACTCCCTGTGGTGGGTGGCCCTCGGCCCCCGCCTCTGGGAGCGCCGTCCCCGCGACGACGACTTCGGCACCGTACGGCTCGGCACCGGCGTGCAGAAGCTCGCCATCCAGCTCATCCCGCCGGACTCCAAGCCGGTCGAGGACCTGGACGCCCTGGCGGCGGGCGCGCTGCGCAGGTTCGTCAGGGCGCACTCGACGGTCTCCCAGCTTCCGGTCGCCGTCGCCCTGCACTCCTTCGCCCGCGTCAACCTGACCGGTGACCCGGTGGCCGTGCGCGACCTGGTCAGGGCGATGATCGCCCAGACCGCCGTCTTCCACTCCCCCGACGACATGCGGATCATGGTGTGCGCGGGCGAGGAGTGGATGGCCCAGTGGGAGTGGATCAAGTGGCTGCCCCACGCGCTGCACCCCGAGGAGACCGACGCGGCGGGCCAGGTGCGGCTGATGACCGACAACCTCGCCGAGCTCGACCGGCTGCTCGGCGGGACGCTGAAGGAGCGGGCGCGCTTCAAGCCGGGACCCTCGCCGGACGCCCTGCCGTACCACGTGCTGATCCTGGACGGGGGGCACGTGCCGCACGACTCGCAGCTCGGCACGGACGCCATCCAGGGCGTCACCGTGATCGACCTGTCCGGCTCGGCGGGGCCGATCGAGGAGAAGAACACGCTGCGCATCGAGGTGCGTCCCGACGGGTTCTTCATGGTCAAGATCGACCACGCGGGCAAGGTCAGCTCGACCCGGCTGGGTGACCCGGACCGGCTCGACTTCCTGCGCACCGAGGGCCTGGCCAGGCAGCTCGCCCCGCTGCGCGCCTCGACCGCCAAGGGCGGGGAGACGCAGGACGCGCTCGCGGTCAACACCTCGCTCACCGACCTGCTCGGGGTGGGCGAGCCAACCCTGCTCGACCCCGCGGTGACCTGGCGGCCGAGGGCGGGACGCAACCGACTGCGGGTGCCGATCGGCCTCGGGGTGGACGGGCGCCTGGTCGAGCTGGACATCAAGGAGTCCGCCCAGGGCGGCATGGGGCCGCACGGCCTGGTCATCGGGGCGACCGGCTCCGGCAAGAGCGAGCTGCTGCGCACGCTCGTGCTCGGACTTGCGATCACCCACTCGTCGGAGATCCTGAACTTCGTCCTCGTCGACTTCAAGGGCGGCGCGACCTTCCTCGGCCTGGACACCCTGTCGCACGTCTCGGCGGTCATCACCAACCTTGAGGACGAGCTTCCCCTGGTCGACCGCATGTACGACGCGCTGCACGGCGAGATGGTCCGCCGCCAGGAGCTGCTGCGCTCTGCGGGCAACTACGCCTCCCTGCGCGACTACGAGCGGGCCCGCGAGCAGGGCGTGGACCTGGCGCCGATGCCGACGCTGTTCGTCGTCATCGACGAGTTCAGCGAGCTGCTGACCGCCAAGCCCGAGTTCATCGAGCTGTTCGTGATGATCGGGCGGCTCGGCCGTTCGCTCGGCGTGCACCTGCTGCTGGCCTCCCAGCGCCTTGAGGAGGGACGCCTTCGCGGCCTGGACACCCACCTGTCCTACCGGATCGGCCTGCGGACCTTCTCGGCGATGGAGAGCCGGGTCGTGCTCGGGGTGGCCGACGCCTACGAGCTGCCCTCGGCGCCGGGCAACGGCTACCTGAAGTTCGAAACGACCGGGATGACGCGGTTCAAGGCCGCCTACGTCTCCGGCCCCCACCAGCCGGACCCGATGTCCTCCGCGGCGCGCGGCGGGAGCGCGGGCCTGCGGCAGGTCGTCGAGTACGGTCCCGGCTTCGCTCCGGTCCCCGTCGTCGAGGAGCCGCCCAAGGAGCTGACGACCGGGGAGATCCCCGTCGAGCGGGGCGCGGCCAGCCTGCTCGACCTGGTGGTCGGCAGACTCACCGGTCAGGGACCGGCCGCGCACCGGATCTGGCTGCCGCCGCTCGGCGACCCGCCGACCCTGGCCCACCTGCTCCCGCAGCTCTCGGTCACCCCGCAGCTCGGGCTGAGCACGCCGAGCTGGGCGGGCCGGGGCAGGCTGCACGCCGCCATCGGCGTCATCGACAAGCCCTTCGAGCAGCGCAGCGACCCGTTCTGGCTGGATCTGTCGGGCGCGGCGGGCCACGTCGGCCTCGTCGGCGGCACGCAGAGCGGCAAGAGCACGGTCCTGCGCACGCTGATCACCGGCATGGCGCTCACCCACACCCCGCGCGAGGCGCAGTTCTACTGCCTGGACTTCGGCGGTGGCTCGCTGGCCGCGCTTGAGGCGCTGCCACACGTGGGCGGGGTGGCCAGCCGCCTGGACGGGGACCGGGTGCGCCGTACGGTCGCCGAGGTCGCCGCGCTGCTCCAGCGGCGCGAGCGTGACTTCGCCGAGCAGGGCATCGACTCGATCACCGCCTACCGGCAGCGGCTCGCCGACGGCGCGGAGGGCGACGGCTACGGCGACGTGTTCCTCGTCGTGGACGGCTGGCTCACGGTCAGGCAGGACTTCGAGTCGCTCGAACCCGTCATCACCGACCTGGCCGCCCGCGGCCTCGGCTACGGCGTCCACGTGATCGCCGCGACCAACAAGTGGTCGGAGTTCCGGCCGGGCATCCGGGACCTGTTCGGCACCAGGGTCGAGCTGAAGCTCGGCGACGCCTACGAGTCGGAGGTCAACCGCAAGTCGGCGCTGGCCGTGCCCGAGGGGGTTCCAGGGCGGGGACTCACCAAGGAGGGCCTGCACTTCCTGTCGGCGCTGCCGAGGATCGACGGCGTCAGGAAGGCCGACGACCTGTCCACCGGGGTGCGCGCCCTGGTCCACGCGGTCAGGGACGCCTGGCAGGGACCGCCCGCCCCGCCGGTCCGGCTGCTGCCCGCCGTACTGCCCGCGGCGACCCTGCCCGGCGCGGAGCAGACCGGGCGCGCCCGGATCCCGCTCGGCATCGACGAGGCGACGCTGTCGCCGGTGATGCTCGACTTCGAGGCCGACCCGCACTTCATCGTGGTCGGCGACACCGAGAGCGGGAAGTCGAACCTGCTGCGCGTCATCACCGAGGGGCTGGTCGCCCGGCAGACGCCGCAGGAGGCCATGATGATCGTGATCGACTACCGGCGCTCACTGCTCGACTCGGCGGCGACCGAGCACCGCATCGGCTACGCCGCCTCAAGCGCCGCCGCGACCGCCCTGATCAACGACGCCCGCGGCGCGCTGCTCAAGCGGCTGCCCCCGGCCGACCTCACCCCCGAGCAGCTTCGGGACAGGAGCTGGTGGCAGGGGTGCGACCTGTACATCGTGGTGGACGACTACGACCTGGTCGCGACCTCCTCCAACCCGTTGCTGCCGCTGGCCGAGCTGCTGCCGCAGGCCCGGGACATCGGACTGCACCTGGTGATGTCCCGTGCGATGGGCGGCGTCGGCAGGGCGATGTTCGACCCGATCATCCAGCGGGTCAAGGACATGGCCAGCCCCGCGGTGATCCTGTCCGGCAACAGGGACGAGGGCTTCCTGTTCGGCAATGTCCGCCCCCATCCGCTGCCGCCTGGCCGGGGTTACTTCGTCGACCGGAGGTACGGCTCCCGCCTGACGCAGACGGCCTTCCTCTCACCCCCCGAGGAGACCGGCCAGTGACTCCTGAAATTGTCCCAATAAGGACACACTTATAGGCCAACCTGGGGATATGTAAGGAGCGTCTCCTCAGTGTTCACCGTTCGTCCCCCGCATGCTGGGAGCGCTCCTTGCTCAGACGTCTCGTGGTCTCCGCGGCCCTGGCCGCCTCCGTGCTCGTCCCCACCACCGCCTCCACCCTGGTGGCCACCGCGGCGCCCGCCGCCGCGACGGCCTCGTGCACCTACCAGCGCTCCGGCAACCACTGGAACTGCGTCACCCCCGGCGCCTACTGCCCCGCCGCCGCCCACGGCAGGTACGGCTACGCCAAGGTCACCAAGCGCAGGTACACGTGCACGCGCTACCCCAACGGGCAGTGGCGCTGGAAGCGCGGCTGAGCGAAGCACGGCGCCCCGTCCTCCCACGCGGTACGGCGGGGCGCCCCCGGCAGGATGTCAGCGGAAAAACCCTCGTATTGACATGGGGTAAACGCAAGCGTCCGAACCATATCTTTCATATATAAGATTTGATTAATACCCTCCGCCGACCACTTCGGGGAGGATCACATTTCCATTACGTCGCCTCAGATCCCCACCCCTTTTCTTAGACTTTTTTCACACAACGCCCCTAATGTTCGTGCGCATGGAAGAAACCAGCGCACAGAAACCGAACCGTCGGGAACTCCTCATCGCGGGCGGGGTCAGCATCGCCGCAGCCGGGCTTGGCGCCGGCTACCTGGCCTCCTCCGCGTCCGCGAGCACGACGGCCGGTTCGGCGCACACCCCCACTCCCACCATCCCCACCCCCACGAGCAAGCTGTGCCTGCCCCTGTCCAAGGAGACCATCGAGGGTCCCTACTACCTGGACTACGACAAGTACCGGTCGGACATCACCGAGCACAAGCCGGGTGTCCCGCTGCTGCTGCGCATCCGGATCGTCGACTCGGAGAACTGCAGGCCGCTGCGCAACAAGGCCGTGGACATCTGGCACTGCGACGCCCTCGGCATCTACTCCAGCTACGAGAAGTCCTCCTCCGGTGACGGCCCCGGGTTCCCGACCGCTTTCCCCACGGCCTTCCCGACCGACGCCCCCACCGGGTTCCCGACGGCCTTCCCCACCGGTGGCCCCGGTGGCGGCATGCACGCCGAGCCCGACAGCAGCACCACCTACTTCCGTGGCTTCCAGATGACCGACAGGAACGGCTGGGTCACCTTCAGGAGCGCCTTCCCCGGCTGGTACATCGGCCGCGCGATCCACATCCACGTCAAGGTGCACGTCAACGGTGTCTTCCGGCACGGCGCCTACCTGGGCGGCAACGACTGCCACACCGGCCAGCTCTACTTCCCCGAGAAGCTCATCGAGGCAGTCTCCGCGCTGAGGCCGTACTCGACCAACACCAAGCCCCGCACCACCAACGCGCAGGACATGCTCTACACCGGCGACACCGCCGCCGACGGCATGCTCAGCGTGCAGTACGACCGCAGGCACGTGGCCAGGGGGATCAGCGCCTCGATCACCCTCGGCGTCGATCCCGACGCCGTGCACGACGGGCAGGACTGGCCGGGCGGCCCCTTCCCGCCGTTCCCCACCGCCCCTCCCGGGACGCCGACCCCCACTCCCTCCCCCTCCCCGGGGTCCTGACGCCGAACGTCCGACCCTCCGGCACGCCGCATCCCACCGGCGGCGTGCCCGGCGCCCGTGACGGTCCCGGGCGTTCCCTGGGTGGATCACCAGGACGGGCTGGTTTGTCAGAGATCACACCCGTATTCCTGTCCGATCGGTCAGATCTGACCGATCGGACAGTTATTGTGGGGGTATGGCACGTCCCCCTTCCGCGCTGCGCGAGCACATCCTGCGCTCGGCGCTGCGACTGTTCGCGGAGAGCGGTTACAAGGGCACCTCGCTGCACGACATCGCCCAGGTCACCGGCTGCTCGAAGGCGGCGCTGCTCTACCACTTCGCGAGCAAGGACGCGATCCTCACCGAGCTGCTGACCCCGGCGGGCGAGGGCCTGGCCGCGCTGAGGGCCCGGCTCACCGGCCTGGACGGTGCGGCGGCGGCGCGGGAGGCCGTCACCGGCTTCGTGGACCTGGCCCTGCGCTTCCGGCTCGAAGTCCGGGTCCTGTTCCAGGACATCCCCATGATGACCACCCACCCGGCGCTCGGCGCCGTCCCCGCCGTCGTCGAACTGCTGCTGACGGCGCTGGCCGGGGGCTCGACCGCGCCCCCGGACACGGTGGCCGCCCACATGGTCCTGGGCGCCGTCTCCGTCACCGCCGCCGACGACCTCGGCGTGCCCGAGGAGGTCCTGCGCGCCGAGATGATCCGCGGCGCGCTACGGACCCTGGGCCGCGCGCCCGACCACCCCTGAGTTCCACCTCGCTGAACGGACCCCTCCTTCTCCATGGCTGCTGTGCTGTACCGGCTCGGCCGGTTCTCCTTCCGCAGGCGCGGGCGCGTGCTCGCCGCCTGGCTGATCCTGCTCGCCCTGCTCGGCGGGGCCGCCGCCGCGTTCTCCGGGCCGACGACCGACAACTTCACCATGCCCGGCACCGAGTCGCAGCGGGCGCTCGACTCCCTGCGGCGGCAGTTCCCGCAGGCGGGCGGCACGACCGGCACCATCGTCGTCGCCGCGCCCGAGGGCGGCAGACTCGACCCGGCCGCCGTCGCGCCGATCGTGCGTGAGGCGGCCGCCGTACCCGGCGTGCTCGCCGCGCTCGACCCCTTCCAGGTCGGCGCCGTCTCCCCCGACGGCCGCCACGCGCTGGTCCAGGTCCAGTTCGCCAGCCCCCTCGACAAGGTCACCGACGCCCAGCGCGCGGCCTACGAGAAGGCCGGGGCCTCCGTCCAGGGCCTGCGGGTCGAGCACGGCGGCGAGGTCATGAAGGCCGAGGTGGAGATCGGCTCGACCGAGGCGTTCGGCGTCCTGGTCGCCGCCGTCGTCCTCGTCGTCACCTTCGGCTCCCTGGTCGCGGCGGGCATGACCCTGCTCAACGCCCTGATCGGCGTCGGAGCCGGGATGGCGGGCCTGTTCTCCCTGTCCGGCGTGGTCGAGCTGAGCACCGTCGCCCCGGTCCTGGCGCTGATGCTCGGCCTGGCCGTGGGCATCGACTACTCCCTGTTCATCACCTCCCGCTACCGCCAGTTCCTGGCGGAGGGCCTGGAGGCCGAGGAGGCCGTGGGACGGGCCACCGGCACCGCCGGTTCCGCCGTCGTCTTCGCCGGGGCCACCGTGATCATCGCCCTCGCGGGCCTGGCCGTGGTCGGCATCCCGTTCCTGAGCGTCATGGGCCTGGCCGCCGCGGCGACGGTCGCGCTGGCCGTACTCGTCGCGCTCACCCTGCTGCCCGCCATCCTCGGCTTCGCGGGCGCGCGCGTACTGCCCCGTAAACAGCGAGCAGGAAAGGCGCCTGGCGACTCAGGTGACGGGCGCGAGGCCATGGGTTTCCGGTGGGGACGGCTCGTCACCCGCCTGCGCGTCCCGGTGCTCGTCGTCGCCGTCATCGTGCTCGGCGCGCTCGCCCTGCCCGCCAGGGACATGCGCCTGGCGCTGCCCGACGCGGGCACCGCGGCCGAGGGTTCGGCGGCCCGCAGGGCGTACGACCTGATCAGCGAGGGGTTCGGCCCCGGCTTCAACGGCCGTCTGATCGCCGTCGTCACCGGCGACGACGCCCAGGCCACCGCGAACGCCGCCAAGCAGGCCGCGACCGCCATCCAGACCACCCCGGGGGTGCTGGCCGTCGCCCCGCCGCAGGCCAACCCCCAGGGCACGACCGCGCTGCTGACCGTCATCCCCAAGACGGGTCCCGCCGACGCCGCGACCGAGCAGACCGTGCACACCATCCGTGAGCGGCTGAACGGCATCGAGGGCGCCCACATCGCGCTCTCCGGCGTGACCGCGATCGGCATCGACGTCTCGGCGAAGCTCGCCGACGCGATGCCCGTCTACCTGCTGCTCGTGGTCGGCCTGTCGATCCTGCTGCTCCTGCTGGTCTTCCGGTCGATCCTGGTCCCGCTGAAGGCCGCGCTCGGCTTCCTGCTCACGATCGGCGCCACGTTCGGCATCACCGTGGCCATCTTCCAGCAGGGCCACCTGGCGGACCTGCTCGGCGTCGGCAGGCCGGGACCGCTGGTCAGCTTCCTGCCGATCCTGCTCATCGGCATCCTGTTCGGCCTGGCCATGGACTACGAGGTCTTCCTGGTCTCGCGCATGCGGGAGGACTTCGTCCACGGCGACACCGCCCAGCAGGCGACCGTGAACGGCCTGGGCCACAACGCCCGCGTCGTCACCGCCGCCGCGCTCATCATGACCTCCGTCTTCGGCGGCTTCGTCTTCATGCACGACCCGATCATCAAGTCCATGGGCTTCGCGCTGGCGATCGGCGTGCTCATCGACGCCTTCGTCGTCCGCATGACGCTGGTGCCCGCCGTGATGTCGCTGCTCGGCCGTTCCGCCTGGTGGCTGCCCCGGCCCCTCGCCCGCGTCCTGCCCAACCTCGACATCGAGGGCGAGAGCCTCAACCACCGGACGGAGGAGACCGTGCCGCCGGTCCTCACGGGGTCCTAGGCGCAGGTCGACCGGTAGGGGTAGCCGGGGAAGTAGGCCGCCCAGTCATCGGGACCGAGCCCCTGGCCTGCCCGTCGGCAGACGGTTCCCGCCGCGGCGGCCGGGCTCAGGTCGTAGCGCCCGAGGGGAACGTGCTCCCCGGCCACGTACAGGGTGTCGCGATCGACGGCCAGCGCGGCGACGAACCCGGCCGGGGTGGTGATGGGCGCCCCGACCGGCTGCCGGGTCGCGGTGTCCCACAGCTGTGTCGCACCGCCGACCGTACCGACCGCGAGGACGCTCCCGTCGGCGGAGAAGGCCAGCGCGCTGACCCAGTTCAAGGCGTCCGGCGAGGTGGGGGTCAGCCCACCGAGCTGGCGCCGTACGGTGCCGTCCCACAGGACGGTCTGTCCCGTCTGGTCCCCGGCGGCGAGGAACCTGCCGTCGGGGCTGAAGGCCAGCGCGCTGGCCGGACGGGGACCACTCGCGCGTACGGCGACGCGCCCGGCTGCGAGGTCGGCGACCCGGCCCTCCGAGGTGACCAGTAACCGCCCGGCGGGGTCCAGGGCGATCCTGCCGTCGAGGCCGGGGACGGTCGTGGTCGCGACTCCCCGGCCCAGGTCCCACAGGGTGAGCGAGCCGCCCGTGGGCGACCCGCTCACCAGCAGGGACGCCCCGTCCCGGGTGTAGGCGAGGGACCCTGCGCCGGTGGAGGGATCGGCCCTGCCGACGACGCGCCGCCCGGCGAGGTCCCACAGCTCGGCCCTGAACGGCCTGGCGTGGGTGTCACCGTAGGCCAGGACCTTCCCGTCGGGCCGGAACGCCGCAATCACGTGACATCCGGGATCCGGCGTCTCACAGGGGACCGGAGGAGGACCGGGAAGCCGCCGTCCGGTCCTGACGTCACGGAGCTCGACCCGGTTCGCGTAGATGGTGGCGAGCGTGCTTCCGTCAGGGCTGAAGAGGGCGGAGGTGGCGCTCTCGTCCCGCCAGTCGGCGTTGACGACGGAGTTCAGCCGCAGCGTCCTGACGGTCGCGGGCCACGAACGGGAGTTGGGCGTCCCGGCGAGGTAACGCACCCGGTCGGCGGCCGGGTCGATCCTGATGTCGAAGGCGTGCTCACCGGCGAGCGGGTGGCGGAACACCGGGGCGTCCAGGACGTCGACCCGCCACACGAGGAGTTCGTCGGCGTTGGCCGTCGCCAGGAAGGCGCCGTCCGCGCTGAAACCGATCTCGTCCACGCCGGGTTCGTCGATGCGGGGAAGCTCCCTGCCCGAGGGCAGCTCCCAGAGCCGGACCTCGGCCCCGGTGGCCAGCACCAGCAGCCGCCCGTCGGGGGACAGAAGTGGACGTTCTTCCTGGCACTGCTTGAAGGAGAGCACGGGCAGGCGCGGGACGTGCAGATCACGGCCCGTCCTGAGGTCCCACACCCGCACCGGCGCGCCGGGCACGCACAGGACCATCGTCGTGTCGTCGGCGCTGAGCGCGGCGTCCGGGGCGTCCGGTTCGAGTGTCTGGCGCCCGTCCTGCGTCCTGCGCAGCAACATGAGGGCGGACGGCCACTCCCACGGCCGTCTGGTGGACTCCTTCCTCGGGAGGTCCGTTTCGACGACCAGCCGTCTGGTGGCGGTGTCCCAGACACGGACGCGGTAGCGGGAGCCGTCCGCCCGGTAGGTGACGAGGCGCCGTCCGCTCGGGGAGAACTCCACCCCCCGGTTGACGTTGTCGAGCGGCGCCGGGTCCTCGCGGCCGGTCGCCATGTCCCGCGGCGTCACCCTGACCTCCTCGGCGGAGGCGGGCCGCAGGATGGGCAGCCAGGGTGGGTCTCCCCGGCCCTCCCCCGTGTCGGCCAGCCACCCGGCCGGACCCGGCGTGGTCGCGACGGCCCGATGGGTCTCCAGGTCCCAGCGGACGGTCCGGTCAGCGCCGACGCTGAACAGGGACCGGCCGTCCTGGCTGAGCCAGCGCATGGTTCCCGGCCCGGTCTGGGGGTCGGTGAAGGTGTCCTGCTGTGCCTGGAGGCTGGCCGTACGGAGGTTCGCGCGTGTCTCGGGAAGGTCGGCCAGGTGCCACGCGGCCAGGCTGAGCCGCATGGACAGCTTCGGGTCGCTCTGGCGCAGGCTCGCGGCGGCCCCGGCGACGCGGCGGGCGTGCGCCTCGCGCTCCTGCCGGTCGTGGGTGCGGCTCTGCTGCCAGGCCAGCGACCCCGTGATCACCAGGACGGTCGCCAGCGCGCAGATGAGGACGGTCCGCAGCCTGCTCCTGCGGCGCTCGCCACGGCGGCCCGCCGTACTGGCCGTGAGGAAGTCCCGTTCGAGCGGGGTGAGCGTGTCGAGCCGCCCGGCGAGGTGCTCCCGAGCCAGGGAAAGGCGCAGGCCACGGTAGAGACCTCCGGGGTCGCGGTCGTGCGCCTGCCAGGCGTCGGCGGCCTCGGTGAGGCGGCGGTGCACGCGCAGGCGTTCGCGGTCCTCCTCGACCCAGCCGCGCAGGCGGGGCCAGGCGGTCAGCAGCGCCTCGTGCGCCAGGTCGGCCGTCTCCTCGTCGAGGGTGATCAGGCGGGCGTCGGCCAGCCGTTCCAGCAGCAGCGGACTCGGGTCGTCAGGCCGTCCGGTGACCAGCTCGGCGCGCCTCGCCGGGCGCCGGGTGTCCTGGGCGCCCGCCTCCCCCGGGGTGACCAGGCGCGGCAGCAGGTGGCGCAGCCGTTCGCGCTGCTCGGGGGTGAGCCGCGCGTGGAGCTCCTCCGAGGTGCGGGCGACGGCGCCGTGGATGCCGCCCGCCGCCTCGTAGTCCTCGACGGTCAGGGCCTTGCCGTGGTGGCGGCGCCAGGTCTCCAGCAGGGCGTGCGACATCAGCGGCAACCCGCCGGGCTGCCCGCCGACCTCGTCGAGGATCCGCGCGGTCAGTTCGCGCTGCACGATCAGCCCGGCCGCCGTCGCGGGTTTGACGATCGCCTCACGCAGCTCGGCCCCGCTCATCGGCCCGACCGGCACGGTGGCGTCCCTGACGGCCTCGACCAGGTCCGGATGGTGCGTGCACCGGTCGAAGAAGTCGGCGCGTACGGCCAGCACCACGCGGGTGTGTCCCGCCGCCACCAGCTCTTCGACGAACCTCCGGCGCTCCGCCGGGTCCTCGCACAGGGTGAAGGTCTCCTCGAACTGGTCGACCACCAGCACGTCCACGGCCTCGCCGCTCAGCCTGGGGTGCGCTCCCGGTGTCATCACCCGTACGGCGCGCCCGCGCAGGGACGGCACCAGCCCCGCGCGCAGCAGGGAGGACTTGCCGCATCCCGAGGGGCCGACGACCAGCAGGAACCGGTGCGTCTCCAGCAGCGTCACCAGTCGCTCGACCAGCGCGGACCTGCCGAAGAAGTAGTCGTGGTCCTCGGTCTCGAACCTCGCCAGCCCCCGGTACGGCGCCCGCGCGCTCCCGCCGTCCCTGGCCGCGTGTTCGCGTTGGGCGGCCCGTGCCTCCTCCCACCTGGCCCGCCACTCCTCGCCGTCCCCGCCGCACGCCTCGGCGTAGGCCAGCGCGACGGGCAGGGTCGGCAGTCTCTCCCCGGCCGCCGCCTGGGCCAGGGTCGCGGCGGAGAAGTGCGCGCGTGCCGCCATGGCGCGGTAGGTCGGGCCGCCCGCCTCCTCGCGTAGCTTGCGCAACGCCACGGCGAAGGCGGCCACCGGACCGTCGGCGGGATCGACCGGCCGTTCACGGCGTCCTGCGCGTTCCCCCAACCCATCTCCCCGGATGCAGTTCGGACACGGCAAACCAGCACATCAAGTTTGTCTGTGGTGACGAACGAGGGTTCCGGACAATTCCCGAGCCGCCAAGACTCGAAGCCGTAAGCCCCCCGGCCTGCGACGACGTCGCGACCCGGGATATCCGGTGTGTTCCGCCCGGTGAATCACGCGCCTTTTCGACATCGGCCACGCGGGCGGACACCTCAGAACGCCAAGGAAGAAGCGAACATGAAAAGAAAGATCATGATCGGCCTGGTGGCGCTCGCCGGCGCCGCGGCACTGACGGCGGCGCCCACCACCGCAGGCGCCGCCACGACGACCGGCACGGCGACCGGCGTGGCGGCCTGCAACGTCCAGCACGAGCCCTGGTACACCCGCGCCGGATACCGCCACGTCTTTCTCCAGAACGAGTGCGGCGCGAGGCGGACGGTGTGCATCGCCATCCCCGACCGGCCCGCCTGGTTCCCCATTCCGCGCTACACCCTCAACGCCTACGAGTGGCTTGACGTGACCTACGCGCCCACCTCGATCAACGAGGGCAACAGCGTCTACGGCTGCTAATCCCGACATTTCAACAAAAAAGGAGAAAAATCATGATTGCAGGCATCAGGATCACCGCCGTGGCCGCGCTCGCGGTCCTCGCGTTCACCGGCACCGGCCTGGCGACAAGCGCGGCCTCCGCCGCCACGACGTCCTCGACAGGCGCGACGGGGGCGGCGGCCTGCGGCGTCCAGCACGGGCCGTGGTACACGCAGAACAGCTGGAACAAGGTCGACGTCTACAACGAGTGCTCCGGCGGGAGATACGTCTGCGTGGACATTCCCAGTTGGGTGGACTACGGCCCCGTCCACGTCCCCGGCCGCACCGCGAAGACCATCGACTACGGCTGGGCCTGGACCGTCCCCACCGGCCGTAGCCTCTACATCGCCGCGTCCTCCGAGGACTGCTAGCCGATCGCCCCCTGCGCGGGACACGCGGGCCTCGCGCAGGGGTTTCGGCGTCGGCCGACGAACGTTCCTATGCCAGGTTCGCCGACGCGTCCAGCAGCATGGCCACGCTGTCCTCCTGGCTGAGGGCCGCGGCATGGAGTCGACCGAAAATATCGGCATATTTCGTGATGTCGGGAGTCCCCTCAAGGTAGACGCCACCGGCCAGGTTCTCCAGGTAGACCACGTCCGGATCGCCCTCCTCGGGGAAACCCACGACGCTGAAGGACCCGGCCAGCGCCGGATGGGCCCCGGCCCGGTAGGGAAGGACCCGCACCACGACGTTCGGCCGCCGGTTCGCCTCGGCGAGGTGCCTGAGCTGCTCGGCGGTGGTCAGCGCCGTCCCCACGTGCTGACGGAGGACCCCCTCGCCGAGAACGACCGACAGCTCAAGCGGGCCGTCCCCCACGAGCCGCCGCTGCCGTTCCATCTGGACGGTGACCAGACGCTCGACCTCCTCCGGCGTGCCGTCCGGCCGACAGGCCCCGATGACGGCCCGCGCGTAGTCGGCGGTCTGCAGCAGACCGGGGACCAGCGTCTGCTCGTATCCCCGGATGGAGGTCGCCTCGGCTTCGAGGCCGATCAGGGTCGCGTGCTCACCCGGCAGCACGTCACCGTAGCTCGTCCACCACCCCCGCCGCTGCGCCTCCCTCGCCAGCACGGTCAGCGCCTCCCTCTCCTGCTCGGGGACCTCGTACAGATCGAGGAACGCCTTCAGGTCGCGCACCCGAAGCCCTCTGCTGCCCGTCTCGATGCGGCTGATGGAGGCCGCCGCGAAACCCAGGCGGTCGGCGGCCTCCTGCATGCTCAGCCCGCTCTCCGTCCGCATCCGTCGCAGTTCCGAAGCGAGACGACGCCTGCGCACGGTGGGACTTGTGTCGGCGGTCAACTGTTCCGTCCTCTCGTAACTTGATTTGGTAGTTACCTCAGGAAGTTTCCAAAGGCAACTTCCGCAGAGAGTAGTTCAGCGACCACGACGACAATGCCCCTACGGCAACACCTCCATAAAAGTCCGATTAATCCAGAAAGCATTAATGCGGGGCGATCACGGCTTTGAGGGCGACAATGGCCAGGCCGAGAACGAGGTTGACGACCCCGGAGAAGATGACGACGCCCGTCGAGGAGTGGGCCTTGACCGTGGCGGTGACGGCCCAGGTGACCTGACCCGCGACCGCGACGCCCAGCGCCACCCAGGCCGTGACCACGTCCGAGGCACCAAGCCCCGAGGCGAAGGCGGCGGCCATGGCAGGGGGGATCGAGGCCTGCGCGAGCGGCCACTCGTCCTTGGCCGCCGAACGCAGGTTCGCCCAGGTGAGCGGCCTGCCGGGATAGCCCCTGCTGATGATCTCGGCGTAGACGTGGGCGATCCAGAACACCACACCGGTGCTGATCAGCAGCGTCACCAGCTCGGCCGCCGGTGGTGGGCCGCCCTGCGCGGTCGCCCCGGCGATCACGGAGGCCGCCAGCAACGAGCCGTAGACGGCACCCGCGAACTCCACCCGTTCCGCTGCCGCACCCGTATCACGCCGGTTCATACGACCAGTGTCCTTCCGCGCCGTACGGCAGGCCGATCGACATGCGCATGAAATTCGAGGCCTTTGTCACAAAGGTCGGGGAACAGGCGATTTATTTACAGACTTTTTCGTTTTCGTTGCCGCCAAAAGCGGGCTTGAACCGGTGGTCACCAAGAAGATCATTTGGTGCACGTCAACGAGCACCAAGGAACCATCGAGAATAACGCGAGGAAAACGAATTCATGAATCTCAAGCGCCTCATGTTCACCGCCGTTGTCGCCGCCACCTCCCTCATGGGCACCCTCCCGGCATCGGCCGCCCAGGCGGACGCGGACCCCGTGCTGACGGCGACACCGTCGGTCGTCTCCCCCACCACCGGTGGTGACGTCGCCTTCGTCGTCGAAGGCTGGTCCTTCCCCGCTCTGATCAAGGTGGCCGTCAACAGCACGTCGCTGAACGCCTCGTGCAGCGACACCAACCTCAGGCGGATCATCCTGCGGACCGACCGCAACGGCTACTTCAACCTCGTCGGGGCGGCCCGTGGCTGCGTCAGCGGCGTCTACCGGATCGAGGCCACCGAGATCCAGCCGCCCTACCGCACCTTCTCCACCAGGGTGACCATCGGCCAGTCGCAGCCCGACAACGGTTTCCGCTCGATCAGGGCCACCCCGGCCGTCGCCGACGCCGACGGCAACATCGCCTTCGTCATCACCGGCCACTCCTTCGCCGAGAACGGCTTCGTCCGGTTCACCAGCAACAGCCTCAACGAGGCCTGCCAGGCGACCAGCCTCGGAGGAAACTCCCGGGTCAGGGCGGACCGCAACGGCCGCTTCGTGCTGCCCGTCCTGGGCAGGGCGTGCATCCCCGGCATCTACCAGCTTGAGGCGACCGAGCTGGTCACGCCGTACCGGACCTACACCACCACGGTCTCCGTCACCGCGGCCAGGTAACAGCACGACGAGATGGGTCGGGCGGTTCTCACCCGGTGCCGGTGGGGCCGCCCTTCCCCTTGTGGGCGATCTGCCCCTTATGATCGGTTCGCCGGTCTTGCTAAGGGGGCGCTGGAGTGGCGGGGATCGACTACAACTACGACGCGCTTGAGCAGTGCCGTACGACCGTCAAGAAACTGGTCGGGCGGTTCGGGGACCTGGGAGATCCGTATCCCGCGAAGGGCACGGACTCGACGATGTTCGGCAGGCTCACCGACGCGTCCAACCTGGCCACGGCCCTCGACGGGATCGAGAAGACGATCGACGAGGAGCTGGCGAACGTCACCGGCAAGCTCAAGGACGTCGAGCACGCCCTGAACGACATCGAGGACAACGTCCGTACCGCCAACCGCGCGGGCGGGGCGGGATGACCGAGGCCGTCTCGGCGCTCCCCGGCGGGAGCGCGCTCTCCGATCTCATGAACAAGGTAGACGCCGACGCCGACGCCGTCAGCGCGGTCGCCACCCGCTGGCGTGGTACGGCGGGCAAACTCATCGAGTACGCCGGGCAGCTCGGCGGCGCCGTCACCACCGTTGACGCCGCCTGGCAGGGCGAGTCCGCCGACGCCTTCGACACCTACATGCGCAAGTACGGCCGCGCCGCCGACGGCCTGCACGACGCCCTCGCCAACTGCGCCAACACCCTCGACGCGGCGGCCAGGGTGCTCAGAAGCTCGGAGGCGAAGGTCCGCGCCATCTGCTCGACCCTCCTCGACGACGTCGCCTCCTACCGGGGGGCCAACCCGAAGGCCGAGGAGAAGGATCTCCAGCCGCACATCACCTCGCTGGTCAACACCGCAGTCGCCGGAGCCCGCCCGCACGTCGAGGCCGCCGACAAGGCCGTCACCCAGGCGCTCACCGACGTGAAGAAGCACATGGCCGAGCGGAAGATCTCCTTCGCCGACATCCCGGCCCCCGGCGACCAGTCGTTCGTCCCGGGGCCCGGCCGTACTGTCGTGTGGGAGAGGACCGTCGGCTACCGCCCGCACCTCGACCCGAAAACCGAGCAGGGGGTGTCATCCTCCCCCGGGGGCTACGGCCCGAGCGGCGCTCCCCCGCCCGGTGGTGGCCCGGCGCCGTCCGGGAAGCTCAAGGAGTGGATCGACCAGGCGCTGGAGATCCTCAGGGCCCACGGGTACCCGCCGGAGAAGATGAACCCCGCCGACATCAACATGATCATCATGCACGAGTCGGGCGGCAACCCGCACGCGATCAACCTCTGGGACTCCAACGCCGCCGCGGGCATCCCGTCCAAGGGGCTGATGCAGACCATCGACCCGACCTTCAACAGCTACAAGCTGGCCGGGCACGGCGACATCTACAACCCGGTGGACAACATCATCGCCGGGGTCCGCTACGCGATCAGCCGCTACGGCTCGGTCTCGAACGTCCCCGGCGTCGTCGGCAGCAAGACGGGCTCCGGCTACGTCGGCTACTGAGCGAGTCCTAGGCTGGGACGATGGAGCTGACGAAGTTCACGCACGCGTGTGTCCGCCTTGAGAAGGACGGCTCGGCCCTGGTGATCGACCCCGGGGCCTTCAGCGAGGCGTCCGCCCTCCAGGGGGCCCGCGCCGTGCTCATCACCCACGAGCACTTCGACCACGTGGAGGCCGAACGGCTGCGCAGGGCGGCCGAGGCCGAGCCGTCCCTGGAGATCTGGACCAACGAGGCCGTCGCCGCCACCCTGACCGACGTCCCGGCCAAGATCCATGCCGTACGGCACGGCGACACCTTCGAGACGGCGGGCTTCGCCGTACGGGTCGTCGGGGAGTGGCACGCCGTCAACCACCCGGACGTACCGGTGGTGAGCAACGTCGGATTCCTGGTGGACGAGGAGGTCTTCTACCCCGGCGACGCGTTCACCCCGCCCGGGACCGAGGTCCCCACCCTGCTCGTGCCGACCAACGCGCCGTGGATGAAACTCGCCGAGATGGTCGACTACCTCCGCGAGGTCCGTCCGGCCAGGGCCTACTCCACCCACGACGGCCTGCTCAACGACCTCGGACTCGGCCTGGTCGACAGGTGGCTGGAGACGGAGGCCGACAGGCAGGGCGCGGAGATCCGCCGCCTCGCGCCGGGCGAGTCCGTCACCCTGTCCTAGCCGGGGGTCCGGCCCTACCGTGGGAGGCGACGCGATCTCCCGAGCGAGAGGAAGGGCGGCATGGACCCCAAGGAGCTACGGCGGCGGTTCGAGACGCTGACCACCGCGCATCTGACGGACGGCTGCCTGCGCGCCGGGGTCCCGGTGCGCTGCGCCCCTGCGGGCACGCGGGCCGTGGTGCCCGGCGGCCGTCTGGCCGGACGGGTCCGCCCGGCCAGGCACGCGGGCAGCGTCGACGTCTTCCTTGAGGCGTGCGAGCTGTCCGCGCCCGGTGACGTGCTGGTCGCCGACAACGGCGGACGGCTCGACGAGAGCTGCATCGGCGACCTCGTGGTCCTCGAAGCCCGCTCAGCCGGGCTCGAAGGGGTCGTGATCTGGGGGCTGCACCGCGACACGGCCGACATCCGGGCGATCGGGCTGCCGGTCTTCAGCCTGGGGTCGGTCCCGACCGGTCCCCTGCGCCTGGACGAGCGTCCCGAGGGAGCGCTGGAGTTCGCCGTCGTCGGGGAGTGGACGGTCGGCCCCGGCGACCTGGTCCTCGGCGACGACGACGGTGTGATCTTCGTCCCCGCGGACCGCGCCGACGAGCTGTTCACGCTCGCCGAGGCGATCCGCGACGTCGAACGACGCCAGGCCGAACGCATCCGCGAGGGCGTCTCGCTGCGCGAGCAGGTGGCCTTCGGCGCCTATCTCGCCGCCCGCGCCGAGGACCCCTCCCTGACCTTCCGCGCCCACCTGCGCATGGTCGGCGGAGCCATCGAGGAATGACGGGCTCAGGCCGCCCTGGCGATCGTGGCGGACCCGATCACGGTGTCCTCCAGGTAGAACACGGCGGCCTGCCCCGCGGCCACCCCGGTCGCCGGGCTGTCGAGCGCCACGTGGACCTGCTCACCGGACACCTGGACGCGGCAGCCGTACACCTCGCCGTGGGCGCGAAGCTGGACCATACAGGCCAGCGGCTCGTACGGCGCGGCGACCGGGCCGTTCCACACCGGGCGCACGGCCTCGACCGTGGTGACCTCAAGGGCCGAGCGCGGCCCGACCGTGACCGTGTTGGAGACCGGCTCGATGGACAGCACGTAGCGCGGGCGGCCGTCCGGGGCGGGACGGTCGATGTGCAGGCCCTTGCGCTGGCCGACTGTGAAGCCGTAGGCGCCCTCGTGGCTGCCGACCACCTCGCCGGAGGCGTCCACGATCGGCCCGGGGGCCGTGCCGAGACGCCTTTCGAGGAAGCCCCGGGTGTCGCCGTCGGCGATGAAGCAGATGTCGTGGCTGTCGGGCTTGTCGGCCACCATGAGCCCGCGCCTGGCCGCCTCCTGGCGCACCTGCGCCTTCGTCGAGTCGCCGAGCGGGAACATGGCGTGGCCGAGCTGCTCCCTGGTGAGCACGCCGAGCACGTAGGACTGGTCCTTGCCCTCGTCGGGGCTGCGGCTGAGCACGCCGTCAACCAGCCGGGCGTGGTGGCCGGTGGCCACGGCGTCGAAGCCGAGCGCGAGGGCCCGGTCAAGGACCGCCTCGAACTTGATCTTCTCGTTGCAGCGCAGGCACGGGTTGGGCGTACGGCCCGCGGCGTACTCGCTGACGAAGTCCTCGACCACGTCCCGTTGGAACCGTTCGGCCATGTCCCAGATGTAGAAGGGGATGCCGATCACGTCGGCGGCCCTGCGGGCGTCCCTGGAGTCCTCGATCGTGCAGCACCCTCTGGCGCCGGTGCGATGCGACTGCGGGTTCGCGGACAGGGCGAGATGGACGCCGGTGACGTCGTGACCGGCCTCTGCGGCGCGGGCGGCGGCCACCGCTGAGTCGACGCCGCCGGACATGGCGGCAAGCACGCGAAGTCTCATAACACCCTTGAGCGTACCCGCGTGAGAGCCCTCTCCGTCAGGTCAGGCCCGCCCTGCGGGCGCGTTCGACGACGCCCGCGATGACACCGGTGACCCGGTCCACGTCGGACGGCGTCGAGGTGTGCCCGAGGGTGAAGCGCAGCGAGCCCCGCGCCCTGACGGCGTCGGCCCCCATGGCGAGCAGGACGTGGGAGGGCTGGGCCACACCGGCGGAGCAGGCAGAGCCCGTCGAGCACTCGACCCCCTTGGCGTCCAGGAGCATGAGCAGCGCGTCGCCCTCGCAGCCAGGGAAGGAGAAGTGCGCGTTTCCCGGCAGCCGGTTGACCGGGTCACCGTTGAGGATCACGTCCGGTACGGCCTGGCGGATCCTGGTGACCAGGTCGTCACGGAGCGCGGTCAGCCGTACGGCGGTCTCGGCCTGGCGGGCGACCGCGATCCGCACCGCGGCGGCCATGCCTGCCACCGAGGGGGCGTCGAGGGTGCCCGAGCGCACGTCGCGCTCCTGGCCGCCGCCGTGCAGCACGGGGACCGGGTCGATCCCCCTGGCCAGCAGCAGCGCGCCGGTGCCCATCGGGCCGCCGACCTTGTGCCCGGAGAGGGTGAGGGCGTCGACCCCGGCGTCGGCGAAGACCACCGGGAGCTGTCCGACGGCCTGGACGGCGTCGGTGTGGAAGGGGATGCCGTGGTCGCGGGCGATCGCGGCGAGCACCCTGACCGGCTGCACGGTGCCGACCTCGTTGTTGGCCCACATGACGCTGACCAGGGCGACACTGCCGGGGTCGCGCTCGATGGCGGCGCGCAGGGTCTGCGGGTGCACCCGGCCGTACTCGTCGACTTCGAGCGGTTCGACGACGGCGCCCTGGTGGTCGCCGAGCCAGTGGGCGGGGTCGAGTGTGGCGTGGTGCTCGACGGCGCTGATCAGGATGCGGTTGGCGCCCTTCGCCCTGCGTGACCAGTAGAGGCCCTTGACGGCGAGGTTGTCGGCCTCGGTGCCGCCCGAGGTGAACACGACCTCGCTCGGCCGGGCGCCGAGCGCCTCGGCGATGCTCTCGCGCGCCTCCTCGACGACCTGGCGCGTACGGCGGCCCGCGGTGTGCAGCGACGACGCGTTGCCGACCCGGCCCAGTTGAGCCGTCATCGCCTCGACCGCCTCGGGAAGCATCGGCGTGGTCGCCGCGTGATCGAGATAGGCGGACTCCACTGCCGCACTTCCCTTCCCCAGATCGCCTGTGCCCTCCAAGGGTAACCATGCCCGGAGGGAACCCCATCCCCCGGTTTGACCACTGTACCGTCCGGACGGTACAGTCCTTGGCATGAGGCGGGAGGAGCTACTGGACGCGGCAGAGGATCTGCTGTGCGACCAGGGCTCCCAGGCGCTCACCCTGGCGGCCGTCGCCGAGCGCGCGGGCTGCAGCAAGGGCGGGTTGCTCTACCATTTCGCCACCAAGGAAGCCCTGATCAGAGGCATGGTCGAGCGGCTGATCGAAGACTTCGACCAGCTCGTCGCCGCCCAGGGGCACGACACCTACACAAAGAACTATCTGGACGCCACCTTCGCCGCCGTGCGAAGCGGAAGGCTGCGGCGCTGGGCCGTGGTCACCGGCGCCTCGGGCAACCCCTATCTCCTCGCCCCCCTGCGTGAGGCGATGGCCCGCTGGCACCGTGAGGGGCTCGAAACCGAGCCCGACCCGGCGGCCGCCCAGATCGTGCGTCTCGCCTGCGAGGGCGTGTGGGACGTGGCCAGCCACGACCCCACCCTCTACGACGACGAGCGCTACACCGAGCTGAAGCGGCGCCTGCTGGCCCTGCTGCCCGCGTAACGCGCGGCCCGGAACCCCCGGAAACCCCCGGAAACCCCGAAAACACTGGCGGTCGCTTCCGCGTGCGGAAGCGACCGACTCGTGTGTCCCCACCTGACAACCGTTGAAACCTCCTTTGAAGGGATCCCGTGATGACCCGCGACCTGAGGACAGCCCGAACCGGGGCGGTTCTCACCTTCGTACTGGCCGGCCTGCTCTGCGGGTCGATGACCGTGCGTATCCCGGCGCTGTCCGACAAACTCGGCCTGTCCGAGGCGTCGATCGGCGTCACGCTCCTCGTGTGGGGGCTGGGAGCGCTGGTCACCATGCAGTCGATGCGCGGGGTGATGGCACGGCTTGGCAGCCGGAGCGTCCTGCGGGTCGGCGCTCCCCTGTGCGCGGTAACTCTTGCCCTGCTGGCGCTGGCTCCGACCTATCCGCTGCTGCTGGGCGCCGCGGCGCTGTTCGGCATGGCGTTCGGCGCTGTCGACGTCGCCATGAACGCGCAGGGTTCGACGGTCGAACGCGCCTACGGCAGGCCGCTGATGAACGGCATGCACGCGGGCTGGTGCGTCGGCGCGATCTCCGCGGGCCTCTTCGGCACCGTGGCCATCGCGGCGGGCCTGTCGTTCACGACCCACCTGATCATGGTGGCGCTCGTCTCGCTCCCCGTGCTGGTCTTCGTCAGCCGCTCCTACCTGCCCGACCCCGTCCTGTCGGAGAAGGCCGCCGCCGCGGGCCGCAGAAGGATGCCGCCGGTGGTCTACCTGCTCGGTGTGATCGCCTTCTGCGCGTTCATGGTCGAGGGCACGATCGCCGACTGGAACGGCCTGTACCTGCGTGACACCCTGGGCGCCGCGGAGGCCGTCGCCGCGCTGGGCTACCCGGTCTTCGAGGCGGGCATGCTTCTCGGCAGGCTCACCGGCGACCGGGTCAGGGCCCGCTTCGGCGCCCGGGGCATGCTCGTCACCGCCGGTCTGTCCACCGCGGCCACCTTCGCCGTGGTGCTGAGCGCGCCGACCGCCCTGGTCGCCGTCGGCGCCATGCTCCTGGTCGGCGTCGCGGTCGCCACGGTCTCCCCGATGGCCCTGTCCCTGGCGGGTGGCGCGACGGCCAACCCCGGCCCGGCCATCGCCCAGACCGGCGCGATGGGCTACGCCGGGCTGCTGCTCGGCCCGGTGATCATCGGGTTCGTCTCGCACGCGACCACGCTCAGGACCGCGCTCGGCCTCGCCGTCGTCCTGGGGGTGCTGATCGCGCTGGCCGCCCGGTTCCTGCCCCGCCCGGCCACGCCCTCCGCCCAGGAGGAAACACGCGAGCGCGAGCTGTCCATGGCCGCCTGACGGATTCCGGCCCTCCGCATCCCGGAGGGCCAAAATCCGTATATGTCTGACGTGCGAACAACGTCGGAACAGAGGATCAAAGAGGGAAATCCCCTGTACGTCTCGTTGATCGTTGATCTACAGTTCTGACTGGTAGTGCACTGCCTGTCAAGTACGTCGTCAACACGAACCGTCAGAACAGGAGACACCCGTGCGACCAGTTCTTCCCGTGGTCACCGCCCTCGTCGCGGCCGCGACGCTCGCCCTGTCCGGCACCGCGGCCCAGGCCCAGCAGGCCACCACGGACTCCGTTGCCTACTTCGAGTTCACCGACGCGACCGACACGTTCGTCTTCAAGCTCACCGACGCCACCAAGATCCAGCACGCCAGGGACCTGGTGAACGGCGTGACCACCGACAACCCCAGCGTCATCGGCAAGATCGTCACGGGGACCGAGTCCTACAACCCGGCCTGGAGTTACCACTACGACCCCGACACGGTCGGCTTCTTCGAGGTCGCGACCGAGGTGTGCGACGCCTCGATCGGCTACGTCGAGGAGCACCTGTCCGAGGTGGGCGGCGCGTTCCTGCCCGGCAACACCTGGTGCCCCTGGAGCTCACAGCTCGTGCGCGAGGTCCCGGCCCCCTAAGAAGGCTCCAGGCCGTCGGGGGACGCCTGGGAACTCCATCTGAAAAGGGAAACGGCGTCGCACCCGGGTGCGACGCCGCTCCTTGCCCTACTTGCGCTTGCTGATCTCGTCGGTCAGCTGCGGGACGACCTGGTGCAGGTCGCCCACGACACCGAAGTCGGCGAGTTCGAAGATCGGCGCCTCGGGGTCCTTGTTGACGGCGACGATCGTCTTGGCCGTCTGCATCCCGGCCCGGTGCTGGATGGCGCCGGAGATGCCCGCGGCGATGTAGAGCTGCGGGGAGACGGTCTTGCCGGTCTGGCCGACCTGGAACTGGTGCGGGTACCACCCCGCGTCGGTCGCGGCGCGGGAGGCGCCGACTGCGGCGCCGAGCGAGTCGGCGAGCCTCTCGATGACCGCGAAGTTCTCCGCGGAGCCCACGCCACGGCCACCGGAGACCACGATCGCGGCCTCGGTCAGCTCAGGACGGGCGCCCTTCTCCTCCTTGACCCGCTCCACGACCCTGGCGGCCCTGGCGGCGTCGGAGACCGTGACGGAGACCCGCTCCTCGGTGCCCGCGCCCGCCGCGGCCTCGACCGGGGTGGCGTTGGGGCGGACCGCGATGATCGGAGTGCCCTTCGTGACGCGCGAGTGGACGTTGACGCCGCCACCGAAGATCGACTGGTCGGCGACAAGGCCGTCCCCGACACCGACCGCGTCGGTCAGCACACCGGAGTCGATCTTGATCGCCAGGCGGCCCGCGATCTCCTTGGCCTCGGCCGTCGCGGCGACGAGCACCGCGGCCGGGGACTTCTCGGAGACGAGCTGGGCGAGCAGCTCGGCCTTGGGGGCGACGACGTAGTCGCTGATGTCGGCGGAGTCGGCGACGTAGACCTTCTCGGCGCCGTGCTCGGCCAGCTTCGCCTGGGCCTCGGCGGAGTAGCCGGGGCCCGCCCAGACCGCCGACGGCGTGCCCAGCGTGCGGGCGAGCGTCAGCAGTTCGAGCGTGACCTTCTTGACCTGACCTTCGACGTGCTCGACCAGAACGAGAATCTCAGACATATCAAGCAACCCCCGTTCTCAGACGAACTTCTTCGACGCGAGGAAGTCGGCGGCCTTCACACCGCCGTCACCCTCGTCCTTGACGACCGTGCCCGCGGCACGCGGCGGGGCGACGGCGAAGTCGGCCACCTCGCTCCAGGAGCCCGCGAGGCCGACCTGGGCGGCGTCGATCTCGGCGTCGGCGACACCGAGCTTCTCGACCGGCTTCTTCTTGGCGGCCATGATGCCCTTGAAGGAGGGGTAGCGCGGCTCGTTGATCTTCTCGACGACGGAGACGACGGCGGGCAGCGAGGCCTCGACCCTGTCGTAGCCGTAGTCGGTGACGCGCTGGACGGTGATCGCCGACCCGTCCACCTCGACCTTGTTGGCGAAGGTGAGCTGCGGGACGCCGAGGCGCTCGGCCAGCATGGCGGCGAGCACTCCGGTGCGGGCGTCGGTCGACTCCGAGCCGAGCACGACCAGGTCGAAGCCGATCTTCCTGAGCGTCTGCGCCAGGGCGTAGGAGGTGCCCAGCGCGTCGGAGCCGTGCAGCGCGTCGTCGACCAGGTGCACCGCCTTGTCCGCGCCCATGGCCAGGGCCTTGCGGATGGTGTCGCTGGCCTTGTCGGGGCCCATCGTGAGGACGGTCACCTCACCCCCGTGTGCCTCCTTCAGGCGCAGCGCCTCCTCGACCGCGTACTCGCACAGCTCGTTGATGACGCCGTCGGCGGCGTCGCGGTCGATCGTCTTGTCATCGGACCGCAGCTTGCGCTCGGTCGCAGTGTCGGGGACTTGCTTCACGCAGACGACGATGTTCATGGCCGGTGGCCGACCTCCCGTGTTCGCGTGCGCCACCGCGTCGTTGCGGTTGGCGCCGAATGTTCCCTACGCGCACGCGGGGCACGTGCACGCGATGCCAAGACTGCCAGGTCCCCGTGGGCGGAACGGCAGCGGGTGGCACGGCCGGGAGATCCCGCCCCTGCCCTCCAGCACCATGTTACCGATCGGTAGCTTAGGAGCAACCTCCCAGGTCGTACGGCTGACGCCGACGGCCGCACCGGCCAACCGGTCACACACCCCCACCATACCGAACTATGTTCCGGAACTTGCGGCCGGGGGTCACGTCCCTCAGCTCGACACCAGGATGGCCACCAGAACGAACAGGACCGTGCCCAGCGCGAGCGCGAGGGTGAGGGTGCTGAAGAAGGTGCCCAGAACGGCCCAGAGTATGACGGCTCCCGCGCCACCCGCCAGATCGACGATCGCCCGGCCCCGGTCCTTGCGGGCGAGAAGGGCGATCCCCCCGTCCACGATCACCACCAGCCCGTAGGACACCAGCAGCAACAGCGACAGCTCGGGCAGCGGGGTCCGCGCCGTCGCCGCGGCCAGCGCGGTCAACAGCCCCGTGCCGACGACCCAGCGGCGGTGCACCACGACCCTGCGGCGCCGCAGCGCCTCCTCGGGAGAGAGCCTGTTCGACGGCGGACGCTGCCCGGGACGCCACTGCCGGGTGCTCAGCGCGTGCACCCCGGTCTCCACCGCGCCGCCACCCGAGGAACCCGAAGGACCCGAGGCCAGGCCCGGTACGGCAAAGGCCCGCCGGGGCCGTGGGAACACCTCGCCCACCTCGGGGGCCTCGATCCCGAGGCGTTCGAGCACCTGCGCCGCCGTGGGCCTGGCGGCCGGGTCGCGCCGCATGCACTCGCGCAGCACCGGTTCGAGCCAGCCGGGCACCCCCTCCAGGTCGGGTTCGTGGTGGACGACGCGGTAGCCGACCGCGGAGGCCGGGCCGGTGCCGTACGGGTGCCGTCCCGTGGCGGCGTGGGCGAGCGTGGTGCCGAAGGAGAACAGGTCGGCGGCGGGACCGCTCTGGCCGCCCTCGATGACCTCGGGGGCCAGGTATCCGGGGGTGCCGACCACCGTCCCCGAGGCCGTGACCGAGGCGGAGTCGAGGGCCGAGGCGATGCCGAAGTCGATCACCACGGGCTCGCCGTCGGCCATGATGACGTTGGCGGGCTTCAGGTCGCGGTGGACGACGTCGGCGGCATGGACGGCCGCCAGGGCCCGCGCCAGGCCGTGCGCGAGCCGTACGAGATCGTCACCCACGACCGCGCCCTCGGCGGCGATCAGCGCGCTGAGCGGGCGGCCCTGCACGTAGCGGGTGACCAGGTAGGGGCGGGTGCCCTCCATCGAGGCGTCGAGGACCTCGGCGACGTGCGGCCCCTGGACCCGCCGCATGGTCTCGACCTCGCGGGCGAGTCGGGACAGGGCCGTGGCGTCGGCCGCGACGTGCGGATGCAGGATCTTGACCGCGACCGTCCGCCCGTCGGGGTCGAGCGCCAGGTGGACCTCGCCGAAACCTCCGGCGCCGAGCGTGGACAGCAGGTGGTACGGGCCAAGGCGGTCACCCTCGGTCGCTCCCATGCGGCTCCTTCCGGCCAGTCTCCCTCATCGTGCCTCAGCCGGGCCGCTCCCGCACGGGGAGTCAGAAGGAGATGAACCCGAGGCCCAGGCTGTCCATCAGATCGTTGAACAGACCTCGGACGAGGTCGACCGCCCCCATCTGCCCGTTCTCCACCTGCTGCTGCCAGGCCCGCGTCACCTGTTTGACGACCTTCGACGGTTCTTCCCAGGGGACGAAGGACGGGACCAGCGTCAGCGCGCCCATCACGACGAAGAACGCGAGCGTGCCCAGGATGATCGTGGTCACCATCGCCGCCCCCGGGCTGCGGATCACCCCGGTCAGCGCGCGGGCGACCGCCTTGCGCGGCTTACCTCCGCCGGGGAGCACGAACAGCCCCGCCACGAACGCCCCCGCCGCGTAGGCCGCCGCGGGGTTGGGGCCCATGTGCCCGACGAACCTCAGGGCGCCCCAGACGCACATGCCGAACATCGCGGCCAGCGGGGCGGTGACCAGCGTCGCGAGGAACGCCTTGATCAACGCCCACGGGGTGCCGACCAGCGCGAGCAGCGGGTCGGCGGCGCTGTTGCCGCGCACGGAACGGCGCTCGGCCAGGTCACCGAAGAGGTACTCCCCCACCCGCAGGCAGAGCACGGCGACCAGGGCGAAGGCGCTCACCACCACGGGCAGCACGCAGGCGAGGCCGACCAGGATCGTCAGCAGCAGCGCCGCGGCCAGCGGGTGCCCCGTGCGGTAGCGGGGCCGCTGTTCCCTCGGCAGGGGCTGCGGCGCGGGCGGCGGGACGTACGGCCTGGGCTCCTGCTGGGGCGGGGCGAACGGCGCGCCCTGCCCCGTCGGCTGCGGCGCCGGGTATCCGGCGACCCGCTGGTCGGGGTAGGGCGGCGGCGCGACCCGCCGCTGCACGGACAGCGGGGCGGGAACGTACGGCGGAGGCGTCGCCGGGACGTACGGCGGCGGCGACCCGGCCGTGGAACGCCCGGCCTGGGGCTCGGAACGTTCCTCGCGCGGCCTGCGCTCGCGCCGCTCCGGCTTGGCGTACTCCACCGGGGGCAGCAGGTCGGAGTAGGTCCCGTCCTGCGGCAGCACCCGGGTGCCGTCCGTGGGCGGCGGGACCGGGGGCCGCTCCGGGGACTGCTCGGACAGCACGCGCGTCCCGGTGACCGGGGGCCGCGGCGTCGAGGGCGGAACCGTGGGCGGCGGCACGACCGGCGGCGGGCCGTCCAGGACGCGGGTGCCGTCGGCGCTGAGCACCCTGGTGCCGCCGTCGTTGGCCTTCGGCGGCGCGTCCTCGTGGAAGACGGTGAGCGTGGGGTCGAGGTCGCGGGCCATCCGCAGCAGCGCCTGCGCGCTCGGCCTGGCCTTCGGATCGACCGCGAGGGCCCGCCTGAGCCAGCCGCGCAGCCAGGCGGGGGCCAGGTCGATGTTGGCCCGGCCCTCCATGATGTTGAAGCAGACGACCTCGAAGCTGCCGGTGCCGAACGGCGGCTTGCCCGTCGCGCCGAAGAAGACCGTCGAGGCCAGCGCGTGCACGTCGGCGGCCTGGGTGATCTCGGAGTCCCTGATGATCTCCGGGGCGAGGTAGCCGGGCGTGCCGACGAACATGCCGGTCTGGGTCAGCCGGGTCGCGTTGACCAGGTGCGCGATGCCGAAGTCGATGACCAGCGGCTCCCCGTTGACCATCATCACGTTCGACGGCTTGAGGTCGCGGTGGACGACGTCGGCGGCGTGGATCGCCACCAGCGCCGCGCACAGGCCGCGGGCGAGCTTGATGATCTCCTGCGGGGCGAGCGGCCCCTCGGCCAGGACGATCTCCTCAAGCGTGCGGCCCGGCGCGAAACGGGTCACGATGTACGGCTGCGCGCCGGTCAGCTCGGCGTCGAGCACCTCGGCCACCTGCCCGCTGCGCACCCGCCGCATGGTCTCGACCTCGCGGGTGAGCCGGTCGCGGGCCTTGAGGTCGGCCGCGACGTGCGGGTGCAGGACTTTGACCGCCACCTCGCGGCCGTCCTCGTCGAGCCCGAGGTGGACGACACCCATGCCGCCCTCGCCGATCTGCCTGAGCAGCCGGTACGGCCCGAGCCGCTCCGGAGCCTGCGTCTCCCCCGTCGTCATCGTGTCGCCCTGTCCCGTAGATTGCGCAGTTCCCCCACCACCGTTCCGACGTCGAGGGGCGCCCAGTGCGCCCGCGACACCCCTCCCCTGAAGGTGCCGACCGCCAGCAGAAGCGCCAACACGGCGACCGCTCCCAGCACGAAGGTCACGGCGACGGCCGCTCCGCGTGAAGGCAGCAGTGATGCCAGCGTACGTCGCATCTGCCGTCTGGGGCCCTCCACTCCGGGACCGGCGCAGATCGTCCACAGCGCGACCGCGGCGCCCCAGCTGAGCGCGGCGGCCGGTGACAGGGTCCTGACCAGCACCGTGAGCAGCAGCGTCACGGGGAGGCCGAGGACGAGACCGTACGGTACGAGCGCGAGGGTGATGCCCGCCGACTTGGCCAGGGCCGCCGGTTGGCCGAGCACCCGCAGGACGTCGGCGGCCCCCTCCGACGCCTGCCTGCGGCCGTTGAGCGCGGGCTGGGCGATGTCGGCGGCGCGCAGCAGGACCACGGCCGGGATGACGACGACGGCGACCAGGACGGGTGCGATGACCGCGGCGGCCGTCACGGCCACCAGCAGCAGGGCGCCCGCGACGCCGTACACGGCGGAACTCCGCGGCGCGGGGCTGGGAGCGGCGGGCCGCCACTCCTGGCGCTCCTCCGGGTAGGGCTGCATCCGCGTCGCCTGGTAGGGCTGCTGCGGAGTGGCGGCGGTCTGCGGGGTGTGGTGGCGCCCCGGCTGGGGTGCCCGCTCGAAGGAGGCCTGGCCCTGGGGGTGCTGCCGCTGCATCTGGTTGCGCAGCTGCTCAAGCTCGTGGGGCCTGACCCGCTGGGTCGGGATGTCGCCGTCACCGCCCGGGGAGAGGCCTCCCGGCTGCTCGTGGAAAGCCTGCTGCGGCGCTGACTGGGCCGTGGCCTGGCGCAGTTCCTCGGGGGTCACCCTGCGGGTCGGCCAGGGGTCGCCACCCTGCTGCTGCTCGCCGAGCAGCGAGACGTAGTCGGGTGGCGGAGGGGCCGGGTTCGGCGTCGGGTTCGGCGGCCACGGCTTGGACGTGCCGGGACGCGAGGCGACCGGGGTCGGCACGTCACCGGGGTCGGTGCGCTCTCCCGTACGGCGCTCGCCGGGGCGGGGCCCCAGGCCCGTGGGCACGTAGGGGCCGGTCGGCGGCCCGGGGTCGATGACGGGGCCGGGGCGCGGACCGAGACCGGTCGGCACGTAGGCGCCCGTCGCCTGGCCGGGGTCGGTGGCCCGGGGAACACCCGGGGTGGCGCCCAGGCCCGTCGGCACATAAGGGCCGGTCGGCTGCCCGAGATCGGTGGAGCGGCCCTCGAAGCCGGTGACCGTGGGCACGTCGTCGGGCGGGCTCGGCCGTCCCGGGGACGACGCCATCAGCCGTTCGATCTGGGCTGCCAGCTCCGCGGCCCTGGGACGCCTGGCGGGGTCGCGCTGGAGCGCGGCGCGCAGCACGGGCCGCAGCGCCTCGGGGACCGCGTCCACGTTCGCCCGGCCCGCGGTGATGTTGTAGAAGATCATCTCCAGCGTGCCCTTGCCGAAGGGCGGCTGGCCGGTGGCCGCGAAGACCATCGTGCCCGCCCAGGCGTGCACGTCCACCTCGGGTCCGGCCTCGTGCCCCTCGATGATCTCGGGGGCGAGGTAGCCGGGCGTGCCGATGAACATGCCGGTCTGGGTCAGCCGGGTCGCGTCCACGGCCTGCGCGATGCCGAAGTCGATGAGGACGGGCCTGCCGTCCAGGATGAGCACGTTCCCGGGCTTGAGGTCGCGGTGGATCACCCCGACGGAGTGCACGGACGCCAGCGCGGACGCGACGCCGTAGGCGACCTTGAGCAGCGCGGGCAGGTCCATCGGACCTTCCTGCTTGACGTGGTCGTCCAGCGGCTGGCCGGGAACGTAGCGGGTCACGATGTAGGGGCGGTGCCCCGTCACGTCGGCGTCGAGGACCTCGGCGATGTGCTCGGTGCGCACCCGCCGCATGGTCTCGACCTCACGGGAGAGTCTGCGGCGCGCGACGTCGTCACCGGCGACCTCCGAGCGCAGGACCTTCACCGCCACCTGCCGCCCCTGGGGATCGACGGCCAGGTGCACAACGCCCATGCCGCCCTCACCGAGCCGCCGGAGCAGTCGGTACGGGCCCAGTCGGTCGTCCTGATTCATGGCATGAAAAACCATACCGGCTTAAACCCCACCCATGAGATGAACCATCAGGCCATATTCTCCGATGGGATAACGTGTGCCAGATCTCCACGGTTTCCCAAACCGGGGTAACACTCAATCTCTTTTCGGCGTCAGTTCGCCAGGTTGATCACCTGGGCGGTCTTCAGACCGGCCAGCAGGGAGCCGGGAACCGCCAGCTTCGACCGGCGCACACCGCTGCCGATCACCACCCCCGGATGGGCCGCGACGGCCTCGTCCACCAGCACCGGCCACTCCTCGGGCAGGCCGAGCGGAGTGATGCCGCCATACTCCATCCCGGTCAGCCCGACGGCGTCGTCCTGCGGGGCGAAGGAGATCTTCCTGGCGTCCAGGTGCCGCCTGACCACGCCGTTGACGTCGGCCCTGGTGGTGGCGAGCACCATGCACGCGGCGTAGCGGACCTCCCCGCCCCGCTTGGCGGCCACGATCACACAGTTGGCCGACTCGTCCATGCCGACGCCGTACCGCTCGCAGAAGGCCGCCGTGTCGGCGAGGCCGGGGTCGATCTCGGCGACCTCGGCGCCGAGCCCGGCGACCACCCGCGCGACCGGCTCGGCGAGCAGGTCGAGCCGCTCCTCCGCGGGCACCCAGTCAAGCGTTCCGATCCCCATGGCCCCTGTCCCCAATCACTCGCTGTTTCGTTCCTGAGACTGTACGGCCGGTCAGGCGGGGGCCCGTACGACCCGGGTGTGCAGGTCGGTCACCGTCCGCCTCGCCGACTCCATCGCCCCCGCCTGCCAGGCGACCAGGTGGGTGAGCCAGTCCCCGGCGAAGTAGACCCGTCCCGCCGGGCATCGCAGCAGGGTGAAGGCTCCCTCGTAGGAGGGCCAGCGGACCCAGCCGCCCTCGATGTGCGGCTGCCTGTGCCAGGCGATGGAGACGCTGGAGCGCAGGTCGGCGCGGTATCTCTCGCCGTGGATCTTCTTGCCCTGGGTGAGGGCGCGGGCGCGGCGTTCGGCGTGGGAGAGCCTGCCGTACAGCTCGGCGTTCTCCTCGGTGTTGTAGTAGCCGACGACCAGGCCGCCCGCGGAGTGGTAGCCGTGCGAGGGGTACCAGATGTGGGTGATGTCGAGGTCCGTCTCGGTGACGCCGCCGTAGATGCGCTCGTCGATCTCCCACCAGCGCCTGCCGTACTCCAGGCCGATCTTGCCCGCCGCGACCGGGACCGGGGTGCGCAGTGCCGCGGTGACCTGGGCGCCCAGGTTGTGCGGGACGCGGGCCATCAGGTGCGGCGGCAGCGTCGTGACGCAGTAGTCGGCCCGGAGCGTGCCCCCGGTGTGGGTCACCTCGACGCCGTCGGGCAGGTTCTTCAGGCCGGTGACGCGGGCGCCCGTCCTGATCCGGTCCTGGCCGACCGCGCGGGTGAGCGCCTTCACGATCGCGTCCATGCCGCCGACCGGCTGGAACATGGGCGTCGCCTGGTCGTAGCCGAAGTCCATGGTGATCGCCCTGCCCATGCCCGCGGCGAAGACCTCGGCCAGCGAGCCGGGGGCGCCGAGCGGGACGCCGTCGTCGGTGCCGGGGTAGGCGGTGAAGCCCCTGCGGGTCGAGCCCCGGTAGGACAGGTCGGGGCCGAGGTCGCCGAAGCGGCGCAGGAACTCGCCGAGCCGTTCCCTGTCGTCCCTGGTCAGCCTGCGGTTGAGCGCGCCCGCGTGGCTGGCCTTCGCCAGCAGTTCGGCGACGTAGCCGTACATGTCGGCGCGGGCGGTCCTGGCCCTGACCGGGGCCTTCATGCCGTGGGTGTAGACGTAGGCGGAGGCGTTGTTGTTGACGAAGGTCTCGATGGGCACGCCGAGCTCGCGGCAGTAGTCCATGGCGACCATCCAGGGCGCGATACGGCCGGGGCCCGCGTTGAAGTAGGTCCCCTCCTGGAAGTCGGCAGTCTGGGCCGGGCCGCCGTTCTCGGGAAGCCGGTCCCCCCGGCGCAGGGTGAGGTTCCTGCCGCCCGCCCGGTCCGCGGCCTCCAGGACCGTGCAGTCGTAGCCCGCCTTGCCCAGTTCGTAGGCGCAGGTCAGCCCGGCGACCCCGGCGCCGAGGACGACGACCTTCGCCGCGCCTCTGCCGCTGAGGGAGAAGTCGGAGGCCCGGGGCGGCACGTAGTCCTCGGGCCGGGTCTCGTGGGCGCCGGGGGCCAGGCCGAGCGCGCCCATGGCCGCGTACATGGCGCCCGCCCCGCCCGCAGCCCCGACGCCGACCAGCAACGCCCTCCGGGTCAGCGTCCCCTGCTCGCTCACCGTGACCCCTGGGCCGTTCCCCAGCTCTCGACGCGGCGGGCCTCGTCCCTGCTCATGAAGCCGACCTCGGCCGCCATGAAGTCGTGGACCTGCTTGCGCCACGGCTCGGGGATCTCCTCGACGGCCGGGGGGTAGCAGCGGTCGAGCCAGGCCGTGGAGGCCTCGGTCGCGCCGAGGAACCCGGCCGCCCTGCCGAAGACCGTGCCCTCGACGCCGGGCACCCTGGCGCAGCCGTACTCGATCATCTCCTGCCCGCCATAGGGCGGGGGCTCCTGCCACTTGCGGGCGACGGGACGCTTGGGGCCGACCGCGGTGCGCAGCGGGCGGCGTTCGACGGCGGCCTGGATGAGCTCCTTGTAGAGGCACTTGCCGCAGGTCCCGCAGGGGCCGTCGACGCCCCGCAGGCACCAGCGGACCTGTTCGCGCAGCGAGGAGTTCAGGGCCAGGCGCATGGTCACGGCCTCGCTCACCCCGCCGACCGGGAGCACGATGTGCACCCCCGCCGCGGCGAACGCCCTGCCCCAGGCGCCGTGCGGCGCCCACATCGGGTTGTCCGGGGTGTATCTGAGCAGGTAGCGGTCCCCGCCGAGCCAGCGCGAGCCGAGCTCGTAGCCGAAGGCGAGGCCGCCGAGGTCGAGTTCGTCGGCCAGCAGCAGCGCCCCCGCGGCGACGGCGTGGTGCTCCGGGTAGCCGGGGCGGGGCTCGGCGAGGGTGAACTCCAGGTCGGAGCGGACCACGGTCAGCTCCCTGCCCGTCTTCTCCGCGAGGCGGGCCAGGACGTCGGCGCGGTAGTGGGTCCAGCGGTTGGGCACGCGCGGGTGGGAGACCCGCTGGAAGTGCACGAACGGCGCGTCGGGCAGCATCGCGGCCACCGCGACCGAGTCGGCCCCGCCGCTGTAGGAGACCGCCAGCCTGTCTCCCGAGCGCGGCGTCCCGCCGACCGGCCCCGCCTCGACACCCCAGCCCTCGGCGAGGGCCGCCGCCAGGCCCGGCGAGATCGGCCCGTCGAAGGTGACCGTACGGCGGGTCCACGGCGCGACGACAGTCCAGGCCGCCAGCGCCCGCAGGTCGGGGTGGACCTCGCGGGGGACGCGTGGCAGCTCGACCCGGCAGGAGTTCGTGGCCATCTTCAGCGGCTGGCCGTCTGCGCAGAAGCCGGTGATGGAGTCCTCGGCGTCGAGCCGGAAGTCCAGGCGCATGGCGTCGCCCTCGGTGGTCCAGGTCACCCTCATGGGGCACCCGTCCCACGGCTGTCCACGGCCTGCCAGAGGAGGACCTCGTTCTGCAGGACCCGCTCCATGGCGGCCGCGGTCTCCTGGGACAGCCGGTGGGCGTCGTCCCAGCGGTTGACCCGTGCCTGCTCCGGGGTCGCCTTGGCCACCTGCGCCCTGAGCCTGTCCACCTCGGCGCGCAACGCGGTGACCTCACGGCCCAGCGTCTGGACCTCCCAGAGCGCGTCCTTGATGTCCTGCCGGTGGTCGGCTCTGGAGATGTAGCGGGCGTCGAACCAGCCGAGCACCGCGCGCCGCAGCCAGGCGGGCAGCAGCGCGCGCTTCCTTAAGCGCACCATAGCCAGGCACGATACCGGCAAAATACGATCTACCAGGACGCTCTTCAGCGTTTCAGGTCACAGGCAACGCCAGATCTCTGGTTCCTCCGGCGGGCTCCCTCGGGGTCGCGATGACCTGGCGGTAGATCCGCTCGTAGCCCGCGGTCATGACCTCCACGTCGAAGTTGCCCGCGACGTGGGCCCGACAGGCGTGCGGATCGAGCGCCCCGACCGCTTCGAGGGCCTCGGGAAGCTCCTCGACCGTCTCCCTGACGAGCCCGGTGACGCCGTCGGCGACCACCTCGGGCACCGCCCCCCGTTTCAGGGCGACGACGGGGGTGCCGCAGGCCATGGACTCGATCATGACCATGCCGAACGGCTCCTCCCAGAGGATGGGGAAGAGCAGGCAGCGGGCCGCGGCGAGCAGCTCGCGCTTGCGGGCGGCGTCGGCCTGCCCGACGTACTCGGCGTCGGGACCGAGCCTGGGCTTGATCTCCCGCTCGAAGTAGTCGTGCTCGGCGGGCTCGGTGAGCTTGCCCGCCAGGACGATCCCGCGGCCCGCCTCCCTGGCCACGTCGATGGCGATGTGCGCCCCCTTGTCCGCGTTGAGCCTGCCCAGCCACAGCACCCAGTCCTCCTTGTGCTCCCTGAAGGGGAAGGAGGCCGTCTCGACGGCGTTGTGGACCACCCCGGCCCAGTTGAGGTCGGGCGCGAAGCGCCGCTGCGCCTCGGAGATCGCGACCATCGACACGGCCGGGCCGAGCACCCGGTAGTACTCGCCCAACTCGCCCTCGATCGCGCCGTGGCAGGTCACCAGCGTCGGCACCGCCCTGGCCGCCGCGCTCAGCGGCCCGGCGAGCGAGTGGTCGTGGACGATGTCGGCGTCGATGTCCAGGGCGAGCGCGTACGCCTTGGCCGCGTGCAGCACCTCGGGCATCGGCTCGCCGATCCGCTCGGAGGGCGCCGCGTCGTAGGTGCGCAGGAACCTGGCCGCCGTCCCGGCCCTGCCCGCCCCGATCAGGGTGACGTCGTGCCCCCTGCGGGACAGCCCGGAGACCAGCTCGGCGAGCATCGCCTCGATGCCCCCGTAGCCCAGGGGTGGGACGTCGTACCAGGGGGGTGCGATCATGACGACGCGCATCGCGTCACGCCTTCGGGAAACACCAGTCGCGGCGATCATTCTCAACCTCACCTACGGCCGTCCGGCCCGCCGAAATCCGAATTCCGAGTGGAGTGAAGAACCTCAGGGGGCGTATCTCAGGGCGGCCGCCGTCGGGCGGCGCGGCTCGTTGATCAGGGTGACGCCCTCGGGAAGGCCCGTGACGGACACGTTCGGGCCGTCCACGTCGAGGGTGACGCGGGAGTCGTCAAGGGGAAGACCGGTGATGCGCAGCTTGCCGAGGCCGACCGGATCGACCCACACCCGGCCCCTGGGGATCCACGGGTCGAGCCGCAGCAGGGTGCGCACCAGGTGGATGGGCGCCGCCGCCGCCCACGCCTGCGGCGAGCAGGAGGTGGGGTACGGCACCGGCCAGGAGAAGTCGGCGCGGTCGAAGCCGCAGAACAGCTCGGGCAGCCGCCAGCCGAAGACCTCGGCCGCGTCGAGCAGGCCGAAGGCGATCCGCTTGGCCTCCTCGGCGAAGCCGTACCGCATCAGGCCCGCCGCGATCAGGGCGTTGTCGTGCGGCCAGACCGAGCCGTTGTGGTAGCTCATCGGGTTGTAGGCGCCCATGTTGGAGGCCAGGGTGCGCACGCCGTACCCCGTGAACATCTCCGGGGAGAGCAGATGCTCGGCGACCAAGGCGGCGCGGTCCTCGTCCACGATGCCCGTCCACAGGCAGTGGCCCATGTTGGAGGCGAGGCTGTCGATGGGCCGTCCCGCGTGGTCGAGCCCGATGGCGTAGTAGCCCCGGTCGGGCAGCCAGAAGCGCTCGTTGAAGGCCTCCCTGATGCGGGTCGCGCGGGTGCTCCACTCCTTCTCCAGGTCGGTGTCGCCGACCTCGTGGGCGAAGTGGGCGCGGGCGATGTAGGCGGCGTAGACGTAGCCCTGCACCTCGGCCAGGGCGATCGGGGCACGGGCCAGGGTGCCGTCGGCGAAGTTGACGCCGTCGAAGGAGTCCTTCCAACCCTGGTTGACCAGGCCGTGGTCGGTCCTGCGCTGGTAGGAGAGGAACGGGTCGGCGGACCTGGTGATCCAGTCGAGGGCGTCGTCCGCGTACGGCATGAGCTCCTCGACGGCCTGCTCGTGCACCCCCCACCTGCGCAGCTCCCCGAGGAGCATCACGAACAGCGGGGTCGAGTCCACCGAGCCGTAGTAGGCGTGGCCGCCGTGCGGCGAGGCGCCGGTCTGCACGCCGAAGCGCAGCTCGTGCAGGATCTTGCCCGGCTCCTCCTCGGTGAGCGGGTCGTCCACCTTGCCCTGGAGCCTGGCCAGGCGGCGCAGGGTGCCCAGCGCGAGCGACTGGTCGAGCGGCAGCGCCATCCACGAGGTCAGCAGCGAGTCACGGCCGAACAGCGTCATGAACCAGGGCGCGCCCGCCGCGATCGTCGGCGGCTCCTCGGGGCGTTCCGGCTCGAAGAGCCGCAGCGCCCCCAGGTCCTCCCGTGAGCGGTGGATCACCTGGGCCAGGGCGCGGTTGGTCGTGGTGAAGGAGGGGCTGAGCCGCTCCCAGTCGGCGCGGCGCCTGGCGGGCTCGGCGTGTTCGAGCGGGTGGTGCGTGGAGAACCAGGCGGGCGACTCCTCCCCCTCCAGGATCGGGTTGACCTGGAAGGTCGCCTTCCACTCGCCACGGGCGGGCACGACGACCCGGTAGATGAGCACGCCGGGCACGGCGAACGGCGCGGGGTCGGTGACCACCCTCGTCCCGCGCGACCTGGTGGCCGAGAAGATCAACAGCCCCGACCTGTCGGACGTCACCTCCACGTCCGTCACGTGCCTGATCCGGCCCGCCTTCACCTCGAACAGGTCGGCCACGTCGGAGGCCACGTGCACGTCGAGCACACACCCGGCGGGCTCGTCGGACAGGTTGCGCAGGATCAGGTCCTCACGCAGGCCGCCGCCGACGTAGCGGTCCCTGATCACCAGCAGGCTGCTCTCGACCCGCCCGGGACGCGGCGCCGCCCTGCCCACGAACGTCGCGTGGTACGGCTCGCCCGCCAGCACCCTGAGCGCCTCGACCGGGGCCTCGTCCACCCGCAGCTCCCAGCGCGACAGCAGCCGGGTGTCGGCGTGGTAGACCCCCTGCGGTCCGCCCTGGATGATGTCGCCGCTCCGCGAGCACACGCAGAAGGAGCCCCCCTCGACCAGGGTCACCGTGGTGTCGCCCAGTGCTCCGGGCTGTCCTTCGAACGTCCAGGCGTTCAATGCACTCTCCGGGGTCCAGGTCCTCGTTTCCTGCACCATTCCCCGCCCCCTCGGGGAAAGAACGCTTCCATGGCGTGTCTTGCCTGTTCACAGGTGTGTCACCGGGCGATGGGCTAACGTTTCCCGGCGTCCTCGTGGTGTTCGACGAGCCCCCGCTCCAGGAGTTCGTCGAGACGTCTGGCGGTCTCGGGGTCGAGTCCCGGCCTCAGCAGCTCCGGTGGCACGACGTAGGGCGACGGCAGGCCGGGGTTCAGCCCCCGCCACGGCGTCACGAACACCCCGGCGGGAGGGCTCGCGGGTTCGGAATCCTCGTGGTCGCCCGACATCGACGACAGGGCGGTCACCAGGAACAGGACGCCGACCAGCGCGGCGCCCGCGAGACGGAGCCTGAACTGCCTGCGGTCCTCCTGGCTCTCCTCGGCGTCAACGGCCACGGTGACGCTCATCGTTGCGACGGGTTCCTCGGCCTGACGCGTCCCCTCGGCGTCGTGGCCGAGCCAGGCCGCGGGATCGACCCCGAGCGCGCCCAGCCGCAGGCGCAGCCGCCTGACCTCGCGGACTCCGCCGAAGACGGCCGCCGTCACCAGGGCGCGGACCTCCCCGACGGTGACGCCCGCCGCGACCGCCCTGCCCCGCCCGGTCCAGGCCAGGCGGCTCTGCCCGGTCCAGGTCGTCTCCCAGACGGCCCGTCCCCGCACCACCAGGGCCTGCCCGACCAGCGCGAACAACGCCGCGTCCAGCCGGGCCAGAGCCGCTTTCTCCTCGGGTGGGTCGAGGCAGGAGGCCAGCCGTCCCGCGTGGCCGTCGGCCAGCAGGTCGAGGACGGTCGCCAGGGCGGGCCGCGCGGCGCCGCCGACCCTGCGGGCGGCCCTGACCAGGCCTCTCACGGGTTCCGTCGCCAGGGTCTCGGTCGTCAGCTCGACCCACTCCGCCCACGCGAGCACGGCCCGCCCCTCCTCGGCCCCCGGGAACAGGCAGTGCCGTACGGTATCGGGCTCGACCCCGAACCCGGCCTCCGACGCGGGGGTACGGCTCCCGCCCGAGGGTTTCCCGCGCCCGCCCAGGGCCCGCAGGCGCCGCTCCAGACTGGGGTGGGAGTCGTAGCGCGAGGTCCTGCCGGACGGCGTGGCCCGTGCCAGCCCGGTGATCCTGGCCCGGTAGCCGGGCGCGGCGAGCATGGCGGCGAACACCGTCAGCGGGTCGTCGGGGAGGTAGCCCCTGGCGTGCATGGGGTCGAGGTGCCCGCCGCGGAACTCGCCCCACGCGACCGGCAGCACGACCAGGGCCCGCCACAGCGCCTCGGCCGCGACTCCGGCCCCGGCGATCTTCGCCGCCGCGGCGTCCGCCTGGAGCTCCTGGCGCCGGTTGACGGCCGAGGAGATCCAGAAGTAGAGCATCGCGTAGCCGACGAACGGCCACCAGATCCAGGAGACGGGGACGTTCTGCCGTCTGCCGCCGCGTGCCGACGGGTGCGGGCTGCGGGAGCGTTCGAGCCGGTCGAGGGTGACGCGCAGCGCCAGGTGGCCCCGGTAGGTGATCGCGCCGAGCCTGGTGTGGGCGTGCGCGTAGTGGCCCAGCTCGTGACAGAGCACGACGCGCAGCTCACCGGCCGTCAGACCGGCCAGCAGCGGCAGCCCGACGTACAGGTGCCGTCTGCCGCCGACGAGGCCGAGCAGCCTCGTCTCCTCGGTCACCTCGGCGTTCACCTCGGCGGTCAGCCGTACGGTCGCCGGAGGGCGGGTGCCGAGCCGCCCGGCCAGCTCCGTGACGGCGGCCCACAGCTCGGGCGCCTGTTCGGGGGTGACGGACACCCCGCCGGGGGTCTCCGGGGCCTCGGCCCCGGTGACGAACAGGCCGCGCAGGACCCACAGCGCCGGGATCGTGGTGAGCGCCGTCATCACCATCCCGGCCTGCAGCGGCCTGCCTTCGACGAGGGCGCCCCACACGAGCAGGACGAGGGCGCCGACGTCGAGCAGGACGAGGACCAGGCACAGCAGGTAGAGGCCCGCGAGCAGGCCGAGCGCCAGCAGCGCCCGCACCACGATCACGGCCGCCCCCCGCGCCGGTCCCGCGCCGCCTCGATCGCGTCGCGGACGCGGTCGAGGGCGGTGCCCTGCGCCTCGAACGCCTCGCCCAGCCACTCCCAGGTCCCACGCAGGAGTACGGCCAGCGGTTCGCCGTCCTGGACGCCGAGCAGGCGGGCGAAGCGCTGGCCGGGTCCCCCGTGCCGTCCGCTCAGTCCCGTCAGCCGTTCGAGTCTGCGGCGTGCCTGGAAGAGGACGAGGGCGACCAGCGAGCTCCTGATCCCGAGCCGCTCGGCGATCTCCTTGTGCGACATGCCGTACACGCAGTGGGCCAGCACCACGATCCGCTCGCGTTCGGCCAGTGAGCCGAGCGCGGACAGGACCATGGAGACCTCGGCCGTCTCCTCCGGGGTGGAGCAGGGCCGTACCGGCACCTGGAGCTCCCGCGCCTCCCCCCGCCTGCGTCTGCCGGCGGTCTTCCACCAGCGGCGCTGCATCGTGGTGTGGACCCAGCGCTCGGCGGCCCTCGGCTCGTAGCCGCCGATCCTGTCCCAGTGCCTGAACGCCTCCAGGTAGGCGTCGGCGACGGCGTCCTCGGCGTCCTGTTTGCTCGCGCAGATCATGGTCGCCCTGGTGAGCATGCGCGCGGACGTCAGGCGGTAGAACTCCCCGAACCCGTCCGGCCTGTCCTCGGATCGTGTGTCTTCCGGTCGTGCGACGTCCCGTTCCGTCATCGTTCGTCCCTCTGCCGGAGGCCGGACGCCGGGGACTCGTGGAGACACACGATGAGCGTCCCCTCGCCCGTCCTGTGGCCGATGAGCACGGGCCCCTCACCGGCCCGTACCCGTACCACCGTGACCTGGCCGCGCGCCTGACTCCCGCCGGTCGAACGCATGCGGTACAGGACCACCGAGACCACCAGCCTGACCGCGCCCGCCACCAAGGCGAGAACGACCGGATCACTCATCATCGAGACCGTCCCTTCGACCCGGAACGACCGGTGCGCCCTGCACCGGTCTCCCGTGCCTTGAAAAGGCCTCGACGACGAGAAATCTTTGGCCGGAGTCGACCTGAACCACGGCGGTGCGCGGGGCCCCACCCGGCCACGCCCGCGTCGGAGGCGGGGGCGGCCCGGTGGGCCACGAACACCGGTAATGCCAGTAAAGCAGCAGGCTGCGGCGTTGCGGTGGGAAAGACGGATTTCCGGATCAGGTCCGGGGCGTCACGGGGCCGGGATCACCGCAGGGTGCCGTTGGTCATGCCGACCGGCTCCTCGGGAACCGCGATCAGGCCGAGCTCGGCGGGCGTGGCCACCAGCGGATGGTCCGGCACCACCCGGACGGTGTATCCGAAGGAGCCGGTGCGGTCGAGCGGGATCGTCCCGCTGAAGACGGCCCTGCCGTCGTCGGCCTCCGCCTCCAGGGTCAGGTCCGCATACGACGGCCCGACCATCTCGTCGTGCTGCCCGACCAGCCCGTAGGCCGCCTGGACCCGGATGTCGGACGGCTGCAGCTCGCCGAGGGCGATGGTCGCCCGCAGTTCGAGGGAGGCCCCGACCTCGGGGGTGTCGCCCAGGTTGGCCGCCTCGACGTGCTCGACCCGCACCCCCGGCCACGCCTGGTGGACCCGCAGCTTCCAGGCGGCGAAGTGCCTGGCGGGGTCGTAGCCGTCGACCGACAGCGCGCGGGCGGACTCGGCGGCGGGCGCGTACAGGCCGATCACATAGTCGCGGAGCATCCGGCCCGCCAGCACCTTGGGGCCGAGCGAGGTCAGGGTGTGCCTGACCATCTCCAGCCAGCGCAGCGGCAGGCCGTCCGAGGCCCTGTCGTAGAACCGGTCGGCCACCTCGTGGTCGATCAGGTCGTAGAGCGCGTGCGCCTCAAGCTCGTCGCGGCGGTCGGGGTCGGCCACCCCGTCCGCGGTGGGTACGGCCCAGCCGTTCGTGCCGTCGAACCACTCGTCCCACCAGCCGTCGCGGATCGACAGGTTGAGGCCGCCGTTGAGCGCGGCCTTCATGCCGGAGGTGCCGCATGCCTCAAGGGGCCGCAGCGGGTTGTTCATCCACACGTCGCAGCCCTGCACGAGCAACTGGCCGAGGGCCATGTCGTAGTCGGGCAGGAAGACGATGCGGTGCCGTACGTCCTCGCTGTCGGCGAAGCGCACGATCTGCTGGATGAGCTTCTTGCCGCCCTCGTCTGCGGGGTGCGCCTTGCCCGCGATCACGATCTGGACCGGCTTCTCCGGGTTGAGCAGCAGCTCGCGCAGGCGTTCCTGGTCGTTCAGCATCAGGGTGAGCCGCTTGTAGGACGGCACCCTGCGCGCGAAGCCGATGGTCAGCACGTTGGGGTCGAGGGCGTCCTCGATCCAGCCGAGCTCGGCGCGGGAGGCGCCCCTGGCCAGCCAGGACCTGCGCAGCCGCTCCCTGGCCGCGTTGACCAGGCGGGCCCTGAGCCTGTTCCTGATGCCCCAGACGTCCACGTCGGAGATCTTGTTGACGCCCTCCCAGCCCTGGGCGCGCTCGACCAGGGTCGGCAGCTCCCTGCCCGCGAGCTCCATGATCTCGCGGCCGACCCAGGTCGGCGCGTGCACGCCGTTGGTGATGGACCCGATCGGGACGTCGTCGGCGTCGAAGCCCGGCCACAGGCCGCGGAACATCTCCCTGCTGACCTCGCCGTGCAGCTCGGAGACGCCGTTGACCCGCTGGGCCAGGCGCATGCCCATCGCGGCCATGTTGAACTTGCCCGGCTCGTCCTCCGCGCCGAGTTCGAGGATGCGCTCGACCGGGACCGTCGGCCAGGCGTTGCCGCCGCCGAACTGGCGGGCGATCATCTCGGCCGGGAAGCGGTCGATCCCCGCGGGGACCGGGGTGTGGGTGGTGAAGACCGTGCCCGCGCGGACCGCTTCGAGGGCCTCGTCGAAGGAGAGCCTGGCCTCGGTCAGCTCGCGGATGCGCTCAAGACCGAGGAAGCCCGCGTGCCCCTCGTTGGTGTGGAAGACCTCGGGCTCGGGGTGGCCGGTGACCCGGCAGTAGGCCCGGATCGCGCGCACGCCGCCGATGCCGAGCAGCAGTTCCTGGAGCAGGCGGTGGTCGGTGCCCCCGCCGTACAGGCGGTCGGTGACGTCGCGGGCGGCGTTGTCGTTCTCGGCGACGTCGGAGTCGAGCAGCAGCAGCGGGACGCGGCCGACCTGGGCCACCCAGACCTGGGCGTACAGCGGGCGCTGCTCGGGCAGGCTGACCGTGACGCGGACCGGGGTGCCGTCCTGCTCCTTGAGCAGGGTCAGCGGCAGCCCTCCCGGGTCGAGCGAGGGGTAGTGCTCAAGCTGCCACCCCTCGGGGGAGAGCGACTGGGTGAAGTAGCCGTGCCGGTACAGCAGGCCGACGGCCAGGATCGGCACCCCGAGGTCGCTCGCCGCCTTGAGGTGGTCGCCCGCGAGGATGCCCAGGCCACCCGAGTACTGCGGCAACGCGGCGGCGATGCCGTACTCCGGGGAGAAGTAGGCGATGGCGCGCGGCGCGTCGGGGATGGTCTGGTACCACCGGGGCGCGGTCATGTACTCGTGCAGATCGTCGGCGGCGTCGGCGACCCGCCTGAGGAAGCGGCGGTCGGCGGCCAGTTCGCGCAGCCTGCTCGCCTCGACGGCGCCGAGCAGCGCGACCGGGTCGTAACCGACCCGGTCCCAGGTCGCGGGATCCACCTCGGCGAACAGATCGAGTGTTTCGGGGTGCCACGACCAGCGCAGATTGTGGACAAGCTCGCCGAGGGGGGCCAGCTCCGGGGGAAGGACGGTGCGGACAGTGAACCTACGGATTGCTCTCACGCTGCCAGACCCTAGTTACTCAGCGCCATGACGGCGACCCGGACACTCACGCGTCTCCCCCTCACCACTATCAATCCGCTCCAAACACATCCAAGGGCAGTTGATCGACCGGGAGGCCACTCCCCGGGAACAACTCGCCGAACAGTAAGAGGTCCCGCACTCTTCCACCTACGCGCATGAAGATGGACTATTGGGGCAACGCATCAGTGGGTCGCGACGCCCCACCCCCCGGGTGACCGACCGTCGGTGCGGCGGCAGGGTATTGTCCTGCATCGAGGCCGGTGACCAGGGGCTTTTGACGAATCGAAGATCTATCCTTGCCGACTTTTTCGGCGGCACCGGGTGTGCCGTCGCTACCTTGAGACGCGATGATCGGACGAATTCCCATCCAGGACATCCAGCCAACGGTCGAGTGCGGGCGCTACCCCGCGAAGGCGGCCGCGGGTGAGACCTTCGAGATCACCGCCGTCGTGTTCCGTGAGGGGCACGACGCGGTCGCCGCGGGTGTCGTGCTGACGAACCCCGACGGTGTGCGTGGCCCGCTGCTGCCGATGCGTGAGCTGGCGCCGGGCACCGACCGCTGGGGCGTCGAGGTGACGTTGCCCGCAGAGGGCGAGTGGAGTTTCCGCGTCGAGGCGTGGGGCGACCCGATGGCGACCTGGCTGCACGACGCGGGCATCAAGATCCCCCGTGACCTGGACGCCGAGCTGATGTGCGAGGAGGGCGCCCGGCTCTTCGACCGAGCCGCCAAGGCCGTACGGCCTGCGGACTGCGCACCGGCGGGCCAGGAACCGAAGAAGCCGGCGGGCAAGGGTGGCAAGAAGACGGCGTCGGCGCACGTGTGCGGGCACCGGGCCGCGTTGCAGGCGGTGGCGGCCAAGCTGCGTGACGCGGCGCTCGACCCCAGGGCCCGTTTCGTGGTGGCCCAGTTGCCGGAGACGGCGGAGCTGCTGCGGGCGCATCCCCTGCGTGAGCTGGTGACCAGGTCGCAGCGGCGGCTGGTGCGGGTCGATCGCCGCAGGGCGCTGTACGGGTCGTGGTACGAGTTCTTCCCGCGTTCCGAGGGGGCGATCGTCGAAGAGGACACAGCCCCCAAGTCCGGAAATTTCAAGACTGCTGCGAACCGGCTGCCGGCCGTCGCGAAGATGGGCTTCGACGTCGTCTACCTGCCCCCCGTCCACCCCATCGGGCACAGCTTCCGCAAGGGCCGCAACAACACGCTGACGCCCGAGCCGTACGACCCGGGCTCGCCGTGGGCGATCGGCTCCGAGGAGGGCGGCCACGACGCCATCCATCCCGACCTGGGCACCTTCGAGGACTTCGACGCCTTCGTGGCCAAGGCCCGTGAGCTGGGCATGGAGATCGCTCTCGACCTGGCCCTGCAGTGCGCCCCCGACCACCCGTGGGTCAAGGAGCACCCGGAGTGGTTCAACATCCGCGCCGACGGCTCGATCGCCTACGCGGAGAACCCGCCGAAGAAGTACCAGGACATCTACCCGCTGAACTTCGACAAGGACCCCGAGGGCATCTACGCCGAGGTCAAGCGGGTGGTCCGGCTGTGGATGGACCACGGCGTACGGATCTTCCGGGTGGACAACCCGCACACCAAGCCGGTGGCGTTCTGGGAGCGGCTGATCGCCGACATCAACGCGACCGACCCCGACGTGCTCTTCCTCGCCGAGGCCTTCACCCGGCCGCCGATGATGCACGCGCTGGGCAAGGTCGGCTTCCACCAGTCGTACACGTACTTCACCTGGCGCAACTCCCGGCAGGAGATCGAGGAGTACTTCACCGAGCTTTCCCACGGGACGTCGAGCTTCCTCCGGCCCAACGTGTTCGTGAATACTCCGGACATTCTTCACGAATACCTCCAGCATGGGGGAGTCGCGGCATTCCGGATTAGAGCCATCATTGCGGCGATGGCCATGCCAACGTGGGGTGTGTACGCGGGTTATGAACTTGCGGAGAATGTCCCAGTTCGCCCGGGTAGCGAAGAATACCTAGATAGTGAGAAATATCAGTACAGACCTCGCGATTGGGTCAGTGCAGAGCGAGAGGGCCGTAGCCTGGCTCCACTGATCACGCAACTTAATTTGGTGCGAAGAGCACACCCGGCGCTCCAGGAACTGCGTAACCTACGATTCCACAGCGTCGACAATCCGGACGTGGTCTGCTTCTCCAAGCGGCTGCCCGACGCCCACGACACGGCCACACGACGGCACGGCCTGGGCGACGTGGTCCTGACTGTCGTCAACCTCGATCCGCACCGCACCCACGAGGCGACGGTTTCGCTGGACATGCCCGCCCTGGGCCTCGACTGGAACGCCGAGTTCGTCGTGGACGACGAGCTATCCGGTGAGTCGTACCGCTGGCGGCAGTCCAACTACGTGCGTCTCGACCCTTATATCCAGTCAGCACACATCTTCACTCTGCGTGCCACGGCGAACCAGCGGTGAGCCGGCCGGGTACGCATACCGGCAAACAGCGGGGAGTCCACTGGTGAGTCAGGTACCTGAGCCAATTCCGAACACCTTCGACGAGGAGAAGCCGCGCGACCCGTACTGGTTCAAGCGCGCCGTCTTCTACGAGGTGCTCATCCGGGGTTTCGCCGACTCCAACGGAGACGGCACCGGAGACATCCGGGGTCTCATCGACCGGCTGGACTATCTCCAGTGGCTCGGAGTGGACTGCCTGTGGCTGCTGCCCCTGTACGAGTCCCCGCTGCGTGACGGCGGCTACGACATCGCGGACTTCATGAAGATCCTCCCCGAGTTCGGGGACCTCGGAGACTTCGTGAAGCTCGTGGACGAGGCCCACAAGCGCGGCATGCGGGTCATCGCCGACCTGGTGATGAACCACACCAGCGACGCCCACCCGTGGTTCCAGGCGTCCAGGCACGACCCGCAGGGACCGTTCGGCGACTTCTACGTCTGGAACGACGACGACGAGCTGTACAAGGACGCCCGGATCATCTTCGTCGACACCGAGACCTCGAACTGGACCTACGACCCGGTCCGTCAGCAGTACTACTGGCACCGCTTCTTCGCCCACCAGCCGGACCTCAACTACGAGAACCCGGACGTGCAGGACGCGATGCTGGAGGTGCTGCGGTTCTGGCTCGACCTCGGCATCGACGGCTTCCGGCTCGACGCCGTGCCGTACCTCTTCGAGCAGGACGGCACCAACTGCGAGAACCTGCCCAGGACCCACTCCTACCTCAAGCGGATCAGGGCCGAGGTGGACCGGATCTACCCGGACCGGGTGCTGCTGGCCGAGGCCAACCAGTGGCCCGCCGACGTGGTCGAGTACTTCGGCGACCCCGCGACCGGGGGCGACGAGTGCCACATGGCCTTCCACTTCCCGCTCATGCCGCGCATCTTCATGGCCGTGCGGCGTGAGTCGCGCTACCCGATCTCGGAGATCCTGGCCCAGACGCCGAAGATCCCGGAGAACTGCCAGTGGGGCATCTTCCTGCGCAACCACGACGAGCTGACGCTGGAGATGGTCACCGACGACGAGCGTGACTACATGTACTCCGAGTACGCCAAGGACCCCAGGATGCGGGCCAACGTGGGCATCCGCCGCCGCCTGGCCCCGCTGCTGGAGAACGACCGCAACCAGATCGAGCTGTTCACCGCGCTGCTGCTCTCGCTGCCCGGCTCGCCGGTGCTCTACTACGGCGACGAGATCGGGATGGGCGACAACATCTGGCTCGGCGACCGTGACGGGGTGCGCACCCCCATGCAGTGGAGCCCCGACCGCAACGCCGGTTTCTCCAACTGCGACCCGGGCAGGCTGTACCTCCCGATCATCATGGACCCGATCTACGGCTACCAGGCGATCAACGTCGAGGCGCAGCAGAAGAGCTCCGGCTCCCTGCTGCACTGGACCAAGCGCATGATCGACATCCGTAAGCGCCACCCGGTCTTCGGCCTCGGCGCCTACACCGAGCTGAACTCCTCCAACCCGAGCGTCCTGGCCTACGTGCGTGAGCTGGGCGACGACCGGATGCTGTGCGTGAACAACCTGTCGCGCTTCCCGCAGCCGGTCGAGCTCGACCTGCGGCGTTTCGAGGGATCTGTCCCGGTCGAGACGATGGGTGGAGTTCCGTTCCCGCCGATTGGCGAACTTCCGTATCTTTTGACGCTTCCTGGGCATGGGTTCTATTGGTTCACCCTGCCACCCGCATCACAGGAGGCGTAAGACCGTGTTGACGGAGCTCCTTTCCGGCTGGATCACCCATCAGCGATGGTTCGCCGGTAAGGGGCGCCCGATAGACGAGCTCGGCGTCGAGTCCGACGTCGAGCTGAGCCCCGGCCTCCGCCACCTGATCATCGCGGTGCGCCAGGCCGGGGAGCGCGACCGCTACCAGCTCCTGCTCGGCACCGACGGCGACACCTCAGGCCGCTACAGCCACGCCAAGATAGGCGGCGACTACTACGACGCCGTCTACAACCCCGACCTCACCGGGGCCCTGCTCACCGGAATGGCCGAGGGACGCGACCTCGGACCCCTACGCTTCCGCCACCTCGACGGCGTCTCGATCGACACCTCCCTGCGCAGCCTGGTCCTCGGCGCCGAGCAGTCGAACACCTCCCTGGTGTACGGCGAGACCTACATCTGCAAGCTCTTCCGCCGTCTCATCCCCGGGACCAACCCCGAGCTTGAGATCGTCACCGCCCTCGCCCGGCACGGCGCCGGGCACATCGCGCAGCCGTACGGGTGGATCGAGACCGACCTCGACGGCGAGACGACCACGCTGGCGATGACGCAGGAGTTCCTGGCGACCGCAAACGACGGCTGGTCGCTGGCCCTGGCCAGCGTCCGCGACCTGTACGCCTCGCTCGACCCCCTGGCCTCACACGCGGGGGGCGACTTCAGCTCCGAGGCCTACCGGCTGGGTGTGGCGACCGCCGAGGTCCACCACGAGCTGGCCGCCGCCTTCCCCACCGACGTGATGGAGTCCCAGGACGTCAAGCAGCTCGTCGAGGACCAGCGTCGCCGCCTGGCCCAGGCGGTCACCGAGGTGCCCGCGCTGGCCGAGCACGCCCGGGTGGTCGAGGACGCCTACCAGCGGATGGCCGACGTGGTCTCCGAGATGCCCGTCCAGCGCGTCCACGGCGACTACCACCTCGGCCAGGTGATGCGCACGACGACCGACTGGGTAGTCCTCGACTTCGAGGGTGAGCCGGGCCAGCCGCTGGCCGAGCGCCGCGCGCTGTCGTCTCCCCTGCGCGACGTGGCCGGGATGCTGCGCTCCTTCGAGTACGCGGCCCGCCACCTGCTCGCCGACAACCCGAACGCCGCGGCGCTGCTCCCCAGGGCCGCCGACTGGGCCACGCTGAACCGCTCGGCCTTCCTGGACGGCTACGCCGCGGGCGGCGGCAGGCTGCACCCCCAGGACACCGTCCTGCTGCGCGCCCTCGAACTGAGCAAGGCCGTCTACGAGGTCGGCTACGAGGCCCGCAACCGCCCCACCTGGCTTCCCATCCCCATGGCCGCCTTCGAACGCTGAGCCCCACCGCGAAAGCGTGAAAGGTACATCCATCCTAAATACCAATTAAACAGGTAGGAAAACTTGTAAATCTGAGGGGCCGTGCGTAGCCTGATCACATGATGCGCAGTGCCTGGCTGATCCGGCGAGGCCACATCGACTTCTGCCGGGTGGCGAGCGCCCTCTGTCCTGTCTGACCGCCGTTCCTGTCACCTTCCCCCACGTGAGAGCGCCGACAGTACGAGCACAAAAGGACAGCGAGATGTCAGAGACCCCCGAAACCCAGGACGAACATCCCTTCTCCCGCCGTTCCCTGCTCGTAGGCGGCGGGGTCGCGGCGGCGACCGTCGTCGGTGGCGGGCTGCTGGCCGTCTGGACCTCCTCCAGCGGTTCAAGGACCGCCCCCCGCGCCGCCGCGGGCAGAACCATCAAGATCGGGTACGGCGGAGGCGTCTGCGAGGCCCCGCTCTACGCCGCCCACGCCCAGGGCATCTTCGCCAAGCACGGTCTCAACGTGGAGATCGTCAAGACCGGTGCCGACGAGATCAAGGACGCCGTCGGGGCGGGGAAGATCGACGCCGCCCCCGGCATCCTGTTCAGCTGGCTCAAGCCGATCGAGCAGGGCGTCGACGCCAAGCTGGCCGCCGGGCTGCACGAGGGCTGCCTGCGCCTGATCGTGCCCAAGGACGGCTCCATCACCTCGGCCGCCCAACTGAAGGGCAAGACGATCGGGGTCGCCGCCATCGGCGACTCGGCCATGTCGTTCTTCTCCCTCGACCTGCTCGACGCGGGACTGCACCCGTCCGAAGACGTCGAGTGGCGGGTCTTCCCCGGTGACCAGCTCGGCCAGGTGCTCGCCTCCGGCGAGGTGCAGGCGGTCGCCGCCTCCGATCCCAACGCCCTGCTCCCGACCCTCAGGGGCGAGGGGATCGAGCTCACCAACAACCGCAAGGGGCCCAACGCCCAGCACTACTGCTGCGCGGTCGCCGTCAACGGGCGGCTGCTGCGCGAGGACCCCGAGACCGCGCGCAAGCTCGTGACGGCCTGGGCGGAGGGCAGCCGCTGGGTCGGCAACAACATCACTGCCACGGCCAGGCTTGAGGTGGACAAGAAGTACGTGGCGGCCGACCAGGCGACGATCGAGACGCTGCTGCGCACCTACGCCTTCGACCCGTCGGCCAAGGGCCTGAAGGGGGAGCTCGGGCCAAGCGTCGAGAAGTTCAAGGGAACCGGCTATCTGGACAAGAAGACGGACGTGGCCAAGCTCGCCGAGAAGGCGTACGCGGACCTGGGACTCTCGTTCTGATGACGGCCTCGGCGATCGGCGACGTCGAGCGGGCCGGGCACTCCGGCGGCTCCGGCGGCTCTACGGCGGGGCCGTACGGGAAGGGCGGGCGGGGTGTCGGGTTCCGGCCGCCGGTCGCCGCCTACTTCGCGGTGCTCGTGTGGGCGGTGGCCGCGGCGCTGACCCTCCTGCTCCCTGACCGGCAGGACGTGCCGTACACCTCGGCCCTGGGGGTCGTCGCGGCGCTGGTGGCCCTTGCGGTGCTGGTCCTCGCGCTGGTCGCGCGGGTGGCGGAACGGATCAGGCACTGGGGTCCCTGGCTCGCGGCCTCCGGCTACTGGTTCGTGTTCTGGGAGGTCTCGACCGCGAAGACCGACCGGCTCAGCGTGCCGTACTTCACCTCCCCGCAGGGGTTGTGGGAGGCCATGTGGAACGACCACGACCTGCTGGTCAGCAGTTTCCTCAACTCGCTGCGGCTGCTGGTGATCGGCTTCACCCTGGGGGCCGTGGCCGGGGTGCTGACCGGCATCTCGATGGCGTGGTGGCGCAGGACCGACTACTGGGTGCACCCGATCCTGATGAGCCTGGGCCCGGTGCCCGCCACGGCGTGGCTGCCGCTGATCCTGGTGATCTTCCCGAGCACCTACAGCGGCAGCGTCTTCATGATGACCATCGCCGTGTGGTTCCCGGTGACGGTGCTGACACGCTCGGGGATCTCCGGGGTCGGGCGGGCCTACTACGACGTCGCCCAGACCCTCGGCGCGGGCAGCGGCTACCTGGTGTGGCGCGTCGCCGTACCCGCCGCGCTGCCGCAGATCTTCGTCGGGCTGTTCATGGGGCTCGGCTCGTCGTTCATCACGCTGGTGGTCGCCGAGATGCTGGGGGTGAAGGACGGCCTCGGCTGGTACATCCAGTGGACCAAGGGCTGGGCCGCCTATCCCCGGATGTACGGGGCCATCGTCCTGATGATCGTGCTGTGCGCGGGCGCGATGACCGTGCTGTTCAAACTCCGCAGCCGGGCGCTGCGCTGGCAGAAGGACCTGGTCAGGTGGTAGGGAACTCGGTGAACGGGGCGGGCGGGACGAACGGGAGCACGGCGGGCGGCGAGGTCGCGGGCCGTACGGTGACCGTCGGCGGGGTGCGCGTCGCGGGGGTCACCCACGAGTACGCCCTGCACGGCAGGCCGCTGCCGGTGCTCGACGACCTGACGCTGACGATCGGCTCCGGGGAGTTCACCGCCGTGGTCGGCCCGAGCGGCAGCGGCAAGTCGACGCTGTTACGGCTGCTCGCGGGCCTTGAGACCCCCACCAGGGGCCGGTTGTTCGTTGACGGCAGGCCCATCCAGGGTCCCCATCCGAGCAGGGCGCTGGTGTTCCAGGACCCGACCCTGTTCCCCTGGCGTACGGTCCGCCGCAACGTCGAGGTCGGCCCGCAGGCCAGGGGGAAGCTGGGTGAGCAGCGCGACCGGGTCGGCGAGACGCTCGAACTGGTCGGGCTCTCCGCGTTCGCCGACGCCTATCCCAGCCAGTTGTCCGGCGGCATGGCGCAGCGCGCCGCCCTGGCCCGCGCGCTGGTGAACGAGCCCGAACTGCTGCTGCTCGACGAGCCGCTCGGCAGGCTCGACGCGCTGACCCGTCTCGCGATGCAGCGCGAACTGCTGAACCTCTGGCTCGCCAGGCGGTTCACCGCGATCCTCGTCACCCACGACGTGGACGAGGCCTTACGGCTCGCCGACCGGGTGATCGTGCTGTCCGACCGCCCCGCGCGGGTCCTCGCCGACGTCCCGGTCACCGCGCCCCGGCCCCGGCTGACCGACGAGGCGGAGCTGCGGGTGCAACGCCGTCACATCCTGGACCTCCTCGGCGCGGGCGCTGACGCATGGACGTGATCGACTCCCTGGTGGACGCCGTCGGCCGTACGCCGCTGGTCCGGCTCAACCGGGTCACCGAGGGGCTCTCCTGCCCGGTCTACGCCAAGGTCGAGTACCTCAACCCCGGTGGCAGCGTGAAGGACCGCATCGCGCTGTCCATGGTCGAGGACGCCGAGGCGCGCGGGCTGCTGCGGCCGGGGAGCACCATCGTCGAGGCGACCTCGGGCAACACCGGGGTCGGCCTGGCCATGGTGGCGGCGCAGCGCGGCTACCGATGCGTGTTCGTCATCCCCGACAAGAGCAGCGCGGAGAAGATCGCGGTGCTGCGCGCCTACGGCGCCGAGGTGCTGGTCTGCCCGGGCAACGTGCCGATCGGCCATCCCGAGCACGTGCGCTCGGTCTCCGAGCGTGTCGCCGCGGAGACTCCCGGCGCCTGGCTCTCCGACCAGTACAACAACGCCTTCAACCCGCTGGCCCACTACCGCTCGACCGGCCCCGAGATCTGGCGGCAGACCGACGGCCGCGTCACCCACTTCGTGGCCGGGGTCGGCACCGGTGGGACGATCACCGGCACCGCCCGCTACCTCAAGGAGGTCAGCCAGGGCCGGGTAACCGTGGTCGGCGCCGACCCCGAGTCCTCGGTCTACGCCGGTGGTGAGGGACGGCCCTACTTCGTGGAGAGCGTCGGGCACTTCCGGCATCCCGAGACGACGGAGGACCTGTGGCCCGAGGCCTACGACCAGGACCTCGTCGATCTCTTCGAGCGCGTCTCCGACCGCGAGTCCCTGCTGACGGCCCGCGACCTGGCCAGGCGGGAGGGTCTGCTCGTCGGCGGCTCGGCGGGCACGGCCGTGGTCGCGGCGCTGCGGGTGGCGGCGAGGCTCGGCCCTGACGACCTGGTCGTCGTGCTGCTGCCCGACTCGGGGCGCATCTACCTGTCCAAGGTCTTCGACGACGGGTGGATGCGGCACTACGGCTTCCTCGACCACGAAGGGGACGGGCCCGCCGTACGGGATCTGCTCGAACGGGTGCCGCCCCGCGACCGGTTCCCGCACGTGCACCGCGCCGTGCCGGTCCGGGAGGCGCTTGAGGCGCTCGACGGCGTCCCGCACCCGGTGCCGGTGGTGACCGCGAAGCCCCCGGTGGTCGCCCCCGAGGTCGCGGGAAGCGTCTCGGCCGCCGGACTGCGGCGGCTCCTCGAAACGGGCGGGGCCGACCCGTCCGATCCGGTCGGCGCCCACCTGGAGGCACCGCCACCCGCCGTCGGCGCGGGTGAGCCCGCCGACGTGGCGCTCGACGCCCTCAAGGCCGCCGAGGTGGTCGTCGTCCTGGTGGACGGCAGGGCGGAGGGGCTCCTCACCAGGGAACACGTGCGATGAACCTCCTGCTTCGGCTGGCCGTGGTCGGGGCGCTGACGGTCCTCGCCCTGGTCGCGCTGCCCGCTCTCCCCGCCTCCGCCCACATCACGGTGGTCGCCGACCACGCGGAACAGGGCGGGTTCGCCGTCCTCACGGTCCGGGTGCCCAACGAGTCGCCGAAGGCCGCGACCACCCAGATCCGGCTGTTGCTGCCCGAGGAGACACCGCTCGCCGTGGTCCGGGTCAAACCCCACCCCGGCTGGAAGGCCCGTCTGACGCGGCTGCGCGAGGCCGTCACCTCGGTCACCTGGACCGCCGATTCCGGGACGGGCATCGGGCCGGACGAGTTCGAGGAGTTCCAGCTCTCGGCGGGACCGCTGCCCGCGACGGACGAGCTGGTGCTGGCGGCGACGCAGACCTACGACGACGGTACGACGGTCCGCTGGGACGAACGCTCCGCCGACGGCACAACCACCCTCGACCACCCCGCCCCGGTGCTGTTCCTGTCACCCCCTTCCGCTTCGGAATCCCCGGGAGCCCAGCAGGGCAGTCACGCGTTGGGGGCCCACGGTGTCCGGCGGCCGTCTCCCGACGCTGATCCCGGTGCCGGTCCCGCGCTGTGGCTGGGGCTGGCCGGTCTGGCCTCCGGCCTCCTCGGCCTCGTCGTCGCCGTGACCACGGCGCTGTCCGCGCGGCCCTCGGCGCCCGCCGTACGGCAGGACACGTGACACGACACCTCACCACACCGGCCACCCTCAGCCGTGACACCGCCCTTGACCTGCGCAGCCTTATCGCGACATCATCCGCCCCGCCTTTCCTTGCCTGTCCTTCCTTGTCCGTACGGCGCGACTCCTCCCCACGCCGACCCGCTCGGACCCATCGCCGCGCTGCCCACCCGCACCCCCTGTCCGTACGGCGAAGCGGATGATGCGGCGCCTCCCGGCCCTCCAACCCACTCGAACTCGTCACCGCGCTTCCTTCCTCGTCCATACGGCGAAGCGGGTGACACGACACCTCCCGGCCTTCCGACCTGCTCGAACTCATCGCGACACCGCCCGTACGGCGAGGCGCCTCCTTGCGTTGGTCGTGCTCGTGGTCGTCGTCCTGGGGGTGGGCGTCTCCCCGGCGTACGCGCATGCCTTTCTCCTTCGCAGCGATCCGCCCTACGACGCCGCGTTGCCCGTGTCCCCGGCCGTGATCACCCTGGAATTCAGTGAGCCCGTGCGGGTCGAGAGGGCGGCGGTAGCCGTACTGGACGAGGGGGGTCGGCGGGTCGATCTGGCCGATGCCAGGAACGGGCGGACCGGGTCGAGTGTGGTCGTCGGCCTGCGGCCCCGGCTTCCAGGGGGGACCTACATCGTCAGCTGGCACGTGGTCTCGGCCGACACCCATCCGGTCGGCGGGTCCCTGCAGTTCGGCGTCGGGCGGGCACCGGACGCCCCGGCTCCCAGCACGGATGCCGGGGCCACGCCGCTGCTCGACTACGTGACGGGGCTGGCCCACACCGCGCAGACGGTGGGGCTCGCGGCGCTCGTCGGGGGCGGATTCTTCCTCGTCGTCCTGTGGCCCGCCGCGCTGCGGCGCCGGGCGCCCCGGGGGCTGCTCTGGACGGGATGGTGGCTGGTCCTCTCCGCGAGCGTCGTCCTGCTGCTCACCCAGGGGGCGCGGGCCTCCGGTGACGGGTTCGCGGCGCTGCTGCGCTGGGACAGTCTGGCCTCGACCATGGGTTACGCGTACGGCGGGCTGACGGTGCTCAGGCTCGTCCTGCTGTTGGCCGGGGCCGTGGCGCTGCGCCACCTGCCACGCCGCTGGGCCGCCGTCGCGGGTGGGCTCGCCGCCCTGGGGATCGTGGCCACCGAGGCCGCGCTCGGGCATGCGGGTTACGGCGACGACTCCCCGCTCGCGGTGCTCTCCCTCACCGCGCACATCTCGGCGATGGCGCTGTGGGTCGGCGGGCTCGCCGTGCTCGTCCTGCTCGCGCTGGCCCCGCCCGCCGAGCCGTACGGGATCCTGCGACGCTGGTCGGCGGTCGCGTTGGCGCTGGTGGGGGTCCTGGTGGTCTCCGGGGTGTATCAGGCCTGGCGCGAGGTGGGTTCCCTGGCCGCCCTGACCGGCACGCGGTACGGCGTGCTGCTGCTGGTCAAGCTGGCGCTGTTCGCCGGGGCGCTGAGCGCGGCGGCCGTCGTCAGACGCCTGACGCTACGCCGGGTCCAGACCGCGTCGCGGCCCCTGGTCCGGCGGGTCGTCGCGGTCGAGCTGGCCCTCAACCTCGCCGTGCTGGCCGTGACCTCGACCCTGGTGATGTCGCCGCCCGCCGTGAGCGTCTACGGTCCGCCGTTCGAGACCACGGTCCAGGCGGGGCCGGTGCGGGCGCGCCTGGTCGTCACCCCGACTCTTCCCGGCCCCCAGAGCGTCGCGTTCACCTTTTCAGGTGACCAGCGTGTCACCGAGGTCAGCGGACAACTGTCGCTGCCGGAGGAACGGCTCGGCCCCATCGACGTCACGTTCCGCCCTGACGGCGCGGGGCGGTTCGCCAGCGGTGGGCTGAGCGTGCCCAGACCCGGCCTGTGGCACCTCAGACTGGCGGTCCGCCTGACCGAGTCGGCGACCTACGTGCTGACCGTCCCCTACCGGACTCACTGATCCAGCCTGCCCAGGTCGGCCAGGGAGCCGTTGAAGAGGAAGTCTGAGGTCTGGGTCATGGCCATGACGACCAGGTTTCTCGCGGGGTGGTTGAACCAGACGGTGCCGTAGCCACCGTCCCAGCCGTAGCGGCCGGGGACGGCGGAGATCTCGTCCGGTTCGGTGACGACGGACACGCCGTACCCCCAGCCTTGCCCTCCGAGCACGATGTCGCCGGTGGTCCGCTGCTCGGCCGTCAGGTGGTCGGTCGTGATCAGCTCGACGGACCTTTTGGACAGCACCCGCCGCTCCCCGTGGGATCCCCCGGCCAGCAGCATGCGGGCGAAGGCGAGGTAGTCGTCCACGGTGGAGACCAGACCGGCCGCCCCCGAGGGGAAGGCGGGCTCTCTGGTCCAGTCTTCCGGGGTGGTCTGGTTCTGCGGCGTCAGCTCACCGGTCGGGCCGCTCATGTAGTGGACCGGCAGCCTGCCGAGCTGCTCGGCGGGCAGGTGGAAACCGGTCTCGGCCATGCCCAGCGGCTCGAACAGCCGTGTCCTGAAAAGGTCGCCGAGTGACGTGCCCGCGGCACGGGAGACCAGCACGCCGAGCACGAGGGACGCGGTGTTGTACTGCCAGCGCTCCCCCGGCTGGTACATCAGCGGCAGGGTGCCGAAACGCCTCATCCACTCGTCGGGGTCGTGCGGCGTGCGGGGGTCGGGCGGGCCGGTGACGAGGTCGAGCTCCTTGGCCGCCTCGATGACGGGGTAGGGCAGATCGACAGTGGGATACGGCGAGTCGGGGGTGGTCCCGAAGACCAGGCCGTAGCCCATGCGGAAGGTCAGCAGGTCCTCGACCGTGATCGGGCGCCTCGCGGGGACCGTGTCGTCGAGCGGGCCGTCGAGGCGCCTGAGCACCCTGCGCCCGGCCAGCTCGGGAAGCAGCCGGTCGACCGGCTCGTCCAGCCGCAGCGTGCCGTCCTCGACCAGCGTCATGGTGGCAGCGGCGAGGACCGCCTTCGTCATCGAGCCGACGCGGAAGATCGTGTCGCGCCGCATCGGCTCGTCACCGCCCAGCGTCGTCACCCCGATCGGCTCGACCAGCGTCTCGTCCCCCTGGGAGACGAGAAGCACCATGCCGGGCAACTCGCCCTTCTCGACCCGCGCGGCCATCGCCTGGCTCACCCGGTCGAGCCCCGCTCGCAACGGAGAGGATGTCATCGTCGTGCCTCCATGATCAGGGCTCCCGCCCACCGGTACGGAGTCCCCCAACCCTGCCATCCCCCACCGACATTTCCTGCCTCGGCCCATGAGCACGTTCCCTGACGTACCGCTGAGCCAGCACAGCGCATCTCAACACTCCATCGACCACTCCTGTGACCTGAACTAGCAGGACATAAAGGCCAGAAAAAGGAGAGACGGCGAACACTAATTATCCAAAATCAGTTAATATTGCACAGCCCAAACGCCAAGCCTCATCCATTCACCAGCTTCTTCCATCACCCACCCCTCCCCGTCGCTCATTGACTCACACCAACTACATACCGTTGTGTACATTTTATATGCGCTTCCTTCCTAGAGTGGCAGGCGTCTCTATTCCTCCCTTCGAGGAGAACTTCCATGTTCTACAAGCGTGGAGCTGCTCTGCTCCTTGCCTTCACCGTCGTCACCGTCGCCGGCGTTCAGAGTGCCGCATACGCGGACAACGGCCCGGACTCCGGTTCCAAGCAGGCCGTGTCCGATCCGGCCCCCGTTTCCAAGGGCGACAGTCCAGGCGGAGCGGATGCCTCGCTGCTCGCGGCGACGGTGACCTGTGGAAGCGGTGGAGTGAGCGACCCGGAAACCCTCGGCGTCGCGGGAACGAATCTCGCTGGCTCCCATTACAATTCCAATGGGACAAGTGATCTCTACGTCAAAGTTGCCACCACGAGAAGCGGAACTACCTATGGCTGGACAAAAGATGTGTATTACAATCCCGCAGTGAACGAGCAGATCACCACTGGCTGGTGGGACAATTCGGGAAACCCTCACTGGTGCGGCTGGAACGGAAACCAGTACCGGACTGTCCTGTCAACTGATGGCGCTTATACCTCGGCGGTCAGGAAGGATCAGGCGACCTACATTCGGGGCCACGTCAACCCATATGACTTTGAAAACGGAAAGCACCTCGGCTGGCAGTATGGCCCGAAAGTCCCCTTCTAGGAGAACTGGCTAATCGCACTTCCTGGGTGCCGGGCCAAGGCGGTGGCTTCGGCTCGGCACCCGAAGATTTCAGGCGGTGAAAACGCAGTTCAGAAAGGTCAAGGTGTGGCGAAAGCAGGGGTTAGGGCCGCTGTCACCCTCGCAATAGTGGCCATCGTCACTCTCATGGCAAACGGCTGCGGAACGGTCCTCGCACCAGAACAGGTCCCAGTTCAGCAGACCGCCATCCCCGTAACAGTAGGCGCCATCACATCCGAACGCGATCTGACGCTCCCCCTCGATGCCTACGATCTCAACGCCGAGGAACGCACGGTCATACAACAGGTCAGAGGGACTCTGCTTGTGGCATGCATGGCTCAGTACGGATTGAAGGTAGCACTGCCTGCACAGACACCGGTCTTTTATCCCAGGAACGCGGCTTTCCTCGGCTGGCTCGGCGCAAAACAGGTGAGTCGCTACGGGTATTCCGGACCGCCGGGACAGCTCCTGGAAGAGGCCTCCGCGGCCAGTGGCCTACGCCCTTTCCCTATAGTCAGAGGGTTACAGGGCGCCGTTTTCTCAGGAGAAGTCAAAATAGCTAACGGGAAACACGTTCCGCCCGGCGGATGCAATTCCGCCGTGGAAAGACTGCTCAACCGCGGAGAAGTCTCCCCGGATGGGCGTTCCCCAGTGGCTCCCTTTGCCGATAGACAACTTGGAAGTTTCGCCGCCGACGCGGCGGAACAGGCCTATGCCGACGCCAGACTGCGTACGGCCGACAAGGCCTGGAGTTCCTGTATGCGTGCGGCCGGTTACGTCTACGATCGTCCGGCGGACGCGCGACAGGACCCACGATGGGCGACCAGGGAGAACGAACCTGCGAAAACGGTCGAGAAAAAAACTGCTGCTGCAGATGAGAGATGCCAGTCGGCCACCAACTACGGGGGCTTCAGAAAAGCGCTGTACTCCGAATATCAGCAACGCCTCATAAAGTCCAACGAGGCATCGTTGCACTGGATCGCCGATCTGCTCCGAGCCCGTCTCGCCACAGCACGAGAAGTACTCAACGACCACTCCGGCCAAATCAGGGAACGATGGTTGGGAAGCCTCGAAAGAACCGAGTGAGAGAAGATGTCGCCGAGAGGCATTGGCTGTGTCGAGGCTGGTCAGTTCTGTTCCGCACCGAGAATCGGCAACCGTCGGGGAAATCTCATCATCTCGTCGTCATGAGAGAGAACCGCCTGGTAAAGGCGCTGCAGGAGTGGCCCCGGCGTCACGTCAAGCTCCTCACGGAGGGTCATGCTCGCCCGTCGATAGGTGTCCAGAGCCTTGGTGGGCTCTCCCATGAGGTAGCGGACTCTCAGCAGCTGCGCCCAGAGCCGTTCATGGAGCGGATGCTCAGTGAGCAGATTTTCGATCCGATGGCTGAGCGGTCTGAAATCACCAAGCAGAATCATCGCCTCGTTGAGCAGGCTGGACGCTTCAATCCGCAGTTCGTTCAGCAGATCGAGCTTGGCCTGAAGGCGCTCAGAGCCCTGCGCGTCCGCGCCCGCCGCACCGCGCCAGAGCGACTCCGCTCGATTCAGCGTGTTGGCTGCCTCCTCTCGGTGGCCGCCTCGGAGCAGTCGTCGCCCCTTCTCCAGAAGTTCGGTGAAGATGATCGTGTCCACATCCTCAGGGGCCACTGAAACCCGGTATGCGGCACGCTGATGGGCTCCGCCCCGGATGGTGGTCAGTCGATGCTCCAACGAGTGAGCGGACAGCCATCGCCGTACAGCAAAGACGTATGTCCGCAGGTTCGCCTCCGCGGATTTCGGCGGTCTGTCCCAGAGAAGCTCAATGATAGTGGACCGCATTACCCAGGAATCTGGGGTGAGAAGGAGGGTAAGCAACAATCCCTTGGGTATCCCAGAAGGCTTCGACGCAGGTGGATTACCAATTTTTCCTATGTCAACCGTACCAAGCATCCTGAAAAGGGTCATGCACACCTCGATATAGGGGAACGTTACCCCACAAGTATTTACATTACCATCTAGGCACTTGCCAAGCCTCACTCACAGTGACCACTTTTGATACCACTGTCATATCCGCAAGTGACAGATGGAATTGGCAAGCCAGTCCCATAGCAGATTTCCTTGAGCTGTCGGCCGGGACGGTCTTGTGATCTGGCGTGCACGCTATGGCAGCATCGGAGTTCGCGCAGCAAATGTCAGGCTTTCATCGGCGCGTTCACCTGCTCGACGGAAACACACAGCCGGGTACGACAAAGTTGGCTCCCTTCCACGAGACCAATTTGTGTCGGTCTCGATAGGACGAATATCGCCCTACCGATACATCCTTGGCAGTTAAGGTGAGCACGTCGGCGCCCTCGGTCGAAGGCCAGGATCAGACTGTCGCCGGAGGCGGTCATGGCTTGAACGTTCGCCCCGTACCGCTTACGTTCGCCGAGTTAGACGATCGCTGAAAACCAACATGGTGACCTGTGTTCTTCTCGGTCCGTGAAACCACCTCCGGGTGGGATACCAAGCCAGGGAAGCAGGATTACTGCTCACGGATATGGCACCATGCGGTGACCGCCCCGATGCCAGTGACTGAGCTGAGGTAGACATCGTTCTTACACAAGGCAACACTGTTTTCCAGGCCAAGCTGAGGCAGCGGAAACTCGGCTCAATCGAGGCGCGATCCTCCTACCAAGGAGCTCAGCGTACGGGATGACAACATCACCGCGACACAGCAGAACTCCCGGAGACGTGCAAATCTTAACTGCCCCTCCTGCCATGAGGGGCTTCTTTTCTCCGTCGAGATCGGCCAGCTACGGCGATCCCGTGACCTGCACTCTCAAACCGAGAGGGGACCAATACGCTGGCCAGTTCCGGTAATCGTCTATAGAGGGCGGCCGATGGGTTTTCTTCCTGAGTCTCGGGACTTTCGGCGTTTCTGGGGGGCCAGGGTCGCCTCGTTCGGAGGGGACCAGGTGGCGCATGTCGCCCTCGTGGTGCTCTGTGCTCCGCACGGGACAGGGGCGGTCAGTCTCATGTTGCTGGCTCTCTCGCTGCCCCGGCTCGCCGGTCCCCTGGCGGGCGCGCTCGCCGACACCCTCGACGCCAAAAAGATCATGATTCTGGCCGACGCCGGACAGGCGGTCACCTTCCTCCTGGCCGCCGTCCTGCCGTTCGGGCTCGCGACGCACCTCCCCCTGGTGGCGGTGGCGACCGCCCTCAACACGATCTTCCTGCCCGCGGGGCGAAGCTCCATCCCGCGCATGGTCCGCCCCGAGGACCTGCCCCGGGCCTTCGCCGCGATGGCGGTCTGTTTCAACGTCGGCTACGCGGCCGGGCCGCTGGTCGGTGGCGTGCTCGTGGCCCTCGTCGATCCCCGGGTCGCCCTCGGCCTGAACGCGTCCACCTTCGCGGTGTCCATCCTGCTCGTCACGGGCCTCGACCTGCCCCCCGCGGAGCACGGCGACCGGAGCGGAACCGGCTACTGGACGACACTGCGGACCAGACTGACCCAGGTGGTCCGCGATCCCGGGGTGCTCGCCGTCGGGTTCGTCACCGGTCTTCTCCTGCGGCGGGGCCGTACGACCCTTCACAGAAAAGGCTCAGAAAAAATGAGGACCGTGGGGTGAATGAGTGTTCATAAGGTTTTCCCATAGCGTTTCGCGATAACCAGGAAATCACCAGGGCAGAGCCGTACGGCCGCCGCGAACCGGGGGGCGGGCGCTCACCGGGGCCAATCCGGTCACACCGTCACCGCCCGTACGGCTCCGCGACGCACCAGGTGTTTCGGCTGCCCCATAGTCCTCGTGACACAACACACGCCACGGGCGCCACCCCCGGAACGGATTGATTCCACAAACCGTGAAGAACCAGTTCACTGACTTCCGCGATCGCCGGGAGAGAGGCAATCTTGACGGTGGTCCATCCAGCCGGAAAAACCTTCTCATCGGCTCGGAAAAAGCACACGGAGAAACTCACCGAAAGTCTGGAGAAGTGAACATGGATCACGGAAGGAAAACAAAGGGAATCTTATCCGGATCGGGGGCGCTGCTGGCCTGTGTCCTGCTGGTCGCCGGGGCCGTACCGGCGCAGGCGAGCGTGGCGGCGGTGAACTGCGGCGACACGCTGACCGCGGACGCCGCCCTCACCACCGACCTGCTCTGCGTGGACAGCGGGCTGACCATCGCCACCGACGGCGTGACCCTCGACCTGGGCGGGCACGTCCTGGCCGGGAACGGTCTCACCGTACGGGCCTCGAACGTGACCGTGAAGAACGGCATGATCATGGGAACGGGCGCGGATGCGGTGACCGTGCAACCGGCCACCACCGACGGCACCGCGGCGGCGACGCTCTCGGACGTGCAGGTCACCGCGGGGGCGACCCGGGCGCGGAACGCGACCCTGACCGTGAGCGGCAGCAACCCGGCCCTCTGCCTCCTGACGGGCCTGACGGTCGTGGCGTCCACGGCGACCGTCGAGCAGTGTGTCGTGCACGGGCAGGTCAGCGTCCAGGACTCCCCCGGGATCACGGTGGCGTCGAGCACGCTGACGGACGGGAAACTGACGACGGCCGGGTCCGGGGGCGTCTACAACGGGACGGTCTTCGACAACTTCCCGGTGACCGTCGCCGCCGACTCCGGAGAGGACGTCTTCCAGGACAACCTCTTCAGGAACACCGACACCGCCCTGGAGGTCAGGGGCGGTAAGAAGACCACCTTCGACGGCAACGTCTTCATGAACAACTCCGTCGGGCTGCTGAGCACCGGTGGGTTCGGCCTCACGACCGTGAAGAACAACGTCTTCCACAGCAACAGGACGGTCGGTCTGCTGGTCAACCAGAACCTGGCCGGACTCAACCCCGACCCGGTCTCCGGCAACGTCTTCTACGCCAACGGCACCTCTCCCCGCAAGCTCACCGACCTGGGCGGGAACACCGTCCGCGGCGGCCTGCACCTGTTCACCGGGGCCATCACCCAGCCCACCCTCACCGTGACCGGCAACATCGGCCTGGCCAACGGCGGCTTCCTCATCTGGGCCAGACCCGGTTCGGTCGTGGACGGCGGCGGCAACCGGGGTCCGTGCGGCCCCAAGCCCAAGTCTGGCCTCACCTGCGCCTGATCCCGACCGGTGAGCGGCTCCCGTCCTGGCACGGCGGGAGCCGTTCAGTCGTCCGAGGTGATCCGCCGCTCGATCCGGTGGCGGAACGCGACAGCCCGGGGGTCGTCGTAGTCGGTGAGCAGGCCGAGCGCCTTCGTCCGGTGCCGCCTGGCCGCCTCCGGGTCCTCGACCAGGGCCTCGGCGAGGGCGTCGAGGTCCAGAGCCTCGTGCCAGGCGTCGCCGAGCGCGTGGTGGGCCGCGGCGGCCTGACGGTGGAAGTCGGCGGCCTCGGCGTGCCGGTCGAGCGCGCGGTAGGTCCTGCCCACGCCGTACCAGGCAAGTGCCTCCCTGCTGCGGTCGCCGAGGCGGCGGTGGAGCGTGGCAGAGCGCTGGTAGGAGGACAGCGCCTCGGTGAACTGCCCGGCCGCCCGCTGGGCGTTGCCGAGGGCGATGAGCCAGAAGCCCTCAAGCCGGTGGTTCCTGAGGGCCAGGGCGATCTCCACCGCCTCGTGCGCCGAGGTCAGGGCCGGTTCGACCTCGCCCTGCTCACGCTGGACGTCGCTGAGCAGCCGCAGCGCGTTGCCCTCCCCGCGCCTGCTCTCAAGGAAGCGGTGCATCTCCAGTGCGCGCCGTACGGCCTGCTCCGCCTCGGTGAGCCGTCCCGCGTGGTAGTGGGTGCTGGCGAGGTTGGCCAGGGTGGTCGCTTCCCAGTGCGCCGAGCCCTGCTCCCTGAACGCGACGACGGCCCGCTCGAAGTGCCGTGCCGCGTCGTCCAACCGCCTCCTGCGCAGGTTGACCAGTCCGATGAGGTTGAGCGAGTGGGCCTGGCCGATCCGGTCGTCCAGCTCGGTCCGGATCTCCAGCGCCCTGCGGTGGCTCTCCAGGCTGTCGTCCAGCCGGTTGATCCGGACGTAGCCGATGCCGAACTCGGTGAGCAGCCGCGCCTGCGCGGCCCGGTCGCCCAGCCGTTCCGTCGCGGTCAGGCCGAGCCTGCCGACCTCGAGCCAGTCGGCGACCGGCGCCGAGGGCGGCTGGATGTTCGCCAGCACGACCGCCAGTTGCCAGGTGAGTTCGTCGTATCCGGCCGAGGTCGCGGTCCTGGCGACCTGCAGGAGGTTGGCGTGCTCACGCTCCGACCAGTCGACGGCCGCGTCGTAGTCGGCGAAGGTCAGCGGACGCACACCCTCCTCGGGGGGCGCGAGCCGTACGCGATCCTCTGCGGGGCTGATCCAGCTCTGGGCGGCACCGGCGGTGTGCAGGTACCACTCCAGGACGCGGCGGAGCGCGGACTCCCGGTCGTCGGACGAGCCGTCCCGCTGCACCTGGTCGGCGGCGTAGGCGCGCAGCAGGTCGTGGAACTGGTAGCGGCCGGGCGTCGCCTGTTCGAGCAGGTGGGCGCCGACCAGGGAGTCCAGTAGCTGCCGTGTCCTGCTCGGGGTCAGCCCGCAGAGCGCGGCCGCGGCGTACAGCCCGAACTCGGGACCTGGATGCAGGCCGAGCAGCCGGAAGAGCCGGGCTACCTGCTCGGGCAGCGCGCGGTAGGACCACGCGAACACCGTCCGTACGGCCCCTGCCTCCTCGTCGTCGCCGGTGCTCAGCGCGTCCCACAGGGCGGACTCGTCACGCAGGTCGGCGATCAGATCGTCCAGCCGCATGTGGGGGTAGCTGACGGCCCGTTCCGCGGCGATCCGCAGGGCGAGCGGCAGCCGGGCGCACAGTCTGGCCAGCTCGGTGAGCTTGGCCTCGTCGTCCTCGGGACGGTATCCGGCGGTGACGGCCCGCAGCAGGGCGACCGCCTCCGCCTCGGGAAGCGTGCCCAGCGTCAGGCGGTGCGCCCCCTCGCGCACGGCGAGGATCGACAGCCGGCTGCGGCTGGTGACGACGACCAGGCAGCCCGCGCTGCCGGGCAGCAGGGGACGGACCTGGCTCACCATTGCCGCGTTGTCGAGGACGACGAGCATCCTGCGACCGGCCAGCAGGGAGCGGTAGAGCGCGGCCGCGGCGTCGAGGTCCTGCGGCACCGAGGGAGCGCGGACACCGAGGGCGACCAGGAACCGGTGCAGCGCGTCGTAGGCGGTCACCGGCTCGCCCGGGTCGTAGCCGCGCAGGTTGACGTAGAGCTGCCCGTCGGGGAAGCGCTCCTGGATCTGGTGGGCCCAGCGCAGCGCGAGCGAGGTCTTGCCCACGCCCGCCGTACCGGCGATCACGCACACCGAGATGACGCGCGGGTCACCGTCCTCACCGGTCAGGACCGCGTTCAGCCGCTCGAACTCCTCGACGCGGTTGACGAAGCCCCGCACATCGGCGGGCAGCTGACGCGGCACCGGGGCCGGGGAGACACCCCTGACCCTGCCGCCGTGGACGACGTCACGTGAGGACCCCGACACGGGGTGCTCTTCGTCTTCTCTGTACTTTTTGACGGCTACTCCGTTTTCGACCCGGCCGTGAACGAGGAAAGGCCGACGTAGGACCTGACATCCTCGCCCGTCTCGTAGAGGCCCCTGATGTAGTCCTCCCAGCACCTGACGGGGCGGGGAGCGGTGCCGTCGGTGCAGAGGACGCGGTAGAGGGTCCGGCCGCCGAGGCGGGAGGCGTCGTAGCTGGGGACGGCCTGCTCCTCGACGTGCTGGCGCCGTTCGAGCTTCCACGAGTCGCGGTCACGGAGAACCGCCTCCCGCTGCCGGAAGTCGCGCCGGTAGGCCTCTCTGAGGAGCCTTTCCCCCTGGGCGGGAATGGGCTGGGGAGCGTGGAGGTCAGACATCGGCGATGCCCGGCGCGAAGGAGACGCCTTCGGGCAGGCGCGACCTGTAGGCGGCGGTGAGATCTCTGCCGATCACCGCGATGTCACCGTTGTCGAGCTGCCAGATCTCGGGGCACTCGTCTCGACCGTCGGAATGGTCGAGCTCCTTGGCCGACTTTCCCAGCCCCCGCAGGAACAACGCGGACGGGTCAGCCTCCCAGGAACGAGCCATGCCTGCCTCCAGTCGGCTTGGCCGTACATGTGACTTGCACGGAGCATATGTGAGACGGCCCTTCGGAACAATGGAAAGCTCACCCTCGCCTACGAACATCACCGGAAAAACAAACGGTTAGCCCTAAACAGGATGAAAGCAGACCAATAACCGGCAATCACCGCACCTCCCCACCTGGTCATTCACCCCAGGAAAGCCCTTTTCCCACCCCACATTCCGACGCCGCCCCCTTTCCGGCAGACAACGGACACCGAAGGCATCAAGCTCGCGATATCTCAGCGGAAAAGCCACCGGTGCCCGGACCGCGGTTGCGAGCCGTACGACGACGCCGTGAGACTCTGGACGGTGGTTATCCGGACCGATCAGATGAGAGGACCACAAGTCTTGACCGACAACCGCGTTTCCCCCGCGTTCGTCGCCGATGAGCGCGCCATGCTGGACGGCTGGCTCGACTGGCACCGTGAGACCCTGGCCGTCAAGTGCGCCGGGCTGTCAGAGGAGCGGCTCCGTGAGCGTTCCGTGCCGCCGTCGTCCCTGTCGCTGCTCGGCCTGGTCCGTCACATGGCCCATGTGGAACGTGTCTGGTTCCGCCGGGTGCTGAACGGCGAGGACGTTCCCTTCATCTACCGCAGGGACGACGACTACGACGCCGACTTCAACGACGTGGACACCGCCTCCGCGGAGGAGGCCTTCGCCACCTGGCGGGCCGAGGTCGAGGTAGCCCGCGAGATCTCGGCCCGGGTACCGCTCGACGCCATCGGAAAACAGCAGCGCCACGGCCAGGACGTCTCGCACCGCTGGATCCTCGTCCACATGATCGAGGAGTACGCCCGCCACAACGGCCACGCCGACCTCCTCCGCGAACGCCTCGACGGCGCCGTCGGCGAGTGACCCACCCGCTCTACCCGATCCGGTACGGCGGGCAGCGCTGTTGGTCGTGGGTAGCAGAACACGTAGCGGAGTTGGCCAGTAGGGAGTATGGGTGAGCCCGGTCAACTGAGGCGGAAGAGGGCCCCTGCCGGACAGGGAAACCAAAAGGGCAAGGGGGATATATGCCTCCCGTCACTACCAAGCTATAGCGGGTGGTGGGGCTTGCCACAAGACCCCGGTGGTGCAGCACAATCCCCCTTCGACACCGGAAGGTACGGAGATCGGGGGCCGTGGAATGCGCGTTGTGCTGGTGACCTACGGGTCGCGCGGGGACGTCGAGCCGATGGCGGGGCTGGCGGTGCGGCTGCGGGCGCTCGGCGCCGAGGTTCGGGTGTGCGCGCCTCCGGACTTCGCGGAGCTGCTGGACGGTGTCGGCGTGCCGCTGACTCCCCTGGGCTGGCCGATCCGCGCGCTGGCGACGGGGGCGATCCCCGACAAGGCGAAGGCGGGCCTGGCCGGTATCGCCGCCGAGCTGACCGCCATGGCCTACGAGGCGGTCACCGGGGCGGCCGGGGACCGTGCCGCGGTGGTGGCGACCGGCTCGTTCCCCGCCGTGGCCGGTGCGCGGGCGGCGGCCGAGAAGCTGGGCGTGCCCTACGTGTTCACGTCCCTCTCCCCGTCCTACCTGCCGTCATCCCATCACGCGCCTCGCCCCTGGCCGGGTCAGGTGATCCCCGAGGGGGTGACCGGCAACCGGGAGCTGTGGGCCCTCGACGCCGAGCACAAGGACGCGTTGTTCGGCGAGACGATCAACAGGCATCGGGTGTCGGTCGGCCTACCGCCGGTGGACGGCATCCGCGACCACGTCTTCACCGGCCGCCCGTTCCTGGCGACCGACCCGGTCCTGGGCCCCTGGCAGGAGACGCCGGAGCTCGACGTGACGCAGACCGGCGCGTGGATCCGGCCGGACGAGCGGCCGCTTCCGGCCGATCTGGAGGCGTTCCTGGCCGCCGGGGAGAAGCCGGTGTACGTGGGCTTCGGCAGTATGCCGATGCGGGGCGCGAGCGCCCAGGAGATCTCCCGGGCCGTCATCGAGGCGGTTCGGGCGCGGGGCCGCCGGGTTCTGCTCGGGAGCGGCTGGGCCGACCTGACCGCGATCGACGACCGGGACGACTGTTTTGTCGTCGGCGAGGTCAACCAGCAGGCGTTGTTCGGCCGGGTCGCCGCCGTCGTGCACCACGGCGGCGCGGGCACCACGGCTACGGCGGCCCGCGCCGGAGCACCGCAGGTGATCGTGCCCCAGGTCGCGGACCAGCCGTACTGGGCGGGCCGGGTGACCGAGCTGGGCATCGGCACGGGACACGACGGTCCGACGCCAACCGCCGAGTCACTGTCGGCCGCACTCAAGATCGCCCTGGCCCCCCAGACTGGTGCCCGCGCGGCCGTCGTGGCCGGGACGGTCCGCACCGACGGGGCGGACCGGGCCGCGAAGCTCCTGCTTGGCCTGACCGGGTCCGCAGGCTGACCTCCCGGAGGTCACGGCCCCTCAAGGTCGAGCTCGCCCATCGATGAAGGCGTCCCACACGCTCGCGACCACCACGAATGGGGGACCGTTCCAAAGTGGTGGGTCACAAGGAGGTTCCGGATCTGTTTTTGGGATTGCCACGCCAGGAAAATCCCTCTAAATCCTTTTAAATGCGATATGGGGATGTGGCGCAAGGTCGTGTGGTGTGGGCTGCGGCGATAGGGGCGCTGGTGGCCGGACTGGTTGGGGGTCTCGTGGCCCAGCTGCTGATGCGCGGGGTCGCCGTCGGCGTGGACACCTCCTTCACCCTGGGGGCGACGGTGATGATCGTCGTCGCCTTCGTCGTGCTCGCCGTACCGGCCGCGATCACCGCGACCGCGCGGCCCGGGGTCAGGCGGGGCGGCAGGTGGGTGACGGTCGTGGCCACCGGCTGGGCCTCGGCCAGGACCGGGTTCTCCGACGCCCAGTCGATCCTGCTGGCCAGTGAGGAGCGGCTGCCGGTGCTGGCGGCGCTGGCGGTGGCCTTCGCCACGGTGGTCACGGCCCACGGGCGGTTCGCGCAGTGGCTGACCCGGCGGCTCGCGGCCCCGAAGGAGCGGGCCCTGCCGTACGCGACGGCCTTCGAGCACCTGGAGACGCTGCCGGGGGCGGAGGCGGTCGACGGCGAGACCTTCATCAGGGGGTCGTGCCAGAGCCCCGTCCCGATGGGCCGGGTCGGCAGCAGCCGCTGAGCTATCGGGCCCGGGTCTCCTGGAAGCGGGTGATCCGTACCACGACGAGGGCCAGCAGGGCGGCGGCCAGCAGCGTCGGCACCCAGGTGAACGGGTCGAGGCCGAACCCGACGAGCGCGCCCACCTCCTCCGGTGGGCGCCCGGCCAGGGACCGCAGCGCCACGGACGACAGCGGGACCACCCAGAAGGCCAGCAGCCACGCGATCCACCAGGCCCACACCAGCCAGGAGTGCCGCTGCCTGCCGATGCTCTCCCCCCGCACGCCGCCGGGGCGGGAGGCGGCCCAGATGTCGTCCACGATCTGTTTGGGGATCCACCAGCCGACGACCGGCAGCACCCAGCCGATCACGATGAAGATCTTGAACCAGCGGTGCGGGACGCGGGTGAGGGTCTCGGCGTTCAGGCGGGCCCGTACCAGCCAGACCAGGAAGACGACGATCAGGCAGAAACGGACGAGATATCGGGAGAGCGTCAGGACGAACAGGAGCGTGGAGTTCGACAGCAGCGGGACCGCGCTCTCCCCCACGATCTCGGCCGCGGTGGCGAGGGGGTCGGACACCACCGCCAGCGCGCCGCCCGCGAGGGTGTCGAGTCCGAGCAGCGCCAGTACGGCTGTCGCCAGCCCCTTGACGGGCCGCAGGGGACGGGGTGGCGGGGGGAAGGCCGTCTCGTCGGCCGGCGGCCAGTGGTGCGGGCGCGGAGGAACGGGGGTCCCCGCCGTGTTCCCGTGCATCGTCACCCCCTGGATGATCATCGGAACCAACGGCCAGTATGGCGCATCGCCTAGGACGACAATCGGGACTTTTCTCACTGCGTATCCACACATTTTCGCGACACGCATGGTGATAGCGGACAAGGGCATGGGTCGTAACGCCCGAGTAGGGCAGGGTTAGGGGATACCGATCTACGGGAGTGATCCATGAACGCGGACTTGGACCTTGAGCGGCTCGCGGGCGGAGCCCACCACGATCCGCACTCGATCCTCGGCGCGCATCCGGGGGCCGGGGGCGTGACCGTCAGGACGCTGCGGCCGCTGGCCGAGAAGGTCCAGGTCGTCGTGGACGATCACACCTATGACATGGAGCACCTGGCCCACGGGGTGTTCGCGGTGACGGTCCCCGGCGTCGACAAGATTCCCGACTACCGGTTCCGGGTCACCTATCCGGGCGCGGAGCCGTACGAGATGGCCGACTCCTATCGGCACTGGCCGACGCTGGGTGAGGTGGACCTGCACCTGATCGGCGAGGGGCGCCACGAGCGGCTGTGGGAGGTGCTCGGGGCGCGGGTCATGCGGCACGAGGACGTGGAGGGTACGGCCTTCGCCGTCTGGGCGCCGAACGCGCGGGGTGTCCAGGTGATCGGCGACTTCAACCACTGGGTCGGCACCGCCCACCCGATGCGCTCGCTGGGCAGGTCGGGGGTGTGGGAGCTGTTCGTTCCCGGGCTCGGCGAGGGCGAGCACTACAAGTTCAACGTGCTCGGCGCCGACAGCGTGTGGCGGGCCAAGGCCGACCCGATGGCCAGGCGGACCGAGGTCCCGCCCGCCACGGCCTCGGTGGTCGAACATTCCTCCTACGAGTGGCACGACGAGGAGTGGCTGCGGCGGCGCGCGGAGGCGAACGCGCTCAAGGAGCCGATGAGCGTCTACGAGGTGCACCTGGGCTCGTGGCGGCCCGGCCTGTCCTACCGGGACCTGGCGACGGAGCTTGTCGACTACGTCGTGGACATGGGGTTCACGCACGTGGAGTTCCTGCCGGTGGCCGAGCACCCGTTCGGCGGCTCGTGGGGCTACCAGGTGACCTCCTACTACGCGCCCACGTCCCGGTTCGGCAGCCCGGACGACTTCCGTCACCTGGTGGACAGCCTGCACGCGGCGGGCGTCGGGGTGCTGGTGGACTGGGTGCCCGCGCACTTCCCGATGGACGACTGGGCACTGGCCAGGTTCGACGGCACCCCGCTGTACGAGCACGCCGACCCGGCCAGGGGTGAGCACCCCGACTGGGGCACCTACGTCTTCGACTTCGGCCGCAGGGAGGTGCGCAACTTCCTGGTCGCCAACGCGCTGTACTGGCTGCGCGAGTTCCACGTGGACGGGCTGCGGGTGGACGCGGTCGCCTCGATGCTCTATCTGGACTACTCGCGGCGCGAGGGTGAGTGGACGCCCAACGAGTACGGCGGGCGGGAGAACCTCGACGCGGTGGCCTTCCTCAAGGAGATGAACGCGCTGGTCTACCGGGACCAGCCGGGCATCATCACCGTCGCCGAGGAGTCGACAGCCTGGCCGGGGGTCTCCCGGCCCGTGCACCTCGGCGGACTGGGCTTCGGGTTCAAGTGGAACATGGGCTGGATGCACGACACCCTGGCCTATCTGGCGCGTGAGCCGGTCTTCCGGCAGTACCACCACCACCAGATGACCTTCTCCCTGATGTACGCCTACTCGGAGAACTTCGTGCTGCCGCTGTCGCACGACGAGGTGGTGCACGGCAAGGGGTCACTGCTCGGCAAGATGCCCGGCGACGAGTGGCAGCGGTTCGCGAACCTGCGCGCGCTGTTCGCCTTCATGTGGGCCCATCCCGGCAAGCAGCTGCTGTTCATGGGCGGTGAGTTCGGGCAGGGGTCCGAATGGTCGGAGGTCCGAGGTCTCGACTGGTGGGTGCTCGACTTCGACGGGCACAAGGGGGTGCAGCGGCTGGTGCGCGATCTCAACCGGATCTACCGGGAGACGCCCGCGCTGTGGACCCAGGACGACGCCCCTGAGGCCTTCCGCTGGATCGACGCCGACGACGCCCAGGGGAACGTCTTCTCCTTCCTGCGCTACGCCCCCGACGGCTCGGCGCTGGCCTGCGTCGTCAACTTCTCCGGCGCGCCGCACGAGGACTACCGGCTCGGGCTGCCCCTGCCGGGGCCGTGGGAGGAGGCGCTCAACACCGACGCCTACGACTACGCGGGCAGCGGGGTGGGCAACATGGGCGCGGTCGAGGCGGTTGACGAGGAGTGGCACGGCCTGCCGTACTCGACGCGGCTGCGGGTGCCGCCGCTGGGGGCCGTCTGGCTCAGGCACGGGGGGCCGGCCGTCTCGGAGATCGCCACCGAGGAGACCGTGAAGGAGGCCCCGCGGGGGAAGCGCCGCCCCTGACGCGGGCGCCTTGACCGGCGGGACAACCGCCGCGTCAACGTCGCGGGAAGATTTTTTCGTCCGGGCCGGGCCGGTCACGCAGCGTGTGACCGGCCCTTTTCCGTTCAGGCCGGGTCCGCCGAGGCTTCCACGAACCTTAAATCCGCCTTATATCGGTCAGCGAGCCATTGACCGCCCACGGAGGAGAACCTACGCTCTGGAAACTAATAGGAAACTTTCCTATGAATTCGGGGGCTAGGAACTCTTTGACCTGGAGCGACCCTTGCGACGAATGACCATCGGCTCCTTGATCGCAGCCACAGCGCTGCTAGTCCCGATTGGGATCGGGATGGGTAGTGCGACGGCCGCCACCTCCGCCACCGCCACCTACACCACCACCTCTGACTGGGGCACCGGCTTCCAGGGCAACGTGACGGTGAAGGCGGGATCGACCGCCCTGACCAGCTGGAAGGTCGAGTTCGACCTCCCCGCCGGCAAGTCGATCGCCTCCGCGTGGGACGCCGACATGACCAAGAGCGGCAACCACTACACCTTCGCCAACAAGTCATGGAACGGCGCGCTGGCCGCGGGCGCCTCGGTGAGCTTCGGCTTCACCGGCTCTCCCGGCGGTGTCTCCGGTGTGACGAACTGTAAGTTGAACGGCGGCGCCTGTGACGGCGCCAACCCCACGCCGACCCCGACCGTCACCCCCACCGTGACGCCGACGGTGACGCCGACCGTGACGCCCACGGTCACCCCCACCGTCACGCCCACCGTGACCCCCACGGTGACGCCGACGGTGACCCCGACCGTGACGCCCACGGTGACGCCGACCGGCCCTGGCGGGGCCAAGAAGGTCGTCGGTTACTTCACCGAGTGGGGCGTCTACGGCCGTAACTACCACGTCAAGAACCTGGTCACCAGCGGCACCGCGCCGAAGCTGACCCACCTGCTGTACGCCTTCGGCAACACCGCCGGTGGCCGCTGCGCGATCGGCGACTCCTACGCCGACTACGACAAGGCTTACACCGCCGACCAGAGCGTCGACGGCGTCGCCGACAACTGGGACCAGCCGCTGCGTGGCAACTTCAACCAGCTCCGCAAGCTGAAGAAGGCCTACCCGAACCTCAAGATCATCTACTCCTTCGGTGGATGGACCTGGTCCGGTGGCTTCACCCAGGCGGCCGCCAACCCGACCGCCTTCGCTGACTCCTGCTACAACGTGGTCAAGGACTCGCGCTGGGCGGACGTCTTCGACGGCATCGACGTCGACTGGGAGTACCCGAACGCCTGTGGCCTGACCTGTGACAGCAGCGGCCCCGACGCCTTCAAGAAGGTCGTCGCCGCTCTGCGCGCCAAGTTCGGCTCCAGCGCCCTGGTCACCGCCGCCATCACCGCCGACGGTGCTGACGGTGGCAAGATCGACGTCGCCGACTACGCCGGTGCGACCCAGTACCTCGACTGGTTCATGCCGATGACCTACGACTTCTTCGGTGGATGGGACGCCAAGGGCCCGACGGCTCCGCACTCGCCCCTGACCTCCTACACGGGCATTCCGAAGGAGGGCTTCAACACCGACGCCGCCATCCAGAAGCTGAAGAGCAAGGGCATCCCCGCCAGCAAGCTGCTCATCGGCATCGGCTTCTACGGCCGTGGCTGGACCGGCGTGACCCAGTCCACCCCGGGTGGCACCGCCACCGGCGCCGCTCCCGGTACCTACGAGGCCGGCATCGAGGACTACAAGGTCATCAAGACCAAGTGCCCCTCCAACGGCACCATCGCCGGCACGGCCTACGCCTTCTGCAACGGCCAGTGGTGGAGCTACGACACCCCCGCCACCATCACCAGCAAGATGACCTGGGCCAAGAACCAGGGCCTCGGTGGCGCGTTCTTCTGGGAGACCAGCGGCGACACCCCCAACGGTGAGCTCATCACCGCACTCGCCAACGGACTCAAGTAATATTTCGGACACTCGGCCCTCCGTGTGCGACACGCCGCGGGGGGTCGAGCCATGTCCGGGACTGAGAAATCCAGAACACGCTATTCACGGGCGACAAATCACTATTTAGACTCCATAGCGCATGATCAACTGCCCGGAGCTGTCCGGATCCCCCCGGAGGACGTGTGCGACTTCGAGCCCTCGTGGCGCTGGTGATCGTGCTCAGCGGCGCCCCCGCCGTACCGGCCCATGCCCTCGCCGCTCTCGCCGAGGAACAGCCACCCCCGGCCGCGCCGAAGCTTGAGGCCGGGCTCGCCGCCGACGAGGACGGCGCCCGCGCCATCGTCGAGCTGGCCGCCCCCGCCCAGGCCGACCAGGTCGCCGGGGAGGCACGGTCGCTGCCGGAGACCGACGTGGTGCTCCAGCCCGGCGACACTTCCTTCATCGTCGTGCAGGGCACCGGTGAGTCGCTGACCGAGCTGGCCAAGGACCCCCGGGTGGTCTCGATCCGCAGGGACCGCACCTACTCCCCCAGCTCGCTCGCCTCCGGCCTGACGCTCGTCGGGGCCGACCGCGCCCACGCGGAGGGAGCCGACGGGCGCGGCACGACCATCGCGGTTGTCGACACCGGTGTCGACGCCGCCCACCCCGCTCTCGGCGGCAAGGTCGTACGGCAGGCATGCTTCTCCGTCGTGGACGAGGGCGTCCGATCCCTGTGCCAGAACGGGCAGGGCACCGACACCTCGGAGCGCGCGGCCGACGCCACCGTCCCCGCCTGTGTGGACGGCCAGGTCAACCTGTGTGAGCACGGCACCCACGTCACGGGCATCGCCCACGCCGTCGCGCCGGGGGCGGACATCGTGGCCGTCCAGGTCTTCAGCCGTCTCGACGACTGCGACGACACCGGTGCGCCCTGCATCACGGCCTACGAGTCCTCGCTTCTGCTCGCCATGGAGTACCTCACCCGGCTGAAGGACACCGTCCCCGGCCTCGTCGCGGTCAACATGAGCCTCGGCGGCGGCCTCTACGACGGCTCCTGCGACGGCGAACCCGAGGTCCAGGAGATGAAGGGGCGCCTCGACGCGCTGCGCGCCAGGGGCGTCACGACCGTGGCCGCCGCGGGGAACGAGGGATCCGTGGGCGCCGGGGTGCCCGGCTGCCTGTCCGGCGCGGTGACCGTCGGCGCGACCGACGACGCCGACCGCGTCCCCGAGTGGTCGAACCACGGCTCCGTCCTCGACCTGTTCGCCCCCGGCGTCGAGGTCGACTCCTCCGTCCCCGGTGGCGGGATCGCGATCTACAGCGGGACCTCGATGTCCACCCCGCACGTCACCGGGGCGCTGGCCGTACTGGCGCAGCGGGCCGCGGAGACCGGCGCGGACGCCTCGGCCGACGCGCTCACCGGCAGGCTCACCGCCGCCGGCCGCCCGATCGCCTACGCGGGGGTTACCGTCCCCCGCCTCGACCTGTACGGCGCGCTCACCGGCACCGCCCCCTCCCCCGGGGTGACCCAGGAGCCCGGCGACCCCGTCGGGGAAGACCCGAGCCCGGACCCCGGCGCCCAGACCCCGCCCGTCGCGCCGACGCAGGCGCCCGAGCCGATCCCGCTGCCGACGGTGACCGTCACGGTGACCGTGACCGCGAGCCCGGTGGACCCGGCCCCCGTGGCGCCCGCCAAGCCCGCGATGTGCGTGCGCGGCACGTCGAAGAAGACGCTGAGCGCCGCCGGGTGGGCCGCCGAGTTCGGTCCCGGCAAGGGGACGCTGACGGACGCGACACTCCGGTGCTATCTCGGCATGGTCGGCAGGGCCAGCAGGGTCTTCCCCGAGCTGACCGGGGCCTCGACCCCGGCGACTGCCCGCAAGGTGCTCAAGCCCGCCAAGAGGACGAAGCGCTCGACGTTCGAGAGCGAACTGCTGGCCGCCTGGCTGAACTGGGCCAACGGCTCCGTCAACCTCACCGCCAAGGTGAGCGGGACCACGACGGTCAGGGACGCGCTCACCGTCGCCGAGGACAGGCGGCTGCGGGGATCGTTCCCCTCGGCGTCGGCCTCGCTGCTGAGCAAACGTGTCAACGCCCGCCGTACCTGAGTTTCCGAAGGCCCGGCGGGCGGAGACGTCGCTTAGGGTGTCAGCATGGATGCGACCAAGGTGATCATCGACACCGTCGACCGGTTCAGGCAGCGGCGGACCGCCCCGCTCGTTCTTGAGCTCGACCTCACCGAGGGGCTCTTCGAGGGGCCTCCCGCCGACCCCCTGGGCGCGATCCTGTCCATGCGCAAGACGCGCCTCGCCGACGTGCTGTCCGGGCTGCGGCGCGCGGCGAAGGATCCCAGGGTCAGGGCGCTGATCGTCAAGATCGGCACCCGGCCGCTCGGCCTGGCGACGGTCCAGGAGCTGCGGCGGGCGGTGACCCGGCTCAGGGAGGCGGGCAAGCTGACGGTCGCCTTCGCCGAGACGTTCGGGGAGTTCGGGGCGGGCACCGTGCCCTACTACCTGGCCTCCGCCTTCGAGCGGGTCTACCTGCAGCCCTCGGGGGACGTCGGGCTGACCGGCGTCGCCCTCGAACAGCGCTTCCTGCGGGGCACGCTCACCAAGCTCGGTGTGGAGTACCAACTCGGTCAGCGGCACGAGTACAAGACGGCCGCCAACACCTTCACCCAGGACCACATGACCGACGCCCACCGCGAGTCGCTCGGCCGCATCACCGAGTCGGTCGTCGAGCAGGTCGTCGCGGGCGTCGCCGAGGGACGCGGCCTCGAACCCACCAAGGTCAGGGAGCTGGTCGACCGGGGGCCGTTCATCGGCGCCGAGGCGGTCGAGGCCGGGCTGGTCGACCGCCTCGCCTACCGCGACGAGGTCTACGACGAGGTGAAGCAGGCGGCGGGCGAGGAGTCCCTGCTGCTCTACGTCGGCCGCTACGCCAAGGGGCCGATCGCGGACAAGATCCCGCATCCGGGGAGCCAGACGGTCGCCCTGGTCCACGGCAGCGGTCCCATCCGGCTTGGCCGCAGCGGGCGCAGCCCCCTCGGCGGGAGCGAGGCGATGGGGTCAGACACCGTCTGCGCCGCGCTGCGCGCCGCCCGGCGCGACGAGCACGTCAAGGCCGTCGTCTTCAGGGTCGACAGCCCCGGCGGGTCCTACGTGGCCTCCGACGCCATCTGGCGTGAGGTCGTGCTCACCCGCAGGGCGGGCAAGCCGGTCGTCGTCTCGATGGGCGACGTCGCGGCCTCCGGCGGCTACATGGTCTCGATGGCAGCGGACGCGATCGTGGCCCAGCCGGGCACGCTCACCGGCTCCATCGGCGTGTTCGGCGGCAAGGCCGTCATCGGCGGCCTGCTGGAGAAGCTCGGCGTCTCCTCGGAGACGGTCAGCGAGGGCGCGAACGCCGGGATGTTCTCCTCGACGCACGCCTTCTCCGAGGCCCAGTGGGAGCGGGTGAACGTCTGGCTCGACCGGGTCTACGACGACTTCGTCAACAAGGTGGCCGAAGGTCGCGGTCTGTCACGTGAGCGTGTCCACGAGCTCGCCAAGGGCCGGGTCTGGACCGGCGCCGACGCTCACGAGGGCGGGCTCGTCGACGTGCTCGGCGGCCTTGAGGACGCCCTCGCCCTGGCCAGGAGCAAGGGCGGCCTGGCCGATGACGCCCCGGTGCGCAGCTATCCCCGGCTCAACCCGATCGAGCGCCTGCGCCCGGCCGACTCCAGCGAGGACAGGGCCGCCGCGCTGACCCGGCTGCGGCTTGAGGCGTGGGGGCCGCTGGCCCACCTGGCGACCGAGCTCGGCCTGCCGTCCTACGGGCCGCTCATGCTCCCGGGGTCGTGGACGATCCGCTGAGCCGTACGGTCTCACCGTGGCCCTGCCACGGACGGGCGAACGCCAGCGCCAGGACCGACAGCACCAGGGCGACCAGCATGACCGCGGCCGTCGGCGTCGCGCTGTCGGTCCCGAACAGACCGGCCAGCGGTGAGGCGGCGGCGCCCAGCACGAACTGGGTGCCGCCGAGCAGGCCGGAGGTCGCTCCTGGAGCGTCGTGACCGAGCGCCTGGACGATGGTCGTGCTCGCGGGCAGGACGAGCCCGAAGCCGATGATCACCAGGAAGAGGCAGACCCAGGTGACGACGAGCCCGCCGCCGGTGGTGACGAGCACCAGGAGCAGCACGGCCGTCGCCACGAAGGCGATGCCCAGGCCCGCGACCAGCAGGGCGTTGATCCCGACGCGGGAGGCGATCCGGCCGAAGACGATCCCGCCGACCAGCATGCCGAGGGCGTTGACGGCGAAGATCAGGCTGTACTGGGTGGGCGAGACGCCGTAGACGTCCTGGAAGACGAACGCCGAGCCCGCGATGTAGGTGAACAGGGCAGCGCCGGAGAAGGAGGAGGTGAGGACGTACCCCATGAGGGCACGCCTGCCGAACAGCCCGCCGATGGCCCTGAAGGTGCTGCTCACCCCGCCCGAGTGCCTGCGGGAGGCGGGCAGGCTCTCCGGCGCCCAGGCCAGGACGCCCAGGACCAGCAGGACGCCGAAGCCCGTGAGCGCGGCGAAGACGACCCGCCAGGAGGCGAACCCGAGGATGGCCCCGCCGAGCACCGGGGCGGCGATCGGGGCGATGGACACGATCACCGACAGGGTCGCGAAGTGGCGCGGCGCCTCGGGCGTCCCGTGGAAGCGGTCGGTGAGTACGGCCCGGCCGACGACCATGCCCGCGGCCCCGGCGACACCTTCGAGCAGGCGGGCCACGTTGAGCACGTCGATGTTCGGGGCCAGCGCGCAGACCAGCGAGAACACCGTGAACAGCGCCGAGCCCCACAGCAGCACCCGGCGACGGCCCACGGCGTCGCTGACCGGGCCGAGCAGGATCTGCCCGAGGGCCAGGCCGATGAGGAAGGCCGTCATGGAAAGCTGCACCGACGACCCGGTCGTGCCGAGGGACCTCACCAGGCCTGGGAAGCCGGGGACATACATGTCCGTGGCCAGCGGGGCGACGGCGCCGAGCGCGGCGAGCACGACGAGCAGCCGCCCGACGCGTTCCTGCGATCGCTCAACGGTCGCCGCGGGGGCGACGAGAAGGGGATCCTTGGGCATGGGTGCGAACTGCTTTCTCGCCACCGGGGGAGGCGGTGCCGCTACGATGGGCGACATCGGCAACAGGTAGTTAACTAGTTAACGGATATCAGTAGTTTACAGGTTAACGAATTGGAGGGCTCATGCAAGCCCCCTCCCACCACGTGTACGAGCGATGGCGGCAGGCCTACCCCGGACTCGACACCTCCTCGATGGAGGTCGTCGGCCCGCTGAAACGGGTCCAGGCACTGCTCGACCTGGCCGTCGAACCGCTCTTCGACGGCGCCTCGGTGACCTCTCCCGAGCTGGACGTGCTGCTGATCCTCCGGTACACCGAGCAGCCGACGATCGCCAGGCAGCTCGCCAGAAAGATGAGCCGCTCCCCCGCCGCGCTGAGCAAGACCCTGGCCAAGCTGGAACGGCGGGGCTACATCAGCCGCACCGCCAACCCCGCCGACCGCAGGACGGCCCTGGTCCGCCTCACCGACGAGGGCCGCGAGGTCGTGAACACGCTCTTCCCCCAGCAGCTCGCCGTCGAGGTGCGCCTCCTCAGCGGCATGACCCCCCAGCAGCGCGCCCAGATCATCGACGGCCTCACCCAGCTTGTCGAGGTCATGGAGGCGGGCCTGCGCGACATGACGGCCCCCTGAGACCGTCTAAGCCCGCGGGGCCTCGTCGTCCCCGGGCACCCGTCGGATCTCGATCTTGGCGCCGCGAGCCACCGGGACCCGCTTGGCCCACTCGACAGCCTCCTGCTTCGAGGCGACGTCGAGCAGGAAGAAACCCCCGAACAGCTCCTTGGTCTCGCCGTACGGCCCGTCCGTGACCACCGGAGTCTCGCCGCTGAAGTCGACGACGACGCCCTGGCCCGGGTCGTCCAGCCCCTCCGCCGCGAGGAGAACGCCCGCCTTGATCGTCTCCTCGATGAAGGTGCGGGTCGTGGCCATCAGCTCGTCGATGTCGGCCATCATCGCCGCGTTCGACTCGTCGGTGCCCCGCATGATCAACAGGTACTTCGCCATCGTGTCCTCCTCGTCAGGCGGGACCGCCTCTCGGCCCTCGCACCCATAGGTCGAACGAGCGTCCCTCAGATCGACACGACCCAGGGAGCCGCCCTGGCCTATCTGGTGGACTCGCCGACCGGGCGGTAGCGGGCGCGCAGCCGTACGAGAGGGGAAAGACCGGGGGTGACGTAGTCGACGGCCAGGACCCTGGCGACGAAGAGGGTGTGGTCCCCGGCGGGGACGACCTTGAGCGTCTCGGCCTCCAGGGCGGTGACGCCGCCGTCCACGACGAGCGCCTCGCTCAGCGCGCCCCGGTGGTGCGGGGTCCCGGCCAGCAGGAGCCGGGCGCCGGGACGGCCCGCGGTAGCGAACCGGCTGGCGATGGCCTTCTGCCCCGACGACAGCACGCTGGCCGCCCAGCGGTCGCGGCGCAGCAGCAGTTCGTTGAGGTAGCCGCCACTGTCCATGCTCACCATGACGAGCTGCGGATCGAGCGAGACCGAGGTGAAGGTGCCGACGGTCGCCCCCACGTCGTCGCGGTCATCCTTGACCGTGATGACCGTCACGGCGGTCGGCACCTGTCCCATGGCCTCGACGAACTCGTTCATGGGGCAATCATCCCGAGAACGGCACCCGGCCCGTACCGCGGGGCGGTACGGGCCGGATGACGGGGGCCGTGGATCAGGAGGCGAGGCCGTTCTGGGTCAGCCAGTCCTTGGCGACCGTGGCGGCGTCGTCCTTGTCGATCGAGACGCGCTTCATCAGCGTGAGCAGACCGGCCGTGTCGAGCTTGGCGGAGACCGCGTTCAGCGTGCTCGTGACGGTCTCGTCAACCCCGGCCTTGTTGACCAGGGGCGCGACGTTGTCGGCGCCGAAGGCGTGCTTGGTGTCCTGCAGCGAGATCAGGCCGTTGATGATGACCTTGGGGTCGGTGGTGAAGACGTTGCCGACCTGGATCGTGCCGTCCTTGATGGCGTCGGCGGTCGCGTCACCGGTCTTCTTCCACTCCTTGAACTCCAGGCCGTAGGTGTCCTTGAAGTTCTTCTCCTGGCGGGCCTGGAACTCCGGCGGACCGCCGACGGTGTAGCCCTTGGCGACCTTGACCAGGTCCTCGATGGTGGTCAGGCCCACCTTCTGGGACAGCTCCTTGGTCACGGTCAGCGAGTTGTTGTCCTCCGCGGCGGCGGGTTCGAGGACCTCAAGCTCGGCGGGAAGCTTCTCCTTGAGCCCGGCGAGGATGTCCTCCTTGCTCTTGGCGGTCGTCGACTTGTCGACGAAGGCGAGCAGCGAGCCGATGTACTCCGGCAGGATCGTCAGGCCACCGCCCTTGACCTGCTCGTAGAGGACCTCGCGGCTGCCGATGTTGAGCTTCTTCTCGACCTGGACGCCCTTGGCCTCAAGAGCCTGGGCGTAGATCTCGGCGAGCAGGACGTTCTCCGGGAAGTTGGCCGAGCCGACGACGACCTTCTTGCTCCCGCCGCCCCCTGACGACGACGCGGCCCCGGAGTCGGCCGGGGTCGGGGAGGTGTTGGTGAGCGGGTCACCACCTCCGCACGCGCTGAGTGTGAGCGCCGCGGTGAGGGCCACCACCACGGTGCTGAAAAGGCGCTTCATCGTGCTTTTCCCTTCTATGGCGGGAGGTAAAGGAGACATTACCGTACGGCGTTGCGCCGCCTCACCCCCGGTGAGACCAGCAGTCTCTGGATCAGGACGAAGACGAGTTGGACGAGCAGGGCGAGCAGGGCCACGAGCACCGCCCCGCCGAGCGTGCGCGGGTAGTCGTTGGTCGCGAAGCCGTCCACGACGTAACGCCCGAGCCCTCCCAGGCCGACGAAGGCCGCGACGGTCGCGGTCGCGACCACCTGGATCGCCGCGAGCCGCAGGCCCAGCAGGATCAGCGGCAGCGCGACCGGCACCAGCACCCGCCCGAGGACCTGGCCGCCGCGCAGGCCCATGCCGTACGCGGCGTCCCGCAGGTCGGGATCGACGCCCCTGACGCCCTCGTAGGTGTTGACGAGGATGGGCGGCACGGCCAGCGCGACCAGCGGGATCAGCACCGGCAGGTCGGTGCTGAGACCGGCCAGCAGCACGACCAGCACCAGCAGGCCGAGTGTGGGCAGGGCGCGGGCGGCGTTGGCGCTCAGCACGACCAGCAGCGCTCCCCTGCCGGTGTGCCCGATCCACAGCCCGAGCGGCAGCGCGACCAGCATGGCCAGCAGCAACGCGACCGTGGAGAACTGCAGGTGCTCGGTCAGCCGTACCGGAATGCCGTCGGGACCCGACCAGTTGGCAGGGTCGCCGAAGAAGTCGACAAGCCAGTTCACGCAGTCCCCCTCGCCCGCGACCAGGGTGTGAGCAGCCGCTGCGCCAGCACCAGCAGCGCGTCCGCGATGGCGGCCAGCAGCACGACCAGCACCACGCCCACGATGATCGGGGTGTAGAACTGCCGCTGCCAGCCGTCGATGAACAGGTAGCCGAGGCCGCCCCTGCCGACCAGCGCGCCCACGCTGACCAGGCTGATGCTGGAGACCGCGGCCACCCGCAGCCCGGCGAGCACCACCGGGACCGCGATCGGCAGCTCGACCAGCAGCAGCCTGCGCAGCGGGGTGAAGCCCATGGCGACCGCGGACTGACGCACGTGGTCGGGCACCGAGCCGAGCCCGTCCACGACCGCGGGGATCAGCACCGCCAGCGAGTAGAAGACGAGGGGAACAATGACCGTCGCCCTGGTGGCCAGGCCGGTGACCGGGATGAGCATGACGAAGACGGCCAGCGAGGGCAGCGAGTAGGTCACGTTCATCAGGCTCATGGTCGGCTGGTAGATCCCGCGCCAGCGGACGCAGGCAAGCCCGAGCGGCAGGGCGACGAGCAGCCCGACGACGATCGGCACCAGCGACATGACGACGTGGTCCTCAAGCAGGGACTGGATGGAGGGCCAGTTGCGCCCGATCCAGTCCCAGCGGACCAGCGGCTCCTCACGCATGGGCGCCCCCGGCAACCCGGTCGAGCGCCTCGCTCAGCGCCTCGCGGGTGACCACGCCCTCGGCGCGCCCGGCGTCGTCGACCGCTATCGCGCACCCCGAGGGCGACAGCAGTGTCGCGTCCAGCGCGGCGCGCAGCGAGTCACGGCCCCTGTCGAACGTGCCGTACGGCGCCAGCGGCACGCCGGCCAGCGTCCCCGAGGCGGGCAGGTCATCGGTCCTGGCCCAGCCGAGCGGCCTGCCGTCCTCGTCGAGCACCGCGAGCCAGGGCTCGGCCGTGTCACGCAGTCCGGCCGTCTCCGTGGAGACCGGCACGGTGAGGTCGGCGCGCAGCCCCACCTCGTGGCCGGAGACGAACGACAGGCGCCTGATGCCCCGGTCGCGGCCGAGGAACTCGCGGACGAAGTCGTCGGCGGGCCTGGACAGGAGGGTGGCGGGGTCGTCGAGCTGGGCGAGGTGGCCGCCGACGCGCAGCACGGCCACCCGGTCACCGAGCTTGACGGCCTCGTCGATGTCGTGGGTGACGAAGACGATGGTCTTGTTCAGCTCGGCCTGCAGCCGCAGCAGCTCCTCCTGCAGGCTCGTGCGCACGACGGGATCGACCGCGCTGAACGGCTCGTCCATCAGCAGCACGGGCGGGTCGGCGGCCAGTGCGCGGGCGACGCCGACGCGCTGCTGCTGGCCTCCGGAGAGCTGGAAGGGGTAGCGCCCGGCGAGCTTCAGGTCGAGCCCGACCCGTTCGAGCAGCTCCATGGCGCGGTCGCGGGCCTTCTTCTTGTCCCAGCCGAGCAGGTAGGGGACTGTCGCGACGTTGTCGACGATCTTGCGGTGCGGGAAGAGGCCCGCCTGCTGGATGACGTAGCCGATGCCCCGGCGCAGGGTCGGCGGGTCGATGGTCGTGACGTCCACGCCGTCGAGGAGGACGCGGCCCTCCGAGGGGTCGATCATCCTGTTGATCATGCGGAGCGAGGTGGTCTTGCCGCATCCCGAGGGACCGACGAAGACCGTTATCTCCCCGGTGGGTGCTTCGAGGGTGAGTCGATCGACGGCCACGGTCCCGTCCGCGTAGCGTTTGGTGACCTCGTCAAATGTGATCATGCGCAACCTCATGCTTCTCGGCAGGGCCGCGGCCCCCCTGCCACAACTGCCCCATGATCTGTCCGACCGACAGCCTACGGTGGTCCTCCGACATTCGACCCGCTCCCCCCGGATCGCGTCGCCCAGAGTCATGAGATATCGAGCAAAAGTGCGCCCAATAGTGCCCAGAATCTCGGCGTCTCACCACGATTACCCATATCGTGGACATCGACCCCTCCAGTCACACGCACCACGGGCTTCTCGCCCACGCTCCTCACCACGACCCCAGAGGAACCGGTCTCGTGAACCAACCGATCCTCGGTCAGCGCTCGCGCGGCGAACTGATCACCGAGCTCTATGACACGCATGCCGCCGGGCTGTTCGCCTACTGCCACGACCAGCTCGGTGATCCGGGAGCAGCCGCCACGGCGCTGGCGGCCGTCTTCGCCGCCGTCCCCTCCCCCGACGCCCTCTCCGCCGCGCAGCCGCCGCGCGCCGCGCTGTACGCGCTCGCCCGCCGTGAGATCCACCAGCGCGACGTCGTCCACGCCGCCCCGCAGCCCGGCACCGACCCGGTCTCCCTCTTCGTGGACCGGGTGCTGCGCGACCTGCGCCCGCACCAGCGCGAGGTGCTGTACCTGTCCGGCGTGTGCGAGATGGACACCGCCGAGCTGTCCTGGGTGCTCGACGTGGCCGCCGACACGGCCGACGAGCTGACGGTGAGCGCCTGCCGCCGTTTCGCCCAGGCCCTCGAACTCGCCCTGGCCTCCGCCAGGGTCCCGGCCCACCTGGCCGACGCCTTCGGCGCGCTCGGGGTGGCCCCGATCAGGGACGTGCTCGTCCGTGCCCCGTGGGGTGTCCTTCCCCCCGTGCTGCGCGCGGCAGTCCTCGGGCTTCCCGGCCCCAGGGCGCTTCCCCCCGCTCCGGCGTCCACTTCCTCGGTGCCGCTCAGGTCGCTGTGGCCGACGCCCCCGGCCTGGCCGCTGCCGCTCGCCGAGACCGACGCCCTGACCAGCACGAGTGTCTTCTCCGCGCCCGAGCTGCCGCCACCGTTCTCCCCCGCGGACTTCTTCCCGGCCACGACCACGCCGGACCGCTTCCCCGACCCCTTCTCCGCGCCCGACCCCGAGGTCGTCTCCGCGCACGAGGCGACGACCGAGCCAATGCCCAGGCTCAAGGACTCGGTGCTGAACGCGCTCGACGAGATCGTCCCGCGCACTCCCCGCCGCAAGCTCCAGCGGCCCAAGCCTCGTGGGGCGAAGCCGCTGGCCGCCCCGATCCCGGGGGACGTGCTCGACGACGCGCCCGCGCCCCTTCGGGAGGGCGGCGCCGAGGACCTGTTCCAGCCGTTCACCCCGGAGCCGAGGCCGGGGCGGCACTCCGACAAACTGGTCGCCGCGGCCCCCAGGGAGACGGCCCCGCCCGACGAGGCCGAGGCGCTGCCCGGCTGGCCGCTGCGGGCCGAGGACCTGGCCGCCGCAGTCCCCGCTCTCCCCGAGCCCGAGGCGGTACGGCCCGCACTGCCCGGCTGGCCGTTGCGGGCCGACGAGCTCGGCACCCCCGGCGACCGCGCCCGGCACGCGAAGAGGCCGGACCCGAGCTCGGAGGAGACGGACACGCCCGGCGACGACACCGTTGCCGTGGCGCCCGCCCCCCTCTCCGACGAGGCACAGGCCATCGGGAACGCCGTCGAGGTCCCGTCGCGCACGACCGGAAGGCCGCGCCGCAGGCGCGGGCGGGTCAGGCGGGGCGAGCAGCGTCACGACTGGGCGTGGGAGCTGTTCGGCTTCGTGATCTGCCTGATCTGCGTGGCGATCGCGATGCTCGTCTTCTTCGCGATGCCCACCCCGCTGACGCCCTGACGCCCGGCCGTACTCAGTGGTCGGGGAAGGCGAGGCGGACGGTGCCGGAGACGTGCTCCCCGGGGCCGACCGCGCCCAGGACCCGCACCGTGAACTCCTCGCCCTCGCGGGACACGACGGTACCGGTGAGGACCAGCGTCTCCCCGGTCTGGGCGGGCAGGCCGAGCTTGACGTTGATGCCGCGGACCAGCGCCTCGGGACCGGCCCAGTCGGTGACGTACCGCTCGACGAGCCCCATCGTGGTCAGGATGTTGAGCGGTCCTCCCGCGGGCCCCTCAAGGGGGGTACGGCGCAGCGGGGTGATGTCCGCCGTCGAGGGCGTCGCCAGGGTGGTCGCGGACGGGGTCAGCGCTATCGTCGCGCCGGGCAGGACGGTCCCGACGGCCGTCCCCTCCTCAGGAGGCCCACTCCTGCGGGCCGACTCGTCGTCCTGCTGGCGGTACGTCACACACAACGGCATACCGATACCCACTCCTTCAGGTGGGCGGTCCACGACACCGCCACCGCCCACGCACCTTCCGGCAGTTACCATCACGCCCCGGCGCCGGGGGTCACGGCACACGGCGAGGCCGCGGGTCCCCGCCGTGACCGCCGTGTCCCCACGAGGTGTCACGCCGTACGGCCCGGCGGCCCGAGCGGCGCGGGAACGGCCACCCCCGGTATGTTCCGGGTTCCGGTGTCCGCCCCGGCAAACCTTTCCAGAAGAGGGCGGCCCCTCCCCCTGGCCCGCCTTCCGGAGGGTACGGCTCGCGGATGTCGGGCTGGTTTTTCCCCTCCTCCGGGCGAAAATCCAGTACCCGAGGGCCATCACACCCCCGAGTAGAACCAATTCCATTTTTCATCCCGGCCCATACCGGGCCCACGATGACGGCATGTTGTCATAACACGTGTGACATGTGCGGACAGAGATCCCCCGTAACTGACGGGTAACCCAACGAAGCGGGCGAAGATCAGATAACGTGTTCTCATGCGTACTCCGCATGCGGCCACGGGCTCCCCGCTCGCCCCGCGCCCCGGCGAGACCCCCGCCACGAGCGGCACAGGACCGGCCACGAGCGAGGGGACACCCGGCATGCAGAGCGAACCGGCTCCGAGCGGCGTCCGCGCGCGAAGTCAGCACCAGCGGCGCAGGCGCATCGTCCAGGCGGCCGCGGCCCTGGCCTCAAGAGGCGGCGTCGAGGCCATGCAGATGCGCACGGTCGCCGAGCGCGCGGGGGTCGCCCTCGGCACGCTCTACCGCTACTTCCCCTCGAAGATGGACCTGGTCGTCGCGGTCGTCAGCGACGAGATCGACCTCCTTGAGAGCAGCATCGAGCGCAGACCACCGGCCACCTCCACCCCCTCGGGACGGGCCGTCGACGTGCTGATGCGCGCGACCCGCGGCCTGATGCGCGAGCCCGAACTGGCCGACGCCCTCGTCCGCTCGCTGATCATGGCCGAGATCGACACCCCGTTCGCCGAGCGCGTGACCGGCCTGCTGCTGCGCGTCTCCGGGCACGACCTCGACGAGCGGACGGCGAGCGAGGAGCAGCGCGTCCTGGCGGGATCGCTGGCGAGCGTCTGGGTGCACGAGCTGCTGGCGATGCTCAGGGGGCAGCGGACCTACGAGCAGGTCCAGCGCCATCTGGAGATCACCGCGACCAGGCTGCTCGCCGATTTCCCCACCCCGCCTTCGCCGTGAGAGGTGGAACGCGTTACTGTCGCAGGCGAGGCGAAACAGACTAACGTTCTGGAGCGGTGCGCCCGAGGGCGTGGGAGCCGCCGGGACGGCGCCGACAGACAGGGAGCGTCACCGTTGAAATCCCTCCGCAGGCCGTACAGCGAACAGCGTCCCACCGACCTCGGCGGCGGGGTGTGGAGCGTCCCCGTGCCGATCCCCGGCAACCCCCTCGGATACACGTTGATCTACGCGCTCGAGTCCCCCTCGGGGCCGGTGCTGGTCGACGCGGGCTGGAACCACCCCGACGCCTGGCTCGCCCTGCGGGACGGGCTGGCCGCTGCCGGCATGGACATCCGCGAGGTCAGGGGCGTGGTCGTCACCCACTTCCACCCCGACCACGCCGGGCTCGCCGGTCAGGTGCGGCAGGAGTCGGGGGCGTGGATCGCCATGCACGAGGCCGACGCCGCGCTGATCAGGTCCATGCACGAGACCGGGGAGAGCGTCCGGCGCGTCGAGCGGGCCGGGATGCTGCGCCGGGCCGGGGCGGGCGCCGCCGAGGTCGAGGCGGCGACCGCCTACCGACCCGAGCCGCCCGCGACGCCGGACAGGACGCTGGGCGACGGCGACCTGGTCGATCTTCCCGGGCGCAGGCTCCGCACCGTCTGGACTCCCGGGCACACCCCGGGCCACATCTGCCTGCACCTTGAGGACGCCGACCGGCTCTTCACCGGGGACCACGTGCTGCCGCGCATCACCCCGCACATCGGCATCTATCCCTACGACCGCACCGACATGGACCCGCTCGGCGACTTCCTGGCCTCGCTGGAGAAGGTGGCGGGGCTGGGGACGCTCGAAGCCCTCCCCGCCCATGAGTGGATATTTCAGGACACGGCGGGGCGGGCGCGGGAGATCGGCACGCACCACGAGGAGAAGCTCACCGCCCTGACCACCCTGCTGGCCGAGGCGGGCGAGCCCCTCACCATCTGGGAGATCGCCTCCAGGATGACCTGGAAGCGCCCCTGGGACGACCTGCCCTCCATGCTGCGCGGTCTGGCCGCCGCCGAGGCCGCCGCCCACCTTCGCGCCCTTGAGGTGCGGGGACAGGTCCGCCGTGCCCCCAAGGGAGATATGGTGCGCTTCGCCGTACACTCATAGACATCCGATGTCTGAGCGTGCCCAGGGAGGGTGAGGCGTGGCGGTCACCGACACCGCTATCGACAGGATCAAGCAGATGATCCTGGAGGGCGAGATCCCCCCTGGCGGCAGGCTGCCGAAGGAGGCGGACCTGGCCGAGCGGCTCGGTCTGTCGCGCAACTCCCTGCGCGAGGCGGTCCGCGCGCTGGCGCTGATCAACGTGCTGGACGTACGGCAGGGCGACGGCACCTACGTGACCAGCCTTGAGCCTCGTCTGCTGCTGGACGCGATGGCGTTCGTCGTCGACTTCCACCAGGACGACACGGCGCTGGAGTTCTTCCAGGTCCGCCGGATCCTGGAGCCCGAGGCGACCGCGATGGCCGCCACCCGGATGACCGAGGCCGAGATCGCCGAGCTGCACGAGATCCTCACCCGGCTGCCGGAGAACCCGAGCGTGGAGCAGCTGACCGCCAACGACCTGGAGTTCCACCGGCGCATCGCGGCGGGATCGGGCAACGCGGTGCTGTGCTCCCTCATCGAGAGCCTGTCGGGACCGACCACCCGGGCCAGGCTCTGGCGGGCCCTGACCAGGGAGAACGCCCTGACCAGGACGCGCGAGCAGCACACCGCGATCTACGAGGCCATCGCCGCCCGCCAGCCCGAGGTCGCGCGTGCCTGGGCCATGGTCCATGTTGCCGGAGTCGAGGAGTGGCTTCGTAGCGTGCTCGCCTGAGCGGATATCGCATCATAAAAGATCACAAAGCCGTACTCTTGGGGCGGAACAATCCCCCGACGACGAGGATGAACCCCCATGCAGCCACTCGATGGAGCTGACTTACGGGTGGTGGCCGCCCTTCAGGTGAACGGACGCGCCACCTGGGATCGCATCGGAAGAGTGCTGGACGAGTCGACCCGCAACGTGGCCAGGCGGGCCACCCGGCTGACGGAGGCGGGCGTCCTGTCCGTCGTCGGGGTGGTCGACGACCGCCGGATCGGCTCGGCGATCCTGAGGCTGCGCTGCCGGCCCGGTTCGGTGATCGACGTGGGCACCGCGCTGGCCGAGCTGCCCCAAACGCGGTTCGTCTCGCTGGTCTCCGGCTCCGCGGACTGCACCGCCGAGCTGTGCGTGGCCGACGACGCGCTGGTCGATCTGATCTTCCGGGACATCCCCGCGATCGACGGGGTGGTCGAGAGCACGACCTATCCCGCGCTGCGTTACTTCAAGACTCCCCAGGAGTGGCACGTGGACGTGCTCACCCCGCAGGAGGTCGAGGGACTCCTCGAACAGTGGACGCCGCTGCCCGAGCGTTTCCAGCGCGCCGGTGAGACCCCCTCCGCCGAGGACGAGCGGATCATCGCCGCGGTCGCCGCGGACGGCAGGGCCACCCACGCCGAGATCGCGGCGGCCACCGGGATCAGCGAGTCGACAGCCCGCCGCAGGCTGGACTCCCTGCTCCGCCGGGGCATCCTGCGCATCCGCGCGGAGATCGAGCCCGCCTACCTGGGGCTGCCGATCGAGGCCGCGCTCTGGCTGCGGGTCGCGGAGCGGGAGGTCGAGGCTGTCGGCCACGCCCTGGCCAGGATGCCGAAGGTGAGATACGTCCTGGCGGTCGCGGGCGACCACCAGCTCGTGGCCCAGGTGGCCGTCCCCGGCCGGTCGGAGCTCTACGAGATTCTCAGGGAGATCGGCGGGCTGAGCGGCATCAGGGCGATCGAGACGACCATGACGCTTTTGCCGGTGAAACGCGGCTTCATCATCAAGCGGGACGGCCTCGTCGACCGCTGGGCGGGTCCGATCGGCTGAGCCGCGGGAACCTCCCAAGAACGGTCGCCCCCGGATCTCGGAGACCCTCCTCTCCCCCGGCGTCGGCTTGACCGGACGGGAACGCTGTGTCCTCGTTGAGGCAACCGGTCCGCGTTGCCGGGAGGCCGCCGCACCACAGGAGAGATACACGTACGGTTCGCCCTAGGAGGGACTCGATGGACATCAATCTTGTGGACAAGGACGTCTACGCGCGTGACGGCGCGCCCCACGACCAGTTCCGCTGGCTGCGGGCCAACGCGCCCGTCTACCTGCACGAGGGCGAGCCGGACCGGGGCTGGCCGCCGTTCTGGGCGGTGACCAGGCACGCCGACGTGGTGCACGTGTCACGGCGCTCCGACCTGTTCTCGTCGAGCAGGAGGCTCGCGCTCTTCGACGAGATGCCCGAGGAGCAGCGCGAGCTCCAGCGGCTGATGATGCTCAACCAGGACCCGCCGGAGCACACCCGGCGGCGTTCCCTGGTCAACCGGGGCTTCACCCCGCGCATGATCGGCGCGCTCGAACAGCACATCCGCGACATCTGCCACCAACTTCTCGACGAGGTCACCGGCCTGCCGACCGTGGACTTCGTGCGTGACATCGCGGCCCCGCTGCCGCTCTACGTGATCTGCGAGCTGCTCGGCGCCCCCGTCGAGGACCGCGACAAGATCTTCAACTGGTCCAACCAGATGATCGGCGCCGACGACCCCGAGTACTCCTCCGGCCCCTCGGCGGGTCAGGCCGCGGCGGCCGAGGTGTACGCCTACGCCAACGCCCTGGCGGCCGAGCGGCGCGAGCGCCCCCGCGAGGACCTCGCCACCCGGCTGCTCCTGCCGGACGTCACCGGGGAGACTCTCGACGAGAACGAGTTCGACCTCTTCGTGCTGCTGCTCGTGGTCGCGGGCAACGAGACCACCCGCAACGCGGCCTCGGGCGGGATGCTGGCATTCTTCGAGCACCCCGAGCAGTGGAGGCGGCTGCTGGCCGACCGCGCGCTCGCCGCCCCGGCCGCCGACGAGATCGTCCGCTGGGTCTCCCCCGTCAACCTCTTCCGCCGTACGGCGACCGCCGACACGGTGATCGGCGAGCAGGAGGTCAGGGAGAACGACAAGGTCGTGGTGTTCTACGGCTCCGCCAACCGGGACGAGGACGTGTTCGCCGACCCCGAGGTCTTCGACATCGGCCGCACCCCCAACCCGCAGATCGGCTTCGGCGGGGGCGGCGCCCACTTCTGTCTCGGCAACCACCTGGCCAGGATGGAGCTCCGGGTGCTCTTCGAGGTCCTCGCCGAGCGCCTGCCCCGTCTGGCCCAGGCGGGTCCCGCCCGGCGGCTGCGCTCCAACTTCATCAACGGCATCAAGGAACTGCCGGTCACGCTCACCTGAGTCTTCTGAGGGGTACGGCGGTCGCCGTATCCCTCAGGAGCGCAGGCTCAGCGCGAGGCGCAGGGCGAGGCCGGTGTTGCGGCGGGGGCCGAGGCGGCGCACGGCCAGTTCGAGCGCCTCGCGCTGGCCGACCAGGACCACCCACGCCTTCGCCCTGGTGACCAGGGTGTAGAGCAGGCCCCTGCGCAGCATCACTCCCCCGGCCTCCGCCACGATCGGCGCGACCACGAAGGGATACTCGCTGCCCTGGGAGCGGTGCACACTGATCGCGTAGGAGTGGGTCAGCTCGTCCAGCTCGTCGAAGGTGTAGCGGACGGCCTCCCCGTCGCCGGTGCGCAGCTCAAGCACCCGGTCCTGCGGGAGCACCGCCGTGACGGTCGCGGTCTCCCCGTTGAACACGCCCTTGTCGTAGTTGTTGCGGATCGGCATGACCCGGTCGCCGACCCGGAAGACCGACGGCCCCGACCAGTGCTCCGCCGTACCCTCGCGTGCGGGGTTGAGGCGCTCCTGGAGGCTGCGGCCGAGCTCGGCCGTGCCGGTGGCGCCCTTGCGCATCGGGCACAGCACCTGCACCTTGTCGCCGCCGACGCCCTGTTTGCGGGGGATGGCCTCGGTCGCCAGGTGGACGACCCGGTCGGCAACCCGCTCGGGGTCGTCCAGCTCCTCGAACCAGAAGCCGCCCCCGCCGGGCAGGTCGGGCAGCCGTCCCGACCTGATCCGGTGGGCCGCGCGGACGATGCCGCTGTCCTGGGCCTGCCGGAAGACGTGGGTCAGCCGGACGCGCGGGACCTCCTCGACGTCGAGCAGGTCGCCGAGCACGTTGCCGGGGCCGATGCTGGGGAGCTGGTCGCCGTCGCCGACCAGCAACAGGTGAGTGCCCGTGGGGATCGCCGCGACCAGGCGGGTGGCCAGTTGCAGGTCCAGCATCGACGCCTCGTCCACGACGATGAGGTCCGCCTCGGTCGGCAGCCGCTGGAAGAGGGTCCCCTCCTCGGGGTCGGGCCGCTGGGCGAGCATCCGGTGCACGGTCATCGCGGGCAGGCCGGTCAGCTCGGACAGCCGCTTGGCCGCCTTGCCGGTCGGCGCCGTCAGGGTCACGCTGCCGCCCATCGCCCGCACGGTCGACGCGACCACCCGGACCGTGTGGCTCTTGCCGCAGCCGGGGCCACCGGTGAGGACCGAGACGGTGCTGGTCAACGCGAGGTTCACCGCGGCCCGCTGGTCCTCCTGCAGGTCCCCGTCGTCGGGGAAGGGCCGCAGCGGCAGCGTCGACCTGGCCCGCAGCAGCCTGGCCAGGTGCGAGACGAACGCGACCTCGCGGCCGTGCTGCTCCTTGGCGTAGGCCACGAGCCCCGGCCCCGCCGGTGACTCCTCGACGACGACCGCGCGCTCGGCGGCCAGCGCGTCGACGGCCCGCCGTACGGACTCCTCCTCCTGCTCGACCAGGGCGGCGGCGGAGGGCAGCAGGACGGTCAGCGGCAGGTAGCAGTGACCGTCGCGGGCGGCGGCCGTCTCCAGGCGGTCGAGCACGGCGGCCTGGAGACGGCGCGGGCTGTGCTCGGGCACCCCCGAACGCAGCGCGATGCGGTCGGCGGTGTGGAAGGCGATGCCCCTGACCTGGCCGATCAGCCGGTACGGATCGGTGGTGAGGACCTCGCGGGCGTCGTTGCCGTACACCTGGTAGATCTTGGACGCGAGCAGCGGGCTGATCCCGAAGCCCTGCAGGACGACCATCAGCTCGGCGACCGCCTTCTGCTCGGCCCACGCCTGGACGATCTGCGCCTGCCGGGTCACGCCGATGTTGACGACCTCGGTGAGGCGTTCCGGCTCGGTGTCGATGACCGTGAGCGTCCGCTCGCCGAAGTGGCTGACGATGGCGTGGGCCAGGCGGGGGCCGATGCCCCTGACCAGGCCGGAGCCGAGGTAGAGCCTGATGGCGCGCACGGTCGAGGGGACGACCCGCTCGCACCGCGTGACCAGCAGGCGGCTGCCGTGGCGGGGGTGCTCGTCCCACTCGCCGGTCAGGTTGAGCGTCTCGCCCGGCTGCACCCCGGCCAGGGCCCGCCCCGAGGCGACAAAGCTCGCCGGGCCGTCCCGGGGGTCGTCCGTGCTCATCCGCGCGACGGTGTACTCGTCGTCGCGGACGTAGACGAGCTGCTCGACGGAGGCTTCCAGCTCCGTCGCACGCGGTGTGGCGAGCACGGTCACCGTGCGCTCCCCGGAATCGTGTCTCTCACAAGGGCCTTTTCCAGGGACACTAGCGGGCGGCTGTGACAGGTTTCAGGTGGCGCGGGCCTCCAGCGCGTCCAGGATGAGATCCACGGCGGCGTCGAAGGTGGTCTCGGCGTCCCCCGCCGGGTCCAGTTCGGCGAGCAGGCCAACGGCCTCGGCGGTCAGCAGGCCGGAGACGAAGGTGTAGAGCACCGTGCGGATCCGCAGCAGTTCCGCCGCGGGGACTCCGGCGGCGACCAGGACCCGGTTGAAGACCACCCACATGCCCTCCTCCTGCTCGACGAGGTCGGGGTGGCTGTTGACGTAGGACCACAGGGCCGGGTGCGAGAGCGCGATGGAGCGGTAGGCGTGGGCCAGCGCGCGTAGCTGCTCCTGCCAGGGGGTGCCGTCGTCGGGGGGCAGCGCCAGTCCCTGGGCGACGGCCGTACAGGCTCCGCGCAGCAGCGCGTCCTTGCTCTCCACGTGGTGGTAGAGCGACATCGGGTTGACGTCGAGCTCGGCCGCCAGCTTCCGCATGGACAGGCCCTCGACCCCGCCTTCGCCCACCATCCGCAGAACAGCCGTGTAGATCTCCTGGATTGTCAGGGGTTGTCCCCTTCGCGCGCTCACTGCCATACACCGTATGGTAGCTTGAGACATACGGTGTATGGCTGGCGGTTCCGGATGCCGCCTGGTAAAGGAGGAGTCCGCATGTCGGCGACGCGTTCCATCCCCTCCCCCCAGGGGCTGCCACTGCTCGGCAACACGCTCCAGGTCCCCGCGCACTCGCCCGACGCGCACTTCGAGAAGCTCGCCGCCGAGTACCGGGAGGAGGGTCTCTTCCAGCTCGAACTGCTCGGCCGCAAGGTCCTGTTCGTCTACGGCCCCGACCTGGTCGCCGAGCTGTGCGACGAGACGCGCTTCTACAAGGGCATCGACCCGCCGCTGTCCATCGTCCGCGACTTCGGCGGCGACGGGCTGTTCACCGCCCGCCACGACGAGCCGGTCTGGGGCCACGCGCACCGCATCCTGATGCCCGCCTTCAGCCAGCGCTCGATGAAGGCCTACTTCCCGCAGATGCTGGAGGTCGCGCGCAACCTCGTCGACAAGTGGGCGGTCTCCGACGAGGTCAACGTCCCCGACGACATGACCAGGCTCACCCTGGACACGATCTCCCTCACCGGGTTCGACTACCGGTTCAACTCCTTCGACTCACCCGAGCTGCATCCCTTCCTGCAGGCGATGGGCCGCACGCTGACCGAGGCGATGCTCCGCAACCGGCAGCTCCCCTTCGTCACGAAGCTCAAGAAGAAGCAGGAGACGGCCTACCGGTCCGACATCAAGGTCATGCAGGACCTGGTGGACGACGTCATCCGGCGGCGCAGGAGCACGGGCGGGAGCGGCGCCAAGGACCTGCTCGGCCTGATGCTTGAGGCCGCCGACCCGCGCAGCGGTGAGCGGCTCTCCGACGAGAACATCCGCAACCAGGTCCTGACCTTCCTGATCGCCGGGCACGAGACCACCAGCGGCCTGCTGTCGTTCGCGCTGTACAACCTGCTGCGCAACCCGCACGTGCTGGCCAGGGCCTACGCCGAGGTCGACCGGCTGCTGCCCGGAGACACCGTCCCGACCTACGACACGATCATGAAGCTCGACGTCATCCCGCGCATCCTTGAGGAGACGCTGCGGAGCTGGTCGCCGATCCCGGCGTTCGCCGTCAAGTCCTTCGAGGACACCGAGATCGGCGGCTACCCGGTGCGCAAGGACCAGACGGCCGTCATCCTGCTGGGACCGCTGCACAAGAACCCCCGGGCGTGGGAGCGGCCGGAGGAGTTCGACATCGACCGCTGGCTCCCGGAGAACAGGACCGGCCACCACCCTGCCGCCTACAAGCCCTTCGGCAACGGCGAACGGGCCTGCATCGGCCGTCAGTTCGCGCTGACCGAGGCGAAGCTGGCGCTGGCCATGGTGCTCCAGCGGTTCGCGATCTCCGACCCGGACGCCTACCGGATGAAGGTCAAGCAGATGCTCACCCTCAAGCCGGAGGACTTCACCCTCAGGGTGCGGGAGCGCAGGGCGCACGAGAGGGGCGTGGCCGAGACGGCCGAGACCGTCCAGGAACAGCCGGTCGAGGTGGCCGTGACGGGAGTCGGCCTCACGGTGGCGTACGGTTCCAACCTCGGCACCGCCTCCGACGTCGCCGAACGGCTGGCCGAGGTCGCCGGGCGCTCCGGCTTCGCGACCACGCTGACCACCCTCGACGATCTTGAGCCGCCCTCAGAGGGGCTGCTCGTGGTGATCACCTCGACCTACAACGGCAAGGCGCCGGACAACGCCCAGCGCTTCGACGCCCTGGAGGCCCTGCCCGCCATGGACGGGGTGCGCTTCGCGCTGCTCGGCTGCGGCAACACCCAGTGGCCGACCTACCAGGACTTCCCCAGGCGCGTCTTCGACAAGCTCACCGCGGCGGGAGCCGTACCCCTCGTGGAGCGGGGGGAGGCGGACGCCGACGGTGACTTCGACGGCGACGTCTCGGCGTGGACCGCCGCGCTGTGGGCGGCTCTGGCGGCGGAGTACGGCGCGTCGGCTGCCGAGGCCGGTCCCCGCTACGAGATGGACGTCCTCACCGAGGCCGACGTGCGTCCCGCTGTCGTCTCCCCGCAGGCGGTCCCGCTGACCGTGGTCTCGACCGAGGAGCTGACCGGCGACCCGACCGGCCTGTGGGACTTCTCCCGCGAGGCGCCCAGGCCCGGGGTCCGCTCGATCGTGGCCGAACTGCCAGAGGGCACGTCCTACACGGCCGGTGACCACATCGCGGTCTTCGCCAAGAACGCCCCCGAGCTGGTCGAGTGGGCGCTGCGTCAGCTCCACGTCCCCCGCGACCAGGTCGTACGGCTGCGCGCCAGGAGCACGACCCACCTGCCCGTGGACACCCCGGTGACCGCAGGGCTGCTGCTGACCGAGTTCGCCGAGCTCCAGGAGGTCGCGACCCGCTCCGACCTCGCGACGCTGGCCGAACACACCGGGTGCCCGTGGACCAGGGGGCAGCTCGCCGAGCTTGAGGCCTCCTACGCCGACGAGATCCTCGCCAAGCGGGTCTCGGTGCTCACGCTGCTTGAGCGGCTCCCGGCGGTCACGCTGCCGCTGCCGGTCTTCCTGGAGATGGCCGGGCCGATCAAGCCGCGTTACTACTCGGTCTCCTCCTCGCCGCTGGCCGACCCGCGCAGGGTCAGGATCACCGTCGGCCTGGTCGAGGGGCCCTCGTGGTCGGGCGGCGGCGCCTACCGGGGCATGTGCTCGGCCTATCTGGCGGGCCTGGAGCCCGGTGACGTCTTCTACGGATACGTACGGGTGCCCAGCCCGCCGTTCCGGCTGCCCGACGACCCGGCGACGCCGGTGGTCCTCGTGGGCCCCGGCACCGGGTTCGCCCCGCTGCGCGGCTTCCTTGAGGAGCGGGCCCTGGCCGGGGCCTCCGGTCCCGCCGAGGTCTTCTACGGCTGCCGCCACCCCGAGCACGACTGGCTGTACCGCGCCGAGCTGCTCGGCTGGCAGGAGGCCGGGATCGCCCGGATGCACACGGCCTTCTCCGCGCTCGAAGGGCACCCCTTCAAGTATGTCCAGGACGCGGTCACGGCCGAGGCGGACCGGGTGTGGGAGCTGCTCGAACAGGGCGCCCACGTCTACGTCTGCGGGGACGGGCTCCACATGGCCCCCGCCGTACGGCGTGCCCTGGCGGCGATCCACCACGGCAGGACCGGGGGCGACGGCGAGGCGTGGCTGCGTGAGCTTGAGGCCGAGGGCCGCTACCAGCAGGACGTCTTCGCCTGACCCTGCTTCCCGGGATGGAAAGGGCATTCCATCCCATATGTGAAGTGCTCTTTCGCAGAACGTCGACTATGGTCGAGGTGATGAGGGAACCGCGGTGGGGCACACCCAGGCCCACCGCGGCGATGGCGGTGGGTCTCCTCCTCGTCGTCCTGATGGCGGCCGTCTCCCCCTCCCCGTGGTCCGGTGGTTGGAGACCGACGGACACGGGCACCAGCTTCTGGGTTCCCGGCGCCGACACGGCCACCCGGTCGACCGCCCCGAGACTGCTCGCCGGTGGGACCGAGCACCTGCCGACGCCGGGACAGCTCCGTTCCTCCCTCGCGGTCGGCGCCGTGGTCACGGCCCCCGGGCCGCTGCCCTCGGCCTGGCTTCCGACCGGCCCCGCCGCGGCGCCCAGGCACGACGTCCAGCGCGCCGTCACCTCACGCAGCCCGCCGTACGTCTGACGGTGACCACAGGGGACACGCGGCTTGAGGCCGCCTTTTCCCGTTTTTTCGTACTTGGACGAGCTTTGCTCTGACGAGTTCTCCCTTACCCCGACGAGTCCGCGTCGAGCGGTGGCCAGGGCGGGGTTCCACAGCCGTTTCGAGTTCCGGCTTTCCCGGTGGCGGCCATGTCATGGCCATGCCGCCGTGAGTCATCCAAGGAGTCGATGTCCCATGGGCGACATCAGGTCGACAAGCAGGCTGCTTGAGGACTACCAGCGTCACACGACACATCTGGAGGAGCTGCGCGCCCTCCTGCACGAGCGGCTCGCCGCCGCGCGGGACGTCATGACCGAGACCGAACCCGAGACCGGGACGGGGGCCGGGGACGAACCGGTCTCCCTGTCCGCCAGGCGGGCCGCCCGCGCGGCGAGGACCGCCACGGAGATCGAGGCCGCCATCGAACGGCTCGACTTCGGGGTCTACGGCACCTGCGAGCAGTGCGGGGTCTTCATCGCGCTGCGGCGGCTGCGGCAGGAGCCGCACACCCGGCACTGCGACGACTGCGACACCTCGCGCGTCCTCCCCGCCGGACCGGCCCTGGCGAGCTTCCCGAACCTCAGAAAGGACCAGAACACCATGATCTCCGACGTCCACCTCAGCAGTGTCCAGCTCGACTCCATCCGTGAGGAGCTCGAAGGGCAGCTCATGCGGTGGACCAGGCAGCTCTCCGAGCTTGAGGCCGCGGTCGGCGACGACTCGGTCCAGGTGTCGGAGAAGTCGGGTCTGCTGGCCGACATCGTCTCCGCCGAGCGCAGCGCCTCCGTCCTGCGCACCGCGCTGAAGGAGATCGCCGAGCTGACCTACGGCCGCTGCGACGGCTGCGGCTCCGGCATCCCGTTCGAGCGGCTCAAGGCCCGCCCGCTGGCGCGCTTCTGCATGAACTGCCAGCGCCGCCACGAGAACGGCTGACCAACCACACCCGGGACCCGTCTCCACGGACGGGTCCCCGTCGGACTCAGGGCCAGGAGGAGTCCTGGTCGGGGTCGCCGCCCTCCGACAGCAGCTTCAGGTCGGACTCGACCATCATCGCGATCAGCTCCTCGAACGAGACCGAGGGCTCCCAGCCGAGCTGCTCGCGGGCCTTCTTCGGGTCGGCGCACAGAAGATCGACCTCGGCGGGGCGGTGCAGCGAGCGGTCGGTGACCACGTGGCGCTCCCAGTCGAGGCCCACCGCGGCGAAGGCCGCCTCGACCAGCTCGCGGACCGTGTGCGTACGGCCGGTGCCGATCACGTAGTCCTCCGGCTGACCGGCCTGGAGCATCAGGTGCATCGCCCGCACGTAGTCGCCCGCGTACCCCCAGTCCCGGCACGCCTCCAGGTTGCCAAGGCGCAGGTGGTCGGCGAGCCCGAGCTTGATGCGGGCCGCCCCCAGGGAGACCTTGCGGGTCACGAACTCCGCTCCCCTGCGCGGGGACTCGTGGTTGAACAGGATCCCGGAGACCGCGAACATCCCGTACGACTCGCGGTAGTTCTGGGTGAGGAAGTGCCCATAAGCCTTGGCCACGCCGTACGGCGAGCGGGGGTGGAAGGGGGTGATCTCGGTCTGCGGGGTCTCCCTGACCTGGCCGAACATCTCCGAGGACGACGCCTGGTAGAACCTGATCTGGCCGGACTCCGCGGGCGTCCTCGACGAGGAGACGCCCGAGCAGACCCGGATGGCCTCCAGCATGCGCAGCACGCCCATCCCGGTGACCTCGCCGGTCAGCTCCGCCTGCTCCCACGACATCGGCACGAACGAGATGGCGCCCAGGTTGTAGACCTCGTCGGGCTGGACCTTCTCGACGGCGGAGATCAGCGATCCCTGGTCGAGGAGGTCGCCGCGGACGAGGGCGACGTCCCGCAACAGCCTGCGCACCCGGGAGACGCGGGGGTTGGCCTGTCCCCTGACGAGCCCCCAGACCTCGTAGCCCCGATCGAGCAGGCACTCGGCCAGATAGGAACCGTCCTGCCCGGTGATACCGGTGATCAGCGCGCGCCTGGCCAACGCGTCCTCCTCGCTCGTGAAAGCCGTGTGACGGCGAATGTACCGCCACGCCCGTCGCCGGACACGACTCAGGGCCCCAGTACCCTAGAACACGTTCCACCGAACGTCGCTCGGTTGGTGTGACGCCGCAGTTGGCGCGCGACAGAAGTGGCTTTAGCACCGTTTCCACATTAGGTGGAAGAGAGATACCGAATGGTAAGATCCGAATACTGAGGTCATCTTTCACGGTACCTGTCCCCTTCCGGACAGGCTGAGGAAGGGGTTGCCGTGCCGGATGCGGACTTCCTGCGGGTCGCGTTGCTGTCCTACCGGAGCAAACCGACCTGCGGCGGACAGGGTGTCTACCTTCGTCATCTGAGCCGCGAACTGGTCGGCCTCGGCCACCACGTCGAGGTCTTCTCCGGTCAGCCGTACCCCGAGCTGGACGAGGGGGTCGTCCTCAACAAGATCCCCAGCCTGGACCTGTACCGCGACGAGGACCCCTTCCGCACCCCGAAGCTCGGCGAGTACCGCGACTGGATCGACCTCCTTGAGGTCGGCACCATGTGGACCGCCGGGTTCCCCGAGCCTCTGACCTTCACCCTGCGGGCCCGCCGTGAGCTGGCCAAACGCGTCGGCGACTTCGACGTGGTGCAGGACAACCAGACGCTCGGGTACGGCCTGCTCGACATCCAGAAGCTGTTCCCGGTGGTCGGCACCATCCACCACCCGATCAGCGTGGACCGCAGGATCGAGCTGCGTGAGGCACCGCTGCGCAAGCGCCTCACGCTCAGGAGGTGGTACGGCTTCGTCAGGATGCAGGCCAGGGTCGCCCCCAGGCTGAACCCGATCCTGACCGTCAGCGAGTCCTCGCTGGCCGACATCCACCGCGACTTCAACGTGCCGCAGTCCAACATGCGGCTCATTCCGCTCGGCGTCGACACCCGCTACTTCCACCCGCGACCCGAGCTGCCCAAACGGCCCGGCTCGATCGTCGCGGTGGCCAGCGCGGACTCCCCGATGAAGGGCGTGGCCACCCTGCTGCGGGCGGTCGCCAAGCTCGCCACCGAGCGCGAGGTGAACCTCACCGTGGTCAGCAAGCCGACCCCGGGCGGCCCGACAGAGAAGCTCGTCTCCGAACTCTCCCTGCGCGAGCGGGTGACGTTCGTGCACGGCATCTCCGACACCGAGCTGGGCGAGCTGATCGCCACCTCGGAGGTCTCGGTCGTGCCCTCCCTCTACGAGGGCTTCTCGCTGCCCGCCGTCGAGCACATGGCCTGCGGCACCCCGCTCGTCGCCTCACGGACCGGCGCGCTTCCCGAGGTCGTCGGCGACGCCGCCGTCCAGGTCGCGCCCGGCGACCCCGAGGAGCTGGCCACCGTACTGCGCCGCCTGCTCGACTCGCCCGAAGAGCGGGCCGAGGTCGGGCGCAGGGGATACGAACGGGTCATGGAGCGCTACACCTGGCGTGTCGTGGCCCAGCGCACCGTGGACGCCTACCGCGAGGCCATCGCCGCCCACCGCCCCCGGTGACCGGCTTCACCTTCTTCACTAGGAGCGGCAAGTGCTGACCGTCGACTTCGACCGGCTGCCCGTAGGACCGGGCCTGCGCGTCCTCGACCTGGGCTGCGGGGCGGGACGGCACGCCTTCGAGGTGCTGCGCAGGGGCGCGGACGTGGTGGCCTTCGACATGGACGCCGAGGAGCTCGAAGGCGTCGCGGGCATGTTCGCCGCGATGGAGAAGGAGGGCGAGGTGCCCGAGGGCGCCGTCGGCGAGACCGTGACCGGCGACGCGCTGAAGATGCCCTTCGAGGACGCCACCTTCGACCGGGTGATCGCCGCCGAGGTGCTCGAACACATCCCCGACGACATGGCCGCGATGCGGGAGATCTTCCGGGTGCTCAAGCCGGGCGGCCGGGCCGCGATCACGGTGCCTAGCTTCCTGCCGGAGCGCATCTGCTGGGCGCTCGACGAGGCCTACCACACGGCCCCCGGCGGGCACGTGCGCATCTACACCCTGGCCGAGCTGAGCGCGAAGCTGAAGGCCGTCGGCATGGAGATCGGCTCCCACCACCACGCCCACGGGCTGCACGCGCCGTACTGGTGGATCAAGTGCGCGGTCGGCGTCGGCAACGACGACCACCCGCTGGCCAAGGCCTACCACGAGCTGCTGGTGTGGGACATCATGAAGCGCCCGGCCGTCACCCGGATCGCCGAGACGCTGCTGAACCCGTTCATCGGCAAGAGCGTGGTGCTCTACGTGCGGAAACCCGCATGAGTCCGTACGGCCCCGCCACCGGGAGCGGCCGGTGAGATGGGAGCCGGTCGTCGAGACCGCCCTGAGCATCGCCGCCGTACAGGAGGCCGACGGCGGCATCCCGTGGCCCGAGGGGCACGTGGACGCCTGGAACCACGTCGAGTGCCTGATGGCCATGGGCGTCGCCGGGCTGACCGGCCCCGTGCGCAGGGGCTACGACTGGCTGGTGCGCACCCAGCGCGTCGACGGCTCGTGGCCGATGAAGCTGGTCGGCGGCCAGGCCGTGGAGCGCGGCGGGGAGTCCAACCACGCCGCCTACGTCGCGGTCGGCGTCTGGCACGAGCTGCTGGTCACAGGTGACGTCGGCTTCGCCCGCGAGATGTGGCCTGTCGTCAGGTCCGCGCTGGACTTCGTGGTCGGGCTGCAGACGACCCGGGGCGAGATCGTCTGGGAACGCGCCGCGGACGGCAGGCCCGCTGCCTACGCCCTGCTGACCGGCTGCGCCTCCATCCACCAGGGACTGCGCTGCGGCGTGCTGCTCGGCGAGCGCCTCGGCGACCCGCAGCCCGACTGGGAACTGGCCGCGGACCGGCTCGCCCACGTGCTCACCGCCCACCCCGAGGCGTTCGCCGACAAGAGCCGCTTCTCGATGGACTGGTACTACCCGGTCCTCGGCGGCGCGGTGCGGGGTCCCGCCGCGCGGGCGCGGCTCGACGCCGAGTGGGCCGTCTTCGTCGTGCCCGGCCTCGGGGTGCGCTGCGTCTCCGACCAGCCGTGGGTGACCGGCGCCGAGTCGTGCGAGCTGGTGCTCACCCTGGACGCCCTCGGCGACCGGGAGGAGGCGCTGCGGATCTTCACCGACATGCAGCGCCTCAGGCACGAGGACGGCTCCTACTGGACCGGCTGGCAGTTCACGAACGAGAAGTGGTTCCCGCACGAGCGCTCCGCCTACACCGCCGCCGCCGTGGTGCTCGCCGCCGACGCCCTGTACGGCCACACCCCGGCCTCCGGCCTGTTCAGGGACGCGGGAAGCATCCTCGGTGAGCGCCCGGCCCAGGACTGCGGCTGCAGCCACGCCGGTTCCCCCGCCTGACGGTTTCTTCGCCGTAATCCGAGGCGGTGCTTGAAGGCTCGGGGACGGCTCACTACGTTCGGGCACGTGAGCGACACGGAGGGCAAGGGAGAGGTCACGGGGGGCGACGGAGGCGCGACAACGGTCGTCGCACCCGGCCTTTCCCGTACGGCGGAGGCCGAACCGGCCCCGGAGCCGAAGACCGAGGTCCGGGACACACCCGAGGAGACACCACCCCCGGAGCAGCCCCCACCCGCCGAGGGACCCTCTTCCGAGGGACCGTCCTCCGCGAGCCTGTCTTCGGAAGACCCGTCCGTCGAGGGGTCGTCCTCAGCGAGGCCGTTCTCCGAAGGTCCGTCTGTCGAGATGCCATCCTCCGCCAGGCCGTCCGCCGAGGGACCGTCCTCCGAGAGGCCAGCCGCTGAAGACCCACCCACCGAGAGGCCATCCGCCGAAGGCCCGCCCACCGAGAGGCCGTTCTCCGAAGGCCAGTCTGTCGAGATGCCATCCTCCGCTAGGCCGTTCTCTGAAGGCCCGCCCTCCGTGAGGCCAGCCGTTGCAGGCCCACCCACCGACAGGCCGTCCGCGAGGCCAGCCGCAGAAAGCCCGCCCGCCGAGGAGTCGTCCTCGGAAGGTCCGTCCGCCGAGAGGTCTTCTTCCGAGGGGCAGCCTTCCGAGGATGCCACCGGCCCCATCCACTCCCCGGCCCTGTTCCCCGCTCTGACGGACACCCTGTCCCCCGCCGAGCTGATGCCGCCAAGGCCACGCGGCCTGCCCTGGCTGCTCTGGCAGGACCCGGCCAGGATCGGGTTCGGGGTGCGGCGTTTCCGGCTCGGCCCGGCCAGGGAGCACCTGGAGACCGCCGGTCAGGCGTACGTCGCCGGGCACAACGCGGTGATCGCGGGCGTGCCCGAGCGGATCGACGACCTGCGCGAGGAGCTGCGCGGCTACGCCTACGAGGGGGCGGGCATGGCCTGCGCGACCCTCGACGTGCTCACCGCGACCGGCGGCAGGCGGCTCAGGAGCCTGCTCAGCGGCCAGGGCGTGCGCTACCCGCACCTGATCCATCTGGGTGCGGGCCGGGGGTACGCCCGGCTGGGGATGCGCCCGATGTGGGGCATCCGTTCCGTCCATCCGCTGCTGCGCTGGCTGGCCTTCGACGGCTTCGGCTTCCACCAGGGCTTCCACGCCGCCGACAGGACGGTCGGACGTCAGCGTACGGCGGGCCTGCTCGACCGGACCAGGAGGGCGATCTTCGACCAGGGGGTCGGCCGGATGCTCTGGTTCCACGAGTGCGCGGGTGTCGAGGACGTCATCCTGCGGGTGGCCGAGTTCCCGCTCGGCCGCCGCGCCGACCTGTGGAGCGGGATCGGGCTGGCCGCCACCTACGCGGGTGGCGCGCGGACCGGCGAGCTGGAACGGCTGAGCGCCGCCGCGTCGGAGGACGGCTTCCGCGCCCACCTCGTGCAGGGCGCCGCCTTCGCCTGCTCGGCCCACCTGATCTCGGGGACCGTGCCCCAGCACACCGCCGACGCCGTACTCGCCCTGTGCGAGGTCGGCGTCGAGGAGGCGAGCAACTGGACCGACACCGCGCTCGTCGCCCTCGGCCACAACGCCCACACCGGCGACCACTACCAGGCATGGCGAGCCGGAGTCAGAAAGGCCTGGGCAAGACGCAACCGCGACTCATAACACCACCCGCTCCCCCCAGAGAGCGCACCGAACCCAACGCCGTCCCGGGAAGGCACACGGAAACGACACCCACCCCGAAAACGGGACATACCCTCCCAGAAGACACGCGGAGCCCCAACAGCCGCCCAGGAAGGACACGGACCGGACCTCCACCCCGGAGACGCGAGGGACACGGCCTCGGGAAGCACGCGAAACCACGGTGTCCTCCCCAAAGGCACACAGGAACTCGGCAACCACCCACGAAAGGCGTGGAGACACGACCCCCACCTCGCGGACGCGCCCGGACAGGCGCAGGGACACGGCGACCGCTGTGCCCTCGACACTCCCGATGCTCCCGGTGCCGCCCGGCCCCCTGCTCCCCCTCCTAGCCCTGGCCGTCGTCGCCGTCGGATGGGTGCTGACCGGGACGGCCGAGCCGTCCAGCCCCTCCCCCGCGGCCACCTTCTCCTTCGTCGCCGACCGGCTCGGTCCTCCCGGCCAGGCCGGGGGCTGGGGTCCCGCCGCAGGGGTCGCGCTCTTCGACCTCGACGGTGAGCTCGTCTCTGACGACGTCTGCCTGACGGATCCGCGTCGCGGCGGGGTGAGCGTGGCGCCCGTGCCGGGAACGCACGGCGGCTACCGCCCCTTCAGGCTGACCGCCCCCGGGCCGCGCGGGACGCCGACCGGTTGCCTGCCCGCGGACCTCGACGAGGACGGCAGGCAGGACCTGGTCGTCTCCTACCGGGGCCGCTCGCCCTCGTTGTTCGTCCGCCTGCCGGGAACCCGCCCCTCCGCCGCCGCCTTCGGCCACCGCGACCTGGTCGTACGGCCACAGCCGTGGAACACGGCCGCCATGACCGTGGGTGACTTCGACGGCGACGGCCACCTCGACCTGGTCGTCGGCGACCACCTGCCCCCGGGCGGGGCCGTACGCGACCGGGCACCGGACGCCCACGACGGCGGCGGGGTGCGGCTCTACCTCGGGACCGGGACGGGCGCCTTCACCGAAGCGGAGGACGCGTTCGGCGAGGCCGGGCGGACGGGCAGGACCCTCGCGCTCGGCGTCCAGGACCTCGACGGCGACGGGCTGCCCGAGCTGTACGTGGCCAACGCCCTCGGCCCCGACGTGCTGCTGGTCAACGAATCCGCGCCGGGCAGGGCTTCCTTCCGGACGGCGTCGGGCACCCGGGGCCTGACCACGCCGAGGTCGTCCGTCCTCGGCCGTGACTCCTCGACCGGCACGGGGGTCGCCTTCACCGACCTCGACGCGGACGGCACCCAGGACATCCTCGTCGGACGCGGCCCCGTCTTCGTCTCCACGGCCCTTCCCGGGTTGCGGGAACGTCTTCACGCGGGCGTGGCGCCGTACGAGGACCGGGCGGGAGAGCTGGGGCTCGGCGGTGTCGGGCCATCGTGGGACGTCAGGGCCGCCGACCTCGACAACGACGGCCACGACGAGATCATGTACGCGGTCGAGGCGCCGGGGGGCGTCGCCCTGTTCGCCGGGGGCGCGGGTGTGGCGGGGCCGGTGGCGCCGGGGGGCGACGCGACGGCCCTGGCGGTCGGCGACGTGGACGACGACGGCCGTCTCGACGTCGCGGTCTCCGGCCTCACGACCCCGGCCACGCTGTACCGCAACCACGGCGTCACCGCCCCCTTCGTCGGCCTGCGCCCCCGCCTGCCCGCCGGTCCCTGCGGCACGGTTACCGGCGGCATGACCCGTCCGGCGATCGGGGCGCAGGCCAGGCTCAGGCTGCCGGGCGGAGGCACGCTCGCCCGGCAGCTCTACCCCGCCTCCTCGGCGCCCGAGCTGCTCCTCGGTCTCGGCGAGGCCGACACGGGCGAGGCCGCCCTGCCCGTCAGCCTGTCCTGGCGTGACGAGTGCGGTATCCCGCGCACCGCCGCCGTCTCCCTCGACCCCGGCTGGCACGACCTCCTGCTGACCTCGCGGGGCGTGTCGGAGGTGAGGCGCCGGTGACGCGCCGCCTGGCGGTCTCGGTGACCGTGGTGACCCTCGCCGGGCACCTCCTGCTCGGGTTCGAGCAGGCCTACCTCGCGCCGGTCGTGGGTGTCCTCACCGGCGTGGCCGCCGAGGTGGCGCTGGAGACCGTGCGGGCGTGGGCGCTTCGCGACAGGCCCCGCTACCTGACCGACCGCGCCTTCCTCCTGCCGTCCTACGTCGAGGGCCTGCTGTGCGCGATGCTCCTGTACGGCGGGGCCCACCTGGCCGGGGTCGCGCTGGCCGCCCTGGTCGGGGTCGCGAGCAGATACGCCCTGCGGGCCGGGCCTTCGGGGACGCCCTTCGTGAACCCGGTCGCCCTGGGGGTGACCGTCGCTTCGCTGCGCCCCGGGGTCGAGACGGCGCCGCCGTACCAGTTCACCGCGTGGGTGCCGGAGGCGCTGCACCCGCTCGTGCCGCTGGCGCTCCTGGCGCTGGGGCTGGCGTGCCTGCGGCCTTCCGGGCGGCTGCCGCTGGTGCTGGCCTGGACGGGCGGGGTGGTCCTGACCGGGCCGGTCATGGGTTTCGGTCCGCTGCCGGTGACGGGCGCGGCGTTCGTCCTGCTCACCTGCTTCGTGCTGCCCGACGTCCGCACGACGCCGTCCCGGCCGCGTGACCAGGTCGTCTTCGGTCTGTGTGCCGCCGCGCTGTATCTGGCGCTGCCCAGCCCCCCGGTCGCCCTGCTGACGGTCTGCGTGCTGCGGGGGGTGTGCCTGGCCGTACGGCGTGGGCGGGGTCAGCCGATTCCGGGGCCGACGCGTTCCAGGACGCGCAGCGAGCCCTCCCGCCTGACCTCCCGGAACGCTCCGGAGTCGAGGGCGCGCAGGTAGACGCGGTAGGGCTCCTGGCCGCCTTCGGCCGGGTCGGGGTAGATGTCGTGGAAGACCAGTGCCCCGCCCTGGGCGACGTGCGGCGCCCATCCCTCGTAGTCGCCGGTCACCGGCTCCCGCGAGTGGCCGCCGTCGATGAAGAGCATGGCCAGCGGGGTGCTCCAGATCGCGGCCACCCGCTCAGAGCGGCCGACGACGGCGACGACCTCCTCTTCGAGACCCGCGGCGGCGATCGTGTGCCGGAAGGTCGGCAGGGAGTCCATCCTGCCGAAGCGCGGGTCCATCAGCGTGGGGTCGTGGTGCTCCCAGCCGGGCTGGATCTCCTCGGAGCCCCGGTGGTGGTCGACGGTGACGACCACGGAACCGGCAAGCCTGGCCCCCGCCCCGAGGTAGACGGCCGACTTCCCGCAGTAGGTGCCGATCTCGCAGATCGGGCCGCGCGAGCCGTACACGACGGCCGTCTCGAAGAGGGCGAGACCCTCGTCGGGCGGCATGAACCCCTTGGCGCCGAGGGCGGCGTTCAGCAGGTCCCGGGGCATGGTCGCGTCGCTCACCGGAGCAGGCTACCGGGGACCGAACAACATTCCGAACGACCCTTGCCGGTCGGTATGCAACATGTTCTACTTTGCACCGTGAACCAGCGCCCCCTCGGGGTGAGGCGGGCCACGCAGGGCTTACGGTCTGATCCAGGGGCGGGTTCCCTCTCTGACCTGTCCCGCGCGTAGGAGGTTCACGATGAAGGTCACGGTCGACTCCATGGTGTGCGAGGCCAACGCCGTCTGCACCGGCCTCGCCCCCGAGGTCTTCGAGCTCGACGATGACGATCACCTTCACGTGCTGCTGCCGGAACCGCCACCGGAGGCGTGGGACCGCGTCCGGCACGCCGTACGGTCGTGCCCGAAGGCCGCGCTGTCCATCGAGGGCAGCTAGTCGTGCGCGGCGCGCTGCTGCACGCCGTCGGCGACGACCGCCTCGACATCCGCGACGACCTCACCCTCGCCCCCGTCGGCCCCGGCGAGGTCCGCGTCAGGATCAGGGCGACCGGTGTCTGCCACTCCGACCTCTCGGTGATGAACGGCGTGCTGCCCATGCCGCTGCCGATCGTCCTCGGCCACGAGGGCGCGGGCGTGGTCGTCGAGACCGGCGAGCGGGTGACTTCGCTCTCCCCCGGCGACCACGTGGTCGTCAACTGGACCCCGGCCTGCGACGACTGCCCGAACTGCCGGGCGAACCAGCCGTTCCTGTGCATGACGTACATGAAGGACGGTTTCGTCAACGCCCGCTTCCGCTACGACGGCGGGACCCCGGCCTACGGCATGGCCGGGTGCGGCACCTGGGCTGAGGAGATCGTCGTCCCCTGGCAGGGCGCGGTCAGGATCGACCCCGAGCTGCCCTTCGAGATCGCGGCGCTGATCGGCTGCGGCGTCACGACCGGCGTCGGGGCCGCGATCAACACCGCCCGTGTCAGACCGGGCTCGACCGTGGCCGTGGTCGGCTGCGGCGGCGTCGGCCTGTCCGTGGTGCAGGGCGCCCGCGTCTGCGGGGCGAGGACGATCCTGGCGATCGACCCGCTGGAGTCCAAGCACGAACTGGCCCGCGAGCTCGGCGCCACCCACACCGTCACCCCCGACCAACTCCCCGACGCCATCCGCACGCTCACCGGAGGCCGGGGGTTCGACCACGGCTTCGAGGCGGTCGGCGGATCCGCGACCATCATGACCGCCTGGAAGGCGACCCGGCGCGGCGGCGACGTCATCGTGGTCGGCGCGGGCGCGGCCGACGACCTCGTCCCGCTGAGCGCCTTCAACCTGCTCTTCGAGGGCAAGAACATCCTCAGCTCCCTGTACGGCGGAGCCGACGTCCGCAGGGACTTCCCTTTCCTCGCGGAGCTCTACAAAGCAGGCAAACTTGACCTGGAAAGCATGATTACCACTCGCCTTCCACTCTCAAACCTTAATGGAGCCATAAATGCACTGAAAACCGGCGAACCCCTCCGCCAAATCATCCTCATGGACTAGCCCGAAAAACCCTCATCTTTACGGCCCCACCGATCTCCAGCGCAAAGAGTTTCGGCTTTGGGACACAGATACGGGACACGAAGAGTTTCGGCCCGGGGCTACCGGCGCCGCGCCTGAAGGTTCTGGCTTGGGGTGCCAGCCGCCAGCCGTGAAGGGTTGGCTTTGGGGTTACCGGTGCTGTGCGTGAGGAGTGTCCGGCTTGGGCGCGTCGGTGAGCTGGACTGAGGAGCGACGGAGCGCAGCGGAGGAGCGACGAGGGAAGTCACCGACCTCAGGCGCCCAAGCCCGCGCCGCCGCCAGGCGGCGCAAAAACAGCAGGACACGGCCTGCGTCCATCCATTCGATTGAACGCAGGCCGTGCCCACGCATCCGCCCCCCACCGGGTGGATGCGGGTTCTCGGGGTACCGCTCTCTCGCCTTGTGGGCGTCAGGGCACTGTCCCCGAGTGGTCGTCCGCCGGTCAGGCGGGCTGGCGCTGGGCCGTACCGCCGTCCTCGACGTCCTCGTCGGCGAGGGCGGCTCGGTAGTCGCTGGGCGCGCAGCCGTAGATCCGCCGGAAGGCCCGGCTGAAGGAGGCCGCGTCGGAGAATCCCCAGCGTGCCGCGATGGAGCTGACCCGGTCGGCCCGCAGGTGGGCCGTGGACAGTTCCCTGCGACAGCGGTCCATCCTGCGGGTTCGCACGTGGGCGGCGACGGTCATGCCGGCCGCGTGGAAGATCCGGTGAAGCTGGCGCACCGAGACGTGGTGGGCGTGCGCGATGACCGCGGGCGACAGGTCCGGGCGGTGCAGGTTGCGCTCTATCCAGTCGGTGATGCACTGCAGCAGCTCGGCACCCGCGCCGGGCACCGGCGACTCACCGCTGAGCCGCTCGCTCAGAGCCGAGGTCACCATGTTGACGATGGCCTCCCCAAGGTACTGGCCGTGTGGCCCGTCTACGGCGTCTCCCTCGGCTGCGAGGGAGGTCAGGAAGGAGACGGTCAGTCTCCCCGGTCCCTGCCTGCTGGCCAGCAGGGTGCCCGCCAGGTCGGCCACGTGGGCCGCAGGTAACGGGATGGCAGAGCGCGGCACCGTGAGGGCGAGCAGGTGGTGCGCGTCGAGGACGAGTTCCATCGGACGGCTGAGGTCATAGAAGACCAGGTCTCCGGCGCTCGCGACGACGCGGCGTCCCGCCTGTTCGATGACTCCGGAGCCCCGCAGCAGCAGGCAGAACTTGTAGTTCTCCCTGCCTCCCCTTGTGGTGATGTGCCGTGCGGCACGACTGACCACGTGTGCGGGGGCGCGTACGTCGCTGACCTGGACGGGGCCGAGGGTACGGCTCGCGATGCGGCCGGCGAATCCCCCGGTGTCCCCGGCCCGCAGCTGTAGCGGGCCGAAGGCGTCCGACACGACATTACGCCAGAACTCGACCTGCTCCCTCGGGGGCAGGCCGGCCGTACTGACGAGTGTGGGCATGACGCTCTCCTCGGCGTTAATGAGGCGATGACCCTAGCTTCACCCCTGGTTTCTACTCGGCGGCAATCCCATTCAGATCCAACATGGCGTTATGCCCGGCACGCCCTGACAAAAGACTGGCACTTAGAGTCAACCTCGCCAGTCAGGCGAATGGATATACACATCTGGAGCCGTGCGCACCCCCCAAGCACGGTCACACCTCGCCGAAGGAGAACCTCGATGTCCGAGATTCCTCTCACCCCAGAAGAGGAAATGGAGTCCGGCCTGAGCCGCAAGCAGTTCGTCGCGGCGGTCGGCCTGGGCGCGATCGCCGCCCCGGTGGTCGCGGGCGCCATGGCGGGTCCCGCCTCCGCGCTGCAGGGGCAGGCCCTGCCCCTGGCCTGCACTCCCGGCGGCTCGACCACCATCGCGCAGACGGAGGGGCCGTACTTCAAGCCCAACTCTCCGTTGACCAGCAACATCGTCCCCGCGGGCGCGAGCGGCACCAAGCTGACGGTGACCGGCCGTGTCTACAGCCGTTCGTGCAAGCCGCTGGTGAAGGTGCTGCTGGACTTCTGGCAGGCCGACAACGCCGGTAACTACGACAACTACGGCTTCAAGTTCCGTGGCCACCAGTTCACCGACGCCAACGGCGCCTTCTCGCTGACCACGATCGTCCCGGGCCTCTACCCGGGCCGGACCCGGCACATCCACGTGAAGCTGCAGGCGCCCAACAGGCCCATCCTGACCACGCAGCTCTACTTCCCGGGTGAGCCGCGCAACCAGACCGACACGATCTACGACCCGCGTCTCCTCATGAACGTGCAGACCGTGCCGGGTGGGCGTACGGCCTCCTACGAGTTCGTGCTCAACGTCCCCTGACGGTCCGTCTGATCTCCTGACGGCCTCCTTGGACCGGCCGGGTCGTCGTTCCGCCTATCCCGTAGCCAGGCGGAGCGGCGACCCGGCCCCGTCCATAACTTCGGCGTCTGGAGGACATAACTCAGGACCGTTCCAGAAGGGCCGTGACACATCGTCTGTCAAGGCGCTTGTCAAGCAAGATGCCTGCCGGAAATGTCGCATCAGAGATGTTTGGTGGGATATCGCCCACGCCTCACCAGAACATGCTTCCAGACCCCGAACGGTGCCTTCTTCGCACGTCATGGGCCATGATGGTCGCATCCGTGCCCTTCTAAGCATGGAGGAAAACGACAGGATGTCAGACCGTCGCGGATAGTGATCGAGCGTATGAATTTCTGCTAAAGTTTCTGCTCCTACCGGGCGAGGGTAAAAACGATGCAACTCCTCCGAGTACGGCCCTGCCCAAAGACCCCGGGCTGGAGGCCCCCATGCCCCCATCGCCGCCCCTCCGCGTGGTCCAGTGGGCCACGGGCGCCGTTGGTAGATACTCCCTGCGCACCCTGATCCGTCGCCCCGAGTTCGAGCTCGCCGGGGTGCTCGTCTACGACCCCGACAAGGTCGGTCTCGACGCCGGTCCGCTCGTCGGACTGCCCGAGACCGGCGTCCTGTGCACCGACGACGTCGAGCGGATCCTCGCTCTCGACGCCGACTGCGTGCTGCACATGCCGTTGCCCGCCTCCTCCTTCGGAGGTGATCCGTCCCTGGACGTGGAGACGTTCTGCGCCCTGCTCTCCTCGGGCAAGAACGTCGTGACCACGACCGGGTTCGTCTACCCGTGGTGTTACGGCCCCGCGGTGGTCGGGCGCATCGAGGCCGCCTGCGCCGCGGGCAACTCCTCCCTGCACGGCACCGGCATCAACCCCGGCTTCGTGAGCGACATGCTCCCGCTCGCGCTGAGCGGCCTGTCCACCAGGATCGACCACGTCTACGTCCGCGAGTCCTCCGACTTCAGGGGGCACCCGTCCCGTCAGCTCGTGGTCGACCTGTTCGGCTTCACCCGCTCGGCCAAGGACTACGCGGCCGCGGTGCGCCCCTTCCGGGCCTACCAGCGCGGGCTGTTCGCCGAGAGCGTCCAGCTCGTGGCGAGCACCCTCGGCGTGGCCCTCGACGAGGTCGAGGAGAGCGACGAGTTCGACCTCGCCTCAGAGGAGTTCGAGATCGCCGCGGGCGTGGTCAGGAAGGGCACGGTCTGCGCCTCCCGCTGGACGTTCAGCGGGCTGGTCAGGGGCCGTCCCTTCATGACCGTCGAGTGCGTCTACAAGGCGGACGCCACCAAGGTCGACCGCTGGTCGGCACCGGGCTTCACCGTCCACATCGAGGGCGTGCCGCAGATGACGGTCACCGTGGACGAGATCTCCCACGGCCTGGCCGGGGCCGCGGCGCACGCGGTCAACTCGGTGGCCGCCCTGTGCGCGGCGCCGCCGGGCATCCGCACCATCCTCGACCTCCCCCTGCCCACCGGGCGGGGCACCGTACGGCTGGCGTGAGAAGACGGTTGACCTGACAGGCGGGGGCGCCCGGTGGGGCGTCCCCGCCCGACGGTCAGGTGTGCGGCGTGAAGCGGCCGAACCTGCCCCGGTGATAGAGCAGGGGACGGTCGTCGGAGACGAGGTTGGTCTCGGTGACCAGGCCGACGACGAGGACGTGGTCACCGATGTCCACGGTCGAGTGGGGAACGCAGACGAGCTGGGCCGAGACTCCCCCGAGGACCGGGACCCCCTGGGGGCCGTTCCACCACTCGGTGGGGGCGGCGAAGCGGTCGACGCCCTTGCGGGCGAACCTGGAGGCCAGCTCCGCCTGGTCGCTGGCCAGCACGTTCACCGCGAAGTGCTCGGCGAGCCTGAGCGAGGGCCAGGTGGTCGAGGCCTGGTCGACGTAGAAGGAGACCAGCGGGGGCGCGAGGCTGACCGAGGAGAACGACGTGGCCGTCAGGCCGACGGGAACCCCCTCCGTCTGCGCGGTGATCACCACGACACCGGCCGCGTGTACGGCCAGCGCCTGGCGGAAACGGTCGGCGTCCACGGCCCGTCCCGGCAGGGTCTCGGTCATGAGTCCTCCCCCGGGCGCCGTTCCTCCTCGGGAACGCCGGAGAGGACCCCGGAACCGGTTGCGACGTTCCGCTCGGTCACTTCTCCTCCTCCAGGGCGTAAACCACGCTTATGATTCGCAACCTATTCATAACGCCTTCTCTTCCCGAGCTCATCGGGGACTCCCCCCGTTCCGCGCTCACGCCGAGGCCGCCGAGATCGCCGTAAGCGCCGCCCGCACCTGTGGGGCGACCCTGTCGGCCCAGGGGTCGAGCACCTCGTCCAGGGCGGGGATCTGCGACTCGATCACCGCGAGGCCGGGGGTGGGCACGGTCGCGCCGAGCTCGACCAGGAGCGGGCGCAGGTGCACCTCGACGGCCAGGCTGTGCTTGGCGTCGCCCAGGACCAGCAGCGGGAGCGCCACGACCGAGGTGAGCGCACCGCCGGGAAGGCGGTCGAGGAAGACCTTGAGCAGGCCGGTGTAGGTGCCCTTGTAGGTCGGGCTCGCTACCACCAGCACGCTCGCCCGCCGTACAAGATCGAGGGCCGCCTCCACCTCGGGCGAGGCCTGTGGGGCGAGCAGCGTGGGGGCCAGGAGCGACAGGTCGACGACCTCGCCCGCCTCCCCCTCGGTCCCCTCGCCGATCCGACCGGCCACGGCCCGCGCCGCCTGGACGGCCACTGTGTATGTGCGCGACCCGGTCCGCGGGTTGCCCACCACTGTCACGATGCTCATGAGGCCACCGATACCTTCTGCTTGAACTGCTCAAAACGGGACACCGGTCGCGCCAGTCCGTAGTTCTGGCGCAGGGTGCGGCCTTCGTACTCGGTTCTGAACAGGCCACGGGCCTGCAACTCGGGCACGACGTGGTCGACGAAGTCCGCCAGGCCGCTCGGCAGGACGGGCGGCATGATGTTGAAGCCGTCCGCCGCGCCGCTGGTGAACCATTCCTGGATCTGGTCGGCGATCAGTTCCGGGGTACCGGCGACCACCCGGTGCCCCCTGCCTCCCGCCAGACGGCCGATCAGCTGACGCAGGGTCAGCCGCTCCCGCCTGGCGAGGTCGGTGACGAGTTTGAACCTGCTCTGCTGGCCGTCCCTGGGCTCGGGCAGCTCCGGCAGGGGCGCGTCCAGCGGGTGGCCGGACAGGTCGGCGCCGAGCATGGTGGAAAGCTGCTGCACGCCGTACTCGGGGATGATCAGATCCTGGAGCTCCCCCTCCAGCCTGAGAGCCTCCTCCTGGGTCGAGCCGATGATCGGCGAGATGCCGGGCAGGACCAGCACCTCGTCGGGGCTCCTGCCGTACCGGGCGAGACGGGACTTGAGGTCGGTGTAGAACTCCTGCCCCTCGGCCAGGGTCTGCTGGGCGGTGAACACGGCCTCGGCGAAGCGGGCGGCGAACTCCTTGCCGTCCTCCGACGATCCGGCCTGCACCAGCAGCGGGTGGCCCTGCGGGGAGCGGGAGGTGTTCAGCGGTCCCCTGACCCTGAAGTGGGTCCCGACGTGGTCGAGGGCGTGGATCCTGCCGGTGTCGGCGTAGCGGCCCGTGGCCCGGTCGTTGAGGATCGCCCCGTCCTCCCAGCTGTCCCACAGCTTGGTGACGACCTCAAGGAACTCCGTGGCGCGGGCGTAGCGGTCGCCGTGCGAGGGGCGCTCGACGCCGAAGTTGTGCGCCTCCGCCTCGGTCGCCGAGGTGACGATGTTCCAGCCCGCCCTGCCGCCGCTGATGTGGTCGAGCGAGGCGAACTTGCGCGCCACGTGGAACGGCTCGTTGTAGGTGGTCGAGACGGTCGCGATCAGGCCGACGTGCTCGGTGACCGCGGCCAGCGCGGCCAGCAGCGTGAGCGGTTCTAGACCGCCGAGGGCGTTGTGCCGGACGTTGCCCCACAGGGCCAGCCCGTCGGCCAGGAAGACCGAGTCCAGCCTGCCCCGCTCGGCGATCCTGGCCAGCTCCTGGTAGTGCCGTACGTCGGCGATCAGCCCGGGGTCGGCGCTCGGGTGCCGCCAGGCGGCCTCGTGGTGGCCGACGCCCATCAGGAACGCGTTGAGATGGAGCCTGCGCTCGGTCATCGGGAGACCCTCCACGTCGAGAAACGGCGCTCCAGACGGACGAGGAGCAGGTTGAGGAGCAGGCCGAGCACCGAGATCGTGAGGATCCCGGCATACATCTCGGGCACCCGGAAGTTGAACTGGGCGTAGTTGATCAGGTAGCCGAGACCGGCCTTCGCGCCGACCATCTCCGCGGCGACGAGCACGAGGATCGAGTAGGCCCCCGCCAGCCTGATGCCGGTGAAGATGGTCGGCACCGCCGCCGGGAGGATCACCTTCTGGAACAGCCTGAACGGCCGCAGCCCCATCGACCTGGCCGACTTGACCAGCAGCGGATCGACCCCGCGCACCGCGGCGATCGTGTTGAGCAGGATCGGCCAGGCGCAGGCGTACAGGATGATCGAGACCTTGGACGTCTCGCCGAGCCCCAGGATCAGCACGAACACCGGGAGGATGGCCAGCGCGGCGGTGTTGCGGAACAGTTCGAGCAGCGGGTTGAGGAAGTCGGCTACCGGCCGGTACCACCCGATGAGCAGGCCGAGCGGGATGGCGGCGACGATGGCCAGGGCGCATCCCGCGAGGGACCTGACCAGGCTGGCCTGGGTGTGGTCGAGCAGCTCGCCCGAGAGCAGCAGGTCCCACCAGGCCACCAGGACCTGCGAGAGCGGCGGCAGGAAGGTGGGATCGACCACGTCGAGACGCGGCAGAACCTCCCAGATCGCGGCCAGCGCGACGATCGCGGCCGTGCGCCTGCCCACCGCGACGGCGGCGCGCGCCGTACCACGCAGCAGGCGGGTGAGGAGGCCGGGGGCGGTGCCCGCCGTACGGGACGCCTCCTGGAGCGCCTCGCGCGCGAGCACCTGGGACGTCGTGACCGAGACGCTAGCCAACGGGGACCACCTCGCTCGCCGCGGCGACCTCGTCGCGCAGCAGGGTCCACACCTCGTGGCGGTACTCGCCGAAGCGGGCGTCGGCCCGCAGGTCGCCCTCGCGGCTGTCGAAGTCGATGTCGAGGACCCGCTTGATCCGGCCGGGCCTTGAGGTCATGACCGCGACCCGCTGGCCGAGGTAGACGGCCTCGTCGATGCCGTGGGTGATGAACACCACCGTCTTGCCGGTCCGCTGCCAGATCCGCAGCAGCTCCTCCTGGAGCGACTCGCGGGTCTGGGCGTCGAGCGCGGCGAACGGCTCGTCCATCAGCAGCACGTCGGGGTCGAAGGCCAGGCTCCTGGCGATGGCCACCCGCTGGCGCATGCCCCCGGACAGCTCGTGCGGGTAGCGCTCCTCGAACCCGCTCAGCCCGACCAGCTCCAGATAGGTCCTGGCCCGCTCGGCGCGCTCCCGTTTCGGTACGGCCTTCGCCTCAAGGCCGAACTCGACGTTCGACAGCGCCGTGCGCCAGGGAAAGAGCGCGTACTGCTGGAACACGACTCCCCTGTCGAGTCCCGGCCCCTCGACCAGGGTCCCGTCGAGAAGGATGCTGCCCCTGCTCGGTACGGCGAGCCCGGCGAGCAGGTCAAGGAGGGTTGACTTGCCGCAGCCGCTCGGCCCGACCAGGGTGAGGAACTCCCCGGCCCGTACGTCGAGGTTGACGTCGTCGAGGGCGGTGAAGGGCCGGTCGGCGCCGCGGACGGCGAACTCCTTGCCGACACCCTGGATCTGGAGCTTCATCCCCTGCCTCCGAACGGGTTGTAGGCGTTGGTGAAGAGGTCCTCGGTCTTGACCTGACCCGGCTTGATCTCACCGGCGCGCTGCAGCCAGTCGATCCAGATCTGGAACTCCCTGGGGTCGATCACGCCGCCCTTGCCCGCGACCCCGCTGCTCTTCCAGAGCTTGATTGCGGCGGTGTCCTCGTTGCGGTTCCGCCTGGCGATGATCGCCTCCGCCCTGGCGACGTACTCCTCCCTTGAGTGGGTCTGGGTCCACTCGACGGCCTTGGCGACCGCCTCGACGAACTTCTTCGTGGTGTTGGGGTTGCGCGCGACGAACCTGTCGGTGAGCACGTAGCTGCCCGCGGTGAAGGGGCCGAACAGGTCGATGTCCTTGAAGAGGGCGTGGATGCCGCCGCGCTGCAGGGCCGTGTCACGCAGGACGCCGTTCAGCGCGGCCACGTCGATCTGGCCCTGGCGCAGCGCCTGTTCGGTGCTGATCGGGGGCACGACGACCAGCTCGACCTGCTTGATCTCCTCGGGGGTCAGGCCACCGCGCTTGAGGTACTCCTTGAGCACGGCCTCCAGGTGCGCCCCGAGGGTGTTGACGCCGATCTTCTTGCCGATCAGGTCTCGGGGACCCTTGATCGGCGAGCCGTCGGGCACGAAGTAGCCGACGTAGCTGTCGGCGTCGCTGCCGTAGTAGCCGACGACCGCCTTGATGGGCGCCTTGGCGGCGGCCAGCTTGATGATGGCGCCGTTGAACGCGCCGCCGAAGTCGGTCTGCCCGGTCGCGGCGGCCTGGATGTCCTGCGGTCCTGAGATCGTGTTACCGATCCATTTGAGCTTCAGAGGGGCGAGGTAGCCGAGGTCCTCGGCCAGCTCGGGGAAGGTCACGGCGCCGACGCTGCCCTGGTAGCGCAGCTCCAGGGTCTCCGGCGCACCGGGTTTGGCCGCGGCCTCGGCGCCGCAACCGGCGAGACCGAGCGCGAGCAGCACAAGAAATGGGACGTTTCTGAACTTGATCACGAACGTTTCCTGAGAGATGAAGGAGGGGGGACGAGGGTCGGTTCGTGATCACGGACACTGAGCACTGAACACGCGACAGAAGTCGACATGTGCACACCGGGTCAGATAGAGGCCCATACCGGAGAAGCTACGCACCACTCCACGCCTAGTCAATATTTCCTACTTGTTTTGCATGGAATCGTACGTGAGAAGTATGTGACAGTCATGCCCGGCGGGCGCACGGAGGCGACAACCTAGACTGAGACCCGTGATTGAGGACATCCAGGTCGACCCCGCCGTCAGCGCGCTGCGGCCGGACTTCGCCGTCCTGGCCATGACGGTGTACGGCCTGCGCAACGGCCCGACCGACGACAGGTCGAGGGCCTGGCTGGCGACGGCGGCCAAGGAGGCCGTGTCCGCCGAGGACCCGAGGATCAAGTCCTGGCGCGAGGCCTACCGTGCGTTCGGCGCCAAACCCCAGCGGACGAGGCCGTCCGTCGACGCGCTGGTCAGGCGCATGCCGCTGCCGGAGATCAACCTCGTGGTCGACGCCTACAACACGGTGAGCGTCAGGCACGGGCTCCCCATCGGAGGAGAGGACCTCGGCCGCTACGCCGGGGCCGCCAGGCTGGTCAGGGCCGTGGGCGACGAGCCGTTCGAGGTCGTCGAGAAGGGCGAGACCGTGATCGACACCCCCGAGATCGGCGAGGTCGTCTGGCGCGACGACCTGGGCGTCACCTGCAGGCGGTGGAACTGGCGGCAGTGCGTACGGACCCGGATCACCGAGGAGACGACCGACGCGCTGTTCCTGCTGGAACGCCTGGCCCCGATGTCCCTCGACGAACTGCGCGCGGCGGGCGAGGAACTGACCGCCCTGCTTGAGACGGTGACGCCGGGCGTCACGGTCGAGTCCAGGCTCGTCGAGCATGAGTGACCAGACCCGTACCACCCAGATGGACCCCCCGGGGGTGACCGTTTTGAGCTGTCCTGAGAGGATCAGCCGGGGAGCTGCGGTCAGACTGGCGCAGGTCCGGGTCCGGGCGAGTAGCCTTGGACAGGTTCTCTATCATCAACGCCGATCTGCGGAAGAGGGCGATTTCCGCCGTGTCGTCTGAGTCGTCGCGGACAAACCCGCTGGCAGCCTTTGGTCAAAACGAATGGCTGGTCGACGAGCTGTATCAGAAGTACCTCCAGGATCCCGAGTCCGTGGACCGTGCCTGGTGGAACTTCTTCGCTGATTACAGCCCTGACTCCGGGGCCGGCAGAGCCGTGCCCTCCGGGGCGGCTCCCGCCGCTCCCGCTCCCCCGACCTCCGCTGCGGCCCCGGTGACTCCCGCGGCCACTCCGGCAACCCCCACGCCGAAGCCCACCTCAGCACCGGCAGACCGACCCAAGCAGGAGACCCCGTTGCCCGCCGGTACCGAGGAAGTCAGACTCCGTGGCGCGGCCGCCCGTACGGCCGCCAACATGGAGGCAAGCCTCGTGGTGCCGACGGCGACCAGCGTGCGCGCCGTACCGGCGAAGCTGCTGATCGACAACCGCATCGTGATCAACAACCACCTGTCGCGGGGCCGTGGCGGCAAGGTGTCGTTCACGCACCTCATCGGGTACGCGGTCATCAAGGCCCTCAAGGTCCTGCCGGAGATGAACCACTCCTACACGGAGGTGGACGGCAAGCCAGTGCTCGTCAAGCCCGAGCACGTCAACCTGGGCCTGGCCATCGACGTCGCCAAGAGCGACGGCACCCGCCAGCTCCTGGTGCCCTCCATCAAGGCCTCAGAGGGCATGGACTTCCGCCAGTTCTGGGTCGCCTACGAGGACATCGTGCGCAAGGCGCGGTCCGGCAAGCTGGGCGTCGAGGACTTCGCGGGCACCACGATCTCGCTGACCAACCCGGGCACCATCGGCACGGTCCACTCGGTGCCGCGCCTGATGCCCGGCCAGGGCACGATCATCGGTGTCGGCGCGATGGAGTACCCCGCCGAGTACCAGGGCGCCTCTCCCGAGACGCTCTCCCGCCTCGCGGTGAGCAAGGTCATGACGCTCACCAGCACCTACGACCACCGGATCATCCAGGGCGCCCAGTCGGGCGACTTCCTGCGCCAGATCCACCGGTTGCTCCTGGGCGAGGACGGCTTCTACGACGAGATCTTCGAGGCTCTGCGGATTCCGTACGAGCCGATCCGCTGGGTCCAGGACATCTCGGCCACCCACGACGACGACGTGGCCAAGTCGGCCCGGGTCATCGAGCTGATCCACGCCTTCCGGGTCCGCGGTCACCTGATGGCCGACACCGACCCGCTTGAGTACAAGCAGCGTAAGCACCCCGACCTCGACATCAAGTCGCACGGGCTGACCCTGTGGGACCTGGAGCGCGAGTTCGCCACCGGTGGCTTCGGCGGCCGTCCCCTGATGAAGCTGCGCGAGATCCTCGGCGTGCTGCGTGACTCCTACTGCCGCACCATCGGCGTGGAGTACATGCACATGCAGAACCCCGAGGAGCGCGCCTGGATCCAGGCGCGGGTCGAGCGGCCGCACGCCAAGCTCGACCGCACCGAGCAGCTGCGCATCCTGGAGCGGCTCAACACCGCCGAGGCGTTCGAGACGTTCCTGCAGACGAAGTTCGTCGGCCAGAAGCGCTTCTCCCTCGAAGGTGGCGAGTCCCTGATCCCGCTGCTCGACTCGGTGCTTTCGGCCGCGGCCGAGGAGGACCTCGACGAGGCCGTCATCGGCATGGCCCACCGCGGTCGGCTGAACGTGCTGGCCAACATCGTCGGCAAGTCCTACGGCCAGATCTTCGGCGAGTTCGAGGGCAACATCGACCCGCGCAGCGCCCACGGCTCCGGCGACGTGAAGTACCACCTGGGCGCCAGCGGCGACTTCGTCTCGCCCGACGGCTCCAAGCTCAAGGCCTCCGTCGTGGCCAACCCCTCCCACCTGGAGACGGTCGACCCGGTCCTTGAGGGTGTGGTCCGCGCCAAGCAGGACCTGCTCGAACGCGGCGAGGAGGGCTTCAGCGTCCTGCCCGTGCTCGTCCACGGCGACGCGGCCTTCGCGGGCCAGGGCGTCGTCGCGGAGACGCTGAACCTGTCGCAGCTACGCGGCTACCGCACCGGCGGCACCGTGCACATCGTGGTCAACAACCAGGTCGGCTTCACCACGAGCCCGGCCAGCTCGCGTTCCAGCGTGTACGCGACCGACGTGGCCCGGATGATCCAGGCGCCGATCTTCCACGTCAACGGTGACGACCCCGAGGCCGTGGTCCGGGTCGGCAACCTGGCCTTCGAGTACCGCAAGGCGTTCCGCAAGGACGTCGTGATCGACCTGATCTGCTACCGCCGTCGCGGCCACAACGAGACCGACAACCCGGGCTTCACCCAGCCGCTGATGTACGACCTGATCGACGCCAAGCGCTCGACCCGCAAGCTCTACACCGAGGCGCTGATCGGCCGGGGCGACATCACGGTCGAGGAGGCCGAGAGCGCGCTGCGCGACTACCAGGCCAAGCTGGAGAACGCCTTCGCCGAGACCCGCGAGGCGGTCAAGCAGCCGACCGGTGAGTTCGCCCGTCCCGACACCATGGAGACCATCCCGTGGTCCCACGAGGACACCCCGACGGGCATCTCCGAGGAGACGGTCAAGCGGATCATCGACACGCAGCTCAACCTGCCGGAGGGCTTCACCGTCCACCCGCGGCTGCTGCCGGTGCTCCAGCGCCGTGGCCAGATGGTCGCCGAGGACCGCGTCGACTGGAGCACGGGTGAGACCCTGGCCTTCGGTTCGCTGCTGATCGACGGCCACCCGGTCCGGCTCGTCGGCCAGGACTCCCGGCGCGGCACCTTCACCCAGCGCCACGCCGTGCTGGTCGACCGCATCACCGGTGCCGAGCACACCCCGCTCAAGACGTTCAACGAGGGCACCACGAAGTTCTACGTCTACGACTCGCTGCTCAGCGAGTACGCCGCGCTCGGCTTCGAGTACGGCTACAGCGTGGAGCGCCCCGAGGCCCTGGTGACCTGGGAGGCCCAGTTCGGTGACTTCGTCAACGGCGCCCAGTCCGTCATCGACGAGTACATCACCGCGGGCGAGCAGAAGTGGGGCCAGCGTTCCAGCGTCACCCTGCTGCTGCCGCACGGCTACGAGGGTCAGGGTCCCGACCACTCCTCGGCCCGCATCGAGCGCTTCCTGCTGATGTGCGCCCAGGACAACATGACCGTGGCCCAGCCGACGCTGCCGGCCAACTACTTCCACCTGCTGCGCTGGCAGACGATGTCGAACCGGCGCCGTCCGCTGGTGGTGTTCACGCCCAAGTCGCTGCTGCGGCACAAGGCCGCGGTCTCGGCGGTCAGCGAGTTCACCTCGGGGTCGTTCAGGCCCGTGCTCGGCGACACCACGGTCAACCCGGCGCAGGTCCGCAAGGTCGTCCTGTGCTCCGGCAAGATCTACTACGACCTGGCCGCGGCCAGGGAGAAGCAGGGCAGGTACGACGTGGCGATCGTCCGTCTGGAGCGGCTCTACCCGTTCCCGGCGAACCCGCTCCAGGCCGAGCTGGCCCGCTACGGCGACAACGTCGAGGTGGCCTGGGCGCAGGACGAGCCCGCCAACATGGGCCCGTGGCCGTTCCTGACCATGAAGATGGTCGAGCACCCCGACGCGTTCGGCGGTCGCAGGCTCAGGCGGATCTCCCGCAAGGCGAACTCCTCCCCGGCGACCGGCTCGCACTCCACGCACGAGACGGAGCTGCAGCAGATCCTGAACGAGGTCTTCGACTAGGGCCGAAGCACATGGAGGAAGTCCCCCGCAGGAGAATCCTGTGGGGGACTTCCCCTTTGGGTCCCGTTGTGAGCTGAGAGAGGACGACGATGTACTTCACCGATCGGGGCATCGAGGAGCTCGTCACGCGCCGTGGCGAGGAGGAGGTCAGTCTGACCTGGCTCGCCGAGCGGCTGCGCGAGTTCGTCGACCTGAACCCCGAGTTCGAGATCCCGGTGGAACGGCTGGCGACCTGGCTGGCCCGCCTGGACGACGACGAAGACGAGTAGACAAACGCGATATATCTTGACCACTGCCTACAACGCGACATATCGTGTCTCCATAAGGAGGTCACGAATCATGCGGCAGTGGACGATCGAAAAACCCGAGCAGCTCACCTTCGAGACCGTGCGCAAGCTCAACGTGCGGATTGTGGCGGGCAGGCTGGCGGTGCTGGCCAGCGAGGGACCACCCACCCTTGAGGTCACCGACATCGGCACCCCGCCGTTGATCGTCACGCACGACGACGACGGCACGCTCAGCGTCGCCTACAAGGACCTGACCTGGGAGGGTCTGCTCGGCTGGCTGCAACCCGGGCGCAGGGAGACCACGCTGACGCTGACCGTGCCGAAGGACTGCCCGGTCAGCGCGGGAGTGGTCTCCGCCTCAGCGGTCGTCGCCGGTTTCGAGAACCGCACCTCGGTCAAGAGCGTCAACGGCGAGATCGTGCTCGACGGGGTCAGCGGCGAGATCATCGCCGACACCGTCTCCGGGACCGTGGAGAGCCGCGGCCTGGTCGGCGACCTTTCCTTCAAGAGCGTCTCCGGTGAGCTGACCGTGGCCCAGGGCACGCCCCGCCGCCTGACCGCGACCACCGTCTCCGGCCGGATCACCGCGGACCTGGACCTTCCGCCGACCGGTCACGTGACGCTGAACAGCGTCTCCGGCGAGATCGTGCTCAGGCTTCCGCCCACGGTCGAGACCGACGTCACCATCCGTTCGACCTCGGGCAGGATCGACACCGCCTTCTCCGAGCTGCGCCACGGCAGCCAGCCGGGAGCGAAGTCGTTGCGTGGCCGGATCGGCGGGGGCATGGCCTCGCTGACGGCGACGACCCTCTCCGCGGACGTCACCCTGCTGAAGGGAGCACTGGCATGAGCCCGGTCTTCGGCCACGGGCGGCTGCGTCTCTACCTCCTCAAACTGCTCCAGGAGAGCCCGCGCCACGGTTACGAGGTGATCCGGCTGCTCCAGGACCGTTTCCTCGGCGTCTACTCGCCCTCGCCCGGCACGATCTACCCGCGTCTGGCCCGCCTGGAGGAGGAGGGCCTGGTCACCCACGAGGTGGTGAACGGCAAGAAGGTCTTCACCCTCACCGAGCAGGGTGAGCAGGAGCTGAACGCCAGGGGTGACGAACTCGCCGACCTCGAACAGGAGATCTCCGAGTCGGTCCGCGACATCGCCCGCGAGGTCAAGGAGGACGTGCGCGACACCGTCAGGTCACTGCGTGACGAGCTGACCCAGATGGCCCGCGAGGTGCGTCAGGGCGTCAAACAGGACGAGCAGCGGATCAAGCAGGAGCAGCGGGAGACCTGGCGGGAGCACAAGGCCGAGTGGCAGCGGCAGAAACACGAGTGGAAGCGCCAGGCCCACGAGTGGCGACGCGAGTGGAAGCAGCACTGGGCGGAGAGCTTCACCGGTCACGGCCCCTCGGACGCCGACGACCAGCTCGGGCAGATGCTGGCCGAGTTCGTCCAGGAGGTCCGTCAGGACACGGCGGCGGGGAGGGTGACCGAGGAGACACTGGCCACCGCGCAGGACGCGCTCTACGACGCCGCCCGCCGCATCCGCGAAGCCCTGCGCTGACCCTTCTTACGGCGTGAAGACGATCTTTCCGAAGACGTCGCCGTCCCGCATGGCCGCGAACCCCGAGCGGGCCTCGGCCAGCGGGAGCACCCGGTCGATCACCGGGCGGGCACCGGTCTGCTCAAGGAAGCGGGCCAGCCTGCCCAACTGCTCGCGGGTGCCCATGGTGGAACCGACGACCGAAAGCTGCAGGAAGAAGACCCTGTTGAGGTCGGCGGGGGGTACGGCTCCGCTGGTGGCACCCGAGACGACGATCCGGCCACCCGGGCGCAGCGCCTTGAGCGAGTGCGCCCAGGTGGCCTGGCCGACGGTCTCCATCACCGCGTCCACCCGCTCCGGCAGCCGGGCGCCGCTGTCGAAGACCTGGTCGGCGCCCAGTTCCAGGGCGCGGCGCCGCTTGTCCTCCGAGCGGCTGGTGACCCAGACCCGGTAGCCGCCCGCCCTGCCCAGGACGACCAGCGCGGTCGCGACGCCACCGCCCGCCCCCTGGACGAGCACCGTCGAGCCGGGTTCCAGACCCGCCTTCTCGAACAGCATCCGGTAGGCGGTCAGCCACGCGGTCGGCAAGCAGGCGGCCTCCTCGAAGCTGAGCGCGGCGGGCTTGGGCACCAGGTTGCGCCGGGGCACGGCCACCCGCTCGGCGAAGGTGCCGTCGTGGACCTCGGAGAGCAGCGACCTGCGGGGGTCGAGCGTCTCGTCGGGTCCCTCACCGACCACCGCGTGCACGATGACCTCGTTGCCGTCCTCGTCGACACCCGCGGCGTCGCAGCCGAGGACGATCGGCAGCCTCTCCTGGCGGATCCCCACACCTCTGAGGGTCCACAGGTCGTGGTGGTTGAGCGTGGCGGCCCGCACCGTGACGACGGTCCAGCCGTCCTGGGCCTCGGGGTCGGGGCGCTGCCCGAGCGCGAGGCCGGCGAGCGGGTCATCCGGGTCGGTCCGGGTGGCGGTTACGGCGAACATGGCCGCACCCTACCGAACCAGTTTGCCCCTGACCTCGGCGATCACCCGCTCCACGACTCCCCGCTCACCAGAGGCGGCGACGTAGACCCCGTTCCTGCAGACGCTCTTCGAGACGCCCTGACCTGCCTCAATCGGGCCGATCGAGGCGGTGTCACAGTGCGGCATGGGCGCGACCACGACCAGCGGCCCGCCGAATCCGCCGAACCACAGCCGCGGCCCGGCGATCCCGCCCCTGAAGATCTGGCCCGGCTCGGCGAGCCGTACGGGAGAGGAGCCCTCCAGCACGAGGTAGCCGTCCTTCGTCACTTCGCCGTGCAGGTTCTTCGCCCACAACTGCCGCTGTTCGAAGGTCATCCCGTTCTTCTGGTCGCGCAGCGTGACGTACCAGGGGGTGAAGTCGAACAGCATGACCTGCCCCTCCGTGGGGCTCGCCGCCTGCCAGAGGGTGCTGTTGCCGGCCAGCTCGCGGATCATGGGACCGCCCTGGGAGACCTCCTCGTGCCCTCCCGGGGGAACGGTCAGCTCCCGGTACAGGCTGAAGTAGCCGTCGAGCCAGCCGCCGCGTGCGGGCCGTACGCCCAGTTCGGCCAGGCGCAGGTCGGCGGGATAGGTGATCTCCGCCTTGGTGCCGTCGGGGAAGACGACGTCCAGGATCTTCCTGTCGCCCTTGGAGCGTGGCTTGGGATAGAGCACGTTGGTCGGGGTCGCCGCAGCGACCGGTGTGGAGACCGTGCCCGAAACGGTGGCTCGTGGATCGGGGACGGGTGGAAGCCCGGGATCCCTGCTGACCAGCAGACTGACGACCGGGACGACCACGAGCGCGGCCAGCACCGCGATCCCGATCCAGCGTCGGGAACCCGCTGGTCCCCCGGCCTCGATGACGTCGTTCGGATCCCCGACCACGTTCGTACTGCCTTCACGAAATTACGACTTTCGCCCATCTTCGGGGCGTTTGACGCTCGCGCCTAGATCATCCCGATCACAAATCGGAACCGATGTGTCACCGTCTCGCGACACTCATGGGCGGGAGAATCGGGACCGCGGTTTCCACGGATACCGCAGAAGCGGGTGGTGCCGAAGTTTCCCGTGGTACGGCCGGCAGCCCTGGGACGTGCTCCCACCTGCTGATCCACCCGCTCGCGACCATAAAGTGGGCTTTTCTCCGTCAACCACTTGGTAAGGTCGCGCTTTTTCTTTCTCCGGTGGAGGGAATGGTTTTTTCCCCGGTGCGGGCCGGTCCCGCACCGGGGTCAACGCTTCAGCGCGGTGAGCGCTCTCCGAAGGAGAAGACCGCGCCGGTCGCGGCGTACAGCGAGCAGCCGCTGCCGTAGGTCTTCACGAAACGGACGAACCTCCCGTCCCAGGTTCCGGTGGCGGTCACCGTGACCGGGTCGTACCGCATCGTGCAGACCACGCCGGACAGGGGTGCGAGCGACCCCGGATCCCCCTTGGCGGAGACCAGCGCGCCGCACGCCCCGACCGGGTCGAGATGCGTGCCCTTCGGCGGATCGCACGTGAGCAGGACGTGCCGGGTGACCGGCGTCGGACTCTCGCCACGGGCGAAGGTGAGGACGAACGCCCTCGCCCTGCTCGGTGGCCTGACCCCGATCGGCCTGACCGGCCCGGGAACGATCGGCACGACCTCCCCCGGGTACGGCGGGGCCGGTCGGAACGGTCCTCCCGTGGGCGGTTCCGGCCGTGAGGGGCCGCCCGTCGTGCGGTCGGGCTCGCGAGGTGGTGGCGAGGCGGCAGCCGTACCGGACAGGGGGCCTGTCAGGGACAGGGCCAGGAGCCCGGCGGCTGCCAGGCGGGTGAGACGTCGCAAGGATTCCCCCGAATGTCGTGTGACGCCGAGTGCGGCTCAGCCTCCCGCACCCATCCCGCTCCGGCAACGACCGACTCTCGCGTTTTCGCAGCTCATGGCCTCGCACGCCCGTCCGCGCCCGTCTCCGTCAAAGAAGGACAGATCGGACGTGGATCTTGCGAATTCGGTTCCACCCGTTTGGTAACGAAATCATATCGGTCCCATGTGATGTCCGCTTTGTAGTCCTTTAACCGTTCTTTGCCTAGTACGGTCAGCACTTGTCTCTTTACGCATGCGTGGGTTGCGTCCCGAGCGACTCATGACAAAGAAGGAGCTAGATTGAACTTCCGAGCAAAGCACCTGATCCTCCCCCTCGGCGGTGCCGTCGCGGCAACCTCCCTGGTCAGTGCGACCCTCGCGACCTCGGCGCAGGCCGCCCCCGACCGCAAGACGATCACTCTTGCCGCGTCCGGCAACGCGAAGGCCATCGCGGGCTACTGGACCCCCTCCAAGCTGAAGTCGGCGAAGACCTACGTCTCCGAGGGCACCGTCTCCGCCAAGCTCAGGACCGGCGCCTCGCGGGCCTCCGCCGACGGCAAGTCCGGAACCATCGCCCCCACCGGGGAGAGCGGCAAGAGCGCGGGCAGGTCCAAGAACCTGAACCTCCCCATCACCGTCGGCAAGGTCTTCTTCCTCGACGACAAGGGCCAGGAGCGTTGGTGCTCCGGCACCTCGGTGCAGTCGAAGTACCGCAACCTGGTCGCCACGGCCGGGCACTGCGTCTACGACACCGACACGAACAAGCCCTACAGCAACTTCGTGTTCATCCCGGGCTACTACCAGGGCAAGGCTCCCTGGGGCATCTACGTCGGCGCGAAGGTCAACGTCCACTACGACTTCGACGTCTACGAGGACTACGACTACGACTACGCGTTCGTCAACGTCTACAACGGCATCAAGCAGACGGGCGTCAAGGAAGTCACGATCTCGGAGTACGAGGCCGCCAAGGGCTTCAAGTACACCGAGGACAAGGCGATCACCAAGGACGAGTACGAGGCCGGCTACTCCAAGTACGGCGAGAAGGGCCCGTTCTGGAAGAAGACCGCCGACCCCGAGGTCGAGACGGTCGGCAAGCCCGCCGACGCCTCGAAGTACCTTGAGGACTACATCAAGGACGGCCGCAACGGTGTGAAGCTCACCGCGGTCGAGGTTGACTCCTACACCTACAGCAAGGCCCCGACCGGCCTGAACAACGGCGCCAAGTTCGAGCGCCTCAGTGACGAAAAGGGCAAGGTCGGCATCAGCCAGGAGCAGTACAACAAGCTGCTCAAGGAGAAGGCCGACGGCAAGTTCCTCGGCAAGCTGGAGGCGACCAAGGACGTCAACGGCACCGAGATCGCCTGGTACAAGACCCAGTACTTCGTGAAGACCTGGGTGAAGACCACGGTCAAGGAGCTCTACTTCCACACGAAGTTCTACGTGGTGCTCCTGGCGGACGCGGGTCGTCTCGGCGACAACGTCGGCGGTCAGGGCTTCAGCTGGAACCAGAAGACCGGCAAGAAGGTCTTCACGTTCGGCTACCCCGCCTCGGCCCACCTCGACGGCGACAAGCCCTACAGCGGTCACACCATGAAGTGGTGCTACGGCACGACCGGCGCGGCCCCGGTCGTCGCGCAGTTCAAGGCCGAGGAGCAGCAGGCCATCAAGTGCGCCTTCACCCCCGGCGCCAGCGGCGGCCCGTTCCTGCTGCAGTACAAGAGCAGCAAGCGGACCGGCTACCTCAACGGCGTCGTGAGCCTGACGCTCGACAGTGACAAGAACGGCCGTTACGACCGGGTCACCACGCCGTACTTCAACGGTGAGACCTACGGCATCTACAAGTACGCGGCCAACCTCTGGACCGGGAAGTTCCCGACCTGAGGGCGAACCTCGTGAACGGGAAGACCCGCCCTCGGGCGGGTCTTCCCCCACTTGACGGGAGGTTTATGTCCGGAGATGCATACTCTCTTCAGTAGCAGTGCAAAACTTTCCGCCAGCGGTGTCAAAGCAGATCACCCCACCAAGCTGCCCAAAACCAAATTGATCTGGAAAAATCACCCCTTACGACCCGCTTTCGGCCCTTGATCCCCAGAAGGGAATACGCCCGCCATGTCCCCCCGTGCGAGGCGGCTGACGACCACCCTGAGTGCCCTCGTGGCCTCCGGTGCGCTCGTCGTGTCCGCGTTCGCCGGGAGCGCCGACGCCGCGGGCGCCCGGGCTGAGAAGGCCGTGGCCAGCAGCATCACCTCCGTCACGCTGACCAGGACCGGCGCGGACGTGAAGCGGATCGCCGAGTACTGGAGCCCCGCCAAGCTCAAGCAGGCACAGAACAACAACCCCGCGACCCCCGAGGTCAAGCCCAGCGACGGCAGCAAGGCCTCATCCGCCCCGGTCTCCCCGACCCCGTCCGGTACGGCCAGCGGCGGCACGGCGGTCAAGGCCGTCACCTACAGCACCTCCAAGTCTTCCAAGGCGGGTTCCCCGGTCGTCAGCCCCGTCCTGCCGACGAAGAAGCAGCCCTCGGACAGCAACCTCCCCCGCACGGTCGGCAAGGTCTTCTTCAAGATCGGCAACAAGGAGTACTGGTGCTCCGCCTCGGCCGTCGCCTCGAAGAACCACCACCTGGTCGCCACGGCCGGGCACTGCGCCTACGACCCCAAGCAGGGCAAGGCCGCCGACTACTGGATCTTCATCCCGGGCTACAACCAGGGCAAGACGCCCTACGGCATCTACGTCGGCCACTCGCTCAACCTGCACGAGAACTTCACCGCCCAGGGCGACTACGACTACGACTACGCCTTCGTGACGGTGCACGACGGGTTCGTCTGGAAGCCCGGCAAGACGGCGAACACCTACCAGATGGAGCCGGTCGGCAGTCTTGAGGACAACGTCGGCGGCCAGGGCCTGATGGTCAACCGCGGCGTCGGCCTGTCCGTCTTCGCCTTCGGCTATCCGGCCGCGCCCAACATCGACGGCAGCAGGCCGTACGACGGGCAGCGGATGCTGTGGTGTGACGGGCGCACCTACCAGACCAAGGCGCCGACCCGGCTGGTCGAGGTGGGCATCTCGCTGGGCTGCACGTTCACCGGTGGAGCGAGCGGTGGACCCTGGTTGATCTACTACGATCCCAAGCAGGGCGTCGGCTATCTGAACGGCGTCAACAGCTTCGCGTGGGACACCGACACCGACAAGAAGTACGACCGCATCTCCTCGCCGTACTTCATCCAGTCGACCTACGTGGTCTACGAGTACGCCGACCGACAGCGTGCCTTCTGACCTTATCTGAGCCTTATGGCTACCTTAAGAGAACCTTAAGGCGGCCTTATATCAACTTTTGTCCTTACCTGTCTGCATAGGTTTTTGTCGTCCCATGATTCCGATGCCTGCACTCAAGCAGCGCAAGGAGCAGTCTTGAAGCGCATCCTCCTTCCCGTCGCCGGTACCGCCGTCTCCGCAGGTCTGCTGGCCGCCGGTCTGGCCGGTACCGCCCAGGCCGCCCCGGACTGGGCGACCGACCCGCTGGCCGCCAACAACGCCGCGGCGGTCTCCGTCGTCGACTTCTGGACCGCGTCGAACAACGCCGCCCTCAGAAGCGCCACGGCCTACTACCACGACAGCACCCCGCCCTCCTGGAAGTCCGGTGGCGGCTACTCCCCCGACGGCAAGCCCGGCTCCGTGCTTCCCATCGGCGAGGAGAAGGCCGCCCCGGCCGTCGTCAAGAACATCAACCTGCCCAGGACCGTCGGCAAGGTCTTCTGGGTCGACGCCGGCGGGCGTGCGAAGTGGGCCTCGGGCACCTCGGTCCAGTCGAAGTACCGCAACCTGGTCGTCACCGCCGCCCACAACGTCTACGACACCGCGGGCGTGGGTGACCCCAAGGTCCTCGACAGGTGGGTCTTCGTCCCCGGCTACTACCAGGGCAAGGCGCCCTACGGCATCTACGTCGGTAAGACGGCCTGGACGCACTACGACTTCGACGTCTACGAGGACTACGACCGCGACTACGCGTTCGTCACCGTCTACAACGGTGTCCTCGCCAACGGCGAGAAGAAGGTCACCAAGGGTGAGTACGACAGGTTCACCGGGCCCAAGTGGACCAGGGGTGGCAGCTACTTCATCGGCCTGTCCAGGGACGCCGGTCGCCTCGGTGACAACGTCGGCGGTCAGGGCTTCACCTGGAACCAGCGGACCGGCCAGGGCGTGTACGTCTTCGGCTACCCCGCGGCCCCGCACCCCGACGGCGACAAGCCCTACACCGGCGTCACCCCCAAGTGGGTGTACGGCAAGACCACCGGCAAGGTCTACGTCTCGCCCGCCGAGAAGGTCGAGGAGCACGTGGGCCTCAAGGCCGCCCTCACCCCCGGCGCCGACGGTGGCCCCTGGCTCGTCAGGTACAGCAACGCCAAGCGCCTGGGCTACGTCAACGGCGTCACCAGCCTCTTCGGCGACCAGGACAAGAACGGCCGCTACGACCTGATCACCTCGCCGTACTTCGACGGTGAGACCGCCGACATCTACCGCAAGGCCTCCAACGTCTGGTCCGGCAAGATCGTCGGCCCCAACGGGGAGCTCTACCGGTAGAACCTGAGGCTTTTTCTCTCCTCACACAGCGCGAGGCTCGGCATCCGCCGGGCCTCGCGTCCTTTTTGTCCGACTTCCCAGTGAGTGACGATTCCACGACAGGTTGACTACGGGCGCGTTAGACGTAGTTCGAGCCGTTTTGGTGCCATCGAAAACTGTGATCTGCGTCACACAACATCCGGGACTGGAACCGGAGGGCCCTCCGGAAAACGATCTTGATCTTCAATATCAACATTTCGCTGATCTGCCGAAATAGGCACTATGCCTCACTTGAGCCACATGAGCCACACCTTCACCGCGCCTCCTTGGACCGGTCCCGGAGGGGTTGACCGGCGACTTTACTGAACGGAGAGACTTCCGCTTACGAAGATCGCCCCTGTATGTTTCAGTCATCCCTTTACTGACGCTTGGGACGCAAGAGCGTTCCACATCAGACCAAGGAGTTCCCTTGAAGCGCATCCTCCTCCCTGCCGGTGGCGCCGTTCTCGCCACTGGTCTGCTGGCCGCTGGCCTGGCCGGCACCGCCCAGGCCGCCCCGGACTGGGCGACCGACCCGCTGGCGAACAACAACGCCGCTGCGACCTCTGTCGCTCAGTACTGGAGCGCGTCCAACAACGCCGCCCTGAAGAGCGCCACGGCTTACTACCACGACGCCGCTCCGACCTCCTGGAAGTCCGGCGGCGGTTACTCGCCCGACGGCAAGCCCGGCGCTGTCCTCCCCACGGGCGAGGAGAAGGTCGTCGCGACCAAGGTCAAGAACATCAACCTGCCGAAGAACATCGGCAAGGTGTTCTGGACCGACAAGCAGGGCAAGAACCGCTGGGCCTCCGGCGCTTCGATCCAGTCGAAGTACCGCAACCTGGTCGTCACCGCCGCCCACAACGTCTACGACACCGCCGGTGTCGGCGACGCCGAGGTGCTGAAGAACTGGGTGTTCGTCCCGGGTTACTACCAGGGCAAGACCCCCTACGGCATCTACGTCGGTAAGACGGCCTGGACGCACTACGACTTCGACGTCTACGAGGACTACGACCGCGACTACGCGTTCGTCACCGTCTACAACGGTGTCTTCTACGGCGGCGACAAGGTCGTCACTCCCGCTGAGTACGACAAGTTCGTCGGCTCGAAGTACGTGGACATCAAGGAAGTCTCCGCTGACGAGGGCGCTGCCGGCCTCGCCAAGTACGGCCCCGAGGGCCCGTACTACAAGGAGGACACGGTCGCGACCAACGTCGAGACCGTCAACCCCCCGCAGAAGTACTTCACGTGGCAGTCGGTCAAGCCGTACCTGACCAAGGACGGCAAGGACGGCGTCAAGCTGCTGACCGTCGAGGTCACCTCGTACGACTACCAGAAGGCCCCGAACCACACGCCGAAGTTCGACAACGGCGAGAAGGCCTACTCGGACAAGGACTCCATCAGCCAGGAGACCTACAAGCAGCTCCTCGCGGAGAAGGCCGCCGGCAAGTTCCTGGGCGAGCTGACCGCCAAGAAGGACAAGAACGGCACCGAGATCGAGTGGTACAAGACCCAGTACTTCATCGTGAAGTGGGTCAAGTCCACCACCGCCACCACCACCAAGTGGTTCCTGAAGACCCACCACATCGAGATCTCCAAGGACGCCGGTCGCCTCGGTGACAACGTCGGTGGTCAGGGCTTCGCGTGGAACCAGAAGACCGGCCAGGCCGTCTTCGTCTTCGGCTACCCGGAGGGCCCGCACCCCGACGGTGACAAGCCCTACACCGGCATCACCCCCAAGTGGGTCTACGGCAAGACCTCCGGCAAGGTGTACGTCTCCGCCGCGCAGAAGATCGAGGAGCACATCGGCGTCAAGGGTGCTCTCACCCCCGGCGCCGACGGTGGCCCCTGGGTCCTCAAGTACAACAACAACAAGCGTCTCGGCTACGTCAACGGTGTCACCAGCCAGTTCGGTGACCAGGACGGCAACGGCCGCTACGACCTGATCACCTCGGCCTACTTCGACGGCGAGACCGCCGACATCTACAAGAAGGCCGCGAACGTCTGGTCCGGCAGGATCGTTGGCCCGAACGGCGAGCTCTACAAGTAAGCCCTAGGGACCTGACGGTCTCCGAGTCAGGGGGTCCAAACCCCTGACTCACCCAGCTCCACAACGAAGGGGCCCGGTGTGCGCACACCGGGCCCCTTTGTCATGCCCAAAAACTCGTGCCGGAGGAGCCCTTCGCGACCGAGGTTCAGTGGCTCACGACCCTCCGAGCGAGGCTCGTTAGACGTGAATCGCCCGGATTCGGTGCCATCAGATTGATGTGATCTGCATCACATCAAGCAATGTAACCCAAAGTATTGGGACGAATACGCCACTTCAGACACACCAACAACATAGTCAAGTTGATCTGCAAAAACACTGTAGATCGCCAGCAACCACCAGGGAGACGACACGACTCCATAAAGGTAACAGAATGATATCGGGAGGTTTGGGCGCTTCGCGGCTTCGCCAACCGGCTTCCGCTCTTCAAGATCGACACTGTATGTTCCTGGCTATCCCTTTACTGACGCATGGGACGCAAGATGCGTTCCACATCAGACCAAGGAGTTCCCTTGAAGCGCATCCTCCTCCCTGCCGGTGGCGCCGTTCTCGCCACTGGTCTGCTGGCCGCTGGCCTGGCCGGCACCGCCCAGGCCGCCCCGGACCTGGCGACCGACCCGCTGGCGAACAACAACGCTGACGCGGTTTCGGTCGTGAACTACTGGACCGAGTCCAACAATGCCGCTCTGAAGAGCGCCACGGCTTACTACCACGACGCCGCTCCGACCTCCTGGAAGTCCGGCGGCGGTTACTCCCCCGATGGCAAGCCCGGCTCCGTGCTGCCGACGGGCGAGGAGAAGGTCGTCGCGTCCAAGGTCAAGAACATCAACCTGCCGAAGAACATCGGCAAGGTGTTCTGGACCGACAAGCAGGGCAAGAACCGCTGGGCCTCCGGCGCTTCGATCCAGTCGAAGTACCGCAACCTGGTCGTCACCGCCGCCCACAACGTCTACGACACCGCCGGTGTCGGCGACGCCGAGGTGCTGAAGAACTGGGTGTTCGTCCCGGGTTACTACCAGGGCAAGACCCCCTACGGCATCTACGTCGGTAAGACCGCCTGGACGCACTACGACTTCGACGTCTACGAGGACTACGACCGCGACTACGCGTTCGTCACCGTCTACAACGGTGTCTTCTACGGCGGCGACAAGGTCGTCACCCAGGACGAGTACAAGAAGTTCGTCGGCTCGAAGTACGTCGACGTCAAGGAAGTCTCCGCCGAGGAAGGCGCCGCCGGCCTCGCCAAGTACGGCCCCGAGGGCCCGTACTCCAAGGAGGACACGGTCGCGACCACGGTCGAGACCGTCAACCCCCCGCAGAAGCACTTCACGTGGGAGTCGGTCAAGCCCTACCTGACCGAAAAGGGCAAGGACGGCGTCAAGCTGCTGACCGTCGAGGTCAGCTCCTACGATTACCAGAAGGCCCCGAACCTCACCTCGAAGTTCGACAACGGCGAGAAGGCCTACGCGGACAAGGACTCCATCAGCCAGGAGACCTACAAGAAGCTCCTCGCGGAGAAGGCCGCCGGTAAGTTCCTGGGCGAGCTGACCGCCAAGAAGGACAAGAACGGCACCGAGATCGAGTGGTACCAGACCCAGTACTTCATCCTGAAGTGGGTCAACTCCACCACGGTGACCACCACCAAGTGGTACCTGAAGACCTACCACATCGAGATCTCCAAGGACGCCGGTCGCCTCGGTGACAACGTCGGTGGCCAGGGCTTCGCGTGGAACCAGAAGACCGGCCAGGCCGTGTACATCTTCGGTTACCCGGAGGGCCCGCACCCCGACGGTGACAAGCCCTACACCGGCATCACCCCCAAGTGGGTGTACGGCAAGACCTCCGGCAAGGTGTACGTCTCCGCCGCGCAGAAGATCGAGGAGCACATCGGCGTCAAGGGTGCCCTCACCCCCGGCGCCGACGGTGGCCCCTGGGTCCTGAAGTACAACAACGCCAAGCGTCTCGGCTTCGTCAACGGTGTCACCAGCCAGTTCGGTGACCAGGACAAGAACGGCCGCTACGACCTGGTCACCTCGGCCTACTTCGACGGCGAGACCGCCGACATCTACAAGAAGGCCGCCGCGACCTGGTCCGGCAAGATCGTTGGCCCGAACGGCGAGCTCTACAAGTAAGCCGTAAGGATCCGATGATCCACTGAGCCGGAGGGTCCAGGCCCTCCGGCTCACCCTGTTCCACACAGAAGAGACCCGGCGATGCGCACGCCGGGTCTCTTCTGTCATGTCCGCTGTAAAGTCCGTGCGCCCCTGCCCGCCGTACGACGTCAGGAATGCCTGTCAGGGAGCGGAGACGAGTTCTCCTGCACGAACGTCCAGCTCAGCGACCGTTCTGTTCCCGGCGAAGGGGGCCAGCCTGCGGCGCAGGTCCGCCACGTAGGACCGGGTCCTCGCCGACTGCAGCCCCACGGCCAGGTCGAGCGCCTCGGTCGCCGCGACGCAGGCGTGCTCCAGATCCCCGCTCTGCAACAGCCCCGCTGACAGCAATGCCAGGTTGAACATCCGACCTCTGACGTAGCGGCCGTCCATGTCCAACGACCGCTGCGCATGCCGTACGGCTGCCGCCCCGTCGCCTAGGTCGCGGAAGCAGTGGGCGAACTTGGCCGACAGATAGGCCTCGTCGAAGTAGGCGATCCAGTCGGGCCGCTCCCCCGTCTCACGCCTGTCGAAGGCCGTCTCCGCCTCGTGCAGGGCGGCTCCACAGGCCACACGGTCCTCAAGCAGGGCGTGGGCGTGGGCCTCGACGACGTGGGCCTCTGCCAGCAGGGCGTAGATCCCGGCGCGGCGGGCCGAGAGCTGGGCGGCCCTGGCCAGGTCGAGGGCGTGGGCGGGCTGTCCGATGTACAGGGCCTGGTGGCTCATCCCCGCGAGGATCTCTCCCCCGAGGCCGTGGTCGCCTGCTTCCCTGGCCAGCCGCAGCGCCTGTATCAGGTAACGCTGGGCCAGACCGTGCTGCTCCAGGTCGTAGGCCATCCATCCGGCCAGCCTGGTCAGCTCGGCCGCGGCCGAGGCCAGCGCCCTGCCTGTCGTCTCGGCGTAGGAGCCCTCGCCGAGCAGCGGGGCGACTGCGGTGTCGAGGTACTTCACGACCGCCGACCTGACCCTGCCGCCGCCGAACCTGTTGTCGAGTTCGCCGAAGGACCGGGTGACCTCCTTGATCGCGGCGATGTCGGCCATCCCGACCCGCCGGGGGCCGTTGGCCGTGGGGTGTCCCTCGACGGGCAGGGTCAGCCAGCGCAGGGCACCGGTCGAGCCCGCGCCGATCGCGAAGGTGGAGTCGAGCAGGAACCTGCGTCGTTCGACGTCCCCGCGCCACAGTGCTGTCACGGTCGCGATCCCTTCCTGCCACGTGTGGGTGAACTCCTGCCCCAGGTCGGTGGGGGTGGAGACGGCGGGCAGGCCGAGGTCTTCGACGCCGACCGCCCTGCCGAGCCGGAGGGAGAAGATCTCCGCGAGCAGCACGGGGACCGGGCCTCTCGGTCGTTGGCCGCCGATCCAGCGCAGCACGGAACTGTGGTCGTACTTCAGGCCGGACAGGCCACGGGTCACCCCGAGGTCGTTGAGCCTGCGGGCAAGCCCCTTGTGGGTGAAACCCGACTCGGCGATAAGCCGCTGAAGTGCGCGGTTCGGCTCGCGTTCCATCGCTCTCCTCACCGTGAGAACTGTCTGAGCACTGGGGACACGGCCGTCTGTGACGGCCACCGGCAACCCGCCCCGCATGCCTCTCACGCGAGTAGGTAACGGAACGCCATTTTTATAGCACATTCCGTGAACATTCCTCATGGATTCGCAAAGCAAAAGACGCCCCTCGCCGATCGGGCGAGGGGCGTCCCCACGAGGGTGGTCCGCCGGTGGAGCTGGAAGGGGGTGACCTGTGCAGGTCCCGGCCGGCGGACGGGAAGGACTGACCCGGACAGAACGGGTCTGAGACTGGGGGTCGCTACCTGCGGGCGACTCCGTCGAGACGGGCCTGCTCGGCGACGGCGGCGATGACCGCGGGGGCCACCCGCTCGTCGAACGGGCTCGGGACCACGTAGTCGGCGGACAGGTCGTCACCGACGACGGAGGCCAGCGCCTCCGCGGCGGCCACCTTCATGTTCTCGGTGATGGCCGTGGCGCGGACGTCGAACGCCCCGCGGAAGACGCCGGGGAAGGCCAGCACGTTGTTGATCTGGTTGGGGAAGTCGGAGCGGCCGGTCGCCACCACGTGGGCGTGCTTCCTGGCGACCTCCGGGTGGACCTCCGGGGTCGGGTTGGACAGCGCGAAGACGATGGAGTTCTTCGCCATCGAGGCGACGGCCTCCTCGGAGACTGTCGAACCGGACAGGCCGACGAACACGTCCGCCCCGGCCAGCGCCGACTCGGTCGAGCCGCGCAGGCCCGCCCTGTTGGTGTCGCGCGCCAGGGCCTCCTTGACCGGGTTGAGCCCCTCGCGGCCCTCGTGGATGAGGCCCTTGGAGTCGGCGACCGCGATGTCCCCGATGCCGGCGTTGAGGAGGATGCGGCTCACGGCGACGCCGGAGGCGCCCGCGCCCGCGACCACGGCCCGCAGGTCGCCCAGCGAGCGCCCGGTCAGCCGGGCGGCGTTCTTCAGCGCCGCGAGCACGACGATCGCGGTGCCGTGCTGGTCGTCGTGGAAGACGGGGATGTCCAGCAGCTCGCGCAGCCGGTCCTCGATCTCGAAGCACCTGGGGGCGCTGATGTCCTCCAGGTTGACGCCTCCGAAGGAGGGGGCAAGGCGCACGACGGTCTCGACGATCTCGTCGACACCGGTGCAGCTGATGCAGATCGGCACCGCGTCGACCCCGGCGAACTGCTTGAACAGCAGGGCCTTGCCCTCCATGACCGGCATGGCGGCGGCGGGGCCGATGTCCCCGAGGCCGAGCACGGCGGTGCCGTCGGAGACGACGGCGACCACGTTGGAGACCCAGGTGTAGTCGTTGACGAGGTCGGGTTCGTCGGCGATCGCGCTGCAGACCTTCGCGACACCGGGCGTGTAGGCCAGAGCCAGGTCGTCGGCGTCGCGGACGGGAACGGTCGAGCGGACCTCCAGCTTGCCCCCGCGGTGCAGGGCGAAGGCCGGATCGAGATCGAGGGATTCAAGAGAGATGGAAGATGGCGTGACAGCCACAGCGACCCCTGTAGTTCAGTCAGACTCAGACGGATTGGTCCTTCTTAGACGCGCCACCGCGGGCCTGGCCCGGGCTTCGGTAGTCGCTCGGGGCCTGCTCGTGGGGCCGTCTGGAGGGGTACGGGGGTCACCCGTTGCTCGATTCTGCCACAGCGCGCCCTCCCACCAGGGGACAGGGGCCACTTACTTTCGTTACATGGCGGAGGGCCTCTTTCGTTACATGGTGACGGGCGGGCCGCGCCTGTAGGATGCGGCCCCGTCGCCAACGCTTACTACGACGGAACCGTCCGATGGATCTGACCTCCTACGCCGAGCTGGCCGTACTGCTGATCAACAATCCGGACCGGCTGGCCGGTCTGGAGGGCCTGCGCGCGCTGCTGGAGGAGGGCGGTCGTCACCGGCCGGGTCTGCGCCTCACCCGCGGTGACCTCGACGCGCTGCGGGACCTGCGCGCGGAGCTGGTCGCCGTCTTCGAGGCCGCGCAGGCCGGTGACGAGGCCGAGGTGGTCGAGCGGCTCAACTCCCTGCTGATCCGGCATCCGGTGCAGCCGCAGATCTCCGGCCACGACGGCCAGCGCTGGCACATGCACCTCACCGAAGGCGGCCGTACGGCGGAGCAGTACGCCGTGGGGGCCGTGATGGGCCTGGCCACCCTGGTGACCGACCTGGGGGTGAGCAGGCTTGGCCTGTGCCAGGCGGCCCCCTGCAGGAGGGCCTTCCTGGACACCTCGTCGAACCGGTCGAGGCGTTACTGCTCGGAGCGCTGCGCCAGCAGGGCGAACGTGGCCGCCTACCGGGCCCGCAGGAAGGGCGGCGGCCAGTAACGCAGCACCACCCGGCCGACCAGTGCCGAGGGGGGCACGGCGCCGAAGTCCCAGCTGTCCCTGCGGCCGGGGGCGCGCTGGTTGTCGCTCTCCAGCCACCACCCCTCCCCCTCGCGCCAGGCGGCCCGCTTGACGATGAGCAGCGCCGGGTCGGAGGGGAGCCTCGCGACCACCAGATCCCCAGCCCTGACGGGGGCGCCGCGCCGTACCCAGAGCCAGTCGCCGGGGCGCAGCACGGGCAGCATCGAGTCTCCCTCGACACGCACTCTCACGGAGCTCAACCCCATCCCATACGGCATTTGAAGGCGAGTAAGGTCGGTAACGGACCATGCTGATCTCAGCATCAAGGAAGGATTTTCCGATGCTTGCACGACTTCTGCGACCCCGGCATGTCGCGTCCGCGCACTGCGATCTGCCGTGCGGCGTGTACGACCCGGCCCAGGCCCGCATCGAGGCCGAGTCCGTCAAGGCCATCATCGAGAAGTACAACGCGAACGAGGACCCGGTCTTCCGCACCCGCGCGCTGATCATCAAGGAGCAGCGGGCCGAGCTGGTCAAGCACCACCTGTGGGTGCTGTGGACCGACTACTTCAAGCCGCCGCACCTGGAGGCCTACCCCCAGCTTCACCAGCTTTTCTGGGAGGCCACCAAGCTCGCGGGCGCCGCGGGCGGCAAGGGCACCGTCGACGTGGCCCAGGCGGACGAGCTCCTGGCCAAGATCGACGAGATCTCGAAGATCTTCTGGGCGACCAAGGCCGCCTGAGCCAGGAGCCCGATGATCGGCACGTCCAGGCCTCGTGTGGGGTGCGACCACACGGGGCCTGACCTGTTCTTGGAGCCCGTTCTGGTGTCTTAAAGTGTTCTTGAGGTGCCAAATCACCCGGATCGCGAGTCCAAGCGGGCCAACCACCGTCGTGGGGCTGTAGGTTGCAGTCAGCGACTCTGCGAGGAGGAACGTGACCGAACACACCGAGACACCCGCGGTCGACATGGGCGCGATCCGTGACGTGGTCAGCGTCCGGCTGCCGGCCGCGAGTGCCTATCTGTCCGTGCTGCGTACGGCGACCGCCGGGTTGGCCGCGCGACTGGACTTCACGCTCGACGAGATCGAGGATCTCCGGATAGCGGTCGACGAGGCGTGCGCGATGCTGCTGACGCAGGCCGTCCCCGGCACCGACCTGACGGCCGAGTTCGAGCTGACCGGGCAGCTGATGCAGGTCAGTGTCGAGGTCAGCACGGTCGGCAGTGCGGCGCCGAAGCGCGACGACTTCGCCTGGATGGTGCTCACCGCGCTCGCCGACGACGTGGACGCCGTAACCGACTCCCCCGACCGCATGGCGATCGTGCTACGCAAGCGCCGAGGCGCGGCGAGGCCGGCGTGACGGAAAGGACTCGTGCCATGGCCGCCAGCGACCACGCGGTGCCCGACCGGGTGCGCGCGCGCCTGCTTTTCGCGGAACTGGCGGAGTTGACCCCCGACGACTCACGGCGCCAGCGCATCCGTGACGAGCTCGTCGAGCTCCACCTTCCTCTCGTGGAGTACCTCGCCCGCCGGTTCCGCAACCGGGGCGAGTGGCTCGACGACCTCACCCAGGTCGCGACCATCGGTCTGATCAAGTCGATCGACCGCTTCGACCTCGCCCGTGGGGTGGAGTTCTCCACCTACGCCACTCCGACGATCGTGGGCGAGATCAAACGTCACTTCCGTGACAAGGGCTGGGCGGTCCGTGTGCCGCGCCGCCTGCAGGAGCTGAAGCTCTCGCTCACCAAGGCGATCAGTGAGCTGTCCCAGCGCGAGGGGCGTGCCCCGACCGTCGGGGAGCTCGCCACGTTCCTGAAGATGACCGAGGAGGAGGTGCTTGAGGGGCTTGAGTCGGCCAACGCCTACTCCACGGTCTCTCTCGACGCGCCCGACTCCGGTGACGACGACGCGCCCGCGGTCGCCGACTCCCTCGGCATCGTGGACGACTCCCTTGAGGGTGTCGAGTACCGCGAGTCGCTCAAGCCTCTTCTCGAACGGCTGCCGCCTCGCGAGAAGCGCATCCTGTTGCTGCGGTTCTTCGGCAACATGACCCAGTCGCAGATCGCCACCGAGCTGGGCATCTCGCAGATGCACGTGTCCCGCCTGTTGGCCAGGACTCTGGCCCAGCTCCGTGAGGGGCTGACGGCGGAGGACTAGACGCCGTCCCGGTGCTCCCCGTAGAGCGCCTGGGTCGTCGGGGGTGACAGCAGCGCGACCAGTCCGATCAACGCCACGGCGACCAGCGGGATGCCGATCGTCCGCTGGTCGGACTGGATCAGCGTGACGCCGACGACGACGGCGAAGATCTGGGCGAGCACCCCGGGGCTTCTGGACCACCGCTCGGTCCGCAGCATGCCCAGGCCGACCCAGAGCAGCGCGGCGCCGAGCAGGATCCCGAAGCCCGCGACGAAGGCCGAGCTCACCGCGTCGGAGGGCTGCCCGACGACCGTCTCGACGCCGACGTAGCCACCGAGCAGCAGGGTGACGACACCTTCGAGCGCCATGACGACGGCGGCGACGGTGAGGGTGAGCGGACGGTGCTCCGGTACGGGGTCCGGCACTGGATTCGGCACGGCCAAAGCCTATCGCCGGGATATCTCGCTTCCTTCTTGGCCGCCGTGGGCGTGGTCCCGGCGGATACGCTGGCGTTATGCGCGCGATGCTCCTGGTGAACCCCAAGGCCACCACGACCAACCAGCGGACTCGGGACGTGCTGATCAGAGCACTGGGCGCGACGATGGACCTGACGGTCGAGGAGACCGAGTACCGCGGGCACGCGGCCCATCTGTCCCGCAAGGCCCATGGCTCCGGCTTCAACGTGGTCGCCGTGCTGGGCGGTGACGGCACGGTCAACGAGGCCGTGAACGGTCTGCTCGGCACGGGGGACGTCACCGAGGAGATCGACGACGAGACTCCCCCACGGGAAGATTCGTCCGATGACGGCTCCGATGACGGCGACGCGAGCGGTGGGGCCGCGGGCCGTCCGGCGCTGCTGACGATCCCCGGTGGCAGCGCCAACGTCTTCGCGCGGGCGCTCGGGCTGCCCAACGATCCGGTCGAGGCGGTCGGCGCGATCCTGGAGGCCCTGCGTGACGACAGGCGCAGGACCGTCGGGCTCGGCCAGGCGACCTGGAACGGCAGGCGCAGATACTTCACCTTCTGCAGCGGGCTCGGATATGACGCCGAGGTGATCAGGGCGGTCGAGGGGCTGCGTGGCGCCGGGCGCAAGGCCACACCCACCCGCTACGTGAACACGGCGCTGCACCACTATCTGTCGACGGACAGGCGGCACGCCCCCATGAGGGTCGAGGGGCCCGAGGTTCCGCCCGCTGACGGCCTCTTCATGGCGATCGTCTCCAACACCTCGCCCTGGACCTACGTGGGGTCCACGCCGGTCTGCCCGACGCCGTGGGCGAGTTTCGAAACGGGCCTGGACCTGCTGGGGTTGCAGCATCTCGGTCCCGCGGCGATGTGCCATCTGATGCCGCAGATCATCGGCGTGCGCGAGACCCTGCCCACCGGCCGTCACCTGGTGCAACTCCACGACGAGCGGGAGTTCACGCTGAGCGCGCAGCGGCCCGTGGCCTTCCAGCTCGACGGCGACTACCTCGGAGAGGTCGAACGGGTGACCTTCCGGTCCATCCCGAAGGCATTACAAGTGGTGGTCTGACCCGTTACATCCGGTCATCGTGTGACGCATCCGACATGCATATCAGGCAAAACCTTCTCCCAAACCTCTTGCATGTACTGAGCGTGGCTGACAATCTCAACATTGACGTCGGAACGTAGGACCTTTGAGCGGAGACATCGCTCCTGGGCCACCGGCGATCAAGTGAATGGGACCCCGAACCGAACCAGGCTCGGGTGATCATTCGCGCTGATTAGTGAAAGTCTTCACAAAGTACACCGCCGGAGCCGAAGCCAAGGGCTCCTCTTCCGAAGGAGTGGACGCATGGACTGGCGCCACCGAGCCGCCTGCCGTGACGTGGACCCCGAGCTTTTCTTCCCGATCGGCAACACCGGCCCCGCCCTGATGCAGATCGAAGAGGCCAAGCAGGTCTGCCGTACCTGTAGCGTCAGCGAAGCCTGCCTGAAGTGGGCACTGGAGTCCGGTCAGGACGCCGGTGTCTGGGGCGGCCTGAGCGAGGACGAACGCCGCGCCCTCAAGCGTCGCACGGCACGCGTCCGTGCCCGTATCAGCGCTTGACTTCAGCGATCCGACAGAACCATAGCAAACCGAACGACGGCTCCCGCGCCCCCCTCCCCATGACCAGGCCCTGAGGTCTCAGGTCACGGGGAGAGGGATGCTGAGCGTCACCTCGGTGCCTCCGCCCTGGCGGGGTTCGATCGCCAGCCTGCCCGACAGCTCGCCGACCACGAGCGTCCGCACGATCTGCAGGCCGAGGCTGGTCGACGACTCCAGGTCGAAGTTCTCCGGCAGGCCGTTGCCGTCGTCGGAGACGATCACGTCGAGCCGGTCCGCACCCCGGTCGACGATCACCTGGAGCTTCCCCGGACGCTGGGCCAGCCCGTGCTGGACCGCGTTCTGCAGCAGCTCGGTGAGGACCATCGCCAGCGGCGTCGCGATCTCCGAGCGCAGCACCCCGAACGTCCCGATGCGACGCGGCACCACCTGCGCCTCCGGGGCGGCGACCTCCCCCGTCATCGCGATCACCCGGTCGGCGATGTCGTCGAAGTCGACCTGCTCCTCCGGCGTGTGGGACAGCGTCTCGTGCACGATCGCGATCGAGCCGACCCTGCGCACCGCCTCCTCCAGCGCCTCGCGACCCTCGGGCACCTGCAGCCGCCTGGCCTGCAGCCGCAGCAGCGCGGCCACCGTCTGCAGGTTGTTCTTGACCCGGTGGTGGATCTCCCTGATGGTCGCGTCCTTGGTCATCAGCTCCCGCTCGCGGCGGCGCAGCTCCGTCACGTCGCGGATGAGCACCAGCGCGCCGATGCGCCCGCCCCCGACGACCAGCGGGATCGCCCGAAGCTGCACGACCGTTCCGCCCGACTCGACCTCGGTCTCCCTCGGCTCCCGGCCGCTGGCCACGATCATCAGGTTCTCGTTGATGGGCTCGTCGGAGTAGCACAGGTTCGCCGTCGTACGGCCGAGCTCGGCCCCGACCAGGTCCGCGTTGAGCCCCAGCCTGCGGTAGGCGGACAGGGCGTTGGGCGAGGCGTAGGTGACCCGCCCCGCGCGGTCGAGCCTGAGCAGCCCGTCGCCGACGCGCGGGGAGCGGACCAGGATCGGCTCGGCGCCGGAGAAGGGGAAGCGTCCCTCGGCCACCATCTGGGCCAGGTCGGAGGCGCTCTGCAGATAGGTCAGTTCGAGCCGTGACGGGGTGCGTGCCGAGGAGAGGTTCGTGGAGCGCTGGATCACGCCGATGAAGTGGTCGGCGCGCCGTACGGGAATGGTCTCCTCGCGCACGGGCACGCCGCTCGACCAGTCGGGGTCGCCCTCGCGGCAGATGCGCCTCTCGTTCCAGGCGGTGTCGATGAGCGCCCGCTCCCCCTTGGCCGCGGTCATCCCCACGATGTCGTCGTGGTAGACGGTGGGGCCCGTGGTCGGCCGCATCTGGGCGACCGCGATCCAGCCGGTGCCCTCCCGGAGCGGGATCCACAGGATGAGGTCGGCGAACGACAGGTCGGCGAGGAGCTGCCAGTCGGAGACCAGCGAGTGCATCCACTCGAGGTCCGCGTCGTCGAGCGCGGTGTGACGAACCGCCAGGTCGCTTAGAGTCGGCACTCGTGCATCATGCGTGGTTTGAGGGGCCCAACGCGAATCGGGCACACCACATTGGGAAAATGCCCCTATGACACATGGGCCCGATCCGCTGGCGCGCTTCCGCGCCGCCGCGGTGGCGCGGGAGGCGGCGGGGCTCAGGCGGGTCCTTCGTCCCCGGGCCTGCGACGACAGCCTGCTCGATCTGGCCTCCAACGACTATCTCGGGCTCTCCGGAGACCGGCGGCTGGCCGAGGCGGCGTCCGCGGCGGCCTTCGAGTGGGGAACGGGCTCGACCGGCTCCCGGCTGGTGACCGGTTCGACCGCGCTGCACGCCCGCCTTGAGGAGCGTCTGGCCGCCTTCACGGACGCGCGGGGCGCCCTGGTGTTCTCCTCCGGCTACCTGGCCAACCTGGCGGCCGTCACGGCGCTCGGCCGGGACGCCCTGGTGGTCTCCGACGCGGGCAACCACGCCTCGATCGTGGACGCCTGCCGCCTGTCGCGCTCACCCGTGACGGTCACCCCGCACCGGGACGTGACGGCCGTCGAGAAGGCGCTCGCCGACCGGGAGACCGAGCACGCGATCGTGGTCACCGACGCCCTCTTCTCCGTCGACGGCGACCTGGCCCCGCTGGCCGATCTGCACGCGGCAGCCGTACGGCAGGGCGCGCTGCTGGTCGTGGACGAGGCGCACTCCCTGGGGGTCCTCGGGACCGGGGGGCGGGGGGCGGTGCACGCCGCGGGCCTGGCCGGGGAGCCGACCGTTGTGAGAACGGTCACACTCTCCAAATCCCTCGGATCCCAGGGTGGGGCCGTCCTCGGCGCCCCCGAGGTCATCGAAACCCTGATAAACACGGGCCGTTCCTTCATCTTCGACACCGCGCTCGCTCCGGGGAGCGTGGCTGCGGCACTCGCCGCGGTGGATATCCTTCACAATCAGCCCGAACTGCCCGGATACGTGCTCACCAGAGCGAAGGAGCTGGCCGCCCTGGCCCGCGACCTCGGTCTGGAGACCAACGATCCGGCGGGTGCGGTCGTCCCGATCGTGCTCGGCCAACCCGAGACGGCGCTTCGGGCCGCCGTCATCTGTGCGGAACACGGGGTGCGCGTCGGATGCTTCCGTCCGCCCTCGGTACCGGTCGGCCGCTCTTGCCTGCGGTTGACCGCGCGGGCCAATCTGAGTTCCGACGATCTAGCGGTGATCAGGGGTGCGCTCACCGCCGTGGCCGAGATGAAGGTGACCATGTGAGTGAGCGAAACGAGCGGGCCCGCGGGTGGGACACGGGTCCCGCCGGCCTCGAACCTCCGGACGAGGTGCGAGCGTGACGGAAGATTCCCCCAGAATCCCGAAATATTACGACGTCAAGCGCAGCCTGCTGGCGCTCACCAAGAGCCTGGCCGCGGGCAGTGCCCTTCCCCCCGAGCGGACGCTCGCGGTGCGGTTCGAGACGTCGCGCACGACCGTGCGCCAGGCCCTGTCCGAACTCGTGGTCGAGGGACGGCTGGTGCGCATCCAGGGCAAGGGGACGTTCGTCGCCCATCCCAAGGTCGCCCAGGTGCTGCAGCTCACCTCCTACACCGGTGACCTCAGGACCGTCGGCCTGGAACCCGACACCAAGATCCTCGACATCAGCTACATCACCGCGGACGAACCGCTGGCCCGACGCCTGGCGATCAACCCCGGTGGCCGGGTGCTGCGGATCCACCGGCTCCGCCTGGCCAACGGCGAGCCGATGTCGATCGACACCACCCACCTGTCCGCCCGGCGCTTCCCCCGGCTCAGGCGTGAGCTGGAAGTGCACTCCTCGCTGTACGAGACGCTGCACAACGCCTACAACGTACGGCTCACGGACGCCGAGGAGATCATCGAGACCGTGCTGGCCACGCCGTACGACGCGCAGGTGTTGAGTGTGGACGTGGGCCTGCCGATGCTGCTGCTCACCCGGCACGCCTTCGACGCCGACGGCAACCCGGTCGAGTGGGCCCAGTCCCTCTACCGGGGAGACCGCTACAAGTTCGTCACCCGCCTGCGCCGTCCCTGACGTCCGTAAGGTGTGGGGGATGAGCATCCTCGTGGTCACCGGGACCGACACGGGAGTGGGCAAAACGGTCGTCACCGCCGCGGTCGCCGCCCTCGCCAGGGAGCGGGGTTCCTCGGTCGCGGTGGTGAAACCGGCGCAGACCGGGGTCGGCGCGCTCGATCCCGGCGACCTAGACGACGTCATCCGGCTGACCGGGGTGACGACCACCTTCGAGCTGGCCAGGTTCCCCGACCCGCTGGCCCCCGCCGCGGCGGCCAGGGTCGCGGGCCTGCCCCCGGTCTCCCTCGACCAGGCCGCCGTCCGCGTCGCGGAGCTGGCCGCCTCCCACCGCCTGGTGCTCGTCGAGGGCGCGGGCGGGCTCCTGGTCCGCTTCGACGAGGAGGGGGCGACCCTGGCCGACCTCGCCAGGGCGCTGTCCGCGCCGGTGCTGCTGGTGACCCGGGCGTCCCTGGGCACGCTCAACCACACCGCGCTGACGCTTGAGGCGATGGCGGGACGCGGCCTCGACCTCGCGGGCGTGGTCATCGGCTCCTGGCCCGCCGAACCCGGTCTTGCCGAACGGTGCAACGTCGCCGACCTGGAGATGCTGGCCGCCAGGCCGCTCGCGGGCGCGCTGCCCGAGGGCTCCGGTTCCCTCGACCGCGAGGCCTTTTCCCGTACGGCTCACGCCGGTTTGGCCCCCGTGTTGGGGGGCGGCTTCGACTCCTCAGCCTTCAGATCCACATTTAGGCTCTAGCCGTAGACGACGGCCTTCAGAGTGGAGCAGCATGAGCGACATACTCGACATCGCCCGCGTCCAGGTGCTTGAGGAAGGCAGAGGGCTCGACGCCGGACAGGCTCTGCGATGCCTGGAGCTGCCCGAGGAGCGTGTTCCCGACCTCCTGGCGCTCGCGCACGAGGTGCGTATGAAGTGGTGCGGCCCCGAGGTCGAGGTCGAGGGCATCATCTCCCTCAAGACGGGCGGCTGCCCCGAGGACTGTCACTTCTGCTCCCAGTCGGGGCAGTTCAGCTCGCCGGTCCGCGCGGCGTGGCTGGACATCCCCTCCCTGGTCCAGGCGGCAAAGGAGACCGCGGCGACGGGGGCCACCGAGTTCTGCATCGTGGCCGCGGTGCGCGGCCCCGACCGGCGGCTGATGGACCAGGTCCGCCAGGGCGTCGAGGCGATCAGACAGGCCGTGGACATCAACGTCGCCTGCTCCCTCGGCATGCTCACCCAGGAGCAGGTGGACGAGCTGGCCGGGATGGGCGTGCACCGCTACAACCACAACCTGGAGACCGCGAGGTCGCACTTCGACAAGGTCGTCACCACCCACAGTTGGCAGGAGCGCTGGGACACCTGCCTGATGGTCCGCGAGGCCGGGATGGAGCTGTGCTGCGGCGGCATCGTCGGTATGGGCGAGACGCTCGAACAGCGGGCCGAGTTCGCCGGGCAGCTCGGTGAGCTGCAGCCGGACGAGGTCCCGCTGAACTTCCTCAACCCCCGTCCCGGCACTCCCTTCGAGTCGTTCCCGCTGCTGACGGGCACCGAGGCGCTCAGGACGATCGCGACCTTCAGGCTGGCGCTGCCGCGCACGATCCTGCGCTACGCGGGCGGCAGGGAGCTGACCCTGGGCGACCTGGGCACCCGCGACGGCATGCTCGGCGGCATCAACGCGATCATCGTCGGCAACTACCTCACCACGCTGGGCCGTACCCCCGAGGCGGACCTCGGTCTGCTGACCGACCTGCGGATGCCGATCAAGGCGCTCTCCGAGACCCTGTGAGCCCGGGGGGAACCCGCTCCCGGCATCTCGCGGGGAGCGGATTCCCCCATGTGACAGGTGGTCAGCGCGTTATTCGGGGGGAATCTGGGCAGGGATTCCAATCACTGTCCGGCTAAGTGACTGACTGGTAGGTTGCGCGATATGGAGTCTCCAAAGCACGCGGGCGACATCGCGGTCGCCGTCTCCAAGGCCTACGGGATCGAGACCATGTTCACCCTGTCGGGCGGGCACGTCTTCCCGTTGTACGACGGAGCGGTCCACGAGGGCGTGCCGATCCTCGACGTACGGCACGAGCAGAGCGCGGTCTTCGCGGCCGAGGCGACCGCCAGGCTGACCCGCAGACCGGGCCTGGCCGTGCTCACCGCGGGTCCCGGCGTCACCAACGGCGTCAGCGGCGTGGCGACCGCGCACGCCAACGGCTCCCCCGTCGTGATCATGGGGGGCAGGGCGCCGAGGTCGCGCTGGGGCTCGGGCGCGCTGCAGGAGATGGACCACCCGCCGCTGCTCGCGCCGATCACCAAGCTGGCCTTCACCGGCTCGGGACCCGACTCCGTCGGCGAGGACGTGGAGATGGCCTTCAGGACCGCCCTCGCCCCGCACCGGGGGCCGGTCTTCCTCGACTTCCACATGGACGACCTGTTCGCCCCCGCTCCCCCGCCTGACCACGCGACCGAGACCCTGACCCCCTCGCCACTCGAACCCGACCCCGACGCGCTCGCCGGCATCGCCACCCTGCTCGCCCAGGCGGAGCGCCCGGTGCTGGTGCTCGGCTCCGACGTGTGGATGGACCGGGCGGAGGAGGTCGCCAGAGGATTCGCCGAGGAGTTCCGCCTGCCGGTCATCCCCAACGGGCAGGGCCGCGGCATCCTGCCCGCGGGCCACGAACTCCTGGTCACCCGGGCCCGCAGCCTGGCCTTCTCCCAGGCCGACCTGGTGATCGTCGCGGGCGCCCCGCTGGACTTCCGCCTCGCCTACGGCTGGTTCGGCGGCAAGAATGGCACCCCGCTCGCCAGGGTCGTGCACCTGACCGACGCGCCGTCGCAGCTCGGCACCCACATGCAGCCCTCCGGCACCGCCGCGGGTGACCTGTCGCTGGTCTTCTGGGGTCTCGGTACGGCCTGCGGCGAGGCGGGCGTCTCCCCCAAGGCGTACGCGCCGTGGCTGTCGAGGCTGAAGGAGGCCGCGGACGCGGCGGTCGCCGGGGACGCCGAGCTGCTGGCCTCCGACGCCGACCCCATCCACCCGATGCGGATCTACGGCGAGCTGAACAGGATCCTCGCCGACGACGCCGTGGTGATCGGCGACGGCGGCGACTTCGTCTCCTACGCGGGCAAGTACGTCGAGCCGAGGCAGCCGGGCAACTGGCTCGACCCCGGCCCCTACGGCTGTCTGGGCACCGGCCTCGGCTACTCCATCGCCGCCCGCCTGGCCAGGCCCTCCTCCCAGGTGGCGTTGCTGCTCGGCGACGGCGCGGCCGGGTTCTCGCTCATGGACGTGGACACGCTCGTACGGCACCGCCTGCCCGTGGTGATGATCTGCGGCAACAACGGCATCTGGGGTCTGGAGAAGCACCCCATGCGGATGCTGTACGGCTACGACGTGGCCGCCGAGTTGCAGCCGCAGTGCCGTTACGACCAGGTGGTGACGGCGCTCGGCGGGGGCGGTGAGCTGGTCACCGACCCTGCGGAGATCGGTCCCGCGCTGCGCAGGGCCTTCGACTCCGGCGTGCCGTACATGGTGAACATCGCGACCGACCCGGAGATCGCCTACCCCCGTAACACGACCGGCGTCTGAGACGGCCCCGAGAGCGTCGGGGCCGTCAGGTCACGACGCCGTGGGGGTCGCGGTCGGGCTCGGCGGGCAGGTGTCGTTGACCAGCGTGATGTCCACCGGCCGCTTCACGTCCCACATGGTCCCCGCGCCCGGCCGCTGCTCGACCACCTTCATGCACTGGTTGATGTCGACGTCGGGGCCGATGCTGGAGGCCGCCTTGAACCCGGCCTTCTTGAGCACCTCCTTGGCCGCGTCCTGGCTGAGGCCCATCACGCTCGGCACCTTCTTCTTCACCACCGGCGTCGCGGTCGCGCTCGGCGAGTGGGTGGGGGACGAGGTGGGCTTCGGCCCGTCGGTCGGTTTGGTCGTCGGTTTCTCCGTCGGCGTCTTCTCCGGCTCGGCGGAGTCGGTCTCCGTCGGAGTGGGGGTCGGGGTCGGAGTGGGCTTCGGCTCGTCGTCCTGGGTCGGTGTCGCCGTCCGCGGGGTGGTCGTGTGCCTGGGTGGCTTCGTCGCAGGCTTCGTGGCGGTGACGGTTGGGACCGTCATGCCCAGGTTCTCCTTGGTCGGAGTGGTCTCCCCCGCGGCCATCGCGTTGATCGCGACCCCGACGAGCCCCGCGCACGCCACCCCCGCGAGGGCGAGCACCGCGACCATTCCCCCCCTGCGCCGCGGCTTGTGTAAGGCCCGGCGGCCACGCCCGGTGGCGGCGACCTCGGTGGCCGGACCCCGTGGGGAGACGTCCTGGGGCGGCCCTGTCAGCGGCCCCGTCGGCGGCAGGGTCGGAGGTGCCGTTCCCGGTGGTCCGAGCTGCGGGACCGGGGGTGGGGTGCCCGCCGTACCGGACTGCTGGGAGGGGGCGGCGGCCTGCCTCGCGGCGGCGCCCATCGCGGCACCGCTCGGGAAACGACGGGCGGGGTCCTTGGACAGCGCCCGCTCGACCAGGGCACGCACCCCGGGTGGGATGTGCGGCGGCAGCGGCGGGGGCGCCTCGCGGATGTGTTTGAGCGCGATGGTGACCGGCGTGTCACCGTCGAAGGGCCGCTGCCCCGTCAGGCACTCGTAGGCCACCACCCCGAGCGCGTAGATGTCCACCGCCGGGGTGACGGGCGCACCCTCTGCCTGCTCGGGCGCGCAGTAGGCGGCGGTGCCCAGCACCATGCCCGCGTCCGTGAGCCTGCTCGCCGCGTCCGACCTGGCGATGCCGAAGTCGGTGAGCACGAGCGTGCCGTCCGAGCGGACCAGCAGGTTTCCCGGCTTGATGTCCCGATGGACGATGCCCTGCTCGTGTACGGCCTGCAGGGCCAATGCCGCCTGGGCGATGAGCTCCATCGCCGCCCCCGGCGCGATGCTCCCCAGACGTGCGAGCAGCCGGTCGAGCGGCTCCCCGTCAACGAACTTCATCACCAGGTATGCCGTCGCCCCCGCGCCGGGAACCTCGTGAACCCCGTAGTCGTAGACCTCGACCACTCCGGGGTGGTTGATCGTCGCCATCGCCCTGGCCTCGCCCTGGAACCGCACCAGGAAGCCAGGGTCGTCGGTACGGCCGGGCAGCAGCACCTTGACGGCGACCGTTCTGGCCAGGACGACGTCCTCACCACGCCAGACCTCGCCCATACCGCCGGCGCCGATGCGGGTATCCAGGCGATACCGCCCCGCCAGCGTCGTGCCTTGGGCCACCATGAAAATCCCCCGTAACCCTCTCCGCTCCCGCCTCAGGGCTCTCCAACAAAGCGGATTTGTATCGCGGCAACGTCACGGCGAAGTAACGAAACCCTGTGTGCCGGGACAGCTCGTTAAAGGCGCGTGCCGTAGCATCGCACAAATCTCAAAATCTTTGCGCTAATTGTACAGATTGTGGCTTTACCTACCGGAGAACGAAGGCACATTGGCGGCCACAACCGGGAAACGGCAGGTCAGGAAGGCCGTGATCAGCCGCTCAGGGAGCCGTGTTCCGAACAGCGTGCCGACCAACCACGCACGGTCACCTGAACCACCATCCGGCGGCGACAGCGGGAGCAGTAGCGGGGCGGCTCGAAGGCGCGGGCGGCGAGACAGGCCGCGTGGTCTCCCTCGTCCGTGGGACGACCGCAGTGGTCGCAGTAGGGGGTCACGGGATCAGACCCTATGCTGGCCCGCATGACGCTCGCTCCCGGTATGCGCGCCCGGCTGCTCATCATGGTCGAGAGGAGCGACACCGCGATGAAGGTCGGCAGCGGGGACGTCCCCGTGCTGGCCACCCCGCGGCTGCTCGCCCTCGCCGAACGCGCGACCGTCCAGGCCATCGGCGACGCCCTCGGCCCCGGCCAGACCTCCGTGGGAACGAAGGTCACGCTGGAGCACCTGGCCGCGAGCCCGATCGGCGCCCACGTCGAGATCAGCGCCGAGCTCACCTCGGTCGAGGGCCGTCGCCTGTCGTTCGTCTTCACCGCCCGTGACCGCGACGCCGTCGTCGCGACGGGCACGGTCGAGCGGGTGGTCGTCGACCGCGAGCGCTTCCTCGCCGGTCTCACCCGCTGACCCCCGACCTACTCGATGACGGCGATGAGATCGCCCTCCTGGATGACGTCGCCCTCGGCGACCCCGAGCCGGGCGACGACCCCCTCGTCCTCGGCGATGACCGGGATCTCCATCTTCATGGACTCAAGGATGACCAGGGTGTCACCGTCCTCGACGCTGTCGCCCTCGGCGACGAGGACCTTCCAGACGCTGGCCACCATCTCGGCGTGCACTTCAGCCACCTGAACTCCCATCCATCACTGTGATCCAGAACTCGGCCGTACACCCAGTCTGACGGTCAGAGCCTGTTGAGACAGGCCAGCCTGCCGACGACACGGGTCATCGCCTCGACGACCTCGGTGTCGTACTCCTCCCCCGTGCCCAGGTGGAGCCGTTCGAGCGCGGCCCCCGCCCGGTCACGGTCGACGGAGCCGCCGACCAGGTCGTCGTAGGCGTTGGCCGCCTTGATGACCCGGCTCGCCATGGGCGGGTTCTCCGCGCAGCCGTCGCACTGACGCCGGACGATCTCGGCGACCCGGTCGAGCACCCCGGTCTGGCGGATCACCTCGGCCCCCAGCTCGGCGATGCGTTTCGCCTGGTCAGGCTCGGTGAGAACCGTGGCGCCACCCGGGATCGGGTCACGCAGCGACAGTTGCCCGATGTCGTGCATGAGCGCGGCGTACTCCAGGTCGAGCAGCTCCGGCTCGGCCATGCCCAGCTCACGCCCGGTCGCCACGGCCAGGCGGCTGACCCGGTGGGAGTGTCCCGGTTCGACGTAGCCGCCGACCTCGGTCACCCGCGCCAGCGCCCTGACGGTCTGCAGGTAGGTCGCCCTGATCCCGGCGTACTTGCGGAAGGCCACCTGGGTGACCAGCAGGGGCGCGGCGAAGACCAGCAACGCGGCCATGTCCATGCTGTGCGAGGCCAGCGCGAGCAGGATGCCCGACGCGGCGACCGCCGCCCACAACGGAGCCGCCATCCGCAGCTCGTCCTGTACGGCGACGCCGAAGGCGGCACGCACCTGCTCGGCCCGCAGGACGGCGGCCAGCAGCACGTCGATCAGCACCATCACCAGGACCAGCAGGGCCATCACCCCGAGGGCCGGCCACCAGCCGCCCTCCGGACGTTTGGCCAGTTCGAACAGCGGCCCGGCCAGCGGGCGGTAGGCCAGGGCGAGCAGGGCGCCGGTGAACAGCCTGCGCGCCATGGCGTCCGGGCTCGGCGGCCTGCCGACCGCCAGGTGCGGCAGCGCCCCGGCGATCATGCCGACCGTCAGCACCGCGATGACCTGCAACGCCGTGTGCCTGGCCGGGACGCCCCCCATGTCCAGCAGCAGCGTGTAGCCAAGGGCCGCCGCGGCGCCGATCGGCGCGACCTCCCTGTTGCCCGGCATCGTGAGCCTGGCCAGCTCACCGGCCGCGATCAGCGCGCCGAAGCCGATGGCGGCCCTGGGCTCGGTCAGGCCGGTCGCGGCCGTGTGCGCCACCCCGGCGACGGCCAGCAGACCGGCCGCGCAGATCAGCAGGAGCTGGCCGGAGTCGAGTCGCCGGAACGTCCTCGCGGCCAGGGTGGTCGTGGTGGTGCTGCTCACCGTTCGGGCACCACCTGGATGGGCATCGTCGGGTCGTCGTGGTCCTTGGTGGTCGTCTCCGCCGCGTCCTCGGGGGGCGCGACGACCTTGCGCGGCGCCTCCCAGCCGTGCCGGTCGACGGCCCTGGTGAAGGCGACGACCATCTCCGGGTCGAACTGGGTTCCCGCGCCCTTGCGCAGCTCGGCCATGGCCACCTCGACGGGACGGGCGCCCCGGTAGGAGCGGTCGGAGGTCATCGAGTCGAAGGCGTCGGCGACCGCGATGATCCGGGCGAACTCCGGTATCTCCTCCCCGGCCAGGCCCATGGGGTACCCCTTTCCGTCCTGCCGCTCATGATGGTGCATGATCCCGGCGAACGCCTCGTCGAGGAAGTCGATGCCCCGCACGATCTCCAGACCGCGCATCGGGTGCAGTTGGATGGCCGCGTACTCCTCCTCGGTGAGCGGCCCGTCCTTCTGCAGCACCTTGGTCGGCACGCCCAGTTTGCCCACGTCGTGCAGCATCCCGGCGTAGCGGATCGCCCGCAGCCGCTCCGAGCCCATGCCGATCTCCTGGGCGATCATCCCCGAGGCCAGCGAGACCCGGGTGCAGTGGCCGCGCGTGTAGTAGTCCTTGGTCTCGACAGCCTGACACAGCGCGGCGATCGTCGCGTCGTAGGAACGCTGCTGGGCGACATATTGGCCGAAGGCCCAGCGGGCGACGAAGAGCGGCAGCAGCACGAGCACCGCGGAGATCGAGTTGACCGTGGCCCACAGCCCGGCGATCAGCAGCCCGAAGGTGGCGTACCCCAGGTAGGAGACCATGAACTGGGCCAGTCCCCGCAGCGGGGGCACCTGGTCGGCCTGCCCGGTGACGACCAGGACGATCGCGATGAGGACGAAGTTGAGCGGCACGAAGACGGCGGCGGCCCCGGCGAACGGCACGATCAGCGCGTCAAACCCGGCGATGTCCGGCAGCCTGGCCTTACCCCCGAGCGACTCGTAGACCCAGCCCGCGGCGTAACCGCAGATGGCGAACTGGGCGCCGTTGAACAGCCGCTTGACCAGCGGCAACCCGGGACGCACGCTGAAGACGGCCGTCATGCCGACCAGCGCGGCGCCCTGCGGCCCGACGAGCACCACGGCGGCGAGCGCGGCCGAGAAGCTGACCGAGACCGCGGCCTGCTTGACGTTCAGCAGCGTCGGCACCGACTCGCACACCAGGAACAGCAGGGCCAGCACCAGGAGGTTCGACCAGTCGAGCCACTCCAGACGATCGCTTCCCGCCACGCTGTATCCGAGCAGCGCACACGCCGCCCCGATCACAGCGACCAAATAGACCTTGGCAAACCACGGCAGTCCACGCAAAGCGGCCACCCTTGGGGTCCTACGCGCGCGTGCTCAGGTCCAGGAGATCCCCAGTCGGATGGGGGTGACCGTTTCCTTCAACATGCGCTGCCTCCATGTCGATTTCCCACTCAGGCTACAGAAGTCGACCTTGCCAAGAACGGCAGACGTGGAATCGCAAGCAAAGCGTAACCAATCCATCACCCCAAGCCATCACAGACCATCCCGTACGGCCCGCGATCCGAGTGTTCCGGTTACGGCGTCGCGTGCCGGGCCCTCGCCCAGTCGACCGTGACCTTCAGCCCGGCCGCCAGGTCCGTCCCCGGCCGCCAGCCGAGCCCCTCGAACGCGGGGGCGGGATCGACCGCCATCGCCGGCAGGTCGCCGAGCCTGGCGGGGGCGCTGTCCGGCGTGTCGGGGGCACCGGCCGCCGCGGCGACCAGGGAGTGCAGCGCCCGGTCCGTCGTCTCGACGCCCGTGCCCAGGTTGAACCTGCGACCGTCACCCGCCTGCCCGCAGGCCCGCGCGAAGCCGTCGACCACGTCCTCGACGAACACGTAGTCGCGGGTCTGGGTGCCGTCGCCGTACACCACCGTGGGGGTGCCGTTGAGCAGGGCGTCGGTGAAGATCGCCACGACCCCGGCCTCCCCCTGCGGCGACTGACGCGGGCCGTAGACGTTGGAGAGCACCAGCGTCGTGTACTCGATGCCGTACAACGCCCTGAAGGTCGCCAGATAGGTCTCGGCGCTGAGCTTGGAGGCCGCGTACGGCGAGCGCGGGTCGGTGGCCGCGTCCCCCGGGACCGGGATGACCGACGGCCTGCCGTACACGGCGACCGAGGAGGCGAAGACGACCTTGCGGGTGCCGCCGTGGTGGGCGGCGGTCAGCACGGAGGCGGTTCCCTCGACGTTCAGCCTGGCATCGTGGACGGGGTCGGCCACGCTCTTGCGCACGCTGATCTGCGCGGCGAGGTGGCAGATCACCTCGGGCCTGAACTCGGCGGCCAGGCCGGTCAGGGCCGGGTCGCGGATGTCCATCTCGTGCAGGGCGAAGCGCGGGCTCTGCGCGGCGGCGGTGAGGTTGGCCCGGTCACCGCCGGACAGGTCGTCCACGGCGGTGACCTCGTGACCATCGGCCAGCAGCCGGTCGACCAGCGTGGAACCGATGAACCCGGCCCCACCGGTGACGAGTATCCGCATGCCAACCCCCAGGTGTCTCGTGTGGCCACAGCCGTACGAGAGATCCTAGGAGGTCAGCCCGTCAGTTCGGAGCGGACCTGGTCGATCCGGTTGAGCACCCTGGCCCGCAGGTCCTCGGAGGCCTTGTCGCAGCCGCAGTGCTTGGCGATCAGCTGCTTGACGACCTGCTCAAGGCCGTACTCCTCAAGGCAGGGGCTGCACTCGTCCAGGTGCACGCGGATGTCGGCGCAGTTGCCCTCGTCCAGCTCGCCGTCCAGGTAGGTGTAGACCTTCTCCAGGACGTCCCGGCAGTCGGTGGCGTGGGGCTTTCCACAGCTCATGCGATCACCTCGCCACAGAAGTCGCCGTGCTCGCTCACTTCGCACCCTCCGCGGGGACCAGACCACGCTCACGGGCGTAGTCCTCAAGTTGCGTCCGCAGCTGACGTCGGCCACGGTGCAGCCTCGACATCACGGTCCCGATGGGAGTGCCCATGATGTCGGCGATTTCCTTGTAGGGGAAGCCCTCGACGTCGGCGAGGTAGACCGCGATGCGGAACTCCTCGGGCAGTGCGGCGAGCGCCTGCTTGACGTCACTGTCGGGGAGGTGTTCGAGCGCCTCGATCTCCGCCGACTTCAGGCCGCCCGAGGTGTGCGACTCGGCCCTGGCGAGCTGCCAGTCCTCGATCTCCTCCGCGCCCGACTGCTTGGGCTCCCGCTGCTTCTTGCGGTAGCTGTTGATGAAGGTGTTGGTCAGGATGCGGTACAGCCACGCCTTGAGGTTCGTGCCCTCCTGGAACTGGTGGAAGGACGCGAAGGCCTTGGCGAAGGTCTCCTGGAGGAGGTCTTCGGCATCCGCCGGGTTCCGGGTCATCCGGAGGGCCGCGGAGTAAAGCTGGTCGAGATAGGGCATGACATCCCGTTCGAACCGCGCGCTCCGCTGCTCCAGAGTCTCCTCGTCTGTCGCAGGGACCGGACCCACCCCCTTAGTATCGCCGGAGTCCTGCTGACGCGGGACGCCGTACTGAGCGGAGAATACCCGCTCAGCAGGGAATGACCGATCACCGGGGCGGACGACGGGTTCGATCAAGGCGAGCATCGGCTTGCCAACCTCCCGAAAGGATCTGTGTTGTCCGCTGCAACACCCCCGCCCGGCCATCTGTTCCCACAAGATAGAAGGTGACGAACACCCCGGTGTGGGGAAAACCATACGTACCGGTAGGTACTGGAGACCACCGGAAACCAGACGCCAGGAGCCGCTTGTGCTGCCCATCCCGGCCGAAGAGCTGAACGGCTCAGGAACGCTCGGGCCGTACTGGACCTTTTACCGAGCCGTCGCCGCCGAGCAACTGAGCCGCTGGCTGCCGGAGAGCCCCTCGACCGTCCTCGACCTGTCGGGTGGCAGGGGCCGGTGGTCCGCCCAGGCCGCCAGGGCGGGGCACCGGGTGATCGAGGTCGTCGACTTCCGCAGGGCCGTCGAGGGACAGGCGCTGCACGACGTCTCGAAGGTCCGCCAGGTCCGCGCCGACGACCTGCGCTTCCTGCCCGACGAGAGCATGGACGCCGTGCTCGCCGAGGAACGCGCGATGTCGGTCGAGCTGATGGCCGAGTCCGCGATGGGCGACGTCGCCAGGGTGCTGCGCCCCGGCGGGCGGGCGCTCGTCTGCGTCGACTCCCTGGTGCTCGGGATGGCGATCCTCGCCGAGCAGAACTACTGGGCCCACCTGCGCCAGACCGACGAGGTCATGCTCGTGCCCTGGCCGGACGGCAGCATCACCCGTTGCTTCAGCAGCGGCCAGCTCCGCGAGCTGCTCACCGACGCCGGTCTTGAGGTCGAGTGGATACGGCCCCGCACCGTGCTGTCCCCCTCGACCGTCGACCACGTCCTGGCCTCCGACTCACGGGCGCTCACCTGGCTGGTCAACACCGAGCTTGAGGCCCACCCCGACGACGACGACACGGTAGGCATCCACCTGGTCGCCAGCGCCAGGCGGGTGTGACCTTCAGCGACGACGTTCGCGCCGCGCCTGGCACCGCACGCAGCGCGCGGCCTCGGGACGCGCCTCAAGCCTGCCTTCAGGTACGGCCTGGCCGCAGTCGGCGCAGCGGCCGTAGCTCCCCTCGTCGAGGCGTCTGAGCGCCTCGGCGACCGCGCGGCGCTGCTCGGTCGCCGCCTCCAGCATGGCCAGGGTCCGGTCGGCGTCGGTCAGGACGGACCCGGCGTCTGCGGGGGAACGTTCCCACCCGGTCAACGGATCCCCCCGAAGGACCCCGATGGACCGGTCAAGCTCGGCGAGCATGCTCTCCAGGCGCATGCGCACGGTCGTGGCGTCCACGAATCCGCACCTCCGCAGGATGAGGGCGGCCTGTGAAGGGATTTCCCCGACTTCTCCCGTCAGGCGGCAAGACGATGGGATCTGCGGGCGGCTGCCCCACCTGTGGCGCCGTGAGGCATCGCTCCCTCAGCGGATGCCCACCACGGAGGGTTTCCACACCGTTTACCGAGATTTTTCAGAACAGCGCCTGGCCGCGTTCCTCCTCGGGGAGCGGCTCCACGAGTTCGGGGCCGTTGTTGCGCACCGAGTTCACCGCGCTGGAGACCGGATAGGCCGTCAGGGTCGCGGAGACCGCGGGCACCAGGAACTCCTTGGCCTCGGGGACCCCGGGGTCGAGCCACTCCGCCCAGCGGTCCCGCTCGATCAGCATCGGCATCCGCTCGTGGATGGCGCCCAGCTCGTCACGTGCCGTGGTGGTGATGACCGCGCAGGTCGTCAGCCACGCCAGCGGGTCGTCCTCGGCCCTGCCCTTGTCGCGCCAGAACTCGTAGATCCCCGCCATCGCCATGACCTCGCCGTCGGTGGGGTGGATGAAGTAGGGCTGCTTCTTCGGCCTCCTGGCCGTCCCATCCTCGTCGAGCACCGCCCACTCGTAGTAGCCGTCCGCGGGCAGCAGGCACCTGCGCTGGGCGAACGCCTTGCGGAAGGACGGCTTCTCCGCGATCGTCTCGACCCGCGCGTTGATCATCTTCGAGCCGATGGACGGGTCCTTCGCCCAGGCCGGGACCAGCCCCCACCGCAGGACCCGCAACTGGCGCACCGCCCGGTCGCCGGGCCCCTCCTTGGGCACACGGCTGAGCACGGCGTAGACCGGCTTGGTCGGCGCGACGTTGTAGTCAGCCCCGAGGTCCTCGTCCGCGGCGCCGTCCAGTTCGACCTCGAACTCCTCAAGCAGCTCCTGCTTCGGTCGCGTAGATGCGTATCTCCCGCACATATCCCCCACCTTGCCACGCCTTCGAAGGCGCGGGGTCCTCATCCCGGTAGGCTTTTGCCCATGTCCGCTCCGCTGTGGCCCGCACCTACCGCGACCGCGCCCGTCCACGCGACCGTCTCCCTACCGGGGTCGAAGTCGGTGACCAACCGCGCCCTGCTGCTCGCCGCGCTGGCCGAGGGCCCAGGCACCGTACGGCGGGCACTGCGCAGCCGTGACTCCGACCTGATGGCCCAGGCCCTGCGGGCGCTCGGCGCCACGATGACCCCGTCCGGCGAGAGCGCCTCCGGCGCCGACTGGACCGTCACCCCCGGCCCGGTGCTCGCCGGGGCGCACATCGAGGTGGGGCTCGCGGGCACGGTGATGCGGTTCGTGCCGCCGATGGCAGCGCTGGCCGACGGCGAGGTCTCCTTCGACGGCGACCCGCACGCGCGCAAGCGTCCCATGGGAGTGATCCTGGGCGCGCTGCGCGCCCTCGGCGCCCAGGTGAGCGGCGACGCGCTGCCGTTCACCGTGCGTGGCCCGCTGACCGGCGGCGAGGTCACGCTCGACGCCTCGGGCTCCTCACAGTTCCTCTCCGGCCTGCTGCTGGCCGGGGCGCGCTTCGACAAGGGCGTCACGGTACGGCACCAGGGCCCGCCCATCCCCTCGCAGCCGCACATCCTGATGACCGTCGCGATGCTGCGCGAGTACGGCGTGCACGTGGACGACTCCGAGCAGGACGTGTGGCGGGTCGAGCCGGGGCCGATCCTGGCCAGGGACTTCACCGTCGAGCCCGACCTGTCGAACGCGGCGCCGTTCCTGGCCGCCGCGATGATCACCGGCGGCTCGGTCACCGTGCCCGGCTGGCCCGAGCGCACGACGCAGCCGGGTGACCAGCTCAGGGGCCTGCTGGCCGACATGGGCGCCTCGGTCGAGCACACCCCGCTCGGCCTGACGGTCACCGGCACCGGAAGCGTCCACGGCATCGAGGCCGACCTGCGCGACGTGGCCGAGCTGACCCCGACGATCGCCGCGCTGGCCGCGCTGGCCGACTCGCCGAGCCGCATCAGCGGCGTCGCCCACATCCGCGGGCACGAGACCGACCGCCTCGCCGCCCTGGTCGCCGAGATCAACGGCCTCGGCGGCGACGCGAACGAGACGGCGGACGGCCTGGAGATCAGGCCGCGTCCGCTCAAGGGCGGCGTCTTCCACTCCTACGCCGACCACAGGATGGCCACCGCGGGCGCGGTGATCGGCCTGGCGGTGCCCGGCGTCGAGGTCGAGGACATCGCGACCACCGGCAAGACCCTCCCCGAGTTCGCCTCCATGTGGGCCGACATGCTGCGGGAGTCGCGTTGATGACCGGACACCGGGCCGAGGGCGGATCGAGGCGGCGAAACTGAGAAAACGGGAGTACGACGAGGACGACGTCAGGATCAGGCCGGGCAAGGGCTCCCGGCCCCGGACGCGGATCCGTCCTGCGCACGAGGACGCGGTCGAGGGCTTCGTCATCGCGGTCGACCGGGGCCGATACACCTGCCTGGTCGAGCCGTCCAGCAGGAAGAAGACCAACCGGATCGTGGTCGCCATGAAGGCCAGGGAGCTGGGCCGCAAGGGCATCGTGGTCGGTGACCGGGTCGCCCTGGTCGGCGACGTCACCGGAAACTCCGACACACTGGCCCGCGTCGTCCGCGTCGAGCCCCGCAGCTCCATGCTCCGGCGTTCCGCCGACGACACCGACAACACCGACGGCATCGAGCGTCCCGTGGTCGCCAACGCCGACCAGCTCGTGATCGTGACGGCCCTCGCCGACCCGCCGCCCCGGCCCCGCATGATCGACCGGATGCTGGTCGCGGCCTTCGACGCCGACATCGAGCCGCTGCTGTGCCTCACCAAGGCCGACCTGGCCTCCCCGGGCGAGCTGGTCTCCCTCTACGCCCCGCTCGGCGTGCCGTACGTGGTGCTGCACAAGGGCGGGGACCTCGACGAGGTCAGGCGGCGGCTCCTCGACCGGGTCAGCGTGCTGGTCGGGCACTCGGGCGTGGGCAAGTCCACCCTGGTCAACGCCCTGGTCCCGGACGCCAACCGGGCCGTCTCCCACGTCAACGCGGTGACCGGCAGGGGCCGTCACACCTCGACCTCGGCCGTCGCCCTTGAGCTGCCCGAGGGCGGATGGATCATCGACACGCCCGGGGTGCGCAGCTTCGGGCTGGCGCACGTCTCGGTCGAGACCGTCCTCGCGGGCTTCCCCGACCTGGTCGAGGGCACCGTCGAGTGCCCGAAGGGCTGCACCCACCTGGGTGAGGAGTGCGCCCTCGACGCCTGGGTCGAGACGGGTCACGCCGACCCCGTCCGCCTCGTCTCACTGCGCCGCCTGCTCGCCAGCCGCGAGGGCGCCGCCGACGACGACTGAGCCCGTACGGCTCAGCGGTTGGGACGCAGGGTCCAGGTGACGCCCACCTCGCAGACCGGGGTGCCGTCCGCCGTACTGACCGTGACCGCGACCTCGAACTCGGGCCGCTCACCGGTGTCCAGCCTGGCCACGACCTCCTCCCTCGACGCCGCCAGGCGTGCCTCGGCGACGACCTCGCCCAGCGCCAGCTTCACGTAGCGGATGGCCGCGCCAACGGCCAGCGGGGTGGCCCGTGTGAGCTGGTCGCCGAAGGCCGACAGCATCGCGGCACCGGAGGCGGACTCGGCGAGGGTGAACAGCGCCCCCGCGTGCGGGCCGCCCACGTGGTTGCGCAGGTCGGGCCGGTCGGGCATGCGCGCGACCGCGAGCCCGGGTTCGATCCTGTCGAAGGTGATGTCCAGCGTCCGTGCGAACGGAACGCTCTGCAGCATGAAGGCACCCACGTCGAACGTCATGTCCGCATGCTACTCGTCGGTAACCCTCGATGTTCCCGACCATCCGCGTGACGCGCCACAATTCCCCCGGATCTTCCCCCATCTCCTATAACCGACCGGTGACGCGATAGCGTGGCCCAACGTGACGGACTACAACGACGACCTACGCCTTGCGCACGTCATGGCCGACGCCGCCGACGACCTGACCATGCGCCGCTTCAAGGCCGTGGACCTGAGGGTCGAGACCAAGCCGGACCTCACACCGGTGAGCGACGCCGACCGCGCGGTCGAGGAGGCCATCCGCAACACGCTCGGCCGGGCCCGGCCGCGTGACGCGGTGATCGGCGAGGAGTTCGGCAACACCGGGCACGGCGCCCGCTCCTGGATCATCGACCCCATCGACGGCACGAAGAACTACGTGCGGGGCGTCCCCGTCTGGGCCACGCTCATCGCCCTGATGGACCAGGACAGGGTCGTCGTCGGCCTCGTCTCCGCCCCCGCGCTCGGCCGCCGCTGGTGGGCCGCCCGTGGCAGCGGCGCCTGGACGGGCAAGAGCCTCACCAAGGCCAGCCGCTGCCAGGTCTCCTCGGTCACCCGCCTTGAGGACGCCTCCTTCTCCTACTCCAGCCTCGGCGGCTGGGAGGAGGCGGGCAGGCTCCCCGAGTTTCTCGACCTGAACAGGGCGGTCTGGCGCAGCCGCGCCTACGGCGACTTCTGGTCCCACGTGCTGGTCGCCGAGGGAGCCGTTGACCTGTCCGCCGAGCCCGAGCTGTCCCCCTGGGACATCGCGGCGCTGACGGTGATCGTCGAGGAGGCGGGCGGCATCTGGACCGACCTGTCCGGAGTCCCCGGCCTGGACGGCGGCAGCCTGGTGTGCAGCAACGGCTCCCTGCACAGCGAGACCCTCAAGCGCCTCGGCGGCGGCCCGCTCACCCTGCCCATCTAGTTTTCGGTCCCGCGGCCACGACCGCCAGGAAGGACCGTTTCCCCGCGCCCGGCGAGGCAGTCAGCCACGGCCGGGCGCCCCGGTGATCACCAGCCGTTCACCTGACGCGTTGGCCTGCCGTTCACGCCCCTCCAGGAACCGTTCATCCGGTTAGACCCCGTCTGGTCGATTCACCTGGGCCGCCGCATGCCCGCCGTACCGGAAGAACGTTCCAAGCGCGGCCAAAGAGACCGCCACGACAGCGACCGGATGCATTCATTTTGCGTTCATCTTTCTACCGGTTTTGAGTCACCTTGCCTCCCTAACCTCCTGAACGTTGAAGGACTTAGTGGGAGGAACCCAACCGTGAAGTATGCAGGCCGGCTCGCCGCGGTCACCCTTGTTGGCGCGCTCTCGCTCGCTGCGTGCGGCACCGATAACAACAACGGCGCCACCAACAGCGCCGCGCCTCCGGCCACCGACCCCTCGTCCGCCGGTTCGGGCAGCGGCGGCCTCAGCGGCACGATCAACGCCGCCGGCTCCTCGGCGCAGGCCAACGCCATCGACGAGTGGAAGAAGAACTTCCAGCAGGCGAACTCGGGGGTCAGCCTCAACTACCAGCCGAGCGGCTCCGGCGCCGGCGTCCAGGCCTTCATCCAGGGCACGGTCGCCTTCGCGGGTTCCGACTCGGCCCTCAAGGCCGACAAGGGCGAGCCCGCCCAGGCCGACGCCCGGTGCAAGACCGGCAAGGCGATCAACCTTCCCATGGTGATCGGCCCCGTGGCCGTGGTCTACAACCTGCCCGGCGTGGACAACCTGCAGCTTTCGCCCAAGACCATCGGTGACATCTTCAACAGCAAGATCACCAAGTGGGACGACGCGGCGATCAAGAAGGACAACCCCGACGCCAAGCTCCCCTCGACGGCGATCCAGGCCTTCCACCGCTCGGACGAGTCGGGCACCAGCGACAACTTCACCAAGTTCCTGTCCAAGACCGCCGGCTGGCCGTACGAGCCCGCCAAGGCCTGGCCCGCCGAGGCCAAGGGGCAGGGCGCCAAGGGCTCCGACGGCATCGCACAGGCGGTCAAGACCGGCGCCGGCGCGATCAGCTACGTCGAGCTGTCCTACGCCGAGAACTCCGGCCTGTCCAAGGCCAAGGTCGCCAACGGTTCCGGCGAGTTCGTCGAGCTGACCCCGGAGAGCGCGGGCAAGACGGTCGAGGCCGCCCAGATCGCCGGTGAGGGCAACGACCTGAAGCTGGACATCGACTACGCGACCAGCGCGGCCGGTGCCTACCCGATCGTCCTGGTGACCTACGAGATCACCTGCGAGAAGGGCCTCCCCGAGGACCAGGCCAAGATCGTCAAGGCGTTCCTGACCTACACCGCCAGCGACGAGGGCCAGCAGGCGCTGGGCAACCTCGGCTACGCCCCGCTGCCGGCGACGCTGGTCGCCAAGGTCCGTACCGCCGTCGAGGCGATCTCCTAAGTCGATGGCGACGTCACTTCGTACTCGCGACGGCGGGTCGGCCACCGGCCGGTCCGCCTCGCGGCGCAGCCGAGGTGAGGCTCCCTTCCGTTACGCCTCGACGGGCGCCGGAATCCTCCTGCTCGCGATCATGGCGGCCATCGCCGTCTTCCTGATCGTCGAGGCGGTTCCCGCCCTCCAGGCCAACCAGGGAAGCTTCCTGGGGACCCTCACCTGGACCCCGAACAACACCGAGCCGTCCTTCGGTATCGCGGCCCTGGCGTTCGGCACCCTGCTCAGCTCGCTCCTCGCCCTGGTCATGGCCGTGCCGGTGGCCGTCGGGGTCGCGCTGTTCATCTCCCACTACGCCCCCCGCCGCCTGGCCGGTGTCCTGGGCTACGTCATCGACCTGCTCGCCGCGGTGCCCAGCGTCATCTACGGCCTGTGGGGCGTCATCTTCCTCGTCCCGCTCGTCCAGGGCCCCTACGAGTTCATCCACGAATACCTCGGGTTCATCCCGCTGTTCGGCGGCGACTCGGTCGGCGGACACTCGATCATGACCGCCTCGATCATCCTCGCGATCATGATCCTGCCGATCATCGCGGCGATCTCCCGGGAGGTGTTCCTCCAGGTGCCGAGGATGCACGAGGAGGCGGCACTGGCCCTCGGCGCGACCCGCTGGGAGGTCATCAAGACCGCGGTGCTGCCCTTCGGACGTCCCGGCGTCATCAGCGCCTCCATGCTCGGCCTCGGCCGCGCCATGGGTGAGACCATCGCCGTCGCCCTCATCTTCCCCGCGACGTTCGGCATCAGCTTCCAGATCCTCGCCCCCGAGGGCAACAGCATCGCCGCCAACATCGCCAACGGATTCGCCGAGGCGGGTCCGATCGGCCGTGGCGCGCTGATCGCCTCCGGTCTGGTGCTGTTCATCATCACGCTGCTGGTCAACACGGCGGCACGCCTGATCGTCGCCCGCCGCAAGGAGTTCTCCGGAGCAGCCGCATGACCGCGATCCAGCACGCGCCCGCGATCCGGCGCATCTCCACGGGAAGACGCGTCAAGGACAAGATCGTCCAGGGACTCGTCTACCTGTCGTTCGCCATCGCCGTCGTGCCCCTGCTGTCCGTCCTCTGGCTCGTGCTCAGCAACGGCTTCGCCAGGCTCAACATGGAGTTCCTGACCCACTCGATGCGCAACATCGGTGCCAGGGACGCGGGCGGCGGCGCCTACCACGCCATCATCGGCACGCTCGAACAGGTCCTGCTGTCCTCGGTCATCTCGATCCCCGTCGGCCTGCTCACCGCGATCTACCTCGTCGAGTACGGCAGAGGCGGACGACTGAGCCGGGCGATCAGCTTCTTCGTCGACGTCATGACCGGCATCCCCTCGGTGGTCTCCGGCCTGTTCATCCTGGCCTTCTGGATCCTCGCCCTGGGCATGCCGTTCTCCGGTTTCGCGGGCGCCCTGGCCCTGTCGATCCTGATGATGCCGACCGTGGTGCGCTCCGCCGAAGAGATGCTCCTGCTGGTCCCCAACGACCTGCGCGAGGCCTCCTACGCCCTGGGCGTGCCCAAGTGGCGGACGATCGTCAAGGTCGTCCTGCCCACCGCGTTCACCGGCATCGTGACCGGCATCATGCTGGCCATCGCCCGTGTCGCCGGTGAGACGGCGCCGCTGCTGCTCACCGTCTTCTTCACCGACTCCATCAACACCGACCCCTTCGACGGGCCGCAGATGGGGTTGCCCCTCTATGTGTTCGACCAGTCGCGCCGTCCCACCGACGTCGCCATCGACAGGGCATGGGCCGGAGCGCTCACCCTCATTCTGATCGTCATGCTGCTCAACCTGGTGGCGCGCCTCATCGGCTGGTGGCGCTCGCCGGCCAGGCGATAGGAAGGAACGTCGCAGATGAGCCAGCAGATCCAGGTTTCGAGCCTCGACGCGTACTACGGCAAGCACAAGGCCATCGAGGACATCTCGATGACGATCGAGCCCCAGTCGATCACGGCCTTCATCGGCCCCTCCGGATGCGGCAAGTCCACCTTCCTGCGGACGCTGAACCGCATGCACGAGGTCATCCCCGGCGCGCGCGTCGAGGGCAAGGTCCTGCTCGACGGCGAGGACCTCTACGCCGCCGACGTCGAGCCGGTCTCGGTGCGCCGCATGATCGGCATGGTCTTCCAGCGCCCCAACCCGTTCCCCACCATGTCGATCTACGAGAACGTGGCGGCCGGCCTCAAGCTCAACGGCAGGTACGCCAGGTCCGAGATGGACGACATCGTGGAGACCTCACTGAAGGGCTCCAACCTCTGGAACGAGGTCAAGGACCGCCTCAACAAGCCGGGAGCGGGCCTGTCCGGCGGACAGCAGCAGCGCCTGTGCATCGCCAGGGCCATCGCGGTCAAGCCCGAGGTCCTGCTGATGGACGAGCCCTGCTCCGCCCTCGACCCGATCTCCACCCTGGCGATCGAGGACCTGATGTCCGAGCTGAAGAACCAGTTCACGATCATCATCGTGACGCACAACATGCAGCAGGCCGCCCGGGTCAGCGACCGTACCGCGTTCTTCAACCTCGCGGGTCAGGGCCAGCCGGGCCGCGTGATCGAGATGGACGACACGTCCCGCATCTTCACCAACCCCAGCCAGAAAGCGACCGAGGACTACATCACCGGCCGCTTCGGATAAACCAACCCCATAAGGAGGACCCGGGTGATCCAGCCGCAGACGGCACCCGAGGTGAGCGGGGACACCCGGACGGCGCCCCTGCTGCTGGTGGCGGATCCGGAATCGGCTCTGGTCCAGGGTCTGGCCAACGCCCTCGAACGCGAGGGAATCGAGGTCATGGGCGTCGCCGACGGCGCCCAGGCCCTGTTGCAGGCCGGGGCGCTCCAACCCGACGTGGTACTCGTCAGCGCCTCACTGCCGATCATCGGCGCGGTGGAGTTCATCCGCGCCGTACGGCTGTCGCGGGCGGTACCCGTCCTGCTGGGCGTGGGAGACAACCACGCCGAGCAAGCCGTACAGGCACTCTCGGCCGGAGCCACCGCGTGTGTGGCCCGGCCGTACCGCGTGCCTGAACTCCTTCCTCTGGTACAGGCCGCCTTCTCCGGAGAGTCTGGCATGCGCCGTACGCTTGTGGTGGGCAACGTGGAGCTCGACGTCAACGCCTACCAGGTCAAGGTCAGCGGGCGGACCGTCCATCTGCCGCTGCGGGAGTTCGAGCTGCTGCACTACCTGATGCGCAACGCGCATCGCACGGTGACCCGGGAGCAGATCATGCGTCACGTCTGGAACTCCACGGACACCACCTCGACCAACACCATCGCGGTGCACGTCAAACGTCTGCGGGCCCGCCTCGGCGACACCGACGACCAGCTGATCCAGACCGTCAGGGGCGTCGGCTACCGACTGGTCGACAAGACCGTCTGATCCTCGGCGCCGGTCGGCGGACGACCGGCGCCGTTCGCGCATCCTCCGCCGCGGAAGGCCGCGAGGACACGCCTGGCCGTACCCTCCGCCACCGCGATGCCCGCGGCCTTGCTCGCCCCGTCCTCGGTCAGTACGGCGACGGCGTAGTCGTGGCCGGGTTCCCGGATCAGGCCGACGCTGGCGATGGCCCAGAGCCTGTTGGCCATGTGGTGCAGCCAGCCGTTCTTCAACGCCACCCGGCTCCCGTCGCAGGCCGCCGCACTGATGCCCCACGCCTGTCTGGCGACCACGTTCCTCATCAGCCTGAGCACCTGTTCACGGTCCCGCTCGGGCAGCAGGTCCCCGTGCCCGGCCAGGATCCGGACGAGCCTGATCTGGTCCGCCACGACCGTCTGCGTGATGCCCCAGCAGTACACCCCCGCGCACCGTCCCGCCGGCGCGTAGGTGTTCCCGAGCCCGAACCTCCGGTTCGCCCGCGCCAGCCCGTCGTGCAGGCCGATGCGCTCGTAGAGCCGGTCGGCCGCCGCGTTGTCGCTGAGCCGGATCATCCTCTCGGCGTCCCGCCTGGCCCGCGCGTCCAGCTCGTGCCAGGGCGTGTCGAGCAGCAGCGCCATCAGGATGTCCATCTTCGAGACACTGGCCGTCGGCAGCCGCAGCTCACCGTGGTAGACGTACGAACGCCCGGTGCCGAGATCACGCACCGCGGCCGCGACCCGCACGCCCCGCCCGGAGAGGAACCGGTCAAGCTCCCGAGTGACCCTCGCCGCCACGACCTTCGGCGCCCTCTGCCGCACCACCGGACTCGTCGAAGGCGCTGGGCTTGCCGACGGGGTGGGAGAGGTGACAGTTCTGGCGGACATCCCGCCCACGGGCCCGCATCCCCATGTAAACCCCACTGTCAGTACGGCAGCCGCCAGGGCGATCCGGCGTGTCATCCTCGTCGTCAGATCGGGGCTTCCCCAGTCCATGATCGAGGTCTATCCCACGGGACGAGGGTGGAAGCCGACGCGGACAAACCCAGCCCGAAGGGTGGACAAGTCCTTGACCGGCTTCCCCTCCGTTGAAGCGGCTCCCTCAGCGGGCGTCGGCGACCAGTCTGGCGATGGACTCGTCGTCACACGTGGCCCAGAATCCCCCGACCACGTCCTCAAGATGGTCCAGAGAGTCAGCCCGGAAGAGAACATCCTGATATTTCGTGATGTCGTAGTGAGTGGTGCCCATACGAGCGATGTCCAGCGGCCGGATGTCCATCCCGCGGAACTCCTCGATCTCCCCGTAGGAGGACAGGATGCCCGCGCCGTACGCCCGCAGCTCGCCCTGGTCGGTCATCACGCCGAACTCCAGGGTGAACCAGAAGACCTTCGAGACGAACTCCAGCGCCGCGTCGCTCTCGACCCGGCGCGCCGCCTCACCCGCCACCCGGTACAGCCGCGCGTACCGGTCCGAGGCCAGCGAGTTGGCATGCCCGATCACCTCGTGGACCACGTCCGGCTCCGGCGTGTAGAGCGGCGTCGAGTGATGCCGGATGTACTGCGTCGAGTGGAAGAACCCGTCGGCCAGCACACCGTAGAACTCACGCAGCGGCACCAACCCCGCCGCGGGGATGTAGCGGAAGCCGGTGAGCGGATACAGCAGCTCACTGACCTCCTGGAGCTGCGGGATCCTGTCTCCGGGCAGACCGAGCCGTTCGACGGCATCCAGATACTCCGCCGTCGCGTACACGCGGTGTTTGGTCGCCAGCTCGCGGCTGACCAACGCCCACACCTCGTGCTCCTGCGGGGTGTACTCGGCCGTCGGGATAGGCGTGCCCGGCACATAGTCGACCGCCAGCGCCGCGATCGCGTTGCGCCGCGCACGATAGACGGGATCGGCGAACCCGGGATGACTGGCGGCCAGCTCGACCTCCACCGTGCCGTCGTCGCGGGTCGCCACCGGTGCGAAGTACTGTGCTTCTTCGAACATATACAAAATGACAGCAATTCCAAGAAACGTTGACAAGAGCGAGCAGTTTTACTACGCGATCCGCGCAAGATCGCATGGTCAGACCTATCTATGACTGGTCATATCGCCTAGTCTGAGTCGGTGTCCATAGACGACCTTGACAGTCGCCTCCTGGTGACGATGCGCGCCAACCCCCGCATAGGCCTCACCGAGCTGGCCCGCCTGCTCGGCGTCGCCAGAGGCACGGTCCAGGCCCGTGTCGAGAAGCTCATCAACCGCGGCGTGATCGCCGACTTCGGCCCGACCGTGACCCCTGAGGGAGTCGGCTACCCCATCCTGGCGTTCGTCTCCCTGCAGATCGCCCAGGGACGCCTCGCCGAGGCCGTCGAGGCCCTACGCCCCGTCCCAGAGATCCTTGAGGTGTACGGCACCAGCGGCCAGGCCGACCTCCTCTGCCGCGTCGTCGCCAGGAGCACCCCCGACCTCCAGGAGATCATCGCCAGGATCCTGGCCTCGCCGGCGGTGCAGCGCACGGACACGACGATCGCCCTGTCCGTCCAGGTCCCCTACCGAATCGAACCCCTCCTACAGACCGCCCCGAACACCTAGAAAGCACAGTCCAGGGAACGGCCCTGTTTTTGGGCACAAAAAAAGGGGGACCGCAGCCCCCCACACACTGTCCACACACGAAAACAAAGGAAGGGCCACCCGTCAACGGGTGACCCTCCCCTATAAAGATTGTCCGGCGGCGACCTACTCTCCCACACCGTCCCCGGTGCAGTACCATCGGCGCTGAAGAGCTTAACTTCCGGGTTCGGAATGTAACCG
>NZ_JACHJP010000008.1 GCF_014203715.1 Streptosporangium saharense
TGGATAGGAGCGTCGGGGGTCGGGCATGGGGCCAGCAACGCACACCGGTAGACCGCCGGACAGTTACGCGAACGCCAGCTTTTCAGACACCCTCTGCACGTGGACGCGCGATATGCAATGCCACGAAAGGCGCGTTGTTACGCTATGTCGTGATCACTAGCGTCTCAGGCGTGGTTACACGACGACGATTCCTCGGCACGCTCGGTGCGGGCGCCCTCATTGTCGGCTTCGATCCTGTGGAGCGGGCATGGGCGACCGGACCCGGCTCCGGTGGACTCCAGCGCATCCCTCACCTGGACGGCGTCCTGCTCACCGATCTCGCCACCCGGCAGGCCGACGGCCGTGACCTCGGCAGGATCGTGAAGCGCCTACCCCGCGCGGTGCTTCGACCCGGATCCGTCCGCGACATCCAGAAGATGGTCGAATTCTGCCGCGAGCACCGCATCCAGGTCTCCACCCGCGGCCAGGGGCACTCGACCCACGGTCAGGGCCTCACCGACGGTCTCGTCATCGAGAACCGTTCACTGTCCGCCATCCACTCGATCGGCGCCGACTCCATCACCGTGGGCTCCGGCGCACTGTGGCGGGAGGCGGCCCACACCGCCGAGGCCCGTGGCCTCACACCCCCGCTGTTCACCACCTACGTCGGTCTTTCTGTCGGTGGAACGCTCTCGGTCGGCGGCGTCCCCGCGCAGAACAACCTGGGCGTGCAGATCGACCACGTCCGTGAACTGGAGGTCGTCACCGGCGACGGCCGTCTGCACCGGTGCTCGCTGAACCACGAACGGGACCTGTTCGAGGTGATGCTCGGCGGTCTCGGCCAGTGCGGCGTGATCACCCGCGCCACGCTCGACCTGGTGCCCGCCCGCGCGCTGGCCCGCAACTACATGATCCGCTACCAGGTCACCGAGACCGCGCGGGTTTGGAACGATCTGCACATCCTGCTGGACCGGGGCGAGTTCGACGGCGCCTACCTGCTGATGTCCGTACCCGACGGCAGGAACATCACCTACCAGCTCAACGCGGTCGTCTTCCACAACGCCGACAACCCGCCCAGTGACCAGCACCTGCTGCGTGACCTGAGCGTCTTCCCGGCCTCCGCGGAGATCGAGAACAGCACCTACCTGGAGTGGGTGAAGCGCTACGACCCGGTCATCGAGCTGTGGCAGCGGCAGTGCGTCTGGGACGACCTGCTCAAGCCGTGGTTCGACGTGATGCTCCCGGGGGAGTCGGCCCAGGCCTACGTCTCGGAGGTCATGCCGACGCTCACCGCCCGCGACTACGGCCCCCCGACCGGCATCGGCTTTCTGTTCCCGCAGCGACGCGACAAGCTGACCAGGCCGTTCTTCCGGATCCCGCCGGGCAACAGCAAGTACGTCTACCTGTTCGACATCCTCACCTCCTCGCCCGCACCCGGCCCCGACCCGGCCTTCGCCGCCGAGATGCTGGAGCGCAACCGCCGCCTGCACGCCAAGGCACGGGCGATCGGCGGCACCCGCTACCCCATCGGCTCCCAGGACTTCACCAGAGCCGACTGGCGCGCCCAGTACGGCGAGCGGTGGCCTGACCTGGTACGACGCAAGGCGAAGTACGACCCCGACAACATCCTGACCCCCGGCCCAGGGATCTTCGGCTGACCACGCCCGAGTCCCGCTCTCCGGAGCGGGACCCAGGCGGCGCCCGTACGGACTCGTGAACGCGGCCGAGCCGTACCGGATGACCAGGATGCGTCGGTCAGCGGTGACGCCTGCGGGCACGTGTGGCCAGGACGGCGGCCGCGGCGAGGAACCACAGTTGGACGGCGGCGACGCCGACGCTGGTCAGCGCCCCGGCGTCCACCCCGGCCAGTTCGGCCAGCGGGAGCGCCGATGCCAGGGCGACGGCCGCTCCGAACCAGGTCAGCCAGGTGGGCGCGAGCTCACGGGTCGCGATCACGGCGCAGGCCACCGCGGCGGAGCCGAGCGCGGAGACGCCGAGCAGCTCGCCGATTCCGCCGCCATAGTCGTTCACCGCCTGGAACTGGACGGACAGGACCTGCCGCAGCGCCGGATCGGCCCCGGCCCAGCTCTCCGCCAGCGCCGGCATCACGGTGAGCCAGCGCAGGATCCCCACTCCCCGGGCGAGCGCGGAGACGGCCGCCAGGATCACCGCGATCCGGGCGACCGGCCGCAGCCGTCCCTCGGGGCCGGTGAGGACGGTGACCAGGGCGGCGATCACCGGGAGGAACAGCAGGGAGTAGGCCAGATAGGCCAGATATCCCAGGCGCAGCGCCGTCTCGTTCTCGGCCACCAACGGCAGGGTGACGGCGGCGGGATCGTCGAGGCCCTGCGGCCAGTTCACGGCCTGGCCCAGCACGACCGCCGGAACGAAGATCAGCAGCCCTTCGACCGCCAGAAGCACCGCGGCACCCATGATCCGCCCCGGACCTGTGGCGCCGGGCGAGCCGGCTACGGCGTTCATTGTCGCTACCTCCTGAAGATGCGCCTAGATGCTCGAACAACGCTAGTTTTGACTAACACTGTTAGTCAATCCAGATGTTGTTAGACTTCGGGCAGCGCGGGGCATCGGCCCGGGCCTGTTCGAAAGGTGATCGACGGTGAGCGAAGCCCCAGTCCGGCGAGGTTCTCTGCGCGAGAGGAAACGGGCGGCGACGATCGAGGAGATCAAGTCCGTCGCCATCGACCAGCTCGCCGCCGACTCGGGCCAGATGACGCTGCGCGGGGTCGCGCGCGAGGTGGGCCTGACCGTCCAGTCGCTCTACAACTACTTCCCGAGCAGGGAGGACCTGATCACCGCCCTGGTCGCCGACGCGCACAACGCGCTGGCGGACGCGGTCCAGACGGCCGCACGGGAGCAGCGGGAGCTGCCCGCGTCCGAGCGGCTGGTACGGGTCGCCCTGGCCTACCGCCGATGGGCGGTCGAGCACCGGGCCCGCTTCCTGCTGATCTACGGAACGCCTGTCCCCGGCTACCGGGCGCCCGAGGAAGGGCCGACCACCGAAGCCGCCCGCAGGCTCGGCGCCACGTTGGTCGAGGTGGTCTTCGGCGACTGGAGCGCGGCCGAGCTGGGCGGGGTCCGTCGGCCTGGCGAGGACGACCGGCCGATCCCGGCGCTCGTCACCGCCGCCGAACTGCTCTCCCCCGGGATGCCGCCCGCCGCGCTCGGGCTCGGCCTCGACCTGTGGGGACGAATCCACGGACCGGTGATGCTGGAGATCCTCGGCCACCTGCCGTGGCTGGGCCCAGACGCCGAGGCCAACTACCGCGACACCGTGATCCGGGCCGCGGCCGACGTCCAGCGCGTCCGCGAGCACGGCGTATAGCGGGGTCCTGGCAGCGGAGCACCTGGACGCTCACCGGGGAGGGCACCCCGGTGAGCGTCTACGGCTAACCCGCGGAACTGGCCCGTTGGCTGACGGGCGGAGGAGGAGCGAAGGCGCTGACCGGGTCGGGAGTCCGGCCGTCCACCCTCACCCCCTGGCTGTGACACTCATCCACGAGCCGCCCGTGCTGAGGTCGGGCGGAGCGCCGTCAGGTGATGAGCCGCCACAGCGCGGAGGCGGACGGTGGATCACCGCCGTCCGCCGACGAATGGGCCTGGACACACTTGTAGGTGGTGCCGTCGTAGGTGACCAGGTCCCCGGCGTTGTAGCCGCGTGAGGCCGACCATAACGGCCATACGACACCCGGGTTGGTGATGCGCGCCGGACGTGAGCCCCCGACGGGAGCGGCCAGGGCAGAGGCCGCGCCGTACAGGATGACGCCCAGGAAGACCACCGCGAAGGACGCGATGGCGGAGACCGCGCGGTCTGGTTTCATGTGACTCCTCGGGAGAGGGGGGAGCGAGCGTCCCCACACTGCCCTGGGCCCCGGGGGTATGAGGAGCCATCGCTTTTGCATATCCCCGTTGTATGGTTCGCGCACGGTCACGACCATTTGTCCCGTACGGCACGCGCCCGATGGCGCGTGATCGACTCCCGGGGATCATGAACTACCGTTCACGCTGGTCACAGCGGTCGCCCCAACCCTCACCGCCTCACCGACCACGCCCCCCTTCCACCTGTGCGGAGCGTTCTCACTCCCCCCAAACACCCACTTCGACGGCCATACCGTTTGCCCACTCCCATGAGGGCATTACCCCCCTCACTCCCGACACCGAACCCCGTCTTCAGAGCACCCAGAAACAGATTCCGGGTTATGCCCCCCACCAAAGCCGGATGCCCGACCCCCCACCGGACGAGGCACCCGTTAAGGGCACAGCGCGGAGGTCAGCAGGGACACGGCCGCCTGGTGAGGGTCGCCGGAGAACGGGGTGATCGACAATGTGACCTGTCGCGAACCGTCGGCTGAGTTGAACGCCACCGTGAGGTAGCCCGGGGCGCCGCCGCCGTGGCCGAACGCGGTGCCGCAGGGAAGAGGCGCCAGCTCCAGCCCCAGCCCATACCCCCCGGCCGTGCCGGGATCCTTCATCTCCTTCAGCAGACCAGGGCGGAGCAGCTTGCCCTGGAACAGGGCGCGGTAGAACCGGTTGATGTCCCCGGTGGTGGAGATGATCTCGCCCGCCGCACCGGCCATCGTGGGATTGAACCGTGTGACGTCAACGGGGACGACCCTGCCACCCCTGGTGACCGGCACATACGCGTGAGCGTGCGGGCCGTACACCTCCGGCGAGGCTCCCGGCACGCGGGTGTGCCGCAGGCCGAGCGGTCGCAGGATCCGCTCCCTGACCTCTGTCGCGTACGGCCTGCCGGTGACCCGCTCGATCAGCATGCCGAGCACGATGTAGTTAGTGTTGGAGTACCGGTACTCGGACCCGGGTGGGAAGTCGTGCGGGAGCTTCTCTGCTTTTTTCACAAGTTCGCGTGCCGACCAGGTGCGGTAGCGCTCCTTGGGGATGCCCACCTCGTCCATCATGTCCGTCGAGTACTCGGGAAGGCCGCTGGTGTGCTGGAGGAGGTGCCTGATCGTGATGTCGGCGCCCTTGTCCACGAGCTCCGGCAGCCACTGCTCCACACTGTCAGACAGGTGCAGCTTTCCCTCTTCCACAAGTTGGAGCACCACGGTCGCCGTGAACGACTTGGTCACGCTCCCGGCCCGGAAGCGCCCGTCCACCGGGGCAGGCTGGGCATTGTTCATCCTCACCCTGCCGCTGGCGGCTCGCCAGGTCCTGTCCCCGGCGCGAACCTCGGCGATCGCGGCGACCGCACCGCCTGCGACGACCTTGTCCAGCATCGCCTGCAAACTTGGCCGGCCGCTCGGGCTCGCGTCCGCCGCCGCAGTGGCGGTCATGGCAGGCGTTGCCAGCGACGACACGGTCAAGCACGCCACGACGGCCGCGCTGGTGCGTCTTCCCCTCACGTTGCCCCTCCGATTCACGGAGCCCGGCTCTCGGCCTCCGCCGTATCAAGATCCGACACGAGAGGGCGGCACGGCATCGGAGTTGTCCCCTACGGAAACCCTGATCCCACACCGACGACCTCCGACCTGGGAAGGACGTGCCTCTCTCCTCGACGGTCAGTGCAGGCCCCGCTTGTCGGGGGTCCAGAACGGTTTGGTGCTGATCGAGGTCCGTGGCCAGTTGCGTTCGCGGACCAGGAAGTCGCGTACCAGTTGGACGGTTCTGGCCTCACCGGCCACGTAGGCGGCTCCGGTGTTGTCCGGCAGGTCGAGTTCGGCCACGGCCGCGAGCAGTACCTGGGAGGCGACGGCGGATGTGCCGTGGCGGTGGACGCGGCGCAGCGTCGGCGCCTCGGGAAGGGGCAGGTCGTGCTCGGGGGACTCGCTCTCCAGTACGCCGTACACCTCGGCCGAGGCTCCCAGTGCCCTGATCATCGGCCCGAAGGCGGCGCCGGCGGTCTCCTCCCCGACGAACACGTGATAGGCCGCCTCGCGGGTGAAGAAGTCGCCCTGCGGCCACCAGAAGGTCACCGGGTCCCCGGGCCGGGCCGTACGCGCCCATCTGAGGCCGATGCCGTCACCCGGGTAGAGGTGGACGCGGAGTTCGATCGCCTTCCTGTCGGGGGCGAGGTCCCAGATCGTGTAGGTGCGCAGCGTCTCGGACGGGCGCAGGATGCCCGAAACCGACAGCGGGTCCTTCAACTGGATCCTGACGTGCTGTCCGGGGGTGTAGGGGAAGGCGACGGGCCGGTCGGTCTCCAGCCGGACCCGGCGCATGGCCGGGGTGACCTGCTCGGTGACGGTGACGGTCGCCTCCATGACGTACTTGCCGAACAGGCGGTCGCGCATCGTGCGGGCCATCTCAGAACTCCTCGCGTCGCCGCACATGGGCCGACCTGGACATTCCCCACCACACGGCCGTGACCAGCACCGGAACCGCGAGAACGATCCACCACACGGGTCTCACCCCTGTCTCCTTATAGGCTCTAACTTACTTAGAGGTCTTAAGGAAACATAGATGCCCTAAGATGTCAACGGCGGCAGAGGGGACGACAGGAAGGGTGACGATGTCCGCACACACCAGCAGGCGGCAGAGGCTGCGCCAGGCCACCCTTGGGGAGATCCACAGCGCCGCGCGCGAACTGCTGGTCGAGCAGGGATCGGCCGCGGTGACCATCAACGCGGTCGCCCGGCGGGTCGGCATGAGCGGCCCGGCTCTCTACCACTACTACGCGAGCCACGACGAGCTGGTCGGGGCGGTGACCGCGGACTTCTTCCGCGAGCTGGTCGCGGCCATGGAGCAGGCGCGCGACGCCCGCGCCGACGCGCCGATCGGCGAACGGCTTCCGGCGGTCTGCCGCGCCATGCGCGCCTGGGCCGTCGCCCATCCGGCCGAGTTCGGCTGGATCTTCGCCAGCCCCGTCACCGCGCCGAACAGGCGGCCGGACTCGGCGCGTCACCAGGCCGCCCTGCGCTTCGAGCAGGTCCTGCTGGACCTGACGGTCGAGCTGTGGGGGACACGGCCCTTCCCGGTGCCCGACCTGGCCGAGCTGCCCGCGTCCCTGCGCGAGCAGCTGGCCACCTACTCCGCCGCCATCGACGGACGACTGCCCCCCGAAGCCGCCCACGTCTTCCTGTCGTGCTGGATCAGGCTGTACGGCCTGCTGTGCATGGAGGTCCTGCACCAACTGGACTTCGCCTACACCGACCTGGAGCCCGTCTTCGAGGAATGCCTGCGCGACCTCGTCACCGCCCTCGGCCTCGACGACACGGCGGCCCGTCAGTAGTGGCTGTTCATGGCGGTGCGCACTTCGGCGAGGGTGGCGTCGGCCACGGCTCTGGTTCGTTCGTTGCCTTCGCGCAGGGTCTGGCGGAGGTGGGCGCGGTCCTGGGCGTACTCGGCTCTGCGGGCCCTGATCGGCGCCAGATACTCGTTGACCGCCTCGGTCACCGTCCTTTTCAGCGCGGCGGCCCCCGCGGGACCGATCTCCTCGGCCACCTCCTGCGGAGGGCGGTTCTGACACAGGGCCGCCAGCAGGACGAGGGAGGACACCTCGGGACGCGTGGCCGGGTCGTAGGTGATGTGCCGTTCGGCGTCGGTCTTGGCACCCCTGATCAGGCGGGCGGTCTCGTCGGCGTCGGCGGCCAGGGCGATGGCGTTGCCCCGGCTCTTGCTCATCTTGGTGCCGTCCGTCCCGAGCAGCAGCGGGGCCTTCGACAGCAGCGCCTCGGGCTGGGGGAACACCGTTGTGCCGTTGCCGTACCGGTCGTTGAAGCGGCGGGCGACGGTCCGGGTGAGCTCCAGGTGGGGGAGCTGGTCCTGCCCGACCGGGACCAGGTTCGCCTTGCAGGAGAGGATGTCGGCGGCCTGATGGACGGGATAGGTGAACATCAGGCCGTTGACGGACGACTGGCGCGAGTGGGCGATCTCATCCTTGACCGTGGGGTTGCGGTTGAGCTCGGAGACGGACACCAGGCTGAGAAAGGGCAGCATGAGCTGGTTGAGAGCGGGGACGGCGCTGTGGGTGAAGATCGTGCTGCGCGCCGGGTCGATGCCGATGGCGAGATAGTCCAGCACCAGCTCCTCGACGTGCTCGGTCAGGTTGTCCGCGACGTCACGGTCGGTCAGGACCTGGTAGTCCGGGATGATCACGAACAGTTCCACGCCGAGGTTCTGGAGCCGCACCCGGTTGTGCAGCGTGCCGAAGTAGTGCCCCAGGTGCAGCCGCCCGGTCGGGCGGTCGCCCGTCAGAATCCGGAACCGCCCGGGGTCTTTGAGGATCAACTCTTCCAGTACGGCGCTGCGGGCCTGTGCGGCGGATGTTCCCAGCGCGTCGCTGGAAGGGGTCATGGTCTGGGTGGTGCTCATGAGATCTCCCGGTAGGTAGGTCGCGCCGTCGAGATGACACGAGCCCCCTGGTCCAGGAACGCGAAAGGGCCGTTCATCCGAACGGCCCGGTCATGCGTGAGAGTGCCGCTCCTACGAGGAGCGCCACCAGCTCAGACATGACGAAAAGTACATGTCCCCATCATAGCTGGCGGCCTGTCGTGCTCCGGGGGCCTGTGGCGGTGGGTCTGGTCTGGAGGTGTGCCGGGGGATGTCGTCGGGGCTAGCCTGTGATCGATGTCGTTTTTGCGATCCAGCCGGTGCGCCCGAAATGTCCAACTCAACGAAAGTAATGAATTTCGGCCCCCTCCGCCGACAAACCCGCAGGTCGGCGAGGGTGCTCCCCGCGCGTGCGGGGATGGTCCCGTGGCGCGGCGGCCAAGCGGCGTCAAGCCGGAGTGCTCCCCGCGCGTGCGGGGATGGTCCCCCCAACAGGCGATCACGATCATCCATCTCAAGGTGCTCCCCGCGCGTGCGGGGATGGTCCCACCGCCTTAAAGTTATCGGCGCTCCACTCGTAGTGCTCCCCGCGCACGCGGGGATGGTCCCGAGACCGCGAAGTCACTCGCGGGCCGGTAGGGGTGTTCCCCGCGCACGCGGGGATGGTCCGACGACTACGTGACCCTGCTGCACGCCGACGCCGTGCTCCCCGCGCACGCGGGGATGGTCCTTCCATACGGTCTTGTGCGACCAGCGCGACCGGGTGCTCTCTGCGCATATGGGGGTGTGTGACATGTGATGTCTATCCCTATAGTGCGGGGGCGCGCTGCCGTACCCCACCCTAAAAGTCAGACCCGTGCGGAATGCGGTGGGCCGTCAACCGTTGGGAAGTGGGCCAGTGGACGTGGGTGGCCCAGCCTGCCTGTTCGAACCAGTGGATGAGGCGGGCGCTTGGGTCGAGTTGGCCCTTGAGGACGCCGTGGCGGGCGCAGGTGGGTTCGGCGTGGTGCCAGTTGTGCCAGCCCTCGCCGAACGTCAGCATCGCCACCCAGCGGACGTTCGACGAGCGGTCCCTCGTCGCGAACGGGCGGTCGCCGAAGGTGTGGGAGATGGAGTTCACCGACCACGTGACGTGGTGCACCACGGCGTAGCGGACCAAACCGCCCCAGAACAGCGCGCTCAGCGCTCCCTGCCATGACATCGACCACAGGCCGCCGACGGCCGTGGGCAGCGCGAACGACAGGGCCACGACGGCGGGGTAGGCGGCGTCGAAGCGCCGGATGTCGGGGTCGGCGAGCAGGTCGGGCACCCAGTGGGCCCGGCTCGACCGGCTGCGGGCGGTGTAGAACCAGCCGACGTGGGCGTGGACCATGCCGCGCAGCAGCGCCGGGCCGCTCTCGCCGTACCGCCACGGGGAGTGCGGGTCGCCCTCGCGGTCGGCGTACTTGTGGTGGCGGCGGTGCTCGGCGGCCCAGAGCGTGACGGGTCCTTCGACGGCCATGCCACCGGCCAGCATCAGCGCGACGCGCAGCGGTCTGCGGCACCGGAACGAGCGGTGGGTGAACAGCCGGTGGTAGCCGACGGCGATGCCGAAGATGTTGACCGAATACATCACGGCCGCGATGACCAGGTCACGTGGACCGACACCCCACCCCCACGCCGCGGGCACGGCCAGCGCGAGGAGCACCAGGGGAAGCACCACGAGAACGACGAGGTAGGCGGATCGGCGGCCGACGGTGACCGAGACCGTCTCCGCCGTCCGCTGGCCGGGCCGTGGGTCGGGCGACAGGGACACGGTTTCTCCCGCGGTTGGCGGAGGCGGTTTCGGACCCCTTATTGAACGTCCGTATTTCCACGGCGGGGCAGTCGCCCGAAAGTGACATGACAATCACTCAGTGGCAGCAAAACACTCCATAGAGTAGCCATCGGTGAATCACTCACCTCCCTCCTAAATTGTTGGGGCCACCCGATGTGATGACCCGTGTTCGCTCCGGCTTTCGATGGGCCGCGGAGGTCCGGAAAGGGGCGACCGGGGGAGAAAGGGCCACAACATGGGCGTTGTCGACCAGTCGACCACCGGTGACCATCTGAGGAGATACGACGAGATCCTGGCCGACGACCCGGTTGCCGCCCTCGCCCTTGTTCTGCGGTGGTTACGCACTGACTGGCGTGTCTTCCTCGCCGAACTGCGCGAGCACAGGCCGGTCCTCGTCACCCCCGCCTTCACGGTGGTGACCAAACACGCCGACGTCGTCGAGGTGCTCTCCCACGAGGAGGTCTTCACGGTCCGTTCCTTCGGCCCGCGCCTTGAGGCCGCACTCGGCGCGCCCTTCATGCTCTCCAGGGACGCGACCCCAATGAACTGGCGTGACAAGGGGCTGATGCGGGTCATGCTCGCCCAGGGCGACGTGGCCCGGGTGCGCGACCTGGCCGGACGGCTGGCGGACGAGGCGCTCGACGCCGCCCAGCCTGGGGGCCGGGTCGAGGCGGTCCACGGGCTGTTCCGGCACGTCGCCCTCGGGGTCTGCGCCGAGTACTTCGGCCTGCCAGGACCCGACCCGGCGACCCTGTCCCGCTGGACCAGGGCCGTCATCGTGGACGGCTTCGCCAACTTCCAGGGCGACCCGGAGATACAGGCGGCCGCCGTCGCCGCGGGCGCCGAGCTGACGTCCCACCTGCACGGCAGGCTCGCCGAGCGCAGGGCCGCGCTGCGGGCCGGGCTCGACCTGCCCGACGACGTCTTCACCCGGCTCGTCGGCACCGTCCTGCCCCCCGGCACCGGGTTCGACGACGAGCGCGTAGTGATCAACATGGCCGGGCTGCCCCTGGGGTTCGTCGAGAGCGGTCCCGGTGCCATGGTCGAGGCGGTCGAGCAGCTCATGCTGCGTCCCGAGGTGTACGGCGAGGCGGTCGGGGCGGCGGCCGAGCCTGATCCCGCCCGGTTCGACTCCTATGTCTGGGAGGCGCTGCGGTTCAACCCGTTCTTCAAGCTGCTGCCCCGGGTGTGTGAGCGTGACCACGTCCTGGCCGCGGGCACGCCGCGCCGTACGGTGATCCCGGCGGGCACGTTCGTGCTGGCCGCGCCCGCGTCCGCGATGTTCGACCCCGACGTGGTCGAGGCGCCCGAAGAGTTCCGTACCGACCGGCCCGCGCACCACCGGTTGTTCTTCGGCCACGGTCACCACGCCTGCCTGGGCGTCCACCCCGCGAAGGCGATCATCTGCGAGGCCGTACGACGACTGCTGCTGAGACCGGGGGTGCGGCGGCTGCCGGGACCGGAGGGAGAGATCGTCCGCGCGCACGGCATCTTCCCGGACAGGTTCGTGCTGGGCCTGGGGGAGGCCGGATGAGAGCGCGCTGTGTCGCCACGGACGGGCTCTCCAACCGGTTGCGCTTCCTCGCCCTGACCAGCGGGCGTCCCCTGTGGAAGGCGGCCCAGGCCCTTCCTCCCGTACGGCGCCGCCTCAACGCCACCCTGATCGACCTCGCGGTCCGCGAGATGCCCCCGAGGCCGGAGCCGCTCAGCGCCATGGCCGACTACACCTCGTGGACCTCGCTGACCGACCGGACCTACAGCGGCAGGCACCTGCCTCCGGCCGCCGGGGACGACAGTCGCAGGCCGCCCCCCGAGCGGGCCGCCGACCTGTTCGCCCGGGGCGACGTCATGATCCCCTGTCCGCGTTCGACCGTGTTGTTCGCCTATTTCGCCCAGTGGTTCACCGACGGCTTCCTGCGCGGCGACAGCAACGTGCCGCGTGACCCGCGCAGGAACACCTCCAACCACCACATCGACCTCAACCAGCTCTACGGCCTGACCCCGGCGGCGACCACGGCCCTGCGCGCCTTCGAGGGCGGGCGGCTGAAGAGCCAGGTCATCGACGGCGGCGAGTTCCCGCCCTACCTGTGCGAGAACGGCGAGGTCAGGCCGGAGTTCGCCCCGCTGCGGGTTGTCCGCTTCGCGGAGCTCGACACCGTACGGCGCGACACCCTCTTCGCCGTCGGCAGCGACCGGGGCAACATCCAGGTCGGCTTCACGATGCTCACTGTGCTGTTCCTGCGCGAGCACAACAGGGTGGCCGGACTGCTGGCCGAGGACAACCCGCGCTGGGACGACGAACGGCTGTTCCAGACGGCGAGGAACATCCTCATCGTGCTGTTGATCAAGCTGGTCGTGGAGGAGTACGTCAACCACATCACGCCCTACCACTTCCGCTTCACCCTCGACTCCCGGCTTTCGGCGCGGCTGGCCCACGCGCCCTGGCAGCGGGAGAACTGGGCGTCTGTCGAGTTCAACCTCGTCTACCGCTGGCACGGGCTCATCCCCTCCAGGCTCTCGGTCGGCAACGCGGACCTCCCGCTGGCCGAGACCCTGTTCGGCGCCGGGCTGATCCCCGGTCCCGGGCTCGGCAGGGTCTTCGAGGACGCCTCCCGGCAGCGCGCCGGACGGATCGGCCTGTTCAACACCGACCCCGGCCTGCGGGAGGTGGACGTGGCGAGCGTCGCCGAGTCACGCGCCCTGAACCTCGCCCCCTACAACGCCTACCGCGAGCACTGCCGTTTCCCCAGGGTGCGCCACTTCGAGCAGATCACCGGCGACCGCAGGGCCGTCGAGGGGCTGCGCGAGCTGTACGGCGGGGCCGACGACGTGGACCTCTACGTCGGCCTGTTCGCCGAGGAGCCCGCCTCCTCCGACGCCATCCTCCCGCCGCTGCTGACGAAGATCATCGCTATCGACGCCTTCTCCCAGGCGCTCACCAACCCGCTGCTGGCCCCGAGGGTGTTCAACGCCGCGACCTTCTCCCCGCTCGGCCTGCGGGTCATCGCGGCAACCAGGACGCTGTCCGACGTGCTCAACCGCAACATCCCGGAGGACCCACGACCCCGCTACGTCAGCATGAGCCGTGGGGTGGGGCGATGAGCGGGCAGGCCCGTGAGCGCGCCACGCTGCTGCGCGCCGCGGCCTGCGAGGTCGTGGACATCGGCGTCACGATCCAGGAGGTGTCGGCCCACGCGACCGCGGCGCTCTCCGAGAGCGTCGCGCCGGGCGCCGTGGCCCGCGCGCCCGCCGTCGCCTACCGGGCCGAACGCGCGTTGATCCACGCCGTCACCAACGACCAGGGGCTCGGACACGCCTTCGTCGGCGGGCCGCTCGGCGGTCTGGCCGCCAAGCTCGGCGTGATGGCGGGTGGAGAGAGCCTCACCGTCCGCGTCCTGGCCACCTCGCTGCGGCTGCGCATCGCCGCCGCGGCCGTCGAGCACCCGGAACTCGGCGACGACCCCATGCTGACCAGGCTCGTCGCGGCCGCGGCGGCCGACCACGACATCGAGGCGGTGCGCGCGCTGCGGGCCCTGCTCAAGGACCGGGGCGCGGTGCGCACGCTCAGCACGCTCGCCCCGATCTTCGGCGAGGTGCTCGCCCTGCGGGCCCTGCTGGACGAGAACCCGTTCAACGACGAGGCCGCCTGGCTGATCGCGACGGGCCGGGGCTTCGCCTCCGCCGACCCGATCACCGGGATGAGCAACAGGGCCTTCGCGGTCCTCGACACCGGCGAGGGAGCCGCCCGCCGCGTCGATCTGGCCACGGTCGAGGCCGTACGGCTCAGCCAGCGCGGTTCGCTGCTCGGCTTCCTGCGCAACATCGGCCTGCTCGGTACCACGGGCCGGGTGCTCATCCAGAGCGTCGAGGACGACGAGGGAGTGGTGCGCCACGTCGTCCAGGCGCCGGGCATGCGGCTCGGCCTGCCGGACGACAAGTCGCCGCAGGACCTGCTCGGCGCCTTCAGCAGCGCCGTACTCGACAGCAGCCCCTACAGCCGCGCGCTGGTCAGGGCCATCGAGGACTACGGTGTGCCGCGCGGTGAGGAACTGGCGCTCATCGGGCACAGCGCGGGCGGCGCGGTCGTGATGAACCTCGTGCAGGACGCCGGGTTCTGCTCCCGCCACACCGTCACCCACGTCGTGGCGGTCGGCTCGCCCGTCGACTTCAAACGGCCCGCCGACCCGGACGTCTGGGTCGCCAGCGTCACCAACCAGCACGACATCATCCCCAGCCTCGACGGGCAGGGCGGGAACACGTGCTTCGACCTGCATCCCGGCTGGTACGTCGTCGACTACTCCGACCCGACCCACCTGTTTCCGCGCTGCCACAGCGTGGAGCACTACATCGCGAACCTCGCCGACGACCTGCCCGAGGAGCGGGAGCGGATCGACGACGAGCTGGCCCGCTACCGGGGGCGGGTCGTGCGCTCGCAGGCCTACCAGTTGTTCGACAGGGCGCCCTGCCCCGAGGGGTTCCCGTTCCTGACGGTGCCCACCTATCTCGCCGAGACGTCGGAGGGGACGGTCGAGCTGCCGGTCAGGTGCCAGGACGGCGGCACCCTGACCGCCTACTTCGCCGCCGACCCGGACGCCACGGCCGCCCTGCTCGCGGGCACCGGGCTCGGCCCCGCCGTACGGGTCGGCAGGCACGCCCTGGTCGCGGTGCACGCCTCGTGGAACCGGCGGACCAGCCTGGGTGAATACCACGAGGTCCACCTCGGCGTCGTCGTGCCCGACCCGTGGCACCCGCGTCCGCTGCGGGCCTGGCCCGACCTGCCGCGCAGCGCCGACCGGAGGCGCTCCGGCAGCTTCCTTGCCGGTTCCGTGGTGGACACCGCCGCCGTCCGGGCTGTCGCGCCCCGGCTGTGGGGCGGTGAGCCGTACGTCATGCCGGTCGAGTTCGACCTGACCGGAGGGGCGGTGCGGGTCACGGTCGGTGGGCTCGACGACCGGGTTCTCACCCTGACCGGCTCGCTCGGCCCGTGGCTGCCCGCGGGGGACCGCGACCTGGTCGCCTACGCGCGCCGGGCGGAGGCGACGCTGCGCTCGTGCGTGCGGACCCGCGGTCTCGGCCGGGTGCATCTCGCCCCCCGGGTACGGCTGGCCGTCGGGCGCTCGGCCAACCCGTTGACGGGGCGGCTGCGTGAGCTGGGGCTCGACGGCGCCCGCCCGCTGCTGTGCCTGTCCACGATCACCCGGCGGACGCTCCAGGAGGCGTGCGTCCCGGTGCGGACGGTCTGACCGCGCCGAGACCGGAGAAGCGGAGGAACGGATGTCATCTTCCCCCGACAAACAGGACGCGCCGGAGAGGATCGCCGCGCGGGTCGAGCTGTTGCGATCCGACGTCCGCAGGCTCGCCGACTGCGCGGAACGCCTGCGCAGGGTCGAGGCGGAGCTCGACGCGGGCGGCGCGGCGCCGCCGTGGTTGCGTGAGACGGTGCGTGCACATCTGGAGGCGTGCGCGGTGGCCGCCGCCGACCTGGCGGAGGCGGAGGCCAGACTGAGCCGCTACGCCGAACGCCTCGGCGCCTGACCATCCGGTACGGCGTGCGCGCCTTGGACGCCGTGGGTTCCCGGTGGTGTGGGCCTTGAAGGCTGTGGGGTTGGACGCTGTGGGAAGGCGTGTGGCCTTGTGGGAAGCGCTGATGCCTGGATTCGGTGTGTGGGAAGGCGGTTCGGGGTTGTGGGAAGACGCGTGACGGGGTGGGAAGCGGCTGGTACGGCGGAGCGCCCGGCGCCGGAGGGAGAGCGCCGGGCGCCGGAGGGAGAGCGCCGGGCGCCGGGGGTCAGGCCGCCTCGTGGATGGCCTGGGCCGCCTTGAGCCCTGACTCCAGGGCTCCCTCGATCCAGGCGTGCCACAGCGAGCAGTGCTCACCGGCGAAGTGCACGCGACCCTCGGGGGCGATGATCGCGTCGTGCAGGCTCGTCTGCTGGTGCGGCTCGAACAGGGCGAAGGCCCCCGCCGCGTAGGGGTCGTCGTACCACGCGTGCGTGACGCCGAACTCGAAGTGGTCGTGGATCTCGGGGTGGATCTTGGCGACGTCCTCAAGGGCCTGCTCGACCCGCTTCTGCGGCGACATCGCGCCCCAGCGCAGGGCGTCCTGTCCCCAGGTGTAGCTGGCGAGCAGGACCGAGCGCTCCTCGTCGTGGGCGCCGTGCGAGGGGTAGCAGATGCGGCGGATCGGCAGGTCGGTGACCGTGGTGCCGCCGACGATGCCCTCCGTCTGCTCCCAGAACGGCCGCCGCACCTGGAAGAGGATCTTGGTCGAGGCGTTGTAGTTCAGCTCGCGGATGGCGCGCTGCTTGCGGCGGGAGAAGGCGGGCCTGGTCTCCACGTCGCGCAGCACCGAGAACGGGATCGTGCAGATCGCGTAGTCGCCGGTCAGCGTCGTCCTGCCGGAGGCCGTCCTGACGTGCAGGGTGACCGAGTTGTCGTTCTGCTCGATGGCGGTGACCTCGTGGCCGAACCTGATGTGGTTCCTCAGCTCGCGGTAGAAGGCGGTCGGCAGCCGGTCGGTGCCGCCCTCGATCTCCTGCATGTCCTCGAACGCCCGCCCGACGATCTCGCGGAACTGCTCGATGACCGCCGCGTTCAGGTTGGACTCCCTGAAGCTCATGACGCCGTACAGCTCGATGGCGCCCTCGGAGAAGCCGCGCTCGCGCAGGAACCCTCGGATGGAGTAGCGGTCGTACTCGGCGCAGATGCGGTCGAGCGCGGCCTCACCCTCCTGGGCGTACAGGTCGTGGATCTCCTGGGTGGCGGTGCGCCACAGGTCCTCGTAGGTCCGGCCGCGCTCGTGCTCGGCCAGCTCGAAGTCGATGACGCCGGGGTTGTCGTTCAGCTCCCTGACGGTGGTCCTGACGCCCTGGATGTAGGCCAGGGTGTTGGGGTTGCCCATCACGAAGGGGCGCAGGGTGAGCCCGAACCGCTCGCAGTAGGCAAGGGTGAGGTCGTGCACGCGCGGGATGCGCATCGCTCCGGCCTCGGCGTACAGGCCGGGGGCGAAGTCCCGCAGGGTGAGCACCCGCCCGCCGACCCGCTGCTGGGCTTCGAGGACGACGGGCTCGTGCCCCTGACGCATCAGCTCGTAGGCGGCGACGAGACCGGCCATCCCACCGCCGATGACCAGAACCCGCTTGCGCGGGGTGCCGCCGGAGGTCAGGCCGTGCTCGGCGGTCGCGACCAGGGCGGCGGGGACTCGCAGCTCGTGACTCGGTCTCGGGGCTCCCGCCTCGATCAGCTCTTCGGGCATCGCCGTACCTGAGATCGGCGATTTGTTGGTGTTCAGAGCGTCACACCCCCTATGTTCACGTAAAGCGACTGTAGTGTCGCTGTCAGTAATCTCACCTGTTGGGGAGAACGTCAAGACGATCCGGAACATCCGTCACGCGAAGGAGCAACGGAGTCATCTCCAAATGCGAGCCGTACGGCTTGGCGGGCGGAACGTAGCCCGAGCTGCCGTTCCCGGGGAGGCTGGACGGTGTCGTCCGCCAAGCGTGAGGAGTCCCGGATGAGGGTCTATGTGTCGATCGACATGGAGGGCGTCGCCGGGATCGCGACCATGGACCAGGTGGTCCGGGGCGGACACGGCTACCCGGCCGCGCAGCGCCTGATGACCGCGGAGGCCAACGCCGCCATCGCGGGCGCCTTCGACGCGGGTGCGGAGAGCGTCCTGGTCAACGACAGCCACGGCACCATGGACAACCTCATCCACGAGGACCTCGACCCCAGGGCCAGGCTCATCTTCGGCTCACCCAAGCTCGACTGCATGGCCGAGGGCATCAGCGAGGACCACGACGTCGCGCTCTTCCTCGGCTACCACGCGGCGGCGGGGGAGCCGGGCGTGCTCGCGCACACCTACTCCTCGCACTTCACCGAGGTCCGCCTCAACGGCGTCGTCGTCTCCGAGGCCGAGATCAACGCGCTGCGGGCCGCCTCGGTCGGCGTGCCGGTCGGACTCGTCACCGGTGACGACGTCATCTGCGCCACCATCAGGGACCGGCTGCCCGGCGCGCGGACCGTCGAGGTGAAGACCGCCCACGGCTACTTCGCCGCCGACAGCCTCTCGCCCACGGTGGCACGCGAGCACATCAGGGCCGCCGCCGCCGAGACCGTCGAGAAGGCCGGGGAACTGCCGACCGTCCAGGTGCCCGAGGAACTACGCCTGGAGATCGACATGCCGGGTCCGGCGGCGGCCGAACAGGGCGCGATGATCCCCGGGATGACACGCACCGGCGACCGCACGGTCGAGGGCAGCCTGGCCAACCCCCGCGAGGTGCTGGGGGTCGTCACGGTCTGCTACCAACTGGCCGCAGCCGTAGCCAAATCACGTGCTCGCCTTTACGACGCCTAGCGGCGTCGTGGGGGCTTGGGCGCTGCGGGTCGGTGCTTTCCCTCGTCGTTCGTCCGCTGTGTTTGCTTTGCGCCGCCTGGCGGCGTCGCGGGGCTTGGGCGCCTGAAGTCGGTGCTTTCCCTCGTCGCTCCTCCGCTGCGCTCCGTCGCTCCTCAGTCCAGCTCACCGACGCGCCCAAGCCAAAACTCCTCAGGACAACCGACCCACATGGGCTAGGGCCTGCTTGAGGAGGGTGCCGTGGCCGCCTTCCATTTCCTGTTGGACCAGGGGGGAGGCCGCCTCCTCGGGGGTGAACCAGACCAGGTCGAGGGCGTCCTGGCGGGGGCGGCAGTCGCCGGCGACCGGGACGACGTAGGCGAGCGAGACCGCGTGCTGCCGGGGGTCGTGGTAGGGCGTGACGCCCGGGGTCGGGAAGTACTCGGCGATGGTGAACGGCTGCGGGGAGGTGGGCACGCGCGGCAGCGCCACCGGGCCGAGATCCTTCTCCAGGTGGCGGATGAGCGCGTCGCGGACCCGTTCGTGGAGGAGTACGCGGCCGGAGACGAGGGCACGGCTGACCGTGCCGTCGGCTCCGATGCGCAGCAGCAGGCCGACGTGCGTGACCGTCCCCGTGTCGTCTACCCGCACGGGGACGGCGTCGACGTAGAGGATCGGCATCCGGGCGCGAGCGGCCTCAAGCTCGTTGGGAGAGAGCCATCCGGGCGCGGTATCGGTCATTTCGGTCATTGATCGATCGTACTTCGCGGTCGCCGTGTGGACACGCAGGCACCCTGGGGCGTCGCGGAGAGAAACGGATCCGGGTCACGACGCCTGGGCCTCGGCCAGCCAGGCTCTCGCCTCGGGGCCGCTGGCCAGGACGTCGGTGGCCTGGTGTCCGTGGCCGGTCACCAGGAGGCAGAAGTCCTCGGCGGCGCCGACGACCTGCTCGCGTGAGCCGGCGGGGCCGTACTCCCAGAGGGCTCCCGAGGGGGCGGTGAGGAAGACATGGAGGTTGGGGCCGGGCGGGGTCCAGCCGGTGGGGCGGTAGCGGGCGCTCTCCGGCAGCAGGCCGAACTCGATCGCGTGCCTGACGCGGTCCGTCCGCTTCCTGCTCAGCCCGAGCGCGTCCGCGATGTCCTGGTCGTGGCGGAACAGCTCGGTGATCGCGGCGCCCGCGAGCGCCGACGCCTCAAGGGAACCGCCCAGCCATGGCACCGTACGGCCAGGCGGAAGTGAGGCGAGCACGGCGGCGGTGTTGTGGCGCTCGGTGTGCCAGCGGGGGAACAGCGCTCCCGGGGGTTCGAGCAGGTAGCCGGACAGCGACGCGCGCAGTCTCGCCTCCAGGTCGAACCTGGGCTGCGTGGTGAGCGCGGTGAACGCCACCGGGTCGGAGGCCGCGAGGCCGATCAGCCGGTAGAGGGCGGCGAGGTGGGCGATCTGGTGCCCGACCGTCCAGCCGGGCACGGCGGTCGGCGCCGCCCACCCGTCGGCGTCGAGATCGACGACAGTCCGGTCGAGCTCCTCGGCCTCGGAACGCAGGTCGTCGATCACATCCCGCAGGTCGCTCATGGCAGGGGTCCTTTCGGAGTGAAGCGTGGAACAGGGTCAGGGGACGATCTCCATCTGCGCCATCATTCCGCCGACCGAGTGTTCGAGCATGTGGCAGTGGTAGAGGTAGCGCCCCAAGAAGTCGCCGAAGGTGACCTGGATCCTGACCGAGGCGCCCGCGGGCACCAGCACCGTGTCCTTCAGCCCCGACTCGCCGGGCAGCGGAGGGGCGCCGTCGCGGTCCAGGATCCTGAACTGCACCAGGTGCAGGTGGAGGTTGTGGTCCAGGGCGATGTCGGTGTCGAGGTTGGTGATGCGCCAGATCTCGGTGCTTCTCCGCCTGACGCGGATGTCCACCCGATTGGGGTCGAAGACCCGGTCGTTGATGTAGGCGGCGCCGCGGACCATGTCCACCTTGAGGGTGATCTCCCGGTCTGTCTTCCCGCTGCCGAGGGCGGGCAGCGGCGGCAGCGGGCGCAGCACGTCGGGTACCCGGCTGTCGTCGGCGGCCTTCGCGACCACGTCGAAGCGCAGGACGGGGCCGCTGACGTCGTTGAGCACGACCCGGTCACCGAGTTTGCAGGGGCCGAAGTCCACGACCACCTCGGCCCGTTCGCCGGGGGAGAGCACCACGGACTCCCGCCGCACCGGGGCGGGCAGCAGGCCGCCGTCCGAGGCGATCTGGACCATCGTCATGTCGTGGTCGAGGCTCAGGTGGAAGGTGCGGAAGTTGGACACGTTGAGCAGCCGGAACCGGTAGCGGCGCGCGGACACCGGGAAGTACGGCTGCGGCCGTCCGTTGGCCAGCAGCGTCGTGCGGTTCGGGGTGTCCTCGGGGGCGTAGACGAGAGAGCCGTCGGCCGCGAAGTGGGCGTCGGTGAGCATGATCGGCACGTCGTAGTCCCTGGCGGGCAGCCTCAGGCGCTTCTCGTCACCGCCCTCGATCAGGTAGAACCCGTGCATGCCCCGGTAGACGTGTTCGGCCTCCATGTGGTGGGTGTGGTCGTGGTACCAGAGCGTCGCCCCCGGCTGGCCGTTCGGATACTCGTAGTAGCGCGTCCTGCCGGGCTCGATGAGGTCCATGGGGTAGCCGTCGCTGTCGGCCGCGACGTGGCCGCCGTGCAGGTGGGTGTTGACGGCCCGGTCGAGCCCGTTGCGGTAGCGGACGACGACCCGCCTTCCCTGCCTGACGCGCAGGGTCGGTCCCACGAAGGCGCCGCCGTACCCCAGGACCTCGGTGCGCACGCCGGGAAGCATCTCCACCCGGGAGGCCCGGATGTCCTGGTGGTAGACGTCCACGTCGCGGTGGGAGGAGACCGGGCTGAGCACGCGGGGCACGGGCATCCGCACCCGGAACGGCGCCGGGGAGCGCGAGGTCCCCGAGGGAGTCATGTGCATCCGGCGGTGGCCTTCGGCCATGGCGGGGGCGGCCTCCTGCCTGGGCAGCAGCAGCGTCCCCCCGACCAGTCCGCCGAGCGTGAGGCCCCCGGCCGTCAGCAGGCGTCGTCTGTTCAGCATTCCTCTTTCCAATCGGTGTGGGGGGCGACGTCGTCGCGGAACAGGCCGGAGGGATCGACCCTGGCCCTGACCCGCTCGACGGCGGCGGCCCGCTCCGGGCTCAGGTGCCGCTGGGGCTGGGAGAGGCTCTCCACGAACGAGGGCGCGGTCAGGCCGGTGTCCCACGGTTCGAGCGCGGCCCGCACCCGCGCGCAGTGGCCGAGGAGGTCCTCCGGGGTGAGGCCGCCGAACGGCACGCCCCCGCCCATGTAGGCGAAGCTCGCGTCGAGCCGGTCGAGCGCCCCACCCTCCCGGTCAGGTACGGCCAGCGCCCCGCCGAGCTGGCGGAGTTCGGCGTTGGTCAGCGGCGACCCCTCCCCGGCCACCTTGAGGAACGCCTCGGCGGGCAGGTCGCCGAGCAGCATGTGGTCGCCGAAGATGGGGAACGGCTCCGTGGGGTCCATGTGGGTCAGCGTCACCTGGCGGGGCGGGGCCGTACCCCAGGTGTCGAGGATCGGCGGGGCGAGCGCGCGCAGCGGCCCGAGCAGGTCGTCGGCGACCGCCGCGTCCCCGGGGCCGCCGAGCACGACGCCGTCGACGCACAGCACACTCCGCCCGCGCAGTGGCTCGGGGACCTCGGGCAGCGGTGGCAGGTTCATCAGCCGCAGCGTCGTGGTCACCTCGCGCGGCGCCTTGCGCGTCCAGTCCAGCCACACCGGCAGCAGCCGTTCGGCGTGTACGGCGGGCCAGTACGCGGCGCCGGTGATCACCTGGTCCAGCAGGAACAGGTCGAACTCGACAGCGGTGACGACGCCGAAGCCGCCCCCGCCGCCGCGCAGCGCCCACAGCAGCTCGGGATCGGACGAGGCGTCGGCCCTGCGCAGTCCGCCGTCCGCGGTGACCAGCTCGACCGCCCTGACGGAGTTGGCGGCCAGCCCGGTGTGCCGCCCGTAGAGGCTCACCCCGCCGCGCAGCAGGTAGCCGACGACGCCGACGAGCGGGGAGGAGCCGTGCGGGGCGGCCAGGCCGTACGGCGCGGCGGCCTCGACGACCTGACCCCAGCGCGTCCCCGCGGACACCCGCGCGACGCGGGCCATGGAGTCGATCTCGACGCCGCCGGACAGTTCGGTCCTGACCAGCAGCGCGTTCCCCATCGGGCGGGCGGTGGCCGAGCCGTGCCCGGTGGTGTGCGTGCGCACCCGCAGGCCCTCCGCGACGGCGTGGGCGAGTGCGGCCCTGATCTCTCCGACGTCGCGCGCCGTCGTCGCCACGGCGGGTTCGGCGGGAGCGGCCAGGTTGAAGACGCGCGTCGCCTCCGCGTAGCCCGGCTCGCCGGGACGGGCAAGGCGTGTCATGGCGCCGTGAAGTGGACGCGGGTGAACTCGCGGTTCGCCACGGTCGGCAGGAAGACCGCGAATCCGGCATGGCTGTGCAGCATGGACATGTCCCGCCACACGCGTTCGAGGCGTTCGCCCTGGCGGACCGAGCTGGACCCGGCCGTGGGGAACAGGTAGCTCTCGACCGCCGTCCAGCACAGCCGGATCGTGTGGCGGCAGATCGTGGTGATCCGCAGGTCCTGCTCCCTGGTGAACCCCTCGGGGCCGAGCTCGCACAGCTCCTGCCACTGCCGGATCGCGCCCTGCACCCCGGCCTCGGCGGCGGCGATCATGCCCGCGGCCTCGGCGTACCAGAACTGGTAATCGGGGTCCTCGGCGCGGCCGACGACGGGCGGCAGCAGCGTTCGCCTCGACCGCATCAGGTCGCCGTAGACGTCGAGGGCGCCCTGGGCGATGCCCACGGCCAGGGAGGCGATCTCCAGGACCATGTAGCTGAGCGGGCCGCCGCCGTACTGGGGGTTGCCGTGCAGCTCACGGCCGGGCGTCCCGTCGGCGACGGTGGCCTCGCTCAGGTGGGTGCCCGGCAGCGCGAAGGAGGCCGGGATGCGGCCGTTCTCGACGGTGACGCTGTGCGACCCGCTGCCCTTGAGACCGAGCTGGCGCCCCCAGTCGTCGAGCAGCCGCCACTGGTCGCGGGGGGCGACGAACAGCATCGGCGCGGGCGGCCCGTCCCCGCCCTGGACCATGGCGTGCCCGATGAAGTGGGTCGCGTACGGCGCGCCCGAGCAGTAGTTCCAGGTGCCGTTGAGCACCCACCCCCCGTCGGCGGCCGGTACGGCGGAGCCGCTGGGTACGATCGTCGCCGGGCAGATGAAGTCGCCGTCGCGGAAGATCTCGGCCTGGGCCTCCTCCCCGAAGAGCGTGGCGGCGGCGATGGCGTGGGTCGCGCCCAGGCAGTACATCCAGGCCGTCGAGGGGCAGCCACGGGCGAGCGTCGTCACCACGCGCATGAAGGTGTCGATCCCGAACTCGTAGCCGCCGTAGCGGCGGGGCACCAGAAGCCGGTAGAAACCGGCCCTGGCGAACTCCTCGTGCGTCTGCCGGGAGTAGTGGGTGCGCTGCTCGGTCTCGGCCTGGAGGCCGACCAGCGTGGGCGCGATCGCCTCGGCCCTGTCCAGCACCTCGTTCGGCGTGAGGCCGGGTTCCGGCGGCGCGGGGAAGCCCTGTCCCGGGGCGTTCGTGACGGCCGTCATCGCTGATCGGCTCCTTCCTTCGTGAGGGGGTCAGTCCCGTGGGAGCGGGACGTCGGGGGCGGCGACGGCCTCGGAGAGCAGGCGGGCGTACTCGGCGACCAGGCCGGTGATGGTGTCGTGGTCGTAGAGGGCGTTCTTGTACTGGACGCTGCCGACCATCTCGCCGGTCGGGTGGAGGTTGAGCGTCCACAGCGCGCCGTCGGGCACGTCGGAGCCCACGGCCTGGTCGAGCAGGCGCAGCCGTACCTCGGTGTACTCCAGGTCGCCGATCACCTCACCGTCGAGCACGAACGGGAACGGGAAGACCTGGAAGACCCACGGCGCCCGGTCGGCCTCCATCGCGGGCCGCATCAGCTCGGGCGCCTGCCCGAAGATCCGCAGTGTCGGGATGTCGTGCGAGTAGCCCTCAAGACAGGTCGTCCTGGTCCTTTCGAGAACCTGCCGGAACGTACGGCAGGCGGCCACGTCCGTCCGCAGCGGCAGGAAGTTGAAGCAGGAGCCGACCATGTCCCCGAAGCCGTCCCGCTCCCGGCCACGGCCGGGGGTGAAGGTCGGCACGGTGATGTCGGAGCGGCCGGTCTCCCGGTGTTCGAGCAGGTAGAAGGCGGACAGCAGCACCATGAAGAGGGTGCCGCGCACCGACCTGGCCAGCGCCGTCGCCCTGGAGATCGTCTCGGCGCCGATCAGGAAACGATGCACCGACGTCTCCTGCCCGGCCTCGGCCGACCTGGGCCGGTCGGTGCGCACGGTGAAGATCTCCGCGCCGCGCAGCTTCTCCCGCCAGTAGTCGTGCTCGGCCTCCGCGCCCCCCTCCTGCGCGGAGGCGAGCTGCCAGTGCGCGTACTCCCGGTAGGGACGCGTCTCGGGCAGCGCGGCGGGGACGCCCTCGCGCCGCGCCGCGTAGTACTGGGCGACGTCCCTGATGATCAGCCGCATGGACCATCCGTCGGTCGCCGTGTGGTGCGTGATGATCACCAGGATCGCGTCCTGGTCGTCGAACCGGCCGAGCACGGCCCGCAGGTGGGGAACCGTGCCCGAGGGGATCGTGGACGCCTCGACCTCGTCGAGCAGGGCGTCCACCACCTCGTCCCGCCGCTCCTTGGCGGTCGCCGACAGGTCCCTGACGTCGAGTTCGACCGGGCAGGGCGGCAGGATCTCCTGGTGGCGGGAGCCGTCCCGCCTGACGATCCTGGTGCGCAGCGCCTCGTGCCTGACGACGACGTCGTCGAGGGCGCCCCGCAGGGTCTCCTCGTCGATCGCGCCCCGCACCCGCCAGCCGTGGACGAGGTGGTAGCGCGGGCCGAACGGGCCGCCGTCGTCTCCCTGGTCGAAGACGCAGACGAACTCCTGGTTGAGGGAGAGCGGCGCGGTCGTGGTGAAGGTCTCCGAAGTGGTCATGTCGTCCTCACCGCAGCGGGCGGGTGAAGGCCCGCACGTCCTCGACGAACAGCCCCGGCTGCTCCATGGCCGCGAAGTGGCCGCCCCGGTCGAACTCCGACCAGTGCGACAGCGTCGGCAGCACCCGCTCGGCGAACGAGCGGACCGGCAACACCACGTCGGAGGGGAAGACCGCCACCCCCACGGGGGCGTTCAACGGCCAGGGACCGCCCCAGGTCCGCAGGAAGTCGGCGGTCAGGTGGTTGGACTCGTAGTAGAGCTGCGCGCTCGACCCCGCGGAGGCGGTGAGCCAGTAGATCGAGGCGATGGTCAGCAGGTGGTCGCGTTCGACGGCGTCCTCCGGCGTCTTCGCCGAGTCGGTCCACTCCTTGTACTTCTCCACGATCCAGGCGAGCTGGCCCACGGGGGAGTCGGTCAGCGCGTAGGCCAGCGTCTGCGGCCTGGTGGACTGGATGAACCGCCAGCCCGCCCCGTCCTGCTCGAACCGCGCCGCGAAGTCGAGGCGCGCCAGGTCGGTCTCGCCCAGCTCGCCCCAGTCGGCCGGGTCCTGCGGCGGGAACGCGGCGAACATGTTCACGTGGACGCCCAGCACGTGGTCCGGGTCGGCCAGCCCGACCTCCAGCGAGATCGGCATGCCCCAGTCGCCGCCCTGCGTGAGGTAGCGGTCGTAGCCGAGGCGCCGCATCAGCTCCGCCCACGCCCGCGCCACCCTGCGCGTCGACCATCCCGGCTCGCCCGGGTGACCGGAGAAGCCGTACCCGGGGATGGACGGGACCACGACGTGGAAGGCGTCGGCCGGGTCGCCGCCGTGGCTCGCCGGGTCGGTCAGCGGCCCCACCACGTCGAGGAACTCGGCGTAGGAGCCGGGCCAGCCGTGCGTGATGACCAGCGGTACGGCGTCGCGCTCCGGGGAGCGGGCGTGCAGGAAGTGCACGTCGACGCCGTCGATCTCGGTGACGAACTGGGGGTGGCGGTTCAGCCGCTCCTGCGCCGCCCGCCAGTCGAAGCCGGTGCGCCAGTACTCGGCCAGTTCCCTGAGGTAGTCCGGGGGGACGCCGCGTTCCCACCCGGGGCTCGGCGGTTCGCCGGGCCAGCGGGTCCCGGCCAGTCTCCGGTTCAGGTCGTCGATGTCCGCCTGGGGGAACTCGACTCGGAAGGGACGCATCGAAGGGCCTTTCGGTCGGTACGGCTAGCGCCGTGACTCCTGGAGGTCGGCGGGGGTGGCGGGGGCCGAGGACCGCCGTGACGCACGCAGCACCCGGACGACGTGCCGGGGCAGCATGAGGGAGGCGGGAGAGTCGATGAGCCCGGCGACCCTGATGAAGGCGTTGGCGAGGGCGGGGTCGTTGACCGCGGCGTCCTGGAGCCTGGCCACGTAGGCGTTGACGAACCTCACCTTCGCCGACCGTTTGCCCTGGACCCCGGGGTAGCCGAGGTCCGACCCGGCCGCCAGCTCCCACGGGGAGTCGATCTCCCGGGAGAGGTCCTTGAAGAACGCCTTCGCGTCCGGCTCGCCCCCCTGGTCGAGGTGGCGCCGCAGCACGAGGGACCCGAGCGCGGAGACCGTCATGCCCTGGGCGTAGACCGGGTTGAACGTGCACACCGCGTCGCCCATGACGAGCAGGCCCCCGGGGAAGTCGGTAAGCCGCTCGTAGTGGCGCCGCACGCTGGCCGGATACTTGAACGTCACCGGGTCGTCGAGCGGCTCGGCGTCCTTGATCGACTGGTAAATGTCCGGGATGGGCAGGGACCTGGCGAAGTCGAGGAAGCCGTCGGGGTCGGTCGGGGGATGGTCGCCGAGGATGCCGGTGAGCGACAGCTCGACCAGGCCCTCACCCCCCGAGATGGGGAAGAAGAACGCCCCGCGCGGCGTCTTCGGGGTGGCGGCGGGGATGATCGCCAGGTCGCCGCCGAACGGGTCGGTGCGCAGCCGGTAGTGCCTGGTCGTGTAGGCCAGGTCTATCTTGATGCGCTCCTCCTCGGGGCGCCCGTAGCCCAGCTCCTCAAGCCACAGCGGGGTGCGTGAGCCCCGGCCCGTGGTGTCGAGCACCAGGTCGGCGTGGAGGGTCTCTGGCGGCGCGCTTCCGTCGTGCCGCTGCACCCGCGCCCCGGTCACACGGGTCCGGTTGGCGCTCGTCTCAAGGCCCAGCACGTCGTGGCCCTCGACGAAGCGCACGTTGGGGATGGCCTGCACCCGCAGCCGCACCTGGTTCTCCAGCACCGGCCTGGTCGCCGGGACGCACCCGAGGCCCGAGTGGGACGGGGCGATCCGCCGGCCGTTGAACAGCCAGCGGATGTCGCCGTTGAAGTCGCCGGGCCGTACGCCGACAGAGACCAGGTTCTGGGTGAGGCCGGGGAAGTGCTCCTCAAGGATCTGGTGGCCACGGGCGACCAGGCCGTGCGCGTGCCGCCCGTGCGGAACCCCCGGCCGGTAGGTCGTCACCCCGGTCAGCCGGTCGCGATCGACGAGCAGCACCTCGGTGAACCGCTCCGAGAGCACCCGCGCGGCCAGCAGCCCCGCCATGCTCCCGCCGAGCACCACCGCGCGGGTTCCCTCTCCACCGGCCATCAGGGGTTCACCTCACAGTTCTGAACAGGTTCGACTCCGTGGCCGCCGTACGGCCGGGCACGCGGAAGGGACAACCAAAATTGATTTCCTTCACGCCCTCTCCGCCACTGCATGGTCGCACCGGGAAGACGGCTCGGACATCTTCTGAATTGCTTCGTGCCGTCGATTCCCAGGTTGTGCCGACGAACATGGCAATACGGGAGATGCGTATTCCGCCGCGCGGACGTGAAACTCCCATTGGCGCCTTCAGCCGCGATCTTTCTCTCCCCCGGACGACGTTTTCGGCCCTGGGCGGGGCCGCCTAGGAAAAAGGTGGAAAAGCAGTGACGAAGAAATCCGAAGGGACCCTGGTCGGCGGCCTTGAGGACAGGGAGGCGGCCCTCAGCACACGTGCCCCCTGGCCGTGGTGGCGCAGCCCGTGGCTCTACGGGCTCGGCGCGCTCGTCGTGTTCAACCTGATCTACGCGCTGCCGCGCTACCTGAGCCTCAACCCGACCCTGTCGCGCACCCAGATCGACCCGAGCTTCGCCCTGCACTACCCGGTGGTCGTGGCGCACGTCGTCACGGGCAACATCGCGCTGGTGACGGTCTTCATCCAGTTGCTTCCGTGGGTACGGCGCCACCGCCCCGGCCTGCACCGGCTCTCGGGGCGGGTCTACGTCTTCGCCGGGGCGCTGCCCGCCTCACTGCTGTCGCTGGTGCTGCTGCCGTACTCGACGGCACCGATGGGCAAACTCGGTCTCGCCACGATGGCCGTGCTGTGGATCGCGACCTCGCTGGCCGGGCTGCGGGCGGCGCGTCAGCGTCGTTACATGGACCACCGGCGCTGGATGGTCTACAGCTTCGCGCTGGCCATGGGCACCTCGTGGGGCCGGGTCATCACCCAGTTCGCCATCCCGGGCAACGGCATCGACGTGGCGGTCTTCTTCGACATCTCCTCGTGGATGGGCTGGGTGGTCAGCCTCGTCGCCGCCTACCTGTGGCTTGAGCGGACCACTCCCGCCCGGCGGTAGGACGGAAAGAGGCCCCCACGAAGGACGTGGGGGCCTTCTTCGCGGCCGGGGTCAGAGGTAGACCGTGTTGGGTTCGAGGCCGCACAGGATGCGGCCGTACAGCTCCAGGTTGGTGTTGGGGTGCATGATGGCGTGCAGGTTGAGGGTCTGCACGTCACGCTCGATGCGCTGGATCGGGACCGAGCTGTAGATCGACGAGCCGCCGCTGGCGGTGTTGAGGATGTCCACGGCCTCCTTGGCCCGCTGGCACACCGCCCCCAGGTCGAGCCGGATGCGGGCGCGCTCCTCAAGCGTCCACGGCTCGCCGGTGGGTCCCTTGGTGTCGACCAGGCTCGCCGCGCGGAAGGCGTGGAACTCGGCCTCGTCGATCTTCGTGACGGCCTCGGCGACCTGCAGGTGGGTGAGCGGGGCGTCCTTCTGGCTGTCGTAGGCGGTGTAGCTGATCTTCCTACCGGGCAGCCGCTCGAAGAAGGCGTCCCTGGCGGCCTTGGCCAGGCCGAGCGCTGTCGCGCCGACCGTGGTGCAGGCGGTCGGCATGAACGGCGCGCGGAAGATCGGGGAGTTGGCGTTCAGCTTCGACGAGATCCGTCCCTGGAGCACCGGCCCCATCGACAGCACCCGCTGCTGGGGGATGAACAGGTCCTGGGCGACGGTGGTGACGCTGCCCGAGCCGCGCAGCCCCGAGGTGTACCAGTCGTCGATGACCCGCAGGTCGGGCAGCGGGATCGCGACCATGATCGGCTCATAGCCGCCGTCCCCGGTGGCCAGGACCGCGGCGTTGGTGTTCCAGTGGCTCTGCTGGGACCCGGTGTTGAACGACCACTTGCCGTTGAGCACCACGCCGCCGTCAACGGGCACGGCGACCGCCGTCGGGCTCAGGATGCCGCTGACGCGGACGTCGGGGGTGGAGAAGACCTCGTCCTGGACCTCGTCGGGGAACAGTCCGACCATCCAGGTGCTGATCGCCCAGACCGCGACGGTCCAGGAGTGCGAGCCGTCGCCCCTGGCCAGCTCGGCGAGCACCTCGACCACGGTGCCCATGTCGGACTCGTGGCCGCCGTACCGGGTGGGGACGCGCATCTTCAGGATGCCCGCCTCCGTCAGGGCCTCGATCGACTCCTCGGGCAGGCGCCTGTTCTCCTCGGCCCACAGGGCGTTCTTCTGGAGCAGGGGCACCAGTTCGGACGCCCGGCGGACGAGCTCCTCCCTCGACGGCGCCTCGGTGATTTCCATCGGTCCTCCTCGGGAAAACTGCGGCAGGTTTCGGTGCACGTTGACCCTGACAGCCGACTTCGCCACGACGCATCTCCCTGATTGCGCACCACGCCCACCGCGCGCACGGAAAACAAACGCCGCAACCAGGAAGATGCCTTTTTTTCGACCGGCCCGCATCATTGGCTTCGAGTTTGTTTTCCCCGCGATTCTGGCCGTTCCGGGAAAACCTCTGCCACGGGGCCGCACGCGGAATCCTCCGCCCAGAGACCGTCCCCGAAGACCGCCCAGAGATGAGGGAGCACGCCGGATGAGGATCGTCATCGACGCGTGGCTGCACTACTACAAGACCCCGCGCTTCCTGGACAGCACCAGGGACGCGATCAAAGGCTTCAACGAGGCGCACCCCGACTACGAGGTCAGGCTGCACGAACACGACTACGTCCAGATGCCCCTGGAGATCGCCCGTGCGGTCGAGCGGGGTGTCGTCCCGGCCCTCGGCCAGTACTACTCGACGTCGAGCGGCGTCGCCTTCGACATGGTCAAGAACGACGGCTCACCGCTGTACACCTCGGTCGCCGACGCCATCGGGGGCCGTACGGAGATCCTCGGCGAACCGGTCGTGGACCACGACGTGCTCTCGCACGCCCGCCACTACTTCACCGCCCCCGACGGGCGGACCGGCCTCTCCCCGCTGTCCTCGACGACCCTGCTGTACGCCAACATGACCCTGCTCGAAGCCGCGGGCATCACCGAGGTGCCGCGGACCTGGGCCGGGATCGACGCCGCCTGCCGGGCCGTGGCCAAGCTGCCCAACCCGCCCGCGCACGCGATCACCTGGTGCAACCATGGCTGGATGTTCATGCAGGCGGTCGCCGCGCAGGGCGGGCACCTCGTCAACCGGGAGAACGGCAGGGCGGGCGTCCCCGACACCGTCCACCTCGACTCCGACGAGATGCTGGCCTTCGTCACCTGGTGGCAGCGCCTGCACAAGGACGGCTACTACCACTACACCGGCACCCGGATGGACTGGGTCGGCAGCTTCGGGGTCTTCGCCGAGCAGCAGGTGGCCTTCATGTTCACCTCCTCGGTGGACGCGCACCGGCTGGTGCAGGTCGGAAAGGACCGGGGGTTCGTCGTCAGGGCGAGCCGCCTGCCGTACAACGACGACGTGCCCTATGTGGGAAACGTGCTCGGGGGCGACGGGATCTTCCTGGCGGACGGGCTCGACGAGGCGACCAGGGACGGCGCGCTGGCCTTCCTGCAGTACCTCAACAACCCGGCCAACGCGATCGACAGGCACCGGCGGACCAACTACATGCCGATCACCTACTCTGCGGTCGAGCTGCTCCAGGAGCAGGGCTGGTTCGAGGAGTACCCGCACCGGCGGGTCGCCATCGACCAGCTCGAAGGCTCCGACGACTCGCCCGCGGCGCTGGGCGCGCTGGTGGGGGAGCTGCCCAGGCTCCAGGACGTGATGACCTACGCCATGCACGACGTGCTGCTGTCCGGGGCCGACCCGGTGGCCCGCTTCGCCCAGGCCAACGCGGAGGGACAGCGGCTCGTCGAGGACTACAACGCGCACCGCGGACCGGGCCGGGACCCCGGCAGCTACCGCGTGCACTGACCCCCGACGACCGGAAGGGAACACCGTGAGGTTCGGCTTGGGACTGCCGCAGAGCAGCGGCTTCGATCTCCGCTTCGACGTCGCGAGGATCGCGCGGGGAGCCGAGGGGGCCGGTTACTCCAGCCTCTGGGTCTACGAGCGGGTGCTCTACCCGCTCGAACCCGCCGAGGGCATGCACGGCGTGCCCGGCCTGCCGTGGATCGACCACTACCGGGAGTGCGCGGACGCGCTGACCGTGCTCACCCTCGCCGCCGCGGTCACCGACACCGTACGGCTCGGCACCAGCATTCTGGTGGCGCCGCTGTACCGCTCGCTGCACCTGGCGCGGGCGCTGGCGACGCTCGACCGGGCCAGCGGGGGCCGGGTCGTCGCCGGGTTCGGCAGCGGCTGGTCCTCCGACGAGTACCGGGGGATGGAGGCCGACTTCGGCGCGCGGGGCCGTACGCTCGACGAGACCATCGACGCCTGCCGCGCCTTCTGGGGCCAGAACCCGGTCTCCCACCGGGACTCACGGCTCAGCGTCGAGGGCGCCCTGGTCAGCCCGAAGCCGGTCTCGCGGATTCCGGTGATGCTGGGCGGCCGTTCCGTCAGGGCCGTCGAGCGGGCCGCGCGCAAGGCGGACGGATGGCTGCCCTCGGGGCTGCCCGCGCCCGTGGTGGCCGAGCTGTGGGCCAGGATCAGGCAGCGGGCCGCCGAGCACGGCAGGGACGCCGCCGCGCTCGAACTCATCCCCAGGGCCGCCGTCGTGCTGTCGGACAAACCCGCCCCCGAGGGGCGCAGGCCGTTCCAGGGGTCGATCGGGCAGGTGGTCGAGGACGTGGCGGCGCTGGCGGAGGCCGGGGCCACCGAGATCCTGCTCGACCTGGCGCCCTCGGCGAAGGGCGGCGAGGAACTGCTCGACAGGGCCCTTGAGGTGTTCGAGGCGGTCTCAGAGGCCGGGTTCTGAGGGCTTCGTTTTGAGCCGGGTCACGGGATGCGTCCCCGAGGCCCGGCTTTCCCGATGATCCGTGCGGCGCCGGATGTCAAGGATCGGCCCTCGGCTCCGACCCAAGGACAGAGGGGCCCGCAGGGGGCCGCACTGAGGAGGGAACATGTCCGCACAGAGCTTCGCCGGCATTCTGCTGGGTACGGCTGACGCCGAGCGGCTTCGCGAATGGTACGTCAAGGTCTTCAACCCCAGGACCGAGGGGCCCGCGCTGTTCTTCGGCGACGTCGCCCTGTTCTGCGACCAGCGTGACGACGTCGCGGAGAAGAACTCCGAGGCCGGCAGGCACATTCTCAACTTCAACGTCGAGAACGCCACCGAGACCGCCGAGCGGCTCAACGAGCTGGGGGTGACGTGGCTGTCCGAGCTGAGCGAGAACGACCACGGGTGGATCGGCACGCTGATCGACCCCGACGGCAACTACGTCCAGATCATGCAGCAGAAGTAACGAAGACGGACCCCGGCCGGTCACCCGTGGCGTGACCGGTCCGGGGTCCTGCGGGGGTGGCTCAGCTCCGTGACGGTACGGCGCGCCTGGTCCTGCGACGGCCTCCCCACGGCAGGCCGGAGGTCCGGTCGAGCCACCACTGGGCGATGCCGAGGTGCACGATGAAGGGCAGCCAGCCGATCAGCTCGAAGCACAGGTTCATGTTGGCGCCGGGGATGCCCGACACGTAGATCGCGATGGGCCTGCTGTAGATGTTCGTCAGCGACAGGGCGAAGCTGTAGGTCATCCAGCGGCGGTGCTCCGCCCACCGGTGCTTGCGGCCCATCCGGTAGCCGACGAGCGTGATGACCAGCCACAACGCGGCGGTGATGTACAGACCCGAGCTGCCCGGCTGGACGCCGCCGTCGCGGTCGTTGCGGATGCGCATCAGGACGATGGCGACGATCGAGGTGGGGACCGCGCCCGCGAAGACGAACAGGCGTCCGCTGATCCGGTGCACGGCCGGGTAGCGTCTGCGGATCATCGGCCACACCTGCAGGCAGGCCGTCGCCATCGCGACGCTGGCGGTCACGATGTGGGTGACCACCAGCGCGTAGTGCCAGGGGATGGTCCTGACCAGGTTCACGGTCGCCGTGCTCGGGTCCAGCCTGATGTAGGGGCCCCAGATGTAGGTCAGGAACACCCCGACCAGGATGACCAGCGGGATCATCCACGGCCTTCGCCACCACCGCGGTTTCGGCGAGATCCGCCTCGCCCGTTCGGTCAGTCTCCGGTCCAGCTCGGTCATCTCGTCCGGCGCGTCGTGGACGTCGAATGCCTTCTCCGGTGATTGCGTCACAGTCGGTTCCCTCTCTGACAGATCTTGGCGGCGGGGGACACGGACGGCCTTTCGGCCGGAGGCGTGAATCCTTCCGAGGCCGCTCACGATCGCACGCCGAAAAAACCGTGCCGTGCGTTTTCTCGGCGCTCAAACGCGGCATGGGAATGTCGCGCCTCGATGGTCCCATCGGGACCGGGGCGGGGTTTCTCTGAAATTGCGGAGTTGTGTTCACCCGGCGCCGTGGAAATTCAGATCGTTTTCCACGGCGCCGGGGGCGGTCAGTTCTTGGCGGGTACCGGGGTTTTCGCGGGGGCCGGGCGGCGCAGGGTGGCCGCCGTCAGGGCCGCGAGACCGACGAAGACGACGACGCCGATGACGCCGACGGTGTTGAGCCCCGAGGTGAAGGCCTCCCTGGCGACGGTCAGCAGCCGGGCGGCGGGTTCCGCGGGCAGCTCCGAGGCGACGGAGACGGCCCCGGCGAGGGTCTCTCCCGCCTGTTTGTCGAGCCCGGGGGGCAGCGCGCCCGCGAGGTGCGAGCGGTAGACGGCGGCGCCGATCGTGCCCATGAGGGCCATGCCCAGCGTCCCGCCGAAGTGCAGGCTGGTCTCGGAGATTGAGGCGGCCGAACCCGCCCGCTCCGGAGGCACCGAGCCGACGACCAGGCCCGTCCCCAGCGAGACCAGCGGGCCGTCGCCGAGCGCGAGTACGGCGATGCCGAGTACGGCGAGGGCCAGCCCGCCCGCGCCCCCGGCGTCGGTCAGGGCGACGAGCGCGAAACCCACGGCGGACAGCGCCAGGCCGCCCGCGATGGCCGTCCCCGGCCTCATCCAGCGGACCAGGGCGGGGGAGAGCATGGCGCCCACGGCCAGCGCCAGCCCCATGGGCGCGTACCACAGGGCCGCCATCGCGGGAGACAGGCCGAGCACCGACTGGAGATACTGGCTGACCAGCAGTCCCGTCCCGGCGATCGTCGCGCCGCCCAGCAGCATCGTCACCAGGACGACGCCGAAGGAGCGCTCGGCGAACAGCCTCAGGTCGAGCAGGGGATGCTCAAGGCGGAGCTGGCGCCGTACGAAAAGGAACCCGAGGAGCAGGCCGACGGCCAGTGCGGCGAGCGGTACGGCGGGCGCGGTGCCGTCACCGACGGCCAGCTCCTTGACGCCGTAGACGAGGGGCAGCACGGTCGCCAGCGACAGGGCGACGCTGACCAGGTCGAGGCGCCCGGCCTGCGGGTTGCGGTACTCCGGCAGCAGCGGCGGGGCCAGCACCAGCAGCAACGCCATGACCGGGACGCCGAGCAGGAAGACCGACCCCCACCAGAAGCGTTCGAGCAGGATGCCGCCGACGACGGGGCCGAGCGCCGCGCCGCCGAACTGGCAGGCCGCCCAGAGCGAGATGGCCAGGCCGCGCTGCCTGGCGTCGGCGAACATGTTGCTGATCAGGGCCAGGGTCGAGGGCATGAGGGTCGCGCCCGCGACGCCGAGCACGGCGCGGGCGACGATGAGCATGCCGGGGCTGCCCGAGTAGGCGGCGAGCACCGAGGCCAGGCCGAAGGCGGCCCCGCCGACGAGCAGCAGTCTCCTGCGGCCGACGCGGTCGCCGAGGGTGCCCATGGTGATCAGGAACCCGGCCAGGAAGAAGCCGTAGACGTCGGCGATCCAGAGCTGCTCGACGCTGCTGGTTCCCAGGTCGGCGCTGAGGTGGGGCACCGCGAGGAACAGGACGCCGATGTCCAGCGCGACCAGCAGGGTGGGCAGGGCCAGCACCGCGAGCCCGATCCACTCCCTGCGCCCGGCCCTGGGTGGTGCCTCCTTCGTCGTCTCGTCATGCATGGGAGCTTCCACTCCTCGCTCAGTCGGATGTCGGTGCCGGGAGGCACCTCTCATGGACAGATCGGAGCCGGTTCGGCTTTCTCGACGTCCTCCTTCGAGGTTCTTCGAGAGATTTGCCGGGTTTGGTGGGTCGGCGGGGGCCGGATGCCTCGATGCCGGAAGTCGGCAGGCTTCGGATGACAAGAACGGCATGTCCGCTCCGACATGTCTACGGGACCGGTGCGAACCGGACACGGCAAGGCTTGGAGCGAAGACGTGAAGTACCTGCTGGCGATCTACGAGAACCCCGGCGTCTGGGACGGCGTGCCGGAACGGGTCCGTGACGAGGCGCGGCACCGGTTCGTCGAGGCGATCAGCGCGAGTGGGGAGGTCCTCGGCAGGGTCGTGCTTGGGGACTTCTCGCACGGCGCCGTCGTCCAGGTCCGTGACGGGCTGGTCTGGATCACCGGCTGCCCCCTGGCCGGGCGTGAGGAGCATCTCGTCGGCTGCTACGTCGTCGAGTGCGAGAGCAGGGAACGCGCGCACGCCATCGCCGCGATGATCGCGGGCGCCGGGGGCGGGGGACTGGGCGTCGAGGTACGGCCGATCGTCTCCTCTGCGGGCGCGGGCGTCTGAACCGTTGTATGGCAACGGGAAAGGCGGGTTTCCGCTTTGGTGCCGTCCGGGTGCCGGGGCGGAGAAAGGCTGGTCTTCGGGCTGGAGAAAGGCCGGATTCCGGGCTGGGAAAGCCCGGCCTGCGGGTTTGGGAAACGCCGGATTCCGGGTCGGGGAAATCTGGCCTTAGGGCCGGGAAAGCCAGGTTGTCCGGGTGGGGAAACCCGGCCTTCGGGCCGGAGAGGCTCGGTCCTTTAGGTCGGGAAATCCCGGTCTTCTGGCCGGGAAAACGTCGAGGAAGGACCCCTGTCCCGGGTCCTTGACCGGAGGTGGAACCGTGAACGTCCCTGAACTGTTGCCGGGGAAGGTGGTCCTGGTCGCCGGGGTCGGCCCGGGGCTCGGGCGGGAGCTGGCCGTACGGTGTGCCCGTGCCGGGGCCGATCTCGTGCTGGCCGCGCGCACCGCGTCCCGGCTTGAGGAGGTGGCCGACGAGGTCAAGCAGCTCGGCCGCCGGGCGCTGGCCGTACCGACCGATCTGACCGACGAGGAGGAGACCGCGAGCCTGGTGCGGGCGGCGGTCGAGACCTACGGGCGGGTGGACACGCTCATCCACAACGCCTTCGCGGCGCCGCAGCACCTGACGATGGTCGAGGTCGGCCTCGACGAGGTCCGCGAGGGGTTCGAGATCAACGTCTACGCGGCGTTGCGCCTGGCCCGGCTGCTCGCGCCGACGCTGGTGGAGAGCAGGGGCTCCATCGTCATGATCAACTCCTCGGTCCTGCGGCACTCGATCGAGCGTTGCGGCTCCTACAAGATGGCCAAGGCCGGGCTGCTCGCGCTCGCCCAGATGCTCTCCACCGAACTCGGTCCGCAGGGGGTGCGCGTCAACACCGTCGCCCCGGGGCCGATTCTGATCGACACGGTGAAGGCGTTCGTCGAGGAGATCGCCGCCGCCCGTGGCGTCCCCGCGCAGACGGTCTACGACGAGATGACGAGCAGCATCGACCGCCGCAGGCTCCAGGACCCCGACGAGGTCGCCGACGCCGTGATCTTCCTGGCCTCCGACCTGGCGCGGGCGATCACCGGACACTGCCTCGACGTCAACGGCGGCGAGTACCACAGCTGAGCCCCGCGGAGAGGTCGTCGAACTCGTCGGCCGGAGGATGTCAAAACCCCGGCCCCGGCTCCGACCTCTCCATGGAAGGCACGAAAACTCGATTCGGAGGAGCGAGTCATATGTCGAAGTTCATGCTGATCATGCACACCAGCCCCGCGGTCATGGAGAAGCTGTCCGAGGCCGAACTCAACGAGATCATGAGCGGTCACGGGGCGTTCCAGGAGAAGATCAAGGAGACCGGGGAGTTCGTCTCGACGCACGCCCTCGGCGACCCGTCCAACAGCGCGGTGGTCAGCGTCGCCGACGGGACCACCACCGTCAAGGACGGCCCGGTCACGGTGAGCGAGCTGGGCATCGGCGGCTACTACATCGTCGAGTGCGAGAGCAAGGACCGCGCCTACGAGGTCGCCGCGCTGATCCCGGACGCGAAGATCGACGGTCTTGCCGTCGAGGTCAGGCCCATCCTGTTCTCGGCCGGCGCCAACCTCTGAGCACCCGGGTCCACTGAACTCGGGACCGGTCGCGTACCGGTCCCGGAGGCACGTGCCCCCGTTCCCACCCGGCTCGGGGCGGGTGGGAACGGGCCGTGCCGTTTCAGAGGGCTTCACGAGGCCGGGTCGCGTGCCGTACCCCGTGAGGGATCACCGCCGGTCGCGAAGCCGGTGCGTCGCCGCCTCTCCGAGCCGTTACGCGGCGGCGAGTGCGAAGTGAGCTGTCGCGCCTGCCGCGAGTGCCAGGAAGAGCAGCGGGAACGCGATGTTGTGCAGGACCGATGCCCGTAGGTGTGCCCCGACCGCGACCAGGTAGAACAGGACCAGCCCGATCGCGGCCGCGAGCCCGAGGGGCGTGATACCGGCCAGCCCGACGACCAGGCCAAGTGCTCCGGCGCCCTTGAGCGCCGCGAGACAGGGCAGAAGCTCGGGGCGCAACCCGACCTCGGCCGAGTTCGCGAGGACGAATCCGGCCCGGAACAGGTCCGCGGCGACGATGAGGGCGTTGGCCGCGACGCACGCCACGGTGACGGTCACCAGCGCTGTCAGGACGAAGTCGTTCATGACGCGTACCGGAGCCCTGAGCCGTCGCCGACGTGGGCTGCGGTACGTTCGACGTCCGTGGGCGCCACCTTTTCGAACCGCTGGGGGTCGAGGTGAGACCGGGCGGTTTCCACGCTCATGGTGGGTCTCCTCCGTGCGGGGTCGGTTTGTTGGCCTGGTCGGCCGCCCTTCATGACGCCCGGCACGTCCGAAAGGTGACCGCCCCGTGGAACTGATCGAAGAGTTCGAGGCGGAACGCGCGCGGCTTCTCTCCCTCGCCCACCGGATCCTCGGGTCCGCCGAGGACGCCGAGGACGCCGTGCAGACCGCCTGGGTTCGCCTCCAGGCGGCGGACCACACACGGATTCGGACGCCTGCGGCGTGGTTCACCACGGTGACCGCACGTCTGTGCCTTGACCAGTTGCGAGCACGTGAACGACGCGGAGAGACGCCGCTCTTCGCCGAGATGCTTCCCGGCGATCGGATCGCCGTGGACGAGGAGTTCCTGCGCCGCGACAAGGTCTCCCGCGCGCTCATGGTGCTGCTCGACAAGCTCACTCCCACCCAGCGGGTCGCCTACGTGCTGCATGACCTCTTCGGCGTGCCGTTCCGCGAGATCGCCGACGTACTGGACACCACACCGACGAACGCGAAGAAGCTGGCCAGTCGTGCGCGGCAACGCCTCGAAGGGACAGATCCGGCGTCCGCAGAAGAGGCCCCGCGGACATCGGGCCACTGGCGGATCGTTGACGCCTTCCTCTCCGCCGCTCGTGGAGGGCACATCGACACGCTCATCACCCTGATGGCGCCCGAGGTCGTCCGGGCCGCCGACCCGGCCCTGCTCCCCGAGGGCGGCGCCGTCGAGGTCGTCGGGAACCACGCGGTGGCGGAGGAGACCCGTCACTTCGCCGATCGGGTCCACGCGAGCATCCCGATGCTCGTCAACGGCGCCGTCGCCGCGGTCATAGCCCCCGGGGGTCACCCGATCGCGGCCATCACCTTCACGTTCGAGGACGACAGGATCGCCCGTATCTCGATCGCTCGTCTGAAGCCGACCGACGAGGTGCGCCCGGTACGGCCCGGCGGCCTTCGAACGCTCTGACCCTTGGCCGGTGCCGCGTTCCGGCCGGCTCGCGGATCGTGAGGTTCATTTTCTGTCGGTGAAGCCGGTGCGGTAGGCCCAGACGACAGCCTGGGTGCGGTCGCGGACCTGGAGTTTGCCCAGGATGTGTTTGATGTGGGTCTTCACGGTCTCCGGGGAGACGTGCATCGAGCGGGCGATCTCGACGTTCGACAGGCCCTCGGCGAGGGCGCGCAGCACGTCGGCCTCCCGTTCGGTCAGCCGGGCCGCGCGGGTGGCGTCCCCGCCGCCCGCGCCGCGCCGGGCGGCCAGCGTCTCCAGCAGCCTGCGGGTCACCGAGGGCGCCACGAGCGCGTCCCCACCCGCGACCGTGCGGATGCCCTCGACCACCTGCTCCGGGGTCGCCCGTTTGAGCAGGAAACCGTCCGCCCCCGCCGCGATGGCGTCGTCCACGATCTCGTCGAGGTCGAAGGTGGTGAGCACCAGCACCCGGGGCCTGGGCTGCGGCCAGGAGGTGATCTCCCGGGTGGCGCGGACGCCGTCGTGGCCGGGCATCCGCACGTCCATCAGCACGACGTCCGGCCTGCTCTTCCTGACTCCGTGTACGGCCTGCGTCCCGTTGGCCGCCTCACCCACCACGACGATGTCCCGCTCGGCGCCGAGCAGGGCCCGCAGGCCACCCCTGACCAGCGCGTCGTCGTCGGCGAGGAACACCCTGATCATGACCGGGCCACCGGCAGGACCGCCCTGACGCCGAAGCCGCCCGCGACGGGACCCGCCTCAAGGTCGCCGCCTTCGAGCCGGGCCCGTTCCCTCATGTTGACCAGGCCGCGTCCCGGCACCGGCTCGGGGAAGCCGTCGCCCTCGTTGGTCACCTCAAGCAGCACCCTGTCCCCGGTCTGCGTCAGGTCGATCCTGATGCGTCCCTCGGCGGTGTGCCGCAGCGCGTTGGTCACGGCCTCCTGGGTGATCCGGTAGACGGCCCGCGCCCCGCTGGCGGGCAGGTCCACCTCGCCGATGTCGAGGTCGAGCTCCCGCCCCGCGGCACGGACCCACCCGGCGAGCTGGGCGAGGTCGGCCGTCGTGGGATCGACGTCCGCCCGGTCCGTGCCGTCGCGGACCGGGTCGAGGACGCGCAGCAGGCGGTCCAGTTCGTCGAGCGCGCCCCTGCCGAGCGTCTCGATGTGCCCGAGCGCCTCGTGGCCGAAGGCGGGGTTCTCCGCGAAGACCCGCCTACCCACCCCGGCCTGCATGACCATCACGTTGACCGCGTGGCCGAGCGCGTCGTGCAGCTCCCCGGCCAGCCGGGCACGCTCCTGGAGCAGGACCTGTTCGGCGAGCGCGACCCGCTCCCTGGCCTCGCTCACGGCACGGGCCTGGCACGGGCCTCGGCCGCGGCGGCGTAGGCGCGGCGGCTCAGCGCGGCGTCGCCCCCGATGGTCGCGATCAGGAAGCACATGGTGATCCCCGACAGTTCGAGCAGGCTCACCTGGCCACGGTCCAGCACCAGGTATCCGACGACCGCGAGCCCGGCGGCCACGGCGGCCACCAGCCTGCGCGGCCAGTCGCGGTACACGGAGAAGCAGGTGAACAGGGCGATCCAGGCGGGCCACTGCACCACGGTCACCGCGTATCCCGCCGCCTCGTTGACCACCAGCAGCGCCGAGACGACGCCGACCACCGGCAACGGGAAGACCTGCCGCCACAGCAGGGTCAGCGCGGCGACCGTGATCAGGGCGAGCCCGGGAAGGTCGGGCTCCCGGTAGGGCGGTCCGGCGGCGGCCAGCACGCTCGCGACAACGGACCCGACGGCCAGCGCACCCGCCAGCCAGCGGTCGGCCCTGGTGGGCCGGGTACGGCGAAAGCCGCCTGGAGGAGTACGCATACCCCCATCCTTCACCGAACCAGGGCAAGCAGGTCAACCGGTCTCCCTCGGATGAGGGAGGCTCCCTCCCCAGGCAGGGGGGCGACCGCCGTACCCGGGCGACCCTACGTTGTGGACAACCTTGGACGGCCCTTACGGACGGCCGATCGACGATGGGGGCGTTCATGAGAAGGACAGTCGGGCTGTGGTGGGTCGTCCTCACCGCGGTGGGAATCGCGGTGTACGCGCCGCTGCCGTACCTGACGGAGACGCTGCGGCAGCTCGCGCGGACCGAGGTCGGGATCGCGGCCAACTACGTCGACCAGCCGGGCTGGGCGCAGGCGGCCCTGTACGTGCACATCTGCTTCGGTGCCCTGGCGCTGCTGATCTCACCCACCCAGTTCGTCGTACGGCTGCGCACCCGCTTTCCCGGGTTCCACCGGGTCTGCGGGCGGGTCGCGATCGTCTCCATGATCGTGGCCGGGGTGGCGGGGCTGGTGATGGCCCCGGCCAACATGGCGGGTCCGGTGGGCACGGTCGGCTTCGGGACGCTGGCCGTACTGTGGACGACCTTCGCCGTTGCGGCCTACCGGGCGATCAGGCGCGGTGACGTCGCCACGCACCGCCGCTGGGCGACGCGGGCGTTCGCGCTGACGTACGCCGCGGTGATGCTCAGGACGTGGCCGCTCGTCCTCGTCCCGCTCCAGGTCGCGTTCGGCGTGGACGAGGTCACCGCCTTCGACCGCTCCTACCTGGCCAACTCCTTCCTGAGCTGGGTGCCGAACCTGCTGCTCGTGGAGATCATGCTTCGGCGGATCCCGCGACGGGCCGCCCACGCCGCGAACCGCGCCGTGAACCAGGAGGTCGCCGCGTCCGTTTCCGGATCGCCGGGACCATCCCGGTAGGAACCGAGAAAGGCATGCGATGCGTCGAGGAACGAGCCGGAAGATCGCCCTGCTGACCGGTGCGGCCACCGTCGTGGCCGCCTGCGGTCTGTCGGGAGCGGGTCCGGCGCTGGCCGACGTCCCCCAGCCGGACTGCGGAAAGATCTACCAGCGGAAGGGCGCCGGGTTCTACGAGGACAACCCGGTCTACGTCGACCGGCGGAACGACTCCGCCGACTGGAAGGTGTCCACCCCGAAAGCCGAGGGCCTGGACGGGAAGCGGATCAAGGCCGGGGTCGCCTATTTAGCGCGTACCTCCTCGCTCACCAGCGTCATCGTGATGCGCCACGGCAAACTGGTCACCGAGTCCTACTTCCACGGCGGCGCCGTGAACAGGGCGCGGAACATCCACTCCTCGTCGAAGGGCGTCATCCAGGCCCTCGTCGGCATCGCCGTCAGCGAGAGGCGCATCGGCAGCCTGAACGACCCGATCAGCAAGTATCTCCCCGCCACCTACTTCACCGGCCCCGGCGCCGACAAGAAGAACATCACCGTCAGGCACCTCCTCACCATGTCCTCCGGGATCGCCTGGAAGGAGGACAAGTCGGAGAAGCTGATCGAGAAGCAGCCGGACTGGGTCCGGGCCATCCTCGCCCGGCCCCTGGCACACCGGCCGGGGACGACCTTCAATTACGGCAGCGACAACACCCACCTGCTGTCGGCCATCCTGCAGCGGGCCACCGGCATGAACACCTGCCGCTACGCCGAGACCCGGCTTTTCAGCAAGATCGGCATCACCCCCGAGCACTGGGGCAGGGACCCGCAGGGGATCTACTCCGGTGGCTACAACCTCTATCTCACGCCTCGCGAGATGGCGAAGTTCGGCCAGCTCTACCTCAACGGCGGACGCTGGAACGGCAGGCAGGTCGTCCCCAAAGTGACCGTCCAGCAGGCCGCGACCACGGTCCTCAAGGCCGACAGGACCTACTCGTACTCCTCGGGCTGGTGGAAGCAGAAGATCCGGGGCGTGGACATCTTCTTCGGCTGGGGCTTCGGCGGGCAGTTCCTCTACGTCATCCCGTCCCTCGACGTCGTCTTCGCCACCACCCAGGACACCTCGCCGAGCGCCGACGGCCAGGAGGTGGACGAGGTGACCTTCGTCAGGGACTATCTGCTGCCCGCCGTACAGAAGAAGAAGTAGGGGTCAGCGGACCCCGGCGCGTTGGGAGGCGGCGGCGTCGGGGCGCAGGTCCGCAAGGGTGAGCGGGTGCGCGGGCGGGTCGGGCAGGAGCATCGTGCGGACGAGGCCCAGGTCGGGGCCGTTGTGCACGAGTTCGCCTGGTTCGAGTAGCCGCCAGCCGGGGTCGTCGTCCATCCGCTCGCTGGCCACGACCAGCGCGGGCACCGTGGACAGGTCGTCGGAGCGCACCCGCATGTGCCCGCCCGTTCCCCGGTGGTCGAGGTGGCCGCCGGGGGTGCGTTCGAGCACGTAGAGCTCGTGGGTGTCGGGGTAGCGCAGCGCCCACAGCTCGTCGGGGGTGGCGAGGACGATGTTGAGCGCGTACAGCGGCAGGTTCTCCGCGACCCACCGTACGGCCCGGCCAAGCCCCTCGGCCACGTCCCCGCCGTTCGCCCTGATCTCCTTGGTGACCAGGGCGAACACCCGTTCCGAGTCGGTCTCGCCCTTGACCAGGGAGAGCGCGTCCCCCAAATGCTTGTCGAGCAGGTCGAGGCCCTCGACGACGCCGTTGTGCGCGAACAGCCGTCCGTCCTGCTCGAAGGGGTGGGTGTTGCGGACGTCGAGGCCCCCGGTCGAGGCGAACCTGATGTGGGCCACGAAGGTGGTTGACCGCACGTCCCTGGCCTCCTCGGCGAAGTGCCGGTCGGCGTAGGCGGCGATGGGCGCCTTGTGCACCCGCGGCGTGCCGTCCTCCTCGAAGTAGCCGAGCCCGGTCCCGTCGGGGTCGCGGTGCCCCTGGACGCTGAGGCTGTCCGGAGCGTCGAGCAGCCAGAACGTGGCCCGGGTGCGTCGCGGCGCACCGGTCATCCCGAACAGACGGCACATTCCGCCTCCCCTCCTCGGGAGAGTCCTTCCCCGGGCGTGGCAGATCTTGCTCGGTTTGCGGTGAAAGTCCAGGTCGGGAGGTGTCCTGGGTGGCGCAATCTGACCGTTATGCCATTTTCCCTACTCGTTTAATAGGCTTTTTCCGTGAGACAGTCCGACCGCCGCGGAAGAGCGGCAGCGTCCCGGAGCAGGGCCGACCGCGCGAGGCAGGTGGCCGACCTGCTGCGGCGGGAGATCGTGCACGGCGGGTACGGCGTGGGGCGGCTCCCGCTCGAAGCCGCCCTCGCCCGCGAGTTCGGGACCTCGCGCAACGCCATCCGTGAGGCCCTGGACCTGCTGCGCGGCGAGGGGCTCGTCGAACGCTGCCCCGGCGTCGGCACCACGGTCGCCGCGGAGAAGTATCCCCACGACCTGCACCGCCTGCTCGGCCTCGCCGAGACCCTCCACGAACACGGCCGGGTCACCAACGAGGTCCGCACGATGAGCCTCATCGCGCCGCCCGCCGCGGTCGCGCGCAGGCTCGGCCTCGCGGCGGGGGAGCAGGTCGTCTTCCTCGAACGGCTGCGCAGCCTCAACGGCCTGCCGCTCTCCCTCGACCTGACCTATCTCGTCCGCGACGTCGGCGAACCGCTGTTCGACGCCGACCTCGAAGGCAACGACATCTTCGTGCTGCTCGAACACATCACCGGCCAGCCTCTTGGTACGGCGGAGCTGACCATGGAGGCCGTCAACGCCGACGCCCACACCGCCGCCGTGCTCGACGCCCCGCGCGGAGCCGCCCTGCTCATGATCGAGCGGCTCACCCACCTGTCGGACGGACGCCCCGTCGACCTGGAGTACGTCCGCTTCCGCGGGGACCGCCTGACCATGCGCGGCCACCTGCACCGCGGCCGGGAGGAGGACACATGCCCCTGATCAACCAGCGCGTCGAGGTCCCGGTGACCATCGACGAGGCCCTGTGCATCGACGGCTGCACGCTCTGCGTCGAGGCCTGCCCACTGGACTCCCTCGCCATCAGCGACGAGACCGGCAAGGCCTACATGTACGTCGACGAGTGCTGGTACTGCGGCCCCTGCGCCGCCCGCTGTCCCGTGGACGCGGTCACCATCAACATCCCCTACCTGCTCCGCTGAAGGACGTGCCCCGGAGATGAGATCCCTCCGTACGGCGGCGCTGGCCGCCCTGTCGCTCCTGCTCACCGGCTGCTCGGTCGCCGGTGCCGGTGCCGGTGTCCCCGACGGCTCCGAGGGCGGGAAGATCCGCCTCGTCGTCGGATACCAGTCGAAGACGATCAACACCGTGACCGCCGGGACGCTGCTGCGCTCGCTCGGCTACCTGGAGAAGCGGCTCGGCGACCGCTACACCGTCGAGTGGCAGGACCACGACACCGGCGCCCCCATCACCGCGAAGATGGTGGCCGGGAAGATAGACATTGGCTCGATGGGTGACTACCCCCTGCTGATCAACGCCTCCCGCACCCAGCAGACCCCTTCGGCCCGCACCGAACTGGTCTCCGTCACCGGCTACAACCTGCGCGGCGCGCTCAACATGGTCGTCGTCGCCAAGGACTCGCCCGCCAGGACGCTGGCCGACCTGAAGGGGAAGAAGATCTCCGCCAGCGTCGGCTCCGCCGGGCACGGCACCCTGGTCCAGGCGCTGGAGAAGGCGGGCATCGACCCGACGACCGGCGTCGAGACCGTCAACCAGCAACCCCCGGTCGGCGCCTCGGCGCTTGAGTCGGGCGGCGTCCAGGGCTACGCCCAGTTCGTGGCCTGGCCGGGCCTGCTCGTCTTCCAGGACAAGGCACGCCTGCTCTACGACGGCGCCGCCCTCGACGTGCCGACCTTCCACGGCGTCGTGCTGCGCCAGGCCTACGCCAAGGAGCACCCCGAGGTTGTCGACGCCTTCCTCAAGGCGCAGCTCGACGCCACCACCTACCTGCACGAACACCCGCTCCAGGCCGCGCTGACCGTGGCCGACCAGACCGGGCTGCCCGCCGAGGTCGTCTACCTCTACAACGGCCCCGGCGGCATCTCGACCTTCGACGCCACCCTCAAGCCGCAGCTCAAGGCCGCCCACGAGCACGACGTGCCCTATCTCAGGCGCATCGGCGACGGCTTCTCCGGCGTGGACCTCACGACGTTCGTCAACGACACCTATCTCCGCAGGGCGTACGGCCCGGCCTACGAGACCGACCTCGCCTCGACCGCCAACCCCGCGAAGATCACCGGCACCGACCCCGTCTGCGACGTCCCCGTCGACGACCCGGCGACCGCCTCCGAGCTGTGGCTGTCCGGCCAGGAGACCACCAGGCCCGCCGCGACCCCCACCTGCCTGCTGCGGCAGATCGCCGGGGCGGGCTCGGCGAAGGTCCGCGCCGCCTACGTTCCCGACACGGCCACCGGGACCCGCTGGTTCGCCGACCGGTCCGTCTGGCTCAGGGACCCGGAGGGGAAGAAGAACGCCGAGTTCCTGCCCTTCACCACCGAGGACGGCGCCAGGGCCTACCGCGAGGCCCACCCGAAGACCGAGATCGTCACCTACGACGCCGCCCTCAAGGCCGCCCTGTGACGGGGGGCTCCGCCGTACGGCATCGGCGCTCCCAAGGCCGCTCGGTGAGTGGCGGCCTCGCCGTACGGCATCGGCGGGTTGAGGGCCGTTCGGTTCTGCGGTGGGTGACCAGGGTGGGGTGTCTGGTGGCGGCGGCCGGGTTGTGGCAGGTGCTCACCGCGACCGACGCCCACCTGTGGTTGCGGTTCGACCGGCTGCCGGGCCCCGGCGAGGTCGCCGCCCGCTTCGCCACCCAGCTCACGACCCGGCTGTACTACCTCGACCTGCTGCAGAGTCTCATCCGCATCCTCACCGGCTTCGCGCTCGCCGCGGTCGCCGGGATCACCGTCGGCGTCCTGATCGCCCGCTCCCGTAGCGCGGGCGACGTGCTGCTGCCGCTCCTTGAGGCCGTACGGCCCATCCCCGCCATCGCCCTGGTGCCCATCGCGATCCTGCTGTTCCCCACCGACGAGCAGGGCATCGTGTTCATCACCTTCACCGCCGCCTTCTTCCCCGTCATGGTCAGCACCCGGCACGCCGTACGGGCACTGCCCACGCTGTGGGAGGACGCGGTCAGGACACTCGGCGGGAGCCGTCGCCACGTGCTGTGGAACGTCGTGCTCCCCGGCACCCTGCCCGGCGTCTTCGGCGGCCTGTCGGTCGGCATGGGCGTCGCGTGGATCTGTGTGATCTCCGCGGAGATGATCTCCGGCGAGTTCGGGGTCGGCTACCGGACCTGGCACGCCTACACGATCGTCGACTACCCCGGGGTGATCGTCGGGATGGTCACCATCGGCGCCCTCGGGTGGCTGACCTCCTCCGTTGTCGAACTGGTCGGCAGACGCGTCACCCGCTGGCTGCCGCGAGGAGAGGGGAGTGGCGCATGACGCTCACCGGACAGCGTGTGGAGGCGGGCCGTACCGGACTGTCGTTCCGGCTCGACGGGGCCGGGTTCGGGTACGGGAACACGACAGTGCTGCGGGATGTCGCCCTCGACGTCGCGCCCGGCGAGGTCATGGTGGTCGTCGGGGCCTCCGGTTCCGGCAAGTCCACGCTGCTGCGCGCCCTGGCGGGACTGCTGGCCGCCCGCGAGGGACGCGTCCTGGCCGGGGAGGAACCGGTCACCGGCCCGGGCGCCGAGCGCGCCATGGTCTTCCAGGACGACGGCCTGCTGCCGTGGCGCACCGTACGGCGTAACGTCGAACTCCCGCTGGCCATCAGGAAGGTCTCCCGGCGCGAGCGCGCGCTGGCCGCCACCGAGTGGATCGAACGGGTCGGCCTGACCGAGGCCGCCGAGCGGCTGCCCAGGGAGCTGTCCGGCGGCATGCGCCAGCGGGTGCAACTCGCCCGCGCCCTGGTCGGCGCGCCCCGGGCCGTGCTGATGGACGAGCCCTTCGGCGCCCTGGACGCCCAGACCAGGGCCGACATGCAACGCCTGCTGCTGGACGTGCTGCGCGACACCTCGGCGACCGTCGTCTTCGTCACCCACGACGTGGACGAGGCGCTGCTGCTGGCCGACCGCGTCGCCGTGCTGGGCCGTACCGGCGTCAAGACCGTCCTGGAGACGCGGGGCGGGCCCAGGGAGGCCCTGCGCGAACGCATCCTGAAGGAGCTGTAGTGGACATTCCCCCCGTCGAGGACCGCCTCGACCTGGAGTGCGAGGTGCTCGTCGTAGGTGGCGGGACCGCGGGCACGATGGCCGCGATCACCGCCGCCGAGCGCGGCGCCCGCGTGCTGCTGCTGGAGAAGGCCCACGTACGGCACAGCGGCGCCCTGGCCATGGGCATGGACGGGGTCAACAACGCCGTCATCCCCGGCAAGGCCACCCCAGAGGACTACGTCGCCGAGATCACCAGGGCCAACGACGGCATCGTCAACCAGCGGACCATCCACCAGACCGCGACCCGTGGCCACGACATGGTCCGCAGGCTCGAACGCTACGGCGTGAAGTTCGAGAAGGACGAGTACGGCGAGTACGCCGTCCGCAGGGTGCACCGCTCGGGCAGTTACGTGCTGCCCATGCCCGAGGGCAAGGACGTCAAGAAGGTCCTCTACCGGGTGCTCCGCCGCCGCGACATCAGGGAGAAGGTCAGGATCGAGAACCGCGTCATGCCGGTGCGCGTCCTGACCGAGGGTGGCAGGGCGGTCGGTATCGCCGGGTTCGACACCCGCAGCGGCGCCTTCGTCGTGGTGCGGGCCGGGGCGGTCATCCTGGCCACCGGCGCCTGCGGACGGCTCGGCCTGCCCGCCAGCGGCTACCTCTACGGCACCTACGAGAACCCGGCCAACGCGGGGGACGGCTACGCCATGGCCTACCACGCGGGGGCCGAACTGAGTGGCATCGAGTGTTTCCAGATCAACCCGTTGATCAAGGACTACAACGGCCCCGCCTGCGCGTACGTGGCGAACCCGTTCGGTGGCTACCAGGTCAACAGCGAGGGCGAACGGTTCGTCGACTCCGACTACTGGTCGGGCCAGATGATGGCCGAGGTCGCCGCCGAGATCGACTCCGCCCGGGGGCCGATCTATCTCAAGCTCACCCACCTGCCGGACGAGACCGTCTCGGCCCTTGAGACCATCCTGCACTCCACGGAGCGGCCGACCCGGGGCACCTTCCACGCCGGGCGGGGTCACGACTACCGGACCCACGACGTGGAGATGCACATCTCCGAGATCGGGCTGTGCGGCGGCCACTCCGCCTCCGGCGTCTGGGTGGACGAGAACGGCGCCACCACCGTCCCCGGCCTGTACGCCGCGGGGGACCTGGCGTGCGTCCCGCACAACTACATGATCGGCGCCTTCGTCTTCGGCGACCTCGCCGGGGCGCATGCCGCCGCCAACCACCGCGTCCCCGAGACGCTCCCCGAGGACCAGGTCACCGCCGCCCACGAACTGGTCTACCGGCCGCTGCGCAACCCCGAAGGGCCGCCGCAGCCCCAGGTGGAGTACAAGCTGCGCCGCTTCGTCAACGACTACGTGGCGCCGCCGAAGACCGGCGCCAAGCTGGAGATCGCGCTTGAGTCCTTCGAGCGGATGCGCCAGGAGATCGCCGCGATGGGCGCGCACACCCCGCACGAACTGATGCGCTGCGTCGAGGTGGACTTCATCCGCGACTGCGCCGAGATGGCCGCCCGCTCCTCCCTGGTGCGCACCGAGAGCCGCTGGGGCCTCTACCACGACCGCGCCGACCTGCCGGAACGCGACGACGAGAGCTGGCTGTTCCACCTGAACCTGCGCCGCCGCCCCGACGGCGCCATGGAGTTTCTCAAGCGTCCCGTCGAGCCGTACATCGTGCCCGTCGAGGAGTTCCAGCCGGTCCAGGCCGAGCCCGTGCTCATCGGCGCCCACACCAGCGCCCCGGTGCGCACGGTCGAGGAGACCCGCGCCACCGGGACCGCCGTGGGCCGCTCGCCCCGCATCCTGGAGCTGCACCGCCTCGCCGAGGAACAGCCCCCGGTCGAACGGCTCGCCCCCTATCTCGCCGACCCCGACCCCAAGGTGCGCAGGGCGGCCATCGCGGTGCTCACCGAGACCGTTCCCGACGGCGCCGGACACGCGCTGGTCGCCGCCCTGGCAGACGACCACGGCATGGTACGGCGGGCCGCCGCCAACGGCCTGCGGGAACTCGTCGAGGTGCTGCCCGCAGAGCCCGGGCTCGGCGCCGGGCTGACCACCCAGGCGGGCAGCGCCGACGCCGTGGTCAGGGCGAGCGCGCTTGACCTGCTGCGCGCCCTGCGCCTGGGCGGCGCGGAGATCTTCGCGGCGGGCACCGGGGACCCCGACCACCGGGTGCGCATCGAGGCCATCCGCGGCCTGGTCTCCCTCGACGAGTCCGGTCTCGTCGCCGAGGCCGCGGGCGACGCCTCCCGGGAGGTCCGCGTCCGGGTGGCCACCGGTCTGGGCACCATCGGCAAACCGTCCGCCGCCCTGGAGACGCTCGCCGACGACCCCGACCCGCTCGTCAGGGCCGCCGCCCTCGAATCGTCCGGCGCCACCGGTTCCCCGCTGACGGCCCTGGCCGTACGGGGGCTGGGGGACGACGCCTGGCAGGTGCGGGTTGGCGCGGCCCGCTGCCTGGGCGCCTGCGACCCAGAGACCGCCGTCCCCCTCCTCGCCGAGGCCGTGACCGACCCCAACCTCGACGTGCGCAAGGCCGCCGTCCTCGCCTTGGCTCCGTGGGGCGGTCGGCCGGAGGTGGCCGCCGTGCTGCGGGCCGTACTGTCCGACCCCGACGCCGACGTCCGCGCCCACGCCCGCCGGGCGCTGTGACACTTTTCCCGAAGGGCCGTCCATCCCGGGCGGCCCTTCTTTTTGTTTCCGGTGCCGGTGTGCAACCGCTCATCTGGCGCGGTCGCACAGTCATGCCTTCCGCGTTCTCCCAGGTGGTGGCCGTGCGCCACGGTCCTTCACCGTCCTGGGGAGCGGGTTCCGACGCGACCGTATCCGGTTGACAGTGCGTTGGGAAGGCTGTTTTCATTCGACATCCCGCATATGGTCGGTGCCTTTCCAGGGCATTTCCGATTACCGGTGTGCCATGCGCGCGGAAGGTGACGGCGGACATCGGGGGCCGGGATCTTCCGGCCGCTGGAAGTCGTAGAGGGGGCGGCGTGTCCGTCACGGGCCGCCGCCACCCTCTCGAAATGTGAGACGTTCTCGAATCCGAGCCGGACAGGCCGGGCCTTTCATCGGCGAAAGGTGCCGGTCGGCCTGTTGCGCCCCCGGTGTCCCTCCCGGGAGTGTATTGTCCGCCCTTCGCCCCGCCGGGCGGCACCGTGAAATCCCGATCCCTTCGCTCTTCTATTGTGATCGGTCGGTATTGTTGAGACGGTGTCAATCCACCGCGCTCTTTCCGCTGGCCGCCGGAGCGTGATCCCCCCGTTTCCGTACGGCACCGCCCCCGGCGTGTCCCCTCCGCCGCGTGAATAAGTAACCCGCATAGATGCCGAAGCCGGTGAGATTAGGATTACTCATCGAATAATAGTTGACAGGCGCTCTTGTCGGCTGACATATTGTTTGCCGATGTCAACTGGGGGATGTTTGCCCAGGAAATATGAATCAGCCGGTTTGCGTGATCTTCGCGTTTCGGGGAGTGAAGGTCTTCCTGTGCTGTCAAGGGGCGCTGAAAGTGAGAGCGATGTGCGGCGGGCCGAGGCGGGCCCAGCGTGAGGCGGTAACGGTCATGTCGATATTCGTTGTGAGTGTGCTCCGTTCCGTCCTGTCGTGACGGTCCTTTCCGGCCTGTCAGCCGGGGCGGCGGGGGACGAGGGGAAGTCGATTCGGCGGGAAGAGGGAAAACGCCGCGTCGGCCTGTTCGGTTTTCGTGGACTTCGACGTTGAGGACGCGCTTTCGGGGCGGGGGAAGCACCGGGGCGCGACCGTCGGCGGTCGGGCGAGGGATGAGAGACGCAGGGACGATCCGGAATCGACGTGGGGGCGACGTCGTCGCTGGATCGTCCTTTTCTCGGTCATGACGTCCTCTGGAACGGGGAAGCGATAAAGGCGGTGGCCACTTCGGTCACACCTGTCGGTGGGGTTCCCTTCTTTCGGGGCGCACGGCGTTGGAACACATGATCGACGTATTGGACAACCTGGTTCAGGAACGGGGAGAGGGCACCCTTCGCTGAGGGAGAAAAGAATTGACTGTTCGGGCCAGAGAGACAACGTTGTCAGTCGGAACTCACACGAGGGGGCCAAAGGACGGGGAGGGGTACCACCTCGAACTTTCCACGGTTGAGACGGTCCCCGTCAGCTCGCTCCTTCCCGCGGACTCCCCACGGCGTCTCGGGGAGAGCGCCCAGCACATCCGTATGCTCTCCGACACGGAGGACACCCTCCCCCCGGTGATCGTGCACCGGGCCACCAGGCGGGTCATCGACGGGATGCACCGGCTGCAGGCGGCGATGGCACGCGGGGAGGAGAACATCCGCGTGCGGTTCTTCGACGGTGACGAGCACGACGCCTTCGTGGTCGCCGTCAAGGAGAACACCGTGCACGGCCTCCCGCTCTCCACCGCGGACCGGGTCGCCGCGGCCGCCAGGATCCTCCGCTCACACCCGCACTGGTCGGACAGGGCGATCGCCAAGATCTCCGGGCTGTCCGCGCGGAAGGTGGCCGACATCCGCCGCGCCGTACTCCCGCAGGACGCGCAGCCTACGGCGCGGCTGGGCCGTGACGGCAGGACGCGTCCGCTGGACGGCTCCGCGGGCCGGATCCGCGCCGCCGAACTGATCGTCAAGGAGCCACACGCCTCCCTGCGGAAGATCGCGCAGCAGGCGGGCATCTCACCCGGCACCGTACGGGACGTCCGTGACCGGCTGCGGCGTGGAGAGGACCCCCTTCCCCGGACACTGCGCCCGCGGACGGCCGAGGAGTTCGACGTCACGCCCGACGACTGGACGGGCGTGCAGACCAGGCCCTCCCCGAGCAGGTCACCCCTGCCTTCGGCCCCCGGCCCCGAGCGTGCCCACGGCCGCAGGTCGCCCCTGAACACCCTGATGAAGGACCCCTCCCTCAGGTCCGCGGAACGCGGCAGGCACCTCCTTCGCCTGCTCAGCGTCAGCGCCTCGCTCACCCAGTCGTCGGAGTGGCTGGTCGGCGTCGTCCCCGAGCACTGCGTCAACCTGGTCTGCCAGGTGGCCATGGAGAACGTGGCCGTGTGGGAGAAGTTCGTCGAGGACCTCCAGCGGCGAACCGTACGCTCTGGCTCCCGGACGTCGTAGCCCACTTTCCCCGGAGCGCCCCGATTATGGAGCGCTCCGGGGCTTCGGGCGGGCCCTGGAGAATCGTCCTATGGCTTCCCCAACGGTTCCGGTGCTGAGGCGGGTGCGCACCCTCGCGATCCTGGAGTGGGTCAACATCCCCCTCATCTCCTGGGTGCTGGTCGGCGTGCTGGGAGTGCCCCCGAGCCCAGCCAACCTGACCGGGCTTCTGCTGGTCCTGGTCGTGCTGGCCGAGGGCGGTGCGTACTGGTGGCTGAAGTTCGCCCAACTGACCTCGCGGTCGCCGGTTCCCCGTGGGATGGGCGCGTACCGCGTCCTGGCCCGCGTCAACCTCGCCCTGCTGGCGGGCGGAGCCGTCGTGGTCGGGGCGAGTCTCGCGGGTGGCGCTTCCGGGACCCGGATGTGGCCGGGGCTGGCGCTGTGGGTGTTCGCGGTGCTGGAGCACGTGAACTACTTCCACGTGCAACTCATGCACGACACCCGCGCCGACCTGGCCCGCCTGGTGAGAACCCGCCGCCTGCACCGCTCCCACCTGGCCCGCGACCTCGCCCGCCGAATTTGATTACCGGATATTTCCGGATATACGAATACGGGCACCCAAAAAACCGGCTTCTTTTGTTGATGATGATCGTTATACATTTCCGGGGCAATGTTGTTTTTCTTCCCCCGGAGGTTGTTTCATGTTTTTCCGCCCATCCAGTACGGCCGGCGCGGGTGCCTCCGCATACGCGCAGTATCGGGTGAAACTCGCCGAGGGGCGGACCCGGCGGCTGACACTGCGGGCGGGGCTCGTGCTGGCGAGCGCGATCGTGGTGGGCTGGCTGTGGGGCTGGCTGGCGGCCCTGGTGGTGGCGATCGTGGTCGGGGTCGTCGACACGGTCTACCGCTGGCGTCAGCATGAGGCCGTACGAACCTGGAGAAAGGGAGCGATCGGGGAGCGGCGCACCGCCAGAATGCTGCGCCCGCTCGGGCGGCGCGGATACACCGTGCTGCACGACCGCGCGCTCCCCAGCGGCAGGGCCAACGTCGACCACCTGGTGATCGGGACGACGGGCGTGTTCGTGGTGGACAGCAAGAACTGGCACCGGGGAAAGCGCCTGGTCAGACGCGGAAGGTCGGTCAGGGTCGGCGGCGCCTCCGGCGCGCAGATCGTCAGGTCCGTGGTCTACGAGGCGGGCCGGGTGTCCGAGACCCTAACCCGGAGCCTCGGCCGCCCCGTCACCGTCATCCCCGTGGTGGCCGTCCACGGAGCCGACATGCCACTGGTGCGGGTGGCGAAGGCGTCGGGCGTGCCGCTGTTGCGTGCCTCCCAGGTGCGTGGCTGGATCACCAGCCAACCGACGAAACTGAGCGTCGCCGAGGTCGCCGAAGTAAGCGCCACCGCCACCCGCCTCCTCCCGCCGTACATCACCTGACCTCCCACCCCGGCGGACACGCGCAGAAAGCCCGTGCCCGCCGTACGACACCTGGCCGTGTCCTCTCAGTGGGCACGGGTATCCCATCCGGGGCCTTCTCAGTCAGGCGCATGGGACTCAGCCGGGCGGATTCACGGACCCGTGCCCGCCGGGTGCCACCTGATCCCATCCGCGGCCTTCTCCGTCAGGCGCACCCGAGAAGCCCGCGCCAGCCGTACCTCACCTGGCGCTCTCAGCCGAGCAGGTCGCGGAGCCGGGCGCACTCGCGGACGAAGCGGCTTCTGCCACCTCGCGCCGCGTGGGCCGTGACGGCCGGGATCTCGCCCTTGGCGCCGGTCCGAACCGCCAGGTCGGCGGTGAAGGCCACCAGTTCGGAGTGGACGACGGTCGGCCGTTCCCCCTCGTCCGGCAGCAGCATCGGCGTCATGACCCTGAGGATCTCCCAGACCTGCTCGTGCGCGCCCTGGTGGGCGGCCTCGGTGAGAACCTTCAGCAACGGACGGGTCTCGAACCAGGTGCGCCGGACCAGGTATCCGAGCTGACGGCCGACCGCCTCACCGTCCAGGTCTTCCCTGGCGGCCATCAACAGCAGCGACCGCACCGCCTCCTGGCGCTCGGCGGCCAGGAAGTAGGCCAGGACGAGCGCGGTCGCCTCCCCGACGGGGCCGTTCGCCTGGGTCAGGGCCACGAGGTGCGCTGGATACACCCCCGCGCGGTTCCACTGGTAGAGCAGGTGGGGCAGGTAGTTGACGGCGACGACCTCGCGGTGCGACGGCAGCGTCGCGGGCCACCAGTCGACGGCGTAACCGTGGCCGTCCCCGCGCCGGGACGACGGCTCGCGGAGCAGCTCGTCGATGAGGTCGTGCCCGGTCGGCTTGGCACGCAACACGGGTATCAGCCGGGCAGTCGCCTCGTATCTCAGCTCGTCCTCGCGGAAGTCGTGATCCCTCGCGTGCTTGCCGTACCCCCACTTCAGGCCCGTCTCGGGGTCGGGCAGACCGCCCTCGGCCAGCCAGGTGGCGACGGACGCCGCAGCCCGCGACCCCACCCGGGCGGCCCGCTCCGCGGCCTCGGCGTCGCGTCTTCTCGGCAGCCGCAGCAGCGCCTGCTGCAGGTCGGCGGAGAGCGGTTCGACCCCCGCCGCCGCGCAGATCTCCAGCCGCTCGATCAGCACGTCGGGGGAGAGGTGCCCGGTCATCGACGTGGGCGTCGCCAGCAGCACGGGCGGCAACGTCCCCTCCCGCAGCGCGACGTACAGCTCGCTGAGCCGTCGCAGCAGGAACATGTGCGGCCCCGAGACGCTCCGAGGATCGGGCAACCGGCGCTCGACCCGCTCGGGCGGGGACGCGGGCAGCCCGTCACGGACCGCCGCCACCAGCTCCTCCGAGGCTCCGAGCTTCGAGATCTGGCGGAAGAGGTTATTCCACACCTGTTTGGTCAGGTCGGTGAACGCCCGTCCGGGAACGTCGGTCTCCTTCTCGCCGGTCACGGAGAAGCCTGTGCCCTCAGGAACGTCGGGGTCGCTTCCTGAGGCGATGACCTCCTTGGCGAGGGCGGCGATCCACTGGGGAGCGTCGCGCCACCGCTTCATCTCATGCAACTGGGAGAAGACATCGCCGAAGACGGGTTCCAGCCGCGCGCGCAGGGCCGTACGGTCGCCCCCCGCCTGCTCGACGAAGGCGGCGAGCCACTGCTCGCTCTTCACCCAGTCGTGGAGATCCCATTCGTTCACCTCCAGAGAGGGGGCGGGGAAGGGGCCGGGCTTCTCGACGACGGGCAACGCCACGGGGACGAACGGTTCTGGCGCCTCCGGCTCCGCGACTTCGCCGCCGAACACCGCTGCCACCTGCGCACCGAGTTCGGCGGGCAGCAGCCCGACGGCCTCGGTGATCACCGCGGCTCCGGCCTCGAAGGCGGCGGCGTGCTTGACGGCGATCCGGGCCGCGCGGCGCTGGACGTCGTAGGAGGTGTGCGCGAACGCCGTGGCCAGCGCGGAGGCCGTCTCCCCGACCAGCGTCGGCGCCCGCCGTACCTCCTGGTCGAGCCAGCGCAGGCCCGCCTCGGCCAGCTTGGTCTCGGAACGGAAGATCAGCGCGTCGACCGCCTCGGCGACGTCGGCCTCGTCGTGCGGGCCGCTCCGGCGGACCTGGTCGAGCGCCAGCGTGGCGACCGTGCTGGGAGCGGTGGGCAGCAGCCGCAGGTAGTCACGCGTCCGCGCGGCGACCTCGTGCGGCTCCGGCGCGAGGAGTTCGTGCAACCGTACGAAGAACCGCAGGTCAACGGCATCGCCACCCCGCAGGAAGCGGCTCACACAGCCGTCGATGACCTCGGCGCGCGACAGCCGCCCGTCCGCGAGCAACTGCTTGAACAGGGCGAGCCACGGCGTGGGCGTGGGCGTCGCCCGCTCCTCCATGAGCGTACGGCCCGCACCCTGCGCCTCGAAGATCCTGGGAAGCAGCGGACCGACCAGCGGATCGTCGTCCACCACCCCCGCGAAGAGCCAGGCCACCACGAGCGGATCGTGGTTGGGCGGCTCCCCCTGGACAGCGCGCAGCAGGGCCAACGCCAGCGGGGCGATCGGGTCGTTCGCCCTGCGGATCTTCTTGGCGAGCCGGGCCGCCACATCGGCGCGCCAGGCCTCGGGCCTGCCGGCCAGCGCCGTGACCAGGTGGCCGGGTTCCAACTGCGGCCCCCACCGTACGGCGAACTCGCGGCGGGTCAGCCAGGCGACCGCGGCGGCGGCACCCGAGATCGTGCCCACCCCCACGATCCGCAGCGACGGCCCCAACGGGAGGAGCACGTCACCGACCGCCTCGCGCTCCTCCCACGGCTGGGGTTCCCCCTGCTTCGCACGGACCCGCTCCACGGCGACCTGCCGCACCTCATCGAGGAACTCCGGCAACCTACGAGCCACCTCAGCCCGCTCCGCCTCCCCCAGAGCCCCCACCCGCTCAGCCAACTCCCGAGCCCTCCGCCTGGCGACAAGCCCCCGAACCTCCCCCCAAACACCCTCGTCCCCACCCGACCGCCGCACACTCGTCATAGCCAGGACCCTAGAGATCGTCCCCGACAGATTTCGTCACGTGACCTTCCAACCTGGTCGTACCAGGCCCGCCTCGTAGGCGGTGATGACGAGTTGGATCCGGTCGCGGGCTTCGAGCTTGGTCATGACACGGCTGACATGCGTTTTGGCGGTCGCGGGACTGCAGTGGACGTAATCGGCGATCTCGTGGTTGGACAGCCCCCGTGCCACCAGGACGAGCACCTCGCGCTCGCGGTCGGTGAGCCGCTCCAGCGCGGGAAAGGAGACGGGGTCACCGCTGCGGTTGACGTACTCCTCGATGAGCCGCCGTGTCACCGTCGGCGCCAGCAGGGCCTCACCCGCCGCGACCACGCGCACCGCCTCCAGCAGTTTCGGCGGCTCTATGTCCTTGACGAGGAACCCGACGGCCCCGGCACGCAGGCCCTTGAAGACGTAGTCGTCGTTCTCGAACGTGGTCAGGAGGGCGACACGGACGCGGTCGAGGCGTTGGTCGCCGGTGATTCTCCGGGTCGCCTCGATACCGTCCAGGCCGGGCATGCGGATGTCCATGAGGACGACGTGCGGCCGGAGCGCGTCTGCCATCTCAACGGCATGGTCGCCACGGCCCGCCTCCCCGATCACCTCCATGCCCTCTTCGGAGTCGAGCAGTGCGCGCAGGCCCATGCGAACCAGTGGTTGGTCGTCGGCGAGCAGGACGCGGATCATGTTTCGTGCCGTCTCAGCGGGAGGTGGGCCTCCACCACGAAACCTCGTTCGCGACCCGGGGCCGCCGTGAACCGGCCGGAGACGGCCATCGCTCTCTCCCGCATCCCCACCAGTCCGTTTCCCGGCGTGTGGCCGGTCTCCGGGACGCCCCGTCCGTCGTCCTCTATCCGTACCAGCAGGTCGTGGTCGCCGAAGCGCAGGCTGACCCGGGCGCTCTCCGCGCCGGAGTGGCGGATCACGTTGGTGAGCGATTCCTGCACGATGCGGTAGGCCGTGAGGTCGATGTCCGGGGGAAGGTCGGCGATCGGTTCCCGGACGTCCAGTTCGACACGCACCTGTCCGGCCACGGTCCTGCGCACCAGGTCGTCGAGGTGCCGGATCGTCGGAGGGGGTGTCATCGGGGATTCCTCGTCCACGCGGCGGAGTACGTCGAGGATCGAGCGTATTTCGACGAACACGTCCTTGGTCGCCTGTCTGATCGTGGTCACCGCGATCCGGGCCTGCTCGGGATTCCTGTCGAGAAGATGAGCGGCCACACCTGCCTGCACATTGATCACCGAGATGCTGTGCGCCAGCACGTCATGGAGTTCACGGGCGATGCGCAGCCGCTCCTCGTCCGCCCGGCGCCGTGCCTCCCGCTCACGGTCGATCTCGGCGTGGCGGGCCCGTTCGCGGGCCACCTCAAGCTGCTCCGTCCGGCTGCGTGACACCTCACCGACCACGATGATCACCAGGATCCAGACGACCAGCCAGACACTTCCCTCGCGGCTGGCGCTCTCCTGCCCGTACCGGCCGACGAGGAAGACCCCGGCGAGATAGGCGCCCGCACCGAGGAGCCCGGCGGCCCGGCGCCCACTCGCCGTCGCCGTGTAGACCGCCAGGGCCGGGGCGACGGTGAAGGCTCCGCTGGCGTAGCCGAGACGGTAGTAGACAAGCGAGCAGAGCATGGTCAGCACCATGACCCGTACCGGGAAGCGCCGCCGGAACGTCAGGAACGCCGCGCTGAGCGTCAGCAGCAGACAGCCGAACCACCCCGGTGGGCTGCCGCCGATGAAGGTCCCGGCCATGACGGTGGAGACGGCGACAACGAGCGCCAGGACGCCGTCGAGGCGGAGGTCCCGTGGCACACGGCGCCAATGCGTACGACCCACCTGGACCACGGTACGCGGTGGAGCGGGACGTTCCACGAGGAGCAGGAGGCCGTACATCCCGGGGTGCGAAAAGGACATCCGCATCGGCCCAGGGGTGTAGGCGACGAGCACCCCAGGACCGATGACGCGGGACGCGGGGGCCGGGCAGCCTGGGCCGTACATGAGACATTCCGACATCGGGGAAGAGATGGACACCCTGCTGCTCGCCAGACTCCAGTTCGCCACCACGGCGTCGACGCACTTCCTGTTCGTCTCCCTGTCGCTCGGGCTCGTGGTGTTCGTCGTCGCCATGGAGACGGCGTACGTGGTCACCGGACGTGCGCTGTTCGAGCGCATGACGAAGTTCTGGGGACGGTTGTACGTCGTCAACTACGGCGTGGGCATCATCGGCGGCATCGTCATGGAACTACAGCTCGGACTGAACTGGAGCGGCCTGACGCAAGCCTTCGGCGACGCTTTCGGCGGCGCTCTGGCGATGGAGACCCTGGTCGCCTTCTTCGTCGAGGCGACCCTGCTGGGGGCCTGGATCTTCGGGTGGGGAGTGCTGGGCAGGAAGACGCATCTCGTCCTGATCTGGCTCGTGGCGATCACCGCCTACGTGTCGGCGATGTGGATCCTCGCCGCGAACGCGTTCCTCCAGCATCCGATCGGCGACACCCATCTCACCGGCTTCGGCGCGCTGCTGAGCAATCCGAACCTGTGGGACGCCTTCCTGCACGTCGCCGCCGCATCACTGGTCGTCGGCTCGGTGTTCGTCGCCGGTGTGAGCGCCTGGCACCTCATCAGGCGCACCGAAGAGGCGACGTTCTTCAGGCGGTCACTCCGTATGGCCGTCGCGGTCCTGCCGGTCGGAACGTTCGCCGCCGTCCACTGGGGCATGCTGCAGATCCTGGTCATCACGGCGAACCAGCCGATGAAGCTCGCGGTCATGGAGGGCGATCCGGCACGGATGGCGAACCTCCAACGACAGCTCACCGAGGCGTACGGCCCCGGCGACTACGTGCCACCGCAGTGGATCGAGACCGCCTTCCAGGTGATGACGCAGGCGGGCTTCGGACTGGTGCTCCTGTCCGTCGTCCTGGTGGTGCTGCTCCGTCGCGACTGGCTGATCCGGCTCAGGGTTCCCCTCTACGCACTGGTCGCCGTGATCCCGGTGCCCTTCGCGCTGGTCGTCCTCGGATGGCTGGTGCGCGAGGTGGGCCGTCAGCCCTGGACTGTTTACGGCCTGCTCAGCACCGGGGAGGCGGTGACGGACGTGCCCGCCGGTGCCGTTCTTGTGTCCTTCGTCGCGACCACCCTGGTGATGCTCGCGCTGGTCGTGACCGGTTACTGGCTGATCGCCCGGTTGGCCCGCAGAGGACCGGAGGACGACACCTTCGGCTCGCGGCTCGAAACCCTCGAACCGGTCGGCACGACCGCCCTCTGACACCGCTCATCCCGGAGCCTCATCTCAGGAGCCGAACATGGACCTCGCCTGGTACGGCCTGCTTGGCACGCTCTTCGGGGGCTATCTGGCGCTCGACGGAACCGCCATCGGTGCGGGCATACTGCTCCGTGCGAGCGGGTACGGCGAGCGGGCCCGACGTGCGACGATCACCTCGTTCGGACCGTTCTTCCTCGGCAACGAAGTGTGGCTGGTGATGACCGTCGCGACACTGCTGGCGGTGTTCCCCCGTCTGGAGGGCCTCCTTTTCCACGGCCACTACCCCCTGATCGTCGCCGTGCTGCTGATATGGCTGGTCAGGGATGGTTCGGTCTGGTTCCGCAGCCGGGTGGAGCGGCCGGGCTGGCGCAGGGGTTGGGACCGTGTTCTGGTCGGGACGAGCGTCGCCTTCGCCGCCGGTCTCGGTCTTCTCGTCGGCAACCTGCTGGTCGCGGTTCCCGGCGCGGGGACGGTCTGGATGCCTTTCGGGTGGTACCCCCTTCTGTGGGCGTTGACGACGGTCAGCGTTTTCACCGTCCACGGGGCGTCGTTCCTGGCGGTACGGATGCCGGACGATCTCGCGAGGGCATCTGTACGGACAGTCCGGCGATGGGCTTCTCCCGCTGCGGCACTGACCGCCGTCGCAGTGGTCTTGGGGGGTGTGATCCAGTCAGGGGCAGTTACGGTCGTCACCGGGGCGCCGGCCGTACTGGCACTGTTCGCCGCAGGCAGGGTCGTCACCGGCCGTCCGCGCTTCGCGCTGCTCCTGACCGCCCTGGCGGCGGCGACTCCCGCCGCACTCGTCGGCGTCCGGCTGCTACCGGCCGCCGAACGCTCATTCGCCACCGAAGCCGCGTTGGCGACCCTGGAAGGCCCTCTCACAATCGTTTTGCCAGCCGTCGCGGCACTGCAACTGTGGACCTGGTGGGTGTTCCTGCGACGGATCGACTCCCGCACGACGGTCTTCTTCTGACAGCCGGTCGTGGACCGGGGGAGCGGGGCACTGCCCACGCGTGGAAGCCGACATTCCTCGGAATGTGCTCAGGGGAGGCGATGCCGCCTTTCAGAGGCTGCCCGCCGATTCCTTGGTGAGAGGCGGAAACGGGACACCTTTCCGAGCCTTCTTGCTGCTGTGTCCAGGGAATAATAGAGCGCGTTTTCGGCCACTTGGACTCAGCGGTAAGCATGTTGCCTCTATGGCCAGACTGCCCTGTCCTGGCTGGTTAACTGTATTCTGGGCGGCCTGATCTCAGTGAATCCGAGGTGTTGAGAGCCCCTCTCCATTGCTTCTCCGCCTGACATCTTTCTCCGGCCTGGTTGAGTGTCGTCAAGAAGTTCTTCTTTCATTTTCCACCGAGTACGCGCGCCCACAATTCCGGTAGGCCCGTCAGCGGTTCCCCCCGGCACAGTGGCCCGCCTCACGATGGGTGCACAGAGCCTGTTCGGCGTTCGGCTTCCCCTGACCTGTGCGAAGCCTGGGGAACCACACCGTCTCAAGGAAATAGGCTCGGCGTGTTGTCGCAGGTGAACAGCGTCTCCGATGTCGTTGAGACGGTCTCTCGGCCGAGCGGTGTGACTGTATGGCGGGTCCCTGACCATGGGTGGCGGTTTCGTCCCATATCCTGCCGACGAGTGGCTTCACGGTTACCGGTTTTCCGGGAACCGTGAGGAGAAAGGCCAAAAGACGCTGTTCCCTGACCTGCCTAAAGTCGTGACGTTGTTCGCTGGGCCATAGCCCAACTGAGCCAAGAATGCGAAGTTCAATTCGAGCATCTTTTTGGAGCGTCGGTGTAAATATGAGATTTTTTCATTGGAGTTTGAGGAATCCGGGCATAGCAAACCGATTCCGCATCTCATCTTTTCCCCAGTGGGCCCTTACGGGATCACGCAGGTTTCCGCAAGGTCGGACGGTGAAGCTCTGGTTGATGAGCTCCGTCCGCCGCGAAGACCGGATGAATCCAAGAGGGTGAAGCAGGAAAATGTCCGATCGTGAATGGAACAGGGTCACCATCGGGCTCGACGCCCATCGATGGGTGACGCGCAGAGACTGCAAGACAATCCTGGCGGTCGTCCACACCGTAACCTCGGGACAGCGTCTGCTGGATACGATTCGCCTGATCGAGTCGGATCTGAGGGTTCAGGTCGTCTTCACCATGGCCCCAGACGTCTTCAACAATGGGGTGGAACAGTTCATCGAAGGGCTGGGCGGTGTCGTGATTCCCTGGCTGCAGGCCACACAGCAGCGTTTCGACCTCGCTCTCTCCGCGAGCCTCGGATCGATCCACGAGATCCACGCGCCGCTGGTCGTCATGCCGCACGGCGCGGGCTTCAACAAGCTGGTGCCTGCCAGGAACGGAGCAAAGGCGGAGGACCGCGCGCCGTACGGGCTCGATGCCCAGCGGTTGATGCGCGACGGCGTCGTACTGCCCACGGCGATCACCCTGCCGCACGAGGCCGAGGTCAAACGGCTGGCCCGTACGTGTCCGCAGGCGCTTCCCGTCGCGGAGGTCGTCGGTGACTCCTCTTATGACCGGCTGGTGGCGAGTCTGCCGCACCGGGACACCTACCGGCAAGCGTTGCGAGTTGACCCGGGCCAGAAGCTGGTCGTGGTCACCTCGACCTGGGGGCCTCAGTCACTGTTCGGCAAGCACGCCTCCCTGCTGCCGCGCCTGCTCGCCGAACTGCCACGCGAGGAGTTCCGCGTCGTGGCGCTCTTCCACCCCAATATCTGGTTTGTGCACGGCATCTGGCAGGTGCGGGCCTGGCTCGCCGGCCACCTGCGGGATGGTCTGACTCTGATTCCGCCCGACGATGACTGGCGCGCGGTCCTCGCCGCCGCTGACTGGATCATCGGCGACCACGGCTCTGTCACCCTGTACGGCGCCGCCACCGGCAAGCCCGTCATGCTGGCCGGGTTCCCGCACGCGGACGTGGACCCGGCCTCCGCCCTAGCCAGGCTGGCGGCCGTCACTCCTCGAATCTCCCAGCGCGGATCGCTGCGTGATCAGCTTGACAGGACAGCCAAGAAGATGCGGCCCGGCCACTACCGGTCCGTCATCGAGCAGATCACTTCAGAGCCCGGCCGTTTCGACCACAACATGCGCTGTCTCATGTACCGCTTGATGAAGCTACAGCAGCCCGAACGCGTCCTCGTGATTCCGCCGGTGCCGGCTCCCAGCCTCGCCACGTGATAGGAGCCGCATGACACGCCGGATCGTCGTCGCGGGCGTGGTTAGCCTCTATATGTCGGTGGGTGTGACGGAGTTCCCCGTGCGGTACGCCTCCACCTCCTCCCCCCGATGGATCGCCACCGGGGTCTCCGGGGCGGCCGGACACATCGCACGCATCCTTAAGAAACTGGGAGATGACGTTCGTCTGTGTACGGTGGTGGGCCGTGACCTGCCCGGCCTCGGCATAGCGGTCGAACTTGGCAAAGAAGGCCTGCTTGGGCCCGGGATCGTCGAGGAGGCCGAATCGTCGGTGGGGGTGACGCTCGTCAGCTCCGACGGTCGCCGGATGGGTTTCCCTCACCTGGCTCCGGTGAACACCGTCCCTTACCCTGTGGACCTGCTTGAGGCGAATGCCCATGATGCCGACCTGCTGGTTCTGACGAACGCCAAGTTTGTCCGTGACCTGGTCGAGCCCGCCTCCCGGCTCGGTATCCCCATCGCCGTGGACGTCCACCTCATCTCCGACCTCGATGGCGAGTACAACCGTCCGTGGCTGGAGGCGGCGACGATCGTCTTCTGCAGTGACGAGCGGCTGCCCGATCCGCCGGAGGTGTGGGTGCGGCGGCTGTTCGACCGCTACCCGCGCTGCCGGCTGGCGGGGGTCGGCCTGGGCAGCTGGGGAGCGCTGCTCGCCACCAGGGAGGGAACACTCGTCCGAGTGGAGGCGGTGGCGCCTCGCGGGGTCGTCAACACCACCGGCGCGGGCGACGCGCTGTTCGCCACCTTCCTGCACTTCTGGAGTGAGACGAAGGATCCGATCCAGTCATTGCGGCTGGCGGTGGTGCACGCGGGCTGGAAGATCGGCGACCCCGCGCCGGCCACCGCGTCCCTGATCCCCGAGGAACTGTCGGCCCTCGACGCCTCCCACACGCCCAACACTGTTGTCGGGCGCTGGGACACCTGAACCACTACCTTTGGGCGTTGGTACGGCGTGCCTTTCCTGTTACTGGGCCAGTCGTGCCAGGCGCTCCTCTAACCGTCTGCTTCGTCCACCGCTGCGGGAAAGGACACGCTGGGCCTCCTCATAGAGGTCCCGTGCCTCCTGCTTGCGGCACTCCTGCAGGGCGAGGTCCCCCAGCACCTGTAGGGCCTGCACCCTTGTCAGTGTTGAACCGAGTCCTTTCATTTCTTCCAGCCCCTGATTGATAAGGGCAACTCCCGATTTCCCGCCCTGGGCACTGCCGAGAAGGATACGCGCCCGTGCCCGGTTGTATGGGTCATCTACTCCGATGAGCAGATTCTCTGCCTCTGTCAGGCAGTCAATAGCCTCGGCCGTTTTTCCTAGCTCGATCAGCGCTTCACTGAGATCACACAGCAGAAGTGCGATCTTGCGTGGTTCCTTCGCCGTGCGGTACTCGTCCAGTGATTCCCGGAACAGTGTGACAGCCTCCTCGACATGGCCCCGATCCAGTTTGATCAGTCCCAGATTGCGTATACTGCCCGATATCCGGTACCGATTCCCCTGCCTGTGCCAGATTTTCAGCGCCGCGTGGAAGGCGGCAGTGGCCTCATCGAGTTGTCCGACGGAGCGGTGCGCCAGCCCGGTGCGGTTCAGCATCTTGGCCTCGGCCACGGGGTCCGCGCAGGCTCGTGCCGCCTCAAGGCCCATCTTGGCGACCTCAAGACGCTCGTCGTGGCGACCGCGATAGAGGAACAGAGGCCATAGCGCACCCACCAACTGCCATGCCGTGGGAAACAGTCGCCGATCGAGGGCCACACGTATAGCCGCTCTGAGATTGGGGAATTCGTTGTCGAGCCAGTTGAGAGCCTGTGCTCGGTTGGTGAAGACGAGGGGTTCGGTGGGTTCGTTGACTACGGCGTTGAAATTGGACTTGCTGTAGGGGGCAACCACTCGGTTCACGGTTACGGCGGTGAACAGGAACCAGTCGACCGCTCTGTGCACGGTCTGTTCGCGGATCTCTTCGGGATCATCTTGTTCAGCCATTTCCCAGGCGTGTAACCGGATCAGGTCGTGGAAGCGGTAGTTGCCCCCAGGTGCGTCGTCGAGCAGGTTGGCATCGGTCAGGATCTCGAGCAGCGGTTGGACCTGGGCATGCGGCAGTGCGATCATCGCGGCGGCCGACCAGCTGTCGAAGGTGGTGCCGGGGAAGAGTCCAAGCCGTCGGTAGAGTCTTCTGACGTTCTCGGACGAGAGCCTGTTGTAGGAGAGTGCGAGGGTCGCCTGAACTTTCATGTCGTCCTCGCCACCGACCGACAACTCCGCCAATCTCTGCCGTTCGTGGGACAAAGCCTTCACCATTTCGGAGAGGGACCAACGCGGCCTGGTAGCCAGTCGGGCTCCCGTGATGCACAGTGCGAGCGGTAGCCGGGCACACAATTCGACCAGCTTCTCCGCGGACTGCCGCTCGGCGTCAACTCGGTTGTCGTCGATGACGCGTTTCAGCAGTTCAAACGCAGCCTCTGACCTGAGCTGCTCAAGCTGTACGCCTCGGGCACCTCGCATCAGCAGCCCTGCCAGGCGCCACCGGCTGGTGACGATCGTGATGCTGTCCGCCGAGGCGGGCAGCAGGGGGATCACCTGCGCTGCTGATGCCGCGTTATCCAGCACGACCAACAGGCGACGCCGACTCACCAGCGACTGGTAGAACGCGGAACGTTCAGCAAGCTCAGGGGGAATGCGTTTGGGCTCGATTCCGAATGCGCGGATGAACCGCTCCAGGACCTCGGTCGGTTGTACGGGCTCGTTGATCGCATGCCCTTGCAGGTCGGCGAAGAGTTGGCCGTCAGGGAAGTCGATCTGTTCCCTATGCGACCAGTGCAGTGCCACCGCCGTCTTGCCTATGCCTGCGGGACCGCTGACCACCGCGACCCTGGGCGCCCCCGCGCTATGGATCTTGTCCAGCAGGGTGAGTGCCTCGTCACGGCCCACAAGAGCACGGTTGGCCGGAAGCTGGCGGGGTGGGGGGCACGGGATCTCGGGGGAGATGGTCTGGTGCAGATGGAGGCCATCGTGAATGTCGCGAACCTGCAAGGCAAGCCCGGACGCGGTCCCACTCAGCTCATTGGAGTGTCCCCGGAATTCCTGGTCTCTACAGTCGGCACACATCGTCCTACTCGTCGTGAGCGGTAATTTCAAGCTCCTGAGATCGTTGACCTTAACTGTGATTTTGCTGCGAAGAAAATCTGGCTAGGTCTTCCATGGTCATCGCTGTTCCAAAATGCGTCAAGCGTCATCCGTGTGCGACTGTCCATTAACGTGGATGGCTGATGCACTATGGGTGAATTTATCCATAAATGGTGGCTTGTATGAGGATAGATTCACATATCTATCATGGAGTGCGGTTTGTCTTGTATTCGCCAAGTTGCGCGCCATTAATCTGATCGAACTGATGATCCATCGCCGCTGCTCAAACTTCCAGGGAATTGTCCTGGCCTTTCTTCAGCCCCTCTGGTTCAGTCTCGCATTTTTTGCGTAGAAGCCTCAACCGCAGCGATCAGCTCGAAAAAGAAGCCACACAGGTTGTTTCGGCAACACGGATCAATCTGATCGAGGGAAGGATGGGCGACCGCGGTCGCACGCCGTACACAACGTCCGCCCTGTATGTGGAGAAGCTGCTTGGACGGGCTCAATAGCGGATGGCCCCCTGGTGGGGCAGGCCAGGTAGACGCCGGTCAGGGGGTGGCCGGGGTGATACAGGACGCCGAGGAGGGCTATGCCGAGGGCTTGGCCGAGTTGGAGGTAGGCGGTCATGACGCCGCGTTCGGTCGGGGCCGACGCCGTGACCGCCGCGCCCATGGACGGTCTGATGAGGCCCACACGTCGAGGCCCGTGACGATCGGTTGAGTGGAAGAGACCAGATCCGCAGCAGGCAGCCGGTGCCCATGCGGGGCATCGAGAAAATCTGTCTGCGCGCGTACGGTGCCCACGATCTTTCGTGTGCGGGCCGTACGGTGCCATCCGGTGGGGGGATGCAACAGATTGGGGGTGTTCTCGGCTGGGAGGGGATGAGGACGACGGAAGGCGAAGGCAGTTGGAAGCAGATCCACGGTTCGCGGAGTTCGTCGCCAGGCGGGGGACGCGCTGTTGCGTTATGGCTATGTGTTGGCCGGGAACCCGCATGACGCGGCGGATCTGGTGCAGGAGGCGTTGCTGAAGCTCCGCGCCGCCTGGCCTCGGCTCCTGACGAAGGAGAATCCGGAGAGTTACGCGCGCACCATCATGGCCAGGCTGCACGTCGCCGTCTGGCGGCTGCGGCGTCGTGGGGTGCTCAGCTGGGAACCGCCGGAGCACGGGTACCAGGGCGGGGAGGGGTTCGACGGCTTCGGCGTGGCGGACGGCAGGGCCGTGTTCTCCCCGACGGGCGGCGGGGTGTTCTCCGTACCCCTGACCGGAGGAAAGGCAACGCGGATCGCGGCCGGGGACGGGCAGTACCTGCTGTCATGGCCGTGGGTCGGTTCGCAGGGCGCAGGGGACCGCGTGACAAGCCGCCCTTCACCCGGCTGGTCAACCTGGAGACCGGGCAGGTCAGCCAGGCAGCCCTCCACGAGGGCGAGCGGGTCTACGCCTGCGGGGTGCGATCCTGCATCGGCACGACGAACGGCGGTCGGCCCTTCACCCGGCTGCGTGACGGTTCGCAGCAGAAATACGTCTCCATCGGCTACCAGGTCCCCGAGCCGCCGAGTCAGGACCGCTTCCACCTGTGCGAAGTCTGGGAGGATACAGCGAACGGCGAGATCACCACCGCCGACCGGCTGAAGGGCGAGTTCTACGTGGTCGTCCTGGTCAGGATTCCGTAGCCGGTCACCAGGAGCGTCCTTGTCGCAGCAGGTGGTCGCGGACGGTGACGGCTGCGGGGTGGAGTCTTCCCGCCCTGGACACCAGGAACAGCGTGTTGATCGGCGGCAGTTCGGGCTCCAGCAGGGGAACGAGCAGGCCGCCAGTCAGCTCCGCCGTACACAGGTAGCGCGGCAGGACGGTCACCCCCGCGCCCGCGACCACTGCGGCGAGCACCCCGCGCAGGTCCGGGACGACCAGGGCGGGCGCCCGCGTCAGGCGGGTCCCGAAGACGACCCGCCAGTAGCGTCGCAGGATCGGCAGGTTCTCCGCGTAGGCGACCAGGGGAGCCGTCCCAAGCCGGTCGAGATCCCAACCGGGGGCGCCGACCAGCACGAACTCCTCGTCGCACAGCGCTTCGGCCGCCAGGGCGGCTCCTCTGCGGGGCCGTACGGTGGAGACCACCAGGTCGAGCGTGCCACCGGCGAGCGCGGTGAGCAGGTCGTCGGCGAGGCCGAGCGTCACCCGCAGCCGCAGCCCTCCGGCGACCACGGGGGCCAGCGCGGGCAGCGCCAGGACGGACATCAGCTCGGCTGGCCCGCCGAGGTGTACGGCGCGCTCCGGTGCTGCGGTGGTGTCGTCGAGGTCGAGTTCGTCGAGCGCGTCGAGCGGTGCCGCGACGCGTCCCGCCAGCTCTTCGGCGGCCGGGGTGGGGGCCATGCCTCGGGGGAGCCGTTCGAACAGCGGCCGGCCGAGTGTCCGCTCCAGAGCCCTGATCTGCGCGGTCACGGCGGGCTGCGACAGGCCGAGGTGCTCGGCGGCACGGGTGACCGACCCTGACCGGTGGACGGCCAGGAAGGTGCGCAGCAGGTCGAGTGAGATCAGGTTTCTGATGGTAGTACCCGGGACGCGTTATTGGTCGTCGGCGGGGAGATGGGTGACGATCATGCCATGCGTATCGCGATTGTTCTCACCAGCCACGGAGAGCTGGGCGAAACCGGCAGAAGCACCGGTTTCTACATGTCGGAGGCGGCGGAGCCGTGGGAGATCCTCACTTCGGCCGGGCACGAGGTCGAGGTGGTCAGCGTGGCCGGGGGCGTGCCACCGCGGGACGGCGAGAACGCCGATGACCCGGTGCAGCGGCGTTTCCTCGACGCGCTCGGGGAGACCCGGCGGGTGGCGGATCTGGAGCCGGAGGACTACGACGCCGTGTTCTTCGCGGGCGGGCACGGCGCCATGTGGGACTTCCCCGGCGACTCCGGGATCGGCCGGTTGACCCGGGGGATCCACGAGCGGGGCGGTGTCGTCGCGGCGGTCTGCCACGGTCCGGCCGCGCTGGTCGATCTCGAACTGTCCGACGGCAAACCGCTGGTCGCGGGCAGGCGGGTCGCGGCCTTCACCGGCAGCGAGGAGGCGGCGGTCGGGCTGACCGAGGTGGTGCCGTTCCCGCTGGCGGAGCGGCTGCGCGAGCAGGGGGCCGAGCACGTGCCCGCCGCCGACTTCACCGTCCAGGTTGTCACGGACGGCCGCCTGGTCACCGGCCAGAATCCGGCGTCGGCCCGGGGCGTGGCCGAGGAGGTCGTACGGCTGCTGGCCGGGTAGTGCTGGCCCCACCCCCTGCTCGGTGGAGTGCCGCATTACCCAGGCCCGGGATGGTTCCTAGGGTTCTCGCATGAACGATTTCCCGGCTCCCCGCAGGCGTTCCCGGGCCGCGCGTGCCCTGCTGTGGGCTCTCCTCGCGGTCACCGCGACGGTCAACGTGGTCTCCAACACCGTCAACGGCGGTGAGGGCAGCACGGTCGGGCTCACTGCGGGCATGGTCACCGTCGCCTGCGCCGTGGCCCTGACCGCACGCCACTTCAGGACCGCCCGCGCGTGATCGGAAATGTCGGTGCCGGGTGTGAGGATCGGCGGCGTGAGCGAAGGCGTGCGGCTGAGGGCCGTTGAGGAGTCCGACCTTGAGGCGTTCCTTGAGCACGAGCACGACCCCGAGACGGTCAGGCGCTCGCTGTTCACTCCCAGGGAGCGTGAGGTCTTCATGCGGCACTGGGCCACGAGGGTCCTGGGCGATCCGACCAACCTGGTGCGGGCGGTCACCGTGGACGGTGAGGTCGCGGGAAACGTCGTCTCCTGGTGGGAGGAGGAAAGGCGATTTATCGGTTATGTCCTCGGCAGGCCATTCTGGGGGCGGGGGGTCGGCACCGAGGCCCTGACCCTTTTCCTGGAGCTTGAGAAGGTCCGCCCCCTCTACGCCGACCCGTTCGGCGGCAACACGGCCTCGGTGCGCCTGCTGGAGAGGTGCGGCTTCCGGCAGGTGGAGACGGTCCTGTACGGCGAGCACGAGCATGTGCTGCTCTCCCTGGACTGACCAAACTGGTAAAAGCCATAGGGAAAATCCCCTTCTATACGGAACAACCTCATGACCGGGGTGTTTACTGAAATAATCCTGACGCGTTGACGAGGCGATGCCGCCATTCCGCCTCTCCGCCCGGCGGGGCCGGAGGGCCGACGAGTCAGAGGTGCCATGGACGCCCTGGTCCAGGTCTCGGGGGACGACGAGATCACCGAGTTCACCGAGCTGCGCGGGTGGCTGTCAGGAGATCGTGCCCTGACGGGCCGGACGCGGGTGGTGCGGCAACCCCCGGGCGAGGGCGAACTGGGCGGGGCACTCGACACGCTGGTCGTGACGCTCGGCTCGGGAAGCGCCGGGATCGCCCTGGTCAGAGCCCTGACCACCTGGCTGAGGACCCGCCGTGCCGATGTGACGATCACGGTGACCTCCCCCTCGGGCACCGTGGAACTCAACGCCCAGCGGGTCAGGGACACCGCCGTGCTGTCGTTGCTGGAGGAGATCCTGCGGGACGGCGACGAGGAGAAGCCGCAGGACGGCGATGAGCGGTGACATTCACGACCATTCTGGGTCGCGAGCCGTACTCATCGGCACCGCCGAATATTCCGACCGGCGTTTTCCCCCGATTCCCGCGGTGGTCAACAGCCTGCGTGGAATGTCCGAGGTTCTGACCGACCCCGGTCTATGCGGCTGGCCAAAGGACCGGGTCGAGGTCTGGCAGGACCCCACCGACATGCGCAGGCTCGTGCAGAACCTGCGGCGTGTGGCCGAGGAGACCACCGGCGTGCTGCTGGTCTACTTCGCCGGGCACGGCACCATCACCCGGCGCGGGCAGCTGTGCATGATCCTGAAGGACACCGACTTCACCGACACCGACGTCACCGGCCTGGAGTTCGAGCGGCTCAGGGAGGTCCTGCTGGACAGCCCCGCCCGGATGAAGATCGTGATCCTCGACTGCTGCTACTCGGGCCGTGCCATCGAGGCCCTCTCCAGCACCGTCGTGGACAGCACCGACATCCACGGCGCCTACACCCTCACCGCCAGCGACCACACCGCCCACGTCGTCGCCCTCGACCGGCAGGCCGAAACCCCGACCTCCTTCACGGCCGAGTTCCTCGACCTGGTCCGCACGGGGGTCGCGGGCGGCCCCGAGTGGCTGACGATGAACGACCTCTACTCCCACCTGAGACGACGGCTCCGCGGACGCGGGCTGCCCGCCCCCAACCAGCGCGGCACCGACACCGCGATCCATAACCCCTTCGCCAGGAACCGGGCCGCCGACCTTTCTCCAGGGCCTCCTGAACCTCCAGGGCCTCCCGAGCCTCCCGCGCCTCCCGAGCGGACACGGGTCGGACGCCGGGTCGTCCTGGCCGCGGGACTCGGCGTGGTCGCGGTTCCCACGGCCTTCTTCCTCGTCGAGGCCGCAAGACGCCCCCGTGGTCGTACGGCGAGCCCCACCCCGACGGTCAACAGGAACGTCCTGACCGGTCACACCGGCGCCGTGAACTCCGTGGCGTTCAGCCGCGACGGGAGGACCCTGGCCAGCGGAAGTGCCGACGGCGGCATCCGATTGTGGGACATGGCGAGCGGGGCGGCGACCGCCGTACTGGCCGGGCATGCGGGTGCGGTGAACTCCGTGGCGTTCAGCCCCGACTGGCGGACGTTGGCCAGCGGGGGCGCCGACGGCAGCGTCCGGTTGTGGGACGTGACAAGCGGGGCGGCGACCGCCGTCCTCACCGGCCACACCGGTGCGGTGAACTCAGTGACGTTCAACGGCAACGGAAGCCTCCTGGCCAGCGGGGGCGCCGACCGTTCCGCCCGACTGTGGAGGGTGGCGAGCAGGAGCACCGCCGCCACCCTCACCGACCGCCCGGCGATCGTGAACGCCGTGCGGTTCGGCACCGACGGGACCGTGCTGCTCACCGCCTACGGCGACGGCCACGTGCGCTTCTGGAACACCGGGACCCACAAGAAGATGGGCCTGCTGACGATCCACTCGGCCAGCTCGGTCAACACCATCTCCGTGGACAGCCGGGGGATCATCGCCCTCGGCAACAGCCCCGGCGGTGTCACGCTGTGGGACGGGAACGGCGAGGCCCACGAGGAGACCCCCGCCCTGACCACCGGCAGCCCCGTCAACGCGGTGGTCCACCACCCCGGCAAGCGGCGGCTGGCCGTCGCCACCGGTGACGGCGGCATCCAGCTGTGGGACACCAGGTCCCACAAACCCCTGGGGCCGCCGCTCACCGGCCACACCGGTGGCGTCACCTCACTGGCGTTCACCCCCGACGGAGCCACGCTCGCCAGCGGCGGCCTCGACAGGACGAGCAGGCTCTGGCGAACCGGGTGACTGCTCCATGGCCATCACCGGAGGGAGGCCACGGCGATGTGCGGGCGCCCGGTCAGCGGGTGGGGCCCCACGTGCGCGCGCACGCCGAACACCTCCTCGATGAACGCCGGGGTCAGCACGTCCAGCGGAGGGCCGTGGCCCACGACGCGGCCCTGGTCGAGCACCACGACCCGGTCGGCGTAGGCGGCGGCCTGGTCGAGGTCGTGCAGGGCGGCGAGCAGGGTCAGGCCGAGGGAGCGGACCAGGTCCAGCAGGAGTAACTGGGAGCCGACGTCCAGGTGGTTGGTCGGCTCGTCGAGGACCAGCAGCGGCGCCTCCTGGGCCAGCGCGCGGGCCAGGAAGACCCGCTGACGCTCACCCCCGGACAGCGTCGTCATCAGCCGGTCCGCGGCCCAGTCCATGCCGACCCGCCGCAACGCCGTCGTGACCGCCTCCCGGTCGGCCGCCGTCTCCCGGCCGAGCGGCTTCCTGTGGCTGTGCCTGCCGACGGCGACGACCTCCGCCACCGAGAACCCGTCGGCGGCCTGCCCGTGTTGGGGAAGCACCGCGCGGTGCCGGGCCGCCTGCCGGGGACGCATCTCCCACAGGTCCGCGCCGTCCAGCCGTACGACACCGCCGGAGGGACGCAGTGACCGGTAGACCGTGCGCAGCAGGGTCGACTTGCCGCTGCCGTTGGGGCCGACCAGCGCGACGAACTCCCCGGGCTCGGCGGTCAGGTCGACCTCGCTGACGATGGGCCGCGCGTCGATGCGCGCGCTGACCCCTGCCAGGTCAAGACGCATCGGAGCCTCCGCTCGTACGGCGCCGCAGCAGCCACAGGAAGAACGGCACGCCGAACCCGGTGGTGAAGACCCCGACCGGCAGTTCGTTGGGGCGGTCCACGGTCCTCGCGGCCAGATCGACCAGCACCAGGAACAGCGCGCCCGCCAGCAGGGAGACGGGCAGCACGCGCCGATGGTCGGCCCCGACGACGAACCTGACGCCGTGCGGGATCATCAGCCCGACGAATCCGATGCCGCCGACCACGCTGACCACGGTCGCGGTGAGCAGCGAGCCGACCAGCAGCAGCCCGACGCGCTGCGCGGCCACCGGCACGCCGACGGCGACGGCCGCGTCCTGCCCGGACAGCAGGGCGTTGAGCGCGCGGGCCTGGGTCAGCAGCCAGGCGACGCAGGCCACGATCACCAGGGTGGGCACCCCGAGGTCGTCCCAGGAAGCCCCGGCGACGCTGCCCATCAGCCAGAACATCATCCCCTGCAGCTCGGTGGGGTTGAGCTGGAGCTGGACGAACGTGGTGCCCGCCGTACAGAGGTAGCCGACGGCGACGCCGCTCAGCACCAGCCAGGAGTCGAGCAACCTGCCTGAGCGCTGGGCGAGCATGTAGACCACCAGCGCCGAGGCGACCGCGGCGACGAAGGCGGCGCCGGTGACGCCGAGCGAACCGGCAAGCCCGGCCAGTGCCGTACCCCCGAGGGCGGGAACCAGCACGGCGCCGAGAGAGGCCGCGGACGAGACACCGAGGACGTAGGGGTCGGCGAGCGGGTTGCGGACCAGCGCCTGCAGCGCCACCCCGGCCACCGCGAGGCCCGCCCCGGCGAGCGCGGCGAGCAGGGCCCGTGGGGTACGGATCTCCCAGACGACCTGTCCGAGCGTCGGATCCGTCCGGTCCCCGTGGCCGGACAGGTGCGCCCAGACCACCGACCAGACCTGGCCCGGGGGCAGGGTGACCGAGCCGACGGAGACGCCGAGCGCCAGGGCGGCGATCAGGGCCACGGTGAGTACGGCGAGCAGCACCCCGGTGGCGGGTCCCGAGATCAGGTGCGGGCTGCTCTTCACATGGATTCGGGTGTCAGTCACCGGGGTGGACCACCCGGGAGATCTTCTCCACGGCCCAGGCGTTGAGCGGGCCGAGGTAGACGCCGTCGGAGACCACGGCGTAGGTCCTCGACTTCGACGCCTGCCACTGCGGGTAGGCGGCGAACAGCCTGGCCGCCTCCCGCCCGCCGTCCTCCTCGGGGCCGAACAGGCCGACGACCAGGACGTCGACCGGGGCCACGGCGAGCTGCTCCCGGTTGAGCGTGCGCGTCATGTCGGCGGTCTGACCCGCGAAGACGTTGACGCCCCCGGCCGCCTCGATCACGTCGTCGTAGATGCCCCCGGTCATCACGGCGGGCAGGCCGTTGGCGTTCATCATGGACATGCCGGGATAGGCGATGAGCACCTTTTTGGTGGGTCTGCCGGAGACGCGGGTCCGTACGGCCTCGATCCGGGAGCGCAGCCGTTCGACCAGGTCCCGCGCCCGTTCCTGGACGTCGAAGATCCTGCCGAGCAGGCCGAGGAACGCGAAGGTGGACTCGATGGACTGGTCCTGGTTGGCGCGTTTCTCCTCCGGCGTCGCGTCGGGCTTGCCCATGGCGCAGTTGACCGGATTGACGAGCGAGGTGATCCCGGCGGCGGCGAGCTGCTCGCGGGTGGCGAACCCGTTCCTGGCCTCGAACCCGCCCGACCAGGTGGAGACGACCAGGTCCGGCTTGAGGTTGAGCACCTGCTCGGCGGGCACGTCGAAGTTCTTGTTCATCGTCAGGCCACCGGTCGGCAGCGCCCTGACCTTGTCGATCATCGAGGGGTCGTCGGAGACGCCGTAGCTCTGCGCGTTGGCCAGGACGGTCTTCTCCAGGCCGAGCATGACGAAGCTCTCGGCCTCGCCGACGCTCGTCCCGTTGAGGATCAGCACGCGCCGGGGCGGCGCCGCGAAGGTGATCCGCGTGCCGCAGTTGTCGAGGGTCAGGGGGTATCTCGTGGGGCCCGCGGCCTCGGTGACCTGGGGTTTGGCGGCTCTTTCCGGGGAGGAGCAGCCTGTCGCGGTCAGGGCCGTCGCGAGCACGGCGGCCAGGGGTCTGGTGAAACGGTCGAAGGGCATGGACATGCGCTTTCTGCCGAGGGGAGCGCGAACACGCCGGAACACCGTCGCGGTGCCGACGTGGACGCTGGATGTCAGAAAGCCGCGATCGACGCGGCGCGCGCTCCGGGTGGCCCTCTGCGCACGAGGGCGTGTCTCAGCAGGGTGCGGGCTCGGGGAACCCTGATCTTCTCCGTCGCGGGGACGGTGGCCTGGCCGTACGGTTCCGGGGGCGACAGGATCAGCAGGACCAGCAGGCGCCGCAGCACGTGCCCGGCGAGCTGCCTGGCCAGGGCGCACAGGCCCTCCTCGGCCCAGCGCAGCCACGCCGAGGTCACGACCACGCTCGCCAGGTGCATCAGCGGCATGCCCAGGGCCGAGGTGGCCATGTGGTCCATCTGCCCCTGGTGGATCATGCCCGGCGTGTGGTGGTGCGGGGTCGCGGAGTACGGCTCGCAGTGGGAGAGCAGGGCGTGCAGCACGATCTGCGCCAGACCGGTCGCGGGAAGGATGGCGCCGAAGGTCCGCTCACGCCCGGTCAGCGCCAGCGCGACCGGCACCAGCAGCAGGACGCCGCCCACGGCCGCCGCCGGGTCGAAGGACCCGCCGCCGAGCAGGTGACCGAGCACGGCCAAGGCGGCACACGTGACGGCGAACCCCGTCGCGCGCACCCACCTCACCGCCGAGAACGGCCCCATGGCGACAGATCATCTCAGACCACCCGTCTACCCCGGGCGCAGGGCCGCCAGGCGGCGTCGGCCGAGGCCGCTGGCCGTGACGCCGACGCAGGCCGCGCCGAGCGCGACGAGGAAGGCCGCCAGCGGGCCGTACCGGTCGGCGAGGGTGCCAGACAGCAGCGCGCCGATCGCGTAGCCGATGACGACGGAGGAGGTCAGCAGGGTCATGACCCACGAGATCCGCTGCACGGGAACCGTCATCTCGGCCTGGGTGTAGGCGGTGACGAGGATCGGGGCGATGGTGATGCCGGGCAGCACGATCAGCAGCCCCAGCGGCCACAGCCCGCCGATGCTCAGCCCGCCGACGATCGCCAGTGGCAGGCTGAGTACGGCCAGCAGCGCGAAACCCGCCTGGAGCCTGCGGGCGAGCGGGAAAGAAGCGGGCAGCATCGGGACGAACACCCCGGCCAGGGCACTGCTCAGCCCGAGGATCGCGTAGATCAGCCCGGCCGCCCCCTCGGAGCCCGCGTCCACCGCACGCCAGGTGACCCCGGCCTGCACCGAGCCGAAGTAGCAGCCGAGACCGGCCAGCCCGGCGGCGAGCAGGAAGACCGGGACGCGCAGCACCGGCGCCGTGGCGGCCCCGTCCTTCTCCCCGCCCCTGGTGACCAGGGTCGCCGTCGGGTGCAGGGCGAAGGACACGCAGGCCGTGGCGGTGAGCGCCGCCGCCATGAGCACCGCCGTACGGGGAGAGGTCGCCGTCGCGATGATGCCGACCAGCGCGGGGCCGAGGACGAAGGCGAACTCGTCGCTCGTCCCCTCGAAGCTCATCGCGGTCGGGAAGCGGTTCGCGGGCAGCCGTCCGTGGTGGGCCAGCGCCGTCCAGCGGGCCCTGGACAGCGGGCCGACCTGCGGCACGGAGGCGCCCGCCACCACCGAGGAGGCCAGCGCCGCCCACGTGGGCGCGTCCTGTTCGACGCACACCACCAGCAGGACGAGGGCGAGGGCGTGCAGCAGCGCGGCGACCAGCCCGGTGGGCCGGTGGCCGTACCGGTCGGCGGACTTGCCGATGATCGGCCCACCCGTGGCCTGCCCGACCGCGAAGGCGGCGGCCGTCGCCCCGCCCAGCGCCAGCGACCCGGTCGCCCCGCTGACCAGCAGCAACGAGCCGAGCTGCCCCATGGACGCGGGGATGCGGCCGAGCAGCGTGATCACGAGGTACCACGGCCCGGTGGTCGCGGGCAGGGCGGCGTAGGCGCGCAGCGCGCTCCAACCGCTCACGGCGTTCCCGCGGCCCTGTGATCCACGGCCTCAGCGTCTGCGGCCTCAGCGTCCGTGGCTTTGGCGTCCGTGGACGCGCTGTCGGGGGCCGTGCCGTACGCCATCAGGACCTCGCGGGGGATGACATCGAGGGCCCTGAGGTTGGTCGCCGCGAGGTTCACCGGGCAGGCGTGTCCGGCCAGGTAGGCCTCGTACCATTTGGCGGCGATGACGCACCAGTGGTCACCCGGCTTCAGGCCGGGGAAGGCCAGGTCGGGGCGGGGGGTCGCGACGTCGTTGTCCACCGTGGACTGGAAGGCGATGAAGTCCTCGGTGACGACCGCGCAGACGGTGTGCCCTTTGGGGTTGTCGGGGCCGGTGTAGCAGTAGCCGTCACGACGGTAGCCGGTGATCGGGTCGAAGCCGCAGGCCTGCAGCGGCTCGCCGAAGACGTTCAGTGCCCGCTCGGTCATCGTTGGCTCCCGGTGAGGTCGTGGTGCGGTGGCGGAGGGCAGCGGAAGACGCGCTCGGCGAACTCGGCAGCCACCCGGGCCAGACGGGCGTCGGCGCCGGGCCGTCCGACCAGCAGCATGCCGACCGGCAGCCCGTCGACGAACCCGCACGGAACGCTGAGCGCCGGGTGCCCGGTGAGGTTGAACACGCAGTTGTTGTCGTGCATCTCGAACGGGAGGTCGGTCTCGATCACCGCCTCGCGGGGGTCGGCGGGCAGCGGGTGCGGCGGCATCGGGACGCTCGGCAGGACGAGCAGATCGACCTCGCACAGCGCCCGGTCGATCTGCTCGCGCAGCCGTTGCCGCAACTGCTGGGCGTAGGCCATGACCTTGCCGTGGGTGGCGTCGCGCAGCAGCGTGGCGCCGACGAGCGCGAGCACCCCGCCGACCGGGATGTCCTCGGGACGGCTGGCGACGGCCTCGCCGAAGGTCTCCCCGAAGTTCGGGTGGTAGGGACCCCGGTGGTTGTTGCCCTGCAGCCGTGACTCGAAGACGGTGGTCAGACCGCCCTCGATCGAGATGGGCAGGTGGATGTCCCTGCCGTACCGGTGCAACGGCACCGAGACCTCTGACACGGTCAGCCCCAGTTTCTCCAGCGCCCGCGCGGCCCCGCGGACCACGTCGTCCAGGCGCGGGTCGGAACGGCCCGGCCAGCCGAACCCCTCGGCGAGGACTCCGGCCCGCAGCCCGGTCACCTCCTGGGCATACCCCTCGGTGTACGGCCCCGGCACGGCCGTCGCCTCAAGGAAGGCGACCAGGTCGGCGGCGTCCCTGGTCAGCACGCCGATGTGGTCGAGTGTGCGTTCGGTCGGCATGGCGCCGTCGTAGTCGACGAGTCCGTAGGTCGGCTTGAGTCCGAGGATGCCGCACCAGGCGGCGGGGTTGCGGACCGACCCGCCGTGGTCGGTGCCGACGCCGTAGTCGGCCTGCCCGGTGGCGACCAGGACCGCGGCGCCGCTCGACGATCCGCCAGCCGAACGGGACGGGTCCCAGGGGTTGCCGACGGGGCCGTGCGCACTGGTGAAACTCGACCCCGAGTAGCACAGGTCCTCGCAGACCGAGGTGCCGAGGACGACCGCCCCGGCGTCGCGCATCCGGCCGATGACGACGGAGTCGGAGCCGGGGACGAAACCCTCCATGAGGCGGCTGCCCAGGGTCATCGGCACCCCGCGCACCGCGACGGACTCCTTGACGGTCACCGTCCGCCCGGCCAGCGGGCCGCTTCCCGGCCGGTCGGGGTCGTCGATCCGGTAGAGCCAGGCGCCATGGGGGTTGTCCGGGCCGCGCGGCACCCGGGTGACGGCGACGGGCGGCGGCTCGGGGGCTCTACCCTCGGTGGCCAGGTCCCGCACGCGGCCGTAGACGTCGCGCATCCGGTCGATCGCGGGCCCGAGCCTGCCGACCAGTTCCGGATCGAGGTTCCACCGGTCCGCGACGGCGTCCAGGTCGGTGGGGGAGAAGGAGGGGAAGGTCACCTGCGCCGCTCCGTTTCTTCCGTGAGGGCCTCGCTGGCCGCGACGAACGGCTCTATGGGGATCGAGGTGATCCCGGCGCCGACCCGGCCGCGTCCCGGCTCCCGGTGGGCGAGGCCGTTGTTGATGACGGGTTCGACGCCGAGGGCACGCACCCGGTGCACGTCGATGCCGAGCGGGGTGCCCAGGAAGTCCTCCGCCGGGATGAGGAGACGACGGCTCGTCCCCGCGCACAGGGTCCGCATGCGCCGGGTGATCTCCTGGGCCAGCGCCATGTCGCCGCCGACGAAGGACATGATCGCCGGGGCGGCGGTCATCGCGAGGGCGCCGAAGCCCGCGGTCTCGGCGATCATCGAGTCACCCATGGTCGGGGTGACGTCGTCGAGGGTCGCCCCCTCGACGAGGACCGGGTCACCGACCGGCGCCGCCACGGTGAACCAGCGGTCGCCGAGGCCGCTGACGCGGATGCCGAACTCCCGCCCGTTGCCCGCCATGGCCGTGACGACCGGGCTGCCCTCGACGCCGCTGGCCGCCAGCGTGACCGCCTTGGCCGCCGAGATCGCGAAGGGCAGCGCGAAGTGCCCGTTGCCCGCGACGAACGCGACGACCTCCGCCAGGTCCTCCCGGTCGAGGCGGGAGCGCAGCAGGCCGGGGGTGAGCGTGACGAGCAGGGTCGCGGTCGTGGCGACCAGCCGGTTGTGGCAGTCGTCGCCCCGGCGCAGTCCTTCGGCCACCAGCGCGACCAGGTCGATCGGGTCCGAGTGCTCGACGGCCTCGTCGAGGGCGGGGGCGAGCACGTCACCGAGCCAGCGCAGCCGCGCCAGCGTTCCCTCGTCGTAGGAGCCGTAGCGCATGGCCCCGCCGATGCCCTCGTTCAGCGGGGAGAACGTCCGCAGCCCCCCGGCCGTCTCGGCGACCACGACGGGGGTGTTCGGGGTGACGATCCCGGCCATGGCCCCGACGGCTCCGGCGTCGTGGCAGGGGCTGATGCTCACCTCGCCGTGGTCGATGATCGCCTCGGCCTCGGCGACGGACCCGGCCTCCTTCTCCAGGAGCAGGCCCGCGATGATCCCGCCCCGCATGGGACCGGGGATGTCGGCCAGCGCGATCGGCGGCCCCGCGTGCAGGAAGTGCCGTGGCCCCACCCGGTCGGTGGCGTCGCGGGCCCTGCAGACGTGGCGCAGATGGACATCGGTTCCGTTCAGGGCGTCGAGGGTCGCCCGGGTGGGATCGGACATGGTGGTGCTCCTGATATGTGGGAAAGCGAAGGCACAGCGGGGGCGTCCACCGCTGTTGGAATTTTTCGGAAAGGGGCTAGGCAGAGGGGGCGCGGTGCTGCCGCTCGGCCAGGAGCTTCCTGACGATCTCCCGGTTCAGCCGGGCGTGCCTGAGCGCGTGCTCGGCGGCGAGCTCCGCCGAGCCCGAGGCGATCGCCTCGAACCACGCCGAATGCTCCTCGAACAGGTCGTACGGGTCGCCGGTCTGCCGCAGCAGCCAGTGCAGCCGCCCCTGGAGGGGTTCGAGCACGGTCTGCAGGAGGACGTTGTGGGACAGCTTCAGGATCTCGTCGTGGAAGGCCTCGTTGGCCTCGCCGAGGGCCACCCGGTCGCCGGAGTCGAGCGCCTTGCGGGCCCGGTCCAGGATGCCCCGCACCCGCCGCAGCTCGGCCTTGGTCGCCCGGGTCGCCGCCTGCTGGCTGGCCAGGACCTCAAGGGCCTCCCTGACGTCGAACAGCTCCTCGACGTCCTGCTCGGAGAGCTCGGCGACGACCGCGCCCCTGCGGGGGATCGTCCTGACGAACCCCTCGCTCTCCAGGGCCCGGATCGACTCGCGCACCGGCAGTCTGGAGACACCGAGCTGGGCCGCGATCTCGGTCTCGACGAGCCGGGTGCCCGGAGGATAGACGTCGTCGATGATGCGCTGGCGCAGCTCGTCGCGGACCCGGTCCCTGAGCGGCTTGTAGTCGGCGTCGATGTCGAACGAACCCGGCGTGTCAGCCTGCCTGCTCACAGGGTCGTCTCCCCGGTGTTCCGTCTCGGCCCAGGACCGTCGCCGACGGGTGCCGGACGCTCGGTGCTTCCGAAAGGATAGCGCCGCCGGAAGTCGTCGGCCGCCGCGTCGAACGTGGTGAACTCGACCCCGGGAAGGCCGAGCCAGTCGTCGAAGAGCCGCTCCAGCATCATCAGCACCTGGGGCCGTCCCGACACGTCGGGGTGGAGCGTCATGGGGAAGACCCCGTAGTCGAGTTCGCGGTAGACCCAGTCGAACTGGTCGCGCCAGAGCTGCTCGACATCGCGGGGACTGACGAAGCCGTGGCTGTTGGCCGACTTCTTGACGAACATCATCGGCGGCAGGTCGTCCACGTACCAGTTGCCGCAGAACTCCACGAGGTCGACCTCGGTGCCGTGTTTGAGGGGCTTCATCCAGTCGGCGGCCCGTCCGGAGTAGTCGATCTTCGTCCACTCGTCGCCGACCCTGGCGTAGAAGGGGTGGAAGTCGTTGTAGTTCTGCGAGTGGTCGTAGGAGAAGCCGAACTCCCTGAGCAGACCGGCCGTGTTCGGGCTCATCTCCCACCAGGGGGCGACGTAGCCGCGCGGTGGCCGTCCCCACAGCCGCTCGACCAGCTCAACACAGCGGCCGAGCACGTCCCGTTCCTGGTCGGGGGACATGTCGATGGGATTCTCGTGGGAGTAGCCGTGCGCCCCGATCTCGTGCCCCGCCTCGGCGACGGCCGCCATCTCGGTGGGGAAGGTCTCGATGGAGTGGCCGGGAATGAACCAGGTCGTCCGCAGGCCGTACCGCTCGAAGAGCTGGAGCAGGCGCGGGGTGCCCACCTCACCGGCGAAGACCCCGCGCTGGATGTCGTTGGGTGAGTCCTCGCCGCCGTAGGAGCCGAGCCACCCCGCGACGGCGTCGACGTCGACCCCCACGAGGATCTTTATGTCCTTGGCCATGTTGTTCCTCGTCTCTGTTCCGGGTGGACGGGGTGCGGACCGGCGAGCAGCGCGCCGTACCCGGTGATCGGGGTGGTGTCCCCGGCCAGGTCGAGCGCCCGCCACAGCGTCGCCGCGACGCTGTCCACCACCGGGACGCCGTGCGTGGCCTCCCAGCGGGCGGCCAGATGCGCGGCGCGCACGTTGGTGCACACCACCGCGACGGCGTCGCACCCCTCGGCGGCGAGCCCGGCGAAGGCCTCGTCCAGCTCGGCGTCGGTGATCAGCGCGAAGTCGTAGTTGGTGCTCCGGCCGAGGTGACGGGCCGCCCGCACCGCGAGGCCCTGCTCGGCGTAGTGCGCGGCGATGGCCGCGCCGACATCCGGTGTGTACGGCGTGAGCAGACCGGGGCGCCTCGACCCGAAGGCCCGCAGCGCCGCGAGCATGGCCAGTGTCGAGGTGGTCGCGGGGACACCGGTGACCTGTTCCATGGCCTGGCACAGGCGTTCGTCACGACCGGGGCCGAGCCACGAGCCCGAGGTGCCGTTCCAGGCGACGACGTCCACGCGGGCGTCGCCGAGGAGCCTGGCGGCGTCGGTGAAGGTGTCCTGGTCGAACTGTCGGGTGTCGGCCGGGTCAAGGCTGATGCTCGTCACCCTGATCCGGGTGAAGTGGACCGAGACGTCGTTCCTGGCGGCCAGCAACGCGTTCGTCACGGGCTCCACGACGGTGTTGGAAGACGGGGCGATCATGCCTATCCGCCGGGCGGTCGGCTGCACTGTGCCTCCGCTCAGAGGGGTCGATTAGGGATACGGTATACAGGATCCTAAGAAGTGGTTCGCAGGAAAACAAGTCGTTGACACTGGTATAGGTCGCGCTTAATCTCCATATACCGCTAACCGGATACCCACTGTAACGGCGCTCTGACGGACCACCCCGGCCGTCGGACCAGCGAGGATTCCCGCCCAGGCGGGCATCGAACACGTCTGCCCATAGCTCCGGATCATGGCCATTGCGACGCCGCCGGAGGGACCAGGGCGCGTTCCACTCAGTGCCCAGGAGACCGTCGTGTCACCTACCGTTCGCGCACCCCAGTCGCCGGCTTCGGATCGCCACCCGGTAGACGAAGTCCTACCCATCCCCCAGTTGTTCTTCTTCGGCCTGCAGCACATGTTGATCATGTATGCGGGCTGCGTGGCCGTCCCGCTCGTGCTCGGAGCGGTACTCAAACTCGACACCCACACCATCGCACTGATCGTCAACGCCGACCTGCTGGTGGCCGGAATCGCGACCATCATCCAGAGCGTCGGCCTGACCCGCTTCTTCGGCATCCGGATGCCGGTCGTCGCGGGTGCCTCCTTCACCTTCCTCACCCCGATGATCCTGATCGGCTCCGAGTACGGCCTGCCGACGATGTACGGCTCGATGATCGCCGCCGGCATTTTCGGCATCCTGGTCGCCCGGCCGTTCTCCAAGGTGCTGCGGTACTTCCCGTCCCTGGTCACCGGCTGCGTGATCACGATCATCGGACTGTCGTTGATCAAGGTCAGCGCGGATCTGATCATCGGCTCCGACCCGGCCGCCGCCGACTACGCGAGCGTGCGGTACATCCTGCTGGCCTTCGGCGTCGTGGCGATCATCATCCTGGTGAACCGGCTGTTCGGCGGGTTCGTCCGCAACGTCTCCGTACTCTTCGGACTCGCCATCGGCGCCGTGATCTCCTGGTTCATGGGCCTGGCGGACTTCTCCTCGGTCGCCGGGGCCAAGTGGTTCGGCTTCTCCACCCCGCTGCAGTTCGGCGCGCCGGAGTTCCGGATCGTTCCAATCATCGCGATGTGCGTGGCCATGGTTGTCGTCTTCAGCGAGATGACCGCCTGCGTCCTGGCCATCGGGGACGCCGTCGGCAAGAAGGTCACCGACAAGGACATGGCAAGGGGCCTGGCCACCGACGGCCTCGCCGCCCTGCTGGCCGGGTTCATGAACTCCGTGCCCGACTCGACCTTCGGCCAGAACGTGGGCCTGATCAGCCTCACCAAGGTCAAGAGCCGCTACGTCATCACGGTCACCGGAATCCTGCTGGTGATCATGGGTGCCATCCCCAAGCTCGGCGAGGTTGTCGCCAGCCTGCCGGGACCCGTGATCGGCGGCGCCGGACTGGTGATGTTCGCGATGACGGCGGCCGTGGGCATCCAGATGCTCCAGAAGGTCGACTTCGAGGGCAACCAGAACCTGCTCATCGTCGCCGTGGCCCTCGGGGTCGGCATGCTGCCGGTCGCGGTCCCCACGATCTACCAGAAGTTCGACCAGGACGCCCAGTTCATCCTCGGCAGCGCGATCACGGCGACCGTGGTCGTGGCGCTGCTGCTCAACCTCCTCTTCAACCACCTGCTGGTTCGCAAGGAAGAACCGGCCACCGAGGCACCCGAACTCGCCGAAGCCCGGGAGGGCACGGCCTGAGTCCCACGCTTCGGCGTAAGCAGACACGTATCTAAGGAGCACCACGTCATGGGTCAGGCGCCCGTCTCAGCGAACCTCCGGCGGATCCTCAAGGTCATCGAGGACGGCTCCCACGACATGGCCACCGGGTGGAACCTCCCCCGGGAGTGCTATGTCGATCCGGAGTTCTACGCCTTCGAGCAGGAGGCCATCTTCATGCGGCAGTGGCTGTGCCTCGGCCGCGTGGACGAGATCCCGAAGCCCGGCGACTTCGTCCGCGTCGACATGGGCGACGAGCCCCTGATGATGGTCCGTGGCAAGGACATGGAGATCCGGGTCCTCAGCCCCATCTGCGCGCACCGGGCCCATCTGGTGTGCGAGGGGTCGGGGAACACCGGAAGGCTCTTCCGCTGTCCCTTCCACGCCTGGACCTACGGCCTGGACGGCAACCTCATCGCGGCGCCCTCCATGAACGACACCGTGGGCCTCAAGCACCTCAAGGGAGAGGCCTACCTTCCCTCGCACCGGGTCGAGATCTGGAACGGATTCGTCTTCACCAATCTCGACCCGGACGCGAAACCCCTCGCGCCCACCCTCACCAAGCTGACCGCCGAGCTGGAGAACTACCACATCGGCGACATGGTGAGCATGCCGGTGGCCGAACTGCGCGACAACCCGTGGAACTGGAAGTCCCAGCTCGAGAACGGCATCGAGCCGTACCACAGCGCCTACCTCCACGGCATGCTGCACGACTTCGCGCACGTCAGGCTGACCAGCTTCGTGGACATCGACCCCGACGAGGGCGCGATCTACCACCCGACCGGCTTCTACCACCCCGACGCCGGGTTCAACCCGACCACCAAGGCGCTGCTGCCGATCATCCCGACGCTCGGCGAGAAGGAGCGCAACCAGGTCATCTTCGCCTCGATCCCGCCGAACCTCGGCTTCGGGGCGGTGCCCGAGGGCCTGTTCTACTACCTCGTCCTGCCCGCGGGGCCCGAGCACATGAACCTGCGCATCGGCCACCTCTACCCGGAGGAGTCGACCAAGCACCCCCGCTTCGAACAGCTCTACAAGATCGCTCAGGACGGCCTCGTCCTCTTCCACCAGCAGGACGCCAGCTCGGACGCCTCCCTCCAGAAGGGCATGCGCTCCCGCTTCCGCCGACCCGGCCGCTACTCCTTCCAGGAGGAGTCGCTCCTGCAGTTCAACCAGTGGCTGCTGAAGCGCTACCAGGACTACGTGGCCCTGACCGAGGGCGCCCCCGAACCCGCGGTCACCCGCTGAACTCTCGCTGAAGGAGGAGAAACACCGTGAAACTCTCTGTCGACCGCACCCTGTGCGACGGTAACGGCGTGTGCATGGGCATCGCCCCCGACGTCTTCGACATCGACGACGACCTGAACCTGCACATCGCGGACGAGATCCCCGACGACCCGGCCGTCCAGGCCCAGGTCCGGCAGTCGGTCACCTCCTGCCCGGTCCTCGCCCTGACGCTGGAGGAATGATCGACCGTGGTGGGCGAAACCTCACAGACCATCGTGGTGGCCGGCGGCTCCCTGGCCGGCCACACCGTGGTCACCGAACTCGAACGGCACGGCTTCGCGGGTCAGATCGTCTGGGTACGGGGCCGGGAGGGCACGGCCCCCTACTCCCGGCCCGCGCTGTCCAAGGAACTCATCCAGGGCAAGGTCACCGCCGAGACGATCCGCCTCCCCGTGCCCCAGCCGTACGGCCCGCGAGTGCGGATCATGGACGGCGCCGTCTGCGCCGGGCTCGACCCGCACGCCGACCGGGTCCTCGTCACCCAACCGGACCTTAGCGAGCGGTGGATCGACTTCGACGCCCTGTTCGTCTGCACCGGAACCCAGGCCAGGGTGCCCGAGGCGTTCGCCGGACTGCCCGGCGTGCACAGCCTGCGCACCCTCGCCGACGCTGAGCGGATCAAGGACCGCCTCGCCGTACGGCCCCGCACCGTTGTCGTCGGAGCGGGACTGGTCGGCAGCGAGATGGCAGCGTCCCTGCGCTCCTGCGGGCTGCCCGTCGAGCTGATCGTGCAGGGACAACTGCCGATGGAGGCCGTCTTCGGCGCCGAACTCGGCAGATTCTGTCTGGAACGGCACCACGCCAACGGCGTCACCACCCGCCTCGGCGCGACCGTCACCGCCCTGACCGCGGAAGGACCGGTCACGCTGACCTACGACGACGGGGAGTCGAGCACGGCCGACATGGTCGTCCTCGGGCTCGGCGCGGTGACCTCCTGCGACTGGCTCGACGGCTGCGGACTCGACCTGTCCGACGGCCTCGGCTGTGACGAGGCCCTGCGCACCGCGCGGCCCAACATCCTCGCCGCGGGGGACGTCGCCAACTGGCGCCACCCCCTGTTCGGCCACCGGATGCGGGTCGAACACTGGAGCAACGCCTCCGCGCAGGCCCGCCACGCCGTGGAGAGCTGGCTGGCCGGTCAGGAGGGCAGGCAACCGCCCGCCTTCGCCGACGTGCCGTACTTCTGGTCCGACCAGTACGGCCTCAAGTACCAGATGGTCGGCCACGCCCGGGGTCACGACGAGGTCCACGTCGAGGAGGCAGGAACGGGCGGGTACCCGTTCGTCACCTACCTCCGCGGGGGCCGGATCGTCGCCGCCGCGGGCGTCAACGCCCCCCGCGCGGTGATGCGCATGAAAGCCCGCATCCAGGCCGACCTGGCCGGAGATCCGACGAGCGAGGAGGTGTACGCACGGTGAACGGCGATTCCACCGGTGACCGGGCGCTGCCCGAGGTGATCAGGGACAACATGTGGTCGCTGCTGAGCGACCGCTACCGCACCAACCGCCGCGCCGCCCACACGCCGACCGAGGACGAATACCTCCACGACCGCCCCTTCTGGCCCGCCTTCACCTTCGAGGAGGTACGGCACGCGGTCGAGGACGGCGTGGACAGGATCCTGGTGACCTTCCACGACACCGACGTCCCCGAGGACACGCTGGGCTTCAGGATCGACCTGGACACGGCCATGGCCGAGTGGTCCAGGCGGGTCGGCGGGCGTGACCCGCACAAGCACCCGGAGATGTTCGCCGCCGAGCTGATCTGGTTCATGGTCTGCTTCATCGGCGTCGCCGACCTCGACGGAGAGCCGGGCACGCCCGAGGCCCCGCACTGGATCAACAACGGCTCCGAGATCTTCGGAAAGCTGAAGAACAACCCGAACATGGACACCTTCGAGTCCCATCACTGACGCCCTCACCGGCGTAGGAAAGGCCAGGAGTCACCCATGGCAGTTGTCGAGATCGAGAGGCCACGCGACGGTGTCGCGATCATCCGGCTCAACCGGCCGGAGGTGCGCAACGCGCTCAACACCGAGGTGCGTGAGCTGCTCGCCGCCGCCGTCGAGGAGCTCAACCGGGATGACGACGTCGGCGCGATCGTCCTGACAGGCGGGGACACGGTCTTCGCCGTCGGCGCCGACCTGGGCGAACAGGCCGGACGCGACGTGGTCGGCGCGATCCGCGCCTACACCCACCAGGCGTTCTGGTACAGCGGCAAGCCGGTGATCGCCGCGGTGAACGGCGACGCCTTCGGCGGCGGCAACGAGTTCATCCTCCAGTGCGACTTCGTCATCGCCGCGGAGAACGCCCGCTTCGCCCAGACCGAGGTCACCATCGGCCTGGTCCCCGGCGGCGGCGCCACCCAGCGGCTGCCCAGGGCCATCGGGCGGCAGAACGCCATGTACGCCCTGCTCACCGGCGCCCCGATGAGCGCCGACGACGCCCACCGGCTCGGCTACGTCTCCGAGGTGGTCGCGGGCAACGCCATCGACAGGGCCGTCGAACTGGCCGCCCTCATTGCCTCCCGCCCGAGGCTGGCCGTACGCCAGATCAAGGAAGTCGTCCGCCTCGGCCTGGACACCTCCTTCGAGGCGGGAATAGCCCTGGAACGCCGCGGCTACCAACTCATGTTCGGCACCCACGACCTCAGAGAGGGCTTCGCCTCAATCCAGGAGGGCAGACCCCCAAAATTCACCGGCGACTGACGCCTCTCGGCCTGGACCACCTGCGCCGCGGTCTCATGCGGAGATGGAACGCGCGGGAGCCAGGCTGAGCAGGCCGCAGCCGTACGCCTTGGCACGTCCGATGCCGTTGACCAGCGCGGCGGTGAAGGCCTCGGGGTCGGTGACCACCAGATGACCGTCGTAACGGACAGGATCAATGGTGATGTGCCGTGCCTGTCGTTTCTTCCCGACCAACCTGGGAGCGGGAATGGCAACCACATCGGGCGTGCCCTGCCGACTGACGGGAACGACGAACCCGTGCCGCTCACCCTTACCGACAAGCCACTCGACCTGCTCGGTCGGCTGCCGAAGCGGGATGCGCCTGCGCTGGACACAACGGGTCGGATTGGCCATCAGCCGGAACGTGAGCTTCCTGCCCGGTCGGATCGACTCAAGCAGCGGCTGGAGGGGACGCACCTCCGCGGGCCTCAGCAGCGATCTCTCGGGGAGATGGCTCCAGTCCGGGGCGGTCTGGCTCTGCACGTACTGGACGATCTGTCCCCCGGGGAGTTCGTCGACGCGCCAGAGAACACCGTGCGTGCTGCGGTAGACGGTGGTCGGCGGCAGCTCGGGATAGGCCGACATCACCGTCCTGTGCATGTCATGGACGTCCGAGGCGTCACGCCGGAAGTCCGGGGACTGGGGGTTGATGGTGAGCTTGGTCAGGAACACAGCGTTTCTCCCGCGGGGATCATGCCGTCGGTCAGCGGGACCTCGCCCGTCCAGACGGCGCGGGGCGCGAACCGCCTGTTGCCCTCGGCGAAGCTGAGCGGCTGGTCGTGACGGACCTCCGTACCGGCCACGCCGGGCGGGCACTCCACGACGGTACGCAGCCCCGGACGCTCCGTCTGCCCCTTCATCCATGCACGGGTTCGTGGGGAAGTCTCAAGCCAGCCGTACTCCTTGAGCACATCCTCGGCGCTCCGGGCGACGGGTCCCTCCCCGGGAGCGAGGAGCGGACGGGCGGGAACATAGGCCTTGCGGCCGAAGGACAGCCGCCAGTGCGGACGTTCCACCGCCTCGGCCACCCTGGTCAGTATCCGTTCCCCACCCTCAAGCACCACCAGGAAGAGCGCGTCCGCCAGGTAGTAGCGCTCACTCACGACGGTGCGGTGCCCGGTGCCCTGCGTGGTCGGCACGTTCTGGGTGACGTGATAGTCCCGCTCCATGACCCCCTCCCGATCCACCCGTACGGCCAGGCGGAGCCCGGCGATCACGGCCAGGGCCATGTCGTCGTTCCGGTCGATGCCCAGGGCGGCGGCCAGCAGGCCCACGACCCCCGACTTCGTCGGCTCGGGCATGGTGTCACGGATGATGCCGCGTGACCTGATTCCCCACGACTGCATCGGCGCGTCGAAGCACAGCGCCAGGGACATCACGTCGTCGCGCGTCACCGACCGTACTCCCCGGCGGTGAGCACGGCGGAGGCGAAGGCGTCGAGGCTGTCCACGGTCAGCACCCCTTCGACCTCGGGAATCTCCCCGGACACGGACGCCGCGACCGCGGCACGGATCCCGTCGGAGCCGAAGAAACCACGGAGCCTGGCGAAGTGATTGACGAGCCTCTTGGTCGAACCGTCCATGAGGTCGTTGTCGGTGACCGGCTTGAGGAAGGCGTTGGCGAGGTTCCAGGCTCCCCGCTCACGCACCACGCCCAACAGGGTGTCGGGCATGGTCCTGGCCGACATCGAGTTCTGCTTGCCACCGGGCACGGCGTTGACGAACGCCAGCAGCCAGGCACGCGCGGTGCGCTCGGCGAGATCGACGTCGCCCTGGAGGTTCTCCGCCAACTGCGCGAGATCGACGTTGGCGTACCGGTAGTAGCAGGCGGTGTTGAAGTCGATCGTGCCGAGCATGTCGGCCCCGGACTCGTCGTCGGGCTTCAGGTCGTCGACCGCGGTGTAGAAGTCGAACTCGGCGGCGACGACATGCGTCGAGATCGCATGGGCGACCTGGGCGGCGGCGTTGACGTTGAGGTCCTTGTTGTCGGCGATCATCCGCCCGAACAGCGCGACGTCGGCGGCCCTGCTCGCGTCGAGGATCCGGCGAACCTCGGCCTGCGCTGCCTTGTCCGGCTTGACCTTCGTCTGCTGGGCCTTGGTCCTGGCGGCGGCGAACTTCTCCAGAGCGTCCCACTCGTTGAGGCAGTAGCTCGTCAACTGGTCGATCGACTCCCGGCCGACGTAGAGCAGGTACTGGGTGAGTCCCCTGGCCGGGTCCAGCCCGAAGCCGAGCTGCTGGAGGGCAGCCGTGGCGACCACCCGTGCCTCCTCCTGGTCGCGGCCCTTCTGGACCAGGCGCTCCACGACGCTGTCGAGCAGCCGCTTGGTACGGACACCGACCTCGGAGCTGTCCAGGCCGTACTCCTCGAACAGCAGCCGCGCCGCGCGCTTGATGCTCTGGCTGGAGACGCGCGCGCGGGTGTATCCGCCGAAGGTGGCTGTTTTGGGCTGGCCGATGTCGTCCCGGTTGAGGTTGCTGACGGGGAAGGACTGGAGCAGGTGCAGTTCGATGATCATTCGGTTGTCTCCGGGAGAACAGAGGAGTCCTGGGGCGTCACGCCCGAGATCGGCATGTGGTACTCACGGGCCCAGCGCAGGCGCACCTCGCTGGCCAGGTCGCCACGGTGGTTTCCGCCGAGGAGCACGACGAGGTCGTCGAGAAGCTGGTCGTAGTGCACGGGGACGTCATGGCTGGACAGCAGCCGGACCGTCTGCCGCAGATGGTGGGGCAGGGAGTTACGGTCCATGGTGAGGAGCGCGGAGAGCCGCCGCTCGACCCTCGGACTGTCCAGCTTCTTCTGTAGCCGTCCCAGGGAGGCGCCCAGCGAGCGGGGGCGAGGCGGGTTCGCCCAGTCCAGCGGGTGCAGTGCGAACAGCCCCCCGAGTAGCAGCCAGACCTTCTCCTCCTCCGAGTCCTGGGGCTGGCCCCGCCGGAACGCGACCACGGAAGCCTGATGCTGTTTACCCTCGACGAGGCCGTACCGCAGATGGGCGAGCGACCGGCGCGCCTCGGCGGCCGCGCTTCGGTTCTCGGAACGCAGGGCCTTCTCCAGGCCGCGGAGATGTTTGACGTAGACGCGACGCCGATCGCGGGGTGAGTCAGGCATTCGTCTCCTCCTTTCCCATGGTGTAGGCGACGATCCTGGCGTAGAACGTGTGCTCCGATGTCGCGAGCCGTGAGTGGAACACCCCGTGGTGTTTGCCGAGGGCGGCCATCGCGCGTCCCTGCGCCGGTGAACCGGCGACCCAGCGCTTCGCGACCGAGGTGGCGAGGTGCTTCACCCATCGGGCCCATTCCCGGATGGCGGGCAGCTCGGAGTGGTTATCGACTTGGGCGTCGCCGAGAGAGACCAGGAAGGTGCCGAAGGGGCGGGAGAGCCGTGGCCAGTACTGGTGGTCGATGTCCGGCGTCGTGGTGTCACGGAATTCCTTGCGATACTCCGCCTGGAACGAGCGCAGCGCGGAGCCCGCGTCGTCGGCAAGCGCGATCGCGTGACCGATGATCGAGCCGAGGTTCTCGTCCCGCGCGCGCAACAGCGGAACGGGCGCGGGGACCCGCTCCTCCATCCACGCCTCGATCACCGATGCCTTGGAGTCAAGCCGCTGACCGAAGACACGCAGGGTGTAGACGGCGTTCAGGGGGAGGAACCGACGTTCGGCCAGTTCGGCGATATGGTCGAGCGCGGCCGGGCGTTGCCGGTTCTTTCCCTCCTCCCACAGTTCGACGAGCAGAAGCTCCACGCTGTGGCGCCAGACACCGCGCAGCGGATGGAGCCTGACCGGAAATATGGGGGAGCTCTTCTTGAACTTCCCCTTGGCGTCCCGGGGACGGCGGAAGGCCGCCATCCCCTCCTCGTCGATCAGACTCGCGTCGAGGCGTGTCCCGGGGGTGATGACCACGCCGTCGACCAGCGTCTCCTCCCCGGAGCCCGTGGTGGACAGCAGAACACGGCGCGACGGCCAGGTCAGCAGGTCGGTCCAGCCACGCGCCGTACGTTTGTCCGGTCTCGGTGACGGCCCGGTCTCCTCCTCCCACACCGGCCGGTCGTCGGGAGCGGTCATCATGGGCTTCTCGTGGTCCGGCAGGTAGACGCGGGCGTTGAGCAGCAACGTCTCCTTGAGGTTCTCGCCCTCGACCACCACGACGCCGAAGTCGTTGCAGGGCGCGCGCTCCGACGACTTGTCCTTCTCGTACGGCGTCTTCATGCCTCCGGGGTCGAAGGCCTGGACGGTCACCAGCCAGCGCGCCGCCTCCTGCGGAGAGAGCGTCACCCGGTCGGCGGCCGTGGTGTGGTCGAAGAGCGTCACGTTGTTGCCGACCGCTCGATAGGGAACGAGCTTGGCCGCGGTGGCGGGAGTCAGGGATGCCAGCTTCGCGCACTGCATGAACGGCACTTTCGGGTGGAACAGGTCAAACCGATGCCGATGCCGGTGCAGGTACCTGTCCAACGCCTCGGCGGGGAGCCGCTCCGCCGCCCACAGCTCCTGCCAGGCCGCCTCGCTCTGCGGGCCGTACACACGGTGGAAGAACGCGAGGAGGAGCCGGTGAAGCGCCGCGGTCATCGTCGGAGTCTCGGCGGTGATCTGCCGGATCGTATGCGCGTTCAGGACGACGTCCCTGAGGCTGAGGAGCCCTGTCTCTCCACCGTGCTTGACCACCGGAATCCAGGGCTGGGTGAGGAGGTCGAAGGAAGCCGTCGCGACGACGGAGATCTCCGTGTCGGCGTCCTTCACCGTCACGACGACGGGGGATTCCGGCTCGGCCTCTGTCACGTACAGGCCGAACAGGTCGTTGTAGTGGAGGACATGACCGCCGACGACACACCTGTTGTCGGTGAGGACCACGGCTCTGTGCCCATACAGCCAGGAAGACTCCTGGAAGAGCCTCGGCACGGGTGTCGCGGCGACGGCCCGGATGACCTCGGCGGGAAGGCCAGACCCGACGGCCAATGAGACGGTCGCCTTCTCCAGCGCGCGCAGATGATCCCCCGCCGGTGGGGCGGGGTCGGTCAGATCGATCGGGACGTCGGCTCCGACGGGGACGAACCGGCCGTCCCGCGCCGCCCTGAACAGCACGACCTCGACCGTGAGAAGGGAGTCCATCGTGGGTCTCACCTCTTCCGTGACTGGCGTGTGTTCTTGGTGCTCTTGCCGTGCATGGTCAGCTCACCGAGGTGGGTGACCGTGGTGGGGTGCGGAAGGTACATCAACCGGGCGTCGTGCTCGTTGTTCCTCCGCTGGTTGGCCAGTTTCTCGGCCGCGGCCTGCCAGGAGTCCTCCCATCCGATGGGACAGGCGATCGCCTCCGCGGGGCCGTACACGGCGTCGACCAGCGTGGACACCTCGACGGACATGTCCAGCGTGGTCCGCTCCCGCAGCAGTGCCCAGGTGCGCATCAGTGTCATCGGCGCGTGGATCGTGTGGAGATACTGCGGAAAACGTGGTCCCTTGTCGGTGTCGTCCACACCGGTGATCGCCAGTACGGCCTCGCCGCGTGAAGGCGCCGTGCTGAAACGGTGCACTCGTCCGGCCCGCTGGATGAGGTTGTCCACCGGCGCGAGGTCGGTCAGCATGGCGTCGAAGTCAAGGTCCAGCCCCTGCTCCAGAACGCTGGTGCTGACCACGATCATCTTCGGTGGCCGTTTCCCATTCCGACCTACCGCGGCCTTGAGTTCGGTCTCAATCGCATGGCGCACACCCGCTGGCAACTGGCCGTTGATCGCGAGCAGCCGGGGACGTTCCTCCGGAGAGAGTTTGGCGATCCGCTCCTCAAGAGCCGCATGGGTGGCGACGGCTCTGCGGACCAGGTTGTGCATGACGGCCACACAGCCGCCGTCCGCCACGTGGTTGAGTGCCCAGTCGACCACGTCGTCGTCCGCGACGCGCGTCAGCCGGAGCTTGCGCCCGGTGTTCAGTTCGGACAGGCCCGCCGCTTCGACCATGGGCTTTCCCGCCCCCGCCATCGTCACCCGGGGGTAACCGGTGAACGGTTCCGCCCTGGGCGTTTCCCTAGGCAGGCAGCGCAGCAGACCCGACTGCCAGGCCGCGACCAGCTCATCCCTTCGTTCTGAAGGTAGGGTGGCCGACAGCATCACCACCGACGTCCCCAGCCGTCCGAGCCACGCGAGCAGTCGGTCCAGGAGCGTGGACATATAGACGTCGTAGGCGTGAACCTCGTCGATCACCACGACCTTCCCGGACAGGGCGGTCAGCCGTACGAAAAAGTGCCCTGATCGGATGGCGGCCTTCAACGCCTGGTCGACCGTGCCGACCCCGAGCGGAACCAGCAGGCTCTTCTTGCGGGTGAACCACTCCTTGGCCTGGACGTCGGAGCCGTCCGGGTCGTCCCGGCCGACGTCGGTGGGGGTGATGTTCAGCTCGGCTAGATACTCACCCGCGTTGGAGTAGATCAGCCGTGCCTTGGTCCGGTCATCCCCCAGGTTCTCCAGGAGCTCTTCCAACTCCTCGTGCATCTGGTTGCTCGTCGCCTTGGTAGGCATCGCGACGTAGGCACCCGTCAGGTCCAGATTGTTGATGAGGGCTGCGGCGGCCTGCAGGGCGGCCTTGGACTTTCCCTCGCCGGTGGGAGCCTCCACGATGATCAGGCTGGGCTCGTGGCGGTCGGCGGTGAGCCGCTCGACGACGGTTTGCACCGGTCGTGGCGACTTCTTCGGGAACAACGCGGCGAACGAGGCGGGGAGAGACCAGGGGCGGAGCTCAAGTGTCTCAACGGCGATGGTGGCCCGTTCGTTCGCCTGCTTGGCGTACGCCACCGGATCGGAGATGTCGGCGTAGGTGAAGTTGTCGGCGTCGGAGGCGACCCAGTCGCTGACCGTTGTCAGGGCGGCGAGCCCGACCGCCGCCGCCGTACTCACGTGCACGTCCCACCACGGCAGTCCAGCGGGATCCGGCAGGCCATGGGCCGCGGCGACTTCGCGGACGAAGGCGTCACGCCATCCTTCCCAGGTCTGGCCCCCGTGGTTGTTGACCTCCCGCCGTGCCTGCCGCAGGGCGGCGCCGTTGGGGAAGTGACCGTGATGCCCGCCGAGGGCGACGGCGATCATTTCGGCCGTGTCCGTGGAGGCGTCCCAGCGGAGCAGGAGATCCTTCATGTGCATGGCCGTCACGAGACCATGTGGTGTGTCGACACGCACGTCCAGCCCGGACCTCTTCCGCACCGCTATCAGGTCCGCCGCAATGGACTCATCGGACTCGTCGAACCTCTTCAAGGCGAGTTCGATATTGAGCCCCTGAAAGGTAGGGCTGAACTTCCCAAGATCATGTAGACCGCACAACAGGGCGATCCACGCGTCCGGATCTCCGAGCGGTTCGAAGGCCGCCCGCAGCTCATTGCGGCACCGCGGCCCGATGAGGGGTTCGATCAGCCGCTCGGCGACGGCGGCGGTGTCGAGGGCGTGACAGATAAGAGGATGGTGACCTTTCTTGTCCGTCTTCGCCCAAGGGGACAGAGAAGTCGGGATCGCGTTCACCGGAGCAGATCGACGATCTTTACGAAGTGTGTTCCCCACACTGCGAGCGCGGCTGAGAGTGGGACGAGCGGCCCCCCGGTCCCATCGAGAACATGGTTGACCATGAACCAGGTGGGGGCGGCGGCGCAGGCGGCGATGACAGTCGCGACAGCCAGGATGAGCGCTGTCCGTGCGTGCAACGGGCCGTCTGGGCCTGTCGAGTTGTCTAGACTCAAGGTGCTCCTTCTTTCTAGGTACATGGATGCCAAGTCCTTTGGCCAGGGCAAGTGGGAGCAGAGTGGCCCTCGTTCCAGCGAGGGCCACTCGCTTTTCGACTCATATGAAGATGTGGGCGCTATGGCCAGGACAGCCCGGAAGGCCGTCCTATCCCCGCGTATGCGGGGAAGGTTTGATTCAATGTTGAGCTAACAGATCGGCCTATAACGGAACATCCCGCCGCTATGGGATTTCGAAGTCGCCTTCGAATGCTCATCCTAGGGGCGAGATGGGGTTCGGGGAGGTGGCTATCAGATTTTTTAATGCTCTATACCTAATTAAGATGAGCTTACAGCTCAGCCTACAAGATCTAAGATAGCTGACAGCTCAGCATATAACTTTCTAGCGATGAGGGTTGTGCCTCAATGATGACTCGTCGACCTCTCGGTTCAGGATGAGATGACCTGTCTATCCGATATATTCTCTAATGTGAACTTATGGGAAAATTATCGAGTAAATGAATCGTTGGGCAATGGGTTATGGGTGATGTCGCATCGTCGATATGACGGGGCCTTGCTCTTCTTCCTTGGCTGTCACTCATGCGGCGCGGCTTAGACGCTCTCCTGCGAGAGCCTAGAAGTTTGACCAGTCCAATCGCCCCTCAGGGCGGGTTGTCAAACCTTGCGCTCGACGTCTAGGAAGGAGAGCCGATGGCGGGGAAGAGGAAACCCGATCGGGCCAGGTCTATGAGCGACTTCAGCAGGCCATAGACGGACTTGGCTACCGCCTCGGAGAGACGCCGATTCAACGAAGGCCAGAAGATCCGGCCTGAGCCGAGCATCTCGCAGACCATCACTTCATTGCTCTTGAGGGCGATGCGTTGATGCTCAGGGAGATTTAGTACTGCTTGATCAGGGCTGGCGGTGGAGATCAGGCCCGAAGCGCCACGCGGAGGCGGCGCTTCGGGAGGGAAGAAGGTCAGTCGGACGCTACGACCGACTGCCAGGACGGGGGCATGTTCTTCGAGATCTCTATGCCGGAGAAGATCGACGGTTCCTGGGGGCCGTGCTTCTTGGCCCAGGTGGCCATTTGGGTCAGGCCGTCGGTGAGGGGGACGGAGGTGGTGCCTACGCCGAGGATTTCGCGGGCTCTGTCGTGGGAGGAGAAGGCGTGCACGACCTCGTGCCTGGCCTCCACGTGGCGTACGCGGGGTTCGACGCCCATCGCCGTCGCGACCGCCTCGGCCAGTTCGTTGACGGTGTACGGCGTGTCGCCGCCGATGTTGAAGGTCTGGCCGTAGGCCCTGGGGTTCTCGATCGAGCGGGCGATGGGTGGGGCCACGTCGTCGATGTGGCTGAAGGCCCTGGTCTGCTCGCCGTCGCCGAAGATGACGCACTCCTCGCCGCGCAGGATCTGGTTCATGAAGATCCCGATGACGTTGCGGTAGCGGTCGCCGATGTTCTGCCGCTCGCCGTACACGTTGTGCGGGCGGAAGATGATGTACGGCAGGCCGAACATCTCGTGACTGACCTTCAGCTCCTGCTCGACGGCGTACTTCGCGATGCCGTAGGGGTCGACCGGGGAGGGGATCAGGTCCTCGGTCATGGGCGGTTCGGCGTGGCCGTACACCGCGATGGAGGAGGTGAAGACGAAGCAGCGGACGGTGCCCGCGTTGACGGCCGCGTTGATGAGGTTGACGCTGCCGACCACGTTGTTGGTGTAGTTGTAGCGCTTGATGAAGTGGCTCAGCCCCTCGGCCGCGTAGGCGGCCAGATGGAACACGTGGTCGAACCTCCATTCGGCGAACAGGGCGTCGACCACGCCGGGGTCGCAGATGTCGCCCTGGTGGAAGTGGGCGCCGGAGGGCACGTTCGCGGCGGTGCCGCCCGACAGGTCGTCGAGCACCACGACCCGGTGACCGGCGCGGAGCAGGTCGGCCGCGACATGGGAGCCGATGAACCCGGCACCCCCGGTGACGAGCGAGGTGTAGGTCATGAAGCTACTTCCTTTCACCGATGAGGACGTGAGACACGGGTTTTTCCAGGGTCCGCAGCCAGCGCAGGATGAACAGGGCGTGGACGAGTTCGCCGAAGGCCAGCACGGTCACCGCGCCGAGCGCGCCCGCCCACGGCACGATCGAGAAGGCCAGCGCCCCGACCGCGACCAGTGAGATCGCCGCCCCCACCGAGGTCGCGGCCAGGGCCCCGGCGCTGGCGTTCTCCATCACGTAGTTGGCGCTGCCGACCGCGAAGATCACCGGCACGCACGCCGCGTAGACGATGACGACCCCGATCCCGCCGTACGGCCGCAGCACCAGCAGCGCGACCGCCAGCACGGCCGGCACGTACAGCACGCCGACCAGCACCAGCAGCCGCAGCCACCGGGCAAGCCGGTCGTAGGTCGCGGTCAGGTCGCGCTGGTTCAGGGAGCGCGAGACGTCGGGCTGTAGCACGCGCAGCAGGTAGGAGAAGGCGTTCAGCAGCAGCGCCGAGGCGACGGAGGCCATGTAGAGGCCGGTGCTCTCGGCCCGTGCGCCGGTCACCTTGAGCACCACGAACAGCAGGCTCATCGACAGGCCGCCGACCAGGTCGGGGATGGCCATCAGCAGCGACGTCCGCACCGCGATCCGCACGAGTGTACGGCGCCGCAGCCCGGCGAACCGGGGACGCAGCATGAGCAGCAGCACCACGTTGAGCGTGGCCATCGTGGTCACGGTCAACGCCAGGAACGTCACCGGGGACACCTCGAACACGAACGCCGCGCCCGTCCAGCAGACCAGCGCCACGCAGAGCGTCAGGTGGGCGGCCACGTCCCGCTTCGGCCTGCCCAGCGCCCTGGACAGGCCGACCATCACCTGGGTGAGGCCGACGCAGATCGCGTACAGCCCGGCCAGTCCGGCGATCGCCCAGTGACCTGAGTGGCCGAGGGAGACCGTGGTCGCCAGCACCGCGAGCGCCACGGAAAGCAGCAGCGCGCAGAGCGTGACGAAGACGCCGACCAGCGACGCGACGGTGTGCCGCAGCCTCGGGATCAGCTTCAGCGCGCACTTCTCGATCCCGATCGAGGCCAGGGGAGCCAGGAACATCATGCTGCCCATGGCCTGGGCATAGTCCTCGTACTCCCCGGCCCCCCAGGCGGCGAGCAGCGCCAGGTTGGACAGCAGCACGGTCCCCCGGAACGCCGCCCGCCCGCCGAGCAGCATCGCCAGGCCCCGAGTCCTGGGTGTTCCCGGCAGTCTCATGTGAGGGGGGCGGCGTAGTCGGAGGTGACGAACCTGCCCTTTCCGCCGACGGTGATCCGTACGGTCTCCGCGGGCACGACCTCCAGCGGGAACTCCCCACCGGCCAGGGTGAACAGCTTGTGCCGTACGGTCTCGTAGACCCCCTCGCCCGCCTCGTCGGTCGGGACGACGTGCACCCGCACCAGCCCTTCGGCGTCCTGGTGCACGAAGCACTCGCTGACCCCGGGGTGGGTCGCGGCCAGGTGCAGGAACGCGTCCGGGTAGAGCCGTTCCCCCGAGGGGAGCGTGACGTAGTCGTTGCTCCGCCCCGTCGTCAGTCGCAACGTGCGGAAACGGCGGCCGCAACGGCACCGCCCTGGCTCGATGAGCCCGATGTCGCCCAGGTTGTAGCGGACCAGCGGCATGGCGCGTTCGAGGAAGGCCGTGACGACGACGTGGCCCTGCTCCCCGTCGGGCAGCGGGATGCCGTTGTCGTCCACGACCTCGCAGTAGATCCGGTCCTCACCCAGGTGGGCGCGGCCGTAGCGGCAGTCGTAGGTGACGTTGAGCACCTCGAACGCCGAGTACTCGTCGAAGACCGGGGCTCCGAACTGCTCGGCGAACAGCTTCCTGTGCTCGGGCAGCAGCAGCTCCGACTCCGTCATGACGATCCGCAGCGTACGGCGCAGCCGGGCCATCTCCTCCGGGGTGAGCGCGCGCAGCAGCGCCCTCAGGTGGACCGGGTAACCGATCAGCACCTTGGGCCGGTTGGCCAGCAGTTCCTCCTTGATCTCCCGCATCGGGCGGTGCGAGAGGATCACGTGCCTGCGGAACAGGTTGAACCGCTCGAACATGCGGGCGGGAGGCGCGAACGGGCGGATGTGGCTGAGCCGGTCGGTCGGCAGGTAGCGTCCGGTCGCCAGGAACCGGCGCACGCAGGCGGCCATGTGGTAGTCGTGGCTGTCCTGGTCGTGCACGATCCTGACCCGCCTGCCCGTGCTCCCGCTGGTCTGGAAGGACAGGCAGTCGTCCAGGTCCACGCCGTCGGCGATCATGCGTTCCAGCGGCTGGTCGCGCAGCACCTGCTTGTCCAGCACGGGAAGACGCGCCAGGTCGGCCAGGGTGCGCAGCGGCCCACCGGCGTAGCGGGGGTCGTCACGGTAGTAGGGCACCCGGGTCCTGGCCACGGCGAGCATCCGGTTGATCCCGTCGAGCTGACGGCGGCGCAGCCCTGCCGCGCCGCCGTACTGCCGGGCGATGGTGAGCGGTATGTAGGCCGCCTCCCGCAGGAGCATCGTTACGCGCTCTCCGACCGCGTCCCGCGCGGCCTGACCCGGCTGGCCAGCGCGTCCCACCAGCGCTGGGGGCTGAAGAAGACCAGCAGCGCCAGCACCACGTGCACCGCGATGAAGGCGAACGCCTCGTTCCTGGTCGGCGGGTGGCCGAGGAACACGGTCATGTGCGAGGCCCAGTCCCACACGGCGGGGATCGTGGCGTAGGCCGGGTCGGTGTGGTCGTTGACCGTGAGGAAGGCCAGGTCCTCAAGACCGGACAGCATCAGCAGCAGCATGCCGTACGCCAACCTGCGCGTGAGGGCAGAGGTGCCGCCGCCGAGCCGGTTGGCCAGCGTGATCGTCAGGATGATCAGCGGCGTCAGCGTGAGCACGTGGTAGTACAGCGCGTAGAAGGACTCCCTGGTCCCGGTCTCCACGCCGCCGTAGAAGAAGATCTTCGGCACGAAGTAGAGGAAGAACACCAGGAACGCGATCGGCAGCGTGATCAGCGGGAGCTTGAGCCGCTTGGCCCAGTCCACGTCGAGTCTGGCGAGGGCCTCGGTGGCGAAGACGAACGGCAGCAGCTTCACCAGGAACAGCCCGAGTGACTTCACCTCCCGGTCGTGCGGCAGGCCGAACCAGACGAAGGCCGCGGCGGCGACGGCCAGCGCGACGAATATCAGGAAGCCGAGGGGCTTGCGGGGGAGCATTGTTGACCTCTCGTGTCAGGCTCGATCTCGAATCGGAGGGTGCGCAGGGCCCGATCGACGGCCTCGTCGAGCGCCTCGCGCGTGTCGGCCACCATGACCAGGTAGCCGAGTTTGTGGCCCGCCTGCGTGTAGGCGTTCACGTGGTCGCCGGGGGACTTGAACACCTGCACCTCGACGACCTCGGGCATCCGCCGCAGGGCGTCGAGTCCCTCGACGGCGGTGAGCGTCCCGTCGGTCTCGGCCGCCAGGATCCGCAGTGTTGCGGTACGGCGCCGCGTGACGTCGATCGTCAGCGGCTCGCCGAGGGCCAGCCGGATGGCGGCCTCGACGGTGTTCAGCCCGAAGGCGTGCCTGACCATCAGCGGCATGCCGTTGCCGCCGAGCCTGGCGCCCATCTCGATGAGGTGGATGTCGCCCGCCGGGGTGAGCACGAAGTCGAGGTTGACCGGCCCCTGCCGGTGCCCGACCTCGGCGCAGATCGCGACGACCGCCTCGCGCAGCCGCGTGTGGACGTCCTCGTCGAGGTCGGCGGGGACGGTGTGGGAGACGCTGATCATCGCGGGCCTGCCGGTGATGACCCGGTCGGTGACCGCCATGAACGCCAGCTCGCCCCCGGCGAGGAAGCACTCCACGGCGCCGTGCCTGCCCTCGACCAGCTCCTCCAGGATCACCTGGCGGGAGAAGGAGTACTTGCGGGCGTACTCAAGTGCGCCGGGCAGGTCGGCGGGGTCGTCGAGGACCGTGATTCCCTTACTGCCCGAGGAGTCGGCGGGTTTGACGATCAGCGGGTAGCCGATCTCGGCCGCGGCCGTCATGAGGTTGTCCACGTCGTCGTCCTGGACGTGCCGGTAGGTCGGCAGCCCGACCCTGGCGACCACCTCGCGGAAGAACCCCTTGTCCACCGAGCAGCGCAGCGCGTCCGGCGCGACCTGGTGCGCCGTCCGGTAGATGCGGCTCAGCGCCGCCACCGACTCCTGGGCGGCGTCACTGGCGGGGGAGATCACGGCCGCGACGTCGACAGGCCCGAGGGCGCGGGCGATGCCCTCGGGATCCCTGCTGGTCATGCAGAGGAAGTGGTCGGCCTCGGCGGCGCCGAGCGCGTCGGGGCGCTGGTCGACGCCGATCACCCGGTAGCCGAGCCTGCGGCCCTCCCGGTAGGCGGGGATCTGGTCCTCGCCCCCGCCGAGCACGATGAGGTTTCTCAACTGGCGTCCTCCCAGACCTCTGGTTCCCTGAAGTGACCGCTGACGTCGGGTGTCTCGTATCCGTAGAGCGCCTCGGCAGCGCGGATCGGGATGTTGGCCTCCCGGATCTGGTAGCGGGGCACGCCGATCGCCTGCACCCGCATCACCCGCACGAGGTAGCGCGCGACGACCATCAGCAGGGCCAGCGCGACCAGGACGGCCACCAGCCCGGCCAGCTCGATCGCCGTCGGCCCGAGCCGCCCGGTGAGCGCCAGCGCGAGCACCGCCGTACCGGCCGCCATCACCACGCCGGACAGGCCGACCAGCCAGGTCAGCGGCCGGAACGAGAACCCGAAGAACAACTCGACGGCGTGCGAGAACAGCTTGCGCAGATTCCACTTGCCCTGGCCGTCGAGGCGGGGCTGGTGCGCGGTGGGCAGCGTGGTGTACCTCGCGCCGAGCAGCGGGGCGGTGGCGATGAAGTACGGCGTGGACAGCCTGCTGTCCACCACCTTGTGCGCCACGCTGGTGCGGACGATCCGGAACACCGACGCCCCCTGGGGCAGCTCGATGCCCAGCCACCTGCGGGCGATCGTCTGGTGCGCCCAGGTGCCGAGCCTCCGGTGCCACGGGTCCTGCCGGTTCTCGCGTACGGCGAAGACCACGTCGTACCCTTCGAGCGCCTTGTCCACCAGACGGTGCATCTCGTGCGGCGGCGACTGCAGGTCGGCGTCGAACTGGACCGTCCACGGCTTGGAGGCGTACTTGAACCCCGCCGAGAAGGCCGCCTCAAGACCGAAGTTCCTGGCGAAGGAGATGTACTTCACCCGGGAGTCCTCGGCGGCGAACCCCTTGATCGCGTCGAGGGTGCCGTCGGTGCTGCCGTCGTCGACGAACAGCAGCTCGACGTCGTCGTACCTCGCCAGCTCGGCCCGGATCTCCCGGTAGGCACGCTCGACACAGTCGATCTCGTTGTAGCAGGGGACCATCGCGGTGATGCCGGGGGGCGGGACACGGCCCGCCCCCCGCTTCACCCGTGAGTCCATCGAACGCACGGAGTCGGCCATCGGTCAGTCGAACATCGCGTGCATGGTCTCGTGGGTCGCTTCCTTCTTGCTGTCGGACTCACTGCCCCAGCACGTGTTGAGGATGATGCGGGTCTTGTCCGCGTTCAGCGGGATCGTCCGGTGCAGCGTGGTGTCGGACCGCAGGAAGTACAGGTCGCCGGTGACGTGACCCCAGGTCCTGATCGGGTGTGCCTGGAGGTACTCCTCGACGCGCGGGTCCTCCTTGTTCCAGTCGGTGTGCGGGACGCACTGGAGCTGGCCGCCGTACTTGGCGTCGGGGGCCTCGATGATCCAGATGACGGTGAAGCTGAAGTCACCCCAGTGCCAGCCGTGGGTGTCGCCCTTCTTGTGCTGGCGGATGGCGATGTACTTCTCCTCCTCCCACGGGCACTGCAGGACCGGCTGCGCGGCCAGCCTGGACAGGAAGTCCATCAGCGCCTGGGACTCGTAGATGGCGGGGATGAGCTCGCTGTCCTTGGCGATGGCCTGCTGGCTGATCGTGCTCATGTAGCGGGGCGAGTTGCCCGTCTCGGCGAGCTGGATGTCGATCCGCTTCTCGTGCAGGTCGAGCAGCCGGTGGACCTCGGTGCTGACCTCCTGGAACAGGTCCTCGGAGACCAGGCCGGGCAGCTTGACGTACCCCTCGCGGCGGAAGTGCTGCGAGAGTTTGCGTACGGCGTGCTCGTCGGCGTACCGGGTCTTCAGGTGTTCGGCGAGACGCTGGTCAATCGTTTCCTTCAGCGACATCTGACATCCGACCTTTCTGTGTTGACGGTCCGCCCTCCGCTGAGGCAGGACCCCCGGAAGGCACGCGTTCCCCGGTGGGGGCGAGCACCTTCACAAGCTTGATCTTTCCGTTGGCTTCTGGAGTGATCCGATGTGTGCGCCGTACGGTGACATCCAGGTCGGGCACCCTGCGCCGGAGCTCCCGTTCGATGTCGGCCGTCAGGTCGTCGGGCGCGTTCCCGGAGAGGATCACCAGCACCTCGACCGCCCCCGGCCGGGGCTGGAGCACCTGCAGCCGGGTGATCCCGGGGAAGGACTGGGTGAGGGTGGTGAGGAAGTCGCCGTAGTACCGCCTGCCGTCGGAGGTGACGATGCGGTCCTCGCTGCGGCCGACGACCTCCCGCACGATGGGGGTGGTCGCGACGCCGCAGGGGCAGTCGTTGGGCACGATCCGCACCCGGTCCCCGAGCCGGTAGCGGATCAGCGGCATCGCCTCGCTGTGCAGCCTGGTCACCAGGATCTCGCCGACGCCGTCCTCCACGGAGACGGTCCCGTCGTCGTGCTCGACCTCGACGACCAGGTCGGCGGTGCGCAGGTGCATGCTGCCCGCCGGGCAGGTGCGGGCGATCGTGAAGACCTCGACCGAGGCGTAGACCTCCCGGTGGGAGGCGCCGAAGTAGTCGAGCACGTGGGCGCGGGCGGTCGGGGTGAGCCGCTCCCCGCCGAACAGCACGGTCCTGACGCCCCGGTGGGTGACGCCGCGCCGCTTCAGCTCGTCCACGACGCTGGCGATGACGTTGGGGAAGCCGATCATGAACGTCGGTTTGGCCGCGAGGAACGTCTCGACCTGCTCGTCCAGCGAACGGTCGGTGGGAATGTGGTGGTTGCGCAGGATGCCGAACCGCTCAAGCGGGTGCGGCAGGAACGGTGCCACCCGGAAGTAGGCGATGCGGTCGGTCGGGCGCAGCCCGTTGGCCAGCATGTCCTGCAGGTAGGCGGCCCGAAGGTATCCCAGGTCGCGCTCCGAGTTGCGGATCGTGATCGGGATGCCGGAGGAGCCGCTCGTCGTGTTCGCCCGGGTGTTCTCCGGTGTGAAGCCGTCGGCGAGCAGCTCCCGCGCGGGGGTGTCCCGCAGGGTGGTCCTGTCGAGCGTCGGCAGCCCCGCCAGGTCGTCGGCGGTGCGCACTCCCTCGACCTGGGCCGAGGTGAGCGTCTCGCGGTAGTGCGGGACGTTGGCGTGCGCGTGCCGTACCAGGGCGCGCAGCAGCTCGGACTGGATCCGCAGCTGCTCGGCGTGCGGCAGCCGCTCCCGCCTGCGGATCGTGGCCAGGTGGTGGGCGACGGGCGCGAGCCTGATCGTCGAACGGAGCCTGCTCACCGCGTCACCTCCTCCAGCGTCGGCGTGCCGTGCTCGGGGCAGCGCTCGACGGTCAGGTGGGCGGTCCCCGGCAGGCTGATGTTCGCCAGCGTCGGCCGGTGCCGCCGCGTGATCGTGAACAGCGGTCCCGACGTGCCGGTCCGCGCGTGGACCCGTCTCCAGTTCAGGTGCGTACGGCCACAGCCCCGGTGCCGGGCACCCAGGTAGCCGAGCCGTCCGTCGTGCACGACCACGTTGGCGTTTCCCTCGGCGGTCTCGCCAGGGGAGCTGCGCAGGAAGACCCGGGCGCCGGGGGCCTCGCCGTACAGGTCGGTGAGCTGGGTGGCGTCGGCGAGCAGGCCGGGATCGTCGGCCTCGCGCAGCGCCCGCAACTGGCCCTGCCGCAGCCCGGGGTCGGCGACCTCGGCGCGGGCGCTGAGCACCACGTGGTAGCGCCCCCCGCCGGGACCGAGCCGCTCCCAGTCCAGCAGCGACTCCCGAACCTCGAACAGCGGCCGGTCACGCCGATGGCTCCCGGTCAGTTCGAGCGCCTCGAACAGGTCGGCGGGCTCCCCGAGCCACACCGGTTCCTCCCGCCGCCGCACGTACGGCGCGCCGAGCGGACAGAGCCGGTCGAGCAGCCCGTCGAGCCGCGTCACCGGCGTCGCCTCAGGCTCGTCCAGCCGCGTGCCCGCCCCGGCCCACATCTCCCGGTAGTACGGCACGGCCGCGAACGCCCGTGCCACGGTGTCGCGGTACCCCCGCTCCCAGGCCCGTTCCGAGAACCCCCGAGTCCTCATCTCAGCAGAACGTGTTCTGGTCGTGCAGGAGCAGCCACCGGCCGTCCACGAGCGTGAAGTACAGCGTCAGGTAGTACTCCTTCTGGTACGGCTTGCCCTCGGGGTCCAGGTCGTCGTAGACCACCGAGAGCAGCGCGAACGCCGAGTCCCCGGCCGCCTGGGTCCGCACGGTCTCGGTCTTCAGCGTCCAGTCGGGGTCGCCGAACCAGGAGGTGTGGAACTCGGCGACGGCGTCCCTACCGCGAAGGAACGTCCCGTTCGGCAGGATCACCGTCGCGTCCGGGTGCACGGTCTCCAGGTATCCGTCCAGGTCACGGGAGCGGATCGCGGTCAGGTGCGCCTCAAGCGCCTGGGGAAACTCCATGTTCTTCCTCTCTGAGACTCTCTGGGTCACCAGGCGGCGATCACCAGGGACTGGGGGACGAGTTCGCAGCCGAACCGCTGCTTCAGCTCGGCCATCCCCTTGCCGAACTCGCAGCCTGTACGGCCGTGCGAGATCATGTAGTCGATCTCCCGCAGGTACAGGTCGAAGTAGAGGTCACGCCGCCCGCCGTCCCGCACGTCGAGCGAGCCGTTCACCGTGGTGACCAGCCGCCTTCCGTCGTCGAAGGTCAGGTCGAAGGAGAGCAGCCGGTCCCCGTCGAGATGGCCGAAGTACCGCACGCCCTCCTCACCGCAGAGCGCCTCGAAGTAGCGCACGGGCAGGGGAGGGGCGTACGGGCTGTGCTTGCGCACGGTCGCGCAGGCCAGCGCGCTCGCCCGTTCGGCGTCGATGTCGCCGACCCCGTACAGCACCCGGGTCCGCTCGGACGCCTCGGCGTGGACACGGCGCAGCCTGCGCCGCCGGTCACGCGGCAGGTCGGCGAAGTAACCGTCCAGATCCGCCCACCGGTTGCGCAGCAGCGTGTTGGGCGCGGTCGTGATCCTGGGCCGGAACCTGCGGTCGAACGCGGGCAGCGTCTCCGCGGTGACCTGCCGGTACAGCACTCCCAGACAGCGCCTGCCCAGCCTGCGGCGCACCGCCTTCTCGAACGCGGCAGTCGCCTCGGCCCGATCCGCCTTGGGCAGGTCCGCGGCGAAGGCGAACCCCCCGGTGAAGCCGACCGGAAGATGACAGTCGAACCACCCCACGGGCGGCATCGAGCCGGGCTCGGCGTATCCGCGCCGCAGCCGTGGCGGACCGCCGACAGAGCCGGTGAACAGCCCCACCACCTCGCCGCCCTGCCGTACGACACCCAGGTAGACCGGCCGCGTCGAGCACCAGGCGATCGCGGTGAGCGCCCGCGCCTGCCAGGCCGCGATCAGGCCCTCCTGCTTGCGGAAGATCTCCCAGTCGGCGGGTACGGCCTCGGCGGTGGGGTCGATGATCTCAGCGTGCACCGGGCTCACCTGGCCTGAGCTGGGCGAGCACCCGCTCACGCAGGGGTCGCTCGGCGCGGTCGTGGTAGGCGTGGACGGCGGCGACGACCGCCTCCCTGCCGAACAGCGCGTCGAGCCGCCGCAGCGGCGGACCCGACTCGGTGCCGAACAGCGTCAGGTAGAGATCCCGGTAGGACGCGCGGTCCCAGCGCTCGGGCAGCGCGCCACCGCTCAGCAGCGGGCGCGGTTCGGCGTCGGAGACCTCGTCGATCCAGCACCGGCCGTACCCCGCCAGCCATGCCAGCCCGTGCCGGACCCGCTCGGCCCCACTCTCACCGGTCAGGGCTGTGACCAGCTCTACGTCGTAGCAGTTCGCGTGCAGCAGGCCGAGTACGGCCCGCATCCGGGGCAGCGGGGTGGTGCCGGGGTCGTCGGTGATCAGCTCGTTGAGCGCCACGGCCCTCGGGTCGCCCGCGCGCGCCTCGGCCAGGAAACGGTCGTAGGCGTCGTAGGCACCGAGGAAGGAGCCCCGGTCGAGACCGAGCCGGATGTCGGACAGGCAGTTCGGCCTGCCGTACAGGAACAGGATGATCCGGGGCGGCATCACCCGCAGCAGGTCACCGACCGTCAGGCCGCTGCCCCGCGAGCCGGAGACCTTGCCGCGGTCGCCGAACTGACGGACGAGGCCGTAGGGCACGATCACCGGCTGGTGCGCGCGCAGGTAACCTCGGTAGATCGGCTGGGTGCGGTCCATCGTGCTGCCCGCGCTGCAGTGGTCCTGACCCGCGGGCTCGCAGTCGATGCGCTCGTGGGTGACGCGCAGCGTCCAGTCCAGCGCCCAGGACGGCTTGACCAGCTCGACACGCCTGGTCGTGGAGAGCGTGCCGCACGACTCGCACACGTAACGCACCCGGTCACGGCCGAGGCGCAGGTTGCGGGTGCTGCCCCGGCCGCACTGCTCGCAGTAGACGGTGAACAGGTGCTCGGGGACCTGGTCCAGCAGCTTGGCGAGCCTTTTCGCGCCCCGCAGGTAACGGCGCTGAAGTGGCACGTAGACGCCGGACGAGTAGCGTTCGTACTGGTAGTGCGTCTGCCAGGGGGAACCGGCCGGGGTACGGCCGTCGGCGTCGGCCTCCACGGGACAGATGCCCATCCGCTTCAGCTCGTCGATGTAACGACGGCAGATCCGCCTGCTGCGCTCGGTCACCGCGCCCAGCGGACGCGTCCCGTATCCCGCGAGGTCGGCCTGGGCGGCGGCCTGCGACGGCCGTACCGGATCGTAGTCATCGAAACTGAGCAGGATCGACGACTCACGCCCGAGCCGTTCCAGCGCGCGGTGCACCAGATAGGCGCAGGCGGTGTCGCGGAAGTTGCCGACGTGGAACCAGCCGCTCGGCGACATGCTGGTCTGGATCACCACCCGCCGCTCGGGGCCGTGCCGCTCGACCAGACGTCTGGCGTAGTGGTAGGCCCAGTGCGGCTGGGTGTGATCCTGCTGGAACAGGTCGGCGTAGCCGGTCCTCGTGGTGCTCATGACGTCGTCCTAGGAGACCGCTCCGGCCAGGTTCTCGACGCTCCACAGCCGCGGATGCTCCTGGAACCAGGCGATGGTCTGCCGCAACCCCTGCTCGACCGGCGTCCTCGGCGCCCAGCCGAGACGGGTCGTGGCGAGCGTGATGTCGGGACGGCGGATCTCGGGGTCGTCCTGCGGCCGGGGCACGAACGCGATCGGCGAGGCGGTCCCGGTGAGCTCCCTGATCCACTCGGCCAGGTCGAGCATCGAGATCTCGTGCGGGTTGCCGATGTTGACCGGCCCGCTCATGTCCGAGTTGAGCACCCGGAAGATGCCCTCGACCAGATCGTCCACGTAGCAGATCGACCGCGTCTGACTGCCGTCCCCGGAGACCGTGATCGGCTCACCGAGCAGCGCCTGCCTGACGAACGTCGGGATCGCGCGGCCGTCGAAGGGCCGCATCCTCGGACCGAACGTGTTGAAGATCCGCAGAATCGCGGTGTCCACACCACACGCCCTGCGGAAGGCCATGGTCATGGCCTCGGCGAAGCGTTTGGCCTCGTCGTAGACGCCACGCGGACCGACCGGGTTCACATTGCCCCAGTAGGTCTCCGGCTGCGGATGGACCTGCGGGTCGCCGTACGCCTCGGACGTCGAGGCGAGGACGAACCTGGCCCCCTTCTCCCTGGCCAGCTCAAGGGCGTTGTAGGTGCCGTTGGAACCGACCCGCAGCGTGTCGATGGGGAGGCGGAGATAGTCGGCGGGTGACGCGGGGGAGGCGAAGTGGAGGACGGCGTCCACCTCTCCCGCGACGACGAGATGCTGGGAGACGTCCGCGCGTACCAGGCGGAAGTGCTCGTCAGCCATGAGATGTTCGACGTTGGCGACGGCCCCGGTGAGGAAGTTGTCAACGCAGATGACCTGGTAACCCTCGGCCAGAAACCGCTCGCAGAGATGCGAGCCGAGAAATCCGGCACCCCCGGTAATGGCCACGGCGGGCCTTCTCATAAGAACTTCTGACTTTCCTTTATGGCCCCGAAGACGGTTATGGGCAACACGTTCACATTCCTTATTCGCCCGTTTTTTGGGTGCGTCAAACTAATTCTGCGTAACCGCAGACGTCGCTGGGTGATGAACGCTTCGTTGAGAGACGGTTAAGAGCGCTCTTGACGCTCCGGAGAGTATGACGATGGCGGCGTCACCGTCAACACCTTCGTCGCCGAAAGCTGTAAACAAGGTGATATATGCATATATGTCGGACATCTCGGGTGCGGCTGGCGGGCTTTCCGCCGTTGTACGGCGGGCCTTGTGATGGCCGCTGACCTGGGATTATGTGGCCCGGTCAACACGTCTCGATCATTGACCATCACTGTCCGTATGTTTAACGGCGCCCCCGTCAATCATTTGGGTCCGTTGTCATCTCGCCCTGACTGTGCATGTGGCGACAACTTTTATCCCCGGACGCCGATCGGCCCCTGACATGCGTCTCCGCCCTCCCCCGACCTCGGGGGGCGCCGATAATCTGCTGCCGTCCTCCCGGCCGCGGGCCTGTCCGATTTCCGGACGGGACCGTTCCAGCGGAGTGACACCCCCGCCAACCTTTCCGGCATGCGGAACGGCGCACACCGAAGGCGACCGGGGACACCGTGCGTTCCTTTCTCCATGCCTCCGAAAAAAACGTTCGGAAGGCTATTTCCTTTAGTCTTCACCTTTCCCCGGGGAAGAGCGCTCTCCCGGCTGTGCCGGTCAGAATGGAGGGATGTCCCGCGAACACCTGCGAACCACCTTCGACACCGTGGCCGCCACGTACCAGAAGGCACGCCCCGACTATCCGGCCGGCCTGTACGCCGATCTGCTCGCGACGACGGGGCTTGAGCCGCCCGCGAACCTGCTCGAAGTGGGCTGCGGCCCGGGAAAGGCCACCCTGCCCCTGGCCCGGCTGGGCTTCCGGATCACGGCGGTCGAACTCGGCGCGGCCCTGGCCGAGGAGGCACGGCGCGAACTGCGCGACTTCCCCGCCGTCTCGGTGGTCACCGCCCCGTTCGAGACGTGGCGACCGGCGAAGGACACTCTCTTCGACCTTCTCTACGCGGCCACCGCGTGGAAGTGGCTCGACCCTCAGGTGAAGTACGGCAAGGCCGCCGCGCTGCTACCTTCGGGCGGACACCTGGCCGTGTGGGATGCCCAACACGCCTTCCCTCCGGATTTCGACCCCTTCTTCACCGAGATTCAGCGGGTGTACGACGAGATGGGGGAGGGCGACGGCGCGGCCTGGCCACCACCGCCACCCGAGAACCAACCGGACCCGACCGCCGCCGAGTTCGAGGACTCAGGATGGTTCACGGTCGTCGGAACACGGCGCTACGTGTGGGCGCGGGAGTACACCGCCGAGGAGTACATCGCCCTCCTGGACACCTTCTCAGGCCACATCGCCATGCAGACGGCCAAGCGCGACCACCTCTACGAAGAAGTCCACCGCCTGCTGGCCGTACGCCCAGACGGAAGACTGACCCGCCACTGGACAGCCACCCTCACCGTCGGCCGCCGCCTGTGACACGCGTCGCGATCCCTTCAGGGTGATGAGGGCCCCGAGGTTGAAGTCCCAAGTCCGGCGGTGGCGCGGGTCGGATTGTTGATCACCTTCGGGTACGGCCTCGGGGTGTGAGGTCCTGCGGCGATCGGCACCCCATGCAGGAGCCGCATGGGCAGCGCGTTTTCCAGGGTTCTTCAGAGAGGACCCGTGTGCAAGCTGATCTCTGCACATGCTGCATGGGACCAATAGCAGGTGAAATGGTGACCTAGAGCGAATTCTCTAATGTCGGTGAACCGATACGGCGCCCATGAACGTTCCTGGGCAAGATAGTCGCCATCATGTCGTCGTCACCCTCATCTTCGGCTCAAGCCGCCCGCGAGGCGTTGGGTGCCAACCTGCGCGCTCTCCGTCAGCGCCGGGATTTGTCAGGCCGGGAATTCGCCCGGCGGGCCGGTTGGCGTTCCAGCTCGATCGTGTCAGAGATCGAGCTGGGCAGGCGGACCATCACCACTCGGCACGTTGAGCTGTGGTGTCGGCTGTGCGCGGCGGATCCCAACGAAGTCAGGCGCTTGCTCGCCGAGCAATCGGCCATGGCCCGGATGTGGATTCCGTACGCGGACCTGAACAGTGGAGGGCTGGCAGCGGCTCAAAAATCAATTCGCCAGCTCTACGAGGAGTTGGCGGTCGCACAGTCCTACCAGCCCAAGGTCATCGCGGGCATGGCGCAGACCGAGTCCTACACGCGGGCCGCGCTGACCGGGGTGCTGACCGAGCAGCGCGTGGACACCACCGAACCGGAGGCGGACGTCGAGGCCGCCGTCGCTGAGCGCATGAGCCGCCAGAAGCTGCTCAGCCGGGCGGGTGCTCGCTGGTTCTTCCTGATCGAGGAACCTGTGCTGTGGTACCGGCCGTACGACCGGCGGTTGCATCGCGAACAACTGCGGCATCTGCTGGAGCTGCGGCGGCGGCCGAACGTGTTCCTGGGCATCATCCCGGTGGGCGCGGATCGGCGCGGTGTCCATCCCGAGGAGGCGTTCGACATCACTGACGGCACGCTGGTGACCGTCGAACTGGTGTCGGGCTACCTGTCGGTGACCCGTCCTGAGGAGGTCGCCCTGTATCGGGCGACGTGGGATCGGCTGTGGGCGCTGGCCGTCAACGGACTGGCCGCCGTCGCGCTGATCCGGGCTGCGCTGGAGCGGCTCGATCGTCACACCGGCGTATAGGCGTGGTGGGGGACGCCGCGTTCCCACAGCATCTCGAACATGCCCACGACGGGCGTGATCCGGCGCGGGTCGGCGACGTACTCCATCCGTCCGGTGTCGGTGCCGTCCCCGGCGGTGAAGTTGTAGGCGAGCAGTCGCGCGTCCCACAGGAAGAAGTCGGCGGCGGGGTGCGGCAGGTCAAAACACAGGTGCCGGGGCAACCAGCGCAGTTCCTCTCCGGCCTTGACGTTGCCGTAGCTGATGGCGTGCTCCCAGCGGATGTAGTCACTGACCGGCTCGGACACGATGCGCAGCCGCCGGAAACTCACGCCCCGGCCGGTCGCGGCTCCCACCAGAGCGATCCAGGACTGCCAGTCGTAGGAGGTGTCACCGGTGGCCTTCCAGTTCACGAACGCCGGGTCGGTGGGATCGTAGGTGTCGCGGGCCTCCAGATGCCGCACCGAGCGGACCGTACCCGCGAGTAGCTGTTCGAACGACGGCTCTCCAGGTCCCGCCTGCCCGGTCGTGTGCGTGCCGGTGAGGGCTTTGAGCAGGTCGGGTGCGAGGTTCGCCGGCGTCCAGATCGCGGTCTCGTCGTCGGCGATCGCGGTGTGTTGGGCGATTGCCGCGAGCGCGTCGGGGTCGACGACGCGTCGGCCGACCTGGACCACATCGCCGGTGCCGGGAACAACCATGATGGCGGGGCACTTGTTGGCGGGTGAATCGTCGTCGATCCCGACGAAGTCGAGGCGCGGGGACGATCCAGCGGGCTGTTCCTGGGGATTCATGGCACTCCTCTGCTGGAGGCGAATCGACGGGCCGATGCGCATTCGACCATGACCGTGGCGGGCTGCGCAGTCAAGGTGAGACTAAGTGCGGGTGTGAAACTCAGTGAACGTTCTGGCCTGTCTCAGCCCGGTGGCGTACTCCTATCTCGTGATTCCGTCCACAGGTGTCAGCGAGCCGGTCGCCGTAGCGATCAACCGCGTTCCACGGCACGCCTCGCCTGCGGCCACGACCATCGACGCCGATGTCACTTCCCGGGCTCGCCGCCACCATCAGACGGCGCACACGAAATGCGGATCAGATCCCAGATCTCGAATTGAACCGTCCTAATCAACCGGCCCTCGCCACGCCAGCGGCGGATCGAGCGCCTCTCGCGCGAGGTTCTCCGAACCGACATGCCCGCTCCACCGAAGTCGATCTCTTCGGAGCTGGCACCGAACACAATGTGGCCTTCGCCGGAAGCGTGGCAGGCGCTGAACAGGGAGAGAAAGCTGATGCTGAACACCACCACCGTCACCGCCCAGGAGTTGCGGGAGGCGATGGTCGACCGGATCGCCGCGAACCGGCAGGCTCTCGGCCTGAGGCTGCCGGAAGAGGTGGCGCGTGCGCTGCGGGCCGTACCCCGGCAGTTGTTCACCGGTGATGTCCCGCTGGAGGAAGCCTACGGAGACGGCGCGATCGTCACCGTGCGCGGCGAGGACGGGCTGAATCTCAGCTCGGTGTCGGCGGCGTGGCTGCAGACCGCGATGCTCTGCCAGGCCTCCCTGAAGCCCGGCGAGCACGTCCTGGAAATAGGCAGCGGTGGCTACAACGCGGCTCTCATCGCTGAGCTGGTCGGGCCGCGCGGCTCGGTGACCACCGTCGACATCGACCCTGCCGTCACCCAGCGCGCCCGCATCTGCCTGGACGAGGCCGGATACACCGATGTCGAGGTCGTCTGCGCCGACGCCGCATTCGAGCTCGAACCGGGCCGCACTTTCGACGCCATCGTCGTGACGGTCGGCGTACCCGATATCTCACCGGCGTGGTGGTCCCAGCTCGCCGCCGGTGGACGCCTGATCGTCCCGCTGCGCACCCTGGGTCTGACCCGCTCCTGGCTGCTTGAGCGCGATGGCGAAACGCTGGTCTCCAGCGACCAGTTCACCTGTGGATTCGTGCCCCTGCGGGGCGCGGGCGCCCGGCAGGGTCTGAGCATCCCGCTGCGTGATGACCCGTCGGTGAGCCTGTGGCTGGGCGAGGACACCTCCACCAACCCAGCCGACCCGGTGCGGGATCTGACAGGAGTCCTGGATCTGCCACGCGCCAGCGCGCGGTCGGGTGTCACCTTCAGCTCGAAAGAGTCCGCCTCCGGCCAGGACATGTGGCTGGCCACGACCGTGTCTGGATTCTGCCAGGTCATCGCCGACCAAGAGGCGATCGACGCCGACATCGTGCGCCTGACCTGGAGGTGGGGAAGCCCCGCCCGCGTTGACGTGGCGACACTGGCCTACAGAGGCACGCCGCAGCCCACAGCCGATGGCCTGCACGAGTTCGTGACCTACGCCCACGGACCCGACGCCGAGGCCGCCGCCGCATTCCTCGCCGAACAGATTGGCGCCTGGGACCACGCGGGCCGACCCAAGCCCCGCTTGCGCGTCTACCCGGCCGCGACCCCCGACGACGAGCTGGCGGAGGGGTTCCGGCTGGACAAATGGCACAGCCGCCTCGTCATCGACTTCCCGGCGGACATCGCCGGGTAGCACCACCCCCGACAACCGAAAGGACCGTCGATGAGCGACGACCCCGCAGGCTCCGAGGACTTCACCCTCGACGTCCGTCTCGTGAACAACGCGCCCGAACTGGCGACCACCCCCAGCGCCGACTGCACCAGCGACGGCTGCACGACCACCAAGACCGTCTACCCCTGCTGAGAGTCCCGACGGGTCGGGGTCGTTCCCGGCAGGCACCGGGAACGACCGCCCGCAGACAGGAGCAGCATGGACCGACCAGCGTTCGCCGCAGTGGACGCAGTGCTCCTGCGCGCTGCGGCCTACCCCGCCGCCTTATGTCTTCCGCCCTGGCCCGACCTTGACGCCGACGAGCCCACCAACCTGCTGGCCTGGATCAACCAGGTGTGGTGTCTGGAGGGTGTCGCCCAAGCCATCGCGGTGGCCAGCCCCGACCTGGCCCACGCCCTCACCGGCCTGCACGACGGCACCCGCCCGCTGCAGCCCCAGCAGGCCCGCCGCGCCGTCGAGGCGCTGATGCGCTACCTCCTGCGATGGACGAGCAGGGCAACGCCGTTCGGAGGGTTCGCCGGGATCGCCCCAGCCGGTCTTGCCGATCACGCGTCCGTCCGCTGGGACGGGCAGCACACCAGCGTCGAACGCGCCGACGCCGCCTGGCTCGCCGACCTTGCCAGCGAGCTGGAAGCACAGCCACAGGTGCTGCGCCGCCTGCCGGTCCAGGCGAACAACCTGGGTTTCCGGCGCGGCACCGAGTGGATCGTTCCGTGCCGGCCCCTCGCAGAAGGCGGATTCGCCGACATCGCGATCACCCTGTCGCCGCCCCTGAAACGGGCGCTTGAAGCAACGCGGGCCCCGATCGTCTTCGCGGCTCTCCTGGACAGGATGAGCCGACAGCACCCGATGGCCTCGATCGACACCATCGAGGCCATGCTGACCGAGCTGGTGGCGCTGGGAGTACTCCTGAGCGGACTCCGCCCGCCGATGACGGTCACCGACCCGGCACCGCACCTGTCCTCCGCAATTTCGGGACCGGCGACCACCGGATCCGCGACCGCCGCCCAAGCGTTGGCCGCTGCGCCGAGGCGGGCCATGGACCTGCGTCTGGACTGCGCGGTTGCGCTCCCGCCCGCCGTGGTCAGCGCCGCTGAGCAGGCCGCGTCGCTGCTGGCCGCCCTCGGCCCCGACCGTCCAGTCTGGCGGGCGTATCACGCCGCGTTCGTGCACCGGTACGGGATCGGTACCGTCGTGCCGGTCAAGGAGGTGACCGACACCGATCGCGGGATCGGCTACCCGGCTGGCTACCGCGGCTCGGCGCCGTACCCGCCAGCCCGATGGTGCGACCGCGACCTCGTGCTCGCCCGCATCGCGCAGGAGGCCGCGCTGGAGGGCCGCCATGAGGTGACCTTGCAGGGGAGTCTCCTGGTACGGCTGGCACCCGGCCCGCCTGCCGGACCAGTCCCGCACACCGAGCTTCGGTTCCTGCTGGACGCTGCTGCTCCAGCCGCCCTCGATTCCGGCGACTTCACCCTCTGGGTGGCGGGCGCCTCACGCCACGCCGGAACAACGGCCGGCCGGTTCCTGTACCTCCTGGACGAGAGCGAAAGAGCCCGATTCACCAAGGCATACCGGGGCCTGCCGGTCAGCACCCCAGGCGCCGTCACACTCCAACTGTCGTGCCCACCGCTGGTCGCGCGCACCGGCCACCTGGCGCGCGTTCCCGAGCTGCTGCTGATCCTTTCGCTCGGCGAGCACCGGCCCGCAGGCGAGGCGGCATTCGACCCCGACGAACTGGCGGTGACCGCAGACACCCGCCGGTTCTACCTGGTGTCGACCAGGACCGGGCAGATCGTCGAACCGTTGCTGCCGCACGCCGTTGACCTGCGGTACGGCACCCAGCCGATGGCGCGGCTGCTCTGTGAGATCAGCACCGGCGCTTGCCGACCGTGCCGCCCGTTCTCCTGGGGCCAGGCCGCCGACGAGTTCGCCTTCCTGCCCCGCCTGCGCCACGGCCGCATCATCCTCAGCCCGGCCCGCTGGACCCTCACCGCCGATCAGCTACCCCCTCCCCGTGCGTCGGCGCCCGAATGGCGTGCCGCCTTCACCACCCTGCGGGCGGTTCGACGCGTGCCCGATCACGTCATGGCCGGTGTCGGCGACGTCGTGTTCGGCCTGGACCTCACCGAGTCGGCGCACCTGGCGATCCTGCGCGGGCAGCTCCGCAAGGCACCCCTGCTCACCCTGACCGAGGCCGGTCAGGACTTCGGCTGGATCGACGGCCGCCCCCACGAGATCGTCATGCCGCTGGCCCGCACGACCGCCCTGCGGCCACCGGCCAGGCCGATCCGGCGACACCTCACCGCCGCGACGCCACCGCATCTGCCCGGCGCGTCCACCTGGCTGTACGCGCAGCTGTTCGCTCACCCAGGCCGCCACAACGATCTTCTCACCGTCCACCTGCCCCGCCTGCTGTCCGGCTGGAGGGACGGACCCGCCAACGACTGGTGGTTCATCCGCGACCGCCAGCCTCAGCCCCACCTGCGGCTCCGGCTGCGCTTGCACCACCCCGACCGGTACGGGCCCGCCGCAGCAGCCCTCGCCGCATGGGCCGCCGCGCTGCGCGAGACCGGCGTCCTACGCGACCTCACCCTGGCCACCTACCAGCCCGAGACCGGCAGATTCGGACACGGTGATGCACTCCACGCCGCCGAGACCCTCTTCGCCGCCGACTCCGCCTACACCCTTGCCCTCCTGGGCGCAGGCATCGACCCGGCAGCCGCGACAGCCGCCGGACACCTCGGCCTCGCGACCGGTCTGCTGGGAACCGACGGCACCCGTTGGCTGATCGACCACATCGAGCACGGCGGCGGCCCCGCACTGGACCGATCCGTCCTCGCCCAAGCACACCACCTCCACCACAGCCCGCCAGCCGACCTGGCAGCCCTCGCCGCCCGGCGCCGCTGTACGCTCACCGCCTACCGCTGCCACCTGGACGACTGCGACCTCGACGCCGCCATAACCGACCTGCTCCACCTCCACCACACCCGAATGATCGGCCTCGACCCCGACTCCGAACGGATGTGCCTGCGCCTGGCTCGGGCTCTCGCCCAGCGATCACGCCACCAGGAAAGGAGCAGACCGTGCGGCTCCACGAACGGGCACGTCACGCCGCCGACCACATAGCACAGCAGTTGCACGCGCCTCCTTCAACCGGCGTGCCCAACCCGTCCCTGACCGGCGACGGCGCTGCCGGTGTCGCGCTCCTGCACATCGAACGGGCCCTCGCCGACGGCGGCTGGGCACCTGCCGACCGCTGGCTGAACGCCGCAGTCAGCAACGGACTCTCCATCAACACCGGCGGCGGCCTCTACCACGGCGTGACCACAATCGCATTCGCGCTCCACCCCAGCAGCGCCCTTCCCGGATACGCGACCGCCCGCGCCACCTGCGACAGCGCCGTACAGACCATCACCCGCCGCAAACTCCACCGGGCCCGCCATCGCATCAGCTCAGGCCAGCGCCCCGACGTCGGCGAATACGACCTGATCAGCGGACTCACCGGTCTGGGAGCACACCTGCGCCGCCACGATCCCACCGGCGATCTCGTCGAAGACGTCCTCACCTACCTCGTGCGTCTCACCCGGCCCGTGAACGGCCTGCCCGGCTGGTGGACTGAAGCGCCACCCGGACGCGCCGAGAGCCACCCGCCCGGCGGCCACGCCAACCACGGGATCGCCCACGGCATCACCGGAGTCCTGGCGCTGCTCAGCCTCGCCTTGCGCGACGGCCTGACCGTCCCCGGCCAGCGCGAGGCCATCGAGACGATCTGCGCCTGGCTCGACACCTGGCAGCAAAACCACCATGGACACCCTTGGTGGCCCGAAACAGTGTCGCTCGATGACATCAGACGTGGCCGACCAGCACAACACCGACCGCCCCGGCCGTCCTGGTGCTACGGCACGCCGGGCATCAGCAGGGCGATGCAACTCGCCGCCCTCGCCACCGGCGACCCCGCCCGAGCCACCCTCGCCGAATCCGCCGTGATCGGCTGCCTCACCGATCCCCGCCAGACCGGGCTGATCATCGACCGCGGTCTCTGCCATGGCGCCGCCGGCCTCCACATGACCGTCGCCAGCATCGCCGCCGACACCTCCACACCACTCCTCGACACCGCGAACCTGCTTCTGCGCCAACGCGTCCACCCAGCCGAGCCGACCGGGTTCCTCACCGGCAGCGCCGGGCACGCCCTCGCCCTGCACGCCTTCGCCGCCCGCAAGCCACCCGCGACGACCTGGGACACCGCCATGCTCCTGCGCTGATAGCGAAGGGACTCACCCATGCGACCTGACGGAGACTGGCACCAGGCCAACCTCACCTTCACTGACCCTGGCGACGCCGAACACCTCGTGGCAACCCACATCGCCCCCGCCCTGCGCGACGCCGAGACAGGTGGAGCCGTCACCTGCTGGTGGTTCACCCGCAAACGACAATGGAGAATCCGGTACCGGGCCACCAGCGACGCAGCAGCCGACACCGTCTGGGCAGCGGTCACCGCATCGGGCCCATGGTCGGCGACCGCCAGCGTCTACGAGCCCGAAACGCACGCCTTCGGCGGCAGTGCAGGCATGCATGCCGCCCACGCCCTGTTCCACGCCGACAGCCACCACATCCTCAACCACGCCCACGACCGCGGCGACCGGCGGGAACTCACCATCCTGCTATGCACCGCGATGATGCGGGCCGCCGGACTCGACTGGTTCGAACAGGGCGACATCTGGGCCTGCATCGCCGACCTCCGGCCACCAGCAGATCTACCCGCCCCCACCCGATGGGCCTGCTTCAAAACCGCCACCCGGAGGCTGCTCACCGCCGACACCCGCCCTCTGCGCGCCAGCGGATCCCTGACCTACGCCGCCGACCGGTTCACCGCCTTCGAACAGGCCGGTACCACCCTGGAAGAACTCAACCGCGACGGTGCCCTGACCCGGGGCCTGCGCGCGGTCATCGCCCACCACATCGTCTTCGCCTGGAATCGACTCGGCCTCCCCACACCAACACAGGCAGCCATCGCCCAAGCCGCCAAAGAGGTCATCCTCGACGAACCATCCCAGCAACAGGTCCGACCAACAGCGCTGTGTCGCCTTTGTTCAACAGGGGGAACCTCACCGCGGGCAGTGCGCGATGGCCAGCCCGACCGGACGCTCTCCTGAGGAACGCCTCCCGTGTCCTCACGCACAGGACCCCGCGGCCGTGTGTCAGCGCCAGGGCCTTGCGAAAGGTGAGCGGTTAGGTGTCGAAGGCGCCGGTCTGGTCACTACGGTGATCGGGCCGCGCACCTTCATCTTGGGGTCGGCGTGGTAGCGGTACCGCCGCTGACTAAGTCGGTCAGGCAGCTCGGCCAGTCCTCCCAGGAGACTACGGGTCTGTCGATCGTGGTCCCGGCCGAATCGTTGACCTAGCCGAGCCTCGCCCGCGATGCCCCTCCAGCGGCGGCTGGTCAATCCAGCCCACCGCACGGGTCACCGCAGGGCCTCGACCATCGAGGCGCGGAAGTGGCAACGATGACCCCGGCCCAACTTCGCCATTCTGAGGTACGGCCCGCAGCTCGCGGTGTGTGTTTGCGACCCCCGTGGGCTGGAGTCGTGAACCCTTCAGGGTGATGAGCGACCCAGAAATGATGGCCGACCCCGGGCCGACATCGCGCGTTGCGAACCCTTCAGGGTGATGAGCGACGCGTCGGCTGGCAGCGCTGTAGCTAAGCCCTGATCATGTTGCGAACCCTTCAGGGTGATGAGCGACCCGAGGGTAAAGTCCCAGGTCAAGTAGGGCCGGACGGGGGGTGGGGCGGACTGATTCTGCGGCGGCCCGGCGGTTGTGCAGAGGTGCAGGTCAGAGCGTTGATCATCTTTGGGTACGGCTCGGCGTATGAAGCTCTGTCCATGATGACGGGCTCGTGGGGCAGAAGTCGAATGTTCCGAGCTTCGCATCATCCGTAAAGGTGTCCTGTCTGAAGACGTCGGGTTCTCTTCTTTTCTCGGGCGGGTGGGTGTGGTGAGGATGTGTCCCTGAGCCAGGTGGAGATGAGCCGTCTCGGCCCCGGGGGCACTCGGGAGCATTTCGATGAGATTCAGCGGGTCTACGCTGTCGTGTTCCCCGGCTACGACCTGGAGGATCACAGGCGGCGGACTTTCCGGCAGATCGAGTCGGCCGGATTCGAGGCGGTCACAGTGCGGGAGAACGGTGTGCTGGTTGGCTTCGCCTACGGTCTGCCGCTCTCGGCACGCTCGACCTGGTGGGAGGGGCTCTGGCCGCCCCCGCCTGATGGGTTCGCCGTCGAGACCGGGCGGCGGACGTTCGCGGTGATTGATCTGGCGGTGCTGCCGTCCCATCGAGGCCACGGGCTCGGCAGGCGTCTGATAGATGGGCTGCTCAGCTCGCGTTCCGAGGAGCGGGCGACGCTGGCCACCGTCCTGGACAACCAGCAAACGCAGCGCATGTACGAACGATGGGGATGGAAGCCGATAGGCCAGACCCCAGGGGTCGAAGGCGAGACCGCAGAGGCGTTCGACCTTCACATGATCGCCCTACGCCCTGAGGCGGCGACCAGTTCCTGATAGTCAGCCACCGCATGCGCAACTTGTTCGCCCACGGGAACCGCTTCAAGGACCTCATCGGCCAGATGCGTCACCATGGTCGTCCGCTGCCCGGCTGTGCAAGTAGTGCAAGCCCCCGGTGTCGGATCAGCACCAGGGGCCTTGCAGGAAGCGAACCGTCAGGCGTCGAGAACATCGGTTCTATGGGCCGCTGAACGAGTACCGCCGAGTGGGGTGAACGCCGGGCCAGGTGGTTTTCGGAGATGGGTGGTCAGAAGTGGTCGAATCCGGCCACTTGTCCAATTACGAACACGTGTCGGCTGGCCGCGCAGACGGTTTCCAACACGTGGATGGGAACGTCGGCGGTGCTGACGCTGATCCGGAGCACCTGCACGACCCATTCGCCAGGTATCTCCAGCAGGTCGGCTTCGTACGGCGTTGGCGGCCGGGAGGTCAGCGTCTCGGTGGCGTGGCTGAAGCGGTGGCCGAGGTCCTCGATCGCCGCTTGGAGTGTGGGCAGTACGAATTCCTGTTTGTCCAGTCTGGTGTCCTGGGCGACGTCGAGGCGGAAGTAGCTGGTGGAGATCCGTACCGGCACGTCGTTGGCCCAGAACATCTTGCGCCGGGCTATCACACTGTCGCCCGGTTCGACCCGCAGGGCGACGGCTACGTGCTCACTGGCTGGTTCGGGGCCGATGAAGAGCATCTTGCGCTCTGGCCTGAGTCCTTGGCTGGCGGCTTCGGTGAGGTAGAGGGATTTCGAGCCGCGTACTGACGGTGGTGTGGGGATCGCCCGCTCCACGATGACGCGTGGTCGTGGCTCGATGGGTCCTGTCGGGGCCTGGTGGGGTGGGGCTCCGGCCTTCTTCATCTGGCTTACTCTTCCTGGGGTCACCCCCAGATGGCGGGCGATGTCGTCCTGTTTCATGCCGGACTCCTGAGCCTCGATGATCGCGGCGCGGCGGATTCGGGAGAGTTCTACGGATTGGCCTTGCAGCGTTGCCATAGCGGCGGATGCGGCGCGCGCACGGTCAAGTGGGTCGGAAATGGCTGCGATGTCATGCAGCGTCCTGGCATCCAAGGTATCGGTCCTTCACATCGCGTCCACTCGAAATTTAGCCCCCCTATTGCGTCGCTGTCGACGGCAGGCTATCGTCCGAGCACATGGACTTTAGCCCCCATAAACAAGGGGGCATTAAGACCATAACGGACAAATGCGAGTGGATTGGTGGCGGTCACGTCGTCCAGTCTGTCGCACTCGCGAGTGATACGCCGCGCGGCCGAGGACTTGGCGGTCACCGGCCGCGCGGTCACAGCTTCGTTACGAGATCGGCCCCGGAATCGCGGTGAGGCAACACCGGCCGGGGCCTTGATCAGGAAGGTAACTCCTGACGTGAGCAACAGTAGTGCTCCGGGCTCCAGCTCGGACACGCCGACCAGGGACGGCTGCGGCTGCTTCGCCGGTGCCGTACCGCTGCCCATGGGGTGTGCCCGCTGCGGGCATTCGCCGTACGCCCACGGCTGTTCGCAGCAGGACGGGCACGAGTACGTGCAGCCGTCCGGCGTGCTCATGCAGGCCCGTCTCCAGGCTCGTTGTGAGTACGGCCCGCAGATCTTGCCCGCTCCTCGGCCTCCGGTGGAGGTCGCGCCGGGCGAGGTGATTCCGCTGGTGCCCGCCCAGCGGCGTCCCGTTCCTGAGCCGGGGGCGCCCGCAGCGGTCCCGGCCGTGAATGCCGTACTGGATGGCCAGCCCGGTCTCGTGGAAGCCGTTTCCGAGCCGGATCTCATGCCGGTTCCTGTCGATGACCTGGTTGCCGCTCCGGTGCAGGCTTCGGGCTCTGTGCCTGCTGTGCCGGTACGTCCTTCGCCGCCCAAACGAACTCGGCGCCTTACCCCCGGCGTTCCCCGATCGGGGATCTCCTGGGTCAGGGTGCGTCGCTCCGGTCTCTCTCGGCCTGGTTTCCGCAGGAATGCGGTACGGCCCGCGACCGGCAGGCCGCCTCGACGCGAAGGCCGCTGCCGCGTTCCTCATGCTCGTCCGGCTTCCGGCGCTCACGCGGCTGTGCCGTACGGCGCGCGCCCTTCTTTCTCTTGTCCCGTAGGGCAGGCCCGTCTGGCGATCATCTCGTCGGCCAGAGCCTCTGATCGGATCACGGAGGTCCAGATCATGCACAACACCCCTAACAGCCCGGCGATCCCGGGTTGGCGGTTGATCGTCAGTGACACCGGCCGGTACTGGGCGATCCGCAACCGGGCCTTTCCCCGGGTGGCGTTGCGGGCCGGGGTGGAACCGGCGGCGGACGCCGACACCTTCGAGGAGGTCCAGGCCGCCGTGGCCGAGCAGGAGAAGGCCCGCACCGCCGTCGCCGCCGCCGAGAAGACCAACCTGGCCGCCGCTGAGACGACGGGGCCGGTCTCGTGACGGGACGGCACCGTGACGGCCAGCCGTACGCCTCGGTGTATCAGCGGGTCTGGGACGGCCCCGCGCGGGCCGAGGCCGAGCGGCTCGATCAGGTGTGGTCTGACTGGACGGTGCTCTACAGCCTGGGCAAGCGCGCTTTCTACGCCGTGGCGTCCTGGGACGGCCCGCAGTTGGTGGTGGTCGAAGACGCGACCTCCGAGGGGTTGGAGGAGCGGATGCAGGATGCGGAGATGACCCGGCTGGTCCAGGTCGCGCCGCCTTCGCTGGCCCCGCGCGACAACAGGGAGCGTCCGCCCACTGGGCCGCGTGAGCGGGGCCCGGCCAGAAGGCGGCATTCGCCGGGCGGGAGGACGGCATGATGCCATCACTCAACGCGACTCGTCCAGAGGCCGGGCTTTCAGATCGAACCTGCAACACCCTGCAAACGGCCCACCCCGGCTGGCTGGTCTTCCACAACGCGCAGTCCGGCCTGTGGAGTGCCTACCGCTGTGCCTTGTCCGGCAGGCCCGAACCCGGCGCCGTGTTGCTGGTGCGCGCGGAGTCGGCGGAGGAACTGGACCGCAAGCTGACCGCCCAGACGCCCGCCCAGGCGCCCAGGCCGGTGTCCGCTCGCCTGACCGCTCAGGCCTCCCCGATGGTGCCGCCGAGCATCCGGGCCGTGGCCGCTGCCCGTGCCTTGCAGACCCACGCCGCCCACGCTCTTTGGGCCGGTCGGATCGCTCAACGACCTCCCACACTGCGCAGACTCTTGCGCTCCTGAAGCCGGTACGGCGGGCGGTGGGACCTCATCCCACCCGCTGCCCGCCGTACCTCATGAACGTGCGGCCCAGGCGGGAGGGGTCTGGGCCGCACATCTCCGCAAGGCGGCTCCTACACACGTCGGGACATGGCAGGGCGTGTTGGGGAAGGGGGAGCCGTCTGGCGCACCGGTCTTCCACAACGTGTGGAAGACCGGTCCTCCTCCAGGGTGCCCGGCTCATGCTCCCCGGCTCGGGCCGGGCACCCGCCCACCCCATCCCCGCAAGAACACCCCACCTTCTCCCCGTGAGAACTCCCTGCTCCATTCCCGCGAGAACTCCCCGCGCGGGATCGCAGCTTCGCCCCCTCTGACCCGAGCTTCCACCCCCTGCTGACCCCGGGCGGAGCGTGTTTCCTGTCCGTCCTCCGAAGCGAGACGACGATGACCGAATACAACTACGAGCAACGCATGATCAGCCTGCTCATCAGCACCCACCCAGGGTGGCGCTACGAACAGCGCGACCTGCCCGGCCTGCCCCAATGGTGGGCCACCCGCTACTGCCCGCTGCGGCCCGACCAGCGCAAAGCCGGAGCCCGCGACGTGCTGGGCCGTACCAGCCTGCGCCGACTGGCCAGCGCGCTGGCGCGGCACGACGAGATCCTCCACAACCTCCGCTACTGAAGGAGCCCCATGCTTACCCCCAAGGCCGTCGCGCCCGACGGGACTTTCACCACCGGACCGGAGACCACCGACCGGCTCCTCACCCCCGGAGAAGTCGCGCACATCTTCGGCGTGGACCCCAAGACCGTCAACCGGTGGTCCCTCACCGGGAAGATCCCCTCACTCAAGACCCCCAGCGGACAGCGCCGCTACCGGCAGAGCGACATCAACGTGATCCTCGCCGGTGGCTGACCCGCTGCCTGTTCAGCGCCGACGGAGTTGGGGGACGTCGTGCTGATCAGTGGGCTCCCCAGGCCATACGGTGGACGGGGCTTTCGTGTTATCAATTCTTCAACCGTTTAGTTTTTGTGCTTCAGAATTGCTGCGCCGATAGTTATGCGGGAGACGGCGTCGACGGGAGCCTTGTTACCCCATGCCTTTCCCCAGCAGGGGTTCTGCGGGTTAATCGGATTATGATCCACATAGATTGGGAGGAGGCGGTCGATCCGTCGTAACTGACCGTGCACGAGTCGGGCAGGGCGTAGGCGGGGGACGTGGAGCCTACCAGCAGTGACGTGGTGAGCAGGGCGGCCGCGACCCGGTTTCCTCTCGTGTGCGCTTCCTTCATGTCGAAGGCTTGACGGCACTTTCGGAACCCTCTGTGGAAGACGGTTCAGGAACGTGTGGTCGCCTGTACTTCGACGGTGACAAAACGCTTCTTTTCGCCGGACCATGCAGCCGAAATATGGAAAAACGATAGCTCCCTGAATTCGCTGATCGGTGCTCATCTGAGGGTGTCCTTCCACCTGACCGAGGAGCCACCGTGAAGATTCGCCGACTACCCGCCGCAGCTCTGCTCGCGGCGGCACTGGGCGCCGTCGCCCTGGCCGGTGCCGTACCCGCCTCCGCCTCCGTCACCGGCCAGACCGGCGCCGCGTCCGCCTCGGCCGAGAGCCGCGCCTTCTCTCCGCTGCCGCCGGACACGTACTGGTCCCTTCGCTACGAGACCAGGGAAGCCTGCTGGGTCGGCTACCAGGACGCCGCCGAGAACGGCGAGTTCACCGGACTCGGTCCCTGCCGTTGGTACGGGGGCGACCGGCAGAACCAGGCGGGCTGGTACTTCACCATCTACATTCCCTGAGCTCCGGCACCCCCGTCTTCTCCTGGGCGGGGGTGCTGCCGTGTCCGTCAGGTACGGCTGTCGCGGAGGAAGTCGCGGATGAGGGCTCCCCACTGTTCGGGCTGTTCGACGAATGGCAGGTGGCCGGTGGGGATCTCGGCGTAGTGCGCCCCGGGGATGGCATCGCGGAGCTGCCGGTGGTGGTGCGGGGTGACGAGCTGGTCGAGTGTGGTGGAGATGACGAGGGTCGGCACCGTGAGCGCGGTGAGGTCGGCCCGTACGTCGACGTGGTCGATGAGCAGGTCGAGGTGCTCCGGCGTGCCCGGGGGGATCGTGGCCGCGGTGGTCCTGAGGGCCGCGTCGAGGTCGTCCTGGCCGACGGCGTCCAGGGCGGGGGCGCTGAGGCCGATGAGGGACAGGAAGCCGGCCAGGTGCTCCAGGTCGTTCGCGCGGAGCAGGTCGCGCCACATCCGGGCCGCGAGCAGGAACCGTGGGTTGGGGTGGGCGAAGCCCGCGGTGAGGACCAGGGCGGTGACGCGGTCGGGGTGACGGGTGGCGGCCCGGATGGCGACCGGCGTGCCGAGCGAGTATCCAGCGATGGCGAAGGTCTCCACGCCCTCCTCCACGGCGGTGGCGACCAACTCGTCGGCCAGGCCATTCAGGGAGAGCGGGGTTTCCGCACGCGGGGTACGGCCGGTGCCCGGGTAGTCGGGGCCGACGACGGTGTGCTGGGCGGCCAGGGTGTCCATGATGGGGCCGTAGTTGGCGTCGATGCCGCCACCGGCGCCGTGGGCGAGCAGCAGGCCGGGGCCGGTGCCGCGCACCACGCGGCCGAGGCTGGAGTTGGGCAGAGCGGTGGACATACAGATCTCTCCTTCACGGGGTGGTACGTGATCGGTGGGCGGTCACGGCGGCGAGGAGTACGGCGCCCGCGGCCACCAGGGCGCCCACCCAGGGCAGGTCGCGCAGGGTGAGACCGGTGGTGAGGGCCTGGCCGCCGAGGTGGGAGCCCCCGGCGACGCCGAGGTTGAAGGCGGAGGCGCTGATCGCGGTGACCAGGGTGGGTGCCTCGGGTGCGGCGGCCAGGGCCCGGTCCTGCAACAGCGGGACGAGGGCAGCGGTGATCACACCGAGGGCGAGCACGGTGACGGCCGCCGTCCACTGAACGTCGCCGGTGAGCGTGAACGCGGCCAGCACACCGGACAGGGCGGCGAGCAGCGCGCACAGTCCTGCCCACGGGGCGCGGTCGGCCAGGCGGCCACCGAGGACGTTGCCGCAGAGCGCGCCCAGCCCGAAGAGGGCAAGCAGGGTGGTGACCTCGGAGCCGGTGAAGCCGCTGACCTGCCGCAGCAGCGGGGCGATGTAGGTGTAGGTGGTGAACAGGCCGGTCTGCGCCACCACGATGATCGCCAGCACCAGGACCGCCCTGGGCCGGAGCGCACTGCCAGGCCGCGTGGTCTCCTGCGGCGCGGGCGGGTGCACGAGTACGGCCACGGCGCAGAGGACAAGAGCGGCGAGGGCCGTGATGGCCCAGAAGGTGGTTCGCCAGCCGAACTGGTCGCCGATCCAGGTTCCCAGGGGCGCGCCGAGGACGGTGGCCAGGTTCCATCCGGCCGTCACGGTGGCGATGGCCCGCCCTCGGCCTGACGCCGGTGCCGTCGCCGTCGCGATCACCACCGTTACCGCGAAGGCCGTGCTGTGGGTGAGCGCGGTCAGCATCCGGGCCGCCACCAGGGCGCCGAAGCCTCCCGCCAGAGCCGCGGCGAGGTTGCCGACGACGAAGACGCCCAGCAGGACCAGCAGCGCACGGCGTCGGGGGAGGCGCAGCATCCCCACCGTCACCAGCGGACCGGCGACGGTGACCACGAGGGCGTACCAGGTCACCAGGGAACCGGTGGTCGGCAGCGGACGACGCAGATCGGCCGACAGTTCCGGGAGCAACCCGACCATGACCCATTCGGCGGTGCCCACGACGAACACACACGCGGTGAGCACCGCCAGGGTGGCTGCCCGGCGCAGTCCAGCCGGAAGCGGGGGCGCTGTGCCAGTGGTCATGACCGGAACGCTAAAGTCTCACATCAATGTGAGAGTCAATGGGGTGAGGTGCAGGTCACATGCGCATCGGGGAGATGGTCCACCGCACCGGGGTCAGTGAGCGGCTGCTGCGCTACTACGAGGAACAGGGGCTCCTGGCGCCGACGAGGCTGGCGAGCGGCTACCGGGTCTACGGCGACGCGGATGTGGATACGGTCCGGCGCATCCGCATCCTGCTCGCGGCCGGACTGCCAACCGCCACCATCGCCCAGGTGCTGCCGTGCATCCGCGACGACGGCCCGACCCTCGCACCCGTGTGCCCGGACCTGGTGGCGCAACTGCGCAGGGAGCGCGAGCGCATCACCCACGCGATCGAGAACCTGCAGGCATCACAGGGCCTCCTCGACACGGTCATCGCCGCGGGTCCGGCGGTGTCAGAGGGCTGATACGGACCGTGACGGGATTCCCTTGTCCGTACTCGTTCGGTGCTCGTACGGTCACTCTGGGAGAACCGGGTCGAGGGAGACGATGGTGGGCGAGCATGGCGACGGCAAGGGGCTCCAAGACAGGGAGCTCGACATCTCGGGGGTCGTTCACAGCCCCGACCGGGACCGTACGGCCACCGGTGACACCGAAAGTGAGCGCATCGAGCGCCTGCTCACCCGTCTGGGCCGTCTGGAGGAGCCGGTGGAGCAGGCGCTGCGGGCGGTGCCTCGCCACGACTTCGTTCCGGCGTTGGCGCTGGTCCCGGATGAGGACGGCCTTCGTGCCATCGACCGGGACACCGATCCGGACGGCTGGTGGGAGACGGTCTACGCCGACACCTCGATCGTCACCCAGCTCGACGACGGCGCACTGTCCGTCGCCGACGTGGTCGCCCCCGACGGTGTCGTACGGCTGCCCGCCGGGGCCGACTACACCTCCTCGGCGTCGGCACCCAGCACCGTGGCCGGGCTGCTGAACCTGCTGGACGTCGAACCCGGCCACCGGATCCTTGAGGTCGGTACCGGCACGGGGTGGACCGCCGCGCTGCTGGAGCACCTGGTCGGTGACGGCGGCCTGGTCGTCTCGATGGAGATCGACCCGATGGTGGCCGAGCAGGCCGCCAAGAACCTCACCGGTCACGACCGGGTGCGCCTGGTCGTCGGTGACGGCACCGAAGGCCACCCCGAGGGCGAGCCGTACGACCGGGTGCACGTCACCTGTGGGGTGCGCGCCGTGCCGTACGCGTGGGTGGAGCAGACGCGTCCCGGTGGCGTCATCGTGCTGCCGTACGTTCCTGGGTTCGGCACCGGCCACGAGCTGCGGCTTGTCGTCACTCCCGACGGGCTCGCGCACGGCCGCTTTCCCGGGTTCGCCTCCTACATGATGATGCGTCCGCAGCGCGTCCCGGCCGGGGTGCTGAGCTACACCCGCGACCATCGGGCCACCACGACAACGGTCGATCCGCGCACCATCGGCCACACCCCGGCCGGGGCAGACCTGGCCATCGCCACGCTGACCGGTCTGCACTCGCGCAGCCTGGTCTGGGACGACGCCTACCGGCTGTGGGTGTACGAACCGGGCACACCCCACGCCGCCGCGGTGACCTGGACCCAGGGCCACCGCGACATCGAGGTCCGCCAGTACGGCGAGCGTCCCGTCTGGGACGAGGTCGTTGACGCCTACTTCCGGTGGGTGGGCTGGGGGCAGCCTGGCCGGAGCCGGTTCGGGATGACCGTCGCCCCCGACGGGCAGCGGGTGTGGCTGGACGAACCGGGGCGGATCAGCTCTTGGTGAAGGTCACCTTCTCCGTCTCGACGGCGTCCGCGTGGCGGCCGGGGGCGCTTTGCCAGTGCCAGTAGAGGTTGGTGTGGGCGATCACCTGCTGGGCGGGGGGCAGGCCCTCGCCGAAGTCGTCGGTCGTGTGGGCGTCGCTGACCAGCGTCACGTCGTATCCACGGGTGAAGGCGCCGTGCACGGTCGAGCGGATGCAGACGTCGGTCTGCGCGCCGGTGACGACGAGACGGCCGACGCCGCGCTCGGCCAGCACGTCCTCAAGGTCGGTGGCCTCGAAGGAGTCGCCGTAGTTCTTGTGGACCAGCGGTTCGGCGTCGTGGCGGGTCAGCTCGGGGACGTACTGCCACGCGTCGCTGTCGCGTTCGAGGTGCTCGTCGGAGTGCTGCACCCAGATCACGGGCACGTCCTCCGCGCGTGCCCTGTCGACCAGGGTGTTGATGTTCGCGATCACGCCGTCGCGGTTGTGCGCGTCGGCGACCACCCCGCTCTGGACGTCGATGACGAGCAGGGCGGTGTTCGGACGGTCGGGCAGGGTTGTCACATGGTCCTCCAATTCACATGCCACCCCCGACGCTAGACGACCCCACCGACAACTTCGCATGCTGTCCTTGACGTGGGACGACACCGCCAACGACTTCGCGCGCCGTCCCCGATGGGCCCCCGCTGACGACTTCGCACGCTGGACGACCCACCGACAATCGTGGCGCCCCCGGATCTAGGGTTACGGCCCCGCCCCGGTGATGCTCCCGCCGTACGGCCTCAGGAGTCCTGGGGGTGGGCCGCGTCGCGTTTGAGGACGTCGGCTATGCGGGTGGTGGCTCGCCGTACTCTTGGGAGGGCGTTGTCCACCGCGGAGACGCGGGCGGTTGGGGCGAGGACGGCGAGGCTCGCGACGGCGTGGTGTTCGGGGCCGATGATGGGGACGGCGAGGGAGCTGATGCCCCGGTAGGGGCGGTCGCGCATGGCGACGAAGCCCTGTTCCTCGATCGCGGCCAGTTCGGCGGCGACCTCGTCACCGGCGCCGGAGGCGCGCAGCACCCACGTGCGGGTCGAGGGTTCGGCCCCGGACAGCAGGGCGAGGCCGCCCGCGCTCGACAGCATCCCCACCCGGGCACCGACCTCGTGGCGTACGCAGGTCAGGTGGTCCTGGGCGGTGAGGGCCTCGTCGAGCACCACCACGTCGGCGCCGTCGGCGACGTAGAGCACGACGGTCTCGCGCAGGTCCTCGGACAGTTCCCTGACCACGTTGTGCGAAGCGGCGCGGAGCTTGCGGAGCACCACGTCGGCGATCACCCTGAGCCGGGTGGAGAGCCGGTAGAGGCCGTTCTCCCTGGTGACGAACTCGCGTTGGTGCAGGGTCAACAGCAGGCGCTGGACCACGGTCCTGCTCAGGCCGAGGCGGGTGGAGAGCTCCTGCGGGGTTGACCACTGGGAGGCGCCGAGTTCCTCCAGGATGCGGATCGCCTTCTCGACGGTCTTCGAGGTGTCAGCCATGGGGGGTTTCCTCGGCCTCCTGGGCGTCGAACTCGCTGGAGTGGCTGGTCATCCGGTTCGTGGCCTGGGCGGGTCCGGGTCCGTTGGACTCGCTGGAGTGGCTGGTTGTCCGGGTGTCGGCTTCCCGTGATCGTTCGGGTCGGCTGGTTGTTCTCTGGATGTCAGTCATCGGTGGGCTTCCCGGGCTGGGTGGAGCCGGGGCCGCTGAATTCGCTGGAGCGGCTGGCTACCCGGGCTGCGGCCTGGGTGACCTGGGTGACGATCTTCTGATGCTCGGCGGGGTCGGTGGTGATGACCGCGGAGAGGCTTCCGATGACGCCGAGGTTCTCGTCGAGGATGGGGGCCGAGACCGAGACGGCGTCCGCCCAGACCTCCTCGCCGGAGATGAGGAAGCCGTCGGCGACGATCCGGTCGAGGCGTTCGCGCAGGCCCTTGGTCCCGGCCTCGCTGACCAGGCGGTCCCTGCGGGAGGGATGCAGGTGGGCGAGGATCGTCAGTCCGCCGGGGCTGCCGGTGAAGGGGGTGGCGTAGCCGAGCCGGTACTCGATGCGCAGCGGGGTCCGGGTCGCGGTGACCTGGTGCAATGCGATCGTGCTGTCGCCCTGGAGGGCGTTGAGCACGACGGTGCCGCCGGTTGACTCCGCGAGGCGCAGCATCGCCGGGGTCGCCTGTTTCGCGTAGTACTGCAGCAGGTGGTCGGTGAGCCGGATGAGGCGAGGTCCCACGTCGTAGCGGCCGTCCTCGCAGCGGCGCACGATCGCCGAGGCGTGCAGCGTGGCGATGACGCGGTGGGCCGCCGTGGGGCTCACCCCCAGCTCCGCGGCGAGGTCGGTCACGGTCATCGGCCCGTTGTCGGCCAGCGTCCGCAGCGCGAGCAGAGCGTGGTCCGCCGTGCGCGCCGTCTCCATGCCCATCGAGCCCTCTCCGGTCCTTCCTCACCCATGACCTGTAGCGAGTATGGGGCCTCGCGACGTGCCGACAGGCTACCCCTTGTGGGTCTCCGATTTTCGGTTTACTGTACCCGATATTCGGAAGACGGGTGAGGCTGGTCCGGCATCGAGAACGGCCCTCACCCGTGGACGTGAGGAGTACGCGCATGACGTCGAAGCGCGAGAAGAACCGCAAACTCGTCGAGGACTTCTACCGGATGGCGTTCCAGGAGAACCGGCACGAGGAGGCCATCCGCACCTACGCCGGACCGAAGTACGTCCAGCACAATCCGTTCGTCCCCGACGGCGCCGAGGGCTTCGTGAAGTTCTTCGCCGAATGGCAGGAGAACAAGTCACCGCACTTCAGGCAGGACATCCTGCGCGTCGTGGCCGACGAGGAGTACGTGGCCGTCCACGCCCACATGCAGTTCGGCCCGGACAAGCCCTCGACAGTGCTGGTGGACATCTTCCGCATCGAGGACGACAGGATCGTCGAGCACTGGGACGTCTACCGTGAGGTACCCGACCCCGCGACCGTCCCGCACTCCAACGGCGTGCTCTGAGCGGGGGTGCCCTGATGCCGACCGCAGAGCTGAACCGCCGCGTCGTCCAGGAGTTCTATGACCTGGCGTTCGTGCGCAAACGCTACGCAGAGGCCGCCGACGCCTACTTCGGTGACCGTTACATCCAGCACAACGCCTTCGTGGCCGACGGCATCGACGCCTTCAAGGAGCACTTCGGCACCTCGCAGGCTCACCTGGCGCCCGACTACGTCCAGCGTCCGCTGCGCTTCATCGCCGACGAGGACTTGGTGGCCGTGCACGTCTGGCTGCGCCGTCACGCCGAGGACACCGGCATCGTCCTGGTGGACATCTTCCGCCTGGAGAACGGGAAGATCGTCGAACACTGGGACGTCGGCATGCCGATTCCCGACGAGGACACCATCCCGCACCGGAACGGGGTGCTGTGACCCATGGGCGCGCAGCCTCCGCCCGCGCCCGTGTCCGGGCTGTCCGTCTCCCGGCTGACCGTCGAACGGGACCACCTGCCGATCGTGCGTGAGGCCAGCCTGGTCGCCCCGGCCGGTGAGATCACCGTGCTGCTCGGCGTGAACGGCGCGGGCAAGACCACCCTCATCGAGGGGATCTCCGGCGCCACCCCGGTGGCCTCGGGGGAGATCACCCTCGACGGCCGCAGGATCGAGCGGAAACGCCCCACGGCGCGTGCCAAGCTCGGCCTCGCGCACGTGGAGCAGGGACGCTCGGTCTTCCGCGACCTGACCACGGAGCAGAACTTCCTGGTCGCGGCGGGGGACAACGACGTCGAGAGCGTCTTCGAGCTCTTTCCCGAACTGGCCAGGCGCAGGAACAGCCGCGCCGGGCTGCTGTCGGGCGGGGAACAGCAGATGGTCGCGCTCGGCCGCGCGCTGGTCCGCCGCCCCTCGATCCTGCTGCTCGACGAACTCTCCCTCGGCCTCGCGCCGGTCGTGGTCGAACGGCTGTTCGCCGCGGTCCGCGACCTCGCCGACAGCGGGGTCTGCGTGCTGCTCGTCGAACAGTTCGCCGACCTCGCCCTGTCCGTCGGCGGGCGCGCCTACGTCCTGCGCACCGGCCGGATGGTCTTCGAGGGGGAGTGCGCGGAACTGGCCGCCTCACCGGGGCTGCTCCAGCGGCTCTACCTGGGCTCGGCGGAGGAGGCCGCATGAAGATGCCCACCTCTCCCTGGTTCCGGTACGGCGTGCCTGTCCCGGCCGCCGTGATCGTGGCGGTGCCGCTGGCCATGGTCCTCACCGACTACTGGGTGTTCACGGTCACCGGCGCGGCGATCGTCGTGATCATGATGCAGAGCTTCGGGGTGATCACCGGCCGGGCCGGGGTCATCTCGCTGTGTCAGTTCTCCTTCATGGGGATCGGCGCCTGGACCACGAGCTGGCTCGGGGTGCACGGCGCGCCCGGCGGGTTCGTGGTCTGGGCGGTGCTCGGCGCGCTCGCCGTCGTGCCGGTCGGTCTCGTCGTCGGGATCCCGGCCCTGCGGCTGCGCGGCGTCAGCCTGGCCATCGCGACGTTCGCGTTCGCGGTCACCATGGACGTTGTCTTCGCCTCCGGGTCCTTTCCCGGGCAGGACGAGTTGTTGATTGTGGAGCGGCCCGCGGGACTCGACAGCGACGCGGGCTATGCGGTACTCGTCGTCGGGATCACCGTCGCGCTGTTCGTCGCGCTCGCCGTACTCGACAGGACCAGGCTCGGGGCTTCGTGGGTCGAGGTGCGCACCTCGGAACGGGCCGCGGCCGCGCACGGCACGAGCGTGACGCTGAGCAAGCTCGCCGCCTTCTCGGTCTCGGCCTTCCTGGCCGGGCTGGCGGGGGCGCTCCTGGTTGGACAACTCGGCACCGTCACCGCCCAGAACTTCGCCGCCCAGCAGTCGCTGGTCATGTTCGGCATCGCGATCTCGATCGGGGTGCACCGCCCTGAGGGTGCGGTGATCGGCGGGGTCGTCGGCACGCTGCTGCCCGTGGGCCTCGACGCCCTCGCGTTGCCCCAGGACGTGGGCACCATCGTCGTCGGGCTGTTCGCGGTCTACATGCTGCGGCAGGGCGGGGGAGAGTTCGGTCAGACGGACATCATCCGGGCCAAGCGCAACGCCAAGAAGCTCCGCGAACGCCCTTCAGAAAAGGCCGAACAGGTCGAAAAGGTCGTGGAGACCGGGCGTGAGCTGGGTGAGGTGGTGCTGAGGGTCAGCGGGCTGACGGTGCGCTTCGGTGAGGTGGTCGCCGTCAACGGCGCTGACCTGGAGGTACGGCGGGGCGAGGTCCTGGCGCTGCTCGGGCCGAACGGCGCGGGCAAGTCCACCTTCATCGACGCCGTCACCGGCTTCGCCCACGGCTACACGGGAACGGTCCACCTGGACGGCAGGCCCGTCGACCGCCTGTCCGCGCACCGGCGCGCCCGGCTCGGCCTGCGCCGTAGCTTCCAGCAGCTCACCGTGGCCGCCGACCTCGACGTGGGCATGCTGGTGCGGGCCGTGGCGGGGCGCAAACTCGGCGCCTCCGAGGTGGACGAGATCCTCGCCCACTTCCGCTGCCCGCCCGCGCGGACGCCGGTCGGCACCCTCGACGTCGGCGCCAGACGGCTGGTCGAGGTCGCCGGGCTGGTCGCGAGCAGACCGCGGGTGCTGCTGCTCGACGAACCCGCGGCCGGGCAGTCGGCCTCGGAGTCGGAGGCGCTCGCCCGGCGCATCGCGGGCATCCCCGCCCTCACCGGCGGCTGCGTGATCCTCGTCGAGCACGACATCGAACTGGTCAGGGCGACCGCCGACCGCCTCGTGGTCATGGACTTCGGTGAGGTCCTGGCCTCGGGAACGCCGCAGGAGGTCCTCTCCGACGAGCGTGTTGTCGCCGCCTACCTCGGGCGCACCGCGTCCGGTCAGCATCCCCAACCCACCTGAACTCCTCACGAATGACCTAGGTGAACCCATGCGTCACGCACTGAAGACGATCTCCGTCGTCGTCACGGTCGCAGGCACCATGCTGGCCACGACGACCGGCTGCGGCACGAGCGACGACCCCTCCTCTCCCATCACGATCGGCGCCCTCGCCTCCCTCACCGGCAACGACGGCTTCCCCGCCGAGGACGCCACCAAGACCGCGCAGGCGGTCTTCGACCGGGTCAACAAGCAGGGCGGAATCAACGGCAGGAAGATCCAGTTCGTCGTCAAGGACGACGCGACCAACCCGGGACGCGCCTCCCAGGCGGTCCGTGAACTCCTCGCCCAGGGCGCCGTCGCCTTCGCCGGGGACGCGACCATCGTGGGCTGCGCGGTCAACTCGGCCTACTACAAACAGCAGAGCCTCGCGGTCGTCTCGGCGGTCGGCGTCGATCCGGTCTGCTTCAACAGCCCCAACATCGCCTCGGTGAACGTGGGGCCGTTCACGAGCATCACGGCCAACCTCTACTTCGCCTCCGAGACGCTCGGCCACAGCAAGCTGTGCAACTTCGTGCAGCTCACGCCGGGCGGGCAGGCGGCCTACACGGCGGCGGTCACGCGCTGGGAGAAGGCCACCGGTAAGAAGATCACCATAAACGATGACTCGATCCAGCCGAGTTCCGACCTGACCCCGTACCTCCTGCGGGCCAAGTCCGCGGGCTGCGAGGCTGTCGTGTTCAACGCGGCGCAGCCGCAGGTCGTCCCGATGGTCAAGATCGCCAAGGCGCAGGGGATGCAGAACGTCGACTTCCTGTTCCTCGGCGTCTCCTACACCGAGGGCGTCGCCAGGGCGCTGGCCGACCTGAAGGACATGAAGGTCTACGCGGGCAGCGAGTTCGAGCCCTACACCGACGACACCGAGGCCAACAGGGACTGGAGGTCGCTCGCGGAGTCCATCGGCGTGGCGGGTTCCTCGTTCTCGCAGGGCGGCTACGTGGCCGCGCAGACCATGGTGGAGGTCCTCAAGACGATAAAGGGGGACATCACCAGGGAGTCGGTGACGGCCGCGCTGAAGACCCTCAAGCCGATCTCCAACCCGATGACCGGAACCCCCTTCACCTGGGGGGACGCCACCTCGCACGCCCCCAACCAGGCAGTGAAGATGGTCAAGCTCGAAGACGGCGCGTGGAAGACGGTAACCCCCGACTTCGTCGTCGTCCCCGGCGCGGACGGCTGACATGCCGCTGCTGCTGTCCACCACGATCGCGGGACTTGCCGCGGGAGCCGCCTACGCGCTCCTCGGCCTGTCCAACCTGCTCACCTACCGGCTGGCGGGCGTCGCCAACTTCACGCAGACCGCGGTGGGGGCCTTCGGCGCGTTCACCATGGTCGCGCTGAACGACGCCGGGGTCCCGCTCCCGGTGGCCGTCGTCACCGGGGTCCTGGTCGGGGCCGCGCTCCACACGGCGGTCGGCGGGATCATGGTGGCCTGGTTCGCCGAGGGCAGGCAGGTGGTCAAGGCGGCCGTGACGATCATGCTGTTCGCGGCGATCGTGGCGTTCGGCAACCGGGTCTTCGGGGCCTCGACCGTGGGCCGCTTCCCCGACCCGTTCGCCGGGATCGCCTTCCACCTGGGCGGGGTGAACATCACCTGGACCGCCGTCATCACGACGGTCCTCGCGGTCGGGGCGACCGTCGGGTGCGTGCTGTTCCTCGGACGCACCCGGCTCGGCCTGAAGCTGCGTGCGCTGTCGGAGCGGCCGACGACCGCGGCCCTGTCCGCGATCCCCGCCGGTGGGCTCGCGCTGGGGGTGTGGGCCGTCGGCGGGGCGGTGACGACGCTGACGATCATCCTGGTGGCACCGCTGTTCCCCACGGACTACATGTCGCTGTCCTACCTCATCACCCAGGCGTTCGCCGCGGCCCTCATCGGCGGGTTCAGGAGCTTCCCGCTGACGCTCGCCGGGGGCTTCGCGCTCGGCGCGCTCGGTGGCCTGGCCAGCTCGCTGACGGTCGTGGCGCAGTACCGCCCGGCCATCCCGCTGATCGTGATCCTGGTGGTGCTGCTGTGGAGCCAGCGGCGCGCCCGGTGGGAGATCACCTGATTTTTCCGCTTTTATCCTGATGAACTAGGAAATTTCGTGACAACTGAGCAAGAGTCAAAAGCCGAACGCAACCGGGCCATCGTGACCGAGTTCTACGACCTGTGCTTCGTGCAGAAACGTTACGCCGAGGCGGCCGACCGGTACTTCGGCGACCGCTACACCCAGCACAACGAGTTCGTCGCCGACGGTATCGAGGGCTTCAAGAACGAGTTCGTCAACTCCGAGCGGCGCAGGTCCCCCGACTACGTGCAGCGGCCGCTGCGGATCATCGCCGACGAGGAGCTCGTCGCCATCCACGAGACCATCCACGCAGGTCCCGACGACCGGGGCGTCGTGCTGGTGGACATCTTCCGCCTTGAGGACGGCAAGATCGTCGAACACTGGGACGTCTTCATGCCGATCCCCGACCCGGCGACGGTCCCTCACGACAACGGCGTTCTCTGACCCGGCGATCGGAGCCGCCCGCCGTACCGGCGACGGCGTGCTCCGATCCGGGACAGGAGACGTCGGCTTGACCGGCGCGGGGGTCTTCATGGGGTTGGCCCCCGCGCCCGGCAGGTGACCGGGCGCCGCCTCTCGCCAACCGCGGGTCGGGAGGTCCGTACCGACGCGACCGTCACCTCGGGATGCCCCGGCCTTGAAGGCCGGGGCATCCGCCGTTTCGAATTCACGAACCCCAGGAGCGTGTTTAGCCGACAGGTCAAACAGTGGAGACCCCGATGACGGGCCTGAAGACTTGGCGAGGTGCACCCCTGTTGGATTCCTGTGACTTTTCGCCGAGTGGAACGCGCGGGAGCGCCTGACACCGGTCTCCCGACGGCCCGTCCCGGCCGGTATTCCCCATGTAATCGCCGGGGAATCCGGGCTGGTGGCCGCTCCCGATATGCGGAAGAACAGAGTTCAGCGGGTGGGGAAAACGCTTTCCCGGCCCTTGGGGCCGCATCCGGAAATGCCGTTTCCCGGAGCGTGGAAATACCGCCACCACTGCTTTTCCGCGAAGGAGCCGCCCCATGGTTGATTGGCACGAACGCCGTCTGGAAGAGCTGTTCGCCGACCAGGTGGCCAGGACGCCCGACAACCCGGCGGTCTCGTTCGAGGACCGGTCGCTGACCTACCGGGAACTCGACGCCGCGGCGGAACGGCTGGCCGGGGCGCTGACCGAGGAGGGCGCGGGCCCCGAGCGGTTCGTCGCCGTCGTGCTGCCCCGCTCCCTCGACCTGGTCGTCACCGTCCTCGCGGTGCTCAAGGCGGGCGCCGGTTACGTGCCCGTCGAGCCCGACACCCCGGCGGAGCGCGTCGAGTACGTCCTGGGGAACTCCCGTCCCGTCCTCGTGGTCACCACGGCCGAGATCGCCGCGACGCTCCCCACGGAGACACCGAAACTGCTGGTCGACGACCCCTCCACCTGGAAGCGCCAGACCCGCGAGGCCGTACCCGGGACACCGGACAACCCCGCCTACGTCATCTACACCTCGGGCTCGACAGGCCGCCCGAAGGGGGTGATCGTCCCGCACCGCAACGTGACCCGCCTCTTCGGCTCGACCGCGCACTGGTACGGCTTCGGCGAGCGGGACGTGTGGCCGCTGTTCCACTCCATCGCGTTCGACTTCTCGGTCTGGGAGCTGTGGGGCGCCCTGCTGTACGGCGGGCACCTGGTCGTGGTCCCCAAGGCCGTGACCCACTCGCCCCTGGACTTCCTGCGGCTGCTGGTCGACAGGCAAGTGACCGTGCTGAACCAGACGCCCTCGGCCTTCTACCAGCTTATGGCCGCCGACCGGGACAACCCCGAGCTCGGCCGGGGACTGCGCCTGCGCTACACGATCTTCGGCGGTGAGGCGCTGGACTTCCGGGCGCTGGCCGACTGGTACGAGCGCCACCCCGACGACGCCCCGGCGCTCGTGAACATGTACGGCATCACCGAGACCACCGTGCACGTCTCCTACTTCGCCGTCGACAGCGCGGGAGCGGCGGCGGCGACCGGCAGCCCCATCGGTGAGCCCATTCCCGACCTGCGCCTGCACGTGCTGGACGAGAGCCTGCGCCCGGTCTCCCCGGGCGAGGACGGCGAGCTGTACGTCGGCGGCCCCGGCCTCGCCCGCGGCTACGCGGGCTCTCCCGGGCTGACCGCGGAGCGGTTCGTCGCCTGCCCCTTCGGCCCTCCCGGCTCCCGGATGTACCGCACCGGTGACCTGGTGCGCAGGACGCGGGACGGCGGCCTTGAGTACCTGCGCCGCAACGACCAGCAGGTCAAGATCCGTGGATTCCGCATCGAACTGGGTGAGATCGACAACGCCCTGGTCAGCGAGCCCTCCGTCGCCCAGGCCGCGGTCGTGGTCCGCGAGGACCGGCCGGGGGAGCGCAGGCTGGTCGCCTACGTCGTGCCCTCGGGGACGGCGCCCGCCCCCACCCCCTCCCTGCTGCGCGACGCGCTCTCCTGGCGGCTGCCCGGCTACATGGTCCCCGCGGCCTTCCACGTCATGGACCGCTTCCCGCTGACCGTGAACGGCAAGCTCGACCGCGCCGCGCTGCCCGCCCCCCGGCGGGAGGACAGCGTCGAGGCCGACTTCACGGCGCCCCGCGACGAGACGGAGACGGCGCTCGCGGAGATCTGGCGGCAGGTGCTCGGCCTCGAACGGGTCGGTGTGCGGGACTCCTTCTTCGACCTGGGCGGCGACTCGCTGTCCGCGGTCCGGGTGCTCTCCCGGATCCAGGCGGCGACGGGGGTACGGCTGACGCCCCACGACCTCTTCGAGACGCCGACCGTCGCGGAGCTGGCCGCCAGGCCCGAGCTGAGGGCCGGAACGCCGACACGGCCCATCCCGGCCGCCCGCCGTACGGGACCGTCGCCGCTCTCGGCCACCCAGCGGCGCTTCTGGCTCTACCACCAGCTCAACCCGGGGGAGGTCGAGTACAACGTCCACACCGCCCTGCGGTTGCGCGGCGCGCTCGACCGTGACGCGCTGCGCGGGGCGCTCGGCGCCCTCCTGGCCAGGCACGAGGCGCTGCGGACCACGGTCGTCGTCACCGAGGGCCAACCGGCCGCGCTCGTCCGCCCATCCGACGACGCCGGGATGCCCCTGGCGTACGCCGACCTGACCGGGCTGGACGGCGAGGCACGCGAGAGCGAGCAGGACCGGCTTCTCGCCCGGGAGACCGCCACCCCCTTCGACCTCGAACACGGTCCGCTGGCCCGGGCACTGCTGATCAGGCGGGGGCAGGACGAGCACGTCCTCGTGCTCGGCGTCCACCACATGGCCGTCGATGGCTGGTCGCTGAACACGCTCGTCGGGGAGCTGGCCGCGCTCTACTCCGGGGCCGACCTGGAGCCCCTGGGAATCGGCTACCTCGACTACGCAGCCTGGCAGGGCGAGGAGTTCGACGAGTCACGCCTCGACCCCCAGATCCGGTACTGGCGGGAGCGCCTCGCGGACCTGCCCCCGCTCGAACTGCCCACCGACCGGCCCCGCCCCGCCGTCAGGACCTCCGCGGGCGCGGCCAAGCGCCTCACCCTCGGCCCCGACCTGCTGACACGCCTCAGGGAGTACGGCCAGGCCAACGGCGCCACCCTGTTCATGACGCTGGTCGCGGCGGGGCAGGTGCTGCTGGCGAGGTACGGCGGCACGCGGGACGTGGCCGTCGGCACCGCCACCTCCGGGCGGGACCGTCCCGAGCTTGAGGGGATCGTCGGGGCCTTCATCAACACCGTGGTCCTGCGCTCGACGGTCGACGACCGGCTCTCCTTCACGGCCTTCCTGGACCGGGTGCGGGAGACGGTGCTCGGGGCGCTGGCGAACCAGGACGTGCCCTTCGACCGGCTGGTCGACGAGCTGTGCCAGGAGCGGGACGCGAGCCGTACGCCACTGGTGCAGGCGATGATCGTGCTGCAGAACGCGCCCGCCGCGGAGACGGCAGGGGGGTTCGGCGGGCTGCGCGCGGAACGGCTCGCCCTGCCGAGGCCCGCTGCGGTCTTCGACCTCACCCTGGAGTTCACCGAGCGGCCGGACGCCCTCGACGTCATGATCGAGTACAACACCGACCTGTTCGACGCCGAGACCGTTGAGCGGATCTCCGTCCACCTGCGCACCCTGCTCGACAACCTCCTGGCCGGGCCGGAACGCCCGCTCGGCGAGGTGCCGATGCTGGACGACGCCGAGCGGCGGCGGCTGCTCGTCGAGTGGAACGGCGCCGCCGAGGCCCCACGGCCTGGGGAGCCGGTCCACCGGAGGGTCGCGCGCTGGGCGGCGGTCAGGCCGGAGGCGGTCGCCATCGCCTCGGCGGGGACGAGCCTTACCTATGCCGAGCTCGACGGGCTGGCCAACCGGCTGGCCAACCGCCTGCGCGGCCTCGGGGTCGGCAGGGGAAGCTCCGTGGTGCTGCGCCTCGGACGTGAGCCGGAGCTGGCCGTGGCCATGCTGGGCGTGCTCAAGGCGGGCGGGGCCTTCGTGCAGACCGCCCCCGACATCCCCGCCGCCCGGTTCGCGCACATCGTGCGGGAGACCGGCGCCCCCGTCGTCGTCGCCACGGGAGACCTGCCGGAGACCGGGGCCACGGTCGTCGATCTCGCCGTCGGTGAGTGGCCGGACACCGATCCGCTGGTCGAGGTCGAATGGGACGACCTCGCCTACGTCATCTACACCTCCGGCTCGACCGGGCTGCCCAAGGGCGTCATGGTCTCCCACCTCGGCCTGGCCAACCTGTGCGAATGGCACCTGCGGGCCTTCGGGATCGGACAGGAGGACCGGGCGAGCCACCTGGCCGGGCTCGGGTTCGACGCCACGGTGTGGGAGCTGTGGCCCTACCTGTACGGCGGCGCCAGGATCGACCAGCCCGACCAGGACACCCTGGACGACCCCGGGGCGCTCGTCGCCTGGTTCACCCGGCAGGGCACCACGACCGCCTTCGTGCCGACGCCGAGGATCGAGTCCCTGCTGGACGAGCCGGGGATCACCGGGACCCGGCTGCGCACGGTCCTGACCGGCGGGGACGTGCTCCACCGCAGGCCCGCGCCCGGCCTGCCGTTCACCCTCGTGAACGCCTACGGCCCCACGGAGAACGCCGTCGTCGCCACCGCCGGACCCGTCGGGCAGGGGACCGGCCTGCCGTCGATCGGCGGTCCGATCGACGGCACCGCGGCCTACGTGCTCGACGGCCACGGCGCCCCCGTGCCCGTCGGGGTGCCCGGCGAACTCCACCTGCGCGGCGCCGGTCTGGCCAGGGGATACGCGGGACGGCCCGACCTGACCGCAGAACGGTTCGTCGCCTGCCCCTTCGGGCCTCCCGGCTCCCGGATGTACCGCACCGGCGACCTGGTCCGCTGGAGACCGGACGGAACCCTCGACTTCCTGGGCCGCGCCGACGACCAGGTCAAGATCCGTGGCTACCGGATCGAGCTGGGAGAGATCGAGAACGTGCTGGGCGCCCACCCGGCCGTCGCCCAGGCCGTCGTCGTCGTACGGCAGGCACGGCAACTGGTTGCCTACGTCGTCGCCGAGCCGGGAGCGCGCGTCGATTCCGCCGACCTGGCCGGACACGTCGGGCTCCACCTGCCGGGCTACATGGTGCCCTCGGCCTTCGTGCCGCTCGACAGCATGCCCCTGTCGGCCAACGGCAAGATCGACAGAGCGGCGCTGCCCAGCCCCGCCGTACCGGTCGAGACCCACACCGCCCCCGCGACGCCGGTCGAGCGGCTGCTCGCCGACATCTGGGCCGAGGTCCTCGGCGCGGAACGGGTGGGGACCGAGGACAACTTCTTCGCCCTGGGCGGCGACTCGATCCTCAGCCTCCAGGTGGTGGCCCGCGTCCGCGCCGCCGGGTTCCGGCTGCACTCCAAGGACCTGTTCCGCTGGCAGACGATCGCGGTGCTCGCCCCCGGGCTCACCCCGCTCAACGAAACCCGGTCTCCCGAGGCCTCGCCGTACGGCAAGCAGCCGTTGACGCCCATCCAGCACTGGTTCCTCACCCACCGGGGGGTGGGCGCCAGGTTCGAACAGTTCGTGGTGGCCGAACTCGCGGGGGAGCCGGACGTCGCGGCCCTGCGCGCGGCCGTCTCGGCGCTGGTCGGCCACCACGACGCGCTGCGGACCCGCCTCGTCCAGGACGGGGACCGGTGGGCGCAGGAGACCGTCCCCGCCGAGCACGCCACGGTCTTCCACACCGTGGACCTGTCCGGCGTGGCGGCGGAGGAGCTCGACGCGGCTGTCGAACGGGAGTCCGCGCGCGTCGCCACGGCCCTCGACCCCGTCACCGGCCCGGTGTTCACGGCCGTGCTGTTCACCGTGGGACAGAGCCGCCAGGCCCGCCTCGCGCTCATCGCCCACCACCTCGTGGTGGACGGCGTCTCCTGGCGGGTTCTGCTGGACGACCTGGAGCGGGCCTACCACCGGCGTGAACTGGAGGCCGTGACCTCCTCGGTCGGCGACTGGAGCCGCAGGCTCGCCGCCCACGCGGCCGGGGGCGGCCTCGCCGACCAGCTCCCGTTCTGGGAGGGGGTGACGCGCGGGAACGACGGGACGCTCCCGCTCGACGGCCACGGCGCCAACCGGGTGGCAGACACCCGCCAGGTGCGCGTACGGCTGGACGCCGCCAGGACCACGGCGCTGCTGCGCGACGTGCCCCCCGTTTACCGTACGGAGATCAACGACGTGCTGCTCGCCGCGCTCACGCCGGTGCTCTCCGGCTGGACGGGACGCGAGCGGGTGGTGATCGCCCTTGAGGGGCACGGCCGCGAGGAGCTGTTCGACGACGTCGACCTGTCCCGCACGGTCGGCTGGTTCACCTCCTACTTCCCGGTCGCGCTGGCCGACCCCGGGGACGGCGACTGGGGGGAGCGGCTCAAGGCGGTCAAGGAGCGGGTGCGGGCGATCCCGCTGCGCGGCCTCGGGTACGGCGCGCTGCGCCACTACGGCGCCGACGAGGGCAGGCTCGCCGGGGACCCGCTTCCGCCGGTGAGCTTCAACTACCTGGGGCGCTTCGACGGCCCTGTCAAAACGGGCGGCCTGTACTCGGCAGTCTCCGGGATAGGGCTGCGCGAGGACCGGGACGCCACCCGGCTGCACCTGATCGACATCGTGGGCCAGGTGATCGACGGCGAGCTTGAGTTCGCCTGGTCCTACTCCGAGGGCCTGCACCGGGAGGAGACCGTCAGGCGGCTCGGGGAGGAGTTCGTCGAGAACCTCGCCCGGGTCGTCGCCCACTGCGCGGAGCCGGGGGCCGGTGGCCGTACCCCGTCTGACTTCCCCTCGGCGGGACTCGGCCAGGCCGACATCGACCGCCTGGTGGGGGACGGCAGGTCGGTGGCGGACGTCTATCCACTGACCCAGATGCAGAGCGGGCTGCTCTTCCACTCCCTGATGGACCGGGAGCAGGGGACCTACCAGGAGCAGCTCTCCTTCACGCTGAAGGACGTCCACCGTCCCGACCTGCTCGAAGCCGCCTGGCAGCGGGTCGTGGACCGGGAGCCGGTGCTGCGCACCAGCCTGGTCTGGGACGGCCTGCCCGAGCCCCTCCAGGTGGTCCACACCGCGGCCCGCTGTCCGGTGACCCGCCTCGACTGGAGCGCGCTGGACGAGGAGGGGCAGCGAAGGGCCGCCGAGGACCACCTCCGCCAGGACAAGGAACGGCGGCTCGACATCGGGGCCGCCCCGCTGACGCGGATCGCCCTGGCCGACCTCGGCGGCCACCGGATCCAGGTGTTCTGGACCTTCCACCACATCCTGTTCGACGGGTGGAGCACCATGCAGGTGCTCTCCGAGGTGCTCGGCGAGTACACCGCGCTCGCCGGGGAGGGGGAGTTCGCCGCGCCACGGCGGCGGCCGTTCGCCGACTACGTGAGCTGGCTGGCCGCCCAGGACCTCACCGAGGCCGAGGAGTACTGGCGCAGGACCCTCGCGGGGGTCGAGGCGCGCACCCCGCTGCCCTACGACCGGCCCCGCACGGACGACCAGCGGGCGGTCACCCCGGCCGAGAGCGGGCTGACGCTGTCCCCGGAGATCTCCCGGCGCCTGTACGCCGCGGCCAGGGAGTGCAGGGTCACGGTGAACACGCTCATCCAGGGTGCCTGGGCCGTACTGCTCGCCCGCTACAGCGGGGAGCGGACCGTCTGCTTCGGCGCGACCGTGGCCTCCCGCCCCGACGACCTCGACGGGGCCGACACCATGATCGGCCTCATGATCAACACGCTGCCCGCGCTGGTCGAGGTCGACCAGGACGCCGATCTCGGAGGGTGGCTGCACCGGCTCCAGGAGGAGCAGGCCGAGGCCAGGAGGCACGGCCACATGTCGCTGACCGAGGTGCGGAGCTGCGCGCCGCTGCGGGACGACACCACCCTGTTCGACAGCATCGTCGCCTTCGACAACTACCCCGCCGACCTCGCGATCGGCGAGCGGTACGGCCTGGGCTTCCCCGACATCACCGCGAGCAACAGCTCCAGCTACCCGATGAACGTGATCGTCCACGCCGGGGAGCGGCTCTCGCTGCTGCTGCACTACGACAGCGAGCTGTTCGACACGGCCACCGCCGAACGGATCGCCGGTCACCTGGGGACGCTCCTCGGGGAGATCGCCCGCGACCCGGGACGCAAGGTCGGTGACCTGCCCATCCTCACCGAGCAGGAGCGTCGCCTCATCGTCGAGGAGTGGACCGCCACCGCCTCGGAGGCCGACATCGACCGCCGGGTGGAGCGGGTGATCGCCGAGCACGCCCGGATCCGCCCCGAGGCCGTCGCCCTCATCCACGAGGGAAGGCACGTCAGCTACGCCGAACTGGACAGGCAGGCCAACCGGTTCGCCCACCACCTCCTGTCCGTGGGCGTCGGCAGGGAGACCCTGGTCGGCGTCTCGGTCGAGCGTAGCGTCGAGGCCATCGTCGCCATCCTCGGCGTGCTGAAGGCGGGCGGCGCCTACCTCCCGCTGGACCCCGACTTCCCCGCGGAACGGCTGCGGACGATGCTCGACGACGCCAGGCCGCCGCTGCTGCTCACCCAGGAACACCTGCTCGGCAGGCTCCCCGAGACGGGGGCGGCCGTGCTGTCCGTCGAACGGGTCATCGCCCTGGCCGCCACCCGCCCGGAGACCGCGCCGCCGATCCCCGGCGGCGCGCGGGACATGGCCTACGTCATCTACACCTCCGGCTCGACGGGCCGCCCGAAGGGCGCGGTGATCGAGCACCGCGCGCTGTGCAACATCACCACGGTCGGTCACCGCTGGTACGGCCTCGGCCCCGGCTCCCGCGTCATGCAGCTCTACACGATGAGCTTCGACGGCAGCGTGTGGGAGATCTTCAAGGCGCTCACCGCCGGGGCGACCCTGGTCATCCCCGACCCCGAGGCCCAGCGCAGCCCGACGACGCTCGCCAGGCACCTGCACGAGCACGGCATCACCGCGATGACGATGCCCCCGGCCGCGGTGGTCGCCGTCGATCCGCGCGCCGTACCCGACCTGGTCAACCTCGGCCTCGGCGGCGACGTGCTCCCGCCGGAGCTGGCGCGCGAGTGGTCGCGGGGACGCAGGCTCATGAACGTCTACGGGCCGACCGAGACCGCGGTCGCGGTGTGCAGGTTCCGCGTGGAGGACGGGGCCGTCTACCGCAACGTGCCGATCGGCACCCCGGCCGACAACATCAGGCTCTACGTCCTCGACGACCGGCTGCGCGTCGTCCCGGTCGGCGTCACCGGCGAGCTGTACGTCGGCGGCGCCGGGCTGGCCCGCGGCTACCTCAACCGGCCCGACCTGAGCGCCCTGGCCTTCGTCGCCGACCCGTTCGGGCCGCCCGGCTCACGGCTCTACCGCACCGGCGACCTCGTACGGTGGAACGCCCGGGGCCAGCTTGAGTTCGGCGGGCGGGTCGACCACCAGATCAAGCTCAGGGGATTCCGCATCGAACTGGGCGAGATCGAGAGCGCCCTGCTCGCCCTGCCCGAGGTGGCCGACGCGGTCGTGGTCGCCGCCCAGGACGACTCGGGGCACAGACGGCTGGTCGGCTACGTGGTGCCCCGGCAGGACGACGCCCCGAGGAGCGAGGCCCTGCGCGAGGCACTGGCCGCGACGCTGCCCGCCTACATGGTGCCCTCGGTCTTCGTCACGCTGCCGAGGCTGCCGCTGAGCCCGACCGGGAAGGTGGACCGCCGCGCGCTGCCCGCCCCCAGACGCGAGGACGGCACCAGCACCGGCTACGTGGCGCCCCGCGACCCCACAGAGGAGGCGCTCGCCCAGATCTGGACCGACCTGCTCGGCGGGGAGCGGATCGGCGTCGAGGACAACTTCTTCGACCTGGGCGGCGACTCCGTCACGAGCCTGCGGCTGATGGCCAGGATGGGCCGGGCCTTCGGCGTCGAGGTATCCCCCCGCGACTTCTTCGAGGCCCCCACGATCGCCTCCCTCGCCGAACTGCTCCGGCGGAAGATCCTGGCCGACTGGGAGCAGGCGGCCGTGTCCGGCACCGAGATCGGAGGACAAGCGTGAACAAGCCCCCCGCACACGAGGAGCACGCGACGGCCCTGCCCGAGGGGGCACGGGAGGCGCTGCTGCGGCGGCTCGCGGGCCGGGCCGCAGACCCGGTCGAGGAACACCCCCTGCGCCCGGTCGCCACGGACGGCCCGCTTCCCCTGTCCCCGGCGCAGGAGCGGCTCTGGTACCTGTACGAGGTCAATCCGGAGAGCGTCGAGCACAACACCGCCCACGCGCTGCGCCTGCTGGGCGAGGTGGACGAGCGGGCCATCACCGGGGCACTGCGCCAGCTCGCCGTACGGCATGGCTCGCTGCGCACCGTCTTCACCTCCGTCGACGGGCGCGGGGCGCAGGTGGTGAACGCCGAGGCGGACGTTCCCCTCACCGTCACCGACCTGTCCGCGCTCCCGGCGGACGAGCGTTCCGAGGCCACGCGGCGGTGCATGCTGGGGGAGATGACGCGGCCGTTCGACCTGCGCCGGGGGCCGGTCCTGCGGGCGCACCTGCTCAGGCTGGCCGCCGACGAGCACGTGCTGGTCCTGGCCATGCACCACATCGTCACCGACGGCTGGTCCATGCGGGTGCTGACCCGCGAGCTGGCCGCGCTGTACACGGCCGCCCTCGACGGCGGACACGCGGAGCTGCCGCCGCTGCCGGTCGGGTACGGCGACTTCGCCGTCTGGCAGCGCGAGCACCGGCCGGAGGAGAGCGCCGGGCAACTGGCCTACTGGCGGGACAGGCTCGACGGACTCGAACCGCTCGACCTGCCGACCGACCACCCAAGACCGCCGGTCAGGACCGGGGCGGGCCTGCGGCACACCTTCCAGGTGCCCGCCCCGGTGGTCTCCCGGCTGCGGGAGCTGGGCGGCGCGAACGGCGCCACCCTGTTCATGACCCTCGCCACCGCCGTGAAGGTCGTGCTCGCCCGCTGGTCCGGCAGGCAGGACATCGCCGTGACCACCCCGCTGGCCGGCCGTGACCGGGTCGAGGTGGACAACGTCGTCGGCTTCTTCGTCAACACCGTGGTGCTGCGGACCTCGATCGACGAGACCCTGTCGTTCACCGAGACGCTGCGTTCTGTACGGCTGGCCACGCTCGACGCCATGGCCAACGGAGGCGTGCCGTTCCAGAAGGTCGTCGAGGCGCTGCGCCCCGAGCGCGACCCCAGCAGGCCCGTGCTCGCCGAGGCGACCGTGAGCCTGCACGGCGCCCCGCCCAGGCCCGTCGAGGTGCCGGGGCTGCGGATCGAGGAGATCGACCCGCCCGTGGTCACCGTGGACGCCGACGTCTCCTTCGAGTTCGCCGAGCGGGACGGGACACTCCTGGCGTACGTCGGCTACACCACCGACCTGTTCACCGAGGCCACCGCGGAACGGATGGCCGAGCACCTGGTCACCCTGCTTCGGGGCGTCGTCGAGCGTCCGGACGCCCCGCTGGCCACGGTGCCCATGACCTCCGAGGAGGAGACACGGCGCCTCGTCACCGAGTGGGGGGGAACCTTCGAACACCCGGCCGTCCGCACGGTGCCGGAGCTGTTCGCCGACCAGGTGGCCCGCGACCCCGACGCGGTCGCGCTCGTCTCCGAGGAGGGGCCGCTCAGCTACGCGGAGGTCGCGGCGAGGGCGGAGCGGCTCGCCCGCGTGCTCGTCAGGGAGGGCGCGGGGCCCGAGGAGATCGTGGCGGTCGCGCTGCCCTCGTCCGTCGAGATGGTCGTCGCGACGCTCGCGGTGTTCAGGAGCGGGGCTGCCTACCTGCCGCTGGACGCGAACAACCCGCAGGAACGGCTCAGGCTGATGCTCGACGACGCGCGGCCCACTTTGGTGATCACCTCCGCCGCCTTCGACCAGCGGCTCCCCGAGGGGCTCAGGGTTCTCGACCTGTCCGAGGGCGTCCCGTCCGACGACTCCGAGGGGGAGCTTCCCTGGCCGCTTCCCGCGCACCCGGCCTACGTGATCTACACCTCGGGCTCGACCGGCCGTCCCAAGGGCGTGGTGGTGACCCACGCGGGCGTGCGCGGCCTCGTTGAGGGGTCGGCCTCGTACTTCGGCGCGGGACCCGGCACGCGGTTCCTGCAGTTCGCCTCGCTCGGGTTCGACGCGGCGTTCTGGGAGCTGAGCCTGTCCCTGCTGACCGGAGGCACGCTGGTCGTCACCCCCAGGGAACGGCGGCTGCCCGGCGAGCCCCTCGTCGAGACGCTGGTCCGTCACCGCGTCACCCACGTCGTCCTCCCGCCGAGCGCGCTGGCGGAGCTGCCCGCCGAGACGCTGCCCGCGGAGCTGACGCTGATCCTCGGCGGAGAGGCGTGCCCACCCCAGCTCGTCCGCGCCTGGGCGGGCCGTCACCGCCTGTTCAACGCCTACGGCCCGACAGAGGCGACGGTGTGCGTGAGCATGAACGGCCCGCTCGTCCCCGAGGAGATCACCGGGGCGGTGCCCATCGGGCGGCCCCTTCAGGGGGTCAGGGCCTACGTGCTGGACCGGTGGCTGCGCCCGGTCCCGGCGGGGGTCCCTGGCGAGGTCTATCTCGCCGGGACCGCCCTCTCCCGGGGATACCTCGGCGCCCCCGGCCTGACCTCGGAACGGTTCGTCGCCGACCCGCTCGGCCCCCCGGGAAGCCGGATGTACCGCTCCGGCGACCGGGCGCGGTGGCTGCCCGGTGGCGTGCTCGACTATCTCGGCCGCGCCGACGACCAGGTCAAGATCCGTGGCTTCCGCATCGAACTCGGCGAGATCGAGGCGGCCCTGGCCAGGCACCCCGGCGTCCACGCCGTCGCCGTGGCGGTCAAGCAGGACGAGCGGGGGACACGGCGCCTGGTCGCCTACGCCGTCGCCGACGGCCCGACCACCGCCGACCTGCGCTCCTTCGCCCGCGACCAGCTCCCCGAGCACATGGTGCCCTCCGTCGTCGTGGCCCTCGACCGGCTGCCGCTGAACGTCAACGGCAAGGTGGACCGCAGGGCCCTGCCGGAACCGGAGCTGCGCCGCGACCTGTCCGAGGCCAGGGTGGCACCCAGAACCCCGGCCGAGGAGACGCTCGCGCGGATCTGGGCGGAGCTGCTCGGCGTCGACGAGGTAGGCGTCGAGGACAACTTCTTCGACCTGGGCGGCGACTCCATCCTGAGCCTGCGGGTCGTGGCCCGCGCCAGGGAACGGGGACTGCTGCTGACGGCCAGGCAGGCGTTCCTGCGGCAGACCATCGCGGAACTCGCCGCGGAGGCGGGCACCGAGCACACGGTGGGGGCGCAGGACGGCCCCGTCTCCGGCGAGGTGCTCCCGACCCCCATCCAGCACTGGTTCTTCGAGAACCTCGCCGACAGCCGTGACCGGTTCAACCAGACCGTGGTGCTCGAACTCACCGAGGAACTCGACGAGGACGCCCTGGCCACGGCCATCACCGCCCTCCTCGACCAGCACGACGCGCTGCGGCTGCGGGCCGTACCCGGAGAGGACGGGTGGCGGCTGCGCAACGACGAGGCGGAGCACGGGGAGGTTCTGCGCCGGGTCGACCTGTCGTCCCTCGGCGCCGAGCGGCAGGACGAGGAGATGCGGGCCGAGTCGCTCAGGGCGCAGAGCGGCTTCCCGCTGGCGACAGGGCCGCTGCTGCGGGCCCGGCTGTTCCTGCTCGGCCGGGGGCGCGGGCCACGGCTGCTGCTGGCCGCGCACCACCTGGTGGTCGACGGCATCTCCTGGCGGGTCCTGGTCTCCGACCTGGAGCGGGCCTACACGTGGGCGCGGGACGGCCTGCCGGTCGATCTCGGCCGCAGGACGACCTCCTTCCGCGACTGGTCGGCCAGGCTCGCGGACTTCACGGCCTCGGGAGGGTTCGCCGGGGAGGCGGACCACTGGGCGGAGGTCGCCGGACGGCAGGTCACGCGGCTGCCCCTTGAGGGCACCGGGACCAACGCCGTCGGCGAGGAGCGCACGGTCAGCGTCGAGCTGGACGAGGAGAGCACGCGGGCGCTGCTGCGCGACGTGCCCTCGGCCTACCGGACGCAGATCAACGACGTGCTGCTCAGCGCGCTCGGCCGGGTCATGAGCGACTGGACCGGCGACCGGACGACGCTCGTCGCGCTGGAGGGCCACGGCAGGGAGGAGCTGTTCGACGACGTCGATCTGTCTCGCACGGTCGGCTGGTTCACCAGCCTGTTCCCCGTCGCGCTGACCGTCCCGAGGGAGCGGGACTGGGGCGCCACGCTCAGGGGCGTCAAGGAGCACCTGCGCGCGGTGCCGCACAACGGGCTCGGCTACGGCGCCCTGCGCTATCTGGCCGGTGACCCCCGCCTCTCCGACGGCGTCTCCGAACCCCAGATCAGCTTCAACTACCACGGCCGTCTTGACGTCGAGGACGAGGGCACCGGGCTGGTCAGGGGCTGGGGCGAGACCGAGGGGGCCGAGCGGAGCCCCACCCAGGCCAGGCCGTACCTCATCGAGGTCACCGGGCTGGTCCGCGAGGGCAGGCTCCACCTCCACTGGACCTACGCCGAGGGCCTGCACCGCGAGGAGACGGTCAGGCGGCTCGCCGAGGAGTTCACAACCGCCCTTGAGGAGATCGTCGAGCACTGCACGGCGCCGGGCGCGGGTGGGTTCACCCCCTCCGACTTCCCCCTCGCCCCCCTCGACCAGGCGGCGATCGACCGCCTCACCGGTGGGGACGGGCAGGTCGAGGACATCTACCCGCTCACGTTCGCCCAGAGCGGCATGCTCTTCCACACCCTCTCCGAGCCGGGACGCGACCTCTACACCGGCTACTTCCGCGCCAGGCTCGACGGCGTCACCGACCCCGTGGCGCTCGCCAGGGCCTGGCAGCGGGTCGTCGAGCGGACCCCGGTGCTGCGCACCGCCGTGGTCTGGGAGGACGTCCCGGTCCCCGTCCAGGTCGTCCACGCGGCCGTGCGCGTCCCCGTCACCCACCACGACCACCGGGCCATGACGGAGGAGGAACGGCGCCGCGCCTCGGAGGACCTGTGGGACCGGTGGCGGGAACAGCCACTCGACCTGGGCAGGGCGCCACTGCTCCGCCTGGCGGTCGTGCGCCTGTCGGAGAGCGCGGTCCACCTGCTGTGGTCGGCCCACCACATGATGATCGACGGGTGGAGCTTCGCCGGGGTGCTCTCCGACGTCCTGGCGGAGTACGCGGCGACGACCGGGGGACCGGTCGGCGCTCCCGAGATCCGGCGCCCCTACCGGGACTACGTGGCGTGGCTGGACGCGCAGGACCAGGAGGGGGCGCGGCGCCACTGGGGCGCCGTCCTGGACGGGTTCACCGCGCCGACCCCGCTGCCCTACGACCGTCCGCCCGTCAGGGCCCACGACACCCGCTCCTCCCGCGAACTCCGGCTGACCCTGTCTCCCGAGCGCTCCCGGCGGCTCTACACGTTCGCGCGGGAGGCCAGGGTCACCGTCAACACCCTCGTGCAGGGGACGTGGGCGGTGCTGCTGTCGCGGCTCAGCGGCGAGCGGGAGGTGTGCTTCGGCGCCACGGTCTCCGGCCGTCCGCCCGGCCTCGCCGGGGTCGAGTCGATCATCGGCCTGTTCGTCAACACCGTCCCGATCCGGGTCGCCGTGGACGGCGAGAGCCCTGCCGACGAGTGGATGCGGCGCCTGCAGGACGCCCAGGCCCAGGGACGCGACCACGAGTATCTCCCGCTCGCGCACGTCCAGCGGGCCGCGGGCGTGCCCAGCGGGACCACGCTCTTCGACAGCATCGTGGTCTTCGAGAACTACCCCTACGACGAGCACGCCGCCGCGAGGTACGGCCTGCGCCTGTCGGAGCTGGGCGGGGACGAGCACACCAACTACGCCCTCACCCTGACGGCCCACGCCGGGCAGGAGTTCGTCCTGGCGCTGGGGTACGACCCCGACCTGTTCGACGAGGAGACCGCCGAGCGCCTCCTGGGCCGGTTGGACACGCTGCTCGGCGCGCTGGCCGAGGCCCCGGACACCCGGGTGGCGCACCTCCCCCTGCTCACCGAGCCGGAACGGCGCCGGGTGCTCACCGAGTGGAACGACACCGCGACCGCGTTCCCGCCCGCCGCGTGCGTCCACGAACTCTTCACCCAGCGGGCCGCGACAGTCCCCGGGCAGCCCGCGGTGAGCTGCGGTGCCGAGACCCTCACCTTCGCCGAGCTCGAACGGCGGGCCAACCAGCTCGCGCACCGCCTGGTCGGGCTCGGGGTCGGGCGCGAGGTCCTCGTCGGCGTCTGCGTCGACCGCGGGGTGGACGCGGTGGTCGCGCTGCTGGCCGTACTCAAGGCGGGTGGGGCTTTTGTGCCGCTCGACCCCGAATATCCGGCGCCGCGGCTGGCCCTGATGCTTGAGGACGCCGGTGCCCCCGTCGTGATCACCCAGGAGCCGCTGCTCGACCGGGTCGCGGGCCATCAGGCGGCGGTCGTCTGCCTGGACCGCGACCGGGCCTCGCTCGACGGGCTGCCCGGCACACCACCGAAGGTCGTCGTCGAGCCCGACGACCTCGCCTACGTGGCCTACACCTCGGGCACCACGGGCCGTCCGAAGGGCGTCATGGTCGCCCACCGCCACATGCACCACATGGTGCGGGCCTGGGACGACCACTACGGCCTGACCGCGCTCAGGCCGCGCTGCCTGTCGGTCTCCAGCCTCTCCGTGGACCTGTTCTTCGGCGACTTCCTGCTTTCGGCCCTGTTCGGCGGCCACATGGTGGTGTGTCCCACGCGGGCCATGGCCGACCCGGTCGCCATCGCCGACCTCATGCTGGAGACCGGGACCCAGCTCATGGTCACCGTCCCCGTGCTGGCCAGGGCCCTGGCCGCGGAGTTCGTCTGGCGCGGCGAGCGGCCGGACTCCCTGCGGGTGCTGATGGTCGGCTCCGAGGGCTGGCCCGTGGACGCCGCGGCCGAGGTGCTCACGGTGTTCGGCGGGGACGACGTGATCATCGCCAACGCCTACGGCTCGACGGAGACCACGGTGGACTCCACGGTCTTCCGGCTCGGCGGCGACCCCGTGGGCCAGGCGGCGTTCGTGCCGATCGGCAGGCCGCTGGCCAACACCCGGATCTACGTCCTCGACGCCGAGCTGCGGCCCGTCCCGGTCGGCGCCGTCGGGGAGTGCTACATCGCCGGGGACGGGGTGTCGCGGGGCTATCTCAACCGCCCCGAGCTGACCGCCGAGCGCTTCCTGCGCGACCCCTTCGCCGGGGGCGAGGAGCGGATGTACCGGACGGGCGACCTCGCCCGGTGGCGCGGGGACGGCAACCTCGAATGCCTCGGCAGGGCCGACGACCAGGTCAAGATCCGTGGGTTCCGCATCGAACTCGGCGACGTCGAGGCCGCCCTCGCCCGCCACCCCAGGGTCGAGGCGGCGGCCGCGGCCGTCAGGAAGGACGAGGCGGGCCACAGCAGGCTCGTTGGCTACGTGGTGCCCCGCCCGGGGACCGAGCCCGACCTCGCGGAGCTGCGCGCCTACCTCGTCCAGGCACTGCCCACCCCCGCCGTGCCCTCCGCGTTCGTCCTGATCGAGGCGCTGCCGCTGAACCCCAGCGGCACCGTGGACAGGAAGGCGCTGCCCAGCCCCGACGCCCAGCAGAGCTCCACGGCCCTCCACGTCCCGCCGCGCACCGAGGCCGAACGCGTCCTGGCGCGGATCTGGGCCGAGGTGCTCGGCGTCTCCAGGGTCGGCGTCACCGACGACTTCTTCGAGCTGGGCGGTGACTCCATCCTCAGCATCCGGGTGATCTCCCGGATCAGGACCCACTTCGGCCTGGCCCCCTCCCCACGGCAACTGTTCGACACCCCGACCGTCGAGGGCCTGGCCGCGGTGCTCGCCGAGGGGACGGCCGCCGACGACGCGCCGCTGCTTCCCACCGCCGAGTACGGCCCCGCCCCGCTCTCCTACGCCCAGCAGCGCCTGTGGTTCCTGCACGACTTCGACCCCGACAGCACCGAGTACACCGTGGTCACCGCCCTGCGGCTGCGCGGCGAACTGGACACCGGGGCACTCGGCGCCGCGCTGAGCAGGATCGTCGCCAGGCACGAACCGCTGCGCACGACCTTCAGCACCGTGGACGGCGACCCCGTCCAGGTGGTCCAGCCCGCCGAACCGGTCACCATCCAGCGCGAGGACCTCACGGACCTCACGCTTGAGGAGTATCTGCGCCGGGAGACGGCCCGGCCGTTCGACCTGGGCTGGGGTCCGGTCTTCAGGACCACGCTGGTACGGCTCGGCGACCAGGACCACGTGCTGGCCTTCCTCGCGCACCACATCGCCGTGGACGGATGGTCCCTCGACCTGCTGACCCGCGAACTTGAGGCCGAGTATGGCGCGGCCCTCAGGGGAGAGCGGGTCGAACAGCCGCCGCTCGCCGTACGGTACGCCGACTACGCCGCCTGGCAGCGGAACCTGGTGAACGGCCAGGCGATGGAACGGCACCTGGACTACTGGCGCGACAGGCTCGCCGGGGTGCGCCCCCTCGACCTGCCGACCGACCTCCCCCGCCCCGCCGTACGGCAGGCGGCCGGGGCGATGCGGCTCGTCGAGATCGCCCCCGAGGTCGTGGTGGGGCTCAGGGAGGTGGCCGCGCGCCGGGACGCCACGCTGTTCATGACGCTGGTGGCCGTGATCAAGGTGCTGCTCGCCCGCTACACCGGCCAGGACGACATCGTCGTCGGCACCCCGACCTCGGGCAGGAGCAGGCACGAGTTCGAGGACGTGATCGGGTGCTTCGTCAACACGGTCGCGCTGCGCTCGACGGTCGACGAGTCGCTTCCCTTCGAGGAGTTTCTCTCCCAGGTGCGCGACACGGTCCTTGAGGCGTTCGTCCACGAGGAGGTGCCCTTCGACCGGCTCGTCGAGGTGCTCAGGCCGGAGCGCGACCCCAGCCGCAACGCCGTGGTCGAGGTCATGGTGGGGCTGGAGAGCGACCGCTCGTCCGGCGCGAGCCTGCCCGGCCTCCAGGTCGAGGAGCTGCCCTTCGTCAGCGGGGAACTCAGCCACGACCTGAGCTTCGACTTCGTCGAACGGCGCGGAGAGCTGATGGTGGCCGTCAGCTACAACACCTCGCTGTTCCTGCCGGAGACGATCGAACGGATCACCGCCGACCTGCGGGCGCTGATGGGCGCCGTCGGACGGCACAGGCGCTGCCTGGCCACCCTCCCGCTGCCCTCGGAGACCGGCTTCCGCGCGCCCTCCTGGGCCGTCGGGGCGTCCGCCCCCCGCGCCGACCTGCCCACGCTCTTCGAGGAGCGGGCCGAGACCCTGGCGGGCTCCGCCGCGCTCGCCGGACCCGACAGGGCGCGGCCGATGACGTTCCGCGAGCTCAACGCCGAGGCCAACCGGCTCGCCCACCACCTGCTGTCCCTCGGGGTCGGCCCCGAGCGGGTCGTGGCGGTGGTCGGCGGACCGGACACGCGGACGGTCGTGGCGCTGCTCGCGGTGCTCAAGGCCGGTGGCGCCTGCCTGCCGGTCGATCCGCGCCTGCCCGGGGAATCGACGGCGGCCGTGCTGCGCGAGGCGGCGGCCACCCTCGTCCTCGACACCCGCGAGAGCCTCGACACGCCGGGGGAGAGGGGCTGGGTGCGGCTGCGGGACGTCACGCTTCGCGGCCTGCCCACGACCGACCCTGACGGGTTCCGTACGGCCCTGACCGGGGAGAACGCCGCCTACATCCTCCAGATGACCGAACCGGACGGCCGGAGCGGACGGGTGGTGCTCGAACACCGCAATCTGGGCGGCCTGCTGCTCTCCCTTGAGGAGAGCCTGACGGGAACCGGCCGCCAGCGCAGTCTGATCGCCACGACGCCGGGCTCGGAGGACCTGCTGCTGGCCCTGCTGCTGCTGGCCAGGGGCGACGAGCCGCACCTCGTCGAGGACCGGGTCAGGCGCGACCCCGAGGCGCTGGCCGCCTACGTCCGCGAACACCGGGTCACCCACCTCGACCTGGCCCCCTCCCAGGCGGAACGCCTCCTCGGCACGGACCTGCTCAGGAACCTCCGGTTGCTGACGCTGACGGGCGAGACGGTCGGGGAACCGCTCTGGCGGGCGCTGGCCGCCGTACCCGGCCTGGTGGCCCACACCCGGCACCGGGTCGCGGAGAGCGCCGCGGGCGCGCTGCTGCAGCGGATCGACGGCGGCCCACGCCCCTCGGTCGGCGCGCCGGGCGCGGGAAGCGGCGTCCACATCCTCGACCGCTGGCTGCGCCCTGTCCCCCCTGGGGTGCGGGGCGAGCTCTACCTGTCGGGCGCCCAGGTCGCCCGTGGCCGGATCGGCCAGGCCTCCCTCACCGCCGAGCGCTTCGTCGCCAGCCCGTTCGGTACGGCGGGCGAGCGCGTTCACCGTACCGGCGAGCTGGCCAGATGGACCGTGGACGGCCGGGTCGAGCGCCTGGGCAGGGCCGAGGACCAGGTCACGATCCGGGGGTTCAGGATCGAGGTCGGCCGGGTCGAGACCGTGCTGCGCGGCCACCCGGACGTCACGCGGGTGGTGACCGTGGCCGGGGAGACCGGACTCGTCGCCTACGTCACCCCCGAGGTCCCCGTCGACGACCTGCGGGACCTCGCCCGCGCGTCGTTGCCCGACTACATGGTTCCCGCGGCCTTCGTCCCGCTGGAGCGGCTGCCGCTCACCGTGGACGGCGTGGTCGACCGGGACGCGTTGCCCGAACCGGAGATCCCCGTCGAGACCTACGTCGCCCCGGGCAACGACGTCGAGACGGCCATCGCCGCCATCTGGGCCGACCTGCTCGGCCTCGACCGGGTCGGGGTCACCGACGACTTCTTCGAGCTGGGCGGCGACTCGATCCTGAGCATCCAGGCGGCCCACCGGATGCGCCAGGCCGGGATCGTCGTCACGTCGAGGGACCTGTTCCTCGCCCCGACCGTCGGCCGGTTGGCCGAGGTCGCGGGGCGTCCCGATCAGGGCGGTGACCGGCGGAAGAACCAGGAGGAGACGACCACCGGCGCCGTCGCGCTCACCCCCGTCCAGCGCGAGTTCCTGCTGGGCGACCCGGTCGCGCCGCACCACTTCACCCAGTCGGTCCTCGCCGAACTGGCCGACGGAATCGACGAGGACGCGCTGCGCGCCGCCCTCGCCGTACTGCCCGTGAGGCACGACGCGCTGCGGCTGCGCTACGCCCGCGACGACGACGGCTGGCGGCAGTGGGTGACCCCGGTCGGCGAGGCGGTGGGGCTGCTGCGCCACGACCTGTCCGAGGTCGCCGCCTCCGACCGCGAGGCGGTCATGGACAGGCTGGCCGCGGAGGCGGACGCGAGCCTGGACCTGGCGAACGGCCCCCTGCTGCGCGCCCTCCTGTTCGTCCTCGGTCCCGGGGAACGCCCCCGGCTGTTCCTCACGGTCCATCACCTGGTGGTGGACGCGGTCTCCTGGCACATCCTGCTCGACGACCTGGAGGGTGCCTACCGGGGAACCCTGGCCCAGGCGGAACCGCCGACCACCCCGTTCGCCAGGTGGGCCACCCGGCTGGAGCGCCACGCGAAGGAGGGCCACTTCGACGGCGAGCTGGAGTACTGGACGGGACTGCCGGAGAGCCCGCCGCTGCCCGTGGACGGGGACGGACCGGCCGTGGTCTCCTCCGTCAGGAGCGTCACTGTCGAACTCGACGAGGAGACGAGCAGGCTCCTGCTGCGCGGCGCCGTCCGCGTCTTCCGCACCGGGACCCGCGAGGTGATCCTCGCCGGGCTCGCACGCACGCTGAGCCGCTGGACCGGCACGCCTCGGGTCCTGATCGACCTGGAGGGACACGGCAGGGAGGACCTCTTCGAGGACGAGGACCTCTCCCGCACCGTCGGCTGGTTCACCACGATTTTCCCCGTCGGCGTCGAGGTGCCCGAGGAGTCCGGCGACTGGGCGGAACTGGTCAACTCCGTCCGCGCGCGGGTGCGCTCGATCCCCGGCAAGGGCCTGGGATACGGCGTCCTGCGCCACCTCAGCCCGGCGGGCGCCCCCCTCGCCACCCGTACGGCCGCGCCCGTCATCTTCAACTACCACGGGCAGGCGGGCGACCTGACGATCACGCCGGGAAGCCCGCTCTACCACGCCTTCCACAACACGGTCGGCAGGGACAGGGACCCGGCCGGGCTCCTCGACCACCCCTTCGAGGTGGTCGGCATCGTGCAGGGAGGAAGAATGCGTCTCACCTGGTACTACTCGGAGAACCTGCACGCCGCGGCCACCGTCGAACGATTGGCCGGAGACCTCCTCGACGGGCTGCGGGACGCCGCCCGCCACGTGGCGGAGAGGCTGCGGTCGTGAACGCGGACGACCTCTCAACCCTGCTCACCGACCTGACCCGGTGCCACGCGGTCCCCGGAGCCCAGCTCGCCGTCCGCTGGCGGGGCCGTACCCTCACCGCCGTGACGGGGGAGCACCTCCTCGGCTCCGGACGCGCCGTCACATCCCGCTCGGCCTTCCCCATGGGGTCGATCACCAAGCCCTTCACCGCCGTGGTGGCGATGGAGCTGGTCGCCGCCGGTGACGTCGATCTCGACGTACCGCTGGCCGCCTACCTCCCCGTGTTCGGGGCGGGCCGGGTGGTGACCCTGCGCCAACTGCTCAGCCACACCGCGGGCCTGGCGGGCAACGTCCGCGAGGAGGGCGCGGGGGAGGGCGACCGGGCGCGCTGGGTCGCCAGGAACTGCCGCGAGGCGGACCTGGCCCATCCGCCGGGCACGGTGTTCTCCTACTCCAACGTCGGCTACGTCGTCGTCGGTCTCCTCATCGAGGAGATCACCGGGATGAGCTGGGAGGAGGCCGTCGACGTCTTCGTCCTCGACCCCCTGGGCATCCCGGCCCGGCTCGACGGCAGGGCAGGGCCGCAGGTGGTGGCCGGCCACGCCGTCAGCGCGACGCGGGGGAAGGTCTTCCCCGTCGTCGAACAGAACCTCCCCCCGCTTGAGGCGCCGAACGGCGCGCTCGCCCTCAGCGCAGAGGAACTGCTCTCCTTCGCCCGCCTCTTCCTGACCGACGACAGGACGAAGGGCCCCTTCGGCCCGGAGACGACCAGGCCGATGCTCGGCGACCAGCTCCACGGGATCTCCGCCGGTCCGTTCGGCCTCGCCGACGGCTGGGGCCTCGGCTGGGCACTGTACGGCGACGGCCGCACGGCCGGTCACGACGGCACGGGCGAGGGAACCTCCTGCCACCTGAGGTTCGACCTCGCCACCGACACCGTGGTGGCGCTGACGACGAACGCCAACACCGGGCAGGCCATGTGGTCGGCACTGGTCGAACGGCTGCGCGCGGCGGGGATCGTCGTGGGGGAGCACCACCCGGACCGGGATCTCGGCCCCGAGGTCACGGCTCATTGGGATGTCCTGGGGGCTTTCGTCAACGACGAGGCGGTCTTCGAGATCGGCGTGGACGAGGGACGGCTCCTGCTGTCGATCGGCGGCAGGCCGTACGGCGCGCTGACCTGCCATGAGGACCTGCGCTTCACGATGCGCGAGCTGGGCGGCGCGTCCCAGACGCACACGGGCAGGTTCCTCCTCGACCCGGCGAAGGAACGCGTCGAATTCCTGCAGATCTCCGGCCGACTGGCCCGGCGACGAGACGGAGTGGACAGTGACCGCGGTTCTACCGGGTGAGGACGAGGGGAACAAACCTCTCTCCCGCAACCGAAACTATTCGATCCTCTGGACAAGTCAGCTCCTCTCCGAGCTGACCATCGAGATCGTCGCCGTCGCCGTACCGCTGCTGATCATGGCACGCTCCGGCTCCGCGCTTGAGGTGGGACTTGCCGCCTCCGTGATGGCGGCCGTCCACATGATCTCGGTGGTCCCCGCGGGCGTGCTGGCCGACCGCAGGGACCGCCGCAAGATCATGCTGGTCTGCCAGGCGGCCAGGGTCGCCGGGCTGGCGAGCCTCGTCGCGGCACTGGTGATGGACACGTACTTCTTCCCGCACGTCCTGCTGGTCGTCGCCCTCGAAGGCTTCCTCGGCTCGGTGTTCGACCCCGTCGAGCACGCGGCCCTGCCGACGGTCGTGCCCGAGTCGCAGCTCATGACGGCCGTGGCCCGCAACACGGCACGGCCGTACGTGGCCGCCATGCTCGGCCCCTTCTCCGCCGGTCTGCTGTTCACCCTGCACCCGGCGGCCCCGTTCGTGACCCAGGCGATCATGCTCGCGCTCTCCTTCGGGGCGCTGATCTTCCTTAGGCTTCCCCGGCTCGCCGTCCTCCCCGGGGAGCCCGGGGAGTCGGGGGAACCGGAGTCGTTGGAAGAGCCGGAGTCGTTGGAGGAGCCGCGGGCGCGTGGGGCGCGTGCCGACACCGTCGAGGGGATCCGCTGGGTCATGGGACACGGTGTGATCCGGATGACCCTGGTCTGGATCACGCTCACCAACCTCGTCTTCAGCGCGCTGGTCATCGTCGTCCTGGTCAGGTCGGGGGAGGAGAACGTCCCCAGCCACGAGATCGGCCTGATGATGACCTGCTTCGGGATCGGCGGCCTGCTCGGCGCCGCGGTCGCGGCCCGGCTGACCGCCGCGCTGCGCCCGTCCGTGCTCGTCGTCGGTTTCTCCCTGGTCGTGACCGCCGTGACCGGGGGCATGGCGTACGTCCCCGGCGGGCTGCCGCTGGGACTGCTCTTCGGCCTCGCCGCCTTCCTCGCGCCCGCCGCGAACACCACGGTGCTGACGTACCAGATGCTGGCCGCCCCGGAGGGGATGCGCGGCCGGTTGAGCGGGATCAGCGGTCTCAGCTCGGGCATCGCCGGGGTGATCGGCCCGGCCTTGGGCAGCGTCGTGGTCGCCCTCACCGATGGGCCTGTCACGTTCCTGGTGTGCGCCGGGGGCTTCGCCCTGGTCGCGCTCATCACGGTGCTGAGCCCCTCTCTGCGCCGCTTCCCCTCCCTGGACACGGTCCACTCCTCCTGAGCCCTCCGGGAGGCCGCGGAACTCCGGAGGTGAGCCCTGGAGATCCGCGGAACCCCGGAGGCCGAAGCCTGTGAAGCCCTGTGCCCCTGACCTCCTGGAGCCCTGGAGATCGTGGAGTTCCGGAGGCTGATGAGGGGTCTTGGAGCCCTGAAGGCTGGGAAGTCCCGGAGGCCGTGGGGCCAGGCAGGACCCCACGGCCTCCTTCCGTCGAGGGAGCGGAGCCGTGGCGGAGGCACGGGGAGAGCCCCGCCCGGCTCCGCTCCCCTTCCCCCGCCATGGCCACCGCGTCGCTGTGGGAGATGTGACACGGTCTGGCCTGGCGGGGGTTCGACGGGCGCTCCACGGTCAGTCCGTGCTTCCGTGGGCGTTTCCACAGGGGGTCTTGTGGGCGTCGTCTCCTCGGTGGGCGAAGAAGGACGCGATCGACTGCAGGATCTCGTTGGCCTCGCGAAGCTCCTCCACCTCGCGTTCGAGCCGGTCTATCCGTCGGCCGAGGTTACCGGTGGCGTTCTTGCCGTTCTCGGACTGTTCCAATGACACGTTTTCTCCTCAGAACGAACGATCACTGTGAACCGGAGGCGGCGGTGCTCAGACCCGGACGTCGCGTCTGGCCAGCCCCACCAGGAAGACCGCACCGAGCAGGGCTGCGGCCAGGACCGCGACGAGGACGAAGGACGGACCGTCCTCCCGCAGCCCCATGTAGTCAAGGAGGGAGACGCCGTTGACGGCGACGTACCAGAGCACCAGGTAGACGATCTGGAAGAGCCGGTGCGTACGGCTGAGCACACCGAGCGCGAGGGCGAGTGAGGGGACGAACAGGACGGCGGCCACCCAGGTGCCCACGGCGGCCGTGCCCGAGGTGATGACCGCCGAGACCAGCGGCGCCGCCCCGACCAGGGCCGTGAGGACGACCCCGGCCGCCCATTCGGCCAGGAGCCTGCGTCCCGTCGCCGGGTAGGCGGCCATCAGCGTCTCCACACCGTGCTCGTGCCGCTGGGTGCCCAGCCGGGACCAGATCAGGATCGGCCAGATCCAGGCCACGGAGATCGCCGAGGCCGCCGTGAGGCCCGCGCCGGAGAAGGAGGTGAGCACCAGGACGGCGAGGGAGATCGCCAGTGCGCCCAGCCACCACCACCGGGGAACCCCCCGTAAGAGGATCCGCACCTCTCCCGCCACCAGCCGTGCGCTGGCCCCCGTCGTCCTGACCTCGGTTCTCGGCAGGCCCATGAGGGTGCGCGGCCTGGCGAGACCGGGCGGCGGCGCGAACACGTCGGCCGCCGGGGGGACGTCCGAGGGGGCGGAGACCTTGGCGACACCCCTGGCGGGGTCGAAACGGCCGAACCAGAGGGCGGGCAGCAGGGCCATGAGCACCGCGACCACGACCAGGACGAGCCGGCCGAGCACGAAGTCGGCGGTGAGGTCGAACCCGCTCCACTCGAAGGTCTTCAGCGGACGGTCGAGGTAGGTCAGGCCGAGACTGAACTCCTGGCCGTCGCTCTCGATCCCCTGGGCGGCCATGTCCGCGCGCATCGTCATGACGACCGCGTGCACCCCCATCCCCCCGAAGGGGGCCTGCGGTGCCTGCCCGACGAGCACGATCGCCAGCCAGACGAAGAACCAGGTGATGTTTCCCAGCCCCCCGCGCAGCAGCGGCACCGTCTCGAAGATCAGCGCCGCGGCGGCGGTGAGCATCACCATGGGCAGGGCGATCAGCACGAACGGTGTCACCAGCGCGATCGGATCGACGGCCGTCGACTCGCCCCTGGCGAGCTGGACGACCAGCGCCGTGACGATGAGCACGCCCAGCATCGAGGCCAGGACGAGGACGCTGCCGAGGAACTTGCCGGCGAAGTAGACGACGGTGCGCATCGGGGTGACGGCCAGCAACTCCCCGACGCCGAGGTCCTGGTCGCGGCCGACGGAGTCGCGCACGACGTAGAAACCGCCGAGCGTGAGCCAGAGCGCACCGGCCAGCGCGGTCGCCATGCCGATGTAGGCGCTGTCGTAGACGCCCCGGTAGCTGCCGATGTTCATGATGACCCACTGGGTCTCTCTGGCCGGTGTGGCCAGGTATCCCAGGCCGACCGCAGACAGCAGGATCACCGCGTAGACCGGGCGCCTGATCCGCTCCTTGAAGTCACCGGCCACGAGCCCGGTGAGCGTGTGCGCCGTCATCACACGACCGCCCGGTCCCCGGCCCCGGCCTGCCGTCCCCGCGCGTTGATGATGGCGAGGTAGGCGTCCTCAAGGTCGGGTGTCACCACCACCGCCTCGGCGTAGGGCTGGACGGGGGACAACAACCGCATCCGGACACCGGCGCTCGTGCGCACCATGCGGTTGACCACGTGTCGCGCCTGGATCTGGGCCACGGCCGCCGAATCGGCGACGACCTCCCACACGTGCCCCTCGACCTCGCGCAGGAGCTCCTCCGGCGTGCCGCGCCTGCGGAGCCGCCCGGCCGCGATCACCGCGATGTCGGAGGCGACCGACTCGATGTCGGAGACGATGTGCGTGGAGAGCATGACCACCCGGTCGGCGGCCAGGTCGCTGAGGAGGTTGCGGAAACGCACACGCTCCTCGGGGTCGAGCCCCGCGGTCGGCTCGTCCACGATGATCACCTGAGGGTCGGTGAGGAGGGCCTGGGCGATGCCCACCCGCCTGAGCATGCCTCCCGAGTATTTTCCGAGGGGGCGTCTGGCGGCCTCGGTCAGGTTGACCAGTTCGAGCAGTTCGTCGATCCGCGCCCGCGCGGAACGGGCCGAGACCCCCTTCGCCGCCGCGAGGTAGGAGAGGAACTCCCGCGCGGTCAGGTTGGGGTAGACGCCGAAGTCCTGCGGGAGGTATCCAAGAACCCGGCGGAGGGTGTCCGGCTTGGCCAGGACGTCCTCCCCGTTGAACGTGACACTCCCGCTGGTCGGCCGGGTGACCGTCGCGGCGATGCGCATCAGTGACGACTTGCCCGCGCCGTTCGGGCCGAGCAGCCCCAGGATGCCGGTTCCCAGGCGCATCGTCAGGTTGTCCACGGCGTGCTTGCCGCCCCTGTAGACCTTGGTGACGTCCACGATTTCGAGCATCGAACGGCTCCTATCCCGCTTTCCTGAGGTTGACGCCGTCTGCGGCCCGCACGACGACGGAGCGGTCACTCGCGGGGTCGCTGGAGAGGTTCTCCGCGTTCCGCACCCCGTCGAGGCGGTAGGTCTCCGGACCCTCCGGTAGGACGATCGTGGCGACCTCCGACGCGTGGACCTCGACCCTGCGCGGGGCGGCGGTGAAGGTCAGGTTGACGTTGCCGTCTCCGGTCGTGGTGGCCTCGACGTCGGAGGAGGTGGCGCCGGTGACCTTGAGATGCCCCCCGCTGACGCGCAGCCGCAGCCTGCCCGCCGGGTCGGCGACGTTCAGGGAGCTGTCCTTCAGCGTCGCGGTCGTGTCTCCGCCCAGCCCCCTGAGCCGCACCGGCGTGCCGGAGCCCGTGACGGTGAGCGCGACGCCCTTGGGGACCCGCACGGTGTGCTCGCTGTCGCAGGAGACGACGATGCCCGAGCACTCGACGTGCAGGTTCAGCGTGCTGCCCTCCAACGACCACGTGGCGTTGCCATCGTTGGTCGCGGCGCCCCCGAGGGAGCGCTCGACGTGGACGGTGTTGGCCGCGGAGTCGCTCACGACGGTGAGGCTGGTATCCTGGACGTCGATGGTCAGCGCACTTCCCGAGAAGGAGAAGTCGCGTTTTTCCTGGTTCGATGCGCCGTCGCTCGCTCTGCAGCCGGTCAGGCACGCCAGAACCGCGATGACTCCCGCTGCCGCGGTACATGTTCTGATCATGGGCGATGCCATTGGATCCTCCGGGAGGCCGATTCCGTCCCTCCAAGGGTCCGTTCTCCGGGGGGTCCGCCACATCTACCGTTTGGCAGATATCCGCGCCCCGGCTCCGGCTTCCGGTACGGCCCCGCCCCGGCATGAAGCGGCCCCGCTCCGGCCCTGAAGCGGATCCCGCAGGAAGTCAGCCGGGAGCGTTCACTCCGCCGGTGTGCCCACCCGTAGCCGGTTGCCGTCGGGATCGACCAGCTCGATCTCGCGTGCCCACGGAGCGTCCTCCACCCGGACGCCGAACTCGTCCGCGACGGCGTCGACGTCACGGACGCGGAGATAGACCAGCGTGTTCGGGCGGGCGTCGCCCTCGTGCTCCGACAGGAACAGCCTCACCCCGCCACGGGCCACCTCGACGAACGCCGGAAATCCCGGCTCGAAGCGGTGCTCCCACCGCCGGACGAAGCCCAGGCGCCCGTACCACGCGACCGCCACGGCGGCGTCCTTGACGCGAAGGATCGGGATCACTTCCTCGTCCACGCGGCCATCATCCCAGGGCGTCGGACGGGGCGGGCAGGGAGGCGCTGACGTACCAGCCGCGCTCCCTCGGCCCCGCGGTCATCGTGCCGCCGAGCGCCTCGATCCGTTCGGTCAGCCCGACCAGCCCCGCGCCACCGCCGCGGCGCTCGCCCCTCAGCAGGGTCCGGCCCCCGTTGTCGGTGACCGTCGCCTCGACCCGGCCGTCCTGGGCGCGTCCGACCGTCACCCGGACCCTGGTCGCCCTGCCCGCGTGCTTCCTGATGTTGGTCAGCCCTTCGAGGACCACGTGGAAGATCGCCCGCTGTGTCTGGCGGGGAAGCACGTCGGCCAGGTCCTCCTCCAGGTCGAGTTCGGTGTGGGCCGTCACCGTCTCGCGGAACCTGCGCACCAGGCCGGGCAGCTCGCCGAGGCCGTGCGGGCGGAGCGGCTCCTGGTCACGCCCCTCGGAGAAGCGACCAGAGGGGCTTTCCGAGCCGCGCATCACCCGCAGCGTCTCGTCCATGGAGTCCAGGGCGCGCTGCCCGGCCTCCTCAAGCCTGGCCAGCAGCGCGCCGTTCTCCACCGGGTCGTACTCGCGCACCCGGGCCGCCTGCACCTCAAGCAGGATTCCCGTCATCTCGTGCGCGACGAAGTCGTGCAGGTCCCTGGCCAGCTCCAGCCGCTGGTCCCTGCGGGCCTCGGCCACGGCCAGCCGCCGCTGGTTGTCCAGTGACCTCAGGTAGAACCCAACCCCGGCCGCCAGGGCGACGGCGAACGTCAGCATGAACACGGAGGCGAACAGCAACTCCCCGTCGAGGGAGGAGGTCCTGAGGGTGAAGCGCGCGGGCGCGGCGAAGGCCGCGAGCCCCGTCACCCCGACCACGACCAGGACCCGGCGGCCGGGGACCTCGCGGACGACCCGCCCGAGAATGATGGTCAGCCCGAGCACCTCGATGGGAAGCCACAACAATGCCGTTTGCGGGCGGCCGAAATAGGCGAAGTCCAGAACAATGGACAGCGTCGCGAGAAAGACGGCGACGGCGGCGATGCGCACCTTACCGATCGGCCAGGGAAGGACCGAGGCGGCCAGTGAGGTGACCGCGGGGACGGCGACCAGGAACTCTCCCGACGTGGTGACGAGCACGGGGGTCAGGATTATCACCACCGCCACGCCGTACCAGAGACCACGAAAGCGGGAAAGAGAAGCGACTTTGCCCTGCATGGGCGAGAGTCTATGCATTTTCATGGGGAATGCCGACGCGTAGCGCTTTTTGGAAAATCCCGCATCTGCCGTTCAGCGGATATTCTCGGCGCAAACATGACCGAAATGCCGCGGGGTCTCAGGCCCCCGGGCCGCCGGTGGCGTACCCCATCTCCCACGCCTTCACGGCGATGCCCACCCGGTTACGGACGCCGAGCTTGCGCTGGATGCTGGCGACGTGAGTCTTCACGGTGCCCGGGGAGATGAACAGTTTGGCGGCGATGTCGGAGTTGGTCATGCCCTCCGCGACCTTCCCCGCGATCTCCACCTCCCGGTCAGTGAGCGGTTCGAGCAGCGGCTGCCGCTCCCGGTGGCTGCCGGTGACGTGCTTGAGCAGCCGTACGGTGACCGAGGGGCTGATCAGGCTGTCCCCCGCCATCGCGGCCCTGACGGCCTCGACGAGCAGCGTGGGACCCGAGCGCTTGAGGAGGAAGCCGGAGGCGCCGTTGCGCAGCGCCGGATAGACGTACTCGTCCAGGTCGAAGGTCGTCACCACGACCACCTTGACCGGGACGGCCGCCGTGGGACCGGCGAGCTGCCTGGTGACCTCAAGGCCGTCCATCCTGGGCATGCGGATGTCCACCAGCGCCACGTCGGGCCGCGTGCTGCGCGCCAGCGCGACCGCGGTGACGCCGTCACCGGCCTCGGCCACGACCTCCATGTCCGGCTGTTGCTCCAGGATGCGGCGCATGCCCCTGCGGACCATCTCCTGGTCATCCGCGATCAGCAAACGGGTCGTCATGGACGACGATTCTTCCTCACCGGCCACCGCCCGCGTGTGCCCCGCCGGGATCTCCGCCGACAGCGAAGACCCCGGAGACGACAGCGAAGACCCGGGAAAGGACGGCGGGCTCACACCTTGTCCATGGCCTCCCGCAGGCTCTTCGGCCTCATGTCGGTCCAGTTCTCGTTGATGTAGTCCAGGGCCGTCTGCCGGTCCTGCTCCGTCAGGGCGATCTCCCACCCCTGCGGCACGTCGGCGAAGGACGGCCACAGGGAGTGCTGCCCCTCGTCGTTGACCAGCACGTGGAAACGGCCGTCCGGGTCGTCGAACGGATTGCTGTTCATGGTGCGCTCCTTTTCGAAATCGGGAAGGGAGACACCGAGCGGGTGACTCCGCAGCAGTGCCACACCCAGTGGGGTCAGGGTGTGCAGGGCCGTGTTGCGGTTTCTCGCCGTGGTGATCAGGCCGGACTTCCGCAGGACGGTGGTGTGCTTGCTGGCGCCCGCCATCGAGATGCCCAGCCGTTCGGCCAGCTCGCCGGTCGTGCGCCCCTCCGCGAGCTCCTGGAGCGCCGCGGCGCGGGTGTGCCCGATCAGGGCGCCCAGAGCCTGTTCGCTCCACTCCTCGGAGTCGCAGATCTGCGTCTCCACCCCCTCGTTGAGCGCGAACGCGACAGCCGGGGCGTCGGTGTCGCGGACGGTGGGGATGAACACGCAGGACTGGTCCCGCAGGAAGAAGGACGGGCTCAGCACCAGGCCGCCGTCGTTGAGATGGATCTCCCTGTCCATCGGGTACGGAAGTTCGAGGGTCGGCGTGTTCCACCGGATCTGGGGATGGATCGTGTTGAGCAGCCGCCCGACCCCTCCCGTGATCATCATCCGGCCCTGGGTGTCGCACAGCGCCTTCATCCGCCCCTGGATCCGGTTCCAGTACGGCAGGACAGCCACCTGGCAGAAGTGCCCGAGCACCGCGACGATCCGCTCCCGGCTCTCGGCGTCCACCTGGTGGGCGCAGTCGGGTTCCCCCGGCGCCCGGCTGAGGACGCTGAGCAGATCGGGCAGCCAGTACCGTCTGTTGATCAGCTCGACCTCGAATATGTGCTCTCCGAGCTCTTTCCTTACCCGGTTCCGCCATCCTTGGATTGGAATGTTGGCGCCTCCGCTGAACGCCTTGAGCGCGAACGCGCTCTCCACAAGTGGCCCCAGTCCCGCTACCATTCGGAAACGGGACAGGTCAGCTACTGTGAAATTAATTCTCAGCACCATGGGCCCCCGTTTTCGGTTCAGGTGTCGTCTCTGCCCTCGTAACCCCTAGAGAATCCGCCCGCCGCGCAGCGTCTCCGAGTACGAGAACACGTAGCCGTCACCCGTCGCGATGGGGAACAGTTCGGCGAAGTCGTCGCCGAGAACGTCGAGGAACTCCAGTTCCGCCTCCCCCTTCCAGATGTCGGAGAACTCCACGTCGGAGACCTCGGAGGCGACCAGCGTGGGCTGCCCGGCCCCGGTCGAGGCCCAGTCGGGGAAGACGAGGGTGTGGGCCAGCGGCACGGTGTGCAGGAACGGCTTGGCCTCCGTACGGCCGTCCAGCGTGACGGCCGCCTCGACCGCCCTGCGCCCGTTCACCGAGAGGCTGCCGTGGAAGCGCCCGCCGGGGGCGAGACGGGGACCGCCCCTGCCGACCGCCGTCGCCCGTGACTGGTGGACCACCCCGAACTGTTTCGGCATGCCCTGCACCCATCCACGGACCAGCGGAACCACCTGATCGACCCAGGCGTAGGGACAGCGTGCCACGGGGACGCCCTCCCGTTCGCAGCCGATCAGGACGAGGAACTCGGCGAACTGGTTGGACGCCGGTTCCGCGAGTTCCTCACCGGAGGCGGAGCACCACTGCCACTCGGCGAACACCGCGGCCGCGGCGCCGGGGTCGGATCCCAGGGTCAGGCCGGGAGGGAGGAACCGGGCGGCGGAGGCCGGGTCGACCCGGTACTCGACCATGATGACCTCGCCGGAGAAGTGCCACGGCGGTGGGGTGAGCATCGAAGCCCGCCCCGAAGGGGAGAGGGGCAGGCTGTATCCGGAGGGACCTGTGGACGGTACGGCGCTTCGATCATGGCTTGTGGAGAGCATGATCTGACTCCAATACGGCAGGGGGTGGACGGTTCCAGGCTTCGGCCAGACGTTGGGCCGCGGTGTCGAGGACGGCGGGCGGGTTGAAGCTGTAGGCCAGCCGTACGCTCGGCCAGGGGGTGACGCCGAACCGGGAGCCCGCGCCGACCAGGACCCCCGCGCGCTCGGCGGCGGTCAGCAGTTCGGCCTCGTTCCGCCCGCCCCTGTGGGTCAGCCACAGGAAGAAGCCGCCCCGGGAGGGGGTGAGCGCGACCTCCTCCGGCAGGTCCGCGAGCAGGCGTCCGGCCAGGGCGTCGTGCCGCTCGCGCAGCCGCTCCCTCAGGTGTTCGAGGTGCCGGTCGTAGTCTCCGTCCCTGAGCAGGACGGCCACGGCCAGCGAGGTGGTGTGGTTGAGCGAGCCGCCGCTGACGAACAGGCCGTGGGACACGAGCCTGCGGGCCAGGTCCTCCTCCGCCAGCATCCAGCCGAGACGCAGCCCGGGCCCGAGCGTCTTGGAGAAGGTGCACAGGCGCAGCACCCCCCGGTAGTCCGCGAGCTCGGCGAGCGTCGGCGGGATCTCGCCGGGTGCGAACGCCAGGTCCGCGTAGGCGTCGTCCTCGACGATCAACGCGCCGTGTCGTGCGGCGGCGGCCACGAGTTCGCGCCTGCGGGAGAGCGGCACCACCCTGCCGGTCGGGTTGTGGAAGGTCGGGATGAGATAGACGAACGCCACGTTCCCGGCGAGTTCTCCGAGCGCGGCCTCCAGGGCGTGCGGGTCCATCCCGGACTCGTCGCACCGCACTCTGCGTACGGCGAGCCCGCAGTCGGTGAAGATCTGGCGGCCCAGGTCGTAGCAGGTCTCCTCGACCAGCACCACCTGCCCCGTTCTGGCGAGGGCGGTGCTGGCCAGGTAGAGGGCCTGCGAGGTGCCCGAGGTGAGGATCACGTTCGCGCTCCCGCACCGTCCGCCCCCCGCCCTGGCCGCCAGTGTCTCCCGCAGCGCGGAAACGCCGGGGTTGTGCCCGTAGCTGAGCGCGGCCGAGCCGTACTCGGTCAGCGCCCGGTCGTAGGCGTCCCTGAGCAGCCCGACCGGGAGCAGGGCCGGGTCCACGTACCCGGGACCGAGGTCACGCGCCCCCGGCGGGGAGACGGCCTGGACCACTCCGGCGCGCCACTGCCGTACGTGATCGAGCCGCTCCCCGGGAGACGCGCCGGTCTCGTCCGCGCCCGTCATCAGAGACTCTCCAGCACCAAACGCAGAGCCTTGATCGAGCGGGCCAGCGGGTCGGCCGAGCGCGCGAGCGCGATCCGCAGCATGTTCGCCCCCTCGTCTGGGGCGTCCCAGTGGAAGGCCCTGCACGGCAGCGCGTACACGTTGCGTTCGCGGAGCGCGTTCCAGACCTCGACGCTCGGCCGCTCTCCCAGGTGCACCCGTTCGACGCTGACCCTGCTGTCGGGGTCGGGGAAGGTGATGCCGGGAAGCCCGGAGAGTTCGGCGCGGACCAGTTCCCTGTTGCCGTCGATGAAGCGGTGAAGCTCCCCGAGCCCGCCGCTGGCCGCGTCCTCGGCGAACCTGCGGGCCAGCGCGAGGATCATCGGGGAGACGCCGAGCAGGATGTCGGAGTAGATCTTCTCGACCGGCAGGGCGAGGTTCTCGGAGAAGGCCAGCATGCCGAGCTTGAGGTCGAGCGTCGGCCAGAGCTTGCCCGTGTCCTCGATCACCGCCCACCGGCAGCCCGCGTCCTGGAGCACCGCGTAGTGGTCGTAGTGGGCGCGCGGGTCGAACCCGCGGAAGGAGGTGTCCAGCGCCAGGACCACGTCGTGCTCCGCGCACTGCTCGGCGATCCGCCGCAGGCGCTCCTGCGTGATCACCTTGCCTGTCGGGTTGTTCGGCGTGGTGACGAACACGCAGCCGACCGAGGCGAGCAGCCGTTCGTCCAGGTCCTGGTCGTGCAGCGGGTCCTCGGCCAGGGGGACGAGGCGCAGGGAGTTGCCGCGCAGCAGGTCGGCGATGTTGTCGAAGGTCGGGTGGACGAGGGCGACCGTCTCCATCCTCGTGGCCAGCGCCCGGGAGAGGATCTCCATGGCGACCGAGGAGGAGTAGCAGCTGAGCACCCGCCCCGGGGCGGAGGGATAGGAGTGCTGGCCGAGAAGCTGGAAGTACGTCCTGTGGCACTCGCGCTCGATCTCCTCGACCGGGCGGCGCTCCCCTTCGGCGAACAGCAGGGGCAACTCGTCGATGATTTTCGTCTGGCCCGGCGTGAGTTCCTGGCGAGCGTGTCCGTCGGCGATGTTGAGTTCGCTGTTCAGCGCCAGGAACTCCCATTCGGTGAGGTTGTTCTCCGGGTTGCCGGCGTACGTTTTCGCCGCCCTGCTCTGCGCCATTTCAGTCATGATTATCCCTACGATTCGGGAACTGCGGTCCTCGGTGGCCTGAGCCACCCGCTAGTAGATGACCCGGGCTGCGCCGTCGAGCCTGAACTCCCGCGACTTGCGCAGGTCCCTGGTGACGTTGAGCCTGCGCAGCCATCTGTCGGTGCCGTCGAAACGCGCGTTGAAGGGCTTACGGCCGTGAACCACGCGGTAGTTGTCGAGGAAGAAGATGTCGCCGGGCCTGAGCACGACGCCGGTGAGGACGGAGTCGACGGCCGTGGTGAACTTCTCCAGCGCGGCCTGTTCGATCTCGCCCTGCGCGCCCCGCATGTAGTGCGGATCGACCCGCACGTAGGGCGAGCGGGGGTCGCCGAACAGCACGGCGATCGGTTCCGGATCGCTGAGTGCCCGCTCGACGGCGCGCAGGCTGCGCTCGCGCAGCTCGGCCACCCGCTCGTCGTGTTCCGTCTCTCCCGCGGCGCCGTTCTGCGGGAGGTGTGAGTCGTCGGGGAGGATGAAGAAGCGTCTCTCCGACAGCAGCGCCCGCACCTCGGGGTCGAGTTCGACGTCGGTGACGTCGGCGATGGTGGTCTCGACCCCTTCGAGGTTGCGCAGGCACATCAGCCCGAGATAGTCCGTGCGCAGCGGGTGGAAGGCGTCCTCGGTGTGCCAGGTCAGGTCCTGCGCGCTTCCCCACCCGATCTGGTCGTTCTCGTACTTCTTGATGGGGAAGATGTCGTGCATGACACGACCGTCCTGCTGGGTCGCCCAGCCGATGGGCTCGCCGAGCAGGGCCGCCACGAGGAAGAAGGCGATGTCGTGCCTGAGCGTGGTGGAGGCCCGTTTCTCCCTCCAGTCGGAGGGCGTCGGGCCGAGCGCGGCGTCGTCCACGGGCAGCCCCGAGACCACCAGGGTCCCCGACCGCTCGGTGATCCGGTACTCGTTGATCGCCTGACGCAGCCGACGCGGCAGTTCCTCGGCGTACGTCCGGCTCTCCAGCTGGAATTCTGCGGACTCCACACTGTCGTGACGCTGCGCCAGTTCATCGACGACGGTGTTGATCACTGCGATGTCTTCTTTATGCAGGGATATGCTGAACATGGCTATTCCCCGTCCCCCATCGATGGTTTCAGGAGCTCATCTCCGCGTTCCCAGAGCCTTTCCGATATCGGATGATTGATCTACATATTCACTCTCTGGTTAACCTTGCGGATTATGGTCACTTCTCGTCGATGGTTTCGGTCATATATGACCTCTGCCCTGATAGGGACGAAGTTGCCGTCGTCACGGATCGATTTCGGTCCGTCTCGTTCCGTGTGTGGCAGTCGGGGGATCACGGGACTTCACACCGTCCGATGTGATCACGTGATGAGGTATGGCGGGCACGGCCTCGCCCCCCACCGCGGGGGTCCGATCTCCGGGAAAAGCCGTTTCCTGTGCTCGGGTGCTCCCGGGAATGGGTGAACCGTTTCCGCCGGGGCGGGAAACCGGCCGGACGGGTCGTTCGCGGAATTCCTCCGGCCGTCCCCGGGGAGAATTCCCGCTCGCCGGGAGGCCGTGGAGGGCCGGGATCTCCCCCCGGCCCCTAGCTGCCCTTATGGGTGATTATGGGGTTAAAGCGGGATTTATTGGCATTTGTGTCTTAAGCGTACTTCGTTGTTAACAGAGTGTCATCCGTACGGTAAACACGAAGTCACGGTGTGGCATAATCGCGTGCGGCCGGGGCTCCTGAATCCGGTCGCATTCGTAACGGCGTTCCAAGAAAGGTGGCAGAGCATGCAGCAAGCGGCCATTGACCGGGTGAGGCTGGTTTTCACCCTGCTCGACGCCAACGGCACCGGCTACCTGGAGGCCGGTGACTTCGAGCTCATGGCGAAGCGGGTCATCACGGCATCCCCCGACTCCGGCGACGATGCGAAGGCCGCCCTCCTGGCCGCCTTCGGGCGCTACTGGACCACCCTGTCCGCCGAGCTGGACGCCAACCGCGACGGTCGCATCAGCTTCGACGAGTACGTCGCGTGCGTGCTCTCCCCCGAGCGCTTCGACGAGGCGATCGGCGAGTTCGCCGAGGCGCTGGCCGCGCTGGGCGACCCGGACGGCGACGGCCTCATCGGGCGGCGCGACTTCGCGGCGCTCATGACGGCCATCGGCTTCGCGCCGGGGAACATCGAGGCGCTCTTCGACGCCTTCGGCCCCTCCGCCGCCGACCAGATCCCCGTCCCGGTCTGGGCCACCGGCATCAAGGACTACTACAGCCCAGAGAAGACCGGCATCCCCGGCGACCACCTGGTCGGATAACCCTCCGCGAAGATCAACAACGTCCGGCCTTCGTCGACACCAGGAGCAGCAGGTGGAACCAGTCATAGGACTCGCCGTCGGCCAGGGGACGGGCCCCGAGCTCGCGGCCGTCTTCGAACGGGTGCTGAACAGAATCGCCGACACGTACTCCGTCGGCATCGACCTCACCCGGTCGGAAAGGCTCTACCACTCGTACTCGTCGCTGAAGGCCGGCGCCGGGGTCGAGCGGATCCGCGAGCTGACGCGGCAGGACGCCGACCACTACGCGGAGTTCTGCCGCACGCGGGCCGCCCTCGGCGTCCCGGCCGTCTTCCGCACGGCCATCAACGCCCAGTCCCTCTACCTCGTCCGCCAGCGCCTGCGGGCCGTGAAGGTCGACGTCATCGGCCCTCCCGAGACGTCGTTGCTGCTGGTCAGGGACGAGGCCCAGGGCTTCTACACCGGCGAAAACACTCACAGTCCCGACTCCCTCGTCCGCACCATGGCGTTCAGCCGAGAGATCACCGAGCAGATCATCGCCTTCGCCGTACGGCGCGCACGGCAGGAGTGGCCGGACGGCGGCGCCGAGCGGATCATCATGGCCTACAAGTTCCACCTGCTCGACGGCGCCCTCGACGCGTGGGTCGCCGAGAGCGCCGCGCGGCACGGCGTCGAGATCGACCTGTTCCAGCCGGACACGGTCAACCGCAACCTGATCGAGTACGGCCCGCGCCCCCGCACGATGATCATCGCGGGCAACGAGTGGGCCGACATCATGCACGTGGTCCTGCTCGACCGCTTCGGCTCCGAGCGCCAGGAGAACCGCTGCACCGAGAACGTCTACCTGCATCCCGACGCCGCCGGGCTGGTCGAGTACCAGACCGTGCACGGCTCGGCCGACGACCTCGCGGGCAAGGACACGGTCAACCCGGTGGCGACCGTACGGGCGGCGGCGGCCATCGCCGAGCGGCACGCGGGCTGTGCCGGAGCGGTGCGGATGGTCGAGCGGGGTCTTGAGACCCTCGGCCGTCAGGGCGTCGCCACCCCCGACCTCGGCGGCAGGCACTCCACGACCGCCGTGGTCGAGGCGCTGCTCGACGCGCTGGAGCCGGTCGCGCTGGCGGAGCCGTGACGGCGGCGCTGGTGGTCGTGGACCTGCAGAACGACTTCTGCGCCGGTCCCCGGGCCCTGGCCCGCTACCCCGGTGACCCCGCCAGGCTGGAGGTCGTCGCGAAGAACGCCGCGTTGGCCGTCGAGCGGGCACGGGCGCAGGGCACCGAGGTGGTCTTCGTCCGGTTCGTCGGCGACGTCGAGCACCAGGGGCCGAGCTGGCGGCGCAGGGACCGCGCGCTTGGCAAGCGGCCCAAGTGCCTTGAGGGCTCCTGGGGCGCGGAGTTCCGTACGGTGTCACCCGCGCCGGGAGAGCGGATCTTCACCAAGCGGGCGTGCTTCGACGCCTTCCTCAGCGAGGGGTTCGAGCACCACCTCCGCAGCCGTGGCGTCGAGCGCATCGTCCTCGCCGGTCTCTACGCCGACGTCTGCGTGGACTCCACCGCCAGGACCGCCTTCCAGAAGGGGTTCCACATCACGGTGCTGACCGACTGCACCACGGGGCTGCACCTGCAGGACGCCGACATCCTGCGCTTCATGCGCGCCCTGTACGGTGCCCACCTCGCCACCAACGACCACCCGTGGACACCGCAGGAAGCAGAGCCTGAGGAGGAGGAAGCATGGAGGACGTCCGGAATGTCGGGGTCGAGGCGGGCGTCGGGCTGACCGCCCTCATGGTGGCCGCCGCTCGGGCGATCGAGACCCACCGGCCTGACTCCCTGGCGGACGACGCCTACGCCGAGCACTTCGTGCGGGCCGCGGCCGCCTCCGCCGACTGGCCGGTGCGCCCGGCGCAGGTCAGGGGCGGGGAGGCCAACCCCCTGTGGGGCAGGCTTGGACGCTACTTCGGCCTGCGCACCCGGGTGCTTGACGACTTCCTGCTCCGCGCGGCCCACACGGGCGTCCGGCAGGTCGTCCTGTTCGGGGCGGGGCTCGACACGCGGGCCTTCCGGATCGACTGGCCACCCGGCCTGGTCGTCTACGAGATCGACCGCGACGGTGTGCTGGCGTTCAAGCACCGGGTGCTCGACGGTCTCGCCGCCGTTCCGAGGGCCAGGCGCCGTCCGATCGCGGTGGACCTGCGTGACGACTGGGTCCTGCCGCTGGCCGAGGCGGGCTTCGACCCGGCCGCGCCGACCGCGTGGCTCGCCGAGGGGCTGCTGCTCTACCTCCCGCCGCCCGCCGAGCGGGGCCTCATCGAGAGCGTCGACCGGCTGAGCGCCCCGGGAAGCGTCCTGGCCTGCGAGGTCAAGCTCGGGCTTGAGTCGCCGCAGGTCCGCTCAAGTCCCGTCTACACCGTGGCCAGGCAGGAGATCGGCGTCGATCTCCTGGCCCTGTTCGACGGGGAGCCCCGTCCCGACTCCGTCGGTCATCTGGCGGAGCTCGGCTGGTCGGCCACGGTCCGCACCCCCTTCGACTTCGCCCGCCACCACGGGCGTGACCTCCTGCCCGTGCCGAACGACTCCCTGGCCAGCAACCGCTGGATCTTCGCCGGAAAACCCGGCGCACACCCCTGACCGCCCTCCCTTTCATCGCCCCCGGCCGGTCGATCACCGTCGTCACCCCGGGGGCTCCGCCCATGCAGGGACGTGCCAACGGCGATCTTCAGGTGCCCGTCGAGTGATCGTAGTCCTCGAACTCCCAGTGCCCGATGCGGCCGACCTTCTCGGCGAGCTCACTCCACGTCGGGGCGTCGAGCACGGCGATCCGGTCGGCAAGCCAGGCGGTCACCCGGTCAGGACGGAGTTCGCGCACGAAGAGCCAGTGCCTGCCGATGAGGAAGGGATGGTGGTCGAGCTGCTCGGCGAGGGCGGACGGGGTGCAGACGGTCAGCGAGAAGACATCCTCACCCGGCCCGTCCTGCGCGCCGACGTACATCTCCAGGAGTTCGCAGGCGTGGGTCCTGTCGACGGTCCGCCCGTCCTCAAGATCCACCCACCGGAAGCCACTCACCCGCGCTCTCATCCCCACATCATCCCGCGCGTGTCACCGGCCGCCGCGATGGCTGTGGCCGTACGGACGAAGGCGGCGACGGCGGGGGAGCGGGAGGTCTGTGGCCAGGCCAGGGTGAGGGTGAGCGGGGGGAGGTCGCGGACGGGCCGGTAGGCGACGCCGGGGCGGGGATGCCGCCGGACGACCGAGACGGGAGGGAACCAGACGATGCTTCCCAGCTCGATCAGGTTGAAGATCTGGGCCAGGTCCAGGGTTCTCGACCTGGGCCCGGCCACCGTCCCGCGCGGACGCCCGCCGGGGTCGCACGGGGCCGGTGTTCGGTACCGCACGCCGAAGTCGTCGGTGGTGCCCGGGGGCAGGTCCTCACGGTCGGCGGGGGTGCCGTCGGGCAGGATCAGGCCGGACAGGTCGGCCAGGTCCAGGCACGGGCGGGCGGCCAGGGGATCGGTGGCCGCCAGGGCGACCAGCCGGGGTTCGGTCAGCAGCGGCTCCACGTCGAGACCGTGGTCGTCGAAGGGGGCGGGCAGCAGGGCGACGTCCGCGCTGCCGTCGCGCAGCGCGGGTGCCTGCTCGCCCCGCCCGCCCAGCACGAGCCGCACCGGCAGGGCCGCCGCCTCCTCCCGGTAGCGGTCGAGGATGCGCGGCAGCAGCCCGCCGTCGTAGTCGGCCTTCATCGCGATCCGAAGCTCGGGCTCGGACCGGCCCGCCCGCTGGGCCCGCCGCCCGGCCGCGGTGACCGCGTCGAGCGCGGTCCTGGCGTCGTGGAGCAGGACCTCGCCCGCGGGGGTGAGCGCGACCTGGCGGGTGGTGCGCGTCAGCAGCGGCACGCCGAGCTGCCGTTCCAGCTCCCGGATCGCCCGGGAAAGCGGTGGTTGCGCCATGCCCAGCCGCTCCGCCGCCCGCCCGAAGTGGAGCTCCTCAGCGACGGCCACGAAATACCGGAGCTGCCGGACTTCCAGATCACTCATACCCGCACGGTATCAATCACCACAAGATCGGTCCTTCAGCTCCGGTGCGGCCCCGGGTTGACTGGCGGACGGCAACCTTTCCAAGGAGTTCTCATGATTGTCATCACCGCGCCCACCGGCCAGATCGGCGGGCAGCTCCTCGCCCGCCTGCTGGCCGACGACGAGTCCCTCCGCGTGATCGTCCGCGACGCCGCCCGCCTGCCCGCCGAGGTGCGCGAGCGTGTCGAGATCGTCGAGGGCTCACATCGCGACCCCGACGTGGTCGCCAAGGCGTTCGACGGCGCCGACGCCGTCTTCTGGCTGGTGCCGCCCAACCCCCGCTCCGAGAGTCCCGAGGCCGCCTACGTCGACTTCAGCCGCGCGGCGTGCGAGGCGTTCACGGCCCAGGGGGTCGCGCGGGTTGTCGGCGTCTCCGCTCTCGGCCGGGGTACGGCGGTGGCCGCGCGGGCGGGTCACGTGACGGCGACCCTCGCCCTGGACGACCTGATCGCGAGCACGGGCGTGGCCTACCGGGCGCTGGCGCTGCCGTCGTTCATGGACAACCTGCTGCGGCAGGTCGAACCGATCAGGGACCACGGCGTGTTCGCCTCGCCGGTCTCCGGGGACCTCAGGGCTCCGATCTGCTCGACCGGTGACATCGCCGCGGTCGCCGCGGGACTTCTGCGCGACGGCACCTGGAGCGGTGTCGAGGAGGTCCCGGTGCTCGGCCCGGAGGACCTCTCCCACGACGACATGGCGCGGATCATGTCCGAGGTGCTGGGACGCCCGATCCGTTTCCAGCGGACTCCGGACGAGGAGTTCAGGGCCAGACTGGTCGGGTCCGGGATGTCCGCGACCATGGCCCAGAGCCTGCTGGACATGATGCGGGCCAAGGTCGCCGGTCTCGACAACGGCGTGCCCCGTACCCCGTTGTCGAGCAGTCCCACGAGCTTCCGTCGCTGGTGCGAGGACGTGCTCAGGCCGGCCGTCCTCGCCTGAGCCGTACGGCCCCGCCACGGTTGAGGCACTTTGATCGAAAGCGTCTGAGGCGCCTATGGTGCGGCTATGCGACGCTTGTGGGTAATTGCGCTGTTGATCGTCGGCATCATGGGCGTCGCGGGATGCACGCCCCCCGTGGTCGGGGTGGCCGGGGTCAGCGTCGACGCCGAAGGCCATCCCCTCATCATCCTGGCGTGGTGCGGCGATTCGGCCCCCGAGGGGGTGAGCGTTTCCCACTACGAGGACACCTCCGGTCCGCTGGGCGCGGTGCCCGGCCCGTCGTCGGACGCGACGACCAAGAGCGACGTGACCTTCGTCGCGCCCTCCCTGGAGAGACAGAGCGCGTCGGTCCGGTTGGATGCCCCCGACAACGGCTGGGCGGTGGAGCCGGAACCGTTCGTACTGCGCCCCGGCGTGCTCTACAACGCCTTCGGCCACCGGGGAAGCGGATCCGGCCAGGTCAACATCGGGAGCGTCAGCTTCTCCATGGAGAGCATGGCGAAGCTGAAGCCGGGGCTGATACTGGTCCAGCGCTACGACGACACACGCTCTCCGGCCGAGTGGAACGACGTCGTGATCCCCTACGAGGAGTTCGAACGCGAGGGCCAGGACCCGGACAGATGCCGATGATCACCGTTCCGCCGTACATCCGGATCGTTCAGCCTGCCCCGGCGGAGGCTGTCCGCCGGGGCCAGGTGTGGCTGAAGGTCAGCGGCCCGGGAGGCGTTGGGTGATCTCCTGGAGGAGCCAGCCGTTGCCGTCGGGGTCGGAGAAGGCGGCGAAGGAGCCGTAGCTGGCGCGTTCCGGGTGGAGGCCGGGGATCCGCCCACGCTCACCGGCGTGGTGGAAGGCGCCGGTGGCGTCGTGGAACGGGCCGGAGACGGCGACGCCCTGCCCGGTCAGTTCCTTCAGGGCCTGTTCGAGGTCGGAGACGATCAGGTGGAGCCCCCGGGTCGTGCCGGGCTCCGCCTCGGAGACGCCGTCCCCGAAGATGATCGAGCACGCCGAGCCGGGCGGGGTGACCTGGACGATCCGGTAGCCGTCGTTGATCGGGAAGTCCGCGTCGAGGCGGAACCCCAGTTGGCGGGTGTAGAAGTCCTTGGCGCGGTCGACGTCGGAGACGGGCAGGACGACGACTTCGAGCTTCATGTCCATGGAGGTGACCTCGGGGTTCTAGCGGGTGGCGCGGGCGGCGTCCTCGATGACGTCGGCCACGGTCTTCGGGTGGGAGACGGCGACGGAGTGGGAGGCGCGGACCTCGGTGATGTGCGCGTGGGCGCGCCTCGACATGAACCGCTGGGCCTCGACGGGGATGTTGAGGTCCTGGGTGGCGACGACGCTCCAGACGGGCTTGTTCTGCCAGGCGGCGACCTCGGCCTTCTCCTCAAGGGCGGCCTGGGCGATGGGGCGCTGCGTTGCGGCCATCAGGGCGGCGGTGTCGGCCGGGACGTCGGCGGCGAACTGCTGCCTGAACTTGGCGGTCTTGATGTAGAGGTCGGTTCCGGTGGCGCCGCCGGGCAGGGTGAAGGGGACGGCGTCGAGGGCGTTGGGCAGGGTCGAGCCCGGATACTTGTTCGTCAGCTCCAGGGCGCTCTCACCCGGGGCGGGCAGGAAGGCGGCGACGTAGACGAGGGCCTTGACCTGCGGGTCGTTCGCCCCGGCCGTGCTGATGACCGAGCCGCCGTAGGAGTGCCCGACCAGGATCTTGGGGCCTTCGACGTGGTCGAGGACGCTGCGCAGCGCGGCGGCGTCGCTGGCCGGTCCGCGCAGCGGGTTGGCCGCCGCGATGACGGGATAGCCGTCGCGGCGCAGTTCCTTGATCACGCCGTTCCAGCTCGCGGCGTCGGCGAAGGCGCCGTGCTCAAGCACGATGGTCGGCTTGGCCTGCTTCTCAACAGAGGTGGCCGCGCTCGCGGTTCCGACGACGGCCAGGACGCCGACCGCGACGCCCGCCGTGACCACCGACAGCGCGTTCGCCAGGATCCGCTGCCCACGCACACCCTTGATGTCGGCCATGAGAGTTCCCTTCGAGGAGGTTTGTGCTGTTCCGCCCGGTTGGGCGGCTTCGGCGCCAACTCTCGTCCGGTGGGTGGGTGCCCCACATCCGTCACTTGACGGTCAGAGGCGGGTTACGTCGACCACGGCCTGGGCGAAGGCGGCCGGGGCCTCCTGCGGCACGTTGTGGCCGATACCCCGCAGGGTGCGGTGGTCGTAGGGGCCGGTGAACATGTCCCGGTAGGAGATGCCGTCGCCCGGTGCGGTGAAGGGGTCGCGGTCGGCGTCGAGGGTGACGGTCGGCACCTTGATGACCGGGCGCGCGGCGAGCCGCCTCTCCAGGGCGTCGTAGCGGCGCTCCCCGTCCGCCAGGCTCAGCCGCCAGCGGTAGTTGTGGATCACGATGGCGGCGTAGTCGGGGTTGTCGAAGGCCGCGGCCGTACGTTCGAAGGTGGCGTCGTCGAACTTCCAGGTCGGGGAGACGGTCTCCCAGACGAGCCGGGTCAGTTCGCGGCGCTTCGTCCTGTCCCGCATGGCCGTACGGCCCCGCTCGGTGGCGAAGTAGTACTGGTACCACCAGGCGTACTCGGCCCTGGGCGACAGCGGTTCGAGGTTGGCCTCCAGGTTCGTGACGAGATAGCCGCTCACCGAGACCAGGGCCCGGCACCGCTGCGGCCACAGGGCCGCGATGATGTCGGCGGTCCTCGACCCCCAGTCGAAGCCCGCGAGCACGGCCTTCTCGATCCTGAGAGCGTCCATCAGGGCGACGATGTCGAGGGCGATGGCCGACTGCTGGGCGTTGCGGGCCGTACGGGATGACAGGAAGTGGGTCGTGCCGTGGCCGCGCAGGTAGGGGACGATCACGCGGTGCCCCCGCGCCGCCAGCAGGGGCGCGACCTCGGCGAAACTGTGGATGTCGTACGGCCAGCCGTGCAGGCAGATGACCACGGGGCCGTGTGCGGGGCCGACCTCGGCGTAACCGATGTCGAGCAGACCGGCCCTGACCTGCTTCAACGTGCCGAAGGCGGCCGGTTCCCCGGGGCTTCCCAGGCCCGCGAGTGAGGCGGCGGTCACGCCGAGGACCTTGCCGAAGGTACGCCTGTCGATCATGTCGAGTCCTTACATGGGAGACGGGTGGACCTCCCTCACTGTCATCCCGTGATGATCAAGGCGCATCAGTCATTCGACTCTGCTCAGCGCGTCGCGCAGGGCGGCGCGGGAGGTGATGCCCAGTTTGGGGAAGACGCGGTAGAGATGTGAGCTGACGGTGCGGGGGGAGAGGTGCATCCGTTCGCCGATCTCCTTGTTCGTCAGCCCGGCCGCGGCCAGGTCGGCGATCCGGCGTTCCTGCCAGGTCAGCGTGGTCGGGTAGGCGGGTGAGGCGGGGGCGGCCAGCCCGGCGGCCCGCAGTTCGGCGTGTGCCCGTTCGGCCCATCCCGTGGCGCCGAGCCGGTCGAAGGTCTCCGCGGCGCGGGCCAGGAGGGGGCGGGCCGTCCTCGGCCCCCGGGTGTGCCGGAGCCGGGTGCCGTGGGCGAGGCGGAGCCGGGCCAGCTCGAAGGGGAAGTCGGTCTCCGCGGATCCGCTCTCGGCCTTGCCGTACAGCCTCTCGGCTTCGGTGTCGTCGTCGGCGGTCATCGCCAGGGCGCCGTAGGTGACCAGGGCGAGCCGGGGCGACACCTCGGGCAGGCCGGCGTCGAGCGCTGCCTGGGCGTGCTCGCAGGCCTGCCGTACCCGGCCGGTGTGGACGGCGGCCTCGACCAGGTCGAGCAGGGTGCGCGGGGCCTGGTGCGCGTAGGGCTCGAACGAGCCGGGGGCCGTGATGCCGATGGCGTGCATGTAGGCGGCCTCGTGGTCCCCCTCGCTCAGGGCGGCGGTGGTGCCGATGGCGTCGGCGATCTGGGTCAGGAAGCCGACTCCCCGGGGACGGGCCCAGGCGTCCACGACGGCCTGGAGTTCGCGGGCGTGCTCGGCCTGTCCGCGCAGGGCGGCGAGCAGCCCCAGGTAGGCGCGGGTGTGGTGGGCGAACAGGGTGTATCCGTGCGAGGTGGTCAGTTCGAGCACGCGCTGACCCGTCCGTTCCGCGTCGTCCCACCGGCCGGTCGCCAGCTCGTCGAGCATGATCAGGTGCAGCATGGTCATGCCGTTGGCCATGGCGCCGGTCTCGATCTCGCGGTCCACGGCCCGGCGCAGCCGGGGGCTGTACCGGCTGAGGATGTCGACGTGGTAGGCGGCGACGGCCAGGCGGGAGAGGTCCCACGGCTCCAGGGCGGGGGAGGCGAAGGCCCGCTCGACCCGCTCGTGCACGTCCGCGCCGTGGCGGACGACGTCGCCCCAGGCGTCGCGGTAGATCGCCGAGCGCGGGTCGAGACGGTCGCCGAGGGCCGCCGTCACCTCCTCGGCGCGTCTCCACAGGGTGGCGTCTCCCGAGTACTGGCTGACGGCGAGCAACAGGTTCACCAGCCGGGTGAGCGTCTGGCCGGACCCGAAGTCGGCGTGGGGGTCCTCAAGCACGGCGGTGACCTGGCGGTGCGCCGAGCGCAGGTCGCCGTCCTCGTACATGGCCGCGTAGGCGGTGGTGACGACGGCGGCGGGCGAGGCGGTCCCGTCCGGCGCGGGGCCCGAGTGCGCGAGTTCGCGGGCCTGGTCCAGCAGCGCGGCGTGCCCGGCGATGAAGGCGGCGTCGCCGAGCCGCCGCGACCGGTCCTCGGCGGTCTCGCTCAGCTCCGCCGCCCTGGTCAGCCAGGCGACGGCGGCGACCGCGCCGCCCCGCCTGGTCGCCGAACCGGCGGCGGCCTCAAGGGCGGCGGCCACCTCCTCGTCGGGATCGACCTGCGCGGCGGCGAGGTGGTGGGCCCGCCGTTCGATGTCGTCGTGGTACACCCGGGCCAGCTTGGCGTGGGCCGCGCGCCGCTGGCCGGGCGTCGCCAGCCGCACGATGGTCGAACGGATCAGCGGGTGGCGGAAGACGACCTCCCCGGTCGCCGGGTCGGTGTCCAGCAGGTCGGCCGCCGCCGCCTCGTCCACGTCGCGCATGCGGTGGCGGGCGCCGTACGAGCGGTTCGCGCCGGGCCCGGCCGCGACGCCGTCCAGGGCGCCGAGCAGCAGCTCGGCCCGCACGGCGGCGTCGAGACTTTGGACGCGCGCGCCGTACACGTGCTGGAGTCTGCGCGACAGCGGGACGGGTGCCTCCTCGCCCGGGCCGACGTGGGGCGGCAGTTCGAGCAGGGCCAGCGGGTTGCCCCCGGCCTGGTCCAGGACGGCGCGCCGGGTCCGCGCGTCGAGCGCGGGGTGGCGGGCGTCCAGCAGGTGCTCGGCGTCCCGATCCGTGAGGGCGGGTACGGCGAGCTCGGGGAGGGCGGCGGTGTCGAAGCGCGAGGTGACGTCGGACCGTACGGCGACCAGCATCCGCACCGCGCCGCCCGCCAGCCTGCGCCCGACGAACCCGCACACCTCGATGCTCGACGCGTCCAGCCAGTGACCGTCGTCGAGCGCGAGCAGCAGCGGTCTGTCCGTGGCCGCCAGTGCCAGCAGGTCGAGTACGGCGATGCCGAGCGACATGACCGACGGCGTCTCCCCCTGGCCGGGGCCGAAGACGACGTCGAAGACGGCGCGGTGCCTGTCGTCGAGCCCGGCGAGGTGGGGGAACAGGGGGTAGAGCAGCTGGTGCAGGCCCGCGTAGGGCAGTTCCGCCTCCGCCTCGACCCCGGTGGCCCTGATCACCTGGTGGTGCGGGGCCGCGAGGCCGACGGCGTGGTCGAGCAGGGCGCTCTTGCCGATCCCCGTCTCACCCCTGAGGATGAGGGCCCGCTCCCCGGCGTCCGTCATGAACGTCGAGAGCCGCTCCCGCTCGTCATCCCGGCCAACCATCATGGGGTTCTCCCACTCCTCTCGCCGCACCGGTCGTCTTCGACGAGCTTCGCGGAGTCTAGGAAACACAGTTTGGACTCTCAAGTCCACAAACCGGTGAGGCTCTGTACCTACTGGTATGTACACTGCCTTCGTGAGCACACGAGAGCGTCTTGTCGAGAGCACCCGCGTCCTGCTGTGGGAGCGGGGTTACGTCGGGACCAGCCCGAAGAGCATCCAGCAGTTGGCCGAGGTCGGTCAGGGCAGTATGTACCACCACTTCTCCGGCAAGGAGGAGCTGGCGCGGGCCGCCATCGAGCGCACGGCCGAGGAGATGCGCGCCGGGGTGGAGGCCCTGCTCTCCGGTACGGGCACGGCCCTCGAACGGATCTCGGCCTACCTTCGCCGGGAGCGTGACGTCCTGAAGGGGTGCCCGATCGGCCGGTTGACCCAGGATCCCGACGTGATGGCCACCCCGGCCCTCAGGGAGCCGGTCGAGGAGACCTTCACCTGGTTGCGTGCCCGGCTGGCGAGCGTGCTGGAGGAGGGCGTCGAGGCCGGGGAGCTGAGCCCGGCGGTCGACCCGGTGACCACGGCGTCGGCGATCGTCGCCACGCTCCAGGGGGGATACGTCCTGGCCAGGGCGGCGGACGGCACGGAGCCCTTCGGCCAGGCGATCGAGGGGATTCTCACGCTGCTCGGCGCGCCTGCCGTACGGACCGGGGCGGACGGGCAGGAGGGGCCGCTCAGCCGGGTGGTGGTCATGGACCAGGAGTTGCCCGAGCCGCTGGCCACCCGGCGTGTCGAGGTCCGGCGGATCACCATCGCGCCCAACTACGCCGCGGGGCTGCACATCCACAACGGCCCGGTCTTCGGCAGCATCGAGCGGGGCTCGGTGATCTACCAGATCGAGGGTGGGCCGGAGACCGTGCTCGGGCCGGGGGACGTGTTCCACGAGCCGGAGGGAGTGCGCGTCGCCCGCTTCGACGCGCGGGAGAACGGGGTGACCTTCCTTGGATACTTCCTGCTCACCGAAGGGACGAACGCCGAACTCGTCTTCCCTGAAACCTGACAAATTCCCCGATATCCGGCAATGGTCGGGAAATCCGAGTGGCCCTCGGGGTCGGGTGTAAACCACAAGTGTGAAGGCGCGTGCTTGGCTTTACAGTAATTGTCAGCAATTTGTTCGTCATTTCTGTCAACAGTCGGCGTGCGGCCATGAAATGCAGGTCCGACCTGCGGAATGGCCTCCGCGGGGACCGGCCAACCCTCGAAGGAATGCTCACACGCCGCACTGCTCGTCGCCGTTCAAATACGTAAAGTTACAATCCTCGTCGCCTCGCGATTTGTCACAGCCGTCTGCTACCTTGACCGGGGGGGTTAGCCGAGGGATGCGAGGTGTCGGCACGTGACCGCTCGGGAGGAAGCGCATTTAACGAATGCGCAGCAGGTTGCTGATCTGATTGAACTGCAGATACCCGAGATCGTCCGCACCTACGAGGCCAACCTCCGCTCGGCCGGTAACTCCCTCGTTTACAATTCAGTCTCCCTTGGCCAGGCGTTAACCAACGCGCAGCGCATCATGGCCGACGTCATCGGCAGCCTGCGCGCCGGTCAGGTCGAGGTTGACAATTCCTACAAACTTCTGGCCTGGAATATCGGCACGACCAGAGCCGTGGACGGGGTGCATCCGCGCGAGTCCATCCAGGCCTCCTCGGTGTTCTTCCACACCGCGCTTTCCGTGGTGTTCACCTGCCTGACCCCGGACCCGCAGTCGCTGGAGACCCTCAGGCTGATCAGCCTGGCGTTGGAACGCAGCATCGCCCTGCGCATCCGCGACGCGGTGGCCGCCTACACGGGTCTGCTCCTCAACAGGGTGCACGAGGCGCAGCTCAGCGAACGGCGCAGGATCGCCCGCGACCTCCACGACCGGGTGGGCCACGGCATGAGCGTGACCCATCGCCAGCTTGAGCTCTACACGCTCTACCAGGAGACCCAGCCGGACCGGGCGGCCGTGAAGCTGGCCAACGCCCAGCAGGCGATCCGGGAGTCGATGCACCACCTCCGCGCGGTCACCTCCGACCTCTACACCCGCGAGCCGTTGAAGAGCCTGGAGAAGGCGCTGCTCAACGAGCTGGAGTCGGTGGACGTCAACGAGACGGCGGTCCGGCTCTGGGTGAACGGCGACGAGACCTGGGTTCCGCCCGAGGTTCTCGACGAAGTGTTTCTGATCATTCGAGAAGGCATCCGGAACGCCCTGCGTCACGCCAAGGCCTCGTTGCTCCTGGTGAACGTCGAGATCACACCCGACGAACTCCAGGCGTCCGTGGAGGACGACGGGATCGGACTGCCGTCGGAGCGCCCGGCGAAGGCCGGGGTCGGTCTGTTCTCGATGTGTGAACGCGCTGAACTGCTCGGGGGGCGCCTGCTGGTCAACAGCTGGCTGGGCAGCAGCACCAGAGTGGATCTCTCAGTACCCCTCAAAGGACGACCCCTTGATGATTCCCCACGAAAACAGGGCAGTTGACCATTCGGCCACCGGCTGCACCACCCGCGTCGTCCTGGTCGACGACCACACGCTGGTCCGTGAAGGCGTGCGCGAGATCCTGGAGTCCCAGAGCGACATCGTGGTGGTGAGCGAGGCCGCCAACAGCGGTGACGGAATCGCCCAGGTCGCCCAGCACCGCCCGGACATTGTCCTGCTGGACGTGGAGCTCCCCGGTGGCGAGCCCACCGACACCGTGACCAGGATGCGGGAGCTTTCGCCGTCCTCGCAGATCATCATCCTGTCGATGTACGACGGCCCCCAGCTCCTCAGGAAGCTGATCAACGTCGGTATCCGCGGCTACCTGCTGAAGAGCGTGGACGGCCAGGAGCTCGTCGCGGCGATCCGCAGTGTCCACCGTGGTTCCGACCGGATGGTGCTGGCCGTCTCCAGGGAGAGCCTCGGGCAGTTGCAGAGCAGCGCTGACGACGTGCTCTCCGCCCGGGAACTGGAGATCCTGAAGCTGGTCGCGCAGGCGCTGAGCAACAGCCAGATCTCCACCCGGCTCATGATCACCGAGGCCACCGTCAAGCGTCACCTGCGCAACGTCTTCGTCAAACTGGGCGCGGTCTCCAGAATCGACGCGGTGAACAAGGCCATCGCCGCCTCACTGATCAATCCGCCACACGGTCAGGTCAACCGCCGCCTCAAGACGGGCTGACCATCGGATCGACGGTCAGGGCGGTCAGCGCCTGCTCGGCCTCCGGCGGCAGCTCGATCCGCCGGGCCGAAAGGTTCATCTCCAGGTGCACCCGGTCCCGGGTCCCGGGCAGCGGGAGGATGTCGTCGCCCCGGGAGAGCAGCCAGGCCAGCGCGAGCCTGGCCGGTCCGAGGTTCAGCTCGGCCGCCGTCCCCGCCAGCGCCCTGAGCGTCTCGGCGAACGCTCCGTGCTCGGCCCCGGTGGTGGTCCGGCCGGTCAGCAGACCGCGGGCGAGCGGGCGGCTCGCCGCGACCAGCAGCCCGAGATCGCGGGCGGCCGGGATCAGGTCCAGCTCCGCGCCGCGCTCAAGCAGCGAGTACTCCACGACGACTGAGACGAGCGGATGGGTGGCGTGCGCCCGCAGCAGCCGCTCGCCGTCAACCCCGCCGATCCCGAGCGCGCCCACCTTGCCGGAGGCGACCAGGGAGGCCGCGGCGCCGACGGCCTCCTCGACCGGGATCCGGGAACCGCCCAGGTGCAGGTGGTAGAGGTCGAGGTGCTCGACACCGAGCCGTCGCAGGGTCCGCTCACAGTCCTCGGTCACCCCGGTCGCGTCGGCCGGGCCGTGCGCGGCGATCACGACCTCGTCGCGGCGCCCGGCTATGGCCTGCTCGACGATCCGCTGCACCTCGCCCTCGGAGGTGACGTCCAGCAGCACCACCCCGGAGTCCAGCGCGAACCGTACCAGGCGCAGCGCACGGGCGGGATCGGCCGGGCCGTACGCGCCACCCAGCGGCAGGCAGCCCAGACCCAGGCGCGCGGACATCGCGTGGTCCAGTTTCCCCAACCGCATCCGTCCAGCCCCCCGTCCGATCCGGTGGCCCGGCACCTCGGCTGTGGCGGGCTCGACTGTCAGTTTCACCGGGCCGACCCGGGAGCCCAACCCCTGCCCGCCACCTACCGCCCCTGGGTACCGGAGCCCCGACCCGCGCTCTGCGCCGTCACCGTTCCCGTGACTCATGGCCTGCGGTTACCTTGACGTGAGCCTGTCGCACGACCGGCGCGGGTGTGTCCAGTTACGGAATTCATCATGATCGAGAAGATTGTGGGTCCATCAGTGGTGTCCGTGGACACCCGTGACGTTCTGAACGGCACGCTCTTCCCTGAGGAGGAGGCGGTCGTCGCCAATGCCGTGGCCAAACGGCGGCAGGAGTACACCACCGCGCGGCTCTGCGCCCGGCGCGCCATGGCGCGGCTCGGGCTGCCCGCCTCCCCGGTGCTGTCCGGGCTGCGCGGGGAACCGCTGTGGCCGAGCGGCGTGGTGGGCAGCATCACGCACTGCGCGGGCTACCGTGGCGCGGTGCTCGGGCGGCTGTCCGACGCGGCGTCGATCGGCATCGACGCCGAGCCGAACACCCATCTCACCGAGGGCGTGCTGGACGCGATCTCCCTGGCCGGAGAACGGGTCTGGATCAGGGACCTCGCGGTCAGGGCGCCGGACGTCTGCTGGGACCGGCTGCTGTTCAGCGCCAAGGAGGCCGTCTACAAGGCGTGGTTCCCCCTGGTCAGGTCCTGGCTCGACTTCGACGACGCGCTGATCACGGTCGATCACGTCACCGGGACGTTCACCGCCCGGTTGCTTGTCCCGGGGCCGACTCTGCGGGGGTTCGCGGTGATCGGCTTCACCGGTCGTTGGATGGTGCAAGACGGGCTGATCCTTACTGCGATCGTGGTGGGAACCGGGGACGGGACGAGGCGACCGGCGGGGCTGCTCGGCTGAGCCGGCGTCACCCCAGCGGAGTGGCCAGGACGGTGATGCCGAGCACCAGGTGCGTCGCGTGCTGGGTCCACATGAAGGCGATGTACGGCCGTCGCCGCGCGGCGGACTCACCGCGGGTCAGGCCCTTGCTGGTCACCCCGATCGCGATGGCGCCGACGAGCACGGTCACCACGCACCACAGCAGCCGGGTTGTGTAGAGCTCCACGAGGGTGCCGAAGACCAGCACCACGCCCGCCGCGAGCAGCCGCAGCAGCCGGGTCGCGCGGGGCACCCCGAAGACGATCGGCCAGGTCCGCCGACCTGCGCTGCGGTCACCCTCTATGTCGGGGAACTCCTTGGCCACCGCGCCGACCCCGCCCATCCAGAGCGTCATCATCCCGGCGAAGACCAGCAGCGAACTGTCCGGCCGGTGCCCCCCGGCCAGGAACCCGGCCAGGTAGGTGATCATCCCCCCGGCGAGACCGGTGACGGTACAGCTCCAGTAGGTCTTCTTCAGCGGGAACGGCGGCCCCGAGTAGGCGTAGCCGAGGATCACGTACACCATGGCGAGGGCGCCGGAGGCGAAACCGAGGGCGAAGGAGCAGACCAGCCCGGCCGCCGCGAGCAGGCCGGTCGAGGCCAGCGCGGTCTCCACAGCCAGCCGTCCGTCGGCGATCGGCCGGGTGGAACCGTTCCTGATGTCCTCGGGCAGGTCGGCCACGCCGTTGAAGAGGTAGATCGCGGTGGTGGCCAGGAACCAGCCGAAGGCGCCGAGCGCGATCCGGCCGGGATGCAGGGAGCCGCCGGGGCCACCGAGCAGCGCACCCGCCAGATAGCGGAGCAGGAAGGCGCACTGCACGACGGGGCGGGCCTCACGGAAGCAGTTCCAGGCGGTCTGCCAAGTACGGGTTGCCAATGATTCCCCCTTAGGGGCTCAGGTAGCACCCCCCCTACTCGCCGGTCGGGGGGCCGTGTCTTCTCCGCTCCGATTATGGGGAGTCGCGGCGAAGATGACACAGGGCGCAGGGGAGAAGTGGCCGCAAGGAGAATCGGCAACTACACCTTTCGATACCCCTGCTCATCCCTCCGGTGAGAATGGGCGGACGTCAGTCTCATCACCGTTGTGACGGCCCCATCGGTTCTTTAGCGTTGCCGACGGCCGGGTCATACCGGCCGGCTCCTCGGATCCAACCCTTGTGAAGGGAAACCACCGTGAAGGCTGACCGGTCGTCCCACCGCTACCAGGCTTTCGTCCCCATGGTCCTGCCTGACCGTACCTGGCCGGACAGAACCCTCACGGCCCCTCCCCGCTGGCTCTCGACCGACCTCAGGGACGGCAACCAGGCACTGGTCAACCCGATGACCCCGGCCCGCAAGCTCGCCATGTTCGAACTGCTGGTGGAGATGGGCTACAAGGAGATCGAGGTCGGCTTCCCGGTCGCCAGCCAGGACGAGTACGACTTCGTGCGGATGCTGATCGAGCAGGACCGCATCCCCGACGACGTGCGGATCACCGTCATGTCGCAGGCCCGCGACGAGCTGATCCGGCGCACCGTGGAGAGCCTGCGCGGCGCCCGCAGCGCCGTCGTCCACGTGTACAACGCGACCGCGCCGCTCTTCCGCGACCTCGTCTTCGGGATCGGCCGCCAGGAGTGCGTGGACCTCGCCGTCCAGGGCACCGCCGCGGTGATGCGGTACGGCGAGCGGCTGCTTGGCGACTGCGACCTCGGCTACCAGTACTCGCCCGAGCTGTTCAACGAGACCGAGCCGGACTTCGCGGTCGAGGTCTGCGAGGCCGTGATGGACCTGTGGCAGCCCGGCCCCGGCAGGGAGATCGTGCTGAACTTCCCCGCGACGGTCGAGCGTTCGACGCCCAACGTGTTCGCCGACCAGATCGAGTGGCTGGACCGCAATCTCTCCCGGCCCGAGTACCGCTGCCTGTCGATCCACCCGCACAACGACCGGGGCACCGGGGTCGCCGCCACCGAACTCGCCATGATGGCCGGGGCCAAGCGGGTCGAGGGCTGCCTCTTCGGCGGTGGGGAGCGGGCGGGCAACGTCTGCCTGGTCACCCTGGGGCTGAACATGCTGACCCACGGCATCGACCCGGGCATCGACTTCTCCGACCTCGACCGGGTCCGCCGTACCGTCGAGTACTGCTCGGAGCTCCCGGTCTCCCCCCGGCACCCGTACGGCGGCGACCTGGTGTTCACCGCCTTCTCCGGCTCGCACCAGGACGCCATCAAGAAGGGCTTCGCCGCTCTGGAGGCCGAGGCGGCCGCCGCTGGTCAGAGTGTTCGCGACCGCATGTGGCGCATGCCGTACCTGCCGATCGCCCCGGAGGACGTCGGCCGCAGCTACGAGGCGGTGGTGCGGATCAACAGCCAGTCCGGCAAGGGCGGCGTCGCGTACGTCATGAGCGCCTGGCACGGCCTGGACCTGCCGCGTGACCTGCAGATCGAGTTCGCCCGCACGGTGCAGTCGGTGGCCGACGCCACCGGCGCCGAGATCACCCCCGACCGGATCGGCCGTCTCTTCGAGCAGGAGTACCTCTCGACCGCCGACGAGACCCGGCAGCTCGCCGTCTCCCGGGTGCCGGTGTTCGCGGAGCTGTTCGTGGACGGCGCGGGACCCGCCAGCGCCGACGGGGCGGTCCGCGCCGACGAGATCGCGAGCCTGCGCGAGACCCTCCAGCCGTGGGGTGTGGAGGTGCGCGACGTCCGGCACACCGGCCCGGAGAGCAAGTCCCACGACCCTGAGCGCGAGGCCGCCGTCTACGCCCGCTGCGACTTCGGCGGCGAACCCGTCTGGGGCTTCGGCCGGGGCCCTGACCTGCACGCCGCCGCCTTCTCCGCCGTCCGCGCCGCGGCCGCCCGCGCCAGAGAGACCGCCGTGGAGCTCGCCGAGGCCGTCGAGCGTCACTGACCGTACCGACCAAGGGGATGGAAGAGATGAGCCTGGTTGAGAGAGATGAGCACCTGACCTTCCTGACCGGTCTGCTGGTCGAGGCGGTCGAGGGCAAGGGCAGGATCGCGGTGGTGAGCGGCCCCGCCGCCACCGGCAAGAGCGCGCTGCTTGACGAGTTCGCCGAGCGGGCCCACGAGGCGGGCGCGCTGCCGCTGACCGCGATCGGCGCCACCGAGGAGACCCACCTCCCGCTGGGCGTCATGGGTCAGCTCCTGCTCGGCGCGCCACTGGCCGCCGAGCGGCGCGCGGCAGTCCGCGGCCTGCTCGCCGCAGGAGAAGACGGACGGCGTACGGCGGCGCAGGAGCTGACCGCGCTCCTGCTCGAACTGGCCGAACGGCAGCCGCTCGCCCTGGTGGTCGACGACGTCCAGCACGCCGACGACGACTCGCTCGCGTGCCTGTCCTACCTGACCCGCAGGCTGCGCAGCTCGGGGATCATGGCCGTCTTCGGCCGCGCGGGACGGCCGACCACCCGCGCCGTTGAGTTCCTGCTGGAGCTGCTGCGCCGTCCCAACCACCACAACCTGGTGCTTCCGCTGCTCACCCCGGGCGCCGTCGGTCAGTTGACCGCGGAACGGCTCGGCGGACCCGCGGGGGAGCGGCTCGCCGCCGCGTGCCACCGGGTCAGCGGCGGCAACCCGCTGCTGGTGAACTCCCTGCTGGACGGCCACCTCGCCGCCGTGCGGGCCGCGACCGCCGTCGAGGGCGAGCTGACCGTCGGCGACTCCTACGGGCAGGCGGTGCTCGACCTGCTGCGCCGTGGCGACCCCGGGCTGCTCCCGCTCGCCCAAGGCGTCGCCGTACTCGGCGCCTCGGGTGCGGTCGACCGGCTGCTGGGCCTGGACGGCGCCAAGGTGGCGCGGGGCCTGCGCGAGCTTGAGGCGAGCGGGGTGCTGACCACGGGTGGTTTCCGCCACGAGGTCGCCAGGTCCGCCGTCCTGCTCGACGTGGAGGCCGAGCGCCGGGCCGAACTGCACAAAAGGGCCGCCGCGCTGCTGCACGCGGGCGGGGCGGCGGCCGCCGCGATCGCCGAACACCTGCTGGCCGCGGGACCGGTCGAGGAGCCGTGGGTCGTCCCCGTCCTTGAGGAGGCCGCCACCCTGGCGCTCGCCGAGGGCCGGGTCGGCTCGGCCGTCGAGTATCTGCGGCTGGCCTGCCGGGTGTGCGAGGACGGCCCCCGCCTGGCCCGTATCAGGACGGCGCTGGTCCGCGCCGAGTGGCGGATCAACCCCAGCGCCCCGACCCCGCACCTCGCCGAGCTCACCGACGCCCTGCACCGAGGCCACCTGCGTCCCAGCGACGGCCTGGTGCTCGCCAAGGCCCTGCTGTGGCACGGCCGGTTCGAGGACGCCAGGGACGTGCTGACCGAGCTCCAGCTTGAGAGCGAACTGCACGACCCGGAGACCGCCGCCGAACTGCGCACCACCCGCCCGTGGCTGCGCTGCTGGTACGCGCCGTTCCTGGACTACGTCCCCGAAGCCGAGGAACCGCCGAGGTCGCGTGCCCTCCCGTCAACCGCCGTGAGCTGGCGCCTTGAGGCGGCCACCGCGCTGGACTCCGTACTCAGCCAGGGGCCGTCCGAGCAGGTCGTCGCCGAGGCCGAGCGCATCCTGCGGAGCTCCCGGCTGGACGAGATGGGCATGGACACCGTCGAGTCGGCGCTGCTCGCGCTGACCTACGGCGACCGGGCGGGACGGGCCGCGCCCTGGTGCGACGGCCTGATCGAGGAGGCGATCTCCCGCCAGTCGCCGGGCCGCAGGGCCAGGCTGGCCACGATCAGGGCCGAGATCAGCATCCGGCAGGGCGACCTGCCCGGAGCCGAGCTGCACGCCCGGCAGGCCCTGGAGATCGTCCCGGCCGGTAGCTGGGGGGTGGCGGTCGGCGCCCTGCTCGCCAGCCTGCTCACCGCGCTGACCGCGATGGGCCGCTACGACGAGGCCGCCGACCAGCTCAACCTGCCCGTGCCCGAAGCCATGCTGCAGAGCCGGTACGGCCTGCACTACCTCCAGGCCAGGGGTCAGTACGAGCTGTCCAGCGGTCACCTCGACGCCGCGCTCTCCGACTTCCTGGCCTGCGGCGACCTGATGGGCCGCTGGGGTCTGGACGTGCCCGGTCTCGTCGCCTGGCGTGGCGACGCCGCCGAGGCCATGATCCAGCTCGGTGACCAGGACGAGGCCCGCAGGCTCCTTGAGGAGCAGCTCGGGATGTCCGGCCCCGCCGCGCCCCGCGCCTGGGGCATGGCGATGCGCCAGCTCGCCGCCACCTACGAGCTGCGTCAGCGCCCGGCGCTGCTGCGCAAGTCGGCGGACATCCTCCAGGAGGCCGGTGACCGCTACGAGCTGGCCAGGGCACTGTCCGACCTGGCCAGGGCCTACCACGACCTGGGCGAACTGCGCCGGGCCAGGCTGACCGCCCGCCGCGCCTGGACGCTGGCCACGAAGTGCCAGGCCCAGCCGCTCACCCGGCTGCTCGGCGCGAAGTTCGACTGGAACGGCGCCGAGCCCACGCTTCAGGAGCCGGGCGCCGCCGACGGCATCCTCAGCGACGCCGAGCGCAGGGTCGCCGAACTGGCCGCCCACGGCTACACCAACCGGGAGATCGCCAAGCGGCTCTACGTCACGGTCAGCACGGTCGAACAGCACCTCACCCGCGCCTACCGCAAACTGCACGTCACCTCAAGGGCCGACCTACCTACGGCGATGGCCTCACTGGTCCGGACGGGCTGACCGAGGAGAGCGTCGATGTCGCTCTGGCGATATCGACGCTGTCCACCGGGCGTCTTGAGCGAGGGGATCTTCCCGGTGAGGGACCATCTGTTGACGGTCTTGGGGTCCACGCCGAAGATGTGCGCCACCTCACCGGGGGTGAGGAGCCGTTCCGCGGGGCCGGTGTCATTCTTGTTCACGGTCATGGGGACTTCCTTCAGCAGCTTCGGTGGCACAGCCGGTTTTGGTAGCACAGCCGGTTTCAGTAGCGAAGTCGGTTTCAGCAGGGCAGCCGGTCTCAGTAGCGCAGCCGGTGGAGGATCTCGTCGTGCCGGGCCAGCGCACTGGACAGCCGCCGCAGGCTGGTACGGCCCAGCACATCCCTGGCCCCGGCCTTTCGCTGGTCGGGGCGTAGCGGGTGGCCCATCACCGAGGCAGTCCGGGCAGGTCACGTTCCTCGTACCGCCAGCCCGGATGGGTGCTGATGAGCGCATCAATCACGCGCTGTTCGTACTCGTGGTCGGTCATCGTCGTCTCACTTCGGAAGACGGACAGGAAACTCGCCTCACGCGGGGAGGCCGCGCCGGTTCAGGTGGGGGGTCGTGCTGGTTCAGATGGGGAGGTCTCGCCGGTTCAGATGGGGCGGGTGCCGTTGTCCCACGCGGGGACCGGGTAGAGGGCGGGTGCCCGGCCCCGAGCCGGGGAGCACGGGCCGGGCACCTTGGAGGAGGACCGGCCCCGCGTGTGGGGACGCGGGACCGGTGCGCCAGGCGGCTCCCCCTTCCCCAGCACACCGAGCGCCTCGGTGCGGGAGCCACCTGCGAGGGTGTGCGGCCCAGACCCCTCCTGACTGGGCCGCACGTTCATGGGGTACGGCGGGCAGCGGGTGGGATGGGTCCCCACCGCCCGCCGTACCGGCTTCAGGAGCGCAGCAACCTGCGCAGTCCGACAGGCCGCCGACCAGCGCGGATAGTGTGGGCGCCGTGGGTCTGGAGGGCACGGGCGACGGCGACGGCCTGGATGCTCGGCGGCACCAGCGGGGATGCCTGAGCGGTCAGGCGAGTGGACACCTGCCTGGGCGTCTGGGCGGCCAGCTTGCGGTCCAGATCCTCAGCCGAGTCGGCCCGCACCAACAGCACAGCGCCGGGCTCCGGCCTGCCGGACAGGGCGTGTCGGTAGGCGCTCCACAACCCGGTCTGCGCGTTGTGGAAGACCAGCCAACCCGGGTGGGCCGTCTGCAGGGTGTCGCAGGTTCGATCCGCGTATGGACGGGTCGTGTTGAGCAGGGGCATCATGCCGCCCTCCCACCCCGGCGCCGCCTCCTGGTGGTCCCCTCAGCGGGCGGGCTCTCCCCGCCGTCGTGCGGGGTCGGCGCGGCCGGAACCATCCGGGCCATCTCCGCCTCCTGCATCCGCCCCTCCAACCCCTCCGACGTGGCGTCCTCGACCACCACGACCTGAGGACCGTCCCAGGACGCGACGGCGTAGAAGCTGCGCTTTCCCAGGCTGTAGAGCACCGTCCAGTCAGACCACACCTGGTCAAGGCGTTCGGCCTCGGCCCGTGCCGGGCCATCCCAGACCCGCTGATACACCGAGGCGTACGGCTGGCCGTCGCGGTGCCGTCCCGTCACGAGGACACCCCCTCAACAGCGGTCCGGGCCTTCTCCTCCTGCGCGGCGACGGCGGCCTGGACCTCCTCGAAGGTGTCGGCGTCCACCGCCGGTTCCACCCCGGCCCTCAACGCGACGCGGGGGAAGGCCCGCTTGCGGATGGCCCAGTACCGGCCGGTGTCACTGACGATCAACCGCCAGCCCGGGATCGCCGGGGTGGAAGCGGGGGTGTTGTGCATGATCTGGACCTCCGTGATCCGATCAGAGGCATGCCTGGCCAGGGTGATCGCCAGACGGGCCTGCCCTACGGGGGACAAGACAAAGAAGGGGGCGCGCCGTACAGCACCGCCCTGTGGAGGCCGGGCCGACAGGTCGTATGAGTGCGGGGGAGGCGGCAGCGGCCTTCGCGTCGAGGCGGCTTGCTCGCTGCGGGCCGTACTCGATCCTCGGAACGACCGGGGCGTCGCAGTCTGGTCCAGGAGATCCCGGACCGGGGAGTACCAGGGAAGGAACGTCGGACCCGCTTGGGCAACGACGACCGGCCAGGCCGTACCGGCACAACAGGCTCCGAGACCGGCTCAGCGGGCGCTTCCGGCTTGGGTTTCCCGTCGGCGAGCCAGAGCGTGACCGCTTGCTGTGCCTTGTGCAGCGTCCGCGCGCCGCGCCACAGTGTTGTGATTTGCCATTGATTCACTTCAGGTGCCTCTTGTAGAAGCCGAGGCGTGGTGGTTGCCGTTGGCATGAAATCACCGACTTATCCGAGTTTCGACCTACCATTCACCAAGACGCAGCATCTGTCGTCTTCGACGGTGCCGAGGTCAAGCATGGAGGCTCGGGCCACCCATCGGTATGTTTTCTTCGCGATATCTGGCCGACAAAGGAATGCATCTCCCTTGTATTGAGTGTCGTGTTAATGTCGCAGTACGGTTATGGAAAACAACCCTTTGCATCCGCAGTCAGGGAGGGGTCTGTGAATCCTCATACGAGCGACCAGATGTCACCTCGGGCCCGGTTCGCCGCCGATCTGGCCGAATACCGCAAATCCGCAAAAATGACGCAAGCCACCCTGGCCAGTCGGATTCGTTGCCATGAGTCGCTCATCAGCCACATCGAAAACGGCCGCCGCACGCCCACGCTCGACATCGCCGAGGAGGCCGACCACGTCTTCGGCCTGGACGGCCACTTCGCCGCCCTGTTCACGAAGATCTCCCAATCACCCACACTGGGGTGGTTCGCCCGCTGGGTTGAGGAGATCGAGCCCCGCGCCGTCATTCTGCAATCGTGGGACCCACTGCTGATCCCGGGCATTCTGCAGACTTCCGACTACGCCCGCGCGATCTTCCAGACGACCTCCACCCCAGAACAGGTAGACGAACGCGTCCAGGCTCGCACCAGCCGGATCGCGATCTTCGACAGTCCGTCCCCACCGACCTTCATCGCCCTCATCGACGAAGACGTACTACACCGCCCCATCGGGGGCCCCAACGTCCTGGCGGCCCAGTTGCGCTACCTGCTGGAGATGGCTCATCATCCACGCATAACCATCCAACTGGTTCCTACCGCCGCAGGGTGTGTGCCTGGCATGATGAGCGCGTTCGCACTGGCGCGACTACGTGACGGCTCCGAAGTGGTATCCGCCGATTCGGTCTTGTCCGGCCAGGTAACCGCCGACCACGACGCCGTGGCACGCATCAAACAGCGATATGACAGCATCAGAGCGGATGCTCAGCCAAAAAGCGTCACCCATCAGACGATAGAGGATGCGATCAGGAAATGGACCAAGTAGACCTTGGCGGCGCCTCATGGAGAAAGGCCACTGCCAGCGGCGACAACGGGCAATGCGTGGAAGTCGCCACCAATCTCCCTGGCGTCGTCGCTGTCCGTGACAGCAAGGACCCTTCCGGTCCGGCCCTGGCGTTCACCCCCGCCCAGTGGCGCTCGTTCATCGGCCGTGTGAACACCGGCGCCTTCGACGTCTGACCCCGCGCTTCCGCGTGAGGCCTCGGTGCTGACACGGTACCGAGGCCTTGCGCGTGTCGGGGATCGCTCACACGGTGGCGGCGGGGGACACGTTGCGGAGGTGTCTTAGGAGAGCGTCCGGTCGGGCTGGCCGTCGCGTACCCATGTGTACACGCGGGTGATTCCTTCCTCGATGGGAGTGGTGGCCGTCCATCCCAGGTCATGTTCGGCGGCGGTGGCGTTCAGGGCGCTGCGCTGGAGTTCGCCGGGCCGGGCGGCGGCGAAGAGCGGTTCGATGTCGCGACCGGCCACCTGACCGATGTGCTTGATCAGCTCCAGGACGCTGGTCTCCTGGCCGGTGCCGATGTTCCACACCCCGCCCTCTTGGGTGTCGCCCGCGGCGAGGAACGCGGCGGCGACGTCGCCGACATAGACGTAGTCGCGGGTCTGTGTGCCGTCGCCGAAGATCGTGGGTCGCTGGCCGGTGTGGGCGTAGCCGGAGAAGATCGCCACCACGCCGGCCTCGCCTGCGGGGTCCTGGCGGGGTCCGTAGACGTTGCCCAGCCGCAGCGCGGTGTGGCGGGTGCCGTACAGCCGATTGAACAGGCCGAGATACTGCTCGGCGCAGTACTTCGCCGTGCCGTACGGGGCTTCGGGTGCGGGTTGGACCTGCTCGTTGGAGGGGATGGGCGCCTCCATTCCGTACAGGGCGCCGCCGGTGGAGGCGAACACGAGTTTGGCGTCCACCTGGCGGGCGGCCTGCAGCAGGTTGATGGTGCCGCCGATGTTGATGGCCGCGTCACGCGCCGGGTCGCTGACCGATGCCCGGACGTCGATCTGCGCGGCCAGGTGGTAGATGATCTGCGGTTGCGCCTCGGCGACCACGGCGTTGACCGAGGCGGCGTCGGTGATGTCGATCTCCCAGAGCCTGGGGCCCTCGGGAAGGCGGCTCGTCCGGCCGCTGGAGAGGTTGTCGAGCACGTGGACGGTGTCGCCGCGTTGGAGGAGGGCATCGACGATGTGGGAGCCGATGAATCCGGCGCCGCCGGTGACGAGTGTGCGCATGCCCGGCAGCCTAGGGGCGCTCACGCTGGCTAACGTGAGAAATCGAGCTGCTCCGTGTCCACGTCGGCCGCGCAGCGAAACCCGGTCGCCCAGGTGCTGTAGGACGGATGGCAGGCGATGCGTTCGGTGGTGCGTACCTGCCAGCGCATGTTCATCCAGCCGCCACCGCGCAGGACACCGTAGCGTCCCTGGGCGAGGCGCAGGATCGGGTCGCAGTTCACTTCCGGCGCATACAGCCGATAGGGGGTGGCGATCCATTCGGCGACGTTGCCCGCCATGTCAGCGAGCCCGAAGGGAGAGTCGCCGCCTGGGAACGCGCCAACCGGTGTGGTCGCCGGCCGCTCACCCTGGCAGGATCGCCGCTGGGCCCACCAGCGATGCCAGTCGGTCAGGTCGCCCAACAGCCGTTCGGCCCAGTGCTCAGCACAGTTGACGCACGCGGGATCGAAGTCCTCTCCCCAGGGCCAGGGCCGCCAGGTGGAGCCGTGTGCGGCGTACTCCCATTCGGCCTCGGTGGGCAGGCGTTTGCTTGCCCAGGCGCAGTAGGCCTCAGCGTCGGCGCGGGCGATGTGTACCACCGGATGCCGCTGGCGGCCGGTCAGGTCGCTCCCGGCTCCGGAGGGACTCCGCCAGCAGGCTCCGGCGCGTTCCTCCCAGAAGTGTTCGCCGTAGACCAGTCCAAACCCCCGCTGTTCGGCCTCGGTTCGATAGCCGCTGGCACGGACGAAGAGGTCGTAGGAGGCATTGGTGACCGGGTGACGATCCAGCAGGAAGGGTGCTACCTGGCAGGGGTGTCGCGGGCTCTCGTCAGCGAACCAGGTCCGCGGGTACGGCTGGGCGTCACCGACCTGGTCCAGGTGCGCGCCCGGCGCTCCGATCAGCACCCGGCCGCCGGGGATGGCCACCATGTTGGCCCTGCCTTCTGCGATCGTGTCGGTCATGGTCAGCCTCCTGCCAGCGCGGGTAGCACGACGATCTCGCTATTGGTCGGCACCACGGTGTCCAGGCCCTGCAAAGCACGAACGTCGTGCTCTCCCACGTAGAGGTTCACCCAGCTCACCAACCGGCCCGGTTCGGCCAGGACTCGCGGCTTGAGGACGGGGTAGGCCTCGACGAGCCAGTCAATGGCGCCGCCGACCGTTTCCGCAGTGCACTGCAACGATGGGTTCTGGATTCCTCCGACGGCACACCACGCCGAGGGAATCACGATGACGACCACGGCGGTCAACCGGCCTGCGCCGTACGGGCCCAGGCGACGGTGCGCTCGATGCCCGCGCGCAGCGGCACCGTCGGAGTCCAGCCGAGCAACTCGCGGGCCCGGCTGATGTCCGGGCAGCGCATCAGGGAATCCTGCGCACGGCCAGGGACGATCTCGACATCGCCCGAGCCGACCACCTCGACCACCAACTCGGCCAGCTCCCGGATGGTGACCTCCTGGTCGGAGCCGAGGTTGATGGGGCCGCTCTGATCGCTGTCAAGCATGGCGATCATCCCACCGACAAAGTCATCGATGTAGCACAGCGATCGAGTCTGGGTTCCGCCGCCGTGCAGCGTCAGCGTCTGCCCGGCCATCGCACTCCGAATGAACGCGGGCACCACCCGCCGGTCACTGTCGTACATGCCGCCCCCATAGACGTTGAAGGGCCGCACGATGCCGATGTCGAGGCCGTACTGGCGCTGGTAGGCGAACGCGGCTGCCTCGGAGAAGCGCTTGGCCTCGTCGTAGCACGACAGCGGCTCCGTCGAGGACACGTTGCCGCGGTAGTCCTCACTCTGCGGATGCACGAGAGGGTCGCCGTAGATTTCGGAGGTGGAGACGAGCAGGAACCGTGCGTCATCCCGCTGGGCCAGCTCCAGCACGTTGAACGTGCCGATCGAACCGGCGTGCATCGTGGCTATCGGACGCTGCTGGACGACGTCGGGTCCGACCGGAGTAGCCATGTGCACGACCGCGTCCACTCGGCCACAGTCGATCGGGTCGATGACGTCCTGCTTCAGGAAGGTGAAGCTGTCGTTCTTGAGCAGGTCGTCCAGAGCGGTCAGGCGTCCGGCCGAAAGGTTGTCCAGTGCGGTGACCCGGTCACCCCGATTCAACAGCGCCGCGCACAAGTGGGTGCCGATGAATCCGGCACCACCAGTGACCAGAACATGTCGTGACGTCATGCCGTTTCCTTTCTCGATAAGCCTGAGTGACCGAGATGCGGTGTTCCACCGCGACCTGTGTTCGCAGCGCCCCCACCAGGCGTCGTGTGGTCGCATCCGCCAGTGAATCTGTGACGCCGGTGACAGAGAAGAGATCAACCGTTGCTTGGAGTTGCCTTCCGGTTGCCTACCGTTGCCTTCCATCGGCATGATCCTTGTATCCCGCTGACCAAGAGCCAGACTGGAATGACAACCCTCGGAGCAGGAATGAGGGCGCATGAACGTCACGGTGGACCGTCATCCGCTCGCCACGCTGCTTGATCGCAACCGCTGGACTGCGGTCATGTTCCTGAAGCGGGTTTCTGACAGGCACCGCGCCCGGGAAGGCAGCGCAACCGCCACCCGCAAGGAGAAAGTCTCTCGCTGGACCTCGGGAAGTATCACACCGGAAATCACTGTCCAAGAGGCCATGGCCGATGTGCTCGGCGTCGACCCGCAGGAAGTCCGGCGCCGAGGTTGGCCGGACTGGCTTTTTCTCGCGTTTGACGACGATCACACCATTTTGGAATCTCCGTGGACTCCAGCGGGTACCGTTCAAGCACTGGAGAGTGTAGGAGGGCCAGTGGATCGACGGGGCTTCCTGGTCGCGTCAAGCGGCGCGCTCGCCGCCATGGTCGCTCAATGGGCCACAGCCCCGCATTCGGCCGCCACCAGTACGTCAGGTCGCCGTATCGGCCAGCAGGTCGTCACCCTGTTCGACACCCGGTTGGACGCGTTACGCCATTTGGATGACCAGGTCGGCTCCGGTCAGGCGTACGACGCCGCGACCGCTGAACTGCGCCTGATCACCAGAATCCTTCGAGAGGCTTCCTACAGCGACAACACCGGCCGAAGTCTGTACACCTTGGCCGCTGAAGCCTCACAGCTGGCAGGGTGGTGCGCCTACGATTCCGGACACACCGCGACCGCCGAACGACACTTCATCACCGCGGTCCGTGCTTCAGCCAGCTCCGGCAACGACACAGCCGGGGCCAGTGCCCTGGCGTTCTGGGCCAACCTCCGCTACACCAACGGCGACCCGCGCGGCGCCCTCGACCTCATCAACGGCGCCCTGGCCTCCACCCGGAACATCACCTCTCCGCGTGTGCTGGCCATGCTCCACGCGCGCCAGGCCCGCGCCCACTCCAAGGCTGGGGAAACAGCAGCGGCCTATCGAGCAGTCGATGCCGCGCTCGACGCTTATGACCGCGCGGGCCCGGCCTCAGAAGACCTTCCCGCCATGTACTGGGTGACCGCCGGTGAACTGCACCAGGTCGCGGCGAGTTCGGCACTGTCGTTGGGCGAACCCCACCGGGCGTTGCGGCACTTCGACGCCGCCATGTCCCACCATGATCCGTACGACACGGAGAAAGAAGCCCGAGGCACAGCCATCTACCTGGCGCGTCGAGCCGAAGCCCATCTCGCGCTCGGCGACATCGACGCCGCTTTGGAGAGCGCCCACCAGGTTCTGGAACACATGAGCGGGGTGGACTCCGCGCTGAGCTCCAGCACCCTGACCGAACTCCGCGATCAGCTACGTACTCACCGGCACATCCGTGCTGTTCAGGATTTTCTCGGGTTGACCGCGTAACGCCACGGGCCGAAGCCCGTCCCACCGCGTCGAGCGCGCGGAGATCGGCAGGCCGTAGGCGAATCCGACCAGCACCCCGTTCTCCCGCGCCGCCACCGCCTCGAATCCGGCCGACGCGGCCTGCCGGAGAGTTCGCTGCCTGTGATCCTCCGGGTCATAGCCCGGCTGAATCTCATCGAAATGCTCCCGGGTACTTCCGGGGTCAAGACGGCCCATCTCCCTCTGTCCCATGGACGCATCCTCCCCTGAACTGGCCGGGGGTTAGGGTCGGGCCGTGGTCGCTGTACTGGTCAACGGACTGCCCGGGTCTGGCAAGACGACGCTTGCCAGGGCTCTGGCCGCCGAGTTGGGGCTTCCCCTGTTCAGCAAGGACGCGATCAAGGAGACCCTGGCGGAGAACCTCGGCGCGGTCCGGCCCGGTGACTGTCCTGCTGGGCAGTGGGGCAGCCTCCTTGGCCGGGCCGCCGGGGAGACACTGTGGACGCTGCTGGCCGAGGCCCGGGGGCACGCGGTGCTGGAAAGCCCCTGGCTGGCTTCGCTACGGGCCGTCGTGGTCGCGGGCCTTCAGCGCGCGGGGGTAGAGGTGGCCGATGTGCGTGAGGTGTGGTGCGAGGTGCCGGTGCGGGTCGCGCGGGACCGCTTTGCCGCCCGCCTGACCGACCGGCATGCCGTCCACGCCGACAGCGGTGGCTCCTCCGACGAGGACTGGCGGCGGTGGGCACGAGACGCCGAACCGCTCTCTCTCGGAACGGTGTATCGCGTCGACACGACGCGGCCGGTTGACGTGGCAGCACTCGCTGTCCTCATCGGCGCAGGGCCTCTGCCACGAATCTGTCCGCCTCCGTGACGACGGACAGGCTCCGCTGGGTGCCGGGTCACGTGGCGTAGCCGTGTAGCAGGTCCTCGGAGGCTTGGTCGTCCAGGGCGGGGGTGAGGCGGATGTCGACGTTGAGTGTGCACAGGTCCGGGACGGTTGAGTACCCCTCGCCGCCGGTGATTGCGGTCACGGTGAGCTTGGCAGGCAGCGGGAAATCGTCGCCGACGGTACTCCAAGGCCGGAGAAACAGCAGCGGCCTACCGAGCGGTCGAGGCCGTACCCGCCGCTTATGACCACGCGGGTCGGGCCTCGGAAGGCCTCCCCGCCCAGGCACCGCAGAGTTCAGATGCGTTCCGGGAGCCGCGCGGCCTGTTCGGTGGCACCCGGGAGGGTGGGCGCCTCACTGTGAGGGCTGTGTGAAGGGGTCGAAGAGAGGGGTGGGGCTGGGGTCGTTTTGGGGGTGGGGCGGGGTGGTCTGGTGGTGGATGGGTCTGTTGGAATGCATTTGTCGGTCGTCCACGACCGGAATTCCAAGAAAGGGGGGGACGAAATGACTCTGACCCTGTCGGAAACGGAAGCGTCGCCGCTCGAGAAACGGAACAGGGTCCTGCCCCGGATCGTTGGCATCGCCACCGCGACCCCGCCGCACTCCTATGCGCAGAGCGAACTCCTCGACATATTCGGGATAACCGACAGGCGCATCAGGTCGCTCTTCATGAACAGTGCGATCGACCGGCGTTTCCTGACCCTCCCGCCCGAGGAGCCGGGTGGTGGGCGGCGGGTGGAGACCCAGGGTGAGCTGCTGCGCAAGCACAGGACGTCGAGTGTGGAGATGGGGGCGCGGGCGGTCCGCGAGTGTGTGGCGCGCACCGGTCTCGACCTCTCCGAGATCGGCTACATCTGCTGCGTCACCACCACCGGTCTGCTCACCCCCGGCCTGTCCGCGCACCTGATCAAGGAGCTGGGGCTCAGCGTCCACACCAGCAGGCTCGACGTGGTCGGCATGGGGTGCAACGCCGGGCTCAACGGCCTGAACGCGGTGGCGGGATGGGCCGGTGCCCACCCGGGCCGCCCGGCCCTGATGGTCTGCGTGGAGACCTGTTCGGCGGCGTACGTCTTCGACGGCACCATGCGCACCGCCGTGGTCAACAGCCTGTTCGGCGACGGCGCCGCCGCGGTGATCCTGATGGCGGACCCGTCCGGTCTGCTGGAGGAAGGCCACGTCCGCGCCGAGGGACCGACCATCCTCAAGTTCTCAAGCTGCATCATCCCCGACGCCATCGACGCGATGCGCTACGACTGGGACGAGGACCAGGGCAAGTTCAGCTTCTTCCTGGACCGTGACGTGCCGTACGTCGTCGGCGCGCACGCCGAGCTCATCATCGGGCGGCTGCTGGCGGACACCGGGGTACGGCGCAGCGACATCGCGCACTGGATCATCCACTCCGGCGGCAAGAAGGTCATCGACTCGGTCCAGATCAACCTCGGACTGACCAGGCACGACGTCCGGCACACCAGCGGGGTGCTGCGGGACTACGGAAACCTCTCCAGCGGTTCCTTCCTGTTCTCCTACGAACGGCTGATGGCCGAGGGACGCGTCCAACCGGGCGACCACGGAATCTTCATGACAATGGGCCCCGGCTCGACCATTGAAACCGCCCTCGTCCGCTATTGACCAATTAAAAAGACATATTTCGCGCTTTTCGAGAGAGGGACTTCTATGTCCGTCAGCGAACTGCTTCCCACACGTACCGAATCGACCGGGATCCACGTTCTCGTCGACAGCTCGGAGCCGCTGACCGAGCAGCTCGTCGGCCAGTTGGCCAGGCTCTGCGACGAGCTTGAGGACGCCGAGAAGACGACCTTCGCCGTCCTGCACATCGAGGGCGCCCCCGGCGTCCGCGAGCGGCCCTGGCCCGGCGAGGTCGGCATCCACCTGGTCAACAAGTGGGAGCAGGCGCTGCGTCGTCTTGAGCGCTCCCCGGCCGGGGTCGTCGCGGTCGCCAGCGGCGAGTGCGCGGGCCCGGCCCTGGACATCCTGCTCGCCGCCGACCACAGGATCGTCACCGCCGACGTCCGGCTGAGCGCCGCGGTCACCTCGGGACGGCTCTGGCCCGGCATGGCCGTACACCGCCTGGCTCAGCAGTTGGGTGTCGCCCGCGCCCGCCGCCTGGTCCTTTTCGGTACGGAGGTCACCGCGAGGGAGGGCGTCGAGCTGGGGCTGTTCGACCACGTCGCCGTGGACCGGGCGGGCATCAGCGACGCCATCCTGAGTGCCGCCGAGCTGCTCAGCGGCATGATCGGCGGCGAGCTGGCGATCCGCCGCCGCCTGCTGCTCGACGCCGTCACCACCAGCTACGAGGAGTCGCTCGGCGCCCACCTGGCCGCCTGCGACCGGACGCTCCGCCACCAGTCCGCCGACCGCGCCTGACCCCGAGGGAGTAATCGCCGTGAACCTTTCCTTCGCCGCCCCGGAGACCATCGGGAAAGTGGACACCACGCCGCAGGCCAGGCTCGCCAGGCAGCGCTTCCTGCGCGAGCACGTCGGCGAGTTGTACGGCGAGCTCACCGAGGGGCGCACCCGTCATCTGCGGATCGAGGAACTGCTGCGCCGGGCGGGGGTGGCCTTCCCCGACCTCGTTCCCGGTCAGGAGCAACTGGCCGCGGAGGAGGGGCTGCGCCAGGCCGACAAGCAGGGCCTGGAGATCGACCAGGGCATCTTCCTGCAGGCCGTACTCGCCCACCCCGAGTCGGGCAGGCACCTGATCGACGCGATGCTCCGCCCGACCGAGCGGGCACTGAGCCTGCTCCCGGAGTTCAGCCGCACGGGCGAGGCCGACCTCGGGGTGGTCAGGATCGAGCGCCGGGACGGCGTCGCCCACCTGACCATCCACAACGAGCACTGCCTGAACGCCGAGACCAGGGCCCACGTCGAGGACATGGAGACCGCCGTAGACCTGGCCCTGCTCGACCCGGAGACCACGGCGGGCGTGGTGCGCGGCGCCCCGATGACCCACCCGCGCTACCTGGGGCGGCGGGTGTTCAGCGCCGGGATCAACCTCACCGAGCTGCACGAGGGCGGCATCGGCTACGTCGACTTCCTGATGCGCCGCGAACTCGGCTACATCAGCAAGCTCTACCGTGGCCTGCTCCTCGATGAGGAGGAGGCGTGGCCGCAGCGCACCCTGGAGAAGCCGTGGGTGGCCGCCGTGGACTCCTTCGCCATCGGCGGCGGAGCGCAGCTCTTGCTGGTCTTCGACCACGTGATCGCCGCCGCCGACAGCTGGTTCAGCCTGCCCGCCGCCGACGAGGGCATCGTCCCCGGTCTCGGCAACCTGCGTCTCGTCCGGTTCCTCGGTGCCAGGGGCGCCCGCCAGGTGATTTTGTCGGGGCGTAAGATCTGGGCCAACGAGCCCGACGCCAGGGCTCTGTTCGACGAGGTGGTCGACCCCAAGGCGATGGACGCCGCCGTAGAAGCCGCCGCCCACCGTCTCGCCAACTCCGCCGTCGTCGCCAACCGTCACATGCTGCACCACGCGGAGGAGCCCGTGGAAACCTTCCGTCACTACCTCTCCGAATTCGCCTTCCAACAAGCCCTGCGGATCTACAGCCAGGACGTGATCGCCAAGGTGGGCAGGTCATGGACCCGCGACCGCCGTCCCGTGGAGGTAACCGGGTGAAACCCATCGAGGCGATGCTGGAGATTCTCAGGGCCGAGGGCGTCACCACCGTCTTCGGCAACCCCGGCACCAGTGAGCTGCCCTTCACCGACGCGCTCGCCGAGGCCGGGGACATCGAATACGTGCTCGGCGCCCACGAGGGGTCGGTCGTCGCCATGGCCGACGGCTGGGCCCGCGCCACGGGCCGGACCGCATTCGTCAGCCTGCACATCGCGGCGGGCCTGGCCAACGGCCTGGTCGGGCTGCTCAACGCGGGCCGTTCCCGCACCCCGATGGTCGTCACCGCGGGTCAGCAGGACCGGCGTCACCTGGCCAACGACCCGATGCTCTCCGGCGACCTGGTCGGCCTGGCCGCCGCGGCGGTCAAGGAGACCTTCGACGTCCAGCACGCCCACGACCTGCCGCTGATGCTCACCCGTGCCTTCGCCGCCGCCCGGCGCACCCCGGCCGGGCCGGTCTTCCTGTCCATCCCGATGGACCTGCTCGCCGAGGACACCCAGGTCGAGCTGCCGGGCCGTACCGTCGTGACCCCGCAGGGACCGGCGACCGAACTCGCCGCCGCGGCCAGGCTGCTGGCCGAGGCGGAACGTCCGGCGATCGTCGCGGGTGACGCCGTAGGCCGTGACGGCGCGGTCGCCGAGCTGGTCGCGCTGGCCGAGGCGCTCGGCGCGGTGACCTACCACCAGCCGATGTACGACAACCTCGACTTCCCCACCACCCACCCGCTGTACGGCGGCATGCTGATGCCCACCTACACCGCGATCCGGCGGACCCTCGCCGAGCACGACACCGTCCTGATCGTCGGCACCCACGCCTTCATGGCCCACCACTACACCCCGGGCTCCCCGATCCCGGAGAACACCGTCGTGCTCCAGCTCGACGCCGACCCCGCCGAGCTTGGCCGCAACTTCGGGGTACGGCTCGGCCTGCACGGCGCCCTGCGTCCCAGTCTCGCGGGCCTCACCGCCGAACTTGCGGGAGGCGTTCCGTCTGTTAAAAAACGGATCGCCGCCGCTGCCGCGCGGGCCGAGGAGAAGCGCGCCGCCGTCGAGAGCGCCGCCCTCGCCGTGTACGGCACCGCCCCCCTCGACCCGCTGGCCGCCGCCCACGCGGTGGCCCAGGGACTGCCCGGGGACGCGGTCGTGGTCGAGGAGGCCATCACCACCGGGCTGCGGCTGCGCGAGGTGCTCCGCCAGGACCGGCCGGGGTCGTACGTGCACACCGTCGGCGGTGGCCTCGGCTGGGGCATCGGCGCCGCCATCGGCCGCCGGATGGGCGACCCCGACCGGCCCGTGGTCGCCGTCCTCGGGGACGGCTGCGCCATGTTCGGCCTCCAGGGGCTGTGGGCGGCCGGGCACTTCGGGGTGCCGGTGACCTTCGTGGTGATGAACAACGGCGAGTACCGCACCCTCAAGGAGACCCTGGACGGCTGGGGGAACAGCCGCTCGACCGACACCGGCAACTACGTCGGCCTCGACCTCACCCCCGCCGACGACCGGCACCGCCTGGACTTCCGGGAGGCCGCCGCGTTCTTCGGCGTCGAGGCCGTCCGCGTCACCGATCCGAAGGAACTCACCGAGGTCGTCGCCGAGTCCGCGCTGCGGACACGGCCCCTGCTGATCGACGTCCCCATCAGGGGACACGCGCCCAGGCCCGCGCCCGGCGCGACCTGATCGACTCACACGTCACAAGGAGGTGGCCGCGATGAGCGGTCTGATCCAGTTGGACGCCGGGCCCGACCCCGAGCTCTCCGGTGACCGACTCCAGGTGCGGGAGCCCGCCACCGGACTGCCGCTCGCGGTCGTCACGCTGGCGAGCCCCGCCGACATCGCCGCCGCCGTGGACGTCGCCCGGGAGGCACAGCCCTCCTGGGCGGCGACGCCGCCGACCGGGCGGGCAGCCGTACTGCGCAGGGCAGCGGCCGCGCTGGAACGGCACCGCGCCGAGGTCGCGGACCTGCTGGTCCGCGAGGGCGGGGCGATCCGGGGCAAGGCGGAGCACGAGGTCGGCGCCGTCCTGGACGAACTGTGGGCGGCCGCCGCGCTGCCCACCCGCCCGCAGGGCCACCTCCTGGCCGCCGAGCCGGGCAGGGAGAGCCACGCCCGGCGGCTGCCGCTCGGCGTGGTCGGCGTGATCAGCCCGTGGAACGTGCCGCTGCTGCTGGCCACCCGCGCCGTCGCCCCCGCCCTGGCCCTCGGCAACACCGTCGTCCTCAAACCCGACGTGCGCACCCCGCTCTCCGGGGGCCGGGTCCTCGCCCGGATCTTCGAGGAGGCCGGGCTGCCCGAGGGGGTGCTGCGCGTCCTGCCGGGCGGCGCCGTACCGGGACAGACCCTGGTGGAGCACCCCGACGTGGCGATGATCGCCTTCACCGGCTCGACAGCCGTCGGCCGCAGGATCGGCGCGGTCGCCGGGGGCATGCTCAAGCGGGTCTCGCTCGAACTCGGCGGCAACAGCCCGCTGATCGTGCTCGACGACGCCGACCTGGAGGCCGCCGCCTCGGCCGGTGCCTGGGGCTCCTTCTTCCACCAGGGCCAGATCTGCATGGCCTCCGGCCGTCACCTGGTGCACCGCGCCGTCGCCGACCGCTACCTCGAACTGCTCGTCGAACGCGCCGGGAAGCTGCGCGTCGGCGACCCCTTCCGCGAGCAGGTCGATCTCGGCCCCGTCATCGACGGCGGGCAACTCGACCGGATCGAGCGGATCGTCGGGGAGTCCGTCGAGGCCGGGGCCAGGCTCCTGGCCGGAGGAGTGCGCCGCGGTCCCTTCTACGAGCCGACCGTGCTGGCCGGGGTCACCCCGGACATGCCGGCCTTCACCGAGGAGATCTTCGGCCCGGTCGCCCCGGTCACCGTGGTCGCCGACGACGACGAGGCCGTCGCGCTCGCCAACCGCACCGCCTACGGCCTGTCCGCCGCCATCCAGACGGGTTCTGTACGGCGTGGCCTGGCCATCGCCGACCGGCTGCGCACCGGCATGGTGCACGTCAACGACCAGACCGTCAACGACGAGTCCCACGTGCCCTTCGGCGGCCGTGGCGCCTCGGGCAACGGCACCCGGCACGGCTCCGAGCACAGTTGGGACGAGTACACCCAGTGGCAGTGGCTGACTGTCCGCGAGACCCCGGCGAGGTATCCGTTCTGATGGCCGGAGAGCTGACCCGCCTGCGGTACGTGAAGAAGGGCCGGGTGGGTTACGTCACCCTCGACCGGCCCGAGGTGCTCAACGCCATGGACCTGCGGATGCACGAGGAGCTGCGCGGGGTCTGGGACGAGATCGAGGCCGACGACGACGTCTGGGTGGTGGTGCTCGCGGGCGCCGGGGAGCGGGCCTTCTCCGTCGGCCAGGACCTCAAGGAGCTGGCCGAACGGGTGCGGGCGGGCACGTCCCTGTCCACCTTCGGCAGCCGGGGCAGACCGGGCTATCCCCGGCTGACCGAGCGGTTCGCCTTCGCCAAGCCGGTCATCGCCAGGGTCCAGGGCTTCGCCATGGGCGGCGGCTTCGAGCTGGCGCTCGCCTGCGACATCATCGTCGCCGCCGAGGACGCGGTCTTCGCGCTGCCCGAGGCGAAGCTCGGCCTCGTCGCGGGCGCGGGCGGGGTGTTCCGGCTGGCCCAGCAACTGCCGTACCGGGCCGCGCTCGGCCACCTGATGACCGGCCGCCGCCTGACCGCCCGCAGGGCCCTGGAGTACGGACTCGTCAACGACGTCGTCCCGGCCGGGGAACTGGACGCCTGCGTGGACGGCTGGGTGCGCGACATCCTGCGCTGCGCCCCGCTGTCCGTCCGCGCCATCAAAGAAGCGGCCGCCCAGGCCGTCACCACCCCGCTCGAACGGTCCTTCGCCACCCGCCACGTGTGGGAGGAGCGCCGGATGCACAGCAGGGACGCCCTTGAGGGGCCGCTCGCCTTCGTGGAGAAGCGCGAACCCGAGTGGACCTGCACCTGAAACCAGAGAGCCGCCCCCGGTTCGCCGGGGGCGGCTCTTTTATGACCTGTTCTACGGGACGATCACCAGGCGCTTGCTCTTGTCCTCGGACTGCCACGCCTCCTCGATGTCGGCCAGCGGCACGGCCTGGGTGTCGATCTTGATCTCACCCGCGGCGGCGCCGGCCAGCAGCCGGTTGAACATGTCGAGGAAGACCTTGGGCGGCGGGAAGCCACCGCCGACGATGGTCAGGCCCGCGCTGCGGACCGTACCGGCCGCCAGCTCGATGGTCGCCCCCGCGGACTCGCCGATCTGCAACAGGCGCGGCCCGGACGACTGCAGGTGGAAGTCCTTGCGGGAGATGGCGGCGAGCAGCGCCTCGGTCGGCTTGCCCCACACGTAGTCGAGGATCACGTCGTAGCCCGTGTCGCCGCCCGCCGCGACGAACGCCTCCGTGATCTCCTCCTGGGTGCCGTTCAGCGAGACTGTCGCGTCCGCGCCCAGCTCACCCAGGGTGTCCAGGACCGCCTGGTTGCGGCCCGCGGCCACCACCCGCCCGGCGCCCAGGTGCTTGGCGATCTGGATCGCCAGCCTGCCCGACTCGCCGGTGGCGCCCAGCACCAGCACGGTCTCCCCGGCCTGCAGCTTGGCGCTGTGCTCAAGCGGGATCCACGAGGACAGCGCCGGGTTGGGCAGCGCCGCCGCGGTCAGGTCGTCCACGCCCTCGGGAACCGGCCAGGCGAGGTGCACCGGCACGACGGTCGTCTGGGCGAACGAGCCGTACGGCTTGCGCGGCCCGCCGAAGAACACCCGGCTGCCGTCCTCCAGCAGACCGGCACCGTCCAGACCGACAACCGCGGGAAGGTTCTCCGAGCTGGCGAAGTGGCCGCCGCCCGCGACCGCCTTGGTGGACGGGTTCAGCGCGGCCGCGAGGACCTTGACCAGCACCTCACCCTCCCCGGCGACCGGGTCGGGGAACTGCTCGAAACGAGGCGGCTTGCCGAGGGTGTGAAGGACTGCGGCTTCCACGGTGCTACTCCATTCAGGGAGATATGAGTGGTGCTGTGCGGGGACGCGGCCGGTACGCCTGCGGACGTACCGGCCGCGGGATCGGGGGACGTCAGCCGAGCAGGCCGGCTTCCTTGGCGACGAGTTCCAGTTCGGCGGGGGAGCCGGTGAAGATGGTGCGGACGTGCTCGGTGACGGCCCCGACCGGCCAGTCCCACCAGGCGATCCTGGCGAGCCGGTCGATGTCCGCTTCCTCGAAGCGCTTCTTGATGAGCTTTCCGGGGTTGCCGCCGACCACGCCGTAGGCGGGAACGTCGGAGGTGACCACGGCACGGGTGCCGATGATAGCGCCGTCGCCGATCTTCACGCCCGGCATGATCACGGCCTCACGGCCGATCCACACGTCGTTGCCGACGACGGTGTCGCCCCGGCTGGTGACGGTGGCCAGCGCGTCGATGGTCTGCTGGGTCCAGTCGCCGCCGAACATGAAGAACGGGTAGGTGGTGGACCCGATCATCGGGTGGTTCGCGGCGGGCATGATGAACTGGGTTCCGGTGCCGATCGCGCAGTACTTCCCGATGACGAGTTTCTCGGGGCCGAAATTGTAGAGAACGTTCCTGGCCTCGAACGCGGCCGGGTCGTCGACGTCGGCGTAATAGGTGTACTCCCCGACCTCGATCAGCGGGGAGGTGATGAGGTTCTTCAGGAAGACGACTTTGTTGTCCATTCCCGGAATGTAGGTCTGGGAAGGATCGGGAATGACGGGCACGGCATCTCCTCGTGGGGGGAAATCGGCGGAGACTATTCTTTGACGGCGGTGAGGAACAGGAAGTTCCCCGGTCCTGAGAGATCGCGTACGGCCATGCCCGCCTCGGCCAGCCAGCCGGTGAGCTGCTCCGGGTCGAAGGAGCCCCGGTGGGCCTGGCGCTCAAGGCGGCGCTGGAAGTGGCGGTAGAGCGGGTCGGACGCCTGGCGGAAGGTCAGCACGGTGAAGGTGCCGCCGGGGCGCAGGCAGCGGCCGACCTCCTGGATCGCCCGCTCCGGCTCGGGGATGGCCTGCAGTGCGTTCCAGCAGTTCACCCCGCCCAGGGTGGCGTCGCCGAACGGCAGCTTCAGTGCGCTGCCCCGGACGGTGAGCACCCCGCCCAGCTTGGCCCGCAGCTGGGCCAGCATCTCGGCGGAGAGGTCGAGCGCCACCACCCGGTCCTCACCCAGCGAGCGGGTGAGCACCCTGGTCCAGCGGCCGGCGCCCGCCGCCAGGTCGAGCAGCGGCCCCTCGACCGGCCTGACGTGCTCGGTCAGGTAGTCGTCCTCGTCGTCGAGCGACACCCAGCCGCCCCAGTTGGCGCCCATGATGCGGACGAAACCGGCCCGCAGGCCACGCTCGTACCGCCCGGCCAGCAGCGGGTCACTCGGGCCTGACGGCTCGTCGTGGAAGTCCAGCAGCCCGTCCCGCACCGGGAACGAGGCCCCGCAGCCGTCACAGTCGGGGCTATCGGTGCTCTTGGTGCCGTCGGACAGCGGGCCGAGGCAGCTCGGGCAGCGGAAGGCGGCGGCGTGGCCACGGAAGACGTCGGAGCCGTCGGCCGGTCCCGTCGTGCGCTCCGCTTCGCCCGGGACGGCCGTCACGAACGGTGAGACGGCGGGGCCGTACTCGGCGGACCACAGGGCCTTGGCACCCGCGTAGGCGAGCAGGGCGCGGGTCTCGGTCGCCCACAGCCCGGCGCCGCGTCCCTCGGGCAGGCCGAGCCACTCCTCAAGGGCGGGGTTGGCGGCCCGCTCCTCCTCGGTCAGGCCCCACACGGCGGGGGAGGGGAAGACCCGGCCGAGGTTCCACCGGGTGGCGGCGTCGGCGGTCTCGTACGGCTGGAGGCAGCGGGTCAGCCGGGAGAGGTCGTCCTCGTCCAGACCGGCCGTGGCCACGGCGGCGAGGATCGGCTCGCGGTCCTCGGGGAAGTGGGCCAGCAGGAAGACCAGGGCGGCCTCACGGCCCGGATCCTTCTGTCCATCTCCCAGCAGCCGCAGGTAGAGGTCCAGGCCCTTCCTGACGGCGGGGTGACCGGGGGAGTCGGCCTCGGCGAGCAGCCCGAGCAGCACGGCCAGTTTGGCCTGCTTCCTGGGAGGAACGGCGCCGAGAAGATCCAGCAGGGCGGGAATGTCGGAGAGCGCCTCGGGGCGGACGGAACCGTCCTCCCAGAATTCCGCGGTGAGGCGGCGGAATGCGCTGTCGAGTTCCCCGGATGACGCGTCGGTGAATTTGTCGATCGTGGCGCGCGCAACGGAAATCGTGCTCGTGTCACCCATATCGCGGAGTCTAACCTTCCTGGTCCGTGCACTTAATGCGAAAAGGAGTTCCGGCCGAATGTCAGGGGTAATAGGGGTTCACGGGATGAGCAGAACACGTCCGCTGGTACGGCGCTGCTCGACGGCGGCGTGCGCCTCGGCGGCCTGGGCCAGCGGGTAGCGCGAGTCGATACGGACGGACAGCTTTCCCTCGCGCATCCACTGGAAGGCCCGCGCCAGGAAGTCCAGCGGCGGCCAGGACTCGTCGAAGAAGTGGGGCAGGCAGAAACGGGTGACGTAGAGCGAGCCCTTGTCGTTGAGCGTCATCAGGTCCAGCGGCGGGACGAAGCCGCTCGCCTGACCGAAGTTGACGAGGTAACCGCGCGAGGCGAGGCTGTCCAGGTTGTCGGCGAAGGTGTCCTTGCCGACCGCGTCGTAGACCACCTGGACGCCCTTGCCGCCGGTGATCCGCCTGACCTCGGCGGGCAGGTCGGCGGTGGTGGTCGAGACGATCACCTCCTCGGCCCCGGCCTCCTTGGCGACGGGGGCCTTCTCCTCGCTGGACACCACCCCGATGACCCTGGCGCCGCGCATCCCGGCGAACTGGGTGATCAGCGTGCCCACACCACCGGCCGCCGACTGCACCAGCGCCCAGTCGCCCTCGGACAGCGGGTAGGCCTCGTGGGTCAGCTTGTAGGCCAGCAGCCCCTGCACCGGCAGCCCCGCGGCCTCGTCGAGACCGATGTCGTCCGGCACCGGGATCAGCTGGGCGGCCGGGGCGATGACGTGCGACGCGTACGACCCGGCCGCCAGAGCCCAGGCGACCCGGTCGCCGACCTCGACGCCGGTCACGTCGGGGCCGAGCGCCTCGACGTAGCCGGACCCCTGGTAGCCGGGTTCGAGCGGCAGCGCCGCGTCGGCCTTGTAGTAGTCGCGCCTGGCGAGGTCACCTCGGCGGTTGAGGATGTCGAAGAAGGTGACGGCGGCCGCGTGGGTGCGCAGCAACACCTCGCCGAGGCCGGGGGCGGGCAGTTCGAGGTCCTCCAGCTCCAGCACCTCGGGGGCGCCGTAGGCGTGCTGACGGATGATCTTCATGGGGGGTCCCTCTCTCGGGCGTGACGGACGGTCAGCGGGCCGCGGTGTTCAGGTAGTTGCTGAACGCCTTGATCTGGAAGCGCTGGAAACCGGTGAAGGAGATGCCGTTCTTGGACCGCTTGAACAGGCCGGGCACGGCCTGCCCCTGCTTTCCGGTGGCGGCGGCGTAGTGGTAGAGCATCTTGACCCGGCGCTGGCGGGTCTTCTCGTAGCGGCGCAGCAGCGCGGCGGGGGAGCCCTTGCCGGACAGCGCCCTGCCGATCACCCACGCGTCCTCAAGCGCCTGGTTGGCGCCCATCCCCGTGCGTGGCGGTACGGCGTGCACCGCGTCGCCCAGCAGCGTGATCGGGCCGCGCCCCCACCGCTGGGGCACCTGGTGGAGGATGTGCGGGAAGACCGCAATGTCCTCGTCGCTGATGGAGGCCAGCAGCTCCGGCAGCGGGGAGGAGAACTCCGCGAAGCGGGCCCGCAGGTTGGCCACCGGGGACGGCGGCTCCCCGCCGGGACCCGCGCTGTTGCGCACGTCGGGGCCGTCCAGGGCACCGGGAGGGGCCATGTCGCCGTCGGCCCACGGCGTCTCGAACGCCCAGTAGAGCATGTCCTCCCCGAGCGGGTGCATCACGCACAGCCCCGCGTCACCCGCCATGGTCTGCACCCGGTGGCTGGAGGTCAGCTCGACCGGGAGCTTGGTGGTGCCGTGCCAGGTCGCCCAGCCCGTGTGCTCGGCAGGGGAGAAGCCGAACAGGTGCTTGCGGACGAAGGAGCGGTGGCCGTCCGCCCCGATCAGCACGTCCGCCTCGACGCGGCGGCCGTCCTCGAAGGTGATCACGACCGGCCCGTCCGTGCCCTCCGCGGGCTCCTCGACGGAGGTGGCGCGGGCGCCGAAGCGCAGCACACCGGGCGGCAGCGCCGCGGCCAGCACCTCCACCAGCTCGCTGCGGCGGATCACCTTGTTCGGGGAGCCGAAGGTCCTGGCGATCCGGTCCAGGTCCACCCGGACCAGCGGCTGGCCGGTCTCGGAGGTGATGTCCACCCGGTCGAGGCGGTGGCCGATGTCCCGGTGGTCGATGCCCAGGTCGTTCAGGATGCCCGTGCCGTTCGGCCACAGGATCACCCCGTAGCCGCCCTTGCGGAGCTCGTCCGCCTGCTCGTACAGCTCGACCTGGTGGCCGTTGCGGGAGAGCGCGAGGGCGGAGGCGACGCCGCCCAGACCCGCGCCGATGATGACGATCTTCATGGTGTCTCCTAGGGAGGGGGATTCAGACGGTGAGCCAGGAGAGGACGGTTCCCGCCGTGGTGCCGGAGTGGTCCTCAAGGACCGAGAAGTGGTCGCCGGGGGTGTCCAGCGCGGTGTGGGGAAGCGCCCAGACGGCCCGCCAGCCGTACGACTCACGGATCTCCTCCACCCACGGGTCGGCGGCCCGGACCAGCAGGGTGGGGGTGTCGATCGGTTCGGGACGCCAGCCGGAGAAGATCCGGTGGTAGGCGCCCATGGCGGCCAGGCGGGTGTCGTCGCAGAGCGCGAAGGCGGACTCGCGGTCCTTCATCACGGCGGACATCGACGGTTCGAGCGACGGGAGCTGGTCGTAGTCCGGGTCGTAGGTGTCGATCAGGGCGAGGCCTGCGGGACGGGTCCCCAGCCGCTCCAGCCTGCTCGCGACGGCGTGCGCGATCCAGCCGCCCGCAGAACGGCCGACCAGGACGAAGGGACGGCCCTCCAGGTGCCTGAGCACCGACCCGGCGTGCGCGGCGGTCAGCGCCGCCAGGTCCGCGGGCGGCAGCTCACCGTCCACGAAGCCGGGCTGCGGCAGCACCAGCACCTCGTGCCGCCCACGCAGGGCGGCCGCGAACCGCGCGTACTCGTGCGGCCCCGAGACCGGCCCGAAGGACGGCAGGCAGACCAGCACCGTGGCCTCGGCCGGTTCCCCGGTCAGCCGGATCGGCTCGGGGATCCGCGCGTGCGCCTCGGCCTCGGGGAAGGAGGGGCGGCACCGGGAGGCGGCCTTGAGCAGGGCGAGCGCATCCATCGAGGACGCCTCCTCGCACGCCCGCCAGTAGAGCGTCGCCAGCGGCCCCGCCTGGGCCTCCGGGGCGTCGGTGCGCTCGGTGAGGCTGAGGAGCTCGCGCAGGTGGGTGGCGAGCAGCGCCGGGGACGGCTGGTCGTAGACCACCTTGGTGGGGAGCCGAAGTCCGGTGGCCGCGTTGAGCTGGTTGCGCAGGGTCAGCGCGGTCAGCGAGTCGAAGCCGAGTTCGAGGAAGCGCCTGCCCGGATCGACCTGCGTGGAACTCGCGTGACCGAGCACCCCGGCCACCCTGCCGAGCACCAGCTCCAGGAGGATCCGCTCCCGCTCGGCCTCCCCGGCCCCCGCCAGCCGCGCGACCAGCCGCTCCTTCTCCTCGTACGGTTCCGGGCGCTGGGGGAGTGCACCGCCGGGCACGAGGTCGCGCAGCAGGGCGGGCACCGGGCCGGGGGCGGCCTGCCGGGCGATGGCGGCCACGTCAAGCCGGGCGGTGACCAGGGTGGCGTCCCCGGCGCTCAGGGCCGCGTCGAACAGGGCCAGCCCCTCGGCGGTGGAGAGCGGGGCGACCCCGCCGCGCGTCATCCGGGCAAACTCGGCCTCGCTCAACCGCCCCGTCATGCCGGACCGTTCGGCCCACAGCCCCCAGGCGAGCGACTGCGCGGGCAGTCCCCGGGAGCGGCGGTGCTCGGCGAGCGCGTCCAGGAAGGCGTTGGCCGCACCGTAACCGGCCTGGCCCGCGCTGCCCAGGGTGGCGGCGGCCGAGGAGAACAGGACGAACGCGCTGAGGTCCAGGTCCCGGGTCAGCTCGTGGAGGTTGAGCGCGGCATCGACCTTCGGCCGCAGCACGGTGTCCACCCGCTCGGGGGTGAGCGAGCCGAGCACGCCGTCGTCCAGGACGCCCGCGGTGTGCACGACGCCGGTCAGCCGCAGGCCGGTGAGCAGCGCGGCGAGCTGCTCGCGGTTGGCGGCGTCGCAGGCGGCAACCGTCACTTCGGCGCCCGCGTCCTGGAGTTCGGCGACGAGTTCTGCGGCGCCGGGGGCGTCGGGGCCGCTTCTGCTGGTGAGCAGGAGGTTCCGTACGCCGTGTTCGGTGACGAGGTGACGGGCGATGTGGGCGCCGAGGGTGCCGGTGCCTCCGGTGACCAGCACCGTGCCCTCCGCGTCGAACGGCCTGGCCGCTTCCCGCTCCCGAGGCACCCGGGCGAGCCGGGCGGCGTGCACGACACCGTCGCGGACCACGAGCTGCGGCTCACCGGAGGCCAGGGCGGCGGCCATGGCGGGCGTGTCCCACTCGTCCACGTCGAGCAGGACGAACTGCCCAGGACACTCGGCCTGCGCTGACCGCACCAACCCCCAGACCGGCGCCCAGACGAGGTCGTCGAGCCCGGGACCCGCCGCACGCCGGGTGACCAGGACGAGACGGGCCCCGGCGAACCTCGGCTCGGCCAGCCACGCCCGCAGCAACTCCAACGTCTGGTTGACGGCATCCCGTACGGCGCCCGCCCGCCCCGGGCCGTGACCCAGCCGGTGTCCCAGCCGGTGCACGACGGTTCCCGGGACGGGGGTGTTCGTGGCGAGGTCGTCGAGGAGGATGAACGGCTCCGCCTCCCGGGTGGCCGGAACCTGCGGCTGCCAGACGGTACGGAACAGGGAGTCGGCGGACGCCCTGCCACGCGGCCCCTCCAGCCAGTAGCGGTCCCGCTGGAACGGGTAGGTCGGCAGGTCGACGAGGTTCGCGCCGGTGTAGGTGGGGGTGAGGTCGGGGGTGATGCCTCGGACGTGGAGGTTGGCGGCTGCGGTGTGGAAGGTGGTGCGGTCGCCGTGGTCGCGGCGGAGGGTGCCGTGGGTGATGGTGGGTGCGGGGGTGTCGTCGAGGGTTTCCTGGATGCCGGTGGTCAGGACGGGGTGGGGGCTGACTTCCAGGATGGCGTGGAAGCCGTGGGTGGTGAGGGTGTGGATGCCTTCGGCGAAGCGGACGGGCTGGCGCAGGTTGCGGTACCAGTAGGCGGCGTCGGTCTCGGCCTGGTCGATCCAGCGGTTTTCGAGGGTTGACCAGAAGGGGATCTGCGGCGTTTGGGGGGCGACGGGGGCCAGGATTTTGAGCAGGTCGTGTTGGAGCTGCTCGACGTGGGGGCTGTGGGAGGCGTAGTCGACGGGGACGCGCCGGTTGTGGATGTTTTTTGCGTTGAGTACGGCCTGCAGCTCGTCGAGGGCGTCACCGTCGCCGGAGACGACGGTTGAGGAGGGGCCGTTGAGGGCGGCGATGGAGATCCGTCTGTGCCAGGGGGCCAGGTCGATCTGGTCGGCAGGGAGGGTGATGGAGAGCATGCCGCCGTTTCCGGCGATGGCGGTGATGGCCTGGGACCGCAGCGCCACGACCCGGGCACCGTCTTTCAGGGAGAGTGCTCCGGAGACCGTCGCGGCGGCGATCTCACCCTGGGAATGGCCGATCACGGCGTCGGGGTGGATGCCGTAGGAGCGCCACAGTTCGGCCAGGGAGACCATCACGGCCCACAACGCGGGCTGGACGACGTCTACTCGGTCGAGGGTGCCGTGTAGTTCTTTGAGAAGGTCCCAGTCGGTGAACTCGGCCAGGGCTTCGGCGCATTCCGTGAGGCGTTGGGCGAAAACCGGTTCGGTGTCCAGGAGGTCGAGGGCCATGCCGGTCCACTGGGTGCCCTGGCCGGGGAAGACGAAGAGGGTCTTTCCGGTCACGTCGGCGGTTCCGGTGATGACATTCGGCGGGGTCTGTCCTGCGGCGTAGTCGGCCAGCGCCGTGCGGTCGGCGTCGATCACCACCGCGCGGTGGGCGAAGGCGGTGCGGGAGACGGCCAGGGAGTGGCCGACATCCACGGGCCGCAGGGCAGGGTTGGCGGCCAGATGCTCAGCGAGCCGGACGGCCTGCGCACGCACGGCGGCCTCGGTACGCCCGGCCAGCAGCCAGGGCACCCGCTCGGCGGTGACGGTCGCGGAGGTCGCCCCCGGGGAGTGACCGATGTCGGCCTGTGCGCGTCCGGCCTGCGGCCAGGGTGCCTGCTCGGTGGTGGCGGTCGTGGGGGCCGTCTTCGGGGGGTGGCCGATGTCGGTGGGTTGGGTGGCCTGTGCGCGTCCGGCCTGTGGCCAGGGCACCTGTTCGGCGGTGGCGGTCGTGGGGGCCACCTTCAGGGAGTGGCCGACGTTGGCCTGTGCGCGTCCGGCCTGCGGCCAGGGCACCTGCTCAGCGGTGGCGGTCGCGGGGGCCGCCTCTGGGGAGTGCCCGGCGTCGGTGGGCTGGGCGGCCTGCGTGCGTCCGGCCTGCGGCCAGGGCGCCCGCTCGGCGGTGGTGGTCGTGGGGACCGTTTCCGGGGAGTGGCCGATGTCGGCGGTCTCGGTGCGTCCGGCCTGCGGCCGGGGCACCTGCTCAGCGGTAGCGGTCGTGGGAGCCGTCTTCGGGGAATGGCCGATGTCGGTGGGTTGGGTGGCCTGTGCGCGTTCGGCGGCCTGTGCGTGTCCGGTCTGCGGCCAGGGCGCCTGTTCGGTGGTGGGGGCCGTTTCCGGGGAGTGTCCGGCGTCGGTGGGCTGGGCGGCCTGCGTGCGTCCGGCCTGTGGCCAGGGTGCCCGTTCGGCGGTTGAAGGGACCGGCTCCTCCTCGGGGGCCTGTTCCAGGATGACGTGGGCGTTGGTGCCGCTGATGCCGAAGGAGGAGACGCCCGCCCGGCGTGGCCTGCCCGTCTCGGGCCATGGACGGGCCTCGGTGAGGAGTTCCACGGCGCCGGTCGTCCAGTCCACGTGTGAGGAGGGACGGTCCACATGGAGGGTGCGGGGCAGCAGGCCGTACCGCATGGACAGGATGGTTTTGATGACGCCCGCGACTCCCGCGGCGGTCTGGGTGTGGCCGATGTTGGACTTGATCGAGCCGAGCAGCAACGGCTGTGAGCGGTTCTGGCCGTAGGTGGCCAGCAACGCCTGGGCCTCGATGGGGTCGCCGAGTCTGGTGCCGGTGCCGTGCGCCTCCACGGCGTCGATCTCGCTCGCCGTGAGCCCGGAGGCGGTAAGCGCCTGGCGGATGACACGTTCCTGGGCGGGGCCGTTCGGGGCGGTGAGGCCGTTGGAGGCGCCGTCCTGGTTGATCGCGCTGCCCCGGATGACCGCCAGCACCCGGTGCCCGTTGCGGCGGGCGTCCGACAGGCGTTCGAGGAGCAGTACGCCGACGCCCTCGGAGAACCCGGTGCCGTCGGCCGCGTCCGCGAACGCCTTGCACCGGCCGTCGGCCGCCAGCCCCTTCTGCCGGGTGAACTCCACGAACAGGCCGGGGGTGGACATCACCGCCACACCACCGGCGAGGGCGAGGTCGCAGCCGCCCCGGCGCAGTTCCTGGACCGCCAGGTGGATCGTCACCAGCGAGGAGGAGCACGCGGTGTCCACGGTGATCGCGGGACCTTCGAGTCCCATCGCGTACGCGACCCGGCCTGAGGCGACGCTGCCCGCGCTGCCGTTGCCGAGGTAGGCGGCCACCGCGTCGGGCACCTCGTCCAGCCGGGCGGCGTAGTCGTGGTACATGACGCCCGCGAAGACGCCGGTACGGCTGCCGCGCAGTCTCTCCGGCGCGATGCCCGCCCGTTCGACGGCCTCCCAGGAGGTCTCCAGGAGCAGCCGTTGCTGGGGGTCCATGGCGAGTGCCTCGTTGGGGCTGATCCCGAAGAACGCGGCGTCGAATTCGGCGGCGTCGTACAGGAACCCGCCCTGGGCGGTGGCACTGTCCCCGCCCAGGTCCCAGCCACGGTCGGTGGGGAACGGGCCGATGCCCTCCGCGCCCTCGGCGAGCAGCCGCCAGAGGTCCTCGGGCGAGCGCACCCCACCGGGAAGGCGGCAGGCCATGCCGGTGACGGCGATGGGCTCGTGGGCGATGGCGTCGAGCCGTTCGTTCTGCCGCTTGAGCCGCTCGTTGTCCTTGAGCGAGACGCGGAGCGCCTCGACGATCCGCTCCTGGGTGGTGGTCATGGTCGTGTCGCTCCTTCTCAGACGGTGCCCAGCGCCAGTTCGACGAGGCCCGCGATGTCCATGTCGTCGATCTCGGCGGCCCGCGCCCGTTCCGCGGCGGCCTGGTCCTCCGCGGCCTGCTCGGCGGGCTCGGCCTCGGGCAGGAGCAGTGCGCACAGGCGCTGGGCGAGCGTGGCGACGGCCGGGTAGTCGAAGATCGCTGTCGCGGGCAGCCGTACACCGGAGGCCTGGTAGAGCCGGTTGCGCAGCTCGACCGCGGTCACCGAGTCGAGCCCGAGCCCGCTGAACGGCAGGTCGGGATCGACGGCCTCGGCCGAGGAGTGCCCGAGCACCCCGGCGACCTGCTCCCGCACCAGGTCGAGTACGGCCCGGCGCCGGTCGGCCTCCGTGAGGGCGGCCAGCCGCTCGGCAAGCCCGCCGTCCTGGGCGGTGGACGCCTGTACGGCCCGGCGCCCCGTGGGGCGGATGAGGGCGCGCAACAGGTGCGGCACCGGCGACAGCCCGCGCAGCACCGCCAGGTCGAGCTTTGCCGGGACCACCAGCGCGGCGGGTACGGCGAGGGCGGCGTCCAGGAGGGCGAGGCCGTCCCGCGCGGAGAGCGGCACCGTGCCGCCCCGGCTCATCCGTTCGAGCTCCGCCTCGCCGAGGTGCCCGGTCATGCCGCTGGGCTGCGCCCACAGCCCCCAGGCCAGCGACTGCGCCGGGAGCCCGGCCGCCCGGCGCCGGGCCGCCAGCGCGTCCAGATAGGCGTTGGCCGCGGCGTAGTTGCCCTGGCCGGGACTGCTGAAGGTCGCGGCGGCCGAGGAGAACAGGACGAACGCGGCGAGATCCTGGTCCCGGGTCAGCTCGTGGAGGTTGAGCGCGGCGTCCACCTTGGGGCGCAGCACCCGGGCCAGGGCCTCGGGAGTCAGCGTCTCGATGACGGCGTCGTCCAGGACACCCGCGGTGTGCACGACACCGGTCAGCCGCAGGCCGGTGAGCAGCGCGGCGAGCTGTTCGCGGTCGGCCACGTCGCAGGCGGCGACCGTCACCTGGGCGCCCGCGTCCTGGAGTTCGGCGACGATTTCTGCGGCGCCGGGGGCGTCGGGTCCGCTTCTGCTGGTGAGCAGGAGGTTCCGTACGCCGTGTTCGGCGACGAGGTGGCGGGCGACGTGGGCGCCGAGGGTGCCGGTGCCCCCGGTGACCAGGACCGTGCCGTCCGCGTCGAACGGCCTGGCGGACGCCTCGGGGACGGCCCTGACCAGGCGCGGAGCGAGCACCCTGCCGTGCCGTACGGCCAGCAGAGGTTCGCCGGAGGCCAGCGCGGACGGCAGGGCGGCGGCGTCGGCGGGGGTGTCGAGATCGACGACGAGGAACCGGCCGGGATTCTCGGCCTGCGCGGAGCGCAGCAGGCCCCACAGCGTCGCGTGGACCAGCCCCGGCACCGTGTCACCGTCGGCGGCGGCGACGGCTCCTTCGGTCAGCACCACCAGGCGCGCCCCGCCGAACCGCTGGTCGGCCAGGAACTCCTGCAGCAGGCTCAGAACGTCACCGGTCACCCGGTGCGTGTCCGTCACGGACTCGCCATCGGTCCTCGGGGCGGGCAGGAACAGCACGTCCGGCGCGGTGGTCACGGCGGCCAGGGAGTCCAGGCGGATTCCCGGGATGCCCGGGGCGTCACCGAGCACCGCCCAGCGCTCCACCGGTATGTCCCCGGCCGCCGTGACGCCGGTCCACTCGACCTGGAAGAGCGCGTCGCGCATGCCGTACCCGGTGGATCGGAGCTGCCGCGCGGAGATCGCCCGTACGGCCAGCGACTCCACCGAGGCGACCGGCGCCCCGGCCTCGTCGAACAGCGCCAGGGCGACCGAACCCGGTCCCGTGGGGGAGATCCGTACCCGAAGCGCGGTGGCGCCGCAGGCGTGCAGCCGTACGCCACTCCAGGCGAACGGCAGGCCGGTGCCCTCGGAACCTTCCTGGCGGGCGAGCCCCATGCCGTGCAGCGCGGCGTCCAGCAGCGCCGGGTGCAGGACGAACCGTTCCGCGTCGCCGTGCGCCTGCGCGGGCAGCCGTACCTCGGTATAAATCTCCTCGCCGAGCCGCCAGGCCCGGGTCAGCCCCTGGAACACCGGGCCGTAGCCGTAACCGGCCCGTGCCAGGCGGTCGTAGAAGCCGTCGGTCTCCACGGATACGGCCCCGGCGGGCGGCCAGGAACCGAGCGCGGTGGCGTCGTTGGCGGTGCTGTCGGTGGTGAGCAGGCCGCTGGCGTGCCGGGTCCACGGCTCGTCGTACGGCGCGTCCTGCGGGCGGCCGTACACCGTCACCGCGCGTGAACCGGAGGCGTCCGCCGCCCCGACCACGGCCTGTACGGCGACGCCGCCGCGCTCGGGCAGCACGAGGGGGACCTCGATGGTCAGGTCCTCGACCAGGTCACAGCCCACCTCGTCACCGGCCCGGACCGCGATCTCCAGGAAGGCCGTGCCGGGCAGCAGCACGGTGCCGGACACGGCGTGGTCGGCCAGCCAGGGGTGGGTACGCAGCGACAGCAGCCCGGTGAGCACCAGCCCGTCACCCTCGGCCAGCGGCAGCGCGGCGCCGAGCAGCGGATGCTCGGTCGAGCCGAGACCCACGGCGGCGACATCCCCTGCGCCTGAGGACGGCTCCAGCCAGTAGCGCTCGTGCTGGAACGGGTAGGTGGGCAGATCGACCGGGTGTGCGTCGGTACGGGGGGTGAGGTCGGTGGTGATGCCTCGGACGTGGAGGTGGGCTGCCGAGGTGAGGAAGGTGGTGCGGTCGCCGTGGTCACGGCGCAGGGTTCCTTGGGCGATGGTGGGTGCGGGGGTGTCGTCGAGGATTTCCTGGATGCCGGTGGTCAGGACGGGGCGCGGGCTGACTTCGACGATGGCGTGGAAGCCCTGGGTGGTGAGGGTGTGGATGCCTTCGGTGAAGCGGACGGGTTGGCGCAGGTTGCGGTACCAGTAGGTGGCGTCGGTTTCTGCCTGGGTGATCCAGCGGTTTTCGAGGGTGGACCAGAAGGGGATCTGCGGTGTTTGGGGGGTGACCGGGGCGAGCAGGTTCAGCAGGTTTTCGTGGAGCTGTTCGACGTGGGCGGAGTGGGAGGCGTAGTCCACGGGGACGCGGCGGTTGTGGATGTTTTTTGCGTTGAGTACGGCTTGCAGCTCGTCGAGGGCCTTCATGTCGCCGGAGATGACGGTTGAGGTGGGGCCGTTGAGGGCGGCTGTTGCCAGGCGCTCGTGCCAGGGGGTCAGGTCGATCTGGTCGGCAGGGAGGGTGATGGAGAGCATGCCGCCGTTTCCTGCGATGGCGGTGATGGCCTGGGATCTGAGGGCGACGACGCGGGCTCCGTCCTTCAGGGACAGCGCTCCGGAGACGGTCGCGGCGGCGATCTCTCCTTGGGAGTGGCCGATGACGGCGTCGGGGTGGATGCCGTAGGAGCGCCACAACGCTGCGAGGGAGACCATGACGGCCCACAGGGCGGGTTGGACCACGTCTACTCGGTTGAGGTCGCCTTTGAGGGCTTCGAAGAGGTCCCAGTCGGTGTATTCGGCCAGGGCTTCGGCGCATTCGGTGAGGCGTTGGGCGAAAACCGGTTCGGTGTCCAGGAGGTCGAGGGCCATACCGGTCCACTGGGTGCCCTGGCCGGGGAAGACGAAGAGGATTTTGCCGGTGACGTCGGCGGTGCCGGTGACGACGTTCGGCGGGGTCTGTCCTGCGGCGTAGTCGGCCAGCGCCGTGCGGTCGGCACCGATGACCACCGCGCGGTGGTTGAACAGCGACCGTCCCGTGAGCAGCGAGTGGCCGACGTCGGCGGGGCTCAGGGAGGGGTTGGCGCTCAGGTACTCGGCGAGCCGTGCGGCCTGCGCACGCAGTGCCTCAGGACTCTTCGCGGAGAACGCCAGCGGAACGAGACCCGCCCCGGCCTCGGACCGCTCGGCGTCGGTCGTGGACCGTCCGGTTTCACCGGCTTTCGGTCGTCCGGTCTCGCCGGTCTCGGGCTGCCCGGTCTCTTTGGTCGCGGATCGCCCGGTTCCACTGGTTTCCGGCTGCTGGGCCGTGGCGGTCTCGGACCGTCCGGTTCCACCGGCTTCCGACCGCCCAGCCTCGCCGGTCTCGGGCTGCCCGGTCTCTTCGGTCGCGGACCGTCCGGCCCTACCGGCCTCCAGCTGCTGGGTCGTGCCGATTGCGGATGGCCAGGTCCCGTTGGTGGTGGACCGTCCGGTTCCACCGGCTTTCGGCTGCCCGGTCTCGCTGGTCTCGGGCTGTCTGGTCTCTTCGGTCGCGGATCGTCCGGTTCCACCGGCTTTCGGCCGTCCGGCTTCGCCGGTCTCGGACTGCCTGGCCTCACTGGTTTCCGGGTGCTGGGTCGTGCTGGTCGCGGATGGCCCGGTCCCGTTGGTCGCGGACCGACCGGCCCTACCGGTCTCCAGCTGTTGGGTTGTGTAAATCGCGGATTGCCCGGTCTCGTCGGCCTTGGGCCGTCCGTTTCCGTTTCTGGCCTCGTCGCTCGTTGAGCGTCCGGTTCCGTTGGTCTCGGACGGGCTGGTCTCGCTAGTTCTGCCGGTTGCGGATGGCCTGGTCCCGTTGGTGGCGGGCTGTTCGGTTTCACCGGTTTCCGACCGCCTGGTTCCGTTGGTCTTGGGCAGCCCGGCCTCGCCGGTTCCCGGCCGCTGGGTCGCGCCAACCGCGAGCCACCCGGTCCCGTTGGTCACGGTCTGTCCGGTTATGCCGGACTCGGATCGCCCGGTCCTGTCGGGTTCCGGCCCCCTGGCCTCGTCGGTCGCGGATCGCCCGGCCCCATCGGTCACGGACCATCCGGCCTTATCCGACTCCGGCCGTGGAGGTTCTGGGGCCTGTTCGAGGATGACGTGGGCGTTGGTGCCGCTGACGCCGAAGGAGGAGACGCCTGCTCGGCGGGGGCGGCCGGTCTCCGGCCAGGAACGGGCGCTGGTGAGGAGTTCGACCGAACCGGCAGTCCAGTCGACCTCGGGAGTCGGTTCGTCCACGTGCAGGGTGCGGGGCAGCGTGCCGTACCGCATGGACAGCACCATTTTGATCACGCCCGCCACGCCCGCCGCGCACTGGGTATGGCCGATGTTGGACTTGATCGAACCGAGCAGCAACGGCTCTGAGCGGTTCTGGCCGTAGGTGGCGAGCAGGGCCTGGGCCTCGATGGGGTCGCCGAGGCGGGTGCCGGTGCCGTGGGCCTCGACGACGTCCACGTCGGCCGGGGTCAGCCGGGCGTCGGCGAGGGCGTGCCGGATGACCCGCTGCTGGGAGGGGCCGTTCGGGGCGGTGAGGCCGTTGGAGGCGCCGTCCTGGTTGACGGCGCTGCCCCGGATCACGCCGAGGATTCGGTGCCCGTTGCGCTGGGCGTCCGACAGGCGCTCAAGCAGGATCATGCCGACGCCCTCGCTCCAGGCGGTGCCGTCGGCCGCCCCCGCGAACGCCTTGCAGCGGCCGTCCGCCGCCAGCCCCTTCTGCTGGCTGAACAGGACGAACATCCCGGGGTTCGACATCACCGTCACCCCACCGGCCAGGGCCATGGAGCACTCGTCCCGGCGTAGCGACTGGGCCGCCCAGTGCAGCGCGACCAGCGAGGAGGAACAGGCCGTGTCCACCGATACGGCCGGACCCTCAAGGCCGAAGCTGTAGGCGATCCGGCCCGAGGTGACGCTTGAGGTCGTGCCGGTGCCGAGGTAGAGGTCAACGCCCTCCGGGATGTCCGAGGCGGTGCCGTACAGCTGGGAGGTGGTGCCGACGAAGACGCCGGTACGGCTTCCGGCCAGCGACTGCGGGTCGATGCCCGCCCGTTCGACGGCCTCCCAGGAGGTCTCCAGGAGCAGTCGTTGCTGCGGGTCCATGGCGAGTGCCTCGTTGGGGCTGATCCCGAAGAACGCGGCGTCGAACCCGGCCGCGCCGTCGAGGAAGCCGCCGTGGCGGGTGTAGCTGGTGCCCGCGCTGCCCGGGTCGGGGTCGTAGACCGCGTCGAGGTCCCAGCCACGGTCGGTCGGGAACTCGGAGATCGCGTCGGTCTCGTCGAGCAGGAGCCGCCACAGCTCCTCGGGGCTGCGCACCGCGCCGGGGAACCGGCACGCCATGCCGATGACGGCGATCGGCTCGTGGCGCTCGTCCTCTAGCTCCTTGATCCGGCGGTGGGCCTTACGGGTGTCGGCCACCGCCCGCTTGAGATACTCGCGAAGCTGGTCTTCGTCGGCCATGTCGGAACCACTTCCTGCTACGGATGCTGATTGCTGGGGGCCGTCCCGGTCCGGGCCGCGCCGCGCACGGCGGTGAGGCCGGTTCGGCGGCCGGGGTGCTGCTACGTGGGGGGCTCAGTTCAGGGAGTCGACGAGGGCGAAGAGTTCGGCGTCCGAGGCGGAGTCGAGGTCGCTGTCGTCACCCGCGAGGCGGGCGTCGGAGGCGTCCTGGCCGCCGAGACGGTCGAGCAGGGCGCGCAGGCGCGGGGTGAGGTCGCCGAGCGGGTGACCCTCGGCCAGCCGCCGTTCCAGGGCGGCCTCAAGGCGGTCCAGTTCGGCCAGGCCGGGCTCACCCCGGGGCGCGGTCCCCTCGTGGGGCAACCGCTCGTCGAGGAAGGCGGCAAGCGCGGCCGGGGTCGGGTAGTCGAACACCAGGGTCGCGGGCAGCCGCAGCCCGAGCGCCTCGTGCAGGCGGCCGCGCAGCTCGACGGCGGTCAGTGAGTCGAAGCCGATCTCCTTGAACGTCCTGGTCGCCTGTACGGCCTCGGCCGAGGAGTGGCCGAGCACATCGGCGACCTGGGTGCGGACGAGGTCGACCAGCGCCCTGGTCCTGGCTTCCCCGGTCAGTCCGGCGAGCCTCTGGGCCGGGGGCTGCCCGCCCTCGGTGGCCCGCCGTACCGGAGCGCGGACCAGGCCACGCAGCAGCGGCGGGACCTCCTTGCCCTGGAAGACCGAGGGGGTGAGCCTGGCCGCGACGGCCACCGGGTCCGTCCCGGCCAGGGCGGCGTCGAACAGTTCGAGGCCCTGCTCCTCCTGGAGCGGGGTGAGGCCGCCCCTGGCCATCCGGGCGAGGTCGGCGCGGCCGAGCCCACCGGCCATGCCGCGCCGTACCGGATCGTCCAGCAGCCAGGGACCCCAGGCGATGGCCGTGCCCGGCAGTCCGGCGGCGTCGCGGCCGTGGGCGAGCGCGTCCAGGAAGGCGTTGGCGGCGGCGTAGCCCGCCTGTCCCGCCGCCCCGAACACCCCGGCGACCGAGGAGAACAGGACGAAGGCGTCGAGGTCCCGACCAAGGGTCAGTTCGTGCAGGTTGACCGCGCCGTCCACCTTGGGCCGCAGCACCGTGGCGATCCGCTCCGGGGTGAGCGACTCGACAAGTCCGTCGTCGAGCACCCCGGCGGTGTGCACCACGGCGGTCACCGGGTGCTCGGCGAGCAACCGGGCCACCTGCTCGCGGTCGGCCACGTCGCAGGCGGCGATCGTCACCTCGGCACCCGCCTCACGCAGCTCGGCGACGAGTTCGGCCGCCCCCTCTGAGGAGGGACCGCCACGGCTGACGAGCAGCAGGCGGCGCACGCCGTACCCGGAGACCAGGTGCCGGGCCGTGAGCCGTCCAAGCGCGCCGGTGGCACCGCTGACCAGCACCGTGCCGTCCGCACGGAAGGTCGGCGGGGTCGCGTCGGCGGTGGTCCTGGCCAGTCTGGGCACGGTCACCACGCCTTGACGGATGACCAGCTGGGGTTCGTCTGTGGCCAGCGCGGCGGGCAGGGCGTCGGCGGAGGTGTCGGTTCCATCCAGGTCGAGCAGGACGAACCGGCCGGGGTGTTCGGCCTGCGCGGAGCGGACCAGGCCCCACAGGGAGGCGTGCGCGAGGTCCTCGACGTCGTGGCCGGTGGCGTTCCTGGTGACGAACACCAGCCGGGAACTGGTGAACCGCTGGTCGGCCAGCCAGTCCTGGAGCAGCCCTAGCGCGCGGCCGGTGACGGAGCCCACCCGCTCGGCCAGGGGTCCTTCCGAAGGGGCCGTCCAGTGCGTGAGCACGGTCTCCGGGACGTCCTGGCCGGAAGTGAGCTCGTCCAGTACGGCCCAGCCGACGGTCGCCGGGGCTTCGGGAAGCCGCAGCTCGGTCAGGTCGATCCGGTAGAGGGCGTCCCGGCCCGCCGTACCGGCGCCGGTGATCGCCTTCGGGGACACCGGACGCATGACCAGCGACTCCACCGAGGCGACCGGCTCGCCCGCGGCGTCGGCGATGGCGAAGGCGACGCCGCCCTCACCGGCCGGGGTCAGCCTGGCCCGGACGGAGGAGGCACCGGAGGCGTGCAGCTCGACGCCCGTCCAGGCGAACGGCAGGCGGCCGTGCGGGGCCTCCTCGGGGGAGACGCGCTCAAGCAGCACGGAGGCGGCCATCGCCTGGAGCACCGCGTCGAACATGCCCGGATGGACACCGAACCGGCTGGCCGCCGCGCGGCCCTCCTCGGGCAGCGTGACCTCGGCGAAGACCTCCTCGCCTCGCCGCCACAGGGCCCTCAGCCCGGCGAACAGCGGGCCGTAGGCGAAGCCGGTCTCGGTCGCGCGCCGGTAGAAGCCGTCGAGGTCGATCTCCTCGGCGCCGGGCGGCGGCCAGGCGCGCAGGTCGAAGTCCGGCGTGGCCCTGCCGGAGCCGAGAACGGCGTCGGCGTGGTGCGTCCACCCGGCGTCGGGGGCGTCCTCGGGCCGGGAGTGCACGGTGAGCGGGCGCCGTCCCACGGCGTCGGCCTGGCCGACCCGCACCTGGAGCAGCACGCTCCCGGTGCGCGGCAGGACCAGCGGCGCCAGATGGGTGATCTCCTCGACCCGGTCACAGCCGACCCGCTCGGCCACGTGCAGCGCCAGCTCGGCGTAGGCGACACCGGGGACCACGGAGCGGCCCATGACGCCGTGCTCGGCGATCCACGGGTGGGTCCTCTCGGAGAGCGAGCCGGTGAACAGGACCCCGGTGCCGTCGGCCAGCTCGGCCGTCGCCCCGAGCATCGGGTGCTCGGCGGGCCCGAGCCCGGCCCCGGCCAGGTCGGCCGGTCCCTCCGCGTCCTCAAGCCAGTACCGCTCCCGCTGGAAGGCGTAGACGGGCAGTTCGGTACGGCGGGCACCGCGCAACAGCCGTGCGAAGTCGACAGTGGCGCCACGCAGCTTGAGCGCGGCCAGCGCCTCGACGAACGACTGCTCCTGCGGCCGGTCCCTGCGCTGGGCGGCGACCAGCGCGAACCGGGCGCCGGGCAGGCTCTCCCGCCCCGCGGCGGTCAGCACCGCGTCGGGGCCGATCTCCAGGAAGGTGGTCGCGCCGCGCTCGGCCAGCGTGAGCAGCGCGTCGTGGAACCGTACGGCGTCGCGAACGTGCCGCACCCAGTACTCGGGGTCGGCTACCTCGATTGGCAGCGGGATCGTCGGCGCGTGGTAGGTCAGCGACTCGGCGACCGCGCGGAACTCCTCCAGCATCGGGTCCATCAGCGGCGAGTGGAAGGCGTGGCTGACCCGCAGCCGCCTGGTGCGGTGCCCGCGTTCGGCGAGCCGCTCGGTGACGGCCAGCACCTCCTCCTCGTGACCGGCGACCACCACGGCCTCGGGGCCGTTGACGGCGGCCAGCGAGACCCGGTCGCCGAGCAGCGGCAGCACCTCGTCCTCGGGAGCCTGGACGGCCACCATCGCGCCACCGGCCGGGAGACCCTGCATGAGCCTGCCACGTGCGGCGACAAGCCGGGCGGCGTCGGGGAGGCTCAGCACCCCGGCGACGTGCGCGGCGGCCAGCTCACCGACCGAGTGCCCGGCGACGAAGTCGGGCCGGAGGCCGAAGGACTCGACGAGGCGGTAGAGGGCGACCTCGAAGGCGAACAGCGCGGGCTGGGTCCAGCCGGTCTGGTCCAGCAGCTCGCCTCCCTGGAAGACCACCTCGCGCAGCGGACGTTCCAGGTGCTCGTCCAGTTCGGCGCAGACGGCGACGAACGAAGCCGCGAACTCCGGGTACGCGTCGTACAGCTCACGCCCCATGCCCGGCCGCTGGGCGCCCTGGCCGGTGAAGAGGAAGGCGGTCCTCCCGGTCGCGGCCCCGCCCCGCAGACCCCGCCCGGCCGCCAGCGCCTCCAGTCCGTCCAGCAGGCTCTCCCGGTCACGAGCCACCACCGCGCCCCGGTGCGGCAGCTCGGCCCGGTGCGCGATCAGCGAGTGCGCGACATCGGGGAGTACGGCCCGCGGACGCTCGGCCAGGAAGGCGGCGAGCCGCCCGGCCTGGGCGGAGAGCGCCTGCTCGGAGTGGCCGGAGAGCAGGAAGGGGACGGCGCTGTGCCGGGTTGGGGTGGCGGGATCCGGTTCCCTTTGGGGGGTTTGTTCGAGGGTGATGGGGGCGTTGGTGCCGCTGGTCGAGGCGGTGGGGTCCGGGTCTTCTTGGGGGTTTTGTCCGGGGGTGGTGCCGCTGGTCTGGGTGGCGGGGGCCGGTTCCCCTTGGGGGGCCTGCTCAGGGATGACGTGGGTGTCGGTGGAGCTGGTCTGGGGTGAGAGCGGGGACGGGATGGTGCCGTGACCGGCCGGGGCGGTGGGGTTCGGTTCTTCCTGGGGGATTTGTCCGGGGGTGATGGGGGCGGTGAAGGCCGGTTCCTTCTGGGGGCTCCGCTCAGGGGTGACGTGGGTGTCGGTGGGGCTGGTCTGGGGGGCGAGCGGGGACGGGACGGCGCCGTGACCGGTCGGGGCGGTGGGGTTCGGTTCTTCCTGGGGGGCCTGTTCGAGGATGACGTGGGCGTTGGTGCCGCTGATGCCGAAGGAGGAGATGCCCGCCCGGCGTGGTCTGCCCGTCTCGGGCCATGAACGAGCCTCGGTGAGCAGTTCGACGGCTCCCGAGGTCCAGTCGACCTCCGGGGTGGGCGCGTCCACGTGCAGGGTGCGGGGGAGCGTGCCGTACCGCATCGCCAGGACCGTCTTGATGATGCCGCCGACACCGGCGGCGGCCTGGGTGTGGCCGAGGTTGGACTTCAGCGAGCCGAGCAGCAACGGCTGTGAGCGGTTCTGGCCGTAGGTGGCGAGCAACGCCTGGGCCTCGATGGGGTCGCCGAGTCTGGTGCCGGTGCCGTGGGCCTCGACGGCGTCCACCTCGGCCGGGGTGAGCCCGGCGGCGCTCAGGGCCTCGCGGATCACCCGTTCCTGGGCGGGGCCGTTGGGCGCGGTGAGGCCGTTGGAGGCGCCGTCCTGGTTGATCGCGGTGGCCTTGACGACCGCGAGCACCGGGTGCCCGTTGCGGCGGGCGTCGGAGAGCCGTTCGACCAGGAGGACGCCCACGCCCTCCGCGAAGCCGGTGCCGTCGGCGGAGGCGGCGAAGGCCTTGCACCGGCCGTCGGCCGCCATGCCGCCCTGCCGGTCGAACTCGGCGAACAGCCCAGGAGTGGACATCACGGCCACCCCGCCCGCCAGCGCCAGGTCGCATTCGCCACGCCGCAGCGCCGCGACCGCCAGGTGCAGGGCGACCAGCGAGGAGGAGCAGGCCGTGTCCACGGTGATCGCCGGACCCTCGAAGCCGAAGGTGTAGGCCACCCGGCCGGAGATCACGCTCGCCGCGCTGCCGTTGCCGAGATAGCCCTCGACCTCGGCGGGGACGCGGCGCAGCCGCGAGGCGTAGTCCTGGCCGCTGGTGCCGGTGAACACGCCGACCCGGCCGCCCCGCACGGAAGTCGGGTCGATCCCGGCCCGCTCGAAGGTCTCCCACGAGGTCTCCAAGAGGAGCCGCTGCTGCGGGTCCATGGCGAGCGCCTCGCGGGGGCTGATCCCGAAGAACGCGGCGTCGAACTCGGCGGCGTCGTGCAGGAAACCGCCCTGCCCCTCGCCCTCCCAGCCACGGTCGGTGGGGAAGCCGGTCAGCGCGTCGCCACCGTCCAGCACGAGCCGCCACAGCTCCTCGGGCGAGCTCACCCCGCCCGGGTAGCGGCAGCCCATCGCCACGATCGCGACGGCGTCCTCGTCGGCCACGGTCGTGGCCTGTACGGCGGGCGCGGCCTCGGCCGTACCCAGCAGGTGGGCGCGCAGGTGGCGGGCCAGGGCGGTCGGGGTCGGGTGGTCGAAGACCAGGGTGGCGGGCAGGCGCAGCCCGGTCGCCGTGTTGAGCCGGTTGCGCAGCTCGACGGCGGTCAGCGAGTCGAAGCCGAGGTCCTTGAACGCGCGCCCGGCGTCGATCTCGTCCGCCGACGCGTGCCCGAGCACGGCGGCGGCGTGAGCGCGCACCAGGTCGAGCAGCTCGGCCTCCCCGAGGGCGGCCAGCCGTTCGGTCAGCGCGGAACCACGCGGGCCGGAGACCGCCTCTGCCCTCCTACGGGCCGGGGCCCGCACCAGGCCGCGCAGCAGCGCCGGGACGGGGCCGCGCCCGCGCTGGGCCGAGAGGTCGAGGTCGGCGGGCAGCAGCAGCGGCTCGTCCAGCAGCGAGGCCGCGTCGTACAGGGCCATGCCGAGTTCGGAGGTGAGCGGGGTCATGCCGCCCCTGCCCATCCGCTCGACGTCGCGGGCGTCCAGGTGCCCGGTCATCGCGCTGCGCCGCTCCCACAGGCCCCAGGCGAGCGACTGCGCGGGCAGGCCCAGGGCGCGGCGGTGCTGGGCGAGGGCGTCGAGCAGCGTGTTGGCCGCGGCGTATCCGCCCTGACCGGCGCCGCCGAGCACCCCCGCGGCCGAGGAGAACAGGACGAAGCAGGCGAGATCGTGGTCGGCCGTCAGCTCGTGCAGGTTGAGCGCGCCGTCCACCTTCGGCCGTAGCACGGCATCGACCCGCTCCGGGGTGAGCGAACCGATCACGCCGTCGTCCAGGACGCCCGCGGTGTGCACCACGCCGGTCAGCCGTACGCCGGAGAGCAGCGCGGCGAGCTGCTCGCGGTCCGCGACGTCGCACGCGGCGACGGTCACCTCGGCGCCGTGCTCGACGAGTTCGGCGACGAGCTCGGCGGTGCCCGGGGTGTTGGGGCCGCCTCTGCTGGTGAGCAGCAGGTGCCGGACGCCGTGCTCGACGACCAGGTGACGGGCGAGCAGGGCGCCGAGGGTGCCGGTGCCGCCGGTGATCAGGACGGTGTCCTCGGGGTCGAGCGCGGGCGGGACGGTCAGCACGACCTTGCCGATGTGTTTGGCCTGGCTGACGTACCGGAAGGCGTCGGCGGCGCGCCGTACGTCCCAGGTGGTGGTCGGCAGCGGACGCAGCGCACCCGCCTCGAACAGCGCGACCAGCTCGGAGAGCATCTCGCCGATCCGCTCCGGGCCCGCCTCGAACAGCTCGAAGGCACGGTAGGCCACGCCGGGGTGCCGGGCCGCGACCTCCTGGGCGTCCCGGATGTCGGTCTTGCCCATCTCGACGAACCGGCCGCCCCGAGGCAGCAGTCCGAGTGAGGTGTCCACGAACTCCCTGGCCAGCGCGTTGAGCACGACGTCCACGCCGGCACCGTCGGTGGCCTTCAGGAACGTGGCCCCGAAGTCCAGGGTTCGGGAGTCGGCCAGATGGAGACCATCCAGGCCGAGCGCGTCCCACTTGCCCCGGCTTGCGGTGCCGTACACCTCGGCACCCAGGTGACGGGCGAGCTGGACGGCGGCCATGCCCACCCCACCGGCGGCGGCGTGCACCAGGACGGACTCGCCCGCGCGCAGTCCCGCGAGATCGACGAGCGCGTAGTAGGCGGTGAGGAAGACGATCGGGACGGACGCCGCCTCGGTGAAGTCCCAGCCCTGCGGCATCCTCACCAGCAGCCGGTGGTCGGTGACCGCGACGGTGCCGAAGGAGCCCGCGAACATGCCCATCACCCGGTCGCCGGGGGCGAGGCCGGTGACGTCGTCGGCGACCTCGATGACGACGCCCGCGCCCTCGTTGCCGAGCAGCCCGGCCTGGCCGGGATACATGCCGAGCGCGTTGAGCACGTCGCGGAAGTTGAGGCCCGCCGCGCGCAGGGCTACCCGGACGTGGCCGGGGGCGAGCGGTTCCAGGGTCTCGGGGCAGGCCACGAGGGACAGGTTGTCCAGGGTTCCCCGGTCCGCGATGTCCAGCCGCCACGGGGTGCCCGCCGGGGGCCTGAGCGCGGTCGAGGTCGCGGCGCGGGCCAGTCTGGCGGCCAGTACGGTGCCGTCGCGCAGGGCGAGCCGGGGCTCACTGGTGGCCAGCGCGGCGGGCAGCGCGGCGGCGGAGGCCTCGGTGCCGTCCAGGTCGACCAGGACGATCCGGTCGGGGTTCTCCGACTGCGCGGACTGGGCCAGCCCCCACAGGGCGGAGCAGGCCAGGTCGGTCACGTCCTCACCGGGCCGGACGGCGACGGCGCCGGTGGTGGCGATCACCAGCCGGGCGTGCGCGTAGCGGTCCTCGGCGAGCCAGGTCCGCAGCAGCTCAAGCACCCGGCGCGTGACGGCGTGGACCCGCTCGGCGGTGCCGCCCTCAGCGGGCGCCACGACCGGCACCAGCACGGTCGCGGGGACCTCGGTGGGCAGCAGGTCAAGACTCTCGGTCCGGTACGGCTCCGCGGCCTCGTCGGGGAGCGGCACGGCTACCCAGTCGATCCGGAACAGGGAGTCGGCCGTCGTGTCCGGCCTCAGCGTGTCGGCGGCCAGTGGACGCAGCACGAAGGAGTCGGCACTCGCCACCGGGGCGCCGGAACCGTCGGCGACCAGCAGCGAGACGCTGTCCTGGCCGGTGCGGGTGAGGCGGACGCGCAGCTCGGCGGCGCCGGAGGCGTGCAGCGTCACCCCGCTCCAGGCGAACGGCAGGTGACCGAGCCCCCGGCCATCCTGTACGGCACAGCCGAGCGCGTGCAGGGCGGCGTCCAGCAGCGCCGGGTGCAGTCCGTAGCGCTCGGCCTGTTCCCGCTGACCCTCGGGCAGCCGGACCTCGGCGTAGACGTCCTCGCCGTCCAGCCAGGCGGCGCGCAGGCCACGGAAGGCCGGGCCGTACCCGAGACCGCCCTCGGCGAGCCGTTCGTAGTAGCCGTCCAGGTCAACGGCGGTCGCGCCCTGCGGCGGCCAGGCGGTCAGCCGTTCCCCGGTCACCGGGGCATTTTGGGCGAGGAAGCCGCTGGCGTGGCGGTCCCAGGGAGCGTCCTGCGCGGCGTCCTCCCGACGGGAGTGGACGGTGACCTCGCGCCGCCCTCCCTCGTCGGCCGGGCCGACCCGCACCTGGAGGGCGACGCCGCCGCGCTCGGGCAGCACCAGCGGACTCTCCAGGGTCAGTTCGTCAACCCGCTCACAGCCGACCTGGTCCCCGGCGTGAACCAGCAGGTCCAGGAAGGCCGTGCCGGGCAGCAGGACGGACCCGAGCACGGCGTGGTCGGCCAGCCAGGGGTGGGTGCGCAGCGAGAGGCGGCCGGTGAGCAGCAGCCCGTCCCCGTCGGCCAGGGTGAGCGAGGCACCGAGCAGCGGGTGGTCGGCGCCGCCGAGACCCAGGTCCGCGGCGTCGCCCGCGCCGCCCGCGACGGTGTCCAGCCAGTAGCGCTCCTGCTGGAAGGGGTAGGTGGGCAGGTCGATCCGGTGGGCGCCGGGGAAGACGGTGCCCCACCCGATCTCGTGGCCGCGCACGTACAGCGCGGCGAGCGCGGCGCGGAACCGGGCGGGCCCACCCTGGTTGCGGCTCAGCGTGCCGACGGCGACGGCTGTGGCCTCGGCGCTGTCCAGGGTGTCCTGTACGGCGGAGGCGAGCACGGGATGTGGACTTGCCTCGACGAAGAAGGCGTGCCCGTCGGCCGCCAGGGCGCGCACCCCCTCCTCAAGCCGGACGGTCCGCCGCAGGTTGCGGTACCAGTACGCGGCGTCGGTCTCGGCCCGGTCGATCCAGCGGTTCTCCAGGGTGGACCAGAAGGGGATCTGCGGCTTCTGCGGGGTGACCGAGGCGAGCAGCGTCAGCAGCTCCTCATGGAGTCGCTCGACGTGGGCGGAGTGCGAGGCGTAGTCCACCGGAACGCGCCGGTTGTGGACCCCTTGTTCGTCGAGTACGGCCTGCAGCTCGTCGAGGGCGTCGCTGTCGCCGGAGACGACGGTCGAGGAGGGTCCGTTGAGGGCGGCTACTGCCAGGCGCTCGTGCCAGGGGGTCAGGTCGATCTGACTTGTGGGGAGTGAGACGGACAGCATGCCGCCGTTTCCGGCGATGGCGGTGATGGCCTGCGATCTGAGGGCCACGACGCGGGCGCCGTCTTTCAGCGACAGCGCTCCGGAGACGGTCGCGGCGGCGATCTCGCCCTGGGAGTGGCCGATCACGGCGTCGGGGTGGACACCGTACGAGCGCCACAACGCGGCGAGGGAGACCATGACGGCCCACAGCGCGGGCTGGACCACGTCAACCCGGTCAAGGGAGCCTTGCAGTTCTTCGAGGAGGTCCCAGTCGGTGAACTCGGCGAGGGCTTCGGCGCACTCGGTGAGGCGCTGGGCGAAGACCGGTTCGGTGGCGAGGAGGTCAACCGCCATACCCGCCCACTGGGCGCCCTGACCGGGGAAGACGAACACGGTCTTGCCGCTCACGTCGGCGGTGCCGGTCACCACCGAGGGCGACTCTTCACCGGTCGCGAACGCGTCGAGTGCGGCGGCCAGTCCCTCGTGGCCGTCGGCGACGGCGACCGCGCGCCTGACGAAACCGGAACGCCCGGTGGCCAGCGAGTGGCCGAGGTCTGCGAGCCCGGGGGCGGTGTCCAGGTGCTCGCGCAGCCGTTCCGCCTGGGCGCGCAGCGCCCGCTCGGTCTTGGCGGAGAAGGGGAAGGGAATCGGGCCGGTCCGCTCGGACGGCTGCGGTTCGGGGGTCTCGGGGGCCTGTTCGAGGATGACGTGGGCGTTGGTGCCGCTGACGCCGAAGGAGGAGACGCCCGCCCTGCGCGGCCGTCCCGTCTCGGGCCACTCCCTGGCCTCGGTGAGCAGCTCGACCGACCCGGCCGACCAGTCCACGTGTGTGGAGGGACGGTCCACGTGCAGGGTTTTCGGCAGCAGGCCGTACCGCATCGCCAGGACCATCTTGATGACACCGGCGACACCTGCGGCGGCCTGGGTGTGGCCGATGTTCGACTTGATCGAGCCGAGCAGCAACGGCTGTGAGCGGTTCTGGCCGTAGGTGGCCAGGAGTGCCTGGGCCTCGATGGGGTCGCCGAGGCGGGTGCCGGTGCCATGGGCTTCCACGGCGTCGACGTCGGCGGTGGAGAGCCGGGCGTTCTCCAGCGCCTGCTGGATGACCCGCTGCTGGGAGGGGCCGTTCGGCGCCGTGAGCCCGCTGGAGGCGCCGTCCTGGTTGACGGCGCTGCCCCGGATGACCGCCAGGACCGGGTGTCCGTTGCGCTGGGCGTCCGAGAGGCGTTCGAGCAGCAGCACGCCCGCGCCCTCGCCCCAGCCGGTGCCGTCCGCCGCGTCGGCGAAGGCCTTGCAGCGCCCGTCCCCGGCCAGCGCGGACTGCTTGGAGAACTCCACGAAGGACAGCGGCGTGGACATCACCGTGACACCGCCCGCCAGGGCGAGGGAGCACTCGTCCTGGCGGAGCGCCTGGACGGCCAGGTGCAGGGCGACCAGCGAGGCCGAGCAGGCGGTGTCCACGGTGACCGCGGGGCCCTCAAGGCCGAAGGTGTACGAGAGGCGGCCGGAGACCACGCTCGCGCTGATGCCGGTCGCGAGGTAGCCCTCGCCCGCCGCGGGCGACCTGGTGACCAGCGCCGCGTAGTCCTGCCCGTTGGTGCCCGCGAAGACGCCGGTCCTGCTGCCCCGCAGTGTCTGCGGGTCGATCCCGGCCCGCTCGAAGGCCTCCCAGGAGGTCTCCAGGAGCAGCCGCTGCTGGGGGTCCATCACCAGCGCCTCGCGCGGGCTGATCCCGAAGAAGCCCGCGTCGAACCGTGAGGCGTCGTACAGGAACCCGGCCTCGCGGACGTAGGAGGCGCCGGTGCCGTCGGTGTCGCCGTCGAACAGCCGGTCGATGTCCCAGCCACGGTCGGTGGGGAACTCGCCGACGGCGTCGCCGCCCTCGGCGAGCAGTCGCCACAGGTCCTCGGGTGTCCGTACGTCGCCGGGGAACCGGCAGCTCATCGCCACGACCGCGATCGGCTCGTGGTCGGCTTCCTCAAGTTCGCGAACCCGCTGGCGTGTCCTCCGCAGGTCTGCGGTCACCTTCTTGAGGTAATCGACGACCTTGTCATCCGTCCGCATTGAACACCTTCCAGCAGGCTTTATCCGTTCAGAGGCCGAATTCCGCATCTATGAGGGAGAGCACCTCGTCGATCGACGCGGATTGCAGTTCGAGGTCTGCCTCGACAGTGGCAGTCGCGGCCGGGACCGGGACACCCCTGACCGACACCCCTGAACCCCTGAACTCACGCCACTTCGAGAGCAGGGTCTCCAGCCTCGCGGTGACCCTGCGACCGGCCTCCGCGTCCAGCTCGGCGTCCGTGAGCGCCGCCTCAAGCGCGTCCAGCTCGGCGAACACCCCCGTCCCCTCCTCCGCCGCAGGGGCCAGCCGGGACGCCAGCAGGCCCGCCAGGGCCACCGGCGTGGGGTGGTCGAAGAGCAGCGTGGACGGCAGTGAGAGGCCCGTGGCGCCGCCCAGGCGGTTGCGCAGCTCGACCGCCGTCAGCGAGTCGAACCCCAGCTCCAGGAACCCCCTGTGGGGTTCCACGGCGGCCACGCCCCGGTGCCCGAGCACCTCCGAGGTCATCCGGCGCACCAGGTCCAGCAGAATTCGCTCCCGCTCCGCCCCGGAGACACCCGTCAGCCTCGCCGTCAGCGCCCCGGCGGGCGCCTGTTCCACGGCCAGTGCCCGGACTGCCGGAATCTCGGCCAGCAACCGGCTCGGCCTGACCGCGGTGAACCCGGCCGCGAACCGGGACCAGTCCACGTCCACCACGGCGACCGCGGTGTCACCCAGCGCCAGCGCGGCGTCCAGGGCGGCCAGCCCCGACTCCGGTGCCAGCGGGGCCACCCCGGCGTTCCTGGCGCGCCCCAGCACCTCGCCGCCCGAGGCCATGCCGCCCTCCGCCCACGGCCCCCAGGCGACCGAGGTCGCGGGCAGGCCGAGCGCGGCACGCCGTTCGGCCAGGGCGTCCAGGTAGGCGTTGGCCGCCGCGTAGGCCGCCTGCCCGGGGGCGCCGAGGGTGCCGCTGAACGACGAGAACAGCACGAAGGCGTCCAGCTTCCGATCGAGCGTCAGCTCGTGCAGGTGGCGGGCGGCGACGGCCTTGGCCCGCAGGACACCGGCGATCCTGCCGGGGGTCAGCGCGTCCAGCACGCCGTCGTCGAGCACCCCGGCCGCGTGCACCACCGAGGTCACCGGGTGCTCGGCCAGCAACGCCGCGAGCTGCTCGCGGTCGGCGGCGTCGCAGGCGGCGACGGTGACCTCGGCGCCCAGCGCGGTGAGCTCCCCGGCCAGCTCCGCAGCGCCCGGGGCTTCCGGCCCACGGCGGCTGGTGAGCAGCAGTTTCCGGACACCGCGCCCGGCCAGGTGACGGGCGAGCCGAGCGCCGAGCGCGCCCGTGCCACCGGTGACCAGGACGGTGCCGTCCCAGGTGGGGGCATCGCCGCGTCGTCCGACCGGCGCGGGGACCAGGCGTCGCCCGTAGAGGCCGTCTGGCCGTACGGCGACCTGGTCCTCGCCGTCGAGGCCGTGCAACGCTTTGGCGAGCCGGTCTCCTGTTCTGGCGTCGAGGGTTTCCGGCAGGTCAACCAGGCCGCCCCAGCGGTCCGGGTGCTCCAGCGCGGCCACCCGGCCAAGGCCCCACAGCGCGGCCTGCGCCGGTTCCGCGACCTGTTCGCCAACGGTCACGCCGCCCCGGGTCGCGCACCACAGCGGGGCGTCCAGGCCCAGGTCACCGAGGGCCTGGAGCAGCGCGACCGTACCCGTGGTGACCGCGTGCTCGTCGGCGTCCGCGAGCGCCAGCAGCGACAGCACGCCCACCGGGGTCGTCCCGTCCAGCTCAAGCCGCAGCAGGTCAGCCAGCGCGGCACGGTCCGGCTCACCCACGCTCACCCGCCTCACGTCCGCGCCGTGCCGTACCAGAGAGGCCAGGAGACCCTCCGGCGCGGCCTCGCCCTCGGGCAGGACGGCAAGCCAGGTGCCCGGCAGCGGGGCCGTCTCGGGTTCGGCGAGCCGCTGCCACTCGATCCGGTAGCGCCAGGAGTCCAGGAGTGAACGGTCACGGCGTTCCCGTCGCCAGGACGACAGCGCGGGCAGGAGTTCACCCAGTGACCGTCTGCCGGACTCGTCGATCCGCAGGGTCTTGGCGACGGTTGGGAGGTCCTGTTCCTCGACGGCGTCCCAGAAGGCGGTGTCCACCGGATCGGCCACCGGCTCGGGGCCGTCGAGCCAGAAGCGTTCGCGTTGGAAGGCGTAGGTGGGCAGCGACATCCGGCCTGTCCCGGCCCCGGTGAAGAAGGCCGGCCAGTCCACCTCCGCCCCGAGCGTGTGGAGCGCGGCGACCGCGCGGACCACGGCCTGGGCCTCCGGCCTGTCCCTGCGCAGCGTGGCCAGCAGGGTGACGTCCCCGGTCAGGCAGTCCTGGCCCATCGCGGTCAGCACGCCGTCCGGTCCCAGTTCGAGGAACCTGGTCACGCCCTCGGCGGCCAGCCGTTGGAACACGTCGTGGAACCGTACGGCGTCGCGGACGTGCCGCACCCAGTACTCGGGGTCGGTGACCTCGGCGGTCATCTGGATCGTCGGCGCGTGGTAGGTCAGTGACCCGGCGATCGCCCGGAACTCGTCCAGCATCGGGTCCATCAGCGGCGAGTGGAAGGCGTGGCTGACCCGCAACCGTTTGGTACGGCAGCCGCGCCCGGACAGCCGTTCCCCGGCCCGCAGCACGGCCTGTTCCGCACCGGCCAGCACGATGGCGCGCGGGCCGTTGACGGCGGCCACCACCACCTGCCCGTCGAGAAGCGGCAGCACCTCGTCCTCGGTGGCCTCGACCGCCATCATGGCGCCGCCCGCCGGAAGCCGCTGCATGAGCCTGCCGCGTGCGGCGACAAGGCGGGCGGCGTCGGGGAGGTTCAGCACCCCGGCGACGTGCGCGGCGGCCAGTTCGCCGATCGAATGGCCCGCGACGAGGTCGGGCCGTACGCCCCAGGACTCGACGAGGCGGTAGAGGGCGACCTCGATGGCGAACAGCGCGGGCTGGGTCCAGCCGGTCTGGTTGAGCGCTTCCTCGTCGTGGAGGATGACGTCGCGCAGGGGTCGTTCGAGGTGCCTGTCGAGTTCGGCGCACACCTCGTCGAAGGCCGTCGCGAACACCAGGAAGGTGTCGTGGAGCTCGGCGCCCATGCCGACGCGCTGGGCGCCCTGGCCGGTGAACAGGAACGCCGTCCTGCCCGTGCCCGCCGTACCGCGAACCACCTCGGGTGACGACCCACCGGCCGCGAGCGCGGCCAGTCCGGCGCGCAGGCCCTCGGCGTCCTCGGCGACCACGGCCGCCCGGTGGGCGAACCGCGACCGCGACAGGGCCAGTTCGCGGCCCAGCACGGACAGGTCCGTGTCGTCGTCGAGGTGCTCGCGCAGCCGCCCGGCCTGGGCGCGCAGCGCCTGCTCGGACTTGCCGGAGAGCAGGAAGGGAACCGGGCCGGTCTGCTCGGACGGCTGCGGCTCGGGGGTCTCGGGGGCCTGTTCGAGGATGACGTGGGCGTTGGTGCCGCTGACGCCGAAGGAGGAGACCCCCGCCCGGCGAGGCCGTCCCGTCTCGGGCCACTTCTGCGCTTCGGTGAGCAGTTCCACGGCGCCGGTCGTCCAGTCCACCTCGGAGGTGGGCTGGTCCACGTGCAAAGTGCGAGGCAGCACGCCGTACCGCATGGACAGGATGGTTTTGATCACGCCACCGACTCCTGCGGCGGCCTGGGTGTGGCCGATGTTCGACTTCAGCGAGCCGAGCAGCAACGGCTGTGAGCGGTTCTGGCCGTAGGTGGCGAGGAGTGCCTGGGCCTCGATGGGGTCGCCGAGGCGGGTGCCGGTGCCGTGGGCCTCCACGGCGTCGATGTCGCCTGTCGTGAGCCCGGAGGCGGCCAGCGCCTGGCGGATGACCCGCTCCTGGGCGGGGCCGTTGGGCGCGGTCAGGCCGTTGGAGGCGCCGTCCTGGTTGACGGCGCTGCCCCGGATGACCGCCAGGATCGGGTGCCCTTGGCGCTGGGCGTCGGAGAGGCGCTCCAGCAGCAGGACTCCCACGCCCTCGCCCCAGCCGGTACCGTCCGCGGCGTCGGCGAAGGCCTTGCAGCGCCCGTCGGGCGCGAGCCCGCGCTGACGGCTGAACTCGACGAACGAGCCCGGCGTCGACATCACCGCGACGCCACCGGCCAGCGCCAGCGAGCACTCGTCACGCTGGAGCGCGGCGACCGCCAGGTGCAGGGCGACCAGCGAGGAGGAGCAGGCAGTGTCCACCGAGACGGCCGGACCCTCAAGGCCCAGCGTGTACGCCACCCGGCCAGAGGCGACGCTGGCCGAACTGCCGTTGCCGAGATAGCCCTCGACCTCCTCGGGAACTGTCGTGAACCGGGCCGCGTAGTCGTGGTAGGAGATGCCGGTGAACACGCCCGTCCTGCTGCCCCGCGCCGACCGCGGGTCGATTCCGGCCCGCTCGATGGCCTCCCAGGAGGTCTCCAGGAGGAGCCGCTGCTGCGGGTCCATGGCGAGTGCCTCACGCGGGCTGATCCCGAAGAACGCGGCGTCGAACTCGGCAGCGTCGTACAGGAACCCGCCCTCCGAGGCGTAGCAGGTGCCCGCCTGCTCCGGGTCGTCGCTGAACAGCGCGGCGGTGTCCCAGCCACGGTCCGTCGGGAAGCCGCCGATGGCGTCCCGGCCCTCGGCGACCAGCCGCCACAGCTCCTCGGGCGTACGCACCCCGCCGGGGTAGCGGCAGCTCATCCCGATGACGGCGACCGGCTCGTCGGCGACCGGCTTCGAGGTATGTGTCTCCTCGTGGGGGGCATCGCCAAGGAGCTCGCCGAGCAGCCGGGCGGCGACCGCCTCGACCGTCGGGTGGTCGAACAGCAGGGTGCTCGGCAGTCGCACCCCGGTCGAACGGCCGAGACGGTCGCGCAGCTCAACCGCCGTCAGCGAGTCGAAGCCCTGCTCCTGGAACGAACGGGACACGTCGATCCCGTCGGCAGTCGGGTGGCCCAGCACCTCGGCGGTCAGGCCGCGCACCAGCGTCACCAGGGTGCGCGTGCGTTCGGCGACCGGCAGGCCGACGAGCCTGGCCCGCAGTGTGGAGGTCTGATCCGACTGTCCCGCGGTGTCCTCCAACGCCCGCACCTCGGGCAAATCGGCCAGCAGCGGGCTCCGCCGTACGGCGGTGAAGCCCGGCTGGAACCGCGACCAGTCCACCTCGGCGACCGTCACGACGGTCTCGTCCCGGTCGAGCGTCCGCTGGAGCGCGGCCACCGCGAGGTCGGGCGGGAGCGCGCCGAGGCCCATCCGCCGCAGCGGCTCCTCCTGCCCCGCCGACATACCCTCCCCGGCCCACGGCCCCCAGGCCACCGAGGTGGCCTTCAGTCCTCGTGTACGGCGTCGCTCGGCGAGGGCGTCCAGATAGGCGTTGGCCGCGGCGTACCCGGCCTGGCCGCCCCCGCCCCAGACCCCGGTGACGGAGGACATCAGCACGAAGGCGTCGAGTTCCTGGCCGTCCAGCAGCTCGTCCAGGTGCGCCGCGCCGGTTACCTTGCCCGCGGCGGAGGCGGCCAGCCCGTCCGCGTCCAGCTCGCGCAGCGGCGCCATCACCCCCGTCCCGGCCGCGTGCACCACGGCGCTCAGCGGCCCGACCTCCGCCAGCAGTACGGCCAGCGCGTCACGGTCGTCCACGTCGCACGCGGCGATCGTGATGCGGGCTCCAAGCCCGGTCAGTTCGGTCTCCAGCGCGGCGGCCCCGGTGGCCTCCGGTCCCCTGCGGCTGGTCAGCACCAGGTGCTCGGCGCCGTTGCCCGCCAGCCAGCGGGCAACGTGCGCACCGAGCGCGCCGGTGCCCCCGGTCACCAGTACGGTGCCGCGCGGGCGCCACTCGCCGCTTGTGCCACCGTCCGCTGCGGGGACCAGGCGTCGCACGTACAGGCCGTCTGGCCGTACGGCGACCTGGTCCTCACCGTCGAGGCCGTGCAACGCTCTGGCGAGCCGGTCTCCTGTTCTGGCGTCGAGGGTTTCCGGCAGGTCCACCAGGCCACCCCAGCGCGCGGGATACTCCAGCGCGGCCACCCGGCCAAGTCCCCACAGCGCGGCCTGCGCGGGCTCGACGCCCTGCTCGCCGATCTTTACGCCGCTCCGGGTCGCGCACCACAGCGGGGCGTCCATCCCGGCCTCGTCCAGGGCACGCAGTAGCAGTACGGTTCCGGCCAGTACGGCGGGCACTCCGGGACGCGTCTCACGGTCATTCAGTGCCAGCAGGGAGAGCACCCCGGTTGGCCGTCGCCCGTCGAGGGCGTCCAGGAGGCGGGTGTGGTCTGCGGTCTCCGTGACGGTGACCACCTCGGCGCCGCGCTCCCGCAGGGCGGCGACCACGCTTTCGGCTTTCTCGGACAGGTCCTCGTTCAGGCTTTTGGGCAGGCTTTTGGGCAGGATGACCAGCCAGCAGCCGGTCATCGTCGTGGTGCCGACGGGGTCGGCGAGCCGCTGCCACTCGACCCGGTAGCGCCAGGTGTCCAGGAGTGAACGGTCACGGCGTTCCCGTCGCCAGGACGACAGCGCGGGCAGCAGCTCGCCCAGTGACCGCCTGCCGGACTCGTCGATCCGCAGGGTCTCGGCGACGGTCGAGAGGTCCTGTTCCTCGACGGCGTTCCAGAAGGCGGTGTCCACCGGATCGGCCACCGGCTCCGGCCCGTCCAGCCAGAAGCGCTCACGCTGGAAGGGGTAGGTGGGCAGGTCGACGGGGGTCGCGGGGGGCAGGAAGGCGGGCCAGTTCACGGGGATGCCGTGGAGGTGGAGGTTGGCCAGGGCGGTGGTGAGGGCGGTCTGTTCTGGCTGGTCGCGGCGTTGGGTGGGGATGGCGCCTTGCGGCAGGAGCGGGGTGAGGGCGGCGTCGGGGCCGATCTCAAGGAAGGTGGTGACGCCGTGGCCCAGCAGGGTGGTGACGGCGTCGTGGAAGCGGACGGGCTGGCGGGCGTGGTGGACCCAGTAATCAGGGTCCGGGGTGAAGAGCTGTCCGGTGAGGGTGGAGACGATGGGGATGGTCGGCGGGTGGTAGGTCAGTGACTCGGCGACCCGCTGGAGTTCCTGGAGAACGGGGTCCATGAGGGGGGAGTGGAAGGCGTGGCTGACGCGTAGCGGCCGGGGATTGGTGAAATTTCGGGCTATTTCGTGGACTGCGGTGCTTTCTCCGGCGATGACGAGGGAGTTTGGCCCGTTGATCGCCGCGATGGAGACGTGCTCCCCCAGATAAGGCTGGATGGTGTCTTCGTCGGTGCGTAGGGCGATCATGGCGCCGCCCGGAGGAAGGTCCTGCATGAGGCGGGCCCGGGCGGTGATGAGCCGGGCCGCGTCAGGCAGGCTCAAGACTCCGGCGACGTGGAAGGCGGCGACCTCACCGATGGAGTGTCCGGCGAGGTAGTGAGGTTTGACGCCGAAGGACTCGACGAGGCGGTAGAGCGCGACCTCGATGGCGAACAGCGCTGGCTGGGTCCAGCCGGTCTGGTTGAGCGCCTCCTCGTCGTGGAGGATGACGTCGCGCAGCGGCCGCTCCAGGTGCTTGTCGAGCTCGACGCACACCTCGTCGAACGCCGCCGCGAACACCGGGTAGGCGTCGTGGAGTTCGGCTCCCATGCCGACCCGCTGGGCGCCCTGCCCGGTGAACAGGAACGCGGTCTTACCGTTCACCGTCGTGAACGTCGGCCCGTCCTCGGCCAGCTCGGCCAACCCCGCGAGAAGCTCGTCCCGGTCGGCCGCGACCACCGCCGCCCGGTGCGCGAAGTGGGCCCGGGTGGTGGCCAGCGAGTACGCCAGGCCGTTCAGGTCCACCCCCGGATCCGCGTCGACCCGAACCCGCAACCGAGCCGCCTGCTCCCGCAACGCGGGCACGGTCTTCGCCGACAACAGGTGCGGGACGACAACGCGCGCGGGTCGCGCCTTCTCCTCGTACGGTTCCGGCCCGGTCTTCGGCGACGGCGGGTGGGGGGTGGCGGCGTGTGCGGGCTCGCAGGGCGCCTGTTCGTGTAGCGCGTCGGTCTTCGTTGACGGCGGGTGTGGGGCGACGGTGGGTGCGGGGTGCGGCTTCTCCTCGTGCGGTTCCGGCGCGGTTTTCGCTGACGGCGGGTGCGGGGTGGGCTGCTCGTGTGGTGCGGGTGTGGTCTTCGCCGATGGCAGGTGGGGAGTGGCGGCGTGCGCCGGGCCTGGCTTCTCCTCGGCGAGCGCCTGCGGCTCCTGCTCACGTTGCGCGGGCACGGTCTTCGCCGACGGGGGGTGCGGGGTGGGTCGCGTGGGGACCTGCGGCTTCCCGTCGCGCAGTGCGGGTGCGGTTTTCGCTGACAGCGGGTGTGGGGCGACGGTGGGCGCGGGGCGTGGTTTCTCCTCGCGTGGTTCTGGTACGGCCTTCGCCGACAGCGAGTGCGTGAGGACCTGCGGCGTCTGCTCGGGTGGTGCGGGTGCGGTCTTCTCCGACGGCGGGTGGGGAGTGATGGCGTGCGTCGGGCCTGGCCTCCCCTCGGCGGGCGTCTGCTCGGGCGGGGTCTTCTCCGACGGCGGGTGCGGTGTGATGGAGCGTGCCGGTTGCGGTACGGCCTTCGCCGACATCGGGTGCGATGTTGACTGCGTGGGGACCTGCGGCTTCTCGCCGCGCAGTGCGGATGCTGTCTTCTCCGACGGCACGTGCGGAGTGAGTACCTCCGGTGCCTGTTCGATGATGACGTGGGCGTTGGTGCCGCTGACGCCGAACGACGAGACGCCCGCCCGGCGTGGACGTCCCGTCTCGGGCCATGCACGGGCCTCGGTGAGCAGTTCGATCGAACCGGCCGTCCAGTCAACCTCGGGAGTCGGCTCGTCCACGTGCAGGGTGCGGGGCAGCACGCCGTACCGCATGGCCTCGACCATCTTGATGATGCCGCCGACGCCCGCCGCCGCCTGGGTGTGGCCGATGTTCGACTTCAGCGAGCCGAGCAGCAACGGCTGTGAGCGGTTCTGGCCGTAGGTGGCCAGCAGCGCCTGCGCCTCGATCGGGTCGCCGAGCCGGGTGCCGGTGCCGTGTGCCTCGACCACGTCCACCTCGGCCGGGGTGAGCCCAGCGCTCTCCAGTGCCTGCCGGATGACCCGCTGCTGGGCGGGGCCGTTCGGCGCGGTCAGGCCGCTGCTGGCGCCGTCCTGGTTGATGGCGCTGCCCCGGACGACCGCCAGCACCCGGTGCCCGTTGCGTTCGGCGTCCGACAGGCGCTCAAGCAGCAGCACGCCAACGCCCTCGCCCCACGCCGTGCCGTCAGCGGCGGCGGCGAACGACTTGCACCGGCCGTCCGGCGCCAGGCCGCGCTGACGGCTGAACTCGACGAACCCGGCCGGGGTGGAGAGCACCGTGACACCACCGGCCAGCGCCAAAGAGCATTCACCGTTGCGCAACGCCTGACTTGCCAGGTGCAGCGCGACCAGCGAGGACGAGCACGCGGTGTCCACGGTCACCGCGGGACCCTCAAGGCCCAGCGTGTACGCCACCCGGCCCGAGGCCACGCTGCCCGCGCTGCCGTTGCCCAGGTAGCCCTCGACCTCCTCGGGGACGGACTGGAAGCGGGCCGCGTAGTCGGCGGTGGCGATCCCGGCGAACACCCCGACCCGGGTGCCGCGCACCGAGGTCGGCGCGATTCCGGCCCGCTCGAACGCCTCCCAGGAGGTCTCAAGCAACAGTCGTTGCTGCGGGTCCATGGCCAGCGCCTCGCGGGGGCTGATCCCGAAGAACGCCGCGTCGAACTCGTCGGCGCGGTGCAGGAACCCGCCCTTGCGGACGTAGGTGGTGCCGGGCCTGTCGGGATCCGGGTCGTAGAGGGCCTCGACGTCCCAGCCACGGTTGGCGGGGAAGTCGGAGATCGCGTCACCGCCCCGCTCGACCAGCTGCCAGAGCTCCTCCGGCGAGGTCACCTCGCCCGGGTAACGGCAGGCCATGCCCACGACGGCGATCGGCTCACGACCGGCGTCCGCCAGCCGCCGGTTCTCCCGGCGCAACCGCTGGATCTCCTTGAGGGAGTCCCGCAGGGCCGCGACGACTTCCTGGGGTGCTGCGTCCATCAGCTCTTTCTCCGTCTTTCAAGGTGCGGTTCAGGATTCGGCGGTGTCGCGGGCCAGGCGGAGCAGTTCGCCCAGGTCCATCTCGTCGATCAGGTCGTCCCCGGCCTCCTCGATGACCGTCGCCACCGCGGAGGGGCCGACGTCAGGAAGGTCCAGGTCGAGTTCGGCACGTAGCTGCTTGGCGAGTACGGCCGGCGTCGGGTAGTCGAAGATCAACGTGCTGCTCAGCCGCAGACCGGTGACCTCGGTGAGCAGTTTGCGCAGCTCGACAGCGGTGAGCGAGTCGAAGCCCTGCTCCAGGAAGCCACGCTCCGCGTCGAGCTGCGGGGCCTGGCCGAACACCGTGGCGACGCAGTTCTCGACCACCCCGAGCAGCAGCTCCTCACGCTCGGGCTCGGAGAGCCCGGCCAGCCTCTCCCGCAGCTCGGCGCCCGCCTCGGGCGTGGGTGCCTCGTCCTGTACGGCGGGCAGCGAGTGCTGCCGGGACTGCCGCCAGGCCGCGAGCAGCGGAAGGGCCGCCGCGAGCTCCGACGGGAGACCGTCCACGCGCAGGACGGACGCCAGCATGGCCGTGTCCTGCCGCTCCACGGCGTCCCAGAAGGAGGCGTCCATCGGGTCGGCCGCCGTGGCGGGCTGGCTGTCCAGCCAGAAGCGTTCGCGCTGGAAGGCGTAGGTGGGCAGGTCGATGAGGTGGGGCGTGAGGAGGGCGGACCAGTCCACGGGGGTGCCGTGCAGGTGGAGGGCGGCCAGCGCCGTGGTGAGGGCGGTCTCCTCAGACTGGTTGCGGCGTTGGGTGGGGATGGCGTCCTGCGGAAGAAGGGGAGTGAGGGCGGCGTCAGGGCCGATCTCCAGGAAGCCGGTGACGCCGTGTTCCACCAGGGTGGTGATGGCGTCGTGGAAGCGGACGGGCTGGCGGGCGTGGTGGACCCAATATTCAGGGTCGGGAACAGCGACCTGTCCGGTGAGGGTGGAGACGATGGGGATGGTCGGCGGGTGATAGGTCAGTGACTCGGCGACCCGCTGGAGTTCCTGGAGAACGGGGTCCATCAGCGGTGAGTGGAAGGCGTGGCTGACCTTCAGGGGCCGAGGGTTCGTGAAATTTCGGGCTATTTCGTGAACTGCGGTGCTTTCTCCGGCGATGACGAGGGAGTTTGGTCCGTTGATCGCGGCGATCGAGACGTGCTCCCCCAAGTAGGGCTGGATGGTGGCTTCGTCGGCGCGTAGGGCGATCATGGCGCCGCCCGGAGGAAGGCCCTGCATGAGGCGGGCCCGGGCGGTGATGAGCCGGGCCGCGTCGGCCAGGCTGAGCACCCCGGCGACGTGGAAGGCGGCGACCTCACCGATGGAGTGCCCCGCGAGGTAGTGGGGCCTGACGCCGAAGGACTCGACGAGGCGGTAGAGCGCGACCTCGATGGCGAACAGCGCGGGCTGGGTCCAGCCGGTCTGGTTGAGCAGCTCTTCCTCATGGAAGATCACCTCGCGCAGCGGCCGCTCCAGGTGCTTGTCGAGCTCGGCGCACACCTCGTCGAACGCCGTCGCGAACACGGGGTAGGCGTCGTAGAGCTCGGCCCCCATGCCGACCCGCTGCGCGCCCTGCCCGGTGAACAGGAACGCGATCCTGCCCGGCTTCGCGATGTCGCGCAGCACCCCGGCCCCCTGCGTGCCTGAGGCCAGGGCCCGCAACCCGGTCAGCAGCTCCTCCCGGTCGGCCGCGACCACGGCGCCCCGGTGCGGGAACGGGGAACGGGTCGTGACCAGCGAGTACGCCAGATCGGCGGGCCGCAGCTCAGGCCGCGCCTCGACCAGATCGAGCAGCCGCGCCGCCTGCCCGCGCAGCGCCTTCTCCGACCGCCCGGACAGCAGCACCGGCTGTACGGCGGGCCGCTCCGAGACCCGCTCGGGAACGACCGGCTCCCCCTCCTCAAGGACGACATGCGCGTTGGTGCCGCTGATGCCGAACGAGGAGACACCGGCCCTGCGCGGCCTGCCCGTCTCGGGCCACTGCCTGGCCTCGGTGAGCAGTTCGACGGCGCCGGAGGTCCAGTCCACCTCGGGAGTCGGCTGGTCCACGTGCAGGGTGCGGGGCAGCGTGCCGTACCGCATGGACAGCACCATCTTGATCACACCCGCCACGCCCGCGGCGGCCTGGGTGTGGCCGATGTTCGACTTGACCGAGCCGAGCAGTAGGGGAGTCTCGCGGTCCTGGCCGTAGGTGGCGAGCAGCGCCTGCGCCTCGATCGGGTCGCCCAGGCGGGTGCCGGTGCCGTGCGCCTCGACCGCGTCCACCTCGGCCGGGGCCAGCCGGGCGGCGGCCAGCGCCTGCCGGATCACCCGCTGCTGGGCCGTACCGTTCGGAGCGGTCAGGCCGTTGGACGCGCCGTCCTGGTTGATCGCGCTGCCCCGGATCACGCTGAGCACCCGGTGGCCGTTGCGCCGGGCGTCCGACAGGCGTTCGAGGAGCAGCATGCCGATGCCCTCGGAGAACCCGGTGCCGTCGGCGTCGGCGGCGAAGGCCTTGCACCGGCCGTCCTCGGCCAGGCCGCGCTGCCTGGCGAACTCGATCAGCAGCTTCGGCGTGGACATCACCGTCACCCCGCCCGCCAGTGCCAGATCGCACTCACCACGCCGCAGCGCGCCCGCCGCGAAGTGCAGGGCGACCAGGGAGGACGAGCACGCGGTGTCCACGGTCACCGCGGGACCCTCAAGGCCCAGCGCGTACGCGACCCGCCCGGTGGCCACGCTGGCGGCGCTGCCGTTGCCGAGATAGCCGTCAACCTCCTCGGGCACGTCCCGCACCCAGGTGGCGTAGTCGTGGTAGACCATTCCGGCATATACCCCGGTACGGCTGCCGCGCAGGGTGAGCGGGTCGATCCCGGCCCGCTCGAACGCCTCCCACGAGGTCTCAAGCAGCAGCCGTTGCTGCGGGTCCATGGCCAGCGCCTCGCGGCGGTTGATCCCGAAGAACGCGGGGTCGAAACCGGCCACGTCCGTCAGGAAGCCCCCGGTCCGGGTGTAGGTGCGGCCCGGGGTGCCGGGCTCGGGGTGGTAGATGCCCTCCAGGTCCCAGCCACGGTCGTCCGGGAACTCCGAGAGCACCGAGCCACCCTCGGCCAGCACCTCCCACAGCGCCTCGGGCGTGTCGATCCCCCCGGGGAAACGGCAGCTCATCGCGACGATCGCGATCGGCTCCTCGGGATCCGCCACGGCGACCACCGCGGCCTGCTCCGGCGCGTCCGCGCCGAGCAACTCCTCCAGCAGGTGTACGGCGAGCGCCAGCGGCGTCGGGTGGTTGAACACCAGGGTCGCCGGGAGCCGCAGCCCCGTCGCGGCGTTGAGCCGGTTGCGCAGTTCGACGGCGGTCAGCGAGTCGAAGCCCAGCTCCTTGAGAGCCTTGTCCTCCTCGACGGCCTCACCCGAGCTGTGCCCGAGCACCCCGGCGACATGGCCGCGCACCAGGTCCAGCATGACGCGCCCACGCTCCTCGGCCGGGAGCCCGGCGAGCCGCTCGGCCAGGCCGCCCGTCGAAGCCACGGTCTCGGCACCGCTCGCCGTACGACGAACCGTGCCGCCGTCCACCAGCCCGCGCAGCAGCGGGGAGAGCCCAGTGGTCTGGGCGCGCAGCCGTACCCGGTCGAGCTGGATCGGCACGAGCACCGGCTCACCGGAGGCCACGGCCGCGTCGAACAGGGCAAGCCCGGTCTCCGCGGTCATCGCCACGGCGCCGCCCCGCGTGATCCGCTGGAGGTCGGCCTCGTCCAGGCGCCCTGCCATGCCGGAGCGCTCCCGCCACAGGCCCCAGGCCATCGACACCGCGGGCAGCCCCCGAGCCCGGCGCCGCCGCGCCAGCGCGTCCAGGAAGCAGTTGGCGGCGGCGTAGTTGGCCTGCCCCGGGTTGCCGAGCACACCTGCGGCGGCCGAGAAGAGCACGAAACTACGGACCCCGCCCGCCAGCTCGTGGAGGTTGAGCGCACCGGTGACCTTGGGCGCGAGCACCCGCTCGAACCGCTCAGGAGAGAGCGAGACCACAACACCGTCGTCCACCACGCCCGCGGTGTGCACCACGGCGGTCAGCGGATGCTCGGCGGGGACGTTCTCCAGCAGTACGGCCAGCGCCTCCCGGTCGGCGACGTCGCAGGCGGCCAGGGTCACCTCGGCCCCCGCCTCGCGCAACTCGGCGACCAGTTCGTCGGCCCCTTCGGCGTCGGCGCCGCGCCTGCTGACGAGCAGCAGGTGCCGGGCGCCGTGCGCCGCGACCAGGTGACGGGCGGTCAGCTCGCCGAGGCCACCGACCGCCCCGGTGACCAGGACGGTCCCGGAGACGTCCAGCGTGCCCGGCTCCCCGCCGCCGACGGGAACCCTGGCCAGGCGAGGAACCAGTGGCGCGCCCTGCCGTACGGCGAGCTGCGCCTCGGTGTCCACGGGCAGCGCGTCCAGCGGGAGTTCCCCGCCGTCATGGTCGATGAGGACCAGCCGATCCGGATTCTCCGACTGCGCGGAACGCACCAACCCCCACACAGCAGCCGAAACCGGATCGGGCACGTCATCGGCTCCGGCGGCGACGGCGCCCTGGGTCAGGATGGCCAACCGGGCGTTCGCGAGCCGCGGCTCCATCAGCCACTCCTGCACCAGCCGAAGCACCCGAGTGGTCGCCACGTTTACAGCGGTGGCGACCTCCTCCGCCCTGTCCGGCCCCCGGTACGGCTCAAGCCGCACAGCCACCACATCGGGCACGGCGCCGTCCACCGCGGCCGGGTCGATGGGGACGTCCAGGTCGAGAGCCGTCCAGGTGCGGGTGCTCGTCTCGACGGCTGGCACCGGGACCCAGTCGATGCGCAGCAGGGAGTCACGTACCGTCCGGTCCGCGGAGCGGAGCTGCTCGTCGGAGACCGGTCGCAGCAGCAGTGACTCCACGGTGGCGACCGGCGCTCCGGTCCGGTCGGCGACGGCCAGGGTCAGCGTGTCCGGTGCCGTGTGGGCCAGCCGTACACGCAGGGCGGTGGCGGCTGTCGCGTGCAGCCGTACGCCACCCCAGGAGAAGGCGAGCCTGCCCTGTTCGGCGTCGGGCACCAGGCCCATGGCGTGCAGCGCGGCGTCCAGCAGGGCCGGGTGCAGGCCGTAGCGGTCGGCGGCCGTCTGCTCGGCCTCCGGCAGGACGACCTCGGCGTATACGGCCTGGTCACGGCCCTGCCAGGCGGCCCGCAGGCCCTGGAAGGCCGGGCCGTACTCCACACCAGCCTCGGCGAGCCGCTGGTAGGCGTCGGTGACGTCCAGCGCGGTCGCACCGGTCGGCGGCCACTGCGAGAGGTCGGTCGTGCCGGTGCCGGTGAGGGACGAGAGGGAACCGCTGGCGTGCCGGGTCCACGGCTCGTCCGCGACGGCGTCGGCCGGGCGGGAGTGGATCCGCAGCGGGCGCAGTCCGTCGTTCTCCGCCCCGACCACGGCCTGCAACTGGACGCCGCCGTGCTCGGGGAGGATCAGCGGGGTCTCCAGGGTCAGTTCCTCGACCTGGCCGCAGCCGACCTGGTCACCGGCCTGGATGGCGATCTCCAGGAAGGCCGTGCCGGGCAGGATCACGGCGCCGGACACCGCGTGGTCGGCCAGCCAGGGGTGGGTGTGCCGGGAGATCAGGCCGCTCAGCACCGCTCCGTCGCCGTCGGCGAGGGGTACGGCGCTGCCGAGCAGGGGGTGGTCCAGGGCGTTCAGGCCGGTGGTTCTGGTGGACGGCTGGAGCCAGTAGCGGGCGCGCTGGAAGGGGTAGGTCGGCAGGTCGACACGTCGGCCACCGGCCACGGGCCGGGTCCAGTCGACATCGGCGCCGTGGACGAAGGCCTGTGCCAGGGAGGTACGGAACCGGCGCGGGCCGCCGTCGTCACGGCGCAGGGTGCCGATGGCGTGGGCGCCGGTGTCGTAGAGGCTGTCCTGGAGCGAGCCGGTCAGCACGGGGTGCGGGCTGACCTCGACGAACAGGCAGTATCCCTGGGAGGCCAGGCCGGTGGTCGCGTCGTGGAGCCGGACCGGCTGCCGGAGGTTGCGGTACCAGTAGGCGGCGTCGGTTTCTGCCTGGTCGATCCAGCGGTTGTCGACGGTTGACCAGAAGGGGATCTGCGGCGTTTGCGGAGTGACGGGTGCCAGGAGTTCCAGCAGGTCGGGCTGGAGGGATTCGACGTGGGGGCTGTGGGAGGCGTAGTCCACGGGGACGCGCCGGGTGCGGACGTCGGTGGCGCCGTAGCGGGCGAGGAGTTCCTCAAGGGCGTCCACGTCACCGGAGATGACGGTCGAGGCGGGACCGTTGACGGCCGCTGTGGCCAGGCGACCGTGCCAGGGGGTCAGGTCGATCTGGTCGGCGGGCAGGGCGACGGAGGCCATGCCGCCGTTTCCGGCGATGGCGACGATGGCCTGGGACCGCAGGGCCACGACCCGGGCGCCGTCTTTCAGCGAGAGGGCTCCGGCGACGGTCGCGGCGGCGATCTCACCCTGGGAGTGGCCGACCACCGCGTCGGGGTGGACACCGTACGAGCGCCACAGCTCTGCCAGGGAGACCATCACGGCCCACAGCGCGGGCTGGACGACATCAACCCTCTCAAGGTTGCTGCGCAGTTCTTCAAGGAGGTCCCAGTCGGTGAACTCGGCCAGGGCCTCGGCGCACTCGGTGAGCCGCTGGGCGAACACGGGCTCGGTGTCCAGAAGGCCGAGGGCCATGCCGGTCCACTGGGCACCCTGACCGGGGAAGACGAACACGGTACGGGCGTCGGCCGAGGCGCTGCCGGTGACCAGGCCGGGGTGCTCGGTGCCGTCGGCCAGGGCCTGGAGCCCGGCGGCCAGTTCCTGGTTGTCGGCCCCGACGACCACCGCGCGGTGGTTGAACAGCGACCGCCCCGTGAGCAGCGAGTGGCCGACGTCGACGGGCCGCAGGGTGGGGTTGGCGCTCAGATACTCGCCGAGCCGTACGGCCTGCACACGCAGCGCCTCAGAACTCTTCGCGGAGACCACCACCGGAACGACACCCGCCCCGACCTCGGACAGCCCAGCCTCGTCGGCCTCGGATCGCCCGTTGGTCCCCAACCCTGCGGCTTCGCCGATCGCGGACCGCCTGGTCCCGTCGGTCTCGGACCTCCCAGTTCCCCCGGCTTCCGATCCTGCGGCTTCGTCGATCGCGGATTGCCCGACCCCACCGATTTCCGGACGCTCGGGGGCCTGTTCCAGGATGACGTGGGCGTTGGTGCCGCTGACGCCGAAGGAGGAGACGCCCGCCCGGCGGGGCCGTCCCGTCTCGGGCCATGGACGGGTCTCGGTCAGCAGTTCGACGGCGCCGGAGGTCCAGTCCACTTCCGGAGTCGGCTGGTCCACGTGCAGGGTGCGGGGCAGCGTGCCGTACCGCATGGACAGGATGGTTTTGATGACGCCCGCCACGCCCGCGGCGGCCTGGGTGTGGCCGACGTTGGACTTGATCGAGCCGAGCAACAGGGGAGTATCCCGACCCTGGCCGTAGGTGGCGAGCAGCGCGTGCGCCTCGATCGGGTCGCCGAGGCGGGTGCCGGTGCCGTGGGCCTCGACCACGTCCACGTCGCGCGCCGTGAGCCCGGCGACGTTCAGCGCCTGGTGGATGACGCGCTCCTGGGCCGGGCCGTTCGGGGCGGTGAGGCCGTTGGACGCGCCGTCCTGGTTGATCGCGCTGCCCCGGATGACCGCCAGCACGGGGTGATCGTTGCGGCGGGCGTCGGAGAGCCGTTCGACGAGCAGGACGCCCACCCCCTCCGCCATGCCGAAGCCGTCGGCGGCGGCGGCGAAGGCCTTGCACCGGCCGTCCTCGGCCAGGCCGCGCTGGCGGCTGAACGCCACCAGGCCCTCGGGGGTGGCCATCACGGCAGCACCGGCCGCCAGCGCGAGCGAGCACTCACCGCTGTGCAGCGCCTGGACGGCGAGGTGGAGCGCGACCAGCGACGAGGAGCACGCGGTGTCGACGGTCACGGCCGGTCCCTCAAGACCGAGCGTGTAGGCGATACGGCCGGAGATCACGCTGGCCGCGCTGCCGGTGACCATGTAGCCCTCGTTGCCGGGCGGGGCGGCGGCCAGCAGGGTGGCGTAGTCCTGTCCGTGGGTGCCGACGAAGACGCCGACCTGGCCGCCCCGCACGGAGACCGGATCGATGCCCGCCCGCTCGAACGCCTCCCAGGAGGTCTCCAGCAAGAGTCGCTGCTGCGGGTCCATGGCCAGCGCCTCACGCGGACTGATCCCGAAGAACGCCGCGTCGAACTCGGCGACGTCGTACAGGAAGCCACCCTCGCGGGTGTAGGAGGTACCCGGCCGTTCCGGATCGGGGTCGTAGAGCCCGTCGAGGTCCCAGCCACGGTCGCCGGGCAGCGGGCCGACCGCGTCGCGTTCGGCGACGACCAGCTCCCACAGGTCCTCCGGCGTCCGTACCTCGCCGGGGAACCGGCAGCCCATGCCGACGATCACGATCGGGTCGCCGTCCTCGACGGTCGGGGCGGTCGGCGTGGTGGCCGGGAGGCGGTCGTCGAACAGCTCGTCACGGAGGTGATGGGCGAGGGCCTTCGGCGTCGGGTAGTTGAAGATCAGGGTGGCGGGCAGCCGCAGCCCGGTCGCGCCCTGCAGGCGGTTGCGGAGCTCGACGGCGGTGAGCGAGTCGAAACCCAGCTCCTTGAAGGTGCGCTCCAGGTCAATCGCCGTGCCCGCCGCGTACCCGAGCACCGCGCCGATCGTGGCGCGGACCAGCTCCAGCAGCTCACGCTCGCGCTCGGCCTCGGTGAGCCCGGCCAGCCGCTGGACGAGCGCCAGGCCGCCGGAGTGCTCCGACTTTCTGGTACGGCTCGCCCGCGCCCGGACCAGGCCGCGCAGCAGGGGATGGACGTTCTCCGAACGGGCACGGACGGCCGCCAGGTCGAGCCGGATCGGCATCAGCGCCGCCTCACCGGCCGCGCGGGCGGTGTCCAGGAGGGCGAGGCCCTCCTCGGCGGAGAGCGCGGCGGTGCCGACCCCGGCCATCCTGCGCAGGTCGGTCTCGGTGAGCCTGCCGCCCATACCGTTGCGCTCGGTCCACAGACCCCAGGCCAGCGAGACGGCCTGACGGCCCTCGGCCCGCAGATGCCGCGCGTAGGCTTCAAGGAAGGCGTTGGCGGCGGCGTAGTTGGCCTGGCCACCGGCCCCGAACACGGCGGCGGCCGAGGAGTACAGCACGAAGGCGGCGAGGTTCGCGTCCCGGGTGAGGTCGGCCAGGTTGAGCGCGCCGGAGACCTTGGGCGCGAGCACCCGGTCGAACTGGCCCGGCGTCAGCGTCTCGATCACACCGTCGTCCACGATGCCCGCGGTGTGCACCACGGCGGTCAGCGGGTGCTCCGCGGGGATTTCCGCGAGCAGTACGGCCAGCGCCTCGCGGTCGGCGACGTCGCAGGCGGCCAGGGTCACCTCGGCCCCCGCCTCGCGCAGCTCCGCGACCAGTTCGGCTGCCCCTTCGGCCTCGGCGCCGCGCCTGCTGACGAGCAGCAGGTGCTGGACGCCGTGCGCGGCGACCAGGTGGCGGGCGGCCAGCACGCCGAGGCCACCGGTGGCGCCGGTGACCAGGGCGGTGCCGTCCGGGTCGAGCGCGGGGGCGCCCTCCTCGGTGGCCCGCACCCGGGCGAGCCTGGCGGCCCGCACCGAGCCGCCGCGCACCAGCAACTGGGGCTCGTCCCCGGCCAGTACGGCGGGCAGCGCCCGGTAGGAGGCGTCCTCCGCATCCATGTCCACCAGCACGAAACGGTCAGGATGCTCGGACTGCGCGGAACGGACCAGGCCCCACAGCGGAGCGGTGACCAGGTCCGGCGGCTCGTCCCCGGCGCCCACCGCGCCCCGGGTCACCACCACGAGCCGCCTCCCGGCGAACCGCTCCCCGCCGAGCCACTCCTGCAGCAGCCCGAGCAGCGCGTGTGTCGCGGCCTGTACGGCGTGCGCCACCTCGCCACCCGCATCCGGGGCGAGCGGCAGCAGGACCGTGTCGTGGACACGCCCCTCGGCCGTGGCGAGCGCGGCCAGGTCGGCGTAGGCATCCACCCCGCTGCCCGTGGCGGCCAGCCCGGCCACCAGCCCGAGCGGGTCCTCACCGACCAGGGCGTAACGGCCCACGGCGACGGCTGCGGTGGGCAGCGCGGTCCACTCCACCCGGAACAGCGAGTCCCCACCGGGCCCGGAGCGGACGGCCCTCAACTGCTCGGTGGACACGGGCCGGACGGCCAGGCACGCCACCGAGATCACCGGGTCGCCGTGCTCGTCGGCGGCCTCAAGGGTCACCGAGTCCACTCCCACGGGGGAGAGCCGGACCCGCAGGGCGGTCGCTCCTGAGGCGTGCAGCGAGACCCCGCTCCAGGAGAACGCCAGGTGCCCCTCACTCGACTCCTGGCCGTGCCGTACGGCACCGAGGTCCATGACGTGCAGCGCGGCGTCCAGCAGGGCCGGGTGCAGGCCGTACCCCGCCGTCCTGTCGGTGACCTCCTCGGGCAGCAGGACCTCGCCGAACACCTCCTCGCCCCGCCGCCACGCCGCCCGCACGCCCTGGAAGGCCGGGCCGTAGTCGGCGGCCAGCCGCTCGTACAGGTCCTCGACCGGCAGCGGCTCGGCGCCCGCCGGTGGCCACTGACGGAGATCGGCCGGTACGGCGAGGGCCTCGGGGGAGAGGGTGCCGGTCGCGTGCCGGGTCCACGGCCGGTCCGTCACGGCGTCGTGGGGCCGCGAGTGCAGGCTGACCGGACGGCCACCTGTGGCGTCCGCCTCCCCGATCACGGCCTGCAACTGGACGCCGCCGTGCTCGGGCAGGATCAGGGGGGCTTCCAGGGTCAGTTCCTCGACCCGGCCGCAGCCGATCTGGTCACCGGCCTGGACGGCGATCTCCAGGAGCGCGGTTCCCGGCAGCAGGGTGGCGCCCATCACGGTGTGGTCGGCCAGCCACGGGTGGGTGTGCCGGGAGACCAGGCCGGTGAGGAGGAGCCCGTGGCCGTCGGCGACGGTCACGGCGGCGCCGATCAGCGGGTGCCGCACGCTGTTCAGCCCGGCGGAGGTGACGTCTGCGGTCTCGGCCGGGGACGGCTCCAGCCAGTAGCGGGTGCGCTGGAAGGGATAGGTGGGCAGCTCCACCAGGCACGCGCCGCTGTAGACCGTGGAGAAGTCGGCGTCGGCGCCGTGGACGAAGGCCTGCGCCAGGGAGGTACGGAATCGGCGCGGGCCGCCGTCGTCACGGCGCAGGGTGCCGATGGCGTGGGCGCCGGTGTCGTAGAGGCTGTCCTGGATCGAACCGGTCAGCACGGGATGCGGGCTGACCTCGACGAACAGACCGTGTTCCTGACCTGCCAGCGCGTTGACGCCCTCGGCGAAGCGGACGGTTTGGCGCAGGTTGCGGTACCAGTAGGCGGCGTCTGTTTCGGCCTCGTTGATCCAGCGGTTGTCGACGGTTGACCAGAAGGGGATTCGCGGCGTCTGGGGGGTTATGGGTGCCAGGAGTTCCAGCAGGTCGGGCTGGAGGGATTCGACGTGGGGACTGTGCGAGGCGTAGTCCACCGGGACGCGCCGGGTGCGGACATTCCGCGCGTCGAGTACGGCCTGCAACTCGTCGAGGGCGTCACCGTCGCCGGAGATGACGGTCGAGGAGGGTCCGTTGAGGGCGGCTACTGAGATGCGGTTGTGCCAGGGGGTCAGGTCGATCCGGTCGGCGGGCAGGGCTACGGACAGCATGCCGCCGTTTCCCGCGATGGCGGTGATGGCCTGGGACCGCAGGGCCACGACCCGGGCGCCGTCCTTCAGCGACAGCGCTCCGGAGACGGTCGCGGCGGCGATCTCACCCTGGGAGTGGCCGATCACGGCGTCGGGGTGGACACCGTACGAGCGCCACAGTTCGGCGAGGGAGACCATCACGGCCCACAGCGCGGGCTGGACGACATCAACCCGGTCGAGGGTGCCTCGCAGTTCTTCGAGGAGGTCCCAGTCGGTGAACTCGGCGAGGGCTTCGGCGCACTCGGTGAGCCGCTGGGCGAACACGGGCTCGGCGTCCAGAAGGTCGAGGGCCATTCCGGTCCACTGGGCGCCCTGACCGGGGAAGACGAACACGGTACGGGCGCTGGCCGAGACGTTGCCGGTGACCAGGCCGGGGTGCTCGGTGCTGTCGGCGAGGGCCTGGAGCCCGGCGACCAACTCCCGGGCATCGGCGCCGACGACCACAGCGCGGTGGTTGAAGGTGGAACGGGAGACGGCCAGGGAGTGACCGAGGTCGATGGGCCGCAGCGCGGGGTTGGCACTCAGATGCTCACCAAGCCGGACAGCCTGCGCCCGCAGCGCCTCGGGGCTCTTCGCGGAGAACACCACCGGAACAGGACCCGCCACGGCCTCGGGCTGCTCGCCCTTGTCGGTCTCGGGCAACTCGGCGCTGGCCTTGGGCAGCTTGGCTTCGTGCAACCCGGCGCCGATCTCGGACAGCCCGGCCTCGCCGATCCTGCCGGTTCCTGAACCCTGGGCCGCACCGCCCTCGAACCGCCCAGTCCCGTTGGTCCCCGACTCTCCGGCTTCGTCGATCACGAACCGCCCGGTCCCACCGGTTTCCGACCACTCGGTTTCGGACGGTCCGGTTTTACCGGTCTCCGACCTTCCGGCTTCGCCGATCGTGGATCGCCCGAGTCCACCGGTCTCGGAATGTCCGGCCCCACCGGTCTCCGACCCCTCGGCCGCGCCGGTCTCGGACCGCCCGGTTCCATCGGTCTTGAACCGCTCGGTCTCGTCGGTCAGGTGCTCACCGAGCCGGGCGGCCTGTGCGCGCAGTGTCTCGGGGTTCTTCGCGGAGAACGCCAGCGGAACGTGATCCGCCACGGCCTCGGACTGCTCGCCCTCGCTGGTCGCGGGCAGCTCGGTCTCGCCGGTCCTGCCGGTTCTCGGCCCATGGGCCGCGCCGACCGCGAACCGTCCGGTTCTACCGGTTCCTGCCTCCCCGGCTTCGCTGATCGCGGATCGCCCGGTCTTGCCGGTCTTGACTCCACCGGCCGCGTCGGTCTCCGACCCTCCGGCCGCGCCGGTTTCGGACTGCCCAGTTCCACCGGCCTCCGATGCCCCGGCTTCGCCGGTCGTGGATCGCTCGGTCTCGTCGGTCAGGTGCTTGGCGAGTCGGGTGGCCTGTGCGCGCAATGCTTCGGGGTTCTTCGCGGAGAACGCCACCGGAACGGGGCTCGCTACGGCCTCGGACTGTTCGCCCTCGCTGGTCACGGGCAGTTCGGCCTCGCCGGTCCTGCCGGTTCCCGACCCATGGGCCGCGCCGACCGCGAATCGCCTGGCTCCACCGGTCTCCGACGCCTCGGCTTCGCCGGTTGCGGATCGCTTGGTTTCGCTGGTCTCGGATCGCCCGGCCTCGTCGGTCTCCGACTGTGGGGTTTCGGGGGACTGTTCGAGGATGACGTGGGCGTTGGTGCCGCTGACGCCGAAGGAGGAGACGCCTGCTCGGCGGGGGCGGCCGGTCTCCGGCCACGGACGGGCCTCGGTGAGCAGTTCGACGGACCCTGAGGTCCAGTCGACGTGCGGGGTGGGCGCGTCCACGTGCAGGGTGCGGGGCAGCGTGCCGTACCGCATGGCAAGGACGGTTTTGATGACGCCGCCGACACCGGCGGCGGCCTGGGCGTGGCCGATGTTGGACTTCAGCGAGCCGAGCAACAACGGCTGTGAGCGGTTCTGGCCGTAGGTGGCCAGGAGCGCCTGGGCCTCGATGGGGTCGCCGAGGCGGGTGCCGGTGCCGTGCGCCTCTACGGCGTCCACGTCGGCTGAGGTCAGGCCAGCGACGCTCAGGGCCTCGCGGATGACGCGTTCCTGGGCGGGGCCGTTGGGGGCGGTGAGGCCGTTGGAGGCGCCGTCCTGGTTGATCGCGGTGGCTCGGACGACGGCCAGTACCCGGTGGCCGTTGCGGCGGGCGTCGGAGAGGCGTTCGACGAGCAGGACGCCCACGCCCTCCGCCCAGCCGGTGCCGTCGGCGGAGGCAGCGAAGGCTTTGCATCGGCCGTCCTCGGCCAGACCGCGCTGGCGGCTGAACTCGACGAACACCTCGGGCGTCGCCATGAGCGCCACGCCGCCCGCCAGCGCCAGGTCGCACTCGCCGTGTCGCAGCGCGGCGGCCGCCAGGTGCAGGGCGACCAGGGAGGAGGAACACGCGGTGTCCACGGTGATCGCCGGACCCTCGAAGCCGAAGGTGTAGGCCACCCGGCCAGAGGCGACGCTGCCCGCCGTACCGGTGCCGAGGTAGCCTTCGACCTCCTCGGGTGCCCGGGTGATTCGGCTGGCGTAGTCGTGGAACATCACGCCGGTGAACACGCCGGTCCGGGTGCCGCGCAGCGTCTCCGGGTCGATGCCCGCCCGCTCGACGGCCTCCCAGGAGGTCTCCAGGAGCAGCCGCTGCTGCGGGTCCATCGCCAGCGCCTCACGCGGGCTGATCCCGAAGAACGCGGCGTCGAACTCGGCGCTGTCGTAGAGGAATCCGCCCTCGCGGGTTGAGGAGGTCCCCGAGGTGCCGGGGGCGCCGCCGAACAGGGCCTCGGTGTCCCAGCCACGGTCGGTCGGGAACGCGGAGACGGCGTCGCGGCCCTCGGATACCAGCCGCCACAGGGCCTCGGGGGAGTCCACTCCTCCCGGGTAGCGGCAGCCCATGCCGACGATCACGATCGGGTCCTCGTCGGCCACCGCCGTACGGCCAGGCCCCTCGGAAGCCGGTGCCTCATCGAGCAGTTCGGCGAGCAGGAAGTCGGTCAGCCGGGCCGGGGTGGGGTGGTCGAAGACCATGGTCGCCGGGAGGCGCAGGCCGAGGATGGTCCGCAGCCGGTTGCGCAGGCGGACTGCCGACGCGGAGTCCATGCCGTGTTCCTTGAACGCCCGCTGCGGCGCGACCGTCCCGGGCAGGCCGTGGCCGAGCACCCCGGCGGTCTCGGTCCGCACCAGGCCGAGCAGAGTCTGGTGGCGCTCGGCGGCGGGCAGGGCGCGCAGCCTGGCGGCGACCGAGGTGCCGACGGCCGGGTCCGCCACGGTGACCTCGCGGAACAGCACCGAGTCGGTCTCCCGGGTGGCCACCACGGGCGTGTCGGTGCCGGTGAGGGCCGCGTCCAGCAGGGGGCCGAGCTCCACGTCGGTGGTGTCCAGGGCCAGCGAGACCGCGTGCAGGCCGGAGGCCCTGCGGTGCTGGGCCAGCGCGTCGAGGAAGGCGCCGCAGCCGCCGTGCTCCTCCTCGGCCGTGCCCAGCAGGCCCTCGGCGGTGGAGACCAGCAGGAACGCCCGCAGGTCGAGGCCGGCGGTGAGTTCGTGCAGGGCGACTGCGCCGTCGATGGCGGTCCGCACCCAGCGGTCGGCACTGCCACCGGTGGCCAGACCGGGGACGCCCGCGGCGTGGACCACCGCGGTCAGCGGGTGCTCGGCGGGCACACCGGCCAGCAGGTCGGCGACGGCCGGGCGGTTGGCGATGTCGCAGGCCGCGAGTGTGACCTCGGCGCCGAGTTCGCTGAGTTCCACGGCCAGCGCCGCGGAGTCGGGGGCGGTGGAGACGAGCACCAGGTGGCGCACGCCGTACTCGGCGACCAGATGCCGGGAGATCGCCGCAGCGGCGGCCCCGCCCGCGCCGGTGACCAGCACGGTTCCCTCGATGGCCGGTCCCGTCGGTCCGACGGCGACCGGGACCAGCCTCGGCACCCGGGGCACCCCGTCCCTGACGGCGAGCTGGGGCTCACCGGTGGCCAGGGCGGCCGGTAGCGCGGCCGACGACGCCGCCTCGCCGTCCAGGTCGATCACCGTGAACCGGTCCGGGTTCCGCCGCTGCGCCGCGCGCAGCAGGCCCCAGACGGGTGCCTGGGCCAGGCCGGGGACCTCCTCACCCGCGTGCGCCGCGAGCGCGCCACGGGTCAGCACCACCAGCCGGGTCCCGCGCGTGCGCTCCTCGGCGAGCCACCCGTCGAGCAGCGCGGAGAGCTCGGCGACGGCCGCCCGCGCCACGTCGGTGACGGTCTTTCCCGAATGGGCGGGCTCTCCTGCAGAGGTCGTGACGGTCTTTCCCGAGGCGGTGGTGGTTTCTTCTGAAGCAGCGGTGACGGTCTCCTCCGAAGAGGGGGTGGCGGTCCCTCCTGAGGGAGCGGTCTCTCCCGCAGAGGCGGTTTCTCCCGAAAGGGTGATGATGGCCTTTCCTGCAGGGGTGGTGACGGCCGCTCCGGAGGCGGTGGTGGCGGGATCTCCCGAATAGGCGGCGGGCTCTCCTGCAGAGGTCGCGACGGTCTTTCCCGAGGCGATGATGACCTTTCCCGCAGGGGCGACGGCGGGCTCTCCCGCAGGAGTGGCGGTGGGCTCTTCCAGGGATGACGGCCAGGGAAGGTAGACGATCTCCGGCAGCTCGGAGGGGAGGGCGGACAGGCCGGGGTATCGCTCGCCTGGCAGGTCGTACGGCGCGGCACCGAGGACGGCGGCGCGGACCGGTTCCGTGACGTCCGCCCTGACCGGGATCCAGTCGACCCGGTACAGCGACTCGTGCCGGGTGCCACGGGAGCCGATCAGGGTGCCGGGCGTGTCGAACAGGCGGTGCCGGACGATCTTGCCGGAGGAGGTGCGTGGCACCTCGGCGATCTCCCGGATCTCCTGCGGGACCTTGAAGTACGCCAGCCGCGTGGCGCAGGCCTCGAAGATCTGGTCCACGGCCACGCCGTCCGGCCCGGTCACCACGAACGCGACCGGCACCTCGCCGAGCACCTCGTCCGGCCTGCCCGTGACGGCGACGTCCAGCACGCCGGGCACCGTCCGCACCACGTTCTCGATCTCGCCGGGGTGGATGTTCTCGCCGCCCCGGATGATCACTTCCTTGCGGCGGCCACTGATGGTGAGCTGGCCGTCGGCCGCCTGGACCGCCAGGTCACCGGTCCGGTACCACCCGGCCCGCAGCGCCTCCTCGGTGGCCTCTGGGCGGTTGTGGTAGCCCCTCATCAGGCTCGGGCCGCGTACCCACACCTCGCCCTCCGTGCCGGGTTCGACGTCCGTCCCGGTCTCCGGATCGACGACCCGCACGTCCAGGCCGGGTACGGGAAGGCCGCACGAACCGGCGAGCTGTTCGGTGCCGGGCGCCTCGGTGGCGATGGCGCCGCAGGTCTCGGTCGAGCCGTAGCTGTTGAGCAGCGGGACGCCGAAGGCGTCCGCGAAGTTCCGCGCGAGGGAGGCGGACGTCACCGCGCCGGTGGACAGGCAGACCCGCAGGTTCGGCGCGTCCAGGGAACCGCCGCTCTCCCGCAGGATGTGGTGGTAGAGCGCGGGCACCCCGGCCAGGAAGGTGTACGGCGCGCCGCGCAGCTCTCCGAGCACCTCGTCGGCCGCGAAGCCCGACATGACGTGGGCGGTGGCGCCGGTCGCGGTCACCCCGAGCACGCAGAGGATGTGCGCCAGGCTGTGGAACAGCGGCAGCGGCCACAGCACCAGGTCGTCCTCCGACAGCCCGAGCAGCGGCGCGTAGCAGGCCGCGACCGACCACAGGCAGCTCCCCTGGGTGGACAGCACGCCCTTCGGCGCGCCGGTCGAGCCCGAGGTGTAGAGCATGAAGGCGGTCTCGTCGAGGCCGAGGTCGTCGCGGGGCGGCATAGGCGGCTCGGTGACGGCCAGCGTCTCGAACGACGGCAGGTCCTGTACGGCAGCGCCGGAGGCGATCACGAGCAGCCCAGGCCGCTCCGCCCGCAGCCGCAGCACCTGGTCCAGATGCCGGGTGTCGGTGACGACCGCGGTGGCCCCGCTGTCGTCCAGCAGGTAGGCCAGCTCCTCGTCACTTGAGTACGGATTGACCGGGACGCCGACCCCCGAGGCCCTGACGACCGCCAGGTAGCTCTCCACCACCTCCACCCCGGCGTCCAGGTAGATGACCACGCGCTCGCCACGGCCCAGGCCCAGCGCCGCCAGGTGTCCGCCGAGCCTGGCGGTCCTGCGGTCCAGGTCGGCGTAGCCGACGGCCCGGCGGCCGTCCCGGAAGGCCACCTTGTCGTGGTGTGACTCGGCCTGAGAGCGCAGGAGTTCAGGCAGCGGCCTGATCAGCTCGGTACGCAGCATGTCAACGGCTCCTTTGGCGTGCGCCGACGGCACGTGAGGCGGGACACGGAACACGCGTCATAGGTGTCTCGCGAAAGTCTTGCCGAGCCGTCGGCGGGGGCCGCACCCCTACGTTTCCCCTACGTGCCCTTGTCCCCGTCCGGGCCCACTGAGGGGTTGTCCATGTATCCGGCCTGCCTCAGCCTCTGATTGAAACAGCCCCAAACAGCTCCCGATCGGGAGAGCGACGGAGCATCATGACGCTCACCAACGGCGCGGCTGACACCTGGATCCGCCGCTTCCATCCGGCCCCGGCCGCCAGGGTCCGCCTGGTCTGCCTGCCCCACGCGGGTGGTTCGGCCAGTTACTGGTACCCGATGTCCACCGCCGTCGTCCCGGACGTCGACGTCCTCGCGGTGCAGTACCCCGGCCGGCAGGACCGCCGCCACGAACCCTGCGTCGAGACCATCGAGACGCTGGCCGACCTGGTCACCGAGGCGCTCCTGCCGTACCGCGACCTGCCCGTGGCGTTGTTCGGCCACAGCATGGGGGCGGTGGTCGGCTTCGAGGTGGCCCGCCGCCTTGAGGCGCTCGGCACCCCCGCGGCGATCCTGTTCGCCTCAGGGCGCCGCGCGCCCTCCCGGCACCGTGACGAGGACGTCCACCTGCGGGGAGTGGACGGGCTCGTCGCGGAGCTTCGGAAGCTGGACGGCACCAACCCGCGCGCCCTCCAGGACCCGGAGCTGCTGCAGATGATCCTTCCCGCGGTCCGGGCCGACTACAGGGCGGTCGAGACCTACCGCTACCGGCCGGGACCGCCGCTCTCGTGCCCGATCCACGCCCTGGTCGGCGACGACGACGAGAAGGCGACCGTCGAGGAGGCCCGAGCCTGGCGCGAGCACACCGTCGGCGGTGCCGAACTTGACGTGTTCCCCGGTGGCCACTTCTACCTGACCCAGCACCAGGCGGCGATCGTCCGCCTGGTCACCGACCGTCTGCTGTCCCCGATGGCCTCGTCGACCGGACAGCGGTAGCAGCGCCGTACAGCAGTCGTGCGGCGAGCCGTACAGCAAAGGAGAGATCCATGCCCCAGAGCCAGCCGGCCGTCATCCTGCGCCCGAACGTCGTCCTCCGCGGCGGGTCCGTGCCGAGCATCCCGGAGGAGCAGCGCACCCGTCACGTCTTCGACCCCAGCCAGCCGTTCACGCTGCCCATCGCCAACCGCTACGAGCACTTCGAGCCGACCGGGGAGACGGTCTCGCTGGACGGCCTCGAACTGCGGGTCATGCAGTGGGTGAGCCGCACGTACGTGGCGGAGTGAACCCCCGGACACCCCGAATCGGATGATCAACGTGGACAGTGCAGGAACGACGGCGTACGAGCGCTGGCGGGAACTGGCCCTGGGGGTGCTCGCCAAATCAGGGCTGCCGCAGGAGGCGCTCACCACCACGACCTACGACGGCGTCCCCGTCGCGCCGCTCTACTGGGAGGCGGGTCCGTGGGCGCTCACCCCGCAGGGGCGGGCCGGGGAGTGGGACGTCAGGCAGCGGCACGCCGGTCCCGACCCGGCCGCCGCCCGCGAGGCGGTCCTCGCCGACCTGGAGAACGGCGCGACGTCACTGTGGCTGGTCACGTCCGGGTCGGCCGGGATCACCCCGGCCGACCTGCCCCGGGTCCTGGACGGCGTGCTGCTCGACCTGGCCCCCGTCGTGCTCAAAGGGCCGGGCGCGGAGGTCCTGCTGGGGCTGCTGCCCGGCGAGACCCCCGGCGGCACCCTCGGCCTCGACCCGGGTGACCCGCTGGTACCGCGCGTGGCGAGGGAGTTCCGTGGGCTGCGTTCCGTCGTGATCGACGCGCTGCCCGCGCACGACGCGGGCGGCAGCGAGGGTGAGGAACTCGGCTGCTCGATCGCCGAGGGGGTGGCCGCGCTGCGCACCCTGACGGCGGCGGGACTGAGCGCGCAGGAGGCGTACGGCCAGCTTGAGTTCCGCTACGCGGCGGACACCGACCAGTTCCTCACCGTCGCCAAGCTCCGCGCCGCGAGAAGGCTCTGGGCGCGGGTCGGCGAACTCGTCGGCGCGGAAGGACCGCAGCTCCAGCACGCGGTGACGTCGTCGGCGATGATGACCGCCCGCGACCCGTGGGTGAACATCCTGCGCACGACGGTCGCGTGCTTCGCGGCCGGTGTCGCCGGGGCCGACGCGGTCACGGTGCAGCCGTTCGACGCCGTTCTCGGCGCGCCGAGCGCCCTGGCCAGGAGGCTCGCCAGGAACACCCAGACGATCGTCATGGCGGAGGCGCACGCGGCCAGGGTCGCCGACCCCGCGGCCGGGTCGTGGTACGTCGAGGAACTCACCGCCGAACTCGCCACCCGGGCCTGGGCCTGGTTCCAGGAGATCGAACGGGCGGGCGGCCACGCCACGGCGGCGGAGAAGCTGATCCCCGAACGCCTTGCCGAGACCAGGGCCGCCAGGCTGGCCGACCTGGCGCACCGGCGCCGCCCGATCACCGGCGTGTCGGAGTTCCCGAACCTGGAGGAGGTCCCGCCCACACCCGGCGGGCCGGGGCCGGGACTCGCCTCCCTGGGGTTCCGGCGTGCCGAGCCGTACGAGGAACTGCGTGACCTGGCCGACGCGGCCGTCGCGCGGACCGGGGTCCGCCCCGCCGTCTTCCTGGCCGCGCTCGGCTCCCCGGCCCGGCACGCCGCCCGGGTCGGTTTCGCCACCGGCCTGTTCCAGGCGGGCGGGTTCGCCACCCCCACCGCGACCGGCGCCCCCGCGGAACTGGCCGCCGCGTTCACGGCCTCGGGCGCGCGGGCGGCCTGCCTGTGCGGCGACGAGCGTGACTACGCCGGTACGGCGGAGCGGACGGTCGTGGCGCTGCGCGCGGCCGGTGCGACCACGGTGATGCTCGCCGGGAGGGCCGACATTCCCGGCATCGACCGCACGATCTTCACGGGCTGCGACGCGCTCGGCGTCCTCCAGGACCTGCACGGCAACGGAGCCACCCCATGATCCCCAACTTCTCCGACCTCCCGCTCGACGGTGATCTCGCGGTACGGCTTCCGCCCGGCGACGGGCAGGGCTGGACGACGCCGGAGGGGATCACCGTGCGGACCCGCTACACGGCGGCGGACACGGCCGGATGCGCGTCGCCGGGGTTCCCCGGGCTCGCGCCGTTCACCCGGGGCCCCTACCCGCTGATGTATACGACGCGGCCGTGGACGATCAGGCAGTACGCCGGGTTCTCCACCGCCGAGGAGTCCAACGCCTTCTACCGCCGCAACCTCGCGGCCGGGCAGAAGGGGTTGTCGGTCGCCTTCGACCTGGCCACCCACCGTGGCTACGACTCCGACCATCCTCGGGTCGCCGGGGACGTCGGGATGGCCGGGGTGGCGATCGACTCGATCTACGACATGCGGCAGCTCTTCGACGGTATCCCGCTGGACCGGATGAGTGTGTCGATGACCATGAACGGTGCCGTGCTTCCGGTGCTGGCGCTCTACATCGTGGCGGCCGAGGAGCAGGGGGTGGCGCCCGAGCAACTGGCCGGGACCATCCAGAACGACATCCTCAAGGAGTTCATGGTCCGTAACACCTACATCTACCCGCCCGGTCCTTCAATGCGGATCATCTCCGACATCTTCTCCTACACCAGCGAGCGGATGCCGAAGTTCAACTCCATCTCGATCTCCGGGTACCACATCCAGGAGGCCGGGGCCACGTGCGATCTGGAGCTGGCCTACACCCTGGCCGACGGCGTGGAGTACCTGCGCGCCGGGGTGGCGGCCGGGCTTGACATCGACCGCTTCGCCCCACGTCTGTCGTTCTTCTGGTGCATCGGCATGAACTTCTTCATGGAGATCGCCAAACTCCGGGCCGCCCGGCTGCTCTGGGCCGAGATCGTGGCCGGGTTCGGCGCCAAGAACCCCAAGTCGCTGTCGCTGCGCACGCATTCGCAGACGTCCGGCTGGTCGCTGACCGCGCAGGACGTCTTCAACAACGTGGTGCGCACCTGTGTCGAGGCGATGGCCGCGACCCAGGGCCACACCCAGTCGCTGCACACCAACGCCCTGGACGAGGCGCTGGCCCTGCCCGGTGACTTCTCCGCCAGGATCGCCCGCAACACCCAGCTCCTGCTCCAGCACGAGTCGGGCACCTGCCGGGTGATCGACCCGTGGGGCGGCTCCTACTACGTCGAACGCCTCACCCATGAACTGGCCGCCAAAGCCCGCGACCACCTCCGGGAGGTCGAAGCCGTCGGCGGCATGGCGAAAGCCATCGACCAGGGGTTGCCGAAGCTGCGCATCGAGGAGGCCGCGGCCCGCACCCAGGCCCGCATCGACTCCGGGCGCCAGCCGGTGATCGGCGTCAACAAGTACCGTCCCGACGCCGAGGAGCCCATCGAGGTCCTCAAGGTCGACAACAGCGCGGTGCGCGACCGGCAGCTCGACAAGCTCCGCAGACTGCGCCAGGAACGCGACGGCGGCGCGGTCGCCGCCCGCCTGGCCGCGCTGACCGAGGGAGCGGCGGGTACGGCGAACCTGCTGGCGCTCACGGTCGAGGCCGTCAAGGTAGGGGCGACCGTGGGTGAGGTCTCCGAGGCGTTGGAGAAGGTCTTCGGCAGGCACGCGGCGCGGGTCCAGACGATCTCCGGTGTCTACCGGCAGGAGGTGGGTTCCGGCGTGGAGGAGGTCCGTACGGCCTGCGCCGAGTTCGAGCGGTCGGAGGGCCGCAGGCCCCGCATCCTGGTCGCCAAGATGGGGCAGGACGGCCACGACCGGGGGCAGAAGGTGATCGCGACGGCCTTCGCCGACCTCGGGTTCGACGTGGACGTCGGCCCGCTGTTCCAGACGCCCGAGGAGGTCGCCCGCCAGGCCGTCGAGGCGGACGTGCACGTGGTGGGGGTTTCCTCGCTGGCGGCGGGGCATCTGACGCTGGTGCCCGCGCTGCGGAAGGCGCTGGCGGAACTCGGCGCGGAGGACATCATGATCGTCGTCGGGGGAGTGATCCCGCCCGGCGACGTCGCCGAGCTGCGCGCGGCCGGTGCCGCCGCGGTCTTCCCGCCGGGCACGGTGGTCACCGAGGCCGCGCTCGCCCTGCTGGCCAGGCTCGACGGGAACTGACCCTTGTGCGGGAACCCAGAGGAGGTGGGACGCGTGTTCGTACGAATCGATCATGTCGGCATCGCCGTACACGACCTGGAAGAGAAGATCGAGTTCTTCACGAAGACCTTCGGGCTGACGGTCGTCGCGCGCGAGGTCAACGAGGAGCAGGGCGTCAAGGAGGCGATGCTGCGCGTTCGCGACGGCAACTACATCCAGTTGCTGGAACCGCTGACCCCCGACTCGCCCGTGGGTAAGTTCCTGGCCAGGCGGGGCGAGGGGGTGCACCACGTGGCGTTCGGAGTCCCGGACGTCGCCGAGGCGATGCGGGTGATCGACGCCAGGGGAGTCCGGCTGCTCGACGAGCGGCCCCGGCACGGTTCGATGGGGTCGTCGATCGCGTTCCTGCATCCCAAGGACGTCACCGGCGTGCTGACGGAGCTCGTGCAGAGCGATCATCCGAGTCGGCCTTTGTTTCATGGAAACAACGATTCTCCGGAGGGATAGTGGCTTTTCATCGGTTTCTTTCTCCCGGGTCCGCCGTACGATCGGATGCGCTGTTCATCGCATGACAGTCAGTGTCCGCACTGCGGGGTGGAATGTGGGCACGGGGTGTAATTCCCTCTGGTGCAGGAGATGAGAGGTCGGTCGAGTGTTCCGCCGTATTGTGATCGTCAACCGTGGAGAGGCCGCGATGCGGCTCATCCACGCAGCCCGGGAACTGGCCGCGGAGACAGGGAGCACGATCGAGACGGTCGCCCTGCATACCGACGTGGACCAGTCCGCGATGTTCGTCCGTGAGGCCGACATCGCCTACAACCTGGGTCCTGCGGCGGCTCGGCCGTACCTCGACCTGAAGGTGCTCAGGCGCGCACTGGTGGAGACCGGGGCGGACGCCGCCTGGGTCGGCTGGGGGTTCGTCGCCGAGGACCCGGCGTTCGCTGAGCTCTGCCAGGACATCGGGGTCACCTTCGTCGGCCCGAGCGCCGAGGCCATGCGCAAGCTCGGCGACAAGATCGGCGCGAAGCTGATCGCGGAGGAGGCCGGGGTCCCTGTCGCGCCGTGGAGCCGGGGGGCCGTGGAGTCCCTGGACGCCGCCCTCGCCGCCGCGGCCGAGGTCGGCTACCCGCTGATGCTGAAGGCCACCGCGGGTGGCGGCGGGCGGGGCATCCGGGTGATCACCAACGACGCCGAGCTGGCCGACGCCTACGAGCGCACCAGCCAGGAGGCCGCGCGGGCGTTCGGCAGCGGCGTCCTGTTCCTTGAGCGCCTGATCACCGGCGCTCGGCACGTCGAGGTCCAGGTGATCGCCGACGGCCAGGGCACCGCGTGGGCGCTCGGCGTCCGTGACTGCTCGGTGCAGCGGCGCAACCAGAAGATCATCGAGGAGTCGGCCTCCCCGGTGCTCAGCGCCGAGCAGAGCGCCGAGCTCAAGGCCTCCGCGGAACGGCTGGCCGTCGCGGTCGGCTACTGCGGCGCCGCGACCGTCGAGTTCCTGTACCACCCCGGCGAGAGGATCTTCGCCTTCCTTGAGGTCAACACCCGCCTCCAGGTCGAGCACCCGATCACCGAGTCCACCACCGGGTTCGACCTCGTCAAGGCCCAGTTGTGGGTGGCGGCCGGGAACCGGCTGGTGGGGGAGCCGCCGGTGGAGCGCGGGCACGCCGTCGAGGCCCGGCTCAACGCCGAGGACCCCGACCGGGACTTCGCGCCCTCCCCGGGCCGCATCGCACGCCTGAACCTGCCCGCGGGACCCGGCATCCGGGTGGACACCGGGGTCGGCGAGGGCGACACCATCCCCGCCGACTTCGACTCGATGATCGCGAAGATCATCGCCCACGGCCGTGACCGTGGTGAGGCCCTCGGCCGGTTGCGCCGGGCCATGGCCGAGACCACGGTGATCATCGACGGCGGCACGACCAACAAGAGCTTCGTGCTCGACCTTCTCGACCAGCCGGAGGTCATCGACGCCAGCGCCGACACCGCCTGGATCGACCGGGTCCGCGGCGAGGGACGGCTCGTGTCCCACCGGCACTCCGCCGTCGCCGTGGCCGCCGCCGCCATTGCGGTGTACGAGGATGAGGAGCACGTCGAGCAGCGGCGCCTGCTGTCCACGGCCTTCGGCGGCCGTCCCCAGGTGCAGCACGAGAGCGGCCGACGGCTGAAGCTCAAGTTGCGTGGCGTCGGCTACCAGGTGCGGGTCGCCAGGGTCGGCGCCCACCGGTTCCAGATCGTCATCGAGACGGGCGAGGACGTCCGTACCGTCAACGTCGAGCTGAACCGCATCGACCGGCACACCGGGCAGATCGTGGTCAACGGCGCCAAGTATCGCCTGGTCACCGGCACCCACGGCGCCGTGCACCTGGTGGAGGTCGACGGCGTCACCCACCGGGTCAGCCGTGACGAGGGCGGCGTGCTCCGCTCACCCGCCCCCGCGCTGGTCGTCGCCACCCTGGTCGAGGTCGGCGCCGAGGTCGAGGCCGGGGCTCCGGTGCTGGTCCTGGAGAGCATGAAGATGGAGACGGTGCTGCGCGCGCCGTTCCGGGCCCGGCTCAAGGAGTGCATGGTCACCCTGGGCAGCCAGGTGGACACCGGAGCCCCGCTGCTGCGGCTCGACCCCCTCGCCGACACCGAGGACACCGAGACCGTCGAACGGGTGGAGCTCGACCTGCCCGCCGCGCCGAAGGAGACCCCGGCCCGCGACCGTGTACGGCGTGGCCTTGAGGACCTGCGCAGCCTGCTGCTCGGCTTCGACGTGGACCCGCACAACGAGGGCCGGGTGCTGGAGGACTACCTCGCCGCCCGGCAGGCCGTGGTCGAGGACGGCCACAGCCCCCTCGAAGCGGAACTGCGCCTGCTGACCGTGTTCACCGACCTCGCCGAGCTGAGCCGTAACCGCCCACCCGGCGAGGAGGTCGGCGGCGAGAGCCACGTGCACAGCGCCCGCGAGTACTTCCACACCTACCTGCAGAGCCTCGACGTGGAACGCGCCGGGCTGCCGACGACGTTCCAGGACAAGCTGGCCAGGGTGCTCGGCCACTACGGCGTCACCGACCTGGAGCGCACCCCGGAGCTGGAAGCCGCGGTTTTCCGGATCTTCCTGGCCCAGCAGCGGACGTCGACAGACGCCGACGTCATCGCCTCCCTGCTGCAGGTCTGGCTGCGCGAGTCGCCGCCCGCCGAGGCGCTGCGCGAGCCCGTCGGTCTCGCCCTGGAACGCCTGCTGTCCGCGACCCAGGTCCGCTTCCCCGTGGTGTCCGACCTGGCGCGTGGCGTGGTGTTCGCCTGGCTCGGCCTGCCGCTGCTGCGCCGTAACCGGGCCCGCGTCTACGCCGACGTCCGCAAGCACCTGCGCTACCTGGACGCGAACCCGGACGCCCCCGACCGCGCCGAGCGGGTCGCCGAGATGGTGCGGGTCACCGAACCCCTGGTCCGGCTGCTCAGCCAGCGCCTCGCGCACAAGGACCTCGACAACACGACCATGCTGGAGGTGCTGACCCGGCGCTACTACGGCAACAAGCGCCTCGTCGGCATCCGCACCGGCAGGCACGCCGACTGCGCCTTCGTGTTCGCCGAGTGCACCGACTTCACCGTGGTGTCCACCGCCGTCGGCTTCCACGCGCTTGGCGACGCGCTGCGCGGCCTGGCCGAGCTGGCGACCGGTGAGGAGCCCCTGGACTCCGACATCTACCTGGTCTGGGAGGACCAGCCGGAGGACTTCGCCGACGTGGCCGCAGAACTGGGCAAGGTCGTCGGCGCGCACCCGCTGCCCCCGCAGGTCCGCAGGCTCACCCTGACCGTCGCCGGTCGCGGCGGCGCGGCCATGCACCACCACGTCACCTTCCGCCCCTCCGACACCGGGATGGTGGAGGACCGGCTGATCCGCGGCCTGCACCCGTACATCGCCCAGCGGATGCAGATGGAACGGCTGCGCAAGTTCGACCTCACCCGCCTGCCCTCCTCCGACGAGGACGTCTACCTGTTCCGCTGCGTGGCGAAGGAGAACCCCTCCGACGACCGTCTGGTGGCGTTCACGCAGGTCAGGAACCTCGTGGAGCTGCGTGAGCACGACGGTCGCCTGGCCGCCCTGCCCACCGCCGAGGACGCGCTGGCCGCCTGCCTGGACTCCATCCGCCGCGTCAGGGCCCAGCGGTCCTCGGCGCCCCGCTTCCTCACCAACCGCGTCGTGATCTACGTCTGGCCCCCCAGCGACATCACCCGCGCCGAGCTGGAACTGCTCGCCAAGCGGGTGCTGCCGACCACCATAGGCGCCGGGCTGGAGGAGATCCTGATCATCGCGCGGCAGCGCGACCACGGCACCGGTGAGCTCAAGAAGATCGCCGTGCGCGTCTCCTTCAGCCTCACCGGCGGCACGGAGCTGCTCATCGGCGAGCCGTCGGACGAGCCGGTCGAGCCGGTCGACGACTACCGGCAGAAGGTGCTGCGCGCGAGCAGCCGCAACACGGTCTACCCCTACGAGCTGACCGGCCTGCTCGGCGACTTCGTCGAGTACGACCTCGACGGCGACGCGCTGGTGCCGGTCGAACGGCAGAAGGGACGCAACACCGCGGCGATCGTCGCGGGCGTGGTCACCACGCCGACCACGCGGCACCCGCAGGGCGTCACCAGGGTCGTGCTGCTCGGAGACTCGACGAAGTCGCTCGGCGCGCTGTCCGAGCCGGAGTGCCGCCGGGTGATCGCCGCCCTGGATCTGGCCGAACGGCTGCGGGTGCCGCTGGAGTGGTACGCGCTGTCCGCCGGGGCCAGGATCTCCATGGAGTCCGGCACGGAGAACATGGACTGGGTGGCCGCCGCGCTCAAGCGGATCGTCGAGTTCACCCAGGACGGCGGCGAGATCAACGTCGTGGTCGCGGGCATCAACGTCGGCGCGCAGCCGTACTGGAACGCCGAGGCCACCATGCTGATGCACACCAAGGGCATCCTGGTGATGACGCCTGATTCGGCGATGGTGCTCACCGGCAAGCAGTCGCTCGACTTCTCCGGTGGCGTGTCGGCGGAGGACAACTTCGGCATCGGCGGCTACGACCGGGTGATGGGCCCGAACGGGCAGGCGCACTACTGGGCGCCGAACCTCACGGCCGCCAGGAACCTGCTGATGTCGCACTACGACCACACCTACGTCGCGCCCGGCGAGGACGCGCCGAGGCGGGCCAGGACGACCGACCCCGTTGACCGGGACATCTCGGACTTCCCGCACACCCTGGACGGCAGCGACTTCACCCGGGTGGGGGAGATCTTCTCCGCCGAGGCCAACCCGGACCGCAAGAAGCCGTTCGACATCCGGACCGTGATGCGGGCGCTGTCCGACCAGGACCACCCGGTGCTCGAACGCTGGGCGGGCATGGCCGACGCGGAGACCGCGGTGGTGCAGGACGCGCACGTCGGCGGCATCCCGGTCTGCCTGCTGGGCATCGAGTCCCGCTCCGTGCCCAGGCGCGGCTTCCCGCCCACCGACGGCCCCGACACCTACACCGCGGGCACGCTGTTCCCGCAGTCGTCGAAGAAGGCCGCGCGGGCGATCAACGCGGCCAGCGGCAACCGGCCCCTGGTGGTGCTGGCGAACCTGTCGGGCTTCGACGGCTCCCCGGAGTCGATGCGGAAGCTGCAGTTGGAGTACGGCGCGGAGATCGGCCGGGCGATCGTGAACTTCCGTGGGCCGATCGTGTTCTGCGTCATCTCGCGCTACCACGGCGGCGCGTTCGTGGTGTTCTCCAAGGCGCTGAACCCCGGCATGACCGTGCTGGCCCTGGAGGGCTCCTTCGCCTCGGTGCTCGGTGGCGCCCCCGCCGCCGCGGTGGTGTTCTCCGGCGAGGTCGCGGCCAGGACCGCGGCCGACCCACGGGTGCGTGACCTGGAGGCCCGGGTCGCGGCCGCCGTCGGCGGTGACCGGGCCGCGCTGAGCGCCGAACTCGACCAGCTCCGCGCCACGGTCAGGTCGGAGAAGCTCGGCGAGGTGGCCGGGGAGTTCGACCGGGTGCACAACATCGAACGCGCGGTCGAGGTCGGCTCGGTGGACGCGGTGATCCGCGCCGCCGAACTCCGCCCCCGAATCATCGAGGCCATCGAAGCCCGCCTCAGATAACCAACCGCCGGGCACGGTGTTCACCGTGCCCGGCACCTACGCTCATTCCCCGTTCAGGACCTGGTAGAGAATGTGTTCCTGCCATTCTCCGGCGATTCTGAGGTACTGCGGGGCGATTCCGTAGGGGATGAATCCGTTGCGTCTCAGGACTCGTTGGGATGCCGTGTTGTGGGCGAGTGTTTCGGCCTGGAGGCGGTGCAGGCCCAGTTCTGTGAAGGCGATCTCCTTGGTTTCGGACACGGCTTCGGTGGCGATTCCCCGGCCGTTGTGGGACTCGCTGACCCAGTAACCGACGCTGCCCGACTGGAAGGCGCCCCTGGTGATGCCGCTGATGTCGATCCTGCCGACGAGGGCTCCGGCGCCGTCGAGGATCGCCAGCGGCAGCATCGTGCCTTCGGAGTGTGCCCTGAGCGCCTTCTCAAGGAGGTCGCGCTGCGCGGCGACGGTGAAGAAGTCGTCGGTGCGGGCGGGAACCCACGGGGCCAGGAAATCGCGGTTCTCACGCAGCCGTTCCGCCAGCAACGGCGCGTCGTCCACAGAAACAAGTCGCGTACTGCTCATGATCCTCCGCGTGCGGAAACCCACTTCGCCGGTGACGTACGGCGGGCGCACCGAACCGGTTGTGACCAAGGGAAAGCCGCTGATTCACCGGGTCGCATACACGACATGCGGAGATCCAGCCTCGCGGAGAATTTCCAAAAATCTCCACGGTGTTTATAAGGCAAATAGAGCAGCAAACTCCGGGCACCCATTAGAACGCCGAGGGGACCTCCATGTCCACCAGCAGAACGTTTCGGATTCTCCGCCGCACCATCCTGACCATCACGGCGGTGATGGTGCTGTTCGCCACGAATCTCACCGGCGCGTCCGCGACGCGGGCCCTGACCGGCTGGGCCTGTTCGACGCCGCCGGGCTATGTCTACGACGAGGTCCAGTACAGCTACCAGTGCAGCCAGTCGAGCTGGACCTCGCCCGTCTACCACGTGCTCGCCCCCTACGACGGCCTCACGGCCTGCGTCAGCGCGACAGGCTGGACCTACGACCAGATCACCTACACCTCCGGCTGCAGCTTCCTGGGCACCACGGCCACGACCTTCCATCTCAGGCAGCCGGTCGACGGACTGTGGGCCTGCGTCGTGCCCAGCGGCTGGTCCTACACCGCGACCGCCACGACCTTCGACTGCAGCTACACCACCGGCGTTCCGTCGACCAAGTTCCAACTGGTCCACTGACCCCGGGGCAGCACTGGCCGGGTGCGGCGTCGCTGACACGGTGGCCGTCAGGTGTGTGGGTATTTCATGTACAACTGGTAGGGAGTGTTGACTTTAGTTAGTTTGGCACCTAAATTGGGGTTATGCGCAAGGATGTTCCCCTTACCCGGCGTCACCACGTGGACTTCGGCCACGTCAAAAGCGCACAGTGTCGCTGATCGCACTCGTCTGATGCGGTGGCATCGCCGCCGGATTCCCCCCTATCGCCGCCCATGAGCCGGCGCAGGCACCTGCACCTCGGCCACCTTCCGACCGCGCAGTGTCGCTGATCGCGCCCATCCGATCTGGACAAGATCACTGCCGCTTTCCGGCCCCTGTCCCCGTCCCCGGGGGAGGCCGGAGGCTGCGATCGCCTTGGTTGAACCCATGTGCCGACGACGGTTCCGTCTTCGCGGAGCCGAGAAGCGGCATGAGCGCCCGAGGGGGCTCAGATGAACATCGAGATGTTGGCAGGCGACCCACGGACGGCTTCCCACAGACCGGACGCCGGACGGATGGACCTCGGCGGGAAGGGAGCCGGACGGTGACCGAAATCCTTCCCGGAAGGACCGTGGACGGCGAACGGTTCAGGAGGGCACTCGCGGCGCACGCCGCGGGAGTCGTGGTGATCACCGCTCGGGACGAGGGAGTCCCCGTCGGCCTGACCGCGACGTCGTTCTCGTCGGTCAGCCTGGAGCCACCGCTGGTCTCCTTCTACGTGGACCAGGGCTCGACCACCTGGCCCCGGCTGCGCTCGGCCGGTCACTTCGCCGTCAACGTGCTCACCAGCGACCAGCACGAACTCGCGACCCGGTTCGCCCGTAAGAGCGTCGACCGCTTCGCCGCCCCGACCCGCTGGCATTCCGGCCCGTACGGCGCGCCGCTGCTGAGCGACGCGTCGGTGCACCTGGTCTGCCTGCCGTACACGACGCTGGAAGTGGGGGACCACGTGCTCGTCATCGGCTCGGTGGCCGAGGCGACCGTGCACGGCACGGGTCGGCCCCTGCTCTACCACCAGGGCCGTTTCGGCCAGTTCCTTCCTCACCCCTGATCCTTCTCTCCCCCTTCTCGCCGCCGTCGGCGGTATGTCTCTCCGGCACGGAGACCGGTCCTCGGACGCCCGGATTCCCGTGACACCTCACCTCTCCACCTCTCTGTTCTTCGGTCCGTCATTCCCCTGTGCGCTCACCGTGCGTGACAGCTCTCGTACGCCTATGCCCGATGCCGAACATTCGCCGACCTCGGTGAAGCGCGGCTCCGTTCCCGAGCCACCGCTTCGAAAGGAAACCCCCGTGACAACGAACCGCCGACGCCACAGATGGCTCACCTCCGGCGTCGCCCTGCTGGCCGTCTCCACCATGCTCGCCGGATGCGGCAACGACTCCCCGGCGTCGGCAGACCCCGCCGGCACCGCCGTACCGGCCCTGGATCCCGCGAATCCGGTGACGGTCAAGGTGATCAACACCTCGACCGCCTTCAACGTCGCGCTCGCCAAGGACTACGGCTTCTTCAGGAAGTACGGCCTGGACATCCAGGAGAGCCAGCTCGCCAACGGCACCCAGGTGCTCGCGGCGCTGCAGGGCGGGAGCGGTGAGATCGGCTACGCCGACCTCTACGCCGGCATCAACGCCAAGGCGCAGGGCTTCGACATCAAGCTGGTCGCCAACAACAACACCAACGCCGAGGAGTTCCCGATCCTGGTCAAGGCGGACGGCCCGATCAAGTCGCCCGCCGACCTCGCGGGCAGGAGCATCGCCCTGCCGCCGGTGCCGCAGCACACGGTCAACCTCCGCGGTTTCCTGAAGTCCAACGGGGTCGATCCGAACGCGGTCAAGTACACGATCGTCCAGTCCCAGTCCGCCGCCCCCCAGGCGCTGGCGGGCGGGTCCGTCGACGCGTTCTTCGGCCAGTGGATCCAGGCGTACTCCAACGAGGGGCAGCCGGGCGCCTACGACTTCCGCGTCCTGGGCGACCCCGACTCGTCGAAGTGGTCCAACCTGAAGGCGACAACGGCGGCGTTCTGGGTCACCGGCGACTGGCTGAAGGACCCGAAGAACCAGGCGGTCGCCTACGCCTTCGACAAGGCGCTGCACGCCTCCTACGTCTGGTTCAAGACGCTGAAGCCGGAACAACTCCAGCCGATCCTGCTCAGGTACCAGAAGACGGACCTGCAGAAGATCACCGGCAACGACCCCAAGAAGGTCCACAACCTCCTGACGAACACGCAGACCGGGCCGTTCGACTTCGACGCCACCCAGTCCTGGTACCAGCTCGGCCTTGAGTACGCCCCCGACAAGATCCAGAAGGGCGTCGACCTGCGCCAGCTCGTGTACGGCTCGGCACTGCAGCCCGCCCCCGAACTGATCCAGCCGCCGGAGAACCCGAGCTGAGCACGGATTCTCCGGCGCGGCGGCAGCCGTCGAGCCACGAACCACCACGGGTGAGGTCCCCACATGACAAGCACAACCGAGGCCCAAGCGGCCGCCCTGACCGGCGGCGTCCATCAGGAGATCATCACCGTCGAAGGCGCGGGAAAGGACTACCTCGCCCTTGACGGGAACGTCGTACGCGGACTCTCGCCGGTGGACCTGACGATCGAACGGGGCGCATTCGTGTCACTCGTCGGCCGTTCCGGCTGCGGCAAGTCCACGTTCCTCCGCCTCGTCGCCGGACTGGAGAAGCCGACCTCCGGCACGATCCGCATCGGCACCGAGCGGGTGGACGGGCCGCCAGACAGCGCCCGCTACGTCTTCCAGAACTACAACGAGTCGCTGCTGCCGTGGCGCACGGTCGGCGACAACATCCGCTTCGGGCTGCGGCACGGGCACGGCGCCGCCCGCGCGTCCTCCAAGGCGCAGGAGAACGAGCTGATCCAGGAACACCTCGAAGAGGTCGGGCTCGGCGGAACCTTCAACCGCTACCCGGGCGAACTCTCCGGCGGCATGCAGCAGCGGGTCGCCATCGCCCGGGCCCTGGCCGCGCTTCCCGAGCTGCTGCTGCTCGACGAGCCGTTCAGCGCGGTCGACGCGCTCAGCCGGAGCACGCTGCAGGACCTCATCCTGCGGATCTGGCAGGAGCACGGCCTCACCGTCCTGTTCGTCACGCACGACATCGAGGAGGCCCTCTACCTGTCACAGCGCGTGATCGTGCTCCGTGAGAAGGGCGGCGGCGTCGAACGCGACGTCACCGTCGACATCCCGTACCCGCGCAGGCAGGTCGACTTCCGCGAGGACCCCCGCTATCTCCGCCTTCGCCGTGAGGTTCTCGGCCTCGTCCTCGGCACCGAGTGAAGGACCAGTCATGCCCGACACCATCGTGACCGGAACAGAGGCGCGGGAAGCCGAAAGGAAACCCCCGGCGAGCGGGATCAGGCCCGTCGGCAGGGCGCGCAGGAACGCGCGCCGCTACTTCCGCAGCCGGGTCTCCGGCTGGACGCTGGTCGCCCTGGTCGTCGTCCTCTGGGAGCTCTACTCCAACGTCGACTACGACCCCACCATCTCCTCACCGAGCCGCATCGCCGAGACGTGGTGGGGGGAGGCGACCACGGGCGACCTGCTGAACCAGTTGACGATCACCCTGCGGACGATGGCCGAGGCCCTCGCGCTCGCCGTACCGCTCGGGGTCGGCATCGGCTTCCTGATGGGCCGCTCGCAGGTGATCTGGGGGCTGCTTGAGCCGCTCGTCGAGATCCTGCGGCTCACCCCGGCCACCGCGATCCTGCCGATCTACATCCTGTTCCTCGGTCTCGGCGACCAGATGAAGGTCGCGGTGTTCCTCACCGGGGGGATCTTTCCGATGATCATCAACTCCTACGCCGGTGCCCGGGGCGTGTCGAAGATCCTCTCCGAGACGGCGCAGACGTTCCGCCTGTCGTGGCTGCAGACGCAGCGGGAGATCGCCCTGCCGTTCGCGATGCCGTACATCCTCGTCGGCATGCGGCAGTCGCTGGGCATGTCGCTCGTGCTCGCGGTCGTCATCGGCATGCTCGCGGGCAACGACGGCATCGGCTACTACCTGATGTTCGCCCAGCAGAACTTCAACCTGAGGCAGTTGCTCGCCGGGGTGCTCACGGTCGCGTTCGTCGGCTACGTGTTCAACGCGGTCTTCCTGCTGCTCGAACGGCGCGTCACCCGGTGGCGGCGCAGCCAGACGGGTGCGGCGTGAGCCCGGCCGCGGCGCGCGAGCCGCTCAAACTGGGGTTCTTCACTCATGTACGGTCCTCCTCCGGGCGGGCGGAGGCCCACGAGGAGCTCGTCCGCCTGTTCGTGGGCGCTGAGCGGCTCGGCTTCGACGTCGGGTTCGTGGCCCAGCACCTGCTGGCCGACGGCGAGGAGGGCTCGACGCCGTCACCGCTGATCTCCCTCGCCCCGGTCGCCGTGTCGACCGAGCGGATCGGGCTCGGCGTCTCAGTGGTGACGCTGCCGGTCACGGACCCCGTCCAGCTCGCCGAGGACGCGCTCACCCTGGACGCGATCTCGCGGGGGCGCCTGGAACTCGGTCTCGGAACCGGCAACGCCAACATCGACAGGTACCCGGCCTTCGGACACGACGGGGCGCGGGCGACGGAGCTGTTCGACGAGAACCTCGCCGTGCTGCAGGCCGCCCTGGCGGGCCACCCGCTGCGCGGCACCGGCCTGACCCTGCCGGTGGACGGCACACCGTTGCTGCACCGCCTCTGGCGCACCCCGGGCAGCGTCGCCTCGGCCCGCCGCGCCGCACTCACCGGTGTCGGCGCCCTGTACGGCACGGCGACCCTCGACGCCAGGACCCGGCAGCGGCCGATCATCGACGCCTACCTGTCCCAGTGGGCGGAGACCGGCCCGAGCCAGGCCCCGGCCGAGGTGGCGGGCAGTCTGCGGCCACGGCTCGGCGCGATCCGGATGATCTATCCCTCCGACTCCTACGAGACGGCGCTCGCGGAGCTGGCCCCGTTCGTGCGGGCAGGCCGTACCCGGCTCGCGAAGGCCAACGGGACCGACCCCGGTGAGCTGGACGACGACGAGGTCCTGGCGTCGATGAACGTCAAGACCGGCTCGCCGCGACAGACGGCGCGGGCCCTCCGGGACGACGTCGCGCTGCTGCCCGAGGCGGACTACCTCATCGCCGTCACCAACGTCATCGAGGACGCGGAGGCCGGGTCCGGCGGGAAACGCGCCGTGGACGCCGCGCTGCGCGGCCTGGAGCGGATCGCGGCCGAGGTGGCGCCCGAGCTCGGATGGACGCCGAAGAAATGAGCCAGGACAGGACGGACGACAGGGCGCGCTGGCGGGCCCTGTACGTCGCGTCGATCCTCTCGGGATTCCTCCTGCTCGGCATCGGCGACGCCAACGTGGCGCTGCCGGCGATCGCCGACGCGCTGCACATCGGCCCGACCAGCCTCCAGCTTGTCTCGGCGGGCTATGTCGTGACCTTCGGCCTCACCCTCGTGCCCTTCGGGCGCCTGGGGGACCAGGGCCACCGGCGCAGGTTGATCTTCATCGGCCTTTCGGTCTACGTCGTCTCCAGCCTCGTCTGCGGCCTCGCCGCGGACTGGCGGACGCTCATCGCGGGACGCGTCCTGCTCGGCGTCTCGGCCGGGATCCTCATGCCGCAGACGATCGGCGTGATCCAGCAGCTTTTCAGCGGTGCCGAGCGGGGCAGGGCCTTCGCCGACTACGGCGTGATGACCGCCATCGCGACCGCGCTGGGACCGAGCGTCGGCGGCCTGCTCGTGACCCTGGGCGGGCAGGCCCAGGGGTGGCGGTGGATCTTCCTGATGAACGTCCCCATCGGTGTCGCGCTGTTCGCCGCGGGCCTCCGCTACCTGCCCAGGACCCAGCCGGTCGCCGCGACCGCCAACCGCAGCCTCGACCCGTTCGGCGCCGTGCTTCTCGGCGTCACCGTGCTCCTCGTGCTGTATCCACTCGTGCTGACCACCGGCCTGCCGGGCGACAGCGCGGCGCGGTGGTACACGCTCCTCCCCGCCGCCGTCTTCGGCGTGCTGTTCTGGCGGTGGGAACGCCGCTACGCGCGCCGGGGCTCGCTTCCGCTGCTGGACGGGGACCTGCTGCGTACCCGGTCGTACCGGATCGCGATGCTCGTCGCCGCGTCGTGGCTGGCCACCGGGCCCGCGGTGAGCCTGGTGCTGATGCTCTACCTTCAGTTGGCGCTCGGACTCTCCCCGGTCCTCGCCGCCCTGGTCCTGCTGCCGTCCGCCGCGGCCTCCGCCTTCGGCGCGCGCTGGGCGGCGCGGCGCGTGCTGCTCAGGGGCCGGGTCATCACGCTGACCGGGCTGTTCATGTCCGCCGGAGGCATCCTCGTCTCCGCCCTGGCCGCGAACCTCCTGCCGCCCCACCCCGCGATAGCCGTGATCACGGTGGCGCAGGTCCTCAACGGAGTGGGCAACGGCATGGTGATCTCACCGAACCACGTGCTGCTGCTGATCGACGTGCCGAAGGAGAAGGGCGGCCTCGCCGCCTCGATCGGCCATCTGACACAGCGCATCGGCAACTCGCTCGGCGTGGCGGCCACCTCGGCGGCCTTCTACGCCGTGATCTACGGCCAGGCGGGGGGCCTGACGAACGCGCGGCGGTCCACCTACGACAGCGCCCTCACCGCCGGGGTGGTCACCGCCGGGATCTTCTTCGTGCTCGCCGTGTGGGCCTCGGTGGTGGACCTCCTCCGGATGCGGCGAGCACGCGCGGTCCCGCCATCGGCCGCACTGGCCACCCCCCTGAAGTGATCGACGAAGCAGGAAACGAGCAAGGAGTGCAAGCGTGAGTGAGAAGCGTCAGGTGAAGCTGGGGCACTCGATCTGGCCGGAAGGGCGCCACGGCACGGGCTGGCGGCGCCGTCGCCACCACAAGGTGCTTGAGGGCGACCCGGACTTCTACCGGGCGACGGCGCAGACCGCCGAACGAGGGCTGTTCGACTACTTCTTCCTCGGCAACGGCGAGGCTGCCCGGCTGCCCGGCAAACCGGGACCCGGCAACCGGGAGTGGTCGGCGGACACGGCGGCCAACGGCGTGGTGAACATCGCCGACGGCGAGCACTACTGGACCCCCAACGGCCTGTTCAAGCTCGACAGCTTCACCGCCAACGCCTACGTCGCGGCGCTGACGTCGCACATCGGGCTGGTCTCGACGTTCAACACGACCTACCAGCATCCGTTCAACGTGGCCCGGCAGACCGCCACCCTCGACCACCTCAGCCGGGGCCGCGCCGCGATCAACATCGTGACCGGGCGCAGCGACGACGCGGCGCGTAACTACGGGTTCGAGGAACAGCCCGACGGCGACGCCCGGTGGGACCGCGCCGAGGAGTTCGTCCAGATCCTCTGGTCGCTGTGGGACGGCTGGCAGGACGGCTGGTACGTCGGAGACCGGGAGGGCGGGCGGTTCCTCGACCTCGACAAGATCCACCCGACCGCCTTCCGCGGCAAGCACTTCAGCGTCGAGGGACCGCTCAACATCCCGCCGTCCCCGCAGCGCCGTCCGCCGCTGATCGTGGCCGGCACGTCCCAGCGGTCGTTCGAGTTCGGCGCCAAGTATGCCGACGTCCGCTTCATCCCCTTCGCCGACAAGCAGGCCGAGTACTACCGGAAGCAGAAGGAACTGGCCGCCCAGTACCACCGCGACCCGGACGACTACCACCTGCTGCCCGGCATCACCTTCTACGTGGACGAGACCTCGACCGCCGCCCACGCCAGGTTCCGCGAGATCCAGGACCTGTCCGTCGTGCCGTTCGACGCGGACGCGCTCGGGCGGGTGCTCGGCGTGGACCTCGGCGGGGCCGGGCCGTACGACAAGGTGAAGGACGTCGTGGACGTCGCCGCGCACCCCGGGTCCGCCTGGCTGGTGAAGGACGCGTTCCTCGGCTTCGGGGACGAGGACATCACGCTCGCCGACCTCGACCACTTCGTCGCCAACGGCCCCGCCAACCAGGTGCCGGTCGTCGGTTCCGGGCAGGAGGTGGCCGACTGGATCGAGGAGAACTTCGAGGACCGCAAGCTCGACGGCGTCGTGGTCTTCCCGCCCTACCAGCCGGGCTCGCTGGACGCGTTCGTCGACCTGGTGGTGCCTGAGCTGCAACGACGCGGTCTTTTCCGTACGGCCTACACCGGCACGACGTTCCGGGAGCACCTCGGCCCGTCTGCCACCGCGAAGACGGCCTGAGGTCCCCCGATGGAGATCGGGATCTTCAGCACCGGCAACCTCGCCGGAGACCCGTCGGTCGGGGCGACCACCACCGAACGCCTGCGCGGTCTGGTGAGGCTCGCGCAGCGCGCGGAACAGGCTGGTTTCGATGTGTTCGCGGTAGGCGAGGCGCACAAACCACCGGCGACCGTCAGCTCGCCCGCCGTACTGCTCGCCCATATCGCCGCGGTCACCTCGACCGTTCAGCTCTCGACGGCGGTCTCACTGATAACCGTCAACGACCCGGTCAGGCTCGCCGAGGACTACGCGACCGTGCAGCACCTGGCCGACGGGCGGCTCGGGCTGATGTTCGGCCGGGGTGTCGATCCCGGCATCTACCGCTGGTACGGCCTCGACCCCGCAGAGACCGTCGAGATCGCCTCGGAGCGCTACGACCTGTTCCGGCGGCTGTGGAGTGAGGAGAGCGTTGACTGGACGGGGAGGTACCGGCCGCCGCTTGAGGGGTTCACCGTCGTTCCGCGCCCGCTGACCGACCGGCTGCCGCTGGTGTGGCAGACCTCGATCAGGACCAGGGCCCTCGTCGAACAGACAGCCCGCTACGGCGACGGCTTCTTCGCCAACTACGTGTTCTTCTCCGCGGAACAGGCGGCGCCGCACGTGCGGTACTTCCGTGAGCGCTACGCGGCGTACGGCCACGGCACCGCGGAGTCCGCGCCGGTCGGCTCGGGTGCGAAGGTGCACGTCAGGCTCCGCTCCCAGGACGCGCTGCGCGAGTTCGAGGCGCAGGGCTACGACCTGTCCGCGTGGCCGTACGACACCCTCGACGAGGCGATCCGGCACAGCGCGCTGACCGTGGGCAGCCCGGCCCAGGTCCTGGACAAGATCGCCCATTTCCAGGAGCAGTACGGCGGCTACCGGCGGCAGCTCTTCTCCATCGACCTGCCCGGCGGCACCGTCGACCAGATGCTCGAACAGGTCGACCTCCTCGGGGAGCACGTCCTGCCGTCCCTGCGCGCGACTTACGCGCACGCCTGAGTCGCAACCCCCTGAAAGGAAGCAGAAACGATGAGCAAGCAAGATGACGTCGACCGGGCGGCACAGGAGTCGCTGCGCCTGCTCGGCGCCGACCCGGCCAACTGGGTCCTCCCGACCCCGGGCGTGGACCACGACGTCGCGGTCATCGGCGGCGGGCAGAGCGGCGTGACCATCGCGTTCGCGCTGCGCCGCGCCGGTGTCTCCAACGTCACCGTCCTTGAGGCCGCCGACCGGGCGACCACCGGCGTGTGGCGGACACGGGCGCGGATGAACACCCTGCGCACACCGAAGACGCGCTCAGGTCCCGAGCTTGGCAACCCGGCGCTCGGCTTCCAGGCCTGGTACGAGGGACTGTACGGCCAGGCCGCCTACCAGGCCATCGGACGCATCGCCCGTACCGACTGGGCCGACTACCTCGACTGGTTCCAGCGTCAGGTCGGCGTGGAGGTCCGCTACGGAACCAGGGTCGTGGACGTCGAGCCGGTCGAGGGCCTGCTGCGGCTGCACCTGGACACGGACGGACGGCGGCACACCGAGGTGGTGCGCAAGCTCGTCCTCGCGAACGGTGTCGAGGGAACCGGCGGCCCGAGCATCCCCGCGATCTTCGAAGCGCTCCCGGAACACCTGTACGCCCACACCGGCGACGAGATCGACTTCGCCGCGCTGAACGGTAAGAAGGTGGGCGTCCTGGGCGCCGCCACCTCCGCGCTCGACGCCGCCGCCGTCGCGCTGGAGTCCGGAGCCGACGAGGTGCACGTCTTCTCCTACCGCGCCGAGCTGGTCATCCAGCCCAGCGGCGGGAACGTGCCCAACCCCGGCGCGCAGGAGAACTTCCACCTGCAGCCAGACGCGGTGCGCTGGAAGAGCCGGTGGGCCCAGGCGAGCAAGGGTTCGACCAGCCCGCTGGACACCGTGCTGCGCGCGGTCGCCTTCCCCAACCTGCGGCTCCACTTCAACGCGCCCTGGACGTCGTTGCGCGCGGAGGACGGCAGGGCCGTCGTCGAGGCGGCCGACGGCACCCACACCTACGACTTCGTGATCGCGGGAACCGGCTACCGGTACGACCCGCGCACCCGCCCCGAACTGCGGCGAATCGCCGAGGACGTGGCGCTGTGGCGGGACGTGTACGACCCCCCGGCCGACCTCCGCTCCGAGGTCCTCGGCGCCTTCCCCTACCTGGGGAAGGGCTACGAACTGACCGAGCGGGTGCCCGGCTCGGCCCCGTGGCTGCGCGACATCCACCTGTTCAACGCCGCCGCGTCGCACAGCTTCGGCCGTCCGGTGGGGGACATCCCGAGCCTGCGGACCGGCGTGCCGCGCCTGGTCGAGGCGATCAGTCATGACCTTTTCTTCGCCGACCAGGGGCGGCCGAAGCCGGTCACCGCTGCCGCCGGGGAGTCCTTCGTCGAGCACTACGCCCACGCCGTGTGGCGTCCCGACGCCGAGGGTGTCGGGGACGTCGAGGGTGTCGGGGTGGAGGCGACAGTCGGCTGAGCCGACCGGGACCGGACGCCCACGACGCCACGCGGCCGGGCCGTACCGGACCTCGGACACTCGCCCGCTTCCGCGCGCCCGAACCACCATGACAATCCACCGACCGAGGCGGTACGACCATGACGGAACCCACCCGTGAACTGCATCTGAACCTGTTCGGCAACTGGTACGGCAACCACCGGGCCGCGTGGCGGCACCCCGGCGTCGATCCGCACCAGCTCTGGGACATCGACTTCAACATCCGTACCGCCAGAACTGCGGAGCGCGGGCTGTTCGACGCGGTGTTCTTCGCCGACGGACCGAATCTCGGCCCCGTGCAGCCGACCAGCGGACAGACCAAGCCCGAGCCGATCACGCTGCTGTCGGTGCTCGGCGCGGTCACCACCCACCTCGGGCTGGCCTCGACGGTGTCGACGACCTACTCCGAGCCGTACAACACGGCGCGGCAGATCGCCTCCCTCGACCTGCTCACCGGTGGCCGCGCCGGGTGGAACGCCGTGACCGGATCGAGTGCCGCGGCCGCGTCGAACTTCGGCCCGGCCTCCCACCCCGAGCACGCCCTGCGCTACGAGCGGTCTGAGGAGTTCCTCCAGATCGTCAAGGCGCTCTGGGAGAGCTGGGAACCGGGCGCGGTGATCGCCGACCAGGGCACCGGGGTGTTCCTGGACCCGGGCAAGGTGCACCGCGTCCCCTTCCGGGGCAGGCACTTCCAGATCGACGCGGTGTTCAACGTGCCCCGCTCCCCGCAGGGGCGGCCGCTCATCTTCCACGCGGGCGACTCCGACTTCGGCCGGTCGCAGGGCGCCCGTCACGCGGACGCCATCTTCACAGCCCAGCCGACGATCGAGGCGGCGCGGGAGTTCTACCGCGACTTCAAGCGCCGGGTCGCCGAGGCGGGGCGGAACCCCGCGTACGCCCACGTCATGCCCGGCTACCTCGCCGTGGTCGGCAGCACGGAAGCGGAGGCGAAGGCCGCGTTCGACGAGCTGAACCGGTTGATCGACATCGAGGGAGCGATCGAGGAGGTCGCGCGCGGCGACGGGCTTGACGTGTCGGGTGTCGACCTCGACAGACCGATTCCGGACTCGCTGTGGGAGCACTCGATCGCGACCAGCACCTTCAGGAGCCGGGTCGAGGCGCTGCGCACCAAGGCGGCCGAGGCAAGGCTCACCGCCCGCCAGGTGATCGAGTGGGACATCGCGGCGCACGGCCACTACGTGTTCGTGGGGACGCCGGAGCAGGTCGCCGACGACATCGAACTGTGGTTCACCACCGGTGCCGCCGACGGATTCAACTACAAGGCGCCGACGTTCCCCGACGGTCTGGAGATCTTCGTCGACCACGTCGTGCCGCTGCTGCAGAAGAAAGGCGTCTACCGCAGGGAGTACACCGCGACGACGCTACGTGGCCACTACGGCCTGCCGTACCCGAACTGAGTGACCCCACCGAGATCGGAACCATGACATGACGACCCTTGCCGATGCCGGTCTGATCGACATCCACACCCACTACCGGCCGGTCGGCTGGCAGGTGCCGGGCGGCGAACGCCCCCGCCCTGTCGCCGGATTCGCCAAGGAGAAGCTGGAGAACCTTCCGGGGCTGGCCCAGGAGAGCATCGACGGCGGTGTCGGCCTGCGTGCCCTCAGCGCACCGGTCGAGCAGCTTTTCGGTCTGGACGGCCCGGTCGAGACGGCTGCGGTCAACACGGTGAACGAGTACCTCGCCGACGCCGTCCGGGAACGGCCCGAGGTGTTCCTCGGCCTCGCCACGGTAGACGCCTTCTCCGGTGAGGCCGGGGCTGAGCAGACCCGCTACGCGATCGAGGAACTCGGCCTGCACGGCATCGTGCTCGACTCCTCGCGCGACGACCGGTTCCTCAGCTCGCCCGAGGCGTTCCCGACCCTGGAACTGGCCGCCCGGCTCGGCGTTCCCGTCTTCGTGCACCCGGTGGCGGCGCCACAGGCGGAGGCACTGGTGAAGGCCGCGGGACGTCCCGGCAACTCGATCGGCCGCGGCCTGCAGAACGGCGCGAGTTTCCTGTCGGCCCTTCATGCCGACCTGCCGACCCGGCTGCCCGACCTGCACCTGGTGTTCACGGCGCTGGGCAGCGGCGCGCTGTACTTCGTCACCGAGGAGCTGGCGGCCTACCGGCAGAGATCCGCGGACGGCGCCCCCGCGAACATCTACTTCGACACGACACGGCTCAACCCGTGGCTGATCCGCTACTACGCCGACGTCATCGGCGTCGAGAGGATCATCGTCGGCAGCGACTGGCCGGGCCGCCCGATCTCCGCCGAACTGGTGCGCGACGCCCTGGACACCGCCGGGTTCGACCCGGCCGCTCAGGAGCGGATCCGCGTCGGCAACGCCCGTCGGCTCTTCGAACTGCGCGCCGCGAAGAACGCGGAAGCCGCCTGAATCCCCATCGTCGAGAGAAAGCACGAGAAAACCACCATGACCGCGACGTCCCCGGTGATCACCGCCGAGAAACTGCGCCACAAACTGGCAGACGGCGAGAAGGTCGTCCTGCTGGAGATCCGCCGTGAGCTGGACCCCGACCAGGAGGAGCCCGGGCGGCTGCCCGGTGCGCACGTCGTCGAGTTGGTGTCCCAGCTCGCCGGTCGGCGCCACGAGGGGTCGGGCAACAACCCGTTGCCGGGCGAGGAACAGATCCAGGAGTCGGTACGCCGCTGGGGCATCGACGAGGACTCGACAGTCGTCGTGTACACCCGCGAGAACCCGGCCATCGCCACCCGCGCCTGGTGGACGCTGAGGTGGGCGGGGGTCCCGGACGTGCGCTACCTCGACGGCGGCGTCGCCGCCTGGCAGGCCGCCGACGGCCCGCTCAGCACCGACCCGCCCAAGGACGGCGACGGCGCCTTCGTCGTCAGGGTGGGGTCCCTTCCCACCCTCGACGCGGAGCAGGCCGCCGCGCTCGCCCGCTCCGGCGTGCTGCTCGACGCCCGCCCGGAGGCCGCCTACGCCGACGGGCACATCCCCGGCGCGCTGAGCCTGCCGAGCGCGGTCAACCTCGGCGCGGACGGGCTGCTGAGGAGTGACGACGACCTGCGCGCCCGGTATGTCTCCCTCGGCGCCGACGGCGAGCGGCCCCTCGGCGTCTACTGCGGCGGTGGCGTCGGCGCCACGTTCGACATCCTCGCCCTCACCAAACTCGGCATCCCCGCCGCCCTGTATCCCGGCTCCTGGTCGGCCTGGACCTCCGACCCGGCCCGCCCCGTCGAACAGGGCTGACCTCGGCGCGAGCACGTTGACCAACCGGACGACCGGTGTCTCAGGCGAGACCCGCGTCGTGGGCGAGAAGTGCGATCTGGGTGCGGTTGTCCAGGTCGAGCTTGGTGAGGATGTTGGAGACGTGGCTCTTCACCGTCGTGATGCCCATGGCGAGTTCGGTGGCGATGTCGGCGTTCGTCCTGCCCCGCGCGATGGCGAGGGCCACCTCGTGCTCTCGCGGGGTGAGGGTGGCCAGTACGGCACGGGCCCGTTCGTAGGCGTCGGTATGGGCGAGCGTGCGCTCGACCAGCCGCCGGGTGACGCCGGGGGACAGGATCGGATCGCCCGCCGCGACCCGGGTGACCGCCTCGACGATGAGCGCGGGCGAGGTGTCCTTGAGCAGGAACCCGCTGGCGCCCGCGCGCAGCGCGTGCAGGATGTTCTCGTCGGTGTCGAAGGTCGTCAGCACGATCACCTCCGGTGGCCGCGCGCGGGCGCGCAGCCGACGGGTGGCGGTGATGCCGTCAACCCGCGGCATCCGCAGGTCCATGAGGACGACGTCGGGGGCGTGGGCGTCGGTCGCGGCGATGGCCTCCTGGCCGTTGGACGCCTCCCCGACGACGGTGATGCCCGCGGTGCCGTCCAGCATCATGGACAGCCCGGCGCGGACCAGGGCGTCGTCGTCGACCAGAAGCACGCGGATCACCCGGGCCATGGTAGCCACGCCCGGATCCTGAACTGCCCATCGGAGCCGTGGTGGTCGAGTCGCCCGCCCGCCAGCCGTACCCGCTCGGTGAGGCCGACCAGCCCGACGCCGCTCGCGGGCGAGGTCGGCGCCGCGCCCGGTGACGGCAGCGGGTTGGTGAGGGTGATCGTCAGGCGGGAGCCGGGGGAGCCGCGCAGCAGCACCTCGACCGGTTGGCCGGGGGCGTGCTTGCGGGCGTTGGTCAGCCCCTCCTGGACGACGCGGTAGCCGGTCCTCCCGACGGCGGGCGGGGTCTCGCCGTCCGTCTCGTCAGCGACGTACACGCTCTGGCCCGCCTGCCGCGCCTCGTCGATCAGGTGCGGCAGGTCGGCCAGCGTGGGCGCGGGCTCCCGCTCGTCCAGGAGGTCGTCCTCCTCGCGCAGCAGGCCGATGACCTGGCGCAACTCCTCAAGTGCCTGGTGCACCCCGGAGCGGACCACCCCCGCGGCCCTGGCGAGCTGCTCGGGAGAGGAATCGGGGCGATACTCCAACGCCCCGGCGTGCGTGGCCACCAGCGACAGGCGGTGGGCCAGCACGTCATGCATCTCCCTGGCCAGTTTGCGACGCTCGGCCGTACGCGCCTCGGCGACCCGTCTGCCCTGCTCGGCCTCGGCGCGGCGGGCACGCTCGTGCAGCGAGATGAGCAGGGCGCGGCGGGAACGGGCCAGCGCGCCCCACCCCAGGAGCGCGCCGTACGCGGCACAGATCAGCAGCAACCACCAGCCGAGGGAGATACCGGAGTTCGGCCGCCACAGCCCCTGGACCAGATGGGCCGCGACCCCCGCCGCCGCCACCCCGGCCGCGAGGGGGAAGCGCCTGCGCTGGGCCACCTGGAGCGCGCCCGCTGTCGCCGCGGGCGTCGCCACGGGGGAGATCACGGCCAGCGCCGTGGCGGCGAGCGTCCCGGAGACCGGCCACCACAACTGGGCGAGCGCGGCGGCCAGGCTCACCACCGCGACCACGACGTCCACCGCCCCGCCGCCCAGCCCCCACAGCGTCGCGGCGGTCAGCGCGCCCACCCCGAGGGCCACGACGCCCGCCGCCACCGCCTGCTTCTCACCCATCGGCCCAGGCTATTCACCGGTACGGCGCGGCCGTCACCTCCCAAAGTCGGAGCCGCCCCCCACCCGGGGAGGACCGGTCGCGGCCACACGCCGGATGTGGTGCCCCACCCCCGCGGACCAGGCTGGACGGCATGAACACCTCCCTCAGAAGAACCCTCACCGTGCTCGCCGCCCCGGTGGCCGCCCTGTCCGTATGGATCCTGGCGGTGCCGGTGGCCGGGACGACGCTGAACGTGCGGATGGGCGACGCGACGCAGACGGTCGAAGCGGTTCCGGTGGCCGTGTCCAGCCTGCTGGCCGGGCTCGCGGGCTGGGCGCTCCTGGCCATCCTGGAACGACTGACCTCCCGGCCCCGCCGCGTCTGGACGACCATCGCCGTGACCGTGTGGATCCTGTCCCTCCTCGGCCCCCTGAACAGCGCCGTCGCCACCCCGGCCACCCTCGTCCTGCTCCTGATGCACCTGACCGTCGGCGCGATCGTCATCCTGGGGTTCTCGGTGTGGGGACGACGGTGATGCCCCGGGCGGAAGCTCTGGAGATGAACGACGTCGCCGTTGAGGGGCTGCCAACCGAGGTCCCACGTACCGGGGACTTTGGCCCCTGCCGGGTTTGAGGGCTGGGGCGGGAGTCTGGATCCGTGTCCGTTGCTACCTCTGTGGCGGGGAGAATCCAATGACCGATGTCGACCTGTTGCCTTCTGTCCACCCGCGTCACGCCGGGCGGGTGAGCGGACGATGAACCCCTTCGCCACTCCCGCCGGTCTGCACCGGGTGGTCGTCGCGGCCAGCGCTGCCCCCTCGGTGCACAACACCCAGCCGTGGCGCTTCCACCGGGTCAGCGGTGACACGCTGGAGATGTACGCCGACCTGAGCCGGTTGCTGCCGGTCATCGACCCGCTGGGACGCGCACTGGGCATCAGCTGCGGAGCCGCCCTGTTCAACCTGCGGCTGGCCGTACGGATGGTCGGCCACGAGGCGCGGATCACCCCGCTTCCCGCGCTCGACGAGCGTCCCGACCTGCTGGCCACCATCCACACAACGCCGGGCGCGCCCACCTCGACCGGCGAGAGCCTCCTGTACGACATGATCAGGCGCCGCCGTACCAACCGGTTCCCCTTCGACGGCAGGTCGCTGCCCGCGGACGTCGTGGTCGACCTGGTCGACGCCGCCCACGAGGAGGGCGCCACACTGGTCGTGCTCACCGGGCGGGCCGCGCGGCGGGTGCTCGACCTGGTCGCCGCGGCCGACGCGACGGTGGCCGGGGAGGAGGACTACGACGCCGAGCTGGCCCGCTGGACCCACCTCGGCTCCCGCGACGACGGTGTTCCCCTGTACGCGATCGGTCCCCGCCCTCGCCACCGGGGGCTGCCCATACGGGACTTCGCCCCCGAGTGGCCGGGCCGTCCCGGTGCCGACTTCGAGCAGAACCCGCAGATCGCGGCGCTGTTCACCGACGGGGACGGGGCACACGACTGGCTGCGGGCCGGGCAGGCGCTGCAACGGGTGCTGCTCACCGCGACCGCGCACGGGGTGTCGGCCTCGCCGTTCAGTCAGCCGCTGGACCTGCGGGGCCCGGAGTGCCCCGGCAGCCTCGACGACGCCCCGCTCGGGTGCCCGCAGATGTTCCTCAGACTGGGGTACGGCCAGCCGGTCCCGCACACTCCCCGAAGGCCGGTCTCCGAGGTCCTCAGGGGAGTGTGATCACGGGCGGGTCAGGGACGGCCGATGCGGACCTTCCAGACCGTCGGCCCGGACTCGACGTACCGCCAGGTGAACGCGCCGGGGTGCTCGGCGGCGAACTGGTAGTAGAGCGGCTTGGGGTCGTGGTCGTTGACCAGCACGAACGCCGATCCCGCCGCGAGCCGCCCGTAGGCGGCGAAGATCTGCTCGTGGCGCTGGGCCGGAATCAACCGGCGCACGTCGAGCTCGTCGACCTGCTCGGGGTCCGCCGCGCCGTCGCCTCCGAGGATCTCGTGCGTGTCCCCCAGTACGGCCGCCAGGTCGACGCCGCCGGAGACGAGCGCGGGCAGCAGGATCTCGTTCTCCTTCTGCAGGTGCGTCTGGAGCACGGCGTTCAGCGCGGCCGACGCGCTCACGATCTCCCCCAGGGTGACCGCCGCGACCAGGTCGTCGTTCAACGCCTGCAGGGTGGCGTGCTCGTCGCGCAGCACGCTCACCAGCAACTGGGTTGCGGGCAGCTCGGAGGCGACCGCGTACAGCGTGTTCTCCTCGGCCGTGGCGTGCGACAACACCTCCTCGGCGCAGAACAGCGCCATCGTCTCCCGCCGGGCGGCCGGGGAGGTCAGACGGTCGACGGAGCGGGCGATGGTCGTGGCGTGGTCGGCCATCGTCCGGCCGAGCTGGTCGTGGTGGGCGCGGATCCGTGCCAGCGTGGCGCTCTGGTCCTTCATGGAAGGGGCTCCTCTCGTGGTTCCTGCGGGGTGGAAAACGACGGAAAACGCTGGGTGGCGGAAAGCCGTACGAGGTGGAAAGTCCTAGGCGGTGAAAAGAGGGGTGCTGAGGTAGCGCTCGCCGGTGTCGGGGAGGACGACCACGACGAGCCGTCCCGCGTTCTCCGCGCGGGCGGCGACGGTCTGGGCGGCGTGCAGGGCCGCGCCGCCGGAGACGCCCGCGAGGATGCCCTCGGTGCGCGCCAGGCGCCGTGCCGTCTCCCTGGCCTGCTCCACGTCCACCCGCACCACCTCGTCGTATACGCCGGTGTCCAGGACATCGGGGACGAACCCGGCGCCCAGCCCCTGGATGCCGTGCGGCCCCGGGGCCTGACCCGACAGCACCGCGGACTCGGCGGGCTCGACGGCGACCACGCGGACCTGCGGTTTCTTCTCGCGCAGGAAGCGGCCCACCCCGGTGATGGTGCCGCCGGTGCCGACGCCGCAGACGAGCAGGTCGATCTCGCCGCCCGTGTCACTCCAGATCTCCTGCGCGGTGGTCCGCAGGTGGACGTCGGGGTTCGCGGGGTTGGCGAACTGCTGGAGCATGAACCAGCCGGGCTGGGCGGCCAGCCGTTCGGCCTCCGCGATGGCGCCCTTCATGCCGAGCGCGGCGGGCGTGAGGACGAGTTCGGCGCCGTAGGCGGTGAGCAGCGCCCGTCGTTCGGCGCTCATGCTCTCCGGCATGGTCAGCGTCAGCCGGTATCCCTTGACGGCCGCCACCATGGCGAGCCCGATGCCGGTGTTTCCGCTGGTCGGTTCGACGAGGTGGGACTCGGGCGTCAGGAGCCCCGCGTCCTCGGCGGACTCGATCATGGCGCGGGCGATGCGGTCCTTGACGCTGCCCCCGGGGTTGGCCGACTCCAGCTTGGCGGCGATCCTGGCCGTGAGCCCCGCGCCGAAGCGGGACAGGCTCACCAGCGGGGTGGAACCGACAAGGGACAGGACGTCGGCGTGGATGTCGGGCATCGGTTGTCTCCTTGGGAGGGCGGGCGGCACGTGGACCCGGACGCCCGCGGGAACGTCGGTGAGAACGAGGGCGTGGGCACCGATCGAGGCGTCGTCACCGACGTGGACGCGACCGAGGACGGAGGCGCCGACGCCGACGGTGACGCGGTCGCCGAGCACGGGATGGCGGGGCGTCCCCTCGCGGTCGCACTGGAAGCCACGGCCCCCGAGGGTGGTCTGCTGGTAGAGGGTGACGTCGTCACCGATGACGGTGGTCTCCCCGATCACGACCCCCGTGCCGTGGTCGATGAACAGCCGCCGCCCGATGCGGGCACCGGGATGGATCTCGATTCCGGTCAGGGCGCGGGAGAGCTGCGAGATCAGGCGGGGGACGAAGGGCACCCGGTGGCGGTGCAGCAGGTGGGCCAGCCGGTGCGTCCAGACGGCCCAGACGCCCGGGTAGAGGATCGCCTCCGGCCGGTGACGGCCGTGGAGGGCTGGGTCACGCCGTACGGCAATGCGCAGGTCTTCGAGCATGGGTCCGTGTCCTCGACAAGGTTGTGGTCGACGCCGATGGTCAGACCGTGGGACAACGCTCGTCGAAGGCACGCCGTACGCGGAGGCCGGTGGGGTACATGACCGAGACGCTATGCCCCGGCTACGGTCTGTTTCGAGGGACTTTGGACCCGTCCTTGGAGGCCGTTCGGCACCCCGGTCGTGTCCGGCGTGATGCGGTCCCAGGCGTCGAACGGCAGCATGATGACCGCCGCGGGGAACAGGCCGTGCTCCTCGTGGTCGATGTGCTCGCGCAACAGATCCAGCGCGGCCAGTACGGCGGGCCAGTCGGGTGCGGCCGGGTCGATCGCGCCGAGCACGCCGTGGATGTCGTCGTGCTCGGCGCAGAGCCGGTCCACCTCGTCGGCCAGCGTCCCGTCGGCGCGCAGCTCGGCGAACAGCCCGCTCTCCTCGGTGGCGGTGTGCGGGACCAGCAGGGCGAGCAGCTCGGCGAGGAGTTTCACGGCGTCGTCGTGTCGGCCCTCGCTGACGGCGCGGCGCAGCGCTCCCGCGCACTCGTTGATGTCCCAGTGCTCCTGGGACAGGGAGCCGATCAGCGGGAACTGGCGGCAGCCGCAGTAGTTGCACATGGTCACGTCCTCTGGAATAGGTTTCCAGCCTGCGCGTCCCGTGGCGTCCCCGGCAGAGTCGAAGGTCCCGACCGGGTTGACCTCAACGTTTCTCAAGGTTCTACGGTGCTCTCAGTAACGGTCATTCTCCGGGGGGTTCCACCATGACGATCCAGCACGACTCCGACGCCGCCCTCGCCGCGCAGCCCGCCGCCTACTGGACCAGGCTGGCCTACGAGGCTCTCATCTCGTTCACCCGGGCGCGGCAGGCCGAGCTGGGCTTCACCCAGCCCCAGTTCTGGCTGCTGCGCAACCTGTCGAAGAACGACCTCTCACCCGACGGCCACGGCATGACCGTCCCCGAGCTCCAGCAGGCCATGAGCTCCTACATCAAGCCCGAGGACGACCTGCGGGCGGAGGCGGAGGTCCTGCTGGAGCGCGGCTGGCTCACCCGTGACGCCGGGGAACGGCTGTGGATCACCGAGGAGGGGGAGGCGGCCCGCCTCCGCCTCAAGGAACACGCACCGGCGATCCGGGCACTGATCCACCGGGACATCGACGACGCCGACTACGTCACCACCGTGAAGGTGCTCCAGCGGCTGATCGAGAACACTAGCGGGGCGTGACGCGGGTGGACCGCATGATCCAGTTGGTCTCCCAGGACTTCCCGTCGTCGTAGGAGAACGCCTGCTCCCAGTGGCAGGAGTCCTGTGTGATCTCCGACCAGGTGAACCGCACCCGGATCGGGCGCCCGTCGTCGGTGTCGTCGGCCTCGAAGACGCCGATCCCGTCGGCGAACCGGCCGACAACGGGAACCGGGTCGAGACCGCGCTCACTGTTGATCCAGTAGAGGGACCACTCGTCCCGGGCGGCGTCGTACAGGCGGAGCGTCGCGCCGTCGAAGCCCTTGGTCGGGAAGGTGATCTCGTCGAAGTTGCCCCTGCCGCCGAACACGCTGTGCGCGACGGACCTTCCAGGGAACTCCTCCCACTCGTCGCCGCCGACACCGCGCTCCAGGAGCCTGCGGTTGGCCACGTCCCAGGTGCCGACGTAGAAGTCGAAGTCGTTCACCGGCCCACCGGTCCTTCCTGGCGCGTGTCGGCGAGGTAACCGTCGAGATCGGGGGTGTCGGGGACGAACATGTGGCGGACCCAGGCGGCCCGCTCGTGTTCGAGCGCGGGGAGCTCCCACACGCATCCGGCCCACCGCCGTGTCTCCGGCACGAAGTGCGAGGGGTCCTCGTCCGGGCAGCCGATGGCGGGCTGCCCGGCGGTGGCCGTGTGCACCTCGATCGGAGATCTAGGGCGCGGGCCCCTGGCTTCAGTCATGGGGGTAAGCCCTTCTCTCGAATCTTTGAGCGATAGACAGCGAGAAGCTGTATAACGATCGTTGTGGCCGTGACCCTCCGCACGAACAGCAACATCGCGTTCCAGTGCGCGTTCCACGTCGTGTGGTGCCCCAAGTACCGGCGGCGCGTTCTCGGCGGACGGATCGAGACGCGGCTGAAGGAACTGATCCGCGAGGTGATCACCGAGAAGCAGGCGTGGCTGATCGAGCTGGAGGTCATGCCCGACCACGTCCACCTGCTGGTCGAGGTGGACCCCCAGTACGGCATCCACCGTCTGGTCAAAGCCATCAAGGGCCGCTCCTCGCGGGTGCTGCGACAGGAGTTCCCCAGCTTGACCTCGAAACTGCCGACCCTGTGGACCAACTCCTACTTTGTCGCCACCGTCGGCGCTGCGCCACTGGACGTGGTCAAGCGGTATGTCGAGAACCAGAAGAACCGGTGAGCGGCCATGCTGACCGGACGTAAGTACCGCCTGGACCTGACCGCCGAGCAGACCGCGTTCGCCGAACGAATCGGCGGCGCGTGCCGCAGCGTGTGGAACACCGCCCTGGAACAACGCCGCACCTACCGCAGGCGGGATGCTTGGATCGGCTACCACGAGCAGGCACAGCAACTGGTCGAGGCCAAAACCGAGTTCGGTTGGCTGGCCGAAGTGCCCGGCCACTGCCTCCAACAGACCCTCATTGACCTGGACCAAGCCTGCTCGCGGCACGGCACGTGGAAAGTCCGCTGGAAGTCGCGGGCACGCACCGCGCCGTCGTTCCGCTTCCCCGAAGGCGGCAAAATCACCATCGAGCGACTCAACCGGCGCTGGGCGCGGGCCAAACTGCCGAAACTCGGCTGGGTGCGGTTCCGGATCACCCGACCGCTGGGCGGGAAGGTGAAGAACGCCACCGTCAGCCGCGACGGCGCGCACTGGCACATCAGCTTCCTCGTCGAGGACGACATCAGCCCGCCCGAGCGGCACGCCCATCCGGGAAGCGCGGCCGGGATCGACCGGGGCGTGGTCAAGGTCGTCACCCGCTCGGACGGAGTGTTCCACCATCAGGTGTTCGCCACCGACCGGGAAGTCGAGCACGCCGCTGTCCTGCAGCGGCGCCTGGCCCGCACCCGTAAGGGATCGGCCCGCCGCAAGAAGGCCGCCGCCACGCTGGGCAGGGCGTTGGCCAAGGTCCGGCGACGCCGCGCTGACTTCGCCGCCAAGACCGCATGCGTGCTGGCCACCAGCTTCGAGCTGATCGTCTTCGAGAAGCTCGCCATCCGCAACATGACCGCCACCGCGAAACCCAAGCCGGATGCCGACCAGCCGGGCAGCTACCTGCCCAACGGGGCGGCGGCCAAGTCCGGCCTCAACAAGGCCATCTTGGACAAGGGCTGGCACCGCATCGAACTGGCCGCCCGCAGCAAGGCCCGTCAAACCGGTAGCCACGTCATCACCGTCAACCCGGCGTACACGAGCATCACGTGCCGCGTGTGCAGCGTGGTGGACCCGAAGTCCCGCGAGAGCCAAGCGGTCTTCCGGTGCACCTCCTGCGGACACACCGAGCACGCCGACGTGCACGCCGCCAACAACATCCTCACCGCCGGGAGGGCGGAGTTCGCGCAACCCAGACCGGGTGCGCGAGCTGGGGCGCGCAAACCACGCAACCGCGTGGGCCGGAAGGCAAACCGCCAAGCAACAGCAGCTCAGGCCACCGCGCAGACGGAGGCCGAGCTGGCTGGAATCCCCCGGCTTTAACCGTGGAGAGCGCTTCAAGAACACCATGAACTGACCGTACGGCGCATCCGCTGACACGTATTGTCAGTGGATGCGAGCTTCCCGGCTGTTGTCCATCCTCCTGCTGCTCCAGTCACGCGGCCGCCTGACAGCCCGGCAACTCGCGGACGAACTCGAGGTCAGCGTCCGCACGATCTACCGCGACGTCGGTTCACTGCACACCGCGGGCATCCCCCTGTACGGCGAAGCCGGGCATGAGGGTGGTTACCAGCTTCTCGCTGGCTTCCGTACCAAACTCACCGGACTGACCGCCCAGGAGGCCGAGGCGCTCTTCCTGGCCGGAATGCCCGGACCGGCCGCCGAACTCGGTCTCGGCACGCTGGCCGCGGCTGCCGAACTCAAGATCGAGGCCGCCCTCCCACCGGCCTTCCGGGAGGGGGCCAGACGGGTCCGGGAGCACTTCCATTTCGACGCGCCCGGCTGGTACTACGACGGTGACCAGCCGCCTCACCTCCCCGAGGTGGCCAAGGCCGTCTGGAACAAGCGGGTTCTCCACGTCCTCTACCGGCGCTGGGCCGCGCCGTCCGAGGTCGAGAGAAGGCTGGAGCCGTACGGACTGGTCCTGAAAGGGGGGAAGTGGTATCTCGTGGCCCGATGTGAGGGCGCGATGCGGACCTACCGGGTCAGCCAGATCCTCGACCTGCGGGTGGCGGCCGAGACCTTCGAGCGTCCTGACGGCTTCGACCTGGCCGAATACTGGCGCGAGCACCTGGCGGACTTCCGCTCACGGTTGTTCCAGGGCCACGCGGTGATCCGGCTCTCCCCGGAAGGGCGGCAACGGCTCTCCGACCTGATGAGCTCCGCCGTGATCAGCGCCGTGGAGGAGACAGCCGGTACCCCCGACAACGAGGGCTGGATCACGGCCACGGTGCCCATCGAGTCACTGACCCACGCCCAATCTGAGTTCCTCAGACTGGGCGCCGAAGTGGAAGTCCTGGACCCCCCAGACCTCCGCCAGAAACTAACCCAGACCACCAAATCCCTGGCAGCCCTCTACCCGGCGTGAAGTGACGCCCTCAGACGGAGATGACGACCTTGCCGGGGGCGTGGCCCTTCTCCAGGTAGGCGATGGCCTCGGGGATCTCCTCGAAGGGGTAGCGCCGGTCGATGACCGGGACCACCCGTTTGTCGTTCAGGAACGCGCTCAACGTCAGCAGGTTCCGCTTGGGGCTGGGGCAACTGAGGGCGTCGGTCACCGATATCCGCTGGCCGACGAAGCGGGAGGTCGCCAGGGCGGAGAGCACGTGGCCCATGGGCTGCACCCAGCGCCCCGGCGGCCCGCCGACCACCACGTAGGCCCCCCTGGGGTGCAGTACGCGACGGGAGACGGAGACCGGTCTGCTTCCCGCGATGTCCACGAGCAGGTCGTAGCGCCGGGTCTCGCGGGTGAAGTCCCGGGTCGTGTAGTCGATGACCCCGGTCGCGCCGAGCGAGTGGACCAGGTCCACGTTCCCGGCACCGCAGACGCCGGTGACCTCGGCGCCGAGGGCGCGGGCGAGCTGCACGGCGAACGTGCCGACCCCACCGGAGGCGCCGTTGACGAGAACGCGCTGCCCTGCCTGGACATGGCCCTCGTCGCGCAGCGCGAGCAGGGCGGTGTTGGCGGCCATGGGTACGGCTGCGGCCTCCTCGTGGGAGAGGTTCTCCGGCTTCGGGGCGAGGTCGGACTCGCGGACGCAGACATATTCGGCGAAGCCGCCACCGCTGATGACGGCGAACACATCGTCACCGGGACGGAACTCCGTGACGTCCTTGCCCACGGCCTCGACCTGGCCGGAGATGTCGGCGCCCAGAATGGTGATCTTCGGTGCGCGGAGCGCGAGCCCGCCGGGCATCAGCCGGGCGAGGTACGGCTCACCGCGCATGTTGTGCCAGTCGTACGGATTCACGGAGCAGGCACGTATCCGGACCAGAACCTCGTCGTCCCGGGGCGCCGGGACAGGAATTTCCGTAAATTTCAGGACATTGGGTGGGCCGTAGGAACGCGAGACGAACGCCTTCATCGCCATCTCCTTACGCGGGTCAATGCGGAAACGGAGGCAGCCAAAGGCTAGGAAACGCGACCGGACCACCAGATCAGCCGAAAGTACGCCTGATCTCTGGAAGATCGGCTGACCCGAACCAAGCCTTTCTTGCGATGAACAGACACCGGCGGAAAAGCCACGATCCCTCCATGACCGAGAACAGTGTGCGGAACACGGCCCCCGGATGGCTGGGACCCACCGGCCTGATCATGCTCAGCGTGATCCCGGTGGTCGCCGGTGCCCTCCGCCTGGGAGAACTGGCGGGCGGCGCGGCCGTCACCCCCGCCAACGCGCGCTTCCTCGCGGTACCGCTGCCCGTGGTGGCACACATCATCGGGGCGACGCTCTACGGCATCGTGGGCGCCTTCCAGTTCGCGAAGGGGTTCCGTCGCAGAAGACCGGGCTGGCACCGTACGGCAGGGCGAGTCCTTGTCGTGTGCGGACTCGTCACCGCGCTCTCCGGCCTGTGGATGACCGTTTTCTACCCCCACCCGGCAGGCGACGGCGATCTCCTCGCGGCCTTCCGGCTCGTGTTCGGTACGGCGATGGCCGTCTCCCTCGTCCTCGGCTTCGTCGCCATCAGACGGAGAGATTTCCGCCGCCACCGCGCCTGGATGGTCCGCGCCTACGCGATCGGCGTGGCCGCGGGCACCCAGGCGTTCACCCAACTCCCCTGGATCCTCCTCGTCGGCCCCCTCGAAGAGACCCCCAGAGCCCTGCTCGTGGGCGCCGGATGGATCATCAACCTCACCGTGGCCGAGTGGATCATCCGCAGACGTTAGCTCCTGACCCGCCGGGTCTCGTACGCCCACATGGCGATCTCCACCCGGTTCCTGGCGCCGAGCTTGGCCATCAGGCTGGCGATGTGGGTCTTGACCGTGCTGAGCGAGATGTGAAGCTCGTCGGCGATCTCACTGTTGGTACGCCCCCTGGCCACCGTGACGAGGATCTGCTCCTCTCGGTCGGTGAGCGCCTCGATGGGACGGACCGGGGACGCGGCGGGCCCGGCGTGCGCGAAGGCGGTGAGCAGGCGGGCCGTGACGCTCGGCTCGATGAGGGCGTCACCGGCCGCCGCGGCGTGCACGGCCTGGGACAGCAGCGCGGCACCGGCGTTCTTCAGCAGGAACCCCCGCGCCCCCGCGCGCAGCGCCGCGTAGACGTACTCGTCGAGGTCGAAGGTGGTGATGACCACGACGGCGAGCGGATCGTCCACGGCGGGCCCGGCGAGCATCCGGGTGGCCTCGATGCCGTTGAGCACGGGCATCCGGATGTCGAGAAGACACACGTCAGGCCGGAGCCGCCGGGCGAGTTCGACAGCCCGCCGCCCGTCGGAGGCCTCGCCGACCACCTCGATCCCCGGCTGCGCGCCGAGGATCATCACCAGTCCGGTACGGACGATCTCCTGGTCGTCGGCGACCAGCACCCGGACGCTCATCCGGCCACTCCTGTGCGCGGCAGTACGGCGGTGACGCTCCAGCCCCGGTCGGGATCGGGGCCCGCCACGCAGGTCCCCCCGAGAAGATCGGCCCGTTCGATCATGCCGGTGATCCCGTAACCGGGCGCCCCCGAGGGCCGGACGGGATCGCCGTCGTCGCTCACGCGCAGCCGTACCGACGTGTCATCGGCACTGACGCGGACCAGCACGTGGGTGGCGTGCCGCGCGTGGCGCCGGGCGTTGGTGACCGACTCCTGAGAGAGCCGGTAGACCGCGGCCTCGACGGCGGGGGAGAGGCCGGTGACGTCGCCCTCGATCTCCACCCGGACGGACGGGCCTGACTGTCCCGGGCTTTCGAGCTGGGAGAGGTCGGCGATGCTCCGCCCGGGGGCCAGGTCCACGGGCGTGTTCCGGCGCAGGACGTGAACCATGGCGCGCATCTCGGCGAGCGCCTGGGCCGCCTCGGCCTCGATCACCCGCAACGCCTCGGTCGCGGCGTCCGGCCGCGACGCCGCCGTCGCCAGCCCCGCCTGCGCCCGGATCGCCATCGCCGAGACGTGATGGGCGACGGTGTCGTGCAGATCCCGGGCCAGTTGCTCGCGTTCGAGCAGTTTCGCCTGGTCGAGCTCCCGCGCCCGCGCCCTCGTCCGGTACCGGAACGCCGCTCCCACGGCGACCACCGAGAGCACGACGGCGAAGGCCGCGGCGGCGTTGGCGGGACCGGGATAGTCCAGGACCACGGAGAACGCGGCCTTGGCGAGGATGACCGCCAACCCGATGATCGCCTCTCGCCCGGACCCCCACCGGAACAGCGCGTAGGGCAGCAGAAGCAGATAGACCATGGTGTTGGACTCGGGCGAGTGGCCACCCGCCAGCACCTGGGCCACCCCCGAAGCGCCGAAGGCGATCACGACCATCAGCAGCGGGTGGGTACGGCGCCACAACAGCGTGGGCACCAGGGCGACCGCGAGACTCACCGAGATCACCCGCGAGGGCATGTCCGGCCGTACCACCCCTTCGAGCAGCGCGACCGGCAGCAGCACCCCCACGAGCACCCAGTCGCGCCACACCCGCCGCGGCGCGTCGGGGGAACGGGGCTCGCACCACACGGAGCGAATCAGGCCATACACGAAGTCATGGTACGAGACATCTCGCTCACGGAACCGGATCGGTCACGTGGTGGAGGCGAGGTCCGCCACGTGGTGGAGACCTGCCGCCCTCACCTCCCCGTTTCCGGGGATATCAGTGTTTCGCCTATCTCGTACCTTCTACCTTGTGGTCCTGCCCAAAATCCGAAAACGGAGATTCCAGTGGCGATCAGGTTGGTCATCGCGGACGACCAGGCGATGATCCGCGCCGGGCTGCGGCTCGTCGTCGAGACGGCGCCCGGCATCGAGGTCGTCGGGGAGGCGGCAGACGGCCGTCAGGCTCTCGCCGTGGCCCGTCAGCGGCGGCCGGACGTCCTGCTGATGGACATCGCCATGCCGGGGCTGGACGGCCTGAGCGCCGCCCGGCAGCTCCTCGAAGACCCGCGACCGCCGAGGATCGTCATGCTGACCACGTTCAACACGGACGACAACCTGCACGCCTCGCTGCGCGCGCGGGTTCACGGCTTCGTTCTCAAGAGCTCCCCGGCCGAGCAACTGATCGAGGCCATACGTGCGGCGGCGGCCGGGGAGGCGGTCATCGACCCCGCGGTCGCTCCACGGGTGATCGACGCGTTCGCGGCCCAGCCCGAGCTGACCCCGCCGCCCGAGCTGGCCACGCTCACCCCCCGTGAGCTGGAGGTGCTGCGGCTGCTCGCGGACGGGATGTCCAACCCCGAGATAGCGCGGGAACTGCGCATCGGTGAGGTGACCGTACGAACCCATGTCACCCATGTCCTGCACAAGCTCGGCCTGCGCGACCGCATCCACGCGGTCGTCTTCGCCTACGAGGCGGGGATCGTACGGCCCGGCCGGCGACGTGAGAACTCACGGGACGAGCCGTGCTGACGCGGTTGACCTGGCCGGATCTGCTGCTCTCCCTCGCGGTGACCGTGGCCGGGCTTGTGGAGTCCTTCGGCCGCCAGGGGCTCGGATACGACCAGATCGAGAACCCGACGCCGATGGCGGTGGGGGCGATCCTCTCCGGGGTGCTGCTGCTCTTCCGGCGCACGTTCCCGATGACCGCTCTTCTGGCGCTGACCGTGCTCGGCTTCGCCGTACAGAGGATGACGAACGCGGAGTACTACGCCGCGTGGCACCTCTACTCAACCCTGATCCTCCTGCACGGCGTGGCGAGCGCGGCCGAGCTGCGCAGCCGCCGCGGGATCGCCGGACTCGGCTGTCTGCTGATCGCGTACGGCCACCTGCAGACCCTGAGACACGTCGACGTCCCGGAAGTCCTGATCACCGCCATCTTCGTGGGGGTGGCCTACACCAGCGGCATCCTGCTGCGTCGGCAGATGGACCGGACGACCCGGCTGGCCCGGCACAGCACCCGCCTGGAGATGGAACGTGAGGAGCGGGCCCGCTGGGCGGTGGCCGAGGAGCGCGCGCGGATCGCCCGCGAACTGCACGACATCGTCTCCCACAACGTGAGCCTGATGACCCTGCACGTGGGCGGGGTGCGCAGAATGCTCGGCGACGGCCAGGAACGCGAACGCACGCTGCTGCTCGGCGTCGAGCAGGCCGGTCGGGAGACCATCGGCGAACTCATGCTCATGCTGGGCATGCTGCGCTCCGCTCCCCAGCCCGGCCTGGACCGCCTGGACGAACTGATCGCGCAGGTCAGGGAAGCGGGGCCGAAGATCGAGCTACGGATCATCGGCACCCCGGCGCCCCTGTCCTCCGGACTCGACCTGTCCGCCTACCGCCTGGTCCAGGAAGCTCTGACGAACGTGCTGAAACACGCGCGCGCCTCCAACGTGGACATCACCATCGCGTACGGCCCCGCCGAGCTGAGCATCCTCGTGATCAACGACGGAGCGGGCCCGGACGACGGCGCCGCCCACCCTCTGCCCGACGGCGGACACGGCCTGATCGGGATGCGGGAACGGACCGAGATGCACGGCGGCGAACTGTCCGTCGGCCCCATCGCGGGCGGCCACTACCGGGTGTTCGCGAGGTTCCCGCTCGGCTGAGCCGGTTCCCCCGACCACTCGTCGTCGCTCATCCGCAGCATCCCGAGCCCGATCACTCCGGCACCGCCGAGATAGAGCGCCCCGCCCGCGATCGTGCCGAACGGGAAGACCGGCCCCACCAGGATGCCGATCAGCATCGCGAAGGGAGCCCACCACGGCCCGCGCCGGGCGTAGGCCAGGGCCAGACCGAGCAGGAACAGACCGAGCAGCCCGACGAACCCCGGGATCTGGAATCCGTACCGGGCCCCGGGGTCGGCGAACGCCTGGTCCGCGAGCATGGCGCCCTGGGCGGCGGGCAGAGCCCTTTCGAGCCGCGAGTAGAAGAAGTCGCCGAGCATCAGCCCGGAGAAGTTCACGATGCCGAGGAACGCGAGCCCCCCGGCGATGTGCCCGAAGATGACGCCACGCTCCCGAATCAGGTGGATCATCCCGACGATGCCGGGGAGCAGCAGCACCCAGCTCCAGTGGAGCAGTGAGGCACTGACCGAGACCTGCTCCGGATACTTGCCGTAGACGCCGACGGTGTCGCCACCCTGCCTGAGCGCCGGGTCGGCGACGATGGCCACCACGTAGACGAGCGGCGCGACGATCAGGCAGATCCCGGCTGCCGACCTGCGAAAGGCGCGTGGATCCGCGAGCACCGACATTGTTCTTCCCCTCCCATGAGGACCGCCGCGAACCGGGCGGTCAGATTGGGAAGGTAGGTGCCGGTGTCGGCGCGCGTCGTCCCCCCGACGACCGACCGGCACTCCTCGATCGGGCGGAGCGGCTAGGCGAGCGGAATGGAGAGGCCGTGCTCGTCGGCCTGGCGGGGGCCGAAGACGCGTCGCTGTTCCGCGGTGATCCTGAGGTCGTTGATGCTCGCCTCGCGTCGTCGCATCAGCCCCTCGGCGTCGAACTCCCACAGCTCGTTGCCGTAGCTGCGCCACCACTGTCCTTCGGCGTCGTGCCATTCGTACTGGAACCGGACGGCGATCCGGTCCTCGGTGAACGCCCAGAGTTCCTTGCGAAGGGCGTAGTCGAGTTCTTTTTCCCATTTGCGGGTCAGGAAGGCGACGATCTCATCGCGACCGGTGACGAACTCGTCGCGGTTACGCCAGACCGAGTCGGGCGTATAGGCGAGTGCCACCCGCTGCGGGTCGCGGGTGTTCCAGGCGTCCTCCGCGGCCTGGACCTTGGCGCGGGCGGTCTCGGCGGTGAAGGGCGGAAAGGGCGGACGGCTCATGTGCACTCCTCTGTTCTCATCGTCTGTTGTTCTCATCGTCTGTTCTCGTCGTCTGGCGGAGCTTCCGCACCGCGCTCAGGCTCGCCGTACGGTGTCGGAGATCGTGACGCGGCGCGTCGGTCAGTCCTCGTCCAGGAAGATCGCCTGCACGGGACAGGCGCGGGCCGCCTCCTCGACGGCGGGCCACGACGCGTCGCCGGGCGCGGCGTCGTAGACCAGCTCCTCGTCGTCGCCGATGGCGAACACCTCCGGGGCGGCGAACACGCACTGGGCGTGGGTCTGGCACAGGGTCATGTCGACATGGACGCGCATGGTTCTCTCTCAGACGGGGTTGAACCGGGAGTAGCCGCCGAAGGACCACCGTTGGGGGAGCCCGCCGACGACCTCGACGACCTCCTCGACGTCGAAGTCGACCAACCGCTGCGCACCCGGTACGGCTGCTGCCCGCTCCCGGTCCCAGTCGACACGGGCGCGGCCGGTCAGGTGCAGGGTGTGGCCGTTCTCCCAGTCCAGGAACAGCAGCCCGCAGCGCGGTTCGAGTTCGAGGTTGCCCAGCGTCATGTACATCGAGTTGCCGACGTAGTCGGGCCAGGTCAGCCGACCGCCGTCGGTCACCGTGACGAACCCGGGGTTGCCGCCGCGGTGTGACGCGTCGGCCCCCAGCCCTGCCGCGTACGTGCCGACGAAGAACGTGTCGGCCGCGGTGATCCACCGCCGCTGGTCGGCGGTGAGCTCGCCGGTGACGAGCGCCGTCCTGTCCGCCGAGGGTGAGTCGTCGGCATAGCTACGGGTCTGGATGTGTTTCGGGCAGTTGGCATACACCTGTTCGGTGCGGATCACGAGCCGGTCCCCGTGCCGACGTCCCCTGCCGTTGACGCGCATCCGCTTCCTGGCGGCCGGTTCGATCGCGAGCACCCCCACCTGCCGCTCGGTCTCGAAGAGGCCTTCGAGGGGATCACCGGTTCCCGGCAGCCGGTCGGCGACGACGGTACGGTCATCGACCGCCGTGGCGAACCCGGGCGGACCGGTGAGCACCGTGACCCACGCCGCCTCCGCCTCGTCGGTCGCCGCGAGCACCAGAAACCGCTGAAGACCGAGAAACTCCGCCGCCACCGGTGGGATGTTCGCCCCCACACCGGCCGACCCCCGCCCTTCGACGGTTACCCCGGCGCGGCGCTGCACCACATGTTCGCCCCTGTGGAACATGGCTTAGAAGAATCCGCAGGTCGGCGCGCCCTGGGTGGGCGCCGGTGCGGTGTCGGCGCCGCTCGGCGCGTAGACCTCAAGGCGGATGCCGTCCGGATCGGTGAAGAACACCCCACCGGAGGACGCTCCCTCGCCGTGCGGGACGACCCCGTCGTAGACCAGCTCCGCGCCGAGCTCGCGCAGGGTGGCCTCGGTACGGCGGACTGCCTCGATGTCGGGCACCTGGAACGACAGGTGGTGCAGGCCGGGCCGGTCCACGGGGAACGTGCCGCCGCTCTGCTGCCACAGCGTCACCAGCAGCGTGCCGTCACGGCCGAGGAAGGCGAATCTGCGGTCGCCCTCGCTCTGCTCGCCCAGGACCTCGACGCCGAAGACCCGGCGGTAGAAGGCGATGGAACGCGCCAGGTCGGTCACGTTCAGACCGACGTGTCCGGTCTGCAGGGCCGGTGTGCTCATGCGAAGTCTCCAGCTTCTAACGGTTTATCGGCTCTCAGACCGTTAGAATACGCACAGCGGTTATAACGCTGTCAACCTGGATGTAGCGTTAGAAGGGTGAAAGTGGAACACCTCACAGGTGGCGGTGCTCCGCTCCTCGGCGAACCGCCGCCCATCGAACTGGCCAACACCGTCTACGCCGCGAGAGGCCGTCGCAAGGAGGGCCTGCAGACCGTCGAGCACCTGGCCGCGTGGCTGCGCGACATGCGCCCACGCCTCGCGGTCGAACTCGACGACGCCGACATCCACGGCGTGACCGACCGCGACCTGCGCCTCACCAGGGAACTGCGGGACGCCATCAGGACCCTCTGCGCCGCGGCCGTCGACGGCCACGACCTCGACCCGGACGCGGTCACGACCCTCAACCGCCATGCGGGCCAGACCCCCCGCTGGCACGAGCTGCGTGCCACTCCCGAGCCGCACGCGGCGGTGTGCTTCAGCGGCCGTCCCGTCGCCGCCGCGGTCACCGCACTGGCCGAGGACGCCGTGGACCTGTTCGCCGGACCATCGTGCTGCCAGCTCCGCGTCTGCCAGGCGCCGGGCTGCGTGCTGTACTTCGTCCGCGACATCCCGAGGCGCGAATGGTGCTCACCCGGCTGCGGCAACCGAGCCCGAGCCGCCCGCCACTACGCCAAGATCCGAAAGGAACCCAACAACTGACCGCCGCCGTCCGCCCCTGCTTTTCTCTAGAGGGGTACGGCCAGCCGGTCGATCGGGAATCGGGCGCCACAGGTGACGCGAGCGCGGAAGGTCGAAGCGGCGTGCGCGGCCCGACCCTCCGAAGGGCTCATGACTTCACTTCTTCTCGGGGAAGGCGGCGCGCATCGCGGAACCACGGGTGATGAAGGCGACGCCGACAAGGGCCAGCGCGGACAACCCCTGGAGCACCGCGTACCACGCCGGGCAGAGACCGGGAATCAGGTCAACACCGATGATCGCGATCGGCAGAATGGTGGACAGGGTGCGCACCCGGTCGAGCGCCTTGTACGACCCCTCAGAAGCACGGACGACCATCCGATAAATCAGCGGCGCGACCGCGAGCAGGACGCCTCCCCGGATCCACATGAACGAACTCACCTCATGCCCGGCGAACGCCATCACCGCGACCGTCCCCAGAACGATGCCACCAACGGCCCCAAAAAGCACAACACACTTCTTCACCGTGACGAACCCTGCCGAGGCCGCGATGTCACCGATGTTCGCCATGATCTCTCTCCTCCGCCGTCGCTGTGCCAACGACGTTACGGACCCCCCAACCAACCCAATATGGGCATGGCCGTACGACCGAGTGGGTCCAGCCCCACTCCTGGCGTCCCGATCACGTACGGCGAGCGACCACAACGAATCTCGACACCCCGGGGTCACCCCCGGGATATGGGAACCTCAACCGAGTAACCGCCCGGAAGCTGAGCCTTCGTGAGCACATCGACAAGGCTCGCACCCCGCTCGTCAGTCTCACCCCAGTAGGCGTGAAAGTGCTTCTTGTCCACCGTGATGATCTCAATCCGCCGCTCGGCGTCGACAATCTTGGCCGTGAAGACCCTGCCGGACCGAACCTGGTCCAGCACGGTGGACAGATCCACCTGCCGGGAGTCATCACGGTTGAGAAGAAACAGACCACAGACGAGCACCACACCTGCGACAACAACACACACAACGATTGTCCTGGCACGTGAGGATTTCCTTACGCGCTCATGGCCGACCATAATTCGCTTCTCGATCGTGTATGCAGCATGCCAGTCGACGTACTGCTTCAAAAAGGCTCGAAATCAAATCCAATAAAAAGGTCAACCGAAGCAGCTGCCTCTTCATCCCCTTTTCGTAACGCCAGAAGAACCGGATTCGACGGGCGGGTATGGCCGCCTGACCGACGCAGTGGACGGACCGTGGATGCGGCCGCCAGAGAACTCCATGTAATGGCTCGCAAGTCCAGACAAAAGCGCCCCACTGTCCTTCGGGACAACGGGGCGCCGCAGCGTTCTGGGTGGGCCTCAGCCGCGCGGTCGCACGCCCAAAGCTCAAGCTCCCGGCCGGATTCGAACCGACGCCGTCGAGTCCCAAAGAGCGCTCGGCTGTCCTGGGCCGCTAGACCACGAGAGCTGCTCACCACTATAGGCACCTTCGTCCCCCTTCGGGAGGAACGCTGCCGTGCCTGACTCAGTCCCGGATCCCCCGCATGCACTGGCGCAGCGCTCCAGCCAGGAACCAGCGGTCACCTCCACGCCGGTGGTGTATGAGCTGACCTTCGAATAATCCCGTTTCTGCAGGATAAGCGGTAAGCGCCTGCAAATTAGGTTGTGGACCGGTGCGTCACTGGCAAAGACGCACATCCGGCGGGAAGCGCCCGGGGTTCTGCACCGAACATGGGGTGACCTGTCCGCAACGGGTCGGGGGTGGGCCTTCACCAAGTCCAAGGGCAAGAGGCGGCGCAAGATCGCCTTACATCTACCCTGTTCGAACTGCTCAGGCTCCGCCACGAGACGCAGAAAGCCGAACGGAAGGCGGGGCCGGGACCTGTTGTGGTGCACGCCCTTGGGCGCTCCGATCGACGCCGGGGACGAGTGGAAGAGATCCTGAACCTCGCCAAGATCGCCCGGGTGCACGACGCGCCACACCCTGGAACAGGGCGTTGACCTGCGGGGTGCGCAGGCGCCCTGGGACACTCCCACCTCACCACGACCAAGCGCTACGCCCACATCACGGAGACGCTGGCGGTGGACGCGGCGGCGCGGATGGGACGAGCACCGTTCGACGGCTGAACGCGACCCGATTGCAACCCTGGGCAGACCTCCCGATCATGAAACGGGGAGTCTGCCCAGGTCATTGAAATAGGGCGCCTGGGACTCGAACCCAGAATCTACGGGTCAAAAGTAGACGACTTTTCATGGGGCACTCGGCGCTCTGATCTGGTGATTAGCCAGACTTACCGGCCGAATGCGCCGTGGGGCGTTCCGTGTATGTTCGGATCTTTGGATAACGAAGATCCCGGTGACTTGGCCCGCACTTCAGCCTCGTCGTCACGGCCTGTCGAGAGAAGCACAGGGTCTGGACGGGCGGACAAGGCAAGTAGTTTTTGATCATGTCTGATGCTGACTTCGCACCCCTCCGTGTCACCTACCGCGAGGGGCTCTCCCGTGACACCTCCCTCCGCATGCGCGAATGGGCGAAGGCGAAGGGCTATGCCGTCAGCGAGCGTGGCCGGGTCGCACCGGAGATCATCGACGCCTTCCTCGCCGCTCATCCCGAGGTCTACGAGCAGGCGAGAACGTTCGAGATGGTCCACGCCACCGCGAGAACCCCCGGCCCGTCGCCGGAGGACTACGCGTGGGAGGGGAACAGCCAGCTCGGGGACGTCTACACGATCGTCTTCGTTCGTGGGCTCGACGAGCACGAGGTGCTGCGTCGGCTCGGCGCCGCGGACGAGGACATCCGGCTGATCGAAGATTGGGACTACTCCTATCCGGAAGGACCTCAGATCATCACCGTGAGGCGAATCGGGGACTGGAGCATCGCGATCGAGGACTGCGGCTGGCGCGGCGCACGACGAGAGGTTCTGGGCGCCCTGTCACGCGACGGCGGAGAGGCCGTGACGGTGCATCGGCACGACTACGCCCAGCACCACGTCGCCTATGCCGTCGACGGCCAGCTCATCACCGACATCAACCCGGGGTTTCCCGTCGACAGGTGGGGTGCGGATCGCGACCGACTCAACCGTCACCTCCGCGAACTGGGCATCGATCCGGCCGCCGAGGACAGCATCGACAACCCCATCCCGGAGGGCCTGGCCCTGGCTGGCCGCGTCACCGGCATCACGATCATCCCGGGACACCTTCACCGCCCCGTTCTCGGCGCCGCCATACCCGGTGCCTCTTTCTGATCCATGGTGGTGTCGGGCCGGAAGTAGCGGCGATGCGGCGATGCCCTCACCTCTCCCGGCTCCTGTAGGTGGCCCGCAGGTCGAGCAGCTTCTCCCTGGCCACCTCGTCCAAGACCTGGCGCCGCTCCGGGTCTTCCTCCCAGGTGGCCTCCGCACACAAAGTCCTGGCCGCCTCGTGCGGCTCGGCGTCGCGCACCACGTACCAGACGGTGTCGTCACAGCCGCGCCTGTTGTGATCGCGGCGCAGGACCGTCACGATGCCGGAGACGAGGATCTGCCTGGTCCACGGGTTCCTGGCCAGAATCTGCCGATCCACTGTCAGCCCGTCGTCCATGAGTTCGCCGCCGAGCATGTCGTCCTCCCACCGCCACACGCGGCGGCTGACACCCGGTGGTACATACAGGGCACCACGGCCTTCGACGGGCACAGAGAACGTCCGGGTGTCAGCACGGCACAACTCCTTGGCGATGCGCTCGCCGTCGGTATACTCGCGCAGCTGATCCTCGCTCAGGTTTTTCCCGGACAGCGAGCCCCGCTGCGCCTGCTCGGCGTAGTAGCGGTCAATCAGCGGATCCTTGAACCGCCCCGCACGCGCCTGCGGAGGGGTACAGGAGGCCGGAGTGAGGTCCACGCCGTCCTCGATGTCAATCCCGGCCGCGCGCAGCAACTCGTGAACGGTGACGTCCCTGTTTTCGGCCATGCGGCGCAACCTACGTAGCCAGCCATCGAAGGTGTCCAAATCCGGGTCCACGCGCAGCGACGCCCAGTCCGTTACCGCCGAGACCGGTACCGGCACCTCCCGCCGCGCCGGCGGTTGCACGAGTTGCTCGGGTTCAAGGTCGATCGAGTAGTACAGAACCCCGCGCGCGATATAGGAGAACGGCGCCGCGTGCGTGATCGGGTCGAAGACGTCCCGGATCGGCCAGAACCTCAGCAGCCACGTCTCCTCGCACTTACCCGTGGCATGCCCGTCGCCCGGCTCTGGCGCACGCAGATACATGTCCACGCCGTACTCGAAACGCGGCGGCCCAATCAAGAAGTCATGCCCCCTGCCGTCCATCATCGAGACGATGGCGACCACACCGCTCTCCGCGACGAACGTCGTCGAGCTGACCGGCGTCCACGAGGCATCTGCTGGCCCAGGCTCGGCATCCCAGGACTCCAGCCGCACGGCTGCGACGAAGTGGTAGATCTCGTCGGTGGGGGAACCCCACGTCGGCAGATCAGTGCCGTCCAGCCCGAACGTGTTGTACTCGATGTAGATCTCATCGTCGAGCCTCCGCAGCAACTGTGCCATGTCAACGCCTTCGCCCTGTTGGTGATCATCCTGACCTGGCAGAGTGTGGCCTACCACACCGACAATCCGAGCCGTACCGCACACAGCTTGATCATGAACGCCTCGGGCTGCGGAAAATGAATCGCCCCATACGAGAAAGCCTCGGGACGGCCCCGCCGGATCGGCGTCGATCCCGCGTGCAAGATCGTGGTGTGGCTGAGCTACGGTCGGTTGATCATGACCGATCTGCTTGGAATCAACCATCTGACACTGTCCACGATCGAACTCGACCGGCTCGTGGCGTATTACACGAAGTTGCTCGGAGCAACGCTCGCGTTCGAGCGCGCTGCTACCTCTGCTGATCCTCGGATCGCAGTCCTCGATGTCGGCGGGGCCGACCATCTGATGATCGTCGAAACCGCTACCGTCCCCACCCTCGATCTTGATCCCCTGAACCGGGCGGGTTGGGGACTGCGCGTGGGCACATACGCACAACTGTGTGAGCTTCGCGAACGGATTCTGGATGCTGGGCAACCGGTCGGACAGATCGAAACACTGCCCACGCAATGGACGATGACGGCTCGCGATCCCGACGGACGCCCCGTGGACATCCGGGCCCATCGCCCTCGATGACATTCCTCTGCAAACGAGGTCTTTCCGACGGTGGTGCCTCCCCCGGGCCAGATCACGATCTTGCACACGGGATCGAAGACACCCTCTAAACCCGGGGAAACGTCGCCGATTCCATTCCGCGAACGGCGGCATGGGGCTACGTCCGACTGCATGCGCCGGGGAAGATCACCAGGAACAAATGCCCAGTTCAGGCCTTGTTTCCTGGTCAGGAGTGGTAGGGCGCCTGGGACTCGAACCCAGAACCTACGGATTAAAAGTCCGCAGCTCTAACCATTGAGCTAACGCCCCGCTTGAGACAGCGTACCGAGGATAGTGTCCACCAACGTCCGTTGCCAGGCCCCGGGAGGGGCGGTGGTTGGACGAACCGTGTGTGGACAGGGGTGTATGGATCATACAGTGGCACTCATGACGAGCTCGGGGCTTGAGTCCGCCGAGGGGGTACGCGTGTCCTCCAGGCAAGGGTATGTCGTGGTCGATGTGGAGACCACGGGGTTTTCCCCGGCGAAGGGGGACCAGATCTGCGAGATCGCCCTCGTCTCCCTGACCACCGAGGGCGAGGTCCTCGATGAGTGGCACTCGCTGGTCAACCCTCGGCGGGCGACCGGGGCCGTGCACGTGCACGGGATCACCGAGGCGATGGTCGCGCGGGCGCCGGTGATCGAGGAGGTGCTCGACGACATCTGGCAGCGGGTCGCAGGGCGCGTCCTGGTGGCCCACAACACCTCCTTCGACCTCCGGTTCCTCCGGGTTCTGCCCGAAAGTCACTGGCTGACCGAGACCCTGTGCACGCAGAAGCTCGCCCCCGACTTCCTCTCCGCGGGGAAGTGGACCCTGGCCGCCTGCTGCGAACGGGCGGGCATACCGCTCTCCGGCGCCCACGCCGCGCTGGCCGACGCCCGGGCGACCGCGGAACTGTTCCGCTTCTACATGCGCCGGGGCGTCTTCTGGCAGGAGAAACTGGCCAGGGCGGCACAAACTCCCCTCTGGCGCCCCAGCGGCAGGCCGCAACGCCCCGCACTCGGCCGTTGATCAGCGGCAGCCGTACGGCCCAGCGGTAGTCCACAGGGCGGCCCCACACTCGGGCGACGACGGGAACCCGAGGCGCCAAGCCGTACGGCTCAGCGGTAGGCGGGGATTCCGGTCAGGGCTTCGCCGAGGACCAGGGTGTGGATCTCCTGGGTGCCCTCGTAAGTCAATACGCTCTCCAGGTTGTTCATGTGCCTGATCACGGGATACTCCAGCGTGATGCCGTTGCCGCCCAGGACCGAGCGGGCCTGGCGGGCGATGTCCAGCGCGGCGCGGACGTTGGCGAGTTTGCCGAAGCTGACCTGCCGGGGGGTGAGGGTGCCCGCGTCCTTCAGGCGGCCCAGATGGAGGGCGGTGAGCTGCGCCTGGCCGAGGCCGACATACATCCAGGCGAGCTTCTCCTGGGTCAGCTGGAAGGCCCCGATGGGCTTGCCGAACTGGACGCGGGTCCGCGAGTAGTCGACGGCGGCCTCCAGACAGGCGCGGGCCGCGCCCACGACGCCCCACAGGATGCCGAACCGGGCCTCGGACAGACACGACAGAGGCCCCTTCAACCCACGCACTCCGGGCAGTACGGCTGCCGCCGGGAGGCGGACGTCGTCGAAATACAGCGACGAGGTCACCGAGGCTCTCAGGGACATCTTCATGTGGATCTCAGGGGCGGAGAAACCGGGAGTGTCGGTGGGGACGACGAAGCCGCGGATGCCGTCCTCCGTCTGGGCCCAGACCACGGCGACGTCGGCGACGGAGCCGTTGGTGATCCACATCTTGGAGCCGTTGAGGAGCCAGTCGCCGGAAGGGTCCTGTTTGGCGTGGGTACGCATCCCGGCGGGGTCGGAGCCGTGGTCGGGTTCGGTGAGGCCGAAGCAGCCGATCGCCTCCCCGGAGGCCATCCTGGGCAGCCACTCCTCCTTCTGCTCCGCGGAGCCGTACTTCCAGATGGGGAACATGGCCAGCGAGCCCTGCACGGAGACGAAGGAGCGCAGACCCGAGTCACCCGCCTCAAGCTCCCGGCAGGCGATGCCGTAGGAGACGGCGTCGAGGCCCACGCAGCCGTACCCGTCGAGGTGCATGCCGAGCAGGCCGAGTGAGCCGAGGAGCGGCGCCAGTTCGCGGGAGGGGAAGACCGCCTCCTCGAACCACTCGCCCACGTGGGGGAGCACCTTGTCCGCGACGAACTCGCTCACGGTGTCGCGGATGAGCCGCTGTTCCTCGGAGAAGCTGTCGTCGACGCGCAGGAGGTCGTCCATAAGGTGTTCCTCTCTCATCGGCCCCTGTCAGGGTATTAGCGGTGTCCTAGGAGGGATGTCAGGGTCCTCCCAGGGGGAATCCTGATGTGAGCGATGTCCCTTTGGGGGCAGTCTGAAGACATGAACGAAAACGAGTTCTCAGGCGTCAAGCGGCTCCGTCGGACCAGGGATGGGCGCATCATCGCGGGTGTGGCCTCCGGGCTCGGACGGTATGTCGGAGTCGACCCCAACATCATCCGCGCGGCCCTGGCCGTCGCCACCTTCTTCGGTGGTCTCGGCATCGGGATCTACGCGGTCGGCTGGCTGCTGCTGCCCGAGGAGGGCAAGGACTCCTCGATCCTGCAGGACCTGGTCAGCAAGAACAAGGACAACCCCGTGTGGCTGGACGCCAAGGCCAAGGCCGAGCAGGGCTGGGCGAAGGCCGAGAGCTGGAGCAGGAACACCGGCCAGCGCGACACCCACCAGGGTTCCTACCAGGCCCCGGAGTACCCCACCCACCAGGACCCGGTCGCACCCCACCCTGCCCCCGGTACGGCCCCGCGCGACAACGGCGGCCCCGCCCCCCAGGTGTGAATCAGGCGGACGTCTCCATACGAGCCATTTCGATGATCTCCTGGCGAGATCGGACCCAGAGCACGGCCAGCGCGGCTGCCAGAAGGAGACCGGCCGCGCCGGCCAGTGCCACCACGGTCTCGGGACCGAGCCTGTCGGCGGCGGCGCCGCCCACCAGGATGCCGATGCCCTGCGACGCGAGCAGGCCCGAGTGCACGAGCCCGAAGGCCAGGGCTCTCCGTTCGGCGGGGATGCACTGCACGAACGCGGCGTTCGCCGCAAGCTGGTAGGCCCCGCCGACCCCCGACAGGAACCACAGGACCAACACCACAACCAGCGGCGGCCGTACGGCACAGGCCACCAGTGGTGCGCACGTCAGCATCGCCAGCCAGCCCATCAGCCGCAGCCGTCTCGACGGGGTGACGTAGCGGCCGAAGAGGAAGGCACCGACGACAGTCCCGGTGGGCATCGCGGCCATCAGCAGGCCCGCGATGAAGGAGATGCGCTGTGGATCGTCGGTCAGCGTCGCGGCATAGGGGGTGGCGATCCCCTCAGGAAGCACGTAGAAGCCACATAACCAGGCGAACATGACGAGCGTGCGCAGCCGTCCGTCGCCGAAGACGAGCTTGGTGCCCGCACGGGTCATGGTCCACATCGAGGGTGAGGCCGTGTCGTCGCGGGCGGGGGCGGGGCGGCGCCGTACACCGGAGACCAGGATCAGTGCGGAGGCCAGATAGGTCGCCGCGTCGAGAGCCAGCGCCCGGTACGGTCCCATGCCCATGATCAGGGCGCCACCGACGGCGAAGCCCAGCATCTGGGCCCCCTGGTTGGTCATGTTCTGCAGGGCGGAGCCGACGACGTAGCGGTCGCCCTCCAGGATCTCGGGCAGCAGCGCGGCCCTGGCGGCCGAGAACGGGGCGCTGAGCAGCACCACGCAGAAGACCAGGGCGCACAGCGCGGGGAACGGCGTCCCGGGAATCGCCATGAGCGCTACCAGGAGTGCTCTGAGCAGGTCGCACAGGATCATGATGTGTCGCCGGGCGTGCCGGTCGGCGAGTGCCGAGAGCAGTGGCCCGCCGATGATCGGGGGAAGGTAGGTCAGGGCGTAGACCGCCGCCGTGGCCAGGGGGGACTCCGTACGCTGGAAAACCAGCACGGACAACGCGACTCGTGAGAGCTGGTCGCCGAGGAGAGAAAGCCCCTGGGCCATCCAGAGCGCACGAAACTCGCCAATGGCGATGATTTCGCCATATGTCACTGGGCGCTCGGCGGGGCGGCGGTGCCGCCCGGGTAGCCGACCGGGCCGGGTGGCCGCCATAGGACTCCGCTGGGCTGCAGGCACATTGACTGTGGGTGGTCAGTATGTAACCTACGGTGCCCGGTGAAGCGGCGTCGCGCAACCGAAAGCGACGAAGCCCCTGCACAGCGTGGTGAAATACTGCGATATTTCCCGTGTAGAGGGTTGTGTCTTGTTGATCACCAGCCGAGCTCGTGCAGCCTGTCGTCGTCGATGCCGAAGTGGTGACCCACCTCGTGGACCACGGTGATGCGGACCTCGTGCACCACATCACTTTCGGACTTACATATGGAAAGTATGGAGTTACGGTAGATCTCAATGCGGTCGGGTAACACTCCCGCGTACCAGTCCCCGCGCTCGGTGAGTGGAATCCCGGTGTACAACCCAAGAAGGTCAGGTTCGGGCGGATCGTCCACGACCACGACGACCACGTTGTTCATCACTCTCGTCAGCTCGGGAGGGATCGTGTCCAGCGCCTCGGCCACGAGTTCCTCGAACCTCTCTCGCGAGACTTCGATCACACCCGCCATTGTGCCTCCGGTTTCCGGGTAGAGGGCGGAGCGGATGGATCTCAGAAAGCTCAAGAACCTCGGAAAGCGGGCCAGGCGGCTCCGCAGCTTCGCCGTGGGACGCGTCATGCGCGGCGCGGCGGTCGTCGCCGTGGCCCTCGCGTCGGCCTGGCTCGGCATCATGCTCGGCGGCCCCGTACGCGCCAACGTCGGCCCCGTCGAACTCGGTATGACGGCCGAGCCGTCCTGGACGGGGGAGACCGTCCTGGACGCGCATCCGTTCGGCACGCTGCTGTTCGACACCCACGACGCGCCGGTCGGCCTGCGTCTCACGCTGGAGAACATCAACACCGCCAGGGTCGCCATGATCCTGGACAACCCGCGGATGTCAGCCCGGCTGCCCGCCATGATGGAGAAGGAACTGCGCGAGGGGGTCAGGACCCTGGTCATCAGGGCCCTGGTGTGCGGCCTCGCGGGGGGCCTGATCGGCTCGCTGATCGTCTTCCGGAGGCCGGGACCGGCGCTGGCGGGCCTGCTGAGCGCCGTGGTCGCCATCGCGGGCACGGGCGCGGCCGTCGCGCTGACCTTCCGTCCTTCGGCGGTCGTCGAGCCGAAGTACACCGGCCTGCTCGCCGGGGCGCCCTCCCTGGTGGGTGACGCCGAGTCGATCGTGACGCGGTTCGAGTCGTACCGGACCCAGCTCGCCAAGCTGGTCAACAACGTCTCCCAGCTCTATGACACGGTCTCGGCCCTGCCGCTGTACGACTCCGACCCGGCCTCGATCAGGATCCTGCACGTCTCGGACATCCACCTCAATCCGATCGCCTGGAACGTCATCCGCTCGCTCACCGAGCAGTTCAAGATCGACGCGGTCGTGGACACCGGTGACCTGACCGACCACGGGACGGGACCCGAGGACAAGTTCACCGAGGAGATCAGCCGGCTCGGCCTGCCGTACGTCTTTGTCAGGGGCAACCACGACTCCGGCTCGACCCAGAAGGCGGTCGCGAAGCAGAAGGGCGCCGTGGTCCTCGACGACACCGTCAAGACCGTGGCGGGGCTGCGCATCTACGGTCTCGGTGATCCCCGGTTCACCCCGGACAAGTCCGTTTCGGTCGACTCCGACCTTGAGTCGCTGGCGGCCTTCGGGAGCGAGCACGCGGCCAGGCTCGGCCTGGAACGCAAGCCCGTCGACCTCGTCGCCGTGCACGACCCGACGATCGCCAGGCAGTTCTCCGGCCGGGCCCCCATGATTCTCGCGGGACACTCCCACGAGAGATCGACCGAACTGCTGCCCTCGGGCACCCGGCTGCTCGTCCAGGGTTCGACGGGCGGCGCGGGCCTGCGTGCCCTGGAACACGACGAACCGACCCCCGTCGCGGCCTCGGTTCTGTACTTCGACCGCAAGTCACACCGCCTGCGGGCCTGGGACGACATCACCCTGGGAGGGCTGGGGGAACAATCCGTCCAGATCGAGCGTCACGTCGAGAGCGCCCCTGGCCGTACAATTTCTCCTGGGCCTACGGTCTCCCCGTCTCCAACGGGAGCGACCACCGGCGCCACGCCGCCTTAGCCGGAACGCCGCTTTGGCATCGGGGTCAAAAGTCCCCTATGCTTCAGAGGTCTCCAGCGGAAGACGGCAACGGAGCGGGACGCCAGTTCCGAGCCCCCATCGTCTAGTGGCCTAGGACACCGCCCTTTCAAGGCGGCGACACGGGTTCGAATCCCGTTGGGGGCACCTGCTGAGCGAGAGCTCGCCAGGGAAACGGCAGGTCGAAGACCTCCGAAGAACTGGTAGGCTAAGCAAGGCAAGAAAGACGGAAGCGAAAACTTCCGACAAAAGCAAGGTCCTGTAGAGCAGTTTGGAGTGCTCGCCACCCTGTCAAGGTGGAGGTCGCGGGTTCAAGTCCCGTCAGGACCGCTCTGGTAGGTGTTCGATCCACCACCGAGGTCAGGTAGCTCAGTTGGTACGAGCGTCCGCCTGAAAAGCGGAAGGTCGGCAGTTCGACCCTGCCCCTGACCACAGCAACTGAGCAGTATGGAAGCCCCGAACGATCATCGTTCGGGGCTTTTTTGATCTTTGGTGACAGCAACGCTGACAGCAACGTCTCGGTGGAACGTGGGCTGGCCTGCTCTTCTCGAAATCCGTGATGCCTCGAACGAGGAGCATCCGGTGACGCGGTAAGTGTCGACACTTACCTGAGGCCGAACCGGATGGGTGTCGCGAAGCGAGTTCAACGCTGTAGGCAGGGCGGCTAACGGTGCAGGGACATCAAGGTCTCAGGCCCATGTGTGATCGGGTAAGTGCTGACACTTACCTCAATCCCGGGACCAGGACGACTCGCTCGCCGCGAGGCCGAACTGGCCCGGGGGCTACCCGTTCGATCTCACTTGTAAAGTGAGATCACCACTGCGATCACGGTGACTAACCCTGCAATCAGGGTGGTCACCGCCGCAGCGGCGTTAAGGACAGGCAACCGCCGTGCCCACACATCATGGGGTTTGCAGCGATGGCGTCCAGCCATCAGCACTACCTCCTTACCCCCGTCAATCATCAGGTGACGGGCGCCCAGACACCTGTGAGCAATGGAGGCAAAGCGATCCACTTTGTGTGCGCTTGATCCCTATCGTAGACGGGCTGGCTTCAGTACGGTGGCGCATCAGCTCTACTGAGACGTGCCGCACAGAGCTGAGAAATAGCAAGACGCCTCGACCTAAGCCGAGGCGTCGGAGGACGCTTGTATTACGCCAGAGTCTCGCCAAGTTTCCCGAGCGCGTGACGCTTGTCGTCGAGGGAAACATGGGCGTAGATGGTCATGGTCACCTCGATGTCGCTGTGGCCGACGATATCTCGGACGGTCTGGGGCGGTACGCCGAGGTTGAGCAGCAGCGTGACGCAGGTGTGCCGGAGGTCGTGAAAGCGCATCTCGCCGAGCCCTGCCGCCTCGCGGATGGCTCCCCAGCTTCGCCGGAGGTTGTCCGGCTCCATCGGTGTCCCGCGCCGGGACGGGAAGACGAGGCTGTTCTCCTCCCAATCCTCCCAGTGGTCGGAGCGCTCGGCGAACTGCCGCCTACGGTGCTCTCGGAGCGCTTCCACGCAGATCGAGGGGAGCGGGACGGTTCGCTCGGAGTCGTTGGTCTTGGGGCGGACGAACTGGAGACGTCCTCCGACCCGCTGGAGAGTCTGGATCACTTCGAGCTTGGCGCCGTCGAGGTCGACGTCCACCCAGCGGAGACCGAGGAGCTCCCCGCGCCGCAGACCGAGGCAGAGCGCCAGGACGTAGAGGGCGGACAGCCGGTGTTCCTTGGCGGCCTTGAGCACGGCGCGGGCCTGGAGCACGGTCAGGCCGCGGTTGACCTTGTACTTGGGCACCGGGACCTTGACCAGCTTGGCCGCGTTGCGGGGGATGATCTCCTCGCGTACCGCGGACTCCAGGGCGTTGCGGAGTACGGCGTGCACGGACTGAACCATGCGTGTCGAGAGCCGGGATTCGCAGCACTTGCCGGCCTTGAGCGCGCAGCAGACGGGCGTCTCGCGTGAGGAGTCCCATCCGTGCTTGCAACATTGGCACTCGGTACGGGTCTGGGTGATGAACAGACGGACGTCCTGGGCGTTGAGCTTGTTCAGTCGCCGCTTGCCCAGGCCGGGGATCAGATGAAGGCGTACGACGCTCTCGTAGCCCTGATAGGTCTTGGGACGCCGTTCCTCCTTCACGATGTGCTTGAGCCAGTAGTTCAGGTAGTCGCTGACAGTCCAGTTCTCGGAGGAGACAGGGATGCCCTCGTCCGCGTTCTTCAGGAGCTCAGTCAGCTTCTTTCGCGCCTCTTCCTGGGAACGGGCCGACCCCTGCACCCGCTTCACGGTTCCGCCGGTCGTGGGCACGAAGGCGGCGTAGCCGTACCGGCCGTCCTTGCGCGGCCAGATGCTTCCCTCGCCGTTGGAGCGCTTCCGCATACGGCGCCTGCTCTGCCGCTTGGGCTCTTCCCCGGGAGTGTCGAGCGTGGTCCTGGTCGTCACGCCGCCTCCATCAGGTTGTGGATGCACTCGGTCACCGCGTCGGCCGGGATGAGGCGACGGCGGCGGATCTTCAGGCTTTGAAGTTCGTTGGAGCGGATCAGGCAGTAGAGGGTCCATCGACTTACCCGGAGCCGGGCAGCGGCTTCATCGACGGTCAGAAGCAGCCCCTCACTCATCCGCGCCTCCTGGTGCTGATGAAAGCTGCGGGCGGGTCAGAGCTCTGAGGAGAAGGGCATCACCGGCGGACAGGCCCTTGCCCGCGTACTCCCAGTGGGTGATCACGAGGGCGGTGTCCTCGTCGAACAGGGGCAGGCGTCCGGTGGTGATCTCGTTGGTGCGGGTGTGGTCGCGGCGTTCGTCGCGGATGGCGCCCATGGTGGTGGAGTAGTGACGGGACCGGGTGGAGAAGTGGCCGCGGAAGCCGAGCATGTGGGCCCACTGAATGAGTCGGAGGTCGACGTATTCGTCGAGGCCACCCAGGCGCATGCATTCGGCGATGAGGCGGCGCGGGTGGTCGCGCAGGTCGAAGGCGGTCAGGTCGTTGAGGGGGTTGATGCGCCGGTCGAGGGTGCCGACGCATTCGGCGGCCTTGGTGGCGTACTTGGCGATGTAGCCGGCCACCGCCTGGTCCGACAGTTCCCCGTCCAGGGTGATCTCGCGGACGTCGAGTTGCCGCCCCCACCTCAGGACCTGGCCGGGTTCGTCGGCGGTGGCGGGGGTGGTCGCGGTGACCGCGTGAGCGGCGTGCCGTACGGCGTCGGCCAGCATTTCCGCCGTGGCCCAGGCCGGAGGGGGAGAGTCCGGCCCGTCGGGGCCGTCGAGGCGGATGACGGCGTGGAAGTGCACCACCCCGCGCCGCTGGTACTCGGCGACCTTGGCAAACGAGATCGTGCACTGGGCGCGTAGTTCCCGCCGGGTTAGGCCTGCGGTTTGGCGACGCGGCGGCGTAGGGCGTCGGTGAAGTACTTCCACAGCTGGGGAGCGAGGGCGTTGAACAGCACGCTGCCGGTGTAGTCGTAGCAGTCCGGGCACAGCGGTTCGCCCAGGCAGGATTCGTCGGCGCGGTGGCGGGCGGTGCAGGACATCACCCGGCCGTGTGGGCAGGTTTCGGCGTCTCGGCGAGGACGGCAGGGCAGCGGTCTGCCGTTCTTCTCGCGGCGGGTGTGCACGGCGCCGAAGGAGGGGGCGGTGAGGGTGACGAACAGGCACGGGTGAGCGGTCACCGAGGCCGGGACGCCCTTGCCGCCGACGAGTCCGGCGCGGATGAGGTGGTAGGTGTCGGCTCGGTAGACCTCGGCGCAGGTCGGGCAGCGGGAGGCTCGCCGGGTCTTGCACGGCAGGCGGAGTACGCCGTCGGGTTCGGTGGCGGTGGTGTAGGAGTGCAGGAGCCGGCCGGTGGCGCGGTCGACGTGCAGGACGCGGCCCCGCAGGTGGATGGGCTGGCGGCACCCGCCGGTGGCGCGGATTTGGGAGGCCCAGCGGGGGTAGTTACGGTCGCCCAGGCGGGTGATCATGCCTGCGATCGCGTGCGGATCAGGGTGGATTGTGGGCAAGATGGTCTCCTCCTTTCACTCGTTCGGGTGAGGGGGATGGCCCCCGACCTGGCGGGCGTCTTGGCGGATGTACGGCCAGGCCGGGGGCGCCGACGGCTCAGCAGAAGCCGAGGCCGTCGCAGTGTTCGCAGGTGGTGCCGTAGCTGTCGCTTCCGGTGCCGCCGCAGGTGCAGCACCGCCACCACCGGGACGGGATCTCAGCCGGTGTCACCGGCTCGTCGGGCGGCTCAGGACCCATGCGGTGGCTTGGCGATGCTGAGGATGGCGGTCCACTCGACGTGGACAGGGCCGAAGCAGCGCGAGATCGTGTAGAGGCCCAGCGGCAGCAGCCGCAGGTCCACGGAGGTGCCGCACAGGGCGGCGATCCGGTCGATCTCGGCGCACAGGTCGTCGTCGGTGCCCTGCTCGGGGTAGTAGGTGACGATCGTCGAGTCCGTCGGGACGGGAACGGCGGGGTTGGCCTCCAGAAAGAAGGCCAGGTCGCGCAGGCCGCCGATGAAGGCGGTACGGCGCTGGGTGTCGGTGGACATGATCGGTTCTCCTCTTCACAGGGCGTCCGGCGAGATGCGCAGGATGCGCAGCAGGTCGGAGGCCAGTTGATGGGACACACCCAGACGGGCGCGCAGCGTGTCGCGGCTGATGGGTTTGCTGTGCGCGGTCTGGTATTCCTTGGCCACGCGCCGGGCGTAGTCGAGGAGCTCTGAGGACGGCCCGTCCTGCTCGGCGTCGAAGGCCGGGACGGGTTCGGGGGCGATCTCCGGTACGGAGGATGAGGCCGGGGATGATTCAGGTCGGGGGCTGGCTGCTCGCCGTTCGAGCATGGAGACGGCGACGAGGAACGCCCCGGCGGGTGTGGCGGCGGTGATCCATCCCCACGGGGACGGGTCGGCCTGGTTGAGGTTGGCGGCGAGGGACAAGACGATCCCGGCGATGAGGACGAGGGTGGGCCAGGAGATCCAGCCGTTGCGGGTACGGCCGGTGTGCCTGTCGCGCTGGCGTTCCCGGGCGGCCATGACGCAGGTCAGGTCGACGCACACGGCCACCGCCCAGGCCATCCACCCGTCCTGGCCGTGTTCGGCGGCGGTGTCGCGGATGTGGGTGAACGATCCGGCACCCGCGATGGCGGCCAGGGTCAGGATCGGCCCGGCGTCCAGCAGCCAACGGATGAGGCGTCGCATCGTGTCCCCCTTCCTTGTGGCAGGTCAGGCGGTGAGGAGTTCGTCCAGGTCGGCGGGGTCGAACTCGGTCGTCGGAGCGTGGGCGGTGATCTCCGCCCAGGACGGGGTCAGGTCGGCGTACATCCAGGCCGCGTGTTCGGCGGCGGCCTCGGAGACGTGGAAGGAGCGGGCGCGGTACCACTGGCCGTCCTGGGAGGCCACGATCGCCACCCCCGGCGTCTCGGCCGGGATCGCCCGCGCGGAGACCAGGGCGGCCGGGTCGAGGTCGCCGAGTGTCATGGTCGCGGTTTCGGGATCGTTGACCCGGTGGCAGATCCGCCCGGAACACTGGGCGCGTAGTGCGGTGACGCCGGGGCCGAGGTCGGAGCCGATGCGCTGGCCGCAGCAGAACAGGTAGATCCCGAACGCCCGGCCAAGCCGCGCCACCCGCAGCAGGGTCGTAGAGGTATGGGCGACCTCGTCCTTCTCGGACCTGTCGGCCATCAGGTACAGCTCGGCCAGCTCGTCGACCAGGACCACGACCGGCACCGGCCGTACCGCCGGGGGAAGCTGCCAGATGTTGCGGGCGCCCGCTTTCCGACACAGGTCCATCCGGTTGAGCATGAGCGTCACCAGGTCATCGAGCAGGCCCACGCTCTCGGTGCGGGTGGTGGCCAGCGCGGACAGCCGGGGCGTGTAGGGGGTGAATTCCACCCCGCCCTTGAGGTCGAAGCCGACCAGCGCCACCGGTTGCGGGGCCAGGCCGACGATGAGGGCGTTGGCGAGGTTGGACTTGCCGGACTGCGTCGCTCCGGCGCTGAGCCAGTGCGGGACGGTTCGGAAGTCGATCACCCATGGTGCGCCGGTCTCCAGGCGTCCCACCGTGACCTTGAGCAGTTCCTCCGACGGTGGTAGCCGATCGACCCGCATCAGGGGGTCTCGGATGATGGCGGCTAGGACGACCCGTCCGGGGCGCGGGGACGACACGCGTACGGCGTGCACGCCCCAGGAGTGCGCGAGCCGTTCGGCGACCTGGGCGTAGTCGTCGGGGATCTGCCCTTCCAGCAGGTGGACGGTGACGCGCCAGCCGTGTCGGTTCGGCAGCGGGAGCCGTATCCGCGGGGTGGTGTCGACGGCGATGCGGCGAAAGCGGCGCCGTACCTTCACGGTGCCGGTGGAGACCAGGGCGCCGGGGGTGAGGGTGAAGGCCCAGCGGGCGCGCTTCTTGGTCAGCCCGCAGCCGAGGGCAACCCTGCGCCAGGAAGCCCGCACGTTCAGGGCGGTGAACGGGTAGCCGACCATCGGCCAGAACCGCCAGGTTGCCAGTACGGCCAGCGCGGTCGCCAAGACGAGCAGGGAGTGCGACAGGTTAGGCATCGCCGCTCCCGCTGGTTGGTCTGCCGGAGACGGGGACGATGGAGGCGGCCTTGTAGCTGATGCCCCAGCGGGCGGTGCCGTTGCTGGGGATCTCCCAGACGTAGCCGACCATGCCGGTGGGGACGACGTCCTGTCCGGGAGTGATGGGCGGTTCTCCGGAGGTTCCGACCTTGACCAGTTCGATCCGGCCCAACTCGTCCTCGGCGAGGAGCACGGATTCGTAGACCTTGTTGCCGTCCTTGTCGGTCTTGATCTTTCCGCTGTCCTGGTCGATGACGCGGGGGCGGGCGGCCTTGACGCAGGTGAAGCGGAGCCGGTGGGTGTCGACGGGGATCGGGATGGTCCGTATGAATGGACCTCCTTGTTCATCCTGGACAACATAGTCAGCTTGGTTAGCCTTGGTCGTGTGTCTGTGCTGAATTAGAGGCACCCGCGACCGAAGAAGAGGCGGACGGTCAAGAACACCGGGCGACCGGGCTACCTGCAGATCGCCGACGACCTGCGCGACCGGATCCGGAGCGGCACTCTCGCGCCCGGCGATCCGCTGCCCTCCACAACCCAGCTCGCGACCGCCTACGACGCCTCGCTGAGCGTGGTGAAACTCGCCGTCGGGGTCCTACGGAACGAGGGGCTGGTGATCGGCCAGCAGGGCAAGGGCGTGTTCGTCCGCGAGGACGCCGCCCCAGCCCCGCCTGTTTCCGATGAGTTGGCCGAGATCCGTGCCACCCTGCGCGATTTGTCGGCCCGGCTGGAGAAGGTCGAGGCGGAGCTGAGCCAGGGGAAGTAGCGCGCTCACCCGCGCACGTGACAGCCGGTGACCCGGCGGGCCAGAGCCGCCGCCCGGCTCGGAGGCGTCTCGCCCAGCTGCATGCGCCGGTCCTCCTGGCGCATCCCGACCAGGACGACGACGTAGCCGACGAACACCGCCACGCTCAGTACCAGACCGATGATCAGCGGGATCATGGTCGCGCTCACGTCCAGATCACCCCCGCCTCGGCGGTGCCGTACGGGCGGTTGGCCGGGCGCCGCACCTGACCGCGCCGCTGGCTCGTCCTGCGTCGGGCCACCTGACGGCGAACCCACCGCTCCCGCGCCCGGCACTTACGGCAGATGAACCGCCCCTCCTCCAGAACCGCGCCGCATCCGCAGGCGGGCGTGTCGTTGATCATTGTTGTCTCTCCTCTCGTCGCTGCCGGTGACGCCTTGCGATACCGAGAGTGCGACGAGCAGGTAGGACGTGATCACTACAGGACGGGACATGTACAGGACGTCCGGTCTACGATTGCCCCGTCCCTGGACGTCCCCGCTGACAGGCAGGTGAGATGGCGAACGAGCGGTTGCGTACGGCGTTACTCGAACGGGGAACCACCATCGTGGAGCTGGCCGAGGCCATCGAGGTCGACGCCAAGACCGTGGAACGATGGATCACCCGAGGCCGGGTGCCCTACCGCAAGCACCGCTTCGCCGTGGCCAAGCTGCTGGGGGTCGAGGAGGCCTACCTGTGGCCCGAGGCCATGACCCCCGCCCAGACCGCGGCCGTCTCCGAGACCGAGATCGTCACCGTCTACCCGCACCGCTGGGCCGTACCCAAGGACGCCTGGGGACGACTGTTCGCCTCCGCCCGCCAGGAGATCGACATCCTGGTCTACAGCGGCATCTTCATCGCCCAGGACACCGGCATCGTCCGCGTCTTCGCCGACCGGGCCGACGCGGGCGTGAAGATCCGGATGCTGCTCGGCGACCCCGACTCACCCGAGGTCGCCCAGCGCGGCATCGACGAGGGGATCAACGACGGCATGGCGGCCCAGGTCAAGACCGCGCTCGTGTTCTACCGGTCGCTGCGCCGGCACGAGAACGTGGAGATCCGCTTTCACCGCACGGTCCTGTACAACTCCATCTACCGCGCCGATGACCAGCTGCTGGTCAACAGCCACGTCTACGGCACCTTCGCCTCCAACGCCCCGGTCATGCACCTGCGCAGGGTCCCCGGCGGCACGATGGCGGCCACCTACCTCAACAGCTTCGAATCCGTCTGGGACCAGGCTCGGCCGGTAGAGTCCTGACCCATGACGGCCCGCCGGATCGACTTCTACGACGACCCCGCCGCACCCGCCCCCAACAGCCTGGTCCCCTCGGTCAACGTCGTCGTCGTCAACGACGTCGGCGACATCCTGATGATTCGCCGCTCCGACAACGGCAACTGGGCCGTACCCGGCGGTGCCATCGACCTGGGGGAGTCTCTGCCGCAGGCCGCCGTCCGGGAGACGCTGGAGGAGACCGGTGTCACGTGTGAGATCACCGGCCTGGTCGGCACCTACACCGACCCCAAGCATGTGATCCTCTACACCTCCGACGGAGAGGCCCGCCAGGAGTTCTCCATCGTTCTGACCGCCCGCCCCATCGACGGCGAGCCGACGCCGAGTGATGAGTCCCGCGAGGTCCGCTGGGTGCCGCGCGAGGAGATCGGCTCCCTGGTCATGGACCGGTCGATGCGGCTGCGGCTCGGCCACTTCCTTGACGGCGCCGGGCCGTACATCGGGTAGGAAAACCGGTTGGCCGGGCCTGGCCGGTGTCCATAAGGTGCGCTCGATGACCCTGTTCACGCACCTTTCCCCAGCCGATGACATCCGTTCGATCCGGCGGGCCGGTATTCGCGCCCGCAGCCGCGACCACGAGGGCCGGGCCGGGGTGTTCTGCCTGCCGGTCATGCCCTCCTACCAGATCACCCACCAGTGGGGCCGGGAGCTGCATCGGCGCGGCGGGCGGCGCACGATGGTTGCCGTGGACTTCCGGCTGCCCGACGACGAACCGGTCCTGGTCGGCCGCTACAACCACCGGCACATCGAACGCACGAGCGCCGAGGCCGCCGCCCTGATCGCCGGATGCGAGGATGCGCGGGGGTATGAGGTGTTTGTCCCTCGGGCGATCGGCGCCAGGGAGATTCATCGGGTGCGGGGGGTCAATCGGGTCACCGGCTGGCGGTACATGCCCAACGCCCACGGCAGATTCCCGTGCCCATGCTGTCTGGCTCGCGGAGAGTACGGCAGCGCGAAGATCCGCAAGAAGGCCGAGAGCCGCGGCTACTGACCGCTGTGCCCCAGCGCGGCCTGTACGGCGTGCACGGCGGCGATGATGCACGGCGTGGCCTTGGCGATCGACCGGCTGACCAGGTGCCCGGGGCCGTACCGGGAGTGGATCTCCGCAAGGCGGGTCCCGACGTCGACCGGCAGGCCGTCCGGGCTGGTGGTCATGTCGCAGTAGGTCAGCGCCTCGACCAGCTCGGGGCGTTCCTTGGCGAACTCGGCATTCAGCGTGTCGAACAGGCCGCGCTCGGCGGCTTCGCACTCGGCGCAGGTGTGATGGGCCACCAGCCGGGCGAGCCGGTCGTCGGCCTGCTGGACGTCACGCAGGTAGCGGGCGCCGTCCAGCGGATGGAACCCCGTGTCGACCAGGGCAGGGGCGTACCCGATGTCGTGCAGCCAGGCCGCTGCGGTCAGCAGGTCGGCCTCCGCGCCGAGGATCGACCCCAGCGATTCGGCCTGCGCGGCAACTCCCTGGGTGTGCGCCCACCGGCGCGGCAGCGGCTCCTCCAGTAGGTGTCGGGCCAGGTCACGTGCCCATTCGGCTTGTCCCATACGGTTCACCCTAGACTCCGCCCGAAGCCTGTCCCGAGGCCCAGCATCAGACGTCTCAGGACGTCTCAAAGCGGTGCGGAGTGGACGAAACGCCCCTTGCCGTGCCGGGCCACGATGAGCCCTTCCCGCTCCAGTACGGCCAGTGCCTGGCGGACGGTGTTGCGCGAGGCCCCATGCCGTTCCCGCAGCTCGTTCTCACTCGGCACCGCCGCCCCCATCGGGAGAGAGTCGTTGCTGATCCGCTCACGCAACTCGGCGGCGATCTCCTGATAGCGATACAGCGCCTTCTGTTCCGAGCTTTTCACCCGGCGTCCCGCGCCGGGCATCGTGTCGATCAGTCCTTCGTCCTCCAGCATGGCCAGCGCGCGCCGGACGGTGCTGCGGGCCACGTGGAAGCGCTGGGCCAGTGCCGCCTCCGAGGGCAGGACGCTGGCCGGGGGGTAGTGACCGGCGGTGATCTGCGCGCGGAGCCGTTCGGCGATCCGGTCGTAGACCCGCCTGCCGGTCAGCCACCCGTCGGTGTCATCGGTCATCGAGGTCAGCGGCCGTGCGCGCCGTGGATGTTGCCCAGCTCAATGGTGAGCGTGCCCTGCTCCCCCTCACGCCAGCCGCGCCGCACCGCCGCGGCGATGTCCTCGGCGGCCATCGGCAGGTGGATGGTGGAGGTGCGCTCGTCGGGCCGGTCGCCCCAGGGGAAGACGCGGCCGGGTGCGGGCGTTGTGGTTGGTGATTTCCAGGCACGGCTGGCCGTTGTGGTCGGCCGTCAGGAAGTTCGGCACGTACAGCGCGTTGAGGTGGCCGCGCAGTATGGTCAGCAGGTTCCGCTGGTGGTCGATGATTTTCTCTTTGGACATGTGGGTGCTCCCGTCGTCTCACGGCCCCGGTGGTGCCGGGTTCGGTGCCAGTGAGTCTCCTGACCGGGATGGGACACAGGCACCACGACTTTGGGGACGTCTAGGGACGTCTTATGTTAGCGTCGCTGGTACCGACCCGCTCCGGGAGGGACCACACCCGATGAACGAACACCTCCGCCACGCCCTCATCCAGGCCCGCATGCACCCCCTCGACGTGGCCACCCACCTGACCGTCGACCCAAAACCGTCACCCGCTGGCTCGCCGGCCGCGTCCCCCACCCGCGCCACCGCCTGGCCGTCGCCGACCTCCTCCACGTCGACGAGAACGACCTGTGGCCCGAAAGCACCCGCCGACGCCCAGGACCCCCGACCGAGATCAAGGCCGTCTACTCGCACCGCTGGGCCGTACCGGCCACCATCTGGCGCACCTTCTTCGAAGCGGCCCAGACCGAGATCGGCATCCTCGTCTACAGCGGCCTGTTCCTCGCCGAAGACGCCGGACTGCTCCGCATCCTGGTTGGGAGGGCAACGGTCGGAGTCCGGGTGCGCATCCTGCTCGGCGACCCCGACAGTCCCCACGTCGCCACCCGGGGAGCGGACGAAGGCGTCGGCAGCGACGTCATGGTCTCCAGGACCAGGAACGCCCTCACCCTCTGTCGTCCTTTGGAGGATGTGGAGGGGATCGAGATACGGCTACACGGGACGATCCTGTACAACTCCATCTACCGCGCCGACAACGACCTCTTGGTTAACCTTCACGCCTACGGCATTCGTGCCTCCGACGCCCCGGTCGTCTACATCACCGGCAACGAACCCAACAGCACCGCGGCCACCTACCTCGACAGCTTCGAACGAGTCTGGGACGGAGCGATACCCGCAGCTCAGCGCGGCTGACAGCACTGGACCAAGATCGAAAGAAACTTATCTGTCCGTCTTCAAGGCGCGTGCCACCTGCGGCGTCCCGCGCGCGTCGGGCGGTCGCTGGCCGCGCTGCGGCTCTTCGGCCGGTCGCGGCCAGCGCCGCCCACGCGCTTGCGATCGCCAGTCAGCAGACCCGGTAAGACGAGAAAGCTTTTCGCCGACGCTGTCAGGGTGGCGGCCGTGACGATCGCCCGCTTCGGTGCTGGCCGCAGCCGATTGGGGCGATCGGCTGCCGCGGCCCTCGTTCCTCAGGCCTTGCCACTGGGCAAGTGAGTGCGACTGCCAGCAACATCCCCTACAGCCTCATGTCAGGCAGCATCGACGCTCTCTATCCCAGCTCCCAGTAGGAGACAGGAAGCTTTCCGCACCCGAAAAGCGCGAAGTCAGTGGTTCAACTCCGCCTCGGATCACCTTCACCGAGAGCACAGACGCCCAGCGTAGGCCGCCAGTCGGTTGACCGGGCTTGCTGTGATCCTTCGACCCGTCCGGGCTAGCAGCGTGTACGAAGGGTCGGTGGAGGCAACTTCGGGACACTGGAACGGTTCATTCGTGCCAGCATGGCATGCATGGGCGGCGTAGAGACGGTACGGGGCATCGCATACCAGCAGGCCCAAGCTGTACTGACTGCATTGGATGTACTCGATGACCTTGACCTTAGTGGTCTACGTGTCGAGGGAGCCGATGACGTGGTCGACATCGAAGTATTCACTACCGCTGGCACTGTGTGTCATGCGAAGCAGGTCAAGGTACGCGCTGAGCAGTACACATGGGGTGAGGCAGAGCTTTTAGCGGTTCTGCGCCGCTGGGCCAAGCTACCGGAAGCAGTCCACGCGTCGTTCGAGTTCCTCACTGATGGCCGTCTTGGGCCGACGGGGGCAAAAGTACAAGCGGCCCTCGAAAGCGCTGTTCAGGGGGAGCGTCAGGTTCTCGCAGCCATGCTGGGCGAGGATGCCAATAGTGCGCTATGCAGTGCTTTGGTCAATGCTCGTGTACGGATTGATCCGGTAGGAGTAGGCACGCTACTTCTACGAGCGGAACGTCAGGTCATGTCGATGCTTCCTCAGGCACGGACAGCTGCTGACGCTCGCGAGCAGGCGGAGCGGGCTGTTGGAGCTCTGTTTCGCTTACTGTTTGATCGCGCTGGCGACCCTGATGCTGAGGCACGTGTTATCACCCGGGAACAGGTTGCGGCCACTCTTGGTGTACCAGCCGATCAGCCAGCGTCTCAGCGGTGGCCAGGTGGAGTCCGGGACCGTTATCTGCAAGTAGCGCGTAATTTGCCCCTGGATAGCATCAGCCCACCCTTCATAGAGCGGCAAGGACCGGTACGGCCTTCGATTCGGCCCCTTAACGACCAGGAGAGGGAAAATTCTGTAGACGCATCAATGTTACTGCTCTCAAAGGGCCCGATGATACTGGCTGGCCGTACCGGTACAGGAAAGTCGACGACTGCACGCACCTTATGTCAGGAGGCAGCTAAGAGTGGCAAGGTAGTGCTTTTGGCGCATGCTGAAACGTATATTCCTGGGCGTTTGGAAGCTCTCGCTGCTGACGCCGTATCCGATTTACTGGATGAGGATTTGCCGTTTGCGACAGGACGGCAAGTGTTGGCAGATCGGAGCGTTACATTGATAATCGATGGCGTTTCTGAAGTGCCCGCATCGATACGAAATGCTTTGCGTGATGAATTGCGCGCCTCGGTATCAGCAGGGCGAGGAGCTCGCATCATGGTACTGGGGCGTGATGTGGCCGCGTTACGGGAGGTTTTGCCTCAGAGCGTTTCCCCAGCGACATATGTGATGTCGGATTTCGATACGAACCGGCGCTTCGACCTCGCTTGCCGAACGTTACTGGGTCAGCCGCTTATCGACAATGAGAAATCACCTGAAGCTCATCAAGTGCGGACCATTGTCGCGCAAGTTGAGTATGCACTAGGCGATGCGGCGGGTAATCCGCTACTTTTCACCATGGGCTTGGCCTTGGTCGCTGAGGGCATCCCGTTCACAAGTCGGGCCACTTTGTATGACGGGTTTATTGAGCGTCTAGCCGCACGCTCAGGCACAACAGGAATTATTATGGCAGCGGCCGCGCTTGGCATTATTTATTCCAGACTGCTTGACCAGGAGCGCCGTTATGCTGACCCATACGAATGGGCCAGGCTCGTAGCTGCGGCTGCCATCGAGCTCGTTGTACCTGACCCGTCAAGTGCCGCCGCCGCTATCGATGATGCAGCTCGACGTAGTGGCCTAGTTAACCCCATCGGGTTCACGCAGATGTTAGCACCCCTACACGACTCATTCGCTGACTATCTAGCAGGATTGGCGTATGCACGGAATCTGTCGTCCCTTCCGACGCGTCTACAGCACGGTGATGAGCAGCGGGTTTTGTTCGCTGCCGAAATTGGAGGCGTAGACGCGGATTTGGCAGCGCTCGTAGCTCGTGACCAGCCGTTTCTTTCTGTCCGTCTTGCCGATTTTGACCACCGGAGCTTGAGCAATGACACCCCCTCAGAGGTGGAAACTCTTCTACGTTACCTAGTTCCCGCTGATGAAGTATGTACAGTTGCTTTGTGGCGCATGATAGACGGCCGGGTAGTCGCGATGCGCTATGACCGCAAACAGTCGTCATGGACTGACGAGCTTTCTGCCAAAATTGCGCTCAGAACTGTTCCATCGGTCGTGATTCAAGACGGTGGACCCTTGGTGGTCGCTGTAAGGCTTTGGCGTCAGTGCTTACTCGCAAAGCTACAAACATCGCCATCACTAAGGGCAGGTTACATTGCTACGATTAAGGATGCCTGCTTCGCCCTTGCAGCACACGCCGAACAGACCGCCGCTGCCACGGCCCGCCTCATCGAGGTCATTGCTCCGCCAGGCCATGCTTACGTATTGGGTGCACGTGTTGGACCTGTAGGGTTAAGCGCCAAAGTCTACCCTGCGGCTGAGGGTATCGGTGGCATGTTCTGGCCCGTATCCTACCGTCAGTCCGATAGTGTCCAGGTGGCCGCTGCTCAATCTGAAAAAAATGCATCGGGAACCCTTTTTGGCTTGCAGGAAGGCGGTCGAAGCAACGTCGAGGAAATGGTTAAGAGAGGTCCGGAGTCTGCTGCGGCCGAGAGAATTCGTGAGGCTATTAAAGATCTAACGAAACCAGGATGGCTATCAGTCTGATATTAGGGACGCTAGAATGCGCTCCGAAACCAGTAAAGATCCCCCATAAAAAAGGAGCTTTTGCGTGACGCGGATACCTTTGTGGAAAGCGATCGAAGAGCAATCTGTAGTCTGGGCGTCCATTCCTCTATTTAGGCGATTCGCTGATCATTTGCCGCGCAATGCACCCCAACGTGCAGCTGGCCTTCCTGGGCTCTTGCAAACGATACAGGCCAGTGCCAGCTGGGCCGCGGCCCGGCCTCTCCGACTCGGGTTTGCCATTCCATGGCTGCTTGAACAGCTTGAAAAATTCGGGGGACTGCCAGGCCCCAAACCTCAGGATCTTGGTGAGGTACTAGTGTCTTGGCTGAACGCTGCACAACGCGTTGAATCGGCGCATCGCGATACGGTGGCGTGGTTACGCTCCCGACTTCCTGGATATCCGGCACTACCAGCTCCGCAGCTTGCACCGGGAACACCGCTTACGACAGTGGAGTTCAGCTGGCGACTTACATGGGCCCCACAAGAAAGGACACGCGGATTGCAGCTCCAATCGGATCCTCCTAACGCAGGTAAAATTTTGCAAGCAACGGATAGCCAACAACGCGGCCTCAACGACACCGCTCATTCGCTCGCTGCTGCGTTTGAACGCACCGAAGAATGGATTCGCTTGTCAGTCGCGGCCGACGCCCTTGATGGCGACGCGCGAGCAAAACTGCAGAACACTCGGGTAAAACTGCGGCAACGACTGGCGGAAAAAGTAGTCACCGCTTATGAGCCGAACCTAGCAATGCCTAGAGATGAATATCGACAGCTAGTACTTTCTGAGGAGATTAAAGCATTGGAGGGTGTTGCGCTGGAGTATGCCAATGCGTTTGATGCTGCGGAGCAGTTGGTCGAGATGGTGGCAAGTGATATTTTCGGCCAGATCTCCGTATACGGCAATTCCGATATATTCACTAAACCTCAAGATCTTGACATTCAGCCCGGCGATCAACAGACTGTCACTTTCACACTGGCCGACGACTCATGGCCAGATGTTGGAATGGTAGCATGGCTCGACGACCCATTTATAGTAGATGCGCTACATATCACCGGAATTAACTTCAATCATAATGAAGCCGCTGGCATGGTGCAACGCGTGACCGGTGTAGTTCTGGAAGAAACTGCTGCAGCATGGAGAGGGTTTTCTAGCTAAATGAGCAGACTATCTCTGGCTACACAAAGGCCGAAAATCGGCATCAGAAGAACAGGCCGTATAGCGAATATCGCCTTGCGTAGGCGTTAGCAATGAATGCTTTGAGCGCGGCCCAGACCTGCTCGACCGGATTGTGGTGCGGGCTGTAGCGCGTGCCGTGCAGCACCTCTATCCGCAGGTGCGCCTGTAGATAGTACGCGATGGCCCCGGTGTAGTGGATGTTGTCGTTGTCTCAGATCACCACGATCTTCGGTGTGGCAGGGAAGATGGCGGCCACCTCACCCCGCAGGTGCAGGAAGTCGTCCGAGTATCGGCGGCTCAGCCGATGCACCCACCGCCCCGCGGTCAGTTCCATGGCGCCGAACACGGTGAACTGATGGTTTTTGTCCGGAGTGAAAACCATTGGACGACCGGTGCACAGTGTGCACCCTGATCGGAGGTGTGGTAGACGTTGGGTTTCATCTGCGGCTCAGGCCACCGCTCCACGCGGCAGGGCGCGCAGCAGCTTGGAACGTCGCCAGACGCCCGCCAGCCGCACCCGCCGATACAGCTACCTGCTCAGATGAAGCCGGTTCAGCAAGCACCACAGCCGTGACAGGGTCCATGGTCCCGGCCGGGCCAGCAACCTGGCGATCCCAGTTGACCAGATGCTCGCCACCCAGGAGGGGGCAGCCCAGGCGGGAATGGTCGGCCAAGCCCCTCGGCCCCAGGCGGTTAAGACCGTGACTCATTTGGGGGTCGGTCGTTAGACCGTTCGTGGATGCGTTCCTTCAACGACTGGTGCCCGACGAGCTGTGGGAGCTGTTCCAGCGAGTGGTCCCGTCTGCGCCGACACGGCCGCAAGGCGGCGGGCGGCGGCGGGTCGACGACCGTGTCATTCTCGCGGCCATCATCTATGTGGCCACCACCGGCTGCGCCTGGCGGCAGTTACCACCAGTGTTCGGCGCCTCCTGGCAGACGGTCAACCGCCGCTTCGCCGAGTGGAGCCAAGCGCGGGTGTGGGCCAGGCTGTATCGGATCATGCCGGACGAGCTCGGCGCCCGGGGTGAGCTGGACTGGTCGCGGTGTGCGATCGACTCGGTCAGCGTGCGCGCGGTCAAAGGGGGGATCTGACCGGTCCCAGCCCTGTCGATCGCGGCAAGAAAGGCTCAAAGATCCACCTCGTCACCGAACGCACCGGCATGCCGATCGCGGTTGCGATCAGCGCCGCCAACACCCACGACAGCCTGGCCCTGCAACCACTGATCCGCAGCATCCCGCCGATCTGCTCCCGGCGCGGACCACGACGACGCCGGCCCGCCAAACTCCACGGCGACAAGGGCTACGACTACCCCCGCCTGCGGGCCTTCCTGCGCAGCCGCGGCATCGTCTCGCGCATCGCCCGCCGAGGCATCGAGTCCAGCCACCGACTCGGCCGTCACCGCCGGGTCATCGAGCGAACCGTCTCCTGGCTGTCCGGCTGCCGCCGCCTACACCGCCGCTACGAACGCCGAGCAGACCACTTCGCATCCTTCGTCGCCATCGCCGCAGCGCTTATTTGCTACCACCGCCTCACCAAATGAGTCACGGTCTAAACCGGTCGATCCATCGGCGCACCGTACCAGCGGCATAGCCGAGCAGACCGGCGATCTGCGCCGCTGGCAGGCCGTGCAGCGACAGCAGCACTACCACCGCGCGGATCGCCTGCCGCCAGTGGCTTCGCAGTTGGGCGTATAGGCGATCGGTTGTTAGAAAACTCGTGGATGCGTTTCTTCAATGACTGGTAACTGACGATTTGTGGGATTTATTTTAGCGGGGGTCCCGTCTGCGCCGAAACGGCGGCAAGGCGGTGGGTCGACGATCGTGTGATCTTGTTGGTGATCGTGTACGTGGCCACGACTGGCTGCTCTTGGCGGCAGTTGTCGCCGGTGTTCGGTGCCTCCTAGCAGACGGTCAACCGCCGCTTCACCGAGTGGAGCAGGACACGGGTGTGGGCCAGGCCGCACCAGATCATGCTCCCCTCGCTGAGGCGAAGCACGTTTTCAGATCGTCAGCAGTCCGAAGCGACCTGATCACGCACCCCCTTGTGCTGATGGCCCTGAAGGTATGCAGCCGCCTTGAGGATAAGCTCGTGGTTATCGTCAAAGAATCCGATGCCGCTGTTGCAGCGGCTACACAGAAGAGCCCTCACGCAGTTGCCACATGAGCCTAAAAGTTCGGGACAGCACGAGTGATCGTGGTCTACCGAAAGAGCCCTTCCGTTCTCCTTCGGGGTCTTTCCGCAGATGGCACATCCCCCGCCCTGTGCTTCAAGCAATACCTTATATGTCCTAGGCGGAATTCCTCGCCTAGTGACGTTTAATGACAGTGGCGTAAGGGGCTTGCCCCGCCGAGCCTGTGAATAGTGGGCGAGGCAAAGACCGTCCTTAGTCTGCCAGTTGTCACACCCGTCGAACGTGCATCTCATCGCGCAGACCCTCTCAATCTCCGGAAAAATATCATATCGGGCATGGCTTCCGTAGATGTGCCACTTTGCAATGCTCGGTCTACGAATCGACTGGCCTCTGAATCGTGCGGCCCTCTAGCCTTGATTCGCCGCGGCTTAGATCTGACTCATTTGGTGAGGTGGCGTTAGCAGATGAGGGCCATGGCGATGGCGACGAAGGATGCGAAGTGGTCTGCCCGGCGTTCGTAGCGCGGCCGGACAGCCAGGAGACGGTTTGCTCAACGGACCCAGCGGTGACGGCCGAGTCGATAGCTGGGCTCGATGGCCGCGGCTGTGTAGGAAGCTTCGCAGGTGGGGGTAATTATAGCCTTTATTGCCGTGGAGTTTGGCGGGGCGGCGGCGTCGTGGCCCGTGCCGGAAGCAGATCGGAGGATGCTGAGTATCAGTGAGGTGATCTCAGCAAGATCGGCTCGGGCATTTGATTCTTGATACCGCCAGAACAATGCCGACGGACATGAACCGGGATGGATCACGATGCCCCTGAAACAGGCGTGGAGCTTTCGGTAGAAGAGGTCTCACCACAAGTCTTCTTCAGTCCAGAAAGCCCCACGTGATCACCTATCGTGCCACGCTCGACGTCCCACGGGAGCTGGTTTGCCACCTCTCCCTGCTCCTGTCGGCCGAGCGCCGCCGACTGGGCACCCGCTCGCATTCTCGGGCGCTGACCTGTTTCGAGCAGGCGGTGATGGGGCTGCGCTGGTTTCGCGACCGCACCGACCGAGCCGCCCTCGGCCGCGACCACGGCATCTCCCGCGCCACCGCCTACCGCTACATCGACGAGGTCATCGACGTCCTGGCCGACCAGGCACCCGACCTGCACCAGGCCCTGCGGCGCGCCACCGACGCCGGCCTCACCCATCTCATCTTGGACGGCATCATCATCGCCACCGACCGCTGCGCCGAAAAGACCACCAGTGTCAAAGGCGAACCCATCGACCTGTGGTACTCCGGAAAGGCCCGCCACCACGGCGGCAATATCCAAGCGCTGTTCGCGCCCTGCGGCCTGCCGCCATGGGTGTCCGACGTCGAGCCCGGATCGGTGCACGACCTGACCGCCGCCCGCGCACACGTCCTGGGGGCGCTGTACAAAGCCGCAGCCGGCGGACTCCCCACCCTGGCCGACTCCGGTTACGACGGCGCCGGCATCGGCATTCTCACCCCGGTCAAACAACCCTCCGAGGGCCGCCCCCTCGACCTCGACACCCGCACCCGTAACGCGCTCCTGCGCGCCCTGCGCTGCCTGGGAGAACGCGGCTTCGCCCTGCTCACCCAACGCTGGCGCACCCTCCAGCGCATCACCGCCAGCCCCAGCCGAATCGGCGACCTCGTCAAAGCCGCACTCGTTCTCACCCATTTCGAACACAGCTACCCAACGTGAAAGTCGCTGAGATCACCTCAGTGATTGAAGGACCAAGTTGTCATAGGTGTTGGTGGTGCTGATCGCAACAGCGATCGGCAGACCGGTGCGCTCGGTGACAAGGTGGATCTTCGCCCTTTCTTGCCGCGATCGACAGGGCTGAGCGCCTATCCAGAAGTTCTGCGTGTAACCGTGCGTGAGATCACCGAGATGTGAGGGTGTTGACACGGGCCTCGCCGGGGGTTGGATCGAGGTTGCCGCAACGTCCACCCACCGGCGAGATCGTGGTCAGTATGCGCCCGCCCATCGTGTTCGCCAAAGCCCCCGCCACCTCGATCGAGCAATTACACGCTCAGCTGCGAGGCCCGTGGCGTCCGGCGCTGCGCGCGGTGATGGTTCTGCTGTCACTGCACGGCCTGCCGGCGGCGCAGATAGCCGGCCTGCTGGGCTACGACGCCGCCACCGTGCGCCGATGGATCGGCCAGTTCAATCGCCACGGCCTGGGGGGACTGGCCGACCGGCCCCGCCTGAGCCGCCCTCGCCTGGGCGGGCAGCACCTGCTGGGCGGCCGGATCGCTGCCCTGCTGGCCCGGCCGGGGTCGTGGACCCTTGCGCGGCTGTGGCGGTACCTGAAGGCCCCCTCTGGAGGCGCACGCTGTATCGGCGGGTACAGCTGGTGGCCCTGTGGCGGCGCCCCAAGCTGGTCGCCCGCGGCGATCCGGACGGTGGCAGGTGGTGGCCGCCATCACCGCACGGTTACGCGCGCTGCCGCGCGGAGCGGTGGTCTGGGCCACCGATGAAACCCACGTGAACCTGCTGCGGCACCTGCGATCAAGCTGGACGTTGCGCGCCGGTCGCCCAGACGTCATCACGCCGGGTAAGGACCGGCAGGTCACCGTGTTCGGCGCGGTGGAGCTGACCACGGGGCGGTGGGTGTATCGGCTGGGCCGCCGGTGCGCGGCCGATTTCCTGTAGCTGCTGGATGAGGTGGCCGCCGCGTTCCCGGCCGCACCGAAGATCGTGGTGATCTGCGACAACGACAGCATCCACCATGCCCGGGCCGTGGCCTGCTACCTCCAGGTGCACCCGCGGGTGGAGGTGCTGTACGGGGCGCGCTACAGCCCGCACGACAACCCGGTCGAGCGGATCTGGGCCGCGCTCAAGGCGTTCATCGCCAACACCGCCGTCACCTGGCCCGGCCGCCTGCGACAGATCCATGCCTTCTTCCGCGCCCGCTCACCGGACCAGTTACTGGCCACCGCCGCCCCGTGGACCAGTTCCTGACTCCCGGCCGGTTATAAGCAGAACTTCTGGAATGCCGCTTAGCTAGGCAGGACCATTGGAAACTTGTACCTCATACTCCTTGAAATGCACACTAGATGAAATGCTATAAGCGACAGAGCGTAGAGCCAGGACATATTTCACATATTCTTCCTCACTCAGACCCTGCCCTTCCTTGCCTGAAATGGCAGATCTAGCATCTGACGCCTCATGCACTAGAGTATTTCTTCGTTCCTTAATGTCGATAAGCGTACTGTAGGTTGCTTCATGGCGCTTATCTTTATAAACATACCAAGCCTTGTAGGGATCGCGCTTGAAGCGGAAGGCACTCTTGAGGAAGTTGATCATTCCATGGATTGAGCGACCATTTGAGCGGAGTCTCTCGATCTCCATGTCGATCAGTTCTTGGCGCAAACTCTCTATCGAGGAGAGCTTGTGAGTCATCGAAAATAGCTGCTCATAGGACAGGCTCTCCTTCTTTCCTGCCGACTCGATTATTGCCTGAGGATGTCTTGCCAAGAGTTCCTCAATTGTCTCTCGAAGAAACACTTCGAAGCTGGTCCACTGAAGCAGGAAGGCTGCGCGGAATAGGAGAAATTTGGCCCGTTTTACTACTTCATCGACATTCCCTAGCGAACTAGCTGACTTTAGGAAATGTTTTTGAGCTTCCTCGGCCTGCACCGGGTCGGATGGATCAAATGTTAAAGCGGCCGTAGCATTGGCCTTAATCGTAAAGTTCAACTTGATGCTGCAAAAACCGATCTCGGGCGCCTTAAAATCTGCTTCTCTCTCGCTTTCGGGCGGCCAAAGAATGACCGGGGCGCTATCGGAAGGGCGGATCCGGACCGGACCAAGCAGGTCAGCCTTCGCCTGATTGGCTACATCCTGAAGCTTTTGGCCCGTTTTCTGGGCATATTCTCCATATGTAAGCCATTCGGCCGAAATTCCAAGAATTTCTCCAATAGTGACATCGGCCATTGAAAATGACCGGCGCTCAGGAGTCAAATTGTCAAAGGTAATATCGGCGAACTGTTCTGGTGGAGTAGAAAGAAGGAGTTGCTGGGAAAGCGCGTATGATATCGAGGTGAGTGAGATGAGCTCCTCGATTTCCTCACTCCTGGCGACGTAAGCAGCGTAAGGCGGGAATCCCTCCAGGTCGTTAGGAGCAGCTGAGGAATCATCATCGGCTATCTCGATATTGTTGATGTTCGCGCCTTCCGGCAACCCAGACATGTCCATAGGGGTATATTAGCCTGGTTCTACGGTGTGAAGCCCGAAGTTCGAGCCTGAAAGTCACATGAGGCGCCATTTGGGCTGGGAGAATGAGTGCTCTTTATACTGCCGTCGGCCCACTGTGAAGGACGCCTCGTAAGGTAGAAGCCTTACCACGAGCCGCATTCCGCGTAGTTGGTAGGGCTGGAGACGCGAGTTCGAGGGTGTGAGCTGGGGTGACGTGGTGGTGGCTGCAAGCCCCCTTGAACAGGAGGGAGGAACCGTGAGGGGATACCTCAAGATCCGAGCAAGGCGGATCTGCCCCCTTGTCGATCGCGGCCTTGTGGAACGCGTCGGCGAGCGCCACGATGATTCCCTTGATCGTAGGCCCGTCAGGTTCAAGCGGATCGATCCATCGCAGATCAGAGGAGCCTAGAAGCCTGGCAAGTACGGAAGCGCTGACGACCTCTGAATCCCGAACCCCCACTACGTGCCGAGATGAGCATGCACGACCTCGTGTTGGTCAACTTGGCGGACAGATCCCTTCTGCCATGCCAGGTGACAGCGCAGACCGATGACGAGACGTACGGGCTCCGGCTGAACCGCGCTGGCGCTTCATCGATCAAGGTTCGCTCGTCGATCGACTTCGAAGACGCCTTGCGCCAGATGAGAGCGGAGCTGCAACAGCAGAACCTGCTGTTGCTTCTGTAACCGGTTCCGCCGCGATGCGTTCGTCTCCTCGAAGTCGCCTCAGATGAGCGAGGGCCTGTCGTGCTACTTGGTCGTCACGGGGGAGCCCGTATCACCGGAATTGCTCGTCGAGCGTCTCGGCCCCGCGCCCAGGAGCGATGTCGTCACCACTGACGAGGCGTTGAAGTTCACCAACGAATGGATCGCCAGCTTCGGCGACTAACGAGTCTCCCCGAGCAGGCCATCGGTCCTCGGTCAGTCCCATGCCGCGTCGGCAAGAAGTCGTTATCCACGATGATCTTGCTAACGCCGTTGCTAACAACGTCCCTGGACAGCGGTGGATCCTGGTGGAAGGTGATCAAGTCAGAGAGGCCGCCGAGCAGGCTCTCCGGTCAGCGGTAGACGCCTGTGGACGATCTTGAGCTGGCTACGGATCAGAAGGCGGCACAGTGGCTGAAGCCGTGACGATCACGGACTTCGGTCCCTGTCGGTACGGGCTGGGGCGATCGTAGACAAGGCCCTCCTCCGTCGGGCCATGGTCACCTGGTGACCATGGCTGAGGTGACAGCAGCGCTGACAGCAACGTCCCCACACGCCGACGCACCCGCGCCCCCGTCTACACGCGCCTGACCATAGCCTTGATTAGCCGAGCAGGATGATTGCTCCGCCTGAAAAGCGGAAGGTCGGCAGTTCGACCCTGCCCCTGACCACAGCAACTGAGCAGCAGGGAAGCCCCGAAGCGGTCATCGCTCCGGGGCGTTTTGCTGTCTGCGGCAGCAACGTTGCCGCCCCCGTTTCGAGGACGCATGGCAGGCTGACGTGTGTGTGGTTACTTCCTTGGCCGGCGGCGAAAGATTCAGGCCAGGGCACGGTGGTGCCCAGAGCTCTTCGGACGGTTCGTGCCGTTGACACCGCCACGATGATCGAGTTGCTGCGTGAGGCATCGGGCTCGGCCAGGTCGCAGGCGGTCGAGCTGCTGTCTTTTCATCTCGCGCCGGGGGGAACCCACTATGTGATCCCTTGGCCCCTTAGAGGGTGTCTGAAAAGCTGGCGTTCGCGTAACTGTCCGGCGGTCTACCGGTGTGCGTTGCTGGCCCCATGCCCGACCCCCGACGCTCCTATCCA
>NZ_JACHJP010000009.1 GCF_014203715.1 Streptosporangium saharense
CCGGAAGTTAAGCTCTTCAGCGCCGATGGTACTGCACCGGGGACGGTGTGGGAGAGTAGGTCGCCGCCGGACAATCTTTTGAGGGGAGGGTCACCTGTTGAGGGTGGCCCTTCCTTTGTTTTTGCGTGTGGACAGTGTGTGGGGGGCTGCGGCCCCCCTTTTTTGTGCCCAAAAATAGGACCGTCCGGGAATCGAATAAGCCCGCCCGGTGGAGGAGGAGCCGGGCGGGCTTGCTTCGGAGGGCAAGGCGGCGGAGTGCGTGCCATACCCGAGGGGACTGTGCCCCTGTCAGACGGTCCCGGTCAGGCGGCGACGGGTGTGACGGAAGCGATGGGCGAGTAGATCGAGGCGTCGCCGGACAGTACCTCGCTCGGCCGGCCGTCGATGCCCACCGGGACGTCACCGGCGACGGTGACCCGGTGCAGGCGACGCGGCTGCGCCCCGAAGTCGTGCACGACCCGGTGCTGGGTCGCCCGGTTGTCCCAGACGGCGACGTCGCCGGGAGCCCAGCGCCAGCGGACGGTGTTCTCCGCCAGCGTGACCTGCTCCTGGATCAGGCGGATCAGTGAGGCCGACACGTCGTTGGGCAGGCCGATGATCCGTCTGGCGAAGTCGCCGAGCAGGATCGAGCGCTCCCCGGTCTCCGGGTGGACGCGCACGACGGGATGCTCGGTCTCGAACGTGATCGAGGAGAAGACCTCGGCGTACTTCCGCGCCTTCTCCGGGTCGTCGGAGGTGCTGACCCGCGCGTAGTCGAACTGGTTGGTGTGTACGGCGCGCAGCCCGTCGAGCAGCCTCGCCAGCTCGGAGGGGAGGTTCTCGTAGGCGGCCACCGTGTTGGCCCACAGGGTGTCGCCTCCCGCGGGAGGGACGACGACGGCCCGCAGCACCGAGGCGAGCGGCGGACGGTCGACGAACGTGACGTCGGTGTGCCACCGGTCGACCTTCTGCCCGCCGCTGTAGTCCAGGTCGAGGATGGGGAGGTCGTCGTTGAGGGCGGGGACGGTCGGGTGGGCCGTGGTCAGCGGGCCGAGCAGACGGGCGAAGGCCACCTGACCGGACTCGTCGAGGTGTTTCTGACCACGGAAGAAGATCACCTTGTGGCGGAGCAGGGCCGCGCGGATCTCCTTGACGGTCCCGGCGGGCAGGTCACCACCGAGCTGGACGCCGACTATCTCGGCGCCGACGCGTCCGGCGACGGGGGTGATGACGAGTGACGACATCGTGTCTTCCTTCCAACGAGCCAACGGATCTTCTCAGGATCGGAACCGGGCGGAAGGACACAGCGCGCTGGCCACGCGGCAGAGGTCCACGTGACCTCGTGTCGTGAGGTACAGCGGGGAGGTCATGCCCTCACGGTAGGCTTCCCCGCCGATAATTGTCAACTAATACGGTAGGAAATAAGGGTTATTGCTGGAGCCTGGTTCGCCCCCATGGAATGAGCCTGGTTCGCCCCCGGTGAGCGGGGACGAACCAGGCGGAGCCGTACCGGATGTCAGCCGACGAGGTCGAGATCCCTGACCCGAGGGTCACCCTCGTCCGCGCCGTAGTGGTCGGGCTGGGTGAGGTCCCCGCCGTCGGCGAGCCCCGCCGTACGGGCGACGAGGGTGCCGAGGACGGCGACGAGCAGGTTGACGGCCAGGGCGAGCAGGCCCGCGTAGACCGTCACCTTGGTGTCCAGGCCCAGGTTGCTCAGCGGGAACGCCGATCCGGCGAAGTGCGCCTTGCCGGTCGCCGGGTTGCCGATGCTGTAGAGCATCAGCACCCCGGCGGCCATGCCCGCGGCCCACCCGGCGACCAGGCCGCCCCGGTGGAACCAGCGGGTGTAGAGGCCGAGTCCCACCGAGGGCAGCGTCTGCAGGATGATGACGCCGCCGACGAGCTGGAGGTCGATGGAGAAGCCCGTGTCCAGGAACAGGATGAACAGCACCGCGCCGACCTTGACGAGCAGGGACACGATCTTCGAGACCCTGGCCTCGTCGGCGTCGCTCGCGTCGGGCCTCAGGAACTCGCGGTAGATGTTCCTGGTGAACAGGTTCGCCGCGGCGATCGACATGATCGCCGCCGGGACCAGCGCGCCGATGCCGACCGCCGCGTAGGCGACGCCGGTGAACCAGTCGGGGAACATCTGGTCGAACAACTGGGGGACGATGGTGTTGTTGTCGGGTCTTCCGTCCGTCACGACCGGCTTCACCCCGGCCGCGATCGCCATGTAGCCGAGCAGTGCGATCAGGCCGAGCAGCAGGCTGTAGGCGGGCAGCGCGGACATGTTGCGCTTGATCACGTCACGGTTGCGCGAGGCCAGCACGCCGGTGACGCTGTGCGGGTAGAGGAACAGCGCCAGCGCCGAGCCCAGCGCGAGCGTGATGTACTGCAGTTGGTTGCCGCTGCCGAGCAGGATGCCGTCGCCCGGCGCGGGCGTGGCGGCGAACTTGGCCTCGGCCGCGTCGAAGATCGAGCCCCACCCTCCGAGCTTCAGCGGGATCACGACGACGGCGGTCAGGATCACGACGTAGATCAGCGCGTCCTTGACGAAGGCGATCAGCGCCGGGGCGCGCAGCCCCGACTGGTAGGTGTAGGCGGCGAGGATGGCGAAGGCGATGATGATCGGCAGGTGTCCGGTGACGCCCATCGACTTCAGCACCGCCTCGATGCCGACGAGCTGGAGCGCGATGTAGGGCATGGTCGCCACGATGCCGGTGATCGCGATGAGCAGCGCCAGCGTCGGGGAGCCGAAGCGGACCCTGACGAAGTCGGCGGGCGTCACGAACCCGTGCACGTGCGAGACCGACCAGAGCCGCAGCAGCACCAGGAACACGAGCGGATAGGTGATGACCGTGTACGGCATCGCGAAGAAACCGGCCGCGCCCGCTCCCCAGAGCAGGGCGGGTACGGCCACGAAGGTGTAGGCGGTGTAGAGGTCGCCGCCGATCAGGAACCAGGTGACCCACGAGCCGAAGCTCCGGCCGCCGAGTCCCCATTCGTCCAGGCTGGCGAGGCTGTGCGGGCGGCGCCAGCGGGAGGCGACGAACCCCATGCCGCTGACGGTCAGGAACAGCGCGGTGAAGACGATGATCTCGGTCAGGTGCGCGCTCACGGGTCACCGCCTCCGCTTGGTCAGCCGGTAGACGGCCGTGGTGCAGACGACGCCGAGGGGAACGAAGGCGAGCTGCAGCCAGTAGAACCGTGGGAAACCGAGCAGGCGGGGATCGAGGGCGTTGTAGAGAAAGGGCAGCAAAGGCACGACGATCGGGATGGCCAGCAGCCAGTTCCACGGGCTGCGGTCGCTTCTCTTCCTGTCAGGAGTGGTCAATACGGTCTCCTCGGGGCTGGAGAACGGACAACCGAATGGGGGGTTGACTCCTTCGGCTGACCGGAAGCGTAATTACGTGGTCGTTTCATTGCGATCACGGAGCGCCGAACGGGGTGCTTTGCGCGGCGAACGGTAGCCGTCACCTCCGGTGACCCGGACCGTTGCCGGAGATGTGCGCCTGTCGGCTGTCCTGACCGGATTCACCGGCCGAAGCCCCATGAACGGAATTCGCAATATGCTGGGAACATGCCGAATTTAGGGCCAACGGAACTGCTCATCCTCGGTCTGCTTCTCATCCTGTTCTTCGGCGCGATCGTCACCGGTCTCGTCCTTCTCGTACGGCGCGCGGCCCGGCCCGCGACATTCCTTCCGCATCCTGCGAACACTTCTTCCTCGCGTGGCGGCGCCGACCTGGCCTCCCGGGTCCACGACCTCAAGGTCTCCGGCCGTGCCGAGCAGGCCGTACTGCTCGTCAGGGGCGAGACCGGCATGACCGAGCCCGACGCGCGGCGCTTCGTCGACGCCATCGGGTGACCGGCCCCCGCCTCCTCGACGAGGGCGGCGGGAAAACATGACATGAGGTGTCCTCTTTCTTGGAGAGGGTCGATCTCATGCACACGACACTGCGAGAAAAGGTCGCCCTCGTCGCCGGGGCGACACGGGGGACGGGCAGGGCCATCGCGACGGCGCTCGGTGAGGCGGGGGCCACGGTCTACTGCACGGGCAGGACGACTAGGCGGCACCGCTCGGAGATGAACCGCCCCGAGACCATCGAGGAGACGGCCGAGCTGGTGACCCGGGCGGGCGGCAGGGGCGTCGCCGTACAGGTGGACCATCTGGAGTCCGAGCAGGTGCGGGCCCTGGTCGAGCGGATCGACCGCGAGCAGGGCAGACTCGACCTGCTCGTCAACGACATCTGGGGCGGCGACCCGCTGGCGGCCTGGGACATCCCGCTCTGGAAGCACCCGCTCGAAGACGGCCTGCGCCTGCTCAGGCTGGCGATCGACACCCACGTCATCACCAGCCACCACGCGCTGCCCCTGCTGACCAGGAACCCCGGTGGCCTGGTCGTCGAGGTGACCGACGGGACCGCCGAGTACAACGCCGCCAACTACCGCGTCTCGTTCTTCTACGACCTGGCCAAGGTCTCGGTCAACCGGCTGGCCTTCTCCCAGGCCCACGAGCTCGGGCCGTACGGCTGCGCGGCGGTCTCCCTCACGCCGGGCTGGCTGCGTTCGGAGATGATGCTCGAACACTACGGCGTCACCGAGGAGACCTGGCGGGACGCCCTCGTCAGGGAGCCGCACTTCGTGATCTCGGAGTCGCCCGCCTACACCGGGCGCGCGGTCGTCGCCCTGGCCGCCGACCCCGACCGTGCCCGCTGGTCGGGACAGTCCCTCTCCAGCGGGCGGTTGGCCCAGGTCTACGGTTTCACCGACGTGGACGGCAGCCGCCCGGACGCCTGGCGCTACGTCGTCGAGGTCCAGGACCGGGGCAAACCGGCGGACGCGACCGGTTACCGCTAGGCGGGGCCGTACAGGCCGTGCAGTCGGGTGGCGGCCTCGGCCAGGCGGGTGCGCAGGGACGGCGGGTCGAGGACCTCGGCCTCCGGGCCGAACCTGATGATCTGCGAGTAGGCGACCTCGGGGGACTCCACGGGCAGGGAGAGTGTGACCCATCCCCGCTCGTCGGGTTCCCCGGCGGAGGCGAGGGCGTCGTCGAGGGCCGCGGGGTCGGCGAAGACGGGCAGCGCGCGCAGGCCCTCGGGGCTGAGCCGTACGGTCACCCGGGTGGTGAGCAGGGAGCGGGCGAACTCGGCGGCGCGCCCGGTCCAGAAGGCGGCCAGGTCGAAGCCGGGGTCACGGGTGAAGCACCGGTCGGCGTGGACCTCGACCTCGCTGAGCCGCCCGACCCGGTGGATCACCGAACGGGTCGCCACGTACCAGACCCCCGCCTTGAGCACCAGGCCGTACGGTTCCAGGGTCCGCCTGGCGCCCCGGTAGACGGCCGTCACCGGATGGTCGCCCCACACCGCCCTGGCCAGCGGCAACAGGGACTCGGGGGGCGGCCGGTCGCGGGCGAACCAGCCGGGGGCGTCCAGGTGGAAGCGCTGCGCCGCGCCCGCCTGGGCGTCCCGCACGTCCGGGGGCAGCGCGGCCGACGCCTTCAGCCGCGCCACGGCCCCGACCTCCTCAAGACCCATCTCGCGCAGCGCGTCGGGCACGCCGGACAGGAACAGGGCCTGCGCCTGCGCCCGGTCGAGACCGGTGAGGCGGGTGCGGTAGCCGTCGAGCAGCCGGTAACCGCCGCCCCTGCCCCGGTCGGCGTAGACCGGGATCCCGGCCTCCGACAGGGCAAGCACGTCCCGGTGGACGGTCCGCTCGGAGACCTCAAGCTCCTCGGACAACTCGGCGGCGGTCATCCCGCCCCGGGCCTGGAGCAGCAGCACCAACGACATCAGCCTGGCCGCGCGCATCCCCCGACCCTAACCGCCCCCGCCTCAGCCGGTCACCAGCGGCAGGATGACCGCGGAGGGGTGGGCGGGGTCGTGGAAGACCTCGTGCTCGCAGGCGACCATCGCGCTGCCGGTGCCCAGCGGCTCCCCGGTGCCGAGGTTGCGGGCGATGCGGGGGTAGGCGCCGCCCGCGACCTGCAGGCGGACGCGGTGACCCCTGCGGAAGCGGTGGCCGATCGGCCACAGGTCCACCAGGACCCGGCGCACGCCGTCCGCGTCGGGCAGGGGAGAGCCGGGGACCAGCCGCCGCACCCCGTCGCACACGTCGTAGGAGGTGCCGTCCGGGTGCACGTCGCAGACGCGGACGACCACGTCGGCGTGCTCGGTGCTCGTCCTGACGTACAGCTCGGCGCGGACCGGGCCGATCATGTCGGTGTCCTCGCGCAGCTCGGGCCCGGTGTAGACGAGCACGTCACGGCGGGCTTCCAGGCGCCAGTTGTCACGCGGCTCGGAGTTGCCCAGCAGCACGACCCCGCCCAGCGCGGGGGTCGGGTGCGCGGGGTCGTAGCGGTAGCGGTCGGGCTCGCCGGGGGAGGGGTTGTCCGGGGACAGGGCGAGGCCGGGCTGCAGGTGCCAGCGCCGCTCCCGCATGCCGGGAACCGGCCAGTCGGGGTAGTCGCGCCACTCGCCCGCGCCCGTCACGTACAGCCTGACCGGCTGCTCCCGCAGACCCGAGGGGTCGCCGAGCAGGTGCGCCCTGAACCAGGCGAGCGCGTCGGCGTTGGCCGCCCTGCCGTGCCGGAGGTCGGTGTGGTACCACGGCCCGATCGTCAGGTAGGGGCGCCTGCCCGCGGCCCGCATCGCCGCGTAGTCCTTGAGCTGCCAGGGCAGGAACACGTCGTACCAGCCGCCGACCATGGTGACCGCGGCCTCGACCTCGCCGACGGAGGCGGAGAAGTCGCGCGTCGCCCAGTACGTCTCGGGATCGGCGTGGTGGGACAGCACCTCCTGGAAGAACGGCAGGTCCCGGCCCGCCGACAGCGTGTCCATCTCCCCGAGCGGCCGCCCCGACAGCGCGGCCCGTCTGGTCCTGCGCGGCGCCAGAAGGGCCGCGGCCCCGCCGAACGGGCCGTCGACCGAGACGGTCAGCGTGATCCACATCAGCGTGGACTCCAGCGCGAACGCCCCGCCCACGTAGGCGGCGTCGCGGAACTGGGAGGCGGTGACCGAGGTCGCCATGGCCCTCAGGTCGGGTCCGGCGAAGGGGGCGATCGCCCACTGGGTGTAGCCCAGGTAGGAGGGGCCGTGCATCGCGAGGCTTCCGCCGTACCACGGCTGGGCGCGCAGCCAGGCGAGGGTGGCAAGGCCGTCGTCGTGCTCGTCGCCGAGCGGGTCGAGCATCCCGCCGGAGCCGAACCCGCCCCGGCAGCTCTGCAGCACGACCTGGAACCCGTGCCGGGCGAACGTCCTGCCGTAGGCGAACCCGAACATCCCCCGTCTGCCGTACGGCGAGCGGACCAGGATGGTCGGCGGGCGCACGGCACCGACGGGCACGTAGCGGTCGGCGAGCAGGGTGACCCCGTCGGCCATGGGCACCGGGAGGTCGCGCTGGATCGTGACCCGGTGTGCGACACGCGGCCATGTGATCGTCATGCGGCCCTCCTCACCTGGCCTTTTGCATACCTTACTCGCTGGTTTACCCGTTGGTAACAGTGCTGACCACCTTTGTGCCGACAGCGGAGGGATGGTCCCGTACGCCACGCCGGGAAGGAACGGCGACGTTGCATGATCACAGCTCCCGCCGCTAGGCTTGTGGCATGCGACACCTTGACACCCAGCAGTGGTGGCGCCGCTTCTAGGCGGCGCGGGTTTCGCATTCGCGAGAGCAGACGGACGGCCGCCCCGAGTGAGGCGGCCTTTTCTGCGTCCGCCGCCTCTTTGAGGGCCCAGGAGAACCAAGAGGGACGAGGCAGTAGTGGAGACGAGCGGATATACCACCGCGGGCGGCATAGAGGTCGAGGTCACCGCCTCCGACGTGCCCGAGACGATGCTTGAGGATGTCGTCACGACGCTCGGTGAGCGCCGGGGCGGTGTGCTCTCCTCCGGGATGGAGTACCCAGGCCGCTACAGCCGGTGGCACCTCGCCTACGTCGATCCCTGCCTGGAGATCGTGGCCAGGGGGCGCAGGATCTCCGCCCGCGCGCTGAACGCCCGTGGCCGGGTCGTGCTGCCCGCCGTCGCCTCCTGCCTGCTGGCCGCGGGCAAGCCGACCGGTGAGCCGACCGCCGACCACGTCGAGGTCCACGTCGCCGAGTCGGAGGACATCCTCCCCGAGGAGCTGCGCAGCCGCCGCCCCACGGTCTTCACCGCGATCCGCGAGGTGGTCGCGGCCTTCGCGGGCCAGGATGAGCACCTGGGGCTCTACGGCGCCTTCGGCTACGACCTGGCCTTCCAGTTCGAGCCGATCAGGCAGGTGCTCACCCGCGCGAAGGACCAGCGCGACCTTGTCCTGCACCTGCCCGACCGGGTGATGGTCATCGACCGCAAGCGGGAGACCAGCAAGGAGTTCCGCTACGAGTTCACCGTGGACGGCGTCTCGACCCGGGACCTGCCCCGCGAGGGGGAGAACGTCCCGCTGCCCCCCACGCCGACGGAACTGCCCGCCGACCCGGAGCGGGGCACCTACGCCAAGGTCGTCGCCGCGGCCAAGGAGAAGTTCGTCCGCGGCGACCTGTTCGAGGTCGTGCCCGGCCAGGTCTTCCACGCGGCCTGCACCGACCCGGCCGCCTTCTACCGGACGCTGCGCAAGGTCAACCCCGCGCCCTACGAGTTCCTGTTCAACCTCGGTGAGGACGAGCACCTCGTCGGCGCCTCCCCGGAGATGTACGTCAGGGTCAACGGCGACCGCGTCGAGACCTGCCCGATCTCCGGCACCATCGCGCGCGGCAGCACCCCGATCGAGGACGCCGACGCGATCCGCACCCTCCTCTCCAGCGTGAAGGAGGAGTCGGAGCTGACCATGTGCACCGACGTGGACCGCAACGACAAGTCCCGCATCTGTGTGCCGGGGAGCGTCCAGGTCATCGGCAGGCGCCAGATCGAGATGTACTCGCGCCTCATCCACACCGTGGACCACATCGAGGGCCGCCTGCGCCCCGGCTTCGACGCGCTGGACGCCTTCCTCACCCACATGTGGGCCGTCACCGTCACCGGCGCCCCAAAGACCTGGGCGATGCAGTTCATCGAGGACCACGAGGCCACCACCAGGCGCTGGTACGGCGGCGCGGTCGGCTACATCGGCTTCGACGGCTCGATGAACACCGGCCTGACCCTGCGCACCGCGCAGATCCGTGGCGGCGTCGCCACCGTCAGGGCGGGCGCCACGCTGCTGTTCGACTCCGACCCCGACGCCGAGGAGCGGGAGACCGAGCTCAAGGCGAGCGCCCTGCTCGGCGCCCTGGCCACCGTCGGCGCGGGGCAGCGGGTCGAGGTTGTCGAGGAGAAGACCACCGAGCGGCCGGGCGAGGGCGTGAAGGTGCTGCTCGTCGACCACGAGGACTCATTCGTCAACACGCTGGCCGACTACTTCCGCCAGCAGGGCGCCGAGGTCGTCACGCTCAGGCACGGCTTCCCGGCGACGATGATCGACGAGATCGCGCCGTCGCTCGTTGTGCTGTCCCCCGGTCCCGGCTGGCCCTCCGACTTCGGCCTGACCGGTCTCATCGAGGCGCTCTACGAGCGGGACCTGCCGGTCTTCGGCGTCTGTCTCGGCCTGCAGGGCATGGTCGAGCAGGCGGGCGGCTCCCTCGAACTGCTGTCCTACCCCGAGCACGGCAAGCGGGGCAGGGTCAGGCGGCTCGGCGAGAGCGCGCTTCTTGAGGGCCTGCCCGAGGAGTTCACCGCCGCCCGCTACCACTCGCTGCACGCCAAGCAGCCGGGGGTCGCGGGCTTCACCCCCACCGCCCTCACCCCGGACGGCGCCGTCATGGCGATCGAGGACGTGGAAAGGCGGCGCTTCGCCGTACAGTTCCATCCCGAGTCGATCCTCACTGCGGAGGGTGGCGCCGGGGCGAGGATCATCGCCAACGTGCTGAGACTCTGCCGGACCTCTCGCTAAAGACACACCCGATCACGCCGGGTAGCCGTAGAGTGCTGCTCCTGGTGTGAGGTTGGTGCCAGACCACGGGCGGATCGCGATGCCGGTTCGCCCGTGGTCGTTTCCGTGTTCGGGGAGGAAGAACGGCATGAGAGCGGGTGACACACTCCCCGTCGAGCTGCCCGACGCGGTCAGGGAGGCCGTCCTGGCCCCGCTGGTCGACCACGACTTCCATCCGGTGCGCGGCGACGACCTGACCCGCGCCCGCTTCGAGACGCTGATCACCGTGGCGGACGCCCCCGCGCCCCCGGGCACCACCCACTTCGACACCCCGGCCGGGCTGGCGGTCCGCCGCTGGTGCGCGCCGGTCCTCGGCCTCGACCCGCACGTCCCCCCGGCCGTCTACCTGGCACGCAGGGCCGAACTCGGCGCCGCCGAGGTCAACCGGCGGCTGCTGCGCGCCGCGAGGATCACGGCCTTCCTCGTGGACACCGGGCGGGACGGCCCGGAACTGCTGCCCGCGGAGGAGATCTGCCGTCTCGACGGCGCCGCGGCCGGTGAGGTCGCCGGGGTCGAACGGGCCGAACAGGCAGTGGCGATCTCCGCGGTCTCCGGCGTCTCCTACATCTCCGACCTCAACCACGCCCTGGCCGACCTGGTTTCCCGGGCCGTGGCTTTCACTGCGACCCTCCCCGTGGTCTTCGACGCGGCACGACCGAGCCGGGGAGCGGTGATCGCGGCGGCCAACCGCCGCCTCGCCGCCCCGAAGGAGGAGCTCACCGACCCCGTCCTGCTGCGCCACCTGCTCTGGGCGGCCTTCGACGCGGCCAGGGAACGCGGCCTGCCGGTCCGCTTCCATCTTCCGAGGTACGGCCCGCACCGCGCGCTGGCCGCCTTCCTCGGGGCGACCCAGCAGTTCGGCGTGCCCGTCGTGCTGCTGGGCCCCCTCGACGGGGAGGCCCTCCACCTGGCGGCCACCTTCCCGCACGTCTACGTGGACGTCGGCTCCGTCCCCGCCCACGCCGCCTCGGGGGCCGCCGCCGTCGGGCGGCTGCTTGAGCTGGTCCCGTTCCACAAGCAGCTGTTCGGCTCCGGTGGCAGGGGCGCCGCGGAGAGCTGCCACCTGGGCGCGCTCCACTGGCGGCGCGGCCTCGCGGGGGCGCTCGCCGTACGGCTGGCGGCGGGGGAGTGGAGCGTCCCGGACGCCGCGCGGGTGGCCCTGATGGTCGGCTCGGGCAACGCGCGCCGCGTCTACCGCCTTTGAAGGTGGCCGGGGGCGCGACGGTAAGGTTGACCCGCCCAACCCCGACACAGGAGGTCTTCGCCCGTGGAAGACAGCAGGCCCCGTTTTCTCGACGACGTCACCGTCGAGCTGGTCAAGCACAGCGCCTCGGACTCCGACGTGCTCTGGGCGGCCCGGGTGTCCACCGCGGGGGAGCAGTCCATCGAGGAGATCAACAAGGACCCCGAGCGTTCGAAGGGCCTCATCAACTTCCTGATGCGCGACCGCCACGGCACCCCCTTCGAGCACAACTCCATGACCTTCCTGGTCAAGGCGCCGATCTTCGTCTTCCGTGAGTTCCAACGCCACAGGGTTGGATGGTCTTACAACGAGGAGAGCGGGAGATACAGGGAGCTTCAGCCTGATTTCTACATTCCCGGTCCCGAGCGCAAACTGGTGCAGGAGGGGCGGCCGGGCAAGTACGTCTTCGTCGATGGCACCGAGAAGCAGCACAAGATCGCCGTGGAGGTGATGGAGTCGGCCTACCGGAGCTCCTACGAGGCATACCGGGAGATGCTGGAGGCCGGGATCGCCCGTGAGGTGGCCAGGGCCGTGCTGCCGGTCGGGCTGTTCTCCTCGATGTACGCGACGTGCAACGCCCGTTCGCTGATGCACTTCCTGTCGCTGCGCACCAAGAGCGAGCAGGCCAAGGTGCCGTCGTTCCCGCAGCGGGAGATCGAGATGGTCGCCGAGCGGATGGAGGCGGCCTGGGCGGGGCTCATGCCCCTGACCCACGCCGCCTTCGTGGCCAACGGCAGGGTCGCTCCCTAGCGGTTTCTCCTCAGTGGGCGGAGGCCTGGTAGAGGTAGAAGCCAAAGGACCAGTAGCCGCTGTTGTCGCCGGGGTTGGGGTCGTTGACGCCGAACAGCAGCCGGACGGGCGGTCCCGACCAGACCGTGCAGCCGGCGAACGCAGTCGCCTGGTGGACCGGCCCCACCCAGCCGCCGGGGTTGTTGTTGAACCGCAGGATCGCGGAGTACTCCAGCGACCCCGGGTACGGCCAGCCGCTCGGCGCCGTGACGCCGTTGCCGTCCTCCAGGTAGCTCGGTCCCCAGGGCCAGCTGTCGAACTTGACCCTGTAGTAGTGGGACGGCAGCAGGAGGAAGACGTCGCCGTTCTGGAGGAGGTTGGGCGGGTTGGCGCCGCCGGGGATGCCCCCGCCGCCGTTGCCGTAGACCCTGAAGTCGCTGGTGCTGACGTCGGCCGCCTCGCCGCGGCGGCAGGCGGCCAGGGCGCCCGCGGTGTCGGCGTGCGCGGCCTGCGGTGTCGCGGGTACGGCGAGCAGCGGGAGGAGGGCCAGTGTGGCGCAGGCGAGTGCCCTGGCGGCGGTGTGACGTGACGATCCTGATGGGAACATGGCGACCCTTTCGAGGACGGGGTGTGTCCTGAGGATCAGGTCGGGTCCCACCCCCGGTGAAGGGGAGGCCATATGTCCGTACAAGGCCGTACAGCCTCCCCGGCTTTCACGCCAGGCGCCTCTCCAGGCGGGTGCCACGGCGCAGGGTGATGGACATCAGGTCGCTGGGGCCGTCGAGTTCGAGGCGGTGCCAGCGGCCGCGCGGGACGACGAAGGCCGTTCCCGAGGTGAGCGTGACCGGCTCCTGGGGCTCCTCCTGGCCGTCCTCGGGCCGCAGGTAGAGGCGGGCTCCGCCGTTCAGCACGCACACCGCCTCGTCGGCCTCGGGATGCATCTCCCAGTGGTCGCCGTGGACGTCCTCGTCGGTCTCGACGTGGAAGGCGGCGACGGTCCAGCCGTCGGAGTCGCCGCTCATCCGCCGTGGTCCCGGCAGGACCGTCCCGTCGTCGTTGAGGTTGATGCCGAGGGCGAACATGTCGATGGGGTTCATGAGATGGGTTCCTCTCTCTGTTATCCGTGGGTCGCCGCGGGTTCCCGCGGGGACGTGGAGGCGGTCGGCGGTGCCGTACGGCCCGGCCTGGGCAGGACGGTCAGGGCGACGGCGACGGCGACGGCGAGCAGGAGGCCGGAGACGGCCAAGCCAAGGGAGTAGCCCGAGGTGAGGGCCTCGGGGGTCGCGGCCGCTCCGGTACGGGCCGCGGCGACGGTGGTGAGGACGGCGAGGCCGACGGAGCCGCCGAGCTGTCGTGAGCTGTTGAGCAGCCCGGAGGCCATGCCCGCCTCGCGGGGCGCGACGCCGCTTGTCCCGGCCGCGGCCAGCGGGGCGAAGCACATGCCGAGGCCGACGCTGGTGACCAGCGAGGGGCCGAGGATGTCGGCGGCGAAGCTCCCCGAGGGGTCGATCAGGCTGAACCAGCCGAAACCGATCGCGGCGAGCGCGCCACCGGGGACCAGCAGGGCGCGGGGGGCGTGGCGGGCGGAGACCCTGGTGGCGATCACGGCTCCGAGCACGGTGCCGAAGGTGAAGGGCAGGAACGCCAGGCCCGTCGCGGTCGCGCTCATGCGCAGCACGCCCTGCATGTAGAGGGAGACGAAGTAGAAGGCGGCGAACATGCCCGCGCCCGCCAGGAAGATGAACAGGTTGGCCCCGGCGACCGAGCGGTCCCGCAGCAGGCCGAGCCGGATCATCGGGGTTCTCGGCCCCCCTGCCCTGGCGGCCTCGACCCCGGCGAAGGCGGTCAGCAGCGCCACGGACGCCACGAGCGTGCCCAGGGTGGCCGGGGAGGTCCAGCCCCCCTCTCCCGCGCGGACGACGCCGAGGACCAGCAGGGTCACCCCGCAGGTGCCGAGGAGCGCGCCGAGCAGGTCGGGACGCTCTCCCCGGGGGCGGGGCGGGTCGGCGGGCACGGCCAGCATGGCGAGCGCGAGTGCTGCCACCACGACGGGGACGTTGACGAGCATCACCCAGCGCCATCCGGCGTGGTCGGTCAGCAGGCCTCCGGCGAGCACTCCCGTCGCTCCGCCCGCGGCGTTGACCGCGCTCCACACCCCCAGCGCCCTGGTCCTGGACGGCCCCTCGGGGAAGGTCGTCGTCAGCATGGCCAGCGCGGCGGGGACCAGGGCCGCGGCGGCCACACCCTGGACCGCGCGGGCGGCCACGAGCAGGTCCGCCGACTGCGCCAGCCCTCCGGCCAGGGAGGACAGGCCGAACAGGGCGAGGCCGGAGGCGAAGAGCCTGCGCCTGCCGTACAGGTCGGAAAGTCTGCCGCCGAGCAGCAGCAGGCCGCCGAAGGCGAGCGCGTAGGCGTGGACCACCCACTGCAACTGGGCGGGACCGAAGTCCAGGCCGACGCGGATGGCGGGCAAAGCGACGTTGACCACCGATATGTCGAGGGCCGCCATGAACTGCGCGGCGGCCACCGCGGTCAGAATCAGCCCCGGTTTTTTATACATGTATAAAAATTAGCCCGACATGGGCGTGGGCGTCAACGGAACCGGGTGGGGTGGGCCATCATGGACCCCATGGCACAGTCGGTTCCGCAGCGCCCACGGGTGGGCAGGCCGCCACGGATCTCCCGGGAGGAGGTCCTGGCCGCCGCCCGCAGGGTCGTCGAGGAGGGCGGCGTGGGAAGCCTGACGATGCGGCGGCTGGCCGCGGAGGTCGGCAGCACGCCGATGGCGCTCTACCACCACGTCAAGGACAAGGAGGAGTTGCTGCTGCTGCTCCTCGACGACTACGCCGCCGGGCTGGCGCGCCCGGCCCTGCCGGAGGACCCCCGTGAGCGGCTGGTCACCGCCGCGCTGGCGATGCACGACGCGCTCGCCGGGTGCGCGTGGGTCGTGGAGGTCCTCGTCGCCGACGACCTGATGTCGGACGCCGGGCTGTGGTACGCGGAGAACATCGTCGATGCCGCCGTGGCCTGCGGCCTCACCCCCGAGCGGGCCGTCCACGCCTACCGGTCCATCTGGTACTACACGGCCGGGGAGATCATCATCAGGGCGGCGGGGCGCCGACGCGCCGCCGACGACCGGCCGACCCACCGCGAACGGGTCTTCGCCGACCTGGACGAGGAGACGCTGCCCAGGCTGGCCTCGATCGGCGGCAGGTGGGCCACGCTCACCGCGCAGGACACCTATCGCCAGGGCCTCGAAGCGCTGGTCGAGGGACTGCTTCCCTAGATGCCGAGCGCTCTGGCGAGCACGTCGTGCAGGTGGGTGTTGGGGTGTTTGCCGGTGAACAGCTCGGCGAGAGGTCCCTCCGCGGTCACCGGGACGTCGACGCCGGTGTGACCCGTCGTGGTCCAGTCCATGACGAACCTCAGGGTGCTGCCGTGGACGGGGAAGGGGCCGTCCTCGGTCGAGGGGGCGCTGCCGCTCTCGTCGGTGTCCGAGGTGTTCTCGACGGTCAGGCCGCCGCACTCGTGGTCGCCGGTGACCACCAGGAGCGTGTCGGGGTGGGTCGCCACGTAGGCGCGGGCGACCTCGACGGTCCTCTCCAGGGACCGCATGGACTGCAGCACCCGGGTGGCGTTGTTGTGGTGGGAGAACTCGTCCACACCCTCCTCCTCGACGAGGAGGAAGAAGCCCTTCCTGTTGCCGCCAAGGATGTCCAGAGCCTTGCCGGTCATGGTGGCCAGGTCGACGGGCGGGGCGTAGACGTCGCCCTCGCCCTCCGGCCGCTGCTGGAACATCTCCTCGTTGGCGAACAGGCCGAGCAGCCTGCCGCGCGGCGCGGAGGCGAGCCCCTCGGCGCTGGAGACGTAGTGGTAGCCGTCCCTTCTCGCCTGTTCGACGAGGTCGCCCCTGGTGCCGCGGCTGCCCTCGGAGGGGTCCTCGGCGGGCCTGTCGGGCCAGGCGCCGGGGGCGCCCCTGGGCAGCCACCAGTCCTCGCCGCCGCCGAGGATGACGTCCGGCCTGCTGAAGGTGAGGTACTGCCGGGCGATCTCGTCCTGGGCCGAGCGGTCGGCGGTCCTGGAGAAGAACGCGGCGGGGCTGGCGTCGGTGACCTGGGCGGTGGTCACCAGCCCGGTGGACTTTCCCGCCGCCTTGGCCTGCTGCCCGAGTACGGCAAGCGGCCTGCCGTCCACGTCGACGCCGGTGGCGCCGTTGTAGGTCCTGACGCCGGTCGCCCACGCGGTGGCCGCCGCGGCGGAGTCGGTGACTGCCGCCGAGGGGTCGTGGGGGCTGGTGGTGAGCTGCCCGGAGACGGGGAGCCGGTCCATGGCGAGCCGGCCGTCGAGCCCGGCGAGGTAGAGGCGGGCGGCCTCGCGGTGGGCCGCGGCCATGCCGTCGCCGTTGATGAGGATCACACTGGTCGCGCGGACGTCCTGGCCGTTGCCGGGGGTCGTGGTGGAACGGGCGAACAGGACGGGGGTGAGCACGCTCGTGACGGCCGCCGTGACCACCGCGGTGACCGCGACCGTGAGCAGGCACCGCCTGTGTGAGAAGTCCATGTGGAACCCCCATGACGCTAAGGAACGGCTTCGCCCACGCGCAAGCCTGGCCGACACCGGCGATGCCGGCCAGCACCTTCCTGACCCCGGTGTGTCGCCTCCCTGGAAGGGTCAGTGGTCGATGACGTACAGGGACCGGGAGCCCTGACTGAGCCTACGGGCACCACCCGGGGCGCAGACGGCCACGTCGGCCACCCGCGCGCCGAACAGCTCGGGCAGGTAGATCGCGGGCTCGACGCACACCGTGGTGCCCTCGGCCAGCACGGTCTCGTCGCCGGGCAGGAAGCGGGGGTCCTCCTCGTGCCCGAGGCCGATGCCGCGCCCCGGGCAGGGAGCCGCGTAGTTGCCGTAGCCGCTGCCCTCGATCACCTCCCGGGCGATCCGCCCCGCCTGCGCCGCGGTCAGGCCGGGGCGCAGCGCGTCCAGGAGCGCGTTCTGCGCGGCGAGGACCACCGAGTACATCGCCTCGAAGTCCTCGGGGGGTTCGGCGACCGCGAAGACGCGGGCCACCTCCGAGCAGTAGCCGCTCCACCGGCCGCAGACCGAGACCAGCAGCGCGTCACCGGGGTTGATCACGCGGTCGCACGGCGTGTGCCCGGCCAGCGCGGTGTGCTCGCCCGCCGCGACGACGACGGAGAGCACCTCCTCGCACCCGGTCTCGACCATCATCGCCCACAGCCTGCGCGCCATCGCCCGCTCGGTCGTCCCGAACCACGACAGCTCACGGGCCATGAGCAGCACCGCCTCCGCGGCCGTCGCGGCGCGCTCGGCCGCCGCCAGCTCCTGCGGTCCCCTGCGCAGCCGCAGCGGTGCCAGTACGGCGGAGGCCAGCACGAGTTCGGCCTCGATCCGCAGCGAGAACAGCTCCCACGCCCGCATCTCGGAGTCGATCCCGACCCGGCGCGCCGAGGAGGGGATGAGCGCCGCGGCCTCAAGCGGCCCGGCGACCAGGGCGGGTGGCCCCTCACCGGTCAGGACGAGGAAGCCCTCCCCCTCCCCGCCCAGGTAACGAAAGTCGGGGGAGGGGCGTAACACCAGGGCGTCGATCCCCTCCTCGGCCATCCTGAGCCGCACCTCGTCGATCATGCGGCGGTCACGCGGGCTCGTGCAGCCAGCAGGCGACCGGACCGAAGTCGGGTTCGCGCTCCCGGCACACGTCCATCGCCACCGGGCAGCGGGGATGGAAACGGCATCCCGGTGGCGGGGCGGCCGGGTCGGGCACGTCCCCCGGCAACTCGGCGGGCAGTACGCCCGCGCCGTCCGGGGCGGGGATGGCGCCGAGCAGGGCCCGGGTGTAGGGGTGGCGGGGGTCGTTCCACACCTCCTCGGTACGGCCGACCTCCACGATCTTCCCGAGATACATCACCGCGATCCGGTCGGCGATCAGCCGTACCACGGAAAGGTCGTGACTGATGAACAGCAGGCCCGCGCCCGAGGAGACCGCGAGGTCGCGCATCAGCCTGGCCACCTGCGCCTGCGCCGAGGCGTCGAGGGCGGAGATGGGCTCGTCGCCGATCAGCAGGGACGGCCTGGCGGCCAGGGCCCTGGCGATCGCGATCCGCTGCCGCTGGCCGCCGGAGAACTCGTGCGGGTGCCTTCCCGCGAAGTCGCGGGGCAGCCCGACCCGTTCCAGCAGGTCGGCGGGGGAGGAGGTCGTGTCACGCCCGGTGCGCAGGCCGTCGGCGATCTGGGCACCGACCCGGCGCCGGGGGTTCAGCGACGAGTAGGGGTCCTGGAAGACCATCTGGATGCCCGACAGCGCCGGGTTCCTGCGGCGCAGCCCGAGCGGGGTCACCGGGTGACCGCCGAAGGTGATCGACCCGGAGGTCACCGGGTTGAGCCCGCACACCGCGCGGGCCAGCGTCGACTTGCCGCAGCCCGACTCCCCGACGAGGCCGACGACCTCGCCCTCGGCGACGCTCAGGCTCGCCCCGGCCACGGCGCGGACCAGGGGGCGGCCCGGGGTACGGTGCTCGACGACCAGGTCGTCCACGCTCAGCAGCGTCGCGCGCTCCGTCACGGCCGTTGGGTCTGTCATGCCTTCTCCCCGGGCAGCGAGTCCAGCAGGGCGCGGGTGTAGGGGTGCTCGGGGTCGCGCAGCACCCGCCCGCGCGGGCCCGTCTCGACGACCAGGCCCTCCTTCATCACGCTCACCTCGTCGGCGACCGCCGACATCACGCCGAGGTCGTGGGTGACGAGCAGCACGGCCAGGCCGAGGTCGTCGCACAGGCCGCGCAGCAGCCGCAGCACCCCGGCCTGGACCGTCACGTCGAGGGCGGTCGTCGGCTCGTCGGCGATGAGCACCTTGGGCGAGCAGGCCAGCGCGATGGCGATCGCGATGCGCTGGCGCATGCCGCCGGAGAACTGGTGCGGGTAGCGGTCGATCGCCGAGGCGGCGCCGGGGATACGGACCTGGCCGAGCAGCTCGATCGCCCTGGCCCTGGCCTCTTTCCTGCCCAGGCCCAGGTGGTGGCGCATGTGCTCGGTGAGCTGGCGGCCGATCGTCAGCATCGGATGCATGCTGGTCGCCGGGTCCTGGAAGACCATGGCGACCTCGCCGCCGCGTATCTTGTTGAGCTCCTTGGCGGACATGCCCAGCAGGTCGCGCTCACCCAGGGTGATCCGGCCAGTGGCCTTGGCGCCGTGCGGGAGCAGGCCGAGCACGGCCAGGCCGGTCATCGTCTTGCCCGAGCCGCTCTCGCCAGCCAGGCCGTGCACCCGGCCCGGCTGGAGGTCGAGATCGACGCCCCGCAGGATCTCCCGGTCGCCGACGGCGACCTTCAGTCCGGAGATGGTGAGGGTCAAAGCGCACGCTCCTTGATGGCGCGGGCCGTACGGGGGTCCAGGGCGTCGCGCAGCGTGTCGCCGAGGAAGTTGAAGGCCAGGACGACGGTCAGGATGGCCAGGCCGGGGAAGGTCGCCACCCACCAGCTGTCGAACACCTCGACGCCGGAGGCGACCATGGCGCCCCACTCGGGGGAGGGCGGCTTGGCGCCGAGCCCGAGGAAGGACAGGCCGCTCAGCAGCAGCAGCGCGGTACCGATGTCGAGGGTCGCGAGCACCAGGATCGGGCCGGTGATGTTCGGCAGCACGTCCACGCGCAGGGAGCGCCAGGCGGAGAAGCCGAGCAGCCGCCCGCTGATCACGAACTCCCGCTCGCGCACCCCGAGTACCAGTCCGCGGGTCACCCTCGCGTAGGCGGGCCAGGCGACGACGAGTACGGCGAGCACGGCGTTGGCCAGGCTCGCGCCGAGCGCGGCGGCGACGACCATGGCCAGGATAACGGTGGGGAAGGCGAAGACGAGGTCGGCGAACCGCATGATCGTCTCATCAGCCCATTTACCGAAATATCCGGCGCAGGCGCCGAGGAGGCCACCGACCAGCACCGACAGCGCGACCAGCAGCAGCGTCAGCGGGATCGACAGGCGCGCGCCGTACATGACCCTGCTCAGGATGTCCCTGCCGAGCTGGTCGGTGCCGAACCAGTGCCCGGGACCCGGCGGGGCCAGCCTGGGCAGGTCCTGGGCCAGCGGGTCATGCGGCGCCAGCAGCGGGGCGGCCACCGCGATCACGAGCCAGGCGACCGCCACGACCCCGCCGACGATCGCCAGCGGCTGCCGCCAGGCTTGGGGGAGTTTCACGTGAGTCTCACTCTGGGGTCGATGACGCCGTACAGCACGTCGACGATCAGGTTGATGACGAGGTAGACCGCGCCGATGACCAGGCCGACGCCCATCACGGCGGGCAGGTCGAGGGTGGTCGCGCTCTTGAACGCGTACTGCCCGACGCCCGGCCAGGCGAAGATCGCCTCGACCAGGACCGTGCCGGACAGCAGGCTGCCGAAGGCGAGACCCGCGACCGTGATGATCGGCACCAGCGCCGAGCGCAGCACGTAGCGGAACAGGATCACCCTGCCGGGCAGGCCCTTGGCCCGCGCGGCGCGCACGTAGTCCTGACCCATGACCTCCAGCACCGCCGACCTGGTGAACCGGGTGAGCAGGCCGATCGTGTAGAGGGCGAGCACCAGCGCGGGCGTGGCCAGGTGGCCGACCGCGGAGGCGAACACGTCCCACTGCCCGGCCAGCGCCGAGTCCACCGTGTACAGGCCCGTCACGTGCGGCGGCGCGCTCATGCCGGGGTCGATCCGGCCGCTGCCCGGGGTGATCTGCAGGCGGTAGAAGAAGATGTAGAAGGTCGTCAGCGCCAGCCAGAACGTCGGCACCGAGATGCCGACCAGGCTCAGGACCCGCAGCACGTGGTCGGAGAGCCGGTCACGGCGCAGCGCCGCGATCACCCCGAACGCCACACCCGCCACGAGGGAGATCAGGATCGCGGTGCCCGCGAGCTCCAGGGTGGCGGGGACGGCCTCGGCCAGGTCGTCGAGCACCGGGCGGTGACTCTGCTGGCTGGTGCCCAGGTCACCCTGCAGCACACCCTGCAGGTGCAGCAGGTACTGCTGGGGGAGCGGCTTGTCCAGGCCGTGCTCGGCCTTCCACTGCGCGACGATGGCCGGGTCCCCCAGGGCCCGCTGGCCCAGGTTGGCCGCCACCGGATCGCCGGGGACGAGGTTCGTCAGGACGAAGGTGACCAGCGTGATGCCCACGGCCAGCAGCAGCGCCGTGAGCACCCTGCGGACCAGGAAGCGGACCAGCGGGCTCGGGCCGCCGCCCCGGCGAGGGGCCGCCCCGGCGCTCTCGCGCTTCGGGGCGGCCTCCGAGTTCTTACTTGGTACCGAGGTCGGCGACATCGACGGTCCAGACCGGGTGGAACTCCAGGCCGGTGACGGAGGCGGCCGTCACGATGTTCTGGCTCGGCTGGATCAGTGGGATGAACGGGCTTGAGGCGTTCAGCTTCGTCTGGACGTCCACGTAGGCCTGCTTGCGCGCGTCGTCGCCGATCGCCGCGGCCGCCTTGTCACCGGCCGCCTCGATCTCCTTGTCCGCGCCCGCCTTCCAACCGGCCCGCAGACCGACGGTCTTGCCCGGCAGGAACACCAGGTAGTCGCTGGGGTCCGGGTAGTCGGGACCCCACCACCACAGGCCGAGCTCCTCCTTGCCGTTGCGGTAGTTGTCCAGCGCGGTGGTGACCGGCGAGGGGGCCAGCTCGACGGTGATGCCGACCTCCTTGAGGTTGGCCTGGATCCGCTCGGCGATGCCCTGCAGGGACAGGCCGTTGAGGGTCAGCTCGCTGGGGTACTCCAGCTTGACCTTCGGGTCGGTCACGCCGCTCTCCTTGAGCGCGGCCTTGGCGCCCTCGACGTCGCGCTTGGCGCCCTGGTCTGCGGGGAGCGCGCCCAGGATCATCGAGGGGATGACACCCGGCGCCTGGACGGAGCCCTCACCGGCCAGCTCAAGCAGGCCCGTGTAGTCGATGCCCTTGCGGACGGCCTCGGCGAACTTGGGGTTGGAGGTCGTCTCGCTGACCGCGGAGTTGCGGTTGGCCAGCAGGAAGACCACGTTCGCCGACGGCGTCTTGTTGACCTGCAGGTTCCCCGGCAGCCCCTTGACCTGGTCGCCGGACAGGTCGAGCGCGACCTGGCTGTCGCCACGCGCGACGTTGAGCTTCTGCGTGGCGGACTCGACGTTGCGGAGGACGACCTTGTCGTAGACCGGCTTCTTCGGCCCCCAGTACTTGGTGTTGGCCTTGAGCACGACCTGGCTGCTGATGTTCACGGACTCGATGGTGTACGGCCCGGAGCCCACGGAGGCGGAGTTGAGGTACTGCTCGGCCTTGTCGCCGGGGTCGGCGGTGGCGCCGTGCTCCTTGGCGAGCTTGGAGTTGATGATGCCCAGCGCGGGGTTGGGCAGGATGTACGGCAGCGCCGGGTTGGCGGTCTTCGAGGTCAGGGTGATCGTCGTCTCGTCGGTCTTCTCGACCTTGACCCCGTCGAGCAGGAAGGACGGGGTGCCCTTCATGTCGCGCACCCGGTCGAGGGAGAAGACGACGTCGTCGGCGGTGACGGGGGAGCCGTCGGCGAAGGTGGCGCCCTGGTGGAGCTTGAGGGTCAGCGTCTTGCCGTCCGCGGAGAGCTCGTAGGAGTCGGCGAGGGAGGGCACCGGCTTGGTGACGTCCGAGCCGTCGAAGGTGAGCAGGGTGTCGTATGCGGCCTTGCCGACGATCAGGCCGGTCGGCTCGTAGGTGCGCCCCGGGTCGGCCGTCTTGAGGTTGAAGGACGTGTCGATCACGAGCGTCTTGGCGGCGGTGCCGCCTCCCTGTGACGCGGGGGCGGAGGAGCCGCCGTTGGAACAGGCGGCAAGGGCGAGGGCGCCGGTGAGCAGCACCGGCAGCAGCGCCGCCTTCGCCCTGGGGCGCCGGGAACGGATCGCCATTTTTGTGTCCTCCGAAAAGGGGCTGTGGTGGACGTTTGGTGGTCGATCGTCCAGGATTGGCGGGCAGAAAGTCCAGGTCATGGCGTTAAGCTGAGACAAATCTGACCCGAGAGGTATGATCATGACCGAAACGTCAAGGAACTCGTCTCCAGATGGCGGTCAGGCTGGACGGATCGGTATCGGCCTTGACCTCGACGCGACGCACCTGAGGATCCTGGAGGTGCTGCGGGAGAACGGCAGGATCTCCGTGGCCGCCCTCGCCGAGCGTGTCGGCATCTCCAGGGCCAACGCCTACACCCGTTTCGAGGCGCTGCGCGCCGACGGCGCCATCAGGCGTTTCACCGCCGAGATCGACCATGTCCGCACCGGACTCGGCATCACCGCGCTGATCTTCGTCACCGTCAGGCAGCAGATGTGGCGCCAGTTCCGCGCCCAGCTCGCCCAGATGCCGGAGGTCGAGTACTGCGCGATCACCACGGGCCAGCACGACGCGATGATCCAGGTCCGGATGGCGGACGTGGCCGCCGTGCACACGATGGTGACCGAAAGGCTGGCCAACATCCCCGCGGTCAAGGCGACCGAAACCGTCTTCATCCTCGACGAGGTCCTCAGACGTCCCTACGTCCTGCCGAGCGACCGCGGCCCGGCGTGGACGGCTCGCCGCCCGGCCCCCGATCCGGCGGGCGGCGAGGTCCCCCTCGGCAAGATGCGCTTCGTGGGCGCGGCGGAGGGCCGCGCCCAGCTCCAACGCGACCTCTGACCCGGCCCTGGCCGTTTGGTCAGGCGGCGGGTTTTGTCGTGACGGTTCTTTTCCCGGGTGATTTTGTCCTGTGGCCGGGCTGTAGTCAGGCGACTTCGGCGCACACGCTGACGTGCACCGTTTCGTCCCCGGCGAACTGGAACTCCTCGACCAGGCGCAACTGTCCGTCGGCGAGCGGCTCGATCCGGCTGCCGCTCCTGCCGCTCGCCCGCTCGCCGTTCTTGAGCAGGTGCACGTAGGTCAGCTCGATCCGGTCGCCGTCCCTGATGCCGACGAAACGTCCGGTGACCACGGTGTCGCCCGTGTAGTCACCCCAGACGAGGCCGTCGGACTCCCGATAGGTGAACTCGGTAGGTCCGTCAGGATCCACGGCGCTCGCGGTCGAGCTGACCATGACGAACCTACGGCCGTCGAGAAGGTTGTTGTCGTTCACGCCTTCGTATCGTGCCGTTCTGCGAGCCGTACGCAACCCGGGCTGGACGTTTCGACGGCGGGGAGGGGCGACGCCGGTGATCCGTCCAGCCGGACGCCCGCTCTGCGGGAGACGCCGAGATCCCGACGACATGACCGGCACCGACCCGTGCCGGAGCGGGCGCTGTCGTGACCTCCGGCCGCGAGAACTCAATCTCTCACATCGGGTGAAAGGGGTGACAAGACCCGAAGGAACGGAGATGGATCCGGACGACGCGGAGGTGATCGAGCGTGCCCGGCGCGACCCCGACTCCTTCTCGGCGCTGTTCGACCGGCACGCGCCCGCTCTCCACCGTTACGTGACGCGGCGCCTGGGCGACTCGCTCGCCGACGACATCGTGGCGGACACGTTCCTGACCGCCTTCCGGCGGCTCGGACGCTACGACGTCGGTCACCGTGACGCCCGCCCCTGGCTGTACGGCATCGCGGCCAACCTCATCGGCAAGCACCGCCGCGCCGAGGTCAGGGCCTACCGCGCCCTGGCCAGAACCGGCTTGGACGAGGTGGCGGAAAGCTACGCCGACCGGGTCGACGCCCGGGTGACGGCCTTGGCCGCGCACCGCGAGCTGGCGGGGGCGCTCGCGGTGCTGTTGATGATCGCCTGGGCGGACTTCAGCTACGAGGAGGTGGCCCAGGCGCTCGGCATTCCCCTCGGCATTCCCATCGGCACGGTGCGCTCGCGTCTGCACCGCGCCAGGAAGAAGACCCGTGAGGCTCTGGGCGGAACCGATCCGTCCGCCGTCAAGGAGGAGTCCGGCCGTGGATGGCCTGAAGCTGCTGAGCGACCTGCGCGGCGACGCGCCCGAGCCCGGCGCCGACCGCCTGCACTCCCTGCGCGCGTTCCATGAGGCGCCGCCGGCCCTGGCTCCCGGCCTCGTTGCTGGCCGCCGCGGTGATCGTGGTCATGGGCGGCGACGGGCGGCCGGTCATGCCGCCGCCCGGCTCCGTGGAGACGACACCGGTGAGGCTGGAGGGCGTGCTGGAGCGGGCGGCACTGGTGGCGGGGAGACGCGGTCCGGACATCACGCCGAAACCCGACCAGTGGATGTACAGGAAGGTCGTCGACAGGCAACCGAACGACACCAGGAGTACTGGACGCGCTATGACGGCACCCGCCAGGCCTCTCGCCAGAACGAGGGCGCGATGGGGATGAACATCTTCACGCCGAATCCCAAGGACGACGACCTGACCCCGCAGGAGTACGCGGCCAAGCTGGCCGCACTGCCCACCGACCCGGACAGGTTGCTGGCCCAGGTCAAGGGTGACAGGCACTGGGCGGCGAAGCCGGAGGGCGACCCGGGGGACAGGGAGCACCCGGACGCGCGGGCGTTCCGCGTGCTGTCGGTCTATCTCGATCAGGAGGTCCCTGTGCCGCCCAAGCTCGCGGCGGCGATCTTCCGCGCTCTCGCCAGGATTCCCGCGGTGCGGACCTACACCGGCGTGCGTGACGCGCTGGGCAGGCCGGGCATCGGTATCGTCTACGACCCCGGGGCTCCCGGCGCCCCCGGCGTGGGCGTGGGGTACGACGAGAAGGGCGAGGTCGTCTCGCGGAGCTACATCGTCCTCGACCCTACGACCTATCGCTACCTCGGCAGGCGGGTGGAATACCTGCGAGACGAGATCATCAACGGTGAGGTGGCCTTCCGGAAGGGAAGCTTCTACGCGAGCGCCGAGGTCGCGTCGGGAGTCGTCGACAAACCCGGACAGCTCCCTTAGGGTCCGCGCCTTTCGGCGGGGCCGTACCAAGGGCGAGGGAGCGTCGCGTTCAGTCGGCGCTCGGGGCGCCCTCGCGGGAGCTGACGCCGACGATCTCCCGCATCTCGCCGAGGGCGGCGGTCAGCTCGGGGATCGACCCCTTGCCCTCCAGCACGAGCGTCACCGCCACGGTCCTTCGCGGCTGCCGGAGCTCGCGGTCCCGCCCACGATCACGGCCGCGGTCGCGCCCCGGCTCCTCCTCGGGTTCTTCGGGTTCTTCGGGGAGGCCGGGCATCCCGCGTTCGACCGAGACCTCGGTGACCGCGAAGTCGCGCTGGGTGCACTCGACCAGCACCCGGCGCAGTGCCCCGGTCCCGTCGAGGTAGACGACCCGTAACTGGGTCGGCGTGTGCCGCGAGAGGGGCAGCCTGCGCCCCAGCGCGTTGAGGCCGTACACGGTAAGGAAGTGGCAGGCGGTCACGGCCACGGCGAGGATGGGAAGCCCGCCCCCGCAGGCCATCCCGACCGCCGCGGTGACCCACACGACCGCGGCGGTGGTCAGTCCTCGTACGGCGTCGCGCCGTACGAAGATCAGGCCACCCCCGATGAACCCGATGCCCGAGACGATCTGCGCGGCGACGCGGGAGGGGTCGAGGGAGACGTGCTCCCCAGGCACGTCGCTGAAGCCGTACTTGCTGACGAGCATGAACAGCGCCGCACCCAGACCGACGAGCGTGTGGGTGCGCAGCCCGGCGCTCTTGTTGCGCGCCTCGCGCTCCAACCCGATGGCGGACGAGAGCACCAGCGCCAAGACCAACTCGGCGATCTGCGGCACTCCCTGCCCCGGGGACAACGTGATCACCTGAGGGGTTCTACCCACTGTCTCATATCCGATTCGGTTGGATATAGCGGCGAAACCACTACCAACAGATGGACGTTGTGCGACGCTAGGGGGCAGCAACTGACCGTGTTTTGTTGCGCACCGACGGTCGGGCGCCGTCGTGGCCGCGGCGCGATTTCGAGATTCCAGACGAGGGGCGCGGGGCGTCTTCACGCTCGTGAGCGAAGCTGTGAGCCGCTCTCGCGCGGTCGGCGAACGAGCGGGTCGACTGGAGCCTGATGACGACGTTTTCTCGCTCGAAGCGTATGACCGTGAACCGCAACGACGGGGCCGTTGCCTCCCTTTGAGACGACTTGGTGTGAGTCGCATGCGTTGAGTTTGTGAGTCAAGTTCACAGCATAATGTCTGCATATTGCAGTTCAAGTAGAACTGATGTAATTTCCAGCACACAGAAGCCATCTCCACGGGAGATATGCGCGTCTCTGGTCGCACGAGGCGGCTTCCAGATAGGCAAACCCATCCGTCCTAGGGCTTCGGCGTGCTCCGCCGGAGATGGAGGTGGCCTGGATCGTGAAGCGGATCCGTTGCCAATGCGGCGACTCCGAACACCCGGCCCCGCTGGGGCCGCTCTCTCGTTTCGACTGTTTTCGGCATGTGGACCGGGTGCTGGTGGGCGCCGCGGTAAGGGTGACCGCCGAGGACTTCCTCGCCGCCATCGGGCATTACCCCCCAGAGGGACGGCAGGCGATCTTCCGTTTGGTGGGGCTGCCCAGCCTGAAGGCGATAACCCCTTCGGCTGCCGCCAACCTCGTCCGCATGCTGTGCGGTCCGGACGGCACGAGGTCAAGGCTCATCGACGCCCTGAGCAGGTTGGTCACGTGGGCCTTCGGAAACCGCGACGACCTGTCCGCCGAAGACTGCGTCCTCCTGCTGAACGCGGAGACCGCGGAGAAGGTGCTGGTGGAGGCCGGCTACATCGGGACGGCGCTGCAGAGGACGGCGCCGCTGCCCGCGAACCTGGTCGACCTCATCCTCGCGGACGTCGTCCGCAGGGATCTGCCGCTCTCCGCCGTCGCCCTGGGCATGCTGGTCCCGTCGGCTCACAGGCTGGGAGTCGAGGCCGAGACGGTCGTCCGGGAACTGTGGCGACAACTCCGGGACGAGACGCCCGGCCTGCCGGAGCCCCCCGCCGGAGCCGATGTCCTCTGCGGGATCGCCCTTACACCTCCACGGGAACCCCTGCCGGGCGCGGGCACCATCGAAGAGGAAGGCGGGCAGATGCCCGAGAAGCACCTGATCGACCCTTCCACCCCTGACCTCCGGCACTCCCTGCGGCGGCTCGAAGAGCACTTCGCGGCGGCCGCCGAGGCAGCCGGGCGCGTGCATGGGGACCTGTCCGGTGGGGTGAGGCCTTCCGACGTGGACATTGACGTGATCGTGCGGGCCCTGGACGGATTCGACGAGGTGAGGGAGCAGCTCCGGGGCGCGGGCGCGACGGAGATCACGGTGACCACACTGGACGGGTTGGGGAAGGCCCTCGACCACGCCGAGGCCGCGCGGTCCCGGGCCGAACGCGTGGGCGCGCTGGCGGGTCTGCGGGGACCGGACCTTCTCGACGAACTGCTCGCCGAGGTCCGTGAGGCTGCGATGAAGGGGCCTTCGGCCGGGCTTGAGGCTCTGGCCGAGCTGATCGAGCTGTCCGCCGATCCCGACGCGGTGTTGCTCGCCGACGACCTTGAGGATTCTGCCAGGAGGGAGCTGCCACCGCGGTGGCAGCCGGTGATCCGGGCGGCCCTCGGCGGACGTCTGAGACTGGAACCACAGGTGGACGACGACCTTCCCACGAGGGCTCCGGCCATGGAGGCACAGGAGGAGGAGCCGGGATCGGATGACGAAGGAGGGGTGGAGCCTCCCACCGTCCCCGACGACGAGCCCCCCTCGGGGAACGCCACGGCCGAACCGGACAGTGCGGAGGAGCCGGATCTGGCAGGTTTGGATCGCATGCTGGAGAGCAGGTTCAGGCCCCGGTCCGAGACGGGTGTGGCTCAGCCGGGTAAGGCGCGGCCGGCGCCGAAGCCCTCGGTGGCTGTGGAGCCGGAACCGCCCCGGCCCGCACAGGCCGCCGATCCCGGGCCGCCGTTCGCCGAGAGCTCCGAGGAGACACCCGGGAGGTACGGCCAGGAGGAGGCCGTGGCGCTTCGCGCGCGGCGGTTCGGCCTCGCGGCCTGGATTCGCGCCGCCGAGGGACGTCCGGAATCCGAGATCGCCGCGCGGCGGTGCGCCGCCCTGGCCGCCGACATGAGCGCGTTCGCCGGGCGGCTCTCCGCGGCGTTCGGCGAGACGGCCCAGCGGATCGTGGCCGACGACCTGGCCGACGACGCCGCAGGTCGCCTCCTCGCCTGGGCGGCATCGATCCGCGCGGGGCTCGTCCATCCCACTCACGCCTCCGAGCGCCTGGTGGAGGATCTGGCCTCGACGGTCCTGGGGTATCCGGCCATGACCGCGTGCGGGGAGGCCTTTCAGCAGGCGCTGCGCTCCGGCGTCTATCTCGTCCCCGGTCTCTCCGGCCAGATGCGCGACTCGGCGCAGGCTGAGCGCGACCACGAACGCACGGTTGCCGCGTGCGCGCGCCTGCTTGAGGAGGGGCCACACCGGAACATCAAGTTCGCCGCGGCCACCGTGGTGTGGAAGTCGCTCATCCAGCCGGACGGAGCCGTGGGCAAGCTGGTCGGAGTCGCGGCCCGCGACGATGTCCGCCTCCTGGAGGAGACCGTCCAGAAGCTGGACGGGCTGCGTACGGCCGGCAGGATCGACCGCCTGATCGACGACGAGGCGAAACGCCAGTCAGGCTCCCGCAAGGCCAAGATCATCGCAGGGGCGCGGGCCAAGCTGGTCGAGATGGTCGAGGAGGCCCTGGACCTCGTCGCGGACTGGGCCACCGCCGTCCGGGGAGTGCAGATCCGCCGAGGCAACGGGTCGAACGAATGGCTGTCACAGGGGCTGGCGAAGCTCCGGGAGGCGGTCGGCCCCCACCGGGCGAGCCTCGCCGAGGAGTTCGGTGCCCTGGCGAAGACGGGAGACCTCGTGCTGGCGGCCGCCGCGGCGGGAGCGGCGCACCTGATCACCGACACCTTTCACCTGCTCGACGGCGAGGCGCTGAGCGAGACAGAACCGACGGTGGCCGCGGTGCTCAACCAGGACCTTCTACTCGCTCCCGAGGTGAGGCTTGACCCGGAGACCCTGCGTCCCCGGGAGACTCCGGCACCGGAGGCGCTGGCCCGGCTCGCGACGGCGGACGCCCCCGACTGGAAGGAGGCCTTCGAGGCCCGGGCCGCCCTCGGGGACCACGAGGGGACGCGCGCGGTGGTGACGGCGATCGAGCGCCAGGACCCGGAGCTCGCGGCGGAGCTGTGGGCACGCAGGAAGAAACTCGTCGAGGAGGCACGAGAGAGCAGGGACGAGCGGATCGAGGCGCTCAGGGACCTGCTGGCCGACCGGCGCAGGAAGGGGGTGCTCACCGAGGCCGACACGAGGAGGATGACCGGCAGATTGCAGGCTCTGGCGGAGCCCGGCAGGGAGGACTTCGGCGTCATCGCGGAGAGTGCCGAGAAGACGGAGACCGAGATGGAGGCGGTCTACGCCGCACGGATCGCCGAAGAGGAGGCCCGATTGGCGAAGAAGAGCGCCGAGCACCCCGACGTACGAGCCGCGGCGCCTCGCATCAGAGAGCACATCGCCAGGGGTGAGCTGACGACCGCCCGTGAGTATCTGGCCCAGGCCGAGGCGGGTAGGCCGCTGCCCGCGGATCAGGAGTCCTTCAATCATTTCAGTCGTTTCTTCCCGAGTTTCCCTCAGGCCTTCGAGAACATGTCCATCCTCTCCTCGGGAGGGCGAGCCAGGAAGCGGGAGAGCGACGAGTGGGTCAGGAACCTGTTGGAGGCCGTCCGGGCCGGTCGGGACGTCGCCGATCCGGACCTGCACAGTGCCATCTCCGAGGCGGGGCTCGACCTCCAGGCGCTGCCCGCCGGACGGCGTGAGGAGCTGAGAAACGGGCTGCGCCTGTGGAGGTCGCTGGCTGAGGGGCCCAAGGCCGCCAACAACCTGAGAAGCGCGATCGAGGCCGTGCTGCGGATGATCGGGCTGGAAGGCCGGCAGGAGCCGGGAGAGGTGGCGCAGAACCGGTTGTGGGTGACTCTGAAAGAGGTTCGGACCGGTGACGCGCTGCTGCCGGAGTTCGGTTCGAGGATGAGCCCGTCGGGAGACAGCCTGCGGCTGCTGTTCGTCTGGCGCAGACCGGGGCCGCAGCAGCTGATCGAGTGGCTCAAGGACGAGCCCCAGGACCGGACCGTCCTGGTGTTCTACTTCGGGGTGCTGTCGCCGGGCCAACGCGAGCAGCTGGCCACCGCCGCCCGCAGGCGCCCCCGGCCGGTCGCCGCGGTGATCGACGACGCCGCGATCAGCTACCTCGCCGCGCTGCCCGAGGCGAGCTGGACGGCCGTGGTCAGCCTGCTCGCGCCGTTCGGCGCGGCCAACCCCTACGCCCCCACCGGGGACGTGCCGATGGAGATGTTCTACGGCCGCGACGCCCAGCTGGAGAGTGTGACCAGCGGCTCGGGCTCGTCGATCGTGTACGGCGGGCGCCAGCTCGGCAAGTCGGCGCTGCTGCGGGAGGCCGAACGGAGCCTCCGCAGAAGCGACCCCGACCGTGTCGTGATCCTGGAGACCGTCCAGGAGATCGGGAAGATCGTCCCGGAGAGCGCGCTGTGGCCACGCCTGGCGGGCAGGCTCGCCGACGCCGGAGTGCTTCCCCAGTCGGGGGCGGTGATGAAGGACCGCGGGGACATCTGCCGGGCGGTCAGGCAGTGGATCGAGCACGACCCCACCCGGCAGGTGCTGATCCTGCTCGACGAGGCCGACGCCTTCCTCAACCAGGACGCGGCCAACGCGAAGTTCACCAACGTCGAGGCCCTGCGCGACCTCATGCAGAGCACCGACCGGCGGGTCAAGGTGGTCTTCGCCGGACTCCACCAGACCGCCAGGTTCCAGAGCCTGTCTAACCAGCCGCTGCCGCACCTGGGCACGCCGATCCCCATCGGCCCGCTGGACCCGCAGGACGCCTTCGACCTGCTCACACGGCCCCTTATGGCGCTGGGTTTCCGCTTCCCGGACACCCTGGCGGCACGTGTCATCGCCGAGGCGAACAACGCGCCCGCGCACATCCAGCTCTTTGCCGATGTTCTGCTGAGGCGGCTGCGCCGGATGCCGGTCCACGGTGGCGGCCTGCCGTACGAGATCACGTCTGAGGACGTGACCACGGTCTGGCGGGACAAGGAGCTCACGGTCGGGTTCAAGGACCGGTTCGAGTGGACGCTGGACCTGGACAAACGCTACAAGGTGATCGCCTACTCGGTCGCCTTCCACGCGCTGTCGAACGGCATGGACGTGACGATCGGGGTGCAGAAGCTGCAGGAGGACTGCCACACCTGGTGGTCCGAGGGTTTCGAGGGGTGCACGGGTGACGGCTTCCGCGGCCTGCTTGAGGAGTGCGTCAACCTCGGAGTGCTCTCCTCTGACGCCGGAGGGTACCGTCTGCGCACGCCTCACATCCTCACCCTGCTGGGCGGGGCGGAGGAGGTCTACGCCGTGCTCGACAAGGCCGAGGAGTTCGAGCGGCCGGACTCCTTCGACGCGCACTCCTACCGGGCCCCCTACCGCAACGGCCCCGACCGCTCCCCGCTCACCGGTGCCCAGGTGACCCGGCTGCTGAGCCACCGGGACAGTCTTCATCTCATCACCGGCTCCCCGGCTCTCCACCTCGAACGTGTCGGCGCGGCGCTGGAGGAGGAGGCCGGACGACAGCACGTCGCCCAGGTGTGGCGGGCGGGCAGGGAGTACACCTTCGAGGGCGCGGTTCAGCGGGCCAGGGACAGCGGCGGACACGGCGTCGTGGTCGTGGATCTGTCCGGGCGCTCGCGGGAGCAGGCGTCCGGGTTCCTCAGGACGGCGGTGACCGCCCTGTCGCAGGAGGGAGGCGGTGGGACGCTGGCGCTGGCGTTGCTGGCACCCCCCGAGCTGATTCCCCTCTGGCTCGCCACGGGTATGGACACGGACGACCTGTCACACCTTGTCTGGATCATGGAGCTGCGGCGTTACGGAGAGGCGGACGTACGCCAGTGGATGAACGACGTCGATCTCGGCTATCGCGGACCGGCCAGCCAGGAGGCGCTGTTGGGATGCACCGGGGGATGGCCGATTCTGATCAGCAAGGTTATCGAGGGCGGACCCGCCGACCGCGACGACGCGCTTGAGCGCTGCCGTGAGTGGACCCGGGCCAACGCCGAGGAGTTCGTCAGGTCGACAGGCGTGCTCAGGGACGCCACGCTCGGCTGGGCCTGGCGGCAGGTGATCGACGTGGGACCCGCACGCCCGGACGAGCTGGCCGAGTACCTGGAGGGGATGGCCGACAGCGAGGCGGGTACGGCGCGTCGCGACCGCCTTCACGCAGACGGATACCCCTCCTGGGCCGCTACGGTCGAGGCGCTCCGGCTGCTCGGCGCGCTGGAGACGAGGGCCGACGGCGTCTTCACGTGCGAGCAGATCCTGGCCGAGGCGACCGGGGCACTGGAGACCCGCCCATGACGGCTGATCCGCTGATTCCGCTGCTGCGCGCGGCTGCGGAGGCCGTTCTCAGCCGCCCCACGATGGCCGGGCACACGGGCGGAGCCGAGAGGTTCGCCGCCGACCACAGGGCCGCGCTGCTCGACATGCTGGCCCAGTCGGACGACCTGCGGAGACTCTGCCGGGAACGACTGCGGATTCCGCGTTCGCGGCAGGCCGAGCGGGATTTCGCCGGGCTTCTCCTGCACGCCGACCCGGAGGTCCGGGCCGCGGCGGTCAGGTTCGCGCAGACGGCGGACGGCAGACAGGCCGACGCGACCGCCGACCGCGGGATCCGCCGCCTGCGTGACAGGAACAAGCAGCTGCAGGAGAGGCTGCGGACGGCCACAGGCAGGCTGGACAACGCCCTGGCCGACATGGAGGCGAACCGGCAGACGGCACGCGAGGCGGGGGAGCGGGCCGAACGGCTCGACGCCGAGCTCTCCGCGACGCGGCGGCGCCTGCGCGACCCCGCGTCCACGGCGTCGGCGCTGCTGGCGTTGTTGCAGGAGGAACCACGGGAGCCCGAGGGCGATTCACGGAGCCGTGATCCGCACCTACGGCGGGAACCGCCTCCGGCCCCGCTTCCCTCTCCGCTGGAGACGGCGGCTCGGCTTGCGGAAATCAGTCCCGAGTCGTTCGCCCGCGCGCTTCGGGCGTTGATCGAACCTCCGGTGCCATCGGCCACGGTTGTCGTCTCTCAGGAACGAGACCTCAGGGTCGTGCCGCTCGGGGGAGGCACGGGGATCGGTGGCTCCTGCCTGCTGGTCGAGGCCGGAGGCACCCGCGTGCTCATTGACGCCGGTCTCGTTCCGGGGGACCCGTCCAGGCCGCCCGCGGACATCGGACAAGCGCTGGACGGCCCCCTGCACGCCGTCGTGGTGACGCACGCCCACAACGACCACTGTGGATACGTCCCGGCGCTGACCGACCGGCTGCCGGACCTGCGGATCATCGCCACGCCGGAGACCACCCAGCTGATGCCCGCCATGTGGCTCGACTCCGTGAAGATCATGGATCAACGGCGGCGGCTGGCCGACACCTGGAGTGTGGACACCGAGCCGCTCTATCCGCGCGAGGCGGTCGCCGAGGCGTCGCGACGCTGTGAGGAGCTGGCCTTCGGCGTGCCGCGGCGGATCGGGGACCTGACGGTCGAACTGTTCCCCGCGGGCCACATCCTGGGAGCCGCGGGAGTCGTGGTGCGAGCTGGGGAGTCCCGCGTCGTCATCACGGGGGATATTTCAGGATTTCGGCAGGAGAGCGTTGACGGCTACGCCGTCCCCGAGTCAGCCCACTACGCCGACCTGTTGGTGATGGAGTCCACCTGTTGCGCGGAGAACCACCGCGAGCGAGAGGGCATGGTCGGTGAGCTCGTCAGGGCCGTTGAGGGAATCTACGCCCAGGGAGGCCGGGTGCTCATCCCGGCGTTCGCGCTTGGCAGAGCACAGGAACTGGCCCTCGTCATGCGAAGCCATCTTCCGCACGTGCCGGTTCTGGTCGACGGCATGGCCGCCGACATCAGCAGGTCGTTCGAGGCCGTGACCGCGGACGGCCCCCACCCGCTTTCGGTCTTCGGCGGCAACGTCGGCCGCGCCAGACCCGGCGACATGGACAGGTTCACTCGCGGAGTGGTGATCAGCACCTCGGGAATGCTCTCCGGAGGGCCCGCCGTACGGTGGGCGGCGAAGATCCTTCCCGACCCCAAGAGCGCTCTGTTCCTGTCCGGCTATCAAGACGAGGAGTCGCCGGGCAGGAGGCTCCTGATCTCGGCCCAGAGCGCCTCTCCCCATCTGATCGTCGACGACATGGGTGAGGAACGGAAGATCCCGATCAGGGCGCGGGTGGACATGATGAGGCTGTCCGCGCACGCGGACAGGCGAGGACTGCTGGAGATCGCCGACGAGGTGTCGGCGCACGAGGTGATGCTGGTTCACGGGGAGGCCAGGCGTCAGGCGGAGTTCCGCGAGGTCCTGCGGCTTCGGAGGCACACCACGACGGGAACGGGAAGCTGGAGGGTGAGCTGACATCTTTGAACGGGTTTCACGACACGGTCCAGTGATGCGATGGCTGGTGGGCGCCGGAGATCGAGGGGCAAGGCCGCAACACCTGGTCCACACGCGGGGGCGAAGGCTTGACCAGGTGAAGGAACCCATACGTGATCTGCCGGCTGTTCGCTTCGAAGCCGACGACCGTTCGATCCCTCCTACCAGGCGGTGAGTAAGCTCCTCACGGCCCCTTCCGTCGCCTGCTCCTCCGACAAGGAGAACGATTACGACGCGTTACCGGCCCCAACCCTCGGAGAAGGTATATTCCCAGGTCGTCGGCCTGTGTGCGTGAATGTGATTCACGTGCACGGCGTTGGTGGTCGACGCACAGTAAAATCGTGGGATATCTTGACGTCCACATATTTCCGCCCGAGGGGGTGGAGTCCATTCGGGGAGTGCGGGGCCGATGATGGCAGGAGACGAGGCGACCGTCACCGCGGCCGACATCGCGCGGATGGCGGGGGTCGGGCGTGCGGCGGTGAGCAACTGGCGCAAGCGGCACGAGAACTTCCCCGAGCCCGTCGGAGGTACGGCGACCAGCCCGGCGTTCTCCCTCCAGGCCGTCGAGGCGTGGTTGCTCGAACAGGGCAAGGTGGAGGAGCTGCCGCTGCGGGAACGGGTCTGGCAGCAGATCCGTGCGGTCTCCGACGATCTCCGACTCGGTGAGAGCGTCGCCGAGGCCACTGAACTACTGCGTCGCGGCGGAAAGCCGTACACCCTCTCCGCCTCCGTGTGGGGGGCCGTCCGGCAGTACGCACAGCAGGAGGGAGAGGCTGAGGCTGTCCGCTTCCTGCTGGACCGCTACGCCGACGTCCACTCCCGCAGGCTGGCCGAGACCCCCGTCGAGGTCGCCGACCTCATGGCGCGGCTGGCCGGACCGGACATTCGATCGGTTCTCGACCCGGCCTGTGGGCTCGGAGTCCTTCTCGCCGCGGCGCACGACGTTGAACACGCCTACGGTCAGGAACAAGAAGACTCCCTCGCCAGGCTGGCGCAGTCACGCCTGACGTTGAGTGGGGTGGACGGTACCGTCAAAACGGGTGACTCCCTGCGTGAGGACGCCTGGCCCGGTCTGACCGTCGACGCGGTCGTGTGTCATCCGCCCTTCAACGAGCGCAACTGGGGATACGACGACCTCACGGCCGATCCTCGCTGGGAGTACGGCCTGCCGCCCAAGACGGAGCCCGAGCTCGCCTGGGTCCAACACGCGCTCGCCCACCTGAGACCGGGTGGAATCGCGGTGCTGCTCATGCCCGCGGCGGTGGCCAACCGCAGGTCAGGCCGTCGAATCCGCAGCAACCTTCTGCGCGGTGGGGTTCTTCAGGCCGTCATCGGCCTCCCTCCGAAGACGGCCTCGGGCACCGGGCTTCCCGTGCACGTCTGGGTGCTCCGCAAGCCGTCGGGCGACGGCCGTACCCCGTCCCGGGTGCTGATGGCCGAGGTCGATCCCGGTGACGCCGATGCGATCGTCGAACGCTGGCGCGGGTTCCGGACGGACCCGGAACTTGACGTCGACCGGCCCGGCGAGAGCCGTACGGTTCCGATCATCGATCTGGTCGACGAGGACGTCGACGTCACCCCGGCCCGCCACCTGGGGACGCGGGCGGTTCCCGCCGACGCCTATCCTCTTCTTCGCGAACGCCTGGCCGGGTGTCTCGGGCGCCTGTCCGCCCTGCTGCCCGAAGCCATGGCGGGAGCGGGCCGGGAGTTGCCGACGGTCGGCCTGGCGGAGCTGGAACGGGTCGGTGCGCTGGTCATCCGTCAGGCTGGACGGTTCGAGACCGACGGTGTGGGCGTCCCCGTGCTGACCGACCGGCACGTGCTCGCTGAAGAACCGGTGGAGACACGCACTCTGCCCGAGGGAAGGACAGCCGTCGAACCCGGAGACGTGGTCGTCGCCGCCAGGGGAGACAGCCTGGCGACCCTGGTCGTCGAAACTCCGGGCCTGCTGCTCGGGCCCCGGCTCGTCCTGCTCAGGCCGGATCCGGACCGGCTCGACCCGTTCTTCCTTGCTGGGTTCGTCAGGGCGTTGTCCTCCGCCGTGACGGTCGGCACCCAGTCGGGTGCGACCCGCTTCGACCCACGCAAGGCCCAGGTGCCGCGCCTGGCGCTGGAGGAGCAGAAGCGGTATGGAGAGGTGTTCCGCCAGGTCTTCGCCTTCGAGATCGCCTTAAGGGAACTGAACGCGTCTGGCCGTTCGACGGTGACCGTGCTGCTTCACGGCCTCACCCATGGAACGTTAACCCCGCCCGGAGCGATCTCCTAGGGAAGAGCTGTCGTTCCCCTGTTCGGCTGGCTGCCACGGCGTTAGGATTCGGCGACCTACCGCAAAATCCTGGGTTTGTGGTGTTACCGCCATCCCCGAACGTGACTCCCAAGAGGTCTTATGGCGTTGGACAACCGGAAGGTTCAAACGGCGGTTCTTGACGACCCCGGATCGGAGATCCCGCTTTCCCTGCCCGAGGATTACCGGTACGCCAAGCCGTATCTCGACCAATACGAGGGACGCACCTTCTGGTGCGGTAACAAGTGGCTCGACGGGTGCGGTTGGCAGCTCATGAGCAAGGTCTACAAGGACAGGGTGTGCCACTTCGCGCACTACCCGGACTTGAACGGCACGGCTCCCAAGTGTGAACGCAGATACGTCGGAGTGGACGGCGCTGACCACCTCTACATTCACCGGGGACTGAACGGCGCGTTCAGAGGCGCTCGGCCACAGCGCTTCCAGGGGAGCATGGCCGACGGGCAATGCACGGACCTGACCGTGAGCGCACCGAAGGGCAGATCCTTGATTCGGGTTCAGCTCACGAACCTCCCTCCGGAAGAATGGACCGAGGCTGACCGAACACTTCGCCGGGGCGCCCGTGATGTCGAGTGGATGTTCGGGCCGAGAGCGACCCGCACTGCCAGAAACCTTGTCGATCGTGACGGATACGCCCTCCGGGTCAGATGTGACACGGAAGACGGCGCGCGGATCGTCAAGGTGGGAACCGAGACGCGAGACGGTGACCTCCTCTGGAACGATCTAAGCGAATGTGAGATCTCCGAGCGAGGGATCGTCACCCCCATTCTCCGGGACGTACGGCTCAAGCCCCACAGGCGGACCACCGGGCCGGTGGGCCTGCCCCAGGCGCCGACCGAGGCCGCTAACTGGGTAACCCAGGCGCGCACCGTCAACATGCGCATGGTCCTGCGCGATGAGGAATGGGTTCATGCCAGTCTGATTCCGCTGACAGGCCAAGTACGCAAGGCGCGATCTGCTCGGGACGTTGAGGAGGTGGCACGCCTGCTCGGTGAGGTGTATCACCTCCTCGCCGTGGATGACAGACAGGCGCTGCTGAGACTGCCGAGGTTCCGCCGCAGGTGGCAGGAGATCGACGAGTGGAAACGGTGGGTTCTGGACCAGCGGCGGGCGAAGATCTCCTCTGGACCCGCCTGTAGAGCGGGCGTCGATCGGAAGAAAGCCGCACCTGCGCGGCCCAAAGCCAAGAAGCAGCGAACCCTTCCGCCTCAGCAAGCTGATCGAGTCAGGCAAGAAGAGATCCGCGCCCAGCTTCACGACCTGCTGGAACAGGTAAAAAGTGCGAGGAGAAAGGGAGAGGTTGCTCTTATGGTCGACCTTCTCTCCACAGCTAGAAAGGTGGTGGCCACCGCTCCGGCTTCGGACCTCAAGAGCGAGCGCACGCAGATCGAGAGTTACAAGAAATGGCTGGAAACGTTTTCTGGATGGAAGGCTGCCGCTGACCAGGCTGCCGCGATTGACCCTCCTACTCGTAAGGTCGGCTCTCGGAAAATCGCGGGGGCCGATACCAAGCGTTGGCAGACATCCGAGCCGAAACCAGCGAAGAATGGATTTGCGGAGCGCCAGAGGAGAATTTTCGCGTCCGCGAGAACGGTTGATCTGGTGAACGGTGTGCGACGTCTCCTGACCGGTGTCGCGCAGGAGCAGGCGACCATCGACTGGAAGCAGGTCATGGGCCGGGTGGCCACCGGGCCGGTGTTTCAGGAGCCCGTCGACTGGCCTGCTGTCCTTGTAGCCGTGGACACACCGGCCGTCGAGGTTATCCCGATGTTGTCGGCGCTCATCACGCTGCCCGGCGGAGGCATGGATCCGGTGTTCCGTCAGGTGTTGAAGGGACTTGGCTTCCAGGTTCCGTCGACGGACGAAGAGCTTCGGATGGTGTGGAAGAGGGAGGTGGAACGTGTGCACGCCCGCTACGCCAAGCCGTCCCGGTCGATGCCTCCGCGTCTGGTGCCACGACAGGTCTGATGTCCGAGGGACAGGCCCAGACCAGAGATTGAAGCCTGTGAACTGAAGACACAAAATAAACGGTGGTTGCTTTTGTCGTCACGCGAGGTGCGGTAGTCTTGGGTGTGCGGGCTTCCTGGGGTGTTCGGCGGAGACTTTCGTGTCCCGGTGGACGGACGCTGGTGTGACGATGTCTCCTGTGGCCTGGGAAGTTTCCCCGTCTGTCGCGTCGACCGGTCGTGGTTGGCGAAGATGGGGAGCGCGAATCATTGGAAACACGGAGGGACGACGGTGAGCGGTAACCACCAGAAGTATGCGGACTTCATCTGGTCGGTGGCCGACCTGCTGCGCGGTGACTACCGGCAGTCGGAGTACGGCAAGGTCATCCTGCCCTTCACCGTGCTGCGCCGGATCGACTGCGTGTTGGAGCCGACCAAGAAGGCCGTGCTCGCCGAGGCGGAGAAGCTCAAGGTTGGGTCGCTGCCGCCCAGGTTGGTCGAGATCAAGCTGAGGAACGCCTCGGGGGCGAGCTTCTACAACACCAGCCCCCTGGACCTGGGGAAGGTGAGTGCCGACTCCGGCAACGTGCTCAAGAACCTTCAGGCCTACATCGGGGGCTTCTCCCCGGGCGCGGTCGAGGTGCTGGACAAATATCGCTTCGACGAGCAGATCACCCGCCTGGACGAGGCCGGGCTGCTCTATCTGGTGCTGTCGAAGTTCGCCGCCATCGACCTGCACCCAAGCGTGGTGGACAACCACCAGATGGGCTACGTCTTCGAGGAGCTGATCCGGAAGTTCTCCGAGATCTCCAACGAGACCGCCGGTGAGCATTTCACCCCGCGCGAGGTCATCCAGCTGATGGTCAACCTGCTGATGTCCCCCGACGACCAGGACGTGATGACGCCCGGCATCGTCCGCACCGTCTACGACCCGGCCTGTGGCACCGGCGGCATCCTCAGCGCGGCCGAGGAGTACATCAAGGGCTACAACGCCAAGGCCACGGTCAAGGTCTTCGGCCAGGAGCTCAACCCGGAGTCGTGGGCGATCTGCCGCTCCGACATGATGCTCAAGGGCCAGGACCCTTCGAAGATCGCCTTCGGTAACTCCTTTACCCAGGACGGTCACCCTGACGGCAGGTTCGACTACCTGATGGCCAACCCGCCGTTCGGCGTGGAGTGGAAGAAGGTCCAGACGCAGATCGAGGACGAGCGCGACAACCTGGGCTGGGCGGGCCGGTTCGGCGCGGGCACTCCTCGCATCAACGACGGCTCGTTCCTCTTCCTCCAGCACATGATCTCCAAGATGAAGCCGGTCGAGCAGGGCGGCTCCCGCATCGCGATCGTCTTCAACGGCTCCCCGTTGTTCACCGGCGCGGCCGGGTCGGGAGAGTCGGAGATCCGCCGCTGGATCCTGGAGAACGACTGGCTTGAGGCGATCGTCGCGCTGCCCGACCAGCTCTTCTACAACACAGGCATCTCCACCTACTTCTGGATCCTGTCCAACCGCAAGGCCGCCGCCCTGAAGGACAGGGTGATCCTGCTCGACGCTCGTGTCTCCTGGGCCAAGATGCGCAAGTCCCTCGGCGACAAGCGCAAGCTCATCCCCGAGGACCAGATCACCGAGCTGACCGCGATCTACAAGAACGCGCTCGCCATCGCGGCCGACCCCGAGCACGAGCACCACGCCAAGGTGAAGGTCTTCCCCCGCCACGCCTTCGGCTACCAGCGCATCACCGTGGAACGCCCGCTCCGCCAGCGCTTCGAGGTTACGGACCTAACCACTGAAGCAGTGGGGGAGACCAAGGCGGTGGCCAAGTTCGCCCAGCGTGACGCGCTGCTCGCCGCTCTTGGCTCCCTGGTCGGTACGGCCTGCGGCACGAAGTTGGAGTTCGCCGGCAAGCTGGATGCGGCGTTGGCCGAGCACGGGCTGAGCAAGCTGCCTGCCCCGGTGGAGAAGGCCGTCTGGACGGAGGTCGCGGTCAGCGACCCCGAAGGGCAGCTCCAGACCGACCGGAAGAACAACCCGCTGGCGGACACGGACCTCCGGGACAACGAGAACGTACCGTTGACGTCGATGAACTCCACCCCTGCGGAGCGGGAGGCGGAGATCGAGGAGTACATGAGGGGCGAGGTGCTGCCGCATGTACCGGACGCCTGGGTGGACCACTCCAAGACCAAACTCGGCTTCGAGATCCCGTTCACGCGGCACTTCTACGTGTACAGTCCCCCCCGGCCGCTGGAAGAGATCGACGCGGAGCTCAAGGGACTTGAGGCCGAGATTCAGAAGCTTCTCGGTGAGGTGACCAAGTGAGCTTGATGCGTCTTCGTTACGTGGCTCAGATCAACCCTTCCTGCCCTGCCTTCGACGGTCTTCACGACGAAGCTGAGTTGACGTTTCTCCCCATGGAGAACGTATGGCCTGGTGATCGCCTCGACCTCGGTCAACGGCGAACCAAGAGCAGTGTGGCGACCGGGTACACGCGTTTTCAGAACGGAGACGTTCTAGTTCCCAAGATCACCCCTACGTTCGAGGCTTCGCGATCCGTTTGGGTCGCCGATGGACTTGTTAACGGAACGGGGGCTGGCACGACTGAGTTGCATGTCCTACGTCCAGGAGCAGAGATTGATCCAAGGTTTCTGCTATGTATAACTCACTCACACCCGTTTCTGAAGTTAGGCGAGGCCGAAATGTATGGCGTTGCCGGCCAGAAGCGGGTTCCTGATGAGTTCATCCGAAACTTTGCGGTTGAGGTTCCTCCTCTAGAGGACCAGCGACGAATCGCCGACTTCCTCGATGCGGAGGTTGCGCAAATTGCGAGGATCGAGCTGGTTCAGCGTGCCGCTCTCAGTAAAATCGATGAACGTGACCGGGCATTCCTGGATTTTGAGCTTGATCGGCTATTTGCGCGATTTGGGGCCATTCCCTTTCGTCGGGTAATCCGTAGGATTGAACAGGGATCCAGTCCGCAGTGTGACAGCACTCCTGCAGAGGATGGGGAGTGGGGTGTGCTCAAGATAAGTAGCGTGAAGCGTGGAACTTTCTTTCCGAAGGAAAACAAGCGACTTCCGGAAAGTGTGATCCCTGTGCGGCGCTACGCAGTGAGAGACGGTGACTTACTCATAACCCGGGCGAATACGCCCGAGCTGGTTGGAGATGTTGCCGTGGTCGATCAAAGCCCCAGGATGCTTCTCCTGCCAGACCTTATCTATCGCGTGGAGCTTTGGGGTGGACTGCTGCCTGAATTCTCCTCTATCGTTCTCCGGGGCAGCCGTGTGCGTGGGCTGATTCAGGCAACAGCGCGCGGTACATCTCAATCAATGGTGAAGCTACGGGGCGAAGACATTCGAGAGTGGCCAATCCCAAACGTCGATCTTGCTGAGCAGCGTAAAGTGATCAAGAGAGTGGCAGTCCAGCAAGCGGTGACCAGCTCGCTTCGTTTCCGGATTGGCCGTCAGCTTGAGCTTCTTGCTGAACGAAAGCAAGCGCTGATCACGGCGGCGGTTACCGGGCGGATTGATGTCACCACGATGAGGGGAATTCGGGAGTGAGTCGTCCACCTGGTCAGCAGATGCCGAGGCAGGTGGCCCATGTGGCTGCCGCGATCAAGAGAGACTTCGCGGACCTGGTCTCCATGAAGGATTTCCTCAAGAAAGACGAGGGAGAGAGGGAGTCGGCTTTTCTCTCTCGGGGGCTCGCGGCGCTCTTCGCGCGGGACGTCACCGGCTGCGACAATGCGGCGGCGGCCGCCTGCGTCGTCGACGGCCGGGCCGACTACGGTATCGACGCCGTCGCCATCATGGACGGGGCCCCGCAGATCTGGTTGATCCAGTCGAAGTGGAGCAACAAGGGTACGGCGGGCTTCGGCGTTGGAGAGGCACTGAAGCTGGTCAACGGGCTCAGGCGGATCGACCAGCGGCAGTACGACCGGCTGAACGATCGTTTCTCCGCCCTCGCTGACCGTGTGAACGCCGTACTGGACGACGCGCGCGCACGCATCACACTCCTCGTCGTGACGATGGGACCGGGAGAGCTTTCCGCCGAGGCGGTCGAATGCTTCGAGGACGCCAAAAGTGAGTTCAACTCGCTCGGCGCCATGTTGGATTACGAGGTTCGCAACGCGGCGGACGCGTGGCAGATCGTTCGCAACGAACTGACCGATCAGGTCACGCTCCAGGCCAAGATGGCCAACTGGCTTCGAGTTCAGGCTCCCTTCGAGGCTTACCAGGGAAACGTTTCCGCCGATGAGGTCGCGCAGTGGTTCGGTGACCATCATGGAAGGCTGTTCGAGCAGAACATTCGCAAGTCACTGGGGCTCACCAAGGTCAACAACGAGATCGTCAGAACCCTTACGGAGAATCCCGACGCCTTCTGGTACTTCAACAACGGGATCACGGTTCTCTGCGACACGATCGAGGCCACGCCGTTCAGCAGGAGCGACCCTCGCGGGCCGGTGACCCTCAAACTGGCCAACGCCAGCGTCGTCAACGGAGCACAGACCGTGGCCGCCGCCTATGAGGCGTCGAGAAAGAACCCTGACGCCTTGCTCGATGCTCAGGTGAGCGTCAAGGTGATCTCTATCCAGGACTGCCCTGACGGATTCGCTACGAACATCACGACCGCCACCAACACGCAGAACAGCGTGGAGCGTCGCGACTTTGTCACCTTGAAGCCGGCCCAAGGGGAGATCCGGGACGACTTCCTGTTCCACCTGCAGAAGACCTATGTTTTCAGGCGTGGTGAGTTGGACCCGCCCCCGGAGGCGGGATGCTCAATTGTGGAAGCCGCTTTCGCCCTCGCCTGCGCGCACAACGACTCCCGTCTGGCGGTCCGGATCAAGGTTGAGCCAGACGAGTTGTGGCAGGAGGGAACGCAGGGCATCTACACCCGCATCTTCCAGAAGCCCCCGCCTGTGCAGCAGATCTGGAGAGCGGTCCTCCTGCACCGGGTCATCAGGGAGGTGCTTCACAAAGCTGTCGCGGAGCGTCAGGGGCGTGCGGCCGGAGTCGCCGAGCACGGCGGCCTCCTCCTGGCGCACCTCGTCTTCCAGCATGTCGGCAAGAACCACTTCGACGACTCGGACGAGGAATGGGCGGAGTTCGTTGCGGATGCTCCCGGCATCGCGGTTGACCTGCTGAACCGGATGACTCACTACGTGGACGCGGAGTTCTCCAACACCTCCTTCATCAGAAGTACGTTCATGAACGAGGTCCGTTGTCGGGTCCTGGTCAAACGGGTGCTTGACGACATGGCGTCCAATGCGCCGCTGCCGGTGGCTTCGAGGGAATATCTCCGACCGATCCCCAAAAAACCACGTAAGCCGAACGCGGTTTCTCTCCTTGTGGACGCCGCTCGCATCCCCGAAGGTGCCTCTCTCACATTCAAGACCGGCAGCGCCGTCGAGGCGGCCACTATGCAGGATTGGTTCGCGGAGAACCCCAGCCGTAAGCAGGCGACATGGGTCAACGAGAGGTCCAAGCCAATTCTTTGGGCTGCTGACGGCGAACGTTATTCGCCTTCCGGACTCGTCACGCACATGTGGCGACTCGCGCAATGGGAGAACGCACCGGTTGCCGTTCAGGGCACACTCAGATGGGTGGTTCCAGGACAGGGCACCCTTGTGGAGCTGGCCGACGCCGTATGGAGGGAGCGAGAGGCCGACGATCAAGGAGAGCTGGAGTTGGAGAGCGAACCTCAATGACGTTCAGGGCCATGCGACGAGTTCGAACCAGACGGATTTGCCGTTGGGGTGGGGGAGCCAGCCCCAGTTGTGGGCGAGTTCCCTGACGACGGTGAGGCCCCTGCCGGAGGTCGCCGTGGGGGCCGCGTTCCTGATCTGGGGGATCGTGTTTGAGGAGTCGCAGGTCTCGACCACCATCAGCTTTCCCTCCCGCATGACCGTGATGTGAACGGGAGGTGCGGCGGCGGGGTTCACGGCGCCGTGCACGATGGTGTTGGTGACGATTTCCGAGGTGAGGAGTTCGGCGGTTTCCGGAACGGTTTCCGCCGTGTTCCATTCGATGGCGATGTCGCGGACGAAGCGGCGGGCGGATGCCACGTTTCTGGCCTCGTGGGGAATGCACTTCTCGCCCAGTATGCAGAGGGCGGGGTCCACTATGTGGAGGCATCCGGTTCGTGCTGTGTACGCGTTGAGAATCTCTTCCATGGGGTTTCTCTTCCGGTCTCGGTTCTGTATGTTCAGGATGCCGAGAGCCGACTACGCTTGGTGATGAAACGATTACCAAGGTTGGGCTTTGGGGTTCAGGGCGTCGTCATTGAATTCCGGCAAGGGGGGCATCGTGGTCAACCTCTACACGCCTCAGGCGATATGGGGCAGGGAGCTGCGTCACTACCGGAGGGCCGCGGACCTCACCCAGGGACAGCTCGCCGAGCGCATCCACTTCAGCGAGTCCCTGATCAGCGGGGTCGAGACGGGGCAGCTCCCGGCCAGCCCGGAGTTCGCCGAGAAGTGTGACCGGGTCCTCGACACGGGCGGGGCACTCCACCGCCTCCTCGACTGGAGGAAGGGCCAGGTCTTCCCTTCCTGGTTCGGCAAGTGGCGAGACAAGGAGCGGGAGGCGACCACTATCCGGACCTATCAGCCGCTGGTGTTTCCGGGGCTGCTGCAGACCAAGGCTTACGCGCGTGCTCTGCTCGGCGACGATGTCGCGGCCGCGGCCCGACTTGAGCGGCAGGCCATCCTGACCCGCGAAGACCCTCCACCGCCCACCCTCCGGTGTGTGATCGACGAGTTGGTCCTGCACCGTCCGGTGGGCGGGCCGGAGACCATGCGTGACCAACTGAATCATCTGCTGGAGGTCGCCAGCCCCCAGATCAGCGTGCAGGTCGTTCCGCGTGACTGTGTACGTGCGGGCATTCTGGCGGGGTTCGCGATCGCCACCCTGCCGGGCGGAACCGAGATAGCGTATTTGGAGACGGCCACTCGCGGATTGACGACCGGCGACCGGGACGAGGTGGCGATGGCCGTGAAGCAGTTCGAAGCCATTCGGATAGAGGCACTGCCTCTGAGCATGTCGTTAGATCTCATCAAGAGGACTGCAGAGGAAAAATGGACGTGAGCAAGGCGCGGTGGCGCAAGTCGAGCCTCAGCGGCAACAACGGTGGTGATTGCGTTGAGGTCGCGGAGCTGAAGGGGGTCGCCAAGGGGCATGCCGATCTGGTCGCCGTGCGTGACTCCAAGGACCCCGAGGGCCCCAAGCTGTTCTTCACTCCTGCTGAGTGGGACGCCTTCCTCAGCGGCGTGAAGGCCGGACAGTTCGGCTCGCCTCTCGGAGACCGATAACCCCGAGGTCGTCCGCTCCGGCCTACGACGAACCGCAGGGCCGGGAGGTTCTGATCTCGGCCCTGGCTTCACGTCGATCCGATGCGTCGACCTGAACGGCCATCACGGCCGTTTTTCCACGGCACGCCGTACCCCCTCGTCAGCTCATCGCCGTATCCCGTAAAAACTCACCTGCTCTACGTCACCGCATCAGGGTGAAAGGAACGTGATCGTGGCCCCCGTACACCACGAGAAGGTCTTCGAGGACGCCATCGAGTCGGTCCTTCGTAAGAAGGGCGGGTGGGTGAGAGGTTCGAACGACCTCTACGACCACGCCCTGGGGCTGAACCCGACCGAGTTGCTGCACTTCGTGCAGGCGACTCAGCCGAAGGAGTGGAACCGGCTGGTCGTCGCGCAGGCCGGGGACGAGGCGGGGGCGGCCCGGCGGCTGGCCGACGTGGTGGCCAAGGCGATCGACGCCGACGGTGCCCTTGAGGTGCTGCGGCACGGGGTGAAGGACCGGGGCATCACCTTCCGGCTGGCCTACTTCCGGCCCGCGCACACCATCGCCGCCGACGCGCTGGAGCCGTACGACAAGAACATCCTCAGTGTGGTCCGGCAGTTCCGCTACTCGGCGAAGACGGCCGACACCCTCGACCTGGCGTTGTTCGTCAACGGCATTCCGGTCGCCACGGCCGAGCTGAAGAACCCGCTCACCGGGCAGACCGTCGAACACGCCAAGCGGCAGTACCGCGAGGACCGTGACCCCAAGGAGTTGCTGTTCGCCAGGCGGGCTCTTGTGCACTTCGCCGTCGACACGGAGCTCGTGTTCGCGACCACGCGTCTGACCGGGAAGAGGACCCGGTTCCTGCCGTTCAACATGGGCAGTGGGGGAGCGGGTAGCAAGGGCGGCGCGGGCAACCCGCCGATCCCGCCGGACGGCACCTACCGGACCGCCTACCTGTGGGAGCGGATCTGGCACCGTGACACCTGGCTGGACCTGCTCAGGCGGTTCCTGCACGTCGACGACGAGGACATCAAGAAGGGCAAGGGGCGCAGGCCGTCCCCGGGGAAGGTCCATCGGCTGCCGTTGATCTTCCCGCGCTACCACCAGTGGCACGCCGTCCAGAAGCTGACCGGCCATGCGAGAAAGCACGGGTCCGGGCACAACTACCTGGTGGAGCACTCGGCGGGCTCGGGCAAGTCGAACACGATCGCCTGGCTGGCGCACGCGTTGTCGAACCTGCACACCTCCGCGACCCCGGGCGACCTCGACGAGACGGCGCTGGCCAAGGGATACGAACCGAACCAGCCGGTGTTCGACAAGGTCATCGTGATCACCGACCGGGTGATCCTCGACCGGCAGCTCCAGGAGACGATCTACCAGTTCGAGCACACGCCGGGCGTGGTCCAGCGGATCGACCAGGACTCCGCCCAGCTCGCCGAGGCGCTGCAGGGGGAGACCGCGAAGGTCGTCATCACCACGCTGCAGAAGTTCCCGCACATCCTGCAGCAGGTCGAGGGGCTGCGCGGCAGGAGGTTCGCGGTGATCGTGGACGAGGCGCACTCGTCGCAGACGGGGGAGGGCGCCGCCGCCCTCAAGCGGGTGCTGCGCAGGCTCGGCAGTGACGACGTCGATGAGGACGGCAACCTTCTGACGGCGAGCGCGCTGGCTCGGGGCAGGCACGACAACCTGTCCTACTTCGCCTTCACCGCCACCCCGAAGAACAAGACACTCACCCTGTTCGGCACCCCCGGCAAGGACGGCAATCCGCGCGCGTTCCACGTCTACTCGATGCGGCAGGCGATCGAGGAGGGATTCATCCTCGACGTGCTGAAGAACTATGTCACCTACAAGACGCTCTGGCGGCTGATGAGCACCGAGCCCGACGACCGCGAGGTGGACAAGCGCAAGGGGCAGGCGCTGCTCACCCGGTTCGCCCAGCTGCACCCGACGAGCATGGAGCAGCGGGCACAGATCATCGTCGAGCACTTCCGCAGGCACACCGCACCCCAGATGGGCGGCCGATCCAAGGCGATGGTGGTCACCCCCTCGCGTGAGCACGCCCTCAGGCTCGGCCAGGCGATCCGCGACTACGTGGCCGTCAACGGCTACTCCGGTTGCGACACGCTGATCGCCTTCTCCCAGACCCTGAAGCTCAAGGATGAGCAGGGCGTCGAGACGGAGTACACCGAGGCCAAACTGAACGGCTTCGGGGAGCGGGAGCTGCCGGAGCGGTTCGCCTACTGCCGGGCTGACGACACCTCGCCCAATGCCACAGAGAAGGCGGAGTACCGCATTCTGGTCGTCGCCGACAAGTATCAGACCGGGTTCGACCAGCCGTTGCTGACCACGATGTACGTGGACAAGAAGCTGGCGGGGGTGGCCGCGGTGCAGACGCTGTCGCGGTTGAACCGTACGCACCGGCTCAAGTCGCAGGGCGACGTCTTCGTCCTGGACTTTGCCAACGAGGCCGAGGACATCCAGGCGGGGTTCCAGCCGTACTTCGAGGGAACGGCCGTTGAGGAGGTGGACCCCAACCTGCTCTACACGCGGGCGGCGGCCGTACAGGGACACGCGTTGTTGGTGGTGTCGGAGATGCAGGCACTCGCGGAGGCGTATCTCCGAGCCGAGCGGTCCTCGGCGACGCAGCAAGAGTGGGAGAAGGCGCACGCGGCGCTCTACCGCTTCACCGAGCCCGCCGTCGCACGCTTCACCGAACGGCAGCGGGAGGACCTGGAGAACGACGACGACTCCGCCGAGCGGTTCCGCGCCGACCTGCGGGCCTACGTGCGGCTTTACGGCTTCCTGTCGCAGGTCGTGCCCTACACCGACGACGACCTGGAGCGGCTCTACCTGTTCGGCCGGTTCCTACTGAACAGGCTGCCGCGCAGGGAGGACCCGGCCGTGGACGTCGGTGAGATCGACCTCACCCACCTGAGGATCAGCAAGACCGGCGAGCACGACATCAGCCTCAGCCCCACCCAGACGGGCGAGGTGACGCTCCCCGCCCCTTCCGGCGCGGGCGGTGGCGCAGCGGACGCCGAGATGACGTCACTGAAGGCCCTGATCGCCTCGGTGAACGACAAGTACGGCCTGGGCCTGTCCGAAACCGACCAGATCTGGGTGGAGCAGCAGTTCGAGGAGGCCGCGCGCAACGACTCGCTCATCGCCGCCGCGCTGGTCAACGACGAGGCCAACTTCGGTGAGGTCTTCGCCGACCATCTGGAGAAGGTCGTGGTCGACCGGCACACCGGCAACACGGGCCTGGTGCAGCGCTTCTTCGACGAGTCACTGTTCCGCAGTCGGATCACCGATCTCGGGCGCAGGCAGGTCTACCGGATGATCCGCGAAGGCACGCTCGACTGATCTGGATCATTTGCCGCTCAACCGGTAGAACTAGGGGCGTCCTCCACCACGAACGGAGCCCCGGTGCAGCGTGGCACGGTTGTCGGCGACCGCTACGAGCTTGTCGAGGAGCGCGGCAGCGGCGGAATGGGCCAGGTCTGGAAGGGGTTCGACCAGACCCTTGACCGGCACGTCGCGGTCAAGTTCATCCGCTGGGCCGCCTTCACCACCGAGGAGCGCCGGGAGGCCGCGATCAAGCGGTTCCGGCGTGAGGCACGCGTCACCGCACGGCTGAGGCACCCGGGGGTGCCCGTCGTCCACGACATGGGCACCCACGCCGGTGAGCTGTTCCTCGTCATGGAGTACGTGGACGGCTGGACGATCGACGACCTCATCGACTCCCACGGTCCGCTCCCGCTGTCCTGGGCGGCGGCCGTGACCACCCAGGTCTGCGCCGTCCTCACGGTCACGCACGCAGAGTCGCTGATCCACCGTGACATCAAGCCGCGTAACCTCATGATCTGTCCGGACGGAAGCGTGAAGGTGCTGGACTTCGGCATCGCGGCGATCCTCGGCGCACCGGAGCTGACGAAGATCACCAAACTGGGTGAGGGGGTCGGTACACCGTTCTACATGGCGCCGGAGATGGGGATCTCCGGTAAGGCGAGTCCGCAGAGCGATCTGTACGCCGTGGGCTGCGTCCTGCACGAGTTGCTGACCGGTACGCGAGTCTTCGAGTCGGAGGTTCCCGCCGCCGAGTTGGGACGTCACCACACCGAACCTCCGCCGCCCCTGCGCTCCCTGCGTCCGGACGTCCCCGAGGGCGTCGAGAAGCTTGTTCTGGAACTGCTCGCCAAGAGCCCGGCCGACCGTTCCTCGGACGCCGCGGATGTCTACGCGAGGCTGCTGCCCTTCGTCGGGGAACCGCCTCCCATCCCCGGTGTCACGGTGTCGGCGCCGTCCCCGGATCCGGCGCGGATGTACGCGAGCGTGGTCGGCCGCATCGCGGAGACCGCGCTCGCCGGTCCTTGGCCTGCCACGCCTTCCCGAGGCGGCCGGGTCTCGGAGCGTGACGTCGCCGCGGCCAAGGAGCGCGCCGAGGAACTGGCCGAGGACGGCAGGTTCAGCCAGGCGATCGAGGTCATCCAGGAAGTGCTCGACCCGGCCGTCGAGACCCTGGGGGAGCGTCACCCGCTGGTCTTCGCGCTGCGGATGCACCTGGCCAACACCCGCTTCGCGGCCCACGACTACCGGCGGGCCGCACCGGAGCTCGAACGGGTGATTCCCGGACTGGCGGAGCTGCTCACCCCCGACCATGAGACGGTGCTGAACTGCCGCTTCAACGCGGCCCTCTGTCACGCGGCCCTCGGCCGCCACGACCGGGCGCTTGGCCTGATGACCGTCCTGCGCCGGGACATGGAGCGGGCATTGGGGGCGACGGCGCCGCTCACGATGGAACTGCGACGGCAGATCGGCGAGATCCACATCGCGCGAGGTGACATCGCTGCTGCCAGACGCGTCTTGGCGGACCTGCGTGCCGAGTACGGCACGGGCCACCCCGAGGCCCAGGAACTCGACGACCTGCTCGTCAACCTGGAGCCGGGTGTTTGAGAGGTGATGGGTTCGGCCGGCGACCTCATACCCGGTGCCGGAAGCGGTCCAACCGTGCCAGAGTGATCCACATGCTCCCCCCGCACATCCCCGACGAGCCACCGCTCACCTACGCCGACAGCTTCGATGTACCGGTCCTTTTCCGCAACGGGCCTGCGAAGAAGCCCTGGAGGCAGTGGCGGACGGCCAAGCACAAGCCGTGGGCGGGGTCAGGCGGGTTCCCGGCGACCGACGGCTGGTATGTCTCTACCACCACCTGGCGGGAGATCATCAAGGCCGCCATCGAGGTCGGCCGCGATGTCACCCCGCATTTGCAGAACCAGCCGCGGTATGCGCACGGGGAACTCGTCGCTCGGGTTTCCCCGCTGTACGCCTATCTCGGCATGCACCCCGTACGAGGCACCAAGGGCCGGCGCCTTACCCTGAACCCGGTGTACGCGTACGGCACCGAGCGCAGCGCGAAGAACGCAGCCGCCTACCGGCTGGGTATGACGATGACCGAGTGGGCCTGCCGCTCTCTACTGGGCCTCGGTCAGACCGAGCACCTCGAACTTGGTGGCCCGATCTTCGCCCTACGAAACGCGTTCAAGGATCCGCAGAACAAGCTGCCCGACCTGTGGGGACAGCACCAGGCAGAGGACCTGTACTGGCTGATCGAGGCCAAGGGTGGCAACGTGGGCCTCAGGACGCTCCACAAGGGGTGGGCGCAACTGGCTGCCGGCAGCAAGCTCCTCGGCTCGTACGCCCACCGCATCGTCCTGGTTGGGGCGTCCGTGCGGCCTGGAGACGACCTCTTCCTCACCATCGACCACGCCCGGTACCCCGGACAGTCGCCGCTCACTCCGGCCGGATTCAACATCAACGACGAGTCAGCGGTCGGCCCAGGCAACCTTGAAGACCGTCTCGGTGACAGCGATGACGCGCTCATCGGCGCGGCCCGCGCCCAAATGCTTACCTATCTGGCGCTGCGCTCCGCTCCCGTCTCGCAACTGCGCACCGTGCCCGTTCCCGCTGACCGCGCGTCCCGTCATCGACGCTTCGGGCTGACCACGCCTCTGGAAGGCGACGACCTCACCCGCGCCATGCGGGCAGAAGCCCGCAAAACAGCGCCCCACACTGAGCGGCACACCCTGCGCGCCCGTATCCGTTCCATGGGCCTCGACGACTTCCTCACCTGCCGCATTCCCGGAACCGAGGTTCGCCTCGGCATGTCCCGGAAGCTGTTCGCCGCCTGCGAGCGCCTCCACGAGGAAGACCTCGCCATCGCCCAGCGCACCCCGGGGCTGCGCGCCGAGGACCAACCGGCCGATAACCAGGAACTCAGCGACGACGCTCAAGAAGAACAGCGACTCACCCAGCGGCGAATCTTCCGCGACCAGCAGGAGGAAGCCCGACCCCGGTTGCGTCCTCTGCTCCGCCACGCCTACGAGCGAGGAGAGACAAGCGACTGGAGTGATCTGCTGCGCCGTCCCCAGGAGCCAGAACTCGACATGGAAGGCGACGAAGGGCTCCTCGAAGCGGCGACACCGGAGACGTACCTGGCCGTCAGCCACTACAGCCTGCCCCCAGCACGCGCCTAGCCATTAGGGCTGACCTCAGGTCAAGTGTCTGGAATGCGGGGAAGCCCCGAGGTGAGGTGGTCGGTGCTGCCGAGATGAGTTTCGGCCGGGCACAACAGGGATTGTTGACGTGCGGGGTGAATGCTACGTACGCATCTGATCATCCAGCCGAGGCCAGCGCTCGGAGAGCAGCTTCAGTGGGTGCTTGATCCCGCAGATTCCGTCTGACTTGGGCTTAGGTGTCTCGCCAGGTTCCAGTGAGGCGGCGGATCATGAGATTGATCATCGCGATGTGGATCATGGTTTCGGAGCCGACCGGTAGGGCTTCGTAGTTGCGGGCCAGGCGGCGGTGGAGCATGAACCAGCGATGGGGTAGGACGGTGAAGCCTCGGATGCCGGGGGTGGCGGCGTGCTCGACAAGGTGTTGCCGACGGCCGCCGTCAACTCTGGTCTTGCGGATGGCGGGGCGGACGGCGCTCGTAGTCCTCGATCAACGAACTGTGACCGGCTTCTATGATCCAGCCTTCGCTGAGGGTGGCATACGCGTTCCCCGACACGCCCGCGACACACCGGACCCCGGCCTCAGAGGACGGGGGAGAGCCGTGTCTGGTCACCGTACCCGACCATGTGGGCCACGCCAGGATGGGGCAGTCGCCGTGGTGGGGTGCCGTGGTTGTCCGGGCGGTACTCGAAGTGCCACCACTCGTTGTCGTAGACGCGGTACAGGTCGTGGCGGGCGCCGTACTCCTCAAGCCAGCGGGCACCCTCGTGCGGGCGCACGTCCAGTGCGATTCCCCTGACGTGGCTGGACTCCGCCGGGGGCAGCACGAGCATCCGTGCCAGGGCCGGGGAGCCGGAACGGCGCACCTCCTCGTCGAACATCCGCTGCTGGCCGAGGGGATCGCGGTATCCCGAGGTGAGGCCGATGAGCTGGCCGTGCCGCCAGAACGCCTCGGTGCGCGCCGCGGTGAACGCCGCCAGGGCGCCGTCGGTGAGCCCGGTGAGGTCCTCGGCGGGGAAGCGCATCCGCAGCGCCCAGCGGCACGCCGCTTCGTGGGCGCGGCGGGGATGGAGGACGAGTGCCACGGGCAACAGGAGTACGGCGAGCACCAGTGTGACCACGAGGAACAGCCGGTCTCGGGGCCGAGAGGGGATGGTACGTGGTTCGTTCATGGCGACTACGATTGGCGCCGAATGTGCGTGCTTTGTCTGCCGTATGTCACCGTTTCTCGACGGCGACTGACGGCGACCGGCGGTGCGGCCGTGACACAACCAGGACATGGCGCGGACGACACGGGGATATGCCTGGCGGACAGTGGATGAGGTCGGCCAGTGAGCGAGCTACGGAGCGTGCTGTGAAACTCGGCAGCGTGTCGCGAGTGTTGTTGATCGAGGACGACCCGGCCGTGCGGGAGGGCCTTGAGCTGGCCCTGACCCGGCACGGGCACCGGGTGCGCGGGGTGGAGTCCGGCGAGCAGGGACTGGAGTGGCTGCGCGCGGACCTCCCCGACGTCGTCGTGCTCGACCTGATGCTGCCCGGGATGGATGGTTTCGAGGTCTGCCGCCGTATCCGGGCCGCCAGGGAGGTGCCGATCATCATGCTGACCGCGCGCGGCGACGACATCGACGTGGTGGCCGGGCTGGAGGCGGGCGCCGACGACTACGTGGTCAAGCCGGTGCAGCCCAGGGTGCTTGAGGCGCGCATCCGCGCGGTGCTCCGGAGGGTCGGCCGGGACCAGGCGGAGCTGGAGCGGTACGGGGACCTGACCATCGACCGGGCCGGGCTGGTGGTCGCCAACCGCGGCGAGCAGATCAGCCTCACCCCGACCGAGCTGCGCCTGCTGCTCGAACTCTCCGGCACGCCGGGCCGGGTGCACAGCCGCCAGCAGCTGCTGGAGTCGGTGTGGGAGCACGGATACTTCGGCGACTCGCGTCTCGTGGACGCGTGCGTGCAGCGGTTGCGCGCGAAGATCGAGGACGACTCGGCGGCACCCGTCTACGTGCAGACGGTACGTGGGTTCGGCTACCGGTTCGGGCCGGTGTGAGGCTGCCGGTGGCGTCCTGGCCGAGCCTGGGGCTGCGTGCCCGGCTGCTGCTGGCGTTCGCGCTGCTGTGCGTGGTCACCACGGCGGCGGTGGCCGGCGCGAGTTATGTCGAGGCCCGCAACGCCATCCTGGAGCGGACCCAGAACGCCGCGGTCGAGGCGATGCGAGCCCGGCTCCAGACGCTCTTCCCGTTGCGGGACCCGACGCCGGACCAGGACAAACTCAGCGGGATCGTCAGCATCGTGGCCGAGAGGAACAACGACGCGGTCGCCGTCTACCACGGGACACGCTCGCCCGCCAGCCCCGCCCGGCCCTGTCTACCCTTCGGCAGCCCGTGCCGCCAGGGCCTGGATCCCGGGATGGTTCCCAAGAAGTTGCGGCGGAAGGTGGCCGACGGCGTCATCGCGTGGCAGCGCGTGGTGTGGGAGGACGGGCCTCACCTGATCATCGGCACGCCGTTGATGATCGTCGAGCCGGACAGGCCGACGCGGGCGTCCGGCATCGAGGTCTACGTCGCGCACAGCCTGGCCCCCGAACAACGCAGCATCGAGGACCTCGCCGCACGCGCCTGGCTCTACGGTGGGATGGCCCTGGCGTTCGCGGTCTTCCTGGCCCTGCTGGCCACCCGCAGCGTGCTGCGCCCGGTACGCGAACTCGGCCGGGCGGCACGTCTGCTGGGTGAGGGCGAGCTGCGGACCAGGATCGCGGTGCGCGGCTCCGACGAACTGGCCGACGTGGCACGCACGTTCAACGACACCGCCGAGGAACTGCAACGGCACGTCGAGCAGTTGCGCGAGATGGAGGCCGACGCCCGCCGCTTCGTGGCCGACGTGTCCCACGAACTGCGCACCCCGCTGGCCGCGCTCGCCGCGGTCGCCGAGGTCCTGGACGAGGAGGCGGCCCAGCTTCCCGAGCACGCGGGCAGGGCCGCCAGGCTGGTCAGTCAGGAGACGCTCAACCTCACCGCCCTGGTGAACGACCTCATCGAGATCAGCAGATTCGACTCCGGCGTCGCGGCCCTCGCGCTGAACGAGGTCGACGTGGCCGAACTGGTACGCGCGACCCTGCGCACCCGGGGCTGGTCGGACCAGGTGCGCGTCGAGCCCTCACCCGAGGTGACGGTACGGCTGGACCCACGCAGGGTGGACGTCATCCTCGCCAACCTGGTCGGCAACGCCCTGCGCCACGGCGACCCCCCGGTTTCGGTACGGCTGGACGCCGACCCGCACTGGATCGTTCTTGAGGTCCGCGACCACGGGCCGGGGCTGGACGAGGCGGTGCTGCCGCACGTGTTCGACAGGTTCTACAAGGCCAGCGCGGCCAGGGCCAGGTCCGAGGGCAGCGGCCTCGGCCTCGCCATCGCGCGGGAGAACGCGCGCCTGCACCGGGGCGACCTCACCGTCACCAACGCTCCCGACGGCGGCGCCGTCTTCACCCTGCGCCTGCCACGCGACCAGGACGGAGGCGCCACGTGAGGACCACCGCGCCCGGCACACGATCCGGACGGAGACCGTGGGCGCGTCGCGCGCTCGCCGCGAGCCTCGTGTCACTCGTCGCCGTGGCCGGCTGCGGCGTGCAACCCAGCGACGCCATCTCCGCCGGCGAACCGCCGAGCGGAGCCGTCGGGCCTGGTTGGAAGATCACCCTCTACCTGGTGAAGAACGGCAGGCTCAGCGCGGTGACAAGGCTCAGCGACCGGCCACTGTTCCGAGCGGACACCCTCGCGCTGCTGACGGCCGGTCCCAGCGTGATGGAACAGGCGGACGGATTCACCACCGACGTCCCACCCAAAGCCGCCCCGTTCTCGGTCACCACCAAACCGGACGGCCGCCTGGTGGTAACCCTGTCCACCCGGGCCGACGAACTGTCCTCCTTGGCCCTCGAACAGATCGCATGCACAACCGCCGCCACAAAACAGGAAACCCCCACCCAGATCACCATCACCGGCACCGGGAAGAGCATCGACCCCCGCAATTGCCCGGAGTGAGGGGGCGTCGTATCGGTTGGCTTGGTGGTCGTCCGGCAGGGCCGTTCACACGCCTTGTCGAGAAGCCGTGAGCGCCGGTTGAGGCCGCTTCCTGAGGGGGATTCTCCTGAATGTCGCCGTGCTGTGGAAAACGGCGACCCGCTTGTCGCGCGGACGAACACCTTCGAGTCTGTCGGCGGTCTCCTTCTTAGGGGACTTGTATATCGAACCTTCCTGGTTCCGCAGGGCCGTATTCGCGCGGTACGTGTCGGTCGATGTTCAGGGCCATGCCATGAGTTCGAACCAGACGGATTTGCCGTTGGGGTGGGGGAGCCAGCCCCAGTTGTGGGAGAGCTCCTTGACGACGGTGAGGCCCCTGCCGGAGGTCGCCGTGGGGGCCGCGTTCCTGATCTGGGGGATCGTGTTTGAGGAGTCGCAGGTCTCGACCACCATCAGCTTTCCCTCCCGCATGACCGTGATGTGAACGGGAGGTGCGGCGGCGGGGTTCACGGCGCCGTGCACGATGGTGTTGGTGACGATTTCCGAGGTGAGGAGTTCGGCGGTTTCCGGAACGGTTTCCGCCGTGTTCCATTCGATGGCGATGTCGCGGACGAAGCGGCGGGCGGATGCCACGTTTCTGGCCTCGTGGGGAATGCACTTCTCGCCCAGTATGCAGAGGGCGGGGTCCACTATGTGGAGGCATCCGGTTCGTGCTGTGTACGCGTTGAGAATCTCTTCCATGGGGTTTCTCTTCCGGTCTCGGTTCTGTATGTTCAGGATGCCGAGAGCCGACTACGCTTGGTGATGAAACGATTACCAAGGTTGGGCTTTGGGGTTCAGGGCGTCGTCATTGAATTCCGGCAAGGGGGGCATCGTGGTCAACCTCTACACGCCTCAGGCGATATGGGGCAGGGAGCTGCGTCACTACCGGAGGGCCGCGGACCTCACCCAGGGACAGCTCGCCGAGCGCATCCACTTCAGCGAGTCCCTGATCAGCGGGGTCGAGACGGGGCAGCTCCCGGCCAGCCCGGAGTTCGCCGAGAAGTGTGACCGGGTCCTCGACACGGGCGGGGCACTCCACCGCCTCCTCGACTGGAGGAAGGGCCAGGTCTTCCCTTCCTGGTTTGGCAAGTGGCGCGACAAGGAGCGGGAGGCGATCGCGTTGCGTGCCTACGAGCCGCTCGTTTTCCCTGGACTGCTCCAGACGGAGGGCTACGCCCGTGTGCTGCTGCACGGTAACGAGGCGGCTGTGGAGGCTCGTTTGGAGCGCCAGGCCATCCTCGTTCGTGAGGATCCTCGGCCTCCGGTCTTCCGGTGCGTCATCGACGAGGCGATTCTCTACCGTCCGATAGGCGGTCCCGAGGTGATGAGGGCGCAGCTGGAGCATCTCATCTCGGTGGTCACCCCCCGGTTGAGTGTTCAGCTGGTTCCGCAGGGGATGCACTCGGGCCTGATGGGAGGGTTCGCGATCGCGACACTAGAGGGAGGAAAGGACGTACTGTATGCCGAGACAGCCGTGCGAGGAATCACCACAAGCGACGAGGAAGACGTTGCCGTGGCCGTGGAGCGTTTCGAGGCCATTCGGAGCGAAGCGTTGCCGATAAGTATGTCTATCGATCTCATCCAGAAGGCGGTAGAGGAAAAATGGAGTTGAGCGACGCCAGGTGGATCAAGTCGAGCCTCTCTGGTGACAACGGTGGGAACTGTGTTGAGGTTACGGAGCTGAACGGTGTTGGGCACGCTGATCTGGTCGCCGTGCGTGACTCGAAGGATCCTGAGGGCCCCAAGCTGTTCTTCACTCCTGCTGAGTGGAATGCCTTCCTCAACGGTGTGAAGGCCGGGCGGTTCAGCCGGTCTCTCGGCGGCTGAGAAACCCAAGGTCCCTCTCACCCCGGCTCTACCACGAACCACGGGGCTGGGGGTGGGAGAAACAGTTCCGCCTCCGCTGAGGATGCCGTTAGATCTCACCAAGAGGACTGCAGAGGAAAAATGGACGTGAGCAAGGTGCAATGGCGTAAGTCAAGTCTCAGTGGCAACAACGGCGGAAACTGTGTTGAGGTCGCGGAGCTGAAGGGGGTCGCCGAGGGGCGTGCCGACCTGGTCGCCGTGCGTGACTCCAAGGACCCCGAGGGCCCCGAGCTGTTCTTCACCCCCGCCGAGTGGGACGCCTTCCTCAACAGCGTGAAGGCCGGACAGTTCGGCTCGCCCCTCGGCGACTGAGAAACCCAAGGCCGCTCCTGCCCCGGCCCCCCAGTGCTGGGGTAGGAGAAACAGTCCCGTCTCCGCTGAGTATGTCGTTAGATCTCACCAAGAGGACTGCAGAGGAAAAATGGACGTGAGTAGGGTGCGGTGGCGCAGGTCAAGCCTCAGTGGCAACAACGGTGGTGATTGCGTTGAGGTCGCGGGGCTGAAGGGTGTTGGGCACGCTGATCTGGTCGCCGTGCGTGACTCGAAGGATCCTGAGGGCCCCAAGTTGTTCTTCACTCCTGCTGAGTGGGATGCCTTCCTCGACGGTGTGAAGGCTGGACAGTTCGGCCCCGTTCTCGGCGGCTGAGAAGCCCCAAGGCCAATCTCCCGCCCCGGCCACCGCGAACCACAGGGCTGGGGCGGGAGAAGCGGTATCGGCCTTCGCATCGATCTGAATGGCTGTGTCCATGTGGTGTCGGTCTACCCGGCAACCAGCACACGTCAGGAACTGCGACACCAAGTTCGGATTCGCTCTAACGGTGAATCACGGCTAGGTCCTGGGAAGTTCCTGAGACACCGTCACATTCATTATTGGGGCGATCGCGGTGAGCGTCGCGGGTCCGATGATTCGTACCCAGTAGAGTTCTGGCAGTCCATCGAATCGTGGCACCAGCTTTTCGGGCCCGGGAGGCCAGGGCTGATCGTTTCTCGGAAGGTAGGACACCGAGATCTCATTGACGAACGCTCCTTCCAGATCAGTTCCTTTGCTCATTGAGAAGTGCAGGACGTCTTCGAAAAGGATCGTCACCACTTCCCACTTCGGCGTTTGAAAGAGCTTCACGTCTAAATAGTCTCGTGTCCCGGCGACACTGAAAGTAACCGCGTCGATGAAACCTCCTGCGCAGCTTGAGAGAGTTTCTTGAAACTTCCTACAAGCCACCTCGGTCTTGCTTTCTGGCACTTTATACTCCCTCTGTGGTCGCGGCTTAAGGTGAGTTGGCTATTTTGTCCCAAAACTGCGTGCGACCCTTTTTGTTCTACCCTGTCTGAATTTTGCCCATCCGGGTTGTATGCCCGTCACCCAGCCGAATCGTAACCCCGCTGCGTTCTGGGGTCTGATGGGTAGATCCGATGCAATTTCTGTACAAGTCGGGACAGCGGGGTGAGGGCTCTATACACTCCACGTACGGCTGGCCTCGTGGCGAGGAGGGCGCTTTGCGCGAGGGGTTCCTGGAAGAGGACGAATCTGGCGTAAAGGGAATTGTGGCGCGGCGGGACTTCGCCAGGGAACTCTCTCTCGTGCGGGAGAGGGCGGGGCGCACGGTCAGAGAGGTGGCCCGCGCGACCGGTATTCCGGACAGCACCGTCGGTGGCTATTTCTCCGGGGCGCACCTGCCGTCGAGGAAAACGCTCGTTGACGTTCTTGGGGCCTGTGGCGTTGACGATCCGGACGCGGTCGAGGAGTGGGTCCGGGCGCTGGTGCGGATACGCCGGAGCCCGGGACGACGGCCCATCAGCGCTCCGGTTCCCTACCGGGGGCTGGCGAGCTTCCAGCCGGAGGACGCCGACTGGTTCCACGGCAGGGACGGCCTCGTCCGACTGCTGCGGGAGCGCGTCGCCGTACTCGCCGAGAACGGCGGCGGCGCGCTCGCGGTGGTCGGCGCGTCGGGGTCGGGCAAGTCGTCACTGCTGAGGGCGGGGTTGATCCCGGCGCTGATCAACGACGGATATGAGCTGGTTACGGAGCTGGATCACATCGGGCGCGGGCTGAACCCGGCGCCGGTCAGTGACCGGCATGAGCTGAATTCGGAGTCGACCAGTGATGGGCATGGGTCGAACCCGATGTCGAACGGTGGCGGGGACAGGGCAACCCCAGTGCCGGTCGGTGATGGGGGTGAGCTGAATCCGGTGCCGAGCGACGGGGGTGGGTGGGTCACGTTGCTGACGCCTGGTGAGCGGCCGGGGGAGCGGTTGCCTGAGGGGTGGGGGGAGGGCGGCGGGCAGGTTCTGGTGGTTGACCAGTTCGAGGAGATCTTCACCGAGTGCCGGGACGAGCAGGAGCGGCAGAGGTTCGTCACGGCGCTCACCGGGGGAACCGAGGGCGCAGGGGTGGTGGTGTTCGCGCTGCGGGCTGATTTCTATCCGCAGGCTCTGCGGCACCCCGCGCTGGCCCGTGTGCTGCAGGACTCCCAGGTCCTGGTCGGGCCGATGAGCCGTGACGAGGTGCGTGAAGCGATCGTCAGGCCCGCCCGGCAGGCCAAGGGGGACGTCGAGGACGGACTGGTCGAGCTGGTTCTGCGTGACTTGTCGCCCGCGGCCTCCGATCCGGCCGCCTCCGCGCACGACGCGGGCGCGCTTCCGCTGCTGTCGCACGCGTTGCTGACCGTCTGGCGTGACGGTGGGCGCCGCAGGCTGACCGTCGCCGGATACCAGGCGAGCGGAGGTATCCACGGGGCCGTCGCGCAGTCGGCGGAGGCGGCGTACGCGGCGCTCGACGAGCCGGGCCGCGCGCTGGCCAGACGGTTGTTCCTGCGGCTGGTACGCGTCCCCGGGGACGCCTCGGGCGACCTTCCCGGCACCCGCCGCCCGCTGCCCTGGAGTGACCTGCGGGAACACGAGCACGCGGCGCAGCTGGAGCGGATCGTCGGCGCGTTCGTCGCCCTCAGACTGCTCACCGCGGGAGCGGAGGCCGTCGAGATCACCCACGAGGCGCTGCTGTGGTGCTGGCCCAGGCTGCGCGGCTGGATTGACGCGGACCGGGCCTGGCTGCTGACCGCGCAGCAGTTGGAGGAGGCGGCCGACCTATGGGAACGGGAGAAGCGCGACCCGGCCGTCCTCTACCGGGGGACACGCCTGTCCGCGGCGAGGGCCTGGCTGGAGAGCGCCGCGCACCACCCGGTCAGCCCGCGCGTGCGCGACTTCGTCACCGTGAGCGGGCGGCGCGAACGCGGACGTGTCCGCAGGCTCCAGCAGCTCATCGCCCTGCTGAGCGTGCTCGTTCTGGTCGCCGCGGGCACAACCGTCGCCGCGGTGCGCGCCTCGGGGACGGTCGGTCACCAGCGTGACGAGGCCCTGTCGGGCAAGGCCGCCAACGAGGCCGACGCGCTGCGCGCCACGAATCCCGCGCTGGCCGCCCAGCTCGCCCTGGCCGCCTACCGGCTCGCGCCGACCAGGGAGGCGCGCGGCAGCCTGCTCAGCTCCTACACCGCTCCCTACGCCGCTCTCCTTCCCGGCCACACCACCGCCGTCTATGCCGTACGGCTGAGCCCCGACGGGCACACCCTGGCCAGCGCGAGTATGGACGGCACCGTCCGCCTGTGGGATCTGACCGACCCGCACCGGCCCGCCGCGCTGGCCGTACTCACCGGTCACACCAAGGGCGTCACCAGCGCCGTCTTCAGCGCCGACGGGCACCTGCTGGCCACCGGGGGCGACGACAGGACCGTCCGCCTGTGGGACGTGACCGACCCGCGCCGTCCCCGCGCCCTCGCCACCCTGACCGGCCACACCGACGTCGTCAGGGCTCTGGCGCTCAGCTCCGACGGCCGCACCCTGGCCAGCGTGAGTTATGACCGTACGGCACGGCTGTGGGACATCACCGACCCGAGCCATCCCACCTCGCTGGCCGTGCTGCGCGGTCCCCGCGACGGGCTGTCCTCGACGGCCTTCAGTCCGGACGGCCGCTTCCTCGTGGTCGCGGGCGCCGAGCCGGTCGTGCGCCTGTGGCGGGTCACGGACCCGCGCCATCCCGTGCGGCTGCCCGACCTGCGTGGCAACGGCGACCGGGTGCTGTGCGTGGCCTTCTCCCCGGACGGGCGTCTGCTGATGACCGGAGGGTTCGACAACACCGCCCATCTGTGGGACGCCACCGACCTCGAACACCCCAGGCGACTGGCCGCCCTTGAGGGGCACACCGGCGGGATCATCGGCGCCGTCTTCGGCGCGGACGGCCACACGCTCGTGACCAGCGGTTATGACCGTACGATCCGGCTGTGGGAGGTGGGTGATCCGAGCAGGGCCGGTGTCCCCGTCGTGCTGGAGGGCCACTCGGGCACCGTCTACTCGGTCGATCTCTCTGGGGACGGGTCCGTCCTGGTCAGCGGTGGTTTCGATGAGACGATCCGGGTGTGGGACCTGCGCAGGCCGGTTCTCGGCGGCCACGAGGGCGAGGTCAGCGCGGTGGCCTTCAGCCCGGACGGGCGCACCCTGGCCACCGGGACCTACCGGTCGGTCCGGCTGTGGGATGTCACCGCCCCCGACGGAGTACGGCCACTGGCCACCCTGACCGGTCACACCGACAACGTCGGGACGCTCGCCTTCAGCCCGGACGGACGCACGCTGGCCACCGGAAGCCTGGACGGCACGGTCCGGCTGTGGGATGTCACCGCCCCAGCGGTTCCCCGTACCGATCCGGCTGCTCCCCGTGCGGCCCCGGACGACACCGCCTTTCCCCGCACCACCTCCGCCACCCCGGTCGCCTTTCGCGATACGGCCCCGATCGTGCCCCGGGTCGTGCTGACGCCGAAGGTGGGCAACGTCTTCGCCGTCGCCTTCGATCCCGGGGGTGGGAGGTTGGCGGCGACGGGGGAGAACGGTGCGGTCGTTCTGTGGGACACCGCCGACCTGGGCCGGGCGCCGGTCGCGCTGACCGGTCATGACTCCGGCGTCTACGCGCTGGCCTTCGCGCCGGGAGGCCAGGTCCTGGCGACCGGGGGTGCCGACCACACCGTGCGCCTTTGGGACCTCACCGGCGCGCGTCCCCCGGTCACGCTGGCCGCCCACACCAACACCGTCAACGGGGTGGCCTTCAGTCTGGACGGGCGGACGATGGCTACGGCGGGGGCCGACCGCACCGTTCGGCTGTGGAGTACGGCGGCGCCGGAGAAGGGGCCGACGGCGGTTCTCGGCGGTCACGGTGACGCGGTGAACGAGGTGGCCTTCGGCCCGGACGGGCGGATGTTGGCCACGGCGGGGGCCGACCGGGCGGTCCTGCTGTGGGATTTGAAGGTTCCCGGAGGTCCGGCACTGGTCGCCACCCTGACCGGCCATCTCGGCGCCGTCTACTCCCTGGCCTTCGACTATCGCGGCCTGCTGGCCACGGGCGGGCAGGACGCGACGGCCCGGCTGTGGACCACGGAAACCGCCCTGGCCGCGCGGCGGCTGTGCGCCCTGTCCTCTCCGCCGATCACCCGGGCCGAGTGGGAGCAGCACCTGCCGGACATCCCCCCGCGCGACCTCTGCCCTTGAGAGCGGAAAACCCCGAGAGCAGGGACCCCTGAGAGCAGAAGCCCACGAGAGCAACATGGTCCTGAGGGCAAGGGGTTGTCGCAGGCGAAAGGCCGCTGAGTGAGGAAGCGTCAGTTGGTGTGGGGGTTGGGGAGGTGGTCGCCTACGTGGCCGATCCAGATCTTGCCGGTCAGGCCGCCGGAGTCGTCGTGGAAGTGGATCCTGGGTGCGGGGCAGCCCCCTTTGCGGATCTTGATGTGTGCCTCCATCATCACCTTCCCCGAGGGATGCACCTCCACGGGGACGGGGAAGGTCCGTCTGGTGCTGTATCTGCCGTTGGTGTTGACGGTCTTCGACTCGCTCATCGCGACCATCCCTGCCGGGATGGTCAGGGTGGTCGAGCTCCGGCACCAGTCGAAGAAGCCACCGGAGAAGTCGCCCGCCGACCTGGCCTGCGCGAAGGCGTCGAGTGCCCGCAGGGCGTCCCAGGTCTTGGAGGCCCAGACCCTGGCGAGCGTGGGGTAGGTGAGGTCGAGTTTGGCGGCCTCGGTGTCGGTGTCGCCGATCTCCACGTGGGCCAGTTTCTCCCGCGCCATGTTCAGGGCGTCCATGAGGCTGGTCGGCTCGAAGACGGAGTCGTCGGGGGAGCGGCCGAAGGCGGGGTTGCCCGCCCTGGCGAGTTTGCCCTCAAGCCAGCGGACCCGTTCCTGGAGCTTGCGGGCGAGCGCGACGGCCTCGGCGTACTCCTGCTGGAGGATCTCGTGCTCGGTGTGCAGGCGGTCCATCTCCCCGGCCAGCCTGTCGCTCTCGTCCTCGGCCTCCGCCAGCAGCTGGTCACCGCTCTGCCGTACGACGACCAGGTCGCGCAGGCCCTCGACGTGCGCGCCGAGGGTGCGCATCTGACGCAGGATCTCCCCGTTTCCCGAGCCGTTGCCGGAGCCACCGGAGGCGCCTGAGGAGGCCGCGAGGCCGAGGGCGGCGTCGAGTTCGCCGCGCAGTTCCCCGATCACCACGGCGGCGACCAGGCGGGCCAGCTCGTCCACGTCCAGGGACAGGGAACGCCGGTCCAGGGCGGGTTCCGGCTCGGCCACGGGGACGGCGGCCGTGGCGGGTTCGGGTTCCACGGGAGGTTCGACGGCGGGGGAGGGTTCGGCGGGAGCCGTACGGGGGGCCATCGCCATCATCCAGCGGCGCAGGCCGTCACCGGGGGAGCCCGCGGGCGCGGGACGCGGGGTCATGGCCTCGGTGAGGTCGGCGGGGGTGGCCTTGCCGACCAGGATCCTGGAGACGGCCCGGTAGGCCCGCTGCACGTCGTCGGGGAGCGCGCGCCGCGCCGTCTCGCCGATGATGCCGTCCGCGGCCAGGTCGAGCGCCTGCCTGCCCTGCTTGCGAACCATCACCCCGCCCATCGGCCGGTGCCGGTAGGGGTAGCTCTCCCCGGCCGGGTCGAACGGCGCCACGTAGGTGCGGATCCCCCCGCCGAACACCCCGAGGTCGGAGCCCATGGCCTCGTTGAAGCGCTGCTGGGCGCGCAGGTCGGCGAAGCGCGCGACCATCCCGGCCCCCGCGACCGCGCCCGCCAGGTAGTCGGCCCTGTTCCTGGCCGCCCTGGGGTCCTGCGGATCTACCGAGACGACGGCCACCGGGACGCGGCGCCTGCGCTCGGAGAGCACCGAGACCAGCCGGTGGACGGTGTCCTCGTCCACCTCCTCCGCGGTGTCGGGCAGGTGGGTGCCGCCGTCGGTGATCCTGGCGGTGCGCAGGTAGGCCTGGACGAACCCCGGCGCGTGCCCCGTGCCGGTCGTGCCGTCCCCCTCGACCGTGACGACCACCCAGCCAGAGGGGCCGCCCGCCCGCTCGGCGTAGGCGACCCGGGTGCGCAGCAGGCCCTGTCCCCGGTCCTCCTCGACGAGGTAGCGCCCGCACTCGCCAGAACGCTCCACCCGGACCCTGACGCCGTCCCTCTCGAACTCCTGTGCCGCCTTGCCCGTCTCCGGGGCGGGCAGCCCCCTGGCGGCGAGCCACTCCCCGAAGGTGCGTCGCAACCGGGGGGATATCGGCGCGGTCTTGTCCCGGAGGACCGCTTGGTACAGGCGACTGACGTTCGACGACATGGCAGCGACTTCCATACTCACGAGGGGCGCCACCCGCCGCGGGGGCGGGCGCCGCCGGAACGGCCGGGCGGGCGTCCGCGGGCTCGCCGGGGCAGGCGTGCCCGCCGACGGTGTGTAGGGAGCGGGGAAGGTCATCAGATCACGAACGTGAGGGCGACGGCAGGCAATCGGGCGATTGCCCACCGTACGGGGATCTGTCCGCCGTCCGGCACCTCCGGGCCTTCCGGCCTGCCCGGATCGGGTTACGGACGGGCCGTAATTGCAGTTATTTCCTATCTGTATAGTATGTTTTGCGCCGAATCCCCGGAAAGGAACACCGATGACCGTCCCGCCCGCCCAGCTCCTGTGGTACCTCACCGCCCCCGACGGGCCGTACCCCTGGGAGGAGCGCGGCCGATGGGCCACCGACTTCGACCACCTGCGCCACGTCGCGGAGACGATCGACCGGCTCGGCTACTACGGCGCGCTGCTGGGCACCGGCAGGGACGACGGGCTGACCGTCGCCGCGGCCATGGCCGGGGCCACCCGGAGGATGAGGTTCCTCACCGCCGTCTACCCCGGCCTGGCCTCACCCGCCAAACTCGCCCAGATCGCGCACACCATCGACCGCTTCTCCGGTGGGCGGCTGCTGTTCAACGTGGTCAACGGCAACGACGCCACCCTCGCCCAGTACGGCCTGCACCTCGGCCACGACGAGCGCTACGACTTCAGCGCCGAGTACTGGGACGCCTTCCAGCGCGTCTACCTCGGCGAGCCCGAGCCGTACGAGGGCAGCCACGTCCGCCTGGCGGGCAGGGGAGGGGCCGATGGGCCGCTGTCGCCGTGGGGCTCCGCCGTACGGCCGACACCGCTGTGGGGGGCGGGCACCTCGCCCGCGGGCGTCGCGCACTCGGCGGGCCTGCTCGACGTCTACCTCAGCTTCGCCGACACCCCGCGGCGGCTCGGCGAGAAGTTCCGCCGCGTCGGCGCGGAGGCGGCCAAGCTTGGCCGCACCCTGAGGTACGGCACGCGCCTGCAGATCATCGTGCGTGAGACCGAGGAGGAGGCCTGGGAGCACGCCGCCTCGCTGCTGCGCGCCACCTCGGTCGAGACCGCCCTCGAACTCGCCAAATGGAACCTGCCCGAGCCGATCGAGACCTACCGGAGCCAGGATCCGCTGGTCAACCGGCGTCTTGAGGCGTTGCGCTCCGGGCGTCTGCCCGACGTGCGCGACCTGGAGATCTATCCGAACGTCTGGACCGGGCCCAGCCTGTTCGGCTTCGACGTGGTCTCGCCGAGTTCGGGCACCTACCTGGTCGGCAGCGCGGAGAACGTCGCGGCCCGCATCCGCGAGTACCAGGAGCACGGCGTCCAGTCCTTCATCCTGTCCGGTTTCCCGCTGATCGCCGAGGCGCACCGGGTCGCTGACCTGCTCTTCCCCCTGCTCGACCTCGACCACGGCTTCGAGATCCCCTCGCTGCGCGCGGGCGCGTAACCCCCTCAGGAGAGACATCCCATGAACAGCCAGATCACCCGGCGTGGCTTCCTCGGCGGAGCCGTACTGCTCGGCGGGGCAGCCCTCGTCGGCTGCGCCCCGGATGCCCAGCGGCAGCAGGCAGCATCACCTGGAACGCTCCAGGACGGCACTCCGCGGAGGGGTGGCAGGCTCAGGCTCGGGGTGGTGGACGGCGACAGGGCGGGCACGCTCGACGCGCACAAGCCGCTCACCATCGGCTCGATCATCAGGGGCTTCGCGGTCTACAGCAAGCTGTGGGAGTGGAACGCCGAGATGAACTGGTCCCCGGCCCTGGCCGAGGAGACAGAGGCCAACGCCGACGCGACCACCTGGACCGTACGGCTCAGGCAGGGCCTTGAGTTCCACAACGGCAAGACCATCACCGCCGACGACGTGATCTTCTCGGCCCGCAGGCTCACCGACCCCGCGCTCGGCTCCCCCTGGGCGGCGCTGCTGTTCACCCTCGACCGCGAGCGGATCGACAAGGTGGACGAGCGGACCGTGCGCTTCCACTTCAAGGACGGCAAGGGCTTCGTGCCATTCCCCGACACCTTCACGAACTTCGGCGCCATCGTGCCCGTCGACTACGACCCGGCCAAGCCGGTCGGGGCCGGGCCGTACAAGCTGAAGGAGTTCACGCCGGGGCAGCGGTCGTTGTTCACCCGGTTCGAGAACTACTTCAAGGACGGCCAGCCGTACGCCGACGAGCTGGAGATCATCGACTTCCAGGACGAGGCGTCGCGGATCGCCGCGCTGCAGGCCGGGCAGATCTCCCTGGCCAACGGCATCGGCGCCGACCAGGTCAGATTGCTGCAGGGCGACCCCAGGGTCAGCGTTGTCGTCTCGCAGACCAGCAACTGGCAGTCCTTCGACCTCAACCTCAGCAAGGAGCCCTTCCGCGACGAGCGGGTGCGCGAGGCGTTCCGGCTGCTGACCGACAGGAAGGAACTGGTCGAACGCGCCCTGTCGGGGCACGGGCGCGTCGCCAACGACCTGTACTCGCCGCAGGACCCCACCTTCGACAGGAGCATCGCGCAGCGCCCCTACGACGTCGAGCGGGCGAAGGCGCTGCTGAAGGCGGCGGGACAGGAGAACCTCCAGGTCGAGCTGGTCTCCGGCGAGGGCGGGGACGCCGCCGCGCTGGTCTTCGCCGCCCAGGCCAAGAAGGCCGGGGTCACCGTCACGGTGAAGAAGGTCGACGCCGCCACCTTCAACGGCCCCCGGCGCCTCGACTGGACGATGAGCACCGGCGGCCTGCTGACCGAGTCGTTCCTGTCGAGTGCCCTGCACCTGGACGCCCCCGTCTCGGCCGCGAACAAGACCCACTTCTCCGACCCGCGCTTCACCGAACTGTTCGAGCAGGCCATCACCCAGCCGGACGTCGCCAGGCGCGCCGAACTGGTCCACGAGATGCAGCGCATCCAGCACGCGAAGGGCGGGCTGGTCATCTGGGGCTTCAACGACGCCCTGGACGCGGTCTCCACCGGCGTCGGCGGCGTCGTCCCGGAGCACACCCAGTTCGCGACCTGGCGGTTCGAGAAGCTCTGGGTCAAGGAGACGACCTGACATGTCACGACCGGCAACGGGCGGCAGGGGGCGGTGGCTGCTGCGCCGGGTCGCCTACGGCGCCACGGCGGTCTGGGCGACCAGCGTCGTGGTGTTCGCCGCGACCCAGGCGCTGCCCTCCGACCCGGCCATGGCGATCCTCGGCGGGGACGCGACCCCGGAGAGCCTGGCCCGCCTGCGGCTCGACCTCGGGCTCGACAGGCCGCTGTGGCAGCGCTACCTCGACTGGCTGGGCGGCGTCCTCACCGGTGACCTGGGCCGATCCCTCGACTCGGGCACCGACGTGGCGACCCTGCTCGGCGGCAGGATCGCCAACTCCCTGGCGCTGCTGCTCCTGGCGCTGAGCGTCGCCGTCGCCCTCGCGCTCGCCCTCGGGCTGTTCGCCGCGCTGCGCAGGGGCGGTCTCGCCGACCGCGTCGTCACCTCCACGGCCGTCTCCCTGCAGGCCGTACCGGGCTTCGTCGTCGCCGTCGCGCTGATCGTCCTGCTGGCCACGACCGTCTGGCCCGTCCTGCCGGCCGCCTCGTTGCTGGAACCCGGCCTCTCGCCGTTCGCCCAGCTCCACTATCTCGTCCTGCCCGCCCTGACCCTGGTCGTCGCGGAGACGCCCTACCTGCTGCGCCAGGTCCGCTCCTCGGTGGTCGAGGCCCTGGAGTCCGACTACGCGACCGCCGCCAGGCTGCGGGGCGTCCCCGAGCGCCGGGTGATCTGGCGCCACGCGCTGCCCAACGGGCTGGTGCCCGCCGTACAGGCGACGGCGTTGACCACCGGGGTGCTGCTCGGCGGCTCGCTGGTGGTCGAGGTCGCCTTCAGCTACCCGGGTCTCGGCGGCGCGCTGAACGCCGCGGTCGGCGCCCGCGACATCCCGGTGATCCAGGCCGCGGCGCTGCTCATCGCGGGCGGGGTCGTCGTCGTCAACCTCCTCGCCGACCTGGTCACCGTACTGCTGACGCCCAGGCTCAGGACGGGGGAGTCGTGACCCTCCTCCCACGTGACCGGCAGGTCAGGGCGGGGGCGCTGCTGACCGTGCTCGTCGTGCTGGTCGCGGTGCTCGGGCCGGTGGCGGCGCCGTACGCGGCCGACGAACTGGTCGGACCGGCCTACGGCGCGCCCGCGCCGGGGGCGCCGCTCGGCTACGACTACCTGGGCGCCGATGTGCTGTCGCGGGTGCTGCTCGGCGGGCGCTCGCTGGTGCTGACGACCGTCTGCGCCGCCGTCCTCGCGCTGCTCGCGGGCGCCACGATCGGCATGCTGGCCGCCTGGACCGGGCGCCTCGCCGACCGGGCCGTGCTGTGGTGCGCCGACGTGCTGCTGGCCTTCCCGCACCTGGTGCTCGTGCTGCTGGCCGTCTCGATGCTCGGCCGTTCCCGCCCGCTGGTCGTGGCGACGGTCGCCGTCACCCTGCTCCCCGGCACCGTACGGCTCGCGAGGAGCCTGACCCTCGGCGTCATGAGACAGGAGTACGTCGAGGCGGCCAGGCTCCTCGGCTATCCCCGGCGCAGGATCCTGTTCCGCGAGATCCTGCCCAACGTCACCACGCCGCTGCTGGTCCACCTGGGCGCGATGCTCACCTGGTCGGCCGGGCTGATCGCCGCGATGAGCTTCCTTGGGTACGGCGTGGCGGCCCCGGCGGCCGACTGGGGGCTGATGGTCAACGAGAACCACGGCGGCCTGCGGATACAGCCCTGGGCGGTGCTCGTCCCCGTCGCCCTGATCGCGCTGTTCGCACTGGGCGTCAACACCCTGGCCGAGGGGCTCGGCCGTACCGTCGCGCGGGTCGAGGAGGAACGGTGAGCGCCCATCCGCTGCTGCGCGTCGAGGGGCTGCGGGTCGCCCTGGACATCGGGCCCGAGGTCCTGTCCGGCGTCGACCTGACCCTCGACCCCGGCGAGATCGTCGGCCTGGTCGGCGAGTCGGGTTCGGGCAAGACCACGCTGGCCACCGCCCTGCTCGGCCACGCCAGACCCGGCGCCAGGATCACCGGGGGCACGGTCACGGTCGGCGACGTCGAGATCCTCGGGCTGCGGCCCCGGGAACTGCGGCGGGTGCGCGGCGGGCTGGTCGGCTACGTCGCGCAGGACCCGGCGACCGCCCTCAACCCGGCGCTGCGGATCGGCACCCAGCTCGCCGAGATGGCGGCCGTGCACCTGCGTGGCCGTGAGGTGACCGCCGAGGTGGGGGCCGCGCTTGAGGCCGCCGGGCTGCCCTCCGACAGGGCTTTCCTGCGGCGCTACCCGCACCAGCTCTCCGGGGGTCAGCAGCAGCGCGTGCTCATCGCGCTCGCCTTCCTGCCCAATCCGCGCCTCGTCGTGCTCGACGAGCCGACGACCGCGCTCGACGTGACCACCCAGGCGCGGGTCCTGGCCTCGGTGCGGGAGATGTGCCGGGACCGGGGAGCCGCCGCGGTCTACGTCTCCCATGACCTGGGGGTCGTGCGAGGGCTGGCCGACCGGGTGGCGGTCATGTACGCGGGCCGCGTCGTCGAGACCGCCCCTCTTGGCGCACTTTTCTCTTCTGTCTCCCCGCCGGGGGCGAGGCATCCGTACACGCGGGGGCTGCTGGCCGCCTCCCCCGACGTCGCCGTCCGCGGGGCGCCGCGGCCCATCCCCGGGCACGCCCCGTCCGTGACGGCCAGGCCGCCCGGCTGCGCGTTCGCACCGCGCTGCGTCGCCGCCGACGCGCTCTGCCGTACGGAGACACCCGGGCAGGTCGAGGCGGGACCGGGGCACGTGGTGGCCTGCCATCACCCGCTTTCCGGTGCCGTCGTCCCCTCGGAGGCCGCTGTCGTGCAGGACGTGGTGGGGGAGCCGTTGCTGCGGGCCAGGGACGTCTCCTTCTCGTACGGCTCGCAGCGGGTGCTGCACGAGGTGTCCCTCGATCTGCGGGAGGGGGCCTTCCACGCGCTGGTCGGGGAGTCCGGTTCCGGCAAGACGACCCTCGCCAGGGTGCTGTCCGGGTTCGGCGGCAACGTCACGGGTGACCTGTCCTACGCGGGGGAGCCGCTCGCGGTCTCCGGCGCCGACCGGCCCGCCGAGCTGCGGCGCCGCATCCAGTACGTGTTCCAGAACCCCTACCGCGCGCTCAACCCCCGGCACACGGTCGCCGAGATCCTGCGGACCCCGATCCGGCACCTCTTCGGCGTCCCGGGGGACGAGGCGCGGCGGCGTGCCCTGGACGCCCTCGGCAGGGTCGCGCTCAGGCCGGAGATCGCCGGGCGCCGCCCGGGGGAGCTGTCCGGGGGCGAGCGCCAGCGGGTGGCCGTCGCCCGCGCCCTGGTCTGCGAGCCCAGCGTGCTGATCTGCGACGAGATCACCTCGGCGCTCGACGTCTCGGTCCAGGCCGCCATCCTGGAGCTGCTCACGACGCTGCGCCGCGACGGCCTGACCGTGCTGTTCGTCACCCACGACCTGGGCGTGGTCCGGGCGGTCGCCGACGAGGTCTCCGTCATGCACCGGGGGAGGATCGTCGAGCACGGCCGTACGGACGACGTCCTGGACGATCCCGAGGCCCCCTACACCCGGTCCCTGGTCACCGCCGCGCGGGGAGCCGTCCGCCAGACGTGGTAACCCAGTCCTATTTCCTGGATCACGGTGGAAGGTAGCGTCGAGTTCAGGGTCCGTGCCGAGAACATCCCCGGGTGGCGACGTGCTCGGCCGTTCCCCAGACCGGCCTCGGCCGGGAGCTCGATCGCACAGGAGGAACAATGACGGATGACCGAACCGCCACCGTGCCGCAGGGGATCGACGCCCGCAGCCTCGAAGCGCTGCTGACACGCGAGCGCGCCGCCTGGATCGAGGGCAGGCCGAAGTCGGTGGCGCTGCACGAGCGCGCCCTCGCCTCGCAGGTGAACGGCACACCGCAGCACTGGATCAGGCAGTTCCCGCCGCCGGTGCCGCTGACGGTCGAGCGGGCCACCGGTGCCCGCCTGCACGACGTGGACGGGCACGACTACGCCGACTTCGGTCTGGCGGGTACGGCGGCGCTGTGGGGGCACGACCACCCCGCGATCGTCGCGGCGCTGCGTGACCAGCTCGGCCGGGGCAGCGTGATCCTGTGGCCGAACGAGGACCACGTGTGGGTGACCGAGGAACTGCGCGACCGCTTCGGCCTGCCGTGCTGGCAGTTCGCCGTCTCGGCCACCGACGCGAACCGGTTCGCGCTGCTGCTGGCCAGGGTGACCACGGGGCGGGACCGGATCCTGATGTTCAACCGGGCCTACCACGGCGCGGTCGAGCAGACCTACGCCGTGCTGACCGAGGAGGGCGTCACGCCGCTGCCCGGCGTCGACGCGGGCGGCGTGGACGTGCGGCGGACGACGAAGATCGTCGAGTTCAACGACCTCGAAGCGCTGGAACGGGAGCTCGCACCGGGGGACGTCGCCGCGGTGATCGCCGAACCGGTGATGACCAACGGTGGCGCGGTGGTCCACCCCGACCCCGGCTTCCACGCGGGCCTGCGGGAGATCACCCGCCGTACCGGGACCCTGCTGCTCATCGACGAGACCCAGACGATCCCGGCCGGTCCCGGCGGCTGCGTCCGTGAACTCGGCCTGGAACCGGACCTCATCACCATGGGCAAGTGGGTCGCCGGGGGTGTCCCCGCCGGTCTGTACGGCATGTCCGAGGAGGTCGCCGCGGCGGCGGCGCGCTACACCCAGCACGGCGACGGCGGTCTCGGCAGCACGCTGGCGAGCGGCCCGCTCGCGGTCAGGGGCATCCGGGCGGTGCTCGAAGAGGTCATGACAGAGCGGACGTACGCGCACATGACCCGCCTCGCCGACCGCTACGCCCGTGGGATCGAGGAGGTCATCGCGACGCACCGCCTGCCCTGGCACGTCGGCCGCCTCGGGGGCCGCGTCATGTACGCCTTCACCCCGGAGCCGCCGCGCAACGCCGGGCAGCCCTATCCCCGCAGTGCCGCGCTGCGTGAGGCGCTGTGGCTGTATCTGGCCAACCGGGGGATCGCGCTCGACGGGATGAGCGGCGCGGCGCTGTTCTCGCCGCTGACGGAGGAGTCCGACGTCGACCGGCACAACGAGCTGTTCGCCAAGGTGATCGCCGAACTCGTGGAGTAGGTGGAGTAGCTCGTGCGGCGGGTTCACCAAGGCCGAGGTGGACCCGCAGCCGCGACATTCCCTTGACGGCGGTTCATCCCGGGAAAGGTTTTCGCCTGATTCGCGGTCGCCATGTCACATGACCGGGTCGCGGAGACGCTTTTCGGAACCGCGCGTCCTGCCCGGTGAGAAAGCCTTCGACGCGGTGTGGGACAGGGAAAGCGGAGGTCGGAAACAGCCCGAATTGACGTCTCGAACGAGCTTTTCCACTCTTTTGTCCAGCCCCAAAAGCGACGTATGAAACGTTGACGACACCGCCATGTCGCCCCAGGGGATTAATGATTTTCACAAAAAATATCCTTGTCGGGCAAACCATTCGGTGAGAGGTTTGGGAAACGGTTCGCCGTCGATTTCAAGGGGTGCCTCTCGGCCATGGCTGATGACGTCAACGACCTCGAAGATCCCGCAGACCTTCCCAAGCTTCCTTTTCTCCGGAACAATCCCCTCGACCTGCCCCAGGCCTATCACGCGTTACGCGACGGGGAACCGGTGGCCAGGGTGTGCACCCAGGCGGGCGACGTCGCCTGGCTGGTGACCGGTTACGAGGAGGCCAAGGAGGCCTTCGCCGACCGGCGCCTCGGCCGTTCGACCCCCACCCCGGAGCGGGTGTCCAGGATCTCCAACTCGGTGCTGCTCGGCGGCCCGCGCAGCGACACCATCGAGGTGGAGAAGACCAAGCACGAGCGGATGCGCCGCCTGTTCGCCCCCGCCTTCTCCGCCCGCAGGATGAGCGCCCTCGCGCCACGCGTCAGGGAGTTCGTCGACACCCTCCTCGACGACATGGCCGAGCACGGGCCCCCGGCCGACCTGCGGGAGCGCGTCTCCCTGCCGCTTCCCGTGCTGGTGATCTGCGAGCTGCTCGGCGTGCCGTACGCCGACCGGGGGCACTTCAGGAAGCTGGCCGAGACGGTGGGGACCCTGAGCGACCCGCGCCGGGCCCAGGACGCGATGGACGCGCTGAGCGAGTACACCAGGAAGATCGTCATCGACAAGCGGGAGAACCCCGGCGAGGACGTCTTCTCCGACCTGGCCAGGGCGGACGTGCCGGACGAGGAGGTCGCCCTGCTGTCGGCCGGGCTGCTGTTCGCGGGACACGAGACGACCATCAACCAGATCGACTACGGCGTGCTGCTGTTGCTGTCCAACCCGGAGCAGCGCGACGCCCTGGTCGCGGACCCGGCGATGATCGACAAGGCGGTGGAGGAGATCCTGCGGGTCGCGGCGCCGAGCAACCACGGCCTGCCCCGCTACGCCCACGAGGACGTGACGATCGGCGGGGTGACGATCGAGCGCGGCGACGCGGTGATCATCGCCATGACGGCGGCCAACCGGGACGTGCGGGCCTTCGCCGATCCGAACCGCTTCGACATCGGGCGGGTGCCGGGCAGCCAGCACCTCGGGTTCGGCTACGCGGTCCACTACTGCATCGGGGCGAGTCTGGCCAGGGTGGAGATGCGGGAGATGATCGGCGGCCTGTTCCGCCGCTTCCCCACGCTCTCGTTGACCGTGCCGCCTGAGGAGCTCACCGAGCAGCGCGACTCGCTCACCGGAGGGGTCGACCGCATCCCGGTCACCTGGTGACCTCGGCTCCGCCTCCCGTCCGGGGGCGGGGATGGCGGCGCAGCAGCAGCATCGCCGCGTCGTCCTGCAGCGGCCCGCCGATGTGGTCGAGCAGGTCGGCGCGCAGTTCCTCAAGCGCGGCCTGGGGGTCGGAGCCGCCGAGCACCCCGGCCCGGTCGAGGAGCGGATAGAAGACGCCGGAGGCGTCACGGGCCTCGATGACGCCGTCGGTGTACAGCAGGATCTGGTCGCCGGTCCCGAACGGCACGCGGTAGGGGACGGGCTCGGTGTCACCGAGGGAGACGAGGCCGAGCGGGGGAGTCTCGGTCTCCGGCTCGGCCAGCTCGATCCGGCCGTCCCGGCGCATGATCAGGGGCGGCGGATGGCCGAAGTTCAGCAGGGAGATCTCCTCCTCGTGCACCTGGGCGAGGATGGCGGTGACGAACTTCTCGCCCCCGAGGTGGCGGGCGAGGCTGGTTTCGAGGCGGTCGCCGATGCCCGGCAGGTCGGGTTCGTCGTAGGCCGCCTCGCGGAACGCGCCGAGCGTCCAGGCGGCCGTCTCCACCGCCTGCAGCCCCTTGCCCTGCACGTCGCCGATGAGCAGGCGCACCCCGTCCGGGGTGGTGACGACCTCGTAGAGGTCCCCGCCGATCCGGGCCTCGGCGGCGGCCGAGGTGTACGACAGGGCGATGCGCAGGTCACCCGCCCGGCGCGGGACCGGGCGCAGCAGCACGTGCTGGGCCGTCTCGGCGACCATCCGCACGTTGGCGAGCTCACGTTCGCGGCGGATGCGCAGGTGCGCGGCCAGCATGCTGGCACCGGTCACGGCGGCGATCGTCGCCATCGTGAGGTTGTTCTGCCGGGTGAACAGCACGCCGCTGTAGGAGGACAGCGGCAGGCAGATGACCAGTGCCAGCGCGCCGACGAGAACGGTGCGCCGTACGCCACCGGCCACCGAGGCGAAGGTCGGGCCGAGGGTCAGCAGGGGCAGGAAGCCGAGCCTCGGCCCTGCGAGGAGGTCGGTCAGGCCGACGGCGCCCATCACCGCGAACGGAAGGATCTTGAGTATCGCCTGTGATCTGCGATGGATCTCCGGCGCCGGGGGGTGCAGGGCTGGCCTCCAGGAGTCGTCGAACGGTGAACGCCTGCTGCTCATGGTGCCGAGTGAGCATCACGATCGGCTGGCAAGTTTGCACAACTAGGGTTCGATCCTTCCCTATGTGCGGGGACTTTCCTCCATTGTGCGCGGGAGGGGCGCTGGTAAGGTCGCTCCCGGTGAGCCGGGAAGTCTGGTCGGCATGTCATGCCGTGTGCCCTGAGACGACCTGGAGATGCTCGCCGATGTTCCCGCTTCTCACCCGCCGGACCCCTGACCCGCGAAGAGCAGCGAGGACCCTCTGATGCGCGCACGTGACCTGCTGACCGCATTTCCCACGGTCACCCTGGAGACCCCGGTCGCCGAGGCGGCCCGGCTGCTGGCCGACCAGGGACTTCCCGGCCTGATCGTGGTGGACGGCGACGGCCTGCCCATCAGCATCCTGCCCGGCACCCAGGTGCTCCGCCTGGCCGTGCCCGGCTACTGCCAGGACGATCCGGCGCTGGCGCGGGTGATCGACGAGGCGCACGCCGACGTCTTCCTGCGGGCGGTCGCCGGGCGGACGGTGCGTGAGGCGATGCCCCGCGAACGCAGGGAGCTGCCGGTCACCGACCCGGACGCCACGGTGCTGGAGGTCGCCGCCCTCATGGCGCGCACCCACAGCCCGCTGGCCGCGGTCGTCGAGGACGGCCGCCTGGTCGGCGCCGTCACGCTGCGGACGCTGCTCGACCGGGTGCTGGCCGCGTGAGCGCCCTCGCCTGGCTGTCGGTCGCGGTCTTCCTCGGCGCCTACGCGCTGATCGCCACGGAACGCGTCCACCGGGTCGCCGCGGCCCTCGGCGGCGCCGGGATCATGCTGCTGATCCACGCGACCGACGCCGAGGCCGCGTTCTTCTCCCCGCACACCGGCGTCGACTGGAACGTCGTCTTCCTGCTGCTGGGCATGATGGTCATCGTCGGCGTGCTCAAACAGACCGGCGTCTTCGAGTATCTGGCGATCTGGGCCGCGAAACGGGCGAGGGGCAGGCCGTACCGGCTGATGGTGCTGCTGGTCGTCATCACCGCCGTCGCCTCCGCGCTGCTGGACAACGTCACCACCGTGCTGCTCATCGCCCCGGTGACGTTCCTGGTGTGCGAACGGCTGGCCGTGCCGGTCGCGCCGTTCCTGATCGCCGAGGCCATGGCCTCCAACATCGGCGGCACCGCGACCCTGGTCGGGGACCCGCCCAACATCATCATCGCCAGCCGGGGCGGCCTGACCTTCAACGACTTCCTCGTCCACCTGGCGCCGCTGATCGTGCTGCTGATGGTGATCTTCGTGGTGATGTGCCGCTTCCTGTTCCGTAAGGCGTTCACGCACGACCCCGCGCGGGCGGCCGACGTGATGGCGCTCGACGAGCGTGAGGCGATCACCGACAGGAAACTGCTGTGGCAGAGCCTGATCGTGCTGGCCCTGGTCCTGGTGGCCTTCGTGCTCCACCCCGTCCTGCACTACGAGCCGTCGGTCGTGGCGATCCTGGGGGCGGGTTTCCTGGTCGCCGCGACGAGGGTGACCGCGGAGGAGGCCATCTCCGAGGTGGAGTGGCCGACCCTGACGTTCTTCGCCGGGCTGTTCGTCATGGTCGGCGCGCTGGTCGAGACCGGCGTCATCGAGCAGATCTCCCGCGCCGCCGTCGAGGCCACCCAGGGAAGGACCGCCGTGGCCGCGACGGGCCTGCTGTGGGGGTCGGCCGCGATCTCGGCGATCGTCGACAACATCCCCTACGTGGCGACGATGAGCCCCATCGTGGCCGACCTGGTGAACGCGGCAGGGGGCGGCGAGCAGGCCAGGGTGCTGTGGTGGGCGCTCGCGCTCGGCGCCGACCTGGGCGGCAACGCCACCGCCGTCGGCGCCGCCGCCAACGTCGTCGTCATCGGCATCGCCGCCCGCAACGGCACCCCGATCAGCTTCTGGGGCTTCACGAAGTACGGCCTCGTCGTCACCCTCGTCACCGTCGCCGTGGCCACGCCGTACCTGTGGCTGAGGTATCTGGTCTAACCGCGCCGCCCCGTGCGCCTGACCAGCAGCCACAGGAGGTACGGCGCGCCGACGACGCCGGTGACGACGCCCGCGGGCAGCGGCACGCCGGGCACCGCGAACTGCGCGACCAGGTCGGAGGCGAGCAGCAGCGCGGCCCCGGTCAGCGCGGACGGCAGCAGGGCGACGGAGCCCGTCCCGACGACGCGGCGCGCCACCGGGGCGCTGACCAGCGCGACGAACGGCACCGGCCCCACGACGGCGACGGCCGCGGCGGCCAGGGCGGCGGCGAGTCCGAGCAGCAGCATCCGGACGCGTTCGACCCGCTCACCGAGCGCAGTGGCCGGGTCGTCGCCCAGTTCGAGGACGGGCAGCCGACGCCCGGCGGCCAGCGCGGCGGGCACCAGTACGGCCCCGCAGACCGCGAGCGTCAGCGAGGTGTCCCAGCCCGCCCTGCCCAGGCTGCCGTTGATCCACACCAGCGCCTCCTGGGCGTCGCGCACGTCGCTGCTGGTGAGGACGTACGACACGAGGCCCATGCACAGGGCGGACACGCCGATGCCGACGATGACGAGGCGGTAGCCCGCGCGACGCCAGGACAGCAGGTGGACGGCCGCGGTCGCGACCAGGGCGCCGCCGAGCACGACGGCGGTCAGCGACAGGCCGCTCAGCCCGAAGCCGATGAGCCCGAGGATCCCGGCCGCGCCCGCGCTCTGCGTGACGCCGATGACGTCCGGGCTGGCCAGGGGGTTGCGCAGGATCGACTGGAGCAGCGCGCCCGACATGCCGAGACACGCCCCGGCGAGCAGCGCGGTGAGCATGCGCGGCATGCGCAGCTCCATGATGACGAACCCGGCCATCGCGTCCGCGCGGCCGAGGAGGGCGTCGAGGACCTCCTGCGGGCTGACCGACGCCTTGCCGAGCGTGAGCCCGCACACGGCGAGCGCGGCGATCACGACCGCGAGCACGAGGGTGACCCCGGCCTCGCGCAGCCGTGCCCGCCTGCGCAGACGGCCGGTCAGGGAGGCGGTCATCGGCTTCCCTTCCCGCGCGGCCGTACCAGGGCGATGAGCAGGGGGGCGCCGACCGCCGCGACGACCACGCCGACCTGGAGCTCGCCGGGACGGGCGACGATCCTGCCGAGCACGTCGCAGCCGATGAGCAGGATCGGGCCGCAGAGCGCCGCATAAGGGACGATCCAGCGGTGGTCGGGACCCGCGAGCCAGCGTGAGGCGTGCGCGACGATCAGCCCGGCGAAGGCGATCGGCCCGGCCGCCGCGGTGGCAGAGCCGCACAGCAGCACCACGGCCAGCGCGGCCAGCGCCCGGGTGAGGCCGACCCGCTGGCCGAGCCCCCTGGCCACGTCCTCGCCCAGGGCCAGGCCGTTGAGCGGCCTGCTGACCGCGACGGCGAGGACGAACCCGGCGACGATCCCGGGCAGCGTCTGCCACAGCACCGGGAACCCCCGGGCGGCCAGCGCGCCGACCTGCCAGAAGCGCATCTGGTCGAGGGCCGAACGGTCGGTGAGCAGCACCGCGGTGACCAGCGAGGTGAGCGCCGCGCTGACCGCGGCCCCGGCGAGCACCAGCGTGACCGGGCTGGCGCCGCCGCGCCCCGCCGCCCCGGCCACGCCGTACACGAAGGCCGTCACCACGGCGGCCCCGGCGAAGGCGTACCAGAGCCTGCCGCCGTCCTGGACGCCGAACACGCTGATGGCGACGACGACGAAGAGGGAGGCGCCGGAGTTCACCCCGAGCAGGCCGGGATCGGCCATCGGGTTGCGGGTCAGCCCCTGCACGACCACCCCGGCCACGGCCAGGCCGAGCCCGGCCGTCACCCCGACGAGGGTCCTGGGCAGCCGCTTCTCGACGATCACCAGGTGGTGCGGGTTCGCCGGGTCGTAGTGGGTGAGCGCCTGCCACACCGTGCGCAGCGGCAGCGCGTTGGCGCCGACGGCGAGGCTGAACGCGCACACCGCGACCAGCGCCACGGCGAGCAGGAGCAGACCGGCGGCCAGGGGGCCGATCCGGCGCCGCAGGGGGGTGGCCTCCCGGGCGTCCCGGGAGGTGGACAGGAGGGGCACGAGGCTACGCGCCGGTCTTCCCGACGGCGGCGGCGAGCTGCGGGACGTACCGGTCGAGCATCCACGGGATGGACAGCACGGTCGGCGCGCTGCTGGCCATCACGAACGACTCACCCACGATGGGCGCGAAGCGCTTCTCCCTGATGTTGGGCATGGCCGCGATGACCGGGTCGGCGACGAACTTGTCGGCCTCCTTCTGGGAGCCGAAGTACATCACCAGCACGTCGGCGTCGATCTTGCCGACGTTCTCGTAGCTGATGCCGTAGAAGTAGGAGCCCGAGGTGGGGTCACCGTCGAGCGCGGCGACGCTGGGGCTCACGGTCATGCCGAGATCGACGAGCAGTGCCACCCTGGGGTCGCTCGCCCGGTAGATGTTGAGCTGGTCGGCCTCGTTGGCGGCGCCGTACAGGAAGGACTTGCCCTTCAGGACTGGGTTGGCCTGGGCGAGGGAGGCGACGTAGGCGGCGGTCTTCTCCCGCAGCGCGGTGGCCTCGGCGCTGCGGCCGAGGGCCTTGCCGATGATCTCGATCTGGTCCTGCCAGGGCAGCGCCCACGGCTTCTCGGGGTAGGCGACGACCGGGGCGACCTTGCTGAGCTTGGCGAAGTCGTCCTTGGTGATGCCCGAGTAGGGGGCGAGGATGACGTCGGGACGGGCCTCGACGATCTCCTCGAACGGCACCTCACCGCTGTCGGAGCTGAGCAGGGCCGGGGTGGTGCCGCCCAGTTCCTTGATCTTCTCCGCGTCCCAGGGGAGCACGCCGTCGGCGTCGCCGCCGTAGGTGTTCTTCGGCATCGCGACCGGGACCACGCCGAGGGCGAGCACGGCGTCCTGGCTCGACCAGCCCCAGGTGACCACGCGCTCGGGCTTCTTGGGGATCACGGCGTCGCCGAGGGCACTGGGGATGGTGACGGGGAAGGCGTCACCGGCGGGCGCGGCCTGGCTCCGCGAGGCGGACGCCTCGGGCGCGGCGGGGCCGGAGGGGGTGGTGGAGGCGGAACACCCGGCGAGCGCGACAGCGGTCAGCGTGACCAGCGCGGACAGCATGGTCAGCGCGTTCCTGGATCGCGACCGTACGGCGGTGAGCATGCGATTCTCCAAGTGACGGAAGAGAATTTAGGCAAGGCTTACCTTACTCATCCCTTTTCGCCCTTTTTCACCGGGGGTGGGGGAGCGGTGACAGGGAGATCATCCCGCCGTGGCGCGGGTGTCCGACCAGGCCTCCCACAGGGCGGCGTAGCGCCCGCCGAGGGCCAGCAGCTCCTCGTGCGTGCCGCTCTCCATGACCTGGCCGTCCTCCATGACGACGATCCGGTCCGCCGTCGCGGCCTGCGTCAGCCGGTGCGCGACCACCAGTGCGGTACGGCCCCGCGCGGCACGGGCCGCGGCCCTTTCGAGCGCCCGGGCACCCGCGCTGCCCGCCTCGGCCGTCGCCTCGTCGAGCACCGCGACCTCGGGGTCGGCGAGCACCAGCCTGGCCAGCGCGAGCTGCTGCACCTGCGCGGCGGTGAGCCGGTGTCCCGCCTCGCCGACGACCGTGTCCAGCCCCTCGGGCAGCGCGTCCGCCCACTCCAGCGCGCCGACCAGGTCGAGCGCCGAACGCAGCTCCTCCTCGTCGGCCCCCGGCCTGGCCAGCCGCAGGTCCTCGGCCAGCGGTCCGGCGAACACGTGCGACTCCTGCGTGACCAGCACCACCGCCCGCGCCGCGCCGGGCCGGGCGGCGGGCAGCCGTACGGTCCCGGCGGAGGGGCGCTGGACGCCCGCGACGATCCTGGCCAGCGTCGACTTGCCCGCGCCGCTCGCGCCGACCAGCGCGACCTGCTCGCCGGGGCGCAGGACGAGATCGACGCCGCGCAGCACGGGCCGTCCCGCCTCGTAGGCGTGCCCGGCGCCCGCCACGGTCACCTCCCGGCCCTGCCCCGACGCCGCCTCCTGCCCGGCCTCGGGCCCGGGCTCCGGCTCGGGGGGCAGCGTGGCGACCCCGGCCAGGCGCGCCAGCCCGGCCAGGGCCGACTGCGCGTCGTCGAGTAGCACGAGCGCGTTGTTGATCGGGCCGAACAGGCTGTGGAAGTACAGCGCGGCGGCGGTCGCGGTGCCGATGGAGGCCGTGCCGTCCCGCACCAGGAGGAACCCGGCGAACAGCACCGCGGCCAGCCCGATGTACTCGGCGATGTGCAGGCGGCTGTAGAAGCCGACCACGAGCCTGACCCCGCGCATCGTCAGCTCGATCGCCGCCCGCGAGGCCTTCGCCACCCGTCCGGTGTGCTCGTCCTCCATCCGGAAGGCCCGTACGGTCTCCGCGCCGCCGATCGTGTCGAGCAGCCGCTGCTGGATCCCCGCCGCCGCGACCCGCTGGCGGGCGTACAACGGCACCGCGTTGCGCACGTACCAGCGGGCGGTGTGCGCCTGGACCGGCACCGCGAGCAGCGCGGCGACCAGGAAACGCCAGTCGAGCAGCGCCAGGGCGCCGAGCGTCAGCACGATGGCCAGCAGGGACCGGGCGAGCTCGGGCATGGCGTTGCGCACCGACTCGGCGACCCGGGACACGTCACCGGTGACCCTGGCCGTCAGGTCGCCGGAGCCCGCCCGCTCGACCCGCTCCTGCGGCAGCAGCAGCGCCCGCTCCACGAACCGCTCCCGCAGCGCGGCCAGCATGGTCTCGCCGAGCCGAGAGATCAGCGTCAGCCCCAGCGCGGTCGCGCCTCCCTGCAGGACCGCGACGAGCACCAGCAGCACGGCGGGGGTGGTCAGCTCGGAGGCGGGACGGCCCTCGGCGACCAGGTCCACGATGTGCCCGAGGAGCGGTTGGGGGAGCAGCCCGAACGCGGTCGCGCCGACCATCACGGCGAACGCGGCCAGGGCCAGTCCACGGCGCGGTCGCAGCAGCTCCCACACGAGGGCCCGGGTCCGCGCGGGCGAAGCCGTCGGCAGCGCCTCTTCGGACAACGCCATCTCCCTGAAAGGTGTCTCCTGGTGTGTCACGTCAGGACCGCCGCGCGGTAGACCGCGTTGCCGCGGGCCAGGTCCGCGTGCGGCCCGGTCTCCACGATCCGGCCGCCGTCCAGCAGCACCACCCGGTCGGCGACCGTGAGCAGCGCCGGGCTGGTGGTGACCATGATCGTGGTACGGCCCCTGCGCAGTTCCCGGATCCCGACGGCGATCCTGGCCTCGGTGACCGTGTCCACCGCGGTCGTCGGGTCGTGGACCACCAGCACGGGCCGGTCGGCGGCCAGCGCCCTGGCCAGGGCGACCCGCTGGCGCTGCCCGCCGGACAGTGACCGGCCGCGCTCGGCGACCGCGGTCTCCTCCCCGTACGGCAGGGCACCGGCGACCTCGTCGGCCCCCGCGGCCTCCATGGCCGGGCGCAGGTCGGCGTCCTGTTCGGTGGCGGCGCCGACGTTGCCGCGCAGCGTGCCCTCGAACAGGTCGGCGTCGTGCGCGGCGACCAGGACTGCCGAGCGCAGGTCACCGGGGTCGAGGTCGCGCAGGCAGACCCCGTCGAGTTCGACGCTCCCGGCGTCGGGGTCGGCGCGCCGGTCCAGGCAGCGCAGCAGCGCGAGCGCGTCGGCGGGGTCGGTCGCGGCGACGCCGAGCAGTTCGCCCGGCGCGACCTCCAGGTCGATCCCGCGCAGCCCGGCGTGCTCGACCCCGCGAAGGCGGAGCCCGCCCAGGGGCTCCGGCGTCAGCCGTACGGCACCGGGGGCGACGGTGTGCGGCGCGGCCAGCACCTCGGCGATCCTGGTGGCCGACGCCCTGGCCTGGGCGAAGGAGGTGTTGACGCGGGCCAGCGCCTGCAACGGCCCGATCAGGAACAGCGCGAGGCCGACCGCGGAGATCAGGTCGCCCAGGCTGACCTGCCCGTCGGCGGCCAGCCGTCCGCCGAACAGGCCGACGACCGCGATGAGGAAGCCGGTCAGCGCCAGGACCACGCCGTTCTGCAGCGCCTCGGCCCTGGCGGCGCGCATCGTCGCGGCCAGGGAGTCACGGCTGGTCGTGCGGTACCTGTCCACGGCGGCCCGTTCGGCGCCGATGCCCTTGAGCACCCGCAGCCCGGCGACCAGGTCGGCGGCGACGCCGGAGGCGCGTGCGGCCCGCTCCTGCTCGGTCGCGCTGCGCCGTTCGAGCGGCCTGCTCAGCAGATGGCCGAGCCACAGCAGCGCCGGGGCACCGGCCAGCACGACCAGGCCGAGCGGGACCGAGATCCACAGCAGTACGGCGGCCCCGGACAGCAGCCCGGTGAACGTGGCGACGGCGCCGGGGATCGCGATGGCCAGCATGCCGACCCGTCTGGCGTCCTCGGTGGCGATCCCGGCGAGGGCACCGGGGAGCCGCCCGGTCTCGGCGCCCCCGCCGGGATGCAGAACCCGGTCGACGACCTCGGCGCGCAGGGCGTGCGCCGCCTCCTCGGCGGCGCGATCCGAGGCGCGGGCGCCGAACCGGTAGCTGAAGGACAGTACGAGATAGACGACGGCCAGGACCGCGAGCCAGCGCAGCAGCACGCCGAGATCACCCGCGGCGACGCCCTGGTCGACGGCCAGGCCGATCAGCACGGGCACCGTGGCCTCCCCGACCTGGTGCCCGGCGCGCAGCAGGGACCCGGCCAGGACCAGCCGCCGCTGCCCACCGAGCGCACGGCGCAGGACCACCTGTCCTGGCGACCTCGACCGCCTCACCCGCGCCCTCCCGAACCGGCCTCGGACGTCATGATTAGGGAAGGCTACCTATCAGTCAGGCAATGTCCGGTTTGAGTCAGCCATGTCGGTCAGGCTGTCATTCAGCGCCTTCACCATCCGGTCGAGGGCGGACTCCCACTGCGCCTCGTCCCTGGCGTAGCACACCCGGAACCGCCCGACCCCCGACGGGCCGAACTGGTAGCCGGGGCTCACCACGACCCCCGCCTCCCGCTGCAGGAGACCGGCGACCGCGACGTCGCTGAGGCCGAGCGCCGAGACGTCGGGCCACAGGTAGGCCGTCCCGTTGCCGGGCCGTACGACCAGGCCGTCCACCTGACGCAGCCGGTCGACGGTCAGGTCGCGGATGGCACGCAGCTCCTCGACGCGGCGCCGTACGAACTCCTGGTCGTCGACCAGCCAGCGGGTGAGCAGGTGCTGGGCGTAGGCGGGGGCGCGCAGGCAGGTCATCGCCATCACCTGCTCGATCGCGTCCACGATCTCCGCGGGAGCGACCACGACCCCGATCCGGAAGCCGCTGAGCGACTCCGTCTTGGACCCGCCCAGCATCGTCACCGTCCGCTCCGCCATGCCCGGCTGGGCCGCGAGATGGAAGAACGGGACGCCCGGGTAGACCAGCCTGCAGTACAGCTCGTCCACGACCACCAGGAAGTCATGCCGTACGGCCAGGCCCGCCAGACCACGGACCGTCGCCTCGGTGTAGACAGAACCGGTCGGGTTGTTGGGGTTGGACGTCAGCAGCAGCTTGACGCCGTCCCTGGCCACCTCCTCCAGCGCGTCCAGGTCGAGCTGCGGCCCGTCGGGGCCGTCGATCATGCCGACCCGCACCACGTTGGCGCCGAGGAAGCGCAGCATCCGTTCGACGAACAGATACTCGGGGTCGGCGAGCGCGACCGTGTCGCCGTCGTCGACCAGCGCGCTGAGCGTGGTGAACAGGCCGTTCTGGGTTCCCGCGGTCAGCACGAGGTTGCGGCCGGGATCGACCTCCACGCCGAGCAGCTCGGAGACCGGACCCGCGCAGGCCCGCCGTACCGCGTCGTCGCCCCGGTAGGCGGTGTAGGCCAGCTCGCCGTCCCCGGCCGCCCGGGTGAACGTCTCCAGCGCCCAGTCCGGGGGAGGGAAGCGCACGGTGTCGAAGTGGGTGGTGTCGAGCAGCCCGTGCCCGGCGCCGTCGAGCCGCAGGCTGAGGTCGGCCTCGCGCACGGACGTGCCGATGTAGCGTGCCCGTTCGGGCAGGTGGGTCGCGCGCAGCCGCCGTGATTCCCGCTGTGGTCGCATGAGTTTCGCTCCGTTGAGGTCGCCCGACGCGTCGCGTCGGGGCCGTGGCCGTGGTCGGTCACGGTGCCGGGTGAGGCCGGTTGGTCAGCTCGGGTGGTGGCAGGCCACGGGGTGGCCCTGGCCGCGTTCGGTCAGCGCCGGGACCCGCTCCCGGCACACCGCCCGCTCCGCCTCGCCGAGCCGGTCGAGGAAGACGGGACAGCGGCCACGGAACCGGCAGCCGGTCGTGGGACCGGACGCGCCGGGGATCTCACCGCGCAGCACGGTGTGCTCGCGGGCGCGCTCCGCACGCGGGTCGGGCACGGGGACCGCCGAGATCAGCGCCCTGGTGTAGGGGTGGGCCGGGCGGTCGAAGACGTCGTCACGCTCCCCGGTCTCCACGATCCTGCCGAGATACATCACCGCCACCCGGTCGGAGATGTGCCGCACCACCGACAGGTCGTGCGCGATGAACAGGTAGGACAGGCCGAGCGCGTCCTGCAGGTCCCGCAGCAGGTTGATCACGTCCGCCTGGACCGAGACGTCGAGCGAGGAGACCGGTTCGTCCAGGATCAGCGCCCTCGGGCGCAGCGCCAGCGAGCGCGCGATGCCGATCCGCTGCCGCTGACCGCCGGAGAACTCGTGCGGGTAGCGGCCCGCGTAACCGCCGAGCCCCACCGAGGCCAGCAGTTCGAGGGAGCGTTCGCGCCGCTCCCGCCGTCCGACGCCGTTGACCCGCAGCGGTTCGGCGATGAGGTCGAGCGCGTTCATCCTCGGGTTCAGCGAACCCATCGGGTCCTGGAAGACCATCTGCAGCTCCCTGGCCCGGCCACGCCGCCCGCGCCGCCCACCGGTCACGGCGGGCGCGCCGCCCAGCAGCACGGTGCCCGCCGTCGGCTCCTCAAGGGCCATCAGCAGCTTGCCGATCGTGGACTTGCCCGAGCCCGACTCGCCGACCAGGCCGAGCGTCCTGCCCGCGGCCAGTTCAAGCGACACCTCGGCGACCGCGTGCCGTACGGCCACCGGCCCGCGCAGGAGGCCACCGCCCCTGACCGGGTAGTCCTTGACCAGGCCCTCGGCGGTCACCAGCGGCGTCCCTGGGGGGACGTCCTGCGCCTCGTGTCCGGCGAGCCGTACCGAGGAGACGGGGACGAACACCTCCTCGGCGCTGCGTTCGCGCACCTCGGCGGAGAAGTGACAGGCCGCGACGTGCCCCTCCTCGCCGACCTGCGCCAGCTCCGGCTCACGCTCCCGGCACACGTCACGGGCCAGCGGGCAGCGAGCCGCGAACGCGCACCCGGCCGGTGGGCGGTCGAGCGCGGGCGGGGTCCCGGCGATCGGGGTCAACCGTGCCCCGGCGTCGGCGTCGAGCCGGGGCAGGCTGCCGAGCAGGCCGACGGTGTACGGCATGCTCGGCCGGTAGAAGACGTCCTCGACCGTGCCCAGTTCGACGACCTTGCCGGCGTACATCACCATCACCCGGTCGGCCTGCCCGGCGACCACCCCCAGGTCGTGGGTGATCAGCACCGCAGCCGCGCCGGTCTTCTCCCTGGCGGTGCGCAGCGCCGCGAGCACCTGCGCCTGGATGGTGACGTCGAGCGCGGTCGTCGGCTCGTCGGCGATGATCACGTCGGGGTTGTTGGCCATCGTGATCGCGATGACGACGCGCTGGCGCATGCCGCCGGAGAACTCGTGCGGGTAGTCCCCGGCCCGCGCGGCGGCGTCGGGGATGCCCACCAGGTCGAGCAGCTCGACCGCGCGGGCGAACGCGTCGGCCTTACTGATCTCCGGATCGTGCGCCCGTACGGCCTCGGCCACCTGGTAGCCGACCGAGTAGACCGGGTTGAGCGACGACAGCGGGTCCTGGAAGACGATCGCGACCGAGGCGCCCCGCACCCGGCTCAGCTCCCGCTCCGGCAGGCCGGTCAGCTCCCGGCCGCGGAAGCGCACCGAGCCGCTCACCTCGGCCCCCGGCGGCAGCAGGCCGATCGTGGCCAGCGCGCCGGTCGACTTGCCGGAGCCCGACTCGCCGACGATGCCCAGCACCTCGCCCTCGCGCAGCCCCCACGAGACCCCGCGTACGGCCTGCACCGGACCGTTCTCCCCGGGGAAGCGGACACTCAGGTCCTCGACCCGCAGGATCTCCTCCTCGCTCATGCGCGCCTGCCTGACTGGGTGGTGTCGAGGGCGTCCCGCAGCCCGTCGCCGATGAAGTTGACGCTCAGCGCGATCAGCACGATGAACAGCCCTGGGAAGTAGAACAGCCAGGGCCTGGTGGTGATGGCCGTCTGGTTCTGGCTGACCAGCAGTCCGAGCGAGGTGTCCGGCGGCTGCACGCCGAAGCCGATGAACGACAGCGCCGTCTCGGCCAGGATGGCGACCGCCACGTTCACGGTGACCGTGACGATGATCGTGCCCATCGCGTTGGGCAGGATGTGCCGGAAGATGATGTGCGGGATGCTCGCGCCGAAGCTGCGCGCCGCCGCGACGTACTCGCGCTCCCGCAGCGACAGCACCAGGCCCCGCACGAGCCGCGCCACGTACGGCCAGGTCAGCGCGGCCAGCACCAGGCCGACCAGCGCCCAGCTCTGCTCGCCGTGCGCGACGTTGCCCGCGAGCACGGCGGCCACGGCGATGGCCGGGAAGATCAGCACGAGGTCCACGATCCGCATCATCACCGTGTCGATCCGCCCGCCGTACAGACCGGCGACCGCGCCCCACACGCTGCCGAAGGCGCCGGAGACACCCGCGACGAGCAACGCGATCTCGATCGAACGCTGGGTGCCCCGAAGCACCTGGGCGAACAGGTCGTAGCCCGTCGCGTCGGTGCCGAAGGGATGCTCAAGTGACGGCGGCACCGAGTTGTCCGGGGTGAAGACGTCGTAGCTGTAGTGCCACAGCGACCCGCCGACGAAGGCGAGCAGCACCAGGCAGGTGAAGACCACCAGGCTGACCGTGGCGAGCCGGTGCCGCAGGAAACGGCGGACCATGAGCCGGTACGGCGCGCCCGGCGCCTCCTGCTTGACCTCCCCGGGAGCCCCGGTGGGGACCGGAGCCAGGATGTCCATCTCAGGCAAGGCGAATCCTCGGGTCGAGCACCGCGTAGAGCAGGTCCGCGATGAGGTTGAACAGGATGACGATCAGCGAGACGACCAGCAGCCAGCCCATCACCGCGTAGACGTCGCGTTCGCGGACCGCGGTGAGCAGGAAGGAGCCCATCCCGCGCCACTGGAAGACGGTCTCGGTGACGACGGCGCCGGAGAACAGCACCGCCAGGTCCAGCCCGACCACCGTGGTCAGCGGGATCAGCGCGGTGCGCAGCGCGTGCCGTACCAGAACGGTGCGGCGGCCGAGCCCCTTGGCGCGGGCGAGCCGCACGTAGTCGCTCTGCAGCACCTCGATGATCGAGGAACGGACGTAGCGGCTCCACGGCGCGAACGCGGTCATGGCCAGCACGATCGTCGGCAGCACCAGGTGGCCGAGCACGTCCCTGACCGTGTCCGCGAACCCGGTCGGGGCGGGGATGGAGCTGTCGCCGACCGTGTAGAACAGGCTGACGCCGACGGCGTCGTTGACGTCGATCGCCTGCTGCTTGAGCAGGATCGCCAGCCAGAAGGCCGGCATGGACAGCATCAGGAAACCGAGGAAGGTGAAGCCGTAGTCGATGACGGAGTAGCGCCTGACCGCGCTGACCAGGCCGACCACCAGGGCCAGGAGCACCGCGACGATCATCGCGAACGCCACCAGGCGGACGCTGACCAGCACCCGCTGCCCGATCTCGTGGCCGATGTCGATCCGGCTGACCGACGGCCCCCAGTCACCGCGCACGATGCCGGAGAGCCAGTGCCAGTAGCGCAGGTGCAGCGGCTCGTCCAGGCGCAGCCGGTGGGTCTCCGCCGCCAGGACGGCCGGGGAGACCGGGGGCTGCTTGGCCTTGAGATCGCCGAGCGGGTCGCCCGCGGCGCTCACCATCAGGAACGTGGCGAACGATCCGACGATCACCACGGGGACGGTGTGCAGGAGCCGCCTCACGATGTAGGCGAACAATGGACACGCTCCTCGCGTAGGCCGGTGGGTGACCCGCACCGGCGATCTCGACAGGGACTAGCGGATGCCCCACTCGCCGCCGTTGTACGGCGGGCCGAAGTAGGTGCCGTTCGCCCGGACGTTGACCAGGTTCGACTTGTAGGCGAGCAGGTCGGGCTGCTGGTACATCGGCAGGATGTAGCCGTCCTCGCTGAGCTGCCTGTCGACCCCGTTGAGGAGTTCGGCGGACTCGGCGGGGTCGGTGGCGCTCAGCGCCTTCTTCAGCAGGTCGTCAACCTTGGCGCTGCTGTAGCCGCCGAAGTTGAGCCCGGCCTTCGTCATGAACGCCTGGGAGTACTGCGAGGCCAGGAACGTCTGGCCGACCCACGTCATCGCGAAGATGTCGAAGTCCTTGCCCGGCTGGTGGGTGACGGTCTCCCCGACCGAGTCGGTGCTCTGGACGTTGACCGTGACGCCGATGGCCTTGGCGGAGGCCGCGAACAGCTCGCTGATCGTCTGCAGGATCTGGTCGTTGGCCAGGTAGCGCATCGTGATCGGCGGAACCGGCGTCCCCTTGGGATCGATGAGCCTGCCCGCGTCGATCTTGTACCCGGCGCCGGTCAGCAGCGCGGTCGCCTTGGCCACGTCACCGGAGCCCTGGTCGCCCAGGTTGTCCTGGTAGGCGGGGGTCTGCTGGGGCACGTAGATCCGGTTGCGCAGCGGAACCGCCTCGGGGTCGAACTGGCCGACCGTCTTGGAGATGGCCTGCTTGACGTCCATCGCGGTGAACAGCGCCTTGCGCAGCACCGGGTCCTGCATGACCGGGTTGTTGAGGTTCGGCAGCAGCATCTGCTTACGCAGGCCACGGACGAGCTGGTAGTTCACCCCCTTCAGGGCCTGCACGTTCCTGAGCAGGTCGACCTGCGGCTGCGGGTTGATGATCTGCACCTCGTTGTTCCGCAGCGCCGGGACCTCCTGCGTGGTGTCAGTGATCACCCGGAAGATCAGGCTGTCGAGGGTGACCGGCTTGCCGTACCACTTGGGATTGGGGACCAGCGTCGCGGCCTGGTTGCTCTGCCAGGACTTGAACATGAACGGCCCGCCGGACCAGTCGGGGAAGGAGGTCTTGTAGCGGAAGCCCTCGTTGAAGGAGGCGGCGAGCCCGTCGGGGGTGCCGTCGTCACCGAGCTTCTTGGCCACGTGCGCGGGCAGCAGCGGACTGAACATCGACTGCCAGTCGCCGAACGGCTTGCTCAGCGTCACGGTGACCGTCTTGCCGCCGTCGGAGGCGACAAGCGACTTGACGCTGTCGTACCCCATGGTCGAGGCGACCTCGCACTTCGGGCAGACCCGCGGGTCCGAGGCCCGCCAGACGTACTCGAAGTCGGCCGCCGAGATCGGCGTGCCGTCGGACCAGACCGCCTTGGGGGAGATCTTGTAGACGAGCACCTGGGGGGACGTGCTGGTCTGCTCCGCGCTGAGGAGGAGGTCCTTGTTCATCTCGACGGTCTTCAGGTCGGGCGCCGAGAAGAAGGTCGAGGGGTCGTAGACATCGGCGACGAGCTGGGTCGCCACGCCGATGTCGGCGCCGAGCGGGTTCCAGTTGAGGATGTTGCGTTCCAGGACGTAGGTGATCGAGCCACCCTTGCCCGCGGTTCCCGAGTTGACGGTGTTGGCGTCCCCCTTGACGAGGGTCGCGCCCGAGCCCCCTGCCTCTGCCTGGTTCTCTCCGTTGCCCGCTCCCGCGGAACAGGCGCTCACGAGGAGGGCCGCGAGGGCGGCGGCCACCAAAGGACCGTAACGATTTCGACGGTTCATTTCTCTGCTCCCACAGGTCCGCCGCGGCGAGGAGACGCGCGAGTCGCGGTTCCCGGCGTGATCTGCCGCGGAACCGCTGCCTGCCCCGCCGCGGTCAACCAAGTGAACGGGAACCCCCGGGAAACGGGCAAGCGCGGGAATCTGCACCGTCTCTTTTAGCTCTGCTAATGGGCTGTGACATTTCCGTGACCGGTCCCGCTCTTTTAGCGGACGTTAACTGATCGCTTTCGAAAACGTTTCTTGTGTGCTCTCAGGGCCTTTTGGCAGACTCGGCGGCCAGCGACGGGACGTCTTCCCGTGGCCGATCTGTCCGCCCCCCGACACGCCGGTACGCGTCTCCCGAAGGGGGCGGGGTGTGTCGTCCACAGTGAGGAGAACCGCCCATGGAACCGAGCGGTCAGACGCTCAAGGACGCGATCACCTGGGAGGAGCACCGCATCCCCTCGTCGATCGCGCACGGCACCGTACCCGTCCGTGTCGGCCGGGTCGGTGACGGGGGGCCGGTCGGCCTCCTGGTCGCGAGCGTCCACGGCGACGAGGGCCCGTGGGGGACCCTCGCCGTCAACCGGCTGCTCGCCGAGACGCCGCTGGCCGACCTGCGGGGCACGCTCAGGGTCGTCCCCGTCGCCCACCCGCTGGCCACCGAGGCCGACGCCAGGCAGACCCACCTGGACCTGCTCGACCTCAACAACGCCTTCCCCGGGGACCCGGGCGGCAGCCACACCCAGCGGCTGGCCGCCGTACTGGCCGAACATGCCGTGGACGGGGCCGACGTGGTCCTCGACGTGCACGGCGGCGGGAGCTGGAACATCAACTGCTTCGCCTACCGCTTCCCCGGCAGCCACGACCTGGCCGAATGGGCCGGGACGCCGCTGATTCTCGACGGCCCCGACCGGCCGACCAGCCTCACCGGCTACGCCCGCCAGGGCGGGGCCAAGGGCGTGTGGATCGAGATGGGCGGCAGGGGAGAGCACGAGGACACCCGCACCGCCGCCGTCACCGCGGGCCTGCGGTACGCGCTCGGCAAGGCGGGCGTGCTGACCGAGACCGGCACCACCCCCGTCCCGGGGGTCGTCGGCCACGACAAGACACCGCTGAGCACCGGCGCCCCCGGCATCTACCACCCCGCCCTGCGGGAGGCCGCCCTGGGCACGGTCGTCCCCGAGGGAACGGTCATCGGCAGGCTGCTCGACCCGGTCACCAGCGAGGTCGTCGAGACCTACCGGGCGCCCTTCGCGCGGACCGTCCTGGCGCTGCTGCGCCCCACCCTGGCCCGGATCGAGGGGGCGGGCCAGGTCGTGGCGATGGTCGCGAGCCTGCCGGAGGGGGAGGCGTGATGATCGAATTGACGGGAAGACACGCCGTCGTCGCGGGCAACGCCGAGGCGCTCGGCTATCCCATCGCCGAGGCCCTGCTCGCCGAGGGCATGACGGTCACCGTGATCGACGACGACGGGGACGCCCTCGACGCCTGGGCACGTCGGGTGCGCGAGGACGGGGCGGACGGGGCCACGGTGCACACCGAGGTCACCGACTTCGCCGACACGGCCGCCACGGGTGAGGCGGGACGGCGGGCGATCGCCCGGTTCGGCGCGCCGAGGTTCCTCGCCTACAACGCGGCGGTCTTCCGCGAGACGCCGCTGCTCGACCTGACCGAGGAGGCCTTCGCCGCCGAGTGCGACGGCATCCTGCACGGGGCCTTCGCCCTGTCGAAGGCCGTCTGGCCCGCCATGGTCGAGGCCCGCGACGGCAGTATCGCCTACGTCTCCTCCGGCTCCGCCCTGCGCGGCTTCGCGAACGAGGCAGCCTACGTGGCGGGCAAACACGGCCAGGAGGGGCTGATGAAGGTCCTCGCCCTCGAAGGCAAGGACCACAACGTGGCCGTCAACACCATCACGACGGGCGCGCCGATCGACGGCCCGCTCGCCTACACCTACAGCGACGCGATGCGCGCGGTCATGGTGCCGCCCGCCTCGCTGGCGCCCGCCTTCGCCTTCCTCGCGGGCATCGACGCCGACTTCGCCACCGGCCACCGCTTCGACGCCCACCAGATCTCCACGGCGATCCGTACGGCGGGTACCACGACCAGGGAGCAGAGATGATCGACGTCAACGGCCAGGTGGCCTTCCTCACCGGGGCTGCCGAGGGGCTCGGCAGGACCGTGGCCACGGAGCTGGCGGCGGCCGGGATGCGCCTCGCCCTGATGGACGTCCAGGCCGAGAAGCTGGAGCGCGCGACCCGGGAGCTGCGCGAGGGTGGCGCCGAGGTGCTGCCCATCGTGGTGGACCTGGCCGACGCCGACGCCACCCGGCGCGCCGCCGAGGAGGCCCTCGACCACTACGGCACCCCGCGCGCCCTGATCCACAACGCGGCCCTGCTGCGCGAGGTCTCGATGCTCGACGTCACCTTCGAGAACTGGCGCAGGGAGACCGACATCATCCTGCAGGCCGCCTTCGTGCTGTCCAAGGCCGTCTGGCCGGGCATGACCGAGGCCCGCAGCGGCAGCATCGTCTACGTCTCCTCGGGCTCGGCCCTCGGCGGATTCGTCAAGGAGACCGCCTACACCCCCGGCAAACACGGCCAGGAAGGACTGATGAAGGTCCTCGCCCTGGAGGGCAGGCCGTACAACGTGGCCGTCAACACCATCTCCACCGGACGGCCCATCGACACCCCGATGTCCGACTCGCACTACACCGACGAGATGCGGATCGGCATCGTCCCGCCCTCGACGCTCGCCCCGGCCTTCGCCTTCCTCGCGGGCATCGACGCCGACTTCGCCACCGGCCACCGCTTCAACGCCTACCAGGTGTCCGAGGCGATCCGGGTGGCCAGACAGCGGGCGGGCCGGTGAGCGCGCCGATCGGCACGGACCGGGCGCCCTCCCCGGCCGGGCACTACGCCCAGGCCGTACGGGCGGGCGACTTCGTCTACGTCTCCGGCCAGGTGCCGCGCACCCCCGACGGCGGCTACACCCCCGCCGACGTGGCCGCCGAGACCCGGCTGACCCTGGGCAACCTGGCCGCCATCGCCGAGGCGGCCGGCGGCGGCCTCGGGGACGTGGTCAAGGTCACCGCCTACCTGACGCGGCAGGAGTACTTCGGTGAGTTCAACACGGCCTACGCCGAGTACTTCGGCGAGCACCGCCCGGCCCGCACCACGGTGGTCGCCGGGCTGCGCGAGGTGAAGGTCGAGGTGGACGCGGTCCTCCACCTGCCCGTTCTGCCCGTTTTGCCCGCCGACGGCTCTCGACCACCCGGAGGCCATCGCTGTAAGCTGCCGGACGAGCACGAGCCGTAGGGCCACGGCGTGTCCTGCGGGTCGCGTCCCGTGGATCGCGGCGGGAACGAGGTGACATCCGTGACCAACCTGAGCCTCGCCGGCCTCCGCGCCATCGACGCCCTGGCGACCCACGGGTCCGTAACCGCCGCGGCGAGCGCCCTCGGTTACACCCCCTCGGCCATCTCCCAGCAGATCGCGCGCCTCGAACGCGACGTGCACCAGGTCCTCATCGACCGCCAGGGACGGCGGATGACCCTGACGGTCGCCGGGCGCATCCTCGCCGAGGCGGCCAGCCGCGTCGTCATCGAGCTGGAGAGCATGAACGCCGAGCTGCAGGCGCAGACGGAGACGGTCACCGGGCCGCTGCGCATCGCGGCCTTCCCCACCGCGGCGCGGGGGGTGATTCCGGCGGCGATGCGGGAGCTCGGGCAGACCTGGCCCTCCCTTGAGCTGCAGCTCGTCGAGGTCGACTCCCACCGGGCTGTCGAGTTCGTCGCCAGGGGCACCGTCGATCTCGCCGTGGCCCACGACTGGCAGGCGATGCCGCTCGAACTGTCCGAGGGGCTGCACTGCCGCCACCTGGGCGACGACGTCTCCGACGTGCTCGTCTTCCACACCCACCCGCTCGCCTCCCGCGCCTCGGTCGAGTTCGACGACCTGCGGGAGGAGAGCTGGCTCTACGAGCCGGGCTCGGTCGCCCACGACTTCCTGCTCAACGCCTACCGCGACTCGCCGGGCCAGGCCCGCTTCACCCACATGGTCAGCGAGTACGCCAGCCAGATCGAGATGGTCGGCGCGGGCCTCGGCGTGGCCCTGGTCCCCAGGATGGGCCGGGGCCCGCTGCCCGCGACCGTCCGCGCCCTCCCGGTCAGCTCGGCCCCGCTACGCCGGATCTACGGCGTGTGGCGAACCCCCACGGGCCGCCGCCCCGCCCTCACCGCCGCCCTGGGCGTCCTCGAATCGGTCTGCGTACGGCTTGAGCAGCACTGATCCGTCCGTCATGCCGGTGCCAGGTAGGTGGACTCCTCCAGCAGGCGCGGTGTCATCGTGATCCCGGTGAGGCGCTCGGCCAGGAGGAACGCCGGTCCTTGGTGGGGGTCGATGATCGGATAGACGGGGGAGTCGATCCGCTCCAGGATCTCCGCGAGTTCGTCCGGCGTCTCCTCCGAGTAGCTCTCATGGGGCCCGAACATGAACTGGATCCTCCCGTCCTTGATCCCGTGGGAATAGCCTTCCTGGTACACGTATGCGAACCGGATCCTTCCATCGTCGATCCAGTGGAAGTAGTCCATGCCGTCGACGTCGAGATAGAAGTGGGAGACGAGGCGGGTGCCCGCCGACAGCGGCATGATGATCTCTTCGGTGACGCCGAGCAGGCCGTTGGCCTCGACGAGGAGCGCCCAGTCTCCAACGGCGACGGCACCGAAGGTCCGCCGCTGGATCAGCTCGTCGAGCGTCACGTGAGAGCGGTTCTCAACCTGGACGCCGAGCCGGGTCATCAGTTCCTCGGGCGTCAGGCCACGGACGTAGGTGAAGCAGTAGGCGTCCGCCAGGTCGGGGAAACGCTCGGGGGAGAACCAGGAGTAGTCGTCAAAGGGCGCGATCATCCCGCCATGTTCGCGGTATCCACCGACAGAACAGGAGCCGTTCCATCCTGGCGCCGTACCGCGTCTCACCCGGGGTTCGTCACCGGGCGGGCAGCGGGGAGTCAGGGCCGAGGAGCCAGTGTTCGACGGCCGCGCTCATCTGCGCGCCCGCTTCGAGGGCGGCGGCCTTGGCGGCGACCGGGTTGGTGTTCTTCGCCTGGCCGAGGATCACCCCGAGCACCAGGCGGCCCCGGACCCGGGAGGCCCAGACCAGGTTGCCGCCCGCGGCGGTGCCCGAGCCGGTCTTGACGCCGATGACGCCGTGCCTGTTCAACAGCGTGTTCGTGTTGGCCAGCGTGCGCGTGTCGTCGGGGACCGCGGTCTCGGTCCGCGCGACCACCGCGCGGAAGACCGGGTCGCGCATCGCCTCCCTGGCTAGCCTGAGCTGGTCGGGGGCCGTGCTGACCGTGCTGTCCTCGTTGCCGCTGGCGCCGGTGTACTTCGTGGCCGTCATGCCCAGGCGGTGGGCCGTGGCGTTCATCCGGCCGACGAAACGCTCCTGGGAGCCGGAGTCCCAGCGGGCCAGGAGGCGGGCGACGTTGTTGCCGGAGGGCACGAGCATCAGTTCGAGCATGCGGCGCAGCCGTACCCGGCGGCCCTCCCTGAGCGGGACCGTCGACTCCTGCGGCAGGTAGGACTCGTTGGCGGCGGTGTGGTCGACCGTGACCAGCGGGCCGTCCTCGCCGGGCCTGAGCGGGTGGCGGCGCAGGATCACGTAGGCGGTCATCACCTTCGTCACGCTGGCGATGGGCACCGGCCGCCGCTCGCCGCTGACGCCCAGGCTGCCCACCCCCTCGACCGTGACCGCGGCCTGACCCTCGGCGGGCCACGGCAGCGGCGCGCCGGAGAACACGGCTCCGGACACGGACGGTACGGCCCCGCAGCCGCTCAGCAGGCCGGTCAGCAGGACGAACGCCAGGAGATAAGCCAGGACATATCGCATACGGCAAACGTTGTTCCGCTGATATGTCCGGTCCGTCGCCGCCGTGTCACCGCCGTGGCTTAATCGTGTATCAGCCGTGTATCAGGAGGGGAGCCTGAGGGTGGCGACGGCGCCGCCGTCCGGGGCGTTGGCCAGGGTCAGGACGGCGCCGATGACGTGGGCCTGGCCCAGCGCGATCGTCAGCCCGAGGCCGTGCCCCCGGCCACGTTCGGCGGCGCCGGTACGGAAACGCCGAGGCCCGTCGGCCAGCAGCTCGGCGGGGAAGCCGGGGCCGTGGTCACGGACCTCGACCACGTGGTCCCCGACCGTGATCTCCACCGGCTGGCCGCCGTGGCGGTCGGCGTTGAGGACGAGGTTGGCGAGGACACGGTCCAGGCGGCGCGGGTCGGTCTCGGCCACCGGGTTCCCCGAGACGATCACCCGCGCCTCGACCCCGACGCGGGCCGCGGAGCGTTCGGCCAGCTCGGCCAGCGGCACCCTGACCCGCTCGGCCACCTCGGCCCCCGCGTCCAGCCTGGAGACCTCAAGCAGGTCCTCAACCAGCGCGCGCAGCACCCCCACCCGGTCGCGGACCAGGTCGGCGGCCTCGCCCTCGTCGAGCAGTCCGGCCGCGGCGACCAGGCCCATCAGCGGGGTGCGCAGGTCGTGGGCGACGTCGGCGGTGAAGCGCTGCTCGGCCAGCAGCCGGTACTGCAGGCTCGCCGCCATGGAGTCGACGGCCGCGGAGATGTCGGCGATCTCGTCCCGCCCGATCCGGCGGTCCGGAGCGGCGACCCGGGCGTCCAGGTCGCCGTCGGCGATCCTGCGGGCGGTGACGGCGACCCGCCTCAGCCGCCGGTTGGCCAGCTCGGCCAGGCCGACCGAGACCGGGACCACCACCGCGAGCGCGGTCAGCGCGGCCCTGACCATGGCGCGGTCCAGGGCGCGCAGCCGCAGCAGGTCCGAGCCCATCTCCATCGCGGAGGTGGCCACCAGCCCCCCGCCGACCCGCCGCGCGGCCCACATCCACGGCTGTTCCGGCTTGCCGTCGTCGTACCAGGTGACGGCCTCCTCGCCGGTCAGCCGGACCCGCAGCGGCTCGGGCAGCTCCTCGAAGGGCTTGACCTGCTCGGTCCAGGGGGTGAACTCCTCCACGGGGGCGTTCACGCGGTAACTCTCGACGACCTTCTCGACCGCCTCAAGTGCCCGCCCCTCGCCCAGCGCCATCGAGCGGTCGACGGTCATCCGGTGGACCAGCACCCCGACCACGGCGGTCACCGCGCAGCAGGCCAGGGTGATCAGCGTCGCCACCTTCCAGCGCAGCGAGCCCGGTCTCATGACCTGCGCAGCTTGTAGCCGAACCCGCGCACGGTCTCGATCCGGTCCGCGCCGATCTTCTTGCGCAGCCGCTGCACGCACAGGTCGACAACCCGGCTGTCGCCGTCCCAGCCGTAGTCCCACACGTCGCGCAGCAGCGTGGCGCGTTCGAGCACGATCCCCGGATTGGCCGCGAACTCCAGCAGCAGCCGCAGCTCGGTCGGCGCCAGGGCGACAGGGTGGCCGCCGAGCCGTACCTCAAGGGCGGCGGGATCGACGGTCAGCTCACCGAACGTCAGCACCCCGGGCGCGGAGACGGGTGCGGCGGTACGGCGCAGCAGCGACCTGATCCTGGCCACCAGCACCGGGATGTCGACAGGTTTGACCACGTAGTCGTCGGCCCCGGCCTCCAGACCGGAGACCACGTCGGGGGAGTCGCCGCGCGCCGACATCATCAGGATCGGCACCTGGCTGGACTCCCTGACCCTGCGGCACAGGCCGATGCCGTCGAGCCCGGGGAGCATCACGTCGAGCACCAGAAGGTCGTGGTCCCCGGCCAGGAAGGACTCCAGGCCGCTCAGGCCGTCGGGGGCGGTGGCCATGCGGTAGCCGTACCGCCCGAGAGCCAGCGAGACGCCCCTGCGGATCACGTCGTCGTCCTCGACGAGCAGGATGGAGGTCACGCTGTACCTTATGCGGCCCCGGGGGAGTGCCGGTTTCCGTACCGTGCTCGTGAAGTGGCGTCTTGTTTGCGATCATTTACCGCACGGCGTGTTCCCGAGGTGTGACCAGACCTGAGGCGGTTGCTTGACATGGTGATCGAACCCGGCGACGAGCGGCCAGGGACGCGCAACGACCTTTCCGGCCAGGTCGGGGGCAGCGTCGTGCAGGCCGGAGTCATCCAGCAGCTCACCCTCGTGTCCCAGGAGTCGCCCACCGCCGGGATTCCCCGGCAGCTGCCGCCCGCGCCGCGTGGTTTCGTCAACCGGGTCAGGGAGCTTGGCGAGCTCGACCGGCTCCTTGAGAGGGCCGGTGACGACTCCGCCCCCCTGGTGGCCGTCGTCAACGGCCTCGGCGGGGTCGGCAAGAGCGCGCTGAGCAGGCACTGGGCCTACCGGGTGCGCGAGCGCTTCACCGACGGCCAGCTCTACGCCCACCTCGGCGATCTTCGCCACGAGGGTGGGGGCGCGGCGGTGAGCGACGTGCTGGGCGGCTTCCTGCGCGCCCTGGGCGTCCAGGAGAAGTGGATCCCCGCCGACCTGGCCGAGCGCGCGGCCATGTTCCGCTCAAGGACGGCCGATCTGCAGTTGCTCATCCTGCTCGACGACGTCGAGCACGCCGCCCAGGTGACGCCGGTGCTCCCTGCCTCCTCGGCGGGCGTCGTCGTGGTGACCAGCCACCGGCGGCTCGGTGAGCTGGTCGTCACCGGCGCGGTCCCGGTCCCGCTCGCCCCGCTCGACGAGGACGAGGGGGTACGGCTGCTCGCCGGGGTGCTCGGCCAGGAGCGCGTCCACGCCGAGCCGGAGGCCGCCAGAGAGCTGGCCCGTCTGTGCGGGGGACTGCCGGTGGCGCTGCGGGTGGCCGCGGCCCGCCTGGTGCAGCGGCGTGGCCGCTCGATCGGCGGGCTCGTGGCGGAGCTGGCCGACGAGCGCCGCAGGCTGGAACGCCTGACGGCGGGAGGGAGGACGGTCGTGGAGGCGGTGTTCGAGACGGCCTATCACGCGCTGACCCCCGAGGTGGGGCGGCTGTACCGGCTGCTGGGCGCGGTCCCGGTGGCCGACTTCTCGGCCCGGGCCGTACAGGTCGTGGCGGGGGTGAGCGAGCGGGAGACGGAGCGGCTGCTCGACCTGCTCCTTGAGGCGAACCTCGTCGAGGAGACCGCGTCGGACCGCTACCGGTTCCACGATCTGGTACGGCTGCACGCGGCCAGGGTCGCCGAGCAGGAGGCGCCCGGGGAGCGGGAGGCGGCGCTCGGCCGGATGGCCCGCTGGTACCGGGCGTGCGCCATGGCCGCCGACCGGGTGGTCACGACGAACCGGCTGCGCCTGGCCCCCGTCCCCGAACCGGTCGAGCCCGAGGTGACGTTCGCCTCGGAGAAGGCGGCCCTGGACTGGCTGGAGGGGGAGCGCGGCAACATGCTCGCCGTCCTGCGCGTCGCGGGACTGGCCGGATGGGACGACGTCGTCTGGCAGACGGTCGAGGCGCTGTGGCCGCTGCACCACGGCCGCAAGCACTACGCCGACTGGATCGAGGCGGGCAGGCTGGGCACCCTGTCCGCGCGGCGCGACGGGAACCCGGCCGCGGAGGCCCGGATGCGCAACCAGACGGCCAGGGCGTTCGTCGAGCTCGGCGATCTCGGGCCCGCGGACGAGGAGCTCCGCCTGGCCAGGGCCCTGGCCGAGGAGTCGGGCGACCGGCGGCTTGAGGCGACGGTCCTTGAGTCGCTCGGCCAGGTCGAGCTGGCCAGGAAGGACTTCGACGCCGCGACCGCGCGCTTCACCGAGGCCTTGGCGCTCAACGAGGCGCTGGGCAGGACCCGGGGGATGGGCCTGCAATCCTACCACCTCGGCCTGACCCACACCGCGGCCGGTCGCCCAGAGGAGGCGTTCGAGGCGTTCGGGCGGGCCAGGCGGCTGATGGAGGAGGCCGGGACCGAGAACGACCGGGCCAAGATCGACATCGAGCTGGGCCTCGTCCACCGGCTGCTCGGCAGGCCGGGGGAGATCGTGGAGCGGGTGGCGGAGGCGGCGTGGACCATGCGGGCCAAGGGCGTCCCCGTCAAGGAGGCAAGGGCCTGGGAGATCCTGGCCGACCTCACCGTCGACCTGGGAGACGAGCTGGGCGCGCACGAGTGCCTGCGCCAGGCGATCGCCGTCCACCTGAGGCTGGGAAACGCGGCGAAGGCCGAGGAACTGGGCGCGCGCCTGCCGTCCTGACTCACGACAGGACGGGGCTGACCTCGACGCGCTCCTCGACGGCCCCGAGTCGCAGCCGCAGCGTGGCCGGGAGCTCCCCGTCACGGCGTTCGGCGACGAGCCAGCCGTACAGGACGGAGGGCAGGCACGACACGTCCGTCACCCGGGACGTCTCCGGCAGGCCGAGGACGACCTCCCGCCCCTCGCGCCGCAGGAGGACGCGCACCCGGCGCTCGTCGATGACCGTGGCGGCCAGCGCGCAGCCCGGGTGGCGCCGTACGGTCTCCCACGCCCACTCGGGGGAGCCGTCGCGGTGCGTGATGACGGCCGCGCTCTCCAGCAGCCGCAGGTCCAGCTCCTCGGCGTCCACGGCGAGGTGCATCTCGCGGGGTTCCTCGTCGGGGGGACGGGCGACGTCGGCGGGAAAGCGCCGGAGCGTCACGGTCTCCCCGTCGGCCCGCGTCTCGACCAGGAACGAGGCCACCGGCCGCTCGGTCTCCCACGGCTCGTCGTACGGCTCGGCGAACGGGGTGGCGGGCGCCGAACCGGGCGGGCGGGTGAGGTCCATGAGCCGGTAGGCCACCTCGCGCAGCGACTCGCCCGCGTGGCCGAGATTGCCCAGCGTGCGGCCCGTCACCTGGGCGTAGGCGCCGGGAACGTGCGCGGAGACTGCCTTGTCGACCTGTTCGAGCAGGCCACGGCGCCGGTCGAGCCGGGGGAGGACCCCGCACAGCTCGGCGGTCGGGGAGGACGGGTCGAGCTCCTGGGTCTCCCGCCCGGAGGAGGCCAGCAGCACCGGCCGCCCCAGCGCGGCCCCGTAGAAGGTGACCGACCCGTGGTCGCCGACGACCACGTCCGAGGCGATCAGCGCCGCCTGCCACCCCCGCTCGGGAGGGATCACCGTCAGACCCGCGCCCCGCTCCCTGGCCAGCCACAGCCGCAGTTGCAGCTCGCCGTGGTGGAGCGGGATGTTCGGGTGCGTCACCAGCGCCACGCGGTACTCGTCGAGCGGAAGCTCGGCCAGCAGGTGGGACAGCACGTCCCCGTTGGAGCCGTACAGGGAGTGCTCACCCCAGGTCGAGCTGACCAGCACCAGCTTGAGGCCGTCGGGGACACCGAGCGCGCGCCGGTAGCGGTTCCTGCGCGGCAGGTGCGCGACGAGCCGGTCGAAGGACGGGTCCCCGGTGACCGTGGCGACGGTGACGGCCTCGGGACAGTAGCGCGCCAGCCGCCCGAGCTGCTCGTGGTGGGACAGGGCGATCGCCGCGGGCACCACCCGGCCGTCGCGGACAAGCTGGCTGCGCGCCAGCCCGGAGACCTCGGGGCCGTAGCCGTTCCCGGTGCGCAGCAGCCGGTTGTGCCCGGCGCCGTGCGGCATCAGCAGCAGTGGGGCGTCGAGACGGTGCAGGTCCCCGTTGGCGTTGGCGGCCAGCGCCAGGTCGAACCGGGTCGCGACCGCCTCGGCCCACGGAATGGTCCTGGCCCCCGCCTCCCGCAGATAGCCGTCGAGGCCGTCGTCGAAGGCCGATCCCTCGACGGTCGTGAACAGCGTCCGCACCCGCAGATCGGAGCCGAACATGGGCAGGACGTCGAGCAGCCGCCCCGCGGAGGTCATGTTCCTGGCCACGGCCAGGACGCTGCGGCGGGTGCGGACGGTGCCCCAGGTGCCCGCCGGAGAACCCCCCGTCCACGGCCGGTCCTCGCCGCTCACGATCCTCCGACCGGGTTCGGGCCATCAGTGATTTTTCAACGACCACGTACCCTACCCTCTGGTCCTTCGGCGCTGGAAACGAGAAGAGTTTCCCGCCGCGCGGGTTTTCCGTATTCCGTGAACACGGTTCCCAGCGACATATGAATGGCAGGGAAAAGAAGTACCGTCGGCGTGGGAGATCGGACGCCCATCACCTCGTCCGCACCGTTCAGGGGAATCTATGAACAAGCTGTCGCTGACCGCACTGGCCTCCCAGCAGCTCGACCTCGCCCGCGCCGCCTCCAGCGGGCGCAGCGCGCACACCGTGTACGGCGGGCACGAGCACTCGCTCCGCCAGACGCTGATCGCGATCGACGCGGGCCAGCGGCTCGGCGAGCACGAGAACCCCGGCGAGGCCACCGTGCACGTCCTGCGCGGCCGGGTACGGCTCAGCGCGGGCGACGACTCCTGGGAGGGCTCGCCCGGTGACCTGCTGATCGTGCCCGACGCCCGGCACGATCTTGAGGCCGTCGAGCCCTCCGTGGTCCTGCTCACCGTCTCCCTCGGCCGCCAGGGCTGACGTCCGGAAAAAAGTTTCTCCGCCGTGTCGATCCGCCGTCATGCCGTTCGACCTGTGGGTGAGAGGGTCGAGAGACGACCTCCGACACAGAGGGAGACCTTGGAGATGGCGAAGTACATGCTGATCATGCGGGGCACGGACGAGAGCCTCGCCGAGATGACGAACACCTCCTTCGAGGAGATGCTCGAAACGGTCGGGCGTTTCAACGAGGAGCTGATCAGGGCGGGCGTGCTCGTCGCCGCCGAGGGCCTGGACGACCCGGCCCAGGGCGTGGTGGTCGACTACAGCGGCCAGACGCCGGTGGTCACCGACGGCCCCTACGGTGAGACGAAGGAGCTGTTCGGCGGCTTCTACCTGATCGACGTGGCCTCCAAGGAGGAGGCGGTCGAGTGGGCCAAGCGGATGCCCGCGATGTCCGGTTCCAAGTGTGAGATCCGCCGGGTGCCCAGCATCGACGAGTTCCCCCAGGACAACGAGTGGATCATCAGGGAGCGGGCGTGGCGCGAGCGGACCGGCCAGCTCTGACCACCTTGTCGATCACCGAGCCGGTACGGCGGGCCGTCGAGGCCGTCTGGCGCATCGAGTCCGCCAGGATCGTCGGCGCGCTCGCCCGCTACACCGGCGACTTCACCCTGGCCGAGGACGTCGCCCAGGAGGCGGTCGCCGAGGCGCTCGTCACCTGGTCGCGCGACGGCACACCGGACAACCCGGTCGGCTGGCTGCTCACGACCGCGCGGCGGCGCGCCATCGACGGCTTCCGCCGTGGGGCGGCGCTCGGCGAGCGCTACGCCATGCTCGCCGGGCAGCTCACCGAGGGGGAGGCCACCTCGGGCGCGCAGGCCCCACCGGACCGGGACGACCTGCCGTGGGACCCCGAACGGATCGACGACGACGTCCTGGCGCTGATGTTCGTGGCCTGCCACCCGGTGCTCTCCCCGGAGGCCAGGGTGGCGCTGACGCTGCGGGTGGTCGGCGGCCTGTCGAGCGAGGAGATCGCCAGGGCGTTCCTCGTGCCCGTGCCGACGATCCAGGCGCGGATCACCAGGGCGAAGAAGACGATCGCCGCCGCAGCGGTGCCGTTCGAGCTGCCGCCACCGGAGGAACGGCGCGGGCGGCTCGGCGGCGTCCTCGGCGTGCTGTACGTGATCTTCACGGAGGGCTCGACGGCGACAGCCGGTGACCGGCTGCTGCGCACCGACCTCGCCTACGAGGCGATCCGCCTGGCCAGGACGCTGACCGCGCTGCTGCCCACGGAGCCGGAGGCGTACGGCCTGCTCGCCCTGTTCGAGCTGACGGCCGCGCGTTTCCCCGCGCGCACCGGCCCCGACGGGGAGGCGGTTCTCCTTGAGGACCAGGACCGGCGGTTGTGGGACCGCTCGGCGATCCGCCGTGGCCTGGCCGCCCTCGGCCGAGCCGTGGGGGCCGGGCGCGGGCTGGGGCCGTACGGGCTCCAGGCGGCGATCGCGGCCTGCCACGCGTCGGCCTCCTCGGTCGCGGAGACCGACTGGAGACGGATCGTGATCCTCTACGAGGCGCTCGGCCGGGTGGCGCCCTCGCCCGTCGTCGAGCTCAACCGCGCGGTCGCCGTGGCGATGGCGGAGGGACCGGCGCAGGCGCTGGAGATCGTGGACGAGCTGGTCGCCACCGACCGGCTGCCCGGCTCGCACCTGCTGCCTGGGGTGCGCGGTGAGCTGCTGGCCAGGCTCGGCAGGACCGCCGAGGCCCGCGCCGAACTGGAACTGGCCGCCCGCCTGTGCCGCAACGCCAGGGAGCGATCGGTCCTGCTGCGCAAGGCCGCGGCGCTGGAGGGGTGACCCCGCCGGGGTCAGGCCACCCAGTTCCGTACGGCGGGGGCGTATCCGGCGGGCTTGTCCCCGACCCTGGCCCCCGGGCTGACCAGTTCACCCTGGTAGCCCGGGGTGAACATCCGGTAGAGCGAGGGCGGCTCGACGGCGCTCGCCTCGTCGAGCGTCGCGCGCAGCTCGGCGGGGATCTCGAAGCCGAGGGCGCCCACGGTGACGTCGAGCTGGCCTACGTCGCTCGCCCCGACGATCGCCGAGGCGATCCCCGGCTGGGTGGCGACCCAGTTGACGGCGACCTGGGCAGTCGTCACCCCGAGTTCGGCGGCGACCTTCTCGGCGGCCGCGAGGATCCGCCACTCCCGGTCCGTCCACGACCGCCAGGCCGAGCCCGCTCCGTCGAGCCTGCCGGGCCCGGTCATGCCCTGTCCCTCGCGCCGGTACTTGCCGGTGAGGAAGCCGCCGCCGAGGGGGCTCCACGCGGTGATGCCGAGCCTCAGGTCGCGGCCCATCGGGACGTGCTCCAGCTCGATCGTCCTGTCGATGAGGGAGTACGGCAGCTGCACGCACACCACGGGCGGGAAGGCGCCGGTCTCGGCGAGGGTCTGGGCGCGGGCCGCGTACCATCCGGGCACGTCGGACAGGCCCGCGTAGCGGATCTTCCCCGCCCTGGTGAGGTCGTCGAAGGTCCGCATGACCTCCTCGACGGGGGTGATCCGGTCCCAGGTGTGCAGCAGGAACAGGTCGAGGTAGTCGGTGCGCAGGCGGCGCAGCGACGCCTCGACCGCCCTGATCATGTGCTTGCGGCCGTTGCCGCCCGCGTTGGGGTCCCCGGGATCGACGCCGTTGGTGAACTTGGTGGTGAGCACCACCCTGTCGCGCACCCCGGCCTCGGCGACGAGGTCGCCGATGATCGTCTCGCTCTCCCCGGCGGTGTAGAAGTCGGCGGTGTCGATGAGGTTCCCGCCCGTCTCCAGGTAGCGGCGGAAGACGGGACGGGCCTCATCCTCTGTCTTGCCGTACGCGGCGTGGAAACCGCCGGTGCCGAAGTTCATCGTGCCGAGCGCGAGCCTGCTGACCCGCAGCCCGGAGCGTCCGAGCAGGTAGTACTGGTCAAGAGACATGAGAGCCTTCCCCCGGGTTCTGAGACGGGTGATTTCCCGACCCACCCTGCGCGGCGGAAAATGGACTGTCAAGTCCAGAAATAGGGCGATAATGTGGACTGAGAAGTCCAGTCCGGAGGTGGTCATGCCCACGCTGACCCGCAAGGGAGCCGCGACCCGCCAGCGCATCCTGGAGGGCGCCGCCACGCACATCCGCGAGTACGGCGTGGCCGCGACGACCCTGGACGACGTGCTGGCCAGGACCACCACGAGCAAGAGCCAGCTTTTCCACTACTTCCCCGGCGGCCGGGAGGAGCTGCTGCTGGCCGTGGCCCGTTTCGAGGCAGACCGGGTGATCGAGGACCAGCGGCCCCAGCTCGACGAACTCACCTCCTGGCCCGCCTGGCGGGCGTGGCGCGACAAGGTCGTCGAGCGCTACCGCAGGCAGGGAGGGCTCTGCCCGCTCAACGCCGTCACCTCCCACCTGGGCGACGGCTCTCCCGGAACCCGCGCGGTGGTCACCGGGCTGATGCGCCGCTGGCAGAGCGAGATCGCCAACGGGGTACGGCACATGCAGGGCGTCGGCGAGATCGACCCGGCCGTGGACCCGGACCGGGCCGCGGCCGCCCTGCTCGCCTGCATCCAGGGCGGCGTGCTGATCCAGATGTCCACCGGCGAGACCACCCACCTGGAGGCCGCCCTCGACATGGGCATCGCCAGCCTGCGCGCGGGAGCCTTCCCCACGACCTGACCGGGCATCCCCCAGGCAGGGGATGCCCGCGAACCCCGTTCCGGTGGGATGTGGCCGCCCTCGGCCGAACCTACGTTGAGGGAAACGCACCCCCCTCACCAAGGAGTAACCGTGGGTTCGCACAACAGCGTCACCGAGCTCAACGAGTTGTTCGTCGAGGCCATGAACGCCGGGGACCTCGACCTGGCCGTGTCCTGCTGGGACGAGAACACCGTCTTCCAGACCGCGCCGGGCACCGAGCCCGTCCGGGGACTGCCCGCCCTGCGGGAGGCGCTCCAGCAGTTCATCGACACCAAGCCCCACCTGACGATCGAGGAGCTGCACCGGGTCGAGGCGGGGGACGTCGCCCTGGTCGCCCTCAGGTGGCACCTGACCGGGACCGGCCCCGACGGGGAGCCGATCGAGATGGGCGCCGTGGACAGCAATGTCTTCTGCCGCCAGGCCGACGGCACCTGGCGCATCCGCATCGACAACCCGTTCCACTCCCAGCACATCGGCTTCTGACATGACCGCGACAGGAGTCACGACAGGTCGGCTCACGCTGGCCGTACCGCAACCCCTGTTGATCGGCGGGCAGGAGGTCCGCGCCGAGCGGACCTTCCCCGCCGTCGATCCCAGCACAGGGCGCGTCTGGGCGCAGGTCGCCGAGGGTACGGCGGGCGACGTGGACCGCGCGGTCGCCGCCGCAAAGGGCGCCTTCGACGCCTGGCGGCGGACCTCGCTCGACACCCGCCAGGCCCTGCTGTGGGCCGTCGCCGAGCGGCTGACCGGCGACGCCGGGCGCTGGCCCGCCCTGCTCGCGACCGAGAACGGCAGGGCGATCCGTGAGGGCGGCCTGATCGACGTGCCGACGGCCGCGGAGATCTTCAGGTTCTTCTCCGGCGTCGTCCGCGACCTGCACGGAAGGACCATCCCCTGCGGCCCCGGCGCCCACGTCTCGACGACCCCGCGCCCGCTCGGCGTCGTCGCCGCGATCGTCCCGTGGAACTCGCCGCTGATCTCGGTCGCGCACAAGCTGGCACCCGCCCTCGCGGCGGGCAACACCGTCGTGGTGAAGCCGTCCGAGCTGGCCTCGGTCAGCACGGTCGAGTTCGTCAGGCTCGTGCAGGACCTCTTCCCGCCCGGCGTCGTCAACGTCGTCACCGGGTTCGGAGCCGAGGCCGGGCACGCGCTGGTCTCGCACCCGGACGTCGCCAAGGTCAGCTTCACCGGCGGCACCGGGACCGGACGCCGCATCCTCGGCGACGTCTCGGAACGGCTCGTCCCCGCCCTGATGGAGCTGGGCGGCAAGGGAGCCATGGTGGTCTGCCCCGACGCCGACCTCGACACCGTGACCGAGGACGTGCTCACCGGGATCTTCGCCGCCAACGGCGAGGTGTGCTTCGCCTCCTCACGGCTCATGGTGCACCGCGACCGCTACGACGAACTGCTCGACCGGGTCGCCGCCCGCGCCGAGGCGATCGTCGTCGGCGACGCCCTCGACCCCGCGACCCAGCTCGGCCCGCTGGTGACGGCCGGACACCGCGACCTGGTCGCCGCCAGGGTCCGGGCCGCCCTGTCCGAGGGAGCCGACCTCAGGGCGGGCGGACGCGTCCCCGAACTGCCCGGCGAACTGGCCGGGGGAAGCTACTACCGGCCCACGGTCCTGGCCTCCCCGGACGGCACGACCAGCGCCTCGTGCGAGGAGTTCTTCGGCCCCGTCCTCACCGTCGAGTCGTGGACCTCCGAGGACGAGGTGGTCGAACGGGCCAACCGGGTCGCCTTCGGACTGGCCAACGGGGTGTGGAGCAGCGACCTCGCCCAGGCCTACCGGCTCGCCGACCGCCTCGACTCCGGGATGGTCTGGGTCAACACCTGGTTCGCCACCCCGCTCGGCCAGCCGCAGGGCGGCATCAAGGCCAGCGGCTTCGGCAGGGAGGGAGCCACCGCGACCCTCCTTGAGTACACCGCGACCAAGGTCGTCCACGCCAGTCTCGACACCGTCCGTCCACCGATGTGGACCTGAGGCCCTCCAGAACAGATCGACCAGGAAGACAGGCACCACCATGCGCTTCGACCTCGACGAACACAGCGCGCGACTGGCCGAACTCGGCGCGGGACTCGCCGCCGAGTTCGCCCCCCACGCCAGGGAGCACGACAGCGACCGCAGCACCGCAACCGAGAACCTCGCCAAACTGCGCGACGCCGGCCTGTACGGCGTGGCCATCCCGCGCGACCTCGGCGGCCTCGGGGCCAGGACGACCCAGTGGCTGGCGACCATCGAGGCACTCGCCAAGGGCGACGCCTCGACCGCGCTCGGCTTCAACATGCACTACGTCGCGACCCGCATCATCACCACGCTCGACGCCGTACCCGCCGACGTGAAGAAGAGAGTGGCCGACCTGGTGGTGCGGGACGGCGCGCTGATCTGCGCGCCGCTGTCCGAACCGTCCGCGTCGAGCCTGCTGCCCGCGACCTACATGCCCACCCTCTCCGCGCGCCGGGTACCCGGCGGCCTGGAGGTCAGCGGCACCAAGATGTTCGCCTCCCTGTGGGAGGCCAGCGACTACGCCTTCATGTTCGCCCACCCCGAGTGGGCCGACGACCCGACCCACGTCGTCGGCTTCCTGATGCCGACCCGCCAGGACGGCGCGATCACGGTCACCGACGACTGGGACACGCTGGGGATGCGTTCGACCCGCAGCAACCAGGTCCGCATCTCCGGCGCGTTCGTGCCCGACGACCTCGTGCTGTGCGAGTTCGGCGACTTCCTCGGCAACTGGATCGTGGCCCAGGCGCACATCGCCTGGGGCGGCTACACCGGCTGCTACCTCGGGGTCGCCGAGGGAATGGCCGAGTGGCTGCAGGGCGCCCTCGGGACGCGCACCGCCAAGGGACACGTCCAGCCGATGGGCTACCACCCCACGGTCAGCACCGCCATGGGACACATCGCGGCCCAGGTCGAGGCGGCCAGGCTGATGATGTACCACGCCGCCTGGGAGGCCGACGAGAACAGCGGGCCGAGCCTGAACACCTGCGCCGCGTTCCTGCGGGCGAAGCTGATGGTCGGCACCGCGATCCACACGATCTCCACGCTCGGCACGACCGCGGGCGGCCTCAGTTCGCTGATGCGGTCCAAGGGCTACGAGCTGATGCTGCGCGACGCCATGACCGGCCCGATCATGCCGCCCAACGCGCTGGCCTGCGCGGAGATGGCGGGCCTGATCTCGATGGGACTCGACCCGGGCCAGGCACCGGCCCTGCGCACGGCGTCATGACCGGCGCCGCCCCGTGCTCGTGCGAGCCGTCCGCCGAGCCGACGCCGGAGGCCTTCAGGTCGGCGTGCGCCCAGTTCCCCACCGGGGTGGTCGTCGTCACCACGGCCCTGGACGGCACGCCGTACGGCAGCACCGTCAACGCCTTCACCTCCCTCACCCTGAACCCGCCCCAGGTGCTCGTCTGCCTGGCGGCGACCTCGCGGACCTGGACGGCTATCGAACGCTCGGGGGTGTTCGCGGTGAACGTGCTCTCCTCGGGGCAGGCGGCCACGGCCCGGCTGTTCGCCTCGAAGGACTCCGACAAGTTCGACCACGTCGACCACGTCCCCGGGGCACTCGGGGCGCCGCTGCTGACCGGGACCACGGCGCGGTTCGAGTGCCGCCTCGCGGGGACGACGCGCAACAACTCGCACTGGATGCTCATCGGACGGGTGGTCTCGCTGGCCTCGGAACCGGAACGCGAACCACTGCTCTTCCTCCACGGCCGCCTGGCGGGGTGACGGTACGGCGGGACCGCCTGAGGGGGACGCCACGGCAGCCTGTCCTGGCGCTGGCAGGGCCTCCTGGCAGGGTTTCCTGGCGGGGTGACGGCACGGCGCTTGACCGGGATGGCAGGGTCGCCTGGCCAGGTGATGGCACGGGGCTTGACCGGAGACGGCCGGGTCGCCTGGTGGGATGACGGCCCGGCACCTAACTCCGATCGGGTGACGGCAGGGTCGTCCGGCTCTCCGATCGGGTGACGGCGCGGCTACCTGGCGGGGTGGCGGGCGCTGGGCGATGGGCCGCTGGGTGACGGGTCCGCTGAGCGGACCCGTCGCTTGGCGGCCACGGCCGTCCTCCGCGAAGGTGGGAGGAAGCGGTCATGGTGGACGCTCCGGCGGCCCGCCCGGCCGTGCGTGTCGAGAGTGGAGCACGTCATGGGCAGTCCCGCCACCGATCCGGTCCGATCGCTGCCGCCCGAGCTGGTCGCGGAACTCGTGGCCGCCCCCTCCGTCGAACGGCTGCTGGACCGCTTCCTCGACTTCCTCGACGAGACGCCGGGCAGGTTCGGGTCCTTCGCCGCGGGCGTCTACGTGCACGACCACGTGACCGGACGCCCCGCCGCGAGCAGGGTCCGGGGACTCGGCGACTACTACGTGCGCAGCTACGAGCGCCACGGCCGTGACCGGGACCCCGTCGTCCAGCGCGCCCTGAGCGAGCGCCGGGTGTGCGACAGCGACTCGTTGATGCCGAGGGAGGAGTGGCTGAAGCTGCCCATCGTGCACGACGTGTTCGCCCCGCACGCCATGGCGCGGGTGCTGTGCGCCCCGCTCGTCGTCGGCGCCGAGATCGCGGGCACGCTGAACCTGGCCAGGCGGGACGGCCAGCCCGAGTTCACCGAGGCCGACCGCGACGCCGCCCACGTGGCGGCCATGGTGCTGGGCATCGCCGTCTCAGCGGTGCGCGAGCGCTCCTCGATCGAACGCGAGCGCCGCCAGCTCGCCGAGGCGCTCGACCGGTGCGGCGCGCCGGTCGTGCTGACCGACCTGGGGTTGGCGCGGCGCCACCTCAACGCGCCCGCCCTGGCCCTGTTCGACCGGCTCGGCGAGGCCCGCCCCGAGGTCGAGCGGCTGCTCGACTGCGACGGCGACAGGACGGTCGTCTCCTGGAACGCCGACGGCGCACGCCAGGCCGGACCGCACCTCACCGTCACCTCGCAGCGGCTGCCCGGCCAGCCGGACGTGATCGTCTCGGTCATCGCCGTACGCGACGGGGCCGCCCGCGTGCTCGCCCCCTCCCTGCTGGCCTCGCTCACGCCGCGCGAGGCCGAGATCGCCACCCGCGCCCTCACCGGCCGCAGGGACGGCGAGATCGCGGCCGAACTGTTCATCAGCCCGCACACGGTCAAGCATCACCTCAAGTCGATCTACGCGAAGCTCGGCGTGCACACCCGCGCCGAACTGCTCGACCACCTGCTGCGCTGAGCCCGCCGTACGGCCCGGCGCCTGTCAGCTCCCGGTCTGAGGCTCGTAGCGGGCGGCGATCGCGGTGGCGCGCTCGCGCAGGGAGTCGCGCAACCACTGCGGGGCCAGGGCCTCGGCGTCCGTGGTGAGCTGCCACAGCGCCCATCGCGCGTGTCTCCGGTCCTGGAAGGTCACCTCAAGGCGCAGCCAGCCGTCCTGGTCGGTCTCCTCGGAGAGTACGGCCAGCGCGGTGCCGACCAGTTCTTCCCGCCGCGCCGGGGCCAGCCGTACCAGCACGGTGACCTGGTCGCCACCGGTCCTGAACCGCGTGCCACGCTCCTGCCAGGCCCGGCCGAGATCGACCCGGTCCGGCCGTTGCGCGGGTTCGGCCAGTTCCTCGGCGGCCCGGACCCGCGACAGCCGGTAGGTGCGGTCCTCACCGGACCTCGTGGCCAGCAGGTAGCCCTGGCCGCGTGCGGTGACCAGGCCGACCGGGTCGACCGTGCGCCACCTCGGGTCCTGGCCGAAGGCCGCGTAGTGGATGCGCAGCCTGTGCCCGGTGAGCACCGCGCGCCGGACCTCGGCCACCACGGCGTCGGGCACCTCCTCCTCGGCGACCAGCCGACGCGAGAGGAGATCGGTCTCCGGATCGACGAGCAGCCGCTCCGCCGCGTCCGCAGCGGTGTCCCGGTAGCTCTCGGGGAGCGCGTCGACCACCTTGAGCATCGCCGAGGCGAGCGCGGAACCGAGGCCGAACGCCTGCGCGCCGCGCCGCGACCCGGCGATCAGCAGGGCGAGGGCCTCGTCGTGGTTCAGCCCGGTGAGCTCGGTACGGAAACCGGGCAGCAACGCGAAACCACCGTGCCTGCCGCGTTCGGCGTAGACCGGGACACCGGCGGCGGACAGCGCCTCGATGTCGCGCAGCACGGTCCGGGTGGACACCTCAAGCTCGCGGGCCAGCGCGACCGCGGACAGCCTGCCGTACCGCCGGAGCAGCAGCACAAGCGAGACCAGCCGATCGGCACGCACCTGAAAACGCTACAGGAATACACGACACAAGATGTCGTGATTTGCCGGGAGGCTTGGCAACGCAACAGAAAGACCGCAGCGAATGGAGCAGATGTGGCAGTGGAGCGAACCGCGGTCAACCCGTGGCCGTGGTCGGTTGAGCTGGGCTACAACCAGGGTGAGATCGTCTCCGGGCACACCCGGACCCTGTACGTCTCCGGACAGACCGCGATGGACGGCGACGGCAAGCCCCAGCACGCCGGTGACATGGCGGCGCAGGTGGCGCTGAGCCTCGACAACCTGGAGGCCGTACTCGGTGAGGCGGGCATGACCCTGGCGAACCTCGTCCGGCTCACCGTCTACACCACCGACGTCGACCGGCTCTTCGAACACTACGGCGTGCTGGCGGCACGCCTGGGCGCGGCCGGAGCGGCCCCGTCGACCACGATGCTCGGGGTGGTACGGCTGGCGATCCCCGACCTGCTGGTCGAACTTGAGGGAACCGCCGTGGCGTGACTCTTGCCGCCTCCGGCAGTTTTGCCGGAGGCGGCTTCGGGCCGTTCAGGCCGAGGGCATGGGCCGCTCAGGCTGGAGGCACAGGCGTTCAGGCCGCAGGCGGCATGGGCCGTGGTGGCACGGGCCGTTTGGAGCAGGGGAGCGTGAGCCGTTCAGGCGGGCCGGTCCGGGCTGGTCAAGCCGGGGGCACGGGCCGTTCAGGCCAGGGCGGCACGAGCTCTTCAGGTCGGGGGTGGCGCAGGCAGCTCAGGCGGGGATGATTCGGGCTGTCCGGGCCGGAGGTGACATGGGTCGGTTCAGGTCTGGGGTGGCTTTGGGAGGTGCGCGGTGACCAGGGCGGTGTCGGTGCCGATCTCACCGGTCAGCCCCGCGCCTCCCGGATCGCCCAAGGGAAGATCGCGGCCGGGCAGTACGTCGAGGAAGAAGGCGCGGGAGTCCTCAAGGTGGGCGTTGAGCGTCTCGTCCCTCCTGGCGACGCGGTCGGCGACGATCGCGGAGACGGGACACTCCACCTCGCACGCGCCGCAGTCGATACACGCGCTCGCGTTGATGTAGCTCTTGCGCTCGCCGACGTAGATGCAGTCGACGGGACAGACGTCCACGCAGGAGCGGTCGAGAACGTCGATGCAGTCGGCGCCGATCACGTAGGTCATCGGGATTCCTTCGTGGGTGTCCCGGCCTTCAGGCCGGGGAGGAGACGAAACTCCTGCGGAGCAGGACAGGGGAAGGCGATTCGGAGGATCAGGGGCCGTCGGTCGAGTGGCCGGGGAACAGGGACAGGGTGGGGTCGAGATCGACGGCCACGTGGTTCACCGCGGTCGCCGCCTCGCCGAAGCCGACGGACATCAGCCGCACCTTGCCCTCGTAACCGGCCAGGTCGCCCGCGGCGTACACCCTGGGCAGGCTGGTCCGCATCGACCGGTCGACGGCGACGGAGCGACCCAGCAGGGCGAGCCCCCAGTCCCGCAGCGGGCCGAGGTCGCTGACGAAGCCGAGCGCGGCGATCACGTGGTCGGCCGCGACGACCATCTCCTCGCCGGAGCGCGACCGCAGCCGCACCTTCGCCAGGCGGCCTCCGGCGAGGTCTCCCTCGAAGGCGACCACCCGCGTCTCGGTGTGGATCCGCGCCCGCCCGGCCCTGACCCGCCCGAGGGTGGCCGCGTGCCCACGGAAGACGGCCCCACGGTGCACGAGGGTCACCGAGCGGGCGACAGGGCCGAGTGCGTCCGCCCAGTCCAGGGCGCTGTCACCGCCGCCGACGACGACCACGTCCTGACCGGCGTGTGCCGCCGGGTCGGTCACGAAGTACGACAGACCCGTGCCGAGCCACTCCTGACCGCACTCCAGCGGGCGCGGAGTCGGCGTACCGATGCCGGAGGTCAGCACCACGGCGCGGGCGTTGACGACCGTCCCGTCGTCCAGCGTCACGACCGGCTCGCCGTCACGGTGTTCGAGCGTCGTCGCCCGCCTGCCCATGAGGAAGGCCGCACCGAAGGCCGTGGCCTGCTCGACCAGGGCGGCGACGAAGTCCCTGCCCCTGACCGATGGGAGGGCGGCGACGTCGCGGATCTCCTTCTCCGGATACAGCGCCGTCACCTGGCCACCCGGCTGGGGCAGGGCGTCGACGACGACGGTTGACAGGCCGCGGAACCCGGCGCAGTAGGCGCCGTACAGTCCCGCCGGTCCCGCGCCGACGACGAGGACGTCAGCCGGGACGGGGGTTGGGGTGCTCACCACGGGCTCCCTGGGGGTCGACACGCTCTCGCCGCAGACCGTAGGCCGGGAGTCCCTTTCAGGTCCCGTGCCGGGGACCGCTCACCGGACCGCAGTGTTCCTCGTCACCCGGCCCGCTACCGAGAGCCCCCGGCGGGAGGGGCAGGGGGTGACCCTCGATCGGGTCGGCCCGGGACGCATACGCCGGGGTGGGACACGATCCTCACCCGGGCGCGGACGCGCTAGCTCTCGCGCGCCTTCTTCGCGCCTTCTTACGCGCCGACAGTTCTTACGCGCCGACAGGTCGGCGCTCAACGGTCATCGGCCCGCGGCACCGGTGGCACCGCCACCCGGGCAGGAGGACTCACCGGTCACCTGCCTGGCCGTGCTCGCCCTGTGAGACGTGCCGGATGTGACCGGTCGGTCATGACGGCGCTTCCGGACGTGTCGCCTTCCGCCTCCCCTCGGAAGGCCTGGCAGCCTCAGCGTTCAGAGGGGCGGCCGGGCTCGCCGGTGTCGCCTTCGGCTTCGATGCGTTCCTTGCGGACCTGCTCGGTGATGGTCTCCTCGCCGGTGACCTCCTCGGTGGTCATCCGGACCCGCTCCACCGGGACTGTGTTCTTCTCCACCACCGGCCGCTGCTCGTGCAGAGTCACCTCGTGCTCGGCCTCGGTGATCTCCGGGCCACGCAGTGCGGCCTCCCGGTTGTCGTCGGTGATCGGCTCGCGCTCGACGCGCACCTCCTCGTGGGTGACCGGTACGGTGACCTGCTGCTCCTCGGTGACCACGTACTTCCGTAGCCGCGCCCTGCCGCTTTCGTGGGTCTCGGTGCCGGCCGTCAGCCGCTCTTCCGAGCGGGTCATCGCGTCATCGCCGGTGAGGTCCGCGCGTTCGGCTTCCCGCTCCCGGCCCATGGAGCCCAGGCGCTCGCGTTCCCTCTGGCCGGCGGTGTGCGCCCAGCCGGTCTCGCCCGGTTGGTTGGCCCGCTGCCAGGATTCGTCCAGGTTGATGCCGTAGTAGCGGTACAGCTCGCGCTCCTCCTGGGCCGACATGTGACCGCCGGACTCGACGTCGATGTTGGGGGCGTCCTTGATGCGGTCCTTGTCGAAGGCGACCTCTACATGGTCACCGACCACATCGGCGCCCTGGATCGGAATGAAGGTCTCGTTCATACCGAACAGTCCGGTCTGCACGCACAGCCACTCGGGGCGGCCGGTCTCGTCGTCGAGGTAGACGTGCTTGATCTTGCCGACCTTGTCCCCGTGGTTGTCGTAGACGGTCTGGTCGATCACTGTCGAGACCTGATTCTGGGTAATCATCCGTTTTCTCCCTTTTTGTCCGACTCTCTGTCGCGTACCGCAATGCCATGAAAAGAAACCTGATCGGCGAATTTCCCTGCCTCCGGGGATCCTTCCGCCTGATTCCCGCCTACGCTCCAGGGGCGTCCAAAAATGGATCTAGAGGGTGTGCCGAAATCGCCGTGGCGCGTGAGCATCCAGACGGTTCGGCGAATCGTGGACTCTCCCGTGGCCGGGCTCGGCCGCTCGTCGGAGCTCGGTGCTGCTGGAACCCGGGCCGTCATCCGCCGCAGGTCACCCGTGGTCAGCACGGGTACCGGGCGCTCGCCGGGCTCCGTGGACGCACCCGGTTGTGTCGCCCACGTGTCGTCGCGTGCTCGGGATCTCCCCGGTTTCGTTGGCGACGACCACTTCCTGAATCATGCAAAGTTCGCCAATTTCCGAAATCCTTGTAAAAACGGTGAAGTGTGATCGGCGATCACCACCATCCCGGGTCCCGGTGCCCCCGCCGCCGATCACACGACCATCGCTTCCCCGGGGAGAAAGAAGAGGTCACACAATGAGGGTGCTCACCCTCATCCACGGCACACGCGGAGACGTCCAGCCCCGCACCGCGCTTGCCCCGACGCTGCGCCGGGAGGGCACGAGGCGCTCCTGATGGCGCCTGTCGCCTCCGCCGCCCTGGCCGAGCCGTACGGTCTGGACTTCGCTCCCGTCCACGACGGGCCCGACACGCCGATCGGCGACACACCGAGACGGACCGGCGCGGTGTCCGGGGCGAGAGGGGCTCACCGCGCGTCGTGAGACGAGGCGAGCCCCTCCTCGCCAGCGTGCCGGAGGGCACGGCGGGCTACGCCGGGCAGGTGCTCTTCGTCCACGATGAATCGCCACTCGGTGGCATGGACGAGAGAGCCTTTTCTCGGAGTGCCGCGGGACCGTTCGGCCGATCGCCGCCCTTCCCGGGCTGGCCCACCGGTCGCGGGTACGGCGCGCTTGCTCACGCCACCGGGGACAGCACCGACGAGGTCGGACCGATACCCCATTCCGGACTGACGGGATGAGATGGGATGATGGCCGCATCATGGCCGCCTCCCTGCCGTTTCGTCTCGCCCGTGCCGCGGTGTTCGCCGTGGTGTGTTCGGTGTTGAGCGTGCTGGCGCACCGGCTGGGTGGCGGGATGGTCTCGGCGCCGATGGCGGCGGGCGGTCTGTCGCTGGCGTTCGGTGCCGCGGTGGCGGCTTCGGGGCGTGAGCGTCCGCTGGCCGTGATCCTCCCGTTGCTGGGGGGAGTGCAGGCGGTGCTGCACGTGCTGTTCTCTCTCGGGCACACTCCTGCGGTTCATGACGCCGTGGGCCACATGCACATGTCGGGGCTGGCTCCGAGCATGGGCATGCTGGTCGCGCACGCCTGGGCGGCCGGGTTGACCGCGCTGTGGCTGGCACGCGGCGAGGCCGCGCTGTGGGGGCTGCTGCGCCGGTTGGCGGTGCGGCTGCGTCTCGTACTGGTGGCCTACCTGCGGCCGATCTGCGAGCCGGTCGTCGTCGTGGTCGCGCCGGAGCCGGGCCGGTTGCGTTCGGCGCTGCTGGCCTCCGCCGTGCCCCGGCGTGGCCCGCCGTACACGCAGGTTCCTCTCCTTTCCGGCTGACCGCCCCGCGGCGGTGCCGGAGGAGATCTTCATGTCCGGGTTCGTTGGCCCGGGCGGTGGTGGCCGCGATGTCCGCGGCCCCGTCAAGTGATCCTGCGTGAATCCGCCGTCGGCACGACCGGGGTTTCCGGCTGCCGAGGCATGCCTTGAGAGGTCTTTTCTCACCGTGTTCTGCTCTTCTTCGCGTTCCCGTGCCCTTCCCGCCCTGGTCCTGACGGCCGTGCTGGTGAGCGGCTGCGCCGCCGAGGGCACCACCTCCGCCGCGCCCTCGACCCCTCCGTCAAACGCCGTCGCGCCGACCGCGTCTCCTGTGTCCGCGCTGGCGATCACCGACCCCTGGGTCAAGACCACCGGCGAGGGCATGACTGCGGCCTTCGGCACCCTGGTCAACAACACCGGCACCGAGGTGACCGTGGTGTCCGGCGCCTCCCCGCTGTCGCCGAAGATCGAACTGCACGAGGTCGTCGAGTCCGGCGGAAAGATGGTCATGCGCCCCAAGAAGGGGGGCTTCGTGATCCCGGCCCGGGGCACCCACGAGCTCGCTCCCGGCGGTGACCACATCATGCTGATGGACGTCACCGGGAAGGTGGAGCCGGGTGCGGAGATCCCGTTCACCCTCACCCTCGCCGACGGCGGCACCCTGGAGTTCACCGCGATCGGCAAGGAGTTCGCCGGTGGCAAGGAGGACTACCAGGGCGGTGACGAGGGCGGTATGGACATGGGCGGCTCGGGCGACAAGGACAAGGGCTGATGTCCGTACCCGCCCCCAGGCTCACCCGGCGTGGCCTGCTGTCCGCCGGTGCCGCGGCGACGGGCGCGCTGGCCGTACGCGCCCTGGCGGCTTCCGCGCCAGCGCACGCCACCACCGCGCCCGCGCACGCCACCACCGCGACCGCGCCGCCCACCACCGCGCCCGCGCACGCCGCCACCCCGGCCACGCCGCACGGGACCGCGACCGAGCCGTTCCACGGGCCGCACCAGGCCGGGGTCGCCACCATCCCTCAGGCGCATGCCGTCTTCGTCGGGTTGGACCTGCGCAAAGGTGTCGACCGGGAGGCGGTTGGCAGGATGATGCGCCTGCTGACCGACGACGCCCGCAGGCTGACCGAAGGCCGTCCGGCTCTGGCCGACACCGAGCCGGAGCTGGCGGTGCTGCCCGCCCGGCTGACCGTCACCTTCGGTTTCGGCCCCGGCCTGTTCACCGCGGCGGGTGTGGCGGACCGGCGCCCACGGCAGATCGAGCAGCTACCCGGCTTCTCCGTCGACAGGCTGCGGGAGCGGTGGAGCGAAGGCGATCTGCTGGTGCAGATCTGCGCGGACGACCCGCTGACCGTCGCGCACGCGCTACGCATGATCGTCAAAGACGCCCGTGCCTTCGCCCGGGTGCGCTGGACACAGCACGGGTTCCGGCGCGCGGCCGGAGTGCACGCCCCAGGGCAGACGCAGCGCAACGTCATGGGGCAGTTGGACGGCACCGTCAATCCCGTCCCCGGCACCCCCGACTTCGACCGCGCGGTGTGGGTGGGCGAAGGGCCGGAGTGGCTGCACGGCGGCACCACCCTGGTACTGCGGCGTATCCGGGCCGAGATGGAGACCTGGGACGCCGCCGACCGGGTCGCCAAGGAGTTCACCGTCGGCCGCCGCCTGGACACCGGCGCCCCCCTGACAGGAACCCGCGAGCACGACGAACCCGATCTCACCAAGCTGAACGCGTTGGGATTCCCGGTCATCTCCGAGTACGCCCACATCCGCCGGGCGCACACCGCCGATCCCACCCTGCGGATCTTCCGCCGGGTCTACAACTACGACGAGGCCCTGACCTCCGGTGGACACGCCGACAGCGGGCTGGTCTTCGCCTCCTACCAGGCCGACATCACCCGCCAGTTCCTGCCGGTGCAGAAACGGTTGGCCGAGGCCGACCTGCTGAACACGTGGACCATCCCGATCGGTTCGGCCGTGTTCGCCATCCCCCCGGGCTGTGATCCCGGCGGCTGGATCGGAGAGGGCCTGCTGACGTGAGTCCGTACGGCGATGCGGACCCGGGCGCGTCCGCTCCGTAGGAACCTGCGCCGCGGCTGGAGGCCCTTCGTCCGGGGGCCTCCGGCCGGGCCGGTTCTTGTTCGCCGACGGGCGGCTCGGCGCCGCCCGTGTCGAAACCATGCTCGCGCACCGCCGCGCGGTGATCTCCTCGCCGTGCCGCGCACCCCCCATACCGTGTGAAACGGAGTCATTCCCATGACCTCAACGATTCCGCCTTCGGCCCCCTCCCCGGTTCTCGTCGCCCCGCAGCGATCCGTGCCCGGCTCCTCCTGGCGCTACCGCGTCGTGTGGCGCTGGCACTTCTACGCCGGTCTCCTCACCGCCCCCGTTCTGCTGGTGATGGCGATCACCGGCGCGATCTACCTGTTCAAGACGCCGTTCGAGAACTGGCGCTACGCCGACGTGCGCGCCCTGCCCGCTCCCGTCGCCTCCGCGCTGCCGCTGAGCGGCCAGATCCAGGCGGCCCTGGCCGCCCGCCCCGGCGCGAAGCTGGACAGCGTCATTCCCGCGCAGGCGCCCGACCGCACCACCCGGGTCATCCTGGCCGGTGGCGACCCGTCCAACCCCTGGGCGCCGGGGATCTCGGTGTACGTCCATCCGGGCACGGGCGAGGTGCTCGGCCAGATCGACGACTCGGCCACGTTCATGCGGGTCGTACGCACCATCCACGGCGAACTGATGGCCGGTGTCGCCGGAGACAGGGTCGTGGAGACCGCCGCCTGCTGGTCACTGATCCTGGTCGCCACCGGTGTGTACCTGTGGTGGCGCGGTCCCGCCCGGCGTCGGCTGCCCCGCTCGGCATGGCGCCCGCTCAGGAGAGGGCGACTGCGCCGGATCCACGCGGTGACCGGGATCGTGGCCGGGGTGGTCCTGGTGTTCCTGGTGCTGTCCGGACTGCCCTGGTCCGGCTTCTGGGGCGACAACCTCTCGAAGTTCCAGGCCTCGGTCGGATCCACCATGCCCGACTCCGCGACGTTCGCCCGCGAGTCGGTCCCCGCGAAGGACCTGACCGCCAACCCCGACGCCGCGGTGCCGTGGGCCGCCGAGCAACTGCCGGTGCCCGCCAGCGGGCACGAGGGTCATGGCGGCGGTACGGCCGCAGGCGGCTGGCCGTACCCGGGATCGATCACCGCGGAGCGGGCACTGGCCGCCGCCACTCCGGAGGCGGGCGGCTGCGCCCCACCCGGGTGCGAGCTGAGTGTGCTGCCGCCTGCGGGGCCCAAAGGTGTCTACACCGTGGTCGCCACCGACGCCGAGGACCCGGCGCTGGGCCGCACCGTGCTGGTCGACCAGTACAGCGGCAAGGTCCTGGTCGACTACGGCTGGGAGGAGTACGGCGTGCTGGCCAAGGCCGTGGAACAGGGCATCGCGCTGCACGAGGGGCGCCGCTACGGCACGGTGAACATGCTGGTCATGCTGGGCGCCTGCCTGGCGATGATCACTCTGGTCGTCTCCGGGGCGTGGATGTGGTGGAAGCGCCGCCCACGCGGTCGCCTCGCCGCACCGGCCAGGAGCACCGACCGGCGTACCGCCTACGGGGTGCTGGCGGTGATGGCCGTCCTGGGCGTGCTGTTCCCGCTGGCCGGGATCACCATGGTCGCGGTGCTGCTTCTCGACTGGCTGGTGATCCGCCGCATCCCGAGGCTGAACGCCCTGGTGGGCTGAGCCGGTTGACGGAATGACCTTCCCGCCCGTCTCGGAACGCTTCGAGACGGGCGGGAGGGAAACCGGCGATGTCAGATCCGGGTCATGGTGGACTCGTATCCGCCTCCACCGGGGTAGACCCACGCGCCGGTGACGGGCTGGCCGAACTGGGGCGAGGCCGACGCGCTGGAGCGGGAAGGAGCCACCGGACGTCCACTCCTACCGTACGGTTCCCCCGGCGCCGTGCTCGGCTCGTATCGCCGGAACTCCTGACGGGCCGGAGGCGCTGGGCGAACCGATCGAGATCCGGCCGATCACGGGCGGGGACTTCACGGCGTGACCAGCCAGGCCGAGCGGCGCCCGGCGCGAGCGGATGGCCGACATGCTCCGCGCTGACCAGGCCCGGCGCCGACGTGGGCAAGAGGCCGGTGTCACCGAACTGGCCCTGCGGAAACCCGGGTCGTCGGCCGGATCCGGCGCAGGAGACCGACGACAGCCTCACCTTGCCGCCGCTGTGCTGCCACCCCACGCTGCGGGCCGTGGGTGGCCTGACCGGCGACCAGATCGAGCAGCGCCATCTTCCCGACCGAGCCGACCATCTCGGCTGAGGTACGGCTGCCGCGCGATGTGAGAGGCGTGGTGCGCGGCACACACCGCGGAGGATGACTGTGGAGAAGCAGAAGTGTTCTTTCCGTTGTTTTCGGTCGATGGGCATCAAGATCGTGGAATTCCTGGCTAAACCATGATCTGCCGCAGCAACTCTGCGAAGATGTCGGCAAGGCCGCGTTCCAGGGCCTTTCCCTCGATCGTGAACGTACACGGAGGTGCGCGATGGCGGTTGCCGCCAACCTGAACAAGCTGCTCGACAAGGCCTACGAGGAGTCTCCGCTGGACAAGCTGCCCGACGCTCCGGTCGCCGCGCTCGCCGGGGTGAGCAAGGCCGACGCCGAGGCGCTGGAGAAGGCGTTCGGCGTCAAGACCATCGGTGACCTGGGCCGTAACCAGGCCATCCGGGCCGCGGTCGCCATCGTCGGCCTCGTGGACCTCGCCGACTAACACGATCTCCGCACACTGAGGGCAGGGGCCGGTCGGCGCCTGCCCACTTCTCTGTCCACACCCCGGGGAACCGTGGCGGGCGGCAGATCGTTGGGGGAGACGATCGGTTCATGGGACAGCGCGGTCCGGTCGGGTCGTGTGAGCTGGCGATCATCTTCGGGAGTGTGCGGTATGGCAGTGACCGGCATCATCTCAGCCCTCATCGTCGGAATCGTCATCGGTGTGCTTGGCCGATTGGTGGTTCCGGGACGTCAGTCGATTCCGATCTGGCTGACCATCGTGATCGGTGTCGTCGCCGCGCTTGTCGGCACCGCCATCGCCACCGTGCTGGGAGTGGCCGACACACGTGGGATCGACTGGATCGAGCTGATCATTCAGGTGGCACTGGCCGCCGTGGGCGTCGCGGCCGTGGCCGGAGGATACGGCAGACGCAAGATCCGCTGACTTCTGTGGCCCGGCCGGCGCGGCCCGCTCAGCGTTCGACGATCGCCACGGCGGCGCGCGCAGCCTACGTCGAGGGCTCCAACCTGCGGGCGCGCTCCTCAGATGTCGTGCACGAGGTCACGATGACGAGGCGGTTCGCCGACGAGCGGATGCCCGGCCTGGCCTGCGCGGTCGGCGTCGGTGGATGGAGCCCGGGCGTGGTCCCTTACCAGGACAAAGGGGGTCAGCCCGCTTGCCCGCGCCCTGTTCCGGGCCGCGTTTCATCGTCGACCGGTGTGGTGACCCGGTGGTCGCCGTCTCCAGCGTGGCCGCGGAAGGGCGCCTGTCGCGGCATGGGGTGGAGGTCGTCTCCGCGACGAAGATCACTGACTGTGTGGACGACAGCGGCTTTCCGGTGCACACACGAACGGGCAGAAGGTGCGCCGACCGGCAGGCACAGAGCCACCGCCATGCTTAGAGAGGTCGGAACACGCTGACGCGCACGGCCGTGGGCCTCATCGTCTCGTGCGCGGCCTTCACCGGTGCCCGGTGACGACGGAGGCCCGGTGGCAGGTCTGGTCCAGTAGTCCGCGGGAGCTGTTGGACAAGGAGATCCGCCGCCGCACCGACGTGGTCAGGCCGCGATCATCCGGTCTGTTGTTGCGGTCCTGACCGGGCGGACCGACGAGTGGACCGAGGCCCGCCGCCACCTGAGGCTCGACATCCTCGCCGGGCGCCGGACGCGCGCGACACACCGGCCCACCCCCAAACAGGATCGCGCGAAGGTCGGCTCATACACCGCCAGTACGGACGTGACCTCCTGTCGCCCCCGGTCCGGCGTGGTCCGTGGTCCGCTGGGTGAACCGGGTTCCTTTCCCGTACCCCGGGCCGGATGGTCTGCTCCCGGCACCGGCGTATGGCGACTGGAGCAGACATGACCGAGACCGTTGATCCAACCGTGAACCCGGCCAGGGGCCACCGCGCGGGCAGGCTGCCGGGCCGTCAGGACTGGTCGAGCTGGCCGCACTACCAGGCCGCGGCGGCGGGCTTCCGGGGCTACTGGTATCCCGTCTGCTTCTCCTCCCAGGTGGGGGAGAAGCCCCGCCCCGTCACCCTGCTCGGCGAGCGCCTGTTCGTCATCCGAGACCAAGGCACGGTGTACGGCATGCGGGACCGGTGCCCGCACCGGGGGGTGCCGCTGAGCCACGGCGACAAGCAGTTTCCCGGGACGATCTCCTGCGTCTACCACGGGTGGACCTTCGACCTGGAGACGGGAGTCCTGAAGGCCGCGATCACCGACGGGCCGAACTCGCCGATCTGCGGCAAGGTCACCCAGCCGACCTACGACGTCGAGGAGCGCCTCGGCCTGGTCTGGGTCTACGTCGGCGACGGCGAGAGGCCGCACCCGATCGACGAGCAGCTCCCCGAGGAACTGGTCGCCAACAGGGCCGTCGTGGGCCAGCGGATCCAGGCGCGGGCCGGTAACTGGCGTTTCGCCTGCGAGAACGGCTACGACGAGGGGCACGCCAAGTATCTCCACCGCACCGCGTTGTGGCGGCTGTTCAAACCCATGCCCGTCTGGAACACCACAGGCATCGTCAGAAAAGGACGCTGGATCTACCGGGTGCAGCGGGAGCAGTTCTGGGAGGCCGACTTCCCAGGGCTCGGCAGGTGGTCGGGGACGGCGTGGTACAAGGCCCGGCCCCCGAAGACGGTCCAGAACATCGGCAACACCGCCTCGCACCGCAGGGTCAACCCGACGATCGCGGCCCAGGACTTTCCCGGCTTCGCCTCGGTCGGCATGCCGGGCGTCCTGCGGATCGTCTACCCGACCTTCATCCACTACGAGTTCTACGTGCCGGTCGACGCCGACAACCACCTGTACGTCGGCATGCTGGCCGACTTCAGCACGGGCCTGCGGGCGCTGCCGTTCTACGCCAAGTATCTCGGCGCCGTGCGCTGGCTCTTCCACGGCCAGTTCTCCGGCCAGGACAAGTGGATGGTCGAGGTCACCGACGCGCCCCCGGAGAAGCTCTATCGCCCCGACGACTCGCTCCTGCGGTGGCGCAAGCTCGCCGAGGACACCACGGAGGAACGTCTCGAACGGCTCCGCACCAGGAAAGCCGGAAACACGGACTGAAGGGCCGGGAGATGTCGGAGATCGTGCTCGGGGTCGGGGCGTCCCACTCGACCCTGATGAACACCCACTGGCACCGCGTCGTGCACACCGAGCGGGCCGAGGCCTTCCGCGACGCGCTCGACGCCGCCAGGCGCCGGGTCGCGCTGGCGCGCCCCGACGTGGTGGTGATCGTCGGGTCCAACCACTTCCGTGGCCTCTGGCTCGACCTGGTCCCCGCCTTCACCGTGGGCGTCGGCGAGGTCGTCGCCATGGGGGAGGCGGGCACCCCGAAGGGCCCCCAGCGGACCGACCCGGAGTTCGCGCGGGCCCTGGCGGCCGACCTCGTCGAGGCGGGCACCGAGGTGGCGATCTCGGCCAGGCTGCAGATCGACCACGGCCAGTCGCACGCGATCCAGTACCTGCTCGGCGACCTCGGCGTGCCGGTGGTCCCGCTGGTCGTCAACGTCTTCGCCAGGCCGCTGCCCACGCTGGCGCGCTGCGTCCAACTGGGGGAGAACCTCGCGGAGGCCGTGCGAAGGATCGCGGGGGACCGTCGCGTGGTGGTGGTCGCCTCGGGCGGCCTGTCCCACCGGCTGCCGTGGCCGAGCGACTGGGCCGACCCGCAGGACGACGACGAGGCCTTCCTCGTGGACGCCTGGACCAACGGCCGGGGCGAGTGGGAACGCTACGACAGGCGGCGCAGGGAGATCATCGTGGCCGCCCGGCCGACGATCTTCCCCGAGTTCGACCGGGCCTTCCTCGACGACCTCGCCGGGGGCCGCCTGCGCCGCTACGCGTCGATGACGACCGACGAGCTTGAGGCGGTCGCGGGCAACGGCGGCCAGGAACTGCGGACCTGGCTGGTGATGGCGGCCGCCCTCGGCTTCGTGCCGGGCACACCGCTGGTCTACGCGCCCATGCCCGAATGGCTCACCGGAATGGGCGTCGCCGTACTCGACCCGTCAGAGGGAGACCAACGATCGGCGAGTCCCGAGCCGGAGAGCCGTCTCGACCCCTTGGGAGGAGACCGATGACCCGCACGCCCCCGCCCGAGAGTCGGTTCGCCGTGGCCGACGGTGTCACCTACCACTTCCACGAGCTGGGGCAGGGGCCCGACACGGTCTTCCTGCACGGGGGTGGTCCCGGGTGCACCGGCTGGAGTGACTTCGGGCCTGTCGCGCCGTACTTCGCCGCCGACCGGCGCTGCCTGGTCGTGGACATCCTCCAGTACGGCAAATCCGAAAAATGCAGAATTAGTGGCCCGATGTGGGATTTCCATGCGGCCAAGACCGTCGCGCTCATGGACGTCCTCGGCGTCGAGAGAGCCGACTTCGTCTGCAACTCCTGGGGCGGCACCATCGCCCTGTGCCTCGCGGCACGCTACCCAGAGCGGGTCCGCTCCCTCGTGGTGACCGGCAGCATGCCCGTCTTCTACGGCCCTCTCGCGCCCCTGCCGGAACGCGGGCACCGGGGCCGCGCCGCCCGCGACGTCTACTACGGGGGCGAGGGGCCGACCCGGGAGAAGATGCGTGCCCTGCTCACCCGGCTGGAGTGGTACGACGCCGCGCGCCTGCCCGAGGAGACCGTGGACCTGCGCTGGCGGCAGAGCCTCGACCCCGGCGAGCGTGAACTGGCCGCGATGACCGACTCGCCCCGGGGCGACTGGCAGGACCTCACCGCCGAACTCGGGCTGGTCGAGGCGCCGACGCTCTTCGTCTGGGGCCGCGAGGACGCCTTCCTCACCCCCGACTACCCGCTCATGCTGTCGCGGATGGTCAGGCGCGGAAACCTGCACGTCATGGACCACGTCTCGCACCACCTGCAGGAGGAGCGGCCCGCCGCCTACCACGCGGTCGTCGAAGGCTTCCTGCGCTCCGTAAATCACCCATGAGGAGAACCCCATGACCACCACCATCTGGACCGAACTGGCCGGTCTCGACTTCCGCGTCACCACCGTCGACGCCGCAGGCGTCCCCACCCGCTCCCTGCAGGCGGGCACCGGAGAACCGGTGATCTTCCTGCACGGCACCAGCGGCCACCTGGAGGCCTTCGCCCGCAACCTCGGCGCCCACGCCCACCGTTACGCCTGCCACGCCCTCGACATGCTCGGCCACGGATACACCGGCAGACCGGACTTCCCCTACGAGATCCCCCGCTACCGTGACCACCTGCTCGCCTACATGGACGCCGCCGGGATCGAGAGCGCCCACATCGTGGGGGAGTCCCTCGGCGGCTGGGTCGGCGCCAGGACCGCGATCGACGCGCCAGGCCGGGTGGCCTCCCTGCAACTGCTCTGCGCAGGGGGCACCGTGGCCAACCCGAAGATCATGGAGCGCATCCGCACCACGACCAGGCAGGCGGTCACTGCCGACGACGTCGACCTGACCAGGCGGCGGCTGCGGCTGCTGATGGCCGACCCGAAGGACGCCACCGAGGAGCTCGTCGCGGTCAGGCACACCATCTACCACCTGCCCGACTTCGCCGCCAACCTCGACAACCTGCTGTGCCTGCAGGACATGGAGACCCGGCTGCGCAACATCCTGCGCCCCGAGGACCTCGCCGGGATCACCGTGCCGACCCTGATCGTGTGGGGCCGCGACAACCCCTTCGGCGAGGTTCCCGAGGCTGCGGCGATGCACGAGGCCGTCGTGGGCTCGGAGCTGGTGCTGTTCGACGCGTGCGGCCACTGGCCCCAGCACGAGCAGGCCGTACGGTACAACGCGCTCAGCCTGGCCTTCCTCGCCAAGCATCCGATCTCCGGATAGCGCTCAGCCCGTCGCCTGGAGCGTCCTGGAGACCCCGAGCGCCGCGGCGCGCAGCGCGGCCGTGAACCGGGCCTGGTTCATCCTGAAGGTGGGCGCCGTGATCGACAGCGCGCCCGCCAGCGCCCCGGTGTCGCCGAAGACGGGTACGGCCAGGCTTGTGTAACCGAGCCTGGTCTCCTCGGCCTCGACCGCCAGGTGCTCGGTCCTGACCCTGCCGATCTGCGCCTGGAGCAGCCCCGGCTGGGTGATCGTCCGGTGGGTCATGGGCGTGAGGCCGCGCCGTACGACCTCGTGGAAGAGAGCCGGGGGTGAGAAGGCGAGGATCACCTTCCCGGTGGCGGTGCAGAACAGCGGCAGCCGCCCGGCCACCCGGGACTGCTTGCGCAGCCCCCGGTGGACCATGAGCTTCTCGACGTACAGCACGTCGAGACCGTCGTGGATCGCGAAGTGCACGGTCTCGTGCGTGGCCAGCAGCAGATCCTCCATGTACGGCAGCGCCGCCTCCCGCAGGATCCGCTGCCTGGGCACCCGCTGGCCGATCTCGAAGAGCCGCAGCCCGAGGCGGTAGCGGCTGCCCGCCCGTTCGAGGACTCCCCAGCCGAGCAGTTCCTGGGCCAGCCGGTGCACGCTGGCCTTGGCCACCCCGGTCCTTCTGACCAGCTCGGAGAGCGACAGGGAGTCGTCCTCGGCGGTGAAGGCCTCGATGATCAGGCGTGCCTTGCCCAGGACGGAGTTCATCGCCTCGGCGTTGCCGGGTTCCGCCGTCGATCCGGCGCGGGCGAACGGGAGCACGGTCATCGCAGGAACCTCCCAGGTGGTTCGGAGCCCTGTGAGGAGTAGTTTGGTGCGTTCCATCCGAAATCGCCACCCTCCGTCACCGTGGTCATACGCCGACCTCCGCCCGGGACCTGGTGACCGTGGCGACGGCCGTACGGACCAGCAGGCGGGTGAGCCGCTCCATCTCCCCGACGTCGGCGGTGTTCATCCCCAGCGAGAAGTCGGTCCCGGCGATCTTGGGCATGCCGATCCGCACGGTCGGCACCCCCCGTCCCCGCAGGATGTTGGCGTCGGTCGCGCCGCTGTTGCCCCGGATCACCTCGTGCGGACGCCCTTCGGCGGCCTCCCAGGCGGCCACGGCCTCCCGGGCCACCCATCCTTGGGGGTCGGAGGCGGTGCCGGGGATCGCGAGGACCATCTCGGACGTCACCCGGAGACCGGGAAGCTCGGCGCGGATCCCCTCGATCGCGGCCGCGAACTCCCGTTTGGCCTCCATGGGCGTCGTGCGCGGGCTCAGCCGCAGATCGACAAGCAGCCTGCACGCCGCCGGGGTAACCGCCGCCCGGTACGGCCAGCCGCCCTCGACCGCCGCGACGATCCCCTGCGGGGCGACCGTCCCCCCGGTGTGCCGCTCGGCGTACTCGGCGAACCACCGCTCAAGCCGCACGGCCACCTCACCCGCCCCCGCGACCGCGTTCTCGTACGGCAGGCGGTGCCGCGAGCCGACATAGGTGTGGACGCCGTGGACGGTGACCTCGAACCAGGCCAGCCCGACCTCCTCCCAGGAGACCGTCCAGCCGGGCTTGGCGATCACCGCGAAGTCCGCCCAGAGCCCCTGTTCGAGCAGGAACGAGCAGCCGACCCCCTGCCCGACGTTGCGCCGAACGTCCCCGGGCCGCGCGTTCGCGGGCATGCCGCCCGCCCCGAACGCGACGATCAGGTCCCCGGTCAGCGGCAGCCCGGCCCGGTGGACCGCCTCGGCGGCCATCAGCACGCAGGCGGCGTGCCCCTTCGGATTGCCCGCCCCGAGCCCGGTCACCAGGTCGCCCTCGACGCGGGCGACGGGACGCATGTCAGGCCGAAGCTCGGGGCCGATCCACGGCACGTCCTCCTCCTCGCGCCCGGTGGTCAGCGTGTCGATCGGCGCGTACAGCATGAGGTCGGGACCACTGCCGTCGCCGCGCAACCGTCCCCACGCGTTGGCCTGCCGGTCGTCGAGCGGCTGGACGGCGGCGGTGACACCGGTGGCCGTCAGGGTCGCGGCGATGCGCTCGGCCAGGGGCCGCTCGCCCCCGATCGGGCTGGGGACGTCCACCAGCCCGCACAGCAGCTCCCGCAGCCGGGCCCGGCTGACGTGCCGCCAGGCCGAGGCCACCAGGCCACGCCGGTCGGGGTCGAGCCCGGCCAGCCCGTCGGGGACGCTCACCGGTTGATCCGGCGGACCTGGGTGTTGACGGTCCTGGCGAGCAGCCGCCACACCAGGGGCAGCGCCGCGACGAGGACACCGCAGACCAGCAGGATCAGCAGGGGACGTGGCATGGGATCTCCTTGACTCCTCCCGCGAGCCGTCCGGCACCCGGGAGCCGTTTCACCATGCCGAGATGATCCGCCGCCCCGGAGGAACCGCCCACGGAAACGTCCCACTCAGCGGGACGCTCCCACGGAACCCCGAGGCGGGACGCCCACGCGGAACCCTGAGCGAGCGTCAGACAGGCGGTGCCGTACAGCCATCCAAAACAGCTCTCAGGGCACGTCCTCCCCGGTGAGCAACGTCACCTGGGGAACACCTGTCCTCGGGTGCGCCTCGACCTCCGCCTCGACCCGGTAGACCTCCCGCAGCATCCGTGGCGTCAGCACCTCGCCCGGAGGCCCGAGCGCCACGACCGCACCGCCGTCCATGACGCAGAGCCGGTCGCAGAACGCGGCGGCCAGGTTGAGGTCGTGCAGCGCGATCACGGCGGTGATCCCGAGCCCGCGCACCAGGCGCAGCGCGTCGAGCTGGTGGCGCAGGTCCAGGTGGTTGGTCGGCTCGTCCAGCACCATCACCTCGGGCCGCTGCGCCAGCGCGCGGGCGATCATCACCCGCTGCTTCTCCCCGCCGGAGAGCCGGTCGAAGGGCGCGTGCGCCAGGTCGGCCACGTCCAGCCGCTCCAGGGCCTCGGCGATGATCGCCCGGTCGGCGGGGGCGTCCCCGTCGAAGGCCCGTTTGTGCGGGGTACGGCCCATGGCCACCATGTCGTGGACGCTCAGCCCGAAGTCGCCGCCGCCCTCCTGCAGCACCGCGGCCAGGCGGCGGGCCAGCCACCTGCCCGGCATCCGCCACACGTCGTGCCCGTCGAGGAGCACCTGTCCCGAGGTCGGGCGCCGCACCCGGTAGAGCGTCCTCAGCAGGGTCGACTTGCCCGCGCCGTTCGGCCCGGCCAGGCCGAGCACCTCGCCGGGGGCCACGTCGAACGTCACCGCCCGCACCAGGTCCCTGTCACCGATCCGCACGGACACTTCCTGTACGGCGAGCCCGCCCATCAGGACCGCCTGCGCATCAGCCACAGGAAGAACGGCCCTCCGACGAGCGCCGTGATGATCCCCACCGGGACCTCCTCAGGAGTGATCAGTGTCCGGGCGACCAGGTCGGCCATGATGAGGAACGCCGCCCCGAGCAGCGCCGTGGCCGGAAGCGCCCGCCGATGGTCGGCCCCGACGAGCAGCCGCACCACGTGGGGCATGATCAACCCGACGAACCCGATGGACCCGCTGACCGCGACGACGGTGCCGATCACCATGGCCACCAGCACGAACAGCGACGCCCTGAAGCGGTGCACGTCCAGCCCCAGCGAGGCCGCGGCCTCCTCCCCGGCCAGCAGCAGGTTCAACGGGCGGGAGACGCCGAGCAGCACGGCGGTTCCCGCCAGCACGGCAGCCGCGGGCACCCACACCATCGTCCAGGTCGTCCCCGCGAGCCCGCCGAGCATCCAGCGGACGGCCGACTGGGTCCTGTGCGGGTCGTCGGAGGTCACCACCAGGAAACTGGCGACCGCCGACAGCACCTCGGCCATGGCGACCCCGGCCAGCACCAGCCGTACCGTCGTCATCCGCCCACCGGAGCGGGCCAGGAGATAGACCGCGACCAGCGCCGCGAGCGCCCCCGCGAACGCGGCCACCGGCAGCGAGAACGGCCCGAGGAAGGTCAGGCCGAACACCATCACGCTCACCGCGCCGACGCTGGCGCCGGAGGAGACGCCCAGCAGCATCGGATCGGCCAGCGGGTTGCGCACCAGCGCCTGCAACGCCATCCCGCAGACCGACAGCCCGGCGCCGATGACCCCGCACAGGAGCACCCGCGGCAGCCGTACGTTCATGACGATGGTCTCCCGCACCGGGGACCAGACCGGTTCGGCGAGCGCGGGGTGGACGCGGTGCAGCAGGATGCCCCACACCTGGTCCGCGGGCAGGCTGATCGACCCGGCCGCGATCCCGGCCGTCACCGCCCCGCCGAGCAGCGCCACGCACAGCGCGAGCGTCAGCGGGTACGGCAGGCCGGGGCGGCGCGTGACGGCCACGGCGCGGGAGACCCCGGTCAGGCCGCTCACTCGAACCGGTCGGGGTGGATCTGCCGGGCCAGCGACTCGACCGCCGACGGCGCCCTGACCCCGAGCACGACCGACGACAGCGGCAGCACCGCGAACCGCTTGTTCCTGATCGCCGGAACGTCGGCCAGGGCCGGGTTGGACAGCAGGAACTTCTTCTTGTCCTCAAGCTTCTCGTCGCCGTAGTCGTAGATGACGATCCACTCGGGGGCGCGTTCGGCGACCTGCTCGAAGGACACGTCGGCCCAGGTTTTGTCCACGTCGGCGAACAGGTTGCGGGCCCCCGCCAGGGTGATGATCTCGTTGCCGATGCCCTTGCCGCCCGCGGTGAAGGCGGTCTTGTCGCCGCTGTCGTAGACGAACAGCTTGACCGGTTCGACGCCGGTGAGCTTGTCCTTCACCCGGGTCAGGGGCTCGTGCAGGCGGGTGACGAGCGTCTCCGCCCGGTCCTGGACGCCGAAGATCCTGGCGACGTTGCGGATCTCCTGGTCCATCAGGTCCATGTTCACCGGCCCTGACGGGCACTGCTCAAGGTTGAGGTAGGTGTTGATCCCGGCCTTGCCGAGCGCCTCGCGGCTGCGACCCTCCTTCTCGTCGAAGGTGCTGGAGAACCCGGCGTAGACGAAGTCGGGCTCCTCGGCCAGCAGCGCCTCGTAGGAGGGGTACTGCTTGGACAGCACCTTCACCCCGTCGTAGGCGGCCTGATACTCGGGCAGGATCTTGTCGTCGAGATAGCCGGTGCCGACCATCGACTTCTCCAGGCCCAGGGCCAGCATCACCTCGGTGGCGTGCTGGTTGAGCGAGACCGCGCGCTGCGGCGGACGGTTGTAGGTGGTCGTGACACCGCAGTTGTCGAGCGTGACCGAGAAACCAGGAGAGGCGGCTGCGGCGGGGCTCCGGGTCTCAGCGGGGGCACCGCATCCGGCCAGGAGTACGGCGCACGACAGGGCGAGCAGCAGGGACAGGGGACGTCTGACCGTCACGGACGGGTCCTCTCACGGGGGTTGCGCCACGGGACGGCCCTGCCGGAGGACAGCGGAACCGGCCAGGAGGTCGTCTCCGGGCACACGTCGGCGCGGAGGGCCCGTGTGGTCGTCGCCACGCGAGGTCATCCATCGGCCGACCCGCTCCTCTCCGGGGAGATCCGCCCCAGTTCTTCGAGGAGGCGACCGGGTGAGTCTCCTGGCTCTCGGGTCGATGCTCGTCCCCGTCTTCCCACCCCCTGACAGGGGCAGTGACGGTGTGGGGATCCGCTCGCCGATCACAGTGGCGGGACCGCGCCGGACTCACACCGGCTTCCTCGTCCCCGCTCGCCTTCGCCGGTCATCATCGCACGAAGCGGTCAATCCGCCGAGGGGGGTTCCCGCCTCAGCCGACGACCGGATCTTCCAGCACCCGGACGAGAGCCCGATTCTGGACACCTTCCGGATCGGCGCCGGACAGCCCGGCCACGGTCACCAGCGCCTTCCACAGCGCCCATCCGCGTGCCCGCCGCCAGGCGTCGCCGGGCAGCCCCACGCTCTGCCTGAAGATCTCCCGGTCCCGGCCGGTGAAGTGGGTCCACGCCATGACGAGGTCGCAGGCCGGGTCACCGACGCCGCAGGTGCCGAAGTCGATGACCGCCGACAGCCGCCCGCCGGTGACGAGCAGGTTTCCCGCGGCGATGTCCCCGTGGAACCACACCGGCGCGTACGGCCAGGCGGAGGTGAGCGCGTCCGCCCAGACGGCCCGGCAGGCGGCGGCGTCAACGGCGTCCCCGAGGACGCCGAGGGCCCGCTCCACCTCCTCGCCGTAGACGCTGGGATGACAGCCCCGGAAGTAGGAGTGCCGCCCGGCCACCGGCCCCCGCCCAACGGGCGCCTTCCTGAGGGCCGTCAGGAACCCCCCGAGATCACCCGCCAGCCGGGCGGAGTCAACGTCCTTCGCGGCGTCGAGGGGGTCGCCGGGCAGCCAGCGCCGTACCGACCACGGGAACGGATAGCCCTCGCCCGGCTCGCCGGTCGCCACCGGCTCGGGAACGGGCAGCGGCAGGTGCCCGGCCAGCGTGGGCAGGCAGTGCTCCTCCTTCTCCACGGCGGCCACGTAGCCCTCCGCGCTGGGCAACCGTACGGCCAGCGACTCGCCGAGCCTGAAGGTCCGGTTGTCCCAGCCCTGCCGGGCGACGGGCAGGAGCGGCAGGTCCTTCCAGTGGGGAAACTGCCCGGCGACCAGCGCGCGCACGAGGTCCACGGTGATGTCGGTCATGGGCCCAGTCTGCTCGAAGGGTCTTGTTGCAATAGGCTTGCACCTGCACATAGCAGGCAGTGGATGGTTCTTGGAGGACGAGTGCGGACGGCGGAGGTCAAACGACGGTTCCTCACCCACTTCGCGGCGGCCGGACACACGGTGGCCGCCAGCGCACCGCTGCCCGCCGACGACCCGACGCTGCTGTTCGTCAACGCGGGCATGGTGCCGTTCAAGCCCTATCTTCTCGGGCAGCGCACCCCGCCCTATCCCAGGGCGACCAGCGTGCAGAAGTGCATCCGCACCCTCGACATCGACGAGGTCGGCAAGACCACCAGGCACGGCACGTTCTTCCAGATGAACGGCAACTTCTCCTTCGGCGACTACTTCAAGGAGGAGGCGATCAGGCTCGCCTGGGACCTGACCGTCAAGCCGCAGTCCGAGGGCGGCTACGGCCTCGACGCCGACCGGATCTGGGCCACCGTCTACCTCGACGACGACGAGGCCCACGCCCTCTGGCGCGACGTGATCGGCCTGCCCGAGGCCCGCATCGTACGGCGCGGCAAGGCCGACAACTTCTGGTCGATGGGCGTCCCCGGGCCGTGCGGCCCCTGCTCCGAGCTCTACTACGACCGTGGCCCCGCCTACGGCCGCGAGGGCGGCCCCGAGGTGGACGAGGACCGCTACCTGGAGTTCTGGAACCTGGTCTTCATGCAGTACGAGCGGGGCGAGGGCGTCGGCAAGGACGACTACCCGATCCTCGGCGAGCTTCCCTCCCGCAACATCGACACCGGCATGGGCCTGGAACGCATGGCGGCCCTGCTCCAGGGCGTCGACAACCTCTACGAGATCGACGAGACCCGCCCCGTCCTGGACGCCGCCGCGGCGCTGACCGGCATCCGGTACGGCGCGCACTCCGGCCCCTCGGCCGCCGAGAGCCACCCCGACGACGTCCGGCTCAGGGTCGTCGCCGACCACGTCCGCACCGCCCTCATGCTGATCGGCGACGGCGTCACCCCCTCGAACGAGGGACGCGGCTACGTGCTGCGCCGGATCCTGCGCCGCGCGATCCGGGCGGTCCGGCTGCTGGGCTACGAGGACCCGGCGCTGCCGGAGCTGCTGCCGGTCGCCCGCGACTGCATGGCGCCCTCCTACCCGGAGCTGGCCGCCGACTTCGAGCGGATCTCGGCCTACGCCTACGGCGAGGAGGAGACCTTCCGCTCGACCCTGCGCCAGGGCAGCACACTGCTCGACCGGGCCATCACCAAGGCCGGGAAGCGGCTGCCCGCAGACACGGCGTTCAAGCTGCACGACACCTACGGCTTCCCCATCGACCTGACCGTGGAGATCGCCGCCGAACACGGCCTCGACGTGGACGTCACCGGGTTCAGGGAGCTGATGGCCGAGCAGCGCCGCCGTGCCCGCGAGGACACCCGAGCCAGGAAGACCGGCCACGCCGACACCGGCCTCTACCGCACCCTCCTCGGCGAGCACGGCGTCACCGACTGGCAGGCCTACACGACGCTGACCACCGACTCGACCATCCTGGCCGTGCTCCGCGAGGGAGCGCCGGTGGCCACGGCAACCGAGGGCCAGATCGTCGGCGTCGTCCTCGACCGCACCCCGTTCTACGCCGAGTCCGGTGGCCAGGAGAGCGACGCGGGCACGCTGAGCGGCCCGAGCCTGTCCGCCGAGGTGCTCGACGTGCAGCGCCCGATCCCCGGCCTCGTCGTGCACCAGGTGCGCGTCCTGGACGGCGAGCTGGCGCCGGGGCTGCCCGTGCGCGCCCAGGTCGATCCCGAGTGGCGCGTCGGCGCCCGCCAGGCCCACTCGGGGACCCACGTCGTGCACGCCGCACTGCGCGCCACACTCGGCCCGGCCGCCCTGCAGTCCGGCTCCTACAACCGGCCCGGCCACCTGCGCCTGGACTTCTCCTGGCGCGGCGCCCTGCCCGCCGGGGTCCGCAGCGAGATCGAGGACGCCGCCAACGTCGCCATCCGCCGCGACCTGCCGGTCGACGTGCGTTACATGCCGCTGGGGGAGGCCCGCGAGATCGGGGCGCTGGCGCTGTTCGGCGAGACCTACGACGAGACAGTCCGGGTCGTCGAGATCGGTGGCGCCTGGTCGCGGGAGCTGTGCGGCGGAACCCACGTCGAACGCTCCTCCCAGATCGGCGGCATCGCCGTCACCGGAGAGTCGTCGGTCGGCTCCGGACAGCGCCGCATCGAGGCCGTCACCGGCATCGAGTCCTTCCGCTACCTCGCCCGTGAGCGCGACCTCGTCTCCCGGATCGCCGAGCAGTTCAACGCGCCCCGCGCGGAGGTCGCCGACCGGGTCGCCGCCCTCGCCGAACGCCTCAAGGAGAGCGAACGCGAGACGGCCAGGCTCCGCGACCAACTCCTCGCCGCCGAGGCCGACCGGCTCGCCGCGACCGCGACCGTCCACGGCGACGTCCTGCTGGCCACCGGCACCACCGAGGCCGACCCCCGCCTCCTGGCCGACCGTGTCCGTACGGCCCTGCCCTCCGACCGGCCTGGCGTCGCCGCGGTGCTGTCCGGCACGGCCTTCGTGATCACCGTCAACGCCACGGGCCGCACCCGGGGCCTGTCCGCCGCGGACCTGTTCAGGTCCCTCCCCGAGGGCAAGGGCGGCGGCAACCAGGAAACCGCTCAGGGCCGCAGACCCACCGACCCCGACAAGGCCCTCGCCGCCCTCGCCGCCCTCCTCACGGACTGACGGCCTCCGTCCCACGCGGTGATATCGGCCAGCTCTTCTAATCCGGGCAGGTGTATTGCTCGTTGGTCCAACAATGGTCGACGGCCTGCACCTCCAGGACCCATGCCGTACGGCTCGCGTTCTCGGGCTCCTTGGAGAGAGTCAGACCGATGGCCCGCCCTTCCCATCGCCTCGCCATGTCAAGGACGAGTGACGAGCCATACGGCATGAACCGTTTGACGTTCTTGCTCCAGCCGGTTCTCTCCAGGGCGCCCTCGATTTCCTCACGCGTCGCCTCCGGCTTGATTTCGAAGTCCAGCCAGGCGCCGCTGTTGGCGGAGTCGCATCCGCTGTAGTCCGAGATGGACAGCACTTCAGCGCGGTTCGGAAAGGCGCTCATGGTGGCCTTCCAGAGCATGGCACTCTCCTTCGTCGCACGTTCCACGCACAGGTCATAACTACTCCGACCGGCGCAGGCGGTGAACCCGGTGGTGAGGAGAACGGCCGATGCGGCCATTCCGCACCATCTCAAAAAACGATTTCGTGACATGACGCCCCCACTGACACCGACCGCTGGCTCTCTTTATGATCTACCAGCCGTCCCAGGCCTGAACGGAGATGAGAACATCCCCTTCCGGTCGCTCAGCGCGAGGTTACGCTTACCGAGAGCGCTCCGATCGGAGCCCGGTGAAGGAAGGGAAACACGCGCATGGGCGATCACGAGGGTAAGCCAGCCGAGGAGCTGAAGCCGTTCATTCCGGGCGGTAAAAAGGAACCGGACACCACCTCTCCTTCGGATCCGGGCAAGCACGAGAAGAAGCCCGGGCAGAAGTAATGGCCGAGGGGTTAAGAGATGTCCTGCTCGCCTACGGTGTCGGCCCCGAGTGGGTGAAAGCCTTCGACGCGGCGCCTCGGGAGTCGTTCCTGCCGGAGGTGATGTGGCCGTTCGACAATGGGCGTGACCTTGTCGTCTCCCGGGCGCGGGAGCCCGAGCAATGGCGGCGGTGGGCCGACACGGACGTGGCGATCACCACGCAGTGGGACGACGGACGGCACACCGGGACGGCGCCGGGCGAGGAGCGGACCAGCTCGGGGTCGATGCCCAGCCTGGTGTTCGACATGTTCGCCGACCTGTCGGTGGACGACGGGATGCGGGTGTTGGAGGTCGGCACCGGTACCGGCTGGTGCGCGGCCCTGCTGTCGGCCCGCCTCGGTGAGGACAACGTCGTCTCGGTCGAACTCGACGAAGCGGTGGCGGACCGGGCACGGAAGGCGCTGCACGCCGCAGGCTGGCATCCCGAGATCGTCGTCGGGGACGGCCTGCTGGGCCACCCGGGGCGGGCGCCGTACGACCGGGTGCTCGTGACCGCTGCCGTGCGGGAGGTTCCCCGCGCGTGGATCGAGCAGACCCGGCCCGGCGGGGTGATCGTGATGCCCTGGGGCACCCACCACAGCCATCAGGACGCCATCGTCCGGCTGGTCGTCGCCGAGGACGGCACCGCCAGCGGACGCTTCACCCGGCTCGCCCAGTTCATGCACATCCGTTCCCACCGGCTTGAGGTACGGCTCGCCGACTACATCCCCGGCAACGGCTGGCCCGACGACACCAGGGCCTCCGTCACCGGCCTGACCGCCTCGGAGATCGTGGACGACCCCACCATCACCTTCGTGCTCAGCCTGCTGCTGCCCGGCTGCGTGCGCGTCCCCGGCCACAACGACGACGGCACACGAGCCATGTGGCTGTACGGCCTGGGCGGCCGGTCATGGGCGGCGGTCTATTTCGATGAGACCTCACGCGTCTTCCAGGGCGGCCCGCGCGACCTGTGGGACGAGGTCGAGGCCGCCCACCGCTGGTGGACCGAGCGGGGGCGGCCGGGTCATACGGAGTTCGGACTGACCGTCACCGCTGGCGGTCACCAGAAGGCGTGGCTGGGTGACCCTTCCGAGCCCGTCCCGAGGGCTGCTTCCGCCGTACGGTGACAGGGCGGGGCAGTGGTCCAGCCGCGTCGTGTTGAGCGCCTGAACCGGGTCACGTGGTGTGTTCGTAGTCTTTATCGACCCGGTCGCGGCTCAGGACATCAAAGGCTTGGTCGGCCGTCGGTGTAAAGCGCTGAACCTGAGAAATCGGCGTGAGCGCTATTTCGCTGTCCGGATCCATCGCAGAAGGTGCAGGTCACCGTCGTCTCCTTGATGGTGACGGAACCGTCACGCTCCTTGATCCGCTCCCGCTTCGTGATGGTGCCCGTGCCCCTGCACTGCCGGCAATCGGCCATGTCAGACTTCTATCTTCCTGTCCCTGGTGAGCTGGCGACGACCACCTGTACCTTGCAGTAGGGGCACACCGAGCCAATAGGGTGGTTGAACACTTGCTCGGTAACGATGTAGCCGGATGCCGCGCGCCGATCTGCGGTTTTCTCCCACTGCTGGACTTCGCTGGGACGAGCGTCCGGATCGAGGTACATATGCACAACCTTGCCGCCATACTGGCGCACATTGTCTCCCGCATGATGCTCGGTCCTGTTTGGTCATACGGTAGGTCTTAGCCCCAGATCTGTCAGGTGGTCCTGAGAACGCCCCCGGCTTCGTGAGGGCGGCCCCACCCGGGCCGTCGTCGTCGGGCCGGGCCACAACCCGTCGAACGTGAGCCGGGAGATCCGCCGCAACGCCGGGTCGCGCGATGGGCAGCATGTCAGCACGATTCGGAAAGGCGTCCACGGTGGCTTCCAAAGGACAACGCACGAATGGGCGAGCACGAAGGTATGCCGTTCGAGGAGCTGAAGCCGTTCATTCCTGGCGACAGAAAAGAACCTTCGGATCCGGGTAAGCACGAGAAGAAGTAATGGCCGAGGGGTTACGAGATGTCCTGCTCGCCCACGGTGTCGCCCCCGAGTGGATGAAAGCGTTCGACGCGGGTTCCTTCCGGAGGCGATGTGGCCGGGTCACGTGGTGTGTTCGTAGACGCTGATGTGGCGCCAACTCGTTGCCGTGTACGGCTCGCGGTTCCAGTTGCCCCAGCGTTCGCGTAGGCGCAGGCCCGCGATCCTGGCCATGAGGTCGAACTCCGGGGGATGGGCCAGGCGGAGCCTGATGGGGCCGAAGGTGATGCCCTCGGTGCTGATCCGGACGTGGTTCTCGTCGAGGATCTGCGTCACCGGGTCGTAGCGGCACACGTCCAGACCGACATGACCGACCCCGACGTGTTCGGCATCGACGTACTGGTGCCGGGGCCGCGCCGGAGCGGTCGGGACGCGGCACTCGACGACGAACACCCCGCCCTCGTCCAGGTGCCGGGCCGCGTTCTCGAAGCAGCGGACCTGGTCGTCCTGGGTGAGGAGGTTGCCGATCGTGTTGTACACCAGGTAGACCAGCCCGTAGACGCGCCCGGTGGTGACGCGGGACATGTCGCCCATGGTCACCTCGACCAGGTCCCCGCCCGGTTTCTCGCGCATCCGGGCGACCATGTCCGGCGAGAGCTCGACGCCGTCCACTCGCACCCCGCTCCTGGCCAGTGGCAGGGCGATACGGCCGGTGCCCACCGCGAACTCCAGCGCGTCACGCCCGTCCGCCAGCCCGGCGAGGAACGCGACAGTCCGTTCCTCGTCACCCCGGGTGTCCTCGGCGTCGTAGCGCATGGACACCTCGTGACCGAAGCTCGTCCGGGGATCGAATCCCTCCATGTCCCACTTCCTCTCGGTTCTCAGGGACAGAAGTCCACGCCCTCCGGCTCCGGTGGCCAAACGATGTAGCGTGGGGCTTAATGATCAGCTTCGGACTCGGTGTCGAGGACCTCGCGGACACGCACTTCGCCCTGTCTCCGCTTGAGGAGACGGTGCTGAGCCTGCGCGTGCTGCGCGAACCCGGTCTGCACGCCGTACACCTGCCGTGGCGTGGGTCCGCACTGGCCCGTCTCGGTCCGGAGGACGTCCGTCTGCTGACGTCCCTCGTCGGGAGACGGCTCGCTCTGCCGGACTTCCTCACGCCGCCGCCCACGACCTTCGCCCCGCGTTTCGAGGACCAGTTGGAGGTCGTACGGCGGACGCCTCCGGAGATCGTCCGCAGGGACCTGCGGGCCGCGCTCGTCGAGGAGCCTCCGGACGAGACCGATGCCGCCGGGTTGTGTGAGGTGCTGCGGCGCCACTGGCGGCTGACGGTCGAGCCGCTGTGGTCACGGATACGGCTGGTGCTGGAGGCCGACATGACCTACCGGGCGCGGCAGTTGGCCGTGGGTGGGGCACGTCTGTTGTTCGCTGACATGCATCCGAATCTGCGCTGGCACGACGGGGTGCTGTCGATCGCCCAGATGGTCGGGAACCACCACGTGGAGGCCTCGGGCCGGGGGCTGTTGCTCATGCCGTCCGTTTTCGCCCACAAACCCGCCCCACCGGTCCACCCGGAGGAGCCGCCGTGCCTGGTCTATCCCAGCCGTGGGGTGGCCACCCTGTGGGACCCGGTTCCGCCACCTGACCCCACAGCCCTGGTGGCACTGATCGGCGCGCCCAGGGCCACACTGCTCGGCCTTCTCGGCGAGCCGCTGCCGACCGTCGAGCTGGCCCGCCGCCTGGGCGTGACCCCGAGTGCCGTCTCCCAGCACCTACGCGTGCTGTACGGCGCGGGCCTGCTCACCCGGGTCCGCGACGGACGACGCGTCCTGTACGGCAGAAGCCCCCTCGGTGACCGGCTCGTCTCCCCCTGAGTGGGCCACTCCTGTCATCCGGCGGCGTCCATCGCGCCATCGACAGGGTCACCGGTCCAGGCCTTGTCGCGAGCGTAGACGACCGCGGGCTTTCCGTCGCCGGGCCTGCGACGCTCCACCTGGAACGCGCCTGTGGCGGCGAGCAGATCGCTGAACTTGGGATATCCGTAGCTGCGGGAGTCGAAGTCAGGGCGCTGCTTGGTGACGATGTGGCCGATGTTCGCAAGATTCGCCCAGCCCGCGTCGTCGGAGGCGGCCTCCACGGCGTGGCGCAGCAGGTTGATCAGGTCGGCGTCGTCGGACAGGCCCTTCGCCGGGACCGACGAGACGGGCCTGGTCTCGGGCCGGACGTTGGGACGCAGGTTCTCGATGTAGATGAACTTGTCGCAGGCCGCGACGAACGGTTTGGGCGTCTTGCGTTCCCCGAACCCGTACACGGTCAGCCCGGACTCGCGGATGCGGGCCGCCAGCCGGGTGAAGTCGCTGTCGGAGGAAACGATGCAGAACCCGTCGAAGCGGCCCGTGTACAGCAGGTCCATCGCATCGATGACCATCGCGGCGTCGGTGGCGTTCTTGCCGGTGGTGTAGGCGAACTGCTGCATGGGCTGAATCGACTGGGCGAGCAACCGATCCTTCCAGCCCCTGAGACGCTGGTCCGTCCAGTCGCCGTAGGCGCGCTTGACGTGGGCGGTCCCGTACCTGGCGACCTCGGCCAGCAGCTCCTGGATCACCGCGGGCTTGGCATTGTCCGCGTCTATCAGGACCGCCAGCTTCGCGGTAGCCCCTCCGGCGTTTTCCATGGTCACAAGTGCTTCTCCAGATCGGCGGACAGGGACGGAGCGTCGAGCGGCCCACGCCGTACTTCTCGGCGGACTCTGCCAGGGACACCACGCCGACACAGAGAGCTTAGGCCTCGGCTGGCCGGAGCTCGACCGCCTGTACGGCTAGCGCCAGGTTCGGATCAGGTTGGGAAGGTGCGTGATGTCGGGGATGGTCTCGGCGCCGGGTGGTAAGGGGGTGGCGTCGGGGGTGATCAGGGCGGCCCGCATGCCGTGTTCGAGGGGGCCGAGGACGTCCTTGGTCATGTTGTCGCCGACGAAGAGGACCCGCGAGGGGGCGACGTCGGCCGCGGCGAGCACGAACCTGTAGAACAGCGGGTCGGGTTTGGCCACGCCGAGCGTCGCGGACTGCAGGGTCGCCGTGAACCACTCCAGCACTCCCGCGCGGCGCAGCGCCTCGCGCCGGTCCTGGCCGTGCCGCGTGTTGGAGGCCAGGACCAGGATCATCCCCGCCTCGTGGAGCTCGTGGATCACCTCGATGGCGGCCGGGGTGATGCGCCGCATGCCGAGTCCGGGATCGACCGGTGATCCCGGCCGTGTGAGCGTCGAGCTGTAGTCCAGCGCGGCGCAGGAGAACCGGCCCGTCATATCGCCACCGGTTCGGGGGGCGTGAGGTCGAAGTCACCGATGGCGGGGAGGTGGTCGGAGGCCCAGTTGCCGGTTCCGATCTGGAAGGACGTCGGGGTGAGGCCCTTGAAGTAGATCCGGTCGCACGGGTAGGGGAGGGGCGTCGTGACGGTCGGGATGGTGACGCCCATGGCGACCGCCGCGTCGCGCAGGCCGACCTCGCTCAGGGCGAAGGCGGCCTGGTGGTCGAGTTTGCGGCGGTCTCCTGAGGTTCCGGCGTAGGTGGTCGGGACGGCGTTCCAGTCGCCCATCATGATGACGGGCTCACCCTTGCGGACCTTCAGAGCCAGGGACTCGGCCTCTATCTCGCGCAGGCGTGGCGTCGAGGGCGCGGAGTGGACGTTGACAAACGAGGTCACCCTGCCGTCGACCAGGGCGCGCAGGTGACCCACCGCGTGCCAGTACGGCGCGCCCACGGTGTGCTTCTCCTGGAGCACCTGCACGCGGCCGGTCCGCACGAAGAGGGCCAGGTGGCAGCCGTCGTGTTCGGACGGCACGAGGAAGCCGTCCATGCCGAGTGTCCGTTTGGCCAGGTGGAAGGGCTGGCCGCCGTGGAAGAGCCTGGTGTTGGGCTCGGCCCAGTGCTTGGCCTCCTGCAGGGCGATCACGTCGGCGTCGAGCCCGGCCAGCCGGTCGAGCTGCCTGCGCAGACGCGTGTCGTTGCCGTTGTCGATCCCGCCGTTGCACAGGTTGAACGTGACGACTCTCAAAATTGCCTCGTCAGCGGAAGAAAGATCATGCCTTCGGCATGGGGAAATTCCGAACGGCGGTCGGAGTGGAGCGCCTTCTCCGAGGTTGCGTTCACTGAAACCGCTGCCGAGGGGTCTGGATGTTCGCCGCTAAGGGCGGTGGAGATGCGCGGGAATGTAGGCTCAAACGACCCGCTTCCGCAGGTTTCCCTGCTCCCGGAAACCCCAGTGCCCCAGAGACAGGACGTGTACGGTCCGCAATCCGCGACCACCTGCGGGGAAGCCGTCAAGTTCCTCGGAATCGGGAATCTGCAGCGTGGGGCGGCTGTGTTCGGTGAGGAAGTCGTCCTTTTCCTGCGACGTAGGGCGTCACACGGCTGCCTGGCGGGCCATGCTGAATCGTATTGGTCGCCAGCTCACTAACGGCGAGCCGGGGGCCTTCGTAGGAGGGACGATCATCCCCGATTGTTTTGGCGACCTCAAGGCGGGACTCGGCAACCGATATGGCTCCCGGCTTTAGCTTTCGCGCTCCCAGTGTGGCTAACATTGTCCCTCCGTTCGCCCGGCGGCGTGGGCGTTTGTTCGGTGGGACCACTTTCGCAAAGACGGGTTGACATCACAGTCCGAAATCGCTCACGCTTAGCTCGCATTCGCTCGCGCACGGCAACGCTCTGCGGAGTGATGCCCCGCCCGGAGGGACCCCTCACCTTGATCAAGGAGACGATAAAGAGATGGGGCGGACTGAACGGAGTCTGCTGATGCAGGTCAACCCTTTCCGAGGACGCCGGCGGCACCTGCGTCGAGGTGGCCACGAACCTTCCCCGCCTGGTGGCCGTCCGTGACAGCAAGGCCCGTCGGGACCGGCCCTCACTTTCGGTCCCGGTGTGTGGTCGGCCTTCGTGGAGGGCGTCAAGCGCGGGTCCTTCGAGGTCTGACCGGCTCCCTGCGGAAGAGGCCGTCTCCCGTCCGGACGCGGCGGGGAGCGGGCTACGCGCCGTCGTTGCCGTCGCCGTCGCGCAGGGAGTGGATCATGCTCCGTAGGATTCGGAACGCGGCTGAGCGCTCGGTCTCGGTCATGCCGGACAGCATCCTGACCTCGACGGCCCGGACCGCCGCGCTCGCCTGCTCCAGGCTCTGTTGGCCGCGAGGCGTGAGCCGTGCGGGAAGGACCTTCCCGACGGGCGCCTCCGCGGGCCTGGTCACGTAGCCGTCCCGCTCCAGGGCCTGGAGCAGCACGTTCATCGTCTGCCGGGTCACGAACGCGCCCCGCGCCAGCTCGGAGTTCGACAGGCCGGGCCGCTGGGCCAGCAGCTCCAGGCAGGAGTAGTGCGTCACGCTCATCCCGAGGGGCCGTAGCACCTCCTCCATGGCCGTCCGCAGGGCGCTCGACGCCTCCTTCAGCAGATAGCCCAGTGACCTGTCCAGGTCGATGCCGCTTTGACTCATGTCAGTATTCTGACATACATTGCTCCGTGTCAGGAATCTGACATGACCAGAAGGAGCACCGCCATGCCCGTCACCGGCCCCGACTTCGTCTCGCTCCAGGCACGCGACCTCGACGCCTCGCGGGCGTTCTACGAGCGCTATCTCGGCCTTGTCCGCTCCCCGGCCGGACCCCCGCACGCCGTCGTCTTCGAGACGAAACCGATCGCGTTCGCACTGCGCGACGTCCTTCCCGGCACCGACCTCGCCTCCGTCGCCCAGCCCGGCATCGGCGCCGCGATCTGGCTCCACGCCACCGACGTCCAGGCCATCCACGACGCCCTCGCCGCCGACGGCCACACCATCGTCTCCGCCCCCATCGACGGCCCCTTCGGCCGAACCTTCACCTTCGCCGACCCCGACGGCTACCAGGTCACCCTCCACGACCGCGCCTGACACCGGTCGCGTCCCCGCGCGTTCAGCCGTACGCCCATCTGGACCGGGAAACGAACGACCGGCGGCCGGGGAGGGACGTGCGGACTGCCTGAAAGCTCGCCGTGTGCCCCCACGATGAGCCTGGCTACCATCAGCCTCGCGATGCCCACGCTCAGAAGGCGGCAGTGGGTGCCTTCGACGGGAACGGACGTGGTGCTGATGGGAAGCACATCGAGACAGAGTGACCCAGCCGCTGATCCGGTCGCGGAGTTCATACGGGTCGTGCAGGGGATCCTGGTCACCGCGGACGAGACCCTCGGCGTCGAGGATCTTGAGCCGGGACTGGAGCACGCGCTCGTGATCGCGCAGCGGAACCCTGAACGGAGGGCACAGTTCGAGAGCCGCTTGATCGCTCTGATCGACTCCCCTCAGGAAGGTTCCGTTGAGATCGTTTCCTTCCTGATGCACGTGCTGCGTTGGGAGACCATCCGGGAGGTGGTCGAAGAGAGGATCAGACACCCTCGGGGAGACGTCAGCAATATTCGGCTTTACGAGGCCATGCTGGACGCCTTCTCTGACTCCTGGCGTGATCGTGACTTCTTCTCAAGATTCTCTGAGACGTGAGTCCGTAGCCCTGCGGCCCGCGAAGCCGGAGCTTTCACTGCTGAACGCCACGAACCTTCCCGGTGCGTGGTCGGCCTTCTCGCCGGACGTCGAGCGAGGGTCCTTCGAGGTCTGGCCTGGACACGCGGAGAGCCTCCCGGCGGCATCGGTCGCCGGGAGGCTCTCCGCGTTCGTCACCCATGCCGACCTGCCCCGGTGATGAGTTTTCGCGGTCGTGCCTGTCATATCTGCGACGGGACACGACGAGCCGGAAGGATGACGTGATGGGTGCGGACACGCGGCTGGAGGAACTGGGTGTGAGTGGTCTGGGTGAGGTGGACGAACCGGCGTTCTCTGGGCTGGCGGAGCGGCATCGGCGGGAGCTGCACGTGCACTGCTACCGGATGCTCGGGTCGTTCGAGGACGCCGAGGACACCGTGCAGGAGACGTTCCTGCGGGCCTGGCGGGGGCGGGAGACCTTCGAGGGGCGCTCGACGTTCCGGGCCTGGCTGTACCGGATCGCCACCAACGCCTGCCTGGACCTGCTCGCCAGGTGCCGTCCTGAGCCCGCGACCGGGGGTGAGGTGCTGTGGCTTCAGCCGTACCCTGACCGGCTGCTCGACGAGCTGCCCGCCGCGGACGCGGACGAGCCGGAGAGCGTCGCGGTCGCGCGGGAGACGATCGAGCTGGCCTATCTGGTCGCGGTCCAGCACCTCGCGCCACGTCAGAGGGCCGTGCTGATCCTGCGGGACGTGCTCGGCTGGCGGGCGAAGGACGTGGCGGAGCTGCTCGGAGACTCGGTCAACTCCGTGAACAGCGCGCTGCAGCGGGCCCGCGCCGGGATGCGGGAGCACCTGCCCGCCGAGCGGCAGGACTGGACCGGTGGCGAGGAGGACGCGGGGACGCGCGAGCTGGTGCGCCGCTACACCGACGCCAGCGTGGCCACGGACATCGGCAGGATCGCCGAACTGCTGCGCGCGGACGTCCGCGCCTCGATGCCGCCCACGCCGGGACTGCGCGTCGGACGCGACACGGTGCTGAACGACTGGATCGAGGGCGGCTTCGAGGGCATGAAGGGCCTGCGCGGCGTCCCCGTCGCCGTGAACCGGCAGCCCGCCGTGGCCTTCTACCTGTGGAACGGGCGGGAGAGCGCGTACCTGCCGCTGACGATCGACGTCCTGCGCGTCATCGACGGGGAGATCGCCGAGATCATCACCTTCCACGAGGACCGGTTCCCGATGCTCGGGCTGCCGGAGCGCCTGGCGGCGGACGGCACGGAGTAGTCCCGTGCGGACGCTCGCGCTGCGAGGTGGCGGGCGTGTCGCGGTGGTCGCGGCCGAATGGCGCGACGCGTTCGGCGTCGTCGTCCGAGGGCGGGTGCAGCTTGAGCTGCGCGACGGCGAGCCGGGGCCGGTCCTCGAACGCGACGCTGGGTTCTGGCTCCGGGGCACCGGCGTCCGCGCCCTGCGCAACCCCGGCCGCCGCACGGCGAAAGTACGCATCATCACCCCCAAAGCCAGACCAGACACCCCCAAAGCCGGACCGGGCACTCCCGAAGCCAGGCCAGGCGCCCCCAAAGCCGGACCAGGAACTCCCGAAGTCGGGCCAGGCACTCTCGACGCCAGGACCGGCACCCCCGGAGTCGGGACCGGTACCCCCGGAGCCGGGACGGGCATCCCCCAAGTCAGGGCCGGTGCCCGCCGGGCGGCATACCCCCATGCCCCTCACCGAACGGTGGAGAACGATATGAACAGCACGAATGACACCACGCTCGCCGCAGGCCCGGCGTCGGGCCGGATCCACCGGTTCCTCGGGCTCGTCGGCACCGGCCTCGTGGCCACGCTCGCGGCGATGACGGTCACGACCCTCGCCGCCGCGCTCGCCCAGGCTCTGGGTGTGGCCTTCGAGATCCCCGACGGGGGAGAGACGATCCCGCTGCCCGGGTTCGCCGTGGTGACCGGATTCTTCTCGGTCGTGGGCGTCGTCATCGCCGCCGCCCTCCTTCGCTGGAGTGCCCGTCCCGCCGAGTGGTTCGGGCGGACGGCGGTGGCGCTGACCGCGATCTCGCTGGTCCCGCCCTTCCTCGCCGGGGCGGCGACCACCACCGTCATCGCCCTGCTCTGCCTGCACCTCGTCCCCGCGGCGGTGATGATCCCCACCCTGACGCGGAGCCTGCGCGCCAGGACCGCCTGACCGTGCGCGGTGCGGGCACTCCGTGCCCATGCTCGGATATGCGAACAAATCAGCGAGTTTCGTACGGCTGTCCGCCCGTGGGTAGTCGCCGAGATGTGGGGCAGGGACAAAGGGGAAGAAACCGGAAGGGGGATTACATATGGAACGGGGAAGTGCCAAGCACGGCCCACGACTGGACGACGAGCAGAAACGCGAGGAGCGGAACGTCCTCCACCAGTCGGAGGACACCAGCCCCGAGGAGTGGAAGGACCCGGAGGCCCTGGACGCCCCCGGCGACAAGGATCTCTTCCCGAGGGAAGGGCCGTCCGGCCGCGAACCGGCCTCCCCGGAGGGCATGACCCCCGAGGAGGTGGACAGCAGGAGCGTCCTGGCGAGCTGGATCAGCGGCACCCACGCCTTCCCGGCCGACCGCGCGACCCTGCTGGCCCGCGCCGAGGAGCAGTACGCGCCGGACTCCGTGCTCTCCGCGCTCCAGTCGCTGCCCGACCGGACCTTCGCCAACGTCGAGGACGTCGCCGACGCGCTCGGCCTCGGCGGCGAGCGGGGCTGACCGGCCGGTACGGCTCCGCCGTACCCACAGGAAGCGCCACGCCGGTCCACCCGCGCCCGGGGGTGGACCGGCCACAGACCGGCCACAGACCGGCCCTTGAGCGGCCCCTTGAGCGGCCCCTTGAGCGGCCCCTTGAGCGGCCCCTTGAGCGGCCCCTTGAGCGGCCCCTTGAGCGGCCCCTTGAGCGGCCCCGCCTGGCCGCAGATCGGTTCCTGACCGGCAAAACTGCCACCGCACGATATTTCGGGATCGAAGGCTTTTGCCTATTCGGCGAAACCGGGATGGTTTTTCTCGATCCGCCCCGCGGCAGGGAACGGAACATGGGCGAGACGGCGCGGGGGTGGGCGATGCCGGGCAAGAGACGGGTCCTGAGGCTGCTGGCCCAGGGCGAGAGCTACGAGAAGATCTCCCGTGTCCTCGGCATCCCACCGGGCCGGGCCTACCTGATCGCGACCGGCGTCCCCGCCGACGGCGGCGACACCGTCACCCACGAGCAACGGCGGCGGCCCGGGATGCTGCCCTCGCACACGCAACTGCTGGTCAACCCCCGCGAATTCAACCCCACCGCCCATGACGCCGTGCACCGGTGGATCAACCGCCGCGTCCAGGCCGACGCGCCGATGCGCGCGGCGGAAGCGGAGCGGACCCGGTGAACCCGTTCGAGCGGCTCGCCTCCTGGCCCCTGCTGCGTCAGCTCACCGGACACGACCCGCTCGGCAGGGGAGCGGCCGTGAAGTCCGCGCGCACCGCCCGGCTCACGGCGCGCACCGCCACCGCGGACCGCGTGGTCAAGTCGGTCTGCCCCTACTGCGCGGTCGGCTGCGCCCAGAACGTCTACGTCCGCGACGAGAAGATCGTGCACATCGAGGGTGACCCCGACTCCCCGGTCAGCCGGGGCAGGCTCTGCCCCAAGGGCTCGGCCAGCCTCCAGCTCACCACCGCCTCAGGCCGCGAACACAGGGCCCTGTACCGCCCGCCGTACGCCGCCGACTGGCAGGAGATCGACCTCGGCACCGCGATGGACATGATCGCCGACCGGATCATCGCCACCCGCGGGGAGACCTGGGAGTGGGAGTCGGATGGCAGGCGTACGGCCCGCACCATGGGCATCGCGGCCCTCGGCGGCGCCACCCTCGACAACGAGGAGAACTACCTGATCAAGAAGCTGCTGACCGGCCTGGGCGTGGTGCAGATCGAGAACCAGGCCCGGGTGTGCCACAGCTCGACCCTCGTCGGACTGGGCACCTCCTTCGGCCGGGGCGGCTCGACCACGTTCATGCAGGACCTCCAGCACTCCGACTGCATCGTCATCGAGGGCTCCAACTACGCCGAGGCTCACCCCGTCGGCTTCCAGTGGGTGATGGAGGCCAAGGCGCGCGGCGCCGTCGTCATCCACGTCGATCCGCGCTTCACCCGCACCAGCGCCCTGGCCGACCTGCACGTGCCGATCCGCGCGGGCACCGACGTGGCCTTCCTCGGCGGCATCGTCAACCACGTGCTGAGCAACGACCTGTACTTCCGCGAGTTCGTGCTCAACTACACCAACGCCGCGACCGTCGTCGGCGAGGACTACCGCGACACCGAGGACCTCGACGGGCTCTTCTCCGGGTTCGACGAGGAGACACGGCACTACGACTGCGGGAGCTGGCAGTACGAGGGAGCGGAGACGACGGTGGCGGCCTCGGGCGACCGCGACGAGGACTACGGGCGGCGCACCGACCAGGGAAGCTCGGTCAGCTCCTCGGGCCGCGGCGAGGCCCACGGAAGCGGCGGGGTGCCGCTGACGGGCACCCCCCGGCGCGACGAGACGCTCACGCATCCCCGGTGCGTCCTGCAGATCCTCAAGCGCCACTACGCCCGCTACACCCCGGAGGCGGTCGAACGCGTCTGCGGCATCCCGCAGGACATGTTCGCCGAGGTCTGCCGCAATCTGGTGGAGAACTCGGGCCCGGAGCGGACCGCCGCGTTCGTCTACGCCGTGGGCTGGACCCAGCACAGCGACGGCTCCCAGTTCATCCGGGCCGCCTGCGTCCTGCAACTGCTGCTGGGAAACATGGGCCGCCCCGGCGGCGGCATCCAGGCGCTGCGCGGGCACGCCAGCATCCAGGGCTCCAGCGACATCCCCACCCTGTTCAACCTGCTGCCCGGCTACATCCCCATGCCGCACGCGCACCGGCACGAGAACCTGGAGGCCTTCCTGCGGGCGGACGCCGCGGAGAAGGGCGGCTGGGCCGACATGCGCTCCTACACGGTCAGCCTGCTCAAGGCCTGGTGGGGTCCCGCGGCCCGCCCTGACAACGACTTCTGCTTCGGCCACCTGCCCCGGCTGACCGGCAGCCACAGCACCTACGACACCGTCATGGCCCAGCTCGCGGGCACCTGCAAGGGCTACCTGCTGCTGGGGGAGAACCCCGCGGTCGGCTCGGCCAACGCCAGGATGCAACGCCTGGGCATGGCCAACCTCGACTGGCTCGTGGTGCGTGACTTCAGCCTCATCGAGAGCGCCACCTGGTGGAAGGACGGCCCGGAGACCAAGACCGGGGAGCTGCGCACCGAGGACGTCGGCACCGAGGTGTTCTTCCTGCCCGCCGCCGCGCACACCGAGAAGAGCGGCAGCTTCACCAACACCAACCGCATGCTGCAGTGGCACCACCAGGCCGTCGAGCCCGCCGGGGACACCCGCAGCGACCTGTGGTTCATGTACCACCTCGGCCGGATCATCCGGGAGAAACTGGCCGGTTCGACCGACCCCGTGGACGCGGCCGTCCTCGACCTCACCTGGGACTACCCCGTCGAGGGCGCCCTCGAAGAACCGGTCGCGGAAGCCGTACTCGCCGAGATCAACGGCTGGGACGCCGAGGGGCGGCCGTTGTCCGGCTACGGCGATCTCAGGGGGGACGGCTCGACCGCCTGCGGCTGCTGGATCTACTGCGGCGTCTACGCCGACGGGGTCAACCAGGCGGCCCGCCGCAAACCCGCCGAGGAGCAGGACTGGATCGCCGCCGAATGGGCCTGGGCGTGGCCGGACAACCGGCGCCTGCTGTACAACCGCGCCTCGGCCCGGCCAGACGGCCGCCCGTGGAGCGAACGCAAGAAACTCGTCTGGTGGGACGAGGAAGCCGGGGAGTGGACCGGCTACGACGTGCCCGACTTCGAACGGACCAAGCAGCCCGGCTACCAGCCGCCCGAGGGCGCGACCGGCTTCGCCGCGCTGTCCGGCGTCGACCCCTTCATCATGCAGGCCGACGGCAAGGGCTGGCTGTTCGCCCCGGCCGGGGTCGTGGACGGGCCGCTGCCCACCCACTACGAGCCGCAGGACTCCCCGGTCCCCAATTTGCTGTACGGCACGCAGCGCAACCCGGCCCGCATGATCTATCCGCACAGGGACAACCGCTACCACCCCGGTCCCGGCGAACCCGGCGCCGAGGTGTATCCGTACATCGTCACCACCTACCGGCTCACCGAGCACTTCACCGCGGGCGGCATGAGCCGCAACACGCCCTACCTGGCCGAGCTGCAGCCGGAGTTCTTCTGCGAGGTCTCGCCGGAACTGGCCGTCGAACGCGGGCTCGAACACGGTGGATGGGCGACGATCATCACCGCCCGCAACGCCGTGGAGGCGCGCGTCCTGGTCACCCAGCGCATCACGCCGCTGCGCGCCGACGGATACCTGGTGCACCAGATCGGCCTGCCGTTCCACTGGGGACCCAACGGCCTCAGCGCCGGGGACGCCGCGAACGAGCTGTCGGCGATCTCCCTCGACCCCAACTCGCACATCCAGGAGGTCAAGGCGCTGTCCGCCGACATCCGTCCGGGCCGCCGACCGCGCGGCCCCGCGCTGACCGAGCTGGTCAGCGACTACCGGCGCCGGGCGGGCATCACCGAGCTCACCGGAACGGAGGTGTGAGGCCATGGCGTTCGACCTGGACCGGGGGCTCGCCGAGACACAGGACCCCGCCGCGTCGAGCGGCTACCCCGACCCGCCGGAACGGATGGGCTTCTTCACCGACACCAGCGTCTGCATCGGCTGCAAGGCGTGCGAGGTGGCCTGCAAGGAGTGGAACGCCGTCCCCGAGGACGGCCTGAACTTCACCGCGATGTCCTACGACAACACAGTCGGGCTCGGCGCCGACACCTGGCGCCATGTCGCCTTCGTCGAACAGCCGCGCGGGCTGGGCGGTCAGGAGTCCGGGCTGACCGTCGTGGACGTGCCGGGGCCCACCGTCGAACGGGCCCACACCCGCACCCCGGTCTCGCTGGGCATGCCCGCGTCCGGGCCCGGGGACGGCCAGGTCGGCGGGGTGCCCGACATGGACTTCCGCTGGCTGATGGCCTCCGACGTGTGCAAACACTGCACCCACGCCGCCTGCCTCGACGTCTGCCCGACCGGGGCGCTGTTCCGCACCGAGTTCGGCAGCGTCGTGGTGCAGGAGGACGTCTGCAACGGCTGCGGCTACTGCGTCCCCGCCTGCCCGTTCGGGGTCATCGGCAAGCGCGAGGACGACGGCCGGGCCTGGAAGTGCACGCTGTGCTACGACCGCCTCGGGGTCGGCCAGGAACCCGCGTGCGCCAAGACCTGCCCGACCGACTCCATCCAGTTCGGCGAGGTGGAGGAGCTGCGCGAGCGCGCGGCCCGCAGACTCGCGCAGCTCCACGACGCGGGGGTGGGGTCCGCGCGGCTGTACGGGCACGACCCGGACGACGGGGTCGGCGGCACCGGCTCGATCTTCCTGCTGCTCGACGAGCCCGAGGTGTACGGCCTGCCGCCCGACCCCGTGGTCACCACCCGTGACCTGCCCTCGATGTGGAGGCACGCCGCCGTCGCGGCAGGCGCGCTGCTGGCCGTACTCGCCGCGGTGAGTTGGGGGAGCAGGAGATGACCGTCAGGGACGACGCGAGCCAGACCGATGTCCGGATGGACGACGACCCCCGGCTGCGGCCGGAACGGGAGGCCGTGGTCGGCTCCGCGGGCCGTCGCCGGGGGCCGGGACGCGGCGAGCGGCTCATGGTGCCCAGGGCCGAGTTCCGCTCCTACTACGGGCTGCCGGTGCTCAACGAGCCGACGTGGGAGGCCCACGACATCGCCGGTTACCTCTTCCTCGGCGGCCTGGCCGGTGCCTCCTCGACCCTGGCCGCCGCCGCCGAGCTCACCGGCCGCCCCCACCTGGCACGCGCGGGGAAGGTCGGCGCCGTGTGCGCCCTGGGCGGCTCGATGTACGCCCTGATCCACGACCTCGGGCGGCCGGAGCGCTTCGTCAACATGCTCCGGGTGCTCAAGGTGACCTCCCCCATGAGCGTGGGCACCTGGATCCTCACCGTGTACGGCCCGCAGGCCGGTCTGGCGGCCCTGACCTCGGTCACCGGCCGTTTTCCCCGGCTGGGCAGGATCGCGGCCCTCGGCGCCGCGCTGACCGGCCCCGCGGTCGCGACCTACACCGCCGTGCTCGTCTCCGACACCGCGGTCCCGGTGTGGCACGACGCCCACCGGGAGCTGCCGCTGCTGTTCGCCGGATCGGCGGTCGCCTCAGCCGGTGCCCTCGGCCTGCTGGCCGCCCCTCTTGAGGAGACCGGGCCCGCGCGGCGCGCGGTCCTGGTCGGTGTCGTGACCGAGTACGCCGCGGCCAAGCTGATGGAACGGCGGCTCGGCCCCCTCGTCGCCGAGCCGCTCAAACGTGGCAGGGGCGGCCTGCTGATGCGCCTGGGGGAGGCGCTGTCCCTCACCGGGGCCCTGGTCTCACAGACCGCGGGACGCCGGAGCAGGGGAGCGGCGGCGCTGGCCGGTGCCGCGGTGCTCGCCGGTTCGATCTGCGTCCGCTTCGGCGTCTTCCAGGCGGGGATGGCCTCCGCCCGCGACCCGAAGTACACCGTGGAACCGCAACGCGCCAGGCTGGGGGAGGAGAGCCACCCGTGAGGAAGATCGTGAGCTACCTGCCGTTCGCGACCGCCGTCGCGGTCACCTGCCTCGCCTCCTGGCTGGCCGGGCGTCCCGGGCGGGCGGTTCCGACCGGGACACGTCGGGGTGAGCGGGACGGTCACTGAGGCGGCGGGCCTATCGGGGTGACGGCCAGGGCGTGGGCGACGGCGTGCAGGTTGGCGGCCATCGCCCGCCCGGTCTTCGCCGACCACTCGTGCCCCTCGTCGGTCTCGCCGTAGCTGGGGCCCGGCCCGGGGCCACGGTTCCAGTACGTCCAGGCCTGGCCGGGGACGGTGTAGCCGATGTCCCCGAGCCCACCGGCGATCTCGGAGATGACGTGGTGCGCGCCGTCCTCGTTGCCGGTGACCAGGACCCCGGCGACCCGGTTGTAGGCCACGGGACGGCCCTCGTCGTCGGTCTCGGAGATCATGGCGTCCATCCGCTCCAGCATCCGCTGCGCGAGCGAGGACGGCCTGCCGACCCAGGTCGGGGTGGCCACCACCAGGATCCGCGACTCCAGCAGCCTGGCGTGGACCGTGGGCCACTGGTCGGTGCCGTCCTCCAGGTCGGTGACCACGCCGGGCGGGATGACGAGGTCGGCCAGGCGCAGCTCCGTGACCTCGACCCCCCGTTCGCGCAGGGCGTCGATCACCACCCGGGCCAGTTTCTCGGTGTTCGAGGGCTCGGGTGAGGCCTTCAACGTGCAGTTCAGCACCAGCGCTCGCACGGGATGTCCTTTCGGTCAGGCGGTCTTGCCGAGCAGGAGGTCCCAGTCGGCCAGGAATCGGGCCAGGCCGTACCGCGCGAGGGCGGCTGTCCTGGCGGCCTCGCCCGTCCGCCCCGCGAGGGCCGGGTCGGTGGCGAAGGACTCAAGGGCGGCGGTCAGGGTGGCGACGCGGGTCGAGATCACCCCGGCCCCCGCGGGCACGGCCTCGACGGCCTCGGTGGTGGCCAGCGCCACGACGGGCATGCCGAGCAGCATGGCCTCGATGAGGGACAGACCGAGCGAGGTCCACCGGTAGGGATGCAGGTAGACACGGCGCCGGGCCAGCTCGGCGTGCATCGCCCGCTGGGGCAGGTCCTCGAACGTCCCCGTGGACACGCCCAGCGCCTCCGGCAGGCCGGTGACCTTCATACCGAAGACGTCGAGCGGTACGGCTGCCGCGAAGACGGGGAGCAGGTCGGTCCCGGCGACCCGTTCCCGCCTGACGGGCTCGTTGACGACGACGCCCGCGTGCGGCACCTCACCGGTGTAGAGGTGACCGGGGTCCACGACGCCGTGCTCGATCACGTGGGTCGGCGCCAGGCCGCAGTCCCAGAACAGGTCGTTGAAGTGCGTCACGTGGACGACGGGAACGTCGGACCGCCCGGCGAGGGGGTGCCGGGTGCGCGGGACGTCGCCGACGGGGGTGTTGTGCTCGACGTAGACGGCGGGCACGTCCCGCCCGGGACGGCGGCCGAGCCACTGTTCCGCGAGGTCGAGTTCGTGCGGCCGCTGCAGGACGACCAGGTCGACCTCCTCCTCGCGCAGCCGGTCCCAGGCGACCTCGCGCACCGGCTCCGGCCAGGGGAAGGTCCGCGCCCGGCCGCGTCCGTCGGGGCCCCTGCCGGGCACGAGCGGCACCAGATAGTCGTGGTCACCCTGGACGAACGCGGTGGTCCAGGAGCCGTGCACGTGCCACAGCAGGATTCTCACGTCGGCTCCTCTACGATTCGTCGCGAAATGGGGGTCGCAGCGCCCGGGTGGCGGCGGCGAGAAGATCGGTGGCGACCTCCGCCGCCGCGGCCACCTCCCCGGGCAGGGTGACCGGGGTGGGAACGAGGATGCCGCGCGCCCCCGCGGCGCGGGCGGCCTCCATGTCACGCCCGATGTCCCCGATGACCACGCAGTCACGCGCGTCCACCCCGAGGGCCGCCGCCGCCCGCAGGACGAGCCCGGGGGCGGGCTTGCGGCAGCCGCATCCGTCGTCCTCGCCGTGGGGGCAGACCTCCCACACGTCGAACGGGCCGAGAAGCTCCTCGACCCGAGCGTTCACCGCGCGCAGCTCCCGCACGCCGAAGAGCCCCCTGGCCACCCCCGACTGGTTGGTGACCACCCCGACGGGCACACCCGCCCCACGCAACAGGTCGAGTGCACGGCGGGCCTTGGGCATCGGCCGTACGCGAAACGGATCGGCGTTGTAGGGAACGTCGGCGATCAGCGTGCCGTCACGGTCGAACAGGACGGCGGCTGGACGGGGGACGGCCAACGGCACCTCCAAGGACGGGCTTCCCCGAGAACCTCCCCCGGACAGACCCATGAGCTATCCCCGGCCAGGACAAACAAACGGTGTGTTTCCCGCCGTTGACAGGGATATCGACATATGGCCTTCACGCCTGTCGGAACGAGGCGTACACTTCGTAAAGTACGTACTTGACGATAATTGCGGAGTTGGCGCGAGTGGACCCTTCGGAGACGGAGTTCGTCGATCGCATGGGGCTGATCATGGAGCGTCTTGGAGGGACGCGCACGATGGGCCGCCTGCACGCGTGGCTCATGATCTGCGACCCGCCCGACCGGTCCCTCACCGAACTGGCGGCGGACCTCGGGGTGAGCAAGACCGCGGTCAGCACGACCGCCAGGCAGCTTGAGCTGAGCGGGATGGTGGAACGCGTTCCCACCGCCACCCGCGAGCACCGCTACCGGACGGTCAGTGGCGGATGGGCCGAGGTCATGCGGGTCCAACTGGCCGTCGTCAGGCAGAGCCTCGACACGTTCGACCTCGGGCTGTCGATCCTCGGCGACGACCGGCCGGGCCGACGCGACCGGCTGCAGGAGACCCGCGACTTCTTCGCCTTCGCCCTGCGGGACGGGGAGGGAATGCTCGACCGCTGGAAGGAGTACCGCGAGAGGTCGTCCTGACGTACACCAACCAACAGAGGGATCCTCAACCAAGGAGAGGCGATGTCCGGCATCGTCGAACGGTACGACATCCCCAAACAGCTCTTCTGGCTGCACGGCCCCCGATCGGGCCCGCCGGTCGAGTTCGACACCCGAACCGGGCTGTGGAACGTCTACGGCTATCCGGAGGTGCAGGAGGTTCTCGGTGACCCCGTGACCTACTCCTCAGACACCATGCGTGTGCTCCCCAAGAACATGGTGCCCGGCGACGACTTCTCGCTGGACGGCTTCATCACCCAGATCGACCCGCCGGAGCACGGCAAACTACGCAAGCTGGTCAGCAGCGCCTTCACCCGCAAGGTCGTGGCGGACCTCGAACCGAGGATCGCCGAGCTCACCCACGAACTGCTCGACGAGGCCCGCGAGCAGGACACGTTCGAGCTGGTGCGCGACCTGGCCTACCCGCTGCCGGTCACGGTCATCGCCGAGCTGCTCGGCGTGCCCAGCGGCGACCGCGCCCTGTTCAAGCGGTGGGCCGACGCACTGTTCCAGCGGGACGCCGAGATCTCGCTCAACCAGTCCGAGGACGAGCGCAGGGCGGACCTTGAGGCCACGATGAAGCCGTGGAAGGAGATGACCACCTACCTCGCCTCCCACGCGGCCGAGCGCAGGCGCAGGCCGCGCGCCGACCTGCTCACCCGGCTGGTCGAGGCCGAGGTGGACGGCGAGCGCCTGCCCGACGACCAGGTGGTCAATTTCGCGATCGTCCTGCTGCTGGCGGGACACATCACCACGACGATGCTGCTCGGCAACACGGTGCTGTGCCTGGACGCCTTCCCCGAGCGGCAGGCCGGGGTGCGCGCCGACCGTTCCACGATCCCGGACGTCATCGAGGAGGCGATCCGGTTCCTGACCCCCTTCGCCCTCCTCGGCCGCGCCACCACCCGCGAGACCGAGCTGGGCGGCGTGACGCTCCCGGCCGACCAGATGATCATGATCTGGCTCGCGGCGGCCAACCGGGACCCGCGCCAGTTCCCCGACCCCGACGTCTTCGACCCGGGCCGCGACCCCAACCCGCACCTCGGATTCGGCCGCGGCATCCACTTCTGCCTGGGCGCGCCGCTGGCCCGGCTTGAGGGACGGGTCGCGCTGGACATCCTGCTCGACCGGTTCGGCACCCTGCGCACCGACCCGGACGACCCCGTCCAGCTCATCTCCGCGCCCTCCCTGACGGGAGTGCGCCGCCTCCCGCTCCTGCGGGGATAGTCATCCCGTACGGCGGGCGCCGGGCCTCGGCCGTGCGTGACCGGGGCCCCGGTGCGCCGTCACAGACTTGAGCCGCCGGTGACGTCCACGACCCGCCCGCTCACCCAGCGGGCGTCGTCGGAGGCGAGGAAGGCCACGACACCGGCGACGTCCTCCGGGGTGCCGACCCGGCCGAACGTCGAGAGGGCGGCCGAGCGCTCCCACGCCGCGGGGTTGCCGCGCAGCCAGGAGGCGTTGGCGTCGGTGTCGATGATCCCCGGCGCTACCGAGTTGACGGTGATCTGACGCGGGCCGAGCACCTTGGCGAGGTTGAGGGTGAAGGTGTCCAGCGCGCCCTTGGTCGAGCTGTAGGCGATCACGCCGGGCAGCGCGATCCTGGACGCGCCGCTGGAGATGTTGATGACCCGGCCGCCGTCGTTGAGGCGGCCCAGCGCGTGCTGGACGACGAAGAACGGCGCGCGGACGTTCACCGCGAACACCCTGTCGAACTCCTCCTCGGTGAGCGCGGTGAGATCGGAGCTGCTCGCGATCGCGGCGTTGTTGACCAGGATGTCCACTTTGGCGTTACCGGTCGCGGCGTCGAAGGCCGCCCACAGCGCCGCGGCGTCGCCGTGCTCGCCCAGCTCGGCGTGGAGGGCGATTGCCCGCCCGCCGTCCTTCTCGATGCTCCTGACGGTCTCCTCCGCCGCGGCGCTGTCCCGCGCGTAGGTCAGCACGACGGTGGCCCCGTCGTCCGCCAGCCGTCGCGCGACGGCCCGCCCGATGCCCCGGCTGCCCCCGGTGACCAGCGCGACCTTGTCCGTGAGACGCCCCATGACGGCCCTCCTTTTGTTGAGTGATTGCTCAAAAAAACGGTAGCACAGATTTTTGAGTGAGTGCTCTAGAATTTGCGGCATGACCGAGAGCCGCCGTGGCCGTCCCCGTACCTTCGACCGTGACAAGGCGCTGACCGCGGCCGTCCGCCTGTTCTGGGAGCGCGGCTACGAGGCCACCTCCATCAGCGACCTGACGGCGGCGATGAACATCCGGCCCGCGAGCCTCTACGCGGCCTTCGTCGACAAGAAGACCCTGTTCAAGGAGGCCGTCCTCGCCTACCAGAGGTCGGAGCCCGCGAACTTCGCGGGTCTCGCCCTGCGCGAGGAGCCCACCGCATACGGCGCCTTCTCCCGCATCCTGCGCGAGGCCGTCGAGATCTACACCGACCCGTCCCACCCCGCGGGCTGCCTGATCATCCGTTCGGCCACCAACGTCAACCCGAGGGACGCCGACATCGAGGCCTTCCTGCGCGACATCCGCAACGCCAACATCGCCGTCTTCGCGGCCCGGTTCGACGAGGCAGTCCGCGCGGGCGAACTACCGGCCTCCGTCGACACCCGGGCCCTGGCCCAGTACTTCGGGGCCGTCATCCAGGGCCTGTCACAGCGGACGGCCGACGGCGTGCCCGCCGAGGGCCTACGCCCGGTCGTCGAACTCGCCCTCAAAGCCTGGCCGGTCCCACCGCCGGAGCACCGCTAGCCCCCTTCTGGCCGTTCGTGGACACCACCGGCCAAGCCGTACCGGATCACGCTGGACGAGCTCGGTGGCGTGGGCGGGGCGGAGCCGGTCGCGGCCGCTCGCCACCTGCGCACGAGCCGACGACAGGCTCGTCTCAGCTCGACGGGTGTCACGTGGTCCAGATCGGCGTCGAAGGTGGCGAGGAGCCCGGCGACACCCGCCCAGGACCACGCCCCGATCGTCAGGCGGCAGTGGTCCGGGCCGAGGTGCTCGACGACCGATCCGCCGGGTGCCCAGCGTGCGACGGTCTCGGCGGGCAGGTTCAGGCGTGCCGTACCGACGCACTCCCAGGCGGCGGAGGTGTCGCCGCGGTCGTGGCTGGTCATGACGAAGCGTGCGACGTCACCGCCGGGCAGGTCCCTGGGCGTGAAGGGGAGGCCGGTGGGCGGGTGCAGGTGGAGGCGGTCGAGGCGGCGCACCCGCCAGCCGCCGTCGGCGACGTCCCAGGAGACGAGATACCACCGTCCGGCCCAGACCACCAGGTGATGGGGTTCGATCCGGCGGGCGGGGGCGAAGTCGTCGTCGCCCGGGGCCGGGCGGGTGCCGTCGGCCCTCAGCGTCTCGACGATCAGGAGGTGGCGGTGGCGCACCGCGCCTCCGGCGGCCCTGAGCCTTTCCGAACCGATGGGGGGCGCCGGGAACTCCCAGTGGTTCCGCAGGCTGGTCACGTGCAGCGACTCCATGGCCGTCCGCAGCCTGGCCGGCATGACGCGTTCGATGGTGTTCAGGGCGCGTCTCGCGTCCTCGCCGAGCCCGAAGACGCTGCTGGGCGCGGTCTGCAGGGCCACCGCGATCGCGAGCGCCTGCTCGTCGTCGAACAGCAGGGGCGGCAGGGTGTGCCCGGCGCCCAGCTGGTACCCGCCCGCCGGGCCGTGGACGGTGACGACGGGGTAGTCGAGGGCCCGCAGGGTCTCGATGTCACGGCGCACGGTGCGTTCGCTGACCTCCAGCCGGGAGGCGAGCTCGCCCAGCGACCAGCATCGGGGAGTCGCGAGCAACGACAGCAGGCGCAGCGCGCGTCGTGAGGTGTCGGCCACCCGCCCATGATGCGTCCGATGACGGCCATCCGGTGTCCACCACCGGCGGCACCGTGTCCGGTACGACCTTGTCGGCAAGCCAAAAGGGAGTCGTGGTCAGGGTGCGTGTCATCGTCGTCGGGGGCGGAATCGGTGGTCTGGCGTTGGCCGCGGGACTGCGCCGACAGGGGTTCGACGTCACGGTTCTCGAACGGGACACCGACGTCACGGCAACCGGGGGTTACCACATCACCCTCGACGGACGGGCCCAGGAAGCCCTGCGCCGACTCGTCCCGCCGGAGACCGTCGAACGGCTGCTGGCCTCCTCGTCGGCGCTCCGGCTACGCGACCCGGACGCTTTCTGGGACCGGCAAGGCCGCCTCCTGGGCCACGGGCCGCGACTGGACGACAGCCCGAGCGTGGACATCGACCGCATCACGTTGCGGTCCCTCCTCGCCGACGCGGTCGGCGAGGATCTCCACCTGGGGCGGACGGTCACCGGCCTCGGACACGCCGACGACGGCACACCGCGGGTCGTTCTCGCCGACGGGTCGATCCATCGGTGTGACCTGCTGGTGGGGGCGGACGGTGCCCACTCGCTGGTCTCCCGGCACCTCGCCGGTGGCCCGACGAGCGCACCCGCCAGGATCGTCGGCTTCTCCGGCAGGACGGCGGCCGAGAACCTGAGCCCGCTGGAGCGGCGGCGCCTCGGAACGCGGTCGGGAATGGTCATCGCTCCCCGGGGCGCGGCACTCTACGTCGGCTTCCTCGACCCCGTGGGCAACGCCGTCCTCGACGCCCCCGGCCGACGTGCCGCGATCACGACCGGCCCCACCTACATCTGGGGCGCCATGTTCCCCGAGTCCGCCGAGACCGACTCGATACGCGGACTTCGCGGGGCGGAACTGCTGGACGCGATCCTGGCCAGGTTCCGCCGCCAGGGATGGGGAGAACGCCCGCTTGAGGTCATGGCCAGGACCGACCCCGGCAGCGTCGCCGCGTTCCGTTTCAACGCCGCCTCCTCACGGGCGCGGGACCTCGCTCCCTGGCCCGCCGGTCGCGTCACCGCCCTGGGCGACGCCGTGCACGCCACCCCGCCGACCGCCGGTATGGGAGCGGGCGCCGCCATCCGCGACGCCGCCAGCCTGCTCACCCACCTGCGTGAGGTCACCGACGGCTCCTGCACCCTGTCCGTGGCCGTCAGCCGGTTCGAGGCGGGCATGCGGGTGCGCGGCAGCGAGATCCTCGTCTCGGCCATGCGGACCGTCCGCTGGATCCTGGCCACCGACACCCCGCTGGGCGCGGTGGTCACCGCCACGGCGGCCCCGGTGATCGCGGCGGTCGGCGGGCTCCGGCGTCGGCGCTGAACCCGATCGTCGGTTCAGGCGTGTCCCGGTGTCCAGACGCCGCTGCCGGGACGGCCGGGATACGCGGCGACGAGGTGGCGACGCAGGGCGGTCAGGGAGGGATGGGGGTTGTGGGCGTGCCAGATCAGTGAGTGGGGGTAGAGCGGGGTCGGGTCTTCGAGGGGGATACGGCGCAGGTCGTGGGCGGCGGGCCACACCAGGGGGGTCTGCTCGCTGACGAAGGTGGCCAGCGTCGTGGAACCGGCGATGGTGTCGAGCAGGGGCTCGATGCCGAAGTCCGGGCCGACCGAGTCGATGACGACGCCGAAGGTGGCGGCGAGTTCGTCGTAGTAGGCGGCCCACTCGGTGCCGGGCAGGTTGCCGGGCATCCAGATCCGTCGTCCGGCGAGCTGGGCGGGAGTGAGCGCGGGGGCGTTCGCGAACTCGTGCCGTGGTCCGGTGAACAGGTGCAACGGTTCGTCGAAGACGGGAGTCGCCTCCACGTCGCGGGGCAGCGACCTGCCCGGTATCGTCACGGCGCGGAACGTCGCGTCGATCGTCCCGTCCCGGACCGCGGCGATGGCCGCGTCGGAGTCGAACAGCGTCACGACGTCCAGCTCGATCTCGGGATGGGCGCGATGGAAGCCGCGCAGCAGTCCCGCCAGGGAGAGCTGGCGGCCGATCACGTCGACGCGCAGTGCCCGACGGCCTGGCCGTACGGCCGCGACGGCGCGCTCGGCGGAGTGGAGGAAGGTCCGGGCGTGCGGCAGGAACGCCTGCCCGTCGATGGTGAGCCGCGCTCCGCGGGCGTCCCGGGTGAAGAGCCGGACACCGAGCTCCTTCTCCAGCGCGGCGACGCGCTTGGACACGGCCTGCGGCGTGATCGACAGATCGGCGGCGGCCTCCTGGAACTGTCCCGCGTCCACGATGGCGACGAAGGTGCGCACGACCACGACGTCCATGCGGCCCATCCTAGGTGGACAACCAAACGTTGATCCTTGCGGGCGTGATCGTTGTTTGATCCCGGTGTGTGTCGATCGCTTTGATGACTTCGGTCAACCTTCGGTTGATTGGCCGTCGCCGTCCAACGGCCACACCCCGTCGTAAGGAACCCTCATGCCTGACCAGGGTCGTCTCTACGTCCGCACCCCCGAGTTCGCGCGGGTGGCCGAGCGGATCGAGCACGTGACCACGCTCACGTCACGGCTCAACGTTCTGCCCTTCGATGACAAGGCCGCCCGCGCGGCCCTGCTGTCCGAGATCGTCGGCAGGCGGGTCCCCGCCTCCGTCACCGTCTATCCGCCCTTCTACACCGACCACGGGCTCGGCATCGACTTCGGCGAGCACGTCTTCGTCAACCAGGGCTGCACCTTCCTGGACCAGGGCGGCATCCACCTGGGCGACGGCGTCCTGATCGGCCCGAAGACCAACCTCGTCTCCTCCGACCACCCCCTCGCGGCGATCGAGCGAAGCGAGTTCATCACCCGGGCACCCATCACGATCGAAGCCGACGCCTGGCTCGGCGCGGCGGTGACGGTTCTCCCCGGTGTCACGATCGGACGCGGCGCCGTGGTCGGCGCCGGAGCCGTCGTCACGAAGGACGTTCCCCCCAACACCCTGGTGACCGGACCGGCCGCGTTCGCGCGCAAACAGTGGAACGACCGAGCCTGAGAGCCGACGACCCCGGCGAACCACCGGGCCGGGCCGGACGACGCACAGGGCCAAGGCCAGAGGCCGCCCGCGGCGGCACGGGCCGGTCCGCGACTCCCGCGCTCAGGTCACCGCGTCGCCAGCCAGGCGGCCGCGCCGACCCCGGCCAGGGCCGCCACGGTGAGTGTGCGGCGCACCGCGGTCCTGCGCCTGCCGTGCCAGCCTCCCGCAACCGATCCCGGTCCGGGAACGGGCCGGTACAGGTTGCCCGAGGTGGCGGCCTGCGCCTCCTTCCTCGACAGGTGGCCGCGGTCCACCTGCGTGGCCACCACCCGTTCGGTGAGCCGGGGAGCGAGCTTGAACTGTCTGATCAGGTTGCGGCCCATCGGCCCGACGACGATCTCCCCGCGCGGCGACCGCACCAGGCCGACGATCGTGTGCGCCACCCGTTCCGCGGAGTAGACGGGCGGCATCGCCAGTGCCCTGCGCCCGCTGTAGTTGGCCGCGTGCTGGAAGATGGGCGTGTCCACGGCGGCGGGCATGACCGTGCACACCTTCACCTTCCGCGCCCCCTCAAGGCGTAGCTCCTGCCGCAGGCTCGTGCCCAGGGCCCGTACGGCGTGTTTCGACATGCCGTAGGCGTGGGTGTAGGGCTGCGGGACCACCCCGGCGACCGAGGAGACGTTCACCAGGACGCCCTCGCCCTGTTCTCGCAGCCGGGGCAGCGCCGAGCGGGCGCCGTGCACGTATCCCATGACGTTGACGTCCAGCACACGGCGGAAGTCCTCAAGAGGCACCTCGGCGAACGGGCCGAACAGGGTGACCGCCGCGCAGTTGACCCACACGTCGATCCGGCCGAACCGCTCGACCGCCCGCCGCGCCAGCTCCTCAACGGCGTCCGCGTCGGTCACGTCAGTCGGTACGGCGAGCGCCACGGCGCCCCGCTTCCCGCACTCCGCCGCGGCCTGTTCCAGCGCCCGCGCGTTCCTGGCCGCGAGCACGACCACCGCCCCCCTGCCCGCGAAGGCCAGGGCGGTCGCCCTGCCGATCCCGCTGGACGCGCCCGTGACGACCACGACCCTGTTTTTGATCTTCATGTACGGCTCCCGTGTTCAGCGCCGGTGCGAAGGCCGGCGTCCGTGTCGGTCCGCTCTCCGAGGGGTCGGGGGAGGCGTCGCGGCTCAGCGGTCCTCGGCCACGACACGAATGGTCTCCACGGTGGGATCGGCGGCGTCGGGGACGACCATGCCTGCCTCGACGCCGCCGCGCAGATACTTCAGGACGGCCCCGTTCAGGCGCTCGCCCGGCAGCGCGGCGGGAACCCCCGGTGGGTAGGGGGTCAGCAGCTCCGCGGTGATCCGGCCCACGGCCCGCTGCCAGGGGACGTGCTCGACCGGCCCGAAGAACGCCTCACGCGGTGGCATCGCCTGCTCAAGCCGCAGCTCGCGCGGCGCGGGAAGTTCGATCGCGGGGACGGGAGGCAGGTCGGCGGCGTGCGCGGCCAGGTCCCGCAGCGCCGTGAGGAGCCTGCCGACGGTGTGTTCGTCGTCGGCGTGGGTCAGCTGGACTCCGATCCTGCGGTGGTCGGACAGGCCGACGTTGACGCGGTGGTGTTCACGCAGCCAGTCGGCGACCTGGTAGCCGCCCGTGCCCAGGGCGCTGACGTCGACGATCACCTGTAGCGGATCGGCGTCGGAGGCCCGCCCGGGCCCGCACAGGTCGTCACGGTCGTGGACACGCAGTCCTTCGACGGCGGCGATGTCCGAGCGCGCGGTCGCGGCCAGCTCCAGAGCGCGGTCGTAGAGGGCGCGGCCGTACTGGACCATCTGCCTGCGCCAGCCGTCCAGCGCGGCGTAGACCAGCACCGACGGACTGGTGGTGCTGAACAGGTCGGAGCGTTCCTTGAGCAGTTCCGCCGAGACCAGATCGCCCTGGAGGTGGAAGACGGAGCTCTGCTCCAGGCCGGAGCCCATCTTGTGGATGGAGGTGACGCACACGTCCGCGCCCGCGTTCATGGCCCAGACGGGCAGATCGGGATGGAAGGGCAGATGCGCGCCCCAGGCCTCGTCCACGATCAACGGTCTGTCATGCCCGTGACACACCTCCACCAGGGCGGCCAGGTCGGTGCAGGTGCCGTACGGGGTGGGGGTGACCACGAGAGCGCCCTTGGCGTCGGGATGGTCGGCGAAGGCGTCGGCGAACGCCTCGGGGGAGGGCGCGTGGGCCAGGTGCAGATCGGCGTCCCAGGTCGGCTCGACCCACACCGGATGCGTCCCGGAGAGGATCAGCCCCGCCACGACGGACTTGTGGGCGTCCCTGCCGATCAGCAGCCTCTCGCCGGGACCCGCGACCGCCAGCATGGCCGCCTTGACCGACAGGGAGCTGCCGCAGGTGGAGAAGAAGGTCTGTTCGGCGCCGACCGCGTCGGCCATCAGCCCCTCCGCCTCCTCCAGGAACCTCCCCGAGGAAGTGCGGTCGTCCAGCCCGTTGACGGCCAGCACGTCGGAGCGGAAGACCGCCTCGCCCAGCACCGCGCTGACCCTCGGATCGGCGCCCCGGGCCTGCTTGTGCCCCGGAGGGGTGAAGGGCAGCTGGTCACTGTCGTGATAGGCGGCCAGGGCCTGGAGGATCGGTGCCCGCGAATGGTCCATGTTCCGCCCGTGCCCGGCGTCCGGCGGTGGAAACAACGGCCAGGGTTCTCCCATGACGGTGGCGGGTCGCAGATAGGTGAGCCCGATGGGGGTACGGCCAGCCGTACACGAAGGGAGAGTTGGATGAGCAAGGCTCGGACCGTCCCCGAACTCATGGGGGAGAACGACGTGATCGACCTGCTGTTGCGGCAGCACGCCCTGATCCGCGACCTGTTCGACGAGGTCAAGGGCGCGGCCGAGGGGGAGCGGGACGAGCCGTTCCGGCGGCTGGTGCGGCTGCTGGCCGTACACGAGACGGCCGAGGAGGAGATCGTCCACCCCTACGCCCGCCTCAAGATCGACGACGGTGAGGAGGTGGTCGCGGACCGGTTGGCCGAGGAGAACGAGGCCAAGCACCTGCTCACCCGGATGGAGAGGGCGGGGGCCGAGGATCCGGACTTCCTGGCCAACCTGGCCGTGCTGCGCAAGGCGGTGACCGCCCACGCGAGTGCCGAGGAACGCTACGAGTTCGCCAGCCTGCGGGCGCACACCACCGAGGCGGAACGGCGCGCGCTGGCGGCCGGGGTGAAGGCGGCCGAGGCGCTGGCGCCCACCCACCCGCATCCCGGCGTGGAGTCGGCGACCATGAACCTGCTGGTCGGCACCCCGATCGCCATCATGGACCGGGTCCGCGACGTCATCCGCGACGCCCTGGGCAGGAGGAACTAGAGGTCGCGCTCTCACCGTGTCACCGGCGTCCGGCGGTCACGCGAGCAGGGTCTCCCGGCCACCGACGAGATGCGCGCCCACGCCAACGCCGTGTCCTGTCCCTGGTCCATCCCGGCCTGGAGTTCCCCCAAGGCTCCGCGCTCTCTGATTAGATATATCTCTAATTTGACACTCCTCTAATTTGTCGGGCATCCTGCCGTCGAAGCTACTTAGACAAACTTCGAAACAGTGCGGTCCGGTACGGCCCGCGCGAACGATGAGGAGAAGTGCCATGAGCGGATGCTGCGGTCCCACCACCGTCGAACCGGAGCCCAGCGGCCAGGCCGTACGGCTCGATGACCTGCCCGTCGTGGTCGTCGGCGCGGGCCCGGTCGGGCTGGCCGCGGCGGCTCACCTGGCCGAGCGGGGCCTGGACTTCGTGGTGCTGGAGGCGGGTGAGCGGGCGGGCGCGTCGATCAACCGGTGGGGACACGTCCGGGTGTTCAGCCCGTGGAAGTACGACATCGATTCGGCCGCGCGCCGCCTGCTGGAGGCCGACGGCTGGCGCGCCCCGGACGAGGAGTGGCTGCCGACCGGCGCCGAGCTGGTCGAGGACTATCTGGCGCCGCTGGCCAGGCTGTTCGGTGACCGGGTCCGCACCGGCGCGAAGGTGACGGCGATCAGCAGGCTCGGCTACGACCGGGTCCGCACCGCGGGCCGCGAGCGGGCGCCGTTCCTCATCCGACTGGCCGACGGCGGCGAACTGCACGCCCGCGCCGTCATCGACGCCTCCGGCACCTACGCCACCCCGAACGTGCTCGGCGCGTCCGGCCTGCCCGCGCACGGCGAGGCCGACGCGGCGGACCTGGTCGACCACGCGCTGCCCGACGTGCTCGGCGCCGACCGCGACCGCTACGCGGGCAGGCACGTCCTGGTCGTCGGCGCCGGACACTCGGCCGCCACCACACTGCTCGCCCTCGCCCAGTTGGAGGACACCCCGATCACCTGGGCCATCCGCGCGGGCGACGCCGCCCGCGCCTACGGCGGCGGCGAGGCCGACGCCCTGCCCGCCAGGGGAGCGCTCGGCACCCGCCTGCACGCCCACGTCGAAAGCGGCCGCATCCGCCTGGTGACCGGCTTCTTCACCCACGCCGTCGAACGCGACGGCGAGCAGGTGCGGGTGATCAGCCGCGACCCGTCCGGCCACGAGCGGAGCGTCACGGCGGACCGGATCGTCAGCGCGACCGGTTACCGCCCCGACCACACTGTCGCCGACGAGCTGCGCCTCGACCTGGACCCGATCCTCGGCTCCACCCGGGCGCTCGCGCCGCTGATCGACCCGAACGCGCACTCCTGCGGCACGGTGCCGCCGCACGGCGCCGACGAGCTGGCCCACCTGGAGGACGGTTACTACGCCGTCGGGGTCAAGAGCTACGGCCGCGCCCCGACCTTCCTGCTGGCCACCGGCTACGAGCAGGCCCGCTCGGTCGTCGCGGCGCTGGCCGGAGACTGGCAGGCCGCCCGTGACGTACGGCTGAGCCTGCCCGAGACCGGCGTGTGCTCCTCCACCCTGGCCGAGGCCCAGGAACAGCGCACCGGTGTCAGCGACGGCCTGCTGGGCGCCCCGCTGCCACTGGCGACCGCCGGTACCTTCCGGGGCGCCTGCTGCGGCTGACCCGCTGTTCGGCTGCCGCCGCCTATCATTTAGACGAACGTCGAACCACTCGTCAGTCTCGGAGGCTCCCGCATGGCCTTGCCTCTCGTCTCACGCGGTAAGGACGCCCAGGCCGGGGCATGCTGCGCGCCGATCGCCCGGCAGCCGCTCAGCGAGGGCGACGCCACCGAACTGGCCGTGCTGCTGAAGGCGGTTGCCGATCCGGTCCGGCTGCGGCTGCTGTCCATGATCGGCTCCCACGCCGGTGGCGAGGCGTGCGTGTGCGACCTGACCGACGCCTTCGAGCTGACCGCGCCCACCATCAGCCACCACCTGAAGGTGCTGCGCACCGCCGGTCTGATCGACGGCGAGCGGCGCGGCACCTGGGTCTACTACTGGATCGTCCCCGAGACGGTGAACAGGCTGGGCGCCCTGTTCGCCCGCTGACCGAGCCAGGCCCGCGATCCGATCGTCCGCCGTGGCCGTCAGGACAGCAGGTCCGCCACCAGCCTCACGACGTGATCCCTGATCTCGTCCCGGATCGCTCGTACGGCCTCGATGCCCTGTCCGGCGGGGTCGTCGAGTTTCCAGTCCTCGTACCGTTTGCCGGGGAAGATCGGGCAGGTGTCGCCGCAGCCCATGGTGATGACCACGTCGCAGGACTGGACCGCCTCGCCGGTGAGGACCTTCGGCTGTGCGGCGGCGAGGTCGATGCCCACCTCGCGCATGGCCTCGACCGCGATCGGGTTGACCTGGTCGGCGGGCCGCGACCCGGCGGAGCGGACCTCGATCCGGTCGCCGGCCAGGTGTGCCAGCCAACCGGCGGCCATCTGGGAGCGTCCGGCGTTGTGCACGCAGACGAACAGGACGGACGGCTTGCCGGGGACGCTCTCAGGCACGGGTCGGCTCCTCGGTGGTGCGGAAAAGGCGGCGGCCGGCCAGGCTGACGTGGACCAGGGCGACCAGGACGGGGACCTCGATGAGCGGGCCGACCACTCCGGCCAGGGCCTGGCCGGAGGTGACGCCGAAGACGCCGACCGCGACCGCGATGGCCAGCTCGAAGTTGTTGCCGGCGGCGGTGAAGGCGAGCGTCGCCGTCCTGTCGTAGGGCAGGCCGATCACCCTGCCGGTCAGGAAGCCGCCGCCCCACATGAGCGCGAAGTAGGCCAGCAGCGGCAGGGCGATGCGGGCCACGTCGCCGGGCTGGGAGGTGATGGTACGGCCCTGCAGCGCGAACAGGACGACGATGGTGAACAGCAGGCCGTACAGGGCGGCCGGGGCGACGCGGGGCAGGAAGCGCCGCTCGTACCAGTCGCGGCCACGGGCGCGTTCGCCTAGCTCGCGCGAGGCGTAACCGGCGGCCAGCGGGACGCCCAGGAAGACCAGCACGTAGAAGGCGATGTCGAAGGCCGACACCTCCAGCGCCGACCGCGGCAGGCCGAGCCAGCCGGGCAGCACCCGCAGGTAGAACCAGCCCAGCGCGCCGAAGGCGATCACCTGGAAGATCGAGTTCAGGGCGACCAGGACGGCGGCGGCCTCCCGGTTCCCGCGGGCCAGGTCGTTCCAGACGAGCACCATGGCGATGCACCGGGCCAGTCCGACGATGATCAGCCCGGTGCGGTACTCGGGCAGGTCGGGCAGGAAGATCCAGGCCAGCGCGAACATCAGCGCCGGGCCGAGCACCCAGTTGAGCAGCAGCGAGGAGACCAGCAGGCGGCGGTCGCCGGTGACGGTGCCGAGACGGTCGTAGCGGACCTTGGTCAGCACCGGATACATCATCAGCAGCAGGCCGAGTGCGATCGGCAGCGAGATCTCACCGATCCTGACGGCGTCCAGCACGGTGTCCAGGCCGGGCACCAGGCGGCCCAGGAGCAGTCCGGCGGCCATGGCCGCGACGATCCACACCGGCAGGAACCGGTCCAGCCTCGGCAGGGCGCCGACCACGCCGGGTGGCGCGGTGGCCGGTGCGGGTCGAACCGACATCACCGCGACACCGCCACCGGCTCACTGGAGGGCTCATTGGAGGGCTCATTGGAGGGCTCACTGGAGGGCTCACTGGAGGGCTCACTGGAGGGCGGAGTCAGCAGCGCCGAAAGCTCACCGAGGGTTTCGGGCACCAGCCGGTAGTACACCCAGGAGGCGCGCCGCTCCGAGGTCAGCAGCCCGACCTCCTTGAGCACCTTCAGGTGGTGGCTGATGGTCGGCTGGGACAGCTCGAACGCGCCGGTGATGTCGCACACGCACACCTCCCCGCCCGCCCGGCTGGCCACGATCGACAGGATGCGCAGCCGTACCGGATCGCCCAGAGCCTTGAACACGCGCGCCACCCCGGCCGCCTGCCCGGCGTCCAGCGGCTCACGGGTCAGCGGCGGGCTGCACCCCAGGATCTGTTCCATCCCGGTCCCTCCTTAATAGACACCTGTCTATATTGACAGATGTCTATGTCTGTTGGGAACGCCGGGTGGGACGCTGTTCCTTCCGGCGACCGCCGACATCCGCCCGCACACCGCGGCGCGGTCGAGCTCCTGTTTGTACGGCATGGCCTCGGTTATCTCGTACGGATGGTCGTGGTCTTCGCACCGGGCGTACAGGTCGGTGCCGGGGGGATGCCGAGGCGGACAGGGTGGGCCGACGTTGCTTCCCGTGAAATGCGGGAATCTGCTCTTCAACGACAATTTGCTCGCGGTGGGGAGGCGCCACAGGCTGACGCGGCCGGCCACGATGCGGACAGGAGGCGGCCGATGTCTTCCTCACCCGACGTCACGGGGATGCTGACCGGCCTGCTGGAGGCCAGCCATCTGGCGGAGCTGGAACGCCTGCCGTCGCTGGTCAACGAGTACGCCGCCCGCGCGGGCCTGCGGGAGGTGACGATCTATCTGGCCGACCTCCAGCAGAGGGTGCTGCGGCCCCTGACCGGGCAGGAGGACGCGCTGCGCATCGATGCCACCCTGGCCGGACGCGCCTTCCAGGAGGTGCGCCCGCTGGCCAAGACCGGGGCCGACGGGCAGGTGGACCACTGGTGGGTGCCGGTGCTGGACGGCACGGGACGGCTGGGCGTGCTGCGCGTCCGGCCACCGGAGGACGGCCAGGCGGCCGGGGACGCCATGCGGCACCTGGCCTCGATGGTCGCGCTGCTGCTGGTCAGCTACCGCCACCACAGCGACTCCTACGCCCGGCTGGTGCGCACCCGGCCGATGAACGTGGCCGCGGAGATGCAGTGGAACCTGATGCCGCCGCTGACCTTCGCCAACCGCAGGGTCACGGTCGGCGCGGTCATGGAACCGGCCTACGAGGTCGGCGGGGACGCCTTCGACTACGCCATCGCCGGAGACACCCTGCACCTGGCCGTCTTCGACGCCATGGGCCACGACACCTCCGCGGGGCTGACCGCGACCCTGGCGATGGCCGCCTGCCGCAACCACCGCCGCCAGGGCATGGGACTGGCCGACAACAGCGAGGCGATCGAGCGCGTCCTGATCGGCGAGTTCGGCAGAGCCACGCGGTTCGTCACCGCGATCATGGCCGACCTGGACACGGCCACCGGCCTGTTCCGCTGGGTCAACCGCGGCCACCACCCGCCGGTGGTGATCCGCCACGGCCGCTGGGTCACCACCCTGCGCTGTGCCCCGGCCCACCCCATGGGGCTGAACCTGAACCTGCCGGTCGTCCCGTGCCGGGAACAACTGGAGCCGGGAGACCGGGTGGTGCTGTACACCGACGGCATCACCGAGGCCCGTGGCCGTACCGCCCAGGAGTTCGGGTTGCGGCGGTTCATCGACTTCGTCATCCGCCACCACGCCGCGGGCCTGCCGGTGCCCGAGACGCTGCGCCGCCTGACCCACGCCGTGCTGGACTATCACGGCGGCCAGCTACAGGACGACGCGACCGTCCTGATCGTCGAGTGGCACGGCCCCGAGGGACGCAGGTACGACGGGCCGGACGGACTGCGCTCGGCGCTGACCGGCTGAGCGGCCGTCAGGACAGGCTCCACATCCCGATCCTGACCCGCACCCCGGGGGAGGCGTACAGGAGCGGGTCGCCCTCGGGAGCGGGGAGTCCTCCAGCCTGCAGGAGGTCCTGGTCGAGATGTGTCAGGCGGGCGTGGCGCAGCGGCCACGGCCGGTGATCGACCTCGGCGTGGGCCGGTCTGCCCCCGACGGTGGTGAAGAGCCGGTAGCGCTCGGTGAGGAAGTCGGTGAGACCGTCCCGCTCGGTGTCGGACAGCGGGGCGCCGACCTCCACGTCGGCGTCGCAGCGAGCCCCAACGGGACCGATCAGCCTGCGTTGACAGCGGTAGGAACGCCGGTCACCCTCGACGCGCACGGACATGTCGGACCAGTGGTACGGCAGGCCGTACCCGATCCTGCCGCCGAGAGCGGGAAGGAGGCGTCCGGCGTCCAGCGACAGGAACCACAGGCCGTCACGTCCCCGCGCGTCCCGCACGTAGGTGCGCACGTTCGTCTCGGGGAACCGTGACAGCCACGGCGGGGCCGGTGTGCCGGGCACCCGTACGTCGTCCATGAGGAAAGGTGTCAGACCGACCCACGCGGAGCCGTCGAACTCCTGGACCGTGAGCCAGTCGGGAAGCAGCGACTGGACCACGGCGGGGGAGTAGCGCCAGTGGATGAAGGTCATGTGGTACCACCCGTGGTACATCACCGGCCGGGTGACCCGTGGAGGCTGTGTCGTCCGCATCCTGTATCGCTACCCAGGATGGACCGGTTCAGGGGTGTTTGAGAAGGTCGATGACCGCGCGTTCCGCCGCGCCGTGCGTGGCCGGGCCGTCGGCCTCGCCGAGGTCGGTCAATGCCCGGTGGATGGTCCTGCCCCGTTCGTAGGCGGTGACGACGCGGGGATCGACGTAGGAGGCGCGGGCGACCGCGGGGGTGTTGCCCAGGTGCGCGGCGACCTCCCGCATGACGTGGGCGACGGCCCTGCGGCGCCCCGCCCGGCTGCGGACCCGCCGCGCGACCGCCAGGCCGACGGCGGCGTACACCGTGGCGTGCCAGGTGCGGAAGTCCTTGGCGCTGACCTCGGTCTCCATCCGCTCACGCAGGTAGGCGTTGATGTCGTCGCTGCGGACGTCGGTCCAGGAGTCGTCGTCCTCGTAACGCAGCAGCTCACCCTTGGCGCCGGTTCTGTGCAACGCGGTGACGACCTCGCACACGTCAGGGTCGTCCAGCTCGACCTCGCGCAGCTTGCCGCCCTTCGCCGGGTAGCGGAAGGCGACCCGGCCACGTGAGCAGGTCACGTGCTCCATCCGCATCGTCGCCAGCCCGAACGACTCGTACGCCTCACCGCCCACCCGGAACAGCCCGACGTCGAGCATCCTGGCCGCGGCGGCCAGCACCCGCTCACGCGTCAGGCCCGGCTGGTCGAGGTCGGCCTGCACCTTCTTGCGGAAGTCCGGCAACCTCTCCGCCAGCTCCGTGACCCGGGCGAACTTGAGCCGGTCCTGCTCCTCGCGCCAGGTGTCGTGGTAGCGGTACTGCCGCCGCCCGGCCGCGTCGGTGCCCACGGCCTGGATGTGCCCCTTCGCGTCACGGCAGATCCACACCTCCCGCCACGCGGGCGGCAGCGCGAGCGCCCTGATCCTGGCGAGTGTCCTGCGGTCCTTGACCGGACGTCCGTCGGCGTAGGCGTAGGAGAAGGACCGCCCACGACGCCGACGGGTGATGCCGGGCTCGGCGGGATCGCTGGTGCGCAGTTCGTGCATGCCGTCCCCCCTACCCGGACAGAGCCCGTCATGCCGTACCCCCACCGGGTTCCACCACCGATGTGCGCGCCGAGGACTCCGGCGCCGGGGCCGGGGTTTTCCAGACGCCTGTATCACCGGGCGTCGGGGGGCGTCTCATCGGCGCGTTGGTGAGCTCTGCTCAACGCGTTGGTTCTCGCGCGCCGTACGGCATGCGAGGCCCCGGATGTTTCAGCAGGGGGCGGCGGGTAGAGGTGGGCGCGGAGCCGTCGGAGCCCGTTCCTGAAACCGAGGAGGCGAGTATGCCCCAGAACGTCATCGAGCTGATCATGGCCGACCACCGTGACGTCGAGACGATCTTCGAGAAGCTGAGGAATCAGCCGGAGAACCGGCCCGCCCTGGTGGCGGAGCTGGCCGCGAAGTTCGTCGCGCACGCCCGCGCCGAGGAGGCCAGGGTCTACCCCGAGCTGGCCAAGGCCGACCCCGGTGAGCGCGGCGAGGTCCGCCACGGGACCGAGGAGCACCACGAGGCGGAGGAGCTCCTGGCCACCCTCATGGAGACCGACCCCGACCGGTCGGAGTTCGCGACCGTGCTGGAACAGATGATCAAGGCGGTCAAGCACCACGTCGAGGAGGAGGAGACCGACATCCTCCCCGCCATGGCCAAGGCCATCCCCGCCGACAAGCTGGTCACGATGGGCAAGGCGTTCAGCCAGGCCAAGGCCGTGGAGCTGGCCAAGCCGCCCAGGCCGAAGGGCCGCACCAAGGAGGAACTGGTCGAGCAGGCCAGGAAGAAGGGCGTCGAGGGCTACAGCTCCATGACCAAGGAGGAGCTGGTCGCGGCCCTCGGCTGAGACGCGGGGAGGCGTCTCGGCCGAGGGCGGCGGAGCGGGGTCCGGCGTTCCCGGCGTTCGGGACCGTGGGAGAGCGGCGGCCCCGGCCGTGAGGGGGAGATGACGGCGATGCCCGGCACTCGAATCAGTGAGTGCCGGGCATCGCCGTTGTCCGCGGTCCAATGGCCGGGGGGAGCGCCTCTACCGATGCTGACCAGGGCGGGCTCGCTGTACCGGCACGGAAGACGCCACGTCCGCGACGAAGCACCGATGAACCGGACGGGGACGGGCTCGCCGTACCGGCATGGAAGACTCCCGCGCGAGCCGGGCCGGGGGCGTGCCCTACTCGCCGACGTCAGCCGGGACCGGGAAGGCCGCCGAGGAGGTGGGTGATGACGTCGGCGGCCGTGTGGTCGTTGGGCAGGTCGGTGAGGAAGCCGAGGTCCTGGCCGAGGGTGAGCAGGGGCGGCTCGACGTAGCCGTCCGAGCGGTGCTGACCGAGCCCGATCGCGCTGACGAGCCCGTTGCACAGGCATCTGCGGCCTACCGTGTCGCTCTCCGGACGGCCCTTGCGGACGTAGGTGTCCACGGGCTCCGCGGGGCAGCGGTAGCCGACCTCGCCGTCTGTCTTGAGGTACGGCACGCGCAGATGTCCCAGGTCGCACAGCCGTGGACGGGCGGTGTAGACGTCGGGGTCGGCGACGGTGCCCGGCAAGGAGGCGACCTTGAAGGGGAAGCCCGCCGGGGAGGCGTCGGGGTCGTTGCGGACCGGCAGGGTGCCGGTGACGGCGGCGTCGAGCAGGCGGCGCCTGAGCTTCTCCTCAAGACCGGACTCCCTGCACAGGGCGAAGGCCGTACCCACCTGAACGCCGGTGGCGCCCACCTCAAGCGCCCGCGTCAGCGCCTGCCGGTCGGCGTGACCACCGGCCAGCCAGAACGGCAGCCCCAGCGCGGCGACTTTGGCGGTGTCCACCCGGTCGCGGGGACCGTAGAGGGGTTCGCCCTCCTCGTCGAGCTGGAGTCTGCCCCGGGGCGGCGCGCTGTGGCCACCGGCGACGGGACCCTCGACCACGAACCCGTCGGGCCGCGTCTCCGGCTTCCTCGCCAGGTAGGTGGCCAGGATGTCGGAGGAGACGATGGCCAGGAGCCGGGGCCGCCTGAGCGGGGGCGGCGGCAGGGGGCCGTGCAGGGTCGCCGGGTCGATGCCGACGGTGTGACGCTGCCCGGACTCGGCCCCGGCGACGGTGACCGAGATCTCGGCGGGCCGGTGGACGGCGAGGGCGTCGAGCAGGCCGGGGATCTCTGAGGGGATGCCCGCGCCCATGAGCACGTAGTCGACCCCGGCGAGCATGGCGCCGTAGACCGCCGCGGGCGTGGCGAGCTGGATCTTCTCCAGGTAGTTGACGCCGACGAGGCCGTCATGACCCTCGCGGGCCAGGAACACCTCGGCGAAGTTGGCGGTCACGGTCAGCTCGGTCCTGCCCCGGTGCGGGCGCAGGCCGAGTTTGGGCACCGGCCGGTACGGCTTGCCGGGGGCGATGCCGCCGGGCACGTAGTAGCGCTCCCTGACCCGCCGGGCGACCTCGGGGAAGGGGAAGGCGTCCAGGGCGCGGCGCAGGTCGCCGTCCGGGTCGCCCTGCTGCAACCGGCGGGCCAGCACGAGGTCAAGGGCGACCCCGGACACGACACCGAGCTGCCCCGCGGCGGAGACGGCCCGCGCCAGCCGCCATCCGGACACGCCGACTCCCATCCCGCCCTGGATGATCGTGGGAAACGTGTCGTCGGCGGTGTCGAGCGTCAAGACGGGACCTCCTGGTCGGGACGTGGTCATCTGTCGGCGGACAGTACGGCGCTCACCGTGACGAAGGCGGCGCCCGTGCCCATCAGGACCGTGCCCAGGCCGACCGCCAGGGAGGTGACCTGCCAGGCCTGGTAGGCGGTCATCAGCGAGGCACGCAGCGTCTCGCCCATGAAAGCGGTCTGGCGCAGCGCGCTGAGGGCCTCGTCCTGGCCACCGGCGGCGTGCAGCTCGGCGGTGATCTCGGAGTAGGACCGGTCCCTGGTGGCGAGGCGCACGTTGCCGCCGATCATGTCGGCGAACGCGCGGGCCTGGACGCCGTCCTCCACCTGGCACCCGGCGTACGCGGTGAGCTCCTCGGGCAGCCCCTTCTCCGGGAAGGTGATCCGCTGCTGGGAGAGCTCGTCGCGGATCTCGTCCCTGCCCCGCAGACCACGGGCCACCATGACGGCACCGGCCGCCAGGGTGGTGACGCCGACGGCGCCAACCAGCGTCGTCGCCAACCGGCGCGGATCGTTCATGAGAGGTCTCCTTCGTCGTAACGGCACGGGTTCCTGTCAGGAGCTTTCGGCCGTGGGCGGGGCGCGATGAAGGGCCACAGGCCCCTGCCCGCGAGGCCGAAAGTCCCAAATCCCGGTAAAGGGCGGCCCGAAGGACTTTGGTCCCGCCGATGACGGCCTTTGAGCCCGTGCCCGCAGCCCCCTCCGAGCTTTACCGTGAAGTGAATTCAGCGCCCCGTGACATCCAGCGGAAGAGAACGGCCATGCTTGCAGAACCGCCGAGGGTGGGGTCCCGCTCGGCCGTGGGCCGTCTGCCGATGCTGGCCGGTGCCGCCGCCGCGCTGCTCACGGGCCTCTACGGCGGACTCGCGCTCCTGATCCCCGGGATTCCCGCGCCCGAGACGTTCCCGCGCGAGCACGGGCCGCTGATGGCGCTGGGCTTCCTCGGCACCCTGATCTGCCTGGAGCGCGCGGTCGCGCTGCGCAGCCGCTGGGGCTACGCCGCCCCCGCGCTCTCGGCCCTCGGCGCCGTCTGCCTGGCCGCCGGAGCCGAGAAGCCGGGACAGGTGGCGCTGACCGCCGGGGCCGGTTGGCTGGTCGGCATCTACCTGGCGCTGCTGGGCCGCCGCCTGAGCCGCGAGACGCTCCTGCAGTTGGGCGGGGCGCTGGCCTGGTACGTGAGCGGGCTGCTCTGGCTGGGCGGCCGTCCGGTCTCCGAGCTGGTCGCCTGGTTCGCCGCGTTCCAGGTGCTGACCATCGCCGGGGAACGCCTGGAACTGGCCCACGTGACCATGCTGCGGCCCGGCGTGGCGAGGGGCCTGCTCGCCGCCGCCGCGCTGCTCGGCGTCGGCGCCGTGTACTCGGTCTGGGACCCCGTGACCGGGGCGCGGATCACCGGCGTGGGCCTGCTGGCGGTGGCCGCCTGGCTGGCGTGGTACGACGTCGCCCGGCGCACCGTCCGCGCGCACGGCCTGCCCCGCTACACGGCGGTGTGCCTGCTGGCCGGGTACGGCTGGCTCGCGCTCTCCGGGGTCCTGTGGACGGCCACCGGCCTGGCCTCGGGCTCCTACCTCTACGACGCGGCGCTGCACGCGGTGTTCCTGGGCTTCGTCATGTCGATGGTCTTCGGGCACGCCCCGGTCATCCTGCCCGCCGTCCTGCGGATCCGCCTGCCGTACCGGCCGATCCTGTACGCGCCGCTGGCGCTGCTGCACGCCGCCGTCGCGCTGCGCGTCGCCGGTGACCTGGCGGGCGCGGGAGCGGTGCGTACGGCGGGCGGGGTGCTCGCCGAGGCGGCCCTGCTCATGTTCGCCGGATGCGCCGTCACGCTGGCGCTTCGGCCGCCGACCGAAAGGCGACAGAGGTGACACCGGTCGAGATCAGCATCGGGAAGAGACCGCCGTCAGGACCGAGCGAGCCGGTACGCCGTCGCGCGCCGTGGCATCTGCGGGCCAACGCGCTCGTGGTGGCGTGGCTCGGGCTGACGGTCGCGACGGCGCTGGCGGGGGAGGGGCTGCCCGCCCCGCGCTGGCTGCTGATCCACGTCTTCCTGCTCGGCGCGGTCACCACCGCCATCCTCATCTGGAGCGAGCACTTCACCGTGGTGCTGCTGCGCGCCCAGACGCCGGACCCGCGCCTCGGCCTGACCAGGCTGGGACTGCTCAACGCCGCCACCGTGGCCGTGCTGTACGGCGTGGCGGCCGGACCCGCCACGATCGCCGTGGGAGGGGCGGCCGTGGTCGTGGCGGTCGTGCTCTGGCACGCGGTCGCGCTGGTACGGCTGGCCCGCCGCGCGCTTCCCGGCCGCTTCAGCCACGTCGTCGCCTGGTATGTGTGCGCGGCCGGGGCGCTGGCGGCCGGAGGCGTCCTCGGTGGGCTGCTGGCCGCGCAGGCCGGTGGCGGCGTCCTGCACGAGAGGACGCAGGCGGCGCACGCCGAGGTGAACCTGTTCGGCTGGGTCGGCCTGACCGTGCTCGGCACGCTGTTCACGCTCTGGCCCACGGTGCTGCGCACGCGTCTGTCCGAGCGGACCCGCAGAGCCTCCGCCATGGGGCTGAGGCTTACCGTTCCCGGCCTGACGCTGCTGACCGGTGGCCTGCTGGTGGATCTCCGCTGGGTGGCGGCCGCCGGACTGGTGACGTACGCGGCCGGGACGGCGGCGGCGCTGGTGCCGCTCGTGGAGGCGGTGCGCGCCCGCCGCCCGCACACCGGCGCGGCCTGGACGCTGGGGGCCGGGGTCGTCTGGTTCGAGATCGCGCTCGTGGTCAACGCGGTGATCGTCGTCACGCGGCCGACGGGCGAGGTCGCCGGGGCGCTGGAGCCGCTGCTGCCGCTGGTGCTGGCCGGGTTCGTCGCCCAGGTGCTGCTCGGCTCGCTGCTGCACCTGCTTCCCGCCGTGCTGGGCGGCGGCCCGGCCCGGTTCAAGGAGAACGCGGCGACGCTCGAACGCGGCTGGACGGTACGGCTGGCGGCCTTCAACCTCGGGGCGCCGCTGCTCGCGCTTCCCGTGCCGCGTCCGCTCACCCTGCTGGGCTGGGCCCTGGTGCTGGCCTCGGGCGCGGCGTTCGTCGTGCTGGCCGCGGTCACCCTGCTGCGGGCGGCCACCCCGGCCACCCCGGGGGTGCGGCGTCCCAGTCCCGTCCTGGCCGGGGTGACCGCGGGGTGCCTGCTGACGGCCGCCGCGGTCGTGGTCGCGGTCAGTGGCGGATCCGGTCCCGCGACGACGGTCGTCGCCACGGGCGCCAAGACGGTCGAGGTGACACTGTCGGGGATGCGTGTCCGGCCGTCGGTGATCGAGGCCGCCCCCGGCACCGTACTGACCCTGCGCGTCACCAACACCGACGCCCAGCGCCACGACCTGCGGCTGGCGACCGGTGAGCGCACCCCGCTGCTGGCGGCGGGGCAGAGCGCCACGCTGACGCTGAAGCCGCTCGGCGAGGCGGTCGACGGCTGGTGCACCGTGGCCGGGCACCGGGCGGCCGGTATGACGATGCGGATCGTCCCCACCGGCACCCAGCCGGAGGCGGGGACCGAGCACAAGGAACACGGCGGCATGATGAGCCCTCTGGACCTCGCCGCGCCGATGTCGCCGGGCTGGAAGCCGTACGACGCGACACTCAGGCCCGCGCCCGGCGGCAGCGAGCACGCCGTGGAGATCCGGGTGGACGACCGGGTCGTGCGGGAGGTCGCGCCCGGGGTGCGGCAGCGGGTGTGGACGTTCAACGGGACGGTTCCCGGGCCGGTTCTGCGGGGCAGGGTCGGCGACGTTTTCACGGTGACGTTCGTCAACGGCGGCTCCATGGGGCACGGCATCGACTTCCACGCCGGGGCGACCGCCCCCGACGGGCCCATGCGCACGATCCAGCCGGGCGAGCGGCTGGTCTACCGGTTCCGCGCGGACTACGCGGGGGCGTGGCTGTACCACTGCTCGACCATGCCCATGAGCCAGCACATCGCGAACGGCATGTACGGAGCGGTGATCATCGATCCTCCGGACCTGGCACGCGCGGACCGTGAGTATCTCCTGGTCTCCGGGGAGCTCTACCTCGGGGAACCGGGCAGCGACGCCCAGGTCGTCAAGCTGCGCGAGGGCCGTCCCGACGGGTGGATGTTCAACGGGACCGCCGCCGGTTACGACCACGCCCCGCTGGAGGCGAAGGCCGGTGAACGGGTGCGGATCTGGGCGGTCGCCGCCGGGCCGAACTCGGGTACGGCGCTGCACGTCGTGGGGGCGCCGTTCGACACGGTCTACGAGGAGGGGGCCTACCGGCTGCGCGCCGACGATCCTGGGGGCGCGCAGGTGCTGGATCTGGCCCCGGCGCAGGGAGGCTTCGCCGAACTGGTCTTTCCCGAGCCGGGCACCTATCCGGTGGTCGACCACCTGATGCGCAACGCCGAGGGCGGAGCGCACGGGCTGTTCCGGGTGGGCGTGCGATGACCTGGTGGACGGTGGTGCGCTTCGCGCACGTGCTGTCGGCGGCGCTGTGGGTCGGCGGGCAGTTGACGGTCTCGCTGGTGCTGCTGCCGCTGGCCCGGCGCCTGCTGGACGTGGAACGGCGTGGCCAGGTGCTGAGGGCGGTCGGGCGCCGCTTCGGGATGTTCACCGGCGCGGTGTTCCTGCCGGTGCAGCTCGGCACGGGCGTCGCCCTCGCCTGGCACAAGGGCGTCACCTGGGCCTCGCTGGCCGAGCCCGGCTACGGGCGGATCCTGGCCGCGAAACTGCTGCTGTTCTGCGCGGTCATGGTCGCCGCGGCCCTGCACGGCTGGGCGACGGGTGCCAAACGCCCCGGCCTGGCGCGGACCATGGCGGTGACGGCACTGGTCGGCTCGGTCGGCGTGGTACTGCTGGCCACCGCCCTGCCCGCCACCTGAGTCCGTGGACTCACGGGGGTCGTGTCGCGGTCCGTGGGTTCACTGAACTGGGCCGTCCGTGAACCCATGGCTGATCCGTACCGCCGTTTGTGGACCTACGGGGTGGTCCATGTCGCGGTCCGTGAACCCTGCGGGATCTGTGTTGTCGTCCGTGGACTCCACGGGCGACCCGGGCGTCGTCCGTGGTTCGCCGGGTTACCCGTGTCGCGGTCCATGAACTTGCGAGGCGTCCGTGCCGCCGTCCGTGGACCATGGGGGACGCGTGTCGTCGTCCGCGAACCCACGAGGTGGCCCGCGGCGCGGTTCGTGGACCCGGGGTGCCCCATGCCGTGCCGTCCGGTTCCACGGCAACGGTCACCGTTGTGATCGTCTGGTGGCCGCGGAGATGACGCTGGCGAGGAGGCCGGGGAAGAGGGTGTCGAGGTCGGTGCTGCGCAGGGAGTTGATTTTCGCGGTGCCCCGGTAGACCTGGTTGATGACCCCGGCCTCACGCAGGACGCGGTAGTGGTGCGTCCCGGTGGACTTGGTGACGGCCAGTTCTATCTCCGAGCACGCGGCTCCGTCCTCCGTCGTGGCGAGGAAGCGCACGATCTCCAGGCGCATGGGATCGGCGAGCGCGTGCAGCACCGCCTCCAGGTGGATCTCCTCGACGTCCGGATGTTCCAGAACCCTCATGTGCGTTGGCACCCCCTCACCTCTCCATATTACGCCATTTGTCGTACTACGATGAGTTTCGTATTACGATGCCTGTCGTACAAGCCGACGTCGAACGAACCGAGAGGCCCCCATGCTGTTCGACCCCATCACCCTGCGCTCGCTGACGATCCCCAACCGCGTCTGGATGGCGCCGATGTGCCAGTACTCGGCGGCCACGGACGGCCCCGAGACGGGGGTGCCGCACGACTGGCACCTCTCCCACCTGGGGGCCCGCGCGGTCGGCGGCGCCGGGCTGATCCTCACCGAGGCCACGGCCGTCTCCCCGGAGGGCCGGATCAGCCCCGCCGACCTGGGCCTGTGGAACGACCGCCAGGAGCGGGCGTTCGCCAGGATCACCCGCTTCCTCGGGGAGCACGGCACCGTGCCCGGCATCCAGCTCGCGCACGCCGGGCGCAAGGCGTCGACGGACCGGCCGTGGCGCGGCGGCGGGCCGGTCGGCGCCACGGGCGGCGGCTGGCAGCCGGTCGGGCCGAGCCCGGTCCCGTTCGCCGAGGGCTACCCGGTACCGAAGGAGCTGACCCGGGAGGAGATCCGGCGCGTCGTCGACGACTTCGCCCAGGCGGCCCGGCGCGCCCTGCGGGCCGGTTTCCAGGTGGTCGAGGTGCACGGCGCGCACGGCTACCTGATCGGCGAGTTCCTCTCCTCGCACAGCAACCGCCGCACCGACGACTACGGCGGCCCGTTCGAGAACCGCGTCCGGCTCGCCCTTGAGGTCGTCGAGGCCGTACGTTCCGTCTGGCCCGAGGAACTCCCGGTGTTCTTCCGCGTCTCGGCCACCGACTGGCTCACCGAGAACCCCGAGGACGAACGCGAGGGCTGGACCGCGGACGAGACCGTGCTCCTGGCCAAGGAGCTGCTCTCCCGTGGCGTCGACCTGCTCGACACCTCGACCGGAGGCAACGCCCCCGGCGTGCGGATCCCCCTCGGCCCCGGCTACCAGGTGCCGTTCGCGGCCCGGGTCCGCACCGAGACCGGCATGCCGGTCGGCGCCGTCGGCCTGATCACTGAGCCGCACCAGGCCGAGGAGATCGTCGCCTCGGGGCAGGCCGACGCCGTACTGCTCGGGCGTGAGCTGCTGCGCGACCCCCACTGGCCGCACCGGGCGGCCCGCGAGCTGGCGGCCTCCGCTCCCTGGCCCGACCAGTACCGTCACGCCGTCTGAGCCAGGGGTCAGGAAGATCAACTACGCTGGTGGTCGGTCCGCACACCTGAAGAGCTGCCCCCGGTGAACGCGAGGTTCCGGTATGGACGTCGTCTCCCCGCCCGGTCACGTCCCGGTCGCCATGCGGTCGCCGTGGTGGGCGCGGAGGTGGAACCACGCGGTCACGGTGCTGGCGGCGGTGGTGACGGCCTTCGCCGGATGGCAGAACCGCTGGATCAGCGACGACGGCCTGATCGTCACCCGGACCGTACGGCAGTTGCTCGCGGGCAACGGGCCGGTCTTCAACGTCGGGGAACGCGTCGAGACCGGCACCAGCACCGCGTGGACCTACCTGGTCGCGCTGGTCTCCTGGGTGAGCGGGGGAGACGCCGCCTTCGTCGCGGTGCTGCTCGGCCTGGGGTGCACGGTCGGCGCCGTGACGTTCGCCGTGCTCGGTGCCGTGCGCCTGCACGGTGGCTCGGGCTGGCTCCTGCCCGCCGGGGTGCTGGTGGTCCTCGCGCTGCCGCCGTTCTGGGAGTTCGCGACCTCCGGCCTGGAGACCGGGCTGGTGTTCCTGTGGACGGGACTGTCGTGGTGGCTGCTGGTCAGGGCGGCCTGGGGAGGCCCGGTGCTGCCGCCGGTGTTCGTCCTCGGTCTTGCGCCCCTCGTCCGGCCGGAGCTGACCCTGGCCTACCTGGTCTTCCTCGGCGCGCTGCTCGTGCTGCGGTGGCCGGGCCGCTGGGCCGCCGTCCGGTGGTTCGCGATGTCCGTGGCCCTGCCGGTCGCCTACCAGGTCTTCAGGATGGGCTACTACGGCCTTCTTGTGCCCAACACCGCCCTGGCCAAGGAGGCGGGGGAGAGCCGGTGGGCGCGCGGCCTCCTCTACGCCGGGGACACGGTGCTGACCTACCAGCTCGTCGGCCCCCTGCTGGCGGTCGTCCCGCTGGCGCTGTGGGCCTGCCGTACCCGCCGGGACCTCGTGGCGTCACTGGCCCCGCTGCTGGCCGGGGTCCTGACGCTGCTGTACGTCCTGCGGGTCGGTGGCGACTTCATGCACGGCCGGATGCTGCTGCCCGCCCTGCTGCTCGTCCTGCTTCCCGCGATGGTGTTGCCGCCACGCGCCATGACCGGGCTCGTCTGCGTGGCCGTGGCGCTGTGGGCCGTGCTCTGCGCCACCTCGCTCAGGGTGCCGTACGCGTGGAACGTCGGCCCCGACGGGATCGCCGACGAACGCGGCTTCTACGTCGCCTGGACGCGGGATCCGCACCCGGTCACCGCCGAGTCCTACGTCCGGGCCAGGGCCGAGCCGCTGGGCGCGCGGACCGACATCGGCCTGCACGTGCCCGGCACGGGGCTGGGGCCGGTGCCGCTGCGAGACGACGGCCCCGCGCGCCTGGCCGTGACGGGCGACGTGCTGGGCACGCTGGGGGCCTCCCTCCCGCTGGACGTGCTCGTCGTGGACCGGCTCGGCCTGGCCAACGCCCTCGGCAGCCACATGACGTCGGCGTGCGGGCAGCGGGTCGGGCACGAGAAGCCCCTTCCCTTCGAGTACGTCTACGCCGACTACATGGCCAGGGGGGTCACGCTGCGGGACGCGCGGTTCGGGGCCGAGGTGGAGCGGATCAGGGGAGAGCTGGCCGGGGGCCGGTTCCTGGACCTGCTGGAGGCCACGAGGGCCCCGCTGACCCCGCGCCGGTTCTGGGACAACCTGGTGGGTGCCCCCGCCCGCACGGCCTTCCGCTTCTCCCCGCCCGGCGTCTCCTGCCCGTCATGACGTACGGCGCGCGCCCAGATGGGCGCGTTCTCCCTGCGGCCCGAACAGGACGAGCAGTTCCGCGGGCCGGTCGTCGGCGCTGCCGATCCAGTGCGGCACGCGGGTGTCGAACTCCGCGGCCTCCCCGACGCCGAGCAGGAACTCCCGCTCGCCGAGCACGAACCTGACGCTCCCGTTGAGGACGTAGAACCACTCGTATCCCTCGTGGGACCGCGGTTTCTTCGTGGACGCCCGCCCGGCCGGGGGATAGACCACCTTGTAGGCCTGGACGCCACCGGCCCGCCTGGTCAGCGGCACCAGCGTCAGCCCGGACCGCCGCACCGGCCGCAGGTGGACGCGCGGGTCACCGGTCGGCGGCGCCGCGACCAGATCGTCGAGCGGGACGCCGTGCGCCCTGGCCAGCGGCAGCAACTGCTCAAGCGTGGGGCGGAGCCTGCCGTTCTCAAGCCGGGACAGGGTGCTCGCCGTGAGCCCGGTCTCCTCCGCCAGCGCCGCCAGCGTGGCGCCCCGCTGGTGGCGTAGCGCACGCAGCCGCGGCCCCACACCGGCCAGCACGTCTCCTTCGGGGGTTTCCATGCGTCCATGATGCGGATCCGCAATTTTTCTTGCAACCAGGAAAGGCGGGTGGCGATGCTGTCGATACACCACCGGTCAACAAAGGGGGCAGAACAAATGGATTCCACCCAACCTCAACGGCCCACCACGGACGCCGCGCTGTTCTGGGAGCGGTACTACCGCGCCCGGCGCGCCTGGGACACCCACGTCAACCCGCTGCTCGCCGAGACCGTCGCGCCGCTGAGTCCCGGCACCGCCCTGGACCTCGGCTGCGGCGCCGGTGGCGACACCGTCTGGCTCGCCCAGCGGGGCTGGCGCGTCACCGCGGTGGACATCTCCACCACGGCCGTCGAGCGGGTACGGCGACGCGCCCGCGAACTCGGACTTGAGGACCGGGTCACCGCAGAACAGCACGACCTGGCCGGGAGCTTCCCGGCGGGCGAGTTCGACCTCGTCTCCGCCCAGTACTTCCACACGCCGTTCCCGTTGGCCCGCGTCCAGGTGTTGCGCGCCGCCGTACAAGCACTGCGTCCCGGAGGGCTGCTGCTGGTCGTCGACCACGGGTCAACCGCGCCCTGGTCGTGGAACCAGGACCCCGGCGCCCACCACCCCACCCCTCGGGAGGTCGCCGCGGACCTCGACCTCGACCCCGAGGACTGGTCCGTCCTGCGCGCCGACACGCCCAGCCGCCTGGCCACCGCGACCGTCGTCGACAACGTCCTGCTCGTCCAGCGGGCCGCGGGGACGGTGACCCGATGACGGCGGGCGAGAAGGACACCCTGCTGGGCATCCTCGACGGCCTGCGGAGCTCGATCGCGAACAAGGTCGTGGGGGTACCGGAACCGCAGGTCAGAACGGCCGGGGTGCCCTCGGGAACCAACCTCCTCGGGCTGCTCAAACACCTGGCGTGCGTCGAGCGGTTCTACTTCCTCGGCGAGGACGTCGGCGACTGGGACGCGACCATGCGGCCGTCCGAGGAGGACACCGTGGAGGGCGTGCTCGCCGACTACCGCGAGGCCGTCCAACGGGCGAACCGGGTCATCGACGCCTGGCAGGACCTGGCCCTGCCCGCCCCGCGCCCGCCACGTCCCGGGGCTGCGCCGTCGATGCGACGGGTCCTGGCGCACATGATCGAGGAGACCGGCAGGCACGCCGGTCACGCCGACATCCTCCGCGAGCGGATCGACGGATCCACGGGCCGCTGACGGGCCGGTCACCGGACCGGCCCGTCGCGGAATCCGTCAGGCGCGGGCCTCCGCGGTCTCCTTGAGGGCCTTCAGCCACGCCTCAAGGCCCTGGCCGAGGAACTCGGTGGCCAGGGGCACGTCGGTCTCGATCTGCTCCCCGGCGTGGGTCTCCTCGGTGCGGACGAGGACGCCGCCCCTGACCTTGGTGAAGGTCCAGACGTGGACGCCGCGGTCGATGCGCAGCCCCTCGCCGATCGCGGGCCCGGTCCAGCGGATGCACGCCTGGTGCCTGAGCTGGCCGACGGTCGAGGTGATGACCAGCGTGGTGGCCGGGGTGTGGGGGGTCTCGGGCACCGGGGTGGTCCACCGGAACCGCGAGTGCTCGCGGAACGGGCCCGGGTCGAGGCGCTTCGCGCTGGTCACGGGCTCCTGCCAGGTGGGCCAGCGCGCCACGTCGGTCTGCAGGTTCCAGATCGTGCTCAACGGCGCCTTGATCAGGATCTCGGTCTTGTATCTGATCTTCGCGGTCGAGTCGACGCCCTTCCCACGGCACTGGAGCCCGTCGTGGTGGGCGACGGTGTCGCGGGTGGTCGCGGCCTGGGCGGGGACGGTGCCCGCGAGCACGCCGGTGGCGGCGAACGAGACCGCGAGCGCGGCCACGCGCGCCCTGGTCAGGAACCGCCTGGAGGAATTCGACGGGTTGGTGCCGAACATCGTCATTGAGCTTCCTAACGAACGGTGAGAAACAATTGACGGTGAGTGCATAAAGACTGGCTCCCGGTCAGCCTATTTCCGGAAAGCGTGTTTCCATAAATGGAGAGATTTCCGGGTATATGCGGAAAAATCGGTATGTCGTGGGCAATGTGAACGGGTGGGAGACCGGCGGGGTATTTCTCCTGTGGCCCGCGTGAACACACGGAGGTCACAGGGGAATCTCCTCCGCGATGCCGGTCGGCCGGTCACACGGGAGGCGATTCTCCCGGGGCGGGACGCTCACCCGGATTCACCACGGGACGGTCTCGCCGTCGCGGTCCAGGAATCGCAGGCCGGGGACACCGGCCTGCGATTCGAGAACGTCGGCGACGGCCGGAATGCTCTCCTGGGGAATGAGCGGCGCGTCGGGCCCGCCGAGCCGGGTCCGGTTGTGGCCGGGGTCGATGAGCAGTTTGGTCCGCCCGTCGTCGGCGTTGCGGGTGGCGTAACTGCGCACCAACTGGTTGAGCGCGGCCTTGCTGGCCTTGTAGAGCTCGTAACCGGGCTCGGTGTTCCGCGAGACGCTGCCCTGCTCGGACGACATGACCGCGACGGTCCCCCCGGGCACGACGAGTTCGCCCAGGGCCTCAAGGACGCGCAGCGGGCTCAACGCGTTGGTGACCATCACCTCGACGAACATGTCGGTCGGAACCTCGCCGATCGGCAGGTCTCCCCGGTCGATCGCGGCGTTGACGAGGAGCAGGTCGAGCCGACGGCCGGACAGCCGCTCGCGCAGGGCGGCGAGCTGCTCGGGGCTGGTCATCTCCAGCGACTCGACCTCCAGCCGCCCGTCCCAGGCGTCGGCGTTCTCCCGCAGCTCGCCGCCTTCCTGACGCGTCGTGGCGATGACGTGCCAGCCGCGCCGGACCAGCTCGTTGGCGAGGACGAGCCCCAGCCCCCGGGAGGCCCCGATGATCAGGGCCTGGCGTTCGGACATGCTTCCCCCTTCGCGATGACGGAACTTTGTCTAGACGCAACGTCGCGTCTAGACAGTATCACGGCATCGCAGCCCGGTATGGTGTCTCGCATGCCCGCCGCGAACTCCCAGGCCCGCAGGACGCACTCCGGCAACCGGCGCGACGAGGCCGCGCGTCTGGCCGTGCTCCACGCCGCGGACGACCTGCTCGTCGAACAGGGCTTCGGCGCGCTGACCATCGAGGCCATCGCGCGTCGCGCCGGAGTCGCCAAGCAGACGATCTACCGCTGGTGGCCCTCGAAGGTCGAGATCCTCCTCGACACGCTCGTCGAGGACAGCGAGAAACGCTTCCCCGTCCCCGCCGATGAGCCCACGGCGGAGGACGTCCGTGGCTACCTGCACGACTTCGCGCGCTTCCTCACCGACGACCCCGCGGGTGCGGTCCTGCTCGCCCTCATCGCCGAGGCGCAGCACAACCCCGGCACGGCCGAGACCTTCCAGCGGGACTATCTCGGCCCGCGCCGCGACCGGGAACGCGCCATGCTCACGCACGCGATCGGCACCGGCGAGCTCTCACCCGCCCTCGACCCCGACGCCGCCCTCGACGCCCTCGTCGGCCCGATCCTCTACCGCGCCCTGACGGGAGCGGCCATCTCCCCAGACCTGGTGAACACCCTCTTCGACACCCTGCTCAACCCCCGCCCCACCTGAGCCTCCCCGAGACGACGCCCGGGACTCGGCGGTGCGAGCCCCGGGCGGTCCGCGCCGCGGGTGAGACCCCGCGGCGGCGTCGTCACATCGACAGCCCCCCGTCCACGGGAAGCACCGTCCCGGTGACGTACCCCGCCTCGGGGGACGCCAGGAAACCGATGGCCGGGCACATCTCGGCGGGCTCGGCGAACCGCCCCATGGGGGTGCCTGCGGCCATCTCCTCCCGCTTCCGCTGCGGCATGGAGGCGATCATGCGGGTCTCCGCGCTCGGTGAGACGGCGTTGACCGTGATCCCGAAGCGGGCCAGCTCCTTGGCCGCGGTCTTGGTGAAGCCGACGATGCCCGCCTTGGCCGTGGCGTAGTTCGCCTGCCCGACGTTGCCGTGCAGCCCGGAGTATGAAGTGACGTTCACGATCCTGCCGTAGCCACGTGCCCGCAGGTGGGGCACGCAGGCCCGCGTCATCCGGAAGGTGCCACCGGCGTGGACGGTCATCACCCGCTCCCAGTCGTCGTCGGTGAGCTTCCACAGCACCGTGTCCCTGAGGATCCCCGCGTTGTTGACCAGGACGTCCAGCCGTCCGGCCTGTTCCATCACCGTGTCGACGGCGGCGTTCACCGAGGCGGTGTCGCCGACGTCGCAGCGGAGCCACCGCGCGCCCAGTTCGGCCGCCGTCGCGGCCACCTGCTCGCCGTCGAAGTCGAGCAGGTAGACGGTCGCTCCGGCGTCGACGAAGAACCGGCCGATCGCGCGGCCGATTCCCCGCGCCCCACCGGTCACCAGGACCACCTGGCCGCCGTAGTCGAAGGACAGTGTCGTCATGACAGCCTCTCCAGGATCATCGCCATTCCCTGCCCGCCGCCCACGCACATGGTCTCCAGGCCGATCTCCCTGTCGTGGAACCGCAGGGAGTTGATGAGCGTGGTCGTGATCCTGGCCCCGGTCATCCCGAAGGGGTGCCCGAGGGCGATGGCTCCGCCGTTCACGTTCAGTCTGTCCTCGTCGATTCCGAGTTCCCGCGCGGAGGGGATCACCTGGGCGGCGAACGCCTCGTTGATCTCGGCGAGGTCGATGTCGTCGATCCCCATGCCCGCCAGGGCGAGTGCCCGCCGGGTGGCCTCGACGGGACCGAGGCCCATGATCTCCGGCGACAGGCCGGAGACGGCGGTGGCGACCACCCGGGCCAGCGGCGTCAGGCCCAGTTCCGCGGCCTTGGTGTCGCTCATGACGACCACGGCGGCCGCGCCGTCGTTGAGCGGGCAGCAGTTGCCCGCGGTGACGGTGCCGTCGGGGCGGAAGACCGGCTTCAGCGCGCTCACCGCCTCCAGGGTGACGCCGGGCCGTGGCCCGTCGTCGGCGCTCACCACGGTGCCGTCGGGCAGCGTGACCGGGCTGATCTCCCGCTGGAAGAACCCGTCGCCGATCGCCTTCTCCGCGAGGTTCTGGCTGCGGACGGCGAACTCGTCCTGGTCGCGACGCGACACCCCGGCGTACCGGGCGACGTTCTCCGCGGTCTGCCCCATGGCGATGTAGAGGTCGGGCGGTGCCCCGGTCTCGCGGGGGTCGCTCCAGGGCGCCGCGGCGTCGATCCGTTCCCGGGTACGGCGCTCGGCGTCGGACATGCGCGGGTTGTGCGTGCCGGGGAGGTCGTCGGCCATGCCGAGCCCGTAGCGGCTGACCGTCTCCACCCCCGCCGAGACGAAGACGTCGCCCTCACCGGCCCTGATCGCGTGCATCGCCATCCGGGTGGTCTGCAGGCTTGAGGAGCAGTAGCGGTTGACCGTGACCCCGGGCAGGTGGTCCATGCCCGCCAGGACCGCCACCGCGCGTGCCAGGTTGTGGCCCGACTCGCCCGCCGGTTGGGCACAGCCCAGGATCAGGTCGTCGATCCGCCTCCGGTCGAGTTCGGGGATCTTCGCCAACGCCGCGTCCACCATCTGGACGGCGAGGTCGTCGGGGCGTGCCGTGGCCAGAGACCCCTTGTTGGCGCGTCCGATCGGCGACCGGGCGGTCGCGACGATCACTGCTTCTGGCATGGATGTCTCCTTGGAATAGGGGCGGCTCAGGCCCTGACCCAGCCGCCGTCGACCACGAGGGTCTGGCCGGTGACGAACGCGGCGTCGTCGCCGCTGAGGAAGCAGACCGCGCCGACGATGTCACCGGCCTCGCCGACCCGTTTGATCGCCTGCATCCGCGCCGAGAGCCGCAGCACCTCCTCGGTGATGGCGGCCTCGCCGCCGGGGGTGCGCGACGCGGTCGGCGCGACGGCGTTGACCGTGATGCCGTACTCGGCGAGATCGGAGGCCAGGCCGCGGGTGAACCCGACGACCCCGCCCTTGCTCGCGATGTACGCGGTGAGATGCGGGGCGACCAGTCCGAGGGTGTTGGAGGCGACGTTGACGATGCGCCCCCACCCGTTGCGCCGCATGGAACCGGCCAGGGCCCTGGCCATGAGGAACTGCGAGTCCAGGTTCACCGCCTGCACCCGCCGCCAGGTGTCGTAGTCGGTGTCGAAGAAGTCCCCGGCGACGATGATCCCGGCGTTGTTGACCAGGATGTCGGCCCGGCCGAACCGCCGGAGGATCCGTCCGGTGGCCGCCGTCACCGAGTCCGGGTCCGCGACGTCGGCCTGTACGGCGAGCGCCGTGCCGCCCGCCGCCTCGATCCCGGCCACGGTCTCGGCGGCGTCGTCCCGGTCGACGACCGCGACGGCCGCGCCCCTGCGCGCCAGCTCCGTGGCGATGGCCGCGCCGAACCCGCGTGCCCCGCCGGTCACGACGGCCACCCTGCCGGTGTGCGTCGTCGGGCCGCTCACGGGACCAGCCCCTCGATGGTCTGCCAGCGCGGGACGGGCACCTTGCCGTTCGGGACGCGCAGCAGCCTGGCGTAGCCGTACTCGCGCAGTGTCTCCAGGGTGTGCTCCCTGCCGTGGCCGCTCGCCTTGACGCCGCCGAAGGGGTTGCCGGTCAGCGCGCGGTTGTAGTTGTTGACCAGCGTCATGCCGACCCGCAGGCCGCCGCAGATCGCCATCGCCCGGGAGACGTCCCCGGAGAAGACGCCCGCGATGAGGCCGTAGTCGGTGTCGTTGGCGATCTCGACGGCCTCGGCGTCGTCGGTGAACGTGAGGACCGCGGTCACCGGCCCGAAGATCTCCTCGCGGGCGACACGCATGTCGCGGGTCACCCCGTCGAAGACGGTCGGGGCGACGTAGTAGCCGCCCGCGAGCTCGGGATCGGCCGGCAGGCAGGCCCGCGCGCTGACCGTCGCGCCCTCGGACGTGCCGATCTCGATGTACTCCAGGACCCGGTCACGCTGGGCGGCGGTGACCATCGGACCGACGTGGGTGCCGGGCCGGGTGCCCGCGCCGACGGTCAGACGGCCGGTGGCCTCGTTGAGCAGCGCCATGAACGCGTCGTGTACGGACTCCTGCACCAGGATCCGCGACGCGGCGGTGCAGGCCTCGCCCTGGTTGAAGAAGGCGCCCTCGACGGCCCAGGCCGCCGCCGAGGGAAGGTCGGCGTCCTCGCACACGATCAGGCAGTTCTTGCCGCCGAGCTCCATCAGGGCCGGGGTGTGGTTGACCGCCGCCGCCCTGGCGACCTCCCGGCCCGCTCCCGGGGACCCGGTGAAGGTGATCTTCCCGATGCCCGGGTGGGTCACCAGGAACTGCCCTTGCTCGATCCCGCCGTGCACCACGGAGACCACGTCGTCGGGGAGCGTCTCGGCGACGAGTTCGCAGATCCGGGTCGGCGTGAGCGGAGCCTGTTCGCCGGGTTTGAGGACGACCGCGTTGCCCGCCGCGAGAGCCGGGGCCAGTTTGCCCGCGGTGTGGATCGGCGGCCAGTTGAACGGGATGATCGCGCCGACCACGCCGTACGGCACCAGCTCGGTGGTGTCGAGCGAGAACGGCGTGTGCCTGGCGTGGCCGTGTTCCGCCACGATGGCCGCGGCGAAGAAGTCGAAAAGGCCGATACAGGCGAACACGTCGCCGCGTGCCTGGTCCAGCGGCTTGCCGTTCTCCCTGGTCTCAAGCCGTGCGATCTCCTCGGCGTGGGCCCGGAGGGTGTCGGCGACGGCGTGCAGTGCCCTGGCCCGTTCGGCCGGGGGACGGGAGGCCCAGATCGCCTGGCCCCCGGCGACGCGCGTGACGGCCGCGTCGATCTCCTCGGCGCTGTGCGGGCGAACCCGGGTGATCTCCGACCCGTCGGCGGGGTCGTTGACCACGAACGGGTCGAGATCGCTCTCGCCTGTCCATCGGTGCTGGTAGAGCTCCATCAGTCAGTCCGTTCGCTGCTTGTCGTCTCTGGGTGGTGGACGGGTTCAGATGCCGAGCACGCGGCGGGCGTTGCGGTGGGCGATCCGCTCCTTGACGTCGTCGGAGAGGTTCGCCTTCTCGACCGACGCCACGGCCGCCGCGGTGTCCTCGTAGGGGTAGTCGACGGAGAACATCACCGCGTCGGCCCCGGCGGTGAGCACCGCCGCCTCGATCGCCGCCGGGTCGAGCACGCCACTGGTGGTCAGCACGATGTTGGTGCCGATGTACTCCGACGGCATGCGCAGCAGCGGGGTGTCCACCCGCAGCGTCCGGTACCGGGAGTCCAGGCGGGAACGCTGGAAGGGAAGGAACTCTCCCAGGTGGCCCAGGATGAGCGTCGCGCGTGGATGCCGGTCGAACACGCCCGCGTAGACCAGGCGCATCGCGTGACCCCCGGTCTCGGCCTGCCAGCTCCAGCTCGCGCCGTACATCTCGGGCCTGCCCCGCATGACGTGCCAGTCGTCGGCGGGGACCGACCCCGGGTGCAGGTAGAGCGGCACCCCGAGCTCCTCAAGCGCGCTCCACAGCTCCTCGTAGGCCGGATCGTCCAGGTAGCGCCCCCGCGTGTGGTCGTTGACCAGGGCGCCGACGAAACCGAGTTGCCGCACGCAGCGGTCGAGCTCGGCCACCGCGGCACCGGGGTCCTGCATGGGGAGCGCGGCGAACCCGCGGAACCTGGCCGGGTGCCTGCCGACGACCTCGGCGAGGGCGTCGTTGGCGAACACGGCGTTGTCCACGGCCCTGTCCGGGGCGGTGTCGGCCTGGATGCCGGGAACCGTCAGCGACAGCACCTGGATGTCGACGCCGTTGGCGTCCATCTCGGGCAGGCGGTACTCCTCGAAGTCGACGAGTTTGCGGCCGCACATCTCGGCGTACTCGTCGGTGACGCGGATGCGCATGGGGACCGTGGGCTGGCGCGCGGCCAGCTCGGGAAGGGCGAACGCCTCTTCCAGGGCGATGTAACGCATGGTGGTCTCCTCAGGTCGAGGCCGTGCGGCGGCGGACGATGGTGGCGACGGAGACGGCGATGATGAGCGCGGTGCCGTAGAAGACGTTCTCGATCCACCCGGTGTAGCCGAGCATCTGCAGCCCGAGGATCCCGGTGGCGAGGAAGTAGATCGCCACTAGCGTGCCGATCGGGTTGAAGCGGCCCGGCCGTACGACGGCGGTGCCGAGGAAGGTCGCGGCGAAGGCGGGCAGGAGGTAGGTGGGGGAGACCGTGGAGTCGTAGCCGCCGACCGAGGCGACCAGCAGCACCCCGCCGACCCCGGCGAGCGTGCTGCCCACGACGAACGCGCCGAGCCGGATGCGGTCGACGGCGACCCCGGCGAGCCTGGCGACCTCGCGGTTGGCGCCGACGAAGGTCATGTGCCGCCCGAGAGGGGTGAAGGTGAGCACGTAGCCGATCGCCAGGGCGAGGGCCAGGCCGTAGAAGAAGCTGACCGGCAGCCCGGCCACCTCGTACAGGGCGACGTCGGCGAACCCCGGGGACAGGCCGGAGACGGTCGTCTGGTGCGAGACCAGCGAGGCGATCCCGAGCATGAGGGTGGAGCTGCCCAGGGTCACGATGAGCGCGGGGACGCCGATCCTCACGACCAGGAAGCCGTTGACCAGCCCGCCGAGGGCCGACGCGAGCACGGCGACCACGCAGGCGAGCCCCAGGTTCCAGCCGTGGAGGATGGCCAGGACCGGCACCAGGGTGGCCGAGAGGCCGAGCGCGGAGGCGATGGACAGGTCGAACTCGCCGACGACGAACGTCATCATCGCGGCCAGCGCCAGGAACACCAGGGCCTGCTGGGAGGCGAAGACGCTGCGGAACGTCGAGCCCTGCAGGAACGCGCCGGGCATCAGCGCGGCGTAGAGGCCGCACATGAGGATCCAGATTCCGACGATGGCGTAGCGGCTGGTGAACCGCTGCCAGTCGAGGCCGTCGGCGGCCCGAGGCCGGGCCGGTGCCGCGACGCCGCTTGGTGATTTCGTCTGGGACACGGGTCAGCCCTTTCTGCGTGGGGAGGGGGACGGAGCGGCGTACACGGCCTCGACGACGGCGTCCTCGGTGGGGGCGGTGATCTCACCGTCGATCCCGCCGTCGCGGAAGATCAGCACCCGGTCGCAGACCGCGGCCAGGTCGGCGGGCTGGATGGAGGCGACGACGACGGCGACCCCGCGCTCGGCCGTCTCCGAGATGGCTCGCAGGATGTCCTCGCGGGCGCCGACGTCGACCGCCTGCGTGGGTTCGTGCAGGACCAGCAGCTCGGGACGGCCGGCCAGCCACTTCCCGAGCATCACCTTCTGCTGGTTGCCGCCGCTGAGCTGCCCGACGGGGATGTCGGGGCGGCGGGGCCGTACGCCGAGATCGTCGAGGACCGAGGTGACCTCGGCGTGCTGCCATCCGCGGCCGATGAGCCACGGGCGGCCCCGGAGCCGGACCCGGGGCAGGGTGACGTTCTCGCCGACCGGCAGGGTGAGCGCGAGGCCGTCGTCGATGCGGTGCTCGGGCAGCAGTGCGATACCGGCCGCGATGCAGTCGCGACTGTGGGCACGGGCGAGATCGACGCTGGCGCGTCCGGTCCTGACGGAGCCGTTGGCGGGACGGCGCGCGCCGGTGAGCAGGTACGGCACCTCGTCCCAGCCCGCTCCCGCGACGCCGGTGAGCCCGACGACCTCACCGGGCCCGATCTCCATCGACACCTCGCGGACCGTGCGTCCGGTGAGGCCGCTGACCGTGATCGGGGGTCCGGACCGGGGTGTCTCCCGCCGGTTGTGGACGCGTCGCTCCACGACCCGGCCGAGCATCCGGCGCGCGATCTCCTGCTCAGAGGTACCGGCGGTGTCCACGCTTCTGCCGACGACGGAGCCGTCGCGCAGTACGGTGACCCGGTCGGTGATCCGTCTGATCTCCTCCAGGCTGTGGGAGACCACGAGGGCGGCGCCGCCGCGCAGGACCACGCCGCGCAGGACCCGGTAGAAGTCCTCCAGGCTGTCCTTCGGCAGCGCCCTGGTCGACTCGTCCAGCACGATCAGCCCCTCGCCGGGACGCTGGGTGCGCAGTGCCCTGGCGATGGCGACGATCGAACGGTCGGCCGGGCCGAGCGCGCTCACCGGCCGCGCCGGGTCGATCCAGGTGGCGTCGAGACGTTCCAGGAGCTCGGCCGCCCGCCTCTCCCCGGCGCGCCAGTCCACCCGTCGCGCCCACCGGGTCGTGGTGAAGGACCCGACGGCGATGTTCTCGGCGACCGACTTCTCCCGCACCAGCCCGAAGTCCTGGTGCACGATGGCGATGCCCGCCGCGCGGAGGTCCCGCGGCCTGACCGGGGTGGCGAGCGCCCGGCCGTCGACCAGGATGCGTCCTCCCCGGTCCGGCGGGTGGTACCCGGCGAGGATCTTCACGAGGGTGGACTTGCCGCAGCCGTTCTGCCCGACCAGGCCGTGGATCTCGCCCGCCCCGACGGTCAGGTCCACGTCGCGGAGGGCGCGGAAGGCGCCGAAGGACTTCGACAGCCCCGACAGCTCCAGGCGGGGCGGCGCCGAGGTCACCGTACGCCCCACAGGCCGGTGAACGCCTTCTGGTAGGCGCCGGGCTCCCCGAACCACCTGCCGCTGACCTCGGCCTCGGGGGTCAGGTCGAGCGTGCCGATGTTGTCCTTGGTGAAGGCCCGCGCCAGCGAGGGGTACTCCGCGGGCGGCCGCTGACCGGCCAGCATCCGCAGCACCGAGTCGGCCATGGTCCACGCCAGGTAGGGCGGGTTGACACCGGCGACCGCGATCAGCCGGTCGTTGGTCTTTACCTGCTGCACGGCGGCGAGGGTCGCGCCGCTGGTGGCGATCCTGACGTCGCGGGCCTTGCCGCTCGACTGGAGACCGGTGGTGGTGGCCGCCAGATAGGTGTCGTACTGCGGGATCACGTAGCCGATGGACGGGTCGGTGAGGAGCGCGCTGCTCACCAGCGACGGGACGTCCTTCATCCGGCTGAGGCTCACCTCCTTGACGACGAGCCTGCAGCCGGGGCAGGCCTCCTTGAGATGCGCGGCGGCGCGGGCGCCCGCGCGCCGGGTGCTGGCGCTGTCGGTCACGGACAGCAGCAGGACGCTCGCCTTTCCGTCGGAGTCCGCGACGACCGCGTCACCGATCCCGTCCATCAGGACGAATCCCTGCCTGTCGGGGTCGCCGAAGGCGAAGGTCGCCGACTGCTCGGTGCCCTCGGGGGCCGCCGCGCCCGCGACGAACACGGGGACGCCACTCTTGCGGACCCGGTCGATGGCGGTCGGCACCATCTCGTAGGGGATGTAGTCGGTGACGACGGCGGCCGGTTTGGACGCGATCGCCTGGTCGAGGCAGGAGCTGATGCCGGACGGGTTGCCCTGCCCGTCGCAGGTGTAGAGCTTGACGCCGACGCGGCCGAGGGCGTCGGTGAGGTTCTTCGTGATCAGCGGGAAGTGGCCGACCTTCAGCGCGATCGGCACGTAGTAGACGGTCTTGCCCGCCAGCGCGGCGGTGTCGAACGGTGTGCCGAGCGTCGGCACCTCCCCGAAGGGCCGCGCCAGGTCGGCGAGAGCGGCCCGCGCAGCCGTGCCCTCCTTCGTCTCCGGCCCGGCCGAGGCCGAGGTCGTGGTGGCGCCGCCGCCGCACGCGGCCAGCGCGGCCAGGAGCGCCGTGGCGAGCCCGGCGCCCACCAGGCGGCGCCGTACGGAAGGAATGGGAGCGGGGGTGTTGGCAGTGGTGTTCATGCGGGACTTCCAGGGGTTCAGCGGTGGGGGGTGGTGGGAACGAGGACCGCCGTGGTGCTGACCGCCCTGCGGGCGAGCGCGTCGAGCAGGGGTGCTCCCTCGGTGTGCGCGACGGTCACCAGGAGGCGTCCCCGGTCGTCGGCGCAGCAGGCGATCGGATAGCCGGGGGAGACGTCAACGGACTCGGCGAGTTCGCCCTCGCGGAGCCGCGCGACCACCCGTCCCGTCGTGGTGGCCACCCAGACGCCCTCCTCGGCGGGCCAGATGCCGTCCGGCCTGGCCTCGGGGCCGACCAGGGCGGCGACGTCGGCGTAGACGCGCCGGTCGCGCAGGGTGCCGTCCGCCGCGACCCGGAACGCGGTGAGCCGCTGCCGGGAGGTCTCGGCGACGACGAGGGTGGCGCCTCCGTCGAGGAACGCGAGCCCGTTGGGGAACTCGACGTCCTCCGCGGCGACCGTGGCGGTTCCGTCCGCGCGGACGAGGACGACGCGTCCCGGGCGGGGCGGCTCCCCACGGGCGGCGGCGAAGGCGACGTCGTCGACGTAGAGGTTGCCCGCGGCGTCACCGACGAGGTCGCCGAGCGGTCCGACGCCGAGCGGGGCGAGGTCGGCGTAGGTCTCCCAGCGCCCGCCGCTCCACACGCCGATCCGTCTCTCGTCCATCATGGCGCCGACCAGGCGGCCGTCCGGCAGGAACCACAGGCCGTTGGAGACCGACTCCAGCGGGGTCGCGGTCCACGTGCCGTCGGCGTCGGTCCACAGCCTGCGGCCCTGGGTGTCGGAGAGCCACAGCGCGCCGTCGTGCCAGCGCGGCCCCTCTCCCCAGGTCATCCCGGTGGCGTACGGCCTCATGCCGCCTCCCTGACGGGCAGGAGCCACTCGCCCAGCTCGACCGTCGCCCTGTCCAGGGCGGCGGAGCCGGTGACGGCGGCGTGGGTGTACCGGTCGGGCCGGATGATCACGGCGTCGGCCCCGTGGGAGGCCAGCCAGCCGGTCATCTCCACGGGCGGATCGTCGAGTACGGCGAAGCCCAGCCGCTCCCACGTCGCACGGGTGGCGTCCGAGACCCCGCGGATCGTCGGGCGGTCACCGGCGACGAGGAACCGGTAGCCGACCAGGTCGTCCAGGAGGGTGCCCTCGGCGGTGCGCGGCTGCGGGCTGAGCTGCCCGACGGGGTCTGCCGGTTCTGGCACGAGCCCACGTCCGAGCAGCGGGCGGTGGCGCACCAGGATCTGGGCGGGGCCGGGGGCGGGACGCGCCGCGGGGTCGGCGAAGGCCTCGATCAGGTTCGCCTGCCGCGCCGACTCCACGATGTAGGGGCGCACGTGGGGCGAACGCTCACTCTCGTAGGTGTCGAGAAGCGCCTGGTCCGCCCCGGAGAGGACGGCGCTGAGCTTCCACGCCAGGTTCGTCGCGTCCCGCAGGCCGGAGCACATTCCCTGGCCGAGCATCGGCGGCATCTCGTGGGCGGCGTCGCCCGCGAGCAGCACGCGTCCCCGGCGCCAGCCGTGCACGAGCCGGGCGTGCCACTCGTAGACGTCGGTGCGCAGGATCCGGTAGGAACCCGGCGTCAGCCACCGTGAGAGCAGGTCGTAGGTCCGGGCGGGATGCTCGAACGCGTGGGCGTCGTCGCCGTCCCTCAGCATGAACTCGAACCGCAGCTTCGGCGGGAACGTCGGCACGTAGGTCAGGGGCCGTTCGTCCTCGCAGACGATGAAGCCGCTCCTGTCGGGCAGGCTTCGCGGATGCTCGTAGGGGTGGATGTCGATGATGAGCGAGCGCTGGGTGCCGTCGAGGTCCTCCACCTCGGCACCGGCCGCCCCGCGGACGAACGAGTTCGCCCCGTCGCTGCCGACCATGTACGCCGCCTCGACGAGGCGTTCCTCGCCGGTGCGCCGGTCGGCCAGCCGTACGAGAACGGCGTCGTCGGTCTGGGTGAAGCCGGTCACCTCCGCTCCGAGCAGCAGGTCGACGTGGTCGTCGACCAGCAGGCCCCGCAGCCGGGACTCGAAGTCGGGCTGGTGGAACTGGTAGTCCGCGCGCCAGCCCTGGTCGGAGTTGTCGCCGGGCATCTCGAACTCAAGGAACACCGAGCCGTCCGCCGACCGCAGTTGCCAGCTCTCCTGGCGCAGGAACCTCGCTTCGAGATCGGCGGCGCCGAGCGTCTGCAGGGTGCGCATCGTCTCGTCGTCGAGGTGGGTCGCCCTGGGGTGCTGGCAGACGATGCGGTTGGGATCGACGAGCGCGACACGGTGCCGCCGCATCGCCAGCAACCGGGCCAGGGTCAGTCCGGCGGGTCCGGCCCCGACGATGACGACGTCGTAGCCCGCGGTGGTGGGGTGGGTCATGGCGGTTACTCCCGGGGCTGGTCAGGGGGCTTGGTGGGCGCCGGCCATCAGCGCGGCGAGGTCGTCCGGCTCGACGAAGGACGGGGGAGGGGGCGGCCCCCAGGTGTAGAGGCTGTGCGCGGCGTCCCACACCTCGGGCTTCCAGAGCGCGTCGTCGACGATGCAGTCGAGGTCGGAGTAGTACTCCGCGAAGTTCCCCGCCGGGTCCTTGAGGTACCAGAAGAAGTTCGACCCGATGTGGTGCCTGCCGAGCCCCCAGACGTGGCGTTCCGGGTGCTCGCGGAGCATCGCCGTGGCGCCACGGCCGATCTCGTCGACGTCGTCCACCTGCCAGGAGGTGTGGTGCAGGAAGTTAACCGGCGCCTGGGAGACCAGGACGTTGTGGTGGTCGGTCGAGCAGCGCATGAAGGCCGCCATCCCGGGCACCACGTCGCTGACCTTGAGGCCGACGCCGTCGGCGAAGAAGCGTTCCGTGGCGGGCTGGTCGACCGAGCCGATGACGACGTGGCCGAGCCTGCGGGGCCGTACCGGCGTCTCCCGCAGGATCCCGGGCGCCCGCGTCGAGCCGCGCGCCGGATCACCTGGCGCGTTGTACGGCGGGGCGGGGACGTGGGGCTGGACGAGACGGCCGGTCACCCGGGCCACGACGCGCACGCCGCTGATCGGCTCCAGGACGGCGAGCCGGTCCTGCCGCGCGTCCACGTCGAGGTCGAGGGCCCGCAGCCGCCGCGCCATCCTCCCGACGTCGTCGGGGTCGTCCACCCCGATCTCAAGCTCGACGAGCCTGCGGGTCGGCGCCGGGACCAGGCGGAGCTGGCGGCCGCCGTCGACGGTGGACAGCCACCCGTCGGCCTCGGGGCGCAGGCCGAAGTCGCGGTAGTACTCCAGCGTCGGGGCGAGGTTCGGAACGCCGACGGTGAGCGAGTTGAGTCGGTGCAGTGCCATGTCTTCCCCTAGGCGGAGACGAAGGTCTGGGTGAGGCGGCCGATGTCCTGCACGTAGGACACGAGCGTGTCCCCGGGAGCGAGGAACCTCGGCGGTCTGCGGGCGCCCCCGACGCCGGAGGGGGTGCCGCTGAAGACGACGTCGCCGGGCAGCAGGGGGGCGACGGCCGACAGCCTGGCCAGGAGCTCCGGCACCGAGAAGATCATGTGACGGGTTCGCGAGCTCTGGACCGTCTCGCCGTTGACCGAGCAGCCGAGGACGAGGTCGTCGGGATCGTCGAACTCGTCGACGGTCACCAGGAACGGTCCAATCGGCCCGAAACCCGGATAGGACTTGGCCAGGCTGAACTGCGGCAGCGGCCCGACGTGCTGGAGTCTCCGCTCGGAGAGGTCCTGGCCGACGGTCACGCCCGCGACGTACTCCCAGGCGTTCTCCCGTGGAACGTTCCTGGCCTCGCGGCCGATGACCACCACGAGTTCGACCTCCCAGTCCACGTTGCCCTCGGGCAGGGTGACCTCGGTGACCGGCCCCGTCAGGGAGGTGGGGAACTTCGTGAACACCGCCGGTTCCTCGGGTACGGCGACGCCCGACTCACCGGCGTGTTCGGCGTAGTTGAGCCCGATCGCGAAGACCTGCCGCGGCGCGGGGGCCGGGGCGTCGATCTCCTCCGGGGTGAAGTGACGCGCCTCCGCGTCGTCCAGCGGTGCCCGAGCCGCCCAGGCCCGGAACTCCGCCCACCGGTCGTAGAGCGTCTGCACGGACGGGCCGAAGACGCCCTCGCTGGCGGTGGCGATGTCGATCCCGGTGTCCTCGCCGGTGATCAGCAGTGCCCGCCCCCCGATGTTCCCGATACGCATCGGTGCTTCCTCTCGTCTCGTCCGCGATGTCCTAGGTCACACACCATGCGTACTGAGTTTCGCAAATGTCAATAGACATTCGAATGTTGTGGGCTGTTTCGTATCAAGCTAGGCTTCGCCCCATGCCCCAGCAGAACGGCGCGAAGAAGACACGGACCGACCAGGTGTACGAGCGGATCCGGGCCGACATCTTCGCGGCGCGCCTCCAGCCCGGCGCCCGCCTGAAGTTCCCGGCCCTCTGCGCGGCCTACGACACCAGCGTCGGGGTCGCCCGCGAGGCGCTGGCCCGCCTCGCCTCAGAGCGTCTCGTACGGCCCCAGGCCCACCAGGGCTACACCGTCGCCGAACTGTCGGAGGAGGAACTGACCGACCTCACCATGGCGCGGGTCGAGATCGAGGCGACGACGTTCCGCCAGGCCGTCGTGCACGGCGACATGGCCTGGGAGGGCGACATCGTGGCCGCCCACCACGTCCTGTCCCGGATCGACACCCGGAACGCCTCCGAGGAGACGCTCGAAGAGTGGTACACCGCCCACGAGGTGTTCCACCGCGCGCTCCTGCAGGGCTGCCCCAGCCGGCGCATGGTCGGCATCGCGCTGGGCCTGCGCGACGAGGCCGAGCTCTACCGCCGGTGGGCGGGGCCGCTGGGCAACGAGAAGGACCGGGACGTCGCGGGCGAACACCGCGCCATCCTCGATGCCGCCCTCGCCCGCGACGCCGTACTGGCCGCGCGGCTGCTGCGCGACCACATCGCCCACACCACCCAGGTGCTGATCTCCGGCGCGCTCACCCGTGAGTGAAGGAGTCATCGACATGCCCCCCGTCCCTCCGGACTGGTCCCCCTCAGCGGAGACCGTCACCGGTGCCCGCGTCACCGCGTTCGCCAGGCACGCGTCCACACTCACCGGCCGTGACCTGACCACCGGCTACCGCGACCTGTGGCGCTGGTCAGTTGAGGACCTCGACGGCTTCTGGTCCGCGGTGTGGGACCACTTCGGCATGCCGCCCCGCCCCGCCGGGGCACCGGCGCTGTCCGGGGAGCGCATGCCCGGCGCCGTGTGGTTCCCCGGCGCCACCCTGAACTACACCCGCGAGGTGTTCCGCGACCGCCCCGACCACGACGTCGCCGTCATCGCCGTCGAGGAGTCCGGACACACCCGCGAGGTCACCTGGGCCGGGCTGCGCGACCAGGTGGCGTCCCTCGCGGCCACCCTCACCGAGCTGGGAGTCGGCCCAGGAGACCGGGTCGTCGGCTACCTGCCCAACGGCGTCGAGGCGGTGGTCGGATTCCTCGCCACGGCGAGCCTCGGCGCCGTCTGGGCGATGTGCGGCCTCGACTACGGCTCGGCGGCGGCAGTCGCGCGCCTGTCCCAGCTTGAGCCGACCGTGCTCGTCGCGGCCGACGCCTGTGACTTCGCGGGCCGTCGCGTCGACCGGCGCCGCGACCTCGACGAGCTGCGCGCCGCCCTTCCCGGACTGGTGACGACGGTGTTCGTGGGCGAGGGGAAGATCCCGGACGCCCTGCCCTGGGCCGAGGCCGCAGGCCGTACCGGCGTCACGCTGGCCCCGGCCGACGTGCCCTTCGACCACCCGCTGTGGGTGCTCTTCTCCTCCGGGACCACCGGGCGCCCCAAGGGCATCGTGCACGGCCACGGCGGTGTGGTGCTCGAACACCGCAAGCACGCCGCCTTCCACCTCGACCTGCGCGCCGGTGACCGCATGTTCTGGTACACCAGCCCAAGCTGGATGATGTGGAACTTCCTGGTCGGCGGACTCCTGCTCGGCGTCACCGTCGTCTGCTACGACGGCAGCCCGGCCCACCCCGGCCCCGACCGGCTCTGGGACCTCGCCGCGAGCACCGGCGTCCAGGTGCTCGGCACCAGCCCCGGCTACCTGGCGGCGTGCCAGAAGGCCGGAATCGATCCCGGCGCCCACCGCCTGGACGGCCTGCGCTGCCTGGCGGTCACCGGCTCGACCTTCCCCGCGGACCTGCACCGCTGGACCATCGGGAACCTGCCCTCGCGGGTCGCGGTGGTCTCCACCAGCGGCGGCACCGACGTGGTGACCGCCTTCGCCGGTGGGGTGCCGACGGTGCCGGTGTGGGCGGGTGAGCTCTCGGCGCCGTGCCTGGGCGTGGCGCTCGACGCCTTCGACCCCCTCGGCGCGCCGGTCGAGGAGGCCGTCGGGGAACTCGTCGTCACGCGGCCGATGCCGTCGATGCCGCTCCGGTTCTGGAACGATCCCGGCGACGTACGGCTGCGCGGCGCCTACTTCGACACCTTCCCCGGCGTTTGGCGGCACGGCGACTGGATCACGGTCACCGCCCACGGGACCGTCGTCATCCACGGACGCTCCGACGCCACCCTCAACCGCCGCGGGGTCCGGATGGGCAGCGGCGACATCTACGCCCCCGTCGAGGATCTCCCGCAGGTGGCCGAGGCCCTGGTCGTCGGGATCGAGGAGGCCGACGGGGGCTACTGGATGCCGCTGTTCGTCACCACGGCCCCCGGCGTGGAACTGGACGAGGAGCTCCGCGACGTCATCAGGGCCGCCATCAGGACCCACGCCTCACCCCGGCACGTTCCCGACGACATCATCGCCGCGCCCGGCATCCCGCACACCCGCACGGGCAAGAAGCTGGAGGTGCCGGTCAAACGGCTGCTGCGAGGCGACGACCCCGCGAGCGTGGTGGACCCCGCGAGCATCGACCGTCCGGACCTCCTCGCGTGGTACCGCGAGATCGGCACCCAGCACCGACAACACGCCACAGCCTGAACCGCATCTCCAAGCCGCACCTTTGAGCCGCACTTTTGAGCCGAGCTGTCTGAGTCGCACCCTCCCGATCCCGCACCCGTCGGCCCCGGTGGCGCCCCTTCCGCCTTCCGCCTTTCGTTTGGAGTGACCATGAGCATCCTCGACAGGTTCCGTCTCGACGATCGCGTCGTCCTGGTGACCGGCGCCTCGTCAGGACTCGGCGTCGAGTTCGCCCGCGCCTTCGCCGAGGCCGGGGCCGACGTCGCCCTCGCCGGACGGCGCGCCGACCGCCTTGAGCGCACCGCCGAGCTGGTGCGCGGGACCGGGCGCAGGGCGCTGCCGGTCACCGCCGACGTGTCCGACCCGGACCAGGCCTACGCCCTCGTCGAGCGGGTCGTCGCCGAGTTCGGGCGGGTCGACGTCCTGGTGAACAACGCCGGTGTCGCCAGCGCGCACCCCGCGACCAGGGAGACCCCCGAGCAGTTCCGCCGTGTCATCGAGACCAACCTCAACGGCTGCTACTGGGTCGCCCAGGGATGCGGACGCGTCATGCGGCCGGGCTCGTCCATCATCAACGTCTCAAGCGTCCTCGGCCTCACCACGGCGGGGCTGCCGCAGGCGGCGTACTCGGCCAGCAAGGCCGCGCTGATCGGCCTGACCCGGGACCTCGCGCAGCAGTGGAGCGGCCGCAAGGGCATCCGGGTCAACGCCGTCGCCCCCGGCTTCTTCGCCTCCGAGATGACCGAGCAGTACGCCCCCGGCTACCTGGAGGAGACCATGCCACGCGTCCTGCTCCGCCGCATGGGCCACCCCGAGGAACTGGCCGCCACCCTCGTATGGATGGCCTCCGACGCCGGCGGCTACCTCACCGGCCAGACGGTGGTGGTGGACGGCGGCTTCACGGTGACGTGACGCCCAGGACTCGACGACGCGAGCCCCGGGCGCGAAAAGCGTACGAGAAAGAGACCTCAGCCCATGTGCGGGTAGCCGTACGACGTCGGAGGAACGAAGGTCTCCTTGATCGTGCGGGTGTTCACCCAGCGGATCAGGTTGAAGATCGAACCGGCCTTGTCGTTGGTGCCCGAGGCGCGGGCGCCGCCGAAGGGCTGCTGGCCCACGACCGCCCCGGTCGGCTTGTCGTTGACGTAGAAGTTGCCCGCCGCGAAGCGCAGCCGCTCGGAGGCCGAGGCGATCGCGTAGCGGTCCTGGGCGATGACCGAGCCGGTCAGCGCGTACGGCGAGACGCTCTCCATCTGGTCGAGGATCGTGTCGAAGTCGGCGTCGTCGTAGACGTGCACGCCGAGGATCGGCCCGAAGTACTCCTTGACGAAGATCTCGTCGGTCGGGTCGCCGGAGACCAGGATGGTCGGCCTGACGAAGTAGCCGGTCGAGTCGTCGTAGGAGCCGGTCAGCAGCTCGATCGAGTCGAGTTCGCGGGCCCGGTCGATCGCGGCCTTGTGCTTGGCGAAGGCCCGCTCGTCGATGACCGCGCCCATGAAGGTGGACAGGTCGGCGGCCACGTCGCCGACGGTCAGCGACTCGGCGGTGCCGACGAGGTCGTCACGGATCGCCGTCCAGATCGACCGGGGGACGTAGGCGCGCGAGGCCGCGGAACACTTCTGTCCCTGATACTCGAAAGCACCCCTGACCAGCGCGGTCGTCAGCACGGCCGGGTCGGCGGACGGGTGGGCGAGCACGAAGTCCTTGCCGCCGGTCTCACCGACCAGGCGCGGATAGGACCGGTAGGAGGCGATGTTGGCGCCGACCGTCGCCCACAGGTGCTGGAAGGTCGCGGTCGAGCCGGTGAAGTGGATGCCGGCTAGCTGCGGGTGGGTGGTCGCGACCTCGGAGACGGCGGCGCCGTTGCCGGTCACCATGTTGATGACGCCGGGCGGCAGGCCCGCCTCCTCAAGCAGCCGCATGGTGAAGTGCGCGGCGAACTGCTGGGTGGGGGAGGGCTTCCAGACAACGACGTTGCCCATCAGGGCCGCCGACGTCGGCAGGTTCCCCGCGATGGCCGTGAAGTTGAACGGCGTGATGGCCAGCACGAAGCCCTCAAGCGGGCGGTACTCCATCCGGTTCCACACGCCGGGCGAGGAGACGGGCTGGTCGCTGTAGAGCTGGCGAGCGAAGGCGACGTTGAAGCGCAGGAAGTCGATCAGCTCGCACGCCGCGTCGATCTCGGCCTGCTGGACCGACTTCGACTGCCCGAGGACCGTGGCGCCGTTGAGCGTCCTACGGTACGGCCCGGCCAGCAGGTCGGCGGCCTTGAGGAAGATCGCGGCCCGCTCGTCGAACGACAGGGCCCGCCAGGCGGGTGCGGCGGCCAGCGCGGAGTCGATCGCGGCCCGCACGTCGTCGGCGGTGGCCTCGGCAGTACGGCCCAGCACGGAGGCGTGGTTGTGCGGCTGGACCACGTCGATGAGGCCGCCACCGCCCATCCGCTGCTCGCCGCCGATCGTCATGGTCAGGTCGAGCTGGGCGCCGGTCAGTTCCTTGACGCGGCTCTCCAGCGCGGAGCGCTCCGCGCTTCCCGGCGCGTAGCCGAGGACGGGCTCGTTGAGCGGAGCCGGGACGTTGGAGATGGCATCCATCACTTGCCTCCGATAAGGGCGCGAAGAAAGAAGGCGATGTTGGCCGGGCGTTCGGCGAGGCGGCGCATGAAGTAGCCGTACCAGTCGTCGCCGTACGGGATGTAGACGCGCATGGTGTGGCCCGCGCCCGCCAGGGCCTGCTGCTTGTCGGTGCGGATGCCGTAGAGCATCTGGTACTCGTAGCCGCCCCGTGAGCGGCCGAAGCGGTCGGCGAGCGTCTCGGTGATCGAGATCAGCCGGTCGTCGTGCGTGGCCACCATGGGGTATCCCTGCCCGGCCATCAGGATCCGAAGACAGCGGACGTAGGCCTTGTCGACCTCGCCCTTGTCCTGGTGGGCGACTGACGCGGGTTCGGCGTAGGCCCCCTTGACCAGGCGGACCCGCGACCCCTCGTGGGACAGGTCGCGGCAGTCCTCCTCGGTGCGGAACAGGTAGGACTGCAGGGCGACGCCCGTGGACGGGAAGTCCCCGCGCACCGCCCGCAGGATGGAGAGGGTCGAGTCGACCGTGGTGTGGTCCTCCATGTCGAAGGTCACGTTCGACCCCACGGCCGCCGCGGCCTCGCAGATGCGGCGGGCGTTCTCCAGGGCGATCTTGTCGCCGTCCGCGCCGAGCGCCTGGCCGACGGCGGAGAGTTTCACGGAGACCTCGGCGCGGGAGCCGAGGCCGAGCTCGCTCAGCGCGTCGAGCAGCACGACGTAGGCGTCGGCCGTCGCGGCGGCGGCGTCGGAGTCCCGGGTCTCCTCGCCCAGATGGTCGATGGTGACGGCGAGACCCGTGTCGGTCAGCCGCCGGATGGCCGTGACCGCCTGCTGGACGTCCTCGCCCGCCACGAAGCGGTCGACGACCTTGCGTGTCAGCGGAACGCCGGAGACCGCGCGCCGTACCAGCGGCAACCGCGACCCGGCGAGAAGAAGGGAACCGAGCATGCTACTAGACTAAATCCGACGTTTCGTCAACCCCATGTGCATCTGCCACGACCGATGTGATCGGATTTCATACAGATGTACAACAATAGGGGAGTGCTACAGGAGACAGTCGATGAGATCGCCGGCAGGCTCGGCGCCTCGGCCACCATTGAGGACCGCTCGTTGCAGCTCCTCGCCTACGCCGCGCAGAGCGGCGACATCGACACGGTCCGCCAGGAGTCCATCCTGCGCCGCCGCGCGACCTCGGAGGTGCGGGCCTACTTCGAGGGGTACGGCATAGCGGGCGCCAAGGGCCCGGTGCGCATCCCCGCCGACGCCGAGCTCGGCGTGCTGGCCAGGGTCTGCGTGCCGCTGCGCTACCTCGGCGTCACCTACGGCTACCTGTGGCTGCTCGACGACGGCACGCTCGACGACGCCACGCTCGCCTCGGTCTCCGGCCTCGTGGCGCAGGCCGCCGCGACGCTCGCCCAGGACGCCCGCCGCCGCCAGCACCTGGGCAGGAGCCTGCGCGAGCTGTTCTCCTCCGACCCCGAGGAGCGCGCGCAGGCGCTGGCGCGGCTCGACGTGACGGGGCCGGTGACGGCGGTCGCGGTCAGGACCTCCCCCGACCGGGTCGCCGCCCTCTGGACCCTCCCCAGGACCGTGCTCGCCGACCCCGAGCCGCTCACCTCCGGCGAGCCCGCCGCCGCCCTGCTCGTCCCCTCGGGCCAGGCGATCGAGCTGGCCTCACGCGTCCAGGAGATGTACGGCACGGCCGCCGGGGTCGGCGGTTCGCGGGAGGACCCGGCCCAGGCCTGGCGGAGCTGGCAGGAGGCCGTACGGGCGCTCAGGGTCGCGGGCCGGGTGCCCGAGTTCGCCCCGGTCGCGGCCTGGTCCGGGATCGGCGTCTACCGGACGCTCACCCGCCTGTCCCGGGCCGACCTGGGGGAGCTGGCGGGGGAGGTCACCGGGCTGCTCGGCGACCCCGAGGCGGCCAGGAGCGTCGAGGGATACCTCGACCGCGCCGGTCACGTCCAGGAGTCCGCCGCCGCGCTCGGTGTGCACCGCCAGACGCTCTACTACCGTCTCGGCAAGGCCGAGCGGCTCATGGGCCGCGACCTGGCCGACGGTCAGGACCGCCTGCTGGTCCACCTCGCCCTCAAGGCGTCCCACCTGCTCTGAGCGCGCGTCACAGGCGGGCGTCGAGGTCCCCGGAGCGCAGGTGGCCGTGGAGCAGGCGCAGCAGCGAGCGCCAGCGCTCCCGGTCCTCCTCGTCGAGCGGCGCCAGCAGGGCCTCGCTCAGCCGCGCCTCCTCGCGTCTGGCGCGCTCGAACACCTCCCGCCCCTCGGGCGTCACGCTGAGCAGGTAGCGGCGGCGGTCCGACGGGTCGCGTTCCCGCTCGACCCACCCGGCCGCCACGAGCCGCTCGGCCATGTCCACCATGTCGCTGGGATCGACGCCCAGGAGGGTTCCCAGGGCCCGCTGCACGGTCGGGCCGTGGTCGGTCAGGACCGCGAGCACGGCCACGTCCCACCGGTTCGCGCCCAGCTCGGCGAACCGCTCGGCCATCCGCCTGCGCAGGGCCAGGGCGAGGTTGGACAGCACGAAGACGTCCATGTCGAGCAGGCTCTGGGAGAAACATGGAGTCGCCATGTCCGTAACTGTAGGATACTTCCAATCATTGGTGGTCACCAACGAATGGAGCACGACCATGGACGCCCTCCACCCACGACTGCTCGTGGACGACTTCCCCACGGCCTTCCGCTTCTACCGGGCCCTGCTCGGCGAGGTCGCCGGGGCCACCCTGGCCAGGGGCGGCGAGAACGGCCCCTACGCGAGCTGGGACCTGGACGGCCAGACCCTCCTGGCCCTGTACGGCCGCGCCGCCATGGCCGTCGACCTCGGCGCCCCCGTCCCCGGCGGGCGGCACTCCGGGGACGCGACGGTCCTGGTGCTCCGCGTGCCCGCCGCGGAGGGCGCCCTCGAAGCCGCCGCCGAATCCTGCGTGCGGTACGGCGGCGCCCTCGTGACCGCCGTGCGCGAGCGTCCCGAGTGGGGGCCGACCCTGCGCGCCGCCCACCTGCGCGACCCGGACGGCAACCTGGTCGAGCTCCAGTCGTACTGACCGGGAAACGCCTACCCGAGTCCCCGCAGCAGGTGCGCGCGGGCGGCGGCGTCGCCGGGGCCGCCCCGCTCGGCCAGCCGGTCGGCGACGTGCCGCCGGTGCGCCTCGTCCACGTTGCCGCCGTACTTGAACTTGCCGCTGACCTTCCTGACCCTCAGCCGGAGCCCCAGGATGCCCCTGAGCTGTCGTTCGTGCGCCGAGGGGTCCATGAGTGCCCCCTCCGCCTCAAGGCGGCCGAGCTGGGCTCTGAGGACCTCCTTCTTCTCCTCGGGGCCGGAGAGCACCTCGGCGTCGCAGACGAGCTGGACGGCGGCGTAGTAGGTGGTCGGAACTCCCATGGAAGGGTCCTCCCCGTCCTCCGGCAGGACCTTCCACCCGCCGGGGACGTAGGCCCAGTCCCCGGCGACCGAGAGCACCACGGCCGGGTTCTCCGCGATGGCCGCCCAGATCGGGTTGGGCCTGGCCAGGTGGAGCAGGACCGTCCGCTCGTCGGCCAGCAGGAACTGGGTCGGCACGACCACGGGAACCTCGCGCCCCCGCCCGGAGGCGATCAGGTGGCCGAACTCGTTGGCCCTGACGAAGTCCAGCGCCTCGTCCTCGCTCGCGGTGTCCCAGGGATGAATCAGCATGCAGGTAAACGTATGTCCATCCAGTCGCACGGGACAACTCGGGCATGCAGGCCGTACAAAAAGGGCCGGGACCTCCCCCTCCAGGAAGGTCCCGGCCCGTGCCGTACGGCGAGCTCAGCGCTGGACGGCCATCGCGTTCTCGTAGACCTGGACCAGCTCCTGGCCGATCCGCTCCCACGAGTAGCGCGAACGCGCCCGGTCCGCCCCCGCGAAGCCGATCGCGGTACGGCGGGTCGAGTCGGCGAGCAGCTCACGGGTGAGGCGGGCGGTCCACGCGGGCCGGTCCGCGGGCACCAGCAGCCCGGTCACGCCGTCCACGATCGAGTCCAGGTGGGCGCCGACCGCCGAGGCGACGATCGGGACGCCGCAGGCCATGGCCTCAAGGGCGACGACCCCGGCCGGGGCCTCCCTGGGCAGCGAGACGACCACGTCGGCGCTGCGCATCAGCTTGGGGATCGAGGCGTGCGGCACCTGGCCGAGCAGGGTGACGCGGTCCTCGACGCCGATCTCCTTGGCCAGCAGCATCACCCGCTGCGCGTCGGCGTCCTGCCCGAGGTCACCGGCGGCGGGACCGCCCGCGACGACCAGCTCGGCCTCGGGGATGCCCGCCAGCGCGCGCACCGCGGTGTGCACGCCCTTGTACGGGCTCAGCGGCCCGACGTGCAGCAGCCGGGGCCGGGCGCCCTTGGCGGCGGCCGGGCCCTGACGTCTGAAGCGCTCGACGTCCACCCCGCAGGGGATCACCGCGATGTTGCGGCGCGGCACGCCCATCCGGATCAGCGTGGACTCCTCGTCGCCGCATCCGGCGATCACCGCGCTCGCCCTGCGGCCGATCGCCCGCCGCAGCTTGGCCTTCCTGGCGTCCTGGCCGTCCTCGGCGCCGAAGGTCTGGGTGAACGGCACGCCGAGCCCGCTGGCCCCGGCGATGGCGGCGAGCCCGCCGGTCCAGGAGTGCGCGTGGATGACGTCGGGCCGGTCCTGGCCCCAGCGCCGCATGAGCTGCTCGCCGAGGTCGGACAGGTAGGGCAGCAGACCGTCCTCGGGAAGGTCCCGCGCGGGACCCGCGGAGAGGTGCTCCAGCGTGACGCCGGGGGACAGACGCACCCTTGGCCTGTCGGCGTCCGAGTGCTTACGGGTGTAGATCGTGACCTTGTGCTCACGGCCGAGCTCGCGGGCCACGGCCATCAGGTGGGCCCGCTGCGAGGCGAGGTCGTCCTTGCCCTGAAGGGCGGAGGGAGCGTCCGAGGAGACGAATGCGATGTTCACGGCACACCTCTGGGAGGAGATTAGGCATGAGAAAGCCTGGAATCCTTCAGGGGTGCCTGCTTCTTAGGCACTCATCTGCGATGCACATCACCATACCCAACTCGGGGAGTCAGGCAAACCTCCGAATTCTTCGGAACTCCCTGCGGCGTCACACGACGCGCAGCGCGAGGATCACGATCTCGTCCCACACCCGCCCGCCGGAGAAGGCGTGCCGGTCCTCCTCGACGGCCTTGACCACGGTCGCGGGCGCCTGCCCCGCGCAGCGCGCCAGCACGTCCGCCAGGCGGGTCTCGCCGTAGGCCTCCCCCTGGTCGTTCTGCGAGGCGACCAGCCCGTCGGAGTAGAACACCAGCGTCTGGCCCGAGGTCAGCGTGATCTCCTCGTTGAGGATCTCCGCCTCCGGCGCGATGCCGAGCGGCACGCCGCCCCCCGCGGTGAAGCGCACCCCGCCGTCGGCCTGCAGCAGCGCCGCCGGATGGTGCCCTGCCCCGGCCAGCACGATCCTGCGGGCCCTGACGAAGCCCGCCACGGCCATCACGAACATCCCGCTGTTCTGCGCCACCAGCGCGTGGTTCAGCCTGCGCATGGCCTCGACGGGGTCGGACTCCCACACGCTCAGCACCCGCAGCCCGTTGCGCACCATGGCGGTGACGGAGGCGGCCTCCTCGCCCTTGCCCGCCGCGCCCCCGAGCGCGAAGCCCCACCCGTCCCGCACCGGGAAGACGTCGTAGAACTCGGCGCCGACCTGGCTCGACCCGGCGTGGTAGATCGCCGCCGCCTCGACGCCGGGGATGTCCGGCAGACTCCTGGGCACCACGCTGGCGCGCAGCGCGTCGGCCGCCTGGGACCGGGTCTGGAAACTGCGCCTGGCGCGCAGCGCGAGCCCCAGGTGGGCGCCGATCTCCTCCATCAGCCCCAGGTCGGCCAGGGAGAACGGCTCCCGGTCGCGCAGCCGTACCAGAGTGAGGGCACCCAGCGCGCCCGCCTCGCCCTGGATCGGCACGACCAGCAGTGACGCCGCGCCCATGACCCGCAGCAGCGGCGGCCCGCCGGGGACCTCGCCGATCAGCGAGTCGTCCTCAAGCATCTCGTGGACCACGCCGGAGCCCCCGGTGAGCACGTGGGCCACCGCGGGCGCCGTCAGCGGCGTCATCCCCTCGACGAGGCGGACCAGCTCGGTCACCGGCTTGTCGCTCGGCCCGAGCACGACCGCGCGCCTGGGCACGCCGTCGCGAACCACGTCGGCGATCACCCAGTCGGCGGTCTCCGCGGCCAGCAGCCGCGCCGCCCTGGTGACGGTCACCGGCTGGCGCAGGCTCTCCTCGTCGAGCAGCAGCCGGGTCATCCTGGCCAGCAGCTCCTGGCGGCGCGCGGCGGCCATGACCAGCGAGGCGTCCGAGCGGTCGACAGGGCCGGGAGGGTCACCCGCGACCTGCGCCTCAAGCGGCAGGACCACGATCGCGATCATCTCCTGCGGCTCCCCGGGCATGGTCAGCCGGGTGATGGCCAGCTGCACCGTGTGCGCCCTGCCCTGGTGGGCCAGCCGGGTCTGGAACGTCGTGCTCTGGCCTCCCTGCTGGACGGCCGTCAGGTGCGAGCGGAAGGCCGCCCGCCGCGAGACGTCGACCAGCAGCGGGAAGGAACGCCCGATCAGGTAACCGGCCGGGCTGCCCAGCATCCGCGAGGTCTCCGCGCTGATCCGCCTGACCACCCCCGAGGAGTCGAGCACGACCACCGGGACCGGGAAGGTGCGGAAGACCTGCCGCAGCAGTTTGAGCTCCCGCTGTGAGCCGCTCTCCCGCTCTCCGGAGCGTTTGGGCGCCTTGCGCAACTCACGAAGGGCTGATTCGAGCAGTTCACGGGCGGTGTCGAGCTCCGCCAGCGCCGCGTCGAGTGTGGACCGGGGGTCGGCGGGGTAGGCGGACCTCGCCTCGCGCAGGGAGGAGACCCTGGAGGAGAGCGCGCGTAGCGCCTGCTCCAGCGTGTTGAGGCCAATGGCGTCGGTCAATGCTCGTCCTCGTCGGCGGCCGGGGACCGGGCGGCCCCGTCGTAGACGGTACGTCACCCGGCGGGGTCGGAAGGATGCGCGGTCGGATAGTGCTTAAGTTAGCGAAACAGAGAGGGGGGCTCGTGCCATGGACATGGTGACTCCCGTTCTCGCCCGAGACCTCGCGGCCCTCGGCAGGGTCAGCGAGGAGACGTCGAGCGAGAGCGTGCTGCGCGGACTGACCGCGACGCTCGCGGGCGGGGTCCCCGGATGCGCGGGCGGCTCGGCCGAGCTGTGGCGGCGGGAGCGCGTTGTCGTCTCCGCCTCGCACAGCGAGCTCATCGTGCTCGTCGACAGCGAGAACGATCTGGGGGAGGGCCCCTCGGCGGAGGCCCGCGAGACCGGGCGCCCGGTGATCGTCCAGGACGTCCTGCGTGACTCCCGCTGGCCCGGCTACGCCGGGATGGCGGTCCGCTGCGGCGTCCGCACGGTCCTGTCCATGCCGATCACCGTCGAGCACTCCATCCTGGTCCTCGGCCTGTACGGCGTGCGCCCCGGCGTGTTCGCGGCCAGGAACGTCCCCCCGCTCGCGGACATGCTCGCCGAGCAGGTGACCGTGGCGCTGGCCAACGTGTGGGACTACGACGAGGTCAGGACGGACGCGGCGCAGATGCAGGAGGCGCTGGCGGGCCGGGCGGTCATCGACCAGGCCAAGGGCATCATCATGAAGTCCAGCGGCTGCTCGGCGGAGGCCGCCTTCGACGAGCTGCGCAGGATCTCCCAGCACCACCAGGTGAAGGTTGCCGACCTGGCCAGGCTGCTGGTCGACGAGCACCAGCGCAACCAGGCGGGCAGGGCGGACACAGCGGACACGGCGTGAGCCGTACTGGCCGGCGCGGGGGACAGGGCGCCGGTCGGGGGTCAGCCGAAGGCGGCCAGCGCGTCGTCGATCGTGTCGTAGAGCGGCAGCCGCTGGGCCAGTCCGGTGATCCACATCACCTTGGTCTTGGCGTACTCGACGCCGATGAGCGCGAACCTGGCCTCGGCGTTCGTGCTGAGCTGCCAGTGATGGACGATCAGCCCGAGGGCCCGGGAGTCCATGAAGGTCACCCCGCCGAGGTCCAGCGCCATCTCGGGACCGTGCTCGCTAACCTCGGCGGCGAGGTACTCGGCGAACTGGTCCCTGGTCGTCGCGTCGAGCAGACCGGTTACCCGGATCACGTTGATTCCGCCGACCAACTCCGACGTCAGGGTCAGTGCCGCCGCTCTCTCGCCGTTCTCCGACACCGTCACTCAGGTCCTCCTAGCCTTTCGATTAGCAACCTTACTGTTACCTGCAAGCGAGCAATACTCCCGGAATCGGGGTAATACTAGAACCGAGGTCCAGCAGAGGGCCTCGCCTCGAAAAGTGGTCGAGGCGATGCCGTCTGCCCGGACGCTGTTCCGCGTGTGGTGTCGCCCCGACAGTCCCACCAGGGAGCAGCGATGTCTGTCCAGGCCCTCGAAATCACCGACCTGACCGCTGAGGACCTTCTCGCCGAGATGGCTCTGCCCGAGGTCTCCGGTTACCGCGCCGAGCGGCTGCGCGAGCGCCTCGTCGAGATGCACCGGCCCCTCGCCATGGAGATCGCCCGTCGTTACCGCTACCGCGGCGAGCCGCTTGAGGACCTCCTGCAGGCCGCCTACGTCGGGTTGATGAAGGCGATCAACGGCTTCGACGCCAGCCTCGGTCACGCCTTCCGCGGCTACGCGGTGGTCACGATGACCGGCGAGGTCAAGCGGCACTTCCGCGACCGCACCTGGGCGATCCGGGTGCCGCGTGTCTACCAGGAGCGCAGGGCCGAGCTGAACCGGCTGGTCGCCGACCTCAGCCAGGACCTCGGCCGCTCCCCGACGGTCGCCGAGCTGGCGGCGAAGATGAACATCTCCGAGGAGGACGTCCTGCTCACCCTGGACGCCTCGGCCGCCTACAGCGCGCTGTCCCTGGACGCGCCGCTCGGCACCGACGACGACGCCGCGGCGCTCGGCGACGTCATCCCCGACCAGGACGACGCCGTGGGCATGCTCGTCGACCGCGAGGCCGTCATGCCGCTGATCGACAAGCTGCCGCAGCGGGAGAAGAACATCCTGCTGCTGCGCTTCTTCGGGAACATGACCCAGGCGGAGATCGCGGCCGAGTTTGGAATCTCCCAGATGCACGTTTCCCGTATCCTGCGAAAGGTGCTGGACCAGCTTCGGGCCGACCTGGTCGCCGAATGCTGAATACACCGGCCCTCATCGGGCACCCAAACCGGCGACGGAGCGATGTGGCATAGGGTGCGGTTGAAATGATCCCCAGGTGCTGAGAGCGATGGCGCGGTGGGACAGGGGAGGCGGATCTCGCGTGAACGAGGACGGTGTTCGTCCGGCTCGCTTTCTGGCGAGCGGCGACCGTTCCCGGCTTCCCCCCGCCGGAGCCCCCGTGGCGGAACTGGCCTTCTGCCTGCCCGATCTGCCTGATGTGCGAGACTTCGCCGAGGCGCACGCCGTACAGGGCGGGATGACGCGGGAGAGACTGGCCGACTTCCTCGTGGCGGTGAACGAGGTGGCGACCAACGCCGTCACCCACGGTCACCCCACCGCGAAGGCCGTGATGCGGATCTGGTGCGTGGGCCGCACCCTCGTCGTCGAGGTGCACGACGAGGGCCACTGGGACCCCGAGACGCCACCCGGTGAGACGCCCCCCGCCCCCTTCGCCACCAGTGGCATGGGCCTGTGGGTGGCCCGGATGGTCAGCTCCGACATCAGGTTCGAGACCGGGGCCGCGGGCACGTTCATCACGATGTTCTTCAAGGTCTGAAGTAGTTTTTCGGGGTACGCCCGATTCATGACTGATTTCGCCCGCATTCTGATCGTCGGCGGCGGATACGTAGGCATGTACACCGCGCTACGGCTCCAGCGGAGGCTCCGCAGGGGCGAGGCCCACATCACACTGGTCGACGCCGACTCGTACATGACCTACCAGCCGTTCCTGCCGGAGGCGGCGGCGGGCAACGTCGAGCCGCGACACGTCGTCGTCCCCCTGCGCCGGGTCCTCGGCGGCTGCCGGATCCTCAACGGCTGGGTGGTCGGTGTCGATCCCCACGCCAGGACGGTCGATTTGCGACCGCACGGCGGCCCGGGACGCGTCCTGGGATACGACCTGCTGGTCTTCGCGCCGGGCTCGGTCTCCAGGACCCTGCCCATCCCGGGCCTCGCCGAGTGCGGGATCGGCTTCAAGACCCTCGAAGAGGCCATCCACCTGCGCAACCACGTGCTGGCCCAGCTCGACCTCGCCGACTCGACCACCGACCCCGCGATCCGCGCCAGGGCGCTGACCTTCGTGTTCGTCGGCGCGGGCTTCGCCGGGGTCGAGGCGCTCGCCGAGCTTGAGGACATGGCCCGCGACGCGTGCGCCTACTATCCGACGATCGAGCCGGGCCACATGCGTTGGCTCCTGGTCGAGGCGACCGACCGCATCCTGCCCGAGGTCGGCCCCGAGATGGGCCGCTGGACCCTCGAACAGCTGCGTGCCAGGGGAATCGACGTACGGACCGGGACCCGCCTGCTGTCGGCGCTCGGCGGCCACCTCGTCCTCGACGACGGCGCCGAGTTCGTCACCGACACCCTCGTGTGGACCGCCGGGGTCAGGCCGCACCCGCTGGTGCGCGACAGCGGCCTGCCGCTGGACGGAGGCGGACGGGTGAGGGCGACGGCCGAACTGACCGTCGAGGGGTTCGGGAACGTCTTCACGGCGGGCGACTGCGCCGCCGTACCCGACCTGACCAAACCGGGGGAGACCTGCGCCCCCAACGCGCAGAACGCCGTACGGCAGGCGCGTGTCCTGGCGGACAACGTGCTGGCCACGCTCAGGGGGAGGCCGCTGCGGCCCTACCGGCACGCCTACGCCGGGGCCGTCGCAGGACTGGGGCTGCACCAGGGCGTGGCGCAGATCCGCGGCCACAAGGTGCGGGGGCTGCCCGCCTGGTTCATGCACCGCACCTACCACCTGTCCCAGGTCCCGACGCTGAACAAGAAGGTGCGGATCCTGGTCGACTGGACGCTCGCGCTGTTCTTCCGCAGGGAGATCGTCTCGCTCGGGCAGCTCAGCGACCCCCGCGCGGAGTTCGAGCGCGCGGTCAGGGCCGAGAGGGAGAACGTGCCGGAGCCCGTGACCCTCAGGTGACCTGAGGGACCACGGGCTCTGGTTTTCTTGGGCGGGTCTCAGCGCCTGCGGCGCCAGCTCCCGCCGGTTCCGCTGCGGACGCCCGCCGTTCCCACCCCGGCCTGATGGAGGGCGAGGAGCAGCAGGCCGCCCAGGATGAACGTGGTGCCGGTGATGCCACCGATCCTGGTGTTGATCAGGTCGAGAAGCAGCCCCAGGCCGAAGACGACGGCGGCGGCTATCGCGAGCATGCGTCATCTCCTCTCGGTGGGGAGGCCGGTCGCGCTTCCCGAGGTCAGGTCGAGGAGGCGGTCGAGCAGCGCGCGGTAGTCCCGCAGGGCCGTACGCAGCCCCTCGGTGTCGCCGCCCTCGGCGTCCTGCCAGCGGTTCCGCAGCCCGGAGGCGCGGGCCTCAAGCGCGGCGCGCAGCTGGTCGCCGACCTCGGTGACGAGGGAGTCGGCACGCTCGACCGAGTCGCGGGGGTCGTCCACGAAGCTCGCCTGGACCTCCTGCCAGCGACGCCGTACCTCGTCGGGGTCCTGGTCGAACAGCCCCTCGTTCGCGGGGGCCTCCGCCGGGGTGGCGCGCACGTCGGCGGTCGGGAGGTCGCCCTCCGAGGAGAGGTCGGCCGGGTGGGCCGGATCCGGCACGTCACGATCGTCGTACGCCCGGTCGGACTCGTCGTACGCCCGGTCGGCGAGCGGGTTCCGGTGGCCTACGAGTGTCTGGTCGTCGAGGGGCTCGCGGTGGTCTTCGGGCGTCTGGGGCTCCCGGAAGGCGGGAGTGGCCTCTTCTGCGCGCTGGGAGGGCACGTCCGTCCTCTCAGCGGGGCCGCCGTGGACGAGACGGTCCTGGTCGTTTCCTGTTCGGTCTGTCATCTCGGATCACTGTCCTCGCGCGTCACGTCGGGTGGTCCGTTCCTGGGGTGTCTCCGCGCGGCCCGGACCGTCCGGCCGCGAGGAGTGGTCGCCGTCAGGCACTTCGAGCAGTTCCTCGAACAGGACGCGGTAGTGCACCATCGCCTGCCTGAGTTCCTCGGTCGAGGCCTCCTGGTGTGCGGCTCTGCCGCTGATCACGTGGGCCTGCCGGTAGTGGTCGAGGGTACGGCCGTGCGCGACCGACAGGTCGGACAGCCGCTGCTCGAAGTTCTCGGTCGGGTATCCCCGCTCCGCCATCACCGAGGTCACCAGGTGGTCGGCCTCGGTCACGGCGAACCCGGGAGCGTCGACGAAGCGCTCCTGGACCTCCATCCACTTCCTGACGTAGCCTTCGCGGACCTGCGGGGCGAGCGGACGGATTTCGAGGCCGCTGAAACGCTGCTCACGGGCCAGAAGCTCCTGCTCGGCCTCGCGCCGATTGTCACGTTCCCGCACGGTTCGGTCGTATTCGGGGCCGAATCGATCACGAAGTCGGTGCCGGCGCCGCTGCTGCAGTACGGCGGCGCCGACTGCGATGACCGCCACCACCGCGACCACGATCACGACCACCCAGATCACGGTGGACATGTCTGCCTCCGGTTGTGTAAGCGTCTGTCCCCGTGCGCTGCCCCAGGGGTTCGCTCCGAAACCGGTCGTCGTGGTTTGTGATTAGCGGCCGAAAACGCGTTTTATGCGGATTTGTCGGGTAGATGAAGGCGTTTCATCCGGCTCGTTCGGCCGCGAGAGCCGGGTGTCAGGGGGCCTGCCGGACGTCAGAGGCCTGGGGCCGCGACGGGTCCGGGGCCTCTGAGGGGTCGTCCGGGTCTTGCGAGGTCTCGGCGGCGTCGAGGGGTCGTGAGGGGTCGGCGGCAGCGTCGAGGGCGGCACGGGCCTCGGCCGCGAGCCGTCCGACAAGTGAGCCTTCCGGCGGCGCGGGCACCTCGGTGAAGCCCGTCTGCGGGTCGTAGGCGACGTCCAGCCCCGCCGCGACCAGCCGGTCCGCCCAGCGCAGCGCCGTGTTGCGCTTCTCCACGGGGATCGCGCGCCCCTGAGTGATCGACGAGAGGTTGCGCAGGTTCGTCGCGGGCCCGGACTGGTTGTGCGCGCGCTCCAGCTTCCACGGGATGGCCCGCGAGTGGTCGAGCATCGGCTTCGACAGACCCGCGGCCCGCTTGGCCTGGAGGATCCCCGACTCACTCACCCCGAAGTGGACCGCGAGCTCCGCATTGGACAACCCCCGCCCGGCCAGCCGCCGCAACTCCCCCTGGTCGATCAACGCCTTCCGTCCCACCCGCAGCCCGTCCCTCACCCGTCCACACGTGCCTTGTGCGCGACCCCCTCAACCTGAGGTAGGCTACTCCACGTCCAGCTCGCAGAGCCAAGGACACAATTTGGTCCATAGGGCCAAAAACCGGGACGTAGCGCAGCTTGGTAGCGCACTTGACTGGGGGTCAAGGGGTCGCAGGTTCAAATCCTGTCGTCCCGACCAGGTTTTCACTGGTCAGCGAGGGTGTCTCCTAAACAGGAGGCGCCCTTTTCGCGTTCCGCGGTACTTGCTGAGGCACTAAGAGTCTCGCCCGGCTCTCTTCTCGTCTTCACCGTGCGGCCATTGCCTCATGTTCATCCGAAACCGTGAGCGGCCGGGCCGTACGGTCCGGTGGGGTGTCTGGTTTCCTCCTGTTCGCACCGTGTGGTGCCGTATGCCGTTGACAGACTGAGGATCCCTCAGGTTAACTGTGCGGCGGGCGTAAGCTGAGGGTACCTCAGTATGTCTCCCTTTTGGTGCCCGCGTTGATCCCTGTGAAGGAGAGGACCGTTGGCCGAGGCAATCGCGGTCTCCGTGCATGACACCGTTCCCGTCTGGCGCGGTGACACCGCGGGCGAGGCGCTGCGCCGTTCCCTCGACCTGGCCCGGGCCGCGGAGGCACTGGGGTACCGGCGCTACTGGGTGGCCGAGCATCACAGCACACCGGCCCTGGCGACCTCGAGTCCGGCGGTGCTCGCCGGGTCCATCCTCGCGGCGACCTCGACCATCCGCGTCGGCTCGGGAGCGGTGCTGCTGCCCAACCACTCGCCGTACGTGGTCGCCGAGCAGTTCGGCGTGCTGGCCGGGCTCCACCCGGGCCGGGTCGATCTCGGCGTCGGCCGCGCCGCGGGTGGCTCCCCGGAGACCGCCGCCCGCCTGGGCGACCCGCGCGGACTCGCCTTCCCCGACGCGCTGCGCGAACTTGGCGAGTACTTCGCCGGGGGCAGCGGCGGCGTCCGGGCCATCCCCGAGCCCACCACGCCGCCCGAGATCTGGCTGGTCGGATCGAGCGCGGGCAGCGCCGCGAACGCCGGGCGCCTCGGCCTGCCGTACGTGTACGCGCACGCGATCGTGGGAGGTGGGGCGCCGGAGGCGCTTGAGGCCTACCGGCGTGCCTTCAGACCCTCACCGGCCCTGGCCGAGCCGTACGCCTGCGTGGCGGTGATCGCCGTCGTCAACGATGATGACGAGCGCGCCGAGAGGCTGGCCGCCTCCTTCGTCTACGGGCAGATCCTGATGCGCACGGTCGATCCGGCGACGGTGCTGCCGACCGAGGAGGAGACGGCCGCGCACCGCTTCACCCCCGACGAGGCGCGGTTCCTGCGGAGCAGGATCGATCCCCAGTTCGTCGGGAGCCCCGAGCGCGTGGCGCCCCGCCTCGGCGCCTTCCTGCGCGACACCCGCCCTGACGAGCTGTTCGTGCTCACCCAGGTGCCCGACCACGGGGCCAGGATCCGCTCCTACGAACTGGTCGCCGGGATCGTGTCGTCCCTCCAGCCCTCAGGGGCGGGCGTCGCCTGACCGTCCGAGTTCGACGCCGCTTCGGAACCGGCGAACACCGCAGGAACTTCGCAAGGAACAGGATGAGGATGGGTGCTGCTCTGAGGCCCGCGACCACAACCCCCGCCGCCTGGGCGGGAGCCGTACTGCTGCTGGCTCTCGTCGCCGCCTGCTCACCGGGAACGGCCGGTACGGCGGGCAGCGGGACCGGGGACGCCTCGCCCCGCGCCGGGGGCACGCTGCGGCTGGCGGTCGAGAAGGAACCGGAGTGCCTCGACCCCCACCAGAGCCCGACCGAGTCCGCCAGGCTGCTCACCCGGCCCATCGTCGACTCGCTGGTCTACCAGGACCCGCAGGGGAAGTTCCACCCCTGGCTGGCCAGGGAGTGGAAGGTCTCGGCGGACAAACTGACCTACACCTTCCGGCTGCGCGAGGGCGTCACCTTCACCGACGGCCAGCGGTTCGACGCGGCGGCGGTCGTCGCCAACCTCGACCACGTTGTCGATCCGAAGACCAAGTCGCTGCTCGCGGGCAGTCTACTCGCGGCCTACCGGTCGTCGAAGGCGCTCGACCCGCTGACGGCCGAGGTGACGCTGAAACGCCCCGACTCCGGATTCCTGGCCGCGCTGGCCCAGCCCAACCTCGGCATCGAGTCGCCCATCACGCTCAAGGGCCCGGCGTCGAAACTGTGCGCCGTCGTCGTCGGTACCGGCCCCTTCAAATCCGAGACCGGCTTCACCTCGCAGAAGGGCATCGACTACGTCAGGAACCCGGCCTACGCCTGGGCGCCCGAGGGGACGAAGAGCGGCCCCGTGCCGCTCGACCGCATCGAAGTCACGGTCGTGCCGGACAACTCCGCCAGGCTCGGCGCGCTCACCAGCGGCCAGGTCGACGCGGTGACCGGCCTCGCCCCGGCGAGCGTCGGCACGCTGAAGAGCACCCCCGGCTTCACCCTGCACACGACGCGTTTCCCCGGCGCCAACTACAGCTACTGGCCGAACACCGAGAAGGGGCCGCTGAGCGACGTCAACGTGCGCAGGGCGCTGCGGGCGGGCGTCGACTGGCGGCAGATCGTGAAGAACGTCTACTTCGGTGTGTACGACGGCGCCCAGGGCCCGCTGTCGGCCAGTACTCCGGGGTTCGACGGCTCACTCGCCCCGGCCTACGGACACGACCCGGCCGAGGCGAACCGGCTGCTCGACCAGGCCGGATGGACGGGACGGGACGCCGCGGGATACCGGACAAAGGACGGCAAGCGCCTCACGCTGCGCCACATGTGGTCGGACCCGTCGGTGAGCAATCTCGCCGTGCAGATCCAGGCCGCGGCAAAACGGCTCGGCGTCGAGATCGTCGAGGAGAACCTCGACGGCGGCACCTTCGTCAACCGCCTGCTGGCCGGGGACTACGAACTGATCGACACCAGTTTCTCCGCGCCCGGCCCCGACGTGCTGCGGGTGCTGTTCTCCGCGGAGAACATCCCCACGCCCGAACGCGGGATCAGCAACAACATGGCCCGCTACGACGACCCGCGGACCGAGGACGCCCTCAAACGGGCGCTCGACGCCGCGAGCCAGTCCGAGCAGTTCGGCGTCTACGCCGAGGTGCAGCGGCGGATCACCGAGGACGCCGCGGTGCTGCCCATCTACTCGCCCCTGTCCGTCGTCGCGGCTCGCGACGGCGTCCGCGACGTACGGTTCAACGTCGACGGATCGCCCGACCTGTCCGGCGTATGGCTGGCGTCCTGAGGATGCGGGAGGCCGCGGCGCCAGGCCGGTCCGGTACGGCACGCGGAGCACTCGTCCGCCTCGTGCTGGTCCGCCTGGCCGCCTCCTTCGCGGTGCTCTGGGGGGCGGTGACGGCGACGTTCGTCCTGCTGCAGGTCATGCCGGGCAGCACCGCCGACGTCCTGCTCGCGCGCTCCTCGGTCACCCCCGCGATCCGGGCCCGCCTTGTCGCGGAGTACGGCCTCGACGATCCGCTGCCCGTGCAGTACCTCACCTATCTCGGCCGGATCGCGCGCGGCGAGTTCGGCGAGTCGTACGTGCTGCGCAGGCCGGTGTGGGACGAGATCGCCGCCCAGCTCCCCGACACGCTGCTGCTGGTGGCCACGACCCTGCTCGTCACAGTCGTCGTGTCGGTCCTGGCCGGGCTGTTGAGCGTGAACCGCAGGGCGTGGGTGCGCTCGCTGTTCGCCGCGGCCGAGTCGCTGGTCGTGGCCCTGCCCCCGTTCTGGCTCGGACTGCTGCTGCTGACCGTCTTCTCCTTCACCCTGCACTGGTTCCCGGCCATCGGGTCCTCCTCCCCGGCGGGCCTGGTGCTGCCGACCGTGGCGCTGGCCGCGGGACCGGCGGCGGTGGTCGCCGGGGTGCTGCGGGAGGGGCTGCTGCGCGCGATGGAGGAGCCGTTCGTGGTGACCGCCCGCGCCCGGGGCATCGGCGAGGCCGCGCTGCGCCTGCGGCACGTGCTGCGCCACGCCCTGCTGCCCGTCACCACGCTGCTCGGCTGGATCGCCGGTTCCCTGATCGGTGGCGCGGTCATCATCGAGATCGTCTTCTCCCGGCAGGGGATCGGACGCCTGGCCCTGTCCGCCGTGGCGAACAAGGACATGCCCGTGGTCGTCGCGGTCGTCCTGGTCACGGCGGTCGCGTTCGTGCTGCTGACCATCACGGTCGACATCCTCACCTGGGTGATCGATCCCAGGACACGGGACGCGGGAAGGTAGCCGGTGCCCAGAAGCCTGTGGCCGTGGACGGCCGTGCTGGTGCTGCTGGCCGCCATGGCGGCGTTCCCCTCGCTGTTCACCGGCGCCGATCCGGACGCGGCCGACCTGGAGGCGGTCCTGCGTCCGCCGGGCGCCGAACACTGGCTCGGCACGGACCAGAACGGCCGCGACCTCTACGCCAGGATCGTGTACGGCGCCAGGCCCTCCCTGCTCATCGGGACCGGGGCGGTCCTGCTGGCGCTCGTGGCCGGCGTCGCCGTGGGGGTGGCCGCAGCCCAACTCGGCCGGATCGCCGACCAGGTCCTCAGCCGCTCGCTCGACGTGATCCTGTCCGTCCCCGGCCTGCTGCTGGTCTTCCTCGTCGTCGCCGTGCTCGGTCCGGGGAGCGGCTCGGCCGCGGTCGGCCTCGCGGTGGTCTCCGTGCCGGGCTTCGCCCGGGTGGCGCGCGCCGAGGTGATCCGCCTGCGCGCCGCGCAGTACGTCGAGGCCGCCCACGGCTTCGGCTGGTCACGGGCCCAGGTGGTCGCCAGGCACGTGCTGCCGAACGCGGCGGGCCCGTTTCTCGCGCTGGCGACCGTCAGCCTGGGCGCGATGATCGTCGCGAGCTCCTCGCTCAGTTTCGTGGGGCTCGGCCCCCGCCCGCCCACCGCCGAGTGGGGCGCCATGCTCGCCGACAGCAGGGAGTTCCTCGCGCTCGCCTGGTGGCCCGGCGTGTTCCCCGGGATCGCCGTCACCGTCGCGGTGCTGGCCGTCACGCTCGTCGGACAGCACCTCAACCGCCGCGTCGAACGGAGACTGCCGTGACGGCCGAAGACCCCCTCGTCGCCGTGCGGGACCTCACGGTGCGCTTCCCCGTCCGGCGCGGCGAGGTCGAGGCGGTGCGGGGCGTCTCGTTCCGGATCGGCCGGGGCCAGATCGTCGCGATCGTCGGGGAGTCGGGGTCGGGCAAGAGCGTCACGGCCCGCAGCCTCGTCGGCCTCGCGGGGGAGGGCGCCCACGTCGCCGCCACCGAGCTGGCCTTCGACGGGATCGACCTGCGTGCCGTACGGGGCCGGGGATGGCGGGCGGTGCGCGGACGCCGGGTGGGGTTCGTCCTGCAGGACGCGCTGGGATCGCTGGACCCGTTGCGCAGGGTCGGCGCCGAGGTGGCCGAGCCGCTGCGTGCCCACGGCGTCGTCCCGGCGCGCGAGGTGGACGCCGAGGTCGTGCGGCTGCTCGGCGAGGCGGGGATCCCCGCCCCTGAGGGCCGGGCCAGGCAGTACCCCCACCAGCTTTCCGGCGGGCTGCGCCAGCGCGCGCTCATCGCCTCGGCGCTGGCCGCGCGGCCCGACCTGCTGATCGCCGACGAGCCGACGACGGCCCTGGACGCGACAGTGCAGCGGCAGGTCCTCGGGCTGCTGCGCGAGCGCGTCGGCCACGGCACCGCGGTGCTGCTCATCAGCCACGACCTCGGCGTGGTCGCGGAGATCGCCGACCACGTGTACGTGATGAAGGACGGGCTGTTCGTCGAGGACGGCCCGGCCGCGCGGGTGCTGGAGTCGCCGTCGCACCCCTACACGAGGACCCTGGTCGGTGCGGCCCTCGGGCGTGCGGCGCGTCCGAGGGTCACGCCGGGTGGGAGCCCTCGCGAGGTGCTCCGGGCCGAGGGACTGGTCAAGGAGTTCACCCTGCCGGGCAGGGGCGCGTTCACCGCGGTCGAGGACGTGTCGGTCACGGTCAGGGCGGGGGAGACCCTCGGCGTGGTCGGCGAGTCCGGCTCGGGCAAGACCACCCTCGGGCGGCTGCTCATGGGCCTGCTCGACCCCGACGCCGGACGCGTGCTGCTGGACGGGCGGCCGTGGGACGGGCTGCGCGGCCACGCCAGACGGACCGCCAGGCGCGGGGTGCAGATGATCTACCAGCATCCGCTGTCGTCCTTCGACCCCCGCTACACGGCGCGGCAGATCCTGGAGGAGCCGCTGCGGGCGGCGGGGACGGCGGGGCGGGAGCGCGCCGTGCGGGTGGCGCGGGTGCTTGAGCACGTCGGCCTGTCCCCGGCCGTGCTCGACCGGCACGCGAGAGAACTGTCAGGAGGGCAGCGGCAACGCCTCGCGATCGCCCGCGCCCTCGCCCCGGAGCCGCAGGTCATCGTCTGCGACGAGCCGGTCTCCGCGCTCGACGCGTCCATCCAGGCCCAGGTTCTGGACGTGCTCGCCGACGTCCAGGAACGGCTCGGCGTGGCGTACGTGTTCATCTCCCACGACCTCGGTGTCATCCGCGGGCTGAGCCACCGGGTGGTGGTGATGAAGGACGGCCGGGTGGTGGAGAGCGGGGAAACGCGACGGGTTCTCGACCACCCGGCACATCCGTACACGAGAGCGCTTCTCGACGCGGTTCCCCGCTTCGCGGTTCGTGGGCGGCTCCGAAGCCGGGCTTGACGCGGGCCCCGCCGTACCCACGGATTCCTTGTTGGTTTGTTGGCCTTTGCTCCGCCTACACGGGGAGCACGGGCCGCGTGGTGATGCCCTCCAGCATCAGGCGCAGCAGGCGCGGGCTGCCGTCCCTGCCGGAGGTGGCCTGCTCGCGCACCCAGGCGGCGGCGCCCATGAGGTCGAACAGCTCGTCGGGGGTGAGGTCGGCGCGCACGCAGCCCGCCGTCTGGGCGGCGCGCAGCAGGTCGGCGCCGCTGCGGTGCATGGCGGCGCACATGGCGTGCGAGGGCGTTCCCTCGTCGTACATGCTCTGGGTGAGGATGCCGACGAGGCCGCGGAAGGTGCTGAAGTGCACCACGGCCTCACGCATCCACTCGGTCAGCGCGTCGAGCGGGTCCCGGTCGGCGGCCAGCCGCCCGGCCTGGGCGACGAGGTTCTCCAGGCCGTCGCGGGTGGTGGCCTCGACGAGTGAGGCGCGGGTGGGGAAGTGCCGGTACAGCGTGCCGATCGCCACCCCGGCCTGGCTCGCGATCTCCTCAAGGGAGGCGTCGGAGCCCGAGGCCTCGAACGCCTTGCGGGCCGCGGCGAGGATGGCGTCGTAGTTGCGCTGTCCGTCGGCCCTCTTCGGGCGCTGGGCGATGTAGGCCCTGTCGTCCACGTCTACCTCCCGCTTGACAACCTGAGGATCCCTCAGTTTGAATGCTGGCAATTAACCTGAGACTACCTCAGTATAGCCGTGCCCATTAACCTGAGGGTGCCTCACTATGCACTCTCCACCGGTGAACCGTGGAGGTTCCATGACCCAGGAAAGCGTCCCCGCCGACATCTCAGGAGGTGAGCGCGCATGGGCCCTCGTGCTCACGGCGATCGTCGGGGCCGAGTTCATGCTCCAGCTCGACGGCACGATCGTGAACGTCGCGCTTCCCGCGCTGCAGTCCGATCTCCACCTGTCGGTCACCGGAGGGTCGTGGGTGCCGAACGGCTTCCTCCTCGCCTTCGGCGGCCTGCTGCTGTTCGCGGGCCGCCTCGGCGACGCGCTGGGACACCGCAGGGTCTTCCTCGCGGGCATCGGGCTGGTCGTGGTGGCCTCGCTGGTCGCCGGTCTCGCGTCGAACCTGGAGGTGCTGCTCGTCGGCCGGGTCCTGCAGGGCGCGGGCGCGGCGATCGCCGGTCCCACCGGCCTGGCGCTGCTCGCGATCGTCTTCCAGGGAGAACGGCAGCAGCGGGCCTTCGGCCTCTACTCCACCGTGACCGGCCTCGGCGCCTCGGCCGGGATGGTGCTGGGCGGGGTGCTGACCTGGGTGGGGGACTGGCGCTGGAGCCTGCTGGTGAACGTGCCGATCGGGCTGGTCCTCATCGCGATCACCGTCCGGGCGCTGGGCCTGCGTGACGAGACGACCCGCTCCCGCTCGCTCGGGCTGCCCAGCGCGCTGCTGAGCACCGCCGCCCTCACCACCGCCGTGTACGGCCTCGTCCACGCCGCCGAGAGCGGCTGGGGCGACCGCTGGACCCTGACGGCCCTCGGCGCCGCGGTCGTGCTGGTCGTCGTGCTGCTCCTGGTCGACCGGCGGGCCGCGGAACCGCTGCTGCCCGTCGCGGTCCTCACCGGGCGGGACCGGGTCGGCGCCTTCCTGAGCCTGTTGCTGCTCGCGGCGGTCCTCACCGGCTTCCTGATCTATCTGGTCCAGTATCTGCAGGGGGTGCTCGGCTTCAACGCGCTGCAGAGCGGACTGGCCATCCTGCCCTTCGGCCTGGCGCTGCTGGCCACCACCCAGCTTCTCACCGGGCGCATCGCCGCGTTCGGCCTCAAGACGCGGGCGGTCGCCGGTCTCGTGGTCGTATTGGCCGGGGTCGCCTGGCTGACCCGCCTCGACGGCGGCAGCTCCTACGCGAGCGGCGTGCTCCCGGCCCTCGTGGTCATGGGACTGGGCGTCGGCGTGGCGATCATCCCGCTCAACATGATCGTGCTGACCACGGCTCCCAGCGAGTACGCCGGGGTCACGGCGGGGGTGCTGCAGACGGCCCTCACCGTCGGCGGCTCGCTCGGCCTGGCCATCATGCTGATCCCGCTCACCCAGGGCACCGGGGACATCGCCCACACGATCTCGTCGGTCTTCGTCTGGGCCGGTGGCGCCCTGGTCGCCGCGCTGCTCCTCTCCCTGGCCTTCTGGGCCCGCCCGGGAACCGGGAAGGCCGCGGAGCGGTAAAGGCGGGCGTTCTGGCGGGTAAAACTCGGGGAACGGCCTTGGTTTGGAAAAGTCGGCGGGCATAACTCCGGGGAGGAGACGGAGGGTGGCTGTCATGGGGGAGCGGGTGTTCGAGGATCGGCGGGACGCGGGGCGGGTGCTCGCGGGGTTCCTGGAGCACTACCGGGACCGGCCCGACGTGGTCGTTCTGGGGCTGCCGCGTGGGGGTGTGCCCGTCGCCTACGAGATCGCCGTGGCCCTCGGGGCGCCGCTCGACGTCTTCGTCGTCCGCAAGCTGGGGGTCCCCGGCCACGAGGAGCTGGCGATGGGGGCGATCGCCGGGGGCGGGGTCGTCGTGCTCAACGAGGACATCGTCCGCGGGGCGGGGGTGTGGCCGGACACGCTGCGGGAGGTGACCGCGGACGAGCGCAAGGAGCTGGTCAGGCGGGAGCGGGCCTACCGGGAGGGCCGTCCCCCGCCCGACCTCATGGGCAGGACCGTCGTCGTGGTGGACGACGGGCTGGCGACCGGGGCGACCATGCGCGCCGCCGTGGCGGCGCTGCGCCGTCACGAGCCCGCGGGGATCGTGGTCGCCGTCCCCACCGCGTCCGAGCAGGCCGTCCGGGAGCTGAGCGCGCTGGCCGACCAGGTGGTCTGCGCCTCGACCCCGCCCCTCTTCACGGCGGTCGGATTCTCCTACCGGGACTTCGAGCAGACGACGGACGAGGAGGTGCGGGACCTCCTGCGCGCCGCGGCCGCCAGGCGGGTGCGGGCGTGACAGGACGGCGGGAGGAGGAACGGTGAACGCGGTCAGGATGAACCTGGAGCGGCTGGAGATCCCGGCCGCGGACGTCGTGCTCGAAGCCGACGTCGTAGTGCCGAGACCCGCCGAAGGGGTTGTGCTCTTCGCGCACGGCAGCGGCAGCAGCCGTCACAGCCCCCGCAACCGTTACGTGGCGGGCGAACTCAGGAGGGCGGGCCTCGGGACCGTCCTCGTGGACCTGCTCACCCCCCTTGAGGAGGAGGCCGACGCCAGGACGGGGGAGTTCCGCTTCGACGTCGGCAGGCTGGCCGTACGGCTGGCGGCGCTGGCGACGTGGCTGTCGCGGCACGAGCCGACGGCGGGACTGCGCGTGGGGTTCTTCGGCGCGAGCACGGGGGCGGCCGCCGCGCTCGCCGCGACCGCGGCCAAGCCCGGGCTGGTCAAGGCTGTCGTCTCCAGGGGCGGACGTCCCGACCTGGCCGGTGAGGCGCTCACGGAGGTCCGGGCGCCCACGCTGCTCATCGTCGGGGAGCGCGACGAGGCCGTCATCGAGCTCAACCGCGAGGCGCTCGCGCGGCTGCCGGGACAGACGCGGCTTGAGATCGTGCCGGGGGCAACCCATCTCTTCGAGGAGCCGGGAGCGCTGGAGCGGGTCGCGGCCCTGGCCGGGGACTGGTTCCTGGGTCACCTGCCGAAGAACCCACCGGCAGGTGGCTGATCAGGCGGGGAAGGTCGAGGTCGCCAGGCCGCCGAAGTCGAGGACGTGCGCGGTGCCGTTGACGCCCCTGGCGGCGGGCGAGGCCAGGTAGAGGATCGCGCGGGCGACGTCCTGGGGGCGCAGCACCGGGCAGTCGAGCTCGTCGAAGGCGTCGCCCAGGTCGCCCCTGGCCATCGGGGTGTCCACGATGCTCGGGCAGACGCAGTTGACCCGGATGCCGTCGGCCGCGAAGTCCACGGCCAGTGCCTTGGTGAGCATCAGGACGCCGCCCTTGGAGGCGCAGTAGGCGGCCATGCCGGGGGCGGCGACGAAGCTGGAGTCGGAGGCGACGAACACGATCGCGGGGAAGACGCTCCCGGCGAGCGCGGGCGCGGCGTGCTTGGCCAGCAGGAACTGCCCGGTGAGGTTGACCTCCAGGGTCCTGGCGAAGTCGTCGCGCGCCGTCTCTCGCGCGTTCGTGCCCATGGGTCCTGAGATCCCCGCGCAGCCGACGGCGACGTCCAGGCGGGCCGGGATCGCGGAGCGCACGGCCTCCTCGTCGGTGACGTCCCCCTGGACCCAGGTGACGTCCAGGCCCTCGGGGCGGGGTGCCCGGTCCAGGACCGTCACGGTCGCGCCCTCGGCGAGGAGGGCGTCCACGGTCGCGCGGCCTATCCCGCTGGCTCCGCCGGTGACCAGGGCGGAAAGGCCGGACAGTCCGAGATCCATCACAGGCTCCTTGCTATGTGCCGAAATATCGGATATTTCGCCCTGCGACGCGTGGGCCGGGCAATTCATTTGCCTCCGTACGATAGATGGGGGCCGGGTGTGGCACAAGTCGTGCATCCGGGGCATCCCGGGGGCGACGTGGCGTTTTGCCGGGGAGTCCGACCCGTTACGCCTTGCTCCCCACCGCCGCCCTGAAATATTGTTCGGGACCAAATCCTTGATGTCCGGATATTTCCGGCAGATGGTCGAGACCCCGGAAAGAGCCCGGGGTGAGCATGATCGTAGGCTGGAGCGGAACAGTGAGGGAGCACCACACCGAGATGACGGGACACCACACCCTGCGCAGCACCGAGGAGGCCGTCGGCGACCGGCTTGGCGGGCTCAACCTCGACTTCGAGGCGATGTGGGCCGTCTCCAACATCTACCGGGCCTCGACCGCGATCCGTAACCACCTCGAACAGACCGTGCTCCGCGACACCGGCCTCACCTGGACCGGGTTCGTCGTCATGTGGGTCGTGTGGATCTGGGGCGAGAGCGAGACCCGGCACGTCGCCAAGGAGGCGGGCATCGCCAAGGGCACCCTCACCGGCGTCCTGAAGACCCTGGAGTCCCACCGTTACGTACGGCGCGCGCCCAACCCCGCCGACAGGCGCCGGGTGATGGTCACCCTGACCTCCTCGGGCGAGCGCCTGATGCGCACCCTCTTCCCGCAGTTCAACCAGGAGGAGGCCTTCGTCGTCAAGGAGCTCGACAGCCAGCGCCGCCGCGCCCTGGCCGCGAGCCTGCGCGTGGTCGTCCAGCACCTGGAGGGCACCGTACGCCCCTGAGCCAAAAAGGCTCAGTACGCCCCTGACCCCGCCCGGCCGGGGCGCATGAGGCCGGGCGGGGGACCACGGGCCCCGGGGCACCGGAGCCGTGGCCGTCAGGGGGCCGTCAGGGGGCGTCAGGAACCCCCGGCCACTCCGGGAAGAGGCTCTCCCAGATAGGCCGCGTGCAGCCGTTCCGGAGCCGAGCGCAGCCCGGCCGCCGGACCCGAGTAGGTCAGCGTCCCACCAGACAGCACGTGCGCGGTGTCGGCGATCTTCAGGGCCAGCGTCGCGAACTGCTCGACGAGCAGCACCGCGACCCCCGAGGCGGCCAGGTCCCGCACCACGGGCAGCAGTCGCTGGACGATCACCGGGGCGAGGCCGAGTGACATCTCGTCGATCAGCAGCGCCGACGGCCTGGCCGCCAGCGCCCTGGCCAGCACGAGCATCTGCTGCTCGCCTCCGGACAGCAGCGAGGCGGCCACGTCGAGTCTTTTGTGCAGCTCAGGGAACAGCTCAAGGGCCTTGTCGATCACGCCGGGGCCGCGCCGTACGACCAGGATGTTCTCCGCGACCGTCAGGTCGGGGAAGACCGTGCGGCCCTGCTCGACGTGGGCGATCCCCGCCCTGGCGCGGGCGACCCGGTCCAGGGCGTTGAGCCGCCCGCCGTTGAGGGAGACCGTGCCGCCCGTGATCGGGATCACGCCGGAGACCGACTCCAGGAGCGTGGTCTTGCCCGCGCCGTTCGGCCCGAGCAGCGCCGTCACCTCACCGGCGGGGGCGGTGAGCGAGACACCCCTGACGATCGGGGCGCCGCCCCGCGCGACGGTCACGTCGTCGAGAACCAGGCTGGACGTCATGCCAGCGCCACCTCGTCTCCCAGATAGGCACGGGCGACCTCGGGCCTGGCCAGCGTCGTCGCGGGTGGTCCCGCCGCGATCACCTCGCCGAAGTCGAGCACCACGACCTCGGCGCAGGCCCGCCGTACCATCTCCAGGTCGTGTTCGATCAGCAGGACCGAGGCGCCGAACCTGGCGGGCACCTCCATCAGGCGTTCGGCGAGCTCCATGGACTCGGCGTGGGCCAGTCCCGCCGCCGGTTCGTCAAGGATGATCACCTTCGGCCTGGAGAGCAGCGCCCCGGCCACTTCGAGCAGCCGCCTGCTGCCCACGTCGAGTTCGCTGACGTGCCGGTTCAGCGCGCCCAGGTTCAGGAAGGCGGCCATCTCGTCGAGCTCGGCCGTGCTCACCCTGCGGTGCGCGGAGAAGCGCAGGAAGCCCGCGACGGTGAGGCCCGGTGGGACGCGGTCCTGCTGGAACGTACGGCGCAGCCCCGCAGCGGCCCTGCGGTGGACGGGCAGGCCGTCCAGGCGCCGCCCGTCGAGCGTGACCGAGCCGGTCGCGCCGCGGACGAAGCCGGTCACCGCGTCGGTGAACGTCGACTTGCCCGCGCCGTTCGGTCCGATCAGGCCCATCACGGTCCGTTCGGGGACGACCAGGTTGACCCCGGAGAGCGCGGTGATCCGCCCGTAGGAGACGGAGAGCCCCTCGACCACCAGGACGGGCCGCTCGCCGCGCTCCGGTGTCACGGGGGAGGCCCGGTGGGCGGCGCGCCTGCCTGTCTTCTCGGGTACGGAGACGGCCCCGCGGCGGCGGAAACGGCGCACCAGGTCCTCGCTCATGCTGAGGCCCGTGGACAGCGTCTGCACGGCGCCGACGGCGAACAGCAGGCTTCCCCAGTCCTGCGGGACGCCCAGGCCGCGGAGGATCTCCGGGACGAACACCATCAGGAGGCCGCCGGCGATGGCGCCGCCCGCGTACTCGCTGCCCGCCATGACGGCCACGACCAGCAGGATGAGGGAGTCCACGGTGTCGAAGTTCTGCGCGGTGACCACGCCGATCTGCCCGGCGAGGACGCCGCCCGCGATGCCGCCGAAGAAGGCGCTCAGCGCGAACGCGGCCAGCTTGGCGCGCGGCACGCTCATGGCCGCCGCGGCGGTGGCGCGCTCGGAGAAGCGCAGCGCCCGCCAGGCCGTGCCGTACCGGGTGCGCCCGAGCAGCCGGATCGCGACCGCGCCCGCCACGAAGACCAGGGCGGCGAACACGAAGTAGGCGGTGTCGGTGCCGATGAAGGCCGGTCTGAGCACCTGCTGGAAGGTGGTCGCGCCGGGGAAGCCCGCCGCCGCGATGATCACGTCGGCCGCGGCGGAGAAGCCGAGCGTCACGACCGCCAGGTGCACCCCGCGCAGCCGCAGCGCGGGCAGGCCGAGCAGGACGCCCAGCGGTACGGCCGCGAGGCCGCCGACCAGGATCCACAGGACGAGGCCGCCCGGTGCCGCCAGGACGTTCAGCTCGCAGACGACCCAGGCGCCCAGCGCCATGAACGACATCTGGCACAGCGAGATCATGCCCGCCCTGCCGGTGACGATCCCGAGCCCGCTCAGCGAGATCGCCGTCACCAGGGCCGTCGTGGCCAGGAACAGCCAGTACTGCGGGACGACGGCGGCCAGCACGACGATCGCGGCGAGCGCGCCGACGAGCTGCGTCGCGGGCCCGGTCATCTCAACGCGCCGCATCCCACACCTCCCCACGCTGGGACCACAGCAGGATCGCGAGGATCGCCACGAAGGGGACCACGTCACGGAACTCCTGCAACTGGCTGACGTGCGCGAGCGCCCCCTGCAGGGCGCCGAGCGCGAGACCGCCGACGGCGGTGCCGACCAGGCTCCTGAACCCGCCGACCAGGGCCGCGGCGCACGCCGGGATCACCATCAGGCCGAGGGAGAGCTGGTCGCTGTTCTGCTGCGGGGCGACGACCAGCAGTACGGCGGTGGCCAGCACACCGGTCACCGCCCACAGCCCGACGCCGAGCCGCCTGCTCGGGATGCCCATCAGCTCGGCCGTGGTCGGCCGCTGCGACAGCGCCCGCAGCCGCAGGCCGACCGCGGTCCTGGCCAGGAACACCGAGACGCCCGCGGTGATGAGCACCGCCGCGGCCACGCAGACCGCGGCCGCCTGGGTGATGGTGACGCCGCCGACGGTGGCCAGCGGACCGCCCAGGACACCGGGGATCTGCCGGGGGTCGGTGCCGAAGACGAGATACTCAATGGCGAGCAGGCCAACGAGGTAGGCGATGGCGATCGCGGAGCGCTGGTCGGTCCCGGCCTCGGCGAACCAGCGGCCCATCATGTAGCCGAGCCCGGCGGCGACCAGCGCCGCCGCGACCAGCCCGGCCAGGACCGCGACGAAGTACGGCACGCCGCCGTCGGCCAGGACCGACATCGTGTAGACGCCGACGACGCCGATGGCCGCCTGGGCCAGGTTGACCACCCGGCCCAGGCGATACATCAGGGTCAGGCACAGACCGAGGACGGCGTAGGCGCCGCCCGCGGTCAGGCCGGCGATGGCGCCCTCAAGCATTGGGCAGCCGGATCCAGTCCGGGGTCATGACCTTCCAGGAGCCGTTGTCCGGCTGGACGAACTTGGCCGCCCTGTTGGAGGAGTGCGCCTGGTCGGGACCGAAGGCGTACGGCGTGCCGACCATGCCCGACTCGATCGGCGTGAGCGCCTTCAGCGCCGCGGTCACCGACTCGCGGGTGATGTCGCCCTTGATGCCCTTGAGCACGGTCACCAGGTTCGTGGCCGCCAGGTAGCCGCCCTCGGCGAAGGAGGTGAGCGGCACCTTGTTCTGGGTCATGAGCGCGCGCCAGTCCTTCGTGGCCTCGGAGGTGGTGTCCGAGTAGGGCTCGAACTCCGACAGGGCCACGACGTCCTTGCCCGCGTCGCCGAAGGCCTTGACCGCGGCGTCGGTGTAGGTCGAGGTGAGCACCAGCCACTTGATGCCGGTGACGCCCTGCGCCTTGGCGGCGTTCACCCAGCCGACCGACATGGGCTCGGTGCCGTTGAAGACGACGCCCTTACAGCCCGCGTCCCGCGCCCGCAGGATGTAGGGGGTGTAGTCGGTGGTGTTGCCCGACAGGCTCCGGTCGTTGATGAGGAGCTGCTTGCCGGTGATCTTCGACCACTGCTCGACGGCGCCCTTGTAGGCCTCGGAGGTGCCGCCGAGGATCACGAAGAAGCCGCACAGCTTGTCGATCTTCAGGACCTCGGAGGCGTGGTAGAGGGTCACGGTCGTGCCGAGGAAGGGGCCGGTGTTGACCGGGGAGATGGCGGGGGAGGTGAAGCAGCCGGGGTCGATGCCGGTGCCGGAGATCGAGGAGATCCCCGACTGGGCGTAGAAGGCGCCGTTGACCTGGCAGTCGAGCAGGCTGGCGCCACCCGCGAGCGCCACGGCGTTCTTGTTCTGGATGAGGTCCCTGGACGCCTGGGCGGCGGTGCTCGGGTCGCCCTTGTCGTCGACGCTGACGTAGGAGATCTTGCGGCCGTTGACACCGCCCTCGGCGTTGACGCGGTCGAAGACGGCCTTGGCGGCCTGGGAGGCCTCGGGGAAGGCGGCGGGGCCGCTCAGCGAGCTGATCGCTCCGACGACGATGGGGTCGGTGGACGTGGCGCCCTTGGCGTCACCGGAGCTTCCCGCGTCGCCCGAACCGCACGCGGCGGCGCTGACGGTCAGGAGCGCGATCGCTCCCGCCGCGAGGCCCTTGGAGATCTTTCCCATGGGACGGTGCCTTTCATGACGTTGGGGGGTTTCGCGATCGACGGTGACGGAAGGGCCCGCCATCCGGGATCGTCAAGACGGTGGGCACGTCGGACAGTCCGGCGGGTTCGCCCGGATCGGCATCCGGTCGTGGGCGTGGGACGCCGGTCCCCCTGGTTCGCCGCGGGCCTCACACGGTTCTGGGCAGGATCGGCTGCCGACTGCACCCTGGGGTCGGGGGTGACGCGCATCGAGACCTCCTGCGGCGAGGAATACTCAATGTTTGGTCCCAAAACATATGGCGCTCACCACCCGTGAACAAGTCACATCAATGTAAAGAGTGATGATTTACTTTGGCTCCGTACGATCTTGGGCCGCGCCTCTTGTGGCCGGATGAGGGCATGGCCGCCGTCTACGACGCCGGGTAGCATCGGACGATCCACGGGTAGAGGGGAGCCGCACGCGATGCGCGGTCTGGGAGACCTGGAGTCCGTGATCATGGAACGCCTGTGGTCCTACCGCAGGCCCGCGCCGGTCAGGGACGTGCTGGAGGACCTCCGCGCCGAGCGGGAGATCGCCTACACCACGGTCATGACCGTGATGGACAAGCTGCACACCAAGGGCCTGCTCCGCAGGAGGATGGTCGGCAGGGCCTACGTCTACGAGACGGTCGCCAGCAGGGAGGCCTACGTCGCCGACCTCATGCGCGACGCCCTCGCCTCGGGTGGCAACCGTACGGCCACGCTGGTGCACTTCCTGGAACGGCTCACCCCGGAGGAGTCGGCGGCGCTTGAGGCCGCGCTCAGGGTCTATCCCCTGGGGTAGTGCTACTACCTCCCATAGGAGGAAGTGCCGCTTCCGGGACGTGAGAGTGCTGGAACGGTCCCCTGGAGAGGGGCTGAATGCCTGATTTGGCATGCTCGGCCTGTTCGGTGCACCATCTCCTACTATCGTCCATCGGACGGGAGGCGTCGCCTCCGCGACAGGGCATGTGAGAAGGAGAGACGTGGCGGCGCTGTCCCGTTCAGGCCGGTGGCGGGGCGCGCTCAGGGGGCTGACCGCCTCCGCCGCCGTCGTCGTGCTGTGCGCCGTACCCCAGGCGGAGGGCAACGCCGCACCCAAGCCGACCGCCAAGCAGCTCCGCGCGGAGCTGTCACGGCTCCAGAAGCGCTCCGAGTCCATGATCGCCGAGTACTACACGGGACGGGTCGCGCTGCAGAAGGCCGAGAAGGCGGAGAAGGCCGCCTCCGGCGAGCTGCGGCGGGCGCAGGCGGACCTCGACCAGGCCTCGCGGGAGATCCGCCTGCTGGCCGTCCAGCGCTACCGCACCGGGGGCTCGGGATCGCTGCCGATCGTGATGGGCGGCGGCGACCCGGCGAACCTGCTCGACCACATGGCCCTCATGCAGCAGATCACCCGGGACCAGGAGGCCAGGATCGGCGGGTTCGCCCAGGTCAGGGACAACTACCGGCAGGCGAAGACCTCGGCGGCGCAGCGCGCGGGGGAGCTGCGCGACTCACTGAGGAAGCTCGACGAGCAGAAGCGGCGGACCCTGGAGCTGATCGACAAGATCAAGGACAGGATCGACCGGCTCTACCCGACCCCGGGACTCAGGAGGGCCGACGGCACCTGGGTCCCCCAGCTTCCCTCGGGCCCCGACAACATCACGCCCAGGATGCGCCTGATCCGCCAACTGATCGCGCAGCGCTTCAGTCCCCACTTCGGCATCGGCTGCTACCGCGTGGACGGCGGCATCGCCGGGGGCGGGGAGCACCCCCTCGGCCGCGCCTGCGACTTCATGATGAGCACGGGCGGCGCCATGCCGACCGCAGGCAACGTCAGGCTCGGCGACGAGGTGGCCGCCTGGGCCATCAAGAACAAGGACCGCTTCGGCGTCAAGTACGTCATCTGGCGCCAGCGCATCAACTCGGGCTCCGGCTGGCGCGGCATGTCCAACCGGGGCGGCGTCACCGCCAACCACTACGACCACGTCCACATCTCGGTCTACTGACGAAGGCCCCGGGCCTCAGGCGAGGTCGAGCACCGCCTTGCCGTGCAGGCGGCGCCCGAGGAGGGCGTCCACGGCCTCGGACGCCTCGTCCCAGCCGCCGCGCCAGGTGATCTCGGGGCTCAGCGTGCCGTCCGCGACCCGCTGGGCCAGCCAGGTCAGGTCCCGGTCCAGTCCGGGGCGGAACAGCAGCATGAAGGTGACGATCGAACGGTCGTCACGCCCTGGGCCGCTGAACATGGCGCCGAACGGGAAGCTCTCTCCCTCGCCCGTCGAGTGCCCGACCGCGACCAGCGTGCCTCCCGCGCCGAGCCGGTCGAACGCCTCGACGAGCTGCGGCCCGCCCACCATGTCGAGCACGCCGTCAAGCCCGCCGTCGGCCAGCGCGGGACCGGCCACCACCTCGTGGGCGCCCAGGGCGCGCAACGCCTCGCCGTGCTTGGCGGGGTCACCGGTCGAGGCGATCACGTGGGCGCCCCCGAGCCTGGCGAGCTGTACGGCGTAGCGGCCGACACCCCCGGTCGCGCCGGTCACCAGGATCCTGCGCCCCAGGGTGGGCCCGATCCGGTGGAGCGCGTGCAGCGCGGTGCCCGCCGCGACCGGGACGGTGCTGATCGCGCCCGGATCCGCGTGCTCGGGCGCCACCCCGATCCAGCCGGTGCGTACGGCGCGCAGCTCGGCCCAGCCCCCGCCCTCCCCGAGGGTCACGACGGGGGTGCCCACGGCCGGTCCCGACCCGTCCGCCGCCGCCTCGACGACGACCCCGGCGGCGTCCCAGCCGAGCACCGTCCCCTCCTCGGCCCCCTCGATGCCGTGCTTGACCTCGCCGTAGTTGAGCGAGGTCGCCGTGACCCGGACCAGCGCCTCGCCCGGGGCGGGAACCGGTTCGGGGACCTCACCCACCCGCAGGCCACCGGGAACGGAACGGTCGACGATCAGCGCGCGCATGGCGCTCCTCTCGAATGTCCTAAATGCCACTCAGTGGCACAAGCCTACAAGCGGCATATGCGTTCCGGATACACTGGGGTGGGTGACCACCGACATCTCCGCGCGGGGAAAGCTCCCGCTGCGGGAGCGCAAGAAGCTCAGGACCAGGGCCGCGCTGGTCGACACCGCCCTGGCGCTCTTCACCGAGCGCGGCTTCGACGGGGTGACCCTCGACGAGCTGTGCGAGACCGTCGAGGTCTCCAAGCGCACCTTCTTCAGGAACTTCGCCGGGAAGGAGCAGGTCGTCTCGGCTCCGCTCGAAGCGATGTGGAACGGCCTGCGGGACGACGTCGAGCACCTGGAGTTCGGCCACGCGCCCGTCTTCGAGGTGCTGCGGGAGACGCTGCTCGCCACGCTCACCCGCATGGACGACGGCGACGGGGCCTGGGCGGCCCGCGTCCGGCTGAGCAGGGAACTGGCCGAGCGCACCCCGTCGGTCGCCGCCCACGAACTCCAGTACTGCGACCGCACGAGCGCCGCCGTCGAGGCGACCCTGCGGCGCGAACTGGGGCTGGATCCCGGCGACCCCCGGCCGAGGCTGGCGCTGGACCTGCTGGTCGCCTCGTTCCACGCAGCCCTGCGCGCCTGGACGGCCAGGCCCGGCACCCCCGCCCACACGGATCTCGTGGCCGACCTGCGCGCCGTCTTCGCGGCCGTCCCCGAGGCGCTCACCTTCGGCGCGCACGGCCCGTCAGGGCGGCAGCACCACGCCGCCCGCGACGCCCAGGACGAGTGAGGCGGTCGCGGCGGCGTAGGCGGTCAGGGCCGCGCTCCGCACCGGCACATCCCCGCCGGGGGAGGGGGCCGGCCGGAACACCGGGACGATCCAGCGCAGGTAGTAGAAGAGGCTGGCGACGGTGTTCAGCGCCGCGACCACGGCGAGCCAGGCGTAGCCCCCCTGCCACACGGCGGTGAAGGCCATGACCTTGCCCAGGAAGACGGCGGTCGGCGGGGTCCCGGCGAACCCGAGCAGGCACACGGCCAGGGCGCAGGCCAGGGCGGGGGAGCGGCCGGAAAGGCCGGGGTAGCCGTCCAGCGTGTCGCGTCCCGTGGCCACGACCACCGCGAAGGCGCCCAGGTTCGTGACGGCGTACGCGCCGAGGTAGAACAGCAGCGCGGGCCGCGCCAGCGGGGCGGGCACCGCGACGACGGGCAGCAGGAGATACCCGGCCTGGCTGATCGTCGAGTAGGCCAGCAGCCTGCGGACGTTGGTCTGGCGGAAGGCCGCGAGGTTGCCCAGCGTCATCGTCGCGACGGACACCAGCGCGAGCAGCAGCCGCCAGTCCGCGGCCGAGGAGGTGAGGAACTCCTCGGCCATGCGCAGCAGCGCGGCGAACGCGCCGAGCTTGGGGACCGTCGTGACGAACGCCGCGACCGCCGCGGGAGCGCCCTCGGTCACGTCGGGCACCCAGAAGTGGCCGGGCACCCCTCCCGCCTTGAACATCACCCCGGCGAACAGCGCGACCAGCGCGCACACCACGGCGGCCTGGGGTACGGCCCGCAGCGCCCCGCCGAGTCCCGGATACGCGCTCGTGCCCGCCAGGCCGTACAGCAGGGTCACCCCCGTGAGCGTCAGCACACCGAGGAAGGCGCCGACCAGGTAGTACTTGAGCGCGGCCTCGGTGCCGGGGGCGTCGCCGGACAGCCCGGCCAGCGCGTAGCCGGGCACGCTCGCCAGCAGGTAGGCCGCGACGAGGACCAGCAGGTCGCCCGCGCCCGCCAGCGTGACCGTGCCCAGGGCGGCCAGCGACATCAGGACGTGCGCCTCCGGCCTGAGCCCTCCGCCCCTGGCAAGCACGCCCCTGGCGAGCACGAGGCAGGGCAGGGTCGCGAGCGCGGCCACCCCCCGCACGACGTTGGTCAGCGGGTCCAGCACGTAGGAGCCGAAGACCGTGCCGCCGGGGGAGAACGCCGCGACGACGGCCGTGACCAGGCAGCCGGTCAGGCCGAGCGCGCAGAGCCACGCCACCCACCGCGCGCCGCCCTTCGGCGAGACCGTGAGCGCCAGCAGCCCCAGCACCGCCCCGAACAGCACGAACAGCTCCGGCAGCAGGTCGAGCGGGTCGTCCCGCATGCCGTTCACCGGCTCACCAGCGAGACGAGCGCGGCGGCGGCCGGTTCCACGAAGGCCAGCAGCCAGTGCGGCGCGACACCGATCACCGCCGACAGGACCAGCAGCGGGGCGACCGCCACCAGTTCGCGGGGCCGTACGTCAGAAACCAGGGGCGTCAGCTCCCCGGGGGCGCCGAGGAAGGCGCGGTGCAGCATCCGCAGCATCAGTGCCGCGGTGACCAGGATGCCGAGGACCGAGACCGCGCCCGCCACGGCGGCGCCGGGGACCCCGGTCCCGACGACCCCGGCGAAGATCTGGAACTCGGCGATGAATCCCGAAAGACCGGGCAGGCCCAGCGAGGCGAACGCCGCGACCGCCGTGAGACCGGTGAGGACCGGGGCGACCCCGGCGATCCCCCCGAACCGGCCGAGGTCGTAGTCGTGCGCCCGGTCCCACAGCACCCCGGTCAGCAGGAACAGCGCCCCGGTGACCAGGCCGTGGCTGACCATCTGGACGACGGCCCCGCTGACGGCCAGTTGCCTGGCGTGCGTGTCGCCCGCGACCAGGCCCGCCGCGCCGAGCGCCAGCACGACGTAACCCATGTGGTTGACCGAGGTGTAGGCGACCAGCCGTTTGACGTTCTCCTGGGCCAGGGCGACGAGCGCGCCGTACAGCACGCCGACCACGCCGACCAGGACGAACACCCAGGCGCCGCGCTGCCAGGCGCCGGGCAGCATCGGCATCGCGATCCTGGCCAGGCCGTAGACGCCCATCTTCAGCATGACGCCCGCCAGGATGGCCGAGCCCGCCGCGGGCGCGTCGGTGTGCGCGGGCGGCAGCCAGGTGTGGAAGGGGACCGTCGGCGTCTTGATCGCCAGCCCGATCCCGACCGCGAGCAGCACCAGCCCCGCCGTGCCGGACGCCTCAGCGAACGGCGGCTCGCGCGTCAGGTCCACCATGTCGAACGTCCGGCCGCCGCCTCCCAGATAGAGGCCGATGAAGCCGAGCAGCAGCGCCAGCGAGCCGAGGAAGGTGTACAGGAAGAACCGCAGCGCCGAGCGGTAGCGGTCGCCGTGCCCCCACCCGGCGATCACGAAGTACATCCCGGCGATCGACAGGTCGAAGAAGACGAAGAACAGCAGCAGGTCCAGCGCCGCGAACAGTCCCGTGCAGACGGTCTGCAACCCCAGGAACAGCGCGGCGTACGGCCTGGCCCGCGTGGTCCGCCGCGCCGAGTAGAGGGCGCACGCCAGGAACAGCAGCGCGGTCATCGCGACCAGCGGCAGCGACAGGCCGTCCACGCCCACGTGGTAGCCCGCCCCCAGCGCCGGGATCCACCGGGCCCGTGTCTCGTAGCCGATCCCGCCCCGGTAGCCGTGCCACATCACGACCGTCAGCAGCAGGTCCACGGCCGCCGCGGCGATCCACACCGCGACGGCCCCCCGGTCCCCGATCCGGGGCAGCGCCAGCAGCCCCGCGGCCACCAGCGGCAGGAAGATCACGACGGTCAGCACGTCCACCCCGTGAGCGCGATCACCACGGCCAGCAGCAGGAGCCAGACCGCCGCCTGGGCGAGGTAGGTGTGCACCAGCCCGGTCTGTGGCCTTCTGGCGAGTACGGCCAGCTCACCCGTCCCCGTCCCCACGTCACGGACCAGACCGTCAACCCCGGCCTCGGCCTTCTCCCGCAGCAGCCTGGCCAGCGCCGTCCCCGCCCTGCCCACGCCGTTGACCGCGCCATCGATGACCCGGTCGTCGAAGCGCGCCAGCGACCTGGCCAGCGCCATGACGGGCCGTACGACCAGGAAGGACGCGGCCCGCTCAAGGCCGAGCCAGTCCCGCGCGCCCGGCAGGCTCCACGGCACGCGCCACTTCAAGCCCGCCGCCGTGACGGCGAGTGCGAGGACCCCGGCGAGCAGCAGCCCACCGGCCCCGGGGCCGGGCTCGCCGTCCGCCCCGAGCAGGCGCCGCCAGGCGTCGAACACCGGGGGCAGCCCGACGAGACCGAACGTCGCCGCCGCCAGGGCCAGCACCGGAAGCGGCAGCCGCTCCAGCGGGCCGGGCCGCCGCCACCCCCGAACGTCCCCCGAGGCCCACACCGCCGCCACGGCCTTGGCGGCGTAGGCGGCGCTCAGCAGTGCGGCGGCCAGCGCGACCGCGTACAGCCAGGGCGACCACCGCGCCGCGACCGTCAGGATCGACTCCTTGGTGACCCACAGCGACAGCGGCGGCACCCCGCCGAGCGCCAGCGCGCCGACCCCGAACGAGACCCCCACCACCCGGTCACGCCGGGCCGCGCCACGCAGTTTCCCCAGGTCCCTGGTGCCGAGCGCGGCCAGCCACACGCCCGCGCACAGGAACAGCAGGCTCTTGACCGCGGCGTGCGCCACCAGGTGCGCGGCCCCGCCCGCCAGGGCGCCGACGCCCGCCGCCATGACCATGAAGCCGAGCTGGGCGCAGGTCGAGGCGGCCAGCAGCTGCTTCAGGTCGCGCTGGGCGAGGGCGACCACGCCCAGCAGCAGCGCGGTCAGCGCCCCCGCCCACGCCACGAGGTGCATGGCCCAGCCCGTCGCCGCGAGCAGCGGGCGCAGGCGCAGCAGCAGGTAGGCCCCGGCGGCGACCATGGTCGCCGAGTGGAGCAGCGCCGAGACCGGGCTCGGGCCGACCATCGCGCGTGACAGCCAGAACGACAGCGGGAGCTGGGCTGACTTGCCGAGCGCGGCGGCGACGACGCCCGCGGCGACCAGGTCGCGCCACGGCCGGGCGCCGTCCGCCAGACCGGCGAGTTCGAGCGACCCGGTTCCGGCGAGCGCGCAGCCCGCCGCGACGTACAGGCCCACGTCGCCCGCCCGCGTCGTGACGAAGGCGACCTCCGCGGACCGTACGGCGGAGCCGTCGCGCCACACGAAGCCGATCAGCGCGTACGACATGGCGCCCATGACCTCCCAGCCCGCCAGCAGCAGCGCCAGGTCGGTCGCGGTGACGGTGACGAGCATGGCGGCGGTGAACAGCAGCATCAGCCCGAAGAACCGGGCGCGGGCCCGCCGTACCTCACCGGTGTCGCCCGCCGCGAAGACGAGGATGGCCGCCGCGACCGCGCAGACCGTGACGACCAGGACCGAGGAGAGGCCGTCAACGGCCAGGCCCGCCCGCAGCCCGGCGAACAGCGGCGTCGTCGCGGCGGGACGGGTGAGGGCGGCGAGCACCGCCAGCACGAGGGCCACCGCGGTGACCGCGACGGCGGCCACGGGCGCGACCCGGTCGGCTCCGCGTCCGGTCACCAGCAGCGCCACACCGGCCAGGCCGGGCAGGGCGGGCAGCAGCCACGGCAGCGCGCTCATCCCCGCAGGTCCTCGGCCTCGTCGGTCATGTCGATCTCACGGGCCCTGAAGATGGCCGTGGTGACCGCGAACCCCATGACCATCTCCAGGGCCATGACGGTCACCGCGACCAGCACCAGGACCTGCCCGTCGGCGGAGGCGGGCGCCACGTGGTACCAGAAGGCCCCGGCCGCCGCGAGCAGGCCGTTGATCATGAGTTCTAGGCCCATCATCAGCATGACGATCGACTGCTGGGACAGCACGCCGTACAGGCCGACGGAGAACAGCGCGCACGCGAGCAGCAGGAAGGCGTGCAGTCCCACCTCAGCACCCCCGCCCTGGGTGACGGCGGTTCACTGACAGCACGACCGAGGAGACCATCGTGGCGAGGATGGCCACCCCGATGATCATCATCACGAGCATCTTCGGCCCCATGATCGCCAGGCCGAGCGCGCGCGTCGGATCGGCGGGCGGGCGGCCGTGGCGGACGGGCTCGGGCAGCAGGAACGTCCCGGTGGCGAGCAGCACGAAGACGGCGCCCGCGACGGACGCCGCCCACCGGGCGTTGTGCGTCATCCTCATGGGCATCAGCCCGGCGGGGTTCATCATGTACATGACCATGAAGACCGCCATGACGAGCATCTCCATGACCATCATGAGGATGATCACGTAGCCGAGATACTCAAGGCCGAGCAGCAGCAGCGCCAGGCCGACGGCCACCAGCGACCCCAGCAGCGCGAACGTCGCCCGCGCCATCGAGCCGACCCTGAAGACCGCGACGCCGCCCGCGACCGCGACCACGGCGAGCACCCAGAAGGCCACGTCCCTCACAGCACCACCACCGACACGACGAGCAGTTGCAGCAGCGTGGCCGGGATCAGCACCAGCCACGAAAGGCGGGTGAACAGGTCCATCCGCACGGTCGGCAGCACCCGCCCGCTCCACACCAGCAGGGCGAGCACCGCGACGGTCTTGAGTGCCGTCCACAGCCACGGCGGCAGCAGCGGACCCGCCCCGCCGCCGAGGAACAGGGGCACGGCCGCCGCCGCGACGACCACGAGCAGCGCGTACCGCCCGGCCTGGAAGACCAGCCGGTCGGGGCCGGACAGTTCGGCGGGCACGCCCCCGCAGATGTCGTCGGAGACGGGACCGTCCATCGGCCCCCAGAAGGCCATCGCCACGGCCGAGACGAGATAGACCGCGAACGCCACCGGCATCCACACCGCGAACCACAGCCCCCGCTGCGCCGCGACCACGTCGGCGAACCGCAGCGAACCCGCCCCGAGCGCCACGGTGATCAGGGCGAACATGTGCGGCAGCTCGTAGGCGAGCCCCTGGGCCACGAACCGGTAGCCGCCGACGAGCGGGTACACCGAGTTGACACCCCACCCGACCAGCCAGAGCGCGCCCCACGCGCCGACCTCCATGGCGTTGAACCACACCACGCCGACCGCCATTTCGGCGACCGGCCGCTCCCCGAGCGGCAGCACCGCGCCCGCGAGCACCGCTACGGCGAGCAGCCCGCAGACCCCGGTCCGTACCAGCAGGGTGTCGGCAAGCCGGGTGCGCCGCCGCTGCTGCAGGAGCAGCCGCGCCACCCGCCGCAGCGGCTCCCCGGCGCCGCCCCCGGGCACGGCCAGCACCGCGTCGAACACGGCGGCGCAGAGCGCCAGCGTTCCCACGGCCCCGAGCAGGACGAGCGCCTCACCCATCCCGCGCGCCCCGTAGCTGGTCCAGGTCGGGGTCGAGGCCCGCGACGACCAGCCGCGCCGCCGCCAGATCCGCCCCGGTGACAAGCTCGGGCAGTACGGCCAGCAGCCCCCGGGACGGTTCCCCGCCGACCGGTCCCCTCGGCCCCTCGTCGTCGTCGAGCGGCCGCCCGTCGTCCAGGTCCCGCAGCGCCAGGCCCGTCCGGTCGAGCCAGGTGCCCACCCGCCGGACCAGCCCGCCCGGGGCCGGGTCCCGCGCGGCGGGCAGGTCGCGCAGCACCCACTTGAGCGTCCGCGACCGCCGTACGGCACGGGCGAAGCCGGGGAAGTCCCGCCTGACCCACTGGTCCTGCCGTTCCCACAGGAGACGGTCGCGCAGCCGCCGCGCCCGCGCGCTCGCCCCGGGCCAGCCCGCGACGGCCAGCAGCCGCCCGAGGCTGTCCAGGTGCGAGGCCGCCAGGCGGCGGGCGGCCTCGCCGCGTGTCACCTCGCGTCCTTCGAGCGCCGCGAGCCACGGGGCGTCCCAGAACCGCTCCCCGCCGAGCCCCCCGGCGACCTCGACCCTGGCCCGCTGGATCACGTCCCCCTGCAGGACGGTCTCCACGACGAGCCCGGCGGGCCAGTCGGGGAGCACGGGGCCGAGGGGGACGCGCAACCGGTCGAGGGTCAGGCCGTCACGGTCCGGACCCCTGTCGGCCATCGGGACGTCCGTCCTCTCACCGGTGTCCGTACCGGGGGAGCGGGGACGGGCCAGCCGGACGACCGCCTCGTCCAGGGCGGCGGCCACCCGCTCCGGTGGCGCGTCCCCGCGCAGCCGTACCAGCTCGCCGGGGGCGGGGACAGTGGTCCAGACCATCTCGACCGCCCTGCTCAGGGCGTCGGCGGGAGTGCCGCAGACCACGAGGAGACCGGTCCCGGAGGGCGCGTGGGCGTGGCGCCAGCCCCGCCTGGACAGCTCGGCCTCGACGAGCAGCCGGGAGCGGGTTCCGTGCGGGGCGGTGACGACCATCGGGCGGGGGCAGGCGGCGGCGAACCCGGCCAGCCACCCGCTCAGGCCCATCGCAGCGCCCCCTGCCGCCAGGCGTAGGCGACCCCGGTCATCAGAAGTCCCAGGAAGGCGAACATCTCGACCACCGCGCCCACGCCGACCTCGGAGACGACGAGCGCCCACGGATACATGAAGACCATCTCCATGTCGAAGGCGAGGAAGAGCAGCGAGACCGTGTACCAGCGCACGTGGAAGCGGGACAGGGCGTGCTCCCTCGGCGGGGCGCCCGACAGGAACGGGCCCACGGTCAGGACAGGGCCCGGCGCCAGCAGGCGGGAGAGCGCGTGGACGGCGAGCACTCCCAGGGCCAGCACGCCCAGCAGACCGAGCACGGCGGCCCAGGGTTCCATGGATCTCTCCAACCGTTTTACTAGGATCCGTAGTTCCCCGTCGGCCGTCCGGCAACCGCCGTGCCGTACGTCGTCGCAGCTCGTCGGTTGTTTTCCGGCGGACCGCCATGTCTCCTACCGCCGATAGTGAGCGGGCCCGGAACCGCGTGAAGGCTGGTATGGACCGGTGGAACGCTCTCCTGATCGACGTTGCCAAACCGATATCAACCGGTATAGACCAGCCTCGTTCGGCGAACCTACTCTGGTCCGCACCACGGAAAAGCCCGGAGCGTCGCGACCCACAGGCCGCCACCGGCTCTCTTTCGAGCACTCCAACCCGCCGGGCGAACCCCGGCGGCCCCCCGGCTGGTACGGACCGGCTCCGATCGTCTGAAACATCAAGGTGGTAATCACGTGAACAAGAGGCTCGTCGGTGCGCTGACGCTCGGCCTGTCCGCGGCGCTGGTCATGACCGGCTGCGGTTCGACCCAGAGCGGGAGCGACGGTGGTGACAAGGCGTCCGGTGGCGACGTCACGCTGAAGCTGGTCGCCGCCGACTACGGCGACGGCCCCACCGCCGACAACAGCGGTGAGAAGTTCTGGAAGGGCGTCGTCGACGGCTTCCAGAAGGCCAACCCCGGCATCAAGGTCGACGTCCAGGTCATCAACTGGAACGACATCGACAAGCAGGTCGCGACCATGGTCCAGAACGGCCAGGTGCCCGACATCCTGCAGACCGGCGACTACTCCGGCTTCGTCAAGGACGGCCTGCTCTACAAGACCGACGAGGTCCTGTCCGCCTCGACCTCGGCCGACCTGCTGCCCAAGTTCGCCGACTTCGGCAAGGTGGACGGCGTCGGCTACGGCATCCCGTTCGTCTCCTCGGCCCGCGCCCTGTTCTACAACAAGGACCTGTTCACCAAGGCCGGGATCGCCGAGCCGCCCAAGACATGGGACGAGCTCAAGGCCGCGGCGGAGAAGCTGAAGAAGGCCGGTGTCAGCCAGCCGTTCGGCCTGCCGCTGGGCAACGAGGAGGCCCAGGCCGAGTCGTTCCTGTGGTTCATGGGCAACGGCGGCGGCTACAAGGACTCCTCAGGCGCGTGGGCTGTCGACTCCGCAGCCAACGTCGAGGCCTTCCAGTACCTCAAGGGCCTGGTCGACGCGGGCCTGACGACCCCCAACCCCGGCACCAAGAACCGCAAGGACGTCTGGGCGGACTTCGCCGCGGGCAAGGTCGGCATGGTCAACGGCGGCCCCATGTCCATCCCGATCTTCGAGAAGGGCGGCCTGACCAACTTCGGCGTCGCCCCGATCGCGGGCAAGACCGCGGCCCTGGACACCACGCTCGGTGTCGAGGACTGGATCATGGCGTTCAACAAGAACGGCCACCAGGAGCAGATCAAGAAGTTCTTCGACTACTTCTACTCCGGTGACGCCGCACAGAAGATCAGCGACACCTACAAGCTGCTGCCGGTGACGAAGTCCGGCATCGAGAAGCTCTCCTCGGACGAGAAGCTCAAGCCGTTCCTGGACGCGCTGCCCAACGCGACGTTCTACCCCTTCCAGGACCCCAAGTGGTCCGAGGTGAACACGCAGGTCAAGCAGACCATCGGCGGCGCCGTCGGCGGGGACCCGAAGGCCGTGCTCGGCGCGATCCAGAAGGTCGCGACCGCGGGCTGACCCTCACCCCCGGGTACGGCGCGCCCCCCGTCCTGCCGCGTGGCGGGCGCGCCGTACCGTCCATCCGAAAGCAGGACTCATGCAGCAAACATCCGCGCGGGGCGGGGCACTGCGCGCGCTCGCCCCGCTGGCCTGGGTGGGCCCCGCCGTGGCGCTGATCGCCGTGGTGGTCGTGTGGCCCGTCGTGGTGATGGTCCAGTCGTCCTTCCTGAAGATCAGCCGCTTCGGCGTCGTCCAGGGCGGGAACGGGACGGGCAACTACGACAAGCTGTTCGGGGAGCCCGACTTCGGCGGCGTCATGGCCAGGAGCCTGGTGTGGGTGGTCGCGGTGGTCGCGCTGACCGTGCTCGTCTCCCTGGCGCTGGCCCAGCTGTTCAACCAGCGCTTCCCCGGGCGCCGCTTCGCCCGCTGGGCGCTGATCGCGCCGTGGGCCGCCTCCGTCCTGATGACGTCGATCATCTTCAAGTGGATGCTCGACCCCGAGGTCGGCCTGATCAACATGCTCAGGCGGGATCTCGGGCTGCTGGACGCCCTCGGCGGCGCGGCCGCCGACCCGCTCGGCAGCGCGGCGGGCGCGATGCCGTGGCTGGTCTTCGTGGCGGTCTTCGTCTCCGTGCCGTTCACCACCTACGCGCTGCTCGCGGGCCTGTCGGCGATCCCGGCGGACGTCTACGAGGCGGCCAAGATCGACGGGGCGTCGAAGCTGCGGACCTACTGGTCGATCACGCTGCCGCTGCTGCGGCCCGCCCTCACGGTCGCGGCGCTCATCAACGTGATGAACGTCTTCAACAGCTTCCCGATCATCTGGGCCATGACCCACGGGCAGCCGGGCTACTCGACGGCGACCTCGACCATCTTCATGTACATCCTCAAGGGATCCGACATCGGTGAGTCGGCGGCCATGTCCGTCGTCAACTTCGGCATGGTGATCGTCCTGACGATCGTCTTCCTGAAGGTCAGCAAGTGGAGGACGGCACCCGCATGACCCTCACGCAGAACGCCCCCTCGGTGGCGGAGAAGGAGACGGCTCCCGTCACGGCGCCGCGCGCGCTCCCGTCCGTCAAGACCGTCGTCATCGCGGCGAGCGCCTACCTGATCGCCTTCGTCTTCCTCTTCCCCTACCTGGTGATGATCCTGACGGCGCTGCGCCCGCAGGAGGAGCTGCGCCAGGCGACCTACCTGCCGCAGCGGTTCGAGTGGTCGAACTTCACGAACTTCTGGACCGGGGGACTGGCCCAGAATCTGGGCGTCACCCTGCAGGTCGCCGCGGGCTCGACCGTGCTGGTGCTGCTGGTCGCGCTGCCCGCCGCCTACTACACCGCGCGGCACGAGTTCAGGGGCCGTACCGCGTTCATGATCCTGGTGCTGATCACCCAGATGTTCCAGCCGACGGCGATGCTGGTCGGCATCTACCGGGAGTTCTTCCAGTTCGGGCTGGTCGACTCGGTCTGGGCGCTGATCCTGGTCAACGGCGGCTTCAATCTCGCCTTCGCGGTGTGGATCCTCAACGCCTACTTCTCCTCCATCCCGCGTGAGCTGGAGGAGGCCGCGTTCATCGACGGCAACGGCCGCTTCGGCGCGCTGTTCCGGGTGACCCTCCCGCTGGCGATGCCCGGCGTGGTGACGGCGTTGATCTTCACCTTCATCGCGGCCTGGAACGAGTTCGTCGTCGCCCTGACGCTGACCACGACCCCGGCCAACCAGCCGCTCACGGTCGCGCTGAACTCCTTCATCGGTCAGTACCAGGTGGACTGGCAGAACCTGTTCGCGGGTTCGGTCATCGCCACGATCCCGGTCATCATCCTGTTCGCGCTCATCGAGAGGAAGGTGGTCGGCGGTCTGACCGCCGGTTCCATCAAGTGACCCGCCTCGGCCCACGCGGTGGGGGCCCGGTGGGTGGCGGTCCCGTGCCGAGTCGCTCCGGCACGGGACCGCCGGGACACCCGGGCATCCGGGTTACGAGACGAGCGGGCCGCCGCCCGTGCCGGGCAGCGCGGGGCCGATGGCGAGCCTGGCGCCGGGGACGCGTCCCCTGCCCCAGCCGATCCGCTCGCGGTAGGCGCCGAGCGGCACCCGCGACTCCTCCGGCCGTTCCGGCAGCGGGTGCACCTGCGGCGCGACGAACAGCGCGTCCACCGGGCAGTACGCCTCGCACATGAAGCACGTCTGGCAGTCCGACTGCCTGGCGATCACCGGGACGCCGTCCTCGCCGCGGGTGAACACGTCGGTCGGGCAGACCTCCACGCACTTGTCACAGGCGACGCACCGCGTGCGGGACACGATCTCGATCACGAGGCCACCGCCATGGGGGAGCGCTCGGGCAGGGTCCACACCTCGTCGAGGCCCCCGGTCAGCAGCCTGCGGCGCTGCGCGGGGTCGGCCTCGGGGAAGTCCTCTCGCCTGTGCATGCCACGCGACTCGGTCCTGGCCAGCGCGGCGTTGTACATCCAGCGCGCGTGCGCGGTCATGGCCGCCGCCGACCGCGCCCTGACGACCTCTCCGCCCTGCCCGGCGAGGCTCCGCCGTACCTCCGTCCACACGCCGTCGAGGCTCGCCAGCGCGGGGCGCAGTCGGTCGCCGTGGCGCAGATAGTTCTTCTCGTACGGCAGGACCTCGGCCTGCACCGCGGCGACGACCTCGCGGTGGTCGCCACCGGGGGAGCCGGTCGGCCGCATCCCCGCCCCACCCGCGCCGGTGACCGGGCGAGCGGCCCAGCGCGCGCCGAGTGACCGGGCGTGCCGGGCGGCGCCGCGTCCCGCCCAGGTGCCGGACGACATCGCCCAGGCCGCGTTGTGGCTGCCGCCCCCGGTGAAGCCGCCGCAGATGAGCTCGCGGGTGGCGGTGTCCCCGGCGGCGTACAGGCCGGGGACCGAGGTCGCGCAGTCGGCACCGGTGACGCGCACGCCCCCGGTGCCGCGGACCGTGCCCTCCGCCAGGAGCGTCACGGGGAACAGCTCGGCGAACGGGTCGATGCCGAGGCGGTCGAAGGTGAGGAAGAAGTTCGGCTGCGCCAGCCGCATGGCCGCGCGCTCGGCGGGGGCCGCCAGGTCCAGCCTGCAGAAGACCCGCTCGCTGAGGAGGGTGCGCGCGATGACCGACCGGCTGTGGGTGCCCGCGCCCTCAAGGACGCTGCCGTCGGCACGGTAGAAGGTGGCGAAGGAGTAGAAGGCGGTCTTGGTGACCGAGGTGAACTCCGGGGCGATGGCGTAGGCGTTGGAGAACTCCATGCCGGACAACTCGGCGCCCGCCTCGACGGCGAACAGCGCCCCGTCGCCGGTGTTGACGTCGCAGCCGAGCGTCTTGCTGAGGAAGGCGCACCCGCCGGTCGCGAGCACGACCGCCCCGGCCCTGACCCGGTAGGCCTGGCCGCTCCTGCGGCCGAAGCCCGCCGCGCCCGCGACCGCGCCCTCCCCGTCGAGCAGCAGCTCGGTGACCGGGCTGTGGTCGAGGATCCGCACCCCCGCCCTCCTGGTCCGCAGCCGCATGCGGCGCATGTACTCCGGGCCCTGCAGCCCCCTGCGGATCTGCCTGCCGTCCCCGCCGACCGGGAACGGGTAACGTGCCACGGAGGCCAGCTCGTTCATGTTCTCGTAGGTCTGGTCGAGGACCCGCGCCATCCAGTCGCGCTCGGCGAGATAGCCGCCCAGGCCCTCCCTGCTTGCCATCGCCGCCTCGCGCGCGGTCCTGTCGGGCTCGACGTACCAGACACCGGTCCCCGCGGAGGCGGTCGCGCCGCTCGTGCCGAGGTATCCCTTGTCGGCGACCACCGTCGTCGCGCCCGCCTCCGCGGCCTTGACGGCGGCCCACGCGGCGGCGGGACCGCCTCCCACGACGAACACATCGGTGACGATGTCCATGAACGTCATTTACCCACAAAACCTACCTTTTAACAAGGAAATAGGCGGATTTATGCCTCTATAACCCGCAGAACCAGCTTTCCTGAGGTACGGCCCGCGGCCAGCCGTTCGTGGGCCGCGGTGGCCCGCTCAAGGGGGAAGACCTCCTCGACCTCGACGCTCAGCCGTCCGGCGTCCACCAGCTCCCCGATGCGCGCCAGCGCCGGGCCGTCCGGCTCGACCAGGAACCCCGTCGCCCGCACCCCGCGCTCCGCGGCCAGCTCCGCCAGCTCGGGCGAGGCCCCGGACGGCACCGCGACGAGCAGCCCACCGGGACGCAGGACGTCGAGGGAGCGGGTGCTCGTGGCGTCGTGCCCGTCGCCGACCAGATCGACCACCAGGTCCACGTCGCGCACCACCTCCTCGAAACGGACGGCCGTGTAGTCCACGAGCTCGTCGGCGCCGAGTCCGCGCAGCCACTCGTGCTTGGCCTCGCGAGCCGTACCGACCACGTGGGCCCCGAGGTGCTTGGCGATCTGGACGGCGAAGTGACCGACCCCGCCTCCCGCCGCGTGGACGAGCACCCGCTGTCTGGGCCGCAGGTCGGCGGTGTCCACCAGGATCTGCCAGGCGGTCAGCGCCGCCAGCGGTACGGCCGCCGCCTCCTCGTAGCCCAGCGAGCGGGGCTTACGGGCGAACTGCCGCGAGGGGGCGGTGACGTACTCGGCGTAGGCGCCCGCCTGGCGGGGGAACCACGGCATGCCGTACACCTCATCCCCGACGGCCAGGGTGTGCACGCCGTACCCCGTCTCCTCGACGACGCCGCAGACGTCCCAGCCGAGCACGAAGGGCGGCTCGCCCAGGACGGCCGCCATGCCGCCGCCCGCCCTGGTCTTGGCGTCCACCGGGTTCACCCCCGCGGCGACGACCCGCACCAGCACCTCGGTCGGCAGTGGTCGTGGCCGTTCGAGCAGGACGGGGCGCAACACCTCCGGCCCTCCGAAGACGTCCTGACTGATGGCGCGCATGGTGGTCATGCCGTGTCCCCTCCTCGGTCGTGGCCGCTCCTCGGGCGGCGCGGTGGAGAGTAGTCCCGTCCACCCGGCCTGCGGGGACGGCTTGTCCTTTGCTGGGGCGTTCCTGTCGTTCACCGGTTGTTCAGGAGAGCGTTCCCGGGAACCGGGATGGGGCGGATCTTCCGGTTATGGAGGGGTAGTAACTTCGACGCATGCGACTGGGCGTTCTCGACATCGGTTCCAACACGGTTCATCTTCTGGTGATGGACGCGCACCGGGGCGCCCGGCCGCTCCCCGCCTACTCCCACAAGGTCGAGCTGCGGCTCGCCGAGCACATGGAGGCCGGGGAGCGGCTCTCCAAGGAGGGCGCGGCGCGCCTGCGCGGGCACGTCGAGGAGGCGCTACGCGTGGCGGAGGACAAGGGCGTCGAGGACCTCATGGCGTTCGCGACCTCGGCGGTCAGGGAGGCGGTCAACGGCGAGGAGGTGCTCGCCGACCTCAACACGCGCACCGAGGTGGACATCCAGGTCCTGTCCGGGCAGGACGAGGCGCGGCTGACCTTCCTGGCCGTGCGCAGGTGGTTCGGCTGGTCGTCGGGGCGGCTGCTGGTGCTGGACATCGGTGGCGGCTCCCTGGAGATCGCCTCCGGCATCGACGAGCAGCCGGACGTCGCGGTCTCGCTGCCGCTCGGCGCGGGCAGGCTCACCCGCGACCGCTTCAGCGCGGACCCGCCCTCCGCCGAGGAGATCAGGGCGCTGCGCAGGCACGTGCGCACGGAGATCGCCCGCAAGGTAGGCGACGTCGCCAGGTACGGCCGGGCCGACCACGCGGTCGCGACCTCCAAGACGTTCAGGCAGCTGGCGAGGATAACCGGGGCGGCCCCGTCGAGCGAGGGCAACGTCCGCCGCGTGCTCAGGCACACCGACCTGGTCGGGTGGACCGGCAGGCTGGCCGAGATGGACCCACGGGCCAGGGCGGGGCTGCCGGGCGTCTCCGAGGGACGGGCGCCGCAGCTTCCCGCCGGGGCGATCGTCGCCGACGCCGCGATGGACCTGCTCGGGGTCGGCGAGCTTGAGGTGTGTCCCTGGGCACTGCGTGAGGGCGTCATCCTGCGCAGACTCGACATGATGCCCGAAAGGTGAGGTTTACCAGCTCTTTGCCGGGAAAGAGCGCGTTCTCATGAACAGCGCTCAGGTGGAAGGGACCGCCCGCAGGGCGGCGAACAGTCGGACGCTGGAGAGACTGACCCGTCTCGGGCTCGCCTGCCGAGGCGTCCTGTACGGCCTCATCGGCTTCCTGGCCCTGCAGATCGCCTTCGGCGGCGGGAGCGGGGGCAAGGAGGCCGACAAGACCGGCGCGGTCGAGACGGTCGCCGAGCAGCCGTTCGGCATCGTGCTGCTGTGGCTGATGGTCGTGGGCTTCGTCGCGCTGACCCTCTGGCAGATCTCCGAGGCGATCCTCGAACGCGGTGGGGAGGTCAAGGACCGGGTCGAGGCGGGCGCGCGGGCTGTCGTCTACGGACTGGTGGTGGTGACGCTGCTCGGCCTGCTGCTGCGCGGCGACCCGGGCAGCTCGACCGACGACAGCTCCAAGGACCTGACCGCGATGGCGATGGACCTGCCGGGCGGGCAGATCCTGGTCGGCCTGGTCGGTCTCGGCGTGATCGCGCTCGGGGGCTACTGGATCCACAGCGGATGGAAGAAGAAGTTCCTTGAGGACCTGCGCACCGGCGAGATGCCGCCGAAGGCGCGCAAGCTGGCCGAGCGGCTCGGCATGGCCGGATACCTCGCCCGCGGCGTGATCGCGGTGGCCGCCGGGGTCTTCGTCGTCCAGGCCGCCATCACCTACGACCCGGACAAGGCGAGGGGCGTCGACTCGACGCTGCGCGCGCTCGCGGACACTCCCGTGGGACCGTGGCTGCTCGGCGTCGTGGCCCTTGGCCTGGTGCTTTTCGCGGCCTACTGTTTTCTTCAGGCCCGCTGGCACCGCCTGTGACGTACGGCGACGCGACCCTGTGCCGCCGTGGCAAGCCTCACCTACCTATCCGGTAAGTCACCTTATTCGTCCTTTTCAAAGACATCTTCCTGTGCGAGTCCCGCGTCCTTCCAAGGACGCGGATGGCATCGGGAGGGCCTATGGACTCGTCGGAGAACGACGGCGGTGAACGGATTCTCCACCTGGAGGGATCCCCTGACCAGGTGGGGAGGGCCAGAAAACTGATATCGGCGGCTCTCGGCAGGGACCATCCCCTCCACGACGACTGCGTGCTGCTCACCAGTGAGATAGCCACCAACGCGGTCGTCCACTCAAGGTCGGGTGACGGCGGCATGTTCACCGTCACCGTCACCCACTGGCCGGGCGGGGTGCGGGTCTCCGTCCACGACGACGGCTCGGCCGCCGTGCCCTGCCTGTGCCACACCCCCACCGACGCCACCGGAGGCCGCGGCCTGCCGCTGCTCGAAGCGCTGTCCCACAGTTGGGGCTTCACCAGGGAGGCGGGGACGAACCTGGTCTGGTTCGAACTCGTCCTCGAACCGGCCGGGGTGCCGGGGGAGCGGCTGGCAGCCGTACGGTAGGTCAGGCGGGCGCGGGGGAGGTCAGCAGCCGGTCAAGCACCCGGACGCCGAACTCCAGCCCCTCGACCGGCACCCGTTCGTCCACCCCGTGGAACATGCCGAAGTAGTCCAGGTCGGAGGAGAGCCGCAGCGGCGCGAAGCCGTACCCCCTGATGCCGATCCCGGCGAAGGACTTGGCGTCGGTGCCCCCCGACATCACGTACGGCACGGGCCGCGCCTCCTCGTCCTCGGCGACGACCGCCGCGCCGAGCCGCGCGAAGAAGGGCGTGTCCAGCGGCGCGGAGGGCGCCTCCTCCAGGTTGACGAACTCACGGGTGATCCTCGGCCCGAGCAGCCGGTCGATCGTCTCCAGGAACTCCTCGCGGTATCCGGGCAGGAACCGGCCGTCCACGTGGGCGGTCGCGGTTCCCGGGATCACGTTGACCTTGTAACCGGCCTGGAGCATCGTCGGGTTGGCCGAGTTGCGGATCTGCGCCGCGAACAGCGTGCCCGCCCTGCCGAGCCGTTCGGCCTCCCGCTCAAGGTGGTCACGGTCGATGCGCTCGCCCAGGATCTCCTCAAGGCTCGTGACTAGGGCGGCGACGCCGGGCGTCAGCCGTACCGGCCAGCGGTGGGCGGCGAGCCTGGACAGGGCGTGGCACAGTTCGGCGACCGCGTTGTCCGCCGCGGGCCGGGAGCCGTGGCCCGCCACGCCGTGGGCGGTCACCTTCATCCACGCGGTGCCGCGTTCGCCGACCGCGATCGGGTAGACGCGCCGCCCCTGCACCTCGACGCTGTAGCCGCCCGACTCGCTGATCGCCTCGGTGCAGCCGTCGAACAGCTCCCTGTGCCGCCGCACCGCGTGCCGTGCGCCGTACTCGCCGGTCGCCTCCTCGTCGGCGAGGAAGGCCAGCACCACGTCGCGCGTGGGCCGCACCCCGCGCCTGGCCCAGTCGCGGACCAGGGCGAGCGTCATGGACAGCGTGCCCTTCATGTCGACCGCGCCCCTGCCCCAGACGCAGCCCCCGGTGATCTCCCCGGAGAAGGGGTGGATCCGCCAGTCGGCGGGCTCGGCGGGGACCACGTCCAGGTGGCCGTGGATCAGCAGGGCCTCCGGCGAGTCGCCGGGAATCCTGGCGACCACGCTGGTGCGGTGCCTGGCCGACTCGAAGACCACCGGCTCGACCCCGGCCTCGGCCAGCAGCCCCGCGACGTACTCGGCCGCCGGCCGTTCGCCGGAGCCGGGATTTGTGGTGTCGAACCTGATCAGGTCAGAGCAGATAGACGAGACCTCGCCAGCCATGGAACGCGCCCCCCGGGAAAACGACTGATCATCGGGTGCATACCCACGGTGACATCCGGTAGGCGGGCTTTGCGCTTTGTTATCCAGATGTATAAATTTATCCGCATGGATAACAATGTGTGGAACCTCGTCAGGACGCTCTTCGTCGCCGTACTCGTCATCTCGGTCGCGACGCTCGGGGTGGCGGCCGTCGTCGGCGGCAACTGGGTGGTGTGGCTGCGCGGCGCCGCCGTCGCGGCCGCCTCCGTCTGGCTCGTCGCCCTCGCCGGGCAGGCCGCGCGCGGCAGGCGCTCCGCCTACGTGCGCATCCGCTTCGTCACGATCGCCGCGCCCGTCGGAATCGTGCTCATCATCCTCGCGCCGGACAGCGGCTACCCCGGCTGGATGAAGGTGGAGCAGGGCGTGGTCGGCGTCCTCGTCGCCGCCGTCGCGATCGCGGTCAACCGCCGCGCCGTGCGCGAGGCGTTCCCGAAGCGTGGCAAGCTCGGGTGATATGCAGATCGCCAGGACCCGCAGGGCGGCGGCCACCGAGGCACGCAAGGCTCAGATCGCCTCCGCCACCATCGCCGTGCTCGCCGAGCGCGGCTACGCGGAGACCACGTTCGAGGCCATCTGCGAGCACGCCGGGCTGAGCAGCAAGAGACTGATCTCCTACCACTTCTCCACCAAGGAACAGCTCTTCGAGGCCGTCGTCCGCCAGGTCACCACCGACGCGGCCGCCTTCATGCGCCCGAGGCTCGACGCCGCCACCGGCGCCCGCGCGCGGCTTGAGGCCTACATCAGGGCCAACCTCGCCTTCGTCGCCGCCCACCCCGAGCACGTGCGCGCGATACAGCAGATCGCGTACAACCACGTGCCCGTCGGCGGGCAGGAGAACGACGCCGCGATCGGCAGACTGACGGCGCTGTTCGCGGACGGGCAGCGCACGGGGGCGTTCAGGCGGTTCGACGCCGAGCTGATGAGCACGGCCCTGCGGTCGGCCATCGACGTGACGGCCGACCGCGTCGCCAACGGCCACGACCCGGACCACTGCGCGGACGAACTCGTCCACCTCTTCGACAGAGCCACCCGCGCCGACCCCTCGTGAGCCGCGTCCCACGGCGGGCTCAGGCGCGGGGACCGGAGTACTCCACCGGGGGCGCGATCGCCTGGGCGTCCACCCCCTCGCCGACCCAGAGGCCGATCAGGAAGGCGGCGGTCGCCTCAAGCAGACCCGCCCGGTCGAGCCCCCCGCCGTTGAACGGCTCGCAGCCCAGGTCGCGCACCAGGTGCCGTACGGTCCCCAGCGCGCGCGGGTCGTCACCGCAGATCGGGACCGCCAGCGGACGGCCGTCGAAGACGGGTGGGTCCAGGTGCCACACGCTCTGGTGGCAGAGGTTGAACGCCTTGACGACGTGCGCGCCGGGCGCCGCCGCGGCCACGCGCTCGGCGGCCGAGGGGCCGTTCCCGGTCTCCAGGAGGAAGCCGGGGGCGACCGGGTTGGTGCAGTCGATCAGCGTGCGGCCCCCAAGGACGTCGGCGAGACCGGAGACGATCTCGGCGGCCACGCCGTACGGCACCGCCAGCAGCAGCGCGTCCACCCCGTGCTCGGCCGCCTGCCGGAGGTCTCCCGCGCGGGCGCCGATCTCGCCCGCGAGCGCCGCCGTACGGCCCGCGTCCCGCCCGCCGACCAGCACGTCGTGCCCGGCGCGCACCCACCCGCCGCCGAGGGCCTCGGCCATGCTGCCCGCGCCCACGATTCCGATCCTCATCACGCTCACCCTTCCTCTTTCAGAACCGGGTATGACGTTAGGCCGCTGATCAGGCACCATTTGGTATATGTCCGCCGACCAGGGATTCCTCGCCGACTGCCGCGCCAGGCTCGCCTTCGACCTGCTGTCCAACACCTGGAACGCCGTGGTCGTCTGGGCACTGCGCGAGGGTCCGGTACGGCCCGGCAGGCTGCGCGAACACATCGGCGGGATCAGCCCCAAGGTGCTCACCGAGACCCTGCGCAGACTGGAGTTCAACGGCCTCGTCGAACGCCGCTCCCACCCCGGCGCGCCACCCCACGTCGACTACGGCCTCACCGACCTCGGCCGAAGCCTGCTGCCGTCGATCGAGGCCTTCGGCCTGTGGGCCGCCGAACACGGCGACGAGGTCATGCGGGCCCAGGAACTCATGGAGTCCCGCGACCGGTCCTGACGGTCTGGTACGGCGGGCCGCACAGCCGTGGGTTCCGTTCACCTCGATCTGGGGATGCCGCCGCACAGGTAGGTGGACTCCTCCAGCAGTCGCGGTGTCATCGTGATCCCGGTGAGGCACTCGGCAAGGAGGAACGCCGGTCCTTCGTGGGGCTCGACGGCCGCCTGAGGGGATGAGTCGATCCGCCGCATGGTCTCCGCGAGTTCGTCCGGCGTCTCCTCTGAGTAGTTCTCCTGGGGCGGGAACTCAAGCCGGACCTTCCCGTCCTGGATCCAGTGGGAGTAGCCCTCCTGGTTCAGGAACTCGAACCGGATCTTCCCGTCGTCGATCCAGTGGAAGTAGTCGATGGCCTTGACCTCCAGGTAGAAGTGGGAGACGAGGCGGGTGCCCGCGGACAGCGGCAGGATGACCTCCTCGGTGATGCCGAGCAGGCCGTTGACCTCGACCATGAGCACCCAGTCGCCGACGGCGACGGCGCCGAAGGACTGCTGCCTGTGGAAGTTGAATCGGGAATACCGGGTCAGCTCGTCGAGCGTCACGCGGGAGCAGTCTTCGACCCGGACGCCGAGCCGGGTCACCAGTTCTTCGGGCGTCAGGCCGCGGACGTAGGTGAAGCAGTAGGAGTCGGCCAGCTCGGGGAAGCGCTCGCGGGAGAACCACGAGTGGTCATCGGAAGTCGTGATCATCCCGGCATGCTCGCAGGGCCCACCGACACTCACGCATCCTCGGGGTCGCCGGTTGAGTTTGTCGTGCAATGTGGTTTACAGTACAAACCTCAGGTTTGTGGTTCAAACTAGTTTGAGGGGCAGGATGAATCGGCTCGACGATGACGACGATCGGCCGCTGAGCCCGGAGGAGATGCTTCGGCTGATCGAGGAGCAGCAGGCCACGACGGTCAGGCGGCTCGGGGGTGACCCGCTGCTGACCCACACGCCGTGGGGGATCACCTGGCTCGCCGGGTTCGGTGCCCTGTACCTGAACTACGCCTACGACCTGCTCTCCCGGAGTACGGCGCTGGCGGTGCTGTTCGCCCTGATGGTCCTCTCCATGGCGACCACCTTCTTCGCGCAGCGGACGGTCAGCAGTCAGGTGCGGGGGGAGGCGGCCGACCGGGGCATGATGTACGGCCTGTCCTGGATGTTTGGCTTCGCCTGCGTGGTCGCGATCTGCGTCAGGCTCTCGCCCCTGCTGCCCTCCGAGGAGACCGGGCTGCTGTGGTCGGTGACGTCCATGGCGATCGTGTCCGCCCTCTACGCCGCCGGGGGCGCGCTGTGGCGGGTGCGGACGATGTTCTTCCTCGGCGCCTGGCTCGCGGCGCTCAACGTGGCCGGGGCCATCGCCGGACCGACCGTCCACGCCCTGCTCATCTCCGTCGGCGCGGGCGGTGTGTTCACCGCAGTCGGCGTGGTGCAGTGGATGCGGCGGCGGGGCGGGGCATGACGGGACCTCGCGAGCTCGACCCGGTCATCCACGCCCAGGCCAGGCTCAGGGTGGTCGCCACACTCAACACGCTGGGCGAGGCGAACCAGATCACCTTCCCTGGGCTGCGGGAGCTGCTCGGGATGACGGCGGGGAACCTGTCCGTGCACCTCGGGAAGCTGGAGGAGGCCGGTTACGTGGAGATCGTCAAGACCCACAGGGGCCGCACCCCGACGACCTACGTCGCCCTGACCCGGCAGGGGCGCCGCGCCTTCGAGGACTACACCGCCACCATCCGCGAACTGCTCGACCTGGGCTGACCGCCCGGGGAGGACCCGGGCCGGTGCCTGGACAAGACCCGGCTAACGCCCGGATAAAAGGGGAAATTTCATGACAGAGATCCTGGCCCGTACCGTCGAGGTCACCCGAACCTACGGTTCCGTCACGGCGCTCGACCGGGTCAGCCTGGACATCCACGCGGGGGAGCTGGTCGGACTGCTCGGCCCGAACGGCGCGGGCAAGTCCACGCTGGTCAACTTGTTCGCCGGGCTCAGGCGGCCGACCTCGGGCACCGTCGAACTGCTCGGTGGCTCCCCGCTCGACCCAGCCAGGCGCCGTGGCATCGGCGTCACCCCGCAGGAGACCGGCCTGCCGCCCGCGCTGCGGGTCGGCGAGTGCGTCGACTTCGTGAGAGCGCACTTCCCCGGCGCCGTGGACAGGGGAGAACTGCTCGACCGCTTCGGCCTCGCCGACCTGGTGAAGCGCCAGATCGGCGGCCTGTCCGGCGGGCAGAAGCGGCGCCTCGCGGTCGCGCTGGCCTTCGCGGGCAACCCCCGCCTGGTCTTCCTCGACGAGCCGACCACCGGCCTCGACGTCGAGGCCCGCCACGCCCTCTGGGACGCGGTCAGGGACTTCCACGCCGCGGGCGGGACCGTGGTCCTGACCAGCCACTACCTGGAGGAGATCGAGGCCCTCGCCAAGCGGGTCGTGGTGATCGGCGAAGGGCGGGTGCTCACCGACGACACCATGGAGGCCGTACGCGGCCTGGTGGGCGTCCACCGCGTCACCGTGACCGTCCCCGAGACGCCCGACCTGCCCGGCGTCATCGGCGTCGAACGCGAGGGCGACCGTACGCACCTGCTCACCGCCGACGCCGACGCCCTGGTCCGCGAGCTGGTGCTGACCGGCGTCCCCTTCTCCGGCCTTGAGGTCAGGCCGACCTCGCTTGAGGAGGCCTTCCTCGTCATCACCGGCCGCGAACCCCAACCGGCCTGAGGCCGTACCGGCCGCGAACCCAACCCGTCTGAGGCCTCAACCGGCCGCGAGCCCCAACCCGCCTGAAGTCTCACCGGCCGAGAGCCTCAACCGGCGCGAATCCCAACCGGCGGCGAACCCCAACCGGCCTGAGGCCGCTCCCTCCAACCGGACCCCGACAGGAGCCCGTGATGTCCCTCGTCCTCACCCACGCCCGCTACCAGTTCCTCGAAACCATCCGGGTGCCCATCTCGGTGATCGGAAGCTCTGTCTTCCCCGCCCTGGCCATGCTGTTCTTCGTCGTGCCCTTCACCGGGGACGACGCGGTCGCCGCGACCTACGCGACCGGCGCGATGCTGGTCTTCGCGGTCATGTCCGCCTGCCTGTTCACCTACGGCATCGGCGTCGCCGAGGACCGGGCGCAGCCGTGGGACCCCTACCTGCGCACCCTGCCCGCCGGGCCGCTGCCCCGCTTCACCGGGCGCATCCTCACCGTCATGGGCATCATGACGATCGCGATCATCCCCGTCCTGCTCATCGCGGCCTTCCTCACCAAGGCGACGGTGACCCCTCTCCAGTTGCTGCTCGGTCTGGCCGCGCTGCTGCTGGGGTCGCTTCCCTTCACGCTGATGGGGTTGTTCATCGGCTACGCCCTGCCGTCGAAGGCCGCCATCGTCGTGGCCCAGGTGGTGTTCTTCCCGATGGCCGTTGGCGGCGGTCTGCTCACCGGTCCTCCCAGCACCGCCCCGGGGTTCATCAAGGCCATCGCCCCCTACCTGCCGACCAGGGGCGCGGTCGAGCTGGTCTGGGCGGCCACCACGGACTTCTCACCCGCCCTCCTCTCCCTGGCGATGCTGACGCTGTGGGTCGTGGTCTTCGGCGGCCTGGCCGTGTGGGCCTACCGCCGCGACGAGGGACGCCGCTTCTCCTGAGACATCCAGGCGAGGGAAACCCCTCACCCGCCTCACAGGGGCAGGCGGGGACGACACGGCGCCGCGACACCGGAGAAAAATCCTTCGGCTTCACGGAACGCCATGTCAGCGGGGGCGGAACGGCCCGGACCCATGTGGTCCGGGCCGTTCCCATGTCCGGGGGAGGGACGTTTCCGCAGGTCAGCGAAACATGAACGCACGTTTCACGTTTGCCAAACCCGGATCACGTGGTCAAGGATGAGGCGTCCACCGGCCAGGCCCCCGACCAGGGGTTCTTCGCCATGCCCGGAGTCCACCCATCAGGAGGAGACGATGATCCATGCCCGAAAACTGACCCGGAGATTCAGAAGCAAGGGAGGCGACGTCGAGGCCGTACGGGGCATCGACCTCGACGTCGAATCAGTAACGAATTGACGATAACCTTGGGCTGCCTGAGATTCCTTCTCTTCCTGAGCCTTCCCTTAACAGGGGTATGCCGTTCGAAAGGCAGCATGGGCAGTTGGAATGAACAGGCGGCATCGTCGCCACCTGATCCCTGCATGGCCTTCGCGTTCTGTCTTCATCCCGAAATCGGAATCTCTTGCCGGGGCCTTTGAAGAGGGAGAGTCACTCGAACAATTTCATCGCCGCCATGATGCCGAGAGTCAAGGTGCTAGTGGCGATGAAAGCTCCTCCTGCGGTCCCGAAGGCGACGAAGAGCGTTATTCCGGTCTCTCTGGCGAGAATGAAGGAGAACAGGCCAACCACAAGGCCGATGGTCACGGCAAGGAGTGCCAGCAAGCCGCGGTTGTTGGCAGGGGATGAATTCTTATCCATGTTAACTTTCAGCTTCGGGGGATCAAGGGCCAAGGAGGCAAAAACCAGCCCGGACCGTGGTCCCAAACGGGGGACCTGTGCACAGATGAGCCACGCCTGCGCTTTATGGTTCGGGTTAGGTTCCTTGTTGTCCGGCAGCTTTGGTGGCCTGTCGGACTTTCTCCGTTGCTGAGTTCTTTGTTCGCTGGCTCGTTCACTACGCCGAGCGGGACTTGGAGAAATCCCCTCCGCATAACTGGTCCCAGCTTACCGGATCACGGCGAATAGGTTGTATTCATAGGATTGGACTGTGTGACCAGCGATGTTGTGACAACGATGAAGACATGGGTCGTCGTATGTTCGGCTTGGTGATGTGGCCAGGCTGGTGCTGCTGACCGTGCTCGGGGCCGGGCTCGGCGGGCTGTCGTTCGTCCTGGCCATCGCCTCCCGTCCGGGAGGGGAGCTGTTCTTCGGCGTCACCCAACTGGTGATGTTCCCGCTGGTGCTCCTGTCGGGACTGCTGCTGCCGGTCGAGACGGGGCCGGGGTGGCTGCGGGGCGCCGCGGCGTTGAACCCGCTGTTCTACGTCGTCGAGGCCGAGCGGTCGCTGTTCGCGGGAAGGTTCACCGACCCCGCCGTGCCGTACGGCGTGCTCGCGGCGGGAGTGGTGGCGGCGGTGGGGCTGGCGCTCGGCGTCCGCGCGATGCGGCGCGGGATCTGACCCCGGCCTGTCCGCTCCCCAGGCCACCTGCGGGTCCCGCGTCAGCGACACCGGGACCTGTCGGGTACGGCTACCGCTCGCCGTGGCGATGCACCTCGCACACGGCGAGAGCCACATCACGAAATATGCGGGTATGTCAGGGCGTGCAGAGCGTCTTCTCGATCGCCGAGAGGATCCGCTCGGCCTTCTTGGGACCGGTCACGACCGTGCCGCCGAAGCGGGCACGTACCCGTCGCCCCGCCTCGGCGCGGTCGGTCCCCTCCGCGAGGTCCCGGCACGAGGCCAGCGCCCGGCCAACCGACTCCTTGCGGCCGAGCGCGGGGTCGATTCTCCGCAGGGCGTCCGTCAGCGCCCTGATCCGGGACGCGCCGGGGGAGACACCGGCGGACGCGCCGGTGGACGGGGAGGCGGGTGCGGCGGTGGCCGGGGCCGGGGTGCTCGCCACGACGGCGTTGTGCGCCCTGCTGATCCGGTCGCCGATCATGCCGATCCCGGCGACCAGGACGAATCCCGTCCCCGCCGTCAGCAGCAGCGCCTTCAGCGGACTGTGCCGCTTCGGCGGCCGGTCACGGCCGGGAGAACGTTTGCCGAGAATACCCATCCACCGGACAATAACGGCGTGCTCCCCGTGGAGCGACATCACGGTTTGTCGGTGGCGATCTCTAGTGTCCGCGGCATGACGAGCACGTTGCAGGCGTACTCCTACGCCGGACCCTCCACCCTGGCCGAGGGCCACCTGGGACTGTCCACCTCGGGAGGCCGGACGGCGACCGGCTTCCTGGACCACCCCCGGTTCTTCAGCGGGGTGCTCACCCAGGCGGCGCCCGCCGCGGCCGGGCTGCTCGCCGTCGCCGACGTGGCGATGGCCCGCTACCACAGGCCGAGGCCGGGCTTCACCCGCGACCCCGTGGTGACCTGCGGCGGCGACCGGCTCAGGTTCGAGTCGTTCTCCGCGTGCGGCGGCGTCTACTCCCGTCTCGACGTGCTGGGTCCCGCCCTCGACGGCGAGGTGCTCGACCGGGGCACGACCAACGTGGACGTCAACAACCCGCTGCGTGAGGCGCTGGCCAGGGTCGGCGGGCGCGACCCGCTGCACCTGGGCGTCGGGCCTGACGAGGTCGTCGTGACCACGCTCGACGGCGCGGTCGTCGAGAAGAAGGTCCCGCTGCCCGCCCGGTGGCTGCGCGGTTTCGCCGAGGTCCAGGTCATCGCGGCCGGGTTCGACCTGCGTGCCGAGCTGACCGGTCCGCAGGCCGTACGGTTCCTGCGTGGTCTGCCGAAGCGGGCGGCGGCCGAGGTCTGGGCCGTCCCCGCAGGCCGTGACCTGCGGGTCTGCGACCGTGAGACGCCGGGGGCGGTCCACCTGTCCGGGGTCGGGCGGCTGGCGACGATGACGCCGCTGCTCAGGTTCGCCAAGGCCCTGCGCGCCTACGGTCCCTCGGACGGCTCGGGGGCCTGCGCGTGGGAGCTCGACCTGCCCGGGATGCGCTACACGCTCGCCCTGTCCCCGCAGCCCTGGCGCGGCTTCTCCGGGGAGGGTGCCGTGCTGGCCGACCTGTCCACCGACGAGGTCGCCGACGACGCCGACCTCGTCGGCGTGCTGCTGAACTTCGAGCCGACCCTCGAACTCGGCGTGCTCGCCGCGCGCTCCGGCCTCCCGCCGGAGCGGGTTCGCGCCGCCCTCACCCAGCTCGGTACGGCGGGCAGGGTCGGCTACGACCTCGCGGAGGCCGCCCACTTCCACCGCGAGCTGCCCTACGACCGCGACCACGTGGCAGTGCTCAACCCCCGGCTCGTCTCCGCGCGGGCGCTCGCCGAGGGCGGGGCCGTACGGCTGGCGGGCGACGGGACGGCCGAGGTCACCACCTCGGGCGGCGTCCGCCTCGTCGGGCTCGGGGACGGCTCGTGCACCTGCCCGTGGTGGTACGACCATCGTGGCTCACGCGGCCCCTGCAAGCACGTGCTCGCCGCCAGGATCGTCGCGGGTGAGACGTCCGGGTGAGCCGCCCGGGAGACCGCACGGCCCCCCGGACGCCATACACGGCGCTCAGAGATACAGGCCGATGCTCTCCGGCTCGGCGTGGGGCTCGCCGACCCCCTCACGCAGGGCGAACAGCTCGGCGAGGGTCGCGCCCGACGCCGGGACGCCCTCCGCGGTGCCCAGCCACGCGACCGCCTCGTCGTGCGGGAGGGGACCGACCTCAAGCTGGGTGAGGCAGCGGCCAGGGCGGACCACCGCGGGGTGCAGGCGGGACAGGCTCTCGTTGGTCGTGATCGCGACCAGCACGTCACGGCCGTGGCCGAGCAGACCGTCGGTCAGGTTGAGCAGCCGGGAGAGACCCTGGCCCGTCACCTCCTTGGCCCCGGCCCTGATCAGCTCGTCACAGTCCTCAAGCACCAGGAGCCGCCACTTCTTGCCGCCCTCGTCCTCGGAGTCGGAGCCGACCGCGACCTCCATCAGGTAGCCGGGGGAGTTGAACAGCCGTTCCGGGTCGAGCACGCAGTCGACCTGGCACCAGGAGCGCCACTCGCGGGCGAGCGTGCGCAGCAGCGTGGTCTTCCCGGTGCCGGGCGGTCCGTGCAGCAGGACCAGGCGGCCACGCACGTCGGCGGGGGTCAGGGCCATCAGGCGGTCGAGCGGGCCACGCAGGGAGCGGGCGTAGTTGCCGCCGATCCCGGCCCACGGGACCGCGGTGATGGGCTTGCCCGAGCGGCGGGCGCCGTGCTGGCCCTGCCACCAGAACCCCATCTCGACGTGGTCGGTCTCCGGCACGGGCTCACGCGCGTCCTTGACCGCCTCCTCGATCACCGAGCGGGCCAGCTCCTCGTCCACCGCGGTGACGCTGACCAGCGCGGAGCGGTTGCGGTAGCGGACGATCCGCAGCGTCCAGCCCTCCCCGCGGATCAGCCGGGACTCCCGTCCGTCGTCCTCCTTCGCGACCCGCACCAGCGTCCCCGTGGCCGGGGCGAGCGGCGCGTCGGCGCGGACCCGTTCCAGCTCGGTGGTGCGTGACCACGGCTGCGTGCCCGTCGCGAACGGCGACAGCGCCATGGCGTCGATCACGTCCACCGCCGAGTCGGCGTCGTCGATCCAGATGTTCATCGGTAGTTCCGCCGGGCGCGGCTCCGGAGTGATGCTGACCTCCTTAAGAACGGACATGTCGGCAATGATCCTCTTTGCGGCTACCCGGGTCGAGGGATTTAACCGGTCAACTCCTGGACAGCTCGCCGTCGTAGGTGGTGCCGAGGCCCAGGCCGTCGGTCCAGTGGTAGACCAGCCGCTCACCCGTGCAGGTGAGGGTGAGGGTGCCGGGGACGCACTGGAGGGGGTCGGGGACCACCAGGTTGAAACCGAGGACCTTCTCCGAGGTCCCGGTGAGCTTGAGGGTGCCCGAGCAGTTGGAGGTCGGTTCCGTCCACGAGCCCGAGTTCTTCCCCTGGGCCAGGACGATCGTCACATCGTGCTCGCGCAGGGTGGCGAGGCCGGTGGGCTTGATGTGCCCGGACCAGGTCCCGGCGAACGTCTCGGGAATCCCCGCCGACGCCCCGGAGGTCGGCTCCCCGGTGTCGTAGGAGTCGCCGGGAAGGTCGTCGTACCCTCCGTCCTCCGGAGGAGGAGAGGTCTCCTGGGGGGTCTCGGTGGGCGTGCTCACGGGCGTGCTCGTCGTGCGGGGGCCACCCGTCGAGGCGGGGGCCGAGCCCGTCCCGCCGAGCAGGTACCACGTCGCGACGCCCCCGGCGACCACGAGCGCCACGGCGGCCAGGCCCACGCCGACCAGCGGCCCGGAACGTCGCCGGGACGCCTGGGTGCGCAGGCCCGCGCTGCCCGTGTCGGTGCTCTCCCCGACCGGTGGACCGGCCATCCTGCTGCCGATCCTCGCCAGTTCGTCGGTCGGCGGATGGGTCTGCCCGCCGGGATCGATGAGGCTCACCATCAGGGAACGGGCCGTCGGCCTGCGCGCGGGATCCTTGTCCAGGCACGCGCCGATCAGCCCGGTCAGCCTGGGAGGCAGGGACGACAGGTCGGGGTCGTGGTTCAGGATCCGGTTCAGTACGGCGGGCAGCGTGTCGGCCCCGAACGGCGAGCGTCCGCTGGCCGCGCACACCATCGTGGCCGCCCAGGCGAACACGTCGGAGGCGGGCGAGGCGGGGGAGCCGCCGATCTGCTCGGGTGCCATGTAGGCCGGGGTGCCGACGATTCCCGAGGTCATCGTCGAGGCGCCGTCCGCCCTGGCGATGCCGAAGTCGACAACCCGGGGGCCGTCGGGTCCGAGCAGCACGTTGGCGGGCTTGAAGTCCCGGTGCACGACCCCGGCCGCGTGGATCGCCGCGAGCGCGGTGGCCGTGCCGACCACGAGCCGTTCGAGCTCGCCGCCCCGCAGCGGCCCGCGTTCCCTGATCCGCTGCTGCAGTGACGGTCCGTCCACGAACTCGCTCACCACGTACGGCCGGTGCCCCTCGACGGAGGCGTCGAGCACGCGGGCCGTGCAGAAGGGGGCGACGCTCTCCAGCGCGGAGAGTTCTCTGGCCAGCCGGGTGCGGGTCTCGGCGTCGGCGCCGAACAGCAGCTTGACGGCGACCTGTTCCCCGCCGGGTGCCTGTCCGAGGTAGACGACGCCCTGGCCGCCCTCGCCCAGCCTGCCGAGCAGCCGGAAGGGGCCCAGGTTGCGGGGGTCCTCCGGGGACAGGGGGGTGGCGCTCACGGGGCAAGGCTAGCGATACCCGCTTGATATCGGCATATTTTGAGACATGCGGACGATCGATTGGGTGGACGGCGCCATCGAACTCGTGGACCAGACGGCCCTTCCCGACAGGTGCGACCTCCTCAGGATCGGCACGGTCGACGAGCTCGTCGGGGCCATCCGGCGGCTGGCCGTACGGGGGGCTCCCGCGCTGGGGGTCGCCGGGGCGCTCGGGGTGGCGCTCGCCGTACGCGACGAACCCGACCCCGTGAAGGCCGCGGCCCGGCTGCGCGCGGCCAGGCCGACCGCGGTCAACCTCGCCTGGGCCGTCGACGCGGCGCTCGGCCACCTGGACGGCGGGTTCGAGGCGGTCCTCGCCCACGCCCTGCGGATCAGGGACGACGACATCGCGGCCTGCCGCGCGATGGGGGAGCGGGGCGCCGACCTGGTGCGCGAGCTCACCGGACGTGACCGGGTGCGGATCATGACCGTCTGCAACACCGGGGGCCTGGCCGCTGTCGAACGCGGTACCGCCCTCGGCGTCGTGCAGACCCTGCACGAGCGGGGACAGCTCACCGAGGCGCTGGCGCTGGAGACCAGGCCGCTGCTGCAGGGCGCCAGGCTGACGGCCTGGGAACTGGGCAGGATGGGCGCGCCGTACCGGCTGGTCGCCGACTCGGCGGGGCCGTTCCTGCTGGCCAGGGGATACGCGGACGCCGTGCTCATCGGCGCCGACCGGATCGCCGCCGACGGCGACACCGCGAACAAGATCGGCTCCTACGCCCTGGCCCTGGGCGCCCAGCGGGCGGGCGTGCCGTTCGTCGTCGTCGCCCCGGAGAGCACCCTCGATCCCGCGACCCCGACCGGCGCCGCGATCGAGATCGAGGAACGCGACGAGGAGGAGGTGCTCGGCGTGCGCGGGGTACGGCTCGCGCCCGAGGGGGCCCGTGCCGCCAACCCGGCCTTCGACGTCACCCCGCACGATCTGGTCACGGCCATCGTCACGGAGCGCAGGGTCATCCGCCCTGACCTGGGAGAACGCCCCTGAGTCGGTTTGGCCTTCTATCGGGGGGTATGAGGGGGCGATCCGCCGCCAGAGTCCTGTTTCCTCGCGAGATCAGTTCGTAAACCTCAGGATGAGGCGAAGCGTCAACGACTACGCTCCGATTAACCCCCTGTACCCAAAACGTGGAGAAGCCTCGTGGCCATTGATCTTGTTACCCGTCGCGAGTGGGGTGCCCGGGAGCCGCGCGGTTCCTACGGCAGGCTCACCTCGACCAAAGGCGTCAAGGTCCACTACACCGGCGGCCAGGTGAGCCCGGACATCGTCAACGACCACGCCAAGTGCGTCGCGATGGTCAGGTCCATCCAGAACTTCCACATGGACGGCAACGGCTGGATGGACATCGGCTACTCGATGGTCGCCTGCCCGCACCGCAAGGTGTTCGAGGGCCGCGGCCCCGGTCACCTGCCCGCCGCCAACGGCGCGGGTCTCAACAGCGCCCACTACGCCGTGCTCGGCCTGGTCGGCAACGCCGGACTGGTCCAGCCGACCGACGGCATCCTCAACGCCATCCTCGACGCCGTCGACTACCTGCGTGCGAAGGGCGGCGCGGGCAAGGAGATCAAGGGTCACCGCGACGGCTACTCGACCGACTGCCCGGGAACCGCGCTGTACGCGTGGGTCAAGGAGGGCGCCCCCCGCCCCGGTGGCGGCGAGACCCCCGGCGAGCCCCACGAGCCGACCCCGCCCGCCTTCCCCGGCCGCGTCCTGAAATATCCCCCGGTCCTGGAGGGGGAGGACGTGCTCACCTGGCAGCGCAAGATGCGCTCGCGCGGCTGGACCCTCGACGCCGACGGCCTGTACGGCCCGCGCTCCCGCGACGTGAGCCGCGCCTTCCAGAAGGAGAAGGGCCTGCCGGTGACCGGCGCCGTCGACCGCGCCACCTGGGACGCCACCTGGAAGTCCCCGGTCACCTGACCCTCACCCGGTCACGGTCGGCCAGGGCGGTACGGCCCGGCCGACCGTGACCGACGGCCTCGACGCCGTCCATTTCTCCGGATCCTCCAACCGACATGGATGCCGCTCCCCTTTCGGAGAGGAATTCGTTTTCGTGATCGGAGCGGTGAAAGCGACCATGATGGGTCGCATAACCGCAGGTCAGTGAGGCTCTCCCGCCCCGGCCAAGGAAAGGCCGCGTACGCCCTTCGTGAAAAACGGCTCGGGGGCCGGGGGGAGAAGGTGGCGTTTTGGACGGTGGGCTTACTATCCGGTTCATGACGGTGCCGCCTGATGAACTTCGAACGGCCGACGGTTTCCCGCCGACCACGCGGGAGCGGTGGCGTGAGCTCGCGCTCGGCGTCCTGCGCAAGTCCGGGATCGAGACGGACTCACCCGAGGAGGCGCTGTCCTCCACCACCTACGACGGCGTGACCGTCGCCCCCCTCTACGACATGTCGGACCTCCCCGGCGATCCCGGCCTGCCCGGTGCGGCGCTGTACGTCAGGGGAGCCCGTCCGGCGGGCGGGTGGGACGTCAGGCAGCGGCACGAGGTGGCCGACGGGCAGGCGGTCCTGGCCGACCTGGAGAACGGGGTCACCTCGCTGTGGCTCGCGCTCGCCCCCGAGGACCTGCCGCGCGTCCTCGGCGAGGAGATCTACCTGGACCTGATCTCGGTCGTCCTGGACGCCGGGGAGCGCACCGGGGAGGCGGCGGAGGCGCTGTTCGCGCTGGCGGAGCGGCGGGGGCTCGCGCGGGGCGGCCTGACCGGCAACCTGGGGGCCGACCCGGTCCGCGACCCCGTGACCGCCGCCGAGCTGGCCGGGCGCTGCGTCGCGGACTTCCCCGGGCTGCGCGCGGTCGTGATCGACGGCACGCCGTACCACGACCTGGGGGGAAGTGACGCCGAGGAGCTCGGCTGCGCGGCGGCGGCCGGGGTGGCGGCCCTGCGGACGCTGACCGGGGCGGGCCTTTCGGCGGAGGAGGCGTTCGGGCAGTTGGAGTTCCGCTACGCGGCGACCGCCGACCAGTTCCTCACCATCGCCAAGCTCCGCGCCGCCAGGAGGGTCTGGGCGCGCGTCGCCGAGGTGTGCGGGGTGAGCGGGAACGCCGGGCAGCGCCAGCACGCGGTGACCAGTTCGGCCATGATGACGGCCCGGGACCCCTGGGTGAACATGCTCCGCACCACGCTGGCCTGTTTCGCCGCGGGCGCGGGCGGAGCGGACGCGGTGACCGTGCAGCCGTTCGACGCCTGTCTGGGGCTGCCGGACGCCTTCGCCCGCAGGATCGCCCGCAACACCCACGCGCTGCTCGTCGAGGAGGCGGGCACCGCCCGGGTGATGGACCCCGCGGGCGGGTCGTGGTACGTCGAGCGGCTCACCGAGGATCTGGCGGGCAGGGCGTGGGAGTGGTTCCAGGAGATCGAGCGCGCCGGGGGCATGGCTTCGGCCCTGGACTCCGGGCTCGTCCCCGACCGGATCGCCGCGACCTGGAGCGCGCGTTCGGACAACATCGCCCACCGCCGTGACCCGATCACCGGGGTGAGCGAGTTCCCCAACCTCGGTGAGCGCCCGGTGACCAGGCCGCCCAGACCGCGTCCCGCGATCGGCGTCCGCTACGCGCGGGAGTTCGAGGCGCTGCGCGACCTGGCGGACGCCCAGGAGGTCAGGCCCGCGGTGTTCCTTGCCGTCATCGGTCCGGTCGCCGCGCACACCGCGAGGGCCTCCTTCGCCGCCAACCTGTTCAACGCCGGGGGCGTCGCCACCCTCACCGGCCCCGTGTCGGCGGCCGGGGCCGATCCCGCCGCCATCGCCGCCGCCTTCGCCGCGAGCGGCGCGCGGATCGCCTGCCTGTGTTCGAGCGACAGACTGTACGGCGAGCACGCCGAGGCCGTGGCCGCCGCGCTGCGCGAGGCCGGGGCGGCGAAGGTGTGGCTCGCGGGTAGGGGGGACTACGCGGGAGTGGACGCCACCCTCCATGCCGGGTGTGACGCGCTCGGCGTGCTCCGCACGACCTTCGACGACCTGGAGGTGGCTCGTTGATTCCCGACTTCTCCGGAATCGGGCTGACAGGTGAGCCCGCGGCTCCCGCCGGCAAGGAAGGCCGGGACGACTGGGCGCGGGCCGTACGGCAGGCGACCGGTCAGAGCCCGGACGAGCTGGTGTGGCGGACACCGGAGGGCATCGACGTCAAGCCGCTCTACACGGCCGACGACCTGGAGGGGCTCGGCTTCCTGAGCACCTATCCGGGGGTGGCGCCATACCTGCGCGGGCCGTACCCGACGATGTACGTCAACCAGCCGTGGACGATCAGGCAGTACGCCGGGTTCTCCACCGCCGAGGAGTCCAACGCCTTCTACCGCCGCAACCTGGCCGCCGGGCAGAAGGGGTTGTCGGTCGCCTTCGACCTGGCCACCCACCGTGGCTACGACTCCGACCATCCTCGGGTCGCCGGGGACGTCGGGATGGCCGGGGTGGCGATCGACTCGATCTACGACATGCGGCAGCTCTTCGACGGCATCCCCCTCGACAGGATGAGCGTGTCGATGACCATGAACGGCGCCGTGCTGCCCGTGCTGGCGCTGTACATCGTGGCGGCCGAGGAGCAGGGGGTGGCGCCCGAGCAACTGGCCGGGACCATCCAGAACGACATCCTCAAGGAGTTCATGGTCCGCAACACCTACATCTACCCGCCCGGCCCCTCCATGCGGATCATCTCCGACATCTTCTCCTACACCAGCGAGAAGATGCCGAAGTTCAACTCCATCTCGATCTCCGGGTACCACATCCAAGAAGCCGGGGCCACCTGCGACCTGGAGCTGGCCTACACCCTGGCCGACGGCGTGGAGTATCTCCGGGCGGGCACCGCGGCCGGGCTTGACATCGACCGCTTCGCCCCACGTCTGTCCTTCTTCTGGTGCATCGGCATGAACTTCTTCATGGAGATCGCCAAACTCCGGGCCGCCCGGCTGCTGTGGGCACGCCTGGTCTCCGGCTTCGGCGCGAAGAACCCCAAGTCGCTGTCGCTGCGGACCCACTCGCAGACCTCGGGCTGGTCGCTGACCGCCCAGGACGTCTTCAACAACGTGGTGCGCACCTGTGTCGAGGCGATGGCCGCGACCCAGGGCCACACCCAGTCGCTGCACACCAACGCCCTGGACGAGGCGCTGGCGCTGCCGACCGACTTCTCCGCGCGGATCGCCCGCAACACCCAGCTCCTCCTGCAGCAGGAGTCGGGCACCTGCCGGGTGATCGACCCGTGGGGCGGCTCCTACTACGTCGAACGCCTCACCCACGAACTCGCCGACAGGGCGTGGGGGCACATCCGGGAGGTCGAAGCCGCGGGCGGCATGGCGAAAGCCATCGACCAGGGGCTGCCGAAGCTGCGCATCGAGGAGGCCGCGGCCCGCACCCAGGCCCGCATCGACTCCGGGCGCCAGCCGGTGATCGGCGTCAACAAGTACCGTCCCGACGCCGAGGAGCCCATCGAGGTCCTCAAGGTCGACAACAGCGCGGTGCGCGACCGGCAGCTCGACAAGCTCCGCAGACTGCGCCAGGAACGTGACCCGGCACGGGTCGAGCAGGCCCTTGAGGCGCTGACCAAGGGCGCCGCGGGTGACGGCAACCTGCTGGCGCTGTCCATCGAGGCGGCGCGGGCCATGGCGACGGTCGGGGAGATCTCCGAGGCGCTGGAGAAGGTCTTCGGCAGGCACGCGGCACGGGTCCAGACGATCTCCGGTGTCTACCGGCAGGAGGTGGGTTCCGGCGTGGAGGAGGTCCGTACGGCCTGCGCCGCGTTCGAGCGGTCGGAGGGGCGTCGCCCCCGCATCCTGGTCGCCAAGATGGGGCAGGACGGTCACGACCGGGGGCAGAAGGTGATCGCGACGGCCTTCGCCGACCTCGGGTTCGACGTGGACGTCGGCCCGCTGTTCCAGACACCCGAGGAGGTCGCCCGCCAGGCCGTCGAGGCCGACGTGCACGTGGTGGGGGTCTCCTCGCTGGCGGCGGGGCACCTGACGCTGGTGCCCGCGCTGCGGGAGGCGCTGGCGGAACTCGGCGCGGAGGACATCATGATCGTGGTCGGCGGGGTGATCCCCCCGGGCGACTTCGACGCGCTGCGCGCCGCGGGGGCCTCGGCGATCTTCCCGCCGGGGACCGTGATCGCCGACGCCGCCAGGGACCTGCTGACCGAACTTCGGACCAGGCTCGGCCATGACCAGGACGCTTGAGGACTACGCCCGGGGCGTCAAGGAGGGCTCCCGGGCCTGGATCGCCAGGGCCATCACGCTGGTCGAGTCGACCAGGCCCGACCACCGGGACCTGGCCCAGCGGCTGCTGGTCGAGCTGACCCCGCTGGCGGGCAGGGCACGCAGGGTGGGGGTGACCGGGGTGCCCGGCGTCGGCAAGTCCACCTTCATCGACACGCTCGGCACCCTCCTGACCGGGCGGGGGCACCGGGTCGCGGTGCTCGCCGTCGATCCCTCCTCGACCAGGACGGGCGGCAGCATCCTGGGCGACAAGACCAGGATGTCCAGGCTCGCCGCGGACCCGGCCGCCTTCATCCGCCCGTCCCCGACCTCGGGCACGCTCGGCGGGGTTGCCAAGGCGACCCGAGAGGCGATGGTCGTGGTCGAGGCGGCGGGCTACGACGTCGTGCTCGTCGAGACGGTCGGGGTCGGCCAGTCGGAGACCGCGGTCGCCGATATGGTCGACACCTTCCTGCTGCTCGCGCTGGCCAGGACCGGCGACCAGCTCCAGGGCATCAAGAAGGGCGTGCTGGAGCTGGCGGACGTGATCGCGGTCAACAAGGCCGACGGGCCGCACGAGCTGGACGCCAGGAGGGCGGCGAGGGAGCTGGCCGGGGCGCTGCGGCTGTTGCGTTCCGAGCGGACGGTTCCGGTGCTGACCTGCAGTGGCTATGAGGGCACGGGCATGGAGGAGCTGTGGCGTCAGGTCGTCGCGCACCAGGAGGCCATGGAGGCCTCGGGTGAGCTGGCCGCCCGTCGCCGCGCCCAGCAGGTCGGCTGGACCTGGGCCCTGGTGACCGAGCGCCTGCTGGCCAGGCTCCACGGGCACCCCGAGGTGGCCGCCATCGCCGGAGAGATCGAGCGGCGGGTGCAGACCGGTGACCTGACGCCCTCCCTCGCGGCCGACCGCATCCTGGACGCCTTCGGGCACCGGCCCGCGTGATGTGACCCCCGTCACGGTGAGCGACGAGCCGTGGGAACTGATTTGCGAATTCTCCCGACATTACATGAATCCTTGCTTAAGAAACTGATTCATTACAGTTATGGTAAAACGATTATCTGGTTGCCGCCTTGATCGCTCCCCGTCAATCGTGTGATACTTCGCCCAAAGGGTTTGAAAGCTGCAATAAAACCCTTTAGTCATGTGAGTGTGAGAAGGCGCATGGTGAGGCGCGGGAAGGGCACAGAGGGGCCGCTGGTCGACCGGTCCCGACTGTTTCCCGTGTGGGACTGGTCACACCGGAGTGGCCGCCGTCCCTGATTGCGCCCCACCGCCCCCGGCATCGCCGCGGGCGGCGGTCACGCTGCGTGTGTTCGCGTCATGCGAGGTGGGAGAGCGTAGCAATGTCGATCGACGCGACCGCGGGAGCATTCCAGCGGAGCAGGACCGTCCCCGTCCATCGTGCCCTTCCCAGTCTGGTGAGGGACCCGGTGAACGCCCTGGCCGAGATAGGCAGGCGGGCGAAGGGGGAGGTCGTCCGCCTTGACCTCGGTCTCTTCCGCCCCTATCTGGTCACCCATCCCGACCACGTCCAGCGGGTTCTGAGAGCCGAGTGGACCGCCTACCGCCGCGACGGCATGTTCTGGCGCCCCCTGCGCCGCATGATCGGCGCCAGCGTCCTGGGCGAGGACGAGCCGTGGGAGTCCGGCAGGAAGGTCCTGCAACCCCTCTTCACCAGGCGCTACATCGCCACCATCGCCGGGGAGATGGCGAAGGTGATCACCGACTGCGTCTCCCGTCTCGACGAGCACGCCCAGGCGGGACGGCCCGTCGACGGCATGGAGGAGATGTCCAGGATCGTGAACAGGGCCGTGATCCGGGTCCTGTTCGGCGGCCGGATCACCGTCGAGGAGGGCGAACGCCTGGCCCCCGCCTACGACACGGCCGCGACCTCGATCAACTTCCGGCTGCTCATGCCGTTCATGCCCTACTCGGTACGAGTCCCCGGCGACCGGGCCTTCATGAAGGCCGTCAAGACGGTCGACGACGTGGTGTTCCCGGTGATCCGCGAGGCGCGGGTCGAGCACGGGGAGAGCAACGACGTCATCTCCGCGCTCTGCCGGGTCGGCAGGGAGGACGGCGGCACCGAACTCGACGACCGGCAGATCCGCGACAACCTCGTCAGCGTCTACGGCGCCGCCTCCGAGTCGACGGCCATGACGCTGACCTGGCTGTGGCCGCTGCTCGACGCCCACCCCAACGTCGCGGCCAAGCTCTACGAGGAGATCGACCGGGTCGTCGGCGCGGGCCCCGTGACGCCGGAGCACCTGCCCGAGCTGCGCTACACCAACATGGTCCTGCAGGAGCTGCTGCGCCTCTACCCAGCCGGATGGATCTTCCCCAGGATGGCCGCCAGGACCACAGAACTCGGCGGGATGCGCATCAAGGCGGGCTCCCAGGTGCTGATCAGCCCCTACGCCTCCCACCGGCTCGACGAGTTCTGGGAGCGCCCGCTGGAGTTCGACCCCGAGCGCTTCGCCCCCGGCGCGCGGGACGGCGCGCACCGCTACTCCTACTTCCCCTTCGGCGGCGGCCCGCACCAGTGCCTGGGCAAGCACCTGTTCTACGTCGAGGCGCCCCTCATCGTGGCCGCCGTGCTGAGCCGCTTCCGCCCCGAGGTCGCCGCCGGGCCGTACACCCCCTTCCCCGCGGCCTCGCTGCGTCCCAGGGAGAAAGTGATGATGAACCTCGTCCCGCTCAGGCACGCGCCCGGCGCGGCGGCGTGACCGGCGTGGACACCGTTTCCGTACGGCCCCCGGCCGTGGAGTGCGGGACGATCTGCGCCGTCGCGGGACGGGCGCAGCGGGACATGCGCGGATGGGCCGAGGAGTATCCCGGCCTCTTCTCCGCCAAGCCGTTCGACGCGGCCCTCTACAGCACCCTGTCGCTGGCCATGGCCTTCAGCGGGCCCTGGTTCGGCGCCGAGCAGCTACGCATGGCCAACAAGGTCTGCCTGTGGGCCTTCGGCCTCGACTGGCTCGTCGACTACGTCGCGACCTCCCCCGAGGAGGTGGACGGCATCGTGGGCCGCTGCCTGAAGGTCGCCGAGGGCGCCGAACCCGAAGAGGGCGACGACCTCACCCTGATGCTCGCCGGAATCCGCGACGAACTGGCCGCCGCGCCCGCCTTCGGGGTGCTCGGCCCGCTCTGGCACCGGGAGCTGCGGGGAATGCTGGAGGCGATGCTGCGCGAGGCCCACTGGAAGGCGGACAGGGTCACCCCCACCTTCGAGGAGTATCTCGGCAACGCCGACAACCTCGGCTTCTCCTTCGCCTTCGCCTCCCACTGGCTCCACACCGCGGGCTCTGGCGAGGGACTCGACGGGATCCTCGACGAGGTCGCGGAGGCGTCGAGGTCGGTGCAGCGGGTGATCCGCCTCATCAACGACCTGGGCACCTACGAACGCGACGTGACATGGGGCGACCTCAACGCCCTGCTGCTGGGACCCGACCGGGCCGAGGTCGAACGGCGGGTCGCCGAGCTGGCCGCGCGCAGCCGCGAGCTGATCGCCCCGCTGCGGGACAGGGCCCCGGAGGTCGCGGGCTACCTGGAGCGGCAGATGGACTTCTGCGCGGGCTTCTACCAGGTCACCGACTACTGGGGTGCGCTGTGACCCTCGACCACCTGCTGGCCTCCGGCACCGTACGGCGGGCCCACGAGCTCAGCACGCTCGGCGGCGACGTGGGCGCGGCGGCGGCCGAACTGGTCGCGAGCCTGTCGGCCGAGCCGTGGGGCCAGGTCTCCGTCTCCGTCTACGAGACGGGTCGCCTGGTGAGCCTCGCCCCCTGGCTGACGGGCCACGCCGCCCGTGTGGAGTTCCTGCTCGCCGCCCAGCGTCCCGACGGCGGCTGGGGGGCTCCCGGCGGCTACGCGCTGGTGCCCACCCTCAGCGCGGTCGAGGCGCTGGCCGCCGAACGCGGGCGCGGGACCTCCCACGCGCCCCTGGCCGTCGGCGGGTCCGTACGGCGCGGCCTGGCCGCGCTGCGCCGCTGGGCGGATGCCCCCTCCGGCGCCGGTGAGAGCCGCGACGGCCGTCACGGCGGTCCGTACGTCCCCTACGACCTGCGGGAACTCCCCGACATGCCGGCGGTCGAACTGATCGTGCCCGACCTGGTCGCCCGCCTCAACGATCACCTGGCGGCCCTGGGGGAGGGGGAGCCGCTCGCGCTTCCCCGGGGCATGGACGGCGCGAAGCTGACGCTGGTCCGGACCAGGCTCGCCTCCGGCGCCGCGATTCCGCAGAAGATGCTGCACGCCCTTGAGGTCGCCGCCGACGCGGCGACGGGGGCGCCGGGAGTCGTCCCCACCCTCCTCCAGGAGGGAGGCGACGCCGCGGTCGGCGCCTCGCCCGCCGCGTGCGCGGCCTGGCTCGGCGGCTCCGGCGCGGACTCGCCCGTGCGGCGCTACCTGAACAGGGCCGTGGACCACTACGGAGGGCCCGTGCCCTGCGCCACCCCGGTGACGGCCTTCGAACGGGGCTGGACGCTGAGCTGGCTGCGGCGCGCGGGCGTCCCGGTGAGCGTGCCGGGGGAACTGGTCACCGGACTGGACGCCGCGATCGGCCCCGGCGGTGTCGCGGCCGGTCCGGGACTGCCGCCGGACGCCGACACCACCTCCGTCGGCCTGTACACGCTGGCCCTGCTGCGCGTGCCCAGGGAGCCCGACGCCCTGTGGGCCTACGAGACCGAGACCCACTTCTGCACCTGGCAGGGGGAGGAGGGCGCCTCGCCGACGGTCAACGCGCACGTGCTCGACGCCTTCGGCGAGTACCTCCGCCTCGTGGGCGCGGGAGCGGAGAACGCGCGTTACACGGCGGCGACGGGCAAGCTGTCGGCCTGGCTGCGCGACCGCCAACTCCCCGAAGGAAGCTGGCGGGACCGCTGGCACGTCTCGCCGTACTACGCGACGGCCTGCTGTGCCCTGGCCCTCGGCGAGTACGGCGGAGCGGAGTCGGCGCCGGCCGTGCGCGCCGCCGTACGGTGGCTGCTGGAGACCCAGCGTGAGGACGGCTCGTGGGGTCACTGGGCGGGGACGGCGGAGGAGACCGCCTACGCCCTGCAGACCCTGCTGCTGACGGCCTCTGTCTCGTCCGCTGCCTCGTCCGTCGAGGAGGAGCGTCGCGTGCGGGCCGTACGGCACGGGCATCGCAGGCTGCTCGCCATGGTGACCGGCGGGGGCGAACCGCTTGAGGGGCCCGCCCTCTGGCACGACAAGGACCTTTACTACCCGGCGGCGATCGTCAGGGCCGCGGTCCTCGGGGCCCTTCACCTGGCCCGCCGCCATGGCCGGTGACCAGCAGTGACATACCGGTCACGACTGGTCGATCCGGTTCGTATATCCCTGACAGCGGACGGTAACCGAAATTCAATGCAGAATTTTGATCTGCGAAAAGGACAGACGGCCACATCTGGTCAATGTTGCCTTGAGTGTAATTGGCGATATTGCTAAGGTTCTCCGGGTGCCATGCCGGATGCCGTCGTCCGGCGCAATGTGGCATCTATTCATTCACACGCATTAATCGTCGTGAATAGATAATGTGACTTTCTCTCACTTTTGCCGGGATGGGTGCTATGCGCTTGCGCAATGCGCGTTTGCGGACCAAGGTCACGGCACTACTGGTGTCACTTATCGCGCTGTGGGCCTTCACCGCGTGGGTCACCGTACGTGAGGGACTCAACATGCTGGGCGTGGCCAGGCTCGACGCCGGCGTCGCCGAGCCGAGCGAGAAGCTGCTGGTCGAGCTGCAGAACGAGCGCAGGCTCAGCCTGATCTACCTCGGAACCCCGGGCGGCTCCGCCCGTCAGCAGCGCGAGACCCTCAGCGCCCAGCGCAGGCGCACCGAGGACGCGGCGGCCAACTTCAAGACCCTCGCCCAGGGCGGCGACGTGCAGCTGCTCGGCGGCGACGCCCTCAACCGGCGCATCACGGAGACCATCCAGAAGCTCGACGGCCTGCGGGAGGGCCGCAAGTCCATCGACGCGGGCTCGCTCGACCGGCTCAAGGCCGCCGACGTCTACACCGAGGTCCTGGACTCCCTCTACCGGATCTACGACTCCATGGCGACGCTCGACGACGCCGGGATCGCCAAGGACACCCGGACGATCATCGAGCTGAGCCGGGCCAGGGACGTGCTCTCCCTTGAGGACGCCATCGCCTCGGGAGGACTGGCGTCGGGCCGCCTGACCGACGCCGAGCGCGCCCTGTTCGCGCAGACCGTCGGCACCCGCCGCTTTCTCCTGCAGGACGCCGTCGCCGAGCTGCCCGCCGCCGACCGGGCCCTGTGCGAGCGGCTGATCGCCGGTGAGTCCTTCACCCGCATGCGCGCCATGGAGGAGCAGCTCATGCGGGGCGGCGCACCCGCCCCCACCGAGCCCGTCGACGCCAGGCAGTGGGCCGCCTCGGCCCAGCCCGTGCTGACCAAGCTCCAGGAGGTGGTGCTGGTCGCGGGTGACGGTGTCGTCGAACGGGCCACCCCCGTCGCCACCGGCGTGATCGTACGGCTCTCGCTGGCGGGCGGCCTCGGCCTGCTGGCCGTCATCGCCTCGATCATCCTGTCCATCACCACCGCGCGGGCCCTGGTTCAGCAGCTCGACAAGCTCAGGATCGCCGCCTGGGAACTGGCCAACGAACGGCTGCCCTCGGTGGTCGAGCGCATCGGCCACGGCGAGGACGTGGACATCGCGGCGGAGGCGCCGCCGCTGGAGTTCGGCAACGACCAGATCGGCCACGTCGGCCAGGCCTTCAACGCCGTGCAGCGCACCGCCGTCAAGGTCGCCGCCGAGCAGGCGCAGCTCCGGCGCGACATCGCCGACATCCTGCGCAACCTGGCCCGCCGCACCCAGTCGCTGGTCCACCGGCAACTGAGCGTCCTGGACGTCATGGAGCGGCGGGAGGACGACCCGCAGGAGCTGCGCGACCTGTTCCGCCTCGACCACCTGGCGACCCGCATGCGGAGATACGCCGAGAACCTCCTGGTGCTGTCCGGGGCCGCCCCCGGCCGCGCCTGGCGCGACTCGGTGCCGATGATCGACGTGGTCCGCGGCGCGCTCGCCGAGATCGAGGACTACACCCGGGTCGACGTGCTGCCGCTGGGCGAGGTCTCGCTGGACGGCCGGGCCGTCGGCGACGTCATCCACCTGGTCGCCGAACTGGTCGAGAACGCGGCCTCCTTCTCCCCGCCCTACACCACGGTCCAGGTCAGCGGATACCCCGTGGCCCACGGGCACGCCCTGGAGATCGAGGACCGGGGCCTGGGCATGAGCCAGGAGGACATCGACGCCGCCAACGAGCGGATCGCCAACCCGCCGGAGCTCAAGCTGTCGGGCAACGCCCGCCTCGGGCTCTACGTGGTCAGCCGCCTGGCCGAACGGCACGAGATCCGGGTGACGTTCAAGGCCTCGCCGTACGGTGGCACGACCGTGGTGGTCCTGCTGCCGCAGGAACTGATCACGGAGCGGACGGAGCGGGAGCCGGAGCCCGAGCCCGCCGTCGCCGTGCCGCAGCCCCGCACGGTCGCCGCCGAGGGCCAGGTCCTGCCGTACACGACGATTCACCCGGCGTCCCCGGCTGTGTCTCCGGCTGTGTCCCCAGCCGGGCTCCCGGCGATGCCCCGGGGGCCGCGCGAGCGGGGTCCCGACCCGCTGGCGAGCCACGGCGGCGGCCAGAGCGGTGGCGCGGGACCGGTGCCGGGCGCCCAGGGCGTGCCGGGTATGCCAGGCGTTCCTGGTATGCCGGAGGTGCCGCCCGCCGTACGGCGCGAGGCGCGGCCCGCCACGCACAGGAGAGTCCCGGGAGCGACGCAGGAGCCCCAGGTGGGCGAGGGGGGCCCCGGCTCCGCGCTGCCCCCGGTCCTGCCTCCCCCCGACACCAGCCACACGCCCGGCGGCCTGCCGCGGCGCGTGCCGCAGACGCACCTCGCGGCACCGCTGCAGGAGGAGGAACCCGCGACGCGGGAACCGGGCACCGACGACGCGGACGAGCGTTCACCGGAGATGATCCGCGCGGCCATGGCGTCCTTCCAGGACGGCACCCGCAGGGGACGTTCGGACGCGGCACACCTGCTCGACAAGGAGGATGACCGCGCCGACGGGGGCGGATCCCGCGCGTGAGCCCCGGGACGATCCCGGCTCACCCGCGCCGATCCGGCGCAGACGGGCCACCAGAGACACACGATCGAACGCCCACCGGCAGAAAGAGGACTACGAGTGGTGCAGGGAACAGGATCTTTCACCGACCTGGCATGGTTGCTGGACGATCTCATCGAGCGGGTCGGGGAGGCCGAACACGGCATCGTCTTCTCCACCGACGGTCTGTTGCTGGCGACCTCGGCGGAGTTCGACCGGTCGGACGCCGAGCACCTGGCCGCCGTCGGATCGGCGATCCAGAGCCTCGGCAAGGGCGTCAGCGACCGGGTCAACGGCGGTTCGGTACGCCAGACCATCATCGAGATGCGCTCGGCCTACCTGATCGTGACCGCCGCCGGGCAGGGCGCCTGCCTGGCGGTGCTCTGCACGAACGAGGCCGACGTCGGGCTGGTGGCCTACGAGATGGCCATGCTCGTCGCGCGGGTCGGTCAGTACCTCGTCTCGCCCGCCAGAACGGCGGAGCCGGTCAAGGACGACGTACCGAGATGACCGGTCCCTTCGACGAGCTGCCCGACACGGAGTGGGTCGGCGACGAGGCCGGGGCGATCGTCCGGCCGTACGTCCTGACCCGCGGCAGGACCGAACCGGCCAGCGGCAGATTCGACCTCGTCACGCTGGCGGTGACCGTCAGGTCCGTGCCGCACCGGGACTCCGGCCTCGACCCCGAGTGCCTGACCATCGTGCGGCTTTGCCAGCAGCCGCAGTCGGTGGCGGAGGTCGCCGCGCACACCAACCTTCCGGCGGGCACCGTCCGTGTCCTGCTGGGTGACCTGCTCGACCAGGGCTACATCGCCCTGCAAGAGCCGCATTCGGAGACCGACATGCACGACGAGAGGCTGTACAGGGCGGTGCTCGATGGACTCCGTGCGCTCTAGCCGCGACGCGGGCCGGATCAAGCTGCCCAAGGCGATCAAGATCCTGGTCGCGGGAGGCTTCGGCGCCGGGAAGACGACGCTGGTCGGCGCCGTCTCCGAGATAGCGCCGCTGAGCACCGAGGAGACCCTGACCAACAGGGGCGTCGGCATCGACGACCTGTCGGGCGTCGAGAGCAAGCGGACGACCACGGTCGCCATGGACTTCGGCCGCATCACGATCGGCGACGCCTACCGGCTCTACCTCTTCGGCACCCCGGGCCAGGAACGCTTCTGGTTCCTGTGGGACGAGCTCGCGCTCGGCGCGCTCGGCGCCGTCGTCATCGCCGACACCCGCAGGCTGGCCGACTGCTTCCCCTCCCTCGACTACTTCGAGCGGCGCCAGACGCCCTTCATCGTCGCGGTCAACTGCTTCGACGGTGCCCGCCGCTACGACCTTGAGGAGGTACGGCTCGGCCTCACCCTCCACGAGGACATCCCGATCGTGATGTGCGACGCCAGGCAGCGGGAGTCGGGCAAGGAAGTGCTGATCGCCCTGGTCGAGCACGCGATGAGGACACGTCTCGGCGCGACGGTCGGGGGCGACCCGCCCTCCCCATGAGCGGCCCCGGCGGCCCCGGTCGCTAGTGTGGCCTGCGTGGTTCACCGAACGCGGGCCGTCGCGGCCGTCCTGGCGGTCCTGCTGACCGGCCTGCTGGCAGGCGTCACCGGGTGCGGCGCCGGGGGCGCCGTCTACAACTTCGGCACGGTCGTGCACGGGGCCGCGGGGAAGACCGTGGAGGTCGGCCTCACCCCCGGCAGGCGCTTCTCCCTCGCCGTCACCGAGGGGACGGGTGGCTGGCGGCTCGCGGCCCTGCCGGACGCGAAGGTCGCCTCCTTCATCAGCGAGGAGCACCGGACGGAGGACGGGCACGAAACCCGATATTTCGTGTTCAACGCCAAATATCCCGGCACCGCCACCGTCACCCTCCTCGCCTGCGCCGACTGCGCGGACGAAGGACAGGGACGGGCGACCTTCAGGATCACCGTCACCTGACCTGGTGGCAGGCTGGGGGGCATGAATCGCTTGTCTGAGGTCGATCTCTCCCAGAGGCTCTCCAAGAAGGAGGCCACGGAACGGCTCGACGCCGCCCTCGAACGGCTGCTGCGGCTGAGACTCCTGCTGGGCGGACAGATCGGCGAGCGCCGTATCGGCCCGCCGCTGTGCGTGGTCTTCGAGGGCTGGGACGCCTCGGGCAAGGGCGGGGCCATCAAACGCCTCGTGCGCCCCCTCGACCCCCGGCACGTCCGGGTCGCCCAGTTCGCGGCGCCGACCTACGACGAGAAACGGCACCACTTCCTGTGGCGGTTCTGGCCGGTGCTGCCCGGCTGGGGCGGGATGACCGTGCTCGACCGCTCCTGGTACGGGCGGGTGCTGGTCGAACGGGTCGAGGGATTCGCCAGCGAGGAGCAGTGGTCGCGGGCCTACGACGAGATCGTGGAGTTCGAGCGGACCCTCGCCGCCGAGGGCATGATCATGGTCAAGTTCTGGATGCACGTCTCCCCCGAGGAGCAGCTGCGGCGCTTCGAGGACAGGGCGGGCGACCCGCTGCGGGTCTGGAAGCTGACCGACGAAGACTGGCGCAACCGCGACAAACGCCCGCAGTACGAGGCCGCCGTCGAGGAGATGCTCGCCCGCACCGACCAGCCCCAGGCCCCCTGGCACGTCGTCCCCGGCGACGACAAACGCCTGGCCCGCGTCGTGGTCGCGGAGACGGTCTGCGCCGCGATAGAGAAAGGGCTGTGCTGATTGCGACGCCTTCGGCGTCGCGGGCTTGGGCTGTGCTTGCTTTGCGGCGCCTGGCGGCGCCGCAGGGCTTGGGCGCCTGAAGTCGGTGACTTCCCTCGTCGCTCCTCCGCTTCGCTCCGTCGCTCCTCAGTCCAGCTCACCGACGCGCCCAAGCCGGAAACTCCTCACGCACGGCACCGGTAAAGCACAAGCGAAACTCTTCACTCTGGGGTGGTTACAGATCCAGGTCTGAGGGGGCGAAGCGGTCGCGGAGGAAGCGGCCGTGGTCTCTCAGGGCCTGTTCGTCGCCTCTGTGTACGGCCTGGGCCACCTCGCCCAGTTTGGTCTCCAGCAGGCCGAGCTGGGCGAGCAGTTCCTCGTGGGCGCTGCGCTCGCGCTCCGAGCGGCGGGTCAGCGCGTAGGAGCGGGGCAGGTTGGCGTAGGCCTCCAGGCTGGAGGGCAGGTAGTCGCGGACCGTCTGGGAGACGACGTGCAGGTGGTCGGGGGAGGTGGTCAGCGCCTCCGCCCTGCCCAGGATGCCGCCGAGCACCTCGGCCAGGGCGTTCACCCTGGACCGCACGTCCTCGGGGAAGCGCGAGGAGTCCCGCACCTTGCGCAGCAGCGCGTCGAGGTCGGTCCTGAGCAGGCCCGCCTCGACCTCGGCGTGCGTGACGGCCAGCCTGATCCGCTCCGGCGGGGCGAGCAGTGCGCCGACGCCGTACAGACCGGCGACGACCAGCGGCCAGAACGCGCCCGCCAGGCCGAGCAGGTGGGCGCCGAGACCGGCCAGGGCCAGGACGCACCCGGCGATGTTCCTGGTCGAGCCGAGATACCTCAGCACCCGGTCACTGGTAGCCACGGATCTCCTTGAAGGCCGCGGCCAGCGACCCGCCCCGGGCGTCGAAGACGGCGCCGCCGGTCAGCGTGGCGATCTGCCTCATCTCCTCGACGTCGCTGTCGCCGAACAGCACCACGAACGTCCTGGTCCGCCGCTGGCCCTCGGGAAGGGCCCGGTAGAAGGCGGCGAAGTCGTCGTAGGAGATGCCGTCGGTGTTCTCGCCGTCGGTCATCAGCACCACCGAGGTGTAACGCCCGTCGTTTGCCGTCGCCGCCGCCTGCTGGTAGGCGGTGCGCAGCCCCTCGAAGATCGCCGTCCCGCCCTCGGTCCGCAGGCCCTGCGCGTAGGCCCTGATCTCGTCGAGGACCGGCCTGGGGTTGCCCTCGGGCAGGGTGAACGACCTCGGCTGCCCGACCGAGCCGCTGAACGGGATCATGATCACGTTCTCCCGGTCGCGGAAGCGGGAGAACGTGCCGGAGGCCGAGGTGTCGGCGCCGGTCAGGGTGACCAGCGCCCGGCGCAGGTTCTCGATCCTGTCGCCCTGCATCGAGCCCGAGGTGTCCAGCACGAACAGGGCACGGGAGGGGACGCGCGCCTCGTCGAGGTAGGCGGTGATCAGCCCGTCGGCGGTGCTCCTGCGGTTGGGGAAGGGCAGTTCGAGCAGCGGCGCGGTGCCGAACTCCGGTCCGGGCCGCACCTCGGGTACGGCGGGCCGCCTGTGGGTCGTGGTCATGATCCGCCGCTGCGTGTCCGGGGTGCGCAGCCAGGCGGTCAGCCTGCCGTACAGCTCACGCTTGTCCGTGGTGGCCGAGGCCAGCAGGGTCAGTGGGTAGTCGGCGGTGACCACCCCGTCGCTGGGGTAGACCAGGCTCAGTCCCTTGACGCCGAGCAGCACCGACTCGTAGTTCACCAGGCCGTCGACCCCGCCGTCCCTGGCGTAGGCCTCGGCCAGCCAGCCCGAGGAGCCCGAGGTCAGCCGCTGGGCGGAGAAGAACTCCTTCAGCCTGGGCGTGACCGCCGTGACCTGCTCGGGGCTCAAAGCCTCCCCGGCGTCGGACAGCGCCGCCGCCACCCCGACAAGAGCGGAGAAACCGGAGTTGGACGAGGCGGGGTTGCTCATGCCGAAGGTGAAGCGCCCCTGGCGGGCGGCGTTCGCGATCTGCTCCCAGCTGACCGGTTTGCCCTCCCAGCCGAGCTCCTTCACCTTGGCCGTCCTGAGACCGAGCAGCACGGGGGAGGACATGATCTTGGTCTCGGTGGACAGACGGCCCTTGGCGCCGTCGATCAGCGACAGGTAGCGGTTCGAGGAGAACCAGATCGCGTCGTAGGAGCCGTCGGCGTCGCCCCTGGCCACCTGCTCGGCGCCGTCCAGGGTGCCGGTGTAGGAGATCCGCACCTTCACCCCCGACTGCCGCAGCATCGGTTCGAGGTCCTTGACCTCGCTCCCGGCCAGCACCCTGAGCACGTCCGGCCCGTCCTCGACCGGGTCCCCGGAGCCCCCGGCGCCGGTCGAGCAGGCAGCCAGCGCGGTGGTCACGCCGACGAGGGCGAGTGCCGCCGCGAGCCGGGCCGTACGGCGGCTCACGAGGGGGTCCTCTCGGCGCGTTCGAGGTAGGTCCTGGCGTGCGCCAGCTCGGTGTTGAGGCTCTCCACGGTGGTCGCCATGCTCTCCACGGCCTGTGACCTGAAGCCGTCGATCATGTCCATGGTCGCGTAGACGTTGTCGAAGGCCCTGCGCAGCGCGTCCATGTCCACGACCGTCGAGGCCGCCTGGTTCTGGATGGCCCCCGCCTGGGTGCGCAGCATCTCGCTGGTCGCCAGGATCAGGTCGCTGGTCGTCGCGTTGAGCGCGGTGATCTGGTCGAGCACCAGCTTCTGGTTGGTCAGCGCCTGGGCGACGGTCACCGCGGTGCGCAGCGCGGCGACCGTCGTGGTCGTCGCGCGGTCGACGCCCTTGCTGAGCTCCAGGTTGTTCTTGCGGACCAGTTCGAGGGCCAGGTAACCCTGAACGGAGACCGCGAGCTGGGTGAGGATGTCCTGGTGGCGCTGCCGTACGGTGAACAGGGCGTCGGAGCGCAGCGCGGTCGCCTTCTCCGGGTCGGCGGCGTCCAGGGTGAGCAGGCGGTCCTCGATCTCCCGGTCGAGCGTGGCGGCCATCACGGCGTACTCCTGCAGGCGGGTCATCGCCTCCCACAGGTTGGCCTTCTCGCCCTCGATCGCGGCGTTGTCCTTCAGCAGCTCGTCCTGGCCGGACTTCAGCGCCCTGATGATGTCGTCCAGGTGCTTCTGAGCCGAGCGGTACCTCGCGAAGTAGTCACGCAGCCGGTCGCCGAACGGGATGAGCCCGAGCAGCCTGCGCGTGCCGCTCGCCGCCTGCCTGGGGTCGAGGTCCACCACGGTACGGCGCAGCGCCACCAGTTGGCCGGCCACCCGGCCCTGGGCGTCGGCGCTCTCGCCCTTCGCCGAGGCCAGGGCGGTCACCGGGCGCTTGAGCATCCGGTTGGCCACCTGGGAGGCGGAGCGGATCTCGCCGTCGCCCATGGAGGAGATGTCGTGCACCTTGCGGGTGAAGTCCGGCGCCCTGTGGTCGAGCGCGGTCAGCTCCTCGGCGAAGCGCCGCGCCTTGGCGGCGAGTTCGTCGGCGCGGCCCTCCGCCAGGGGCAGCATGGTCGCCGCCGCCGACGGGGAGACGGCGGTGACCGGGGCGGGGGGTGTGAGGACCAGGTCGTTCTCGGTCACCTTCAGCGCACTCCTCTCGGGCTCTCCTGCTGCGGTACGGCTCCGCTGGCGTACAGCCGGTCGATGTTCGAGATGAGCCCCTCCAGGTGCTCGTAGGTGGGAGGTTCGACCACGTCGACCAGGTCGCGTGCCGCCGGAGCCCCATGCTTGGCGACCAGGCCGTTGAAGGCCGCGGGGTCGGCGGTGCGGAAGCCGTACCGGGCGGCCAGGTTCCGCAGTTCGGGGTCCTCGGTCAGCAGCTGCCCGACCTTCGAGCCGTCCGCGGTGAGGGGCACCAGCGTGTGCTTGCTCAGCACGGTCGGCGACGGGTAGAGCAGCCGCATCCCGGGTTTGATCGAGCCGTCCCCCGCGAAGACGCGGGAGAGGTACTGGGCCTCGTAGATCATGACCATCGGCGTCTTGCCGGACCCCATCACCAGGTAGTCGTCGAAGGGGGCCTCGGAGGAGGCCTGGGAGTAGCCCTGGTCGAGGAAGATCGGCGCCACGGACCTGGCGACCTTGGTGACCTGCCCGGTGTTGTTGACCACGTCCTCGCCGTTGGCGACGTAGCTGGTGATGGCGAGATACATGGCGGCGGAGTTGGAGGTCCTGACGTCGGTCGTGGTCAGCAGCACCCGCTTGCGCGCCGGGTAGGCGGTGTTGCCGGGGAGTTTGTCCCACCGAGTGCCCTTGGCGGCCAGGTCGAGATACTTGGCGACGTCGAACACCTGGTAGCCCCGGCCCGAGTCGCGCACCAGGCCCGCCCCGGTCAGCAGGTCGGCGATCGGCTGGAAGGTCGCGATGGCCATGGGGGAGTAGAAGGGGGAGAAGACGGTGGCGACCCCGCGGTCCTTCCTGATCTTCTCGGCGGCGGGGAGACTCGAAGGAAAGGCGAACGCGTAGCCGTCGAGTTTGACCTCGGTCGCGATCTGCCGTGACCCCGCGGTGTCCACCTCGACCCGCAGTCCGTGTTTGGCGAACGCCGCGCGGACCAGGGGGTCGTCGAAGAAGGGCTTCTTCTCGGAACCGATCACCCCGCGCACCGCGACCGGCCCGCCACCTGCGCCTTCGCCGTTTCTGTTGCCCAGGACGACGGCCACCACGACCACGGCGCCGAGCAGCAGCGCGAGGGCGACACCGATCGACCGTTTCATTCCACCCCATTTCTGGAAATAGCATCTCCTGTTGGAATTATGTGAGGAGGGGAAACGGGCGCGCGCCGGATGCCGGGGTATGCATGAGAATTAAGGAGCCATTCATTCTTTCGTCATCTGGAAAGGGCGGCCATGCGACTGAGGTCACGGCTGGGCACGCTGGACCGGCGGGTGTTCACGGCGGTCGCGGGCGCCAGGCTCCCCGGCCTCGAACGGCTCATGCCGGGCCTGTCGCGGGCGGCCGACCACTCGCTGCTGTGGGCGGGGGTCGCCGGGGGGTGCGCGCTCAGCGGGCACGTGTCGCTGCGCCGCGCGGCCACCCGGGGGATGATCGCCATCGGCGTGGCCAGCCCGACGGTGAACCTGGTCTGCAAGCGCCTTTTCGGCCGGTCGAGGCCCTCCCTGGACGGCTTCCCGCTGGCCCGGCTGATCAGGGTGCCCACCTCGACGTCGTTCCCGTCGGGGCACGCGGCCTCCGCCGCCGCCTTCGCCACCGCCGTGGCGATGGAGGCGCCGCTGCTCGTCACCGCCCCCGTCGCGCTGCTCGCCGCGGCGGTCTGCTTCTCGCGCGTCTACACCGGCGTGCACTACCCGGGCGACGTGTTCGCGGGGGCCGGGATCGGGATGGCGGCCGGGGTGCTGACCGGGCGGCTGTGGCCCGTCCGACATGGGGAGTACATCAGGGAAACGGCTCCAGGAACCGTTATAAACCCGGCGGAGGATGACTGATCGGGTTTTTCACGTTTGACGGGTCGTGACAGGCCCGGCGATAGTGGGGCAGGTGACTGCCCCCCGACTGATCTCCTGCGCCGTGGTCACCACGTTGGCCCTGAGCGCCTGCACCACAGCCGGTTCGAACGACCCCGTCGTCGGCGGCCCGACCGCGGGCGGTGTGGTCGGGCAGGGATCCGCCCCCGTCGTGGGATCGGACCCGGCCACCGCGCCGACGGTCGTCGAGCTGACGGCCGAGGCCTACCGCGCCGAGCTGGACAGGGCACGCGGCCCGATCAGAGACGCGATAAAGAAGCTGAACGACACCGGAGGCAAGGGCCTCGACGACAGGCTCGGACGGACGGTCTCCGCGATGGAGAGCGCCGTCTCGGGGCTGGAGGTGCTCGTCCCGCCGTCCTCGGTCAAGGTCCAGCACGGCAACTACGTGGGCGCGCTCAGAAGCCTCACGAGCGCGCTGTCCGACGCCAAGGAGGACGTCGCGGCGCAGGACGTGTGCACCGGGCCCGCCGTGCTGACGGGGGCCGACGAGATCGGCCGCGTCTCACCGGTGCGCGACAGCGCGCGGGCGCTGGCCAGCCTCGGCGACTACCCGGCCGACGTCGTCTCCGTGAAGATCAGCGGTGAGCGGTCGCGACGCCTGGGCAACGGCTCCTTCATCTCCTCGGAGAGCCGCCCGGGACGCGCCTACCTCGAACTGAAGAACGGCAACAACCGGGACGCGGTCGTCGTGCTCACGCGCGGCAAGAAGAAGGTGATCAGCGTCTACGTCCGCAAGAAGTCGACGTTCAAGGTCAGGGGGGTGCGGGACGGCACGTACAAGGTCTACTACACCCTCGGCGTCGACTGGGACTCCAGGGCCCGCGCCTTCAGCCGCTCGTGCACCTTCGAGCAGTTCGGCAAGTCCGTCAGGTTCAGGACGACCAGAACCTGGTCGCAGATCCGCTGGACCAACTGGACGCTGACCCTAAACGCCGTCGTCGGCGGCACCGTACGGCCCAAGCACATCAAGCCGAACGAGTTCCCCAGCTAACGACGAAAGGACCGCGGTCTCCGTCGCGAGACCGCGGTCCTTTCGTTCGGACGTGTCAGCTGGAGAAGAGCATGCCCACCCAGCTGCGGCGGTGGTGGCCGTAGTGGCCGCCGTGGTGCGGCGCGCCCCAGCCAGGAGCCCCGTGGTGCATCGGGGGCGGCGGAGGCGGCGGGGGAGCGGCGTGGTACTGGTTCTCGAACCGGGTCAGCGTCTCCAGCTCGCCGTAGTCCAGGAAGATGCCGCGACAACTGTCGCACTGGTCGATGTGGACACCGTTGCGCTCATAGGTGCGCATGTTGCCCCGACACTTCGGGCACTGCATCTGGCCGATCTCCTTGTCCTGGGGTTGCGTTTGGCGTAACCACAACCTACTGCGTGGGCACACTATGGCAGGCGGTTCGGAACTGGACAATCCTCTGGCAGGTCTCGACGAGCGCCTCCTCGACCTCGTCCAGCGCCCGCCCCTCCCGCTCGGCCGTGGACAGCGCCGCCGCGGCGAGCTGCACGGTCGTCGCCTGCGCGGGGAGGTTCAGCCGCTCCCAGGGGTCGCCCACCCCCGTCGCGGATCCACCCGCCGCCCGGTAGGCGTCCAGGAACCGGTGCCAGACGGCGGGGTCGAGCAGCCCCGCGGCGAACCAGGCGGCGGGCCTGGCCAGGTCCCAGGCCTGGTCGCCGACGCCCAGGTCGTCCACGTCGATGAGGATCCACCCGTCGCCGGTCCTGACGAGCTGGCCCATGTGCCAGTCGCCGTGGGTGAGCCCGGCCGGTCCCGGGACGTCCTCAAGGTCGGGCAGGCAGGCCAGGGCGCCGCGGACGGCCCGCGCGGCGGCAGACGGGTTGCCCCGCAGCCTGGCGGCCATGGCGACGACCTTCCCCGGCCCTCCCGCCGCGGGCGGTGGCGGCACCCGCCCGGCCGGTACGGCGTGCAGCCGGGCCAGCAGCCGCGCGGCCTCCTCCCACGGCGCCGCGTCGGGGTCGGCCGGATCGACCGGGGTCCCCGCGGGCCACACGGTGACCAGCCTGCCGCCGATCGTCACGACCTCCTCGGTCAGGGGTTCGAGCATGATCCCGCGCAGCGCCGGGTGCGCCACGGTCCGCATCCGCCGCTCCAGCGGCTCCCGGGGGGCGCCGGGGGCGTGCGCCTTCACCACGACGTCCCCGGCCCGCACGATGAGCACGTCGGGCCTGGTCGGCACGACCTCGGCGGGGGCGGTGCCGTACCGGGCGGCGAGGTCGCGGATCCCGGCCATGAGATCGTCGCGGGGGCTGTCACAGTGGGGGGCACGGTGGGGGTCGCTGTCGCTCACCCGGCAAGTGAACCACCGATCGGGGCCCGCGTAGTGTGCTGAATATGAGGATCGGATTCGCGGTGCCCCTCTCCGGGGCCTGGGCGTCACCGGCCAACATGGTGCGGATCGCCCGCAGAGCCGAGGAGCTCGGCTATCACGAGGTGTGGACCTTCCAGCGGCTGCTGTACCCGCGGGGGCACGCGATGGGTCCCGTCTACCGCAGCGTGCACGACCCGGTGGTGACGCTGGCCTACCTGGCCGGGGTGACCGAGCGGGTACGGCTCGGCGTCGCGGTGCTCAACATGCCCTTCGCCTCGCCGCCGCTGCTGGCCAAGCAGCTCGCCAGCCTGCAGGCGGTCTCCGGGGGGCGGCTGGACGTCGGCCTCGGGCTCGGCTGGATGCCGGAGGAGTTCACGGCCTCCGGGGTGTCCTTCGAGCGGCGGGGACGGCGCGCCGAGGAGTACGTCCGCCTGCTGCGGCGGCTGTGGTCGGAGGAGACGGTAGAGCACCGGGGCGAGTTCTACGAGCTGCCGCCCGTGCACCAGGACCCCAAGCCGCCCACGCAGCCGCCCATCCTGCTCGGCGGCAGCGCCGAGGTCGCGCTGCGGCGGGCCGGACGGCTCGCGGACGGCTGGATCAGTTCGAGCCGCGAGGACCTGGGCCGCATCGACGAACGAATCTACATTGTAAAGGAGGCGGCTCGCGTCGCGGGCCGGGACACCGACGCGCTGCGCTTCGTCACCCGGGGAGTCACCCAGGTCAGACCGGCGGGAGCCGCCGGGCGCGCCCCGCTGACCGGCTCGTTCGAGGAGATCCGCCAGGACGTGGCCGAGCTCGGCGCCAAGGGCGTCACCGACGTCTTCCATGACCTGAACTTCGACCCGGAGATCGGCTCGCCTGAGGCCGACCCCCGCGAGTCGATGCGCAGGGCCGAGGCCGCGCTGGAGGCCCTCGCGCCCTGACCCGGTGTTGGGTTGGATGGGGGGATGAGGGAACGGGAGATCGCGGACCGGCTGGAGATCGGCGACCTGCTCGCCAGATACGCCCACATCCTGGACCGCGGCGACTGGGCGCGCCTCGACCTCGTGTTCACCGCCGACGCGGTGATCGACTACACCGCGGTCGGCGGTGTCAGGGGCGACCGCGAGGAGGCCAGGCGGTGGCTGGCCGAGACGCTGTCGCCCTGGCCGGGACGCCACCACCTGATCGGCCTGCCGGTCGTCAGGTTCGAGGGCGACGAGGCCGAGGTCACCGCCCCCTACACCGGAACGCTCATCCCCCGGGGGAGCGCGGGGCTCGTCCGAGGCGGCGGCTGGCTCCACCACCGCATGGTCCGCACGCCGTACGGCTGGCGCAGCGGGGAACTGGTCGAGGAGCGGGCGTGGCGGGTGCCGGACTGACGGGGGCGGGCGGCATGCGCCGTATGCCGGACCTGTCATCCTTGATTGCGTGATGTCGTATCTATCGGGCCGTAACACGGGGGAACGGTGAAAGAAAGCAAGCCGATCGAGTGCTGGCTGTCGGACATGGACGGGGTCCTCGTCCACGAGGGCCACCCCGTCCCCGGCGCGGACGAGTTCGTCCGCCGCCTGCACCAGTCGGGCAGGCGTTTCCTCGTGCTCACGAACAACTCCATCTACACCCCCCGCGACCTGTCCGTACGGCTGCGCGCCGTCGGCCTGGAGATCCCCCCGGAGTCGATCTGGACCTCCGCGCTGGCCACGGCACGGTTCCTGGACACCCAGCGCCCCGGCGGGTCGGCCTACGTGATCGGTGAGGCGGGGCTGACCACCGCCCTGCACGAGGCCGGTTACGTGCTGACCGACATCGACCCCGACTACGTGGTGCTCGGCGAGACCCGCACCTACAGCTTCACCCAGATCACCAGGGCCATCCGGCTCATCGAGGCCGGTGCCCGCTTCATCGCGACCAACCCCGACCCGGTCGGCCCGTCGAGCGAGGGCTCGCTGCCCGCGTGCGGCGCGGTCGCGGCGATGATCACCAAGGCGACCGGCGTGCAGCCGTACTTCGTGGGCAAGCCCAACCCGATGATGATGCGCAGCGCGCTGCGGGCCATCGAGGGCCACAGCGAGACCACGGCCATGATCGGCGACCGGATGGACACCGACATCGTCTCCGGCATGGAGGCCGGGCTGCACACGATCCTGGTGCTCACCGGCGTCACGACGAAGGACGAGATCGAGCGCTACCCCTTCCGTCCGTCCCAGGTGGCCAACTCGGTCGCCGACCTGATCGACCTGATCGACGCCGACGTCTGACACGTCCCCCTGTCAGCGCGACGCTCCCCCGGGCGCGGGGGAGCGGACGGTCGGCGAGTCGGCGTCCTGGACGAGCAGGCGCGGCGCGCCCGCGCCGAGCGGCACCACCCAGACGTCGGCGGCGCGCCCACCCGCGCCCCCCTTCGGCACCGCGTACATCACGTGGCCGTCGTCGAGCCACGCGGCCTGGTCGTCCACGCTGCGGGTCTCCGCGAGCGGGGTCTCGGCGCCGGTCGCGAGGTCGAGGACGTGGAAGCGCCAGACGTCGGTGTTGAGCCCGGTCCGCTTCTTGTAGACCAGGTGCCCGCCGTCCGGCGACAGGGAGGGGCACTCGGCGTTCTCGCGCAGCGCGGTGAGGGTGCGCCGCCCGATGTCGCCCTCGACGAGGTATCTGCGGTCCTGGGTGGCCACGGTGGCGAAGAACCTCTCCCCGCCGGGGACGAACGTCACGCCCCACACGTTGCGGTCCACGTTCTCGTTGGGCCGCCCGTTCAGCAGGAACGTGAACCGTTCGACGTCGCCGACCGGGTCGCCGCCGACCCTGCCGATGACGGTCTCGGTGGAGAAGCCGTCGGAGAGGTAGGAGTGCCCGGTCACGAAGGTCGTCGTCGCGTAGTAGCGGCCGTCCTCGGAGACCCGGGCCCGGCTCGGTATCCCGTTGACCGGGGCCTCCCCGCTCGGCCTGAGCCGCTCGTCCAGCAGGGTCGCGGCGAAGGGCTGGAGCGGGTCGCGCGTCTGGCGCAGGCAGAGGCCGCCCGCCGGGGAGGCAGCCGTCCGCTCGCAGCGGGTCGGCAGGACGACGCGCTCCCGCCGTAGGTCGTCGGCGGGCAGCACCGCGAGGTGGCCGAACGTGGGGCTGGGCCGCAGCGACCGGAACACGAGCTGCCGCCCCTCCGGCAGCTCGACGTCTCCCTCGGCACCGGTGGCGCCGGTGCGCAGCACCGAGAGGGTGACGTAGCCGACGGCCACCAGGGCGACGAGGACCGCGACCACCGTGACGATCCTGTCGCGCCTGTCGCGCCCGCGTGGGGCTGGCTGGGTCATCGGCTCTCCGTCCGGGGGTCGCGGGCGCGGGTGATCATCGGTACGGCGGTGAGCAGGGCGGCGGTGAGGGCGGCGGCGAAGATCCATACGGCGGCCGCGCCCTCGGTGACCGTCCAGACCGCGCCGAAGGCCACGGCGCCGAGGGCACGCCCGCCCGCCACCGCCGCCTGGACGACGGAGATCCCGGTCGCCGTCAGCTCGGCGGGCAGCATCGGCGTGGCCGCCGCGGGCAGCACGCCGTCGGTCGCCGCGTAGTAGGCGCCGAGGAACGTCAGGCACAGCACGGCCCCCAGGAATCCGCCGACCAGGATCGCGGTGAGGTAGGCGCACAGCAGCAGGCCGTACCCGGCGGTGAAGACGCGGTTCCTGCCGTGGCGGTCGGACAGGCGGCCGAACGGCACGGCCAGGGCGAGGTAGACCAGGCTCGTGCCGACGAACAGCAGCGGGAACCAGCGGGTCGTGACCGACTCGCCGTTCAGCAGGACGAGATAGAGGAAACCATCGCCGATGGTCGCGGCGGACAGTACGGCACAGGCGCACAGCAGCCGCAGGAACCCGCCGATCCGCAGCAGCGCCACGACGTCCCGGGGCGAGACGGGCCTGTCCGGAACCGGAGTCCGCTCGGGCACGCGTTGGAGGAACAGCAGCACGCCCAGGACCGCGGCGCAGAACGAGACCACGAAGACCATGTCGAAGTCGCCCGGCGCGAGCGCGAGCAGCCCGAACGCGACGACGGGACCGAGCAGCGCGCCCGTCGCGTCGAGGGCCCGGTGCACGCCGAAGGACCTGCCGAGTCTGTCCCGGGGAGCCGCCGTGGCGATGAGCAGGTCACGCGGCGCGGTCCGCAGCCCCTTGCCCGCCCGATCGACCGCGACCGCCGCCGACAGCGCCCCAGCGCCCGCCACGGGCAGCAGCATCAGCTTGGCGGCGGCCCCGAGGGCGTATCCCGCTCCCGCGACGAGCTTGGGACGGCGCAGCCGGTCGGCGAAGAAGCCGCCGAGCAGCCGCACCAGGACGGTCGCGCCCTGGTAGAGGCCGTCCAGCATGCCGTACGCCAGGGGAGTGAGCCCCAGGGCGAGCGTCGCGAACAGCGGCAGGATGGCCGTCACCATCTCCGAGGAGATGTCGGTGACCAGGCTCACCAGGCCGAGGACGACGACGACCCGGGGTACCGGCGCACCGCGTGGGATGTCGCGGACCGAGACGTACACGTCAGTCGGTGCCCGGGAGCGGTCCGTCGGTGGCGAAGGCGTCCAGGACGTTGCCGGTGATGGTCGCGATGTCGTTGTCGTAGTGGTTGTAGAACAGGCTGCCCGCCCAGGAGATCGAACTGGCGGAGAAGACGGCGCCGCCCTTCGGGTAGAAGGTCAGGGCCACGTCGCCGCGGACCAGCCAGTTGACGGTGCCGCCCTCCATGAGGTTGGCGGTGTTGTTCTCCTCCTTGACGAACATGTACTCGTCGCCGAACCCGGTGCCGGAGCCCAGGACGACGGTGTTGTCCGCGGTGCCGAGGGCGTAGTCGGCGCGGTCGAGCTCCTCGCCCATGGGTCCGCCCCGGCTCTGCAGCGAGTCGAAGTCGCCGATGGGGCCGGTGGCCTTCACCCCGTCGAAGACCCAGGCGGCCCTGGGGTCGTGGCTCTCCGGTGAGCGGTCGAGGGGGCGGCTGTACAGGCCGGTCCCCAGGCGGGAACCGAAGCCCTGGGCGGTGAAACCCACCCCGACGAGCTGCTGCGGGGGTCTGCCACGGAAGCGCCACAGGCCGCCGAACTCGCCGGTGGTGCTGTGGTAGTACTCGCCGGGGGCGCTCTGCCAGGCCTCGGTGCCGTCGTGGCGGCGCAGCTCGGTGTAGGTGCCGGTGCGGTCGAGCGGGGTGACCCAGTAGAAGCCGTTGCCGCCCAGGTACATCAACCGGCCGCCGTCGTTCAGCCAGCCCTGCAGGGCGTCGAGCATGGGCTCGGAGGTGTACTCGGGGTGGCTGCCGGTGATGACGACCTGATAGCCGTCCAGCAGCTTCCTGCCCTCCCGGTGCAGGTCGTGGTCGGTGATGTAGTCCACGGTGTGGCCGGTCGACTCAAGCCAGTCGGTGATGTGGGTGTCCGCCTCGAACTGCCACGGCCTGCCCTCACCCCTGGGGCCGGTGGAGAGCGGGCGCAGGTTGGTGATGGGCCGCAGGTGGGAGGAGTAGACCACGCCGCTGCCGTCACTGTGCCGGGAGTACTGGCTCATCCCGCTCACCAGGCCGCCCGTCATGCCGTAGGCCAGATAGCTGAAGGTCGGCACCAGCAGCGCGACCCTGGAGGTCGGTTTCTTTGGGCGAACCACGAAGGTGGCGTGGTAGACACGTCCGTCCGCCTCAAGCTTGGCCGCGTAGACGCCGCTGCGGGCGTCGGCGGGCACCTTCCAGGTGAAGGCGGACTCCCAGGCGGCGTCGCCCAGGTCGTCGTCGTGGAAGTACAGCGCCCCGTACTGCCCTGGAGCCCGGGTGAAGTTCTGCTCGTCGGCCTGCCAGTCGTGCCCGGTGACGGCGCGGACCGGCAGGTTGACCGTACGGCCCCGCAGCCGGTTGGGGGAGACGTCCACGACCTGGTCGGTGTCCATCTTCTGGGAGAAGTCGAGGGCCACGGCCGCCCTGCCGACCGGCCCGCCGCGCCGCAGGGCCTCGACCTCCCGCTCGTCCAGCGCCCTGCCGTACACCCGGGGAGCGTCGATCTTGCCGTTGTAGAACCCGGTCGGCCGGTTCCCGTCGCCCTGGTAGGCGGCAACCAGCAGCGGGGCCGTGGTGTTGCGCAGCCCCCTGGCCTCGATCGTGCGGGTCACGACGGTCTGGGAGTCGTTGGGGTGGCCGGTCAGCGGATACTGGTACAGCCTCACCTTCCCGGTCCCGGCGTCGTAGGAGACCGCCGCGAAGCACCACCCGGAGGAGTTGACGTGCTGGGGCCGTACGGCACCGCCCGGCTCGACACCGCGCAGCGCCGGGGCCCACGGCTTGAGCTTCACACCGGTGCTCACCGTGTGGGCACGGCCCGAGCGGTCGGTCAGCCGCAGACCGAGGCCGCCGTCCCGGTCCACGAACATGCCGTAGCCCGTCTGGTCCTTTTCCGACCACTTGGTCACGACGCCCTGCGCGGCCCCGGTGCCGACCGGGGTCCTGCGGTAGGCGATGGGGTTGAGGTCGGAGCCGGGGACGGTGGTCGGCGCGATCCACGCGGTGATGGTGAAGCTTCCCTCGGGGCGAAGGGCGGCGCCGTCGGGGACGGTCACGTACGAGCCGACGGGGAGCGTCTGGTACCGGCCGGGATACTCCTTGTTGACGGCCGAGGCGATGACCTGCTCCTTGAGGCCGGGTCCGCGCGGGTCGGCGTCGCCGTGCGGCACCCGTACCATCGTCGCCCTGAAGGTGGGGCTCTTCGTGCTCACCATGAACTTCACGGACTCGCCGGGCTGGACGCTCAGCCGGTCGGGGTAGCCGCTGACGCCCAGCGCGTCCAGCGCCTCCTGGGGTGTCGCCGGATCGACGGGAAGCGGAAGCGGATCGACCAGCGGAGTCCTGGGCCACGCCGCGGCCCCCACCCCCGTGGCCAGCGGCCCTGAACCGCCGATCGCGACGGCCAACGCCGTGACCACCAGTGCCGTTCTCACCCGTCCGCGCGCGCTCACTCGCTCACCTTTCTGCCGGCCCTGGAACCATGGCCACCCGGGAGACGGCATGCCGGATCATCGGCGCGCATGCGATGTCTGCTCTTACCGAAGGTGTCGCTTCAAGTTAGAATAAAGGGTAAGAACGTGCCATAGGCGTATGTATCGGCCCGCTGTCCGATAACGGTCAGCGCAGGGTGGTGGCCAGATGTTTGGCCAGGCCCTCTGAGGCGGCCCGCACCATCTCCAGCACCTCGGTGAAGCCCGCCCTGCCGCCGTAGTAGGGGTCGGGCACCTCGGCGTCCCGGGGCGCCGCCGGATCGAAGGAACGCAGCAGCCGCACATCGGCCCCGGCCGGGGCCAGACGGCGCAGCACCCGCAGGTTGTCGACGTCCATCGCCAGCACCAGGTCCACCTCGCCGAACCAGCTCGCCAGGAACTGCCTCGCCCGGTGCGCCGAACCGTCGTAGCCGTACTCGGTCAGCACCGCGGAGGCCCGCCGGTCCATCGGGTCACCCTGGTGCCAGCCGCCCGTCCCCGCGCTGTCGACAACCACCAGGTCGCCGAGCCCGTGGTCGGCCAGGGTCTTCCTCAGGACGACCTCGGCCATGGGGGAGCGGCAGATGTTACCCAGGCACACCAGGCAGACGCGATAACTCATGCCCTCCAGCATGCCGCCCGCCCGTCCCCCCGGCGCGGGCGCCCCCGGTTTGCAGGAAATGGTGAGGCTTCGCCGTACATAGACGGAAATGTTGGGATAGGGCAGCTATGCGAGGAGACCGCCCGTGGATGACGAACGGACGGTCAGGTTCGAGACCGTCTACCGGGAGACATACAGCCGGATCACCGCCTACGCCGTACGGCGCTGCGGCTCACCGCAGGACGCGGCGGACGTGGTCGCGGAGACCTTCACCGTCGCCTGGCGGCGCATCGAGGAGGTCCCACCCGGCCACGAGGCCCTCCTGTGGCTGTACGGCGTGGCCCGCAGGGTGCTGGCCAACCACCGCAGGGGAGAGGAACGCCGCCAGACCCGCAACGCCGAACTCGACGCCGAGCTGGCCGACCTCTACGGAACCTCCCCCGACAGCGGGGTCGAACTGACGGCCATCGCCCAGGTGTTCCGCACCCTGTCCGGCGACGACCGGGAGCTGCTGTCGCTGGTCGCCTGGGAGGGCCTGGACCGCGAGGAGATCGCCACGACACTCAGCCTGTCGCGCAACGCCGTACGCATCAGGCTCCATCGCGCCCGCAGGCGCTTCGCCCGCGCGCTCGCCGAGGCGGACGTCCGGTTCACGGCGGAAAGCCGGTTGGTCCCGGTAGAGAGGTCACTGTGATGGGTTCCACGAGAGACACCGACGAGATCAGCATGGTGCTCGGACGGCTGGCCAGGGTCGCCCCGGGCGCGTCGGCGGGCGACCCGTCCGGCGCGGGGGCGCGGGCGCTGCTCGCCTCCATCACCACCGAGCCTCGGGTGCCAGTTGTCACCCGCAGGTACGGCCCGCGGCGCCTGGTCCCCGGTCTCGCCGTGGCGGCACTGCTCGCCGTCGGCATCGTGGTCGGCCCCGGCCTGCTCGGCGGCGGCCACGGCGTGGCGCTCTCCTACGCCAGCTCGGAGATCGACGTCAGGCGGGAGGGCGACGCGTACGTGGCCCGCGTCAAGGACCCCTTCGCCGACCGCGCCGCCTACCGCAGGGCGTTCCAGGCCGTCGGCCTGGATGTCGATCTGCGCGTCGTCCCCGTCTCACCGAGCCAGGTCGGCGCCCTGATCGAGAGCGGGAGCAAAGGGGGAGGGCCGGGCACGGCGCTGAGCGCGGGGATCGAGGGCCCGCAGGGCTGCACGGTGCCGCAGCGGGGCTGCTACCTGCTGGTCCGCCTCCCCGCGAAAGCCAGGGGGAGGGCCTGGTTCACGGTGGGACGTCCGGCGAGACCGGGGGAGGACTACGCCGGTCACAACTCGGCGACCCTCCCCGGCGAGGCCCTCGCCGGGGTCAGGGTCAGCGGACGCACGGTCGGACAGGTCATGGCCGAGGTGCGCGAACGTGGTCTGGGCGCCGAGTTCACCCTCGTGGTCCCGGCCCCGGACGGCGGCCACTCGGAGAGGCCGCTGAAGGCCGGGCAGGCCGGGGACGACTGGACCGTGTGGGAGGCCGAGGGGGTCAGGGCGGGGACGGTCCGCCTCCTGGTCACCCGCGAGCGCCTCGGCCACAACCCGCTTCAGTAGGCGTGCTTGATGTATTCGATGACCTCGTCGGTGCCCTCGCCCGAGTCCTGCTCGGGCAGGGGCCACCGGAGCTGACGGCCGTCCTGGCCGGTGTAGACGAGCGTGCCGCCCCGCTCGGGCACGTCCAGGCTCTGCACGTAGTCGGCGTGCCCGTCCGCCGGGATGTCCACGCTGGTGACGTCCTTGATGTAACCCGTCCAGGGCAGCGTCCGCACGTTGCCCTGCATGCGGGTGACGGTCTGTTCGCCCTTCGTCCAGAAGAGGCCGCCGTTCGGTGTGGCGGCGGGAATGTGGTCGATGACGCCGGTCGTCTCCACGCGGTACGCCACGAGCAGGAACCACTTCGCCGAAGGCTTGGCGTCGTCGAACCCCTTCCAGTAGACGACGCCGCGCGGGGTGATCCGCATCGTCGAGCCGTTGCGCCCCACGATCTCCCCGGCCGCCGCGAAGGGCAGCGTCACCGGCGCGCTCGCCTGGCCGTCGGCGGTGCAGCCGCCCGCCAGCAGGACGACGGCCAGCAGACCGGGGGCGACACGCATCGGATCCTCCTCCTGATGATCATCAGCACCCTAGTCCCTCGGGTCGTTTCCGGTGGGGGGCTCGGCCGCGGTCGCACGGAAGAGGTCCCCGCGGCCAAGTGCTTAGTGCCTGTTCCTAAGCCGGTGATCATGAGCTTGGTGATCAGCCCGCGTGGCGGTGGAGCAGTCCAGGGATAAGGGCTGGAGGGCTTTGAACGTCCGTG
>NZ_JACHJP010000010.1 GCF_014203715.1 Streptosporangium saharense
TACATTCCGAACCCGGAAGTTAAGCTCTTCAGCGCCGATGGTACTGCACCGGGGACGGTGTGGGAGAGTAGGTCGCCGCCGGACAATCTTTATAGAGGAGGGGAGAGAGTCGCCTGAGAAGGCTGATTCTCTCCCCTCCTTTTTTGTTTCTCCGCAAAGGAGAGGTCGCCCGTGGTGGCTCTTTTCTCTGCGATTCGAGGGGGCATCTGCCCCCTTTTTTTGGTTTCTGGGGCTGAACAGCCTTCAGAGGCAGGGAAATCCTCCGGCCGGAGGAACCGGGGGACGGGCACGGGGGCTGCGGGCCGTACGGGCTGGTGGGGGTTGGAATTGATCACTCTTGGATGCGACGACACAGGCCTACGGACTTTGAGCGGCTTGCTAGGCTGGTGATGCCGGGCCACCCCACCGAGGGTGGCCTTCGTTGCGCCAGACCACGGCATGAGACGGGCAGCGGTAGCGAACGGGACGCGTCCCGCGGCCGGAGACCGCCCGCACAGCGAATCGTCCCATTCATCGGAAGATGATGAAGATCGGGACGCGCTCGCCGAGTGAGCAGACGAAATGGAATCAGAAGTGAACAGTGACAACGGGCGTGACGGCGCGGGCCGGCGCGAAGAAGGCGAGAACCGCGGATCGGGCGGTCAGGGGGGCTACCGCGACAACCGCGGAGCCGGTGGCAGGGGACGTCCAGGGGACGGTCCTCGATATGGCGAGCGCCGCGAAGGGCGTTCGGGAGGTTCGTACGGCTCCCGCGACCGGGGAGACCGTCCCTCGTATGGTCGTGATGACCGTCCCGGTGGTGGTTACCGGGGTAACCAGGGTGGCGAGCGTCGTTCCTACGGTGATCGTGACCAGTCGCGTGGTTCGTACGGTTCGCGTGACAGGGATGACCGTGGGGGTCGTCCTCCGTTCAACCGTGACGACCGTCCCGGCGGTGGCTACCGGGGCAATCAGGGTGGCGGCGAGCGTCGTCCTTATAGTGACCGTGGTGAGCGTCCCTCCTACGGCGACCGCGACAACCGGGGCGGAGAACGTCGTCCCTACGGCGACCGCGACAACCGCGGTGGCGAACGCCGTCCCTATGGTGACCGTGACAACCGTGGTGGCGAACGCCGTCCTTACGGTGACCGTGACCAGTCTCGTGGTTCGCGTCCCGGTGGGGATCGTCCTTCCTATGGTCGTGATGACCGTCCCGGTGGGGGTTACCGGGGTAACCAGGGTGGCGAGCGTCGTTCTTACGGTGATCGTGATCAGTCTCGTGGTTCGTACGGTTCGCGTGACAGGGATGACCGTGGGGGTCGTCCTCCGTTCAACCGTGACGACCGTCCCGGTGGCGGTTACCGGGGCAACCAGGGCGGGGAACGTCGCCCCTATGGCGACCGTGGTGAGCGTCCCTCCTACGGCGACCGCGACAACCGGGGCGGAGAACGTCGCTCCTATGGCGATCGTGACCAGTCTCGTGGTTCGCGTCCCGGTGGGGATCGTCCTTCCTACGGTCGTGATGACCGTCCCGGTGGGGGTTACCGGGGCAACCAGGGTGGCGAGCGTCGTTCCTACGGGGATCGTGACCAGTCTCGCGGTCCGCGTCCCGGTGGGGGTCGTTCTCCGTTCAACCGTGACGACCGCCCCGGCGGTGGCTACCGGGGTAGCCAGGGTGGTGGCGAGCGTCGTCCTTACGGCGACCGCGGTGAGCGTCCCTCCTACGGCGACCGCGACAACCGGGGTGGCGAGCGTCCTTCCTACGGCGACCGCGACCAGTCCCGTGGTTCGTACGGCTCCCGCGACAGAGGCGACCGTCCCTCCTACGGTGGTCGTGACGACCGGGGCGGCGAGCGTCGTCCCTACGGCGACCGCGACCGTGCCAGGCCCTCCTATGACCGAGGCGACCGCGACCGCGACGGCGCGTTCCGTAGTGAGGGCGAGGGGTCCCGCACGCGCTACAGCAGGAACGACCGTGACGAGGCCCCGGCCAAGGAGCGCGAGGAGCTGCCTCCGCTCGCTCCCGACATCACCTCCGAGGAGCTCGACAAGGAGGTGAGGGAGGAGCTGAGCTCCCTTCCCGGGGACCTCGCGGAGCTGATCGCCCGTCACCTCGTGGCGGCGGAGCGGGCTCTCGGTGAGGACGAGGCCGAGCAGGCCTACGAGCACACGAAGGTGGCGCGTCGTTTCGCGGCTCGCATCGGCGTGGTCCGTGAGGCCGTCGGCATCGCCGCCTACCGGGCCGGGCACTTCGCGGAGGCGCTCAGCGACCTGCGCGCCGCCCGCCGTATGACGGGCTCCGACTCCTTCCTGCCGGTCATGGCGGACTGCGAGCGGGGCCTCGGCCGTCCCGAGCGGGCTCTGGACCTGGCCCGTTCGAAGGAGGCCGAGCGTCTCGACAGGGTGGGCAAGATCGAGCTGGCCATCGTGGAGTCCGGTGCCCGCCGTGACCTCCACCAGAAGGACGCCGCGGTCATCACCCTCCAGCGCCTGCCGGAGCTGCGTGACACGCGTCCGCAGCCCTGGTCGGCGAGGCTCGCCTTCGCCTACGCCGACGCGCTCGCCGACGCCGGGCACGAGGAGGCCGCCACCGAGTGGTTCGGCCGTGCCATGGCCTTCGACGAGGACGGTGAGACCGACGCGGCCGAGCGGTACGCGGAGCTGACCGGGACGATCATCGACGACATCGAGGACCTCGAAGGGGACGAGGAACTCGACGATGAGGCCGACCTCCCCGACCTTCCCGTGGGGGAGGACGAGGGCCTCGTCGTGGAGTCCATCGTGATCGACGACGATGCCGTCCTCAACGCGGAGATCGAGGCGGAGGACGACCTTCACGACCTCGAACCCGTCGGCGACCTCGCCGGTGGGGAGCCGCTCCTCGGCGACACCGAGCCCGACAGCGAGCCCGAGGCCGAGACTGAGACCGAAGGTAAGACCGAGGGTGAGACGGCGGACAAGGCGGGGGAGAGGGTCGAGCCCAGCGTCGGTCTCGCCTTCATCGAGCCCGACTTCGGTGACGCGCTCGACGACTCCTCGGCTGACGAGGACGACGAGGACGACGAGGACGACGTCGCCGCCAAGGACGAGAAGAAGAAGTGATCCGTGCCCGTCCCGGACGAGCCGTCCGCTCGCCCGGGACGGGACGTCGCTTTACGGCTGGGCGCGGTCCAGCCAGTGGAGGATCCCGGCGACGTTGGACGGAGCACCGCTGAGCAGCTCGAACTGCTCGGCTGTCGCGTCGTCGGCCTGCAGTGCCGCGTATCTCTCCCGGGTGCGGTCCCTGACCATCGCCACGGCGTGGTCCAGGTCCATGCCTGCGGAGTGAGCCTGGCGGGTCAGATCCACCCAGACCCGTAGCTCCTCGGCCGAACGCTCCAGGGTCGCCTGGACGTCGTCAACGGGTCCGTAGTGGCTGAACAGCAACCGCTGCGGACCCAACGCCTCGAACAGGGCGATCGAGTCCAGCGCGGTCCGCAGATCGAAGTCCGGTGGCGGCGTGGCCGGGCGCAGGTCCCCCGTCTGCGGCAGATAGACCCCGGCGGCGTCGCCGACATACAGGTCACCGGTCCCCGAGTCGATCAGTCCCACGTGGTGCTTGGCGTGGCCGGGGGAGTAGTGGCTGCTCAGCGTACGGCCGTTGCCGAGGTCGACGCTCCCCGTGTCGCCGAGCGCACGGATCCGTGCCGCCTCGGTGGGGGACATCTCGCCGAACAGAACATCCAGTTTGTCGCCCCACACCATTCTCGCGCTGGCCATCAGCCGGGAGGGGTCGGCGAGGTGCCTGGCGCCCTTCTCGTGGACCACGATCTCCGCCTCGGGATAGAACCCCGCGAGGTCCCCGACGCCACCGGCGTGGTCCAGATGGATGTGTGTCACCACGATCGTCGCGAGATCGCCGGGGCCGACGCCGAGGGAGGCGAGGGCGTCACGGACCACGGGAGCGGAGGTCGCGGTCCCTGTCTCCACCAGACAGGGGCGATCCCCCAGAATCAGGTATCCAGCCGTGATACCTGAATATCCCGCCATCCTTGTGTCGATCTCATAGACCTCTCCGCCGAGGGCGGTGATGTTGTCCACAGGCCACCTCAGAACTGGAAGGTTATCCCCAGAACGGCGTTCTAGTCGTTCCGGCACAGCTCACATCGTAAAGAGTGGTCCTCGGTCGGCAGAGATCGAAGGAGGACCCGATGGATCGCAACGAGGTCAGGCTCGTGGGCCGTCTGCCCGAGGCGGCGCGCATCCGCTCGCTGCAGAACGGCAGCACGCTCGGCACCTGGCGGATGATCGTACGGCGGCAGCGGCGTGGCCGGGGAAGCCAGGTGGACACCATTCCCTGCGCGTCGTTCGAGCACGAGGTCACCGTGACCGCGGCTGAATGGCTCGCCGACGACATGGTGGAGGTGGAGGGGGCGCTGCGCCGCCGCTGGTGGGGGAGTGAGGGAACGAAGTCCTCGGGTTACGAGGTCGAGGTCCGTTCGGCCCGGCGCCTCGGGCATCCGGACGCGCCCGTCGGCGGGCGGGAGGGCGAGACTCCCGATCCGACGCCGCCCGCCCCGGTGCGGGAACCGGCGGCGAAGGAGACGCCCGCCGACGTGACCGTTCTCGCGGGAGGCACCCGAGAGATCGCCTCGCCGGGAGACGGGGAACCGATCTCCTTCCCCGGTGCCAGGCGGGCGGGGCGGACCCATCGGCCGGCAGCGGGCATGAGCCGATCGGACGGCGGTTGACCAGGCCCCCTTACGAAGGCGGAGGTCGTGGGCACCCTCAGCCGAGGGACAGCACACGCAACACCAGTCCCGTGCGGGGCTTGGGGCCGAAGGAGGTCGACTTACGTGGCACCCGCTCCGCCTGGGCCGCGACCGCGAGCACGTCGTCAACCGTCAGCGGATTGAGCAGCACCGCCGTTCCCCCGGTCGCCCGCGCGAGCCGTACGGCTGCCGCGGGGTCGTGGTGCACGATGCGCACCGACTGCTCGCCGTCCCGCCTTCCCCAGAGCCTGGGCAGGACGAACTCCGCGAGGATGGCGGTGTTCAGCGCGCGCCACCGGGCGGAGTGATGGTCGGGCATCGCACTTTCGAGCCGCTCGGGGTCAGGGTCGGTGAGCAGATACGTGCTGTCCCCGTCCGACAGGAGGAAGGCGGGCTCTCCGGCCTGGGCCAGGGCCGTCAGTCCCTCGTCGAGGTCGGCGTGCTCACGCACTCTCCAGGCGCTTCCGGCTCGGTCCACGGCCTCCCGGAGCGGCAGATCCGGGACGACCCGGTGGATGGCTCGGAGGTTGGGCGGATAGGAGGTGGAGTCCACCAGAAGCGCGAGACCGAAGTCCCAGGGCCCCGGCTCCACCGGTCGATCCCGCGCGTCCCCGGCCTCCTGCTGGGGCAGGGCGTCCGGGAAGGTGGTGTCTGAGGAAGGTGAGGTGGGAGGGGCGGAGCCGGTGTGGTGCTCGCGCTGGAGGGCGAGATAGGTGGCGTAACGGTGATGGCCGTCCGCGATGAGGGCCTGACGGGAACGGAGGTCGGCGTTGATGTCGGAGAGCTCCTGAGGGTCGGTGACGGCCCACAGCCGATGCCTGACCTCGTCCTGGGTGTGTGCCTCGACCAGGGGTGGCCGGTTGGCGGCGATCCGGTCAACGAGACGGGTGGCGTCACCTCCCGCGCCCTCGTAGAGGAGGAAGATCGGCTCCAGGTTCGCCTCGGTCACCCGCATGAGGGCCAGCCGGTCGGCGACCGGGCCGGGCATCACGTCCTCGTGCGGCAGGATGACACGCTGCTCCGGCGTGGCCAGGCCGACGTCGCCGATGAGTCCGCGCTGCAGGATCCCAGGGCCCACCTGCTCGTAGACGTAGACGGCCGGTTTCTCGTCGGCGACCAGCACCCCGGAGGAGAGCCACGCGTCCAGGATCTGCCGTGCCTCGGCGTACCGGTGACGGTCGGCTCCGGGAAGGATGAGGCGGACCACGTTGTTGGGATGTGCGGTGAGCAGGTCCCGAACGCCGTTTTCCTCGATGAGATCGTAGGGGGGAGAGGTCACCTCCGCAGGGTTGTCAACCGCGAACCGTACGCCGCGGAACGGGTGCAGCACGAGCCCGTCATGTATCGGCAGTTCAGGATTCGCCATATAGGGCATGCTGCCATAAAGGCCTGAAACGTCCAGGGGTTGCCTCAATGGCGCGGCGCCTTGGTCCGTCAGGGATTCGGTCAGATCTGTCGTCTGTCGATGAAGGAGGCCTAACGCATGGTCCAAGGACGTAGCGGTCCGTCTGATTCCCCCAACCCCGAGACGGGCGCTCCGGTCGGGGACGTCTACGAATGGTTCCAACGAGGGATGAAACTGCTGGGCGAGGGCAGCCCGGCCGCGGCCGCCGCGCTGCTGGAACGTGCCGCGGGCGCCGAGCCCGAGTCGCGGAGCATCCGTGAGGCGCTCGCCCGTGCCCAGTTCAACTCCAGGCAGTACGCCGACGCCGCCGACAGCTTCCGATGGATCATCGACGCGAACCCCGCAGAGGACTACGCCTATTTCGGGCTCGGACTCGCCCTGTGGCGGACCGGAGACATGGAGGGGGCGCAGGAGCCCCTGGCCATCGCCGTCGCCATGCGCCCCGACCAGCGGCACTACGTGTCGGCCCTGAAGAGCGTCCGGGCGACGCTACGTGCCCGCCGGGCGTGATCTCCGCGGGTGACGGAGCGGGTGATGGAATGGGCAAGTGGACACGCAGACGCTGATCGACCCATATGACACTCTTCTCCTTGATCTCGATGGGGTGGTGTATCTCGGGCACGACGCCGTACCGGGAGCTCCCGAAGCGCTGCGCGAGGCGATGGAACACGGCGTACGGCTCGCGTACGTCACCAACAACGCCTCGCGCACTCCCGCCGCGATCGCCCAGCACCTGAGCGCGCTCGGCGCCCCCGCCACGCCCGGCGACGTGGTCACCTCCGCCCAGGCCGCCGCGAGGCTGGTGGCCGAGCGGGTCGAGCCAGGGGCCGCGGTGCTGGTCGTCGGCGGGATGGGACTGCGCAGCGCCGTACGCGCCCATGGGCTGCGCCCGGTCACCACCGCCCTGGAGAGCCCGGCGGCGGTGGTGCAGGGCATGGTCACCAGCCTCTCCTACGGTCTGCTGGCCGAGGGGGCGCTGGCCGTACGGCAGGGGGCGCTGTTCGTGGCCGCGAACGCCGACTCGACCATGCCCACGGGGCGCGGCGAGATCCCCGGCAACGGTGCGATGGTCCGGGTGATCGCCACGGCGACCGGGGTCGAGCCGATCGTCGCGGGCAAGCCTGAGCCGCCGCTGCACCGTGAGTCGATCCTGCGGACCGGCTCGAAGCGGCCCCTGGTGGTCGGTGACCGGCTCGACACCGACATCGAGGGGGCGACCAACGCGGGGGTCGACGGGCTGCTCGTGCTGACGGGCGTGGCTACCCCGCTGGACCTGCTGACGGCGCCGCCAGAGCACAGGCCCTCGTACGTCGCGGCGGACCTGTCGGCCCTGCACCTGCCCTACCCCGAGGTACGGCGGGCCGGGGAGGGCTGGACCTGCCGGGGGTGGAACGCCCGCTGGCAGGAGGGGCGACTCGGGCTGGAGGGGGAGGGGGACCCCGTGGACGGGCTCAGGGCGGCCTGCGCCGCGGCGTGGGAGGCGGCCGGTGAGGGACGGGCGGACGAGGACGCCGTGAAGGCCGTCCTCACCTCCCCGCTCTCCGGCCGGATGTCCTCAGCCGACTGAGGCTGCCCAAGCTCGGGGAACGTGGCTCACAGGAGCTTGCGCAGCCGCATCAGGTCGCCGAAGCTGGCGTCGATCTTGACACGGCCGCCGAACACCGCGCGTCCCATGTCGAGTTCGCCGTTGACCAGGGCGATCAGGTCGTCGCTGCCGATGGTCAGCTTCACGTTGGCGGTCCTGGCGTCGCCCGGGGGCAGGTCGTCGAAGGGGCCGAGGCCCCCGTGGTGGATACGGCCGTAGAAGGTGACCCCCAGGTCGCTGACGTGACAGCTGATGCTGCGGTCAACCACGTGCCTGGCACGGCTCTCCTTGTCGAGCTCGTCGAACTGCTCGCCGAGTTTGCGCAGTGCCACCCGGCACTCGTCGACGGTCGCCATCGCTTGGCGCTCCCTTCTGTCCGGGCGGCCCGAACTCCTTGTCCCTACGGACGGTAGCGTTCCACATCGTCGCGGCACGTGATCCGGTGCGCGCAGGAGGATTCCTGCCACGACGCCCCCGGCACGCTCCTGGACACGGTGTTCCTGGATGTCGTTCCTGGATGTCGTGAGGGTACGCGTGGGCGGCCGCCGGTTCCATCAGGGTGACAACGAGCGAGACACGTACAGTAGTTCGCGGACGGCCCATCCCGATCGGCGAGTGGCCGGTGCGAAACGCGGCGCGGCTTCCGATACGGTCAAGGCGTCACGGGGCGGCGCGATCGTCCGCGGCGTTCCCGTGCGACCGCCACACCGGCCGCCGCGCCGGTGGGGGACGGCTTTCGAAAGGGGGCGCATGACGGACCTTCCGGGGGAGACCGGCGAGGAGCGGGTCGACGTCGCGCTGGGCGCGCTCGCCCGGCTGGGCACGACGCCCGTCTCGGCGCACGCGGGCGTGTTCGAGGAGGTGTTCGCCGGGCTCGAACAGGCGCTCGCCGCGGCGGACGGCACCGCGGAACAGCCCCGGTGAGCCGTCGCACCCGCCTCGACAGCGAGCTGGTACGGCGCGGCCTTGCCAGATCCCGCGAACAGGCGTCCCAGCTCATCGAGGCCGGCAGGGTCACCGTCGGCGGCCAGGTCGCGGCCAAGCCCGCCACCCAGGTGGAGACCGCCTCCGCGATCGTGGTGGCCGAGGCCGTCGAGGGGCCCGACTACGTCTCGCGGGGAGCCCACAAGCTGCTCGGCGCCCTTGAGGCCTTCGGGCCACGGGGCCTGACCGTCACGGGGCGTCACTGCCTGGACGCCGGGGCCTCGACCGGGGGTTTCACCGACGTGCTGCTGCGCGGCGGCGCCGCGCACGTGCTGGCCGTCGACGTCGGCTACGGCCAGCTGGCCTGGTCGCTGCGGACCGACGAACGGGTCACGGTCATGGAACGGGTCAACGTCAGGGACCTGACCCCCGAGATGGTCGGTCAGCCGCCCACACTGATCGTCGGGGACCTGTCGTTCATCTCGCTGCGCCTGGTGCTGCCCGCCCTGGTCGCCTGCGCCGCGGAGCGGGCCGACTTCGCGATGCTGGTCAAGCCCCAGTTCGAGGTGGGCAGGGAGCGGGTCGGTGCGGGCGGGGTCGTCAGGGACCCGGTGCTGCGGGGCCAGGCCGTACAGGATGTGGCCGACAGCGCGCGGGCGCTCGGCCTGACCGTGCGGGGTGTCACCGCGAGCCCGTTGCCGGGCCCGTCGGGCAATGTCGAGTACGTCATCTGGCTGGGCAGGGGGGAAGGCCCGCCCCCGGTCGAGGACGTCGCGGCCGAGATCGGCCGCGCGGTCGCGGAAGGTCCCCAGTAGTGCCCGTCCTCCGGGAGAGTGGAACATGACTGCCAAGCGCACCGTGCTGGTCACCGCCCACACCGGGCGGGAGGCGGCCGTGGACAGCGCCCGCCTGGTGATCGGCAGACTGGTCGAGGCCGGGCTGACCGTCCGCGTCCTGCGGGCCGAGGCCGAGTCGATCGCGTGCTCGGGCGCCGAGGTGACGCCCGCGGGTGAGGCGGCGGTGCACGACGCCGAGATGATGATCGTCCTGGGCGGCGACGGCAGCCTGCTGCGGGCCGCGGAGCTCGCCCGTCCCGCCGGGGTGCCGCTGCTCGGCGTCAACCTCGGGCACGTCGGCTTCCTGGCCGAGGCGGAGGTCGAGAACCTCTCCGACGCCGTCGACTCCGTGGTGCGGGGCCGCTACGACGTCGAGGAGCGGATGACCATCGACGTCGCCGCGCGCCTCAACGGGCAGCTGCTGGCCGACACCTGGGCGCTCAACGAGGCCACAGTGGAGAAACGCGAGCGGATGCTCGAAGTGGTCGCCGAGATCGACGGAAGGCCGCTGTCGCGCTGGGGGTGCGACGGGGTCATCTGCGCCACGCCGACGGGCTCGACCGCCTATGCCTTCTCCGCGGGCGGCCCGGTGGTGTGGCCGGAGGTCGAGGCGATGCTGCTGGTGCCGATCAGCGCCCACGCGCTGTTCGCCAGGCCGCTGGTCGTCTCCCCGCGTTCGACGCTGGCCCTGGAGATCCAGCCCGCGACGGCGGGGGCGGTGCTGTGGTGCGACGGCCGCCGCCGCTTCGACCTGCCCGCGGGCGCGCGCGTCGAGGTCCGCCGAGCCGACCTTCCCGTACGGCTCGCGCGCCTGCACGGGATCGAGGACACCGGGGCACCCTTCACCGACAGGCTGGTCGCCAAGTTCGACCTTCCCGTCCAGGGATGGCGCGGCCGGACGCGAGCCTAGATCGTCCGGGCGGCGGACGCCCCGAACGCGTAGGATCGTGCCCGCGCACCGCACTGATGTTCGGTGAATTCGATGTGACGGGAGGGACCAGTGCGACCCAGGGTCGAGGAGGTCCGCATCCAAGGGCTCGGTGTGATCGACGAGGCCGTCCTGGTGCTCTCGCCGGGGTTCACCGTGCTCACAGGTGAGACGGGTGCGGGTAAGACCATGGTTGTGACCGGTCTCGGACTGCTGTTCGGAGGCAGGGCGGACCCCGCCCGCGTCCGTCCGGGGTCGGACAAGGCGACGGTCGAGGGCACCCTCGTGGTCGATCCGGCGGGGCGGGTCGCCCAGCAGGTGCAGGACGTGGGCGGCCAGGTCGAGGACGGCGAGCTGATCATCTCTCGCACCGTCTCCGCGGAGGGCCGCAGCAGGGCCTGGCTCGGCGGGCGGAGCGTGCCCGTCGGCACCCTCACCTACCTGGCCGAGGACCTGGTCGCCGTGCACGGCCAGATGGACCAGCAGCGCCTGCTGCAGCCGGGACGCCAGCGCGCGGCCCTCGACCGCTACGCGGGTGAGGAGCTGGTCAAGCCGCTGCGCTCCTACGAGCAGGCCTACAAACGGCACCGGCAGGTCACCGACCAGCTGGCCGAGCTCACCGCCAGGGCCAGGGAACGCGCCCAGGAGGCCGACCTGCTCAGGTTCGGGCTCCAGGAGGTCGAGCAGGCCGAACCCCGGCAGGGGGAGGAGACCGAGCTGCGCGAGGAGGAGGGGCGCCTCGCCCACGCCGACTCCCTCAGGAGCGCCGCCGAGACCGCGCACGTCGCGCTGCTGGGCGACCCGATGTCCGTCGAGGGGGAGATGCAGGACGCCGTCACCCTGGTCGGCCGGGCCCGCGCCGCCGTCGAGGCGGTCCGTGACTTCGACCCGGCGCTCGCCGGGATCGCCGACCGGCTCGCCGAGGCGGGCTACCTGATCTCGGACGTGGCCACCGAGCTCGCCGCCTACGCCGAGTCGGTCGAGGCAGATCCCGCACGGCTGGCGGCCGTGCAGGAACGCCAGGCCGTACTCAACCACCTGCTGCGCAAGTACGGCGAGGACACCGGTGTCGTGCTCGCCTGGGCCGAGCAGGCCGCCTCGCGGGTCGCCGAGCTCGAAGGCGACGACGAGCGGATCGGCGAGCTCACCCGCGAGCACGAGGAACTCACCCGCAGGCTGACCGACCTGGCCGCCGAGCTGACCCGCGTCAGGACGGTCGCGGCCGAACGGTTCGGGCAGGACGTCACCGAGGAGCTCACCGCGCTGGCCATGCCGCACGCCAGGGTGACCGTCGTCATCACCCCCGCGGCGGAGTTCGGCCCGCACGGGATCGACGAGGTCGAGCTGCGCATGGCCCCGCACCCCGCCTCGCCCGCGCTGCCGCTGAACAAGGGCGCCTCCGGCGGTGAGCTGAGCCGGGTCATGCTCGCCATCGAGGTCGTCTTCGCCGGTGCCGACCCCGTCCCGACGTTCGTCTTCGACGAGGTGGACGCCGGGGTCGGCGGCAAGGCCGCGGTGGAGATCGGCCGCAGGCTGGCACGTCTGGCACGCACCGCCCAGGTGATCGTCGTCACCCACCTGCCCCAGGTCGCCGCCTTCGCCGACCAGCACCTCGTGGTGGAGAAGGCGAGCGACGGCAGCGTGGTGCGCAGCGGCGTCGTCGCCCTTGACAGGGACGGCAGGGCGCGCGAACTCTCCCGGATGCTCGCCGGGCTTGAGGACTCCGAACTGGGCAGGGCGCACGCGCAGGAACTACTGTCGATCGCCGCCGCAGACAAGGCCTGACCCCGGCCTGAAGACCAGGTCACGGATGGTCGCGAGGTAGGAATAACGGGGGGTGTTTTGGATAGCTGGGGGCGAGGACCGCGTGGGGATCTTCAGTGACGAACCTGACACACCGTCAACCGCGTGGCTCGGCCGGTCTTTCCCTCTGGCAGGATGGTCGTGATGAAGGTGCCGACGGACGAGCTTCAGCGCAGGCTCAACGGTTACCTCCGCCGCAGGAAGGCCACGGACCTTCCCGGGGTGACGGCAGTGGCGAGAATCGATCGGCGGACCAAGAGGCTGACCAAGCGTCTCAAGGCCGGGGAAATCGCGATTATCGATCACGTTGACGTTGACCGGGTGAGCGCGGAGGCGCTTGTCGCGTGCGGTGCGGCGGCGGTGGTCAACGTCGCGGCGGGCATCAGCGGCCGCTACCCCAACCTGGGGCCGCAGATCCTCGTCGAGGCGGGGGTGACGTTCGTCGACAACGCCACCGCCGAGGTCTTCGACCGCGTCAAGGACGGCGACCTGGTCAGGGTGCACGACGGCGTCGTCTACCTCGACGACGAGGTGGTCGCCAAGGGCGACGTGCAGTCGACCGAGTCGATCGACGCGGCGATGGTCGAGGCCAGGGCCGGGCTGACCGTCCAGATCGAGGCGTTCGCCGCCAACACCATGGAGTACGTCAGGCGTGAGCGTGACCTGCTCATCGACGGTGTCGGCGTCCCCGACATCGCGACCGTCATGGAGGGCAGGCACGTCCTCATCGTGGTGCGCGGTTACCACTACAAGGAGGACATCGCCGTCCTGCGCCCCTACATCAGGGAGTACCGCCCGATCATGATCGGGGTGGACGGCGGCGCCGACGCCCTCCTGGAGGCCGGTTACGTGCCCGACATCATCGTCGGCGACTTCGACTCCGTCTCCACCAAGGCCCTGACCTGCGGCGCCGAACTGGTCGTGCACGCCTATCGCGACGGCAGGGCGCCCGGCCTCGAACGGGTGCAGCAGCTCGGCTGCAGCGCCGTGGTCTTCCCCGCCATCGGCACCAGCGAGGACATCGCCATGCTGCTCGCCGACGACAAGGGCGCCGACCTGATGGTCGCCGTCGGCACCCACGCGACGCTGGTGGAGTTCCTCGACAAGGGCCGCTCCGGCATGGCCAGCACCTTCCTCACCCGTCTGCGGGTCGGGGGCAAGCTCATCGACGCGAAGGGCGTCAGCCGGCTCTACCGCAGCCGGATCTCAACTCCGTCTCTGCTCCTGCTCGTCGCCACCACGCTGATCACCATGGGGCTGGCCATCATGGTCTCCCCGGTGGGCAAGATCTGGCTCGACAGCGTCCGCGACATCTGGAACGGCTTCATCTTCTGGCTGGTCGGACTCTTCTCGTGATTGATTTCCGCTATCACCTCGTCTCCATCGTCGCGATCTTCCTCGCGCTCTCCGTCGGCATCGTGCTGGGCACGACCCTGCTGAAGGAGCCCGCCATCGACACGGCGGAGACCCTGGCCAACCAGCTCAGGCTGAGTAACAACGAGCTGCGCGCCGAGCTGAAGACGGTGCAGGGGCAGAACGCCGCAAACGACGCGTTCGTCACGGCCGACACCCCCAAGCTCGTGCGTGACGCGCTCGCCGGTGAGCGCGTCGTCATCGTCGAGGCCCCCGGCAGCTCGGTGAGCCTGCGTGAGGCGGTGCAGCAGGTGCTCACCGCGTCCGGGGCGATCGTGAGCGGCCGGGTCACCCTGACCGACAAATACCTCGACGCCGCGCAGTCGGGCGTCATCGACAAGCTGGCCACCGACACCAAGCCGATCGAGATGGCCTTCACCGCGGAGGACACGCCCTACGACAAGGCTGCGACGGTGCTCGCCGGCGCGATCGTGACCGGCGACCCCGCGCAGGTCGGCAAGACGAACCCGGTCGCGGCCGGGGTCCTTGAGGCCTTCCAGCGCGGTGGCCTGATCAACGTCGCGGAGCAGCCCGCCAAGCGTGCCGACCTGGCCCTGCTGATCGGCCCGGCCGAGCCGTACGCCGGGGACACCGCCGTCGCGCAGTCGGCCGCGGTGGTCTCGATGGCCACGGCGCTCGACGAGGCGGGCCGGGGGACGGTGCTGGCCGGTCCGCCGAACAGCGGTGCCTCCGGTGGCGTCCTGGCCGCGCTGCGTGAGGACACCGTCGCCGCGGAGAAGGTCTCGACCGTCGACAACGTCGATATGCCTTCGGGCAGGGTCGTGGTGGTCTACGCTCTGCGGGAACAACTGTCAGGCTCTTCAGGCCAGTACGGCATGGGCCCCGGCGTCTCGGGCATCGAGCCCAGCGCGTCCCCCGCCCCCGAGCCCACCTCCGGAGGATGACCCCCATGGCTCGTCGCGCTCTTCTCGGCGCCCTGGCAGGCGCGCTCGCCGGAGCGGCCGCCGCCCGCCTGGCCTACACGGCCTTCAGCCGCAGGCCACCGGTCGGTGACACGGAGACCTGGGAGCGGACCAACCACAGGGGTGAGCAGATCACCCTGCTTGAGGGACCCGCCTTCGCCGCGGGTGCCGCCGCGGCCGCGACGGTGCTTCCCGGGCTGCCCGCGAGGACCCGCGCCGCCGTGCTGCTCGCCGTCACGGGCAGCGGCGCCCTGGGTGCCTACGACGACCTGTACGGCGCGACCGCCTCCAAGGGCTTCCGGGGGCATCTGAACGCCCTGGCCAAGGGGGAGGTCACCAGCGGCGCCGTGAAGCTGTTCGGCATCGGCGTGACGGGCCTGGCCGCCGCGGCCCTGACCGCCCGCCGTCCCGTGGACGTCGCGATCGACGGGGCGCTCGTCGCGGGCTCGGCCAACCTGGCGAACCTGTTCGACCTGCGGCCCGGGCGCGCGATCAAGGTGGGCCTGCTGGCCGGGATCCCCCTGCTGGCCGCCGGGGTGCGCCGGGACGACCCGGTCGCGGCGATCCTGGCCGCGCTGCCCGCCGGGGCGGCGCTGGCGCTGCTGCCCGAGGACCTGGGCGAGCGGGCCATGCTGGGCGACGCGGGGGCCAACGCCCTGGGCGCGCTCGTGGGCCTGGCGGCCACCGCCACCCTCGGCAGGCCCGGCCGTCTGGCCGTGCTTGGCACCGTGGTCGCGCTCACCGCCGCCTCTGAGCGGATCAGCTTCACCAGGGTCATCGCCGCCAACCCGGTGCTCAACCGCATCGACATGCTCGGCCGCCGTCCCGTGGAGCAGGCGCCCGCCGACTGATGACCAGGAAGATCGGGCAGGGGGTCGCGGGGGCGGCGCTCCTGATCGGGGTCGTGACCGTCGTGGCCCGGATGGTGGGATTCGGCCGCTATCTCGTCCAGTCCCAGACCGTCGGCAACCTCTGCCTGAGCACCGCCTACAACACCGCCAACTACGTCCCCAACATCGTTTTCGAGCTGGTCGCGGGCGGTGCGCTGGCCGGGACCGTGGTCCCGGTCCTGGCCGCGGCGGCATCGAGGTCCGGCACCGATCCCGAGGCGAGGGCCGAGGTCGGCAGGACCACCTCGGCGCTGCTGACCTGGGTGCTGCTGGTCCTGGTCCCGCTGACCCTGCTCATCGCCGCCTTCGCGGGGCCCGTCGTCACCCTGCTGGTCGGCGACGTCGGCGACTGCGACGTGCGGCAGGTCATCGGGGTCGGTACGGACATGCTCGTCGTCTTCGCTCCCCGGATGATCTTCTTCGGGCTCGCGGTCATCCTCTACGGTGTGCTCCAGGCCCACCGGCGCTTCATGGGCCCCGCCCTGGCGCCGCTGGTGTCCAGTCTGCTGATCGTCGGTTCCTACCTGGTCTTCCAGCCGCTCGCGGGCGAGGCCGCCCACGACCTGTCCGCCCTCACCACGGCGGGGCAGCTGACGCTCTCCCTCGGCGCGACCGTCGCCGCGGCGGCGATGGTCGTCACGGTGATCGGTCCCGTCGCCCGGCTGCGGTTACGGCTGCGGCCCTCGCTGTCCTTCCCGCCCGGCGTCGCCGCCCGTGCCCGGCAGCTCGCGACGGCGGGCGTCGCGGTCCTCGTGGCGCAGCAGATGACGCTGACCGTGGTGGTCCGCCTGGCCAACGACCTGGGCGGGGCCGGGGCGACGGGCGTCTACACCTACGCCTGGGCGCTGTACCAGCTTCCCTTCGCGGTCCTCGTGGTGCCGGTGGCGACCAGTTCGTTCCCGGTGCTCGCCACCAGGGCGGGCGACGGCGACCGTGCGGGGTTCGACGACCTCACCGCCTCGACCACCCGGGTCGTGCTGCTGGTCACGGGGCTGGCGGCCGGGGTGATGGCCGCGGTCGCCGTACCCGTGTCCAGGGTGTTCCTGCAGGGCACCCCGGGCGGCGACCCGGCGGAGATGGCGCGGGCGGTCGTGCTGTTCGCGCCTGGCCTGGCGGGATACGCGCTGATGTTCCACCTCGCCCGGGTCCTGTACGCCTGCGGCAGGGGCAGGTCCGCCGCGGTTGCCTCCGTCGTGGGATGGACGGTCGCGCTGGTGGCGCAGATCCTGCTGGCCAGGGCCGCGACCGAGCGGACCGACGTGGTCGGCGACCTGGCGCTCGGCAGCACCCTCGGCATGACCGCGGGCGGGATCCTGCTGGTGCTCGCCGTACTGAGGGCCAGGGGGACGGCGGCGCTGCGCGGGGCCTGGCGGGGCCTGCTGGCCGCAGTCGCCGGTGGCGGGGCGGCCTACGCTGTGGGCCTGGCGGTCGTCACGGCCTTCGAGGACGTCTCCAAGTGGATGTGCGTCCCGGTCGGGCTGGGGGCCGCGGTGGCGGGTTCGGTGGCGTTCGCGGCGGTGGCCGCGGTGATCGACAGACCGGACGCCCGGATGCTGCTGGCGCGCTTCAGACGGGCCTCCGCCGAGAGCCCCCAGGAAGCTCGGACCTTTCGGGAAGGGAGCGGTGCCGATGACTGATCCGGCGACGCCCGCGTCGCGGATCGCGCTGGTGCTGGGTACCAGCACGGGCGGGGTGGGGCGGCACGTGGCCATGCTGGCCGAGGGCCTGACCCGCGAGGGGAGCAGGGTGGTCGTCGCGGGGCCGCCGGGCACCGGGGAGGACTTCGCCTTCGGGCGGCTCGGCGCGGTCTTCCTGCCCGTGCCCATCTCCGACAGGCCACGCCCGCTGAACGACCTGCGGGCCGTACGGGCGCTCAGGGGGCTGCGGGGGGCCGACGTCGTGCACGCGCACGGGCTGCGGGCCGGGGCACTGGCCGCGCTCGCCCTCGCCGGGACCGGGACCGGCCTGGTGGTGACCCTGCACAACGCCGCGACGGCGGGCGGCGCGGTCGGCGCGGTGTACGCCCTGCTCGAACGGATCGTCGCCCGCCTGGCGGACCGGATCCTGGTGGTCTCCCCGGACCTGGGCGAGCGGATGACGCGGCTGGGCGCCCGGCACGTCGAGGCCGCCGTCGTCCCGGCGCCCGCCCTGACCCCCTCTGGGCGCCCGGCCGGGGACGTCAGGGCGGAACTGGGCGTCGGCGGGAGCCCCGTCCTGCTGACGGTCGCCAGGCTCGCCCAGCAGAAGGGACTGGAGACCCTCCTGGACGCCGCCGCGGCCTTCACCGGGACGGGATCGGTGTTCCTGGTCGCCGGGGACGGGCCGCTGCGCGGGCCGCTTGAGGAGCGCATCGCCAGGGAGGGGCTGCCCGTGCGGCTGCTCGGCAACAGGAACGACGTCGGGGACCTGCTCACGGTCGCCGAGGCCCTGGTGGTGCCCAGCCGCTGGGAGGGACAGCCACTCGTGGTGCAGGAGGCCCTGCGGGCGGGCAGACCGGTGGTCGCCACCGCGGTCGGCGGAATCCCGGCGATGACCGGGGACGCCGGGCTGCTGGTGCCGTACGGCGACGCGGGAGCGCTGCGCGGGGCGGTCGGGAGGCTGCTCACCGACAGGGACCTGGCCGAGACCCTGCGGCGGGCAGCTGTACGGCGGGGCGGAGAGTTGCCCGGGGCGTCTGAGGCGGTTGGGGCGGTCCTGGAGGTCTATGCCGATCTACGGGCGGATCGGGGAAGGATTACCTGAAGGATCCCATGGCAGGCGGCGATCTGGCGTGGGAACATCCTTGTGGAGCCCGCCGCCGAATTGGGCACCGCCAAGCCCGGCACCTATACTGGTTTGGTTAGGGGGGGAGTATCCCTTCGTGACAGTCTCGTCATCACGGTGTTGCCTCACTCCACGAGGCCCCCGGGGCTGTCGGTCCGTGTTCGGTTACACACGGGCGGGAGAGACCTCCGGCTGTCAGTCATGCGCGCCGCCGGAGGTTTTGTTGTGAGTGTTCCCGTATGGGCTTGGATCGCCGTTATCGGTGGTTTGCTGGTTGTTCTTGCTTTTGACCTGTGGATCGTCGATCGGGGTGAGCCCCGGGAGTTCTCCCCGCGACAGGCGTCCTTCTGGGTCGGCTTCTACGTGACGCTCGCGGTGTTGTTCGGTGTGGCGCTGTGGGTCCTCGTCGGGCCGACCTCGGCGGGCCAGTTCTTCGCGGGCTATCTGACCGAGTACAGCCTGAGTGTCGACAATCTCTTCGTCTTCTACATCATCATGAGCCGCTTCGCGGTGCCGAAGGTCCACCAGCACAAGGTGCTGCTGGTTGGCATCCTGATGGCCCTGGTCATGCGCGGTGGCTTCATCGCCGTCGGCGCCGCGGCGCTGTCCAACTTCAGCTGGCTGTTCTACGTCTTCGGTCTGTTCCTCCTCTACACCGCCGTGCAGCTCGTCCGTCAGCACGGCCACGACGAGGAGGAAGAGGTCAAGGAGAACCTGGTGCTGCGCTGGGCCCGCAGGGCGCTGCCCCACACTGACGACTACGTGGGCTCCAAGGTCATCGTCAAGGTGAACGGCAGGCGCATGGTCACCCCGCTGCTCATCGTGATGATCGCCATCGGCACCACCGACCTGCTCTTCGCGCTCGACTCGATTCCCGCCATCTTCGGCCTCACCACCGACGCCTTCATCGTCTTCACCGCCAACGCGTTCGCGCTGATGGGACTGCGTCAGCTCTACTTCCTGCTGGGCGATCTGCTGCAGCGTCTGGCCTACCTCAGCTACGGCCTCGCGTTCATCCTCGGCTTCATCGGGGTTAAGCTGATTGCCGAGGCGCTGCACTCCAGCGGCGTGTCCTGGGCACCCGAGGTGCCCATCTGGCTGTCATTGTCGGTCATCGGCGTCACCATGGTGATCACTACCGGAGCCAGCCTGATCAAGGCCCGCCGTGACGCGCGCGAGGGCAAGCACATCACCACCACCGCGAGTGCCGAGCAGGGCTAGCGGATTGGCTTGTGACGCGCTTTGCTTGTCTCGTTATGCCGTACAAGGGCTGAGAGATGGGTAGCATCCTGCCGGAGAGCAGGCAGACAATACCGGTCTAATGCCGCAAGACATCAAAAGGTTTCCTGTGTCCCACGATTCAGCAAGCCATAAGCCGGGCCGTGTACGGCTGGCGCGTGGCGTCTCCCCGTGGTTGCTCCCAACCGTGGCCGCCACCGCCGCAACCGCGCTGCTCAGCCGCCGTGACCGGCGCTGGGCGCTGGCGGCGACCCCGCTGGCCGCGCTCACCGGCGGCATGCTCTGGTTCTTCCGGGACCCAGAACGCACGCCGGGCCCGGCGCGGATCCTGTCGCCGGCGGACGGCGTGGTGCAGAGCATCGACCCGTGGCCGGACGGCCGCACGCGCGTGGCCATCTTCATGAGCCCACTCGACGTGCACGTCAACCGCGCCCCACTGGCCGGTACGGTGACCTCGGTCGAGCACGTCGCCGGGGGGTTCGTCCCCGCCTTCAACAAGGACAGCGACAAGAACGAGCGGGTGGTCTGGCACTTCGCCACCGAGATCGGTGACGTCGAGCTGGTCCAGATCGCCGGTGCCGTCGCGCGGCGCATCATCCCCTATCTGACTGTGGGAGCCAAGGTGGCCAGGGCAGAGCGCATCGGTCTCATCCGGCTCGGTTCCCGGGTCGACGTCTACCTGCCGGAGGGAATCGAGCCCGCCGTCTCGGTCGGCCAGCGGACCGTCGCGGGGGTGACCGGCCTTGACCACGGCTGACGCGAGCTGGCCCCTGGACGAGAGAGACGAGACGGACGAGGAACCGAGGGGGCCGGTCGGCAAGGCGTTCCGACTCTCCGCGGCCGACTCCCTGTCCCTCGGCAACGCGCTGTGCGGCTTCCTGTCGGTCTGCGTGCTCGCCTGGTCGGCGATCCGCGCGCTGCAGGAGCACAAGCCCTTCGCCGCCGACCCCCGCTTCTTCGGCACCGCCGTGGTGCTGCTGCTGATCGGCGCGACCTGTGACCTGTTCGACGGTCTGGTCGCGCGCAAGTTCCGGGCCTCGGCGATGGGCGCCGAGCTGGACAACCTGGCCGACGTGATCAGCTTCGGCTTCGCCCCGGCCTTCATGGTGGTCATCTGGGCCGGGTTCACCCCGCAGGTGCCCTTCCCGCTGGTGATGGCCGCCGCGGGATCCGTGCTGCTGGCCGGGGTCATCCGGCTGGCCAGGTTCGCCTGCGTGAAGACCAAGAGCGGCGACTTCATGGGCCTGCCCATCCCGATGGGCGCCATGACCGTGGTCGCGGTCGTGATGCTGTTCGCGCCGTCGATCTGGACCGTGCTGCCCATCTTCGGGATCGCCTATCTCATGGTCAGCCGGATCGAGTATCCCAAGCCGAAGGGCAACCTGGCGGCCGCGGTCCTCGCCTGGATGATGATCAACGTGGCCTGCCTGACCATCTGGGCCGCGGGCCTGGCGGGCGGTGACACGCTCATCAAGGTCGGCGCGATCATGCAGATCGCCATGGTCTCCGCCATCCCGCTGCGCGTTCTCATGTTCAAGCGGGAGAAGCGCAGGGAGCAGCGTCGGGAGTCCGAGTTCACCTCCCTGTGACCGCCTGAGAAGCTCCTCCGTCCGCCCGGGAACCGTTAACGGTCCCCGGGCGGACGCGCGTTCACCAGCCGCGGGCGCGCCACTCCGGCAGGGATCCGCGTTCGGCGCCCAGCGTGGTGTCCCTGCCGTGGCCCGGGTAGACCCAGGTCTCGTCGGGCAGCCGGTCGAAGATCCGCTCGGAGACGTCGGTGAAGAGCCGCTCGAACCGCTCGGGGTCCTTCTCGGTGTTGCCGACGCCGCCGGGGAAGAGCGAGTCGCCGGTGAACAGGTGACCCGCATGATGCAGGGCGATCGAGCCCGGCGTGTGCCCGCGCAGGTGGATCACCTCAAGGGTGACCACGCCGACGGTGACCCCGTCCCCGTGCTCGACCTCCAGGCCGACGGGAACCGGCAGCAGGGGCGCGTCGAGCGGGTGCGCCACGACGGTCGCGCCCGTCGCCGAGGCGACCTGCTCCAGGGCCTGCCAGTGGTCACGGTGCCGGTGGGTCGTGACGATCTTGCTGATCGGGTGGTCCCCGAGAAGCTCCAGCAGCCGGTCGGCCTCCGCGGCGGCGTCGATGAGCACGCCGTCACCGGTCTCGTTGCACCGCACCAGGTAGGCGTTGTTGTCGTAGGGGCCGACCGCCAGCTTCGAGATCGTCAGATCGGGCAGCTCCCGCACGTCGGCCGGGCCGCCGACCCGCACGTCGCCGGTGTACGTCATGGATACTCCTCAGGGGGGTTCGCGGGAAGGCCGACGGGAGCGGACCTGGCGGGCCATTCCGGTGGCGCGGGCGGCGCCTGCGCGCCCGCGGGCCGGTTGCCCGCCGTACCCTCCGGCATCACCCTAAGCCCCGCCCCGGACGTACGGCCGGTCAGCCAGCCGAGCAGGCTCCAGACGTCGCCCTGGAGCACCGGCCCCGAGCCGAGGTCCCGCCAGACCTGGTGGTGCTTCTCACCCTCCCTGACCTCCTCGACCACGATCTCGCTCACCGTCGAGGACTCCTTCGGCCAGCTCAGCATCGCGTCGTGGAGCTCTCTGCGGGCGAACGCCTCGGGCCAGTCGGCGGGGCCGTACCCCGTGCCGAGGTCGGCGTGGTGCACCTCGACCTCGCGCAACCGGCGCACCAGCACGTACCAGGCGGGGTGGACGACGGCGGGCGCGCCGACGATCACCGGCCAGTTCTCCGGGGACAGGGCGGCGGCGGCCTCGGCGAGGCGCGCCGTACCGGCCTCAAGATCGGCGAGCTGCTCCCCGGCGGACCGTCCGGCGCCCGCCTCGATGTCCAGGTCGCGCCTGCTCGGATCGGGGTACTGCGGGGTCTCCACCCCTGTCCTGGCCCACGTCAGCAGGTTGACGAGACCGTCGGCGTTGCGGGCGAGGTGGGTCAGCAGGTGCCCCCTGCTCCAGCCCGGCAGCCGTGAGGCCCCCGCGACGTCGGCGTCCGACAGCTTGGCGACGTCGGCCAGCAGACGGTCGTTCGAGGCGGCCAGTTCGGCCTGGAGAACATCTGTGACATCCATCCCCCCACTCCACCACCGGGGCGGGCGGTTGTGCCAGGGCATAAAGGGCGTGTCCCGGCGGTTGATATCAGGAGCGGCCTACAGGGCCCCCGGGAAGGCCGTAACCTGGTGAGGGCGGGGAAAACCACCAGGCGCAGTCGTCGCTCACCGATTTTTGTCGGACCCCGTGGCTAGTCTTCCCGCGACCGCTTCTCAACCTTCCACATCGACGTCGGGATCGCAGTGGCTGACCGCCTCATCGTGCGTGGCGCACGTGAACACAACCTCAAGGACGTCTCGCTGGACCTTCCGCGGGACTCTCTGATCGTCTTCACCGGGCTGTCCGGCTCGGGCAAGTCGAGCCTGGCCTTCGACACCATCTTCGCCGAGGGCCAGCGCCGCTACGTGGAGTCGCTGTCCGCCTACGCACGGCAGTTCCTCGGGCAGATGGACAAACCGGATGTCGACTTCATCGAGGGGCTCTCGCCCGCGGTCTCGATCGACCAGAAGTCCACGAGCCGCAACCCCCGTTCGACCGTCGGCACGATCACCGAGGTCTACGACTACCTGAGGCTCCTGTGGGCCCGCATCGGCAAGCCGCACTGCCCCCAGTGCGCCCGCCCGATCGCCAGGCAGAGCCCCGAGCAGATCGTCGACCGGGTGATGGAGCTGCAGGAGGGCACCCGTTTCCAGGTGCTCGCGCCGGTCGTCCGCGGCCGCAAGGGGGAGTACGCCGACCTGTTCGGCCAGCTCCAGGCGAAGGGCTTCGCCAGGGCGCGCGTCGACGGCACCGTGGTCCGTCTCGACGAGCCGCCCACGCTGAAGAAGCAGGAGAAGCACGACATCGAGGTGATCGTGGACCGCCTCACGGTCAAGGAGGGCTCGCGCAGCCGCCTGACCGGGTCGGTCGAGACCGCCCTGCAGCTTTCCGGCGGCACGATCACGCTGGAGTTCGTCGATCTCCCCGAGAAGGACCCCAACCGCGAGCGTTTCTACTCGGAGCACCTCTACTGCCCCTACGACGACGTGTCGTTCGAGGAGCTTGAGCCGCGCTCGTTCTCCTTCAACTCGCCCTTCGGCGCCTGCCCCGAGTGCACGGGCCTCGGGACGCGCATGGAGGTCGATCCCGAACTCGTCGTGGCCGACCCGGAGAAGACGCTGGCCGACGGCGCGATCTCCCCGTGGGCGGGCGGGCACACCAGCGACTACTTCGTCCGTCTCATCGAGGCGCTCGGCCTGGCCACGGGGTTCTCGCTCGAAACCCCGTGGGAGAGGCTGTCGAAGAAGGCGCAGAAGGCGCTGCTGTACGGTCACGACGAGCAGGTCCACGTCCGCTACAGCAACCGCTACGGCCGTCAGCGCTCCTACTACACCACCTTCGAGGGGGTCATCCCCTGGGTGCAGCGCCGGCACGCCGAGTCCGAGAGCGACGGTATGCGGGAGAAGTACGAGGGCTACATGCGGGAGATCCCCTGTCCCGCGTGTCAGGGGGCCAGGCTCAAGCCCGTCTCGCTGGCCGTCACCGTCGAGGGGCGTTCGATCGCCGAGGTCTCGGCGATGTCGATCGGCGACTGCGCCCGCTTCCTGGCCGGGCTCACGCTGTCCGAGCGGGACATGCAGATCGCCGAGCGGGTGGTCAAGGAGATCAACGCCCGGATGGGCTTCCTGCTCGACGTGGGCCTGGACTACCTGACCATGGACCGCGCCGCGGGCACCCTCGCCGGTGGTGAGGCCCAGCGCATCCGCCTGGCGACCCAGATCGGCTCCGGCCTGGTCGGCGTCCTCTACGTGCTGGACGAGCCGTCCATCGGCCTGCACCAGCGCGACAACCAGCGGCTGCTGGAGACCCTGATCAGGCTGCGTGACATGGGCAACACGCTCATCGTGGTCGAGCACGACGAGGACACCATCGCCGCCGCCGACTGGGTGGTCGACATCGGCCCCGGCGCTGGTGAGCACGGCGGCCAGGTCGTCGTCTCGGGCACCGTGGCCGACCTGCTGGCCTCGGAGGACTCGCTGACCGGCGCCTACCTGTCGGGCCGCAAGGCCATCACCGTCCCTCCCGCCCGCCGTAAGCGGGACAGGAAGCGGCAGATCACCGTCAAGGGGGCCCGCGAGCACAACCTCAAGGGCGTCGACGTCGAGTTCCCCCTCGGCGTGTTCACCGCGGTCACCGGTGTCTCGGGGTCGGGCAAGTCCACGCTCGTCAACGACATCCTCTACAGTGCCCTGGCCAAGGAGCTGAACGGCGCGCGGACCGTCCCCGGGCGGCACTCGCGGATCAACGGCATGGACCTGGTCGACAAGGTCGTGCACGTGGACCAGTCGCCCATCGGCCGCACCCCGCGCTCGAACCCGGCGACCTACACCGGGGTCTTCGACAAGGTGCGTGACCTGTTCGCGCAGACCACCGAGGCCAAGGTCCGCGGATACGCCAAGGGCCGTTTCAGCTTCAACGTCAAGGGCGGCCGCTGCGAGGCCTGCTCCGGCGACGGAACCATCAAGATCGAGATGAACTTCCTGCCGGACGTCTACGTGCCGTGCGAGGTCTGTCACGGCGCGCGCTACAACAGGGAGACCCTGGAGGTCCACTACAAGGGCAAGACCATCTCCGAGGTTCTCGACATGCCGATCGAGGAGGCCCTGGAGTTCTTCGACGCGATCCCGGCGATCAAGCGCTACCTCAAGACGCTCAACGACGTCGGTCTGGGCTACGTCCGTCTCGGCCAGCCCGCGACCACCCTGTCGGGCGGTGAGGCCCAGCGCGTCAAGCTCGCCTCCGAGCTGCAGCGCCGCTCGACGGGCCGGACCATCTACGTGCTGGACGAGCCGACCACCGGTCTGCACTTCGAGGACATCCGGCGGCTGCTCGGCGTGCTGGGCAAGCTCGTCGACGGCGGCAACACGGTCATCGTCATCGAGCACAACCTCGACGTGATCAAGACCGCCGACTGGATCATCGACATGGGTCCGGAGGGCGGCTCGCGGGGCGGCACCGTGCTGGCCACGGGCACCCCCGAGGACGTCGCCCTGGTCGAGGACAGTCACACCGGGCGTTTCCTGCGCAAGATTCTGGGGAGCTGAGGCCCTCTCCAGGGGGCGGGCATCCTCGCCAATATCCTTGACGAGGACGAGAATGCCCGCCCTCCGGCGGGGTGACGCCGGGGGAGGTCCCAGTGAGCGGTAACGAGCCCACACGCAGACACGTGATCGGTGCCGCGGCCGTGGTGGCGTGCGGGGCCGCGCTTACCGGATGTGCCGCCGCCGAGCAGGGACCCGCGGTCGTGCCCCCGGGAATCAAGGGGAAGGTCATCGTCAAGACCGCGGACGTCCCCGTCGGGGGCGGCAAGGTCGTCAGCAGGTGGAAGATCGTGATCACCCAGCCGTCGCAGGGCGTGTTCAAGGCCTTCAACGCGAGCTGCCCGCACCGGGGCTGCTCGGTCGGCCGGGTGGCGGACGGCGTCATCCACTGCCCCTGCCACGGCAGCGAGTTCGCGGCCGACTCCGGCAAGTGCCTCAAGGGCCCGGCGGAGGCCCCGCTGGTCGAGTACTCCCTGAAGGTCGACGGCGACGGCATCGTCATGGTGTGAGCCTTCGGGGCGTTCCTGATCGTTTCGGCTGGAGAAGATTAAATTTTCCGCATGCGTAATTCTTCACAGTCTCCTGACGGCGGGTGCGGCATGCTGATCCGGCGGCGGTGTGCTGGTGTGCTGGCCGTACCCGCAGGAAGTGGAAGACGAAAGGGACGACCATGACGGAGACGACACGTCGCTCGGTGGTGCTCGGCGCCGGAGGCCTCGGGGTCACGGCGCTGCTGACCGCGTGCGGCGGCGGTGAGCCCGCCGCGCAGGGCCCGGCCGCGGAGAGCCCGGCCGCCAAGCCCTCGGGCTCGCCCGCTGCGGAGAAGGGGGCGGCCCTGGCGAAGGTCGCCGACATCCCCGTGGGCGGCGGCAAGGTCTTCAAGGACGAGAAGATCGTGGTCACCCAGCCGAAGGCGGGGGAGTTCAAGGCCTTCGCCTCCCTGTGCACCCACCGGGGATGCGACGTGGACAGCGTCGCGGACGGCGTCATCGTCTGCCCCTGCCACGGCAGCAAGTTCGCCATCGCCGACGGCTCGGTCACCGACGGCCCTGCGCCCAGGCCCCTGGAGAAGAAGACGATCAAGGTCGAGGGGGGCTCCATCCTCCTGGGCTGAGCCCGGGCTGGGAGCGGTCGCCCGGCGCCGGACAGGAGGGGGCGGCGCCGGGCCGTACGGGGTCATATGGGGGGTCTTGCTGGGAAGGGGTCCTGTCGGTCGGGGCCGATAGGCTTTCGAGCGTGGCGAGATCTATGGGCGGTCCGGTGAGTTTCCGGCCCGAGCCGGGAACGATCCCCGAGTCCCCCGGCGTCTACCGGTTCAGGGACTCCGGGGGCAGGGTCATCTACGTGGGCAAGGCCAAGAGCCTTCGCCAGCGGCTCAACTCCTACTTCGCGGACTTCGCCGGGCTGCATCCGCGCACCCAGACCATGCTCACGACGGCGGTCGGCGTCGACTGGACGGTCGTCGGCACCGAGGTCGAGGCGCTCCAGCTCGAATACTCCTGGATCAAGGAGTACGACCCCCGGTTCAACGTCAAGTACCGCGACGACAAGTCCTATCCCTACCTCGCGGTCACCATGGGGGAGGAGTTCCCCAGGGTCCAGGTGCTGCGCGGGGCCAAGCGCAAGGGCATCCGCTACTTCGGCCCCTACTCCCACGCCTGGGCGATCAGGGAGACTGTCGACCTCCTGCTGCGGGTCTTCCCGATCAGGAGCTGCTCGGCCGGGGTGTTCCGGCGCGCCGCCCAGATCGGCCGCCCCTGCCTGCTGGGCTACATCGGCAAGTGCTCGGCCCCCTGCGTCGGCAGGGTCACCGAGCAGGAGCACCGGGCGCTGGCCGACGACTTCTGCGACTTCATGGCGGGCAACACCGGCCGTTTCACCAGACGCCTTGAGCGCGAGATGCGCCAGGCGGCCGCCGAGCAGGAGTACGAGCGCGCGGCGAGGCTGCGCGACGACATCCAGGCGCTGCGCCAGGCGATGGAGAAGCAGGCGGTCGTGCTGGCCGACAACACCGACTGCGACGTGATCGCCCTGGTCGAGGACGCCCTTGAGGCCGCGGTCCAGGTCTTCTACGTGCGCTCAGGGCGCATCAGGGGCCAGCGCGGCTGGGTGGTCGACAAGGTCGAGGACACGGGCCCCGGCGAGCTGGTCGAGCAGTTCCTTCTCCAGATGTACGGCGAGGCCGCCCCCGAGGCGCTGCCACGCGAGGTCCTGGTGCCCGCCATGCCCCCCGACGCCGAGGCCGTCGCCGAGCTGCTCGGCGAGCACCGCGGGGCCAGGGTCGAGATCCGCGTCCCGCAGCGCGGCGACAAGAAGACGCTCATGGAGACCGTCGAGCGCAACGCCAAGGAGGCCCTCAAGCAGCACAAGCTCAAGCGGGCCAGCGACCTGACCGCCCGCAGCAGGGCGCTGCAGGAGGTCGCCGACGCGCTCGGGCTCGACCAGGCGCCGCTGCGGATCGAGTGCTACGACGTCTCCCACACGCAGGGCACCAACGTGGTCGCCTCCATGGTGGTCTTCGAGGACGGCCTGGCCCGCAAGAGCGAGTACCGCAGGTTCGCCGTCAACTCGACCGAGGGCGACGTCGCCTCGATCCACGAGGTGATCTCCCGCCGGTTCAGGCGCTATCTGGAGGAGCGTTCCGAGACCGGAGAGCTGGACGTCGAGGTGGGCGCCGGGGCGGCTCTCGATCCGGAGACCGGCAAGCCACGCAAGTTCGCCTATCCCCCCAACCTGGTCGTCGTCGACGGTGGCCCTGCCCAGGCGGCCGCCGCCCAGCGCGCGCTCGACGAGCTGGGCGTGGACGACGTGGCGGTCTGCGGCCTGGCCAAGCGGCTTGAGGAGGTCTGGCTGCCCGAGGAGGACCTGCCCGCGATCCTCCCCCGGTCGAGCGAGGCCCTTTACCTCCTGCAGCGGGTGCGCGACGAGGCCCACCGCTTCGCCATCACCTACCATCGGTCCAAGCGGTCGAAGAGCGTGAAGGAAAGCGCCCTGGACGAGGTTCCCGGGCTCGGCCCGGCCCGCAGACAGGCGCTGATCAAACATTTCGGATCCGTGCGGCGGCTGCGTGAGGCCACCGCGGAGCAGATCCGTGAGGTGCCCGGGATCGGCCCCGCCACGGCCGAGACGATTGTGTCGGCGTTGAAGGGGGAGCACCCATGAACGACAGAGAGACCGCGTTCGTCATCGTCACCGGCATGTCGGGAGCCGGGCGCAGCACCGCGGCCAAGGCGCTGGAGGACCTGGGCTGGTTCGTCATCGACAACCTGCCCCCCGGCCTGCTGTTCGCGATGGCCGAGGAGGCGGGACGGGTCAAGCTGGCCGCGGACAAGGTGGCCGCCGTGGTCGACGTGCGCAGCCTGGCCTTCACCACCGACCTCAACGCCGCCATCGAGGAGCTCGATGGGCGCGGCGTCGCCGTACGGGTGGTGTTCCTTGAGGCCAGCGACGAGGAGCTGGTCCGCAGGTTCGAGAACGTCCGCCGCCCGCACCCGCTGCAGGCAGAGGGCCGCCTGGTGGACGGCATCGCCAGGGAGCGCGGCATCCTGCGCGAGGTCCGCGCCAACGCCGACCTGGTCATCGACACCTCCAACCTCAACGTCCACGAGCTCCGCGGCAAGATCGTCGCCTTCTTCGGAGGGGAGGACCGCCCCGGGCTGCGGGTCAACGTGGTCTCCTTCGGCTACAAGTACGGCCTGCCCGTCGACGCCGACCTGGTCGTCGACTGCCGTTTCCTGCCCAACCCCCACTGGGTCCCCGAGCTGCGCCCGCTGAACGGCCTGGACGCCTCCGTGCGTGACTACGTCCTCAACCAGTCGGGTGCCAAGGAGCTTCTCGACGCCTACGAGGAGGTGGTCGGCATCATCGCCGCCGGTTACACCCGCGAGGGCAAGAGCTATGCCACGCTCGCCGTCGGCTGTACCGGCGGCAAGCACCGCAGCGTCGCGATGGCCGAGCAGCTCGGCGGCCGATTGCGAGATCGGGGAGGCATGGAGGTGCAGGTGAGCCACCGGGATGTGGGCCGGGAGTGAGCGAGGATCTCAAGGTCGTCGCCCTGGGCGGCGGACACGGACTGTACGCGTCGTTGTCGGCGCTGCGCAGGGTCACCTCCGAGCTGACGGCCGTCGTCACCGTGGCCGACGACGGCGGGTCGAGCGGGCGGCTCAGGCGTGAGCTGGGCGTGCTGCCCCCCGGAGACCTCAGGATGGCCCTGGCCGCGCTGTGCGGCGACGACGAGTGGGGCCGCACCTGGAGCGAGGTGGTCCAGCACCGCTTCCGCAGCGAGGGTGACCTGCACGGGCACGCGGTCGGCAACCTGCTGATCGTCGCCCTGTGGGAGCGTCTCGGTGACACGGTCGCCGGGCTCGACTGGGTCGGGCGGCTGCTCGGCGCGCACGGGCGGGTCCTGCCGATGTCCTCGGTGCCGCTCGACATCGCCGCCGAGGTCGAGCTGGACGGCCGGGTGAGCACGGTCTACGGCCAGGTGGCCTGCGCGCTGACCCCGGGAAGGGTCCGCGCGATCTCGCTGCTGCCGACCGACCCGCCCGCCTGCCCGGAGGCGGTCCAGGCGGTGCTTGAGGCCGACTGGGTGGTGTTCGGGCCGGGCTCGTGGTTCACGAGTGTGCTGCCCCACCTGAAGGTGCCCGAGCTGGCCGAGGCGCTGCTGCGCACCCGGGCGCGCAGGCTGGTCGCGCTCAACCTGGCCCCCCAGCCGGGAGAAACCGACGGTTTCTCCCCGCAGAAGCACCTGGAGGTGCTGCGTCAGCACGCCCCCTCCCTGACGATCGACGTGGTGCTCGCCGACACCGGTGTCGCCGAGGACGGTGAGGAGCTGGAGAAGGCCGCGGCCGAACTGGGCGGGCGGCTCGTCATGGCCCCGGTCGCCGACGAGGACGGCTCACCACGGCATGATGCGCAACGTCTTGCCTCCGTCCTGGACGAGATTTTCCGTGAGAAGCGTTGATCCTGGTCAGCGGTGCTCAGGAGTGCGAGAAACTTCTGTGAGCCTGGTTTCTCGGCCGCATGAGGTCTGTATGGGGGAGGACGAACGCGCATGGCGATGACAGGTGTGGTGAAGGACGAGCTGAGCCGCTTGCCGGTCCTGAAGCCTTGCTGCCGTAAGGCTGAGGTTTCGACGCTGCTGCGGTTCGCGAGCGGGCTGCACCTGGTCGGCGGGCGGATCGTGATCGAGGCGGAGCTGGACACCAACGTCACCGCCAGGAGGCTCATCAAGGACATCGGTGAGGTCTTCGGGCACAAGGCGGAGGTGCTCGTCCTGGCGCCCGCGGGGCTGCGCAAGGGGTCGCGCTACGTGGTCAGGGTCTACCGCGACGGCGAGGCTCTGGCCCGCCAGACGGGGCTGATCGACAACCACGGCCGTCCGGTCCGCGGCCTGCCGCGTCAGGTGGTCGCGGGGGCGACCTGTGACGCCGAGGCCGCCTGGCGGGGTGCCTTCCTGGCGCACGGCTCGCTCACCGAGCCGGGCCGTTCCATGTCGCTTGAGGTCACCTGCCCGGGTCCTGAGGCGGCGCTGGCGCTGGTCGGCTCGGCGCGGCGGCTGAAGATCCACGCCAAGGCGCGCGAGGTGCGGGGCGTCGACCGCGTGGTGGTCCGCGACGGTGACGCCATCAGTGCGCTGCTGACCCGGCTCGGCGCCCACGACAGCGTGCTGGCCTGGGAGGAGCGGCGGATGCGCCGCGAGGTGCGGGCCACGGCCAACCGGCTGGCCAACTTCGACGACGCCAACCTGCGGCGCTCGGCCCGCGCCGCGGTCGCGGCCGGGGCCAGGGTGCAGCGGGCGCTGGAGATCCTCGGGGAGGAGGCCCCCGAGCATCTGGTGATCGCGGGCCGCCTGCGGGTCGAGCACAAGCAGGCCTCCCTTGAGGAGCTGGGGCAGCTCGCCGACCCGCCGCTGACCAAGGACGCCATCGCGGGACGCATCCGGCGCCTGCTGGCGATGGCCGACAAGCGCGCCCAGGACATCGGCATCCCCAACACCGAGGCCAACCTCACGGTGGACATGCTGGCGCCGTAGCCGGCGTTCTCTCACGCGGGCGGTCCCGGTTCCGGGGCCGCCCGTCCGCGTGCCCGGGCATCGTTTTGGGATGTCATAGCAGGTCACCATGGTGTTGTACGGATTTATCGTGACAAGCCGGGCACTTCACTTGAATAGTGCGATACCTACGCATGGGATGAAGGTGAACGGACCTGCCCCCGCAAGTGGTCTAAACCAATTTGGGTCCGATAGTGTTCGTGATTGAGGTTTCAGCCCGCCCAAGTCGCCGGCTTTCGGCCGGCGCACGACGTACGAGGAGATCGGCACCGTGAGCATCCGCGTAGGCGTCAACGGATTCGGCCGCATCGGCCGCAACTTCTGGCGTGCGGTCGCTGCCAGCGGCAAGGACATCGAGATCGTTGCGGTCAACGACCTGACCGACAACGCCACGCTCGCCCACCTGCTCAAGTACGACAGCATCCTCGGCCGCCTGCCGTACGAGGTGAAGAGCACCGCCGACGAGATCATCGTGGACGGCAAGGCGATCAAGGCCTTCGCCGAGCGCGACCCCGCCAAGCTTCCCTGGGGCGACCTGGGTGTGGACGTGGTGGTGGAGTCCACCGGCTTCTTCACGGACGCCAACAAGGCCAGGGTGCACGCGGAGAACGGCGCCAAGAAGGTCATCATCTCGGCCCCGGCCAAGAACGAGGACGTCACCGTGGTGGTCGGCGTCAACCAGGACAAGTACGACCCCGCCCAGCACACGATCATTTCCAACGCCTCGTGCACCACCAACTGCCTGGCTCCGCTTGCCAAGGTCATCAACGACACCTTCGGCATCGAGAAGGGCCTGATGACCACGATCCACGCCTACACGCAGGACCAGAACCTGCAGGACGGCCCGCACAGCGACCTGCGCCGCGCCCGCGCCGCCGCGCTGAACATCGTGCCCACCTCGACCGGTGCGGCCAAGGCCATCGGCCTGGTGCTCCCCGAGCTGAAGGGCAGGCTCGACGGCTTCGCGCTGCGCGTGCCGATCCCCACCGGCTCGGCCACCGACCTGACCGTGGACGTCAGCCGTGAGACCACGGCTGAGGAGGTCAACGCCGCGTTCAAGGCCGCCGCCGACGGTCCGCTCAAGGGCATCCTGACCTACACCGAGGACCCGATCGTCTCCTCCGACATCGTCACCGACCCGTCCTCCTGCATCTTCGACGCGGGCCTGACCAAGGTGATCGGCAACCAGGTCAAGGTCGTCGGCTGGTACGACAACGAGTGGGGCTACTCCAACCGCCTCGTGGACCTCATCGAGCTGGTCGGCGCCGACCTCTGATGAAGGACCTCTCCGAGTTCGACGTGAAGGGTCGGCGCGTCCTGGTGCGCGTCGACCTCAACGTCCCCCTCGACGGGGACGTCATCACCGACGACGGCCGCATCCGGGCCTCGGTCCCGACGATCCAGGAGCTCGCGGGCAGGGGGGCGCGCGTGATCGCCTGCGCCCACCTGGGGCGTCCCAAGGGAGAGCCCAACCCGAAGTACTCCCTGGCTCCCGTCGCCAAGCGCCTGGGTGAGCTGCTCGGCACCGAGGTCGCCTTCGCCTCCGACGTGGTCGGGCCCTCGGCCCAGGCCGTCGCCGCGGGCCTTGAGGACGGCCAGGTGGCGCTGCTGGAGAACCTGCGCTTCGAGCCGGGCGAGGAGTCCAAGGACGACGCGGTGCGCGCCGCCTTCGCCGAGAAGCTGGCCGCCCTGGCCGAGCTCTATGTCGGCGACGGCTTCGGCGCCGTCCACCGCAAGCACGCCAGCGTCTACGACGTGCCGCTGCTGCTGCCGCACGCGGCGGGCAGGCTCGTCCTGGCCGAGGTCGAGGTCCTCAAGAGGCTGACCGAGGAGCCCGCCAGGCCGTACGTCGTGGTGCTCGGCGGGGCCAAGGTCTCCGACAAGCTCGGCGTCATCGGCAACCTGCTCACCAAGGTCGACCGCCTGCTCATCGGCGGCGGCATGGCCTACACGTTCCTGGCGGCCCAGGGGCACGAGGTCGGTCAGTCGCTGCTGCAGAGCGACCAGCTCGACCAGGTGCGCGAGTTCCTCAACGAGGCGGTCAAGCGCGGCGTGGAGATCGTCCTGCCCGTCGACGTGCTGGCCGCGACGCACTTCGCCGAGGACGCCGGCCACGAGGTCGTGGACGCTACCGCCATCCCGGCCGACCGCCAGGGGCTGGACATCGGCCCGCGCAGCCGCGAGCTGTTCGCCACGAAGCTCGCCGACGCGCGGACGGTGTTCTGGAACGGCCCGATGGGCGTCTTCGAGTTCGAGGCGTTCTCCGGGGGAACCCGTGCCGTGGCCGAGGCGTTGATCGGGTCGGAGGCCTTCACGGTCGTCGGGGGTGGTGACTCCGCCGCCGCCGTACGGCAACTGGGCCTTCCCGAGGACGGTTTCTCGCACATCTCGACCGGTGGCGGGGCCAGCCTCGAATATCTTGAGGGCAAGACCCTGCCCGGCCTCGTCGCCCTGGAGGCGTAGGGGTGGAGCGACGCGACGAGCGCCGTGCCGCCCGCCGTCCCCGGAACACGGGGGCGGCGGGCGCGGAACATGATCGAGACGAAGGCGGACGAGAGACGGTGAGCCACGGATGAGCACGACGCGCAAGCCGCTCATGGCCGGCAACTGGAAGATGAACCTCAACCACCTTGAGGCCATCGCCACCACCCAGAAGCTGGCCTTCGCCCTCAACGACAAGGACTTCGACAGGGTCGACGTCGCGGTGCTGCCGCCGTTCACGGACCTGCGCAGCGTGCAGACCCTCATCGACGGCGACAGACTGCGCATCCTGTACGGCGCGCAGGACCTCTCACAGCAGGACGCGGGCGCCTACACCGGGGAGATCTCCGGGGCGATGCTCGCCAAGCTCGGGTGCACCTTCGTCGTGATCGGGCACTCGGAGCGGCGGCAGTACCACCGCGAGGACGACGACGTGGTCAACGCCAAGGTCCAGGCGGCCTACCGCAACTCGCTCACGCCGATCCTGTGCGTGGGGGAGGGGCTGGAGGTCCGCAGGGCGGGTGGCCAGGTCGCCCACAGCGTCTCGCAGCTCGACGGGGCGCTCAGGAAGGTCCCCGCGGAGCAGGTCAGGTCGATCGTGCTGGCCTACGAGCCGGTCTGGGCGATCGGGACCGGTGAGGTCGCGACCCCGGCCGACGCGCAGGAGGTCTGTTCGGCGCTGCGTTCCCGACTCGCCGAGCTGTATGACGGCGAGGTGGCCGCTGCCGTCCGTATCCTTTATGGAGGCTCGGTCAAGTCTGACAACGTCGCCGGCATCATGGCCCAGCCCGATGTGGACGGTGCCCTGGTCGGCGGCGCAAGTCTGGACCCGGGAGAGTTTGCCAAAATCTGCCGCTTTAGCGAAATGTCTGGCTGACTGGGCCGTTCGGAGGGTACGACTTGACAACAGGTCGTACCCTCTTAGAGCAAGTTTGAATCGTCACGCCACAGGCGTCATACAGAGACGCACCCGACGCGGGTCGCACATAGGGACAGGTCACGGTGACAATCGGAATCTCCATCGCCCTCATTCTGGCGAGCATGCTGATGGTGCTGCTTGTTCTGCTTCACAAGGGCAAGGGCGGCGGCCTGTCGGATCTGTTCGGCGGCGGCTTCACGTCGTCGTTCGGCGGCTCCTCCGTGGTGGAGCGCAACCTCGACCGTCTCACCGTCATCACCGGTGTGGTCTGGTTCGTGTGCATCATCGCGTTGGGCCTCATCCTTAAGCCCTGATCCGGCTACGGCAAGCGTGACAGTGGTTCAGCCCCCCGCATCCAACCGAGCGCAGGGGCCATCGAGCGAGGAGTTCATCCGTGGGTAGTGGCAACGCGATCCGTGGCAGTCGTGTCGGCGCCGGCCCGATGGGGGAGGCGGAGCGTGGCGAGGCGGCTCCCCGTGTGAGGGTTCCGTTCTGGTGCGCGAACATGCACGAGACGCGCCCCAGCTTCGCCAGCGACGCCGCCGTGCCTGAGTTCTGGGACTGCCCTCGCTGCGGCCTTCCCGCCGGTCAGGACGAGGCGAACCCGCCCGCGCCGCCGCGCAACGAGCCCTACAAGACGCACCTGGCCTACGTGAAGGAGCGTCGCAGCGACAAGGACGGCGCCCAGATCCTGGCCGAAGCCCTGGAGCGGCTGCGCTCCTCCTCGCGACCCATCTACTAGTACGGCCATGCCGAGAGGCCCTCGTGGAACACCTTCGCGGGGGCCTCTCGGCATGACTACGGAATGATCACGGACCTTGCGAGGCGGAGATTTCTCCGCTTATATGGGGGGTGGAGGTTCCGGTTGGAACCGCTCCTCGGATTCCGGCTGTCCGAGAGTGCGTACCAGCTCGTCCAGTCCGGCCTTGACCCGTTCGACGTCCATTCCGAGCGTCCTGCGCTGGTGCAGGTAGAGAGGAGCGGCCAGCGGGGCGAGCAGGGCGTCCGCGAGATAATGGATGTCCGTGTCCGGGCGAAGATGTCGCAGCAGCGTTGTCAGGTGCAGGTGGTAGGCGGCGTATGAGCCCCCGGTGTACCTGGCCTCCGGTGCGCTGGCTTCGGCGAAGAGCAGCAGGTCGGCCTGTTCCTCGGTGCGGTCGACCAGCGCCTCCATGAAGGCGATGATCCGTTCGGAGGCTGGTGCCCCCGGCCCGAGTGGTGGCGGCCCGTGCAGGAACGCGTCCTGCAGCCTGCGTTCTCGCTCGTCGATCAGCGCGTACGCCAGACCGGCCCGGTCCCCGAACCGCCGGTAGACCGTGCCGACCCCGACACCCGCTGCCTGAGCCACTTCGTCCATCGACAGGCTCTCCACACCGCCGGAGGCGGTGATGCGCCGGGCGGCGGAGAGAATCTTCCTTCGGTTCTCCGCCGCGTCAGCTCGCTCTCTGGGAGCGCCTCCGACGAGTGGTAGCTCCCTCCCCGTTACTGAGGGCTCCTTCCTGATCGGCTCAGCCATCGAAGGCGGTTCCGGATGCGGCGCCCGTATCCCCGGCCGCGCCCATGTCCTTCTTCATATTCATGATCGTATCCAGGCCGGGGCCCCCGCGTGCCTGGAGCGACGAAGATCCTTATACCTTCCTTCCTGGGCATCTCGGACTCCGAAGGCGTTTTCGCCCGGCCGCGCCGGTTTATCCGTTGGCCCGCGTCCCGGCGGGAACTGTAGGTTCCCTGCCGTGGACGACACCGGAACGATCCAGATCAGGCCCGCGGAAACGGCGGACGCGGCGGTGATCGCGCGCATCCACATGACCTCAAGGGCGGCGGCCATGCCGTACCTGCCGCCGCAGAGACGGGATCACGCGCAGGTCGCCCGGTGGATCGAGGAGAGCGTGCTTCCCGCGTGCCGGACCTGGGTCGCGGTGCGCGAGGGGGAGGTCGTCGGCTACGCGGCCCTTGACGGGGACATGCTCGAACACCTCTATCTGCGGCCCGACGTCCGTCGCCGGGGCATCGGCACCCTCCTGCTCGACGAGGTCAGACGGCACAGCCCGCACGGTCTCTCCCTGCACGTCTTCCAGCGCAACGCCGAGGCCCGCGCCTTCTACGAGCGCCACGGCTTCACGGTCCTCGACACCGACGACGGCCGGAGGAACATGGAGAAACTGCCCGACATGACCCTGCGGTGGACGCCGGACGGCGCGTGAGCCGTACAGTCACGGCATCATGGGGAAAACGGGGATAAGCCCTCGGAAGGGGATGGAACCAAATATCGTTTCCGGTGTTTCCGGGAGCGGGCGGACGTATCCGGTTAATTGGATCTTCGTCGTGACTCCGGGTAGCGTGCGCGAGGCCGCCGGACGCGCCGACGTGGCCCAGGACCCGGATGACCGCAACGCTGGAAGGACACGCACATGAACGCCGGAAACCCCCGTCCCCTGCGGATGCTCGTCACCGGAGGCGGAACCGGCGGTCACACCTACCCCGCGCTGACCACCGTCGCGGCCGTCCGCGAGCAGGCCGCCGCCCGTGGCCTCGGCCTCGACGTCCTGTGGGTGGGTACGGCCAGCGGCCTTGAGGCGCGTGTCGCGGCCGAGCACGGCATCCCGTTCCGGGCCATCAAGGCGGGCAAGCTCCGGCGCTCCCCGAACCCCCGCGAACTGCTCACCAACCTCGCCGACATGTTCCGCATCCCCGTCGGCGTCCTGCAGGCCTTCGGCATCGCCGCCCGCTACCGTCCCGACGTGGTGCTGTCGACCGGGGGATACGTGTGCGTGCCGCTGGGGCTGGCCTCCAGGCTGCTCGGCCGTCCGCTGGTGATGCACGAGCAGATCACCGCGCTCGGCCTGGCCAACCGCATCCTGGCGCGCTTCGCCACCCGCGTCGCGCTCACCCACCCCTCCTCGGTCGAGCACCTGCCCGCCTCGGCGCGGGAGCGGGCCGTGGTCACCGGAAACCCCGTCCGCCCCCACCTGCTGAACGGCAACGCCCCCTCGGGGCGCTGGCACTTCCGCCTCTCGCCCGAACTGCCCCTGGTCTACGTGACCGGCGGGGCGCAGGGCAGCCGCCAGATCAACACCATGATCGAGGCCATCCTGCCGTCGCTGCTCACCCGGGCGCAGGTGCTCCACCAGTGCGGCGCGGGCTGGATCGACGGGCTCAGCCGGACCGCCGCCGCCCTGCCCCCCGAACTGGCGGGCCGCTACCAGCCGGTGGCCTACGTGGGGGAGGAACTGGCCCACGTGTTCGCCGCCGCGGATGTCGTCGTCTCCCGCAGCGGCGCGGGCACCATCGCCGAGCTGACCGCGATCGGCAAGCCGTCCGTCCTGATCCCGCTGATCCCGTCGGCGGGCGACGAACAGCGGCAGAACGCCCGCTACCTGGCCGAGGCGGGCGCGGCGCGGGCGCTCCTCGACGCCGGGCCCACCCCGGAGCACCTGCTCGCCGAACTCCTCCCGCTGCTCGCCGACCCCCAGGCCCGCGCCGCCATGGCCAAGGCCGCCAAGTCCCTCGGCCGTCTCGACGCCGCCGACGCCCTCGCCCGCGTCGTCCTGCAGGAGGCGGCTCTCTCGTGACCCGTGCCAAGCCGAGCCGGTATGTGCCCGGGCACAGTGTCTGGTACGGCCGGCATGAGGCGTTTGTGGCCGTGCTTGACGGGTGGGTCTGAGGTTCAGGGGAGGGGGTGCACCTCCGGGTGGGTGTGCCACCAGCGGCTGAAGGCCGGGTTGCCGTCCACGTGGTCGGCGAAGGCCGTCGCGAGGCCGCGGTAGAGGTCGGCCGCTCCCTCGGTGCTCAGCCTGTCCCTGCGCCAGGCCATGACGAGCCGGGCGACCTGCGGTTCCCCGGCGAGCGGACGGACGACCGTGCCCTGGGCGGGCGGCCAGGTGGGATCCACCAGGCGCACCCCGTGCCCGTCCGCGACCAGTGGCCTGGCGGCGCCGCTCGGCGCGTCGTAGAGGACCCGTGGCTCGAAGCCCGCCGTACGGCATGAGGCCCGTAGTGCGGCGAGGGAGCCGTCGTCGGCGCCGGGTGGGCTGATCCACGCCTCCTCCCGCAGGTCGGCCAGGTCGATCTCCTCGCGCCCGGCCAGCCGGTGGGCCGCCGACATCGCGATGAATATCGGATACCGGGGGACCAGGGTGCGGCTGACGACGGGGGCCGTCAGCGTGACGTCGAAGCCCTCGATGACGCCGAGCAGCGCCGCGTCCAGGTGGCCGTGCGTGAGCCCCTCGGCCAGCAGCGTCGCCGACGGCTCGATGCGCAGCGAGATCTCCCGGCCCGGCAGCGCCTCGCCGACCCGGTTGACGATGCTCGCCACACAGGCCAGGTGCACGCAGCCCAGGCGCAGGATCCCGGTGGGGTCGGCGGGAGCGCGCATGTCGCCGAAGAGCGCGTCCATCTCGGACAGCACGATCCTGGCGCGGGCGATGACCTGACGGCCCAGCGGGGTCGGTTCGACCCCGGATCGGCTGCGGACGAACAGGGACCCGCCGACGAGACTCTCGACCCGGTGCAGCTGGTTGGTGATGGCCGGCTGCGACAGTCCCATCCTGGCCGCCGCCCGTGTGACGCTGCCCGTTTCGGCTATCGCGCAGATCATCCGGAGATGCCTGGTGTCGAGATCCATAGTCAAGAATTATGTGCCGCTTTATGAGCTGAAGGCGGTACACGCCCACAAACTTCCGGCAGAAGGTCCTTCTCCCGCCTTTCGGGGGTGAGATCCCCGGAGGGCGTACGGCTGAATGGGCGCCCAGCCGTTCCAGCACCCCAACCTCATGTCCGCTCCATGGATTCCCCCCGGAGGTTGTACGTTGACGACCACACCATCCCGGCGTGAGCGCCTGGCGGCGCTGCTCGCCCTCACCCTCGGCCTGGGGCTGGCGCTCCAGGGCCTGGTGGCCACCCCGGCGCGTGCCGTACCGCGTGCCGTGCCCAAGCCGCCGCCTGTCAGCGCGCGCTCAGCCGTGGACGAGGCAGGACATGTCAGGAAGTATCCGCTGGTGACGGGGGAGCGTCCCCCGGTCGCGGCGTCGAAGGACGCGCTGCGGCATGACTACGACGCGCCCGTGACCACGGCGGCCAGGGCGGCGGCGTGCAACGTCGGTGACTTCACCGGCCGCTCGGGAAGCGCCCTCGTCCAGCAGATCAGGGCCTCGACGACCGACTGTGTCAACACGCTGTTCGACCTGAGCGGCGACGACGCCTACTACGCCTTCCGCGAGTCCCAGATGGTCACCGTCGCCTACGCGCTGCGCGACAACGCCGCGGCGTATCCCGGCGACAACACCACGGGAACCGCCCAGCTGGTGCTGTACCTGCGCGCGGGCTACTACGTGCACTGGTACGACCCGGCCACCGTCGGCACCTACGGCAGCGCCCTGAGGACCGCGATCCAGAGCGGCCTCGACGCCTTCTTCGGCAGCTCCCGGGCCCTCACGGTGAGCGACGCCAACGGCGAGGTCCTCGCCGAGGCCGTCACCCTGATCGACAGTGCCGAGGAGAACGCCCGCTACCTCGGCGTCGTCAAGCGGCTGCTCACGAGCTACGACAGCTCCTACGACGCCTCATGGCGGATGCTCAACGCGGTCAACAACGTCTACACCGTGCTCTTCCGCGGCCACCAGGTCCCGGCGTTCGTCAGCGCCGTCCAGAGCGACCCGAGCGTCCTGGACACCCTCAACTCCTTCGCGGCCACCCACCTCGGCCTGCTCGGCACGGACCGGAGCTACCTGACCTCGAACGCGGGCCGGGAACTGGGCCGCTTCCTCCAGCACCCCGCGCTGCTGAGCCGGGTACGGCCGCTGGCCAGGAACCTGCTCACCCGCAGCGCCATCACCGGGCGGACCGCCTCGCTGTGGGTCGGCGTCGCGGAGATGGCCGACTCCTACGACAGGACGAACTGCTCCTACTACGACACCTGCGACCTCCAGCGGCGCCTGGCCGACAGCGTCCTGACCGTCAACCACACCTGCAGCCCCAGCATCAGGATCCGGGCCCAGGAGATGACGGCGACCCAGCTCGCCGACAGCTGCCGGAGCCTCCTCAACCAGGACGCCTACTTCCACGACCTCGTCAAGGACGGTAACCGGCCGGTCTCCGGCGACAACAACACCATCATCGAGGTCTGCGTCTTCGACTCCAGCACCGACTACCAGACCTACGCCGGGGCGATGTTCGGCATCGACACCAACAACGGCGGCATGTATCTGGAGGGTGACCCGGCCGCGGCGGGCAACCAGCCGAGGTTCGTCGCCTACGAGGCCGAGTGGGTACGGCCCGCGTTCGAGATCTGGAACCTCAACCACGAGTACACCCACTACCTCGACGGCCGCTACGACATGTACGGCGACTTCGGCGCCGGGGTCACCACCCCGACCATCTGGTGGATCGAGGGCTTCGCCGAGTACGTCTCCTACTCCTATCGGAAGGTCGTCTACGACGCCGCCGTCGCCGAGGCGGCCAGGCGGACCTACGCGCTCAGCACGCTGTGGGACACCACCTACTCCCACGACACGACGCGGATCTACCGGTGGGGTTACCTGGCCGTCCGGTACATGTTCGAGAGGCACCCGGCCGACGTCGCCACCGTCCTCGGCCACTACCGCACCGGCAACTGGAACGCCGCCCGCGCCTTCCTGACCGGCACGGTCGGCAGCCGCTACGACGGCGACTGGCAGACCTGGCTCGCGGCCTGCGCCTCGGGGGCCTGCTCCGGCGGAGGCGGCGGCAACCGGGCGCCGGAGGCGGCCTTCACCTTCACCGCCAACGGCCTCACGGTCGCCTTCACCGACACCTCGGCCGACCCCGACGGGACGATCGCGTCCCGCCAGTGGAGCTTCGGCGACGGTACTTCGTCGACCGCGGCCAACCCCTCCCACACCTACGGCGCTGACGGGACCTACGCGGTGAAGCTGACCGTCACCGACGACGCGGGCGCCACCGCATCGAGCACCCGGCAGGTCACGGTGTCGAACGGGGGCTCGCCGACCCCCGAGTGCGCGGGGGCCGACACCCGGCAGCTCGACAGGAACTGCCGGCGGAGCAACCTGTCTGCGGCCTCGGGCGGCTACGTCTACTTCTACCTCCGGGTACCCTCGGGCACCCCGTCCCTGACCATCACCTCGTCCGGCGGCACCGGGAACGCCGACCTCTACTACAGCGCCACCGGCTGGGCCACCACCTCGGCGTACACCCGGCGCTCGACGGGGCCCGGCAACGCCGAGACCCTGACCGTCACCAACCCTCCGACCGGGTACGTCTACGTCAGCCTGTACGCGAACCAGGCCTTCTCCGGAGCATCGGTCAGAGTCCAGTACTGACCGTGTCATCTTCGGCACCCGTCCCTCGGGGGCGGGTGCCTCGGCGGGTCACCAGTGCGCGACCTCGAACATCATGCCCGGCCTGATGTCCTGACGCGTACGGCCGCCGCCCGCCGTCCTGTCCGGCTCGGGCACGGTCTCGTCGGAGAGCAGCGCCTGCAGGATCGTCTCCCAGGTGCCGTCCGTCGACCAGCGCCGATGACGGTTGTAGACGGTCTTCCACCTGCCGTAGATCTCGGGGACCGCGCGCCACGAGCAGTCGGCCCGGTTGCGGAAGAACACCCCGTTGATGGTCGCCCGGTGGTCGGCCCAGCGGTGCCCCCGGCGAGGATGCGCGGGTAACAGCGGCGCCAGCCGTACCCACTCGTCCTCGGTCAGGTCGTCACGCTTCAACCGGTTGTCCACGACCTCATGATGTACACCATTCGTTCCCGCTGATCCATCTGCCGTGACTTCGCCCTGACGGCACGGCGTGTCGCGACGGTTTATCGGGTGCCCGTTAGGCGGGCCCGGCCTGCCCGCGCGTGGGCTGTTCAGGTACGGCGTGGCCGCTCCCGGTGGGCCTTCCGCGTCGCGGGGCGACCGAAAAGCGCGGGACATTGCCTTCCCGCCTGCGGGTTTGTACTTTCCAGGAGAAAACCGCCCGTGTGCCGTTCCCGGGGAGACACCGGATGACCTCCAAGATCTTGCTGGGCGCCGTCGCGGTCGTGACGGCATCGACGCTGGGCGCACCGGTCCGCGACGGGGTGGGGCACAGTCACTACAACGGCGACCCGGTGTCCCTGCGTACCACGGGAGGGCCGGACTTCTTCACCCTGAGCGACCCCACCTACCCGGGACTGCGCTGCGACGTCGGTCCCCTCGGCATCACCCTCACCAAGCGCGGCAACGACTGGGGAAACGGGAGCCCGGTCACCGAGGAGACCGCCTGCGTCGACGGCGTGTTCGCCGCGCAGCGGTACATGGACATGCTGCGCGAGTGGTTCGGGCGCGACGGCCTCGACGGGCAGGGACGCGGCATTCCCGTGCGCCTCAAGCCGGACCTGGTCGGCTCCTACCTGAGCGGGTGGGTCGCCCTGGGCCGCAACCAGGCGGGCACGAGGTGGGTCACCTCACTGGACTCCGTCGGGCACGAGTACGGCCTGCGGACCTTCCTGGAGTCTGGCTCCGGCTGGAGCGGCTCCTCGGGCGGCGACGGCCAGGAGCACCAGGGGCTCAACGAGTCGTCGGGGGACATCTTCGCCACGCTGCTCGAACACTACGTCGATCATCCGGCCACGCTCGACGAGCCGGACTACCTGATCGGCGAGGAAGTTGACCTGCTGGGCAACGGGCCGGTCCGCAACCTGTACGACCCCGCGCAGCTCGGCGGCCAGAACTGCTACACCCCCTACACCACCGCCACGGGGCCGCAGAACCACTGGTTCTACCTGCTGGCCGAGGGGACCAACCCGGCGGGCAAACCCACGAGTCCCGTCTGCTCCGGGCCCTCGACGCTGACGGGCATCGGCGTCCGTAAGGCGGGGAAGATCTTCTACCAGGGCGTCCAGCTCAAGACCGCTCCCTGGAACTACGCCAAGGCGCGCGCGGCCACCGTACAGGCCGCCCTGACCCTCTACCCGGGGAGCTGCACCGAGGTGGACGCCGTCAAGGCCGCCTGGAGCGCGATCAACGTTCCTCCCAAGACCGGAGAGCCGACCTGCTGAGGCCCTGTCTCCGGGGTGTCAGGACGGTCGCGTGGCCGGTTCCCGGGTCGATGAGCAGGCCGTACCCGGCGGGCAGGAGGGTGAGCAGGTCCGCGCCGAGGGTGGAGAACCACCGCGCGTCCTCGGTTTCTCCTCTGGCCGTCAGGTAGGCGGCGAGTCCGTCCAGGGAGGTGAAGACGGGCACGACTCCTGATCCGGGGTCTCCGAGGGCCAGTGTCCCTGGGCGCTCGGTCGCCTGGCAGTAGAACCGGGTGGAGTTGAACGCCTCACGGTCCTGTCGGTCCATCGCTGTTCCCTTCCGCCGGGTCCGTGGTGTGCGTCGTGTGGGTCACCAGATGTCGACGACTTTGTCCGCCAGCTCGTCGAGCAGTGATTCGGGCACGTAGGGAACCTCGTAGTTGTAGGCGCGCACCTTGTTGGTGAACTCGTCGGGCAGGGCGATGTGATACCTGTTCAGGTAGAACCAGAGCGCGTCCCGCCAGACCCACTCACCGTCCGTCTTGACGGAACAGCCGCCGAGAATGCGGTAGTCGCTTCCCAGGACGTCCTCTTCCGCTCCCATGACGGAGAAGAGGTCATGTCCACGGGCCAGATACTCGACTATGTCGGACTCATCTGGAAGCGGGACGTCCCGGATGGAATCCTTGATTTTTCCTTCAGGTTCACCTGCTCTGTGTGACCACAGTTCCTCGTAGAATCCCAGGATTTTCATGTCGTCCTTTCGAGGTCACTGATCTGTGACGGGAAGGGAAAGTCTCCAGTATCCGTCTCCGTCGACTTTCGGCTCTTCGGGCGCAAGGGCCATTTTTCTGACGCCTACTCTGCTCGTTGGGGCCAGGACCGGGACCCCGAGCTTGTTGGCGGCCTGCCGATCGGTTCGGCGACGTTGTCGTTGAGGAAGCGCGCGGCGTCCCCGAGCGGGTGTAACCCCAGCGCGTCCGCGCCCTTCTCCACGGCGGCGAAGACCTCGTCGCCGAGGGCGTCGATCACGTTGTCGGGCTCGGTGGGCGCCCCGAACTCTCCCGTCCCGAAGTCCCCGGTCCCGAAGCTCTCGCCGGGCTGTGGCCGTTGTTTCATCAGGTCGTCCCGGCGCCGGTTCACCTCCCTCACCTGGGAGGAGACCCATTCGCCCGCCTGCCCGACCTCCCGGCCAGGCCCGGTGCCGAGTCCGAGCCGGGCCAGCAGCGCCGCCAGCGCCGCGCCCGCGCTCTCCCAGCCCCGTCCCGCAGACCCCAGCTCCGTGGACAGGGCGTTCAGCCGGTCGGGGTCCCCGCCGACATAACCACCGGGTGAGGGAGGCGGCATCGGGCGGGGGGCCGCGATGTGCGGTGCCGGATGGTCGCCGCCCCCGAGAGCCCTCACCTGTTGGAAGGCGAGGGTGAACGCGTGCCGTACGGCGGCGTGCCGCTCGGCCATGCCGGCATGGAGCTTCTCGGCTCCGGGACCTGTCAGCGCGCCGTCCGCCAGGACGCGGAAGGCCCTGTCCAGTGCGGGGCCGTACTCCTCGGCGAGCTGGGAGATCGTCCGTAACGCCCCCGGTACGTCTTCGGGTGCGGTCATCCGTCCTCATCCGTCGTGACGTTCTCAACACGGAACCGTGGAACCCATGAACGGAGTCAGCGGTGGTAGACCTCCTCGCCGCCGACGAAGGTCGTGACCACCCCGGTCCGCCAGATGTCGCCGGGGGGTTCGGTGAACGGGTCGCGGTCGAGGACGACCAGGTCGGCGCGGTTGCCCGGGGCGATGACCCCCGCCTCGTCGTCGCCGTTGACCCAGGCCGAACCCGCGGTGTACGCGGTCAGCACGGTCGCCAGGTCGAGGCACTGACCCGGCAGGAACGGCGTCTGCGCGGTCGGGTAGTCCGCGTGGACCGAACCCCCCGGCTCGGTGCGGTTGACCCCGACGTGCATGCCCTGGAACGGGTCGGCGGTCGAGACCGGCCAGTCGCTGCCCGCGCAGAACCGGGCGCCCGTGCGCAGCAGGTCGGCGAAGGGGTACTGCCAGGAGGCCCGCTCGTCGCCGAGGAAGGGGATCGTCAGCTCGTCCATCTGCGCGTGGTGGGTCGCCCACAGCGGCTGGATGTTGGCCGTCACCCCGAGGGCGGCGAAGCGCGGCACGTCGGGGGGCTCGATGATCTGCAGGTGCGCGATGTGGTGCCGGTTGGCGCGGTCCGTCCCCTCCAGGCTGTCGAGGGCCTCGCGGACCGCGCGTTCACCGATCGCGTGGAAGTGCACCTGGAAACCGTGCCGGTCCAGCTCGGTCACGTACTCCTTCAACGACACCGGGTCCACGTACGACAGGCCGGTGCCGCCGCAGCGGCAGTAGGGCTCGATCACCGCGGCGGTGAAGTTCTCGGTGATGCCGTCCTGCATGATCTTCACCGAGGTCGCTTGGAACCGCTCCAGGCCCTCCGCGGCGGCGCGGCGCTCGATCAGCTCGGGGATCTGCTCGGCGCCGCGGGTACGGTCCCACCACAGCGCGCCGACGACCCTGGCCCTCAGCCGTCCCGAGGAGGCCGCCGCCAGATAGGTGGGCAGTTGGTCGTCCCAGCCCGCGTAGGAGCCGACGATGGCGTCCTGCCAGCCGGTGACGCCCAGCGAGAACAGGTGGTTCTGGGCCTCGACGAGCGCGTCGGTCAGGTCCTGCGGCGTCGGGCGCGGGGTGAGGACCCCGACCAGGTCCATCGCGCCCTCGTGCAGCACGCCGCTCGGTGTGCCATCCGGGTCGCGCTCGATGCGGCCGTCCGGCGGGTCGGGCGTCTCACGAGTGATGCCCGCAAGCCGCAGGGCGAGGCCGTTGACCCAGGCCGCGTGGTGGTCGCGCTGGAGCAGGTAGGCGGGCCGGTCGAGGAAGTCGAGCTGTGAGCGGTGCGGCAGGCCGCCGGGGAAGGCCGCCATGTCCCAGCCGCCGCCCTCGATCCACTCGCGGGTGGTGTTCGTCTCGGCGTAGGAGATGATCCGGTCGAGGTACTCCGGCAGGCCGTACACCTCGGACAGGTCGCACCTGGCGCGTTCGAGGCCCGCCTGCACCGGGTGGATGTGCGCGTCGGTGATGCCGGGGACCAGCAGGCCGCCGCCGAGGTCCACGGTCTCGTGGCCGGGGGCCGCTCGCCGTACGAGATCGGGCTCGGGGCCGACGGCGGCGATCCTGCCGTCGCGGACCAGGACCGCCTCGGCGAAGGCGTCCGCGGCCAGGAACGCCCGGCCGCCACGGAACAGGATGTCGCTCACCGCCGCCGCTCCGGCACGTGGACGAGGGGGTGGGACGGGTGGGTCATGGCTCTCCTTCAGCGTCCGGTGATGGAGTCGGCGAACCGTGCCAGGACGGAGGTACGGCCGAGTCCCGCCCGTTCCCTGGCGTCCGCGCGGCGGTACAGGTCGTACATGGCGTGTACCCCGATCCAGCGCAGCGGTTCGACCTCCCAGCCTCGCACCCTGCGGCCGACCCAGGGCAGCGAGGTCAGCTCGGTGTCCCGGCGCAGGATCAGGTCCCGCAGTGTACGGCCCGCGAGGTTGGTCGTGGTCACCCCGTGCCCGGTGTAGCCGCCCGCCCAGCCGACACCGGTCGCGTGGTCCACGTGCACGGTCGCGCACCAGTCGCGGGGCACACCGAGCACGCCCGACCAGGCGTGGGCCACCCGGGAGGCCCGGACGGCGGGGAACATACCGGTCAGCAGCTCCCACAGCGCCTCGATCGTCCAGTCGTGGGTGCGTCCCCTGTCGTCGACGCGGGAGCCGTACAGGTAGGGCTTGCCGCGCCCGCCGAAGGCGATCCTGCCGTCGGCGGTGCGCTGGGCGTACATGTAGTAGTGCGCCATGTCGCCGAGCAGTTCGCAGCCCTCCCAGCCGATCTCGTCCCACAGCTCGCCGAGCGGCTCGGTGACGATCATCGAACTGTTCATCGGCAGCCACGCCCGGTGGTACTGCCGGAGCTCCGCGGTGAACCCCTCGGTCGCCCGGATGACGTGGCCCGCGTGGACGGTGCCGTACGGCGTGCGGGCCCGGCCAGGGGCGATCTCGGTGACCGGGGTGCGTTCGAAGATCTCGACCCCCAGGTCCCGTACGGCCCGCGCCAGGCCACGGGCGAGCTTGGCCGGTTGGATGCGGGCGCAGTGCGGGCTCCAGATCGCGCTGACAGCTCCCTCGACCCGCAGGCGGGCTTCCCGTTCGGCCGGGTCGAGCAGCCTGACGTCCTCCTCCGTCCAGCCCCAGTGCCGTTCGTGCGCGAGCAGCTCGCGCAGCCGCCGGTCCTGGGCGGCGTTGGTCGCGACCGTGGTCACGCCGCCCTTGACGATGTCGGCGTCGATTCCCTCCCGCCCGGCGACGGCGACGACCTCGTCGACCGCCTCGAACATCACGCGCTGCAGCCGCCTGGCCGCCTCGACGCCGTGGGTCCTGGCGTAGCGCTCCGGGGTCCCGGCCAGCTCGCCGACCAGCCAGCCGCCGTTGCGTCCCGACGCGCCGTAGCCCGCGAACTCCTTCTCCAGCACGACCACCCGCAGCCCGGGGCTCGCCTTCTTCAGGTAGTAGGCCGTCCACAGGCCGGTGTAGCCCGCGCCGACGATCACCACGTCGGCGTCGCGGTCACCGTCGAGCGGGGAGCCCGCCTCGGGGATGCCGAGGGAGCGGTACCAGAAGGAGACGTCCCCGTTGACGAAGTCCTCGGAGAGTGGAACACGCGTGCTCATGGCCATACATCCTGCTATATCCGTCAATTAGCACGAACCTTCCAACGGAAAGCGTTGTATAACCGCATCATGGGTGATATTTCATGACGTAACTGCGGTCTCACTCCCGCGTAGCGGTCCCGTAACAGAGGCACGGCAGGCTGTGCCTGACGGAGGGAGTGTTCCGATGGGGTTCCTGAGGATTCGTACCACGGTTGACGAGTGTCCCGGACGACTGGCCTCGCTGGCCGCCGCGCTCGCGGACAAGGGCGGCAACATCCTGGGCCTGAGCGTCCAGTCCAACACCGACGGCACCGTGGACGAGTTCGTCGCCGACATCCCCGCGGGGGCCGAGACGGTGCGCGAGGCGCTGGAGGCGGCGGGCGGTCGCCACGTCCAGGTCGTCCCCGCGACCGCCCACGAGCTGACCGACGAGCCGACCCGCGCCCTCCTACTCGCCGCGAGGCTGCGCGCCGAGCCCTGGCGCCTTCCCGAACTGCTCGCCGAACTGCTGCGCGCCGAGGACGCCCGCTGGGTCTACGGCTCCGAGATGAGCGACCTGCCGGACCCGACGCTGCTGACCGTCCCGGTCGCCACGCGCCGCTCCGTCCGGCTGCGCAGGGCCGGGCTGCCCTTCACGCTGACGGAGGCCGCCAGGGCCGCCTCCTTCGTACGGCTCGCGCAGCCGTCCCTCAGGCGGCGGCCCGGCGCGGAGCGGGTCGTCACGCTGTCCGACGGCACCGAGGCGCGGATCCTCCCGCTCACCGAGCTCTACCGCGAGGCGGTCCGCGACCTGCATGACCGCTGCTCACCGGAGACGCGCCGCTTCCGCTACTTCACCACGATGCCCGCGCTGCCGCCCCACGCCTTCGACCGGCTCTGCGACCGCTCCCGGGGCCGGTCGCTGGTCGCCGGACACGACGGGCAGGTCATCGCCGTGGCCACCCTCGCCCTCACCCCCGAGCCGGGGACCGCCAGGCTGGCCATGCTGGTCGAGGACCGCTGGCAGGGCATGGGACTGGGCGCCGCGCTGGCCAGGACGATCCTCGCCGTCGCTCGCGACCTCGGGCTCGCCGAGGTCAGGGCCGCGATGCACACGGACAACGCGCGCATGCGCGCCCTGCTGACCTCGCTGGGCGCCGCCGTCACCCCGACCGACGACCCCGGCGTGGTCGAGGCCAGGCTCGCCGTCGGCGCGCTGACCGAGACAGCCCCGGTGCCCGACGAACACTGAAGCTGACATTTCAACGTCAGAAATTATCGGATGACGGTACGGCATGCGTAAGGTCGGCCGCATGACCGACTCCTCCAGCGACATCGCCTCCAGGGACGTCGCCGCCTTCATCGACGCGCTGCCCAAGGTCGAACTCCACGTCCACCTGGTCGGCTCCGCCTCCGTGTCCACGGTCCTCGAACTCGCCCGCCGTCACCCCGGCGGCCCGGTGCCCACCACGGAGGAGGAGCTGCGGGCCTTCTACGCCTTCCGCGACTTCCCGCACTTCGCCCAGGTCTACCTCGCGGTGAACTCCCTGGTCAGGGAGCCGGAGGACGTGGAGACCCTGGTGACGGGGCTGGCGCGGGACCTCGCCGCGCAGAACGGGCGCTACGTCGAGCTGACGGTCACGCCGTACGGTCACCACCTGGCGGGCATGCCCATGCGGGCCGTCACCGAGGCGCTCGACCTGGCCGCGGAGCGCTCCCGCACCGAGTACGGCGTCCGGGTCGCCTACGTCTTCGACATCGCCGGGGAGTGGGGGGAGGAGGCGGCCAGGGTGACCCTGGACCACGCCCTACAGGAACCTCCCAGGGATTTGGTAGGTTTTGGTATCGGCGGGATCGAACAGCAGCGGGTGAAGTACCGCGACGTCTACCGGGACGCCTTCGGGGCCGCGCGGGCCGCCGGGCTGCGCAGCCTCCCGCACGCCGGGGAGATGACCGGTCCCGAGACCATCTGGGAGGCCCTCGACGGCTACGGCGCCGAGCGGATCGGCCACGGCATCGCCTGCCTGGACGACCCCCGCCTGCTCGCCCACCTCCGCGAGAGGCAGATCCCCATCGAGGTCTGCCCCACCTCGAACGTGTGCACCGGGCAGGTCGCCACGATCGGGGACCACCCCCTGCCCCGGCTGGTCGAGGAGGGGCTGTTCGTCACGCTGAACAGCGACGACCCGCCCATGTTCGCGACCACCCTGAGCGGGGAGTACCGCGTCGCCGCCGAGGTGTTCGGGTTCGGCGAGCGGGAGCTCGCGGCCCTGGCCCGCAACGCCGTCAACGCCTCCTGCCTGGACCGGGAGAGCCGAGGGCGCCTCCTCACCGAGATCGACGCCCTCGTCTGACCGGGATCAGGGGGAGGAGATCCGGCCGAGGGAGGCGGGGATCTTGGAGGCGGAGGCCCTGTCCAGCAGGAACAGCGTCCGCTGCCTGCCCCGGGCACCCGCCGCGGGGATCTGCACGGGCCCGGAGCCGGACAGCGCGAGCCGTACGGCCGAGGCCTTCTCCTCACCGGCGGCGACCACCCACACCTCGCGCGCCGCCTGGATGACCGGCAGCGTCAGTGAGATCCGGGTGGGCGGCGGCTTCGGCGCGCCGTGCACCGCGACCACGGGACGGGTGTCGTAGAGCGCGGGCATCCCGGGGAACAGCGAGGCCACGTGGCCGTCAGGCCCCATGCCCAGCAGCAGGATGTCGAACGACGGCGCCGGGGCGTGGTCCTCGGGACGCGCGGCCCGGCGCAGCTCCTCGGCGTAGGCGTCGGCCGACTCCTCGGCCGTCATCCCCGAGTCGGGACCGCGCATCACGTGGACGCGGGCCGGGTCGAGATCGACGTGGTCGAGCAGGGCCGCCCGGGCACCGGTCTCGTTGCGCTCGGGGTCGCCGGACGGCAGGAAACGCTCGTCACCCCACCAGATGTCCAGGTGCCGCCAGTCGACCGCGTCACGGGCCGGGCTGGCCGCGATCTCGGCAAGGGTCGCGATGCCGACGGTGCCGCCGGTCAGCACCAGGGACGCCGAGCCCCGGCTGGACTGGACGTCGACGAGGCCGGTGATCACCCGGGCGGCGACCGCCTTGGCGAGCATGTCGGCGTCGCGATGGATGATCACAGAGGGAACGCTCACGGGACTTCTCTCTCACGAACTCTCGGCGGATGCCACGGCCGGGCCTTCGGTACGGGAGCCCCGCCGCGAAGGCGTCCCGCGGCGGACCGCGGGACGCCTCACCCGGCTGTCAGGACTTGCGGCCGCGGGCGATCCGCCGGATCGCGGCCTCGTAGATCTCGTCTGGGTCGAGGCGGCGCATCTCCTCGGCCAGCAGCTCCGCGGTCGGCCGCCTGGTCAGCGCGACCTGACGGTCGGGCCTGCCGGGAAGCGACAGCGTGGCCAGCCGCCCGTCGCCACGGGTGATGACGATGTCACCGTTGGCGGTGGTCAGCCTGACCGCGGTCAGGCCGGGCCCCGCGGAGTCGACGACCTTGACCGGGACGCCGAGGCGCTCGCTCAGCCAGGCCGCGAGCAGCAGCGCGCTCGCGTGGCCGGGAGCCGCTTCGACGACCCCCTTCTTGACCTTGCCGACCGGCTGGTCGAACACGGCGGCCAGCAGGCTCCGCCACGTCGTCAGCCGGGTCCAGGCCAGGTCGGTGTCGCCGGGCACATACCCCTTCGACCGGCTCGTGATCGCCTCGACCGAGTCGGCCGCCGACCTGGCGTCGACGATGCGGCGCTGGGCGAGCAGGCCGATCGGGTCCTTCGCCGGGACCGGGGGACAGGAACCGGGCCACCAGACGACCACCGGGGTGTCGGTGAGCAGCAGCGGGCCGACCACCGAGTCGGCGTGCTTGGTGAGCTCGCCGTACAGCCGCAGCAGGATGACCTCGCCCGGCGTCGACTCGCCGAACCGGATCTCGGCGTCGAGCCGGTTGGGCTCGTTCGGATCGCGGGGGATGACGACCAGTATCCGGGAGGGGTGCTCCCTGGCCGCCTCGGTCGCCGCCCTGACCGCGTCGTACTGGTTGCCCTCGTCGCAGACCACCACCAGCGTCAGCACCATGCCGACCGCGGGGGTGCCCATCTGGTGCCGTAGCTGGGTGAGCTGGGAGGAGATCTTCGACGCGGTCGTGCCGGTGAGCATGAAGCTCGTCATCTACAGCCTCCTCCACTCGCGTCCGTCGCGGGCCATCATCTCGTCGGCCGAGGTGGGACCCCAGGTGCCGGAGGGATACTCCTCCGGCGGGCCCTGGGTGGTCCAGAAGTCCTCGATCGGGTCGAGGATCGACCACGACAGCTCGACCTCGCGCTGGTGCGGGAAGAGCGGCGGATCGCCGATCAGCACGTCCAGCAGCAGCCGCTCGTAGGCCTCGGGGGAGGACTCCATGAACGACTCGCCGTAGGCGAAGTCCATCGAGACGTCCCTGACCTCCATGGCGGTCCCCGGCACCTTCGAGCCGAAACGCACCGTGATGCCCTCGTCCGGCTGGACCCGGATGACCAGGGCGTTCTGCCCCAGGATCTCGGTGTCGTCCTTGCTGAAGGGCAGGTGCGGCGCGCGCTGGAAGATCACCGCGACCTCGGTCACCCTGCGGCTGAGCCGCTTGCCGGTGCGCAGGTAGAACGGCACCCCGGCCCAGCGGCGGTTGGCGATCTCCAGCTTGACCGCGGCGTAGGTCTCGGTGATGGAGTCGGGCGGGATGCCGTCCTCCTGGGTGTAGCCCGCCACCGGCTCCCCGCCCTGCCAGCCGGGACCGTAGCGGCCCCTCGCGGTGGACACCGCCAGGTCGGGCGGCAACTGCACCGCCTTGAGGACCTTCTCCTTCTCCCTGCGCAGCGAGTCGGCCCCGAACGACGTCGGGTCCTCCATCGCCACCAGGGCGAGCAACTGCAGCAGGTGGTTCTGGATCACGTCACGGGCCGCGCCGATGCCGTCGTAGTATCCGGCCCTGCCGCCGATGCCGATGTCCTCGGCCATCGTGATCTGGACGTGGTCGACGTAGCCCCGGTTCCAGATCGGCTCGAACAGGTTGTTGGCGAAGCGCAGCGCCAGGATGTTCTGGACGGTCTCCTTGCCCAGGTAGTGGTCGATGCGGAACACCGAGCTCTCCGGGAAGACCGCGCTGGTGATCGCGTTGAGCTCCTGGGCGCTCTTCAGGTCGTGCCCGAAGGGCTTCTCGATCACCACCCGGCGCCAGGAGCCCTCGGGGGCGTTGGCCAGCCCGGTGCGCTTGAGCTGCTGGACCACGACCGGGAAGAACTTCGGCGGCACCGACAGGTAGAACCCGTAGTTCCCGCCCGTTCCCCGAGTCTGGTCGATCTCCTTGAGCATCATGGCCAGCGTGTCGAACGCGCCGTCGTCGGTGAACTCCCCGGGGCAGAAGAAGATGCCCTCGGACAGTTGCTTCCAGACCTCCTCGCGGAAGGGCGTGCGCGCGTGCTCCTTGACGGCGTCATGGGTGAGCTGCGCGAAGTCCTGGTCCTGCCAGTCGCGGCGGGCGAAACCGACAAGGGAGAAACCGGGGGGCAGCAGCCCCCGGTTCGCCAGGTCGTAGATCGCGGGCAGCAGCTTCTTGCGCGCCAGGTCACCCGTCACACCGAACAGGACCAGCACGCACGGGCCCGCGACCCGGGGCAGCCGCTTGTCACGAGGGTCACGCAGCGGGTTGGACTCGATCAGGGCCTCGGTGGTGCCGACGATCGCCGCCGCCGAGGTCTCGGCCGCCGCCCGCTCGCTCTCCACCGGGTCGGCGTGCGCGTTCTCGCCGCGCACGTCCTCCGGCTCCGCCTCTGCCGGGCGGGTTCCGGACTGCTTGTCACTCATTCAGGCCTCCCGCGCAGCCTCAAGGAGGCGTGCGACACCGGCGGTGCGGTCGGTCAGATGCAGTCGTACGGCGGGCCGTCCCCGCCCGGCCAGCGCGTCCTGGTCGCCCAGGGCCTGCGCGAGCTGCAGCCTGCCCAGCGTGTACGGCTTGCCGGGCACCTCGACGTCCTCGTCGACGGCCCCGGTGATCTGCAGGAACACCCCGTTCTGCGGACCGCCCTTGTGGTACTGGCCGGTCGAGTGCAGGAAGCGGGGACCCCACCCGAAGGTGACGGGCCGCTCGGTGCGCACCGCGAGACGCCCGCGCAGCGTCGCGGGGTCGGCGGCGCTCCAGGCGTCGGTCATCTCCTCGAAGGAGGCGTCCTCGGCGTGCGGGGCGTCGAAGGCCGCCTCCCTGTCGAGGTAGGCCATGATCGCGAGATAGCCGTCCTCGGGGATGGCCTCAAGCAGGCGGGTGAGCACCTCGGGCAGGTCCTTGGGGACCTCGCCGCCGGGCAGCTCGCCGTACACCTCGACCGGGCCGTCGACCAGGATCGGCGTGCCGGTAGGCAGCTCCTCCCGGTCGAGCAGCCTGCCGGTGTTCTCCTTCGACTCGGCCACGTTCGGCTGGTTGAAGGGGTCGATGCCCAGCAGGCGGCCCGCGATGGCCGTGGCGTACTCCCACACCAGGAACTGGCCGCCGAGCGGCCCGCTGACGGTGAGCACGCCGTCGGAGTCGATCCCGGCGAGCAGCTCGTCGGGGGCGTCGCCCGGCTCGGCGCCGACGACCGGCAGGATGCCCCTGCCGGACTTGCCGGTCGACTCGGCGATCAGCTGCTCGATCCAGTCGGGCAGGCCGTTGATCTCGGACAGGCCGTCCTCGATCACGAGCTTGTCGCGCCCGGCGAGCGCGGCGGCGCCGAGGGCGGCGCCCAGGTCGAGACCAGGGTTGCCCTCCGCCCGCGCGAGCAGCGGCCGCACCTCGGCGGCCTCGTCGAGCAGCCTCTCCACGTCCGCGCCCGCCAGCGCGCTGGGCACCAGCCCGAAGGCCGTCAGGGCGCTGTAGCGGCCACCGACGTTCGGGTCGGCCAGCACGACCGGGTAACCGGCCTCGACGGCGGTCCGCTCAAGCGGGGAGCCGGGGTCGGTGACCACGACGATCCGCTCGGCCGGGTCGATGCCCGCCTCGCGGAAGGCCCGCTCGTAGACGCGCCGGTGACTGTCGGTCTCGACCGTGCCGCCGCTCTTGCTGGCGACCACCAGGACGGTGCGGTCGAGCCGGTCGCGCAGCGCGCGCAGCACCTGACCTGGGTCGGTCGTGTCAAGCACGGTCAGCGGCACGTCGGCGGTGGTGGTGATGACCTCGGGGGCCAGCGAGGAGCCGCCCATACCGGCCAGGACCACGTGGTCGAGGCCCCGCTCGCGGGCCCGCTCGACCAGCTCGCCGATCTGCGGCAGCAACCGCCTGCTGCTCTGCGGGAGGTCGAGCCAGCCGAGACGGATCGCGGCCTCCGGCTCGGCGTCCGGACCCCACAGGGTGGGGTCCCCGTTCGAGAGGGCCTCGGGAACGCCCTCGGAGACGAGCCGCGCGGCCGCCTCAGCGGCCTGCTCGGCCAGCCTGTCCTCACCGAACGTCACGGAAACCGACATGTGGTTCACGCCTTCCGGAGCTCGGCGGAGACGGTGGCCAGCAGTTCGTTCCAGGAGGCCTCGAACTTCTCGACGCCCTCCTCCTCCAGCACCCGCACCACGTCGTCGTAGTCGATACCGGCCTCCTTGAGGGCGGCCATGGTGTTCCAGGCCTCCTCGTAGCGGGAGCGGACGGTGTCGCCGCTGATGCGCCCGTGGTCGGCGACGGCGCCGAGGGTCTTCTCCGGCATCGTGTTGACCGTGTCGCGGGTGACCAGCTCGTCGACGTAGAGGGTGTCGGGGTAGCTGGGGTCCTTGGTGCCGGTCGAGGCCCACAGCGGGCGCTGCGGGCGGGCACCAGCGGCGCTCAGCGCCTGCCAGCGCGGGGAGTTGACCACGTCCTCGTAGGCGGCGTAGGCCAGGCGGGCGTTGGCGACCGCGGCCTTGCCCTTGAGGGCCTTGGCCTCGGGGGTGCCGATCTTGTCCAGGCGCTTGTCGATCTCGGTGTCGACCCGGCTGACGAAGAAGGAGGCCACCGACTCGATGCCCGCGAGGTTCAGGCCGTTGGCCCTGGCCCGCTCAAGGCCGGTCAGCCAGGCGTCCAGGACCGCGCGGTAGCGCTCCAGGGAGAAGATCAGCGTGACGTTCACGCTGATGCCCTCGGAGATCGCCTGCGTGATCGCGGCCAGTCCCTCGACCGTGGCGGGGATCTTGATGAACAGGTTGGGACGGTCGACCATCCACCACAGCGCCCGCGCCTCGGCGACGGTCTTGTCCGTGTCCTTGGCCAGGCGGGGATCGACCTCGATTGAGACCCTGCCGTCCACGCCGCCGGTGGCGTCGTAGACCGGCCTGAGCACGTCGGCGGCCCAGCGGATGTCGTAGGTGGTGATGGCGCGCACCGCCTCCTCGACATCCACCCCCCGGACCGCGAGGTCGTGGATCTGGGTGTCGTAGGCGTCGCCCTTGCTCAGCGCCGAGGCGAAGATCGTCGGGTTGGAGGTGACGCCCACCACGTGCTTGTCGCGGATCAGCGCCTCCAGGTTGCCGGTGCGCAGGCGCTCCCGGCTGATGTCGTCAAGCCAGATGGAGACGCCCTGGTCGGTCAGGCTCTTGAGAATCTCACTCATGATCAGTTTCCCGTCGTCTCGCCCTTGTCGGCCCCGGTCCTGGCGAGGCTCGCCTTGGCTGCGGCGGCCACGCGCTCGGCGGTGAGGCCGAACTGCTCGTAGAGGGTCCTGTAGGGAGCCGAGGCACCGAAGTGCTCCAGGCTGACCACTTCCCCCTCATCTCCCACGAACTCCCGCCAGCCCAGCCCGATTCCCGCCTCGACGGCCACCCGCGCGTGGACCGCGGACGGCAGCACCGTCTGCCGGTAGGCGGCGTCCTGGGCGTGGAACCACTCGACGCACGGCATCGAGACGACCCGGGTCGAGATGCCCTGGGCCTCAAGGAGCTCACGGGCCCCCACGGCCAGCTCGACCTCGGAGCCGGTGCCGATCAGGATGACGTCCGGCTGCCCGTTGGAGGCCTCCTGGAGCACGTAGGCGCCCTTGGCGACCTTCGACGCGTCACCGGTGCCCTCGTAGACCGGCAGGTTCTGCCGGGTCAGCGCCAGCGCGGCCGGACGGTCGGTGTGCTCGATCACGGTCCGCCAGGCGGTGACGGTCTCGTTGGCGTCGGCGGGACGCACCACGTCGAGACCGGGGATGGCCCGCAGCGCCCACAGGTGCTCGATCGGCTGGTGGGTCGGGCCGTCCTCGCCCAGGCCGATGGAGTCGTGCGTCCAGACGTAGATGACCGGCAGCTGCATCAGCGCCGCCAGCCGTACGGCGGGGCGCATGTAGTCGCTGAAGACCAGGAACGTGCCACCGTAGGGCCGGGTGCCGCCGTGCAGCGCGATGCCGTTGAGGATGGCCCCCATGCCGTGCTCGCGGATGCCGAAGTGCAGCGTCCTGCCGTAGCGGTTCCCGGGGAACTCCTTGGTCTGGTACTCGTCGGGGATGAAGGACGGCTCGCCCTTCATCGTGGTGTTGTTCGACTCGGCCAGGTCGGCGGAGCCGCCCCACAGCTCGGGCAGCACCGGCGCCAGGCTGCTGAGCACCTCGCCGGAGGCCTTGCGGGTCGCCACGGAGGCGCCGGGCTCGAAGGCCGGCAGCGCCTCGGTCCAGCCGGGCGGCAGCAGCCTGGCGGAGATGCGGTCGAACTCCGCGGCCCGCTCCGGGTTGGCCTCGCGCCAGGCGGCGTAGGCCGTGTCCCACTCGGCGTGGGCGGCGCGGCCCCGGGCGACGACCTCGCGGGCGTGCTCAAGCACCTCATCGGGGACGTCGAAGCTTTTGGCCGGGTTGAGGCCGAGGACCTTCTTGGTCGCGGCGACCTCGTCGGCGCCGAGCGCGGAGCCGTGGACCTTGCCGGTGTTCTGCTTGTTGGGCGCGGGCCAGCCGATGATCGTGCGAAGCCTGATGAAGGAGGGCTTGCCGGTCTCGGCGCGGGCGGCCTCAAGGGCCTCGTGGAGCGCCTCGACGTTCTCCGAGTAGGTGTCGCCCTCGGTCCAGTCGACGGTCTGGACGTGCCAGCCGTACGCCTCGTAGCGCTTGACGATGTCCTCGCTCAGCGCGATCTGGGTGTCGTCCTCGATGGAGATGTGGTTGCTGTCGAAGACGACGACCAGGTTGCCGAGCTTCTGGTGACCGGCCAGGGCGCTGACCTCGTGGCTGATGCCCTCCTCGATGTCGCCCTCGGAGGCGATGCACCAGATGGTGTGGTCGAAGGGGCTGGTGCCCTCGGCGGCGGCCGGGTCGAACAGGCCGCGCTCACGGCGGGCCGCCATGGCCATGCCGACGGCGTTGCCGATGCCCTGGCCCAGCGGGCCCGTGGTCGTCTCGACGCCGACGGTGTGGCCGTGCTCGGGGTGACCCGGGGTGAGGCTGCCCCACTGGCGCAGCCCCTTCAGGTCGTCGAGGGACAGCCCGTAGCCGGACAGGAAGAGCTGGATGTAAAGGGTCAGGCTTGAGTGCCCCGCCGAGAGCACGAAGCGGTCCCGGCCCACCCAGGTGGGGTCGGAGGGGTCATGGCGCATCACCCGCTGGAAAAGCAGATAGGCGGCGGGCGCCAGGCTCATCGCGGTGCCCGGGTGACCGGACCCCGCCTTCTCTACCGCGTCCATCGCCAGGGCCCGTACGACGTCGACCGCGCGGCGGTCAAGGTCGCTCCATTCAAGGGCTGGCACGAGTTCGCTGCTCAACTGCTCGATCTCCGGATCTAGTCGTGTGATGGTGGCGCCGGTTTGGCTTTTCCCGCCCACACCGGACCCTAACGGTTCGGCATCACTACCGTTGCGTAAGGCCGAGCCGGGGCGAGTCCGCAGGAGCCAGAACAGACCTGGACACAACCCCCTGAAGGCGTCACATCACGCCGCTTCCCCACCCCATGCCGGAACCGGCCACCCCAACAACTACAGTTGGGGACTCAGGCTGGCTGGTGCCCGCATCCACGGATTCGCTCTAATCAGAGGTTACGCGTTGACCCCGCACGTGCTGGAAGCGCCGTAAATGGTGCTGACCGACAAGCAATCGACGGCCCCGCCCACGACGGGGGCGGCGGCGTCCGTCGTGCCGCGCTCGTTCGGCGACGCCGTGAAGGCCTATGTCGCCCTCACCAAGCCGCGGATCATCGAGCTGCTGCTGATCACGACGCTGCCGGTGATGTTCCTGGCCGCCAAGGGACTGCCACCGCTGTGGATCGCCGTCTGCACGCTGGTCTTCGGCACCCTGTCCGCGGGCAGCGCCAACGCGCTGAACTGCTACATCGACCGTGACATCGACGCCGCGATGCGCCGTACCCGGCGCCGCCCGCTGGCCCGTGACCAGGTGCCGCCCACCAACGCGCTGATTTTCGGCATCGCCCTCGGCGTGCTGTCGACCCTCGGCCTGGGGCTGACGGTGAACTGGCTGGCCGCGCTGCTCTCGCTGGGGGCCAACCTCTTCTACGTGCTCGTCTACTCGATGATCCTCAAGCGCAGGACCCCGCAGAACGTGGTGTGGGGCGGCATCGCGGGCTGCATGCCGGTGCTGATCGGCTGGGCGGGCATCACGGGCAGCCTCTCCTGGGCCCCGGTCGTGCTCTTCGGCGTGGTGTTCTTCTGGACGCCGCCGCACACCTGGACCCTGGCCATGCGCTACAAGGACGACTACGCCGCGGCGAAGGTCCCCATGCTCCCCGTCGTGGCCACCGAGCGCCGCGTGGTGCTGGAGAGCCTGGCCTACACCTGGGCCACGGTGCTGTGCTCGCTACTGCTGTGGCCGGTCGCGGGCACGACGCTCCTGTACCCCGTCGTGGCGGCCGTCCTCGGCGTGGCCTGCCTGTGGGAGGTCTACCGCCTTCTCGGCCGGGTCAACGCGGGCAAGACCGGGGTGGACCTGCGGCCGATGCGCTTCTTCCACTGGTCGAACGCCTACCTGGCGCTGCTCTTCCTCGCGGTCGCCGTCGACTCCCTGCTCGTCTGAGCCTGAGGGGTATCACCGTTTCGTGCCGCCCTGTCCGGCAATACCTCCTCGTGGCCGGTTACGGACCGCCGCCGGAGGAGAGGGGACACGTCGTGGCTGATCGGTTACGGTTGCCGCATGGCGAGCCGTGATCCCCGCTGGGTCTTGAGGGACCGCCCGTCCGTCGCGCTGATCTCGGGGCTCGTCGTGGCCGGTCTGTGCGCGCTGGCCTCCTTCTCCTTCGACCTGATCAACGGAGATCCGGTCTACTTCTTCATCGCCCTGGCGCTCGCGCTGGCGCCGGTTCCCGTGCTGCTGGCCGCAGTCCTCGCGCTCGACCGCATGGAGCCCGAACCCCGCAGCAACCTGATCTTCGCCTTCGCCTGGGGTGCGGGGGTCGCGGTCCTGGTGGCCGGGGTGGTCAACTCCCTCGGCCTCATCTACATCGAGAGCACCGTCCGCCTCGGCTACGACACCGCCCGCAACATCGCCGCCACCTTCGGCGCCCCGGTGGTCGAGGAGACGATGAAGGGCCTGGTCCTGCTGGGCCTGCTCAGGTTCAGGAGGGCCGAGCTCGACGGGCCGACCGACGGCGTCATCTACGCCAGCATGGTCGGCCTCGGCTTCGCGATGAGCGAGAACGTCAGCTACTACGTGGCCGCCCTGCACGAGATGGGGGCCAGGGGACTTGCCGTGACGGTCGTGCTGCGGGGCATCCTGTCGCCGTTCGCGCACCCGCTGTTCACCTCGATGATCGGCGTCGCGGTCGCCTACGCCGCCCAGCGCAGGGGGCCGGGACGCATCTGGGTGGTCGCGGCGGGCTGGGTCGGCGCCATGCTGCTGCACGGCATCTGGAACGGCCTGGCCTCCTACGTGGGCATCGGGGGCCTGGCCGCCGCCTACCTGCTGCTGATGGTCGTGCTGGTCGTGCTGATCTGGATCGTCTTCAGGGACCGCAAGCGCATCGTCGGCCTGATCATGACCTACCTGCCCGCCTACGGGGCCACCGGCCTGGTCGGGCCGTACGACGTGGCCATGCTCTCCTCGCTCCCCGGGCGCCGCAACGCCAGGCAGTGGGCCAGGGAGAACGGCGGCAGGCCCGGGCTGCGGGCGATGAACGACTACCAGCTCGCCGCGACCGAGATCGGTCTGCTGCACGAGCGGGCCAGGCGTCACGTGATCGACGAGCGCACGTTCAACGAGGAGCAGCAGGCCCTGCTGCAGTGCATGGCCGACGCCCGCGCCGCCTTCCCGCCGCCCCGGCCTCCCGACGGCGCCGGGCCGTACGGCACGCAGGCGCAGCCCTGGGGACCGGCGCAGGCTCCCTACCCGCGTCCCGACTGATCCGCCGTGTCGAGCGCGGTGTCCAGGGTGGTCTCGCGCGGGCCGGGGAAGACGGGGGAGGAGCGTAGGACCACCGCGTCCAGGAAGGCCTTGGCGGTGGCGCCGAACTCGCGGACGGCACCGGCGTAGGTGGTCGAGGCCCATCGGGTGGCCGAGTCGTCGCCGACGCCGAACGTCTCCAGGCCCGCCGCTCGGCACAGCGTCACGGCCCTGGGCAGGTGGAAGAGCTGGGTCACCACGGTCACCCTGCTCGCCCCGAACACCTGGCGGGCCCGCACGCACGAGTCCCAGGTGTCGAAGCCCGCGTAGTCGAGCACCAGGGCACGCGCGGGAACGCCACGGGCGAGCAGGTAGTCGCGCATGGCGGTCGGCTCGTCGTAGTCCTTCCTGCCGTTGTCGCCGGACAGCAGCAGGGCCCGGACCCTGCCCGAGCGGTACAGCTCGGCGGAGATGTCCAGCCGCCTGGCCAGCATCGGCGAGGGCTGACCCCCGGGGGCGGCGGCCCCGAGGACCAGCGCCGTGGGGGCCGCGGGGACCTCGGAGGTCCAGGAGGGAGAGGAGTCGGCGACCGCCGTGTGCCCCGAGCTGGACAGCCAGGCCCAGGTCAGCGGGGCGAGCGCCAGCACGCTCAGCAGGACGCCGCCCTGGTAGAGACGCCGCGCGGTGGGACGCGACAGCGAGAAGATGCCGGTCATACGACAATTCTCACCGAGTTTTACCGATATTTCGTGATCTTTGGGGAGATCAGGGGGAAGCGAGCGCCTCGGTGCCGAAGGCTCCCCGTGAGCGCAGCGTGAACACCACCCGCAGCGTGCAGATCCACACCAGCGTCGAGCCGAACACGTGCAGGCCGACCAGGAAGGCGGGCAGCGCCAGGAAGTACTGGACGTATCCGATGATCCCCTGGGCCAGCTCCACACCCAGCAGCGTCAGCGCCGCGCGCCTGGCGGCCACCGGCGCCTTGGTGACGTGGAGCGCGAACAGCAGGGCGAAGGTGAGCCCGACCACCACGTAGACCACGTCGGCGTGGATCCTGGCCACGGTCTCGATGTCGAAGGCGAAGCGGGAGGCGGCCTCGTCCCCCGAGTGCGGCCCGGTGCCGGTCACCACCACGCCCGCGACGAGCAGGAGGGCGACCGAGGGCACGAGCGCGAGGCCGAGCGTGCGGATGGCCGGGTGGACCAGCGGCTCGGGTGCCGCGTTCCCCTCCTGGGAGCGGGCGAGGAAGACGACGGCGGCGGCGAGCATGCCGATGGACAGCAGGAAGTGCACGCTCACGGTCACCGGGTTGAGCATCGTGCGCACGACCAGGCCGCCCCACAGCGCCTGCGCGGCCACCCCGACCGGCTGGATCCAGGCCAGCGTCACCAGGTCACGGCGCCGGGGACGCAGCCGCATGGCGGATATCAGGCAGGCCAGGCCGACGATCAGGACCACGAAGCTCAGCAGCCGGTTGCCGAACTCGACGGCCATGTTGAGCGGGGAGATGTCGGCGTGCGCGACCGGGACGAAGCTGTCGGCGGTGCACCGGGGCCAGGTGGGACAGCCGAGGCCGGAGCCGGTGACCCGCACGACGGCGCCGGTCACCACGATGCCCACGTTGACGGCGACGGTCGCCAGCGCCCACCGGCGCATGGTCACGGGCGTGGGCGACCACACCCCGGGCAGGAGGCTCAGGGCACGCGGGCGCGCCTGGTCGAGGAGCTGGTTCACGGCTCACATGCTAGGTGGCGTGGGTGGTGGTCCCGCCGCTGCCCCACACGCTCGGCCGACCGATTGATCCCCTCAAAAGCATGTGACATGGTACTGATAGGTCGATCCGGAACGAGGTGGATCATGCCGGACGTCGTGGTGATCGGCGCGGGGGCCGTGGGGGCCGCCTGCGCCTACTACGCGGCACGCGCGGGGCTGGACACCCTCGTCGTCGACCGGGGCTCGGTCGCGGCGGGCACCACGGGGGCGGGGGAGGGCAACGTCCTGGTCTCCGACAAGGCGCCGGGCCCCGAACTGGCCCTGGCCCTGCTCTCCCGCGACCTCTGGCTCGGCCTGGCCGAGGACGGCGTCGGCGACGGCGGGTTCGAGTACGAGCCGAAGGGCGGACTGGTGGTCGCCAGAACCCCTCACGAGCTCGCCGCCCTCACCGCCCTGGCCGGGGCGCAGGCGGAGCAGGGGGCCGAGCACGTCGTCGTCCCCGCCGACGCGCTCACCGACCACGAACCCCACCTGGCCCCCGGCCTGGCCGGAGGTGTGCTCTACCCGCAGGACGCCCAGGTCCAGCCCGCGCTCGCGGCGGCCAGGCTGATCCGGCGCGGCGCGGAGCGCTTCGGCAGAGGCACCCTGATGCTGCGCACCGGCGTCACCGTCACCGGCCTGCTGCGCGCGGGGGAGCGGGTCACCGGCGTCGCGACCGACCACGGCGACATCCTCGCCGGGGCCGTCGTCAACGCGGCGGGCACCTGGGGCGGTGAGATCGCCGCCATGGCGGGCACCCCCCTGCCGATCCTGCCGAGGAGGGGGTTCGTGCTGGTCACCGAGCCGATCAGGGAGCCGCTGATCAGGCACAAGGTCTACACCGCCGCCTACGTCACCGACGTGGCCAGCGACTCCGAGGACCTGGAGACCTCCGCCGTCGTCGAGGCGACCCCCTCGGGACCCGTGCTCGTCGGCGCCAGCCGGGAGCGCGTTGGCTTCGACCGCACGACCTCGGTCCCGGTGCTGGAACGCCTGGCCCGCCAGGCCGTCGAGCTGTTCCCCGTCCTCGCCGGGCTCAGGGCGATCCGGGCCTACTGCGGTTTCCGGCCCTACTGCCCCGACCACCTGCCCGTGATCGGGCAGGACCCCGCCGTCCCCGGCCTGCACCACGCCTGCGGGCACGAGGGCGCGGGCATCGGCCTGGCCCCCGCCACCGGCCACCTGATCGCCCAGACCCTGACCGGCGCCGTCCCCGACCTGGACCTGCGCCCCTTCCTGCCAGGCCGATTCCAGGAGGCCCGCCGATGAGACCCGTGGATCGCGAGTTCGAGATCACCGTGGACGGCGTGGCCGTCCCCGTCGTCCCGGGGCAGAGCGTCGGCGCCGCCCTGCACGGCGCGGGCATCCGCTCCTGGCGCCGTACCCGCCGTGAGGGACGGCCACGTGGGCTGTTCTGCGGCATCGGCGTCTGCTTCGACTGCCTGGTCACGGTCAACGGTGTCCCGTCCCTGCGGGCCTGCCTCACCGAGGCGCGCCCCGGCGACCGGATCACCACGGAGAACGAGCGGTGACCGGCACCTACGACCTCGCCGTCGTCGGAGCGGGTCCCGCCGGGGTCGCCGGGGCCCTCAGCGCCTGCCTGGCCGGGCTGGACGTCGTGCTGATCGACGGGGCCACGAGTCCGGGCGGCCAGTACTTCCGCGGCTTCGGCGCTCCCAACCGGGCGACCCCGGGCTCCGCCAGGTTCGCCAGGCAGTGGGAGACGCTCACCGCCCGCGCCGCCGTACTGCTCGGGCACCGTGTCTGGGCGGTCGAGCACACCGGCGACGGGTTCGCCGTACGCTGCCTCGAAGGCGACCGCGAGGAGCGGCCCCGCACGGTCACCGCCAGGGCGCTGCTGTTCGCCACCGGCGCCCACGACAGGCCGCTGCCCTTCCCCGGCTGGGACCTGCCGGGCGTGCTCACCGCCGGTGGGGCGCAGGCCCTGCTCAAGGGCGACCTCGTCGTCGCGGGCAGGCGGATCGTGGTCGCCGGGACCGGGCCGTTCCTGCTGCCGGTGGCCACGGGCCTGGCCCGCGCCGGTGCGGACGTGCGCGGCGTCTACGAGGCGAACGGCCGTCTCGGCCTGGCGAGACACCCACTGCTCACCGCGGGCAGGGCCGCCGAGGCCCTCGGGTACGGCCTGGGCCTCGCCAGGCACCGCATCCCCTACCTGGGCCGTCACGCGGTCATCGAGGCACACGGCCACGACGCGCTGACCCACGTCACGGTGGCCAGGCTGGACGCCGGCTGGCGCCCCCTGGCCACCAGGACCGTCGAGTGCGACACCCTCGCCTACGGGTACGGCTTCGTCCCCCAGATCGAGCTGCCCGTCCAGCTCGGCTGCCTGACCCGTCAGGGGACAGACGGTGCTCCCGTCGTCGCGGTGGACGCGGGCATGCGCGCCAGCGTGCCCGGCGTCTACGCGGCCGGGGAGACGACCGGGGTCGGCGGAGCGCCGCTCGCCGAGGCGGAGGGACGCCTCGCGGGCCGGGCCGCCGCCGCCGACCTGGGCCGTCACGTCCCGCCGCTGCCCGCCCTCTCCCGGCGCGCGGCCCGCCTGTCCGCCTTCGCCGCCGCGCTGGCCCGTGCCTATCCGGTACGGCAAGGCTGGCAGGACTGGCTGCGTGACGACACGTTGGTCTGCCGGTGCGAGGAGGTGCCCCTGTCGGCCGTGCGGGAGGCGGTCTCCCTGGGCGCCCGCGACGCCCGCGCCGTGAAACTCCTGGCCAGGCCCGGTATGGGCTGGTGCCAGGGCCGGATGTGCGGTCACGTCGTCGCCGCCCTCGTGGGTGACGACCCCGAGCCGCCCCGGCGCCCGATCGCCCAGCCCGTACGGCTCGGCGACCTGGCGAACGCCTCCCCGCAAGCCCCCGAGCCTCCAGGAGGACCCCGATGACGAAGCCCTGGCACGGCGTGATGGTCGCCACCGCGCTGCCCCTGACGGACGAGCTGTCCATCGACCTGGACGGCTACGCGGCCCACTGCGGAAAGCTGATCGACGAGGGCTGCGACGGCGTCGTGCCGAACGGCTCCCTGGGCGAGTACCAGACACTGACGCCGCAGGAACGGGCCCGGGTGGTCGAGACGGCGGTGGCGGCCGTGGGCGGGGAGCGCGTCATGCCGGGGGTCGCCGCCTACGGCGCCCCTGAGGCGCGCCGCTGGGCCGAACAGGCCCGCGAGGCCGGGTGCGGTGCGGTGATGCTGCTGCCACCGACCGCCTACCGGGCCGACGAGCGCTCCGTGGTCGAGCACTACCGCGAGGTGGCCAGGGCGGGCCTGCCGGTCGTGGCCTACAACAACCCCCACGACACCAGGGTCGATCTCACCCCCGATCTACTGGCCAGGCTGTACGGCGAGGGCCTGGTCGTCGCGGTCAAGGAGTTCAGCGGCGACGTCCGCAGGGCCTACCGGATCGTCGAGCTGGCCCCCGGCCTCGACCTGCTCGCGGGCGCCGACGACGTGCTGCTCGAACTGGCCGTCGCGGGTGTGACGGGCTGGGTCGCCGGGTTCCCCAACGCGCTGCCGGGACCCTGCGCCGCCCTGTACCGTGCCGCCGTCGCGGGCGACCTCGCCGTGGCGCTGCCGCTGTACCGCGCGCTGCACCCGCTGCTGCGCTGGGACTCGGAAACCGTGTTCGTCCAGGCCGTCAAGCTGGCCATGGACCTGGCGGGACACCGGGGCGGGCCGTGCCGTCCCCCCAGGCTGCCGCTGTCACCGGAGCAGGAGACGGCCGTGCGCGAGGCGACACTGCGGGCACTTATCGCTATAAAAGAGGACTTATGAGGACGAAACGGGTCTTCCACGCGGTCGACTCCCACACCGAGGGTATGCCGACCCGCGTGATCACCGGGGGAGTCGGTGTCGTCCCCGGCGCGACCATGGCCGAGCGCCGCCTGCGCTTCATGGCCGAGATGGACCACGTCAGGACCCTGCTCATGTACGAGCCGCGCGGCCACTCGGCGATGAGCGGGGCGATCCTGCAGCCGCCGACCCGCCCCGACGCCGATTTCGGGGTCCTCTACATCGAGGTCTCCGGCTGCCTGCCCATGTGCGGGCACGGCACCATCGGCGTGGCGACCGTCCTGGTCGAGACCGGGATGGTCGAGGTCACCGAGCCGGTGACGGTCGTGCGCCTGGACACCCCCGCCGGGCTGGTCGTCGCCGAGGTCCGGGTCGAGGACGGCGCCGCGACCTCGGTGACCATCACCAACGTGCCCTCCTTCGTCGTCGGTCTGGACCGTACGGTCCGGGTGGCGGGGTTCGGCGAGGTCGTCTACGACCTGGCCTACGGCGGCAACCACTACGCGATCCTGCCGGTCGAGTCCGTCGGCCTGCCGTTCGACCGCGCGCACGGGCGGCACATCCTCGACGCGGGCCTGGCGATCATGGAGGCGATCAACGAGCGGGACGAGCCGGTGCACCCCCTCGATCCCGCGATCAGGGGCTGCCACCACGTGCAGTTCCTCGCCCCCGGCTCGGATGCCCGCCACTCGCGGCACGCGATGGCCATCCACCCCGGCTGGTTCGACCGCTCGCCGTGCGGCACCGGCACCAGCGCCAGGATGGCCCAGCTGCACGCCAGGGGTGAGCTCGCCCCCGGCGCCGACTTCGTGAACGAGTCGTTCATCGGCACTCGTTTTGCCGGCAGGATCACCGGGGAGGCGAGCGTCGCGGGACTGCCCGCGGTGGTCCCGGCCATCACCGGCAGGGCGTGGATCACCGGGACCGCGCAGTACTTCCTCGACCCCCGAGACCCCTTCCCCGAGGGCTTCCTGCTGTGACCGCCGTACACCCCCGGGATTCCCCGCTTCGAGAGTAGGCTGACCCGCGACGAGCTACCGTGGTCGCGGCCGATTCCCGCGAGCCGTCCGCCGGATACGGCGGAGCGCGTACCGCGGTCGCCGAGGGCCCGCGTGCGGGGGTCGGTTCATCCCGCTGCGGAGCGATATGATCACCACCGGTCATCCGGCCGGGAACCCGGGAAACCGGTCGCCGGTGCCTCACGGCGCGGGGCCCGGGCGTTCGAGAACGTGAGCAAGGAGCGGGGAGGCCCCTGGCGGGCGTCCGCCGTCTGCAAAGGTGGACGAGGGCGAGACGAGAGGCATGGGAATGGCTCCTTCGGCGCAGGACCGGCTCGACCTGCCGGCCGTGGGCGAGCGGCAGAGCCTGCGCGAGCAGGTCGCCCACGCGCTGCGGGCCGCTCTGATCACCGGTGAGATGCGGCCGGGCGTCATCTACTCGGCGCCGGTGCTCGCCGCCCAGTTCGGGGTCTCCGCGACCCCGGTGCGCGAGGCGATGCTCGACCTGGCCAAGGAGGGCTTGGTCGAGGCGGTGCGCAACAAGGGCTTCCGGGTCACCGAGCTGTCCGAACGCGACCTGGACGAGATCACCGAGATCCGCAGGCTCATCGAGGTGCCCACGGTGGCGCGGCTGGCCGACGTGGACCGCGCGGAGAGCTTCGAGGCGCTGAGGCCCGTGGCGCAGGAGATCGTCGACGCGGCCGAGCGCGGCGACCTGCTCGCCTACGTGGACGCCGACATCCGCTTCCACGTGGACCTGCTGACGCTCGCGGGCAACACCCACCTCGTTGACGTGGTTCGTGACCTGCGCAAACGCGCCCGTCTCTACGGTCTGTCCGCCCTGTCGGCCCGTGGCGCCCTGGTCGGCTCGGCCCGCGAGCACCTGCAGCTCCTCGACCTGCTCGCCGCCGGTGACACCCAGGGCTCGGAACAGTTGATGAGCGAGCACATCCGGCACGTCAGGGGCATCTGGGCCAAACCCGACTAGCTAGGGGTACGGCTCAGCCGGGTGCTCCTCCCGAGGTGCGGGTGGCGCCGACGCTGGCGATGACCACGCAGCCGATGGCCGCCCACTCGCGCACCTGGAGCACCTCACCCAGCACCAGCAGGCCGACCAGCGCGGCGACCGCGGGCTCCAGGCTCATCAGGATGCCGAAGACTCTCTTGGGCATCCTGCGCAGCGCCTCCATCTCGATCGAGTACGGGATCACCGAGGACAGCAGGCCGACCCCGAGGCCGATCAGCAGGATCTCGGGACGCAGCAGGTCGGCACCCCCGGCCGCGATCCCCGCCGGGGCGGCCAGCAGGACCGAGATGATCATCGCGAAGGACAGTCCGGTGGCGCCGGGGAAACGGCGCCCCGCGGCGGCGGCCAGCAGGATGTAGCCCGCCCAGCAGACCGCGGCGATCAGGGCGAATCCGATGCCTACCCAGCTGATGCGCGAGGCCGAGGTTCCCCACGGCGCGAGCAGCACCACGCCGGAGCCCGCCAGGACGACCCACAGCAGGTCGAGGCGGCGGCGCGAGGCGGCGACCGCGACCCCGAGCGGGCCGAGGAACTCGATGGCGACCGCGATGCCCATGGGCAGCTCGGCCAGCGCCTGGTAGAACGACAGGTTCATCACGCCCAGCGTCACGCCGAACCCGATCCCGACCCCGAGGTCGGAGCGGCTCAGCCCCCGCAGTTTGGGCCGCGCGACCAGGCCGATGACCACCGCGCCCGTCGCGATCCGCAGGAAGACCACCGCGCTCGGCGGCAGTTGGGCGAACAGGTCCTTGGCGAACCCCGCCCCCAACTGGACGGACAGGATCGCCAGCAGCACCAGCCCCGACGGCGGGATGGCGTCCGAAGCGTTCCGAAGCAGCGCTCCCGCCCTGGGCATGCCGGACTTGTACGGCTCGGCGGGCCCCTGCAGGGCGTCGGCGGTCATGGAACGAACTCCTCGCGTCAGGAATCACACGGGCGTTCACACCTTACCGGCTGAGTGGGTCACTCCCAGCGGAATGTCCGGGATGCGAGACCGAGGGTCAGCGCGGCCCACGCCACCAGCACGAGCACCGCCCCGAGCGGCAGCCCGGCGCCCGAGGTGAGGACCGAGCGGAGCCCCCCGGTCAGCGCGCTGATCGGCAGCAGCCGCAGCGCGGGCTCGACCGAGTCGGGGAAGACCGAGAGCGGGAAGACGACCCCGCCGCAGCCGAGCAGGACCAGGTAGACCAGGTTGGCCCCGGCGAGCGTCGCCTCGGCGCGCAGCGTGCCCGCCATCAGCAGCCCGAGCCCGCTGAAGGCCGCGGTGCCCAGCAGGAGCAGCAGCGCCGCGGCGAACGGGGATCCCGTGGGGCTCCAGCCCAGGACGAGCGCCACCACGCACAGGATCGCGATCTGGAGGGCCTCGACGGCGACGACCGCGAGCGTCTTGGCCAGCATCAGCCCCGTCCGCGACAGCGGGGTCGCACCGAGCCGCTTCAGCACGCCGTACCTGCGCTCGAAGCCGGTCGCGATGGCCTGCCCGGTGAAGGCCGTGGACATCACGGCGAGCGCGAGCACCCCGGGGGTGACGAAGTCGACCCGGGAACCGCCGCCGACGTTCACCAGCGGCGCGGCCGAGAAACCGACGAGCAGCAGCACCGGGATGATCAACGTCAGCAGGAGCTGCTCCCCGTTGCGGAGCGTGGCTCTGATCTCCGCCCCGGTCTGCGCGAGCACCATCCGGCTCAGCGGCGCGGCGCCGGGGGCGGGGGTGAGGTCCAGGGTGGTCACTGCGTTCTCCTGCTGGTCTGACACGGGCCGGGCTCGGGGAGGGTCACCGCAGCTCACGTCCCGTCAGCTCCAGGAAGACGTCCTCAAGGGTGCGGCGCTCGATGCTCAGGTCGTCGGCGGTGACCCCCTCGGCGGCGCACCAGGTCGTCACGGTGGCCAGCAGCTCGGGCACGACCTGCCCCTCGATGATGTAGTGCCCCGAGGGCGACTCCTTGGCCGCGCTTCCCGAGGGCAGCGCGGTGAGCAGCTCGTCCAGGGCGAGGCCGGGGCGGGCGCGGAAGCGCAGCTGCCGTTCTGCGCCGGTGAGCGAGGCCGGGGTGCCGTCGGCGACGACCCGGCCGCGGTCGATGATCACGACCCGGTCGGAGAGCTTCTCCGCCTCGTCCATGTGGTGGGTGGTGAGCACCACGGACACTCCGGCGGCGCGCAGGTCGCCGACCAGCTCCCAGCAGGCGTGCCGCGCCTGCGGGTCGAGACCCGCGGTCGGCTCGTCAAGGAAGACCAGCTCGGGACGGCCGATGACGGACGCGGCCAGTGAGACGCGCTGCTGCTGGCCCCCGGACATCCTGCGGTAGGGCGTGCGGGCGTGCTCGGACAGGCCGAGCCGTTCCAGCAGGGCCGCGGGGTCGAGCGGGTGGGCGTGGAAGCGGGACATCAGGCGCAGCCACTCACCGCAGCGCGCCGCCGGGGGAACCCCTCCCGCCTGCGGCATCACCCCGACCCTGGCGCGCAGCTCGGGCCTGGACGGGTCGAGCCCGAGCACCCTGACCGTGCCGCCGTCGGCTTTGCGGAACCCCTCGCAGATCTCGATGGTCGAGGTCTTGCCCGCGCCGTTCGGCCCGAGGATGGCGGTCACGGCGCCCCGGGCCGCGCCCAGCGTGAGGCCGTCGATCGCGGTCGTGCGGCCGTATCTCTTGACCAGATCGCTGATCTCGACGGCTGGGGATTCCATGGGCACGAGTTTAGGGACTCGCCGGGGCGGTCACGCTGGCGGACCTGAGCCGGGGAGCGCACCGTCGCCTCCGCGCCCGTCACGGCCATGTCCGGTCAAAGCCCGGTCAAAGGCTCGGAGCGGATCGCACCAAGGCTCTTGATCGTCTCCGGGCCCTCGCGACCACGCGTGCCACGCTGAGCCTGTCCCGAATCATGACATGAGGAGGCTCGGTATGTCCGAGTGGAGTGGCCACGAACCGGGTGCCCCCTGCTGGGCTGAGCTGTCGAGCACCGACGTCACCCTGTCGGTGCGGTTCTACCGGGAGGTCTTCGGCTGGGAGGCGGTCTTCGACCCGCGTCCCGAGTCCGGCGGACGCGGCAGGTTCACCCTGGACGGCAGGGTGGTCGCGGGCGTCGGCCCAGGAGACGGACTTTCCTGCGCCTGGAACACCTACGTGGCCGTCGCCGACGCCGCTGCCGCGACCGCCAGGGCACGCGCGGCGGGAGGCGCCGTCGTCCTCGAACCCGCCCCGGTCCTCGACGAGGGGATCGCCGCGACCGTGCGGGACTCCGCGGGCGCCTGCCTCATCCTCTGGCAGGCCGTACGGCACGCGGGGGCCGAGGTCGTGGGCGAGGCGGGCACGCTCGCGTGGAGCGAGCTGGTCACCGGGGAGACGGCAGTCCGGGAGGACTTCTTCTATCGTGCGGTCTTCGACTGGACCGTCAAGGACGCCGGAGGGTACGGGTGGTGGTGCCTGCACGGCCGCCCCGTCGCGGGCCTCACCGGGCCCGAGCCGCTGGCCCACTGGCGGAGCTGCTTCGCGGTCTCCCGCCTCGACGCCGCGGTGGCCAGGGCGGCCGAGCTGGGCGCCCGCGTGCTGGTGCCGCCGTCGATGACGCCGCAGGGGCTCAGGGCGGTGCTCGCCGACCCGCAGTCCGCGGTCTTCGGGCTGGTCGAGGCCGCTCGCGGGTGAGGTCCCAGGGGAAGTTCCGCTGAGCAAAGTCTTCTTTGGGGAGATTTTTCACGTCCGGGAACCGGGCGGCCCGGTCCGTGAGGGACCGGCATGACCGCGACCGTCACAGGGACGGATGGGGTGCCGCCCGCCGTACGGGACGAAAGGCTGTCTCCGATCGGTGCGAGACAGGAGATACGAGGACATACCGGTCGTACGACGCTCTTCTATGGCTTGCCGCGTGCGCGAGCCCCCGGATGACGTTTCCGCAGCTTAGGTAAGGCTTACCTGCGTGATAAATCGCATTCTCCGCAAGCCGGACGACGGTTTGTAAGCGGGGAAGCAATTACGGCACACTGATGTTGTGAAATACGTGGCCAAGATGTCAGGCACGGATGAGACCGCCCCCGCGCGGCTCTCAGGCGTGTCCGCCGAGCGCAGCACGCGAGCGCGTGTCGCCCGGCTCATCCTGGAGCACGGACCGATCACCGCCGCCGCCCTCGGCGAGCGGCTCGGCCTCACCCCCGCCGCGGTCCGCCGCCATCTGGACGCGCTGCTCGCCGACGGGATGATCGAGCACCGTACGGCGCGCCCCCGAGGCCAGCGCGGAAGAGGACGGCCGGCGAAGCTGTTCGCCATAACCGACGCGGGCCGCAGCGCCTTCGAGCACGCCTACGACGGGCTCGCGGGCAACGCGCTGCGCTTCCTGGCCGAGCGGGCGGGCGAGGGGGCCGTCGCCGAGTTCGCCAGATCACAGGTGGCGGGCCTGGTCCGGCGCCTGCGCCACGAGCTGCGTGACGTCCCCGCCGACCAGCGGGTGCGTTTCCTGGCCGAGGCCCTGTCCGCCGACGGCTACGCGGCCTCGGCGAGCAAGGCGAGCCTCGGCGGTGAGCAACTGTGTCAGCACCACTGTCCGGTGGCGCACGTCGCCGCCGAGTTCCCTCAGCTCTGCGAGGCGGAGACGGAGGCTTTCGCGCAGATCCTCGGCACTCCCGTGCAGAGGCTGGCGACCATCGCCCACGGCGACGGGGTGTGCACCACCCACGTGAGTCCCCGCAGAGGGGACGGCCGGACCCGTGACGACCGCGTGGCAGGCGCGGCGACGGATCCGCGGGATGACGCCCCGGCAACCCATGAAGTGATCGACGAAACGAGCAAGGAGACCGGAAGGTGACTATCACCGACCGCCCGGAGCTGGAAGGCCTCGGGAATTACAAGTTCGGCTGGGCCGACTCCGATGCCGCGGGGTCCGCGGCCCGCCGTGGCCTGTCCGAAGAGGTCGTCCGCAACATCTCCGCGCTCAAGGGTGAGCCGGAGTGGATGCTCGACCTCCGCCTGAAGGGGCTGCGGCTTTTCGGCAAGAAGCCCATGCCCAACTGGGGCTCCGACCTCAGCGGGATCGACTTCGACAACATCAAGTACTTCGTGCGCTCCACCGAGAAGCAGGCCGCTTCCTGGGAGGAGCTCCCGGAGGACATCAAGAACACCTACGACAAGCTCGGCATCCCCGAGGCGGAGAAGCAGCGCCTGATCGCCGGCGTCGCCGCCCAGTACGAGTCCGAGGTCGTCTATCACAAGATCCGTGAGGACCTTGAGGAGAAGGGTGTCATCTTCGTCGACACCGACACCGCCCTCAAGGAGCACGAGGAGCTCTTCAGGGAGTACTTCGGCACCGTGATCCCGGTGGGCGACAACAAGTTCGCCTCGCTGAACACGGCAGTCTGGAGCGGTGGCAGCTTCATCTACGTGCCGCCGAACGTCAACGTCGAGATCCCGCTGCAGGCCTACTTCCGGATCAACACCGAGAACATGGGCCAGTTCGAGCGGACCCTGATCGTCGTGGACGAGAACTCCTACGTGCACTACGTCGAGGGCTGTACCGCGCCGATCTACTCCTCTGACTCGCTGCACAGCGCCGTCGTGGAGATCATCGTGAAGAAGGGCGCCCGCTGCCGTTACACGACCATCCAGAACTGGTCGAACAACGTCTACAACCTGGTCACCAAGCGCGCCGTCGCCTACGAGGGCGCGACCATGGAGTGGATCGACGGCAACATCGGCTCCAAGGTCACGATGAAGTACCCCGCCGTCTACCTCATGGGCGAGCACGCCAAGGGTGAGACGCTGAGCGTCGCCTTCGCCGGCGAGGGCCAGCACCAGGACGCCGGGGCCAAGATGGTGCACCTGGCTCCCAACACCAGCTCGACGGTGATCTCCAAGTCCGTCGCCAGGGGCGGCGGCCGTACCTCCTACCGGGGTCTGGTGCAGATCGAGGAGGGCGCGCACGGCAGCGCCAGCACCGTCAAGTGCGACGCCCTGTTGGTCGACCAGATCAGCCGCTCGGACACCTATCCCTACGTGGACGTGCGCGAGGACGACGTCTCCATGGGACACGAGGCCACGGTCTCCAAGGTCTCCGACGACCAGCTCTTCTACCTCATGAGCCGCGGTCTGGACGAGGACGAGGCCATGGCGATGATCGTGCGCGGCTTCGTCGAGCCGATCGCGCGCGAGCTCCCCATGGAGTACGCCCTTGAGCTGAACCGCCTGATCGAGCTGCAGATGGAAGGAGCCGTCGGCTGATGGGTCTCGAAACAGCCTCTCAGACGAAGCCCCTGTCGACCCTCCACGAGAAGGCCTCCTTCGACGTCGCGGACTTCCCCGTTCCGACGGGCCGCGAGGAGGAGTGGCGCTTCACGCCGCTGTCGCGTCTGAAGGGCCTGCACACCGGCGCCGCCGCCTCGGGTGGCGTCGTGGTCAGGGTCGATGCCGCGCCCGAGGTCACGGTCGAGACCGTGGGCCGTGACGACGAGCGGCTCGGCAGGGCCTACGTGCCCGCCGACCGGGTCAGCGCCCAGGCCTACAGCTCCTTCGAGAAGGCGACCGTCATCACCGTGCCGCGCGAGGCGGTCGCCTCCGCCCCGACCGTCGTCACCGTGACCGGTTCCGGCGACGGCGCCGCCTACGGCCACACCCTGGTCAGGCTGGAGCCGATGGCCGAGGCCGTCGTCGTCCTGGAGCACCAGGGCAGCGCGGTCTACGCCGACAACGTCGAGTTCGTCGTCGGTGAGGGCGCCACGCTCAAGGTCGTCAGCCTGCAGGAGTGGGACGACGACGCCGTCCACGTCTCGCACCACCACGCCCTGCTCGCCAAGGACGCGACCTTCCGCAGCTTCGTGGTCACCCTCGGCGGCGATCTGGTACGGCTCTCGCCCTCGGTCTCCTACGAGGGACCGGGCGGGGACGCCGACCTGACCGGCCTGTACTTCGTGGACGCGGGCCAGCACCTTGAGCACCGCCTGCTGGTCGACCACTCCACGCCCAACTGCAGGAGCAACGTCGTCTACAAGGGCGCGCTGCAGGGTGAGGACGCGCACGCCGTGTGGATCGGCGACGTGATCATCCGGGTCGAGGCGGAGGGCACCGACACCTACGAGCTCAACCGCAACCTCCTGCTCACCGACGGCGCCCGCGCCGACTCGGTGCCGAACCTGGAGATCCTCACCGGGGAGGTCGCGGGAGCGGGCCACGCCAGCGCCTCAGGCCGTCTCGACGACGAGCACATCTTCTACCTCCAGGCCCGTGGCATCCCGTTCGAGGAGGCCCGCCGCCTGGTCATCAGGGGCTTCTTCAAGCAGCTCCTGGAGAAGATCGAGCTCGACGAGTTGCGTCAGCGGGTGTTCGCCAAGGTCGAGGCGGAGCTGGAGAAGTGACGTTCGAGAAGGTCTGCAAGATCACCGACATCCCGGACGACGGGGTGATCGGCGTCGAGGTCGAGGAGACCCCCGTCGCCCTGGTCCGCAGGGGCGCCGAGGTCTACGCCCTGCACGACGTGTGCTCACACGCCGAGGTGAGGCTCAGCGAGGGCGAGGTCTACGACGGCACCCTTGAGTGCTGGCTGCACGGCTCGTGCTTCGACCTGCGTTCCGGCAAGCCAACCGGGCCTCCCGCCTCCAAGCCCGTCCCCGTCTACCAAGTGAAGATCGACGGCGATGACGTCCTCGTCTCGCTCTCGAAGGAGTCGTAACAGTGTCTGATTCGAGCCGAGTCCGCCCGGGTTCCACCCTTGAGATCCGTGACCTGCATGTCGCGGTCGACGACAAGGAGATCCTGCGCGGGGTCAACCTCACCGTGCGGGCGGGCGAGACCCACGCCATCATGGGCCCCAACGGTTCGGGCAAGTCCACGCTCGCCTACGCGATCGCCGGCCACCCGAAGTACACAGTCACCGGCGGGCAGGTCCTGCTCGACGGCGTCGACCTGCTGGAGCTGTCGGTCGACGAGCGCGCCCGCGCCGGACTGTTCCTGGCCATGCAGTACCCCGTCGAGGTCCCCGGGGTCAGCGTCTCCAACTTCCTGCGCTCGGCCGTCACCGCCGTGCGCGGCGAGGCGCCGAAGCTCCGCGAGTTCGCCAAGGACCTCAAGTCCGGGATGGACGCGCTGTCCATCGACGCCGCCTTCGCCCAGCGCAACCTGAACGAGGGCTTCTCCGGCGGCGAGAAGAAGCGCCACGAGATCCTCCAGCTTGAGCTGCTCAAGCCGAAGATCGCCGTCCTCGACGAGACCGACTCCGGTCTCGACGTCGACGCGCTGCGGGTGGTCTCCGAGGGCATCAACCGCTTCCGCTCAACCGGCGAGACCGGCGTGCTGCTCATCACCCACTACACCCGCATCCTGCGCTACGTGAAGCCGGACTTCGTCCACGTCTTCGCGGGCGGCCGCATCGTCGAGCAGGGTGGCCCCGAGCTGGCCGACAAGCTGGAGGCCGAGGGCTACGAGGCGTACGTGAAGGCCTCCGCCTGATGGAAACCGGATTCGACGTGGAGAGGATCAGGAAGGACTTTCCCGCCCTCTCCCGCGAGCTGCCCGGCGGCAGGCCGCTGGTCTATCTCGACTCGGCCAACTCCTCGCAGAAGCCGACGCAGGTCATCGAGACCATGCGTGAGCACTTCACGACGCACTACGCCAACGTCGGCCGCGCCATGCACGTGCTCGGCGCGGAGTCGACCGAGGCCTACGAGGGCGCCCGCGACAAGGTCGCCGCCTTCGTCGGGGCGCCGAGCCGTGACGAGATCGTCTTCACCAAGAACGCCTCCGAGGCGCTCAACCTGGTCGCCTACGCCTTCGGCAACCCGGCGGGCGACGACCCCAGGTTCAGGATCGGCCCCGGCGACGAGGTCGTCATCTCCGAGATGGAGCACCACTCCAACATCGTGCCCTGGCAGCTGCTCGCGCAGCGCACCGGCGTCACGCTGCGGTGGTTCTCCGTCACCGACGAGGGCCGCCTGGACCTGTCGAACCTCGACGAGCTCGTCACCGAGCGCACGAAGATCGTCTCCATCGCGCACCAGTCCAACGTGCTCGGCACGGTCAACCCGGTCGATCGCGTGGTCGCCAGGGCCCGCGAGGTCGGCGCGCTGACGATGCTCGACGCCTCCCAGTCGGTGCCCCACCGGCCGGTCGACGTCACCGAGCTCGGCGTCGACTTCCTCGCCTTCACCGGCCACAAGGCCGTCGGCCCCTCGGGGATCGGCGTGCTGTGGGCGCGCGGCGAGCTGCTTGAGGCCATGCCGCCGTTCCTGGGTGGCGGGGAGATGATCGAGGCGGTCTGGATGGACCACTCGACCTACGCCCCCGCGCCGCACAAGTTCGAGGCGGGCACCCCGCCCATCGTCGAGGCCATCGGTCTCGGCGCGGCGCTCGACTACCTGTCGGCGGTCGGACTGGACGCCGTGGCCCAGCACGAGCGCGAGCTGACCGGCTACGCCCTGGAGGCCCTGCGGGAGATCGAGGGGCTGCGGGTCATCGGCCCGGAGAACCTCGATGAGCGCGGCGGGGTGGTCTCCTTCACCCTGGAGGGGATTCACCCGCACGACGTCGGGCAGATCCTCGACGACAACTTCGGGGTGGCCGTGCGGGTCGGGCACCACTGCGCCCGTCCGCTGCACCTGAGGTTCGGGATTCCCGCGACGACGCGGGCCTCCTTCTATCTTTACAACACCCCGGCCGAGATCGACGCCCTGGTCCGCGGCCTCCACCACGTGCGGAAGGTGTTCGCCTAGCCATGCCGGAGCAGCCCAGATGATCGCCGAGTCCATGTACCAGGAGCTGATCCTGGAGCACTACAAGCATCCCCAGGGGCGGGGACTCCGAGACCCGTACGACTCCGAGGTTCACCACGTGAACCCGACGTGCGGCGACGAGATCACCATGCGCGTGAAACTGGGCGACGGCGGCAAGGTCGAGGACGTGTCCTACGACGGCCAGGGGTGTTCGATCAGCCAGGCGGCGGCCTCGGTGCTGTACGAGCTGGCCACGGGTTCGACGGTCGAGGACAGCCTCGCCGTCGTCGAGGAGTTCACCCGGCTCATGCAGAGCAGGGGACAGGTCGAGGCGGACGAGGACGTTCTTGGCGACGCGGTGGCCTTCGCCGGGGTCGCCAAGTTCCCCGCGCGCGTCAAGTGCGCGCTCCTCGCCTGGATGGCCTACAAGGACGCGGTTGTGAGGAGTACGGAATGAGCAAGCCTGTTGAGACGCCGACCTCGGCGTACGACGGGGAGACCACCCTTGAGGAGGTCATGGAGGCCCTCAAGGACGTGGTCGACCCCGAGCTCGGCATCAACGTCGTCGATCTCGGCCTGATCTACGGGATCAACCTGGACGAGACCGAGGCGGGCGGCGCGCCGATCGCCACCATCGACATGACGCTGACCAGCGCGGCCTGCCCGCTGACCGACGTCATCGAGGACCAGGCGCACTCCGCCCTGGACGGCATGGTCTCCGACGTGAAGATCAACTGGGTCTGGCTCCCGCCGTGGGGTCCCGACAAGATCACCGACGAGGGGCGTGACCAGCTGCGCATGCTCGGTTTCAACGTCTGACCCACGTCTCCGGTACGGCTCGCGCCCGAAAACGGGTGCGGGCCGTACAAGAATGTGTGAGAGAATGCCCAGGCCGGGAAGAAAGGCCTGGCTGCGGAGCGTTGACTTCGTGACGGACAAGCGTCGGCCCGTGCCGTACGCCCCGGCCGGACCTGGCACTGCGAACGCCGGGTATGCTTGATCGTGGTTTGACTGCGTGCGGGTATGATTGACCCGTTTCGTGCGGTGCGCCTCGACTTGCACCGCACCACCGCCCCCACAGTGGGCGTAGATCGAGCGTGACCTCAGGTCACGCGTTCCAGGCTCGTCCTTTCGCAGAAGTGACGTGCCCCCGTCCTTCTATCGAAAGGCACGAATCTTCGTGACCATGCTTGACGCTGCCCTGCCCGAAATCACCGAGATCTCCGAGACTCCGTCTGACGTGTCCGAGTTCACCCTCCTCGGCCTGCCCAAGCCGCTGGTGAACGGGCTCGCCCGTCAGGGCATCGACAGCCCCTTCCCCATCCAGCGGGCCACCATCCCCGACATTCTCGCGGGTAACGACGTTCTCGGTCGCGGCCAGACCGGCTCGGGCAAGACGCTGGCCTTCGGCCTGCCGATGATGGCCCGTATCGCCGGGGGCAAGGCCCGTCCCGGCCGCCCGCTGGCGGTCGTCCTGGTGCCGACCCGCGAGCTTGCCATGCAGGTCACCGACGCGCTGGAGCCGCTTGGCCGTGGCCTGTCGCTGCGGATGAAGACCGTCGTCGGCGGCATGTCCATGGGCCGTCAGATCGAGGCGCTGCGCCGCGGCGTCGAGGTCGTCGTCGCCACCCCCGGTCGTCTCACCGACCTGATCCAGCAGGGTGAGTGCACGCTGGACGAGGTCCAGGTGACCATCCTGGACGAGGCCGACCACATGTGTGACCTGGGCTTCTTCCCGGTCGTCAGCGCGATCCTGCAGCAGACGCCCTCCGACAGCCAGCGGCTGCTGTTCTCCGCCACCCTCGACGGTGACGTGGACAAGCTGGTGCGGCGCTTCCTCACCGACCCGATCACCCACTCGATGGCGCCGCCCGCCTCCTCGGTCGAGACCATGGAGCACCACGTGCTCGAGGTCCACCGCGACGACAAGTTCCCGGTGACCGCCGAGATCGCCAACCGCGAGGGCCGCACCATCATGTTCGTGCGCACCCAGCACGGGGTGGACCGGCTGTGCAAGCAGCTCGCCCAGGTCGGCGTCAAGTCCGGCGGTCTGCACGGCGGCAAGCGCCAGAACCAGCGGACCCGCATCCTCGCCGAGTTCAAGGAAGGCGAGATCAACGTCCTGGTCTGCACCGACGTCGCCGCCCGTGGCATCCACGTCGACAACATCAGCCTGGTGCTGCACGTGGACCCGCCGCAGGACCACAAGAGCTACCTGCACCGCGGCGGCCGTACGGCGCGCGCGGGGGAGAAGGGCACCGTCATGACGCTGGTGCTCCCCAACGAGCGCCGCTCGACCGACGCGATGACCCGCCGCGCGGGCATCAAGCCCTTCCGCCTCAAGGCCACCCCGGGCCACCCGCGCCTGGAGGAGGTCGCCGGGGCGCGTCAGCCCAGCGGCGAGCCGATCCCGGTCTGGGAGCCCGCGGCCCCGGTCGCCAAGCAGCGCGAGCGGCGCGGCGGCTTCGGCGGGGGACGTGGCCCGCGCCGCTTCCGTGACCGTCCCGGTCACGGTGGCGACGGCTACCAGCCGCGCGAGCGTTCCGCCGGTGAGGGCGGGCGCGCCGAGCGTCCCTACCGCGCCGAGCGCCCGGAGCACTCGGAGTTCCGCTCCGAGCGTCCCGAGCACCGGCAGGAGCGTCGTTTCGACGGCCGTCCCGAGAGCCGCGGCACCGGTGGCTACCGTGGCGGCGAGCGCAGGGAGCCCTTCCGTGGCGGCGGCGAGCGTCCCTTCCGCGCCGGTGGGGAGCGTCCCTTCAGGTCCGCGGAGCGTCCCGCTGCCGATCGCGGCGAGCCCTTCCGCGGTGGCGAGCGCCGGGAGCCGTTCCGTGGCGGCGAGGCCCGTGGCGGCGAGTTCCGCTCGGGCGGCCGTCCCGAGAGCAGGGGAAGGCGCGGCGGCTACCACGGTCGCTGACCCTCCTGCCGTGCCTTTCACGAGGCACGACGCATGACGACCCCGACGGGGCCGGTACGGCACACGCCGTACCGGCCCCGTCCGGCGTTCGGCGGCGGACCCGGAACACGCGGGATGTCCAGAGCGTGGACTCTCATCCACCGCGGTCCGCGAGGCCGTTAGGCTTGGCAGCGACATCCCACGACGCCGAGAGAGACCATGAAGACCTTCGAAGAGCTGTACGCCGAGCTGTCAGACAAGGCGCGCACCCGCCCCGAGGGGTCGGGCACCGTGGCCGCGCTGGACGCCGGAGTCCATGCCATCGGCAAGAAGGTCGTCGAGGAGGCCGCGGAGAGCTGGATGGCCGCCGAGCACGAGTCGAACGAGCGGGCCGCGGAGGAGATCTCCCAGCTGCTCTACCACGTGCAGGTCCTCATGCTCGCCAAGGGGATCGGGCTGGACGAGGTCTACAAGCATCTGTGAGCCGGTGCGCCCGGCTCACGTTCCCAGACCGCAGACCAGTCCAAGGAAGCCACAGCCATGCTCCGTCTCGCCGTTCCCAACAAGGGCGCCCTCAACGAGGCAGCCCAGACCATCCTCAAGGAAGCCGGATACCGTTCCCGCAAGGACAGCAAGGAGCTCGTGGTCGTCGACCCGGAGAACTCCTGCGAGCTGTTCTTCCTACGCCCGAAGGACATCGCCGTCTACGTCGGCGAGGGCACCCTCGACGCGGGCATCACGGGTCGTGACATGCTCCACGACTCGGGCGCGCAGGTCGAGGAGATCATGCCGCTCGGCTTCGGCGCCTCGACCTTCCGCTTCGCGGCCAATCCGGGCGCCTTCGCCTCGGTCATGGACCTCAAGGGCAAGCGCGTCGCCACCTCCTACGCCGGTCTGCTCAGCGCCTACCTCGGAGAACAGGGCGTGGACGCCCGGGTGATCAAGCTGGACGGCGCGGTCGAGACGGCGATCAGGCTGGGGGTCGCCGACGCGGTCGCCGACGTCGTCGAGACCGGCACCACGCTGCGCAACATCGGCCTTGAGGTCTTCGGCGAGCCGATCGCCACCTCCGAGGCCGTGCTGATCAAGCGGACCGGCACCGGGGACAGCCCCAGGGTGCAGCAGCTCGTCCGCCGCCTGCAGGGCGTGCTGATGGCACGTGACTACGTGATGATGGACTACGACATCAGGGTCGAGCGCATCGAGGAGGCCATCGCCCTGACCCCCGGCATGGAGGGGCCCACGGTCTCCCCGCTGCACCGGGAGGGCTGGGTCGCGGTCCGCGCCATGGTGCCGCGCAAGGGCCACCAGCAGGTGATGGACCAGCTCTGGGAGATCGGCGCCAAGGCCATCCTGGTCACCGCCATCTTCGCCTGCCGCGTCTGACAAATGTCATCGTCAAGGCGGGATCACCGGCACTGACGCCGTAGGCGGGCCCGCTTCTAGCGTTACGTCCATGAACGCCATCGCCTTCACCGACGTGAGCAGGTCCTACGGGAACGTGCTCGCCGTCGACGGCCTGAACCTCACCGTGGAGACGGGCAGGACCGTCGCGCTCCTCGGCCCGAACGGGGCTGGGAAGTCCACGTCGATCAACATGCTGCTTGGCCTGATCCGTCCGAGCGGGGGCCGGATCGAGCTGTTCGGACGTCCCCCGGAGCAGGCCGTCGCCAGGGGTGAGGTCGGCGCCATGCTGCAGGACGGTGAGCTGATTCCCGAGCTCACCGTCAGGGAGCTGGTCGACTTCGTGCGCGGGCTCTACCCGGAGCCGCTCGACCTGGACGCGATCCTCCAGATGGCCGACCTCACCGACCTGGCGGGACGCAGGGCGGGCAAACTGTCCGGCGGGCAGAGCCAGCGGGTCAGGTTCGCCCTGGCCGTCGCGGGCGCCCCCAGGCTGCTGGTGCTCGACGAGCCGACCGCGGCCATGGACGTGGAGTCGCGGCAGCGGTTCTGGGCCGCCATGCGCGACTACGCGGCGGGCGGCCGTACCGTCCTGTTCGCCACCCACTACCTGGAGGAGGCCGACGAGAACTCCGACCGGGTGATCGTGGTCGCCAGGGGACGGGTCGTCGCCGACGGCACCGCGGCGCAGATCAAGGCGAAGGCGGGCGGGCACGCCGTCCGCTTCACCCTCGACGGGCAGTCCGCTGCCGGACTGGACGCCCTGCCCGGTGTCTCGGCGGTCGAGGTCACGGGGGGTACGGCGACGCTGCGTACCGCAGACCCCGACGCGACCGTGGCCGCCCTCTACCGGGGCACCTCGCTGGAGATCCGCGACCTCAGGCTCGCCGGAGCCGACCTCGAAGACGCCTTCCTCGCCCTCACCCGGGAGCCGTGATGCCGAACCACATCAGGGTCGAGATCCTGAGAATGCTGCGCAACAAGCGCTACGTCATCTTCGTCGTGGCCTTCCCCGTGGTGCTCTACGTGCTCTTCTGCAACATCGTCGCGGGCCAGGCGAGCTCCGGTGGAGGAGGGGCCGCGGCCTATCTGATGGTGTCCATGGGCGCCTACGGCGCGCTCTCGGCCTCCATCATGAGCACCGCCGTACCCTGGGCGCAGGAGAGGCAGGCCGGGTGGCTGCGTCAGCTCCAGATCACCCCGCTGCCGGGCTGGTCGATCATCCTGACCAAGCTGGTCTCCACGCTGCTGCTGGCGCTGCCCTCGCTGGCGCTGGTCTTCGTGGTCGCCATGACGACGCAGGGGGTCTCGCTGGCGCCGGGGCGGTGGGCCCTGCTGTTCCTGGGCATGTGGATTGGCATCCTGCCCTTCGCCGCGCTCGGCCTCGCCGTCGGCTCGCTGGTCCCCCCGGACACCGCCCAGCCGGCCGCCATGATCGGCATGTTCGGGCTGGCGATCCTGGGCGGCCTGTGGTTCCCTGTTGACACCATGCCCGCGACCATGCAGACCATCGCCCACGCGCTGCCCTCCTTCTCGTACGCGGACATCGGCTGGAACCTCGTCTCGGGGCAGGCGCCGCCGCTCCAGGATGTGGTCACGACCCTGGTCTGGGCCGTCGTTCTCGGCGCAGCCGCCGTGTTCGCCTACCGCAGGGCGACAGCACGGGCATGACGAGAGGCCTGAGGTTCCTCACCGAGGAGGTCCAGACGGGGACGGACGGTCCCCAGCCCCGCTGGAAGCGGATCGGCTGGCTGTCCATCGGCATGGTCTACCTGTTCTTCCCCGTCTCGGAGATCGCCTCGGGGAAGTTGCGGGGTCCCCAGGCGGTGTGGGCCGTGCTCGGTCTGGGCGTCTTCGTCCTCGCCTACCTCGGGGCCGCGCTGAGCCGCTGGCAGGACGGGGAGGACGGCGAGGGGCGGGTCGGCCCCGTGACCTACACCATGGTCGCGGTCGCCACCGTGCTGGCGGTCGTGCTGCCGGTGGCCTTCGGCGGCGGCTGGCTGACCCTGCCGATCTACACGACCGTGATCTACAGCATGGCGTTGAGCTCACGGGTCTCGGCCGTCGCCGCCGTCGCGATGGGGACTGTCGTCCTGCTGATCGGCCTGCTGAAGGACCACGACCTCGGCAGCACGGTGGTGCTCGTCTTCCAGGTCCTCACCCTGACGGTCCTGTTCACCCGGGTGCGCAGGACCAAGATCCTGGTGGTCCAGCTCCGTCAGGCGCAGCGGGAGGTGGCGCGGCTGGCCGCGGGGGAGGAGCGGCTGCGCATCGCCCGTGACCTGCACGACCTGCTCGGCCACAGCCTCTCCCTGATCGTGCTGAAGAGCGAGCTGGCCGGGCGGCTTGCCGAGAGCGGCTCTGAACGCGCGCTGCCGGAGATCCGCGACATCGAGTCCGTCGCCAGGCAGTCGCTGGTCGAGGTGCGCGACGCCGTCACCGGCTACCGGCAGCGCGGCCTGTCCGGCGAGCTCGACGGGGCCAGGGCCGCGCTTGAGGCGGCGGGGACGCGGGTCAGCGTCAGGCTCGCGGGCACCCCGCTGCCCGACCACCTCGACGGGCTGCTCGGCTGGGCGGTGCGCGAGGGGGTCACCAACGTCATCAGGCACGCCGGGGCTGACAGCTGCGCGATCGAGGTCAGCTACGACGGCAGCACCGGCGTCCTGGAGATCGTCGACGACGGGGACGGGGCCGTGCCGTACGGGACGGAGCAGGGCAACGGGCTGGCCGGGCTCGCCGAGCGGGTCGAGGCGGCGGGCGGCACGGTGTCCGCGGGCCCCCGCGGCGGGGGCTTCGCGCTGCGGGTCGCGGTGCCCTCCGCGGGGGCGGGCGCGTGATCAGGGTCCTGCTGGTCGAGGACCAGGCGATGGTCAGGGGCGCGCTGGCCTCGCTGCTGGGGCTCGAACCCGACATCGAGGTGGTCGGCGAGGCCGCCTCGGGTCACGAGGCGCTCCAGGTCGCCCTTGAGACGCGCCCCGACGTCGTGCTGCTCGACATCGAGATGCCCGGTGGGGACGGGATCACCGCCGGGGCGGGCATCCGCGAGGCGCTGCCCGGCTGCCAGGTCATGATCCTGACGACCTTCGGCCGTCCCGGCTACCTGCGGCGGGCGATGGAGGCCGGGGCGGTGGCCTTCCTGGTGAAGGACAGCCCGGCCCGGGAGCTCGCCGCCGCCATCCGCCGGGTCCGCGCCGGTGAGCGGGTCATCGACCCGGGGCTGGCCGCCGCCGCGCTGAGCGCCGGGCCCAATCCGCTCTCACCGAGAGAGCGTGACGTCCTGGCCGCGGCGGCCGACGGCTCGACCGTCGGCGACATCGCGCTGAACCTGCACCTGTCGGAGGGGACGGTCCGCAACTACCTGTCCTCGGCCATCCAGAAGACCCAGGCCCGCAACCGCATCGAGGCGGTACGGCGCGCCCAGGCGCAGGGCTGGCTCTGATCCGCCCGCCCGCGTCAGGACGACAGGCTCGCGGCCTCCTCTTCCTCGATCTGCCGGTTCCAGTCCTGCTTGACGGCGCGCCACGTCTCGTCGTCGCGGCCGACCCGCCAGTAACCGGAGATGGACAGCCGTGACAGCGGGATCCCGCGCTCGGCCCGCAGGTGGCGGCGGAGCGTCCTGACGAAGGCCGCCTCGCCGTGCACGAAGGCGTGCGGGGTGCCCTCGGGGAAGTCCAGCTCGCGCACCGCGGTGACCAGCGCGTCGCCGACCGGCGCGTCGCCCCGGTGGAACCAGACGATCTTCGTGTCGCCGGGGGAGTCGAGCCGCTGCTCCTCCTGCGGGCCCGCGACCTCGACCAGCACGTGGGCCAGCACGCCGGAGGGCAGCCGCTCAAGGGAGGCCGCGATGGCGGGAAGCGCGCTCTCGTCGCCGACGAACAGGTGCCAGTCCGCCTCGGGGTCGGGGGCGTACCCGCCGCCGGGGCCGAAGAAGTGGATCTCCTCCCCGGGCTGTACGGCCGCCGCCCAGGGGCCCGCGATGCCGCTGTCGCCGTGGTGGACGAAGTCGATGGCCAGTTCGAGCGTCTCGGGGTCCCACGAGCGCACGGTGTAGGTGCGGGTGGTCGGCCACTGTTCGCGGGGAAGTTCGTTCTGGATCCGTTCCAGATCGAACGGCCCGGAATAGGTCACCCCGTGTGGGGGGAACAGAAGTTTGACGTAGTGGTCGGTGAACGCGCCCGCGCCGAAACCCGCGAGTCCCTCGCCGCCGAGCACCACGCGGATCATGTGCGGCGTGATCCACTCGACCCGTTTCACCTGGCCACGGATGGTCTTACGCGCAGGTCTGCCCTCTGCCATAGGTAACTCCCCGATGGTCGTTAGGTTAGGTTGCCCTAAGTAGTAGCATACGGTGATTTAAGTGGCATAGCCGTTTGATGGTTTCTTTGAGTAGCCCCTGGCACCCATCGCCATAAATCCCTTTTGTGGATCAATATCCCTATATAGGGATCGTCGGCGAGTGCCTGGAGTCCGCTTCCCTGTCCTTTCTCGGCCACACGTCTCGTCCGCACGGCCCGCACGTGTCCCGGCCGTGCCTACTCTGGAGTACTATTCTGGAGAGAAGTCTCTAAAACTACCGGAGGTTCCGTGAACGCCGTAGACCGTCTGTACCGGGGCTTCGCCGCCCGCGACCCCGAGGCGATCCTGGGCGCGCTCCACCCGGAGTTCGTCGGCACCGTGAGCGCGGGCATGCCGCTGGGCGTCGGCGGCACGCACACGGGTCCGGCGGCGATGCTCGGCGACTGCTGGGGAGTGGTCTTCACCCACCTGGACACCGCGCCGTACCCCGAGGAGCAGGTCTGGTCGAACCCCGAGCGGGTCGTGGTGTTCGGGCACTACCGGGGGACGGCCCGCGCGAGCGGCCGCGCGCACGAGGCGGCCTTCGCCCATGACCTGCGCGTCAGGGACGGCCTGGTCGCCTCGCTGGTCCAGATCACCGACACCGCCAGGTGGGTTGAGGCCCTCGCTGATTGATCTACGATGTAAAGGTGTCAGCGCTGCGCGGCGACCTGCCGGATCAGGTCGGCCACCCGGACGATGCCCATGCAGCGGCCGAACTCGTCCACCACGACCAGGTCGTCGTAGACCCGCTCCGCGTCACGCCCCGCGACCTGCATGGCGGCGATGACCGGGATGGTCTTGGGGGCGTTGCGGGGCGCGTCCGCCAGGCGCAGGGCGGGCTTCTTGCCGTGCAGGGCGTGGCCGAAGCGGCTGGCGATGGACAGCAGGAAGCGGCTGCGGTCGAGACTGCCCTTCGGACGCTGGTACTCGTCCACCAGGATCACGCTGGTGATGGACGGGTCGGTGCCGAAGGCCTCGACGACCTCCTCGGCGGTCGCCTCGACGGGCACGGTCATCGCGGGCAGCAGGAACTCCTGGACGCGGGGACCCCGCAGCGCCTGCGACGGCTCCTGCCTGGGGGCCGCGATGGGCACGTGGACCCTCCCCGAGGGGCCGGGGACCAGCAGCGGGCCCTGCGCCAGCCGTACCCCCCAGGAGCGCAGCGCGGTGAGCTGGACCTCCTCGGACACGCCGGGGGCCAGCACGTGGGCGCCGATCCCGCGGGCGAGCGTGGCCAGCGACTCGGCCAGGGCCGCGCGGCGCGGGTCACGCGGCATCCTGGCGACCAGGTCGGGGGAGAGCACGGCGAGGTACGGCGCCGCGTCGGTGAGCAGGTCCAGCGGGATGTAGGCGGTGCCCAGGTCGCCGACCGCGATCAGGTAGCCGATGGCGCGCAGCCCGTCGAGCCCGGTGACCAGGGACTGCCGCTCGACCTGCGCGAAGTCGCCCCTGACCATCAGGATGACCTCGCGCGGCCTGCGGCCCGCGGTGCGCAGCGCCTCGTGGAGCGGGGCCAGCGCGGCCGACCCGCCGATCACCGCGGAGGAGGGGATCGGCAGCACCAGGGGGAGCAGGGCCTCACTCCTGGAGACCTGCAGGACCGTGCGGACGGCGGAGGAGATGTTGCCGTGACCGTCACCGGGAGCCTGGAGGGCGATGACGCCTCCGGTGTCGAGGTCGACGATCGGGGTGACGTCCGAGAGGGACGTCGCGGTGGGCCCCGCTGTGGCCGCTGTGGCGGCTGTCGCGGTGCCCGGCGGGAGGAGACGTGTTCTGCTCGACACGTACAGAGAATGAACCATCGTCAGCAGCCGCATAAGTGACGTTCAGCGATGTTCACCGATATTTCGCTGTTCGTTGAAGGCGGACCGCCCGGGGAGGAGCCGGTAGTGTCCCGTCACATGACGTCACGACCGGCGAAGGGGGGCGGACGCTGGGTCCAGGTCGGCCCCGCCCGCCTCGGCCGCTGGATCGACGGTTTCGTCGAGCGGCACGGGCCGCCCTCGGTGACGGCGCAGGAGAAGGTCGTGCGGCTGCTCGGCGCGGACGGCGCCGTCGCCGAGTGCCAGGTGCCCTTCCCGCCGCTGACCGCCTCCGGTGGCGGCCCGCTGGCCCGCCTCATCACCCACGCGCGCACCGAGCGCAGGATCGGCGTCTTTCTCGTACGGCTCGGCGGCCACGCGGCCGGGATCTTCCACGGCGAGGAGCTGTTGTCCTCGAAGGTGGGCTCCCGGCAGGTCCACGGCCGCAGCGCGGCGGGCGGCTGGTCCCAGCAGAGGTTCGCCAGGCGCAGGGAGAAGCAGGTCGGCCAGGCGCACGAGGCGGCGGCGGAGGTGGCGCTGCGCGTCCTCGGGCCGCACGTGGCGGAGCTTGAGGCCGTGGTCCTCGGCGGGGACAGGAGGGCGGTGGACGCGCTGCGCGCCGACCGCAGGCTCGCCCCGGTCTTCGCGCTGGAGGCGGAGCCCTTCCTGACGGTGCCCGACCCCCGGCTCGTGGTGCTCGCGGGAACCCCCGCCGAGTTCCGCGCCGTCAGGATCAGGGTCACCCACCCGGACTGAGCGCGAGCCGTACGGCGTCGCCGGGCCGGTCACCGGCGCTTCGGGGAGGTCGGGGCTGTGCGGGCGCGCCGTACACTGATCGGTATGCGCACTTCCGACTGACGCCGCCCCCCGATGAGGCGAGACAGCCGGGCCGGAGCCGGGAGACACGGGGCGGCGGCGGGTTCGGCCAGTGAGGTGAGCCGGTTTATGTCCATTCTGGGAGTGTTCTCCAACCATGATCGTAGCTTCTGACATCGAACTTCGCGCCGGGGCCCGGCTGCTCATCGAAGGGGCCTCCTTCCGGATCGGCCCCGGCGACAAGGTCGGTCTGGTGGGCCGCAACGGCGCGGGCAAGACCACCCTGACCAGGGTGCTCGCGGGTGAGGGCCTGCCCGCCGCGGGCACGGTCTCGACGACGGGCTCCGTCGGCTACCTGCCGCAGGACCCGCGCACCGGCGACCTCCAGGTGCTGGCCCGTGACCGCATCCTGTCGGCGCGCGGGCTCGACGAGGTCCTGCGCGAGCTGCGCGAGGCCGAGCAGGGCATGGCCTCGGAGGACCGGCGCACGAGGGACCGCGCGGTGCGCGCCTACGGCCGCCTTGAGGACCGGCTGCACGTCCTGGGGGGCTACTCCGCCGAGTCGGAGGCCGCCTCGATCGCCTCCAGCCTCGGACTGCCCGCCCGGGTGCTCGGACAGCCGCTGGAGACGCTGTCAGGAGGCCAGCGCAGGCGGGTCGAGCTGGCCCGGATCCTGTTCTCCGGAGCGGAGACTCTCCTGCTTGACGAGCCGACAAACCACCTCGATGCAGACTCAATTGGGTGGCTTCGTGATTTTTTACGATCCCATCAGGGCGGTTTGATCATTATCAGCCACGACGTCGGGCTTCTTGAAGCGACGGTAAACCGGGTCCTGCACCTGGACGCCAACCGGGCGGTGATCGACACCTACAACGTCGGCTGGAAGGCCTATCTGACCCAGCGGGAGACCGACGAGAAGCGCAGGAGGCGCGAGCGGGCCAACGCCGAGAAGCAGGCCTCGGCGCTGATGTCGCAGGCCGACAAGATGCGGGCCAAGGCGACGAAAGCCAAGGCGGCACAGGACATGCAGCGTCGCGCCGAGCGGCTGCTGTCCGGTCTTGAGGCCGAGCGGCGCAGTGACAGGGTGGCCAAGCTGCGCTTCCCCGAGCCCGCCCCCTGCGGCCGCACGCCGATCAGCGCGGAGGGCCTGTCGAAGTCCTACGGCTCGCTTGAGGTCTTCACCGACGTCGCCGCGGCCGTGGACAGGGGCAGCAGGGTCGTCATCCTGGGCCTGAACGGCGCGGGAAAGACCACTCTGCTGCGCATTCTGGGCGGCATCGAGGAGCCCGACACCGGGGAGGTCAGGCCGGGCCACGGGCTCAAACTCGGCTACTACGCCCAGGAGCACGAGACGATCGACCCGTCGAGGACCGTGCTGGAGAACATGCGCTCCGCGGGCGGGGAACTGGCCGACTCCGACCTGCGGAAGGTTCTCGGGTCGTTCCTGTTCACCGGGGACGACGTGGACAAGCCCGCGGGGGTTCTCTCGGGAGGGGAGAAGACGCGGCTCGCCCTGGCCACGCTGGTGCTTTCGTCCGCCAACGTTCTGCTGCTCGACGAGCCGACGAACAACCTGGACCCGGCCAGCAGGGAGCAGGTTCTATCTGCACTAAGATCCTATTCTGGGGCGATTGTCCTTGTTACGCATGATGAGGGGGCTGTAGAGGCTCTACGACCCGATAGGGTGATCTTGCTACCAGACGGAGTCGAAGACGCTTGGAGCGAGGAATTTTCCGATCTTGTGGCACTTGCCTGATCTTAATTTGAGCGGGTACGGATCTTTTCCCATGGAGTAGGTAGCCGATCTCGCAGAAATGACTGATCATGGCGTGAGTAACGCTGCGGAAGTCTGGCACTACAGGAGGTACTCGTGGCCGAGACTCTCAAGAAGGGCACCCGGGTGACCGGGGCCGACCGTGAAAAACTGGCCGCCGATCTGAAGAAGCGCTACAGCGCCGGTGAGAGCATCCGGGCGCTGGCCGCTTCAACCGGCAGGTCATACGGCTTCATCCACCGCATCCTCAGCGAGTCCGGTGTGACTCTGCGTGGACGCGGCGGCGCCACCCGAGGTAAGTCGAAGCGCTGACCCCGCCTCGGAAACGCGCGACCGCAGCCGCTCGTCCTCCGCTGACACGTCCCGCTCGGGCCTGTAGAACCTCCTTCTAGAGAGTCGATAGGCTCGGGCGAGACGCACACGACAGCTTGGAGCGGGCGATGGCGGAAGCGGCGATCGGGGGGAGCGCGGAGAAGGTCTCTCACGAGGAGGCCGGTCTGCGCTTCGAGGTGGACGGCGAGATCGCGACGATCACGCTGGACCGGCCGGAGAAACGTAACGCACAGACGTTCGTTACCTGGTCGGAGCTGGCTCGCATCGGTGACACCCTGCCGCAGCAGGTGAGGGTCGTCGTGGTCCGAGGTGAGGGGCCGTCCTTCTCGGCAGGTATCGACCTGCGTCTGCTCGCCCCCGAGGGAATCCCGGGTCAGGGCTCGCTCGCGACTCTCGCGGCGGCCGAAGACCCCATCTTCGAACAGCGGATAGCCCAGGCACAGCAGGGGTTCCTGTGGCTGCGCCGCCCGGACATCGTCTCCGTCGCCGCCGTCAACGGGCACGCGATCGGAGCCGGATTCCAACTGGCCCTGGCCTGTGACCTGAGGATCCTGGCCGAGGACGCCACACTGTGCATGAGGGAGCCCGCCCTGGGGCTGGTCCCCGACCTGACGGGCACCAAGCCACTGGCCGACCTGGTCGGCCTGCCAAGGGCCCTTGAGATCTGTCTCACCGCCCGTGCCGTGGGGGCGCGGGAGGCGCTCGCCCTCGGTCTCGCCGAACTGGTCGTCGCCCCGCACGAGCTGACGCGGGCCGTACAGGACCTGGCAGCCGCGTTGCTCTCCGTCGACAGGGGCGCCGCGACCGCGACAAAGCGCCTGCTCCAGGGGGCGCGGGAGCGCACGCTGGAGGAGCAGGCCGCAGCCGAGCGTCAGGAGCAGATCGCCCGGGTCAGGGCGTTGTTCGCCGGTAGCTGACGCAAGGAATGCCAGGGGCCGCCGCGGTGCTCACACCGGCGGAGGAGGCCACATGACGATGATGGGCGGGGGGTTCGGACCCCAGGCGATGCGTTCCCTGCGGCGCGACAGCTCGGTGACCAAGGAGCGGCTCACGCCGGGCACGGTCGGGCGCATCGCGCGCTACGCGCGTCCCTTCACCCGGCACATCCTCGCCTTCCTCACGCTGGTCGTGGCCGGATCCGTCATCGTGGTCGTCAACCCGCTGCTGATGAAGGCGATCATCGACGACGGCATCACCCCGGGCCGCTCCGGCGTCGTGGTCACCCTGGCCGCGGTCATCGCGGCGCTCGCGGTCGCCGACGCGGCCCTGACGCTGGCGCAGCGCTGGTTCTCCTCCAGGATCGGCGAGGGCCTGATCTACAACCTGCGCACCGAGGTCTTCGACCACGTGCAGCACATGCCCGTGGCCTTCTTCACCCGCACCCAGACCGGCGCCCTGGTCTCCCGGCTCAACAGCGACGTGATCGGCGCGCAGCGGGCGCTGACGAGCACGCTGTCCTCCGTCGTGTCGAACGTGGTCATGCTGGTGCTCGTCCTGGGCGCCATGCTGGTGCTGTCCTGGCAGATCACGCTCGTCGCGCTGGTGCTGCTCCCGCTCTTCCTGCTGCCCGCCAGGTGGATCGGCAGGAAGATGTCCGGGCTCACCCGCGAGCAGATGCAGCTCGACGCCGAGATGAGCTCCATGATGACCGAGCGGTTCAACGTCGCGGGCGCGACCGTCGTCAAGCTGTACGGCAGGCCGCACGAGGAGGCCGAGTCCTTCGGGCGCAGGGCGGGCCGGGTGCGTGATGTCGGCGTCGTCGTCGGGATGTACGGGACGGTCTTCCGGGTCGGCCTCGGCCTGGTCGCCGCGCTGGCCACCGCCCTGGTCTACGGCGTCGGTGGCGTGCTGGCGGTCGGCGGCGCCTTCGAGCTGGGCACGCTCGTGGCGCTGACCGCCCTGCTGATGCGCCTGTACGGCCCGCTGACCAGCCTGTCCAACGTGCACGTGGACGTGATGACCGCGCTGGTCAGCTTCGACCGGGTCTTCGAGGTGCTCGACCTGCGGCCGATGGTCGCCGAGCGGCCGGACGCGGTCGCCGTCCCGCCGGGGCCGGTGACCGTCGAGTTCGAGGACGTCCGCTTCCGCTATCCGGCGGCCTCCGAGGTCTCGCTCGCCTCCCTTGAGGCGGTGGCCCGCCCCGAGACCTCTCCCGGGCAGGAAGTGCTGCGCGGGGTCTCCTTCACGGCCAGACCAGGGGAGATGGTCGCGCTCGTCGGTCCCTCGGGGGCGGGCAAGACTACCGTCACGAGCCTGGTCTCCCGGCTCTACGACGCGACCGAGGGCACGGTCAGGATCAACGGCCTCGACGTCCGCGACGCCACCTTCGCCTCGCTGCGCGAGAACGTCGGCGTCGTCATGCAGGACGCCCACCTCTTCCACGACACCATCGGGGCCAACCTCACCTACGCCAGGCCGGGGGCGACCGAGGCGGAGATCTGGGAGGCCCTGCGCGCCGCGCAGATCGCCGACCTGGTCTCGGCGCTGCCCGAGGGGCTGGAGACCGTGGTCGGCGACCGGGGGCACCGGCTGTCCGGCGGGGAGAAACAGCGTCTGGCGCTGGCCAGGTTGCTGCTCAAGGCGCCCGGGGTGGTCGTGCTCGACGAGGCGACCGCGCACCTGGACTCCGAGTCCGAGGCCGCGGTGCAGCGGGCCCTGAAGAGCGCGCTGGCCGGGCGGACCTCACTGGTCATCGCCCACCGGCTGTCCACCGTCCGCGAGGCCGACCAGATCCTGGTCCTCCAGGAAGGCCGCGTCGTGGAGCGGGGCCGCCACGAGGAGCTGCTCGCCGGGGGCGGCCTCTACGCCGAGCTGTACCGCACCCAGTTCAGCTCCCCGGCGGCCTCCGCGGACGCGCCGCGGGAGACGGCTCAGCGGTAGCCGAGGCGGGTCAGCTCCTCACGGGCGACCTTCCCGACGAGCTCGGCGTCGGTGCCGCGCAGCCGGGCGCGCCAGACGCCCACCTGCGGCGCGTGCCTGCCGTACAGGCCGATCTTGGAGACCCGGGTGCCCAGGAAGTCGGACAGGCCCTGGGCGGCCTCCGCAGGAGAGGTGGCGAGGTCCTCGTAGCGCAGGGTCAGCAGCTGCTCGCGGGGCAGCTCCCTGTGGAGCGTGGCCGACAGGCGTACGGCGCTGCGCCAGCGCAGGGCGCACTTTCCCGCCGTCGGCATGGCCTTCCAGCGCTCCCCGTGCTCGCCGGAGTTGACGCCGAGGAAAGGGTTGGGGAACTCGGTCTCCTCGCTCAGCATGGCGGGCCTGAACCACGACAGCACCGCGGGATCGGCCATCATGTCGGCCGCCACGTCACGGCCGTCCCTGATGAGCTGGACGAACCTGGCGTCGGGGAAGGCCTGCAGCAGCACCGAGGCGCTGTAGATCAGGTCGGGGCTGGCGTCACCGAACCGGGCCACAGAACCGGAGGTCACGCACGGCCCCTCCCCGGTCACCCCGCCCGCCTCCCGGCAGGGGGCCGGGCACTCCAGGCACGCGCCGGGCAGGATCTGCCACGACTCGGCCAGGGCGTCGCGCAGCACCCGGGTCGCGCCCATGCCCCTGCGGGTGATGGAGGGACGCCTGGCGAAGGCGTACACGACATGGGTCACCGAGGCGCGCCCCATCGTGACGTGGAAGCCGGGGGAGCGCTTGAGGGCCCGGGCAAGCAGGTCCGAACCGGAGTGCGGGGCGGCGAGCACGAACACCGGCTGGCGGACCTTGATGCCGTTGACCACGAGGATGTGGGTCGGAGGTCGCATATGTGAGCCCAGTGTGGCACCGTTTGGGGGATGAGCGAACCGGTCGCGCCCGATCCGGTGACCGTCCCGCGCAGGCTCCGCCCCGGTGACCTGGTCGCGGTCGTCGCGCCCTGCGGGCCTCCCGACCCCGAGCGGCTCGCCCGTGGGGCGTCACTGCTGCGGGAGCTGGGGCTTGAGGTCGTCACCGGTGCCCACGTGCTCGACCGGGAGGGCTACCTCGCGGGGACGGACGCCGCGCGGGCGGCCGACCTGCAGGCGGCCTGGTGCGACCCCGACGTGGCCGCGGTGCTGTGCGCCAGGGGCGGCTACGGGGCGACGCGGGTGCTCGAACTGCTCGACTGGGAGGCCATGCGGGCCGCGGGGCCCAAGACGCTGGTCGGTTCGAGCGATGTCACCGCGCTGCACCGGGCCTTCTCCGTCATGCTGGGCGTCGCCTCGTGGTTCGGGCCGATGCCCGCCTGCTCGACCCTCAGCGACCCCGAGGGGCCGGAGCCGCGTACCCTCGAACACCTGGCCGCCGCCCTGTTCGGCACGCCCGCGCCGGTCGTGGGGGACCGGGTGATCGTCCCGGGACGGGTCGAGGCGCCGGTGACCGGGGGGAACCTCAGCCTGCTCGCGGCGCTGTGCGGCACGCCGTACGAGCTGAGGGCGCGGGGGAGGATCGTGCTGCTTGAGGACGTCACCGAGGCGCCCTACCGGATCGACCGGATGATCACCCAGCTGCTCATGTCGGGGGCGCTGGACGGGGCGGCCGGGTTCGCCCTCGGCTCCTGGGTCCGCTGCGGCGACCCCTACCCGGTGTTGCGGGAGCGGCTTGAACCGCTCAGGGTGCCGGTGATCGCCGGTCTTCCCGTGGGGCACGGCACACCACAGCTGAGTGTGCTCTTAGGGGCACTTGGTGCTATTGATGCAGAATCGTGCTCTCTGACCGGCTCAAACACCGCCCCCGTGAAGGCAGTCTAGGTGCGGACCTAGGAGGAGAGAGCAGAGGGGATGGGCGTGTGAGGCTGTTCCGGCGGCGTCGTGACCGGCAGACGAGGAGAGCCGCGCGGCCGGTCGAAGACGTCGATCTCGACTCCCTGCTCGCCCTGGTCGCCGACAGCCTCGGCTACGCCTGCGCCTTCTCCGCCGACGGCGGCACGCTGACCCTGACGTCGGACGAACAGCAGACCGGGCACACGGTACGGCTGGCGGGGCTGCGGGCCGAGGCGCGCAGGCGCTCGCGCGAGGACTGGCCGGTGCTCGTCTCCGGGCACCTGTCCCACGTGCTGGCCACGGCGGGGGAGCCCTTCGACGCCTGCGACCTGGACCAGGTCCGCCCGCTGCTGCGCACCAGGCTCCGGCCCGCCGACGACGCCGAGACCGGTGTCGTTGGCCGCCACCTCAGCGCCGACCTGGTCGAGGTGCTCACCGTCGGGTACGGCGAGGCCGCCAGGCCGGTCCGCCCGGAGGAGGTCGGCTGCTGGCCGATCGCCGCCGCGCAGGCCCTTGAGGAGGCCGTGGGCAACGCGGCGCGCGACGGGCGGCTCTCGGTTGAGGCGATCGACCTCGGCGGCGCGACCGCGCTGCGGCTGAGCGGCACCACCGGAAGCGCCGCTGCCCACCTGCGCCGCCTCGGCGACTATCTCCGCGTGCCCGCCGACGGCGTGCTGGTCGCCCTGCCGAGCCACTCGGCGATGGTCGTCCACCCGGTCGAGGGCATCGAGGTCGTCCGCGCGATCGAACGGCTGCGGCTGTTCGCCCAGCGCGAGTGCGACCCGGAGGCCGGCGGGCTCAGCCCCCAGGTCTACTGGTGGCACGACGGCAGGCTCACCCTCATCAGGGCCGACCTCGTCAGCCAGGACGGGCAGGTCCGGCTGGTCGTCGCCCCACCTCAGGCGTTCGCGCGGGTGCTCGCCGCCCTGGCGGCCCGTCCGGAGGGCGGTCCCGGAGGCTGAGAACGATCCCCGGAGGGACGCCACGGGATCACCGTGGGAGCTCGGGGAACCGTAAGATGGTGCCTTCCCGCCCCGCACTCACCCCGAGGAGCCTCCCGCGCACCCCGGCCGTCCCTCCGGCGTGCCCGCCACGATCGGCCGCGGCCCGTGAATGCGGGATGACCGGGTCCGCATCTACGAGGAGTGGCAAATGGCGCAGTGGTGCCTCGGTGTCGATCTCGGGACGAGTTTCTCCGCCGGGGTCATAGCCGCCGAAGGGCGCTTCGACGTCCTGGAGGTCGAGGGGGAGCGGCGCATCCCCTCGGCCGTCATGCTCGACGAGCGCGGCACGCTGGTCGCGGGCCGCGTCGCCCAGCGGGGCATCGCGCTCAACCCGGAACGCGTCGAGCGCAACCCCAAGCGCTACGTCGGCCGGGGCCGGATGCTGCTCGGCGGGGTGCCGGTCGCCGTCGCCGACGCCATGGCGGCGCTGCTCGAACTGTTCGTCAGCGAGGGCAAACGGCGCTTCGACGGCGCCCCGCCCGACTGCATCGCGCTGACCCACCCCGTCGCCTGGGGAGAGGACCGCAAGGCCGTACTGCTGGAGGCCGCCAGGCAGGTCGTACGCGGGGTGCGGATCGTGCTCGTGGACGAGCCCGTCGCCTCGGCCCGCTACTTCGCCGGGGCCGGGCGGGCGGGCGGCTCGCACCTGGCCGTCTACGACCTCGGCGGCGGCACGTTCGACGCCGCCGTCCTCACCGTGGACGGCAGCGACTTCAAGGTCGTCGGCGAGCCCGGCGGCAGCGACGAGATCGGCGGGGAGGTGTTCGACGAGCAGGTCTTCGCCTTCCTCGGCACGCAGATCGAGCGCCTGGACGCCGAGTGGTGGCAGCAGGTGACCACCAACCCGGAGCGCCGCTACGTGAGCTACGCCGCCGACCTGCTCAAGATGGCCAGGGAGGCCAAGGAGGCGCTGTCGAAGTTCGACACCTCCTCCCACTACGTGGTCGGCATCAACGAGGACGTGCACATCGCCAGGGGCGACCTGGAGGACCTCATCGGGACCGAGATCGTCAAGACGGTCGACATCCTGGAGGAGACGATCCGCGGCGCCGGGATCACCCGGGACGAGCTGGCGGCGGTGTTCATGACCGGTGGCGCGAGCCGGATGCCGCTGGTCCAGGAGGCCGTGCGCGACCGGCTCGGCGACCGGGTGCGCACCTACGACGACCCGAAGATCGTCGTCGCGTACGGCGCCGCCCAGCTCGCCTGGAAGCTCAAGGTCGAGCAGCGCGACCCCGAGCAGTCCCAGAGCCTGCCGGTGAGCCGTGTCGAGCCGACCGGCGGGCAGCGGACCTTCACCGGCCCCGCGGGCGGGCACACCGGGGGCCACCCGGTCCCCGAGGGCGGCCCCAGGGCGAGGCCACAGGTCGCGCAGCCGGGCGGGCCGGTCGTCCCCGGCGTCGCCAAGGTGCTGGACGGCGTGCTCGACGCCCGGGTGGAGGGGGGAAGGGTCTTCGTCCACCAGGCCTTCGACAGCGGCCACCTGCTGCGCAGGCTCGACGGCGTCGAGGGGAGATACGACCGGGAACTGCGCTTCGGCAGGCTGGTCGAATGGGCCGTCTCCCGCGAGGGCGTCGCCGCGGTCGAGCAGGTCGGCCCGGCGCAGACGCTGGTGCGCGTCCTCACCCCCGACCTGGCCATCCGCGGCACCCACCCGCTCCAGGTGTGGGGCAACCCCACGGTGCTCGCGCACGGCCGTACCTCGTGGGTCTTCTTCCAGCCGCGCCAGCCGACCCCGGTGGACAGCTCGGTCGGCCTGCCCTGGGGCGAGACCGGCCAGCTCTCGGTTGTGGAGTTCGACCTGGGCGGGGGCTTCATGTTCCAGGCGCCGCAGCCACGCGACCTGGGACCGTACACCCAGTGGTTCCTCAACGAGGACAACCGGCTGCGGCGGCTCGTGGACCAGGAGGGGCCGAGCGGCAACGACCCCGCGCCCTCCGTCGGGGCGCCCGGCTGCACGGTGGTGCTCGGGCAGTTCAGCAGCAACAAGCCGATGTTCCAGAACAGGCACCACGACTTCAGGCCCTGGCAGGTGCTGTGCCTGATCGACCCGGGCGGCGTCGTGCGCCCGACGGTCAGGGAGCCGGGGCGTAGCTGGCTGCACCAGGTCGTGCTGCACAACGGCAGGTGGTTCACCTCAAGCTCGGCAGGACTTGAGGCCGACGCCGCCGACGGCAGGACCAAGCTCGTCATGCCCAGGCCGAGGGCGGGCGCCCTGCGCTGGGTCCCCGCGGGCGGCCAGATCTACGCGGTCGGCACCGACCAGGTGAGTCCCGCGCGGGGCTGGTCGGTCGGGATCTTCAACCAGCGCTCGCACACGCTGGAGTTCCTGATGGGCAAGCAGTCGGCGACCCTGGCCGGGCACCTGACCTCGCGTCACCGCTGGGAGCGGCCCAGGCTGGTGGCCGACGGCGACTCGATCTGGCTGACCATGCTGGACGCGGGCCGCAGCAGGCTCGTGCACGTCACCCCGGCGGGGGCGCGGGAGGTGCACCGCACGCCGGGGCTGTTCGAGCCGGTCGTGCGGGTTCCCAGTGGCCTGCTGTGCCTGCACCGGCCCGGGGACACCACCGGGGCGACCCGCGACCAGCCCGCGGCCCTGGTGCACCTGCCGTTGTGAACGCGTGTGCCCCCGGCGGACGAATCCGCCGGGGGCACAGCCGTACAGGGCCTCAGGAGACCGGCGCGGGAGCCGCAGCGGGGGCCGCGCCGAGGGCGGCGACCGCGGTGGCCAGTTCCTCGCGCAGCGCGTGGCCGCGCCTGGTGAGGGTGTTGATCGCGGAGATGCGGTCCTGACCGGACTGCCGTGACTTCTGGCGGTCGGCGGCGGAGCGGGCCGAGGCGGACTTCAGCTCCGCCCGCCTGCTCTCCAGCTCCTTGCGCCGCCGCGTCAGGCTGTCGTCGGCCGCCTGCTCGACGCCGACCCGCCAGGTGGCGACCATCCGCTCCAGGTCGAGGGTCATCTCCCTGGCCACGACGGAGAACTGGTCTCGCAGCGCCCCCCTGATCGCGGCCTGGTTGCGCTGCACCTTCTCCAGCGAGCGCCGCCCGAGGAAGATGGAGGCCCCGATGGCCGGGGCCACCAGAAGGAAGCCGATGGGGCCGAGCATGGCCGCGGCCAGGCCACCGAACGAGGCGGCCATCGAGATCGAGGGCAGCACGTCCCGCACCATGTCCACGTCGACTGGCGCGTCCGCGGCCTGGTCCCCCTTGACCTGGACCTGCGACAGGTTGGGCATCCCGCTCCTGTCCGCCGACAGCTCGACAGGGCCGAGGCCCAGGTCGCGGGCGAAGGCGTCCAGGGTGGTCCTGGCCAGCTTCTCCACGTCGAAGACGATCTGCGACCAGGCGGCCTCAAGGGAGCGCTGGACGCTCTCCGGCAGCTCCGCCATGTATCTGTCGATCTGCTCCTGCTTCTTCAGCGTGGCGATCGCGTTCTCGTACGGCTGGCGGATCTCGGCCACCCTGGCGGCCACGATGCCGCCGACCTCGCGACCGAGGAAGGTGTTGGCCACCGCCCCCGCCCTGCGCCTGGCCACCAGCTCCCCGAGGGCGGCCAGCTCCGCGTCCAGCTCGGCGAGCCTGGCGGTGACGTCCCCGGCGTCGTCGGAGCCCGCGGCGACGTCGTCCTGCGCCCCGGTCGCCAGCGCGTTCAGCACGGAGAGCGCGGCGGAGACCACGGTCGCGCCGCGTGCCGACTCCCTGCCCTCGGCGAACCCGCGCAGGTGCCGCTCCAGCACGTCCATGCCGCTGCGGGCCCGTAGCGCGTCGGCCCGCTCGGCGCGGCCCTCCCTGCGCTTGGCCGCCGCGGCCTCGGCGAGCTTCGAGCTGACCGGGATCCAGGGGGCCCGCAGCAGCGGGCTCAGCGTCGCCGCCCTGCCGGGGTCGGCGGCGATCGCCTCGGTGACGAAGGTCCGCAGCCTGGCCTGGTTCTCCTCCTGAAGGCTCCGCCAGTTGGTCGAGTCCTCCACCTTGGTCAGCACGAACACGATCGCCTGGACCCGTTCCGCGGCCTCGGCGAGGAACTCGAGTTCGTGCCTGAGCACCGGCTGGTCCTGCGCGCTGAGCGTGAACAGCAGCGCGTCGGCCCGCTGGAGCATGGCCACGGTCACCTGCCTGTGCCCGACGGTCAGACTGTCGACGCCGGGGGTGTCGAGCAGGCGCAGGCCGTCGAGCAGCGGGTTGTCCAGGGTGATGTCCACGCTGACGACGTCGCGCCGCTTGCCCGCGTCGCCGCGCATCGAGGCGTAGTCGGGGATCGACTCGACGGTGATCGGCGTCTCGACAAGCCCGGTGCCGGTGTTGCGGTGCACGACGGCGGTGAGGCGGGGCCCGCGCCGCAGGGACAGGAAGCAGTTGGTCGCGACGTCGGCATCCACGGGCAGCAGGTCGGGGTGGCCGACGAGCGTGTTGAGCAGGCGGCTCTTGCCCCGCTTCTGCGCGCCCGCGACCACGATGTCGGTGCACTCGTCCTTCCACCTGGCCGCGCTCGCGGCCAGCACCTCGGCCAGGTCCTGCCTGCCGCAGCGGCCCGCAAGGCCGTGGACCTCGTTGGCGTAGCGCAACAGCCGGGCCACCGGGCCCGCCTGCTCGGGGGTGGTCATCTGAGGTGTTCTCCTGTCGGGATCGTGCCGGTGGGGGGTCACGGGCCGTCCGGCCGGTCGCAGCGCGCCCAGATGGCCTCGTAGGCCTCGCAGAGGGTCTCGGCCGCCCTGCGCTGCCTGATGGGGAGCGGTCTGTGGGTCAGCACGCGGAACCTGGCGGCCAGCGCGGCGGCGTAGCCGGCCAGTTCCGTGCGGGGGGCCGAGGGAGGAGCGCCGAGCTGGACCGCCAGCTCGGTCCCGCTCAGCAGCAGTTCGAGGGCGCGCCGGTCGTCCACGGGGACCATCGGGGACAGGCGCAGCGCCTCGGCCGCCGCCCGGTCGACGGAGACCGGGGGAAGCGGCCCCCCGCCGGTGGCCGTGGCCGGTTTGCGGTCCTCGGCGAGTGCCGCGCCGACGACGTCCTCAAGGACGGTCAGCACGTCCCTGGCCCGGTGCCCTCCGGTACGGCCCTCGCTCATCATGGCCAGGGTGCGCCAGCGCATCGAGGCGGCGGTGGCCGCGGTCGCGATCTCCGGCTTCGGTGCCCCCGCGGCCAGCCCGAGCTGTTCCGCGGGGTCGTCGTGGCGGGCCATGCGCAGCAGTTCGGCCGTCATCTCCTCGTTCAGGACGAGCGTGCCCCTGCCGAGCGCCTCGGCCGCGGCGAAGATCCGCAGGCCGCCGAGCGCGGTCGCGATGGGCTTGTTCTCGTCGAGCTGGGCCGCCAGCGCGTCCAGGGTGGAACGGTCCGAGCCGAGCGCGGGGGTGCGGGCTATGGCGCGCAGCCTGGTCAGGGCGTCGAGCGCCTTCAGGTGGTCGGCGCGGCGGGCGAAGTGGGCGATGCCCGCGGCGACCGAGCCGGTCGCGGCCCGTCCGGCGGAGGCGTATCCCGACCGCTCAAGCAGGTGCGCCGCCAGCCCCTTGGGGTCGCTGACGACGCCCTCGCGCAGGGCGCGCACCGCGGTCATGATGCCGTAGCGGTGCAGCCGCTCGACCAGGCGGTGCCGTACCTCGGAGGAGACGGGCAGGTCGGGGGCGGTGCGGAAGTCTTCCAGGTCGAGGAGATAGTCCTCCAGGTCGTCCTCGTCCATCCCGGCCAGCGTGGACAGCGCCGCGAACTCCTCGGCGCCCGGTGGGCACGCCCGCGCGGTCTCGGCCAGCAGGCCGATCACCGGGACCACGTCGAAGACGGAGGTCCGCAGGTCCTGGTAGCCCTTGGCCGCGAGGCGCCGCGCGGTCGGCCAGGGGTCGTCCTCGTCACCGCGCCGGTCAACCTGGCCGAGCACGGCCAGGGTGTTGACGCAGCTCATCCCGCAGGCGCCGGTGAGGCCGCGGAACTCGGCGAGGGTGGTGTCGTCGAACTTCTGGACGTAGCGCAGCACGTAGATCATCGCCTGGGCGCGGTCGTCCTCGTCCCCCGAGCCGAACAGCATGCTCCTGGCGGCCTGCTCGTTGGCGGCCGTCACCGTGTTCATGCCGGGGGTGTCGACGATGGTGACCGTGCGCAGGGAGGGCTGGTCCAGCGTGACGCGCAGCCGCCGGATCCTGGAGACCTCGACCCCCAGGTCCGAGGGCAGCCGGTGGCCGGGCAGCAGCCGTGAGTGGGCGACCTCGCCGTCCCGCAGCTCGATCGTGATGTGGCCGTCGTCGGTGCCGTACTCGTACTGGGTGACGACGAAGGTGCACTCGCCCGCGTCGACCGGGGCAACGGGCAGTCCGAGCAGGGCGTTGACCAGGGTCGACTTGCCGCTGCTGACCGCGCCCGCGACCGCGACCCGCAGCGGGGCGTCAAGGCTCGCGCGCACCTGGGCGACCCGCTCGCGCAGCTCGGCCCCGGCGAGCCTGGCCGAGGTGGAGTCGCAGAGGCGGCGCAGCAGGTCCGCGGGGCCCGCCGTCACGTGGCACCGCCGGGTGCGGGCCGTACATGGAGGGCGGGGGACGAGAACGTCCGCGGGAACATGGGCAGATTCTCCTCCTGTGTCGGGTTCCTGGTCGTCCCGGAGGGGAGTCGACGCAGGTCAGTCAGGTTGTCTGACTCGTCACGGGACGATCCGAGGGGGGGATTATCACGGTCCAATATCATGGCGGACCACCGCATACCGGGCGATCGTGGGACGTGATGTCATTGGCTGATTTTCCGCTCCCGGACGATGGGTGACCGATGACGAGCGTGTCGTTGGGCGGGGCCGTGAAGGACGGAACCGAGGACGAGAGCCTGCTCGTCGCCGCGGCCCGCCGGGGTGACGAGAGCGCCTTCGCGGAGCTGTGGTCGATGGCGCGGAGCCCGGCCTTCGGCGTCTGCTACCACCTGACCGGCAACCGCGCCGACGCTCTCGACGCGCTCCAGGACACGCAGTTCGCGGCCTGGCGCAACCTGTCGGGCTTCCAGGGCAGGTCGCCCTTCAGGGCCTGGGTGCTGGCCATCGCGCGCAACGCCTCCCACTCGGTGATCAGGCGCCGTCCTCCCCTCGGCGCTCACATGGCCGAGGTCGCCGAGGAACTGCTGGTCGCCGACCCCTTCGAGGACTCGGTCGCCCGGCTGGCCGACCTGCGCAGGGCGCTCGCCGGTCTGCCCGCCTCCCACCGGGAGGCACTGCTGCTGTGGGCGGGTGGTCTGACCTACGAGCAGGTCGCGCTCTCGCTCGGGGTGCCGCTGAACACGGTCAGGACCTGGATTCACCGTGCCAGAGGACGGCTGCGGACCGGCCTGGCCGACGGCTGATCTCACCCCGCACTCTCGCTCCTGGGCGCCTCGTGGCGGTAGACGGCGACCTGCGGTACGCGGATCACCCGGCCGCCGTCGGCGTAGCCCTTCTTGACGGTCTCGGCGACCGTGTCGTGCAGTTCCGGCCGGTCGGTCGGCTCGGTGCCGAACGCCTCGTGCAGGCGCGGGTCGAACCGCTGCCCGTCCGGGACGATCTCCCGCACCCCGGCCCTGTTCAGGCCGTCCCCGAGGACGTCGGCCAGCCGGGGATGGCGTTCGGCGACCTGGTCGCGGCAGCCGATGCAGGCCTCGACCAGGGCCTGCCTGCCCGGATGCCCCCCGGAGAACAGCCGCTCGACCTGCTGGGTGAGCGCCTGGCTGATCCCGCTGCCCGCGACCTCGGTGAGCGCCTCGGCCAGCGGATCTCTTTCCGGTACGGCGGGCGGCGCCGGCGAGGGGGAGGGCTGCCACGGGTACGGCGGCGCCCCGGGAGCCCCCTCAGGAGCCACGGGGGCGCCCTGCCAGGAAGCCGCGGGGGAGGCCGTCCGCCGACCCCGTGACCACAGATAGAAGCCTCCCGCGCCCGCCACGGCGAGCGCGGCGGCGAGTGCGACCAGCAGGGGGACGGGGAGCGGGAACGGTCCGCCCGGCGTCCCCGCCTCGCCGGGCGTCACCCCCTGCCCCCTGCGCAGGGGCCGTACGGCCTCTCCCTGGGAGACGTCCGGCCCCTCGGGCTCCGATGAGGTGGCGACGGTCCGCGTCCGCCCGTCCGCCGCCCCTCCCACGAGGCCGCAGGCGCCGAGCGCCGCGCAGGCCAGCAGGAACAACAGGGGCAGGAGCGCGCGTCGGTCTCTCATCGGGTGTCTTTCTCGTCTGTCGCCCGTGTGGATCGCGACCGGGTTCCCCCCTGGTGGTCACACGGGCTCACGCTGCTCGTGCGGTCAGGCGGTGGGGAAGGGGCCCGAGGTCTGGGTGTAGTCGGCGACGCCGTCGCCGTCGTAGTCGATCCGCGCCTCGTCGATGTAGCCGTCACCGTCGTTGTCGAGGTAGACGACGTCGGTCACCCCGTCGCCGTCGGTGTCGTAGCGCTCCTCGTTGGCGTAGCCGTCGCCGTCGGTGTCGATCAGCTGGGCGTCGGCGCTGCCGTCACCGTCGTAGTCGACCAGGTCGGAGGTGGCGAAGTCGCTCATGTTCGTTCCTTTCGGGTGGTGTTCAACAGGTGAGAGTGACCTTGGCCGTGTTTAGTTGCACCCGAGGGGGAAAATTTTTTCACGACTTTTCCGACCTTCCGGATCTGCCGCATTCTGGCTCGTCAGGACCGGTTCAGCTCAACGCGCGGGCCACATGGATCAGCGGGACGTGACTGAAGGCCTGCGGGAAGTTGCCGACCATCCGGCCGTAGCGGGGGTCGTACTCCTCGGCGAGCAGCCCGACGTCGTTGCGTAGCGCCAGCAGGCGCTCGAACAGCTCGACGGCCTCCTCCTTGCGCCCGATCATCGCCAGCGCCTCGGCCAGCCAGAAGCTGCACGCCAGGAACGCGCCCTCACCCCCGGGCAGGCCGTCCACGTCGTTGTCCTCCTGCACCGGATAACGCAGCACGAAGCCGTCCACCATCAGCTCGCGCTGGATCGCCTCGATGGTGCCGACCACCCTGGGGTCCTCGGGGGGCAGGAAGCCGACCATGGGGATCATCAGCAGGGAGGCGTCCAGCTCCGCCGAGCCGTACGACTGGGTGAAGGTGCCGCGCGCGGTGTCGAAGGCCTTGTGGCAGATCTCGGCGTGGATCCGGTCGCGCAGTTCCCGCCAGCGCTCGACGGGGCCCGTCCTGCCGAACCGCTCGACCTGCCTGACGGCCCGGTCGAGGGCGACCCAGCACATCACCTTGGAGTGGGTGAAGTGCCTGCGCGGCCCCCTGACCTCCCACAGGCCCTCGTCGGGCTCGTCCCAGTGGGCCTCCACGTAGCCGATCAGCTCACGCTGGATGGTCCACGCCCTGTCGTCGGGCTCCATGCCCGAGACGCGCGACAGGTACAGGGAGTTCATCACCTCGCCGTAGACGTCGAGCTGGAGCTGGGTGACCGCGTCGTTGCCGATCCTGACCGGGCGGGAGGCCTCGTAGCCGGGCAGCCAGGACAGTTCGAGCTCGGTCAGCCTGCGCTCGCCGGTCACGCTGTACATGATCTGCAGGTCCTGGGCGCGGCCCGCGATGGCGCGCAGCAGCCACGCCCGCCAGGAGCGGGCCTCGTCCAGGTAACCGGCGCCGATGAGCGCTTCGAGCGTCATGGTCGCGTCACGCAGCCAGCAGTAGCGGTAGTCCCAGTTGCGGACCCCGCCGAGGTCCTCGGGCAGCGAGGTGGTCGGGGCGGCCACGATGCCGCCGGTCGGGGCGTAGGTGAGCGCCTTGAGCGTGATGAGCGAGCGGACCACGGCGTCGCGCCACGGGCCCTGGTAGGTGCACTGGCCGAGCCACTCCTCCCAGAGCTGCTCGGTCTGGGCGAGCTGCTCGAAGGGGTCGATCTCGACGGGCCTGGCCTCGTGGGAGGGGTGCCAGGTGAAGACGAAGGCCAGACGGTCGCCCTCGTTGACGCGGAACCTCGCCTTGTGGGCGTAGTCGCCGCCGTGCAGCGGGACGGGGGAGTGCAGCCACACCGAGTCGGGGCCGCCGACGGCCTGCAGCAGCCCGTCGCTGCGGCGCACCCAGGGCACGATGCGGCCGTAGTCGAAGCGGATGCGGATCTCGGTGGCCATCTCGACGGTGCCGGAGACGCCCTCGACGATCCTGACCAGGTCGGGGTTGACGTGCCTGGTCGGCATGAAGTCCGTGACGCGGACCGTGCCCGTCGGGGTGTCCCACTCGCTCTCCAGCACCAGGGACTCACCCCGGTAGCTCCGCCGGGTGGCGTCGGCCCGCCCCGTGTCGGCGGGGCCGAGCCACCACTGCCCGTGGTGCTTGTCGCCGAGCAGCGCCGCGAAGCACGCCGGTGAGTCGAACTTGGGCAGGCAGAGCCAGTCGATGGAGCCGTTGCGGCCGACCAGGGCCGCCGACTGCATGTCGCCTATGAGGGCGTAGTCCTCGATCCGCATGTGCTTGACGCTAACGCCTCCGCGGCGCCCCGATCAGTCCTTGGGCCGCATCAACGGCATGAAGAACTGGGTCAGCGGGCCGATGGCCAGCGCGAAGACCAGGGTGCCAAGACCCACGGTTCCGCCGAGCAGCCAGCCCACGGCCAGCGCGGTCACCTCGATGAGGGTCCTGGCCGAGCGGATGGACAGGCCCAGGCGGTTCAGGCCGGTCATCAGGCCGTCGCGCGGCCCGGGCCCCAGGCCCGCGCCGATGTACAGGCCGGTCGCCGCACCGGTCGCGACGACGCCGAGCAGCAGATACGCCCACCGTACGGCCAGCGGTCCCGGCTCCGGAGCCAGCCACATGGCGGCGTCGGCGAACAGCCCGAGGAACAGGACGTTGCTGAGGGTGCCGATGCCGGGCCGCTGCCTGAGGGGGATCCACAGCAGCATGACCGCGGCGCCGACCAGGATGATCCAGGTGCCGATGGACAGGCCGAGGTGGATGGACAGTCCCTGGTGGAAGACGTCCCACGGGCTGCCGCCGAGCCGTGACTCGATCTGCAGGCCGATGCCGACGCCGTAGAGCGCCAGCCCGGAGTACAGGCGCAGGAGACGACCGGGGAACGACCCGAGGGTGGGAAGAGAAGCCTCGCTCATAATGGCCTTATCGTCCATGCCATTACTCCTCACCAAAAGGGCCAATCCCGAAAAATGGCCTTATAGTGGGTGAGGTGGACCGCTACATGAGCGGCGTCCAGCTCGCTCGCCTCCTGGCGATCGACCCCGGCGCCAAGCCGTACTACAGGACCCTGGCCGAGACCGTGAGATCGCTGATCCTCGACGGGCGGCTGCCCGTGCGGGTGCGCGTCCCCGCCGAGCGGCACCTCGCCGAGGCGCTCGGCGTCAGCCGTACGACCGTGACCTCCGCCTACGACCGGCTGCGCGAGCAGGGTTACCTGGAGAGCAGACAGGGGGCGGGAAGCTGGACGGCGCTGCCGGACGCGGGCTCGCTGGGCGCGGAGAACCCCTGGATCGCCGCCGAGGACGACGGGATGATGCCGCTGCACTGCGCGGCCCCCTCGGCGTCCAGGACGCTGCCCGCCGCCATCGCCGCGGCGGGGGAGAGCTATCCGCGCTACACGCTCGGCATGGGCTACGACCCGGTCGGGATCGCGCCGCTGCGCCAGGCCATCGCCGACCGCTACTGCGAGCGTGGGCTGGCCACCAGGCCCGAGCAGATCTTCGTCACCGCGGGCGCCCAGCACGGCCTCCACCTGCTGGCCATGGCACTGCTCTCGCCGGGCGACCCGTTCCTGATCGAGTCGCCGACCTACCCGCACGCGATCGACGTGGCCAGGGAGCGCGGCGCCAGGATCGTCCCGGTCGGCATCCCCGACGACGGCTGGCACCTGGACCTGCTCACCTGCGCGATGCGCCAGTCCGCGGCCCGCCTGGCCTACGTCATCCCCGACTTCCACAACCCCACCGGGCACCTGATGGACGACGCCACCAGGGCCGGGCTGGTGGGCGCGGCCAGGAGATACGACACCACGCTGATCGTGGACGAGACCTGGAGCGAACTGGACATCGACGAGGTGCCCAGGACCAGCCCGCTGGCCGCCTTCGACACCGACGGCAGGGTGATCAGCCTGGGCTCCGCCTCCAAGCTGTGGTGGGGCGGCCTGCGCATCGGCTGGATCCGCGCCGGGTCCGCCATGGTGCGCCGCCTGGCCACCCTGCGCGCCTTCGTCGACATCGCCAGCTCCCTGTTCGAGCAGCTCGTCGTGGCCAGGCTGTTCGAGGACATCGAGGAGACCAGGGCCGAGCGCCGCCGCGGCCTCGGCGCCTCCAGGACCGCCCTGGTCACCGCGCTGGCCGAGCACATGCCCGACTGGGACTTCACCGTGCCCAAGGGCGGGGGCTCGCTGTGGGTCAGGCTGCCGGAGCCCTCGGGCAGCCTGCTGGCCGAGGCCGCCGCCTGCCAGGGTGTACGGCTCGCCCCCGGCACCTGGTTCGGCGTGGACGGCACGCTCGAAGGCAGGCTGCGCCTTCCCTTCACCCAGTCACTGCAGGTCGTCACGGAGGCGGTCGCCCGCATCGCCGAGGCCAGGATCAGGGGCCCGTACGGCACCCGCCACGCCCCGCCGCTGACCCCCGCCCTGTGATCAGGCGGCCTCGGCCGCCTGTCCCGCCTCCTGCAGGGTGTGGGACCGGTGCTGCTCGGAGAGCAGGTGACCGACGCCGACGACGACCGCGACGGGCCAGTCGATGATCTCCAGGGCGCCGAGTACCCCGAGCACCGCGTAGAAGGCCAGCCGTTCCGGCGGCGGCACCTTCACCGTCCCCGCCAGCGGCAGTGTGACCTCGTGGGGCCAGCCCCCGGACTTCTTCGCCTTGGCCATGGTGGCCTCCCGTGAGTTGGGGCGCCTACCGGCGCGATGCCCGGGCTGATAGGCCGCGTAACGCGACTTGACCAGGCTTTTCACCACACGGGCCGTTCGGGGGGCGCTACTCCGAGGCGACGCCCCTGGCGAGCGGGGCGCGCCAGCGCAGCCGCATCGCGGCGATGCGCAGCCCGAACCCGAGCACGGCCGCGGCCAGCGTCGCGGGCCATCCGTGCAGGTCCATGCTGTAGAGCACGGCCATCACCGCCGAGCAGAACAGGGCGGGCACCGCGTAGAGCTGGCGGTCGTACAGCAGGATGGGGATCTGCCCGGACAGGACGTCGCGCAGCACGCCGCCGCCGACGCCCGTGGTGACCCCGAGCAGCGTCGCGTGCAGCGGGCTCAGGCCGTAGCTCAGCGCCTTCTCCGTGCCCACCACGGAGAACAGGCCGAGACCGGCCGCGTCGAACACGTTGACGGCGGGCATCACCCGCTGCACGTGCGGATGCCAGAAGAACACGATGCCCGTCGCGATCACGGGGGCGAGCACGTAGCCGGTGCTGGTGAAGGCGGCGGGCCGCACGTTGAGGATCAGGTCGCGCAGGATGCCGCCGCCGAGCGCGGTCATCTCCGCCAGTACGGCCATGCCGACCACGTCCAGTCGCCTGCGGACTCCCACGAGCGCCCCGGAGAGAGCGAAGACGAATATTCCGACGAGGTCGAGCAGCTGATTCACTGATAAATCATCCCATGACCGGCTCTATGGGTTTTACGTCACATTTCCGAGGTTCTGGGGGCTGTGTGGTCATGTTCCCGCATCAGCACCCGCAGCCGTGGCACGAACAGGAACAGCAGCACGCCCGCCACCACCGCGATCGCCGCCAGCGTGAGGAAGTAGGCCGGATCTGACATGTACTCCCTGAGCCTGCCCGTCTGCCCGCCGACCGCGTCGCCGATCGAGATGGCGATGAACCAGACGCCGAGCATCTGCCCCTTGAACGCCTGGGGGGCGAGCTTGCTGGTGACCGAGAGCCCGACTGGGCTCAGCGCCAGCTCCCCGAAGACCTGGACGAGGTAGACCGGCACCAGCCACCACACCGAGACCCGCCCGCTGCCGGCCAGCGTGGAGGCCACCGCCATGATCACGAAGCTCAGGCCGACCATGAGCAGCGCGAAGGCGAACTTCTGCGGGGCCGTGACCCGCTCGCCCAGCTTCACCCACAGCGCCGCGAAGACCGGCACCAGGAGCATGATGAACAGCGGGTTGAACGACTGCGTGGCCGCCGCGGTGATGCGCACGCCGAACAGCGTCAGGTCGGTGTGGTCGTCGGCGAAGAACAGCAGCACGGTCGGGGCCAGGTCGTAGATCATCCAGAAGACGGCCGCGGCGGCGAACAGCCAGATATAGGCCCGCATCCCCGCGCGCTCCGCCGGGGTCAGGTTGTGGCTGCCCAGCAGGATGTAGCCGAAGTAGACCACCGGGACGATCACGATCACCACGGTCAGCGCCAGCGCGAAGGCGTCGAGGCTGAAGGTGCCCGAGGCCGCCCAGAGCGCCAGGACCACGGCGACCGCCACGGCCGAGCCGACGGCGACGAGGGTGAAGCGCCCGCGCTCGGCGGGGGTCAGCCGGTGCCCCGGCTCGTCGCCGACCCCCCGCAGGTGGGAGCGGCCCGCCACGTACTGCACCAGGCCCAGGGCCATCCCGACGGCCGCCGCCCCGAAGCCCAGGTGCCAGCGGTCGCCGGAGGCGAGCCAGCCGACCACGAGCGGGGCGATGAAGGCCCCCAGGTTGATGCCGAGGTAGAACAGGGAGAAGCCCGCGTCCCTGCGCGCGTCGGCGTCCTCCGGGTAGAGCTTGCCGACCATCGCGGAGATGTTCGGCTTCAGCAGCCCCGTCCCGGCGATGATGAGCAGCAGGCCAAGGGCCACGAAGACGCCCGTCCCGACCGGGATCGCCATGCTGATGTGCCCGAACATGATGACCAGGCCGCCCCACAGCACCGCCCTGCGGGCGCCGAGGACCCGGTCGGCGATCCAACCGCCGGGCAGGGCGACCAGATAGATCAGGGCGCCGTAGACGCCGACGAGCGCCTGCGCGGTCCCCTTGCCCATGCCCAGCCCGCCGACGGCGGGGGAGGCGGCCATGAAGGTGGCCAGGATCGCGCGCAGGCCGTACCAGCTGAAGCGTTCCCACATCTCGGTGCCGAACAGTGTGGCGAGGCCGCGTGGATGCCCGAAGAAGGTCTTATCGTCCGCCTTTGTCCCCGATGTCATGTCGCCTCCCGGCCTCGCCCTGTGATCGCACTGTAACTCTGTGTGTCCGTTCCGGCGAGGGCGGACCGAAAGGTCGTACGTGGTTGGTCCCTTAACGCCGAAGGTCTTGTTCCCCCGTATCCCGTGTGATGCGATGCATGCCTCACAAGGCGAGTGAGCACTTCCAGGAGGCGCTTCGATGGCCGGTGTCCTTGAGGAGCGGGCCGCGATCGAACGGGAGATCGCGGGCCGTACCGTCTGTGCCCAGTTGTGGGAGGCGGCCGAACGGGACGCGGGGGCACCCGCATACTCCGACCCCTCGGGGCCCTCAGGGCAGGGCTGGACGACCATGACCTACGGCGAGGTCAGGCGGCGGGTGCTGGAGATCGCCGCGGGGTTCACGGTCCTCGGGCTGCGCGAGGGCGAGGCGGTCGCGCTGATGATGGCCAACCGCAGCGAGCACGTCCTGGCCGACCTGGGCGCGGTGCACGCCGGTGGCGTCTCGTGCTCGGTCTACCCCACCTTCGCCCCCGAGCAGGTCGCCTTCGTCGCCGTCGACGTGGGCGCGCGGATAGCGGTGCTCGGTGGCCCGGACGACCTGGCCAGATGGGAGCCGGTCCTGCGTGACCTGCCCGCGCTGGGCAGGATCGTCATGCTGGAGGGCGCCCCGAGGGACGAGCGCTTCGTCACCTGGGACGACCTGCTGGCCCTGGGCCGCGAACGGCTCGCCGCCGAGCCGGGCGAGGTCGAGGCCCGCTGGCGCGCGGTGAGCGCCGACGACGTCCTGACGGTCCTGTACACCTCCGGCACGACCGGCAACCCCAAGGGCGTGCCGCTCACCCACGCCAACGTCTTCTACGAGGTCGTGGCGACCGACCGGCTGGCGAAGGTGCCCGAGCGCGGCACCCAGATCTCCTACCTCACCTACGCGCACATCGCCGAGCGGGTGCTCAGCCTCTACCTGCCGCTCTTCAAGCTCTCCCACACCTACTTCTGCACGGACATGTCCCAGCTCGGCACGGTCCTCGGCCAGGTCAGGCCCGCGCTGTTCTTCGGCGTCCCGCGCGTGTGGGAGAAGATGATGGCGAAGCTCCAGGCCGTGCTGTCCGTGCAGCCGCGCGAGCGGCGCGAGCAGGCGCGCCTGGCCATGGCCGCCGGTCTCGCCCACGTCGAGGCCTGCCAGTACGGCCGCACGCCCTCACCGAAGGTCATCGAGGCCTACGCGCGGGCCGACGCCGCGCTGCTGTCCGGCGTGCGCTCGATGATCGGCCTGGACAACGCGGGCTGGCTCGCCACCGCCGCCGCGCCGATGCCGCGCGAGGTCCAGCGCTTCTTCGCCGGTCTCGGCCTGCGCGTCCTGGACGTGTACGGCATGACCGAGACGACGGGCGCCTTCACGGCCAACGCCCAGGACCGTTTCAAGCTCGGCACGGTCGGGCAGGCCGGGCCCGGGGTCGAGATCCGCGTCGCGGACGACGGGGAGATCCTCACCCGCAGCCCGGCCAACGCCGTCGGCTACCTCAACCGGCCCAGGGAGACCGCCGAACTGCTCGACGAGGACGGCTGGCTGCACACCGGCGACGTCGGGACCGTCGACGCGGACGGCTTCGTCAGCATCCTCGACCGCAAGAAGGAACTGATCATCACCGCGGGAGGCGAGAACATCTCCCCGGCCAACATCGAGGGCCTCCTGCGGGAGCACCCCCTCGTCGGCCAGGCCCTGGCCTACGGCGACGGCAGGCCGTACCCGGTGGCGATCCTGACCCTCGACGGCGAGACGGCTCCCGTCTGGGCGAAGGAGCGGGGCATCGGGTTCACCGACCTGGCCGACCTGGCCGGGCATCCCGAGGTCGCCGAGCAGGTCGCGGGGGCGGTCGCCGCGGCCAACGGGCGCCTGGCCCGGGTGCAGCAGGTCAAGCGCTGGCGGCTGCTGCCGGTGGAGTGGACGCCGGAGAGCCAGGAGCTGACGCCGAGCCTGAAGCTCAGGCGCAGGGTCATCCATGCCCGGTACGCGCGGGAGATCGACGGTCTGTACGCGTCCTGACCTGCTGCGGGAACGGCCTTTTGCCCAACGGGCGCGTGTCCGTCCCCCGGCCATTACCGCGCCGTTCCTAGCGTCCTGGATCATGAGAGTCCTTTTCGCGTTGCTGACGGCGACGGCCGCCCTCCTGCCCGCCCCGGCGGGAGCGGCCGTGACCGAGGAGCCGGTGATCCGCTCGGTGACCATGACCCCGCGCTCACCCGTGGTCGGGCCGTCCGGGTCGGTGCGGCTGGTGATCGAGGTGATCGCCGCGGGGATCGTCGGGCCGGACGGGGTGACGATCGAGGTCGAGCCGGGCACCCCGGCCGCGAACGGTGAGCCGATCCCCCCGCTGATCCAGGGGGACCCGGAGGAGCCCGTGACACCGGGGGAGACGCCGCCCCCTGGACGGGAGTGGGAGACCTGGCGGTTCGTGCCCGACAGGGAGCTGACCCGCTGGTATCCCGCGGGACGCTGGACCGTCACGGTGACCGCCAGGGGCGCCGACGGCGTGGCCGTCACCGGGCGCGCCTCCTTCTGGCTGCGGCGGGAGACGAGGTTCAGCGCGGTGCGGGCGGTCGCGGGGGAGGCGGGCGTGCGGGTCCGCGGAGTCCTGAACCGGGTCGATCCGCAGGGCTACCTGGACTACGCCCCCTTCCCCGGCCAGCCGGTGGACATCCTGTACCGGCGTGATCCGGCGGAGGACTGGCAGACCGTGGCCTCGGCGACCACGGACGCGCAGGGGCGTTTCATCAGGGACGTGCCGGGGGTGGGGAACGGGCAGTGGCGCATCGTGTTCGCCGGGACGGGACACTACGCGGGCAGACGTAGCATCATCCACTCGACCATCTCATAAACGCATTTATCGGGACAAAACGCCATATCTCTATTCCATTTGATGTGGCTAATTTCCGGTTTACTGTGACTTTTCCTTATGTTGAAGCGTCTTTGACGGTAGGCGCGCCTCGCCGTGAGGCGCGTCCTTCAACGGGGAAGGAAGTACCAGATGTTGCGACGCATCGCGACAGTCCTGGCCACGGCGGCGCTGGGCGCCTCCGCTCTCGCGCTCACCACACCGGCGCAGGCCGCGACCACCCAGGCCGTGACCGCGCAGACCGCGAGCCGGGCCACCGAGACCCGCATCTCCGGCTTCTACGCCGACCCCAACCCGGTCCGCAGGTTCCACCGCATCACGCTGGGTGGCCAGCTCCAGGTCGGCGAGGAGTGCAACCCGCACGAGCGCGGGCCCGGTCTCGCCACCCGCCACAACCCCTGCGACAGCAGCAGGACCCAGTGGGCGGGCTCGGCCGGCTGGCAGAAGATCGTGGTGCTGTTCCGCGCGAGCGGCAAGAGCAGGTGGGAGTTCGTCGACGCGATCGAGACCGGCCGTGACGGACGTTTCGCCACGGACGTCCGCGTCTACACCTCCGGCACCTGGCGCGTCGTCTTCGAGGGCGCCAGGGGCCTGGCGCCGTCCGAGGCCAGGGACTGGGTCAGGGTCGTCCGCTGACCCCCTCGGTCCGCTGACCACGGGGTGAGAACCCAGGACCGCCCCGCCCACGCGGGGCGGTCCGCCGCACGGGAACCTCACGAAAGAGCGTGCACCGCGGCCCCGAACAGGGCGGGCAGCCGCCGCGCCGCGGGGACGATCAGCCGCCCGGCCACCCGGTGCCGCCGCGTCTCCAGCAACGCCCCGGTCAGCAGCCGGTGCCTGCGCGAGAGCCGCAGCCAGGCCCCCTCGTAGGAACGCGGATCCCCGGAGCGCAGGCAGCCGACGAGCACCGGCGCCGACAGCAGCGCCAGGGAGAGCCCCTCACCGGTGAGGGCGTCGGTGTAGCCCGCCGCGTCGCCGACCAGCAGCACCCGCCCCGCGACCCGGGAACGCACCCGCTGGCGCAGCGGCCCGGCTCCCCGCACCCTGGTCGCCGCGGGACCCGTGAGCCTGGCCGCCAGCTCGGGGAAGTCCGCCAGGTGCTCCTGGTAACCCCGCCGCCGCGAGCTGAGCACGGCCACCCCGACCAGGTCCGCGCCCACCGGCGTCACGTACGCCTCCGACTCCTCGGCCCAGTGCACCTCGACGAAGTCCGTCCACGGGGCGACGGGGTAGTGCCGTCGCAGGCCGTACCTGCGGGGACGGGTGTCGGGCAGTTGGAGCCCGAGCAGGGCGCGCAGCGGGGAGTGCAGGCCGTCCGCGGCCACCAGCCACCTGGCTCGCAGCCCCGCGGCCTCGATGCCGTCGTGGCGCTGCCGTACCTCGTCGACCCTGCCCCGCACGACCCGCACGCCGACCTCGGCGGCGCGCCGTGACAGCGCGTCGTGCAGGGCGGTGCGCCGCACCCCGAGCCCGCTGCCCTTCCTGAACTCCGCCTGGACCCGGTCCTCGCCGGCCACGTAGCGGATCCCCGCCAGCGCCCTGCCCTCGGCCCGCACGCCAAGCGCCCGCAGCGCCGCGGCACCGCTGGGCATCAGCCCCTCACCGCACGCCTTGTCGACCGGGCCGGGCCTGGGCTCGACCACGACGGCCTCCATCCCGGCCAGCGCCGCGTGGATGGCGGTGGCGAGACCCGCGGGCCCGCCGCCCGCGACCAGGACGTCGATCACGCCGGAGCCCGCCCCGGGGACGGCGCCGGGGAGAGCGTGGCCAGGGCGGCCTCCTCGCAGCGGATCCGCACCACCATGAGCGCGGCGTTCAGCACCGTGAAGGTCAGCGCGGTGACCCAGGCGCCGTGCACCAGCGGCAGCGCCAGGCCCTCGGCCGCGACCGCCACGTAGTTGGGATGGCGCAGCCACCGCAGCCGGTACGGCCCGCGCGTCACCGGCGACAGGCCGGGAACCACGATCACCTCGGTGTTCCACTGCCTGCCCAGGGTGACGATGCACCACCAGCGCAGTCCCTGGGCCGCCACCACCAGGGCGAACATGGGCCAGCCGAGCGCGGGGACGAAGGGCCGTCCCGCCAGGCCCACCTCAAGGACGCATCCGGCCAGCAGCCCGGTGTGCAGGACGACCATCCACGGGTAGTGGCCGCGTCCGTGGACGACCCCTCCGCGCGCCAGGCTCCAGCGCGCGTTGCGGCGGGCGACCACCAGCTCGGCCAGCCGTTCCACGCCGACGAGCAGGACGAGCGACAGATACCAGGACACCGTTCCCCCTACCGGCTACCAGCGCAACAGGACGAGTTCCGAGCAGAAGCCGGGGCCCATCGCGATGAGCAGCCCCGGCGTCCCCGGGGGAGGCGGGCGCAGGGCGAGGGTGTCCCGCAGGACGTGCAGCACCGAGGAGGACGACAGGTTGCCGACCGAGGCCAGCGAGCGCCAGGTGAGTTCGAGCGCCTCCTCCGGTAACGCGAGTGTCTCCGCGACGGCCTCAAGCACCTTCGGGCCGCCCGGATGGCACACCCAGGCCGTCACGTCCTGCCTGGTCAGCCCGTGGTCGGCGAGGAAACCGTCCACGTCGTCCGCCAGGTAGGTCCGCACCACGTCCGGGACGCTCGCGTCGAGCACCACCTGGAAACCGGTGTCGCCGACGTCCCAGCCCATGACGTGCTCCGAGCCGGGATACAGGTGGCTCCTGGTCGCCACGACCGTGGGGCCGTCCCCTCCGGGGAGCCTGTCGGCGCCGCAGGCGACGACGGCCGCGGCGCCGTCGCCGAACAGCGCGCCCGCGACCAGGTTGGCGACCGAGGAGTCGTCACGCTGCAGGGTCAGCGAGCACAGCTCGACCGACAGCAGCACCGCCACGTGCTCCGGCCAGCCGCGCAGGTAGTCGTGCACCCGGGCGATCCCCGCCGCCCCCGCGACGCAGCCGAGCCCGAAGATCGGCACCCGCTTGACGTCGGGCCGGAACCCCAGGCGGCCCGCCAGCCTGGCGTCGACCGAGGGCGCGGCCAGGCCGGTCACCGACGTGAACATGATCATGTCCACGTCCCCGGGGGTGAGCCCCGCGGCGTCGAGCGCGGCCCCGACCGCCTCGGCGCCGAGTTCGACGGCGCACTCGACGAAGACGTCGTTGGCCGCCCCGAACCCGTCGAGCTTGGCGTAGCGGTCCAGGGGCAGCGCCAGGTGCCGGGAACGCACCCTGGCGCTGGCGTGCAGCCGGTCGAGCACCCGCCGGTCGGCACCCTCGGGCAGGCACAGCCGCGCGATGGCGTCGGTGATCTCGGCCTGGGAGTGGCGGTTCGGCGGGAGCGCGCCGCGGACGGCGGCGATTCGCGTCATCAGAGGGTTACTCCCGGGCCTCGTCAGGAAGGGGGGTGCGGACACCTGGCTTCTGCCCGCCCACGCTCGTGGCAAGCCTTCCGCCGGACGGTGGTGTGCCTACCATCGACTCTGTGACGAGCCGGTGGGCGGGACGGGTGCGGACGGCGGACAGGCCGGGGGGCGGGTTCGCGACGGCGGTGGCGACGGCGGTGGCGCTGGCGCGCGCCTGCCATCCGGGGCCGACGGTGGCCGTCACCGTCCTGGTGACCGCGCTGGCCCTGGCCTGCGGGCACGACGCGCGTGGCTGCGCCCTGGCGGCCATGGCCGTGCTGACGGGACAGCTCTCGGTCGGCTGGTGCAACGACGCGGCCGACGCGGCCAGGGACGTGGCGGCGGGCCGTACGGACAAGCCGGTCGCCGAGGGCGCGCTCGCCCCGCGCACGGTGTGGGCCGCGGCGTGGACGGCCCTCGCGCTCTGCGTGCCGCTCTCCCTGGCCTTCGGCCCGGCGGCGGGGATCGTCCATCTCGTAGGCGTCGCCGCGGCCTGGGCGTACGACCTGGGCCTCAAGGCGACCGTGTTCTCGTGGCTGCCGTACGCGGTCGGTTTCGGCAGCCTGCCGCCGTTCGTGACGCTGGGCCTGCCCGGCGCGCCGTGGCCCGCGTGGTGGGCGGTGCTGGCCGCGGCCCTGCTCGGCTGCGGGGCGCACCTGGCGAACGTGCTGCCCGACATCCAGGACGACCTCGCGACCGGCGTCAGAGGCTGGCCGCAGCGGCTCGGCGCCGCGCGGGTGCGCGTGCTGGTCCCCGCCCCGCTGCTGCTGGCGACCGTGCTGCTCGTCCTGGGGCCGCCGGGGGCGCCGGGACCGGGCGGATGGGCCGCGCTCGCCGTCGCGACGGTGTTCGCCTGCGCCGGGCCACTGCTGGCCGGGCGGTGGCCGAAGGCGCCCTTCGCGGGAGCCGTGGCCGTCGCGGCGGTCGACGTCCTGCTCCTGCTCGCCATGGGAACCACGATCACCGCGTCCTGACGCCGAGGGCCACCGCGCATACTGCGATCTTGCGGGAGAACGGCGGGCGGGGCAAGATCCCCACGCCCGCCGTACGGTCAACCCTTGTAGTTGAAGATCTGACGCAGGGTGTGCTGGACCTCGACGAGGTCCTTCTGGTCGGCCATGACCTGGTCGATGGGCTTGTACGCCTCGGGGTGCTCGTCCACCAGGGACGCGGCCCGGTCGGCGTTCCACGTACGGCCCCGCATCGCCTGGGTGAGCGAGTCGGCCGACAGCTCCCGCTTGGCCTTCGTCCGCGACATCCGGCGTCCTGCCCCGTGCGAGCAGGAGGTGTAGGACTCCACGTTCCCCAGACCGCGGACGATGTACGAACGGGTGCCCATCGAGCCCGGGATCACGCCCTCGTCCCCGGCGTCGGCCTTGATGGCGCCCTTACGGGTGATCCACAGGGACTTGCCGTAGTGCGTCTCCCGCTGGGTGAAGTTGTGGTGGCAGTTGATCGTGCGGACCCGCCGCCCGGCGCCGACGACGTTGAACAGGGCGTTGACCAGCACCCTGTCCATCCGGGCACGCGAGGCCATGGCGTAGCGCTGGGCCCACAGCATGTCCTCGATGTAGGCGGTGAACTCCGGCGTGTCCTGGACGAGGTAGGCCAGGTCCGGGTCCTCAAGGCCGACGGCCTGCTTCTTCATCATCCGCTTGGCGCCCGTGATGTGCATCGTGGCGAGCTGGTTGCCGACGCCACGCGACCCCGAGTGGAGCACGGTCCAGACCCGGTCACGCTCGTCGAGGCAGACCTCGACGAAGTGGTTGCCCGAGCCGAGCGTCCCGAACTGCTCGGCGACCTTCTTCTCCTGCCTGGGATTCAGGTCCGTGTACGGCAGGCCGAGGTCGTCGAGCGCCCGGTCGATGGACGGGTCGCTGTGTCCCTTGCCGACCCCGGCGGGGATGCGGCGCTCGACCATCGGCATCAGCGCGGCGAGGGTCTCCGGCAGGTCGGCGGCGGTGAGTGTCGTCTCGGTCGCCACCATGCCGCAGCCGATGTCCACCCCGACGGCGGCGGGGATGATGGCGTTCTCGGTGGGGATCACCGAGCCGACGGTCGCCCCGATGCCGACGTGCGCGTCTGGCATGAGAGCCACGTGTCCGGAGACGAACGGAAGACGGGCGGTGCGTGCGGCCTGCATGATCGCGCCTTCGTCGATCTCGCTGGCCCACGACAGCAGGTTCGGTGCGGGCTGGTTCGGCATCGTGTGAATCTCCTTGAACTGGCTGTTGATCAGTGTGGCGGTGCCAGAAAGGAAATCCCACTCATTTTACCGTTCGCCGGATTATCACCCGCATTCCTCGATCAGGTAGGCCTCTCCCTGTCTTCGTCCTCCGGGAGGTCGGGCCGCCGCCTCGAACGCTCAAGCCGGGACCTCCTGCTCCGCTCGGCGCGCAGGTTGGCCCGCAGCGTCCCCCGGAAGACCAGGACGACGGCCAGCAGGATCACCCCGGAGGCGATGAGGAAGGGAACGGCCTGGATCGCGTCCTCCTCCTCTGCGGGGTTCCACCAGTCGGCCACGCCGTACCCAGGTATGGAAACGGCGAGATTCGTCACACCGGCCGGGAGTACGGCGCGCGGAGTCGGCCCCGGGGGAATCCCGAAAGACGATTCCAGGATTTTTCCGGAAAATTCGTTCTTTGCCGCTTCCGGTGATGTTCCCCGGCCCGGGGTCGCGGCCCCTCCTACGGAGGCGACGGCGGGGCCGGAGAGCAGGATGGGGACGGTCATGAGCAGGGGCGCCACGAGGATCAGCGCGCGCAGGCGGTTGTCCGGTACCGGTCTCACGGGCTCCGGCTCCCTTCGCACTCCCGGGGTCGTCGCTACGGATTATGGGTGTGCCCTCCGGGATTTCCCCGGCGCGCGGAGGCCTTGGCACCAAAGCGTTATGCGATAATTAGACATATATCCATGAATCACCTGAATGCTTTCTTGTGATTTGTGTGGGATTTCGCGGCTCATGTGATGATTTCGGCAGGCGAGCCGCCCGGTCCTGACGGGGAGAGCGTTCCCAGTGTCTGGACATGTCATCCTTTTGAGGGCTTTGGAGGAATCAACCCCTCGACGGTGATGTTGTCGCCAGGAGGAGACCCGTACGGGATCCCGGCGGGTACCGGGCTTAGGCTTGGCCCCCAGCCGGAGCGGACAGATGTGAGGAGGTGACGACCCATGCTGCGGGACTCGTTCGGCCGGGTGGCGACTGACCTGCGGGTGTCCCTCACGGACCGCTGCAACCTGCGCTGTTCCTACTGCATGCCCCCGGAGGGGCTTGAGTGGCTGCCGAAACCCGAGCTGCTGACCGCCGACGAGATCGTCAGGCTGGTGACCCTCGCCGTGGAGCGGCTCGGAGTCACCGAGGTCCGCTACACCGGTGGTGAACCGCTGCTGCGCCGCGAACTGGTCGACATCGTTGCCCGCACCTCGTCCCTGCGCCCGGCGCCCCAGGTCTCCCTGACCACGAACGGCATCGGGCTGGTCAGGCTGGCCGCGCCCCTGGCCGAGGCGGGTCTGAGCCGGGTCAACGTCTCCCTCGACACCCTCGACCGTGAGACGTTCAGGAAGCTCGCCCACCGCGACCGGCTGCACGACGTGCTCGACGGCCTGGCCGCCGCCGACGCCGCGGGACTGCGCCCGGTGAAGGTCAACTCCGTGCTGATGCGCGGGGTCAACGACCACGAGGCCGCCGCGCTGCTGCGCCACTGCCTGGAGCGGGGCTACGAGCTGCGCTTCATCGAGCAGATGCCGCTGGACGCCCAGCACGGCTGGAGCAGGGAGAACATGATCACGGCCGAGGAGATCCTCGCCGCGCTGCGCCAGGACTTCGACCTGACGGACGCCGACCCGGGGGAGCGGGGCAGCGCCCCCGCCGAGCTCTTCCTGGTCGACGGCGGCCCCGCGCGGGTCGGCGTGATCGGCTCGGTCACCCGCCCGTTCTGCGGCTCCTGCGACCGGGTACGGCTGACCGCCGACGGCCAGGTCCGCAACTGCCTGTTCGCCACCGACGAGTCCGACCTGCGCTCGGCGATGCGCGCGGGCGCCAGCGACGAGGAGCTCGCCGAGCGCTGGCTGGCCGCGGTGCGGATCAAGAAGGCCGGGCACGGCATCGACGACCCGTCCTTCCTGCAGCCGTCCCGCCCGATGTCCGCCATCGGCGGATGACCGCGCGTCACGACGCCTGCGTCCTCGCGGGCGGTATGGCGAGAAGGCTCGGCGGCCGGGACAAACCCGGCCTGCGCGTCGGAGGACGCCCGCTGGTCGAGCGGGTCGCGGCGGCCGTCCCCGGCGCGGAGCGACTGATCGTCGTCGGCGCCCCCCGCCCCGGCCTGCCCGGCGCCGTCTTCCTGCGCGAGGACCCCCCGGGCTCGGGCCCCGTCCCCGCGCTGCGGGCGGGCATGACCGCGGTCACCGCCCCCTGGGTCGTCCTGCTCGCCGCCGACCTGCCGTTCCTGACGCCCGGACACGTCTCGGCCCTGCTCGACGCGGCCGAGGGAGCCGCGGGCGCGGTGCTCCTCGACGACGAGGACAGACCGCAGTGGCTCGCCGGAGTCTGGCGTACGGCCCGGCTCACCAGGGCGCTCGACGGCTACGAGGGACGGTCGCTGCACGGGCTGCTCGGCCCGCTCGAACCCGTCGGGCTCCGCCTTCCCGGCAGACCGTGGTTCGATTGCGACACGCCGGATGATCTGTTGCGTGCCGGAGGCGACGCGCCGGGCACGGCGGCACCGGCATGACCGCGTGGGCACCCCGCCCGCGCGCGGACGACCACGGACGAGGAGTGAGCGATGAACGTGCTGGCGGAGTGGACCGAGCTGGTCTGCCGGGAACTCGGCATCGACCCGGCGCGGGTCGACAGGGACGCCGTGCTCGACCTGACGAAGGAGGTCGCCCACGGGGTGGCGCGCCCCGCGGCTCCGCTGACGGCCTACCTGCTCGGACTGGCCCAGGGAGCGGGCACGGCGAACGAGGACACGCTTGAGCGACTAGTCGAGCTCGCGAAGAACTGGGAGAAGACCGAGGACTGAGGCCTGAAAAGAGAAGGGCGACGCCGGGTGGTTACGGGGGCAAACCACCCGGCGTCGCTTCATCGGCGTTCCGACGGGGGCCCGGAACGCCGGCACCAGTGCCCCGACGGGGGACCAGGGCACTTGCTTAAAGCGTACACCTCCAACCCCTGAGATGCGTCAAGAGTTAGTCACGACCCGATCTCGCGTCGGTGGCGTGGAATCTCGTTCTGGCTGTCATCCGTAATGTCGAAGGTGCTTTCCGCCCCGCGACGCGGTGCGTTGGCCCCGATCACGGCAACGTACGGTAAAAAGATCGCACCGGCGAAGAGCAGCAGCCGTACGGGCAGCGGGGCGGGCACGGTGAAGGCGAGGACGAGGCAGAGCAGCCGGATCCCCATCTTGATGAGGTAGTTCCGCTCGCGCCTGCCGATGTCCTCGCTCAGGGAGGGCTGCGCGTTGGTCACCTGGTGGACCTGCTGGCGTCTGTGCCATTTCCTCACCCCTCCAACCTAGACCTCGCCTCCGGCGAGGGTGAAAGCGCGTGCGACCATGGCCTTCGGCAAGGAGGTCGCGATGACGGATCGTACGTACCGGGTGACCGAGATCGTGGGCACGTCGGAGGAGAGCATCGAGGCGGCCGTGCGCAACGGCGTCCGGCGTGCCGCGCAGACCCTGCGTCACCTCGACTGGTTCGAGGTGACCGAGGTCAGGGGGCACATCGTGGACGGGGAGATCGGGCACTTCCAGGTCGGCCTGAAGGTCGGCTTCCGCCTTGAGGACACCTGACCTGAGACACCCGGGGCCGTCCCGGCGTGGGAGGACGGCCCAGAACGATCGTCAGCTTGCCTGGCTGACCGTCGACATGTTGAAGTCGGGGACCCGCATCGCGGGCATGACGGCGCGGGTGAAGTAGTCGCTCCACTCGCGGGGCAGGGTCGGCTCTGAGGCGCCGACCTCGGTGACGCGGCCGAGCAGGCCCACCGGGCTCTCGTTGAAGCGGAAGTTGTTCACCTCGCCCACGACCTCGCCGTTCTCGACCAGGTAGACGCCGTCACGGGTCAGGCCAGTCAGCAGCAGGCTCTGCGGATCGACCTCGCGGATGTACCACAGGCACGTCAGCAGCAGCCCGCGCTCGGTCGAGGCGACCATCTCGTCGAGCGAGCGGCCGTCCCCCGGCCCCGTCATGATCAGGTTGTCCGTCGCCGGGGTCACCGGCAGGTTGGTCAGCTCCGCCGAGTGCCTGGTCTGCAGCAGGCTCGCCAGCCTGCCGTCCGTGATCCAGCCGGTCGGCGCCAGCGGCAGCCCGTTGTCGAAGACCGAGCTCTGCCTGCTCGACGAGTGCGCCACCACGAAGGGCGCGGACTCGACGCCGGGCGCCCAGGGGTCGCTGCCCAGGCCGACGGGCAGCGGGCAGAGCGTGTCCCCGACGCGGGTGCCGCCACCTGGCCTGGAGAAGACCGTGCGGCCCTCCATCGCGTCCCTGGCCCCGGCCGTCCAGTACAGGTAGATCATCAGGTCGGCGACGGCCGACGGCGGCAGCAGCGTCTCGTAACGGCCCGCGGGCAGGTCGATCCGCCTCTTGGCCCATTCGAGCCGCGTGGCCAGCGAGGCGTCGAGCGCCGCCACGTCCACGTCGGAGAAGTCGCGGGTTGCCACCCCCGTCCAGGCCGAGCGCCGCATGTCCGGCGACTTGGCGTTCAGCTCAAGACGCCCCGTCGGCTGCGTGTGACGGAGCCTGGTGCCCGTCGAGGTGCCGAGGAAGGTGGTGGTGACGAGGTGCTCGGCGAAGCCGTACAGCCTGCGACCGCCCGCCTCGGCGGTGGCGAACGTCTCGCCGAGCGCCGGGGCGAAGCCGCCGAAGACCCCGATGGAGGTCGGCTCGGCGGCCTCCCGCCAGTCGGCGGACTGGGCGCCCTCGACCAGTGGTCTGGCGTCCTCGGAGGGCCTGGCGTCCTCGGCCGCGTGGTCGGCCGCCGCGACGATGTCGGCGAGCTGCTCGGGCCGGGCCGCCGCCCGCGAGACCACGCCCACCCCCCGCCCCGCGATCGAGATCACGGTGAGCTGCGACGAGCGGGTCACGCCGTTGGTCGTGAGCGTGTTGCCCGCGAACCGCAGGTTGGCACTCGAGGTCTCGTCCACGATCACGACGGTGTCGTCGGCCGTGGACAACTCCAGAGCCCTTTCGATGATTTCCTGGGGACTCATCCCACTCCTTGCCCGGTGGTCCGCAGGGGCGTCCCCTGGCGTGCGGTGTTCGTCGGCGCGCTCCCGCGGCCCTGGCCAGGGAACGCGCGCCCGTCTCCCCGTCGGCTCACGTGCCACTCTCCCGCAGGGTATTCAGCACGCGCACATCCCGGAAGAGCGCGGAGGGGCAACCGTGGCTGACCGGGGCGACCTGGCCGGGCTGGCCCTTGCCGCAGTTGAACGCGCCGCCGAGCACGTAGGTCCCCGGCCCGCCGACGGCCGCCATCGACCGCCAGAAGTCGGTGGTCGTCGCTTGGTAGGCGACGTCGCGCACCTGCCCGGCGAGCCTGCCGTTCTCGATCCGGTAGAACCTCTGCGCCGTGAACTGGAAGTTGTACCGCTGCATGTCGATCGACCAGCTCTTGTCGCCGACCACGTAGATGCCGCGTTCGACGCCGGAGATGAGCCCCTCGGTCGAGGGGCCCTCCGGGTCGGGCAGCAGCGAGACGTTGGCCATGCGCTGGATCGGGGGATGGCCGGGGGAGTCGGCGAAGGCGCAGCCGTTGGAGGAGCCGAGCCCTTTGAGCAGCGCCATCCTGCGGTCGAGCTGGAAGCCGGTCAGGACGCCGCCGGAGACGATGTCGAACCGCCTGGCCGCCACGCCCTCGTCGTCGTAGCCGATCGTGGCCAGGCCGTGCTCCGCGGTCCGGTCACCGACGACGTTCATCGCCCGCGAGCCGTACTCCAGGGAACCGAGCTGGTCGAAGGTGGCGAAGCTGGTCCCCGCGTAGGCCGCCTCGTAGCCCAGGGCCCGGTCCAGCTCGGTGGCGTGCCCGACCGACTCGTGGATCGTCAGCCACAGGTTCGACGGGTCGATGACCAGGTCGTAGCGCCCCGCCTCGACGGAGGGGGCGGCGAGTTTCTCCGCGAGGTGCTCCGGGATGAGGGCCAGCTCGCCGGGGAAGTCCCAGCCGGTGCCGGTGAGGTACTCGTAGCCGCGCCCGACCGGCGGGGCGAGGGTGCGCATCGACTCGAACCTGCCGTCCTCGGTCCGCGTCGCCTCGAACTGGGGGTGCACGCGCACCCGCTGCTGCGTGATGGAGGCGCCCGCCGCGTCGGCGTAGAACTTCTGCTCCTTGACCTGCATCAGCGAGGCCTGCACGTGATCGACCCGCGGATTCCGCAGCAGCCCCTCCGACCAGGCCGCCAGCAGGGCGACCTTGTCGCGCATCGGCACCTCGAACGGGTCGACGTCGTAGGCGGAGACCCAGGTGACCTCGGAGTGGACCGGCTCGGGGGCCAGCTCGACCGGCTCGCGGTTGACCGGCGCGGAGACGACCGCCACCTCGATCGCCTGCTCCGCGACCCGCGCGGCAGCCTCCGCGGTCAGCTCGATCCCGGCCGCGAACCCCCAGGTGCCGTTCTTGACGACCCGTACGGCGTAGCCGAGGTCGTCGGCGTCGGCCGACCCCTCGGGCAGCGCGTCGGACAGGTGGAGCGTCTCGGCGCGGACGCGCTCGAACCGGAAGTCGGCATGCTCGGCGCCGAGGTCGCGGGCGCGCTGCAGGGCCGCGTCCGCCAGCCGCCTCATCGGCAGGGCGAGGAAATCGGGATCGATCTGGCGCATGTCAACGATCCTAACCCTGTGATCTTGTCCCTCACGGACAAGAGGTTTACCGCCGGGTAGCCACTAGCGTCGGGTGCATGGCTCGATCTGTTCTCGTAACCGGCGGCAATCGCGGCATAGGCCTCGCGATCGCCCGTGAATTCGCCAGGGCCGGTGACGCCGTCGCCGTGACCTACCGCTCAGGGCAGCCCCCGGAGGGCCTGTTCGGCGTGCGCTGCGATGTGACCAGCACGGCCGACGTCGACGCGGCGTTCGGGAAGATCGAGGCCGAGCACGGCCCGGTCGAGGTGCTCGTCGCGAACGCGGGCATCACCAGGGACACGCTGCTGCCGATGATGAAGGAAGAGACCTTCACCGACGTCATCGACGCCAACCTGACCGGCGCCTACCGGGTCGCCAAGCGCGCCACGCGCGGCATGCTCAAGCTCAAGCGCGGCAGGATCGTGCTCATCTCCTCGGTGGTCGCCATGCTCGGCTCGGCAGGGCAGAGCAACTACGCAGCCTCGAAGGCCGGGCTGATCGGTTTCGCCAGGTCGGTGGCCAGGGAGCTGGGCTCGCGCGGCATCACGGTCAACGTGGTCTCTCCCGGGTTCGTCGAGACCGACATGACGGCCGAGCTCGACGAGGCGTATCAGGAGCAGATCCGTAAGAACATCCCGCTGGGACGCTACGCGAGCACCCAGGAGATCGCCCGCGTGGTCGGGTTCCTGGCGGGCGAGGACGCCGCCTACATCACCGGGGCCGTGATCCCCGTGGACGGCGGCCTGGGAATGGGGCACTGACAATGGGAATTCTCGAAGGCAAGCGCATCCTGGTCACCGGTGTCCTGACCGATGCCTCCATCGCGTTCTCCGTGGCCAAGCTGGCCCAGCAGGAGGGCGCGCAGGTCGTGCTGACCGGCTTCGGCAGGCTCAGCCTGGTCGAGCGCATCGCCAAGCGGCTGCCGGAGACGCCGCCGGTGATCGAGCTGGACGTGCAGGACACCGAGCACCTCGACTCGCTGGCCGACCGGGTCGGCGAGCACCTCGACGGCCTCGACGGCGTGGTGCACTCCATCGGCTTCGCCCCGCAGAGCTGTCTTGGCGGCAACTTCCTGAACACCTCGTGGGAGGACGTGGCGACCGCGCTGCACGTCTCGACCTACTCGTTCAAGTCGCTGGCCGTGGCCTGCCTGCCGCTCATGAAGGAGGGGGGAGCTGTCGTCGGGCTCGACTTCGACGCCAGCAGGGCCTGGCCGGTCTACGACTGGATGGGCGTCGCCAAGGCCGGTCTCGAGTCCTGCTCCCGCTATCTGGCCCGTGACCTCGGCGCGCACGGGATCCGGGTCAACCTGGTGGCCGCGGGGCCGCTGCGCACGATGGCCGCCAAGAGCATCCCGGGCTTCGCCGAGTTCGAGGACAGCTGGCCGGAGAAGGCGCCGCTCGGCTGGGACCTGCGCGACACCGTGCCCGCGGCCAAGGCCTGCCTGGCGCTGCTCTCCGACTGGTTCCCCGCCACGACCGGGGAGATCGTGCACGTCGACGGCGGCGTGCACGCGATCGGCTGACCCCGCCTCTCAGGCCGTCCTGTGCCGCTTCATCCGCAGCGGCTCAAGCGGGATGGACTTCTCGCTGATCCGCCTGACGTACAGCAGGCGGACGGCGAGGATCGCCGCGACCAGCAGCGTCATGGTGAACGCGGTGCCCAGCGGGTCGGGTGACCTGGTCGGGGTGACGGTCCGCTGAAGCTTGCGCATGACCGGGCCCGCGGGCCACAGGAGGTCGAGCCGGGGCGCCTCGGCGTCGACCACCGGCGGCTGGTCCTCCGAGCCGGAGGATTCCTGACGCCCGTCGGCGCGGTCACCACCTCCGTCGCCCCTCTCATCGGTCTCCACGGCGCGCCTGCGGGACTGCGCGGGGCGCACCGGCTCGTCCGTCAGCCACCGCGCGCTCTCTTCCGCGGGTACGGCCCCGCCATCGTGCGAGGGGGTGGGGCTCGGGGAGGCCTGCGGGGTGGCGCTCTCCTTGGGGGCCGCGTTCGCCGAGGTGCCCGCGCACCCGGGGGAGTCGGACAGCGGCGAGCAGGCGTTGCCCGGACTCTGGGGTGGCGCGGCGTCGGCGTCCCCCGCGTCTCCGGCGTCCTTGGGGTCCTTGGGATCCGGCGGGTCGCCCACGTCGCTCGCGTCCTCGGCGGCCTCATCCCAGGGGGTCATGAAGAGCTCGGGAACCGCCTCGGGGAGAAGGGCCTGCCGGGGCTGGTCCAGGATGCTCTCCGGGGCGAGCGCGCTCGCCTCACTGCTCTGCGCTTTCCCGCTTTTATCGTCTTTTTTAGGGTTATCGTCCTTCGGGTTTTTCCCGTCTTTCGTGGCGTACGACGGAGTTTCCATGGTCTGTCCGTAGCCGTCGTCACCGGAGGGGAGAACGTCGGGCGGGGGAGCGACGGCCAGTCCCTTCGCGGCACCGCTCACGGCACTGCCCAGAGCGTCGCCGACGAGATCACTCACACCGCCGCCCACGGTGTCGTTCAAGGTGTCGTTCAAGGTGCCGCTCACGGCGTTGTTCACGGCACCGACCGCCTCGCACAGGCCGTCGGTCACTCCGCCGAGAAGCCCGCCGCCCTCACAGTCACCCGCCCGGGCGACGGCGCTCACGGGGGTGGGTGCGACGGCGAGCAGCATGCCGCCGAGCGTCAGCGTTAGGGCGCCGACAGAGATCGCGGTTCGCAATTGTCCCCCTTGTGCATCGGTGACGGAACGTCGCTGACACCTGAGTGCCCCTCCTGTCACCATTGACAGTTTTGTGGGGAGGCCAGGGTTTTCCACGTAAAGTTGCCATTCGGTATCGAGTAGTGATACGCGAGATGGATTCTCGTTCTGTTCCGGCTCGCTTTCCTCGTTTCGCGTTCCTCAGTCCGCCGAGACGTCGTCGAGGGCCTCTCTGATCTCCATCGGCAGGACGAGGTCCTCCGACTGGAGCGCTCCTACCAGCTGGGCGCAGGTCCTGGCGCCGACGATCGCCGAGGCCACCCCCGGCTGGTCGCGCACCCACGACAGCGCCACCGACAGCGGGGAGACCCCCAGCCCCTCGGCCGCCGTCGTCACCGACTCCACGACCCGGCGGCACCTCTCGTCGAGGTACGGCGTGACGAAGTCGGCGAAGTGCGGGGTCGCCGCCCGGGAGTCGGCGGGGATGCCGGTGCGGTACTTGCCGGTCAGGACCCCCCTGCCCAGCGGCGACCAGGCGAGCACCCCGGCGCCGACGTGCTCGGCGGCCGGGATCAGCTCGCGTTCCGCCTCCCGCGCCAGCAGCGAGTACTCCACCTGGGCCGCGACGATCGGCGTCCTTCCCGGGACCGTCCGCTGGCTGACGGCCGCCGCCGCGAGCTGCCAGCCCGCGTAGTCGCAGACCCCGGCGTAGGCCGCCCTGCCCGAGGAGACGATGGCGTCGAGCGCGGCCAGGGTCTCCTCAAGCGGGACCTCCTGGTCGAAGGCGTGTAGCTGCCACAGATCGACCTCGTTCACCCCGAGACGGCCGAGGGAGGCGTCGATGGCCGCGATCAGATGTCTCCTGGACGCGTCGCGCGGCCTGGGCCCGGCGGGGGTGAGCACCGCCTTGGTCGAGAGCACCAGCTCGGAGCGGGGCACCGAGTCGCGCATCAGCCGCCCGAGCAGCCGCTCGGCCTCACCGCCCGAGTAGACGTCGGCGGTGTCGATGAGGGTGCCCCCGGCCTCGGCGAACGTCCGGAGCTGCGCCGCGGCCTCCTCTGCGGCGGTGTCACGTCCCCACGTCATCGTCCCCAGCCCGAGGCGGGACACCGACAGGCCGCTGCGGCCCACATAGCGCTGCTCCATGATCCGGCCAGGTTACCGCCCGGCCGGTTAAAAGTAGTGGAGCGAGGCCTGCAAGACTTGCCCGCGTGACGACCCTGTTGCTGGCCAGACACGGCCTGACCCACCTCACCGGCCCCGTGCTGGCGGGCTGGACGCCGGACCTCCACCTCAGCGAGGCGGGACGCGCCCAGGCCGAGGCACTGGCCGTACGGCTGGGCCCGCTGGAGCTGGACGCGATCGTCTCCAGCCCGCTGGACCGCTGCCTGGAGACCGCCGGGGCCGTGGCCGCCGGGCGTGAGACCGAGGTGGTGACCGACGAGCGGTTCGGGGAGTGCCGCTACGGCGACTGGACCGGCCGCCCGATCGCCGAGCTGGCCAAGGACCCCCTGTGGCGGGTCGTGCAGAGCCACCCGAGCGCCGTGACCTTCCCCGGAGGAGAGTCGCTGGCCGCCGTGCAGCACCGGGCGGTGGCCGCGGTCAGGGAGTGGAACGAACGGCTCGGCCCCAGGGGCGTCTACCTCGTCTGCAGCCACGGGGACGTGATCAAGGCCATCGTGGCGGACGCGATGGGGCTGCACCTGGACCAGTTCCAGCGGATAACCGCCGATCCCGCCTCGCTCACCGCGATCCGCTACACCCCCCTGCGCCCCTTCGTGCTCAGGCTCAACGACCTGGGTGGCGAGGTCACCGGCCTGCGGCCTCCGGAGGAGCCGCAGGAGGGGGCGGAGGAGAAGGGCGGGGGACAAAACCTCACCGAGAGCGACGCCGCGGTCGGCGGCGGCGCCGGGACCACGTAAGGTCGGGGCTATGCCGGTCTTCGACTACGACCCACCCGAGAGATTCGTGGCCGGTGCCGTGGGGCAACCGGGATCACGAGCGTTCTTCCTGCAGGCCCGCGGGCAGGGTCGGCTGACCACGGTCGGGCTGGAGAAGTTCCAGGTCGCCGCGCTGGCCGACCGCCTCGACGAGCTGCTCGACGAGGTGCTGCGGCGCGGCGGAACCCAGGTGCCCGCGACCGCCCCCGTGGCGCTGACCGACAACGACCCGCTCGACGTGCCCATCAGCGAGGACTTCAGGGTCGGCGCCATGGCCCTGGCCTGGGACGCGGACACCGCCCAGGTGGTCATCGAGGCGCAGGAGGCCGTCGCGGAGGAAGAGGAGGAGTTCGAGCCCTCCCCGCTGCTGGAGCCCGCCGTGCTGCGCGTGCACATCAGCCCGGCCGCCGCCAGGGCCTTCACCAGGCGCGCCATGGCCCTGGTCGCCGCAGGACGCCCACCGTGCCCGTTGTGCGGCCAACCTCTCGATGCGGACGGGCATATTTGCGTGCGCCTCAACGGTTACCGGGGTAGGAGCGCTTCACAGGCAGAAGGAGGCGAATGAGTGCCGAGGGCGAGTTCACGCTGAGCGCGACTCCCATGGCGGGACTGGACGACGAGACCGCTCTGCGTCTGCTCCGCGACGGACACCTGGAGGTCGAGGGCCGTCTGGTCGAGGCGAGCAACATGACGCTCTACTGTTCGGTACGGCTCGGCGGCCTGTCCGCCGCCTGCGTGTACAAGCCGGTGCGCGGGGAGCGCCCGCTGTGGGACTTCCCCGACGGCACCCTCGCCTCCCGTGAGGTGGCCGCCTTCGAGGTCTCCGCGGCCACCGGCTGGCGGATCGTCCCGCCGACCGTCTACCGCGACGGCCCGTTCGGCCCCGGGATGTGCCAGCTGTGGATCGACGCCGACCCCGACGTGGATCTGATGGTCCTCATCCGCAGTCGCCAGCCCTCCCTGCGGCGGATGGCGGTCTTCGACGCCGTCGTCAACAACGCCGACCGCAAGGGCGGCCACCTGCTGCCGCTGCCGGACGGGCACATCCACGGCGTCGACCACGGGGTCTGCTTCGCCACGGAGAACAAGCTGCGCACCGTGCTGTGGCAGTGGCGCGGCAAACCGCTGTCCCGCGAGGCCGTGAACGTCCTGGCCCGCCTGGAACGCGACCTGGAGCAGGGGAGTCTCGGCCGCCGCCTGCGCGAGCTGCTGACCCCCGCCGAGGTCGAGGCGACCGGCGCCCGGGTCCGTAAGCTCCTCGACACCGGACTGCACCCTCTGCCCTCCCAGGACTGGCCCGCCATTCCCTGGCCGCCGATCTAGACCCGGTCCGCGAGGACCCCCGACCCCGCCATGGGCCGTCCTTCTCCGGAGGCGTAGCCTGCCGGGCATGTGCACGGTTGTGGTTAGCGTCGATCCTGGCGCCGAGGTCCCCCTGATCATGGTCGGAGTGCGTGACGAGTTCGTCGAGCGGCCATGGTCGCCCCCGGCCCCCTACTGGCCCGGCCTGCTCGGTGGACGTGACCTCCTCGCGGGCGGCACCTGGCTCGCCGTACACCCCGGATCCGGGAGGATCGCCGCGCTGGTCAACGGACAGGGCCTGCTCGCCCCGCAGGAGAGCAGGATCTCGCGCGGGGAGCTGCCGTTAAGGGCCGCGGCGGAGGGTGGCCTGACCGGTCTCGACCCGGTGAGCTACGACCCCTTCCACCTGATTCTGGCCGAGCGGACGGGAGCCCGTATCTGGCACTGGGACGGGACCGCCCTGTGGGAGGAGGAGCTTCCCCGGGGGACGCACATGATCGTCAACAGCGGCTGGGAGCGCGGCGAGGAGAACGAGCGGGTCGCCTTCTTCCGCCCGCTGTTCGCCAAGGCCGGCAGACCGGAGACCCTCGACGGCCCCTGGCGGGAGTGGCGGGAGCTCTCCACCGGGGCCGGTCTGCCCAGGGACGACCCCAGAGCCATGGTCATCCGGCACGAACTGCCCGACGGGCGCGTCTTCGGCTCGCTGTCGGTCTCCCTGCTCGGGCTGTCCGCCCAGGGCGTCCGCTACGACTTCACCGGCGATCCGCAGGACCCGGAGGCCTTCCACCGCGTCCTGCCGGAATGATCCACCGGGTCGCCGAGGTTGAGAAAGTACCCCGTACCACCCACCGTCCCTGCCTGATGGGGACGGTCTGTCTGCTGGATAGGCTCATCACATGAGATCGTGGTCTGCGCCGAAGGTCCCTCGGCTTCCCGGTGCCGGTGTCCCGCTGCGGTTGTTCGACACCGCCGCGGGAGAGACCGGCCTCACCAGGCCGGGCCCGACGGCGCGGATGTACGTCTGCGGCATCACGCCGTACGACGCCACCCACCTCGGGCACGCCAACACCTACCTCGCCTTCGACCTGGTCAACCGCGCCTGGCGGGACGCCGGGCACGAGGTCCACTACACCCAGAACGCCACCGACGTCGACGACCCCCTCCTTGAGCGGGCGGAGCAGACCGGTGTCGACTGGCGCGAGCTGGCCGAGCGTGAGATCGAGCTCTTCAGGACCGACATGGAGGCGCTGCGCATCCTCCCGCCGCGCGAGTACGTCGGGGTGACCGAGGTCGTCGACCAGGTCGCCGAGCTGATCGAGCTCCTGCGCGACAAGGGCGCGACCTACGAGCTCGACGGCGACGTCTACTTCGACGTCTCCGCGGCCCCCAAGTTCGGCGCCGTCTCCGGATACCCGGAGGCGCTGATGCTCACCCTGTCCCGCGAACGCGGCGGCGACCCGGACAGGCCCGGCAAGAAGCACCCGCTCGACTGGCTGCTGTGGCGCGCCGAGCGCCCCGGGGAGCCCGCCTGGCCCTCACGCCTCGGCAGGGGCAGGCCGGGCTGGCACATCGAGTGCACCGCGATCGCGCTGGCCAACCTGGGCAGCGGGTTCGACGTCGCGGGTGGCGGCTCCGACCTGATCTTCCCGCACCACGAGTGCGGCGCCCACGAGGGGCACGTGGCCTGCGGCGAGTGGCCCTTCGCCAGGGCGTACGTCCACGCCGGCATGGTCGCCCTCGACGGCGAGAAGATGTCCAAGTCCAAGGGCAACCTGGTCTTCGTCTCCAGGCTCCGCCAGCAGACCGACCCGATGGCCATCCGGCTGGCCCTGCTGGCCCACCACTACCGCGCCGACTGGGAGTGGACCTCCGGTCAACTGGCCTCGGCGGAGGTACGGCTGGCCCGCTGGCGCTCGGCGACCGGGCTGCAGACGGGCCCGGACGCGCGCGGCCTGCTCGACGAGGTCAGGGCCAGGATCGCCGACGACCTCGACACCCCGGGGGCGCTGGCGCTGATCGACGACTGGGCGGAGCGGGCGCTGGCGGACGGCGGCACCGACCCGGGCGCACCCGGGCTGGTCAGGGACCTCACCGACGCGCTGCTCGGCGTCAGGCTCTGAGCGCGCCCCTCACGGAAGGCTCCGTCGGGAGAAAACGTGCGGGCCCGCGCCGCGGAGAGGCGGCACGGGCCCGGACCGGGACGTTTGACCGAAAAGGATCCGAAGCCCCGGCTGAAGACATGAGGTACGGGTCAGACGATCCGGACCTGGTCGGCCTGCAGGCCCTTCTGGCCCTGCGTGATGACGAAGCTGACCCGCTGGTTCTCCTCCAGGGAGCGGTAGCCCCCGGAGTCGATGGCCGAGTAGTGCACGAACACATCGGCGCCACCGTCATCCGGCGCGATGAATCCGAAACCCTTTTCGGCGTTGAACCACTTCACGGTGCCTTCGGACAAAACTACTTCTCCTCGTCGGGAGCCTCACCGGACCGCCAAGCCGGCGGTTCGGGGCTGCGTTGCGGGCCTTGTCTGCACCCGCTAGAACCATCGGGAGAAACCGTAAAGCCCGCCGTCGGCGGACCTCATCGAGCACTTGAGATGATAAGGCTTGCTGAGACTACGACTGCAACCGGGCGACCTTATCAGAATGATTACCCGCTGACAAGTCATGAGTTGGCGGCGAAGAATCGTTCCTGTTCCTCGGCGGGAAGGTGGTCCACGAAGAGGACGCCGTCGAGGTGGTCGGCCTCGTGCTGCAGGACCCGGGCGAGCGTCCCCAGGGCACGGACGGTCACGGGCTTGCCGAACATGTCGCGGCCCCTGGCCGTGACCATGTAGGAGCGTTCCAGCGGCCACCACAGACCGGGCGCGGAAAGACACGCCTCGTCGGCCGTGATCCTGCGCTCCGACGCCTCGATGCGCGGGTTGACCAGGTGCCCCGACCTGCCGTCCGACTCGTAGACGAGGACCCGCAGCGGGACGCCGATCTGCGGGGCGGCCAGACCGGCGCGGCCCGCGCCCGCGCGCAGTGTCGCCTGGAGCGACTTGACCAGGCCGCGCAGCTCACGGTCGAAGTCGGTCACCGGCTCGGACACGGTCCTGAGCACCGGGTCGGCGAACAGTCGGATCGGCTGGACGGCCACACGCACTCCCCGGGGCGACGGACGGACACGCACACGATTCCCATTGTCGCCTCCGGCCAACCCCCCGCGGGGCCGCTTCGCCGTACGAGAAAAGTGCTGTGCCGTACGGAAAGAAGCCGTATGTGCCGGACAGGAGAGCCGGCACAGGGGATCACTCGGGTGTCGTGTCCGGCGGGGTGTCGCCGGGGGCGCGCTCCAGGCGCAGCTCGCGGATGATCTCCTCGGCGCTGTCGTCGCGCGACGGCAGGAAACCGGTGCCGACGAACATCTCGTAGTAGGCGTGGCGGAAACATCCGGCCAGCAGCAGCCGGGCGCTGGCCAGCGGGTCCGCGTCGGCCGAGATCCGGCCGATCCGCTGCTCGGCCGCGAGGTACTCCGCCAGGGGGACGACCTCGGACATCGGGCCCATCTCGCTGTCACGCATCGCCTCGCGGAAGCGGACGGTGACCGAGGGGGAGGTGAACGCGGGCAGTGCCGCGGCCTGGACCTCCAGGTAGTAGTCGATGCCCGCCCTCGCGATGGGCAGCAGGTTGTCGTTCACCCGCCCCTTGCCGACGAGATACATCAGGTCGTCGAGAATGCGCAGCCAGACCGGGAGCCGGTCCTGCAGCAGGGCGAGGAACATGTCCACCGCCTGCCCCGGGGTGGTGCCCCGGACCCGTGGGTACGAAGGGGCGTTCTCACCGTCCTCACGTTTCATGATTACGGCCATCTCAAGGACGCGGCGTCGCGCCTCCTGTGCCTTCTGGTGCGGGTCGAGCTGTGGAGTGGCCATGATCGCCCTAACGTGCGCTGTCACGTGGACAATGTTCGGCGCGGTGACGGGCCCGTTCACCGGTGTTTACAGGACGGTGTTTCTTGTGGTCTGCGAGCCAGTCTTCCAACCCGGTACGACCCGAAGGAAGACCTGGATGGTCACCGATTATCACTCTAAATCAGTGGAGAAAGGAGTAAACAATTATAACTATGTCGCGCGCGTCTCAGCCATCGCCGTCGCGATCTCTGCGGCGGAGATAACGTTCGAACTCCGCGGCGATGGCGTCGCCGCTCGCCTCGGGCAGCTCGGCGGCGTCCTTGCGCTCCTCAAGCTCCTTGACGTAGTCGGCCACCTCGCTGTCCTGCGAGGCCAGCTCGTCCACGCCGTGCTCCCAGGCCCGCGACTCCTCGGCCAGGGCGCCCATCGGCATCGGGATGTCGAGCAGGTCCTCCATCCGGCTCAGCAGCGCCATGGTGGCCTTGGGGTTGGGCGGCTGCGCCACGTAGTGCGGCACGGAGGCCCACAGTGAGACCGCGTGCACCCCGGCGTTGCCGAGGGCGTGCTGGAGCACGCCGACGATGCCGGTCGGCCCCTCGTAGCGGTTCAGCTCCAGGTTGATCGCCCTGGCCAGGCCCTCGTCGGTCGCGGAGCCGACGATCGGCACCGGCCGGGTGTGCGGGGAGTCGTTGAGGAGAGCGCCGAGCAGCACGGCCAGCTCGACGCCGAGCTCGCGGCAGATCCCGACCAGCTCCTCGCAGAAGGAGCGCCAGCGCATATTGGGCTCGATGCCGCGCACCAGCACCACGTCGCGGTCGGCGCCGGGCGGACGGGCGAAGGACAGCCGGGTCGTCGGCCACGTGATGGACCTGGTCAGGCCCTCACCCATCTCCACGATGGGGCGCGTCACCTGGAAGTCGTAGTACTCCTCCGGATCGAAGGAGACCAGCGGGGTGGCCTTCCACTCCTCCTCAAGGTGTGCGATCACTCCGCTCGAAGCCTCGCCCGCGTCGTTCCACCCCTCGAACGCGGCGATCAGCACCGGGTCGACGAGCTCGGGTAGACCTTCGAGTTCGATCACGCGCGGCCTCCTCCTGGTTTCCTCGCCGTACTGTCTATCCCGCTAAGCCTATGCTGTGAGGCGGCCTTTACGTCACCTTCCCTGGGCGGTGCGCACGATCAGGACGGCCACGGCGCGTCCGCCTCACACGCCCCGAGACGCCCCGGTTGTCCCATGGTGTACGGCGGTGGCCAAAGGGGCCCAAGTAGTCTTGTGTCATGACGAGCACCCCGTCCTTCCGTGAGGTTCTGTCCGAGCGAGTGATGGTCGCCGACGGGGCCATGGGGACGATGCTCCAGGCCCACGAGATCACCCTCGACGACTTCGAGGGGCACGAGGGCTGCAACGAGGTCCTCAACGTCACCCGCCCCGACATCGTCCGCGCGGTGCACGACGCCTACTTCGAGGTCGGCGTCGACTGCGTCGAGACCAACACCTTCGGCGCCAACCTGGCGGCGCTGGGGGAGTACGACATCTCGGAGCGCGTCTTCGAGTACTCCGAGGCGGGGGCCAGGATCGCCAGGCAGGCCGCCGACCACTGGTCGGCCCCTGGCCACCCCCGCTACGTGCTCGGGTCCATCGGGCCGGGCACCAAACTGCCCACGCTGGGGCACAAGCCGTACCACGTGCTGAGGGACGCCTACTACGACAACGCGGCCGGGCTGATCTCCGGGGGCGCGGACGCCGTCATCATCGAGACCTGCCAGGACCTGCTCCAGGTCAAGGCGGCCGTCGTGGGGGCCAGGAGAGCCGTCGCCGACGCGGGCAGGGACGTGCCGATCATCGCCCAGGTGACGATCGAGACCAACGGCGCGATGCTGCTCGGCTCGGAGATCGGCGCCGCGCTCACCGCCGTCGAGCCCCTCGGCGTCGACGTCATCGGGCTCAACTGCGCCACGGGCCCCGCCGAGATGAGCGAGCACCTGCGCTACCTGGCCAACCACGCGCGCGTGCGCCTTTCCTGCATGCCGAACGCCGGGCTGCCCGTGCTGACCGCGGACGGCGCCTACTACCCCCTCTCCCCGGAGGAGCTGGCCTCGGCCCACGAGACCTTCACCCGCGACTACGGTCTGTCGCTGGTCGGCGGTTGCTGCGGCACCACCCCCGAGCACCTGCGCCAGGTGGTCGAGCGGGTGCGCGGCAACCCGGTGCACCCCCGCCGCCCCCGCCCTGAGGCGGGCGCCTCCTCCCTCTACCAGAGCGTCCCCTTCCGCCAGGACACCTCCTACCTGGCCATCGGCGAGCGCACCAACGCCAACGGCTCCAAGGCCTTCCGTGAGGCGATGCTCGCGGGCAACTGGGAGGAGTGCGTCGAGATCGCCAGGGCGCAGGCCCGCGACGGCGCCCACATGCTGGACCTGTGCGTCGACTACGTCGGCCGTGACGGCGCCGGCGACATGCGGGAGCTGGCCTTCCGCCTGGCCACCGCCTCGACCCTGCCGATCGTGCTCGACTCGACCGAGCCTGCCGTGATCGAGGCCGGGCTGGAGATGCTCGGCGGGCGCGCGATCGTCAACTCGGTCAACTACGAGGACGGCGACGGCCCCGAGTCGCGCTTCCACCGGATCATGCGGCTGGTCCGCGAGCACGGCGCCGCGGTGACCGTCATGGCCATCGACGAGGAGGGCCAGGCCCGCACCGCGCGGGACAAGGTCAGGATCGCCTCCAGGATCATCGAGGACCTGCGCCGCGACTGGGGGATGAGGATCGAGGACATCGTCGTCGACACCCTCACCTTCCCCATCGCGACCGGCCAGGAGGAGACCAGGCGCGACGGCCTGGAGACCATCGAGGCGATCAGGGAGCTCAAGCGGCGCTACCCGGGCGTGCAGACCGTGCTCGGCCTGTCCAACATCTCCTTCGGCCTCAACCCGGCCGCGCGGATGGTCCTCAACAGCGTCTTCCTCAACGAGTGCGTCAACGCGGGCCTCGACTCGGCCATCGCGCACGCCTCCAAGATCCTGCCGATGTCGCGCATCCCCGACGAGCAGCGCCAGGTCGCCCTGGACATGGTCTACGACAGGCGCAGGGAGGGCTACGACCCGCTGCAGCGGTTCATGGAGCTGTTCGAGGGCGTGGACGCCGCCTCCGTCAAGGCCGACAGGGCCGCCGAGCTGCTCGGCCTGCCGCTGTGGGAGCGGCTCAAGCGCCGCATCGTCGACGGCGAGCGCAAGGGCCTGGAGGCCGACCTCGACGAGGCCCTGACCCTGCGGCCCGCCCTGGAGATCGTCAACGACGTGCTGCTCGACGGCATGAAGACCGTGGGCGAGCTGTTCGGCTCCGGCCAGATGCAGCTACCGTTCGTGCTGCAGTCGGCCGAGGTGATGAAGACCTCGGTCGCCTACCTCGAACCCCACATGGAGCGCGTCGAGGGCGAGAGCAAGGGCCGCATCGTGCTGGCGACCGTCAAGGGCGACGTGCACGACATCGGCAAGAACCTGGTCGACATCATCCTGTCCAACAACGGCTACGAGGTCGTCAACCTCGGCATCAAGCAGCCGGTCTCGGTGATCCTGGAGACGGCCGAGGACAAGGGCGCCGACGTGATCGGCATGTCCGGCCTGCTGGTCAAGTCCACGGTCGTCATGAAGGAGAACCTGGAGGAGATGAACTCCAGGGGCATCGCGGAGCGCTACCCGGTGCTGCTCGGCGGCGCCGCGCTCACCCGCGCCTACGTCGAGCAGGACCTGGCCGAGCTCTTCCAAGGCGAGGTCCGCTACGCCCGCGACGCCTTCGAGGGACTGCGCCTGATGGACGCCTTCATGGCGGTCAAGCGCGGCGAGGAGGGCGCCAGGCTGCCCGAGCTGCGCGAGCGGCGGGTCAGGACCGGGGCGAGACTGGTCAGGACCCCGGAGACCGAGCTGCCCGCCCGTTCGGACGTGGCCGAGGACAACCCGGTGCCGAGGGCGCCCTTCCTCGGTGAGCGTGTCGTCAAGGGCATCCCGCTCGCCGAGTACTCCGCCTTCCTCGACGAGCGCGCGACCTTCATGGGCCAGTGGGGCCTGAAGGCGGCGCGGGGCGGGGACGGGCCCTCCTACGAGGAGCTGGTCGAGACCGAGGGCAGGCCGCGCCTGCGCATGTGGCTGGAGCGGATGCAGACGGAGGGCCTGCTGGAGGCCGCCGTCGCCTACGGCTACTTCCCCTGCGTCAGCGACGGGGACGCGCTGATCATCCTGGACGAGGCGGGGCAGGAGCGCACCAGGTTCACCTTCCCGCGCCAGCGCCGTGACCGGCACCTGTGCCTGTCCGACTTCTTCAGGTCCAGGCAGTCGGGCGAGACGGACGTGGTCGCCTTCCAGATCGTCACGATGGGCGGGCGGATCTCCGAGGCGACTGCCGAGCTGTTCGCCAAGGACGCCTACCGCGACTACCTGGAGCTGCACGGCCTGTCGGTGCAGCTCACCGAGGCGCTGGCCGAGTACTGGCACGCGCGGGTCCGCGCCGAGCTGGGCATCGGCGGTGACGAGTCGCTTGAGGACATGCTGAAGGTCAACATCACCGGCTGCCGCTACTCCTTCGGCTACCCCGCCTGCCCCAACCTGGAGGACCAGGTTCAGCTGACCCAGCTGATCGACCCGGCCAGGATCGGGGTGAGCCTGTCGGAGGAGTTCCAGCTCCATCCGGAGCAGTCGACGTCCGCGCTGGTCGTCCACCACCCTGAGGCCAAGTACTTCAACGTCTGACGTGTAAGGGGTTTTCCAGGGTATGGACGCGGTTCTCTTCGACATGGACGGGTTGCTCGTCGACAGCGAGAAGATCTGGTTCCAGGTCGAGACCGAGGTGATGGAACGGCTCGGCGGCCAGTGGGGCCCCACCGACCAGGAGAACCTGGTGGGTGGGTCGATGCCCTCGACCGTCGCCTACATGCTGAGGGTGGCGGGCTCCGACGCCGATCCCGAGGACGTGGCGGCCTGGATGCTGGCGGGCATGACCTCCAGGCTCGCCGAGGGGGTCGAGATGATGCCCGGCGCCGCCGAGCTGCTGGCGGCCGTACGGCACGCGGGCCTGCCGACCGCGTTGGTCACCTCCTCGCTGAGGCCCATCGCGGAGGCCTGTCTCGACGGCATCGGCAGGCACAACTTCGACCGGGTGGTCACCGGGGACGACGTGACGAGGACCAAGCCGGACCCCGAGCCCTACCTCACGGCGGCGGGGCTGCTCGGGGTCGATCCGGCCCGCTGCGTGGTGCTTGAGGACTCCCCGAACGGGGTGACCTCGGCCACGGCGGCGGGCTGCCGGGTCGTGGCGGTGCCCAGCGTGCTGCCCGTCCCGCGGGCCCCCGGCCGCCTGGTCGTGGCCTCCCTGCGTGAGGTGGACGTCGAGGTGCTGCGGGAGCTGTCCGTCACGGTCCTGTGAGAGGCACCCGGGCACTCCCCTGAGAGGGCGCCTCCGGCCCCCTAGGGGATGATCCCTCCCCTGGGAGGAGGAACGGTCCGCGCGCGACATGCCAGGATGGATCGGGTAAGCCGATTTCGAGGGGCGGTCCGCATGTTGTCGTTCAGTCAGATCGCGTGGTTGCCACTGTGCGCCGGGGTGACCGGGGTGGGGCTCGTGCTGAGCTTCCTGCTGCTGCGCCGTAAGGGGGCGGCCGCGGGGCTGCGGGGCGCGGCCTGGTCGCTGCTGCCCATGGCCGCCTACCTGACCGGTGCGCTGCCCGCCCTCTGGCAGGCGGGTACGGCTGTCGCCGGATTCCTGACCGGTCTGGTCTTCAACCCCATGGTGTGGGCCGGGGTCGCCGTCACGGGAGTGTCGGTGCTGCTGTTCCTGGTGTCCGGGGTGCTGCGTCGCCGTACTCTCTCGCGGGCGGCGGCGGCCACGGCGGCCCCGGGGGCACCCGCGGCGGTGGCGGGACCGGGGAGCGCGCCGGGAGTGACCGCGGGGCCGTCGGCCAAGACGCAGCCTCTGCCGCAGCGCCGTCCGCAGGCCGGTGCCAAGCCGGGGGCCCAGGGGGGCGCCAAGAAGGCGGCGCCGGCGACCGACGATGATTTCTCGGATATCGAGGCAATTCTGAAGCGTCGCGGGATCGGATGACCCAGCGTCACCCTCCCGTGCAGTGTCACGAATTCGAGACACAAGCTGAACGGCTCCCAGACATTCGCTTCAAGATCAAAACAAATGAATTTCGCATGAATCACAGTTGAGCCACATGGTGTGCCAGGGGACTAGTCAGCGCAGATCAGCCCATAGATTCTGCGTCACGGGGCCGTCAAACGGCCCATAGACTTCAGGCGCGCTACCCGACCCGGGCACGCGTTTAGGACAATGTCGTCTGGGATCCAGGGGGCCACTGGTATGACCGCACCGCTCGATGTCTCCGGGCAGGCCATGGAGGCCCAGCCCGAGGCCGTTCTCGAAGGGGCGGGCGGAAAGGCCATCGAAGGCCGCTCGCTCGGGCGGATCGCGTGGATCCGCCTCAAACGTGACAAAGCGGCGATCCTCGGCGCCTTCATCGTGGTCTTCCTGACCCTGGTCGCCATCTTCGCCGAGCGCCCCTTCGGGGGGCTGATCGCACTGTTCGGCGACGACCCGAACATCCCCAACAACGACCTGATCGACCCCCTCACCAGTGCCCCCATGGGCGCCTGGGGCGGCATCAGCCTGGAGCACCCGTTCGGTCTCGAACCGGTCAACGGACGCGACCTGTTCGCCAGGGTCCTGTCGGGTGCCCAGATCTCGCTGCTCGTCGCCTTCCTCGCCACGCTGCTCTCGGTGGTGATCGGCTCGCTGATGGGCGTGCTGGCCGGCTTCTTCGGCGGCTGGGTGGACACGCTGATCAGCCGCCTGATGGACATCTTCCTGGCCTTCCCGCTGCTGCTGTTCGCCATCGCCATCGTGGGCGCGTTGCCCGACGAGGCGCTGGGCCTGAGCGGCAACGCCCTGCGGATCGCCGTCATCGTGTTCATCATCGGCTTCTTCAGCTGGCCGTACATCGCGCGTATCGTGCGAGGTCAGACGCTGTCGCTGCGTGAGCGGGAGTTCGTCGACGCCGCGCGCTCGCTGGGGGCGGGCAACGGCTACATCATCTTCCGCGAGATGCTGCCGAACCTCGTGGCGCCGATCCTGGTGTACGCGACGCTGCTCATCCCCACGAACATCCTCTTCGAGGCGGCGCTGTCCTTCCTCGGCGTGGGTGTGAGCGAACCCCAGGCCTCGTGGGGAGGCATGCTCACCCGGGCGGTGGACTACTACCAGATCGCCCCGCACTTCATGATCGTTCCGGGCCTCGCGATCTTCATCACCGTCATGGCCTTCAACCTGCTGGGCGACGGGCTCAGAGACGCCCTCGACCCGCGCGCCCGATAACGGAACACGACCGTTTCTCCATATCACCGTCACTCATGACAAGGGGTGTACCACCACGATGAGGAAGACCAACGTCCTGGCGCTCGCCGCGCTGGGCACCGTGCTGACAATGGGGCTCGCCGCCTGTGGCGGCACGGCCGGTGGCGGTGGCAACACGTCCTCCGGGAACAACAACAGCTCGACGGGGGGCGGCGACGCCTCGGCCGCCAAGCACAACGACGCCTACACCAAGGTCGTCAACCCCTCCGACGCCAAGGGCGGCACGCTCAAGTTCGCCCTGACCGACGAGCCGGACTCCATGGACCCGGGCAACACCTACTACGCCTGGAACTGGAACTTCAGCCGGCTCTACTCCCGCCCGCTGATGACCTACACGCCCAAGCCCGGCCCCGAGGGCCTGAAGCTGGTCCCGGACCTGGCCGAGGCTCCCGGTGAGGTCAGCGCCGACGGCAAGACGTGGACCTACAAGCTGAAGAAGGGCATCAAGTACGACGACGGCACGGAGGTCAAGGCCACCGACGTCAAGTACGCCATCGCCCGCAGCAACTTCACCGACGAGCTGACCGACGGTCCGAAGTACTTCGCCCAGTACCTCGACGCCGGCGACTACAAGGGTCCCTACAAGGACAAGAACCTCGACGACTTCAAGGGCATCGAGACCCCCGACGACTACACGGTCGTCTTCAAGCTCAAGGCGCCCTTCTCCGAGTTCGACTTCCTGGTCGCCAACCCGCAGTCCGCCCCGGTGCCGCAGGCCAAGGACACCGGCGTCGACTACGAGAAGGCCGTCGCCTCGACCGGTCCCTACAAGTTCGAGAGCTACGAGGTCGGCAAGCAGCTCAACCTCGTCAGGAACCCCAACTGGGACCAGGCGACCGACACCACCCGCAAGCAGCTGCCCGACCGCATCGAGGTCCAGTTCAAGCAGAACGCCGAGGACATCGACAACCGCCTGATCGCCGGGCAGATCCACGTCGACCTGGGCGGCACCGGTCTGCAGCCCGCGGGCCGCGCGAAGGTCGTCAGCAACCCGCAGCTGAAGGACTCCACGGACAACCCCTTCACGCCGTTCAACCGCTACGCGATGATGTCGACCAAGGTCGCGCCGTTCGACAACATCGACTGCCGCAAGGCCGTGCAGTACGCCATCGACAAGACCGCCACCCAGGCTCCGTGGGGCGGCCCGCTCGGCGGTGACATCGGCACCACCGCGATGACCCCGACCACGGTCGGCTACAAGCCGTTCGACCTCTACCCCAACGGCGCCGACCACAAGGGTGACCTGGCCAAGGCCAAGGAGGCCCTGACCGCCTGTGGCCACCCCGACGGCTTCTCGACCAACGTCGCCGTCCGTGGTGACCGCACCAAGGAGGTCCAGGTCGCCGAGGCGCTGCAGGCCTCCCTGGCCCGGGTCGGCATCAAGCTCACGATCAAGAAGTACCCCTCGGGTGACTGGAGCGCGCAGTACGCCGGCAAGCCGGACTTCGTGCACAAGAACAACCTGGGCATCATGATCGCGGGCTGGGGCTCTGACTGGCCGTCCGGCTTCGGCTTCCTGTCGCAGATCGTTGACGGCCGGGCCATCAAGCCCTCCGGCAACTACAACATGATGGAGCTCAACGACCCCAGCATCAACGAGCTGCTCGACAAGGGCATCCAGACCGCTGACGCCGCACAGCGCAACGAGATCTGGGCCCAGGTCGACCAGAAGGTGATGGAGTCGGCCGCGTTCACGTCCTTCGTCTACGAGAAGACGCTGATCTTCCGTCCCGCCAGCCTCACCGACGCGTACGTCCACTCCGCCTGGGGCATGTACGACTACACGTGGCTGGGTGTCAAGCAGTAGTCCTTCTCTAGCTAGCCAAAGGCAGGTGAAGGCCTGACGATGCCCGGGAGCGGATCCTCCCGGGCATCCCGGCCGAACGATCGTGGTCGCTTTCATCGTCCGCCGCGTGATCGCCGCCGTGTTGATGCTCGCCGTCGTCAGCATGGCCACCTTCGCGATCTTCTTCCTCATCCCGCGCGCCCTGGGACAGACCCCCGAGGGCATGGCGTCGCGTTACGTGGGACGGGACGCCACACCCGAGGCGATCCAGGGAGCCGTCAAGCGGCTGCACCTGGACGACCCGCTGCTCGTGCAGTACGGGCGCTTCGCCAAGGGCATCGTCGCCGGTCAGGATTACTCCCTCGGCCCCAAGAAGGCCGAGTGCCCCGCGCCCTGCTTCGGCTTCTCGTTCAACAACAACCAGCCGGTGTGGCCGACGCTGCTCGACCGGCTGCCCGCGACGCTCTCGCTGGCCGTCGGCGCCGCCGTGCTGTGGCTCGTCGCCGGTGTCAGCATCGGCGTCATATCCGCGCTGAAACGCGGCACCCTGCTCGACAGGGCCGCCATGACGGTCGCCCTGGCGGGAGTCTCGCTGCCGATCTACTTCACCGGCCTGGTCTCCCTGGCGGTGTTCGCCTACACGCTCGGGATCTTCCCCGGCGGTGGCAGCTACACCCCGATCACGGTGAACCCGATCATGTGGTTCCAGGCGCTCGTGCTGCCCTGGATCAGCCTGGCCTTCCTCTACGCCGCCCTGTACGCGCGGCTCACCAGGGCGGGCATGCTGGAGACGATGGGCGAGGACTACATCCGCACCGCCCGCGCCAAGGGGCTCAAGGAGCGCACGGTCGTCACCAGACACGCCCTGCGCGCCACGCTGACCCCCATCCTCACCATCTTCGGCCTCGACCTGGGACTGCTGCTGGGCGGTGCGGTGCTCACCGAGAGCACCTTCTCCATCCAGGGCATCGGCAAGCTGGTGATCGACGCGATCCGTGGCAACGACCTTCCGGTCGTGCTGGGGGTGACCCTGTTCGCGGCGTTCTTCATCGTCCTGGCCAACCTCATCGTGGACATCCTGTACGCGGTGGTCGACCCGAGGGTGAGGCTCTCATGACGACTCAGCCACCCGAGTCCTTCCTCGAACTGCGTGACCTGCGCATCCACTTCCCGACCGAGGACGGCCTGGTCAAGTCCGTCGACGGCCTGTCGTACAAGCTCGAACGGGGCAAGACCCTGGGCATCGTCGGCGAGTCCGGTTCGGGCAAGAGCGTGACGAGCCTGGGCATCCTCGGCCTGCACAAGGGCGGCAACGCGAAGATCTCCGGTGAGATCTGGCTCGACGGCGAGGAGCTCGTCAGCGCCAGCGCCGACCACGTGCGGACGCTGCGCGGCAAGAAGATGGCGATGATCTTCCAGGATCCGCTGTCGTCGATGCACCCCTTCTACTCCGTCGGCGCCCAGATCGTCGAGGCCTACCGGATCCACAACAGGGTCAGCAAGGCCGTCGCGCGCAAGCACGCGATCGACATGCTCGGCCGGGTCGGCATCCCGCAGCCCGACCGGCGGGTCGACGACTACCCCCACCAGTTCTCCGGTGGAATGCGCCAGCGCGCGATGATCGCCATGGCGCTCTCCTGCGACCCCGAGCTGCTGATCGCCGACGAGCCGACCACGGCCCTCGACGTGACGGTCCAGGCGCAGATCCTGGACCTCATGACCGACCTGCAGCGCGAGTTCAACTCGGCGCTGATCATCATCACCCACGACCTCGGCGTGGTCGCCGAGCTGTCGGACGACATCCTGGTGATGTACGGCGGCAAGTGTGTCGAGTACGGCACGGCGGAGGACATCTTCTACCGTCCGGAGCACCCCTACACCTGGGGTCTGCTGGGGTCGATGCCCCGCCTGGACCGTGAGCCGACCGAGCGGCTGCTCCCGATCAAGGGCACCCCGCCCTCCCTGATCAACGTCCCGAGCGGCTGCGCCTTCAACCCCCGGTGCGCCTTCGCGGGCCGTACGGACGGCAAGGCCACCTCACAGGTGCCGGATCTGCTGGAGACCGAGGGCGGTCACCTGGTCCGCTGCCACATGCCCCGCGCCGAGCGGCGGTCCATCTGGGACAACGAGATCAAGCCGATGTTGGAGAGCACGTGAGCGAGCGTAGCCAGCGAGTGACGGGAGAGGGCGCGTGACCTCGCACGAGGACCACGACGACAGGAGCGGGGCCGAGGTCCTGCTGTCCGTCCAGGGTCTCCAGAAGCACTTCCCGGTGACCAAGGGTCTGCTGCGCCGCCAGGTCGGCGCGGTCAAGGCCGTCGACGGGGTCTCCTTCGACGTCCGCAAGGGCGAGACGCTCGGCCTGGTCGGAGAGTCCGGCTGCGGCAAGAGCACCACGGGAAGGCTGATCACCCGGCTGCTCGAACCGACGGGCGGCAAGGTCGTCTTCGAGGGCCACGACATCACCCACATGTCGGCGTCGCGGATCCGTCCGCTCCGCCGTGACATGCAGATGATCTTCCAGGACCCCTACTCCTCGCTCAACCCCAGGCACACGGTCGGCGCCATCGTCGGTGCCCCCTTCCGCATCCAGGGGATCAAGACCGAGCAGGGCACGAAGAAGGCGGTCCAGGACATCCTCGAACTGGTCGGCCTCAACCCGGAGCACTACAACCGCTACCCGCACGAGTTCTCCGGCGGCCAGCGCCAGCGCATCGGCATCGCCCGCACGCTCGCGCTCAAGCCCAAGCTCATCATCGCCGACGAGCCGGTCTCCGCGCTCGACGTGTCGATCCAGGCGCAGGTGGTCAACCTCCTGGAGGACCTGCAGAACGAGCTGGACCTGACCTACGTCATCGTCGCGCACGACCTGTCGGTCATCCGGCACATCAGCGACCGGGTCGCGGTCATGTATCTCGGCAAGATCGTCGAGCTGGCCGACCGCAAGTCCCTGTACGACACGCCGATGCATCCCTACACCAACGCCCTGATGTCGGCGGTGCCGATCCCCGACCCGGCCAGGCGCAAGGACCGCGAGCGCATCCGGCTCCAGGGTGACGTGCCGAGCCCGCTCAACCCGCCCTCCGCCTGCCGCTTCCACACCCGGTGCTGGAAGGCCCAGGAGGTGTGCAAGACGGTCGAGCCTCCGCTGGTCGAGCTGGCCCCCCGGCACCAGGTGGCCTGCCACTTCCCGGAGAACGCCCCCGAGCCGGACCGCGCCACCCCGGCCGCGACCGTCTCCGCCTGACACCCCCACGCTGGATCGGCGTCCTGTACGGCCCGGCCGTACAGGACGGTCCGCCTCTCAGGGGACCAGGGCCCCGGCGAGGGTGCCGAGCAGTACGGCGGGCAGGAAGCCGGTGCGGCGGGCGCACAGCCCGGCGACCAGGGCGGCGACGGCCAGCCGGGCGGAGGGGTGGCCGCCGGGCGCCGCCTGGACGGCCACCACCGCGGCCAGCAGGGCCACCGGCAGTGCCGCCGTGAGCACGCCATGCCCGGGGTCGTCGAGGCGCCCCGAGGCCGCCGCGCCGACCCCCGCCAGCCGCAGCAGGTAGGTCGTCACCGTGAGCCCGACCACGAACACCACCACGCTCACCTCCGCCTCACCGCCCTCGGCAGCACGGTCAGCGCCGCGAGCGCGACCGGCAGGCCGGGAGGCAGCCACCACGACGACACCAGCGCCGTCACCGCCGCGGCCGCGGCGACGGCCAGGTCACCCCGGGTGCGCAGCAGCGGGGCCAGCAGCGCCGCGAAGGCCGCGACGGCGGCTCCCTCGACCGCCTGCCGCGCCCCGGCGGGCAGCACGGCCCCCAGCGTCGCGCCGACGGCCGTCCCCGCGACCCAGCCGGTGAAGAGCACGGAGCCGACGACCAGGAAGGTCCGCCTGCGCGTGTCGGGCGTCCCACGGGTCACCGCGGCGGCGACCGACTCGTCGGAGACCAGGTGCGCGGCGAGCGCGCGGCCCCACCGGGTCGGGAAGACGTCGCCCAGCGCCAGGCCGAAGGCGGTCAGTCGCAGGTTGACCAGCGACGCCGTGACCACCGCCGCCGTCACCGCCGTGAGCGCGGGAGCCTCGGGGTCCACGTCGCCGAGCGCGGTCAGCCCGACGATCTGGCTGCCGCCCGCGTGCACCGCCACGCTGGCCAGCACCGCGGCCCAGACGGGCCAGCCCCGCTCGACCGCCGCCGCGCCGAACACCGCCGAGTAGACGGCGGCCCCGGCCGCCGCGCCCAGCGCGAGCCCGAGATCACCCCGTAACCCCACAGATCGTTCCATGCTCCGATCCTCGGCGAACGATCCCCGGCCCGCCCAACAGCCTCCGCCTATGCCGATAGCCGGAGGCTATCGTTGCGGGATGGAGGTCACGCTGCCCGCGATACGGGCCTTCGTGGCGGTCGCCAGGGAGGGCTCCTTCGGCGCGGCGGCCACCAGCCTCGGCGTCAGCCAGCCGACGGTGAGCGCCGCCGTCAGACGCCTGGAGACCGTCGTGGGACGGCCGCTGCTGGTCCGCGACCGCGACGGCGTGCGGCCCACAGAGCTCGGCCGACGGCTGCTGGCCCACGCGGTGGCCGTGGTGAGCGCGACCGACGACTTCGAGACGCTGCTGACGGGGGAGACCCCGGAGCTGACGGTCGGCTTCATGGGCGAGGCGGCGGGCCCGCTCACCTCCCGCCTGCTCGCCGTCGTCCGGCGCGCCTGCGGCGGGGAGGTACGGCTGCGCCGCTTCGACTTCGACGACCCGTCCTGCGGGCTGCTGACCGGGGCCAGCGACCTGGCCGTGGTGTGGCCGCCCCTGGAGACGGGTGACGCCCTGGAGACACGGCCCCTGCGCACCGACCCGCGTGCCGTCGCCGTACCCCTCGGTGATCCCCTGGCCGGGCTCGCCGCCGTGGGTCCCGCGGACCTGGCGGGCCGCGTCTGGGTGGTGCCGCGCAGCCGGGACGAGGTCTGGCGGGCCTTCCGCCGCCCCGGAGCGGCCGGGGTGACGGACGTGGCGGGGGAGGTCGGCTCGGACGCGATCGAGGAGACCCTGGAACTGGTCGCCGCGGGCCGGGGCGTCGCCCTGCTGTCCGAGGGAACCGACGAGCACTACGCCCGCGCCGGGGTGGTCTTCGTCCCGCTCTCCGGCGGGCAGCGGTGCTCGACCGCCCTCGCCTGGCGGCGCGCGGACACCCGGCCCGTGCTGACCGGCGTCCTGCGGGCCCTCGGCGCTAGGGAATGGCTCCCGGAGTGATCAGGCCGGTCTCGTAGGCCAGGACGACGGCCTGGACGCGGTCGCGCAGGCCGAGCTTGGTGAGCACGTTGCCGACGTGGGTCTTGACCGTCGTCTCGCTCACCACCAGCTCGGCGGCGATCTCCGCGTTCGACATGCCCCTGGCGATCAGCCGCAGCACCTCAAGCTCCCGTTCGGTGAGCCGGTCGAGACGGGCCGGGGTGGTCTGCTGGTAGGCCGAGGGCAGGCGTGCCCCGAACCGGTCGAGCAGCCTGCGCGTGACGCTCGGCGCGACGATGGCGTCGCCCGCCGCGACCACCCGGATGGCCTGCACCAGCTCGTCGGGCGGGACGTCCTTGAGCAGGAAGCCACTGGCCCCGGCGCGCAGCGCCTCCACGATGTACTCGTCGAGGTCGAAGGTCGTCAGCACCAGCACCCTGGGCACGTGCGCCCCGCCGCTCGCCTCACGGACGATCCTGCGGGTCGCCTCGATGCCGTCGACCCCCGGCATCCTGATGTCCATCAGCACCACGTCGGGCAGCAGCGCCCGTGACTGGTCCTGGGCGGCCTTGCCGTCCCCGGCCTCGCCGACCACGGTGACGTCGGCCTCGGCCTCCAGGATGAGGCGGAAACCGGTGCGCAGCAGTGGCTGGTCGTCCACCAGCAGCACTCTGATTGTCATCACACGTCCTTGAGGGGGAAACGGGCATTGACCTCGAACCCGCCCTCTGGGCGCGGGCCGATCCTCAGGACTCCACCATAGAGGGCCACCCGCTCGCGGATGCCGACCAACCCGTGGCCGCTCCCCTCCCCGGCCCCGGCCTCGCCGCTGGTGCCCCGCCCGTCGTCCTCGACCTGTACGGCAAGCTGACCGTGCTCGTGCCGTACCGTCACCCAGGCCCGGGCCAGGGGCCCCGCGTGCCGCAGGCTGTTGGTCAGCGCCTCCTGGACCAGCCGGTAGGCGGCCAGGTCGACCCCGGGCGGCAGCGCCCCGGGCACGCCCTCGACCCACAGCTGCGCGCGCAGGCCCGCCTCCCGCATCTGGTCGACCAGCGCGGGGATCTCGGCCACCCCCGGCTGCGGGTTGCGCTCGGCGGGGGAGGCGTCGGTCCTGAGCACGCCGACGATGTTGCGCATCTCCGCCATCGCGGTCCTGCCCATCTCCTCGATCGCGGACAGGGCCTCCCGCGCCCCCTCGGGGTTGGTGGCCAGCACCCGGCGCGCCGCCGAGGCCTGGACGGTCATCACGCTGACGTGGTGGGCGACCACGTCGTGCAGCTCCCTGGCGATCCGGGAGCGCTCCTCGGCCCTGGCCGCCCTGGTGTCGGCCTCCCTGGCCCACTCGGTGCGCCGGGCCCGGTCACGCAGCTCCTCCAGATAGGCCCTGCGCAGCCGTACGCTCCTGCCGGTGATCCACAGCGTGACGGTGAGGACCGTGACGGGCAGGTGGAGGCCCCAGTCGCCGAGCGTGCCGCCCACGGCGGCGGAGGCGAAGTGGCAGACGAAGCTCCAGGCCAGCCCGCACAGGCTCAGCGCCAGGCCGCGGTGGGCGGCGACCGTGTAGACCAGCACCAGCACCGCGGGCCACAGCGGCAGCCCGTCGAGACCCAGCGTCGCGAGGGCCACCCCCGCCAGGCAGACCACGAGAAGCAGGGGGAAGGGCGCGCGGCGGCGCAGCGCCAGGGACAGGCAGCAGGCCACGGTCAGGGCGACGGCCGGGCCGTCCTGCGCCCCCTCCGGGGACGGGACGGAGCGGAGGAGGAGCACGGCGAGCGCCGTGGTCACCACCGCCAGAGCCGCGTCGGGGACCAGCGGGCGGTCGTGGAGCCAGGCCCGCAGGACACCGGAGGGGTTGCGCACACAATCAATTTAGGCGCCCAGCCCCTGCCGCCGCCCTGCTGCGGGTGGATATCGACCTCATACCCACGGATGACGCGGACGGGCCGACGCGCCTCAGGAGTGCGGCGGCGTCACTCAGAGCTCGTCCGTCGCGGCCCTGACGGCGCGTCTCCTCGTGCTGCGCACGGTGTCGCCGGGCTGCCGCTCGGGCAGCGGCGGGGGAGTGCCGCCGTACTGCGGGCACAGCTCCTGGTAGTTGCACCAGTCACACAGGCGGCTCGGCCTCGGTGGCCACTCACCGGTCTCCATGGCCCGCTCGATGGCCGTCCACAGCGCCCGCACCTTGCGCTCGGTCGCCAGCAGGTCGGCCTCGTCGGGGGCGTAGCGCAGGACCTCGCCCTGCCCGCCGAGGTACATCAGCTGCAGCACGCGCGGCACCGAGCCGTGTAGCCGCCACAGCGCCAGCGCGTAGAACCTCATCTGGAACAGCGCCTTGGCCTCGAAGGCAGGGCCCGGCGCGCTGCCGGTCTTGTAGTCGACGACCCGCACCTCCCCGGTCGGCGCCACGTCGAGCCTGTCGATGTAGCCCCGCAGCACCAGGCCGTTGTCCAGCGTCGCCTCGACGTACAGCTCCCTCTCCGCCGGTTCGAGACGGGTGGGGTCCTCAAGGGTGAAGTAGCGCTCGACCATGACGGCCGCCTGGGAGAGCCACTCCGCCCGCTCCGACTCGTCGGTGAACATGTCCTCGTAGGACGGCTCAGAGGCCAGCAGTTTGCGCCACTGCGGTTCGAGCAGCTCGACTGCCGCGGCCCTGGTGCGCTCGGCGGCGGGCAGGTCGTAGAGGCGTTCGAGCACCGAGTGGACCATCGTGCCGCGCACCGCGGCGGGCGACGGCGGCTCGGGCAGCCGGTCGATCACCCGGAAACGGTAGAGCAGCGGACATGTCATGAAGTCGCCCGCGCGGGACGGCGACAGGGCTCCGATGATCGTGGGCTCGGTCGGTGGCATGTCCGCACTGTAGGTCACGGTGACGACAGTTCGGGACGGCTCGCGGAGACCTCACGGAGACCTCACGGGGGTCTCGGGAAGATATCGGGGGGATCTCGGGAGGGCCAGGTTGGCCACGGGAGGCTGCGGCCGCCGCGATGGCGCGTAGCATCGAGGCCTGAAGACGATGTGAGCGAGGAACGGTGAGCCAGCGGTGAGCAGCGAGAGCCCGCGCCAGGACAAGCCAGGACTGCGGATGGGGCGGCCGTTCGGCATTCCCGTCTACGTCTCGCCGACCTGGTTCATCGTGGCGGCGTTCATCACCTTCACCTTCCAGGGCTCGGTGAGCACCAGCCTGCCCGAGCTGAACACCCCGATGACCTACGTCGTCTCCTTCGTCTTCGCGGTGCTGCTGTACGTCTCGGTGCTCCTGCACGAGCTGGCCCACTGCGTGGTCGCCAGGATGTACGGCCTGCCGGTCCGCCGCATCACCCTCTACCTGCTCGGCGGCGTCTCGGAGATCGAGCGCGAGCCGGAGACCCCGGGCAGGGAGTTCATGGTGGCCTTCGCCGGGCCGCTGCTGTCCCTGGGCCTGGCGGTCATCGGGTTCCTGGCCTACCGGGTCATCGACCCCGGCACCATCGCGGGCGTCCTCGTCTTCCAGCTATGGCTGGCGAACCTGATCGTCGGGGTGTTCAACCTGCTGCCCGGCCTCCCCCTGGACGGCGGGCGCATGCTCCGCGCCGGGGTGTGGAAGCTCACCAGGAGCGCGGGCTCCGGCACCGCGGCTGCCGCCTGGGTCGGCCGGGCGCTGGCCGTCCTCCTGGTCGCGGTGCCCGTCGGCCTCGCGCTGGTCAGCGGGCAGGCGCCCAACACCAGCATGCTCATCTGGTCGATCCTGCTGGCCTCCTTCATCTGGATCGGCGCCACCCAGTCGCTGCGCGGCGCCCGGGTGCGGGCCCGCATCCCGCAGGTCAACGCCCGTGCCCTGGCCAGGCGCGCCATCCCGGTGACCGCGGACGTGCCGCTGGCCGAGGCGCTGCGCAGGGCCACGGAGGCGAAGGCCGGGGCGATGGTCGTGGTCGACCACGAGGGCCGCCCGACCGGGATCGTCAACGAGGTCGCGGTCGAGGCGACCCCGGAGAGCCGCCGCCCCTGGGTGAGCGCGGGCTCGCTGGCGCGCAACCTCGAACCCTCCCTGGTGCTGGCCGCCGACCTGACGGGGGAGGCCCTGATCGACGCCATGCGCGAGGCCCCCGCCGGGGAGTACCTCCTGGTCGAACGCGGCGGGGAGATCTTCGGGGTGCTGGCGACCGCCGACGTGAACCGCGTCTTCAGCGGGGTCTAGCACCCGCTCCCTCCAGGCTGGGACGGGCTTCTGGCGAACCCCGGCGCCCGTTCGGGCGTCTGAGTGGATGTGTCCGTACGGCACGGGCAGGCATGATTCGCCCCTCGTTTTCGGCACGCACCAGGACTACTGTTCTGGCCAACCGAACCGGTCGGCCATGAAGCTAAAGGGACGCACAATTGGCACCCCCCAACACCCCGGCCCCCGCCGGTGATCTCACCCCGGAACTGCTCGGCGCGCCAGAGTGGACCGACCAGATGGTCGCCGCCGCGGGAATCCCCATGTACGACATCCCCTTCCTGACGGTCGGGGGCGGCATGGGGTCCTTCGTGACCCTGGACTATCTGCGCGTCTACGGTGTTCCCACCTCCCAGATGCGGGTGATCTCCAACATCGACACCCCGTGGCAGACCTACGAGTTCCTCACCCGGTGCTCGCAGATCCCCAGGAGCGAGCGCATCCGCTCAGACTCCGCCTCCCGCCCGGACAACCTCTGGGGCTTCCCCTCCTATGCCCTGCAGGAGACGTGGAAGGACAAGACCCCGGCCTACCTGTGGCAGCTGCTGACCGAGCCGCTGCTGAACGACTACTGGACGCCGCGCGCCGGCACGGTCTTCGAGAGCATCGAGCGCGAGGCCAAGCGCATCAGCTACTGGGACATGCTGGTCAAGGGGCAGGTCCGGATGGTCCGCCGCAGGGTGGGCGGCGGCTACTTCACCGTCGTCACCCCGCCGGAGGGCAGTGGGCCGACCAAGCGCGTCATCTTCCGCTCCCGCTTCGTGCACCTGGCGGTCGGCTACCCGGGCCTGAAGTTCCTGCCCGACCTGCAGGAGTTCCGCACCAAGCACAACGACTACCAGCACGTCGTGAACGCCTACGAGCCGCACGAGCAGGTCTACGAGTTCCTCAAGACCCGGCCGGGCACGGTCGTCATCCGGGGCGGTGGCATCGTCGCCTCCCGCGTGCTGCAGCGCCTGTTCGACGACCGCGAGAAGTACGGCCTGAAGACCCAGATCGTGCACATCTTCCGCACCTTCGTCGCCGGTTCGCACGGCCCGCACATCTGGGCCCGGCGCAAGGGTGGCAACGGCTGGGCCTACCAGGGCTTCAACTACCCCAAGTCGGTGTGGGGCGGCCAGCTCAAGGCGGAGATGCGCAAGCTGGAGGGCGCGGAGCGCGCCGCGAAGTACAAGGAGATGGGCGGCACCAACACCCCCTACCGCAGGCGCTGGCAGGAGCAGATGCGGGCGGGCCGCAGCGGCGGCTACTACCACGCCGTGCAGGGCACCGTGGACCGGGTGGAGCGGGCCCCCGACGGGCGGCTGGTCAGCTACGTGCGCAGCAACGACGGCATCGTCCGGGAGCCGGTGGCCGACTACATCATCGACTGCACCGGCCTTGAGGCCGACATCTCCGAGCACCGGATCTTCGCCGACCTCCTGCAGTACGGCGGGGCCTTCCGCAACCCGCTGGGCAGGCTGGAGGTCGAGCGGCACTTCGAGGTCAAGGGCACGGCCAGCGGCGACGGGGTCCTGTACGCCTCGGGCTCGGCGACCCTCGGCGGCTACTTCCCCGGGGTGGACACCTTCCTGGGGCTGCAGATCGCCGCGCAGGAGATCGCCGACGACCTCGCGAGGCGGGGGTTCGTCAGGAAGATGGGGCCGCTGCGCTCGACCTCGCAGTGGTTCAAGTGGGCCTTCAACACGCCGGTGTGAGCGGTCAGACCGCCGTAAGGAGAGTAGTTTCCCCGTGGTTCCGACGTTGTTCGGGCGCATCCAGACGCGCCTTTTCCTGCTGGCCACCGTCGGCGTGGTCGTCACGCTGCTGATCGTCCCGGTTCTTCCCGGCTCCTCGGGGGCGCTCGGCGCCCGCTACGCCAACGCCCTGCTCGTCCTGCTGGCGGTGGCCGTCCTGGGGATCGTCTGGGAGCTGATCTACCACTTCCTCATGCAGTTCCGGTGGGAGAAGGACTGGCCGACGCTGTTCGGTTTGCTGACGCTCGTTCCTGAAGGCCTTCTGCTGTACTTTTTGCTACGGTCCGGTGCGGTTGATTTCATTGACCCGGTCCCACCTGCCGCGTTCTGGACGCACTTCACCGTCGTCTGGGTCTGCATGTGGCTGGTGGCGAACGGGCCGATGAGGGTTCCGTTCATCCGGTGGCGTTTCCGGGGAGGGAGAGTTCTGTGACCGACGAGGGCTTCGGAGTGGTGCGTCCACTTCCGGGCAAGGGGCTGGTCGCCCATGTGGGTGGCCTGCTGCTGGTGTGTGACGCGGCCGAGCCCGTCGTCGAGGATCTTCTGGGGGCGCTCAGGGAGACGGCCGCCTCGGGCGGCGACGGCCGGGCGCTGGCCCGCCGCGTCGCCCAGGTGCTCGCGGTCGTGATGGGCGAGCCCGTCGCGTGCGCCGTCGCCGGTCCGGTCTCCTCCGGGGTGGCCGTGCTGGTCAGCGGCCCGGCGTTCGCCTCGGTCACCGGTCAGGGCGGTGAGGTGCAGCTCGCCGGGCGCGACGCCCTCACCTGGTCCGACCGGCTGGTTCCCGGCCCGGTCACCCGGGTCGAGCTGCGCCTGCCCGACGCCGGGCAGGCGCACCCGCTGACCCGGCTGGACAGCGGCGTGGTCAACGCGGGCGGCGTCCTGTGCGACCCCGCGGAGCCGGGGCAGGCGCCCGTACAGGCTCCGCGCCGCGAGCCCGCCCCCGAGCCCCTCCCGCAGGCCGCCCCCGTGGCGGCCTCTCCGGTGGAGACCGCGCCTCCACCGGTCGTCTCCGCGCCCTCCGAGTGGGCCGACCCCGCGCCGTCCCAGCCGTCCGTGGACTGGTCCGCGCCTCCGGTGCCTCCGGTGCCCCCGGCCGAGCCGGTGCCGCCCGCGCCGTACCCGATGGGCTCCCCCGACCACTACGCCCCAGGACCGCCCGCGCAGCAGGGGTGGCACTCCGACCCGGGGCCGCAGGCCCCCGCGATGGCCCAGCACGAACCCGAGCCCGTCCAGGACGTCCGCGACCAGCCCTTCGAGTACGAGCTGCTCATGCCCGGCGGTCCCCAGGGCACCGCGGAGTCTCCAGTGTCTCCGGTGTCCCCGGCGCCGCCCGGTGACCAGCAGGCCGAGTCGCGTCCGCTGGTCTACGGGGTGGACTGCAAGAACGACCACTTCAACGACCCGCGCGTGCCGTACTGCGCGGTCTGCGGCATCGCGCTGGTGCAGCGCACGCTCGTCCCCTACAAGGGGCCGCGCCCGCCGCTGGGCGTGCTCCTGCTCGACGACGGCACGACGCTGCGCCTCGACAGCGACTACCTGGTCGGCCGCGACCCCGAGCGGGCCCCCGAAGTCGCGGACGGGACGGTGCGCCCCGCCAAGGTCACCAGCCCCGACGGGTCGGTCTCGCGCCGACACCTGCGGGTCGCACTGGACGGCTGGGACGTCAACCTGGTCGATCTCGGCTCGGTCAACGGCACCCAGATCCAGCCGCCGGGGGACCCCAACTTCTACGACATCCCGCCGAACGAGCCGGTCGCCATCCTGCCGGGCACGACCGTGCGGATCGGCGTCTCACGCACGATGCGCTACGAGTCGCACCGCAACCGCTGATCTCAGCTCCGCGCGGGGGGTACGGGCTCGCGCAGCGCGGAGACGAGTGCGGACCAGTCCACCGGGTCGGCGTCCCGCTCCGCCCGGACCAGCAGGTGTCCCGCGGCGTCCCTGGCGCTCTCCCCGGCCACGGTGAGGGCGTCCTCGGGCACCGGCCCGCCGCCCACCTCGACCCCGAGCCCGTCCAGCCGCCTGACCAGGGCGGAGGCCCTGCCGCCGCCCTCGACCACCAGCGGGCGCCCACCGGCCAGCGCCAGGATGAGCGCCACGCGGACGGCGGCCTCGTCGGCCTGCTGTACCGCGACCGGTCCCCGTGAGGTCAGCGGGGCAGCGGAGGTCACCGTGACCACGGGACAGGTGACCCCGTCGCGGATCTCCGCGTATCCGGGAACGCCCTCGGGCAGCACCACCAGGTCGGGGGAGGCTCCCACGGCCAGTTCCGCCAGCTCGGTGCCGACGGAGGCGCTGAAGCGGCTCACCACCCTCGCCTCGTGGCCGTGGGCGCGCACGACCTCCGCCAGGACCTCAAGATCGTGGAGGGTCTCCGCCAGCTCGGCCAGTTCCGACGACAGGCCCCCGCCGAGTTCGAGACGGCCGCCCGGATAGGGCCGCAGGTGGGCGAGGATCACCTTGGCGGGCGGGGCGGAACGGGCCAGGACGGCCGCCAGCTCCGCCAGCGGGACCTGCTCGGCGGGGGAGCCGGGCACGACGACCAGCACGCGGTGGGCGGCGCTCACGCCGAGGGCCTCGCGTTCGGCCTGCGCGATGTCACGCGCCACCCGGCGTTCGGGATAGACCCTGCGCAGCACGGGCCCCGTCATCGCCGTGGTCAGCAGCGCCATCACGACCATCAGCGAGTACAGCTCGTTGTCGAGCACGCCCTTCTGCAGCCCGACGGACAGGATGACGATCTCGGTGAGCCCCCGGGTGTTGAGCAGCGTGGCGATGGCCAGCGCCTGCCGCCCTGGCAGCTGGGTGCGGGCCGCGACGTAGGAGCCGACCAGCTTGCCGCCGATCGCGACCACCAGGATCGCCGCGAGCGTCCCCAGACTGGACAGGTCGAGCGAGCGGAGATCGACGTTGAGTCCCGCCACCACGAAGAACATCGGCAGCAGCAGGAGCACGGCGAGCTGTTCGAGGCGTTCGAGGATCTCGTGGTTGAGCCGCTCGGCCCCCTCGCGGGGCATCACGGCGCCGAAGACGAACGCCCCGAAGATGAAGTGCACGTGCATCCACTCGGTGGCCCAGGAGGAGGCCAGCAGGCCGATGAGAACCACGGACAGCAGCCCCGGGGTCAGCCTGCCCGCCCGCTGCCACGCGGGCACCAGACGGGCCAGTAGCGGCCGCACGACCAGGAACATCACCAGCCCGTACGGCAGGGCCAGCGCGACCTTCCACTGCCCCTCGCCCCCGTCCGCGCTCGCGAGCCCGACGACCACCGCGAGCGCGGTCCAGGCGAGCACGTCGATCACCGCGGCCGAGGCCAGCGAGAGGCCGCCGACCGTGACGCGCTGCATCCCCCGGTCGGTGATGACCCTGGCCAACACGGGGAAGGCGGTCGCCGCCATCGCCGCGCCCATGAACAGCACGAACGGCAGCGTTTTCGACCCGTCCACGTGGTCGCCCGCTATGCCGAGCGCCAGCGCGCAGCCGAGGACGAACGGCAGGAGCGTCGAGCCGAGCGCGATGACGACCGCGATCCTGCCCTTGCCCCTGACCAGCTTCTGGTCCAGCTCCAGGCCGACGACGAACATGAACAGCACGAGCCCGACGTCGGCAAGGGCCTGCAGCGGGGGAAGCATCCCGGGGCCGAACAGCCGGTCGCCGACCAGCGGCCCGAGCAGGGTGGGACCGAGCAGGATGCCGGCCACGATCTCCCCGACGACCGGGGGCTGGCCGAGCCGCCTGGCCGCGGCTCCCAGCAGCCGCGCCGCGACGAGGACGATCACGAGATCAAGCAGAAGCAGGTCAACCTGGAACACTGGGACACGCTTCCCGTAAGTAATGAAAAGCCCCGAGAATGACCAAGGTGACGTTACCGTCTGTGGCAGATCACCGCGAGCGTCGCGGAAGGTGCGAAGGGGGACCATCGGTGGAGGGCATCGCCGACTACGAGTTCGTCCGCCCGCTGGGGGCGGGCAACCATGGCGAGTTCTACCTGGCGAGGAAACCGCAGCGGCTGCCGGTCGAGGCCGACCTGGTGGCGGTGAAGGTGGTCGGCGGCACCGGCAAGGACGCCTTCCGGCGGGCGACCAGGGAGCTGAAGGCCTTCGCCGCGGTGCGCTCGCCGTACCTCGTGACGCTCTACGACGCCGGGCAGCAGGGCGGGGTCTTCTACTACTCGATGGAGTATCTCCCGGAGGGCTCCCTGAGGCTGCCCGCGACGCCGCCCTCGCGCGAGCGGGTCCTGCGCTCGGTCGCGTGCGCGGCCCACGCCGTCCAGGCGCTGCACGAGGAGGGCATCGTGCACCGGGACGTCAAGCCCGGCAACGTGCTGCTCACCGAGACCGGGGGCAAGCTGTCCGACCTGGGCCTGTCGCAGGTGCTGACGCCGGGCGCGACGGTGACCGGGATGGGCGACATCGGGTCGGTCGAGTTCACCGACCCCGCGCTGCTGCGGGGCGACGACCCCTCGCCCGCGGGGGACGTGTGGTCGCTCGGGGCGACGCTGCACTGGTCGGTGACCCGCACCGGTCTGTACGGCGAGCTGCCCGTCCACGACCCGCTGCTGACCCTGCGCAAGGTCAACACGACGCCGCCCTCGGTCAGCGGCGACCTGGAGCCCGGGCTGGCCGACCTCGTCCTGGCCTGCATCGGGGAACCGGCCCGGCGGCCGACCGCCAGGGGGGTCGCCGACCGCCTGTACGCGCTGCTCGGCTGAGAGCTACTCCCGCAGCCTGTACCACTGCAGGTCGTCCAGGCGGGTACCGTCGGGGCCGGGCAGCAGGCCGCGCGCCAGCCTCTCCTTGGCGAAGCCCGCGCGCTCCAGCACCCGGTGCGAGGCGTGGTTGCCGGGGGAGGTGCCCGCGATGATCCTGGCCAGCGCGGTGTGCTCGAAGGCCCACCCGACGAGCAGGTCGACAGCCCGCGTGGTCAGGCCCCGGCCGCGGAAGGCGGGCAGCAGGCTGTAGCCGGTCATCGCCTGACCGAGCACCGGGACGATCGAGGTCAGTTGGATGTGCCCGGCGAAGGCGTCCGTCGCGGCGTCCCTGATCGTCAGCTCGACGCGTTCGCCCGCGAGCCAGTGCGCACCCGCCTCCCGGCACAGTCGCTCGGCCCTGGCCCTGTCGGGGCCCTGCGGGGGGACGCTGTAGCGCACGACGTCGGGCAGGTTCTCCAGCGTGTGATAGTCGTCGGCGTCCCCGGGGCCCAGCGGCCTCAGCCGTACCACACCGTCGGTCAGCGAGCCGCCGGGCAGGGCGGGCAGGAAGGGGTGGACGCGTTCGCCAGGCTCGCCGTACAGGCGGGCGAAGGCCACCAGGTCGGCCCGGCCGCCGTCCCTGCGGGCCTCGGCCGAGCGCCTGACGCCCTCGCGCTGGAAACCGGCGGCGAGCGCGACCCGCTGGCTGGCGAGGTTCTCCACATCCGCCAGCAGCTCGATCCGCCGCACCCCGAGGGCGAAGGCCCACTCGGTGAGCGCCCTGGTGGCCGCCGTCGCCACGCCCCGCCCCTGCGCCCACGGCGCCACCAGGTAGCCCACCTCGCCGTTGCCGCGCGCGTCGAGCGGCTTGAGGCCGATGTTGCCCAGCCACTCGTCGGTCTCGGTGTCCGCGATGGCGAAGGACGCGCCGCCGTCCCGCCACGCCTGCTCGGCCATTCCCAGGTAGGCGAGCGCGTCGTCGCGGGTGTACGGCACCGGCAGGGTCGGCAGGAAGCGACTGACGCGGGGGTCGGCACAGGCGCGGGCGATCGGCTCGACGTCGGACTTCGCGGGTGGGCGCAGGACGACGTCCCGGGAGAGGATCATGTCTTGTGGGAGCATCCCCAAGTGCTATCAGGTCCCCACGAAGGCGGACCAACCATTTCCGTCCTGGACGTCCCGCGGGGATCTTCGTGAGGGGACGGGCGGCGGCCGGGCGCCGATAACCTTGCGGGCATGGGTTTTCGCAGGCATGGGCCGTTTCAGGCCGGGGATCAGGTTCAGCTCACCGATCCCAAGAACAAGCGTCACACGGTGACGCTGAAGGAAGACGGGGTCTTCCACACGCACAAGGGCGCCATCCCGCACAGCGACCTGATCGGTCAGCCTGAGGGATCGGTCGTGCGCTCGTCCGGCGGCACCCAGTATCTCGCGTTCCGGCACCTGCTCCAGGACTACACGCTGTCCATGCCGCGTGGCGCCGCGGTCATCTACCCCAAGGACTCGGCGCAGATCGTCGGCATGGCCGACATCTTCCCCGGCGCCCGGGTCGTCGAGGCGGGGGTCGGCTCCGGCGCCCTGACCTGCTTCCTGCTGCGCGCCGTCGGCCCTGAGGGGCGGGTCACCTCCTACGAGCGGCGCGAGGACTTCGCCGAGGTCGCCACCAAGAACGTGGAGAAGTTCTACGGCGGCCCGATGGACCAGTGGCGACTGGTGGTCGGCGACTTCGTGGACGCGCTCGACGAGAGTGACGTCGACCGGATCATCCTGGACATGCTCGCCCCGTGGGAGTGCGTGGACGCCGCGTCCAAGGCCCTCACTCCCGGTGGTGTCATCTGCTGTTATGTGGCGACTACCACCCAATTGTCCCGCACGGTGGAAACTCTCCGCGAACACGGGAGTTTCACCGAGCCCCATGCGTGGGAGACCCTGGTTCGCGACTGGCATGTCGAGGGCCTCGCCGTACGGCCGGACCACAGGATGGTCGGGCACACCGGGTTTCTCGTCACCGCGCGTCGCATGGCGGACGGGGTGACCCCACCACCTCGTCGCAGGCGTCCAGCGAAGGGGGCATATGGCGAGGAGTCCGCGTCTTCCACCACTTCCACCAGTTGATGACGATTCAGCCACGAGGGTGCGTCGGAGAGTGACGCGGGAACAGATCTCCGTGTTCTTATGCTCCAAGGACTAAACGCACGATAAGGGATTGTTAAGTGCCTACTTAATGTAGCCATACGAACACCGCTCGGCCAGGTAAGGGACAGCCCCCAGATGGGTAGGGTTTTGAGTAGTCGGTCTCGACTGGGAAGGAGGTGACGCCGTGGCAGCTCGCGACGACGCCGAGGCTCGTGCCGCGCAGCGCGAACGGGAGGTCGCCGACCTCACAGCACAGGTCTCCTTCCTGCAGGAGGAGATCACCACGCTACGTCGGAAGCTGACGGAGTCTCCCCGGCAGGCCAGGATCCTCGAAGAGCGTCTCCACGAAGCGCAGGCGAACCTCGCGGCCGTAACCGGCCAGAACGAGCGTCTTGTGGCCACCCTCAAGGAGGCCAGGGACCAGATCGTCGCGCTCAAGGAGGAAGTCGACCGGTTGGCGCAGCCGCCCTCCGGCTTCGGCGTGTTCCTTGAGTCCAGGGAAGACGGCACGGTGGAGGTCTTCACCGGTGGTCGCAAACTTCGAGTGAACGTCAGTCCAGCGGTTGACGTCGACTCGCTGAAGCGTGGCCAGGAGGTCATGCTCAACGAGGCGCTCAACGTCGTCGAGGCCCTCGGATACGAGGAAGTCGGCGAGATCGTGATGCTCAAGGAGCTCCTTGAGGACGGCCAGCGCGCGCTGGTGATCTCGCACGCCGACGAGGAGCGGGTGGTGAGACTGGCCGAGTCCTTGCTCGACCAGCCGATCCGCGCGGGCGACTCGCTGCTGCTGGAGCCGCGCTCCGGTTACGTCTACGAGCGCATTCCCAAGTCCGAGGTCGAGGAGCTCGTCCTGGAGGAGGTGCCCGACATCTCCTACGAGGAGATCGGCGGGCTCATGCGGCAGATCGAGCAGATCAGGGACGCCATCGAGCTTCCCTACCTGCACGCCGACCTCTTCCGCGAGCACAAGCTCCGTCCCCCCAAGGGCGTGCTGCTGTACGGCCCGCCCGGATGTGGCAAGACGCTCATCGCCAAGGCGGTGGCCAACTCCCTGGCCAAGCAGGTCGCGGAGAAGACCGGCCAGTCCGGCAAGAGCTTCTTCCTCAACATCAAGGGTCCCGAGCTTCTCAACAAGTACGTCGGCGAGACCGAGCGGCACATCCGCCTGGTCTTCCAGCGCGCCAGGGAGAAGGCCTCCGAGGGCACCCCGGTGATCGTGTTCTTCGACGAGATGGACTCGATCTTCAGGACCCGTGGCTCCGGCGTCTCCTCCGACGTCGAGAACACCATCGTTCCCCAGCTCCTGTCCGAGATCGACGGCGTCGAGGGCCTGGAGAACGTCATCGTGATCGGCGCCTCCAACCGCGAGGACATGATCGACCCGGCGATCCTGCGGCCCGGCCGTCTGGACGTCAAGATCAAGATCGAGCGGCCGGACGCCGAGGCGGCCAGGGACATCTTCTCGAAGTACCTCATCGAGGACCTTCCGCTGCACGCCGACGATCTGGCCGAGCACGGCTCCAGCCGTGAGGGCACGATCTCGGCCATGATCCAGCGGGTGGTCGAGCGGATGTACACCGAGAGCGAGGAGAACCGCTTCCTTGAGGTGACCTACGCCAACGGCGACAAGGAGGTCCTGTACTTCAAGGACTTCAACTCCGGCGCGATGATCCAGAACATTGTCGACCGCGGCAAGAAGATGGCCATCAAGCAGTTCCTCGACACCGGGCAGAAGGGGCTGAGGATCCAGCACCTGATGGCGGCCTGCGTGGACGAGTTCTCCGAGAACGAGGACCTGCCCAACACCACCAACCCCGACGACTGGGCCCGCATCTCCGGCAAGAAGGGCGAGCGGATCGTCTACATCCGCACCCTCGTGACGGGCAAGCAGGGCACCGAGGCGGGCCGGTCCATCGACACGGTCGCCAACACCGGTCAGTACCTGTAGACGCACCACCGAGGCGGCGCGGTCCTTCCGAGGACCGCGCCGCCCTCGCGTCTCCGGAAGGCCTTCCGGGAGAGCCGGGAAACCGGGGGAACAAGATCCGGCCCGAGGGAACCCGGATGATCGAAACACCGTCCAAGTGGCGTGCGTGAACACTTCGCCCCGGCGGGCACATGACCGGCACGGCTACGGGCACGACCACAAGGGGAACCGGCCGTCTCGCAGAACTCGACCTCCTGCGCTTCCTCGCCGCCGCCGGGGTCGTCTCCTTCCACTACCTCATCGCCTTCGCCTCCGTCTGGGGGGAGCGCCCGGCGAAACTGTTCCCGGCGACCGCCACCCCGGCGGGGCTGGGCATCCTCGGCGTCGAGCTGTTCTTCATGATCAGCGGCTTCGTGATCCTGATGAGCATCTGGGGGAGGGGCCTGGGCGCCTTCGCCCTGTCACGCCTGGTGCGGCTCTTCCCCGCCTACTGGATCAGCGTGGGCGTCGTCGCCGCCGTCTACGGCCTCGGCGCGGCCACGGCTCTGGACCCCAAGCTCGGCCTGCGCGACTACCTGGTCAACCTGACCATGTTCCAGCGCGCCTTCGGCCTGACCGACGCCAACGGCGTCTACTGGTCGCTCTGGGCGGAGCTGCGCTTCTACCTGCTGATCTCGATCCTGGTGATCGTCGGGGTGACGTTCGTCCGCTGCCTGGTCTTCATGGGCGTGTGGCTGCTGGCGGCCGGGATCCTCACCGGCAACGAGAACGAGTGGGTCCAGCTAATCGTGATGCCGAAGTACGCGCCGTACTTCGTCGGCGGCATGGCCTTCTTCCTCATGACGAAGTACGGCCCCAAGCCCGTGCTGTGGTGTGTGGCCGGGATCAGCGGTGGCCTGGCGGTCAACGCGGCCCTGGCAAGGGTCGAGGGCAGGATCGACGCGGTCGGCTACGCCGCGATGCCGGTGCCCGGCTGGGCGGTCGTCGTGACCGTCGTGATCTTCTACGTGCTCATGGCGCTGGTCGCGCTCGGCGCCCTCAGCAGGCTGCGCTGGCGCGGGCTGGTCGTGCTCGGCGCGCTGACCTACCCCCTCTACCTGTTCCACTCGACGGTCGCCGCCGTGCTCGTGCCGGTGCTGCGTGACACGCTGCCACCCTGGCTGACCGCCACGGTCACCGTGCTGGTCACGCTGGCGCTCTCCTACCTGGTTCACCGGCTGGTCGAACGGCCCGTCCAGGAGTTTGTCAAGGCCAGGAGGAGGCGGGCAGCCGTACCTGATGGGCGGGGAGCGGTCCCTGGGCCGTGGGTGCCGGGGGTGCCGGGAGAAAAGGCATCAGAAAAGGCCTCTGTGCCATAACTGTCTGGTCAACGGGGATAGTGAAGGGTCTAGGGTCGGGGATATATACGGCGGAGTAGTCGTCCTGGATGAACAGAGGGTGCGCATGACGGTACGGCGGGTGATGGGCATCGAGACCGAATACGGCATCTCCGTGCCCGGACAGCCGGGGGCCAACGCTATGGTGACCTCCTCCCAGGTGGTGAACGCCTACCTGGCGGCCTCGGCGGCCAGGGCCAGGCGAGCACGCTGGGACTTCGAGGAGGAGAACCCGCTGCGCGACGCCCGGGGCTTCGACCTGTCCAGGGAGGTGGCCGACCAGAGCCAGCTCACGGACGAGGATCTGGGCCTGGCCAACGTGATCCTCACCAACGGGGCCCGGCTGTACGTGGATCACGCCCATCCCGAATACTCGACTCCCGAATGCACCAACCCACGAGCCGCGGTGATCTGGGACAAGGCGGGGGAGCGCGTCATGTACGACGCCGCGACCCGCGCCTCGGCCGTCCCCGCCAACGCTCCGATCCAGCTCTACAAGAACAACACCGACAACAAGGGCGCCTCCTACGGCTGCCACGAGAACTACCTGATGCGCCGGGCCACGCCGTTCGCCGACATCGTCAGGCACCTGACCCCGTTCTTCGTCTCCCGGCAGGTCGTCGTCGGCGCGGGCCGGGTCGGCATCGGTCAGGACTCCCGGGGTGAGGGCTTCCAGATCAGCCAGCGGGCCGACTTCTTCGAAGTCGAGGTCGGCCTGGAGACCACGCTCAAGCGGCCGATCATCAACACCAGGGACGAGCCGCACGCCGACCCGGAGAAGTACCGCAGGCTGCACGTCATCATCGGCGACGCCAACATGTCGGAGATCTCGACCTACCTGAAGCTGGGCTCGACCGCGCTGGTCCTCGCCATGATCGAGGACGGCTACTTCACCCGTGACCTCGCGGTCGACAACCCGGTCCAGGCGCTGCGCGCGGTCTCCCACGACCCCACGCTGAAGTACGAGATCCCGATGCGCGACGGCCGCAGGCTCACCGCGGTGCAACTGCAGATGGAGTACCTCGAACTGGCCCGCAAGTATGCCGAGGAGCGCAGCGGCAACGGCGTGGATGAGGTCACCAAGGACGTCCTCGACCGCTGGGAGTCCGTCCTGACCCGCCTGGCCGAGGACCCGATGCAGCTGTCGCGGGAGCTCGACTGGGTGGCCAAGCTCGAACTCCTTGAGGGCTACCGCTCGCGTGACGGCCTGGCCTGGTCGCACCCGCGTCTGCAGCTCGTCGATCTGCAGTACTCCGACATCCGCCCGGACCGGGGCCTGTACAACCGGCTGGTCGCCCGGGGCAGGATGCAGCGCCTGGTGACCGAGGAGGAGGTCCAGCGGGCCATCGAGGCCCCGCCGAGCGACACGCGGGCCTACTTCAGGGGCCGCTGCCTGAGCCAGTTCAGCGAGTCGGTCGCGGCCGCCTCGTGGGACTCCGTCATCTTCGACATTCCAGGTAGGGAATCGCTGCAGCGCGTCCCGACCATGGAGCCGCTGCGCGGTACCAAGGCCCACGTCGGCGAGCTGTTCGACCGTTGCCGTACCGCGTCCGACCTGGTGACCGCCCTCACGGGCGATCAGTGACCCGCTGTGCGGGCGGGTGTACCCGTCCGCACAGTTTCTGGTTCTCTGTCCGCTATCGTATGGATTGACGGACAGTACAAACCGGGATAAGTTCCGGTTGTTTTGTGGCGGTGCGAGGGAAATCCGGTGAGATTCCGGTGCGGTCGCGCCACTGTGACCCACCCCACGAGGGGCGGGGAGCCAGGTCACTCGACCGCCACCGACCTACGAAAAAGGGGCGCGTCAATCCCCTGAAGGAGGTGGCCGTGAGCCAGATCTCGGCTCCGCCAGTCAACCCCATCCCGCTTGGCTCACTCACCCGCTGGCTGCTCGCCGTACCGGTGCTGCTGCTCGTCGCCTACCTGGTCGCCTTCGACCAGGGCGCGATCTCGCAGACCGGCAACTACCTGCACGAGCTCATGCACGACGGGCGCCACCTGCTCGGTGTGCCCTGCCACTGAGCACACACGTGATCACCAAACTCATCGTCAGGGGCATGCTCGTAGGGCTGCTCGCCGGACTGCTCGCCGGGGTCTTCGCCTACACAGTCGGCGAACCCCGGGTCGACCGGGCCATCGCGCTTGAGGAGGCCGCCGCGGCCTCCAGCTCCCACGCCGAGGAGGCGGCCGAGCCCGCCCACTCCCACGAGGAGGAGGAACTGGTCAGCAGGGACGGCCAGCGCCTCGGTCTCTTCCTCGCCCTCGGCCTGTACGGCGTGGCCCTCGGCGGCCTGTTCGCCCTCGTCTACGCGGGGGTGCGAGGGCGGGTCGGCCCGAGGTCGGAGCCGTTGCTCGCGATCTCTCTCGCGGCGGCGTCGTTCGTCGCGATCGTCCTCGTCCCGTTCGTGAAATATCCCGCCAATCCACCGGCTGTCGGTGACCCGGAGACGATCAACCAGCGCACGGTGCTCTACCTTGTCGCCGTCGTCATCGGGATCCTGGCCGTCGGCGCCGCGGCCGCCGCGTACCGCTACGTCTCCTCGACCGAGGCGTGGCCGCGCTGGGTCGCGGGTGGCGCGGCCCTGCTGGTGCCGGTCGCGGCCGCCTGGATCCTGCTACCCAGGATCGACGAGGTGCCCGAGGGTTTCCCCGCCGGTCTCCTGTGGGACTTCCGCCTGGCCTCACTGGGCACACAGGCGGTGTTCTGGCTGGGAGTCGGCGCCCTGTTCGCCTTCGCCGCACGCAGGCGCAGCCCGGCGTGACGACCCCCTCGGGGGTCGCGCGCCTGCTGCTGGTCTGTCACGCCTCGACGCGGGCGACGGCGCGGGCCGCCTTCCCCGGCGACGAGCCGCTCGACGGGAACGGCCTGCGCCGCGCCCGCGCGACGGCCCCGCGGATCGGCCCCGGCAGGGCGGTCCGCGGGACCGAGCTGCGCTGCGCGCAGACGGCGGAGGCGCTCGGCCTGCGGGCCGTACCCGAGCCGCTGCTCGCCGACTGCGACTACGGGCGCTGGCGTGGCATGACGCTCGCCGAGGTCGAGGCGGCCGAGCCCGAGGGTCTTGAGGCCTGGCTCACCGACCCCGCGGCGGCCCCCCACGACGGGGAGCCGATCACCGGTCTCGTCGGCCGGGTCGCGGACTGGCTCGCCACCCTCGGCCCAGGAAGGACCGTCGCCGTCACCCACGCCCCGGTGGTCAGGGCCGCGGTCGTACACGCCCTCGGCGCCCCGGCCCGCGCCTTCTGGCGTGTGGACGTCGCACCGCTCTCCCTGGTGACGCTCACCGGGCGGGGCGGGCGCTGGCGGCTGAGTTACCCCGCATGACGAGAGCCGAGGAGGCAGCAAAGGTGCGCGATCCGCGCTATCCCTTCACCGCGATCGTGGGGTCGGAGGACCTCAAGCTCGCCCTGATCCTGAACGCCGTCTCCCCGGGAGTCGGCGGAGTCCTGGTCAGGGGGGAGAAGGGCACCGCCAAGTCCACGATCGTGCGGGCACTGGCGGCGCTGCTGCCGCCCGTCGAGGTGGTGCGCGGCTGCCGCTTCTCCTGCGACCCCGCGGCCCCCGACCCGGGCTGCCCCGACGGCCCGCACGAGGCCGCCCCAGGCACCGTACGGCCCGCCAGGCTCGTCGAGCTGCCGGTCGGCGCCTCGGAGGACCGGCTCGCGGGCTCGCTCGACCTGGAACGGGCGCTCACCGAGGGGGTCAAGGCCTTCGAACCCGGCCTCCTCGCCGACGCCCACCGGGGGGTCCTCTACGTGGACGAGGTCAACCTCCTGCACGACCACCTGGTCGACCTGCTGCTCGACGCCGCCGCGCTCGGCACCTGCTACGTCGAGCGAGAGGGCGTCTCGGTACGGCACGCCGCCAGGTTCCTGCTGGTGGGGACCATGAACCCGGAGGAGGGCGAACTCCGGCCCCAACTGCTCGACAGGTTCGGGCTGACCGTCGAGGTCCGGGCGTCGCGGGAGGTGTCCCAGCGGGCCGAGGTCGTCCGGCGGCGCCTTGCCTTCGAGGCCGACCCGGCCGCCTTCACCGCCTCGTGGCAGGCACAGGAGAGGGAGCTCGCGGCGCGCATCGCCGAGGCCAGGGCCAGGGTCGCCGAGGTCACCCTGCCCGACTCCGCGCTGCACAGCATCGCCACGGTCTGCGCCGCCTTCGAGGTGGACGGCCTGCGGGCCGACCTGGTCACCGCGCGGGCCGCCATCGCGCACGCCGCCTGGCGGGGCGGGACGACCGTCACGGCCGAGGACGTCCGCGAGGCCGCCAGGCTCGCCCTGCCGCACCGGCGGCGCCGCGACCCCTTCGACGCGCCGGGCCTGGACGAGTCCAAGCTGGACGACCTCCTCGACCAGATGCCCGAGGAGCCGGACGACGACCCCGACGACGGTCCCGAGGACGACGGTCCCGGTGGCGGTCCCGAGGGCGGCCAGGAAGCGGGATCTGCCGACGGTCCCGCCGAGCCCACGAACCAGGAGGGCGTGCCCACGCCCCCGTCCGGGGAGCCCGCACCCGGGCAGACCGGACAGACCGGGCGTGACCAGGTCGCCGAGGCCGACCCCGCCCGGCGTGCCAGGCTGTTCACCGTGCCCGGTCTCGGCGCGGGAGCCCCCGGCCGCAGGTCCAGGGCCGCGACCCCGCTCGGCAGGGTGACCGGGGCCAGGGTCCCCGGCGGACGGCCCACCTCCCTGCACCTGAGGGCGACCGTCGAGGCCGCCGCGCCGTACCAGGTCGAGCGGGGCAGGAGCGGGCCCGGCCTGCTGCTGCGGCGCGAGGACCTCAGGGAGGCCACGCGTGAGGGCCGGGAGGGCAACCTGGTGCTGTTCGTCGTGGACGCCAGCGGGTCCATGGCCGCCAGGAAGCGCATGAGCGCCGTCAAGGGCGCCGTGCTCGGCCTGCTCCTTGACGCCTACCAGCGCCGCGACAAGGTCGGCCTGGTCACCTTCCGCGGCTCCCGCGCCGACCTGGTGCTGCCGCCCACCTCCTCGGTCGAGGCGGGCGCCGCCCGGCTGCGTGAGCTGCCGACCGGCGGGCGCACCCCGCTGGCCGCCGGGCTGCTGCGCGCGGCCGAGGTCCTGCGGGTCGAACGGCTGCGCGACCCGTCCCGGCGTCCCCTCCTGGTCGTGGTGACCGACGGCCGGGCGACCTCCGGCACGGTCGAGGAGGCTCACAGGGCCGCCGGGCTGCTGGCCGGGATCGCCACGGTCGTGGTCGACTGCGAGACGGGACACATCCGGCTCGGCCTGGCCGCCTCCCTGGCACGGCGGATGGGGGCACAGGCCGTACGCCTCGACGACCTCACCGACCTCGCCGGGGTGGTCCGCGACAGACGGGCCGCCGCGTGAGCCGTACGAGAACGAAAGGCGGATGACGATGCCCCAGGGGAAACCGGTCAGCGTGCCCGAGGACGGGCTGACCACCAGGCAGCGCCGTACCCGGCCGCTGCTGATCGTCCACACCGGGCCCGGCAAGGGCAAGTCGACCGCGGCCTTCGGGCTGGCGCTGCGGGCCTGGAACCAGGGGTGGCCGATCGGCGTGTTCCAGTTCGTCAAGTCCGCCAAGTGGCGCATCGGCGAGGAGCGGGCGCTGCGTGTCCTGGGCGAGTCCGGCGAGGGCGGCACGGTGTCCTGGCACAAGATGGGGGAGGGGTGGTCCTGGATCCAGCGCCCCGGCAGCGAGGAGGACCACGCAGCCGACGCCAGGGAGGGCTGGGAGCAGATCAAGCGTGACCTGGCCGCGCGGACCTTCCGGCTGTACGTCCTCGACGAGTTCACCTACCCGATGAAGTGGGGCTGGATCGACGTCGAGGAGGTCGTCGCCACCCTCACCTCCCGTCCCGACGGCCAGCACGTCGTCGTCACCGGCCGTGACGCCGACCCCCGCCTGGTCGAGGCCGCCGACCTGGTGACGGAGATGGGCAAGGTCAAGCACCCCATGGACGCCGGGCAGAAGGGGCAGAAGGGCATCGAATGGTAGCCCGGCTGGTGATCGCGGCCCCCGCGTCCGGCGCGGGGAAGACCACGGTCGCGACCGGGCTGATGGCCGCGCTCACCCGCAGGGGCCTGCGAGTCTCCCCGCACAAGGTGGGGCCCGACTACATCGACCCGAGCTACCACGCCCTGGCCACGGGCCGTCCGGGGCGCAACCTCGACCCGTGGCTCGTCGGTGAGGACCTGGTCGCCCCGCTGTTCCTGCACGGCGCCGCCGGGGCCGACCTCGCGGTGGTCGAGGGGGTGATGGGCCTCTACGACGGGGCCGGAACGAGCGAGTTCGCCTCGACCGCGCACGTGGCCAGACTGCTGCAGGCCCCGGTCGTCCTGGTGGTCGACGCGGCAAGACAGAGCCGGTCCGTCGCGGCGCTGGTGCACGGGTTCGCCTCCTACGACACCCGGATCCGCTTCGGCGGGGTGATCCTCAACCGGATCGGCTCCGCCAGGCACGAGGAGCTGTGCCGCGCGGCCCTGGCCGAGAGCGGCGTCCCGGTGCTCGGCGCGATCCACCGCAGCGACCTCGTGGCCACCCCCTCCCGCCACCTCGGCCTGGTCCCGGCCGCCGAGCGCGCGACGCAGGCGGTCAGGGCGATGGACGCCGCCGCCGAACTGGTCGCCGCCTCCTGCGACCTGGAGGAGCTCCTCCGACTTTCCCGTACGGCTCCCGCCCTGTCCGCGTCGCCGTGGAGCCCGGGGCCCGCCGTACCGGCGACCACGAGGGTCGCGCTCGCCGCGGGGCAGGCGTTCACCTTCGGCTACACCGAGCAGGCGGAGCTGCTGACGGCGGCGGGGGCGGAGGTCGTCCCCTTCGACCCGCTGGTGGACGAGTCCCTGCCGGAGGGGACGGGCGGCGTCGTCATCGGTGGAGGGTTCCCGGAGATCTACGCGGCCGAGCTGTCCGCGAACGAGCCGCTGCGCAAGGAGGTCGCCGCGTTCCGCGGACCGATCTCCGCCGAGTGCGCGGGCCTGCTGTATCTCGCCAGGCGGCTCGACGACAGTCCCATGTGCGGGGTCCTCGACGTGGAGGCCAGGATGACGGGGACCCTCACCCTAGGCTACCGCGACGCGGTCGCGGTCGAGGACTCGGCGCTGACCAGGGCGGGGGAGCGCTACCGGGGGCACGAGTTCCACCGCACGGCCGTCGAGCCCGTGCCGGAGCGGCCTCTGTTCCGCTGGCGGGGTGGGGCGGACGGGTTCGCCGTCGGCCCGGTCGTGGCCTCCTACCTCCACCTGCACTGGGCGGGTACCCCCGGGCTGGCCGCCAGGTTCGTCGAGGCCTGTCGCTGATCTACTTTGATCTACTTTGTAAAGGCGCCGGCCCGGGGTCCGCGAACGACGAACCCCGGGGCCTCCGGCGAGGGGCCGGTCAGGCGGCGCTGAAGCAACGGACCTTGGCCAGCATGGCCGAGGTCTGCTCGGCGCTCAGACGTGCCCTGGGGTCCTTGCGGAGCAGCCCCCGCAGCACCGGTTCGAGCGCGCCCGCCCGCTGCGGCGCGCGTGCGGGCTCGCGCAGCGCCTCGACCAGCGCGGGCATGGAGTTCACGGTCCTGAAGGGGGTCCTGCCCTCGACGGCCATGTAGAGGGTCGCCCCGAACGACCACATGTCCGCCTCGCGGGTGCCGCCCCGGCCGTGCAGGGTCTCCGGCGCGATGAAGGCCGGGGTGCCGCGCATCGAGGTGCCCGCGGCGCCCTCGGGGGCGGCGAAGCCGAAGTCCGCAAGGACCACCCGGTCGCCCGTCAGCATGATGTTGGCGGGCTTGATGTCACGGTGGATCACGCCGCCGTCGTGCGCGTGCCGCAGCGCGTCGAGGAGCCTGCGGCCCATCCCGGCCACCAGGTCGACCGGGAGCGGCCCGGCCTGGACGAGCGTGTCGTGCAGGGTGAGGGCCTCAAGGAACTCCATGACGATCCAGAGCCGCTCGGCCTCCTCGGCGAGGTTGTGGACCGTCACGATGCCCCGGTGGCTGAGCCTGGCGGCCATCCGGGCCTCGCGCACCACCCGCCGTCGTTGCTCGGCCGCGGCGGGCCCCGGCGGCAGGGCGATCTCCTTGAGCGCCACCTTCCGTTCGAGTAACAGGTCGTAGGCGCGCCATACCACGCCCGTCGCACCCCGGCCGACGGGGGAGTGAAGCTTGTAACGGCTGGCGACGATGGTGCTCACGGTCCAATGATCGCAGTTTTGCACCCGGTTGGCCTACTCGGAACGGTCCCGACTCGCCGGATTAGCTGACAAATTCCTTCTCCGCGAGGGCATGAGGCGGGTCAGAACAGGCCGATACCGAGCAGCAACGTGCCCGCGGCGAGAAAGACACCCCCGAGGACCGTGAGCCAGATGAGCTTGTTGGGTTTGGTGTCCGAGGGGCGCACGACGGACAGGAAGAAGCCGAGCGGCATCAGGATCGGCGCCGAGACGATCAGAAGTCTGGCCACTCTCCTGAGGCCCTCGTCCAGGTGTGTCTGGTCGATGTAGAGCAGCGCGACGAGGGCGAACAGGACCAGGACGCCCGCGTGGGCGTGTCCCGCCCGCCACAGGTTCTGCCGGACCGGGTTGTCGAGGTAGCCGGGGACGTTGCGCATGATGTGGCTCAGCAGCATGAGTCCGCCGAAGGCGATGGTGGGCACGGTGATCAGGAGCACTCCGGCGGTGCTCAGCGTCTCGGGCGGCATGGGGGCTCCTTGGGGACGGCCGATGTCGGCCCATCATTGGATAGAGTTGCTATCTAGTCAAGTGCGATTTGCCGCCGACGGCTCGGGGAGGGTTGTCTTGGGGCGAGTCCGGGGAGTTCGCGGTCCTCGCAAAGATCGAGGACGATCCACGCGAAATGTCCGCCGGTTCGGGGAAGATATGGGGCAACGACGTCCCCCATGTGGAGGTGCCACAGATGGCTAGTAAGGACACCGGAGGCCAGAAGCAGACCGGGCGGACCGACAGGGAGGTCGAGGAGACCGCGCAGGCCGACTCGACCGACGTTCAGGAACGCCAGGAGAAGCTCTCCGACGACGTTGACGCGATCCTCGACGAGATCGACGAGGTGCTTGAGGAGAACGCGGAGGAGTTCGTCAGGTCCTACGTCCAGAAGGGCGGCCAGTAGCCGGTCGTTCCTGAGCGCGAGGGAGTCGATAGGGAAGCCAGGACGAGTCCCGGGCCGAGCGGGGTGAGGCCGCGCGTCGCGGCGGCGGCCCCCCGGAGGGTCAGACGGTGTTCGTGAACGTGGGAAGCCGAGAGGCGGACCGGCTCAGGGCGTAGCCACGCCGCGAGACGACGGGCCGGTTGGCCGTCGCCGGTCCCGCCACGCCCTGACGGCGTGGACCGGCGCAGACGGCGGGTGTGACGCGAAGGCGCCGCCCGCCCTTTTTTGCGGGGTCCTTCAGGCCTTCCGCCCGCGCGGAAAAGCCTCGGCCGGGCCCCGCGCGTGGGGGCGGAACGCGGCCTCCGTCCGGATATAAAGATTCGAAGACGCGCCTGGAGAGGGTTCGCGCTGAGCTGATCCAGGGAAGTGCATGCAGCACGGCAAGATGAGTAAGGTCGGGCCTTATAGGACCGCACCTTTGGAGGGAGTCGCGTGGGATCGCACAGGGACCTGCCCGCCGGCATGGTGAATCACATCTTCACGAACAGCGGCATTTCCTCGTTCACCGAGTTCGTCGGCTCCTACGCGCCGGACTTGTTGCCCGACAGAAACGAGACCCTGGCGGCCCCGGTCGGAGACCACGTTCCGCACGCGACCACGATCGTCGCCGCGACCTGCGCGGGCGGCGTGGTGATGGCCGGTGACCGCAGGGCGACCTCGGGGAACATCATCTCCCAGCGGGACATGGAGAAGGTGTTCAGGACCGACGACTTCTCGTGCATGGGCATCGCCGGGGCGGCGAGCACCGGCATCGAGATGGCCCGCCTCTACCGGGTCGAGCTTGAGCACTACGAGAAGATGGAGGGCAGGACGCTCTCCGTCGCGGGCAAGGCCAACCGCCTGGCCACGATGATCCGCGGCAACCTCGGCATGGCGATGCAGGGCCTGGCCGTCGTACCGTTGTTCGCCGCGTACGACCCCGAGATCGACGGTGGGCGCATCTTCGGATACGACGTCGGCGGCGGGCCGTACGAGCAGTACCAGCACCACGCGATCGGCTCGGGTTCGATCTTCGCGCGTGGTTCGCTGAAGAAGCTCTACCGGGAGAACGCCTCGCCGGAGGACGTCGTGCAGGCGCTCATCAACGCCCTGTACGACGCGGCCGACGACGACTCGGCGACCGGTGGCCCCGACGTCACCCGCAAGATCTGGCCCGTTGTAGCGCAGATCACCGCCGACGGCTTCCGCCGTCTGTCCGACGAGGAGGTCGGCGCCCACGTCCAGACAGTCCTCGAAGGGCGCATGAACTTCCCCGACGGCCCCGTCGCCCCGCTGCGCTAACACGAGAGGATCACCCCAGGTGTCCATACCCTTTGGATATGTCTCGCCCGAGCAGCAGATGCGGGACAAGGCGGACTACGCGCGTAAGGGGATCGCGCGAGGCCGCAGCGTCGTCGTCCTGCAGTACGAGGACGGCATCCTGTTCGTCGCCCCCAACCCCTCCCGGGCCCTGCACAAGATCAGCGAGATCTACGACAAGATCGGTTTCGCCGCGGTCGGCCGCTACAACGAGTTCGAGGCGCTGCGACTCGGCGGCATCCGTTACGCCGACATCAACGGCTACAACTACGCCAGGGACGACGTCACCGCGCGTGGGCTGGCCAACCTCTACGCGCAGAACCTCGGGCAGATCTTCACCGAGTCGCCCAAGCCCTTCGAGGTCGAGATCGTGGTCGCCGAGGTCGGTGACAGCGCGGAGGAGGACCACATCTACCGCCTCACCTTCGACGGCTCGGTCTTCGACGAGACCGGCCTGGTGGCGATGGGCGGCCAGGCGGAGGCCGTCGCGGGCAGGCTCAAGGAGCGCTACCGCGAGGGCCTGCCGCTGCCCGAGGCCCTTGAGGCGGCGCTGTTCGCCCTCACCGAGCCGGGTGGTGAGCGCCCCCCGGCGAACCAGCTCGAGGTCGCGGTGCTCGACCGCAACCGGCCGCACCGCAAGTTCCTGCGCCTGAACGGCCCGAGGCTGGAGCGGCTGCTCGCCGAGGAGACGACGCCCTCCCCGACCGCTCCGGACACGGCGTCGGGGGCGGCGCCCGAGCAGGGCTCCGACCTGCCGCCGACCGCGCCGGAGGGCGACATCGACACCGGCTCCAACGGCTGACGGAGCCGGTCGGAACGGTCAGAGAGCGCCGCGTCCCCGTGTGGGGGCGCGGCGCTCCGCTGTGACGTGGATCACCTTCCATGCGGCGAACCGGGTCCGTGGGGCCGTCGTCGTAACGAGCATGAAACGCTCACTGCTGGCCGTGGCCGCCGCGCTCTCCGTCGCCCTGGGCGGCGCGATCCCCGCCGAGGCCGCGGCGATTCCTAACTTCCCCCGCCCGAAGATCTTCGGCACCACCTTCCAGAAGGACCCCGGCCACGACTTCACCAAGCGCATCAGCCCCCGCAAGAACGGCATCCTGCGCGGCTGGATCACCCACGTCAGCCGGTACGAGGTGGAGTACGAGCCGATCAAGTGGGTGCGGGACAAGTACACCGAGGGATACTTCGTCGGCCCCCCGGAGGGGCACGTGAGCGCCTACGCCTCACCGGTCGCCAAGAACGTCGTCTTCCTGAGCGCCTTCGGCTGCTCCTCGACGGGGGCCGGCCCCATGACCGTCGACAAGGTCGGCCTGGGGGCCAAGCGGTGCTCCAGGAAGGTTCTGCTGACGAGGGTGAAGAAGTCCCAGCGCCCCTCGCTGATCACCGTCTACCGGGGACAGATCGTCAAGGTCCAGGAGATCTACACCCCCTGAACGTTCCCGTACGGCTCGCGCCCGTTCTCACCGGGCGTGAGCCCCGCTCACGCTTAGCCGACCCCAGGTGGGGGCATAAGCCGTACGACCGAAAACCCCACTGATCCCTCCCGCAGGAGGGGTTCGGCGAATAGTGTGAGGCAATGGACCGTCGCATCTTCGGGCTTGAGAACGAGTACGGCGTCACCTGCACGTTCAGGGGACAGCGGCGGCTGTCGCCCGACGAGGTCGCGCGTTACCTATTCCGCAGAGTCGTCTCCTGGGGCCGGTCGAGCAACGTCTTCCTGCGCAACGGCGCGCGCCTCTACCTCGACGTCGGCAGCCACCCCGAGTACGCAACCCCCGAGTGTGACAACGTCGTGGAGCTCGTCACCCACGACAAGGCGGGTGAGCGCATCCTGGAGGGCCTGCTCGTCGACGCGGAGAAGCGTCTGCGCGAGGAGGGCATCGCCGGGGACATCTACCTCTTCAAGAACAACACCGACTCGGCGGGCAACTCCTACGGCTGCCACGAGAACTACCTGGTCGGCAGGCACGGGGAGTTCGGCCGCCTGGCGGACGTGCTCATCCCCTTCCTGGTCACCCGTCAGATCATCTGCGGCGCGGGCAAGGTGCTGCAGACCCCGCGCGGCGCCGTCTACTGCGTCTCCCAGCGGGCCGAGCACATCTGGGAGGGCGTCTCCAGCGCCACCACCCGCTCCCGGCCGATCATCAACACCCGTGACGAGCCGCACGCGGACGCCGAGCGCTTCCGCCGCCTGCACGTCATCGTCGGCGACTCCAACATGAGCGAGACGACGATGCTGCTCAAGGTCGGCGCGACCGACCTGGTGCTGCGCATGATCGAGGCGGGCACCGTGATGCGCGACCTGTCGCTGGAGAACCCCATCCGGGCCATCCGGGAGGTCTCCCACGACATGACCGGCCGGCGCCGGGTGCGCCTGGCCAACGGCAGGGAGGCGTCCTCGCTGGAGATCCAGCAGGAGTACCTCTCCAAGGCGCGTGACTTCGTCGACCGCAGGGGCGGCGACAAGATCAGCGAGCGGGTGCTCGAACTGTGGGAGCGGACGCTCACCGCGGTCGAGACGGGCAACCTGGACCTGGTCTCCAGGGAGATCGACTGGGTCACCAAGTACCAGCTGATCGAGCGCTACCGCAGGAAGTACGACCTGCCGCTGTCCAGCCCCAGGGTCGCCCAGCTCGACCTCGCCTACCACGACGTGCACCGGCGTAGGGGCCTGTTCTACCTGCTGCAGAAGCGCGGCGCGGTCGAGCGGGTCGCCTCCGACCTGAAGATCTTCGAGGCCAAGTCGGTGCCGCCGCAGACCACCAGGGCGAAGCTGCGCGGGGAGTTCATCCGCAGGGCGCAGGAGAAGCGCCGCGACTTCACCGTGGACTGGGTCCACCTGAAGCTCAACGACCAGGCGCAGCGCACGGTGCTGTGCAAGGACCCCTTCCGCAGCGTGGACGAGAGGGTGGACAAGCTGATCGCGGGAATGTGACGGTCATGCTTCGGTAAGGTCGTCGGCGGTCTTAGCACGCCCGTATGTGTTGACGGGTAGTGTGACGCAAACCTGACGTCTGCCAGAAGGATATTCATGCGCCGCCGCAGCCTGGCCGTACTGGCCGCAGTGCCATTGTTGTTCGCCGCAGCCTGTGGCTCCGAGGGAGGCACGGGCTCGGGGGCCTCGGCCACCACCTCCGCCGGGTCGGCGCCCGAGCTGAAGGTCACCGGCGCGACGAACGCCAAGCCGACCGTGGCCTTCCCCGCGAAGGTCACGGAGGTCTCCTCCTACCAGGTGCTCACACCCGGAACCGTCGGCACCCCGGCCCAGGCCGGCGCCAGCGTGGTGGCCAACCTCACCGTCTTCACCTGGGACGGCAAGCAGAACAAGCTGGTCGGCTCGACCTACGACGAGGGCGGCCCGCAACTGATCACCCTCAACGAGCAGATCCCCGAGATCCTGCGCAAGGGCTTCGCGGAGACCAAGGGCGGGGGCCGCTTCCTGTCGGTCCTCGGCAAGGACGCGCTGCCCAAGGAGCAGCAGGCCCAGGCTCCCGCGGGCCAGTCGCAGGTCTTCGTGGTCGACGTGGTCGACGTCCCCGCCGCGGGCAAGGCGGCCCAGGGTACGGCGGCCGACCCCGAGGTCAAGGGGATCAAGATCGAGAACCCCGGTGGGGACGCCGCGCCCAAGCTGACCACCAAGACCGACGAGAAGGCCCCCAAGGGACTGGTCGCCAAGACCGTGATCAAGGGCACCGGGCCCGAGGTCAAGTCGGGCCAGTCGATCCTGGTCCAGTACGTCGGCAAGATCTGGGGCTCTGACCAGGAGTTCGACAGCAGCTGGGCACGTGGCGGAGAGCCGATCATGTTCCAGATCGGCACCGGCAAGGTCATCAAGGGCTGGGACCAGGGCCTGGTCGGCGTCCCGGTCGGCAGCCGGGTGCTGCTGAGCATCCCGCCGGACCTGGGATACGGCAAGGACGGCTCCGGCGACAAGATCAAGGGAACCGACACCCTGGTCTTCCTGGTGGACGTCCTCAAGGCCTACTGACCCACTGAACGTCCAGGGACCCGGTCACGCCCCCCGCGTGCCCGGGTCCTTCGCATCACCGGTGAAGGGTTTGGGGTACCGGTGCCGTGCGTGAGGAGTTTCGGCTTGGGCGCGTCGGTGAGCTGGACTGAGGAGTGACGGAGCGAAGCGGAGGAGTGACGAGGGAAGTCACCGACTTCGGGCGCCCAAGCCCTGCGGCGCCGAAGGCGCCGCAAAAACAAGCACAGCCTAGAATCCCGCCTGTGAGCAGCGATGACCTCGGCACGGTCGCGGCCCTGCACGATCCCGTGAGGCGGGCCGTCTACGAGTACGTGGCCTCCCTGGGGCGTGAGGCGGGGCGGAACGAGACCGCGGAGGCGGTGGGGGTGCAGCGGACCCTGGCGGCCTTCCACCTCGACAAGCTGGTGGAGGCCGGTCTGCTTGAGGCGGGCTTCAAACGGCTGACCGACAGGACGGGGCCGGGCAGTGGCCGTCCGGCGAAGGTCTACCGCAGGGCGCCGGGGGAGTGGCAGGTCAGCGTCCCGGCCAGGGACTACCGTTCCATGGCGTCAATGCTGGCCGAGGCGGTCGATCGTCTCGGCGGGGAGGAGATCGCCGACGAGGTCGCGCGGCGGGCGGGCGCGCAGCTGGCGGAGCGGGGTGAGGACCTCGCCGGGGCGCTGCGCGCGCGGGGATACGAGCCCTACGAGGACGACGGTGTGCTGCGGATGCGCAACTGCCCCTTCCACGTGCTGTCGCGGGAGCAACCGCTGCTGGTGTGCTCGATGAACCTGGCGCTGTGCCGGGGGCTGCTCGATGCGCTGGGTGAGGAGGCCCGTACGGCCAGGCTGGATCCCCGGCCGGGGGAGTGCTGCGTCACTTTTTCTAAAAACAACGAAGATTGACATAGAAGAACGGGGGATGGTTTGCTGACAGGCATGCACCTAGCTCAGCTCAACGTCGGTCATCTGCGCGCCCCCCTCGAATCCCCCGAGATCGCCGACTTCGTCGCGGCCCTCGACCCCATCAACCAGCTCGCCGAGGAGTCCCCCGGCTACGTGTGGCGGCTCAAAGGAGGCGAAGGGCCGCAGGACGTCGTCCACCACGACTACGGGGACCACCTGCTGATCAACTTCTCCGTGTGGGAGGACCGCGACAGCCTGTGGGACTTCGTCTACCGCAGTGCCCACCTGGGCATCCTGCAACGGCGCAGGGAGTGGTTCCTGCGCGTCGCGGAGCCGTACTCGGTGATGTGGTGGATCCCGAGCGACCACGTGCCCACGCTTGAGGAGGGCATGGAGCGCCTGGACCTGCTCAGAACTCAGGGCCCTACACCGCAGGCCTTCACCTTCAAGGAGTTCTACGAAAGCAGCGAGGCCGCGTGGCGTCCGGCGGCCGCGGAGGCCAGGAAGTAGGCCAGGTCCTCGTCCAGCCCACGGCCCATCGTCGACAGTCTGACCGGGCAGTCCGCGAGGTCCTCGTACAGCCCCTCGACCGGGACCCCGACCAGCTCGTGCCGTACGGCCAGCGGCGCGCACTGCTCGGCCACCCGGCTGCCGAAGTCGCCGGGCAGCTCGGGCACGACCACCTGGGCGGGGGCGAGGGCGACCCTGCCGTAGGCGGTCAGCGAGTGGTGTGAGACCCCGATGTGACGCTTGCGCAGGTCGCCTTCGCTGACCCGCAGCGCCGCGACCGGCCTGCCGCCGAGCACGGAGGCCGCGTTGACGGCCTCGCCCGCGGAGACGCCGGAGAAGCCCCAGCGGGTTCCGGTGCCCAGGTTGCCCGGCCCCTGGGTGACGATCGCCACGTCGGCGTCCATCACGTGTCGGGCCGCGAGCAGGCCCGTGTGCAGCGTCACGGCCTCCACGTCGCCGCCGAACGCCTGACCGACCGTGACCACCCCGTCGAGCCAGCCCGTCTCCCTGAGCCTGGCGCAGGACATGGAGAACCAGGCGGGCAGCGCGCCGCCGTCGAGCATCACGTAGGCGACCCGGACCTCCTCGTGCCCGGCGGGGCGGGAGCCGTACAGGCCGCAGAGGATGGCGGGCAGCGCCGAGTGCAGGTCGGCGACCACGACGGGCATGCCGTCCAGCGAGTCGGCCTCGCGCAGCGCCTCGTGGAAGGGGGAGTCCTGTTCGTCCGCGCCGAGCACGGTCGCCTGCAGGGGGGTGTAGCGTGCCTTCACCAGGTGGCCGGGACCCTGTGGATCTTTCGGCAATCTGTTCGGGAGTGCCACCACCATGGCGTAACCTCCCGTACCGAGACCCATCGCGAGCGCGGTCGTGTTGAGGAGGACCGTGTCGCCCGGCTCAGGACGCCCGACCAGGGCGGGGTAGGCCAGCGCACGGACGAGCCCCTCCTCGGTGGAGACCTCGATCTCCATCGCCCCCGACCACTCTCGCCGGATCCGCGCGACCTCGCCCCTGCGCCATCTGATCACCGGGGAAGAGTAGCGCCACCTGGACGTAGAGTCATGTGAACAGGGAAGGAGGCCGGATGTCGCGCCGGAAGACCGAGCGGTTGCTGAACCTTGTGATCTGCCTGCTGGCCACGAGGCGGCCGCTCAGCGCCGAGCACATCCGCCAGGCGGTGCCCGGATACGACGCCGCCAACGACGAGGCCTTCCAGCGGATGTTCGAGCGGGACAAGAACGAGCTGCGGGAGATCGGCATTCCGATCGAGGTCCAGAAGGACCCCTGGGAGGAGGACCCGGGCTACCGGATCGTCCGCGAGTCCTACGAGCTGCCCGAGATCACCCTCGAACCCGACGAGGCGGCCGTGGTCGGCCTGGCCGCCCAGGTGTGGCAGCGGGCGAGCCTGGCCGAGGCCGCCAGCGGCGCGCTGCTGAAGCTGCGCGCCGGGGGAGTGGAGACCGACGAGGCGGGCGGGATGCTCGGTGGGGCGCTTGAACTGCGCGTCGACACCCGCGACCCGGCCTTCCCCGCGCTGTGGGAGGCCGTGCGCGACCGGCGCGCGGTCCGTTTCCCCTACCGGGCCGCGGCCAGCGAGAGCGTGCTGACCAGGACGGTCGAACCGTGGGGCGTGGTCAGCCGCCGCGGCCGGTGGTACGTCGTGGGTCACGACCGCGACCGGGGCGCGGCACGGGTGTTCCGGCTCAGCCGGATCAACGGCCCCGTCGTCCCGGTCGGCCGCCCCGGCGCCGTCGTGGTCCCCGAGGGCGTGGACATCATCTCGATGGTCGGCTACCGCGACGAGATGACGGTCAGGGAGCGCGCCGCCCTCATCCGGGTCCGCGAGGGCACCTGCCAGGGGCTTCGCCAGGTGGCCAAGGCCGTACGGCAGGGCGACGACGGGTGGGACGAGCTGGACGTCGAGTTCACCGACACCGAGCGGCTGGCCGGGTGGGTGGCGGGCTTCGCCGCCGACGCCGAGGTGGCCGGGCCGCCGGACGCCAGGGAGGCCGTGATCCGCCGCCTGAAGGGAGCCCTGGCGTGAGGGGCGAGGACAGACCGACGAGCAGGGGGAACACAGTATGAGCACGGCCGACCGGTTGCCCAGGCTGCTGGCGCTGGTGCCGTACCTGATGTCCCACCCCGGGGCGCAGGTGCCCGAGGTGGCCAAGGTCTTCGGGCTGAGCGAGAAGCAGCTCATCGACGACCTCCAGCTGGTGTGGATGTGCGGGCTGCCCGGCCACACCCCGGGAGACCTGATCGACGTCTCCTGGGACGGCGGCGAGATCGTCATCGACAACGCCGACACCATCGCCCGCCCGCTGCGGCTGGGCATCGACGAGGCGAGCGCCCTGCTGGTGGCCCTGCGCATGCTCGCCGAGCTGCCGGAGTTCGGCGACCGTGACGCGCTGGCGCGGGTCATCGCCAAGTTCGAGCAGGCCGAGGGAGAGGGCGCCGCGGCGGTCAGCAGCCAGGTCGCCGTCGAGGTCGGCGCGACCCCGGACGCCCTGCCGACCGTCAACGAGGCGCTGCGCCGCGGCAGACGGCTCTCGCTGCGCTACCACGTGCCGGGCCGCGACGAGATCACCCCGCGCGAGGTCGACCCGATGCGCCTGGTCGTGGTGGACGGCCGCTCCTACCTGTCCGGCTGGTGCTACCGGGCGGAGGCGGTCAGGCTCTTCCGCCTCGACCGGATGCTCACCGTCGAGATCCTCGACGTGGCCGCCGACCCGCCCGCGGACGCGGTGCCCGACGAGGTGACGCCCGGGGTGTTCCGGCCCTCGCCGACCGACGAGCTGGTCGAGCTCGAACTGACCCCCGCGGGCCGCTGGGTCGCCGAGTACTACGCGTGCGAGGAGGTCACCGAACTGGGCGAGGGGCGCCTGAAGGTGACACTGCGCGCCCGGGACCAGGGCTGGCTGGTACGGCTCGCGCTGCGCCTCGGCGACACCGGCCGGGTGCTCTCACCCGCCTCACTGGCCGAGAGCGTCAGGCGGGCGGCGACCTCGGCGCTGAATCGTTACGAGTCGGTCTCCTGACATGCGCCGTTATGATCGGCTGTCATGAGCTGGATCTTCGCCGCGGTCGGACTCGCCTTCGCGGGCCTGCTGGTGCTGGGTTTTCTGGGGGTTCGCGTGCTGCTGGCCACCCGGGCGCTGGGCCGGGAGGTCGCCAGGATCCGCCAGACGGTCACCCCCGCACACAGCGCCTTGAACGAGCAGGTCCGGACAATCCCCTCCCGGAAGGGATGAGTCTGTGCTCACGGGAGCGTACGATCGGGCAGGAGAGTGCATGTCGTTCGGCCTAAGGATGTGTCATGCCTAACCTGGGACCCACCGAGCTGATCATTATCGGCGTGATCCTGATCCTGCTGTTCGGTGCGAAGAAACTGCCGGACGCGGCTCGCGGCCTGGGCCGGTCACTGCGGATCTTCAAGTCGGAGACCGCCAAGCTTCGCGACGACGACGAGACGGACACCCGTACCACCGTCGTCCAGACGCAGGCGCAGCCCCAGCCGGCCGCTCCGGCCCCCCAGCCGCTCCCCACGGCTGCCGCTCCCCAGCAGACGGCCGAGGAGCAGGCACGTGCCCTTGAGGAGCAGGCCGCGAAGCTGCGCGCCCAGGCCGGTGCGGCCAAGCCGCAGTAGGGCCGAGGCGGGGCGTCCAGCCCGCTTCTCACCACCTCACTCGTCAGACCGGGATTCGTGAATGGCGCTGCTGAAATGGCCCAAGCCGGGCTCGAACGGACCGGGATCGTCCGGAGTGTCCGAGGGGCGCATGCCACTCATGGAACACCTCCGTGAGCTGCGCAACCGCATCCTGATCTCCATGCTCGCGCTGGTCGTCGGCGTCGTCATCGGCTTCCTGTTCTTCCAGCCGATCTGGGCGTTCATCACCGAGCCCTACTGCAGCCTGCCCGCGTCGCAGACCCTGCGGGCCGGAGAGTGCACCTTCGCCATCCGTGGCGTCTTCGAGGCCTTCTTCGTCAACCTGAAGGTCGCGGTGATGTTCGCGATGGTCGTCTCCTCACCGGTCTGGCTGTACCAGGTGTGGGCCTTCGTCACCCCCGGTCTGTACCGCAACGAGAAGCGCTACTCGCTGTCGTTCCTCGGGCTGGCGATCCCGCTGTTCCTCGCGGGTGCCGGGCTGGCCTACCTCATCATGGACACCGGGCTGGCGATCCTGCTCAGCTTCGCGCCCGACAACGCGATCCCGCTGCTGGAGATGGACGACTACCTCACCTACGCGCTGGTGATGCTGGTCATCTTCGGAGTCTCCTTCGAGCTGCCGCTGCTCATGGTCTTCCTCAACGTGATCGGGGTCCTGCCGCGCGACACGGTGGCCAAGCACCGGCGCACAGTGATCTTCATCATGTTCGTCTTCGCCGCTCTCGCGACCCCGAGCACCGACCCGTTCTCGATGATCGCCCTGGCGATCCCGATGGTCGTGCTGTTCGCCCTCGCCGAGGGGTTCATGTACCTCAGGGAGAAGCGACGCCCCAAGGGTGAGGACTTCTCCAACCTGTCCGACGACGAGGCCTCCCCGCTCGACCTGGAGACGGATACCGATCCGCCGAAATAGGCGGTAGATTCCGGCGCCATGCCCGGAGAGATCGCCGTCCTCGTCAACCCGGCCGCCAGGGGCGGACGCTCACGCGGCCTGCTCGGCCCGGTGCTGCACCGGCTGCGGCGCGGCGACAGGAAGGTCTCCGTGCTCGTCGGTGACTCCGCGGATGACGCCCTCGCCCGAGCCCGTACGGCCGTCGCCGCGGGCGCGGGCACCCTGGTGGCCTTCGGCGGCGACGGGCTGGTGCACCTGGCCGTCCAGGCGGTCGCGGAGACCGGCGTCCCCCTGGGCATCATCCCCGCGGGCACGGGAAACGACATCGCCACCGCCCTCGGCGTCACCCGGGGCAGACCCCTTGAGGCGGCCGACGCCGTGCTGCGGGGCGTCGGCCGTACGGTGGACGCGGTGCGGACCGGGAGCGGCGAGTGGTTCGCCGGGGTGCTGGCCTGCGGCTTCGACTCCCGCGTCAACGAGCGGGCCAACCGGATCAGCGGGCCGCCGGGCATGTCCCGGTATCTACTCGCGCTGGCCGCGGAACTGCGTTCCTACCGGCCGATCCCGTTCCGAATCACCCTGGACGGTCCCTCGGGAGCCGAGACGATCGAACGGCCGATCATGCTGGTCGCCGTGGGCAACACCTCCTCCTACGGCGCCGGGATGCGCGTGTGCCCCGACGCCGTTCCCGACGACGGCCTGCTGGATGTGACGATCATCGACGCGGTGCCCGTGGGACGCTTCCTGCGCGCCTTCCCCCGCGTCTACCGGGGCTCCCACGTCACCCATCCCTTCGTCGCGACGAGGCGCGTGCGCGGGATCACGCTGGAGGCGCGGGACGTGGTCGCCTACGCCGACGGCGAGCGCCTCGGCCCTCTACCCCTCACCTGCGAACTCGTTCCAGGCGCACTTCATGTTTTGTGCTGATTGCGCCGCCTGGCGGCGTCGCGGGTTTGGGCTGTGTTCCTTTTGCGACGCCTGCGGCGTCGCAGGGCTTGGGCGCCTGAGGTCGGTGACTTCCCTCGTCGTTCCTCCGCTGTGCTTGCTTTGCGCCGCCTGGCGGCGGCGCGGGCTTGGGCGCCCGAAGTCGGTGACTTCCCTCGTCGTTCCTCCGCTTCGCTCCGTCACTCCTCAGTCCAGCTCACCGACGCGCCCAAGCCGACACTCCTCAGTCTAGAAACCGACGCGCCCAAGCCGAAACTCCTCACACTTGGCGTCGGGCATGGGCTGGGGCTCGTGGGGCGGACCGGAATGTTGATATCGGTAGGCTTGGAGGCATGACGACCCCAGCGGAACGTTACGCTGCCTTCCGTCAGAGCCAGGCCGACAGTGGGCCGGCGCTGACCTCGTTCCGCGGTCTTTACAGCTTCGGGCTGGACGATTTCCAGTTGGACGCCTGCCGCGCCCTTGAGGCGGGCGACGGGGTGCTCGTGGCGGCCCCGACCGGCTCGGGCAAGACCGTGGTGGGGGAGTTCGCGGTGCACCTGGCCCTGCAGGAGGGCCGCAAGTGCTTCTACACGACCCCCATCAAGGCGCTCTCCAACCAGAAGTACAACGACCTGGTCAAACGGTACGGCGCCGCCAAGGTCGGCCTGCTCACCGGCGACAACAGCGTCAACGGTGAGGCCCCGATCGTCGTCATGACGACCGAGGTGCTGCGCAACATGCTCTACGCCGGGTCGGGGACCCTCGCGGGGCTCGGCTTCGTCGTCATGGACGAGGTCCACTACCTGGCCGACCGGTTCCGCGGCGCGGTCTGGGAAGAGGTGATCATCCACCTTCCCGAGTCGGTACGGCTGGTCGCCCTGTCGGCCACGGTCAGCAACGCCGAGGAGTTCGGCGAGTGGCTGGGGGAGGTCCGCGGCGACACCAGCGTCATCGTCGACGAGCACCGGCCCGTCCCGCTCTGGCAGCACATGCTCGTCGGCAACCGCCTCTACGACCTGTTCCTCGGCGAGGAGGACGGCCGCAGGCCGCTGGTCAACCCCAACCTGCTGCGCCTGGCCAGGGACGAGGAGCGTCAGGCGTACGGCAGGGGCCGCAGGGGCTACTCCCGGCCGCGCAGGGGCGGCCCGCCGGACCGCGCCCAGGCCATCGAGCGTCTCGACGCCGCTGGGCTGCTGCCCGCGATCACCTTCATCTTCTCCAGGGCCGGGTGTGACGCCGCCGTCATGCAGTGCCTGTACGCCGGGATCCGCCTCACCACGGACGCCGAACGCCACGAGATCCGGCAGATCGTCGACGAGCGCACCGCCCACCTCCCGGACGAGGACCTGGCGGTGCTCGGCTATCTGGAGTGGCGCGACGCCCTGGAACGCGGGCTGGCGGCCCACCACGCGGGCATGCTCCCGGCCTTCAAGGAGGTCGTCGAGGAGCTGTTCACCCGTAACCTGGTCAAGGCCGTGTTCGCCACGGAGACCCTCGCGCTGGGTATCAACATGCCCGCCCGTTCCGTGGTGATCGAGAAGCTCGACAAGTGGAACGGCGAGACCCACGCCGACCTCACCCCGGGGGAGTACACCCAGCTCACCGGAAGGGCGGGGCGGCGCGGCATCGACGTCGAGGGTCACGCGGTCGTCCACTGGCAGCCCGGCATGGACCCGTTGCAGGTCGCGGGCCTGGCCAGCACCCGCACCTACCCCCTGCGCTCCAGCTTCCGTCCCTCCTACAACATGGCGGTCAACCTGGTCGGCCAGGTGGGCAGGGAACGTGCCAGGTCGCTGCTTGAGTCCTCCTTCGCGCAGTTCCAGGCCGACCGGGCGGTGGTCGGCTTCGCCAAGCAGCTGCGTCGCCACGACGAGGCGCTGCAGGGCTACCGCGAGGCGATGACCTGCCATCTGGGCGACTTCGAGGAGTACGCCGCGATGCGCAGGGCGCTGTCCGACCGGGAGGCCGAGCTGTCGCGGCAGCGCGGCGCGGCCCGCAGGGCGCAGGCGCTGCGCTCCCTTGAGGCGCTCAGGCCGGGGGACATCATCCGGGTGCCCGGCGGACGCAGGGCGGGGGTCGCGGTCGTCCTCGATCCGGGGCTCAACTCCCGGGGCGAGGGGCCGGCGCCGCTGGTGCTGACCGCGGGCAAGCAGGTCAAGAAGCTCTCCTCGGCCGACTTCCCCGTCCCCGTCGAGCCGGTCGAGCATCTGCGCATCCCGAAGAACTTCAACGCCCGTTCGCCGAAGGAGCGGGCCAACCTGGTCTCCTCGATGCACGCCAAGCTCGGTGACCGTGACCTCGGCAAGCCGGTCAGGGCACGCGACCACGCGGGGGAGGACGAGGAGATCCTGCGGCTGCGCAGGGACCTCAGGCAGCACCCCTGCCACGGCTGTGAAGAGCGGGAGGACCACGCCCGCTGGGCGGAGCGCTACTACAAGCTGCTCCGTGAGACCGACGGCCTGCGCCGCAGGGTCGAGGGCCGTTCCCACGTCATCGCCCGCACCTTCGACAAGGTGTGCGGGGTGCTCGACCAGCTGGGCTATCTCGACGGTGAGCACGTCACCGCCGAGGGCCGCAGGCTGGCCCAGCTCTACACCGAGCTGGACCTGCTGACCGCCGAGTGCCTGCGCGCCGGGCTCTGGGAGGGGCTGGACCCGGCGGAGCTGGCCGCCAGCGTCTCCTCGCTGGTCTTCGAGTCCCGGCAGGCGGACGAGGCCCGTCAGCCGAGGATCCCCGCGGGCGGGGTGCAGAAGGCGCTGGGCGACATGGTGCGCCTGTGGGGCGACCTGGAGGCCGTCGAGAGCGACCACGGCCTGTCGTTCATCAGGGAGCCCGACTTCGGGTTCGCCTGGGCGGCCTTCCGCTGGGCCAGGGGGCACAACCTGGACGCGGTGCTCGGCGACGGGGTCAACGGCGCCGAGCTGGCCGCGGGAGACTTCGTGCGCTGGATCAAGCAGCTGCTCGACCTGCTCGGCCAGATCGCCGACGCCTCCCCGTCCGGCAGCAAGGTGAGACAGAACGCGGGCAAGGCGATGGACGCGCTCAGGCGGGGTGTCGTGGCCTACTCGTCCCTGACCTGAGCGAGGGGCGCACCGGGCGGTCGACTGACCGTCCGGTCAATACCGCGTGACGGCAGGTGGGCGGAACGTCACCTTCAGGGCTGTTTTCTGGGATATCGCCTAGGAAATCCCCAAAGCAGAACCATGTTGGACCCCCGCCCAGGGAGGTAGGAATGCTCGCCCTCGTCGCCGCATTGCTGTTCGTTCTCGCGCTGATCTTCCAGATCGCCGGTGTGGCCGTCGGTTCCGTCGTGACCGTCACCACGCTCGTCATCGCCGGACTGGCCCTCGTCGCCCTGCACCTGCTGGGTGTCGGTGCCGGCTGGACGTTCAAGCGGTAAAGGCTGAAGAAGCACGGAAAGAGACCGGAAGGCGGGCGGCCCGGCGGAGAACGCGGGAAGCCCGCCGTCAGGTGAGGCTGAAGCGGACCTCCCGGGTCGCCGGGTCGGCGCGCGTCAGCCGTACCCGGACCGTCTCGCCGAGAGGGAGCCGCTCGCCGTCGCAGCGGGCGACCACCGCGGGCTCGGTGATCTGCACCAGCCCCCCTGATCGGCCCTCGTCCACGTCGATCACCACCGCGTCGAACGTCTGGCCGACCCGCTCGCGCAGCACGAACGCCTCGACCAGGTCGACGCACGCCCGCTCGGCCGCGCCCGCGCGCCGTCCCGTCACCCGCATGACGCCGGGCAGCTCGCCCATGATCCGCTGGATCTCCTCGGGAACCGGCTCGCCCGCCGCGACCGACAGGCAGATCTCGGTGGCGTAGCGGTCGATGAGCCTGCGCAGCGGCGCGGTCACGTGCGCGTACGGCGCGGCCACCGCGGCGTGGTCCGCCTGGGCCGGGGGTTCGCCGTTGAAGGCCACGTATCCGGCCCCGCGCAGCAGGACCGTGGACTCCTCAAGGAAGGCGGCCTGTCCGGGGACCTTCGGGTCGAGACCGTGGACGACGTCCCCGTAACCCGCTCCCTCGGGCCACGGCACACCCAGCGCGGCGGCGACCCGGCGAACCTGGGCGATCTTCTCCGCCGGGGCGGGCGGCAGCACCCGCAGCAGGCCGATCTCGGCGTCCAGCATCATCGAGGCCGCGGCCATACCGGTCAGCAGCGAGATCTGCGCGTTCCACGCCTCGGCCTCAAGGGGGGCGCGCAGCTCGACCCGGTAGCCGTCCCCGTCGGGGACGACCTCCTGGTCGGGGGTGGGCAGCGTGACGCCGCCCCTGTCGCGTTCGAGCGCCAGCCTGAGCCTGCCGATCTCGGCGAGCAGCCGCAGCGTGCCGTCCGCGGTCCCGGTGTCCACCGCCGTCTGCACGTAGTCGTAGTCGAGCCGCTCCCGGCTGCGTACCAGCGCCCTGGTCACGTCGGTGCCGACGATCCTGCCTTCGGCGTCCAGGTCGACGCACCACAGCGCGGCCGGTCTGGTCGCGCCGGGCAGCAGGCTGGCCGCGCCCTCGGACAGCACCGTGGGGTGCAGCGGCACCCGGGCGTCCGGCATGTAGACGGTCTCGCCCCGGGTGCGGGCCTCGACGTCGATCGCCCCGCCGGGCCGTACGAAGGCGGCGACGTCGGCGACGGCGTACCAGACGCGGTAGCCGCCGTGCCGCTCCTCCAGGTGCATGGCCTGGTCCAGGTCCATGGCCCCCGGGGGATCGATCGTGATCAGGGGGAGGTCGGTGCGGTCGAGCGCGGGCAGTGTGGGGGTCCCGGTGGCCTGTTCCGCCTCCGCGCACACGGCGACGGGGAACTCCGCGGGCAGCTTCAGTTCCCGTCTGATCCGCTCGAAGCCGTCACTCAGCCGCGGATGGGGTTCTTGGGGCACCCGGATGCTTTTGTGAGGCACGGGGGTCAACCTACCGCTCTCCGGCGTATCGGGCGCCGGGGGGCGGGACTCAGGCCCGCCAGCTCCAGGACAGCGCCTGGGCCAGGCGGCCGAGAGGGCCGCCGATCCCGTGGCGCCCGGCCAGCTCGGTGAGCGCCCGCGGGTCGCGCGGCTCCTGGGGCAGGGCCAGCGTGACGTCGGGCACGGGGACGTCGTGGGCGACCCTGACCACCTCGGGCGCCACCCGCAGGTAGTCGCGGGCGGCCTCCAGCCTGCTCCGCTGTGCCTTGGTGAGGTCGCCGTCCCCGTCGAGGGCCTTGAGCAGGGCGTCGAGCGAGCCGAACCGGGTGATCAGGGTGGCCGCGGTCTTCTCCCCGACCCCCGCGACCCCGGGCAGGCCGTCGCTGGGGTCGCCGCGCAGGACGGCGAAGTCGGCGTAGGCGCGGCCGGGCACGCCGTACCTCTCGGTGACGGCGGCCTCGTCGACGAGCTGGAGGTTCTTGACGCCCCTGGCGGTGTAGAGGATCCGGATCGGCACGGCGTCGTCCACGAGCTGGAACATGTCCCGGTCACCGGTGACGACGTCGACCCCGCCGTCCGCCGCGCCCCGGGGGCGCAGGGCGAGCGTGCCCATCACGTCGTCGGCCTCGTAACCGGGCACGCCGAGGCGGGCGATCCCGGCCGCGTCGAGGACCCGCTCGATCACCGGGACCTGCGGGGCGAGCGTGTCGGGGGTCTCCTCGCCGCCGTCGGGGGCGAGGCGGTGCTCCTTGTAGGACGGGATCGCCGCGACCCGGAAGGCGGGGCGCCAGTCGGCGTCCATGCACGCGGCCAGCTCACCGGGGGAGTGCTGCCTGACCAGCATGGCGATCATGTCGATGAGGCCGCGGACGGCGTTGACGGGCGTCCCGTCGGGGGCGGTCACCGACTCCGGGATCCCGTAGAAGGCGCGGTAGTAGAGCGAGGGGGTGTCAAGAAGCATCAGCCCGGGCATGGCGACCATTTAACCAAGCCGCTCACCCGGGCAGGACGATCATCAGCACACAGGTGTCGTCCTCGGGGTTGGGGCCACCGACCGCCCGGATCAGCCGGTCGAGGGCGGCCTCCCCGTCCTGCGGGCGCAGGGTGGCCGCCGCCCTGAGGGTCAGGGCGACCCCCTCGTCGATGTCGCGGTCGCGCCGCTCGACGAGCCCGTCGGTGAACAGCAGCAGCGCGTCACCTTCGCGCAGCCGTACGGCCGAGCGTTCGTACTTCTCCGACAGGGTCGCGCCGAGCAGCACCCCGGCGGGCGGTTCGAGCTGGACGGCACTCCCGCCACGGACCAGGATCGGCGCCGGATGCCCCGCCTGACTCCAGGTGAACACGCGGTTCAGCGGGTCGAGGTGGCCGACGACAGCGGTCGCGGTGGTCTCCTCGAAGCGGTGCATCACCAGGTCGTTGAGCCAGGTCAGCAGCTTGTCGGGCGGCTCGCCGGTCATCGCGAGGCCGCCGAGCGCGTGTCTGAGCCTGCTCATCTGGGTGACGGCGGGCAGACCGTGGCCGGACACGTCGCCGATGGTCAGCAGCACCCGCCCGTCAGGCATGGTCGTCGCGTCGTACCAGTCGCCGCCGAGGCCGTCCTTCAGCCCGGCGGGGACGTAGCGGACCTCCATCCGGGCGCCGGGGAGATCGACGGACGTCCCGAGGCGCGGGATGATCGCCTCGCGCAGGGCCGTGCTCACGCCCTGCTGCTCGGCGGCCCGTTCGCGGACCTCAAGCAGTTGCCTGCGTGACTCGGAGGCGATCTGCTCGGCCCTGCGGCGGCTGGTGATGTCCTGGATCACGCCGTGTACGGCGTGGCGGCCCCCGTTCACGACAGGGTCCAGGGCCGCGCGGACGTTGCGGACCTCGCCGCGGCGGCGGATGCGGAACTCGGCCTGTCCGGGCTCCGCGAGATCGACCACCGACCTGAGCAGTCCGTCAACGAGGGCGCGGTCCTGCGGCTCGACGTGGCCGACCAGGTCGCGCAGACCGATGGGCCCCTCGCCGGGATCGCGGCCGAAGATGGCGTAGGCGTGCTCCGACCAGGTGGACTCGCCGCTGTGCAGGTGCCATTCGGCCCAGCCCAGATCGCCAAGCCGTTCGGCGTGGGCCAGCCGCGCACTGAGAAGTTGTCTTTCGACGGCCATGTGCTCGTCCAGCTCTCCGCGCAACCGCTGCACCATCTCTGCCGCGGTCAGCGGGGCGGAACCGGTCACGTGGTCGTTTCGTGGGTGGAGGGGTGGCTGGTGGCCGCCCACTACGCCGACCATTTAGCTCGCTCTCGAATGTGGGGACCTGGGGACATCCTATCCACAAAATGTGATCGTCCTTCAACGGATTGTAGTGGCGTCGTCACGGCGTCGGTGGCCTTTTCCTGGACTTTTCCCCGGCTTCCAGGGCCGGTCGAAGGCACGGGTGTGGCCACCGGTGTGGCGCCGATCTGTTCCGGATTACATTGGTCGGTGTGACAAAGGAGTCCTCTGACCTGTATCCCGTGGCCCGTCTCGCCGCCGCGCAGGAGGCCACGGCCTCGGCCGGCCTCGGCGCGCTGCTGCTCACGCCGGGCCCCGACCTGCGCTACGTGACCGGCTACGAGGCGTTGCCGCTCGAACGGCTGACCTGTCTGGCGCTGCCCGCGGAGGGTCCCGCCTTCCTGGTGGTGCCCCGTCTTGAGCTGCCCGCCGCCGAGCACTCTCCCGCCGCGCGGCTCGGCATCGAGTTCGTGCCCTGGGACGAGACCGACGACCCCTACGCGCTCGTCGCCGCGCGTCTGGGCGGTGCGGGGAAGGTCGGCAGGGTCGGGCTGGCCGACCGCATGTGGGCGATGCAGTCGCTGCGCTTCCGCGACGCGCTGCCCGGGGCGGAGCAGGTGCTCGCCGGGACGGTGCTGCGGGAGTTGCGCATGCGCAAGAGCGAGGCGGAGGTGGCCGCTCTCCGCGAGGCGGGGGCCGCGATCGACGCCGTGCACGCGCAGGTGCCCGGCTTCCTGCGGGCGGGCCGTACCGAGCGGGAGGTCGGGCGGGACATCGCCGAGGCGATCCTCGCGGCGGGGCACACGACCGTCGACTTCGTCATCGTCGGCTCCGGCCACAACGGCGCGAGCCCGCACCACGAGCTGTCCGACCGGATCATCCAGCCGGGTGAGCCCGTCGTCGTCGACATCGGCGGCCAGATGCCCAGCGGCTACTGCTCCGACTCGACCCGGGTCTACTCCGTCGGGGAGCCGCCCAAGGAGTTCACGCGATACTACGAGGTGCTCCAGCGGGCCCAGGAGGCGGCCTGCGCGGCCGTCAGGCCCGGGGTCTCGTGCGAGTCGGTCGACGCGGCGGCGCGCGAGGTGATCGCGGCCGAGGGTTACGGCGACTACTTCATCCACCGGACCGGGCACGGCATCGGCCTGGAGACCCACGAGGAGCCCTACATCGTCGCGGGCAACACCGAGGCGCTGGCGCCGGGGCACGCCTTCTCGGTCGAGCCGGGCATCTACCTGCCGGGGGAGCACGGCGCCCGCATCGAGGACATCCTCGTCTGCACCGAGGAGGGTGGCGAGCGGCTCAACCATCGCCCTCGCGAACTCGTCATAGTGTGACAGGTGTAACAATCGGGGTGGCCGGCGATCCCGGCCGCCCTTTTTACTTCGCGCCCCGACCTGGAGTAAGCGGATATGACCGTTGAGCGTACGCTGCCAACCGCCGAGGCCCACGACCTGCTGGACCTCGTCCGCGACCTGATCGCCAAGGAGGTCGCGCCCAGGGCGTCGGCCGACGAGTCCGCCAAGCGCTTCCCCCGCGAGGTCTTCACCACCCTGGGCAGGTCCGGCCTCCTCGGGCTGCCCTACCCCGAGGAGTACGGCGGCGGCGCGCAGCCGTACGAGGTGTATCTCCAGGTCATCGAGGAGCTGGCCGCGGGCTGGCTGGCGGTCGGGCTCGGCCTGTCCGTGCACACCCTGTCCTCCTTCCCGGTCGCCGCGTACGGCTCGGCGGAGCAGCGCGCCGAACTGCTGCCCGAGCTGCTGGGGGGCGAGCTGCTGGGCGCCTACTGCCTGTCGGAGCCCCAGTCGGGCTCGGACGCAGCGGCCCTGAGCACCCGCGCGGTCCGCGACGCCGACGGCTACGTGGTGGACGGGGTCAAGGCCTGGATCACCCACGGCGGGGAGGCCGACTTCTACACGCTGATGGCCAGGACCTCCGACGACGGCAGCCGGGGCATCTCCTGCTTCCACGTCCCTGCGGGCACCGAGGGGCTGTCGTTCGGCGTGCCCGAGCGCAAGATGGGCATGCGCTCCTCGCCGACGGCCCAGGTCCGCTTCGACGGCGTACGGCTCGCCAAGGACGCCCTGGTCGGCCAGGAGGGGGAGGGCTTCCGGGTGGCGCTGGCCGCCCTGGACGGGGGCAGGCTCGGCATCGCGGCCTGCGCGGTCGGCCTGGCCCAGGCGGCGCTGGACGCGGCGGTCTCCTACGCGGGGGAGCGCAGGCAGTTCGGCACGCGTGTCGTCGACTTCCAGGGGATCGGGTTCATGCTCGCCGACATGGCCACCCAGGTGGCCGCGGCGCGGGCGCTCTATCTGGAGGCCGCCCGGCTGCGGGACGCGGGCAGGCCGTACGGCACGCAGGCGGCGATGGCCAAGCTGTTCGCGACCGACGCGTGCATGAAGGTCACCACCGACGCGGTCCAGATCTTCGGTGGCTACGGCTACGTGGAGGACTTCCCGGTGGAGCGTTACATGCGGGAGGCGAAGGTGCTGCAGATCGTCGAGGGCACCAACCAGATCCAGCGGCTGGTCATCGGCAGGGCGCTGGCGAAGAACGCCTGAGAGGCGCTCACAGCAGGGACACGCCGAAGAGTACGGCTGCGCAGCCGACGGTGATCAGCAGGGTGCGCAGCCGCGCCTGGGCGGTTGGGCGCAGCAGGAGGGGGAGGCCGACTCCCAGCAGCACCAGGGCGACCACGGGCCACGTGCCGTTCGCCGGTGGGAGGCCGTGCGGCACCAGGGCGGCCCGCTGGATCTCCTGGCCCTGGGTGCAGATCAGGGCGGCGAACACCCCCACGGCCACGTCGCCGCCCAGGCCCTTCCCGCGGCTGAGATAGCCCGCGACGCCGAAGCCGACCAGCGTGACGCTCAGCGCGATCTGCCAGCTCTCGTTGGCCTGGGTGATCAGCGTCTCGCCGTGGTTGAGGGCGTGGGCGACCACGTGTCCCGCCGTCAGGCCCGCGGTGGCCAGCAGGCCGTTCAGCGCGGCCCACCAGGCGTTGGCCGAGCCGCGTGTCATGACGAGCACCAGGAGCCCGTAGACGTACGGGTCGTAGATCATGGTGATCGTCGGGGGCAGGACCTCCGCGAGGGATTCACCTGCCACTGCCAGGACCATGCCAAGGGCGAGTCCGGCGAGCATCCGTTTGATGATCAGGCGTTCACGTCTGTCCAGCGCCTGGAAGTCGACCTGCCAGGGAGTTTCGTGCTGGTTGCTGTGCATGCCCTTCTCCATGGCTGCCATTTCGCCCCCCTTGCACGCCCTGGTCCGCTCCATGTACCTGCCGAAACCGTATCCTTTCCATTGGTGCCCGCTTGTTTCTAAAATATGACAAACCAGTCAAAAAACCATTTTTTCCACTGGCCAAACCGTGAACGTCGGCAGGCGTGGACCTTATGTGGAGAAGGCCGCAATCCCCGATGGACACGTGAAAAACGATCCGGGCAAAGGGCCAGGAAGATCTCCCATGACCCGCCCCCTAGAGGCCGTACTCCTCAAGCAGCCGCAGCCACACCTCGCTGACCGTGGGGAAGGCCGGTACGGCGTGCCAGAGCCGGTCCAGCGGCACCTCGGCGACGACGGCGACCGTCGCGGCCTGGAGCAGCTCGGCCACCCCGGGACCGGCGAAGGTCACCCCGAGCAGGACACGCCGCCGCTCGTCGACGACGGCCTTGGCCCTGCCCCTGTAGTCGTCCCCCAGCAGGTAGGCGCCGGAGACCGAGCCGAGGTCGTACTCGACGACGCGCACGTCGAAGCCCTCGGCCCTGGCCGCCTCCTCGGTACGGCCGACCGCGCAGACCTGGGGGTCGGTGAAGACCACCTGCGGCGGGCCGTACCCGTCGGCGACGGCGCGCAGCGCGGGCAGGTCGTCGGGCTCGCCCTTGGCCCTGGCCACGATCACGTCGCCGCACACCCGCGCCTGGTACTTGCCCATGTGGGTGAGCAGGGCGCGGCCGTTGACGTCGCCGACCGCGTACAGCCAGCCGCCGTCCACGCCGGTGGCGCGCATGCTGTCGTCGACCTTGACCGGGCCGTGCTCGGGCAGGCCCGCGGAGGCCAGACCGACGTCCCCCGTGGCGGGCGCGCGCCCGGTGGCGACCAGCAGCTCGTCGGCCTCGACGGACTCTCCGTCGGCCAGGTGGACGGTGACGGGCCCGCCGGGCGTCGGCCGTTCGACCCGGGTCACCTCCGCCCGGGTGCGCACGTCGATGCCGGAGGCCCTCATGGACTCCGCGACCAGCTCCCCGGCGAACGGCTCGACCCGGCCGAGCAGTGAGCCGCCGCGCACCAGGAGCGTGACCTCCCGCGCGCCGAGCCCGTGCAGGGCCTGCGCCATCTCGCAGGCGACCACGCCGCCGCCGAGCACGACCAGGCGCCGGGGGACCTCCCGCACCGCGGTGGCCTCGCGGCTCGTCCACGGCCTGGCCTCGGCGAGCCCGGGAACCTCGGGGAATACCGGGCGGCTCCCGGTGGCCAGCACGACCGCGTGCCGGGCGCGCAGCGTGCGGACGGAGCCGTCCCGCGCGGTCACCCCGACCACCTTGGGGCCGTCGAGTTTTCCCCTGCCCCGGACGAACTCGGCGGGCAGGCCCTCGATCCAGCCGACCTGTCCCTCGTCGTCCAGGTGCGAGACCGCCTCGTCACGCCGGGCGAGCACGGCCGCCGTGTCGATCGGCCCCGTCTCAAGGCCCGGGACCCGGCCCACCTCCGCGACGAGATCGACCGGGCGCAGCAGCGCCTTGCTGGGGATGCACGCCCAGTAGGAGCACTCACCGCCCGCCAGCTCCTCCTCGACCACCGCGACGCTCAGTCCGCCCCGGACCGCACGTCCGGCGACGTTCTCCCCAGCGGGCCCCGCGCCCACCACGACCACGTCGAACTCATCGGCCACGACTGCCTCCCAGGGCTCAGAAAACTCACCGTCCAGCTTGTCAGAGGTTGGCTCAGCGGTGACGCCCCCGGGGCTTCAGCGGGACGCCGGGCAGGTCAGGCGCGGGCAGCCGGGTTCCAGGCGCGCCGGGGACGACGCCGAAGGTCTTGCCCGTCATCCACTCCCGTCGGAACCGGACGATCTCGTCGTGGTCGCCGCCGACGAAGTTCCACCACATCACGATCCGCTCCTCGAACGGCTCGCCGCCGAGCAGCAGGACCCGCGCGTCCCGCCCGGCGCGCAGGGTGAGTTCTGAACGGCCGGTGCCCAGGTAGAGCAGCGGTCCCGGCGCCAGGTCGTTCCCGCAGGCGTTGACCGTTCCGGACAGGCTCAGCACGGCGTGCTCGAAGTCCGGTCTGAGCGGGACCGTGGCGGAGGCGCCCTCGCGGAGGGTGATCTCGGCGCCGGTCAGCGGGCTGTGGACGCGGGCGGGGGAGACGACGCCGCCGAGCTCGCCCATCAGGACCTTCGCGGTGAAGCCGGGCCCGGTCAGCGTCGGCAGCGCAGGATGGTGCTCGAAGGCGGGCTCCGTCGCACGGTGCGCGGCGGGCAACGCGACCCACAGCTGCACGCCGTGCAGGTCGCGGCCCTCGGGAGACTCCTCGGAGTGCGAGATGGCCCGGCCCGCCGTCATGAGGTTGAGCTGGCCCGGCCGGATCACCTGCTCGCTGCCCAGGCAGTCGCGGTGCAGCACCTCGCCCTCGACGAGCCAGCTCACCGTCTGCAGCCCGGTGTGCGGGTGGGCGGGCACCCGCATGGCCGTACGCTCGGGGCCGTAGTGGTCGAGGAAGCACCAGGCGCCGACCATGCGCACGTCGCGGTTGGGCAGGGTCCGGGTCACCCGCATGCCCCGGGTGCCGCCCAGCACCACCTCCCGGCCCGTGAGAAGCTCACCGGCCTGGCCCGCCACGGCGCTCGCGGGGCCGCCGCACTCGGTCTCCAGGGGCGCGCGTTCCAGGTTGCTCATGCCGAGAATGTACGGCCGCCGCCCGCCGCCCGGCACGGGTGGGGCGGTTGGGACCATGCCGTGACCATGTGGCGGCGCGAGTCCCGCCGTGGGCCGTTACCGTTGACCGGGTGGAGGAGATCGACCGCCGGATCGTGACGTTACTGGCCAGGGACGGCCGGATGAGTTTCACCGACCTCGCGAGGGAGACCGGGCTCTCGGTCTCCGCGGTGCACCAGCGGGTGCGCAGGCTGGAGAAACGCGGGGTCGTCAGGGGATACGCGGCGCTCGTGGACTACGACGCGATCGGGCTGCCGCTCACCGCGTTCGTCTCCATCAAGCCCATCGACCCCGCCGCCGCCGACGACGCGCCGGAGCGGCTGGCCCACCTGGGCGCCATCGAGGCCTGCCACAGCGTGGCCGGGGACGAGAGCTACATCCTCAAGGTCAGGGTGGCCTCGCCGCTGGCCCTTGAGGAACTGCTCAACCAGATCCGCACCTCGGCCAACGTCTCGACCAGGACGACGGTGGTGCTCAGCACGCCGTACGAGCACAGGGCGCCCGAGCTGATCGGCGAGCCCGACGAGCCGGGGGACAAACCCCGCGAGAAGGCCTGAGAGCCCCGTACAGCCCTCCGCGGGCCGTACGGGGCGAATTTCACACAGCCGCGTGGAAGTGGGCGCGTAGCGCGGCCTTGGCCTCCTCGGTGGCGCCGAGGGCGTCCAGGCCGAGCAGGGCGGCGCCCATGATCGGCGGCACGTCCGCGACGATCAGCTTCGCCTGGGGGGCCTGCTCGGCGAAGCGCTCCTCGATCAGGCAGTTCAGCAGCGGGTCGCGGGCGGTCAGCACGCCCCCGCCGAGGACGACCTCCATCGGGGTCTCCAGCAGGCCGAGACGGCGCAGCGCGACCACCGCGAGCACGGTGACCTCGTCGGCCATCCGCGTCACCACGGCCCCGGCGACCGCGTCCCCCGAGTTCGCCACGGCCATCAGCACCGGGACCAGCTCGTGCAGCCTCTCGGCGGAGGTCCGGCCGAAGTGGATGTCGAGGCAGAGCTCCTCGACCGTGCCGGTGCCGAAGTGCTCGCGCACGGCCTGGCGAAGCGCGGTCGCCGGGCCCCGGCCGTCCTCGGCGCGGATGGCCCACCACAGCGTCTCCTCGCCGAGACCGAAGCCGCCGCCCCAGTCGCCGGTGAGCTTGCCCAGGGCGGGATACCTCGTGACCTCCCCGGTCGGGGAGACCGCCGCGGCGTTGACGCCGGCCCCGCACACCACGGCGACCCCGGCGGGTCCCGAGGCCCCGGCGCGCAGCAGCGCGAAGGTGTCGTTGCCGACGACCACGTGCCCGCCGTACCCCCTGGAGAGGATCTCCGCGCGCAGGACCTCCTCCTCGGCGGGCAGGTCGGCACCGGCCACGTAGGCGGCCACGTGGTCGGCGAACGGGGGCGTCGCGTCAGGGCCGAGCATCGCCCGCACGGCCTCGGCGATCGCGTCCACGGCGGTGCCGACCCCCGCGATCTGCGGCTGGAAGGGACCGCCCCGGCCGGTGCCGAGGACGGAGCCGTCCTCGGTGACCAGCGCGACGTCCGTTTTGCTGTTGCCGCCGTCGACCGCCAGTACGGTCCTCACTCCGTCGCCCAGGGCAGGTGGGCGCGGTTGGCCTCGACGAGGCGCTGGGCGAGGTCGTCGGCGAGCGAGGCCTGGCCGACCAGCGGGTGGGCGAGCAGCGCGTCGGAGACCCGTCGCAGGCCGCCGTGCAGCGCGGCGTCGAGCGCCAGCGTCTCGTAGGCCGTGACGTGCGCGATGAGCCCGGCGTAGAGCGGCTCGACCGGCGCCACGGGCACCGCGCTGGCCCCGTTCGCGGTGATCGTGGCCGGGACCTCGATGACCGCCTCGTCGGGCAGGAAGGGCAGCGTGCCGTCGTTGCGCAGGTTGACCACCTGGGCGTCGCCCCGGTCGCCGAGCAGCGAGGCGATCAGCGCGACCGCCGCCTCCGAGTAGAACGCGCCGCCCCGCTTCTCCAGCAGTTCGGGCTTGGTGTTCACCGACGGGTTGGCGTACAGCTCAAGGAGGGTGGCCTCCATCGCCGCGACCTCGGCGGCCCGCGAGGGCTTGCTGCGCTGCTCGGACACCACGGTGTCGTGCTCGTAGTAGTAGCGCAGGTAGTAGGAGGGGACCACGCCGAGGTGGCGCATCAGGGAGATCGGCAGGCCGATGGCCTCGGCGATCTTCTCGCCCAGCGGCTCCTGGAGCGTCTTCGGCAGCACGTCCACGCCGTCGAGGCTGACCGAGCGCACCCAGGTCAGGTGGTTCAGGCCGAAGTGGCCGAGGGAGATCCGCTCGGGGGCGACCCCCAGCCCGGCGGCGAAGCGGCGCTGCAGGCCGATGGCCACGTTGCACAGGCCGATGGCCCGGTGCCCGGCCTCGATCAGCGCCCTGGTGACGATGCCGACGGGGTTGGTGAAGTCGACGATCCAGGCGTTCGGCGCGTGCCTGCGGATCTTCTCGGCGATGTCCAGCACCACGGGGACGGTGCGCAGGGCCTTGGCCAGACCTCCGGCGCCGGTGGTCTCCTGGCCGACGCAGCCGCATTCGAGCGGCAACGTCTCGTCCACGTTGCGCGCCGTCTGACCGCCGACCCGCAACTGGAGGAGTACGGCGTCGGCCCCGGCGACCCCCTCCTCGACCGAGGCCGTCGCCACGACCCTGGCCGGGTGACCGGCGTGCTCAAGCATGCGGCGGGCCATCCCCGCGACCAGCCCGAGCCGGGTGGGGTCGGGATCGACCAGCGCTATCTCGGTCACCGGCAACTCGTCCCGCAGCCGGGCGAACCCGTCGATCAGCTCCGGCGTGTACGTCGAGCCGCCCCCGACTACGGCGAGTTTCATCTGTGTGCTCCTGTCAGCGTCACGCCTCGGACGGGATCTCTCCGGGCGTAGGGGAAAGTAGGGGAAAACGGTGGATCGGGCCGCGAAGGGCGCGGCAGGGGAAGGGTGACTCCTACTGGGCGGGGGCTGCTCCTTGCTGGTGGGGGAGGTGGGAGCTCAGGACGGCACGGTCGAGCTGAACACCTCTTCGCGGGTGGCGGCGAGGGCGAGGTCGAGTGCGCCCGCGAGGACGGGGTTGCCCTCGACGGCCGACAGCAGCAGCGGGGGGCGGGGGATGGTCAGCGTGTGCAGCTCGCGTTCGACGAGCCCCCGCAGGGTCTCGCCCCCGGCCAGGAAGGTCCCGCCGGTCAGCACGATGAGCTCGGGATCGACGACGGAGGTGATCGAGGCCAGGCCGACCGCGAGCCTGGAGGCGACCTCGCGCAGCCCGGCGCGGGCGTCCCCCGCCCGTGCCCCACCCCCCTCCGCGGCCAGTACGGCGTTGCTCACGGCCTGTCTGAAGGTTCCGCCGGGCACGCCGTACGACCTGAGGATCCTGAGGACGGCGGGGCCGCCGGTGAGGGCCTGGTAGCCGTGGTTGGCGTAGCGGCCGGTCTCGCGGGCCGTGGGCGCCCCCGGGGCGGGCATGTAGCCGACCTCGCCCGCGCCGCCCGTCGCGCCCCGGTGCAGCCTGCCGCCGAGCACCAGCGCCGAGCCGAGGCCCTCGTCGGCCCACAGCAGCACGAAGTCCCGGTGCCCCCGGGCGGCGCCGTGCGCCTGCTCTGCCTGGGCGACGAGGTTGACGTTGTTCTCGACCGAGACCGGGACGCCGAGCCCCTCGCGGAGGGTCTCGACCAGGTGGGGGATGTGCCAGCCGGGCAGGTCCCTGCTGGTCGCGTAGCCGATCCTGCCGGTGCCGGGGTCGAGCGCGCCCTGCACGCCGATGACGACGCGCCTCAGGTCGGCGGGGGCGCCCGCGCCGTCGAGCGCGGTGCGGACCCGTCCCACCAGGTCGTCGGAGGGGGCGGGGGTGACCAGCCGGTGCCTGCCGATCACGGTTCCCGTGATGTCGGCGACCCTGGCGTCGATGTGGGTGTGGGTGACGTCGAGCGCGGCGACGTGCGCGGCCTCGGGGTTGAGGCGGTAGACCTCCGCGGTCCGGCCGGGCATTCCCTCGCGGATGCCGTTGAGCACGACGAGCCCCGCCTCTTGCAACCGGGCGAGCAACTGGGATGCTGTGGGCTTGGACAGACCGGTGAGGGCGCCGATCTCCGGACGGGTCAGCGGTCCACGCTCAAGAAGCGCCTGCAGGGCCGCCCGGTCGTTGATCGCCCGGAGCAGGCTTGGGGTGCCCGGGGTGGGCTGGGTCACAGGTCCTCCGTGTCCGCGCATGTTCGTACGGTCACCCGCAGGGCGGAGTTAGGAAAGTTTCCTAACCTTAAATGAATTTAAAGAACCCTGCTCAGCCGCGTCAAGCGTCACGGAGACGCCGCAATGAACCTGTGATGGCCGGAGAATGACCGGGTGCCTCAACGGACCTGCTAGGGTGGTGGTTTGTCACAACAACTAGCGCAATGGCCCGGAGTATCCCATTAGTATCAACCATAATGGAGCGAAGGCAACCCGTCAAATCGAGCTGGAGAGGGAGCAGGAGTATGTCTCCGGGCTCTACGAGCGGCTCGACCTGCTGCGCGAACGCACCCAGCGGCAGTTGGACGAGGTGCTGGCCCAGGGCGGGGGCGGCGGTACGCACCAGAACCGCTCCGAGCGTGACAGTTTCGCCGGGATGTACGCCCAGCGTCTCGGCCGTCTGTGGGCGGTGGAGAACGGCCTGTGCTTCGGACGGCTCGACGGCGCCGACCAGAGCACCCTCTACGTCGGCCGCATCGGGCTGGCCGACGACGACCAGCGTCGGTTGCTGATCGACTGGCGGGCCCCGGTCGCCAGGCCGTTCTACGCCGCGACCCCCGCGGCCTCGATGGGCGTGGTGCGCCGCAGGCACCTGCAGACCAGGGCCCGCACGGTGATCGGGATCGACGACGACCTGCTCGACCTGGACAACCTCACCGAGGAGGACGTCAGCACCCTCAACGGCGAGGCCGCGCTGCTGGCCTCCATCGACGCCAGGCGGACCGGCCGGATGCGCGACATCGTGGCCACGATCCAGAACGAGCAGGACCGGATCATCCGCTCCGGCCTCGACGGCGTGCTGGTCGTGCAGGGTGGCCCCGGCACCGGCAAGACCGTCGTCGCCCTGCACAGGGCCGCCTACCTGCTCTACACGCACAGGGAACGGCTCGCCCGCAGGGGCGTGCTCATCCTCGGGCCCAACCTGACCTTCCTGCGCTACATCGAACAGGTGCTGCCCTCCCTCGGCGAGACCGACGTGCTGCTGTCCACCGTCGCCGAGCTCTACCCCGGCATCACCGCGACGCGCAGGGAGCGCCCCGAGGTCGCCGCCGTCAAGGGTGACGAACGGATGGCCCAGGTCGTGGCCAGGGCCGTACGGGAACGGCAGCGGGTGCCGCGCAAACCGGTGGAGATCCGCCTGGACCGCTACACCCTCACCCTCGACGGGCGGCTGCTCGACGCCGCGCGCAACCGGGCGGCCCGGTCGAGGAGGCCGCACAACGAGGCCCGCGCCGTCTTCGTCCGCCACCTGCTCAACGCCCTCGCCAGGCAGGCCGCCCGCCTGATCGGCAAGGGCACGATCGACGACGACGAACTGGCCGACCTGCGTGAGGAACTGCGCACGGAACAGCCCGTCAAGGCCGCCCTGAACAGGCTGTGGCCGTACACCACCCCGCAGCAGTTGCTCATCGGGCTGTTCACGTCGAGGGAGCGGCTCGACTACGCCGCCGCCGAGCTGGGCGAGGCCGAGCGCCGCCTGCTGCTGCGCGAGCCGCCCCGCAAGGGGGAGGGCTGGTGGGCGCCCTCCGACGTGCCGCTGCTCGACGAGGCCGCCGAGCTGCTCGGCGACATCGACCCCGCGGTGCTGCGGGCCGGGGCGTGGATGGCGGAGGAGGAACAGGCCGCCGCGCGCTCCGCCGCCGAGGAGGAGCAGCGGCACCGGCTCGACTACGCCAGGGAGGTGCTCGAACTCACCGGCCTTTCCGAGATCATGGACGCGGAGCGGTTCGCCGCCAGGCACATGGACGACGAGGCCTACCTCACCACCGCCGAGCGCGCCGCGAGTGACCGCACCTGGGCCTTCGGGCACGTCATCGTGGACGAGGCGCAGGAGCTGTCGCCGATGGACTGGCGGATGGTGATGCGGCGCTGCCCGAGCCGTTCGATGACGATCGTCGGCGACCTCGCGCAGACCGGCTCCTCCGCGGGCGTGCGCTCCTGGGGCCGGATGCTGGACCCCTACGTGGCCGGGCGCTGGCGGCAGGAGGAGCTCACCGTCAACTACCGCACCCCGAGCGAGCTGATGGCCGTGGCCGCCGACGTGCTGACCCTGGTCGGGCCCGGTCTGAGCGCGCCGACCTCGGTCAGGGAGACGGGCACCCACCCGTGGGCCGCCTCCCCGGCGACCCGCCTGCCCGAACTGGTCAAATCCGAGTCCGTCGAAGGTGGGCGAACCGTCGTGATCGTGGCCGAGTCGTCGGCCGAGAAGACCGGGGAACTCCTCGCCGAGTCCGTCGAAGGAGCCGTCAGGGGACGCGGCACCGCCGCGCTGGACGCCCCGGTCTCCGTCATGACCGTCGCCGAGGCGAAGGGGCTGGAGTTCGACGTGGTGATCGTGGTCGAGCCGGAGCTGATCCTTGGGGAGTCCCCGCGCGGCGCGAGCGACCTTTACGTCGCGATGACCCGGGCGACCCAGCGCCTTGGCGTCGTGCACACCGGGTCACTGCCCGAAGCGCTGGCTCGACTTGAGCGACATCGGATCACATGAGAGCATTGACGGCTCTCGTCGATCATGCCCCAGCTGCGGAAACTTGGTGTTTCCGCTGTTGGTGACACGGTTGACATCTGCGCTGGGGTCGGTAGTTTGCTGCCCAGTCCAGCACGGGACTGGCCGGTTGGCCGTCTTTCGGCATCGCCGGTTCCTGCGCCCGTGACGGGGGGTCACCCCGTCCGTACAGCCAGGCGCAGGGCGGGCGCTTCGTCGAGGCGGGGCACCCCATCCGGGCGGGGGGTTGGACCCAGGAGGGGCCTGGACACCCAGTAGACAACGGCAATCCGCGCTCGCCGCCGACGGGACGGAACCGGTCCGAAGGGTCGTCCGGGCCCTCTTCCCGCTCCCGTGCGAGCGCGCAAGCGTCGGGGCGGTTCCCAGCCGGGAGCCGCCCCGTTGCCGTTCCCGGGGCCCTCGGAGAGGCCTCTGAACTCGTGGTTTGGAACAGGCGCCGCAGACGCTTTGGGAGAGAGGCGGTGGAGCGGTACCGTTCGGGCTAGAAAGACGGGTCAGGATCGGATGTCAACCCGTCCCCCGTGTCATCGCATGTCATCGAGGAGCCCCGCCCGTGGTGCAGGAGAAGACGGCCGGACCCGCCCCGGGCGCCCCGCCCGAGGCGGCACCGGTCGCGGCGCCCACCGCGCGCGGGCGTCTGGCCTCGCGGGCCGTGGGAGCCGTCGCGGGCGGGGTGCTGCTCTATCTGGCCTTCCCGCCGATCGGGCTGTGGTTCCTCGCGCCGTTCGGCGTCGCGCTGCTCACCCTCGCGGTGCGCGACGTCCGCGCCCGCCGCGCGCTGTGGCTCGGCCTCCTCGGCGGCCTCGCCTTCCTGCTGCCCGCCCTGCACTGGGTCAGCCCCATCGGCACCGACGCCTGGCTGGGCCTGGTGGCCCTGGAGAGCCTCTTCTACGGCGCCTGGGCGGTGGGCGCCACCCTGACCTCCCGGCTGCCCCTGTGGCCGTTGTGGGGCGCCGCGCTGTGGGTGGCGATGGAGTGGGCGAGGGGGACGTTCCCGATCGGCGGCTTCCCGTGGGCGCGGGTGGCCTTCAGCCAGGGAGAGACGCCCTTCACCCCCTACGCGGCCCTCGGCGGCGCGCCGCTGGTGAGCTTCACGGTCGTGCTGTGCGGCGGGCTGCTCGCGCTCACGGCCCTCAGGGGGTCCCGCAGGGCCGGTCCCCTGCCGGTCGTGCTGCCGCTGGTCGGGGCGCTGGCCGTACCCGCCGCCGCGCTGGGCGTGCCCAGACCGCAAGACGAGGGCAGGACCGTCACCGTCGGGGTCATCCAAGGCAACGTCCCGGGCAGGGGCATGCACCCCCTGGGCGACGAACCCGCCGTGGTCCTGGGCAACCACGTCCGCATGCTCCACGAGATGGCCCAGGCCGTACGGCAGGGCACCGTCGCAAAACCCGACCTCGTCGTGCTGCCGGAGAACTCGACCGACATCGACCCCTACCGCAGCGACTTCGCCAGGGCGCAGCTCGACGCGGCGGTCAAGGACATCGGGGTCCCGGTCCTGGTCGGCGCCGTGGTCGGGATCGGCGAGAACAACCGCGCCACCCGCAGCCTCGTGTGGGACCCGGTCACCGGGCCCGGCGCCTACTACGACAAGCAGAAACTGGTCCCCTTCGGGGAGTACACCCCGTTCAAGGACGTCGTGCTCGCCCTGTTCGAACGGGCCGCCCTGGTCGGCAAGCAGTCGGTGGCCGGAACCCGCGACGGGGACCTGAAGCTCGGCCCGGTGACCGTCGGCGCGATCAACTGCTACGAGGTCGCCTTCGACGACGTCGTGGGCGGCACCGCGAGGACCGGCGCCAGCCCGCTGGTCGTGCAGACCAACAACGCCACCTACGCGCTGACGAACCTGCCCGCCCAGCAACTGGCCATGTCCCAGTTGCGCGCGGTCGAGCACAACCGGGCGGTGATCACCTCCGCGATCACGGGTATATCCGCCTACGTGACCCCCCAAGGAAAGATCGCCTGGCGTACCGGTGAGCTGGTTCCCGCCTCCGGCGTCCTCACCGTCCCGGTGCGGACCGCCCAGACCGTCGCCACCCGTGTCGGCGCACTGCCGCAGTGGCTCCTGATACTTGTCGGCGCGGGCGCGCTCGTCGCCTCCCGACCGCAGAGAAAGCGCATCCCGGCCCCCAACCAGGGCCCGGCGGACGAGCAGGTGGGAGAAGCATGATGGAGCAGATGCTCGGCCGGGTGCTCGTCATCGTCCCGACGTACAACGAGCGGGACAACCTGCCGATGATCGTCGGCAGGCTGCGCGCCTCGGTGCCCGAGGCGCACCTGCTGGTCGCCGACGACAACAGCCCCGACGGCACCGGAGAGGTCGCCGACGGCATCGCGGCCGAGGACGACCACGTCCACGTGCTGCACCGCCCCGGCAAGCAGGGGCTCGGCGCCGCCTACATCGCGAGCTTCCGCTGGGGGCTCAAGGAGGGCTACGACGTCCTCGTCGAGATCGACGCCGACGGCTCCCACCAGCCGGAGGAGCTGCCCAAGCTGCTCAAGCGGCTGACCCGTGGCGCCGACCTGACGATCGGCTCCCGGTGGGTGCCCGGCGGCAGGGTCGTCAACTGGCCCGTCCCCAGGGAGCTGCTGTCGCGCGGCGCCAACCTCTACACCCGGCTGATGCTCGGCATGCCGGTCCGCGACGCCACGGCGGGCTTCCGCGCCTACCGGGCCTCGACGCTGGAGAAGATCGGGCTGGACAACGTCCAGTCGCAGGGCTACTGCTTCCAGGTGGACATGACCCTGCGGACGATCCGCAACGGGCTGCGCGTCGCCGAGGTGCCCATCACCTTCGTGGAGCGTACGGCGGGAGCCAGCAAGATGAGCCGTGGCGTCTTCGTCGAGGCGCTGTGGCGGGTCACCGTGTGGGGCCTGACGGGGCTCCCGCGGCGGCTGCGCCGTACACGCTGAGCGAACATCGGGCCGGACGGGGCGGGGTGCGGAACGCGCCGCGCCCTCCGGACGTTGTCACTGTCGTACGGCCCTGTCGCGTGAGTCGAGGAAAAGATGCGCTCTGTGCTGCTCCTGCTCTTCCTGATGGTCCCGGTCCTTGAGGTCCTGGTGCTCATCCAGGTCGGCCAGGTCATCGGCGGCTGGCCCACGTTCCTTCTCCTGCTGGCGGGCAGCGCGCTCGGCGTCTGGATCGTCCGCAGGGAGGGCCGCAGGGCCTGGAAGAACCTGCAGGGCGCGCTGCAGAGCGGCCGGATGCCCGAGCGTGAGCTCGCCGACGGCGCCATGGTCGTCGCCGGTGGCGCGCTGCTGCTCTTCCCCGGCTTCGTCACCGACGTGGCGGGCCTGCTGTTCCTGCTGCCCTTCACCAGGCCGCTGGTCCGCGGGTTCGGCGCCCGTTTCCTGGCCCGCAGGGTCGACGCGCTCGCCAGGACGGTTCCCGGCGCGGGCACGCCGTTCGGCGACATCCCCGGCTTCCCCTTCGGGGACGTCCAGCGGCCCGGCTCTGGTCCCGTCATCCACGGCGAGGTCATCCGTGAGGAGCCGGGCGCGCGGGAGCCACGCGACCCCCGTCGCGGCCTCACCGAGCACTGAGACCTCCCGAAGACAGGCCCGTCCCGCCCGGGGCGGGCCTTTTCGTTGCCCAGACCGCCTGGACGGGCAGCTCCAGTGGTTCACAAGTCATCCGCCAGATGATCACAAGAGGGCATCCGTAGCGTCCCCTTCCGTAAGGCACGAAACGCCGGGACGTCGCTCCCGGCACGGCAAGGAAGGGGGAGGCTCGTGAAGGACAACAGGATCAGCCTTGAGGACCTGGCGCTTGAGGGCGCCGAGCTGTCGGAGGCCGAGCTGGGCGAGGTGTCCGGTGGTCGCTGGCACGTGACCTGGTACATCAAGGGCAAGCCCGCCGAGTGGTCGGTCTGAGCTTCGCCACGATGACATCCGCCGCCGGCCGGGTTCCCACCCGGCCGGCGGTCCGGTTTCCGAACGCAAAGTACGGCGAGGGCGGCGTGATCCTGATTCTGAGCGACCGGCGGGACGAGGCGGTCGAGATGGTGCTCGCCGGGCTGAGGCGGCGCCGGGCGCCGGTCACCTGGTGGGATCCCGGCGACTTCCCCGCCAGAGGCCACCTGACCGTGACCTTCGGCGACGGGGGACACCGCCTCGTGCTCGATCCCGGGACGGGCGAGACTCCCCTGGACCTGGCCGAGGTGCGCGCGGTGTGGCGGCGGCGCCCCAACCCGCCGACGCCCGCGGCGAACGTCACCGACCCCTCCCACCGCCGTCACGTCGTCTCCCAGGCGCGGTTCCTGCTCGACGGCGCCTGGGAGCTCACGTCCGCCCGGTGGATGCCCGCGCGCGGGGAGACCGAGCGCCGGGCGCACAACAAGATCGTTCACATGGCGCACGCCGTCGCCCTCGGTTTCCGGGTGCCGGAGACCGTCTACACCAACGACCCCCGCGAACTGGTCCCCGCCCACGGGCGGGCCGGGGGGCGTCTTGTCGCCAAGCAGATCGACTCGGCGGAGTTCACCCTCGACGGAGCCGACCACCGCGCCTACACCACCGTCGTCACCCGGCGCCACCTGACCTCGCGCCACCGGCTCGGGCACGAACCGGTCATTCTCCAGCCGTACGTCCCCAAGGCGGTCGAGCTGCGGGTGATCGTGGTCGGCGAGCGGGTCTTCGCCGCCGAGATCGACTCCCAGGCGTCACGCACCGCGAAGGACGACTGGCGGCACTACGACGACGACCGGGTGCGCTACGGCGCGCACCGGCTCCCCGGCGACGTGGAACGCCGGTGCGCGGACCTGGTGACCTCGCTCGGCCTGTCCTACGGCGCGATCGACCTCATCCTCACCCCGGAGGGGGAGTACGTGTTCCTTGAGATCAACCCCAACGGCGCCTGGGGCTTCGTCGAACAGCGGGCGGGGCTGCCGGTCGCCGACGCCATCGCCGACTGGCTGGCCACGGCCGGGACAGGAGAAGGGCGATGAGCGACTTCGCCACCGCGCTCGAATCCGGGGTGCGGCTGCTGCGCGGCCTGCCCCGCCGCCGCGCCCACGTCGAGGAGGCCAGGCGGGCGGCGGCCGGATGGGCGCTGGAGCACCCGGACCTGCGGGCCCAGCTCGTCGTGGACGAACGGCCAGGCACCCCCGTTGTCGACTTCGACCTCCTGGTCGAGGACCCCCGGGGAGGTACGGTCGCCCTCACCGTCCAGACCGAGGACGGTGTGCCCTGGCTGGTCGATCATTCGACGCACTGGGCCGCTGGGCAGCTCGTCAGCGTCGACGACGTCCACCTGTCGGTCGCCCAGGCGTTGACCATGATCAAATCGCTGTCGCGCCGGGACACGACGCCGCACGACGAGATCGTCGACCAGTGCCTGATCCTCAACGAGGTCGCGGACGAGACGGAGCCGGTCCCCACGGAGGACCTGCAGGCCGCGGCCGACGAGTTCCGCAGGGGCAGGGGCCTGTACGACAGGGCCACGACGCTGGCCTGGCTCGCCGAGATGGGCATGACGCCCGAGCGGTTCGAGACCTACATCGGCGGCGTCGCCAGGCGCAGGGCCTTCCGGCGGCGCAAGGAGGCCGAACTCGGCGCGGCCCGCCTCGCGGCCGACCCCCGGGCGTTCGACCTGGTGCGCGCGGTCTGGATCACCGGGCGGGAGAACGGCGTCGCGGCCCACACGGGCGACCTCGCCCGCGCCGCCGACGGGGGACTCGCCGCCCTCGCGGCCGCAGGAGACGTCGAGACGACGATCGCCGAACGCCCGGCCCTCGACCTCCCCGAGCCGCTGCGTGACATGGCACCGGGGGAGACGGTCGGGCCCGTGCCGTACGGCGGGGCCTTCCTGGCGGGCACGGTGCTGGCCCGGCACGAGGCCCGCGAGGATGAGCGGACGCTGGCCGCCGCGGGACGGGCCGCGTTCTCCGAGTGGCTGGCCGCGCGCCGGGCCCGGGCCACGATCGAATGGCACTGGTCGTGAGCGACGGCATCTACCGGGAGGAGTCCCTGCGCCGCTACCGGAACCGGGTCAGACGCGAGGACGTCCCGCTGACGGTCGGGACGGGCAGGCTGGTCGCGCTCTGGGCGCTCGTCGCGCTGCTGCTGGTCGCCGGGGGCGTCTTCGCCCTTGCGCTGGGGGAGCGGCTGGGAGGCGGGGCATGAGACGCGTGCCCGTCGTGCTGCAGAACAGCGCGACCGAGTGCGGGGCCGCCTGCCTGGCGATGGTCCTGTCCTACCACGGCAGGCGCGTCTCGCTGCAGGAGATCAGCGACCGGCTCCAGATCGGCAGGGACGGCCTCAGCGCCAAGGCGCTGCGGGAGGGGGCCGTCGAGTGCGGCCTGAAGGCGCGGGCCTTCTCGCTGGCCCCGGCCGACCTGGAGCGGGTGCCGATGCCCGCGATCGTGCACTGGGAGTTCAAGCACTTCGTGGTCGTCGAGCGCTGGGCGCGGGACCGGGTCGGCATCGTCGATCCGGGACGTGGCCGCCGCAGGATCACCGCGGAGGAGTTCGACGAGGGCTTCACCGGCGTGCTGCTGGCCTTCGAGCCGGGACCCGGTTTCGAGCGGGGCCGATCGAGCGCGGGCGCCGCCTGGCGCCGCCGGTTCGTCCGGGCGCTGCTGGCCCGCAGGAAGGGGCTGCTCGCCCAGGTGGTCCTGGCCTCCCTGCTGCTGCAGCTCCTCGGCCTCGCACTGCCGTTCTTCTCCGAGGCGCTGGTCGATCGCGTCCTGCCCTCGGGGGCGCGTGACCTGCTCCCGATGATCGGGATCGGGCTGGCGCTCGCCGCCGTGACCCAGTTCGCGGTCGGCTATCTGCGCTCGGTGCTGCTGGTGGCGATCAGGGCGAGCGCGGACGCGGAGCTGACCGGTGGCGTGGTCTCCCATCTGGTCGCCCTGCCGTACCGCTACTTCGCGCTGCGTGGCAAGGGCGACCTGATGACGCGGGCGGGAAGCGTCGCGGTGCTGCGCGACATGCTGACCGGGCAGGTTCTCTCGGCGCTGCTCGACGGGCCGCTCGCGCTGGGCTACATGGTTCTCGTCTTCGGCTGGGACGCGGTCATGGGGCTGTGCCTGCTCGGCTTCGCCGCGACGCAGGTGCTGTTGCTGCTGGCCACGGCCCGCAGGGTCAGCCTCCTGACCCAGGAGGAGCTCAGCGCCTTCTCCGCGACGCAGAGCCAGCTCGTCCAGGCCATCGGCGGCATCGAGACGCTGAAGGCGTCGGGAGCCGAGCACCGGGCGGTCGAACAGTGGTCGCGGCACTTCACCACCCAGCTCAACGCCGACATGCGGGGCGGGCTGGCCCAGGGGCTCCTTGAGGCGGCGCTCGGCACCCTGCGCCTGCTGGCCCCGCTCGCGCTGCTGTGGATCGGGGCGTGGCGGGTGCTCGACGGGGAGCTGACGCTGGGCGCGCTGCTCGCGCTCAACGCCCTGGCCGCCGCGGCGCTGACCCCCCTCGGCTCGCTGATGTCGAGTCTGCAGGGGCTCCAGCAGGCGGGGGCGCACTTCGACCGGCTGTCCGACATCCTCGCCTCCGAGCCGGAGTCCGCGGCGGGCATCGAGGTGCTCAGGCTGCGCGGGTCGATCGAGCTGCACGGGGTTGGCTTCCGGCACGACCCCCGGGGGCCGTGGACGCTGCGCGGCATCTCGGTCTCGATCAGCCCGGGGCAGAAGGTCGCCCTGGTCGGCCCCTCTGGGGCGGGCAAGAGCACCCTGGCGAGGTTGTTGCTGGCCCTGCACAACCCCTCCGAGGGGCGGGTCAGCTACGACGGGGTGCCGCTGACGGAGCTGAACCTGCGCTCGCTGCGGCGTCAGTTCGGTGTCGTCACCCAGGAGCCGTCGCTGTTCACCGGGTCGATCAGGGAGAACATCGCGCTCAACGCCCCGGACGCGCCGATGGACCGGATCGTGCAGGCCGCCGAGCTGGCCTGCCTGCACGAGGAGATCAGCGCGATGCCCATGGGCTACGAGACCGTCCTCATGGAGGGCGGCGGCCTGTCCGGCGGCCAGCGGCAGCGGCTCGCGCTCGCCCGCGCGCTGCTGTCCCGGCCCAGGATCCTGCTGCTCGACGAGGCGACCAGCCACCTCGACAGCACGACGGAGGCGCGGATCGAGGCCAACCTCGGCTGGCTCACCCAGACGCGCATCGTGATCGCCCACCGGCTGAGCACCGTGAAGGACGCCGACCTCATCCTGGTGGTCGACCAGGGCGGGATCGTCGAGCGGGGCACCCACGAGGGCCTGCTGGCCAGGGGCGGCCGGTATGCGGCCCTGGTCGCCGCGCAGACCGACAACGCCGAACTCCCTCTTGGGTAGGTGATGTCCGAAAACCTGGTTTTCCTATCAGCTTTATGGGTATTTTTGGGGACAAAGCCTGGTTTGAGGATGTGGTGGTGTGTCGTACGACGTCGGGATCGTCGGAGCCGGAGTCCACGGGGTCAGCGCGGCCTTCCACCTCGCCCGCAGGGGCGTCTCGACCGTCGTGTTCGACCGGAGCACCCCGGCCTCGGGACCGACGGGACGTTCGGGCGGCATCTGCCGGGCCTACTACACCGATCCCTTCCTCGCCGAGGTCGCCCACGAGGGCATCGCCTTCCTGGCCGACTTCGGTGAGCGGACGGGCGGGGGACAGTCGGGCTTCCGCCGTACCGGGGCGTTCTACCTGCACGGCCCCGACGACGTCCAGGCGGCCCGGGAGACGGCGGCGCGCCTCGGGCCTGGCGCGGAGACCCTCGGCCCCGAGGCGCTGCCCCAACTGGAGACCGAGGGTGTCGCGGTCGCCGTGTGGGAGCCGGGGGCCGGGTACGCCGACCCCTTCGCCACCACGCTCGGCCTGGCCGAGGCGGCACGCGGGCACGGGGCCGAGTTCCTCCTCGACCGGCCCGTGGTCGCGATCGAGGAGGGTGCCCGTGGGGTGACCGTCACGACGGCCGACGGGAGCACGCACCACCTGGGCACGCTGCTGGTGGCCGCGGGGCCGTGGACGGCGCCGTTGCTGCGGCCCCTCGGCGTCGACCTGCCGCTGACCGTGGAGCGGCACGTCGTCGCGATCCTGGAACACGATCCCGCGGACGCGGCGGGGCTCGTGCCGTACGTGCTGATCGACGTGGCCGGGGGCTACTACTCGACCCCGCAGCCGCGCACGCAGTATCTCGTCGGCGGGGTGGTGCCCGCCTCCCCGGCCGATCCTGACGACTTCGAGCGTACGGTGACCCCCGAAGAGACGGTCAGGCTCGCCACGGTCTCGGCCAGGCGTTCCCCGGCCCGGCGCAGGGCCGTACCCGTCGGAGGATGGGCCTCGCTGTACGACGTCAGCCCCGACTGGCAGCCGGTGACGGGCCGGGTCACCGAGCACGTCCTCGTCGACGCCGGGACCAGCGGGCACGGGTTCAAGCTCGCTCCCGCCTGGGGGGAGCACGTGGCCAGGCTTGTCCTCGGTGAGGCGGATCCCCGGCTCGCGGCCTTCGCGCCGTCCAGGTTCGAGGGCGGCGGCGAGCTGGCGGCGGGCTTCGGGGCCGCCAGAATCCTGGGCTGAGGGGAGGGTTACCCTCGTCCGGGAGCAGTCCCGTGCGAGAGGCCCGCGGAGAGGCAGGGAGCGCCAGCATGACCGCATACGCGGACAGAGCCGACGTCGTCGAGGTCAGGTCGGTCGGCTGGGACGACGCCGCGGCCGTCGCGCTGCGCGGGGCGATGACGGAGGAGATGGGGGCGAGATACGCCGACCGGGTCGCGGGCAACCCCGACTACCTGCCCCGGGGCATGCACGTCGAGGCGCACACCGTGGCCTACACCGGGGTCGCCTACGCCGGGGCGGACCTCCCCGTCGGCCACGTCGCACTGCGCTGGCTGGGCGACGACCTGGAGCTGAAGCGGATGTTCGTCGCGCCCTCCCACCGGGGGACGGGCGTGGCCCGCGCGCTGCTCACCGCCGTCGAGGAGGCGGCCCGCGCGCTCGGCGCCCCCAGGATCATCCTGCAGACGGGCGACCGCCAGCCGGACGCCGTGCGGCTGTACGAGCGGGAGGGCTACGTCGCCATCCCGCTCTTCGCGCCCTACGAGCGCCTCGCGGGCTCCCACTGCTTCGAGAAACGCCTCTGAGGGCGGCTCACGACGACGGCCGGTACGGCGGAGCGCTCCGCCGTACCGGCCGCTGGTTTGAAAAGGTCCGTCCACGTCCCCGCGGGCGGGAACCGGTGGGGGTCCCACCCGCGGGTTCACCCGTGATGCCCGCTACCGCGCCGCGGGCTCCGGGCTGTCGACGTAGACCCTGCCGAAGTCGACGAGCGGGGTGTAGCCCCTGAAGTTACGCTCGACCTCGGCCTTCTCCGCCGCGTTCGGGTAGGGGTTGGTGCAGCTCGTGCCCGCGCTCGCACCGGACATCAGGTCCGAGCACAGACCGGTGCGGCGGTCGGGCAGTCCCAGCACGTGACCGATCTCGTGGGTCGCGATGCGCAGCGGGTTGTGGCCCTCCGCGGTGGCCTGCCTGCCCATCCAGATCGTGCCGCGGCCAAGGCTGGTCGGCTGGGTGCGGGGCCAGCCGTTGTCCGCGTACACGACGAAGTCGGCTGGGCTGCCGGCGACCAGCCGCACGTTGGTGACGCTGGAGTTCCACACCTGTGCCGCCTGGTCGATCGCGGAGCGGAACTCGGCGGCCCGGCTGGCGTCATACCTGAGCACCCGTACGGCGACGGCCTCGCCCGAGGCCGTCCCCGCCTGCGCGGGGGTGACGGTCGCGAGGAAGGCGAGTCCGAGGACGAACGCGACGGTCAGGCGGATGATTCTCAACACTTTGCTGGTCTCCTCGGTCTGGGGGGTAACGCCGGGAGGAGGGCGGTCAGCCGATCTTGAGGGTCAGCCCGTAGGTCTGCAGGATCTCGTTGACGGGCTGGTAGTAGGTCGTGCCGCCCGAGGAGCAGTTGCCGGAGCCGCCCGAGGTGACGCCCTGGGCCTGGCTGCCCGAGATGAACGAGCCGCCCGAGTCGCCGGGCTCGGCGCAGACGCTGGTGCGGGTCACCTGGTAGACGGTGCCCTGGGAGTAGGTGACGGAGGTGTTGTGCTGCTGGATGGTCCCGCAGCGCCAGCCGGTGGTGGAGCCGGAGCGGCAGATGGAGGAGCCGACCGGGGCCTGGGTTGAGCCCTTGACGATGACGTTGGTGCTGCCCGACTTCACCCACGGCTGCGGGGTGTGGCCGGGGGTGGCGACCCAGGCGTAGTCGTTGGTGGGGAACGACGAGCCCTGGAAGGTGCCGGAGGGGTTGCTGGTGGTCTGGCCCGCCCTGCCGCAGTGGCCCGCGGTGACGAAGCCGGGGGTGCTGCCCCTGGTGACGGGGAAGCCGATGCTGCAACGGCTGCCGCTGCCGATGTAGTACGGGTCGCCGCCCCTGAGGTTGACGTAGGTCTGGGGCTGCTCGCCGGAGACCTGGACCCGCGCGACGTCGCCGCCGAGCCCGGCCGCCGACAGCAGGGCCTCGCCGGCCTCGCGCTGCTTGGCGACCACGACGACGCTGTTGGTCGGCAGGTCCACGTACCACAGAGAGGCGCCCGCCTGCGCCTGGGCCGGTGCCTGGTCAAGGCGGGCCTTGAGCGCGTCGAGCTGGGCGAGGGAACGGCTGACGACCACGGGCAGGGCGCCCTTGGCCTTGATGGCGGAGACCGACGCCGGGTCGCTGGTGGCGACCAGGAGCTGGGTGGCGTCGGCGTTGAGCCAGGTACCGGCGTATCCGGCGCCGAGCGTCCTGCTCAGGAGAGCCTCGGTGCTCGCGGCGCGGGCCTCGTTGGCCAGCCGGGTGACGGCCTGCTCCGCGGTGAGGCCGAGGTCGCGCTGGAGTGCCTCGATCATCGAGGGGGCGGGCTGCGCGGCCGGCTGTGCGGATGCGGGGGAGACGGTGGCCGCGAGGCAGAGGGCGGCGACGGCGGCGCCGGACAGGAGGGAACGCTTACTCAACATATGCACTCCTTGTGAGGGGTGCTGTCAAAGTATTTGTCAGGGCATGCCTGGGCAATGTGGCAAAAACTCCCTACCGCAGTGGTATGACGTCACCGCGTTATGACCCCTGCTCAGCGGGGGCTCCCCGTGCCATCCGCATGCCTTCTGGGCCGGATCGGCGGCCTCTCCGGGACGGCGCGGCCTCGGCGATGTAGGGGCGCGGGGATGGCGGGACGAGCTGTCCCCCCGAGGGCTGCCCGTCCCGCCGTCGCCCTCCGCCCACCGCCCGCGAGGGACCCGCGAGCGTCTCTCCAGCGGGGTGAGGCGACCGAAACGGCGAACGCGTGATCGTCGCCGGTTGTTCCCGGTTCTTCGGCCACAGATCAGTCAGTGGGGGCGCATATCCCCCATTTCCTGACAACGATCACGTGGGGGAGCGTCAAACCCCCGGTCCTGGGCCAGGCGGAACCCCCGGGGATAGATTGCTTGACTCACGGCTCACACGGATATCGCGCCCGGCACGGCCTGGGGCGGTCACAGGAGGATGCGCGCGATGACCCACCAGCCTGCCGAGGACGGCGAGCTCGGGCTGGAGGAGGAGCGGCCGCTCCCTCGGCGTCTCGAAGCGCCCCGCTGCCCCAGCACCGAGTCGGGACGCCGGTGTGTCCTGCCGGTCGACCACGAGCTGGGACATGTCTACCCGCACCGCAAGGCGGCCGTCTGACCTACAGGCCCCGCAGCGCGGGCAGCAGCTCCTTGGCCGACCAGTCGAGGAACTCCCGCTGGTGCTCGTGGCCGATCTGGACCAGGGCGACGTGTGTGAAGCCCGCCTCGGTGTAGCGGCGCACCGCCTCGACGACCGCCTCCAGGTCCGGGCCGCACGGCACGGTCTCGGCAACGTCCTCGGGGCGCACGGTCCGCGTGGCGGCGTCGAAGTTGACCGGCGCGGGCAACTCCGCCATGACCTTCCAGCCGGGGACGGACCAGCGCCACAGCCGGTGGGCCCGTTCCCTGGCCGCCTCGGCGTCCTGGCCGTAGGAGACGGGAAGCTGACCGTAGACCGGCTTGCCCCGCCCTCCGGCGGCGGCGAACAGCCCGACCAGGTCGGCGTCGGGATCGGTCGCGACGAGCGCGTCGCCGTACTCCGCGGCGATCTCCCCGGAGCGGCCACCCGAGGCGGCGATGGCGATCGGCACCGGGTCGTCAGGCAGGTCGAACAGCTTGGCGGAGTCCACGTCGAAGTACTCGCCGTGGTAGGTCGTGTAGTTCCCCTCGAACAGCTCCCTGATGATCTCCACGGCCTCACGGAACATCTCGTGCCGGGTGTCCACGGGAGGCCAGCCCTCGCCGATCACGTGCTCGTTGAGGTTCTCGCCCGCCCCCAGGCCGAGCGTGAAGCGCCCCCGCGTCAGCTCCCCCATCGTGGCGGCCTTCTGCGCCACGACCGCCGGGTGGTAACGCATGATCGGGCAGGTCACGTACGTCATCAGCGGCAGCCGCTCGGTGGCCTGCGCCGCCGCGCCGAGCACCGACCAGGCGTACGGCGAGTGCCCCATCTCCTCGATCCACGGGAAGTAGTGGTCGGAGATGACCGCGTAGTCGAACCCTGCCCGCTCGGCCTCGGCGACGTCCTCGACGAGCTGCCGGGCGGGAGTCTGCTCACACATCATCGTGTAACCGATCGCTACCATGCCCCGGTCCCTACCCTCCGCTTCCACGAGACTCGCCCGGAAAGTCGGGATCTGGAGGTTCTTTGCCGTACGGCTAAGCCGCCACTCCGTCGAATAGCATGTGATCGGCCGCCAGGACGAGAAGAACGGAACAGGTCTCCATGTTCGACGAGAAGACACAGGAGACCCTCAGGCGCCTGCTCGACCTCGCCGGGCATCCCTCGACCTCGCAGCCCGAACGGGCCCTGGCGGTGGCGCGGATCAGGGCGCTCGTCATGGTCCCCGAGGGAGACGCCAGACGCGCGCCGGTCACCACGTCCATGGACGCCGACATCCTCAGGAGGATCAGGCCGCTGACGCGCCGGGTCGAGGAGGACGTGGTCGAGGAGGTGCACGGCGACCTGTACGCCTTCGGCACCCGGCACCGCGTGATCGGCGAGGTCGCCGACGAGATGGCCCACGTCCTCGAACGCTGGAGCGGCGCCGTCCCCGAGCGGCGGCACCGTCACGAGGAGGCGGTGCGGACCGCGGCCGCGAAGCTCACCTACCTGCTGGAGCGCCGTGACCTGCTCCGCAGGCCGGGATGGCGGGCCCGCACCCGCTAGGAAGGCGGGACGTGCACCTCGACGGTCCTGCCATCCGGGTCGTGGAAGAGGTGACGGCCGGGAGTGAGCGTCGTGCCGTCTATGGCCAGGCCGGGGTCCACGGTGAACCCGAGACGCAGCGCGCCGGTCGTACGCCGCGGTGACGAGGGATAGAGCTCGAAGACGGCCCCGTCGCCCAGAACGGCGGCGTAGTGCGCGGGACCCGTCCCGTGCCGCTCGCCCCTGAGATCGAGCCCGAGGGAGGCGTAGAAGGCGCGACAGGCCTCAAGGGCGGGGGTGTAGATCACGATCAGGGTGGGGCTCGGTGCCATGCGTCCTCCTACGGTTTCGCGGGCACCGACCAGGCTGTCGGACGCCGTTGTCAGAACAGCCGGTCAAGGCGGCCAGGTGATCGGCCGGGGAGATCCAGGCCGTCAGATCAGGCCGAGGGAGAGCATCGCGTCCGCGACGCGCTTGAACCCGTCGATGTTGGCACCGGCCACGTAGTCGCCGGGCATGCCGTACTCGTCGGCGGTGTTCAGGCAGCGGGCGTGGATGTCGCGCATGATCTGCTGCAGGCGGTTCTCGGAGAACTCGAAGGTCCACGAGTCGCGGCTGGCGTTCTGCTGCATCTCCAGCGCGCTGGTCGCGACCCCGCCCGCGTTGGCGGCCTTGCCGGGGCCGAAGGCGACGCCCGCCTCCTGGAAGACGCGGATGCCCTCCGGGTTCGTGGGCATGTTGGCGCCCTCGCCGACGGCGACGCAGCCGTTGCCGACGAGCAGCCCGGCGTCACGGCCGGTGATCTCGTTCTGGGTCGCCGACGGCATCGCCACCTCGCAGGGCACCTCCCAGATGCTCCTGCCGGAGACGAAGACGGCCTGGGAGCCCCTGCGCTCGGCGTAGACGTTCATCCGCTGGCGCTCGACCTGCTTGACCTGCTTGAGGAGATCGAGGTCGATGCCCTTCTCGTCCACGACGTATCCGGAGGAGTCGGAGCAGGCGACCACGACGCCGCCGAGCTGGCGGATCTTCTCGATCGTGTAGACGGCGACGTTGCCCGACCCGGAGACCACGACGCGCTTGCCCTCGAAGGACGTGCCACGGGCCTTCAGCATCTCGTCCACGAAGAACGCGCAGCCGTACCCGGTGGCCTCGGTGCGCACCTGCGCGCCGCCGTAGGTGAGGCCCTTGCCGGTGATCACGCCGGACTCGTAGCGGTTGGTGATGCGCTTGTACTGGCCGAACAGGTAGCCGACCTCGCGTCCGCCGACGCCGATGTCACCGGCGGGGACGTCGGTGTACTCGCCGATGTGGCGGTAGAGCTCCGTCATGAAGCTCTGGCAGAAGCGCATGATCTCGCGCTCTGAGCGGCCCTTGGGGTCGAAGTCCGAGCCGCCCTTGCCGCCGCCGATCGGCAGGCCGGTCAGGCTGTTCTTGAAAATCTGCTCGAAGCCGAGGAACTTCACGATGCCGAGATAGACCGAAGGGTGGAAGCGCAGGCCGCCCTTGTAGGGGCCGAGGGCGCTGTTGAACTCGACCCGGAAGCCACGGTTGATGTGGACCTCGCCGCGGTCGTCCTCCCACGGGACCCGGAAGATGATCTGCCGCTCCGGCTCGCAGATCCGCTCGATGATCTTCGACTCGGCGTACTCGGGGTGCTTGCCGAGCACCGGTCCTATGCTTTCCAGCACCTCGCGGACGGCCTGGTGGAACTCGATCTCCCCCGGGTTGCGCCGGAGCACGTTCTCGTAGATCGACGACAGTCGCTCATGCAGCATCAGGTGATTCCCTACCCCTCGTAGTAGGCGCATTTCTGCGCCCCACCTTAGGGGGAGGTGTCCGGCGCGTCCCAATCGCCCTCCCAGCGTACGTGGCCGCCGTCCAGGCCCGGACGGCGGCCACGCGCGGGGCTCAGGGGCGCTTCTCAGGGGCGCAGCACGACCTTTCCCGTCGTACGGCGGGCGAGGACGTCGCCGAGTGCCCTGCCGGCGTCGGCGAGGGCGTACTCGCGGCCCGCGATGGGGCGGATCCTGCCGGAGCCGGTGAGTTCGAGCAGCTCGCTGAGCTGTGCCCGGTAGCCGCCCGGCCTGGCCAGCAGCGGCCTGATCCAGAAGCCCGCCACCGCGACGTTGGTCTCAAGGAGACGGCCGACGTCCACCGGGCTCGGGTCCTTGTGCGAGGCGGTGCCGTAGCTGATCAGGCGGCCGAACTCGGCGACCGCGCCGAGCGCCGCGTCGAAGACGTCACCGCCGACCGCGTCCAGGATCACGTCGGCGCGGTTGCCCAGGTTGGCCTCGATCACCCGCTCCGCGTAGCCCTCCGCCGAGCCGTCGACTGCCGCGTCCGCGCCCAGGCTCAGCGCCAGTTCGAGCTTCTCCGGGGTCGAGGCGGTCGCGATCACCCTGCCCGCGCCCAGCTCCCTGGCGAGCTGGACCGCGAGGTGGCCGACGCCGCCCGCCGCCGAGTTCACCACGACGCTCTCGCCCTTGCGCACCCGCGCCGAGGTGCCCAGCAGGTGCCAGGCGGTCAGGCCCTGGATCAGCAGCGCGAGGGCCTCGCCCGCGACGGCCTCCTCGGGCAGGTCAACGACGTCGTCCACCTTGATCAGGGCCTTGCTCGCGTAGGCCTGCCTGGCCAGGCCCATGACGCGGCGCCCGTCGGCGGTCCGCCCGACGACCTCGCTGCCGGGAATGAACGGCAGGTCCGGAGGAAGGTAGGTCCCGGCGATCCGCTCGGCGTCGGCGTAGTTCACCCCGGCGGCCTCGACGTCCACGAGGATCTCGTCCGGGCCGGGCACCGGGTCGGGCACCTCGGACTCGGTCAGCGTCTCAGGGCCGCCGAGCCGCGTGATCTGGATGGCGCGCATGAATGTCCTCTGGTCGGTCGGTTGGTTGTGCCGGTCAGCGTAGGAAGCGCCACGAGCATGAACCAGGGGCCCGGCTTCATGAGATCGTGTTTTCCATGAGCGGCGTTCATATAACGTCTGCGGCGTGACCAACGAGGATCTGACGGCGAGTGAACTACGTGTTCTGGTCGCCGTCGAGAGGCGGCGTGGCTTCTCCGCCGCCGCGGCGGAGCTCGGTCTCACCCAGTCCGCGGTCTCCCACGCCGTGCGGGCGGCGGAGCGCAAGATAGGCACGGTGCTGTTCCGGCGCGGGCGCACCGGGGCGCGTCCCACGGCGGCGGGCGCCGCGGCCGTCGGGCACGCCAGGCGCATCCTGCGGCTCATGGACGTCATGAAGGCCGAGACGCACGCGGCCTCCGTGGGCGACACGGCGGGGACCATCAGGGTCGCGGCCTTCCGCAGCGCCGCCTTCCACCTGCTGCCCATCGTGCTCGCGCGCTTCGCCAGGCGCCACCCGAAGGTCACGGTGGACGTCCGCATCGTGCCCGAGCTGGGCAGGGGCATCGCGGGGGAGGTGCTCGACGGCCGGGCCGATCTCGGCATCGCCACGCTTCCCTCCCGGGTGAACGGGCTGGTCGGCCGTGACCTGTTCGCCGAGCCGTACGTGCTGGCCTATCCCGCGGGGCATCCCTGCCCGCGCAGCCTGCCGATGATCGACTGGCACGAGAACTGCTCGGCGGAGACCAGGACGTGGCTGGCCAGGCAGGCGTGGATCCCGCCGGGTGACATCCAGGTCGAGGACGACGGGGTCGTGGTCTCCATGGTCGGCTACGGTCTCGGCGCCGCGATCGTGCCGAGGCTGACCCTCGTGGACGCGCCGCCGAAGGTCGCGATGGAGGACCTCGGGGAGGACCCGCCGATGCGGCACGTGGGCTACGTCACGACCTCGGAGATGCTCAGCTCCGTCGTCGTCCGCGACCTGGTCGGCGAGCTGCGGGCTCACTGCGCCGAGCGCTTCGCCGCGGCGGGCTGAGCCCCCGGCCTCTCAGCGTCCCGGCGAGGGCCAGGGGTTGGGGCGGCAGCCGTACAGGGACTTGGTCTGCTGGAGCATCACCGGGGCCCGCCTGCCGGGTCCCGGGCAGCTCACGTGGCCGTGGCCGAGCCCGTGGCCGACCTCGTGGTTGATGACGTACTCGTGGTAGGAGGCGACGTCACGGCCGTATCCCCTGGCGCCCGCGTTCCAGCGCCTGGCGTTGATGACCGCGCGCCCGTGGTTCCAGCACGACAGGGCGCCGAAGGTGACCAGCGGCCTGCACATGCGGTCGGTCATCGTGGGGCTGGACAGGGAGACCCTGATGCGCACCGGGCCCCGCCGTACCCGCTGGAACCGGAACCCCCAGCTCCTGCGGTCGTTGAGGACGCGGTGCACCTCGTCGGCGAACTCCTGCCCGTCGAAGGGCAGCCCGCGCTCGACCTCGACGACGTACCGGATCACCTTGCCCGGCCTGCGTCCCCTGGGCGGGGGAGGGGCGGCCTCGCTCGCGACGACGCGGTAACGGCCACCGGCGGAGGCGGGCACGGAGACCCGCCGGGGCTGACGGCGCCCGTTGGCCAGCAGGAACGTCCGGTCGGGCCCCGTACGGCGCGCGGCCTCTGTCGGGGTCGGCGGCGCCGTGGGAGTGGGCGTGGAGGTCGGGGACCCGGTGGGCGCCGCTCCGTCCGCCCGCGCGGGGAGCGGCGCGGGCTCGTCGCGCTCCCTGACGGGATGACCGGTCAGTACGGCCAGGCTCCCGATCGCGAGCGTGGCCGAGATGCTGACAGCAAGGACCCACAAAAAGGGCTTACGCTCGCTGAGCCGTACGTTCCTCGACATAGGCCGTAAACCATATTACCGATCGGCACCTCCCTCACCTCGGGAGGCCGTCGGCGGCCGGAGATGTTCCTCTCCCCCGGACGATGGATTAACGACATATTCGGATTTTAGGAAATATGTCCCCCAATGGGCTTCTTCGGGAGCCCGGGACGACGGTCATGCTCGGGTCCCTTCCTCGGATTTCACGGCACCCGCCCACGTCGCCGCCGACAGCCACATCAGTGACGCACAGCCCAGCAGGTGGACCACGCTGGTCAGCACTGTGTCGGGCAGCGGCGCCAGTACGGCGAGCAGCGGCAGGAAGAACCCGTAGCCCGCGGCGGCGGGCCAGGGCAGCACCCGGGCTCTGAGCATCGAGAGGCCGAACAGGACGACACCGGTGACGAACACGACGACGGAGCCGAGCAACGCCAGCCTGGTCGGCCCCTCCAGCACCAGGGAGGCCGTGCTCTCGTCAAGGAAGAAGACCACCAGGTTCAGCGAGAACGCGACGCCGGCGAACAGGCCGAGGCCCACGACGTTCACCGCGTACGCGATCGCCCCCAACCGCCCGGCCGCGGCGCGCTGCCGCAGGTGGAACGCGGTGACCGCCGGGGCGGCGAAGGCGCCTCCGATCCCCGCGACGAAGCTCGTCGCGGGGGTTTCGCCGGTGAAGGGCTCGATCACCCCCGGGATGCCGAGGGAGAGGCCGGTCAGGACCCCGCAGATCGCGCCGAAACGCAGTAACCAGGAGATGGACATGTGAAGAACTCCTTTTCGCGTGATCCGGTGGGTTTTCCGCGTGGACCGACGACGCCCGGACGATCTACGGGACGGCTCTCCGGTCGAAGGCGCCGTCTACGGACGAGACGACCGTAGGAACGGCGCGATCCGGCGCGGAAGTGCCGTGGGTACCGGTGAGCGCGTCCTGAGGTCACGGTTCGCGGACGCGCCGGTGCCGTCCGGCACGTGCCGGACGGCCAATGCGAGGGCGGCTCGGGGACGGATGTTCCGGTGGCGGCGTACGCTGCCGGAGACGGCCCTGCCCGGCCGCATGGCGATCGTTCGGAGGTGCGTGATGTCTCCTTCGCGGGCCACGCCCGTGACGGGCGGGGATGTCCGCGCAGGACGGCGGGGGACCGGATTCGCCTGGCCTGTGCCGTGGGTGTCGTCCACGCTCTACGTCTCGGTGCTCGTCGGCGGCGTCTACTACGGGGTGGCCGGGGCGGGGCAGGGCGAACCGGCGCGGACTGTCGTCTTCGCCGGTGGTCTCGTCGCGCTGCTCGTTCTCGACGTCACCGGACGGCATCGCCTCGACGCCAGGCCGTCCACCGGACCGGCGCTCGCGCTGCTCGCCGTACGCCTGGGACTGTTCGCCCTGGTCACGCTCTTCGACGGCTCCGGGCTCTCCCGCGCCCTGTTCCTGCTGGTGCCGTTCACGGCGTACTTCGCCTTCGGGCGCAGAGCGGGTGTCACGCTGGGGGTGGCGTGTCTCGGGGTACTGGTCACGGCGTTCACGTTGACCACCCCTGGCTGGTACACGCGGGCGGAGTACATCTCAGACCTGCTCATGTTCGCCCTCGGGCTGGTCCTCGTCGTCTCGACGGCCGAGGTCGCCGTGGGGGAACGGGCGGGAAGGGCACGGCTTGAGCTCACCCTGAGGGAGCTTGAGGAGTCCCACCGTCTGCTCACGGACTACGCCGGTCAGGTCGCCGAGCTGTCCACCACGATGGAACGGACCCGGCTGGCCAGGGACATCCATGACAGCCTCGGCCACCACCTGACCGTGATCTCCATCCAGTTGGAGAAGGCGTCCGCCTTCCGCGACCTGGACGGCGCCGCCGCGGACCGGGCTCTCGCCGACGCCCGCCGGGCGGTCAGACGCGCTCTTGAGGAGGTGCGCGGCGCGGTGCGGGCGGCACGCGCGCAGACGCGGCACTTCTCGCTGTCCGAGGCTCTCGCCGAGCTGGCGGGGAACGACGACGGCGGACGTCCGGTGGTCACCCTCGAACTCACGGGTCAGGAGGACGGCTACGGTGCCGCGGAGCTCACCGCCCTCTACCGGGCCGCACAGGAATGTCTGACCAATGCCCGCAGGCACGGCGCCGCGGACCATGTGTCGATCTCGGTGGCGTTCGGTGAGTCGTCGGCGCGGCTTGTCGTCGCCGACGACGGAGAGGGTTTCTCCCCGTCGGCTGGGCGGGACGGGTTCGGCCTGCTCGGTATGCGGGAGCGTTCCCGTCTCCTCGGCGGTGCTTTCGACGTCAGGAGCGGCCAGGGAACGGGAACGGTGGTCACCGTGACGATTCCCCGGCGCGCGGAGGCCGTCGGATGACCCAGACCGTACGGGTGCTCGTGGTCGACGATCAGGAACTGGTCCGTGAGGGAATCGCCTCCCTGCTCGGCATCCAACCTGGCCTGACCGTGGTCGGCACCGCGAGAGACGGCCAGGAGGCGGTGAGCCGAGCCCTGGAGCTCGTGCCGGACGTGGTCCTGATGGACGTCAGGATGCCCGGAGCCGGCGGTCTTGAGGCGGTGGCGGTCCTGCGCCAGCGGATGCCCCGCTGCCGCGTCGTCATGCTGACCACCTTCGACGACGAGGAGTACGTCGTACGGGCGCTCGCGGCGGGCGCGGCGGGCTATCTTCTGAAGGACCTGCCCGCCGCCGACCTCGCCGGTGCCGTCCGGCTGGCCGGGGCCGGTGTCACCCAGCTCGACTCCTCCGTCGCCAGACGGCTGGCGTCCACGCTGGCGTGCGCGGGGAAGGTGCCCGCGGCGGTGAAGGCGGAGGCGGGTGAGGAGGCGGCCGCGCTGACCGGCCGTGAGATCGAGGTGCTGCGTCTCCTCGCGGTCGGCTCGACCAACAGGGAGATCGCCTCCCGCCTGTTCCTGAGCGAGGGCACGGTCAAGAACCACATCTCACGAATCCTCGGCAGGCTCGGCCTGCGGGACCGGACCCAGGCCGCTCTCTACGCACGCGATCACGGCCTGATCTGACGAGCCGGCTCAGCCGCTCTTGCGGCGGAAGGAACGCTTTCCCGCGACCGGGCCGTGGGCGCCGTGGATCTTCGACGACCCCTTGCCCTTGCCGCCGGAGGCGGCGTCGGCCTGGGCCGACTTCTTGCGGTCAAGAGCCTCGCGGAACCTGCGCCTGAGCTCGTCGTCGGCGCTCTCGGACCCCTCTGGACCCGGCGTGACGTCGGACATACGGACCTCCTGGATCTGGCGGAGCGGGGACATCATCCTCTCACGACGGTCGCCGCGACTCAGTGCACCCCCATGGCCATCAGCACCAGCAGGCCCACGAGGTGACCGACGACGACGAACACGATGACGAAGAGGAAGACGAATCTCGCGGGGCCGTGCTCGAAGTGCTTGCCCTCCCTGAGGGTGGGGCGTCCGGCCTGACGCTCGGCGATCCGCTCCTCGATCGTCTTGCCGTGAAACATGGGACTCCCTCTCGTCGGCCGCCGACGCTTTGCACAACAATGGTTTGTGCACCAATTATCATACTGTGTCGGTTGGGAGGTGTCGTGAGCGATGTGACCGATGTCCTGAGCCTGGACCGCCAGGTGTGCTTCGCCCTTGCCGTCGCCTCGCGCGCCGTCATCGGCGTCTACCGGCCGCTGCTGCAGCCGATGGGGCTGACCCACCCCCAGTATCTGGTGATGCTGGCCCTGTGGGAGCGCGCGCCGCTGTCGGTGAAGGAGCTGAGCAAGCTACTGCAACTCGACCCCGGTACGCTGTCACCGCTCCTCAAGCGTCTTGAGGCGATCGGCTACGTCCGGCGGCAGCGGGACAGCCAGGACGAGCGTGTCCTGCTGGTCACGCTCACCGGGAAGGGCCGTGAGCTGAGGAGCGAAGCTGAGAGGATTCCGTCGTCCGTGGTCGAACGCCTGGGTATGCCCCTGGAGGAGCTGCAGGAGCTCCACCGGTCGCTGACCCGTGTGATCGCCGCCGCGAACGGCGCGCCTCACTGATCCACGGAGAGGAACAGGAGAAAGGCTCATGGCTGGAAGCCACGGAGGAAGCCTCAAGTCTTGGCTTGCGGTGATCGTCATTCTGATCGGGTTCACCGTCGGCGGTGTGGCCCTGTGCCTGGGCCCCAACTGGACCCTGGTCTGGGTGGGAGCCGGGATCATCGCGGTCGGCGGCGTGATCGCCCTGGTGGTCGACATCTTCTCCGACGTGATCATCGACGCCCCCCGGGTGTCGCAGGACAACCACAGCTGACCGAGGCCGCCGCTTCACTCCTTCCGCAGAGCGTCCTCGGCGGAAGGGGAGAGCTCGAACGCGGCGCGCAGGCCGGTGATGGTCAGGATGCGCTCCAGGGTGCCGTGGACCCCGGCCAGGACCAGGCGGGTGCCCAGGGCGCCGCTTCTCCTGAGGTTCGCGATCAGCTCGGCGAGGCCGGTCGAGTCGCAGAAGGTGAGCGCCGTGACGTCGATGACCACGGTCGGGGGAGGCCCTTCCTCCCAGACCCTGTTCATCTCGTCACGGAGAAGGGGAGTGTGGTGGTAGTCGAGCTCCCCTTTCGCCTCAACGACGCATGCCGTACCGCGCATGCTTGATGAAACCGTGAAAAAAGCCATGATCCGCTCCTCCGCCCGCGGGGGCAGGGCGGGCCTGCCTCTGTCCTACCAGGTCCCGGGAGCCGATGAGACACGCCGGCGATCATCGGGCGGCGAATCCACGCGCTGACCTCGCCGTACGGCCAGGCGGCGGGACACAAGACGGACGGGATCACGGGTAACGGCGACGACGGTCACCGTATGCGCTCTCATGGTTACCCGACCGGAGTTTCCGTCGAGGTCACCGGAGGCAGGGCGCCATGTCCCGCGATCGAACCCGTCATCTGTACGCCGCCGTCCTGCTGGCGACGGCCGTCGGCGCCGTCGTGGGGCTGGTGGCCCCGGAGACGGCCAAGGCGCTCGCCCCGCTGGGCACCGCCTTCGTCGCGCTGGTCAAGATGATGATCGGCCCCGTCGTCTTCTTCGGCGTCGTGCTCGGCGTCGGGTCGGTCGCGGGCACGGCCAGGGTCGGCAGGATCGGCGGCCTGGCGCTCGGCTACTTCCTCGTCATGTCGGTAGTCGCGCTGGCCTTCGGGCTGGCCGCGGGCAACCTGGTCACCCCCGGCCGTGGCCTGCGCCTCGCCGGGGGAGCGCCCCCGAGCGTCCCGGCCGAGGCGGGGGAGGACCTGACCGCCTTCCTGCTCGGGATCATCCCGGCCACGCCGCTCTCGGCGTTCACCGAGGGCCGGGTGCTGCAGGTGCTGCTGGTCGCGCTGCTCACCGGCTTCGCCCTGCAGGCCATGGGGGAGCGCGGGGCCGTACTGCTCGCCGCGGCCGGGCACCTGCACGCGCTCGTGCTGCGCGTCCTCTCCATGATCATGTGGGCCGCCCCGGCCGGGGCCCTCGGGGCGACGGCCGCCGTCGTCGGCGCGACGGGCGCGGCCGCGCTGGGGAGCCTCGCCGCCGTGGTCGCCTGCTTCTATGTGACCTGCCTGCTGTTCGTGCTGGCCGTACTGGGGCCGCTGCTGTGGCTGGTGGCCAGGGTCGGGCTGCTGTCGCTGCTGCGCTATCTCGGCGGGGAGCTGCTGCTGGTGCTGTCCACCTCCTCCTCGGAGACCGCGCTGCCCCGGCTGATCGCCAAGCTGGAGCACCTCGGGGTGAGCCGGGCCGTGGCGGGGGTCACGGTGCCGACCGGGTACTCCTTCAACCTCGACGGCACCGCCATCTATCTGACGATGGCCACCCTGTTCGTGGCGACCGCCTCCGGCGTCTCCCTGTCTCCCGGTGAGCAGGTGTCGCTGCTCGTCTTCATGCTCGTGGCCTCCAAGGGGGCGGCCGGGGTCACCGGGGCGGGCCTGGCGACCCTCGCGGGCGGGCTGCGGGCGCACCGGCCCGACCTGGCGGACGGCGTCGGGCTGCTCGTCGGCGTCGACCGCTTCATGTCCGAGGCTCGGGCGCTGACCAACTTCACGGGCAACGCGGTGGCGGCCATCCTGGTCGGGGCGTGGACCGGGGGGTTCGACAGGGCGCGCGCGGCGCTGGTGCTGTCGGGGCGTGAGCCGTTCGACGAGAGTGTCCTGGCCACTGACCCGGCCCCTGCGCCTCCGGCGCGTGAGGTCCTGGAGCACGGCTGAACCCTGTCCTTTATGTGTGATATGTCCGAAATGGGGTGTTTTTATGGCATGGGCCGGGGATCCTGAGCAGGAGACAGACCTGCCGGACGGTCCTGCCCGTCTGTCATGAACCGAGGAGGACCGGGCGTGCCCTCCGGCGCCCGCCGGTGCCGTCGTTCCCGTCGCGCCCCGCGCTCCGGTGCGGGGCGGCACAAGAGGAGGGGCCGTGAAGTTCATCGAATCGGCCAGGCCGTACGTCCTTGCACTGTTCCGTATCGTCGTCGGACTGCTCTTCGCCTGTAACGGTGCCGCCAAGATCTTCGGGGTGCTGGGCGGTGGGGCGATGCCCTTCGGCTCGTGGCCGGGGTGGTACGCGGGTGTCATCGAACTCGTTGGAGGGGTCCTCGTCATGCTCGGCCTCGGCACCAGGATCGCGGCGCTGGTCTGCTCGGGGGAGATGGCCTACGCGTACTTCGTCGTCCACCAGCCGAAGGCCCTGTGGCCCATCCAGAACGACGGCGAGCTTTCCGCGCTCTACTCCTGGGCGTTCCTGCTGATCGCGGTCATGGGGCCGGGGGCGTGGGCGCTCGACGCCATCTCGGCCCGCGCCAGGGACCGCGAGCGCCCGCGCCCGCAGGAGCCGTCGGAGAACAACCCGTTGACGACCCACTGAGTCCGCTGAGCCCGCTGACGGCGGTCCTCCCCCGGGAAACCGGGGGAGGACCGCCGTGCTCCCGTTCAGCTTCCGTCCAGAACCTCGCGCAGCCGGGGGGCGAACCCCTCGGGATCCTCGACGAAGGCGATGTGGCCCCCGGGAAAGACCGTCGGCTCCGTGCCGAGCGCCGTGGCGAGGGCGGCCGAGGTGAGATCGCAGAACTGGCCCGCCGAGTCCTGCCCGACGCCGACCACGACGCGGACCGGCCCGTCGCGCAGGGCCGCGACGTCGGGCCGCCAGCGGGTGGTCTCCCGCATCTCGTGCAGGAACCAGAAACGCTCGTCGGCCACCCGCTGCGGGTCCTGCTCTGTGGGCTCCTCGGTGGGTTCCTCGCCGGACTCCCCGTCAGGGGACAGCGGGATGTTGGCGTTGACCAGGAACTTGACCCAGGCTCCCCCGACGTCGCCGGAGGCGTAGGTGGCGATGATGTCCTCGACCGCGGCGTCCCGCGCGGCGGGGTCGTCGAGCACGTGGTTCAGCGGGGGCTCGTGCGCGATCACGGCGCGCACCCGCTCCGGGTGGGCGACGGCGAGCGCCAGCGCGGTGACGGCGCCGCCGCTCGAACCGAAGACCGTGGCCGGGCCCCGGTCCACGTGCCCAAGGAGCAGGGCGAGGTCGTCGGCGCGCAGCCGGGGGGTGGAATCCCGCTCGGGATCGTCCTGGACGCTGCGGTTGAGCCCCCGGGGGTCGGTGGTGAGCACGGTGTGGTCGGTGGCGAGCAGGTCCGCGAGCGGCGCGAAGAACGTGGCGTCCATCGGGGCGCCGACGAGCGCGACCAGGGGTCCCTCGCCCCGGATCTCGTAGTGCAGCGTGGCGTCGGCGACCCTGAGGGTGCCGGTGGTCACGGTGGTTTCCGCTGGCGGGTGGTTCATCGGATCTCCCGAGGGGGTGGTGTGCGATGTCTGTCGGGAGAGGAGACTCCGGCGGTGAGGCAGAATCGTCGCCCGTGAGGGAAGTTTTTTCCGGACAGCCTCAAACCGCCGACGATCCCGACCTGGCGCGGGCGCGGGGCGGGGACGACGCCGCGTTCACCCGTCTCGTACGGCCCCTGCGCGGCGAGCTGCACGCTCACTGCTACCGCATGCTCGGCTCGTGCCACGACGCCGACGACGCGCTCCAGGACGCCCTGCTGCGCGCGTGGCGGGGGCTGGCCCGCTTCGAGGGACGCGCCTCGCTGCGCTCCTGGCTCTACACCGTGACCACCCGCACCTGCCTGGACATCATCGAGGCCAGGGGCAGGCGGGCGCTGCCCGTCGATCTCGGTCCGTCGAGCGAGCGGGCCGTCACCGGTGACGTCCCGCGCACCGACATCGCCTGGCTCGGCCCCTATCCCGACGCGGACCTGCCCGAGGGGCCCGCCTCGCGCTACGAGCAGCGCGAGGCCGTCGAACTCGCCTTCGTCGCGGCGCTGCACCACCTGCCGGGCAACCAGCGGGCGGCACTGCTGCTGTTCGAGGTGCTCGGGTTCTCCGTCGCCGAGATCGCCGAGACGATGAACACCTCGGCCGCCTCGGTGAACTCCGCCCTGGCGCGGGCCCGCAGGGTCGTCGCCGAGCGGGTCCCCTCCGTCACCCAGCAGCGGACGCTGCGCCGGATCGGTGACGCCAGGGTGCGGGAGATCGTCGCCGACTACTCGGCCGCGCTGGAACGCGGCGACGCCGACGCCCTGGTCGCGCTGCTCACCGAGGACGTCACCTGGTCGATGCCGCCCATGACGCACTGGTACCGCGGCATCGAGGCGGTCACCGACTTCGCCGTACGGCTGCCGCTGACCTCGTGCGGGAGCTGGCGGCACCTGTCGGTCAGCGCGAACGGCCAGCCCGGCGTGGCCTCCTACCTGTGGAACGAGGAGGGGAAGGCGCATCTCGGCTGGTCGATCGACGTGCTGACCCTGCGCGAGGACCGGATCGCGGAGATCACCTCCTTCGTCGGCTCCGGCCACTTCACGCGGTTCAGGCTGCCCGCCTCACTGCCCTGACCGGGTCGCGGCGAGGTAGATCCGCCTGGCCAGGGCGGTCGTCCGGGCGGTCGAGCCGCTCCAGGTGGCCGTCGAGGGGTGGGCGGTGAGCAGCACCATGATCCAGCGCTCGTCCTTTCCCACGAGACCGGTGGTGTGCAGCACCGGGTGACCGAGGTCGGGGACGGACACCGGACGGGCCTGGAACGAGGCGGTCCTTGCGGTGGGGGAGGTCTTCGCGCACCGGACCGGGGGTGTCGAGCCGTACCCCGACCAGCCCTGCTTGACCGCCCAGGGCCTGGGCACCGCGCCGGGGATGCCGAAGTACTGGTCGAAGCCGTCGGAGCCGCACCGCTCGGCGTTGCGCAGGTGGCCGAGGACGAGGTCGCGGACCCGCGGGGTGGCGCGGTCGAGGAGATAGCGGTAGGCGCGCACGACGTCCATCGCGCTGAGTGAGGTGTAGCCCCAGAACCCCGGCTTGTCGGCGGGCGGGGGAGCGGTGTCGGTCAGTCCGAGCCTGCGCGCGGTCCGCTCGACGATCCTCCCCCTGCCGCCCCTGGTCCAGAAGGAGGTCGCGGCGGCGTCGTCGCTGGCCCGGAGCATCCTGCCGAGCAGCGCGAGGTCGCTCCTGGGGACGACGCGGTGCGACTCCAGGTAGTCGATCGCGATCAGGATCTTCACCACCGACGCGGAACGGAACCTCCGGTGCGCGTCGTGCCGCGCGGTGACCCTGCCCGTCTGCCGGTCGAAGACGACGTATCCGGCGCGCACCCCGGCCGGGACGTACGGCGCGGCGGAGGCAGGGACGGCGGGGAGCAGGAGGAGCAGGGCGGTCATGATGATCGTCAGGGGGCGTCTCACCCGCACATGCCTACCAGAACACGGCCCCTCCCGCGGGTCTCCCGGGTTACCTCCCACCCTAAATGCAACTAAACATGTAGGAATTACTGGTTTTGATGTTATCGTCATGACATGTCGGCAGCTCATCTCCATCTCTCCGTCGCGCTGGACGGCGCGGGATGGCACCCGGCGGCCTGGCGCGACCCGGCCGCCTCCCCGAAAGACCTGTTCACCGCCGCCTACTGGGCCGGACTCGTGGCCGAGGCCGAGCAAGGCCGGCTCGACTTCGTCACCATCGAGGACACCGTCGCCCTGCAGACCAGCCGCCTCGACGGCCCGGACGGCCGCACCGACCAGGTGCGGGGCCGCTTCGACGCCGTCCTGCTGGCCTCGCGGATCGCCCCGCTGAGCCGGAGCATCGGGCTGGTGCCCACGGTCACGACCACCCACACCGAGCCCTTCCACGTCGCCAGCTCCCTGGCCACCCTCGACTACGTCAGCGGCGGCAGGGCCGGATGGCGGGTGCAGCTTTCCGGCAGGCGCTCGGAGGCGGCCCACTTCGGCCGCCGTGAGGTCCCCGAGCTGGGGCCCGCCCAGGCCGTCGCCCTTGAGGACTACGCCATCTACCACGAGCTGTTCGGCGAGGCCGGGGATGTGGTCGAGGTCGTGCGCCGCCTCTGGGACAGCTGGGAGGACGACGCGGTGATCCGCGACGTCGCGACCGGCCGGTTCGTCGACCGCGAGAAGCTTCACTACGTCGACTACGAGGGACCCCACTTCAGCGTCAGGGGACCCTCGATCGTCCCGCGTCCCCCGCAGGGACAGCCGCTGGTCACCGCGCTGGCCCACTCGCGGCTGCCGTACGAGTTCGCCGCGCGTGGGGTGGACGTGGAGTACATCACGCCGCACGACGCCGACCAGGCGCGCGCCATCGTGGCGGAGATCCGCGAGATCGGCGGTGTCCAGCCGAAGGTCTTCGCCGACCTGGTCGTCTTCCTCGACGAGACCCAGCAGGCCGCCGAGGAGCGCAGGGCCAGGCTGGACGAGCTGGACGGCGCCGCGTACGCCTCGGATGCCAAGATCTTCGCCGGGACCCCGGAACAGCTCGCCGACCTCCTGCTCGACTGGCGTGAGACCGGTCTTGAGGGCTACCGGCTGCGCCCCGCCGTACTGCCGACGGATCTGAACGCGATCACCCGCACTCTGGTGCCCGAGCTGCGCCGTCGCGGAGCGTTCCGTGACGGGTACGAGGCGGGCACGCTCCGCGGCCACCTCGGGCTCGCCCGTCCCGCCAGCCGCTACGCAGGGAGCACCCGATGAAGCAGGTCATCCTCGCCGCCCACTTCCCCGGTGTGAACAACCAGACGGTGTGGAGCGATCCAGCCTCGGGCAGTCAGATCGACTTCTCCTCCTTCGTCCACCTCGCGCGGGCCGCGGAGCGCGGCCGGTTCGACTTCTTCTTCCTCGCCGACGGCCAGCGGCTGCGCGAGCAGCGCGGCAGGATCCACGACCTCGACGTGGTCGGCCGTCCCGACTCGCTCACCGTGCTCGCCGGGCTGGCCGCCGTCACCGACCACCTGGGCCTGGCCGGGACGATCAACGCCACCTTCAACGAGCCCTACGAACTCGCCCGCAAGCTCGCCACCCTCGACCACCTGTCCGGCGGCAGGGCCGGGTGGAACGTGGTCACCTCCTCCGACGCCTTCACCGGGGAGAACTTCCGCAGGGGCGGCTACCTGGACTACTCGGAGCGCTACGCGCGGGCCGCGGAGTTCGTGCGGACCGTGCGCGAGCTGTGGGACTCCTGGAAGGCCGAGGACCTCGTCGCCGACCCCGCGACCGGGTTCTTCGCCTCGGCGAACGCCGGGGAGTTCGCCCACCACGGCACCTTCTTCGACATCGAGGGCCGCTTCAACGTGCCGCGCGCCCCGCAGGGGCACCCGCTGACCATCCAGGCCGGGGACTCCGACGAGGGCAGGGAGTTCGCCGCCGCCCACGCCGACGCCATCTTCTCCAGGCACGGCACGCTTGAGGACGGCAAGGTCTTCTACCGCGACGTCAAGGCCAGGGTCGTGGCCAACGGCAGGTCGCCCGACTCGCTGAAGGTCCTGCCCGGGGTCACCTTCGCGCTCGGCGACACCGACGCCGAGGCCCAGGAGAACGCCGACCACGTCCGGCGTCAGCAGGTCAGCCCGCAGACCGCGATCCTGCTGCTGGAGCAGGTCTGGAACCGCGACCTGTCGTCCTACGACCCGGAGGGGCCGCTGCCGGAGATCGACCCGCTCGTCTCCGAGGAGGAGTCGATCAGCAGGGGCCGTACCCGGCTGACCAGGGACCCGCTGGAGACGGCCGCGCGCTGGCGGGCCCTGGCCGAGGAGAAGCGGCTCGGCATCCGCGACCTGATCATCGAGGTCACCGGCAGGCAGTCCTTCATCGGCTCGCCCGGCACGGTTGCCGAGCAGATCAACGCGTTCGTGCAGGAGGACGCCGCCGACGGCTTCATCCTGGTGCCGCATCTCGTCCCGGCCGGTCTGGACGAGTTCGTGGACAGGGTCGTCCCGCTGCTGCAGGAGCGTGGCGTGCTGCGCACCGAGTACGGCACGAGCACCCTGCGGGGCCACCTCGGGCTGGAGGGCGGAGCGTGAAGTTCCTCGCCATCACCCTGATCGTCCACGGACCCCACCCGATCACCGGTGAGCTGAAGCCGACCAACGCGCGCCTGCGCGAGGTCGTGGACAACGCGGTCCTGGCCGAGGAACTCGGCTTCGACGGCTTCGGCGTCGGCGAGCGGCACGAACGCCCGTTCATCTCCTCCTCCCCGCCGGTCGTGCTGAGCCACATCGCCGCCAGAACGTCCAGGATCAGGCTGTTCACCGCGGTCACCACGCTGAGCCTGCTCGACCCGGTCAGGGCCTTCGAGGACTACTCGACGCTCGACCACCTCTCCGACGGGCGCCTCGAACTGATCATCGGCAAGGGGAACGGCGCCGCCCAGGCCAAGCTCTTCCACGTGACCCCCGAGGACCAGTGGGAACGCAACCGCGAGGGCTACGAGCTGTTCCGCCGCCTGTGGCGGGAGGACAAGGTCACCTGGTCGGGCAGCTTCCGGCCCTCACTCGACGAGGCGGAGGCGCTGCCGCGCCCGCTGCAGCGGCCGATCCGCGTCTGGCACGGCAGCGCGACCAGCAGGGAGTCGGTCGAGCTGGCCGCCCTGTACGGTGACCCGCTCTTCTCCGCCAACGTCACCAACCCCGTCGAGCCGTACGCCGAACTGGTCCGTCACTACCGGGAGCGGTGGGAGTTCCACGGCCACGACCCCGCCGACGCGCTCGTCGGGGCGGGCAGCGCCGGGCTCTACGTGGCGAGGAACTCCCAGGAGGCGGTCGAGACCTACCGGCCGATCTTCGACGCCAGGCTGGAGCTGTTCAGGAAGGCCGGGGTCGATCCGGTCTTTCACACGATCGAGGACGCCGTCGAGCGCAGCTCCATCCTGGTCGGCAGCCCCCAGCAGATCATCGACAAGGTCCACCGCTACCACGAACGGCTCGGGCACGAGGTCATGCACCTGTCCGCCGACGCCGACGGCCTGACCGACAAGCAGCACCGGGCCAGCCTCGAACTCTTCCAGAGCGACGTCGCCCCCGTGCTGCGCAGGGAGATCCCCAGCAGGCCCTTCCCCGGACACGAAAGCCAGCACGAAAGGCAGTCATGACGTCGCTGTCCATCCTCGACCTGTCCCCGATCCCGTCGGGCGGCACGGTCACGGACGCCCTCAACAACACCATCGACCTGGCGAAACGTGCCGAGGAGTTCGGCTACCGGCGCTACTGGCTGGCCGAGCACCACTTCGCCCCCGGCGTGGCCAGCGCGGCGCCCGCCGTCCTCATCGCCCTGGTGGCCGCGGCGACCAGCACGATCAGGGTCGGCTCGGGGGCCGTGCAGCTCGGCCACCAGACGGCGCTGGCCGTGGTCGAGCAGTTCGGCCTGATCGACGCGCTGTATCCGGGCAGGATCGACCTCGGTCTCGGCCGCTCCGGGCAGCGCAGGACCGAACTGCTGGCCGAGGCGAGCAAGCCCCCGGCGCCGCCCAGGGCCGCCCAGGTCGTGGACGGGCTGCTCATCCCCGAGCCGTTCTCCTTCGCGGCCCTGGCCGCCTCCCCGGTCTTCACGCTGCAGTCCTCGCTGCTGCAGCAGCCGGGGGCGCAGAGCCCGGACTTCGCCGACCAGGTGGACGACATCGCCGCCCTCATCGCCGGGACCTACCGCTCCGAGGAGGGACTGGCCGCGCACGCCGTACCGGGGGAGGGGGCGCAGGTCGAGCTGTGGGTCCTGGGCAGCAGCGGCGGCCAGAGCGCCCAGGTCGCCGGGGAGCGCGGCCTGCCGTTCGCGGCGAACTACCACGTCAGCCCGTCCAACGTGCTTGAGGCGGCGCAGGCCTACCGGGAGGCGTTCAAGCCGTCGCGCGTCCTGTCGGCGCCGCGTCTGGTGGTCTCCGCGGACGTGGTCGTGGCCGAGGACGACGAGACGGCCCGTGAGCTGGCCTCGCCGTACGGGCTGTGGGTGCGCAGCATCCGCAGGGGGGAGGGGGCGATTCCGTTCCCGACGCCCGAGCAGGCCGCGGCCCACGAGTGGACTGAGGAGGACCGTGCGCTGGTCGCCGACCGGGTCAGCACCCAGTTCGTCGGCTCGCCGCGGACCGTCGCCGAACGGCTGCGCGTCCTGCGCGACGTCACCGGCGCCGACGAGCTGCTCGTGACGACCATCACCCACGACCACGCCGACCGGGTGCGCTCCTACGAGCTGCTCGCCCAGGAGTGGGACGCCTGAACGGGCGCGGCCCCGCCGGAGGGAGACCGGCGGGGCCGCGTTCATGCTCAGCCGAAGAAGCCCGTCAGGTGGCCGACGACCGCGGCGGGCCGTTCCTCGACGAAGTAGTGGCCCGTCCCGGTCAGCTCGGCGACGCGGACGTCGGCCGCCTGGGTGGGCAGCACCTCGTTCATGCGTGGGTAGAAGGCGCTGTGCGCCAGGCCGAGCGTCGGCGCCGCCACCTTTCCGTACGACCCGTAGTCCTCGATGTCCTGGCTGAAAGCGCGATACCAGCTGTTTCCGCCACGGATGGCGTCGGGGGAGGAATAGGCCTTCGCGTAGATCGCGCGGTCACGGTCGCCGATCGCGGATTTGTCCACCAGGAGATAGTCGAATATCCAGTCCACCAGATATCGGGACCTGCCGGAGACGAGCTGCTCGGGAAGTCCCTGAACCTGGTTGAACGCGAACCACCACGGAAAGAACGGCTGCCCCGGCTGCGGCAGCATGCGGAACTCGTAGTAGGACTCGTCGGGGTGGGTGACGTCGAGCAGCGCCAGTTTCCTGGTCGCCTCGGGGTGGTTGACGGCGAAGCTGAAGGCGATCATGGCGCCGACGTCGTGTCCGGCGATGTTCACCCTGTCGTGGCCGAGCACGCGCACCAGCTCGCGCACGTCCCGGGCCATCGTCTTCTTGTCGTATCCGGAGGAGGGCTTGCCCGAGCCGCCCATGCCGCGCAGGTCGACGACGGTGACCCGGTAGCGGGCGGCGAGCGCGGGCAGGACCTTGCGGTACTCCCACCAGGTCTGGGGCCAGCCGGGCAGCAGGACCAGCGGCTCACCCCTTCCCCCGGTCACGTAGTGCAGCCGGACGCCGTTCACCTCGGCGTGGCGGCTGGTGAAACCGCCGGGCAGGGAGCGCGCCAGTTCCGCGTCCGAGGGGACCGAAGGGCCCCCCGATCTCTCCGTCGCGGAGGCGGGGGCGGCGCCGCCCGTCGCGGCCAGCGCTATCGCCCCGGCGCCCAGTGTCATCGCGTTGCGTCTTCCCATCGACACTCGGGAAATCCTCTCCTCGGCCGTGTGATGAATCCCCGATCCAGGCGGAACCGGGCGGACCGGTCCGGTTTCCGCTGAACGCTCGGGCAGATCATCTCCCATTCGGCCAAGAAGAACACCCCCCAATCCGGGGTATTGTCCTCCCCGTTTAAGGGCGATAACCGGATAAATGCCGTCATTTATCCTTAAATCGTGATAACAGGATGAAACTAGCGCTGAGACGTCAGGACCGGGCCTGTCCAGGACAGTTCGTCGAGGTTGACCACGATCGCCTCCTGGGTGCTGCGCGCGATCACCACGATCGCCTCCGTCTCCGGGTCGGGATTCTCCTCCCGATGCGGGACGTACGGCGGCACGAAGATGTAGTCGCCGGGCCGGGTGTCCACCCGGACCTCGACCGGCTCCTCTCCCTCGACGTCGAGGAAGACGAACGACGGGGTGCCGCTGACCACGTAGATCGCCGTCTCCGACTCCCCGTGGTGGTGGTTGGCCGAGACGGTGGCCGGGGCGACGTGGGTCTGGCCCATCCACAGCCGGCGTGAGCCGACGGTCTCGCCGCTGATCGCCGCGTGCCTGCGCATGCCCGAGGTCTGGGCCGTCTCCGCGGTCAGGCCCGTGGGCGCGATGTGGTGCAGCCTGCGGTGGAAGGGATCCTCGGGAATGACGATCGACATCGGGGCTCCTTGTCTGGAAAACCCATCAAAAATACATGAAATACGGTACGGCCACGCCGCACGGAGAAATTTCCCCCGTGGGCGTGGCCGTACCGTGTCGCGCTCCTGGATCAGGTCCGTTTGGCGACAGCGGTGATGAGGGGCTGGACCAGCCGCGCGGCCAGCGGACCGAACGCGGCGAGGATGAGGACGTAGGCCGCCGCGAGCGGACCGAGGTCGGGGTGGACCCCGGCCGCGACGGCGAGCCCGGCGATGACGATGTTGAACTCGCCCCTCGGGATGAGCGCGATGCCCGCCCGCGCCCGGCCCGCTTTGGCGATCCCGGCCCTGCGGGCGGCGTAGGCGCCGGTGAGCAGTTTGGTGACCATGCTGACCAGGGCGAGCAGCGCCGCCAGCCCGGCGACCGGTCCGATCTTGGTCGGGTCGGTCTGCAGGCCGAAGAAGACGAAGAACACCGCGGCGAACAGGTCGCGCAGCGGCGTCAGCAGCGCCTGGGCGTCCTCGGCCAGCTCCCCGGACAGCGCGATGCCGACCAGGAAGGCGCCGACGGCCGCGGAGACCTGGAGCTGCTGGGCCACCCCGGCGACCAGCAGCGCGAGCCCGACCACCTTCAGCAGCAGCACCTCGGAGTTGGGGCTGGCCACGAAGCTCTCGATGAACCGGCCGAAGCGCAGCGCGATCAGCAGGACCACGCTGACCGTGCCGAGCGCGATCGCCACGGTGACCGCGCCGCCGACGAAGGTCAGCCCGGCCAACAGAGCGGTGAGGATCGGCAGGTAGACCGCCATGGTCAGGTCCTCGAAGACCAGCAGGGAGAGCACGACCGGCGTCTCCCTGTTGCCGATCCAGCCCAGGTCGGACAGGACCTTCGCGGTGATGCCCGAGGAGGTGGCGTAGGTGACACCGGCCATCGCCACGGCGGCGACCGGGCCCCAGCCGAGCAGCAGCGCCACGATCGCGCCGGGAGTCGCGTTGAGGACCAGATCGACGACCCCGGCGCGCGCGTTGCCCTTCAGGCTGGTCACGAGCTCGTCGGCGTTGTACTCCAGGCCGAGGGTGAGCAGCAGGAGGATGACCCCCAGCTCGGCGCCGACCGAGACGAACTCCTCGCTGGTCGCCAGGGGGATGATGCCGCCGGTGCCGAAGGCGAGACCGGCCACGAGATAGAGCGGGATGGGGGAGATGCCGACGCGCAGTGCCAACGCGCCGAGAACACCGAGTCCGAGCAGGATGGCACCGAGCTCGAGGAGGAGAATCGCAGTGTGCACCCGGTGCCCTATCCGTGGGCCAGGATCTCGGAGACCGCGGAGGTGCTCTCCGGGCTGCCGACCACGACGACCACGTCCCCGCCGTCGAAGGTGAAGTCGGGGCCGGGGCTGGCGAACACCTGGCCGCTACGGACCACGGCGACGATGGACGCGCCGGTGCGGGTGCGGACCCGGGCGTCGCCCATCGGCCTTCCCACGTACGGCGTGCCCGGCGAGATCGGCAGTTGCATGCTGACCAGGCCCTCGACCTCGCGGTGCAGGGCGTTGAGGCGCTGCACGATGCGCGGGGCGCCGAGCAGCTCGGCGAGCGCGTCGGCCTCCTCGTCGTTCAGCTTGACGGTCTCGCAGGCCCGGTCCGGGTCGTTGGGATCGTAGATCACCAGGTCGCGGCGGCCCGTACGGTGGGAGACGATTCCTATGCGTCTGCCTGACCGCGTGGTGAACTCGTGCCGTAGTCCTATCCCCGGCAGAGCCGTCTGCTCGACGTCCACTGTGCCCTTCCTCCACTTTTAGGTAAATCGACGGAATCCTGAACCTATCAACGAACGGCGATGACTCTGGTTCCGCATATAACCCCTATTACCGATTGACTTTGTGGGTTTTATGTCTGACGATGGGCGGAACCCAGCCCCCCAGCTGTAACGAGGTCGTCACGTGTCTCTTCCCGTCGCCGAAGCGAGGGTGGGTGGCCAGGCCGTACGGGCGAGGCCACGTGTCTCGCGGTCCTTCACCGCCTGGCAGCGCCTGCTCAGCCCACTGGCCGTCGTCGCCGTCTGGCAGGCGGCGGGCAGCGCGGGGCTGCTCCCCGAACGTCTGCTCGCCTCACCCGCCAGGATCGTCTCGACGGCCGCGGACCTGGTCGGGACCGGCGTCCTGCCCGAGGCGATCGCGGTCTCCCTGCAGCGGGCGGCGCTCGGCTTCCTGCTCGGCGCGCTGGCCGGGATCGGCCTGGCGCTGGTCGCCGGGCTCAGCAGGGCGGGGGAGAACGCCCTCGACCCGCTGCTGCAGATGCTGCGGGCCCTGCCGCTGTTCGGGCTGATCCCGCTGTTCATCCTCTGGTTCGGCATCGGTGAGGTGCCCAAGATCGGACTCGTCGCCCTCGGCGTGCTCTTCCCCCTCTACCTCAACACCTTCTCCGGAATCCGCGGCGTCGACGGCGGCCTCGCCGAACTGGCCAGGGTGCTGCGGCTGAGCCGTACCGCACTGGTCGCGCACATCGTGCTGCCCGGCGCGCTGCCGCAGGTCCTCGTCGGGCTCAGGCAGAGCCTGGGCGTCGCCTGGCTCGCGCTGATCGTCGCCGAGCAGATCAACGCCGACGCCGGTCTCGGATACATGATCAACGACGCCCGTGAGTTCCTGCGCACCGACGTGATCGTGGTCGGCCTGATCGTCTACGCGATCCTCGGGCTGCTCACCGACGCGCTGGTGCGCCTGCTGGAGAGGAGGGCCCTGGCATGGCGGCAGAGCTTCCCGCAGCGGTAGTCCCCGCCGCGAAGGTGACCCGCCTCAGCCGCTCGTTCGGCGGGCGCGTCGTCCTCGACGGCGTCGATCTGGAGATCCGCGAGGGCGAGTTCGTCGCCCTGCTCGGCCGCAGCGGCTCCGGCAAGTCCACGCTGCTGAAGGCCCTCGCTGGGCTCGACCCGCTGACGCGGGACGCCGTCTCGGTCGGCGGCACCGTCTCGGTCGCCTTCCAGCAGCCCAGGCTCGTCCCGTGGAAGCGGGTGCTGGCCAATGTCGCGCTCGGGCTGCGCGTCCCCGACCCCCGCGCCGCCGCCCTGGCGGCCCTGGAGGAGGTGGGACTCGGCGCCCTCCACGACGCCTGGCCGCTGACCCTGTCCGGCGGGGAGGCGCAGCGGGCCTCCCTGGCCAGGGCGCTGGTCCGCGAGCCCGGCCTGCTCCTGCTCGACGAGCCCTTCAGCGCCCTCGACGCCCTGACCCGCATCACCATCCACCGGCTCGTGCTCGACCTGTGGGAGCGCCACCGCCCCGGCATCCTGCTCGTCACCCACGACGTGGACGAGGCCCTGCTCCTGGCGGACCGCGTCCTGGTCCTCGACCGGGGGATCATCGCCCACGAGTCCCCGGTCGATCTTCCCCGTCCCCGCCACCGCGAGCACCCCGACCTCGTCGCCCTGCGCTCGACCCTGCTCGCCAGGCTCGGCGTCACCCCGGAGGGAACTGTATGAACCACCGCCGCACGAGATCCCTCGTGACCGCCGTCCTGGCCGTCCTGCTCCTGGCCACCGCGGCCTGCGGCGGGACCGGCCAGGCGGGAGGGGACGACCTGTCCCGGGTGACGCTGCGCGTCGGCGACCAGAAGGGCGCCGGGCTGCGGGCCCTGCTGGAGGCGGCCGGCCAGCTCGACGGCACCCCCTACAAGATCACCTGGTCCCAGTTCACCTCGGGACCCCCCATCCTGGAGGCCATCAACGCGGGCTCGATCGACTTCGGCGCGGTCGGCAACGCCCCTCCGGTGTTCGCCGCCGCGGCGGGGGCGAAGATCTCGATCGTCGGGGTCGCCGAGCGGGGCATCGGGGGCCAGGCGATCGTGGTCCCGAAGGACTCGCCGATCAGGACCCCGGCCGACCTGAAGGGCAAACGCGTCGCCGTCGCCAAGGGCAGCTCGGCCAACTTCCACCTGCTGGTCGTCCTCAGGAAGGTGGGGCTCGCCTTCACCGAGGTGCAGCCGCAGTACCTCCAGCCCCCGGACGCCCTGGCCGCCTTCTCCTCGGGGAAGGTCGACGCCTGGGCCATCTGGGACCCCTACACCGCCCAGGCGCAGGCACAGGCCGGGGCGAGGATCCTGGTGGACGGCGAGGGCTACGCCAACGGGTTCGAGTTCGAGATCGCGGGCCGGGACGCCCTCGCCGACCCCGCCAGATCCGCCGCGCTCGGCGACTATCTGGCGCGCGTGCGCAAGGCACACCGCTGGGCCAACGAGCACCAGGACGAGTGGGCGAAGGTCTTCGCCCGGCTGACCGGCGTGGACGGGGACGTGATCGCCTCCGCCGTCAAGCGCGGCGGGTTCAGGGACCTCAAACTCGCCGGGGACGTGATCGCCCGCGAGCAACTGGTCGCCGACGCCTTCGCCGAGGCCGGGCTCATCCCCAAGCCCGTCAGGATCGCCGACATCGTCGACACCCGTTTCGACGCGACCGTGGAGGAGTCCTCGTGAAGTTCCACTGGTTCCTGCCCACCGCGGGCGACAGCCGGGTCCTCACCGGGGGCGGGCACGGCCTCAAGAGAGGCCACGGCCGTTCCGAGAGCGCGGCCTTCCGCCCGCCGGACATCGAGTACCTCGCCCAGATCGCCCGCTCGGCCGAGCAGCTCGGCTTCGAGGCCGTGCTGACCCCGACCGGCTCCTGGTGCGAGGACGCCTGGCTGGTCACGGCCGCGCTGACCAGGGAGACCGAACGGCTGAAGTTCCTTGTCGCCTTCCGCCCCGGCCTGCTCTCGCCAACCCTGGCCGCGCAGATGGCCGCGACCTACCAGCGGCTGTCCCGGGGCAGGCTCCTGCTCAACGTGGTGACCGGGGGCGAGACGGCCGAGCAGGTCAGGTTCGGCGACCACCTGGCGAAGGACGAACGCTACGAGCGCACCGGGGAGTTCCTCTCGGTCGTGCGCGGGGCGTGGAGCGGCACGCCGTACGACTTCGAGGGCAGGCACTACCGGGTCGAGGGCGCGACCGTCGCCGAGGCGCCGGACCCGGTCCCGGAGATCTACTTCGGCGGCTCGTCCGCGGCGGCGGGACCCGTCGCGGCCGGGCACGTGGACGTCTACCTGACCTGGGGCGAGCCGCCGGACCAGGTGGCGGAGAAGATCAAGTGGATCCGCGGCCTCGCCGAGGAGCGGGGACGCACGCTGAGGTACGGCATCCGGCTGCACGTGATCACCAGGGACACCGAGCGGGAGGCCTGGGCGGAGGCGGAACGGCTGCTGGGCGCCCTCGACCCCGAGGACATCAAGGCTGCCAGGAAGGCGCTCGGGCGCAGCGAGTCGGTCGGCCAGCGGCGGATGCTCGCCCTGCACGAGGACTTCGCCGGTGGTACGGCGCGCGACCTGGAGATCCACCCCAACCTCTGGGCCGGGGTCGGCCTGGTCAGGGGTGGTGCCGGGACGGCGCTGGTCGGCAGCCACGCCCAGGTGGCCGAACGGATCGAGGAGTACGCGGCGCTCGGCATCGAGGAGTTCGTGCTGTCCGGCTACCCGCACCTTGAGGAGGCCTACTGGTTCGGCGAGGGGGTGCTTCCCCGGCTGCGCCCGGCCCGGGACGACCACGCGGTCCCGGTGGGGCGCGCCCGCGTCCCCGGCCTGTAGGGCTTCACCGCCTCGCCGAGCGCCGGGCTCCCGACGGTGTCTCCTGGCCCTCGGGGCGGCCCGGTGGGCGTGATCTGCGGTCGGCGAGCACGTCGGCGACCGCGACCACCAGCGCGGCCAGCACGAAGCCGATGGTGACCAGCAGCGCCGTCCTGAACGCCGTCGCGTAGTCGCCGTGGGAGGAGGCGACCACGGCGAAGAACACCGAGCCGATCGCCGCGATGCCCATGGCCGTGCCGATCCGCTGGCCTGTCTGCAGCACCCCGCCCGCGGTGCCCGCCTCGGCGACCGGCACCTGGGCCAGGGTGAGCGTCTGGTTCGGCGAGATCACCAGGCCGCTGCCCAGCCCGGCCAGCAGCAGCGGCGCCGCGATGGCCCAGGCGACCCCGGGCCCGGCGTTCAGCCGTACGGCCAGCTCGGTGACGGCCAGGCCGATCAGCACCATCACCAGGCCCGTGACCACCAGCGGCCTGCCGTACTTGACGGTGACCCGCCCGCCGAGCATGGAGGCGACCGCCGAGCCTCCGGCGAACGAGGTGCTGGCCAGGCCCGCGGCGAGCGGGGAGTAGCCAAGCCCGTTCTGCAGGTAGATCGTGAGGATGAAGAAGATCGCGGTGAACCCGGCGAAGTAGAGCGCCGCGATCAGGGCGCCGAAGGTGTAGGAGCGCCTGCCGAACAGCGACAGGTTGACCATCGGCTCGCGGCGGCGGCCGTAGTGGCGCTCCCAGAGGGCGAAGAGCGCGATCACGGCAAGTCCCGCGAGGGGCAGCAGCCACTTGCCCGAACCCTGCCACTGCTGGCCTTCGACGAGCGGCAGCAGGATCAGCAGGAGACCGGCGGCCAGCAGCAGCACGCCGACGGGGTCCATGCTCTTGCGCGTGCGTCTCTCCGGGGGGCGGCGCGGGATGTAGCGGTAGGCCAGGGCGATGGCGAGCAGGCCGATCGGCACGTTGACGTAGAAGACGAGACGCCAGCCGTCGTGCTCGCCGCCCAGGCGGATGAGCAGGCCGCCGAGCAGCGGGCCGATCGCGGTGGAGATGCCGATGGTCGCACCGAGCATGCCGAACGCCCTGCCCCGCTCCGCCCCCCGGAACAGCTGCTGGATCAGCCCGCTGACCTGCGGGTTGATGATGCCGCCCGCCACGCCCTGCACGAGCCTGGCCAGCACCAGCAACGTCGAGCTCATGGCGATCCCGGCCGCCGCGCTGGCCAGGGTGAACAGGGCGACGCCGAAGACGAAGACGTTGCGTCTGCCGCGCATGTCGCCGAAGCGCCCAGCGGGCACCAGCACCAGGCCGAAGGTGAGCGCGTACCCGGAGACCACCCACTGCAGGTCGCTCTGCGGCGCGTGGAGGCCGGTGCGGATCGCGGGCAGTGCGACGTTGACGATGCTGACGTCGAGCAGGGTCATGAACCCGGAGACCAGGCAGACGGTCAGCGCCTTCCACCGGCGCGGATCGGCCTCCTCCTCCCGCGACCGCGTGACCGGCGTCCCTGCGCTCATGCGCTCCCGTCCCGGTGGGGCATGGGAGCTGTGCTGAGGAGCATCATCGCCGCCTTGGTCATGGTCGTGGTGGACTTAGTGCGACATACCTACCCTTTTCGGGTATGCGGGAACTCACCGGGCCTGGGCACGGTAGCGGTCGAGGACGTCCTGACGGAGGAGATGGCCGAAGCCCACGGCCTCGATCCGCAGGGCGAGCTGACGTTCGGTCACGTCGAGCGCGGCCGCGGTCTCCGCCAGGTTCCAGCCGCAGGCGGCGAGCCGGGTCAGGAGATGACCACGCCGGACCTGGTTCTCCGACAGGCGGAACGTCTTGAGGTAGACGAGCCGCCCGGTGTCGTCGGTGATCAGCTCACCGATGTGGTTCTCGCGCTGCCGCTCGAAGGACGGCAGGAAGCGGGACAGGCGGTATCTCCCCATCGTGTGAACACGCTGGTAGGTGTAGTCCGCGCCCAGCAGCCCGTCCGCCATGACCCGGTCGTGGAAGGCCGCCCACCCCTCCCGCTGCTCGCGGGCCCACGCGCGCAGCTCGGCCAGGGAGCGCACCGAGGCGCCCACGGCGCGGGGCCGGAAGTCGGCCACCGGCATGCCGTACGTCGCGTGGTGGTGGATCAGCTCGCCGTACAGGTCGTGCACGAGGGTGGAGTGCAGGGCGCGGTAGTCGTCGGGGTGCGGCACCACGAAGACGGCGGCGAGCGTGTCCGCGACGTGGACGACGACGCCGCACTGGCCGGGATGGATCTCGAAGACGCGCAGGGCGTCCCCCAGGCCCCTGACCTGGGCGCCGACGTAGGCCTCCTCGACGCGCGGGGAGAGCCCCCTGTCGATCGCGCGGCGCGACCACTCCTCCCACGCGATCTCGGGGCCGCCGAAGTGCAGCGACAGGTAGCCCTCAAGCGCCAGGTGCAGGGGCAGGAACCGCAGCCGGTTCCTGTCGGTCCTGCGGGCCATGCGGCGGTGGAAGCGCAGCGGCGCCCTGCTGGGCGGGCGGTCGCGCTCCGCCGCTCCCCGGAGCTGCGTTCCGTACGCCGCGGCGGGGGTGCCGTCACGCGTCCAGTCCGCCACGAACCCGTGGGGGATGTAGGAGGAGTACACGCTCCGCGCGTCCACCTGCACGACGCCGAGGTCCGCGTCGTAGATCCTGGCGTCGAGCCGCAGGTCCTCGATCGGCTCCTGACGGACCAGTGGGACGAGCCGTACGCCGCCCCACACCTGCGCGGGACGGGTGGACAGCCCGGTGAGGGTGAGAGCCGTCACGTGTCCTCCCCGAGGAACTCCTCGACCCGGCGGTCCAGATGAGCGCGCAGTTCGGGCAGCCCGGTGCGCCCGTCCGCGAACCGGGCCAGTTCGACCAGGGCGACGAGGTTCTCCGCGTCGCGGATCCCGGCGGTCGGGACGGTCGGCGCCAGCCGCCGCACGTCGAAGTCGGCGGCGTCGTAGACCGGGTTGAGGTGCACGACGGCACAGGCGCGGTGCGGGTCGAGCCGGGTGCGCCAGATCCGCAGCACCTCTCCCGCGAGCCCCGGCGGCGCGTTGTCCCACCCGTCGGAGACGATGACGAGGCGCTCGGGGCGGCGATCGAGGCCGTCGAGGACGCGCTCACCGAGGGGCGTGGCGCCGTACGGATGGACGAGCAGGGCGTCGGAGCGGCCGGAGAGCCACAGCGGCGTGTACTCGCGGGCCAGCGCCTCCAGCAGGAAGTGACAGGCGAGCGCGACGGCGAGCGGACGGCGGCGCTTGTGGCCCGACCCGTAGGTGGAGAAGCTGTCGTCGAGGACGGCGACCACCGAGCCCCAGCGCCCCGCCTGCCCGCCCGCGGCCCGGCGCGCGGCCGCCCGCAGTGCCGCCGTCAGTTCGGTACGGCGGTGCGCGCGCTCGTCCAGGGACAGGGAGAGCACGTAGGACGCCAGCCGGGTCAGCGGCATCGTGGTCAGGTCGGCCCGCACCGCGTCGGCCTTCAGGCCGCGCGCCGACTCCTGCAGGCGCAGCCGCTCAAGGCGGGTGAGCTGGGGCGCGATGCGATCGAGGAAGGTGGCGCGGGCGATGCGGTGCTTGGCCGCGAACCCCTCCGCCACTGTGTAGGGCAGCCGGTACAGCGCGGCCTGCTCGTAGTGGGCCCGCCGCCACGTCTCCAGGATCGGCGTGGCGTAGGCGGCCTTCCCGCGCGGGGCGAACAGGAACGGCCCCAGCTCCCCGCCCGGCCTCAGGTGGGCGTGACGGACCACGTCCTTGACGGCGCCCCGGTACTTCACCGCGTCGAACGCCAGGTCGGGGCGGGCGGCGAGCCAGTCCCGCATGATCGCCCTGGTGCGCCGGTTGTTGACCCTGGCGCGGCGCAGCGCGCGGAACAGCCCGTAGACGCGGGGCGGCGGCAGCAGGGCGAGCCTGCGGGCGATCAGCCGCCCCTCCGCGCGACGCCGGGCCGGATCCGCCTCCGCCGCCGTGGTCAGCAGGTTCGTGGCGATCAGCACGGCGTTGTGGTCGTTGACGTCCAGGGCGAGGGTGGCCGCGTACAGCTCGCGGTAGTTGCCCAGCAGGTAGCGGTGCAGGAAGTCCAGAGAGAGGCTCTGCTCCTGCTCGCCGGAGTGGAACTCCCGCTGGCCGGTCGAGGTGATCGCGGCGTTCACGAACAGCAGGACGTCGTCAGCGGCGATCAGGTCCGCGTGCGTCTCCGTCTGGGTCTCGATCGTCGCCTCCGGGTCCGATGCCGAGGCCGGCCGGGGAATGGGGGCACGAACTGCGAATCATCGCTTCACAGGCGGGTTCCGGAAGTCGCACCGGAGTCCCGCGGCCGGCGCTGGAAGACTAACACCGGCCTTTTTCCGCTTTCAGCCCTATTTCTCCGGGGCCGCGGACACAGGTACGGCGGGCGGTTGTGGCCGCCCGCCGTACTGTCACCCGGTTTCCTGGTTGGTTTCTGTGCCTCGCTCAGAACCGGTCAGCGGTTCAGAGCCTCTGCCAGAGGGCGGGCACGTTCGGCGGCTCCCAGCCGGGGTAGGCCGTGTGCGCCTGGATGCAGCGGTAGCTGGAGCCGCTGTAGGTGACGACGTCACCCACGGCGTACGGCTTCCACGCCGCCCACTCGGTGCCACCCTGACCGCCGTTGACGGTGAGGGTGATGGTGGCCGTACGGGTCACGGTCCCGCTGGCGTTGACCGTGATGGTGTAGGTACCGGCCGGGGTCGAGGCCGAGGTGGCCACGGTGACCGTGGAGCTGCCGCCGCTGGTGACGGTGGCCGGGCTGAAGGACACGGTGGTGCCCGACGGGGCGCCGGAGGCGCTCAGCGAGACCGACTGCGCGTTGCCCGAGGTGGTCTGGGTGCTGACCGTGGACGTCGCGGAGGCGCCGGGCTGGACGCTCAGCGAGCTCGGGTTGACCGAGATCGAGTAGTCGTCCGTCGGGGGCTGGCCGCCGACCGTGAGCCTGAAGGTGGCCGACTTGGTCCCGCTGGCCGCGCTGCCGTTCAGGGTGATGTTGTAGGTGCCCGCCGGGGTCGACGCCGAGGTGGCGATGGTGACCGTCGAGCTGCCGGGAACGGAGACGGTGGACGGGCTGAAGGACACGGTGGTGCCCGCGGGGGCGCCGGAGGCGCTCAGCGAGACCGACTGCGAGCTGCCGGAGACGAGCTGGGTGCTCAGCGTCGCCGTGGTCGAGGAACCCGCCTGCACGGTGGCCGAGGAGGGGTTCACCGACAGCGAGTAGTCGTTGGAGGGAGCGTCGGTGACGCCGAGCTTCCACACCGCGTTCGCGATCGCGTCGGCGTTGACGTCCAGCGCCGTGACGTTGATGTTGCTGGTGGTGTCGCACGAGGAGTGGTAGCAGCGGTCGAACGCCACGTTGGCCTGGCCGCCCCACTTGGCCGCCTGCGCCGAGGTCTTGCGGGTCGAGGCGCCGGTGAAGACGCCGCCGACCTTGACGCCCGCGTTCTTGAAGGCGGTGTGGTCGCTGCGGCCGTCGCCCTCGGTCTCGATCTCGGTCGGGATGTTCTTGCTGGCGTAGTAGTCGTTGAAGACCTTCTGGATCGCCGGCACGTCGTCGTAGACGAAGTAGCCCGGGTTGGGCGAGGCGGTCATGTCGAAGTTGAGGTAGGTGTCAACTCCGCTCGCGCCGCCGTTCTGCACGTAGTACTTGGAGCCGACCAGGCCGAGCTCCTCGGCACCCCACCACGCCAGGCGCAGGTGCTTGTTGAGGTTGGGCTTGAGGTTGGCGATGGTCAGGGCCAGCTCAAGCAGGGTGGCCGAGCCGGAGCCGTTGTCGTTGATGCCGGGTCCGGCGGTCACGCTGTCCAGGTGGGCGCCCAGCATGAAGGTGGGGCTCGCGGGACCCGACGGCCAGTTGGCGATCAGGTTGTAGTGCGTGCGCCCGTTGTAGCTGAAGCTCTGGGTCTGCGTGGTGTAACCCACGGCCTCAAGCTTGTTCTTCACGTAGTTCAGCGACGCCGTGTAGCCGGCGGAACCGGACGAGCGGTTTCCACCGTTGCTGTTGGCGATCGACTGGAACTGCTGCAGGTGCGCCTGGATGTTGCTCACGGACAGATCAGGTGCCGCGAGTGCGGCGTTGGTGCTCGCCGCGGGGGCCGCGACGGCGGTTGTGGCGCTCGCCACGGATGATGCGGCCATGGCGACGGCGGCCAGTACGGCGACCGCGCCTAACTTGACCTTGGGATTCACGCGGGGTGACTCCTCTCGGTGTCCCTTGGGGGGTTTGAGGGATGCAAGGAGCCCTGAGGGTTTGGGCTGGACCAAAGCTCACACTTCGGGGACCGGGTGGAGTACCCCACGAATGTGGATAACTTGGAGATATGGTCGGCTAAACCCGGCAGGAAAGGGATATGGTCATCTAGACCGGCGGAGAAAGCGGCACGTGACGCCTCAGCCAGGAGGCGTAGACAGGTGCGCGCCGTACCTCTGACCAATAGGTCTTGGTGACCGCCTGGACCAGGTCCGGCCCGTGTCTCGCGATGGGGCCGTGTTCGGTCCAGCCGATCATGTGCCGGAACCGTAGCGGGGTCCCGGCGAGCGGCCGGATGACGATGCCCGGGTAGCCCTTGCTGGTCGCCTGGAACATGCCGACGCAGCGTCCCGCGGCGATCAGGTCGATGGCGAGGCTGAGGTCGGCGGAGTAGGCGATCTTCGGCGCGAAGCCCTGCCGGGCACAGGCCGCCCAGAAGTGCTCCCGGTGTCCTGATTCCGCGAGCGCGTGCAGGGTCCAGTCCTCGCAGGCGAGGTCGCGCAGCTCCACCTCCTCCCGCTGGGCGAGCGGGTGGGTAGCGGCCAGGCCGATGAAGATCGGCTCGACGGCGACACCCGCGTAGACCACCCCGGGGGGAGGGGTGAGCTCGTGTCCCGGATAGTCCCCGAGCGTGGCGAGTTCGAGCCGCTCGGACTCAAGCAGACCGGGCAGCAGGTCCATGGCCTCCTCGGTGCGGACGGTGATGTCCGCTCCGGCCAATAGTTCATGGAGGCACTTAATGACATTTATCGCTAAATGGCTGGACATGCAGCCCACCCGGATCTTGAGCTTCTCCGCGGCCTGTTCGGCGTAGCGCATGCCGTCACGCCGAAGCTCGTCGAAGGCCGGCAGCAGGGAGCGTGAACGGACCAGCACCCACATGCCGAGCTGTGTGGGCCGTGCTCCTTCCCGGCCTCGCTCGAACAGCGGCCCACCGAACATGCGTTCGATGCGTCGCAGTTGTGTGGCGAGCGCAGGCTGCGACATCTTGAGAGCTGCCGCCGCCTTGGAAATGCTGCCCGAGTCGGCGATCGCACAGATCGCCCGTAAATGACGCACTTCTAGGTCCACACCAGAAGGTTAATAGTAAAGAACCTTTCCGGTAAGGCCCAACTTTGTGGCGTGCCGTTTCCCTGGGCCGGATATCGGCGTCTGTGCAGCTTGTGGCGTCGCGGAGCCGCATACCAAATCGCATATGACGGCTCGATATGGAGTCGCTGCAAGGAACAAAAGGGACATTTTCACACCCCCTCCGGCCGGTGAACGGCATTCGATCTCCATCGTGGACGGATGGGATCAAGGGGAGGGAAGGGGCAGCCGGGCACCTCGTGGACCGATCCTATGGGCTGGCCACATCAGGCCTCGTACGGCGGGCGGACCTTGGCCGGGTGCCCGCCGTACGACCGGAGGCTCACTTCGCGGCGTGCTGCCAGTAGGGGTCGCGGTAGAGGACGACGGTGGTGCCGCGCAGGAGTTCGTCGGGGGCGGAGACCAGGACGAGTTCGCCGCCCGCTTCGAGGCCGCGCAGGACGTCGCGGACCCGGGGGCCCACGGGCAGCCTGCCGACGGGCAGGTCGAGGGTGGCGCGTACGGCGTCGGCGACCTCGGAGAGCCGGAAGGGCCCGGTCAGCGGGGTGATCAGCTTGCGGACGAGCTCGACGGTGATGAGCGCCTCGGCCTCGGCGTAGGCGAGTTCCCAACTGAGCTGGGCCTTGCGCTTGCCGGTCGCGGCGCACGAGGTGCAGGGCTGGGAGAAGTTCGGGGTGATCTGCTCGGTCGTGGTGCCCAGGCAGGTGGTGCACTGGTTGGTTTCCATCGCGTGCAGCTCGGCGGCGTCGCGGTCGGGCAGGTGTTTACCGCACAGGCACAGATATCTTCTGAATCCGCCACGAACCACAAGGAGATCGTCGGCGTCGTCCGGGATCTCGTCCCACAGCGTGGTCATGGTGTGTTTTTTCATGATTTTGCGACTCTATCCACCTCGGCTTGTCTGACGCAGTTCGATGGGCACCACCCGCGTGGGGGTGTTCCACAGCCATTCCTCGGTGACGTAGGTCGCGGTCAGCAGCGTCATCAGGGCCAGGACCCGCTCCGTCGCGGTCGACGGGTGCGCCCCGCAGTCGCCGAAGCGGCACATCCACAGCTCGAACGGGCTGTCGTCGCCGAGCTGCTCGTGCACCGAGGGCCTGGCGACGCTGACGCCGTCCCGCCAGATGTCGATCGAGCCGCTGGTGAGCGGGAAGCCCCCGGCGAGGACCCCGCCGCCCGAGGTGACGCGGCGGGCCACGCTGTCGTGCACCGGCAGGATGCCCTCCGACTGGAAGAGCACCACGCCGCCACCGGGAGGGCTCGCGATCCGCACGGTCTCGAAGGGGGACTCGTGCTCGGCCCGGCGCAGTTCCCCGCCCATGACGGGCGGGCAGTGCTCGGGGACGGCCCCCAGGCGGCGGACCACCTCCTCCTCGGCGACGCCGCCGACGAAGGAGATGCAGAACTCCTCGTGGTAGTCCTCGTAGGAGAACATCATGTCGTCCACGGTCTCCTGGATCTCCCGCAGCTTCGGGCCTATCCGGGGAGCGCCGGGCAGGTCGGAGAAGAGACCGGCCAACTCGGTGAAGAGCGCCTGGAGGCCGGGGGAGCGCCCGGCGATGCAGGGCCGCCACGGATCGGCCCCCGCGGCCAGCAGCAGCCTGACCGCGTCGTCCTGGCCGTGCCGTACGGCCTCCCAGAGGGGGGTGACCCCGTCGCCGTCTGTCGAGTCGACCTGCGCCCCCGCGGCCAGCAGCAGCCCGATCACCCGGACCGCGCCCTCCTGGGCGGCCTGGTGCAGGGGCGTCGAGTCCAGCCAGGGAAGCCACTGTCCGGGGTCGAACCCCTCGGCCAGTCGTTCGCGGATCTCCCTCAGGTTCGTGTCGCTCCACGCGCCGGTGATCTCACTCCACTCGATGTCGCCCACTGTCACCTCGTCTCTTCTCGATGACAGGATCAAATCACTCGAAGGCGACATTTTCGATCAAACCCATACGTGACAACCGGTCAGAGATCCGAGTCGTCTCCGGAAGACGGTGCCGCGGGGTCAGCGCGAGGACGTTGTGACAGGCGGTTTCGAGGTCCACGCGGTGGCCGACCGAGACGAAGACCGGCTTGACGCCGTCCCGGGTGCGCAGCACGCGCCCGACCACCTCGCCGTCGAGGACCAGCTCGCTCCACGACCCCCGCGCGGCGTCAGGAACCGCGTACGAGCCGACGAAGGCCGTCTTGCCGACGCCGATCGTGGGCAGACCGGTCAGCACCCCCAGATGGCAGGCCAGGCCGAACCTGCGGGGATGGGCCAGGCCGTACCCGTCGCAGACGACCAGGTCCGGCGGCGTGCCCAGCCGTCCGAGCGCCTCGACGAGCGCGGGCATCTCCCTGAAGGCGAGCAGGCCGGGCACGTAGTCGAAGGCCACCCGGCCACCGACGACCACCCGCTCGACGACCTCCAGTGTCGTTCCGTCCAGTACGGCCACGGCCGCCGCGAGCCGTTCCCCGTCGTAGGCCACGTCCACCCCGGCGACCCTGGCGGGCCGCAGCGGGCCGGGTCCCGTCAGGTCGACCAGTGACCGGAGCTCGTCCTGGATCGCCTCGGCTTCGGCGACGGTGCGGGGCGTTCGTACCTTCATGTACACATGATCGCTATTTTTGAGGGGTGACGTCGTAGCAGCGGGTGAAGGAGAGTGACATGTCGGTTCTTGTGGCGTTCAGCGTGACCCCGATCGGCACGGGCGAGGACGTCGGGGAGCTGGTCTCCGAGGCCGTGCGGGTGGTCCGCGCCTCGGGGCTGCCGAACCGGACGGACGCGATGTTCACCACCGTCGAGGGGGCGAACTGGGAGGAGGTCATGGACGTGGTGCGGGACGCGGTCGCCGCGGTCGAGGCCCGGTGCGGCCGGGTCAGCCTCGTGCTCAAGGCCGACATCCGCAGGGGACGCGACGGCGGGCTCGACACCAAGGTCGCGACCGTGGAGAACTACCTCGCCTGACACCGCGCGGGGGCCGCGTGGCGCCGCAGCGTCGAGCGGACCGTGGTCACCGTCATCAGCAGCGTCACCAGCGACGCCACCGCCAGCAGGGCCAGGCTCAGGCCGTAGGAGCCGAGCCTGCCGTAGTCGAGCCCCATCACCAGCGGCGGGACGAACCCTCCCAGGCCGCCCGCCGCGCCGACCAGGCCGGTGACCGAGCCGACCAGGTCGGCCGGGGCGACCAGGGTCACCAGGGCGAAGGTGGCCCCGCTGCCCGTGCCGAAGGCCGCGGCCATGGTCAGGAAGGCGGCCGTGCCGGTGAGCACCAGGGGCGGGGTGAACGACTGCGCCGCGGCGCAGACCGCGAGCACGGCGAAGACCGCGACCAGGACGGGAAGTGGCCCCGAGCGGTCGCAGAGCCAGCCGCCGAGGGGCCGTGCCAGGACCGCGACGAGCACGAACCCGGCCATCCTGCGGGCCGCGTCCGCCTGCCCGAGCCCGTAGGCCGTCTGCAGATAGACCGGCAGATAGACCGAGAAGGCGACGTACCCCCCGAAGGCCACCGCGTACAGGACCGACGCCTGCCAGGTGATCGGCAACCGCAGCGCGGCGGCCATCCGCGCCCCCGAGGCCCTCGGCGCCTTCGGCCTCACGGTGGTGGGTGGGTGCCGCAGGACGAGCCAGGCGACGACGGCGTAGCAGGTCAGCACCCCCGCCGTGAGCAGGAAGGGCGCCACCGGGCCGCCCGCCTCGGTCAGCCCGACCGTGGTCAGGGCGCTGATCGCCGTGCCGCCCATGCCGATCCCGAAGACGCCGACGGCCAGGCCACGGCGCTCGGGCGGGAACCAGGAGGCGACGAACGGCACGCCGACCGCGAAGATCGTCCCGGCGACGCCGAGACAGAGCCCGCCCGCGAGCAGCGCCGTCAGCGACCGCTGCCCGGCCAGGCCGACGAACAGGACAGGTGGGACGGCGGCGGCCGAGACGAGCGGGAAGGTCACCCTGCCGCCGAACCTGTCGGTGAGGGCCCCGACGGGAATCCGGCCGAGGGAGCCGATGATCACCGGGACCGCGACCAGCAGCGCCTGCTGGGAGGCGGACAGACCGAGCGTCCGCTTGAAGTGGGGACCAAGGGGGCTGAGCAGCGCCCACGCCCAGAAGTTCACCGTGAACCCCGCGGTGGCCACCGCGAGCATCAGCGCCGGCCGTACGCCGTTCGTCTCCATGGCCCATCCTCGTCGCGCCGTTCGTGCACGGATGCAGAGATGAGGTCCGCCGTACGCCGCCGAGCCGTACGACTTTTCATGACATTTGACGATCCTTGACAGCTCACTGTCGGGCGGAGCGTACCAGCGACGGCCCCCCTCCGAGAGACCTTCGTCCTCAGAAGAATGGAACTGTCCGTCGTGGCCATCACACGGAACGGGAACACCGGCGCGGGGCCGCGAGTTACGACAGCGAGGTCGTTTCCGACAGTGTTATGGAGTGTGGGCGGATGGCGGGAAACGGGCGGGCTGGGCGTCTTGTCGCGGGCGGGCTGGCACTGGCCGCGGTGGGGTGGGCGCTGCGGGACGTCCCGGCCGCGCTCGGCGGCAGCGCGACGGGCGAGCGGCTGGAGCGGATGCGCCGCTCCCCGAGGTTCCGCGACGGCGCCTTCCACAACGCCGTCCCCAGCGCGTCGGTGCCCAGGGGCAGCCTGGTCAAGATCCTGACCGAGATGGTCCTCGACCGTGACGGACGCCGCCCGCCCGGCCGCATCCCCGTGGTGCGCGAGCCCCTGGTCCCGCCGTCCACGGACGGCGTCAGCGCCCTGTGGTACGGCCACGCCACGACGCTGGTCGAGATCGAGGGGCGGCGGGTGCTGTTCGACCCGGTGTGGAGCGAGCGGTGCTCTCCCACGCCGATCGGGGGGCCGAGGCGGCTGCACCCGATGCCCGCGCCGCTGGTCGGCCTGCCCGCCCTGGACGCGGTGGTGATCTCGCACGACCACTACGACCACCTCGACCTGGCGACGGTCCGCGCGCTCACCACCCTGCAGCAGGCCCCCTTCCTGGTCCCGCTGGGCATCGGCGCCCACCTCGAACGCTGGGGCGTGCCCAGGGAGCGGATCGTCGAGCTTGACTGGGAGGAGGAGACGCGGGTCGCGGGCCTGCGGTTCGTCGCGACCGCCGCCAGGCACTTCTCCGGGCGCACGCTGAGGCGCGACACGACGCTGTGGGGGTCGTGGGTGGTCGCGGGGGAGCGGCACCGGGTCTTCTACGCCGGAGACTCCGGATACTTCGACGGCTACGCCGGGATCGGCGCCGAGCACGGCCCCTTCGACCTGACGCTCATGCCCGTCGGGGCCTACAGCCCGAGCTGGCCGGACATCCACATGACCCCGGAGGAGGCGGTGCGGGCCCACCTCGACCTGGGCGGCGAGGTGCTCCTGCCCGTGCACTGGGCGAGCTTCACCCTCGCCTTCCACCCGTGGGCCGAGCCCGTCGACCGCCTGTGGCGCGAGGCCAAGGCCGGGGACGTGCGGCTGGCCGTACCGCGTCCCGGGGAGCGGATCGACGCCGGTGACGCGCCAGCTCCCGACGGCTGGTGGGAGCTGCTGGGCGGGTGACCTGGCCTTACGTCCCGAACTGAGCACCCCCCGCCGCGCGACGGGGGGTGAAAGTTTGGTAGTTTCTGGACCGTTCCATGAAGAATCTGAGAGTCTCCCGGTAACGGTGCAGATCCTCATGTTACCGGTGATGTCTGGCTTACCCCTGAGAATATGATGGATCATCGTTTACCGATCTATGGGCCAGCGACGGCCATGCCTTCCGGCAGGGCGGCCCATGTGATCCGCCTGGGGGGACAGTGCCGGGGTTCTGCGTGCGCGCGGTGAGGCCACCAACACGATGAGCGCCGGCACGGGAACCGCGAGGCCGGCCCTCTACGACTACGAGCGCTTCAGCAGACTGGCCGGGCCGATCACCGAGCCCGAGCCCGGCGAGCCGTACCGGGTCAGATACCGCTCACTGCTGGCGAGCGAGCCACACCGGGTGCGCGCGGTGCTGCTGATGGTCGCCGCGCTGCTGGTCGAGTTCACGCTGATGGTCTGGCTGCTGCTGCCCGAGCACTGGACCGAGCGCCCCGACCCGTACGGCGGGCTCCCGTGGTACCTACCGGTCGCCGACCGGATCATGCTCGTCGCCATCGCCATGATCGAGCTGTTCCGGCTGGTCAGCGTGGTCTCCAACGTCCACGCCATGCTCGCGGCCAGGGACCCCGTCCCGGTCGGGCCCGAGCCGGGCAGCAGGGTCGCCTTCATCACCACCTGCGTACCCGGCAAGGAGCCGCTGGAGATGGTCAGGCGGACCCTGACCGCGGCGCTGAAGATCCGCCACCGGGGCGTGCTCGACGTGTGGCTGCTCGACGAGGGCGACGACCCGGAGATCCACGAACTGTGCGACTGGCTGGGCGCCCACCACTTCACCCGCAGGGGCGTGCCCGAGTGGAACCAGCAGAAGGGACCCTTCAGGGCGAAGACCAAACACGGCAACTACAACAGCTGGCTGGACGCCCACGGCGACGACTACGACTTCTTCGTCTCGGTGGACACCGACCACGTGCCGCTGCCGGAGTTCTGCGAGCGCATGCTCGGCTACTTCCGCGACCCCGGCGTCGCCTTCGTCGTCGGCCCCCAGGTCTACGGCAACTACACGGCCGGGGTCACCAAGGCGGCCGAGAGCCAGCAGTTCCTGTTCCACTCGCTGATCCAGCGCGCGGGCAACCGCTACGGCGCGCCGATGTTCGTCGGCACCAACAACGCCGTCCGGATCAGGGCACTCAGGCAGATCGGCGGCCTGTACGACTCGATCACCGAGGACATGGCCACCGGCATCGAGTTCCACCGCGCCCGCGACCCGAAGACCGGGCAGCGCTGGAAGTCGGTCTACACCCCCGACGTGCTGGCCGTGGGGGAGGGGCCCACGTCGTGGACCGACTTCTTCACCCAGCAGCTTCGCTGGAGCCGAGGCACCTACGAGACGCTGCTGACCCAGTTCTGGCGGGCCGCCCCGCGCCTGTCGCCCGGCAGGCTGTTCAACTACACGCTGATGGTGACGTTCTATCCCATGTCCGCGCTCAACTGGCTGCTGGCGGGGCTGAGCGCCGTGCTGTTCATGGCGGTCGGCGGCTCGGGCGTGACCGTGCCGATGGACGTCTGGCTCATGCTGTACGGCGACGCCGCCCTGTTGCAGGTCATGCTCTACACCTGGAACCGCAGGCACAACGTCAGCCCGCACGAGCCAGAGGGTTCCTCAGGCGTCGCCGGGATGGTGATGTCGGCGCTGTCGGCCCCCATCTACGTGGCCTCCCTGGTCGGGGCCGCGCTGCGGCGCCCCAGCAGGTTCGTCGTCACCCCGAAGGGCGACTCGGCCAGCCCCGACCGGGTCGCGACCTTCCGCATCCACCTGTGGTGGGCCGCGATCTTCGGCGGGGGCCTGCTGCTCAACGTTTTCTGGACCGGCCACCTTCACCTGGCCATGACCCTGTGGGGGATTCTCGCCCTCGTCATCTGCCTGGGGCCCCTGGTCGCCTGGGCGTGGACCGCTAGGAGAAGTCGATGAGCAGGCTGCGCAAGAACCTGGTCGTCGCCGGGATCGTGACCGCCGTCGTCGGCGTCAACCTCCCGGCCGTCGCCGGGTTCGCCCAGCGGGAGTGGCACGAGTACCAGATCAACCGCGACGACTACAAGGCGAGCCACGGCCACTGGAGCTTCCTGAACGTCCCCGACCGGTTCAAGGTGAACGCCATCCACGCGGCGCTGCTGCGCACCGGCAAGGTGCTCATCGTCGCCGGCTCCGGCAACAACATCGTCAACTTCGACAAGGGCACCTTCAACACCGTGCTGTGGGACCCGTCCAGGCCGGGGCAGCCCGACGAGTTCAAGCACGTGGACACCCCCGTCGACCTCTTCTGCTCGGGCCACGTCATGCTGCCCGACGGCAAACTCCTCATCGCGGGCGGCACGCTGCGCTTCGAGGTGCTCAAGGACAAGGTCAAACGGGCCGCCGGGCCGCTGGTGGTGAAGAACGAGAACCCGCACCTCACCAAGCACCTGCCCGAGGGCACCCTGGTCGCCGCCCCCGACGGACGGCTCTACCGCACCACCACCATGATCATGGTGCCGCCCGCGACAAAGACCGAGACCGGGGTGCGCGGCAGGGCGAAGGTCACGCCCAGCGAGACCAAGGTGTTCGCCGAGTCCGTCACCGAGGGCGCCTCCGGCGTGCTCGACGCCGCCGACGGCTCCGTCAAGTACGAGATCCAGGGACTGGCCACCGACAGGGAGAAGAGCAACCTGTACGCCATGGGCGGCGGCATGACGCTCGGCAAGCAGGACTTCCAGGGCATCAAGGACGCCTTCGAGTTCGACCCGGTGACCGAGCGCTACAACCGGGTCCAGAACATGACCGAGGGCCGCTGGTATCCGACGCTGACGGGCCTGCCCGACGGCCGGGTGATGACGGTCTCCGGGCTCGACGTGGTCGGCCAGGTCACCAGGGACAACGAGATCTACGACCCGGCCACCAAGAAGTGGAGCCCCGGCCCCCGGCGCTTCTTCCCGACCTACCCGGCGCTGTTCCTGCTCGACGACGACACGCTCTTCTTCTCCGGCATGAGCGCGGGGTACGGCCCCGGCCAGCTCGCGATGCGTCCCCCCGGCGTGTGGGACTACCGCCACGACACCGACCGCCTGGTGCCGACTGCCGGGGCGCCCGGAGGTCTCGCGCCGGACGAGACGGAGGCCTTCACCCCGGTGCCCGGCCTGCCCGAGCCCGAGCTCAACGAGACCGGCGCCTCGGTGATGCTGCCCCCCGCGCAGGACCAGAAGATCATGGTGCTGGGCGGAGGACCGGTCGGGGAGCGCCAGCCCGGCCTGAAGAACTCCACAGACAGGACCGCCATCATCGACTTCAGGCAGCCCGCGCCCCGCTACGTCCGCGGCCCGAACCTCTCCCACCCCGTGCGCTACTCCTCGGCGGTGCTGCTGCCCGACGACACCGTGTTCACCTTCAACGGCTCCGGCGACTACCGGGGCCGGGGAGACAGCAACATCCTGCGGGCCGAGTTCTACGACCCCGGGGTCAACGCCTTCCGGCAGGCCGCCGCCCCCGCCGTCGGCCGCAACTACCACGCCGAGGGCCTGCTGCTGCCCGACGGCCGGGTGCTCAGCATGGGCTCCGACCCGCTCTTCGGTAACGGGGAGGGCTCGGTCCCCGGCAGCTTCGAGCAGCGGGTCGAGATCTACACCCCTCCCTACCTGCACAACGGCGAGCGGCGCCCGGTCTTCACCGACGGGCGGCAGCAGGTGAGGCTCGGTGGCAGGGCGGGCTTCAAGACCCCGGACGGCGAGCGCATCGCCAAGGTGCGCTTCATGCGGCCGAGCGCGGTCACCCACGTCACCGACGTCGAGCAGCGCTCCATCGAGATCGACTTCACCCGGGTGCCGAGCGGCATCGTCGTCACGCTCCCCACCAACCCCGCACTCATGCCGCCAGGCTGGTACATGATGTTCGGAGTCACACAAAAGGGAACACCGTCCCAGGCCCGCTGGGTCCACGTCCTGGACGGTCGAGCCTGAGGGAGCACGATTGAACAGCTACGGCCGCGCCGCCGCCGCGCTCGCCCTCGCCATGGCGACGGCCTGTACGGCGGGACCGGAACCGTCAGCCGTACGGCCGTCGTCCTCCACCGGAAGCACGGGAGGCACGGGGACGAACTTCTACGTGGACGACGAGGGGGCCGCGGCCAGGGAGGTCAGGAGGCTGCGCGAGGAGGGCAAGACCCAGGAGGCGGAGCTGGTCGGCAGGATCGCCGAGCGCCCCACCGCCGTCTGGATCGGCGACGCCGACCCCGCGCCCCGGGTCGAGGCCCTCACCCAGAAGGCGGCCAAGGCGGGCCGGGTGCCGATCCTAGTGGCCTACCACATCCCCGACCGCGACTGCGGCCAGTTCTCCGCGGGCGGCGCCGCCAACCCCGACGAGTACCGCGCCTGGATCCGCCGCTTCGCCGAGGGCCTCGCCGACCGCCCCGCCTGGGTCATCCTCGAACCGGACGCGCTCGCGCACATCCTCGACAACTGCACGCAGGGCGGCAAGGCGGACGAACGCCTCGACCTGCTCAAGGACGCCGTCGAGACGCTCAAACGGCAGCCGAGGACCAGGGTCTACCTCGACGCGGGCAACGCGGGCTGGATCAGGGACCCCGGCGCCTGGGTCGATCCGATGCGGCGCGCGGGGGTCACGACGGCCGACGGGTTCGCCTTCAACGTCAGCAACTTCTTCACCGTCGAGGAGAGCGTCGCCGTCGCCGGGCGGCTCTCCGAGGCGCTGGGCGGCGCGCCGTACGTGATCGACACCTCGCGCAACGGCAACGGCTCGCCGAAGGGCGCGCAGGGCGACGACGCCTGGTGCAACCCGGCGGGCCGGGCCCTGGGCACGGCGCCGACCACCCAGACGGGCCGTGAGCGGGTGGACGCCTTCCTGTGGGTCAAACGGCCGGGTGAGTCGGACGGCGAGTGCCACCGGGGCGAGCCCGCGCCGGGGACCTGGTACCACGACTACGCGTTGGATCTCGCTCGTAACGCTAAGTAGTCACAGAATTCGTTACCTCCCGGATCTTGTCGGTGAAGTTCGGCTTGCTGGACATTGACTGCAGTTGTCAATCTTCATCGGCCTTCGGGAGTCCCCCTCGATGAACAGATGGAAGACAGTCCTCATCGCCATGGCGGTCGCCGTACCCTCGGGCGTCGTCATGCCCGCGGCGGCCGCGCGATCCGCGCCCGCCCCGATCGAGAACGAGGAGACCAAACCGGTCTACTCACGCGCCGACGCCCTCACGGAGACCGTGTTCGTCGAGGTCGCCGGCGTGGACAGCGACCGTGACGGCAGCCCGGACCGGGTCGCCGTCGACATCATGCGGCCCAAGGAGACCGCGTCCGGGCTGAAGGTCCCGGTCATCATGGAGTCCAGCCCCTACTACGCGGGCACCAACACCGTGGTCAACCACACGGTCGATCTCGACGCCTCCGACCCCTCGGGGATGGACTACCGTCGCAACAAGCTCGACGGTCTGAGCGAGGCGATCTTCGGTGCCGGGGAGCGTCCCCCGGCCTCACGGGCGGTCGCGCCGCCCTTCCGCGGTTACTACGACAACTACTTCGTCCCGCGCGGCTACGCCGTCGTGCTGGTGGAGAACCTCGGCTCTGGACGGGCAACCGGCTGCCCGACCTCCGGCCTGGAGAACGAGACGGCCGGGCCGAAGGCGGCGATCGACTGGCTCAACGGCAGGGCCCGCGCCTTCGACGCCGCGGGCAACCAGGTCCGCGCCGACTGGTCCACGGGCAACGTCGGCATGATCGGCGTCTCCTACAACGGCACGCTCGCCAACGCCGTCGCCGCGACCGGAGTCAGGGGCCTCAAGACCATCGTGCCGATCGCGGCGATCTCCTCCTGGTACGACTACTACCGCGCCAACGGCGGCGTGGTCGCCCCCGAGGGCTACCAGGGCGAGGACACCGACATCCTGGCCCGCTACGTCCTGACCAGGCAGAACGCCGAGCAGGCCTGCGGCGCCCTGGTCAACGGGATCGAACGCGACCAGGACCGGGTGACGGGCGACTACTCCCCCTTCTGGGACCGGCGCAACTACCTCAACCACGTGCGCGGGGTCCGCGCCTCCGTCTTCGCGGTCGCCGGGCTCAACGACTGGAACGTCAAGACCAAGCAGACCGTCCAGTGGTGGGACGCCCTGGCCCGTCAGGGCGTGCAGCGCAAGATCTGGCTGCACCAGGGCCCCCACTTCAACCCCTTCTCCCTGGCCTCCCGCAACGCCGAGTGGCTGCGCCAGTTGCACCGCTGGTTCGACTTCTACCTGTACGGCCTGCGCAACGGCATCCTGGACGAGCCGAGGGCCGACGTGGAGTCGGGTCCCGAGCAGTGGGCCCAGTACGCCACCTGGCCGCTTCCCGGCACCCGTGACGTCCGGCTGAACCTCGGCGCCGGGACGCACGACCGCAACGGCACCCTGGGGTCGCGGCGCCCGCACGGCCACGGCGTCGAGTCCTTCGTCGACCAGGGGAGCCGCACCGCCGGTCAGCTCGCCCAGGACGTCGTCACGACCGACCCGAACCGGCTGGCCTACCTGTCGGAGCCGGTGGACGGGCAGGTCCGCCTGTCCGGCACACCGAAGGTGAAGGTCAGGGCCTCCTTCGCAGGGGGGCGCTCGCCGTACCTCACCGCGCTGCTCGTCGACTACGGCAGTGACACCCGCGCCACCGGAGGTGTGATCTTCAGCCAGGAGCCGTACTGCTACGGGCAGGGTGTGCCGGGTGACACCGGCTGCACCTACCTGGCCAAGCACGTCACGGAGACCGCCCCCTACAAGATCATCACCAGAGGGTGGCTCGACGTGCGCAACCGAAACTCCGCCGCCAGGACGGAACTGCTGAAGGAGGGCAGGTTCTACGACTTCGCCTTCGACCTGCAGCCCAGCGACTACGTGGTCAAGCCGGGACACCGGATCGGCGTCGTGCTCGTCTCGACCGACCGTGACTTCACCCTGCGCTTCCCCGCGGGGACCAGGGTCGCGGTCGAACCGGGCGCCAGTTCGGTCACCCTTCCCCTCGTCGGGGGCCGTACCGGTCTCTCCTGACGAAGAACGCCCTCCGGCCCGGCGCCGGAGGGCGTTCTTCTTTGCCCCCTTGACCTTCACACCAATGTGAAGGTCTTACGCTCCGATCCATCGGGGACGGCGCCCAAAAAGGGGGAAACATGTCAGGAATTATCGTCATTGGTGCGGGTTCGGGGATCGGACGTTCCGTCGCGGCGCGCTTCGCGCGCGAGGGGCTGCCCGTCGCACTCGTGGCCCGCACCGACAAAACGGTCAAGGCGGTGGCCGAGGCGATCCCGGGGGGCCCGGTGGTCACCCTGACGGCGGACAGCGCCGACGAGACGTCCCTGCGGGAGGCCCTCGACGCGGCGGCGGCCGAGCTCGGCCCACCGGACGCCGTGGTCTACAACGCCGCGATCGTCCGCCCCGACGCGCCCGGCGAGCTGTCCGTGCGGGAGCACCTGGACGTCTGGGCGGTGAACGTCGTCGGCGCGCTCACCGCGGCCGCGCACGTCGCGCCGGGGATGGCCGAACGCGGCGGTGGCTCGTTCATCGTCACGGGCGGGATGCCCGAGCCCAGGGCCGAGTACGTGAGCCTCTCGCTCAGCAAGGCGGGCGTGCGGACGCTGGTCACGCTGCTCGACCAGGAGTACGGCGCGGCCGGGGTCCACGTGGCCAGCGTGACCGTCGCCGGAGCGGTCGCCCCGGGGACGGCCTACGACCCGGACGACATCGCCGAGCACTACTGGCGGCTGCACACCCAGCCGCCTTCGGAGTGGGAGCACGAGGTCGTCCACGGGGGCTGAGGTCAGACCCCCGTGACGATCAGGCGGTCGCTTTCGGCGTTGTGGATCCGCAGGGGAGCGATCCGCCGGTATTCGGGGGAGTCGTTCCACGCGCGGGCGGACTCGGCGTCGGGAAACTCGACGACGACGATCCGGCCGGGCTCGGGGTCGCCCTCAAGGACCTCGACGGGGCCGCCCCGCACCAGATAGCGGCCGCCGTACGGTTCGAGGGTCGCCTCGACCTGGGCGCGGTACGCGGCCAGCTCCGCCTCGTCGCCGGTCGCCTTCACCTTCGCGATCATGTATGCGGTCATGGGCCACACCGTACCGGGAGGTGTCCCGCCGCCCCCGCCGCGGGGAGGGGGCGGCGGGACACCTCCTCACAGCCCGAGTTCCCGGGCGGCCAGCGCGGTCCCCTCGACCCGGGCGGTGATCTTGGCGAACGCCGTCTCGCGGGAGGTCGAGGTGTCGTCGGCGAAGGGGGAGAAACCGCAGTCGTCGCAGGTGCCGAGCTGGTCGAGAGGGATGTGACGGGCGGCGGCCAGCACCCGGTCACGCACCTGCTCGGCCGTCTCGACGCGGGGATCGATCGGGTCGATGACGCCGACGAAGACCCGCACGCCGGGACGCAGGGCCTCGCCGATGACGCTCAGCACCCGCTCGGGGTCGGCCTCGCTGGCGAGCTGGACGTAGAAGTTGCCCACCTGGAGCCGGAAGAGCGCCGGGAGCAGGCTCACGTAGTCCACGTCGAGGCTGTGCGTGGAGTCCTGGTCGCCACCGGGGCAGGTGTGCACGCCGATCCTGGCCCGCTCCTGCGGGCTGAAGCGGTCGAGCACCCGGTTGTTGAGCTCGACGAAGTCGTCGAGCAGCCCGCCGCTCGGGTCGAGCTTGAGCGACAGGCGCCCCTCGGTGAAGTCGAGCTGTACGGCGTGCGCGCCCGCGTTCAGGCTGCCGAGGATGTCCGTCTCGGCCTCGCTGACCAGGTCGTCGAGGAAGGCCTTGCGCGGGTAGTCCTCGATGCCGTCGGCCGGGTAGAGTAGGCTCAGCGCCGAGGGGGCGATGACCGCCTGCTTGACCGGCAGAGCGGTGTGGCTCCTGGCCCGCCTGAGATACTCCTCGGCGTGCACCGCGTAGCGGAACGGGCCCGAGGTCAGGCGGGGTAGCTGCCGGGTGTGGCCGTCCGCGAACGGGATGACCGCACCGTCGGGGCGCAGCCCCGGCAGACCGGCGATCGGGTAGGTGGCGAAGCTCGGCTTGGACTGCTCGCCGTCCACGAGGACGGGGGAGCCGGTCTCCTCAAGGCGTCTGATCGTCTCCGCGACGGCCTCCGCCTGCCGCGCGGCCAGTTCCTCGTCGCCGATCCGGCCGTCGGCGTGGTCGGCCAGCGCGGTCAGCAGTTCCGGAGGGCGGGGGATGCTGCCGATCGGTTCGGTGGGGATCTCCATGCCGCGAGCGTAGATAACGATCTGTGTCTGATCAATCACGTACCGGTGGAGAGGATTACCCCCCGAGGTGTGGAACTTCCTCCCCCGGATGTGGAACCTCCGCGCTCACGACGCGCCGGTCACATCCCGCTCCGGTGCGGCGACCGGTGGAACGGCGGCCGGTACGACGGGCGGGACGATTCTGCCGGTCGTCAGATCGACGACCCGGCCGTCCCTGCCGGTCGCCGTCAGCGCCGCGGCGAACAGGACGAGCTGGTTGAGGAGCTTGAGGAAGACGAGCATCGCGGCGGCGCCCGCGACCACCTGGTAGGCCGGGTTGGCCGCGGTCATGCCGATGTAGAGCTGCCCGAGTGTCTTGAGGATCTCCAGGCCGACGGTGATGAGCAGGGCGGGGACCAGCGCCCTGCGCGGCGGCAGCCGCAGCCTCGGCGGCCCGCTCAGCAGGGCGAACGCCAGCAGCGTGTTCACCCCGAGCCCCACCACGAAGGCGGCGGCCGACAGCAGCCACTGGGCCGGGGCGTCATTGGTGCCCACGGTGTGCGCGACCAGCCAGCTCAGCATCTCCCCGGTGACGAACGCCAGGGTGAGCGTCAGGGAGAGCAGCAGCCCGAGCCCGGCCAGCACCCCCAGGTCGATGAGCTGACGCAGCAGGAGGACGCCCGGATACTGCTCAAGGTGCCAGATGGCCCTGATCGCCGAGCGCAGCGTGTCGATCCAGAACAGCCCGGTCAGCGGCAGGCCGAACAGGGCGATCAGCCCGGCCGTGCTCTGCGCCTCCCGCAGCGCCGCCACGTCGAGACGCGGGAAGGTCTCACTCAGATAGTCCTGTACGGCCCGCACCACCTCGGGCGTGTCCAGGACGTGCCCGATGATCGCGAACCCGAGCAGGCCGAGCGCGAAGATCGCGAAGAACGAGTAGTAGGTGAGCGCAGCGGACAGGCGGCCACCGTCCACCTGGTCGTAACGCACGGCGGCGCGCGCCAGATGGTCGAGCCAGCCGTGCCGACGGCGGGCGCGCACCCAGGCCTCCGTGATCCGCCCGGACAGCCGCCCGGTGAAGCTCATGACCGTCATTGAGGGGCTCTACCCCGGGATCGCGGAACCCGTCCCAGCGGGCCGGATGTCACGGAAGGCGACGAAATCATCCCGGAAGTCTGGCAGACATTCAGGCCCCGGCGGCACCCGACACCCCCGCGTGGGAACCAGGGGTGTCCCCGAGGGGGAACCCTGGCTTGCCCCTGACTTCGGTCCACGCCCCTGCCGTCGGGGGCATACCGGGTCGTAGCGTGGAGACATGGGACGGATTCTGTTGATTGTGGCGGCCGTGGTGCTCGCCTTCTTCCTGCTCGGCTCGATCCTGGGCTTCGTCGTCGGCCTCATCAAGTGGGCCCTGATCCTCGGTCTGATCGCCGTGGTCGCCGGTTTCGTGGTCAAGCTCTTCCGCTCCTCCAGGTTCGGAGACTGACGGAGACAGACCCGCGGGGCCGCCCCTCTCACGGCGGTTCCGCGGGAGACAGGAGGAATAAGCCGCTCTAAGCGGAGGTTACCTCCGGTGTGAGAGCGATCATCTACACCGAGACGGGCGGACCCGAGGTCCTGCGCCTGGTCGAGCGGCCCGTTCCCGAGCCGGGGCCGGGCGAGGTCAGGGTCCGCGTGGTCCTGTCCGCCGTCAACCCCAGCGACTGGAAGTTCCGCGCGGACGAGTCAGGCCCCACCTTCCCCGAGGTGGTGCCGAACCAGGACGGTTCAGGCGTCGTGGACGCGGTCGGCGCGGGGGTCGACGACCTGCGGCCCGGCGACCGTGTCTGGATCTGGGAGGCCGCCTGGCAGCGCCCCGACGGCACCGCCCAGGAGTTCGTCGTGCTGCCCGCCCGCCAGGCCGTACGGCTGCCCGCAGAAGTCTCGTTCGAGGTGGGCGCGGCCCTGGGAGTCCCCGCGCTGACCGCGCACCGCTGCCTCACCGTGCTGGACAGCACCGTGCTGGACAACACCGTGGGGGAGAGCGGCGCGGGAAGGCTGGCGCCCGGCGCGCTGGCGGGCCGTACCGTACTGGTCGCCGGTGGGGCGGGCGCGGTCGGCAACGCCGCGATCCAGCTCGCCAGGTGGGCGGGCGCCACGGTCGTCACCACGGTCAGCGGCCCGGAGAAGGCCGCGCTCGCGGCCTCGGCCGGTGCCCACCACGTCGTGAACTACCGCGAGGGGGACGCGGCCGAGGAGATCAGGCGGGTCGCCCCGTGCGGCGTCGATCTCGTCGTCGAGGTGGCGCCCGTGGTGAACCTCGACCTCGACCTCGCGGTCCTGGCCCCCGCGGGGACCGTCGCCGTCTACGCCGTGGACGGCGGCCCTCCCGAGGTCCTCCTGCCGCTCGGGCCGGTCGCGGCGGGCAACCTCCGCTACCAGGGAGTCCTGGTCTACACCGTCCCCGAGGCCGTCAAGCTGGCCGCCGTCGAGGACGTCTCCGCCGCCGTCGCCGCGGGCGCGTTGCGCGTGGGGGAGGAGGCGGGGCTGCCGATCGTCCGATTCCCCTTGGAGCGCGCCGCCGACGCCCACGCGGCGGTCGAGGCGGGGGCCGTCGGCAAGGTCATCATCGAGGTCGGTGCCTGACCCCTGTTTCCTCCGGGTCTGAGCGGATATCTGGGGAGGGTAGGGGGCGTGCAGGACACGCCCCCTGTCCGGCAGGTCCCGATTCCGGCCGCCGTCCGGGGGCGGCGGCCGTCGAGGAGGCAGTGATGGCGATCGCGACGGTCAACCCGGCCACGGGGGAGACCCTGAAGACCTTCGAGCCACTGGACGAGCGGGAGGTCGAGGAACGGCTCGAACGCGCCGCCGCCGACTTCCTGACCTACCGGGCGACCGGCTTCGCGCAGCGGGCGGCCTGGATGCGCGCGGCGGCCGACCTGCTCGAAGGCGAGCTTGAGGAGACGGCCCGCCTCATGACGACCGAGATGGGCAAGACACTGGCCTCGGCCCGCGCCGAGGCCACCAAGTGCGTGACCGGGATGCGCTTCTACGCCGACAACGCCGAGGCGCTCCTGGCCGACGAGCCGGGGGACGCGCAAGCTGTCGGGGCACGGCGCGCCTACGCGCGCTACCAGCCGCTGGGGCCGGTGCTCGCGGTGATGCCGTGGAACTTCCCGCTCTGGCAGGTGATCCGCTTCGCCGCGCCCGCCCTGATGGCGGGCAACGTGGGACTGCTCAAGCACGCCTCGAACGTCCCGCAGACCGCGCTCTACCTGGGCGAGCTGTTCACCAGGGCGGGCTTCCCCGCCGGCTGCTTCCAGACCCTGCTCATCGGGTCCTCGCAGGTCGAGTCGGTGCTGCGGGACAGGCGTGTGGTCGCCGCGACCCTGACCGGCTCCGAGCCCGCGGGCCGTTCCGTCGCGGCGATCGCGGGCTCCGAGGTCAAGAAGACCGTCCTCGAACTGGGCGGTTCCGACCCCTTCGTGGTGATGCCGTCCGCCGACCTTGAGGCCGCCGTCTCGACCGCCGTCACCGCCAGGGTGCAGAACAACGGCCAGTCATGCATCGCGGCCAAGCGCTTCATCGTGCACACCGACGTCTACGACGAGTTCGAGGCGCTCTTCGTCGAGCGGATGGAGTCGCTGCGGGTCGGCGACCCCATGGAGGAGACGACAGACGTCGGGCCGCTGGCGACCGAGCAGGGGCTCGACGACCTGGAGAAACTGGTCGCCGACGCGGCGGGGCGCGGCGCGCGGGTGCTGTGCGGCGGGGTGAGCCCCGACCGGCCCGGCTGGTTCTACGAGCCGACCGTGCTGAGCGGCGTCACCCCCGGGATGAAGCTGTTCCTTGAGGAGTCGTTCGGCCCGGTCGCCTCGCTGTACCGGGTCGGGGACGTCGAGGAGGCCGTCACGCTCGCCAACGCCACCTCCTTCGGGCTCGGCGCCAACGCCTGGACCACCGACGAGCGCGAACAGGAGCGTCTCGTCAACGAGCTTGAGGCCGGGATGGTCGCGGTCAACGGCATGGTGGTCTCGTATCCGCAGCTGCCCTTCGGTGGCATCAGGAACTCTGGATACGGCAGGGAGCTGTCCGCCCACGGCATCCGCGAGTTCTGCAACCTCAAGACGGTCTGGATCGGCTGAGCGCGCTCACGCCGGAGAGGTGCACGGACCGGCCCGCCAGGGGCGCCGGGCCCCAGGGGGTCGCGGGCCGGTCCGGGATCAGGGGAGGGAACGGCGCAGCGCCACCGTGTCGCGCGACACCTCGGCCGGGTCGTGGCCGTCGATCAGCAGCCTGCGCATCAGCGTAGCGACCGGCCGCATCGTGTCGGGGGTGAACCCGCGCCGGGTGACCTCCTGGGTGCCGATCCGCAGGCCCCGCATCGGCTCGCCCGGCGCCTGGTCGGGCAGGCCGATGCCGCTGAGGTAGACGCCGCCCTCGGCCAGCCGTCTGGCCGCCTCGTCACCGCCGCCGAAGGCCGCGGCGTCCACCGCGACGTGGTGGGAGACCGTCCAGCCCAGGTCGGCCGCCGCGACGGCGAAGCCCTCCTCGGCCAGCGCGGCGGCCAGGGCGTGCGCGTTCGCGACACAGGCGTCGGCGTAGCGCGGCCCCTCCGCGGCGTGCTCGGCCGCCGTCACGGCCAGCGGGGCCAGCCGGGAGGCGTCGTAGTTGGCGGTCAGCCCGGGGTAGGCGGCGGCCGAGACCCGCTGGGCGAGGTCCTCGTCGCGGGTCACGATGGCCGCCCCGGGAGGGCCGCCGAAGGACTTGTAGGTGGACATGGTCAGCAGGTGGGCGCCCTCCCGCAGGGGCCGCTGGAAACGGCCCCCCGCGATCAACCCGGCCACGTGCGAGGCGTCGTAGAGCAGCACCGCCTCCACCTCGTCGCACGCGGCCCGCACCCGCGCGACGTCGTGCGGGAACAGCATCAGGCTCGCCCCGATCACCACCAGGGCGGGCCGGTGCTCGCGCAGGAAACCCGGCAGGGCGTCGTGGTCGATGCCGAACCCGGCCGCGTCGTAGGGCAGGTCGACGACCCGCAGGCCCCGGATCCCCGCGGCGCCCTGGGCGTGGTGGCTGGCGTGGCCGCCCGCCGCCTCCGGCAGCACCGCGATCGTGTCACCGGGTACGGCGAAGGCCGTGTAGCAGGCCAGGTTGGCCAGCGTCGCGCTCTGCAGCCTGACCTCGGCGAACTCGCCCTCCATCAGGGAGGCCATCCCCAACGGGGCGAGCACCTCAAGCACGTCCAGCTCGTCGAGGCCGGTCTGGAACTTCTCCCCGGGCCAGCCCATGGAGGGACGGCAGGCCGCCGACAGCTCGTGGGCCGCCCTGGCGCGCTCGCTCATCGTGTTGGTGCCCGCGTAGAGCACGACGCCGTCCTCGTCGAGTCTGCTCCGGTGCGCGGCGAGCGACGTGCCGACCGTCCGCACGACCTCGTCGAGACCCAGGCCCTCGGCCGCGGCCTCAAGCTCCGCCAGGCGTCGTTGTGCCCTGGGCGAGGCCCACGGGGCGATACGGCTGCGCTCCTGCACGTCGGTCTCCCTCCAAGCTTCACGAGGCGACGCAAGCGACGGTACGGCCCGCGCCCCGGCCAGTCATCGTCGTGCCAGCGGAGACCTTTCATACATCTGTAGGATTCGACGGTGATCGGCGATGAGGTCCAGGATCTCCTCGACTCCCTGGCCGCGGCCGTGGGTCGAGGTGTGGCGGTGGACGATCCCGAGGGCCAGGTCGTCGCGCACAGCGTCCACCACGGCGAGGTCGACCAGGTCCGCGCCCAGGCGATCCTGTCCCGCTCCGTCCCCGCCGCGGTCCGGGCCTGGCAGGAGGTCCACGGCGTGGCCACGGCCCGCGCGCCGGTCAGGGTTCCCGCCAACCCGGCGCTCGGCATGGCGGCCAGGCTCTGCCTGCCCCTGCTCCACCAGGGCAGGCGCGTCGGCCTGCTGTGGATCATCGAGGGGGAGACGCCGCTGACCCGGGAGCAGGAGGCCGGGGCCGTACGGAACGCCGCGGCCATCGCCGCCCTGCTCGACGGCGGCGGGGGGTCGGGCACGCTGCGGGGGCTGCTGACCGGGGGGATCCCGGTGGGACGGGCCGCCGCGGTGCTCGGCGAGGGGCCGCTGCGCCTGCTGGCCCTGCGCGGCGGGCGGGGCAAGCCGGGCAGGGCGGTCGAGGAGGAGATGGCCGGGACCCGGCGTCCCCCCGCCTTCACGGTTCTCGACCGGCACGCCGTACTGCTGCTGAACGGCGGGCAGGACGCGGCCGCGCTGGCCGGGCGGCTGGTCGCCCGCACCGGCGGTGTCGCGGGGCTCAGCGCGGTGCATGCCGGTCTCGGTACGGCGGGGCACGCCCACAGGGAGGCGGTCGCCGCCGCCAGGGCGGCCATGGCGGAACCCGCGCTCGGACCGGTCGCGACCTGGCCCGACCTGGGCGTCTACCGGCTGCTCGCCGAGCCGGGCGGGCTCGCCACCGGCCCGCTGCACGGGCATCCCACCCTGGCCGTGACCCTGGAGACCTACCTGGACAGCGGGGGAGACGCGCAGGAGACCGCCAGGCTGCTCCACCTGCACCGCACCAGCCTCTACTACCGGCTGGCGCGGATCGAGGAGATCACCGGGCGCAGCCTGAAGGACGGGGCCGACAGGTTAGAACTCCATCTCGCGCTGAAGCTGGCGCGCTGGAATGCGGTGTAGTCGCCGGATAAACCGGGCAAAGCCCTGCAGGTGCGGCAGTTGATCAGTGAGCTCGTCAGCGTTCTGGTCGTGCTGGGCCTCGTCGGCCTGGCGGCACTTCTCATCTCGGTGGCCGTCCTCGTCGCGCTCGCGGCGCTGGTCGCCTCGACCCTGCGGGAACGCGCGAGGACGGCACGGCGCCGGAGGCGGTGACGGTCCCGGTTCACCGGGCCCTGGCGTGCTCCTGCCGTACATGACCGTTTCCGTCGTGCCGCACGTGCTCCTCGTTGAGCAGCAGCGACAGTCCGGGGGCGTCCTGCACGAAGCGCAGGGTCTTCTCAAGACAGACGACGGATCCCCGCTCGGGACGGCTGGTGAAGCGGATGTCGTCGGCCAGCGCCCTCATGATGAGCAGGCCGCGGCCGTGCTCGGAGGTGGGTGAGGGCGCGCGCGTGCTGGAGAAGTCGAACCCGTTGCCCGTGTCGATCACCTTGATGACACAGCGGTCGCTGAAGAGTTCGGTGCTCACCATGTAGTCGTCGCTGGCTGTGGCGTGCTGGATCACGTTGGAGCACGCCTCGGAGAGCATGAGCAGGATGTCTTCCCGCACCTGCGACTCGACCCCCAGGGCGCGGAGTGCGGCGTCGAGCAGTTGCCTGATGACCGGGACACTTGCGGCGTCACGCGGCAGGCGTAGCGCGATTGTGGCCTCCACGGTTCCTCCTTCACGGTTGCCCTCTGAAGCCCTGCCCCGGCCCGCCCGTTCTAACCGGGACGAACGACCTCTCCTGGGTCGCCCGTCCCGGACGGGGCAGTCGGGAAACCCTGGACGGGTCAGCCGGAGAAGACGTCGAGCGCGGCCTGGGAGAAGGCCTTGAGGTCGTCCGGTCTACGGCTGCTGACCAGCGTGTTCGTGCCCGCGACGCAGATCACGACCTCCTGGTCCTGCCAGTTGGCCCCGGCGTTGGTCAGGTCGGTCCTGAGGCTGGGCCAGGAGGTGATCGTGCGGTCGCGCACCACGTCCGCCTCGATCAGGGTCCACGGGGCGTGGCAGATGGACGCGACGGGTTTGCCCGCCTCGAAGAAGCCCTTGGCGAACCGTACGGCCGCGGGCACGGTCCTGAGGTAGTCGGGGTTGGCGACCCCGCCGGGCAGCACCAGCCCGTCGAAGTCGGCGGCCGAGACCTCCTCGACGGTCGTGTCGACCGGGAAGCGGTCGGCCTTGTCGAGGTGGTTGAAGGCCTGGATCTCGCCCGGCTCCGTCGAGACCAGCCGGGGAGTGCCACCGGCCTGCCGTACGGCCTGCCACGGTTCGGTGAGCTCGACCTGCTCGACCCCCTCGGGGGCGACCAGGAAGGCGATGGTCTTACCGTTGAGCATCATTCCCCCTGCACTGATTTTTCCGAAATGTCGGATATCTGGCTGTGATGCAGGGGCTGTCATCCCCGCGATGCGGGAGACCATGTGGGAAGTGCTCCGATTCACCGCCGGATTTTGCGTCTGCGCAGGCCGGAGGCGATGAGCCGGGTCAGAAGTTCTCTGGAGGAGACCGGCTGCGCCCCCAGGGAGACCGCGCGTTCGTAGACGGTCTCCGGGACGTCGTAGTGGTCACGGTCGAACGCCCTGGCGGGCACCCCGAGCCGTTCGGCGAAGGCGTGCAACTCCTCGACGGAGCTGTCGCTGACCAGGTGCGACCAGAGCAGGCCACGGGGACCCGGCCAGGCGGGCGGGTCGATGAGGACGCTCACCGGCGCAGCAGTTCGAGCGCGACCTCAAGGGCGGCTTCCCTGCGCTCGTCGTCGCCGATCGTCTCGTCCCTGAGCAGGAACCAGGAGGCGTGCAGGGCGAACAGCGACATCGAGTTCCTCAGCCGGGTGGCCGTCGGGTCCTCGGGATCGACGAGGAAGGTGATCAGCTCGAACATCTGATGACGGATCCGCACCATCGTCGGATGGTCCTTGAACGCGGTCTGGTTGCGCTCTATGAGGTGCATGACCTCGTGGTGCCTGCCCCGGCGCAGGTCCTCCGAGTAGCGGCGCACCAGCGTGCGCCGGTTCTCCTCGGTACGGGGCTGGGTCTTGACCCATTCGACCAGCTCGTCGACCGTGCGCAGCCGGTCCTCGACCAGGCCGGTGACGATCTCGTCCTTGCTCTTGAAGTGGTAGTAGAGGGCGGCCTTGGTCACGCCGAGCGCCTCGGCTATCTCGCGAAGTGAGGTCGCCTCGTAGCCCTGCTCGATGAAGAGTTTCAGGGCTATCTCCTGGATGCGAGTCCGGGTGTCGGCGTTTTCGCTCATGGCTCCCTTTGCGCTCGAAACTAACTTGACGGCCGGTAAGTAGGCGCCTTACATTTCCCAGCATATCCGACACTAGCCGGTCGGCAAGTAAGCAAGATCCACTAGGGGGCAACGAACGTGAAGGAGACCGCGACCGCACCGGCGCGGCAACGTGAGGTCATGATCGTGTTGCCGGGCCTGATGCTGGCGATGGTCCTGGCGATGCTCGACAACATGATCGTCGGTACGGCGATGCCGCGCATCGTGGGTGAACTCGGCGGCCTGACCCACCTGTCGTGGGTGGTGACCGCCTACGTGCTCGGCACCACCGTCTCGACCCCCATCTGGGGCAAGATCGGGGACCTGTACGGCAGGAAGAACATCTTCCTCGCCTCCATCGTGATCTTCATGATCGGCTCCGCGCTCTGCGGCATGGCGGGTTCCGACCTGCTCGGCGGCACCGCGGACGGCATGAACCAGCTCATCGGCTTCCGCGCGCTCCAGGGGCTTGGCGCCGGCGGCCTGATGGTCAACGCCATGGCCATCATCGGCGACCTCGTCCCGCCCCGCGAGCGCGGCCAGTACCAGGGCATCATGGCCGGGGTGATGGCGCTCGCGATGATCGCGGGACCGCTCGTCGGCGGCTTCATCACCGACCACCTCGACTGGCGCTGGGCCTTCTACGTGAACCTGCCCGTCGGCTTCGTCGCCCTCGCGCTGCTGGCCGTCACGCTCAAGCTGCCGAAGTACCGCACCGAGCACCGCATCGACTGGATCGGCGCCTTCCTGCTCTCGGTCGGCATCACCGCGCTCGTCCTCATCACCACCTGGGGCGGCAACGACTACGACTGGAACTCGCCGCAGATCATCGGCCTGGCCGTCGGCGCCGTGGTCAGCCTGGCGCTCTTCATCGTGGTCGAGCGCAGGGTCGTCGAGCCGATCATGCCGCTCAACGTCTTCCGCGACCGCAACTTCAGCCTGATCTCCGCGGTCGGCTTCCTGCTCGGCTTCGCGATGTTCGGCGCCATCAACTTCCTGCCGCTGTTCCAGCAGACCGTCCAGGGCGCCTCGGCGACCAACTCCGGCCTGCTCCTGCTGCCGATGATGGGCGCGGCCATGGTGGTCTCGCTGTTCGTCGGCCGGGCCATCACCAAGACCGGCAAGTACAAGATCTATCCGGTCCTCGGCGGCGTGGTCATGGCGGTCGCCATGTGGCTGCTGTCCACGCAGACCGTGGACACCCCCTCCTGGCGCACCGGTGTCTACATCGCGGTGCTCGGCCTGGGCATGGGCTTCCTGATGCAGACCACCATGCTGATCGCGCAGAACAGCGTCGAGCAGAAGGACCTGGGCGTCGCCAGCAGCGCCTCGACCTTCTTCAGGTCCATCGGCGGCTCGTTCGGCGTCTCGCTGTTCGGCGCGATCTTCAGCCACCAGCTCACCGCCAACCTGACGAGCAAGCTGGGGGCGGCGGCGGGCGAGAAGCTCGCGTCGAGCGGAGGCCAGTTCAACCCCGCAGCCCTGCACGAGATGCCCGCGGGCGTGCGCGCGGGGTTCCTCGAATCCCTGGCGTCCTCGATCGGCAGCGTGTTCACCTGGGCCATCCTCTTCGCCGTCCTGGTGCCGGTGGCCGCGGCCTTCATCAAGGAGATCCCGCTGCGCTCAGGCTCAGAGGGCGCGGAGGACGGGACTCCGGTCGCGGTGCTCGACTGACCGCGCCGGGCGAGCAAGTTCCCACTCAGTGAGTGCCAAGTCGCCTCTCCCAGACTGGGCGGCATGGACACAACGACGACAATCGTCACCGCCGCCGGGTACACCACCCGGCGGCCGGTGGCCGGGGACGCGGCGGACATCCACCGGCTGATCTCCCTGTGCGACACGCGGGTGATCGGCAAGGCCGACATGACCCTCGACGACGTCACCGACCAGCTCAACGAGCCCGCCTTCGACGGGGAGAAGGACGGCTGGCTCGTCCACGACACCTCGGGGAGCCTGGTCGCCTGGGCCTGGGCCTGCCGCAAGGGCACGGGGAACAACGTGGACGTCGACGTGGTCGTGCATCCCGGCGCCGCCGAGCTCACCGGCCCCCTGTGGGAGGCCGTCACCGGGCGGGCGGCCGGGATCGCCGCGGAACTCGGCCACGACAGCGCCGTGGTCGACATCGCCCTGTACCGGGAGGACAGCGGCAAACGGGCCCTGGCCGCGGCCCGGGGCTTCGTCGCCGCGACGAGCTTCATCCGTCTCCTGGCCGACCACGACACCCCGGTCCCCGAGCCCGTGGCCCCGCCCGGGGTGACGGTCCACCACGGGACGGACGAGGAGGTACGGCGCCAGGGCCACGCCGTACAGCAGGAGGGGTTCGCCGAGCACTTCGGGTTCACGCCGAAGGACTACGACGAGTGGCACGCCGAACTGGACTCCTCGGCCAGCACCGACTGGGCGCAGCTCACGGTGGCCAGGATCGACGGCGAGCCCGCCGCGATGCTGCTGGGCACCGACGCCTTCGCCGGGGACGAGAACTCGGGCTACGTCCGCCAGCTCGCGGTGCTGCCCCGCTTCAGGGGCCGCGGTCTCGGCCGTTTCCTGTTGCGTACGGCCTTCGCCGCCGACGCCGCCCGCGGCCGGATCGGCACCTACCTGCACGTGGACGCCAACAACAGCACCCCGGCCCTGGACCTGTATCTCTCGGTCGGGATGCGGCAGGTCCTGGCCATCGACGTCTGGCGCAGGACTCTCTAGATGATTGAGTCCAAGGGGTGTGGTCGCTGTCAGTGGTCGTAGGCGATCAGGGATCGTTGATCGACTGGCCGGTCTTGTCGTTGTGCCAGATCGCGGTGGTCAACGCGAGGATGCGGGCAAGCACGCGAATGACCACTCCAGCCGGTGTGCGCCCACCGTGACGCTCCAGGTCAAGCTGCCCCTTGAACGTCTGGTTCACCGATTCGACAACCTGCCGCAACGGTTTGAACAGTCGTGCTCCGGCCCGTTCGGGCTCGCCCTTGCGGGCCGGACGCAGCAAGACCAGGCCACGATCGGCGAGGGCCTGCTCGAACGCACGGCCGTAGTAGTTCCTGTCCCCGATGACCGTCTGTCCCGGACGGGCCGCCACCAGGTCAGGCACCTGCTGCAGCATGGCGAGGAGAATCTCGCGCTCGTCGGCCTTGGCGCCGGTGAGGGCGAACGCGACCGGCAACCCGCCCAGGGTGCACAGCAGATGCAGCCGCAACCCCCAAAAGTAGCGGGAGTGACTGGCGCAATAGCCGTACTGCGCCCATCCGGCCAACGCGCTGCGCCGGGCCGTCTGCCGCGATCGGCCGCATTCCACCGGGGTGGAGTCAACGACCCACACATCGTCGTTCCACAGCGAGGTGTCGGCGGCCAGCAGCCGGATCATGTGGGCAACCAGGCCAGAGGCCTTGCGCAGCCGCTTGCCGTAACCAGACTGACCGGGCAGGTAGGCCAAACATGTCGCTCAGCTCGGCGCGGGCATGACGCAGCCAGCGCCGCTCGGAGACAAACCCCAGCAGCGCCGACATCACTGTCAGCGTGATCAGTTCGGCGTCACTGAGCCTGGGGGCGATGCCGGTCTTCGGGCGCCAGGGCCTCAGATCCGGCGAAGCCTTCAACGCGTCGTCGATCTTCACATAGAGTGCGGTTGCGAGGGTGTTGAGGTCTGTCGTCACAAACGGATCCTGAACACCCTCGCCCTATTTCCGCAGGCGATCCCTTGGACTCAACCATCTAGCCGTACGGCCCAGCCCGGGGGTTCAGCGTCGCAGCAGGGTGAGCGCGCAGCCCCCGGTGGCCAGCATCGTCGCGGCCAGCGCCACCCCGACGGTCGTCATCGACGCCCCGCCGAGGTACAGCGTGCCGAACGTGGCCACGCCGACGACCTGGCCGAGCTGGGTCACCATGACGAACAGCCCGCTGGCGTCCGCGGCGTGCTCGGGGGCCACGTGGGTGAGGGCGATCGCGAGCACCGGGCTGAAGACCGCGCCCATGCCGAACCCGGCCACGGCCTGCGTGATCCACAGCAACGGCTGGCCGTGGCCGCCACCGCTCAGCGCGAGGGCCAGGCCCAGATAGCCGACCGCCGCCACGGCGAGCCCGGCGACGACCATGGGCCGCCTGAACCGCTCGGGGACCCGCCGCCAGTTGAGGCTGGACACGGTGAAGGCGACCGCGGCGGGCACGAACGTCAGCCCGGCCCGCAGCGGGCTGTCGCCCAGCGTGCCCTGCAGGTGCAGGGCGAGGCTGAACAGGTAGCCGCCGTAGCCCGCCATCAGTCCGAAGACCGCCAGCGCCGAGGGGATCACCCCCCTGGCCATGAGCACTCGCGCGGGCACGAGCGGGGCGGCCGAACGCCGTTCGACCAGCGCGAAGAGCCCGACGAAGACCACGCTCGCCCCCATCGAGACCCATCCCCACAGCGGCCAGTCCTGCTCGTGGCCCAGCACCAGCGGCACCACCAGTAGGCTCACCGCGAGGGAGAGCGTGACCAGGCCCGGCAGGTCGAGCGGGCGGTGACGGCGCGGCCCGCCCCGGGGCAGCAGCCGCAGGCCCGCGACGAGCAGGGCGAGGCCGATCGGCACGTTCACCAGGAACACCGGGCGCCACGCCGTACCGAACAGGTCGGCGGAGACCAGCGCGCCGCCCAGCACCTGGCCGATCACGGCGGCCCCCGAGATCACCGTGGCGTACAGGCTGAGCGCGCGGGCCCGCGCGGCCCCCTCGAAGTTCGTCTGGATCATGATCAGCACCTGGGGCACCATCAGGGCGGCTCCCGCGCCCTGCAGGAGCCGGAAGGCGACGAGCTGCGCGGAGGAGGCGGCCAGACCGCAGGCCAGGGAGGCCACGGTGAAGACGGCCAGTCCGGACAGGAACAGCGGACGCCCGCCGTACCGGCCGCCGAGGCGGGCACCGGTGATCAGCAGCATCGCGTAGGCGATGGTGTATCCGGAGATGATCAACTGGAGCCCGGAGCCGGAGGCCGACAGGTCCGAGCGGATCACCGGGGAGGCGACGTTGACGATGGAGACGTCCAGGATCGCCATGAACTGCCCGGTGAGGATCACCGTCAGCAGCAGACGGGTGCGGGAGGGAGCCGGGGGAGCGGCCGGGGCCTCCGTGATCGGTGGTGCGGTCATGGGACGACTGTGACGGCGGGTGGATACCGGTAACGAGAGCCTGCTGATCCTGGTACTGACAGCACCCGGCAACCGCTTTCCCCGTCGGCCGCCGGTCGGCCAGCATAGGGGGATGACCGTGACCAGGCAGCGTGCCCGCCGGGTGGAACTGGCCTCCTTCCTGCGCAGCCGCCGCGACCGCATCACCCCCGAGGCCGTCGGGCTGCCCCCCGGGCCGCGCCGCCGTACCCCCGGCCTGCGGCGCGAGGAGGTGGCCATGCTCGCCGGGGTCGGCGTCACGTGGTACACCTGGCTCGAACAGGGCCGTCCGATCAACGTCAGCGTCCAGGTGCTCGACGCGATCTCCAGGACGCTCCGGCTCGACGAGGCCGAGCGCGAGCACCTGTACCGGCTCGCCGACCTGCCGAGCGTGCCCCAGCCTCCCGACCACGGCGGTCTCGAACCCGAGGTCCAGTTGATCCTCGACCGGCTCGACCCGCTGCCCGCCGTCGTCTACAACGGCCGCTACGACGTGCTCGCCTGGAACCGGACGTACGGCGCGCTGTTCCCGAACATCGTCACGGCGCCGCCCGCCACCCGCAACGCGCTCTGGCAGATCTTCGTCGCCCGCTCCTGCTGCCTGCCGATGATCGACCGCGAGGCCGAGCTGCCGCAGCTGGTCGCGACCCTGCGGGCGGGCTTCGGACGCCACCTCGGCGAGCCCGCCTGGACCGACTTCGTCCGCGCGCTCTCGGCGGAGAGCCCCGAGTTCGCCCGGATGTGGGCGGCGCACGACGTGGCCAGGCCGGGCAGCAGGACGAAGGCGTTCCGGCACTGCGAGGCGGGGGAGGTGCGCACGGTCTCCACGAGCCTGAGCCTGGCGGCGCCACAGGAGGCGCGGATGGTCGTCTACACCCCGGTCGGCGAGGAGGACCGCGAGCGCATCGCCTGGATCAGCGCGCACCCCGAGATCCCCCCGGTCGCCGAGCACACCCACTGACCTCAGGGCGGCAGCGGGCCCCTGTAGGGCAGCGTCCTGCTGTAGACGACGTTGGTGGTCGTGCTCCCGAACTCGGCCAGCTCCCCGACCAGCCGCTCCAGGTGCCCCATGGAGGTCGCGGCGACCTTCAGCACATAACAGTCGTCACCCGTGGTGCGCAGACACTCCAGGATCTCGGTCCGTACGGCGAGCAGCCGGTGCAGCGGTTCGTGCCGGTTGCCGGGATACTTCAGGCGCACCACGGCGAGCACCGCGAACCCGGCCCTCTCCAGGTCGATCTCCGCGCGGTAGCCGGTGATGACGCCCGCCGCCTCAAGGCGCCTGACCCGTTCGGTCACCGCCGAGGAGCTGAGGCTCACCCGCCGCCCCAGCTCGGTGAACGGGACACGGCCGTCACGCTGGAGCTCGGCGAGGATCGCCCAGTCGGTCGGATCGAGATTCTCGGCCATCCCGCCAAACTACCGGCAGAGTCCCGGATATATCCGCTTAAGGCAGGGAGAAAGCCCTTAAATCCTGGGGAACGCCTGGATAGCCTGAACGGGTGAGAATAGGGGTGAACGTTCCGAACTTTGGGCCAGGCACCGACCCCGGCGTCCTGCGCGACTGGGCGCGGACGGTCGAGGGGCTCGGCTTCGACCTGCTGATGGTCTCCGACCACGTCGTGGTGACACCCGACGTCGCCAGGCAGTATCCGGCGCCGTTCTACGAGCCCTTCACGACCCTGTCCTGGCTCGCCGGAGTCACCGACAGGATCGGGCTCGGCACCACCGTGCTCGTGGCACCGTACCGGCACCCGCTCCTGACCACCCGCATGGCCGCCAACCTCAACCAGCTCAGCGGCGGCAGGCTGGTCATCGGCGTGGCCCCCGGCTGGGCCGAGCAGGAGTTCGCGGCGCTCGGCGTGCCGTTCGACCGGCGCGGGAGGATCACCGACGAGACCCTCGTCGCGCTGCGGGCCGCTAGGGACGACACCGAGGACTACCGCGCCGGGCCGATCCCGCTGTGGGTCGGCGGCAATAGCGACGCCGCCATCGGCAGGGCCGTACGGCTCGGCGACGCCTGGCACCCGCTGCGCAACACCCTCCCCTGGCTGCGCGAGGCGGTCGGCAGGATGAGGACCATCGCGGGCGAGCGGCCGGTCCCCGCCTTCGCCCCCCGGATCGTCCTGCGGATCACCCCTTCACCCGTCACCGGCCCCGACCGGCGCGCGGGCGAGGGCACCGTCGAACAGGTGGTCGCCGACCTCGAACAGCTCCGGCTGCTCGGCGCGGAGACGGTCGTGCTCGACCCGTTCGACGGCGACCCCGACGAGACCCTCAACCCGGCGGTGAAATGGCAGATGCTCGCCACCGTCGCCGCCAACCGGGACAGGCGCCCACGAACGGAGCAACCATGACGGACAACAAGGAACGACTCCTGCGCCGCGCGATCGAACTCGCCGCGGAGGCCAGGGCGGGCGGCAACCCGCCCTTCGGCTCGCTGCTGGCCGACGCGGAAGGCCGGGTGCTCGCCGAGGAGCGCAACACCACCCTCACCGACGCCGACATCAGCGCGCACCCCGAACTGAAGCTGGCCCGCTGGGCGGCCCGCGAACTCGACCCCGCGACCGCGGCCGCCACGACCATGTACACGAGCTGCCAGCCCTGCCCGATGTGCGCGGGGGCGATCCAGCGCTCCGGGCTCGGCCGCGTCGTGTTCGCCCTGTCCGGCGAGCAGCTCGTCGCCCTCAAACCGGGCGGCGACTTCCCCGACGTGCCCCAGGAGGGCCCAGCCCTCTACGAGGAGGCCCGCGTCCCGGTCGAGGGCTACTACTAGATGAGGCGCCACATCCTGACCGGCACCCCCGGCGCCGGGAAGACAGCGATCCTGCGCCAACTGGAATATGACGGCTACACCGTCGTCGAGGAGGCGGCGACCGACGTCATCGCCCTGCGACAGGCCCGGGGCGACCCCGAGCCGTGGACGAAGCCGTCCTTCGTGGAGGAGATCGCCGCCCTGCAGCGCCGACGGCAGGAACGGGCCGCGGCCCTACCCGACGAGGTGCAGATCTACGACCGCTCGCCCGTCTGCACCTACGCCCTGGCCACCTATCTCGGCCATCCCATCTCCCCGGCCCTGTCCCGCGAGCTGGAACGCGTCCAGGCCCAGCGGATCTACGCCAGGGAGGTACTCTTCGTGCAGAGCCTCGGATTCGTCACCCCGACCGACGCGCGACGGATCACCTACGAGGAGTCGCTGCGGTTCGAGCAGGTCCACCGGGACGCCTACACCTCACTCGGCTACGAGTGCGTGCCGATCGCCCCGGGCACGCTGCCGGACCGGACGGCGGCGGTCAGGAAGCACCTCTCCTGACGGGTCAGTGCGCGGTGATCCGGTGCTTGGCCAGGTGGGCGAGGACCGCCTGGTTGGCCTCCCAGCCGTCGGGGAACTTCACCGGCACCCCGAGCTGGACCGGCTCGGCGGACGGGTGGGCGTCGAGCAGCTCGGGGATGCCCGCCCTGGCCACCACGACGCAGGCGTGCCGGTGCCGCGAGGTCAGCACGCACAGCCGCCCCGACTCCAGGTGGAACGCTGTCGCGTCCCTGCGCCCCGACAGGGGGTGGAGCACGATCGTCACGTCGTACTCCCGGCCCTGGAGCCGGTTGGCGGTGTCCACCGTGATCTCCTCGGGCACCCCCGCCGCGCGGATCGCGGCCACCTGGTCGCGGTGCGCGGCGCCGATGGCGATCCGGTCCGCGCCCACCCGGTGACTGCCGCGCTCGGAGTGCGCCACGGGAGCCCGCTGCAGCAGCCGTACGGCCAGCACCGCGACCGCCTGCACCGCCTCGGCGTCCGTGCGCACGGTGTGACGGCTCGGCAGCTCGTACAGAGCCCATCCCGAGGCGGCGGCCTCCTCAAGGGCCCGGTCGTAGGAGGTCCGCATCCCGTTCACGGTCAGTTCGAGTCCGCGCTCGCCGTGCTCCGTCCCCGCCCTGAACCCGGTGAACGGGTAGAACGCCTCGGAGACCACCGGCGCCGCCGAGGCGGGCAGCCGCCAGGAGACCGGCAGCCGGTGCACGGGAAGGTCGGGATTGTGGCGCAGCAGCACCGAGACCGCGCTCTGCACCGGGTCCCAGGACAGCCCCGCCCAGCGGTCGCCGTCCACGATCGAGAACGGGTCGAGCTGGCCGGGATCCCCCACGAACAGCGAGCGCTCGAACAGCGAGGCGATGCGCAGCAGCTTGTCGGAGCGCATCTGGTAGGCCTCGTCCACGATCGCCCACGGCCAGGTCCGGTCGCCGATCCAGGCCCACTTGTCCGCGGTCGCGATCACCACGGCCGGATCGCCCAGGTCGGGCAGCTTGCCCGCGACCGAGACGTTGGGGTGGGCCAGGATGCGGGACGGCGTGACGTAGCCGCTCGCGGACAGCCGCCCGACGGTGAGGTCGGGATGGTCGGTGGCCAGCCGGTTGACCAGGTCGTCAACCTGCTCGTTGGTCTGCGCCACGATCATCAGCGGCTCGCCCGTCTCGGCGATGTGCGCCGCGGCCCTGACCACCAGCGTGGACTTGCCCGCCCCGGGCGGGGAGTCGACGACCACGCCCCGGTTGCGGGGCAGGTCGGCCAGGACCGCCTCGACGACGGCCGCCGCCTCCTGCCCCGGCGTCATCCGCCCGGCCTCGTCGTCACGGAGAATCCTCACGACCACTCCTCCTGGGCGTCCTCGTCACTGGGCACGTACTCCTGCGGGGGGCCGCCGTGCGTCCACGGCGTCAGCTCCGGGTCGGGCAGCGCGGCCGAGGACTGGAAGTCGTCGGTCAGCGAGGTGTAGGTGACCCGCTCCCCGATCTCGGGCACCGAACCGGGGGTGGGGGACTTGCCCCGGCCCATCCCCTTGACGATCTTCAGCACGACCTCGACGGCCTCGACGCCCTCGTCGCCGGAGATCTCGACGATCTCGGCGGCGTGCCCGCGCCGGTCCGGGCTGCCGACCACCGTGCCCGGCGCCTGCCGTACGGGATCGGCCGTGGTGACCGTGACCAGCGGCCTGAGCTTGCGGGAGCGGCCCTCGCCCTCGGTGTGCTCGGGGTCGGCCGCCGTGACCGTCCCGGCGAACGCCTCACCCGTCAGGCGGTACTCGGCCATGACCAGCGGGTCGTCGTAGGCGCGCTGCACGTCGTAGCTCGCCCTGGCGCGTTCGAGACCGGCGAGCCTGGCCGCGGCGCCGACCGCGCCGTCCCTGCGCGCCTGCGGCGGACCGCCCTCCGCGAGCCGTTCGGTGAAGCGGGTGAACGACCCCCGGTCGGTCTCCCAGCGCTCCCTCACCCGCGTCCCCTCGGGCAGCGCCCGCAGCAGCTCGACCGCCCGCCACATCAGCCGCCACGTCGGATCGAGCTGGGTGCGCAGCGCCTGGGCGATGCGCTCGACGGAGTGCTCGGTCGGCGCCTCCTCGTAGGCGTGCACGGCCGGGGCGAGCACCTCGTTGTCGAAGCCCGGGTCGGTCACCGGCCCCGCCGGAGGCCACAGCAGCGGATCCTCCGCCTCAAGCGCCGCCTGGGCGCCGGTCATCCCGGCCGGAGGATCGATCCAGCTGACCAGCGTGGCCAGGTTCGCGTCCTCAAGACCGCTCTGCCCGGTCGCCCAGTGCAGGCCGAGCGCCTCGGTCGCCGCCATCAGCAGGCAGGAACCCGGCTGCTGCGACCTGTCGGCGAAGTAGGTCAGCCACCGCCCGAGCAACGGCACCGAGGGGTGCACCGGATAGGGCCCGTCGATCCTGCGGAACCGGGTCGATCGGCCGAGCAGCCCGACAAAGGCCGCCCCCTGCCGGTTCGGCACGAGGATCTGCGGCGCCTCAAGGCACCTCTCGTACGGCTCACCGCCCCGCCGCTCGACCGTCTCGGTGTCCTTGCGGAAGCCCTCGACGTACGGCAGGACGACCTCGGCCAGCTCGGCGGTGAAGGCGAAGCGCAGGTCCCGGTTGCGCGGCTGGGGCACCACGAGCAGCCGGGGATGGCCGGGATCGGTGCCGATCATGGCGGCCAGCGGGGCCGCGGCCTCACCGGACAGGGCGAGCGGGACGAACACCATCGGCTGCGGGGCCACGTGACAGTGCCTGACCGTGGTGATCGGCTGCGCCACCCCGTCCCTGATGGCGCGCAACCGCGCCAGCGCCGTCAGCGCGCTCATCGCAGGCACTCCTCGCGCAGCCGTTCCGCGAGCCGCAGCAGCCTGGCGATCTCCTCCTGGCCCTCGGCGGGTTCCAGGGTGCCCTCGGCGAGCCCGAGCGCCTCCGCCACGCTGGAGACCCCGCCCAGCTCGTCGCGGACCTGGCGGCCGAGCAGGTCGGTCGCGCCGCTCTCCCTGGCCTCGTCCCGGCAGAACATGCACATGTCGCAGGTGGACAGGCAGTCGGGCGCGTAGCGGGCGGGCACCCGGGACAGGGCCTCGGCCACCTCCCCGGCCGGGCGGGTCGGCACCCCGTCCTGGCCGGGGGCCAGGTCGAAGGTGAGCCCCTCGGGAAGCCCGTCGAGCAGGGTGTCCACCCGGGTCAGCCGGGTGAGCTGCCGCCTGAGCACCGCGAGCTGCCTGCGCACGTCGACCAGGGCGGCCGTCGGCTGGTTCGCGAAGTTCTCCGGGCAGACCAGGACGACCTCGTGGGAGACCCGCTCCTCGGCGTGTCCCAGGTCGGCCAGCAGCGCGCGCAGCGCCAGCACGTAGACCGCGGCCTGCCTGGCCGCCGCGGCGACCTTCCTCGGCTCGGCCTGCCCGTCGATGACGCTGAACGACTTGATCTCCACGATGTGGAAGCGTCCCTCCACCTGGAAGGCGACCACGTCCGGCTCCAGGTAGCAGACGTGCCCGGCGATCCGCAGGCTGAGCAGCGGGTGGTCGTAGAAGACGGCGGGACCGTCCTCCCGCGCGGCCCTGTCGACCAGCGCCCTGGTGTGGGAGTGGCGCAGGTGGGCGCCGACGCTCTCCACGTCCTGGTAGCCGACCTCGGCCACGGGCAGCTTGAGCAGCTCGCGCAGCAGCCGCAGCAGCTCGGCGCAGCCGTTCTCCTTCACCACGGTCTCGAAGGAGTTTCCCCGGGTGATCGCGAACTGGGACTGGCCGAAGGGCGCGGGAAAGCCCAGGTGTCTGGCCGTACGGTCCTTGTCGACGCCCGCCGCGTCCAGCAGCGCCCTGCGCGCGCAGCCGGGGTTGGCGGCCAGTGCCGCGATGGCGCGGGCGTCGTGCGGGCGCGACGGCACGGGGCCGCGCAGCCTGTCCAGCCTGCCGTTCAACTCGCTCCCCTCAGGGTGCTCAGGGCGACGGCGCCGAACAGCCGCTCGGCGTCGGACAGCTGCCTGCCCGCCCGCGCCGCGACCTCGGCCCGCTGCGCCACGTCGGCCGCGTGGTGCACCTCAAGCTCGGCGCGTGCCGCGCGGATGGTGGTCTCGGGGTCGGCGGGCGCGAGGCCCTCGACGGCTCCGGGGATGTTCTGCGCCATCCGCCGCAGCAGCCGCCGCGCGCCCTGCGGCGGGTCGGTCATGCGGACGAGCCTGTCGGCGACGCGCATGGCCGAGACGAGGAAGTCGACGCGCGGGCTCAGCGGTCCGAGCACCCGACGCTCCGGCTCCCAGGTGCTGTCGGCGAGCAGTCCTCTCGCGGGGGAGAGGCGGTCGGTCAGCGCGGCGCACAGGTAGTAGGGGCGTGCGTAGGGATCCCCGCGGAAGGAGCGCTCCTCGTCCCGGCGCAGGCTGGTGAGCTGGGGGCCACGCAGCGCGCCGGAGAAGAACGCGTCGTTCACCGCGACGATCATCCTGACGGCCGAGGGCACCCCGAGCAGCGCCAGCGCCTGGTGGACCTGCTCCCTGACCGGCAGCAGCGGCGCCTCCCGCTCCTGCGGCGACTCCGGCTCCCCGGCGCCGACCGCGCGGTCCCAGGCCTGCTCGGCCCGGCGCAGATCTCCCCGTAACGACCGCGCCAGCGTGTTGTCCCTCGCCTTGACCGCGCGCCGTACCTGGGCGCGGAGCTCGGCTATCCGCAGCTCCAGCGCGTCCAGTGATTCACTCACGGCACGGAGCGTAACAGGAGTTCCACCAGCCTCCTGTGTATTCCAGCGATTTCCAGCATTCGTGGCGTTTCATTGAGCGGATATATGCGGATAAAGGGGATATATCCAGCTAAATAGGTGGGGCGATTCCTGGGGGAAGCGGGCGGGTGTGTACCACCTCAAGCCGTGAGACGGCACGGGTCAGCACGACGTAGAGCCGGTTCACCCCTTTCGGCTCCGCCTCCACGACGGCCGCGGGCTCGGCCACCACCACGTGGTCGTACTCAAGTCCCTTGGCCAGCGTCGCGGGCACGGCGGTGACCCGGGCGCCGTGGGAGTCCTCGCCGAGCGTCGCGATCTCGACCCCCGAGGCCCTGACCGCTCCCGCCAGCTCGTCGAGCGCGTCGTCGGCGGCCACGAGCCCGACCGAGCCCTCGTGGGCCAGCGCCTCCCGCACCACCCGCGCCGTCGTCCCCGCGAGGTCGGACGTCGGATGGAACCGCAGCGACCCGTCACCCCGGAACGAACGCGTCCTCGGCACCTCCACCGCCAGCTCGTCGAGCAGCCGGTTGGCCAGCGTGACCACCGCCCCCGGCACCCGGAACCCGGTCGTCAGCGCGACCGTCGCCGCCCCCGGCTTGCCCAGGGCGGCCAGTTGCTCGGGCCAGCTCCGCGCCGCCCACGGCGTGGTGCCCTGCGCCAGGTCGCCCAGCACGGTGAGCGAACCGTGCTCGCTCCTGCGCGCGACGGCCCCGCACTGCATCGGCGACAGGTCCTGGGCCTCGTCCACGATGACGTGCCCGTATCCCCTGGGACGCTCGATCAGCCCCGCGACCTCGTCGAGGAGCACGGCGTCCGCCGCCGACCACCTGGCACTCCTGAACGAGCGCGGTGGCCTCGCCCACAGGAGCGCCGACTGCTCATCGGAGGTGAGGATCCCGTCGGCCGCCCTCGCCAGCACGGCCGGATCGGACAGCAGCTCGGCCACGACCTCCCTGGGCCGCGCCACCGGCCACACCGCGTTCAGGAACTCCCTGACCGCCCTGGCGGTCCCGCGCGTCCACGCCGTGTCGGTAGTCCGCCCCCGCGCCTCGGCCCGCACCCGCAGGAGCGCGGTCAGCCGCGACAGCACCCGCTCCCGCCCGATCCCGTACGGCGGCGCCTCCCGCAGCGTGTCGGAGACGACCCGGTCCAGCTCCTCCTCGGACACCCGCCAGCGATAGGCCCCGTCGGGCACGGCCAGCGGGCCGCCGGGCCGTACGACCCGACCGTAGAGCGCCCTGCACAGCACCTCGGCCATCCGCGCGTCGTGCTTGACCACCGCCGTGGCCTCCCCGTCGGACCCCTTGGGCAGCTCCGGGGCCAGCAGTTCCTCCAGGGTCGTCTGCTCGACGTCCATCTCGCCGAGGGCGGGCAGCACCGCCGAGACGTAGCCGAGGAACGCCCGGTTGGGGCCGAGGATCAGCACCCCGCTCCCGGTGAGCCGCCGCCGGTGGGTGTAGAGCAGATAGGCGGCGCGGTGCAGGCCGACGGCGGTCTTCCCGGTGCCCGGCGCCCCCTGGACGCAGATCGACTCCCCGATCCCGGCGCGGACCAGCTCGTCCTGCTCGGGCTGGATTGTGGCGACGATGTCGCGCATCGGGCCGACGCGGGGCCGTTCGATCTCCTCGGCCAGGATCCGGCTCGCCGTCCGCAGGGCGCCGCCCTCGCCGAGCCGCTCGTCCTCGAAACCGGTCAGGGCGGGAGGATTCCCCGACCAGCCGAACCTGCGGCGCACCGTGACACCCCGGGGGTCACGCGTGTCGGCCTGGTAGAACACGGTCGAGACGGGTGCGCGCCAGTCGAGCACCAGCGGCTGTTCGCCGGTCCTCCCGGAGATGTGCCGCCGCCCGACGTAGTAGCGCTGCCCCCGGTGGTCACCCGCGTCCGGCCCGTCGCCGAAGTCGAGACGGCCGAAGAACGCGGGCCCCTCCGGCTCCTCGGCGAGCTGTTTCGCGAGGCTCTTGAGATGGCGTCCCAGCCGCTCGGCGCTGTAGCGGTCACCCGCCACGTGCTCGCCCACGACGACGTTCAGCCGCGCGCCGTCGAGCATCCCGCGCAGCGCCGCCCTGCACTCCTCCAGGTAGGCCCGCTCCCCGTCGAGTCCGGTGCCGGTCACCAGCATCACCCCTCAAAGCTTAACCGAGTTAAGATATTAACCCGGTTAAGTACCTGTTAGGTTGGACGGGTGACAGGACTCCGGCAGCTCAAGAGACAGCAGGTCCACGACGCGATCTCCACGGCGGCGATCACCCTGTTCCTTGAGCGGGGCTTCGACGAGGTGTCCGTGGCCGAGGTCGCCGCCGCCGCGGGGGTCTCCAAGCCGACGCTGTTCAAGTACTTCGCCTCGAAGGAGGACCTCGTCCTCCACCGCATCTCCGACCACCACGAGGAGTCCGCACGGGTCGTACGGCACCGCCCCCGGGACGAGAGACCCCTGGCCGCCCTCCACCGTCACTTCCTCGAAGGACTCGAACGCCGCGACCCCGTGACGGGGCTCAACGACCACCCGACGGTGCTCGCCTACCACCGGATGATCTTCTCGACCCCCGGCCTCGCCGCCAGGCTCATGCACCACACGACCAAGGACGAGGAGGCCCTGGCCGAGGCCCTCGGGGAGGCTTTTGGGGAGGCCGCCGACGACCTCACCGCCCGGCTCGTCGCCGCCCAGACGCTCGCCGTACAACGAGTCCTGGCCAGGCGAAACTGGGCCAGGCTCACGCGGGGAGAGAGCGCCGACGAGGTCCACCCGTCCGCGGTGGCCGCCGCCGACCACGCCTTCGGTCTCCTACCCGACCTGGGCTGATCGGGTACGGCGGGCCCACACGACAGACGGGGCGCCGCCCCCGTGAGGGAACGGCGCCCCGCTCGGAGCGTCAGCCCAGGTCAGGCACCCACCTCGGAGCGGTCACCGGACCACAGGGTGTGGAAGCTGCCCTCCCGGTCCGTCCGCCGGTAGGTGTGCGCGCCGAAGAAGTCGCGCTGCCCCTGGATCAGGGCGGCGGGCAGCCGCTCGGCCCGCAGCGAGTCGTAGTAGGCGAGCGCCGTGGAGAAACCGGGCACCGGAATGCCCAGCTCTGCCGCCTTCGCCACCACCCGCCGCCACGAGTCCTGCGCCAAGCCGAGCGCCTCGACGAAGAGCGGCGCGGTCAGCAGCGTCACCGGCGGCGTCTCCTCCTCGTAGGCCTCGCGGATCCGGTCGAGGAAGACGGCCCTGATGATGCAGCCACCCCGCCAGATCGTGGCCAGCGCGCCGGGATCGACGTCCCAGCCGTACTCGGCGCTCCCGGCCCTGATCTGGTCGAACCCCTGCGCGTAGGCGATGATCTTCGACGCGTACAGCGCCCGCCGTACGTCCTCGACGAACTCCTCACCCAGCGCCTTGTCCGTCACCCCCGAGGGGCCGGGAAGCCCACGGGCCGCCTCCCGCAGCTCCACGTGGCCGGAGACGGAACGGGCGAAGACGGCCTCGGCGATCCCGCTCACCGGCACACCCAGGTCGAGCGCGATCTGCACCGTCCAGCGCCCGGTGCCCTTCTGCTCCGCCCGGTCGGCGATCACGTCCACCAGCGGCCTGCCGGTCGAGGCGTCCACCTGCCTGAGCACCTCGGCGGTGATCTCGATGAGGTAGGAGGACAGCTCACCCCGGTTCCACTCGTCGAAGACGTCGGCCAGCCGCGCCGGATCAAGCCCGGTCCCGTGCCGCAGCAGGTCGTAGGCCTCGGCGATGAGCTGCATGTCGGCGTACTCGATGCCGTTGTGCACCATCTTGACGAAGTGACCCGCCCCGTCGGGACCGATGTGCGTGCAGCACGGCACCCCGTCCACCTTCGCCGAGATGTCCTCAAGCAACGGCCCGAGCGCCGCGTACGACTCCTTCGAGCCACCCGGCATGATGCTCGGCCCGAGCAGCGCGCCCTCCTCGCCGCCGGAGACCCCGGTGCCGACGAAGTGGATGCCCCGCTCCCGCAGCGCCGCCTCCCGCCTGCGGGTGTCGAGGAAGTGCGCGTTCCCGCCGTCGACGAGCATGTCACCCGGTTCGAGCAGCGGGGCGAACTCCTCGATCACCGCGTCCGTCGGCGCCCCGGCCTTGACCATGATGAGGACGCGCCGGGGACGCTCCAGCGCCGCGACGAACTCCTCGGGAGTCTCGCAGGCGAGGAAGGTTCCCTCGTCCCCGTGCTCCTCGACCAGCTTCGTGGTCCGTGACAGGGACCTGTTGTGCACCGCGACCACGTGCCCGTGCCTGGCGAGGTTGCGGGCGAGGTTCGCGCCCATCACCGCCAGACCGGTCACACCTATCTGCGCCTGAGTCATATCGTGACACCCCCTATTACGTTTAAGGATGCCCAGTTTGCACCGCCCGGCTCTCAGGGTCTGAAGGACGGGCCCTTCTGGTCGTCGCCGAGAACGCCGCCGAGACAGCGGTAGGTCCGCACCCCCGAGGCGAACTCCGCCTTCGACGGCGGCAGCACCGTGGTCTGCCACTTCGTCGGGACGACCTTGAGCGCGGCACCGCGCCGGGAGGCCAGCATGACCGACGCCGCGCACGCCTTGCGCACCGTCGGATCGCGCTCGACGACGCTCATGTCGTGGGTGAGCCCGCTCGGCAGCGTGGCGATCGCGAACGTCTCCCACGAGTGCGGCTCCGCGCACCCGACGGACCGCGCCGAGGCGTCACCCGCGATCACGACGAGCCCGCCCCAGCACTCGGCCTTCTCCACGCACGAGGCACGGGCACCGGTCACGGCCGCCGCGGGGCATCCCTGCGTGACCGTGGCGACCTCGGCCTTCGCCCCCTGGCTTCCCCCGGTCTCCGAGGTGCTCGCCGGGCTTCCGAAGCTCTCCATGAGCATCAGCCCGACCCCCGCGAGCAGCAGGATCGCGAAGGCCGCCGCGATCGCGACGAACACCCGCGTGTTCGAGCCACCCGTGGGCACCGCGGCATGCTTGGCCGGTGACTGGGTCGTGCCGAGCCCCTGGACACCGGGCGAGGTCAGGTGCGCGCGCATCACCTCCCGCCCCGGCGCGCCGTACGACGCGTGCGGAACAGGACGGTGCCCCGAGGCGTACGGCGCGGGCCCTCCCTGGACGACGGGCGGCGGCGGAACGGGAGCCGGTCGCGGCGGCATCGGCCTGCCACCCGGGGCCTCCCGCTCAAGGTGCAGGTCGGTGAGAGCGTCCCGCAGCGCGGCGACGGAGGGAGTACGGCGCGCGGGATCGCTGTCCATGGCCTGCCGGAGCACGGCCGTCAACTGGGGCGGCACCCCGGGGATCTCCGGGATGGGCAGCCGGTGCAGGGCCATGATGACCGCGATGTTGGCCACCCCGCTCTCCGGGAAGCGGGGAGGACGCCCGGACAGCAGCGCGTAGAGCGTGGCGGCCAGGGAGTAGACGTCTCCCGCCGCGGAGGGCTCCGACAGGTCGAACGCCTCGGGCGGCGCGTAGGCGGGGGTCAGCGACTCTCTGGTCACCGACGCCTCACCCCCCGCGGAGGGCATGGTCGCCAGTCCGAAGTCGGACAGCACGACGTTGCCGTACCGGTTGATCAGGATGTTGGCCGGTTTGATGTCCCGGTGCAGCACCCCCGCCGCGTGGGCGGCGGCCAGCGCGTCGGCGATCCGGATACCGATGTCGGCGACCTCCGCGGGCGCCAGCGGTCCCTCGGAACGCAACCGGTCGAGCAGCGACCCACCCGGACACAGCTCCAGCACCATGTACGGCCTGCCGTCGGCGAGCACCCCGGCGTCGTAGACATGGGCGACATGGGGGTGCCCGGACAGGGCTCCCGCCGAGGTGACCTCCCGCATGAAGCGGCGACGGTCACGCTCGGAGACCAGAACGCGGTTGTCGACCTTGAGCGCGACCTCCCGGTCGACCGCCAGCTGCCTGGCCCGGTAGACGATTCCGAAACCGCCCTGGCCGAGCACGCCGGATATCTCGTAGCCCGGTACTGAAAAGGCGCCTGCCTCGGCCATCTGCCACCTCCTGACGACGGGCAGGTTATCGGAGTCCACGGTCGTCCCGGCTGCGTGGTGACCAGGCACTCGGCCTCGATTTGACGACGTTCCCCGGGGGACGTAGAGTCACCTGGCCCGAGGGCTCCGGCAACGCCGTCGAGACCCTGGGAATCCTTCCGATCGACTCTCGACTGAGACACGTGTGTCCCGGTCGTTTCGGTTCGACATGTTCCGGATGCCGGAGTAAATTGGAAGGGTTGCTCCGGAGACGGAGTGGTCTGAATTCCCTTCAGGCAGGCTTGGACGAATCAAATGGATCCGGTCGGATCGGTTTGACACGAAAAAGCGGGTCTGAAAGAATAAAGACACAACGAAATGAACGAAACGAAACGCCCCGGAATTCCGGCCCGAAAGGGTTCAGGGGGACGGTGAACGCGTCCGTTTCTTGAGAACTCAACAGTGTGCTAAAAGCCAGTGCATGAAGCACAAACCCGTCCCACACGTCTAGCACGTGG
>NZ_JACHJP010000011.1 GCF_014203715.1 Streptosporangium saharense
GGGGCCGACGACCAGAGAGATTCAGCAGCGGCGGCCGCGATCTCGCTGCCCGGTGTGCGGGCGAACATGGTGGGCGGGTCTGCAAAAGCGCGCCGATGCCAAGTACTGCAGCCGGCGTTGCCGCACCGCGGCCTGGCGGGAGCGGCGAGGCGAGGTGCCCAAGTGGCTGGCCGATCTGCGGGCGCGCGCGAGCCGGTAGCGTTCGTGATCCGTCACGCGTTCAGGAGGCGTCACGGTGTGACGCCCGGACGTAACGGCTATCTCCTAGGAGCTGTTTGGGGTTCGGATCTAGGTGAGGCCGGAGAGCGGGCCGGCTGTGGCTGGTAGAACTCGGACGTGGCGCGCTTTGATGTGACGGATGCCGAGTGGGTGTTGATCGAGCCGTATCTGCCGGTGGCGGCTACCGGGCCGTTGCCGCGGCGGGTGCGCGATCAGTTCAATGGGATCCTGTGGCGCTTTCGCACCGGATCGGGCTGGCGTGATGTCCCGGAACGCTATGGGTCTTGGTCCACGCTGTATTCCCGGTTCAACGGCTGGGCCAAGGCCGGGGTGTTCCAGGACCTGATGGACGCGCTGATCGCCGAGGCCGCCTCGCGCGGGCAGGTTGGGCTGGAGGTGGTCAGCGTGGACTCCACCATCGTGCGGGCCCATCAGGACTCGGCCGGGCTGGCGGTGGCCGGGGAGACCCTGGATGCTCTGGAACAGGCACTGACCGAGGAAAAAGGGGCTCCCCTTCCGGAGCAGCCGCCGGTGCTGCGGGTAATGCGCCGCAGGTCACCTCCAGCGCGGACGATGCGGATAATGCGGACGCGTCGCCGGGCCGGGATCGTGCCGCCGTACGGCGACGCCGCAGGGCCCGGGCAAAGGCTGCCGGGCTTGGCCGATCCCGGGGCGGGCTGAGCAGCAAGATCCATGCCGCAGTCGATGCCACCGGGCTGCCGTTGGCCTTCATGCTCACGCCCGGCCAAGCCGCCGACTGCCCGCGCTTCGTCACCGTCCTGAACAAGATCCGTATTCCCGGCCGGGTCGGGCGGCCGCGTACCCGCCCTGCCGCGGTGGCGGCGGACAAGGCCTACTCCTCCCGCGCCAACCGCTCCTATCTGAGGAAACGCCACGTCAAGGCGGTCATTCCCGAGAAGAGGGACCAGGCTGCCAACCGCAGGAGGAAAGGCAGCCAGGGCGGTCGGCCCGTCAGCCACGACTCCGATCTCTACAAGGAGCGCAACACCGTTGAACGATGCTTCCAGAAGATCAAGTCCTGGCGCGGTCTGGCCACCCGTTATGACAAAGCCCCGGAAAGCTACGAAGCTGGACTCCACCTCCAAGGCTCGATCATGTGGCTGAAGCTCCTCACCTCAACCACATGATCCGAACTCTGAACAGCTCCTGGGTCCGATGCCCGAGCCGCCGGACGACGACGGCGCATAGAAGGTGGCGATCAGGCCGGAGCGGCTTCGGTCAGGGGGGACGGCCATGGTGAAGGACGCGGAGAGCCCGCGCTCCAAGTGGCGGGGATCGGTCGGCCTGAGCGAGTCGCCCTACCGGGCATGATCATCCGCGCACGGGCAGGCCATAGGACGCTGCCAGGCGACCGAGGGCCGCGCTCAGCGCGGTCAACTGGGATGAGGTGAGCTCGGCGGCGAGTTTCTCGTCGAGAGCGAGCGCCATGGCGGTGCATTCCGCAAGGAGGTCGCGCCCCTTGGCGGTGAGACTCAGGACCTGGCGGCGGCGAGGATGCCCCCAGGAGCGCGAGCCGCAGGAGCCCAGATCCCGCGGCTCTTCCCCTGCGGGCCGGGACTGGCGCGGCGTCGACCTCGGTGTCCGTGACGAAAAGATCGAGGATGTCCTCGATCTGTTCGCGCGGCTGATGACCACCAAGTTGATCGGCCCGGCCCGCTGCAAGTCCGCCGACAAGCGCCTGTGAATGCTGACGCAGGGGGCTGGAGCGGGCCTCCACGCTGGTGCCCCAAGACTGGACGCGGCCGGGGTCATCGCGGCGGGGTTGGTGGTGATGTCGGATTCGCCGTCGGGGGCACCTCAGATGCCGAGGCGGGTGGCGATGCCGTCGAGGAGGCAGTCGAGGCCGAGGTCGAACTGCCATGCGGCGTCGTCTTTACGGGTGGCGGTGCGCAGGTAGTCCTGGAAGGTCGGATAACGGCCGGTCCGCATGTGCCACATCATGAGCGGGGCGAGGTCGTCGCGCAGTTCGGCTCCGCCGGACAGGCTCTGCTCGCTCACGAGAGTGCTGACGGCGCTTTCGTGGCTCATAGCGCCGTGCACGTAGGCGTCCACGGCGCGAAAGACGCTCATCATCGTGTCGGCGTCCAGGCCGAGACCGTCGAGTGCCGCCAGAGCCTGTTCGGCCACGGTCATCCGGTTCGGCGTGAGGGAGAGTTTGGCCTGCGGGGGCAGCTGGGCCAGCCATCGGTGGCGGAGCATCAGCTCGCGGGTCAGCACGGCCAGGGTGCGCAGGCTCGGCCGCCAGCCGAGGCCGGAGGGTAGCCGCAGGTCGGCGTAGACGTGATCGACCATGAGTTCCAGCAGGTCGTCCTTGCCGGACACGTGACGGTAGGGCGCCATGGGGGCCACGCCCAGGTCGGTGGCCAGGCGGCGCATGGTGATGGCCTCCAGGCCCTCGGCGTCGGCGATTGCGACAGCCGTCGTGGCGATGCGCTGCGGCGACAGTGTCTGGCGGGGAGCAGGTGAGGGGCGCTCCAGCCGCTCCCAGAGAAATGCGTTCTTCTCAGCCGCCATACCGTCCGTCCCTTCCTCGCGTTCGTGTACAACGTATCAGCAGTAGACAATGTACACATCCATGTGTACGTTGTCTCTCGCTCGATACGTTGTACACATCTGAGGAGTGTCATGCTGAACATCGCGGTCATTCTCGGCAGCACCCGTGACGGCCGTTTCGGCCCCGCCGTGGCCGGCTGGGTCATGGATCACCTGGACCGGCGCGGCGACATGAGCGCCGACCTGATCGACCTGGTCGAGACCCCGCTGCCGACCGTCTTCCCGGTGCTCGGCCAGCCGCCCGCCACGCAGGAGGCCAAGGACCTGCTGGCGGCCGTCTCCCCGCGGATGGCGGCGGCCGACGCCTTCGTCATCGTGACCCCCGAGTACAACCACAGCTTCCCGGCAGTGTTGAAGAACGCCATCGACTGGCACACCACCGAGTGGCACGCCAAACCTGTCGCGTTCGTCTCCTACGGCGCCTTCTCCGCCGGGCTGCGCGCCGTCGAACACCTGCGGCTGGTCCTGGCAGAACTGCACGCCGTCACCATCCGCGACAGCGTCGGCCTGCAGCACCCCTGGGCGCAGTTCGACAGCGACGGCAAGGCCGTGGACCTGGCCGCCGACGCCGCCGCCAAGGTTATGCTGGACCGGCTCGCCTGGTGGGCGCAGACGCTGCGCGAGGCCAGGACCGCCCGCCCCTACGCCGCCTGAACCGCCATGACCCGTTCCGGTGTCTTCGGACTGCTCATCGGCATGTTCCTGGCCATGCTCGACGGACTGATCGTGGGCACCGCGCTGCCCACGATCGCCGGTGAACTCGGCGGCCTGGACCTGCTGCCCTGGGTGGTGACCGCGTACATGCTCGCCGGCGCGGCCACCACCCCCCTGTGGGGCAAGCTCGGTGACCTGCTCGGCCGCAAGGCCACCTTCATCGCCTCCATCACGGTCTTCCTGGCCGGGTCCGCGCTCTGCGGCCTGGCCCAGGACATGGCCCAGCTCATCGCCTTCCGCGCCGTCCAGGGCCTAGGCGCGGGCGGGCTCATGGTCGGCGCGCTGGCCATCATCGGCGTGCTGGTCCCGCCCCGCGACAGCGGCCGGCTGCAGTCGATGATCGGCGTCATCATGCCGGTCGCCTACGTCGGCGGGCCGCTGCTGGGCGGCCTGCTCACCGACCACCTCAGCTGGCGCTGGACCTTCTACGTCAACCTGCCCCTCGGCGCCCTCGCCCTGCTGCTCATCCTCACCCGCATCCACCTGCCGCCCGCCGAACGCCACCGTCCCCGCATCGACTACGCCGGAGCAGCCCTGTTGACCGTCGCCATCGTGGCCCTGACCCTGCTGGCGGGCGGGACCTCCTGGCTCCTCGGCGCGATCGGGCTGCTCGCCCTGGCCGCCTTCGTGGCCGTGGAACGCCGGACGGCCGAGCCGATCATCCCGCCCCGGCTGTTCGCCGACCGCGACTTCACCATTGCCCAGGTGCTCAGCTTCCTGGTCGGCGCGGTGATGCTCACCGTGACCACCTACCTGCCGCAGTACCTGCAGTTCGTCCAGGGATCCTCCCCGGCGGCCAGCGGCATGCTGCTGCTCCCGCTGATGTTCGCCATGCTCGGCGCCCAGTTGGTCACCGGCCGTCTCATCAGCGCCAACGGCCGCTACCGGATCTACCCGATCCTCGGCGCAGCGCTCACGGTCGCGGGTGCGCTGGCCCTGCTCCGGCTCGACGCCGACACGCCCGCCGCCCTCGCCTCCGCCCTCACCCTGCCCATCGGGGCGGGGATCGGCTTGGTGATGCAGAGCACCACCCTGATCACCATGAACAGCGCCGACCCCCGCGACATGGGCGCCGCCAGCGGCACGCTCACGCTGCTGCGCACCATCGGCGGCTCACTCGGCATCGCCCTGCTGGGCACCCTGTACGCCGCCCGCATGCACACCGGCCTGACCTCCCACCTGGGGTCGGCCACGGCCGACCGGCTGGCCGCAGGCGGCGAGCTCACGCCCGCCCTCCTGCCGGATCTGCCCGCGCAGACCGCCGACGCCGTCCGGCTCGCCGTCACCGACGGCCTGCACGTCATCCTGGCCGGCGTCGCCGCGCTCGCGGTGATCGCCTTCGCCCTCTCCTGGCTCATCCGCGAGACCCCGCTGCGGGCCGTCACCACCCCACAAACCGCCTCCGAGCATGAAGCGGACGGGCGCTCACCCGAAATCCGGCAGCACACCCCGAGATGACGAAACGAGACACCAACATGCGCGTGATGATCCGCTACACGGTCCGGGCCGACGCGGTGGACCGGAGCCTGGACCTGCTCCGCGCCGTCTACGACGAACTGGCGCAGACCCGCCCCCACGGGTTGCACTACGACACCTACCAACTCGACGACCAGGCAAGCTTCGTCGCCATCATCGACTCCGACGGTCACCCGGCCTCCGCGCCACACCATCGCCTGGCCTCCTTCCAGCGCTATCGGGCCGCGCTGTCAGCGATCTGCGTCGACGGCCCCACCGTGCACGTCCTCAGCGAAGCCGGCTCCTACCACTGCGACCGGACCGCGCCCACCGCCTCCAGCGACACCGAGAGAACATCATGATCAAGCCTTTCCGCATCGACATCCCGCAAGCCGATCTGGACGATCTGGCCACCCGACTGGTCCGCATCCGATGGCCCGACGAACTGCCGGACGCGGGCTGGGACTACGGCATCCCCCTGCACCGGGTGAAGGCACTGGCCGAACACTGGCGCACCTCCTACGACTGGCGCGAGCACGAGGCTCTGCTGAACCAGCACGCGCACTTCACCACGACCATCGACGGGCAGCACCTCCACTTCCTGCACCAGCGCTCGCCCGAGCCGGACGCGCTGCCGCTGATCCTCACCCATGGCTGGCCAGGCTCCTTCGTGGAATTCCTCGACGTGATCGGCCCGTTGACCGACCCGCGCGCCCACGGCGGCGACCCCGCCCAGGCGTTCCACCTGGTCATCCCGTCCATTCCCGGCTTCGGCCTGTCCGGACCCACCCTCCAGCGAGGCTGGGACGTCCATCGCATCGCCCGCGCCTGGGCCGAACTCATGCATCGGCTCGGCTACGACCACTACGGCGCCCAGGGCGGAGACTGGGGAGCCGCCATCTCCCGCGCGCTCGGCGCGACCGCCCCCGACCACGTCGTCGGCGTCCACCTCAACTTCCTGCCCACACCCCCACCCCCCGGCGCCGTACCCGAACTGTCCACAGCCGACCTCGCCCGCCTCGACCGGACCAGGCACTACCTCGCCCACCGGCCCGGCTACCACGTGCTGCAGTCCACCCACCCGCAGACCCTCGCATACGCGCTGACCGACTCACCCGCCGGCCAACTGGCCTGGATCGCCGAGAAGTTCACCGAATGGAGCGACCCGGCCTCCAGCATCAGCGACGATCGCCTGCTCACCAACGTGATGCTCTACTGGCTCACCGCCACCGCGGGTTCCTCCGCACGCATCTACCACGACAGCCCTGCCGGCCCACTGCCATGCCCGACACCGATCGGGGTGGCGGTCTTCGCCCACGACATCATCCTGCCCGTCCGCCCGATCGCCGAACGGACCTACCACGTCACGCACTGGAGCGAGTTCGACAGCGGCGGTCACTTCCCCGCCCTGGAAACGCCCACCACGTTCGTCGACGACGTCCGGGCATTCTTCCACGACCTGCGCTGACACGAAGGAGAGCCAGAGGACAGGCAGCCGTTGGCGCTGCAAATGATCGCGATACTCGCTACGGCGGCCGCGCTCCCTTTGGGGTAGGCGGGCCGCCCATCCTGTGCGCCTCAGCACACGTGCGATTCGACTCTGGAAAGTAGTGACTAGGGACGAGGCGATGAGTTCCTAGATAACCTTCGTTATCTGGCAAGAACAAGATCATATGGCGATGGTGAGCTGCGGATCGCCCCCTCCGTAAAGCCGGTTCGATTCCTGGTTATCTGGCAACTTGCTGAATGGGAGGCGTTGCGGTGGACCCGGTGATCGTCGAACAGCTCGGCAGGGAGCATCCCTTGTCGGTCCATCTGGACGACTTCCTCACCGACCAGAAAACCGCGGGCGCCTCCCAGCACACCGTGCGCGCCTACCGTGGCGACCTTCTCCAATTCACCGCGCACCACGATGGGGAGGTCGGCGAGATCACCACCGCGCCGATCCGGGCCTTCCTGGCAGAGATCGCTGAGCTGTCGGCTGCAACTCGCAAGCGCAAGCGCGCCGCCGTCTCCTCCTTCTGCAGATGGGCCGTGCGCCAAGACCGGCTCGACATCAACCCCATGGACAAGATCGACACCATCAAGGTGCCCAGGACCCTGCCGCGCCCCGCCAAGGCAGTCGATGTCGCCAAGGTCCTGGGCTCGATCTGCAGCCGGCGCCCCCGCAAGGACGTGCCCCTGGATCGGCTCCGCGACCGGGTCCTGTTCGAGACGATCTACGTGTGCGGAGCGCGGGCCGCCGAAGTCTGCGGCCTCGACCTGGACGACTTCGACCTGCGCCAGGACGACGAACATGTCCGCATCCACGGCAAAGGCGGAGCTGTCCGCACGGTGCTCCTCGATGACCGCGGCTATGTCGCGCTGCTCAAGCTCTACCTGGCCCGGGCCGGCTACCGGCACGGGCCCGCCTTCCGCGCCAGCATCAACGGCTCAGGCGGGTCGCTGTCCTACGACGCCGCCCACCACCGCTGGGAGAACTACTGCCACGCGGCCGGGGTTGAGATCGACATCCACCAGCTCCGCCACGCCCACGCCACCGAACTCATCAACGCCGGCGTCTCCATCGAAGCCGTCCGCCGCCGCCTCAGCCACGCCTCCACCGAGACCACCCAGCTGTACACCCTGCTGGCCGACGAGGTCGCTGACGCCGAAATTCGCGCCGCCCGCCGCCGGGACCGCCACTGACCTACACTCCACCGCGCACATCTCGCCCTCCTCAATCAAGATCAATCTCAGCGATAACTACTGTCCGTAGGTTCCCCAACCCCGGTTCACACACGGCTTTTCGCTGTCCAGCCTCTATCGCCTGTCCGTGACGTGTGGAAGGAAAGTCATGACTACCTCCGTACGTGCCCGTTCGCGCCGCCGCCGGCGTACGAAGAGATCCGCGAACAAGAGCCGGTCTCGCGGGTTTGTCTGCCCGACGGCGGGTGGGCCTGGGTGGTCAGCCGCCACGAAGACGTGCGAACCGTGTCGAACGACCGGAGGTTCAGCGCCGACCGGCAGCATCCGGATTTCCCAGCGCTGGTCGAGGGCGAGGCGGCGTCTCGGCGGCCGGGCGAAGAGCGCTTCCTGATCGCCATGGACCCGCCCGAGCACGGGCCGACACGCAGGGCCTGGACAGCACCCTCAGCCAAGAGACCGTTCGCGACTTCCTTCAGCGGGTTCTATCTCCTGACGGCAACCCTCCGAAATCAGCGTGACCTTCCATAGCGCGATGGCCCCGCTCGGAGTCTCCGACCTCCAGTCGGGGATTAGCGCCACCGGCAACGCCGGAAGGACCACCCCCATGCCGAAGAAGACCGGTGATGATCCATACGGCTATGACCCCAAGACCGACACCGTGCGGGTGAGGCGGCACGACCTGGCACGACTCCTGCTTGAGTTCCGGAGCCTGGCCGAACGTCAGGAGCCGCAGAGCTGGTCGCACATGCATGACTACGACCGCTCGTTCGAGCGCTTGGCCGACGCCGTCGATGCCGGAGACCAGGTGTTCCACGGCCACCGCTACAAGGGCCCTGACTACCGGATGCGGTGCAGCCTGTCCCCGGCCTACGAGTGGCCTGAGAAGGCGCCCTACGACGGTGGCGAGGTGAGCACGGTGCAGGTCATCGGCCACGGCTCGCACTATGTGCCCAACGCCGCCGGTGGCCGACACCAGGCCCTGTGCGGCTTGTGGTGGGCGCCGGAAGAAGGAAAACCGATCGAGGGCGAACCAAGCTGCCCCGAATGCCGCCGCGAGCCTCTCCTGGTCCGGTTCCTGCGCTCTCCGGCATAGCAGCAGGACACCGTCGGTGGGTGATGACCGCACCGCCCATGCACCGTCACCTCACCGGAGGCGATCGCCTCCGGCAAGGGATGGAAGTAGCGGCGCAGGTTCTCCGGCTTCCTGTGCCGGGACTTGGCCATCAGCATCAGCAGGCTCGCCCCACCCTCACCCAGGTGCGTCAGTGCCGAGTGGCGGAACTCGTGCAGATCCCAGCCGATGCCCGGCCCACCGAGCGCGGTGTGGGCGTCCAGCAGCGCGCGGGCCTGCCCGTACGACAGGCGGGCGAACCCGGTGTCCGGGCACACATCCCGCGGGCCGACGACCTTGCCCGGGCCAGGGCGGCGATGGGTGACGAACACCGACCCACGCGTACGGCTCTTCAACAGCCGGGCGGCGCTGGCGTCCCAGTAGACGGCCTCCAGCACGAAGTCCTCCCGTGCCTGGCCGCGTCGGCGTGACTTGGAGGTCGCTCCCTTCGCCTTCACCCGCCGTCGGGGCCTGACCGATCGCTGTATCGTCGTGATCGGGTTACACGTCTGGAGGTGATCACGGTGCATTCGATCTTGTGACGGCCCCAACCTGGGGCGTCGCGGAGCCGAAAGGTGACCGTATGAGCAAGACCGACAAGACCCGTCCCTGGTGGGTGCGGATGGCCGAGACGCCGATGGTGACCTGCCTGCCCGTGCACGACCACCGGTTCGGGCCGTGCACGCTGCCGGACAGGATCACCGCCGTCAGCGCTTCCAGGAGCGCCCGCACAGCCGGCTGTTACTGGGGTGCCCCCGCAGGCCGCTGGTTCGGCCACCTCGGCAGAGGCGGATACCTGGAGCGGTACCACCTCCTGCGGGAGGAGCGCCGCAGCAGCCGCCGCCTGGCACGCCGTGAGCTACGCGCCTATCTCGACACGGACTGAGGGCCGACGTCGCCCCTTCCGGTGCGAAGGCGGGACGGTCCCGGCCGTTCCGCCCCCACTCCCCCGGCCCTGCCGGTGAAGCCCCACGACCCCGCCTTCCCGGAGTCCTCAGGAACCTTCAGGAGACAGAACATGATCTTCGCCGCGCGTGAAGGACGCACCGGCTCATGAACCGGCCGGTGTGGTTACTCGATGTCGACGGTGTGATCAATGTCTCCCGGCCCGGCTGGGGAGACGCTCCACGCAGCGGGATCGCCTACTCCGACGGCGAGGCCTATCGCATGCGCTGGGCACCGGCTCTGATCAACCGTGTCCGCGCGCTGCACCAGGCCGACATCGTCGAGATCCGCTGGTGCAGCACCTGGTGTGCCGACGCCGATCAGGTGGAACGACTGTTCGGTCTGCCTTATTTGACCCGCGCCTGGTCAGACCACCTTTCCGGCACCGCCGCCGCGGCGGCCAAACTCGCCGCCGCACGCTTGGTTCTGGCGCGTGGGCGGTGGCTCATCTGGACCGATGACGTCGAGGTGCCCACCGACGGGCCAGTGCATGACGAGCTGACCGAAGGCGGCCGGGCCCTGCTGATCGCGCCGTCACCCCGCGAAGGACTGCGGCCCGAGCACATGGACACGATCGAGGCGTTCGCCTCTGCCGTGAACACCGCCGCGGTGGACGAAAGCCCGTCGGGCACCACCGGCCCGCTCGACGGACACCGTCCATTTGACCTGCGGTGATCTCGGAAAGTCAGGTGTTCACCGCTCGCGAGCGGCGGTCTGCAGTACCGCTCCGGTAGGAAAGAGGAGAGAGATCAGGGCACCGGTGAGGATGGGGGCACCGTGCTCGTCCCCGATCAGGGCAAGCACGGCGGCGGCAATCCTGGGGCTGCGGGGCAGTCCGGTCTGGCCGCGCACCACCCAGACGGTCAGTCCGCCGAGCAGGCCCGCAACGGCGACGGAGGAACCGGCGCTGTAGTCGCCCACGGCGTAGCTGTAGACCTCTCCGGCCAGGTAGAAGCGGCCGTACACCCGCTCGGCGTACGTGCCGAGGAGGAGCAGCGCGGCCCCGTTGAAGAGGATCTGGTACCTGCCCTTGGGGTGAGCGTGTCGGCGGGGCTCCTTGCGCGACAAGGCCGACCGGCTCCTGCGACTTCAGGTAGGCGGCGCAAGCTCACCGAGACCAAAAGTGCCTCTGAGCTGCTCACTGACGCCCCGGTGCGATGCCTCCGGTACCGGTTAGCCGGACCCTCATCCGCCTACTTGTGGGAATTGTCATTCCCGGTAGTAGGCGACATGTGCCGTCGGCGCAACGAAGCTTTATTTCTGATTTTGAATTTCTAGAAAATAGAAAATGCTACCCTGGAACGGTGAGCGAGAAGGCTGGTGTGGTCACGCCGTGCAAGCACTGTGGGATGCCGATCGAGCAGCGGCCGGGGAGGGGGCGTCCCAAGGCGTACTGTCCGCAGAGCGACTGCCAGGCGGCGGCGAAACGGGAACGGGAGCTGAAGCGCGCGACCCCCGGGCTGGAAGGCACGCTCGCCCGCGCGGAGGAGTTCTACGAGCGCATGGAGAAGGGCATGACGGCGGTGATCGCGCCGCTGGCGCAGATCCTGGCCGACGAGCTGAGCCCCGCGGGAGTCGAGGCGAAGCTGAGCGCGGTGCAGGCTGAGGCCCACACCCGCGTGGCGATCGCCCGCACCGAGCGTGAGCAGGCCTTCGAGCAGGTACGGCTGGCACGCGAGGCCACCGGACACGCCCGCCGCGAACGGGACGCGATGGCCCGCCAGGTCGAGGAGGCCAACGCCGAACGGGACATCGCCCTGACCGACGCCGAGACCGCCAGGGAACAGGCGCTGGCCGCCCTGCACGAGGCCGCGGCCACCGAACGGCTCGCCAAGCACGCCGAGCAGGAGGCCAGACGACGGGCCGACCAGGCGGAGGCCGCCAGGGACGCCACGCTGAGGGAGACGGCCGAGCAGATCGAGGCGGCCGAGACCGCCGCGGAGCAGGCGCGGGCGCTGGCCGTACAGGAACGGGAGCGGGCGGAGCGGGCCCGCGCCGAGCGGGACCAGGCGGAACAGGTCGCGGAGGTCGCGCAGCGGACCAGGACGGAGGCCGAACGGGCCGCCGCGGCCTCCGACGCCCGGGCCAGGGCGGCAGAGGCCGAGCGGGACAGGGCCCTGGCCAGGGCCGACACCGAGGCCCAGGGCCGGGCGCAGGCCCTGGCCGAAGCCGCCGAGGCCCGGGCACAGGCGACCCGTGCCGACCGGCAGGCGGCCCAGGCGGACAAACGGGCGACGCGCCGGATCACCGAGGCCGAGGAACGGGCTACGGCGAAGATCGCGGAGGCCGAGGAGCGCGCCGTGGTGAAGGTCACCGAGGCGCAGGCGGAGCGGGACAGGGCGCTCATGCAGCTGGCTATGGAGCAGATGAGACTTTCCGACCTTCGGGAACAGATCGAAGCCCTACGCCTGGAGGCCGCCCAGCTCAGGGAACGCGCGGTGACGGCGGAACTCCGCGCCGCCACCCCTCAGACACCAGATCCCCAGAGATCAGACACCTAGGAGCCAGTCCTCGAAGGTGAGCAGGCCGGGGAAACGGTCGCGGAGTTCGACGAGGTCGGCCTGATAGCCGCTCTCGGCGAACCACTCGAACATCCTGCCCTCGACCGGCAGGGGAACGAGGCGCGTGGGCACCCCGCTGACCTTCTCGTAGATCCGGGCCACCTCGGAGAAGGACAGCTCGTCACCGGCGATCTCGAGTTCCGCGCCCAGGTAGTCGTCGCGGTGGTCGATGACGTGGGCGGCGATACGGCCGATGTCGTCGGTGGCGATCAGCTGCATCGGCCGGTCGGGGAGCACCGGGAGCTCCATCACCCTTTCGCCCGTGGCGTCGGCGTAGTGCAGCAGATTGTCCATGAAGAACACCGGCCGCAGGATGGTCGCGGGCAACCCCAGGGCGCGGATGTAGGACTCGATCGCCGCCTTGCTCTCGAAGTGCTCGATCCCGGTGCGCCGCTCGGCACCGCCGACCGAGCTGTAGACCAGGTGCCCCACCCCGGTGTCCAGGGCGACGTCGGCGACGAGCATGCCCTGCCGTACCTCCGCCTTGAGGGTTTCCGGCTCGTAGGCGAGGGCCTGCATGCTGAACACGGCATCGACACCGCGCATGGCCCGCTCCAGCGAGGCGCGGTCTCCCAGGTCACCGACCGCGAGTTCGGTGCCGGTCAGGCCGCGTGCGGCGGGGCTCTCCGGGTCACGGACCAGGGCGCGGACCCGCCAGCCACGGCCGAGCAGGTGCCGTACGGTGGCCCCGCCCTGCTGACCGGTGGCGCCGACGACCAGGGCGACGCTCACGACGTCACCACCGGGGTGGTCTGGGCCAGCGCGATCCGCCAGGTGCCGTCGTCCTTGACCAGCACGAACGTCAGCGCTCCCGTCCTGCCGTCGTTGACGTGCTTGATCAGGCTGGCCAGTGCCACATCCGGTCGCAGGAACGTGACGTCGAGCAGCTCGTTCCTGGTCAGGACGTCCTTCAGCGGGGTGCGCAGCGCCTCGGCCATGACCTTCTCGACCTGGGCGCGGCCACGCAGCCGGATCCCGGTGAAGTTGACCAGGCTCACCTCCTCGGTCAGCAGCCCGGTGAAACCGGCGACGTCACTCTGTAGCGCTTCGGCGTCGCGGACGACCTGCTCGATCGCCTCGATATCGGGGTTCATGTCGTGTCTCCTCAACTCACGGAGCGATTCGCTCCGCTTTGAGACTATGCCGGAGCGATTCGCTCCGCAACTGGTAGGGTCCGTGGTGATGACCACACGCAGAGACATCACAGAACGCAACGACCGCGCGCTGCTCCAGGCCGCCCGCGACGTGCTCGCCGAGGACGGGGCGCACGCGTCCGTCGCGGCGGTCGCGGCCAGGGCGGGCGTCGGCATCGGCAGCCTCTACCGGCGCTACCGAACGAAGGAGGAACTGTTCCAGCGGCTCAGCCTGATGTCCCTCGACCACTGGAACGAGGCGGCCGAACAGGGTCTGGCCGATCCCGATCCGTGGGCGGGGCTGGCGACGTTCGTCCGCCGCTGCGTCGAGTTCGGGCAGGGCACGCTCGCGCCCATCGCCGGTGCCATCGAAGTGACCCGGGAGATGAGCGACAAGGCCCGCCACGGTGACGAGCTTCTCGACGAGCTGGTACGGCGAGCGCGCGAGGCCGGTGCCCTCCGCGCGGATGTGACCACGGTCGACATCTCCCTGCTCATCGAGCAACTCGGCCGTTTCCCCGCGGCTGACCAGCTCCGCAAGCAGGGCAGGGACGACCTGCTCCCCGGGGCCGCCGAGGCGCGTCGGCGGCTGATCGCCATAGCCCTCGACGGCCTGCGGGCGGGACACGCCCCGCTGCCCGGTTCTCCCCCGGACAACGAACTCTTCACGGGCCGCTGGTCGAACCCGTAGGGGTAAGGCTTATGTGTCCCCGGGGCCAGTAGGCGCGTCTCCCGTGGGTCTCGATCATGAGGCGATCACGGTCGATTCCGCACGGAAGGTGCAAAGTATGAAGAAATCAGTCATCGCCTTAGCCATGGGCGCCGTCGTCACCGGCGCCCTGCTCACGTTGCCCGCGACGTCGGCGAACGCCGCTGCCGGGTGTCAGTACAACTACGGCACTCCCACCCCCTCCGGCAGCACGAACGGGTTCGCCGCCAAGTGCGACGCGGTCGGCCCGGCGTACGAGTACCGCGCGTGGGTGCAGTGTGAGAACGGCCGTCGCGACGGGGGCTGGGCCCGCACCAACTCCGGCCAGTGGTCGACCGCCAGCTGCGGGCCGTACTACATCATGCGCCTGAGCTACGGCCTGGACACGCGTCCCGTCGCCTGACGACCGGAAGATCACCCGGCCCGCCATGCCGGGCCGGGAGAGGTCAGTGGACCACGGCGCGGGCGAGGAGATGGTGGAGGGCGTCCTGCTCCTGGGAGGACAGCGGCGCCAGCGGGGAGCCCTCGGAGAGCAGGCCCAGCAGGCGTTCGCGGAGCTCGGCGCCCGAAGGGGTGAGGACGAGCTGCTTGGCGCGGCGGTTTCCCGGGTGGGGATGGCGTTCGAGATAGCCCTGTTCCTCAAGGCGGTCGGCCACAAAGGTGGCGTTGGACGGCTCGCAGCTCATCCGTTCGGCCAGCTCGCGCAGGGTCATGGGGCCGGTGAGCTCACGGAGCGCGACCCCCTGCGAGGCGGTCAGGCCGAGGGTGGCCGCGCGGGCCCTGACGTGCGCCTCGATCTGTTTGGCCAGGCCGTTGATCAGTCCGCAGAGCTCGCGGTCGGCCTGGACTCGGTTCTCTCGCTCGTCGGTCACGGCAGGATTCTACTGCAGTTAGAACGATTGCAATTAGAACTATTGCAGTTGTAATGTTCCCTCCGTGCCGCCGCCCGGCGGCCTCCTCCCGAGCACGAGGTGGGAACCATGACCACGACGACCGACTTCGACCGCACGCGACTGAGCCGCACGCCACGCGTCCGCTCGCTCCGGCTGGGCGATCTGACGGTCACTTACGTCCCCGACGGTGCGGTACGGCTCAAGCCACACGGCTGGCTGCCCGCCGCCACCGCCGACGACTGGGCGGACAACCGTGACCACCTCGACCAGGACGGTCTCCTGGTGGCCGGGATCGGCGGGCTGCTGGTCGAGCGGGGTGACCGGGCGCTGCTCATCGACGCCGGATTCGGCCCCGAGTCCCACCCTGACGATCCGGGCAACCCGCTGATCGGCACGCTGCACGGCGGTGAGCTCCTGGAGAGCCTGCGACGGCTTGGCCGTACGCCGGAACAGATCGAGGCCGTCGCCATCACCCACCTGCACCCCGACCACCTGGGCTGGACCTGGAGCGACCTGCTTCCCTTCGCGCACGCCGCCCACCTGGTCGCGGCGCCCGAGTGGGAGCGGCGTGACCTCGCCGCCGAACCACGGCTGGCCGTCATGGCGCCCCGGGTCCGTACGGTCGAGGACGGCGAGGAGATCTTCCCCGGGGTGAGGGCCTCGTTCGCGCACGGGCACACCGTCGGCCACACCACCTACGTCATCACCGGAGGCGGACGGCGGCTCATCGCGTTCGGCGACGCCCTGCACACGCCGGTCCAGGTCACCCACCCCGAATGGTCCTGCGGGATCGACCACGACCCCATCGAGTCCGCCGAGCACCGCCGTCGGCTGGTCGAGGAACTGAGCCGCCCCGGCACGGTCGGCTACGGCGGCCACTTCGCCGACGTGGTCTTCGGCCGCGCGGAACCCCGCCCCGACGGCCACCTCACCTGGGTCCCCATCGCCTGACATGTCCCCCGGCGCCCGCTTCACCGCGACCACACGGCCTCCCCAAGCGTCGGGCCGTATGGCTGCTCGTCGTCGCGGGCATCGGGAACAGCGTCGTCCAGCCCGTCGGTGACGTTCGCGGTAGGGCCGCGCTGATCATCTTCGGTCCGTACGGTGCCGGGCGGTGAGGGACAGCCGGGATCGTGGCTGTTTGGCAGACTCTGGCCATGGTGAGTGGACGGGTGCGTGTCGGCATCCTCGGGCCCCTGGTGCTGGAAACCGACTCCGGCCCGGTGCGGGTGGGGGGTGTGCGGCTGCGGGTGTTGCTGGCCCGGTTGGCGCTGGAGGCCGGGCGTGCCGTACGGCCCGCGACCCTGGTCGAGGAGTTGTGGGACGAGGAGGCGCCGGAGGATCCCCAACGCGCGTTGCAGTCGCTGGTTTCCCGGTTGCGGCACGTCCTGGGTGATCCCGGGCTGCTCACTTTGGGTCCCGCCGGATATCGGCTGGCCGTCGAGCCGGAGGCGATCGACGTCGTCCGGTTCGAGCGGCTGGCCCGTGAGGGACGGCGGCTGCACGCGGAGTCCCGGCCCGTGGAGGCCGCCGCCGTACTGCGTGAGGCCCTGGGTCTGTGGCGGGGGCCCGCCCTGGCGGACGTGCGGGAGGCGCCGTTCGCCGAGGCCGAGGCAGAGCGGTTCGGGCGGGCCCGGCTGGCCGTTCTGGAGGACCGGATCGAGGCCGAACTCGCGCTGGGCGCCGACCCCGACCTGGTCGCCGAGCTCGAATCGCTGACCGCCGCGCATCCGCTGCGGGAACGGCCGCAGGCCCAGCTCATCCGGGCCCTGGCGCTGAACGGCCGGGGCGCCGAGGCACTGGCCGCCTACCAGCGGATCCGTGACCTGCTCGCGGACGGTTTCGGCAGCGATCCGGGACCGCACCTCCGGGAGGCCCACCTGGCGGTGCTGCGTGGCGCGCTCCCCCGGTCCCGCCGGTCGCACGGCAACCTGGACGTCCCGCTCACCAGCTTCGTCGGCCGTGACGAGGACGTGCGCCGGGTGGTCGAACTGCTCGGCGACGTACGGCTGGTCACCCTGGTCGGTCCGGGAGGAGCGGGCAAGACCCGGCTGGCCAACGCCGTCGGAGGGCGGCTCACCCCGTCGGGCGGGGTGTGGTTCGTCCCGCTTGCCCCGATCGGCGCGGACGACGTGCCCCGCGTGGTGCTCGACCTGCTGCGAACACGTCAGGAGGGTGGGCCGTCCCGGCCCGTCACCCCGGAGGAGATCCCCGGCCACCTGGTCGAGACGATCGCCGACGACGACCTGGTCCTGGTGCTGGACAACTGCGAGCACGTGGTCGAGGCCGTCGCGACGCTCGCCGCGACCCTTCTCACCCGCTGCCCGGGGCTGCGGGTGCTGGCCACCGGCAGGGAGCCGCTGCGGATCGACGGCGAGACCCTGCACCCGGTGCTCCCGCTGGAGCTGCCGGAACCGGGGGCGAGCGCCGAGCGGGCCCGCGCCTGCGCGGCGGTCCGCCTGTTCCACGACCGGGCCGCCGCGGTACGGCCAGGCTTCGTCCCCGAGGGCGGCGCGCTGACGGCGGTGGTCGAGATCTGCCATCGTCTGGACGGCCTGCCGCTGGCGATCGAGCTGGCCGCGGCGCGGTTGCGCGCCCTGCCGGTCGAGGCGGTCGCGGCACGGCTCGACGACCGCTTCCGGCTGCTCACCGGCGGCAGCCGTACGGCACTGCCACGGCACAGGACGCTGGGCGCGGCGGTCGCCTGGAGCTGGGACCTGCTCGACGCCGGGGAAAGGACGCTGCTGGAGCGGTTGTCGGTCGTGCCCGGCACCTTCGCCGAGGACGCGGCGGAGGCGGTCGGCGGGGTGGGTGACGTCCGGGAGACGCTGGCGGCGCTGGTGGACAGGTCCCTGCTGCATCCGGTGGAGCCGGCCGATCCGGTCGAGCCGCGCTACCGGGTGCTGGAGACTATCAGGGAGTACGGCCTCGCGCGGCTGGCTGAGCGGGGTGAGGCCGAGGCCGTACGAGAACGGTATGCCGCGTTCCTCCTCCGGCTGGCCGAGACCGCGGACCCACAGCTGCGCACGTCAGGTCAGCTGCGCTGGCTGGTCCGCCTGTCCGCGGAACGGGACAACCTGTCGGCCGCGATCCGGTGGGCGGTGGAGTCGGGCGACGCCGACCTGGCGGTCCGGTTCGGTGTCGCGCTGTGCTGGTTCTGGTTCCTGCGGGACCACCCGCCGGAGTCGCTGGACCTGCTTGGCCGGATACTCCGGGTTCGCGGTCCGGCCGAATCGCGAGCACGCGGGCTGGTGGTCGTCGCGCACGCGCTCGCCATGACCGAGGTCGTCGGTGAGCCAGACGAGGGGCAGGAGACCTTCGACCGGATCGGGAAGGCGCTCGGGGACGCCTCCGGGGACCACCCCGTCCTGGAGATGGCCCGGCTGGCGCTCGCCGTAGGCGCGGGCGCACCGGACATTCCCGGCTCCCCCGTCGAGGTGGCGGATCCGTGGGACCGGTCGCTGTCCCTGCTGGTCAGGGGTGTGCTGGCGATGAACACCGGGCAGCCCACGGAGGCGACGCGTCTGCTGTCGCGGGCGCTGGCCGGGTTCGAGGAGACCGGCGAGCGGTGGGGGCTGGGGACCACGCTGAGCACCCTGAACGCGGCGGCACAGCGGGCGGGCGAACCGGTCTCGCCCGCGCTGGCGGAGCGGGCCAGCCGCTGCTTTCAGGAACTCGGCATGCCCGAGCACACGACGGAGAGCGAGGTCGCCGCCGCGCTTCACCTGGCCCGGATCGGTGACGTGGACGGCGGGCGGCGACGGCTGACGGACCTGCTCGCCCAGGCGGCGCGGACCGGGTCGGCGGAGTCGCGGACCCAGGTGTGTCTCGGCCTGGCACGGCTGGAATGGCAGGCCGGACGACCGGAACAGGCCCGCGAACACGCCGAGGCCGGACTGACCGAGGCCCACCCCGGCCGGTCCACCCCGCACCTGACCGCGTTGCTGCTGGCCGTACTCGCCCACGTGGACGTCGCGGAAGGAGCGCCCGACGAGGCGGCGCACCGGCTCGACCACCCGGCGGTACACCTGACACTGGCCTGGCGCACACCGGTCGCGGCCTCGATCGCGGTCGCCGCCGCCGCGATCGAACTGTGCCGTGACCGGCCAGGACGGGCGGGACGACTGCTGGGAGCCGCCGCCGTGCTGCGGGGCCGGGACGATCCCGACGATCCCGACGTACGGCTGATCGCCCGGCGGGCCACGGCGGTCCTGGGGGTCGCCGGGTTCACGGACGTGTACGCCGTGGGCGCGGCGGCGCAGCGGGTCGAGGCCGAGGAACTGGTGGTCGCGGTCATCACCGCCTCGGGGGCGGACGCCGGGACACCCTCGACGGAGGCGAGGGGGCTGTCGTGAGGATCGGTGGTTGCCCATGTCTGCGGATTTCCGCTCGTTTCCACGGGCCACGTGGGTGTTATATCCGGGTTCACGGACGTGTACGCCGCGGGTCGAGGCCGAGGAACTGGTGGCCGCGGTCATCACCGCCTCGGGGGCGGACGCCGGGACACCCCCGCCGGAGGCGAAGGGGCTGTCGTGAGGATCGGTGGTTGCCCGTGTCCGTGGATTTCCGCTTGTTTCCGCAGGTCACATGGGTGCTACATCCGGGTTCGCGCGTACGTTCGCAGTGCGTCACGGACGAAAGCCGCCCCTGCGGCGTCGTCATACATGGCGGTGAAGCGGGGGTCGTCGACGAACATGTCCGCGATGCCGTTCACCATCTCGATCGAGCGTTCCCGGTCGCCCTCGGCGGTGGGGGTGCCCGGGATCTGGCTCAGCCACCGGACGTGCCGGGCGGCCAGTGACTGGGCGTGTTCCGAGGCCGGTGAGTCCCCGGCCTTGGCCGCGGCGACCCAGGCGGCGACGAGGTCGTCGGTGTCCCGCTTCCAGGCCCGCTGCTGGTCGAGGCTCTTGCCATGCCACCAGTCGTTGCTCACCTGGAACGCGTGCTCGCCCCACCGCGAGATCACCTCGTCCTTGTAGAGATCGTTGAACCCCGACAGCATGACGTCCATCCGCGGTTCGGCCCCCGCCTGCAGGGCTTCGAGGGTGTGACGCACCGACCGGATCCGCCGTTCGACGCGGTCGCGTTCCTCCTCCAGCTCGGCGATGTGGGCGCGCAGTCCCTCGCACGTGTCCACCTCCTCGGCCAGGACCTCGGCGATGGCCGGAAGGCCCATCCCGAGGCGGCGCATGAGCAGGATCCGCTGGAGCCGGGCGACCGCGACGGCGTCGTAGTGGCGGTGCCCGTTCTCACCGACCCGGGACGGGACCAGGAGCCCAACGTGGTCGTAGTGACGCAGGGTGCGGCTGGTGATGCCGGCCCGCGCCGCGAGTTCCTGGATCGTCCACTCCACGGTTCCAGTGTCACCTGAGGCGGAGCGTGGTCGCGATGATCTCCGAGGCGTCGGCGTGCAGGGCCTGCGCCGCCGTCTGCCCGGTCTCCGCCAGGTAGGTGTCGACCAGCCGGTTGCCCGCGGCGTACCCGGCGCCCATCGGCAGCCCCACCGGGGTGACGCCGAGATGCTCGGCGCCGGGGTCGCCGTGCACCCAGGCGGTGAAGTTCCGCATGCCCGTCACGTCGAGCCCGGTGAGCACCTTGTCGAAGACCGCGTCGTCGTGAAGGTGCGGCACGCCGATCCGGGTGGGGCCGAGCTCGTCGCCGTAGAGCTGACGGGCGAAGGCGTCGGCCAGGCCCTCGCCGACGATGTGCTCGCCGACCGTGACGGTCATCGGGTCCCACACGACCCCGCCCGGGCTCCACCGCAGGTTGTGATGGAGTTCGTGCACGGCGGTGGCCTCCAGCCGCTCCACGTTCTCGGGGAAGGGCCAGAACGTGATGGCGATGTTGCCCGAGATGCCGCCGAACCCGGTCAGTCCCAGGCAGGGGCCCATGAAGTGCCTGTCACCCGGATCGCCGAGGACGAACAGCACGGTGATGTCCGGGGCCTCCAGTCCCGGCGTGGCCTCCAGCAGTACGGCGAGCGCGTCGTCGAGCGCGCGTCGCATCCGCTCCCAGGCTCCGGCCGCCGCCAGGGTTTCGAGCGCGTCGAGGCAACGCTCCTCGTCGCGGTCGATGGGGAACCCGCACGTCGCGAGGTGCACGGCGACCAGGTCGAGCTCGCCGGGGTGGTAGCGGTACATGCCGCTGTTGAGCTCCAGCATCGAACGCAGCAGGTCGGCGCGGTCCGCGACCGGGGCCAGCAGGATCCGCCGCATGGCGGAGTAGGTGTCGAGGACGGTGATGGACATGGCGCCGATGCTAGAAGTTGACGCAGCGTCAACGTCAAACCAGCGGTTTGCCGAACATGGCGCAGGTCACCGCGCTCTGGAAGGCCTGGGTGGCCTTGGCGAGTTTGGGGTCGGTCTCGAACTCGGCCCAGAACTCCGTCGAGACGAGAACCGACGCCGTACGGCCACCGGCACGGTCGGTGATGTTGGTGGTGAGGTAGCCGGGGATGCCGCCATCATGACCCCAGAACGTGCCGCAGGGGGTGGCGGCCGTCTGGATGCCGAGCCCGTAGCCGGGGCCGTCCGGCTGCCGCGCGTCGATCGGTAGGGTCGCGCGCATCTGCGCGAGCTGGGCGGCGGGCAGCAGCTTGCCCGACATCAACGCCGTGGAGAACCGGGCCCAGTCCTGCGCGTTCGAGACCATCGCCCCGGCCGCCCCACCCCATCCGGGGTCGTTGCCCGAGACGTCCACGTGGCCGTGGCGGCGCGTCCCGGCGAAGTTCCTGAACCAGACGGGCACCTCGGGCGGCATGTGGGCGGCGTCCCGTTCGTAGCCGTGGGCGTACGGCCCGCGCCAGGTGGAGTCCGTGGCGTAGTAGGTGTGGTTGAGACCGAGTGGCCTGGCGATCCGGTCCCGGACCAGGTTCGCCAGGCTCGTCCCGGTGGCCCGTTCGAGGACGGCGCCGATCGCGGCGTAGTTGGTGTTGCTGTAGGACCACTTCGTGCCGGGTGCGAACAGCGGGTCGTGCTTCACCCCCACGGCGAGCAGTTTCGCCGAGGTCCACCGCTGCCGTTCCCTGCCGACTATCGACGGCCGGAGCGCGGGGTCCTCGGTGTAGTCGAACAGGCCGCCGGTGTGGTTCAGCAGCATGCGCAGCGTGATCGCCTTACCGTTGGGCACCTTGCCCGGCAGCCACTTCTCCACCGGGTCGGACAGGGTGAGCTTGCCCTCGGCGACCAGTTGGAGGACGAGCGTGGCCACCATGGTCTTGGTGTTGGAGCCCATCCGGTACTCGTCCGTCGCCGTGAGCAGGTGGTCCTGCCTGGTCCAGGGGGCCTGTTCGACGATCTCGACCGGGTGGCCGTGGCCGTCGTCGATCCGCGCGATCACGCCGGGCGCCCCGGCCGCGACCAGCTCGCGTGCCAGCCGCCGGAGTTGTTCGGTGTTGTCGCCGGTCGTTGAGGCGACAGCCGGGGAGGCCATGGCGACGCTCGCCGCCAGCGCGAGGGCCACGGTCCTGTGCGGGCGGCGCCGTACGACAAAAAAGGTTCGGGACATCGGCCTGTTCCTTTCGGAGGTGGTGGACGTCCCCACCCTCGGGCCCGCCGCTCACAGACCGCACTCAGCGCGCTGTCAGCCGTCCGCCAGGAGGACTGTGCACGCGGTGCCCCGCGTCCTCGACGGTCACCATCCCGCACGTCCTGGCCAGCGCGCCCGGCGAGACGTGGCTGCTCGGACCGCCGCTGACCAGCAGCGTTGACGCGCTGATCGCCCGCAGGCGTGAACTCCGTGATGATCGGTTCGAACAGACGCCAGTTTCGGTGACCGAATCGAGGGGTTCGCCCGGTGGCGCCTCATGGCCGTGGGCGGCGAAACCGTCCCGGGTGGCGGCACTGCTACCCAGCGCGTGGAGCATCCTGTGGGCCGGTCTCGCCGCAGGCGAGCGTCACCTCGCGGAAGGAACGGAGGGAACGGTGAGCGCCTCGGCGACGGTGAGGCTGTCCTCGTACACCGCGTACCGGACGACCAGCCCGTTCCGCACGGTGAGGTGGACCGCGCACAGGGCCGTGTACGGCCTGCCGGTGGCCCGTACCGTCTGCCGGATGTCGCCGAGGATCACCGCCTCCGTCCCGTCGACGACGATCCCCGACACCGTGCCCGCCGACTTCTCCGGGACGTGGAAGGCGGCGATCTCCCTGAAGTGGCCGGCGACGTCGGCGCGGGTCGAGCGGGGGCGGATCCACGGCACCGCGGGATGGCCCTCTTCCGGCCAGTCGAGCCGCCACTCGACGCGCTCGGCGAACAGTTCGGCGATCCGGTCCGGGTCCCCCTCCCCCAGACGGCGCAGGAACGCCTCCGCCGTGGCGCGGGTGACGGTCTCCTCGGCCGGAGCGTCCACGGTGAACTGGTACTCACGCAGGATGAGCCCGTTCTCCCCGAGGATGAGGAGGACCCGGCCGGTCCAGGCCACCTCTCCCCCGGCCTCGGGGACCATGTGGACGGTGAAGGCGAGCGCGTCGTGGTGGCCGGTCGCGTCGCCCTCGGCGCGGAAGACGAATCCGCCGTCGCGCACCAGGTCCTCGTACGCCCTGGTGACGTGGCTCTCCAGGGCGTCGTGGCCGTGGCGGGTCGCGGCCTCGGTGATCCGGACGCCGTCGGGATCCCACAGGCCGACGATGGCCCGCCGCCGCGCGACGGGGTCGGGCTCGTGCCACACCGCGACATATCGGTCGATGAGCTGATCGATGTTCACGACCAGGACGCTATTCCGCTTCCCTGCCATCCTGTGTCAGTGAACCGAGGCGGACTTTCGCTATATGGAGTCCTGGTTCACCAGGACGATCTTGCCTCGGGCGTGGCGGCTCTCGCTCAGTTCGTGCGCGGCGGCGGCCTCGGTGAGCGGGAACGCCGCCGCGACCGGTACCCGCAGCCGTCCCTCGTCCGCGAGAGCGACCGCGACGGCCAGCCCGTGCACCGCCATCGGGTCGGCGGGGGCTCCCACGGCCTCGCCCGTCTTGTCGTCCGGGGCGCTGTGCGACAGGTGGACACCGAGGGCAGCCGCGGCGGGGTCGGGGACGATCGTCACCACGCGGGCCGGGTCTCCGGCGATGGCGACCAGGTCGGGCAGCGCCCCTCCGGCGCAGTCGAACACCGCGTCCACCCCGTCCGGCGCCAGCGCGCGGACCCGTTCGACGAGTCCCGTCCCGTACGTCGTCGGCTCGGCCCCGAGGGAGCGTAGGAAGTCGTGGTTGTGCTCGCTCGCCGTACCGATGACGGTGGCGCCACGGGCGGCCGCGAGCTGGACGGCGAGCGTGCCCACCCCACCGGCCGCGCCCTGCACGAGCACGGTGTGCCCGGTGCCGACGGCGAGCCGGTCGAGGACCCGGGTCGCCGTCTCGACGCCGCCCGCCGCTCCGCCCGCCTCCTGCCAGGTCCACGCGGCCGGTTTTGGCGCCCAGGCGGACAGGATCACGAAGTCGGCGTTGGCGCCGCGCCTGGTCATGGAGGTCATGCCGAACACCTCGTCGCCGACGTTCACCCCCGTGACGCCCTCGCCGACCTCGTCGACCACGCCCGCGGCGTCGAATCCCGTCCGGTAGGGGAAGGCCAGGGGCACCATGTCCCGCAGCCGCCCCGCGCGGAGGGCGGTCTCCCCCGGCGAGATTCCCGACGCCCGCGCGGCGACGCGGATCTCGTTCGGTCCCGCGTGGGGCTCCTCGACCTCGGCGACGTGCACGACGGAGGCGGGGCCGTACTCGGTGAACTGGACTGTTCTCATGCGCCAGACCGTAACGGAGCACCCCGTCCGTTTGACTAAAGTGAGAGCGATGACGGCCCAAGTGGGAAAGCGGCTGCGCTCCGACGCCCGCGACAACCGTGACCGCATCCTTCTGGTCGCCCGGCTGGCCTTCGCCGCCGACGGTCTCGACGTGCCGATCCGGGAGGTCGCCCGGCGTGCCGGGGTCGGCGTCGCGACGGTCTACCGGCACTTCCAGACCAAGGAGGCGCTGCTTGAGGAGGCCTTCGCCGAGCAGATGGCCTCCTGCTCCGTGCTCGTCGAGGAGGGGCTCGCGGCGGACGACCCGTGGAGCGGGTTCCGTCTGGTGATCGAGCGGCTCATGGAGGCGCACGCCCTCGACCGGGGTTTCGCCCGCGCGTTCACCTCGCGGCTCTCCCAGGCGCCCGACTTCGCCGCCGACCGTGACCGCGCGCTGCGCATGCTTCATGAGCTGGTACGGCGTGCGAAGGCGACGGGTTCCCTGCGGGCGGACTTCGTGCTTGAGGACGTCTGCCTGGCGTTGATGGCCAACGAGGGCATCCGTGCCGAGACGCCGGGGATGCGGGTGGCCGCCTCGCGCCGGTTCGCGGCCCTGATGATCCAGTCGTTCCAGGCGGATCCCGTCTCGGCGCCACTGCCGCCCGCCGTACGATTGCCCCTCTCTTTTGAGGCTTTCGCCTCATAAATCCGCATAAATCGCGAAAAAGCCTCAAAAAAGGGTTCAACGATACCGTTGAGGCCATGGACATCAAGGATGACGCGCGTCCCGTCGAGGCCGCCTCCGTCATGGAGCTGTTCCCCTCCCGGCCACGGCTGCTCGCCCTGGGAGAGCCGACCCACGGCGAGGACGTCCTGCTCGACCTGCGCGACGAGCTCTTCTGGCAGCTCGTCGAGCGGGAGGGCTACCGGACGATCGCGATCGAGAGCGACTGCCTGGCGGGCCTGGTCGTGGACGACTACGTCACCGGGGGCGCGGGCACCCTCGACGAGGTCATGGAGCGCGGCTTCAGCCACGGCTTCGGCGCGTCCGCGGCCAACCGCGAGCTCGTCCGCCGGATGCGCGCCCACAACGACGGCAGGCCCGCCGCGGAACAGTTGCGCTTCGCCGGTTTCGACGCCCCGCTGGAGATGAGCGGCGCCGCGAGCCCCAGGGCCGCCCTCATGGCGCTGCGCACCTACCTCGCGACCCGGCTGGACGCCGACCTGCTCACCTGCACCGCCGAGACGCTCGATCGGCTGCTCGGCGCCGACGAGCGGTGGACCGACCCCGCCGCGATGATGGACCCCTCCCACTCGGTGGGGCGCTCGGCAGAGGCGGAGCGGCTGCGGCTGCTCGCCGAGGAACTGGTCGCCCTGCTCGACGCGCGTACGCCGTACCTGATCGCGGCGTCCTCGCGGGAGGAGTGGCACCGGGCGCGCCTGCACGGGCGCACCGCGACCGGGCTGCTGCTCTACCACTCCTGGATGGCCGACACCTCGCCGGGCCGGATGGCGAGGCTGCTCGGCCTGCGTGACTCGATGATGGCCGCCAACCTCCTCGCCCTCGCCGAGCGGGGACCGACACTGGTCCACGCCCACAACCGCCATCTCCAGCGGGAGCTGAGCACGATGCGGCTCGGCGCCCTGTCGCTGGAGTGGTGGAGCGCGGGCGCCCTGGTGAGCGCCCGCCTGGGCGGGGAGTACGCCTTCCTGGCCACGGCCCTCGGCACGATCCGGCACCGGGGAGTGGGCGTCCCTCCCCCGGACACCGTCGAGGGCCTGCTGTACGGGCTCCCCGGGGAGCGGCACGTCGTCAACGTCCACGACCTGGTCGCCGCCCTCGGGGACACGCGGCTCGTCCCCCGGTTCTCGCCCTACTACGGCTACTTCCCACTGGATCCCGGCCACCTGACCGACACCGATGGGATCGTCTTCGTCAGGGACGTAGCGAGGTCGTCGTCAGCCGGGGAAACGCCCTGATCTCGGCCTCGGTGAACCGTTCCGTCACCCACCCGCCGCGCGAGAACAGCTCGGTCTGGTCGGCGTGGTACGGCGAGGCCGGGTTGGCGGACAGGGAGTAGGTCAGCACGGTGCGGGTGCGTGGCCCGGCCGGGGTCAGCTCCACGGCCATCAGGAAGCTGGAGCCGGTGTTCACCTCCGGATAACGGCCGTCCTCGCCGAGCGGCTCACCGGTGCGGATCCGATCGAAACACCCCTCCCCCTCGGTGCACCCCGGCACGGGGACGGCGCCGTAGCGCTGGGCCTGTCCCGGCGTGAGCGTCAGCGGGATGCCGTTGGCCGTGAAGAACCGCACGGTGTCGGCCAGCGCGGTCGTCACCACGGGGTTGGCCGTGTCGAGCCCGCGCGGGGTGGTGAGCGGACGCTCGGGGTCGAACGGCACCTTCCACCAGCTGGTCGGCTTGTCAGAGCGCCGGTGCGGGCCGTTCAGCCGCAGGAAGAACTCGCGCCACAGGATCGCGCCACGGCTGTCGAGGCGGGCCCGCCCGTCCCAGGCCGCCAGCGTGGCGCAGGCCCCGCGCACGTCGATCCGCTCGCCATCGCTCGACGTCATCACGGGTCTGGTACGGCACAGCGCGCGCAGGCCGGGGCGGAGCAGTTCGGCGCCCAGGTTGCGTTTGCCGGTGGCCGTCCGCCAGAGGCTCTCCAGCGTGAAGCCGGGAGCGCCGAGCCCGTCGCCGCCGGAGAGCCGCCGGGTGATCATGTCGAGACCGACCCGGGTGCGCAGGTCCCGTTCGGTGTGGACGTCGCCGTAGACGCGGGGGTAGTCCGTGAGCGGGGCCTTCGGGTTGGTCAGCCAGGGGCTGGCGTTGGCGTTGGTCACGTAGTCGGCGCGGGTCAGCCTGGGCTGGGCGGCGGGGCCGAAGATCCCCGGCTCGACCGCGTCCGCGTCCCTGCCCCACAGGCAGGCCGACGTCGAGCCGTCCAAGACGAGCAGCTCGGGGTCGTCCTGGGCGCGGCAGCGCTCGGCCTGCTCGTCGGTGACGTGCGGCACGACCGAGGTGTCGGCGAAGTACGTCCCTCCCTTGACGTCGGCGGCGAGCGTGTAGACGAAGGGCGTGCCCTGGTGGGTGTCCTGCGCCCGGCGCAGTTCGGTGAGGTCGCGGGCGACGGCCATGGCCAGCCACTCGTCGGCGAAGCGCAGGTTGGCGGCGTTGGCGTCGGCCAGGGCGAGCGCCGTCCTGTCCGTCCACCCGCTGCCCAGCACCGGACCGTACCGGGAGGTGAACAGGGTGGTGGTGACGGTGCGGGTCGCGCCCCCGGCGTCCCTGACGGTGACCGAGACCTCCTGCCTGCCCATCGGTTCGGCCCGGCCGTCCACCAGGTAGGAGGTGCGCAGGCCCGGCACCAGTTTGAGCCGGTACAGCGTGAGGTGCTGGGCGTGGGAGACCGTGTGCGTCCAGGCCACGGTGGCGTTGTGACCGATCTGGACCATGGGCGTGCCGTACAGGCTGCCGCCCGACACGTCGAGCACGCCCGGGATGGTCAGGTGGACCTGGTAGAAGCGGCGGCTGCCGTTCCACGGGAAGTGGGGGTCGGCCAGCAGCATGCCGTGGCCGTCGCGGGTGGCCTCGCGCCCGATGGCGTAGGCGTTGCTGCCGGGCGCCGGGCTTCTCCTGACCGGTTGGTCCGGTGTCTGTCCCGCCGCGGCGATGGCCTCCTTGAACGAGGAGCTGCCGCCGAGGCGGCCGAGGTCGAGCAGGTTCGTCCAGACGTCCGTCGCCGTGATGGGGCCGACCCACTCCTTGCCCCGGCAGGTCGGGTCGGGCAGCCGGTCCACGCCCGTCTCGCTCAGGTAGCGGTTGAACCCGGCGACGTAGCCGTCCACGAGCGCCCGAAGCTCGGCGCCGGGGCCGTGCGGCGCGGGACGGGCGAGCACCCGGCGCAGCACGCCCGACGCCTGCACGCCCCTGTAGTACACGTCGCTGACCAGGTTGGAGACCGGATCGACGGGGTCGTCCGACATGGCCTCCGCGCCGAAGTACCGTGACCGCTCACCGCGCAGGGTGAGTACCCACGAGGCCATGACGCACAGGTTGTCCTGCGCGAAGGCGTAGCCGTACCCGTAACCGAGCCCGCCGTGGTCCTTCGCGAGGATGTGCGGCAGGCCGTACTCGGTGCGTCTGATGTCGGCGGAGTAGCGGTCCGCGGCGGCCCGCACCGGCGCGGGCGCCAGCACGAGGAGCGCGCCGACCAACGCGGTCACGAGCGGTACGGCCAGCCGCCGGGCACGGGTGACGATCATCGGGGGTCCTGTTCGAAGTGGGCGTCGTCGGGCGCGGTCACGCGCCTGAGCAGGGGAAGACCGGCGAGGATCACCAGCAGGGCGACCAGCAGCCCGCCCCCGACGGTCGCGAAGTAGGCGGGACCGGGCAGCGCCACCGACACGTTCCTGATCTCCAGCCCGTCGATCACCGGTTCGGCCACGCCGAAGCCCGCGACCGCCGCCACCAGGGCGGCCAGCACCACGGGGACCGCCGTCTCCAGCAGCACCACCCTGGACAGGGTCCGTGTCGGCGTGCCGCACAGCCGCAGCAGCGTGAACGGCCGTCTGCGCTCGACCACGCCACCGGCGACCGCGACCAGCAGGCCGCAGCCCGCGACCAGCAGGGTCAGCGCGACGATGGCCAGCGCGACATGCTCCATCTGGTCGAGCAGCACCTCACGGGCCTGCGCGACCTCGCCGAACGTCTGCGGCGTCTCCGTGCTTCCCGACGCGGCGACGTACGGCATGAGCAGCGTGCGGACCCGTTCACGGACGGCCGGGTCGTCCACGCGGATCAGCACCGCGGCGAGGGACAGCCCGGCGGAACCGGAGGCGGCGGGGTTGCCCGCGTCCACGAACGGCAGACTGCGATCGACGGAGAGCATGTTGTCGCTGGTCAGCAGCCGGTTGAGGTCGGCCTTCACCGTCCGGGAGCCCGGGGTGCACCGGCCGAGCGCCGGGAAGCCGGTCAGGGCGTCGCACTCGACCACGTGCCCGAGCAGGAAGTCGGGGCGGCAGCCGGGGCCGGGGTCGCACGGCGGCGGTCCCGGGGGCGGGGCCGTCGTGCCGGGCCTGCGGTGGATCGGCAGCACGGTGACGCCGGGCTGGGCACGGACCTTGGCCAGCAGTTCGGCCGCCGTGCCGGGTGGAAGCGGCAGGCCGTCGGCGGCGTCGCCGTACCCGAACGACGCCCGCATGACCTCGTTCAGCGTGCCGCCACCCGCCGCCCGCTGGCCGGAGACGACGGCGGGGACGATCCCGGCGACGGCCGTGCCGATGAAGACCGCCAGCACGATCCCGTTGACCGACCGGAAGGCGCCCTTCGGGTCGGCCGCGAGGCGCCGCGCGGCCAGCAGCGTCGCCGCGCCGGAGGTGACGCGGGCGGTCAGCCGGGCGGCGAGCAGCGTCAGCCACGGCCCGGCGACCACGAGGCCGACCATGACCAGCACCAGGCCGACGTCGAGGAGCACCGCGTTCGGCTGCCTGCCGTTCGCGAACACCGGGCCCGCGAACAGCCCGAGCCCCACCAGCAGCGGAATCACCCGCCACCAGCCGGGAGCGGAGGATCGTGTCCTGCGCGCCGCGCCGAGCGGCGTGACCCGCACCTGGCGCAGCGACCACAGGGCGGCACCGGCGGCGGCGAGCGGCACACCGACGACCACGGCGGCGTACTGCAGGGCGGTGGGCGCGACCACGCCGGGGAAGAACCGGGAGCCGGTGATCGTGACGTCCGCCAGGACGGGCCGCAGCGCCTGGAAGAGCACGACGCCGGTGAGCGCACCGGCCAGCGCGCCGAGCGCCGCGTCCACCGAGGCGATCACGTTGATCTGCCGCGCGGTCGCGCCCGCCAGCCTGATCGCCGCGAAGCGCGCCTCGCGCCGGGCGGCGGCCAGGCGGGTGGCGGTGCCGACGAGGACGAGCAGCGGGAAGATCAGGCCGATGGCGGCGATGCCGAAGCCGTGCTCGTACAGGGCCGTGGTCTCGTCCGTTGAGGGGGCGGTGGCGACGGTGTCGACGGCCACGGTTCCGGCCATGGCGGCCAGTTCGCCGGGGGTCCTGCCGACCACGGCGACCAGGTCGTCCGGCCCGGACAGCGCGGCCGTACCGACCAGACCGGCGCGGGTGCCGGGGAAGCGGTCGGCGAGCTGGTCGCGCGGTACGGCGTCCATCAGCTCGGCGAGCGCGGGCGAGACGTAGTAGCGTCCCGCGCCGGGCAACGCGGACAGACCGGGCACGGTCGGCGTGGTCGTTCCCGTGTCGAGGACGGCGACGTCGAGCCGCTTGATCGGGCGGCCCGCGTAGAGGTCCCCGCGGTGGTTCCACAGCACGGCGCCCTGGGTGGCGCCCAGCGCCCAGCCCCCCGGCGCCGAACCGGTCGTGCACTCCCAGCAGGGGCGGTCCGCGGTGGTGCGGAAGGCGTTGAACAGCGCGACCGTGCCCAGCAGCACCGTCACCCCCGTCGCCACGGCGGCGGTGACGAGCGCCAGCCGTACGACCGCCTCCCTGCCGCCGCGCAGTGAGAGCCGCAGACCCAGCCTGAGCGTCATCGCAGGACCTGGCCCGCGTAGGGGTCGGTGACCCTGCCGTCGCGCACCACGACCTCCCGGTCGGCGCAGGCGGCGACCCGGGCGTCGTGGGTCACCACGATCACGGTCGTGCCCTCCTGGCGGGCCAGGCCGACGAGCAGCTCCATGACCTCCTCACCGGCGAGCGAGTCGAGCGCGCCGGTCGGCTCGTCCGCGAAGATCACCTTGGGCCGCGTCACCAGGGCCCTGGCGATGGCCACCCGCTGCGCCTGCCCACCCGACAGCTCACCGGTGCGCCGTTCGCCCAGCTCCTCCAGCCTCAGCCGCCGCAGCATCTCGCCCGCCCTCGGGTAGGCCTGTCTGCGCCCGACCCTGCCGAGCAGCAGCGGAAGGGCGACGTTGTCGGCGACCGTGAGCTCCGGCACGAGCTGGCCGAACTGGAAGACGAAGCCGAATGCGGTACGGCGAAGCTCCGACCGTCTGGCGTCGTTCAGCAGGTCAAGCCGCCGCCCGTCGAACCAGATCTCGCCCGCGTCGGGGGTGAAGATGCCCGCGAGGCAATGCAGCAGCGTTGACTTGCCTGAACCACTCGGGCCCATGATCGCCAGGATCTCCCCCGCCCGCACGGACAGGCTCGCCTCGCGCAGCGCCGGGGTCCTGCCGTAGGAGCGCTCGACGGAACGGGCCTCCAGCAGCGGGCCGGGGCGTGCGTCGACGGTGTCGCTCATGCGTTGCGCACCGTTTCCGCGAGCGCGCCGAGCCTGGCCGTCGTCACGTCGATCCAGCGCAGGTCGGCCTCAAGGTGGAACAGGGCGTGGTCGGCCAGCAGGGCGTCCACGAGGGCGTCACCGCGTTTGATCTCCGAGAGCTCACGCATGCGCCGCATGTGCGTGGCGCGCTGGGCGTCGAGGTAGCCCTGCGCGTCGTGGCCGAGCAGCAACGCCAGCACGACCTTCGTGAACAGCACCGTCTGCAGGAACGGCTCGGCCGCCACCGGCTCGGCCAGCCACCCCTCGACCTCCTGTCTGCCGAGCGGGGTGATGGCGTAGCGCTTGCGGTCGGGGCCGTCGCCGGGTTCGCTCTGCCCGGCCGTGACCTTTCCGTCCCTGGCCAGGCGGCCGAGCGTCGCGTAGACCTGCCCGAACGGCAGTGGCTTTCCCCTGCCGAAGTGGGTGTCGTAGGCGCGTTTCAGGTCGTACCCGTAGCTGGGTTCGCGATCCAGAAGGCCCAGGAGGGCCAGGGGGACTGTCATGGCGGCGACTATACACCGGAGGTATATACGCGGTGCATAAGCTTCTCCGGGCTCAAGGCCGCCGTGCTCGCCTCATATCCACCCGGGTGCCGCGCATGGGCACTCCCTCGTCGTCGAGCAGTCCCTGGGCCCGGCCGCCGTGGCAGGTGGCAGGTGTTCCGTCGGCGTGGACCACCCGCCACCACGGCGCGGCCTCGTCGAGGAGCCCCATCACACGTCCCACCTGACGGGGACCGGTGCCGACCCGCTCGGCGATGTCCCCGTAGGACATGACGGAGCCGGGTGGGATGGCGACGACGACCTCACGGACCGCCTCGACGAGGCTCTCGTTCATGAACGAGGAAGCTGGGTCGCGTGGAGTTTCAGCACCTCTTCGGCGTACCGGTCGAGCTTGTGGGCGGAGGTCAGGAGCTTGGCCTCGTCGTGGCCGTGTTCGGCGCGGTTGGCCTTCTCCTGGTCCCGGTGACGGCGGATGTGCAGCTCTTCCTGGGCGTGTTCGATGAGCTTTTCCAGCGCGGTTTCGATGTTCATGTCCGGAAATATGCCCATCGTTGCGGTGGCTGGGCCCGGCGCACCGTCAAGATTTCCCCCAGCCGGTCTCACCCGGGAGGCGGGTAGACCAGGTGGCCGTCCTGGATCCGCGCGTTCTCGTTGAGGACCGCGGCCTTCGCCGTGGTCGGCGACAGGAGGTGCACGACCGGCACGCCCCTGGCGAGCAGCGCGTCGGTGATCAGCCTGCGATGGCAGCGCCACGGCACCGCCTCGCTGCACATGATCGCCGGTCGTTCGCGCTCGGCCAGGTCGAGCAGCTCGTCCAGACCTTCGGCGAACTCCTCGGTGGCCATGTGGTCGGCGTAGTCGCGGAAGGCCTTGACCCGCCAGGCCCCGTTCGGGCTCGGCACATCCCTGGGCGTGTGCCGACGGCCGCCCAGCCGCGGGATCCACCGGTAGCCGATGTCCGGCGGCAGCGCCTCGACGATCGCCGCCTGATTCCACCGTGGATGCTTGCGCGAGGAGGGAAAGGCCCGGACGTCCACCAGGCCGGTGACCTCGTTCCTCCGCAACATGGTGACCAGCTCGTCGAACTCACGCGTCGAGTGGCCCACGGTGCAGACGCGGTTCGTCACCCCTACACCTTCGTCAGCGCGCCACCCTTGTGCATGGCGATGTGATCGGTCTTGTCGCTCTTGATCTCGTACTGCGGATCGGCCTCCGAGCAGTGGCGCACGTAGCCCTTGAACTCCACATCCTTCGTGTGCTTCCTGATGATCACGCCTTCGACGTGCCCGGCCTCGGAATTCCATCGGACGTGATCTCCGACGGCGAACTGCTGTGCCATGTGGTCCCCCTTCCCTGCCCGGGCGAGCGGGGAAACCTCCTTTGCGGGTCGTCCGGTTTGTCGTGAGACGCGTGACGGTACGGGCCTAGCGACACCACATCACCGGGGGAACCAATGACAACCGTGGTTGAGGCCATGCTCGACACCTATCCCGCCGACCTGGGCGGGGTCGATCCGAACAGGCTCGCGGCCTGCATCGAGGCGTGCGTCACCTGCGCGCAGGCGTGTACGGCGTGCGCCGACGCCTGTCTGGCCGAGCCGATGGTCGGCGGGCTGACCCGATGTATCCGCACCAACGCCGACTGCGCCGTCGTCTGCGCCGCCACCGCGGCGGTTCTCTCCCGCCACACCGGGTTCGACGTCGAGGTCGCCCTGGCCGTCCTCAACGCGTGCGCGACCGCCTGCCGGGCCTGCGGCGACGAGTGCGGGCGCCACGCGGACATGCACGAGCACTGCCGCGTCTGCGCCGAGGCGTGCCGCCGCTGCGAACAGGCGTGCGCCGACCTGATCGCCTCCCTGAAAACCACATTCCCAGCCTGAGCCGCCCCCCGCCCGGGCCAACCATGGACAGCGGACGACTCCTTTCGGTTGCTCAGCGACCCCGAGCAGCTCGTACGGCTGACGCTCCACTCCCGATGAAGGTGTCGTCCTCCTTGTCACCCTTCATCCGTGCGCACGTGAACGTCCTGGGTCTCTACTCCTTCACCATGCCCGGGCTGCCCGGAGGATCACGGCCGCTGGGAGATCCAGGCGACGTCCACGACGATGGCCTGAACAACTGACAGCCCTTGGCTCAACCGGTGTGGGCCGCATGTCCTCTGGCGTCGGCCATGTCATCCTTTGAACGGACCCTTGAGACAGAGCAGAAGCGGTGAGCCCATGAGCTGGTGGCAGGGTCTGCTCGGATTCACCGCGGGCCTGCTGATCGCGGTGGTGACCGCCCCCGTCGGGGTTTCGGGGGCGGTGTTCCTGCTCCCGGTCCAGCTCAGCGTGCTGCAGGTGCCGAATCCGGCGGTGACGCCCACCAACCTGCTGTTCAACGTCGTGGCCACTCCCGGCGCGTTGCTGCGTTACCGCAGGCGCGGCCATCTGGGTGGCCCGCTGACCCGCCTGTTGGTGCTCGGCACCCTGCCCGGCGTCGTCATCGGCGCGCTCGTGCGGGTCTTCCTGCTGCCCGGCGCCCAGGTGTTCCGTCTCCTGGTCGCCTGCCTGCTCCTCCCGCTCGGTCTGTGGCTGTGCGTGCGCGCCGTACGCCCACCTCACCGCCACAGCGCGCCGGACGATCCCTCGCCGGGCGCCGTCACCGCGCTCGCGCTGGCCGTGGGGGTGGTCGGCGGGATGTACGGCATCGGCGGCGGATCACTCCTTGGCCCGATCCTGGTCGGACGCGGCCTGCCGGTCGCCACGGTCGCACCCGCCGCGCTGGCCTCGACATTCCTCACCTCGATCGCCGGCGCGCTCACCTACGCCGTCCTGGCGCTGACCACCCCCGGCGACATCGCACCGGACTGGACGCTGGGCCTGCTGTGTGGCCTGGGCGGGCTGGTCGGCGGCTATCTAGGCGCCCACCTACAGCCCCGCCTACCGGAAACCGGCCTGCGGCTACTACTGGGAACCCTGGCCATCGCCCTGGCCACCCTCTACGCCGTCCAAGCGCTCACCTGACGGCCGTGCGGAGCGGCGCAGCCTCCCTTGACCTGTCGAAGGGACGCGTTGCGATTCGCGGTTGGGTATGTGGCGCGGGAGCGGTGTTTGGGGTGGGCTCCGTGTTCTGCTGGACGTTCAGGATGGCGGAGGGGGAAGAGACGTTGGCGATCACAGAGGTCGGGCCGCGGGTGGTGGGTGGCAAGCTGATGTACAACCGCGCCGTCCGGATCGACGAGCCGCGCAGCTGGCTTCTCGTCTCCGGGCACGAGGCCCGGGACGACGACGGAACGATCGCCCACAGGGGCGACATGGCCGGGCAGATCCGGCTCACGGTGCGGCGGCTCGGGCAGACCGTCACCGAGGGCGGGATGACCATGGCGGACGTCGTGCAGATCCGCCTCTTCACCACGAACCTGGCCGAGTGCAAGGCCCACTACGGAGTCCTCATGGACGAACTCGCCGCCCTGCACTGCCGACCGACCAGCCTCCTGGCAGAGGTCAAGGCCCTCTCCGACCCCGACATGCTCATCGAAATAGAAGCCATCGCCGTACGGTGAACACGCCCGCGCCTTCCAACCCGGGGACGATCGCACAGAACGAATCCGGGTTGGAAGGCGGCTAAGAGCTCACGGTTTTCTGCCCGCCGTACTCGTCGGGCAGGCGGACGAGCCAGGATCTGGCGTAGGTGTGTGAACCGTCATCAGAGGTGTCGTCGGGCAGGCGGGTGCCGACCTGCCGCACGACGACGGAGGCGGTATAGGGATGCGGACTGTCCTGGACCAACGTGGCTTCGCCACTGACAACGCACACCTCGGCGTCGTCTCCGAAGAACTCCCAGCCGTGGCTGAGCGCCTCATGAGTCAGCTCCTCCAGGCTGTCTCCGACAACGGTGACCCGCAAGGTGATTGGAAATGACGACTCACTCATGGCTGTCGTTTCCTGAGCTCAGGAAGGAGATCACGGAAGGCATTTTAGTCTTCGGGAAGACTTGTCAGCCGAAACCGATGAGCCGCGTTCCGAGGACCGAGGTTGTCCACCGGCGCGGCCTGGGCGACTTCGGAACAGCCAACCCAACCCTGACTGACCCGGCCCCACGAAACTCGGCGCGGTTCAAGATGGCACACCGCCGAGCTTCGCCGGGATCTAGGATCCTCCCGCTCCCGTCGGGGGATCAGTGATCCGGTATCCCACGCCCGGGGTGGTGGTGATGGCCGGGGGGTCGCCGAGTTTGCGGCGGAGGCGGCCTATGGTGACCGTGACGGTGTTGGTCAGCGGGTTGGCGTGTTCGTCCCACACCTGTTCGAGCAGGTCCTCGGCGCTGAGGAACGCGGGAGCGGCCCGGAGGAGGGCTTCGAGCAGGGCGAACTCCTTGACCGACAGATCCAGGTGGCGGCCGTCGCGGGTGGCGGTGCGGCGCATCGGGTCGAGTTCGATGTCGGCCACGCGCAGCACGCGGGGCCGGGCGGTGGGCTGGCGGCGGGCCAGGGAGCGGATGCGCAGCACCAGTTCGGGGAAGTGGAAGGGCTTGGCCAGATAGTCGTCGGCCCCCAGGGTCAGGCCGGTGACCCGGTCGCCGGGTGAGTCGGCGGCGGTCAGCATCAGGACCATGACGCGGTCGTCACGTTCGGTGATCATCCGGCAGAGGGCGTCGCCGTGGATTCCCGGCAGGTCACGGTCGAGGACGACCACGTCGTAGGCGTTGAGGTCGAGTTTGGCGGCGGCCTCCAGGCCGTCGTGGGCCACGTCCACGGCCATGCCCTGGTCGCTCAGCCCTTCGACGAGCACGGCGGCGAGCGAGCGGGCGTCCTCAACCACGAGCACCCTCATGCCGGAACCCCTTCAGGCGCGACCGCTGTCGGCGATGAGATTCCGAGGGGTACGGCACCGCACGAACGAGCGTTCTCAACCACGAGCGTCCTCACGCCGGAATCTCCACAGGCGTCCTCATGCCGAATACCGAAATTTCCGGCGGGCGCCCCCATACCGAAGGCGGGCGCCCTCATGCCGGAACCTCCGCGGGTACGGCCGCCGGTAGTGAGATCTCGACGCGGAGGCCGCCCTCCTGCCGGGCCCGTAGGTCAAGGGAGCCGCCGTGTGCGGTGGCGATGGCCGCGACGATCGAAAGGCCGAGGCCGGAGCCGTCGCCGGAGTGGGTACGGTCGGCGCCGAGCCGCTGGAAGGGCCGTCCCAGCCGGTCGACCTGCTCCTGGCTGAGCGCGTCTCCCCCGGTTTCGACGACGAGCCGGGCCACCGTACCGTCCGTGACCGTGGCCAGCCGGATCCAGCCGTCTTCGTGGTTGTGGACGACGGCGTTGTCGATGATGTTGTCGATCATTCGGGTGAGGAGCGTCCGGTTTCCCCGCGTCCACGCGCCGTCGGCAACGGCGCCCGCCGCATCGACGGTGAGCCGGTCGGGGGCTCGGGCGTCCAGGGCGGCGGTCGCCAGATCGCGGAGCGAGAGCGTCGTGCGGTCGGCCAGGGCGCCGTGCTGGGTGCGGGCGAGCATGAGGAAGCCTTCGAGCAGCCGGTCGATCTGGTCGAGTTCGGTGCGGAGCCGGTCGGCGAGCGCGGTGGTCTGCGGGGGTACGGGCTCCGGCTTGGCCAGGGCCACGTCCAGGGACGCGCGCATGGTGGCCAGGGGGGTGCGAAGCTCATGGGAGGCGTTGGCGACGAACCGGCGTTGCGCGGCGAACGAGCTCTCCAGCCGTTCCAGCAGCTCGTCGATGGTGTCGGCGAGATCCTTGACCTCGTCGGCCGGGCCCCGCGCGGCCAGCCGTTCGTGCAGGTTGTCGGCGGAGATTCTGCGGGTGGCCGCGGTGATCGTCCGCAGCGGGCGCAGCACCCGGCCCGCGATGACCCGGCCGAGAACGACCGAGACCACGGTCATGACCGCGAGCGCCACCGCCGAGCCGACCAGGAGCCGGTGTGACTGGGCGTCATGGGCGTCCGCCAACTGGCCCTGGAGCCAGGCGACGCGATCGGCGGTGGGTGGGATCCCGACAGGGGCGGACTGGCTGATCCGCGTCCCCCCGAGCCCCACGAGATTGGTGATGACCAACAGCCCGACGGCGGACAGCAGGAACATGGCACCGTACAGGACGGTGAAGCGCAGCCGTACGGTATGCGCCGGTCGTCGCCACTTTCGCATGTGTTCCAGCATGCCGTGCCGGACCTAACAGCGATGTGACAGGCCCTGTTCGGCCCGTGTTATGGCCGGATCCGTACAACCGACCGCATGCAGGCAACCATCGAAGTCAACGGGCTGCGCAAACGGTTCGGCCCGACCCTGGCGCTGGACGGCATGTCGTTCACCGTACGGCCCGGCCAGGTCACCGGGTTCGTCGGCCCCAACGGGGCGGGAAAATCCACCACGATGCGGGTGATCCTCGGCCTGGACGCGGCCGACGAGGGTCACGCGTTGGTCGGCGGACAGCCGTACGTCAGTCTGCGCAGGCCGCTCACCCACGTCGGCGCGCTGCTCGACGCCGGTGCACTGCAGCCGGGCCGTACGGCGCGCGACCATCTGCTGTGGCTGGCGCACTCCCAGGGGCTGGACGGCAGGCGGGTCGACGAGGTGCTCCAGCAGGTCGGACTGCGGTCCGTGGCCCGGCGCAGGGCGGGCGGTTTCTCGCTGGGCATGCGCCAGCGGCTCGGGGTCGCAGCCGCGCTGCTCGGGGATCCGCCGGTGCTCATGCTGGACGAGCCGGTCAACGGCCTGGATCCCGAGGGCATCGTGTGGATGCGCGGCCTCCTGCGGTCGCTGGCCGCTGACGGGCGGGCCGTCCTGGTGTCCAGCCATCTGATGCGCGAGTTGGAGGACACCGCCGACCACCTCGTGGTGGTGGGCAAGGGCCGCGTCATCGCCGACGCCGACGTGACCGACCTGATCGCGGCCGCCTCCAAGGGACGCGTCGTGGTGCGTACGGCGGCGCGCTCTGCGGCGATGGAGGCGCTGGAGCGCGTCGGCGCCGCGATGGCCGTGACCGGTCTTGACGCGATCGTCGTCTCGGGGCTGCCGTCCGAGCGCGTCGTGGCGGTGCTCAACGCCGACGGAGTGCCGTTCTCCGAGGTGGCGAAGGACCGGGTGACGCTGGAGCAGGCCTACATGGACCTCACCGCCGACGCGGTCGAGTACCGGGGAGCGACGCGATGAGCGGCGGCTTCGGGCGGCTGCTGCGTGCTGAGCTGACCAAGTTCAGGACGGTACGCGGCTGGGTGGTCACCATGATCGCGGCGGCGCTGGTCACCGTGCTGCTCGGGCTGCTCTCGGCCTCCGGCAACCACGCCTCCTGCGGCTTCGGCCCGGTCGAGACCGCGTGCCCTTCGCCTCCGGTGGGACCGGACGGCGAGGCGGTCGACGACAAGTTCTACTTCGTGCACCGGTCGCTGTCCGGGGACGGCGGCATCACCGCCCGGCTCACCTCCATGACCGGCCAGATCCGTAAGCCCGACGTCGTCCCGGGGCAGCGCAACGTGGTCGCCGGGGTCGTGCCGTGGGCAAAGGCCGGAGTCATGATCAAGGAGAGCACCGAGCAGGGCTCCTCCTACGCGGCGGTGATGATGACCGGCGAGCACGGCGTGCGGATGCAGCACGACTTCACCCACGACGTGGCCGGTCGGCCGGGCGGCGTCTCCAAGCAGGCGCCGCGCTGGCTCCGGCTGGTCCGTTCAGGCGACACCCTCACCGGATACGAGTCCGACGACGGCACGACCTGGACCAGGATCGGCACCGCGACCCTGGCCGGACTCCCGAAGACCGTCCGGATCGGACTGTTCGCGACCTCCCCCGGCGACCTCACGGTCACACAGGGGGATCTCGGCGGGTCCGTCTCGGCGGCCCGATTCACCGAGGCCACCGGCGAGTTCGACCAGGTCGGGCTCCAGGGCGACACGTCAGGCGCGTGGCGTGACGACGACATCGGTGTCACCCTCGCGCCCGACGGGTCCGAACACCATCCCGGCCGCGCCAGGCGGTCCTCCGTGACCGATGTCTTCTCCGTCACCGGCGTCGGCGACATCGCGCCGACCATCGAGGGCTCACGTCCCGAACTTCCCCTCAGCGGCGCGCTGACCGGCCTGGTCCTGGTGATCGTGGTGGCGGTCGTGTTCGTCACCGCCGAGTACCGCCACGGCCTGATCCGCACGACCCTGCTGGCCGGTCCACGTCGCGGCCGGACGCTGGCGGCGAAGGCGCTGGCGCTCGGCCTGGTCACCTTCGCCGCCACCCTGCCCGCCGTCGCGGTCACGTTCACGGTCGGTGGGCGGATCCTGCGCGGCAACGGCAACGCCGTCCTCCCGGTGTCCCTGTTCACCCAGGTGCGCGTCGTGGCCGGTATGGCGGCGCTGTTCGCGCTGGCCGCCGTACTCGCCCTCGCCCTCGGCGCGCTGCTGCGGCGCGGGGTCGCGGCGGTCATCACCGCCGTCGTGGTGATCGTGGTCCCGCACGTCCTCGCGACCACCTCTGTCCTGCCCGACGGCGCCGCGCGATGGCTGTTGCGCGTCACCCCGGCTGCCGGTTTCGCCACGCAGCAGAGCATCCCGGAATATCCGCACGTGCTCGGCCACTACGCGCCCATCGCCGGGTTCTACCCGCTGCCGCCGTGGGCGGGTCTGGCCGTACTGGCCGGATACACCGCGCTCTTCCTCGGCCTGGCCATCGTCCGGCTTCGCGGGAGGGACGCGTGAGAGAGCATCTGCACGCGGAGTGGACGAAGCTCCGTACCCTGCCCGGCACCGGCTGGCTGCTGCTCACGATCGTGGTGCTGACGGTCGCCGTCGGCGTCGCGGCCTCCGCCGTCGTGTCCTGCTGTGACTACGATCCCGCGAGGATCGGTCTCTTCGGGGTCCAGGTGGGTCAGGCGGTCGTCGCGGTCCTGGCCGTCCTGACGATCACCGGCGAGTACGGCACCGGCATGATCACCCTCACCCTGACCGCCATGCCGCGCAGGACCGGCGTCCTGGCCGCCAAGGCGATCGTCCTGGCCGGGCTGACCCTGGTCGCCGGGAGCGTCGCCGTGCTCGCCTCCGCGCTGGTCACCCGGCCCGTCCTGTTCGGCAACGGTTTCCCCGCCGAGACGCTCGACCTCACCGGCGGTCCCGTGCTGCGCGCCGCCGTCGGCTCGGTGCTCTATCTGGTGCTGATCGCCCTGTTCAGCCTGGGGGTGGCGACCGCCGTACGGGACTCCGCGACCGCCATCGGGGTCGTGCTCGGCCTGCTCTACCTCTTCCCCAGCCTGATCCTCATGGTCTCCGACGCCGACTGGCAGCGGTTCCTGTGGCGGATCTCCCCGATGAACGCCGGGCTCGCCGTCCAGGCCACCACCAACCTCACCGCCCTGCCCCTCAGCCCGTGGACCGGTCTGGGGGTGCTCGGCGCCTGGACCGTCGCGGCACTCCTGGGCGGAGGACTGCTCCTGCGGACGCGCGACGCGTAGTCCCCGATGATGCAGACTCACTACGGGCGATTCGCAGGAGGAGCACGGGATGGGTGACACGGGCGGGTTCGGGCTGGCCGGTCGGCGGATCGTCGTCACGGGCGGTTCACGCGGGCTGGGCGAGCGGATCGTGCGCCGCCTCGTGCTCGAAGGCTGCTCGGTCGCCACCTGCGCCCGCGACGAGGAACACCTACGCCGACTGGCCGACTCCCTTGAGGTCTTCACCCGCCCCCTGGACGTGACCACGCCAGAGCTGCTGGAGGAGTTCGTCGCCGAGGCGGCCTCTGAGTTCGGCGGCCTGGACGGCGTCGTGGCGTGCGCGGGCGGCTCCCGAGGCAGAGCACTCGACACGGCGACACCCCAGGACTGGACGACGACCTGGGAACTGAACGCCGGGCACACCGCCCGTCTCGTCGCGGCCGCCGCCCCACACCTGCGCGCCGTGGGCGGCGGGTCCGTCGTGATCGTCTCGTCGATCTCCGGCTGGAAACCCGGCCCCCAAGCCCAGTACGGCGCGGCGAAGGCGGCCCAGATCCACCTGGCCACCTCGCTGGCCAGGGAACTCGGCGCGGACGGCATCCGGGTCAACGCCGTCTCCCCGGGCTCCATGCTCATCCCGGGCAAACGCTGGGACCGCATGCGCCTCGAAGAGCCCGACCGGTTCGCCACCTTCACCCAGGAGTTTCCCGGCAGACGCCTGGTGGACCCGGCCGAGGTCGCGGCGGTCGTCGCCTTCCTGCTCTCCGACGCGGCAAGCGGCATATCCGGGGCGAACATCCCGGTGGACAGGGCGCAGAACGCCCCCACCCCGGACGGCTACTGAGACCTGCCGCTCGAAATATCGACCTGGGTCGACGAACCGCACTGAAGCCGGCCTCTCACCGGCCGAACGAGCGGATCACGGATGCCCGACGACGAGCCTGAGGGAGCCGGAGAACTCGGGCTGCTCGCGCAGGTGGCCGAAGCGCTCGTCCCAGGCGCCGCTGTCGAGGTCGTGCCGCAGCCTTTCGACGGCCCGGGCCTCCACTGCGTCGTCCACGAAGCCCCACGCCGACTGCGAGGCACGGACCCCGGGGTCGAGGAAGCACTCGGGGCGGGCGTAGTAGGCCTCGATGAAGCCGTCCACGCAGTCGACGGGGATCGCGACCGGCAGCACCTCCACACGGGTGCCGACGTGGGAGGCGATCAGGTCGATCGGCGGGAAGCGGCGGCGTTCCACGGCGACGAACTCGGGGACGTACTCGGCCAGCCAGATCAGGTCGAGGGCGTCGCGGTCGAAGGTCAGGACGACGACCGGACCCGCGCTGACCCGGCGCAGCTCACCCAGGCCTCGTTCGAGGTCTCCCCACTGGTGGACGGTGACGGTCGCCATGGCCGCGTCGAAGGCGTCGTCGTCGAAGGGCAGCCGCTCGGCCGCGGCGTCCACGGCCGGTGCCAGGTGGCGGGGGCGCTGGGCACGCATCGCCGCCGACGGCTCGACCGCGACCACGTGACGGTCCGGCGGCTCGTAGGAGCCCGCGCCCGCGCCGACGTTGACGACGGTCCTGGCCTGCCCGAGCGCGGCGTGGACGTGGGAGGCGATCCGGGGGTCCGTACGGCGCCGTCCGGCATAGCCGTGTCCGTGGCGCTCGTAGTCGAAGTCCCCCGCGGGGATGGCGGTCAAGAGACCTCCTGGAAGGTGAGAGAGGCGGTGATGTCCTGGACGGAGCGCAGACCGACACCGATGCCGGTCACCTCCGCGCGTCCGATGTCGTGCAGACCCGAGACGGCGTCCTCGGCCAGGACGACGCGGTAGTCCCGCTCGCTGGCCTCGACAAGGGTGGCCCGCGGGCAGTTGGGGAAGTTGCAACCGGCGACGACGACGGTGTCCACGCCCCAGCCGCGCAGGAGTTCGTCCAGTTCGGTGCGGTAGAAGGCTCCCCAACGCGGCTTGAACAGCGCCACCTCGTGCTCGCCCAGCGGCTGCGGCCTCCCGGCGAGCAGCAGGTCGGGGTCCAGGGGCGGCGCGCCGGGCGGCAGCAGGTCCGCGGCGACGGCGCTGCCCGCGCTGCCGGGCGCCACGATGGCCGCTCCCCCGGCGAGCAGCGTGCGGCGCACGAGGTCGGCGTCCTGACCGTCCCGCCGGTACAGCCGCACGATGGGCCGCCGGGCCGTACGGAAGGCGGCGGTCAGTCTGGCCAGGGCGGGCAGCACCTCGGTCGTGCCCGGCACGCCGTACGGCGCCTCGGACAGGAAGTCCCGCTGCACGTCGATGGTGAGCAGCGCCGAGGTGGACCAGTTCGGCGTCAGGTGGGGGTCGCTCATGAACGGCCTTTCGCTGTGGATCTCCCCCAAGAGCATCGCATCCGCCACGCGGCGGCTCGAACGAGGGTTTCATTCAACTGAATGATTGAATATTGTGGGCCGCATGACCCCACCGAGGAAACCCGGGCGGACAGCGCAGGAGACGCGGGAGCGCCTTCTGGACGCGGCCGCCGCCGAGTTCGGCGCCAAGGGCTACGCGGGAGCCCGTACGGCGTGCATCGCCGCGCGGGCCGGGGTCAACCAGCAGCTCATCTCCTACCACTTCGGCGGCAAGCGGGGTCTGCTCGACGAACTGCGGCGCCGGTGGCAGGAGACCCAGGCGACGACCGTCCCACCGGGGGCGTCGTTCGCCGACGCGCTCCGCGCGCATCTCGACGCGACGCTCGACCGGCCCGACCGGGCCAGGCTCGCGGTCTGGCAGGCGCTGGGCGACTGCCCGTTCACCGACGCGGAGGCGGACCGGGACCTGGAGCGGGAGGCGACGGCCGAGGCGGTGGCCGAGGCCCGCAGGCGCCAGGAGAACGGCGAGATCCGCGCCGGGATCGACCCGGCGTTCGCGCTCCTGGCCGCCTACGCGATCGCCCTCGCGCCCGTCACGATGCCGCAGTTCGTCCGGGACATCCTCGGCGGCGACCCACTGTCGCCGGAGACCCGGGAGGTCCTGCGTACCCAGCTCGTCAAACTGCTCACCGACGATTAGAGAGGCTCACGCGATGGTCACGGTTGTCTTCGGCGCCCGGGGGAACGTCGGTCGTCACGTCGCCGCGGGTCTGGCCGCCCTGGGCGTGCCGGTTCGGCTGACGAGCAGAACACCGGATGACTCCCACGTGGCGGCCGACCTGGAAGCGCCGCACACCCTGCCCGCCGCGCTTGAGGGCGCCTCGGAGGTCTTCCTCTACGCGAAACCGGAGGGTATCGACGGGTTCGTGACGGCCGCGCGTGCGGCCGGGGTGCGGCACGTGGTGCTGCTCTCCTCCGCCGCGGTCGTGCAACCCGGCGCCGCCCACAACCCCATCGCCCGCGACCACCGGATCGTGGAGTCGGCCCTTGAGGAGTCCGGGCTCTCGTGGACCTTCGTCAGGCCCGGGATGTTCGCGACCAACACCCGCTGGTGGTGGACGGAGCCGATCAGGAACGGGCAGGCCGTGCGGCTGCCGTACCCGGAAGCGCTGGTCGCCCCGGTCGGCGAGCGGGACATGGCCGCGGTCGCGGTGACGGCGCTGACCGAGCGGGGTCACGGACGACAGGCCTACACGCTGTACGGCCCGCGGGCGCTCACCCTGCGCGAACAGGTCGGGCACATCGGCGCGGCCCTCGGCAGGCGGATCCCCATCGAGGTGGTGACCCCGGAGGAGGCACGGGCCGACCTGGGCAGGACGATCCCCGCCGTGGGCGCCGAGGTGATCCTCCGTGCCTGGGAGGCGGGCACCAGGATCACCCCGGAGACCTCGGTCATCGTCGAGAGACTCACCGGAAAACCAGCCCAGACCTTCGCGGAATGGGCCAGGGAACACGCCGACGACTTCCGTTCCTAGGGTCGGGCCGCCTCGACGAGTGCGGTGGCCGCCGTCTCGATCTGGGCGGCTGTGCTCCAGCGACCCAGGGACAGACGGACGGCCTCCAGGGCTCGGCGCCGGTCCAGGCCCATGGCGGTCAGGACCGGGGAGGGGGTGTGGGCGCCGCTGTGGCAGGCCGAGCCGGTCGAGGCGGCGATCCCCGGCGCCGCGGCGAGAAGGGCGTGGCCGGGGATGCCATCGACGCCGAGGTTGAGCGTGTTGGGCAGCCGCCGCTCCGCGGGGCCGTTGAGGCGTGTCCTGCCAGGTAGTTCGTCGGCCAGTCTCCGGTGGAGGCCGTCGCGCAGCGCCGCCAGGCGGGTGGGTTCGCCGTCGGCGAGGGCTTCGGCGGCGAGGTCGGCCGCGGCGCCGAGGGCGACGGCCAGGGCGACGTTCTCCGTGCCGGAGCGCAGGCCGCGTTCCTGGCCTCCGCCGTAGGTGACCGGCTCCAGGGTCACCCCGTCACGCACGTAGAGCGCGGCGACACCCTTGGGCGCGTACATCTTGTGCCCAACGACCGTCAGCAGGTCCACGCCCAGTTCCCGCACGTCCACGGGGACCTTGCCGACGGCCTGGGCGGCGTCGCAGTGCGTCAGCGCGCCGTACTCACGGGCCAGGGCGGTCAGTTCGGCGATCGGCTGCAGGGCGCCGGTCTCGTTGTTGGCGGCCATCACCGACACCAGCGTCACGTCCGGTACGGCCCGCAGCGCGGTCCTGAGTGTCGCCGGGTCCACCAGCCCGTCGCCGTCCACCGGCAGCGTCGTGACCCGGACACCGTGCAGGCGTTCCAGCGCGCGACAGGTCTCGAGCACCGCGGGATGCTCGGTGACCTGGGTGATCACATGCGGGGCACGGGCACCGGAGGCCAGGAGAGCGCCCCGCAGTGCCAGCAGGTTCGCCTCCGAACCGGAGGCGGTGAACACGATCTCCGGTGGGTGCGCGCCGACCAGGGCGGCGACCCGCGCGCGGGCCGTGGCGAGTGCCCGGCGCGGCCGGTCGGCGTAGGGGTGGGCGCTGGAGGGGTTGCCGAAGTGGGTGGTCAGGTACGGCAGCATCGCCTCGGTCACACGGGGGTCGACGGGCGTGGTGGCGTTGTGGTCCAGATAGACCGGGCCGGGTGGTTCCTGGCGTGGGAAGACGGTCGCCGCCCAGGCGAGCGGGCCGGATGATTCCGGGTGGGTGGGGACGGGCGCCATGGCATCCTCCGTGGCCGTGTGACGGTGCGAGACGGCGGACGTGACGTCGCCTCGCCGTACCGGACCCCGGGTGGGGTGCGCTGGCAACCACCTGATCACATCGCGTGACGAGGGGTCGGGCGACACGACCCACCGGCTCCTGTCCGCGTGCCGTGGTCGTTACGGTTGGAGCGGGATGTCCCGACCGAACGATCCGCTGGAGGTCGTCATGGCCCGCACCGAACAGGAGCGGCTGGCACGGCGCCTCGGGCCGGGGGACGCGGTGGTCGTCGGCCTGGGGTCGATGATCGGCGCCGGGGTCTTCGCCGCCCTGGCCCCCGCGGCGCGTGCTGCCGGGGCCGGGCTGCTGGTCGGGCTCGCGGTCGCCGCGGTGATCGCCTACTGCAACGCGATCTCCTCGGCGCGGCTGGCCGCCCTCTATCCGGACTCCGGCGGCACCTACGTCTACGGCCGTCAGCGGCTGGGGGATTTCTGGGGATACCTGGCCGGGTGGAGCTTCGTGGTCGGCAAGACGGCCTCGTGCGCGGCGATGGCGCTGACCGTAGGTCTCTACGTGTGGCCGGAGCACGCGCACGCGGTGGCGGTGGCGGCCGTGGTGGCGCTGACCACGGTCAACTACACGGGGATGCGCAAGACCATGTGGCTGACCAGGGCGATCGTCGCCGTGGTCCTCGCCGTGCTCGCCGCGGTCGCGGTGGCCTGTCTCACCTCCGGTGCCGCGGACGCCGCCCGGCTCGACCTCACCTCCGGTGTCACCGTCACCGGGGTGCTGCAGGCGGCGGGCCTGCTGTTCTTCGCCTTCGCCGGGTATGCCCGCATCGCCACGCTGGGCGAGGAGGTCCGTGATCCGGCGCGCACGATTCCCCGGGCGATCCCGGTCGCCCTCGGTCTCACCCTGGTGGTGTACGCGGCCGTCGCGGTCGCCGTCCTGGTCGTGCTGGGCGGTGACCGGCTCGCCGGGGCCACCGCTCCGCTGGCCGACGCCGTACGGGCCGCCGGGCTGCCCGCGCTGGTCACGCCGGTGCGGGTGGGTGCGGCGGTGGCCGCGCTCGGCTCGCTGCTGGCGCTGATCCTGGGCATCTCGCGGACCGTTCTGGCCATGGCCCGTGACCGGCACCTCCCGCATGCCCTGGCCGCGGTCCACCCCCGGTTCGCGGTGCCGCACCGCGCCGAGCTGGCCGTCGGCGTGGCCGTCGCGGTGCTGGCCGGTACGGCGGACCTGCGTGGCGCGATCGGTTTCTCCTCCTTCGGCGTGCTGGTCTACTACGCCATCGCCAACGTCAGCGCCTGGACCCTCACCTCGGCGCAGGGGCGTCCGCCACGGGTGGTGCCCGTCCTCGGGGTGGCCGGGTGCCTCGTCCTGGCCTTCGCCCTGCCGCTCCCGTCGGTCGTCGCCGGGTGCGCGGTGCTCGCGGCCGGGGCAGCCGTCCACGGCCTGCGCGGGAAGCTCACCTGAGCAGGAACGCCTCGATCCGGTCGAACGCGCCCTGCCAGACCTCCGTGGTGAAGAAGTCGCGGGTCTCCTCGGTCGGGAAGCCGGTCTGCACGACGGTCACCAGGGTCTGACCGTCGGCCTGCTCGGTGAAGGTGACCTCGACGCGCGTCGTCAGGGTCGCGCCGTCGGGTGAGCTGCCGGTCGCCTCGGACACCAGCCGGTTCGGGCGCTCGACCACCAGGAAGGTCTGCCGCTCGTGGAACAGGTTGTCCTTGTCGGGTCCCCACACGGAGGTCTGCACGCCGCCGACGCGCAGGTCGACCTCGATCTCGACGATGCCGGGGCGCTCGTCGAGGATGGAGAACCAGATCTTCTGCTTCTCGGCGTCGGTGTAGGCGTCGAAGACCTCCTCGGGGGTGGCGGGGAGCACCCGGGTGATCGTGAGCTGGGAGGTGTCGGTCATTTCTCGGTGCCTTTCCTCAGGGTGAAATAGAGGTCCAGGCCGTCCATGCGGCGTTCCCAGAGCCGCCGGTAGAGGTCGATCCAGGCCGTCACGTCGGTGAGGCGTTCGGGGCCGAGGCGGCACTGCCGTACTCTCCCGACCTTCTCGGTGGCCACCAGACCTGCCTCTTCGAGCACCTTGACGTGTTTGGCCAGTCCCGTGACCGTGATCCCCGCGCGCTCCGCCAGTTGGGAGACGGTTGCGGGTCCCTCTCCGAGCCGGACGAGGATGTCGCGCCGCGTCCCGTCGGAGAGCGCCGCGAACGCACGGTCAAGAACCTCTCGCTGAACCATGTGGTTCACCATATCGTCACTGAACCATATGGTTCAACGTTTGTACGGGCTCACCACCGGTCCCAGTGCAGGACCTCCTCGCGCGGGATGCGGGGCGCGGGCTTGAAGTCGGTGCCGATGGTGAAGGCCAGCGGGACGAACGCCGCCAGCATGACCTTCTCGTACGGCACGCCGAGCACCCCGGCCAGTTCGCGTTCGAGGGGCGCCTGGGCGGTGGTCCACACCGTGCCCAAGCCGCGTGCCCGCGCAGCCAGCATGAAGCTCCACACCGCGGGCAGGATGGATCCCCACGTCCCCGCCTGCGTGACCACCGGGGCTCGGTCGGTCCGCCCCTCGACGGCCGGGATGACGAACGCGGGCACCCGGTGGATGTTGGCGGCCAGGTGGCCCAGGCCGTCGAAGACCCGCGCGGTCGAGGCGGAGTTGTAGTTCATCCGCCACATGTCGCGTTCGGTCAGCGGCTCCCCGGTGCCCGCCGACAGGGCGCGCAGGAAGATGTCGGCCACGGCGAGGCGCTGCTCCCGCTCGGTGACGACGAGGAAGTGCCAGCGCTGCCGGTTGCGTCCGGTCGGCGCCTGCACGGCCAGGTCCACGCACTCCTCGATCAGCTCGCGGGGCACCGGGCGGGTGAGGTCCAGGCGTCTGCGCACCGCGCGGGTCGTGCTCAGCAACTGGTCGGGGGTGAGGTTCAGGGTCATGGCGTGCCTCCATCGGGTGCTCTCTGGCCGCCCCGGGGAACGGCCGGTGGGGCGCTAGAACCGTATGGCCGTCAATCATCTACTGTCAAACTATCTTTGAGGAGACGAAGCGTCGATAGACTGGCGGTTCACCGAGGAGGAGAACGATGGCGCGCACGAGCAGGGTGGCGTACTTCCCGCGTCTGGCGACCGAACGGCTGGACATCGCACTGTGCCGGGCCTCGGCCGCCGTGGCCCGAGCCGCCGACGCGCACGCGACCGAGGAGGGTCTCGGCGTCGGGCAGCACCTCGTGCTCCAGATGCTCCAGGCCGTCGGCCCCTGTTCACAGCAAACTCTCAGCGAGGAGCTGCGCATCGACCGCAGCGTCATGGTCACGATCTGCGATGACCTGGAACGGGCTGGATACGCGCGCAGGGAGCGCAACCCCCGCGACCGGCGCTCCTACGCCGTCACCATCACCGAGCCGGGCCGCGAACGGCTGGCCACGGCCCAGGCCGCGGTGCCCGCCTTCCTCGACGCGACCTTCGACGCGCTGACCCCCGGGGAGCGCGACCAACTGGGCACACTTCTCGGCAAACTCCTGGGAACCGACGCCTGAGAACCCGCATTCCGGTACGGCGAGGCCACATCCCGGCCATGGCCAATATCCTCCCACATTCCCGACATGGGATCCCAAGGACAGCATAGATGTCCCTTTTATGACTAATGCACGAAAAATGTTGACGTATCGTATGGCGGCAACTTCTAGTGGGTTTTGGGAAATTCGGCCAAATACAGAGAGAACGTCCGTTTGAAACGGCCGCCAGCCGGGGCCACGCTTTCAAAAGCCGAGCTTGATCAAGGTATGCGAGAAAAACTCACGTGTACCGAACGGTAGGAAGTTTCCAAACTTCCCACTAACTCCGTCACAATGCGTAACGGTGTCAAAAATCGGCCAGACCGCCCGTATCCTTGGACTTGCGCCACTCCTGCCGTTAATGATTAGGTCTGCTGCATGAGGGGCGTGCCAACGTATGCGACGGATGAAATTCAAGCCGGATCAGTCGTCTTTGAACGGAAACAGAACCCCATAGGGTTCTAAGGCCCGGAACAACCAGCACCAGCCGAACGGAAGACTCAGGAAGCAAACGCTTTCCGAGTCTTCTCCTGTGCCTTCGGTCGGTGCTCTTCCTCCGCGTTGGACCGTTCTACCCCCCGGGACGGACCTGCGAAGACACGAACGACGCCACTCGCCTCCAGGCGTCGTGAGTTCCTTTGTCGCTCAATGCAACACCGCAGAGAACGCATTTGTCCGTGAGAGCCTCACGCGCTCACAGGAAGTTCGAGAAGTCATTTTCGAATTCTGGCCCGAGTGTGACGTGTGAGCGTTCTCGAAACCGGATCAGTTGGAGCATCATTCGTGACGAGTTCTCTTTCCGATGTCCAGAGTCCATTTCCCGAGCCGACGACCGACGAGGCCATGTCCGGCCTCACCGCGGCCTTCGACCCGGGGCGTTTCCACGACGACGCCATGGACATCGTCAACCGCCTGACGGCCTACCTGGGTGACCGGTCGGTCCGAGGGCTCGACCTCATCGACCCGGCGGTGCTGCTGAAGGCCGCGCGGGGACTGATGACCCCCGAACGGCAGCACGTCGCCGACTTCGACCCCGACCGGGTGAACCAGATCGTCAACCTGTACGCCGAGACGGGGATCCCGGTCCACTCCCCCGGCTACATGGGACGGCAGTTCTCCGGGGTGGTACCGCTGGCCGGTCTCATCGACCTGGTCAGCTCGGTGGTCAACCAGCCCTCCTCCTTCTACGAGGCCGGGCAGCTCCCCAACGTCGCCGAACGGCTGATGGCCGACGAACTCAACCGGTTCATCGGCTGGGACCGCGACCGGTTCGCCATGGTGACGACCTCGGGAGGCTCGCTGGCCAACCTGACCGCGCTGCTGGCCGCCCGCAACCGTGCCTTCCCGCAGATCTGGACGCGTGGCGCCGGTGACACCCCGGGGCCCCCGGCCATCGCGATCAGCGAGGACGCCCACTACAGCGTGACCAGGGCGGCCGGGGTGCTCGGCATCGGGGAAAGGCAGATCATCAGGCTGCCCGCCGACCGGACCGGGCGGATCCGTCCCGACCTGGCCGAACCCGTGCTGGAGGAGGCGCGCGAGCGCGGCCTGCGGCCGTTCTGCCTGGTGGCCTCGGCGGGAACCACCTCGATGGGCGCCTTCGACCCGCTGGAGGAACTCGCGGACCTGGCGCGCCGCCACGAGCTGTGGCTCCACGTGGACGGGGCGCACGGGGCGAGCCTGCTGCTGTCGGACCGGCACCGGGACAAGCTGCGCGGCATCGAGCACGCCGACTCGCTGACCTGGGACGCCCACAAGATGCTGTTCATGCCGGCGCCGTGCACGCTGCTGTTCTACCGCGACAAGACGGCGGCACACGGCGCGTTCAAGCAGCGCGCCAGCTACGTCTTCGACGAGGAACCGGACATCTACAGCGCCTACGACAGCGCCGACAAGAACTTCGAATGCACGAAACGGCCGATGATCATGCCGCTGTGGACGGTCTGGTCGGTCTACGGCCAGGCGCTGTTCGCACAGAAGATCGACCGGCTGTGCGAGATGACCCGGCAGGCACACCGGATGATCTCCGCCGAACCCGACTTCGCCGTGGCGCACGAACCGGAGTCCAACATCCTGTGCTTCCGGTACCTGCCGGACGGCATGGACCCGGCGGCCGCGCACCGGCTGCAACTGGAGATCCGCAACCGGATCCGGGGCGGCGGACGCTTCTTCATCTCCAAGGTCGACATCCACGGGGTGGCGGCACTGCGGGTGGTCGTGATGAACCACCTGATCGAAGCCGACCACCTGGCCATGCTCATCGCCGAGATCAGGGACATCGGGCAACAGGTGCTGCGCGAGAGCGCCACGGCCCGGCACGACCAGCGGAACGGGAGTCACTCATGACAATCACAGATCTGGACATCGCCGCCTCCGCGCGGCTGGCGACGCAGCTGATCCCCGAGGAGGAGCTGCGGCCCCGCTCGGTCGACGACGTCACCCGGCTGACGTCGTTCGCGGACAGGCTCGACGAGTGCGCGCGGCTCACCGGCGTGCCGTACTCCGAGACCCCGCTCGACCTGCAGAACGCGCTGGTCTTCCGCCGTCTGCAGCAGCTCGTCGGGATCTCCCTGCTCAACCCGCTGTGGCGCGAGCGGCTGCACTACTTCGGCATCCGCGACGTCCCCGCCGACATGTCCGAGTGGGAGCGGATCCCGCTGTCGGACAAGATCGTGCAGCGGGACATGTTCATGGGCCCGAGGGCCGGGATGGTCGTCCCGCTCGACCGGGGCGGATTCGAGGTCGTGGCCAGCGGCGGCACCGGTGACGGCACGCCCCTGGAGATCGTCTACTCCCTGCGGGAGCTGCGCGACACCTACCGCATCTCCGGGGCGTTCATGGGCGCCTACCAGCTCAACCGCTACCTGCGCGGTCCCGCGCCGCGCTGGCTGTTCACCACCCTGGCCGACTACCAGATGTGGAGCAGCGGGACCATGGTCGGCGGCGTCCTGGCGAACGTCCCGGGGGTCAACTACATCGGCGCGGGGCCGGTGAGCGCGCCGGTGCTGGAGCACATGTTCTCCTACCCGGGCCACAAGGCGCTGATGGGCATCACCGCGGGCATCGCGATCCTGCCCGAGCTGGGCGCGAACCTGTCCCCGCAGGCCAGGGCCGACTTCAGGGTCGCCATGTACGGCAGCGGCTCCCTGCCGCAGCGCAAGCGCGACGAGCTGCAGGCGTTCTTCCCCAACGTGTCGATCCTCAGCTACTTCGCCGCGACCCAGGCCGAGTGCGTGGGCCTCCAGCTCGACCACACCTCGCCCGCGCTGTCGGCCGTACCCGGCCTGCACCTGGTCGAGATCGTGGACGAGTACGGCCGCGCCGTCGCCGAGGGCGAGGAGGGCGAGCTGGTCGTCACCCGGCTGCACGCCGACGAGACGCCGCTGCTGCGCCTCAAGCTCGGCGACCGGATGATCCGCCGCCCCGCCCTCGACGGCCCCGGGCTGCGCACCGAGCGGTTCGAGTTCGCCGGACGCACCGCCGACGTGCTGCACCTCAACGACAGCCAGTACTCGGCGACGATGGCGTACGCGGCCCTGCGCACGCGGCTGCGCTCCGTGACCGGCATCGACCTGGACCTGATCGCGCACGAGGTCCAGTTCCACAACCACCGTGAGGACCGCACCCTCACCCTGCTGGCCGCGGTGGACGACGTCGAGGGCACGACCGCGACCGTCGAGCGGGCCCTGGGCCAGAGCGGGACGCGGCGGCTGTTCGTCCAGGCGTTGCCCGCCTCCCTGTCGCTCTTCAACGACCGGGAGGCCAACGCGGCCTCCATCGAGCAGATCGGCTACGGATTCCAACTGGAGTTCGTCGCGCCCTCGTCGCCGAGGATCGAGCGGACCACCGTCGGCAAGACGCCCCTGGTCAGAGACCGGGGCTGAGCGCCTGACCGTCCAGGCGCCCGAATGACACCCGACACGGGAGGACAGATGAAAGAGAAGGTCAACATCATTGTGATGGTCGACGCCGTCGGGGCGTTGTCCGACCGGACCCTGCACAACGGCAATCTCTCGCTGATCGACGACAGCACGGCCGGGAGCCGCCACCAGGGGACCCCCGACCTCGTCACGGCGGTGGTTCCCGGGCAGGTCGTCCACTGGACGCCCATCCACGTGGACGTGCAGACCCCGGTCGAGATCCAGTCCATCGAGTTCCTGTCCGGCGCCGCCGTACCGCCCCCCGCGGAGACGGCACCCGAACCGGCCTCTGACTGGACGGCCGACGAGGCCGCCCCCGGCGGGACGGCCGGGGAGCCCGCGGCGTCGTACCCGGTCGCCTCGTACCCGGTGGAGGTGCCCGTCCCCGCCGTGGACGCCACGGCCTCCAACGGATTCAAGAACGGCGACCTGCTGGTGTGGGAGGGCGTCGTGCCCTACGACATGGTGCCCGGCGTTCCCTACCGGTACCGGCTCTCCCTCAAGCTCCACGAAGGACCCAACAGCGTGCTGTACGTCGACTCGCCCGCGCTGCTGCGCGTGTGAATCCTGTTCCGCGAAAGGCGGTCTCATGGCCCAGCAACACGGCATCATCGTGCTCTTCGATGTCGAGAACGCGCTCAGGACGCGCTCGCTCGACGGGAACACGTACTGGTTCGACAACATGAAGTTCCTCGGCTCGACGGGGGTGGGAACCGAGCACCTGGAGACGATCGTGCCCGGCACCTACTTCCTCGACGGGTCGCAGGCCACCGAGCAGGTGCTGAACTGGCTGCCCGCGGCCCTGGGGTCCATCCCCCCGACGGTGCCGCGCAACTACCTGGCCGAGCAGGGGCGCGCCGAGGAGCGGCGCACCCTTGACGAACTGGCCGCCCTCAACACCGAGGGCGGCGTGAACGAGGCCGACGTCAAGCGGCTGCAGGAGCAGGTCGGCACGTACGCCGAGGACCCGGGCGGGCGCGGGTTCACCGCGGCCAAGGTGCTGGACGTCACCGGCAAGGCCACCAGCAGCTCCGACGCCTACAACTACCCCGCCCCGGTGATCACCGACATCACCGGTCAGGCCGTCGCCGAGAAGATCATCTACCCGGCCCAGTACGGCTCGCCCGACATGGTCTACGACGGCTGGTACTGGGCCGCGACCGTGGACACAAGCAGGCCCGGGGTCTACCCGTACACCCTGCACGTCCAGCTACACGAGCTGGTCAAGCGCAACGGCGAGCTGGTCTGGGAGTCCGTCGACCTGACCTGCGAGTCGAGCCTGAAGATCATCACGGATCCGAAGCGCAACGGGTTCACCGGCGCCGGGCTGGGTGTTCTTCCCCTCCCACCCGTCCCCGCCCCCGCCGGCTGATCCGGCCGGAACGTCTTCGAAACGGAGGAGCCGCATGCCCCCGAGAGCCAGACAGCCCCAGCGCCGGCCCGCCCGGCCCGTGACGATCACCGCGGTGGTCGATCCCGTGGCCGCGCTCGCGTCGGAGAACCTGGACGACAACCTCTACCTCTACGACACCAACAGGGCCGCCGGGTCCACCGGTTTCGGCACCCCCGGGCTGCGCAGCCTGGTCCGCAAGGGCGACACCCTGCTGTGGAACGTGCTCCCGCTGGAGTGTGAGACCTACGTGTCCCTCACCGGCATCGAGATCGACCCGCAGATCGCCGAGCCCGTGCGGAAGGTCTACCCCGGAACCGACATCGCGTTCTGGACCGCCGAGGTCAAGCAGGACATCACCGAACCGGTCCCCTACCGGCTCTCGTTCCTGCTCGGCACCGTCAGCACGCCGTTCACCCCCACCGCCAGGCCCACCCTGGCCGGTCCCGCCCCAGAGGGAAGGTAGGCCGATGACCCAGGAATACGCGGCCACGGACTTCGCCGAGCGCGGCCAGCTCAACTCCGTCCAGCTCAACGTGGTGACCCTCGTCGACATGGAGAAGGCCGCCGCGACGAAGTCCCTGGACGGCTGTCTCTACATGATGGACAACAGCGTCGGCGGTGTCGGCCAGGGCGGTGACCACCTGGAGACCATCTGCAAGCAGGGCCAGGTGATCAACTGGATCATCCGTCCGATCGACATGCACCGCCGTGCCGACGGCACCTGGCCCCCGATGCCGAAGATCAACAACCTGGTCTTCCTCGACGTCGAGAAGGGTGACGAGGACGACGTCGCCGAGCGCCGGATCATGACCGAGCTGAAGGTCTACGGCGGTCCCGACCGGATGCGTGACGAGTACACCGCCGTCTACTACTACTGGGCGGGCGCGGTGCTGAGCGACGCCAAGCCGGGCGTCTACCGCTACCGGTTCGTCCTGGAGCTGGAGAAGGAGCACGGCACCGACAAGCTGTACCTGAACTCGGTCCGCTACCCCGCCCTGCGGGTCCTGCCGGTCTGACGATCACCCTCCGTGCCGGTCACGGCCGGCACGGAGGGGTTTACGGGTGCCACGTGGCGTCGTGGTTCGGCGGCGCCACGCGAGGAACTACCACGTACCGTGATAGTTCGCCGGTGAACGCGAGAACACCACGACGTCCGCCCCCGGCCCGGTCAGGCGCTGCCAGCCGAGCCGTTCGTAGAACCTGATCGCGTCGGCCGCCTGCGGAGAGGTCAGCAGCCAGCAGGGGTCGGCACCACCACACAGGAGGTCGAGGACGCTCGCCCCGAGGCCCCGCCCTCGCGCGTGGGGGCTCACCGCCAGTTCGTCCACCTCCAGCGCGCCGACCAGCCGTGTCTCCACGGCCTCACCCAGTTCGGCGCGGACGAGGTCGTAGGCGCGGCCCGTGGGGAACGGGCTCGGGGTGTGCCAGGCCGTACCGAAACCGACGGGGTCGCCGTTGTCGTCGGCCAGCACCGCCGTGAAGCCCGGGCGGCGCGCGTCCGTCGTCAGGCGTTCGGCGAAGGCGTCGGCGGCGTGCTCGTCCTCGTGCCACGGCGGGCCGCCGAACGCGGCCCGGTAGATCTTCACCAGGTCCGGGACGCGGGCCAGGATCTCCTGACCGGTGAGACGTTCGAGGTTCACACGGGCTCCCATCAGCCTGCCCTGACTGGCTGACGGATGGTATCGCGCAGGCGGGCGACGGGCACGAGCGTGAGCAGCCCGGCCACGCCCAAAGCGCCGAAGGCGAGGGTGAAGTCCCCGGTGGCGTCGCGCAGCGCGCCCACCAGCTGCAGGCGCTCTCACGCGCCGGAATCGTCCACTCCACCATGGGCCAGTCCGGTGGCTACCTCCTCACCAGGCCCGCCGGGGAGATCAGCGCCCTGGAGGTGGTGCGGGCCGTCGACGGGGACGAGCCCGCGGCCAGGTCTCCATCGCTGACCTGGCCGCCGGCATCGACGCCGACAGCGACGGCACCGCCATGACGGCCGTGCGCCGCTGGCTGGCCACCACCGGAGACTAGGGCGTGAGCAGGTCGGAGACGGGACGGCGGGGAGTGGGCGGGGACGGGGTGCCGTAGCCGAGGCGGATGATCATCTGCAGGTGTCTGGTCCTTCCCGCCCTGTCCTGTCCCCGCATGTCCCGCAGGTCCAGCGGCTGGTTGAGGAACGAGGCCGACACCCCGTGCAGGGCCGCGGTCAGCAGGACCCGCTGCAACGCCTGCCCGGCCCTCAGCCAGCCGTACGGCCCGTCGGTCCGGGTGCCGAGCAGCGCGAGCCGGGGGCGTTCCTCCCAGCGGGCGGCCCCTCCGCTGGAGACCTCCGAACCCCTGAAGTCGCGGGCGAGGGTCCGGCCTCCGGTGGGGCCGAAGGCCTCGAAGGGGATGCCGTCCTGGCGCGGTGTGGCCGTCGTCCAGCGGTCGAGCTCCGCGCGGTAGTCCGACCCGGCCCGCAGGCGCCGTTCCGACGTGCCGACCCACCACAGCAGCGGGTCGTCCTCCACGGGCTCCAGGATCGACAGGTCCGCGCCCTCCCAGCGTGCCGCCCTGACCAGTTCCTCCAGGATCGGGTGCGGGACGAGGCATCCGGAGAACGGCCTGCGGTTGGTGCGCCGTACGGCGATCGCCTCGTACAGCGCGCGCTCGGCGGGCGAGGGCGGGACGGACGGGACGGGCCGCACGACGGCCAGCGGCGCGACGGGCTCCTCCGAGTGGGGCAGCAGCCAGGTGACCGGGTCGTATCCGGCGACGCGCAGGGCGAGGCGCAGGTTCAGCAGGGCGGCGCCACAGCTGATGTGCAGGGAACGGCCCCGGGGGTCGGCCACCGTCAGACGCCGTTCCAGGTCCGGATACAGCACGACAAGGCCGTCGTCCCCGATGCCGAACCGCCAGGGCTGGGTGTTGTGCACCGACGGCGCGGCGCCCGCGGCGGTGAGGAGCGACCGCGTCCCCGGCCGTTCGTCGAGCACGCCGATCATGAATTTCCCCCTGTTCGAAGCCGGTCAGAACCGGACGAGCATGGACCGCATATGGACGATCTCGGCGGTCCTGGCCTTGGTGATCGAGGCGGCCAGTGCCTTGGCCCGTGGCGAGAGCCCGTCCCGCTGCTCGATCCCGGCCAGGGCGATCTCATCGCTGTGGTGGCGGATCATCAGATTGAGGAACATCCGGTCGAAGTCCGCGTCGGACGCCCTGCTCAGCGCCTCCAGGTCGGCGGGGTCCATCACGTACGGTCCCCGGTCGGCGCCGGGCCCGACGTCGTCGGCCCCTCGGCAGTTCTTGTCTCCGTTTCCCGGGCTCATGCACGGGTCGGGGGCCGGGACCTGGTCTCCCCACTCCTTCAGCCAGGCGGTCAGCCGGGCGATCTCGGCGGTCTGGGTCCGCTCGATCCGTTCGGCCGTCGCCCTGACCTCGGGGTTCCTCGCGCGTTTCCTGGCCATCTCGGCCATGATCAACGTCTGTCTGTGGTGCTGGATCATCCGCTGGGCGAAGATCACGTCCTGGGCGTTGTGTTCCCCGTTCGGAACGTCGGTGACCACGACGGCGGGCGCGCCCGCCGGTGGCCCCGCGGTGAGGGCGAGACCGGGGGCGCAGGCCGTCAGGACGGCTCCCGCGCCCAGGGAGGCGGCCGTGAGGGCCGCCCGAGTTCTTCGTGTACCCATGGCATCCCCCTGCAAGGGTTCGCTCGCGACCAGGGAGGCAATTAGTCTATTTTGTCCGATTTTCCCTTCTGTGCTCCAGCCCACGCCACGCCGAGGTCACCTCCCCGGGAAGGGCGTCACGACCACCGGGCAGGCGGCGTGGTGCAGCAGCGAGTGGCTCACCGAGCCCAGCAGCAGCGCCGTCAGGTCGCCGCGTCCGCGTGATCCGACCACCAGCAGGTCGGCCTCCGTCGAGGCCTCCCGCAGCACCTCCACCGGATGTCCGTACTCCAGCCGCTCGGTGACCTTGACGTCCGGGTGGCGCTCGCCCCAGCCCGCCAGGGCCTCGGCCAGCGCGCGCCGCTCCTGCTGGGCCGTCTCCTCGGCGTCGGCGAGCGCGAACGGCCCGCAGCCGACGATGGGCCGGTTCCAGGCGTGTACGGCGTGCAGCTCGGCGCCCCTGATCTCGGCCTCGGCGAAGGCGAAGGCGACGGCGTCCACCCCTGCCGGGGAGCCGTCGACGCCGACGACCACCCGCCCGCGCGGCTCGGCGGGCCTGCGCCGTACGACGGCGACGGGGCAGGGCGCGTGCCCGGCGACCCCCAGCGCGACCGACCCCAGCAGCATGCCCTCGAACCCGCCCAGGCCGTGACTGCCGACGACCAGCAGCTCCGCGTGGGCCGCGGCCTCGATCAGGGCCTGCCTGGGGTCGCCGCCGGGCAGCAGCTCGGAGACCACCTCGACGTCGCCACCCTCCTCGCGGATCCGGTCGAGCGCGCCGTCCAGCGTCGTCTCGGCGCCCTCGCGCATCCACCGGCCGATCTCGGCGTGCGGGGTGTCCCTGGTCATCTCCAGCGGCCAGGCGGGCATGACGTGCACGACCCTCAGGCCGGTACGGCGAAGCCCGGCCTCCCGTACGGCCCAGCTCACGGCCTCAAGCGAGGACCGGGACCCGTCGACTCCCACCAGGATCATGTTTCGCTTCCTCTCGTGTCCGTTGACGGGACTTCAGGCGCGGACGACCGCGACCGGGCAGTGGGCGTGGTGCAGGACTCCCCTGCTGACCGACCCCAGCAGCGCCGAGGCGACGGCCCCCCTGCCGTGCGAGCCGACGACGACCAGGTCCGCCACGGCGGAGGCGTCCACGAGGGCGTCCACGGGGTGGGCGCTCTGGACATCCTCAAGCACGGTGACCTCGGGGAACTTCTCCTGCCAGGCGCCAACCCTGTCCCTGACGACCCGGAACTGGGCGCGGCGGATCTCGTCCATGTCGTAGACGATCTCCGGCGCGAAGGCGTGCACCGGCAGTTGCCAGGCGTGTACGGCGCGCAGCGTGCCGCCGCGCAGCGCGGCCTGCTCGAAGGCGTAGGCCAGCGCGGGCTCGCAGTGCGGGTCGTCGTCGACGCCGACGACGACCTCGCGGCGCGTCTGCCCGCTTTCGGGGCGCACGACGACCACCGGGCCGTGGGCGTGCACCGCCACCCGGGTGCTCACCGACCCCAGCAGTGCCCCGGTGAAACCGCCGAGTCCCCTGCTGCCGAGCACGACCTCAACCGCGGTCGCGGCCCGCTCGCTCAGGGTTCTGACGGGTTCCCCCTCGATCAGCTCGGTGCCCACCTCGATCGAGGGCTGACGCGACCGCGCCACCCGCTCGGCCTCGTCGAGGACCTTCCTGCCGTTCAGGACGAGGGGCCCCGGCCACTCGGGGGCGGAGAAGCGGGGAATGTCGTAGGGGCCGCGCTCCACGACGTGCACGATCCGCAGCGGCGCGTGCCTGCGGAGGGCGTCGTCTGCGGCCCACTCGACCGCGACGTTCGCCCCCGCCGAGCCGTCGACCGCGACGACGACGTCACGGGTACCCGAGGCTGGGAAGTCTGTCATCTCGCCCTCCTCGCGTGCGGATCCTTCCTCACCTCCAAGTCTCGCGGGCGGGGACGGGGGTCCCCAGAGGCGGCGGACCCGTCCGTTCCGGGACTTTGGACCCGGCCTGGACATGACACGACGAACGTCCCGGCGGGGTCGGGACCCTCAGCCCTGCCGGACCGTGGGGTGCCGGCCGTACCGTGCGGGAAGGGGGAGGCCATGGGAGCGGCGAAGGGTGCGGCGGTGGACCTTGGGCGGATCTCCGCGGTGGTTCTCGACACCGACGGGGTCATCACCGACACGGCCAGGGTGCACGCCGCCGCGTGGAAACAGGTGTTCGACCCCTTCCTGAGCGAGCGCCGGGAGGAACCGTTCGACATCGGCAGGGACTACCCGAGGCACGTGGACGGCAAGTCCCGGGAGGACGGCGTCGCGGACTTCCTGCGCTCACGCGGCATCCCCGCCGATCCGGAGACGGTCGCCGCGCTGGCCGCCCGCAAAGACGCGTGCTTCCTGGCCGAGATCGACGCGCACGGGGTGACGCCCTTCGCCTCGACCGTCGCGTTCGTCGGTGAGCTGCGGCGCCGGGGCGTGCGCGTCGCCGCCGTCTCGGCGAGCCGCAACTGCGCGCGGGTGCTGCGCGCGGCGGGGGTCGGCGGCCTGTTCGACGTCCGGGTCGACGGCGTCGAGGCCGCCAGGCTCGGCCTGCCGGGCAAACCCGACCCCGCGCTGTTCCTGCGCGCCGCCGAACTGCTCGGGGCCGCGCCGGAGCGGACGGCGGTCGTCGAGGACTCCCTCGCGGGCGTCCTGGCGGGCAGGCGGGGCGGGTTCGGCCTCGTCGTCGGCCTCGACCGCAACGACCTGCGGGAGGAACTGCGCGCGGCGGGGGCCGACGTCGTCGTCGGCGACCTGGCGGAACTACGACTCGACGGGAGAGACGGTGGATCCCTGGCTGCTGGTCTATGACGGCTGCGACCTGGCCCAGGAGGGGCTGCGGGAGGCGCTGACGACGCTCGGCAACGGCTGTTTCGCCACCCGGGGCGCCGCCCCCGAGGCACGCGCCGACGGGGTTCACTACCCCGGGACCTACGTGGCCGGGTGCTACGACCGGCTCGTCTCACGGGTCGCGGGCCGTACGGTGGACAACGAGGACCTGGTGAACGCGCCCAACTGGCTGCCGCTGACCTTCCGCGCCCGCACCGGGGACTGGTTCGCCCCCGATACCGCTGAGATCCTCACCGCCCGCCGTACGCTCGACATGCGTCAGGGGACGCTGACCCGCCTGCTGCGGGTGCGCGACCGGCTGGGGCACGTCACCCGGGTCGAGCAGCGGCGGCTGGTCTCGATGGACGAGCCGCACCTTGCGGCGCTGCGCACGACGCTCGTCGCGGAGAACTGGAGCGGGACGCTCCGGGTGCGCTCCGCCCTGGACGGCGACGTCGTCAACGCGGGGGTGGCCCGCTACCGGGGGCTGGCCGGGCGGCACCTGGTGCCGGTCCGCTCCCACGCGACGGGCGGGGTGACCGGGCTGCTGGCCCGCACCGCCTCCTCCCGCGTGGAGATCGCCCTGGCCGCCCGCACCACCCTGGCGGGGCCGCACAGCAGCGAGTTCCGGGCCGGGCGGGGGTGGGCGCGTCACGATCTGGGCGTGGACGTGGCCGAGGGCCGGGAGGTCACGGTCGACAAGATCGTGGCCCTGTACACCTCGCGGGACCGGGCCATCGCCTCGTGCGAGGAGGCCGCCAGGACGGCCGTCACCCGGGCGGACTCCTTCGAGGAGCTGCTGGGGCGGCACACGCGGGCCTGGGCGCGGCTGTGGGAGCGGGCGCACGTGACGGCCGAGGACTCCGACGTCCAGCAGGTCCTCAACCTCTACGTCTTCCACCTGCTGCAGACCGTCTCCCCGCACGTGGCCGGGCTCGACGCCGGGCTGCCCGCCCGTGGCCTGCACGGCGAGGCCTACCGGGGGCACGTGTTCTGGGACGAGGTGTTCGCCTTCCCGTTCCTGGCGCCGCGTTTCCCAGAGATCACCGAGGCGCTGCTGCGCTACCGGTGGCGGCGGCTGCCCGAGGCGCGCTGGGCCGCCCGCCAGGCCGGGTACGCGGGCGCCATGTTCCCCTGGCAGAGCGCCTCCGACGGCCGGGAGGAGACCCAGACCCTGCACCTGAACCCCCGATCCGGGCGCTGGCTGCCCGACAACTCCCACCTGCAGCGCCATGTCGGCCTTGCGGTGGCCTGCAACGTCTGGCGGCACCACGAGGCCACCGGGGACGGCGCGTTCCTGGCCGGTCCCGGGGGTGAGCTGCTGGTGGAGATCGCCCGCTTCTTCGCTTCGCTGGCCGTACGGGAGGGCGACAGGTACGCGATTCGCGGCGTGATGGGGCCGGACGAGTATCACGACGGTTACCCGGGCCGCGCCGAGCCGGGGCTGGACAACAACGCCTACACCAACGTCATGACCGCCTGGCTGATGCGCCGGGTCCTCGAACTGGACCCCGCGGACCTGGGTGAGGAGGAGAGGCGCCGCTTCTCGGACCTGGCGCGCCGGATGCGGGTGGACTTCCACGACGGGGTGATCAGCCAGTTCGAGGGCTACGGCGACCTTCTGGAACTGGACTGGGACGCCTATAGAGCCAAATATGGCGATATACGGCGACTTGATCGCATCCTGGAGGCCGAGGGCGACACCCCGAACCGGTACAAGGCGTCCAAGCAGGCCGACGTGCTGATGCTGTTCCACCTGCTGGGCGCCGACGGGCTCGCCGAGATCCTCACCGGCCTGGGATACGCCTGGGACCGGGCCGCGGCGACCCGCACCGTGGACTACTACCTGGCCCGCACCTGCCACGGCTCCACGCTGAGCGCGATCGTGCACGCCGGGGTCCTGGCAAGGCTGCGGCCCGGCGCCTCCCAGCCGTTCCTGATCGAGGCGCTCAACAGTGACGTGCGCGACCTGCAGGGCGGCACGACGGCCGAGGGCGTCCACCTGGGCGCCATGGCCGGGGTCGCCGTCCTGTTCGAAGGCGCACACCCCCGAAACGCCGTCAGGGCAGCGGACCGGTGTGGCTGAACCTGGCCGCCCTGCGCTGCACCCGGTGCCGATGCCCGCGACGCCGTACGGCACGGCCTCCCGCCTCGGGGAAGGCGTAGAAGGCCTTCTTGGCCAGCTCGACCAGCACCAGGTAGGCGACCGTCATCGCGGCCAGGGCCAGGAAGAAGGCGGGCGGCGGCGCGGTGAAACCCAGCGCGGGCGCCAGCGGTGAGAACGGCAGCGCGACCCCGATCGCGACCACGCCCAGGGCCGAGGCCAGCAGCGGCAGGCTGGGACGGCTGCGCAGGAAGGGGACCCGCCGGGTGCGGATCACGAAGATGATCAGCGTCTGGGTGGCGAGGGACTCCACGAACCAGCCCGAACGGAACAGTTCGGGACCGGCGTGGAAGACGCCGAGCATCACCGCGAAGGTGAGGAAGTCGAACAGGGAGCTGATCGGCCCGAAGAACAGCATGAACCTGCGGATGAACGCGATGTCCCAGTGCGAGGGGGCGCGTAGCTGCTCGGGATCGACCCGGTCGGTGGGGATGCTGAGCTGCCCGGCGTCGTAGAGCAGGTTGTTGAGCAGGATCTGGCCGGGCAGCATCGGCAGGAAGCTCAGCACCGCCGAGGCCGCCGCCGCGCTGAACATGTTGCCGAAGTTGCTGGATGTGCCCATCAGCACGTACTTGATGGTGTTGGCGAAGATGCGCCGCCCCTCGGCGACCCCGTCGGCCAGCACGCCGAGGTCTTTCTCCAGCAGGACGACGTCGGCGGCGTCCTTGGCCACGTCGGTCGCGGTGTCCACCGAGACGCCCACGTCGGCGGCGTGCAGCGCCAGCGCGTCGTTGACCCCGTCGCCGAGGAACCCGACGGCCCTGCCGCGCCCGCGCAGCAGCCGGACGATCCTGGCCTTCTGCTCCGGCGAGACGCGGGCGAAGATCGTCGCCTTCTCCGCGGCCTCGGTGAGCGCCTCGTCGTCGAGGGCGGCGACCTGTTCACCGGTCAGGGTGCCCCCGGAGGTCAGGCCGAGGTCGGCGCAGACCTTCTCGGCGACCACGGGGTTGTCGCCGGTGGCGATCTTCACGGTGATGCCCAGCTCGGCCAGCCGCCGCAGCGACCGCGCGGCGGCCTGTTTGGGCCGGTCGAGGAAGACCAGGAACCCCTCAAGCGTCAGGTCGCGCTCGTCGGCGGGCCCCGGCTCCGTCAGGTTCGCGCCGACCCGTCGGGTGGCGACGGCAACGACCCTGCCGCCCTCGGCGAACCGGGCCCGCAGGGTCTCGGCGGCCCCCTGCGGCGGGGCCGGGCAGCGGTCGAGGACGGCCTCCGGGGCGCCCTTGGTGACCAGCAGCCCGTCCCCGTCGGGGGTGCGGACGACCGCGGTGGTCATCCTGCGCTCGTGGTCGAACGGCAGCAGCCCGAGCCGCGTGTACTCCCCTGCCTGCTCCGCCCGCGGACCGGCGGCCCGCCACAGGGCGGCGTCCATCGGGTTGCCCCCGGCCCCCTCGGGCGTCTCCGTGGCCAGCAGCCCGAGCAGCAGCACCCGGTCACTGTCGTCCCCGGCAGGGCCGAGGGCGGTCAGGAAGTCGATCCTGCCCTCGGTGAGGGTGCCGGTCTTGTCGGTGACCAGGATGTCCATGTCGCCCAGGTCCTCGATGCAGACCAGACGTTTGACCAGCACCTTGAGCCCGGCCAGCCTGCGCGAGCCCGCCGCGAGGCTGGTGCTCACCACCGCGGGCAGCAGTTGCGGGGTGATCCCCACGGCGATGGCCAGGGAGAACAGCAGCGACTCGATCAGCGGGCGGCGCAGCAGCAGGTTCGTCACCAGGATCAGCGAGGTCAGCGCGATCGCGACCTGGAGCAGCAGCACCGAGAAGCGGCGCAGCCCCGCCTGGAAGTCGGTCTCCGGCTGCCGTTCGCCAAGCCCGAGCGCGATGCGGCCGAACTCCGCCCGCCCCCCGGTGGCGACCACGACCCCGCCGCCCCGGCCCGCCCGCACGACCGTGCCCATCAGCGCGCAGCACTCCAGCCCGGCGAGAGCCGTACCGGACGGGACCGGGCCGGTTGACTTGCCCACCGGGAGGGACTCGCCGGTCAGCACGCTCTCGTCGCACTCGAGGTCGTTGACGTCCAGCAGCCTCAGGTCAGCGGGGACGACCCCGCCGAGGGCGAGCCGTACGACGTCGCCGGGGACCAGCGCGGTGACGTCCACCTCGGCGGGCAGGCCGTCACGCAGCACGACGGCGGTGTGGCGGACCTGGGAGTGCAATGCCTGGGCCGCGCGCTCGGCCCGGTACTCGTTGACGAAGCCCAGCCCGACGCTGGCCACCAGGATCACCCCGATGATGACGGCGTCGGCGGCGTCCCCGAGGAAGAACGCGGCAAGCGCGGTCACCGCGAGCAGGATCAGCACGGCGTTGCGCAGTTGCCTGCCCAGCACCCGCAGCGCGCGGGCGTGGTGGGCGCGCACCGCGTTCGGCCCGTGGAGGGCCAGCCGCCGTACGGCCTCGCCGCCGGACAGGCCCTCCCGCGTCACCCCCAGCCGGTCCAGCACCTCGGGGACGGACAGCGCCGCCGCCTCACCGGCTGTCAGGCCCCCCTCCCCCGCCGTCGTCACCGGCGCGACCGGCCGCCCGCCGTCACTCGTCCGCATACCCGCCAGCAGATCATCGGCTCCCCCCACGGGTCCCCGGCCAAAAGCCACCACCAACCAGGACTTTCGACCCCCACCCATCCCGTACGGCGGGCGGCAGGGACGGGTGTCCCACGGGCGAGGGCACTTCGGCTCTATGGCGTGGGGTGGTGATGGCCGAGGCTTCCGGTATGAGGCGAACCGTTCCCGACGAGTGCGACGTTCTGCTGCGCGAGGGCGGTATCGCCCACCTGAGGCCGCTGCGCCCCGGCGACGACCGGGCCCTGCACGCCCTGGTCGACAGGTCGTCGGAGCGCTCGGCCTACCTGCGGTTCTTCACCGGCGGCAGGGCCGGAGCCCACGCCTACGTGGACCACGTCACCCGGCCGGACCATCCGGGCCGCGTCCTGGTGGCCGTGGTCAACGGACGTCTGGCGGGCATCGCCGAGTACATCCCCGGGCAGGACGGCGAGGCCGAGATCGCGATCCTGATCGACGACTCCGAGCAGCACCATGGCCTGGGAACCCTGCTGGTGGAGCACCTGGCGGTCCAGGCGGCCGAGGAGGGCGTGCGGGAGCTGGTCGCCGAGGTGCTGGCGGAGAACCGGCCCATGCTGCGGGTGCTCGACGACCTCGGGCTGGCCACCAGGCGGGCCTTCGACGGCGGGACCGTGGAGATCCGGATGGACCCCCGCCCGACCCCGGCGCTGCTCGAACGGATCGAGTCCCGCGCCAGGCAGGCGACCTCCGCCTGTCTGAGCCGGTTGTTCCGTCCCGGGGCGGTCGCGGTGGTTGGCGCGGGACGCGCCCCCTCGGGGGTCGGCCATCACATCCTGCGCAACCTCGTGGAGGCCGGTTTCCCCGGCCCCGTCTACCCGGTCAACCCCAACGCGGAGACGATCCTCGGGTTGCGGGCCTACCCGAACGTGCGGGACGTGCCGGGGCCGGTCGATCTGGCCGTCGTCGCCGTCCCGGCGCAGGCCGTACCGGACGTGGCGCGTGACTGCGCGCGGCACGGGGTGCGCTGCCTCGTCGTCGTCAGCGCGGGCTTCGCCGAGGCGGGCCGGGCCGAGCAGGAGGCGGAGCTGCTGCGGATCTGCCGCGAGTCCGGCATGCGTCTGGTCGGCCCCAACTGTCTCGGCGTCGCCGACACCGGCTCCCGCCTCAACGCCAGTTTCCTGCCCCACCCGCCCGCCGCCGGCCATCTGGCGCTGATGTCGCAGTCGGGGGCGGTCGCGGTCGCCCTGATCGACCGGGCCAACGAGCTGGGGGTCGGCCTGTCCGGGTTCGCCTCGGTCGGCAACAAGGCCGACGTCAGCGGCAACGACCTGCTGGAGTACTGGGAGGACGACCCGGCCACCGACGTGATCGCCCTGTATCTGGAGTCGTTCGGCAACCCCCGCAGGTTCGGCCGGATCGCGCGGCGGGTGAGCAGGCGCAAGCCGATCATCGCGATCAAGAGCGGCAGGGGCGGCTCCGGGGAGCGGGCGGTCCGCTCCCACACCGCGGCCGCCGCGACCCCGGACGTCGCCGTCGAGGAGTTGCTGAGGGCGTCGGGGGTGATCCGGGTGGACAGCGTGCAGGACATGCTCGACACCGCGCGCCTGCTGGCGGCCCAGCCGCTGCCGGGCGGCGGGCGGGTGGCCGTCGTCGGCAATTCGGGCGGCCCTCAGGCGTTGGCCGCCGACGCCTGTGAGCGGGACGGCCTGCTCGTCCCCGAGCTGTCGCCGGTCACCAGGGGGCGGCTGCGGTCCCGGCTGCCCGCCGCGGCGGCCGTGGCCAACCCGGTCGATCTCACCGCAGGCGGCAGCGCGCGTGACCTGGTGTTCGCCGTCGAGACCGTGCTTGCCGACCCGGGCATCGACGCTGTCCTGGTGGTCTACACGCCGCCGTTCGGTTCCGGTCTGGCCAGGACCCGGCAGGCCGTCGCCGCCGCGACCGCGACGACGACGAAGACCGTGGTGGCCTGTGTCAGCGGCCATGACGGCCTGCTGGACGGGCGGGTGCCGTGCTACGCCTCCCCCGAGCAGGCCGTGCGGGCGCTGGGTCACGCGGTCCGCCACGCCGCCTGGCGGCGCGCGCCCCAGGCTCCGCCCGCCGTACCGCCGATGGCCGAGGTCGCGGCGGCGCGGGCCCTGGTCGAGCAGGAGCTGGCCCGTCGTCCCGGGGGCGGCTGGCTCGACCACGCGAGCGCCACCCGTCTGCTCGGCTGCTACGGCGTGCGCGTCCTGGGCGCCCTCGCCGTTGACGGCCCCGAGGCGGCAGCGGCGGCGGCCGGGGAGATCGGGCCGCCGGTCGCGCTGAAGGCCACCGGCCCCGGCCTGGTGCACAAGAGCGACGTGGGCGGGGTCCGCCTCGGCCTGGCCACGCCGCGGGAGGTCCGCCGCGCCTACCTGGAGATGGCCGGGATGGTCGGCCCGGCGATGACGGGGGCGCTCGTCCAGCCGATGGCGGAACCGGGCGTTGAGATGATCGTCGGTGGGGTCGCGCACGAGTCGTTCGGTCCGCTGCTCATGGTCGGCATGGGCGGGGTGGCCGCCGAACTGATGGCCGACCACTCCTTCCGGGTGCCGCCGCTGGGCGAGGACGACCCCGCAGCGATGCTCGCCGAGCTGCGGTGCGCCCCGCTGCTTTCCGGCTACCGGGGGCGTCCTGCGGTCGACGTCGCCGAACTGCGCGGGCAGATCGCCGGGGTCGGGCAACTGCTCGACGACCTTCCCCAGGTGGCCGAGCTGGACCTGAACCCGGTGATGGCCACCGCCTCGGGTGCGGTCGCGCTCGACGTGCGGGTACGGCTCGCCCCCGCCGCCGGGCCGCCCTCCCCCTTCCGCAGGAGGCTGCGCTGATTCAGGGGCGGACCACGGCGACCGGGCAGCGGGCGTGGTGGAGCACGTCCCTGCTGACCGACCCCAGCACCATCGAGCCGACCGCGCCGAGCCCCCGGGAGCCGACGACCAGCAGGGCCGCCCTGCCGGAGACGTCGGTGAGGGCCGAGACCGGATGGCCGTAGGTCACCTCCTCGACGACCTCGACCCCGGGGTACAGGTCCCGCCACGGGGCCAGCCGTTCGGCGACCACCCGTTGCTGCTCGTGCTGTATCCCGGTGACGTCGTGGACGCTCTCCGGCATGACGGTGTGCAGCGGCACGTGCCAGGCGCACACGGCCCGCAGGACGACGCCGCGCAGCCGGGCCTGCTCGAAGGCGAAGCCCAGCGCGGCCTCCCCGTCCGGGGAGCCGTCGACGCCGACCACGATCTCCTCGCCGGGGCCGTCCTGCCCCGCCTTGACGACCACGACGGCGCCGCGGACGTGCCCGGCCAGGCGCAGGACCGCGGAACCGAGCAGCGCCTCGGCGAAACCGCCCGTCCCCCGGCTGCCGATGACGATCTCCGACGTCGAGGAGGCCCGTTCACGCAGGATCTCCGAGGGCGTCCCCCCGGTCAGTTCGGTGCTCACGTCGATGCCCGGCCTGCGTTCGGTCGCGGCCTTGGCCGCCTCGGCGAGGATCCGGTCACCGGCCTCGGCCATGGCGTCCTGCCAGCCGGGCGGAGGGAAGGCCGATATGCCGTACGGCCAGCGTTCGACGACGTGCACGATCAACAGGGGCACCGTCCTGCGGGCCGCGTCGTCGGCGGCCCATCTCACCGCGGCCGTCGCGGAGGGCGAGCCGTCGGTGGCGGTGACGACAGGTTCGGACATAGGTTCGGGCATGGTCTTCCCCCTCTCCCCCTTCCATCGGACCGTGCCAGGACTACCCTCCCCAGAGGCCATCGTCCCAACCCGTCAGGGACGTTCGTCTTCCCTGGTCCGTGGCCGTTCCCTGACCCTGGCCATGCGGATCCTGCGCCAGGCGGTGGTCCAGTTGACCAGGTCGTCCTCCTCGCCGCCGCAGCCGTGGACGAAGGCCGTGACGACCTTGAGCGAGGGCATGCGGGCGGGCCGGTTGACGTCGAGCGCCTCGCACAGGGTGCTGGCCCCCACGGCCCTGCCCGCGTTGATGGCGATCTCCCGGTAGGAGGGTTCACCGGCCCAGACGTGGAAGTCGCGCATCAGGGCGAGAAGCTCCTCCTTGGTCTCGGCCCTCAGCGGGTCGGGTTTGAGGTCGTAGCCGATCACGTCCTGGCGCAGGTGGTGCGGTTGAGGGGGCGGGGCCGTACCGGACGGCTCAGGGGGTGCCTCCGCGGGGTCGTGCCGCCCGCGAAGCTGGAGTTCCTTCAGCCGTTCCCAGGAGTAGCGCACGTCGAAGCGGAGGAAGGAGACGGTCTCGCAGGCGTCCAGGACGCTTTCGAGCGTCTCCTTGCGGGGGACCAGGCGTCCGCGCACCATGGCCTCCAGGCTGGAGGCGCGGATGTGCGCCTGGTTGGCGACCTGGCTCAGCGGCAGGCCGCTGGCCTGTACCGCCCGTCCGAGCAGGTCCGCCAGCAGGGTCCGTTCCATGGCCAGGCTGTCCTCGGCGGTGATCCGCGGGACGTCCGGGGAGGGGGCGGTCACCGGGTCCTCGCGCGCCGTGCCGGGGCGCCGGTGAGCTGGAGGACGGCGCCGGTCATCGTGGCGACGGCCAGGGTGACCTGTTCCGCGGGCATGCCGAGCAGGTGGGCCACGATCACGAAGATCAGCAGGATGAGGAGGAGGACAAGCCGCCACACGGAGGGGTCAATGGTGCGGGGAATGCGGAAGCAGGGCGGCGCGGACATGCGCGGCACCACCTTTCACGGGCTCTTGTGCCTGACCGGGCGGAGAAACCGCGTGGCCCCAAGGGTTGCAGCCCTTTTCGTACGGCCTCGCGTGCGAATCATGATGCCCTATGGTGTGGCCGTGACCTGCCCGTTCCGCGTTTTGGACAAAATCAACAAAAGCCTCTTTTGTTGATTTTTCCGTCATTTTATGGGTCGGAATGGTCCGTGGTTGTTTGGCTTTCGTCGGAGATGTTCGGCGCCGTCCGGTCCTGTTCGGAGATGTTCGGCCGCCCGGGAGCATCCTTCGGGTGCTAGCACAATCGTGCTTGGCTCCCGCCTGACCGGGCTGAGCCCCGGGGGTTCGCCGTTGCAGCGGCGACCCCCGCCCTTCAGCGTCACAGGTGCGCCGAGGAGGCGCTCATCACGTCGTCGCGGTCGTAGGCGAGGTCGGCCTCGACCTCGACGACGCCCTCGATCCTGCGGCCCGCCTCGACCAGCGCGGCGATCTGTGAGCGCCGGGCCAGGCGTCCCTCGACGCGGATCACCGAGCCCTCGACCGTGATCGTCAGCCCCCCGGTGTTGAGCCCCAGGTCGGCGACGGCGTCGGCCATCTCGGTCAGGATGTCGGCGGCCGGTCTGGTGAAGACCTTCAGCAGGTCGGCCTGGTGCACGGTCCCGGCGATCTTGCCGCTGGCGACGTCGATCACCGGGAGCTGCTTGATCCGGTTGGCGTGCATCAGGCGGGCGGCCTCCCGCACCGAGGTCTGGCGGGTGACGGTCACCGCGGGCCTGCTCATGAGCTGCCCGGCGGTCGTCCCCCCTGGTTTGCCGCCCTGGGCGCCGATCTCCTTCAGCAGCAGGTCGGCCTCGGAGACCACCCCCACGGGGCGGCCCTCGGCGTCGATCACCGCGACGGCCCCCACCTTGAAGCGGCGCATCGTCGCCACCAACTCGGCGAACGTCGCCTCCGGGCGGACCGCGATGGCCACCAGCCCCATGACGTCCTTCACCCGCACCGTCATGATCCCTCTCCCCTCCCTGCCGTGCTGGACTCCCGGGTACGCGACCGCTCCGGCTTCAGGACCGGGACGACCGCGACGGGGCTCGCGCCGTGCCGCAGAACCGCCTTGGTGACCCCGCCGAGCCTGCCGTCCCCGCGTGCCCCGCCGACCACGACCAGGCTCGCCCGCCGGGACAGGTCGATCAGCGCGTCCCGCGCGGCGACGGTGACGAACGTCGTCTCGACCCGCACCGCCGGATACCTGTCGCGCCAGGGCCGCAGCCGAACCCGCAGGTCCTCCTCGACCATCCGGGTGGTGATCTCCATGTCCGTCACCGGGGGCATCGCGGGCCCCCACGCCGCCACCCGGATGTGCCCGGCGTGCGCCGCGACGAGCGTCAGCCCCCGCGCGGCGGCCTCGTCGAAGGCGAAGTCGAGCACGGCGTCGGAGGTGTCGTCGGTGATGCCCAGCACCACGGCGCCACGGTGCAGCGGCACCGGCAGCGGGCCCGGCCCGCGTACGACGACCACCGGGCAGCGCGCGTTGGCCGTGACGTATCCGGCGACCGACCCGACCACGGTCCTGGCCAGCGTGCCCATGCCGCGTGAGCCGACCACGACCAGCCGCGCCCCGGCCGAGAGCTCGACCAGCCGTTCCGCGGCGGCCCCCTCGTACAGGTCGGCGGCGATCTCGGTGATCGAGCTGCAGGACCGGGCGCAGTCGGCGCCGTGGTAGAGCACGTGCTCGGCCGCCTTGCGCAGGTGCGCCCTGGCCTCCTCGTCCGCCTCGCCGTACGGCCAGCGCCAGGCGTGTGTCACCGTCAGCGGTGCTTTTCTCAGCTCGGCCTCGTCCATGGCCCACTCCAGGGCCTGCATGGAGAAGTCGGAGCCGTCGTAGCCGACGACGACGTCACGGTTTCCGACCATCGTGGTCACCTCCCCCTCCATCGTCGGCGCGGCGCCACCGGGGACGGCAGGGCGGAAAGTCCCACCGCGCCGGGACCTTCCGCCCGCTTTCTCCCCGGCCACCCGCCCGGGACGTTCGCCCCTACCCGCCGGGCCGGGACGGCGGAGAGCATCGTGGGAGGGACACGCGCGGGCGTGACACGGACGGATCACGGACGGATCAAGGTGATGACCATGACAGAGCCCGTCATCGTCGGCGTCGACGGTTCCGACGCCTCTCTGGAGGCGACCGCCTGGGCGGCGCGGGAGGCCGCGCTGCGGGGGGCGCCGCTGCGGCTGGTGCACGTGACCCTGCGCTGGGCCTACGACGTGCCGCTCGTCCCGCAGCCCGCCCACTGGGGGCCCGCCGCGCAGGCCGCCTGCCGCCAGTTGCTCGCGCGGGCCACCGAATGTGCCCGCGCCGAGGCCCCTTCGACCGAGGTCACCACCGAGGTCCTCGACGGCGCCGCCGCGGAGGCGATCACCGTCGCCGCGCGGGGCGCGCAGTTGGTCGTGGTCGGCAGTCGGGGACGCGGCGGGTTCGCCGGGCTGCTGCTCGGCTCGGTCAGCCGCGACCTCGCCGCCCGCTGCCCCCGCCCCCTGGTGGTCGTACGGCCCCGCCAGGGCGGCGGCGGGGAGGTCGTCGTGGGCGCGACCGGGGAGGCGGGCCAGGAGGACGTCCTGCGTTTCGCCTTCGAGGAGGCGCTGCTGCGCCGCCTGCCGCTGCGGGCCGTGCACGCCTGGACCCACCCGGTAGCCGGTTTCCCCGGCGACATGCAGCCGCTGGTCTACGACGTCGCGGGCATCGGCCGTGAGGAGGAGCGCCTGCTGGCCGAGGCGCTGGCGGGCTGGCGGGAGGAGTTCCCCGACGTCCCCCTCACCGAGCAGGTCGTGCACGGCCACCCGGCCCGGGTGCTGGCCGACGCCTCGGCCTCGGCGGAGCTGGTCGTCGTCGGCGCCCCGGGGCGGGCGGCGTTCCTCGGCTCGACCGTCCACTCCCTGCTCGGCCACGCCCACGGCCCGGTGGCCGTCGTCCCCCGGGCCTGACCTTCTACGTGGCCTTCAGCTCGTAGGCGATGTCGCGGGCCCAGGTCTCCACCCGTCCGGGGTCGCGGAAGTCACCGGCCGCCGTCCTGGCCATGGTCGCGGCGGGGAAACCCCGGGCGTCGGGGCGCAGGCAGCCGCCGAAGACCACGCTCTCCCTGGCGCCGATCCTGCGCCTTGCCCGTTCGGCGCCCGCGGGCGGCGTCACCTCCCGGTCGATCCGCTGCAGCGGCCCGCTGCTGAACAGCCACACGGGCCGCTCGGCCAGCTGCCGGGCGCAGCGCCTGACCAGCGCGCGTGCGTGACGGTGCCAGCGGCCGAAGTAGACCGCGCCGCCCAGCACCACCGCGTCGTAGGCGCCGACGTCCCTGACCTCCGCCGCGGACCTGATCTCCACCTCGACGCCCTGACCGGTCAGGGCACGGCCGACCCATTCGGCGATCTCCCTGGTCGAGCCGCGCGTCGAGCCGTAGGCCACCAGCACCTTCGTCATCGTGGGCCTCCCTTCCCATCACCAGCTCACCAGCGCGCCCGCACCGGCGCAGGTGCCCTTGGACCCCGGCCGCACCGACCTTGGTCCCCTTGCCCGCACGGTCGCCGGGGGCCGGGACCTTCGTCCCCCACGGCACGGCCGTTGGCCACTGACCCTCCGCCCGCCCCGGCCGCCACGCTGGAGGGGAACGGAAGCCAGCGATCCTGGAGGACCCCATGAAGGCTCTGGTGTACGAGGGCCCCGGCCGCAAGACCTGGACCGAGGTGCCCGACCCCGTGATCACCGACCCCCAGGACGTGATCATCCAGGTGGACACCGTGACGATCTGCGGCACCGACCTGCACATCCTCGGCGGGGACGTGCCCGAGGTGAAGCCCGGACGGATCCTGGGGCACGAGGCGGTCGGCACCGTCACGGAGACGGGCGGAGCCGTCACCGAACTTGCCGTCGGCGACCGCGTCCTGGCCTCGTGCATCTCCGCCTGCGGCCGGTGCCCCTACTGCAGGCGTGGCCGCTACGGCCAGTGCCTGCGGGGTGGCGGCTGGATCCTCGGCCACCTGGTCAACGGCGTGCAGGCCCAGTACGCCCGGCTGCCGTTCGCCGACCTTTCGGCGCACAGACTCCCCCAGGAGATCGGCGACGAGGCGGCCGTCATGCTCGCCGACATCCTGCCCACCTCCTACGAGGTCGGCGTGCTGGCCGGGCAGGTCAAACCGGGAGACACCGTGGTCATCGTGGGGGCGGGGCCGATCGGCCTGGCCGCGGTCCTCACCGCCCGCCTGTACTCCCCCGCCCACGTCGTCGTGATCGACCCCGCCCGCGCCCGCCTGCGGGCCGCCGAACAGTTCGGCGCCGACGTCACCCTCACCCCCGACGAGGACCCGCTGGCGAAGGTGCGCTCCCTGACCGGCGGGCTCGGCGCCGACGTGGTGATCGAGGCCGTCGGCCTGCCGGAGACCTTCGAGCTGTGCACCACCCTGGTGCGCCCCTGCGGCCACGTGGCCAACGTCGGCGTCCACGGCCGCCCCGCGACCCTCCACCTGGAGGAGCTGTGGATCCGCGACGTGACCGTCACCACCGGCCTGGTGGACACCTTCTCCACCCCCGACCTGCTCGCCATGCTGGGCCGCGGGCAGCTCGACGTCGCCCCCATGGTCACCCACCGCTTCGCCCTCGACGACATCGAGCACGCCTACGAGGTGTTCGCCGACCCGGCCCACAGCGGCGCGCTGAAGGTCGTGCTGAGCCGTACCTGACCGGTTCGAGGCTTTCCCGAGATTTGGCCATCTCATACCGGAGACGCGGCCGGAGGGGATGGCCGTCCCACACACCTCACATGTTACTCTCTGTCACGATCTGATTACCTTGCGGTGCAACGGGAGTCCATGTGAAGGTCGCCTGCGTCGGTGGTGGACCCGCCAGCCTGTACTTCTCGATCCTGATGAAGCGGGTCGACCCGTCCCACGACATCACCATCTACGAGCGCAACCCAGCCGGTTCGACCTACGGCTGGGGCGTGACCTACCTGGACGAACTGTTCACCGACCTGCACAACGTGGACCCCGAGTCGGCGCTCGCCATCGGCGAGAACTCCGTCCGCTGGGACACCGAGGTCGCCCACTTCGACGGCCACACGACTGTCGTGTCCCAGACCGGCGACAGCGGCTACGGCATCGGCAGGCAGCGGATGCTCGACATCCTCGGCGAACGCGCCGCCTCCCTCGGGGTGCGCGTCGAGTACGAACACGAGATCGCCACCGAGGAGGAGGTCGCGGACGCCGACCTCGTCGTGGCGGGCGACGGCGTCAACAGCGTGCTGCGCGAACGCCACGCCGGCCACTTCGGCACCAGGGTCGAGGTGGGACGCAACGTCTACATGTGGCTCGGCACGACCAAGGTCTTCGAGACCTTCGTCTTCACCTTCGTGCAGACCCCGCACGGCTGGATCTGGTGCTACGGCTACCGCTTCGGCCCCGGCCACAGCACCTGCGTCGTCGAGTGCTCCCCCGAGACCTGGCGGGGGCTCGGGCTCGACCAGGCCAACGAGGCCGACAGCCTGGCCATGCTGGAGAAACTGTTCGCCGACACCCTCGACGGGCACCCGCTGATCGGCCGCTCCCAGCCGAGCGGCACCGCGCACTGGCTGAACTTCCGCACCCTGACCAACAGGCGGTGGCACCGCGGCAACCTCGTCCTGATCGGCGACGCCGCGCACACCACGCACTACTCCATCGGCGCGGGCACCGCCCTGGCGCTGGGCGACTCCGCCTTCCTGGTCAGGGCGCTGCACGGCGGGATGCCGCTGCGGCCCGCCCTGGACCGCTACGAGCGCGAACGCAAGAGCGTGATCCTGGCGACCCAGCGGGTGGCCCGCCACAGCGCCCGGTGGTACGAGAACCTGCCGCGCTACATCGGCCTGCCGCCCGAGCAGGCGTTCACGCTGCTGTGCCAGCGCCAGTCCGGTCTGCTGCCACACGTCCCGCCCCGGCTGTACTACGGCGTGGGCAGACTGGCCGAACTGGTCGGCCAGACCCTCTCCCGCGTACGGCCCGCACCCGAGCCCGAGCAGGACACCGGGCACGCGCACCGCTGAGCGCCCGTCACCGGAGCCGTCCCGTACGGCACCGCCGTACAGGACGGCTCCGGTGGCGCGTCAGTCGTTCGCACCCGTGCAGGAGCGCGGCTAACATGGTCGGACGCGAGCACTCGCGAACAGCAGGAAAGACCGCAAAGAACGGATAAAGAGGGAAATGGCGGGGGACGACGACATCTCCGGGTGATACCCGGACGTGGCAGACCGCAGGCAGGAGCGCGTTAGGCGTCGCCGTGGTCCACGCCGTCGTCGACTTTTCCCTTCATCCCGCCCCCGGGGCGGCGCCGTACGCCCCACGCGCATCCGAGGTCTTTCGCATGTCCGACGCGTCGTTCATCGTCTTCTCCAACGTCTCCTTCTCCTGGCCCGACGACACTCCGCTGTTCGAGGACCTGTCCTTCACCGTGGGCGGCGGCCGTACCGGACTCGTCGCCCCCAACGGGGCCGGCAAGAGCACCCTGCTCAAACTCGCCGCGGGCGAGTACCGGCCCACCCGCGGCAGCGTGTCCGTCGAGGGCGTCCTCGGCTACCTGCCGCAGAACCTCCCCCTGACCGGCGGCCTGACCGTGGCCGAGGTCCTGGGCATCGCCCCGGTGATCAGTGCGCTGGACGCCATCGAGTCCGGCGACACCGCCGAGGAGCACTTCGCCACGGTCGGCAACGACTGGGACATCGAGGAACGCACCCGCACCCAGCTCGACCGACTCGGCCTGGGCGAGCTGTCCTTCGCCCGGCGCCTGGCCACCCTCAGCGGCGGCCAGATCGTCTCCCTGGGCCTGGCCGCGCAACTGCTGAGGCGCCCCGACGTGCTGCTGCTGGACGAGCCGACCAACAACCTCGACCTGGAGACCCGCCACCGCCTCTACGGGGTGATCGAGAACTGGAACGGCTGCCTGCTGCTGGTCAGCCACGACCGGGCGCTGCTGGACCGCATGGACCGCATCGCCGAACTGGACCGGGGCGAGATCCGCTCCTACGGCGGCGACTTCACCGCCTACGAGGAGGCCGTACGGGCCGCCCAGCAGGTCGCAGAGAAGAACGTCCGCACCGCCGAACAGGAGGTCAGGCGGGAGAAGCGGGAGATGCAGCAGGCCAGGGAACGGGCCGAGCGCCGCGCGGGCAACGCCGCCCGCAACCTGAAGAACGCCGGACTGCCGAAGATCTTCGCCGGGACGATGAAACGCAACGCCCAGGAGTCGGCGGCCCGTTCCCAGGAGACGCACGCCTCCCGGGTCGGCGACGCCAGGGCCCGCCTGGACGAGGCGGGCCGCGCCCTGCGCGAGGAGCAGAAGATCACCCTGGAGCTGCCCGGCACCGACGTCCCGGCGGGCCGTACGGTCTTCCTCGGCGAGCGGATGCAGGTCAGCTACGGCGAGCGTCCGCTGTTCGCCGGGCACGGCCTGGACCTGACGGTACGCGGCCCGGAGCGCATCGCCCTGACCGGCGCCAACGGAGGCGGCAAGTCCACCCTGCTGCGGATCGTCAACGGCGACCTGACCCCGCAGGGCGCCACGGTCAGGAGGGCCGAGGGCCGTATCGCCTACCTGTCCCAGCGGCTCGACCTGCTGGAGGCGGAGTTGACAGTGGCCGAGAACCTGGCCGCGTTCGCGCCCGCCATGCCGCAGGCCGAGCGGATGAACCTGCTGGCCCGTTTCCTGTTCCGCGGCCCCCGCGCCCACCTGCCCGTCGGGGTGCTGTCGGGGGGTGAGCGGCTGCGCGCCACCCTGGCCTGCGTCCTGTACGCCGAACCCGCGCCCCAGCTTCTGCTGCTGGACGAGCCGACCAACAACCTCGACCTGGTCAGCGTCGGCCAGCTTGAGGCGGCGCTCAACGCCTACCGGGGGGCGTTCATCGTGGTCAGCCACGACGAACGGTTCCTGACGGAGGTCGGCGTCGGCCGCTGGCTGCGCCTGTCCGGGGGGCGCCTGACCGAACAGGCGCCCCCCACCCCTCAGGGGTGAACGCTCAGGTGCTCAAGCACGGCGGGGACCTCGCCCGGGTGCAGGACGGCGAGGCGTTCGGTGGCGCGGGTCAGCGCCACGTACAGGTCGTTGAGGCCGTGCGGCGACCCGTCGAGCACCCCCTGGGGGTCGGCCAGCACCACCGAGTCGAACTCCAGCCCCTTGGCTTGGCGGGCCGTCAGCACCACGACGCGCCGCTCCAAATCGGGTTCGGCCCCCCAGGAGGCGTCGGGTACGGCGGCGCGCACGGCCTCGGCCAGGCGTGCCAGGTCCCGGCCCGGGGCGATCACCGCGACGCTTCCCGTCCCGGCCGCCGCCTCCCGCGCCGCCAGCGCGGCCACCGCGCCGGGCAGGCCGTCCTCCTCGACCCGGGCCCGCCACGGCCGGACGCCTCCGGCGCGTACGGCGCGCGCCACCTCCAGTTCGGGGTGGATCGCGGTGAGGACCCGTTCTGAGGCGGACATGACCTCGGCGGAGGTGCGGTAGTTGACGGTGAGCCGCTCAAGCCGCCAGCGCTCCCCGAAGAACGGCTCCAGCGCCTGCGACCACGACAGAGCCCCGGCCACCTGGCCGCTCTGGGCCATGTCGCCGACCACCGTGAAGGAACGGGTGGGGCAGCGCCGCAGGAGCAGACGCCAGGCCATGGGTGAGACCTCCTGGGCCTCGTCCACGATCACGTGACCGAAGGCCCACGTCCGGTCGGCCGCGGCCCGTTCGGCGACGGTGCGCAGGTCGTCGCCCTCCTGACGGTCGGCGAACTGCTCGGCGCCCAGGAAGTCGGCGGCGCTGAGAAGTTCGGCCTCGTCGAGGTTCTCCTCCTCCGCCGCCCGGGAGCCACGCGCGATGTCCAGCACCCCCTGGGCGTACTCGATGCGCCTGGCGTGCTCCCTGGCCCTCCTGGCCTGTTCGGCGCGGCGGTCCTCGCCGAGCAGTTCGGCCGCCTCGTCCAACAGCGGCACGTCCGCCGGGCTCCAGCCGCCGCCGGGCTCGCGCAGCAGCAGCTCCCGCTCGTCGGCGGTCAACCGCGGCGCGGCCTCAGCGAGGCCGCGGGGGTCGGCGAACAGTTCCTCAAGCAGCCGCTGCGGGGTCAGCGCGGGCCACAGCCACTCCAGCAGCGCCCGCACCTGCGGGTCGTACGGCAACGCCTTCAGCCAGGCCCGTTCGGCCGCCTCGAACTCGGCGTGTTCGTGCTCGCGCGGGTCGGACGGCGGCGCGTCCCCGAAGATCCCGGCCAGGTCCCTGGCCACGTCCCGCTCCAGCGCCGCCGTGTCGAGGTGACCGGCGAGGTCGGCCTCGATCTGCTCCTCAAGCCCGGCGACCACGCCCGCCATGCGGCGGGCCAGCTCCTCCACGACGATCCGGTGGAAGCGGGGACGGGCGAGGTTGTGCGGCAGCCCGTCGGCCAGGGCCCGCTCGGCCGCGCCGGTCAGCAGCTCGGGTTCCAGGGTCAGCCGCTCGCCCTCGACGACCACCTCGACGGGCCCGCCGACCTGCGCCTGACGGGCCCGTACGGCGGCGGCGACCACCTCGGCCATCGCCAGCCGCCCCTTGACCTCGGCGACCGCGGCGTCCTCCCGTTCGCGGGCCGTGACGCCGGGGAACAGCTCCCCGACCGTGGCCAGCAGCACGCTGCTCTCCCCCAGGCCCGGCAGGACCTGGCTGATGTAGCTGAGGAACACCGGGTTGGGGCCGACCACCAGCACCCCGCGCTCGTCGAGGCGGGGGTGGCTGTAGAGCAGGTAGGCGGCCCGGTGCAGCGCCACGACGGTCTTGCCGGTGCCGGGGCCGCCCTGCACGACCAGCACCCCGGCGTGCGGGGAGCGGATGATGCGGTCCTGCTCGGACTGCAGGGTGGCCACGACGTCACGCATCCGGCCGGTCCGCTCGGCCCGCAGCGCCGCCAGCAGCGCGGCCTCCCCGCACAGCTCCACATCCGCCGGGGCGGGGGCGGTGCCGTCCAGCAGTTCGTCGTCGACCCGCACCACCCTGCGCTCACGGGTGTGCAGGTGGCGGCGCAGCCGTACACCCTGGGGGGCGGCGGTGGTCGCGGTGTAGAAGGCGCGGGCGGCGGGCGCCCGCCAGTCGATCAGGAGCGGCTCCTCCTCGCCCTCGGCGCCGCGCACCCCGATCCGGCCCAGGTAGCGGCGGCTGCCGTCTGTCGTGTCGAGCCTGCCGAAGCACAGCCCGTTCTCTGCGGCGTCGAAGGCGGCCAGCCTGCGGTTCAGGCGGCCGACCGCCGCGCCGCGCTCGGCCTGCGCCTGCGCCGTCTGCGCCTGTTCGCGTAACACCCCGGCCAGTTCCCGCGCGAGCCGCTCACGGTGGATGTCGACCTGGGAGTGCAGCATGGCCACATAGGCCTGCTCGCGCTCGATCTCCGACTGTTCTGACGGCTGTGACTGCACCGGCACGGAAGAAGACAAGACTGCTCCAAGGCCAGGGAACGGGGTTCGGCACCGGGGATCCTCGGTGTGCGCCCCACAGGTTCGCACGCTTCGGCCACAAATGCGAGCCGCGCTGAACGGCCGATCACCATGGAGGGGAGGGCGTCTCCGGCCCGGACGGCGATATCCGTGGCAGGGTGTTTCCTCCCCCGCACCCACCGCGAGGAAAACCCGATCCACGACACCGCCGGAATGGCGGAACACCATTATATCAGGCCGTTAACGCCCTTTATGGCGTTTTCGCTTCGAGAAAAAAGGGTTCGCCTTTTCGAGAACGCCGGAGACGGGACCGCGGGCTCAGTACGCCTGGGGCGCCAGCAGGCGCCAGCGTTCCTGGGCGGTGGTGATGTTCATGACGACCAGCACGGCCAGCACCGCGCTGACCACGTACGGGGCGGCGAACCAGATGTCGACCCTGGCGGTGGCCACGATCGCCTCCAGGCTGTCGTCCCTGGCCGCGGCCCGCTGGAAGAGCATGGAGCCGAAGGTGGCGACCAACCACAGCAGCCACCAGAACCGCACCAGCGGCGAGCGGGGAGCCCTGTTCAGCGCCTCGGACCCCAGGTCGGGCGGCAGGTTCCGCGGCGAGGAGGTCGCCCAGACGTCATCGACGATCTGCAACGGGTACCAGAGGTTCACGATCGGGATGACCCACGAGAAGACCACCAGGCCGCGGCTTCTGCGGTGCGGGATCGGGGTGATCGCCTCGGCGTTGCACCGCGCCCGGTACAGCCAGACCACGAACATGACGCCCGTGAGGACGTACACGGCCAGCTGCGTCAGCCCGGCGAAACCGTACCAGGTGTCGTTGGCCGTCAGCGTCTCCACGTTCGCCGACTCCGGGTCGTCGATGACCCCGGAGACCAGGGACACCCGCTGGATGGAGACCACCAGCACGAGGAGTTCGAGCAGCGCGCACAGTCCCAGCAGGACCACGACCGTCAGGGCCAGGCCACGGATCGGCCGCACCGGCGCGGGAGGGGGAGGAAAGGGTTGCACGTTCCGTCCTTCGTATGATCATCGAATGGGACGGAACAGTATCGCGGCACCTTTCCCCCACCGCCATTGAAATTATTTATCGGACAATTGATATTCCGTTTCCAGTCTCCGCGAAACGTTTTCCCCGCGTCATCGGGTCGGGACGGTCGGGATGACCGGAACCAGGCGGAACATGCCCGTCATGAGCTCCGGCGGCTCCTGCTGTTCGGGGACGAGCCCCGCCACGGCCCGCAGCACGTCGGTGACGGTCACCATCCCCGCCAGCCTGGCCGCGTCGTTCAGCACCGGGATGGCGCTCACCCCGGCGCCGACCATCGCCGCGGCGGCCTCGGCCAGGCTCGCGCCGAGCGTGGTGCGCGGGCAGCGGCGCCCGGAGACCAGGGTGTGGACGTGGACGTGGGACTGCTCGATCGGGCCTCCCGACCAGTGCGAGGCGAGGTCCTCGCGGGTCAGCACGCCGTACAGGCGCCCTGTGGTGTCGACGACCGGCAGGTGGTGGACGCCGGCGCGGCGCATGATCTCCCAGGCCAGCAGGGGCGACTCGTCGGGCGGGACGGCGACCAGGGTGCGGCTCATCACCCGCGCCACGGTGAGGTCCTTGACGTCGCTCATGCCTCACCCCTCGGGCGCACGACGGCCACGGGGCAGCGGGCGTGGTGCAGCACCCCGTGGCTGACGGAGCCGAGCGCGGCCGAACCGACCCTGCCCAGGCCCCGCGAGCCGACGACGACCAGGTCGGCCGTCTGCGACGCCTCGCACAGCACCGCGACCGGATGCCCGATGACGACCGTCTGCCTGATCTCGACCTGCGGGTAGCGCTCGCGCCACGGCTCCAGCGTCTCGGCGGCCAGGCGCTTCTCGGTGACGAAGGCGTCGTCGATCAGCGAGGTGTAAGCCGCGGCGTACGGCCCCAGGACGGGCGCCTGCACCGTGTGGACGGCGTGCAGGGCGGCCTTGCGCATCACGGCCTCCTCGAAGGCGTACCGGAAGACCGCCTCCGGCGCGGGAGGGCCGTCGAAACCGACGACGATCTCGTCGTGGACGTGCCGCTGGGTCTTCCTGACCACGACCACCGGGGCGGCCACGTGACCGGCCAGGGCGAGCGAGACCGACCCGAGCAGCAGCCCGGTGAACCCGCCCAGCCCCCGGCTGCCCAGCACCAGCTCCTCGGCGTCCTCGGCCTCACGCCGCAGCACGTCGGAGGCCTTGCCCCGCTCACGCACCGTCTCGATCTCCAGGTCGGGGGCGTGCGAGCGGGCCAGGGAGAGCGCCGCATCGAGGATCTCCTGGCAGTACTCGGCCATCGAGTCACGGAAACCCGGCGGTGTCTGCAGCGGGATGTCGTAGATCCAGGGCGCGCACACGTGGACGATCCGCAGCGGACGCCCCCGGCGCACGGCGTCGTCGGCGGCCCACTCGACCGCGGCCTGTGAGGAAGGCGAGCCGTCCACGCCCACCACTACATGTGCTGTCATGTCTCCTCCTCGGTTCTCCCCCTCTATCCGACCGCTTCGCCCCCCTTCGGCGCAGCGGCCGAAAGACCCGACCGTGAGGGACTTCCGGCCCGCCCGCCCCGTACGGCCCAGCTCACCCGAAGCCGATCCGGTCCAGCCAGAAGTCCAGCAGCCACTCGTCGCCGAGGATCTCCACCCCGCCTCCCCTGGCGGGGCGCCTGCGGTAGACGACCAGCAGCAGGGCGGTCAGCGGGCCGTGCAGGGCGACGGCCGCCCGTTCGCGCCCCCTGCGGCAGACGACGGTGTCGCCGGTGAGGTCCACCACCCACTCCGCGCCCGCCTGCACCCCCGCGTCGGTGGCGTGCAACCGGATCGTACGGCCCGGCCCCAGCAGCTCCCGCTGCCTGGGGTTGACGTCGAGCATCTGCGGCAGGGACGCCAGCTCCATCCACTCGTCGAGGGCGTCGACGGCGATCTCCTGCCCCGCGGTGAACTCCCGCCCCGTAGCCAGGGTGGCGTCGGCCCGGTGCACGAGCGTCTCGTGCGCGAAACGCCGGGCCCAGAACCCCGGCGTCTCCGTCTCCACGGGCACCCACGTGCGCGCGTGCGGCCCGGCCTCACGCAGCGTTTCGGCGAGCTGACGCGCCCCCTCGGCGAGCCAGCCGTCGAGCTGGGCCGCGTCCTGCGGGACGTCGGCGGGCAGGTCGCGCAGCGCGGTGTCCGGCGGCGGCGCGCTCGCCCTGGTGCGCACGATCGTCTCGGCCCAGCGGTGGCCGTGACCGACGTGCCGCAGCAACTGGGCGAGGTTCCACTCCGGGCAGGAGGGCACGGGGGCCGCCAGGTCCGCCCCCGCCACGGCCGCCCTGAGCTGGTCGGTCTGCGTGACGATCTCGGCGCAGTGCCGGTCGTGGCCCAGGGGAATCGGCCCGGAGAGGGCGGCGCCGCCTGCCGGGATCGGCTTGTTCATGGGTGTCGCTTTCTGCTCGCCTACGGTCGGCCGGCCGGACCCCCACGGCGAAACCCCCGCCACGTTACGCGTCTGACCGGTGACGCTAAGCTACCGACTCGGCCGCCGCGACAGCCCGCACCCGCACCCCGGCGGCGCGCCGTCAGTAGGCAGTCAGTAGGCAGGAAAAGCAGGGCCACCCGGATAGAACGGCTCCCGCAGGCCACGGAAAGCCGCCGAGGCGCGGGCCAGCGCGCCGGGCCGCAGCTCCTCGACCCGACCGGCGTGGGCGAGCGAGGCCAGCGTCGTCCCGCCCAGGAAGGCCGCCCCCAGCTCGGCCGGACCCAACCGCAGGTCGGGGGCGGCGCCCGTACGCTCACACCCGGCGCCCTCCGAGTCACCCCGCAGCAGGAAACGGCCGCTGTTCCACGGGCAGAAGTCGTCCCGCACCTGTAGGACCACCTCCAACGGCACCGCGTAGCGCCGCCCGGCCAGCGCCCGGGGAAGATCGACCAGCCGCACCCAGAGCCGGTCCACCTCGCGGGAACGCACGGCCCTGGAGTCGGTCAGCAGGTGCGCCAGCGGCTCGTCCACCGCCCCCTCGTACTCGATCCACGGCACCAGGTCGATCCCGGCCAGGAAACGCCACAGCGCCGCGTACGCCCGCCCGGTGACCGCGGCGAACTCCATGACCCGCACGGCGCTCACCTGCTCACCCCGGATCGGCCCGATCCGGTAGAGGGCGTACCCGTCGGCCCGCCCCTCGGGATCCCGGTGTACGGCGTGGCGCAGGGCGCTCGCCCCGTCGCGCTCGTCAGGCCCGTCGGCGAGCCGCGTCTCCCAGCAGTGGCCGGGGCGGTCAGGCCAGCCGACCGCGCCCAGACGGACACGCTCGTAGACCTCCTCGACGAGGGGACGCGCCTCGTCACGGCCGAGCAGCCGGATCCGCCCGCCCCCGAAGTCCGTGCCCGGCAGGAAGTCCATGGCGCGTTTGTCACACCGCAGCAGGGCGCCGCGCGAGGCCGGGCCGTAGCCGTACCGGCCGTAGATCCCCGCCTCGGAGGGACGCAGCACGGCCAGCTCCTCACCACCACCCTCGTACAGGCCGGTGAGCTGCTCACGCATCAGCGAGGTGAGAACACCGCGCCTGCGGTGGGTGGGCGCCACCCCGACCCAGGTGACGCCCGCGACCGGCAGCACCGCCCCGGGAACCGTCAGCGCCCGAGTGTAGACCGCGGCGCCCCCCACGGGAACGTCACCGTCGAAGGCGCCAAGAGTGCGCTCCAGCTCCACGGCGGCCCGTTCACGGGCGAGGTCCTCCGCGGACAGGTCCTCGCCGTAGGTGCCGGTGATGACACCGGCCCAGGCCTCGAACTCCTCGGCGGTGACAGGACGCAACGGGTGAAGGTCGGACACCGGACCTGTCTAATGGATCAACGCGCCGCCGCGCGACCGGTTTTATCCGACGGCTTTATCCGACGGCGGGACCGGCGAGACCGTGCAGCAGCAGATCGGTGAGGGTGTCCACGACCGCGTCGTCGTCAACGGGCTCGGCACGGGTGAGCATGGAGTAACCGAGCATGCCGAGCATGGCGCCCATCGCCGCCGCGACCAGCTCGGGATCACCCGGCAGCCGGTGACCGCGCCCGCGTAGATACTCCAGGTGCCGGCGGAAGATGTCCGTCTCCGAGGTCAGACTCTCCCACGCCTGACCGCCGCCGGGCCCGGCGCTGACCCGGGCCTGGAACAGCGCCACCATCGCGGCCCGATGCTCACGGAAGACACTCCAGGCGATCCGCAGGTGCTCACGCAACTGGTCACGGTCGGTCAGGTCGTGGTCGGGCGGGTGGACGCCACGCGCCACCTCCCGGTCGGCGCTGTCCTCCATCTCGGCCAGCAACGCCGCGAGCAGCTCCTCCCGGTCGGCGAAGTGCTCGTAGAAGGAACCGGTCGAACGTCCCGCCGCCGCCGCGATGTCAGTGATCTTGGTGTTGAGGAAGCCACGCTCGGCGAACAGTCTCCTGGCGGCCTCCAGCAGCGCCGCCCTCGTCTCGGCCGCCCTCACCTTGCGCACACCCGCCACCGTCACGCCCCGCCGTTCGCCCGTCCCATGCCGCCGCCCCAGGGGGCGGAGTTGACAGCGGCCATCCTACCGAACACACTTTCACCAAATTTCGATTCAGTGAATCAAGTTTCAGTGAATGAGTGTTCGGAGAGAAACCATGCGCATCATCGTGATCGGCGCGGGCGTCGCGGGCTCCGCCACCGCCCTGGCCCTGCGCCACACCGGCGCCGAGGTCACCGTCTACGAGACCTACGCCGACCCCGCCGGAGACATCGGCTCCTTCATCAGCCTGGCCGCCAACGGCCTGCGCGGCCTGGACGCGCTCGGCTGCCTGCCCCCCGTCCAGCGCCTCGGCACCGCCCTGCCCCGCCAGCGCATGTGGTCGGCCTCGGGGCGGCTGCTCGGCGACGTCCCCCGGGGCCGCCTCCGCGACGACCCCCTGCACAGCGTCACCCTCATGCGCGGCGCCCTCGTGGAGACCCTCCGCGCCGCCGCCCTCGACGCGGGCGCCACGATCATCACCGGTCAACGCCTCACCACCACCACCGAGACCACCGGAGCCGTCACCGCCGACTTCCACGGCGGCCACCGCGACAGCGCCGACCTGCTCGTGGCCGCCGACGGCATCTGGTCGACCGTGCGCCACACCCTCGACCCGGCCGCGCCACACCCGCGCTACGCCGGCCTGTACTGCGTCTCCGGCGTCTCCGGGCTCTCCGGCGTCGAGCCCGGCGTCTTCAACATGACCTTCGCCCGCAACGGCGCCTTCATCCACCTGGCCGCGAACGACGGCACGGTGTGGTGGTCGGCCCAGATCGCCGACCCAGAGCGGCCCACCCTCGACGGGGTCTCCGGCGCCGAGTGGCTGCGCCGTACCGCCGCGCTGTACGAACGCGAGACGACCCCCTCGGCCGTCATCGCCGCCACCACCGCCACCCACCCCACCGTGCTCACGCACACCCTCGGCCCGGTCCCCACCTGGCACGGCGGCCGGACCGTCCTCGTCGGCGACGCCGCCCACCCCGTCGGCGCGGGCCAGGGCGCCTCCATGGCCGTCGAGGACGCCCTCGCCCTGGCCGCCGCCCTGCGCGACCGGCCCGCCTCCGGCGTCCCCGAGGCCCTCGCCCACTACGACGCCACCAGAAGACCCCGCGTCACCAAACTCCTGGGCGCCGCCAAGGACAACCGCGACGCCAAGAAGGCCGGACCCGTGGCCCGCCGGGCACAGGCCGCCGCGATGCGCCTGTTCCTGCCACTGTTCTACGAGCGGAGCACCGCCTGGCTCCACGGCCACGACCCGGCACCCCTAAGATCGAACCGATCGGTACGATAAGCTGGCGTCCCCACGACCGGCACCCAGAAAGCGAGCACACCCCATGCACGCCAACGGCTTCACCGCCCCCGGTTTCGAAGACGTCGCCAACGCCTTCACCCGCAACTTCACCGAATCCGGCGAAGCCGGCGCCGCATTCGCCGCCTACCACGACGGCCACCTCGTCGCCGACCTGTGGGGCGGCCACACCGACCCAGAAACCCGCACCCCCTGGCAACGCGACACCCTGCAACTCGTCTTCTCCGGCGCCAAAGGACTCATCGCCGCCTGCGTACTCCTGCTCGCCGAACGCGGACACCTCGACCTCGACGCCCCCGCCGCCCACTACTGGCCCGAATTCGCCGCCGCCGGCAAAACCGACATCACCATCACCCAGATCATGACCCACCAGGCCAGACTCCCCGGCGTCCGCGAACACGTCACCCCCGAACAGTTCCTCAACCCCGTCTACATGGCCGGCCTCCTCGCCACCCAGGAACCCCTCACCGACCCCCGCGCCGCCTTCACCTACCACGCCCTCACCTACGGCTGGCTCACCTCAGAACTCATCCGCCGCGTCGACGGCCGCAGCACCGGAACCTTCTTCGCCGAAGAATTCGCCCACCCCCTCGACCTCGACATCTGGATCGGCCTACCCCACGAACACCACCACCGGGTCGCCACCACCCACGTCACCCCCACCTTCGCCTTCACCGACCCCGACGCACCCCCAACCGGCGACCCCCTGCGCGACCTCACCCGCAGCCCCATCACCGCCCCCGACGCCCCCACCCTCTGGAACAGCGCCACCTTCCGCGCCGCCGAACTCCCCGGAGCCGGAGCCCACGCCACCGCCCGCTCCCTCGCCCGCTTCTACGCCCTCCTGGCACGCGGCGGCGAACTCGACGGAATCCGCCTCCTCAAGAAAGACACCGTCGAAAACGGCCGCCGACGCCTCAGACACGGCATCGAACCCCTCTGGAACAGCCCCATGGCCTACGGAACCGGCTTCGAACTCCAAACCGAACTCGCCATCTTCGGCCCCGCCCCCGACGCCTTCGGCCACGCCGGCATGGGCGGCTCCCGCCACGCCGCCTGGCCCACCCACCACGTCGGCTTCTCCTACACCCCCAACCAACTGCGGGTCGAACCCACCCCCGACCAACGCCCCCTACGACTCCTCAACGCCCTGCACACCGCCCTCAACCACTGACAAGCTCGGCTAAGGTGACACCTCACACGCTCACAGGGGAGAGAACAGCACGTTGTCCGGCAACCACCCACACCCCACGGCCACCACCGGCCAGCGCACCCTGCGCGCCGACTGCGCCAACTGCTTCGGCCTGTGCTGCACCGTCCCCGCCTTCTCCGCCTCCGCCGACTTCGCCATCGACAAACCCGCCGGGAAACCCTGCCCCAACCTCCGCCCCGACCACCGCTGCGGCATCCACTCCACCCTCCGCCAACGCGGCTTCCCCGGCTGCACCGTCTACGACTGCTTCGGCGCCGGACAACACCTCTCCCAGGTCACCTTCACCGGACACGACTGGCGCACCTCCCCCGAAACCGCCAAAAAGATGTTCGCCGCCTTCCCCGTCATGCGCGACCTGCACGAACTGCTGTGGTACCTCACCGAGGCCCTCACCCTGCCCCACACCACCCCCATCCGCGACGCCCTCACCCAGGCACGCGACACCATCGAAGCCCTCACCAACGAAACCCCAGAAACCATCGCGAGAACCGACGTCATGACACAACGCATGAACGTCAACCCCCTGCTGCAGAAAGCCAGCGAACTCGCCCGCGCCAACACCCCCGGCCCCCGCAAAGACCACAGAGGCGCCGACCTCATCGGCGCCAAACTCAAAAAAGCCGACCTCAGAGGCGCCAACCTCCGCGGCGCCTACCTCATCGGCACCGACCTCCGCGGCGCGAACCTCACCATGGCCGACCTCACCGGCGCCGACACCCGCGGCAGCGACCTACGCGGCGCCGACCTCTCCCGCAGCATCTTCCTCACCCAGGCCCAACTCGACGCCGCCAAGGGCGACACCACCACCAAGGTGCCCCACACCCTCACCCACCCCACCCACTGGTAGACCCCGCCACCTCCGCGACCACCGCACGCACCTGCCCACGCAACCACGCGTGCGCCGCATCAGCGTCATGACGCCGATGCCACGCCTGCGCCACCGCCATCTCCGGCAGATCCAACGGAATCGGAAACGTCACCAGATCCAACGCATCGACCGTCGACGCCGACAACCGGCCAGGCACCATCCCCACCAGATCAGAACCCCGCACCGCCAACAGCACAGCCGTGAACGTCGGCACCGACCCCACAATCCGCCGCCGCAACCCCCGCTCAGCCAGCAACGCGTCAACGGGCCCCGCCGTACGACCCCGCCGCGAAGCCACAACATGCTCAGCCCCGGCGAACCCCTCAACCGTCACCGGGGAACCAAGCAACGGATGGCCACGCCGTACGACACCCACCCCGTGATCGCTCAGCAACGGCTCAACCCGCGTCTCCGGCGAAGGATCAGAGATCACCGCCACCTCCAGATCAGCCGTCCCCTCACGCAACACCCGCTGATCACCATGACCCTCAGGGATCAGACGCAGCCGAATACCCGGCGCCAGAGCACCCACCCTGGTCAACAACGGACCACACAACGTCGTCGCCACCGGATCCGACAACACCACCACGAAATCACGCCGCAACGTCACCGGATCGAACTCCGCGGGTGCGAACACCCGCCGCGCCCCCTCAACCAGAACACGCACCTCAGCCCGTACGGCGAGCGCACGCGGCGTGGGCACCATCCGCTGCCCCGACCGCACCAGAACCGGATCATCCATCGCCTGACGAATCCGCCCCAGAGTGCGACTCATCGCCGTCGGCATCGCCATCATGGGCACCGCCCTGGCCACCTCCGGCCTGCGCGCGGGCTTCCTCATCGTGGCCCTCTGCGTCGCCGTGGGAGCCGCCCCCGTCATCCACGCGCTCAGCAAGGCGCGCTCTGGTTCCTCGGGGGTTGGTCTTTAGTCCTTCCTGTTTTCGATCTTGGAACCAGTCGGACGCCTTTACAAAGTAGATCAATAAAGGCCGGGTTTCCCGCCGAAGTGCACGCCCGTTTACTCTAGAAGTGAACAGATGTGCACCTTCTGCCCCCTGCCTACGGAGAGACATGGCCGCAGTGCCCCGTCCGCGCTTCCTCGTCGCCGTCCTGGCCTTCTGCGGCGTGGTCGTCGCCGTCATGCAGACCCTCGTCATCCCCCTCCTGCCGCACGTGCCCGCGCTCACCGGGAGCACCCCGACCGCCGCGAGCTGGCTGGTCACCGTCACCCTGCTCAGCGGCGCGGTCTGCACCCCCGTCCTCGGCCGGATCGGCGACATGTACGGCAAGCGCAGGGTCCTGCTGGTCTCCCTCGGCCTGCTGACCATCGGCTCGGTGCTGTGCGCCGCCAGCTCACAGATCGGCGTGCTCATCGCGGGCCGCGCCCTGCAGGGGGCCGCGCTCGCCGTCATGCCGCTCGGCGTCAGCATCATGCGGGACGAACTCGCGCCCAACCGGCTGCTCTCCTCGGTGGCCCTGATGAGCTCCACCCTGGGCATCGGAGCCGCCATCGGACTCCCCCTCGCCGCGCTCGTCGTCGAGAACGCCGACTGGCACACCATGTTCTGGGTCTCCGCGGGCCTCGGCCTGCTCGACATCGCGCTGGTGCTGCGCTTCGTGCCCGAGTCACCACTGCGCACCGGAGGCCGCCCCGACGTCCTGGGGGTACTCGGCCTGTCCGCGGCCCTGGTCTGCCTGCTGCTCGCGATCACCCAGGGCGGAGACTGGGGCTGGACCTCCGCCCCCACCCTCGGACTGCTGGGCGGCGCCGTACTGACCGGGCTGCTGTGGGGGGTCCACGAGCTGCGGGTCCCCTCCCCCATGGTCGACCTGCGGGTCTCGGCGCGGCCCGCGGTGCTGCTGACGAACGTCGCCGCCCTGCTGATCGGCTTCGCCTTCTACGCCAACTCCCTGGTCACCGCGCAACTCGTGCAGGAGCCCACGAGCACCGGGTACGGCCTGGGCGCCTCCATCGTCGTCAGCGGCCTGTGCCTGCTGCCCGGCGGGGTCGCCATGGTGTTCCTGTCCCCCGTCTCGGCCAGGATGTCATCGGCCCACGGCCCCAAGGTCACCCTGGCGGTCGCCGCGGCCTGCATCGCCGCCGGATACGTGGTGCGCTTCTTCACCAGCCACCAGCTGTGGACGATCGTCCTCGGCGCGACCGTGGTCGCCGCGGGCACCGCCATCGCCTACTCCGCCCTGCCCGCGCTCGTGATGCGCGCGGTGCCCGTGAGCGAGACCGGCGCCGCCAACGGCCTCAACACGCTGATGAGATCGGTCGGCCAGGCCGCGTGCAGCGCGGTCGTCGCCGCGGTCCTCGCCAACCTCACCTTCCAGGCCGCCGGCCGTACCGCACCGACCCTGTCGGCCTACCTCACGGTCTTCGTCATCGCCGGAGCCGCCGCGCTCCTCGCGCTCGGCGTCACCCTGTGTCTGCCGGGCGGACGGGCCTCCATCCCGTATACCGTCGGGCACAACCGTACGGCGGGCGCAGCGGAGCACCCGCCGGCGGTGCTCGCCCAGGAGAGCAGCCCATGACCGTGCACACCACCGAGCACACCACCGGCAGACAGGCCGAGCCCCGGGACGCCGGGGCCCGCAGCGGCCGCAACGCGATCCTGCGCGCGGCCCGGCGCGCCTTCACCCTGCGCCCGTACGCCGAGGTGACCTTACGCGGCATCGCCACGGACGCCGGGGTGAGCGCCTCGCTCATCGTCAAGCACTTCGGCAGCAAGGAACAGCTTTTCAACACCGTCGCCGACTTCGGCCCCGACGCCGACGGGCTGTTCGCGGCCCCCCTTGAGGCGCTCGGCAGGCACATGGTGCTGACGCTGGTGCACAGCCGCCGCGAGCTCCAGCGGGACCCGCTGCTGCGCGTCGTGTTCTCCCTGGGCAACACCGACGAGCGCTCCCTGCTGCGGGACCGCTTCCACGAGCAGGTCACCGCGCGGCTGACCACGCTGCTCACCGGCCCGGAGAACGCCCTGCGGGCCGAGCTGGTCGCGGGCCAGTTGCTCGGGCTCGGCGCCACCCTCGCCCTGCACCCCTCCGGCGCCACGTCGGCGGCCGACGCCGAGCGCATCGCCGACCTCTACGCGCCCCCGCTGCAACGCCTGATCACCGGCTGACCCGCCGCTGGTAACTTTAGGGCGTAAGGAGACGGGGAGGGAGCCGCAGGTGGTCGTCTTCGCAGGTCAGGGCGACGCACGCCGTTCCATGGCGTTGCTGTGGCGCACGGCCGCCCCCGCCGAGTCCCGGCCCGGCCCGAAACCCGGGCTCAGCGTCGACCTGATCGTGGACACGGCGATCGCCCTCGCCGACGCCGAGGGCATGACGGCGCTGTCCATGCGCGCGGTCGGCGAGCGGCTCGGCCGCTCCGGGATGTCCCTGTACACCTACGTCCCCAGCAAGGGCGAGCTGGTCGATCTCATGTACGACCGGGTCCTGGGCGAGCTGCCGACCGGCTACGGTCACGAGGCGGGCTGGCGGGCGGCCCTGACGGAGTGGGCCCGCGACACCTGGGAGTTCTATCTGCGCCACCCCTGGGTGCTGCAGGTGTCGCAGGCCAGGCCCGTGCTCGGCCCCAACGAGTACCTCAGCCTTGAGACGCTGGTGCGCGTCCTGCGCGAGACCGGCCTCGACGCCGCCGCGGTGCGCGGTGTCGTCGGCACCCTGTTCCACTTCCTGCGCGGCTCGGCACGGACGGTCGCCGAGGTACGGCAGGCGCCCACGGCGACCGGTGTCTCCGACGAGGAGTGGTGGCTCACCCGCTCGGCCACGCTGCTGGAGATCGCCCCCGGCCTGACCGAGCGGTTCCCCGCCGTGGCCTGGCTCGAAGGCGCGACGGCCTCCCCCTCGCCGGAGGACGGCCTGCCGTACCTCGAACGTGAGGCAAGGAAGAGCTTCGAGACCGGCCTGACCGTCCTCCTCGACGGCATCGAGGCGACCGTCGCCTCCCAGCCCGGTCGGTGATCGCCGCGGCTACGTCCGTTCCGGTCTCGTCTGGTACGGCGGGCAGGGGTGGTGCGTTGTCCGGCCGACGGTGGTGATCGGCGCCGGGTTCTCGGGGAGCCGCCAGTCGCCGCCGCGGTCCTCCTTCGAGAGGCGCGCGGCGAGATCGGGGACGCGCAGGAAGCAGGCCAGTGCGGTGGCGGCCTGGAAGGCGTCGATCGCACGCTGGGTCATCGGCATGCCCAGGCGCAGGAGGCGCGGATTGACCTCGCCCTGGATCTTCTCGGCGAAGGGCCGCAGCACGCTGTCGTAGTTCGCCAGCGCGGTCGGCAGGTCGTCCGGGTGCCGGTTGATCTCTCCGGCCAGGACGTGGGCGCCCACCAGGCCGCCGGAGACGCCCATGCCGCTGTAGGGGGAGGCGCAGTGGGCGGCGTCTCCGGCCAGGACCACGCGGCCCCTGGACCAGGTGCCGGTGCGGACCTGGACGATCTCCTGGGAGTAGAAGAAAGGGCTCGTCCGCATGCCGTCGACGAAGCGCTCTGTCTGCCAGCCCGCGTCGCGGAACCTGCTCGCCCAGAACTCCCGCTGGCGCTCGACGGGTTCCCGGTGGATCGCGGAGGCCTCCTCGGACTCCTCCCGCATCACGAAGTACACCTGCGTCTCGGTCGGGTTGTGGCTGCGGCGCATGATCTGACGGCCGCCCGGGACCATGTAGGTGTCCCGGATGTCGCTGTCGGAGGCGATGCGCGGGACGAACCAGTAGGCCATGTGGATGCCGACCCGCCAGTACGGGTCGTGGCCCTCGGGGAGGATCGCCTGCCGGACGCGTGATCCCTGCCCGTCCGCGCCGATCAGGAGGTCGAACTCGCCGCAGGACCCGTCGGAGAAGCGCGCGACGACCTTCTGCTCGTCCTGGTCGAAGCCGTCCACGCTCAGGCCGAAGACGTACTCGGCGTCGTCCTTCGACGCGTCGTGCAGGATGCGTACCAGGTCACCGCGCATGATCTCGTACTCGGAGGTCAGGCTCTGCCGGCCCCGGCCGGAGGTGTTGGCCATGATCGTCGCCTTGGCCCTGCCGCGCGCGTCAATGAAGGCGACACCCGCCTCGTCCACCAGCTTGCTCCGGACGGCGTCGAGGAGCCCCATCCGTTCGACGGCCTCGATGCCCTGTCCCCGGAGGTCGACCTGCGCCCCGGTGGCCCGCAGCACCGGAAAGCGTTCGACGACGGTCACCCGGTGGCCGCCCCGCGTGAGCCAGAAGGCCAGCGCCTGGCCCGCTATCCCGCCACCCGCGACAAGGACCCGCAGGGGGCGCGCCCCCGATCCGTTCGCCATGCCCATCACCCCAGAATCTATCGGTGAATGATTTTCCTCCAGCGTCATCTATCACTGATAGATTTGTCAACGTGACCAAGGTGAACCGTGAGATCGTCGTCTCCGCAGCGCTCGACCTCCTCGACGAGGTCGGGCTGGACACGGTCAGCACGCGGCGGCTGGCGAAGCGGCTGGGCGTCGAACAGCCCTCCCTCTACTGGTACTTCCGCACCAAGAAGGACCTCCTCGTCGCCATGGCGGAGGCGGCGATGGCACCGCACGCGGCCGCCCCGCTGCCGAAGTCCGGCGACAACTGGCGCGACTGGTTCCTGGACAACACGCGAAGCTTCCGGCGCACCCTGCTGATGCGGCGGGACGGCGCACGCCTGCACGCGGGCAGCACCCCCACCGGGGACCTCGACCGGATCCGCCGCAAGATGGACTTCCTGGTCGCCTCCGGAGTGCCCGAGCGGGACGCGCAGATGGCGATGCTGGCCGCAGGCCGTTTCACGGTCGGCAGCGTCCTTGAGGAACAGGCGGACACCGGTGACGGCTCGGAACTCCCCGCGGACATGCCCGTGATCGACCACGAGTCGGCCTTCGAGGCCGGTCTGGCCCTCATCGTGGACGGCCTGGCGCGCCGCACCACGACAGATCAGTAACGCGGCGGCACGGGCGAGCGGCCGCGCCACCGGACTGGGCGCGGACGACCAGAGTCTTGACGCCGTACGGCCGCGCGCCACGGTGTCCAGCCGCCGCCAGCCGTGGCGGAGGCAGCGCATGCGGGGTTCACGGCTCCAGGAGGGCGAGCCGGGCCGGGTCGGACAGGATGTCGATCGCGACGATCTCGCCGTCGGAGACGGTGAAGCTCATGACGGAGACGATCCGGTCGCCGACGGTGTTGACCAGACCGGCGAGACCGTTGACGAACGCCGGACGGGTGACGGTGCCGGTGGCCATGCGCTGGAAGGTGGCGAACTGCCCGGCCACGGCCTCGGCTCCCCTGATGACCTTCATGCCACCGGTGAGCACCCCGCCGTCGGCGCGCAATACCACATCGGGGTCGAGGACGGACACCAGCGCGGCGAGGAAGGCGTCCACCGCCCGGCGCTGGCCGCTCAGATCGGGGTCGGGGTTCGGGGCCGCGCCGCGAACGCGTCGGCGCGCACGGCTGGCGAGCTTCTTGGCCGCCACAGGGGTGCGGTCCACGATGGTCGCGATCTGCCCGAACGGCAGGCCGAACATGTCGCCGACCACGGTGGTCAGCCAGCCACCGAGATTGTCGATCTCGTCCGAGTCCGAACACGCCAGCCGCAGCCACGCCTCCTGGACCGCGTCCTCGGCCTCACTCAGCGAACCGAGCATTCGGTAGGCGACCGCCTTCAGACGGGGGCGGTGCCCCTCGAACCGACCGGCCAGGAAGTCGTGGGGCGTCACGGTCGCGTTCCTCTCCTCGGTGGACATCATCCCGGTGACGTGCCGAAGCGGTGAGAGGCGACCACTGTCACCTCTCACCGGGTCCGTCCGTCGTACCGGCTACCGACACTCCCCCACGAAGGGTCGCCGATGATGAGCAGGACGGATGTCCACGGAACCGTCGCGGACGGCTTCGAGCGGGTTCGCGAGGAGTTCGCCGCGGTGGTGGCCGATGACCGTCCTGCACACCGGCAACCTCCGCGAGGCCGGGGCCTCGGAGGAGAGCATCACCGCCGTGGCCTCCTAGCGGACGCGCCCTGCTTCACCGACGCCGAACGCGTCGCACTGGAGCTGGTCGAGTCCGTGCTCACCCCGAACCCGTCCGGCGAACGCGTTTCCGACGAGCTGTACGGCCGGGCCTCCGGGCTGTACGACGACAGGGCGCTCGCCACGCTCATCATGGCCATCGGCCAGGTCTGCTTCTTCCTTCCCCTGGCCCTCATCGGCAGGCCGCTGCCGGGGGTACCGCCCACGGAGCGATGGAGGCCGTAGCCGATCCCAGGAAGAGGAGAGAGCACGAACCCCGTCCACCTCGTGCCGGAGGCGGGAGAGGCGATCGGGGCCCTCATGCGGGCCATGCGGCACGACGCGGTTTCCCGGACGTGTCGGCCCCACCGCAGAGCGGCCCAGCACCTGCTACGAGAGGACGACCGGAGTCGATCGCCGGACACCGCCCCGCCGTCCCTCAAGGTCGGCGAGGAGGTCGTCGAGCACCCGGGTGAGGGCTTCGGAGTTGGCGGGGGTGAACCAGGTGGTGCGGACGCGTTCGTTGCTCCCCTTCGGGGTCTCGTGGTCGGCCGCGAGTTGCCGCAGGGTGCGCGTCCCGTCGTCCAGGGCGCGGCCTGTCTCTGGAAGAGGCCGCGGACGTAGCGGTCGGCGTCGGCTTCGGCGATGCCGAGGCCGGTGGCCCAGGAGGTGAGTGTGGCGAGGTACTGGTAGTGGGTCGTCAGGGTCCCCGTCACCGCGGACAGGACGTTGAAGGCGGTCTCGTCCGCGACGGGGAGCGTCCCGCCCAGGTGCTCGAAGAGGGAGTCCGCCACCGGGTGGGACGGGTACGTCACCGTGAGGGAGCGGCGGTGGCGTATCGCGGGCAGGGGGATGGCCCGGACCATCGGGGCATCGGTGGTCAGCGTCCGCCGAAGATCGTCGTCGCCGACGCCGGACATCACGTTGACGACGACCCTGTCGTCGGGCACCGCCAGACCGGCGAGGGCTTCGTGCCGGTCCTGGGGGCGAACGGCGATGATGACGATCTCGGAGCGGTCCACGACCGTCTGGTTGTCGGGACACACCCGTACGGTCCCGTAGCGGTCGGACAGCTCCGCGACGGTGCGGGCTCCGCGTGGGGAGAGGAACACCTCGGGCGCGCCGTCGCCCTGGTCATGCAGACCGTCGACGATGGCGCGGCCGATCTCGCCGACCCCGATGATGCCGATGCGCTTCACTTCGCCTTCTCCTCCGGTGCGTGGTGGTCCTCGCGACCGCGCCGATCACGCGGATGCCGTGGTCGCGGTACCAGGCTTTCCATCGTCCGTGAGGCGTTCCGATCAGGGTTTCGCCTCACGTGGTGGGCGGCCGCTCCACCCCTGGCGCGTGCCGCGCTCCTGAACGCTCGGTGAGCCGTACGGACGTCCCCACCGAGAAGATCCCCGTCGTTCAAGAGGTCGCGCGTCCTGCGGGGCCCGTGAGCCGGGCCGCCAGTTCCCATACCTGTTCAGGACGCGGGTTGGCACCGGTCAGCACCGTCGCCAGCCGGTCGCCGACGACCGCGCCCTCGGCGATCGCCGCCAGACCCACCGCCCCCGCCGGTTCCAGGACGATCCCCAGCGTGCGTACCGCCAGTTCCATGGCCGCGGCGATGGCCTCGTCGGTCACCAGGACGATCTCGTCCACCAGGGCACGGGCCCGCCGTACCGAGATCTCCAGCGGGTCGCGCACCGCGATGCCGTCGGCGAAGGTGCGAGCGCGGTCGAGGCGGACCGCGCGGCCGGCTCGCAGGCTCTCCAGCATCGAGGGGGCGCCCTCCGCGTTGACCCCCACGATCCGGGTGCCGGGCGCGTGCTCCTTCATCCAGCACGCCACACCGTTGATCAGCGCGCCGTCGCCGACCGGAAGCACGACGGCGTCAAAGCCGGGGCCGTCCGCGCCACCCGGCGCGCCGCGGGTCAGCTCGACGCCGATCGTCCCGGCTCCCTCGGCGATCGCCGCCTGATGGCCGTCCCGCAGATAGAAGCGGTCGGGATGGCGTTCGGCGTGGGCGGCCGCGGCCTTCCGCGCCGCCGAGCCGTCCGCCCCCGACGCGATGACGCGGGCGCCGAAGGTCTCCATCCGCTGGCGCTTGCCGGGATTGACCGTCTCGGGGACGAACACCTCGACCGGCATCCCACGGGACCGGCCCGCGTAGGCGACGGCCTGCCCGAAGTTGCCCGAACTCGCGCACACCACCGGTGTGCCGGGGGCGAGCGTGCTCAGCATCAGATCGGCGCCCCGGCCCTTGAAACTGCGCACCGGATTGGCCGTCTCCACCTTCACCGTCACCGCACGGCCACCCAGCGCCTCGCACAACTGTTCGTCGAGGTACTGCGGGGTGTTGAGGAACACCGGATCGATCACCCGCATCGCTTTCTCGATGCGTGTCACGTCCAAGTCCATGCGCGTCGCCTTCCCTCGGGGCCTGCCGACTCGACCGACGATATTCGAACGCCCAATCGAAGCGATTGAAAAATGTCGCGCCGGGACGCAATAATTTTGCGTGCCTGAATCGCCGCCACCACGTCTGGACGAGATCGACGCCCTGCTGCTGGACCTGCTCCAGCACGACGCCGGACGCACCCTGCACGACCTCGGGGAACAGGTCGGGCTGTCGGCGAGCGCCGTCCAGCGACGGATCGCCCGCTACCGCAAGGACGGCCTCATCGCCAGGCAGGTCGCCGTCCTCGCCCCGCACCGCCTCGGCCCCACCGTTCTGGCCACCGTCCTGGTGACCCTGGACCAGGAGTCGTTCGAGCACCACCGGGTCTTCTCAGAACGGATGTGCTCGGACCCACAGGTCCAGCAGTGCTACCGGGTCGCCGGGCCGTGGGACTACGTGGTCATCCTGGCCGCACGAAGCATGCACGACTGCGGCCGCCTCGGCGACCGCCTGTTCAAGGCCGACGACAACGTCAGGCGTTACGAGACCCTGGTCACCTTCGAGGCCGTCAAGACCGGCCTGGCCCTCCCGGTACCCGCTTCACAGCCTTCCCGGCCGTAGGGGCTGACGCCCACGGTGCTCGTTCCTGTCGCCCGGCCGTTTGGGGTGGACCAATCGGGGCAGCCGGTTCACCTCAGGTCAAACAATCTGACATGGAAATGTAACAGGCCGAATATGATTTCCCCATGAGCCAAGGCAGCGCACGCAGGGGTGACGGCGGCCGTGGTGACGCCGTGGACGTCATCCTCGCCCAGTGGCGGCATGAGCGCCCCGACCTGGACCTGTCCGCGATGGGCATCTTCGGCAGGCTCACCCGGCTCTCCCGCCTCATCGCCCCCGCGGTCGAGGAGGCCTCCGCCCGGTACGGCATGCGGCACGGCGAGTTCGACGTGCTCGCCTCGCTGCGACGTTCCGGCCCGCCGTACACCCTGACGCCCTCGGAGCTGTCGGCGGCACTGATGATGTCGCGGGCGGGCATGACCAACCGGCTCGACCGGCTCGAACGGGCGGGGCTGGTCGAGCGCACCCTCGCCCCCGACGACCGCAGGAGCGTGCGGGTCACCCTGACTCGGAAGGGCCGCGAGACCGCGGACGCCGCGCTCACCGAACACGTGGCCAGCCTCACCCTGCTGCTGTCCGGGCTCACCGCCGAGGAACGCAGGGTTCTCGACCGGACCATGCGGGTCCTGCTGCGCAGCGTCGGCAGGTCCGCGGCCCGGGGCCGGGCGGCCAGGAGCCGTCAGACCGGCCCCGCTCCCCACCCGCACCGGTGAGGCCCACCGCTCGGGTCCGTGCGGCGATCGTGAGCTCGCGGGGGGAGTGTCAGGTCGCGCGCCCTCACTGTCGGCGAGGATGCGGTAGACGCCGTACTGAATTGATGGAGTTCGGCCCGGATATATTACGATACGGCCCGTGACGTATCGAAATAGTCGTGAGGGCACGGCGCGCGGCCGTCCCCGTGATGGGGCTCTGGATCAGCGGATCACCGCCGTCGTACTGGAGGTGCTGGCGGAGTCCGGTTACGAGGGGGTGTCCTTCGAGGAGGTCGCCCGACGGTGCCAGACGTCCAAGGCGAGCCTGTATCGCCGGTGGGGGTCCAAGCGGGAGATGGTGATCGCCGCGGTCAAGGCCGGGCCCGCACGGCGCGGGGCCGGTGAGCCGATCGACACCGGCAGCCTGCGCGGGGACGTGTTGAGCCTGTGTCGGCGCCTGGACCAGACCATGCGCGCCGCGGACAGTCAGACCGCGATGCTGCTCCTGCAGGCGGGGCTGGAGGACCCGGACCTGTGCGAGGACATCGAGAACGCCGTCGGCCCGACAGGAGCCCGGTTGCCGCGACAGGTCATCGACGCCGCGATCGCCCGCGGCGAGCTGCCCGACGGCGCGGACCCCTTCGCCTTCGAGGAGGTGGTCGGTGCCGCCCTCCTGCTGCGACGGGTCAACGGCCTCGCCGTCGACGAGGAGTACCTGTCCGCGCTCGTCGACACCGTCGTCATCCCCGCCCTGAGGGCATCGGCCGGGCGGGCCCCCCTGCCCGCCGGGATCTTCTCCGGCCACCCGGCCCGCACCGCCCGTAAGACAGCCGCCCGTGAGACAGCCGCGCCTGACGCGAAGGAGAACGCATGACCACCCGACTGACGATCGACGGCTTCGACTACCGGGCCATCCCCGGCACCGACGGCGTCGACCTCAACGTCGCCGTCGGCGGGAGCGGGCCGGCCGTGGTCCTCCTGCACGGGTTCCCCCAGACGCACTACATGTGGCGCCGTGTCGCGGCGAGGCTCGCCGACGACCACACGGTTGTCGTCCCTGACCTGCGTGGATACGGCGACAGCGGCAAGCCGGACGGGAATGACCCCGCCACGTACTCCAAGCGCACGATGGCTCAGGACATCGTGACGGTCGCCTCCGCCCTTGGCGTGGACCACTTCGGGCTCGTCGGGCACGACCGTGGCGCGCTGGTCGCCGTCCGAGCGGGCCTGGACCACCCCGCCGTCGTGGACTACCTGGGGATCCTCGACGTCCTGCCCACCCTCGACACGTGGGCCGTTCTGCGGGGAGTCGACGCCAAGGTCGCCTGGCACCTGTACCTGATGGCCCAGCCCATCGGGCTTCCCGAGAAGATGATCCGCGCGGTCGCTCCGGAGTTCTTCGGCTCCTTCCTGGACGCGTGGGACCCCGGCGGCACGACTTTCACCCATGAGGAGCGCGCCCACTACATCGACAGCTCGGTCGCCGCGATCGACTCCATCGTGGCCGACTACCGGGCCACCGCGAGCGTCGATCTCGAGATGGATCGAGCCGACCGTGAGCATGGCGCGCGGCTCGCGATGCCGGTTGGCGTCATCTCACAGGACTGGGGCTCCCGGCTTGGATTCGACGCCGCATCGCTGTGGCGGGCCTGGGCGCCGGACCTGACCTACCAGCCGACCGCGTCCGGGCACTTCATGGCCGAAGAGAACCCCGACGAGATCGCCACCTTCATCACCAACCTCGCGACGCGCCCGAGCGCGCGGAACCACCGACCGCACTGAGGAGCCCGCCATCATTGACGGGCCGGTCAACCTATCAGCGGGACGCCAAGCCCACCCGAACGCAGCTCTGGCCCCACGCCGCCGCCTGAAGCCGGGCTCGCCTCCTCGTTGAGGACGGTTGGCCCGTCAGTGAGGTCGCCGCTTGGCTCCAGGTGTCGTGGCCGACCACTACCTGCCCGGCGCCCATGCATGACCGCTCATCCCGGCCGAAAAGGCCCACCGCTCGGGTCCGTGCGATGGGCCGGTGAGGCTCAGCCGGTGCCCTGCCGCCACCGCTCCATGACCTGCCGGAAGGCGTCGCTCACGAGGAGCAGGAATTCGGCGGAGGACTCGAAGCGGGCACCGGCGGGGGTCTCGGCCCCGAGGATCTCGGCGCCGCGCTGCGACGCGGCGACCAGGGCGTCGTTCATCCGCAGGAACGCCAGGATGGACCGGATCCAGGGTTCGTCGTCGACGACGTAGCGTTCGCGCCGCTCTCCGGGTGTCCGTTCCCGTTTGAGCATCCCCTGCTGTTCGAGGAAGGCGACGGCGTGCGAGACGGAGGCCGGGCTGACGCGGAGCCGCTGGACCAGGTCGGCGGCGGTGAGGGCGCCCGAGTCGGTGATGTACAGGCAGGCCAGCACCCTTGCCTCCATCCGGGGCAGTCCCTGCTGGATGAGGAGGGCGATGAAGGATTCCGTGAAGTCCAGCACGTCCTGGGGATCACGTCCGTGGCCGCCTTCGGTGACCGGCGGCGCCGGGGGCTGGGCCTGCTTGCGTCTGCGCGCGCGGTGCCGGGTGGCCTCGTGCGCCCGGTCCGCGCCGTAGCCGTCGGGTCCGCCGTTGCGGGTGACCTCCCGCATGACGGTCGAGGCGGGCCGCCCGAGGCGCCGGCCGATCTCCGCGTATCCGAGCCCCTCGGCCAGCCCGGCCGCGATGTGCCGACGGTCCTCGCCGGTGAGTCTGCCTCCGGGCATCAGCGCTCCTCTCCCCTCTGCCGGTCCCGCCGCTGCACAGTATGCATTCACTCGGATCTCATTGCAACGAGATCTCAACAGTCCATTGCGTTCAGCCTCACAACCATTGCAAAGAAGGCCCGTTTTCCCCGATCGACAGGGAGTTTTTGGTTGACGAAATTCTAAACGCAATGTAGCGTCGCGGTCGTTCAGGAATCACCGAACAAAGTGCGACGCCGTACACGAGGAGGTTCGTCATGGGACGGAGTGGCAGCGGGTTCACCGAGGCGGGGCTGCGCGGGCTGCGGGACGTGCTGACCCGGCACGTCGACTCCGGGAGGATCCCCGGGCTCGTCGCCCTGGTCAGCCGGTACGGCGAGACACACGTCGAGGCGATCGGGACGACACGCCATGACGGGGGCGTGCCGATGCGCCGGGACACGATCTTCCGGATGGCCTCGACGTCCAAGCCGGTCTCGATCGCGGCGGCGATGGTCCTGCTCGACGAGTGCGAGCTGCGGCTGGACGACCTGGTCGAGCCGTGGCTGCCCGAGCTCGCCGACCGGCGGGTGCTGGTACGGCCCGACAGCCCGCTGGACGACACCGTGCCCGCGCGGCGGCCCATCACCGTGCGGGACGTGCTGACCTCCACGTTCGGGCTCGGCATGGACAGGGCGTTGCTGGGCACCCCGATCATGAACGCGGTCTTCGAGCGGGGGCTCACGCCCGACCTGCCGGAGCCGATGCCCGAGCCCGACGAGTGGATGCGCCGCCTCGGCACGCTTCCGCTGATGCACCAGCCGGGAGAGCGCTGGCAGTACCACATCGGCAGCGACCTGCTCGGCGTGCTCGTCGCCAGGGTCACGGGCCGGTCGTTCGAGGAGTTCCTGCGTGAGCGCCTCTTCGAGCCGCTGGGGATGCGGGACACCGGTTTCCACGTGCCCGCCGACAGGATCGACCGACTGCCTCCCCTGTACGCCCCCGACCCGGTGACCGGGGAGTTCCTCGTGTGGGACGAGGCCGAGGGCGGGAGATACAGCAAGCCTCCGGCGTTCCAGGGCGGCGGCGGTGGGCTGGTCTCGACCGTCGACGACTACCACGCCTACTTCCAGATGCTGCTGAACCATGGGACGCACAGGACCGAGCGGATCCTGTCCCGGCCCGCCGTCGAGCTGATGACCACCAACCGCCTCACCCCCACCCAGCAGGACGCCCGCAACGCCATGGCCAGCGCCAACGTCCACGTGTCGTACGGCCAGGGGCAGCACGGCGGCTGGGGCCTGGGGATGGCGGTTCGCACCTACCGGGGCGACTACGCGCCCGTCGGCCAGTTCGGCTGGGACGGCGGAACCGGCACCACCACCTACGCCGACCCGGACAACCAGGTCGTCGGCATCCTGCTCACCCAGGTCGGGATGTCGAGGCCGGACTCCGCGCGGCTGATCCACGACTTCTGGACCACGCTCTACCAGGCGATCGACGACTGACCCGGTCACTCCGGGTACGGCAGGGCAGCGGCGGGATCACGGCGAGCTGGTTGAGCATTCCCCGAGAGCCCGCACGCCTTCGGCCAGGTCGGCGAAGGGCAGGGGGCAGTCGGGGCAGGTGCAGTTCGTCAGGCTGTCGCAGCCCGCGGAGACCACCTCGGTCAGCGCGGCGCGGATGGTGGTCAGGTCGGCGATCCTCGCCTCCACCTCCGTGATCTTGGCCTGGGCACGGGCCCGCAGGTCGGGGGTCGGGTGGCCGCGCCGCCCGGTGTCGAGCAGTTCGGCGACCTCGTCCAGGGTGAAGCCCAGCCGCTGGGCGGCCTTGATCACGGTCAGCAGGGTGACGGTCTCCGGCGGGTAGGCGCGGTGGCCACCGGGGCTGCGCACCGGCTCGGCGATCAACCCACGCCGCTCGTAGTAGCGCAGCGTCTGCGGATTGACCCCGGCCCGCTCCGCCACCTGCCCGCTGCGCAGGTAGGTCTCAGGCGGCACGGGCGGCCTCCGCGCGGGCCTGCAGCGCGTCCAGCACCTCGCTCCGCTTCGGCGGGACCGCGACCTCCAGCGTCAGGCCACCGTCGGCGACGGTGAGGACGAAGGTGAAGAAGGAACAGCAGCCGTTCTCCCGCGCCGCCAGCTCCGCTGCCCGTGCCGCGTGCTCCGGGCTGTGGAGGAGCTCCAGCCGCAGCCGGTCGCGCCCCACACGTCGTACGGCCCGCACCGCCTCGGCGAACAGCGTGTCGAACTCGGCCACCCGAACCGGCCGCTCGGCGGTGGGCAGGGTGCACACCGAAGGGACCCACACCGGGTCAAAGGTGATGTCTTTTGTCATGTCCCGACGGTAAGCCTGTACCCGGGTACCGGATGCAACCTCCTGTCACACCGGTGGCTCGCCGAGTTTGGCGGCCACGGCGTCGAGGATCCAGTCCAGGCCGGTCGAGAAGGACGTCTCGGCGTCCACGTCCGTGCCGTCGTGCACGAGCCTGGCCAGCGCCGGGAAGCGGCCCGTGTCCAGCATCCTCGTGAGATACGGCCCCGAGGCGCGCTGCCATTCGTCCTTGGACAGGCCCGTGGCGCGCTCGGCCCGCAGGTCCGCGACCTCGCGCCTGATCGCGCCGGTGAAGTAGGCGCTGACGGTCTCCACGGCACGCATGACGACGTCGATGTCGGTGCGGCCGTCGAAGGCGGACAGCGTGGCCTCGGACACGGCGAGGGCGTTCGGGCCCAGGGCCGGACGGCCGCCGAGCAGGTCGGCCAGCCACTCGTGGCGGAGGGCGGCCCGTCTGGTGCGGTGGGCGTGGCCGCGCAGCGCCTCCCGCCAGTCGCCGGGCCGCTCCTCGGGGAGGATCTCGGCGTGGACCTCGTCCACCATGAGGTCGAACAGCTCCTCCTTGGTGGAGATGTATCCGTACAGCCGCATCGGGCCGACGTCCAGCCGGGCGGCGACCTTGCGCAGCGACACCGCCTCAAGGCCGCCCTCGTCGGCCAGCGCGACGGCGGCAGCGACGATCCGCTCCCGGTCGAGCGGGGCGGGGCGCGTCGGCGGCTCCGGCCGGTCCCACACAGTCATGGCCACATCGTACTGTCGCGATACGCCGTATAGATAGAATACAGTGTATCGACATGAGACATCGTATCGCCGTAGTCGGAGCGGGTCCCGCCGGTCTGACCTTCGCCCGCGTCCTGCACCGCCACGGTCACCCCGTCACCGTCCTCGAACGCGACCCCGCCCCCGACGCCCGTCCCCCCGGCGGCACGCTGGACCTGCACGAAGGGCTCGGCCAGCTCGCACTGGACAAGGCGGGGCTGCTGGCGGAGTTCACGTCGCTGTCCCGCCCCGAGGGACAGGCCATGCGCATCCTGGACACGGACGGGACCGTCCTGCGCGACTGGCGGCCGGGGCCGGACGACCACGCCAATCCAGAGATCGACCGGGGACAGCTCCGCGACCTGCTGCTCGGCCCCCTCGACGTCCGGTGGGGACGGGGCGTGACGGAGGTGGTGCCGGAGACCGGGGACGGCACGCTGGTCCGGTTCGCGGACGGGCGAGAGGAGACGTTCGACCTCGTGGTCGGCGCGGACGGCGCCTGGTCCCGGGTCCGCCCGGCGCTCTCGTCCGCGACGCCGCACTACACGGGCATCACCGCGGTCGAGACCTCCCTGGACGACGTCGACACCCGCCACCCCGGCCTCGCCCGACTGGTCGGCGACGGTTCCGTCGCCGTGTACGGCGTGAACCGCAACTTCGTCGCCCAGCGCAACAGCGGCGGCCACGTCAAGGTGTACGCCCAGTTCCGCGCGCCGCTGGACTGGCACGCGGACCTGGACCTGACCGACGCCGAGGCCGTGCGATCAAGCCTGCTGGCCCTGTTCGACGGCTGGAGCGCCCCCGTCCTCGACCTGCTGCGCCACGGCACCGCCTTCGTCCACCGCCCCCTCCACGTCCTGCCCGCGTCCCACACCTGGGCCCACGTCCCCGGGGTGACGCTGCTTGGCGACGCCGCCCACCTGATGCCCCCGCTGGGGGTGGGCGCGAACCTCGCGATGCTGGAAGGCGCCGAACTCGCCGAGATCGTCGCCGCCGAGCCCGAGGACCTGGACGAGGCCGTCCGCGCCTTCGAGGAGCGGATGTGGGCCCGGGCGAGCAGGTGGACGGAGTTCACGACGGCCGGGCTGGAACGCCTCGTGAGCCCGGACCCCGCCCAGGCCGTCGCCTTCTTCGACGGAGTCCAGCCCTCCTGAACCCCCGCGGGGAGAGACCGTAGCCCAGGACCGGTCCCGGGCCGTGAAGTTCACGCATGCCGTACGGCGCGCGGACGCGGCATGTCACGCACCAGAACCAGGGTGGTGTCAAAGACGTAAAGGAATCTTGTTAAGAGCCCCGGCGCCGCCGATATTTCGGGTGTCTCTCCAGACCCCCAGGAGGCTCCGCGTGCCACAGGCAGTGCCACAGTTACGAGCAGTCCTCATCGCCCTGGCGGTGGTCGCGGCGGGCGTCACCCCGGCCCACGCGACCCCCACCCCCGCCGACGCCGCCCCCGCCATCACCGTCGAGCGGGGACGCAGCCAGCCGGTCTTCTCCTACGCCGACGCCGTCCGCGAGCACGTCTACGTCGAGTCGGGCGCCGACAGCGACGCCGACGGCCGTCCCGACCGGATCCGGGTCGACATCATCAGGCCCAGGGAGTCGGGCCCGAGGCTCAGGGTTCCGGTGATCATCGACGAGAGCCCGTACTACGACAACGCGGGCCGCGGCAACGAGGGCGAACGGAAGATCTACGACGCCTCCGGAAATGTCACGAAATTTCCCCTCTTCTATGACAACTACTTCGTCCCCCGCGGCTACGCCGTACTCAACGTCGACATGAACGGAACCACCGGGTCGGACGGCTGTCCCGACGGCGGTGGCCGGGCCGACGTGCTGGGCGGCAAGGCCGTGATCGACTGGCTGAACGGCCGCGCCGTCGCCCGCCGCGAGGACGGCACCCCCGTCGCCGCGACCTGGACGACCGGCAAGACCGCGATGATCGGCAAGTCCTACGACGGGACGCTGGCCAACGCTGTCGCCGCGACCGGAGTACGGGGGTTGGAGACGATCGTCCCGATCTCGGCGATCAGCTCGTGGTACAGGTACCAGCGTTCCAACGGGGTGGTCTACAACTACGACTACATGTCCTGGCTGGCCTCCTACGTCGACACCGACCCCCTGGCCAAGTGCGCGGCGGCGCGGGCGGACATGGACGCCAGGGACGGTGACGAGACCGGCGACTACAACCCCTTCTGGGCCGAGCGCGACTATCTGGCGGGCACGCTCGCCGACGTCTCGAAGGTGCGCGCCAGTGTCTTCGCCGTGCACACGGTCAACGACCTCAACGTCAGGCCGGACAACTTCTCCACCTGGTGGAAGGCCCTGGCGGCGCGGAACGTGCCCCGCAAGATCTGGGTCGGGCAGTACCAGCACGTCGATCCCTTCGACTTCGCCGGGCGCAGGGACGTCTGGGTCGACACTTTGCACCAGTGGTTCGACCACTGGCTGCTGGGCGTGGACAACGGCGTCATGCGCCGGCCCCGCGCGGACGTGCAGACCGGCCCCGATCGCTGGATCACCCAGCGTGACTGGCCCGAGCCGCTGGCGCTGAAGGTTCCCTTCCACCCGGCGGCCGACGGCTCGCTCGGTCTCGTCCCCGCGCGCAGGGGCCAGACGGCCTCCTTCACCGACCAGCGCCAGCCCGAGGAGGCGATGGTCGCCGACGTCGGCACCGACGCGCCCGGCAGGGTGGCCTTCACCACCGGCCGCCTCCCCCTCGACCTGCGCCTCTCCGGGACGCCCGTCGTCGATCTGCGGGTCTCGCTCGACAGGCCGACCTCGAACCTGACCGCGCTCCTTGTCGACTTCGGGGAGGACACCCGGATCGACTGGCGCCGCGGCCAGGGCATCTCCACCCTCCCCGAGGAGAGCTGCCACGGCGAGAGCACCGCGGCCGACGACGCCTGCTACCGGAAGGTGGCCGCCAACCTGGCCACCCGCCCGCTGGAGATCGTCGCCAGGGGCTGGATCGACGTGCAGAACCGTGACTCGCTCAGCGCCCCGAGGCCGCTGCCGCCCGGCACGTACGGCAGGGTCCGCTGGGAGACGCTGCCGCAGGAGTACGTCTTCAGGAGGGGCCACCGGCTCGGCCTCGTGATCGCGGGCACGGACGGCACCTACAGCGGGGAGCTCGCGACCGGCGCGGCCGTCACCGTCGACCTGGCCGCGAGCAAGGTGGTGCTCCCGCTGGTGGTCGGCGCGCTGCACAGCGCCGACGTGCCCAGGGACCTGAGTGTCTGGCGCGGTCCCGGCAGGATCACCCTGCCGGTTCCCGAGCCGAACTTCTCCTGAGACCTTCCCGGCGTCCGGGTTCAGACCCGGGCGCCGGGACGCAGGTCGGCGAGCAGGTGCTTGGCGGAGAAGGTCTCCCAGTCCTCCTGCCTCGGAGCCGCGGTGTACTCCCTGTGCAGTTTCACCAGCTCGTAGACGAGTTCGCTGCGCACCGGCGTCGTGCCCAGCAGCTCCGGCAGCGCGGAGAGGTTGATCAGCCACTCGGCGTACCACGAGGCCCAGTCGTCGTCGGCGCCGTCGACGAAGCGGTAGACCTCGTGGTGGGTGGCGGCCGCCTGGCTCAGGACGTCGCGGATCCTTCCGACGCGCTCGTCCGTCCCGCTGTTCTTCTGGCTGTCCGCGTGGTGGTCCATGCGGCCCCCTTCCGGCTCGGGCGCTACGGCCGTTCCCAGTGTAACGAAGCGCCTTTGACCTGGGCCGATGCCGTACGGCCCGGCCGGAAGGGGGCCGCGCGAAGGTCAGCAGGGGCCGAGGTCGGCCCACACCCACCAGGCGTTGCCCGGGTCCTCAAGCTGGGTCCACCAGCGGGCCTGGTAGACGCGCCCGTTGCGGGAGACCCGCTCGCCCTGGACGTAGCTGTCACGGCCGCGCCAGGTGGGCGAGGTGCACGCGGGCGGGTACGGCCCGCCGGTCGTCGCGGGCAACTCGAAGCCCCAGCCCGCCTGCTGCCACCTGGGGATCAGCTCCTGGTAGGCGGCCAGGGTCGCCGAGCGGTCACCGCCGCCGTCGTGGGAGAGCGAGACGGCCGTCGGGTAGATCTGCGCGCTCAGCCGCTGGACGAGCACGTCCGCGGGTGAGCCGTCCCAGTCGGAGGGGTCCATCGTCCAGGCCAGGGCCGACATGCCGAGGGAGGCCGCGACCTGCGGGGAGGCGCCCCAGGCGGCGTAGGGCGCCCTGAAGTACCTGATGGGCAGGTTGGGGTCGCCCGCCGCCGCGCGGATCGCGTCGCTGGTCGCGGTCAGGTCGGCGCGGATCGCCTCGGGGGTCAGACCGGCCAGCGAGTCGTGGTTGAAGGTGTGGTTGCAGACGGCGTGGCCGTCGGCGACGATGCGGCGCACCAGCTCGGGGTGCGCCTTGACCTGGTTGCCGAGCAGGCAGAAGGTGGCGCGGATCTGCCTGCTGCGCAGCAGGTCGAGGACCTTGGGGGTCCAGTCGGGCGAGGGGCCGTCGTCGAAGGTGAGGGCGACGACCTTACCGCCGGTACGGGTGGCGTAGACGATGTCGCCGGTCGGGCCGTCCGCGAGGGCGGGGGTACCCGTGGCCACCACCGCCGTCAACGCCACGATCAAGCTCAGGACACGCGAACGCAGTCGCATTGGGGGCCTTTCGATGGGGGGAGTCGAGGCGCCTTACTGGAAACCTTCTTTACCATAAGAATGATCAAGGCGACAGACCCGGAAATTTAGACTCCCCGTACGGCCCGGCCGAGCCAGCCGCGGGCCACGGCGAGAAGGAGCGACGGCGGCACGGTCCCCGCGCCGAGGCCCACCTCGACCAGCAGGTCGAAGACCTCTTTGCGCCGGGCGGCCACGCCGATCGCGGCGTCGATGAACCGGGGCGAGCGGGCGGCCAGGGCGAGCGCGTCGGTGGTCCGCAGATGCCGTCCCAGCGCCCTGCCCAGCCGCCCTCGGTAGGCGGTCAGCGGGTCGCCGGGGGCCTGGACGGCGGCCTCCCCCGCGAGCCTGCCGGACAGCAGGGCGTAGTAGATGCCCTCGCCGGTCAGCGGGTTGATCAGCCCGGCCGCGTCCCCGGCGAGCAGTACCCTGCCCGCGCCCGCCCCCGGCCTGCCAGGGGACAGGGGCAGGTGGTGGGCCCGCAGGTCACGGGCGGGCAGGTGGGGCAGCAGTTCGGCGAGCCTGCCGTGCAGGACCTCGCGCCCCGGCAGGCCGGTCGCCCGGAGGCGGGGCAGCAGCATCCCGAAGCCGACGTTGGCGCTGCCGTCCCCGACCGGGAACGACCACGCGTAGGCGGGCCATCCCCGTCCCTGCATGGCGATGCGCTGGACGTCGTCGTCCAGCGGCACGTCCGCGTAGCCGCGCACGGCGATCGCGGTGTGCCTGTCGGGGACGTCGGCCATGCCGATGAGGCGCCGCACGACGGAGTTCGCCCCGTCCGCGCCGACGACCGCGCGGGCCGCGATGGCCTCGTCGAGGACGACGTGCCCGTGCCGTACGGCGAGCGCGCGGACGCGGTGGCGCCTGACCTCGACGCCCCTGGCCCTGGCCGCCTCCACCAGGCGGGCGTCGAAGACGGCGCGGGGGACGACGTGGTTGGGCCTGGCGACGGTGGCGTGGACCTCCGCTCCCCCCGGCGAGACGATCGACAGGTGCCGGGTCGGCCGGTAGTCGGCGATCAGGTCGGGCAGGCCGAGCAGGGCGAGTTCGTCACGCCCGTGGGCGGCGATGCCGTCGCCGCAGGCCTTGTCGCGGGGGAAGTCGGCCCTGTCGAGCAGCAGCACCCTGGCGTCGGGGCGGAGCTGCCTGGCCCGCAGGGCGGCGGCCGATCCCGCGGGACCGCCACCGACGACCACAAGATCCCACACGTCGTCCACGCCGATGAGCCTCCCACCGTACGGCCCGGCGAAACCCCCGCCGGGAAATCCGTCATCGGCCGTGGATTCAATTGTCCCGTCGGAACTTTTGTTTTTCGCCCCTCCATTTCACGCCTCGCCGTACCGGAAAGACAGCGGAGACCGCCTCCGGTAGGCGGGGGAATCCCCCGTCACCGGAGACGGTCTCAGGAACGGATGACGTACGGCGTGGAGGCCGTGCCCTCCTCCCGCCGGTCGGCGGCCGTGCGGCCCCGGCCGGTCAGGAGGACATCCGCGGTGGGTGATGGGTCCCGACGGACTCAGCCGCCGCCCCCACCACCGCCTCCGCCGCCACCGCCGCCACCTCCACCGCCGCCTCCGCCACCGCCGCCGCCTCCGCCGCCGCTGTGGCTGCCACCGCCACCGCCGCCGCCTCCGCCGCTGTGGTTACCGCCACCGCCACCTCCTCCGCCACCGCCGCCTCCGCCACCACCGCCACCTCCACCGCCGCCGTGACGACGGTGGTAGCACCGGCCGTTGTAGCAGGGCCGCAGGACGAGGTTGCTCTGGGTGAGGGTCGCGGCGGCGCCGGACGTCAGAGCCTGGGGCGTCGTCGACGCGTTGGCGAATTGAGCCGGCATCGTCACGGGGGCGGCGAGAGCGGAAGCCACCATCGCACCGGCAGCGAGAATCTGCTTGACCATGAGTGATCACTCCATGTCGTGATGGATGCGCCCTGGCGGTTCCCAGGTCGCTGGGAGCGCCGGATAGGCATCTCGAAAAGACGCCGACACGGCGTGGACCTAAAGTCCACGCTAATGAGAAAGACCTTGAAGGGGTCACCCCAGAGAGGCAAAGGCATTGATTCCGTATTATTACCCCAAACAAGACAATAACTATAGGTAATTATTTAGCTACTCTCAGTAAGCATCACGGCTCTCCTCGGAGGGACAACCCCACGGGGGTATGTTATGGTCGCCGATATACCCCCTAGGGGTATGAATCCAGTGCCCCGGATGCGTCGGGAATACGGTAGGGGGGTACCGTGTTGTGGAGGGTGAAGCGACCACCGGAGAGGAGAAGGAGATGGCCGGTTACACCGCCGACAGGCAGGAGCACCTCCGGCGGCTGCGCAGGATCGAGGGCCAGATACGCGGCCTGCAGCGGATGGTCGAGGAGGACAAGTACTGCATCGACATCCTCACCCAGGTGTCCGCCGCCGACCACGCGCTGAGATCCTTCGCCCTGTCCCTGCTTGAGCAGCACATGGCGCACTGCGTCGCCGACGCGGCCGCCAAGGGCGGCGCCGAGGCGGATGCCAAGATCAAGGAAGCCTCCGACGCCATCGCGCGCCTGGTCAGGTCCTGACAGAGCACGACCCCGTGGAACCGAGAGAAGAGACGACGATGAGCACCACCACATACACCGTCAAGGGCATGACCTGCGGCCACTGCGTAAGCTCCGTCAAGGAGGAGGTCGGGGAGGTCCCCGGCGTCACCGGCGTCGAGGTGGACCTCGCGACCGGTCTGCTGACGGTGAGCGGCCAGGGCCCGGTCGGCGACGAGGCCGTCAGAGCCGCCGTCAGGACCGCCGGATACGAAGTGGCCGACCCGGCATGAACACCCCGGCCAGGCTGGGGGCCTATCTTCTCGGTCTCGCCGTCCTGTTCGGCGGGGCCCTCGGGGCGGGCAGGGCGGCGGACGCCGCGGGTCTGACCCCCCGGGTCACGACCCACACGTCCGCCTCACCCGTCCCCCAAGAGGCGTCCGTACCGGAAGGACTTCAGGTGTCGAACAACGGCTACACGCTGACCCCACGGACCACGACCGTCCAGGCGGGCCGGGAGACGGACTTCCGCTTCACCGTCACCGCCCCCGACGGCGGGCCCGTCACCGGATACCGGGTCCAGCACGACAAGAAGATGCACTTCATCGTGGTCTCCCGCGACCTCGGCGGCTTCTGGCACCTGCACCCGAAGGAGACCGGGGGCGGCGAGTGGTCGGTGCCGCTGACGCTGCCCGCCGCTGGCGTCTACCGGGCCTTCGCCGACTTCGCCCCCGAGGGCGGCGACGCCATGACCCTGGGCGTCGACCTGCGCTCCCCCGGCGACTACACCCCCGCCGAACTGCCCGCGGCGAGCCGTACGGCCACCGTGGACGGCTACACCGTCACCCTCGACGGCGACCTGGTCCCCGGCGCGTCGAGCAGGATCACCCTGAACGTCGCCAAGGACGGCCGTCCCGTCACCGACCTGCAGCCCTACCTGGGCGCCTACGGCCACCTGGTCGCGCTGCGCGACGGGGACCTGGCCTACCTGCACGTCCACCCAGACGGGGAGCCCGGCGACGGCAGGACCGCCCCGGGACCCGGCATCACCTTCCACGCCGAGGTGCCCAGCCGGGGCGCCTACCGGCTCTTCCTGGACTTCCAGCACGCGGGGGTCGTGCGCACCGCGAGCTTCACCGTGCACACCGGACAGACCGCTCCCGCGAGCCCTGCCCCGTCCCCCTCGGGGAGCGGGCACGGCCACGGGGGACACGCCCACTGAGGGCGCCGACCCGGCAAACCCGAGAAAGGAGAGACGATGTCCCCCCTCACCGACGACAGGGCCCCGGTTCCCGGCGGCGCGGTCGAACTCTCGATCGGCGGCATGACGTGCGCGTCCTGCGCCAACCGCATCGAGCGCAAGCTCAACAAGCTCGACGGCGTGACCGCGACGGTCAACTACGCGACCGAGAAGGCCAAGGTGACCTACTCCGGGGACATCAGCCCCGAGGACCTGGTCGCCGAGGTGGCCAAGGCTGGCTACACCGCCAAGCTTCCCGAACCGCCCGCCACCCCTTCCGAGGACGGCGACCGCGACGAGGCGGCCGAGGAGCTTCGGCCGCTGCGGGCCCGCCTGGTCACCGCCGTGGTGCTCGCCGTACCGGTGATCGCGATGGCGATGGTCCCCGCGCTGCAGTTCCCGAACTGGCAGTGGCTGTCGCTGACGCTGACCGCGCCGGTCGTGGTCTACGCGGGCTGGCCCTTCCACCGGGCCGCCTGGACCAACCTGCGCCACGGCACGGCCACCATGGACACCCTGGTCTCCATCGGCACACTGGCGGCCTTCGGCTGGTCGCTGTGGGCGCTGTTCTTCGGCAGCGCGGGCACGCCGGGGATGACCCACCCGTTCGCGTTCACCATCGAGCGCACCGACGGGTCGGGCAACATCTACCTGGAGGCCGCCGCGGGGGTGACGGCGTTCATCCTGGCGGGCCGTTATTTCGAGGCCCGTTCCAAGCGCCGGGCGGGTGCCGCGCTGCGGGCCCTGCTCGAACTCGGCGCCAAGGACGTGGCCGTGCTGCGTGACGGGCGCGAGATCCGCGTCCCCGCCGACCGGCTCGCCGTGGGCGACGTGTTCGTGGTACGGCCCGGCGAGAAGATCGCCACCGACGGCGTGGTCGAGGAGGGCTCCTCGGCGGTCGACGCCTCGATGCTGACCGGCGAGTCGGTCCCGGCCGAGGTGAAGCCCGGCGACGCGGTGACCGGCGCGACCGTCAACGCCGGAGGCCGCCTGCTGGTGCGCGCCACCCGCGTCGGCGCCGACACCCAGCTCGCCAGGATGGCCAGGCTCGTCGAGGAGGCCCAGACCGGCAAGGCGCAGGTGCAGCGCCTGGCCGACCGGGTCTCCGGGGTCTTCGTGCCGATCGTGATCGCGCTGGCCGTGGCCACGCTCGGCTTCTGGCTCGGCACGGGAGGCGGCGCCTCGGCGGCCTTCACGGCGGCGGTCGCGGTGCTGATCATCGCCTGCCCCTGCGCGCTCGGCCTGGCGACCCCGACCGCGCTGCTGGTCGGCACGGGACGCGGCGCCCAGCTCGGCATCCTGATCAGGGGCCCCGAGGTGCTGGAGTCCACCCGCAAGGTGGACACCGTGGTGCTGGACAAGACCGGCACCGTCACCGAGGGCCGGATGACCCTCACCGGCGTGCACCCGGCCGACGGTGAGGACCGTGACGAGGTGCTGCGCCTGGCCGGAGCCCTGGAACACGCCTCCGAGCACCCCATCGCCAGGGCCGTGGCCCGCGCCGCCGCCGAGCGAGTGGGCGAGCTGCCCACCCCGGAGGACTTCGCCAACGTCGAGGGGCTCGGCGTCCAGGGCATCGTGGACGGCCACGCCGTGGTCGTCGGCAGGCCCAGGCTGCTGGCCGACTGGTCGCAGCACCTGCCCGCCGAGCTTGGGCGGGCGGTGGAGACGGCCCAGGCCGCGGGCCGTACGGCTGTCGCGGTCGGCTGGGACGGCAGGGCCCGCGCGGTCCTCGTCGTGGCCGACACCGTCAAGCCGACCAGCGCCGAGGCGATCGAGCGGCTGCGCGGTCTCGGACTGACGCCGGTGCTGCTGACCGGCGACAACGAGGCCGCGGCCCGCGCGGTCGCCGCCGAGGTCGGCATCGACGAGGTGATCGCCGAGGTGCTGCCCGAGGGCAAGGTCGAGGTGGTCAGGCGGCTGCAGGCCGAGGGCCGCTCGGTGGCCATGGTCGGCGACGGGGTCAACGACGCCGCCGCGCTCGCCCAGGCCGACCTGGGCCTGGCGATGGGCACCGGGACCGACGCGGCGATCGAGGCCGCCGACCTGACCCTGGTCAGGGGCGACCTGCGGGCCGCCGCCGAGGCCATCCGGCTGTCGCGCCGTACACTGGCGACGATCAAGGGCAATCTGTTCTGGGCGTTCGCCTACAACGTGGCCGCGCTGCCGCTGGCCGCGCTCGGGCTGCTGAACCCGATGATCGCCGGAGCCGCGATGGCGTTCTCCTCGGTGTTCGTGGTGAGCAACAGCCTCAGGCTCCGCCGCTTCAGATGACCTCGGGGCGGGCGCGGCGCACACGTGCCGCGCCCGCCCGCCCACCGTAGAAGACCGCAGGGAACGGGGAAGCCATGGAAACGGGTTTCGGGTACTTCGCCACACACGACGCGGTCCGTCCGGGCGTGCTGGCCCAGCTCGTCGAGCAACGGGGCCACGACGCCCTCTTCTTCACCGAGCACACCCACATCCAGGCCTCCGGGGAGCCGCCCGTGCCGCCGGAGGGCGGGACGCTGCCGCGCAGGTACGCCCACACCTACGACGCCCTGACCGCCTGCACGGCCGCGGGCGTGGTCACGAGTCGGCTGCGGGTGGGGACGGGCGTCTGCCTGGTCCCGCAGCACCACCCGATCAGCCTGGCCAAGACGGTGGCGAGCATCGACCACCTGACCGGGGGCCGGTTCGAACTCGGTGTGGGAGCGGGCTGGAACGAGCCCGAGATCCGCAACCACGGGGTCGATCCGGCGCGGCGCTTCGCGGTGATGAAGGAGAACGTCGAGGCCATGCGCCGCATCTGGACCCAGGACGAGGCCGAGTACCACGGGAGGTTCGTCTCCTTCGACCCCATCTATTCCTGGCCCAAGCCCGCGCAGCGCCCCCATCCCCCGGTGCTGGTCGGCGGCACCGGCCCCCGGGTGCTCGACCGGGTGCTCTCCTACGGCGACGGCTGGCTGCCGAACTACGCGCCGGACGTCCTCGACCGGGCGCGTGAGCTCCAGCGCAGGGCCGCCGACGCGGGCAGGCGGGTCGTGACGGTGGTCATGGCGGCGCCCGCCGACCCCGCCGTGCTTGAGGCGTGCGAGCGGGCCGGGGTCGCCCGGGTGATGGCGTGGCTGCCGTCGGCGGGCCTGGACCGCCTCCAGCGGGAGATGGACACCTTCGAGGCGGCGCTGGCCGAGGCGCGCGGGGAGTGACATGAACACACCGGACGGCCCCGGCCAGGTCTCCCCTGGCCGGGGCCGTCCGTGAGTTCACGTGCCGGGCTGGGTCACCGCACGCCGCGCCTGCCGTACAGGCCCGCCGCGGCGATGACGCCGACGGCCGCGAGGGCGATCTGGATGAGCAGCTCGATCCAGTCGATTCCCCTGGTGCTGGAGACGCCCAGCGCACCGGCGATCGCGGTCCCGATGAGGGCCGCGACGATGCCGATCACGATGGTCAGCCAGATGGGGATGCCCTGACGCCCGGGGACGACCAGCCGGCCCAACGCGCCGATGATCGCTCCGATGACGATGGCGGTGATGATGCCGGTGACTGTCATGGTCCACTCTCCCTCTTGCTCGGCTGCCATGCGTATGCCCTTGAAAGTGAAGACAACACATGAAAAATCACGATCTACCGAGGATGAGGGTGACCGAAATACCCGGAGAAGGGTTCGTGAACCGATCGCCGCTGGTCAACAGCGGTGGTGCCCCCGGGAATCCGGCCGGCGGCTAGACGGCCTCCTCGGCCGGTGCCTTGGCTGATGCCTTGGCGAACGGCACCCCGCGCAGGGTGAGCAGCACCAGCGCCACGCCCCCGCCGACGAGGGCGATGTCGGCGACGTTGCCCACGAACGGGCCGTAGTCGATGAAGTCCACGACGTGCCCGCGGGCGAAGCCCGGCTGGCGGAGGAGCCGGTCGCCCAGGTGGGACACGGCGCCGCCGAGCAGCGCGCCCAGCACCAGCGCCCAGCCGGGAGAGGCCAGGCGGCGCGCGGCGTACAGGATGCCGGCCACGGCGCCCGCCGCCACCAGGGTGAACACCCAGGTCGCGCCGCTTCCTATGGAGAGCGCGGCTCCGGCGTTGTACAGCAGCCTGAAGTGGATCAGCGGCGGGAGCACGGCGACGCGCTCGTCACCGGACAGCGTGGAGACCGCCCAGAACTTGGTGAGCTGGTCCAGGAGCACGACCACCACGGTCAGCGTGAGCATCATGGCGTACAGCCGACCCGAACCCCGCTCCAACCGCATCATTCATGCCTCCGTGCTGTGCCGATATCCGAACCAGGATTTTCCCGAGACTACCGGGACGCTTCCCCAACACCGAAGATCGTGTGGCTTGCGCGCGTTTCCCCGCATTTGGCACCTGTTTCTGATAACAGGTCAGTAGGACAGTACTGTCACCGGCGATACACGATGTGTGATCGAGGGCAGGCTGATCAGGACGGATGCGTGTGGGAGGCGAGATGCGCGGTGAGCACGAACCCACCCGGACCAGGCGTCCCCGTGCGACCCCCAGGGGCAGACATCCCTACGACAACCCGCCCCCGCCCGCTCCGGTTGCGCCCGTGCCGTACGGCACCGCGGGCGATCCGTTCTCCTACGGGGACTGGGTCGGCCTGGATCTCACGGCGCTGCGCACCCGCCGCAGGCGGCCGTCGGAGCCTGAGCCGTGGTCGTGGCGGGAGTTGCCCCGGGACCGTCTCCTGCGGTCCGCGCTGCTGATCGGGTTCCTCGCGGCGGCCGGGGTCGGCGTCTGGACGTCCGGCTGGGCGCCGCCGTACTGGCCGCAGGGCATCCGGGCCGCCGTCCCCACCCCCGCCGCAACCACCGAGACCAGCGAACCCCCCAGGGTCGTCGAGGCCAGTGCGACCCCGGCCGCCGTGCCCGTCCCGACGGTCACGGCCGCGCCGGGCCGCCCCCCTGCCGAGAAGGAGCGCCCGAGGAAGGTGACGAGAGAGCGGGACACGACACCACCCCGGGACCCGGTGAGAACCGTGGCACCGCCCGAAGAACGGCCCACGATGACCAGGCCCACCAGGACCACCCGGGCGGCCGGGAGGGAACGGCGGCAGCGGCACGCCCTGCGGCGGGCGAACAGCTGGGGCAGGGGTCACACCGGCGCGGACAGAAGGGGCGCCCGGTCGCGCACGCAGGACGGCCGGACGAACGAGCCCCCGGCCCCCCAGCCCCGGCCCTCGCCGGGCGCCGTCGGCGCCGCCTATGCCTGCCGCCACCTGTCCCCCGGCGACTGGCGCTACGGCTACTGCGTCACGGCGTGGAACGAGTACAGACGCAGGACCGGCTCGCCGTGACCGCTAAGGTGGGAAACGTAAACATAGTTGTCGAAATGGCGAACCAGGTTACCGACCGTGTCCAGTGATCCCCCCGGCTTCGAGCTCCCGCTCAGGCTCCTGCTCGGCTTCCGGATGCTCATCGACGATCTCCACGCCGAACTGGCCCGCCGGGGGCACCCGGACGTACGGCCCATGCACGGCTTCGTCATGCAGGCCATCGGCGTCGAGGGCACGACCGCCGTGGAGCTCGGCAGGCGCCTGGGCATCTCCAAGCAGGCCGCGGGCAAGACCGTCGGCACCCTGGAGCAACTGGGCTACGTGGAGCGCGCCTGCGACCCCGGCGACGCCCGGCGCAAGATCGTACGGCTCACGCCGTACGGGCTGGAGAGTCTGGCGCTCTCCGCGCGCGTCTTCGACGAGCTGCGCGCCCGCTGGGCGGGGACGCTGGGGCCGGAGCGCATGCGGGCGTTCGAGACGGACCTGCGCGCGCTCACCGAGGGTGAGACGTTCCGGCTCGACGTGCCCGGCTGGTTCGGCGCCTGAGAGGCGTATGACTCAGCGCGCCTCGGCGGCCAGGCGGATGCCGAAGCCGACGAACACCAGGCCGGTCAGCCGTTCCATGTGGCGGCGCACCGACGGCCTGGCGAGCCCGCCGCGTACGGCGTGCGCGGCCGTCACCACGAGCGCGAACCACGCGATGCCCAGCAGGCTGTGCACCGTGACCAGCAGCAGGGTCGTGGGGAGCACGGCGGCGTCGTGCGGGACGAACTGCGGCAGCAGGGTCATGTAGATGACCCCGACCTTGGGGTTGAGGAGGTTGGTCACGAACCCGGCCCGCATGGCCTTCCACGCGCCGGTCGCGAGTTCCGCCTCCGGCCGCTCCTGCCGCGTCGCGGCGCCGGGACGGCTGTTCCACAGCGCCCGCGCGCCGAGCCACGTCAGGTAGGCGGCACCGGCGATCCTGACGGCGGTGTAGGCGAGGTCGGAGGCGGCGAGCAGGGCCGTCAGGCCGAGCGCGGTCGCCACACCCCACACGTAGCAGCCGAGGATCACCCCCGTCCCGGCGAGCAGCCCGGCCCTGCGGCCCGAGGCGACCGTCGTGCGCAGCACGATCACGGTGTCCGGACCGGGAGAGACGGTGAGAACCAGTGCGACGGCGGTGAAGGCGAGCACGGCGGTGAGCACGGCTGAAATGTAGCACCGTGCGTCTTATGGGACGGCGGCCAGGGCGCGCGAACGGTCGGTCGCGACGCGCACCGCGATCCCCGCCAGGACGGTGGCCGTCAGGTAGCGCTGCACCCGCGCCCACATCGGCCGCCGCGCCAGGAAGGCGGCGACAGAGCCCGCGGCCAGCACGATCAGGGTGTTGACCGACAGCGAGACGACGACCTGCACGAGGCCGAGGGCCAGACCCTGCGCGGCGACGTTCCCGAGGGCGGGATCGACGAACTGGGGAAGCAGCGACACGTACATCACCGCGATCTTGGGGTTGAGCAGGCTGGTGAGCAGCCCCATCGAGAAGAGCCTGCGCGGCGGGTCGAAGCGCGTCTCCCCCGGGGCGAAGACGTCGTTGCCGGGCCGCAGCGCCTTCCAGGCCATCCACAGCAGGTAGGCCGCGCCCGCGAGCTTGACGGCGGTGTAGACGGCGGGCACAACCGCGAAGACCACCGCGATCCCCGCCGCGGTCGCGGCCAGGTAGACCAGGAACCCGGTGGCGACGCCCGCCAGGGAGACCATGCCCGCCCCCCTGCCCTGCGTCACCGACCGTGAGATCAGATAGAGCATGTTGGGCCCGGGGGTGAGGACCATCCCGAGGGCGATCAGCGCGACGGCGGCGAAGGAGGTGAGCGAAGCCATGTCCGCATCCTGTCCCGCGTCCCCGCCCGGGAAGAACGGCCAATTCCACGAAGTGGACCGCTCGCCTCAGACGGGCACCGCCAGGGCCGCGACCGGGCGCAGGCGCATGCCGAGCCGCTCGTAGACGCCGATCGCGGCGCGGTTGTCGGTGTCCACGACCAGCGCGACCCTGCCGTGCGTGGCGATCAGCGACCGGAAGACGAAGGCGCACACCCGCCGCCCGTATCCTCTGCCGCGCAGCGCCGGGGCGGTCGCGACCCCGGCGACGAACCCCACCTCGGGGCAGGACCAGGCGTCGGCGGCCGTCGCGACCAGCCTGCCCTCGGCGGAGCGCACCCCCGCCCACCTGCGGATTCCCGGCAAGCCCGGTACGGCCCACGCGGAGGGGGCGGCCTCGGTCAGCAGGGCGCTCACCTCGGCGTCGGTCTCCAGGAGCCACCCGGTCTCCTCGTCCCCGGCGTCGTGGGGGGCGGGTGGGGTGGCGGTCTCCATCCACTCGAACGGCCGGACCGGGCCGGAGCCCGGCAGCAGGTCCGCCAGCTCACCGGCCAGGTCCCGTTCGGCCATGACGCGGTAGGAGGGGGCCAGTTCCGGCAGCGCCCGCCGTACGAGAACGGCGACCTGGTCGGCGGGGCCGCGCACGGTGAGGCGGTCGCGGCGGTTGAGGTCGGGGCTGGCGACGGCGACCGCCTCGCCGTGCGCCCACGCCCGGATGCCGTCGCGCATCCCCTGCGCCGCCCACATGACGATCGTGTCGTCCTGGCAGGCGGCGGCGACGTCCTCGACGGAGGTCAACTCCATGGGGGGCTCCAAAAAGCTCCAAGAAGAAGGTCTACAGGATCGCGCCGGGGACGTAGGCCGCGGCGGCCGGGTGGCGGGCGACGACCTCCTGGATCCTGGCCACGACCGCCTCGACCTGGTCGGCGGCGGCGCCGGTGAAGGACAGCCGCTCGCTCAGCAGTTCCCGCAGCTCGGCCTCGCCCAGCGGGAAGCGCTCGTCGGCGGCCAGGCGCGCGACCAGCTCGTTGCCCGCGCCGCGTTCGCGCATCGCCAGCGCGGAGGCGACCGCGTGCTCCTTGATCACCTCGTGGGCGCTCTCCCTGCCCACCCCGGCGCGCACCGCGGCCATCAGCATCTTGGTCGTGGCCAGGAACGGCAGGTAGCGGTCGAGCTCGGCGGCGATGACGGCGGGGAAGGCGCCGAACTCCTCCAGCACGGTCAGCATCGTCTCGACCAGCCCGTCGAAGGCGAAGAAGGCGTCGGGCAGGGCGACCCGCCGTACCACCGAGCAGGAGACGTCGCCCTCGTTCCACTGGTCACCGGCCAGCTCGCCCGTCATGGAGGCGTAGCCCCGCAGCACGACGGTCAGCCCGTTGACGCGCTCGCAGGAGCGGGTGTTCATCTTGTGCGGCATGGCCGAGGAGCCGACCTGTCCCTCGGCGAAGCCCTCGGTGACGAGCTCGTGCCCGGCCATCAGCCGGATGGTCTTGGCCAGCGAGGAGGGGGCGGCGGCGAGCTGCACCAGCGCGGTGACGACCTCGTAGTCCAGCGACCTGGGGTAGACCTGCCCGACGCTGGTCAGCCGGTTCGCGAAGCCCAGGTGGGTGGCGACGTGGTCCTCAAGCTCGGTGAGCTTCGCCCGGTCCCCGCCGAGCAGGTCGAGCATGTCCTGCGCGGTGCCGACCGGACCCTTGATGCCGCGCAGCGGGTAGCGGGCGATGAGCTCCTCAAGGCGGGCCAGGGCGACGAGCAGCTCGTCGGCGGCCGAGGCGAACCGCTTGCCCAGGGTGGTGGACTGCGCGGCCACGTTGTGCGAGCGCCCGGCCATCACGGTGCCGGAGTGCTCGGCGGCCAGGGTGCCCAGGCGGGCCAGCAGCGCCACGCAGCGGTCGCGCACCAGCAGGAGGCTGTCGCGGATCTGCAGCTGCTCGACGTTCTCGGTGAGGTCGCGCGACGTCATGCCCTTGTGCACGTGCTCGTGCCCGGCCAGCGCGTTGAACTCCTCGATGCGGGCCTTGACGTCGTGGCGGGTGACCCGCTCCCGCTCGGCGATGGAGGCCAGGTCGACCTGCTCGACGACCTTCTCGTAGTCGGCGACGGCCTCCTCTGGCACCGCGATCCCCAGCCGGGCCTGCGCGGCCAGCACCGCGAGCCACAGGCGGCGCTCGGCCACCACCTTGTACTCCGGGGACCACAGGCGGGCCAGCTCCGCCGAGGCGTAGCGGGCGGCCAGAACGTTGGGGATGCGAGGCTTGGCAGTCACGTTGCCTCAGTCTATTGCCGCCCGCGCTCCCGGCCCGCCACGGGGTACGGCGACGCCCGCCGTACCCCGTGCGAGAGGTCAGCCGACCGGGGTCAGGTCACCCTGGGACTTGACCTCGGCCTCGTGCTTACCTGCCTTGGACCCGCGGCTGAAACGCTCCTTGGTCCGTTCGAGGATCACGTACAGCGTCGGCACCAGCACCAGCGTCAGCAGCGTCGAGGACAGCAGACCGCCGATGACCACGATGGCCAGCGGCTGGGAGATGAACCCGCCGGAGCCGGTCAGGCCGAGCGCCATCGGGATCAGCGCGAAGATCGTGGCGACCGCGGTCATCAGGATCGGCCGCAGTCGCCTGCGTCCGCCCTCGATCACCGCCTCGACCACCCCGAGCCCGCTCTCGCGGTACTGGTTGATCAGGTCGATGAGCACGATGGCGTTGGTCACGACGATGCCGATCAGCATCAGCATGCCGATCAGGGCGGGCACGCCGAGCGGGGTGCCGGTGGCCAGCAGCAGGCCGATGGCGCCGGTCGCGGCGAACGGTACCGAGACCAGCAGCACCAGCGGCTGGGCGAAGCTGCGGAACGTCGCCACCATGATCATGAAGACGATCGCGATGGCGGCGAGCATCGCCAGGCCGAGCTGGCCGAACGCCTCGTTCTGGTCGGCGCTCACCCCGCCGATGGTGTAGCGGGCGCCGTCGGGCAGCTTCAGGTCCTGCATCTTCGTGGTCAGCGTCGCGGTCAGGGCGCCCAGGTCGCTGGCGGTCGAGGTGCCGGAGACCGTCGCGCTGCGCTCACCGTCGACCCGGGTCACCTGGGTCGGGCCGTCGACCCTGGCCACCTTGGCGACCTCGGACAGCTTGACCGTGCCGGTCGCGGTCGGCAGCTTCAGCCTGCCGATCTGCGCCATGTCCTCGGGGGCGTCGCCGCTGCGCAGGATCAGGTCGCTGGCCCGGCCGTCGAGGGTGACCTGGCCAAGCGGCGCGCCCCTGAAGGCCTGCGCGACGAACTGGCCGATCTGCGCCTCGGTCAGGCCCTTCTCCGCGGCCTTCTTCCTGTCGACCTGGACCTCGACGCGCTTGGCGCTGGCCTCCAGGTTGGAGGAGACGTCCCGCAGGCCGCTCATGCCCGCCATCGCGCCGCGGACCGTCTCGGCCGCGCCGCGCAGCGTCTCGAGGTCCGGCGCCTGCACGATCACCTGGAGCTGGTTGGTCGAGCCGCCGCCGGGGCCTCCCTGGGAGCCGCCGACGGTGATCTCACCGGCGTCCTTGAGCCCGCCGAGCCGGTCGCGCAGTTTGTCCTCAAGCGCCGTGGTGTCGGTGCCCTCGGCCACCGTCACCGAGTAGGAGGCGCGGTCCCCGCCGCCGCCTCCGGCGGCCGCGCCCATGAAGCCGCCACCGCCGCCCACGTTGACCTGGTAGGTCTCCACCTCCCTGAAGGAGGAGAGCACCTGCTCGACCTTCTTGGCCGCCGCGTCGGTGGTGGCCAGGTCGGTGCCGGGGGGCATCTTCTGGGTCAGCGACAGGGTGTTCTGGCCCGAGGAGTCGAGGAAGTTGGTCTCCAGCCGCCCGGCCAGGCCCATCGTGCCGACGAAGACCAGGATGCCGACCAGGACGGTGATCAGCCTGCGCCGGGTGGCGAAGCGCAGGACCGGCAGGTACATCCGCTGCAGGGGGCTGCGAAGCTCCTTGGCCTCGGCCTCCTCGCGCATCACGCGCGCCTGCTCGGGGGTTAGCACGGGCGCCTTGAGGAACCAGTACGCCAGGACCGGGATGATCGTCAGCGACACCAGCAGCGAGGCCAGCAGCGCGACCGTCACGGTGATGGCGAACGGGGCGAACAACTGCCCGACCATGCCGCCGACCACCGCGATCGGCAGGAAGACCGCGACGGTCGTCAGGGTCGAGGCGGTGACGGCGCCGCTCACCTCCCGCACGCCCGCGAGCACGGCGTCCCGCTTGGCCTCGCCGTACCCCAGGTGGCGCTTGATGTTCTCCAGGACCACGATCGAGTCGTCGACCACGCGGCCGACGGCGATGGTCAGGGCGCCCAGGGTCAGCATGTTCAGCGAGTAGTCGCCGAGCCACAGCGCGATCAGCGCGATGACGACCGACAGCGGGATGGACATCGCCGTCACCAGCGTCGAGCGCACCGACAGCAGGAAGATCAGGATGACCAGCACCGCGAAGGCCAGGCCGAGCAGACCCTCGGTGGTCAGGTCCTCGATCGAACGCTCCACGTAGGGCGCCTGGTCGAAGATCACGCTCACCTTGGCGGCGGCGCCGATCTCCTTGGTCAGCTCGGGCAGCTTCTCGCGCACCGCGTGGGAGATGGCGACCGCGTTGCCGTCCGGCTTCATGGTGACCGAGACGCCCAGGCTGGGCTCGCCGTCGGTGCGGGTCAGCGAGGTGCTGTCGGCCTGCGAACGCTCGATCGTGGCCACGTCGCCGAGCTTGACGGGCTTGGGCGGCTTGGGAGCCGCGACCGGGAGGCGCTGCGCCGCCGTCCCCCGGGCGCCCTGCGCCTGCGCGGCCTGCGCCGCCTGTGCCTGTGCCGTACGGCCCTGAGGGGCCCCCTGCTGCTGGAGCTGCGCCGGGGCGGCGGGCTGCAGGTAGAGGTTCTCCAGGTCCTCGACGGAGGTGATGCGGCTGCCGACCTGGACGGTCAGCGACGTGTTGTCCTGGGTGAGGCTGCCGGCGGGGATCGACTGGCCGTTGGCGCGCAGCACGTCGGCGACCGCGGTCGGCGCGAGGCCGTGCTTGGCGAGCTTCTTGGTGTCGGGGGTGACCACCACGGTCTCCTCCCGCGTGCCGGTCACCGTGGCCTCGCGCACCCCGTCGATGCCCTGCAGCTCGGGCACCATGGTCCGCCTGAGCCTGTCCTCGGTGGTCCGCTGGTCACCGCCCGCGGACACCGCGAGCACCAGCACCGGGATGTCGTCGGTGCCGCCCGCCAGAACCTGCGGATCGACGCCGTCGGGTAGCTGGGAGCCGATCCGTGAGATCGCCTGCTGCATCTTGTTCACCGAGGCGTCGATGTCGGTGCCGTACTCGAACGACACCTGGACCTGCGCAACCCCCTCGCTGGAGGTCGAGGTCACCTCGGTGACCCCCTCAAGTCCCTGGAAGCTGTCCTCGATGGGCTTGGTGACCTGTTCCTCGACGATCTCGGGGGAGGCGCCCGGGTAGGGGGCGACCACGAAGGCACCGGGGAACGAGAGGGAGGGCAGCAGCTGTTGTTTGAGCGAGGGGATCGCGAAGGCGCCGAAGGCGCTCAACACGACCGCGATCATTATGACGAGGCTGCGGTTGGCAAGACTCAACCTGGCCAGGGCGGTCATGGGGGCGGACTCCTAAAGGGGCCTGAAGGGGCATTGCACATAAGTTCGCCCCAGCCTAACACTTCGCTTTACGCGAATATTTAACGTCGTCTTGCGATCCTGATAACCTTCTCAGGAAGCGGAGAGGTGAGTGTGGACGACGAACGCGACCGGCTGATCAACCGCATCGGCGAGCTGCAGCGGGACCTTGGGCGATTCCTCGCCCAGCGCAGGCCGCCGTCTCCGCTCTTCGACTCCAACCTCACGATGCGCCAGCTCAGCGTGGTGATGCTCCTTTCCTACCAGGACTCCGCCTCGGGCCAGGATCTGGCCCACTACCTCGGCGTCGGCCTCGGCACGGTCACCGGCATCGTCGACCGCCTCGTCGGCCACGGCCTGGTAACCCGCCGCGAGGACCCCAACGACCGTCGCGTCCGCCGCGTCGAACTGACCCCGGCGGGCCGTACCCTCGTCGAACGGATCACCGACGCCGGGCTCGCCGACTTCCGCCACCTCATCGGCCTGCTCGACACCCAGACCCTGCGCGACCTGCTGAGCGTCATGGACAGGATCGAGGCAGCGACCGTCGCCCTCTGCCGCCAGGACGCCTCCTGACCGGGCCGGGGGGCGCCTCCCTGACGGGCCCCCGCCTGGCCGTCTCGTTCTTCTTCCTGGCGCTGGGCACCCTCTCCGGCGCCTGGGCCGCCCGCATCCCCGCCGTCAAACAGGACCTCGGCCTCAGCAACGGACAGCTCGCCTACGGCCTGTTCGCCCTCACCACCGGCCTCATCGTGGGGATGCGCTTCGCCGGGCGCCTCACCGACCGCTTCGGCAGCGCCCGCGTCATCACCCCCGCCGCCGTCGTCACGGCCCTGGCCGTCATCCCGCCCGGCTACGCCCCGACCCTGCCCCTGCTCATCGCCTCCCTCTTCCTGTACGGCGTCGTCAACGCCTCCCTCGACGTCTCCATGAACGCCCACGGCGTCGAGGTCGAACGCGCCTGCGGCCGCCCCCTCATGTCCGGCTTCCACGGCATGTACAGCGTCGGCGGACTCCTCGGCGCCGGAGTCGGCGGCCTGTTCGCCTGGTTCGGCGCCGGGGCCGGACCCACCCTGGCCACGACCGGCGTCACCCTCGCCCTGGCCTGCCTCCTGGCCGGACGCCACCTGCTGCCCCCCGCCCCGACGGTCAGGGAGAACCCGCCTCCCAGGACACGCAGGACCGGCTGGATCATCCTCATCGGCGTGGTCGCCTTCGCCGGGCTCGTCGGGGAGGGCGCCGCCGTCGACTGGACCGCCGTCTACCTCTTCGAGGACCTGCACGCCTCACAGGGCGTCGCCGCCCTCGGCTTCGCCGCCTTCTCCACCGCCATGACGGTCGGCCGCCTCGCCGGTGACCGGCTGGCCCTGCGTTTCGGCCCGGTCCGCCTGGTCCGCGTCTCCGGCCTGCTGGCCGCCGTGAGCCTGGGCGCCGCGCTGCTCGTCGGCCAGGTCCCCGCCGCCGTCGCGGGCTTCACCCTCTTCGGCCTCGGCCTGGCCACGATCGTGCCCCAGGTCTTCTCCGCCGCGGGCAACCACGACCCGGAGCACGCCGGAGCCTCCATCGCCCAGGTCGCCACCATCGGCTACGCGGGCCTGGTCGCGGGACCGGCCCTCATCGGCGGGGCCGCGGAGATCGTCGGCCTGCCCGCCGCCCTGGGCATCCCGGTGCTGCTCGCCGCGTTCATGTCCGCCTCGGCGGGAGCCCTGCGCCCACCCCGCTGAATCCGGGCAGGACGGTCGTACGGCAGCGCCGCACTAAGATCACGACCCATGCTTCCGGATGGTTTATGGCGGATCGCCGGGTTTGGAGTCGTCGGTCTGGTCCTCGCGGCGGCGGTCGCGGGCCTGGTGCTCGGCGACGCCTGGCTCTGGTTGGCCGTCAACTGGTCGTTGCCGGGCTACGTGCGATTCCACTCGTCCGACGGGTTCGACGCCCCGACGACCGTGGCGCTGCTCGGAGCCGCCCTGGTGAAGGCCGCGTTCCTGTGGCTGATCCTGCGCACCCCCGTGCGGGGACCAGTGAACCGCCGGGAGAAGGCGCTGCGCCGCCTGTTGTACCTGGCGGTGGCGTACAGCCTCGTGCTGCGGTACCCGGCCGACATACTCCCCGACACGGTGATCGCGGCGTTCCAGCTCGCGCTGTGGACCGCGATCGACATCCTCTACCTACTCGTCATCCGCTGGCGATCCCGCCTGCTGCGCGTGGCGGCCGGGGCGATGTTCGCCGTCGAACTGGCCGGACTGGCCGACGCGCTGCTCTACGAACTCGACCTCCCCGATCTCGGAACGGGCGTCGGCGTCCAACTGGCCCTGACGCTGGGCGGGTTGGCGGTGACCGTCGTCACGGTCATCGGGCAGCGGCGCGACGGCCGGTGGAGCCGCGGCACGCGGGCCCTCGGTTGGTCGTCTGCGGGTCTCCAAGTACTGATCTCGCTCGGCTTCTTCGCCGACGAGATCTTCGACAACCTGGCGATGCTCGTCATGGTGAAAACGGTGATGCTCGTCAACGTCGTGTGGATCGCGGCGACCGCCCGTGAGCTTCCTCCCGAGGGCCAACCGGCGGATCTTCCGCCCGCGCGGCGGCGCGCGGTCCGCCTCACGGTGGCCGCCGTGGTCCTGCTGCCGATCATCGCGATGATCCACCCGGAACGGACCCCGCACCTCACCTACACCGGCGGATCGACGGACTGCTACGACCGGCCCGCCTTCGGCGACCTGAAACCCGCGGAACGCGACGCCGTGTTCCTGTGCCTGGCGCGGAGCACGGACGACGGAACCCCGCCCATGTTCCCGGACAGCATGTCGGACCAGGGGATCCTCGCCTCCGGGCAGGCGCTGTGCCGGGCGAGGAACGGCGAGGAGCATGAGGCGATCCTGAAGCGGGCCGGGAGCGAGCGGTCCTCCTGGGGCGTGGATCCAGAGGACCTCGTCTACGTCTGCCCGGAGATCATCGGCGCGGCCCATCCCGAACTGCTGCGCTCCACCGAGGAGACGCGGGAGGCGAACGCCGCCTACCTCACCGCGGCGAACGCCGGTTGCCGTGACCCGTGGCCCAGGACGAAGGGGGTCGTCCAGGCCACGGCCAAGTACTTCCTGTTCGCCGACGGCGACTTCGGCTATCTGGTCCACGACCCTGGGGACAGGGTGACCGAGGAGCAGGCGGAGGAGGCGATGGACAGGATCCACGACGACGGCGCCCTCTTCGGGGTCGCCGAGAGCGCGGTGCTCGTCGGGCACGTCGAGGACGTCGTCGATCTGTGCCTCACGGTGAAGGCCATGCGCACCGCACCACCACGGCGAACGGCCGGGTGGGAGCAGATCAACGAGATGCCGATCGTCAGCCGCAGCGGCCGGCTCACCGTGCCGGAGATGGGCGAGGACGAGGTGGGCGCGGGCGCCCCGATGCCGAACCTGGCGATCGCGGGAAAGGGCCACTACCGGCTCCGCGTCTACGTGCGGTTCGGCGACACGGGTGAAGAACACCTGGTCGTCGTGTTCCCCGGCGCGTCGAAGAAAAGGCTCACACTGAAGCCGTGAGAATCCCGGACGCGTGCCTACGTCGAGGATCCGGAACGCCGTCCATTTACCGGGAAAATCAGGACGGCGTTTTCCCTTAGGCAGCCTTCGCGACCCACAGGAATCCCCCCATCACAGAAACACACCTCCCCCATTGGGAAAGTCCCTGCTCATCGGGCTTCACAGAAAGCCTCAATACGACGAGGAAACCGCACTGTCAAGCGACAAAAGTATCTTTCAACGATCATCGCAATAACACTGGGCGCCCACCCGGAAGCCGACCGTGTAAATCGTTTCAACAGTTGATTTTCATACCGATGATCAGCCTATGCTGACCCGTCTGCTCCCTTGGTTCCACACCGCACATCCACCGCGTGGGAAACGCGCCCTCCGGCGTGCCCGCATGCCCGAAAAGCCACAAGCACCGGCGGCGCCCACGCACCACGGAAAGACGAAAAAGGAGAATTCGGTGTCAGCTCACTCCGCCACCCGGGGTCGCGCGGGCTCTCCCTCACCCCGGCGAACAGGACGGCGACTCGCCACCGCCCTGCTCGCCGTGGCCGTCGGCGCCCTGTCCTGCGTGGTCACCGCGGGTCCCGCCTCAGCAGAACCCGCCCCCGCCTACGACCACGGCAAGGACAAGAACACCGCCCCGGGCACCCACGGCCCGCTGCCCAAGGGTTTCTCCACGACCCAACTGACCGTGAAGTTCAAGCCGGGCCTCGCCGTACGGCTGCGCGAACAGGGACTGGTCGCCAAGGACTCCGGGGACGCCACCGAGATCCAACACGTGCTGGGCAAGTACCGGGACGCCACCATCCGGCCGCTGTCCTCGACCCCCGAGACGAAGATCACCGAACAGCGCCTCCAACTGGAGAAACGGACCGGCCGTGAACTGCCCGACCTGAACTCCTGGTTCGTCGTCACCGCCCCCAGGAGCGGCGTCGAAGGACTGCTCAGGGACCTCAACGCGCTGCCCTCGGTGGAGATCGCCCAGGCCAGGCTCCCCCTCGCGGCCCCCACCGAACCCCTGCGCACCCACCAGAAGTATCTCAACCCCGCCACCTCCGTCCTGGGCGGAGGAGTCGACGCCGACTACGCCCACACCCAGACCGGCGGCAAGGGCGACGGCATCACCGTCACCGACATCGAGTACCAGTCCAGCATCATCCCCCAGTACGGCGCGCAGACCGTCTCCGCAGGCGCCAACCACTCCCTGATGGTGGCCTGGGGCGCCACCCTCGGCGGAGAGGCCTGGTCCTGGGGCGACAACGGCCAGGGACAGCTCGGCATGGGCGACACCACGACCAGGAAGGTCCCGGCGCGCGTCCCCAGCCTGTCCCACGTCCTGACCGTCTCCGCGGGCAACGACTACTCCGTGGCCCTCAAGGACGACGGCACCGTCTGGACCTGGGGCGACAACAGCCAGGGCCAACTCGGCAACGGCACCCTGACCGACAGCAAGGTCCCCGTCCAGGTCGCCGGAATCTCCAACGCCGTGGCCATCAGCGCCGGACCCGGCCACGTCCTGGCCACCCTCTCCGACGGCACCGTACGCGCCTGGGGAGACAACAGTCAGGGCCAGCTCGGCTACGGCGGATCCGACTCCCCCGTCGCCATCACCGTCCCCGGCCTCACCGGCGTCTTCACCGGCGCCGGAAGCGTCGCGGCGGGCACCGCCCACTCCGTCGCCCTCCTGGCCGACGGCACCGTCAAAGCCTGGGGCGACAACAGCCAGGGGCAACTCGGCGACGGCACCACCACCGACCACATCACCCCCGCCGCCGTCACCGGCCTGACCGACGTCACCCAGGTCAGCGGCCGCGGCGACCACGTCCTCGCCCTCCTGACCGGCGCCACCGTCAAGGCGTGGGGAGACAACGGCCAGGGGCAGATCGGCGACGGCACCACCACCGACCGCAAGACCCCGGTCACCGTCCCCGGCCTGACCGGCGTCAACGGCGTCTCCGCGGGCACCCTGCACAGCGTCGCCACGACCTTCTCCACGACCACCTACGCCTGGGGAGACAACGCCCAGAGCCAGCTCGGCGACGGCACCATCGTCGACCGCACCTCCCCCGTCACGATCTCCGTCGCCGCGGACCAGATCGCGGCGGGCGCGATCCACAACGTCGGCAAGGCAGGCCAGTGGTTCTACGTCTGGGGCGCCAACGGCAGCGGCCGCCTCGGCGACGGAACCACCACCCCGAGAACCGCCCCGACCCAGCTCAACGGCCTGGCCACCCGCTGGAACCTCTGCCACGAGGACCTCGCGGCACACGTCGCGACCGGTCAGATCGTCCAGGTGCCGCCCGTCTTCGGCGACGCCTGCGTCAACGACCCCGCCATCTACCACGGCACCGCCGTCGCCGGAGTCATCGGCGCCCAGGACGACAACGGCCTCGGCATGGCGGGCATCGCACCGCACGCCACCCTCCACCTGTCCGGCACCGACGTCCCCGACTCCGTCGCCTACGCCACCGCCCACTCGGGACCCGGCGACGTGATCCTCTACGAGATCGGGGTGACCCCCACCGGCTCCGGCGGCCCCTGGTACCCCTGGGAGGTCGAGAGCAACATCTACGACCAGACCGTCCTGGCCACCGCCGCCGGAGTGACCGTCATCGAGGCCGCGGGCAACGGCGGCAACAACCTCGACGACCCCACCGACACCTACGCCACGACCATCATGGGCCGCCCCGACTCCGGCGCCATCATGGTCGGCGCCGGAGCCTCCCCCAGCCCCGGCGGCGTCAACTGCCACGGATCCGGCGCCCCCACCGAACTGACCGCGATGAGCTTCTCCACCTACGGCTCCCGCCTCGACGTCCAGGCCTACGGCGTCTGCGTGGCGACCCTCGGCATCCCCTCGGTGCGGGACCTGACCCCCTCGGAGAGCAACCCCAACAAGAACTACACCGGCACCTTCAGCGGCACCTCAAGCGCCAGCGCCATCGTCGCCGGAACCGTCGCCGCCCTCCAGGGAGTCGCCAAGGCCGGAAGCGGCGTCCTCACCCCCGCCCAAGTCCGCGACACCCTCAAACTCACCGGCACGGCCCAGCCCACCGGCGACCCCCACCACATCGGCCCCCGCCCCGACCTCCACGCCGCCATCGACTCCCTGCCATAAAGCGCCGTAGACACACAGGACGGGCCACGGGGGTGTCTCCCGTGGCCCGTTCCTCACCCCGCCGGATGCCCCCGGTAGGTACCGAACGACCACCGGTTGCCCTCCGGGTCGGCGACGATGAAGTCACGCGAACCGTAGTCCGTGTCCGTGAGCTCACGGACCGGACGCGCCCCCGCGGCGACCGCCCTGGCGAACAGCTCGTCGGGCGAGTCCGTCACGACGTAGGCGCCGAACGTGCCCGGCCTCAGCCCGCACGGATCGTCCGCCACCTCACGCGTCCCGCCGAGCATCACCCCGCCGCCCAGCGGCCAGGACAGCTCGGCGTGATCGACCCGCTCCCCCTCGCCGTAGACCACGGTCTCCTCGAAACCGAACGCCTCCACGAGGAAGCGGATGAGGCCACGGGGATCCCGGGCACGCAGCATGGGCCACACCTGGGGCCGTGGAGTTGTCTCGTTCATGCACCCGAGTCTTCCGCCAGCGCGGCACCCCAGGCTTGGACGTTTCGGAACTCCTCCGCCAGCCACCGGCTCGGCGGACACCCCGCGAGCGCGCCGAACTCCCTGGCCAGATGGGCCTGGTCACAGTAGCCGGACCCGGCCGCCAGATCGGCGAGCGTCAACCGCCCACCCAGCTCCCCCAGCGCCGCCGCCCGCCGCAACCGGCGCCGCGCCCGGTCGAACCGCACGACCCGCGCCGCCTCCTTCGGCCGCAGACCGATCTCCTCGGCGAACCTCCGGCTCAGGTAACGGCCACTCCAGCCAACCTCCCGGGCCAGCTCGGCCACGCTCACCGAACCCTCCGAGGACATCAGCAGCCCCCACGCCCGCGCCACCTCGGCCGGCATCGTCCGCTCCACCCGCACCCGCGCCAGCAGCTCGGCGTCCAGGGCCGCGAACCGCCCCGCCCAGTCCTCGCCTTCGAGCATCCGCTCGCGCAGCCGTCCCGCCCAGTCCCCCATGACCTCCGACAGGTGCAGGTCGGCCCCGGCCAGCTCCCCCGCGGGAAGCCCGAGCAGCGCCCGCGCCCCCGGCGGGGTCAGCGTGAGCTGGACACCCGACTGCCGCCCGTCATGGGTGATCAGCGCCGACGTGGTGTGCAGGCCACCGACCAGCGTGTCGTAGCGCTCGGGCCCCGCCCGCCCGTCCGAGCGCACCGAGAGCACCAGCGGCTCGTCGAGGGTGACGATCAACGTGAGGTACGGCGAGGGCAGGCCACGGTGGCGTCCCGGCTCCCGCCCCACCTCCCGGTAGCCGGTGTAGCTCGCGACGAACTGCCGCAACACGGGCGGCGGGCGCCGTACGGTGAACTCGGGCTCGGTCATCCGTCACCTCCGACCGCTCGTGGACCCGCGGCCAGCCTACCCACGGCCCTCGTTGCGATTTGTCTGTCCTTTTTGCCGGGAAAATCATCTAACCCGGCGCCTTTACAATGTAGATCAACTTCAGAGAAGATGGGTGGATGACGATGAACGCCGCGGAGGCACGGGCGACGGCGGCCAGGTGGATCGCCGAGCACTCCCCGGGCATCCCGGGCTTCGTGGGCGCCTTCCTCAGCGGCTCCGTGGCCTGGCTGCCCGCCGACGCCCCCCTCTCCCCCGCCTCCGACGTCGACGTCATGGTCGTCCTCTCGACCCGGCGTCCCCCGCCGAAGCCCGGCAAGTTCCGCTACGGCGGAGCACTGCTTGAGATCACCTACCTGGGCTGGGAGCCGGTGCCGTCGAGCGAGGAGGTCCTGGGCTCCTACCACCTGGCGGGCGCGCTGCGGGGCGACACGGTCCTGGCCGACCCCACGGGCGCGCTGGGCGCGCTGCGGGAGGCGGTCTCCAGGGGCTACGCCAGACGGAAGTGGGTGCTCAGACGCTGCGAGGAGGCGGAGAACAAGGTCACCGACGGGCTCGCGGCGCTCGCAGCGCTCGACGTCTTGGCCCCGCCGTACGACCGGGTGACGGGGTGGCTGTTCCCGACCGGGGTGACCACGCACGTGCTGCTGACCGCAGGGTTGCGCAATCCCACCGTACGGCTGCGCTACCTGGCGGCGCGGTCGCTGCTGCTGGAGTACGGCAGGCCGGAGGTCCACGAGGAGCTGCTGGAGTTGCTCGGCTGCGCGCACCTGGACGCGGAACGCGTGGCGCGCCACCTGAGGACGATGACGGAGGCCTTCGACGCCGCCTCGGCGGGTCCCGCGACGCCGTACCCCTTCGCCTCGGACATCGCGGAGGCGGCGCGGCCGGTCGCGGTCGGCGGCGGCCACGACCTGCTGGCGCGCGGCCACCACCGGGAGGCGGTCTTCTGGATCGCCGCGACCTACGCCCGCTGCCTGAAGATCCTGGCCCACGACGGCCGGGAGGCGGCCTTCATGCCCGGTTTCCTCGACCTGGCCGGGGACCTGGGGGTCGAGACCGCCGCGGGCCTGCGTGAGCGCGCGCTGCGGGTGCGCGCCTACCTGCCGCGCCTCAGACGGGTCAGGGACGACATCCTCGCGGCGAACCCGGACATCACCGGTTAGCGGCGGGCACGCCACTCGCGCCGCAGGATCGCGTAGACGACCTCGTCCGTCCACTCCCCCTTGACGAACTCGTTCTCCACCAGGTGGGCCTCGCGGCGCATGCCCACGCGTTCGAGGACGCGGGCCGAGGCGTCGTTGCGGGCGTCGATCCGGCCGAAGATCCGGTGCAGGCCCATGCCGTCGAAGCCGAGTTCGAGCAGGGCCGCGACCGTCTCTGTGGCGTATCCCCTGCCGTGGTGGCGGGGGTGGAAGACGTAGCCGACCTCCGCGCTGCGGTGCTGCTCGCTCTGCCAGAACAGCATCGCGTCACCGATCAGCTCGCCGGTCTCGGCGAGTTCGACCGCCACGGTGATCGGCTGCTTCTCCTCGGTCAGCGTCGTCTGCCCGATCCTGATCTCCAGCGCCTCGGCGGACTCGTCGAGGTCGCGGGGCTCCCAGTACACGTACCGGGCGACCTCGGGCAGCGACTGGATGGCGTTCAGCCCCTCCAGGTCGTCATGGTTGAAGGGGCGCAGGATCAGGCGGTCGGTACGGATGGGGAAGGTCGGGGAGAAAGGCATCAGCATCCGGACAGGCTAGGGCACCCAGCCCGTAACGGGCGACAGCGTTTTCCCTCCGGCGTTTCCGCTGGTCAGGAGCCCTCTCGCGGGCCGGGGCCGTACAGGTCGCGGAGTCCCGCGGCTGTTTCGGTCATCATCTCGCGCAGTTCCGGTGGTTCGAGCACCTCAAGGTCCGCGCCCATGCGCAGCAGCAGCCAGTGGGCGTGCCTGGTCGACTCGGTCGGCAGGCGCAGCGTGGTCCAGCCCCGCTCGTCCGGTGGCTCCGCCTCCATCAGGGCGGTATCGACGAGTTCGGCGCCCACGGCGTAGCGGAGCATCTTCATGGCCTCCGGCGCGACCCGCACCAGGGCGTGCCCGGTGTGCATGCGGGCGCGGAACTCGGCCGAGTAGTTCTCCCAGAACGCGGACAGGTCGAACCCGGCCGGCCGTTCGAAGCGGCCGTCGAGGATCTCGGCGGTCACGATCCGTGATACGCGGTAGGTGCGCGGCCCTCCCCCGTCGGCCGCCGCGACGAGATACCACGTCCCCCCTTTGAGGACCAGCCCGTACGGCTGCGCCAGCCGCTCGACCTCGCGCGGCCCCCAGCGCCGGTAGACCATGCGGATCGGCCGCTGCTCCCAGACCGCCTCGGCGACGTCGGACAGGAAGGGGGTCTCGTCGGCGTCGCGGTACCACCCGGGGACGTCGAGGTGGAAGCGCTCACGCATCCTGGTGGCGTGGGACCGCGGCTCGGGGGGCAGGGCGGCGAGCAGCTTGAGCTCGGCGTTCGCCGCGATCTCCCCGAGGCCGAGTTCGGCCGCGGGCCCCGGCAGCGCCGCGAGGAACAGCGAGGAGGCCTCCTCGGCGGTCAGGCCGTTGAGCCGGGTGCGGTAGCCGTCCAGCAACTGGTATCCCCCGGTGGGTCCCCGGTCGGCGTAGACGGGCACGCCCGCCGACGACAGCGCCTCGACGTCCCGGTAGACCGTGCGGACCGAAACCTCCAGCTCCCCGGCGAGCTCGGTGGCCGTCATCCGCCCCCGGGTCTGCAGAAGCAGCAGCAGGGACAGCAGACGACTCGCACGCATACGCCCATTGTCCCGCAGCCTTGCGCCCTACGAGCTTCGCGGAAAGGCTCCTCGCGTGGAGGCGTCACGGGAGAAATAAGGACAAGGGAAGCGGTTGGGCACTTTCACAGCGGGCAAGGGCGAATAATCAACCCAGATCCCGACAAGGAGTCACGATGCTCACATTGACGGACACCGCTGCCCAGGTGATCAGGGACCTCAGCTCTCAGGTGGCGGAATCGGAGGACACCGGCGTCCGGATCTCCTCACAGCCGGACGGCACGGGCTCACTGACGCTGTCGGTCGTGAACGGCCCGGAGACCGATGACAAGGTGGTCGAGACGGACGGGGCCAGGATCTTCCTGGACCAGGCCGCCGCTGACCTGCTCGACGACAAGGCACTGGACGCCGACGTGGACGAGGGCGGCTCCGTGGCCTTCCTGGTCACCGAGCAGAACCGCTGACCGCTTCCCGGTGTCGCCTCTCCGGTGGTCGCCGGGAGGGGTGTCCTGACGGACGAGCCACCTCCCGGCGTTCCCCGGAAAAGGGGGGTGCGGACCGGAGGTCCGGGCGCACCGGGGAAGACCACGACGGGACCGGGCGCCACGTGTGCACGTGACACCCGGTCCGCGGACGCGACGCCGGTCCCCGGCCACCCGCGCGTCCCGTCACGTCACCGGATGAGCGCCCGCCCTGGCACGGTGACGACGGGGTTCGCGCGGCGGCCGGGGACCGCCGCCACGGCGGGACGGCTGACCGCCCCGCCCACCGGTCCGCGCTGCACCGGCCCCACGGTGCGCCGGCCGGAGTATCCGGCACCGGTGTCCGCGCGCACGCGGGCACCGGTCATGACAGGCCGGTGCGTCAGACGCGCTGCCACAGGGCGGGAACGTTCGGCGGCTCCCAGCCGGGGTAGGCGGTGTGCGCCTGGATGCACCGGTAGTTGGAGCCGCCGTAGCTGACGACGTCACCGGCGTTGTAGCTCGTCCACGCGGCCCAGGTGCCACCGGGGTTGCCGGTCTGGGTCGGCGTCGGAGTCGGAGTGTTGCTGTTGGTGGGGGTGGGAGTGGGCGTCTGCGGCGTGCCCGTGAAGTTGAGCACGAAGTCGTAGGTCGCCTCACGGCCCGAGCCGACCGTCTTGACGTTCATCAGCAGGCGCGGGTCGTAGATGGTGTCCGTGTTGTTGCGCGGCTCACCGGGGAAGTAAAGCTGGGTGGTCAGGATGCTCCGGCCGGGGGCCTGCACCTTCACGTGGATGTGACGGGTACGGCCCGGGTACAGACCCGGCACGATCGTGGTCAGCTTGAAACCACCCTGGGCGTTGGTGAACTGGTGCCCGCGGAAGGTGTAGCCGCTGTTGTCGTAGTTACCGGCGTTGTCCGCCTGCCAGAAGTCCAGCAGCGCGTTGGCGACCGGCTGGCAGGAGCGGTTGAACACGAAGCCGCTCACGGTCAGCGCCGTGCCCGCGCCGGTCAGCGTGTCGCGCAGCGGGGAACCCGGCTTGAAGTACGGGCCCTCGGTCTGGGCGATCGTGGCGGGGTCGCCACTGCCGCAGTACGGCGTCGGGTCGAGCAGCTTGCCCTCTTGCTTCGCGTCCCGGGCCAGGGCGGGAACCCCGCCCATGAGCAGCGGGATCGGGGCACCTATGATGGCGGCCTTCAGCAGGGTCTTACGGCTGATGCCCCTGGTGTCATTCTCTTCGTCGAATTCCTCGACGGGGGTGTTCTCGGCGTCCACAATGGCCTCCTTGGCCTTCGGGGGGTCGTGCCTGGCCGCTCCTCCCGGCCGCGCACGGCGCCGACGAGGCCGGTGAGGGACCGGCGATGTGCGATGCCGCCACGGGGCGGGCCGAACGAACCAGGCAGCCTGGACTGGACCAAAGCTGACACCGTGCGGGAGTGGGTTGAACCCCACAGTTTTCTATAACTTCACGCTATGCACCTTTTCCCAGTAAATGACCAGGTCAAGGCGTCCGCAGATGGTTTTCATGTCATGCCCTCTGTTTTCGGCCATGAAGGAATTGCGACAAGAGGGCGTCCGCAATAGCATGCCGGGCCGTTCGACCTCGCCCGGCTTTCTGCCGTCTTCGGGATGTTACGCCTGGAGAGGCCACTGTAGACCGTTCCATCCTGCTCTTTTTTCACCCCCTTCGGGCGCGGGACGGACCCCGGGGGAGGATGGGGGATCGTCCGACGTGATGGCCTCCGACCACGGGGAGACGACATGACCGGTACCGGCGGTGACACGACGGTCAGGGGGATCGAACGGCGGGCCGCGGCCGCCTGGCCCGCGGCGTTCGCCGAGGAGCGCGACGGCTGGCTGCTCCGGCACACCCCCGGGGTCGGCAGGCAGCGCAGCAACTCCGCCCTGCCTCCCCCGCCGAGCACCGGCACGCCCGGGATCGGCCTCGTCGAGCGCTTCTACGGCGAGCGCGGCCTTCCCGTCCGCGTCCAGGTCAGCCCCGCCGAGGAGCACGGCGAGCTGGACGCGGCCCTGGCCGAGGCGGGCTACCGACGCACCGGGATGACCGCCGTGCTCACCGCCCCGACCGAGAAGGTCGTCGCCGCGACGGCGTCCGTGCCGCCCCTGCCCGTGCGCCTGGCGGACGCCCCGGACCGGTGGCTCGGCGTCTTCACCGAGCTGGACGGCCACGACGACAGCGCCGCCGTCGGCCGCGAGGTGCTCTCCCGCGTCCCCTCCCCCGCGGCCTTCCTGAGCGTCGCCGTCGAGGACCGCCCCGCCGGGATGGGGCTGGTCGTGGCCGACGGGGAGTGGGCCGGCGTCTTCTGCATGGCGACCGCTCCCGAGCGCAGGCGCACCGGGGTGGCGGCCGCCGTACTGGCCGCGGGGGCGAGGTGGGCGCGCGGGCGGGGAGCCGAGCGGCTCTACCTCCAGGTCGAGCGGGACAACGAGGCGGCCCTCGGGCTCTACACCCGGGCGGGCTTCTCCCCCTCGCACGGCTACCACTACCGGGTCCGCCCCTGAAATCGCGACGGAGAACACGTTCCCCAAAAGGGATATTGACGCCCTCCAGAGCCCGGTTTATCTTTTCTTTAAAGAAACTTTCCTAACCAGAACCGCGCTGACCTGCGTTAATTCCCTTAACTAACCGTCATCGACGGTGTATCCGGCGTATCCCCTTTCCCAGGGGGCCGCCTTTCGCCCACCCCCGCGGGCCGCGATCTCAGCGGGGCTCCAGAAGCCGACGCTCACCCCCCAGGAGTCACGCATGAACGCCAGAAGTCGGCTCGCGGCCGTCTGCGCCACCGCACTGCTGACCGCCACGATGGTGACCGGCACCGCGACGAGCGCCTCCGCCGCCCCCACGGGCTGCAGCTACCAGATCGTCGACCGGACCGCCAGCAGCTACTGCTCCGGCGGCACCGGAGAGCACCGCGTCTTCGTCCTGCAGAAGCACTTCCTCGCGGAGGTCGGCTACATCCCGATCTACAGCGAGTGGGCCCCTGCGGGCACGACCTCCTCGACGTGGATCACCGCGCACGAGATCGTCTCCGTCCAGGTTCAGACGCGCTGAGAACCTCCTTCCTGTACGGCTCGCGCCCATTGGCGGGGCCGTACAGGAGAGGCGGGAAAGGAATAGTGAGAACGGATACTTGGTCCAGATAAGCCATCCTGGGCGGTAATTCGACCAGTATGATCAACGCGCTGGCCTTCGCCGACGGAGGAGTCGCGGTGACCGAGTTGGAACGTGTTCCCCCGGGGGTCGATCCGACCGTGCCCAGCTCGGCGCGTGTCTACGACTACCTGCTGGGGGGCAAGGACAACCTCGCGGTCGACCGCACCTTCGCCGACCGGCTGCTGACCGTCGCCCCCGACGCCAGGCTGACCGCCAGGGCCAACCGCGACTTCCTGGTCAGGACGGTACGGACCATGGCCGAACGGGGCATCCGCCAGTTCGTCGACCTGGGCACCGGCATCCCGACCTCCCCCAGCGTGCACGAGATCGCCCACGCCGCCGACCCCTCGGCCACCGTGGTCTACGTCGACTACGACCCCGTCGTACGCCTGCACGCCGAGGTGCTGCTCTCCAGCGGCAAGAACGTGACGAGCGTCCAGGCCGACGTCCGCAGACCAGGTGACATCGTGGAGGACCCCGAGGTCACCCGGCTGATCGACTTCTCGGAACCGGTCGGGTTGATCATGGTCGCGGTGCTGCACTTCGTCACCGACGCGGAGGACCCGGACGGCGTCGTCGAGGAGTTCGCCCGGCGGGTGGCCCCCGGCAGTCATCTCGCGCTCTCGCACGTGACCTCCGAGAGCTCACCGGCCGCGCGGGCACAACTGTCCTCGGGTACGGCGAACACCCCCATGCAGGTGACCTTCCGCCCGCACGAGCGGGTCCGCGCGCTCTTCGGTCCCTTCGAACTGCTCGACCCGGGGCTGGTGGCCGTACAGGACTGGCGTGCCGACGACGACGGCCTGCCGCCGTTGCCCGGCGGGGGGCCGCCCAGGATCAGAGTCGACGGAGGGCTCGGCCGCCTGGCGGGCCCGGGAAGCAGCGGAGGAGCCCGATGAGAGTCGCCGTCGTCGGAGGAGGACTCGGCGGGCTGACCACCGCCCTGCTGCTGGACCGGGCGGGCGTCGAGGTCACCGTCTACGAGCAGGCCGGTGAGCTGCGCGAGGTCGGCGCGGGCATCATCGTCGCCCCCAACATGGTGCGCCCCCTGACCCGGGCCGGGCTCGGCGAGCGGCTGGCCGACTTCGCCGTACGGCTCGACGTCGCCTGGGAGATGCGCCGCTGGCAGGACGGCAGCGTGCTGTTCGCCCAGCGGATGGGCGCCGAGTGCCGCAGGCTGTACGGCGCCGACTGCTACGTCGCGCACCGGGCCGACCTGCTGACCATGCTGGCCGAGGCCGTGCCGAAGGAGCTCGTACGGCTCGACCGGCGGCTGACCGGGCTGCGGCAGGACGGCCGGGAGGTCGAGCTGACCCTCATCGACTCCGCGGGCCGGGAGAGCACGGCCGTGGCGGACGTGGTCGTCGGCGCCGACGGCATCCACTCCACGGTGCGGCCCACGGTCGTGGCCGAGGCGCCGCCGCGCTTCTCCGGGCTGTGCGCCTACCGGTGCCTGGTGCCCGCCGAGGCCGCCCCCTCCCTGATGCTCAGACCGGCGCAGACGATCTGGCTCGGGCCGGGAAGGCACTTCGTGCACTACCCGGTCAGCGGGGGACGGCTGGTCAACGTGGTCGCGGTCGTGCCCGCCGGGGAGTGGCGGATCGAGTCGTGGACGACGGACGGCCGTCTTGAGGACCTGGCCGCGGAGTTCGAGACGTGGGACCCCCGGCTCGGGCAGCTCATCGCCGCCGCCTCGGAGACCAAGCGCTGGGCCATGTACGACCGCAGCCCGCTGGACCGCTGGACCGACGGGCGGGTGACCCTGCTCGGGGACGCCGCCCACGCGATGCTGCCCTTCCTCGGCCAGGGAGCCTGCCAGGCGGTCGAGGACGCGGCGGTCCTGGCCGGGTGCCTGCGGGAGGCGACGCCGGAGACCGCGGACCGGGCGCTGCTGCGCTACGAGGAGATCCGCAAGCCGAGGGCCTCGCAGGTGCAGCTCGGCAGCCGGGGCCGCGAGGCGGTCAACCACCTGCCCGACGGTCCCGAGCAGCGCAAACGTGACGAGGGCCTCGCCAACGGCGACCCGCTGCGGCAGAACGCCTGGCTGTACGGTCACGAGGTCGAGACCGAGCTGGTTCTCATGGAGAAGGGGACGGCGTGAGGCCGTCCCCCGTGGTTTCCGGTGAGCTCAGTCGGTGACCTCGACGCCCTTCCAGAAGGCCACCCGTCCCTTGATCTCGGCGGCCTCCGCCTTCGGGTCCGCGTAGTACCAGACGGCGTCGGGGTTCTCCTGCCCCTCGACGTTCAGCGTGTAGTAGTTCGCCGTGCCCTTCCACCCGCAGACGGTGGTGGTCTCCGACGGCTTGAGGTACTCGGAGGAGACGGACTCGACCGGGAAGTAGTGGTTGCCCTCCACGATCACCGTCTCGTCGCTTTCCGCGATGATCTCGCCGTTCCAGCGCGCAGTAGCCATGGGCCAAGGTTCGCACACGTCCCCGGCGACGGCCATCGCCGCCCGGATCTCAGTGGCGGAACAGGTCCAGCAGTTCCTCACCCCTGCGGGTACGGACGATCCACACCTCGCGGCCCCGCCGTTCGCGGCTGACCAGGCCCGCCGCGACCAGCCGCTCGCAGTGGTAGGTGATCGCGCTGGGCACCATCCCCGCCCCCGAGGCCAGGGCGCTCATCGTGGCGGGCCGGTCCAGGGTGTGCAGCAGCGCCGCGCGCACCGGGCCGATCAGCGCCGCCAACTCGTCGGCCGCCCTGGGGTCGCGTTCCCGCCACAGCGTCTCCGCCCCGGGGACCGGGTAGGCGATCCACACCACCTCGGGGTGGTCGAGCTTCACGATCACCGCGTCCCGCCCGGCCAGCATCGGCACCAGGATCATCTTCCGGTCGCCGAGGTCGTACCGGCTCGGTTCGAGGTCCGCGATCAGCAGCCCGTCCTCGCCGTACTGGATCCGCTCGCTCAGTGAGCTGAGCAGCACGTCGAGGCCGCCCCTGACGACGGCGGTGCCGACCCGCTCGACCTCCCGGTCCAACAGGGAGGAGGCCCGTTCCCACAGCGGCCCCGTCACGTCCCACACGTCCTCAAGGGCCGCCGCGTATCCCGCGAACCACCGTTTCGGCCGGTCGGCGGCGGGCCGCCAGTGCTCGGGCACTCCCCCGCCGAAGACCTGTTCGAGGTCGGCCGTCAGTTGCTCCTCGGGCACCGCGCGCAGCAGTTCGGCCTGTGAGGTGACGGAGAAGCCCTCGATCGGGGTCTGGGGCACCACGCTGTCGGGGACGACCGAGTATCCCGGTGCCCCCAGCGGCCTGACCGCCTCCCGTGCCCTCGGGCCGACCGACTCCTGGACCGCACGACGCCACCGCTCGGGCAGCCCCCTCCGTCTGCCCGCCAGTGCGTCGGCGATCACCGCCAGTGCCGTCAGGTTCGGCGAGATCGACACCGAGACCCTCGGCGCCGAGGAAACCCGCAGTTCACTCCACACCCGTGTGCCCGCATCCGCCCCCACCCCAGTCACCCTAGTGACCGGTGTCCGGGAAACCGAGATATTTCACCAAAGCTGGAAACATGGGGGAAGCGCCCTCACCGGCGGGTTCGCGGCGTGAGAGGAGCCGGTACGCGGGCAGGGGCGGGACATGACACACGCCATCCACCGACCGGCCCGTCCCATCCCCGGTGGCGACGGCTCGGGCCGGATCCTGGTCGGCACGGCCTCCTGGACGGACAGGTCTCTGCTGGAGTCCGGCTGGTATCCCAAGGAGGCCTCGACCCCGGCCGCGCGGCTGGCCTGGTACGCCTCACGGTTCCCGATCGTCGAGGTCGACTCGACCTACTACCACCCGCCGTCGCTGCGGACCGTGGAAGGATGGCGGGACCGCACCCCGAAGGGCTTCGTCTTCAACATCAAGGCGTTCTCGCTGCTGACCGGCCATCCCACCCGGCCCGAGGCGCTCTACAAGGACCTGCGGGAGACGCTCGGCGAGACCCCGGAGCGCCTCTACCTGGACAACGTCGGCCCGCGGATCGCCGACGAGGTCTGGCGGCGCTTCCTCGCCACGCTCGCCCCGCTGCACGAGGCGGGCAAGCTGGGCGCCCTGCTGTTCCAGTTCCCGCCGTGGCTGCCCGCCGGGGAACACGGCAGGCGCCGGGTCCTCGAATGCGTGCGCCGGTCCGCCCCGATGCGCGTCTGCGTCGAGTTCCGCAACGGGACCTGGATGGACGAGGGCAACCGAGCCGCCACCCTGGACTTCCTCACCGAGCACGACATCCCCTACGTGTGCGTCGACATGCCCCAGGGCCATCCCTCCTCGATCCCGCCGGTGCTGGCCGTGACCGCCTCCGACCTCGCCGTGGTCCGCCTGCACGGCCACTCGCCGCACTGGGCCGGTGGCAGCGTCGAGGAGCGCTTCGCCTACCGCTACACCGAGGACGAGCTCCGGCCGTGGGCCTCGCGGGTCCTCGCGCTCTCCCGGCACGCGGAGACCACCCACGTGATCACCAACGTCTGCTGCGGGGACACCTCACAGCGCACCGCCGCCCGGCTCACCTCCCTGATCGAGGAGGAGAGCACCCGTCCCGCCCGTGGCGGGGTCCTCACCCGCCCCGCCGTACGGCATCGCCCCCGCTGAGGAGGCGCTTCCCGTCATCTGGCCCCTTGTCTGGGCGCCGTCATGGCCGCCCTGCGCTCGTCGGGGGTCGTCCCGCCCCACACCCCGTACATCTGGTAGGTGTTCAGGGCGTACTCCAGGCAGCGGTGCTGCACCGGGCAGCGACGGCACACGGCCTTGGCCCGTTCGTACTGCTCACGCCCCGGTCCCTCCGTCGAGACGGGGAAGAAGAGCTCGGGATCCTCGGTGAGACAGAGGGAACGGCGTGACCAGTGGATGATCGGGATGACGTTGCCCTGAAGAGACATAGGCGATCCAATGACGGTGAGGAAGCTCGACGGTTGGCGGCTCGGCTTCTGGATCGCGTGCCCGCAGAGAGTACATTCATACCTTTTCGGGGGAAAAATCAGGGCGTCTTGACCTCGGGTTTCCCTGAGAAGCCGCGTGTCAGCGCCATGATCCCCGGACCGGCCCACTTTCCCGCCGACCGGTGACGACCCCCGGAAAACCCGGCTCCCCCGCCCCTCCCCGCCTCCGCCAGGCCCCCCGAAGCCCCCCGCCGGGCCGTACGGCGTGCTCCACGCGACCGATCCCACTGGACATATCCGGAAATCTCCACCCCCGGAATCCCGCGAAGGGTCCATTTGTCGCACTTTCACGATATGTCGGCACCGCCGTCGACGGAAGCGAAAAAAGCGCCATCGATGACATATCACCGCCTTCTCCAAAGGTTCAAATCGATCATATTCTATTTTTTGAGATAAACCCTCAGTACTTTACTTTCCAGTTGCTCGACAAAGTTGAAATCCAGACCCTCGATGCACAATCATTGTCCGTGGCGATCCGCAGTGGGCCGAAAGGCACTCACGTTGATTCGCCCAGAATTTCCCATTAGTCTCCATGGAGGAATACCATGATCCGTCGCGTTATCGTCGGCGCAGCCGTCGCAAGCGCCCTGGCTGTCGCCGCCATGACGCAGGCCACCGCGGCCTCCGCTGCCACCGACCCCTTCCCGTCGCCCTACCACGTGCCGCCGTTCCACGTCGGTCACGACCAGGACGTCGACGTCACCAGCAGCGAGACCACCTGCTCCACCCAGAACCAGGGCCTGGGCCTGCTCCTCGGCCTCGGTCTCGGCCTGAACCTGTGCGACGTCAACATCCCCATCCTCAGCCCCAGCAGCGACAACAACTAAGCGCCTGTGACGGCCGCTCATGTGCACAGCGGGCACCGTCATAGAGGCTCGAGGATTTCTACGTAGCACCAACCCCTGACGCGAAGAGTGACTGGCCAGCGCTTTTCTCGTCAGGGGATTTTCATCTCTCCAGAACGACAAAACCGGCACAGTCCGTTTTTTCATCTCACTTCACGAACTTGAAGGTCGAGATCCGACTCGACGGGCATGCCTCCCAAAAGGCGACAACCGGAATCTCGCGGCAAGCACCGGAGTAATTCCTGACCGCCAATCCCGTCATTTCTCCCCGCACGACGCACTGCCGGAGAAACCTCGCAGACGAGGCGGGGAGGGACGGTTCGGACACGGTCTGTATGGTCATGGCCATGACCCTGCGCGTGGTGATCGCCGACGACGAGGACCTGACCCGTACGGGACTGCGGGTCATCATCGACTCCGAACCCGGGCTCACCGTGGTCGGCGAGGCGGTCAACGGCGCGCGGACCCTGGCCGTGACGTGCGAACTGCGCCCCGACGTGGTGCTGATGGACGTGCGGATGCCCGCCTTCGACGGCCTCCAGGCCATCCGGCACCTGCTCTCCCTGCCCGAACCGCCCAAGGTCGTCGTGATCACCACCTTCGGCAACGACGACCTCGTCTACGAGGCGCTGCGGGCCGGAGCGAGCGGCTTCCTGCTCAGGCGGACCCGCCCCGACGAGCTCGTCCAGGCGATCAGGACCGTGGCAGCCGGGGAATGCCTGCTCTTCCCCTCGGCCGTGCGCACCCTCGCCGCCCTGCACGGCGACGGCAGGACCGTCCCCGGCATCGGCAGGCTCACCACCCGCGAGGGCGACGTGCTGCGCCTGATGGCCCGCGGCCTGTCGAACGACGAGATCGCCACGGAGCTGGCCGTCGCCATGGACACGGTCAGGACACACGTCAGCGACGTGCTGACCAAACTCGACGCCCGCGAACGCCCCCAGGCCGTCATCGCCGCCTACGAGTCCGGCTTCGTCTCCCCCCGCTGACAGCTCTCGGGGACAGGCGCCTCAGATAGGGGAGCCGTCGTCCTCGTCGCCCTCCCCAGGGCCCGGCCTGCCGCTGCCGCTCTCCGAGGGGGACGGCGAGGGGGTCGGCTGCCCCGGCTCCGTCGTCGCAGGCACCGGCGGCGGGGTCGGCACGAACGTCGTCTGCGGGCGCGGCCTCGGCGGCGGCGCCCCCTCCTCCTGCCTGCGGAACAGCACCAGCAGCATCACGGCGAGCAGCACCAGCAACACGCCGAGCGCCACCGCGGCGAAGATCACCGAGTGGCGGGTCTCGACGGGCGGCGGCGCGCCGACCGGCGGCGCGGGCAGCGCGGGCGAACGGTCGCTCACCCAGTGCGGCGCGAAGTCGGGACCGTGCCGCTCACCGATCAGCGTGCCGCGCACCAGCACCGGTTCCAGGAAGCGCTCCGCCCCCGCCCTGCCCGGCTCGTACGGCGTCGCCACCCACGGCGCGCCTCCGCCGTCCATCGCCAGCACCTGGGGCATCGTGTCCGCGACAGCCGTACGGCCACGTGCCGCCCTGACCATCCAGCCCCGCATCCCGGAACGGCTCGCCGCGGCCTCGCGGATGCCGGTGACGAAGCGGTCGCGGGCGGCGGGATCGTGCGCGGCGCCCTTGGTGAGCACCGCGACCGACACCTGCCTGCCCTCGGGGCCCTGACCGAGGTAGACCAGCCCCGCGGGACCGACCCTCAGCCGCGCCCGCAGCACGAAGGGCCCCAGGTGGGGCGGGTCACCGTACTGAAGCGGACTGGCCACGCCTGCCATGAAAGCACACGACGCCGACCCCATCCCCGCACCGTTGTGGGTAGGAACAGGAAATGGGCACCCGACCAGCCGTGCGACCCGGCACTTCATTTGGTGGAATGTCAACATGACCGTCGCGGAAGAACTGCCGAGCGAGACCGACGCCGGACTGCTGCGCGAGGCCCTGGCCGAGGTCCGGCGGGTCATCGTGGGGCAGGAGCACATGGTCGAACGCCTGCTCGTCGCCCTGCTCGCCCGTGGCCACTGCCTGCTCGAAGGCGTGCCCGGGGTGGCCAAGACACTGGCGGCCTCGACGCTGGCCACCGTCGTCGGCGGTGAGTTCGCCCGCATCCAGTTCACCCCCGACCTGGTGCCCAGCGACATCGTGGGGACCCGGGTCTACCATCCCTCCCGCGAGGCCTTCGACGTCGAGCTCGGCCCCGTCTTCGTCAACTTCCTGCTGGCCGACGAGATCAACCGCGCGCCCGCCAAGGTGCAGTCGGCGCTGCTGGAGGTCATGGCCGAGCGCCAGGTGACGCTCGCGGGACGGACGCACCCGCTGCCGAAGCCGTTCATCGTGCTCGCCACCCAGAACCCCATCGAGTCGGAGGGCGTCTACCCGCTGCCGGAGGTCCAGCGTGACCGTTTCCTGTTCAGGATCCGGGTCTCCCACCCCAGCGCCCACGAGGAGCTGGAGATCCTGCACCGGATGAGCGTGACCCCGCCCGAGCCGAAGACCGTGCTCGACCCGGCACAACTGACCGCCCTGCAGGCCGCCGCCGACCAGGTCTCGGTGCACCAGTTGGTCGCCGACTACGTGGTCCGGCTGGTGATGGCCACCCGCTCCCCCGCCGAGTACGGCCTGGCGGAGCTGGCCGACGACATCGAGATCGGGGTCAGCCCCCGCGCCACCCTCGGCCTGGTCGCCGCGGGGCGCGGCCTGGCCCTGCTGCGGGGCCGCGACTACCTGCTGCCCGACGACATCCGCGACGTGGCCGCCGACGTGATGTCCCACCGCCTGATGCTCACCTTCGACGCCCTGGCCGACGGGGTGAACCCCGAGGACGTGGTCGGGCGGGTGCTGGCCGCCGTACCCCCGCCCCTGGTGGTGTGGAACCAGGGCGCGCGGTGACGGGCGTCACCGGCGCCTCCGAGCGGGCGCTGCGGCGGCTCGAACTGACCATCGTCAGGCGCCTCGACGGCCTGCTGCACGGCTCCTACCAGGGGTTGCTGCCGGGGCCCGGCAGCGAGTTCGGCGACAGCAGGGTCTACGTCCCCGGCGAGGACGACATCCGCAGGATGGACTGGGCGGTGACGGCCCGCACGACCGTCCCGCACGTGCGTGACCTGGTCGCCGACCGGGAGCTGGAGACCTGGGTGCTGGCCGACCTGTCTCCGAGCATGGACTTCGGCACGGCCACCATGGAGAAGAGGGACCTGGTGGTCGCCGCGGTCGGCGCGATCGGCTTCCTGACCAGCCGGATCGGCAACCGGTTCGGCGCCTACGTGCTGCACGACGAGTACGTCCACCGGATGCCCGCCAGGGGCGGCAGACCCGCCCTGTACGGCCTGCTGAACTCCCTGGCCCAGGCCCCGAGAGGCCGTCCCGTCGCGGACGCCCCTGACCTTGCCGAGGCGATCGAGGTGCTGGCCTCCGCGCGGCGGCGGCGCGGCCTGCGGGTTGTCGTCTCCGACTTCCTGGACGCCGAACCGGTCCTCGGCCCCGGTGCCGAACCGTCCTGGGAGAGGCCGCTGCGGCGCCTGGCCGCCCGGCACCAGGTGCTGGCCGTCGAGGTGATCGACCCGCGCGAGCTCGAACTCCCGCCGGTTGGCCTGGTCACCCTGACCGACCCCGAGACGGGCCGCGACCGCAGGATCCGCCTGACCCCCAGGGTCCGCACGGCCTACGCGCGGGCCGCGGCGGCGCAGCGGGAGGCTACCGCGACGGCGCTGCGCCGCTGCGGCGTCGGGCACCTGGTGCTGCGCACCGACCGCGACTGGGTGGCGGACGTGGCGCGCTTCGTCCTGCGGCAGCGGCGCACGGCCCACCTGGCGCACCGGTCCCTCGTTCCCGGAGCGGCCAGATGACCTTCCTCTCACCGGCGTGGCTGTGGCTGTTCGCGCTGCTCGCGCTGCTCGTCGCGGGCTACGTCGTCGCCCAGTTCGCCCGGCGGCGCTACGCGGTGCGCTTCACCAACCTGCCGCTGCTGACGCTGGTCGCCCCCTCGGGGCCCGACTGGCGCAGGCACCTGGCGCCGCTGCTGTTCCTGCTGATGATGAGCCTGCTGGTCCTCGGCGCCGCCCGGCCCGCCGACTCCGTGCGGGTCCCGCGCGACCGGGCGACGATCATCATCGCGATGGACGTCTCGCTGTCGATGGAGGCCGCCGACGTCCCGCCGAGCAGGCTGAGCGCCGCCAAGGAGGCGGCCCAGCGCTTCGTCAGGGACCTGCCTGAGCGCTTCAACGTCGGCGTCGTCGCCTTCGCCCGCTCGGCCTCGGTCGTGGTCTCCCCCACCACCGACCACCAGGCCGTCGTCACCTCCGTCGGCAACCTGACCACCAGGGCCGGCACCGCCATCGGCGAGGCGGTCTTCAGCTCGATCGACTCGCTGCGCTCCTTCGACCAGCAGGCCGTCACCGACCCGCCGCCCGCGGCGATCGTGCTGCTGTCCGACGGCGACAACACCTCGGGCCGTTCGGTCACCGACGCCATCGACGCCGCGATGAACGCCCGCGTGCCGGTCTCGACCATCGCCTACGGCACCCAGGAGGGCACCGTCTCGATCGACGGCCGCGACGTGAACGTGCCGGTCAACAAGACCACCCTGCAGACCCTGTCCGAGGGAACCTCGGGGCGGGCCTACGAGGCGGAGTCGGGCAGCCAGCTCCGGGAGGTCTACGAGCAGATCGGCACCTCGCTGGGCTACCGTACGGTCAACCAGGAGATCAGCCAGTGGTTCGTGGTCGCGGCGATCGTGACCGGGCTGCTGGTCGCCGTGACGGCGGGGCTGCTGGGATCACGGCTGCCCTGACCCGGTCCCGGCCGTTGGTAACGTTCTACGACGTGGCCCACTACTTCGAGGAGCGTCCCCAGACCGCCAGCCGTCCAGGCTCGGTCACGCTCGTGCTCCCCGACCTGCACCTGAGACTTGAGACCGACAGCGGGGTCTTCTCCCCCGAGCGGATCGACCAGGGAACCCGCATCCTGCTGGAGAGCGTCCCGGCCCCGCCCGCGATGGGCGACCTGCTCGACCTGGGCTGCGGCTACGGGCCGATCGCGCTGACGATGGCCTCGCGTGCCCCCGGGGCGACGGTGTGGGCCGTCGACGTCAACCGCAGGTCGGTCGAGCTGTGCGCGAGGAACGCCCAGGCCGCCGCCCTTGACAAAGTAAGGTCGGTGCACGTCGACGAGGTTCCGCCCGAGGTGCGCTTCTCCGCGATCTGGTCGAACCCGGCGATCCGTATCGGCAAGACCGCGATGCACGAGATGCTGGCCCGCTGGCTGTCCCGGCTCACCCCGGACGGCCAGGCCCACCTGGTCGTCCAGAAGCACCTGGGCTCCGACTCCCTGCAGCGGTGGCTGAACGAGCAGGGCTGGCCGACCGAGCGCGCGGTCTCCCGCTCCTCCTACCGGGTCCTGCGGGTCGGCGCCCGCCCTGCCGACCGGGAGCGGTGAGCGGCCCCCGATGAGCGAGACGGTGGGCGAGACGAAGAACGAGAACGGACGACGAGGAACGGTGAACGACCGATGACCGCCAACCCGCGCAGGCAACTGCGGCCGACCGACGTCAAGCGGCTCAACCGCACCTGGCGCAGGAACACCGAGGGGCGCCTGGCGCTGATCGTGGAGTCGGTGACGGGCCCGTTCAACATCGGCTCCATCTTCCGTACGGCCGCCGCCTTCGGGGTCGACCGCGTCTGGCTGGCGGGCAACGCCACTCCCCCGACCAACCCGAAGGCGCAGAAGACCGCGCTCGGCACCGACCGCCTGGTCGCCTGGGAGGAGCCGGTCCCGGTGGCCGAGGCGGTGCGGGCGGCCAGGGCCGACGGGTTCACCGTGGTCGCGATCGAGCTGACCGGCGACGCCGTACCGCTGCACGAGGCCAAGCTGGACGGCGACGTGTGCCTGGTGGTCGGCGGGGAGGACCACGGCTGCTCCCCCGCGCTGCTGGAGGCCGCAGACGCCGTCTGCTACATCCCGCAGGTGGGCCGGGTCGGCTCGCTCAACGTGGCGGTCGCCACCGCGATCGCGGTCGCCGAGGTGCGCCGCAGGGAGTGGGCGGGCCGCCCCGCGCCGGAGTCCCCGGCCTCCTGAGAGCGGGGCTGGCACCCGAACGTTCATCTTCCGGCGATGACGGGCCGTGCCCGCACCGGGCATACTCCTGCACGTGCAGCGCCGTTACGCCTTCCTCGACCATCCCGGCCCGCTCGCCTTCGCCCACCGGGGCGGGGCGGCGGAGGGCCGGGAGAACACCCACGCCGCGTTCGCCCGCGCCGTCGAGCTCGGATACACCTATCTGGAGACCGACGCGCACGCCACCTCGGACGGGGTGCTGCTGGCCTTCCACGACCACACCCTCGACCGGGTGACCGACCGGCGCGGCCGGATCGCGGAGCTGCCCTACCGGCTGGTACGGCAGGCGCGCATCGACGGCGTTGACGAGATCCCCCTCATGGACGACCTGCTGGGCTCCTGGCCGGAGGCGCGTTTCAACATCGACGTCAAGGAGGCCTCGGCCATCGCCCCGCTGGCCGAGGCGATCAGGCGGACCAACTCCTACGACAGGGTCTGCCTGACGTCCTTCTCCGACGAGCGGCTCGTCCGCGCCCGTGCCGCCGTCGGCAGGCCGGTCTGCTCCTCCCTCGGCCCGCGCGGGGTCGCGGCCCTGCGCGCCGCGGCGAGCACCTCGGGCTACGGCCGGCTGCTGGCCCGCCTGGCGCGGGCGGGGGTGCCTTGCGCGCAGGTCCCGCTGGGCTTCCGCGGGCTGCGCGTCACCACGCCCGCGCTGGTGCGCACCGCGCACGCCCTCGGCATGCAGATCCACGTGTGGACCGTCAACGACCCCCGGGAGATGGAGCGCCTGCTCGACCTGGGGGTCGACGGCGTGATGACCGACAACATCTCCGGCCTGCGCGGGGTGCTCCAGGCCCGCGGACAGTGGCACCCCGGCGCGGCCGCCTGACCGTCCCCGTCCCCTCCCCCCGTCTCCCCGTGACCCCCGTGAGCAAAGGACGCCCATGACCGCAGAACAGGCAGTCGGGGAATCCCCCGCCTCCCGCCGCAGGCAGCAGCGCGGCTGGTACTTCTACGACTGGGCGAACTCCGCCTTCAACTCCACCGTGCTGACCGTCTTCCTCGGCCCCTACCTGACGACGATCGCCGAGAACGCCGCCGGGGGCAGGCCGTACGTCCAGGTGCTCTGGTTCGACGTGCGGCCCAGCGCCTACTACTCCTTCGTGGTCGGGGCGGCGGCCGTGCTGCAGATCGTCCTGATGCCCGTCGCCGGGGCCCTGGCCGACCACACCGGGCGTAAGAAGGAGCTGATGGGGCTGTTCGCCTACATCGGCGCCGGGGCCACGGTCTGCATGTGGTTCGTCTCCGACGGGAGATACCTGCTGGGCGGGGTGCTGTTCATCGTGGCCAGCGTGGGGTTCTCGACGGCGTTCGTCATCTACAACTCGTTCCTGCCGGAGATCTCGACCCCCGACGAGCGTGACCGGGTCTCGGCGCTCGGCTGGGGTTTCGGCTATCTCGGCGGCGGCCTGCTGCTGGCCCTCAACCTCGCCCTCTTCCTGGGGCACGAGTCCCTCGGCGTCTCCGAGGCCGACGCCGTGCGCATCTGCCTGGCTTCGGCGGGCCTGTGGTGGGCGGGGTTCACGGTCATCCCGATGCTGCGGCTGCGCAACCTGCACGCGGCGGCCGGGACGCCCACCATGGGCTCGGCCGTCACGGGGAGCTTCAGGCAGCTCGGCCGTACCATCGCGGGGCTGCGCAACTATCCGCTGACGCTGGCCTTCCTGGTGGCCTACCTGGTCTACAACGACGGCGTGCAGACCGTGATCTCCTTCTCGGCGACCTACGCCGACAAGGAGCTGGGGCTGGGCCAGACCACGCGGATCGCGGCGATCCTGATGGTGCAGTTCGTGGCCTTCGGCGGCGCGCTGCTGCTGGGCAGGCTGGCGGCCTCCTACGGGGCCAAACGGGTCGTGATGAGCGCGCTGGTCGCCTGGATGGCCGTGGTCGGCGTGGCCTACTTCCTGCCGAGGGGGTCGGCGCTGCCGTTCTTCGCGCTGGCCTTCGCCATCGCGATCGTGATGGGCGGAACACAGGCGCTGTCGCGTTCGTTGTTCTCCCACGTGATCCCGTCGGGCAAGGAGGCGGAGTACTACAGCCTCTACGAGATCAGCGACAAGGGTTCGACGTTCCTTGGATCCTTCGCCCTCGGCCTGGCGCTTCAACTGACCGACAGCTACCGGCTCGGTGTGCTGTCGCTGCTGGTGTTCTTCCTGGTCGGCCTGGTCATCCTGGGGGCCGTCAACCTGCCGAAGGCGATCAGGGCCGCGGGCAACCCGGTTCCCGAGCGCATCTGAGCGTCCGGGGAACGGCTCTCGCCGCAGACCGGGTCAAGAACGCGCGATTGGATCACCCCGTGTGTGGGAATCCACACACGGTATCAAGCGTTGTACGCCGTGGGAGACGAACCCCTCACGACGGGGCCCTCAGGAGGCATTGAGACATGGGCGAGCGTGCGCTACGCGGCACCCGACTCGGGGCGACCAGCTACGAGAACGACCGCAACACCGATCTGGCTCCGCGCCAGGAGGTGTCCTACACCTGCCCGAAGGGCCATCGATTCGACGTTCCCCTCGCCGCCGAGGCGGAGATCCCGGCGACCTGGGAGTGCCGGATGTGTGGTGCGACGGCGCTGCGGGTGGACGGTGAGCTACCGGAGGCGAAGAAGGTCAAGCCTCCGCGGACCCACTGGGACATGCTGCTTGAGCGCCGCACCATCGAGGACCTTGAGGAGGTCCTCAACGAGCGGCTGGCGATCCTGCGCGCCCAGCGCCGCAAGAGCGCCTGACCAGGGTCACACCCTTCCCCGGTTCCTCTCACGTGGAGCCGGGGATCGGCCTCTCCGTCTCCCCTCTCTCACCTTTCTCGTCTCCGCACGCCGTGTCCGGCACCGCCTGCCCGCGCCGATACTGAAGACGTGCTGAGCAGTCAACGCCTGCGGGTGCTCCTTGAGGTCTTCAGGACGGGAAGCATCGCCGGTGCCGCGCGGGTCCTGCGTCTTTCGCCGTCCGCCGTCTCCCACCAGCTCTCGAAGCTGGAGGAGGAGGCGGGGGTCGGCCTGGTCGAGCGGGGCGCGCAGAGCCTGCGGCTGACCGGGGCGGGGCGGCGGCTGGCGACCAGGGCCCAGGAGGTCCTGGACATCATCGAGGCGGCCGAGAAGGACCTGCTGGCCCAGGCCAGGGCGGACGCCGGGCAGCTAAGGATCGGGTTCTTCGCCTCCGCCGGATACCGGCTGCTGCCGCTGGCCCTTTCAACCTTCACCGCCCGTCATCCCGCCGTCGAGCTCGACCTGGTGCTCGGCCAGCCGCACGAGCTGCTGCCCGACCTCGAACGCGGCGCCCTGGACGTCCTGGTGGTCTTCGAGCACGCCCTCGACCCGTGGAAGGCTCCGGAGGGGGTCGAGGTGACCCACCTGTTCGACGAACCCCAGCTGCTCGTCGTGCCGCTCGGTCACCCGGCGGGCCAGCGCCAGCGGGTACGGCTGGCGGACCTGGCCGAGGAGCCCTGGATCACCACCTACGGCACCGACACCCCGGTCTCGGTGCTGGAACGTGCCAGCGCGCTTGAGGGGTTCAACCCGACGATCCGCTGCCGCAGCGACCACTACGAGGTGACGCTGGGGCTGGTCAGGGCCGGGCTCGGGGTCGCCCTGGTGCCCAGTCTGGGCGCGCAGGGCGCCTCGGGCATCCAGGTGTGCCGCCTGGACGGCCCGAGGCTCTACCGCAGGATCGGCGCGGCGACCCGCCCGACGAACCCCAATCCGGCGCTGCGGTCCTTCATCGACTATCTGCGCGACGCCTCGGCCCAGATCCGCAACGCGCTGCGCTGAGGCTCAGGCCCCCGTTCCCACGAAGACGCCGGGGGTCCTGTCCCGCCAGGGCACGGCCTCCTCAAGGCGGGAGGCGAGCCGCAGCAGCAGGTCCTCCCTGCCGTACGGCGCGACCAGCTGCACGCCGATGGGCAGGCCGTCCCGGCTCCAGCCGAGCGGCAGGCTGACGGCCGGGAGCCCGGCGATGTTGAACACCACCGTGAACGGGCCGTACGCGAAGAGGCTCTCGTGCCAGGTGGTCATGGTGTGGCCGGGGTCGTCGTAGCGCAGGGTGCCGTGCGGCGCGGGAAGCTGCCCCAGGGTCGGGGTGACGAGGATGTCGTGCCCGGTGAAGAAGGCGCCGACGGAGCGGGTGACGCGGTTCTGCGCGGCGAGGGCGGCCATCAGGTCGAGGGCGCCGAGGTCGCCGACGACGTCGAGGGCGTGCCTGGTGACGGCCTCGAACCGCTCGGAGTCCGGGAGGGCGTCCGGGGGTGTCGGACCCGAGGCTGCCGCTGAGGCGACGCAGGCGATAGCGACGGGCACGACGCCGCCGAGCACGAGGTCCCAGTCCACCTCGGGGCTCGCCTCGGTGACGAGGTGGCCCATGCCCTCCAGCACCTTGCCGGTCGCGACCGTGGCGGCGGCCACCTCGGGATCGACCGCGACGCCCGACCAGGCAGTGGTGGTGACGGCGACCCGCAGCCTGCCGGGGTCGGCGCCGACCTCCTCGGTGTAGCGCCTGGCCGGGGGTGGCGCGGTGTACTTGTCGCCGACGGCGGGGCCGTGGACGGCGTCGAGCAGGGTCGCGGCGTCCCTGACCGTGCGGGCGAGTCCGAAGTCGCAGGACATGCCGAACGTCACCTCGGCCGCGTCGGGGCCGCTGGAGACGCGGCCCCGGCTGGGCTTGAGCCCGACCAGGCCGCAGCAGGAGGCGGGCACGCGGATGGACCCGGCGCCGTCGGTGCCGTGCGCGAGGGGTACGGCTCCCGCGGCGACCAGGGCGGCGGCGCCGCCGCTCGACCCGCCGACGCCGCGTCCCAGGTCCCAGGGGTTGCGGGTGGGCCCGTGCCTGAGCGACTCGGTGGAGAAGCTGACCACCAGCTCCGGCACGGTGGTCAGGCCCAGGGTGACCAGGCCTGCGGCCCGCAGCCGGGTCATCAGCTCGCTGTCGTGGCCGGGAACCGTCTCCAGGCCCCTGCTGCCCAGGAAGGAGGGCACGCCCCGCGCCATCGGGCCGCTGTCCTTGATCAGGAACGGCACGCCCGCGAGCGGCCCGTCCGCCGCGTGGTCGAGCGCCGGGGTGAACGGTGGCAGCGCCAGGGCGTTGAGCTCGGCGTCCGCCTCGGCCAGCGCCCTCCTGGCGGCCTGTTCGATCTCGTCCGCCGTGACCTCGCCCGACGCGATCAGGTCCCGCAGCCCGACGGCGTCATGACGTGCGTACTCGTGGAGCTCCACTGGCGTTCCTCCTGTTGGCGGGCCCTGTGCCTTCGAACAGTGTTAGCGCGTTCCAGCGATGGATTTCCACTGTTTCGTGGCCTTTTCTGGCGAAGATTGACAAACGCGCCAGTACGGCGGGCGGCACTCCTGGCCGCCCGCCGTACGAGACCGTCATGTGCGGCCGGGCCGGAACCGTCAGGGAAGTCCGGCGAGGTGGCCGATGGTCTGGCCTGCCGCGCGGACGCGCCGGACCAGGGACTGCTCGCTCCCCGCGGGGCCGTTGGCCAGTACGGCGTAGCCGAGCCTGCCGCCGGGGCCGATCATGACCCCGACGTCGGTCCGTACCCCGGTGTCGGTGCCGGTCTTGTTGGCCACCCACACCAGCTCCCGGGGAGGCTCCCCGGGGACCTCGCGGTCCTCGGCCTCGTGCGGCAGCAGGGCCGGGACCAGGCTCCGGTCGCCGTTGTGCGCCATCCAGCGCAGCATGAGCCGGGTCCACTCCTCACGGCCGTCGAGCCCGGCCGCGAACCCGGCCAGCTCGCCCGCGGTGCCGACGGCGAAGGTCGGCGGGTGCGAGGGCAGCCGGGGCTCGCGGATCCGGTCGAGGACGCGGGTGCGGACGAGGCCCAGCTCCGCCGCGCCGTACGCCACCTCGTCGAGGCCGACGCGGCGCAGCAGCGCGTTGGTCGCGGTGTTGTCGCTCACCGAGGCCACCAGCACCGCGAGGTCGGCGACCGTCCAGGAGGGGGCGGACAGCAGCCCGAGCAGTCCCGAGCCGCCGCAACGGTCCTCCTGGCGCAGTTCGACGGGCTCTGCGGGGTCGAGCAGCCCCGAGGCGATCCGCCGGGCGGTCACGGCCAGCAGCAGCAGTTTGCCGACGCTGGCCAGGACCATCTCGGTGTCCTCCTGGACGGCGAGCCGCCCCGGGACCGAGACCGCGAGGGTGCCCGGTTCTTCCATCATGTGGCGAGCACCCTTCCCGGCCTGGCGCCGGTCTCCATCCCGTCGCGGACCACGGTCAGGCCCGCGACGACCACCCGCTCGATGCCGGTGGGCGGCAGGAGCGGGTCGGTGAAGGTCGCGTGGTCGGCGATCTTGGCGGGGTCGAAGACGACCAGGTCGGCGTGGGCGCCGTCGGCGATCACCCCGCGCCCCTTCAGACCGAACCTGGCCGCGGCCATACCGGTCATCTTGTGCACGGCCGTCTCCAGGCTGAGCAGGCCCAGCTCCCTGACGTAGTGGCCGAGCACCCGGGGGAAGGTCCCGGCCCAGCGCGGGTGGGGACGCCCGCCCGGCTTGGGGACTCCGTCGGAGCCGACCATCGAGTACGGCGCGGCGAGCACCCGCCGTACGTCGTCCTCGACCATGGAATGGCTGATGATCGTGACCTCGCCCTGCTCGGCGACGAGCAGGGCGGCGGCCACGTCGAGGGGGTCCTGGCCGCGGGTGACGGCCAGCTCGGCGATCGTGAGCCCCTCCGTTTCGGAGTGGCGCGGCGCACAGGCGATCGAGATGCGATCCCAGCCACCGTTGCCGACGGTGTTCTCCCAGCCGGGAACACCTTCGGCGATGGCGAGGCGCATCAGGTCGCGCTGGCCGGGATCGGCCAGGCGTGCCGTCAGCGCGGAGATCCCGCCCTCGGAAGCCCAAGGCGGAAGCATCGCGCCCAGCGCCGTACTCCCCGCAGTATAGGGATAGACATCACATGTCACATCCATCCCCTCCGCACGAAGTGTGGAGATTCTAGGAAGAGTACGCCTTGTGCGGCCCCATGCGTACTTTCCCGCGGTTTTGTGGTGGGAGACGTGCAGTGGGGCGCCGCTCCTGGCGGCGATCTCCACGGCCTCCTCAAGGGCCTCCTCGACGCGGGACATCTCGTCACGCAGATGGGTGACGTACGGCTTGCCGTACCGGGCCGCGACGGCCGCGAGCGCGACGACCTCGTCCGTGCCCGCGTAGGTGCCGGGGGTGTAGATCAGCCCGGTTGACAGGCCCGCGGCCCCCGCGCCCAGCGCCCGGTCGAGCAGCAGGCACATGGTCTCCAGCTCCTCGGGGGTCGCCGCCCTGTCGACGGGGCCCATGACGCCGCTGCGCAGCGTGCCGTGCCCGACCAGGGAGGCCAGGTGGTTGGCCCTGGGCACGGCGGTGTGCGCGGCGCCGAACTCGGCGAACCCCTCGTACATGCCGACGTCGCCGCCGAAGTAGACGCGGTTCTCCGCGCCCATGGCGGCCAGCCGTCCCGGCAGCGCGGGGAACAGGCTGGAGCCGCAGTTGCCGGAGATCTCGGTGGTCACGCCCTGCAGCACCGAGGCCAGGACCATCTCGCGGCCGAGTTCGCCGTCGATCAGGGTGACGCCGTCGGAGTGGGTGTGCACGTCGATGAAGCCGGGGGTCACGGCCAGGCCGGTCACGTCGGCGACCTCGTCCGCCTCCGCCGGGGTGCCCGGGGCGAGCAGGGTGAGGCGGCCCCCGGCGACGCCGACGTCGGCAGGTCGGGCCGCGTCGGGGGAGGCCGTGCCGTCGATCACGAGACCGCCGCGCAGCAGCAGGTCGAAGCGGCTCACAGCACCTGCCCGAGGAAGGCGCGGAAGCGGTCGTTGGCGGGGTTGGCGAGCACCTGCCGGGGATCACCCTGCTCGACGATGACGCCGCCGTCGATGAAGACCAGGTTGTCGCCGACCTCACGGGCGAAGCCCATCTCGTGGGTCACCACCATCATCGTCATGCCGCTGGCCGCGAGGTCCCGCATGACGGCCAGGACCTCCTGGACCAGTTCGGGGTCCAGGGCGCTCGTCGGCTCGTCGAAGAGCATGAGCTTGGGGTCCATGGCCAGGCTGCGGGCGATCGCCACGCGCTGCTGCTGGCCGCCGGAGAGCTGGGAGGGGTAGTGCCCCGCCCTTCCTGACAGGCCGACCCGGTCGAGCAGTTCCATGGCCCGTCTCCTGGCGGCGGCCTTGGGGACGCCCTTGACGACGACCGGGCCCTCCATGACGTTCTCCAGCGCCGTGCGGTGCGGGAAGAGGTGGAAGCGCTGGAAGACCATGCCGATGTCCTGGCGCTGGGCGCACAGTTGGGAGGGCCGCAGGTGGTGCAGGCGCTCGTCCTTCTCGGCGTAGCCGATCAGGTCGCCGTCCACCCAGATGCGGCCGGAGTCGATGGTCTCCAGGCGGTTGACGCAGCGCAGCAGCGTGGACTTGCCCGAGCCCGAGGGGCCGACGACGCAGACCACTCCGCCGACGGGCACGTCGAGGCTGATGCCCTTGAGCACCTCGACGGGGCCGAAGCACTTGCGCACCGAGCGGATCCGCACCATGGGCCGTGCGGATGCGCTCTCCGTGACTGCCGCGGCCATCACACGCTCCCCTTGCCGAAGGGCCGCAGGTTGCGGCGGACCCTGGTCCGCAGCGCGTGGTGGCCGCGCTCGAACCGCTTCTCGATGAAGTGCTGGCCGACGCTCGCGATGGTGGTGAGCACGATGTACCAGACGGAGGCCACGATGAGCATCGCGATGACCTCGAAGTTGCCGAGGTAGATGCGCTGGGAGACGGTCAGCAGCTCGGCTCCGGCGATGACCGAGACCATCGAGGTGGTCTTGAGCATCGAGATGAACTGGTTGCCGGTCGGCGGGATGATCACGCGCATGGCCTGTGGGAGGACGACCCTGCGCAGCACCTGCCGGTGTGTCATGCCGAGCGCCTCCGCGGCCTCGCGCTGGCCGGGGTCGACCGAGCGGATGCCCGCCCTGACGATCTCGGCCATGTAGGCGCCCTCGTTGATGGCCAGGCCGAGCAGCGCCGCGGTGAAGGGCGTGATCAGCTCGTTGGCCTGCCACTCGATCAGCTTGGGGCCGTCGAAGGGCACGCCGATGCCGAAGGAGGGGAAGACCAGCCCGATGTTGAACCAGAAGATCAACTGGACCAGCAGCGGGGTGCCCCTGAAGAACCAGGTGTAGAGTCCGGAGGCGGCCCGCAGGACGGGGCTGCCGGAAAGCTGCATCACGGCGGCGAGGATGCCCAGCGCCAGGCCGATCACCATGGACAGCACGGTGAGCTGGATGGTGACCCACAGCCCGCCGAGGATCCTGCCGTCGGTCAGGTACTCGGCGATGACGTCCCAGTGCAGGTTCTCGTTGACGATGATCGTGTAGAGCAGCCACACCATGGCGAGGACGGCGACCGCCGCCGCGACCCACCTGCCGGGCCTGGGCGGGCGGATCGCGTCGATGGGCAGGTGCGGTTCCGGCGCCGTCCGCGTGCCGGTGGCCGCCTCGGGGACGCCGGTCACTTCCACGGCTTGGTGTTGACCATCGTCTCGGACACGGCGTTGGAGGCCACGCCGTACTCGTCGAGGACCGCCTTGTAGCCGCCGTCGGCGAGCAGTTCCTGCATGGCCTTGGCGACGGCGTCGCGCAGACCGGCATTGTTGCGGTCGATCGCGATGCCCCAGGGGCCGGCGTCGTACTGCTCGGACAGCACGTCGTACTTGCCGGTCTCCTTGGCGTACATGGCGGCGACGGGCGAGTCGACGATGGTGGCGACCGCGCGTCCTGAGTCGATGCTCAGCAGGCCGGTCGGCGCGTCCTCGCTCTGCATGATCTGCATCTTCTTGGCACACTTGTCGTTCTGCCGCTGCCCGATCGCGAGGTTCGAGCTGCCCTTGGCGAGCACGACGACGCGGCCGCAGAGGTCTTCGAGGTTCTTGACGCCGTCGGGGTTGCCCTTCTTGACCATGATGGCGCCGCCCGCGTTGAAGTAGTCGACGAAGTCGACGGCCGCGCGGCGTTCCTCGGTGTCGCTCATGGAGGACATGACGATGTCCCAGCGCTTGGCCTGCAGGCCGGGGATCAGGCCGTCGAAGGCGGCGTTGGTCACCTTGATCTTCAGGTCCAGCTTGGCGGCGATCGCGGCGGCGAGGTCGGGGTCAACGCCGATGAGCTCCTGGGTGCCCTTCTTGTACATCTCCATCGGGGGGTAGCCCTCCGAGGTCGCCATCCGCAGCTCACCGGTCTTGCGCACGGCCTCGGGCACCAGCTCCTTGGCGGTCTTGCCCGCCGCCGCGGCGGCACCCTCGTTCGCGTCCGTCCCCGACGCCGAGCGCCCGCAGCCGCCCGCGAGCGCCGTGACGATCAGGGCGGCAGCAATGACGGAATAAGTCCTTTTTGTCATTTAAGCTCCTGTTTTGCGAATAGTTGAGCTTATGCTGCCGACGGCAGGTAACGGTCCCAATGCAGGTGAATGCTTGCGAGTCTGAGCATCGAAAACTTCGACGCTCAGACCGGACAAAAGCCTTAAAGCCCTACCTTCGACCCCATGACCATGGTGATCGAGAACGGCTGGCCACACACCGCGTCGTGGGCCGGTGAGGAACTGCGCATCGGCGGAGTGGGCGTGCGGGAGCTCGCCGCCGAGTTCGGCACCCCCGCCTACGTCCTCGACGAGGAGGACTTCCTCGAACGCTGCGCCCGGTGGCGTCAGGCGCTGCCCGACGGGGAGGTGCACTACGGCGGCAAGGCCTTCCTCTGCCCCGAGGTGGTGCGCTGGCTCGACACGGCCGGGCTCTGCCTCGACGTGTGCACGGGCGGGGAGCTGGCGGTGGCCGTCGCGGGCGGCATGGACCCGGCCAGGGTGGTCTTCCACGGCAACAACAAGTCCCTCGCCGAGCTGCGCCGCGCCGTCTCCTGGCGGGTCGGCTGCGTGGTCGTGGACTCCTTCTCCGAGATCGGGCGCCTGGCCGCCCTCGCCGCCGAGGCGGGGGTACGGCAGAGCGTCATGGTCCGCGTCACCCCCGGCGTCGAGGCGCACACCCACGAGTTCATCGCCACCGGCGGCGACGACTCCAAGTTCGGCTTCTCGCTGCGCGCCGGGCTCGCGGCCGAGGCGGTCCGCCGGGTCCTGGCCGAGCCGTCGCTTGAACTGACGGGGCTGCACTCCCACATCGGCTCGCAGATCACCGACCTGGCCGGGTTCACCCTCGCCGCGCACCGGATGGCCGGCTTCCTGCGGGCCATGGAGGACGAGCACGGCGTGACGATCCCCAAGCTCGACCTCGGGGGCGGCCTCGGCATCGTCCACAGGAACGGCGACCCGCTCCCCCCACGTCCCGACGAGGTGGTCGCCGCGGTCCGCGAGGCCGTACCCGACCATGTGCGCCTGGCCGTCGAGCCGGGGCGCTCCATCGCCGGGCCGACGGCCGTGGCGCTCTACGAGGTCGGCACGGTCAAGGAGATCCCCGGCGCCCGCACCTACGTCAGCGTGGACGGCGGGATGAGCGACAACCCCCGACCCGCCATGTACGGCGCCGCCTACACCGCCGTCCTGGCCTCCCGCCTCTCCACGGCCCCAACGCGCGAGGTCACCGTGGTCGGAAAGCACTGCGAGAGCGGGGACGTCCTGGTCCGTGACCTGCCGCTGCCCTCCGACGTACGGCCCGGCGACCTGCTGGCCGTACCGGCCTCCGGGGCCTACCAGCGGTCGATGGCCAGCAACTACAACCACGTGACGCGCCCGCCGGTGGTCGCGGTGCGCGACGGGGTGGCCCGGGTGATCGTGCGCAGGGAGACCGAGGAGGACCTTCTGCGGCTCTACGTCTGAGCCGCCCGGCCTTCACCGTGCCCTGGGTGCCCTTTACCGGCCAAATTCGGCCAGATCCGGTGTCGATGCCGCGCCGTGGAGAAGGATGCCCGTGAAAGACCGCTCACGGACAACCCAGCACGGACCCAAGGGAGGTCTGCCATGTTCCGCAAGACCCATCTGGCCCTGATCGTGGCCCTCGGCGCCGGTGTCGTCTCCATCGGCGCCGCGGCGACGGCCGAGTCGTTCTCCGGCGGCTCAGGGCACCAGGCGTACACGGCGATAAAGAACGCCGAGGGCGCGACGATCGGCACCCTCAAGATCGACCAGGAGCGGTACGGCAAGTCCAGGGTGACCGTGGCCGTCAGGGGCCTGACCCCCGGCTACCACGGCTTCCACATCCACACCACCGGGATCTGCGACCCCAAGTCGACAGATCCGGCGACCGGCAGCCCCTTCTTCAGCGCGGGCGGCCACTTCAACCTCGGCACCGGAGGCCACGGCGAGCACACGGGCGACCTGCCCGCCCTGCTGGTCGGCGCGGACGGCACCGGGAACGCGTCGGTGGTGACGGACCGCTTCAGGATCGGCCAGCTTCTCGACAAGGACGGCAGCGCGGTCATCGTCCACGGGCTGCCCGACAACCTGGCCAACATCCCTACCCGCTACACCGACGCCAACGGCAAGGCGGGACCGGACGAGGCGACGCTCAAGACCGGCGACGCGGGCGGCCGGATCGGCTGCGGCGTGATCACCGGGCGTTGACCCGCTCTCCGGCCCGGCCTCGCTGTGAGGGCCGGGCCGGGGAACGGCGTCAGGCGATCAACCCCCACGGCTCGGAGATCCGCGAGGCCAGGCGCGGCTTGGCGTCGGCCCACCACAGCACGGACCTGACCAGGGTCGCGACCGGGTCGGCCACCTGGCGCGTCGGCTCGAACGGCTCGGCCATGCTGGTGTAGCTCTCGAACATGCCCAGCAGGCGCACCGCCTGGAGCTGGATGGGCGACAGGTGCTGCTCGGCGAAGGGCAGGAAGAAGCGGTGCCAGCGCCTGGGTGAGATGAACGGCGGCGCGGCGACCGGCGGGATGCCCCGTTCGGCCCGCCAGCCGTTGAGTGTGCCGCAGGTGACGTCCAGGAGCGTCTGCAGGGTCATGCAGGTGGCGCCGCCCGCGATCGTCTCGACCCTGACGCCCTCCGGTGGCGGCCCGGTGACGGCATCCATGATCACATCGGCCACCAGATCGACCGGCGCCACCTCCGCGTATCCTCCCGGCTCCCCGATCACGGCCGCGGCGAGCCCGGAGACCAGGGTCTGCAGCAGCGTGTAGGGGCCGGAGAAACGGGCTATCGACCCGTCGTCGTCACGGCCGAGGATCAGCGGCGGCCGTACGATCGTGACCGGGCCCCGGTGGCGCTCGCGCACCAGCTCCTCGCACCGCGCCTTGGACCACTCGTAGCCGTTGCGGTAGCGCCCGAACCCCTCGTCCTTGGCGTAGGGGTCGTCGGAGCCTTCGACGTAGGCCGTGGAGACGTGCACCAGGTGGGTTTCCGGGGTGAGCAGGTCGAGCACGGCCTCAAGGGGGCGGACGTTTGACTCGACGGCCTCCTCGGCGGTCATCGTCCACCGGGTGGAGGCGGCGGCGTGCACGACGACGTCCCAGGGGCCCTTCAGTTCCCCGGGGGGCGGCCGCACGCCGATCTCCCAGCGGATCTCGCCCTCCCCCTGCGGGCGCCTGGCCACCCTGGACAGTTCGACGGGCGTGTTCCCGAGGGCACGGCACAGTTCGGTGCCGACCACCCCGGTCGCCCCGGTCAGCAGCACTCGCGGCGCGCCGCTCATCCGGCCGCTCCCAGGACCAGGGACACGTTGTGCCCGCCGAAGGCGAAGGAGTTGGACAGGGCGACCGGCGAGCCGATCGTCCTGGGTGTCCCGGTGACGAGGTCGATCTCGTCGGCGCACTCGCTCTTGCCGAAGTTGGCCACCGGTGGCACCAGCCCGGCAGAGGCGACGCCCAGCGAGATCACCGCCTCAAGGGCCCCCGCCGCACCGATCAGGTGACCGACGACGCCCTTGGGCGCGGTCACCGGCGGGCAGCGGTCCCCGAAGCAGGTGGCCAGCGCGCGGGCCTCCGCCCTGTCGTTGAGGAAGGTGGAGGTGCCGTGCGCGTTGACGTGCCCGACGTCGGAGAAGGACAGGCCCGCGTCCCGTACGGCCATGGCCATACAGGCGGCCGCGGCCTCGCCGTCCTCCCTGGGCGCGACGATGTGGTGGGCGTCGGAGGTGCTCCCGTAGCCGAGCACCTCGCCCAGCACGGCGGCGCCCCGCCGCCTGGCGTGCTCCCACTCTTCGAGCACCAGGAAGGCGGCCCCCTCCCCCATCACGAAGCCGTCGCGCTCGGCGTCGAAGGGACGGCAGGCCGCCGCGGGGTCGTCGTTGCGGCCGGACAGCGCGCCGATCCGCGCGAAGGACGCCATCACCATCGGCGTCACCGGGGCGTCCACACCCCCGGCGATCATGACGTCGCACTCGCCGGAGCGGATCTTGAGCATGGCCTCGCCGATGGCCGTCGCCCCGCTGGCGCAGGCGGTGGCGTAGGTCAGCGCGGTGCCCCTGGCGCCGAACCGCATGCCGATCCTGGCCGCCGCCGAGTTCGACATGATCTGCGGCACCGTGAACGCCGGGATCCTGGCGGGGACGTGCTCGCAGCGCCGCAGCACCTCCTCGGTCGCGCCGAGGCCCGCGACGCCGGTGCCGACCGCGACCCCGAGGCGCTCGGGCGTGATCTCCCCCAGCCCTGCTTCCTCGACGGCGTCCACGGCGGCGGCCAGGGCGAGCGTCGTGCCCCGGTCCATCTGGCGGCGCTGGCGGAGCGTGAGATAACGGTCGAGGTCGAAATCGGGGACGGTGCACGCGAACGTCACCGCGACCTCGTTCGCGACCAGCTCCTCGACCGTCGCCGCCGTCGGCCTGGCCTCGGTCAGCCGTTCGAGAAGCTCCCCGACGGTGTTGCCCCCCGGGGCCTTCACCCCGAGGCCGGTCACCGCGACCCGTCTGCGGCCGGTCATGCCGGGCGCGCCGAGATCCGCGCGGCCACCAGGTCGACGGCGTGGCCGACGTTCCGCATGTCGAGGAGGTCCTCGATCCGCATCCGGACGCCGAGCGCCCGTTCGAGCCTGGCCCCGATCTCCATCAGCTCAAGGCTGTCCACGGCGTACTCCGCGCCCAGGTCGGTCTGCTCGCCGATCTCTGTCTGGTCGACCCCCAGGACCTCGGACACCTTCTGGATCATCAACTCGGATATTTCGGCTCGGTTCATCGGGACTCCTTGGAGGCCAGGGAGGGCGCGGACTCGTCCAGGTCGAGGGAGGCGGGCACGCCGAGGGCGCTCCTGCCGAGGAACTGCCGGGTCGCGACGGGGGTGGGCGGGTGGAAGCGGACGGCCTGGGCGTCCCGCCACAGCCGCGCCAGCTCGCCCCCTCTGGCGTAGGAGGCCCCGCCGCACGCCTCGGCGATCGCGGAGACGAAGTCGGGCACCGTACGCACCGCCTGCTGCTTGACGGCGAGCGCGGCGGGCAGCAGGCGCTGCGGGTCGGCTCCGGCGTCCATCCTGGCGGCGACGGCGGCGCAGCCCGCCTCCAGGGTCAGCAGCGCCGCGTACGGGTCGCCGAGCGCGGCCTGGTAGCTGGGCAGGTTCGCCCTGGTGCTGTTCAGGTGCGCGATCCGCTGGGTGCCGAGCAGGGCGCGCCCGGCCCGCAGGGCCGACTCGGCCAGCCCGAGGTAGACCGCGCTCGCGGTCAGCGAGAACCAGATCACGCCCGCGGCCAGCACGTCGTCGTCCTCGGCGCCCGCGGGGGCCTGGTAGAAGACCAGCTCGTCGGGGATCACGCAGCGGTCGAGCACCAGGGTGTTGGAGGCGGAGCCGCGCATGCCCATCGCGTCCCAGTTCTCCACGACGCTCAGCCCGGGGGCGTTGGTCGGCAGCATCGCCACCAGGACCTGCGGGGCGGCGCCGTCCTGCCCCGGGGCCGCGACCTGGAGGCAGACGAGGTCGGCCTCGGCGGCCAGTGAGCAGGGGTACTTCTTGCCGGTCACCTCCCAGCCGCCGGGCACCTGCTTGGCGGTCAGGGTGGACCGGGTCGCCGAGCCTCCCAGGTTGGGTTCGGCGAAGGCGGAGGCGACCAGCCGGTTCTGGGTGGCGATGGCCTCGATGAGCAGCCACGACACGTCGCTGTTGCGCCGCCAGTGCTCGACCGTCAGGCCGATGGTGAAGATGTGCATGTTCACCGCGACAGCGAGCGCCGGGTCGGCCCGGCCGAGCAGGCGCTGTGCCGCGCACGATTCGAGCAGGCTGGCGCCCCTGCCCTGGAAGTCGGTGGGGATCGCGAGGGCGGGCCAGCCGATCTTCCGCAGCAGGTCCAGGCTCGCCGGGTCGGGGCGTCCGCTCTCGTCGGCCCGCGCGGCGCCCGCCGCGATGCTGTCCAGGGCGTCGGTGGGCAGGAGGTCGCCGACGTCGGGCCACAGCTCGCTCACGACTGTCCTCCCCATGCCGCCCCGGCCTCCTTCAGCGCCTCGTCGAGTACGGCCATCGCCCGATCGACCTCGGCGGGGCCCGCGACCAGCGGAGGGAGCAGCCGCAGGGTCCGCGGCCTGCTCAGGCACGGGGAGACCAGCAGGCCGCGTCTGGCCAGGCCCATCTGGACCTCGCCCGCCAGCTCGGTGCCGGTGAAGTCGACGCCCCACAGCAGTCCCCTGCCTCGGACGTCGGCGACCAGGCCGGGGTTGTCCTCGCGCAGCCTCCGCAGGCCGCGCTCCATCAGCCCGGCCAGTTCGACGCCGTTGCCCGCCGCCGCCTCGATCTCGGTCAGCGCGGCCGGGACGGCGGCCGTCGCCAGGGGGTGGCCGCCGAAGGTCGCGGTGTGCCGGAAGGGGTCCTTCAGCAGCGGCTCGTAGAGGGCGTCCGAGCAGACCAGAGCGGAGACCGGCACGACGCCGCCGCCGAGCGGCTTGCCCAGCAGCACCGCGTCCACCTCGATCCCGGCGGCGAGCGCGACCGAGCGGTCGCCGCAGCGCCGCAGGCCGCACTGGATCTCGTCGGAGACCGTGAAGGCGCCCGCCCGCCTGGCGTCGGCGCTCCAGCGCCGCAGCACCTCGGTCTCCAGCGGGCGCACGCCGTTCTCCCCCTGCACGGGTTCGAAGACGACAGCCGCGACGTCGGCCTCGGCCGTCACCCGCGCCACCGCCTCCGGGTCGTCGGCGGCGACGTGCCGTACGCCGTCGAGCAGCCCGTCCAGGCCGTCGCGGAAGCGGTCGTGGTGGGTCAGGCCGAGCGCGCCGAGCGACTTGCCGTGGTAGCCGCCCTCGACCGCGACGACGACGCGCCTGCCGGTCGCCAGGCGGGCGAGCTTCACCGCGGCCTCGACGGCGTCGGCGCCGTTGATGCCGAAGTAGACCCGGTTCAGGCCGCCGCCCAGGTATTCGCTGACCCGTTCGGCCGCCAGGGCGGAGACCGGGTTGGCCAGGCTCCTGGTGGAGGTCGGCATGACGTCGAGCTGGCGCCGTACCTCGGCCACGACGGCCGGGTTGCGGTGGCCCAGGAGGGTCACCGCGTAGGAGCCGAAGTCCAGGACCGAGCGGCCGTCGGACAGGAGCACCTCACAGCCTGAGGCGCCCGCCTCGACCGCGCCCTGACCGGCGAACTTGCCGCTCAGCGCGATTCCCGGGGACATGTGCCGCTGAATCCTGCGGAAGGTGACCCGTGCGAGGTCGGGGGCCGCGGCCCCCGGCGGGGCGGACGGATCCAGCACGTGGCGATCCAACGTTTCCCTTTCTTGCTTTTCCGTGTCTTCGCCGTGTTCGGGGAGACCGCGGTCAGGCGACGGGGCTGACGTCGCTGTTGCGGGTGCTCAGCCGGTTCAGGATGGCCCGGGAGTTCTCTTCGAGGGCGCGGGCCGCGACCGGGTTGAGCATGTCGGCCATGAGCGGGATGCCGATGTCGAACTCGACGTGCAGCTCGATGGTCGTCTGCCCGGCGCCGTCGTCGGTGACCTGCCAGTGGCCGTCGAAGTAGGCCAGGTCGCCCTCGGTCTGCTCGAACTCGATCCTGCGGCGCTCGTGGTCGACGGTGTCGCGTTCGACCCATTCGAGCTCGGAGCCCTTCAGCAGCACCGTCCACCGGCTGGTCCTGCCGGTCTCGGAGTGTTCGAGGATCGTCACGTCCACCACCTCGTCCATGTAGGTGGGGAAGTCCTCGCAGTCGAGCAGCACCTCCCAGATCCGCTGGGCGGGCTCGGTGCTCGTGTGCGTCGTCGTCACGGTGGGCACTGTCGTCTCTTCTCTCTTCTGCTTCTGGGGGGTTTCGGGAGGTCAGGTCCAGGCCGCGGGGAAGGCGGTCGGCAGGCCGGAGGCCTCGTTGAGGGGCAGCAGCGTCCTGGTGAGCCTGAGCGCGGGGAACAGACCGGAGGGGCCGCGGATCGAGGCGGGGGGCACGGTGAAGCCGAGGTCGCGTTCGAGCTCGGCGACGTACTCGCCCACCCTGGCCGCGGCCTCGCGGGCGGCGTCGATGTCCGTGGCCCGCGCGACGGCACGGGCCGTGGCCAGGCCGCGCTCGACCTCCTCGGCGTCGAGTCCCGCGTAGGGGTCGGCCAGCACGTCGTGCTCGTCGGGCGGGAACCCCTCACGCAGCAGGGACCGTACGGCCAGCGCCCGCACGACCGTGTCCCTGGCGACGAACTTCGCCACCTGGAGGAGGCCCTCGTCGAGGGTGCCGAGCAGGTCCTCGTAGCTGGCGTGGACCTCGAAGAGCAGCTCGAAGACGCCGAAGCACTGGTGGGCGGCCCACCTGCGCGGGTCCTTCACCGGGGTCAGGCCCGTCTCCCGGGTCTCGTCGCTCATGTCGTGCTCCAGTCGATCGACAGCCACAGCAGGTCCTCCCGTGCCAGCTCGCGGTGGGTGCGCCTCATCTCCGTGCTCCTGCCGGTCCAGCTCCAGCCGGGTTCGCCGAGGGGGGCGACGTCCGGGGTCTGCGCCTCGGCCCCGCGCAGCGCCCAGCGGTGGACGAGGGTGCGCCCGCCGTGGGTGTTCCAGGTCTGGAGCCCGGCGGCGGGGGTCAGGCACACCGTCGGGTCCTCGGGCAGGTCGAGCCTGGCGGCCAGGCCGTCGAAGAGGTCCCCGGCCTCGCGCAGGTAGGCGTGCGCGTCCTCGGCGCCGGTTGGCAGGTCGAGGAAGCGGCAGTACAGCGCGGCCAGTTCGGTGTCGCCGAGCCTGTCGAGTTTGGCGCCGGTCCACTTCTGCCCGAAGCACAGCTCGCCCCTGGCGGTGGCCAGGGCGTCGAGCGCGGCGACCCCGGCCCTGCCGAGCCGTTCGGCGGCGGCCAGCGGCCTGGTCTCACGCAGCAGCTCGCTCGCGAGCCGGTAGCGGACCGCCTCCGTCCGCCACCAGCGGGCCGTCGCGTCGGCGACCGGCTTGCGCCGCTCGCTCTGCCAGTCGAGCCAGTCCCGCTCACCCCGCAGGGGCAGGCCGAGGATCAGCCGGTTGAGCTGGGCGAGCTTCCTGCGGTAGTCCCGCCAGCCGGAGCGGTCGAGCTTCGCCGAGGTGCCGGAACCGGTCAGGGCGTCGGCGGCGCGGCGGATCGAGTCGGCCCTGATGTAGTTCACGTCCACGGCGACGCCGAGACTGAAGGAGGTGATGGGCAGACCCGTCACCTTCGTGCTCTCGACGACGACGTGGACGTCGACGTCACTCATCGGGGTGCCGAACCCGTGCACCACGGACCCGGCCGCCGACATCAGCAGGGGCTCGCCGAAGCTGGTGTCCACCTCCGCGACGAGGTCGTCGGGCGTCCTCCCGTGCGCGGCAAGGCGCGCGCCGAGATACCGCGCCATGTCGTCAGGCGATGTCAAGGGGTCTCCTTCTAGTACAGGTCGTATTTCTGGCGCCGGTAGTCGAAGGCCGTCGCGGCGACGGCCCCGAGGACCACGGCGCAGCAGCCGAGGACGCCGACCGACTGCAGGACGGGCCCCCACTCCCCGCGTCCCGAGGTCGCCTCGTCCAGGGCGCGCAGGGCCCAGTGGTGCGGGGTCAGCACGCCCACGGCCCTGGACAGGGCGGGCAGGCTCCCGTCGGGCACGATCGCGCCGCCGACGCTGCCCGCGGTGATCAGGAAGATGTAGAAGAGGCTCTCGAAGGTCGAGGTGTCCGCGGTGACGAGATAGAGCACCACCCCCATGGCGCAGCTCACGCCGAGCAGCGTGACGGCGACCGCGAGGAGCTGCCACACCGAGCCGTGGACGGGGGTGCCGTAGAAGACGACGGCGATGGCGGTGAACAGGCTCAGCTGGGTCAGGCCGATCCCGGCGATGGGCAGGATCTTGCCGAGCAGGAAGGCGCCCCTCGGGGGGCGGTAGAGCGCCTGCCGTACCCAGGTGTTGCTGCCGAACTCGCGGAACAGCGCCAGGCCCGTGTAGTGGGTGGTGGTGAAGCTGAACATGACGGCGATGCCAAGCATGGCGCGGCCGTGGCTGCCCTCCCCCGCCACGGCGGAACCGAGGGTCAGGGCCAAGGTCGCGGGCACCGCGAACATGAAGACCAGCGGGGTGCGCATCCGCCACAGCACCAGCAGCTCGGTCGTGGCGTAGCCCGCGGCGACCGACCAGAAACCGGCTCTCTCAGTCGTGCTCAACGACGCTCCCCTGTAGCTCGGGGTCCAGGGAGATGATCTCCCGCAGGTTTCTGCTGGTCAGCCGGACGGACTCCACACCGGAGGCGGCGTGGCCCTCCCCGGCCCAGCGGGCGAAGGTCTCCGCGGCCTGGGCGACCGTCCCGGGGGCCGGGGCGCGCAGGGTCAGCGGGCCTTGCTCGCCGTCGATCCGGGCGAGCAGCTCGCTGTGGTAGCCGCCGAGCAGGTCGCGCAGCGGGCCGACGCCGACGACCGTGCCGCCGGAGACGACCGCGACGTGGGTGCAGGTCTCCTCGATGTCCTCGGGGTAGTGCGAGGTGACGATCATCGCGTCGCCGTCCCGGCGCCAGCGGGCCATCAGGGCGACCAGCCTGGTCCTGGTCTCGAAGTCGAGCGCGCTGGTCGGCTCGTCGAGGAAGCGGAGTCTGGGGGCGTGCACGAAGCTGGCCGCGATGTGGGACAGCCGCTCCCACCCTCCGGACAGGCGGTGCACGGGGGTGCGCGCGACCCTGGCCAGGCCGAAGTCCTCGACGGCGCGCTCTGCCGCGGCGGCGACCCGCCTGCGCGGCAGGACGAGCCTGGCGGCGTGGGTGAGGTTCTCGGCGACGGTGAGCTTCTTGTAGAGCGAGACGCGCTGGCCCGCGACGCCGACGTGACGCCTGACGTCCCCGGAGCCTTCGGGTCCCAGGGTGACGCTTCCGCCACGCCTGCCGGGCACGATGTCGAGGATCGCGTTGATCAGGGTGCTCTTGCCCGCGCCGTTGCGGCCGAGGACGCCCAGCACCTCGCCCGCGCGCAGCCGCAGCGTGACGCCGGTGAGGACGGGCGGGGAGTCGCCGTAGGCGAAGGACAGGTCGGTGACGGCCAGCAGGCGGTCTCCGGTGGCCTGGTCCGTGGGGGTCCCGCTGTCGCGGGTGAGGCCGGTCACGACAGCCGCGCCGCGACGGTCCCGGCCACCCGGTGGGCGTTCGCCATGGCGGTCAGGGAGGAGTTGGTCGCCCCCGAGGTCGGCATGAAGCTGGAGTCGGCCACGAACAGCCCTCTGGCCTCGAAGCACTCGCAGTCGCGGTCGAGTACGGCCTGCGCGGCGTCCTCGCCGAAGACCGCGCCGCCGTGGTGGTGCGCGGAGACCAGGCCCTCACCGGAGGGGACGGGATGCACCCGGGTCTCGACGGCGCCGAGGGCGCGGCCGATCCTGGGGAGGATCCCGGTGACACGCTCCTGCAGCAGCAGGTCGGCCGGGTGCGGCGCGTAGGTCACCGTCGGCACCCTGGCGCCGAAGGCGTTCCTGCGCGCGCTCAGCGAGACGAACTTGTCGGCCGAGGGCAGCGACTCGCCCTTGAAGCTCACCTTGACCACGTAGTGGCCGCGTTCCGCCCGCAGGAAGGCGGCGAGTTCGGGGCCGAGCATCCGCAGGTTGCGGACGTGCCTGGCCGGTGACTCGGCGACGTAGGCGTCGTAGAGGGCGAACTTGCCGCCCTTGCGCAGCGGCCCCGTCTCCCCGAGGTCATAGAAGTCCTTAATCACGACATTTCCGTAAAGTCCGGCGAGGCGGTCGGTCAGGTCCCGGTCGCGGGGCTCCGCGGTCACCAGGTAGGCGGTGCGCTCCAGGGTGAAGGTGAAGCGCCTGCCGAGCAGCCCGTTGCGGTTGGGCAGGTCGGAGCTGAGCAGGATGCGCGTCGTCTCCAGCGCGCCCGGGGTGAGCACCACGGTGCCGCACCTGATGCGCCGGGTCCGGAGCTCCCCGGCGTCGTCACGCTGGAGGTATTCCACCCCCTGGACGGCTCCCCCGGCGACCAGGACGCGGGAGACGTAGCAGCCGCCGAGCAGCCGGACCCTGGGGTCCTCACGCAGCCTGCCGTACAGCTCGACGTACCAGTTGGGGCGGGCCAGCAGCGGCCGGCCGCGCTCGGCGGGGCGTCCGGTGTCGGGGGAGACAGGGCAGGTGTCCCAGGCGCGCCCGCCCAGGCAGCTCTGCCCGACGTAGGCGTTCATCCCGTCGCGGCCGAGCCGGTCGACCAGCGTCCGTTCGAGGTGGCTCGGCCCCGGTCTCTTCCGGTACGGCCCGCCGTCGAACTCCCGGTAGGCGGCCTCGGTGTGGCCGTAGGCGCAGCCGAAGGGTCGCAGCCTCCCCTGGACGTGGTCGTAGGCCCGCTCAAGCTCGGCGAAGTCGAGGGGCCAGTCACGCACCTCGGGGCCGAGGGCGCCGCCGTACGCCGAACGCATCCGCAGGTCGCTGGGGCGGAAACGGGAAAGCTGGCCGTACCAGAGCCAGGAGCCGCCACCGGCGAACCGTGAGGCCCACCACTTGCGCAGCCGCGCCGGGCCCGCGCCGGGGGTGCGCAGGAGCACGTGGTCCTCCCCCGGATCGACGGTGAGCGGGCGGTCGAGGATCAGGCTGCGCTCGCCGGGGAAGGAGTGGCCCTCCGGCTCCCAGAAGGCGCCCCGGTCGAGGACCGCTACGTCGTTCGCGCCGGGGGCGCCGAGCAGCCGTTCCAGGACGGGGGCGCCGGTGAGCCCGAAGCCGACGACTACCGCGTCAGCCGAGCTCGTCCATCGGGTGTTCATAGCCAACCTCCCTCCGCCAGCGCGGGGACGAGAACAGCACGTCGTTGACGCAGGCGCACACCGACTCGGCGGACGCGCGGGCCCGCTCGTCGGGGCCTTCGAGGACGCGCCTGAGGTCCTCCCAGCCGCGCACGCCCGCCCCGGCCAGGGCCTCGCAGCCAAGGCCGCGCTCCCTGACCGTCCTGAGCGCCTGCCCGGCGAGCGGCTCCAGGGACGTCTCCGGCAGGTCGTAGGCGTCGAGCACGGCCGCCACGACGTCCGCTAGCGCGTCGTCGCTCGCCATGTCTTCTCCTGTTCGGTCGGCTCGTCGGTAAGCGAGCCGTACGCGCGCAGCCACGCGAGCGTCCCGCGCAGGCCGTCGGCGAGCGGGGTGCACGCCCCCGAACCGGCGCGGCCGAGGCGGGTGGTGTCGAGCGTCAGCTCCAGGTCGCGGAAGGGGAAGTAGGCCCGCGCGGGGACGCCCTCGTCGTGGACGTACACCGGCCGGTGCCCGGTCCCGGCGACCTCGGCGAGCAGGTCGAGATACTCGGTGAGGGTGCACGTCCCAGGCCCGCCGACGTTGTAGGTGCCGGGGGGAAGCGTCCCGGCGCACGCCGCGGCCACGGTCCTCGCCAGGTCGCCGACGTGGCAGAACTGGATTCTCGTACGGCCCTCGCCCGGCACGAAGATCGGCTGCCCGGCGAGCATCCTGGCCCACAGGAAGCTCTCCCTGGCCTCGGTGTTGTGCGGGCCGTACACGTAGGGCGGGCGCAGGACCGTCAGGCCGGGCAGGCCGGACAGCAGGCGCTCGCACTCCGCCTTGTCCTCGCCGTAGCCGCCCCAGGCGGGGTCGCCGTCCGCCGGGTCGCCCTCGTGGAACGGTGGGCCCGCGGGCCCGCGCCGGTAGACCGAGGCCGAGCTGACGTAGACGTAGCGGGCGGCCCCGGCGACGGCGGGGGTGTCCAGGACGTTTCTCACGTGGCGGGGCTCGGTGCCCGAGACGTCGACGACCACCTCGTAGTTCTCGCGCAGGGCGGCGTGGGCCGAGGCGGCGTCGCACCGGTCGGCGACGACCTGGACGATCCTCGGGTCCCACAGCGGCCTGGTCCCCCGGTTGAGCACGCTCACCTCGAAGGAGGGCAGCAGCGCCTCGACCACCGCCCTGCCGACGAACCGGGTGCCGCCGAGCACCAGTGCCCTGGTCACGAGTCGGATACGGCCGCCGGAACGGCCGCGAGCCTGCGCCAGGCGTCCTGGAGCAGGTGGTCGATCCGCTCGGCCCCCTCAAGGCGCAGGATCGGCACCCTCGCGCCGACGCCCGTCAGGAACGCCTCGGCCCGCGCCCTGAGGTCGGCGGCCAGGGGCTCGCCGATCCCCGACCACCAGTCCTCCTCCGGGTTGTCCGGCGTGTAGAGGTTGGGCCGCATGAGGGCGGCGACCTCGGCGGGGTCGGTGACCTCGCGCAGCAGCGGTTCGCGTCCCCTGGCGACGTCGGGCAGCACGATCATGCCGAGCGGCGCGCTGATCTCGAAGTCGGCGCCGGTGATCGCGCGGAGGCTGGTCAGCGGGACGGTCACCTTGGAGTCGCTCTCGCCGCGCCACAGGCGCTCCTCGTCAACCTCCCGGTACTCCTCGGGGATGAAGGTGTCCCAGCTTCCCGGATACTTCTGCAGCGTGCCCGCGAGCACCCGCAGGCGGGTGGGGATGCCGAAGACCCGCAGCCCCCCGGTGGCCGGGTCCTCCGCCAGGTGGACCTTGTCCACCGAAAGCGGCGTGGCGCCGGTCCTGACGATCGCGTCGAGGAAGCAGGTCGTCTTGCCCGAGCGCTTCGGCCCGGAGAACAGCACGGCCCTGCCGTTTATGACGACGGCGGAGGCGTGGACCTGTAGCTGCCCTCGGACTTCGAGGGTGCGCTGGAGCACGTGCAGGATCAGCAGCGCCAGGTCCTTGTGGACGGTCGGCGCCGCCGGGTAGCCGTCGCCGACGACGAAGGTCAGGCGGGTGTAGGCGGCGTCGGCCAGCAGCCAGGTGGGGGTCTTCACCGTGCGCAGCAGCACGGTCTCGCCCGCCCGCCAGTGCTCGACGGGGAGCCTGCCCTTCTCCGTGCTGCAGTAGGAGATCATCGCGGGCACCGGGTCGGCGAGGCGCGCGGCGGCCTCCTCAAGCCTGCCCACCAGGGCGTCGTCGGCGACGAAGGTCATCTCGACGTCGGGGCGTCCCCCCGTGGGCCGGTCGGTGTGCGAGCCGAGGTAGGCGTGCAGCGCCTCGAACAGGGCCTGGTCACCGCAGCGCACGTCCAGTTCGAGGCCCGCGACGTTCCAGGCCGCGGCGACCTCGCACCGGGCCTTGGCCGCGGTGTCCTCGACGTCGCCGAGCAGGTCCTCGGCGCCGGTCAGAGCACTCACTTGTCTCACTCTCCGAACTCGGGGCGGTCGATGGTCATGCCGGTTCCTCCGCACGTTCTTCTGGGCGCCGCAGCACGGTCTTCGGGGTGGAGAAGCCGTTGAACTGCGAGGAGTAGGCGGTGGTGTAGGCGCCCGCGGAGCCGACGAACAGCAGGTCGCCCTCGGCCAGGCCCTCGGGCAGCTCGACGCCGGTGGCGAAGGTGTCCTGGCTGTCGCAGGTGGGCCCGGTGACGTTGTATCTGCGCCGCGGGCCGCTCTCCCGCTCTCCGGAGATCGGGTAGACCAGCGCGCCCGCGGTCTCCAGGACCTCCATCATCCCGTTGAAGACGCCCAGGTCGGTGTGGGCCCACCAGGTCTCACCCCTGCGGACGACCTGCAGGACCCGGCAGACCATCACCCCGGCCTCGGCGACCAGCGCGCGTCCCGGCTCGGCGACGACCTCGACGGGGTACGGCAGAGCACCGAGGAGAGCGGTTATGTGCTGTCCGAATTCCCCGATGGCGGGAACCGGCTTGTCATAGCGCGCCGGAAATCCGCCGCCGATGTCGAGCATGGCGATTCTCACGCCCTTTTCCGCGAGCCGTTCCATAATCTCGGCCGCGTCGCGCAGCGGGGCGTCCCAGGCGTGCGGATCCGTCATCTGGGAACCGACGTGGAAGGCGATTCCATGGGGTTTCAACCCCAGTTCTTCGGCGCCGAGAAGAAGGTCGCACACATCGTCCTTGGAGACGCCGAATTTCCCCTCGCTCGGCACGACGCTGGCCGCCTGGCCGGTGCCGAGCCTGGCGTAGACGTGTGCCCCCGGCGCCGCCTGGGAGAGTTTCTCCAGTTCGTGCGGTGAATCGACGCAGAAACGCCACACCCCGGCCCCGTGACAGCGGGATATGTGGTCGCGGGGCCGTACGGGATTGCTGTAGAGGACCTCGGCCGGATCGACGCCGACGCCCCTGAGCAGTTCCATTTCCGGGTGGGAGGCGATCTCGAAGCCGCAGCCGAGTCCCCGCAGGTGCCGCAGCAGCGCCGGGTCGGGGTTGCACTTGACCGCGTAGTGGACGCCGACCGAGGGGAACGCCTCGCGGAAGGCCGTGAAGGCGGCGGTGACGAGGTCCTCGTCGAGGATCAGGCAGGGGGTGGCCAGGTCGGCGCCTTCTTCGGCGCCGGGCGCGGGACGGGTCAGGTTCGCCGGGATCGTCACGGGCTCTCCCCGAGGACCTCGCCGAGCAGGGCGCACGCGGCTCCCAGGTTCTCCAGGTGCCTGCGCGGGGAGCAGCCCCTGACCAGGACCTGGAAGTTGTAGGTCCGCAGGTGCCACAGCAGCCGCAGGATCGCGATCTGCCTGGTGAAGACCGCGCGGTCCCTGCCGGATCGTTCCAGGTAGCGCGACAGGACGATCTCCTCCTGTTCGGCCGTGAGCCAGCCCGCGCGCATCTGGTTGAAGTCCGCCGCCGCGACCCGGAACCGCGCCGCCTCCCAGTCCAGCGTCCACAGTTCCCCCGCCCGGTCCACCAGCCAGTTGCCCCGGTGCACGTCGCCGTGGCACAGGCAGGGCTCCTCCTTCTCGAAGCAGGTCATCGCGCCGGTGAGCAGGTCGGCGGCGCCGCGGAGCGGGCCCGCGTGGGCGGGCAGCAGCTCGCACTCGCGCCGCAGCAGGCCGAGCAGGTGCTCGGGCACCGCCGTACGGCTGAGCGGTCCGCCGACGTCGCCGAGGCCGTCGGCCGGGATGGCGTGCACGTCGAGGAGCCGGTCGGCCAGCGCGGTCAGCACCTCGGGGTCGTCCCAGTCGGGGGCGTGGCCGTCCACGAACTCGAAGACGGCGAACCTGTCGACTCCCCGTTCGTCCGCGACGACCTGCAGGATCTCGGGCACCCTGACCCTGCCGGACAGCAGGGGGCCGACGTGGCGCTCCCCGGCGAAGGTCTGGCCGTAGCACGGGTCGTCGAGAACACGGTGCCTGACGAACACCGCCCTGCCGCCCAGGGTCGCGGCGTAGGTGTCGTTCAGCGGCCCCTTGGTGATGGGCCGCCCGGTGGCGCACAGCCGCCGCAGGTCGTGATGCGTCCACTCACCCACGGGCGAACTCCTCGGGAGAGAGCAGCCTGGGGAGCTTGTCCACCGACTTCACCCAGTAGTGGGTCTCCCTGATGGGGTTGGCCGCCGGTCCCGGCAGGCCGTGGCCGCCGTCGAGGGCGAGCCTGCAGTACAGGTCGGGCATGTTGACGCCGAGCGTGGCCAGGAAGTAGATCGACGAGTAGAACCGGGCGGGCTGCACCTCGGTCGGCAGCGCCGTACCGTCGTGGGAGTAGGTGAAGTCGACGCCGATGATGCCGTGCGGGCGGGCGCAGACGGCGCGCACGCACCGTACGGCCAGCTCGTGCAGCTCCTCGTCCCAGAAGGTGCGCTGCGCCCCGGTGATGCCGGTGACGCCGGAGACCGACAGCGTCGCGTACTTCCAGGAGACCCGCTCCCTGAGCTGGGAGCAGACCAGTTCGCCGTCGTTCCAGAGGCCGCTGAGCGTGGCGGTCCGCTTGGACAGGTGCTCGGCCGCGGTGAACTGCCCCCAGCCGGAGTGCTCGTCGAGCCAGGCCGTGGCCAGCGGCATCGAACCGGTCGCGATCGAGCCCGCTCCCCCGCTGCCGCTGCGGCGGCGCAGCCACACCCGGGGGTGGCGGGCCATGATCTCCTCAAGGTCGTCCCGCGAGCCGACCAGGACGGTGTCGGGGACGGGCAGGCCCGCCTCCTTCAGGGCCTGCCAGGTGGCCCACTTGTCCTCCATCCTGCGGTGGTCGTCCCGGTCGGGCAGCAGGGTGGGCGCGACGAGGTCGTCCCGGGCCTCGGCGACGGCGAGCAGCTCGGGGCTGGTGTCGGCGGCGTAGATCAGGTCGGCGGACTCCCGCCCGGCGATGTCGTTGACCTGTTTCACCAGGTCGGCGGGGTCGTCCCAGGAGACGAGATAGCGGGCGTCCGCCTCGCTGGCGTGGAAGTCCTCAAGCGTCGTGTCGACGCCGACGGTCCGGTACCCCCCGGCCAGGGCGAGCGAGCGGGAGAAGTTCAGCCCCGTTCCGTCTCCCGAGCCGACGACGAGGACGGTACGGAGGTCAGAGGACGGGGACATGGGGGAGTCCAAAGGTCGCCGGGTGGCTGCGGATCTTGTCACGCAGGTCGGCGGGGGCCTCGCCCTCGGTGCGCACCCAGGGGTGGAGGGGCTCGGTCAGCTCGGGGTTGACGAAGTACATCAGGGACATGCGCCGGTCGAGGCCCAGGTTGCGCACCTGGTGGTCGAGTGCCCCGACCCTGCCCCCGGTGAGGTCGGCGAGGACGGAGCCCGGCATCAGGACGACCTCGTCGGGAGCCATCTCGACCGGCAGGCACTCCTCTCCCGGCCAGATCTCCAGGCCGGGGGCGGTGGTGTGGATGACGGTGACCATGTGGCCGTCCTCGTGCCGGTCCTGGAGCAGGTCACGGTCGTCGGCGGCGTGGGTGTAGTTGTTGACCTGCAGGTAGGAGGCCGCCTCGAACGAGGGCGCCTGCGCCTGCCCGACGATGCCCGCGACGTGGCCGACGACCTCGGAGACGAGCGTGACCAGGTGGCCGCGCCAGGCGAGCAGCGCGTCCGTCAGCGGGGCCAGTTCCTCGGCGTTCGGCACGAGGTCGAGCCGGTCGGACCACAGGGTGAAGCAGTCGTTGAGGTCGGGCCGCTCCGCGGTGATCGAGTACTCCATGCCGAGCGGGCGGTAGCCGAAGTTGTAGTCGGCGCTGGCGTAGCGGGCCTTGGTCGCGTCGGGCAGGGCGAAGAAGCTCCGGCACTCGTCAAGGGCGGTGGCCAGAAGCGTGGCCTCCTTCGCGCCCAGTGTTATGCGCGCATAGCCGACCCCGAGTAGTTCTCGAGCGTAGTCAAGGGTCTTGTGTGGCATTTCGAGGATGTCCCCCGTCGTACGAAGGTTTGGCGGTGGCAAATGCCAGGCAGAGCGCGATCGCGCGGCCGTCGGTCACTGGTCTCCCGACCAGCGCCGCGAGCGAGTGTATAGGAGGTGATCAAAGCAAATAAATGGTGAATTTTCAGATTAAAGTCACCCAAAGTTGCGGCTTCGCTACGCACCTAAATGACCGCAGACCAACTCGGATATGGCGTACGCGAGGGGAACTCATGTTTTTGGGTTACGGTCACAATCGGAGACCGCTCCGGATAACGCTCTCCCATTTCCGGGCGGATTGTTCGTGGACCGTTCCACGTGGATGAGAACAGCGTTCCCACCCTTTGGGACGCCCCGCTGCGGAGTGGGTTTCGGACAGGCACTTTCTAATTTATTCGCGTCACTAATGAGAACGGTCCAAGGGAGGGAACAAAGCGATTTCCCCATGGTCAACGGGCTCCCGGCATGGCACACTGATCGCGCGCCGGGCCCACGCGGTGGACCTTTCGGCGCCGTGGAGCGTCCCGTCCTCCCTGTGACCCGCGAACTCCCTGTGACCCGCGAAGGAACCGACCGTGGACCACACCCCCGAAGTCGCCGTCTTCGACCTGGACGGCACGCTGGTCAGGGGCGAGTGCGGCGAGTGGTTCCTGCGCTGGCTGACGCGGCGGCGGCCGTGGCGCCTGGCGCTGCTGCTGCCCGCGCTCCCGGTGATCGCCTCACTGCGGGCGCTGCCCACCGTCAGGACGCGCAGGGCCGCCCTGTCGGGACTCTGCTGGTTCGCCACAGTCGGCAGCGACGACGCCGAGCTCGACCGGCTGGCCGCCGCCTTCGCGGCCGGGCACGCCGGGACCGGCTCGGCGAACCCGATGCGCGCGGGCCTGGAACGGCTGCGCGAGCACCTCTCACGGGGCGACCGGGTCGTGATCGCCAGCGGCTCGGGGGCGCGCGTCGTCAGGGCGGTCTGCGCCGAACTCGGGCTGGACGGCGTGGAGATCGTCGCCACCCGCGAGAGACGGCTGCTCGGCGGGCTCGTGGTCGGCGAGCGCTGCCTCGGCGAGGGGAAGGTCCTCATGCTGCGGGCGGCGGGGGTGCCGACGCCGTTCGACTACGCCTACTCCGACAGCGTGGCCGACCTGCCGCTGCTGCTGGCCGCCCGGCGCCGTTTCGCGATCAGCCCGTCGGCCCCCCACCTGCGGCGCATCATGGCCGGGACCGACGGCGACTGCCTGGTCCTGCCGTGGCGGACCGGTCGGTGAGAGGCGCTCAGACGCCGTACTCGACGGTGAGCACCGCGCGGGCCAGGGCGTGGTGGTTGACCGTGCCGGAGAAGATCGCGGCCGTCTGGTCGGGGGTGAGTTCCGTGCTCGCGACCCCGAGGGCGTGGACGGCGAAGACGTAGCGGTGCGGCGGCCCAGGAGGCGGGGCGGCCCCGCCGAAGTCGAAGGTGCCGTAGTCGTTGCGCCCGTGGAAGGCGCCCTCCGGCAGCCCCTTCATGTCGCCGCTGCCCGCGCCGCGCGGCAGCTCGGTCACCCCGGCCGGGATGTCGACCAGCAGCCAGTGCCACCAGCCGCTGCAGGTCGGCGCGTCGGGGTCGAAGCAGGTGACCGCGTAACTCGCCGTCCCCTCGGGGGCGCCTGACCAGCGCAGGTGCGGGGAGAGGTTGCCGGACTCGTAGACGTGCGTGCCGGGCAGCACCCCGCCGTCCGCGAGGTCGTCGCTGACGACCTCGAACGCCGGGACCCGGCGCAGGTGGTCATAGGGCAGCGGCGCGCGCTCGGCCATCATTCCCCCGTTTCTCTGTCGGGAAGTGCCGACTTCCCGCCGGAAGTGGATTGTTGCTCTGTCCTGACCACCTGTCAAGGGTTGACAATTCCATAGGACCTGGGGGCATACTCCGCTTTTGGAGCATCAATGGCAAGGCGGGGTTGCCAGTCGGCTTCCGGCGCCACGTGACAATCCTGCGTCCGGCCGACAGACGATTCACAAACCCGCATCCGACAGCGCGGAGTTTCCATGAACAATCCATTCGAGGATGGAAACGTCATTTCCCCAACCTGGCCCTCGGCACGGGCCTGCGCTCCTGCCGGCCCCGTCCTCAGGAATTCCGCCCGCTGCAGATGCCGTACGGCCTCGCCGCCCTCCTGATCGGTTCCCCGGTTCCACCGTCCGAGCCCTGTTTCCCCGCCATCCACGGCGATCGGCTCGGGTGACCGGTCACCGGGCGTGACCGTCCGGGTGTGATCCCTCCCTCGGCAGGTCGAGGGCGTCCCCCGGATTTCTCTGACTTTCTCCTCGTGGGCGAACAGAAATTCACCCGCGAGCTTGTCGGGGGGTGCGGGCCATGAGCCCCCGGCGTTCTCCCGATGCCCTTCCGGCGCTCTTACGGCGACCGCTGGAAGGACCACACCAGAGTACGGAGTTTTCATGAGCAATCCGTTCGAGGACGAGGACGGGCGTTATCTCGTCCTCGTCAACGCCGAGGGGCAGCACTCCCTGTGGCCTTTCTCCCTGGAAATTCCCGGGGGCTGGGAGGTCGCGTACGGAGAAAGCGGCAGACGGGACTGTCTCGAATTCGTCGAGGCTAACTGGACCGACATGCGGCCTCACGGTCTCCGGACATCGTGAGCGGGCAGGAGATCCGATGAACCCGCCCTCCCGCCGAGAGAGCCTCGCCCGGTTGTTCGAGGCGCGGGTCGCGGCGGCCCCGGACGCCGAGGCCGTGGTCTGCGGCGCCACCCGCCTGACCGCCGCCGACCTCGACGCCCGCGCCAACGCCCTGGCCCACCGCCTGATCGCGGCCGGGGCCAGCACGGAGACCCCCGTCCTGGTCCTACTGGAACGATCCGCCGAAACCGTCATCACCTTGCTCGCCATCGCCAAGGCGGGCGCCACCTACGTCCCCCTGCATCCGGCCTATCCCTCTGAGCGCATGGAGTGGATCAGGCGGGAGACCGGCGCCAGATTGGCCGTGGCCCACTCCTGGGACGGTCTCACCACCCTCCAGGTCACCGGCGAGACCCGTCCCGACAGCCCGGCCCGTGACATCGACCCCCGGCGACTGGCCTACGTCATGTTCACCTCCGGCTCGACCGGGGTCCCCAAAGGTGTCGCCGTCACCCACCACAACGTCGCGGCCTTCGCCTTCGACCGGCTCTGGCGGGGTCCCGGTCACCGGAGGGTCCTGCACCACACGGCGCCGTCCTTCGACGTGTCCATGTACGAGCTGTGGGTGCCGCTGCTCAACGGCGGCACGGTGGTCGTGGCCCCGCCCGGTGTGCTCGACGCGCCGACCCTGGGCCGGATGCTCAGGCAGGAGCGGCTCACCGGGGTCTTCCTGACGACCGGGCTGTTCAACGTCCTGGCCGAGGGCTCGCCCGAGGTGCTGGCCGCCGTACCGGAACTGTGGATCGCGGGTGAGGCCGCCTCGCCCGCGGCGGTCGGGCGGGTTCTGGCGGCGGGGGGTGAGGTCCACAACGGCTACGGCCCGACCGAGACCACGGTCTACGCCACCGCCCACCACGTGACCGAACCCGGCGACGTGGTCCCGATCGGCGCGCCCCTGGACGGCACGGCCGCCTACGTGCTGGACGACGCGCTGCGTCAGGTGCCGGTCGGGGAGCTGTACCTCGCCGGGGACCACCTGGCCAGGGGTTACCTCGGCAGGCCGGGGCTCACCGCCGAGCGCTTCGTCGCCGACCCGTACGGCCCGCCGGGCACGCGCATGTACCGCACCGGCGACCTCGTCCGCAGGCTCCCCGACGGCCTCCTCGACTACGTCGGCAGGATCGACGGCCAGGTGAAGGTGCGTGGCATCCGGGTCGAACTCGGGGAGATCGACGCCACCATGGCCCGCCACCCCGCCGTGGCCCAGAGCGTCACCCTCCTCAGAGAGGACAATCCCGGCGACAAACGCCTCGTCACCTACCTCACCACCAGAAATCCTGTAAAAACCGACGACCTGCGCCACCACGCCGAACAGGCCCTGCCCGGCTACATGGTCCCCGGCGCCCTCGTCGTCCTCGACGCCCTCCCCCTCAACCACAACGGCAAGGTCGACCGTGACGCGCTGCCCGCCCCCGAGGCGGTGACCTCGGGCACGGCGCCGCGCACCCCGGTCGAGGAGATCCTGCGTGACCTGTTCGCGCAGGTGCTCGCCGTACCGGGCGTCGGGATCGACGACGACTTCTTCGCGCTCGGCGGGCACTCGCTGCTGGCCATGCGGGTGGTCGCCGGGATCAGGTCGGCGCTCTCCGTCGAGCTGCAGGTGCGGGAGGTCTTCGAGGCGCCGACCGTCGCCGCGCTCGCCGTGGCGGTCGAGAAGGCGAAGGACCGGGGCACCAGGCCGCCGCTGGTCCGCTCCGAGGATCCAGAGCAGCCGTCGCTCTCCTTCGCCCAGCACCGGATCTGGATCGTCGACCGGCTCGCCGAGTCGGCCGGGCTCTACACCATCCCGCTGGTCCTGCGCCTGTCCGGACGGCTGGACGGGGACGCGCTGGCGGCGGCGCTGCGGGACGTGGCCCGGCGGCACGAGACGCTGCGGACGGTCTTCCCCACCCTGGACGGCCGTCCCCGGCAGCGAGTGCTCGACGTCGTGCCCGACCTGCCGGTGACGGAGATCGACGAGGCGGAGCTGGGCGCCGCGATCGAGCGGGAGGCCGCGCGCCCCTTCGACCTGTCGGCCGAGCCCCCGGTGCGGGCGCGGCTGTTCGCCCTGCGGCACGACCCCGGCGAGCACGTGCTGGTCGTGCTGCTGCACCACATCGCGGCGGACGGCTGGTCGATGGCACCGCTCAGACGTGACCTGGCCGTGGCCTACGCGGCCCGCACTCGCGGGGAGGCCCCCGGGTGGGAGCCGCTGCCGGTGCGCTACGCCGACTACACGCTGTGGCAGCGTGACCTGCTCGGGGACGCCGCAGATCCGGACAGCCTCATGAGCGCGCAGACCGGTTTCTGGCGGCGGGCCCTGGCGGGGCTGCCCGAGGAGCTGACGCTGCCCGCCGACCGGCCCCGGCCACCGGTCGCGGGGCATCGGGGCGGTGCCGTACCGCTGCGGATCCCGCCCGGGCTGCACGGGCGGCTGCTCGCCCTGGCCAGGGGTGAGCGGGCCACGCCGTTCATGGTCCTGCAGGCCGGGCTGGCCGCGCTGCTGACCCGGCTGGGGGCGGGTGACGACATCCCGATCGGCTCCCCCGTCGCGGGCCGTGCCGACGAGGCGCTGGACGAGCTGGTCGGCTTCTTCGTCAACACGCTGGTGCTGCGCACCGACACCTCGGGCGACCCGTCCTTCCGTGAGCTGCTGGCCAGGGTCAGGGAGGCGGACCTGGCGGCGTACGCGCACCAGGACGTGCCGTTCGAGCACCTGGTCGAGGCGCTCAACCCGGTGCGGCTGCCCGGCCGCAACCCGCTCTTCCAGGTGATGCTGGCCCTGGAGAACACCCCCGACGACAGGACCGAGGCGCCCGGCCTGACGGTCTCCCTCGACCCCGACTACTCGCTGTACGGCCTCAGCGGCGCCAAGTGCGACCTGCTGTTCGGGCTCAGCGAGGGTCCTTCGGGCATCCACGGGGTGCTGCAGTACGCGACCGACCTGTTCGACCACGGCACGGCCGAGACGATCGCCGCGCGGCTGACGAGGCTGCTTGAGGCCGTGGCTGCGGACCCGGACCTGCGGATCGGCCGGGTAGAGCTGCTCACCGCCGAGGAGCGGCACGCCCTGGTCGAGGGGGGAAACGCCACTGCTGTGCCGCTGCCGTACGGTGACCTGGCCCGGTTGTTCGAGGCGCGGGTGGCGGCGGACCCGGACGCCGAGGCGGTGGTCTGCGGCACGACCCGCCTGAGCGCGACCCAGCTCAACGAGCGTGCCAACGCCCTGGCCCACCGGCTGATCGCGGCGGGCGCCGGGCGGGAGACTCCCGTCCTGGTCCTGCTGGAACGATCCGCCGACGTCGTCGCCACCCTCCTTGCCGTCGCCAAGGCGGGCGCCACCTACGTCCCGCTGCACCCGGCCTATCCCCCGGAGCGCATGGAGTGGATCAGGCAGGAGACGGGCGCCAGGCTGGCCGTGACCGACTTCTGGGACGGCCTCACCACCCTCCGGGTCACCGAAGAGACCCGTCCCGACAACCCGGCCCGTGACATCGACCCCCGGCAGCTCGCCTACGTCATGTTCACCTCCGGCTCGACCGGGGTCCCCAAGGGCGTCGCCGTCACGCACCGCAACGTGGTCGCGCTGGCGGCCGACCGCCGCTTCGAAGGACACGACCGGGTGCTGTCGCACTCGGCGTTCGCCTTCGACGCCTCGACCTACGAGGTGTGGGTGCCGCTGCTCAACGGCGGGACCGTGGTCGTGGCCCCGCCCGGCGTGCTCGACGCCCCGGTCCTCGACCGGCTGCTCAGGCAGGAACGCGTCACCGGGGCCTTCCTGACCACGGGGCTGTTCAACGCGCTGGCCGAGGGGTCGCCCGAGGTGCTGGCGGCCGTACCGGAACTGTGGACGGGCGGTGAGGCGGTCTCGCCCGCGTCGGTCGGGCGGGTCCTGGCGGCGGGCGGCGCCGTCACCCACGTCTACGGCCCGACCGAGACGACGACGTTCGCGCTCTCGCACCGCGTGACCGAGCCCGGTGACGTGGTCCCGATCGGCGGGCCACTCGACAACACGCGCGCGCACGTCCTGGACGCCGCGCTGCGCCCGGTGCCCGCCGGGGTGCCCGGGGAGCTGTACCTCGCCGGGGACCACCTGGCCAGGGGCTATCTCGGCAGACCCGGCCTCACCGCCGAGCGCTTCGTCGCCGACCCGTACGGCCCGCCCGGCACGCGCATGTACCGCACCGGTGACGTGGTACGGCGGCGCGCCGACGGAAGTGTGGAGTTCGTCGGCCGGGCCGACGGCCAGGTGAAGATCCGTGGCTTCCGGGTCGAGCTCGGGGAGATCGACACCACCATGACCGGCCACCCCGCCGTGGCCCAGAGCGTCACCCTCCTGCGGGAGGACAACCCCGGCGACAAACGACTCGTCACCTACCTCACCGTCCATCACCCCGTGGAGACCGACGACCTGCGTCACCACGCGGAACAGACCCTGCCCGGCTACATGGTCCCCGGCGCCCTCGTCGTCCTCGACGCCCTTCCCCTCACCCACAACGGCAAGATCGACCGCGACGCGCTGCCCGCCCCCGTGCGGGCGGAGACGGCCCAGGAGACGCAGGGGCCGAGGACCGAGGCCGAGGAACTGGTCGCCGAGGTCTGGGCCGAGGTGCTCGGGATCGAGAGAGTCGGCGTGCGCGACGACTTCTTCGCCCTCGGCGGCAACTCGCTGCTGGCCATCCGGGTCGCCGCCAGGATCAGGGCGGCGGTCGATCTGGAGATACCGGTCAACGCGGTCTTCACCGACCCCACGGTCGAACGGCTCGCCGACACCGTCGAGGCACTGCTCATCAACGACATCGAAGGAACCCGATGACCGACCAGCTCTCTGAGCGTGCCGGTGCCCTCACCGCGGACAAGCGCGCCCTGCTGTCACAGCGACTGCGCGGGCGGGCGGCGAGCACGACCGTCCCGCGCCGCCCTCCGGGGACCGAGCCGCCGCCGTCCAGCGGGCAGGAGCGGCTGTGGTTCATGGAGCAGCTCGCCTCGGGGAACGTGGCCTACACGCTTCCGGTGGCGATGCGCCTGCGGGGTGAGCTCGACGTCGCGCTGCTCGCCGAGGCGCTGAGCGCACTGGTGGCCAGGCACGAGGCGCTGCGGATGCGCTTCCCCGCGACCCAGGACGGGCGGCCGAGGGTCGTCGTCGGCGAGCCGTGGGCCGTCACGCTCGACGTCACCGAGGCGGGGAGCGCGGAGCGGGCCGCCGAGATCCTCGGCACGGAGGCGGCCAGGCCGTTCGACCTGACCTCGGAGGCGCCACTGCGGGCCTCGCTGGTCCGGGTCGGCCCCGGCGACCACGTGCTCCTGCTGCTGGTCCACCACATCGTGAGCGACGGCCAGTCCCTGGAGATCATGACCGGTGAGCTGCTCACCCTGTACGGCGGGCTGCGCGAGGGCACGTCCGCCACGCCGCCGGAACCGGCAGTCCAGTTCGGGGACTTCGCCGTCTGGGAGCGGGAGCGGCTGGCCGGGCCCGCCGCCGAGGCCGACGGCGCCTTCTGGTGCGCGGAGCTGGCCGGGCTGCCCGATCTTGAGCTGCCGACCGACCGTCCCCGGCCCGCAGAGCAGCGGTTCGAGGGCGCGGCCCACACCTTCACCTGGGACGCCGAGCTGACCGAGGCCGTGCGGGAGCTGGGCAGGGCGCACTCGGTCACGCTCTACATGACCCTGCTCGCGGCCTACCACGCGGTGCTCGCCAGGCACTCGGGGCAGGACGACTTCGGGATCGGCTCCCCGGTCGCGGGACGGCCCTACCGGGAGCTTGAGGGGGTGGTCGGGGCCTTCGTGAACATGGTGACGCTGCGGGGCCGTACCGGCGCGGATCCGACCGTGGCCGAGCACCTGCGCGACACCAGGCAGGCCGTGCTGGGCGCGCTGGCGCACCAGGACTATCCCTTCCACCGGCTCGTCAACGACCTGCGGGTGGAGCGGGACCCGAGCCGTTCCGCGGTCTTCCAGGCGACGTTCACGCTCTCCGACCGGGCGGTCCGTGAGACGACCGTGGCGGGGCTGGAGGTCGTCCCGTTCGACCTGCGGTTGCGGGCCACCCAGTTCGACCTGGCGCTGTACGTCAGCGAGACCCCGGAGGGGCTGAGCGGCTTCATCACCTACCGGACCGACCTGTTCGAGGCCGCTACCGTCGAGCGGATCGAACGCTCGATGCGGCACTTCCTGCGGCAGGCCGCCGCGGACCCGGCGCTGCGCCTGTCCGAGGTGCCGCTGCTCGACGAGGAGGAGCGGCGGACGATCCTCGGTGAGTGGGCGGGCAGCCGTACCTGGCGGATCTCGCACCGCACGCTCGGTGAGATGGCCGAGGCGCAGGCGGCGCGGACCCCGGACGGGCTCGCCCTCGTGGCCGGGGAGCTGTCGCTGACCTTCGGCGAGCTGCACGGCAGGGCCAACCGGCTGGCCAGGTGGCTGCGGGCCCGGGGGGTCGGCCCTGACGCGCGGGTGGCGATCTGTCTCGACGACACCGTGGAGGCCGCCGTCGCGATCCTCGCGGTGCTCAAGGCGGGTGGCGCCTACCTGCCGCTCGACCCGGAGCAGCCGCGGGAGCGGATGAACCTCCTGCTCGACGACGCCTCCGCCGTGCTGCTGGTCACCGACTCGGCGCTGCGCGGGCGGGCGGACGGCTTCACCGGCCAGGTCGCCGAGCTGGACCGGCTGGACCTGCCGGAGGACGACACGCCGCTAGAACCGGTAGCGGGGCCGGACGACCTCGCCTACGTGATCTACACCTCCGGCACCACGGGACGGCCCAAGGGGGTCGGCGTCCAGCACCGGCACATCGTGGCCTACCTGGAGTATGTCCGCCAGGAGTACGGCATCGTGCCCGGCGCCACCTTCGGCCTGCTGCAGTCGCTCGCCTTCGACTTCAGCATGCTGATGTTCCACCTGCCGCTCACCGGGGGCGGCACCCTCCACCAGTTACCCAGGCGCGGTTCCGGCCCCGAGCTGGCCGAGGCCGTGCGGGACCTCGACTACCTGAAGATGACGCCCTCCCACCTGGCCGCGCTGGGCGCGGAGGTCGAGCTCGAACGGCTGCTGCCGCGCCGGGCGCTCGTCCTGGCGGGTGAGGCGTCACCGGCCGCGTGGGTGCGTGACCTGGCCGCCCGCGCGGGGTGCGCGGTCCTCAACAGCTACGGGCCGACCGAGACGGTCGTCGCGGTGACCGGCGAGCGCGTCGACCCCTCCGCGCTCTCGGGGGGTACGGCCTGGCCCATCGGCCGCCCGTTCCCCGACGCCCGCGTCTACGTGCTGGACGCCGCGCTGCGGCCCGTGCCGCCGGGGGTCGCGGGAGAGCTGTACGTCGGCGGCGACACCCTGGCCAGAGGCTACCTCGGCAGGCCGGGCCTCACCGCGGAGCGGTTCGTCGCCGACCCGTACGGCGCGCTCGGGGCGCGGATGTACCGCACCGGGGACCTCGTCCGCTGGCTGCCCGGCGGGCGGCTCGACTTCCTGGGCCGGGCCGACCACCAGTTGAAGATCCGTGGTTACCGGGTCGAACCGGGCGAGGTCGAGGCCGCACTCGGTGCTTTACCCGGGGTGGTCCAGGGGGTCGTCGGGCTGCGCGGGGACCGGCTCGTCGCGTGGCTCGAACGGGAACCGGACGCGCCGGAGACGGAGGCGTCCGAGCTGCGGGCCCTCCTGCTCGACCGGCTTCCCGAGTACATGGTCCCCGGGCGGTTCGTCTGGCTCGACCGGCTTCCGCTGCAGGCCCACGGCAAGGTTGACCGGAGGGCGCTGCCCGACCCGGAGCCCGAGCGGCCCGACCTGCGGCCCGGCTACAGCGCCCCCGCCGACCCGACGCAGGAGGCCATCGCCGCGATCTGGGCGGGCGTCCTCGACCTCGAACGGGTCGGCACCGGTGACGACTTCTTCGAGCTGGGCGGTCACTCGCTGCTCGCCACCCAGGTCGTGGCCAGGATGCGCAGGGCCTTCCCGGAGAGCAGACCGCCGATCGGCGTGCTGGAGATGTTCACCCACCCCACGGTCGCCGCCCTCGCCGACCTCGTCACCGAACGCAGGACGGGAGCCGCCGCCCCGCGCAAAATTCTCGCCGAGCTGACCCGCCCGGTCGCCCCCGCCGAGCACCGCGGCTCCATCGTCTGCGTGCCGTACGGCGGGGCGAACGCGGTCGTCTACCAGGCGCTGGCCGACGCGCTGCCCGCCGGTTACTCCCTCTACGCGGTGGCCGCGCCCGGACGTGAGCCCGGTGAGGAGGCGCAGCTTCCCTTCGAGGAGGTGGCGAGGCTCTGTGTGGCGGAGATGGCCGAGCGGGTCAGCGGCCCGGTCGTGATCTACGGGCACTGCGCGCCGGGCAGCGCCCTGGCCATCGAGATCGCCCGCCGCGTCGAGGTGTCCGGCCGTGAACTGGACGCCCTCTATTTGGGCGGCATCTTCCCCTTCGCCAAACCGAAGGGGCGTCTCCTCGGGCCGCTCAGCAGCCTGATCAACGACCGGCTGCACGGCACCAGGAGGGTGGCGGCCGAGCTGCGGGCCATCGGCGGCGACGTCTCCGGGCTCGACGAGGAGCAGGTGGCCTTCACCGTCGAGCTGATGCGCGAGGACGGCCGGATGGCCGAGGAGTACTACACGCGCATCCTCGGCACCGAACAGCCCCGGCTGAAGGCGCCGGTCATCTCGGTCGTCGGCGAACGCGACCCAGGCACCGAGTTCTACCAGGAGCGCTTCAGGGAGTGGTGCTTCCTGTCCGACTCGGCCTCGCTGGTCGTGATCGACGAGGCGGGCCACTTCTTCCCCAAGTACCGCGCCGAGGAGCTGGCCCTGATCCTGACGGGCGTCCACGGCGCCGACGACGCCTGGCGCCGGGAGCACTCCCGGGAGGCGGGCGGCACCTGGTGGCTGCAGGACACCGCGGCACTGCAGGAGGTTCGGGCCGTACAACAGCGAGAACCGGACGTGCGCCGCTTCCTGGCCGTCGCGCTCGGGCAGCTGGTCTCGCTGACCGGGTCCGCGCTCACCGAGTTCGCGGTGCCGATCTGGATCTACACGGTCACCGGGTCCCTGGTGCACTTCGGGCTCATCGCCCTGCTCGCCCTGGTTCCCGGCATCTGCGTGGCGCCGCTGGCCGGGGCCGTGGTGGACCGGTACGACCGGCGGCGGGTGATGATCGCCGGTGACCTGTGCTCCGGTCTCGCCCAGGCGGCGATGCTCGCCCTGCTGCTCACCGGCGGGCTCACGGTGGCCCCGCTGTACGTGCTGATCGCGGTGGTCTCGGTGTCGGCGACGTTCCAGCGGCTCGCCTACCAGGCGTCGATTCCGCAGCTCGTGCCGAAACGCTATCTCGGGCACGCCAACGGCATCGTGCAGTTGGCGATCGGCACGGCCCAGTTCCTCGTCCCGCTCGTCGCGGTCGGGCTGCTGGCCGCGATCGGCCTCGGGGGCATCCTGACCATCCAGGTGGCGGCCTACACCTTCGCCGTCGTCGTGGTGCTGTTCGTCAGGTTCCCCACGACACTGGGGCTGCGCCGCCGCGAGCCGATGTCGGCGGAGATCACCAACGGCTTCCGCTTCTCGCTGGGGCACCGGAGTTTCCGCGGCATGCTCGCCTACTTCGCCGGGATCAACCTGTTCCTGGCGCCCATGTTCGTCATGGTCTCTCCGCTCGTGCTCTCCTTCTCCTCGCTTGCGGCGGCGGGCGCCATGGCGGTCGCGGCGGGGGCGGGCGCGGTCGCGGGCGGCGTCACCATGAGCCTGTGGGGCGGGCCGACCCACCGCAGGCTGCGCGGGGTGGTCCTCACGACGACGCTGATGGCGGTCTCCGGGGTGCTGATCGGGCTGCGGCCCAACCTGTGGCTGATCGGCGCCGGGGCCTTCGGCATGTCCTACGCGCTGGCGCTGATCAACGGCATCATCATGACGATCATCCAGGTGAAGGTGCCCTACCGGTTCCAGGGCCGGGTCATCGCGGTCAACACCATGATCGCGGCGGCGACCACGCCGATCGGCTTCGGCGTCATCGCCCCGCTCGCCGCCCCCCTGCTCGACCCGCTGCTGACGGAAGGCGGCCCGCTCGCGGGCACCCTCGGCGTGCTGCTCGGCACCGGCCCGGGGCGCGGGATCGGGCTGCTCTACCTGCTGTGCGGGCTCGGCATCGCCCTGCTGACGGTCGCCGGCATCCGGATCGGGACCCTGGTGCGCTTCGACGACGACGTGCCCGACGCCAGGCCCGACGACCTCGTGGGCATCGAAGAACTCGAAAGGACGCGCGCATCGTGAACACCACCATCGCCTGGGAGGTCAGGGACGGCCGTCCCGCCGCGGCCGACGCCCAGGGGGGCGACCTGAGGGAGACCTGCGCGTGGCTGCGGGAGAGCCGCGACGCCCTCAGGGCGGGCCTGGACGCCCACGGCGCCCTCTACCTGCGGGGACTGCCGGTCAAGGACGTCGGGGACTTCGCCGAGGTGCGGGACGCCCTGGTCTCCGAACTCGCCGGGTACGTCGAGAAGGCCACCCCGCGCAGCCACTTCGGCAGGGACGTCTACTCCTCGACCGACCTACCGCCGTCCCAGGCGATCCGCCCGCACAACGAGAACAGCTACGCGCTCAGCTTCCCCGGCCTGCTGATGTTCGGCTGCCTGGTCGCCCCGGACCAGGGGGGCGCCACCCCGGTGACCGACGTGCGCAAGGTGCTGAGGGACATCCCGGCGCCGCTCGCCGACCGCTTCCGGGCGCACGGCTGGTCGCTGACACGCAACTACGGCGACCACATCAGCCTCGGGTGGCGGACCGCCTTCGGCACCGAGGACAGGGACGAGGTCGCCGCGTACTGCGCGGCCAACCACATCGCCCACGAGTGGCTGGAGGGCGACCGGCTGCGCACGACGCAGCGCCGCTCGGCGACCATCCGCCACCCGGGAACCGGTGAGGAGGTCTGGTTCAACCACACGGTCTTCTGGAACGAGTGGGCGCTCGACCCCGAGGTGCGTGAGGTGTTCCTCGAAGACCTGGGGCACGACAACCTGCCCTTCAACACGGCGTACGGCGACGGCGAGCCGATCTCCAGGCAGGACGTGGAGACGATCGACGAGGCCTACCGGCGGGCGACGGTCAGGGAGACGTGGCGGCCGGGTGACGTGCTGATCGTGGACAACATCCTGTCGGCGCACGCCCGGGAGGCGTTCCGGGGCAACCGGAAGATCGTGGTCGCCATGGGTGACCCGGTGGACCTGGACGACTGCGCGCCGACGGTCCCGCCGCTGGGCGGCCTCGCGACCAAGGCGGCCGAACCGGCGAGGAGACGCCGCTGGTTCGGCCGCCGTTCCTGACCCCTCAGGGTCAGGCGCCGTCCTCCAGGTCCCCCTCCGACTTGAGGTAGACCTCCTGCAGTTCGCGAAGGACGTCGGGGTCGGGGTGCTCCCACATGCCCCGGCCCGCCGCCTCAAGCAGGCGCTCGGCGATGCCGTGCAGCGCCCACGGGTTCGACTCGGCCAGGAACGCCTGGTTCTCCGGGTCGAGCACGTAGGTCGCGGCCAGCTTGTCGTACATCCAGTCGGCGACGACCCCGGTGGTCGCGTCGTAGCCGAACAGGTAGTCGACGGTCGCGGCCAGCTCGAAGGCGCCCTTGTAGCCGTGCCTGCGCATGGCGGCCAGCCAGCGCGGGTTGACCACCCTGGCGCGGAAGATCCTGGAGGTCTCCTCCGACAGGGTCCTGGTGCGGACCGCGTCGGGCCGGGTGCTGTCACCCACGTAGGCGGCGGGAGCCTTGCCGGTGAGCGCCCTGACGGTGGCGATCATGCCGCCGTGGTACTGGAAGTAGTCGTCGGAGTCGGCGATGTCGTGCTCGCGGGTGTCGACGTTCTTGGCCGCGACCGCGATGCGCCGGTAGGCGGACTCCATGTCCTGCCTGGCGGGGACGCCCTCGACGCCCCTGCCGTAGGCGAAGCCGCCCCACACGGCGTAGACCTCGGCCAGGTCGGCGTCGTCGCGCCAGTTGCGGCTGTCGATCAGCGGCAGCAGCCCGGCGCCGTAGGCCCCCGGGCGGGAGCCGAAGATGCGCATGGTCGCCCTGCGCTCGTCACCGTGCTCGCGGGTGTCGGCCAGCACGTGCGCCCTGACGTAGTTGTCCTCGTCCCGCTCTTCGAGCCCGGCGGTCAGCCGTACCGCGTCGTCGAGCAGGGCCACGACGTGTGGGAAGGCGTCCCTGAAGAAGCCGCTGATGCGGACGGTCACGTCGATCCTGGGCCTGCCCAGCTCCTCGGCGGAGATCGGCTCAAGACCGGTGACGCGCCGCGACGCCTCGTCCCACACCGGGCGCACGCCCAGCAGCGCCAGCACCTCGGCCACGTCGTCCCCGGCCGTGCGCATGGCGCTCGTCCCCCACACCGACAGGCCGACAGAACGCGGCCAGTCGCCGTGCTCTGAGCGGTAGCGCTCCAGGAGTGAGTCGGCCATGGCCTGCCCGGTCTCCCAGGCCAGCCTGCTCGGCACGGCCTTCGGATCGACCGAGTAGAAGTTGCGGCCGGTCGGCAGCACGTTGACCAGGCCGCGCAACGGCGAGCCGCTCGGCCCGGCCGGGACGTAGCCACCGTCGAGGGCGTGCAGGATGGCGCCGATCTCGTCGACGGTACGGGCCAGCCTGGGGACGACCTCGTCGGCCGCGAACCGCAGGACACGCCCGACCTGCTCCTGGTCGCCGTCCACCACGGTCGCGGCGACCTCGGCCACGGCCTCGGGGTCCCAGCCGCGCTCCTCCATGGCCTCGACCAGGGACCTGGCCACGGTCTCGGCCTCGTCGGTGCTCAGGCGTCCCGCCGTACCGTCCTCGCGCAGGCCGAGTGCCTCGCGCAGGCCGGGCAGCGCCACGCCGCCCGCCCACATCTGGCGGGCGCGCAGGATGGCCAGCACCAGGTCCACCCGGGTGGCGCCCTGCGGGGCCGCGCCCAGCACGTGCAGGCCGTCGCGGATCTGGACGTCCTTGACCTCGCACAGCCAGCCGTCGATGTGCAGCAGGAAGTCGTCGAACTCGGCGTCGTGCGGGCGGTCCTCGATGCCGAGGTCGTGGTCGAGCCTGGCGGCCTGGATCAGCGTCCAGATCTGCGCCCTGATGGCGGGCAGCTTCGCCGGGTCCATCGCGGCGATGGAGGCGTGCTCGTCGAGGAGCTGCTCAAGCCTGGCCATGTCGCCGTAGGTGTCGGCGCGGGCCATCGGCGGCACGAGGTGGTCCACCAGGGTGGCATGGGCGCGGCGCTTGGCCTGGGTGCCCTCGCCGGGGTCGTTGACCAGGAAGGGGTAGATCAGCGGCAGGTCCCCGAGCGCGGCGTCGGGGCCGCAGGAGGCGGAAAGGCCCGCCGACTTGCCGGGCAGCCACTCCAGGTTGCCGTGCTTGCCGACGTGCACCACGGCGTGCGCGCCGAAGCCGTCGGACAGCCAGCGGTAGGCGGCCAGGTAGTGGTGGCTGGGCGGCAGGTCGGGGTCGTGGTAGATCGCGATGGGGTTCTCCCCGAACCCCCGGGGCGGCTGGACCATGACGACGACGTTGCCCGCCCGCAGCGCGGCCAGCACGATCTCGCCCTCGGGGTCGCCGGAGGTGTCCACGAACAGTTCGCCGGGCGGCGGTCCCCAGTGCTCCTCAACCGAGGCCCGCAGGTCCTCGGGCAGCGTGGCGAACCACGCGGCGTAGCGGGAGGCCTTGATCCGCACCGGGTTGCCCGCGAGCCGCTCCTCGGTGAGCCAGTCGGGGTCCTGGCCGCCCGCGGCGATCAGGGCGTGGATCAGCGCGTCGCCGTCCTGCCCGGTGACGCCGGGAAGCTCGTCCTCTGCGCCGATGTCGTAGCCGTGCTCGCGCATCGCGGCCAGCAGCCGCACCAGGCTCGCCGGGGTGTCGAGGCCGACCGCGTTGCCGATCCTGGAGTGCTTGGTCGGGTAGGCCGACAGCATCAGCACGATCCGCCGCTCGGCGGCCGGGACGTGCCGCAGGATCGCGTGCCGTACGGCGATGCCCGCGACCCGGGCGGAGCGCTCGGGGTCGGCGACGTAGACGGTCAGGCCGTCCCCGTCGATCTCCTTGAAGGAGAACGGCACCGTGATGATCCGCCCGTCGAACTCGGGGATCGCCACCTGGGTCGCCGCGTCGAGCGGGGACAGGCCGTCGTCGTTGGCCTCCCAGGCGGCTCTGCCCCCGGTCAGGCACAGGCCCTGCAGGATCGGCACGTCCAGCTCGGCGAGCGCGCCGACGTCCCAGGCCTCGTCGTCGCCGCCCGCGGAGGCGGTGGCCGGGCGGGTGCCGCCCGCGGCCAGCACGGTCACCACCAGGGCGTCGACAGTGCCCAGCGTCTCCAGCAGGCCGGGTTCGGCGCTGCGCAGGGAGGCGCAGTAGACGGGCAGGGCGCGGGCGCCCGCGTCCTCGATGGCCGCGCAGAGCGTCTCGACGAAGGCGGTGTTGCCCGCGACGTGGTGGGCGCGGTAGTAGAGCACGCCGACGACCGGGCCGTCCTCACGGCGCGCCTGGCGCTCAAGCACGCCCCAGGCGGGCGTCGGGGCGGGCGGGGCGAAGCCGTGGCCGGTCAGCAGCAGCGTGTCCGACAGGAAGTTGCCCAGTTCGGCGAGGTTGGCGGGGCCGCCGTGGGCGAGGTAGGCGTGCGCCTCGGCGCAGACCCCGCCGGGCACGGTCGACAGCTCCATCAGTTCGGCGTCGGGCGCCTGCTCACCGCCGAGCACGACGACGGGAACCGGCCCGGCCAGCAGGGCGTCCAGGCCCTCCTCCCAGGCGCGGCGCCCGCCGAGCAGCCGCACCACGACCAGGTCGGCGCCCTCGACCAGGGGCGGAAGATCCTGCGCGGTGAGCCTGGCGGGGTTGCCGAGACGGTAGTCGGCGCCGCTGGCGCGGGCGCTGAGCAGGTCGGTGTCGGAGGTGGAGAGCAGGAGGATCACGCGTCACGCTCCCCGGCGTGGAGCGGCAGGGCCGTGAACGGCGGGATGAGCGAACAGCGCACGAAGGCTTCCTCCCTCGGGGTCCTCGCCCCGGGTCGTCGTCGGCTACGACGGCTGGAGTCTCCTGGCTCCCGGATCGACGCTCCCCCCGGCCTTCCCGCCCGTCGCCGGGCCGTGGCTGGATGGGGTTCGCTCCCCGGTTACAGTGGCGGGACCGCGCCGGACTCACACCGGCTTCCTCCCTTTTGCCGTCGCCAACGATGAGACTACGGCAGCGAGGTTCCATGCAAGAAACTGGAGCTACCATCCACAGCGTGTCAAAAGGTGACTTCTCTGGGCGACCCCGTCCCGACGCGTGCCCGGGGGCGCTCCAGGTGCACACCGCCGCCGACGGCGGCCTGGCGCGGGTCAGGGTGCCCGGGGGGCGGCTGACGGCCTCCCAGCTGCGTGAACTGGCCGAAGCCGCCTCGGTCTTCGGCAGCGACGTCGTCGAGCTGACCTCGCGGGCGAACGTCCAGGTGCGGGGGCTCGGCGCGGGGAACGGCTTCGCGGCCCGCATGGCGGCGGCGGGGCTGCTGCCCTCGGCCACCCACGAGCGGGTCCGCAACGTCCTCGCCTCACCGCTGAGCGGCCTCGACGGCCGGGGGCTGCTCGACGTCGGACCGCTGACCGGCGAGCTCGACCTGCGGCTGTGCGGAACTCCCGGGCTGGCCTGGCTGCCGGGGCGTTTCCTGTTCGCGCTCGACGACGGGCGGGGCGACGTGGCCTGGCTCGGGGCGGACGCCGCCGTCCTGCCCACCGGCCCCGGCGAGGTGGCGCTGCTGCTCGCGGGGTCCGACAGCGGCCTGCGGGTGCCGTACGGCGCCGCGGTCGCCGCGCTGCTGGCCGCCGCCGAGGCGTTCCTGGACGAGCCGGGGGTGCGGGAGGGGCGCCTGTGGCGGATCGGCGAGCTGCCCGGCTGCGCGGAGCGGATCGCCGCCCGCGTCGGCGCCGCCCTTGAGGCGACCGTCTGTCCCGTACGGCTGACGCCCACCCCCTCCTCGGGCCCGGTCGGGGTGATCGAGCGGCCCGATGGCCTGGCCGCGCTGGGGATCACGGTGCCGCTGGGACGGCTGACCTCCGCCCAGGCCGCCCTGCTGGCCGACCTGGGTCACGGGGAGGTACGGCTGACGCCCTGGCGCGGCGTGGTCCTGCCCGGCCTGGCTTCGGACGGGCTTGCCGAGGCCGTGGAGCGGCTCACGGCGGCCGGGCTGGTGACGGACCCGGCCTCGCCGTGGACGGGCGTGACGGCCTGCGCGGGGCGTCCAGGCTGCGCGAAGTCACTGGCCGACGTGCGGGCCGACGCCACCGCCTGGATCACGGCGGGTGGTGACCCGCTCTCGGCCGCCCCCGCGGCTCCGGGTACGCTCCCGGTGCACTGGGCGGGCTGCGAGCGACGCTGCGGCCGCCCGCGAGGACGGGCCGTGGACGTGGTGGCGACCACGACCGGCTACCGGGTCCAACGTGGAGACAGCGGCCTGGAGTGCGCGGACATCGAGGAGACCACGGCCGCTCTGGCGGCCCTGAGAGGGGAAACGTGACCGACTACGTCCGGGACGGCGCGGAGATCTACCGGCGTTCCTTCGCCACCATCCGCGCCGAGAGCGACCTGGACGGCCTGCCGCCCGACGTCGCCCAGGTCGCGGTCCGCATGATCCACGCCTGCGGGATGGTCGACCTGGTCGCCGATCTCGGCTGGTCGCCGGGCGTGGTCGCCTCCGCCAGGGCGGCGCTGCGCGCGGGCGCGCCCATCCTGTGCGACGCGACGATGGTCGCCTCCGGGGTGACCAGGCGCCGCCTGCCCGCGGGCAACGAGGTGGTCTGCACGCTGGGTGAGCCCGGCGTCCCCGAGCTTGCCGTACGGCTCGGCACCACCCGCAGCGCCGCCGCCCTCGAACTGTGGCGGGACCGCCTCGAAGGGGCTGTCGTCGCGGTCGGCAACGCGCCGACCGCGCTGTTCAGGCTGCTGGAGATGGTCGAGGAGGGGGCGGGAAGGCCCGCCGCCGTGCTCGGCGTGCCGGTCGGGTTCATCGGCGCCGCCGAGTCCAAGCAGGCGCTCGCCGAGCATCCGGCGGGTCTGGAGTACCTGGTCGTGCACGGGCGGCGGGGTGGGAGTGCGATGGCCGCGGCTGCGGTCAACGCGATCGCGAGTGAGGTCGAGTGAACGACACGTCAGCGGGACGGCTCACGGGCGTCGGGCTCGGGCCGGGTGACCCGGAACTGGTGACCGTCAAGGCGGCCAGGCTCATCGGGGAGGCGGACGTGATCGCCTTCCACAGCGCCCGCCACGGCAGGAGCATCGCCCGTTCGGTCGCGGCGCCGTACCTGAGGGAGGGGCAGATCGAGGAGGCGCTGATCTACCCGCTCACCGTCGAGACCACCGACCACCCGGGTGGCTACCAGGGCGCCATCGACGACTTCTACGCCGACTGCGCGCTGCGGCTGGCCGCCCACCTGGACGCGGGCCGCGACGTGGTCGTGCTGTGCGAGGGCGACCCGCTCTTCTACGGCTCCTACATGCACATGCACAAGCGGCTGGCCCACCGCTACGTCACCGAGGTCGTGCCCGGTGTGACGTCGGTGAGCGGGGCGGCGGCCGTGCTGGGCAGGCCGCTGGTCGAGCGGGACGAGGTCCTGACGGTGCTCCCGGGCACGCTGCCCGCCGAGGTCATCGCCGAACGGCTGGCCGCGACCGACTCCGCGGCGATCCTCAAGCTCGGCAGGACGTTCACCAAGGTGCGCGACGCACTGGCCGGGGCGGGCCGTCTCGACGAGGCGTGGTACGTGGAGCGCGCGACCACGGGCGACCAGCGCATCGCCCCGCTGGCCGAGGTCGATCCGGACAGCGTGCCGTACTTCTCGCTGGCGCTGGTGCCGAGCCCGGTCAACGCCGGGCTTCCCGAGGCGCGGGCCGAGGAACGGGCTCCGGAGCAGGCCCAGGGTGGCGAGGTGGTCGTGGTGGGGCTCGGCCCGGCCGGACGGCCCTGGCTGACTCCGGAGGCGCAGGAGGCCCTGGCCGCCGCGGACGACCTCGTCGGCTACGGCCCCTACCTGGACCGGGTACCGCACAACCCGCGGCAGCGCCGTCACCCCACGGACAACCGGGTCGAGGCCGAGCGGGCGGCGCACGCCCTCGAACTGGCCGCGGCCGGGGCGCGGGTCGCGGTGGTCTCCTCCGGCGACCCCGGGGTGTTCGCGATGGCCAGCGCGGTCCTCGAAGTGGCCTGCGAGCCGAGGTTCGCGGACGTGCCGGTGCGGGTGCTGCCCGGCCTGACCGCGGCGCACGCGGTCGCCAGCAGGGTCGGGGCGCCGCTCGGCCATGACTACTGCGTGCTGTCCCTGTCGGACCTGCTCAAGCCGTGGGAGGTCGTCGCCGACAGGATCAGCGCCGCCGCGCGGGCGGACCTGGTCCTGGCGATCTACAACCCGGCTTCCAAGAGCCGCACCTGGCAGGTCGCGGCGGCCAGGGACCTGCTGCTCGAACACCGCTCGCCGTACACGCCCGTGGTCGTCGGCCGTGACGTCGGCGGCGCGGGGGAACGCGTGACCGTCACCACGCTGGGCGAGCTGGACCCGGCCATCGTGGACATGCGCTGCCTGCTGCTGGTCGGCTCCTCGACCACCAGGGTCGCCGAGCGGAAGGACGGGGGCCGGGTGGTCTTCACCCCGCGCCGCTACCCCGCCTGAGCACCCGCCACGGCCTCCAGCCACGCCACCGCCCGCTCGACGGTCTCGGCCTTCGGGACGTCGTCGGGTACGGCGGGGCGGCGCACGACGACGACGGGCAGGCCCAGCTCGCGGGCGGCGAACAGCTTGGCGGTCGTCATCCGGCCGCCGCTGTCCTTGGTGACCACGACCTCGACGTCGTGGTCCCGCATGAGGGCCAGTTCCCCCTCGACGGTGAACGGGCCCCGGCTGAGCAGCACCTTGAGGTTGCGCGGCAGCGGCGGCCGGGGCGGATCGACGGAGCGGGCCAGGAACCACAGGTCGTCCAGGCCCGCGAAGACCGGCAGGCTGCGGCGGCCGGTGGTCAGGAAGACCCGGCCTCCCAGGCTGGGCAGCAGCTCCGCCGCGGCCTCCAGGGAGGGCGTCCAGCGCCAGTCGTCGCCGGGGCCCTGCTGCCAGCCGGGCCGCCGCAGGATCAGCAGCGGCACCCCGGCCAGGCCCGTGGCCTCGACCGCCGAGGCGGTCATCCTGGCGGCGAAGGGGTGGGTGGCGTCGATGACGACGCCGATCCGGTTCTCCTCGATCCAGGCCCTGAGCCCGGTGGGGCCGCCGAAGCCGCCCTCGCGCACCTCCCCGACCGGCAGTCTGGGGTCGCGGACCCGCCCGGCCAGGGAGGAGACCACCCGGGTCCCCGGCCGCTCTGCGAGCGCGGCGGCCAGTCGTCTCGCCTCGTCGGTGCCGCCGAGCACCAGGACGTTCAGCGTGCCCGGGTCAGTCACGGCAGCGGGCCGCCGAGTACAGGTGGCTGTCGGGGAACTCCGAGGCGGTCAGCACCCTGCCCACCACGATCACCGCGGTACGCAGGATGCCCGCGGCGCGGACCTGGTCGGCGATGTCGGCGAGCGTGCCGCGCAGGATCACCTCGTCGTCCCTGCTGGCCCTGGCCACCACGGCGACCGGGCAGTCGAGGCCGTAGCGGGGCACCAGTTCCCCCACGACCGCCTCGACGCGCTGCACGGCCAGGTGCAGGACCATCGTCGCCCCCGACCTGCCGAGGGTGTCCAGGTCCTCCCCCTCCGGCATGGGGGTGGCCCGCGCCGAGGTGCGGGTGAGCACCACCGTCTGGCCGACGCCGGGCACGGTCAGCTCCCGCTTCAGCGAGGCCGCCGCCGCAGCGAAGGCGGGCACCCCGGGCACCACCTCGTACGGCACGCCCTCGGCGTCCAGGCGCCGCATCTGCTCGGCCATCGCGCTGTAGACCGAGGGGTCCCCCGAGTGCAGCCTCGCCACGTCGAGCCCCGCCTCGTGGGCGGCGAACATCTCGGCCACGATCTCGTCGAGGGCCATCCTGGCGGTGTCCACGAGACGCGCCCCCGGCGGGCAGCACTCAAGCAGCTCCTGCGGGACCAGGGAGCCCGCGTACAGGCAGACCGGCGAGGCGGCGATCACCCGCTGTCCCCGCAGGGTGATGAGGTCGGCGGCCCCAGGCCCCGCCCCGACGAACCGCACCGTCACCGTCGTTCCTCCTCTACCGGCTCCGCCGGTTTGACCGCCGTCCAGATCGTCACCGGCATCATGGGCCGCCAGCCGGTGAAACCGCCGACCGGGGCGGCCCTACTGACCGCGAGCCTGACCATCTCGCTGTGGGGGGCGCCGATCCTGGCGTGCCAGGCGGCCACGGTGACCTCCGACTCGACGGTCACCGCGTTGGCCACCAGCCTGCCCCCGGGCCGCAGCGCCCGCCAGCAGGCCTCGATCACGCCGGGGGCGCTCACCCCGCCGCCGACGAACACGGCGTCGGGGACGGCGAGGCCGTCGAGCGCGCCGGGGGCGGCCCCGGTCACCACGGTCAGGCCGGGCACCCCGAGGGCGTGGGCGTTGCGGGTGAGCCGCTCGGCCCGGCCGCCGTCCTTCTCGACGGCGACGGCCCGGTTCTCCCGGTGGGCGCGCATCCACTCGATCGCGACGCTGCCCGCCCCGCCGCCGACGTCCCACAGCAGTTCGCCGGGGACGGGCGCGAGCCGGGACATGGTCACCGCCCGCACCTCGCGCTTGGTGAGCTGGCCGTCGTGCTCGAACGTCTCGTCGGGCAGGCCGGGCAGGCACGGCAGTGGAACGGTCCCCGGGGCGGCCACGCACTCCACGGCCACGACGTTGAGGGCTGCGGTCTCCGGCACCGCCCAGCCGCCCGCCGTACCGGACACCAGGCGCTCGTCGTCACCGCCCAGGCGTTCCAGGACGGTCATCGGGCTCGCGCCGTACCCCCGGGAGGTGAGCAGCGCGGCGACCCCGGCCGGGGTGCGGCCGTCGGCGCTGAGGACGAGCACCCTGCGCCCGTCGTGGACGGCGGGGTGCACGGCCTCGACGGGACGCGACACGAGGCTGACCACCTCGACGCGGTCGGCGGCCCAGCCGAGCCTGGCGCAGGCCAGCGAGACCGAGGAGAGCGAGGGCAGCACCCTGACCCGCTCGGCGCCGAGCAGCCGCACCAGCGTCGTGCCGATGCCGTGGAACATGGGGTCGCCGCTGGCCAACACGCACACCGCGCGACCACGGTTGGCCTCGACGAGGCCGGGCAGCGCGGGCAGCAGCGGTGACGGCCACACGACGCGCTCCGCCGTACAGACGGAGACGGGAACCAGGTCGAGCTGCCTGGAGCCGCCCATCAGCACGTCGGCGGCGAGCAGTTCCTCGCGTGCCCGCGGGGACAGACCGGCCCAGCCGTCGGCTCCGACGCCGACGACGGTTATCCGGTCAGACATTTCCGAGCACGCGGGTGACGCTGATCTCGATGACGACGCGGGCGGGGTTCTCCCTGGGCTGCCGGTAGCGCTCGGCGTAGCGGCGCACGGCCTCGGCGACCGAGGCGGGGTCCCTGCGGATCACCGCCCTGCCTTCGAGCGTCGACCAGCGCCCGCCGTCCACCTGGCAGACCGCGACCCGGGCACCGCCGTCCCCGGCCGCCTCGACGTGACGGACCTTGCGCGAGCCGTCCGAGGTGATCACCCTGGCGATCCCGGCCTCGGCGTCCAGCGTCACGCCGACCGGGACGACGTGCGGCGTGCCGTCGGCCCGCAACGTGGTCAGCGTGCACAGGTGGTACTCCCGCCAGAAGGCGTGGAAACCGTCCTCGCGATCCGTCAACACCGGCTGTCCCTCCCGTGGCTGCTGTCTACGGGGCGCCATAGTAGGGCATGTCTCCTGGATCTTTACGCCCGCGGCGTCGTCGCCCCACCCCACGAGAACACTCCGCGAGCTCCGCGTTCGCCACGGGGATACACGGGGCGTCCCCGGCGGAGGACGGGCTCCGCCGGGGGCCGGGGCTCACTCGGCCGTGGACGGCTGGGCGCGCTCGCTCTCGTAGGCCGCGAGGACCTGCTGGCGGCGCTCCCTGGGGAGCCTGTCGATGTACAGCATGCCGTCCAGGTGGTCGGTCTCGTGCTGCAGGCAGCGGGCGAGCAGCCCGGTGCCCTCGACCGTGATCGGCGCCCCGGTGACGTCGAAGCCGTGCACCACGGCCCGGTCGGGCCTGGCCAGGTTGGCCCGCTGCCCGGGGACGGACAGGCAGCCCTCGTCGTACTCGTCAAGGTTGCGCTCGCCGTGGCCCGGCAGCACCAGGGTCGGGTTGACGACGACGCCCCTGCGGTACTCCTCGGTCTCGTCGGGGCAGTCGTAGACGAAGACCCGCAGCGGCACGCCGATCTGGTTGGCGGCCAGACCGACGCCCTCCGCGGCGTACATGCTGGCGAACATGTCGGCCACGAGCACGGCCAGCTCCTCGTCGAAGGCCGTCACGTCCTCGCACGGGCGGTGCAGCACCGGCTCACCGACAACCGTGATCGGCCTCGCCGTACCCTCGCCGCTTGCTTCCATCCGTCACGCCTCCATGTCGCGGTATGTGGTTCGCCGCAGAAGACTACTGGTGGCCGCGAACCCCGCGGGACGGGTGGTCAGCGGCCCCCGCTGTAGACGACCTGCTCGGGCCTGACCCTGACGGTGATGCGCTGCTCGCCCGGCTGGCGGTAGGGGTAGGTCTCCACCCCGAGATACTTGTTGGCCAGGCCGTCGATGACCTCGTCGGCGCCGTCGAGCTCAAGCTCGGCGACCCCGGAGACGCTCACCAGGTGGAAGGCGTCCTTCGGGTCGAGCACGCTCACCGACACCTGCGGGTCGTTACGCAGGTGGCGCTCCTTGGCGCGGCCCACGGCGGTGTTGAAGATGACGTCGTCTCCGTCCACGTCCACCCAGACGACGGTGCTGTGCAGCGAGCCGTCAGGCCGCACGGTGGTCACCCAGCCGTGAATGGGCTGGCTGATCAGTGCCTTGGCGTCGTCGTTCAGCTTTCCCACGGGAACCTCCGCAGTCGCGTGATGTGCCTACCGACCCATCGAACATCACGGGTAACCGATCAATTCCACCGCCCCCCACCTCGTGCTCCATCCCCTTGCCGCACGGGGAGTTCGGCGCGGGCCTCCCCAGGCTCCGGACCGCCTCGGCGTCGGCGGGCCGTACGATCGGCGGATGACCGCCCACCAGAGTCAGCTCGTCCTCGACTGCGCCAGCCCCGAGACGCTCGCCGTGTTCTGGAGCCGCCTGCTCGGCGGGGTCCCGGTGCACCGTGACCCCGGCTGGTCCCGTCTCGACCCGCCCGGCGGGCTCAGGATGGCCTTCCAGCGGGTGCCCGAGGCCAAGACGGGCAAGAACCGCCTCCATCTGGACATCGCCGTGGAGGACGTCACCGTGGCCGCGGAGGAGGCGCTGAGCCTGGGCGCGCGGCGCGTCGGTGAGCAGGTGCGTGACGCCGCGGGCGCCTTCCAGGTGATGCGCGACCCCGAGGGCAACGAGTTCTGCTTCGTCAGCCCCTGACCGGTCAGTGCACGGAGAGCCCGCCGTCCACGAAGATCGACTGCCCGGTGACGTACGCCGAGGCGCGGCTCGCCAGGAAGACCGCCGCGCCCGCGAAGTCCTCCGCCAGGCCGTTGCGGCCGATCATCGTGCGCGCGGCCAGCGCCGCCACCCGCTCCGGGTCGGACGAGAGCCGCGCGTTGAGCGGCGTCATCACGAACCCCGGCACGAGCGTGTTGCAGGTGACACCGTACGGCGACCACGCCTCGGCCTGGGAGCGCGACAGCGATTCGAGCCCGCCCTTGGAGACGCCGTAGGCGCCGCTCTGCACGAAGGCCCGGTGCGCCTGCTGGGAGCTGACGTGGATGATCCGGCCGAACCCCCGCTCCGCCATGCCCGGCCCGAACCGCTGCCCCAGCAGGTAGGGCGCCTCCAGGTTGACGGCCATGGTGATGTCCCACACGTCCTCGCCCAGTTCCCCCATGGGCGGTCGCTGGTTGATCCCGGCGCTGTTGACGAGGATGTCGGGCTCGCCGAACGCCTTCGCGGCCTCCTCTGCGGCGGCGCGCACGGCCTCGCGGGTGCCCAGGTCGGCGCTGACCCAGGCGGCGCGGCAGCCGTCGGCCGTCAGCTCCTCGACCGTCGCGGCCAGCTCCTCCCTCCGGCGCGCCACGACCACGACGGCCGCCCCCGCGCGGGCCAGGGCCCCGGCGATGGCACGGCCGATGCCGGAGCTCCCGCCGGTCACCACGGCGACCCTTCCGTCCAGGGAGAACAGCTCTGACAGGTAGGACTGTGTCGTCATGGGCCGAACTGTAGAGGAGCCTCGACGTGTGAACCCGATCGGGGCGTTGTGGCGAGACATGGCTGACCACTGTTCCGACTGTTCCTACGGAGGGGCCGGCCCGATGCCATGGTGCCGACGATGACCGCACCACCCACGACCGGTACGTGTGACCACGACCTGGTGCGGGAGTCCTGGACACGTCCGGAGGCGTTCTCCGCGCTGTTCGACCGCTACGCCGACATGCTCTACCGATATGTCTCCCGCAGGCTCGGCCCCGAGGTGGCCGAGGACCTGGTCGGGGAGACGTTCCTGGTCGCCTTCGACCGCAGGAGGCGCTACGACCTGGCCTACACCGACGCCCGTCCCTGGCTGTTCGGCATCGTGACCAAACTCGTCTCCAGGCACCACCGCACCGAGGCCGCGAGGTACCGGGCGCTGCAGCGCAGCCCCGGGGAGGGCGTGGTCGAGAGCCCGGCCGACCGGGTGGCCGCCGAGGTCACCGCCCTGGCCTGCAGGCCCGCGCTCGCGGGGGCGCTCGCGGGGCTGCCTGCCAGGGACCGTGACGTCCTGCTGCTGATCGCCTGGGGCGACCTGTCGTACGAGGAGGCCGCCCGCTCCCTCGGCATCCCGGTGGGCACCGTGCGCTCCCGGCTGAACAGAGCCCGCAGGAAGGTCCGCGCGGCGCTCGGCGAGACCAACCCGATGCACGAGGAGGAGTGACCATGGACGACCTGACGATGCTCCGCGCCCTCGGCGACGAGTTGGAGCACGAGCCGCCCGCCACGCTCGCCAATCAGCGGCGGCGCCTGCTCGACGCCTCGAACGGCACGGGACGGCCACGGCGACCACGAGGGCCACGGGGGCTCAGCGTGCGCGGCATGGCGATGCTCGGCCTGGCCGCCGCGGCCACCGCGGCCGTGCTCGTCGCCCCGGCCGTGCTGCTGCGCGGCCACGAGGTGGCCACCCCGGTCGGGGCGCGCCCGGTCAAGGCGAACGAGGCGATCAACGTGCTCGTCGCCGGGACCGACGGCCAGATGGGGTCGGGGAGGAACCCCGCCCGCGCCGACGTGCTGCTCCTGGTGCACCTGTCCGCCGACCGCGGGCGGGTCACCGTCGTCAGCGTCCCGAGGGACTTGGCGGTTCCCGTCGTGCCCTGCGCGGGTTCCGCGGGCGGGGCCTCAGGTCCCGCCAAGACCGAAAGGATCGGCGCGTCCTTCGCCGACGGCGGGATGGCCTGCCTCTGGAAGCGGGTGGAGGTCCTGACCGGAATCCGGGTCGACCACGCGGTCGAGGTGGACTTCTCCGGCTTCAAGGACATGGTTGACGCCCTCGGCGGGGTCGAGGTCACCCTGCCCACCCCGATCGACGACCCACGGGCGAAGGTACGGCTCCCCAAGGGCAGGCAGGTGCTCGACGGCGGCCAGGCGCTCGGCTACGTGCGGGCCCGTTACAGCCTGGGTGACGGCTCGGACCTGGGGCGGATCGGACGCCAGCAGCGCTTCGTGGAGGCCATGCTGCGCAAGGCCGGTGGGCTGATGTCCGACCCCGCCCGTCTGGCCGCCTTCCTCGGCGCCGCCGCAAAGTCGGTCAAGGCCGACAGCAAGCTCGACCTACCGACGCTGCGGGCCATCGCCGAGAGCCTGGACGGGACGGTCCCGGGGTCGTTCGGGTCCTTCAGGGTGCCCGTCCGCCCGTCCGCCTCGGACCCGGGCATGCTCGACTGGGACCGCCCCGCCGCCCAACGCCTGTTCGCGAAAGTCCGCGACGACACCCTGTGAACCGGCTACCGCTCCGCGACAGCCGTAAGGAGCGGCCTGAGGGGGAGCCGCGCGGGGTGACCGGGTTGGTCGCGCGGAGCCGGAGGTCGTGTGGGACGGGCCTGAGCGGTCACCGGGCAACGGGGAGCCGTGTTGGAGAGCTGGATGACCACGCGGAGCGGCCCGGGCGGTCGCCGGACAGCGGAAGCCGTCGGGGATGGTTCCGCGCGGAGCGGCCCGAGGGGGTTCCGCGCGTGTGGAGCAAGTGTGCGGGAGCCGTACATGGCGGGGAGTGTGGGGCGCGCCTCGTTGCGGCATCCCGCATGCCCGCAGACAATGAGCGGGTGAGCACACGTGTGCGCTCCGTGATCAGGGTCGAGGGTGTCGTGCAGGGGGTCGGTTTCCGTCCTTTCGTGTACGGCCTGGCGGTGCGGCTCGGCCTCGGCGGGCTGGTCGGCAACGACGAGCGCGGGGTGTTCATCGAGGTCGAGGGGGCCCCGGCCCTCGTCGCGGAGTTCACGGCGGCGCTCAGGACGAGTCCGCCGCCGCTCGCGACGGTCGAGCGGGTCAGCGCGCGGGCGGTTCCCGTGACGGGCGAGACCCGTTTCGCCATCGCGCGCAGCACCGAGGGCGGGACGCGGCGCGCGCTCGTCTCGCCGGACGTGGCCACCTGCGACGACTGCCTGCGCGAGATGGACGACCCGGCGGATCGGCGGTACGGCTACGCCTTCGTCAACTGCACCAACTGCGGTCCCCGGTTCACGATCGTGCGGGACGTGCCCTACGACAGGCCGAACACCACGATGGCGGGCTTCGCCATGTGCGCGGACTGCGCGCGGGAGTATCACGACCCGGCCGACCGGCGCTTCCACGCCCAGCCGGTGTGCTGCCCGGCCTGCGGCCCCCGGCTGCGGCTGCTCGGCCGCGACGGCGAGCCGCTGGCAGGCGATCCGGTCGAGGAGGCCGTACGGCTGCTGCGTGACGGCGGGGTGCTCGCGGTCAAGGGCCTGGGCGGCTACCACCTGGCCGCCCTCGCCTCCCGCGAGAGTGCGGTCGCGGCACTGCGCGCCAGGAAGCACCGGCAGGAGAAACCGTTCGCGGTCATGGTGGCCGACCTGGCGGGGGCACGGTCGCTGTGCGAGGTGGACGAGGTGGAGGAACGGCTGCTCACCTCAGGGGCACGTCCGATCGTGCTGCTCCACGGACGCGAGGAGGCAGCCTCCCGCGTCGCCCCCTCGGTGGCCCCGGCCGTAGCGTCCCCGGCCTCCGCGACGGCATCGACTGCATCTCAGGGGACAGCATCGTCGGGGACATCCCAGGTGGCAGCCTCGGAGACGTCCCCGTTGGCGGCCTCCACGGGAGTCTCCGGGGAGACCCCTGCGGAAGCCTCCGGTGCGTCGGAGGGTCTGTGGCTCGGGGTGATGTTGCCCTACACGCCGTTGCACCATCTGTTGCTGCGGCGTCTGGGTGAGCCCGTGGTGCTCACCAGCGGCAACGTCTCCGACGAGCCGATCGCCTACCGCGACGAGGACGCGCTGACCCGGCTGCGCGGGGTCGCCGACGCCTTTCTCGTCCACGACCGGCCGATCCACACGCGTACCGACGACTCGGTGCTGCGGGTCCTGCGGGGCCGTGAGCTGCCGCTGCGGCGTTCCCGGGGGTACGCGCCGCGCCCGCTGCCGCTCGCCCTCGGCCTGCCCAGACCCGTGCTGGCCTGCGGCGCGGAGCTGAAGCACACCTTCTGCGTGGCCAGGGGCACCCACGCGTTCGTCTCCCACCACATCGGCGACCTGGAGAACTACGAGACGTTCCGCTCGTTCACCGAGGGGGTCGAGCACTTCCTGCGGCTGTTCGACGTCGTCCCCGAGGTGGTCGCCCACGACCTCCACCCGGAGTACATGTCGACGAAATACGCGCTCGCCCTCGAAGGGGCCGACCTGGTCGGGGTGCAGCACCACCACGCGCACATCGCCTCGTGCCTGGCCGACAACGGGGTCACGGGGCCGGTGATCGGGGTGGCCTTCGACGGTCTCGGCTACGGCCCGGACGCGACGCTGTGGGGCGGGGAGTTCCTGGTCGCCGACCTGGTCTCCTTCGAGCGGGCGGGCCACCTGGCCACGGTGCCGATGCCCGGCGGGGCCGCGGCGGTCAGGCAGCCGTGGCGGATGGCCGCGGCCTGTCTCGACGTGGCGTACGGCGGTGCCGTACCCGACGATCTGGATGTCGTACGGCGCAACGCCGAATCGTGGGACGGTGTCCTGGCGCTCGGCAGGCGCGGGGTGAACGCCCCCCTCACATCGAGCGCGGGCAGGCTGTTCGACGCGGTGGCCTCCGTCGCGGGGGTGCGGGACGTGATCGGCTACGAGGGACAGGCCGCGATCGAGTGGGAGCAGCTCGCCGACCCCGTGGAGAAGGGGCACTACGGCCATCGCCTGACTGGTTCCTCCCCCTTCGTCGTCCACGGCGCCGACCTGGTCGCGGCGATCGCCGAGGACGTGCGGGCGGGCACGGAGACCGGGACGGTCTCGGCCAGGTTCCACACCACGGTCGCGCGGATCGTCGCGGAGGGCTGCGCCCGGGTCAGGGAGACGAGTGGCCTCTCGACGGTGGCGCTCTCCGGGGGCGTGTTCCAGAACGCGCTGCTGCTCGTACGGGCCGCCGCCCTCCTTGAGGAGGACGGCTTCCACGTGCTGACACACGGGCAGGTGCCACCGAACGACGGCGGCATCAGCCTCGGCCAGGCCGCCGTCGCGGCGGCCCGCGACAACCACCGCTGACCCGCACGCCCACGCCCAGCAGCACCCGGACACCCACGGCCGGCGGCGGGCAGCAGACGCGCGGCAGAGGGTTCCCACCAGCGGAACACTGACCCGACCACCACGCCCGGCAAGCCCCCGGACACCCACGACCGACAGCACCTGGGCGCCCACGGCCAACGGCGGGTCAGCAGATGCGCGGCAGCGGGTCTCCCACCAGGAGGTCCACGATGCGGGTGCCGCCGAAGCCGGTCTTCAGCAGTACCAGGCCCGGTGGGTCCTCCCCGATGCGGCCGACGAGCGCGGCCCCCTCGCCGAGCGGGTGTGCCCGCAGGGCCGCCAGTGCCGTGTCCACGACCGCGCCGTCCACCACGGCCACCAGGCGTCCCTCGCAGGCCACGTAGAGCGGGTCGATGCCGAGCAGTTCACACGCCCCGCGTACGGCCTGCCGTACCGGAACGGCGTCCTCCTCGACGACCACGGCGACGCCGGAGGCCCGCGCGATCTCGTTCAGGATCGTGGCGACCCCGCCCCTTGTCGCGTCGCGCATGCAGCGCACGGCCTCAGGGCAGGCGTCCAGGAGCGCGGCGACCAGGCCGTTCAGCGGCGCCGTGTCCGAGATCAGGTCGGCCTCGATGTCCAGTTCGCCCCGGGCGAGCATGATCGTGACGCCGTGCTCGCCGATCGGCCCGGAGACGATGACGGCGTCGCCGGGACGCGCGCCCGCCACCCCGAGGGCGCCGGGCCGTTCGATCAGCCCGACACCGGCCGTGTTGACGTAGCACCCGTCGGCCTTGCCGCGCTGCACCACCTTGGTGTCGCCGGTGACGATCTGCACCCCGGCCACCTCCGCCGCGACGGCCATCGACGCGACGACGCGCCTGAGGTCGCCGACCGGGAACCCCTCCTCCAGGATGAAACCTGCCGAGAGGTACAGCGGCCTGGCGCCGCACACCGCCAGGTCGTTGACGGTCCCGTTGACCGCGAGGTCCCCGATGTTCCCGCCGGGGAAGAACAGCGGCGAGACCACGTAGGAGTCGGTGGTCAGGGCCAGGCGCTCGGTGCCCGCGCCGAACACGGCGCCGTCCTCAAGGGGTTCGAGCAGCGGGTTGCGGAACGACTCAAGGAAGATCGCCTCGATCAGGGACTGGGTGGCCTTGCCGCCCGCCCCGTGGGCCATGGTGACGTACTCCTCCCGCACCGTGGCCCTGCGGCGGCGTGCCCTGTCGATGCGTTCGAGAACCTGCTCCTCGCGGCCCGGCCGTACGGCATGGCTCTCGTGCTCGCGGACCAGGGCCTCCGCCCAGCTCGCTGTCCCGTCTGCACCGGTCACCGGGTCGCCTCCCTGACGCGCTCCCTGGAGAAGCGGCCGAAGTTGTAGTAGGCCGCGCAGGCGCCCTCCGAGGAGACCATGCAGGTGCCGATCGGGGTCTCCGGGGTGCAGGCGGTGCCGAACACCTTGCACTCCCACGGTTTGAGCACGCCCTTGAGCACCTCGCCGCACTGGCACGCCTTGGGGTCGGCCACCCGGACGCCGGGGATGTCGAAGATGCGTTCCGCGTCGTGGACGGCATAGCGTTCCCGCATGCCGAGCGCGGAGTGGGAGATGAAGCCCAGGCCGCGCCACTCGAAGTAGGGCCGCAGCTTCATCACCTGGTTGACGGCGGTCAGCGCCCTGGGGTTGCCCTCCCACGGCACGACGCGGGCGTACTGGTTCTCCACCTCGGAGCGCCCCTCGGCCAGTTGCCGCAGCAGCATGTAGATCGACTGCAGGATGTCCAGCGGCTCGAACCCCGCGACGACGAGCGGTTTGCGGTAGTCACGGGCGATGAAGGCGTACGGCCCGCAGCCGATGACCGTCGAGACGTGCCCGGGGCCGATGAAGCCGTCGAGGCGCAGGTCCGGGGAGTCCAGGATGGCCTTGATCGCCGGGATGATCGTCACGTGGTTGCAGAAGACGGAGAAGTTGGTGATCTTCTCGGCCTCGGCGCGCAGGACCGTCATGGCGGTCGAGGGAGCCGTGGTCTCGAAGCCGATCGCCATGAAGACGACACGTCTGTCCGGGTTCTGCCGGGCGATCTTGAGGGCGTCCAGCGGCGAGTAGACCATGCGGATCTCGGCGCCCTGGGCCATGGAGTCGAAGAAGGAGCCCCGCCCGCCGGGGACCCGCATCATGTCGCCGAAGGAGGTCATGATCACGTCTGGCCGCTCGGCGATGTGGATGGCGTCGTCAACCCGTCCCATCGGGATGACGCAGACCGGGCAGCCGGGGCCGTGCACCAGGGTGATGTTCTCCGGCAGGTAGTCCTCAAGCCCGTGCTTGTAGATGGTGTGGGTATGGCCGCCACAAACTTCCATGAACTTGTACTGACGGCCCGGCTCACACAGGCTCGCGATCTTCGCGGAGAGGGCACGTGCCTTCTCCGCGTCGCGGTACTCGTCAACGAACCGCATCCGCCTCACCCCATCCGGACGCGTCGAGTGACGACTCCTTGAGCGCGGCGATCTCGTCGTCGTAGGCCTGGCCGATGCCCTCAAGGAACTCCATCGCGGCCTTCGCCTCCTCCTCGTCGATCTTGGAGAGGGCGAAGCCGACGTGGATGAGAATCCAGTCCCCCGGCTTGAGATCCTCGTTTTCGAGAAGGCCGACGTTGATCGCCCGCCGTACCCCGCTCACGTCGACCCTCGCGAGGTCAGCGTGATCCGTCAGGATCTCCACGATCTCCCCCGGAATCCCCAGACACATGGCTCACCACCTCCTCGAACTCGATGGATTCGAGGGTCAGCTCGTCGCCGCCCGACAGGTCGACGTCGGTGCTCGCGCAGCCGCCGCACACGGCGAGCGCGTCGTAGGTCTCCTCGTCCCCGCCGCACGTACGGCAGGTGAGCCTGGCGGGTATCACGACCAGGTCCGTCGCGGCGCCCTCCGCCACGCTGCCCGGCGCGACCATCGTGAACGCCTGCTCGAACGCGGGACCGGTGATGCGCAGCATCGTCCCGGCCCGCACGCGCAGACGTGCCACCTTGCGCCCCTGTGCCCTGCGCTCGACCGCGTCGAGCACCGCCTCGGCTATTCCGAACTCATGCATGGCCGTACCGCCTTTCCTGGGTGGCCCTCACGGGTCACATCTCCCTCATCCGCTTGTAGCGGAGGATGTCGGGTATCGAGGCGACGACCACCACCGCCAGACCCGCGGCGGCCGCCACGAGCAGCACTTTTCCGATCATGACCTTCCCCTCTCCGTACTTCCGATGGCCGCGACCTGTTCCGCGACCAGCTCCCGGACCAGACCCACGGCCACGGGGACCGCGTCGGCGACCGGTTGACTGAGGCCCATGCCGGGCGAGGTGTCGGCGGGCTCGCAGCCGACGAGCAGCACGCGTTCGGTGCTGACGCCGAGCGGGCCGAACAGTGCGAACACCGCGTCCGGGGTCATGCTGTGGGAGTCGCCGAGCGCTCCCATGAGGAGCGGCGCCTGGTCCGGCGTGCCCCGTTCGATGCCGGGCTCGATGACCGACAGCGTCCCCGGGCTCTCTCCCCTGGGAACGGCGTCGATGAGGATCAGGCTGTCGTAGCCCGCCAGCAGCTCGTAGGCGAGGTGGACGCCGCGGATGCCGAAGTCGGCGACCACGGCTCCCTCCGGTGGCCCCTCCGCGTCGAGGAGCCTGACGACCTCGACACCGAACCCGTCGTCGCCGAAGAAGACGTTCCCCACGCCCGCCACCAGGATTCTCATCGGCCCTCCCCGTCAAGCGGCTCGACCTCGTCGGGCGAGAAGTACAGGAAGCGGCCCTGGGCGCGTTGCAGGTCGGCCCCCGGGTCGTCGTCGAGGGTCACGGCCAGGTGGTGGTCGCCGTCCACGTCGAGCAGCACGGCCTCGACCGTCGCGGCCCTTCCGACCAGGAACATGTCGTGGGCGTCGGCGCGGCGTCCGCCCGGCAGTCCTGGTGAGGCGCCCCCGCCGGGCAGCAGCCGGACCCTGCTGCCCCTGGCGAGGGTCACCCCCGCGACGACGACGCCGTCGCTCTCCGGCGACACCGAGGTGTCCGCGCCGGGGTCCCACCAGGGCACCCGCTCCTGCTCTTCCTGAGAAGGCTCGGGGCCGCAGGAGCGCAGATATCGGATGGCGCCGTGCAGCCGTTCGAGTATCTCGCCCGGCATGTCCTCGGTCCGTTCGACGATGCGGGCGGCGCGCGGGTCGGTGGCCCTGGCCTCCCGCTTCTCCTCCTCGGTCAGCGTCAGCGTCCTGAGGCTGAGGATCTCGTCGATCTCGGTGGCGTCGAAGAGGTCGCCGGGGCTCTCCGGCGCGATGGCCGGGTGGTCGTACAGGATGATCGGCGCCGAGAGCACGGCGTCCCGCCGTTCCGGGTCGCCGACGAGCACCGGCCAGGTGTGCAGGTTCCGGCAGGCGCGCGCCGCCTCGCCCGCCCACTCCGGCGGGTCGAACAGGGACAGGAACTCCCCGCCCGCGACCGCGAGCAGCGTGTGCGCGGCGATCGGCGACCTGCGCAGCGCGTCGTCGCGCCCCGCCCCCGGCCCCGGCTCCCAGCCGCAGACGTTCTCGACCCGCACCCGCAACCTCACCATCTCGTACGGCCCGGCCAGCCGTTCGGCGCCGATCCGCACCGTCGCCTCGACCGGCAGGTGCTCGCGCACGACCCGGCCGACGATCTGTCCCGACGGCGTCAGGAGCGGCTGTGCCGTACGGCCCGCGGGAAAGCCCGCGTCAATGGTCCGCTCGGCCGCGAGCAGTTCCGCGAGCTGCAGTACGGCCTCGCACTCGCGTTCAGCGGCCTCGTCGAAGGTCAGGTGGGTCTCCTCGCCGACCGTCAGGGAGGGGACCGGCCTGTGCTCGCCGTCGTCGTCGAGGCGTTCGACGGTCCTGGCGACGAGGTGCAGGAAGCGCAGCCTGACGTGGACCGTCGCCCCCTCCCCCGCCTGGAGGAGGCACTCGGTCTGGCAGGAGGACGGCTCGGCGGTCGCGGTGTAGGCGGGCGGCACGAGCACCCCGAACTGCCAGCGCGTCTGGTTCTTGGCGGCCGAGGCCCGGTAGGGGTAGAGCAGGTAGCCCTCGTACAGCACGGTGTCGGCGACCTGCCTCGCGGTCTCCATGGGGGTGCTCATCCGGCCGCCTCCCTCGTCTGGGCGAGCAGCGCCCGCACGGTCTCGTCCCAGGTGGGCAGCGCCCTGGCCGACTTGAAGCGGTCGAGCTCGCGCAGGGTCTCCCGATCGAGCCGCAGCCAGCCCTGGCCGGGGAAGTAGTGGTCCATCAGCTCCCGCCACACCGCCACCGGCAGCCGGTGGCGCGCCTCCCGGTCCCAGGGCACCTGCCCTGCCGACAGGCCCTGCGGGGTCCGGGTGAACACGGTGCCGCTGAACAGCAGGATCAGCGGGATCTCGCCGTCGTCGAGAGCGGCGAAGTATCTGGCGGCGGCCACCTCAAGGTCGTAGGTGACGGGCACCGGCACGTCCACCTCGGTCACGCCGGTGAAGCCGGGCACCGTGACCGAGACGTTGGCGAACTGCAGCGCCGTGAGCGTGCTCCCCCACCGGGAGGGGTCGCCGAACAGGTCGCCGAGCAGGACGGCCTCCCGCGACGTGTAGTGGCGGCGGCGCGGTTCGACCCGGATCTGACAGCGCAGTACGGCGGCCTGCACCCTGTTGCCCTCCGGCTCGACCAGGCGCAGCCGGAAGACCAGCGTCGGGGAGGCCGCGAACGGGTCGGGCCGGACGTCCAGGCAGGTGAAGCCGAGTTCAGTCACGGTCCCCTCCTGCGACTCCGACGACCCGGCCGCGTCGGCGCAGGTCCGCGAAGAAGGAGTCGATGGCCTCCCACGCCTCCCGGCCACCGTCGAAGCCCTTCCACCGGGTCCTGACCAGGCCGACCAGCTCGTAGCAGGCGTCGATCGGCACCAGGTGGCACACGAAGCCGTCCCGTCCCCGGTCCACGAGCAGCGCCTCGACATCCGGCCTGACGTCGGCGAGGGCGGGGTTGGCCGCCAGGACCCGTTCCCAGGTCTCCATCGGCAGCTCGGACTCGGTCGCCCCTCCGGGGCTCGGATAGAGGGCGACCGTACGGCCGAGCGCCGAGTTGTGGAAGAGGAACGCCATGCGCACGGGGATCTGCAGCTCCTCCCAGTCGCCCTCGGACAGGGCCAGCCGGGGCGCGTACAGGTGACGGTCCGGCACCGCGAGGAACCTGCCCATGGCCGCCCCCTCGGTGGTGAAGAGCAGGTGGCAGCCGTGGCAGGCGCACATCAGGGCGCGGCTGCCGACGTCGACCACGTGGGCGTGCCGCTCACCGATCGGCTCCGCGCACAGCTCGCAGCACCGTTCACGCGGCTTTCCCACCTCGGGAGCGGGTTCCCTGAAGCGCCGAAGGCCCGTGCTCACCGCGTCACGCCCGGTTCCGGGACGGGACACGGCCCCGGGGCGATCTGCAGAAGCGTGTCGTCGTGCACGCCCTCGACCTCGACCCGGGCCACCTCGGGAGCGGCCCCGGTCACCGCCCGCTCGATCGCGTCCCGCACCGTGACCCTGGAGGAGGGGCAGCCGTCGCAGGCGCCGCGCAGGCGCAGCCGTACCACCCCGGTCTCCTCCTCGACGGCCAGCAGCTCCACGTCCCCCGCGTGACTGCCCAGGTGGGGCCTGACCTCCTCCAGGGCGAGCCGTACCCGCTCGCCGGTGTCCAGCGGGTGCAGGTCGTGCACCGCCAGCAGGCCGCACAGCAGGGGGTCGGAGGTCAGGCGGCGCAGCACCCCCGCCGCCTCCTCCTCGGTCACGATCTCCATGACGCGTTCGAGGGCCGCGCCGTACAGGCCGACCAGCGCCCTGACCAGTTCCTCTGCCCTGGCGTGGGCGGCCGGGTCGCCGAGCGCGGCCAGTCCGGCCAGCAGCTCCTCGACCCGTTCGCCCGTCGCCCGCGCGTCGGTGGTCGCCGACATCCCCGCCCCCGTTCTCAGGCGCCGAAGGCGTGCGGGGTGTGCAGCCTGCGCAGTTCGCCGCCGTTGCCGAGGTACATGTGCACGCCGCACGGCAGGCAGGGGTCGAAGCTGCGCACGGCCCGCATGATGTCGATGCCCTTGAAGCGCTCGGGCGGGTTCTCCTCGAAGATCGGCGTGTTCTGCACGGCGTCCTCGTACGGCCCCGGCGTGCCGTAGCTGTCGCGCACGCTGGCGTTCCACGGCGTCGGTGGATACGGGTGGTAGTTGGCGATCTTCCCGTCGCGGATCACCATGTGGTGCGAGAGCACCCCGCGGACCGCCTCGGTGAAGCCGCAGCTGATCGCCTCGTCGGGCACCGTGAACGGCGTCCAGGTGTCGCTGCGGCCCGCCCGCACCTCGGCCAGCGCCTGTTCGGCGAAGTACAGCGCGCAGGCCGCGGCGTAGGCCTGGAAGTAGGTGCGCGCCCGGTTGCGTTCGATCGCGTTCGACAGCGGCTGCCCGTTGTGCATGGGGATCTTCCACTCGAAGCTCTTCTCCGGCTTCGTGAGGCTCTTGGGCAGGTTGATCTGCACGCTGTTCCCGGTGGCCCTGACGTAGCCGATGTCCACGAGCCCGGCGAGCGCGGTCGCCCACAGCCTGGCGATGGGGCCGCCCCCGGTGTCCAGGGCCAGCATGTTCTCGCCGTCGTACCAGCGCGGCGACATCACCCAGCTGTACTTGTCGTCGAAGTCCCGCTTCTGCGGGTGCGGGATGGTGTGCTGGTTCCACGGATGGCGGATGTCGACCGGGTTGCCCAGCGGGTCGTGGGTGACGAACTTCTCCTGGCCCTCCCAGTCGTCGTAGTAGGAGCTGCCCAGCAGGATCCTGATGCCCAGGTTGATGTCCACCAGGTCGGTCGTCACCAGCCTGCCGTCCACCACGACGCCCGGGGTGACGAAGGCCCGGCGGCCCCAGTCGGTCATGTTGCGGTAGTCGTAGTCGCAGTATCCGGGGTCCTGGAAGCTGCCCCAGCAGCCCAGCAGCACCCGGCGCCTGCCGACCTCCTCGTAGCCCGGCAGCACCGTGTAGAAGAAGTCGAACAGGTCGTCGTGCATCGGCACGACCTTCTTCATGAACTCCACGTACCGCATGAGCCGCGACAGGTAGTCGGTGAACAGCTGCACGGTCGCCACCGTGCCGACCCCTCCGGGGTACAGCGTCGAGGGGTGGACGTGCCTGCCCTCCATGAGGCAGAACATCTCCCTGGTCAGCCTGCTCATCTGCAGCGCCTCGCGGTAGAACTCCCCTTCGAGGGGGTTGAGCGAGCGCATGATGTCGGCGATCGTCTTGTAACCGTGGTCGGCCGCGTGCGGGGCCTCGGTACGTTCGGCGGTCGCCAGCACGCCGGGGTTGGTCTCGGCGACCATCTTGGCGCAGTAGTCGACCCCGACCATGTTCTCCTGGTAGATGTTGTGGTCGAACATGTATTCGGCGGCCTCGCCGAGGTTGACGATCCACTCCCCCAGTGCCGGTGGGCGGATGCCGTAGGCCATGTTCTGCGCGTACACCGAGCAGGTGGCGTGGTTGTCGCCGCAGATCCCGCAGATCCTGCTGGTGATGAAGTGCGAGTCCCTGGGGTCCTTGCCCTTCATGAAGATGCTGTAGCCACGGAAGATCGACGAGGTGCTGTAGCACTCGGCGACCCGCCGCTGTTTGAAGTCGACCTTGGCGTAGATGCCCAGGCTGCCCACGATCCTGGTGATCGGGTCCCAGGCCATCTCCACCAGTTCGCTGTCCTGTGACCCCTTCGCGGATTTGCTCGGTTTCGCGCCACCCTGGTGCGGTGTCGTCGTCATGTCAGCCCCGTCCCCGCCCGCGTGTCCGCGGGCCTGCCCTCGCCGTGATCGTTGCGCCCGGGTCCCTCGGGACCTCGCGGGCTGGCCGTCCAGGTGTCGTTCACCAGGGCGCCCGGTAACCGGTCAGCAGCTCACGCCCCCGCCTGCGCCACTTCGGTTCCTTGTCCGCCGTCTTGATGGTGATGGCGCGCAGTCTGCGGATCACCCCGCCGTAGGCGGTGCTGACCGTCGAGGAGACCAGCGCCCCCGGCGGCTCGTCCATGAACGGCATGAACTTGTCGGGGAAGCCCGGCATCGTGCAGGCGATGCAGATGCCGCCCACGTTCGGGCAGCCGCCGACCCCGTTCAGCCAGCCTCGTTTGGGCACGTTGCACTTGACGACCGGACCCCAGCAGCCGATCTTCACCAGGCACTGCGGCGAGCCGTACTCGGTGGCGAACTGCCCCTGCTCGTAGTAGCCCGCCCGGTCGCACCCCTCGTGCACGGTGTAGCCGAACAGCCAGGTCGGCCGCAGGGCCTCGTCCAGCGGGATCATCGGGGCCTGCCCCGCGACCTGGTAGAGCAGGTAGACGATCGTCTCGGACAGGTTGTCCGGCTGGACCGGGCAGCCCGGCACGTTCACGATCGGCAGCCCGGCCTTGGAGCGCCAGTCCCAGCCGAGATAGTCGGCGACCCCCATGGCGCCGGTCGGGTTGCCCTCCATGGCGTGGATCCCGCCGTAGGTGGCACAGGTGCCCGCGGCCAGTACGGCTGTCGCCTTCGGGGCGAGGCGGTCGAGCCACTCGCTCGTCGTCATCGGCTGCCCGGTCTCCGGGTTGTTGCCGAAGCCGCACCAGTAGCCCTCCTGCTTGATCCGCTCGTTGGGGATGGAGCCCTCGACCACCAGCACGAACGGGTCGAGTTCGCCCCGCTCCGCCTTGAAGAACCAGTCGATGAACGAGTCCGACCCGTGCTCCGGGCCGGAGTCGAAGGCGATCAGCGGCCAGTGCACCTCGACCTTGGGCAGGCCGGGCAGCGCGCCGAGCACGATCTCCTCGATGCTCGGCTGGGTCGCCGAGGTCAGCGCGACCGAGTCGCCGTCGCAGCTCAGGCCCGCGTTGATCCACAGAATGTGGACGACCGGCTCTTCCGTTGTCTTCGCCGTGGTCTCTTTCGAGCCGCTCTGCGTGGACATGCGCCTCACCACCTTCGCGGGCCCCCTGCCCGCCGTCGGAGGAGTGCTCTGTTAGCTGAAGTCGCTCCCGGCCGGAGCGCCGTGCCGTACGAGCGCGTGTTGGGTGAGCTCCCACAGCACGTGGTAGACGGTGGTCTGTGCCTCCTGGATCCGGTGCACCGAGCTGGAGGGCACCACGAACAGGTCGTCGACGGTGCCCAGCTCGGCCATCTGGCCACCGTCGTAGCCCGCGAGCCCGACCGTGGTCATCCCCCGCCTGCCCGCCTCCTCGAAGGCTGCGACGAGGTTGCGTGAGTTGCCGCTCGTCGAGAGCCCGAGCGCGATGTCCCCCGCGCGTCCCGAGGCGGCGAGCTGGCGGGCGAACACGACCTCGAACCCGACGTCGTTCGACAGCGCCGTCACCACCGCGACGTCCCCGGTGAGGGCGAAGGCGGGCAGCGGCACCGTGGCCCCTCCCCCCGAGCCGTCCGGCAGGAAGCCGGGGCTGAGGAACAGGGCGGCCACGTCCTGCGCGTCGGTCGCGCTGCCGCCGTTGCCGAAGGCGAACAGCCGCGCCCCCGAGGCGAAGGCGTCGGCCAGGACCCGGGCGCAGGCGGCGATCCTGGCGCCGTCGCGATCGAGCACCTCCCGGCGCAGGGCGACGATCTCCTCGGCCTTCTCCGCCGTCGAGCGGCGCACCGCGGCGAGCACGGCCTCAAGGTCCGTCGGGCCCGCGTAGAGGAACGGGTACAGCGACTCCACAGAGGCGTCAGGGGCGTCGGGGGCGTCGGGCACGCTCATGTGTCCACCCCTCTGAGTACGGCGATGGCCTCCCTGGCGTGCACGAGCACGACGTCGCCAACCTGGGCGTCCACCAGGGCGACGCTGATCTCCTCCATGCCCCGCCCGGTGTCGGCGACGGCGAGACCCGCGTCGAGCAGGCGCACCACCCGGACCGGAACCGCCTCGTCCGAGCAGGTCAGGCAGACCTCCTCGTGGCACGGCTCCCGCCCGCTCACGTGACCACCTTGGGAGTGAGCACGCCGGGCCGCTCGAAGAACACGTGCACCAGTTCCCACAGGACGTGGTACATCGTGACGTGCGTCTCCTTGACCACCCTGGGGTCGTGGGAGCGGGCGGCGAGCACGTGGTCGGCCACCCCGCCCGCGCGGATCGCCCCGCCGTCCCCGCCGACCAGCGCCAGCGTGAGCAGACCGAGTTCCCTCGCGGTCTCCAGCGCCCTGAGCACGTCGGCGCAGTTCCCCGTGGCGGAGACGCCGAGCGCCATGTCGCGTGGGGTAGCCAGGTGGCGGAGCTGGTGGGCGAAGACCTCCTCGGCCCCCGCGACCGCGGTGATGCCGGTGATGGTCGCGACGTCGTTCGTCAGGGAGAAGGCGGGAAGCGCGCGTTTGCCGACGATGACCGGGTGGACGAACTCGACGGCGATGTGCTGGGCGTCGGTCGCCGCCTCCCCGCTGCCGAAGACGACGAGTCTGCCGCCGTCGTGGAACCGCTCCGCCATGGCGTGACAGGCCGCGGCCACCCGGCCCGCCTCCTCGGTCAGCGCGAGGGCGGGCTCGACCCGGCGCGCGAACGCCTCCCGGGCACGGGCCACCAGAGCCGTCTGGTCCACGACCGGTTCTCTCCCCTCGCGCCGGATGTCATCCCTGTCCTAATGACCGTACGGCGGGCTGACCTGCGCGAGAGAAAACGACAATTGGAGATTTCGCAAAGATAACCCGGGATGCCTGACATATCTCTCAACATCCCCAGAAGAACCCATGAAAGGACACCTCAGGAGGTTTTTCCCGCGAAAGAAGCGGAAAGAGAACCTGCCCTGTCAGAGCGGCGCCTCGACCCTGAGGATCTTCACGAACTCCCGCATCCAGGCCGGGTGGTCCGGCCAGGCGCGCCCGGTGACGAGGTTGCGGTCGATGTGCGCGGCGCTGTCCACCCAGGTGCCGCCCGCGAGTTCGACGTCGGTGGCGCACGCGGGGTAGGCGCTGCTCGATCGCCCCTTCAGCACCCCGGCCGCGGCCAGCACGAGCGGGCCGTGACACAGCGCCGCGACGGGCTTGCCCTCCTCGGCGAAGTGCCTGACGATCCGCTGGAGGTCGGCGTCGGAGCGGATGTACTCGGGCGCCCTACCCCCGGGGATGACCAGGGCGGCGTACTCCCTCGGATCCACGTCGGCGAAGGCCGCGTCCGCCGTCCAGGTGTGGCCCGGCTTCTCGGTGTAGGTGTCGAAGCCCTCGACGAAGTCGTGCACGACGAACTGCAGCCGCTTGGCGCTCGGCGCCGCGACCGTCACCTCGTAGCCCTCCTCCTGCAGGCGCTGGTAGGGGTAGAAGACCTCCAGGTCCTCCGCGGCGTCGCCGGTGACGAGCAGGATCTTGGCCATGGTCTGGCCCCTCCCGTGTTCAGCTGGAAACGGTGTCCTGCCGGTTGTGCCCACTGGAATCGTTTCCCGACCGGGCTCTCTCCGGTCTTCTCCGTCGTACGGCTACCGCACCGCGTTCCGCGGCGAGGGCGACGTTGCGCGGCATCCTGCCGAAGATCAGGCTGTGGAAGGGCGAGATGGAGCGCCAGTAGAGGTGACCGGCCAGCCCCCGGGGGTGGAAGATCGCCCGCTGACGGTAGACGGTCTCCTCCCCGACCCGCCCCACCCCGAGTTCGAGCCAGGCCAGGCCGGGCAGGCGCATCTCCGCGCGCAGCCGCAGCAGCCGTCCAGGCTCGACCTCCTCGACCCGCCAGAAGTCGACAGCGTCGCCGACGCGCAGGTGTCGCGGGTCGCGGCGGCCCCGGCGCAGCCCGACCCCGCCGACGAGACGGTCGAGGAAGCCCCTGGCCCGCCAGGCGGCCGGCAGGGAGTACCAGCCGTTCTCCCCGCCGACCGACTCGATCACCGCCCAGAGCGCCTCGGGCGAGGCCCGGACGCGGCGGGCCCGCCGGTCCACGTAGAGGCTGCCGCCCGCCCAGTCGGGGTCGGTCGGCAGCGGGTCGCTCGGCGCGCCCGGCGTCGAGGCCGAGGACCAGCGGGTGGCGACCTTCGCCTCCCTGATCCGCCGCAGGGCGAGCGCGACGGAGTCGCCGAAGCCGACGAGCCCCTCCGGCGGGTCGGGGACGTACCGGGCGATGTCGTGCTCGCGGCAGACGGTCTCGTTGCGCAGCGACTCGACCAGGGGCCTGGCGATGCCCGCGGGGACCGGGGTGACCAGCCCGACCCAGTGGCTGGACAGGCCAGGGCTGAGCAGCGGCACCGGGATGATGAGACGGCGGGGCAGCCCGGCGACGGAGGCGTAGACGCGCATCATGTCGGCGTAGGTGAGCACGTCGGGGCCGCCGATGTCGAAGGAGCGGTTCACCTCCTGTCCGACCGACGCCCATCCCACGAGACAGCGCAGGACGTCCCGGATCGCGATGGGCTGCGTCCTGGTCCGCACCCAGCTCGGCGTCGTCATCACCGGCAGCCGCTCGGTGAGGTAGCGCAGCATCTCGAACGACACCGAGCCCGAGCCGATGATCACCGCCGCTCGCAGCACCACGGCGGGCACCGGGGAGTCGAGGAGGATCCGCTCCACCTCGGCGCGGGAGCGCATGTGCGGGGAGAGCCCCTGCTCCGGGGTCAGCCCGCCGAGGTAGACGACGCGGCGCACCCCGGCCCGCGCGGCGGCGGAGGCGAAGGCGCTCGCGGCGCGGCGGTCGGAGTCGGCGAAGTCCTTTCCCCCGCCCATGGCGTGGATGAGGTAGTAGGCAACCTCGACGCCCTCAAGGGCCCTGGCCGTGCTCTCCTCGTCCGTGGCGTCGGCCTGGGCCACCTCGACCCGGTCCGCCCACGGGTGGCCCCGCAGCCGGGCCGCCGAGCGCGCCATGCAGCGCACCTCGTGGCCCGCGTCCAGCAGTTCGGGCACGAGCCGCCCGCCGACGTATCCGGTAGCTCCGGTGACAAGGCACTTCATCCCACCATGTTCGTACGGCGGGCATCCGCGGTTGCGTCCCTTGACCCTGTACCGGTTATCTCCTTACTACAGCTCCTCGCGGAGTTCGAGGAGCAGCTCCCTGGTGCGCCCGACCGGCTCGGCCTCGATGCACAGGCGCTCCATGACCTCCAGGTAGCTGTCCACGTCGTCGCGTTTTTCGAGGTAGACCGCGCTGGTGAGCTGCTCCATGTAGACCACGTCCGGCAGGTCGGGCTGGGAGAAGCGCAGGATGCTGAAGGGCCCGCCCGCCGCGGCGTGGCCGCCCACGCTGAACGGGACGATCTGGACGGTGACGTTGGGCAGTTCGAGCGTGTTCAGGATGTGGTCGATCTGGCCGCGCATCACCTCGGGACCGCCGAGGGGACGGCGCAGCACCGCCTCGTCGACCACGGCCCACAGGTGGGGCGGGTCCTGGGCATGCAGGATGCGCTGGCGCGCCATGCGCAGCCGTACGCGCCGCTCGACCTCGTCCTCGGAGGCGCTGGGGTAGCCGAGCAGGACGACCGCCCTGGCGTAGTCCTCGGTCTGCAGCAGGCCGGGCACGAACTGGACCTCGTAGTTTCGGATGACCGAAGCCGACTCCTCAAGGCCGACGTAGGTCTCGAACCACGAGGGCAGGACGTCGTTGTAGTTGTGCCACCACCCGGCCACGTTGGCCCGCTCGACGAGACCGAGCAGCGCCTGACGGTCGTCGGGGTCGGTCACGCCGTACAGGGTGAGCAGGTCGGCGACGTCCCTCACGCGGAAGCTGACCCTGCCGAGCTCCATGCGGCTGACCTTGGAGTGCGAGGCGCGGATGGCGCGTCCTGCCGCCTCCAGGGTGATGTGGCGCTCCTCGCGCAGGCGGCGGAGCTGGGCACCGAGCACGATCCTGAGCACCGTCGAGCTACCCCGCGGCACGGCCATCGAGGTCGGAGGGACCGGCTCGCCCTCTGCGTGAGGTGTGATCATCTGGTAGTCCTTCAAGCGCGGAACGCGAGCCCCCGCCCACTCTTTGTGGCGATCGCGAGCCTTCACGGTACCCCCGTCAAGCCCTTCCGGCCACCCAGAATTTTGTTCTTCAGTCGGCCGTGGCGAGCAGGTCGTCGAAGTCGCCTCCCTTGATTCCCCGGACGAAGGCGCCGAGTTCTCGGGAGGTGTAGATCAGGGCGGGGCCAAGGGGATCTCGCGAGTTGCGGATCGCCACCCCGCCGCCGGGAAGTACGGCCAGCTCAACGCAGTTGCCGCTGGGGTTGCTGAACCGGCTCTTGCGCCAGACGACTCCGTCCAGCAGGGCCGCTGACATGCCGTTGTGCAACTGACTCATCCTCGCCTCTCACCTGTCCAGGGAGGGAAACTCTCGTCCGATCATACGGCTTTGTGCAGATGCACGTGCATCTGTACTTGCCTATGCACATCACGCCGTGCAAGATGACTAGACGGATTGCCCTCGCAACGCGATCGCCACGCCTCCCCAAGGTCGCAGATGACTGCTCGCCAAAGACATCAAGCCACATCCATCCGGACAGAGATCGGTGGGTGGGAACGGTGGTTGTCAATGCTTGATCACGTGCTCCCCCCGAGCGGCCTGCCGCCGTGGACGGACGGCGACGGCCAGACGGCCCATCTCCAGATGGCCGCGCGCAGCCTTCGTCACGATCCCTGCGCCGCCAGGACCGCCAGGGAGTTCACCTCGACCGCCCTGCGCGCCTGGCAGCTCGACCCGCTCATCGACGACACCGGCGTGGTCGTCTCCGAACTGGTGACCAACGCCGTACGGCACGGCATCCGCGGCGTGGTCGGCACCCACCGCCCGCAGGAGGTCCGGGTCATCCTCTGCTGCACGGAGAGCGCGGTGCTGTGCGCGGTCACCGACCCCAGCGACCAGGGACCGAGCCTGCGCGAGCCCGACTACGAGGCGGAGAGCGGCCGGGGACTGCAGGTGATCCAGGGAATCAGCCAGACGTGGGGCTGGGCTCCCCTGGCCAGCAAGGGCAAGGCCGTGTGGGCCGCCTTCGCCCTTCCCCCCAGGGAGGGACGGCACCTGGAGCCCTGTTACTGATCCTCGCGAGGGAACGTGCCCGAAAACACCCTTTAAGTACATCAAATAACGAATACCACGCGATAAATACTGAATAGTTATCACTTTTCTCCGTTGCCGGGGAGGAGGCGTCTATCAATGGACGGCCCGATTCCTTAGTCTCACAGGCAACCGAGGAGGTGACGCATGAGCGACTCGGCCAGGCGGTTCCCGGCGACTCTGGACACGAGCGTGCCGAACGTCGCGCGGATGAACGACTACTTCCTCGGCGGCAAGGACAACTTCGCCGCCGACCGCAGGGCCGCCGAACAGGTGCTGGCGGTCGCCCCGGAGATCAGGACGATGGCCAGGGAACGGCAGGCCTTCTTCGCCCGCGCGGTCGCCCACCTCGTCGAGCTGGGCATCGACCAGTTCCTCGTGCTGGGGGCCGGGCTGCCCACCCGCCGCAACGCCCACGAGGTCGCCCAGTCCCGGCTGCCCGGCGCCCGGGTGGTCTACGTGGCCGACGACCCGGTCGTGCTCTCCCACGCCAGGGCGCTGCTCGCCACGAACCCCCGCACCGCCGTCGTCAGAGGTGACGCCCTCAGGCCGGACGAGGTGCTCGCCGATCCCGGGCTGCGCCGCCTGATCGACCCGGCCGCCCCCGTGGCCGCGCTGATCCCGCACGCGCTGCAGTTCACCCCCGACGAGGACGACCCCTTCAAGAGCGTGGCGCTGCTGCGCGACTCGCTCGCGCCGGGAAGTCACGTCGCCATCGCCCACGTGGTCTTCGACACCCGTCCCGAGGTGGCGGCGTCGATCGTCGCCGTCTACCAGCGGGCCCTCGGCAGGAGCGAGGACACCCGGCGGACCCGGGGCCAGGTGCTGCGCTTCTTCGACGGCCTCGATCTGGTCGATCCCGGTCTCGTCCACCTGCGCCACTGGCGCCCGGACAACCCGCTCAGCACCCGGGGCCCGGACAGGACGTGGGCGGTCGGCGGCGTCGGCCGCAAACCCGCCGCCTAGGGCGGCGAAGGCCGTACCGTGCCCGGACAGGCCGGTGAGGGGCACCGGCGGCGGATGCCCCTCAGCCGTGCGGTCGCCGGTCACTGCGGCGGGACGAGCACCTTGTCCACGAGGTAGATCACGGCGTTCGCCGTGGGCAGGTTGCCGCAGACGATCTTGGCGTCGTTGACCGTGTACTCCCCGTTCTCCTGCTTGACGGTCAGCTTGCCGCCTTCAAGGGTCTCAAGCGACCCGCTCTGCAGCTCGGAGGGCTTCACCTTGCCGGAGACGACGTGGTAGGTGAGGACCTTCTTGAGCTGGGCCGGGTCGGAGTTGAGCTTGTCCTTGACGTCCTGCGACAGCGCGGAGAACGCCTCGTTGGTCGGTGCGAACACCGTGACGCCGTCGGCGGAGTTCAGCTGCTCGACCAGCTCGGACTTCTTGAGGGCCTCGGCCAACTGCGAGAGCTCGGGGCTCTGCTCGACGGCGGTCGCGACCTTCTCCTTGGCGATCTCGACGGGGCTGCCGGGACCGGTCTCGGGGAGCTTCCTGCAGCCGGGTCCGAAGGGCACGGCCGCGGCGCCCTCGGAGGGACCCTCGGAAGGTCCTTCGGACGGACCCTCGGAGGGAGCCTCGGAAGGCTCACCGGGCACCATCTCGGACGGTTCGGGCGCGGGGGTGAAAGTGAGGACGGACCCGGTGGCGCTCGCCTGGGCGGCCACCGGGAAGGCGGCCAGGGCCACCGCGGCGAGAGCGGATGCGAGAAGAGAGGTCTTCACGTTGATCTCCTTGATTGGACGGATGGGCCGCCCGGGCCCACCGGACGGGTCCCGATGCCTCATCGCTCTGTCGTAGATCAATGCCCTCTAATTTCGCGACAAATGCCCCACTGAGTGAATCTTGACTACATATCTCCCATGGGCAGCCAATCGTCACAGAAACCTGACACACCTCCGCAGAGCGGAATATAAGCCCGTAGATTCCGAACAATCCGGAGATCGTCTCCGAAAGCGGTCACCTGCGGCGGGCGGGCGCCCCGGTGTTCACCCTGATCTCCCCGCCGAGCCGGAAGCCGTCGGCGAGTTTGAGGTCGTCCCCGCTCCAGAAACGTCCGGGGTCGTACCAGTTTGGCCTGCGTCCCCCGGGCAGCAGCCCCATGGCCTCGTAGGTCACGGCGACGACCTCGGCGCAGTAGGCGCTCTCCAGCGCGCTCTGCGAGGCGCCCCGCTTGAAGATCCTCGGCACCCTGCCCCGGGCCCAGCGGCCCGCGAGCCTGGCCGTCGAGGGGAACGGCGTGCCGTCCAGGACGGCGACCGTGCGCAGCAGCGCGTCCTCCATCTCCCTGGTGACCTGCGGTTCGAGCTGACGCAGCCACGCGCGCTGGCCGTACCGGGTGGCCCAGACGTCGACCGCGTCCCGCAGGTCGTGCAACTGAACCCCGCGCTGGTTGGTCCCCGACCACAGGTCGGGCAGGGACCGGCCGAGTTCGGCGTGCCACATCAGCGGGGGCATGTCGTCGATGACGACGGACATGCCGACGTGGTTGACCGGGCTGTTCGTCACGGTTTGAATGGCTCTGTCCGGGACCGTGCGGCCGCGGAACAGCCATACGTCGCCGGTGCGGGTCAGATCGACCGCCTCATTAAGACTGATGCTCTTGCCGGACATTTTTGTAGCCTAGGCACATGCGGTGGTGGAAGATACTTGGTCTCGCCGGGGTGGCGGGCGTCGCGGCGACCGGCGTGGTGATCGCCAGGGCCGAACGACGGCGGCGCGCATACACTCCCGAGGAGATCCGGGACCGCCTCCGTGCCCGCCTCGCCGAGGGCTCGGGCGACGCCGAGGGCGGCGTCCCCGCGGAGGACCAGGCCTGACCGGTCTGAAGGCCGCGGGAGAACCGCCGGTGACGCCTGCCCACGGGTTCATGGGGTGGGTGCCGTCAGCCCGCCATGCCCAGGGCGTAAATCATGACTTTTCCGTGCACGACCGCTTCATAAAGGCATCACAGGCGCGGACGAGGAGAGAGGGTAGACGGAAATCGGCCTGATCCCCGATGAGATGTGGAGGAAGACGTGACACCAGAGGTACCCGGCGGGAAGCGGGGAACCATGACTCTGGAGATCACCGACGGGGTGCCGCTCACGCTCCTGCCGTACCTGCGTGAGAGCGCCGACAGGTTGCTTGAGGACGCCGCCGGCCTGCCCGAGGCCGAGCTGCGTGCCCCGTCACGACTGCCCGGGTGGTCCCGGGCACACCTGGTAGCCCACGTCACCGCGGGCGCCGAATCCCGTTTCCGGCTGCTGGTCGCCGCGCGCACCGGCCTGCCCATTCCGCGCTACCCGGGAGAGAGGGACCGGGCGGAACAGATCGAGAGGGACGCCAGGGGTCCCGCGGGCGACCTCCTCGAACGGCTGCGCACCTCGTTCGCGAAGGTGCTGACCGCGATCCGCGACCATCCCAGGGCCGCCTGGGGCCGTCCGGTCCGCTGGTCCGACGAGTCGGGGCGCCCCGTGCACGAGACGGTCTCCAGCCTGCTGCAGGAACTGGAGATCCACCACGTGGACCTGGGCACCGCCTACACGCCGGGCGACTGGCCCGACTGGTTCGCCACCGACGAGTGCCGCAGGGTGGTCGCCGACCTGGCGGCCAGGAGCGACATGCCCGGCATGCGGATCGCGACGACCGACGGGGAGATCGGGTACGACTTCGGCCCGGGACCTCTGGTGACCGGCGAGAGCAGGGCTCTGCTCGCCTGGCTGATCGGCAGGAGCGACGGCGCCGGGCTCACGGTCGCCCCCGCGGGGCCGCTGCCCACGCCACCTCCCTGGCGGCGGTGACGGCCCCTGCCGCGCGACATCTCTCATTGTCGGGGTAAATAAGCGTTTGCCAGAAATGACATGAGGAGATGACGATGACGCACGATCGCGCGGGGCAGCCGGCCCAGCCGTCCGACCTGGTCGACGTGGCCCGCCTGGTGACCGCCTACTACGCGCTGCACCCCGATCCCGGGGAGGCGGGCCAGCGGGTGTCCTTCGGCACCTCGGGCCATCGCGGGTCGTCACTGAACGCGGCCTTCAACGAGGACCACATCGTGGCCACCAGCCAGGCCATCGTGGAGTACCGCGCGGCGCGGGGGATCGACGGCCCGTTGTTCCTCGGCGCGGACAGTCACGCGCTGTCCGAACCCGCGCGGGTGTCGGCGCTTGAGGTCTTCGCGGCCAACGGGGTCCGGGTCCTGGTGGACAGCCGGGACGGCTACACCCCGACCCCCGCCGTCTCGCACGCCATCCTGACCCACAACCGGTCGGGTACGGCGGGCACCGCGGACGGCGTGGTCGTCACGCCCTCGCACAACCCGCCGACGGACGGCGGTTTCAAGTACAACCCGCCCAACGGCGGCCCCGCCGACACCGACGCCACCTCGTGGATCCAGGACCGGGCCAACGCGCTGATCGCGGGCGGGCTGAAGGAGGTCAGGCGGCTGCCCTACGCCAGGGCACTGGCCGCCGACACCACGGGCCGCTACGACTTCCTGGCCGCCTACGTCGACGACCTGCCCTCCGTGCTGGACATCGACGCGATCAGGGAGGCGGGGGTGCGGATCGGCGCCGACCCGCTGGGCGGGGCGAGCGTGGCCTACTGGGGGGAGATCGCCCAGCGGCACCGCCTCGACCTGACGGTGGTCAACCCGCTGACCGACCCGACCTGGCGTTTCATGTCGCTGGACTGGGACGGCAAGATCCGGATGGACTGCTCGTCGCCGTACGCGATGGCCTCGCTCATCGAGGGCAGGAACGCCTTCGACGTCTCCACGGGCAACGACGCCGACGCCGACCGGCACGGCGTCGTCACCCCGGACGGCGGCCTGATGAACCCCAACCACTACCTGGCCGTGGCGATCTCCTACCTGTACACCCACCGGCCGCGGTGGTCCGCCGAGGCGGGCGTCGGCAAGACCATGGTGAGCAGCGGCATGATCGACCGGGTCACCGCCGACCTGGGCAGGCGGCTGTACGAGGTGCCCGTGGGGTTCAAGTGGTTCGTCCCCGGGCTGCTCGACGGCTCGCTGGGCTTCGGCGGTGAGGAGAGCGCCGGGGCGTCGTTCCTGCGCCGTGACGGCTCGGTGTGGACCACCGACAAGGACGGCCTGATCATGGCGCTGCTGGCCGCGGAGATCATCGCGACGACGGGCCGCTCGCCGAGCGAGCACTACGCCGACCTGGTGTCCCGGTTCGGCGACCCGGCCTACGCCAGGGTGGACGCCCCGGCGACCAGGGAGCAGAAGGCGGTGCTGGCCAAGCTCTCCGCCGACCAGGTGACCGCGAAGACGCTCGCCGGGGAGCCGATCACCGACGTCCTCACCTCGGCGCCGGGCAACGGGGCCGCCCTCGGCGGCGTCAAGGTCTCGACGGAGAGCGCCTGGTTCGCCGCCAGGCCCTCGGGCACCGAGGACGTCTACAAGATCTACGCCGAGTCCTTCAAGGGGCCCGAGCACCTCGCGCTGGTCCAGGACGCGGCCAGGAACCTGGTCTCCGAGACGCTCGGCTGAGCGGTCCGCCCCCGGCGACCCCGGGGGCGGCCACCGGCGCCCTCAGGGCAGGCGCCGCCAGCGGCGGACGCCGACCCACACCCCGGCGATCAGGCCGAACAGCACCGCCAGGACGTAGACGCCCCTGGTCGAGGCCTCGGAGACGTAGCCGCTTCCGCCGACCAGGATCGCCATGACCAGCCCGCTCAGCACGCAGACCAGCGCCGCGGCGCCGATCCCGAACACCAGGGCCCTCAGCAGGCGCCCCGGCGTCCAGCCACGGCCCCGCGAACGCCCCATCACCGACATCAGGCGCTCGACGACGACCTCGGGATCGTCGTCGAGCTGCCCCGCGGCGAACTCGGTGACGGGCGTGCCCCGCCCCGGCTCGCTCAGGTAGATCCACTGCCGCCCGTCGAGGAAGAGCGCGGCGTCGCTCGCCCCGGGAAGCCGCAGCCGCAGGAACGGCGTGCCCTCGGGGAAACGCCTGAGCCGATGCCGGATCACGGGCGCGTTGGCGTCGAGCGCCGTCCCCAGGGCTCGCAGCGCCCGTTCCTCATCAGGGTCGTCCACCCGCAGGCTCCCCCTTCGCGCGACCTCTCTCACGGTTTGTTCCCAGCTCACGGCCATGAACCGAACCTTTTTCAAGAAATGCGATCATTCATCCAGATCGCATCGGGGTCGCGCTGCGGGAAACTACCGCTCCCCAGTCCTACAGGCCGGGCCGTACTCCCAGGGCGGGGGCCAGCTCGGTGAGCTGGGTCACCGCGCCGTCCAGGTCGACCGGGAGCGGCTGGATGGCGACGTGGTCGGCCCCGGCGTCCAGGTGCGCCCTGATCCGCGCGGCGACGGTCTCCACGTCGCCCCAGGCCACGATCGCGTCGACCAGACGGTCACTGCCGCCGTCGGCCACGTCCTCCTCGCCGTAGCCGAGGTGGAGCAGGTTGTTGACGTAGTTGGGCAGCCGGAGGTAGCCCGCCATGTGCTCGCGGGCGATCCGCCTGGCCTCGGTGGGGTCGGTCTCCAGGACCACGGCCTGCTCGGGGGCGAGCAGGGGGCCCTCGCCGAGGATCTTCCTGGCGAGCACGGTGTGCTCCGGCGGCACGAAGTACGGATGGGCGCCGTCGGCCTTGTCCCTGGCGAGTTCGAGCATCCTGGGCCGCAGCGCGGCCAGCAGGCGGGGGGCGGGCGGCTCGGCGGTGAAGGGCAGCTCCTCCTGCACGGCGTTCATCGCGTCGAGGTAGGCGCTCATCGCGGCCAGCGGGCGCGTGTAGTCGTGCCCCCGCCGGTTGACGAGGGGGGCGTGGCTGACGCCGATGCCCAGGAGGAACCTGCCGGGGTAGGCCTCGCCGTATGCCTCGGCACCGGCCGCCATGGCGGTCGCGTCGCGCACCCAGATGTTGGCGATGCCGGTGCCGACCGCCACCCGTTCCGTCGCCGACAGCAGGATCCCTGCGGTGGTGAACACCTCTCTGGTCCCCGGCGCCTCGCCGTACCAGAGAGCGCCGTAGCCCAGCGCCTCGATCGCCTTCGCCGTCCTGCGCACGGCTCCGACCTCGCCCCTGCCGAACAGCGGGTGCCACACACCGACCTGGCCGATGCCCATGTTCTTCTCCGATCCGACCCCGTGGAACGCGCGGGACCCACGATCGGGCCCGCCGACCGTCGTCCGTGTACGGCGGAGCGACGGTCTCCCGATCATCCCACGTTCAGATCGGAGATCTCGCGAGGGAGGGGGCGCACAGGCGCTTCAGCGCGGGGCGGAGCCGTTCGCGCAGGTCAGGGTCGTCGATCCTGCCCTCGGCGTCGAGGCGTCCCGCTCCGGCCGACAGGATCAGGTCGATGCCGTGCACCGAGGCGCCCGCCGAGGCCAGGGCCTGGCCCAGCTCGGTCCGCGCCCACAGCGCCTCGTGCGGACGCGGGCAGGCCGTCACCACGACTACCGGTTTGCCCACCAGGACCGCTCCCCCGCGTCCCGAGGAGACCCAGCCGAGCGCCTGACGCAACTGCACCGGCATGACGCTGTGCGCGGGCGCGGTGATCAGCGCGCCGTCCGCGTCGGAGAGCGCGTGACAGAGCCGGTCGATCTCCCGTGGCGGCGGGCCCTCCGACAGCGGCGTCACCCCGCCGAGCCCGTCCCAGGCCTCGGCGACGGCGCCCTCGGGCAGCTCCCGCGTCACCGCCCTGAGCAGTCTGTGGACGTACGCCTCCCGGTGCAGACTGCCCGCGATCGTGACGATCCGCGCCCCGGTCTCCATCTCCATCCTCGCCTCCGCCTCGTACCCAGCCACATCCGGCGCCTGCCCGGAGAACGGGATCACGAACGTCACGCGCGCACCGGAATTCACGGGGAGAACGATTTCCCCGCCCGCGTCGCGGGCACCCCGGCGTTGGGAAGGGGCTCACGAAGGAGGGTCAGGATGACGGCGCTGGTCGTCGGGCTCGACGGTGGCGGGACGGGCACCCGCTGCGTGGTGGCCACCCTGTCGGGTGAGATCACGGGACGCGGGTACGGCGGGGCGGCCAACGCCCTGTCCTCCCCCGATCCGGCGCTGAGCCTGGGCACCGCCCTGCGGACCGCGCTCGACGGCCTGGACCCGGCGCGGGTCGTCGGCGGGGTCCTCGCCCTGGCCGGTGCGCGCTCCGCGCCCGAGCGGGCCACGGCGGTCGCGGACTCCGCGTGGCGGGCCGTCGGCCTGGCCGGGCGGCCCCGGGTCGTCCCCGACACGCTCGCCGCCTTCGCCGGGGCGACCGGGGAGCCCTCGGGGACGGTCCTGGTCGCGGGGACGGGGGCGACGGCCGTACGGATCGAGGACAGGCGGGTGACGCGCTGGGCCGACGGGTACGGCTGGCTGCTGGGCGACGAGGGGTCGGGGACGTGGATCGGGCTGCGGGCCGTACGGGCCGTGCTGGCCTGCCTCGACGGCCGAGCGGGACCGACCGCGCTCCGTGAGGCGGTCCTCGGGCGGGTCTCCAGGGACAGCACCCCGGTCGAGGCCGGGACGGGCGGCACGCCGGTCAGGGTCTTGAAGGACGGCGTGTCGGCTGGGGCTGTGAAGGGCGGCGTGTCGGCTGGGACCGGGGCGGGCGGTATGCCGGTCAGGGCGGCGCGGGACGGCATGTCGGTTGGGGCCGCTGGGGGCGATGTGTCGATCGGGTGGCTGGTGGGCGTGGTCGAGGCCGGGGTGGCGCGGGAGGGGCCCGGCTGGCTCGCGCGGCTCGCGCCGGTGGTCGAGGACGCCGCGCGGGCGGGGGACGCGACGGCGTCGGGCATTCTCGACAAGGCGGCCTTCCGGCTGACCGAGACCGTCCTGGCGCTCGGCCCGGGGGCGGGACCGCTGGTGGTCGCGGGCTCACTGCTCACCGGCCCGACCCTGCTGGCCGGGCGGGTCCGCGCGCTGCTGCCGGGTCCGGTGCTCACCACCCGTGACGGCGCGGCGGGAGCGGCGGCGCTCGCCCTGCGCACCCTGTCCCCCGGCACCGCGGAAGCGGCCCACCTCCGCCTGCTCACCGAGGGTCCCCCGGCCGGGAGAACCACCGAGGAGACCGCCTAGCCCGCCCGGCTTCCTCGCCGGGAGAACCGGCGAAGAGGCCAGGAGAAGACCCACCGGGAAGGCCGTCGAAGATCGCCGACGAGGCGGCGGGAAAAGCCGTGGAGACCGCCAAGGAAATCCCCGTTGGGAAAACCACCGGAACGCCGTCAGAGGAGCCTCGGAGGGGAACCGCTAGGGAAACTCGCGGGCCGCTTCCAGGTCGCCGCCGTGGTGTTGCAGCAGGGTGTCCGCCTCGTCGGGGGTGAGGGCGCGTTCGGCCATCAGGATCGCGGGCTTCACCCGCCATCCGGCCGCCTCAAGCGTGGCGTGGGCCGTCTCCCGGCTCACGCCGGTGAGGTCGGCGACCATCCGGACCGCCCGCTCCGCGAGTTTGGCGTTCGTCACCGGCATCTCCACCATGGCGCCGCCGTGGGTGCGGCCGAGCCTGACCATCGTGATCGTGGAGATCATGTTGAGGACCAGCTTCTGCGCGGTTCCCGCCCTGAGCCTGGTCGAGCCCGCGACCACCTCGGGGCCGACGACCACCTCTATGGGGTGCGACGCGGCCCGGGAGAGCGGGGTGCCCGGGTTGCAGGTCAGCGCGACGGTCAGGGCGCCCCTGCGGCCCGCCTCGGTGAGCGCGGCCAGGACGAACGGGGCGCCGCCGCCCGCCGAGACGCCGACCACGGCGTCCAGTTCGCCGACCTCTCTGTCCGTGATCGCCGCGGTTCCGGCCCGGGTGTCGTCCTCCGCGCCCTCGACGGCGCGGCGCAGCGCGGGTTCGCCGCCCGCGATGACGCCCTGGACCAGTTCGGGGTCGGTGCCGAAGGTCGGCGGGCACTCGGCGGCGTCCAGTACGGCGAGCCTGCCCGAGGTGCCCGCGCCGACGTAGATCAGGCGGCCTCCGGCCCGCATCCTGGTGACGATCGCGTCGATCGCCGTGGAGATCGCCGGAATCGCCCCGGCGACCGCGGCGGGCACGGTGGCGTCGGCGGCGTTCATCAGCCGGGCGAGTTCCTCGCTGGTCAGCCGGTCGATCCGGCCGTAGCGGGGGTCGCGCCGCTCGGTCGCCGGTTCGCCGGTCACGAGTGCCCCAGTTTCCTGCGGTAGAGCCAGAAGACGCGTTCGGCACGCGCGCCGACCGCCCTTGAGTAGAAGCGCAGCGGCCCGACCCAGGAGATCTGCGCCTCGGTCAGGCCCGAGTCCCGCTGCTCGGCCAGGCAGCGGCGCAGCAGCACCTGGCCGACGCCGAGCCCTCTCGCCGCCTCGGCCACCCCGGTGGGGCCGAACCAGGCGGGCCTGGTGCCCCACGCGGCGAAGCCGATGATCTTCCCGTCGCGGGAGGCGTAGTGGCAGCCGCTCGCCTGTTCCGTCTCCCAGGCCCAGTCGCCGCCCCAGTGCGTCTCGACGAAGGCGGCCACGGCGCCGATGTCCTTCCGCGTGGCTTTTTGTACGGCGACGCCCACCCTGTCCAGGCGGGCGAGGTCGATCTCGACAGACAGGTCCCCGGTGAGGTCGGCCGTCATGTTCCAGGCGGTGCCGTACCACTCGTAGCCGAGGCGCTCGGCCAGGCAGGCGGCGGGGGTGTAGCGCACGTCGACGCCTGGCCAGGCGTAGCAGGGCGGGTTGCCCGCGAACCTCGCCTCGGTGGCGCCCAGGCCGCGCATCCACTCCTCCGCCGCCTCGACCAGCGCCCTGCCCCTGCCCTGTCCCGTGGCCTCGGGGGTGACGGCCAGCAGGTCGATGTGCCCATGGGGAGCGGCCTGGGCCATCGAGGCGAGCAGCACCCCGGTGAGGTCGTCGGTCACCAGCGCCGTCCACCGGCGTTCCCGTGGCGGCCTCAGCAGCCGGGCGACGAGCAGGGGCGCCTCCCGCGTGTCCAGCGTGAGCGCGGCCCGCGCGACCTGGCCGACGGCCACCGCGTCCGCCGCGGTCATCTCCCTGATCCTCACCGGCCCCTCCCCCGTCTCGCCCCGCGCCCGTTGAAGTCTTCGAGGCGGGTGACCTGCGTCGATCATAAGGACCGGCCCTGTCCGGCCATACGGAGAGGTCCGCGCGTTCCTGTCCGGACGCACGAACAACCCTCCGCTCTTCGGTAAACCTGACGAATTCCGCTGACCCCGACCTGTCATACCGTCGCGATAACCACGCATCGAAGGGCTGGCTCGTGTCCGCTGATCTACATCACCGCGCCGTCGTCGCGGATACCCACAACGACCTGCTGATGGCGGTCACCGCGCGGCCACCCCACCGGTGGGCCTCCTTCTTCCGCGAACGCTGGCTCCCCCAACTCCACGACGGCGGCGTCAACATCCAGGTCCTGCCCGTCTTCATCGACGACCGCCACCGCCCAGAAGGCGCCCTGCGCGAAACCCTCCGCATGATCGAATGCGCCCACACCCTCGCCGAAGGCAACCCCGACCACGTCCACCTCTGCCTCGACGGCCCCCAGATCGACCACACCCTGGCCGAAGGGAAGATCGCCCTCGTCCTGGCGTTGGAAAGCGCCCCCGGCCTCGACACCAACGTCGAACTCCTCCCCACCCTGCACCGCCTGGGCGTGCGCATCGCCTCCATCGCCCACTGGGGCCGCACCCCCCTGGCCGACGGCAGCGGCGAAGACGCCACCGCCAGCCGCCTCACCACCGCAGGCGTCGAAACCCTGCACCAGATGCAACGCCTGGGCATCCTCTTCGACGTCTCCCACCTCAGCGCCACCGGCGTCGACCACGTGCTGGAACTGACCACCCGCCCCCTCATCGCCACCCACTCCAGCGCCCGCGCCCTGCGCGACCACCACCGCAACCTCCCCGACGACCACCTGCGCGCCATCGCCGCCACCGGCGGCCTCATCTGCGTCAACTTCTTCCCCCCCTTCCTGGCCGAGCACCCCGACGACTACACCCTCGACCGCCTCGTCGACCACATCACCCACATCGCCGGCGTAGCCGGCATCGACCACGTCGGCCTCGGCCCCGACTTCGTCCGCGAAGTCCTCCACGACACCACCCCACCCTGCTGCGAGGACGCCGCCCCGGAAGGACTCGACGCCACCGCCACCCTCCCCGGGCTGGCAGGACCCGCCGGTCTGCCGCTGGTCACCGAGGCGCTCCTGCGGCGCGGGCTGTCCGAGGATGACATCCTCAAGATCCTGGGCGGCAACGTGCACCGCCTCCTCCAGAAGGAACTGCGATGACCGGGGTCAGGATCCGCGAGCTGCACCGCATCGAGGAGCTGGCGGAGGTCTACCGGCTGCTCGGCGAGATCTGGCGGGCCGAGCCGGGCAGCGCGCCGATCAGCGTCGAGCTGATGCGGGCGCTGTCGCACGCGGGCAACTACCTCACCGGGGCCTACCTGGACGGGCGCATGGTCGGGGCCTCCGTCGGCTTCCTGGCCGCCCCCGTCGGGCGGGCGCTGCACTCCCACATCACCGGGACGACCGTGGCCAACGGTGTCGGCTTCGCCCTCAAGCGGCACCAGCGCGCCTGGGCCCTGGAGCGTGGCCTGGACACCGTGACGTGGACCTACGACCCCCTCGTGCGCCGCAACGCCCACTTCAACCTGGCCAAGCTCGGCGCCTTCCCCACCGAGTACCTGCCGTCCTTCTACGGCGTCATGGGGGACGCGATCAACGCCGGGGACGAGTCGGACCGTGTCCTGGCGACGTGGCCGTTGACCGCCCCGCATGTCGCCGCCGCCGCGGCGGGCGCGCCGTACCTCGTGGACGTCCCCGCGGACGCCGTGGTCGGGCTGCGCGACCGGGACGGGCTGCCGGTGCCGGGCCGTACGGACGGGAAGGTCGTGCTGATCGACCTGCCCGCCGACATCGAGGGCCTGCGCCGTACCGACCCGGGGGCGGCGCGCGCCTGGCGGCAGGCGCTGCGCGAGGTCCTCGGCGGCCTGATGGCGCGGGACGCCCGGGTCGTCGGCTTCCACCGCAAGAGCAGTTACGTCGTCCAGCTTCCCGACTGACCTCGCAGGCACCGCAAAGGACACCATGAAGATCACCGGAATCGAACTCCGCCGCATCACGATGCCCCTCATCGCCCCGTTCCGTACTTCCTTCGGCACCGAGCACCACCGCGACACCCTCCTGGTGCGGGCCGTGACGCCGGACACCGAGGGCTGGGGCGAGTGCGCCGCCATGACCGCCCCGCTCTACTCCCCCGAGTACACCGAGACGGCCATCGACGTGCTGCGCCGCTATCTCGTCCCCGCGCTGTCGCCCCACCTGGCCCAGGCGCCCTTCGACATCAACGCCGTCAACCGCGCCCTGCGCCGCTACCGGGGCCACCAGATGGCCAAGTCCGCCCTGGAGACGGCCCTGCTCGACGCCGGGCTGCGCACCACGGGGCAGTCCCTGGGCTCCTATCTCGGCGCCGCCGTCCCGGCCGTCCCCTGCGGCGTCTCCATCGGGATCATGGACTCCGTCCCGGCCCTGCTCGACGCCGTGGACGACTACGTCAACCAGGGCTACCGGCGCATCAAGCTCAAGATCGAGCCCGGCTGGGACGTGGCCCCCGTCCGCGCCGTCAGGGAGCGCTTCGGCCCCGACCTGCTGCTGCAGGCCGACGCCAACGCCGCCTACACCCTCGCCGACGCGCCCCACCTGGCCAAGCTCGACCCCTTCGACCTGCTGCTGATCGAGCAGCCCCTGGCCGACGACGACCTGGTCCAGCACGCCCAGCTCGCCAGGCGGCTGAGCACCCCCGTCTGTCTCGACGAGTCCATCCACTCCGCCGAGCACGCCGCCGCCGCCATCACCCTGGGGTCGTGCTCCATCATCAACATCAAGCCGGGCCGGGTCGGCGGTTATCTGGAGGCCAGGCGCATCCACGACCTCGCCCGCGCCCACGGGGTGGCCGTCTGGTGCGGCGGCATGCTTGAAACCGGGATCGGCCGGGCCGCCAACCTCGCCCTGGCCGCGCTGCCCGGCTTCACGCTGCCCGGCGACACCTCGGCGTCGAGCCGCTACTACACCACCGACATCACGGCCCCGTTCGTGCTCCAGGACGGTTACCTGCCCGTGCCGACCGGGCCCGGCATCGGCGTCGAACCCATCATGGAGCTGCTCGACGAGGTCACGGTCTCCACCGAGTGGATCCCGCTCTGATCAGGTGAGCAGTGCCCTGCCCCAGTAGTCCCCGGCGTCGCGAACCCCGCCGGGGCAGGCGAACAGGCCGCTCGACACGTGCTTGATGTACTCGTTGAGCGCGTCGTTCCTGGCCAGGGAGAGCTGGACCGGGACGAACTGGCGCCGTGGGTCACGCTGGTAGGCCATGAAGAACAGGCCCGCGTCCAGGCGGCCGAGACCGTCGGAACCGTCCACGTAGTTGTAGCCCCTGCGCAGCAGGTGGGCGTTGCCGTTGTTGCTGGGATGGGCCAGCCGCACATGGGCGTCGGCCTTGATGAGCGGCTGGCCCGTGGCGTCCTTGGCGGCGAAGTCGAGCGGGTCGAACTCGGCCTTCCTCCCCAGCGGGGCGCCCTCGCCCTTGTCGCGGCCGAAGATCTGCTGCTGCTCGTCGAGCGGGGCCCGGTCCCAGGTCTCGACCATCATCCTGATCTTCCTGGTGACCAGGTAGCTGCCGCCCGTCATCCAGTCCTGGCCGTCGCCGGGGGCGACCCACAGTTGCTCGGCGAGCAGCGCCTCGTCCTCAAGCTTGAGGTTGTTCGTGCCGTCCTTGAAGCCCATCAGGTTGCGCGGGGTGGCCTGGGCGCGCGAGGTCGAGGAGGTACGGCCGAAGCCGAGCTGGGACCAGCGCACCGAGACCCGCCCGAACCCGATCCGTGCCAGGTTGCGTACGGCGTGCACGGCGACCTGGGGGTCGTGCGCGCACGCCTGGACGCAGATGTCACCACCGGAGATCTCCGGGAGCAGGGCGTCGCCGGGGAACTTCGGCAGCGGCGCCAGGGCGGCGGGCCTGCGGCTCGCCAGGCCGAACCTGTCGTCGAACAGCGAGGCGCCGAAGCCGACCGTCAGGGTGAGCCCCGAGGCGGGCAGCCCGAGCGCCTCGCCCGTGTCGTCGGGCGGGGCCTCGGGCAGGCCGCCGACCGCGCCGAAGGTGCCCGCCTCCTTGCCCTGGGTCATCCGGGCCGCGGCCGCCGTCCACTCCTGCATCAGCTCGTCGAGCTCGGCCTTCTTGTCGGTGATGACGTCGAAGGAGACGAAGTGCAGCCGGTCCTGGGCGGGGGTGATGATGCCCGCCTGGTGCTCGCCGTAGAAGGGCACCGCGCCACCGGCGGCGGCGACGTGGGCGGCGGTCGGGGCGTGCTCCTCCTCGCCCGCGCGCAGCGCGATCACGCCCGCCCCGGCCGCCGCGACCCCCGCGGCGCCCAGGCCGAACAGCTTCCTGCGGCTGATCCGCTCACTCATGCCTTCTCCGTTCCGTACGGCCCGCGCCGCTGGCCCCGGCTACTTCGCCACGATCGCGGCGATCTTGCTGATCGGCTCGGACAGCGCGTTGATCGAGTCTGACAGCTTCTTCAGCTCGTCCTTGGTCAGCTCGTTGTGGAGCTTCCAGCCGTCACCGGCGCGGTGCGTGCCGAGCTCCGCCTCGGTCGCGGCGAACCTCTCGTCCAGCGTCTTGACCAGGTCGGGGGCCCGCTCCTCAAGCACCGGCCTGAGCGCCTGGACGGCCGCCTTCGAGCCCTGGAGGTTGGCGTCGAAGTCCCACAGGTCGGTGTGCGAGTAACGGTCCTCCTCACCGGTGATCTTTCCTGAGGCCACCTCGTCCAGCAAGCCCTTGGCGCCGTTGCCCAGCAGCACCGGGGAGATCTCGGCGCCGTTGGCCTTCTCCACGATGGTCTTGATGTCGGTCATCAACTTGTCGGCGATGGGGCCGTCCTTGCCGATGTCCTTGGTGACCCAGAGGTCCTTCTCGATCTTGTGGAAGCCGGTCCACTTCTCGCCCTCGGCGAGGTCGTTCTCGCGGGCGTCGATGGCCGGGTCGAGGTCGCCGAAGATCTCCGCGACCGGCTCGATCCGCTCCCAGTAGGTCCGCGCGACCGGGAAGAGCGCCTTGGCCTTGTCGATGTCGCCCGCCTTGACCGCGTCCACGAACTCCTGGGTTTTGGTCAGCAGGGCGTCGCTCTGGGTCTTGACGTAGCGCTTGTAGCCCGCCGTCGCCTCGGCCAGCTTGGCGTCGTCGCTGAGCGGCTTGTGCTCGCCGGTCACCTTCAGCGGGCCCCTGATGCCCTTGCCGGTCATGCCCGGCTTGCAGGCCGTCTCGTAGGCGCCCGCGGGCAGCTCGACGATCACCTCGCGGGTCAGGCCGGGCACGATGTTCTCCACCTCGCCCATCACCCGGTCGCCGGGGGCGTAGACGTAGAACTCGGTGACCTTGCTGCCGCCGTTGGTGATGGTGAAGGTCGAGGTGCCCGCGGCGACCTCGGTGGTCGCGACCTTGCACTCGGTGTCGCTGGCGGCGACGGTGATGGGACCGCCCGCCGAGTTGCCGGCCGCCTGCGGGCTCGCGGCGGGGGTGGCGCCCCCCGAGCAGGCGGTCAGGCTCGCCAGGGCGAGGGATCCGAGGACGACGACGATGGGAGTACGCATGTTGAACCCTGGTTTCATGCCGCGGAGCGCGGGTCGGAGACGGAGACGGGAGAGGTGGGGGCGGGCCGCCTGCGCTGGGGTCGCAGGAAGAGGATGAGGGTGGGGACGACGTACAGGAGCCAGGCGGCGGTCTCCAGCACGCTCGGCTGCGGGGTGATGTTGAACATTCCGGCCATCAGCGCGCCGTACCACGAGTCGGCGGGCATGACGGAGCTGATGTCGAAGGCGTAGTTGGACAGGCCGGGCAGGACGTTCGCCTCCTGCAGGTCGTGCACGCCGTACTTGAAGATGCCGGCCGCGACCAGGATCAGCAGCAGGCCGGTCCAGGTGAAGAAGACGGTCAGGTTGATCCGCAGCGCGCTGCGGTACAGGCCCCAGCCGAGCACGACCGCGGTGAGGATGCCCAGGGTGATGCCGATCAGCGGGGTCGCCGAGGTCGTCGCGCCCTGCACGGAGGCGAAGAACAGCAGGGCCGTCTCCAGCCCCTCGCGCGCCACGGCCAGGAAGGCCATGACCACCACGGCGCCCGTGCCGACCTGGATGGCCTCGTCGAGCCTGGCCCGCAGTTCCCCGGAGAGGGAGCGGGAGGCGCGGCGCATCCAGAAGATCATCCAGGTGACGAAGACGGTCGCCAGCAGCGAGGTGACGGCGTCGAACAGCTCCTGCTGGCCGTGGCTGAGGTGCGCCGCGGTGAAGGTGAGCAGGGCACCGAACCCGATGGACAGCGCGACGGCCGCGCCGACGCCCGCCCAGACCTGGGGGAGCCGGTTCTTCCGGTCGCTCTTGACGAGGAAGGCGACGAGGACGGAGACGACGAGGGTCGCCTCCAGGCCCTCTCGCAGTCCGATGAGGTAGCTGGCGAACACCTGGACTCCCGGAGAACTACTTAGGCATACCTAATTTAGGGCAGGGCAACCTTACTCTCCACCCGAGGATGCTCCTTTTCCACCCCGGGGTCGAGTTCTCCCAGGCGATAACCCGGTTCACACGGGTTCACCCCCGGCTCATGGTCCACTTTCCGAAATTGGCACTGTCCTTCGTCCGGTACGGCCAGCACCCTGGAGACCCGAGGAAGGGAGGGCGCCCATGAACCAGGCGAGACGGCTCTGGGAGGCCGTCGAACCGTTGCACGCCGTGGTCTACTTCACGCCGGAGCCCGCGCGGGCCGCCAAGGCACTGGGGGTGCCGGGGTGGTGGGCGGGTTACTTCACCGGCAGGGTCGCGCCGCTCGGCCCGGTCGACGCCGCCACGGCCTCCGCCGTGCTGTACGGCTTCGCCCCCGGCAGGGTGGCGAAAGCGCTTCCCGGCGCCTGGGCCCACGCCTCGCCCCAGGACGTGCTGGCCGCCCGGTTCGACGCCGTGCGCGCCGTACTGGACAGGGCGCTTCCCGCCGGGCGGGACGGGCTGGAACGGCTGGCGGCGCTCCTGGAGACGGCCGTGGGGGCATGCCGGTTCGAGGGCAGGGCGCTGGCGGCCGGGTGGTCCGGCGTGCCCATTCCTTCGGATGTCGTCGGGCGGGTGTGGCTGGCCGCGACGGTGCTCCGTGAGCACCGGGGCGACGGGCACGTCCTCGCGGCGGTGCACGCCGGGCTGCGGGGCCTGGACGCCATCCTCACCCACGTGGCCACCGGGGCGATCACGAGGGAGTCCATCCAGATCAGCAGGGGCTGGAGCGACGAGGAGTGGCGGGAGAGCCACGGCAGGCTCGTCGCCCTGGGGCTGCTCGACCGGGCCGGGGGGCTGACCGGGAGCGGCGAGCGGGTGCGGCGGGAGATCGAGGAGGCGACCGACCGGCTTGCCGCCGACCCGGTCACGGCCCTCGGGGAGGCGGGCGTGGCGGAGGTCGTCGCGCTGGCCACCCCGCTCAGCAGGCACCTCGTGGACACCGGCGTCATCCCGGTGCCCAACCCGATCGGCGCTCCCCGGCCCTAAGGGTTCCGCTGGCCGTACAGCGTGGTGAGCTGGGCGGCCAGTTTCGCCAGTTCGTCGTGGACGGCCTGCGGGCCCTCCACGACGACGAGGTCGCCCCAGCCCGCGAGCTGGCGGGCGATGTCCCGCGCGGTCGGCGCGGTGAGCGCGACCCGGACCCGCTCACCCTGGGAGATCACCTCGCAGTGGCGGCCGAAGCGGTCGCGCAGGACGGGCAGGTAGCAGGCGTCGACGGTCGCGGTGGCGGTGGTCGTCGCGCGCCGCGCCTCCATCGCGGTGACGACCTCCTCCCAGGCCGCCGCGAGGTCGAAGCGCGCCGGACGCTCGGCCGCCTCCTGCGTGATCTCGGCGTCCGTGATCCGGTCGGCGCGGAAGGTCCGCCGCCCGTCGGGGGTCTCGGCGATGAGGTACCAGGTGTCGTCCTTGTCGACGAGGCCGAGCGGCGAGACGAGGCGTTCCCGCCCCGAGTAGGTGAGGCGGGCCTTCCTGCGCCGGACCACCGCGTCCTCCAGCAGGTCGACGAGCGCGGGCCGCGTACGGCGGTGCTCGCCCCAGCCCGCCGGATCGACCACGACCGCCTCCGCCGCCGCCTCGGCCTCCTGCCGGAACGTCGAGGGCAGGGCGCGCACGAGCTTGCGCAGCGCCGCCTTGGCCTCCGGCGCGATCGCGGCGGCCGGGCCGAGCAGCAGGAACAGCGCCCTGGCCTCCGCGGCCCTGAGCCCGGACAGGTCGGTGCGGGCGCCGCCGAGCAGCGCCCAGCCGCCGCCGCGTCCGGCCTGCGGATAGACGGGGATGCCCGCGGCCGACAGGGCCTCCAGGTCGCGGCGGGCCGTGGCGACCGAGACCTCCATCTCGGCGGCGACCTGCGTCGCCGTCACTCGGCCTCGGGCCTGCAGCAGCAGGAGGACGGCCACCAGACGATCGGCTCTCATGTTTCGATCCTGTCAGGAAAAATGCTCATTTGGTGAGCACTTTGGCTGGCAGCATCGATCTCACAGGCCACCGAAAGGAAAGACATGCTCCGCGGACTCACCACCATCAGCTTCTACGCCCACGACGTCGCCGCCGCCCGTGACTGGTACGCCGAGTTCCTCGGTCTGGAGGCCTACTTCCAGCGGCCCGAGCAGGGCGACCCGGTCTACGTGGAGTTCCGGGTCGGCGACTACCAGCACGAACTCGGCGTCATCGACGCGCGCTTCGCCCCGGAGGGGTGGAGCGCCGAGGGCGGCGGGGCGATCGTCTACTGGGCCGTCGAGGACCTGGAGGCGACCTGGGACCGGCTGCTGGAGTTGGGGGCGACCCCGTTCGACAAGCCGACCGAGCGTGGCCCGGGGTTCGTCACCGCCTCGGTGCGCGACCCGTTCGGCAACATCCTCGGCATCATGATCAACGACCACTACACGAACGTCCTCGCGGGCCGGAAGGGCTGACCACGATGACCACGACTCCCCTGCTCCTCGACGACGCCGCCGCCTGGAAGGCCTGGCTCACCGAGCACCACGAGAGCGCCTCCGACGTCTGGCTCATGATCGCCAAGAGGAACGGCAACGCGAGAACCGTCACCCTCGGCGAAGCGCTCGACGAGGCCCTGTGCCACGGCTGGATCGACAGCCACCGCAGGGCCCTCGACGACAACTACTACCTGCAGCGCTACTCCCCCCGCGCCCGCCGCAGCCCCTGGTCGGCCATCAACGCCGCCAAGGCCGAGGCCCTGACAGCCGCGGGCCGGATGCTCCCCGCAGGCCACACCGCGATCAAAACCGCCAAAACCACCGGCCACTGGCCCGCTTGAGACCTGCCCCGACACCCCGCACCGAAGACCGCCCCAATCGTGGTGAACGGTTTTGATCTGGGTTTACCGGTGCCGTGCGTGAGGAGTTTCGGCTTGGGCGCGTCGGTGAGCTGGACTGAGGAGCGACGGAGCGAAGCGGAGGAGCGACGAGGGAAGTCACCGACTTCAGGCGCCCAAGCCCGCGCCGCCGCAGGCGGCGCAAAAAGGCACAGTCTAGAGGCGAGGCACCGCCTCCAGCAGAGAGCGGGTGTAGTCGTGGCGGGGAGCGCCGACGACCTCCTCCGTCGGTCCCGTCTCGACGAGTTTTCCCTGGTGCATCACCGCGACGACGTCGGCGACGTAGCGGACCACGGCGAGGTTGTGCGAGATGAACAGCATCGACAGGCCGAGTTCCTCGCGCAGCGAGCGGACGAGGTTGAGCACGGCGCCCTGCACGGAGACGTCCAGGGCGGAGGTGATCTCGTCGGCGACCAGCAGTTCGGGCCGGGCGCCCAGCGCCCTGGCGATCGCGACCCGCTGCCGCATGCCGCCCGACAGCTCGCGCGGGTAGCGTCCGGCCAGGGTCGCGGGCAGCGAGACCAGCGACAGCAGCCGTTCGACCTCGGCCTGGCGTTCCGCGCGGGGCAGGCGCAGCCCCTCGCCGACCGAGGCGCCCACGGTCATCCTGGGGTCGAGGGAGGCGTAGGGGTTCTGGAAGACCATCTGGATGCGCCGGGGGTCGGCCCCGGTGATCTCCCCCCGGTACGGCACCAGCCCGGTCACCGCCTTGGCCAGGGTGGACTTGCCGGAGCCCGACTCCCCGACCAGGCCGACGATCGCCCCCTGCGGGATCTCCAGGGTGACGTCGTCGACCGCGGTGAAGGCGCCGAACCGCACCGTCAGGTTCTTTATGATCACGATGCCTCCCAGCAGGCGACGCGGTGTGCCTTGCCGTACGGGACGAGGGGTGGCAGCTCGGCGCAGCGCTCGCTCGCCAGCTCACAGCGGTCGGCGAAGGCGCAGCCTGGGCCGACCTCCGCGGGGGCGGGCTGGCGGCCGGGGATGCTGGCCAGCGGCTGGGACCTGTCGGTCTCCATGTCGGGCAGCGAGGCGACCAGGGCGCGGGTGTAGGGGTGGGCGGCGCCGGTGGCGAGCCGTTCGACGGGCAGTTCCTCGACGACCCGGCCCGCGTACATGACGACGACCCGGTGGCACAGCTCCCCGACGACGGCGATGTCGTGGGAGATGAACAGGGTCGCGGCGCCGGTCTCCGCGGTCACCTGGCGCAGCAGGCGCAGGATCTGCCGTTGCACGGTCACGTCGAGCGCGGTGGTCGGCTCGTCGGCGATGATCAGCCTCGGGGTGCCCATCAGGCCCATCGCGATCACCACGCGCTGGCGCATGCCGCCGGACAGCTCGTGGGGGTGCTGGCGGGCCCTGCGCGCCGGTTCGGGGATGCGCACGTGGTCGAGGCGGTCGACCGCCCGCTCCCAGGCCTGGGCACGGGTGGCCCCCTGGTGCACGGTGGCGACCTCGGCGAGCTGGCCGCCGATCCGCAGCGCGGGGTTGAGGGAGGCCATCGGGTCCTGGAAGACCATGGCGAGGGAGGTGCCGAGCAGTTTGCGGCGCCGCTGCTCGGTGAGGTCGTCGAGGTCGTTGCCGCACAGTCGCATCCTGCTCGCCGTCACCTCGCCCGGGTAGGGCACCAGGCCGCCGACGGCCGAGGCGGTCAGGCTCTTGCCGCTGCCCGACTCGCCGACCAGGCCGACGATCTCGCCGGGCGCGATGGTCAGCGACAGGCCGCGGACCGGGGTCACGCCGCCGGGGAAGGTGACGGTGAGGTCGCGCACCTCAAGGACGGCCTCGGGGTCGGGCTCGCTCTCCTCGTGCGGTACGGCCCCGGCCCCCGGGACGGCCCTGACCGTCGCGTTGCCGCGTGCCGCGGCCCTGGCCAGGGCGTCCCCGAGCAGGTTGAACCCAATTCCGGCGAGCGCGACCGCGACGGCGGGGCCGAGGGCGACGGCCGGGGTGTCGTAGATGCGGCCGAAGCCGTCGAACAGCAGCCGTCCCCAGTCGAACGACGGCGGCTGCACGCCGAGCCCGAGGAAGGACATCCCGGCCAGGGCGAGCAGTGCGCTGCCCAGGGCCTGGGTGAGGTTGAGGATCAGCGGCTCGGCGATGTTGGGCAGGACGTGGCGGGTCATGATCCGCAGGCGGGGGACGCCGAGCATCCTGGCCGCCGCCACGTAGTCGGCGCCCGCGACGGAGGCGGCGAGCGTCTGGGTGAGCCGCGCGAAGCCCGGGGCGAGGGCGACGCCGATGCCCAGCACCGCTCCCCTGGCGCCAAGCCCGGAGATCACCGCGGTGAACATGGCCAGCAGCAGGCTGGGGAAGGCGACCAGCGCGTTGACCGTGCCGGTGACCAGGCGGGCGCCCCTGCGGGGCAGCACCGAGGGCAGCGCGCCGAGCACGACGCCCGCGACCGCGCCGATGAGCGTGGTCAGCAGCGCCAGGACCAGGGAGAGCCGTCCGGCGACGAGCACCCTGGCCAGGATGTCGCGGCCCAGGTTGTCGGTGCCGAGGGGGTGGGCGTCCGAGACGCCCTGGAGGATGACCGCCGGGTCGATGTGCTCGGCCTCGGCCCCCCAGATCGGCGGCCCGATGACGGCCAGGACCACCATGGCCGTGACCAGTACGGTCCCGGCGAGCCCCGCGGGGGTGCGCAGCAGGTGCCGCATCAGGTCTCCTTCAGGGCGGAGGTCGGGTCGAGCAGGCCGAGCAGCACGTCCACGAGCAGGTTCACCACGAGCACGATGGCGCCGTAGACGAGGATCACGCCCTGGGCGACGGGATAGTCCTTCTGGGTGATCGACTCCACGATCCGCAGGCCGAGCCCCGGCCAGGCGAAGACGTACTCGACGAGCACGCTTCCCGCGATCAGGCCGGTGAGCAGCAGGCCGCCGACGGTGAGGGTCGCGGTGAGCGTGTTGGGCAGGACGTGCCGCAGGTGGACACGGGCGGAGGGCAGCCGTTTCGCGCGGGCCAGCCGTACGTAGTCGCTGCCCAGCTCGCGCAGCGTCTCCACCCGGGAGATGCGGGCGATCATCGCGGCGGGGGCGATGGCCAGGGCCAGGACGGGCAGCACGTAGGACTCGGGACCGCCCTTGCCCGCGGGCGGGAACCAGCCGAGCCCGATGGCGAACAGGGCGACCATGGCGATGGCGTAGAGGAACTCCGGGATCGCGACCGCCGTACCGGTGGCCGAGGTGAAGGCGGCCTCGGTGCCGCGGTTGCGGCCGTTCTCGGTGCGGACCCCCGCCCACATGCCGAGCGGGACCGCGACCAGCAGGGCGACGACTGTCGCGAGCAGGGCCAGGGCGAGGGTGTTCGGCAGCCGGGAGGCGATGACCTCGCCGACCGGTTCCCCGCTGAGGAAGGAGGTGCCGAAGTCGCCGGAGACCACGTGGCCCACGTAGGAGGCGAGCTGGGTGAGGATCGGCTGGTCGAGCCCGAGTGCCGCGCGCCTGGCCTCGACCAGTTCGACCGGGGCCGCCTGGCCGAGCGAGGCGCGCACGGGGTCGCCCGGAATGAGGTGGATCATCGCGAACGAGGCGACGAGCAGCACGGCCAGCGAGATCACGAACCGGACGAGGTGCCGCAGCACGAACGCCCCCCGCGCACGGCCCCGGGAGCCGCCGGCCGTGGCCGGGCGGCGGCCCCTCGGACGAGGGATGCCGGCCACTCAGCCCGCCTCGGTCATCCGGATGGAGGTCGGCACGAACAGTCCGGCCTGGACGGTGAACGTGGCGTTCCGCTGGGCGACGAGCACGGTGTTCTCCACGACCGGCACCAGGTCGGCGGCGTCGTAGAGGGCCGACTCGGACTCGGTCCAGAGCTTGCAGCCCTCCTCGCCGGGCTTGGTCACGGCCTCGGCGACCAGCTTCTCGTAGCGCTCGTTGGCCAGGTGGGCGAAGTTGGCGCCCTTGGGCGCGGCCGGTCCCGACAGGAACCCGACGAGCTGGGTGGGCAGGGTCACCCCGATCGGCAGCCAGACCACGTCCCAGTCCTGGGTCGCGTTGAGCGACTCCGACAGCTTGGTGTCGATGACGCCGTTCAGCGTGACGTCCACGCCGATCTTCTTCCAGGTGGCCGCGAGATACTCGTTGGCCGCCTGGGTGCTCGCGCCCTTGGTGGTGACGTACAGCAGGCGCAGGCTCAGCCGCTTGCCGTCCTTGACGCGGACGCCGTCTGCTCCGGCCTTCCACCCGGCCGCGTCGAGCGCGGCGGAGGCGGCTGCCGGGTCGAAGGCGGGGACGTGGCCGGTGACGCCGTCGCCCTGGCAGGGCTTGGGGTCGCCGACGAGCCCGGTGACCGGCCGTCCCGTACCGCTCGATGCGATTCCGGCGAGTTCGGGGAGGTTGACCGCCTGGGTGAGGGCCTTACGGATCGCGGGGTCCTTGGCGGGGCGGTCGTCGCCCTGGTGGTAGAAGAACTGCCCGTTGCCCGCCGACATGGTCGCCTTGCCCATCCCCGGGGTGGCTTCGAGGCGTTTGCGGTCGGCGCCGTAGATGATCGCGCCGTTGAGGTCGCCGGAGATCAGCATGTTGGCGGCGGTCTGCTCGTTCGGCACGACCCGCAGCACGACCTTCTCCGGCATGCCGGACCCCTTGGTCGCGGCGCCGTTCGGCCCCCAGGCGTAGTCCTCGCGCAGCTTGAAGGTGTAGTGGTCGCTGGGCACGGCCTCGGTCAGCGTGTACGGCCCAGAGCCCGAGGTGGCGTGGGCGATCGAGGAGCGGTCCTTGAGCCCCTTGCCGCAGACCACGAACATCAGCGTGCTGCTCTCCAGGATGAAGCTGAACGGCTGGGGCGTGGAGAGCGTGACGGTGCCCGCGGCGTCGTCGGCCTCGGCCTTCATGCCGACCGGGACGAGCACGCCGTACACCGGCGACTTGGTGGCCGGGTCGGCGATGTGGTTGACGTTCTCGGCCACGTCGGAGGGGGTGAGCTTGGAGCCGTCGGAACAGGTGACGTTCTTGCGGAGGGTGAAGGTCACCCTGTCCGGTTTGACGTCCCACTTCTCGGCGAGCCCGGGAAGGATCTTCCCCTCGGGCGAGTTGGCGACCAGGGTGTCGTAGGCCAGGGACAGCGTGGTGTTGGTCACCCCGAGGACACCCATGGCCGGGTCGAGCACCCCGGGGTCGGCGCTGAGCGCGAAGGAGAAGGTGCCTCCCTCAGCGGCCTTGCCCGACGGGCCGTCGGACGTGCCGCCGCAGGCGGTCGCGAGCAGGCTCAGGGTGGCGAGGGCGGCCACCGGAGCTGTTTTCTTCATCGGAACTCCAGAAACGATTCTTGCCACTTAGCGCGCCGAGGTCATCCGGATGGTGGTGGGAGAGAACGAGGCGGCGGGGAAGTCGAAGGTGGCGCCCTTCTGGGCGACGAGGACGGTGTTCTCCACGACCGGAACGAGGTCGGCGGCGTCGTAGAGGGCGGACTCGGACTCGGTCCAGAGCTTGCAGCCCTCCTCGCCGGGCTTGGTCACGGCCTCGGCGACCAGCTTCTCGTAGCGCTCGTTGCTCAGATGGGCGAAGTTGGCGCCCTTGGGCGCCGAGGGGCCGGACAGGAATCCGACGAGCTGGGTGGGGAGCGTGACGCCGATCGGCAGCCAGACCGCGTCCCAGTCCTGGGCGGCGTTGAGCGACTCCGACAGTTTCGTGTCGATGACGCCGTTCAGCGTGACCTCGACGCCCGCCTTCTTCCAGGACTGGGCGAGATACTCGTTGGCGGCCAGGACGCCCGCGCCTCGCGTGGTCGCGTACAGCAGGCGTATGGTCAGCCGCTTGCCGTCCTTGACGCGGACGCCGTCGGCCCCTGCCTTCCACCCGGCGGCGTCGAGCGCGGCGGAGGCGGCTGCCGGGTCGAAGGTGGGGACGTGGCCGGTGACGCCGTCGCCCTGGCAGGGTTTGGGGTCCATCACCAGTCCCCTGACGGGCCGCCCGGTGCCGCTCGACGCGATTCCGGCGAGTTCGGGGAGGTTGATCGCCTGGGTGAGGGCCCTGCGGATCGCGGGGTCCTTGGCGGGGCGGTCGTCGTCCTGGTTGTAGAAGAACTGCCCGTTGCCCATGGCGAGGACGAGCTTGTTCACCCCCGGCGTCGCCTCAAGCCGTCTGCGGTCGGCGCCGTAGACGACGGCGCCGTTGAGGTCGCCGGAGATCAGCATGTTGGCGGCGGTCTGCTCGTTCGGCACGACCCGCAGCACGATCTTCTCGGGCTGCCCCTGGTTCCTGACGCTCGCGCCGTTCGGCCCCCAGGCGTAGTCCTTGCGGACCGTGAAGGTGTAGTGGTCGCTGGGCACGGCCTCGGTCAGGGTGTACGGCCCCGAGCCGGAGGTGGCGTGGGCGATGGAGGCGCGGTCCTTGAGTCCCTTGCCGCAGACCACGAAGAGCTGCGCCGCGTTCTCCAGGATGAAGCTGAACGGCTCCGGGGTCGAGAGCGTGACGGTGCCCGCCGCGTCGTCGGCCTCGGCCTTCATGCCGACCGGGACGAGCACGCCGTACACGGGCGACTTCGTCTCGGGGTCGGCGATGTGGTTGACGTTCTCGGCCACGTCGGCCGGGGTGAGCCTGGAGCCGTCCGAACAGGTGACGTCCTTGCGCAGGGTGAAGGTCACCGCGTCGGGCTTGACGTCCCACTTCTCCGCGAGGCCGGGGACGATCTTCCCGTCCGGGGCGGTGAAGACCAGCGGGTCGTAGGCCAGGGAGAGCACGGTGTTGGTGATCGAGAGCACCGCCGTGGCCGGGTCGAGCGCCCCGGGATCGGCGCTGAGCGCGAAGGAGAAGGTGCCTCCCTCGGCGGGCTTCCCGGACGGGTCATCGGATGTGCCGCCGCAGGCGGCCACGAGCAGGCTCAAAGTGGCGAGCGCTGCCACCGGTCCTGTCTTTTTCATCGGGACTCCAGGAAGGTGGGGGGCGATGCCCCACACTCGCTCTTTCGTGCGGCTCGTTCTTCGTGCTCAATCACAAAAAGCGGGTCACGCGTCGTGTTATCTGCCGAAGATCCGCATCTGGAGCATCACGGTCAGCCTGGCCTCGGAGTCGCCCAGGTCGAGGCCGCCGATCTCGGTGAGCCGCTTGAGCCGGTAGCGGAAGGTGTTGGCGTGCACGTGGACCCTGGCCGCGGCGGCGTTGACGTCGCCGAAGGCGTCGAGGTAGGCCCGCAGGGTGGGGACGAGCTCGCTGCCGTGTTCGGCGTCGTAGGCGAGCAGCCGTTCGTAGGGGCCGGTCGGCGTCTGCTCCTCGGCCTCGGCCAGGTCGGCGAGCTGCAGCAGCAGCGCCTCGAAGTGCACGCCGGTGTAGCCCGCGACGGCGCCGGAGGCGTCCCGCGCGCGCAGCACGCGCAGCGCCCTGTCGGCGTCGGCCCTGGACCTGGCCACCTCGGACAGGTTGCCCGCCAGGCGGCCCACGCCGATGTTGGCGGGGTGTCTGGGGCCGACGCGGGCCAGGAAGCTCTCGGCGACCCGTACGGCCCGCGACTCCTCCTCGCCACCGCTGCCCGCGTGCAGCGGCAGGACGGCGTAGGCGACCGAGCCGACCAGCGCGGCGGCGGCCTTGGGGTGGATGGCGCCGACGTGCAGGGCGAGCGCGTCGCAGAAGCGCTGCCTGTCGCTCTCCCTGCGCGCGGCGTCGCCGTCCGACCTGCCGCTGAGCTGGGCGGCGAGCACGCACAGGCGTTCGCTGGCCACGCCGAGCCTTCCGGCGGCCTCCGCAGCGTCCCTGCCCCCGGCCAGTACGGTCGACAGCAGGTCGGCGCGGAGCCTGCGGCGGGTGTCGGCCCCTGCCCGCTGCCGCAGCAGCTGCAGGGCGACGATCTTGGCGGCGTCGGCGAGGGCGCGCTGCCGCTGGTCGCTCAGCGGCTCGCGCACCGCGGCCCAGATGGAGCCGAGGATCTCGTCACCGGACCGTACGGCGACCGCCGCCCGGTGGATGCTGTCGCCGTCGAGTTCCAGGTAGACCGGTTCGTGGCTCTGGTAGAGCTTCCTGAAGAAGCCGCGTTCCTCCAGCATCCGCCGGTAGCGCATGGGCACCTGGCGGCCGAGCACCGTCTCAACCCGGCCCGGGTCGGCCTCGTCCTGGCGTCCCGAGTAGGCCAGCACCCGTGAGGAGCGGTCCTCGATGGTCACCGGGGCGTCCAGCAGCGCGCACACGGCGTTGGCCAGCGAGAACAGGTCGTCGGCGGGGGCCTCCCCCGGCTCGGTGAGGTCGCCCTCGGCCAGCAGTGAACGCAGCAGGGCCGCCACCTGGGCCCAGGAGGCGGCCCTGGTCAGCCCGAGGACCGCGACGCCGGTCTCCAGGACCTTGGCGCGGACGAGTTCGTCGACGTCCACGGGCTGTTTGACGACGACGCCCGCCGCCGGGCCCGCCGCGTCGAGCAGGGCGCAGATCTGCCCGGCGCTCTCGACCCCGACGGCCAGCAGGATGTTCCCCTCGGGCAGCAGCAGCTCGTCGAGGGGGTCGTAGATGTGCACCCCGGTGACCTCGGCGTCGAGTTCACCGGGCGAGGCGGCCACGTCCAGCACGGTGCTTCCCAGGTCTTCCAGGATGCGCCGGAGGCTGGAGCGTGGCCGGTTGCTCATCTGCTCACGATAATGGACATACAAGGACATCAGGCGCGCAGGTGATCTATCGCCACACGGGCCGCACGGCCGATGGCCGCGTCCGCCCTGGGCAGTCTGAGGCCGAACGAGCGGGTCCGTAGGAAGACCGCGGCCGCGTACCGCTTTCCGTCGGGATACTCAAGCACGCCCGCCTCATTGCGGATGCCCCAGAGTGTCCCGGTCTTTCCGGAGATCTTTACCTCGTCGCCGAAGGCGGAGGAGAGCCGGTGCGGCCAGATCTGGTTGCCCATGATCCTGCGCGCCTCGGCGCAGGCCGCCGCGGGACCCGCCTCGTCCCGCCAGATCAGGCCGAGCAGGGTGGTGATCTCGCGGGGTGTGCCCGAGGTCGTCCGCTCCGGGTCACGTACGGCCAGCGACCTGATCTGCTCCTCGCCGACCGTGGCGAGGCGCTCCTCGTCGTCCAGGCCGGACAGGCCGAGTTCGGTGACCACGCTGCCGAGCAGTTCGGCACAGCCGCCAACCAGCCAGGTCCGCTTCAGGCCGAGCTCGCGCAGCGTGGCGTGCACGTTGTCGAGCCCGACCCGGCGCAGCAGCACGTCGGTGGCCGCGTTGTCACTCATGGTCATCATGAAGTGGGCCAGGTCACGCAGGGTGAGCGAGACGTCGTCCAGGCATCCGGAGGTGCCGATGCCGCCGTCCTTGTCGGCCGAGGTCACGCTCAGCCGCTCGGTCGGCTCCAGCGTGCCCGCCGCCGCCTGCCTGCCGTACTCCAGCAGGATCGGCAGTTTGAAGACCGAGGCGAGCACCACCGGGTCGTCGGCGCCGAAGCTCACCTCGCCGTCGCCGTCGATCTCGCGGACGTGGACGAAGCCCTCGGCCTCCGCCTCCTCGAACACCGCGCGCAGCGCGCCGGAGACCTCAGACATGGCGCAGCGTCCTCGCCCCCGCGTGCAGGTGGGTGGCCCGCCCGTCCTCGCCGACCACGAAGGTGATCGTCTCGTGCATGCCGTCCTTCGGCGCGGCCGCGATGAAGGAGTGGCCGGTGTGGTGCGTGAAGCGGGTGGTGGTCCGCGTCTGGCCGTTGCTCTCCATGAACTCGCCGGGGATCAGCGTGACGTCGAGCCCCTCGGGGGCCTCGGCCACCTCCCAGGTGTACATCGGCCCGGCGTACCCGCCGAGGTAGGGCGCGGGATCGACAGCCTGCGGCGTCTCCGAGGGCACGGGCAGGTCGGGTACGGCCAGGCCGGTGACCTCGCGGATCAGCGGCAGCGCCAGGTCGGCGATCATCCCGACGACGGCGCCGCCGTTGACGCTCATCGCGATCGCGAAGTCCGACCCGGGCACGACCCGCCAGAACGTGCTCTGCCCGATCGTGCCGCCGTCGTGCCCGTAGACCTCGCCACCCCAGTCGAACAGCTCGAAGCCCAGGCCCCAGCGGTCGGCGAGCAGCCCGGGGACGCCGGGCACGTCGATCTGCTTCGTCCGCATGGCCGCGACCGCCTCCTCCGACAGCAGCCGGGTGCCGTCCTGCGCCACGCCGCCCGCGACGAACATGCGTCCGAAGCGGACCAGCTCGCGCAGGGCCAGGCACATGGTCGAGCCCGCGGGGGCGTTGGAGCGCGGCATCGCCCACGACCGGTGGACGGCGCCCTCGGGGCCGACGTGCCCTGCCGAGGCCCGGAACAGGATGGCCTCCTCGGGCAGCAGCGCCCAGTGCGTCGCGCCGAGCGGCCCGAGCAGGCGCTCACGCATGGCCTGCTCCCAGGTGGTGCCGCGCAGCCGGGCGACCAGGGCGCCGAGCACGCAGTAGCCGGAGTTGCAGTAGGAGAACAGCGCTCCCGGCTCGTGGACGTGCCCCGCGTCGCGCAGGAAGTGAATGTACTTGTCCAGGCTGTCGTCGCCGCGCCCGGTGTCCTCGAACAGGTCGCCGTCGAAGCCGCCGCTGTGGGTGAGCAGGTGCCTGACGGTGACGACCTTCTCCGAGCCGTCGGCGACGGCGAACTCCGGCAGGTAGTCCCGCACGGGACGGTCAAGATCGACCAGGCCCTCGTCCACGAGCTGCATGACCAGCGTGGCGGTCCAGACCTTGGTGGTCGAGCCGACCTGGAAGACGCTGTCCGGGGTGGTCTCGACGCCGGTGTCCCGGTTGACCACACCGGTGGCGGCCTGGACCAGCTCACCGTTCGCCCAGAGGGCGAGTGAGGCGCCGGGCACGCCGTGCTTGCGGGCCGCCTCGTCGAGGCGCTCCTGAAGGTTGTCCAGCATTTCCGCTCCTCAGGCGATCTTCGGGGTGGCGCGGACGCCGAGGTGGACGTACGGCGAGCCGTCGGCGAGCTCGTAGAAGACGGCGGAGAGCCACTGCGGCTCCCCCTCCGGGCGGCCCACGAAGGTGGTGTCGTCAACGGCGACCAGCTCGATCTCCAGGGGTGGCTGCAGCCCGGCGAGGGCGCCGGTGACCTCGTTGAGCAGGAACAGCCTGCCGTCGCGGAGGCTCACCGTCATCCGGCTCCCTGCCCGCTCGTAGACGCCGGTGTAACGCTCCAGGTCGGTCTGGAACGGCTCGGCGGGCGGCCCGAGCACGGGCGGGACGGCGATCCCGGCCAGTTCGGCGAACAGCTCGGTGGACAGCGCGTGGTGGAAGGCCGCGGTGTGGCCGCCGTTGGTCAGCGAGCACACCACCACCTCCGGCTGGGTGTCGGTGGCCGGGAGCACCCAGAGCATGGCGGCCTGGCCGATGGTGTTGCCGCCGTGGGAGATCACCCTGCGGCCCTGCCACTCGTCCAGGATCCAGCCGAGACCCCACTGCTTGCCGAGGGTGTGGGGGTTGGGGATGTCCACCTGCGGCTCCCACATGGCCCGGGGGTCAGCCAGCAGCCCGGTGCCCAGGTGGGCACGGCCGAAGGCGACGACGTCGGCGGGGCGGGCGGAGACCAGCCCGGCGGGACCGCAGGAACGCATGAGGCTGGAGACCGGGGCGGGCTTGCCGTCCATGTGGCCCATGGCGGCGCGGAAGCGCAGCACGTCCTCGGGCAGGGTCCAGGTGTGGGTCAGCCCGAGCGGCTCGATGACCTGCTCGCGCAGCGCGGCGTCCCAGACCTTGCCGGTGAGCCGTTCGACGACGCGCCCGGCGACGACGAAGCCCGAGTTGCAGTAGGACTGGGTGGCGCCGAGCGGGTGGTTCTGCGCGAGGTCGGCGCAGGCCGCGACGTACTTCTCGACGCAGTCGTCACCGCGGCCGGTGTCGAGGAAGAGGTCGCCGTCGATGCCGGAGGTGTGGGAGAGCAGGTGCCTGATCGTGACGGTCTTGGTCACCTCGGGGTCGGCGACCCGGAACTCCGGCAGGACCTCGGAGACCGGGGTGTCCAGCGTCAGCGCGCCCTGCTCGACCAGCAGCATGATCTGGGTGGCGGTCCACACCTTGGTGATCGAGCCGATCTGGAAGAGCGAGTCCGTGGTCGCCTCGACCCCGGTGTCCACGTTGAGCAGCCCCGCGGCGAACTCGTGGACCTCCCCCTCGTACAGGAAGGCCAGGTTCGCGCCGGGAACCTCGTATTCGGCGATCAGCTCGGCGAGACGGTCGTGCCAGCGGTGGGGATCCACTGCTCCAGCCATGCGACGATCCTTTCGTTGTAGTCCGTTCGGTGGGAGGGCCTGCCGTTGAGGATGAACAGGTGGGAGCCGCCGGGGTAGCGGACGAGCCTGACCGGGACGCCGCGCTCGCGCAGCGCGGTGAACCACTGCTCGGCCTGGCCCACGGGGCAGCGGTCGTCGTTCTCCCCGTGCAGCAGGAGGGTCGGCGCGGTGACCTTCCCGACGTTCTCCATGGGCGACTGGCCCGTGACGTCCCCGCCGCACTCGTGGATCTTCAGGAAGTACCCGAGGTCGGAGGTCCCGGCCATGCTGGTCAGGTCGCTGACGCAGCCGCCGGGAATGACCGCCCTGAAGCGGTCCGTCCTGGTCGGCAGCCAGCAGGAGATGTAGCCGCCGTAGCTGTAGCCGGTCAGCCCGAGCCGGTCCGGGTCGGCGATCCCCTCGGCGACCAGTTCGTCGATCGGGGCGAGGAAGTCGTCGGTGTCGGCGATCCCCCAGGCCCCGGAGACGGCGGTGTAGAACGCCTCGCCGTACCCGTCGCTGCCCCTGGGGTTGAGGGTGAGCACGGTCCACCCCCTGGCCGCGAGGATCTGGTGGTAGAGGTGCACGCCGTCGAAGACCGGCGCCCAGGTGTTGTGCGGGCCGCCGTGCACGTCCAGCAGCAGCGGCCCGGGGCCGGTGAGCGTCTCGTCGCGCAGCACGAACCCCTCGACCGGCGTGCCGTCCGGCGCGGTGAAGGTACGGCTGCGCGGGGTGAACAGCTCCACGTCCTCCAGCGCGTACGACGTCAGCCGCGTCACCGAGAGCCCGCCCTGCAGGTCCAGGAGATAGACGTCCCCCGCGCTGTACGGCGTGGCCGCGACGTAGGCGATCCTGCCCGCGGCGGCGCTGACGCCGGAGACCACCTGGTCCCCGCCGACGAGCTTCTCCCCGCCCGCGCGGTAGAGGTGCGTGCAGCCGCCGTCGCGGGCGCAGAAGACGAGGTCGTCCCCGGCGAGCTGGGGTACCGCCCCGGGGTAGCCGGGGGCGCCGACCATCAGGTTGCGGTCCAGGCCCTCGGTCACCTCGGTGAGTGTGCCGTCGTCCAGGTGGAACAGGCGGGTGTGGCCGACGGGGCCGCCGACCAGCGCGGCGACCAGCAGCCGCCCGCCGCTCCACCACGCCCCGGCACAGATCAGCTCCGGCCCGGTGAGCCGCTCCGGCGTGCTTGTGGGGCCGTCGGCGGTCTCCGGGACGTCGACCGAGTAGGCGGCCCCGCCCACGACCAGGTCGCGGTCCTGCTCCAGGTCGGCGACGAAGGTCAGGCGCAGCCCGTCCGGCGTCCAGGACGGCTCTCCGGCGAGGAAGTCCCCCGAGGTGACCTGGACGGTCTCGCCCGTCTCGACCTCCACCACGAACAGCTGGGTCGTCAGGCCGCGCAGCAGCCCGGCGCCGTCGGCCTTGTAACCGAGCCGGTCGGTCACCACCGGCGCCGTCGGGTCCGCCTGGCCGTACGGCGCCGCGTAGGCGATCCTGGTCCCGTCGGGGGACCAGACCGGCGCGCCCGCGCCGAGCGGGGTGTCCGTCAGGAGACGTGGTTCGCCGCCGTCCATCGGCAGCAGGTGGATCTGCGGCCTGCCCTCGACGGGCCGCAGGAAGGCGAGGGTGCGGCCCACGGGAGACCAGCGGGGGCAGGAGTCGTGCGGGCCGCCCGTCAGGCGGCGCGGCTCGGCGCCGGGGGCGGCGAGCCAGATCTCGGAGTGGTTGTCGTCGGATTCCCGGTCGGCCGTGGTCACCGTGTAGGCGACGGCGCCTCCGTCGGGGCGCAGCCGGGGGTCTCCCGGAACCGCGATGCGGTGGAGGTCGCTGAGCGAGAGGCGGGGCATGTCCGAACGCTAGGCGCCCGTCCGCCCCGCTTCTTCGGTCGTCACGACGAACCGGGCCGGTCCCGTTGTGCCGTCCTCCAACCGGGACCGGTGCCGCCCTCAGGCCTTCGCCACCTCGGCGGCGGGGAGCCGTTCGAGCAGCCCCCTGAGGTCGTCGGCGTGGTCCTCCTCCTGGGCGAGGATCTCCTCGAAGACCCTGCGGGTGGTGACGTCGTGGTCGCCGAGCCACTGGATGATCTCGGTGTAGGAGATGATGACGATCCGCTCCGCGATCAGATCCTCCTTGATCATCTCCACCAGGTCGAGGCTGCCGTCGTACTGGGTGTGGGACCGGGTCGCCAGCGCCTTGGGGCTGAGGTCGGGGTTGCCGCCGAGCTGCACGATGCGCCGGGAGAGCTTGTCGGCGTGCTCCTGCTCCTCGGCCGCGTGTTCGAGGAACTCCGCGGCGACCGGCTCCGCGTAGAGGCCGGTCGCGGTGTAGTAGTGCCGTTTGTAACGCAGCACGCAGACCAGCTCGGTGGCCAGCGCCTCGTTGCACACCTGGATCACGCGCTGCAGGTCGGCACCGTACGCGGGGGTGATGGGCCCCTTGCCGATCTCATGCCGCGCTCTGTCCCGGATCTCCGTGATATCGGTAAGAAATTCCGCCATGCCCCGCCTCTACCCCGGTTCTTCCACACGGCAAGCTCTGCGATCTCCCAAGAACACGCCGTCCGGGGAGCCGTTCACGGGCAGGGTGGGTTCGAGGTAGTGGGCGTGGATGACCGACTCGATCCGCTCGGGGTCGCCGGAGGCCAGGCCGCTGATGACGAGCCGGTGACGGTCGGCGGCCTCGGCCATCTCCAGTTGCTGGCGGTCGAGCGAGGAACGCATGAGGGCGTACATGTGGCCGTTCATGGTCTCCCACAGCTCGGCCACGCGACGGCGCCCCGAGGCCAGCACGATCTCCCGGTGGAAGCGGGTGTCGATGTCCACCAGCTCCTGCATGTCACCCGCCCGCGCGGCGCCGTCCATCTCCTGGACGAGCTGTTCGAGGCGCTCGAAGAAGCCGGGGGGCAGGTTGGACACGGCGTCGCGGGCGGCGGCGGACTCCAGGACGCAGCGGGCGTAGCAGATGTCCTGGATGTCCTCGGTGGACATGCGGGTGACCATGCTGTACCTGCGCGGGTTGATGTCGACCAGTCCCTCGTTGGACAGGTCGCGCAGCGCCTGACGCACGGTCGCCCGGCTCACGCCGTACTCCTCGGCGATGCCCGCCTCGACGAGCCTGGTGCCCGCGGGCAGCTCGTCGTTGAGGATCTTGCGTCGCAGCGCCAGCCGTACCGTGTCGGGTAGGGATAGGTGTTCGAGCACTTCCCCTGGTGTCCTCTCTCGCGTCGCTCGGGTTGACGCCTGTCTGGTTCAGTATGGAGCGCCGCTCAGGGCGGTCTCCGACAGCGCGGGTTCCCCATCCGGATCGACCGTGACGGCCAGCAGGTCCGCCGGGCCGGTCATGACGGGGGTGACACCGGGGCCGTGGCCCGGCAGCGGGCTGTCGCCGTGCGCGACGACGCCGACGGTGCGCCAGCCGCGCCGGTAGCCCATGTTGTGCCGCACGTCGATGTCGTCGAGCGCGACCAGGTCGCCGAGGCGCAGCCAGGCCAGGCCCGGCGTCGACGGCGTGACCTGCACGTCCAGGTCCCACATCTGCGCGGGACGGCCCAGGCCGTTGCCCGCCAGGCGGCTGGGCACCGTCCCGCGCACGGTCACCGTCACCTTCCCGGCCTCCACCCGCAGCGGAAGGAGGCCCAGCAGCCGGGGGTCGAGGTTGAGCAGCTCGACGCCGGGCACGCCGAGCGAGGCTCCCTGGCCGTGCCCGCGCACGGAGATCCCGTCGCCGGGGCGCAGCGCGGCCAGGTGTTCCTGCGCCATGCTGACGATCACCCGGCCCGCCTCGCCGCGTTTGCCGACCACCCAGCCCCGCGCGCCGGTCGCCGCCCCGGTGCGGACCACGACCTCGTTGCCCACGCAGGCGTAGGCGGTCAGCGCGTGCCTGGCCGCCGGGTCGGGGTGGACCAGGCAGACCCCCGGCGCCGCGTGGTCGGCGTCGAAGCCGAAGGCCGAGTCGCCGAGCCGTACGCCGAGCACGATCCCGCCGTCCCCGGCCGGGACGTACGGCCTGCCGTCGGCGTCGATCCGGTAGGGGTTCATGCCGTCGATCTCCGGGTGCTCGACGATCCCGAGCAGGTTCACCGCCAGCGTGTTCACCGGATCACCTCCAGGTTGGCGTCGGGACTGCGGACGAGGTGGAAGGCCTCGGCGGGGCCGGTGATCAGGGAGGACGGCCCCGGCCCGTGGCCGTGCAGCATGCAGTGCCCGGTGGAGATCACGCCGATAGTGACATATCCGGACCGGTAGCCGCGACCGAAGCGGTGGTCGGCGTCCTCGACCGCCACGAAGTCGCCGATCCGCAGTCCTTCCAGGCCCAGCGACAGGTCCTCGGACAGGCCCGCGTAGGCGCCCATGAGGTCGGTGTTGGCGAACTCGGAGGCCATGCCCGCGCCCGCGCCGACGGCCTCGGCGGGCACCGTCGCGGCCACGTGCACCTCCAGCCTGCCGTCGGCGCGGGTGCCGCCCGGCATCCGTTCGACCAGCTCCGGCGAGCAGTTCTTCACGGTGAGGGCGGGGTGGTCGGTGAGCCGCAGCCCCTGCCCCCTGGCCACGACCGTGACGGGGTCGCCGACGGTGACCTCGGCGAGCGCCTCCTCGGGCAGGTCGGCGAGCACGTAGGCGTGCTGCCCGATGACGAACCCCTCCGCCCCCGAGGCCGTGCGCACGGTGTTGCCGACGCAGGTGAGGAACTGCAGCGCCATGTTGGCCCGGGGGTCGCGGTGCCTGATGGACAGGCCGGGCTCCAGGTGGTCGGCGGCGTAGCCGGTGGCCGGGTCACCGCAGTGCACGCCGAGCGTGACCCCGCCCATGCCGGGCAGCAGGAAGGCTTGGCCGTCCGCGTCGGGCCTGGCGCCGTTCCTGTCGGCCAGCGGCGGCCAGACCTCCCCGGTCAGGATCTGGGTGACCAGGCGGGCGGCGTTGGTGGCGGCCCTCATGGCCGGGGTCCGAACCTGAAGCCGCGCACCCGCAGGGCGGGGGCGGTGACGGCGCCGTTCCACACGTTCATCAGCGACTGGGTGGCGAGCGTGTCGCCGACCGCGTCCACCCGGGACAATAGCCCGAAGACGCTCTCGGTGAACCGTTTGCCCGCCACGGGCCGGGTGATCCTGCCGTTCTCGATCAGGAAGCAGCCGTCCCTGCTCACCCCGGTGATGGTGGTCCTTCCCGGATCGACGGCCCGCGTGTACCAGAAGCGCTGCACGTAGACCCCGCGCTCGACCCCGGCGACCAACTCCTCGTCCGGCGTCGTGCCGGGAGACATGACGAGGTTGGCCGGGATGGCCAGGGGTGACTCCTCGCGGGCGATGTGGGCGTGCCCGGTCGAGGGGACGCCGAGCGCGGCGGCGGTTGCCAGGTCGGTGACGGCCTCGCCGACACGTCCCTCGGTGAGGAACGCGACCCGTCGTTTGGGGGTCCCCTCGATGTCGAACGGGAACGGCAGCCCGACCCCGGCGAGCGCGTCGTCGGCGACCGTGACGCACGGCGCGGCGACGAGTTCGCCCGGGGTGCGGGCGACGGCGCCGACCCCGGCGGCGAGCGCCTGCCCGGTGAAGCCGAAGGCGCCGAAGAAGTGCAGCAGCTCACCGGCCGCGAGCGGGCCGAGGACGACGTCGTGCACGCCGTCGGGCAGCTCGACCGGCCGCCTGGCGCGCGCCGCCTCCCGCACGGTACGGCTGGCCGCCTCCCGCAGGCCGAGTGCCCGCGCCGACCTGCCCAGGTCGCACCAGTAGGAGGAGCCCTCGCCCGCCTTGACGGTCAGGGCGCCGGAGGCCTCGGTCGCGGCGGCGTAGGCCCGCACGCCCCCGGTTCCGGCGACCGCGAGTTCGGTGACGGCGCGGCCGAACATGCCGTAGGCCCGCGCGTCCGCCTCCTTGGCCTCGCGGATGACGTGGGCGGCCTCCGCCGAGCGGGCGGCGGCGTCCCACTCCTCGACGTCGGCGTGCCACAGGCCGGGCTCGGGGTACGGCCCCACCCGGGCGACGCCGTAGACCCCCTTCGCGCCGCCGCCGCGCGCCAGGTCGAGCGCGGCCCGCGCGGCGGTCTCCGGCTCCTCGATCCTGGAGGTCGCGGCCCGCGCGGTACGGCCGTCCACGACGACCCGCACCATGAGCTGACGTTCCACGATGTCCTGCGCCTGGTGAATCCGCTCCCCCGCGAACCGGGTGTACTCCCCGGAGCGCACGGTCAGGAACGCCTCGGCCTCGTCGGCCCCCGCCGCGCCCGCGAGCGCCCGTTCGACCGCCTCGACCGCGCGGTCCCCACCGGTGTACGGCCTCATCCCGTCCCTTCCCTCCCGGTTCGTCATCACGCGACCCCGATCCGCACGCCGCGCACGAGGGTCGGGGAGGCGCCGTGCCCGAGGAAACCCCACTGCTTCGGCTCGCCCTTGCCGCAGGGCATGCCGAAGGCCCTGAACTCCTCCGGTCCCGCGACCGCCTCGACCGAGCCCCAGAAGCGCGGGGTCACGCCGCCGTAGGAGAGGTTCCGCAGCAGCCGTCCGCGCCTGCCGCGCCGTACCTCGTAGGCGACCTCGGTGCCGAACTGGAAGTTCCAGCGACGCTCGTCGATGGACCAGCTCCGGTTGTCGTCCACGTAGTAGCCGTCGCCGAGCCGGTCGAGCAGTTCGTCGAGGCTTCCCGAGCCGGGTTCGAGGAAGACGTTGGTGGCGAAGCAGACCGGGGTGTAGGCCCAGCCGTCGGCCCTGGCGGCGCCGATCGGGGTGAGGCCGAGCCTGGCGGCGCTGTCCCTGCCGGACAGGAAGTCCACCACGACGCCCTCCCTGATCAGCTCCCTGCGCCCGGCCGGGGTGCCCTCGTCGTCCCAGCCGAAGGAGCCCCTGGTGCCGGGGACCGTCGGGTCGGCGGTGACGTTGACCGCGGGTGAGCCGTAGCGCAGCGTGCCGAGCGCGTCCGGGGTGATGAAGGATGCCCCGGCGAAGTTGGACTCGTCGCCGAGGATGCGGTCGAGTTCGAGCGCGTGGCCGCACGACTCGTGGATCTGCAGCGCCATCTGGGCAGGGCCGATCACCAGGTCCGCGGTGCCCGAGGGGGCGACCGGCGCCGTGAGCAGCGCGACCGCCTCCTCGCCGACCCTGGCGGCCTGCTCGACCAGCCGCAGCGACTCCACGTACTCCCATCCGGCCGCGGCTGTGTTGCCGTGGAAGGAGTTGGGGTAGGAGCGGCGCTGCACGTCGTGCTCGTCGGCGGCGAAGACCATCACCATGGCGCCCGACTCGACCAGGTGCTGGTGCTGGCGGGAGCCCTCACTGTCGGCGAAGTGCCGGTGCTGCCGTTTGGCGTTCAGCCCGACCTCGGCGGAGACGACCTTCTCCGGCGCCCCTGCTGCGGCGAGGGCCTGGTCGAGCAGGCCGTACCTGCCGGAGAAGGTGAACGGGTCGGTCGTGACGTCGGTGGCGTAGCGTCCGCTGGAGGGCGGGCGCGGCGGGAGGGTGACGCGCTCGGTGCCCTCGAAGGCGGCGGCGCGGGCGGCGGCGACGGCCCGGCCCGCGACGGCGCGGACGTCGGCCTCGTCGCCGAGCGGCGCCGCGGCGAACCCCCACACCCCCTCGCGCAGGGCGCGCACCCCGACGCCCAGGTTCAGCTCGGAGCGTTCGTCACGCGCCCCGCCGTGCCTGCCGTACAGGCGCGTCTCCTCGCACTCGACGAGCCTGACGTCGGCGTACTCGACACCGGGACCCGAGGCGGCGCCGAGCGCGACCTCGCACAGCGCCCGTGCCGCCGCGTCATCGTGGGCGCTCCCCCAGGTGTGCGCCGTCACCTGACCCCCTCAAGGGGAAAGCTGACCCAGCTGCGCTCGCGGAAGGAGCGTTCGAAGGTGTTGATGGTCTCCTGGACCAGCGCGCCCTGCGCGAAGTCGCCCTGGTTGGCGGGGTCGCCGGAGAGGATCTCGTCGGCGAAGTCCCGGCACAGGTTGGAGTAGAACAGCAGCGGCCACGGCTCGGTGGAGGCGCCGCCCTCGGGGAAGAACCGCTGCGGGATCTCCCGTTCCACGAACTCGACGTAGCCCTTGGAGGCCGTCTTGATCGTCTGGCAGATGCCGTCCTCCTCGACCAGCCTGATGATGATCGCGCCCTCCGAGCCGTAGACGCGGGCCTCGATGCCGGGGAAGTTGCCGACCGTGACGAACGACGACTGGATGGAGGCCAGGGCGCCGCTCTCGAACTCGGCGATCCACATGTCGCCGTCGTCGATGTTCATCCTGGTCATCAGGCCGGTGTCGCGTACGACGCGTTCGGGGACGAAGTTCCGCATCGTGCCGACCGCGGAAGTCATGGGGGAACCGACCCACCAGTGCATGATGTCGATGATCGGCGCGCCGTACCCCTCGATGGACGACACCTGGATGACGTCCGGGTCGGCCTCTGCGTCCACCTGGCGCAGCGGGGTCTCCGGGTCGAGCCACTGGCTGTTCTGCTCGTAGCCGTTGAAGATGTACGGCTCGCCGACGAAACCGGCGTCGATGAGCTCCTTCGCGTAGAGCACCGCGGGGGCGTACCTGAAGGTGAAGCCCAGCTTGGTCTTCAGCCCCTTCGACCTGGCCAGTTCCGCGGCCCTGCGCGTCTCCCGGTAGTCGTGGTGCACCGGCTTCTCGCACAGTACGTGCTTGCCGGCCTCAAGGGCGGCCCAGGAGATCTCGAAGTGCGCCCGGTTGCCGGTGGCCACGTCGACGACGTCGATCCCGGGGTCGTCGAGCAGTTCGCGGTAGTCGGTGACGACGCGCCCGACGCCGAAGCGCCTGCCCGCCTCGGCGACCACGTCCGCGTCGGAGTCGGCGAGCGCGACCACCTCGACGCGGGGGTCACGCTGCCAGCCGGGGATGTGGGCCACCTGCGCCCACCGGCCCGCGCCGACGACGGCGACCCGCAGCTTGTCCTGTCCCATGGTGAAAAGTTCCTTTCGGGGGTTGTGCCGACCCGGTCAGCGGCGGTTGCGCACGCGCGGGTCGACGACCGCGTACGTGAGGTCCACGAGGAAGTTCATGACGACGACGAAGAAGGCGGCCACCAGCACCGCGCCCGTGACGATCGGAACGTCGAGCTGGTCGATGGCGTCGTAGGTCAGCTTGCCGACGCCCGGCAGCCCGAAGACCGACTCGATGATCAGGACTCCGCCGAGGAAGTAGCCGAAGTCCATCCCGATCATGGTGATCAGCGGGGTGAGCGCGTTGCGCAGCGCGTGCCTGGTCAGGATGGTCCGCTCGCGCAGCCCCTTGGCCCGCGCCATCTGGATGTACGGCGAGCGCAGCACCTCCAGCATCTGGGCGCGGGTCATCCTGGCGTACCACGCCGCGCCCGCCAGGCCGAGGGTGAAGGTCGGCAGCGCCAGATACCACCACAGCGGGTCGCCGAGCCCGTTGAGCGGGAAGATCGAGAACCGGTAGGCCAGGTAGTACAGCAGCAGCAGACCCACCCAGAACGGCGGGGCCGACAGGCCGATGAGCGCGCCGAGCGTGGCGAGCCTGTCGGCGGCGCTCTTCGGCCGGTAGGCGGCCACGATCCCGGCGGGGACGCCGAGGACGAGCTGCCAGACGATCCCGCCGACCGCGATGAGCGCCGAGGTCGGCAGGGCCTGGGCGAGCTGCTCGGCGACCGGCGCGCCGTGCAGCGCGTAGGAGGTGCCGAGGTCGCCGCGCGCGAGCCTGCCGAGGAAGGCGGTGTACTGCGACCACAGCGGGGCGTCCAGCCCGAGCTGGTGCCTGATCGAGGCCACGGTCGCCGCGTCGGCGTTGGGGCCCGCGATCAGCCTGGCCGGGTCGCCGGGCACCGCGTAGGCCATGAGGAAGGCGAGGGTGACCACGCCCAGCAGGACCAGCGCCATCTGCCCGATCCTGCGCAGAACCCATCCCGTCACGCCGTCACCTCCGTTCCGGTGCGGTGGGGTCGAGCAGGTCGCGCAGCCAGTCGCCCGCCAGGTTGAAGGCGAGGACGGTGGCGATCAGGCACAGACCGGGGGCGAACAGCAGCCACGGCGCGACCTCGTAGTATCTGCGGCCGTCGTCGATCATCTGGCCCCACGAGGCCTCGGGCACCGGCACGCCGACCCCGATGAACGACAGCGAGCTCTCGATGAGGATCGAGCTGGCCACGCCCAGCGTCGCGTAGACGATGATCGCCGGGATGAGGTGCGGCAGGATGTGCCTGACCATGATCCGCACGTCGCCGACGCCGAGGGTGCGGGTCGCGGTGACGAACTCCCGCTCGCGCAGCGACAGCACCATGCCCCGGATGACCCGGGCCAGGTAGGTCCAGTAGACCAGCGCGATGACCAGCACCACGTTGCGCTGGCTCGGCCCGGTGACGGAGATCAGCGCGACGCAGAAGAGCAGGATCGGGAACGACATCACCATGTCGGTGATCCGGCTGATCACGGTGTCCACCAGGCCGCCGAAGTAGCCCGCGACCACCCCGGCCGTGACCCCGACGAGCGTGGCCAGGCCGTTGGCGACGACGCCGATGGTCAGCGAGACGCGGGCGCCGTACAGGAGCCTGGACAGCACGTCGCGGCCGTTGGGGTCGGTGCCGAGTGGGAAGTCGCCGCCGGGTGGCACGGGCGCGCCCCTGGCGCTCAGTCCCTCGGCGTAGGTGCGCATCGGGTCGTGCGGGGCCAGCAGCGGTGCCAGGAGCGCGGCGAGCAGCAGCAGCACGAGCACGGCGACCGAGATGAGAGCGGGAACGTCCCGCAGGAGGCTGCGTCCCGCTCTGCGCAGACCGTCGCGCACGCCCGGGGGCACGGGCTCGGTGTGCTGTACGGCGGGCGGTTCCGGTGGGGTCGTCACGGCGTCACCTCGGGGTTCCGCTCCGGCTCCGGCTTCGGCCCGGGCTCCGCTTCGGGGGCGAGGTGGCAGGCGGCGAGCTGGCCGCCCCGCTTGACCGCGAGTTCCGGCCTTGTCGTACGGCAGATCTCCTCGGCCAGCGGGCAGCGCGGATGGAAGGCGCAGCCCGTCGGCGGGTCCGCGGGGCTCGGTGGCTCGCCCGCGAGCCGCACCCTCGGTCCGGTACGGCGCGCGCCGGGCACCGGAACCGCCGCGAGCAGCGCCTGGGTGTAGGGGTGGCGGGGGGCGCCGAAGACCTGGTCCCCGGTGCCGATCTCCACGAGCCTGCCGAGATACATGATCGCGATCCGGTCGGCGGCGAACCGCATCGTGGACAGGTCGTGGGAGATGAACAGGTAGGCCAGGCCGCTGTCCTCCTGGAGGTCCTTGAGCAGGTTGAGGATCTGGGCCCGTACCGAGACATCGAGGGCGGAGACCGCCTCGTCGCAGGCGATCACGGCCGGGTCCACGCCGAGCGCGCGGGCGATGGAGACCCGCTGGCGCTGTCCTCCGGACAGCTCGTGCGGGTAGCGGACGGCCAGGCCCGAGGGCAGCCCGACCCGGTCGAGGAGCTCCCGCACCCGCGTGGCCCGCTCCCTGGCGGGGACGCCCCTGACGATCAGCGCCTCCTCAACGGTCGCGCCGATCTTCATGCGCGGGTCGAGGGAGTCGTAGGGGTCCTGGTAGACCATCTGCATCTGACGGCGGAAGGTCTTGAGGTTCTTGCCCCGCAGCCCCGCGATGTCGCGCCCGCCGATGCGGATCCGCCCACCGGCGGGGTCGGTGATGCGCAGCAGGGCGCGGGCGACGGTGCTCTTGCCCGAGCCCGACTCCCCGGCCAGGCCGAGGGTCTCCCCCGGCGCGACCGTGAACGAGACGCCGTCCACGGCCCGCACGGTCACGCCGCGGCGGCGGGAGAAGTGCACGCGCAGGTCCTCGACCTCGACGACGTTCACCTCGCGTTCTCCTCTCTGGTCTGCGCTCATGGGCGCTCCCCGGCCCTGGCGGCGACGTGGCAGGCGACGCCGTACTCCATCGACGGCTCGACCTCGTGGCAGAGGTCCTCGGCGAGCGGGCAGCGCGGGGCGAACGAGCAGCCGGGCACGTGCGCGCCCGCCTGGGGCGGGCTGCCCGGGATGGACGGCAGCCTGCGCGGCAGCGGTCCCGTCATGGCGGGGATGGAACCGAGCAGGGCTCGGGTGTAGGGGTGGCGGGGGGCGCCGACGATCTCCTCGGTCGTGCCGCTCTCCACGACGCGCCCGCCGTACATGACCAGCACGCGGTCGCAGAACGTCGAGACCACGCCCAGGTCATGACTTATCAGGATCACGGCGGTGCCGAGTTCGGCCGTCATCCGGTCCATCAGGTCGAGAACCTGCGCCTGCACGGTGACGTCGAGCGCCGTGGTCGGCTCGTCGGCGATGAGCAGCCGGGGCGAGCAGGACACCGCGATGGCGACGGCGACCCGCTGCCGCATGCCGCCGGAGAACGTCATCGGGTAGTCGCGCAGCCTGGCCGCCGCGTCCGGGATGCCCACCTCGGCCAGCAGCTCCGCGGCCCGTACGGCGGCGGCCCGCCTGTCCATGCCCAGGTGCTCGCGGAGCGTCTCGGTGACCTGGCGGCCGATCCGCACCAGCGGGTTGAGGCTGGAGAGCGGATCCTGGAACACCATGGCCGCCTGCGCGCCCCGCCAGCGCCGCAGCTCGTCCCTGGGGAAGCCGAGCACGTCGCGTCCCTCGAAGCGGACGGCGCCCGACGCGACGGTCGCGGCCGGTCCGAGCAGCCGCATCACGGCCTGGGCCGTGACGGACTTGCCCGAACCGGACTCGCCGACGATGCCGAGCCGCTCGCCCGCCGCGACGGAGAAGGAGACCCCGCGAACGGCCGGGTGGTCGCCGGTTGGCGTCGCGAAGCGGACGACGAGATCGTCCACGTCGAGCAGCGCGTCCATGCTCAGCCTTTCAGGGGGGTTACGGGGGACTCAGCCGAGCGGCTTGCCGTCGGTCTTCCAGTAGTTGGTCATGTCCCAGGCCCAGACGGGCTGCGGGAAGTAGCCGCCCACCTTCTTGCCGAAGACCTCGGTCTTCGAGCCGTAGTAGAGGGGGACCAGCGAGTTGCCCGCGAGCAGCCTGGTGCTGGCCTCGGTGTAGAGCCGCTGCGCCTCCTGCGTGGAGTCGGTGGCCAGGGCCTTGGCGACGAGGTCGTCGGTCTCCTTGTCGCAGGAGAAGGCGTAGTTCTGGCCGCCCTGGACGGCCGCGGCGCAGGCGGTGAGGGCCTGGAAGAAGTTGCTGCCCTCGGGGTAGTCGGCAACCCAGAAGCTGAGCGCCATGGGGACCTTGCCCGGGGTGCCCGCGAGCTCGAAGAACGTGCTCTGCTGGAGCGGACGCGGCTCGGCCTTCACCCCGATCTTGGCGAGGTCCTGCTGGAGCTGGGGCAGCAGGTTGGTCCACGGCGGGGTGTTCCAGGAGTAGAGCGTGGTGGAGAAGCCGTCGGGGTAGCCCGCCTCGGCGAGCAGCTGCTTGGCCTTGGCGACGTCCTGGTCGTGGACCAGCTTGTCGTCGGTGTGGCCGAGCACGCCGGGCGGCAGGAACTCGTTGGCCACCTGGCCCTGGCCGTTGACCAGTTTGAGGAGGAAGGCGCGGTCGATGGCGTAGGAGACGGCCTCGCGGACCTTCGGGTTGTCGAACGGCTTCATCTTGACGTTCAGCGTCAGGAAGTAGGTGCTGGGCTTGGCGATGGTGACGGTCTGGTCCTTCAGCGCGGCGTTGGCCGTGACCGACAGGTACTGGGCGGGCGGGATCGGGTCGCCCATCAGGTCGATCTGGCCCTTCTCCAGTTGCAGCAGCGCCACGTCGGGGTTGACGCCGAGCAGCTCGACGACCTTGTCCACGTAGGGGCGAGGTTTGTCCCAGTACTTGGCGTTCTTCTCCAGCACGATCTGACGCCCTGGCGAGAACTCCTTGAAGACGAACGGCCCCGAGCCGAGCGGGCGGGTCGCCGCCTCCGCGCCGGAGCCCTCGGGGATGACCGAGGCGTGCGGCATGGCCAGGATGTACTTGAAGGCGGAGTTCGGCTGGGTCAGCTCGATGCGGAGCTCGCTGTCGGAGACGACCTGGATGCCCTTGGGGGTGCCCTCGGGCTTCTTCCCGTACTCCTCTGCGCCCGCGACCCCGGTCCAGAAGCCGCGCACCGGCGACTTGGTGGCGGGGTCGAGGATGCGGGAGAAGGAGTAGGCGAAGTCCTTGGCCGTGACGGGCGAGCCGTCGGAGAAGGTCATCCCCGGCCTGATCCTGATCGTGTAGGTCTTCCCGTCTGGCGAGACCGTGGGCGGCGCCTCGGCGCCCTGCGGGACGAGTTCGCTGGTCTCGCCCTTGTAGTCGTAGAGGCGGTCGTACAGCATGCGCATGTTGTTCCAGCACGTCGCGTCGTAGCAGACGGCCGGGTCGAACGTCTTGGGGTCGGACTTGTAGGCGACGGTCATCGTGCCGCCCGCGCGGGGCGTGCCGTCTGCCGGGCCCGCGCCGGGGGTTTCCGCGTTCCGCTGGACCCCGCCGCAGGCCGCGACGGCTCCGAGCGCCACCACGGTCGTCGCCGTGGCGAACATGATGCGGGAGCGGCGTCGTCTCGCCATCAATTCCCTCCTCTGGAAGCCTCTGGAAGTCTCTGGAAAGCGACGCGGAGTCCTCGATCCCCCGCCTGCTCACTGTCTCCGCTGTCGATCGTCGACAATCGACAATATGGGCCGAGTTTCGGGCCACCGTCAATAGTGGATCCGGCCCGTTATGAATCCGCGCTCAAAGCGCTTTCAAGCCTGTGACCTGCTCAAACGCGGGCACGCCTGACCGCCCGTCCCGGCTCGGCCCCCCGGGGGCATGCCGTACGGCTGACCGCCTCATGACGGTCAGCGACGGGCGTCAGGACGTCCCGGGTGCGGTCAGTAGCCCTTCTCCCTGTCGTACACGTTGCGCAGCGGACGCCCGTCGAGCCAGCGCCGAAGGTTGTCGGCGAACAGCTCGGTGATCGCCCGGTTCTCCGTGTCCACGGTGGAGGCCGAGTGCGGGGAGACGACGACGTTGTCCATGCCCCACAGCGGCGACTCCTGCGGCAGCGGCTCGGTCGAGAAGACGTCAAGGAAGGCGCCGCCGAGGTGACGGGTGGCGAGCGCCTCCGTCAGCGCCCCCTCGTCCACCACCTGGCCGCGCGAGATGTTGACCAGGACCGCCCCGGGAGCCAGCGCGGCGAGCTGCCGTTCCCCGACGAGCCCCTCGGTCTCCTCGGTGAGCGGGCAGGCGAGCACCAGCGCCCCGGCCCCGGCGAGGGCGTCGTCGATCTCGGTGAACGGCCACAGCTCGGCCAGCCCGGGGATGTCGTAGGTCCTCCCCGGCCTGCCGACGCCGACGACCTCGACCCCGAGGGCCGAGAACACCCTGGCAACCTGACGCCCGATGCCGCCGAGGCCGACCACCACCAGCCGCAGGCCCGCCAGCCCCCGGGTGGTGTAGCGCTCCCAGTGTTTCCGCGCCTGCCAGCGGGTCAGGTCGGGCACGCCCTTGACGAAGTGCAGCACCCCGGTGAGCGCGAACTCCGCCAGCGGAACCGCGTGGACACCCGCCGCCGTGGTGAGCACGAGGTCGCTGTCCCCCAGCCCGGTCCTGCGCACGAACTGCCCGATGCCCGCGCTGGTCGCCTGCACCCAGCGCAACTCCGGGCAGTTGTACGGCATGCCCGCCCGGTCGAGCCAGTCGAAGTCGAAGCTGACGTGCGCGGAGGCCCGCAGGTCACGCCAGCGCCGGAGGTCGGCCTCCGACAGTTCGCGGTCGATCCCGGTGTGGTCGGCGGGATAGCGCGGCCGTGGCAGCAGATCCGGCTCGTAGAGGACCTCGATCCGTGGATCAACGGCCCTGATGGCCTCCACATGCTCGGGTTCCAACGGTGACGCCACCAGCACGCGGAGCTTGTCTGCCACCACGCCTCCTCGATTGTCGATCGTCGACAATCGAGGCTAGGACGCCCCTTGACCTCCCGCAAGACACCCATCCCCACACTTCCGACACCTACCAATGAAGGACGTCTTAACACCAAACATCTCACCGGGGACCTGCGGTTAACGGGCACCCTCCTCCACCCGGACGCTCTCCCTCACGAGCACACCCGCCGGACTCCCCTCCCGGCGGGGAATGGCCGCGATCATGGCCAGACCGAGCAGGGCCAGGCCTCCGGAGAGCAGGAACGTGAGCGTGTAGGCGGCCTCCGTGGGCGGCGTACCCGCGCCCCGCGACCCCGTGGCCAGCAGCGCGGTCGTGATCTGGACGCCCAGGGCGGCGCCGACCGTCCGCATGATCGTGTTGACGCCGGTCGCGACCCCGGTGTGCCGGGGCTCGACCGAGTCGACGGTCAGGTTGCCCAGCGCCGCGAACGCGAGCCCGTATCCGGCCCCGACGATCGCCCCGGCCAGATAGAGCTGCCACATGCTCTCGTGCGCCACGGCCAGGAACCCGTAGGCCACGGCGGCGCAGACCGCCCCGCACCCCAGTGGCACCCGCCCTCCGAACCGACGCCCCAGCATGGCCGAGACCGGTCCCGCCGCCAGCGTCGCCACCGCCAGCGGCAACATCACCAGGCCCGCCCGCGCCGCGGAGAGGCCGAAGCCGTACCCCGCCGTCACCGGGGTCTGGGCGAACTGCGGGAAGAGCGTCACCGAGGCGAACATGGCGGCGGCGGTGACCAGGGTGACGAGGTTGACGCTCACCGGCGCCCGCCGCCTGATCACCCGCAGATCGACAAGCGGCCTCGCGACCCGCGACTCGACGACCACGAAGGCCACCGCCAGCAGCACCGCCCCGCCGAACAGCCCCAGAACACGCGCCGAACCCCACCCCCACGAGGCACCCTGGCTGACCCCGAGCAGCAGGCAGACGAGCAGCCCGGACAGCAGCCCCGCCCCGGCCAGATCGACCCGGCCCCGCCCACGCGCCCCGGCTGCGGGCAGCCGTACGGCGAGCAGCAGGGCGAGGGCGGCGAGCACGAGCGTCCCCCAGAACAGCCAGGCCGCTCCCGGGCCGTCGACGACCGGCCCGCCGATCACCATGGCCGCCGAGCCGCCGATCCCGAACATGGCGCCGAGCAGCGCGATCACCCCGGGGACGCGTACGGCGGGCAGGCTGGTCCTGGCGATGCCGAACGCCAGCGGGAACACCCCGCCCGCGACCCCCTGCAACGCCCGCCCCGCGATCAGCGTGGGAAGCGATCCGGCGGTCACGGCCAGCGCGGCCACCACCGTCCCGGCGCAGAAGCAGACCAGGCAGCCGAGCAGGACCGGACGGTAGCCGAACAGGTCGCCGAGGCCGCCCGCGATCGGGGTGACGACGGCGGAGCTGAGCATGAAGGCGGTGAGCGTCCAGGCCACGGTGGTCGCGGAGGCGCCGAACAGCTCACCGAAGGCGGGCAGCGCACCGGCGACGATCGTCTGGGCGATGCCTGCGGCGAGTACGGCGAGCAGCAGCCCGGCGACGATCATCGACTCGGACGCGGGGGCGTCTCTTTTCTGGCGACTCCGGAAGCGACGCAACAGCCCGACCAGCGCCGCGATCCCCAGGGCGATCCACATCACGCTTCCCCTGTCTCTGGCCGGGGCTCGGGCAGGGATCTTTCCTCGGGAAGCCGGAGCGAGCCGTACCCGACGATCATGAGCATGTGGGTCCCCCATGAAGTAGAAGTAAGGTGACCCTAAGTCTTGCGGACAGCAGTCCGCAAGAATGTTCCACTACAGTTCCCTCATGTCCACGCCCACCGGTGAGCCGAAGGCACGCAGCCCCTGGGGCGGGCTCAACCGTGACCGGATCATCGCCGTGGCCCAGGACATCGCCCGGCGCGAGGGGCTTGAGGCGCTGACCATCCGGCGGCTCGCGACCGACCTCGGTGTCTCCCGGATGGCCCTGTACCGGCACGTCCCGGACAAGGAAGCCCTCGTCGGACTCACCCTGGACGCCATCGCGCGGCAGGACATCGTCCCGCCCGTTCCCGAGACGGGGCCGTGGCCCCAACGGCTGCGCGCGCTCGCCCTGGGCATGCACCGCGAGCTGGGCGCCTACCCCGGCACGATCGACGTCCTGACCGCCCCGCACACCCACCACGGCCCCGGCCCGCTACGCCTGGTCGAGACGATCCTGACGATCCTCACCGACGCCGGACTCGACGAACGCGACACCGCCCGCTACTACCTGGTCTTCCTCGACCTGGTCCTCGGCCGCCTGCAACGCGAGGCCCACGGCGACCCGATCGCCAACCACCGCCAGGCCACCATCGCCACCGAACCCGACGCCCCCGACCAACTCCGCGCCATCGAGCCCCACCTACGAAACCTGACCCCCGAGGACATCTTCCACACCGAACTGGACATGCTGATAGCCGCCATCACCACCCACGCCCACCACTGAGGCGTCCGATCACCGCCAGCGTCTTCCCTCACCCGTCTGTGACGCTGGAGCCATGAGTACAGAGGACCAGGCACAGGACGCCTGGACGGTGATGGAGAAGTTCTATCGGGCCGAGGCCGCGTACGTCGCCGCCGGTGGGTTCGGCAAGGCCAGCTACGACGAGGTCGCCACGTATCTTGACCCGGAGGTTGTCCTGTACCAAGCTCCCGGCCTGCCGTTCACGGGAACCGGAACGTGGCGAGGACACGACGGCCTTGAGCGCTTCCTGGCCACGTTCAGCGAGACCTGGTCGTCCATGGAATTCCTCGAACAGGAACACTGGGGCGACAGGGACACGGTGGTGGTACGCAACCGGGTACGGTTCCGCGCCCGCGCGACCGGCCAGGAGGTGGACACCCTGATCCTGCAACTGATCCGAGTACGGCACGGCCGCATGCTCGAATGCCGCCCCTTCTACTGGGACCCCACCACCATCACCACCGCAACCTCACACTCCTAGACTCCGCACCCCACGATGTCGCTGAAGCTTGGAGGCACCAACGTGCCAGAGGCCCACGTGTTACGAACCCTTCAGGGTGATAAGTGACCTCGCCGTACCCGCCGCGCAGAAGCTCGGGTTCGGGTTGCGAACCCTTCAGGGTGATGAGTGACGGAGACCCAGCCTTTCGTCTTGCCGCACCTCATGCGTTGCGAACCCTTCAGGGTGATGAGTGACCGTGGACGTAGATCCACCGGCCGCCCCGGAAGTGCCAGCGTTGCGAACCCTTCAGGGTGATGAGTGACGTGCTCGGGATCGGGCAGCTCATGACGGCCCGCGGTTGCGAACCCTTCAGGGTGATGAGTGACCCGAGGGTAAAGTCCCGGGTCAGAGCTGGCGCTGTGAGGGTGGAACTCGCTGTTTCTGCAGCAGTCCGGCGGTAGTGCAGAAGCGCAGGTCAGAGCGTTGATCATCTTTGGATCTGATCCGATGATGCTTCTTCCCTCCTCGCACCGGCAACCGACAGTGGTCAGCACAACTCGGTGATCCATTGTGCACGGCCACGAAGTACTTCCGGGAACCAATCAAGGAGATTGAGGCCGATACCTGGCGGCGGCTCCAGACTGGCACCGTGGTGTCGTCCGAACGTTCCGCGGAGTTGGGCATCTCCACAGAACGAGAAACGGCGATCCTCACTGCCTGGGAACGAGGTCAGGCTGATGGGACGCTCTCCTGAGCGGGGTTGCGGTACCACTTCCCCAGGCCCAGCGGGCGACCTGCACCTCGCGGGTGGCGTCCGCGCTCCGCCCGGCCCGGGGCGACGATCCGGCCGGGCAGCCGGTAGAGGACGCTCTCTCCCATCCGCAGGGTCTCAAGCGTGGCGGTCGTGTTCTCTGCGATGTTCGTCAGAGCGGCCAGGTGCGAGGGGAAGAATGAGCACGTCCATGAGCGGGGCGTCGGGCCAGCCGGGACGGAGTTGGGCGACCTTGTGCCAGCCCCACCGGGTGTAGGCGCCGTAGGCGGTCGTGTTGTCCGGCCGTACCAGAAGCGTGGCGCGCTGTTCGGTACGGGCGGCCAGGAGCGTGTCGTGCAGAGCGCGGGCGATGCCCTGACCGGTCCATGAGCGGCGCACCATGATCTCCGACAGGGCGAAGGTGCGGGTGCCGTCCTCGTCGGCGAAACCGGGTTCCGGCTCGGCCAGCAGGCCGTTCCACCACGCGCTCCCGGAGGTGAGCGCCCAGCCCCATGCTTGACCGACCACCACCCCGTCAACGTGGGCGAAAACAAGGTCGAAACCATCGCGGCTGGTATAGGCGTCGAAACGCAGCAGGAACGCCTCGGCGCTGGAGAACTCTCCCCCGGCGGCGATCTCCTCGGCGTAGGCGTCGTTGTGGATGTCGGCGACCAGATCGCGGTGCTGTCGCGCTTCGGCGGCATTCAGTCGCTGGAAGGTCACGTCGGTCATGCTTCTCCTTGAGGTAGGGCGAACTGACGTCGGTAGTCGAGCACTGCGGTATGAGATTGCGCTTCAGAGGGGGCCGCGTCAGCGACCTGGGCCGCGATTCGCTTCACGAAGAGGTTGGTGTTGGGGCCAAGGTCGGCAAGGGTTCGGCGGGCGTGATCCAGTCCGTCGTCAACGTCGCCGTCTCGCGTCGCGAAGATCGCCTCATGCAGCCGTACTTGAATCCTCTGTCGAGGCCGCCTAGCGGGCTGCGCGGCAAGCGCTTCCTTCTGGGCCTGTGCGGCGCGTGGGTGTCCAGACAGGGCATAGACCAGGGATCGAGTGTGCAGTAGCCGAAACAACGGCCACCCATCCATGGACAACTGGTCCCGGGTGACGTGGTCGGGCAAAGCGTCATATACGTCGCTCTCCTGATTCAGCGCGGCGCAGGCCGAGGCGTGGTCACCAGCGAGAACCAGGGCGTAAGCGCGAGCGCTGAGCGCTTGGGCAGTGGCTTGGCACGGTCGCCCCTTCGTCAACTCCAGTGCGGTGTCCACTCTGGACAACACCAGCGCCAGCGGTCTTTCCTCATACAGACCCTGAACGGCTTCGGACGCATGCACCATCGCCGCTAACTGGTGGTCACCGGTCTGCTCTGCCGCACGCCGCGCCGACGCCCACCAGTGGCGAGATTCTCTGCCGTACCCGGCTGAGCCAAGTGTGGCGGCCAGCAGGAGCATGAAGCGCGCGTTGAGGCGCCGCCATTGGTAGGTCTCGTGGTTTGGAGCGTGCCCCATGGCCTGTTGGAAGGCCAGCACATCCAGCGACAGGTCGTGGGCCACCGTCAATGGTGGTCGGGAAGCCCTTTGCAGGTCGTACTCCCACGCGGCCTCCTCCCACTCCGCCAGCTTGGGGGCGCCCACATTGCGGTCAACGACCGTACGTAGTTGCTCCAATCCTTCAAGAGGCGTGACTGCGGACACGCCTATTCCCGCGATGCCTGCAAGAAGTGTGCGGCGCAGCAACTCACTCTCCTGTTCCGAGTCGTTACTCGGACCAGCATACGAAGCGACCGCAAGTTTCTTGGACGGTGCTCTCTCCAGGAGATTCAGTTCCACGCCGAGGACTTGCGCGAGGGCGGGCAGCCATGCGCCTGGCCTGACGCGGCCCTGTTCCCATCTGCCGACCTCGTGCCGGGTGAGGGTCCAGGTGCCGGTGTGGGCACACAACCTTTCCGCCTCCTCCGCCTGTGTCATTCCGGCAGCTTCGCGGAGGTGTTTCAGTAGGTCCGGAAGTGGTAGATCGGGTGCTTCCACCGGGGGATCCTTTTCGGTCAGCATGGGGGCACGCTGTGGGCACGCACGAGCGCCCCTCCATAGTGCCGTCAAATGGCAGATGCTGCATGCGCCTGGCAACAAGCGATGCGAGCAGCGGGAAACTTGGAACATTTATCTCCTTTCGGCCGTGCGAGACCAGGCGAGTAATTCCTTCCGAAGAAATACCAAAACGACCATCTATCAGCACAAATCCGGATGAAAGGAACAACCCTCGCCCGATGCGGGGTCACCAGAGCCGCTACTTCCCCGCCAGCCCATTCCGCCTCGTGTCGACAAAGGAGTCCACCGTGTTTCCACTCAATACGCCCATGACCGACGCTCTGCGCCGGAAAAATTCAGCGAGGGGTTCTACGACCCCAAGGCGCCCCAGTTGCGACACCTGCAGAGCCTGCTGGCTCGGTTGCGGGTGGAGACGGTGTTCGTGTGCGAGGACGGCGCTCCCCGGGTGGAGGTCCCCGGGCGGGAGGTTGTCATCTGGACCGACCGTCGGGAGCGGATCTACTTCTGGAAGCACCAAAACGAGCGGGCGCTTCAGGTGCCGGTGGAGCAGGCCGAGGAGGCGGCCCGTCAGATCGCCGACCACCTGGCCCGCCTGGCGACGGGCTCCGGAACGGAGGGGGCCGCCTGCGAGGCCCCGGCCGAGGGGGCGCCCTCGTGATCGGACGCTCCCGGCCCGCAGGACGCCACCGCGACGGACAGCCCGTGGCGACGGTCTATCAGCGGGTGTGGGACGGCCCGGCCCGCGCCGAAGCCGAACTGCTGGGGCAGTCCTGGCCGGGGTGGACGGTGCTCTACAGCCTGAGCATGCGCCGCTTCTTCGCCCTGTGTGCCCTGCCCTCCCCGCAGCCGGTGATCGTCAGTGACGACACCGCCGAGGAGCTGGAGCAGCGGATGCGCGAGGCCGAGACGCTCCTGATCCTGCGGGTCCCCGCTTCCGAGAACCGACGTCCTCCCAGGACTCGGCGTTCACGTTCGTCGAGGAGGACGGCATGACGCCCCCGCGTTCGGTGCGTCGAAGTTGCGACGCCGTACAGCAGGCTCATCCGGGTTGGCTGGTCTTCCACAACTCGGCGACCGGAGTGTGGAGCGCCTATCGCACCCGGCCGGACCCCAGGAACGTGTCGCTGGTGCGCGCCGACTCGGTGGAGGAACTGGACCGCAAGCTGGCCGCCCAGGCACCCGCGATGGTGCCGCCGAGCATCCAGGCCGTCGCCGTAGCCCGTGCCCTCCAGGCCCGGACCGTTCGGGCTGGTCAGCGGCCTCTTGGACTGCGCAGGTTGCTGCGCTCCTGAAGCCGGTACGGCGGGCGGCGGAACTCATCCCGTCCGTTGCCCGCCGTACCTCCAAGCGTGCGGCTCAGGTTGGAGGGCTTGGGCCGCACACCCCCGCAAGGCGACTCCCACACGTGCCGAGTTCGGCATGTTGGGGAAGGGGGAGCCGCCTCGCGCACCGGTTCCGCGCCCCCACACGCGGGACCGGTCCCTCTACCGGGTGCCCGGCCACCTGCTCCCCGGCTCGGGCCGGGCACCCCCAGCACGACAAGATCCTCGCCCCGCCGTAAGCAACCGCACCTTCCGGGAGAACCCGCATGTCCCCGCTCAAGGCCGTCGCCCCCGACGGCACCTTCACCACCGAAGCCGGAGCACCCGAGCGCCTCCTCACCCCCGGCGAGGTCGCCCGCATCTTCGGAGTGGACCCCAAGACCGTCAACAGATGGGCGTTGACCGGCCGCATCCCCTCGATAAGAACCCCCAGCGGCCAACGCCGCTACCGCGAAAACGACATCGCCACCCTGCTGAACCCCACCAGATGAAAACCCATCACAGATCGACGGCCACCTTGCCTCGGCTGGCCCAGACCGTTCCAGCATCCAACGTGAAAGGGGACACCGATGACCGCTCTGCAGCAAGAGCCCCCGGCCGCCAACGTGGTCGGCCTACGGTTCCTGTGGCTGGAGCTGACCGGCAAGTGCCAACTGGAATGCGTTCAGTGTTACGCGTCCAGTTCGCCAAACGGGACGGACGGCGTCATGACCGTCCTCGACTGGAAGAGGGTGATCGACCAGGCCGCCGCGCTCGGCACGTCGTGTGTTCAGTTCATCGGTGGCGAGCCGACCCTCCACAAGGCGCTGCCCGACCTGATCGGTCACGCCCTGGCCGCCCGAGTCGAGGTCGAGGTTTACAGCAACCTCGTATACGTACCGGATTCGCTGTGGGAGACGTTCTCCCAGCCGGGTGTTCGACTCGCCACGTCCTTCTACAGCGACGATGCCCGTGAGCACATGTTGATCACCGGCCGTAACACGTTGTCCCGCACGCAGAACAACATCACCACGGCGTTGGAACGGGGAATCCCGCTGCGAGTGGGCATGGTCCATGTGCTGGATGGTCAGCGTCTCGACCAGGGGCAGGAGTTGCTCAAACAACTGGGCGTGACGCGGATCGGCATCGACCGGATGCGGCTGCTGGGCCGCCCTTCTCGTGGTGTTCTGGACCCCGCTGAGTTGTGCGGCGCATGCGGCCGTGGATCGGCTGCGGTGCTGCCAGACGGCAGCCTCACCCCGTGTCCCATGTCACGGAACATGAGCGCTGGCAACGTGCTGGCCTCACCGCTGGCTGACATCCTGAGCAGCGTCACCTGGACTCAGGCCCTCGACCTGGTGCCTGCTCCTCGGGCGGGTGAGGAGTGTCAGCCGGACAAGAACAGTTGCCGTCCCACCGAGCAGGACGGCCGCGACTGCCCGCCTTCCGAGAAACCAGCTTGCGATCCGCGCTTCTGCAACCCGGACTACAACCCACCCGGTAAGAAATGACCATGAACTGGCAACCTCGCGCTGTCCGGCTCGCCGCCGCTGCTGTTTCTCGTGGGTCTCGGTGGCGGGGGCCGGTCGCCTCCATTCCCCGGCATCTGTTCGTGCCGCGTTGGTGGGACACCCCTGCCGGGACCTACAGCCGCACCTGGGAGTTGCATGACGGTCCGGGCGACGCCGAGGCGTGGATGGACACGGCTTACGAGGACCAGACGGTCGTCACCCAGGTCGCCGGGGTCCATGCCGACCACGCCGAAGCGGGAACGGTGGTCAAGGGGCGGCCCACGTCGTCCTCCACGCTGCCGAGCCTGGTCGTGCAGATGTTCCGCCACGCCGAGATCCACGACGGAGCGGACGTGCTCGACGTCGCCACCGGTTCGGGCTACAGCGCGGCCCTGCTGGCGCGGCGGCTCGGTGACGGCCGGGTGACGAGCGTCGACGTCGATCCCTATCTCGTCGAGGCCGCCGCCGTACGGCTGGACGCCGTCGGCCTGCGTCCGAAGGTCCTCGCCGCCGACGCGACCGGACCGCTGCCGGGCGAGTACGACTGCATCGTCTCCATGGTGTCGGTGCGGCCGGTTCCGGCGAGCTGGCTGGCGGCGCTACGGTCCGGCGGACGGCTCGCGGCGGTCATCGCGAACACGTCGCTGATCGTCACCGCGGGCAAGTGCGACGACGGCGGCGCCGAAGGCCGCGTCGAATGGGATCGCGCCATGTTCATGCCGACCCGTTCCGGAAGGGACTATCCACCCGGGATACGCGGCCTGTTCGACACCGTGTGGGACGCCGAGGGGGAGGAGGTCACCCGGGGCCGGTACCCGGTGCTGGACGTCACCTACAACTGGGACCTGCCCGCCATGCTGGAGGTCGTCTGCCCCGGCATCGAGCACCACTACGAGGAGGGTGACGACGGGCGGCGCACGGCGCGGATGGTTCACGCCGACGGGTCGTGGGCTCGCGCCACCGCTCTGTCGGATGACCCGCCCACCGTGCACCAGGGCGGGCCACGCCGTCTGTGGGACGTGCTGGACGAGGTCCGGCACCACTGGCTCCAGCACGGCGAGCTGCCGCTTCGCGGTGCCCACGCGCGCATCACCCCGGACGGAACGATCCACCTGCGACGCGGCCGGTGGACGGCCACCATCGGCTGAACCAGCGTGCTGAACGGACGTCAGCCGAGGGCTATGACGATGTCGAAGTACGGGGTGGACAGGGAGGACAGGGGGCTGCGGAGTTTTTCCACGCCTAGGCGGTAGGTGCCGGGGTTGAGGCCGGTTATGGGGAGGTAGCGGCCGGTGAAGTTGGGTGAGGAGCCGGTCCAGAAGCCGTGCTGGGGGGAGCGCAGGACCGTCACGGCGCCGGAGGCCAGGCGGGGGTGGACGGCGGAGAGGTTGCCGGAGAGCCGGAAGCGGGCACCGGCCACCGAGCCCCGGCCCGCGGTGCGGGTGGTCGAGAACAGGAAGTAGCGGCTGACGTACCCGGCGCCCGAGGACAGCGGTGGGCAGCCGACGGCGACGACGGTTCCTCGGACGACGCCGAGCCGCAGGGGGTTGGAGAAGGAGCCGGAGCCGGGCAGGGAGCGGCAGTTCACGGTGACGGCCGAGGCGCCCGTCTCGGCGGCCGTGGCCGGGGAGGCGAGGGGCTGCGCCGCGAGGGCCAGCAGCGCTGTCAGTCCGATACGTGTGAGGACGGTTCTCGTCATGGTTCCCCCTGCCGGATTCGAATGTCGAGGCGAGTGTGCCGCGACCGGCGCGAATCCGGCTATCCCTATTAAAAGGGGATTGCCATAAGGAGATTTACGGCCGTCACCCGCCCGGAGAACTCACCCGCCGGGCCCATAAAACGGCCGCACGGAAATATACGAAATTTCCCGATATATCGGGGATTTACCGCAATTTCAGGAATCCGTCGGCCAGTGCCCTGACCGCAGATCGTGATCCTGCCAGTAGGTCAGGCGTGTGGCTATCGCGGTCACCGACCGTTGCGTCGACGGACGAAACCCAACCTGGCGGTGGCGGTTTGTCGGCCCGACAGGTCTCCCACAGAGCATGGTCACCGGATGACACCCGCGCGGGCGGCGACGGTGGCGGCGTCGGCGGCGCGGATCGCGTCGTGTTCGGTTACCGGTTCGTGGGTGACGAACAGCCGGTAGTAGATCGGGGCGACGGCCATCCTGATCACCTCGGCGCCGTCGGTGCCCGCGGGCACCTCGCCCCGCTCGACGGCCCGCCGTACGACCTCGGCGGCCTGCTCGTGGCGGGCGGTGAAGAAGTCGTGCAGAGAGCGCGCGGCGTCGCCGCTCTGCGCGGCGGCCGTGACGAAGGCGGTGGAGATCGGCCCGGCGACGGGGTCGGCGAAGCCGCGCTGCACCAGCAGGACGATCTCCCGCAGGTCCTCCTGGAAGGAACCGGTGTCGGGTATCGGCCAGGGCTCCTCACGTGCGATCCCCAGCGCGTCCGCGATCAGCCCCTCCACGCTCCCCCAGCGGCGGTAGACGGTCGTCTTGTGGACGCCCGAGCGGATCGCCACGTTCTCGACCGTCAGTCCGCCGTAGCCCTGTTCGGCCAGTTCGGCGAGGGTCGCCTGCCGTACGGCGTCGCGCACGCGGGCGCTGCGACCACCGGGACGCTGCTCCAAAGTCTACTCCAGTTGCGTTAAGTCCCACTCTTCCGCTAGCTTAAAGCTACACGAGTTGCGATTGGAGTTCTTCCTGACCACACAGCTCTCCCTCAGGGGAGTCTCGAAGGCGTACGGCGAGCGCCGGGTCCTCGACGGAATCACCTTCAGCGTCCGCCCCGGCGAGCGCGTGGGGATTGTCGGCAAAAACGGTTCCGGCAAGTCCACGCTGCTCCGCGTGATCGCCGGGGTGGAGAGGCCGGACGACGGCGAGGTGACGGTTTCCGCGGCCGGTGGCGTCGGCTACCTGAGCCAGACCCTCGGCCTGCCGGGCGACCATACCGTCCAGCAGGCGATCGACGCCGCCCTCGCCGAGCTGCGTGCGCTCGAACGCGGCCTTCAACAGGCCGCGGAGGCGCAGGACATGGACGGGTACGGCGAGCTGCTCACCGTGTTCGAGGCCAGGGGTGGATACGAGGCCGACGCCCGCGTGGACAAGGCGATGCACGGCCTGGGCCTGGCCCGGATCGAGCGTTCGCGCGTGCTGTCGAGCCTGTCCGGCGGCGAGCGGGCACGGCTGGGTCTGGCCTGCGTGCTGGCGGCCTCGCCGGAGATCCTGCTGCTCGACGAGCCGACCAACCATCTCGACGAGGCGGCGATGACCTGGCTTGAGGATCGGCTGCGCGAGCACAGGGGCACGGTGGTGACGGTCTCGCACGACCGGATCTTCCTGGACCGGGTCGCGACGGCGATCATCGAGGTCGAGGGCGGCACGACGACCAGGTTCGGCGGCTACACCGGCTTCCTCGCCGAGAAGGCGGCGGCCAGGCTGCGCCGGGAGCAGGCCCACGCCAACTGGCGGGAGGAGGTCAGGCAGGTCAGGGAGTTCGCCGCGACCACCGCGCACCGCGTCGCCGTCGGCCGGGTCATGAAGGACAACAACAAGATGGCCTACGACCGCAACGCCGGGCGCGTGCAGAGTTCGGTGGCCTCGCGTGTACGGCAGGCCACCGAGCGCCTGCGCCGTCTGGAGGAGAACCCGGTCCCGCGCCCGCCCAGGCCGCTGCGCTTCCACGGCGCGTTCGCGCCCACCGGTACGCGCACGGGCACGCTTGTGCGGCTCGACGGGTTGCGGATCGCGGCGGGCGACCGGCTGCTGGTCCACGGGCCCAATGGCGCGGGCAAGTCGACGCTTCTCGCCGCGCTCGCGGCCGAGGCGGGCGCGCGGGCCGGTTACCTCCCGCAGGAGGTGACGTTCGACCCGGACAGGACGGTCGCCGAGACCTACGGCGGGGAGGCGGAGGCGCTGATGGCGACCGGCCTGTTCCCTCCCGAGGCGCTCGACCTCAAGGTGGGCGCACTGTCGGTGGGACAGCGGCGGCGGCTGGCCCTGGCCGTACTGCTGGCGGGCGAGCACGACCTGCTGCTGCTCGACGAGCCGACCAACCACCTCTCGCTCACGCTGGTCGAGGAGCTCGAAGAGGCGCTCGTGGTGGCCACGCACGACCGGGCACTGCGGCGCCGTTTCACCGGCACGGAGATCTCACTCTCAGGGGGTTGCGTATGTTGATCGATGGTTCTCCTTACGGCGTCGTCACCGGTTCCGACGGCGCGCTGTGGTTCACGCTCGTCCATCAGGGGCGGATCGGCCGGGTCGTGCCGGGCGAGGAACCCACGTTCCTCCAGCTCGATCCTGCGGACGGCCAGCCCACGGTGATCACCACGGGGCACGACGGGTCGCTGTGGTTCACGGAGTTCGTCGGGGGCCGCATCGGGCGGATCACCCTGGACGGCACCGTCACCGCCTTCGAGGTGCCGTCGCCGTACGGCATCGCGGCAGGGCCGGACGGGGCCATGTGGTTCACCCAGCTCCAGGGGGACCGGATCGGGCGCGTCACCGCGACGGGCGAGGTAACCCTGCACCCGCTGCCCACCGAGGGCGCGATGCCGTCGGCGATCGCGGCGGGGCCCGACGGCGCGCTCTGGTTCACCCTCAATCAGGGCAATGCGATCGGCCGCATCACCGTCGAAGGCGAGGTGACGCTGTACGGCCTGCCCACGCCGGGGGCCGCCCCGGTGGGCATCTGCGCCGGACCGGACGAGGCGCTGTGGTTCGTGGAGATCGGCGCTGGTCAGGTGGGCCGAATCGACACCTCCGGGACGATCACCGAGTTCCCGCTGCCCGACCGCGCCGCCAGGCCGCACGCCATCGTGACCGGCCAGGACGGCGCCCTCTGGTTCACCGAGTGGGGCATCGGCAAACTGGGCCGCGTCACCGTCGAGGGCAAGATCGAGGAGTATCCCCTGGAGGGCGCCGAACCCCACGGGCTGACGGTCGGCCCCGACGGCGCGATCTGGGTCGCGATGGAGTCCGGGGCCCTGGTGAGAGTGGCCTGAGCGGGATGGCCGGTATCGGCCACGGGCTTGCGGACCTGCGGCCTCGTGACCAGCCCGTAAGTGCCTGTTCCTAAGCTTTTGATCTTCCCCGGCGACGGTCATGGCGCGTTGGGGCGGACTCGGAGCACCCTGGTGAGGTGGCGGAGAAGCCTCAGCGGCGGTACCCGGGGTGTGGTGAGATCCTGCCGGGCTGGATACGGCGCGATGCGCGGTTTTACAGCTCGTCATGCCGGGCCCGGCATTGGCGGTGGGTGCGGCAGACCAGGGCCCGGGTGCCGGCGGTGCTGGACACCTCGCCGGCGGCCCGGGCGTGCTGTCCGGAGTGCGGGGCGAAGTGGGTGGTCGGTGTCGAGCGTCAGACGACGGCGATCTATTGCAGTCCGGGATGTCGTACGCGGGCGTGGCGGCGCCGCAGAGCCGTTCGGGAGGGCGTCACGGTGACGCCGATGCGAACGGATCAATCGACGGGTTTTGCGTGAGTCTGTCCGCAGGGGAATGGTCCTATATCCAGCCCATTGTCACATGATGCGATCACGAGCACACTCACGGTCAGTCATTCCCGGGGCATCCGGGAACACCGTGAGAGGAGCGAGGGATGGCCATCCCCGTGAGCGTCGACAACAAGATCGGACAGGTGACCCCCGAACGCTACGACCAGTCGGCATCAACGTCCACACCCTCAAGTCGCACCGTTGGGTGTCCTCGCGCTGGCCGGTCGAGCACCGCCAGGCGGGCGTCTCGCACACCGTGCGCAAGATCCTCGCCTCCCTCCCGGACGAGGCCCGCCGGTGGGAGCTGATCAAGACGGCGCCGCTGGACGAGCGCACCGGCCAGTATCGCTGGACCCCGGACGCGGCCAAGCGGGTGGGCGGCTTCCAGGTCGATCACCCCTTCACCGTCAAGGAGAAGGTCGAGGCCGTGCACGAGCTGGTAGTCGATGAGCAGGTGGCGGCCAGAGTGGTCACCGACCTGCTGCACCGGCCGGACGTGGCCTTCAAGGCCATGGCCGACGACACCGCCAAGCAGATGGTCAACCGCGCGCAGGTCGACCACGCCTTCCAGGGGATGGAGCGGAACATCCAGCCGGTGGCCCCGATCTTGCGGGAGGTGGTGCGCCCGCTGCAGTTCGTCGACCTGATCGCCGCCTGCGCGCTGTTTGCCTCCTCCATCGAGCGGGCCATGCCGCAGCTGAACGGGCACCGCTTCACCGAGCAGGAGCAGGAGGCGGTGCGTGATCGGCTGCGCCAGGTCCGCGCGGCGGCGGACTGGGTCGAGCATGCGATCGAGACCGGCGACACGACGCTGGAGGAGAGCCTGGCGGCGTTGCTCCGCAATCCCGGCCCCGATCCGGCGTGAGCGGGCACCGCGCGTCATGCCCGGCTCATCAGGTCAGGGCACTCCAGGTCAGGGCGACCCCGACCGGCGCTCGGGCCGGCGCGGCGGCGGACAGCGGGCCCGGTTGCCCGCCAACGTCCGCGGTGAACGCGTCCGGGTCGCGCTGATAGAGGCCCGCCCTGCCGGATTGACGCTCAAGCAGCTGGCGATCGCCACCGGCATGAGCGTCTACTACGTCCGCAAGGGCCTGCTCTGGATCAAAGACACCGGCGCGCTTTTGCAGACCCGCCCACCATGTTCGCCCGCACACCGGGCAGCGAGATCGCGGCCGCCGCTGCTGAATCTCTCTGGTCGTCGGCCCC
>NZ_JACHJP010000012.1 GCF_014203715.1 Streptosporangium saharense
GGCTTGGGCGCGTCGGTGAGCTGGACTGAGGAGCGACGGAGCGAAGCGGAGGAGCGACGAGGGAAGTCACCGACTTCAGGCGCCCAAGCCCTGCGACGCCGCCAGGCGTCGCAAAGAGGCACAGCACGAGGGAAGTCACCGACTTCGGGCGCCCAAGCCCTGCGACGCCGCCAGGCGTCGCAAAGAGGCACAGCACGAGGGAAGTCACCGACCTCAGGCGCCCAAGCCCGCGACGCCGAAGGCGTCGCAAAGAGACACTGCCAGGCGTCGCTATAGGCACAATCTTGTGCGGTGCGCTGGCCACTCGTCATCCAGGATGCTGAAGTAGACCGTGTCGCGCCAGGAGCCGTCGGTCCTGCGGCGGTGGCGGCGCAGGACGCCCTCCTGGACGCCGCCGAGACGGCGGATCGCCTCCTGCGAGCGGAGGTTGAGGACGTCGGTCTTGAGCTGGACGCGGTTCAGGCCGAGCTTGCCGAAGGCGTGGTCGAGCAGCAGGATCTTGCAGGCGGTGTTCACCCCGGAGCGCCACACGGCCCTGCCGTACCAGGTCCAGCCGATCTCGATGCTCTCGTCGAAGCCGGGGGTGTCGATGTAGGTGGTCCAGCCGACCGCGCGGTCCGTCTCCTTGAGGATCACCGCGAACGGCACGACGTCCCGGTCGTCGATGAGTCCCGCCGCGATCGTGGCCAGTTCCGTCTCGGTGCGCGGGGTGGCGACCGGGAGCCAGCGCCACACCTCGTCGTCGCCCCCACCGGAGAGGAACAGGTCGGGGACGTGGGCGGCGGTCAGCGGTTCGAGCCGTACGGTCTCGCTTTCGAGGGTGACGGGAGCAGGCATGATCGCGGTCATGGAGACGACCCTATGACCGGTCGTGACCTGCGGGAAGGTCCACTCCTGGCGTGTCCTGGACGGCAGGTGGACCGGGCCGCCGGGGTGCCAGGCCGTACAGGAGGGTGTCGATGATCAGGGTGGCGAGGGCGTCGGGGTCGTCGGCGGCCTGAGGCTGCGCGGTGGTGGGGGAATGGTGCACGGCCTCGCTGATCAACGCGAGGTAGACTTGCCGCGCCCAGCGCGGGTCGGTGCCGGGGCGCAGCAGCCCGGCTTCGAGCGCGCGGGCGAACACCGCGTCGCACTTGGCCATCACCGCGTCGTGGATGCGCGTGGCCTCCTCGCCGGGCGGGGGCAGCGTGCCGAGGGCGAAGCGCCAACCGGACTTGATCTGGACAACGTTGGCGGTCGCCTGGTGCATGGCGACCAGCGGCGGCGCGGTGTACGGCCTGGCCGCGTCGACGGCGTCGTCGATCTCCTGCCACGCGGAGGTCGCCATGGTCTCGACGAGGGCCTCCCGGCTGGCGAAGCGCCGGTGGACGGTGGTTCTGGCGACTCCGGCGGCCTCGGCGATCTGCTCCATCGTCGCGCCGGGATTCTCACTGAGCAGGCGTTCGGCCGCCTCCAGGATCGTCCTGACACTGCGTTCCGCGTCCGCCCGTAGCCGCCGACCTGTCGTTGCCATGCCCAGAGGCTACAGCACCGCCCCACTTGGGAAGCTATCTGCTACATCACTGTTGCGGATAAATGCATAGCTGCTACCTTGATGACACAGGAAAGTGAGTCAAGGGAGTTTCACGATGAACAGCACAGCTCTCGTGACCGGAGCCTCCTCGGGCATCGGCGTCGAGTTCGCCCGTCAGCTCGCCGCGCGTGGTCACGACCTCGTGCTCGTCGCCCGTTCCGTGGACAAGCTGGAGAGCCTGGCCGAGGAACTGCGCGGGACGCACGGCGTGCGGGCCGAGGTCGTCGCCCAGGACCTCGCGGCGCCCGACGCCGCCTCACGGGTGGCCGACGAGGTGGCCGCCAGGGGGATGACCGTCGATCTGCTGGTCAACAACGCGGGCTTCGGCACCGCGGGCCGCTTCGAGGAGATCCCGGCCGAACGTGAGCACGACGAGCTCATGGTCAACGTCGTGTCCCTGGTCGGTCTGACCCACGCGTTCGTCCCCGGCATGGTCGCCCGTGGCGGTGGCGCGGTCGTCAACGTCGGATCGACCGCGGGCTTCCACATCACGCCCTACTTCGCGACCTACGGCGCGTCCAAGACGTTCGTGCTCAACTTCAGCCTGGCGCTGTGGAGCGAGTTCAGGGGACGGGGGATCAAGGTGCTCGCCGTCACCCCAGGACCGGTCGAGACCGCGTTCTTCGACGTGATCGGCACCAGGGACGCGGCGATCGGAGCGCGGATGAGCACGCCGGACCGGGTGGTCCGCAGCGCGCTGCGGGCGCTCGACCGTAACCGGGGTTACGTCGTGCCGGGAATGAGCAACTTCGCCATGGCCCACCTCGTGCCGGAGCGTCCGCGCAAGCTCTCCGCGCTGATCGGGCGGCTGGTCACCAGGAAGGTCGCGGAGACCTCCCCGGCCGTCACCGCGACGGCCGGGTAATCGGTGCCTCATCATGGGGTGAGGAGATCGGCTTGGTCGGACCCCGGAAAGCTATCCGAGTTGTGTTAGTTCCATCACCTTTGGCGGGTCCGGGGTGCCCCCAACCCCCCACCGGGTATTTGATGGCCAAGGATCTTCAACGTCGCAGATCCGCGTGCCTACCTGACCGTTCGACTCTCGGGAGTTCGCTGTGCCCGGCGGATCCATCTACGTGACGAGTGAGGACCCGGTCCACGGGTTGTCGCCCCAGGTCATGTACGAGCAGTTCTGGCGCAAAGAGGCTGACCAGCGTTGGAAGATGCGCGGACTCAAGGCGGCCGGAGGCCTGGCCGTGGGACTGGTGATCGCCTACCGGTTCGCCATCCCCTCTCCCGTCCTCTTCGGGCTCGTGTGCGGCCTGCTGGTCGGCGCCGGTGACATGTTCTGGGCCTGGCGCTCCTACGAGGCGACCGCGGTCTGGCGGGGCAGGCGCAGGGGCGAGACCATCACCGGGAGGCGGCTGCGCCGCAGTCTCCGCAGACACGGCTACCGCATCCTCGCCGGTCGCGCCGTGCCGGGGGAGGCCTCGATCGACCACCTGGTCATCGGGCCCGGCGGCGTGTGGGTGATCGACAACGAGGCCTGGTCCCCGGACACCGAGATCGCCAAGTACGGCGAGCGGCTGTTCCTCGGCGAGAAGTACGGCACATCGGTCGCCAAGGCACTCGTCAAGGCCGCCGACTCCCTGGCCGAGGTGCTCTCCCGCGAGTCCGGTATCCCCGTGACGATCGAGCCGCTGCTGGCCGTACACGGCGGCGAACTCAAACGAACGGTCAGCGCCGAGGGCCTCACCCTCCTCAAGCCACGCCTGGCCGCCCGCTGGATCCTGGCCGGGCCACGCATGCAACTCGACGAGGAGCAGGTCGAACTACTCGCCAGGACCGCCGCCCGCGTCCTGCGCAGGATGAACTGACTCCCACCGGATTACGAGCCCATGGCCGAAGTGCGCTATCCTTCAAGAGCTTTGAGGCGCCGCTAGCTCAGTTGGTTAGAGCAGCTGACTCTTAATCAGCGGGTCCGGGGTTCGAGTCCCTGGCGGCGCACCTGAGGAGCCCCAGGTCGGACGTAGTCTGATCTGGGGCTTCGTTGTTTGGCGGCTGTGCGAATCGCTTAAGGATCATGATTGCGGCTCAAAGTGGGCCAGAGCTCCAAGATCGTTGTAGATCCATGCTCGCGGGGATCGGTGACGCTGGTTGGATTGAGAACATCAGTCCTGACTCGTATGGTTCCGTTTTTTCGGACGGTGGTGGCCTTGCTGTGTCAAGATATTCGTCTTGAGCACGATCCTGACAGATGTCCCTCTCGCCCCTGAGGAACAATGAAGGCCGACACGCGCACGCCAACAGAAATCTTCAGTGCCCCCATCCGTTATGTCATCCCATTGTTCCAGCGTCCATACGTGTGGAACCGGGAAGACCAGTGGGGACCTCTGTGGGAGGACGTACGGAAGGTTGCCGAGCAGGTCCTTGAGGCCGCTGATGACTTCGAGGTAAGTACGCCACCCCACTTCTTGGGAGCGATCGTCCTGGAGCAGCAGTGGATCAAGTCTGGGGTCATCCCGATCCGGAATGTCATCGACGGTCAACAGCGGCTGACGACACTGCAGATCCTACTGGACGCGGCACAATTGATTGCGGAGCGACACGGGGAGGACATTGACTCGAGCGCGCTTGAGTCATTAGTGCTGAATGACCGCCGACTGGCCAAGGATCCCGACGAGGTGTTCAAGGTTTGGCCGACAGATCGGGATCAGGAGGCCTTTTGTGCGGTCATGAACAACAGTCGGGAGCTGCCCGAAGATCTCATCTCTAGTGGAATTGCGAAAGCGCACGCATTCTTTGTGAGCGAGATCGTCCAATGGGTGGAGCCCGAGGGAGACTCCGATAAATCCCAACAGAAGATTGCCGCTCTTACCAGAGCACTGCGTGACTACCTGCGTGTGGTGGTTATCGACCTTGAGCCAGGGGATAATGCGCAGGTTATCTTCGAGACTCTCAACCACCGTGGTACCCCGCTGCTTGCAGCAGATCTGATCAAGAATTTGGTCTTCCAGGTCGCCGCTCAGCAAAAGGGTGACCTGAAGCGTCTTTACGACCAGTACTGGAAGCCCTTCGATTCCAACTACTGGCGGCGCGACATTCGACAGGGTCGATTGAAGCGTCCCTATGTAGATATCTTCATGAACTACTGGCTGACAATGAAGTTGCTCCGGGATATTCCAGCGGACCGGGTGTTCACGGAGTTCCGTGATTATATCCGGATCGGAAAATATCCCGCCTGGGAAGTGATGCGTGATATTGCTGAGGACGCTCGTGTGTACGCGGAGTTGGAGCACCTACCGTGGGATTCTCCGGAGGGGACGTTCTATTACCGTGTCATCAAAGTCATGGAGGCATCGGTCGTTGGGCCTTTCCTGCTCTGGATCTTGCGTTGGACAGATCAGCAGATGCCAACTGAGCAGCGGAGACGAGCGCTTGCTGCAATGGAGAGCTGGCTGGTTCGTCGCATGCTCTGCAAATTGACCACAAAGAATTACAACCGGATAGTGCTCGACCTTCTTCGCGAACTGAACCGTGGTGGTCCGCAATTGGCTGGGGAGATCACGGAAGCGTACCTAGCCAAGAGTGACGCAACCGCTGTTTACTGGCCTTCCGATGAGCAGGTCATTAATTTTCTTCAGACGGTGAAGGCGTATACGGATCTCACTCGAGGCCGGTTGCGCATGGTTCTTGAGGCCATTGAAGACAAGACGAGAGACAAATACGCCGAGCACGTGCATTGTCCACGCGGTGTTCTAACCATTGAGCACGTTATGCCGCAGGCATGGCACGATCATTGGGAGGCTCCACCTGATCTGGCGGGGCGTCAACGCCGTGACCTGCTCGTTCAGACCCTCGGCAATCTGACCCTTGTAAACGAGTATCTCAATCCAAAGCTTTCGAATCGTCCATGGACAGATGCTGAGGCGCTCGCGGGTGAAGTGGATCCGGTGTTCGGAAAACGGACCTTGCTCAACAAGTACAGCGTCCTCAAGCTCAATTCTGAGATAGTCGCAGAGCATATAAACTCCTGGACGGATGAGGCAATCGTTGCCCGCTCCATCTCGCTTGCCCGGCGAGCAATTGCGATCTGGCCTCGGCCGCCGCAGGTGGCATCGAGAGAAACCTGAAACCCAAGACGTCATGTATGGGGAATAGAATGCGAGTCACTCACTCATATTTTCTTTATGGAAATCATGAAGGTTTGTGAATCAAGCTGACATTCTCTGGGGCGAGTAGAACATCTAGGAAATCACTCGCCGGGCATAGGTACGGTCTAGCGCTAATCGTCCCATCTGTGCATGACCATATCCCGTATGGGGGCGGCTTGTCGGCATTTTCCTTGAGGGCGATTGGGTGATGTTTATCGCAGGCTGGCGCTTTTTAGGATATGGTCATATTTGTCTTGTGTTCAATGTCGCAATCATGTCATATTGAATGTTTTTGCGGGTGGCATTAATGATGACTGGGCCTTAATTGGCGGTCTGCGTTTTAATCCCTGGTGGCATGTCAGAAAAAGTTCAAAGTGAAAATTTCGGTCCGGGCTTCTGATTTATCAGCTCTTTTTGGGTGCGTTCAGTAGTACGGCTCCGCGCTGAGGCGGAGCCGTGTGGTTACTTGCGGCGGATGACTCGTACCGGTTGGCCCGGGTGCCAGAGGCGGATGACCAGCTCGTTGTCCTCGACCGAGGTGAGGACGGCCTCGTGGAGGTCGAGGCGGAAGGCGTGGAAGTCGCCGGGGGGTTCGTCGCCCGTGGTGTAGGCGCGTTTCTCGTCGGGGTCGGTGATCTCGACCGCGACCCCGGCGACCTTGGCGTCGCCGTCGTCGTGCGGGTGGGCGTGGATCGCGCACCGGCCGTCGCGCCGCAGGTCCAGGGCCTTGACCGCGCCGAGCATCGAGCCGAACGACAGGTCGGGGCCCTGGAAGTCGACCTCGGTGCCACTCACCCGGGGGGAACCGTCCTTGCGCAGGGTCGCGAGCACGTGGCTCTTGCTCGCCTCGAACCGGGCCCTCACCACGGAGGCCAGCTCACCGGCCTCACGTTCGAACTGTTGCCATGTTGCCATCCCCGCAGTCTGTCAGCCGCCCCCGACAAAAAGCCCACACCGAAGGCCCAGACCAAGAAGCAGGAACGGTTAGAGGACGGTGGTGCGCAGCCGTACCCAGGCGACCAAAAACCAGCGGTGCCACTCGGGGAGCAGGACGCGGGTGAGGATCGCCTCCTTGACCGTACGGCGGCCACGCCCACCGGCCGCCCAGGCGCGGACCCGGTCCGTCAGGAGCTGGCGGGAGGCCGGGCTCGGATGGGCGGCGGCGGTGAGGGCGGAGACCAGGGCGGGACGCAGGTCTTCGCGGGCGGCGGCGGTGTCCAGCCAGACGTGCAGGGCCTCGCCGAAGTTGGGGAACTCGCGGGTGGTGGCGAAGGCCGTACGCCAGGCGAGGGTGCAGGACATCGGATCGACGGGGCCGGACATCTCCAGCACCGAGGCGTGCTCCTCGAAGTCCAGGGAGACGGTCAGGGACAGGAAGAGGTCGGTGCCGAAGGTCGTGCGCTGCTTGGTGGCGGAGGCACCGGTGTTCCTGGTGAGGGACAGCGCCAGGATGAGCACGTGGACCGGATAGCCGGCGGCCAGTTCCCTGGTCCAGTCCAGCAGGCGGGTGCGGAGCTGGGGGGCGCCGTTCGTCACCAGGTGGTCCACGGTCTCCAGGACACGGCGGAGTTCGGTGCCGCCGAAGGCGGGGAGCAGGTCGAGCAGGAGACGCATGGCGACGTCGAGCCTGCCGACCATCTCCGTGCCGGAGCCCTGGGCTGTGCTCGCGGCCCACTTCAACACCGTCGAGAAGACCGCCATCGGGTCGAGGTCCGCCAGGGCGCGGGCCACGTCGAGGACCTCCCGCCTGACCTGCTCGTCGCCGTGGGTGGCCAGGTGTTTGAGCCGGGTCATGGCGATCGACAGGTGGGTCTGGCCGAGAACCTCGCAGACCTGCGCGACGGTGAGCTTCAGGCTCTGGGGCGCCTGGCGCTCCCGCGACCACTCGTAGAGCTTGCTGCGCACCCGGCCACCGACGAGGGGGTCAAGACAGGTCTGGGTGAGCGCGATGTAGGCCAGGTCGGCGGCGGGTCCCGTGCCCCAGGTCCGCGCCATCTGGGTGATCTTCTCCGGCTTGTTGTACTTGGCCGCGAGGTCGGCGAACGTCCTGACGAGCCGGTGGCCGAGCGTTCTCTCAAGCGCGAGGACGGTGTCGGTCGGCAGCTTGGCCAGCCAGGAGAGCAGCTCCATCCTGGCCAGCGGGTACTCGGCGAAGACGTGGGGCAGGAGCGACTCGGCGTAGCCGTACCGGCGGAAGACGATCTGGTCCTCGTCGCGGTCGGCGTCGAGCAGCTCGCTCAGGCCGGTGGTCGGGGTCCAGGCGAGGCCGCCTCCCGCGAGGGGGATGTCCAGGTGCCTGGCCAGGGACGAGGCGGCGCCGTACACCTGGGTCTCGTCGGCGGGGGTGATCGTCGTCGCGGCGATCATCAGGGTCTGGTCCAGCAGACCGGGATGGAAGTCGAACCACTTGCGGAGTTCCTCGGCCCATCCGAGGTAGGCGCGTTCGACCTCGTGCTCGTCACCGCCCCTGCGGCTCACCTCATCGACGATCTTGGCGAGGCGGGCGGCGTCGCCGGGGGAGGCGCCGCGCAGCAGCCGTGCCGCCCCGGACCATTCCTGCCACGGGGAGTCGAACATGCCCCTGCGGGCGAGGTGGCTGCGGTAGACGGTGGCGGCGGGCGGCGGCTCGACGGTGATCGCCGTCAGGAACTCGGTGAGGTGCCGCTGCTCGGCGGCCGTGCCGACGACGACGGCGAACCCGCCAGAGGCGCGTACCGCCTCCAGGAAGGAACGCAGCCGTGAGGGCTCCTCGTCGCGGGCGCGGATCAGGTATCCGCAGGGCGCGGACGCGGCGGCCTGCTCGACGTCGTCCTCGCCGGTGGAGAAGAGCCGGATGCGCAGGGCCGGGTGCAGGCGCCGCAACGCCGCGATGGCCGTGGTGACCACGCCCGCCCCCTGAGGACCGGCCAGCGCGATGACGTGGTCGGCCGCCAGGATCTCCACGATCCTGGCGTGGTTGAAGGCGGGGATGTAGACCTTGACCCGCTCGACGATCTCCTCCTCGGACAGCACCATCGTGGGACGGCCACGCACGATGGTGAGCTGGTTGAGGATGAGGTCCCGCGCGACGGTGTTCCCGAAGACGTTCTGCGAGCCGTCTCCGTTGATCGTGACGTCCTCGATCATGGTCGTGGTCATGTCAGCCCATCCTGAAGTCGCCGTTCACCGTGTTGCCGAAGGCGTTGCGTGATCCCCGCCCGTTGATCGTTACCCCGCTGATCGAGATTTCGCCACCCCGGACGGGAAGATCGGCCTCGGGGAGCGGTACGGCGACGGCGGACGGCACGGGAACACGCAGGTAGGCGGACTCGGAGAACTGTTTGACGACGGCGCGCACCCGCGTGAACTGGCTCTCGTGCAGTGCCGTACGGCCTGCGGCGACGTAGTGGCGGAAGACCTCGTCCGACAGCAGGAACGCGACGAAGGTGACGTCGGGGTCGCTGCCCGCGAGGGCGTCGCGCAGGGGCTCGCTGTCGCCGAGGCGGCAGACGGTGACGGCGGCGGCCGAGATGCCGGGGGCCTCCTCCCGTTCGTCGTCCACGAGGCCCACGTGCAGGGCCGCGCGCAGCCGCAGTCTCAGTCCTCTGGCCCGCAGTCCGGGCGCGGCCTCGGCCAGGGCCTCCTGGAGTCGGGTGGGGAAGGGCTCGACGAGCGCGGGGATCGTCTCGGCGGGCAGGACGACGAGGATGCCGTCGCCGGTGCTCTCCTTGAACCGGGCGGACTCCCAGGCCTCGGCCAGGCCGCAGGCCGTACAGGCGGCGGCGAGGGCGCGGCGGATCTCCATGTGGAGGTGGGGCAGGTCGGCGTCCCGGTGGGCGCTGAACTTCTCGGCGTCAACGGTGAGCAGCGCGCGGTACTTCTCCATGACGAACCTCCAGTTGGGCCTCGGCTCTGCCAACGATGCAGGGGAACCGTCAGGTGCGTTGTCGTAAATCAGACATCTTCCTGTCCTGAAGCGGACAGGGCGCGCGGTCTGGACGAGGCTGGGCCGCCGCACACCTCGCCTCCCAGGTCCGAGGGAAGCGGGCCGCGCTTCAGGGGCCGGGCCCGGCTGGTATGGGGTGATAAATGGTGGTTTGGGGGTAAAAATCATCTTTGGGTGGGCGGGGGCCCACGATCCTCACGGTTGGCGAGGTGCACGGCCTTGAGCACACGACCGATCAGCGACCACGCCATGTTGTCCGACTGCCGTTCGGCGGCCCTGGTCACCTCGGACGGCTCGATCGACTGGCTGTGCCTGCCCCGCTTCGACAGTCCCGCGCTCTTCGCCAGGCTTCTCGACGAGGACGCCGGGCACTGGGCCGTACGGCCGGCCTGTCCCGTCGAGGTCGAGCGCGCATACCTTGAGCAGAGTCTCGTGCTCGAAACCACCTTCCACGGCCGGGACGGGACCGTGGTCCTGCGCGACGCGCTCGCCCTGGGCAGGGGGGAGCGCGGGCACACGCTGGGGATCGGCTCGCCGGGGCTGCTACTGCGCGAGGCGACGTGTGTCGAGGGGCGGATGACGCTTGAGGTCGAGTACGCGCCGCGCCCCGAGTTCGGGCTCGTCCAGCCGCTGATGGAGCAGGTCTCCGGCGGACTGGTCGCACGGGGCGGCGCGAACGTCCTGACGCTGTCGGTCCCGGTGCCGCTGCGGGTGAGCGGCTCGACGGCGTACGGCACCGTCACCCTTGAGGCGGGTCAGCGCCTGGGCATGGCGTTGCAGGCCAGTTCGGGATGGGCGCCCGACCCGCCGCGCAGGGGCCAGGAGGGGATCCACCGCCGTATCGCGGACACCCTCGCCGGATGGCGCTCCTGGTCGCGGACACACCTGGGCTACCGGGGGCCGTGGGAGCGGGAGGTCGACCGGAGCGGACACGTGCTGCGCGCCCTGACCTTCGCCCCGACCGGCGCCATCGTCGCCGCGGCGACCACCTCGTTGCCGGAGAGTGTCGGCGGGGAGCGCAACTGGGACTACCGCTACACCTGGGTCCGCGACACCAGTTTCACCCTCCAGGCGCTCTCGACCGCGACGTGCGAGGTCGAGGAGGCGGAGTTCTTCACCTTCCTCGCCCGCGCCTCGGCCACGCAGCTCGACCAGGGCGCCGACCTGCAGATCATGTACGGCGTCGGCGGCGAGCGCGACCTGAGCGAACGGCCGCTTCCCCACCTGACCGGCTGGCGGGACAGCGCCCCGGTGCGTGTCGGCAACGACGCCTGGCGGCAGCGCCAGATCGACGTCTACGGCGAACTGCTCGACGCGGCGGCCCTGCTCCACGGCGACGCGCGCCAGCTCGACCCGCTGACCCGCTCCTTCCTGGTCGGCGTCGCGGACATGGCGGCCCGCCGCTGGCAGGAGCCCGACCAGGGAATCTGGGAGGTACGCGGCCCGGGGCGGCACTACCTGCACTCCAAGCTGATGTGCTGGGTCGCCATGGACAGGGCCGTGGCCTTGGCCCCGATCCTGGGGGTAGACGGGCGGGTCGCGGCCTGGAAGGAGACCGGGGAGCGCATCCGCGAGGCGATCCTGACCCACGGCTGGAACGCCGAGGTGGGCGCCTTCACCCAGGCGTTCGGCTCGCGGGACCTGGACGCCGCCGCGCTGATGCTGCCCATGGTCGGCTTCCTGCCCGGCGACGATCCCCGGGTGCGGGCGACCGTCGACGCCGTCGCCGAACGGCTGACCGACGAGCGCGGCCTGGTGCACCGTTACCTCGCGGCCGACGGGCTGGCGGGGGACGAGGGCACGTTCCTGCTGTGCACGTTCTGGCTGGCCCAGGCCCAGGCGATGGCGGGCAGGAGCGGACCCGCCAGGCGGACGTTCGAGACCGCGGCGTCGTACGCCAACGACGTCGGCCTGCTCGCCGAGGAGGTCGACTCGGTGACTGGGGAGGCCATCGGCAACTTCCCCCAGGCCTTCAGCCACATCGGCCTGATCAACGCAGCGGAGGCCGTACGGCGCGCGGCCCGATGACCACGCCATACCTACGGCCTCCCCGAGGGACGCACCTCCGGGCAGGCCGGGCACTCACGACGTCGAAGACGGCACGGCGATGCCCTCTTGAGGGACACACCCGGGCACATCACGACGCCGAGGGCGACACGCCGTTGTCATCTGGGGGGTTTCGCCGTGTGTCCGGGACCGGCGTCGGGTGGGGGTGAGAATCGAGGGATGCGAAACCGCACCCGTCGCCTCTTGGCGGCCCTGAGGACGACCGTCCCCGTGTTCGCGCTTCTCGCGGGCACCGTCCTGTACGGCCAGGCCACCGTGGACGGCGGGCATGCCACGCGGGTCGCGGCGGCGCGTCCGGCCGGTGAGGCCGACGTCCACCGGAGACTGCGCGCGCTGGAGAGGTCCTTCAGGGGGCGGATCGGGGCCTACGCCCTCGACACGGGCAGTGGAAGGACGATCACCTACCGGTCCGGCGAACGCTTCCCGCTGCTGTCCACCTTCAAGGCGCTCGCGGCGGCAGCCGTACTGCACAGAGCACGCACGTCGAGTCCCGGGCTGATGGAGCGCGTCGTGCGCTGGAAGCGGGGTGACCTGAAGCCGAACTCCCCGATCACGGAGAAGCACGTGAGGGACGGGCTGAGCGTCGCCAGGCTGTGCGAGGCGGCCATCACCCGTAGCGACAACACGGCGGGCAACATGCTGCTGAGGCAGATCGGCGGTCCCGCGGGGCTGACGAGATACCTCCGCTCGCTGAACGACCCGGTCTCCCGCCTGGACCGCTGGGAGACCGAACTCAACGACTGGAACCCCGGGGAGAAGCGCGACACCACCACCCCCGCGGCCGTGGCGGGTGACCTGCGGGCGGTCACCCTCGGGAACGCGCTCGTGCCCGAGGACAGGGCGCGCCTTGAGGGCTGGCTGCGGGCGAACAAGACCGGCGACGCGCGCATCCGCGCCGGACTGCCCCCGGGCTGGGGCGTCGGGGACAAGACCGGTTCGAGCGACTCCTACGGCGCCGCCAACGACATCGCCGTCATCCGTCCCCCGGGGTCGGCGGCTCCCATCGTCATGGCCGTCTACACCACCCGCGAGGGCGCGGACACCCGCTACGAGGAGAAGGTCATCGCGGAGACCGCGACCGTCCTCGTCGGCGCACTCAGAAGGCCGTGACGTTCGACGGGGCGCGTTCGGCGCGGCTGAGGGCGCGCAGGACGACGGTCTGGCCGTGCCGTCGTACGGCCACCAGGGACAGCAGGCCGACCACCCTGTCCACGACGCTCTCCGGCAGCGTGGGTGTCGGGATGCCCACGCTGACCGCGAGGTCGTCGGAGTGGACGACCAGCTCGACGGTCCTGGTGACCAGCGTGTCGTCGAACATCAGCGACCACGGCCCCCACCACGGGAAACGCACCGCCCGCTCGGGTGCGGCGGGCAGCCGTACGGCCAGTTCCTCGATGACCGCCTCGACGCGCGCCGCCAGTGCCTCGGGACCCTCGGCGGCGATCTGCTCGCCGCCCTGGCGGATGGTGACGTTGACCTCGTCGTCGAGGCTCGCCTCCACCCACAGGGAACGGCCGTAGTGCTCGACGAGGGAGACGACCGGTTCCTCGGGCACCGGATACTCCATGAGCTGGGGAACGAGCAGGATCTGGTTGACCATGTGCCCGGCCAGGCCGCCGACGCCGAACTCCGCCAGCGCGCTCGGCCTGTCCCACGCGGCGACGACCGCGGGGTCACGGAGCAGGGCGGCGGCCGAACGCGCCGCGGAGAGGAAGTCTTCTCTGATGCCGGTCATCGTGACCTCCAGATCGGATCTTGCTCGGGGGCCCCAGGATCTCACAGGGGTCAGCGGCTGACGGCGTCCGTGGGGGACAGGAGGGTGAGGTCCTGGCGGCGGGGGAGGCTCTCCCAGTCGCCCTCCGAGGTGACCGCGAACGCCCCGGCCGCGCAGGCCGTGGCCAGGCGCCGCTCCGGGTCGGCCTCCTCCAGCGTCTCGGCCAGCCAGCCCGCCGCGAAGGCGTCGCCCGCCCCAACCGGGTCAAGCTCGGTCACCCGGTACGGCTCCGCGTGCCGTACCACCCCGTCGGACAGCTCGACGGCGCCGAGCGGGCCGCGTTTGACCAGCACGTGGCGGGGGCCGAGGGCGGACAGGGACTTGGCCAGGCAGACCGGGTCGTCGCCCTCGGCGAGCAGCCTGCCCTCGGCCTCGGTGGCGAACAGGACGTCGGCGGAGGCCACGACGTCCCGCAGGGCGGCCGAGGCCTCGGCGGGGCTCCACAGGGCGCGGCGGTAGTTGACGTCGAGCGAGACCGTCACCCCGGCGGCGCGGGCCTCGGCGACCGCGGCGCGCACGGTCTCGGCGGCGGAGGCGGAGATCGCGAGCGTGATGCCGGTGACGTGCAGCACCCGGGCCGAGCGCAGCGTCGGCAGGTCCAGGTCGTCGGGGGAGAGCCGGGACCCGGCGCTTCCCGAGCGGTAGTAGCGCACGTCGACCAGTTCGGCGGTCCGCCTGCTCTTGACCATCAGGCCCGTCGGCGCCTCGGGATCGACGATCATGCCCCGGACGTCCACCCCCTCGCCCGCCAGCGTCGAGCGCAGCAGCTCCCCGAACTCGTCGGCTCCCACCCGGCCGATCCAGGCCGCGCGGCGGCCCATGCGGCTGACACCGATCGCCAGGTTCGACTCGGCGCCCCCCACACCGAGGCCGAAGTCGCGAGCGTGCCGGAGCAGCCCGGTACGGCGTGCGGTGAACAGCGCCATGCTCTCCCCGAGCGTCACCAGGTCGATCATCAAAGGTTGGTCCTTATGCTCTCGTCGGACATGCGGGTGGGAGCCCCCTGCTCCCACGGGCCCGGCGTCCCCCCCTGACGCCGGGCCCCGTCTGTGGGACGGTCAGCGGGTCGATCCCAGCTTCCTGGAGATGCGCAGCGCCGTCTCCGCGACCAACGGTCCCAGATCGCGGACGCGGGCGGCGGTGATCCGGGAGGTGAGCCCGGAGACGGAGATGGCGGAGGTCGCGGCGTCGGCGTGGTTGAAGATCGGCGCCGCGACGCAGCGCACCTCGGGCTCGTTCTCACGGTCGTCCACGGCGTAGCCGCGCTGCCGGATGCGGCCGAGTTCGGTGCGCAGTCGCTCGGCGTCCACGATGGTGTGGCGGGTCATCCTCGGCATCCCGGCGGCCACGACCCGTTCGACGTCCTCGTCCTGCTGCCAGGCGAGGATGGCCTTGCCGACGGCGGTCCGGTAGACGGGCGCCCTGCTGCCGATCCGCGAGGCCATCCGCACGGTGGCCTCGTTCTCGACCTTGTCGATGTAGACCACCTCCGGCGGGTCGTAGACCACGAGGTGGACGGTCTCCCTGACCTCGGTCATCAGCCGGTGCGACTCCTCGGCGGCGACGGTCCGCAGGTCGAGCGTGGACAGGTAGGCCTGACCGAGGTGGAGTGAGCCGTGCCCGAGCCGGTAGGCGCCGGTCTTGCGGTCCCGGTCGATCAGTCTGGCCTCGATGAGCGGGACGGTCAGCCGGAGCACGGTGCTCTTGGACAGGCCGGTGGCCTCGGCGAGGCGGGTGAGCGAGAGCCCCTGGCCCGCGCCCGCGTGGTCGCGGACGTGTTCCAGTACCGCCAGGGCTCGCCGCAGCGAGGCTGACTGGTTGCGTTCCGGGGCTGGTTCGTTCATCACGCCCTCACGTGTGGTCAGGCTGGTCGGGCATGGACCACAAACTAGGGGAATTGGAAGTCTTCTTTCCAGTTTGCGACACAAGGTTCTGCAATGCAGAACAAAGGACATTCCCCCCTTCCGGTGACGGGCGTCACCTTTCTAGGGTCTGCCGCCAACGGGAGGAGAGACCTGTGAAGATCCTGAACTGGGCCGCCGCGGGCGTGGCCCTGCTGGCCCTGGCCGCCTGCGCGCCGTCGACCGCCCCGGCCGCGAGCGGTGGTGACGACAAGTCCGGGACCCTGCGCGTGTGGCTGTTCGACGAGCCGAACCGCGCCCCCAAGGAGAAGGTCGTCGGAGAGGTGATCAAGGAGTTCACCGCCGCGAACGCGGGAGTGAAGGTCGAGGTCGCCTACATCCCGACGACCCCCGCCAGACACGAGAAGTTCAAGGGCGCCTTCAACGACCCGGCGAGCGCGCCCGACGTCGCCGAATACGGCAACACCGACCTGGCCGAGTACGCCGCGGCCGGTGGCTTCAGCGATATCGGCCCCGACCTGTCGGCCTGGTCGGAGGGCAAGGACATCGGCGCCGACCTGCTGAAGTCGGCGACCGTGGACGGCAAGGTCTACGGCCTGCCGTGGTACATCGGCATCCGCTCCCTGTACTACCGCACCGACGTCTTCGACGAGCTCGGCCTCAAGCCCCCGGCCACCCTGGAGGAGCTGACCGAGACCGCCCGCGAGATCCGCAAGAAGAAGCCCGACCTGTACGGCATCGCCGTCGGCGGCGAGTACACCTTCGGCGCCATGCCGTTCGTCTGGGACGCGGGGGGCGACATCGAGAACCTCGCCAGCCCCGAGTCCCGCAAGGGCGTCAAGACCTACACCGACCTGCTCAGCGACGACGTCTGCCCGCCGCAGGCGTGCGCGAGCCTGACCGGTGGCAAGACCGTCGAGCTGTTCGCCGGGGGCAAGGCCGCGATGGGCATCCTCGGCAACTTCAACCGCGCCGCGGTGGACGCGGGGGCCGCCGCGGGCAAGTACGCCGTGATCCCGCTGCCCGGCTCGAAGGCGGGCACCATCGCCCCGGCCTTCTCCGGCGGCAACAACCTCGGCGTCATGAAGAACAGCCAGCACCGCACGCTGGCCGTGAAATTCCTGCAGCTCCTCGGCGGCAAGGCCTACCAGACCAAGATGTTCGAGGCCATGGGCAACCTGCCGACCCTCACCTCGGCGCGTGACGAGCTGGCGGCCAAGGACTCCTTCCTCAAGCCGTTCCTCGACACCGTCGCCGCGGGCACCCGTTTCGTGCCGATCGACCCGGCCTGGGTGAAGATCGACAACCAGAAGGTCATCCCGACCATGCTCCAGAAGATCGCCACCAAGCAGGCCACCGTCGAGCAGGCGACCGACGAGGCCGCGGCGGCGGTGAAGGCCGCCTTCGGCCGGTCATGACCTCGGTGACCACCGCGACCGTGGTGCCGGGGGAACCAGGGGCGCCGAAGGCACCCGCGGGCCCGGGAAACCGGGCCCGCGGGGGTGCACGCCTGCGCCCCTGGCTCTATCTGCTGCCGTCCGCCGCCGTACTGGTGCCGCTGTTCGGCTACCCGATCTACATGCTGGGCCTGCTGTCGGTCTTCGACTACCGGCAGGCCCAGGTCAGCGGCGGGCAGCCGACCCGGTTCGTGGGGCTGGAGAACTACGCGACCCTCGTCGGGGACGGCCGTTTCTGGTCGGTGCTCGGGCAGACGCTGGTGTTCGCCGCGGCCCTGGTGGTCGCTACGCTCGCGGTCGGCGCGGCGCTGGCCGTCGTGCTCACCAGGGCGGGCAGGGTGCCCCGCCTGCTGCTCTCGCTGGCCGCGATGGCCGCCTGGGCGGCGCCCGCGATGACCGGCTCGACCGTCTGGATGTTCCTGTTCGACGCCGACCTCGGGCTGGTCAACCAGGTCCTCGGCATCGAGGGGTTCAACTGGTTCTACGACCGGTGGGTCACCTTCGGCGTCGTCGGGGCGACCGTGGTCTGGCACTCCTTCCCCTTCGTCATGGTGACCCTCTACGCGGGCATCCAGGCCATCCCCGGCTCCGTGTTGGAGGCGGCCTCGCTGGACGGCGCCTCCGCCTGGCAGTCCTTCTGGCGGATCATCGTGCCGATGCTGCGGCCGCTGATCACGATCGTCGTCATCCAGTCGATCATCTGGGACTTCAAGATCTTCACGCAGATCTACGTGATGACCAACGGTGGCGGCATAGCGGGCCAGAACTCGGTGCTCAACGTCTACGCCTACCAGACGGCCTTCGGCTCCTCGGAGTACGGCCTCGGCTCGGCGATCGGCGTGGTCATGACGCTGATCCTGCTGGTGGTCACCCTGTTCTACATCCGCGCCATCCACCGCAACGGGGAGAGGCTGTGAGCAGATCCCGACTGGTCGCCAACGTCGTGGCGGTGGCCACGGCGTTCGTCACCTTCTTCCCGATCTACTGGATGGTCCTGTCCGCGGTGAAGCCCGCGGGGGAGATCCAGTCGCTCCAGGTGCGCCCGTGGACCCTGGCGCCGACGCTGGAGAACTTCCAGCGGGTGCTCGGCGGGGAGAACTTCGGCCGCTACTTCCTCAACAGCGTCGTCGTCGCGCTGTCCGTCGTCGTGCTCTCCGGGATCGTGGCCTTCCTGGCCGCCGTCGCGGTGACCCGGTTCCGCTTCCGGTTCCGCACCACGGTGCTGATCATGTTCCTGATCGCGCAGATGGTGCCGGTCGAGGCGCTGACGATCCCGCTGTTCTTCCTGGTCCGCGACCTCGGTACGGCGGTGCCCGGCGTCGGCCTCAACACGCTCGGCTCGCTCGTCCTGGTGCACCTGGCCTTCAGCCTGCCGTTCGCGGTCTGGATGATGCGGGGCTTCGTCGCCGCGGTCCCCGAGGCGCTTGAGGAGGCCGCGATGATCGACGGCGCGAGCAGGTCCGTCGTGCTGTGGCGCATCCTGTTCCCGCTGGTCGCTCCCGGCCTGGTGGCGACCAGCGTGTTCTCCTTCATCGCGGCGTGGAACGACTTCATCTTCGCCAGGACCTTCATCATCTCGGCCACGGGCAACCAGACCCTGCCCGCGGCCCTGCTGGTCTTCTTCAAACCCGACGAGAACGACTGGGGGGGAATCATGGCGGCCTCCACGCTGATGACCATTCCCGTGCTGATCTTCTTCGTGGCCGTCCAGCGCAGGCTGGTGGCCGGGCTCGGCGGGGCGGTGAAGGATTGAGCGCCACCGACACATCCGCCCACGGCCTGGTCCCGGCGCCGTCGACGGTCAGGCCGGGTTCGGGCACCTTCGTCCTGACCCCGGAGACCGCCCTCGACGCCCCTCGGGAGCTGACCGCCGTCGCCGCCTGGCTGCGCGCCACCCTCGGCCCGCCGACCGGCTGCGCCCTGCTGCCCCCCGAGGAACCCGGCCAACAGCGCCTCACCCTGGCCCTCGACCCCGGCCTGGGGACCGAGGCCTACCGGCTGCGGGTCACCGCCTCCGGCGTGTGGATCACCGGGGGTGACGCGGCCGGGGTCTTCTACGGCGCCCAGGCGTTCCGGCAACTGCTGCCGCCCGCCGTACTGCGCCGCGCCCCCGTCACGGGCGCGCCGCCGACCGCGCCCGCCGTCGAGATCGAGGACCGTCCCGCGTACGGCTGGCGCGGCTGCATGCTGGACGTGGCCAGGCACTTCATGCCGAAGGCCGCTCTGCTGCGGTTCGTCGACCTGCTGGCCCTGCACCGGCTGAACGTGCTCCACCTGCACCTGACCGACGACCAGGGATGGCGCCTGGAGATCGCCAAGTATCCCCGGCTGACCTCGGTCGGCGGCTGGCGCCCGGCGACCATGCTCGGCTCCCGCCAGCACGGCACCGTCGTCGGGCGTCCGCACGGCGGCTTCTACACCGCCGACGACGTGCGGGAGATCGTCGCCTACGCGGCCGAGCGGTTCGTCACCGTCGTCCCCGAGATCGACCTGCCCGGCCACACCCAGGCCGTGGTCGCGGCCTATCCGGAGCTCGGGCTGCGGCCGACCGAGGTCCGTACCGGCTGGGGCGTCTCCGAGGACATCCTCGACGTCACCTCGCCCGCGGCCCTGGACTTCTGCCGTGACGTCCTGGACGAGGTCATGGAGCTGTTCCCCGGCTCCCACGTCGGCATCGGCGGGGACGAGTGCCCGGGGGACCCGGCCGCCCGCGCCGCCTTCCTGAGGGCGCTGTCCGAACACGTCACCGCTGCGGGGCGCACGCCGTACGCCTGGGACGAGATCCTGGAGGGCGGCGCGGTGCCGGGGGTGACGGTCGCCGCCTGGCGCGGGCCGAAGGCGACGGCGGTGGCGGCGCGGGCCGGTCACCGCGTAGTCGCATGTCCCGATATGTCGGTCTATTTGGATTACCGGCAGTCGGAGCTGCCCGAGGAGCCCACCCCGGTCGGGCCGCCCCTCACCCTCCGGGACGTCTACGCCTTCGACCCCGTCCCCTCCGAGATGGAGGACCGTTCCCTGGTGATCGGCGCCCAGTGCAACGTCTGGACCGAGCACCTGGACGACCCCAGGGCCGTGGACTACATGGTCTTCCCCAGGCTGTGCGCCTTCGCCGAGGTTGTGTGGACGGCCGAGCGCGCGCCGTACGAGGAGTTCACGCGGCGCCTCGACGTCCACACCGCCAGGCTGGACGCGCTGGGGGTCGAGTACCGGCCCAAGGAGGGGCCGAGACCCTGGCAGAGCCGTCCCGACGCGCCCGGCTGGCCGATCACCAGGGCCGACCGGGAGGCGGTGATCGCCGGGTTCGGCGTCGGCGCCCACTCCTCCGTCACCCCGTAACGCCTCTCCGTCCGTCACGCGCCCCGCCCCCTCCGTCACGCGCCGACGCCGCCCCAGGCGCCCGCGCCAGGGGGCGGGGCGCCCGTCAGACGGGCTCGTCTGATAGGCGCTGTACTGGGCGTTTGCCGCTGGTAAGGGGGAGAACTGTCGCTCGGCACGTCTGACGCGCCAAAATTGGTCCGTGGTCAGGATCGGATCGGTGGGGATGAGCGATTGCGAGCGTGGGCAACTTCCGCCGCTGCTGGGTCAACTGTTCGCCGACGGCGGGCAGGGGAGGAGCATCGCGGCCGAGTTGCCTCCGGGAGACGTGGTGTGGGCCGACCCCGACTACTCGCGGTTCGCGCTCGACCATCTCCCGGCCTTCTGGCTGAGTGACGAGGCGGTCCCCGCCGACCTGTGGACCAGGCTCAGGGTCGAGCACGAGCACTCGGGGCTGTGGCCGGTGCTGCTTGAGGACTCCGTCCAGCCGTGGTCGGCCGGGCAGATCGCCCCCGACACCGCGGCCGAGATCGACAACTACCGCGCGGACGCGTTCATGGCCGAGGTGTGGTCGGACTGGGTCGAGCGGACCCACGCCGACCAGCTCGACCTGCTTGCCCCGTACGGCCCGCAGTGCCCGGGGCCGGCCCCCGCGGGCGACCTCATCGCCGACCCCGGCGTGGTCGCCGACTGGTACGCCGGGATGGTCGCCGAGCGCAGGACCCCGCTCGGGCTGGTCGCCGCCGAGCGGGGAGCCGACGTGCTGGCCGTCATGGGCTGGCAGGGCGCGCTCAACCACAACGAGTGGATGGTCCCGCTGGCGGCCGTGCTGCGTAGCTGGGAGGACAGGTTCGGGGTCAGGGTCGTCGGTCTCGGCTTCAACACCCTGGACCTCAGCGTCGCCGCGCCCCCCGTCACCCCGGAGCACGCCCTCCACGTCGCCGCCGAGCACTGGACGTTCTGCCCGGACAGTGTCACCTACAGCTCGGGCACGCTGATCGACTACGCCGAGCGGATCGCGGGAAGGAACGCCTGGTCGTTCTGGTGGGACTGACGGCCGGGGGTCACTTCGGCGGCCGCACCGAGGAGCGGTCGAGCAGGAAGTCCAGCAGCAGCGAAGCCGCCCTACGACTCCCCGGCCAGGATCACCCGTTCCGCCCCGATGGTCTTCCTGATCGGGCCGAGGTCGGCGACGTGCCGGGCGACGGTGTAGCCGGAGACGTCGTCGAGCCGGGTCGACCGGCCGTCTCAGGCTGGTCGTAGGAGTAGCCATCGAAGCCCGACGCGGCCAGCTCCGCACCACTCTCGGGAAGCCTCGTCCGGGATGCTGAAACCACCGTGCAGGAAGATCACCAGCACGGCCAGGCTATACGGGACGCGGAACAGCGGGATTCGGTTCCTCGGCGTGTTGGCGGAGCGCGCTGAGCACTCCCTTGCCCTTGACGTTGAATTTCGAGTCGCACAGCATGATCTGAGGAGTGCAACATTCTTCAACCCCCGATGGAGGAGGCAGATCATGCACCTGAGGTTCCTAGGGAAGGCGACGTCCGGTGGACAGAGCCCGACGCTCTACGCGACGGGCGAGGACTCGTACGTCGTTCAGGGCTGGATCGTCACTGACGAAGCAATCCTGGCCAAGCTTGATCTCGACGACAACGAGACCGTCGTCGAGATCTACGCGCGACTCCTGAGTTTCCTGGAGAATGACGGCCTGAGCGGGACGGTCGGGAACATCGTCCCGCCTATCGTCCACGTCATGGAAAATGGGAACTACGTCGTCAAGGGGGCGAGGGTCGAGGACCCCGCGATCCTCGAACAGATGGACATCCCCAACTACGAGACCTGCGTACTCGTGGAGAAGAGAGTCATGGCCCTGCTGGGCTGAGGAGACCATGGAGCCGATCACCTACCGCGAATTCCAGGATGCGCTTCGGTCGGTCAAGCGTGCATGGCACCTCGAACTACGCGACACCTACAAGGTCACGTACGAGAAGGCCCCGATCGCCAGGTGGAGGAACGGAGAGCCTGAGGATTTCGCGTTCCTGGAAGAATGGCTCTCCTTCGTGCGGGAGGTGACCGACCGCGGCCTGGCGGTCGAGCGACTCCGACTGGTCACCCTCCCGCACACCGAATACACCCAATGGTCCCTGTTCGTTGCCGAGCAGAACGTCGCCGCAGGTGAGGATGTCCGCTACCTGCCGATACGGGAGCCGCTTGGCGTCGCCTTGCCAGCGGAGGACTGCTGGCTCCTCGACGACGACCGGCTGATCCTCAGCCTCTTCGCTCCGGACGGCGAGGCCGGCGGATTCGCGAGGGAAGAAGACCCCGAGTTGATCGCCGAGTACAGGGCGGTTCGTGACGCGCTGTGGCCGATGGGGATTTCTCACTCCGAGTACGTGACCCGGTAGCCTGCGCCCCGTGTCCACGCCCGCCCGTCAGGCTCGCCAGGCTCTTGGCAATCGCCTGCGAGACATCAGGAAAGATGCCCGCCTGACGGGCCGGGCGCTGGCGGCGGAAGCGGGGTGGCACTACAGCCTCGTCTCGAAGATCGAGAACGGTGTCATCAATATCTCCGAAACGCATGTACGCACCTGGTGCCGCATCTGCGCCGCCGTTGATCAGGAGCCCGATCTGATCGCGACCGTCCGCTCCGTCGAGACGATGTTCGTCGAGTGGCGGCGGCTGTTGCGGACCGGTACCAAGAAAAGGCAGCAGGAGAGCGTTCGCTTCGAGGCAGAGACCAATCATTTCCGAGTGTTCGAGCCCTTCCTCATCCCAGGGCTCCTCCAGACCGCCGACTACGCCCTCACGATCCTTTCCCGGTTCATTGAGTTCCAGGGGCTGCCGAACGATGTTGAGGAAGGCGTGCAGGCCCGGATGGAGCGCCAACAGATCCTCTATCGCGGAGACCGCAGATTTCACATGGTCTTCTGCGAGGCAGCGCTCACAATCGGCGTCGCGTCCCCCGGGGTGCTCGTCGGCCAGCTCGACCGGCTCCTGGCACTGTCATCCCTCCCGCGCGTTCACCTCGGCATCATCCCGACGCGAGCTGAGCATAGGTTCCTGCCTCTGCACGGGTTCTGGATCCTCGACGATCGAGAGGTTCTCCTGGAGACGATTTCTGCCGAGGTGAAGCTCACCCAACCGCAAGAGATCAACCTCTACCGGAGGGCTTTCGACCACATGGCGGCCTCGGCTGTATACGGGAAGGAGGCCCGGATCCTGGTCACACGAGCCATCGCAGACCTGGCTGACGAGGCACTTTGATTCAACTTCGTTCAACAACCTGTTCTGCGCCACTTGGCGCACCTAACGTGAACGCCATGAGCGCCGCAGGACGACGGCCCCGGTCGTCGGTTCGACCCAGCGCACGCACCTGGCGTGCGGGGAAGGCTTCTGAGGAGGAGCCATGGAGAACCTGTACGGGATCGACCTCACCAACGCGAACTGGACCAAGCCGTGCGGTGGGAACGTCGGCGACGACTCCCCCGAGAGCTGCATGGAGTTCACCCGCTTCGACGGCGGCATCGCCATCCGCGACTCCAAGGCCCCCGGTGTGGCCCCGATGCGGTTCAGCGACGCTGAGCTGACCGCGTTCCTCGGCGCCATCTGATCCACCTCCATCCTCCACCTCTGACAGGCTCAGCCGCATGACGAAAACCCTGTGGTACGAGCTGCCCCGTGAGGTGCGGGGCGCCGTTCAGCGGGAGGTGGGCGGTGTGGCGGGCGTCGAGGAAGTGTCGGACGGCTTGAACTCCGACCTCACGCTCGCCGCGGAGACCGGGGCCGGCAGGTTGTTCATCAAGGGCTCGAAGCTCGATGACGACCTCAAGACCCGGCAACTGCGGCGGGAGATCTCGATCAGCCCGTACGTCACGCACCTCTCTCCGGCGATGAGGTTCCACGTCGAGGCGGCCGGGTGGCTGGTCGTCGGCTTCGACCACGTGGACGGGCGGCGCGCGGACTACTCGCCGCTCTCTCCCGACATCCCCCTGGTGCTCGATCTGCTCGACCGGCTCAGCGAGACCCCGTGCCCCGACATCCCCCTGCGCGTCTCCGACCGCTCGGCCCACGCCCGGCCGGAGGACCTGCACAGGTTCGACGGTGAGGCGTTGGCGCACTCCGACCTGAACCCGGGCAACGTCCGGATCACCGCAGACGGCCGCGCCTACCTGCTCGACTGGGCACGGTACGTGCGCGGCGCGGCGTGGTCGGACGCGGCAGCCTTCGCGATGTGCCTCATGACCTGCGGACACACTCCCTCCGACGCGGAAGACATCCTGGCCGCGCTCCCCGTCTGGAAGACGGTCGCCCCCGGTGACCTCGACGCGATGGCCTACTACCAGAGCGCCATCCGGACGTCGTGGAGGCCGCGACTCGACCCCTGGACCAACGCTTCCGTGGCTGCCGCGCGCCGCTGGCACGACTACCGGACAGATCTGGCTGCGGGTGGCCGCTGAGGGTGGCCCAACGCGGGAAAGCCCCCCGGCCGGCGCGGGCCACGACGCCGCGAACCCGCCAAACCCCACGGCTACCCCCATTTGCGAATCTTCTTGCGCGGCCGCGGTATCGTCCCGCGCATCGCCCGTCGAGGCGTCGAGCACGCTGATCGACTACGCCGAGCGGATCGCGGGAAGGAACGCCGGGGTCACTTCGGTGGCTGCGCCGAGGAGTGGTCGGGCAGGGCGAGCGGCCGGTCGAGCAGGAAGTCCAGCAGCAGCGAGCGGTACATCCTCGGCTGTCCCCGCTCGACGGCGTGGCCCGCGCCCCGCAGGTAGACCAGCTTCGCCTCGGGCAGCGTGCGCCGGTAGTCGTGGGTCACCGGCCAGGCGACGTAGTCGCACTCGCCCCGCATGACGAGCGAGGGCACCCGCACCCGGCGCAGCGCGGGCCTGGGGTCGGGGACGGCGGCGAAGTCGGCGTTGGTGAGCTGGTTGACGTAGAAGCCCTGCGGGTTGTCGTGCGGCCTGGCGGGCGGGCCCGCCACGCATCCGGTCGCGTCCTTGCCGGTCAGCGCGAGCCGGTGCAGGTGGGAGTCGGCCTCGGCGTCGGGAACCAGCGCGTGCGCCGCCCGCGGGTTGATCCCCATCAGCGTGAACAGGGCCAGCACCCTCGGATCCTCGTTCAGCGCGTCGTAACGGGCGCGCTCCTGCGGGGGAAGCCGGTCCCAGGGGCTGCCGTAGTCGCCGTCGGGGTAGGCGCCCTCCCAGATCGGTCCCGGCGAGACGAAGACCGTCTTCGCGACGTTGCCCGGGTGGGCGGCCATGTACTGGGCGGCGAGCGAACCGCCCCACGACTCCCCGACCAGGATGACCTGTTCGGCACCGACGGTCCTCCTGATCGCGTCGAGGTCGGCGACGTGCCGGGCGACGGTGTAGCCGGAGACGTCGGCGAGCCGGGTCGATCTGCCCGCGCCGAGCTGGTCGTAGGAGTAGACGTCGAAGCCCAGCGCGGCCAGCTCCGTGCCGACCTCGGGAAGCCCCTCGTCCGGGGTGCCGGGACCGCCGTGCAGGAAGATCACCGGGGTGGGACGGGGCCTGGCGGCCCTGAGGGCCACGTAGGCGATCCTGGAGCCGGTCGGCAGGTCCCAGAACCCGGCGCCGGAGGGGACGGGACCCCGGGCGATCACCGGCAGCGGCCGGAACACCGTGACGGCCGCCGTCCCCGCGACCGCCACGGCGACCAGGACCGCGAACACGGCGGCCGCGGTCGTACGGCGGCGCACGCCGTACAGGGCGAAGGAGGGCAGGCCGAGCGGGAACGCGACGAGCACGGTCGCGGCCAGGCCCGCCGCGCACAGCGCCGGAATCACGGCGGTGACGGAGGCCGTGCCGAGGAAGGCGGCGACGCCGCAGGCGGTGGCGACCATGGCGGAGACAACGAGCAGCAGGACTCCGGCCAACCGCCGCGCGAGCCGCGCCCGGGAGCCTCGGGAGAGAAGTGGGGAAGGGTCTGTCATGGATCTCACGCTAGGAACGCCGTTCCCGGCGATCGTCCTGCTCAGGGACCGTTTCCCACCCCGCCGTGCGGCGGGGGGTCACCGCGCCCCGGGGCGGACCAGACCGGCCTCGTAGGCCGCGATGGTGGCCTGCACCCGGTCGCGGACCCCGAGTTCGGCGAGGATCCGCGCGACGTGGTCCTTGACGGTCGCCGGGCTGATGCCCAGCGCCGTCGCGATCTCGGCGTTCGACAGGCCACGGGCCACGTGGAGGAGGACCTCCGTCTCACGGCGGGTGAGGCCGGAGAGCCTGGCGGCCTCCTCGGGGCCGGGCCTGCCGGTGAAACGGTCGATCAGCCTGCGGGTCACCCCGGGGTCGAGCAGCGCGTCGCCCCCGGCGACCACCCGGACCGCGTCGATGATCCGCCCGGGGTCGGCGTCCTTCAGCATGAACCCCGCCGCCCCCGCGCGCAGCGCCGCGAACACGTACTCGTCGAGGCCGAAGGTGGTCAGGACCACCACCCTCGTCGCCGGGACCTCGGCGGTGATCCTCGCCGTGGCGGCCAGCCCGTCGAGTCCGGGCATCCGGATGTCCAGCACCGCCACGTCCGGGCGCAGGGCCGTGGCCTGCGCGAGCGCCGTCTCGCCGTCGGCGGCCTGGCCGACGACCGTCATGTCCGGCTCGGCGTCGAGCACCGCGGTGATGCCGATCCTGACCACCGCCTGGTCGTCGGCGACCGTCACCCGGATCACGCTGGGAACACCTCCGGCAGCCACACCCGAACCCCGTCCTTCGTCTCGGTGACCGTACCGCCCGCCGCGTCCGCCATGGCACGCACCCTCCTGGCCTCCCCGGGCCCGGACAGCGCCAGGCCGTCGTCGAGGTAGGTCACCGTCACCGTCCCGCCGTCGGCCAGCAGCACCTCCGCCAGGCGGTAGGCGGCCACCTCGACCGTCGCGGGCAGCGGGCGGCGCCGTCCCTCGTGCTCGACGACAGCCCCGCGCCTGGCGGCCAGCGCCGCGATCCCGGCGACGACGGGGGGAGGGGTGTCGTCGGCGGGGTCCGAGCCGCCGCGAAGCTCGTCGAGGAGTTCCCTGAGCGCGGTGAGCCCGGCCCTGGCCTCGGCCAGGACCAGGTCGAGCCGCCCAGACTCGGCGGCCTCGACCACGGCCCGCGCCCGTGCCCCCGCCGTACGGCGCAGCCCGGCGGCGATCCGGCTCCGCTCGGCCCTGGCAGCCTCGGCCACCCGCCGGTCGAGGCGGTCCCGGTCGAGGGCCGCCGCCCGTGACCGTCTGCGTCTGCGCCCGCCGACCAGCAGTCCCGCCGCCCACGCCAGCCCCGTCGGTACGGCCAGCCCCAGGCTCAACGTCGCCCACACGGCCAGGGGCGGCCCCGTCATCCCGGAGACCAGGGGGAAGGCGCCGAGCCCGGCGACCGCGAGCGGGGCGGGCCAGCCCCGGGAGCCGTAGGCGCCCACGGTGTACAGCAGCGTCAGCTCGACCCACCAGCATTCGAGGACCAGTTGCGCGGAGTGCGGCGCGGTCAGCCCCGACGCGTCGCACGCCAGCCAGACCAGCAGCGTCCCCTGCGCCACGGCCAGGCTCACCTTCGGCGCCAGGCGGCGTCCGCGCAGCGGCAGGGCGTGCAGCACGAGCAGGACCAGCAGCGACGCGCCGGGGGCGGGGGCGGTGAACGGCTGGGGCACCTCCGTGGCCAGCAGTCCCAGCCCTGCGGGCAGCGCGACCGCGAGCACCACCAGGGCCCAGTCGAGCGCCGCGGCGCCCCGCCAGCTCGCCGTACGGCGTGGCCTGGCGGGGTTCATAGTCTGTGAGGGCAGCGGGAGCGCCGCCCTGACCGTCCACCCGTCCCCGTCCGGGCCCGCCTCCAGCGTCCCTCCCACGGCGCGTACGGCCCCGCCGAGCGAGGCCAGGCCGGTTCCCGCGCCGAGCCCCTCGACGGCGGCCGGACCGCCCTCGTCGGTGACCGTGACCGTCAGGCGCCCCGCGTCCTCCTCGACCAGGACACGCACGGCGGCACCGGTGGCGTAGCGCATCGCGTTCGTCAGACTCTCCCTGACGACGCGGAAGGCGAGCGCGGCGGTTTTGGGCGGCGCTGAGACGGCAGTACGGCGGTAGCCGACCCCGGGACGGCCGTCCACCAGGGCGTCGATGTCGGCCAGGGTCGTCTCGCCGCGCCGGTCGACGCGGGCCAGGCGGTCGAGCTCGGCGACGGCCAGGCGGCCCGCTTCGGCGGCGTGGGCGGTCGCCTCCGCGGCCATGGCGGGGTCGGCGAGCCTCAGGGCCGCGGCCGAGGCGACCGCGATGCCGGTGAGCCGGTGCGCGGCCACGTCGTGGAGCTCGGCGGCCAGCCGGTCACGCTCGGTGGTCGCGGCGAACCTCGGCACGGTGGCCGAGGCGGCGCGGTAGGCGGCGAGCGCGGCCCTGCCCGCCCTGCGGCGCCGGTGGGAGCGGCCGAGGGACCACACGGAGGCGGCGCCGCCCGCGGCGAGTGTGCCGAAGCCCGCGGCGTCCCTGACGCTTCCGTTCATGACGCCGACCGTGACCGCGACCGCGAGGGTGGCGGCGACGGCTCCCATCGCCGCGGTCTCCGCCGTGCCGTACAGGGCCAGCGTGTAGAGCGCGGTGACGGTCACCAGCGCGGCCAGGCAGCAGCCGAGGATCAGCGGCACGCGCCCACGCTACTGCGCGTCACGGCGGCGTGAGCCTCCCACCGGCCCCGCGCCCGGGAGCCGGTGGGAGGGGTTCACACGGTCACACGCGCTGCCAGAGCGCGGGGACGTTGGCGGGCTCCCAGCCGGGCAGGGAGGTGTGCGCCTGCAGGCACCGGTAGGAGGAGCCGCCGTAGGTCACCAGGCTCCCCGCGGTGTAGGAGACACCGGCGGCCCAGGGCTGCGAGGTCGGCGGCGTGGCGGTCGTCGTCACCGTGGGCGTGGAGCTGGGGGAGACCGTGGGGGACACGGTGGGGGTGGGGGTCGGCGTGAGCGTCGGCGTCACCGTGGGCGTCGCGGTCGCCGTCGCCGTGGCGGTCGGCGTGGGGGTGGACACGGTGCCGAAGGTCACGTCGGAGCAGGTGTAGAACGCCTCGGCGCTGTCCGAGCGCTGCCAGATCGAGTAGATGATGTGGCGGCCGGTCTTGGCGGGGAGGCGGCCCTCGATGCGGTACTCGCCGTTGACCTTGGGCGGGTTCTTGACCTTCGCCAGCAGCGTGGAGTCCAGGTCCGACCACTTCAGCGTCTGGAGCGGGTTGAAGCCGTCCTTCGTGATGTAGATCTCGAAGGTGCCGGGGTGGTCGGCGGTGTAGGGGTAGCGGAAGGTGTAGGCGCCACCGCCGGTCGGCAGGGCGGTGGAGGGCCAGTCGGTGCGGGCGGCGTCGTAGGCGTGATACTTGGCGCGTCCCGCGCTGCACAGCTGACCGTCAGGGATGATCTCCCTGTGCTTTCCGTTGGCGGTGCCGATGTTCAACTCGTCCCAGTCGTAGAGCGGCTGGGTGTCCCACTTGCCGACCGCGTCCTTGCAGGCGGGGGTGTCGGGAGACTCGGGGTTCTCCAGATAGCAGGCGTAGACCCGGCTGACGGGCGTTCCCATCGAGCCGTGGGCGGATGCCGAACCGGCCATTACCGTCGACAGAAGGACGGGGACGGCCGCGGCCGTGGCGATCGCGCCGAGCTTCCGCTTGTTCATGAAGCGCTTCTCCTGGGGGGATAAGGGGAGAGAAGATGCAGGTCAGGCCCATGATTACGGGTTATTTATTAGGTAAGTTTCCTAACAGTTTTACCGAACTTAACGCCCTGGGCGGAGTGGGGTCAAGACCCGGCCAATGTCCCTTTCTTGGGGGTTGCAGGTAGATCTTCTGGGGTTTTCATGGCTTTTGCTTTGCTTTGTCCACTTGTGGTGGGTAGTGTCCTAGTTGTTCTCGACCGGTGACTTGCCCTTCACGAGAAGGAGCGGCCGGCAGACGTCGAATCCCGAAGCCTCCCGAGGGCGAAGGGAACCGGGGACCCACCTTCTGGGGTGAATCCGCCGCCACCGCGCGACGGTAGGGCAACTCCACCGCCCGAACCCGTCAGCTAACCCGGTAGACGAGATGGAGAGGAGATCCCCTCATGGATCACGTCGTCGCCTACCCACCGGCACGCGCCGCCATCAGGCGGATCAACTAAGACTTCTCGTCGCGCCCGACCGCGGCACCCCCGCCTCGCACCGCGCTCCGTGTGCGCCCGCCTGTTCTGGTGTGGCCCCTCTTCCCTGTGAGCGCTCACGCCCCGTGCCCCGTTGACCGTGGAACGTTTCCGGTCAGGCACGCGCGGCTGTCCTGTTCCCTCGTGAAAGAGCCCTGACTTCATGCGTTTCTCCGCTGCCCTGCGTCATCGTCTGATCGCCGCCACCCTCCTGAGCGCGAGTGTCCTGACCTCAGCGGGTGTCGTCTCCGCGCTTCCCGCCACGGCCGACACCGGCACCGGAACCACCGCCGCCTCCACCCCCGCCACCGAGCCCGTCCTGCTCAAGGGCTCCACCAAGGCCTCCTACTTCTGGGACGACTCCTCGGGCCGCGCCGGCGACACCGGCCTTCCCGCGAGCGGCAAGCCCATGCAGAAGGGCATGATCGCCAGCCCGAGCTGGCCGCTGCTCACCGAGGGCTACGTCCTCTACAACGGCAAGAAGGCCAAGTTCTTCGTCGGCGACCGCGGTCCCGGCGTCCCGTCGAGCAGTGGCGTCATGATCGACCTCGACGCCAAGACCTTCGCCGACCTGACCGGTGGCACCTTCAACTCCAGCACGCTGGGCGTGGACGGCGTCGACGGCCAGGGCCACATCAAGGTCGAGTACGTCATCACCAAGTGGGGCGACGGCGTCGGCAAGAAGAACTACCCCGTGGCCTACGCCAGCGGAGCCTGGAAGGTCATGGACCACAACCCGGCCACGCCGCCGCAGACCGCCCTGGCCGACGCGTCGCAGCCCTGAGCTCCCCGTCTGCCGAAATATCCCCCAAAATCCCCCGAACCCCCGAAAAATCCCCCTGAAGATCCCTCGAAGTCCGAGACCCCCTCAGGAAAGACGAGGGCGGGCAGCCCGCACGGGCCGCCCGCCCTCGTTCCGCGTTCTGGGCCGGACCTCAGATCTCCAGCTTCTCCTCGGTGCCGCGCAGGTTGTGCCTGGCGAGCGCCAGGTTGGCCCGGTTGCGGTCGAGCGCGAGGTAGAGGAACAGCCCCTTGCCGCCCCTGCCGCTGACTGGGCGGATCAGGTGGTACTGGTTGGTCAGCGTGATCAGGATGTCCTCGATGCCGTCCTTGATGCCCAGCGACTCCATGGTCCGCATCTTGGCCCTGACGACCTCGGTGTTACCGGCCGCGGCGACCTGCAGGTCGAGGTCCTTGGAGCCGCCGACCACACCCAGCGCCATGCCGCTGTTGTAGTCCACGACCGCCGCGCCGACGGCACCGTCGATCGCCATCATCTCCTTGAGGGAGATGTCCATGTTGCCCATTCATTCCTCCGGTCACTGGGTTGTCCAAACACGGGATGTGATGGCGGCCAGATTCGCCGCTGTCTTGCGCCCCTCAAGTCGCAGCAGCCCGAGGTTGGTTCCCGGGCGGGCGAGGACTGTGAGGACGATTTTTGGGCCCGCGGCGTAGAGGACCGCGTAGCCTTCGCCCGCGGAGACCAGCGTCTCCTCGAAGGCTCCCTTGCCCGTCATGTTCGCCATCCGGCGGCTGAGGGCCAGCAGCGCGGAGGACAGGGCGCCGGTCTGCTCGGCGAAACCGCCGTCCATGTCGCTGGCTATCGTCAGGCCGTCGGCGCTGCACACGACGCTTCCGTCCACATCGGGTATCCGCTCACGCAGCCGGGCCATCTCCTGGCGCACCTCGTCGCGGAGTTCCACCGGCACCCTCCTTCCGATCCGCTTCAGCGTCCGCAGTCTTATGGGCATCCTCAGGGGCATCGGACCGGGCTCACGTGAGTGCCTCCAGCGCGTTCCTCAGCCGGATGAGCAGGTCCACGTCGGTTGGATCACCCGCCGTCACGGCCTCTCCCACCAGCTCGGGGAGCGGCCCCGTGAGCGGTCCCGTGGGAGGCCAGCGCGTGCTCTCCCTGGTGTACGGCGCGCCCGCCCCCGCCTGCCCGATCTCGCTGGCCCCGGCCACCCGCCTGGGCAGCTCCCCACGTTCCGGCGCCGCGGTGATCTCCCCCCGCGGCAGGCGCAGCAGCCCGGCCGCCGCCAGTTGCCGTACGGCCAGCAGCACCGCGTAGGCGGGTCTGCCGAGCCGGTGCGCCAGCTCGACCGGGGTCGCCGTGGCGTCGGCGCGGGCCACGACCTCCCACTGCAGGGAGGTCAGGACCACCCGCTGCGCGGGAACACGGCCGACGGGGACGACCGGGAGCGAGTCCAGATCGGCGGACGGCCAGGTCCGGTCCAACTGCGTCCTCCTTCTCGCGCACTCCCGCAGGAGTCCGGTCATGTCGAAGTACCTCTGCGGTCCGAGCCAGTGCCGCTCACCCCGCCTGAACAGCGTCCTGCGCACGGGGGAGCCGAGCAGGAAGAACACCGCGTCCAGCACCGCGCAGAGCACGCAGAACTCCAGCTCGACCCTGGTGAGCACCCCCTGGGCGAGCAGCGCCGCGCCCCCCGCGCCGTCCGCGCCGCTCACGTCCCCGGTGCCGCCGGTCCCACCGGCCCGCATCGCCTGCCGTACGGCCTGGCCGGAGATCCTGCCGTGGGCCAGGAGCAGGTCCTCGACCCGTGGGGCGGCGGGGCTCTCGGCGTAGGTGACCCGGCCGTCGGTGAGATAGAACGTGCCGCCCCCCTCCAGGTGGAGGGCGCCGGTCGCGCGGTTCGCGGACAGTTCGCTGAGCGCCTTCTGCGTGGTCGGCACGGCGCGTCACATCGTGGTCAGACGGCCGGACAGGGACTGGAGCCGATGGCGCGCCAGCGCCAGATTCGCGCGATGCATGTCAAGGCGGACATAAATCACGAGTGGGCCGTCGAACACCGTTTCCAGAGGTTTCAGTAAATGGTGTCCGTCGTCAGTGGTTATGATCACATCACGGATCTTGACGGTCTCGCCGGGGGAGCTCATGGCGAGGCCGTCGAGCATCGCCCGCAGGGTCTCGCCGAGCCCCGCCGCGGACCTGTCCACGTCGAGCTCACGGGTCACACCGCCGCTGGCCACGGCCGTCCCGCTGGTCTGATCGATCAGGATCGCGTCCAGCGCGCCGGGGATGGCCATGACCTCGGCCAGGCAGCCTTCGATTCCGAGCACGGGATCTCCCTCGCCAACGACTTCACAACGCCGCCCGGTCAGCGTAGGGAAATCACTCCGAACCCGGAGCTACTCATGAAAAGTCGGATATGGCGAGGAAAAGAATTCCGCCGGACGGTAGAAGATTTCTCCCCCGATGTAGGAAATATTGCTACTCCTCAGAGATGAGCGCTTTCTCATCGGGCTTGTGAACAAGAACATTTTTCACATATGACGCGACGGAAGCGGGCAGTCCGACGTCCTGCCCGGCCTTCTCCGACATGAACCAGCGGTGGTCGAGCACCTCGTGGAAGAGCTGGGCGGGTTCGAGCTTGCGCCGCATCTCCGCCGGAACGGCCTCGACGGTCGGCTGGAAGACCTCGGCCAGCCAGTGGTGGGCCACGATCGCCTCGTCCTCGTGGCGCAGACCACGCGCGACCCGGAAGGCGTCGAGGTCGTTGAGCAGCCGCCTGGCCTGGTTCTCCTCGACGTCCAGACCGGTGAGCCTGAGCAGCCTGCGCTGGTGGTGGCCCGCGTCGACCACCTTGGGACGCACGACCAGTCGTCCCGTGCCCGCCTTGCGGCGGACCATCATCTCGGCGACGTCGAAGCCGAGGTCGTTCAGCCTGCGGATCCGCTGGTCCACGCGGTGCCAGTCGACCTCGTCGATGATCTCGTCGGAGGTCAGCTCGCCCCAGAGCCGGTGGTAGCGCGCGCAGACCGAGTCGGCGACCTCCTCGGGGTCGATCGAGGAGTGCAGCAGCTCGCCCGCCTGCAGGTCGAGCATCTCGCCGAACAGGTTGACGTGCGCGAGGTCGATGTCGTGCAGCCGCTGCCCCTCGCTGATCATGGGGTGCAGCTCCCCGGTCTCCGCGTCGACCAGGTAGGCGGCGAAGGAGCCCGCGTCCCTGCGGAACAGCACGTTCGACAGCGAGCAGTCACCCCAGTAGAAACCGGTCAGGTGCAGCCGCACCAGCAGTACGGCCAGCGCGTCGAGCAGCCGGGTGAGCGTCTCGGGGCGGACGGTTCCCGACATGACCGCCCGGTAGGGCAGGGAGAACTGCAGGTGCTGGGTGACCAGGGCGGAGTCGAGCGGCTCGCCGTCCGCGTCCGTCCTGCCGGTGACCACGGCCACCGGCTCGACCGAGGGGGCGTCCAGCCGGTTCAGGTCCCACAGCAGGCGGTACTCGCGTTTGGCGTAGTACTCGCTGATCTCCTTGATCGCGTAGACCCTCCCGGAGAGCCTGGCGAAGCGCACCACGTGCCGGGAGATGCCGCGGGGCAGGGAGACCAGGTGGTGGTCGGGCCAGCGCTCAAGGGGGACGTCCCAGGGCAGCCGGATCAGGTCCGGGTCGCTCGGGGTGCCGGTGAGCTGCAGGGGCATCGCGTCGGTCCTCACGTCGAGGGGAGCCGAGGTCAGTCCTCGGAGAAGGGGAAGGCCGGGGCCTGGCGGCGCCGTACGACCGCGGAGAGCTGTTCCTCGGTGAGCGTCGTCGGCTCACCGAGAGCCCTGGCCCGCACGTAGACCTCGCACAGCCATTCGAGCAGCCTGGCCGCCTCGAAGGCCTCGGGCAGGTCGGCGCCGAGGGTCACCCCGCCGTGGTTGGCCAGCAGCACCGCCCGCCGGTCGCCGAGGGCGGCCATGACGTTCGCGGCCAGTTCGGCGGTGCCGTACGTGGCGTAGCCGGCGACCTGGACGACGCCGCCGAGCAGCGTCGTGTTGTAGTGGACCGGCGGCAGCTCGGTCAGCGCCGCCGAGACCACGGTGGCGAAGGTCGAGTGGGTGTGCACGATGGCGGCCGTACCGGTCGCCGCGTAGATCGCCAGGTGCATGGGGGTCTCCGAGGACGGCGACAGGTCTCCCTCGACCAGGTCGCCCCCGACGCCGACGACCGGGCAGGCCTCGGGTTCGAGCCGGTCCAGGGCCAGACCGCCAGGGGTCACCGCGACCAGGTCGCCGAGACGGACGCTGAGATTGCCCGACGTCCCGAGGACGAGGCCGGTCTCGACGACCCGGCGACCGTGGTCACACAGCAGCCGACGCTGCTCCGCCAGCAACATGCCCCAAAAGTAGGGTCTTGCGGTGGTATGCGGCAAACCGCCATTATCTGGTCTAGACCGGCCCTTCCCAAAAGGTTGCCCTAGGACCTAGATTCTTTACTCACGCGCAGGTCGCGAGTCAATGGCGATGTGCGAAGTATCGGGTACTGTGTGCAAATCTGTCAGGGTCAGGATTGCTTTGCTGTCTCGTTGCTACCGGATATGTCGCAGGGACATCACGGCTCGGTCTAGACCGGCTGCGAACCCTTGACGCTGTAGTCCGGGGCTACGTACCTTCAGGCAAACGTTTAGGAAACTTTCCTAATTGATCCCCCGCCCAGGAGGGTTACAATGTCCTACTCGGCCGGTACGCCCGGAGATATCACCCGGCGGCAGATGCTCCGCCGGATCGGCCTGACCGCCCTCGTCGCAGGCCCCGCCGCAGGACTGCTCAGCGCGTGCGCGACCGGGGGCAGCAACGCTCCCGCCGCCACGACCTCCGCGGCCCCCTCCTCCGGCGGTGCGGTCTCCGCGGCCAACCCGTTCGGTGTCGCCGCCAACGCCCCCCTTGAGGTCGTCATCTTCAAGGGTGGTCTCGGCGACAGCTACGCCACCGACGTCCACGAGCCGCTGTACAAGAAGACCTTCCCCCAGGCCACTGTCAAGCACGTCGCGACCCAGCAGATCGCGCAGACCCTGCAGCCCCGCTTCGCCAGCGGCGACGTGCCCGACGTCATCGCCAACTCCGGCACCGACCTCATGGACACCGGCGCCCTGCAGCAGGAGGGCCAGCTCCAGGACCTCACCGAGCTGTGGGACGCCCCCTCGATCGACGACCCCGCCAAGAAGGTGCGCGACACGGTCGCCCCGGGCACCATCGAGTCGGGCCTCATCGACAACAAGCCGTACCTGATGAACTACGTGTTCTCCGCCTACGGCCTGTGGTACGACTCGGCCCTGTTCGAGAAGAACGGCTGGACCCCGCCGAAGACCTTCGAGGAGTTCAAGGCCCTCGCCGAGAAGATCAAGGCCGCGGGCATCACCCCGTTCGCCTACGCGGGCAAGAACGCCTCCTACTACGCCTTCTGGATGATCCTCATCTCCGCCGCGAAGATCGAGGGCAACCAGGTCCTCATCGACATCGACAACCTTGAGGACGGCGTCTGGAAGCGTGACTCCGTCAAGCAGTCCGCCGCCGCCTGGGCCGAGATCGGCAAGTACATGGACAAGTCCTTCGAGGGCCTGATCCACACCGAGGTGCAGACCCGCCAGAACCAGGGCAAGGTCGCCCTCTACCCGTCGGGCTCCTGGCTGGAGAACGAGCAGAAGAGCCAGACCCCCGAGGGCTTCAAGTACGCCCTGACGCCCACCCCCAGCGTCACCGCCGCGGACAAGATGCCCTTCGAGGCCATCCGCGCCGCCGCGGGCGAGGCCTACATCGTCCCCTCCAAGGCCAAGAACCCCAAGGGTGGCCTTGAGTACCTGCGCATCATGCTCTCCAAGGAGGGCGCGCGCGGCTTCACCGAGAAGTCCGGCAACATCACCGTCGTGACCGGTGCCGCCGACGGCCTGGACCTGTCGCCCGGCAACGCCAGCCTCAGCGCCGCCCAGACCGCCGCGGGCCAGAACATCGTCACCTTCAGCTCCTTCGAGAACTGGTACAAGGAGCTGGAGACCGAGCTGCGCAAGCAGACCAACGCCCTCATGTTCGGCCGCATCACCGCCGACCAATTCTGCGACAACATGCAGAAGGCCGCCGACAAGACGAAGTCCGACTCTTCGATCACCAAGCAGAAGCGGACGGTGTAGTCCCCCATGCGGCATGGCAGGTACCGGTTCATCTTCGGCTTTCTCGCCGCGCCGGTGATCCTCTACGTGGTCTTCGTGATCAGCCCGTACATACAGGCTTTCTACATCTCGTTGACCAACTGGAAGGGCATCTCGGCGAACCCTCAGTTCATCGGCCTGGAGAACTACACCCGGCTGCTGGACGACGAGGTCTTCTGGGCCGCGGTGCGTCACCACGGTGTCCTGTTGCTTGTCATGCCGCTGGTCACCATTGTGATCGCCCTGTTCTTCTCCTTCCTGCTCAACCTGAGCGGAGGGCAGCGGGGCGGACAGATGAGAGGAATCTGGGGTTCGAAGGTCTATCGTGTGATCTTCTTCCTGCCCCAGGTCCTCGCCGTGGCCATCGTCGGCGTTCTCTTCCAGGCGATCTACCGCCCCGACGAGAGCGGCGTCATCAACGGCCTGCTCGGCCTGGTCGGTATCGACCCGGTCGGCTGGCTGATCGCCCCCGACCTCGCGCTGTGGTCGATCATCGGGGTGATGGTCTGGCAGGCGGTCGGCTTCTACGTCGTGCTGTTCTCCGCGGGCATGTCCTCCATCCCCAAGGACGTCTTCGAGGCCGCCGAGCTTGACGGCGCGAACCGGAGCACGCTCTTCTTCAAGATCACCCTCCCGCTGCTGTGGGACACCATGCAGGTCGCCTGGGTCTACCTGGGCATCGCGGCCTTCGACGCCTTCGCGCTGGTGCAGGTGCTCTCGGTCGACCGGGGCGGTCCGGACAACTCGACCACGGTCCTCCCGCTGGAGATCTGGCGGACCGCGTTCAACTTCTCCAAGTTCGGCTACGCGTCGGCGATGGGCGTGGTGCTCTTCTTCATGACCATCACGTTCGCGGCGCTCACCCTGCGCGTGACCAGGCGCGAGAGGATCGAGTTCTGATGGTTTCCAAGCCCGCCTCCCACGGCAGGCCGAGGCGCAGGCGCAACCCCCTGGGAGCCTTCGGCGCGCTGTCCCACCTGGCGCTGCTCGTCTGGGCGATCCTGATCATCGGCCCGATCCTGTGGACGTTCCTGGGCTCCTTCAAGTCCAACGCCGAGATCTTCGGTGATCCCATCACGCTCCCCGCGACCTACCACTGGGACGCCTGGGGAAGGGCCTTCCAGAAGGCCCACATCGGCCAGTACATGATCAACACGGTCTTCGTGGTGACCTGCAGTACCGCGCTGACCATGCTGCTCGGCTCGATGGCGGCCTACGTGCTGGCTCGCTACAGCTTCCCCGGCAACCGGGCGATCTACTTCCTGTTCGTCTCGGGCATGACCTTCCCGGTCTTCCTGGCGCTGGTCCCGCTGTTCTTCGTGGTGCGCAACCTCGGCCTGCTCGACACCCACTTCGGGGTGATCCTGGTCTACGTCGCCTACTCGCTGCCGTTCACGGTCTTCTTCCTGTCGGCGTTCTTCAAGACGCTGCCCACCTCGGTGGCGGAGGCGGCGCTGATGGACGGCTGCTCGCACACCAGGACGTTCTTCCAGATCATGGTGCCGATGGCCAAGCCCGGCCTGGTCAGCATCACGATCTTCAACATCCTGGGCCAGTGGAACCAGTACCTCCTGCCGATCGTGCTGCTGTCCGGCAACGTCGAGGACAAGTGGCTGATCACCCAGGGCATCGCGAACATCTCGACGAACGCGGGCTACGAGGCCGACTGGCCGGGCCTGTTCGCCGCGCTGAGCATGGCGATCATCCCCGTCATGATCGTGTACATCATCTTCCAGCGTCAGATCCAGTCGGGCCTGACGTCGGGCGCCGTCAAATGACCTCGCCCCGCCGGTAATCCGGCGGGGACGCGGGGGAGTCGTTCTTAGGCGCGTTCCGTGGATCTTGTCGCGGGACGCGCCGAGCCCGACACGAGACCCCGCCCCGGAGAGTCATGCCAGTTCTGGAACCTCCGGCCTTTCCCTTCCCGTTCTTCGGGGCGGGGGAGGCCGGTTACTACATGTGGGCCGAGGTGCACGTGCGCTTCGCCCGCGAACCCTCGATCTCCCAGCGTGAGACCATCGCCGAGACCGTTCCCTGCCCGCTGCGGGAGACGGTCGAGTGGTGCGGGGGCCGTCAGCTCACGGTGGCCAGCGGCCTGTTCCTGCACGAGATCCTCGCCCGCGCCTACCCCGCCGCGGGCGGCGAGCGCGACCGGGTCGGCGACGACGGATGGTTGCGCGCGGCCCCCTCGCGGGTCGCCGCGCTCAACGCCGCCATCGACGACTGGCTCCGCCTGATCCACGGCCAGTGCCCGATCCTGCTGGCCTACCGCGCCGAGGACCCCGACGCGGGCGGCACCCGCCTGTCCGGTTGGCACGACTGGAGTCTCACCCGCCTGCCCGACCTGCTGGACGAACTCGACGGCCTCCTCGACGAGACCGGCCACGCCGCGGCCATGACGAGAGGGGTCATGGCGATGGCGCGGCGCGCCGGGGCGCTGTCGGGGCTTGGCGCCGCGACGGCGGGCGTGATCTCCTGGACCGATGGACCTGCTTGACGACTCCGCGATCGAGCGGAGACTGGCCGACCTGCCCGGCTGGCGGCGCGAGGGCGACGAGATCCGCCGGACGATCACCGCCAGGGACTTCCCCTCGGCCATCCGCGTCGTCGACGAGGTCGCCACAGAAGCCGAGAGGATGAACCACCATCCCGACATCGACATCCGCTGGCGCACCCTCCACCTGGCGCTGTCCACCCACGACGCGGGCGGCCTGACCGACCTGGACTTCACCCTCGCCGCCCGCATCGACGAGATCGCCGAGCCGTACGGCCGGACCTAGGGGGTGGCCGTGGCCAGCCGTTCCTGTTCGGTGAGGAGCGCGTCCAGCGCCTCGGCGTCGTCGGCGTGGACGGTCATGGCGAGGTTCGCGGCCAGCTGGTCCCTGGACAGGGCCCTGGTCAGCCGGGTCGCGTACCACCGGCCGGTGTCGCTGCGCCAGATGGACCACGTTCCGGCGTAGCGTCCGAGGACGTGCTCCACGTCCGTCTCTTCCACGGTTTCTTCCACAGAGGACCGCACTCTGTCACCACCTTCGTGCTCGCCTGTCGCACCCCATGATGGGTTCGCGGCGGGGGAGCCGGTAGTGAGAGGTGCTCTCCGCGAGGCTGAGAGGAGCTTTCCTGCGGGCGGCTCTCAGGACGTCTCGGGGATGCGCGACATCATCCGTTCCATGCCGTTGACCCAGTTGTCCCGCAGGGCCGTCGCCGCCCCTTCGAGGTCGCGGGCGATCAGGCGCTCGGCGATCCTGCAGTGCTCCTCGGCGGCGCGCTCCATCGGGGTGCTCTCCCCGGCGACCAGGTGCGAGTAGCGGCGCATCCCCGCCTTGACGCTGGTGATCAGGTCGAGCAGCCGCTCGTTACGGCAACCGCCGAGCAGCAGGTCATGCCACTCGTCGTCGTGGCGCTCGATGTCCTGCTGCTCGGCGATGTTGTCGGAGAAGTCCTGGGCCAGCCTGAGTAAGTCGGGGGCGACCCGCCGCAGGTAGGCGGGCTCGGAGCTGTCCAGCGCCAGCGCCTCAAGCGCCGCCACGATGGCGCACAGCTCGCGGAACTCTTTTCGGCTCACCGGCGCGAACCGAAAACCCCTGCCCTGGTTGCTCTCCAGCACCCCCTCGCCCGCGAGCGTGATCAGCGCCTCACGCAGTGGGGTACGGCTGACGCCCAGTTCGGCGGCGAGCGCGGCCTCGTTGATGTCCGTTCCGGCCGCGAAGTCCCCCCGGTCGAGCCTGAGCATGAGCTCGTCGCGGATCTGTTCGCGGAGGGGGCGCCGCTCGATCGGCATGGCTCTCCTTGGCATTGATCTTGACCGAAACCTACCACTTGACGCAGTACAAAATACTGCACTATGAATTCTGCATACAAAATAGTACATGTCATAGATCGGAGTTTCGGGTGGGTCTGACCAGGGTTTCCGGTCTGCTGTTCGGCGGGGACTACAACCCCGAGCAGTGGCCGGAGCACGTCTGGGACGAGGACGTCCGGCTGATGGCCGAGGCGGGGGTGAACATGGCGACCGTCGCCGTCTTCTCCTGGTCACGCCTGGAACCCCGCCCCGGCGAGTACGACTTCGGCTGGCTCGACCGCGTCATGGACCTGCTGCACGCCAACGGCGTCGCCGCCGACCTGGCCACCGCCACCGCGACCCCGCCGCCCTGGCTGGTCCGCGAGCACCCCGAGGTGCTCCCCGTCGACGCCGCGGGCACCCGCCTCGACTTCGGCTCCCGGCAGAGCTACTGCCCCAGCTCCCCGGTCTTCCACGCCGCGACCGTACGGCTGGCCCGCGCGATGGCCGAGCGCTACCGCGACCACCCGGCGCTGGCCATGTGGCACATCAGTAACGAGTACGCCGACCACACCCTCGAATGCTTCTGCGAGGAGTCGGCAGGGCACTTCCGCCGCTGGCTGCGTGAGCGCCACGGGTCGATCGACGGCCTCAACGCCGCCTGGGGCACCTCCTGCTGGGGGCAGCACTACACCGCGTTCGACCAGGTCAACCCGCCCAGGAAGGCGCCGGGACCGGTCAATCCCGCGCAGGTGCTCGACTGGCGCCGCTTCTGCTCCGACGCGCTGCTCGAATGCTTCGAGCTGGAGAAGGCGGTGCTGCGCGAGGTCACCCCGGACGTCCCGGTGACCACCAACTTCATGAGCGTCCTGCACGGCCTGGACTACTGGAAGTGGGCCGGAGCCGAGGACGTCGTCAGCGACGACGCCTACCCCGACCCCGCCGACCCCACCTCGCACGTGACCGTCGCGCTCAGCTACGACCTCATGCGCTCGCTGCGCCGCCAGCCGTGGATCCTGCTCGAACAGGCGTCGAGCGCGGTGAGCTGGCGCGAGGTCAACGTCCCCAAGCCGCCCGGCATGATGCGCCTGCACAGCCTGCAGGCCGTGGCCCACGGCGCAGACGGCGCCATGTTCTTCCAGTGGCGGCAGGCGAAGTACGGGCCGGAGAAGTTCCACTCCGCGCTGCTGCCGCACGGCGGCACCGCCTCCAGGGGCTGGCGGGACACCCTCGCCCTCGGCGCCGACCTGCGGCGGCTCGCCGAGGTCGCCGGGACCCCGACCGAGGCGCACGTCGCCCTGGTCCTCGACTGGGACAGCTGGTGGGGCCTTGAGGCCCCCGAGTCGATGCCGTCCAACCGGCTCAGGCTCAAGGAGCTGCTGCAGGCGTGGTACGGACCGCTGCACGCCTCGGGCGTCGCGGTCGATCTGGTCCCGCCGCTGGGCGACCTGTCCGGCTACCGCGTGGTGATCGCCCCCAACCTCTACATGTGCACCGAGGAACAGGCCGCCTGGCTTGAGGCCTTTCCCGGCCACCTCGTCGTCGGCCCGTTCAGCGGCGTCGTCGATCCCGACGACCAGGTCCACGAGGGCGGCGCCCCCGGTCCGCTGCGCGGACTGCTCGGCATGACCGTGGACGAGTTCTGGCCACTGCCCGACGGAACGCTCCAGCAGCTGCGGCTCGGCGGGCGGGCCGTACCCGCGCGGACCTGGGCCGAGTGGCTGCGCGTCGAGGACGCCGAGGTGCTCGCCCGCTACGAGGGCGGCGACCTGGACGGTCAGGCCGCGATCACCCGGCGGGGGAGGGCCACCTACCTGGGCTGCCTGCCCGAGGACGTCACCCCGGTCCTGCGGGAGGTCCTGGCGGCCGCGGGCGTCGAGCTGGTCGCCACGGTGCCCGAGGGCGTCGAGGCCACCCGCAGGGGCGACTACCTCTTCCTGCTCAACCACACGAAGGACCCGGTGAAGGTGGACCTCGCCGAGCCGGGGACCGACCTGCTCACCGGCCGCGACCTGAACGGCCTGACCGAAATTCCCGGCCGCGACGCCCTCGTGCTGCGCCTCGCGAGCTCCGGCACCCGCCGTACGAACGAAGGAGAACGGTGACACACCCCTACATCCCAAACGCCGAGCCCGGCGTGCGGGCCGAGATGCTCGCCGCCATCGGCGCCGCGAGCGTCGAGGACCTCTACGCGGACATCCCGGAGGGGCTGCGGCTGCGCAGGCCGCTCGACCTGCCCGAGCCGATGGCCTCAGAGCACGAGCTGGTCGCCCACATGCGCTCCCTGCTGGCGCGCAACACCGACACCACCGAGACGCTCGCCTTCCTGGGGCACGGCTGCTACCCGCACCACGTCCCGGCCGTCTGTGACGAGGTCAACGGCAGGAGCGAGTTCCTCACCGCCTACGCGGGCGAGCCGTACGAGGACCACGGGCGGTTCCAGGCGATCTTCGAGTACGTCAGCATGATGGCCGAGCTGCTGGAGATGGACGTCGTCAACGTCCCCACCTACGACGGCCACCAGGCGGCGGGCACCGCGATCAGGATGGCGGCCCGCTACACCGGGCGGTCCAGGGTGCTGGTCAGCGGGGCCGTCTCCGCCGAGAAGATGAGCAAGCTGCGCGACTTCCTCAGCCACGACATCGAGCTGGTCGTCGCCCCCGTGGGCCCCGACGGCGAGATCGGCGAGGTCGAGATCGACGAGACCTACGCCGCGATCTACCTGGAGACCCCGAACGTCTACGGCGTCGTGGAGACCAGGGGCCGGGAGCTGGCCGACCTCGCGCACGGCGCAGGCGCCCTGCTGGTCGTCTCCGCCGACCCCATCTCGCTGGGCGTGCTCGCCCCGCCCGCCTCCTACGGCGCCGACATCGCCTGCGGCGACATCCAGTCGCTCGGCATGCACCAGAACTACGGCGGCGGCCAGGCGGGCTACATCGCGACCCGCGACGAGGAGCGCCTGGTCGCGGAGTTCCCCTCGCGGCTGTTCGGCATCGCGCCGACCTCGGTCCCCGGGGAGTACGGCTTCGGCGACGTCTTCTACGACCGGACCTCCTTCGCCCTGCGCGAGGAGGGCAAGGAGTGGGTGGGCACCGCGGCCGCCCTGTGGGGCATCACCGCCGGGGTCTACCTCGCGCTGATGGGCCCCGAGGGCATGCGCGAGCTCGGCGAGACCGTCCTGGCCCGCACCCGCTACGCCATGGACCGCCTCGCCGAGGCCGGGGCCACGGTGCTGCACCCCGGCTCCGTCCACTTCCGCGAGTTCGCGATCGAGGTGCCGTCCGCCGACGCGCTCCTGGCCGCGCTGCGCGAGCACGGCATTCTCGGCGGCGTCCGCCTGGACGACCGCACGCTGCTGGTCTGCGTGACCGAGCGGCACTCCAAGGACGACATCGACCGGCTGGCGGCAGCCGTACGGGAAGGACTGGCATGAGTGGGCACGCGGGAGAGCCGTTCGCCGAGCTGCCGGTCGCGCCGAAGCCGCCGCTGCGCCGCTTCCACCAGGCCCGCTGGGACGAGCCGATCATCTTCGAGCAGTCACGGCCGGGACGCAGGGGCGTGGCCGTACCCGCCGCCGGGGTGCCCGCCGTCGAGCTGCCCGCCTCGGTACGGCGCGCCGAGCCGCCGAAGCTGCCGGAGATGTCGCAACTGCACGTGCTGCGGCACTACGTCAGGCTCTCCCAGGAGAACCTGGGCGTGGACCAGGCCATCGCGGTCGGCCAGGGGACCTGCACGATGAAGTACAGCCCCAAGGTCAACGACCGGTTCGTCACCGACCCCAGGATCGCCGAGCTGCACCCCCTGCAGCCCGAGGACACCGTGCAGGGCGTCCTGGAGATCTACTGGCGCCTCGAACGCATGCTGGCCGAGATCTCCGGCATGTACCGGGTCTCGCTCCAGCCCGCCTCGGGATCGGCCGCGATCTACGCCAACGTCGCGATGATCCGCGCCTACCACGCCTCTCGGGGCGACGCGGAACAGCGTGACCAGGTCATCACCACGATGTTCTCCCACCCGTCGAACGCCGCCTGCGCCAAGGTCGCCGGGTACGAGGTCATCACGCTGCTGCCGGACGAGAACGGCTACCCGGACATCGAGGCGCTGCGCGCGGCGGCCGGGCCCAGGACCGCGGCCCTGATGATCACCAACCCCGAGGACACGGGCATCTTCAACCCGCGCATCGAGGAGTTCGTCAGGATCGTGCACGAGGCGGGCGGCCTGGCCTGCTACGACCAGGCGAACGCCAACGGCCTGCTGGGCATCACCCGCGCCGCCGACGCCGGGTTCGACCTGTGCCACTTCAACCTGCACAAGACCTTCTCCACCCCGCACGCCTGCGGAGGTCCCGCGGCCGGAGCGAGCTGCGTCTCCGAGGCGCTCGCGCCCTTCCTGCCCTCCCCGACCGTCGAGTTCGACGGCGAGAGCTACCGGCTCGACGACGACAGGCCGCAGTCGGTCGGCAAGATGCGGCCCTTCCTGGGCGTCACCCCGAACGTGGTGCGCGCCTACGCCTGGATCATGGCGCTGGGCGCCGAGGGGCTGCGCGAGGTCGCCGAGACGGCGGTGCTCAACAACAACTACCTCATGCGCAAGGTGCTGGACATCCCCGGCACCGGTACCCACTGGGACAGGAACCGCCTCGAACAGGTCCGCTACTCCTGGCAGGGACTGTTCGAGGAGACGGGCGTCCACTCGGAGGAGATCGGCGTGCGCGCCGCCGACTTCGGCGTGCACTACTGGACCAGCCACCACCCCTTCCTGGTCCCGGAGCCCTTCACCCTCGAACCCACCGAGTCCTACTCCAAGGAGGACCTCGACGAGTACGCCGCGATCCTCGCCCACGTCGCCGACGAGGCCCGCCGCGACCCGGACCTCGTCAGGGGAGCCCCCTACAACCAGACGATCCACAAGATCGACCCGGCCACGCTCGACGACCCCAAGCAGTGGTCGCCGACCTGGCGCGCCTACACCCGCAAGCACCTGGCATGACGCCCGTACGGCCCCGCGTCCCCGGCTTCACGGTCGGACTCGTCGTCAACCCGGTCGCCGGGATCGGCGGTCCCGCCGGGCTCAAGGGCAGCGACGGCGAGCGGACCCAGCGGCTCGCGCTGGCCAGGGGCGCCTCGCCCAGGGCGGCGGAGCGGGCGGCGCAGGCCGTACGGGCACTGCTGGCCAGGCGGCCCGGCACGTCGATCCTGACCGTCGCCGGGCCGATGGGGGAGGACAGCGCGCGGGCGGCGGGGGCCAACCCCCTGCTGGTGCCATTCGCCCCCGGTGACCCCTCGGAAGGGCGGGACACCACGGCCGCCGTCGAGGCCATCCGGGAGGTGGTCGACCTGCTGCTGTTCGCCGGAGGGGACGGCACCGCGCGGGACGTGCTCGACGGGGCGCCGTCGTGTCCGGCGCTGGGCGTACCGGCCGGGGTGAAGGTCTACTCCGGCTGCTTCGCGCTCAGCCCGGCGACCGCCGGGGTCATGGCCGCCGAGTTCGCCGACGCCCGCGAGACGGCCGAGGCCGAGGTCGTCGATCTCGACGAGGACGCCTACCGGCGCGGCGAGGTCGGCCCCCGGCTCTACGGCACCCTGCGCGTACCCGCCGTCAGGTCCCGCCTGTCGGGCCGCAAACTGGGCTCGGCCGCATCTCCCGGTACGGCGGAGGCCGTCGCGGCCGAGGTCGTCACCCGGATGCGGCCCGGCGCCCGCTACGTCCTGGGCCCCGGGGCGACCACCATGGCCGTCGGCAGGCGGCTCGGCCTGGCCACCACCCTGCTGGGCGTGGACGTGGTCCAGGACGGCGCGCTGGTCGCCTCCGACGTGACCGAGAAGCAGCTCCTCGACCTCGTCGACGGGCGTGAGACCCACGCCGTCGTCTCGGTGATCGGGGGACAGGGATTCGTGCTCGGCCGGGGGAACCAGCAGCTCAGCCCGGCCGTACTGAGAAAGATCATGGCTTCCGGCGGGCTCGTCGTCCTGGCGACCCAGCAGAAGCTCGCGGGTCTCGGCGGACGGCCCCTGCTGGCCGACACCGGAGACCCGGAAACGGACGCCCTCGTCGAGGGATATGTCCCCGTCATCACCGGACACCGCGAGAGCGCGCTGTACCGGATCCGTCCCGCCACCGAGGAGTTCCCGGCATGACCATCATGACCAACGCGCTGGGCGGCAAGGTCGCCATCGTCACCGGTGGCGCCTCCGGCATCGGCCAGGCGACCGCGCTGCTGTTCGGCCGTCAGGGCGCGGCCGTCGTCGTGGCGGACATCGACGGTCAGGGCGCCGAGCGGGTCGCGCGGGAGATCGAGGCCGGGGGCGGCAGGGCCGTCGGCGTCGAGACGGACGTGGCAGCCGAGGCCGACTGCGCGCGGGCCGTACGGACCGCCGTGGAGACCTTCGGCGGGCTGCACGTGGTGTTCAACAACGCCGGGATCATCCGCCGCTCGACCGCGCTCGAACTGACCGCCGACGAGTGGGACCGCGTCATGGCGGTCAACGTCCGCTCGGTCTTCCTGATGTGCAAGCACGCGATCCCCGCCATGAAGGACGGCGGCTCGATCGTCAACACCGGCTCGGGCTGGGGTCTCAAGGGCGGCGGCAACGCCCTGTCCTACTGCGCCTCCAAGGCCGCCGTGGTCAACATGACCCGCGCGCTGGCCATCGACCACGCCAAGGCCGGGATCCGCGTCAACTCCGTCAACCCCGGCGACACCGACACCCCGATGCTCCGCGAGGAGGCCAGGCAGCTCTCGGAGGACTGGGCGGCCTTCGCCGCCGACGCGGCCGACCGGCCGATGGGGCGCGCGGGGACCCCCGACGAGATCGCCCAGGCGGTCCTGTTCCTGGCGAGCGACGCCGCGAGCTACGTCACGGGCACGGCCCTGGTCGTCGATGGCGGCGGCCTGGCGTGACCTGCCGCGCCGCCCTCCGCAAATCCTGATTTTTCGTGAAAAAACACCCCCACACCCCACCCCCCGCAAGGAAAGCTCCAGGAGGCACACCGTGTCCTTTTCCCCGTCCAAGAAGTTCCTGGCCGCGGCGGCCCTCGTCGCGACCGCCGCGACCGCGGCGTGCAGCGGCAGCGGTGGTGGCACCGGCGGCGCGGCCGACGCCCCAGCGCAGGGCGAGAAGGTCACCATCAGGTGGTCGACCTGGGGCTCGGCCGAGGACGTCGCGCTCTTCAAGGGCTTCAACGACGACTTCATGAAGCGCCACCCGAACATCGTGCTCAAGATGGAGACCGTCCCCAAGTACGAGGACTACCACCCCAAGCTGCTGACCCAGCTCACCTCGAAGACCGCCCCCGACGTCTTCTTCGTTGGTGACGACAACGTGGGCAAGTTCGTCGCCGCCGGGGTGCTCGCCCCGCTCAACGACAAGCTCGCCGGGGCCGACAGCAAGAGCAAGCCGGAGGACTTCTTCGACGGCATCTACGGCGGCGCCAGGAAGGACGGCCAGATCTACGGCGTCCCCAACGACACCAACCCCGAGGTCCTCTGGTACGGCAAGAAGGCCCTCAAGGACGCCGGGATCACCGAGGACCCCGCCGAGCTGAACGCCGCGGGCAAGTGGACCATGGCCAAGTACCTTGAGATGAACGCCAAGCTCAAGGCCGCGGGCAAGGGCGGGTCCATCTTCTGGAACTGGTACGGCTCCACCTACAGCGTCATCGGCGGCTTCGGCGGCAAGGTCTGGGACGGCGGCAAGTTCGTCGCCACCACCGACCCCAAGTCCCGCAAGGCCCTGGAGACCCTCGCCAAGGGCTACGCCGACAAGACCTTCCTGTCGGCCGACGTGCTGCCCGCCAGCAACGGCGCCAGCACCCAGTTCCTCAAGGGCACCGCGGGCTTCTACGCGGGCGGCCGCTGGGTGATCGACTCCCTGCGCAAGGGCGGTGACCTGCCCAACTACGACATCGTGCCGTTCCCGTCCGAGACCGGCCAGCCGATGCCCGGCGCGGTCGCCGCGTCCTACCTGTCGCTGAACAAGAACTCCGCGCACCCCAAGGAGGCGTTCACCTTCCTGACCGAGTTCGTCAGCAAGGAAGGGCAGCTCCTGCGGCTCAAGGGCGGCGGCGCCGTACCTTCCGTGAAGGGGGCCGAGCAGGTCGTTCTTGAGGGCAACTACCCCGCGCACGCCCAGACCTTCATCGACGTCCGTGACACCGGCTTCGCCAACTACCCGGAGGAGGTCGCGATCCCCGGTCTCACCAAGGACATCAACGACCACCTGCTGAAGGTCTGGACCGGCAAGATCCCCTTCGAGCAGGGCATGACCGAGCTGCAGGCGCTCGTCGACGGCAAGATCGGTTAACGGTGGCAGGCGTCGTCACCGGGACGCGCCCCGCCACGAAACCCGGTTCCGCGCGCACGGCGACGCGCGTGCGGAACCGGGACGGCTGGTGGGCCGCGCTCTTCCTCGCTCCGCAGGTCGTCGGCCTGCTCGCCTTCCTGGTCTTCCCCCTCGGCTTCGCCGTCGTGCTCGCCTTCATGAAGTGGGACGGGCTCGGCGAGAAGTCCTGGGTCGGCTTCGACAACTTCACCGCGCAGCTTTCGGACCCCGCCTTCGGCACGGCCGTCTGGAACACCGTCAAACTCGCCTTCCTGACCGTCCCGTTCGGTCTCGGCCTCGCGCTGCTCATCGCCGTCGCGCTCAACCACGTCAAGGGCAAGACGTTCTACCGGGTCGTCTACTTCATGCCGGTCGTCACCAGTTCGGTGGCGGTCGCGGTGATGTGGCAGATCATCCTGGCGGGCGGCGACTACGGCGTGCTGAACAGGACCGTCCAGGACTGGTTCGGGCTCACCCTGCCCGACTGGCTTGAGGACCCCACCTGGGTGATCGTCGCCATCGCGATCGTCACCATCTGGTCCTCACTCGGCCTCAATGTCGTGATCTTCCTGGCCGGGCTGCAGACCATCCCGCCCTCGCTGACCGAGGCCGCCCGGATCGACGGGGCCGGGCCGGTCAGGGTCTTCCGTTCGGTGACCCTGCCCATGATCTCCCCGACCCTCTTCTTCTCGACCGTGGTCGCGGTGATCAGCTCCTTCCAGGCGTTCGACCAGATCTACGTGCTGGTCGATCCCGACCACAACGACGGCGCCCGCACGATCGTCTACCAGGTCTACGACCTGGGCTTCAAACGGTTCGAGTTCGGGATGAGCAGCGCCGCCGCGCTGATCCTGCTCGCGCTGACGCTGCTGGTCACCCTCGTCCAGTTCGGAGTGCAGCGGCGCTTCGTCCACTACGACTCGTGAAAGGGGGACGTCGATGTCTGTGATCCCCACGGGTGTCTCCCTGCCCCGTCGCCTGGGTGGGATCGCCCTGCACGTCGGACTCGCCGTGGGCGGGCTCGTCATGCTGTTCCCGTTCGTCTGGATGCTGCTGACGTCGTTCAAGGGCACGCACCAGATGCTCAACGCGCCCCTGGACTGGCTGCCCAACCCCTGGCGGGCGCAGAACTACCCCGACGCCTTCGGCGCGCTGCCCTTCGCCAACGCCTACTGGAACAGCTTCTACATCGCGGCCCTCAACGTGGTGCTGACCCTGCTGACCTCGGCGATGGCCGCCTACGCCTTCGCCAGGATCCGCTTCCGTGGCTCCGGGCTGCTGTTCGGGCTCTTCCTCGCGACGCAGATGGTGCCCGCGCAGGTGACGATCGTCCCGCTGTACCTGATGCTCTCCGAGCTCGGCTGGATCGACTCCCACCTGGCGCTGATCGTGCCCGGCTACGTCAACCCGTTCGCGGTCTTCCTGCTGCGCCAGTTCATCAGGGCCGTCCCGATCGAGCTTGAGGAGGCCGCCCGCCTCGACGGGGCGGGCCGCTGGACGATCTTCTGGCGGATCGTGCTGCCCAACGTCAGGCCGGGCATGGGCGCGCTCGGCATCATCGTCTTCCTCGCGAGCTGGAACAGCTTCTTCTTCCCGCTGATCTTCCTGAACTCGCCGGAGCTGGCCACGGTCCCGCTGCTGGTCAGCCAGTTCGCCGGGCAGCACGGCGCGACGGAGTACGGCCTCACCCTCGCCGCCTCGGCCATCTCGGTCATCCCGATGATGATCGCCTTCCTGATCGGCCAGCGGCGCATCCTCAACAGCATGGCCATGTCCGGCCTGGGAGGACGTTGATCGTGTTCGAACCGACCCCCTTCACCGACCGGGGCTCCCGGCTGCTGGTGATGCCCGCCGACGACGGCTCCCTGTGGATCGCCCGCGCCGAGTACGAGACCCGCCTGACGGACACGACCGTCCTGACCGGCCTGCGGCTCCTCTCCGGCACCACCGAGCTTCCCGTACGGCACGCCCGCGCCGACCGTCTCACCTTCGAGGGAGGCGTTGAGCTGGTCTTCGCCGACCCCGAGACCCTGGTGCTGGTCGGCTCGGGAGCCAGGGCCGTCTGGGACGGCGGCGAGGGTCCGGTCGAGGGGACGCTCGTTCTGACCGGCCACTCCACGCTCGACGGCGCGGTTCTACTCGACCGGGCCGAGCGGCGCTGGCAGGAGTGGTTCGGACGGATGCCCGCCGTACCCGACGAGCTGCGGGAGCGGGCGGAGCAGGCGTGGTGGACGCTCGGGGTGAACCTGCTGCCCATCGCGCAGGCGGGAGGCAGGCAGGGCGTCGTCCCCTCCAAGTTCGGCTACGTCGGCGTCTGGAACTGGGACGCCTGCTTCCACGCGGTCGGCCTGCGCCACGGCGCCCCCGGCCTGGCCCGCGACCAGATCCGCATCCTGCTCGCCCACCAGCGTCCCGACGGCCTCGTCCCCGACGTGGTGCACGACCTGGGCGTGCTGGCCGAGACCACCGACCTTCCCCGCTCCGACCACGCCCGCCTGGCCCAACATGTCGGTACGGCCGGCCCGCACGAGGCCGTGTCGGACGGCCAGCCGATCGGCGGTGTCGTGCCGGTCACCAAGCCCCCGCTGCTGGCCTGGGCCGTCTGGAAGATCCACGAGGTGGCGCCGGACAGGGCCTTCCTCGCCGAGGTGTACGAGCCGATCGCCCGCTCCCACGAGTGGTGGCTGACCGTCTCCGACCCCGACGGGGACGGCCTGGCCGAGTATCTCCACCCCTACTCCTCCGGCCTGGACGACAGCCCGATCTGGGACCACGGCCCCAGGGCCGAACCCCCCGACCTCAACTCCTACCTCGCCCTGCAGGCGGACCGGCTCGGTGACATCGCCGAGGCGCTCGGCCGTACGGCGGAGGCCACCGAGTGGCGGGCGCGGGCGGCGGAGCATGTGGAACTGCTCGTCGCCAGGCGGTGGAACGGCGAGCGCTTCACGACCCTGGCCAAGACCTCCCGGGAGGTCGAGGTGGCCTGCCGTACCCCCCTCGAACTGATGCCGCTGTTCACCGGCCGTCTGCCCGGCGAGATCGCGGAGAGGCTGGTCGCCGACCTGGTCTCACCGAGCTTCTGGGCCGAGCGCCCGGTGCCGACCGTCGCCTTCGACGACCCGGACTTCGACCCCGACGCGATGTGGCGGGGGCCGGTGTGGCTCAACGTCAACTACCTCCTCATCGAGGGGCTACGCCGCTCCGGCTTCCCCGAGGTCGCCGACGAGCTGACCGCACTGACCCTGCGGATGGTGAACGACGGCGGGGGTCTGTACGAGTACTGGAACCCCCTCACCGGCACCCGCGCCCCCCGAGCCACCCAGAACTTCGGCTGGTCCAGCGCCCTCTTCCTCGACCTGGCCACACTGGAGGACAGGCCGTAGGTGAATCACGCTTCGGCCGGGATGACGCCGAGGCGGCCCGCCTTGTAGTCGTCGAAGGCCTGGACCAGTTCGGCGTGGGTGTTCATGACGAAGGGGCCGTAGTGGGCGACCGGTTCGCCGATGGGCTCGCCGCCGAGGACGATGACCTCCATGCCCTCGCGCGGCCCGGCCGAGACGGTGATGGTCTCGGCGTCGGTGGACAGGCCGGGGCGGTTGCCGAAGCCCTCGAAGACGGCGAGCTGTCCGGTGCCGACGGGGGCCTTCTCCGCGCCGGCGCTGCCCTTGCCGGACAGCACGTAGGTCAGGGCGTTGAAGTCCTTGCGCCACGGCATGGTGAGCTGGGCGCCGGGGCTGAGGCTGGCGTGCAGCAGGGTGATCGGGGTGTGGGTCGCGCCGGGTCCGGCGTGCCCGGCCACGTCACCGGCGATCAGCCGTACCAGGGCACCTCCGTCGTGGCTGCTGAGCAGGGAGACCTTGGCGCGTCCGATGTCCTGATATTTCGGGGCGAGCATCTTGTCCTTCGAGGGCAGGTTCACCCAGAGCTGGATGCCGTGGAAGAGGCCGCCCTGCTGGACGAGCCACTCCGGCGGCGCCTCGATGTGCAGCAGACCGGATCCCGCCGTCATCCACTGGGTGTCGCCGTCGGTGATGACGCCGCCTCCGCCGTGGGAGTCCTGGTGGACGAAGGTGCCGTCGATGATGTAGGTGACGGTCTCGAAGCCGCGGTGCGGGTGCCACGGCGTGCCCTTGGGCTCTCCGGGCGCGTAGTCCACCTCGCCCATCTGGTCCATCATGATGAACGGGTCGAGATACTCGGGCTTGATGGCGGCCAGGGCCCTGCGGACGGGGAAGCCCTCTCCCTCGAAGCCGCTGGGCGCGGTCTCGACGGCGAGCACCTTCCTGCCGACTCCCCGGTTCTCCGGGATGCGGGGCAGGGCCAGGACGTTGTCGACGGTCACGGCGGGCATGTCTGCGCTCCCTTCATCGTGGTACGCCACCCACAACTCAGTTGACGTTTCAACTATTCCGGGAGGGTGCCGGTCAGGAGGTCGTCGAGCCCCGCCCGGAGGCCGTCGAGGGTGAGCTCCCGCCGGTAGGACAGCAGGTTCGCGGCCAGCGGGGCGAGCAGGGCGTCGGCCAGGAAGGACGGGTCGCGCCCGGGGCGGAGCTCGGCGACCAGGATCGCCAGGTGGCGGTGGTAGGCGTGGTAGGCCCCGCCGAAGCGGGCGAACGGTCCCGCGGTCTCCGCCACGAGCAGCAGGTCGAGCTGCTCGACCGTACGGCGGGCCAGCGCGTGCAGGAAGGCGCGGATCCGCTCGGCGGCCGGGGCGCCGGGCCCGAGCGGGGGCGGTCCACTCAGGTAGGCCGCCTGGAACTCCCGCTCTCGCCGGTCGATGAGCGCGTGGGCGAGGCCGGACCTGTCGCCGAAGCGGCGGTAGAGCGTGCCGACGCCCACTCCCGCGGCGGCGGCGACGTCCGCCATGGCCAGTGCCTCGACGCCGTGGGTGGCCACGATCTCCTCGGCGGCGGCGAGGATCTTCGCCCGGTTGCGCGCCGCGTCCGCGCGCTCCTCACCTGGGCGACCGGCGGGCCGTTCACCCACGGCCAGGGCGTCCCCGGCCGAAACGGTCGAGGGTTCCGTCGCTTGGGGTCGTCGGCTCCGAGGCACGCCCCAAGACTATCGACTTGCCATTCGGAACTGATTCCGCTTAACTCCAAACGGAATCAATTCCGCATATAGGGGGAAATATCATGCTCAACGGAAAGGTCGCGCTCGTCACCGGAGGCAGCCGTGGCATCGGCGCCGCGATCGCGCGTCGGCTGGCGGCCGAGGGCGCGGCCGTCGCGATCACCTACGCCCGCGCCGCGGACCGGGCACACGAGGTGGTGCGGGAGATCGAGGCGGCCGGGGGCCGGGGCCTCGCCGTACCTGCTGAGGCGACCGACGCGACGGCGCTGGCCGAGGCGGTCGAGCGGACCGTCGCCACCCTGGGCGGGCTGGACATCCTGGTGAACAACGCCGGGATCGCCCCCTACGGCCCGATCGAGGAGGTCACCCTGGAGGAGGTGGACCGGACGCTGGCCGTACACGCGAGGGCGTCGTTCCTGCTGGCCCAGGCCGCGGTCCGGCACATGGGGGACGGCGGGCGGATCATCGGCATCGGCAGCAGCCTGGCCGAGCGCGTGACGGCGCCGGGCTGGACGCTGTACTCGATGAGCAAGTCCGCGCTCATCGGGTTCACCAAGGGGCTGGCCCGTGACCTCGGGCCCCGGGGCATCACCGTCAACCTCGTCCACCCCGGCTCGACCGACACCGAGATGAACCCGGCCGACGGGCCGGACGCGGCGCAGGAGCGCTCCTACACGGCGCTGGGGCGCTACTGCGATCCCGAGGACATCGCCGCGACCGTGGCGCACCTGGCCGGGCCGGGCGCGCGCAACATCACCGGGACCTCCGTCACCGTGGACGCCGGGACCACGGCCTGACCGCGGTCCCGGCGAGGGGCTACCTGGCCCTGACCAGGGAGAAGGAGCCCTTGGAGAGCGAGACCATCTGGGGGATGACCGTGTCCTCGTCGAGGGCCTTCTTCTTGTCGTAGGCCAGCGCGGTGACGACGTAGGTCTTCCCCGAGGACGAGCGGCCGAGGTAGGCCAGGTCCAGCAGGCCCACCTCGGAGCCGCCCTTGAACCAGACGGTCGGCCACTTCCTGGCGTCGAGCTCCAGGCCGTCGAAGCCGGACAGCGTCTTGTCCAATGTCTTGGAGTTCAGCTTCGTCAGGCCCGCGTAGGCGCGGCAGACGTCACGCGGCGAGCCGAACCACTCGATCGTGTCGACCTCACGGGGCGTGGTCCACGGCTTCATGTCGGAGCCCGACTGCTTGGCGACGACCTCGCGCAAGTACTTGCGCTTCTTGGCGGTGCTGAGCCCCAGGTAGGTCCTGGCCTGCCGGGGGTGGTCGATCCCCTTGAGCAGGAAGAACTCCTTGGTGGTCAGGAAGGGGACGTTCAGCTCGGGGTGGTCGGACCACTGGCGGACCTTGGCCTCGACGGCCTCGCGGCCGACGGTGTGGATGAGGATGTCGGCGGCGGTGTTGTCGCTGATCGAGATCATCAGCTTCGCGGCCTCGCGCACCGTGACCTTGCTGTTGTCGGGCCGCTCCCACAGGCCACCCTCGCTGGGGCTCTTCCACTCCGGCCTGATCGTGATCTTGGTGTTCCAGCTGAGCCTGCCGTCACGGATCTTCTCGGCCACCGCGCCCAGCACGTAGAGCTTGAAGATCGAGCCGAGCGGCCTGGGCTTGTCCACGTTCACGCCGTGCACGGTCTGGCACCGTCCCCGGGAGTCGATCTCCGCGGCGAGGAAGCCGACGTTCGGCGCGACCGAACGCAGCCGGGTGTCCAGCTCACGCCAGTTCTTCGGGCCGGGCGGCAGGGGCTGGGGCTGGTTGATCCGCATCCCGTTGATCTTCCCGTCGCCGTCGACGGAGAGGGTGATGACGTAGTCCTTGTCGCCGAGCTTCGCCGTACCGTGCAGCGACGTGGCGCCGGTGGCGGTCACGCTCTCCAGCTTCAGCCCCTTGAGCGTGGCGGCGAACTTGTTGATCTCGTCGGCGGGGACCTCCTTCAGGAAGCCCGCCGCGAAGTGCTCCCGCAACTCGCTCTCGGCCAGGGGAACGCGGGACAGCGCGTCGAGGAACCAGGTCAGTTGCTTACCCGCCGGGGTGTCCGGAATCTGCGGGGTGTCGGCGGCCGTCTGGGCGGCCCAGGACGTGGCGGACGCGCTCTGCCCCCCGGCGGCCACGGCGGTCACCGGGACGACCGTCGCCGCGAGGGCGAGGGCGAGCACGCGCGTCGATCTGAACGGCAGTCTCACGAGGATCTCCTTGGTGGAAGTGGATTTTCCGGCCGCACCCCCGCGGCGGCCACGATCCGAAGCTAGGGAGGGGAGGACCTGCGGGAACACCCGGCCATCCTCCGTTTCCCGAGGTGAGGCAGACTGCATCGGATGTGTGGACAACCTCATGGACGGCGTCCCGCCCCGCAGGGCAGGCTGCGGTCCATGACCCGTGTGACCTCGCCCGCCGCCCTCGCCGCGGTGCTGGCCGCCGTGGCCGCGGCCGGCATCGTCGCGGGTGGGATCCTGGAGGTCGGCTTTCCCGGGACGCCGAGCCTGTGGGTGTTCATCGCCGTATGTCTGGTCGCGCCCACGGTCGGCTGGCTCATCGCGGCCAGACGGCCGGACAACGTCTACGGCTGGCTGCTGCTCGCCGCCGCCGACTGCCTGGGGCTCGGCGCGTTCGGGGCGGGCCTGCTGCTCAGCGATCCCACTCTGGGGGGACCGCTGGCCGTCGTCGCCACCGTGCTGTCCTCGCTCTTCCCCGTCTTCTACGGGCTGAGCTGGATCTTCGTCCCGCTGTTCTTCCCCGACGGCCGCCTGCCCTCGCGCCGCTGGCGGGCCGGGGCGTGGATCGCGGCCGTGGCGATCACCGTCCACTGGGCGGGCATCCTGCTGAGCGCCGACGCGGTCTACGAGCCCATCTTCTCCAGGGGCAACCCGATCGGTCTCAGGGGCACTCCCGGCCTGCTCGTCGCCCTGGCCGGTGCGGCGGGGCAGGCGGTGACCTTCCTGGTCGCGCTGACCGTACTGGGTTCCCTGGTACTGCGCTGGTGGCGCGCCGACGCCGCGGGGCGCCGCGTGCTCCGCTGGATGATCGCCGGGCTCACGGGCACCCTGGGCGGATTTCTGCTGATCACACTCTTCGGGCCCGACGACTACGGCCTGGGCCTGGGCCTGGGGCTGTTCGCCTCCGTCGCCGCGCTGCCCATCGTGATCGTCACGACCGTGTTCAGGCACCAGCTCCTCGACATCAAGGTCGGCATCAGGGGACACCGGATCTTCCTGGTCTTCGACCTCAGGCCGACTGTCGACGAACTGCTGACCGAGCTAGGCCCGGCGCTTGAGACGGAGCCGGTCGAGCAACTGGGCAGGCTGGCGGGAGCCGTACAGGCAGGGCTGGAGACCCGGTGGGCGGCCGTTGAGCTGGCCGACGGCACGCGGGTCGTCGCGGGTGAGGAGGACGGCGAGGCCGCGTTCACCGTCCCTGCGGGGCTCGGGCGCATCGTGTGCGGCCCGAAGGTGGTCGGGCGGCTGACCTCGGAGGACCGCAGGGTGCTCGGGGCGCTCGCGGTGCCGGTCGGGCTGGCGATCCAGAGCGTGGGGCTCGCCGCCCGACTGGTCAACGCCCAGGAGGCCGAACGGCGCCGGATCGAGCGCAACATCCACGACGGGGTGCAGCAGCAGCTCGTCGCGCTGATCGCGGGCCTGGAGCTGGCACGGGCGACCGGTGGGGACGCGCGGACCCTGACCCTGCTGCGCGAGGAGGCCAGGCAGACCCTGACCGACCTGCGGGAGCTGGCGGCGGGCATCCATCCGTCCGTGCTCAGCCAGGGCGGGCTGGTCGAGGCTGTCGAGGAGCGCTGCTCACGGCTGCCGGTGGCCACCACGGTGACCGCGGAGCCCGGACTGCGGGCGCGCCGCTTCCCCGACGAGATCGAGGGCGCGCTGTACTTCACGGTGAGCGAGTCCATCGCCAACGCGCTCAAGCACGCCCGCGCCTCCAGGATCGAGGTACGGCTGACGCAGGCAGAGGGGCGCCTGCAGGCCGTGGTCTCCGACGACGGCAGGGGCTTCGACCCGGTCACGGCCGACCGTGGAGGACTGGGCGCGCTCGCGGACCGGATGAACGCCCTCGGTGGCGGACTCAGGCTGACCAGCGCCCCCGGCGAGGGCACGGTGGTGCGCGCCTGGGTGCCCGCCTGAACTCCCAGGTCGGAACAGGAGTCAGCCGAAGACCTCGGGCGGCGGCACGGGCACCACGACCGCGTCGCCGTCCCGCAGGGGCCTGGCCCCCGCGACGAACCTGGTGACCTCCTCCCCGGACAGGCAGCGCGCCACGGTCATGCCCCCCGCCGCCCTGCGCGTCAGGTCGGCGTACGGCAGGGCGACGCGGGAGGCCACGACGATGAGGTTGCCGAAGCGCCGTCCCCGCAGGATGCCGGGCTCGCCGAGCAGGGCGACGTGGCCGAAGGCGCCGCCGACCGTGGCCAGCATCCTGCGGGTGAAGGCCAGCCCCTTGCCGTCGGCGACGTTGACGACCAGGGTCCCCGAGGGCCGCAGGACCCGCGCGGCCTCGCCCATGTACTCGACGGTCGCCAGGTCGAGCGGCATCGCGGCGCCGCTGAACGCGTCGAGCACCAGCAGGTCGGCCGAGGCGTCCGGCAGGGCCGCCGTCGCCGTACGGCCGTCGAGGATCCTGACCTTGAGCCGGGGCACCGACTTCAGCCTGAGCTGGTCCCTGACGAGCTGGACCAGCCCCGCGTCCGGCTCGACGACGGTCTGCCGGGACCCCGGCCTGGTCGCCGCCACGTAGCGGGGCAGCGTGCAGGCGCAGCCGCCCACGTGCACGGCGTCGAGCGGACCCTCGGCAAGCAGGTCGATCACGACCGCCATCAGCTGGACGTACTCGAAGTCGAGGTAGGTGGGGTCGTCGAGGTCCACGTAGGACTGGGGCACCCCGTCCTTCGAGACGACCCATCCCGAGGGCCTGTCGAGGTCCTCCAGCAGATCGACCTCGCCGAAGCTCACCGGATAGCGGCCAGGCATCGGCCCCTCCGGTCTCCGCCTGATCACTTTTGCCCCACTTTCCACTCCTGTTCCTGTACAACGAGAGGACACATCTGGGAGAAACCGTATGCGTACTCGACCGGTCCTCGCGCTCGTCGCCGTCGTGCTCGTCATGATCGGCGTCGGCGTCTACGCGCTGCTGCGGCCGAGCGGCGCACCGGTGGGCGTGACGGGCCCGGGCCCCGAGGAGACGGGCCGCGCCTACCTGACCTCCTGGCAGGACGGAGACGTCAGCGAGATGGGCCGCATGGTCGTCTCGCCACCGGCCGACTTCGCCCAGCGGCACCTGACCTTCGCCCAGGACCTGGACATCGAGTCGCTGACGCTCGTCCCCGACACCCTGGTGCGCAGGGACGCGCAGAGCGCGGAGCTGGCCTTCCACGGCGTCAGGAAGGTCAGGAACCTCGGCGACTGGCCGTTCGCGTCGACGCTGCGGCTGGTCCTGCGCGAGGGCCGCTGGCGGGTGCTGTGGCTGCCGGAGACGCTCCACCCGGCGCTCGCGGGCGGCGGCAGGATCGCCTTCAAGGAGATCACGTCGCCCGCGGCCGAGCCGGTCACCAGCTCGGGGGAGCCGTTCCCGCACGACAGCGGAGCGGAGAACTACCGCGGCCTGTTCGGCGGAGGGGAGGAGGAGAGCACCGGCTACGCCCTTGAGGCCACGGCGGCGGACGGAAGCAAGAAAGAGCTGGTCGCCTTCCCGCCGCCGCACGCGGGGAAGATCAGGACGAGCCTGTCCCGCCCCGTCCAGGCCGCCGCCGCGCGGGCCCTCGACGGCGTCGAGCAGCCCGCCGCCATCGTCGCGGTACGGCCCCGCACCGGGGAGGTCCTCGCGGTCGCCGACCGGCTGGGCAAGGGCAACGGCGGACAGAACGCCTTCCGTGGGCTCTATCCCCCCGGATCGACCTTCAAGGTCGTGACGGCCGCCGCCCTGCTCTCCGAGGGACTCACCCCGACGACGCGGGTCGGCTGCCCGCAGACCTACGCGCCTCCCAAGGGGAGGATCTTCCGCAACGCCTCGGGGCCTCCCGCCGAGGGGACGGTCACCCTGACGTCGGCCTTCGCGCTGTCGTGCAACACGGCCTTCGTCGAGCAGGCGGCCCGGCTGCCCTCGAACGGCCGGGGCCTGGTACGGACCGCCGAACTCTTCGGCTTCAACGCGGAGGTCCCGGGGCTCGGCGACTCCTGCGGCAGGATCAGCCCGCCCGGCGACGTGGACGAACTGGCCTCCGACGCCATCGGGCAGGGCTCCGTCGTGGCGAGCCCGCTGTGCATGGCGCTGGTCGCGGCAGCCGTACAGAACGGTTCCTGGCACGGGCCGGTCCTGACGCCGGGGCGGTCGCCGTCGGCGCAGTCGGTCTCTGAGCGGGCCTCACTGCCGGACACGACGGTCAGCGCGTTACGGGCCATGATGCGCGCGGCCGTCGCCGACGGCACCGCCGCCTCGGGAGGCCTTCCGTCCGGTACGGCGGGCAAGACGGGCACCGCGCAGGCGGAGGGCGGGCGGGAGCACGCGTGGTTCATCGGCTACCGGGGAGACCTGGCCTTCGCCGTCCTCGTCGAGAACGGCGGCGCCGGGTCCAAGGGCGCGGTCCCCATCGCGGCCAGGTTCCTCAGGGCCCTGTGACGATGTTGGACAGATCACAACCTACGGAGGCGTAACCTACGCTAGCGTAGGTTCATGACCACGACCACCGCCGGGGGCTTCCCGCTCCCCGGGCCCGCCAAGCCCCGCCTGCGGGGCTGGTTGCACGCCGGAGCCCTGCCTGTCGCGCTCATCGCCGGATTCGTCCTCGTCGCCCTGGGCCCCACCCTCCAGGCACGGCTGGCGGCGGCCGTCTACGCCGTCACCTCCGGTCTCCTGTTCGGCGTCTCGGCCACCTACCACCGGGGCACGCTCTCCCCGCGCCTGGCCGGGCTGCTGCGCCGCCTCGACCACGCCAACATCTACCTGATCATCGCGGGCACCCACACGCCCTTCGCGATGCTCGCCCTCGACGGCCTGACCAGGACCCTGGTCCTCACCGTGGTCTGGACGGGGGCCGTGGCGGGCGTGCTGTTCAAGGTGCTGTGGACCTCGGCCCCCCGCTGGCTCTCCACGGCGCTCTACATCGCCCTCGGCTGGACCGCCGTCTTCGTCTTTCCCCAGCTCCTGGCGGGCGCGGGAGTCCTCGCGGTCTCCCTCGTCCTGGCCGGTGGCCTGCTCTACACCGCGGGAGGCGTCGTGTACGGCATGCGCCGCCCCGATCCGTCGCCCCGCTGGTTCGGCTTCCATGAGGTCTTCCACGCCCTCACGGTCGCCGCCTACGTCGTGCAGTACGCCGCGGTCTCCCTGGTGGTCTACACGGCGGCGTAGTGTGCCGTGTATGACGACGATCAAGGAGCTGGCGGCCGAGCGCTACGTGTCCGTCACGACCTTCAGGAAGAACGGGACCGGGGTGCCGACCCCCGTGTGGGTGGCACCAGACGGCGAGGGACTGGTCGTCTGGACGGTCGCCTCCTCGGGCAAGGTCAGACGCCTGCGCGCCGACCCACGGGTCGTCCTGGCGGCCTGCGACGTGCGGGGAAACACGCGCGGGGAGCAGGTCGAGGGCCGGGCCTCGGTGCTGTCCCCCGACGAGACCGAGCGGGTGCGCCGGTTGATCCTGCGGAAGTACGGCCTGCCCGCCAGGCTCCTGATGGTCGTCAGCAGGTTCCGCAGGGGCGAGCACGGCACGGTCGGTGTCCGGATCGTCGGGGTCTGAACCGGCCGCGAAACCGCGACCGGTCCGGACCACCGCTCAGACGGTGGCCGTCTCCAGGCGGCGCGCCGCCAGCTCGGCGTAGAGCGCCGCCCCGTCCGGCAGCACCGCGTCGTCGAACTCCGCGTCCGGGGCGTGGTTGTAGGCGGCCTTCTCCGGGTCGCGGTCCGACGGGCACGCGCCGAGCGCGACGAACGCCGAGGGCACCTGGTCGCAGACGTAGGAGAAGTCCTCCGAGCCGGTGAAGGGGTTGGCCGCGCGCAGGAAGCGCTGCTCGCCGTAGACCTCCCTGACGGTCTCGGCGACGAAGTCGGCCTCGGCGCCGTCGTTGACCGTGACCGGATAGATCGCGCGATAGTCGGCCTCGACGTCCAGCCCGTGGGCGGCGGCGATGCCCCTGACCAGGGCGACCGTCCTCTCCTGGAGCCGTTCGTGCGCGGCCGGGGAGAACGACCTGATCGTCACCGCGAAGCGGGCCTCCTCGGGGATCACGTTGCTGACCGTGCCCGCGTGGAAGCTGCCGACGGTGACCACGACCGGGTCGAAGACGTCGAAGCTCCGCGTCACCATGGTCTGCAGCGCCAGGACCATCTCGCACGCGGCGGGGACGGGGTCCTTGGCGCGGTGTGGCGCCGAGCCGTGCCCGCCCGCGCCGCGCACGGTCACCACCAGCTCGTCGATGGCGGACATCATCGGGCCGCCCTTGGTGAGGAAGGTCCCCTGCGGGAGCATCGCGCTGGTCACGTGCAGGGCGTAGGCCGCGACCGGACGCTCACCCGCCGCGTCGAGCGTCCCCTCGTCGATCATGATCTTGGCGCCGTCGTGCCCCTCCTCGCCGGGCTGGAACATGAAGACCACGTTCCCGGCGAGCCGGTCGCGCCGCCCGGACAGCAGGTGCGCGGCCCCAGCGAGCATGGTGGTGTGCAGGTCGTGGCCGCAGGCGTGCATCCTGCCCTCGAACCGTGAGGCCAGCTCCCCGGCTCGTTCGGAGACCGGCAGGGCGTCCATGTCACCCCGCAGCAGGACCGTCGGGCCTGGACGGGCCCCGCGCAGCACCGCGGTGACGGAGCTGAGCTTCTCGCCGAGCCGTACGTCGAGGGGGAGACCGGAGATCGCCTCAAGCACCTTCTCCTGGGTGCGCGGCAGGTCGAGGCCCAGCTCGGGCTCCCGGTGCAGGGCGTGTCTGAGGCGGACCAGCTCATCCCGCATGTCGGCGGCGGATTCACGAAACGACATGGATCATTCCTTCTGACGGCTCGACGACTTGATCGCACGATAACCCGATTTAACCGATCAATGGTCTCGTGTTGTCCTCTTGCCGGATAGGAATCCCCAAGGAACGGGGAGGTCACATGGAAGAGCTGGCACGTACCTGGTGGGTGTATCTGGTCCGCGGCGTCTGCGCGATCCTGTTCGGCGTGCTCGCGCTGGTCTGGCCCGCCATCACGGTCCTCGCCCTGGTCATCGTCTTCGGCGCCTACGCCATCGTGGACGGCGTCTTCGCCCTGTTCGGCGCGGGCAGGGGAGCGGGCTTCGGCTCCCGGAGCTGGATGATCTTCTACGGCATCGTCAGCATCCTGGCGGGCATCGCGGTCTTCGTCTGGCCGGGCATCACGGCCCTGGTCCTGCTGCTCTTCATCGCGGCCTGGGCCGTCGTCACCGGCATCCTGGAGATCGTGGCGGGGATCAAACTGCGCAAGACCGGGGCCAACGAGTGGATGTTCATCATCAGCGGCGCGCTCTCGGTGCTGTTCGGCGTCCTGCTGTTCCTGCGACCCGCCCCGGGCGCGCTGGCCCTCATCTGGCTCATCGGCATCATGGCCATCGTGTACGGCATCGCCCTGGTGGTGCTGTCGTTCCGGGTCAAGGGGCTCGGCTCCCGGCGGCAGGGGCCTTCCGGCACCCCTCGCGTCGTGTGATTCTGGACAATCTCCAGAAAAATCAGCTTCTGCGCGTAATGTCTCCATATAGAAGCGTCATTTACGGGGAATAATCCCTTCGAATCGCCGTGGGGGAGAGACCTGTGGAGGGGACATGGACGTGCACGACCGCCTCGCTCGACACCTGCTCGTGGACGGATACCGGCTGGTCCTGGACCTCGACAGGAGCAGGGGGTCCCGGCTCGTGGACGCCCGGACGGACCGCAGCTACCTGGACTTCTACACCTTCTTCGCCTCGGCGCCACTGGGCCTGAACCCCTTCGACGACGACCCCGAGTTCCTGGCCCTGCTCGGCAGGATCGCCGCCAACAAGCCCGCCAACTCCGACCTGTACACCGGCCACCTCGCCGACTTCGTCGAGACGTTCACCCGCGTGCTCGGCGACCCCGAGCTGCCGCACCTGTTCTTCGTCGAGGGCGGCGCCCTGGCCGTGGAGAACGCCCTGAAGTGCGCCTTCGACTGGAAGAGCCGCCGCAACGAGGCCGCGGGCCGCCCCAGGAGCCTCGGCACCAGGGTGCTCCACCTCACCCGTGCCTTCCACGGCCGCAGCGGCTACACCCTCTCGCTCACCAACACCGACCCGGTCAAGACCGACCGCTTCCCGATGTTCGACTGGCCCAGGATCGAGGTGCCCGCGATCCACTTCGGGAACGTCGAGGCGGCCGAGGCGCGGGCGCTGGCCCAGGCGCGGGCCGCCTTCGAGCGCTACCCGCACGACATCGCCTGCTTCATCGCCGAACCCATCCAGGGCGAGGGAGGCGACAACCACATGCGCCCCGAGTTCCTGCAGGCCATGGAGCGCATGTGCCACGAGTACGACGCGCTGTTCGTCGTGGACGAGGTGCAGACCGGCGCCGGGATCACCGGAACCCCCTGGGCGCACCAGCAGCTCGGCCTGCGCCCCGACATCGTGGCCTTCGCCAAGAAGGTCCAGGTCGGCGGGATCATGGCGGGCCGCAGGGTGGACCAGGTGCCCGACAACGTCTTCCGCGTCAGCGGCAGGATCAACTCCACCTGGGGCGGCGGCCTGGTCGACATGGTCCGCTCCCGCAGGATGCTGGAGATCATCGAGCGCGACGGCCTGATCACCCGGGCGGGCGAACTGGGCCAGGACCTGCTCACCGCCCTTCAGAAGATCCAGGCCCGCTTCCCCGGTCTGGTCCGTCACGCCAGGGGACGCGGCCTCATGTGCGCCTTCGACCTGCCGGACACGACAACCCGCGACCGCCTGGTCGCCCGGCTCAGGCGCGAGGAGGGCGTGCTCGTCCTGCCCTGCGGTGACCAGTCGGTACGGCTGCGCCCCGCCCTCTCGGTGGCCGCGGAGGAACTCCTCGAAGGGACGACCGCCATCACCAGAGCCCTGGAAGCCTCACAGGGCCTGAAGCTCTCCGCGTGAACTACTTCTCGCCGGTACGGCTGCGCCACAGACCTATGGCCGTCATCCGGGAGTCGGCGCCCAGTTTGGCGTAGATCCGGTTGACGTGGTTCTTCACCGTCTTCTCGCTGAGGAACAGGTGCTGGGCGATCTGGGAGTTGGAGCGACCGGTGGCGATCAGCTCCATGACCTCGGTCTCACGCCTGCTCAAGCTCGCCGTGACTGTGGGTTCGGCGTCGAACGGTGCGTCGTCGACTCTCATACGGCCTCCGTTGCAGCAACACGTTCAGGTCGCCGAAACCCCCCGTCTAACGGCGTAGCGATAGCAGCGAGCATAACCCGCGACATCCGTCTTTGGTGGACAAGTCGGGAGTGAGGAAAAACGCAGAACGGCCGGTCCGTGAGGACCGGCCGTTCCCATGGGGTGAGCGAAGGGACTTGAACCCTCGACATCCAGGACCACAACCTGGCGCTCTGCCACCTGAGCTACGCCCACCATGTCCGCCGCAGCGGTACATGAAAAGTGTAGCGGTCTTTGGGAGTCGTTTCGCCTATGGTTTCCGCGTGCCGCTCAGGTCGCGGTGGCCGAGATCGTCTCCGCGAGCTCACGGGCCGTCGCGGAGTCGGGGCCGGGCTGGGCCACGAAGACCGCCGCGCGGTAGTAGCGCAGCTCGCGGATGCTCTCGGTGATGTCGGCGAGCGCGCGGTGGCCGCCCTGCTTCTCCGGCGCGGCGAAGTAGACGCGGGGGTACCACCGCCGGGCGAGCTCCTTGACCGAGGACACGTCGATCATCCGGTAGTGCAGGAACGCGTCGACGGTCGGCATGTCACGGGCGATGAACGAACGGTCGGTGGCGATGGAGTTGCCGCACAGCGGAGCCCGCTTCGGCTCGGGGATGTGCCCCTTGATGTAGTCGAGGACCAGGGCCTCCGCCTCGGCCAGCGTGACGCCCGTGCTCAGCGTCTCCAGCAGAGCCGAGGCGGTGTGCATCTCACGGACGACCTGTGACATCTGCTCCAGTGCCTCGGGCGGAGGCTTGATGACCACGTCAACGCCCTCGTCGAGCTGGTTCAGCTCACCGTCCGTGACCACGCAGGCCACCTCGATCAGCGCGTCTCGGCCGAGGTCGAGCCCGGTCATCTCACAGTCGATCCAGACCAGCAGGTCACTCATAGCCTTCAGGGTAGTACTCCCCTCAGGAGACCTTGAGCGACTTGATGACCCTGTCGGCGAGCGAAGTGTCCAAATTGTCGGGGATGGAGATGTACATCAGCGCCGGCTTCCTGCCCTCGCCCCGGTCCACGATCACGAACGCGGCCCGCTCCTTCTTCCACTTCCAGCCGTTGGCCTCGGACTGCTTGGAGAAGTCGAGGTCGAACATGAACAGCCAGCCGTCCTTGCCGCTCACCTTGATCGCCTCGTCCTTGACGATCTTCCGCTCGTGCTCGGGGCTGTAGTAGGCCGACTCGGTCGCGTGCAGCAGCGTCGCGGCGATCCCGCGCATGCTGGGGACCCCGTCGTAGCCGTACTTGTCGGGAAGCTCACCGGTCAGGATGTTGCCGAGCCACCTGTTGCCCTTGCCGTCGTAGTCCTCCTGCGCGACGGCCAGGGTCCCGCTGGTCCAGGTGAAGCCGAGCGGGTCGCTGCCCAGGTTCGCGGGGAGCTGCCAGGAGGAGCCGGGGTAGGCGTAGGACATCCCGCTTACCGGGTCCTCGATGCGGCCGTTCTGCGGCCGGGGGAGTTCGCTCCTGCCCGGTTGCGGGGTCTCCTGCGGCGGCTCGGTGAACTCGGGAGCGCTCGGGGAGGTGGTGGGCTCCTGCGTGGGGATGACGGGCGGCACGGTCGAGTCGTCGGCGGTCGGCCTGCCCGAGGGGTTCATCAGGAACATGGCCGCGACCACGACGACGACCACCAGGATCACGACTCCGCCGCCCCCGAGGATCCAGGGCCACGGGCTGTTCTTACGTGGCGGAGCCCCCGACGGCAGGCCGTAACCCGCGGCGGGCAGCTGCATCGTGTTGCCACCCGGACTCCCACCGCCCCACCAGGGCGTCTGTCCCTGCGGTCCCTGGCCCTGCGCCCCGTTCCACTGCGCGGCCTGTCCCGCCTCACCCGCGGGCGGCCCCGGCTGCGGCCCCGTGGGTGGCGCGAAGGGCCCGGTCTGCGACCCGGCGGGTCTGACAGGCACGGAAGGACCGGAAGGATCAGCGGACGAAGAGGGAGGCGGGACAGGGGGCGGGGCGGCGGGCTGGGGGAACGGGCCGGTCTGCCCCGTCGGCTGGGGGAGGGGTACGGCCTGGCCCTGGGGGGCGGTGTCCCTGGGGTGTGTGGCGTCGGTCCACTGGTTGCCGTCCCACCACCGCAACAACGGTGAGCCGTAGGGATCGGGGTACCAGCCGGCAGGGGTCTGCGTGGTCATGGCCGTCAGAGTAGTAAGAACCGGTTAGCAGTGCATTGCGGTGCCTTGGAACTCTCAGGGGCACTTGTAGGTGAAAGTCGCCTTGTCCTGGACCTTCTTCCCCTCCGGCAGCGGGGAGAGCAGCCGCAGTGTCGCCGTACCACGGAAGCTTCCCTCGCCCTTGATCGTCCACTCCAGGGTCACCTCGTGCGAGGTCGTCCCCGAGGAGACGGTGTCGGTCTGCTGGATCGGGGTCTTGCGGTCACTGCGCCGCCACTCGTAGCGGATCTCCCCGCCGGAGCCGTTCGTGGCGAAAATGCCCGTGACCCTGACCGTCGCGTCGCACGTCTGTTGCTTCTTCGGCGCGCTCACCTCGACGCCGCTGATCGCGAGCGGGGTCGCCGAACCGCGTAGCAGCCAGACCGCCAGGGCGCCGACGACCATCAGCGCGAGAACCACGGTCGCCAGTGCCGTACGGCGGCGCCTGCGTCTGGCGGCGGTCCCGAGCGTACGCAGCCTGTCGGAGGGCAGCTCGGTGCGCTGCTGGTCGCGGCCCGCCCGCCAGATCTGCGCCGCCGTGGTCTCCGGAGGCACGCCGGGACCGAAGCGCATGACGACGTCCTCCTGACCGGAGGTCGGCATGTCGGCCCGCAGCAGCGTGACGACCTCGCCCTCGTCGGGGACGGCCACCGGGGGGACGCCCACGGGCGCGACCCCCACGGCGGGGCTCCGCCGTACGGCCTGGGCGAGACCGTTCCTGGTCAGGGAGCCGGCGGGCAGCGTGTCCTGCCCGGCAAGCAGCACGTCACGGGCCCGGCCGAGCCCCTCGGTGACGGCGGTGGCCGCGGCCCGCTCGAACAGGGCGGCGGCGCCGGGATCGGCGGCGGCCCAGTTGGCGGCCAGGCCACGGGCGAGCGCCGCCCAGGCCGCCGCGTCACGGCCGCGGTCGGCGGAGCGCCCGTGCAGCGCGTCGGCCAGTCCCCGCTCGGCGAGCAGCGCCGACCCGTCGGCGGCGATCACCACGGTGTCCGGGCGCAGCGCCCCGTGCGCGAGGCCGGAGGCGTGCAGGGCCAGCAGGGTCCGCGCGGTCTCCAGCAGCACGACGGCCGCCTCACCCGCGCCGGGACCGGAACCGGGAAGCCCGGAGGGCGCGGTGAGCAGGTCGGTCAGGGTGGGACTGACCGGCTCCGTGGTGAGCAGCCAGATCTCCCGCCCGGCCGAGACCAGGTCGGTGACCGGGACCAGCCCGGTCAGGCCCGCCTGGATCAGCTCGCGTTCGGCGAGCACGGCCGCGACCAGCCGTTCCCGCGCGGCCGGATCGGCGGCGAAGCGCGGGTCGAGCCTGAGCGCCCCCGCCCGCCGCCCGCCCGGCGCGGTCGCGGACGACCAGGTCCCCGGTTCACCGGTACGGCTCTCGCCGGTCAGCAGGAAACCGGCGACGGTCCCCCGTTCGATGTCCATTGCCCGTTCCGCCGTTCTCCTAGCGCCGCCTCCGGTGGCGACCGGCCATCCTTCGTCCCATCGCCAGTGTGATGGGAAGGGTGCCGCCCGTCACCAGGCCGAACGCCAGCACCGTCTCCGGGATCGTCTCGGGAGGCGTCGGCGACGCGCTGAGAGTCGGCGCCGTCCCTCCTCCGTCGGTCGAGGTCTCCGTCGGCGTGGGGGTCGGAGTGGGTGTCGGGGTCCTGGTGGGCCTGGTGGTCGGCGTTGGCGGGGCGGTCGTCCTGGTCGGGGTGGGCGTCGGCGTCGGGGTCGGCGTCTTCGACGGGGCCTTGGTCGGGACGTCCGAGTCGATGGGGGAGGTCGGCTCCTCCGTGTCGGTCACCGTCGGCGTGGGCTTCGGCGTCGGGGCCTTGGTCGGCTTCTTCGTGGGGGTCGCCGACGGCTTCGGCTTCGGGGTCTTCGACGGGGCGGCCGTCCTGGTCGGGTAGACCGGCGGGGGAGAGGCGGCGGTCGTCGTCGCGGGGGTCGGCGTCGGCGTGGGGGCGGAGGTGGTCTGCGCGGGCTTCTCCGACGGCTCGGGCGTGGGGTCGTCCGGCTGGTTCTCCGGCAGCAGCGACTCGGGGGTGTCGGGGGACGCCGAGTAGATCAGGCTCTGCGGCGCGATCGCGGTGCTGCTCGCGGAGTTGACCAGCACGGCGGTCACCCCGCCGACCACCGCGACGCATCCGAGGCCGACCAGGACCTTGACGCCCATCTTGCTCAGGGAGGAGGTCCTGCGGCGCGCGCCCCCACTCCTGAGGTTCGTCTCGGCGACGGAGGATCCGGTGCCGGTCTTGGGGGCCTCGACGGGGAACAGGGCGGGCAGGAGCGCGGCGAGTCCGGCCAGGCGGCGGCGCCCCTTCTCCTGCCAGTCGGTTCCGTAGGCGTCGGCGGCGACGGCCTCAAGCTCGGTGATGAAGGCGGCGGCGGTCGGCGGCCGGTCCGCGGGGTGCTTGGCGAGACCCCGGTCGACCAGGCCCTGCAGCGCGGGCGGCACCTCCTCGACCGGCGGCGGCGTGACCTGGTGCTGCCTGGCCAGCGCGGCGACGTTCGTCGCCCGGAAGGGCCGGGTGCCCGTCAGGCACTCGAAGAACACGACGGTCGCGGCGTAGACGTCGGTCGAGGGACCGGCGGGGGAACCCGTCCACTGCTCGGGGGCCATGTAGGGAGGCGTGCCCGCGGGGGTGTCCCCGTCGCCGGAGCGGATCGCGATGCCGAAGTCGACGAGCTTGCTCGCCCCGTCCGCCTCGACCATCACGTTTTCCGGCTTGAAGTCGCGGTGCACGACGCCCGCCGTGTGCGCGGTCGACAGGCCGAGAAGGGCGCCCTTGAGCACGACCAGCGCGGCCTCCGGCCCGGTCGGCCCCTCGGAGCGCAGGATCGCGCGCAGCGCGACGCCGTTGACCAGCTCCATGACGATGGCGGCGCCCTCGCCGGTCTCCACGTAGTCGTAGAGCCGTACGGCGTGCGGGCTGTCCAGGGTGTTGAGGACCCGGGCCTCGTGCCGGAAACGGGCGACGAACCCGACGTCACTCCTGAGCTCGTCGGACAGGTACTTGATCGCCACCGGCACGCCGTCGACGTCGTGCCGCGCCATCACCACGCGTCCGCCGGCACCGGCTCCCAGCTCGCGTATCTCGGTGTATCCGGGGACTCGCCAGCCTGATGACGTGCCGTACATGCGGTCTCCTCAGTTGCTTGGGCCCCCACCCACAACAGGCGAACCGTAGCTTAGCCGTAGATTACGAAATTTTTCTCACGAATCACAGATCAGTCTCGAAACGCTGAGTAACCGACATATCGTGACAAACAACCCCGCTACCGGCCGGGATCGGGCCGCGAGGAGACGTGGGCGGGCACCTCGACCTCGGAGGTCATGGCGGGGTCGGTCTCCGGGGCGCCCCACGAAAGGCGCAGCGGCAGCACCCCGGCCCAGATCGGCGTCGCGTAGTCCTCGGGGTCGTCGCTCGGCGGGCCCTGCCGTACCTTGACTGAGGCCTCGTCGAGGGAGATGGCGACGACGGCGGTCGCGGCGAGCTCCTTCCTGGTCGGCGGGCGCGTGGCGTCCCACTGGCCGGGGGCGAGCTGCTCGGTGATCGCGCGCAGCCCCGCAAGACGCTCCTCCTCGTCACGCACCAGACGCGGACGGCCGTAGACCATCGCGGAGCGGTAGTTCATCGAGTGGTGGAAGACGGACCTGGCCAGCACCACGCCGTCCACGTGCGTCACCGTCACGCAGACCTCGCCAGGACCGCGCAGGGAGAGGGAGCCGGTCGAACCGTGCAGGTAGAGGGTGTCGCCGATCCGGCCGTAGCCTGTCGGGATCACCCGGGGAGCCCCGTCGACCACGACGCCCAGGTGGCAGACGAGCCCGGCGTCGAGCACGGCGTAGAGATCCTCGCGGGAGGTACGGCCCCGCTCCTTGGAACGGGTGAGCCTGGTGCGTGGGGTCGTGGAGAGCATGACCCCTACCCTAGGAAGAAGTGGATATCGAAACCACGTCCACTTCATGCCGCCTCTGGGAGACCACTTTGCCGCGCATCCCCGTCGACCTGCCCCTGTCGGTTGACCGCCAGGCTCCCGCCGCGCTCATGACCCAGCTCGGTGACCTGCTGCGCGCCGCGATGCGCGACGGCACCCTCAAGTCCGGGGAGCGGCTGCCCTCCTCCCGCGCCCTGGCCCGCCAGCTCTCGGTCAGCAGGACCGTGGTGACCGAGGCCTACCAGCAGCTCTACGCGGAGGGCTGGCTCGAAGGCCGTCACGGCTCCGGCACCTACGTGGCCGACCTGGCACCGCGCGAGCCCGCCGTACCGGCCGATCCGCCGTCCGCCTCCGCGCCCACGAGCGCGACCTTCGCGGGACCCGTGATCGACCTGCGGCCCGGCCAGCCGTGGGTGCGCGACTACGACCAGGCGGCCTGGCGCAGGGCGTGGCGCGCCGCCGCTGACCTGCCTCCCGGGGACAGTCCCGACCCGTACGGCCTGCCGCGACTTCGCCGGGCGCTGGCCGATCACCTGCGCAGGACCAGGGCCATCGCGGTCGGTCCCGAGAACGTCCTGGTCACCAGGGGTACGGGCAACGGCCTCGACCTCGTCGCGGCCACCCTGCTGCGCCCCGGCGACCGGGCGGGCGTCGAGGACCCCGGCTACCGCGTCGCCAGGAACGTCTTCGCCGCGCGGGGCGCCCACGTCGTGCCCTGCCCGGTGGACGAGGACGGCGTCGTCGTCGAGGCCCTCCCCGACGACCTGCGCGTGCTCTACACCACCCCGGCCCACCAGTACCCCCTCGGCGGACGGCTGCCCGTCCCGCGCAGGGAACGCCTGCTCGCGTGGGCCCGCCGTACCGGGGCGGTCGTGATCGAGGACGACTACGACGCCGAGTTCCGCTACGACGTCGCCCCGCTGCCCGCCCTGTACGGCCTGGGCCCGGAGCGGGTCGCGCTGCTCGGCACGCTGTCGAAGTCGCTGGCCCCCGACGTCGGCGTCGGCTGGCTTGTCGCCTCGCCCACCCTGCTGGCGGCGGTCGCCAGAACCCGCGACAACCTGGCCGACCGCACCAGCGGACCCGCCCAGCAGGCGATGGCCGTGCTGCTCGAACGCGGTGACCTCGACCGGCACCTGCGCCGGATGCGCCTTGAGTACGCCCGCCGCCGCGCCGAGGTCGTCGCCGCCCTCGGCACGCTGGTGACGGGCGACACCGCGGGGCTGCACGTCATGGTCGAGCTGCCCGAGCACGCGGTCGGCCCCCTGGTCACCGCGGCGGCCGAACGCGGGGTGCTGCTCGACGCGATGAGCCGCCACCACCACGGCGTCGCCGCCAGACACGGCCTGGTGATCGGGTACGGCTCGGCCTCGTTGTCCGAGGTCAGGAAGGGGGTAGCGGTGATCGCGGAGCTGATCGGGGACCTGCTGCCCGGGAGGGCGGAGGCGGCGCGGGAGTGAGCTCTCTGACCACGGGCAGCGCGCGGTGCGCCTGGAGCGGATCGACGGGCAGCGCGTGCCGCCCCCACCACCGCGCGACCCCCGGATCCGCGGGGGGCTCCACGAAACCGGGCAGATAGTCGTCGTAGGGCGGGTCGTAGAGATAGCCGGTGGCCACCCCGCGCCGTTCCAGCGCCGCGATCGCCTCGTCCCGGTCGGCGACCAGCAACGGCACCCGGAACAGCGGCTGGTCGAGATGGTCGAGCACACCTTTGGCGACCGTGGGCAGTTCGGCGAGCGCCCGCACCCCGGCGATCCGCCGCGCCCGCCGCCCGGGCAGGGCGCGCAGCCGTCTCACCTGGTAGCGCCGGGAGAGCGGCCCCCGCCTGGTCCGGTAGTCGCGCAGGTCGGCCCTGACCCAGGAGTCGAACGGCGGCAGGTCGGGCACCCGCTTCATGGCCTCGGCCAGCTCCTCGGGGCGCGGGGCGATCCGCAGGCCCTCGCGCTCCTCCTCCATGCCGAGCGCGCGCATCACCCACAGCGCGGGCCTGACCAGATCGAGCCTGACCGCGGTGTGCCTGGCCACCGAGGTCAGCACGGACACGGCCTCCGCGACCGGACGGTACGGCCGCAGCAGCAGGTCACGGGCGGCCTCAAGGGAGTGCAGGTCGGCCTCGCTCTCGACAGCGACCACCCCGCCAGAACCGGCTCCCGCGTGCTTGGACATGCTGAAGACCCCGGCGACCCCGAACGTGCCGAGCGGCCTGCCCCCGACCGTCGTCTCCATGGCGTGGGCGACGTCCTCGACCAGCGTCTTGCCGGCGAACGCGGCAACCCGGTCGGGCAGGCCGTACAGGTTGGTGGTCAGCACCGCGTCCACGGTGTCGAGATCGACGGCGTCGGCGTCGATGTTGCCGTCGAGCGGAGAGAGAGGCGCGATGACGGGACGCAGCCCGGCGGCCAGCACGAGGAAGAGGATCTCGTCGGCGGAGATCGGTGACATCAGCAGCCGCTGGCCGGGGATGCACCAGTGCCGCAGTGCGAGATAGAGGCCGAGCCGGTTGGACGGTACGGCGAGACAGTGACGCCCGGTTCGCGTGGCCATCAGGCCCTCGGGAGTCACCGGGCGCTCACGAGGCCAATGAGGACAAAGAGGTGCGTAGGCGGCCGAAGGTCTTCAGCGCACGGTCGGCGGTGCTCCGCAGGATCGGGCTGGCCAGGACCGTTCCCCTGGCCTTGCGGACCGGGACCCGCAGTGCCCAGTGGATGCTCGCCCCGGCGCTCGGCCTGGCGACGCGACCCTCCATCACCTCGTACTCCCCGTTCTTGAGCTTCTCCTTGTACTCCTTCTCGCCGCGTCCGAGGTCGATGACCTCGATGCCCGCAGCGGCGGCCTTCTCCGCCATCGCGAGATGGTGGATCAGACCAGGAGAGTATTTCGCATAGGTGGTGTCGTAGGCGGGGAACCACCCCGCGAGAGTCGTGGCGGTTCGCAGACCGAAGTGGCCCGCGACCGGCTGGCCGTCCACCCGCAGCACGTCGAAGACGCCGCCGAAGTGCTCGGTGTCGGTGGCCAGCAGCCGTTCGACCAGCTCGACGATCCACGGCCGGGCGAACCGGTCGGTCCTGCCGGTGCGACGGTACTGGTCGGTCTTCCAGCCGAGCAGCGTCCGCAGCGCCGCCCGGTCGGTCGTGGCGTAGTCGTGTTGGAGCGGTCCAGCGTCCCGTTGGAGCTTGCGCGCCTTGTAGGCCGTCGAACGATAGGTCTTGCCAGAATTTTGCCTGACCGTCTCCACGTAGGAGTCGTAACCGTCGCGTAGATCAATGATCGGTGACGGATGCCGGGTGTGTCGCCCGACCAGCAGCGGCTGCCCGGAGACCAGGTGATCGAACTCGAAAACCCCCAGGCCACAGGCCCTGATGAGCTCCCGTGGGTCGAGTTCGAGGTCCTTGACGTGGACCAGCCCCTGCGCGTCGGTGAGCCCGGCCGCCACCGGCTTGCCGATGCCCATCGGGTACCGCTCGAAGGGCAGGAAACCAACCGTCTCCTGACCGTCCTGCAGGACCGCCACCCGGACCTGCTCCTGCAACTCGCCGACGATGATCGTGAACTCGGGGGACAGGAACGGGCTGTCGAAGGCGGGATCCGCCTCCTGAAGGACCCGCCACCGCTCGATGTCGGACTTCGCCAGATCGCGAGGATGGACGATAGAGACGTGCATGGGCTCCTACTGGGGTTGCGGCTTCCCCGACGCGCCTTCGGGCATGAATGCGCACAGGATATGCGTACTCCCAGCGTGCGGCACGGTGCGTAATGTACTGGTAAAAGATTAGGGTCACGGGGGGTTCTCCCAGACTTTTCCCAGGATGTGACATTCCGTTCCCCGGGGGAGAAGGAGCCACGAACCGCCCTTGGCGATCACTGTGGGTTACCGGTCGGCTGGCGATCTGCGATAGAAGTTTCAAGTGTTCTGCAAGTCGTGCGGATAGCCTGATGGTGCGGCCGATAACGCTTGGCTGTGAGCCGCATTCTCTCGCGGTCGCGTCCGTCGTCGCTGTGGAACGCTTCATTGGACCGTGCCCAGGATCGAGGACGAGCGGTGAGACCGACTGACGGACGGCACCAGCGGCGAATTCCGAACTGGCTGATCGCGACCGGAGCGGGGGTCTTCGCCATCGCGCTCCTGATCGGCATCGTCGGCATGTCGGCGAGCCAGGGCAGGCCGAGGGGACAGGTCGTCGCGATCCCGCCCCAGCAGCCCGCGCCCGTCGTCGAGGCGCCCCCGGACACCGGCACCTGGCCGCGCTGGGGCGTCACCCACACCGAGTTCAGCGGCGACGCGGAGCGGGAGGAGGCCGGGGAGACGGCCTCGCACCTCCTGGCCCGGGTGCCCCTGGTGCAGAACCAGCACATCATGGGCTGGGGCGCCGACAACCCCGAGCCCGTGCGCGGCAAGTACGACTTCCGCAACCTCGACCGCCGGGTGCAGTTCATGGCCCGCTCCCAGGCCCTTCCCGTCATCACGCTGTGCTGCGCCCCCGACTGGATGAAGGGCGGCGAGGAGGGACGCACCGACTGGAACACCCTCGAAGCCCCGCCGAACCGCGAGAGCTTCGACGACTTCGCCGAACTCGCGGCGACGGTGGCCAGGCGTTACCCGACCGTCGAGTACTTCATGGTGTGGAACGAGTTCAAGGGGTTCTGGAACGCGGCCACCAACCGCTGGGACGCCGAGGCCTACACCGAGCTGTACAACAAGGTCTACACCGCCCTGAAGAGCGTGAACGGCAACATCAAGGTCGGCGGCCCCTACATCCCGATCGTCAGCGACAAGGAGGGCCGGGGCTCCGAGCTCCAAGGCCCCTGGGGCGTGGTCGACCAACGCGACCTGGACGCCGTCGAGTACTGGCTCAAGCACAAGAAGGGCGCCGACTTCATCGTGGTCGACGGCGCCTCCATGACCAGGGACGCCGGGGCCTACCCCGACGACTTCAGCGCCCTGGCCAAGTTCAGCGCCGTCACCACCTGGCTCAGGCAGAAGAGCGGCAACCTGCCGGTCTGGTGGGCCGAGTGGTACGTCGCGCCGGACAACGCCGACTGGACGGAGGAGCGCAGAACCGCCGTCCAGACGGTCGCCATGATGGAGTTCGCCACCGGTGGCGCGACGACCGCCCTCTACTGGAACCCCCAGCGCAAACCGGGCGAGGACTGCCCCGGCTGCCTGTGGCGTCCGGGCACCGGGGAGGAGCTGCCGATGGCGGGCGTGCTCAGCGGCTTCACCAAGTGGTTCCCGGCGGGAGTCCCGCTGGTGCCGCTCACCTCGGCCAACCCCGCGGTGCGGGTGCTGGCCCAGGAACGCCAGCTCGTGATGGTCAACACCACCAACGCCGCCGCGACCACGACGATCGACGGCAAACAGTTCGACCTGGGACCGTACGAGGTCAGGTGGAGCGCGCGCGGAGCCTGACGGCGGGCCTGCGCCAGTTGGTGAACCAGCGCAGCAGCCACTCGACGGGACCGTACCGGTGGCCGCGCAGCCACACCCGGCTGCCGGCCGCCTGCAGCGCGAAGATCGCCACGGCGATCGAGGAGACGGTGAGCGGGCTGAGCCGGTCGACCAGGGCGAACCCGTAGCCGGTGAAGATCAACGAGCAGATCAGCGACTGGCCCAGATAGTTGGTCAGCGCCATCCGCCCCGGCGGCACCAGCGCGGCGGCCAGGCGCGGCGCGTGTGGAAGCACCCGCAGCAGGGTCGCCACGTACGCCGCGGCCAGCAGCGGCGCGGTGACCAGGTCAACCGCCTGGCCGAGCATGTGGTAGGCGCTCGTGCCGCCCGACCAGGTCGAGTGCGCGTAGAAGACCGCCCCCGCGAGGCCGACGGGGAAGCCGACCCACTGGATCCGCCGCAGCGTGGCCGGGCGCCGCTCCGGGTCGGCGAGCAGTCGCCGCTTGCCGATGGCCAGCCCGACCAGGCAGGCGGCCAGCACCGCGGGCCCCTGGAAGAGCACCCGCAGCACCACGATCCTGCCGAGCTTGTGCAGGTGGTCTGAGATGATCATGGACGCCGAGCTCTGCAGGGCCGCGTCCGACCTGGCCGCCTGCGCCGCGCCCCCGGCCACGGTGCCCGAGACGTCCAGGCCGCGCAGCGCGAGGCAGGCCATCAGGACGAACCCCGCGGCGAGCGCCAGGGTCAGCGCCCCCGCGCAGAGCATCGCGGTCCTCGGCGTGATTCTCCGTACGGCCAGCAGCACCAGCCCCACCACCGCGTAGGTGGCCAGGATGTCGCCGGGGAACAGCAGCACGGCGTGGGCAATGCCGAGCAGGAACAGCCCGGTCAGACGGCGCAGGAACCGTGGCACGAAGGCGCTTCCCGAGGCCGCGGCCGAGTCGATCTGGAGGGTGAAGCTGTAGCCGAACAGGAACGAGAACAGCAGGTAGAACTTGTTCTCGAAGAACACCGTGACGACCCAGCGCACCTCCCAGTCGAGCGGCGCCGAGAAGGCGGGCTCGGCCAGGCCCGCCATACGGTATCCAGAGGCCAGGTAGGCGATGTTGACGACCACGATGCCGAACAGCGCGAACCCCCGCAGGGCGTCCACGGCGGCGAGCCTGTGGTCTTGGAGGGCCGTGGCCACGGCGGGTCTCACCAGGTGACGATGCTCTCCCATGACCATCGAACCGTCCTCCAACGTGCCGCACGCCGTGACGCGTCCCCGGCAGATAGATGTCGATATGCCGGGGGGACCCCCGGAGGCTCACGCCTATTGGAGCTGGTTGAACCCGATGACGATGAAGCGTTCGACGATCACCGCGACCGCCAGCAGGAACGCGGGAACCGCGACGAACAGAATGCGCCGTCTGGCCTTCGACACGCGACCGGGATCACGGAGCCTTTGCAACTCGTAGACGAACAAGGCGATCCAGGTGACGCCGAGCGCACCGAGTCCGATCGGGGTCATGGGAGAACCGCGGTCACCGAAGCCCGTCAGGGGCCGTGGCTGTGGGATCTCGGCGTTCTTCGGATAGGTCTTCAGCGTGTAGACGGCGGCGTCCTTGCTGTTGAAGACACGTTTCAGCTCCGGTGAGGCGTCGAGGGCGGCCCGGAAGCGCTGTGCCCAGTCGGCGGGGAAGCCGTGGTTGAGCTGTAGGTAGGCGGCCTGGCCCCGGCTGGCGACCAGGTAGGTGTTGGGCGGGGAGACACGGAACTTGTCGATCACGGACGACAGCTGTTCCGGGTTCTTGTCCACGAGCACCTGCTGGTACTCGATCTTGTCGAAGTCGCGCTCGCCCCATGGGATGGTCGGCGTGACCTCGGGTCCGATGATCGGGACCAGGAACAGCACCCTGCCGCTGGGCTTGTCGTGCCCGTAGACGTAGTGCATCGCCTGGACCTCGTCGTTGGAGACGCGTTCGAACTGCTCGTTGCCGTAGCGGGCGACCAGGAACGACAGCGACAGCGCCATCGCGCACCCGGCGGCCAGCAGCAGCGAGATCCTGCGGGTCAGCAGCGGGTCGAGCCTGATGACGCGCCTGCGGATCGGCACCGTCTCGTCGGGGGCCTCCGCCGTACCGGCCGGAAGGTTCGGGAAGAAGGCGTAGGCGGCGAGGATGCACGCGCCGGGCAGCGCGAACAGGTAGATCCGCAGGCCGATCTCGCCGCCGTAGCTCTGCAGCGCGAGCGCGAGCACCGGCACGCACAGCAGGAGCAGGGCGGCCCGGTCCCCGACGCCCCTGAACAGACGGCGCAGCAGACCGATCGCGGCCAGCAGCAGGATGACCGCGCAGATGCCCAGGCGGGCCATCAGCACCAGCGCGTGCCTGCTGTCGCTGCCCTCGATCCGGTCGCCGGTGTTGCGCTGGAGGTTCTCCAGGATCCGGCCGAGCCCGCCGAACAGCTCGTCGATGTGGCCGCTCCAGAAGGTGACCGTCTGGTAGCTGATCCACGCCAGCACGATCAGGCCGAGGAAGAACGGCAGGGCCCAGCTGAGCGAGGAGCGCCGCAGCAGGATCAGGCCGGTCAGCGTGCCCAGCATCATGAACGGCGTGATCTGGTGCGAGGCCGTCGCGGTCCCGAACAGGACGATCAGCACGATGAGCATGATCGAGCGGTCGTAGACGCCGGTCGGGCGGGCCAGCTCACCCGGGGTCAGCCCGTCCAGCCTGGCCAGCAGCCGCCGGACGCGGCCCTTGGACGGCATGGCCTTGTCACGGACCTCGACCCTGCCGAACCAGCGGAGCACGATCGCCACGAAGGCCAGATAGATCGCGTAGGTGAAGCCCTGCGGCGAGAAGTAGTCCTGGCCGATCCACTGCACGAGGATGAACAGCAGCGCCGCGAACCAGCGCGCCCTGGTCGTCGCGACCACCTGGCGCAGGATCAGCACGAAAGGCAGCAGGTAGAGCAGGTTGGACAGCAGCGGCGTCCAGCGCAGGATCAGCGTCAGGTCCGTGACCCCGGCCGCCTTCGTGACGAACGCCACCAGCGCGAAGAACCCCGGCCAGGCGAAACGGGCGTCGAGGATCGGCGAGGAGGTCCCGGTGCGGTTGATGAACTCCACGAAGCCCGCGTGGACGTAGGCCGTGTGGAAGCGCGGGGTGTCCTCGATGAGGGCGGCGGCGCCGTGCAGCGCGAAGGTGATCACCGCGAGCTGGAAGAGCAGCAGGAACTTGCGGTCGGTGTTCTGCGCGATCGTGACGAAGAACGCCGTGATCATCAGCAGGATCGCGACGAACGAGGTGACGGGCAGCGCGGAGATCAGCCCGAGACCGTCGATGTGCGTCAGGTCGACACCCCGCAGCGGACCCGGCGCGACGCGCAGGGCCAGCACGTACATGATCAGGCCCTCGATGGTCAGCAGCGGCGGAAGCCACGCCGTCGCCGAGCGCGCCAGCCGCTCCGTCCACGGGACGTGCGGCCTGGGGACGGGCGCGGGCACCCTGACATCCTGCGTGACGTCCTGTACGGCCTGCCGCCCGGCCTCCTGTTCGGTCTCCTGGCCGGTCACGGGGGACTCGGCCAGGCGCCGGGCGGGCAGCCGTACCTCGGCGGTGGTCTCCGCCTCGCTGTCGTCGCCCTCGTCCGGTTCGGGCTCCGGTTCGGGCTTGGTCAGGGGCTCGGTGTCGGTGACGCCGGGCAGGTCCACGACCGAGGAGTCCACGACCGAGGAGTCCGTGACCGAGGAGCCGAGGACGGAGGTGTCCACGATCGAGGCGTCTGGTTCCTCGTCATCACCGGATATATCCGGCATGTCTGGAGTGCCCTCGGGCTTGGGCGTGAGGACGGGGATGCGGAAGACGGCGGTCGCCGAGGGGTCGTCGTCGCCGGATATATCCGGCTCCTCCGGATCTCCCCGCTCCTCGGACTCTTCGGCCTCCTCGGGCGCCTCGGTTTCTTCGGGCGCCTCGGTTTCCGTGGCGTCCTCAAGGACCTCGGCGTCCTTCTGGTCTTCGGAGGCGGGCCCGTCCTCGGATCCGGCGGGCGTCTCCTCGGAGACGGGGGGACGTTCCCCCGCCTCTGCGGCCTCCGTCTTCACGTCATCACCTGAGCGTTGCCTCACGTCTAACATCATGGGGGCTACAGGGACCCGGCCGTGACGGCCGTCTGCGATCTTTCTCCGCCCTTGAGCATTCTGCGAAGACCGGGAAAGATCAACGCGGCGATCAGCAGCTCACTCAGCAGCAGCGCGTATCCCACCGCCTCGATCCCGGTCGTGGGGAACAGCACCAGGGTGCTGGTGAGCACGAGTACGGCCAGGCAGATCTGGACGAGCGCGAGCCTGCGGGCCTGTCCCACGGCCCGCAGCCCGCTCAGATAGATCTCGATCAGCACCCTCGGCAGCACCGCCAGGGACATCAGCTGGAGCAGCAGCGTCCCCCGGTCGGCGAACCCGGGACCGAAGACACGCAGGATCAGCGGCGCCGCGAGAATCGTCACGATCACGATCGGAATAATGATCATGAATGCCCGGCGCAGCGCCCTGCGGGAGTTCGACGCGAGCCGCTCCCGGTCGAAGGACCCCTCGACGGTCAGCGAGGTGGCCATGTTCATCGCCAGCAGCTCGATCAGCGAGCCCAGCGTGTGGGCCATGGAGAAGTAGCCGAAGGTGACCTCGTCCACCCTCGCGGCGATCAGGACCGGGATCAGGTAGACGCTCGCCAGGATCGACAGCGTGCCCGGGTAGTCCCCCGCGAGGAAGCGGCCGACCTCGCCGAAGGAGAACGGCCTGGCCGTACTCTCCGTCTTCCTGACATGCCGGGGGATGACCTTCTTGAACAGCAGGAGGTTGATCGGGATCAGGGCCATCGCGGCCGGGATGATCCACGAGACGAAGATGCCGTCGCGGGGCAGCGCGAACGCCAGGCCGACCAGCATGGCCATCTTGACCAGGCCGTAGCACAGGCTGTTCACCGGCACCCACGTGGCCCTGCGCAGCCCGGCCAGCGTCACGTCCTCCAGCGTGAACACCGACCAGACCAGCGTCGAGGCCAGGAAGAACAGCCCGGGGCCGATGCCGCCGAGCGAGGCGTAGGTCGGCCCCCACCACGGCAGCGTGACCAGGAAGCCGAGCGCGGCGACCACGCCGGTGGCCCCGGCGACCGCGTAGGCCCTGACGATGAGCGCGGGCGTGCGCGGTCCGGCCACCGGGATGAACCGCGCCAGCGCCCCGACGAACCCCAGCGCGGTCAGCGAGGCGAACAGCCGCATGGCCGTGATCAGCGCCTGACCCCTGCCGAAGTCGGCGGGGCCGTACATCTGGGCGGCGAGCCACCAGTAGCCCATGCCGAGCACGGCGGTGATCGCGGTGTTGGCCATGAGCGCGTAGCCGTTGCGGAAGAGCGGGTTGCGCAGATCGCGCGTCACCCGCTGCCGCAACCCGGCGAACCGGCCTTCCGGCTCGTCCGTCGTCGCGCTCATGTGATGCCTCCCCCCACGTCCGAGGACGTGTGCCTACGCCAGACCGCGCACCCGGCGCAGGCCGTAGCGGGTTCTCCTGACGACGGCGTAGCCCTTCGTCAGGACGCGTTGCCTCATGTAGATCAGCGGGACCTGGCTGCCCTCGACGGCCCGGCTGAACATCCCCATCGAGGTGCCCTCGGCCACGGTCAGGCGTGGCAGCGCGAGCACGTCGTGTCTGTCGGCGGCGATGGCGTTGCTCACCGCGCAGGCGGCCCAGTAACCGGCGCGCCTGACCTCGCGCCTGACCCGTCCGCTCGAATAGCCGTACGGGTAGGCCATGGTCGCGACCGGGGCCCCGATCTTGTCTTCGAGCAGGGCCTTGTTGCGGCGCAGCTCCTGGCGGAGCAGGTCGTCGGGCAACTGGTCGAGCTGGGGGTGGCTGTGGCTGTGGCCGCCGATCTCGATGCCGCACGAGGCGGCCTCGCGGGCCTGGCTCCAGGTCAGCATCGTGTCGAGCGGCCTGCCCGCCGCGTCCTTGCCCGCGTCCCTGACCCACCCGCTGGTCAGGAAGACCGTCGCGGGGAAGCCGAGGCGTTCGAGCACCGGCAGCGCCTGGCTGTGGAAGTCGGCGTAGCCGTCGTCGAAGGTCACCACGACCGGCCGCTCGGGCAGGGAGCGCCCGTTGTTCCTGTGCACCGAGGCGACCAGGTCGGCCACGGTCAGCGGGGTGAAGCCGCGCTCCTTCAGATAGGAGAGCTGCTCGGCGAAGGCCGAAGGATGCACGGCCAGTGGCTTCGTCTCGGGGTTCGGCCGTTCGGAGATGGAGTGGTACATCAGAATCGGCACGCGGATCACGGTTTCGCCACCTTCAGCCTGAGCGAGCCGACGGCGTACCCCCAGGTCGTCCAGGCGAGTCCGACCACGATCGCCCCGGCCCTCCCGAACCCTGACAAATCACCACGCAGCACGTCTCCCAGGCCGCGCAGCGCGCCGAGCGGCAGCGCCTTCAGCGCGTGCGCCCGCTCGCTGGCCAGCCCGTCCCCGGCGCCGACGCTGTGTGTGACCAGCGCCTTCGACAGGCCCTCGGCGTAACACCTGGCCCGGAAGTAGGCGAACCGGGCACGCACCGCGGGCACCTTGTGGCCGATCACCGCGGCGGGCTCGAACAGCATCACCGCGCCGGGGATCCGCTGGGAGAGCCGGATGCAGAACTCGGTCTCCTCGCAGCCGAGAGGCCTGGGCTTGCGCCCCTGCACGCTGCGGCCGATGCCGGTGTGGAACCCGCCGACCTGCCCGACGAGCTCCCTGCGGAAGGCCGCGTTACCGCCCATCACATTGCGGATCGGCGCCCGCCGGGTCGGCATGCCCTCGTAGGAGCAGCCGACGGTCCAGTCGAACTCGCGGGGGAACCAGCCCGGACGGCGTCCCGTGGCCCACAACGGCCTGGTCAGCCCGCCGACGCCGACGACGGCCGGGTCCTGGAAGCCCTCCTCCAGTGCTTCCAGCCACCCCGCCTCCGCGACCGCGTCGTCGTCGAGATAGGCAACGATGTCGCCGGAGGCGGTCGCCGCGCCGGTGTTCTTGCCCCCGGACAGCCCCTTCTCCTGCGTGTTCTCCACCACGATCACGCCGGGATACTCCTGCTTGAGCCTCAGCAGCAGGTCCGCGTTGTAGTCGACCACCAGAATGATCTCGTACGGCTCGCGCCGCTGGTTCTCGACCGACGCGACGGCGGCCCGGATGTCCTCCCAGCGTTCCTCGGTGTAGACGCAGATGACGACACTGGTCCTCATGGCTACGCGGCGCCCTGGTCCGCGGCGGGAGTGGCGGCCGCGGGCTCGGGGGCGGCGGCGACGGGGTTGCTCCGCCACTCCCTGATGATGGTCCGGAGCACCCGCAGGCCGTCCCTGACCGCGTGCAGGTTGCTCTCGCCGTGGATCCGGTTGCGCTCGTGGCTGGGCACCTCGTGCACCTTGAGCCCGGCCTTGGCGGCCCTGATGTTCATCAGGGTCTCGACCTCGAAGCCGTCGCAGTCCAGGTTGAGCACGTCCAGGTGACGCGCCCAGAAGGCGTTGTAGCCGTAGCACAGGTCGCTGTAGCTGGTGCCGTAGATCCGGTTGACCAGGCCGGTGAGCACCTTGTTGCCGAGCTTGCGGTTGAAGGTCAGGTCGTCGCTGCCCCCGCCGGAGGCGTAACGCGACCCCTTGACGAAGTCGGCCCCGGTGACCAGCGCGCCGACGAACTGGATGATCTCCCGGCCGTCGGTCGAGCCGTCGGCGTCGATCATCACGATGATGTCGCCGGTGCAGGCGGCGAACCCCGCGGCCAGGGCGTTGCCCTTGCCCTTGCCGGTCTGGGTGACGATCCGGACGTTGGGCCGCAGCCGCTTGGCGACGGCCACGGTGTCGTCGACGGAGTTTCCGTCGACGAGGACGATCTCGTCGATCCACTGGGGCAGGGTCGCGAAGACGTGCGGAAGGTTCTCCGCCTCGTTCATCGCGGGGACCACGACGCTGACCGTGGGAGAGATGGCCATGTGAGGGGTGATGGGAGTGAACCGCTCAATCGGTGGCATCGCTCGCAGGGGTGGCTTGGTGTTGTGCTTGACGATGTCGGGACTCATGAAACATGTCCTTCCGGTTCGGCGGTCGTCATGACGACTGTCGAGAGGACCCGGAGCCAGACACAGCCTGAGGGGTCGGCGGGAATGGCGAATGCGGTGAGGGATGCATGGGAGGGTCCTGGCGGGTGTGTTCTGTGTTACCGGGGAGACCGGGCCTAGCCGACTCCCCATGGTTCCTTGACGACCGTGGAGGCCGATTGGTTCTGCGCTGTGCGCATCCGGCCGAAACCTTTCAGCACGCGGTCGGCAAGCCGATACAGGTGAGGTCGATCGAGAACGATGGTGCGGGCCTTGTTGACCGGCGTGCGGCCCATCCAGTGGACCGCCGCCGCGGGGGAGGGGCGGGAGACACGGCCCTCGGCGACGTAGAGGTCGCCGCTCTTCAGCCAGGCCTTGTACTCGCGGCCGCCCTTGCCCATGTCCACCTGGCTCAGCCCCGAGTTCGCGGCGTGCTCGGCCATGTGGAGGTGGTGCATGATGCCCGGGGAGTACCGGGCGTACTCGGTGTCGTAGGCGGGAAACCAGCCGACCAGGGTGTGCGCCGTACGCAGGCCGAAGTGGCCCGCCACGGGGGTGTCCCCGGCGTAGACCATGGTCAGCACGCCCGCGAAGGTCTCCGAGCGCACCGCGTGCATCTCGTCGAGCAGCCGGACGATCCACGGCTGGGCGAAGCGGTCCACCCGCCCGGTGCGGCGGTACTGGTCCGACTTCCAGTTCAGCAGCGTGCGCAGGGTCGCCGGGTCCGTGGAGTCCCACTCGAAGCGGATCTCGCCCTGCTCACGGCCGAGTTTGCGCTCCTTGTAGCGGACGGTCTTGTAGTTCTTCGGGGAGTTCTGCCTGACCTGCTCGATATAGGAGTCGAAACCCGAGCTGAGGTCCATGACCGGCGCGGGCCGTACGTCCGACTGGTGCTCGGCGAAGGTCGGCTGACCGGCGACGAGGTGGTCGAAGTCGAAGACGGAGAGCTTGCAGGCGCGCAGCAGTTGCTTGGCGTCCAGGCTCAGTCCGGGAACCGAGACCAGACCGTGGCAGGTGGTGAGGAAGCCCCCCAGAGGCTTGCCGATGCCGAAGTTGTGGCGCTCGTAGGGGAAGAACCCGACAGTCTTGCCGCCGTCCTGGATGACGGCGACCCGGACGTAGTCGCGGAGACGGCCCATAGCCAGGGCGAACTCCACGGAGAGGAAGGGGTTGTCGAGGGATGGATCCGCCCCCTGCAACTCCCGCCATCGGGATATCTCGGACTCCCCGAGGTCACCGGGGCGAACGACGACGATGTTCACCTTGACCTTGCCCCCTGTTCGGTCTGCAAGCCTGCGCTCCCCCGGTACAGCACGCGTAACACGTATATGAACCCACCGAGCACCGCGATCGTCGCCACCCCGGCGCGAGGCGACCACTTGTCAAAGGACAGCATGGCGACGGCAAGGAGAACGTTTACGACCAGGCTTGCCGCCGCACCCACTGATAGTGCCGCAAGAGGGTCACGATCACGCAACAGTCCGACCACCGCGGCACCCGGAGTGACCAAGAGGAACAGGGGGGTCAGGACAATTCGGAGAGGAGTGTCGATCCCGGCCAGCGCGATGACGGCCCCCGCCACGCAGGCGAGAGTCAGTGCCCATCCGAGCACCCTGCGTTTGGTGGACATCTCCTGACTCCCGGTCGTAGTGGCATGATCGATCACCCATTCATGGGATCAATCACTTCGGACAGACGTCAATGCCGACGTTTGACCTCAGTCCATGGTTTACCGGATCGCAAAGCGATGCGCTGGCGTTATCCCGGGTGGAGTCAAGTGATCATACGATATCCGGTCAGGATTCTGATGTCTTCTCAGAGCCCTTCGCCACGCCGGAAAACGTGTCGTGGATCACCGCCAAACCCCTGTGGCGCAGGGCTTTTGACGTCGGAACGGGCGGAGTGGGGCACCTGTGACAAGGGTGGCCGAGGCGCGTCACGGGCACTGCGGGCAGGGGGGTGGAGGAGTGATTCAAATCACGCTCAGAACGATCAGCAGTCGGGCGCGCAGAGACGGCGCCGCATCCCTTCGAGGAAGAAGGTTCGCACCTGCCCGATGTCCTTGGCGATGTAGGCCTCGCCCCCGGTAGCCCTGGCCAGCGCCTCCATCTGGCGCCTGCCCCTGGGAGCGTCCGGCCCGAAGGCGATGATCAGGATGCTGACCGGCCTTTCCTGGTCGTACTCCCGCTTGAGCCTCCTGAGGATCTCCCGGTCGCCGATGCCGCCCTCGGGGTCGTCGTTGCCGGCGCCGTCCGTCAGGACCACCACGGTGTTGATCTTGTCGCCCTGGTACTCCTCGTTCATCCGCCGGTAGGCGGCGGCGAGGGTGTCGTTGAGCCCGGTGTCGCCGGTCGGCCTGGCCCTGGTCGTGGCCAGCTTCTGGTTGATCAGGTCCCTGCGCAGGACGCCGTCCAGGTTCTCGGTCAGCGGGCCGACCGGGACCGTCTCGCGGTAGTCGACGCCCCGGCCGCCCAGGTTCGTGGAGAACTCCCACACCCCGATCTCGCTCTTGACCGGGAACAGCTTGATGCCCTCGGTGGCGATCCTGGTGATCGCGCGCATCCGGGTCAGGCCGGTCCCCGGCACGGGCCGCGCCATGGTGCCCGAGACGTCCAGCAGGGTGAGCAGCCTGGTGCCGAGGTTCAGCCGGGACCACGAGCGCGACAGCCCGGCGACGGTCGCGGCGTCGGGCAGCGGCAGCGTCCGCGGCGCCTGGGCACGGAAGCCGGAGACGCCGAGGAGCGCGGTGCCCGCCCCGCCGTCGGGGGTGCGGAAGCCCCGGTCCTGGAGGTCCTTCCTGGCAGCCTCGGTGCCGAGGTCGCGCAGGAACGCCTGGGCGGCGGTGCGTACGGTGGCGTCCTTGGCGGTGACGACCGCCGGGTAGTCGAGGTCGATCGTCCCCTCGGCCGGATACAGCGGGACGACGGGGACCTGCGGCTTCCTGCCGGTGTCGAAGGCCCACACGCCCTGCTCGGAGGCGACGCCGACGGGGGTCCTGCTGCCCTTGACGCCGAGGCTGGCCAGCAGCGCGTCCTGGTCGCGGACCGTCGATCCGGACAGCGTCTTGAGCGCTCCGGCCAGCTCCTCCTGACCGATCCCCGAGGCCGTGGCCGTACCCGAGGCGGCGAGCAGCGCGCCGAGCCCCGCCGCGTTGAGCGAGGGGTCGAGCGCGAGCACCCGCACCCTGCGCCCCGGGCCCTCGGGGTCCGTCACGTTCGCGGCGGCGAGCATGCCCTTCCAGCTCGCCCCGCCGAGGTCGTCGCCGAGCTGCTGGGCGGCGGTGCCCGGGGCGGCCAGCACGACGGGGGAGCGGGCGACGGAGGGGCCGGGAGCGGGGAAGGCCGGGTCCTTGGCGCGCAGACCGTTCACCCAGAGGGAGGAGTCGGGGATCCACACGTCCATCGCGCCGACCTCGCCCCCGCTGCCGCCCAGCCCGGAGGCCACGGCCGAGGAGGCGGTCCCGGTCACCGTGACGGTCGCGCATCCGCCCCCGGTCTCGCGGGAGGTCCTGGTGAAGCGTCCGGCGATCTCGGACAGGGCGGGCTGGATGTCGGGTGAGGCGGTCACCCGCAGCGTGACCGTGCCGTGCGCGCACCCGCGGTCCCGGTTGACGATCACGAAGGCGGCGACGCCGAGCAGTACGGCGAGGGCGACCGAGCCCGCCAGCGGCACGAGCACCGCCCCGCGTCCACTCTTGCGCCGCCGCGGCAGGTTGTAGGAGGCGTAGCCGTCGTCGAGCTCATCCGTCCTGTGACGTCCGCTCACGATGCCCTCTTCGCGTTCGATGTCCGGAAACTAGCGGGTCACCTTATACGGAGGTTCTCCACAATGTTCACGGAACTGTACTGGGAACGCTTAAAGTGGTGAAACACCCTTTTTGCTGTGTAAATCGCCCTACGCGTTAGAAAACGATCTCTGTGCCGTATGGGGAGCGCGGTTCAGTGATGGCAGACGTGCCCGCGCCAGGCCTTGCGCCCCTCGTGTACGGCCACCGCGGCCAGCAGCGTCGCCATGACCGGGTCGGCCCACCGGAACCCGAGGCCGTTCAGCGCGATCCCGGCCAGCACGCCCGCGGCCTGCGAGGCGCACAGCAGGTTCTGGGTGCCCTCCCCCGAGGTCGCCGCCGAGCCGAGCCGCGCCCCCAGCCGCCGCTTGGCCACCCCCAGGAACGGCATGACGACCAGGCTGACCGCCGTGACCACGGCGCCGAACACGCTCGGCCTGGCCGCGTGCCCCGCCCACAGGTCGTAGAGCACGTGAAGCGCCAGGTAGGGGGCGAGCATCCAGAAGCTGATCGCCACCGCCCTGCCCGCCCTGACCTCGGCGTCCGCGGAGCAGGTCCGCGACCCGGTGAAGCGCCACACGACGATGAGGCTGGCCACGGCCTCGACGAGTGAGAACATGCCCCAGCCGATCAACGCGACCGAGTGTGCGGCGAGTCCGGCGGCGATGCCGAGAGCGCTCTCGACCCCAAGCCAGGCGAGCGTCGCCAGCGAGAGGGCGCGTGCCGTACGGGCGTCGCGCAGCCAGTGGGCGCTCGCGGGCGCGCGGGGTGTGCTGCGGTGGGCCGTGGTGGTTCCTGAATCCCCAAATATCACGGCGGGTAACTTACACGCCACGCCCCGTGGTGGCGGCGCCAATCCGTGAGCCGCCCGGTGACGAGCGTGGCGCCGTAGTCTCCTGAGGAAGAACGAACCACCCGATCTCAGGAGAAAGTTTCGTGCCCTTCACGCCCAGCCACGTCGCCGCCGTGCTGCCGTTGATCTCCTCGGCGCGGACCCGCAAGGTCCTCGACCCCTGGGCGCTCGCGCTGGGCACGATGGTGCCCGACCTGCCGATCTTCCTGCCCTTCCTGCCGAACTACGGGATCTGGCACTCGGTGCCCGGGGCCTTCACCCTCGACCTGCTCGCCGTCCTGGTGCTGTTCGCCGTCTTCCACGGGCTGCTGCGCGACCCGCTGACCGCGCTGCTGCCCGCGAGCCTGGCGGGCAGGGCGGCCTCGCTGGCCCCGAGATACGAGATCGGGCTGCTGCCCGCCGTGGCCGCCGGTGGCGTCGTTGGCTCCCTCACCCACCTGCTGTGGGACTCCTTCACCCACCACTACGGCCTCCAGATCTGGGGCTGGTCCTGGCTGGCCACGCCCCTCGTCGGCCAGGTTCCGGCCTTCCGCGTGCTCCAGTACCTGTCGAGCGTGGTCGGGCTGACCCTCGTGGTGTGGTGGTCCTGGCGCGGCCTGGCCCGGATGGCCCCGGTCGCGGTGCCGGAGCGGCTCGTGCTCTCCACTCCCGTACGGCTCGGCGTGATCCTGGCGGCGGTGGCCGCGACCCTGGGCGGGGCGGCGGTGTGGCCCGTGCTCTTCCCGCCGAGGGGCGGGACCGAGCTGATCACCAGGCTGGGCGCGGGAACGCTCGCCGGACTCGGCACGCTGCTGGTCGTCTACGCCGTGATGTGGCAGCTACGCAAGGCCGTGGCAGTATTCCAGGATGCCTGAAGCCGCCGATTCCCGTCACCTGGCCGACTACGCGAACCTGCGCGACGTCGAACTGCGCAAGAGCCTCGAAGCGGAGCACGGCCTGTTCGTCGCCGAGGGGGAGAAGGTGATCCGCAGGGCCGTGGCCGCCGGATACCCGGTGCGTTCGGTGCTGCTGACCCGGCGCTGGGCCGACTCCCTGGCCGACCTGCTCGACGGTCTCGGCGAGCGGGTCCACGTGGTCGAGGACCACGAGATGGAGGAGATCGCCGGGTTCCCCGTCCACCGGGGCGCCCTGGCCGCCATGGACCGCAAGCCCCTGCCCACGGTCGCCGAGACGCTGGACGGCGGCGCCCGGCGCGTCCTCGTCCTTGAGGACCTCGTTGACCACGGCAACGTCGGCGCGATCTTCCGGTGCGCCGCCGCGCTCGGCGTCCACGCGGTGATCCTGTCGCCCCGCTGCGCAGACCCGCTGTACCGCAGGTCGGTGAAGGTGTCGATGGGCGCCGTCTTCGCGATTCCCTACGCGCGGATGACCAACTGGTACGACGGCCTCGCCGAACTGCGCGCCGCGGGCTTCCTGACCCTGGCGCTCACCCCCGCCCAGAGCGCGACCCCGATCGACACGGCCGGTACGGCGGAGCGGACGGCCCTCCTGCTCGGTTCGGAGGGCGACGGCCTGTCCTCCCGCTGGCTGCACGAGGCCGACCGGCCGGTGTGCATCCCGATGAGCTCGGCCGCGATGAGCCTGGGCGTCGACTCCCTCAACGTGGTCGCGGCGGCGGCCATCGCCTGTCATGGCCTGATGCGCGGTGTCCCCGCCACCGAGGCCACCGAGGGGCGTTAGGCGTCGCCGCTGAGAGTTCCGCCGTCCCCGCCCGTGTTCGTGTCCGTGCCCGTGACCTGCTCGCCCGCCCAGTCCAGGAGCCGGTTGGCGGTCTGGAAACGGCGCTCGGACTTCGCGTCGCCGAGGAGCACACCGACGAACCGGTGGCCGTCCCGGTCGGCGGCGAACGTCAGGCAGTAACCCGCGGCCCGGGTGTAGCCGGTCTTCACACCCAGCGCGCCGGACGTCTTGCCGAGCAGCTTGTTGGTGTTGGTCCAGGTGTGGGCCCGGTGGACCTTGGAGGCGGCCACGGTGTAACGCCTGGTCGAGGAGATGCCCAGCAGCACCGGGTCACCCAGCGCGACCTGGGCGAGCTTGGCCTGGTCCTGGGCGGTCGAGTAGCCACCGGACGGCTTGGGCAGCCCGTCGGTGTTGGTGTAGCGGGTGCCCGTCAGCCCGAGCGAACGGGCCGTGGCGTTCATCTTGGCCACGAACTTCGCCTCGCCGGGGCCGTAGACGCGGGCCAGCGCGTGGGAGGCGTCCGCCCCCGAGGGGAGCATCACCCCGTGCAGCAGGTCCCTGACGGTCAGGCGCTCCCCGGCGCGCAGTGAGGCGCTGGTCGCGTCGTTCGTGGCGGCGTGCCGTACGTCATCGGCGTTGATCTTCACGACGTCGTCGAGACCGGCCTCGCGCAGCACGACGTAGGCCGTCATGACCTTGGTCAGGCTGGCGATCGGCACCCGCTTGGTGGCCTGCTTGGCGAGCAGCGGCCTGCCGGTGGTCGTGTCGAGCAGGTAGGCGACCTTCGCGGCCACCGCGGGAGCGGCCGAGGCCGTCTTCGTGGCGGCCTTCGGCACGACCGGCGCGGCCAGCGGTGTGGCGTGCGCCGGTACGGCGAGCCCGGCTGTCATGGTGGCCGCGGCCAGGGCGGTACAGGCGAAAAGACGGATTCCCCCGGTTTGCATGGGAAACATGGTGGCAGAAACGGCGTGACAGCGCGGCACGACGCGGGTCACGTGACACGGGTCACGCGACGGGGACCTCGTCCCTGGCCCGCCGCGCGCTCCTGCGATGCCGTACGAACAGGAGGACCGCCACGGCAACCACGACGAGACCCGCGCCCGCGAGCAGCGGCGACTCGGCCGCCAGTTTGAGCCAGCCCCACAGCAGTGAGTACAGGCCGAAGGAGGTGACGGGAACCCACGTCAGGCAACCAAGGGCGCTGGCCACGACGTACCACGGATACGAGACACGCAGCACCCCGGCGGCCCAGGGGAGCGTGTGCCGCAGCCCGGGAACCCAGAAGCACCCGTAGACGGCCAGCGCGCCCCACCTGCTGACGGCGTTCTCGACCCTGCGGATGGCGTCCTGGCTGATCCGCCTGCCCACCCGCGTCGCGTAGAGCCTCGGACCGAGTTTCCTGCCGATCCAGTAGTAGGCCTGGAAGGCGCCGAAGAGAGCGATCCCCCCGATGAGCACCCAGAGCCACAGGGGCATTCCCAGAACTGAAGCCGAAGTCGGGTCCGGGATGCCTGCCGCGAACGACCGCACTGTGAACATCACCGCCCCGCTGGTTTCCCTGCCGTATGCCGATATTAGGGCAGGCTTACCTGACCCTGTCCAGGGGGTACGACGCGAGTCCGGCCACTCGTCGTGTCACTGCAACCGGACGTCAAGCGGAGATCAACCATTCGAGGCTACATGTAAGGGCAGAAACAGGGAGGGAACAGCCATGAGTCCGCGAGGCAGTCTCACGCCGGTGGTGGCCAGTGGAACCGCGAGCGTCGTGAAACTGCTGGTCGCCACGCTCGCCTTCGTCGGCGCCTACGTCGGCATCGAGGCGCCGGGCGCCACCGTCGTCCCGGCGCGGGCCGCCGGTTCCGGCAGCGTCCAGGTGGAGACCGTGGTGCTGTCGTCCCGGTCCATGCAGGAGACCACGGCGCAGGCCCCCGCGGAGGGCACGGTCGTCGTCACCCCCGCCACCGGGGGCGGCTCGTGCGACAGGCCGTACCAGGCGCGAAGCGTCGTCGGCAACCCGCACCCCGACCGGACCGTCTCGTACGGCTGGCGCCTGCAGCGCTGGAGCACGGCCTCCCAGAGCTGGCGCACCTACCTGAGCGGCGGCTCCGGCTTCACCGGTGGGAGCCAGACCGTCGAGTGGCAGCCCAGGGTCGTCGACAACCCCGGCGTGTACCGCGTCACGCTCTCCGTCCCCGGCCGTCCCTCGGCGCACAGCGCCAGGTTCCGCGTGAGCTGCTGAGAGCCCTCAACCGCCGAGTGAGCGCTGCGCCGCCTCGACCCAGCGGGCCACCCCGACCCGCTGGGCGACCGCCAGCGCGTCCTCGTAGTGCGGACGCACCGCGTCGGAGAAGCCCAGCCTGAGCGCCAGGTCACCCAGGGTCAGCGAGACCGGCCACAGCGCGACCACGCCCGTCCCCGCCCCCGCGATCCGCTCGGCGAACGGCTTGAGCGTGTCGTAGGCCTCGGTCATCCGCTCCCGGTCGTCCAGGAGCATCCCGGCCAGGGCCCGCCAGATCATCGCCAGCTCGTAGAGGAAGTCGGGACGGACCGGCGTCTTGACCGCGATGACCGCCTTGGCGTCCCGCACGTGCCCGGCCGAGGCCAGCGCCACGGCGTAGGCGTCGAGGGTCCACTTGGCCCCCCGCTGGTGGGCCTCGGCCAGCGGCTCGACCATGTCCGCGGCCTGGCCGTTGACCAGGTGCAGGCAGAACGTGGTGATCAGCGGCAGGTCCTGGCGGCCTTCGAGCATCCCCGCCCGCGCGGTCAGCCGCGCGGCGTCGCGGTAGGCGCGCTCGGCTCCGGCGAAGTCACCGGCGATCATCAGCCGCTGCCCCGCGTACCACGCGCCCACGGCGGCGGGGGCGGGCAGGCCGTACTGCCTGGCGAGGCGTTCCGCGGCGGCCACGTGCGCGTCGGCCTCGGCGAACGCGCCGGAGGCGGCGGAGCACTCCATCAGCACCAGGTGCGCCAGCGCCTGGACGGAGACCTGGCCGGTCGTCTTGCCGACCTCCAGCAGCTCCCTGCCGATGACCTCGCGCTCCCCGACGGGCGTGATGCCGTACGACTGACGCAGCCGCCCGCTCAGCGCGGTCGCCAGCAGCGCCGGGTCGCCACTGCGCCTGGCCAGCTCCTCCGCCTCAAGCGAGGCCTGCTCACCCCTGGGAGTCGCCGACCCCTCAAGCTCAAGCGCCAGCGTGGCCAGCAGGCTCGCCCGCAGCGACTGCTCGCCCGCGGGCAGCTCGACCAGCGCCTGCTCGGCGACGTCCACGATCTCCCACGCGGTACGGGTGAAGTCACGCGCCATGCCCTTGTGCGGTACGGCCAGCGAGGCGGCGACCCTGGCGGTCAGCTCCAGGTTGCCCAGCGGCAGGGCCGTGTCCATCGCCTCGCGCCGCCGCCTGCGGGCCGCGGCCATGTCCCCGCACACCGCCAGCGCCTTGATCAGGTTCAGGGTCAGCAGCAGGCGCTCACGGGTGGTCTCCGGCGTCGAGGCGGCCCCCGACCTGTCGAAGGCCGCGATGGCCTTCTCCCACAGCGAGGCCGCCTCACGGTGGGCGAAACGCCGCTCCGCCTGCTCGGCGGCCAGTCCCGCGTAGCGCACCGCCTTGGCCGCGGTCTCCGTCGTGCCCGCCGCGTCGTAGTGGTGGGCGAGCGCGGCCACGTCCCCCGGATGCCTGCGCTCGATCGCCGCGGCGACGGCGGCGTGCAACCGGGAACGGCGCAGCCTGGAGGCGTCCGAGTAGACCGTGTCCCGGACCAGGTCGTGGTCGAAGCGGAGCATGCCGGGACCCGGCTCGGTGACCAGCCCGGCGAGCAGCGCCGCCTCGACCGCCTCGACCACCGCGTCCTCGTCACCCGCGACGTCGACCAGCACGTCCACGTCCACGTCACGACCGATCACCGCGGCCTGCAGCAGGATCTGCTGGGCGGTGGCGGGCAGCCGGGAGATCCGGCGCCGCAGCACGTCACGGACCCCGGACGGCACCCCGGAGATCACCTCGGCCGCCGTCGCCCGGTCGCTCACCGCCTCGGCGTCGAGCAGGCGCACGGTCTCACGGACGAAGAACGGGTTGCCGCCGGTCCGCTCGACGATGCTGTTGACCGCGTCCTCGTCAACCGCGCGCACGCAGGTCGCCCTGACCAGCTCGGCGACCGCCTTGGCGTCAAGCCCCGTCAGGCCGACCCGCACCGGGCCGAGCCTGGCCAGCGCGGCGAGCACGTCCGCCTGCTGGTCGCTCAGCTCACTGTCCCTGCAGGTCACCACGAGCAACACCCGGCTGGTCGCCAGCAGGCTCGGCAGCGCCCGCAGCAGCGCGAGCGTCTGGTCGTCGGCCCAGTGCAGGTCCTCAAGCGTCAGCAGGATCGGCCGCTCCTTGGCGACGGCGGCCAGATAACCGCCCACCGCCCGGTGCAGCCGGAACCCCCCGGAGACCTGGTCGTCGTCGGGCTCGGCCGCGGCGTCGTCCAGCAGCGGCGCCAGCAGCGGGGCGTACTCACCCGCCCCCGTGACGTTCACCAGGGTGCGCAGGATCTCCACCCACGCCCAGCCGGGAGGGGTCGCGCTGCTGTCCGGGCACGCGCCAGAGGAGGTGCCCCAGCCGTCGTCGGAGAGCTGCTTGGCGAGCCTGCGGACCAGCGTCGTCTTGCCCGCGCCCGCGTCGCCGCTGATCACGGCCGCGGTGAACCGGCCCGTCCTGGCCGCCGCGGTCACCAGCCTGCTCAGCTCCGCGTCCCGCCCGACGAACGGCTCCGGCTCAAGGGGCGGCAGCTCGGCCGGGGCCGCCGCGGGCCGGGGCGGCCAGGTGTCGGCGGGCACCGCCGTACGCTGCCTGGCCAGCGGGACGGCGAGCTGGAGGCCCGGATCCTGCGCCAGGATGTCCGACTCCAGCTTGCGCAGCGCGGGACCGGGGTCGATGCCCAGCTCCTCGGCGAGGATCGTGCGGGCCCTGCGCAGCGCGGACAGCGCGTCCGCCTGCCGCCCGCACCGGTACAGGCCCAGGGCGAGCAGCCGCCAGCCCTCCTCGCGGAGCGGATGCTCGGCGGTCAGCGCCTCCAGGTCGGGCACGGCCTCGGCGGGCAGCCCCAGGCGCAGGCTGCTGTCGGCGTGCCGCTCACGGGCCACCAGCCTCAGCTCGGCCAGGCGGTTCACCTCGGCCTCCGCCCACGGCTGGTCGGCGAAGTCGGAGTACGGCGTGCCGCGCCACAACCCCAGCGCCTTCTCAAGACGCGCCCGCGCCGAGGCGGGATCGTCGCCTTCGAGCTGCTCCCCGGCGGCACGGACCATGGCCTCGAACCGCAACGCGTCCACCTGGTCGGGTGCGACGCGCAACGCGTACCCCGAGGCGACGGTCACCAGCAGCCTGTTCGGCCCCCCACGCGGACGGCCGGGCTCCAGGACCCGGCGCAGCCGGGAGATGTAGACCTGCAGCCCCGACTGCGCGCCCTTGGCCGCGTCGTCGTCCCACAGGTCGTAGAGCAGGGAGTCGACGGGGACGACCTGCCCCCGCGCCACCAGCAACCGGGCGAGGACGGCACGCTGGCGTAACCCGCCCAGGTCGAGCTCGTCGTCACCGGAGTGCGCCTCGACCGGGCCGAGGACCCGGAACGCCACGATTTCACCCGCCATGTCAGCCGCCACGCTATGCGGGCCTTCGAATCGCGCACAAGGTCTTTCCCAATCTAGCGGCTGATCGGCTCTTTCTCGGGGGCCTGGACCGTGCTCTCACGCCTGCGCAGGAGCGCCCACGCGCCGAGTGCCAGGCCGCCGAAGGGGATTTCGACAGTGTAGGTCCAGAAGCCGAAAAGCAACGCAGCGGCCGTTGCGGAATCAAGGGGGGCCCCGAAGAAGACCAGCGCGCCGACGGTCCCCGCCTCCATGATGCCGGTCCCGCTCGGGGTGACGACGGCCGTGGTCAGCACCCTCGACAGGGCGAAGACCGCGATCGACTGCGCCAGACCGGGATAGGCCCCGGTCGCCTGGAGACAGCAGACCAGGATCAGCCACTGCAACCCGAGGAAGAAGATCATGCCCAGGGTGAGTCCCGGCCAGCGGTGCCGTACGACATCGGAGGTGTCCGCGCGCAGCCGGTCAAGGGAGTGGGAGGGGCCGTGGCCGGTCGGACGCCACCTGCGGGGGAGCAGCCGGGCGCCCGCGTCGAGCACGCGGCCCAGCACCGCGGCCGCGGCGTCCCAGTACAGCGCGGCGGCGACCACGACGACCAGCACCAGGATGGACAGCGCGCCGACCCAGCCCGCGCTGGTCACGGCGGGGCTGAGCCGCTGCCCGCTGAGCAGCAGCGCCAGGATGCCGATCGCGGGCAGGATGAAACGGAACAGGGTGTTCCAGATGCCGCTGGCCAGCGTCGAGACCACCACGGGCCGCAGCGGGAACCCCCACCCCCTGGTCATCCCGATCGTCATCGCGACCCCCGCGGCGCCGCCGAACGGCAGCAGGTTGCTCACCGCGCTGCCCGCCGCGTTCAGCGTGAGGGCCTGCAGGTGGGTCAGGCCGGGCAGGGAGGCCGTCAGCACGAACGTGTAGGCCAGCAGGCTCGCCAGCCAGACGACGGCCATCAACGCGACCGTCTGCCAGCTCAGCCGGGAGAACTGGGCGCCGATCTGCGACCACGAGACGTGCTTGCCGGTCAGCGCCTCGACGATCTGCGGCAGGAAACGCACGAGTGTCGCGGCCAGTGCCAGCGACACGACCGACAGTCCGATCTGAACCCACTTGTTCCTCATGAAACCCCCTCGACCAAGTGTGCCGGTCCGGGGCTCATCCTTGGGGAGGAGCTTCGAACGGATGCCTCAACCTGGTGCCCGGCGGCAGGTCCCGCCGCACGTACCACTCGGTGCCGAAGATCAGCCGGTAGAGCGGCATGGGCACCTTGACCATCACCCCGAGCGTCCTGGTGTCGGCCCCCGTCGCCTGGGAGGCGTGCGCCGCCATGCTTGCCCGCTTCTGTTTGGCGAAACGCCGTACCCTGACCCGATGGGTGATCACCGAACCGGGGGAGTAGGCCCGCTCGAAGGAACGGACGTCGAGCTGCGGGAAGAACCTGCTGATCAGCCGCAGCCCCCTCAGCAGCGGATCGCGGTTGACCGTCGCCTCAAGCACGATCGGGGTGCCCGCGATCTCGGCCGCCCGTGCGCCGACCCGGTTCACCTGGACGTGGTCGGGATGCCCGTACCCCCCGGCCGGGTCGTAGGTCGTCAGCAGGTCGGCCCCCTCCTCGGTGAGGATCTCGGCCAGCCGCCGCGCGGCCTCCTCGGTGTCGGCGTCGATGAAGGCGTTCCCCGCGCGCCCCTCCGCGACGCCGCCGTCCGGGGCGAGCCCCGAGTCGCCGTAGCCGAGGTTCACGACCCTGGCGCAGCCCAGCGCGGCGGCCGACCTGTACAGCTCGGCCATCCTGGCGGCGCCCAGGGCCTCACCGGGTTCGAGATCGGCCTGCCCCAGCTCTCCCGAGGTCGCGACGACCAGGATCACCCGGTGGCCCTGGGCGGCGAGCATCGCCATGGTCCCGGCGGTGAGGAGGGCCTCGTCGTCGGGGTGGGCGTGGAAGAACACCGCAGCGTCCTTTTGCGCCGCCTGCGGCGGCGCGGGCTTGGGCGCCTGCAGTCGGTGACTTCCCTCGTCGTTCCTCCGCTTCGCTCCGTCACTCCTCAGTCCAGACACCGACGCGCCCAAGCCGACACTCCTCACTCCCAGCACCGGTACCCCCAGACCCTTCACTTCGGAGGGTGATGGGGTCCGGGGCATCGACAGGACTGAGGGTATCGGCAGGGTCTGAGGTGGGGGTTCCTGTGGGTTCTTGGGGGTGCGGGGGGACGCTTTAGGCTGGCACGGTGAGGATCCTTCACGTCAGTGACTGTTACCTGCCGCGTCTGGGTGGGATCGAGGTGCAGGTGGCCGACCTGGTCCGGATGGAGCGGGAGGCGGGCCACGAGGTCGAGGTCGCGACCGCGACGCCGGGGGAGGCGCTGCGGGGTGTGTATCGGATCGTCACGAAACTCCCCTTCGACCTGCCTGTTCACCCGTTCGGTGTTGGTCACCTGCTGCGCCTGGTGAAGGCACGGCGGCCAGACGTGGTGCACGTTCATATGGGCGCGGTCTCGCCGTTCGCCTGGATGGGGGTCCGCGCCGCCGTACGGGCCGGGCTGCCCGTCGTGGTGACCGTGCACAGCATGTGGGACCCGGTGACCCGTGGCCTCTACCGGGGGCTGCGGCTGCTGTTCGAGTGGCACCGCTGGGGGCTGGTCGGCACCGCCGTGAGCGAGGCGGCGGCCCTGCCGATCCGCGCGGTCGCCGGACGCAGGGTGCCGGTCCACGTGGTCTCCAACGGCCTGGACGTCTCAACCTGGCGCTCCGCCGTCCCCGCTCCCGACCAGGATGATCCGGTACGGCGGGCGGACGCCCCCGTGCACGTCGTGGCGGTCGGGCGGCTCGCGCCCCGCAAGCAGCCGGTCAGGTTGCTCAAACTCCTCAGGGAGGCCCGCGCCCTGGTGCCCGCGGAGACGGAGATGCGGGCGACCGTCGTCGGCGACGGCCCCGCGCGTTCCCAGATGGAGCGCTACCTGCGGGCGAACGGGATGACGGGGTGGGTCTCACTCCCCGGCCGCTACAGCCGCGAGCGGATCCGCGAACTGCTCGCCTCCGCCGACGTCTTCGTCGCCCCCGCCCCCCGGGAGTCCTTCGGCCTGGCGGCCCTTGAGGCCAGGGTGGCCGGGGTGCCGGTGGTGGCGCGGGCCCAGAGCGGGGTCGCCGACTTCGTCCGCCCCGGCAAGGAGGGCCTGCTCGGCGAGAGCTTCGAGGGGCTCGTCGCCTCGGTGGCCAGGCTGGTGCGCGACCGTGAGCTGCGCGAGTCGATCGCGGCGCACAACCGCGAGACGGAGCCGGTGCGCTGCTCATGGCCCGCGGTGCTTGAGGGCTTCGAACAGTGCTACGCCGAGGCCCGCGCCCTGCGAGGCTGACAGCGAGCTGACAGCCGGTAAAGGACGCCCCCGATCCACCCTTCCGGTTGGCACGTGATGCGCGTTTATGGCACGCATTGCAAGGTGCCCGCCGTACCACGAAAACCGGCGAAGCCCCCACCGGACGGACGGCAGGGGCTTCGGGACACGATGGCCTGGATCTCGCAACTTCCTCAAATCCCGGTGCTGCCGCTCCGGCGCCGCTGCCCCCTCCGAAGTGAGGGGTCTGGCCTTACCGGTGCCGTGAGTGAGGGGTTTGGGGTACCGGTGCTGTGAGTGAGGAGTGTCGGCTTGGGCGCCGTCGGTGCTTGGACTGAGGAGCGAAGGAGCGCCAGCGGATGAGCGACGAGGGAAAGCACCGACCCGCAGGCGCCCAAGCCCGCGACGCCGCCAGGCGGCGCAAAAGAGACACAGCCCTGCGGCGCCGAAGGCGCCGCAAAAGCAAACACAACCGCCGCCCCGCGCTGCCCCCCGCAGGCGGAGCGGCGGCTGTGTCCTGGGTTGTGCCTCCCCGGGAGGAGGGGGAGGCACGGGGTGAGGTCAGGAGGTGCAGGCCTTGGCCAGCTTGGTGGTGGCCTCCTGGAGCTGCTTGGTCATCTCCTGCGCGGTGGTGGCGGCCCCGGCCGGGTCCTTGGGGTCGAGCTTGAAGTTGGCCCAGGTGGCGGAGAAGTCGTTGAGCGCGGAGGCGAGGTCCCCGTCGGTCTTGCCGGCGAGCTCCTTCAGGTCGGCCGACAGCTTCTGGCTGGCGTCGTTGAACTTGTTCAGGTCGGTGCCGGCGCTGGCCGTGGTGGTGGAGTAGTCCGTGAAGGCCTTGGTCCACGGCGCCTGGGCGCAGAACTCGGCGTTACCGGATCCCCCACAGGCGGCGGTGAAGGAGAGGAGTGCGGCTCCCGCGACGGTGGCGGCGATACGACGGGAGGAGAGGACGGAGAACATTTCTACCTTTCATTACTTCTTGTGACAGGCAGAACAGTAGGGGATCTCCTTGCGGCGCACTTTCATGCCGCTTACAGGTGGTGCTCATGTGACGCAGGGTGAAACCCGTCCGGGGGTGGGTAGAAGCGCGGCATGGCTGAGGCGACGATCGGTTCTGATACGGCCCAGCACTCGCTCAAGCGGGTGATCGGGCGCAGGGTCCTGTTGCTCTTCGTGGTCGGCGACATCCTCGGTGCGGGGATATACGCCCTGGTGGGAAAGGTAGCCGGATATGTCGGCGGCGCCCTGTGGCTGCCGTTCCTCGTCGCGTTCGTGCTGGCCGCGCTGACCGCGACGGCCTACGCCGAACTCGTCGGCAAGTATCCCCAGGCCGCGGGGGCCGCGCTGTACGCGAACAAGGCGTTCAACATCCCCTTCCTGACCTTCGTCGTGGCCTTCGCGGTGCTGATGAGCGGCATCACCTCGGCGAGCGCGGCGGCCCGGGCGTTCGGCGGCAAGTACCTCGGGGAGTTCGTCACCCTGCCGGTGGTGGCCGGAGCGTTCATTTTCCTGGCGCTGGTGACGCTGGTGAACCTCGCGGGCATCTCCGAGTCCATCAAGGTCAATGTGGTCCTGACCGTCATCGAGGCGCTCGGGCTCGTGGTCATCATCGTGATCGGGATCTACGCCCTGCTGGCCGGGGACGGCGAGCCCGCCAGGGCCCTGGAGTTCCATCCGGTGAACGGCGCCTTCCTCGGCGTTCTCGGGGGTACGGCTCTCGCCTTCTACGCGCTGCTCGGGTTCGAGGACTCGGTCAACCTGGCCGAGGAGTCGAAGGATCCGCAGCGTGACTTCCCCAGGGCGCTCTTCGGCGGCCTGGCCATAGCGGCGTTGATCTATCTGGCGGTCGCGTTCACCGCGACGATGCTGGTGGACACCGAGACGCTGACCACCTCGACGGGCCCGCTCCTTGAGGTCGTCAAGGTCGCGGGCTTCGCGTTCCCACCCAAGCTGTTCGCGCTGATCGCGCTGCTCGCGGTCGGCAACACGGCGCTGATCAACATGATCATGGCCTCACGCCTGGTGTACGGCATGGCCCGCGAGGGCATCGTGCCGAAGGTCTTCGCCTCGGTGCACGCGACCAGGGCGACGCCCTGGGTGGCCATCCTGTTCACCACCGCGATCGCGGTGGTTCTGGTCGCGACCGGCGACGTCGGGAATCTCGCCGACACGACGGTGCTGCTGCTGTTGCTGGTCTTCGCGCTCGTCAACGTGGCCGTGCTCGTCCTGCGCAGGGATCCCGTCGGCCACGACCACTACCGGGCACCCAGTTGGATGCCGGCGCTCGGCGCGGTTGTCTGTCTGGTGCTCGCGCTGCCCATCACGGGGCGCGGTGCCGACGTCTACGTGCGGGCGGGTCTCCTGCTCGCGGTCGGCGTGGTGCTCTGGTTCCTCAACAGGTTGTTCCTGTCAGAACGGGAGCGCTCGTCCTGAAGGGGTGCGCAGGTCGAGAGAGGCGGGCTGACGCGGCGGCCGGGGCCTTTGCGTGATTCTTACACGTTTCATGTCAGACTCCCTCTTTATTGGAGTTTGGGAGAGACTACGACATTTCAAGGACAATTTGGGGTGTCCCTGGGTGATCGAATCTGTTTCGGACCGCCCGGCGAGTGAAAACGGAGACCTCTCCGGATAATGAACGGGCCGGGAACGCCGACGTGACAGGGGATGTACGCGTCGGCTCCCGGCCCGAAGATCACGGCGAACCGCCAGGTAAAACTTGAAATCGGAAGGAACGGTGCTCAGCGTCTGAGCACGAAGTCGTCCTCGTCGTCACCGACCCCGACCGAGCCGACCGCCCACAGCGTGCCCGTGCTCGGCACCCGCGTGACCCCCGTCCTGGTGACGCGGTCACTGTCCTCGTACTGCTGGTCGGGACGGGGCATCCGCAGGAGCGGGCCGTACTCACGCGTCCACGTCGTGCCGTCGAAGTGGAGCAGGAGCGCCCGCCCCGGCTGGTCGGCGTCGATCCCGCTGATCCACAGGTCACCGGGGCCTGAGGCGGTGACGCCCTGCAGGGAGCCCCGGGCGACCGGCACCTCCGCCCTGGCCCACCGGGTCCCGTCCCAGCGCAGGACCAGCGGCCGCCCCCGCCTGATCCGCGCCCCGTCCCGTACGGCGTCGCCGGGCGCGACCTCCCCGACCGCCCACACGTCCGACGGGGAGACCTGCCAGATGCGCCGCAGTGTGCCCCCGGGGATCGCGGGGGTGGGCAGCCGCTCCCAGTGGTCCGGAGAGCCGTGCCAGACCAGCGGCGTGCCGTCCTTGGCCGCCCCGACCGCCCAGATGTGTCCCTGCCTGGCGGTGACCGCCTCGAAGGTGCCGCCGCTGCCGGTGAGCACGTTCTGGAAGGCGGTGCCGTCCCACCGGATCAGCACCCCGCCAGAGGGGCCGTTCCCGGTGAACCACGCCGTGCCACCGGTCGCGGCGACGTCCGTCAGCCGGTAGTCCTCCGCCACACCGAAGGGCCGCCGCGCCGTCCAGCGCCGTCCGTCCCAGCGCGCGGCGAACGCGTTCACCCCGTTGCCCGCGACCCAGACGTCCCCGGGACCGGCCACGCTGACGCCCGTCAGATGGTTGACGTCGCGGCCGGTCAGTCCGGCGACCTCGCGCCACCTCGTGCCGTCCCACCTGACGACCGCGGGAGTGCCCTCGCTGTCCTCGGCGCCCCTCTGATAGCCGACCGCCCACACCTCACGCGGCCCGGCCGCCGCCACGTCGAGCAGCGCCGAGCTTCCCACCAGCTCGGCGGGCCTGACGATCTTCCACGCGGAGGGGACCGGCGACGCCGTACGGCTCGGCGACGGGTGCCAGGACTGCCGGGACACCGTGGGGGACACGGTGGGGGACGCTGTGGGGGACGGGTCCGGCGGGTGCGCGCCGCACGAGGCCAGCAGGGACACTCCGGCGAGCACGAGCGTGACAGAGCGTAGATCTCCCATGCGGGCATCCTCCCCCAGAGTGCCTTCGGGCGGTGCCGATCCTGAATAGACCCGCCAGCCCTGGGCACCCTGACAGGACGAGCGGGGACGCGTTCTCCGCCGCCCAGGCCGGGGAACGGGGCATGTCACACGGGGGCGGCGGGGTCTTCGCCCGGTCAGCGTGGCCGCAGGGCTCGCTGAGGGGCCCGTTCCGTGTGAGACAGTTACACGGCTGGGAGAGGTTTGGTACAGAAGGTTGATCATGTTCGCGGGAAAAGAGCCGGAGCCGAGTTTCAGCGCCACGTCGGGACTGCACGGCACGACGCTCGTGGTGCGGGCCAGCGGGGAGCTTGACCACTACCACACGCCGCTGCTGCGCGCCGAGCTCGGCAGGGCGTGGGAGCTCCTGCAGTCGCCAACCCTCATCCTCGACCTGTCGGCCCTCACCTTCTGCGACTCCTCCGGCATCGGCGAACTCCTCCAGGCCCGTCACCAGGGCCAGATCGCGGGAGTACGGCTCATCCTCACCGGCGTCCAGGGAAACCTGGCCCGCAGGCTCAACCTCGCGGGACTGACCCAGGTCTTCGAGGTCTTCCCCTCCGTCGCCGACGCCCTCGAAGCCGCCTGATCCGTCCGGTGCGGGGCTCGTACGGCCCTGCCGGAGCTGCGTAGGGGTCGGTAGCGTCGATGTCGTGGCTGATGAGGGGGCCGGGAGCACCGGCAGGGTCGTGGTGCTGGTTCTGCCCGAGGTGAACCTGCTCGACCTGGCGGGTCCGGTGCAGGTGTTCGACGCCGCCGCGTGTCTCGGGGCGGGATACCGGATCGAGCACGTCGCCGACACCGAGCGGGTGGCGACCGCCCAGGGGGTGAGCCTCGCGGGGCTCGGTGCCCTGCCCGAGGTCGTGGCCGGTGATCTGGTGCTGGTCCCCGGCCCGAGGCTGCGTGAGCACCGCGAGCCGTACGTCTCGGAGACCGTGGTCGGCTGGCTGCGCGAGGCGGCTCACGCGGGGGCGCGCCTGGCGTCGGTCTGCACCGGCGCGGTCGCGCTCGGCGAGGCGGGCCTGTTGGACGGGCACCGCTGCACCACGCACTGGACACTGGTCGAGGCGATGCGTGCCAGATATCCGGCGGCCAGGGTGCAGGAGGCGGTGCTGTACGTCCACGACGGCCGGATCAGCACCAGCGCGGGCGTCTCGGCCGGGGTCGATCTGGCGCTGTCGCTGGTCGAACGCGACCACGGGCCCGCCCTGACCACTGCCGTCGCCCGCGAGCTGGTGGTCTACCTGCGCAGGGACGGCGCCGGGGAGCAGATCAGCCAGTTCCTGAAGCACAGGTCGCATCTGGACTCCGCGGTCCACCGGGTGCAGGACCACCTCGCGGGGAGCATCGACGCCGCGCACACCCTGGCCGAGCTGGCCGAGGTGGCGAACCTGTCCCCGAGGGGGCTCAGCCGGGCCTTCACCGCGGCGACCGGGATCACCCCGCTGGAGTACCGGCAGCGGCTGCGGCTCGAACGCGCGATGTCCCTGCTGTGCGAGACCAGCCTGCCGGTCGACGCCGTCGCCACTCGGTGCGGCTTCCGCGAGGGACGGCACTTCCGCCGCCTGTTCAAGGCGAGGTACGGCGGCCCGCCCTCGGAGTTCCGGCACCGAACCGGCTGACCTTCCACTCTTCTCGATCTTCCTCTCCACCCCAGGAGCTTTCGCATGCCTCCACGCGTCAGATTTGTCGTGCGCTTTGTCCTGTCCGTCATCCTTTGGGCTGTTCTCGTCGGCGCGGTCTGCATGGCCGGGGTCACGGTCTCCATGCGGGACAGCTATCCGGCGTCCCCGCGGGCCGTACCCGAGGAACCCTCGGTAGGGGAGGCGCCGCGGGGGCGGATCAAGGTCGCGGTCGTGGTCGGGATGAGTGGGTCCGTGACCACCGATGTGCTCGGGCCGTACGAGGTCTTCGCCCGTTCCGGCAGGTTCCTCGTCCAGACGGTCGCCGCGAGAAGGGAGCCGGTCCCGCTGTCCGGGGGACTGCACCTGCTGCCCGACCGCACGCTTGAGGAGACCGCCATCGGGGACGCGGCGCCCGACGTGGTCGTGGTCCCCGCCGTCGTCGATCCCGAGGGGGAGGCCGAGGCGCCGCTGCGCTCCTGGATCGCCCGTCAGGCCGCCGCGGGCGCCCGGATCCTGGGCGTCTGTGCCGGTTCCCGGCTGGTCGCGGCCAGCGGCCTGCTCAAGGGACGGGCGGCGACCTCGCACTGGGGTGTCATCGGACCCCTCCAGAGCGACTATCCGGACACCCGCTGGGTGCGGGGCAGGCGCTACGTCGAGGACGGCCCGGTCACCACGACCGCGGGGGTGACCTCCGGCATCGTCGGCGCGCTGCGGCTGGTCGAACGGCTCGCGGGGGAGGCGGAGGCCCGGCGGGTCGGCGCCGAGGTCGGCTATCCCGGCTGGTCGCCCGACGCCTCGACCGTGATCCCCGCCGACGAGGCGGCGCTGGCGGACCTGCCCTACGCGCTCAACGCCGCCTTCCCCTGGTTCCAGCCGGTCGTCGGCATCGGCCTGACTCCCGGGGTCGGCGAGATCGACGTCGCCGCGGCGTTCGAGGTCTACGCGGGCGGCTCGTTCGCGGCCAGGGCGGTCGCGCTCGCGGGCACCGGGACGGTCACCACCCGGCACGGCGCGACCTTCGTCGCCGATCTCGCCGACGGCACGGCTCCGGCCCTCGACCGGCTGGTCGTCCCCGGCGTCGGTACGGCGGGGCAGGTCGATCCCGCGCTCGTCCGCCTGGCGGCCGGACGCGGCCTGACCGTGGAGCTGCCGCACGCAGGACGCGGCGCCGCCGAGTCCGGGTTCGATCCGGTGCTGCGTGACCTGGCCGCCCACGCGGACGTGGCCACCGCCCGCGCGACCGCGAAGTACAACGAGTATCCCGTCGAACACCTCGCGCTGACCGGCCCAGCCTGGTCGTGGCGGCCGACCCTGCTGTTCCTGCTGACCGCCGTCGGCGCCGGACTCCTCACGTATGTCGCCGTTCCAGGTCGTCGTCGAGCGGCCTCACGTCGGCGCGTCGCCGAAGACGTCCCTTTGGGCGAGTGACAGCGCCGTGAACAGGGCGCCGTTGAGGATCGCGTTGCCCTCGACCGTGCCCGCGCGGACCTGGGTCGGCACCGGGGAGAGCGTGTCGAGGTGCTCGCCGACCCGCGCGGCCAGTTCCTCACCGCCGGAGCGGCCCGTCTCCCCGCCGAGGACCACGAGCCCGGGGTCCAGGACGGCGACCGCGGTGAAGGCCATCCTGGCGATCCTGGCGGCCAGGGTGTCCTGGTCGAGCTCGCTGACGGCCTTGGCGTCCAGCAGGTCGCAGAAGGACCCCTCGGGGAAGCCGAGCGGCGTGACCTCGCCCGCGCCGCCGGAGGCGCCCCTGCGCAGCCGCCCGCCGAGGGTGACCGCGGCGCCGACGGCGTCGTCGAGCCAGAGCAGCACGAAGTCCTCGCGGCCCTGCGCGGAACCGGCGCGGTGCTCGGCGACGGCGGCGAGGTTGACGTCGTTCTCCAGGCTGATCTGGGCGTCGATCCTGCGGCGCAGCGTCTGGAGCAGGTTCGGCTGCCAGCCGGGCACGCCGTTGTCCACGGCCAGCTCACCGCTGTGCGGGTTGACCATCCCCGGCGCGCCGAGGACGACCGCGTGCAGGCTCCTGGAACCGGCCGCCGTGGCGACGGTCTCGGCGATGACCCCGGCCAGGGGGGTGGCCGCCCTGGCGTGCTGGGGGTAGGTGGGCGAGGCCGTCCGGGGGCCGTCGGTGCCGATCTCCCGGCTCGCCGAGCCGACCGGTTCGCCCGTGATGTCGGCGACGGTCACGGTGACCGTGTCGCGCCGGATGTCGACCCCGGCCACGTGGGCGCGCCCGGCCACGATGCCGTACAGGCGGGCGTTCGGCCCCCGGCGTTCGCCGCCGCTCTTGCCGACGACCTCGATGAGCCCGTTCGTCTGCAGGCGTTCGATGAGGTCGGACACGGTCGGCCGGGACAGGCCCGTGAGCGCCCGTAACTGCGGGGCGGTCAGCGTTCCGTGTTCGAGCAGCAGGTCCAGGGCGAGGCGGTCGTTGATTGCCCTGGCCATCTGCGGAGTCGCGGTCCTCATTTATCCCCTTTTAATCAGGAAGCCTGCCTGTTAGTTTCTCACACCATGCGCAACGACAATCAACGCGCCCGCATCGCGGTCGCGGCGGTGTTCGCCGTCCACGGGGCGGTAGCGGGAAGCATGGCGACCCGCGTCCCGTGGCTGCAAGACCATCTGCGTCTCGATCCCGCCGCATTGGGAATCGCCCTGTTCTGCCCCGCCGTGGGGGCTTTCATTGCGATGCCGATGGCCGGCCGTGTCGTCCACCGGCTCGGCGGACGCGCCGCCACGAGACTGCTGCTCGCCCTGTGGTGCGCCGCCCTCGCCCTGCCCGCCCAGGCCCCAGGTTTCGCTTGGCTGTGCGCGATCTTCCTGGTGTACGGCGCGGCGGCGGGCACGTGCGACGTCATCATGAACGCCCAGGGGGTGACCGTCGAGCGGCGTCTCGGGCGATCGGTGATGTCGGGGCTGCACGGCATGTGGAGCGTCGGCGGACTGGTCGGCGCCGGGATCGGGGTCGCCGCCGCGCAGGCCGGGATCGACGCGCGCCTGCACCACGGGGCCGTCGCGCTCGTCCTGCTGGTCATCGGCCTCGTGACGAGCCGTGGCCTGCCCGACGCCAGGCCCGAGCCGGGTGAACAGGCACCACCCCGCTTCGCCGTACCCTCACGGGCCGTTCTGCTGATTGGCCTGGTCGGGTTCTGCGCGACCTTCGCCGAAGGGGCGAGCATGAACTGGTCCGCCGTCTACGTCAAGGAGGTCACCGGGGCGGGACCGGGCATGGCCGCGGCGGCCTACGCGATCTTCGCCATGGCCATGGCCGTGGTCCGGCTGGTGGGGGACCTGGTCGTCCAGCGGCTCGGGCCGGTCGCGACCGTGCGGGTGGGCGGCCTGCTCGCGGTCGCCGGTGGGGTGGTCATCGCCACGGCCCGCGCTCCGCTGCCGGGTGTCGCCGGGTTCGCGCTGTTCGGGCTGGGGATCGCCGTGGTCGTTCCGCTGACCTTCGCGGCCGGGGGCAGGGCCACCCCGGCGCCGAGCCAGGGCGTGGCGGGGGTGGCGACGATCACCTACCTGTCGGGCCTGCTGGCCCCCGCGGTGACCGGCTGGATCGCCCACCTGACCTCGCTGCCCGTCACCTTCGCCCTGCTGTCGGCGATCGTCCTGACAACCGTCCTCACCGCGGGCGCCCTACGTCCCCGGGCGAGCGTTCTGACGCCGGAATAGTCCGAAGTTGGTCAGGGTTGGCGGGGGTATGGAGTCGGTTGCGCGTGGGCGTGTTCGTGTGGAGCGGAGCGCGAAGAGGGTGCGGGTCTTCTTCGGGGGCAGGGCGGTGGCCGACACCGTCCGGGCCCTGCTGGTCTGGGAGGTTCCCTACTACCCGACCTACTACTTCCCCCGGCGGGACGTCGCCGTCGAGCTGGAGCCCAACGGCAGAGGTCAGCACTCGCCGAGCCGGGGTGAGGCGGTGCTGTACGACGTGGCGGGGGTCGAGGACGCGGCTCTCTCCTATCCGGACTCGCCGATCGAGGAGCTGCGCGACCACGTGCGCTTCGAGTGGGAGGCGGCCGACGCCTGGTTCGAGGAGGACGAGGAGGTCTACGTCCATCCCCGCGACCCCCACACCCGGGTCGACGTCCTGCCGTCCTCGCGGCACGTGCGCGTCGAGGTGGACGGCGTCGTCGTCGCCGACTCGCACCACCCGAGGATCCTGTTCGAGACGGGCCTGCCGCCGCGCTACTACCTGCCGAAGACCGACGTCCGGCTCGACCTCCTCGTCCCCACCGAGACCGTGACCCGCTGCCCGTACAAGGGGACGGCGGAGTACTGGAGCGTCAACGGCCACCCCGACCTGGCATGGTCCTACCGGACCCCACTTGAGGAGAGCGGACGCGTCGCCGGACTCGTCGCGTTCTACGACGAGAAGGTGGACGTCTACGTGGACGGTGTTCTCCAGGAACGCCCGAAGACGAAGTTCGCCTGATCAGGCAGGACTCCTCGAAGTCCTCAGCCGAGGTGAACCGCTCGGGGAAGGCTCCGGTCGCGGGGGAACTCGGCGTCGTCGTCCCAGTCGGACGCCGAGAGCAGGAACTGTCCGAAGTCGGAGACCTCGTCCCCGGGGTGAGGGCGTTCGCTGATGACAACCTCCCCTGGACGATCTGTCGAATTCACACGTTATCCGCTTCGGGTCAGACGGAGGCGGGTTCTGGCTGGGGGGTGGTGGCGCTGCGGCGGGGGCGCTCGCGCAGGATGGTCCTGAGCACGCGCAGCCCGTCCCGTACGGCGTGCAGGTTGCTGGCGCCGTGGATGCGGCTGCGCTCGTGGCTGGGCACCTCCCTGATCACGAGCCCGGCCCTGGCGGCGCGCACGTTCATCAGCGTCTCGATCTCGAAGCCGTCGCAGTCGAGGGCCAGGACGTCGAGGTGGCGGGCCCAGAAGGCGTTGTAGCCGTAGCACAGGTCGGTGTAGCGGGTGCCGTGGAGCCGGTTGGTGAGCAGCGTGAGGACGCGGTTGCCCAGGGAGCGGGTCCTGCTGATGTCGTCGGAGCCGCCGCCGGGGATGTAGCGGGAACCCTTGGCGAAGTCGGCGCCCTCGGTCAGGGCGGTCACGAAGGCGGCGATCTCCCGCCCGTCCGTCGAACCGTCGGCGTCGATCATGACGATGATGTCGCCCGTCGCGGCGGCGAACCCCTCGGTGAGGGCGTTGCCCTTGCCCCTGCCGGTCTGCGTCACGACACGCAGTTCCGGGCGGAGCCTCCTGGCGACGGCGACCGTGTCGTCCGTCGAGTTGCCGTCCACAAGGATGACCTCGTCCACCCAGCCTGGCAGCGTCGCGAAGACGTGCGGCAGGTTGGCGGCCTCGTTCATGGCCGGCACGACCACGCTGACACGGACGGAGAAGAGAACGCTGCTCATGGCCGCAAGGATGACTTGGCGCTCCTGCAGGTCACTTGAAGTTCCCTTGAAAGCGGGGTTCAAAAAAGGAGAAATTTCCCTTGAAAGGAGCTCCAAAGGGGAAGGAGCGACGCGCTCCGCGGCCGTGGTCCGCCGCTGCGACGCGGGGCGGCCGCCGGAGGGCGGCGGTCATAGGGGACGGAAGGGGTCAGAAGGGGAGAGCTTTGCCCGACGGGGTGCGCAGGTCGAGCGGAACGGGCTCACGCGGGGGCCTGGGACGCTGGATGAGGTGGATCCTTTTCACGATCCCGCTCCTTTCTGGGCTTGATCATCGGGTGTTACCCATGTGGAGCCCAAGAATCACCTATCGGCGGATCACATGGAGCACGCTGGCCACACGCTCCGCCGCCGTCGCGACGTCCTCGGCCTGTCCGATACGTCCGGCCCACGAGAGCCAGAACCACCATTCGCCGTCCTCGTCGTGGGTGGCGAGGACGTCCTCGGTCATGGTCGGGGCCATCGGGTTGACCACGTGGAGGCGGGGATCCGGCCCGTGGGACGACCTCAGGTGCACCTGGAAGGAATGGGCCTCCAGTTGGGAGGCGAGCCGGCGCAGATGGTCGACGGCCTCGCCGCGCTTTGCCGTCATGTGGATCACTCCTGGCGGACGGTGTTGGCTTTAATGTGCAGCGTGCGGTTTGACGGCATGTGAGGCAATCGGCCCCCGGACCGGATCGGTGCCGGATCAGTGGAATGTCCAGGAAAGTTGTCGCTGTTCCGTGCGTAAACCGCGAATAAAGGGAATGCAATGCAGGAGCATGCTTACGCTGTGCTTCGCTCTCGTTAATCTTGTGTAAACAGCGACGGGGAGGGCGCCGTGGCCCGAGGTGAACATTCTCCCGCGTGTGCGCGCCGCTGGCGTGAGCAGGCCGGCGCTGAACAGTGGACGCCCTGGCAGACGGCACAGGCGATCCACGGCTGCTGCGGGGTCAGCCTTCTGAAGGGCCACCGCCTGGCCAGGGGGTGGTCGGCCAGGCAGGCCGTACAGGAACTTGAGGAGATGTGCCTGCGCCAGGACCTGGGGGAGGCCCGGGCCAACATCGACCTCCTCAACGCCTGGGAGAACAAGCGGGCCCGGCCCCGCCCGCAGACCATCGACCTGCTGGCACGTCTCTACCGGGCCAACGCCGTACGGCTCGGCCTGGCGGGGGACTACTGCGACGACGAGGGCGAGGCCAGGGTCGTCGTGCTCTCCGGCGGCGAGGGGCGTCAGCCGTACCGGGCGGAGGAGCGGGGTCAGGGCGACGGCGGGAGCGACATGGAGCGGCGCGCGCTGTTCCACCACGCGCTGCTCGGTTCCCGGTTCGTGATGAACGGGCGGCTGCTGGCCGAGGTCGAGCGGACCCGCCAGGAGCTCGACCGCACCCTCGCCCGCGCCACCGTCTCCGAGGACCAGCTCGACGCGCTCGACGAGCAGGTGCTGCGCTACCGCCGTGAGTACATCACCAGTGCCCCGCTGCCGATGCTCTACCGGCTGATGCTCGAACTGTGCGACGTGCGCGCGCTCGCCGCCGCCCGCCAGCCCGCGATGGCCCAGCGCCGCCTGCTCAGCGCCACGGTGATGCTCGCGCTGCTGTCGGCGGACGCGCTGATGAAACTCGGCGACACCCGTCAGGCCCACGCGTGGTACGGCACGGCGCGCACCGCCTCCGACGACATGGGTGACCTGCGGCTCCGTGCCCTGGTCAGGGCGCAGCAGGCGATGCTGCCCTACTACTACGGCGACCTCGCCGAGACCGTACGGCTGGCCAGGGAGGCCAGGATGCTCGCGGGGAGCGCGCCGAGTTCTCCGGCGGCCCTCGGGGCGGCGGCCGAGGCGCGGGCGCTGGCCAGGCTCGGCGAGCACAAGGCCGCGAGGGCGGCGCTGGCCGAGGCCGAGCGGATCTTCGCCAGGATGCCTCCCGAGGGCCACGACCACCTGGCCTTCCGCTTCTCCGAGCGGCGCCTGCAGTTCTACCGGATCGGCACGCTGATCGAGCTGGGGGAGGAGGTCAACTGGACCCCCGGTCCCTCGGGGGCCTACACCATCGACCCGGTGCTGCTCCTGCTCGACCAGGCCGCGCACATGGCCCGGGGAGGCAAGGCGGACGACGCCTGCCACCTCGCGGAGAAGGCCCTGCTCCAGGTGCCGCCGGAGCACCGCACCTCCATCGTGCTCAGCCGCGCCAGGGCCGTACTGTCCGAGGTGCCGGAGAGCAGACGCAGAGCCGCGGCGGTGCGCCGACTGGCCGACCTGCTCGTCGATCCCCTGCCGGTGAGCTGATGGGACCGCTCGCGGAGGGGGCGTTCCGAGTCCTGCGCGAGGTTTGCGAGGATCTCGGGATCGACCACCGGGACGCCGAACTCCTGCGGGTGCGCAGCAACGCCGTCTTCAAGCTGCGCAGCAGGATCGTGGTCAGGATCGCCACCGCGCCGAACGCGCGGACCAGGCTGCCGCTGGTGCTCGCGGTCGCCCGCTGGCTCGCCCAGCAGGGATTTCCCGCGGTGCGCCCGGCCGACGAGATCTCCGACCAGCCCGTGACCCACGAGGGCAGGGTCGTGACCTTCTGGCACTACGTGCCCGCCAGCGGCCAGCCGACGACCACCGAGCTGGGGGAGATCCTGCGCAGCCTGCACCTGCTGCCGGTACCCCCGGTCGCGCTGAAGCGCTTCGCCGACCCGCTGGCCGAGCTGCGGGGGACCGTGGACGGCTCGGCGGTGCTCACCCCCTGCCAGCGGGCCTGGCTGCGCGACCGGATCGCGGAGCTGTCCGAGCGCTGGGCCGAGCTGGACATGGACGGCTCGCCGGTGCTGCTGCACGGGGACGCCTGGATCGACAACCTGCTGCGCTGCACCGACGGGCACGTGGTGCTGTGCGACTGGGACGGCGTCGCGGTCGGCCCCCGCGAGTGGGACCTGGTGCACACCTACCACGGGCAGCGCAGGTTCGGGCTGAGCGCGGCCGACGTGGACGCCTTCGCCGACGCCTACGGCAGTGACCTGCGCTCGTGGCCGGGCTACTCGACGCTCATGGAGATCCGCGACGTGTACGCCGTGGGCATCCACATCCGCAACGCCGGGGCCGATCCCTTCTCCCGCAACGAGCTGCCCCGCAGGCTCGACTCCCTCACCCGAGGTGAGCAACACACCCGGTGGTACATGTCGGAACCGGCTACTGTCTCCCCCTAAAGATCATGATTTGGGGGACATGTCATGCCGAAAGTCACGCTGCATCACACCTTCCATGTGCGTAACACCCCGGGGGCACTCCAGGCGCACCTGAGCCAGCCGCAGAGCTACGTGGGGCTCTCTCCGCTGGTGGTCGCGGTCAGGGACGTCAGCACGGTGGACGGGGAGACGCGTTACGTCTCGGTCGAGCGCCTCAGGCTCCTGGGCCTCGTGAGGTACGAGAGCCTGGTCAAGGTGACGCTCAGGAGCACACCGGAGACGGTCGAGGGGGAGGCCACGGCGCCGGGCGGGGTCAGGCTCGGCTACCGGTTCACCCTGCGGGAGCGGGACGGCGGCACCGAGGTCGAGGACAGGCTCGTGGTGCAGTCCTGGAACCGCACGCTGCTCGGCCGGGCGGCGAGGAGGGCACGCGAGGCGCAGCTCGCGCGCGCCGGGGTCCTCGCCGCACGCCTGGGCTGAGCCGCCGCAGGACGTGCGGGGACGCGGGGGTCAGCGGGTGCCGCGACGGCCCGGGCCGGAGAATTTCAGGGTGTTCGTCCAGGAGATGCCCGGTTCGACCGTGCCGGGGGCGGTGCCCGCGCGCTCTCCCGCCGCCTGTCCCGTGCCGGGCGTGAGCGCCGAGGCGGGCAGGGGCGCGAACGCCGTGAGGGCGACGCCCAGCGCGGCGGCGGCGGACAGGGCCAGGGTGGGTCTGTTCCCGGGATTCATCATGACTCCATAAAAATGGTCCGAAGGTGGAAAAGCGCCACGGCGGGGTGCCGGGCGCGAGTTCATTACTCCCCCCATGCCTTTCCTGGTAAACGACGACCAGCCCGTATCAATGTTCGAGTAAAGTGCCGCAATCGACACGAAAAATAATGATATTTCGTGGCTTTTGGTGATGTCTCGCTCTTTTTCAACCGACGTCCCCATGCTCACCGGCCACACCCCTCCTTTTTCCCGGTACGGCCCCGCCCTCGGTGTGGCGGGGCCGTACTCCCAGGAGGGAGGGCCGGAGTTGACAGCGGGATACGGGCGTCCGTCAAGCATTGGGGGCGGGCGCTCTAATGCCTTACGGAGCATGCCGCCGGGAATTTGTGGCTTTCGCCTGGTGCGCCGGGTGGGCACGCCTGACCGGCGGCGGGCGGGGGCGCCAGTACCTTTCAGGCATGACCACCATCGCTGTAACAGGAGCAACCGGCAGGCTCGGCGGGCGCGTCGCCGCCAGGCTCGCCGCCGCGGGAACCCACCAGAGGCTCGTCGTCCGCGACCCCGCCCGCGCGCCCAAGCTGGACGGGGCCGAGATCGCGCGGGCCGACTTCTCCGACGGGGAGGCCGCGCGCCGGGCCCTTGAGGGGATCGAGACCCTGCTCATGGTCTCGGCCTCCGAGGCCGCCGACCGCGTCGAGCAGCACCGGACCTTCGTGGACGCCGCGGTGGCCGCGGGCGTCGCCCACCTGGTGTACGTCTCCTTCTACGGGGCCGCCCCCGACGCCACGTTCACCCTCGCCCGGGACCACTGGGCGACCGAGGAGCACATCCGGGCCACGGGGGTGCCGTTCACGTTCCTGCGGGACAACATGTACGCCGACCTGCTGCCCCTGATGGCCGGGCAGGACGGTGTCCTGCGCGGTCCCGCCGACGACGGGCGGGTGTCGGTCGTGGCGATCGACGACATCGCCGACGTCGCCGTCACGGTCCTCGGCTCGCCCGGTGAGCACGTGGGCGCGACCTACGACCTGACCGGTCCCGAGGCGATCACCCTCGACGAGGTCGCCGCGATCATCAGCGAGGTCACCGGACGCCACGTCACCTACCACCGGGAGACGGTCGAGGAGGCCTACGGATCCAGGGAGCACTACGGCGCCCCCGACTGGGAGGTGGACGCGTGGGTCTCGACCTACACGGCCATCGCGAAGGGGGAACTGGCCGGGATCAGCGACGCCGTACCGCGTCTGACGGGTCACCCCGCGACCCCGCTGGCCGTCGCGCTCGCCCGCTGAGCGGTCCACCGGCGGGAGGGAACCCCCTCCCGCCGCATCGCCAGGCCGACCGAGCCACTGCCCGCCCTCGCCGTACGGCCGCCCGCCTCCGGCGACCGGTGAAAGGAACCCCGTGATCCCCCTCGAACCGACCCCGATCCACGTGCCCGACCAGATCCTGGACGACCTGAGAGTACGGCTCAGCCTGACCAGGCCGCCGATCGAGGAGGACGACGACTGGTCCTACGGCGTTCCGCGCGGTTATCTGGGCGAGCTGGTCGCCTACTGGCGTGAGGAGTACGACTGGCGCAGGGCAGAGGCCGCGATCAACGCCTACGAGCACTACCGGGTGAGCGTGGACGGCGTCCCGGTGCACTTCATGCGCAGGGCGGGGGTGGGTCCCAGGCCCGTCCCGCTGATCCTCACCCACGGCTGGCCGTGGACGTTCTGGCACTGGTCGAAGGTCGTGGACCCGCTCGCCGATCCCGCGTCCTTCGGCGGTGACCCGGAGGACGCCTTCGACGTCATCGTGCCCTCCCTGCCGGGATTCGGGTTCTCCGGACCGCTCACGGGCCGTCACGACCTCAACTTCTGGAAGGTCGCCGACCTGTGGCACCGCCTCATGACCGACGTCCTCGGCCACCCGAGATACGCCGCGGGCGGGTGCGACATCGGCGCCCTGGTCTGTGGGCAGCTCGGCCACAAGTACGCCGGCGAGCTGTACGGCATCCACATCGGCTCGGGACAGAAGCTCACCCTCTTCAACGGCGACCGCGCCTGGGACCTCGCCCAGGGCGCGCCCATCCCCGAGGGGGCGCCCGACGCCGTCCGGGAGCGGATCCTCGCCCTCGACCGGCGCTTCGCGGTGCACCTGGCCGCGCACATGCTCGACTGCGGCACCCTCGCCCACGCGCTGAGCGACTCACCGGCCGGGCTGCTGGCCTGGCTGCTCGAACGCTGGGCCTCCTGGAGCGACAACGGCGGCGACGTCGAGACCGTCTTCGACAGGGACGACCTGATCACGCACGCGATGATCTACTGGGTCAACAACGCAGTCGGCGCCTCGATGCGCTACTACGCCAACGCCAACCGCGACCCCTGGACGCCCTCCCACGACCGTCGGCCCGTCGTCGAGGCCCCGACCGGCATCACCTTCGTCGGCCACGAGAACCCGCCCGGCGTCACCACCGACGGACGGGTGCGCAGCTTCCTCGACGGTGACCGGGCGGGCTGGTACAACCACGTCAACCTCACCGCCCACGACCGGGGCGGCCACTTCATCCCGTGGGAGATCCCCGACGCCTGGGTGGACGACCTGCGCCGCACCTTCCGCGACCGCAGGTGACGGTACGGCTCAGCCCTCGATCAGCGCCATGCTGGGGTAGCGGTCCCCCCTGACGCTGTCCGGCGGCACGGCGGCGTCGAGCGCGGCGAGCTGGTCGGCGGTCAGGGTGACGTCGGCCGCCGCGGCGTTCTCCTCCAGATAGCGCAGCCGCTTGGTGCCGGGGATGGGGACGACGTCCTCGCCCCTGGTCAGCAGCCACGCCAGGGCGAGCTGGGCCGGGGTGCAGCCGACCTCCTCGGCGATCCCGCGGACCTCGGTGACCAGTTCCTCGTTGTGCGAGCCGTTCTCCCCGGCGAAGCGCGGAAGATTCTTACGGAAGTCGTCGTCGGGGAGCCGGTCGCCGGTGCCGAGAGTGCCGCCGAGCAGGCCCCTGCTGATCGGGGAGTAGGCGACGAGCGCGACGCCGAGTTCCCTGGCTGTGGGGAGGATCTCCGCCTCAAGGCCCCGGGTGAACAGCGAGTACTCGCTCTGCAGCGCGGTGACCGGATGCGTGGCGTGCGCCCTCCTGAGGGTGTCCGCGCTCACCTCGGACAGGCCGATCGTACCGATCTTGCCCTGCGCGACCAGCTCGGCCATCGCGCCGACGGTCTCCTCGATCGGCACCTGGGGGTCGCGGCGGTGCAGGTAGTACAGGTCGATGTGGTCGACGCCCAGCCGCCTGAGCGAGGCCTCGGCCGCCTGCCTGACGTAGCCGGGGCTGCCGTCCACCCCGCGCTCCTCGCCCTCGCCCCTGACGATGCCGAACTTGGTGGCCAGCACCACCTCGTCCCTGCGGTCCCTGATCGCCCGGCCGACCAGCTCCTCGTTGCGGCCCCTGCCGTACATGTCGGCGGTGTCGAGGAAGTCGACGCCCAGGTCGAGGGCGCGGTGGATGACCGCGATCGACTCGGAGTCGTCGGCCTGACCGTAGAATTCCGACATTCCCATGCAGCCGAGCCCGATGGCCGAGACCTCCGGGCCACCGCGACCAAGACGACGTCTGTTCATGCGACCGATCCTGTCTCTTCGAGCGCGCTCTAAGTCAAGCCGAGCCGGGACGACCCCACCCTGGAAAGGGCTACCCTGAGGGGGCTTACCCCACCTTCGGTGGTTTTCTCCCAGCTCAGCGCCCTGTGGTGGCATACGTCCCCCTGAGGCCAGCCCCACCCGGGGCCGGGACCCCTCCGGGACGGGTCAGGGATCACTGGGGATCGTCTCCGGTACTGCGCGAGGAGGCCGGTCGCCAGGGTTGAACCCATGGCACGACAGGGTTCGAAGATGCTGGTGGGCGGCTACACGGCGATCGGCGCCGGGGCCGTGACGATGACGGGACTGCACCTGGTCACCGGGCTCGATCCGGTGCACACGGTGATCAGCGAGTACGCCTTCCAGCCCGACGGCTGGCTGCTGCCCGTCTCCCTCGGCCTCTTCGCCACCGCCGCGACGACCTTCGGCGTCCTGCTCGCCCGGCGCGGTGAGGACCGAGGGGCCGCGACGCTGGTCGCCGTCTGGGGGCTGTGCATGCTGCTGATCGGCGCCTTCCCCACGGACAAGCCCGGGGTGCCGCTGTCGATGTCCGGTGGCATCCACCGGTACGCGGCGTTCGTGGCCTTCCTGGCGATGCCGCTCGCGGGTCTGATCCTGTCCAGGAGATACGCGACGAACCCCTACGCCCGCCCGGTCCGGCTGCTGAGCCTGGCCTCGCTGGGCGTGCTGGTCCTGGTCGTGGCCCCCTATGTCGTACGGATGCTCGGCATCGACCTGACCAACGACGACATCCCGGCCGGGGTGACCCAGCGGCTGGTCGTGGCCTTCGAGGTCGGGGTGCTCGTGATGCTCGGCCCGGTGCTGCGGGCCTGCCATGGGCGCGCCGCCGTACCGGACGATCGGGCGCGGGCCGTCGCGATGGTGCGATGACCCGGGTGGTTGACCTGGGATTCAGCGGAAAATATGTGTTTTGTCGCTCGCCTGCCGTACGCTCCCCGGAAAATCGCTCGACCGGATCGATGAGAGGTGTGGCATGGCGGCGCGGAGCACGTACCTGGAGCTGTCCGAGGACGGTGGAGGCTCCCACAAGTTCTACGAGGTCGTGCAGGACGGGCTGCGGGTGAGCATCAGCTACGGCCGGATCGGCGACTCGGGGCAGACGAAGGTCTCCTCCTTCGCCACCGAGGAGAAGGCCGCGGCCGCGGCGGCCAAGAAGATCGCGGAGAAGGTCAGGAAGGGCTACGCCCCGGCGGTGCGGGGGGTGCGCCAGCGCCGCTCGGTCACCAGGCGCAGCGTGGAGAGCGTCCGCTCGACCGCCTCCCAGGCCCCGGTGCTGTGGCGCTTCGCCAGCGGCGCGGCGGCCTTCGGCATCTTCGTCGACTCCGAGCGCTGCTGGGTCGGCAACCAGAACGGCGACGTCTACACCGTCACCCACGAGGGCACGGTCACCGGCCGCTTCCGGCTGCCCGACGGGGTGAAGTGCATCGTCGCCGACGACTTCTGGATCTACGCGGGCGCCGACGACGGCAAGGTCTACGACCTCAGCGGGAAGGTGCCCAGGGTCGCCTACGAGATCGCCGACGACGTGGACATCTACTGGCTGGACATCCACGACGGCGTGCTCGGCGTCTCGGACAGGGCGGGCCGGATCACCACGATCGACCACGAGGACGAGTTCCAGTGGGCGCGCAAGGGCCAGGGGGAGTACGCCTGGATGGTCCGCTGCGACGACGACGCCGTCTACCACGGCCACTCGACCGGGGTCGCCCGCTACGACGCCGCCGACGGCAAGCCGGTCTGGGAGAGCGGGGTCGCGGGCGCGGTGCTGTTCGGCTGGCAGGAGGCCGACTCGGTCTACGCGGGCACCGGCAGGGGCACCGTGCACCGGCTCGCCAAGGCGGACGGCAGGACCGAGGCGGTCTACCGCTGCGACGCCACCGTCTTCTCCTGCGCGACCGCCCCCGGCGGCAGGTACGTCTTCGCCGGGGACAACCACTCCTCGATCTACTGCTTCGACCAGAGCGGCGAGCGGCTGTGGAAGCTGGGCACGGGCTGCGGCTCGGCCTTCTCCATGCAGTATCTCGACGACCGCCTCTACATCGTGACCACCGACGGCACCCTGGCCTGCATCGACGCCACCGAGGAGGCGATCAGGGCCGCCCAGGCGGGCACCGTCCCCCAGGCGCTCGACGTCAAGGCCGCCGCGAGCCTGACCGCGGTCGAGCCGGTCGCGACGCTGGAGACCGTGGTGTTCGACACCGTCGCGGCCAGCGGGGACGGCGTGGTCGTCGAGTGCTTCAGGGAGGGGGACAGGCTCCGGGTGCGGGTCGTCAGCGAGGGCTACGACCCGCGCTGGAACGTGCAGTTCCCCAAGGAGGTGCGCGAGGCGGGCGTGCGCTACCTCGTCGAGGGCGTCCGCCAGTCGGCGCGCGGCGGCTTCTACCGCGCCTACGGCGACATCAGGCGCCTGCTCTGACCCACCCGCGGGTCCGGTGACCTCCCACCGGACCCGCCGTCTTGTACGGCTAACGCCCCGAACCGGGGTTGCCGAGACCGGCGCGGCGCAGGGCGTCGGCCATCGCGCCACCGGGAGCGTTCCGCTGGCCGCCACGCTCCTGCCGCTGCCTGCCGCTCTCCCGGTTGTTGCCCCGGTTCTCCCTGCCGCCCTGGCCCCGGGAGCCACCCTTGGCGGGCTCGTCGTCCAGACGCAGGGTGAGCGAGATGCGCTTGCGCGGGATGTCCACGTCGAGCACCTTCACCCGGACGATGTCGCCGGGCTTGACCACCTCGCGCGGGTCCCTGACGAAGTTGTGCGACAGCGCCGAGACGTGCACCAGACCGTCCTGGTGCACCCCGACGTCCACGAACGCGCCGAAGGCCGCGACGTTGGTGACGACGCCTTCGAGCAGCATGCCGGGAGTCAGGTCCGACAGCTTCTCCACGCCCTCCTTGAACGTCGCGGTCTTGAACGCCGGACGCGGGTCGCGGCCCGGCTTCTCCAGCTCGGCCAGGATGTCGGTGACGGTCGGCAGGCCGAAGGTCTCGTCCACGAAGTCCTGCGGCTTCAGCGAGCGCAGCGCGGAGCCGTTGCCGATCAGCCGGGTGAGGTCGCCGCCGGTCGCCGACAGGATGCGCCGTACGACCGGATAGGCCTCGGGGTGCACGCTCGACGCGTCGAGCGGGTCGTCGCCACCGGGGATGCGCAGGAAGCCCGCGCACTGCTCGAACGCCTTGGGGCCGAGCCTGGCGACGTCCTTGAGGGCCTTGCGGGAGCGGAACGGGCCGTTGGCGTCGCGGTGCTGGACGATGTTGTCCGCCAGCGTCGAACCGATGCCGGAGACCCGGGTCAGCAGTGGGGCCGAGGCGGTGTTGACGTCCACGCCGACCGCGTTCACGCAGTCTTCGACCACCGCGTCGAGCGAGCGGGAGAGCTTGGTCTCGGCGAGGTCGTGCTGGTACTGCCCGACGCCGATCGACTTGGGGTCGATCTTGACCAGCTCGGCCAGCGGGTCCTGCAGGCGGCGCGCGATCGAGACGGCGCCGCGCAGCGAGACGTCCAGGCCGGGAAGCTCCTGGGAGGCGAAGGCCGAGGCGGAGTAGACCGAGGCCCCGGCCTCGGAGACCACGATCTTGGTCAGCCCGGGCACCAGCCGTACCAGCTCGCCCGCGAGTTTGTCGGTCTCGCGGGAGGCGGTGCCGTTGCCGATGGCGACCAGCTCGACATTGTGCCGCTTGGCCAGCGTGGCGAGCGTGGCCAGGGACTCGTCCCAGCGCCTGCGCGGCTCGTGGGGGTAGATCGTGTCGGTGGCCAGCACCTTGCCGGTCGCGTCGACCACCGCGACCTTGACGCCGGTGCGCAGGCCGGGGTCCAGGCCCATGGTGGCGCGGCTGCCCGCGGGGGCGGCCAGCAGCAGGTCACGCAGGTTGGCGGCGAAGACGCGCACAGCCTCGTCCTCGGCCGCCTGCCACAGGCGCATCCGCAGGTCGATGCCCAGGTGCACGAGGATGCGGGTGCGCCAGGCCCAGCGGACGGTGTCGGCCAGCCACTTGTCAGCGGGCCTGCCCTGGTCGGAGATGCCGAAGCGGTGCGCGACGCGCCCCTCGTAGGTGCCGGTCGGCTCGGGCTCCGGTTCGAGGGTGAGGGTGAGCGCCTCCTCCTTCTCGCCGCGGAACATCGCCAGGGTCCGGTGGGAGGGAAGCTTGGTGAACGGCTCGGCGAAGTCGAAGTAGTCGGAGAACTTCGCGCCCTCCTCCTCCTTGCCCTCGCGGACCGCCGCGACCAGACGTCCCTTGGACCACATCCGCTCGCGCAGCTCGCCGACCAGGTCGGCGTCCTCGCTGAAGCGCTCGACCAGGATCGCCCGCGCCCCGTCGAGCGCCGCGGCGGCGTCGGCGACACCCTCGCCGACGAACGCGGCCGCGGCCGCCTGCGGATCGACGGACGGGTCGGACAGCAGCCCGTCGGCGAGCGGTTCGAGCCCGGCCTCCCTGGCGATCTGCGCCTTGGTGCGCCGCTTGGGCTTGAAGGGCAGGTAGATGTCCTCAAGGCGGGCCTTGGAGTCGGCCGCCGCGATCTGCGCCGCCAGGGCGTCGTCGAGCTTGCCCTGGGAGCGGATCGACTCCAGGATCGCGGCACGCCGTTCCTCAAGCTCACGCAGGTACCGAAGCCGCTCCTCAAGCGTGCGCAGCTGCGCGTCGTCGAGCGTCCCGGTGACCTCCTTGCGGTAGCGGGCGATGAACGGCACGGTGGCCCCGCCGTCGAGCAGCTCGACCGCCGCCTGCACCTGCCGCTCGCGCACCCCAAGCTCTTCGGCGATCCGCTGATGAATAGACGTCGTCACGATCTCTCTTCCCTTGTGATGGCAGCCACCAAGCTACCGCGTGGCAGGCGGCGCCGACCTCGGGGAAGGAGAGATGGACGAGGCGGTCAGGGCAGGGTGCGATCCCGGAGGAAAGAGGTCAGCCGCGTCCACTCGACGGTCGCCGCCGCCGCGTTCCCACCGGGCGTCCCGGTCACCCAGTGGGCGAGCTGGGGCCGTTCCCTGCTGTCCTGGACGACCCAGGTCACCCCGGTGTCGACGCCGTCGCGCAGCAGCCGGGCGACCCCGGCGCTGTCCACGTCCACCCGCCACGTCGCGAGCCCTCCCGCGCCGCCGAGCGGGTGGACCCGCTCCCAGACGGACGAGCCCTTGCGCATCGTCCAGACCCCGCCGCGCTGCACGGTCAGCATCAGCCGTCTGGCGCCATTGGCCACCTTCGCGCCGAGACAGACCCCGGCGCCGGTGCGCGGGTCGAGCGCGCTGTCGTCGTCAACCCGCCCCCTGAACTCCAGCGTGAAGTCACACCCCCTGGACACGTCGAGGGGACGCCAGGCGTGGGACGGCACCGGGCCGGTGCTCCTGAGGCGGATCACGCCCGCGTCGTTCCGCGCCCCGCCGGTGAGCGTCCAGGTGCCGGTGAGCAGGTCGTCGCCCGCGAAGGGGCGGGAGATGTCGAGTTTGGCCACCTTGATGTTGGTCTGGTTGTGTTCCCAGACCACCACGAACCGGCCGGGCTCGTACTCGTCGGCGCTGGGGTAGACGTCCCACCCCCTGGCCGCGCCCCTGGTCAGCCTGGGGCCGTCGGCGAAGAGCCGCCCCGGCTCCCACGGCCGCCCTGGCCGCCTGACCTTGTAGTGCAGCACCTCGCGGTACTGGTCGGGCTTGGTGGCCGAGGCGCCGAGGAACGGCCCGGCGAAGGTGTTGTAGATCGCGAGGTGACGGCCCGCCGAGTCGCCGTGGAAGAACGTCTTGACGTAGTAGTTGGGCAGTTCGCGGTCCAGCCTCATCGGCGACCACGTCAGCCCGCCGTCCCGGCTCGTCGCGGTCGCGCAGTAGGCGGCGTTGGCCCGGTAGTGCGCGTCCCGCTCGGCGGGGGTGGTCCCCCCGGTCAGGTCGAGGGTCCTGGTCACCATCACGATCGTGCCCGGCTCGTCCTGGGAGGGGGCGATCTGCGGCTCCTCGACCGCGACGCCGGGCGGGTTGTCGGCCAGGCCACCGGAGGTCCAGGTGACCAGGTCCGTCGAACGCAGCACCCCCGCCCTGGTCGCGGTCCCCACCCTCCGCCAGTACGGCACCAGCCACACCCCGTCGTGTCTGAGCGGCTTACCGGCGACGACCACACCCCGGGCGTTGCCGGGCACGTCCACGACGATCGGGAAGTCCGCCCAGGTCACGCCGCCGTCGAGGCTCCGCTTCGCCGTCATCGCGACGGGGAAGCCGTCGAGGTCGCCCGAGGCGTCACGGTCCTCGGCGACCGTGATCCTCCCGAGCAGCGCGTACAGCGCGTCCCCGTCCTTAAGGAAGATCACGTAGTGGTAGCGGTGGGTCGCGGTCGCCGGGGCCAGTGTGCCGACCGTCCAGGTCGTCCCGCCGTCCACGGACCTGGCGTACATGATGGAGCCCTGGTCGGTCGGCGCCGGGTCGCGGGAGTCGCCGAGCCCGGCCCGCCAGGCGACCACCAGCCGCCGGGCGTCGAGCGCGACGACGTCGGGGACCCGGTTGCCCTCGTGTGCCAGCTCCCCGTCCGGGGTCCGCGCTGCGGTGCCGTACACGATGACGGGGGTGGTGACGTCCGATCCGACGGCGTCGGTCTCAGGCCAGGGCATGGAGCACAGCGAACAGGTGCCGGATGGCCGCGGGGTTGCCCGGGGGTTAAGGGGCGGTGTCGTGTCCTTCTTGACGCCGGTCCGCGCCTTCGGTGAGGGTGGTCGACGAGATCATCCTTTGGAGGGAACGCCATGGCACCGATCCTGGCCCGCCTGTGGCGCTCCTGGCCCGCACGCATCGCCGCCGTCTCGGTCCTCGTGCTCGGCGCGGGAGCGGTGACGCTGACCACGCGTGGCGGTACGGCTCCGGCCCCGATGGGGGAGGTCCTGCCGGTGCCCGTCTCGGTACGGCCCGCGGCGGACATCTCCTACACGCTGGCGCCGGACGCGGCCGTCCACACCGAGGCGGGCTCGGCGGAGGCGGCCCAGGTCGGCGCCTACCTCGCCGGGCTGCTGCGCCCCTCGACCGGCTACGCCCTGCCGGTCGTCCAGGACGGACAGGAGAGCGGCGTCTCGCTGCTGCTCACCGGCGCCGACCCGGTCGTCGGCTCCGAGGGCTACCAGCTCGACGTGACCGAGGAGGCCGTGGTCATCCGCGCCAGGACGGGCACCGGGCTCTTCAACGGGGTGCAGACACTGCGCCAGCTCCTGCCGCCCCGGATCGAGAGCGCCACCGCCGTGCCGGGGCCGTGGACCGTGCGGGGCGGGCGGATCGTGGACTACCCCCGCTTCCCCTACCGGGGCGCCATGCTCGACGTCGCCCGCCACTTCCACCCGGTCGAGACGGTCAGGCGGTACATCGACCGGATCGTCCTCTACAAGATCAACCACCTGCACCTGCACCTCTCCGACGACCAGGGCTGGCGCATCGCCGTCGACAGCAGGCCAAGGCTGACCGAGTACGGCGGGCGCACCCAGGTCGGCGGCGGCCCCGGCGGCCACTACACCAAGGCGCAGTACCGGGAGATCGTCGAGTACGCGGCCCAGCGGCACGTCACCGTCGTCCCCGAGATCGACCTGCCCGGCCACACCAACGCGGTGCTGGCCTCCTACGCCGAGCTGAACTGCGACGGGAAGGCCAGGAAGCCCTACACCGGGACCGACGTCGGGTTCAGCACGCTGTGCACCACGAAGGAGGAGTCCTACGCCTTCGTCAAGGACGTCCTCGGGGAGATCGCCGCGCTGACCCCCGGCCCCTACCTGCACATCGGTGGCGACGAGGCCACGGCGACCCCGCCGGAGCGGTACGCGGCGTTCATGAACCGGGTCCAGCCGATGGTCGCCGCGACCGGCAAGACGGTCATGGGATGGCACCAGATCGGCGAGCCCGAGGTGCGCCACCAGGAGGGACGCGTCCTGCAGTACTGGGGACGCACCGGCGCAGACCCGCTGGTGGCCGGGGCCGTCGCCAAGGGCGCCCGGGTGGTCATGTCACCGGCCAACCGGGCCTACCTCGACATGAAGTACGACGAGGAGACCGTCCCCGGGCAGAAGTGGGCGGGCTACGTCGAGGTGCGCGACGCCTACGACTGGGACCCCGGCTCCCACCTGGAGGACGTGCCCGCCTCGGCCGTCCTCGGCGTCGAGGCGCCGCTGTGGACGGAGGCGATCTCCACGGAGAAGGAGATCGAGTACATGGCCTTCCCCCGGCTGCCCGCCATCGCCGAGCTGGGGTGGTCGCCGAGGGCGACGCACGACTGGACGGCCTTCGCGCGCCGCCTCGGCGCCCAGGGACCCCGGTGGGCGGCCATGGACCTCGGCTTTCACCACTCGCCGCAGGTCACCTGGGACGGCCAGGCCGGGTGAGCGTCAGCGGGCGGCGAGCGCCTCAAGGGCCTCGCCGGTGATCCGGTACGGGATCCACTCCTGCTGGGGCAGGGCGCCGAGCGAGACGTAGAACTCCGCGGCCGGGGTGTTCCAGTCGAGCACCTGCCACTCCAGCCTGCCGTACCCGCGCTCCACACAGAGCCGGGCCAGCTCGGTCAGCAGCAGCCTGCCGTACCCCTTCCCCCTGGCGGCCGGACGCACGAAGAGGTCCTCAAGGTGGATACCGTGCCTGCCGAGCCAGGTCGAGTAGGTGACGTACCAGATCGCGAAGCCCGCGATCTCCCCGTCCGGGTCCTGCGCGACATGGCAGAACACCGCGGGCTCGGGGCCGAAGAGGGACTCGCGCAACTGCTCGGGGGTGGTTCTGACCTCCTGCAGCGCCTTCTCGTACTCGGCGAGGCCGCGGATCAGATCGACGATCGCCGGGACGTCCTCCGGCGTTGCGGGACGAATCATGCCCGCAGTCTAGGGTCACGGTCAGGAGGGTCGGCGTGGCCGTACCGGGGATGCGTCCCGTAGGTTGTCTGGTCACACACGGGATGTCGGAAACGTCGGGAAAGGCGGGCGACCATGCGGGAAGAGCCGACCGGTGAGCGGTTGACGGAGCTGAGGCGGACGTTCGACGCCATCGACGCCGACGGGGACGGCTTCGTCACCGACGAGGAGTTCGGCGCGCACTTCCCCGACCTGCCCGCCGAGGCGCTCGGCTCGCTGAACCGCGACGCGGACGCCGACGGCGACGGGCGGCTGTCCTTCGAGGAGTTCGTCAGGATCGTCTCCGGCGACTGACGGGCGGCCCTTCGAAGATCGGCCCAGGGGGGTCGGGTAGTGTGACGATACCTGGTCCACCAACGGATCTCTCGGTGAGGACATGGCCATTCGCCCGGACAGACGGACGGACCCCGACGGGTCACCCGCTCTCGTCCCGGCCGGTGACCCGGGACGGGCGGTCCGCGCCACGGGGGACACCCGTGGCTGAGAGGACCCGTGGCGAGGTGCGCAGGACGTCCTTCCCCATCGGGGACGACCTGGCCGAGATGCGGCGCCAGACCAGGGAGTTCCTCGCGGCGGCGGCCCTGGGCGAGCTGCGGGAGACCAACTTCGTCCTGGCCATCAGCGAGGCCGCCAACAACGTGCTCGACCACGCGGGCACCGGCGGCTGGATCGTCCTGCGGTGCGACGACGACCGGGTCGTCGCGGAGATCAGCGACGAGGCGGGACTGCTCACCGACACCGGGGCGGGCCGCGTCCGGCCGCCCATCGGCTCCCGCAGGGGCTACGGGCTGTGGCTGATGCGGGAGATGTGCGACTCGGTGGAGATTCTCGCCGAGCGGGGCGCCTCGACGGTACGGCTCACCATGCTGCGCCTCTGAGACCCCTGAGGAAGGTTCAGTCGCGGGAGAGCGGGTCCCGCCGCTCGCTGATCAGCGTCGCGCACCTGCGCACCCGCGCCTCGTTGAACGGCCGCGACCCCGGGATCTGCAACAGGCTCGTGCGCAGCGCCTCGTAGACCTCCTCGGCGGGGCGCCCGTCGTGCGAGGCGCCGACCCGGCGGATCACCTGGACGGCCCGGACGTCGAAGCCCGCCTCACGCGCGGCGGCACCGGGGGCCACGTCACGCAGCGCGGCCTTGTCCATCGTGATACGGACACGCGACATCCCTTGGCTCCCTCTATGGGCTCGGCCTACCTTGCCCGATCACCCTAGGAGCCCGGGTGGGAGCCGCGACGCCGTCGTTGACGTGTCACGGGCCTTCCGTCAGCGACTCTTTGCCAGGGGGTCCGTCAGCGCGCTCTCCCCGAACGCCCGCTGCTGGGACTCGTGCACGTCCCGGTCGATGGGGAAGGCGTCGGCGAGCTTGGTCAGTTCGAGCAGGCGGCCAAGCACCCCGTGCACTCCCGCCAGACGCAGCCATCCGTTGCGCTCGTAGGCCCGCCGCAGCGTCGTCAGCAGGGTCCAGATGCCGCTTGAGTCGCAGAAACCGAGCCCCGTCGTGTCGATGATGACGCGCGACTGTCTCCGCGTCAGCACCTCGGTGAGCGTCTCCTCAAGCCGTGGGGCCGATGTTTTGTCGAGATCGCCGTTGAGCGAGACCACGGAGAACCGTGGGTGATCGTTCACGGTGACGGAAAGCCGTGTCATGATGCCCCGCTGTCTACCTCAGCCTGAGACAGCGCCCTTATGGGAGCCGTGCGAAGACGGAAACCACTCCAACCACCGTACGCCCATGGCTGAGGACAGTTCAACGGCCGGGAAGGAACGGCGGATGATCAGCGGGTGACGGCTTCCCCGCCCGTCCCGCGCGCGAGCCCGCGTAGGTGGCGAGCCGGGTCGCCTGCAGCCGTTCCGAGGGCCGCAGCGCGGGGTGACTGTTCAGCACCGGGTCGAATCCCGGCAGGTCACCGGCCTGTTCCGGCAGGGGAGTGTGGACGCTCAGCCGTACCAGGGGACGCCTGTCCGCGCCGTCCACCCCGAGGGTGAACTCGATCGGTCCGTCCGCGACCGCCTTCCTCAGCAGGGCCGGTACGGCGGGCACCCCAGAGGCCGGGCCGTACCCCACGGCCAGGAAGCGCAGCGGCTCGCCCGCGTGGTCGTAGGCCAGGATCGTCGAGTAGACCCCGGGGACGAAACGGCGCCGGGGCAGAGGCAGCAGGCCAGGCCACAGCGCCGAGCACAGCAGCAGGTCGAGGTCGCCCCCCGCGCCACCCGCCCCGGGCAGCCGTACGGCCAGGCCGAGCACGTCGGGCAGGGGAGAGGGCAGCAGGCCGGCCCTGGACAGGCGGACCAGCGCGGGATGGTCACCGGGCCCGTCGAGGGCCGGGACGCCGAACATCGGATGGTCGAGCACGCGGAGCGTGGCCTGGAAGGAGACGCCGTCGGTGAACACCGCGCGTCCGTCACGCGCGGCGGCGAGCCAACGGGCGACCGTGGTCCCGGAAGTGGTGCCGGTCCCGGCGGCGTCCGTCATGCGCCCTGTGTGGGTCGCCCGCACATCGCCTCCCCGTTCCCCCGCGTCCTCCTGTCGTCGTACCCGCCGTCGTGTCTCCAAACGGGCTTCTCCCGACAGATCCCCCTAAGCGGGACGGTGGGGGGAGGCCGTCTCGTGGGAAGCGATCGTGGTCTAGGCGCCGGCGAGCTGGCCCGCGGGGTGGATGTGGCTCCCCTGCTCGTCGTGGTGGTCGGCGTCCGCGTCGTCGAACCAGACCCCGCCGTCGGCGAGGTAGCGGAAGCGGATCGGCTGCTGCGACGGGACGGTGAGGCTCACCTGGTAGGTGTCGTTCTTACGCTCCATCGGGTGGGCGTAGGGATCCCAGTCGTTGAAGTCGCCGACCAGTGAGATTCCGCCGACGGCCCGGTCGAGCGGCACGGTGAAGGTGAGTCTGACCTTCCCGTTCTTGGTGGGCTTACCACGCTTGATCATCGAGTCTCTCCTGACATCACTGTGTCCGTAGGTAACCGGCCGTGGTCCCGCCAGGCGGCACGGGCCTCCGTCGCGGCCCTCGCCTGCGGGTCGCGATCAGGAAGCCGACATCCGGGTCACGGCTGGCGGTAACGATCCACATGGATGGTTACCGCCAGTCATCGCCCGGCAACACGGAGCGTCGATTTTTGGTCGGGATCACGTCCGACCTTGACTGGAACGTGATGCTTATGGGGATAGTCGGCGAAGTCCTTGGTACGACTGGTTCGATAAAGATGTCCCCGTGGACATCAGGCCTATCTCGCCCGCGCACCTCGTCGAGGAACTCGCCGACCGGATCGCCGCCGGACCCCGTACCTCCTGGGTGCGGGTGGCCCTCGACGGCGCGCCCGCCGCGCACCCGGAACGGCTGGCGGAGGAGCTGGTCACCCCGCTGCGGCTGCGCGGGCGCGAGGTCATGCGGGTGTCCGCCGCCGACTTCCTGCGCCCGGCGTCTCTGCGTTTCGAGTACGGCAAGACGGATCCCGACGCCTTCTACACCGACTGGCTCGACGTCGGGGCCCTCGGCAGGGAGGTGCTCGGGCCGCTGGAACCCGGCCGTTCCGGGAAGGTGCTGCCCACGCTGTGGGACACGAGGATCGACCGGGCCACCCGCGCGCCGTACGTCACCGTGCCGCCGGGCGGGGTGCTGCTGCTGGACGGCGCGCTGCTGCTCGGCAGGTGGCTCGCCTTCGACCTGACCGTGCACCTGTGGTTGTCACCGGGCGCGCTGGCCAGGCGGACGGCGGAGGGGGAGCGCTGGACGCTGCCCGCCTACGCGCGCTACGAGCGGGAGGTCGGGCCGGTCGGTGCCGCCGACGTCGTCGTCCGCGTGGACGACCCCCGGCATCCCGCGCTGGCCGGGCCGGGATGACAGACGAGAGCGGGCGGCGCCTGGCCGCCCGCCTTGTCCGGCCGGGGTGTCAGACTCCGGCGCGTGAGGGTGCCCTGCCCTCGGCGTAGCCCGCCTCGATCAGTTCCTCACGGATGTCGTGCTTGCTCCTGGGGACCTCGGTGTCCTGGGTCTCCTCGATGCGCAGCGCCACACCCAGCGCGAAGAAGGTCGGTGCCCACTGGCCGATGAAGATGCCCCAGCGGTCGGCCCGGTCGAGCCCGGCGTGCTCGACCGACTTGGACGTCAGCCAGGAGGCGAAGGACAGGCCGATGGACGCGAAACCCGCGGCGTACATCGTGCTGGACTTCACGCCCGCCTTGCGAAGTATGTTGATCATTATTCCCCCCGATGGACTGTTCGCTGGTATCGGTACCCTTTCGGGTTTTATGTAACCGAATGTCCAGATTTAGGGGGAGGATTTCTACAGGTCTTGGGCGTCGACCCGCTTGCCGTTGTCGCCGATCCGCTTCAGCAGGCTCTCCCGCCGTCCCTCAAGCTCGTCCGCGAGGGCCTCCTGCTGGTCGGCCATGGAGATCAGCGCCGAGCGGTCCATGGGGTCCGTCGGGCCGAGATCACCGACCTGCTCGCGGAGCCCGGCGACCTCGGAACGGAGCCTGGCCAGATCCTCTTCGACCTGTCGGAGTTCATCGTGGATGCTCATCCGCTCCCCATACCCCCATCCCGGGAGCCGACTCCACGCCTACTCCCCGGGGCGTAGGCGAGGGACCCTCCCGCGTGGGATTGCCGCCCGAGGGACCGGGCCGAAGCTTGGGACCATGCGCGTTCATCAGCGGTTCTGGTACGGCGTCGCGGCGCTGCTGCTCGCCAGTGCCGTCTTCCACCTGGCCGTGTACGCCGTGGACGGCGGCGGCTGGGCGGGGCCGGTCTCCTGGCGCAAGCCGATCCTGTTCGGTTTCTCCTTCGGCCTGACGCTGGCCTGCCTGGTCTGGGTCACCGGCAGGCTCAGGCCACCTCCCGTGCGGAGCGGCCCGCTGCTCGGCGCCCTCGGTACGGCGTGCGTGGCCGAGGTGGCGCTGATTGACCTCCAGCGCTGGCGCGGGGTGCCCTCCCACCTGAACTTCGGCACCCCGGTGGACACGGCGGTCTCCGCCGTCCTGGCCGTGACCGCGTTCGCCGGTCTCATCCCGCCGATCGTGGTCATCGCGGTCCGCGCCTTCCGTGGGCTGGACGCCTCACCGAGCATGAGCCTGGCGATCAGGGCGGGCCTGGCCGTACTGCTGCTCAGTCAGGTCGCGGGCGGGGCACTGATCGCCAACGGCAGGGTCATCGGGCTGCCTCCCGACCAGACCGACCTGTCGATCCTCGGCGCGGCCGGGCAGCTGAAGGTCCCGCACGCGGTCACGCTGCACGCCCTGCAGGCGCTGCCCGCGCTCGCCGGGCTGCTCACGCTGACCTCCTGGGACGAGCGCGCCAGGACGCGCCTGGTCGCGCTGGCCACCACGGGGTACGGCGGGCTCGTCGTGGTGAGCGTGCTCCAGGCCGCGCGGGGACTCGCCCCGGCCGACCTCACCCCGCTCTCCGGAGCCGTGCTGCTGGCGAGTGCGACGGCACTCGGCGCCTCGGTCATGGTGACGTTGACACGGTTGGAAGGGCACCGGATCAGGACGCTCACCGGAAAACCAGAAGGTTCTCAGAGGGTATGGAACATGGTCATTTAACGAAAAAGACGAACATTTTCGAACATGACCTTAAATCTCCATTAGGGAAAGATCCCATGACATCCGTATATCCAATGTGTGGACAAGGCTGCCAAAGTTGTACTATCCGCGTCTGGAACAGGAAGCCGTTGCACCGTCCTCGGGTGACAGGGAGCAAGCATGGGCATACAGCATGCCGAAGACGGTGCGATGGGTGGTGTGCTCGCCTATTCGGGGGGCAACAGTCCGACCATCCTGCGGATTCTCCTCGGCACGCAGCTGCGGCGCCTGCGCGTGGCCAGGGGTGTCTCCAGGGAGGACGCCGGATACGCCATCCGCGCCTCCCACGCCAAGATCAGCCGCCTTGAGCTGGGACGGGTCGGCTTCAAGGAGCGCGACGTCGCCGACCTGCTGACCCTGTACGGCGTGCTCGACCCCGCCGAGCGGGAGCCGCTGCTCGCGCTGGCCACGCAGGCCAACGCCCCCGGCTGGTGGCACAAGTACGGTGACCTGCTGCCGAGCTGGTTCCAGGTGTACGTCGGCCTTGAGGAGGCGGCCTCGGTCGTCAGGAACTACGAGGTCCAGTTCGTCCCCGGGCTCCTGCAGAGCGCCGAGTACGCCCGCGCGGTCATCATGCTCGTCCACGGCACCGCCTCCGACGAGGAGATCGACCGCAGGGTCGCCCTCAGGCTGGCCAGGCAGGAACGGCTCACGCGGCAGAACGCCCCCATCCTGTGGGCCGTGGTCGACGAGGCCGTGCTGCGCCGTCCCATCGGGGGGCCGAAGGTCATGGCCGCCCAGCTCGACCACCTGCTTGAGGTCACCGAGCTGCCCAACGTCAGGCTGCAGATCATGCCCTTCCACCGGGGCGGGCACGCGGCGGCGGGCGGGCCGTTCTCCATCCTGCGCTTCCCCGACAAGGACCTGCCCGACGTGGTCTACATGGAGCAGCTCACCAGCGCGCTCTACGTGGAGAAGCGGGAGGAGACCGACCACTACACGCAGGTGATGGACAGCCTGTGCGTGCAGGCCTACTCCATCTCCGCCAGCAGGGACTTCCTGCGGGAGCTGCGCGAGCGGCTGCCGGACTGAGCCTCAGGCCGGTTTTCTGGCGACGCCTTTCCTGGCCACGCCGCCGAGCACGATCATGTTCGTCGGCCGTCCCGGCATCCGGGGACGCCAGGTGGTCACGTCCACCAGGCCGGGTTCGACCAGGTCGAGCCCGCCGAAGAACGGCAGGATCTCCGCGTGCCGTCTGAGGGTGACCGTGACCGGCCCCCCGGCGAGCGCGGCGCGGGCCCGCCCCACGGCCTCCTGGTCGCCCTCGGCGCTCGGGTGGGTGATGGCGAGAAGGCTGCCCTTGGCCATGCGCCCAAGGAAAGGCCCGACGACCTCCCGTGGGGTCTCGCCGGGGAACAGCTGCAGCACCGACAGCAGCAGCACCCCGACCGGTTCGTCGAAGTCGATGAGCCGCAGCAGGTCGGGATGCTCCAGCACGTCCTGCGGCCGTCCGAGGTCGGCCCTGATGGAGACCAGGAGCCTGTCGGTGGCCAGGAGCACGTCGTTGTGGACCGAGACGACGGGGTCGTTGTCCACGTAGACCACCCGCGCGTCCGGATGGGTCTCGCGGGCGACCTCGTGCACGTTCGGTGAGGTCGGGATGCCCGCCCCCAGGTCGAGGAACTGCCTGACGCCCGCCTCGGCCATGAACGCGACGGCCCGGCTGAGGAAGCTCCGGTTCGCCCTGGCCAGCACGGGATAGTCGGGCATCTGGGCGACGATCCTGTCGGCGTACTCGCGGTCCGCGGCGTAGTTGTTCTTGCCGCCGAGGACGTAGTCGTACACGCGCCCCACGTGGGGGGTGCCGGTGTCGATGCCGTCTGGAGGGGACTGGTCGCGGCTCACGCGGCGAGTGTAGTCACCTCCCACCGAAACGATCTAGGACGTCCCGGCACCGTTCTTCCCGGGACGCCGGGGTCTGACCTTCCTTACCGATCCGTGAGGAAGGAGTCGTTCCGCTTGTCAAGGCGATGAGAACCGGCTCACATTCTGAGCACCAGAACCGACGAATCCGCAGTTCAGGAGGCCTGGTTTGTCCGCCCCCCGCCGTTTTCTCGCTGTTCTTCTCTCCCTCCCCGTCGCCCTCGCCCCCGCCCTCGCTCCAGGTACGGCAAGCGCCGAGACCAGGGTGTCCATCACCTCGATGGCCTCGCTCGGCGACTCCATAACCCGCGGCTTCAACGCCTGCGGCTTCTATCTCGACTGCCCGTCCAGGTCGTGGTCCACGGGGTCCGCCTCGTCCGTGGACAGCCACTACCTGCGGCTGAAGGGAGCCAACCCCTCCCTCGTCGTGCACAACGACGCCAAGACGGGGGCCAAGGTCGCCGAGCTTCCCGGTCAGGCCGAGCGTGCGGTCTCCCAGCGGGCCGAGTACGTCACGATCCTGATCGGGGCCAACGACGCCTGCACGCCCTCCGAGGAGACCATGACCTCGGTCGCCGACTACGAGGCCGCCTTCCGCACGGCGCTGCAGACCCTGACCAGCGGCCTGCCCGAGACGGCGATCCTGGTCGCCAGCATTCCCGACGTCAAGCGGCTGTGGGAGGTGGCCAAGGACAAGACGGCGGCCCGGGTGGCCTGGGCCACCCTGAACATCTGCCAGTCGCTGCTCGAACGGCCCCGCTCGACCGACCCCGAGGACGTCGCCAGGCGGGAGCGGGTGCGGGCCAGGGTCGTCGACTTCAACCTGGTCGCGGAGAAGGTCTGCGCCGAGTACCCCACCTGCCGTGACGACGGGGGAGCGGTCTTCGACCAGCGCTTCGAGTTGTCCGACGTCAACACCTGGGACTACTTCCACCCCGACGCCTCCGGCCAGCACCTGCTCGCCGAGCTGACCTACCCCTCCGACGACCGATGAGCTGACGGACGGCCCGCACAGGAGGGCGCTCCAGGGGAGAAGTCATATTCCCCGGGAGCGCCCTCACGGCTGTCAAAAGACGTTCTTACTGGAAAGTGTCTTTAAAGTTAGACCCGACTCGTCAATGCGGCACACCAGCACCGGGAGAGAAAGCCCTGCAAAAAGGGGGCTTGTAACGCTCCAGCCACGCGTGGTTCACTGTCGCCGTCTCGGCAATTGTAAGTAAACTTTCCAGTAAGTGCGTGATAGTTGGGTGGTCAACCATGGAACAGATCCAGCCGCTCTCCTACGGGCAGGAACGGCTCTGGTTCCTCCACCGCTTCGATCCTCGCGACCACTCCTACAACACCTGCCACGCCTACCGATTACTCGGTGAACTCGACGTCCCCGCTCTCGAAGCCGCCCTCGCCGCCGTCGCGCGGCGCCACGAGACCCTGCGCACCCGCTTCGACGAGGTGGACGGCAGGCCCGTCGCCGTCGTCCTGCCCCCGGGACCCGTGACGATCGACCGCTACGAGGCCGGATCCGAGGAAGAAGCCAGGAGGATCGTCGCCGAGCGGGCAAACACCCCCTTCGACCTGTCCGCCGCGCCGCCCGTGCGGGTCTCGCTCATCCGCCTCGGCCCGGGGGACCACGTCCTGGCCGTGACACTGCACCACATCGTCGCCGACGGCGCCTCGGTCGTCGTGCTGCGCGACGAACTGGCCCACAACTACGCGGGCCGCGACCCCCTGCCGCCACTGGCCCTGCAGTACGGCGAGCACGTCCGCGCGCAGCGCGCCAGGGACGACGACGCCGACGTCGCCGAGTGGGCCGCGCGCCTGGCTGGCGTTCCCGCGCTCGACCTGCCGACCGACAGGCAGCGTCCCCCGCAGCGCAGCGGCGACGGCGCGGAACTGGTCTTCCACCTGCCCGGCGAACTGGTCGCGCGGGTCTCGGAGTTCGCCCGCGCCCGCCGGGTCACGCCGTTCATGGTGCTGCTCACCGCCTACCAGGTGCTCCTGTCGCGCCACAGTGGCCAGACCGACTTCTGCGTCGGTGCTCCCGTCGCGGGCCGCGACAGCACCGAGCTGGAGCCGATGATCGGCTTCCTGTCCAGGATGCTCATGCTGCGGGCCGACCTGTCGGGTGAGCCGTCCTTCGACGAGCTGCTCAAGCGCACCCGCAGGACCGTCATCCAGGCCATGAGCGCCCCCGACGTGCCGCTCGAACGGCTGCTCGGCGCGCTCGGCGTCGAACGCGACGCCAGCAGGACCCCGCTGTTCCAGACGATCTTCGTCGTGCACACCCAGAGCACCGAGGCCGAGGAGGGCCCGCTGCCCGGCCTGCGCGAGGAGTCCTTCCCCGCGGGCTGGATCGCCGCCAGGACCGACCTGTCCCTCGACCTGTGGCCCGCGGAGGACGGCGGCCTGTCCGGCTCCCTCGTCTACAGCACCGACCTGTTCGACCGGGAGAGCGCCGAACGGCTCGCCGCCCGCCTGCCCGTGCTGCTCGCCGCCGCGCTCGACGCGCCGCAGGCCCCCGTCGCCACCCTGGACATCCTGCCCGCCGAGGAACGCCGGTGGCTGCTGGCCAGGGCCAACCCCGCGGAACGGCCGCGCGAGACGCTGGCCGACATGTTCCTCACCCAGGTGGCCGCCAGGCCCGACGCCGTCGCCGTCACCGCCGAGCACGGTCCCGGCCTCACCTACGCCGAGCTGTGCGCCCGGGCGAGCGCGCTTGCCGTACGGCTGCGCGAGGCGGGGGTCGGCAGGGGGTCGCTGGTCGCGGTCAGGGTGAGCAGGGGGCCGGGCACGCTGGTCGCGCTGCTCGGCGTCACCCTGTCGGGCGCGGCCTACCTGCCCGTCGATCCGGCCTACCCGCAGGCACGCGTTGACTACGTGACCGAGGACTCCGGCGCCGCGCTCGTCCTCACCGACGACGACCTGCGCGACCTTCCAGAGGCCGATCCCGCCGACGCCCTGCCCCGTCCTCGTCCGGAGGACACCGCCTACGTGCTCTACACCTCCGGCTCGACGGGCCGTCCGAAGGGGGTGGCGGTCCCGCACGGCGCGCTGGCCAACACGCTGCTGGCCATCGGCTCCCTGGTCGGCGCCCGCCAGGAGCACGCCTGGCTCGCGCTCACCTCGGTCGCCTTCGACATCTCCACCATCGAGCTGTACCTCCCGCTGATCACCGGGGGCCGGGTCGTCATGGCCGAGGACGCCAGGGACGGCACCGCGGTCGCCGAACTCGTCAGGAGGGCCGGGGTCACCCACGTCCAGGCGACGCCGTCCGGCTGGCGCGTCCTGCTGGCGGGCGACCTGCCGAAGGTCACGGGCGTGACCGCGGGGGAGCCGATCGCCCCGCAACTGGCCAGGGAGCTGCGGTCCAGGACGAACCGCCTGATCAACGGCTACGGCCCGACCGAGACGGCGATCTACTCCACAACCTGGGACATCCCCGCCGAGCCGTACGAGATCGTGATCGGGCGGCCGATCGCCGGGAACACCGTCCACATCCTCGACCCCGAAGGCGGTCTGGCGCCGGTCGGCGTGCCCGGCGAGCTGTTCATCGGCGGCCTCGGCGTCGCCGACGGCTATCTCGGCAGGCCCGCCCTCACCGCCGAGCGCTTCGTGCCCGACCCGTACGGCGGGCCGGGGGAGCGCCTCTACCGCACCGGCGACCTGGGGCGCTGGCTGCCCGACGGGACTATCGAGTTCCTCGGCAGGACCGACAACCAGGTCAAACTCCGCGGCCACCGGATCGAGCTCGGCGAGGTCGAGGCCGTCCTCGAAACCCACCCCGCCGTACGGCAGGCCGTGGCCACGGTGCACGAGGAGACCCTGGTCGCCGTCGTCGTGGCGCCCGGCCTGTCCGGCACCGGGGTCCTGCGCGAGCACATGGCCACGCAGCTTCCCGGCTATCTGGTGCCGCAGTCGTTCGTCGTGCTTGAGGAACTGCCGCTGACCCCCAACGGCAAGGTGGACCGCAAGGCGCTGCCCGCGATCCTGACCGGGGCCCTGCGGGAGCTGACCACGGCGGACACGACGCCGCCGCGCACCCCGAACGAACGGCTGGTCGCCCAGGTGTTCGCCGAGGTGCTCGGCCGCGAGACGGTCGGCGCCCACGACGACTTCTTCGCCCTCGGCGGCCACTCGCTGCTGGCCACCATGGTCACCGCCCGCCTGCCGGTGCGCGTCCCGGTGCGGGAGGTGTTCACCAGGCCGACGGTCGCGGCGCTGGCCGAACTGCTGGACACCGAGGACACCGGCCCCGGCGACGTCCCCGTCCCCAGACCGGCGGGGATGACGCCGCCGCTGTCGTCAGGACAGGAACGCCTGTGGTTCCTCAACCGGTTCGACCCGGCCGGTAACGCCGCCTTCAACATCCACCTCGTGCTGCGGCTGACCGGCCCCCTCGACGTGGCGGCGCTCGGCAGGGCCTTCGACGGCGTCGTCGCCCGCCACGAGACCCTGCGCACCCGCTTCCCCGAGGTGGACGGCCAGCCCGTCATGGTGATCGACCCGCCGGGACCGGTGGAGATCGAACGCCTGAGGGGGGACGCGAGGCCGCTCGTCGCCGAACGGGTCAACACCCCCTTCGACCTCACCCGGGGCCCGGCCGTAAGGGTCACGCTCATCGAGCAGGACACCGACGACCACGTCCTGTGCGTGGTCGCCCACCACATCCTCGGGGACGGCTGGTCGCTGAACATCCTGCGCGACGAACTGGCAGTGCTGTACTCGGGAGGCTCGCTGCCCCCGGTGCCGCTGCAGTTCGGCGACCTGGTGGTGTGGCAGCGCGGACGCGACTCCTCCAAGCTGTTCGACTACTGGAGCACACAGCTCGCCGACCCGACCCCGCTGGCCCTGCCGACCGACAGGCCGCACGCCGTCGGCGGCGCCAGGCACGGCGCCTTCGTGGGCTTCAGACTCGACCCGGCCGAGGCGGACGCGCTCGTCGCGATGGGCCGCCGCAGGGGCGCGACGCTGTTCATGACGCTGCTGGCCGCCTACCAGGTCCTGCTGTCGCGGCACAGCGGCCAGACCGACATCCTGGTCGGCACCTCCAACGCGGGCAGGGACACCGTCGAGCTCGAATCGGTCATCGGCTACATCACCGACGTGCCGGTGTTGCGCGGCGACCTGTCGGGCGACCCGACCTTCTCCGAGTTCCTCGCCGCGACCCGCGCGACCGTGCTCGACGCCTTCGCCAACCAGGGGCTGCCGTTCGAGGAACTGGTCGGCTCACTCCAGATCGAGCGCGACCTGACCCGCACCCCCGTCTTCCAGACGATGGCGGTCCTGCACACCGAGGACTCGGGGCGGGTGCCCAAGCCCTTCCCCGGGCTGTCCGTCGGCCAGTTCTCCGGCAACCGCGCGCAGGCCAAGTTCGACCTGATGCTGGAGGCCTGGCACGACACCGGGGACCTCTACGTCGAGCTTGAGTACGACACGACGCTGTTCGAGCGGAGCACGGCCGAGGCGTACGCCACCCGGCTCGCGGCCCTGCTGCGCGGCGTCACCGCCGACCCCGACCGGCACCTGTCCGAACTGCCCATGCTCACCGAGGCCGACGAGGCCTTCCTCACCTCCGTCTCCCGCGGCCCCGCGCTGCCCGCCCCGGTCTCCGTGCCGGACCTGATCGCGCGAGCCGTACGGGAGCATCCGGACGCGCCGGCCATCGGCTGTGCCGGGCGGGTGGTCACCTACCGTGAGCTGGACGAACTCGCCGACAAGGCCGCCGCGCGCTTCGAGGCAGGACGGATCGCCGTCGTCCCGCTGGACCGCACGCCGGAGGGCGTCGCGACGCTGCTCGGGGCCTGGCGGGCGGGCGCCGCCTACCTGCCGCTCGACCCGGCGCTGCCCGAGGAGCGGCGCGCCTTCGTCCAGGAGGAGATCGAGGGCGTGGCGGCCGACGGGGTCGCCTACGTGATCTACACCTCGGGCTCCTCGGGGACGCCCAAGGGTGTGCTCGTCGAACACGACGGCCTGGCCGCCCGGGTCGCCTGGATGGCCGGGGAGTACGGCCTGGGCCCCGGCGACAGGGTCGTCCAGTTCGCCACGCTGAGCTTCGACACCCACGCCGAGGAAATCTATCCGGCGCTGGCGGCCGGGGCCCGCCTCGAACTGCTGCCCGAGGGCGCGGTGACCCTGCCCGACCTGCTCGCCACGCCCGACGGGAGCCGGGTGACCGTGCTCGACCTGCCCACGGCGTACTGGCACCACCTGGTCGGCCAGATCGACGAGATCGCCTGGCCGCCCGCGCTGCGGCTGGTCATCCTGGGCGGGGAGGAGCTGAAGGCCGACGCGGTCGCCAGGTGGCGTGAGCGCTTCGGCGACCGGATCCGGCTCGTCAACACCTACGGCCCGACCGAGGCGACGGTCATCGCGACCGCCGACGAGATCGCGGGACCCGGCGTCGTACCGGGGGAGCGGGGCGAGCGGCCCCCCATCGGACGGCCCATCGGCGGCGTCCACGTCGCGGTCCTCGCCGAGGACGGCTCACCCGTGCCGCCCGGCGCCCCCGGCGAGCTGTGCCTTGGCGGCGCCGGTCTGGCCAGGGGCTACCTGCGGCGTCCCGGCCTGACGGCCGAGCGTTTCGTCCCCGACCCGTACGGCGGGCCGGGCGAGCGCCTCTACCGCACCGGCGACCGCGCCCGCTGGCGCCCCGACGGCCGCCTTGAGTTCCTCGGCAGGATCGACGACCAGGTCAAGGTGCGCGGCTTCCGCGTCGAGCCCGGCGAGGTCGAGGCGCGCCTGCTCGACCACCCCGCCGTACGGCAGGCCGTGGTCACCGCCGTCGAGGACACCCTCGTCGGATACGTGGTCGCCGAGGAAGGGACCGACCCGGTGGCCGAGCTGCCCGGCTTCCTCGCCACGCGGCTGCCGTCCTACCTGGTCCCCTCGGTATGGGTGACGCTCGGCGAGCTGCCGCTGACCCGCAACGGGAAGGTGGACAGGAAGGCCCTGCCCACGCCGTCCATCGACCGGCGCACCCCCTCGGTGCCGCCGAGGACCGACGCCGAGCAACTCGTCGCCGAGGTCTTCTGCGAGGTGCTCGGCGCCGCCGAGGTCGGCGCGCTCGACGACTTCTTCGACATCGGCGGCCACTCGCTGCTGGCCACCCGCGTCATCGCGCGGATCAGGGCCATCACCGACATCGACATCCCGATCAGGGCGATGTTCGAGCACAGCACGGTCGCCGGTCTGGCCGGCCTCGTCGAGGAACTGCTCCTGGCGGAGATCGCCGGGCTCTCCGACGAGGAGGTCGCCCGCCTCGCCCAGGGGGTCTCCTGACCGGCCGGGACCCCGTCCACGGAAAAGCCGCCGCCCGGACCCGCGGTGGCTTTTCCGCACAACCACAGCAAGGAGCCCCTCCCCGTGACGTATCAAGTCGTGGTCAACCACGAGGAGCAGTACTCGATCTGGCCCGCGGACCGTCCGCTCCCCGACGGCTGGCGGCCGGACGGCACCTCGGGCGACAGGCAGGAATGTCTGGAGCACATCGAACAGGTGTGGACCGACCTGCGACCGAAGAGCGCCCGATGAGCGCGGGCGGCCAGGTCGCCGAGGTCCTGCCCGGCAGTCCGGCCGGGCTCGTGGCCCGCTTCCAGGGTGAGCGTACGGCCAGCGGACCGCCGACCGTCGGTCAGGCCAACATGATCCGCTGCGTGCTCACCGACCCCCCGGAGCACATGAACTACCGCTTCGTGCTCAACGTCCCCCCTGGCAGGACGCTCGGCGACGTGGTCACGGCCGCCGAGCTGCTCGTCTCCCGGCACGAGTCGCTGCGCACGACCTTCCGCGACGACCTCCAGCACGTCGCGGGCGAGGGCGAGCTGGTCATCGAGGTGCACGAGTCACGGGGCTCGGCCGACCTCGCCGACGAGGTGGCCGCCCGGCTGCAGGCCGTACGGTTCGATCCCGCCGGAGAGCTTCCGGTGCGGATGGCGGTGACCGTCAACGACGGGGTGCCCGAGCACGTCGTGCTGATCGTCACGCACACCACGGTCGACGCCGTCGGCCTTGGCCTGATGCGGGCCGAGCTGGGCCGTCTGCTCCTCGGCGAGGTCCCGGCGCCCGTCACCGCCCCCCAGCCGCTCGACGTGGCGTGGGCGGAACGGAACCCGGCGAGCCTGAAGCGCGCGCAGGCCGCCCTGACGTACTGGCGGACCAACCTGGAGCGGATCCCCCGCTCGACCTTCACCGCCTCCGTCGACGACGGCGACAACGACTGGCTGCTGCCCAGGCTGCGGGTGCGCTCGACGCGGGCCGCCAGGGCGCTCGGACGGATCGGGACCCGCACCGGGGTCAGCCGCTCGGCCGCGGTGCTCGCCGCCTACACCCTGATCGCCGGACTGCGGGCGGGGCAGCGTACTGCCGTCGCCCTGGCGATCTCGGCCAACCGGTTCCGTCCCGAACTTCGCGAGTACGTCGGCCCGCTGGCCCAGGACGCCCTGGTCCCGATCGACCTCGACGAGCCCACGTTCGACGGCGTGCTGCGGCGGGCCAGGGCCGCGACGCTGGCCGCCTACCAGAACAGCCGCTTCGACTCCGACGCGCTCGTCCAGATCATGGAGGAGGTCCAGCGGTCGCGGGGGGTGTTCTTCGCCAGGGACATCGTCTTCAACGACATGAGCGTCCCCGGCCCTGGACGGCGGACGGGCCGTATCGAGGAGGACGGGCAGGACGTGCGCTCCCACTGGCTGCCCGACGCGACGATGCCGACCCGCACCTCGGTGTGGGTGCGCACCCTCGAAGGAGAGGTGGACTTCACCCTCTGGGCCGACCCGCGCTGCCTGCCGCGCGAGGACGCCGAGGCGCTCGGCGAGGGGATCGCGCGGCTGCTCATCGAGGCCGCGGAGCGGGACGTGCCGATCTCCGAGGTGTCCGCGCTGACCGGGGTCGTCCCCCTGGAGCGGGGGCCGGGATGGGTGACGGTCGACGCGTGCTGGGTCCACCTGGCCGAGGTGGAGCGGCTCGTCCGCGACGCGGTGGGGGAGCGTCCCTTCCGGGTGACCTTCGAGGACGGGCGGCTGGTGTGCCACCTCGCCGGGCCCGTGACGCCGCAGGAGATCCACACCGCCTGCGTGGGGAAACTGTCCGGGCGGATGGCGGCGATGACCCCCCACCACTACGTGGTCTGCGACGGCGCGCCCGCCTCCCCGGACGGCTGGGCCGCCCTGCCGGTGCTCGACGAGGGGACGGGCCGGTGAGGCGCGCCCGTGGCGGCCCCTGGACCTCCTGGTGCTGGCCGGACCGCGACATGCGCTGAGGGTCTCCGGCCGGTGCGGTGGCCGCGCGCCGCACCGGCCGGGTAATGACTCGCACGATGTGCGAGTTCCATAGTACGGTGTGCGAGAAAGGTCTCGAACGCTGTACGAGTCATGGAGTCGTCATGTCGTCCCCCCACCCAAGACGGTGGTTGATCCTCGGTGTCCTGTGCCTGAGCCTGCTCGTGCTGGTCGTCGACAACGGGATCCTCAACCTCGCCATCCCCTCCCTCATGCGGGAGCTCGGCGCGACCCCCGCGGACATCCAGTGGATCATCAACGCCTACATGCTGGCCTTCGCCGGTGTGCTGCTCACGGTCGGCGCCCTGTCCGACCGGTACGGCAGGCGACGCTTCCTGGTCATCGGCCTGGCGCTGTTCGGCGGGGCCTCGCTGGTCGCGACGTTCGCCCAGAGCCCCGCCCAGCTCATCGCCTGCCGGGCGCTGATGGGCTTCGGCGGATCGTTCCTCATGCCGAGCACCCTGTCCATCATCATGAACGTCTTCGACCAGTCCGAGCAGCGCAAGGCCATCGCTGCCTGGAGCTCGGTGCTCATGGCGGGCGGCATCGCCGGGCCCTCGCTCGGCGGTTTCCTCCTCGACCACTACTGGTGGGGCTCGGTCTTCCTGGTCAACGTCCCGATCAGCGTGCTCGCGATCGCCGCCGCGCTGCTGCTCATGCCGGAGTCGCGCGGCCAGGCCAGGCCCATCGACCTCCTCGGGGCTGTGCTGTCCACCGCGGGCATGGTCGCCCTGGTCTGGATGATCATCTCCGTGCCGGAGCGGGGCTGGAGCTCGCCCGCCGTGCTGGCCTCCGGGCTGGCCGCGCTCGTGCTGCTGACCGGCTTCATCCTCTGGGAGCGGCGCAACCCGCACGCCATGCTGCCGCTCGGGCTCTGGCGTGAGCGCAACTTCAGCGGCGCCAGCTTCTCGATCGTGCTGCTGGCCTTCTCCGCGGGCGGCCTGCTGCTGATGCTCACCCAGTACCTCCAGTTCGTCCTGGGGTACGGGGTCCTCCAGGCGAGCCTGGCCCTCATCCCCTACATGATCGCGGCCATCGTCTTCAACGGCCTCGGCGCGACGCTGGGCAAGAAGCTGTCCAACCGCACCCTGGTGACGGCCGGGATGCTGGTGTTCGCGGGGGGCTTCGTGGTGCTCACCCAGTTGACTCCGGACAGCGGCTACGGCCTGTTCATCTGCGGCCTGCTGGTGATGGGCGTCGGCGGCGGCCTGGTCGGGCCCGCGGCCTACGCCTCGCTGATGAGCGCGGTGCCGCCGGACAGGGCGGGCATCGGCTCGGCGCTCAACGACACCGTCCAGCAGACCGGTGGCGCGCTCAGCGTCGCCCTGCTCGGCAGCGTCCTGGCCGCCGCCTACTCCTCGGGCATGCCGGACAGCGCCCCGGCCCCGGCCAAGGAGTCGATCGCCGTCGCGCTCTCCCTGGGAGACGCCTCGCTCGCGAGCGCCGCGAAGGCGGCCTTCGTCAACGCCATGTCGTCGGGCATGATCGTCGGCGCCGTGGGCTCCGTGGCCGCCGCGCTCGTGGCCTGGGCCGTGCTGCGCCCGATCGCGATGCCCGCCGAGGGTGCCGTTCCTCCCGAGGAGGCTCGGGAACAGGTGGAGAAAGTCTGACATATCTTTTGGAGAGGGCCGACAAATACCCATTTGTCGGCCCTTTCTGCTGTGCTTGGGGATTTTTCTGGTTCGAGGCTCCGAGGGCTCGTGTAGGGCGCTGACCAGGTGAGTCTCTCGTTTTAAGATGCTTGGCCGGATTCTCCGTGGCATTATCCGGACAGCCTCGCACCCGGATTCCGATTCCCGTGGACAGTCATCGCGTTTCGCGGTCTCATGTCTCCGCCAGTTCTGTGTGAGACATTTTCGGGATTCGGAGAAACGCATGAAGAATCGGCGAACAATGACGCGGGCCCTCCTCGCGCTCGCGATGGCTGCCGGTCTCGGGACCGTCCAGGCGCGGGCCGCGGCGGCGGCGCCGGTCGAGGACATCCGCGTCACCCACTTCCTCGGCGAGCAGCACCTGCCGCACAGGGCGCAGTTCCAGGGGACGACGGTCGGCGGCCTGTCCGGCATCGACCGCGACCCGCTCACCGGCACGTGGTACTTCGTCTCCGACGACCGCGACCGCTACAACCCCGCCCGCTACTACACGGGCAGGCTCGACATCAACCCGCTCACCCGGCGCTTCGAGGGAGTGAGCGTCACCGGGGTCACCACCCTGCTGCGCCCCGACGGGACGCCCTACCCCGGCTACGGCAAGCCCGACGCCGCCGACCCGGAGACCATCCGCTTCGACCCGTGGAGCCGCAGGCTCCTGTGGGGCAACGAGGGGGACAGGCCCGAGGAGAGCGCCCCGGACATCCCGGTCGTCGAGATGTCGCTGCGCTGGGTCGACCGGGGTGGTCACGATCGTGGCGGGCTGCCGATCCCCGCCAACCTGAAGCTGACGAACACCACCTCCGGCCCCCGCCGCAACGCCGGGTTCGAGGGCCTGACCTTCACCCCCCACGGCATCGCGGCCATCGTCGAGGGACCCCGCTACGAGGACGGCGACCCCGTGACCACCGAGCGCGGCGCCCTCTCCCGCATCACCGTGTGGGACAGGAACGGTAGGACGCGCGCCCAGTACGCCTACCCCGTCGAGCGGCTGCCCGCCGCCCCGGTCCCGCCGACCGGCAAGTACGACGGCGGCGTCTCGGAACTCCTGGCCGTGGACGACGACCGCCTGCTGTCCCTCGAACGGTTCTGGATCGAGGGCGTCGGCTACCGGGTGAAGCTGTACGAGATCAACCTGCGCGGCGCGACGAACGTCCTGGGCAGGAACAGCCTCACCGGGGCCACGCCGTACCGGACCGTCACCAAGCGGCTGGTGCACGACTTCAACGCCGGTGGGGCGGCGGTGCAGAACCTGGAGAGCCTGGCCTGGGGGCCGCGCCTGGCCTCGGGCGAACGCGTCCTGGTCGTCGGCTCCGACGACAACTTCGACGACCAGGAGATCACCCAGTTTCTGGCCTTCGCGGTGAGGGGCTGCTGAGCGATCGTCGGAGTTAGCCTGGTTGCGGGTGATACATCCCATACCGAGGCGGGGAGGTCGCGGTGGCGCGGGAGGACGAGAACACCTGGGTTCCCGAGGCGGTCCGCAGGTCGGGTGACCACACGGACCAGAGCCACGAGCACGTCGTCAAGGAGGTCAGGGACATCACCAGGGGCGGCAGGAAGGTGGTGTTCGAGATCAACCCCGGAGGGGGAGTCGACACCGGCCTGCGGCGGCTGATCCCGGTGACCTACGACATCGACCTCGACCACGCCGAGGTCAGGGAGACCGGCGAGGACAAATGAGGCGTCCCGGCGACGGGGGCGACCGTCGCCGGGACACACCTCAGGAGGTCATGAACTCCGCGGCCCGCTCCGCGATCATGATGGCCGGGGCGTTCGTGTTGCCCGTCGTCACCGACGGCATGATCGAGGCGTCCGCGACGCGCAGCCCGGTGACACCGTGGACCCGCAGCCTCGGATCGACAACCGCCGCCTCGTCCGTCCCCATCTTGCAGGTGCCCGACTGGTGGTGGTAGGTGACCACGCTCTCCCTGACGTAGGCGTGCAGCCCCTCGTCGGTCTCGGCCAGCGTCCCCGGGTAGAGCTCGTAGGCTCCCCAGTCCTCCCGCAGCGCGGGAGCCGCCACGATCTCCTGGCACAGCCGTACGGCAGCCGCGAGCGCCTCGACGTCGGCGTGCTCGGAGAGCACCCGGGGGTCGATGAGCAGCGGGTCGGTCGGCGCGGGACCGGAGAGCCGGATGTCACCGTGACTGGCAGGACGGACCAGACCGGCCATGAGCGAGACGCCGTCCGGCGGCCCCTCCATCCAGCGCTCGTACAGCGGCGCGTCGAAGTGCAGCGGCTGCAGGTCGGGCACCGCCAGCTCGGGCCTGCTGCGCCAGAACAGGTGGCTCTGGGTGCGCGGCAGCCCGTGCGAGGCGGGAATCTGCCGGTCCGTCCCGGCGATCACCGGAACCAGCCAGTGGTCCTGCAGGTTGCGTCCCACCCCGGGCAGGTCGGCCTGTACGGCGATGCCGTGCGCGGCCAGTTCCCCGGCGTCGCCGACGCCCGAGCGCAGCAGGATCTCCGGTGAGCCGATGGCCCCGGCGCTCAGCACGATCTCGTGCCCGGCCAGGCCGCGTTCGAGCACGCCGTCGCGCTCCCACTCGACGCCGACGCAGCGCTCGCCCTCGAACAGCAGCCGGTGGACGTGCGCCCCCGGGACCAGGGTGAACCCGTCACGCCCGGACAGCGGACCCAGATAGGCGTCCGCGGTCGTCAGCCTGCGGTGGTCCTGGATCGTGAACTGCATGAAGGAGACGCCGTCCTGCGACGCCCCGTTGTAGTCCGGGTTGAACGGCAGCCCAGCCTGCTGGGCGGCCTCGACGATCGCCAGGTGGGCCGGTGAGGGCTCGTAACCCGTCAGGATGTGCAGCGGGCCACGCGCCTCGCCCTGCGCCGAGTCGACGGCCTCGATCCTGGCGAAGACAGGGCGCACGTCCTGCCACGCCCACCCCGGATTGCCCCTGGCGGCCCAGTCGTCGTAGTCGGCCGGGTTGCCCCGCACCCAGATCATGGCGTTCAGGTTGTGTGACCCGCCGACGGCCCTGCCGCGCGGCAGGTGCAGCCGGCGCCCGTGGGCGTGCTCCTGCGGAACCGTACGGTATCCCCAGTCGAGGGGGGAGTCCCACAGCTCGTGCATCCGGGTCGGGTCGTCGACGGCGGGGAAGCGTCCCTGCGGCCCCGCCTCGACGAGCAGCACGCTCGCGCCCGCGTCGGCGAGCCTGCGCGCGACCACGGAGCCCGCGGAACCGGCGCCGACCACGATCACGTCGGCCTTGTACTGGGCCGGTGCGCCGGTCACGAGATCACCAGCCCGCCGTTGGGGCTGAGCGTCTGGCCGGTGAAGTAGCTGCCGCCGTCCCCGGCGAGGAAGGCCACCGTGTCGGCGATCTCCCTGGGCAGCCCGAACCGGCCGAGGGCGATGCGCTCCTCAAGATCGGCGCGCATCCGCCCGCCGATCACCGAGCCGAGCGGGGTCTCGATGTAGCCGGGCGCCACACAGTTGACGCGGATGCCGTACGGCGCGACATCGCGGGCGACTGCCCGGGTCAGCGCCTGGATGCCGCCCTTGGCGGCCGAGTAGTGCGGCAGGTGCTCGCAGCCGGTGAGGCCGCAGATCGAGGAGACGTTGACGACGACCCCCGAGCGCTGCCCCGTCATGATCCGCAGCGCGGCCCTGGTGCAGTAGAACGTGCCGTCGAGGTGCACGGCGATCATGTCCCGCCAGGCCTCGTCGGAGATGCTCACGGTCGCGTCGACCGTGGTGGCGGCGGCGCCGTCGGTCCGCAGCTCGTCGAGGCGCGTGTCGAGCCTGGCGAAGGCGTCCTCTGCCTCCTGCCCGCCGCGTACCCCGGCGTTGTTGACCAGGATGTCCAGGCGACCGTGGGTGGCGGCCACCTCGGAGACCGCCGCGTCGACCGCGGCCGAGTCGGACACGTCGGCGACCAGCGCGTGGGACTTGCGGAGCGTCCCGGCGGTCAGCTCCGCCGCCTCCCTCACCCGGTCGAGCACGACGACGGTCGCACCGTCGGCGTCGAGACGCCTGCAGATCGCCTCACCGATGCCCGAGCCACCTCCGGTGACCAGGGCGACCTTGTCTTCCAAGGGGTTCACGAGTGTGCTCACCTCTATGTCCTTCTTGAGTCACGCCAGGCGCGATGACAGTCACGCTAACCACGGGTAAGCTCCGCGCACCCCGCCGGCGAAGGACAGGGTGAGCGAAAGACAAGGAATGGTCACTCAGGGTCAAGTACGTTCACCGTCCTGTCCGTCAGCCTTAGCGGAAGTCCGGTACCACGACAAGAGACGGAGGGACGCCGTGAGTGTCGACGATGTCGGAACTAAAGGGACGCCCGAGCTGGACGCCCCGAACGTTCCGGGGGAGCGCCCCGGCGGGGGACTGGGTGCCCTGGCGCGCCGCGTCCCCACGATGGAGTCCATGAGCGTGCTGGTCGCGACGATCGCGCTGGTCGTCGTCATCGGCATCCTGCACCCGGACTTCCTGTCGGCCGCCCAGCTGCTCGACACCCTGCAGGCGTCGGTCTACGTCGGTCTCCTCGCCGGAGGCATGGCCTTCCTGATCTCCATGCGGGAGATCGACCTGTCGGTCGGCTCGATGTTCGGCCTGTCACTCATCAGCATGGGCCTGCTGATCAACCAGGGGCTCTCGCCCTGGCTCGCGGGGCTGCTCGGCGTCGTGCTCGGCGGCATCCTGGGCCTGGTGAACGCGCTGGTCGTGCAGTACATCGGCATCCCGACCATCGTGGCGACGCTGGCGACCCTGTCGGTCTACCGGGGGCTGTCCCTGGCCCTGAGCGAGGGGCAGCAGGTGACCGGCATGCCGGTCGAGAACTCCTTCTTCACGATCCTGGGCGGCAAGATCCTCGGCGTCTACACGAGCGTGTGGGTGCTGGTCGTCATCGCAATCCTGCTCACGGTCGTGCTGCGCTTCACCTCCTTCGGCTACCGGGTGCGCGCGATCGGCTCCAACCCCGACGCCGCCACCTTCTCCGGCATCTCGACAAACCGGGTCAGGATGCAGGTCCTGGTGATGGTCGGCCTGCTCGCGGGGGTGGCCGCCGCCCTCGGCCTCGCCTTCTTCACCTCCGGTGACCCCAACATCGGCACCGGGTTCGAGCTGCAGGCGATCGCGGCGGCCGTGATCGGCGGCACCCCGCTGCGCGGCGGCACGGCGACGGTCGTCGGAGCGATCTTCGGCGCGATCCTGCTGGCCGTGGTCGGCAGCGGCCTGCAGTACTTCAACATCCCGGTGAACTGGAGCTCCTTCGCCACCGGCGCCGTGATCCTGCTGGCGGTCTCGCTGGACAGCCTGCTGCGCAGACGCCGCAGGCGTAAGGACGAGGCGCTCGGCCTCTAGCCGTACCTGTTCCATCCACCTCTCACAAAACCCGGCGATCCGAACACATCTGGCTCTCCGGAGAAACCTGATTTATCCCACAAAAATAGAAATTAAGAGGAGCCACCCCATGACCGCTGGACCGAGGCGTCGCCGCCGTACGTTCACCGCCCTGTCGATACTCACCGCCTCGGCCATCGCGCTCACGGCCTGTTCCTCTGGCCCGTCCGGTTCGTCCGGCACGCAGGAGACGGCGGGCGCGAGCGGGGGAGGGGACGCGAAGAAGCCGCTGAAGATGGGCTTCATCTACGCGACGTCCACCCAGAACCCGTTCCAGGAGATGGCGTTCGGCGCCAAGGCCGCCGCCGACGAGGACGGCAGCGTCACCCTCAACCAGGCCGCCCCCGTCGGGGTCAACGGTCCCGCCCAGGTCCAGCTCTTCCAGTCCGCGATCAGGAACTCCCCCGACGGCATCGGGCTGGAGACCCTCACCCCCGACCTGTTCGTCCGCCCGCTCAACCAGGCGACCGACCAGAACATCCCGATGGCCGCAGTGGACACCGCGCCCCCGCCCGGGACCAAGGTCGACCTCTTCGTCGGCAACAGCAACACCGAGCTGGGCGTCGCGCTCGGCGAGGAGTTCATCAAGCACGTCCCCGAGGACGCCACCGGCGACGTCGTGATCGGCAACGACATCCCCGGCCTCGAACTGCTCAACCAGCGCATCGAGGGACTCGTCTCGGTCATCAAGGAGAAGCGTCCCAAGCTGACGATCAAGGGTCCGTTCGACGCCAAGTCCGAGCCGACCGACAACTTCAACGCCTGGCAGGGCATCGTCAAGGCCAACCCGAAGGCCATCGCCTTCCTCGGCGTCGGCGGCCAGGACGGCGTCTCGCTGCCGCTGATCAAGCAGCAGACCGGCCGTGAGTTCCTCGCCGGTTCCGCGGACATCCCGCCGGAGGCGCTGCAGGCCGTCAAGAAGGGCCAGCTGTTCGCGCTCTCCTCGCCCGAGCACTGGCTCAAGGGCTACGTCGCGATGCGCCTGCTCATCGAGAGCAAGCGGACCGGCAAGCCGGCGCCGACCGGCTGGTGGAACCCCGGCACGCTGATCGTGAACAAGGACAACGTGGACGAGATCATCAAGCGGCAGACCGACGAGGCCAGCCGTACCGCCTACTTCAAGTCCGTCGTGGACAAGCAGTTCGCCGACCCGAACACCTACCTCAAGCCCATCGGACAGGCCAACTGACTCCGCGGGGCGGTCGGCCACTGCTCTCCCAGGCCCGGCCGCCCCGCCGTACCCCCCGTAACAGCGCCAGTAACAGTGCCCGCAGCAGCCGCAGTAGGAGGAGCGCACACCATGGCGATCCTGGAGGCCAGGAACATCGGCAAGACGTACGGAGGCGTCGTCGCCCTCAAGGAGGCGGGCATCCACGTCGAGGCGGGAACCGTCCACGCCCTCCTCGGCGAGAACGGCGCCGGCAAGTCGACGTTGATCAAGATCATGTCCGGCGCGGTCACCCCTGACCGGGGCAGCCTCACCCTCAACGGCAGGCAGGTGCGCTTCCGCAACACCGGCGACGCCGCCCAGCACGGCGTGGCCGTCGTCTCCCAGGAGCTCAACCTCTTCCCCGACCTGGACATCCTGGCCAACCTCTATCCGGTGACCGGCCCGCGCAGGGGACCCTTCCTCGACCGTACGGGCATGGCCCAGGCCGCGGCCCCGGTGCTCGACCAGCTCGGCCTGAACGTCCCGGTCAGGACCAGGCTCGGCGACCTCTCCCTGGCGCAGCGTCAGCTCGTCGAGATCGCCAGGGCCCTGCTGACCAAGCCGCGCGTGCTGATCCTGGACGAGCCGACCTCCGCGCTCGAACAGGCCAGCGCCGACCGGCTGCTGAACGTCGTCCGCGTCCTGTGCGAGCACCAGGTCGGCGTCGTCTTCGTCTCGCACATCCTTGAGGAGGTCATGGCGCTCAGCGACGTCATCACGGTCCTGCGCAACGGCGAGGTCGTCATGGAGGCCCAGGACAGGAAGTCGCTGTCCATGCCGGAGGTGGTCGCGGCCATGCTGGGGGACAAGACCGTCCAGGCCCAGGAGAAGCCGACACTCGTGGCCCCCCAGGAGACGGCGGGCGGCGAGCTGAGGATCGTGGACGCCGGATCGCGGGGCGCCCTGTCCGGGGTGTCACTGACCGTACGGCCCGGCGAGATCCTCGGGCTGGCCGGTCTCGCCGGATCGGGCCACCAGGCGACGCTCGAACTGGTCGCGGGCCTGCGCAGGGCCGACACCGGCGAGGTTCGCCTGCCCTCCGGACGCCGGGCCCCCAACGGCCTGCGCCGCAGCATCGCGGCGGGCGTCGCCGTCGTCTCCGGCGACCGGCGCAGGTTCGGCCTCATGCTGGACAAGCCGATCTGGGAGAACATCGCCCAGGTCCGCGCCGTCGCCCTCGGCCGCGACGGAGCCTTCCTGCGCCGTACGGCCCTGCGCGCCCGGGCCCGTGACCACGGCGAGCGGATGAGCCTGCGGTGTTCGAGCGTGGACCAGCGCACCGGCCTGCTCTCCGGCGGCAACCAGCAGAAGGTCGTGCTCGCCAAGTGGCTCGACGCCGAACCCTCCGTGCTGCTGCTCGACGACCCGACCAGGGGCGTGGACGTGGGCGCCAAGGCCGAGATGCACACCCTGATCCGCTCGGCCACCCAGGCGGGGACGGTCACCATGCTCTGCTCAACCGACGTCGAGGAACTGGCCTCCCTGTGCGACCGCGTGGCGGTCTTCTACCGAGGCAAAATAGCCGCCATCCTCGAAGGCGAAACCCTGACCCAGCACACCATCCTGGAACTGATGAACACCGGCGAATCCTGACCTCGGACGGAACGGGTCAATCCAACGGAACGACATCGAGCGGATCGGCGTCGAGCGTTCCACGGCCGGTCACACGGCCGGTCTTCGGATCGACGAACAGGACGGCTGAGCCACTCGTACGCCCTGTCTGGGGAACCGGCCGTGGAAGGGACAGGACAGCCAACGCATTCCCCGAGCGGTTAAGAGTGAGCTGTTCTCCGCATATCTCGTTTTCCGGGCGGGAGGAGAGCTCTGTCGTCTCGCCGGTGGACAGGGTGACACGGGTCAGTCCACCGGCGTAGCCGCACGACCCCAGGGCGTACAGGTGGTGGCCGTCGGCGGTGATCGCCATCAGATGGTTGTTACCGGATCGGGGGTTCAATCGTCGGCGGATCCGGCCGTCCGGATTCCGCTCGTCAACCCTCGTGGCCGAGCCCGTCGCCGTGTACAGCAGATCACCGACGACCTTCATGCCGCCGTGCACATCAGGTAGGCAACCCACTCCGGGAGCCGCACGACATGTTTGCCGGCCTGCGGGAGAGAGGCGGACGACGTCGGCGCCCGTGCTGTCCGCTCCGTGATAGCCGACGAACAGGCGCTTCTCATCCCCGGTGAGGACGGCGTCGAAGACACGTAGATCGTTGTCCCGGTCCGTGCGCACCACCTCACGGTGTGCGACGCCCTTCGGGCCGAGGAGGGCCATGACCACGTCACCGCCGGCGTTGCCCAGAAGGCGGATCTGGCCCGTTCGGGGGCCGGGGGTGAGAACCCGGTACGTCGTCTCATGGTCCAGTTCGTAGCTCTTCACCTGGCGCAGTGAGATCGGGTCGACGACGGCCACCCGATCGGGGCGCGAACGCACGTCCCGGCCCAGGAGAACGTGGAGAAGGCCGTCGGGGCCGAGGGCCATGCGTCGTTGGACGGCCCAGACGTCGAGCGCGTCCGCCCCCAGCCGCCGCCGTGCCGACACCCGGCCGTCCTGCGTCAGAACGACGAGTTCGTTCGTCGCCAGCAACACGATGGCGGCGACCGGGGACTGGAGGTGTCGGGAGGCTTCAGGAGCTTTGACGCAGGAGGAGAGCGCCGAGGCGAGTGCGACGACCAGGACCAGCCTGGTGCGCCGCTTCTGGGTTCTCAACCGCTGGGTGCGGGCGTCACGCCGTTTCCCAGGCTGATACGGCCACCCCGCCCTGGGCGTCCCGGGTCAGGCGGTATTCGCGGGGGGAGACGCCGTAGGTCGCCTTGAACAGCCGGCTGAAGTGGGCGGCGTCGACGAAGCCCCAGTGGGCGGCGACGGTGCTGACCGAGAGCGTCCACTGGTCCGGATCGACCAGGTCGCGGCGGCAGTGCTCTAGCCTGCGTTCCCTGATGAAGCGGGAGACCGTGGTCCCCTCCATCCTGAAGAGTTTGTGCAGGTAGCCGGTGGAGATGTGCACCGCGGCGGCGACCGTGTCCGGGGTGAGGTTGCCGTCGTCGAGGTGGGCCTCGATGAAGGCCCTGATGCGCAGCAGGAGCGTCTGGGGGGAGCTGGGCGGCGGCGTCCCCTGCTTGCCGAGCCGTTCCGAGAAGAGGGTGGCGAGCAGGTCGAGGATGTTGTCGGCCAGCTGCAGCGACTGGTTCTCCCCGATCTCGTCCATCTTGGTGACGAGGTTCATCAGCAGCGGGGAGACCAGGGCCCCGACCCCCTGGCGGCCTGAGACGCGGTTGGCCGTCACCTCGTGCATCTCGTGTGGCCGCAGCCTCAGGAAGCGCTGGGGGAACATGAGCACCAGCATCCGGCAGGTGTTGTCGAAGGCCACGGTGTAGGGCCTGCTGGTGTCGTAGACGGCCAGGTCGCCGGGGGTGAGCGGGGCCTCACGGCCGTCCTGCATGACCAGGCAGTAGCCCTGCAGCGGCATGCTCAGCTTGTAGTAGTCGGTTTCCGACCTGGCGATCAGACGGCGGGTCCGCTCGGCCTTGTGGGCGTCGGCGGCGACGTCGCTGACCAGCATCACGCCCAGGCTTCTACTGCGCATCTGCCCTCGGAACGTCTCGCCGTTGGCGAGGGTCATGTCGAGGGGCACGAACGCCTCGGAGATCGCCGAGCACCAGAAGTCGGCGCGTTCGCGGGCGGGCAGGTCGGCTGTGCGCAGTAGAGACGACATGCTTCCTCCTGCATGGGTGGTGCGTCTAACTGCAGGAATGTTGCATCGCGTGCCGTTGTTTGGCAATGCTCCCGCAGCATCCCTGTCACATGACAGTAACCGCAAACCGCTGGAGCGTGACAGGCAAGAGCTGTGCCGTCACAGACAAGGCCGGTCGGTGCGCCACGCCGTACAACTGATCTGACCGTCGGTGTCGGCGGTCGAGTGGCGACAGCGAGCACGGGGAGGCCGTGGAGAACATGGCAGTGTCGACGTTTCTGCGACCGCAGGAGAGCGGTCCCGACTCTCCCGTCCTGGAAAAGCCCGGCAGGCTGCTCATCGGCGGTGAGTGGGGCCCCGGCACCTCAGGACGGACCTTCACGACCTACGACCCGGCGACGGCCGCGCCGCTCGGCGAGCTGGCCGAGGCCGACGCCTCCGACGTGGACGCTGCCGTCGACGCGGCCAGGAAGGCGCTGCGCGACCCCGAGTGGGCGCAGATGTCGCCCGCCGCGCGTGCGCGGGTGCTCTGGCGGATCGCCGACCTGATCGAGGCGAACGGCGACGAGCTGGCCTACCTGGAGACGCGGGACCAGGGGCAGCCGCTCGGGGTGGCCAGGGGCGTCTCGGTCCCGGGAGCGGCCGAGCACTTCCGCTACTACGCGGGCTGGACCACCAAGATCGAGGGCGCGACCTCTCCGATCTCGCTGCCGAACACGCTGCACTACACCCGCAGGGAGCCGGTCGGGGTCTGCGCGCTGATCACGCCGTGGAACTTCCCGCTGATGATCCTGACCTGGAAGCTCGCCCCCGCGCTGGCCTGCGCCAACACGGTGATCATCAAGCCCGCCGAGCAGACCTCGCTGACCGCGCTGCGCCTGGCGGAGCTGTGCCTTGAGGCCGGGGTGCCCGAGGGCGTCGTCAACCTCCTCACCGGTGGTCCCGAGGTCGGCCGCGCCCTGGTGGCGCACGCCGGGGTGGACAAGGTGTCCTTCACCGGCTCGACCGAGGTCGGCCGGGAGATCATGCGCTCCTCCGCGGGCAACCTCAAGCGGGTCACCCTTGAGCTGGGCGGCAAGACCCCCACGATCGTGGCGCACGACGCCGACCTCGACAGGGCCGTCGCGGGCTGCGTCCAGGGCGCCCTGTTCAACAGCGGCCAGGTGTGCGCCGCCTACTCCAGGTTCTACGTGGACCGCAGCCGGGTTGACGAGTTCACCGAGAAGGCCGCCGCGGCCGCCGCCGCCCTGCGCCTCGGCCCCGGCCTGGCCGACACGACCGACCTGGGCCCGCTCGTCACCGAGGAGCACCTGCGCAGCGTCGACGGTTACGTGCGTACCGGCGTCGAGCAGGGCGCCGAGCTGGTGACCGGTGGACGGCGTGCCGACGGTGACCTGGAGAAGGGCTTCTTCTACCGCCCGACCGTCTTCGCCGGGGTGACCGACGACATGACGATCGCCAGGGAGGAGATCTTCGGCCCGGTCATCCCCGTGCTGGCCTACGACGACCTGGACGACATCGCCGACCGGGCCAACGACAGCGAGTTCGGGCTCGCGGCCTCGATCTGGACCAAGGACCTGTCGACCGCGCACACCCTGGCCGCCGCCGTACGGGCGGGCTCGGTGTTCGTCAACATGCTCCACGTCCCCGACGCCGCCGCGCCCTGGGGCGGTTTCAAGGCCAGCGGTGTCGGCCGGGAGATGGGACCGTACGCGCTGGAGGCCTACACCGAGGTCAAGGGAGTCTTCGTCAACCTGGACCGGTAGGAACCCCGTTGGTTTCTGGCCGGTGTCAGGCCCGGTGACCAAGGGGTAGGGGCCGGGTACGGCCGGTGCGTCCGCGCGGTGGGCTCCGCGCGGACGCACCGGTCCCCTCCCGGCGAAGGTTTCCACCCCCGCGTGGTACGGCTGCACGCCCAGGTGGGAAGCCTTGCGCCCGGGACACAAGGGTTTGTGCCCATGTGGAAAGACCCCACATCCGTGTGGGAAGACCTTGAGCCCGTGTGGGAAGACCTGCGTCCGGGTGGTACGGCTTCGCACCCGTGGAGGAAGATCGCAGGTGGGGGAAGGCGTGGTGTGTCCGGGGTCACCGTACGCCTTCGCTTCGTGTTCACCGGGGCTTAGGGCTCAGGTCGTTCGGCGTCGATAGCTTCCGGATCTCGTCATGGACCAGGTCGTAAAGGAAAGCGTCATGTCACGTCCCCTCATCGCCGCCCTCGCCACCGCGGCGGCGCTCACCGTCGCCTTCACCGGCGCGGTCGCCGCCCCCGCCGTCGCCGCTCCCAAGGACAGGGCACCGCGGGTCACCTCCGACGTGACGTTGCCCGCCCCCGCCCTCGCGGAGTTCGAGCGCGGGCTCGTCGAGGACGACCGGGGCGTGAAGCTGGGCGGCGTCGGCAGCGGTCTCTACCCCGCGGGCCGTCCCGGCGAGTACTGGATGGTCACCGACCGCGGCCCGAACGGCGAGCCGAAGATCGACGGCGAGAAGCGCCGCACCTTCCCGGTTCCCGAGTTCGCACCCGCCATCGTGCGCGTCGCCGTACGGCACGGCAAGGCGAGGATCGTGAAGGCGATCACGCTGAAGAAGTCCGACGGCACGCCCATCACCGGCCTGTCGAACCAGGAAGGTCACGACGAGGTTCCCTACACCTGGGACGGCCTGACCGAGCTGCCCTACGACCCGAACGGGCTGGACACCGAGGACATCGTCACCGACGGGCGCGGCGGCTTCTGGCTGGTCGAGGAGTACTCGCCCTCCCTGGTGCACGTGGCGGCCAACGGGCGGATCCTCGCCAGGTACGTGCCCAAGGGGCTCAAGCTGACCGGGGCAGGCTACCCGGTCCACGAGACGCTGCCCGCGGTCTTCGCCACCCGTCAGCAGAACCGTGGCTTCGAGGCGCTGGGCATCTCGCCCGCCGAGCGCGCCCTCTACATCGCGGTGCAGAGCCCGCTGGCCAACCCCGACAAGAAGGCGGGCAAGGCGTCGAGCGTCGCCCGCATCCTGCGCGTGGACCTGCGCACCGGGCGGCCGACCGCCGAGTGGGCCTACACGATGGAGAACGTCGCGACCTTCGACCCCAAGGCCGAGCAGGGCGACATGAAGATCTCCGCGCTGAACGTGCTGAGCCCAGGGCGGCTGCTGCTCCAGGAGCGCACCGACGCGCTCGCCCGGCTGTACACCGTCGACGTGCGCCGGGCGACGAACCTCCTGCGCGGCCCGCACGACGACCCGGCGACCACGCCCTCCCTTGAGACCTCCCTTCCCAAGGGCGTCACCGTCGCGACCAAGTCCCTGGCCGTCGACCTGGCCGCCATCCCCGGCCTGCCCGGCAAGATCGAGGGCGTCACCGTCCTCGACCCCAGGACCATCGCGATCGCCAACGACAACGACTTCGGCCTCGGCTCCTTCGGCGAGGACGGCCGTCTGGTCGACTCCGGTGTCGCCAGCCGCATCCTGACGATCAGCCTTCCCCGTCCGCTGCGGTAACCCCTGTTCCCTCCTCCCATCGACCCCCGTGGGCCGCCGAACCCCCTCCCGGCGCCCACGGGGGTCGTCGTCTTTCTCCCTCGGAGGAGTACTATTCGCGCGAGAACCTCAATATTTATTGACGTCTGGAGGGAGGAGGGGATGGGTGACCTTCCGACTGAACTCACCGTCGGGGAACTCTCCTCACGCAGCGGTGTCGCGATATCCGCTCTGCATTTCTACGAGCGGCAGGGGCTCATCACGAGCCGGCGCACGCAGGGCAACCAGCGGCGCTACCGGCGCGACACGCTGCGACGGGTGGCGCTGATCCGCGTCGCGCAGCGCGTGGGGATCCCGCTGGCCGAGATCGCCGTCGCCCTGGAGGACCTGCCGAGCGCGCGTCCTCCCACGCGGCAGGACTGGGAGCACATGTCAACGCGGTGGCGTGACCAGCTCGACGCCCGCATCCGCGAGCTACAGAAGCTGCGTGACAACTTCACCGACTGCGTCGGATGCGGATGCCTGTCGATCGACCGCTGCCCGATGGCCAACCCGGACGACAGGCTCGGCAAACTCGGCTCGGGTCCCCGGCGCCTCCTTGAGGGGGTGGGCGAGGCGAAGCGGACGGCGGCGGAGGAGGTGGTGCGGTGCTCCTGCTGACGGATTCGTGGAAAGCGCTCAGCCGATATCCCGTTCATAATTCAGGGAGGTTTTGAGGGTAATTTCCCGGCCGACCGGAATCGTGCGGAAACGCTTTCCCCGTTCCAGGGGGCGCGGGGCGCTGGACTCTGACGCGGTGTCAGGCCGTACAAGGAGAGGCATGCCAACAGACATGGAAGCCGCGCTGGCCGGGATCGTGCGCGCGGGCAGGGCACCGGGCCTGCACGGGGTGGTCGTCACCCGTGGAGAGGACCTGGTCTTCGAACACTACGGTGAGGGGCCGGACGTCGCCTGGAGCGGCCCCCTCGGCACGGTCACGTTCGGGCCTGACACCCTCCACGACCTCCGGTCGGTCACCAAGAGCGTCGTCGCCCTGTTGTACGGCCTGGCCCTGGCGCGCGGCCACGTCCCCGACCCCAAAGCGCCGTTGTACGCATATTTCCCGGAATATCGTGATCTAGCGGGCCGTACCGGATTGACGGTTGGGCACGCGCTGACGATGACGCTGGGGCTCGAATGGGACGAGAGCGTCCCCTACACCAGCACGGCCAACAGCGAGATCGCGATGGAGACGGCGCCCGACCGCTACCGGTACGTCCTGGAGCGGCCGATCGTCGAGGATCCGGGCACGACCTGGCGGTACTGCGGCGGCGCCTCTGCCCTCGTCGGCGGCCTCATCGCCAGGGGCACCGGCGTGCCGCTTGAGGAGTTCGCGCGCACGGCGCTGTTCGAGCCGCTCGGCATCACGGCCTTCGAGTGGGCCAGGGGCGACGACGGCGTCGCGGCGGCGGCCTCCGGACTCAGGCTGACCCCGAGGGACCTGGCCAGGATCGGCCGTCACGTCCTGGAATCAGGCTCCCCGTGGGTCTCCCGCATGCTCACGCCGTACGTGACGATCGGGGAGGGGCTCGACTACGGCTACCAGTGGTACCTGGGCCCCGACTGGGTCGGTGGGTTCGGCAACGGCGGGCAACGGCTGTACCTACGGCCGGACCTCGGACTTGTCGTCGTCGTGACCGCGGGCCGGTACAACCTGCCCGACGACCACGCGACCTCGGCCACCGTCCTCGACGAGGTGGTGCTGCCCGCTTTCGCCCCTGGACGTTAGGCCGGATCGAGGAGGCCGGGCACCGCCGACAGGTGGGACAGGCGGGGGCCCGCCCAGTCGTGCTCCCTCGGCTGGGCGTCCGCGCCCTCCCAGTCGTCGGCGTAGAGCATGAACGCCGTCATCCCGCAGGCCGTGGCCCCGGTGAGCTCGCGCCCACCGCCGTCACCCACGTACAGGCACTCCTCGGGCGTCACCCCGAGCCGCCGCGCGATCAGCAGGAACAGCTCGGGGTCGGGCTTGCGCCTGCCGACCTCGCACGACAGGACCGCCGCGTCCACCAGAGGGGCGAGCGGCAGCTCGGGCCACGCCGTCGCCAGCTCCGCCGTACAGTCACTCAGGACACCGACGGCCAGGCCGCGCTCCCGGACCGCGCCCAGCGTGCCGAGGGCGTCGTCGCGCAGGGCGAGCAGCTCCCGCTGGGCCCCGGTACGGGCGGCGCACGCCGCGGTGAGGGCGGCCTCACCGGGATCGACGCCGCAGCGGCGGGCGAGGGTCAGCAGGGTGCTCCTGAGATCTCCGAGGGAGCCGGTGGCCCGCTCGGCGAAGGAGGAGTCGAGGGCGGCCCGCCAGACCGGGACGGGAATGCCCAGCGGGGCGGCGCTGCGGGCCGCGTGCTCGTCCCAGACGTGCTTCGGGGTCGACGGGGTGAGCGTCCCGTAGAAGTCGAAGATCACTGCGCTGAACGGCACCGGGTTCTCCTCCAAAGCGGCGTCAGGGGTCAGCGGTAGACGGCGATGGCGGCCTCGCGGGTAAGGGTCTCGACGATGCCGACCACCTCTTTGATCATGGGGGAGTGCTCGGCGGCGATGGCGCGCAGGCGGACGACGAGCTGACCGGACGGCTGGCCGAGATAGAGCGCCGCATCCACCTCCAGCACGCCGACCAGGCCGCACAGCGCGGCGCAGCGCGCGTCCGGCGGCTCCCTGCCCTCGGCGGCGGCGCGCACCCCCGAGCAGGCCCGCACCACCCACGCCATGTCGGTGATCTCGTGGCGGGTCTGCGAGAGCAGGCCCATGCGGCGCCTGGTCACCTGGGCGAGGGCGCCCGCGGTGACCAGGCTCGCCTGGGTGTGCCGGTAGACGTCCCCGGCCGCCTGCTTGATCCAGGTCCTGACGTCCCCACCGGAGCGGTCCTGCCGGATCATGGGCAGGAAGCCGTCGACGACCGCGTCCCCGAGGGGAGTGTCGTCGGCGAGGGAGCCCCTGCCCCCGGAGACGGTGACGCGTTCGCCGATGACCAGTTCGAGCAGCGCGGCCCCGGCCAGTCCGAGGGCCATCGACGAGGGATGGGCCAGGGGTCTGCCCGACTGCTCGTGGGCGATGAGGTACAGCTCCTGGGGGAGCGGCAACCCGTTCATCCGGTGGTCGTCCTTTGCGTCCAGAACGGGCGTGCCTACACCGACCGCTCGGGAACCGGCAGGTCGGGCAGGGAGGGGCCGCGGCCCATGGCGTACAGGGCGGCCAGGACCACGGCGCCGAGGGCGAGCCAGACCAGGCCGACCGTCTGCGCCATGACGTTGGCGTTGATCACGACGAAGATCAGGATCGCCATCCCGACGAGTGGCGCGACGAGGTGCGACAGGTAGTCCGTCGAGCGCATCCGGACCACGTAGTGCGTGATGACCGAAACGTGCAGCACGACGAAGGCGACAAGCGCGCCCATGTTGATCAGACTGCCGAGCAGGCTGACGCCGTCCTCCCTGGTGGACATCCATACCCCGAGCCCGACGGAGAGCCCGGCGACGAGCAGGATGGCGTTGGTCGGCACCGAGTTCCTGACCGAGACCCTGGCGAGGAAGGACGGGAGCTGCCGGTCACGCGCCATCGCGTAGAGCAGGCGGGAGACGGCGACCTGGGCGACCAGGGTGTTGGCCAGTCCCCAGGAGATCGCGGTCGCCGTCGAGGCGATGCGCGAGAGCGTCTCGCCGCCCGCGACGGCCGCCGCGTCGTAGAAGGCGGTGTCCGAGGCTGCTGCAGCAGGGCGTCGGGGTTGGGCACCAGCAGGGCGGCGACCCAGACCTGTGCGACGAACAGCACGCCCGCCAGGATCAGGGCCAGCCGCATGGCCCTGCCGACCTGGGCGGAGCCGCCGGTCGACTCCTCGACCAGCATGCTGATCCCGTCGAAGCCGAGGAAGGACAGCACGGCGATGGAGACCGCGCCGAACACGACGGGCCAGGAGAAGGTCTCGGGGTTGAACAGCGGGGCGAAGCTGAACTCCCTGCCCCGGCCCTCCAGGAGAGCCCAGACGCCGATCACCAGGAACAGTGCCAGTACGGCCAGCTCGGCGGCGATCATCACCTTGGTGAGCGTCATCGTCATCCGGATGCCGCGAAGGTTGATCACGGTGTTGACGGCCACGAAGGCGAGCAGCCACAGCCACACCGGGATCTGCGGCACGGTCGAGTGCATGGCGATCGAGGCGACGAGGTACAGCAGGCACGGGGCGAGCACGTAGTCGAGCAGGATCGCCCACCCGGTCATGAAGCCGACCGGCGCGGAGACGCCCCGGCCCGCGTAGTTGTAGACCGAGCCGGACAGCGGGAACGCCCTGACCATCTGCGCGTAGGAGGCGGCGGTGAACAGCAGCGCGACCATGCCCACCAGGTAGGTCAGGACCGGCATGCCGCCCGAGGTGAAGTAGACCGATCCGAAGATCGCGAACGGCGCGATGGGCACCATGAAGATCAGGCCGTAGAACACCAGGTCGGCCAGGCCGATCCCACGACGCAGCTCCTGCCGGTATCCGAACCGTTCGATGCTCTCCTGCGGCTGCACGACAGCCTCCTGTGGCGTCATCTGTCAATGTGCGGGCGCGCCCGCCCGCCCGGGGGGTGGATGACGGACGGTGGCGGAGCGTGTCCGGTGATCCTTCCGTAGCGCACGGAATGCCGCAAGCGCGTACCATATATCGGCATATTTTCCACTTAAGGGGCGCTTATCTGGCGGCTCCGGACGGCCGATGGCACGCCGGGACAAATGCTCTCAGGCGCCCGGCGAGAGGGCCAGGTCGAACCAGACGCCGACCTCGTCACTCAGGCGCAGCGCGCCGAACAGGGCGGAGTACGGCTTGACGCCCCACCGGCTCTGCGTGATCGTGACGGACCCCCGCACGCGCCCGTCCGCGAGCAGGGCGTCGATCGTGACGGGCCGGGTGACACCGGCGAGGGTGAGGTCGCCCTCGACGCGGAACGCCTCCGCGGTGCCCTCGACCAGGGAGGACCGGAAGGCGATCACCGGGTGCCTCGCGGTGTCCAGGACCTTCTCCCCGATGTTGCGCACGATGTCCCGCCGGTCGGCGTCGCTCAGGGGCTTGACCCCGCCGGTCCCCTCGCGCACCGCGAACGAGGTCGCGTCGACCTCGACGGACACCGAGGAACGGGCCGGATCCTCCGGATCGACGACCGCCTCGCCGTGCCAGCGGGTCACCTCGATCGTCAGGTCGTGCCCCGCCCTGGCGCCCAGCCCGGTGCGGGTCGTGCGCACCAGCAGCGGACCGTTGTCCGGGCCCAGCGGGTAGGTGTCCACCTCCCCAGGCTAACCCGGCCCCGGTCGTCGCCGTTCGGGGGAACCGTAGACTTGGCGGCGGCGCCGCGCGGGGACGAAAGGGGCAAAAACCGCAATGCCGGTGTCGCGCCGAATCGTCCCGTCCCCGGCAGGCGGCAGTTCTCCGCCGCGCCGACCGACCCTGGAGGCCCCCTGGAGGCGTCGTGCGGGTGCTGCTCATCGACAACTACGACTCGTACACCTTCAACCTGGCGCAGCTCATGGCGCGGGTCTACGGGCGGATGCCGGTCGTGGTGCGCAACGACTCCACCGAACTGCGGGAGGCCGACCCCGCCGACTACGACGCGATCGTGGTCTCACCCGGTCCCGGCAGGCCACAGGAGCCACGGGACCTTGGCCTGACCGCGGACCTGCTGCGCGCGACCCGCCTGCCCGTGCTCGGCGTCTGCCTCGGCCACCAGGCCCTCGGCTGGCTGACCGGCGCCGAGGTCGTGCCCGCCCCCGAACCGCGCCACGGCCACGTGGACCGGATCAGGCACCTGGGAACGGACCTGTTCGCCGGGATCCCGCAGGACTTCGCCGCGGTGCGCTACCACTCGCTGTGCGTCGAGCCCGCGGGGGCGCCCGACCTCGTCACCACGGCCTGGGCGCGGGATGGGGTGACGATGGCGCTGCGGCACCGTACCCGCCCCTGGTGGGGCGTGCAGTTCCACCCCGAGTCCATCGGTACTCAGTACGGCTCCCGCCTGGTGGAGAACTTCGCCACCCTCACCAGGGAACGGATCTCCCTCACCGTGTCTCCAGGAGGGCGCGGGGCCGTACTCCCGCAAGAACATGAGGCGGTGCCCTCGCGGGAGCGCGACTCCGTGACTTCGCGGGAGCGTGACCTCGCGTTCTCGCCGGAGCCTGGGGGTGATACCCAGGGGGCGTACGGCCCGGCGGCCTCGTCCGTGTCTCCCCAGGAACACGAGTCGGGCCGGTGGCGGCTCAGGGTGCGTACCCTCCCCTTCGAGGCCGACGCCGAGCTGACCTTCCGCCGCTGGTTCGCCGCGAGCCCCTCGGCCTTCTGGCTGGACAGCAGCCGGGTCGAGCCCGGTCTGTCCAGGTTCTCCTTCGTCGGCGACGGGGGCGGCCGTCACGGTGAGACGCTGCGCTACCGGGTCGGGGACGGGAAGGTCACCTCGACGCGTCCCGACGGCACGACGACCCACCTGCCCGGCTCCGTCTACGACGTCCTCGCCCTGCGGCTGGCCGAACGCGCCCTCGACGGAGACCACGGGCTGCCCTTCGACCTCGACGGCGGATACGTCGGCTACCTGGGCTACGAGATGAAGGCCGAGTCCTCCGGCGCCGCCGTCCATCGCTCCGACCTGCCGGACGCCGTGTGGATCTCGGCCACCCGCTTCGTCGCGATCGACCACCTGGAGGGGCGCACCCATGTGGTCGCGCTGGCCGGACCCGGCGCCGGGGACGCGCGGGAGGCCGACCGGTGGGCCGACCTGGTCGCTGCGGACCTGCCCGTCCGGGAAGCGCCGACGGGGCCCGTGCCGTACAGGCCGGAGGAGGAACCCGACGTCGAGCCGTGGCTGGCCCGCTCCCGGGACGGCTACCTGGCCGACGTCGCCGAGTGCCACCGCCTGCTGCGGGCGGGGGAGAGCTACGAGATCTGCCTGACCACCACGGCGCGCCTGCCGTACACCGGGGATCCGCTGGACTTCTACGCGCGTCAGCGGCTGCTCAACGCCGCGCCGTACGCCGCCTTCCTGAAGTGGGACGGGCACCGCGTCGCGTGCTCCTCGCCGGAGCGCTTCCTGCGGATCACTCGCGACCGGACAATCGAGTCGAAACCCATCAAGGGTACGGCCCCGCGTGATCCCGACCCCGTCCTCGACAGTCTCGTCCGCGACAACCTGGCCAGGGACCCCAAGTCCCGCGCGGAGAACCTGATGATCGTGGACCTGCTCCGCAACGACCTGGGACAGATCTGCGAGGTCGGCACGGTCGAGGTGCCGAGCTTCATGGCGGTCGAGTCGTACACGACCGTTCACCAGCTGGTCTCCACCGTGCGGGGCAGGCTGCGCGAGGACGTGGACGCGCTGACCGCCACCCGGCACTGCTTCCCCGGCGGTTCGATGACGGGAGCGCCGAAGATCAGGACCATGGAGATCATCGACAGGCTCGAAGGCGCGCCCAGGGGGATCTACTCGGGGACACTCGGCTACTTCGCGCTCGGCGGCGCCGCCGACCTCAACATCGTGATCCGTACCGCGGTGATCGGCGACGGCCACCTCACCGTGGGCGCGGGCGGGGCCGTCGTGCTGGACTCCGACCCGGTCGCCGAGTACGAGGAGATGCTGCTGAAGGCCAGGGCGCCCCTGCGCCCCCTCCCGGCGACCGACCGGGCCCACGCCGGATGAGGCCGTAGCCCCGGGCATAGCGGTAGGACATGGAAAAACGTTGGCTACCCGTTCCCAGCAGGGCGCGGACACTGTGGGAGAAACCCCCAGAAGGAGCCACCGTGAAGCGCGCCACCGCCGTCCCCCTCATCCCCATTTCGTACGGCACGCCGCCCGCGAGCGCCGGGGTCGTCTCCCGGGCGGTCGAGACCCCTATCTGGGAGCCGGGGCACTCCTGCCGACTGGGCGACCTGATCGTCTACGACGGCCACATCTACCGCTGCCTGGCGAGCCACGTGTTCGTCACGGGCTGGGAACCGCCCAACACCCCCGCCCTGTGGCAGCTCGTGAAGTAGTGGTCCGCGCTTCTGGAGCCTTGGCCCGGGCTATCCGTGAGCGGTGGCATGCTGGAGGACCGGCGACCACGAGGAGCACGCGATGACCCTTCCCCCCAGCACCCGGCGCACCCCCCTCGACACGGAGGAGAGGACCCGGGCGGAGTCGGGCTTCGTCCCCCTCGTCGCCCACCACCTCACCACCGACGGACGCTTCCGCGTCTCCGCCGACACCCCGGAGATGGTCGAACTGTTCCAGTCGGTCGCCCGCAGGGTGGGGGAAGTGCTCCAGCGCCCCGTGACCAGCTACGCCAACGGCAGATACATCGTCATCACCTTCGCCCAGGAGTCCCTCCCGCAGCCCTGACGCCTTCAGTCATCCTTCGCCTGATTGGCCGAACGCGAGCGACAGCACCGGGAGAGGGGCAAACTCCCTGACCCCTGACGTTTCCCGCCGCGCGTAGAGTGTGCCTGGCTCCACTCGACCCTCTCGCGCCTGGCATCCGAATGACCTTCGCTGAGCTCACAGGAGGACCGTGATCTTCACATGAAGTACGTCGATCTCGATGCGACGATCACCCTTCCTGGCGGTGTCATCGACGGTGTCATCGATCCGTCCACGTATCTGAAACGGCTCCCCGATTTCGCGGAGGAACTGCCGCCGGGCGCCCGCGCGTTCGCGACCGATCCCCTGCACTACGACTTCTACGGTCCGCGATGCATGAAGGACCTCGCCCTGGAACGGATCTCCTTCACGGGAAACACCGTGGAACTCGCATTCCGGCACAACTGCTGGAAACACCAGGAGGATCTGACCATCCACTACGAGGGCGTGTCGGACATCAAACTCGACAGCGCCGCTCTTCCCAATGTGGTGATTCTCGACGAGATTCTTCCTCATCCTCACGGCTGCACCCACGAAATCGCTCTTCGGCCAGGAACAATCATCCTGACCTGCCAGGACCTCACCGTCACCTGGACGGAGACCCACTGTCCGGAAGACCCGGCCTCCGGCGTTTCCCGTGGCCCCGAGCACGGAATTCCGCCGCTTTCCTCTCCGTAGTGTCAGCGCGGCAAATCATGTTCCGCTCGCGCGTTCGGTTTCTCTTTTACCGGGGTGAGCCGGTTCGAGTCCGGTAGTCCGCGGCGGCTTCGTGCGTTCGGCGCCACGCAGTGGCGATGAGCCCCGGAAGGGACGGTAGGGTCGGCTGTGTGAAGTGATGACGACGCACCGAGACGTATGACGCCCTTCGGCGTCCGTTCGGTGTGCCCGTGATGAAACCGGTATCCACTTCACACGATCGGACTCTCGATGACCGACGACATGTTTCTCGACTCTGTCGCTGACCGGCTCGCGGGGTTGCCCGCCGTACAGGCCGTGACGCTTGGTGGTTCGCGCGCTCAGGGGACTCACGCGGCGGACAGTGACTGGGACCTGGCGATTTACTACCGGGGCGGTTTTGATCCGGCCGATCTGCGTGCTGTCGGGTGGCCCGGGGAGGTCTCCGAGATCGGCGGGTGGGGCGGCGGGGTCTTCAACGGGGGAGCGTGGTTCACGATCGACGGTCGGCGCGTCGACGTCCACTACCGCGATCTCGACGTCGTCGAGCACGAGATCGCCGAGGCCCGGCAAGGGCGTTTCCGCTGGGAGCCGCTGATGTTCCACCTCGCGGGCATCCCCAGCTATCTGGTGGTCGCCGAACTCGCCACCAACCGGGTGCTCCGTGGAAGCCTGCCCCGCCCCGAGTATCCGCGGGCGCTGCGCGAGGCGGCCCCACCGGTGTGGCGTGGCCGCGCGACCATGACACTCCGCTACGCCGAGGCCTCCTACGCCCCACGCGGCCAGGTCACCGAGGTCGCGGGAGCACTGGCCACCGCCGCCATGAACACCGCGCACGCGGTGCTGGCGGCACGTGGCGAGTGGGTCACCAACGAGAAACGCCTCCTGCGGCAGGCGGGTCTGCGCGACCTCGACGTGATCACAGCCGGACTGCGGCCGGAGCCCGACACCCTCCTACGGTCGATCAGGGCGGCGGAAACCCTGTTCGAGACTCAGGATTCAGGCTCCGGCCGGTGAGAACGCGGAGTCAGCCCAGGTCGTCCCACTGTTGGAGGAGGTGGGTTGTGGCCGCGGCGGGGGCGGTGAAGGACCAGCGGCCCGGGGGGAGGTTCAGGGCGCAGGAACCGTCGGGCAGCCTGGTGGTCGGCAGTTGCTCGCTGAGGCCCATGAGGAAGGTGCCGTTGACGGTCATCCCGTCCCACGCGCCGTGGACGGGCAGCACCGCGCGGGCGGTCACGCCCTCGGGGACGGCGAAGGTGAACTGGACCCCGTCGGGACCGGCCCGCCAGCCCGACTCGACGGTTCCTGACGCGCTGTCGTAGCGGGCGTGCGCCTGGCGCAGCAGCGGGACGGGGCCGGGTCGCAGCAGCAGCTCGCCGAAGCCGCCACCCGTCCCGCGCGGGTCGTCGCCCAGGCCCGCCACGTGCCGGAACAGCCAGTCGCCCACGCAGCCGTAGGCGTAGTGGTTGAAGGAGTTCATGGTCGGCGTCTGCAGGCCGTACCGGTGGTGCCAGGCGTCCCAGCGCTCCCACATGGTCGTCGCCCCGGCACGGAGCTGGTAGCGCCAGGACGGGTAGCCCTCCTGGTTGAAGATTCGGCTCGCCAGGTCGTGGTGGCCGGTCTCCGACAGCACGGGCAGCAGCAGGGGGGTGCCGACGAAGCCCGTCATGAGCCGGTGCCCGTCGGCGCGGACCAGCTCGGCCAGCGCCTGCGCCGACGCGGCCCGGTCCTCGGGCGGGACCAGGTCCCAGGCGAGGGCGACGGCGTAGCCGGTCTGCGTCTCGGTGTGCAGCCTCGGCCCGTTGAGGAAGGCCCGCTGGAAGGCGCCGGAGACGCGGGTGAACGCCTCGCCGTACTCCGGCGCGTGCGGTTCGCCGAGCACGTCGGCCACGTGCGCGACCAGGCGGAGGCTGCGGGCCAGGGCGGCGGTGGAGATGAGGTTCCTTGGCGTCTCGACCGTGCCGGGGGCCAGCCAGTCGCCCAGGGCCCTGCCCGGTCTGATGCCGCCCTCGGCCTGGGCCAGGCAGTAGTCGATCCACCGGCGCATCGGGTCGTACGCGCGGCGCAGCGTGTGGTCGTCGCCGTAGCGCCGCCACAGCAGCCACGGCACCTCGACCAGCGCGTCGGACCACACGGGGGCGTCGTATCCGTACTCCGGCAGGACCGGCGCGACGTGCGGGACCGCGCCGTCGGTCCGCTGCCCGTCGATCAGCGTCGTCACCCAGCCGGACAGGAACGCCTGCGTGTGCCGCAGGAAGCTGAGCGTCGAGCCGAACACCGAGATGTCGGCGGTCCAGCCGGTCCGCTCGTCGCGCTGCGGGCAGTCGGTCGGCACGCTCACGAGGTTGCCGTCCGCCGACGCGCCGATGTTGGCGACGAGTTGCCGTACGGCGGGATCGCTCACGGTCAGCGAGCCGGTGACCGTGAGCGCGGAGGACAGCAGCACCGCCTCCAGGTCGTCCGGCGTCAGCGCGCCCGGCCAGCCGGTGACCTCCGCGTAGCGGAACCCGTGCAGGGTGAACGCGGGCTCCACGACGTGCGAGCCGGGATCGAGGACGAACTCGTCACGTTGGTCCGCGGTGCGCAGGTTGTCGGTGTAGAGCCGCCCGGACGCGGTCAGCTCCTCCCCGTGCCGAACCACGATCCGTACGGGACCCGGCGCGTCGACGCGCAGCCGTACCCGACCGACGACGTTGCGGCCGAAGTCGGCCACCTGGACGCCCGGCGCGGGTTCGGTCACGGAGACGGCGGGGACCGTGCCGATCACCCGGACCGGGGGAGCGGGGTCGGCCTCCACCAGGATCTCCGGGGCGGCCGCCGCCTCGGCGGGTCCGGTCTCCTGAGAAGGGGCCTGGACGGTCTCGCCCATCACCAGGTCGGCGCGTGGGCGGCCGAGATCTCGCCGGGTCCAGGCCGCGTCCGTGGCGAACACGTGGCGGACCCCGTCGTCGTCCCGCACGAGCACCTGGGCGCTGACGGCGGGCCGGTCGCCGTAGCGGCGCGGCCCTCCACCGGCGACGTGACCCGCGTACCAGCCGGGAGCGAGCCACAGCTCAAGCTCGTTCTCGCCGGGGACGAGCAGCTCCGTCAGCTCAAGCAGTCGATACCGTGTCCGGTGGCCGTAGTCGGTCCAGCCGGGAGCCAGCTCCTCCGCGCTCAGCCGTACCCCGTTGAGCAGCGCCCGGTAGACGCCGAGCGCGGTGGCGGCCAGCCAGGCGCGCCCGGGAGCGGGATGCCACGTGAACGACCCGCGCAGGCTCACCGCCGCCCGGGGGTCGCCCGCCAGCCAGGGGGCGTCCCACTCACCGCGCGCCCGCAGGCCCGTCGTGAACGCGCCGGTCGCGTGCCCCTCCACCCTCCAGGTGTACGGCGTGAGCGGCGCCAGCCACTCGCCCGGCACGTCCACGGTGTGAGATCCGGCGGGTACGGCTGACCGCCATATCTCGCGTCCGTCGGAGGACACCACCACGGTGGCCTCCCCGGGCAGCCGGGCGTTCCACGACAGCCGGGGTGACGGCTCGTCCACCCCTACCGGGTCCGCGAGACCGCACGTCAGGCCCGCCAGTGAACCGGGCGGGGCCGTACGGACGAACGGCGCCTGCGCGCCTGAGACCTGCACTCCGAGCACCCCCGAATCCCGGTTCACGCATCGAGCCCGGTGGTGAAGGCGTTGTGCAGACCGTCCACGTCGACGCCGGACAGGCTCGGCGCCATCACGTTGATCAGCAGCACGAAGCACGCGTCCTGCTCCGGATACATCCACCACTGGCACCCCGAGGCGCCGCCGTGCCCGTACAGCCGCCGTTCGAGCAGCCCGGGAGCCGAGTGGCGCAGGTTCCAGGTGAGGCCCCAGTCCTGCCCGGCGTTGACCGGGTCGGGCTGCAGCTTGACCAGGCCCGTCGTCTGCGGGGTCGTCATGGCGGCCAGGGTCGTCGGGTGAATCAGCCCTCGGTCGCCGCGCAGCAGCGCCCCGCCCAGTGCCAGGAGGTCCTCGGCGCGGGAGAACAGCGCCCCGGCCGGGTGGCGGAGCCGTACGAACCTGTCGAAGTCGAAGCCGGGCCCGAGCAGGTCGAGGCCGTGGACCTCGGCAGCGTCGCACGCCGGGTCGAACGTGATGCGCCCGCCGCCGGGCACCAGCGTGTTCAGGTCGGAGTCGACCAGGTCGGCCAGGTCGCGGCCCGTGACGTCGCGGACCATCTCCGCGATCCCGGCGAAGGCCAGGTTGGAGTAGTGGCTGAGCGCGCCCGCCTCGAACAGCGACGGCGCCGTGACGAGGTGCTCCACCAGGTCGTCGGGGGTGAGCGTCTGCTCGGCGATGCCGCCGGTGTGGGTGAGCAGGTGCCAGAGCGTGACGTCGGGCCGCGCGAAGTTCGGCAGCACGTCCCGCAGCGGGCGGCGCAACGACAGCAGCCCGCGCTCGACCTGGCGCAGGGCGAGCAGCCCCGTCAGCGGCTTGGTCACCGAGAACAGCGCGAAGTGGTCGTCGGTCCTGGTCGCCCGGCCGTCGTGCTCGCCGAACGCCTCCAGCACCTGGATCCCGTCGGAGGTGGCGGCGCCGAACACCGCGCAGGGCAGCCGTCCCTCCTTGATCTCGCGCCTGACCCAGTCGAGCGCGATGTCATGACTTGTCATCCTTTCAGGGAACCTTCCGTGAGGCCGGCCAGGACGCGTTTCTGGGCGACGACGTACACCGCCACCAGGGGCAGCGTGGTGAGCAGGACGTGGGCGAAGACGAGGTTCCAGTTCAGGCTCTGCAGGGTGCCCGAGGCGAACTGGAACAGGCTCAGCGGCAGCGTCGCGTTGGCGCTGCCCTGGAGCAGGAAGAGGGCGAAGAAGAAGTCGTTCCAGACGTTGATGATCAGGATCACGCCGCCGACGAACAGCACCGGCCGCAGCAGCGGCAGCAGGATGCGGAAGAAGACCTGCGGGCGGGAGGCGCCGTCGATGGCGGCGGCGTTCTCCAGGTCCGGGGGGAACGCCCGGACGAACCCGGTCGCCAGGAAGATCACGATGCCCAGGCGGCAGCCGGTCATCGTCAGCACGTAGCCGAGCGAGCCGCCGTCCAGCGACAGGGCGCGCAGCAGGTAGACGGTCGGGATGATCGACGGCGGCAGCAGGATCGACAGCCCCATCACGAAGTAGGCGGCCTGCAGCCACCGCGACCGGCTGCGTCCGAACGCCCACGCCGCCGCCGCGCCGAGGAGCACCACGGCCACCACGATCGGCACGGTCACCTTGAGGCTGTTGAGCAGTCCCGTGAGGTAGCCGCCCCGGTCGAGCACGATGCCGTAGTTCTCGGCGACGGCCCACGTCCTGGGCAGGCCGAGGCCGAGTTCCGCGGCCTCGCCCGCGGGTTTGAACGAGTTGACGACCACGAGCCAGACGGGTACGAGCACCCACGGGATCGCGAAGAGCGTCAGCGCCGTGTACTTGAGGATCGCTCTCATCCCGTTACCTCCCTGCGCCGCAGCCACCACACGAGGGGCACGGCGGTGGCGATCACCAGCAGCGTCACGGTGAATCCCAGCGCGCTGGCGGAGCCGAAGAAGCCCTGTCCCCACTGCTGGCGCATCACCACGTTCAGGGCCCGGGTGTGGTCGCCGGGCCCGCCGCCGGTGGTGGCGGCGATCACGTCGTAGGCGCTGAGCGCGCCCACCAGCGTGACCGCCACGTTGAAGGTCAGCGCCGGGGCGAGCATCGGGAACACCACCCGCCGGAACCGGGTCCACGGCCCGGCCCCGTCCACGGTCGCCGACTCAAGCAGCGACTTCGGGATGGAGTTGAGGCCCGCGATGTAGACCAGGGTGATCAGCCCGCTCCACTTCCACGCGTCGATGAACGCGACAGTCACCAGCGCGGTCGACGGTTCGCCCAGCCACGCCCACTCGATGCCGAGGAAGGAGTTGACCGCCCCGTCGGGGGCCAGCAGCCCGCGCCAGATGTATCCGGCGGCCAGCGGCGAGATGAGCGTCGGCAGGAAGAACGCCGAGCGGAAGATCGTGTTGAGCCGGTTGGTCCGCTGGAGGGCCAGGGCCAGCGAGAGGCTTACCGTGTTCTGGATCGCCATGCACAGGATCGCGTACAGCACGGTCACGGTGACCGCGTTGGCCAGCAGGTCCTGGTCGATCAGGGTGCGGACGTTCTCCAGCCCGTTCCAGGTGATCTCGGCTCGGAAGCTCGTCCAGGAGGAGAAGGCGAACCGGACATTGAGCAGGAACGGGGCGACGAAGAAGACCGTGACCAGCACGATCGCGGGCAGCGCCCACGGCAGCCAGGCCGCCCTGTTCCGCATCACCATCCGGGCAGCCCTGCCGCCTTGGCCGCCTGCTCGACCTGTCCCTGCAACTGGGTCGCCGCCTTCTGCGGGTCCTTCTGCCCGGCGATCAGCTCGGACATGAGCTGGGCGAGCCCGCCCATGCCGGGGATGTCGGAGTTGAAGGCGATGACGGCGCCGGTGTCGTAGGCCTTCTTGACGTCCTGCAGCACGGAGGAGACGCCCTGCGGGTTGGGCACGTCCTTGAACACGGGGAAGGTCTTGGACGCGGTGATGTACTCGTTGTAGGCCGGGCCGGTCATGAAGCGCACGAAGTCGAGAGCCGCCTTCTCCCGTGCCGCGTCACCGGTTTTCGGCAGATAGAACGTGCCAATGGGGCCGGGCGCGTAGGTCACGAGCGGCTTGTCGCTCGACAGGCCGACGAAGCCGACGGAGTCGTCCACGGTCTTCTGGTCGCCGCCCGCCGCAGCGAGGAGGGCCGGGAGCATGTCGGAGTGCTGGGCGACCATGGCGGCCTTGCCGGTCACGAGGGCCTTCATGGAGTCCTCGAACTTGGCGGTGACGATGTCCTTGTTGAAACAGCCGTCGGCCTTCAGCTTGGCGTAGGCGGTCAGACCCGCGACGAAGGGCGAGCCCGGGTCGGCCAGCGTGCTGGTGTGGCCCGAGATGGCCTTGCCGTACGCGTTGGACTGGTTGGCGCCCGCGAGGTAGAGGATGGGCAGGATCTGCACCGGCCAGATCGACCCGCCCGACTCGAAGACCGGGGTGACCCCGGCGGCCTTGAGCTTGGGGCAGGCGGCGGAGAGTTCGGCGAAGTTCGTGGGCGGGGTGAGCCCTGCCGAGGTGAAGACCTTCTTGTTGTAGTAGAGGCCGAAGACCTGGGGGAAGCCGGTGATGGCGGCGTAGACCTTGCCGTTGACGGCCCCGGCGTTCTGGTAGAGGTCACCTGACCTGGCGATGTATCCCTCGCCCGTCAGGTCGCGCAGGTTCTGGGCCGGGTTGAGGGCGAGCAGGCCGCTGACCGTCGCGTGGTACTCCAGGATGTCCGGACGCTCGCCGGTGGCCCACTTGGTCTGGGTGGTGTCCTCGAAGCCGTCGGACGGGATCGACACGAGTTCGATCCTGTGGCCGGACTGCTTCTCGAACTTCTTGTACATCTCCAGCAGCGGCGCCGGGTCCGCGCTGTTGTGCCAGAGGGTCAGTTTGACCTGGTCGGTCCCCTCCGGGGCGGACGAGCCGCAGCCGGAGAGGGACAGGGCGAGGGCGGCGCCGATCGCCGCGCCGAGCATACGGGAGGGTGCGCTCACGCCCGTGCTCCTGTTCGTGTCGGGGAGTGCTGTGTAGAACGTTCTCCATTGGTAGGGCACAGAAGAATCGTCCGTCAAGAGGTAGACCTGAGGATCAATGACAAGCTAACCTCCGTCCTCAGAAAAGCGTGTAGTTCGTTCTACGAAAACTCTGTGAAGGATGACGTGTGACGAGCCGACGGGTGACGATCGCCGATGTGGCCAGGCGGGCCGGGGTCTCCACGGCCGCCGTGTCCAAGGTGGTGCGCGGGGCCTACGGCGTGAGCGCGGAGATGCAGACCAAGGTAACGCAGGCCATCGACGAGCTGGGCTACCGCCCGCACGCCGCGGCCCGCGCCCTGCGGGGACGCACCTACACCCTCGGCGTCATGCTCTCCGACACCCGCAACCCGTTCTTCCCCGACATCATCGAGGGCGTCACAGGGCGGTTGGGCGACACCGAGTACCAGGTGCTGCTCGGCCCCGGCGGGATCGAGCCCAAGACGCAGGCCAGGATGACCGACGCCATGATCGACCGGAGCATGGACGGGCTCATCCTGATCTCGCCGGTCATGACGGACGCCGAACTCACCGCCATCGCGACGGCCATCCCGGTCGTCGTGGTGGGCAGACACGGCGGCGCCGCGGCCTACGACGCGGTCGTCGACGACGACGTGATGGGGGCGGGGCTCGTGGTCGACCACCTGGTCGGGCTCGGGCACACCCGGATCGCGCACATCACCCACCTGGAGCGGGCCCGCGCCCAGGGACTGCCGCACACGGTGCGCGCCGAAGGCTACCGCCAGGCGATGCGCGCCCACGGACTCGCCGACGACGTGCTGGCCACCTCCTTCACCGAGGAGGGCGGCTACGAGGGCGCGCGGGAACTGCTCGCGCGCGACGACCGGCCGACCGCGATCTTCGCGGGGGCCGACATCGCGGCGCTCGGCGTGCTGCGCGCCGCCGACGAGGCGGGCCTCTCGGTGCCGGAGGACCTCTCCGTCGCCGGATACGACAACATCGGCATCGCCTCGCTGAAGCGCATCTCGCTCACCAGCGTCGACCAGGACGGGCACGTGATCGGGGCGACCGCCGCCCAGCTGCTCGTCGAACGCATCGAGGGACGCTCACGATCGGTGACGTCGTCGGTGTCGCCCACGCTGATCGTCCGCGGAACCACGGGACCGCCCCGCCGCTGAGCACCGGCCGCACCTCGGGGGACGGGCGCGGGCCATGTATTGAAACGATTCATTGGAAGGACCCCCCACGTGAGACGACTCGTCGCCCTCCTCCTGTTGACAACACCGCTGGTCGTACCCGCGCAACCCGCCCTCGCCCAGACGACAGACCAGACGACCGCCCATGCCTGCCCGGTCAGGGTCGACTCCGCCGCGTTCGCCTCGGAGGCCCGCCTGAGGACCCTGGCCGAGCAGCAGGAGGCCTTCGGTCCCAGGCCGACCGGCTCCGCCGCGCACGCCGACTACGTCGACTGGCTTGAGGACGAGATGGCGGCCATCCCCGGCATCCAGCTCTCCTCCCTGCCCTACGACATCGACCGCTGGGACAACCTCGGCACCGGCCTGACCGTCGGCGGCACGGCCGTGCAGGTCGCGGCCCCCGTGCCGTTCTCCTCCTCGACCGGCGCCGGTGGCGTCTCGGCGCCGCTCGTCCACCTGGCCGCCGGGACGAACATCACCGCCGCCAACGCCGCGGGGAAGATCGTCGTCAGGGACCTGCCGTGGACCAACGTGCCCAACCTGCTGTTCTATCCGCCGACCCTCGGCTACTCCATGTATGACCCGGGCCTGACGATCAACCTGCTCGGCTCGGAGTCGATGGAGGCCCCGGCCGCCGCCGACGCCGACCTCAGGGCGGCCGCCGCCGCGGGCGCGGTGGGCGTGATCGAGGTCAGCCAGCTCCCGCACAACCAGATCCAGGGCATGTACGCGCCCTACGAGGGCCTGCCGTACGGTGTGCCGGGTGCCTATGTCGGCGCGGACCAGGGCAAGCAGATCAAGGACGCGCTGGCGGCGGGGCAGCCGGTCCAGGCGTCGCTGACCGTGAACGCCGCCTGGACGCCGACGACGACCCGTACCCTGCTCGCGACGCTTCCCGGCGGGAACGCCCAGAAGATCGTCGTGGAGAGCCACACCGACGGCATGAGCCCGGTGTGGGACAACGGCCCGCTCACCATGATCGAGATGGCCCGCTACCTGTCGTCGCTGCCGGTTGAGTGCCGTCCGCGCACCGTGCAGTTCGCGTTCGTGACCGGCCACCTCTACCAGCACCTGACCGGCCCCAACGTCCGCGAGGGCGGCGCCGGACAGCTCGCCGCCCTGCTCGACGCCGAGTACGACCAGGGCAAGGTCTCCTCCGTCGTCGTGCTCGAACACCTCGGCGCCAAGCGCTACGACGCGGTCGCCAGGCCGAACGGCCTGCCGGGCAAGCAACTTGTTGCCAACCCCACCCTCACCGAACTGCTGCTGACCCCCGTCAGCGAGAGCACGCCGCTGCGCGAACTGGTCAAGGGCCACATCCAGCACTGGGACGTACGGCGCACCGCGATCCTCAAGGGCCTGTCGGCGGCCGACCTCGGCACGGTGCCGCACCACTGCAGCTTCGGCGGCGAGGGCACGCCGTACAACCAGCATCTGCTGCCCGTCATCTCGCCCATCGCCGCGCCCAAGACACTGTTCTCGCCGCAGTTCGGTGTCAAGGCGATCGACCTGCAGGTGATGCGCAAGGCGTCGCTCGCCTTCACCGACGTCGTGCTCGACCTCGGCCCGATGGCCCAGTCGGCCGTCGCGGGCGACGTGACCGCCATGCGCCAGCAGCGCGCCTCCGGCACCCCCGGCTGCGCGTGATCCGGCGTACCGCCGTACGAGACGAAGACGGTCTGTCATCCCGAGCGCGTCCTTCGGCATGTCGTACGGCTCGCGCCGCACAAACCCCTAGGAGACCTGCGCGTCTCCGAATATCTTCGAGGTGACCATGGAGAACTTCACCCGTCGGCAGGCGTTGCGGGCAGGGGCGTTCGGCCTCGTGTCGGCCGGATTCCTGTCGTGGACCGCGGAGGCCAACGCCGCCTCCACCATCGAGACGATCTACAAGGCGGCGGGTCCGTGGCCGGTCACCACCGGCACCTCGGGCGGCCACCGCCTCTACCACCCCGCGAACCTGGGTGCCGGAGGCGTCACCCACCCGGTCGTCACCTGGGGCAACGGCTCGTGGGCCACCCCCGACAACTATCCGGGACTGCTCAACCACCTCGCCTCGTGGGGCTTCGCGGTGGTCGCCTCGACCGACACGACCACGGGCACCGGCGCCGAGATCCTCGCCGCCGCCCAGCACCTCGTCGGCCTCAACACCGACTCCGCCAGCGTCTTCCACGGCAAGCTGGACACCGCCCAGGTCGCCGCCGTCGGCCACTCCCAGGGCGCGGGCGGGTCCGTCAACGCGGCCAACCACTCCGCGGGGCTGATCAAGACGGTCGTGCCGATCGCCGTGCCCGCGCAGTGGATGGCCAGCCCGGGGGACGAGTTCTCCGTCGCCAGCCTGACCTGCCCGGTGCTCTTCCTCAGCGGCGCGAACGACTGGCTGATCTCCTCGGCCGGGACCGTGCAGGGCTACTACGACCAGGCGACCGCGGGAGCGGGCAGGGCGCTGCTCAAGGGCGCCGGGCACAACGACATCCAGAACGGCGGCGGGGGTTTCCTCGGCTACGTGACCGCCTGGCTGAGGTACCGCCTCATGGCCGACACCCAGGCCAGGGGAGTGTTCGTCGGCGCCGCCGCCGAACTCCCCACCAACACCGCGTGGCAGAACCAGGCTCTCAAGAACCTCACCTAGCATCCACCGACCGGAGGTTGTGACATGCAGTCCTATTCGAGCGCGGTGGCGCCGACCCCGCTGCTGGGCGAGACCATCGGTGACAACTTCGAGCGGGCCGTACGGCGCTTCGGCGACCGTGAGGCGCTCGTCGACGTGCCCTCCGGTCGCCGCTGGACCTACGCCGAACTCGACGCCGAGGTGAACCGGCTGGCCCTGGCGCTGCTCGCCTCCGGCATCGCCAAGGGTGACCGGATCGGCATCTGGGCCCCCAACCGCGCCGAATGGGTGATCGTCCAGTACGCCACCGCGAAGATCGGCGCCATCCTCGTCAACGTCAACCCCGCCTACCGCAGCCACGAGCTCGACTACGTCGTCAGGCAGTCGGGCCTGCGGCTGCTCGTCAGCGCGCTCACCCACAAGGGCAGCGACTACCGCGCGATGGTCGAGGAGATCGGGTTCGCCGACGTCGTCTACCTCGACGACCCCGGCTGGGACCGGCTGCTCGCGCTGACCGTCCCCGAGGAGCGGCTGCGCGAGCGCATGGCGTCGCTGGGCGCCGACGACGCGATCAACATCCAGTACACCTCCGGCACGACCGGCTTCCCCAAGGGCGCCACGCTCTCGCACCACAACATCCTCAACAACGGGTTCTTCGTCGGGGAGCTCCTCCACTACGACGAGCACGACAGGGTCTGCCTGCCGGTGCCCTTCTACCACTGCTTCGGCATGGTGATGGGCAACCTCGGGGCCACCTCCCACGGCGCCTGCGTGGTCATCCCCGCCCCCGGCTTCGACGCGGAGGCGACGCTGCGCGCCGTACAGCAGGAAAGATGCACCTCCCTGTACGGCGTGCCGACCATGTTCATCGCCGAGCTGGCCCTGGCGGGGCGCTACGACCTGTCCAGCCTGCGCACCGGCGTCATGGCGGGCTCGCCCTGCCCCGTCGAGGTGATGAAGCGCGTCGTCACCGAGATGAACATGGCCGAGGTCGCCATCTGCTACGGCATGACCGAGACCTCACCCGTCTCCACCATGACCAGGGCCGACGACAGCCTGGAGCGCCGCACCGAGACGGTCGGACGGGTGATGCCGCACGTCGAGGTCAAGATCACACACCCGGAGAGCGGGCTGGCCGTGCCGCGTGGCGAGCCGGGCGAGCTGTGCACGCGCGGCTACTCGGTGATGCTCGGCTACTGGAACGAGCCGGAGCGCACGGCCGAGGTCATCGACGCCGCCCGCTGGATGCACACCGGCGACCTGGCCACCATGGACGCCGACGGCTACGTCAACGTGGTCGGCCGGATCAAGGACATGGTCATCAGGGGCGGCGAGAACGTCTACCCGCGCGAGATCGAGGAGTTCCTGCACCGCCATCCCGACATCGCCGACGTGCAGGTGGTCGGCGTGCCCGACGAGAAGTACGGCGAGGAGCTCATGGCCTGGATCGTCATCCGCGAGGGCGGCACACCCCTGACCGCCGAGGACGTCAGGGAGTTCTGCGCGGGCAAACTCGCCCACTACAAGATCCCGCGTTACGTCCACGTCGTGGACGGGTTCCCGATGACGGTCACCGGCAAGATCCGCAAGGTCGAGATGCGGGAGGAGGGAGTGCGCCTGCTCGGGCTCGGTTAGCGTCAGGCCTGGGTCGAGGCCCGTTCCACGAGTTCTGGCCGGAAGACGACCTGTCTGGGTTCTGACGCCTCCCGGACCAGGAGATCGACCGCGGTACGGCCGATCAGGGCGGCCGGCTGCCTGATCGAGGAGAACGGCACGATCGCCGTGGCGGCGAAGTCGATGTCGTCGTATCCGACCAGCGCCATATCCTCCGGCACCCGGAGTTCTCCGCCCAGGATGAGCGCCTGCAGCAGCCCCATGGCGAGCAGGTCGTTGGCGGCGAACACCGCGTCGGGACGCTCCACCGGGGTTCTCGCCTGCAGAGCCTCACCGGCGGTGCGTCCCTCCGGCACCGTCAGGCCCCCGGTCGGGAACACCTCGATCGCGGCGCCCGGAACCTCGGCGACGGCGCGGCGGGCGCCCTCAAGGCGGTCGGAGACCTGCCGGATGCCAAGCGGCCCACCCACGAAGGCGATCCGGCGGCGCCCCCGGTCGAGCAGGTGCCGGACGGCGAGGAACCCCCCGGCGACGTCGTCGACCGCCACCGAGGAGAAGCCGCCGGGAGGGGCCTGCCTGTCGACGAGCACGACCGGGGTGCCGCCGCGGCGCAGCCGTTCGAGCCGCGCGAGGTCCTCGCCGAGCGGTGTGATCAGCAGGCCGTGGACCCGCTGCTCCTCGAAGAGGTCGAGATACGCGGCCTCCCTGGTGCCGTTCGCGCCGCTGTCGCCGAGCAGCACGATCAGGCCCTCCTCGGCGGCACGGTCCTCGGCGCCCCGCGCGACGTCGGTGAAGAAGGGGTTGCGCACGTCGAGGACGACCAGTCCGATCGAACGGCTCCTCCCGGCCCGGAGCTGCCGGGCCGCGTCGTTGCGGACGAAGCCCAGCCGCTCGATGGCGGAGAGCACGCGTTCGACGGTCGCCGGGGCGACCCTGTCCGGATGGTTCAGGACGTTGGACACCGTACCGACCGAGACCGACGCCGCGGCTGCGACGTCGCGGACGCTCACCGTCATCGGCTCTCTCCCTGGTTCACCCGGTACTCCGAGAAGATAGCGCTTGCCCGCACAGGCCGTTGAAACTACGATTTGAAACGTTTCAATCCTCTTCGACCGGCAGAAGGAAGCGACCGTGACCACGCTCTCCCCCGACATCCTGGCCGAGCTGGAACGGCAGGCCATCGAGCTGCCGAGCTGGGCGTTCGGCAACTCGGGCACCCGCTTCAAGGTCTTCTCGACGCCGGGCACGCCACGCGACCCGTACGAGAAGATCGCCGACGCCGCGCAGGTGCACGCGCACACGGCCCTCGCGCCGACCGTGGCCCTGCACATCCCCTGGGACAGGGTCGCCTCCTACGACGACCTGCGCGCGCACGCCGAAGGTCTCGGCGTCGCCCTCGGCACGATCAACTCGAACACCTTCCAGGACGACGACTACAGGCTCGGCGCCCTCACCCACGAGGACCCGAGGATCCGGCGCAAGGCGATCGACCACCACCTCGAATGCGTCGACATCATGCACGCCACCGGCAGCCGCGACCTGAAGATCTGGCTCGCCGAGGGCTCGAACTACCCCGGCCAGGCCGACCTGCGCGGCCGTCAGGACCGCCTGCACGAGTCGCTGAGGACGATCTACGACCGGCTCGGGGAAGGGCAGCGCCTCGTGCTTGAGTACAAGCTCTTCGAACCGGCCTTCTACCACACCGACGTGCCCGACTGGGGGACGAGCTACGCCCAGGTCGCCGCGCTCGGCGACAGGGCCATGGTCTGCCTCGACACCGGCCACCACGCGCCAGGCACCAACATCGAGTTCATCGTCATGCAACTGCTGCGCCTCGGCAGGCTCGGTTCCTTCGACTTCAACTCGCGCTTCTACGCCGACGACGACCTCATCGTCGGCGCGGCCGACCCGTTCCAGCTCTTCCGCGTCCTCTTCGAGGTCGTCCGCGGCGGCGGCCTCAACCACCCCGACGTCGCGTTCATGCTCGACCAGTGCCACAACGTCGAGGACAAGATCCCCGGCCAGATCCGCTCGGTGCTCAACGTGCAGGAGATGACCACCCGCGCCCTTCTCGTGGACCGTACGGCTCTCGCCGCCGCCCAGCGCGACGGCGACGTGCTTGAGGCGAACCGTGTCTTCATGGACGCGTTCTACACCGACGTGCGTCCGGCCCTCGCGGAGTGGCGTGAGTCACGGGGCCTGCCCGCCGACCCGATGAGGACCTTCGCCGCGTCGGGCTACCTCGCCCGGATCGCCGAGGAGCGCGTCGGCGGCACCCAGGCCGACTGGGACGCGTAGCCCACCACCATCCGCCACCCCGAAGGATCACATCCATGACGAACCAGGCAGCCGCCGACCTCATCGCGCGCTCCAACCGCCTCGGCGCCGACCCGAAGAACACGAACTACGCCGGAGGCAACACCTCGGCGAAGGGCACCGAGACCGACCCGGTCACCGGCGAGCCCGTCGAACTGCTCTGGGTGAAGGGCTCGGGCGGCGACCTCGGCACGCTCACCGAGGCCGGACTCGCGGTGCTGCGCCTCGACCGCCTCCGCGGCCTCGCGAAGGTCTATCCGGGTGTCGAGCGCGAGGACGAGATGGTCACCGCCCTCGACCACTGCCTGTACGGCGGAGCCGGGGCGGCGCCGTCGATCGACACGGCCATGCACGGCCTCGTCGACGCCGCGCACGTCGACCACCTGCACCCGGACTCGGGCATCGCCATCGCGACCGCCGCCGACGGAGAGAAGCTCACGGAGAGGATCTTCGGGGACCGGGTCGTGTGGGTGCCGTGGCGCCGCCCCGGCTTCCAGCTCGGCCTCGACATCGCGGAGATCAAGGCGAGGAACCCGCGGGCGGTCGGCTGCGTCCTCGGCGGCCACGGCATCACCGCGTGGGGAGACACCTCCGAGGAGAGCGAGCGGAACTCGCTCTGGATCATCGACACCGCAGCCGCGTACATCGCCGAGCACGGCAGGCCGGAACCGTTCGGCGCGGTCGTGCCGGGCTACGAGCCGCTGCCCGAGGCCGAGCGGCGCGCGAGGGCCGCCGCGCTCGCCCCGACGATCCGCGCTCTCGCGTCGCACGACAGACCGCAGGCGGGCCACTTCACCGACGGTGAGGTGGTGCTCGACTTCCTCTCCCGCGAGAAACTCCGGTCGCTCGCGGCGCTCGGCACGAGCTGCCCCGACCACTTCCTGCGCACGAAGGTCAGGCCGCTCGTCCTCGACCTGCCGCCGTCGGCGAGCGTCGAGGAGAGCATCACGCGCCTCAGGGAGCTGCACGAGCGCTACCGCGCCGACTACCAGGCGTACTACGACGCCCACGCGACCGAGGACTCTCCCGCGATCCGCGGCGCCGACCCGGCGATCGTGCTCGTGCCCGGCGTCGGCATGTTCTCCTTCGGCAGGGACAAGCAGACCGCGCGCGTGGCCGGAGAGTTCTACGTGAACGCGATCAACGTGATGCGCGGCGCCGAGGCACTGTCGACCTACGCCCCCATCTCCGACGCGGAGAAGTTCCGCATCGAGTACTGGGCGCTTGAGGAGGCCAAGCTGCGGCGCATGCCGAAGCCCAAATCACACGCGACCCGCGTGGCGCTCGTCACCGGCGCGGCCTCCGGCATCGGCAGGGCCGTCGCCACCCGGCTCGCGGCCGAGGGCGCCTGCGTCGTCGTCGCCGACCTCGACCTTGAGAAGGCTCGGGCCGTGGCGGCCGAGCTGGGCGGCACGGACGTCGCGATCGGCGTGCGGATGAACGTGACAGACGCCGCCCAGGTGCGGGCCGCGATCGACGAGACGGTGCTCGCCTTCGGCGGCCTCGACCTCGTGGTGAACAACGCCGGACTCTCGCTCTCGAAGCCGCTCCTGGAGACCACAGAGGCCGACTGGGACCTGCAGCACGACGTCATGGCCAAGGGCTCCTTCCTCGTGTCGAAGGCCGCCGCGCGGGTGCTCGTCGAGCAGGGCCTCGGCGGCGACATCGTCTACATCTCCTCGAAGAACTCGGTGTTCGCCGGTCCGAACAACATCGCCTACTCGGCGGCGAAGGCCGACCAGGCCCACCAGGTACGCCTGCTCGCGGTCGAACTCGGCGAACACGGCGTCAGGGTCAACGGCGTCAACCCCGACGGCGTCGTACGCGGCTCGGGCATCTTCGCCTCGGGCTGGGGAGCCAACCGGGCGAAGACCTACGGCATCCCCGAGGAGGACCTCGGCACCTTCTACGCCCAGCGCACGATCCTGAAGCGCGAGGTGCTGCCCGAGCACGTCGCCAACGCGGTGTTCGTCCTCACCGGCCCCGAACTCAGCCACACCACCGGCCTGCACATCCCGGTCGACGCGGGGGTCGCCACCGCGTTCCTGCGATGACCGCCGGGGCAGCCGTCGCGGTCGACCTCGGGGCCACGAGCGGCCGGGTCGTCGTCGGGCACGTCGACCAGGCGGCGGGTACGCTCGGGCTCGACCACGTCGCACGCTTCCCGAACAGGCCCGTGCGCCTGGCGTCGGGCCTGCACTGGGACCTCACCGGCCTCTACCGCGACCTCACGTACGGCCTCGCGGACGCCTTCCGCCGCGAACCCGGCGTCACGTCGGTCGGCGTGGACTCCTGGGCCGTCGACTACGCCCTCCTGCGCGGCGACCGCCTCCTCGGCGAGCCGTTCCACTACCGCGACGGACGCAACGAGGCCGCGGTCGAGGCGGTGCACGCGCGGGTGCCGTTCGAGGAGCTCTACCGCCGCAACGGCCTGCAGTTCCTGCCGTTCACCACCGTGTACCAGCTCGCGGCCGAACGGACGGGCGGATGCCTCGGGCTCGCCGACGCGCTCCTGCTCATCCCCGACCTCGTCGGCTTCCAGCTCACGGGCGCGAAGGTCGCCGAACGCACCAACGCCTCGACGACCGGTCTGCTGGACATCGAGACGGGGGAGTGGGACCGCGAGCTCGCCGTACGGCTCGGCCTCGACGCGTCCGTGCTGCCTCGCCTCGTCGCGCCGGGCACCCCGCTCGGCGGCCTGCGGCCCGAGGTCGCCGCCGAACTCGGCGCTCCCGCCGGGGTGCGGGTCGTGGCCGTCGGCTCACACGACACGGCCTCCGCGGTCGTCGCCGTGCCGATGCGCCCCGAGGCCGCGGCCTACATCTCCTGCGGCACCTGGGGTCTCGTCGGCGTGGAGCTCGAACGGCCGGTGACCACGGACGCCGCCCGCGAGGCGAACTTCACGAACGAGGGCGGCGTCGACGGCCGGACGCGCTTCCTGCGCAACGTCATGGGACTCTGGCTGCTGTCGGAGTCGGTCCGCCGGTGGGAACGCGACGGCCCGCCGATCGACCTGCCCGAACTGCTCGCCCAGGCGGCCGCGGTCACGACCCCGGTGCCCGTGTTCGACGCGAACGATCCACGCTTCCTCGCCCCGGGCGACCTGCCGGGCCGCATCGTGCGGTGGTGCCTGGAGAACGGGGTCGCCCCGCCACGGAGCCACGCCGAGTTCACCCGCTCGATCATCGAGAGCCTGGCCGAGGCGTTCGCGAACACCGTACGCACGGCGTCGGCCCTCTCGGGCGTCGACGTCGAGACGGTCCACCTCGTGGGCGGCGGCGCCCTCAACACCCTGCTCTGCCAACGTACGGCCGACCGCACGGGCCTCCCGGTCCTCGCGGGCCCCGTTGAGGCCACGGCCATCGGCAACGTCCTCGTACAGGCCCGCTCCACAGGCTCCGCCAAGGGCGACCTTGAGTCCCTCCGCTCCCTCGTCTCCCGGGCCTTCAGCCCGACGCGCTACGACCCGGGTCGGCCTCGTGAACGGTGATCCTGGCGTGCTTACAGCGGTTCCGGGTGCCGGGCCGTACGGCATGGCGGAGGTGGTCAGGCGCGAGAACGGCGCCGGGTGAGCTGGGCAGTCTGGATGTGTCCCACCTGCTCCGTCGGCCTTTCCTGAGTGCGGGTCCGGTGTCTCACTCGGTCTCGTTGTGCACGAGCAGCATGAACGTCCGGGCGTAGGACAGCCCTTCGGCGGGCCGGGGCCAGTCCAGTTCGGTCAGCATTTCCGAGGCCGCCTCGTGGCGGACACCGTTGACCCGGATTTCGGTGGTCTCGGTGTCCTTGCCGCCACCGAGGAACGCCTTGATGCCGATCAGGTGGTCACGCTCGAACGTGCTCCCCAGCACCGGGGCCAGCCGGGGCAGGAGCGGGTTGTCCATCGCCCAGTGCTGGACGGCCAGGAAGTCGTCACCCGTGCCCCAGCCGGTGATGCCGCCGTGGATGGCGTGCCAGCCGGGGAACCCGTCGGGCGCGTCGGGGGCGAAGTGCCCGGCGAAGGAGCCGTCCTGGCTGAGGAGTTCGAAGACGGCACTGCCGGTGGTGCCCAGCCAGAGCTGGATCGCGCGGTCCACGGCCTCCTCGGTCGTGCCGCCGTATCCCGCGACACAGTCGCTGATCGTGGTGTCGTCCGGCCGGTCGACGTTGAGGACGAAGTCAAGATCAAGATGGCCGGGACTGCCGGTGTGGTCATCGCGGAGAACGACGCCGACCGTTCCGGTTCCCCTGACCATGCCGTCCGTGACGTGCCAGGGCTTGTCCGTGGCCTCGGACAACCGCCGGGCGACCATGCCCAACACGACCTCGTCCGCCAGCCGGTCATCATTCACGACTTTCCCCCATATTTCATCATGATCATTACAGCCCAGACCGTACCGCACGGCGGTTGCGGTTGATCACCGCCGTACGGCGTGAGGCCACCGAGGTTTCCCCGGCCGCAGGCCGTCAAGCGAGCTGCGTCATCACCCCGGTCTTCGAAGCCCTGGGAGCGACGAGGGCGGTTCATAGGCTCCTACGGTCAGGCACATCCGACCGTCGCCCTTCACAATGAAAGGGATGCCAACCACTCCGTTCACGCGCGCCACGGCCTCTCTGCACGGCCTGGCCCTCGGCGACGCCTTCGGTTCCCAGTTCTTCGTTCCCGCCAATCGTCACGCCCTCTCCGGCCGTCTGCTTCCGCCCGACCCGTGGCAGTGGACCGACGACACCGAGATGGCGTGCTCCATCTACCGCGTCCTGGCCGATCACGGTGCTGTCGACCAGGACAGGCTCGCCGCGAGTTTCGCCGACCGTCACGACTTCGATCGCGGGTACGGCCCGGCCACCAACCGGATGCTTCGCCTGGTCCGTGAGGGAGGCGACTGGCGGGCACTCTCGTCCGAGCTGTTCGATGGCAGGGGTTCGTGGGGTAACGGCGCCGCGATGCGCGTGGCACCGCTCGGCGCCTGGCTCGCCGACGATCTCGCGGAGGTCGTCCGGCAGGCGACCCTGTCGGCGCAGGTCACCCACACCCACTCGGAGGCGGTGGCCGGAGCCGTCGCCGTCGCCGTGGCCGCCGCGACAGCGGTCAGGGAACCCGGCCTCTCCCCGGGGCGGTTCCTCGACAGGGTCAGGGAACACGTGCCAGAGAGCATGGTCCGGGAAGGCATCACCGAGGCCCGTCACCTCCTCACCATCGGCGATCCCGTACTCGCCGCCCAGGCGCTGGGAAACGGGCGTCAGGTCAGCGCCCACGACACGGTTCCCTTCACCCTCTGGGTGACGGCCCGCGAACGCCACGACTTCGAAGCCGCCATGTGGACCACCGCCACCGCCGGAGGCGACATCGACACCACCTGCGCCATCGTCGGCGGCATCATCGCGTCTTCGGCCACCGTCGACTTCCTCCCTCCGGAGTGGAGGAGCAGATGCGAACCACTACCCGACTGGGCAGGTGTCCCACCACTCGCTTCCTGAGCCGGACGTCTGGTCGATCCGAGCCCGTGATCGTCGACTGAGTCGCGTGGCGCTACGGCCCGGCTCCCCTCAGGGCACCGGCAGCGATGCCGTTTCCTTGCTGCGGCGTTGCCCGTCCAGGCCGCCGCGACAGCGTGGAACGCCGAGGGCGCCCGAACCATCAGTCCTGTTCGCTTCTTTGGCGCACGGTGCCTTCGAACCGAAGAGCGAAGCCGTACCGGAACAGGGGTCAGCAGGTGGTGACCGGAGCCCTCCCCGAGCGGATGAGCCTGACGAACGTCAGCGCGTCGTCGAACGAGGCCGCGATCGCCCCACGGTGGTCGACTCCCTCGTAGACCCGGTAGGTGACCTTCGGCGCCTTCGCGCACATGTCGGCGACGATCCGGTCCGTACTGGCCTTGGGGGTGAGCGCGTCGGCGGTGCCCTGCGCGACGAGGACGGGGACCTTCGCCTCAAGGCCGACCGGCTCCTGCGACTTCAGGTAGGCGGTGAGGGGAGCCAGGTCCGCCTCCCGCGCGAAGACCTTGTCCACCGGGACCCGCGTGGCCGTCTCGCGGATCTGCGCCAGGCAGCCCGTCCGTGCCGTGGTGAGCAACGGCGCGGCCTCCGGCGTGAGCAACCGGTCGGGTTTGACGGACCTGTCGGCGGCCGCCGCGCCGATGAGCAGCGTCGGCAGGAAGGAGATCGCCTGCTCGGCGCCGGGGGCACCCGACAGGATGTACGGGGCCACCTGGCTCATGCCCCACCCGCCGGGGGCGATCGAGACCACACCGCGCAGCCGTACGTCCCCGGCAGCGTTCTGCGCCACGGCCGTGAAGAGGGAGGCGTGGCCGCCCTGGCTGTGCCCGGCCGCGAACCAGTCACGTCCGACGCGCCGGTCCACCCCGCGGGCGGCCCGCACCATGTCGATCACCGTGTCGGCGGCTCCGGCGCCGTTCATGTATGGGTGCTCACCGGGCGTGCCGAGGCCCTCGTAGTCGGTCTGCACGACGGCGAAGCCGTTGGTCACCCAGCCGTCGAGCGTGGTGTTCACGATGGAGATGTAGTCGTCGGCGGGCCCACCGGGGGTGTTTCTCGACGGGGCGCACACGTCCGCGGTGCCGGTCGTCCCGTGCGCCCAGCTGATCACCGGCCAGCCACCGGCCGGTGGCCGGCCCTTCGGCAGCGCCACGGTGCCCGTGACCTTGACGGCCCTGCCCGCCACGCCCTTGGAGACGTACGTGACCAGCAGATTGCGGGACGCGCCGGGCAGGGCCTGCGAGCCGGTCAGCGACCGTACGGACAGAACCGTGCCGCGGACTCCGGGGTGCCCGGCGGCGGACCGCTCGGCCGCGGCGGAAACGGGCACGCCCGCCGCGAGCGTGACCGCGGCGGAGACTAACGCCACCAGGGTGGTCCGTCGCCCGAGACCAGGTCCGATGTGGAGGGATCGCATTGGTGCTCCTCGATGAAACCGATTGTTTGTCGTCATGTCTTTCATAGCCGGAAAGACAAACGCCGTCGTGGATTCAGAAACTCCGGCCGTCAGTCGGTCACGGACGAGGGGCTCCTCTCGTCTATTGAGGAGATCCGTTCCTGTCGGACCTGCCTGATATCGGTTACCCCACAATGTTTCGCTGACGTGTGGAGTTGTGGAATGGCGACTGTCACTTTTCGAGATGAGACGGCGGCCGGGAAACCGCTGGCCGAGTTCGCGTTGCCCGGCCTGCCGGAGAGCATTTCGGCGCGGGAGTTGGTACGACTGCGTGTCCGGGAGGAGGTCGCCCGCCACAACGCCGACCCCGCGGCCCGTCCCACCGGCCTGGTCCGCCCGTCGGCCGCCGAGGTGGAGCTGAACGGCTACCGGATGGGCGCGAAGCGGCGGATCGACTGGGAGCGGCAGGCGGACATCGCCGAACGGTCCTTCCAGCACAACGGGCTCGTGCTGCTGGTCGGAGACCGCCAGATCGAGGACCTGTCCGAGATGATCGACCTGACCGCCGACCCGGTGGTGTCGTTCATCAAGCTCGTCCCCCTGGTCGGAGGCTGACGTGGGTGTCCTCACCGACCTCCCCGGTGCCTACGACTACGTTCTCCATGAGGTGGACCTGCCGACCCGCACGGTCTTCGCCCGCTTCGACAGGGCTTTCGCCGAAGGGCGGGAACTCCCCGGCGTGGAGGGCGACCTTCGGATGTTCGGCCGCTGGGCACAGCTGCGACTCAGCCTGGGCTTGGACGGGGGCCACGACTACGACGAGCGCGTCCTGCGTCTGACGCGTTTCGTGGCGGAGGCCGACCTTCCCTGGACGGCCGGAGACGCCGAGTTCCTCTGGTCGGTCGCCCACAGGTTGATGACGTGGAGGCACACCAACTACGCGGAGCTGTACCGGATCCCGCTCGCCGTGACACGGCGTCTGGACTATGCCGACCGCCGTCGCATCCTGGAATGGACGCCGAACTGGTTCCGCCAATATCACCGGCCGGTCTGGGACGCGCTGCACGAGCAGCTGGAGGAGGTGCTGACCGAACCCCCCGAGAACGGCCCGGCCGGAATGGTGCGCAACGTGCTCTGGGACTGCGACGACGTGGCCCTGCTGCTTGCCGAGCGGTACGGCTCGCGCCTGGCCGCCCCCGACGTCCTGCCCCTGCTCCGCCACTGGAACACCGCCCGCTCCTCCAGGCCCAGTGCCAGGTGGCTCAAGACCGCCGCGACGCTCCTGACACCCGAGGCCGTCGCTCTCGTCCGCGAGATCCTCACCCTGGTCGCGGCGCACCGGGAGAAGCGCGTCACCCACCGGTCCGACAACGACCACGAGTGGACGACGACCGACTTCCTCCACGAGCGCACCGCCGTACCCGTGCGCGGCATGGTGTGGACCTGCGCGCTGCTCGACGAGCGGTGGGTGGTGCCGCTCCTCGGTGACGTCGCGCTGACCTGCGGAACCGGGATCGGCGGGTCGGGCGCCAACTCCCGCAGCGAGAAGCTCGCCAACGCCGCGGTGAACATCCTGGCCCGCCGTGGCGGTCTGGAGACGGTCGCGCCGTTGGCCCGGCTCCAGGTCAAGGTCCGCAAGAAGACCGTACTGAGCAACGTGGCGCGCACCCTGGACGCGGTGGCGGAGGCCGCCGGGCTGAGCCGTGAGCAACTGCTGGACCGCACCGTGCCGGACTTCGGCCTCGCCCCGGACGGGGTGCGCGAGGAGCGGATCGGTGACTATCGCGTACGGCTCTGCGCCGACGGCCCCGCCCTCCGGTTCGTCAACCCCGCCGGGAAGACCGTCAAGACGGCGCCGCAGGCCATCCGCAGGGACCCCGCACTGGCCGAGCTCAAGACCACCCTGAAGGAGCTCAGGCAGGCGCTTCCCGCCGAGCGGTTCCGGCTGGAACGGGCGCTGGCCGAGGAGCGGATATGGCGCTGGCGCCAGGTGACCGAGTTCTTCCTCGACCATCCGCTCACCGGGCTGTACGCCCGCACCCTGATCTGGCAGATCCTCCAGGGACCGGCAGGCATCCCCGTCCGGACCGCCGGTGGCTGGGAGCTCGTCGACCCGCGCGGACGCCGCGTCCAGCCCAACCCCGACACGCCGATCATGCTCTGGCACCCGATCCGCGAGAACGCCGAGGACGTCCGTACCTGGCGCGACCACCTGCTGGATCATGGGATCCGCCAGCCGTACAAGCAGGCATTCCGAGAGGTCTACCTGCTGACCCCGGCGGAGGAACGCACCGAGCGCTTCTCCAACCGGTTCGCCGGGCACGTGCTGCGCTACGGCCAGGCCAAGGCCCTGCTCAACCAGCGCGGCTGGACCGACCTGTCGATCGGCCACTGGGACTACGAGTGCGGAGGCGACCGGGGGGAGGCGGTCAAGGAACTGTCCGGCTGGCAGGCCCGCTGGGGCATGAACGTGGTCGGCGATCCGGAGGCCGACGGCTGGGGGACCGCCTCCTTCTGCGGGAGCGAGCAGATCTCCTTCCACCGGGTCGGCTACGGCTACCGCGAGGGGGTGCCGCTGACCGAGGTGCCGCCGCTGGTGCTGTCGGAGGTGCTGCGCGACGCCGACCTGGCCGTGGGGGTCGCCTCGGTCGGCCTCGACGAGCGGGCGACGGGCGGGCACGAGGACTACTGGCACTCCTACGGCTTCGGTGAACTGACCGAGACCGCCCGCACCAGGCGCGACGCGTTCGCCCGGCTCCTGCCCCGCCTGAGGATCGCCGACCGGGTCGAACTGACCGACCGGTTCCTACGCGTCCGCGGCGACCTCCGCACCTACAAGATCCACCTCGGATCGGGCAACATCCTCATGGAGCCCAACGACGCCTACCTGTGCATAGTCCCCAGCCCCACCCGCGAAACCACCTCGGTCTTCCTGCCCTTCGAGGAGAACGGCGGCACACTCTCCCTCATCCTGTCCAAGGCCTTCCTACTCGCCGCCGACACGACCATCACCGACCCCTCGATCACCCGCCAACTCGCCGCCTGAACGCCCTGCGGCGGCCTCCTGCTCACCCGGGAGGTCGCCGCCGGCCGTGGAACAGAGCTCTTCCGACCCACCGGCTACCCGCCCGTGCCTTGAGCGTTCTTATGAGAAGACATCGGGGGGAACCAACCGCAGGCGACCGAACACGACAAACCTCCACCTGACCTCGTTCATGCAGTTCAGGCGAGGCTTCCCGTCAATCATGCAAAGCGCGCCCTACAGTACTCGAACCTGAGATCGTCGGATTAGATGCTGTAGGAAGATCATGCTTGTGAAATGGGGGTACGCCTTCGCGCTCGTCTCTCAGCCTAATTGTTGGGAGGTATTGTGAAATGGTCAAGACTGAGGGGATTTCTTGCGTCTACGATGAGCTACTCGCAGGTTGGAGGCCGGGCTGTCGATAGGACGTCTGACAGCCTGCTGTATAGCCCCTCTTCTGCGGCTCGACCTTGTGATGAGCAATCTTTTTGATAATGAGCCGTCGAGAGACATGGGGCCGTTAGAGTCGTCAAGCGTCTCTCGATGAAGCTCATTTATCGCTTGGAGGTCAAGATTAACGGCTGGGCTATAGCGCTAATCGTTTATGTCGTGGCGGCAATCGCTTCGCTCTATCCGGCCATTCGACTCTTGTTCAAGATGACCAGCTTGAATCCTGGTGGGCCCTCCTTTGATGATGCAAGCTACTTAAGTGACGCGGCCAAGCGTCAGCTTAATCAGAATTTTCAGCGAATTCAAGGAACGCTGGTTTTCTGGAAGACGCAAGCTGAGAGATATCGAAGGTTTCACATATACTCGCTTGCTTGGATAGGTATTTCGACTATTAGTTTGCCGATACTTGCTCAGGCAATCACGGCCGATCCCTGGTCAAAAAACCTTATGACCGTTGTCGCGGCACATGCAGCGCTTACGCTTGGCCTCAGCCGGTCGTTTCGAGTGGAAGCGCACTATAGGGCTTTTCGTAACGGAGAATCTGATTTCTATGACCTATACCGCCGAATGCTAGATCGGCCGGAGGTTTTTGGTGTGACCGAGGGGGATCAGGTAAAGAAGTATCTAGAGCAGGTCGAAATGGTGCGTAGGGTGGTCAGGGCTGCTGAGACGGATAACTTCCCCTCCGTGGAAGAGGTGGCGCAGATCGGACCGTCGGTCGGAGGGGTACGCACCCCGTAGTTCCAGCCTTGAAAAAAATGATACTGGAGATAATTTCATTCATTTCGATGGCGCATCGGGGTGTGTCGAAAATTGACTATATCGCCTTTTTTGGAATCTCTAGCTGATTCGCCAGGATGCTCTTTGAAATGTCGGAATACTGGATTAGCTGAAAATCGTGCTAAATCAGGCGACTCGTGTACCCGGCGTCCACCAAGCGCTCGAAGGCCATCCGGACCTCACCCGGGTAGGGCTGTTCGACGGCGAAGCCCTTCTTGGCGTACTCCGTGATCCGTTGGGTGTCGCCGACCAGCATGTTGATCACGCGGTCCACATCCCCGATGCTCTCGACGTAGTCGTCAAGCGAGAGCGGGAGCGATGCGCAGGTGACCTCGATCTCCGGCCAGAGCTTCTTGCACGTGGCGTACGCGCGCCGCTGCTGGTAGGGGCATGAGATGATCACCGCCGACGTGACGGTGATCCCGTGCTGGGCCAGGAGATCGCGGGTGTAGGTGAAGTTCTCCCCGGTGTTCGTCGCCCGCGGCTCCACCAGCACCGCACCCTCGGGAATCCCTCGCTCGACGGCGTGCTCTTTGTAGTGGACGGCTTCTCCGCGAGGGAACCTGCTGATCGTGGTGGGGGCGTTGGCTTCTGTGAACACGATCAGCGGGAACAGCCCTTGCAGGTAGAGATCGGCGGCATGGGTGGCAACCCCAAGGTCATGACTCCCCAGGCCGATGCTGACGTCCGCGGGCCGTACGGCATGGTGCATGTCGTGGTAGTCCCACAAGGTCTCGACATCAGCACGGAGAGCGTCAGGGACAAGGGCACTGGTAGCCACGACCTCTATCTGTCCTCAGTCGGGAATCTTGAACGTGTAGGACCGCGCGACGCGGCGTGCACGCCTTGGGCGACCTCGACCAAGCGGCCTTCACGGGTGAACGTGCGCCGCTGAAGGATCATGACCGGCTCGCCAGCCGGTAGCGCGAGCATCTCGGACTCATCCGGCGTCGGCATGCGCGAGTGGATCGTCTCGGCCATGCTGTCCGGTTCCAGCCCTCGGAGCGTAGGCCGCCCCGTTCGCCGGGCGGGAGTGGACCGACGACGGCGCGCTCCGCGAGGAACGCCCTCTCAAGCACCACGCGAACAGGGAAACCCGTCTCGTGCCGATCCCTCCGGAGCTGGTTCGCATCCTCCGGGCGGACTTGGCCGAGCCGTACGGCGAAGGTCCCAACGGTCGGCTGTTCTCCGGAGTCCGCGGGGAGGAACTGCCCAGTATCACCTACCGGCGCGTCTGGGCCAAGGCCCGGCGAGATTCCCTCACTCGGAGGAGGCCGCCTCACCGCTGGTCAGGCGGGTCTATGACCTGCGCCACGCCTGTGTCTCCACCTGGCTGAATGCTAGCGTGGCGCCCACTCAGGTGGCCGAGTGGGCCGGACACAGTGTGGAAGTCCTGCTCAGGATCTACGCCAAGTGCATCGTCGGCCAGGACGAGGTGGCCAAGCGCCGGATCTCCGACGCGCTCAGGGACGGCGGACAGTGATCCGGAGCAGGCTCGGAAACTTGGGCACGTATTCGGCACAGCCAACCGCAGTCGCCCGCCCCTAACCGCACACCACCGCACACAGCACGAGAGCCTCCGCCCAGCGTTGTCGCTGGTCAGAGGCTCTTTGGGCTGGTCATGCGAAGCGCGCCCTGCAGGATTCGAACCTGCGACCGTCGGATTAGAAGTCCGGTGCTCTATCCAGCTGAGCTAAGGGCGCTCCCGCTTAATTGTGCATGATCCGGGGAGTGCACATGCATCGGTTTCCCCTCTGTGTCGCGAGGATCACTCCGTGGGCCGGCGGGTGGCGGAGCGTGCCCCGGGGACATCTGCCCGGTGGGGTGGTCGCAGGGGCGGTGATCTGCGGCGCGTCGGGTGTTTCACCGGAAATCGTTCTCCTCGGTGGGGAAGGCGGTCTAGGCTCGTATGCCATGTTCGTCGTCACGTTCCAGAAGGAGATTCCCCTGCTGGGCGGTGACGTGACCGACGGCGTCGTGCGGGTCGGCGACACCGTTCGCAGACCGGTTCGCACCTCGACGCGGTCGGTGCACGCGTTGCTGCGGCACCTGGAGAGCGCCGGATTCGACGGGGCGCCGAGGGCCATGGGGTTCGACGAGTCGGGCAGGGAGATCCTGACCTACGTCGAGGGGGAGTCCGCCCCCAGGCCGTTGCCCGGCTACGCGCTCACCGACGATTCGCTGGCCGCGCTGGCGGAGCTGCTGCGGCGCTTCCATGACGCCTCCGCCGGGTTTGTCCCGCCCCGGGGCGCCTGCTGGGAGACGGGGTCCAACGATGACGCGCCCGCCGAGCTGATCGGCCACTGTGACGTCAACCTCGACAACGTGATCTTCAGGGACGGGCTGCCCGCCGCGCTGATCGACTTCGACATGGCCAGGCCGACGACCCGGCTGTTCGACGTGGTGACGACGTTGCGGCACTGGGCGCCGATCGCCGATCCGGTCGATCTGGAGCCGCTCCAGGCCGATCTCGCGGTCGGGCCGAGGCTGCGGCTCTTCTGCGACGCGTACGGCCTGGCGGCCCGTGATCGTCGCCGCCTGCTCGACCTGTCCAGGCTCCGCTTCAACCGCTCCTACGTCTCCATGCGCGCCAAGGCCGAGTCCCTGGGCGGTGGCTGGGCCCGGATGTGGGAGGGCGGCGCCGGGGCCCGTATCCGCCGGGCGTGTACCTGGCTCGAAACGAACCAGGACCGGCTCCATGCCCATCTCATCTAAAAACAGGGCAGAAGCCCTGGGTATGCTCGCCGGGGTCCTCGCGGACGCCGTGCTGGGTGATCCGAGGCGCGGGCATCCGGTCGCGCTGTTCGGCCGGGCCGCCGCCGCGCTGGAGAGCCGCCTGTACGGCGACGCCCGGCCCGCAGGAGTCGTCCACGTCGCGCTGTGCGTCGGCCCGGTGGCGTTGCTCGGAGTGGCCGTGGCCAGGACGCGCAACCAGGTGCTGCGGGGCACGCTGAGCGCGGTGGCCACCTGGGCGGTGCTCGGCGGCACGACGCTGGGGCGCGAGGGCGTGGCGATGGCGGAGTTCCTTGAGGCGGACGATCTCGTGGGCGCACGCGGCAGGCTCTCCCACCTGTGCGGGCGCGACCCCTCCCGGTTGGAGGCGGCGGAGCTGGCCAGGGCGACTGTCGAGTCGGTAGCGGAGAACACCTCTGACGCCGTGGTCGCGCCGCTGTTCTGGGGAGCGGTTGCCGGGGTCCCCGGGCTGCTGGCCTACCGGGCGATCAACACGCTGGACGCCATGGTCGGCCACCACAGCGCCCGTTACGAGCGGTTCGGCTGGGCGGCGGCCCGGCTCGACGACGTCGCCAACCTCGTCCCGGCGCGGATCACCGGCCTGCTCACGGCCGTCTGCGCGCCCGTGGTCGGCGGTTCCGCCGGACAGTCGGTGCGGATGCTGCGCAGGGACGGCCACCGTCATCCCAGCCCGAACTCCGGCCGCTGTGAGGCGGCCTTCGCCGGGGCGCTCGACGTCACACTCGGCGGCGTCAACGTCTACGGCGACCGCGTCGAGCACCGCCCGGAGATGGGCGACGGGCCCAAGCCCTCGGTGCCGGACATCCGCCGCGCCGTACGGCTGGCCAGAGCGGTCGGGTTCACCGCGGCGGGCCTGGCCGTACTGGCGACGCTTCTCCGCCGACGGCGGTAGTTGGCCCACGCCCAAGGAGACGCGGGCCGTACGGCATGCTGTGAGGCATGACGAGCCTTCCCCCGCATGATGTCCCAGCCCCGGTCAAAGGGGCGTTGTTGGTCGCCGGGACCACCTCGGACGCGGGTAAGAGTGTCGTCACCGCGGGGATCTGTCGTTGGCTGGCCAGGCAGGGAGTGCGGGTGGCACCGTACAAGGCGCAGAACATGTCGCTGAACTCCTTCGTCACCGCCGACGGCGCCGAGATCGGCAGGGCGCAGGCGATGCAGGCCGCCGCGTGCGGACTTGAGCCCTCCGCGGACATGAACCCGATCCTCCTCAAACCGGGCAGTGACCGGCGCAGCCAGGTCGTGGTCATGGGCAGGCCGCTGGCCGAGGTGGACGCCATGGAGTACTGGGACGTCAAGGAACGGCTGCGGCAGGTCGCCGTGGACGCGCTCGGGCGGCTGCGCGAACGCTACGACGTGGTGATATGCGAGGGGGCGGGCAGCCCCGCCGAGATCAACCTGCGCAGGGGCGACATCGCGAACATGGGCCTGGCCAGGGCGGCGGACCTGCCGGTGATCGTGGTCGGGGACATCGACAGGGGCGGCGTCTTCGCCTCGCTGTACGGCACGGTCGCCCTCCTCGAACCGGCAGACCAGGCGCTGGTTGCCGGATTCGTGATCAACAAGTTCAGGGGCGCGCCGGAGATCCTCGCCCCCGGACTCGACATGATCAGGGGGCTGACGGGCCGCGAGGTGTACGGCGTGCTGCCCTGGCTGGACGGGCTGTGGCTGGACGTCGAGGACTCCCTGGCGCTGAACGGCAGACCCACGGCCACCCGCGCGCCGTACGGCGGGCAGACCCTGAGGGTCGCGGTGGTGAGGCTGCCGAGGGTGTCCAACTTCACCGACTTCGATGCTTTGGCCGCGGAGCCGGGGGTGACGGTCAGGTTCGTGACCTCGCCCGCCGAGCTCGACGACACCGATCTCGTGGTGCTGCCCGGGTCCAGGGCCACCGTCTCGGACCTGGCGTGGCTGCGCGCAAGCGGGCTGGCCGACGCGCTGCCGGGACGGGCGGTGCTGGGCATCTGCGGCGGTTACCAGATGCTGGCCAGGACCATTCACGACGAGGTCGAGTCGGGGGCGGGGACGGTCGAGGGGCTGGGGCTGCTGCCGACGACTGTCGAGTTCGCGGCGGAAAAGACGCTGGGACGGCCTTCCGGGGTCGCCTACGGCTGCCGGGTCGAGGCCTACGAGATCCACCACGGGGTGGTGACCGCGCACGGTGGCGAGTCCTTCCTCGACGGCTGCCGTTCCGGCTCGGTCTGGGGCACGACCTGGCACGGGGCGCTGGAGAACGACGACTTCCGCAGGGCGTTCCTCGCCGACGTCGCGGCCGTGTGCGGGCGTGACTTCGTCCCGGCGCCGGACGTCTCCTTCGCCGCGCTGCGGCAGGAGAGGCTGGACGCCCTCGGCGACATGGTCGAGCGTCATCTGGACACCGGGGCCCTGCTCCGGCTGCTCGACGGCGGCGCTCCCCGGGGGATGCCGGTACTGCCACCCGGAGGGTCCTTGCGTGAGGCACCGGACTTCTCGCAGAATTTCGCACAATAGAGGCATGGGAGGTGAGTAATGCTCCGGATCGTGCTACCCCTGCTCGTCATCGCGGTGATCGTCCTGGTGCTCGTCCGCCCGGCGCCCCTCCTGCGCATGCTGCGAGGAAAACAGCGGCCCGCGCTCGAAGACGACCCCCGTGAGATCCTCAAACGCCGTTACGCGGCGGGGGAGATCGACGAGGACGAGTACTTCCGTCGCATGTCGGGACTTTCCCAGGACTGGTAGCCCCGTAGTTATCCCAATTTTTCGGTAACCGGCGTCTTTTTGGTTGATCATTGGAGGGGGATCGCCGCGCGCCGAGGAGCAGCATGTCCGGACTGGAAGCCGTCGTCGCCGCGGCGGGCAAGGCCGTCGCGGAACGCGCCCTGCGGGAGGGCCTGGCCGCGAGGACCGACAGGGCCGAGCGCGCCGCCGACCTGACCGAGCTGATCCGCACCGGCTTCCCCGACCGGTTCGTACGGCGCAGCCTGGAACGCCAACTCGGCGCGATCGCGGACGGCGTCGAGCGGCGGATCGCGGTCCTCGCCGAGCAGGAGTACGGCGGCCTCAGCGAGAACGACAGGGCGGCCGTGCTGCACGAGGTCGTCGCCGCCCTCAGGTCGGCCGACCTGTCCGACGGAGCCCTCATGGCCGCCGACATGGACCCCGTCAAGCTCGCCAGGGACCTCAGGAACACCCTCGGCGACCCCAACCGCCAACTCGGCGAGGCCGGGGCCAGGCTGTACGACGTGCTGCTCGACGAGTGCCTCGACTGCCTGCTGAGGATCGTCAGCCAGCTCCCGCAGTATCTCCCCAGGGCCACCACCGAGACCCTGGGCCGCATGACCGCCGTCGAGGAGCGGATCGCCGCCCTCGGCCAGCAGGTCACCTCCGGCCTGGCCAGGCTGCCCGTCCGCTCCCTCGACGCCCCGACCGGCACCCAGGACGACGCCGAGTTCGAACGCCGCTACCTCGAACACCTCAGCACCACCCTCGACGAGGTCGAGCTGTTCGGCGTCCGGGTGGAGAACTACCGCCCCCGCGCCACCCTGAGCGTCGCCTACATCAGCCTCAGCGTCTCGCCGGAGGACCGTTCACGCGAGCGCGTCCCCGAGCGGATGCGCTTCGCCGACCTGACCGAGGCGGGCGGCAGGCACGAGGCGGCGACGCTGCGGGTGGAGAGCGCCCTCGGCCGCTCCCGGCGTGTTCTACTGCGCGGCGACGCGGGCTCGGGCAAGAGCACGCTGCTGCGCTGGCTTTCGGTGACCGCCGCCCGGGGCGGCTTCGCCGGAGACCTGGCCCCCTGGCAGGGCCGCGTCCCGTTCTTCGTCAAGCTCCGCAGCCACCCCTCGGGCAAGCTGCCAGGTCCCGAGGACCTCCTCGCTGACGTCGCGGCGCCGCTCGCCGGGCGGATGCCGGAAGGCTGGGCGCACCGGATCCTCGACGCGGGACGCGCCCTGCTGCTCGTGGACGGGGTGGACGAGCTTGCCGTACGGCATCGGCCCGCGGTCAGGCAGTGGCTCGGCGGGCTGCTGGCCGCCTACCCCGGCACCGTGAGCGTGGTGACCTCCCGGCCCGCCGCCGCAGACGCGCGCTGGCTGGCCGAGGAGGGCTTCTCCCCGGTCTTGCTGGAACCCATGACCCCCACCGACCTGCGCGAGCTGGTACGGCAGTGGCACATCGCGATGCGGGGCTCCCGGAGCCTGCCGTGCGAGCCCGAGCGGCTCGACGAGTACGAGGGCGCCCTGCTGGCCAGGTTCGAGAGCAGCCCTCACCTGCGGGCGCTGGCCACGACGCCGTTGCTCGCGGCGATGCTGTGCGCGCTCAACCTGGACCGGGGCAAGCAACTGCCGCGCAACCGGATGGGCCTGTACGAGGCCGCCCTTGAACTGCTGCTCGAACGCCGGGACGCGGAACGCGGCATCGCCGCCGAGGTCACCCTCGAACCCGAACAGAAGGTCAGGATCCTCCAGGACCTGGCCTGGCAACTGGCGGTGTGGGGCCGCTCCGAGCTCTCCTCGGCCACGGCGCTCAGGAGGGTCGAGGAGCGGATCGGGACGATGCCCAGGGTCGAGGCGTCGGCGCGGGCCGTACTCGACCATCTGCTGCAGCGCAGCGGGGTGATCAGGGAGCCGGTTCCCGGGCGGATCGACTTCGTGCACCGGACGGTCCAGGAGTATCTCGCGGCCAAGCAGGCGGCCGACGACGCCGACGTCGAACCATTGGTCGAGCGGGCCCACCTGGACCAGTGGCGCGAGACGGTGGTGATGGCCGCGGGACACGCCAACGCCCCGGTACGGCGGGACCTGCTCGGCGGTCTCCTCGACCGGATCGACGGACAGGACAAGCATGCGCGCAGGCTGCGGCTGCTGGTCGCGGGCTGCCTGGAGACGATCCAGGAGCTTCCTCGCGACCTGGAAGAGCGTGTCGAGGCGTGCCTGGCCGAGGTGATCCCGCCCAGGAACGCGGCCGAGGCGCGGGTGCTCGCGCTCGCGGGGGAGGAGATCCTGCGCCGCCTTCCCGACGACCTGGGCGGTCTGTCCCAGACGCGGGCGGCGGCGACGGTGCGGACCTGCTGGTTGATCAACGGTCAGCGCGCGCTGCGCAGGCTCGCCGGGTACGGCGGTGACCCCCGGGAGAAGGTCCAACGGGAACTCATCGCCGGGTGGGACTACTTCGACCCCGACCGCTACGCCACCGAGGTCCTCGCGGACGCGCCACTCCTCAAAGGGAGGGTGGTGGCGCGCAACTCACGCCTGCTGGGCAAGCTCCACCACCTGAAGCTGCTTCGCGATCTCCGCCTGACCTGCTCTGTCTCTGGCGGGCTGGACTTCCTGCGTGGCTTGCCGGAGCTGCGCGGACTGACCGTGTACTACCTGGACTCCGTGGACGAGGCTGCCCTCGACGCCGTGGGAGGCCTGACGCGCCTGGAGTGGTTGACGATCACAGCGGAGTCGTCGCTTCCCGCCGATCTGGAGCCCCTCACCCGTCTGTCCCAACTACGGCACTTAAATCTGAGTGGCCACAGCTTCACCGGGGACCTCGCCTTCCTCGACGCCATGCCCCGGCTCGAAATACTGAGTCTCGCCGGTCTGGAGTCGATCGACGACTTCCGTCCGGTCGCCCGGCAGACCGAGCTGGTGCGACTACACCTCCGCAACGCTCCTCACCTGAGGGACCCGGCGTTCCTCGCGAGCTTTCCGCACCTGCACGGGCTCGTCCTCACCGGAACCCACCTCGAAGGTGGGCTGCGCGCCCTGGTCGGTCACTGCCCGAGGCTTCGGACTTTGTCCCTGCGGGACACCGTCGTGGGCGACCTGGACGCGCTCGACGCCCTCGACCTCCGGTTGCTGAACCTGAGGGGATGCCCGGTGGAGGACCTTTCGCCGCTGGCCCGTCAGCGTGATCTTGAGAGCCTGATTCTCGACAGTGTGGAGATCTCCGACCTCGGCCCGCTGGCCGGCCTGTCGAAACTCGACAACATTTCTCTGGAGGGCTGCTCCGGGGTGACGGACCTGTCGCCGCTCACGTCCCTGGCCCGGCTGCGGTTCGTCGACGTGCGGGGGACGGCGCCCGACCTCGATCTGGCCCCACTGGCCGGGAAGCCGGGACTTGAGGTGCACGCGGACCCCACCCAGGAACTCCGCAACGCCCACCTCCTGCACCGCAGCGCGAAGATCACGCGGTTCTAGCCCTCAGAAACCGGGGCGGCGCGGTGTTCGGTGATCCAGGTGTCGATCCTGTCCCACTGGTCGAACAGCCAGGTGATGCGTTCCTCCCGGCCCTCGGGGACGTCTTCCGCCCGCACCCGCCACCACCCCGCCCTGATCTCCGCCCGTACCGGCAGCCTGTGCCAGATGTCGCCGAGGGTGACCAGGTCGTCCAGGCCGGTGTGGGCGACGAAGACCACGTCGGCGGTGGGGCAGGCCTCGATGGCGGCCAGGGCGCCGTTGGGGCGGGGCGGCAGCAGGTGTTCGAGGCGCCGGGCGCGGGCGGCCTCCTCGCGCAGCCCCCGGTCCTCCAGGCGGAGGATGGCCCGTCTGCGGCGTTTCGGGGTGAAGTTGCCCCCCTCGGGGAAGATCACCAGGGCGTCGTCGGGGTCCATGTCCGAGGCCAGGCGGCGGATCTCGGTGATGACGCCGCCCGTCTCGGCGTCGGGCGGGACGAAGGCGTTCGGCAGCCGGTTGACCATCACGTCCAGGGACGGGTCGAGCTGCAGCGCCGCCTTCATCACGATCCTGGGGCGCCTGCCGTACCTCGTGAGCAGGTGGTGGACGAGCAGGACCGAATCGCCGGGGCCCGCGTGCCGGGACAGGACGATCACCGGCCGGGTCAGGCGGCGGGACAGCTCCTCCGAGGTCGCCCGCGGCTCGTCGATCTCGACGCTGAGGCCGAAGATCCGTACGGCGGCGCCGTACACATTGGACAGCAGCCACTTGACCAGGGCGTAGTGGCGCTCCTCGCGTTCGTCGTGACTCAGCCGCCCGCCGAGGTCGATGATCCACAGCCACAGGCAGGCGATCAGCGCCATGGACTCCAGCGTCAACCACGACACCGCGAACCACACGAGCCGGGTGCCCCGCCGTTGCGGGGGCGGCAGCCGCAGTGAGGCCGCGGTGACCACGATCAGCCAGACCGGCAGGGTGAGCACCGCGGCCACGGTGAGCGCGATGACCAGGGGTGCCAGGACCAGACGGCGGATGATGCGCGGAGGAAGCACGGCCACCTCCTTCCAGTGGCTAGTGGGCCAGCTCGGCGAGATAGCGGGAGGAGGCGTCATAGGCCCGCCGGATATATCCGGATATTTGAGATGAGTCCCGATACCGCAGCTGGGACAGGTCCACCCCCGGCCTGTTCTCCGAGCCCGAGGGCATGACGTGCACCTCGACCCCCTCCGGCAGGGCGGCCATCTCCTCGGCGAAGCGGTGCCTGCGGGCGATCTCGAAGGCGATCAGGCCGACCTCCCAGGGGCGACGTGGAACGGTCAGCGGGCGTTCGATCCGGCCCACGTGCAGGACGTAGACGCGGCGGGCACCCAGGGCGACCGCCCGGCCGACCGGGATGCTGTGCACCAGGCCGCCGTCGAGGAAGTGGTCGTCGCCGACGCGGATCGGCGGCAGCAGGCCGGGCACCGCGCACGAGGCCAGGACCGCCTCGACCAGCGGCCCCTCGGTGAACCAGTGGGCGCGGGCGTGCTCGACGGAGGCGGCGACGCACTGGAACGGCACCGCCAGCTCCTCGATGCGGGAGACGGGCAGCGTCCTGGCCAGCAGCTCCCGCAGCGGTTCGGGGGAGTGCAGGTGGGTGCCGCTCTTGGCCAGCGTGGACAGCCGGGTGACCCACGACCCGGCGAAGGCCGTACGGACCACCTCCGAGCGCCACAGCGAGGTGAGGTGCCTGACCGCGTCGCCGGGGTGCGCGGCGAGCACCACGCCGTTCAGCGCCCCGACGGAGGTGCCGACGACCACGTCCGGCTTGACGCCCGCCTCGTCGAGCGCGCGCAGCATGCCCACCTCGTGGGCGCCGAGCACGCCCCCGCCACCGAGCACGAAGGCGGTGTCCACGTCCATGACTTCACGATAGACGGCCAGAGCCCGGCCGTTTCCCGTCGTCAAGTCTCGATCTTCGGTGATCTTTCCGGCAGATTCGGATGAGTCGGTACGGCAACGGGAGGCGATGATGATCCGTAGGGCGGGGAAACACGCGGTCGTGCTGGGGGCGGGGGTGGGCGGACTGCTCACCGCGCGGGCGCTGACCGACTTCTACGACGGGGTGACGCTCGTCGAGCGGGACGACCTGTCCGGGGAGGGCCGGGAGCCGCGCAGGGGTGTGCCGCAGGGCTTCCACGCCCACGCCCTGCTGCCGAGGGGCCTGCGGATCATCGAGGAGCTGTTCCCCGGCGTCACGGAGGAGATGGTCGCCGACGGGGCGGTGCCGTACGAGATGATCGTGCAGCTTCGGATGATCATGGGAGGGCACGAGTTCGCGCGGACGCCGACGGGGGAGCGGGGTATCTCGGCGACCCGGCCCTTCCTCGAACGGCACCTGCTGCGCAGGGCGCGGGAGCTGCCGACGGTGACCGTGCGGGACCGCAACCAGGTCACCGGGCTTATGACGGACGTGGCGCGGGTCGCCGGGGCGCGGATCGCCGCCGCAGGACGGGCAGGGGATGAGGAGGAACTGCCCGCCGACCTCGTCGTGGACGCCATGGGCAGGGGAGGGCGGACGCTCGCCTGGCTGGAGACGATGGGGTTCGACCGTCCCGCCGAGGAGGTCGTCAAGGTCGAGGTGTCCTACGCGACGTGGTACCTGCGCATTCCCGAGGGGGCGCTGGAGGAGCGGATGGTCCTCGTCGGCACCTACCCCGGCCAGCCGAAGGGGGCGGCGCTGTGTCAGGTCGAGGGGGACCGGTGGCTGGTGACGCTCGGCGGCAACGCGGGCGCGCGCCCGCCCGCCGACGCCGAGGAGTTCTTCGCCTGGGTCGAGGAGGTGGTGCCCGCCGACGTGGCCGAGGCGGTGCGCGCCGCCGAGCCGCTCGGCGAGATCGGGGTGGCGAGGATCCCGGCGAGCGTACGGCGTCGCTACGAGCGGCTGACGCGCTTCCCCGAGGGGCTGCTGGTCGCCGGGGACGCCCTGTGCAACTTCAACCCGATCTACGGGCAGGGGATGGCGGTCGCCGCCCTTGAGGCGCTCGCGATGCGTGAGTGCCTCAGGGACGGCACCGAGGGCCTGGCCCGCCGCTACTTCACCGCGGCGGCCAGGGCCCTCGACCCCGCCTGGCAGCTCTCGACGGGCGCCGACCAGGCCATGCGCGAGGCGGGGGCGGCCAGGAGCCGGCAGGCCAGGCTCATGGGCGCCTACATCCGCAGACTGCAACGGGCCGCCGCCCACGACGCCGAAGCCGCCGTCGCCTTCACCCGCGTCACCGGCCTCCTCGACCCCCCATCCGCCCTCATGCGCCCCTCCGTCCTGTGGCGCGCGCTGCGCGGCTGAGCGTCAGGGAATCAGGAGAAGCTTTCCTGTGGTACGGCGGGCCTCCAGGTCCTGGTGGGCCTGGGCGGCCTCGGACAGGGGGTAGCGGGCGGAGATGTGGACCCTGAGGTCGCCCGAGGCCACCCAGCCGAAGATGTCGGAGGCGCGCCAGGCCAGTTCGTCGCGGGTGGCGATGTAGGGGCCCATGCTGGGGCGGGTCAGGAACAGGGAGCCGCCCCTGGCCAGGACCTGCGGATCGACGGGCGGGACCGGGCCGCTGGCCTGGCCGTACAGGGCCATCATGCCGCGCGGGCGCAGTGAGGCGAGGCTCGCGTCGAAGGTGGCGGCGCCGACGCCGTCGTAGACGACGTGCACGCCGGAGCCGGTCAGGTCGCGCACCGCGTCGGCGAAGCCGTCGTAGCGCAGCACGTCGTCCGCGCCCGCCTGGCGGGCCAGGATCTCCTTCTCCTCGGTGGAGACCGTGCCGATCACCCGGGCGCCGCGCAGCTTCGCGATCTGGACGAGCAGCAGGCCGACGCCCCCGGCCGCCGCGTGCACCAGCACGTCGTCGCCGGGCTTCACCTCGTAGGTCGAGTGGGCCAGGTAGTGGGCGGTCAGCCCCTGCAGGGTCACCGCCGCGGCCTGCTCGGCGTCGATCCCGTCGGGTACGGCCAGCAGCTGTGAGGCGGGCACCACGGCCTTCTCCGCGTAGCTGCCCATCACCCCGGCCCAGGCCACGGTGTCGCCGACGGACAGGCCAGTCACGTCCTCGCCGACGGCGGCGACGGTTCCGGCGCCCTCGTTGCCGAGGACGAAGGGCAGCGAGAGCGGGTAGCGGCCGAGACGGTGGTAGACGTCGATGAAGTTCACCCCGCTGGCGGCGACGTCGACCAGCACCTCACCGGGGTTCGGCTCCGGGTCCGGATGGTCGGTGTAGGTGAGGACCTCGGGACCGCCGGTCGCGGAGACGACTATGGCGCGCATGGTGCTGGCTCCTTCGCTCGTTGGATGGTTCCGATCGTCCCCAACCCCGCGAAGGTCACTCGCTGTTCCCGCCCGAGGGCTTCGGAGAGGTCACGCCGCGCATGGTGAAGTTGTCGAAGGACGCCCTGAGCGTCGCGCTGCTCTTCTCGCCGACCCTGGCGAGCACGCCGACCTGGCCGCTGGGCAGCGGGTTGGCGTCCAGGACGCTCCCGACCTGCCTGCCGTCGACCCACATGGTCAGCCGGACGCCGTCGGGGCCGCCCGCGCACTCGGCCTGGATGCGCACCGGGCCCTTCTCGGGGAGATCGACGGGGACCGCCTTGATCAACTCGCCGCCGCCGCTCCTGACGGCCTTGCGGATGCGGGCCGTGCCGAGGGTGTCGACCAGGAACTCGTAGCGGGTCGCCTCGTAGCTCTCCTCACCACGGCAGAACAGGCCGTACTCGCCCTGTCCCTCGCTGCCCGCGCGGGGCCCGGCGTCGACGCCGAGCAGGAAGCGGTCGGGGATGACCGGGGTAGGGCTGGCCATGGGGTCGGGGGTCGTGGGCGGGGCGGTCAGGAAGCCGATCGGCGCCTTCTGCCGTCCCACGGGGTAGCCGCCGTCCACGTCGACGGCGTAGAAGCCGTCGGGCGAGTAGCCGTACCTGTCGTCGACGCCGTCGTAGACGCCGCCGCTCCAGCCGTTGCCGCTCTGGGTGAAGTCCTCCTGGTAGAGCAGGGGGAGGCTCTCCGGGGGCCCGCCCGAGGACAGGGTGAGGAACAGGGCTGCTCCTCCTGCCACCACGGCCAGGGCGGTGACCGCGCCGATCACGACGGTCCTGGTGGTACGGCGCGGCCTGGGGGCGGGGGTGCCCGGAGGGACGGTCGTCCCGAGCGGCTGGTTCGCGCCCCACACTGCCGTCCCGCCCGCCGCGGTGAGTCCCGGCGCCGCCGGGTCGCGCTGCCAGGCGGCCTGGACGGAGTCGGCGGCCTGCTCGTGTGGGGCGGCGCGGCCAACAAGGCTGTCGAGGATCTGCTGGGAGGTCGGCCTGTGCCGGGGGTCCTTGGCGATGGCGTGGATCACCAGTTCGCGCAGCGGTCCTTCGAGGCCGTCGAGGGTGGGCTCGGTGTTGAGCACCTGGTAGAGCACCGACGGCAGGCTCTCCCCGCCGAAGGGCGCCCTGCCGCTGGCGGCGAAGGCGAGCAGGCAGCCCCAAGAGAAGACGTCGCAGGCCGCGGAGAGCGGTTCGCCGCGCAGTGCCTCGGGAGCCATGTAGCGGGGGGTGCCGAGGATCTCGCCGGTCCCGGTGATGCCGCCGAGGGTGTCGAGCGCGCGGGCGATGCCGAAGTCGATCACCCGGGGGCCGACGGGGGAGAGCAGCACGTTGGAGGGCTTGAGGTCGCGGTGCACCACCCCGGCGGCGTGGATGGCGGCCAGCGCGGTCGCCACGCCGACGGCGAGCGAGTCGAGGCTGGAGCCGCGCAGCGGCCCCCCGTTCTGCACGGCCTCCTCAAGGTTGGGGCCGGGGACGTACTCGGTGACGACGTAGAGCTGGTCGCCGTCGAGCGCGGTCTCGATCACGGCGGCCGTGCAGAATCTGCGCACCCGCTGGGCGGCGTCGGCCTCGCGGCGGAAACGCATCCTGAACTGGTCGTGGCGGCTGTACTCGGGGTTGATGACTTTGATGGCGACACGCTGACCGTCGGGTGCCTCACCGAGGTAGACGGTGCCCATCCCCCCTCTGCCGAGCTGGCCCAGCACCCTGTATTGCCCTATTTGGAAGGAATCACCCGCATTCACATCGTTCACGGCCACACCTAACCACCACATCCGCCATTGCACGAACGGCTCAGCCTACCGAGATCTCTCCCGACACCAGCCTCCGGAGCATCGTGACGTCGATCTTTTCCAGGCTGTTCACGGAGAGCACGCCGTACGGCACGGCACGTTCCCGGGAAACGTACACCGCCCTGCATCCCGCGGTCAGGGCCGAGGTCAGGCCGACGGGGCTGTCCTCGACGGCCACGCACAGGGCGGGATCGACGCCGAGCAGGGTGGCGGCCAGCAGGTAGGGATCGGGCGCGGGTTTGCCCCTGACGACGTCCTCGGCGGCGACGACCAGGCGGAAGCGCTCCGCCCCGACCACGCCGAGCACCGGCTCGACGACGCGCCGGGAGGAGGCGGTGACCAGGGCGGTCGGCACCCCGGCCGAGGCCAGGCCGTCCAGCAGTGCGAGCGCGCCGGGCAGCGGCGTCACCCCGTGGGCGACCAGGCGGGCGAACCCCTCGGTGAGCCGTTCGCTGATCCACCCGAGGGAGACGCCGGGCCGCCGCAGGTGGGCCGCGGTGTGCTCGGCGGGACGGCCGTGCACGTGGTCGGGATCTACCTCGCCGGGCCGCAGGCCGAGTTCGGCCGCGACCTCGGCGCACGCCTGCCGCCACAGCCCCTCGGTGTCCACGACGGTGCCGTCCATGTCGAACAGGACGGCCCTCAGCTCAGGATTCACCGGCGCGCCCGGCCACGAGGACGGGGCGCCGCACGAGGCCGACGCCGACCCGGGTGCCGGGCGCGAGCCGTACGGTGTCGTGGCCTGGCACGTCGCTGAGCACCTCAAGATCGCCGAGCCGTACCCGAAGCCGGGCCGAGGAGCCGCGGAAGGACGAGGTGACGACGAGTCCCTCCCCGTCGGGGTCGGGGGTCAGGAGCACCGCCTCGGGGCGGGCCAGCACGTCGACCTCGGGCGTGGCGGGCAGCGGCCCCTCGACGGGCAGTGTCATGCCGAGGACAGTGACCTCCCCCGAGGACAGACGGCCGGGCAGGTGGTTCATGGTGCCGACGAACTCGGCCACGAACGGCGTCGCGGGCCGGTCGTAGACCTCGGCGGGCGGGGCGCACTGTTCGAGCCGTCCCTCACGCATCACCGCGACCCGGTCGGCGACCGAGAGCGCCTCCTCCTGGTCGTGGGTCACGAAGACGGTGGTGATGCCCAGGTCGAGCTGCAGGCGCCGGATCTCCTCGCGCAGCGTGAGCCGTACCTTGGCGTCGAGCGCGGACAGCGGCTCGTCCAGCAGGAGCACCCGGGGTTCGGGTGCCAGCGCCCTGGCCAGCGCGACGCGCTGCTGCTGGCCGCCCGACAGCTCGTGCGGGTAGCGCTCGCCGTGGGTGGGGAGCCCGACCAGTTCGAGCAGCTCGGCCGCCCTGGCGTGCCGTCTCGCCGCGGGCACCTTGCGGACCCGCAGGCCGAAGGCCACGTTGTCGCGGACGTTCAGGTTGGGGAACAGGCTGTAGGACTGGAAGACCATGCCCGTGTCCCTGCGGTTGGCGGGCCTGCGGGTGACGTCCTCGCCGTCGACGACCACGGCCCCCTCGTCGGGGTGTTCGAAGCCCGCCACGCAGCGCAGCGCCGTGGTCTTGCCGCAGCCGGAGGGGCCGAGCAGGGCCATCAGCTCGCCGGGCCGTACGGTCAGGTCGAGGCCGTCCAGGGCGACCGTGCGGCCGAACATCCTGCGCAGCCCGCGGAACTCGACACCGGCGGTCACGACGACCTCCTCCTTCCTGCGCCCGCGCCGGACAGGGCGAGCGAGAGCAACCAGATGATCAACAGGCTCAGCAGCGAGACGGCGACGGACAGCTGTCCCTCGGAGCCCGCGACCGTCACGATCCAGACGGGGAAGGTCCGGTAGCCGAGCAGCGCCGCGACCGTGTACTCCCCGAGCACCAGCGCCAGGGTGAGGAACGCGGCCCCGGTGATGGCCGAACGCAGGTTGGGGACGAGCACCCGCAGCAGCACGTACGGCCACGAGGCGCCGAGGCCGCGGGCCGCCTCCACGAGGGTGCGCACGTCGATCGCCCGCAGCCCCGCGTCCAGCGAGCGGTAGACGAACGGCAGCGCCAGCACCACGTAGGCCAGCACCAGCACCAGGGGGAACCGCTCGTCCTGGATCGCCATCAGCGTCCCCCAGAACGGCGTCGTCGCCAGCAGGTCGGGCCCGGACCGCAGCACCGTGCCGATCCCGGAGACGAACGTGATCGGCGGCACCACCAGCGGGAGCGTGCAGACCACCTCAAGGACGGGCCGCAACCTGGGCGCGCCGAGCCGTACGGCAAGCATCGCGGGCAGGGTGAGCCCGAGCGCCACCACGATCGTCGCGGCGGCCAGGCCGAGCGAGAGCAGCATGCTGGTCCCGAAGCCCTCCGCGGCCAGGATGCGCGGGTAGGGGGCCAGGGAGAAGCCCTGCCGCTCGTTGTGGACCGTGAACCAGAACGAGGTGGCCAGCGGGAGCAGGAAGTAGACCGCCGCGAGCCCCAGCGCCAGGCCGCGCCACACGCGCACCCGCCGCCTCCCGGCGGGGGCCAACTCCCTCGGGGCGTCGAGGACGGGGGTCACCGCAACCATCGGCTGCTCCTCCTCTGCAGCGGCAGGTGCACCGCCATGACCAGGCCCGCCACGACGACCATGTCGAGGCTGAGCGCGAGCGCGACGTTCTCGTGCCCGATGAGCACGTCGCCGGTGAGGGCGTCGGCGATCTGCAGGGTCACCAGGGGGACCGTGCTGCCGGTGATCGCCGCCGCGGTGGCGTAGGCGGCGAACGCCCCGCCGAACAGCAGCACGAAGCCGCCGAGCAGCGAGGGGGCGAGCACCGGGATGCCGACGTGCCGCCAGTACTGCCAGGCACCGGCCCCGCTGCTTTCGGCGGCCTCCCGCCACTGCGGCCGCAGGCCCTCAAGGGCGGGCGCGAGGACCAGCACCATCAGCGGCACCGAGAAGTACATGTAGACCAGGACCAACCCCCAGAAGCCGTACAGGCTCCAGCCCGACTCACCCAGCCCGAAGGCCGTGGTGACCACCCCCGAGTTGCCCAGGGTCGCCACCCACAGGAACGCCAGCGGCACCCCGCCGAAGTTGGCCAGCACCCCGGAGGCCGACAGCACCGCCCCGCGCAGCACCGCCGAGGAGGAGGTGACCACCGCCCGGGCGAGGAGGGCGCCGAGAAGCATGCCGAGCGCCGCGACGACCGCCGACAGGCGAACGCTGCCGAGCAGGGTCGTCAGGTAGTTGCCCCGCAGGCTCTCGGCCAGGTTTGCGGTGCCGAGGAAGGTCCGGCCGGTTCCCGGCTCCGTGACGGTGAAGGCGCCCAGCAGCAGCGCCACCGCCGGGATGCCGAACGCCAGCGCCACGAAGGCCAGCAGGGGCACCGCGGCGGGCCAGGCACGGGGGGTGGTTTCCGCTGCCATGGGTCAGCCGCCGACGGCGGCGCCCCAGCCGGTGGCCAGGACTTCCTTCGCCTTGGCGACCTGGGCGTCGGTCGGGAAGGTCGGCTCGCCCTCGACCGGAGGCAGGTTGGCCTCGGCCGCCTTGTCCACCGAGCCGTCGGCCTGCATCGCGGGCAGCAGCACCGGACGGGCGAAGCCGCCGAGGTAGAGGTTCTGGCCCTCGGCGCTGTAGAGGAACTCCTGCCACAGGCGGGCGGCGGCCGGGTGCGGGGCGTCCTTGTTGATGGCCTGGGCGTAGAGCTGGAAGTACTTGCCGTCGGAGGGGATGACGGTCTTCCAGTCGAGGCCCTTGTCCACGAGCTTGGGGGCGTAGGCGGCGTTGTTGTAGTCCCAGTCGATGCTGATCTGGGTCTCGCCCTTCTCGATGGTCGCCGGGGTGGTCTCGACGGGGTTGAAGTTGCCCGCGGCCTTGAGCTTCCTGAAGAAGTCCAGGCCGGGCTGGATGTCGTCGAAGGAGCCGCCGCCTGCCAGCGCCGCCGCGTAGACACCCGCGAACGCCGAACCCGACTTGGTGGGGTTGCCGTTCATCGCGACCTTGCCCTTGTACTCGGGCTTGAGCAGGTCGGCGAAGGACTCGGGGCACTTGGTGATCTTCTTGGCGTCACAGCCGATGGAGACGTAGCCGCCGTAGTCGTTGAACCACAGGCCGGTCGGCTCCTTCTGGTTGTCGGGGATCTTGTCCCACGTCTGCACCTTGTAGGGCGCGAACAGGCCTTCGGCGGCGCCGCTGATGGCGAAGGACTGGCCGACGTCGAGCACGTCGGGGGCGCGGTCCTGGCCCTTGCGGGTCTTCACCGCGTTGATCTCGTCGGCGCTCGCGGCGTCGGGGGTCTCGCTCTCGATCTCGATGCCGTACTTCGCGGTGAACGCCTCGATGATCTTGCCGTAGTTGGCCCAGTCGGGGGGCAGCGCGATGACGTGCAGCTTGCCCTCCTTCTTGGCGGCCTCGACGAGCTTGTCGAACCCGCCGAAGTCGGCCGCCGAGGTGGCGGTGGCCGCCGCGCCCGCCGCCGGGGCGTCTCCCGCGGCGCCGGGGGCCGCGCCTGAGGCGGTGCCCGACGGGGACGCGGTCGTCGGGGCCGCGCCGCACGCCGTGGCGCCCGCGATGAGGAGCGCGGCCAGGCCCGCGAGGCGGACGCGTGATGTGATCACGTTCTCTCCCAGAACAGAAATTCACGAACTTGTCCGAACAAGCTAGCTTTGGCGGGTCGGCTCCCGGTTGCCCCTCGATGAACGCTCGGAGTACGTCAGGGGAACGCATGAGCTGCCGCTTCACGAGTCATTCACGCTTGTCCAGACTGGTGAACGTGAGGCGCCCGGTGCGCGCAAGTGCTTACACGAGAAACGGACGGAGCCCGGTGGACACGACGAGTGGGGCGCGTTATGTGGGGATCGCGGCCGAGCTGAGAGAGGCGATCATGCGCGGCGAGTACGCCGTCGGCTCCCCGCTCCCCTCGGAGACGACGCTCGCCGCCCGCTTCGAGGTCTCGCGCGGCACCGTCCGCCAGGCCGTCGCCCTGCTCGCCGCGGAGGGCCTGGTCGGCTCCCGGCAGGGGGCCAGGCGCATCGTGGTCGGCCGCGAGCGCAGCCAGAGCTTCGCCGAGCTGAACAGCTTCGCGCAGTGGGCGCAGGCGATGGGCTACCGGGTCAGCGGCCAGGTGCTCGAACAGCGCCGCCGGGGCGCCGACGCGGCCGAGGCCGTACGGCTGGCACTCCAGCCGGGTGACCCGGTGCTCTCCGTGCTGCGGCTGCGCTCCCTCGAAGGTGAGCCGGTGATGCTGGAGCGCACCGTCTACGCGGGCTGGATCGCCCCGGCCGTCGAGCGGATCCCGCCCGACTGCGAGTCGATCACCCAGGCGCTCTACGAGGACGTCGGCCTGGTCTTCGCCTACGGCGAGCATCTCATCGACGCGGTCGCCGCCGGTGTCGAGGACTCCCGCCTCCTGGTCGTACGGCGCGGCAGCCCGCTGCTGCGCCAGCGCCGGGTCACCACGACCCACGAGGGCCGTCCCGTCGAGTGGTCCGACGACCGCTACCGCGCGGGCAGCGTGACGTTCAGCATCCGTAACTCGGTTGACGCCAACCCACTCGTGAGACAGATGGGGGACTTGCGCCTCATGACATAAGAACGTATGTTCGACGGGCCAGGCCCGTCTTCCCCCGGGCGCGAGAAGCGAACCGCGGGGAGAGGTGCCGTGAGCAGACTCTACGGTGATCCGATCGAGGTCTGGACCCGTGACGGCCAGCCGGTCCAGTTCGTCTGGCGCGACCGGCTCTACGCCGTCCGTCAGGTGCTCGACCGGTGGGTGGTCGCCCGTGAGTGGTGGAAGGTCTCCGAGGGCGACCCGGGGGAGCGCCGTTTCTGGCGGGTCGAGGCCGACCCCGGCGACGGGCGGGGCACCTACGAGTTGCGCTTCGACACCGCAGGCGAGGGCTGGCTGCTGATGCGGGCCTGGGACTGACCCCGGGCAGCGTCGAGCGCCCTGGTGAGGTCGTGTGGGGCGGCCGTCTGGACGGTGGTGATCTGCCGCACCGTCGCCGCGCACAGCAGCGCGGCGAGCGTGACGACCGCCAGGTCGGCGAGGCCGAGACCGGTCAGGTCGGAGTCGCCGTGCGGGGCGCCGAACGGCAGCCGCGCCACGGCGACGGCGAGCGTGGCCAGCCAGCTCAGCCACCAGGCGGCCAGCAGCGCGAGCCAGCGCGCGCGCCGGTCGGCGGGCGGGCGGGAGTCGCGCCACAGGCGGTGGACGAGCAGCGGCGGGACGACCAGGTTGACGCCGGGCACGAGCCAGGCCGCGAGCATGGGCAGCGCGGGCGTCCAGGAGCGCGTGACGCGCTGCCTCGCCTGGACCAGCCAGGTCAGATAGGCCGCGGCGCCCGCGAAGGCGGCGACCGCGACCAGCATGACCAGGATGGCGAAGACGGTAACCGCGCCGACGACGGCCTGCGCGCCGGGGGCGTGGGGGTCACCGCCGAGCGCCGAGATCTCCCCGGCGAGCCGCCTGCCCCGGACGTGCTCGAAGACCACCAGGGCGGCGACCGTGAGCACCTGGGCCGCGAGGGCCGCGTGGACGGCGGTGGCCGATCTCCTGGGCACCGGCGGGACGAAGCGCATATGTGTCTCCCCCGGGCACGCGCTGAAGGGACCTGACCTTCTTTTATCCCGTCAGCCACCCGGCTAATCAGCCCACGACGCCGGACTCCCAGGCCCAGGCCGCGACCTCCACCCGGTTGCGCGCGCCGAGCTTGGCCTGGATGCTCCCCAGGTGCGTCTTGACCGTGGAGAGCGAGACGAACAGCTCCGCGGCGATCTCCTGGTTGGTCCTTCCCCTGGCGACCAGGCGCACGACGTCGAACTCGCGCTCGGTGAGCGGCTCGCTCGGCGGCCTGCCTCCGCCGCCGTAGCGGGGACGCGCCAGGTGTTCGAGCAGCCGTACGGTCACCGAGGGCGAGACGAGCGCGTCCCCCGCGGCGGCGGCCCTGATCGCCTCGATGAGCAGGGTCGGCCCGCTGTCCTTGAGCAGGAACCCGGTCGCCCCGGCGCGCAGCGCGCCGTAGACGTACTCGTCCAGGTCGAAGGTGGTGACGATGACCACCCGCATCGGTTCCCTGACCCCGGGGCCCGCCAGGATCCTGGTGGCTTCGAGGCCGTCCAGCTTCGGCATGCGGATGTCGAGCAGGCACACGTCCGGCCTGAGCCTGCGCGCGTGCTCGACCGCCTCGGCGCCGTTGGCGGCGGTCGCCACGACCTCCATGTCCGGCTGGGCGTCCAGGATCATCTGGAAACCGGTCCGCACGAGCTGCTGGTCGTCGGCGATGAGTACCCGAATCGTCACCCGACCGATTCTGCCAGTCCCACCGTGATGACGGCCTTTCCGTGATGTCGGCCTTTTGGCTGATATAAGCGCACGGCTGTCGGGCCGGTCGGCCGATCCGCCGCGGTCCCCTCCCGGGAGAGGGTCATGGCCATGAGTGTTGTTCTTGAGGGAGTCGGCCTGGTCAAGCGCTTCGGGCCGACCGTGGCGCTGGGCGGGGTCGGCCTGGCCCTGGGCAGGGGAGAGGCGCTGGCCATCATGGGGCCGAGCGGGTCAGGGAAGTCAACCCTCCTCCATTGCCTCGCCGGGATCATGAAGCCGGACGCGGGCGAGGTCAGGCTGCTCGGCGAGCGCATCGACACGCTGGGCGAGCGCCGCCGCAGCGAGCTTCGCCGTACCCGCTTCGGATTCGTCTTCCAGTTCGGCCAGCTCCTGCCCGAGCTGCCCGCAGAGGAGAACGTCGCGCTGCCCCTGATGCTCGGCGGCCTGTCCAGAGGCGATGCCGTACGGCGGGCACGCGAGTGGTTCGGCCCGCTGGGGCTCGGCGGCATGGAGGGGCGCAGGCCGGGTGAGCTGTCGGGAGGCCAGGCCCAGCGGGTCGCCATCGCCCGCGCCCTGGTCACCGGGCCCGCGGTGATCTTCGCCGACGAGCCGACCGGCGCCCTCGACCAGGGCACCGGCCACGACACGATGAACCTGCTGGTCGAGGCGACCAAGCACAACGGCGCCTCCCTGGTCGTCGTCACCCACGATCTCCAGGTGGCCCGCTGGTGCGACCGCGTGGTCGAGGTCCGCGACGGCCAGGTCATCCCCGGGGCCGCGCCCGAGATGATCGGGGCCACGGGGTGAGCGGGATCTTCGGCCTCGCCTGGCGGCTGCTGCGCGGCGGCGGGCGCAGGGGCATGCTCGGCTCGGCGCTGACCGTGGTCGCGGTGGCCGTGTCCACCTCGCTGCTGCTGTTCGCCGTGGCCGCCAACCTCGCCTTCCAGGGCAGGGCCGACCGGGAGGCGTGGCGCAACCCGGTCGCGGCGGCCAGGGACGCCGTCGCGATCCAGGCCGTGCACCTCGACCACGTGGACGACCGGCCGGTCACCGTCGTGGACGTGGCGGCCCTCGAACCCGGGGCGCCCGCGCCGCCGGGACTCGCCCGCTTCCCCGCGCCGGGCGAGGTGTGGCTCTCCCCGGCGCTGGCCGACCTGGCGAAGCGCCTTCCCGCGAACCGGCTGGCCGACCGTCTCTCGGGCAAGGGAGGCGGACTGATCGGGGACGCGGCCCTGGTCCACCCGGACGAGCTGGTCGCCGTCCGGGGACAGGCCCCCGGCTCCCCGGTCATGACCGCCGGGCTCGCCGTCGACGGCCACGACGACATCGCCCCCACGAGGATCTCCGGCTTCACCGGGACCAGGACGGACAACGCGATCGGCTACCAGATCCTGGCGCTGATCGCGAGCGTGCTGATGGTCGTGCCGCTGCTGGTCTTCGGCGGGGCGGCGGCGAGACTCACGGTGGCCCGCAGGGACCAGCGCCTGGCCGCGCTGCGGCTGGTCGGGGCCACCCCGGGACAGGTCGTCGCGATGACCGTCGCCGAGGCGGTGATCACCGCGTTCGCCGGGGCGGTGCTCGGCGCCGCGCTGTACCTCCTGATGACCCCGTTGCTCACCAGGATCGAGATCGGCGGCGGCCCCTGGTTCGTCGCCGACACCTGGCCGGGGGTGCTTCCCGTGCTCGCGGTGCTGGTCGTGGTGCCGCTGCTCGTCGGCCTGTCCGCCGTTGTCGGCCTGCGCCGGGTCGTGGTCAGCCCGCTGGGCGTCGCCAAGCGGGAGACGCCGCCCGCGATGCGCTTCGTCCGGGTCGTGGCGCTGCTCGCCGTGCTGGCCGTGGTGCCGACCCTCGGGATGGGGGCGGGCGTCGGCGTGGTCACGGTCGTCCTGAGCCTGGCGTTCCTGGCGGTCAACCTGGTTGGCCCGTGGGTGGTCGGCCTGCTCGGCAGGATCGTCGCGGCCTCGGCCAGGCGCCCAGCCGGGCTGCTCGCCGGGCGCCGCATGATCGACGACCCCAGGGCCGCGTGGCGGACCGTGAGCGGGGTCGCGCTGACCGGGTTCGTGGCCGGGTTCATCGGCCTGCTCACCCCGGGCACGGGGCTGCTCGGCCAGGCCGACGCCACGAACCTGCGCCTGGCCGTACCGCCCGCAAAGGCCGCGGCGCTCTCGGAGCAGGCGCGCGAGCGGCTCGCCACCGCGGGCGTGCGGGCGACGGTCACCGTCAAGGCCGGGGGCGGCCGGGGGAAGGTGCTGGTCGCGGCCCTGGGCACCTCCGACGTCGCCGTCACCGACCGGGCGCGCACCGCCCTCGACGGCCTGGTGCCAGGGCGCAGCGCGACCACCGCGGCCGACGACGACCGCTCGGGCTTCCGCATCCTCGACGACGTCCGCACCGGCACGGTCACCGTGCTCGCGGTCTCGTTCCTGGTGGCCATCGCCAGCGCGGGCATCACCGCGGCCTCCTCGATCCTGGACCGCAGGCAGACCTACGCGCTGCTGCACCTGGCGGGCACCCCGATGAAGGTGCTCAACGCGGCCCGCCGTACCGAGACGCTGCTGCCGCTGGCGGTCATGGGAGGCGGGGCGATCGCGATCGGCATGTTCTGCGCGCTGCCGTTCGCGCTGTCCACGATGAACGTCTCCGGCCTGGTCACCCTGCTCGTCTGCGTGGGGCTCGGCTTCGCCGGGGTCGCGGGGGCGGGGGCGGCCAGCGCGCCGCTGCTGCGCTCTGTCACGGCCAACCCGGCGCCCCGGCCCGATTAGCTATTCCTATTCAACCGGTAGGGAAAGTTGTAAATATGCCGAAGGGTCGTTACGGTAGACCCACGGAGACCCCGGCAGGTGAAGGTGTCGCGGCGGGCGCTGGCCTTCCCGCCGGGAGCTCTCCGTAGACGGGGGCGGCGTCTCTCGGCCACGGGCGCCGTCCGCCAGGGCGGAGCCGGCGTCTCAGGAGGCCCCCTCGTCCGCCGGCTCCGCCTCGGGGCCTGCCGGGAAAAGACCGGCTTGCTGGGAAAAGGCCGGTCTGCCGGGAAGGACCGGCCCGCTGGGAAAAGATCAAGGAGCGATTCGATGGCGATCCGTGTCGGGGTGCACGTCGACAATCCCTCGCTGTTCTTCCTGTCCCACCTCGATCACCTGCTCGACGGCATCGAGATACACCGCTACTCCGACGCGGGCCGTACCGGGGAGCTGCTGGCCGAGGGGGTCATCGACCTCGGCGGGACCGGCTCGACGCTCCCGCTCGCCGCCCAGGCGGCGCGCCTGCCGATCGCCTACGTCGCCACCTCGGCACCGAGGCACGGCCACGGCGCCCTGCTGGTGGCGAGGAACGGCCCTGTCATGACCGTGACCGACCTGCTGAACCAGCCGGTCTCGCTGCGCGTCGGCTCCTGGCAGACGCACTTCCTGGCCAAGGTCCTGGCCGACGCCGGGCTGTCCTACCAGGACATCGAGCCCAGGCCGTCGGCCTCGGAGGCCAGGCTCTGGCTGCGCGACGGGGTGGTGGCCGGGTGGGTCGCCGAGGGCGCCGACCTGGTCGAGGCCGAACGCGCGGGGCACTTCCTCAGGCTCTCCGGCACCGCCGGGGTCGTCGCGGACCGCTCGGTCCTCTTCACCCGCAGGAGCCTGGCCGAGTCGGCGCCGGGCGAGCTGGCCAGGGTGGTGCTCGCGCTGCGCGAGGCGGACAGGTGGGCGGCGGAGCACCCCGTCGAGGCCGCGAAACTGGTCGTCGAGGCAGTCGGCGGCTCCATCGACTCGTGGACGACCGCGCTCAGACGGCTCCCGTGGCAGCTCGAACCGGTGACGGAGACGTTCACCGCCGAGCAGCAGGACGCCGCCGACGTGCTCTACGACGCGGGGTTCCTGACCGGCCACGTCGACGTGCGCGCGGCGGTCGTGCCCTCCCTCAACCAGGTCGTGTCCGCGCTGCTCCAGGAACCCCAACGGGTCCAGGGCGTCGCGGCCTGACCAACAGGCTCCGGTACGGCCCGCTTGGCGCGGGCGGCGCCTGGAAGGGTGCGGGCCGTACCGGAACACCTCCCCCCAGAACACGTTCTGTACCGGTGCCCTTTCGGTGAGGTGTCGGGATTCGGCCTTCTGGGAAGCGTGATGTTTGTGCTTAACGCTGTCCGCAAGCTCATGTGCCTGGTTCTGCTGTCCGGCCTCGGAGCCTCGGGACTCGCTCCCGCCGCGGCACGGACTGTCGACCGGCCCAACATCGTGTTCATCCTCGTCGACGACCAGGAGGCGGGGGACCTGCAGAAGTTCCCCAACATCTGGAACGAGCTCGTCAGGGGCGGCACCTCCTTCGAGCACTTCTTCGTCTCCAACTCCTGGTGCTGTCCCTCCCGCTCGTCGATCCTGCGCTCCCAGTACGTGCACAGCCACGGGGTGCTGACCAACACGGCCCCCGAGGGCGGCTTCACCAAGTTCCACACGTCCGATCTGGAACGTTCCACGATCGGCACCTGGATGAAGGCGGCCGGCTACCGCACCGGCCTGATGGGCAAATACCTCAACCACTATCCCGGCGGGGCCGCGGAGCCCACCTTCGTGCCACCCGGCTGGGACGAGTGGGACGTGCCGGTGCGCAAGCTCTACAACGAGTACGGCTACACGCTCAACGAGAACGGCACGCTGCGGCCGTACGGCTCGGCGGACGCCGACTACCTGCCCGACGTGCTCTCCCAGAAGGCCAACGCCTTCGTCTCGCGGGCGGGGAGCGAGCCGTTCTTCCTCTATCTGGCCCCCATCGCACCGCACAACCCCTCCAACTGCGCCGCCAGGCACCGCGACGCCTTCGCCGGGGCGACCGCCCCCAGGACCCCGTCCTTCGACCAGGAGGACGTCAGCGCCGAGCCCCACTGGCTCAGCTCGCGCGAGAGGTTCAGCGAGAGGACGATCGAGGGCATCGACGAGCGCTACCGCCGTAGGCTCAGGGCCATGCTCGGCGTCGACGACCTCGTCGGCTCGCTGGTCGAGACCCTGCGTCTGGCCGGGAAGCTTGACAACACCTACCTCTTCTTCGCCTCGGACAACGGTTTCCACCTGGGGCAGCACCGGCTCGCCCAGGGCAAGACGACCCCCTTCGACGAGTCGATCAGGGTGCCGCTCGTGGTCAGGGGGCCCGGCGTCAGGGCGGGCGGCTCCGTCGGCGAGATGGCCGCCAACGTCGATCTCGCCCCGACCTTCGCCCAGCTCGGGGGCGCGACCCCGGCCGCCTTCGCCGAGGGGCGCTCGCTGCTGCCGCTGCTGCGCGGCCAGAGACCGGCGCCGTGGCGGCAGAACGTGCTGCTGGAGTTCTACCGGCCGACGAACCTCAGCTCGGCCCGTCAGACCCCGGTCCCCGCCTACCAGGGCATGCGGACGGCCCGCTACACCTTCGTGCGCTACTCGACCGGCGAGTACCAGCTCTACGACAACGGCAGGGACCCCTACCAGCTCTACAACCTCGCCGCCCGGGTGCCCCCCTCGGTGATCACGGACTTCAACCGGCAGCTCGACACCCTGGCGTCCTGCTCGGGGGCGGCCTGCCGTACCGCCGACTCCGTGGAACCGCCATCACTCACTCCCGGACATTCGTGACTTTGAGGGGGCGAACGGGCATCATGTCGATGATCGTCTCTTCCAGTGGAAGGAGCGCGCCGTGCGCGTCGCCCTCTTCGTCACCTGCGTGAACGACGCGTTGTTCCCCGGCACCGGCCGGGCGACGGTGACGTTACTGCGCCGCCTCGGCTGCGACGTCACCTTCCCCACGGCGCAGACCTGCTGCGGCCAGATGCACCTCAACACCGGCTACCCCGAGGAGGGAGGACGGCTGGCCCGGCACTTCACCGACGTCTTCGCCGACTGCGACGCGGTCGTCGTGCCCTCGGGGTCGTGCGCGGCGATGATCCGTGAGCAGTACGTACGGCTGGCCAGAGTCCCGGCGTCCACGGCGTCCACAGCGTCCACGGCCTTCGCGGAACGGGTCGCCGAGACGGTGCCGAGGGTCCACGAGCTGTCGGAGTTCCTGGTGGACGTCCTCGGGGTGACCGACGTCGGCGCCTACTTCCCGCACCGGGTGACCTACCACCCGACCTGTCACTCCCTGCGGGGCCTGCGGCTCGGCGACCGTCCGGTACGGCTGCTCGAACAGGTCAGGGGACTTGACCTGGTCCCGCTGCCCGCGGCCGACGAGTGCTGCGGCTTCGGCGGCACCTTCGCGGTGAAGAACCCCGCCGTCTCCGCCGCCATGTGCGCCGACAAGGCGCGCAACGTCACCGCCACCGGCGCCGAGGTGCTCTGCGCCGCGGACAACTCCTGCCTCATGCACATCGGCGGCGCCCTGGGCCGCCAGCGCACCGGCGTCAGGACCATGCACCTGGCCGAGATCCTGGCCTCCACGGAGGCCGTCCGGTGACCTTCCTCGGAATGCCCGCCTTCCCGGCGAACGCGGCGGCAGCCGTACGGGACTCACAGCTCAGGTTCAACCTGCGCAAGGCCACGCACACGATCCGCGAGAAGCGGGCCTCTGTCGTGGCCGAGCTGCCCGACTGGGCGCGGCTCAGGGAGGCGGGCAAGCAGATCAAGGACCACACGCTGCGCAACCTTGAGCGCTACCTCCTCCAGATGGAGGAGGCCGTCACCGCCGCGGGCGGCCACGTCCACTGGGCGGCGGACGCGCGGGAGGCGAACCGGATCGTCACCGGCCTGGTCAGGGAGACCGGGGAGAGCGACGTGGTGAAGGTCAAGTCCATGGCCACCCAGGAGATCGGCCTCAACGAGGCCCTCGCCGAGGCCGGGATCACCGCCTACGAGACCGACCTGGCCGAACTGATCGTGCAGCTCGGCGACGACTGGCCCTCGCACATCCTGGTCCCCGCGATCCACCGCAGCCGCGCCGAGATCCGCGAGATCTTCCTGGAGAAGATGGCCGACTGGGGGCGCCCGGCCCCCGAGGAACTGACCGACGACCCCCGCGCCCTGGCCGAGGCCGCCCGCCGCCACCTGCGCGAGCGCTTCCTGTCCACGAAGGTCGCGATCTCGGGCGCCAACTTCATGATCGCCGAGACCGGGACGCTCGTCGTGCTCGAATCCGAGGGCAACGGCCGGATGTGCCTGACCCTGCCGAAGACGCTGATCAGCGTGGTCGGCATCGAGAAGCTGCTGCCGACCTGGCGTGACCTGGAGGTCTTCCTCCAACTGCTGCCCAGGAGCTCGACCGGTGAGCGGATGAACCCCTACACCTCCACCTGGACGGGCGCCACCGAGGGCCAGGAGTTCCACCTGGTCCTGCTCGACAACGGCCGCACCCGGGTCCTGGCCGACGAGGTGGGCAGACAGGCGCTGCGCTGCATCCGCTGCTCGGCCTGTCTGAACGTCTGCCCGGTCTACGAGCGCGCGGGAGGGCACGCCTACGGCTCCGTCTATCCGGGGCCCATCGGGGCGATCCTCACCCCGCAGCTACGGGGCATGTCCTCACCCCTGGACGCCTCCCTGCCCTACGCCTCGACGCTCTGCGGCGCCTGCTACGACGTCTGCCCGGTCGCCATCGACATCCCCGAGGTCCTGGTCCACCTGCGCGGCAGGGCCCCGCACCCGCGCGCCGAGCGCCTCGGCATGCGCGCGGCGGGCTGGGTCTTCGACCGTCCTGAACGGCTGGCGCGCGCCGAACGCCTGGCGGGGCGGCTGCGCCGCTTCGTCCCCCGGCGCGCGCCGGGGCCGGGCCCGCTTTCGGCGTGGACCGAGACCCGCGACCTGCCGGAGATCCCCGCCGAGTCCTTCCGTGACTGGTGGACGCGCACGGACGGAGGCACCCGGTGAGCGACAGGGAGCTGATCCTGGCCAGGATCCGCGCGGCCGTCACCTCCGCGCCCCCCAACGAGATCGTCCGCGACTACCGGACCTCCGCGGGGCCGCTCGACCGGGCGGAGCTGATCGAGCTGTTCGCGGAGCGGGTCGCCGACTACCGGGCCGTCGTGCACGTGACCGGCGAGGACGAGGTGGCCGCGACGATCGCCGCCGCGCTTGCCGCCCAGGGCCTGACGAGGCCGCTCGTCCCCGGCGGCCTGCCCGTGGAGTGGGTGCCGGAGGGGGCCGTCGCCGACGACCCGCCGCTGTCGGACGCGGAGCTGGACGCCGTGGGAGGCGTGGTCACCGGCTGCGCCGTCGCGATCGCCGAGACCGGGACGATCGTGCTGGACGCCGGGCCCGGCCAGGGCAGGAGGGCGCTGACCCTGCTGCCCGACTACCACCTGTGCGTGGTGCGGGCCGGGCAGATCGTCGCCGGGGTGCCGCAGGGCGTGGCTGTACTCGACCCCTCCCGCCCGCTGACCTGGATCAGCGGACCCTCCGCGACCAGCGACATCGAGCTGAACCGCGTCGAGGGCGTGCACGGCCCGCGCACCCTGGAGGTGGTGGTCGTCCGCTGAGTGTCGCCTGCCTGGAGGGTGATTGACCGCCTTCGCCGCTGGTATGTCCGTCACGACGCGCCGGCTCCTGCTGCGTCCCTTCGACCCCTCGGACGCGCGCAGGATCCGCGTCGTGGTCGAGACGCGCGCCCCCTTCCTGCCGCCGGGCGCGCCCGACCGTCCCTCCGGCGTGGCCGCGTGGCTGACCAGGGGCGCGCACGAGCTGCGCCGCTCCGGCCAGGGCGCCCACCTGGCGATGGAGGCCGACGGGCTCGTCGTGGGGGCCGTCAGCCTGTTCGGGACCCGCTGGGAGACAGGCACGACCGAGATCGGGTACGGCGTGCACCCCCTGCACCGGGGACGCGGCTACGCCCCCGAGGCCGTACTGGGCCTGGTCCGCTGGACGTTCGAGAACACCTCCCTGCGCCGGATCGAGCTGCGCGCCAACGCGGACAACCACGCCTCCCTGCGGGTCGCGCGGAAGGCCGGATTCGTCAGGGAGGGCGTGCTCCGCGCCGCCGCGATGACGCCGGACGGCCCCCGCGACGTCGTGGTGTTCGGCCTGCTCAGGAATGACCTTTCCTGAGCGGGGGACGCTCTCCCAGCGGCCGGGGACCGCTTCGGGCGAGACGGGGGAGACCGCTCGGTGGAGATGAGAAGGATGGGGTCATATCCGATGCGTTTTATGGTTTCGTTACCTGTTCATGTCGAGTCGTTTTCGGATATCCTCGCCAGTCGCTGCTGCGTATTCCCAGGTCAAGGTCATTGGAGTCCTGTTTCTATGAAGCCGCCGCTGCTGCTCATCGGGCAGGGCTCGTACGAGGACAACGAGTCCGTCGAGTTCGGCAGATTCGTCCACCGTCTCCGCTGCAGGCTTGACCGCGGCGCCGCCGAGGTCTCCGGCGGATACATCGCCAGGGCCAGGCCGCGCCTGCGTGACTCGGTCGCCTCGCTGGTCGCCCGCGGGCACCACAGGATGGTCGCGCTGCCGCTGAGCCTCACCGGCGACCTGCGCGCCGACGCCGACACCCTCGCGGCGATGACCAGGGAGCAGGAGCGCCACCCCACGCTCACCTGCGACTACGGACGCCCCCTCGGCTCTGACCCGCGCATCCTCGCGCTGCTCGCCGAGCGCCTCGCGGACGCCGCCGCCGAGGTCGCCAGCCTCCGGCTCGTCCCCGCCGCGGCCGGTCCGCTCGACGACGAGCCGGAGCGCATCGAGATCGGCGAGACCGCCGTCGTCCTGGTCGGTGACGGCTCGACCAGCCCCGCGTCGAACGCGGACGTGCACCGCGTCTCCCGCCTCTTCTGGGAGACCCACGCCCACGAGTACATGACCGTGGAGACGGCCTTCACCTCCCTCACCCCGCCCGGCGTGCCCGGTGGCATCGAGCGATGCCGCCGTCTCGGCGCCCGCAGGGTGATCGTCGTGCCCTACCTGCTGTTCGCCGGGGGCGTCCTGGACCGCATCTGGGCCCAGGCCATGGCCTACGCCGCGGGCCATCCCGACCTGGACGTCCGCTGCGCCGACGTCATCGGCGACTGCGAGGGCCTGGCCGACGTGGTCGTCGAGCGCTACGAGGAGGCGCTCAGCGGCATCACCTGGTGACCGCCTTCCCCCGGGCTGCGGCCTCTTGACTCCTGGCGGGACACTGGGGGACATGACCATCCTTGAGCAGACCCTGGCCGCGATCCGGCCCGCGGACCCCGGCGCCCTCGCGGAGGCGAGGGCGCACCACGACAGGCTGACCAAGCCCAGGGGCGCGCTGGGCGCGCTTGAGGAGGTGGCCGTACGGCTCGCGGGCGCCGCGGCCGTGAACCCGCCCCCGATGCCCGCCCCCGCGGCCCTGGCGATCTTCGCGGCAGACCACGGCGTCCACGCCCAGGGCGTGAGCCCTTGGCCGCAGGAGGTCACCGTCCAGATGGTCGGCAACTTCCTCGCCGGAGGCGCCGTGGCCAACGCCTTCGCGGCCCAGGTCGGCGCCTCGGTGACGGTCGTGGACGTCGGGATCGCCGCCGACCTCGTCCCCGCCCCCGGGCTGATGGTCGGCAAGGTCGCCCACGGCACCGCGGACATGACCCTCGGCCCGGCGATGACCGCGGAGCAGGCGGTCGCGGTGCTGGAGACCGGCATCGCGGTGGCCCGCGACCTCGTCGCCCAGGGGGCCCGCTGCCTGGTCACCGGGGACATGGGCATCGCCAACACGACCGCGTCAGCCGCCCTGATCTGCGCCTTCACCGGCCAGGACCCGGCGGAGGTGACCGGCAGGGGCACCGGCGTCGACGACGAGACGCTGGCCCGCAAGATCGAGGTCGTACGGCGGGCCCTGCGGGTGAACGGCCTGGACGGTCCGGGCGCCTCGGCGCTCTCGGCGCTGGAGACGCTGGCCGCGGTCGGCGGCTTCGAACACGCCGCCATCGCGGGGTTCGTTCTCGGCGGGGCGTCCCTGCGGGTGCCGGTCATCCTCGACGGTGTGATCGCCGGGTCGGCCGCGCTGGCCGCCGCCGGGCTCGCCCCGGATGTGGTTGATCATTGCGTGGCCGGTCACCGCTCCGCCGAGCCGGGCCACGCCGTGGCGCTCGCCCACCTCGGCCTGCGTCCCCTGGTCGAGCTGGAGCTCAGGCTCGGTGAGGGGACCGGGGGACTGCTGGCCCACCCGCTGGTCTGCGCGGCCGTCAGGGTGATGCACGAGGTGGCGACCTTCGACTCCGCCGGGGTCACCGAGAAGGAAGCCTGACCGTGGGGCGTTCGGGAGCCCTGGGACGGACCGGATGTTCTGTTACCTGGAGAGCGCCGAACGTTACCCGGGGAGCAGCGAACAACGAGGCATTAACCGGTAGGTTTACCTCCTAACACTGCCTGCCCAATTCATTGCGAACGGGAGATTTGTCACCATGTCGCCCTACCTGCTCGGTCTTCACCTTTCCGGGCGGCGGGTGCTCGTCGTCGGCGGGGGACGAGTCGCCCAGCGACGTGTCCCGGCGCTGCTCGAAGCAGGTGCCCGGGTCACCATCGTCTCGACGAGCGTCACGCACGCTCTCGACGACCTCATCGCCTCAGGCCGGGTGACCTGGGAGGCCAGGCCGTACCAGGTGGGCGACGTGGACGGGGCCTGGCTCGTCCAGGCCTGCACCGACGACCGCGCGGTCAACACCGCGATCGCCGCGGAGGCCGAGGCCAAGCGTGTCTGGTGCGTCCGCGCCGACGACAAGGACGCCTCGGCCGCCTGGACCCCGGCGAGCGGGCGGGTCGGCGAGATCAACGTGGCGATCACCGCGGGGGGAGACCCCCGCAGGGCGGCGGGCATCAGGGACGCCGTCGTCGAGGCGCTTCGCGACGGCACGGTCGACGCCCGGCGCAACCGGACAAAGCCGGTCGGGGTCGCGCTGGTCGGCGGCGGTCCCGGGGACCCCGGTCTGATCACGGTCCGTGGACGGCAACTGCTCGCCCAGGCGGACGTGGTCGTCGCCGACAGGCTCGCGCCCCAGGCCCTGCTCGACGAGCTGTCCCCGGACGTCGAGCTGATCGACGCCGCCAAGATCCCCTACGGCCGCTTCCTGGCCCAGGAGAAGATCAACGAGCTGCTGGTCGAGCACGCCAGGCAGGGCAAGTTCGTGGTCAGGCTCAAGGGAGGCGACCCGTTCGTCTTCGGCCGGGGCGGTGAGGAGATGCTCGCCTGCGCCCGCGCCGGCATCCCCGTCATCGTCGTCCCCGGCATCACCAGCCCGGTCGCCGTCCCCGCAGCGGCCAACGTGCCGGTGACCCACCGCGGCGTCAGCCAGGAGTTCCACGTGATCTCCGTACACGTCCCGCCGGGCGACGCCCGCTCGACCGTGGACTGGCCGAATCTGGCGAGATCCTCAGGGACCCTGATACTCATGATGGCGGTCGAACGCATCGGGGCGATCGCCGAAACACTCGTGCAAGAAGGACGTTCGCCGGAAACTCCCGTAATGGTGGTACAGGACGGTACTCTTCCCACCCAGCGAGCCGTTCAGGCAACTCTGGCCACGGTGGCCGAGCGCGTGACCGACGCTGGGATCCGGCCACCTGCGATCGTGATCGTCGGCGATGTCGTGAAGGTCGGCCAGGAGGTCGAGATGGTTCGAGCGGAGCGGATACCGTGAAGTCGGCTGCCAACAGGCCCACGCCTCCGGGTGAGCGGGACCGCGGCGCCGCCGAGGCTCCTTCCGACGGGCTCCCCGGGGAGGAAGAGTCCCCCGGCGAGCGGACGGTGACGTTCCCCGCCATCCGGTCCGACGGGCCCCCGCCCGCGGACGACGCCTTCGAGGACTTCCGTCGTACGGCGCAGGCCGCCATCTCGTCGGTGAACAAGGTGGTCGAGGCGGCCCAGGGGTCCAAGGACCCCGCCCAGGACGTTCCCGCCAGGGGCACCACGGCGAAGAAGAAGCCTGCTCCCGTCAGGCCCCCGGACCCGGCGCCGGAAGTCCCCGCTCCTTCAGGGACGGACGGCGGGAAGGGGTCGATCTTCCGCTCGGGAGGCCGTAACCGAGGCAACTTCCAGGCCAGGAGAGGCACACCCACGCCCGCGCGGGAACCCCAGAAGGACGCTCCAGGTCAGGGTACGGCGCGGCCCGCCGACAACTCCCAGGGCGGACCTTCCCCGAAGGTGACTCCCCGGGCTCCTCAGAGCGGCGCTTCCCAGCTTTCCCAGAGCGGGCCTTCCTCGAAGGAAACTCCCCAGACTCCTCAGAACTCTTCTCCGGGCGGCGTTTTCCAGAGCTCTTCCCCGGGCGCTGCCGCCCAAGGCGGCGTTCCCCAGGGCGGCGCTTCTTCGGGGGGTGCTTCCCAGGGCGGCGCGACGATGCCGGTCGACGACGCCTTCGAGGCCTTCCGGCGTGCCGCGGAGGCCGCCATCTCGACGGTGAACGAGGTCGTCGCCCGAACCCGGAGCGAGGCCACGGCCCCTCCGGCGGAAGCCCCGGCTGACCCGGCGCCCCAGCCCGTCGCCGACGACACCCCCGAAGAGCCGGAACCCGCCGCTGACGACGTTCCCGAAAACATCTCAGAGGACACGGCCCAGGAGGCCGCCGAGGGCGAAAGCCGTACCGAGGAAGAAAGCACCCCGGAAGCCGGAGAGACCGGCGAGGAGGACGAGGCGGCCGCGCTGGTCGCCGCCGAGCGCGCGAAGCTCCTCGTCATCGAGGAGACCGAGGAGACCGAGGACGAGACCGGCGACGACGAGCCGGACGAGCCGGACGAGTTGGACAGGGAGGGCGACCGGGTACGGGACCTGCCGTTGCCGGAGGCCGTCTCCGAGGCCCTGACCAACGCCCTCGCCGCCCTGCGCAACACCGTCACCGACCTGCACTTCGGCCTTGAGCTCCCTGGCGCGGAGGAGGCGAGGCGGGCCCAGAGCGAGATCCTGGCCCAGCTCGACGACTACGTGATCCCGAGGGTTCACATGAGCACCGCCCCGGCGCTCGTCGTCATCGCGGGCTCGACAGGGGCAGGCAAGTCCACGCTGCTCAACACCCTGGCCAACGCCAAGGTCAGCGCGACGGGCGTGCGGCGCCCGACCACCGGCACCCCCGTCCTCGCCTGCCACCCGGACGACCACGAGTGGTTCGCGGGAAGCGACCTGCTCGGCAGCCTGCGGCGGCTCAACGCCCCCACCACCTCGGCGGAACCGGGCGGTCTCGTCCTCGTCTCCACCGAGCGCCTCCCCACCGGCGTGGCCCTGCTCGACACCCCCGACATCGACTCGGTCGTCGAGGAGCACCACGAGATCGCCCACCGCATGCTCGACGCGGCCGATCTGTGGATCTTCGTGACCACCGCCGCCCGCTACGCCGACGCCCCCGCGTGGCGGCTGCTGCGCCTGGCCAAGGAGCGCGGGGCCAGGCTGGCCATCGTGCTGTCCCGGGTGCCGACCAAGTCCCGCGAGGTGGTCACCAAGCACTTCGTCAGGATGCTCACCGAGTACGGCCTCGGCGACGTCGAGCGGTTCGTCGTGGACGAGAGCAAGGTCACCGACGGCATGCTGCCCGACCACGAGGTCACCGACCTGCGGCTGTGGCTGACCGAGCTGTCCGTCGACGACCAGCGCAGGGCCCAGGCCATCAGGACGACCCTGTCGGGGGCCCTCGACAGCTTCCGCGTCCGCATCCCCGCGCTGGCAAGGCAGCTTGAGGCCCAGGTCGCCTTCAGGAACGAGCTGCGCGGCGACGTGGAGGCCGCCTACGCGGGCGCGCTGGCCGAGATCGAGGAGACCACCGGCAACGGCACGCTGCTGCGCGGTGAGGTGCTCGCCCGCTGGCAGGACTTCGCCGGGTCGGGGGACCTCATGCGGACCCTGCACCTGCGCAGGCCCGGCAGGTTCGCGGGCAAGGCGAGCCAGCAGGCTCCGGAACGGCTCAGCGCGCTGAAGTCCGCGCTCAGGGCCGGTCTCGAGTCCGTCATCGTCTCGGCGGCGCAGCAGGCCGCCGAGGAGACGGTCACGCGCTGGCTGAGCCGTTCCGGCGCGGGGGAGACTCTGGCCGCGACCGCAGGCCTGGGCAACGTCTCCGACGACTTCTCCCGCAGGGCGGGCAAGGCCGTGAGCGGCTGGCAGGACCACATCATCGAACTGATCCGCACCGAGGGAGTGACCAAGCGGGCGGTCGCCAAGCTCGTCTCCTTCGACGTCGAGTCGCTGGCGGTGATCTTCGTGATCGGCCTGCTCGGGTACGGCTCAGCCGCGGCGGAGGGCGCCGCGAATACCGGCGGGCTGCCGCAGCGGCTGGTGCACGCCCTTCTCGGCGCCGAGTCGCTGCGGACCATCGGCGCCAAGGCCCGTAGCGACCTGCGCGCCAGGATCGCCACCCTGTTCGACGACGAGACCTCTCGTCACTTCCAGGCCCTCGACGGCGCGGGCGTTCCCGACGAGTCCATCGCCACCCGCCTCTACCAGGCAACGTACAACCTTGAGGTCGCCCGATGAGTGTTGGCACCACCCAGACGCGTCAGGGGCTCGGCGGCCGGCTCGCCGCGCTGTCCCGGATCGTGGAGCTGGGGCCGGGCAGGGTCGATCCCAAACTCCTCACCGAGTCGGGACAGCTGCTCCTGCGCGCCGGTGACAGGCTCAAGCTGTCCTCGGAGCACACGGTGGTTGCGCTCGCCGGAGGAACGGGAAGCGGCAAGTCCACGCTGTTCAACTCCGTCTCCGGCCTGGAGCTTTCCCCGACCGGTGTCCGCCGCCCGACCACGGCGCGCGCCCACGCCTGCGTCTGGGGTCTGGACGGCGCGGGCCCGCTGCTGGACTGGCTGCAGATCCAGTGGCGCCACCGCTTCGCCAGGGCCAGCGCCCTGGACAAGGGGGAGAGCGGGCTGCACGGGCTGATCCTGCTCGACCTCCCTGACCACGACTCCATCCGCGCGCTCACCGACTCCGAGGCCGACCGGCTGATCCAGATCGCCGACCTCGTCGTCTGGGTGCTCGACCCGCAGAAGTACGCCGACGCCTCGACCCACAGGCGCTACGTGACCGAGCTGGCGGGCCATGACGCGGTGACGATCTTCGTGCTCAACCAGATCGACCGGCTCTCTCCGGAGGAGCTGGCCGAGTGCGTCGCCGACCTGAACGACCTGCTGCGCCGCGAGGGGGTCGAGGCTCCCATCATCGTCCCCACCTCCGCGACCAGGGGGGAGGGAGTCGACGAGCTCAGGGCCGTACTCGCCGAGACCGTGGTCAGGCGCAGAGCCGCGGTCCAGCGCCTTGAGGCCGACCTCGACCGGATCACGATCCGCCTGCTGAAGGCCATGCCCGACGAGGGGGTCCCCGTACCCGCCTCGACCGTGGACGACGCCCGCAGGATCGGCCTCACCGACGCCCTCTGTGACGCGGTCGGCGTGCCCGCCCTCGGCGAGGCGATGGAGAACGTGTACGGCGTGCGCTCCGTGGAGTGGGTCGGCTGGCCGTACACCCGCTGGGCCGCCAAGCTCAGGCCCGACCCGCTGAACAGCCTGCGCCTCGGTGACCTCAAGGACGAGATCAGAGGGGTCAAGGGAGGCTCGGTCAGCGCGCAGGCCGCCGAGGTCGACAACGCGGTGCGCGCCCTGTCCGACGGGCTGACCGCGGGGATGCACGAGGCCTGGCAGAACGGCATTAGGGAGGCCGCGCGCTCGAACTCGGCCGAGCTGCCGCAGCTGCTCTCCGGCGAGCTGACCGAGATCGCGCCCCGTCTCGACCGCGTTCCCGCCTGGTGGCGGTTGCTGCTGGTCTGGCAGTACTTTCTGGTCCTGCTCTTCCTCGCCGGGATCGCCTGGCTGGGTACGGCCCTGGCCTACGGCGTGTTCGAGATGGGCACGCTTCCGCCCGGCCTTGAGGTCTTCGGCGAGACGGCGTCCCTGCCCTGGGTGGGGCTGATGGTCCTGTCCGTCCTCGGCCTGGGCCTGCTCACCGCCGTGGCCAGCCGCAACTTCGTCATGCTCGGGGCGGGCAACGAGCGCGACAGGCTGGAGCGGGAGATGCGCCGCAGGGTGGGGGCGGTCGCCTCGACCACGGTGATCGAACCGGTCGAACGCGAACTGGCCAGATACAACGAGTTCTACTCCGCCCTCCGAGGCGTGCGCGGCTGACCCTTCCGGGAGCTCGTCCAGACGACACGTCCGGACGGGCTGCTGGGGCCTTCCCGGCGGTTCGTCTGGGCGACTCGCTGGGTGGCTTGTCCAGAGGGTTTACCCAGGCGAGGTGTTCGGGTGAGTCGTTCAGCCTGGACGGATGCCCGAGCGGGTTGCTCAGCGGTTGAGAACCGTTTTCCGCTGGTCTGTCCGGCAGGTTTTCCACAGCCTGCCTGGGCCACTCGGGTTATCCACAGAACGCCGTTCGGTTCGTCGGACCGTGCCCCGCACGCGCCACTGTGTCTTTCACACGCCGGGCACCACGCCCGTTCTCTTGGGAGGCACGATGAACGACATCCACATCACGTTGACCGGTAACGTCGCCGCTCCGCCCCGCCAGCACACCTTCCCGGACGGCTCACGGGTCACCTCGCTCAGGGTCGCCTCGACGAGCCGCTACTTCGACCGGGACAGCCAGCAGTGGTGCAACGGCGAGACGACCTATTTCGGCATCCGATGCTTTCGCGGGCTGGCCGACAACGTCGCCCAGTCGATCCGGGCGGGTCAGCCGGTCGTCGTCCAGGGGCGCCTGCGGATCCGCGAGTTCACCCATGAGGGCGAGCGTCGCTTCCTGCCCGAGGTCGAGGCCAGCTCACTCGGGCACGACCTGCGCTGGGGCCTGGGCAGCTTCAGCAAGCCCCAGCGGGGTGGGGCCGCCCCGACGCTGGGCAGGCAGGAGCGATACGAGCTCGACAAGGAGACCCACGACTGGGCCATGGGCGGCGGCACCGCCCCCGTCCCCACCGCCGAGGAGGGCCCCGGCTCTCTGACCCTGGTGCGGGGCGGCGCCGACGAGGACGAAACACCCGAGCTCTCCGAGGGCTCCGCTGCTCCGGGCGCCTCCAGAGACTCCGGGGGCGGTACGGCGAGCCGCACCGGTGGCGCGAGACGCGGGCGGGCAGCCCGCGACACCGGCCGGGCGGCGGGCACGGCACGAGAGCCGGACGAGACCGAGGCCGAGGACGAGACCCCCTGGCCCGTGCAGGCCCACCCGGCCGCCTAGGACCTGCCCGTGGGTCCGGCGAGGATCGGCAGGGTGGAGAAGCTCACAGCAGGCGTAAGGCGCTTCCGATCGCCGCGATCCTGACCACCATGCCTCCGGACACAGCAGGAAAGGACAACCCCGCGACGACGATCCGCACAGCCGGTGCCTTTCAACGCCTTCCACGGCCCACAAGGCCACAAGGGCCGTGTGGTCGGCATCCTCACTCACCGGAAGCGAGAGGATGCCGACCCTCCAGGGGACGGAGCACAGGGACGGCCGATGGAGATGATCCCCACCGACGCCCAGCACGCCGTACGGCCCGGCCCGGCAGATCTCCTCCACACCCGCGGACCGCCCGCCGAAGCGTCACGGCCCCGGCACACCACCTGCGGGCACACCGCACGCGGGCGTGCGGACGGACCACGCGCCACGGAGGCGGTCCGTCCGACGGGATGGCGGCCGCCATCGCCGGGTGACGCTCGCGTCGGGTGGGGGTGTGATCGGCAGCGCGCCGGTCAGCGGTGTGCGATCGGCGGTGCGTCCGGTTGGCGGTCTGTGTCGGCGGTGCTCGGGTCAGCGGAGCGCCGCGAAAGGAGGGGTCCAACCGGCTGGGGGACCGGGACATCCCGGGTTCCCACGTCGAACACGGAACTTGCGCGGTGTTTTCGCGGGACGGGGTGGAACGTCGCGAGATGCCGTCTGAAGCGGCCGCAGGAGGTGAGAGATCTAGCGGGCAGGGCCTACGTCCAGGTCACACCTCGCAGCATGGGCTGCTCCTTTCCTCCATGAACCGTTCTTCGATCGAGCGCGGTTCCCAACGGTGAGCCACCTGATGAGTGGAGCCGCTCCGCCAAGGTAGCGGTTCCCATCGCGCGGCGCACACTCCGCAACTATCGTGTTACACATCGTTAGTCGGAGAAGGGGACGACATGGCGGCTCCCAGTCACACCTCGGTCAAATCACGCGACACCGTGACGACTCTGGCCGATCGGTGGCCCATCCTTGGGCAGCGCCGTCCACTGGTTGTCTATCTTTGCGGCATCGTGGTCCTGGATCTCACGGCAATCGGGTTTTTCGCCGCATCGACTGACTTCCACTGGCACGATCTACTCACCTTCGTCGCGCTGATGTTCTGCGGCGCCGTCTGCATCGAGGCGACCCGCAGGCTCGGCATGCCGGCGGGGGTCTCCCGCGACCTGCTTTCCGCCTGGTGGCTTCCCGCGGCCCTGCTGCTGCCACCCGTCTACGCCCTACTGGCGCCCATCCCGCTGCAGATGCTGCTGCAGAAGCGGGTGCGTGAGACGGTCGTCTACCGGCGGGTCTTCAGTTCGGCCGCCATCAGCCTGGCCGGGGGCGCCGCCTCGGTGCTGTTCCACGGCCTGGTCGGTGAGCTGGACATCCCCACCCAGGGGACGGGCGGGCCGATCCTCGTCGCCGTCGGCTGCGCGGTCCTGTTCACGGTCCTGAACACCGCGCTGATCGCGATCGCAGCCCACACTGCCGTCCCCGACACCCGCTGGCGGGAGGTGCTGTGGAACCGCGAGAGCCTGACGCTCGACGTGGTCGAGCTCTGCCTCGGCGTCCTGGTCGCCATCGCGTGCGGGGTGAACCTCGCCCTGCTGGTGCTGGCGCTGCCGCCGGTGGTGCTGCTCCAGCGCAGCCTGCTGCACGCCCAGCTCCAGGCCGCGGCCCGCACCGACCCCAAGACCGGCCTGCTCAACGCCGCCGCCTGGCAGCGGGAGGCCGACACCGAGATCGTCAGGGCCCGCCGTACCGGTGAGACGCTCGCCCTGCTGATCGTCGACATCGACCACTTCAAGCGGGTCAACGACACCTACGGGCACCTCGTCGGCGACCAGGTGCTGATCGGGGTCGCGGCGACCATCCGCAGCCAGCTGCGCGACTACGACGTGGTCGGGCGCTTCGGGGGTGAGGAGTTCGTCGTCCTGCTGCCCAGGGCCGACGTGACCGAGGCCCGCCGGGTCGCCGAACGGCTGCGCTCCCGCATCGGGCGCATGGCCGTGCCCGCGGACGAGAACATGGTCACCGTCACCATCTCGGCGGGTGTCGCGATCATGAGCATGCACGGCGACGACCTGATCGAGTTGCTCGCCGCGGCCGACCTGGCTCTCTACCGGGCCAAGGAGCTCGGCCGGGACCGGATCTGCCTGCCCGCGACGCCCGTCCCCCCGGCCAGGCGGCCGGGACCGGAGGCCGCCCCTAGCTGAGTCCGTCAGGCTCTAAGCTAGAGGACATGCCGGAGTACATCTACACACTGCAGCGCGTGCGCAAGGCGCATGGTGACAAGGTCGTCCTCGACGACGTGACGCTGTCGTTCCTGCCGGGCGCGAAGATCGGTGTCCTCGGGCCGAACGGCACCGGGAAGTCGACGCTGCTGAGGATGATGGCAGGCCTGGAGCAGCCGTCCAACGGCGACGCCCGGCTCATGCCCGGCTTCACCGTCGGCATGCTCCAGCAGGAGCCCCCCCTCAACGAGACCAAGACCGTGCTCGGCAACGTCGAGGAAGGCGTCGCCGAGACCAAGGCCATGCTCGACCGGTTCAACGAGATCGCCGAGCTGATGGCCACCGACTACAGCGACGAGCTGCTCAACGAGATGGGCAAGCTCCAGGACGCCCTGGACCACCGCAACGGGTGGGACCTCGACAGTCAGCTCGAACAGGCGATGGACGCCCTGCGCTGCCCGCCGCCCGACGCCGACGTCACCCTGCTCTCCGGTGGTGAGCGACGCCGGGTCGCCCTGTGCAAGCTGCTGCTGGAGCAGCCCGACCTGCTGCTGCTGGACGAGCCGACCAACCACCTCGACGCCGAGAGTGTCCAGTGGCTCGAGTCGCACCTGGAGAAGTATCCCGGGACCGTGCTGGCCGTCACCCACGACCGCTACTTCCTGGACAACGTGGCCAACTGGATCCTTGAGCTCGACCGGGGCCGTTGCCACCCCTACGAGGGCAACTACTCCACCTACCTGGAGGCCAAGGCCGCCCGCCTCAAGCTTGAGGGCCAGAAGGACGCCAAGCGCAAGAAGCGTCTTGAGGAGGAGCTGGAGTGGGTCCGCTCCAACGCCAGGGCCCGCCAGACCAAGAGCCGTGCGCGTCTGCAGCGCTACGAGGAGATGGCCGCCGAGGCCGACAAGTACCGCAAGCTGGACTTCGAGGAGATCCAGATCCCGCCGGGGCCGCGTCTGGGCACCACGGTCATCCGGGCCGAGAACCTCACCAAGGGTTTCGAGGACCGGGTGCTCATGGACAACCTGTCCTTCGACCTGCCGCGTAACGGCATCGTGGGCATCATCGGTCCCAACGGTGTCGGCAAGACCACGCTGTTCCGGATGATCACCGGTGGCGAGACGCCCGACGCCGGAAAGATCATCGTCGGCGACACCGTCAAGATCTCCTACGCCGACCAGAGCCGGGGCGGTATCGACCCGGCCAAGAACGTCTGGGAGGTCGTCTCCGACGGGCTCGACTACATCAAGGTCGGCCAGGTCGAGATGCCCTCGCGCGCCTACATCGCCGCGTTCGGGTTCAAGGGGCCGGACCAGCAGAAGAAGGCGGGTGTGCTCTCCGGTGGCGAGCGCAACCGGCTCAACCTGGCGCTGACCCTCAAGCAGGGCGGCAACGTGCTGCTGCTGGACGAGCCGACCAACGACCTCGACACCGAGACGCTCTCCAGCCTGGAGAACGCCCTGCTGGAGTTCCCCGGCTGCGCGGTCATCACCTCGCACGACCGGTGGTTCCTCGACCGCATCGCCACCCACATCCTCGCGTGGGAGGAGGGCTCGAACTGGTTCTGGTTCGAGGGCAACTTCGCCGACTACGAGAAGAACAAGATCGAGCGGCTCGGGATCGACGCGGCCCGCCCGCACCGGGTCACCTACCGCAAGCTCACCCGGGACTGATGTCCTCTTCCGGGCTTCCGGCGCGCCCCGCCGTGCGCCGGAAGCCGGGGGATCGCTACCTTCTTGCTTGTGCTTGAACAGAGCTTGGCAGAGACCGTGAGCGATTCCCGCAGGCACGTGTTCCTCAGAGCGGTCAGGTTCGCCGACATCGACTCCCAGGGACACGTCAACAACGTCAGGTTCCTCGACTACCTTGAGGACGCGCGGCTGGAGATGTTCCACCTCGACCTGCACCGTGAGGGAGGAGAGGTCTTCAGCGGCCTGGTCGTCGCCAGACACGAGATCGACTACCGCCGTCCCCTGACCTTCCGCGCAGATCCGGTCAGGGTCGAGTCGTGGGTGACCGAGATCAATCCGGTGAAGTTCGTCCTCGCCTACGAGATCCTCGACGACGAGACGGTCTTCGTCCGGGCCAGGTCGGTGCTCGTCGCCTACGACGTGGAGAAAGCCAGGCCACGCAGGCTCGAACAGCACGAGCTCGACTACCTGGAGCGCTTCCACACAACCGGCTGACGCGCCCGCCGTACGACGGGCGCAGAGCCGTCAGGAAGGCCGTCAGGGTGTGTGGAGCCAGGCGGCGGTGTCCGGGGGCAGCAGGTGGCCGTCGACCGGAGCACTGCCGATCACGACGTGGTCGTGCGGCGGCAACGGCACCGCGTCGACCCCGCAGTTGATGACACACGTCAGAGGCCCCCGGCGGAAGAACAGCGCGTCCTCCTCACTCTCCAGCCAGGTGAGGCCGTCGGGCAGCGTGCCCCGCAGCGTACGGCGGGCACGCAGGGCCTGCCGGTAGAAGCTCAGCGTCGATCCCGGATCGTCCGCCTGACGCTCGGCGCTCAGCGCCGTCCACTCGACCGGCTGGGGCAGCCAGGGCACGGTGCCCTCGGGGGCGAAGCCGTACGGCGGCTCCTGTCCTGACCAGGGGAGGGGCACCCGGCAGCCGTCCCGCCCCGGCAGTGTCCCGTTCGAACGGGCGAAGATGGGGTCCTGACGGGCCTCAGGGGGCAGGTCCTGGACCTCGGGAAGGCCGAGTTCCTCCCCCTGGTAGAGGTAGGCGGAGCCCGGCAGGGCGAGCATGGCCAGCAGCGCCGCCCGTGCCCTGGCCAGCCCCATCGTGGAGTTGATCAGGCCCTCGCCGTACCTCGTGACGTGCCTGACCACGTCGTGGTTGGACAGCACCCAGGTGGGGGCGGTCATGTCGGCGAGGGTGTCGTCGATGACCTTGCGGAAGGCGGTCGGGGACCAGGGCGCCTCAAGCCAGGCGAAGTTGAAGCTCTGGTGCAGCTCGTCGGGGCGGATGTAGCGGGCGAGGTCCTCGGCGGAGTCGGTCCACACCTCGCCGATGGCCATCCGCTCGTCGGGGTAGGAGTCGAGCACCTCACGCCAGCGCCGGTAGACGTCGTGGACCTCGGGCCTGCCCCAGATGGGCGACTCGCCCTTGAACGCCTGGTCCGCCGCGGGGGCGTCGGGGAGCCCCTCCGCCTTGTACAGGCCCATCGCCACGTCGATCCTGAACCCGTCCACCCCCCTGTCGAGCCAGAATCGCAGCACGTCGAGGAACTCCGCGTGCACCCGGGGGTCGCGCCAGTTGAAGTCGGGCTGCTCGGGGGCGAACAGGTGGAGGTACCACTGCCCGTCGGGGGCCTTGGTCCAGGCGGGGCCGCCGAAGGTGGACTGCCAGTTGTTGGGCGGCAGGTCCCCGCCGTCGCGGAAGATGTACCGGTCACGGCCCTCGCCGCGCAGCGCCTCCTTGAACCAGGGGTGCTCGCTGGAGCTGTGGTTGGGCACGATGTCCACGATCAGCCGCAGGCCGTGCGCGTGGGCGTCGGCCACGAGGGCGTCGAAGTCGGCCAGCGTGCCGAAGAGTGGATCGACGTCGCGATAGTCGGCCACGTCGTAACCACCGTCGGCCATGGGGGAGCGGTAGAAGGGGGTCAGCCAGATCGCGTCAACACCAAGATCGGCGAGGTACGGCAGCCGCCTCCTGATGCCGGGCAGGTCGCCGACGCCGTCTCCCGAGGCGTCGGCGAAGCTGCGAACGTAGATCTCGTAGACGACGGCATCACGCCACCAGGGGATTTCCATGAGCATGGGCTGCCCCTGCCCGGCGGGGTTTATGCGTCAGGGGCGTTGACCATGCTGTGCGCGGCGTAGACGAGGTAGTCCCACAGGCGCTTCTCCAGCTCCTCCGGCAGTTCCAGGGAGACGACCGCGTCGTGCATGTGCTTCAGCCACGCGTCACGCTCGGCGGAGCGGATGACGAACGGGTTGTGCCGCATGCGCAGGCGTGGGTGCCCACGCTGCTGGCTGTAGGTGGACGGACCGCCCCAGTACTGCATCAGGAAGAGCTGCAGCCGCTCCTCGGCCCCGGCCAGGTCCTCCTGGGGGTAGAGCGGCCAGAGCAGGGGATCTTCGACGACACCCTCGTAGAAGCGGTGGACGAGGCGCTGGAAGGTCTCCTCGCCACCGACGGCTTCGTAGAAGGACTGGGGTTCCTCGGGGTTGGCGGACACGTCCACAGCCTAAGCGACGTTCGCGATGGGGATGGAAGCCTGGTCGAGGGCCGACTTGATGCGGATGCGCAGCTCCCGCGCGACCTCGCTCTGCCGGGAGGGGATGGTCTTGGCGTTGACCCGGAAGACGACGGCCGTGCCGGAGATCTGCTCGATCCCCCAGACCTGCGGCTCCTCGACGATGACGGAGTCGCGGAAGTCGGGGTCGCCCCAGATCTCCTCGACCACCTTCCCGAGCAGGTCGCGGACCACGGGGATGTCGGCGGTGTAGGCGACCGGCACGTCGACCGTGGCGCGGGACCAGCCCTGGGACTCGTTGCCGACCCGGGTGATGGTGCCGTTGCGGACGTACCAGACCCGGCCGTCGGCGTCACGCAGCCTGGTGATGCGCAGGGTGACGGCCTCGACGGTCCCGGCGGCGGCACCGGCGTCGATCACGTCGCCCACGCCGTACTGGTCCTCAAGGAGCATGAACATGCCGGCGATGAAGTCCTTGACCAGTTCCTGGGCTCCGAAGCCGATCGCGACGCCCAGGATGCCGACGCTGGTCAGCACGGGGGCGATGGGGACGGAGAGCCGTTCGAGGATGGTCAGGGCCGCGGTGCCCAGGATGATGACCGAGGCGGTCGAGTTGAGCACGGAGCCCATGGTCTCGGCCCGCTGCCTGCGCCGTTCGGCCATGATGGCGTCCAGGCCGTCGAGGGGGACGGGGCCCTTGCCCCGCAGCCGTCCGGCCAGGGTCGGCCTGTCCGAGGAGGCCCGCTGCACGATGCCGGTGATCAGGCGAAGCGCCACCTTGCGCAGGATCAGTGCGATGGCGATGATCAACGCGATGGCGACCATCGTCGCGAGCACGCTCGCGACGATGGGGGCCCACGCCGGAGGCAGGACGGTCTGCACGAGTCCGCAGATTATCCCGCCGTCCCTTCCGCATCCACCGTTCACTAAGGCCGCTCCCATGTCCGTGAGGTCATCGAGACCGGGCAGCCCCGTATCCGATGGTGTGGGGGATGGTGTCACGGTGGGGGTGGGCGTGGGGACGAGCAGGAACACGGAGTGGATCCCTCCCGGATCGGTTCGACTGACAAAGGGGGGTAAAGTCTCGCGACCTACCTATATTGCCGAGCGAACCGGCCGTCGTCACATCACGCCGGGGAGGACGGGAGCACCGGACCCAGGCCTCGCGAGGTCAGTCCGGATAATCCGATGACGAACGGCCCGGCGCGGGGCACGCACCCGGAAGCGTGTCCCGTTCCGTTCCAGGAGGGATCCCTCCGATCCCCGTCCGGGATCTCCGGACGGCGGCTTGTCGTCGTGGTCTCCGCGTCCGGGGGACGCGCTCACGACGGGTTGGCTCCGTTCTCGGAGCCGGCGGGGGACCCCAGCGTCCGAGGACGCTCCGCACCGGGTACCCCACCGGCTCCGCCGCGCCGCGACGGGTGCGGCCGACCGGATGGCTGCGATCCCATCCGGTTCGCCGTCTAGCTCAGTCGTCCACCGCGGCGAGTACTCGGGCGACCTTGGTCGCCGCGCCGGCGGGGTCCTGGGCCGTGTGCATCCGCTCCCCCCAGGACCACCAGTAGTACCAGTCGCGGTGGCTGTGGGCGGTCTGCGCGCGGCAGGTGACGTTCTCCGCCAGGCTGGTCGCGTGCGGGTTGATCACGCGGACGAAGGCGCGGCCCGTCTGGGACCGGACCACCCTGGCGTGCAACCCGCGAGCGTCAAGTTCTGACACCAACCGCTCCAGGTGCCCGAAGCCGTCTTCCCCCACCTCGTTCCTCCTCTTGGATTCAGCTGACTCGTCATCGAATCGTGTTTGCTCGGTTACGCGAATCGACGCTGGTTGGCCAAAGATGACTCACCGGGTCCGATGGGTCAATGCCGGGTTAACCAAGATCAGGGTGCGCATTCTGCCAAGGAGGTTGAAAGAAACAGTCCATCAGAGGACGATCCTTAGCCGGTGGCCTCATTCGCGCGTTCCGGATGGGGCAACGGTGGTCCATTATTCTCTCTAGGCGCAGTGCGATACCCGAATCACACTGGGTCATCGGGGAGAGGACCGGTCGGGACAAGCGTGCCAACCAGCCCAGCTGGCCGCGAGAGAGGGGCCGGTATGTCCGGCAGGCAGCACAGGGAGACGGAGTTAGCGCGGCGGATTCGCGCCAGGGGGCTCGCCACGGGGCGCAATCCCGCTCAGATCGCCGAAGAGATCCACGACAAGTGTGGTCCGCAGTTCGGGACCACTCGCATCAAATCTCATCGTCTCGCACACGGTGTCGCTCTCGCCGACGTGATCGAACAGATACGGGCACTGTTCGAACGCGACGGCAAGGCAGCTCCGGGGATCGGGGAGACGCTTCTGTCCGCCTATGAGAGCGGTCTGAAGCGTCCCGGGCCCGAATACCTCCACTACCTGTGTTCCGCCTACCGGGTCGAACCGCCCTCCCTCGGCTACGAGGGGCCCTGCATCTGTGGCCACGGCCACAGGATGCCGGGTGCCGTCCGGAGTGATCTCCAGGATGGAAGACCCGACACTTCCCCTGGTCCGCGTGAGTCGCTGATCCAACAGATCAGCGACGGCCCCTCCGCGGACGGGAGCGAGGAGGACGAGAACGTGTTGCGGAGAACGCTCTTGAGGATTCTGGCGGGTGGCACCGTCGTCGGCCTCGACGGGCAGGTGCTCGGAGCGGTGGAGAACATCCGGCGGAGGATGGACGAGACCCTGGTCTCGGGCACCGTCTCACCCGCGATGCTCGACCAGTGGGAGGAGTCCACCGTCGGCTTCGGCCGCCAGTACATGAACACCCCGCCCTTACGCCTGCTGTGCGACGTTCTGCTTGAGTTCAGCGCCGTGCGCAAGGCCATGGAGCACCGCCAGCCGGTCGATCTGCAGGAACGGCTGTGCCGCATGGCGGCCCAGCTCGCGGGTCTCAGTGGCATGATCATGATCAATCTCGGTGACCAGAGGATGGCCCGGTCCTTCTTCAGGACGGGCAGGATCGCCGCGGACGACACCGGGGACCGCGCGCTGCGGGCCTGGGTCATCGCGCGGGAGGCTCTGGTCCCGCTCTACTACGGCGATCCGCGCGAGGCGCTCAACCTCGCCAGGAAGAGCCGCGACCTGGCGGGGCAGACGCCGTGCGCGGCCCAGGCCATGGCTCCCGTCGTCGAGGCCCGCGCGCTGGCGATGATGTCGAACACCGGCAAGAAGGACGTCGTCGACCAGGCGAAGCGGGCGCTGGCCCGAGCCAGGGCGGCCTTCTCCCAGATGGGGGCGGCCGAGCAGGAGGACGCGGCCTTCGGATACACCGAGCGGCAGCTCTACTTCCACCAGGGTGACGCCCTGGTCAAGCTGGGCCAGCCCATGGAGGCCGACCTCATCCTTGAGCAGGCCCTCACCAAGTACGGCCCGAGCGACTGGCTCGATCCGACGTTCATCAAGTTCGACCGGGCCAAGTGCAAGCTCCTCGAAGGCGATGTCGGCGAGGCGCTCACGATCGCCAAGGCCGCGCTCGCCAGCCTGGGGGAGGGGTGCAAGCCCGACATCCTCATGCAGCGGGCCCACGAGGTCGCCAGGGACGTCGAGGTCAAGGATCCCAACAACCCCGAACTGAAGCTCTATCTGGAGATGCTGCGGGCCGCGGCGGTGGCCGATCCGGTCGAGGGGGAGGTGTGAAGGTCCGGCGTTATCGCCGGTCCGACCTCGACTCCGTCCGGTCGCTGCACCAGGTCTGCCTCGCCCAGGTCGGGCTCTTTCCCGGCGACGGGGTCTACTACGACGACGACCTGCCACGGATCGAGGAGATCTACCTCGCCGACGGAGGGGAGTTCCTGGTCGGGGAGACCCCCGACGGGCGGGTCATGGCGATGGGCGGGCTCCGTCGCGTCGACGACGCCTCGGCGGAGATGTGCCGTCTGCGGGTCCACCCCGAGTTCCAGCGGCGTGGGTTCGGCGACCGGATGGTCACGGAGTTGGAGAACCGCGCGGTCGGGCTGGGATACACCCGGCTTCGCGGGGACACCACGCTGAACCAGCCGGCCGCGATCCATCTCTATCGCAAACATGGCTGGCGTGAGATCCGTCGTGAGGGACGGGGCGAGCACACCGTGGTCTACATGGAGAAGGACCCCTTGATTTCCCCCACGCCCGCCTCAGATAAATAACACGATTTATCGCCGCTTAGATTAATATTTGGCGAAATGTCGGGATAATTATTTGCTTGTGAGGATTTCGACGAGCCATCCGTGAAATCACCCCAGCCGGGACACGACCTCCGGCAGGGTGGGAGGTTCGAGGGCGTCGGGGAGGACGGCCATCTCCTCCAGGGAGAACCAGCCGTGGCCCAGGTAGGTCTCGCGCTCCTCGACGGTGAACGCCCCGGGGACGACCTCGGGAGTGTGGTCGAACCTGGCCAGGTAGAACCGCTCGGTCTTGACGTAGTGGACGCCGAGCCAGTCGAACTCCCTGGGCACCGCCAGCCACCGGTCGAGCACCGCGGACCCCGGCAGGCCGGTCTCCTCGGTCAGCTCCCGCCGGGCGGCCTCCAGCGGCGTCTCCCCGGGGTCGATCCCGCCGCCCGGCGGCTCCCACAGGGTCCTGCCCATGACCGGGTCGCGCCAGTGCAGCAGCAGCACCCGTCCATCGTCCGCCACGCAGACCACCCGGGCCGCGGGACGGTCGCTCACCTCAGGGTCGCTCATGGACCCCGGACGCTACCACCGCGCGTCCGCCAACCGCGGTGCGGGTGGAGGCGGGTGACGCGCTGTACTCTGCCCAGGTCGGTGTTGTGGCACCGTACGATCCGACCCCTTCGAGAGTGAAGTCATGAGCGAGCGAGTCACAGGGCCCGGCGCGGGCCACCAGCGGCCGAACGGGGAGGGCGCATGAGCTCCGAGGCCCAGTTCGTCCTGACGCTGTCGTGTCCGGACCGTCCCGGAGTGGTGGCCGCCGTCTCCGGCCTCCTGGCCGGGCGAGAGTGCAACATCATCGAGAGCCAGCAGTTCGGGGACCCCGTCTCCCAGCGGTTCTTCATGCGCGTGCAGTTCTCCTCTTCGCTGTCCGACGCGGCCCTGCGCGAGGCCTTCGCCGCGCTCGCCCCCGACTTCGGCATGGACTTCAAGCTGAGGGACACCGCGGTCAGGCAGCGGGTGCTGGTGCTGGTCAGCAAGTTCGGCCACTGCCTCAACGACCTGCTCTACCGGACGCGCTCCGGGCTGCTCGACATCGAGATGGTCGGCGTGGTCTCCAACCACCCGGATCTGCGCCCGCTGACCCAGTCGTACGGTGTCGACTATCACCACCTGCCGGTCACCCCGGACACCAAGGCCAGGCAGGAGGCGGAGATCCTCGCCCTGGTCGAGCACTACCAGGCCGACCTGGTGGTGCTCGCGCGCTACATGCAGGTGCTGTCCGAGGACCTGTGCGTCAAGCTGGCCGGGAACGTGATCAACATCCACCACTCGTTCCTGCCGTCGTTCAAGGGGGCCAAGCCGTACCACCAGGCACACTCGCGCGGGGTGAAGCTGATCGGCGCGACCGCCCACTATGTGACCGCGGACCTCGACGAGGGCCCGATCATCGAGCAGGAGGTCGCCCGGGTCAACCACACCCACTCGGCGGAGGACCTGGCCGCCATCGGCCGCGACGTCGAGTGCCAGGTCCTGGCCCGGGCCGTACGGTGGCACACCGAGCAGCGCGTCCTGCTCGACGGGCACAAGACCATCGTCTTCCCCCGCTGAGGCGCCGAGCTGAGACGCCGCGCGGGGCCGTCCTCGACGACCGGCCCCGCAACGGTGGGTCGTCAGACCGCCAGGCCCGTGTGGTGGGCGAGGAAGGTGAGCTGGTCGGCCGCGAGTTCGACGGACTTGCTGACCGCCCGCGCCCCGTGACCAGCCTCGGCCTCGTTGCGCAGCAGGATCGGCCGGTCGGCGGCCTGGGCGTGCTGCAGGGCCGCGCACATCTTCCAGGCGTGCAGCGGGTGGACCCGGGTGTCTGACTGGAAGACCGTGAACAGCGTCGCCGGATAGGAGACGCCCTCGCGGACGCGGTGGTAGGGCGAGTAGGCGTGCAGCCAGGCGAACTCCTCAGGCTTGTCTGCGGAGCCGTACTCGACGTTCCACGTCGCGCCCAGGCCGAACTGCTCGTAACGGATCATGTCCAGCAGCGGGGCCGAGCAGACGACCGCGGCGTACAGCTCGGGACGCTGGGTGAGGGCGGCGCCGACCAGGAGGCCGCCGTTCGAGCCGCCGGAGATGGCCAGCTGCTCCGAGGTGGTGACCCCGGTGGCGATCAGGTGCTCGGCCGCCGCGTGCAGGTCGTCGAAGACGTTCTGCTTGTTGGCGAGCATGCCCGCCCTGTGCCACTCCTCGCCCTGCTCGCCGCCGCCGCGCAGCTGGGCGATGGCGTAGGCGCCGCCCGCCTCGACCCAGGTCAGGATCGACGCCGAGTAACCGGGGGTCATCGAGATGCCGAAGCCGCCGTAGCCGTACAGGATCGTGGGACGCGGGCCCTCGACGCCCGGTTTGGTGATCACCAGCATGTGGACCTCGGCGCCGTCCGCGGAGCGGTAGACCACCTGCTCGGTGGTGACGTCGGGCACCTCGACGGCGCCGGGGGAGGCGGCCCACAGCGTGGTCTCGCCGGTGCGGGCGTCGTAGCGCTGGATGCTCGGCGGGGTGGTGTTGTCGGTGTAGCCGAACCAGGCCTCGTGACCGCCCTCGGGCCGCTCGACGATGCCGCCGATCGTGCCGAGCCCCGGCGTCGGCACCTGGCCGACGCGCTCACCCGTCACCAGGTCGTGCACGGAGATCTCGCTGATCGCGTGACGGGTCCAACCGGCGAGCATGACCGGCCGGTCCAGGTCGTCGAGGATCGCGAAGTCCGAGAGCACGGCCTCCTCGTCCTGCGGGATCAGGTCACGCCAGTGCTCGGGCTGGGGCAGCGACGGGTCGGTGACGCAGACGCGCGCCCGGGGGGCGTCCAGGTCGGTGAAGGCGTAGAGCCTGCCGTCACGGCCGAAGTGCAGCGCGGTCTGGGCGTCGAGACCCTCCTGGACGACGACCAGGTCGGGTGAGTCGGGGGAGGAAGCGGTGAGGTCGGCGATCCACAGGTCGTTGCGCGGGGCCGTACCCCTGGAGGCGGAGATCTGCAGCCAGCGGCCGTCGCGGGAGACCGCGACCCCGTAGTAGTTGGTCTTCTCCAGGTCCTTGCCGAAGATCAGCGCGTCCTCCTCGGTCGAGGTGCCGACCCGGTGCAGGTAGACGCGGCGGTGGAACTGCTCCTCACCCTCGGGCACCTCGGTCGAGGGCAGCCTGCGCACGTAGTAGAACGCCTTGCCCCCGGGCAGCCACGCGATCGGGGAGTAGCGGCACCGGTCGATCGGCCCCTCGATCCGCTCGCCCGAGGCGACGTCGAGCAGGTAGAGGCTGGACTCCTCGTCGCCCCCGACGGAGACCTGGTAGGCCAGCAGCCTGCCCTCTTTGTCGGGCTGCCAGGAGTCGAGCGTGGTCAGCCCGCTGGGGTCGAGCGCCATCGGGTCGAGCAGCGCGCGCTCGGTCCCGTCGGGATCGACGGTGTAGAGGACCGCGTGCTCCTGGTCGGGGGTGCGCCGCATGAAGAACCGCCGCTCGCCACGCCAGACGGGAGCGCCGATCGAGCCTGACCTGAGCAGCTCGGCGACCCGTGCCTTCAACCTGTCGCGGCCGGTGAGCGCCCCCAGCTCCGCGGACAGGAGCTTCTCCTGCGCGGCCAGCCACTCCTCCGTCGCCGGGCCGCCCGGGTCTTCCAGCCAGCGGTAGGGGTCGGCGACGGGGACGCCGTGGAGCTCTTCGACGAGGTCGTCACGGCCTGCTGCTGGGTATGGCTGTCGGGTCATGGCAGGAACCCTATGACCTCGGGAAGGTTGGTCGGCGCCATTGCGCGGGGGGCGTATTCGATCTTGGAAAAGACCGTGACGTCGATCTTCGGAGGGAGGAGTAAAAACTGGTAATGCGGGCATAAAACGCACCAGGCGTCTCTCCCGTCATTTATGGGTGGCGGAAATGGCGATGCAGAAGCCAAACTTGGTGGAGGACGGTGCCGGGGTGACCATCCGCTGGGCCGTCCGGCGGAGGTCCCTGTGACGGAAGCATCCGGGCCCCAGGAGGGGCCGCCAACCGGGGTACGCGCCTGCGTGCCCCCTCAGACGAAGCGTCGCACGGCGGGGAAGGCACGCTGATGCGCCAGGTCCTGCTGCTGAACGCAACCTACGAGCCCCTGACCACCCTCTCCCTGCACCGCGCGGTCGTGCTGGTGCTCAGGGAGAAGGCGGACGTCGTGCACCGCGACGGGCGGGGCGCGGTCGTCCGCTCGGCGACCCGCACGCTCGACGTTCCGTCGGTGATCAGGCTGCGCCGCTACGTGCGCATCCCCTACAGGTCGCGGATCCCGCTGACCAGAACCGCGTTGATGCGCCGGGACGACTACCGGTGCGCCTACTGCGGCCAGCGGGCCGAGACCATCGACCACGTGATCCCGCGGTCGAGGGGCGGCACCCACACCTGGGAGAACTGCGTCGCCTCCTGCACACCGTGCAACCACCGCAAGGCGGACCGCATGCTGGAGGAGCTGGGCTGGACGCTGAGCGTCGCCCCCGTGGTCCCACGGGGCGTCCACTGGCGTCTGATCGGCGCGCACAACATCGGAGACCCCCAGTGGGCGCCCTACCTGGAGGAGAGCGCCGCCTGACCGTCCACGCGTGACATCCGTCCGCCCCGGTGGCGTCCGTGTCTGTGCACAATCGGTGCATGAGATGGACTTTCACCTCCGATCCCGAGGTGTACGCCGGGGCGGCGGAGTCGTGGCTGTTGCGTGATCCGGTGCGCAACACGGTCCCGCTCACGATGCTGCGCGCGGTCCGCGAGGGGATGTGGCGCGAGGACGCGCTCATGGGATGGGCGACCGACCACGAAGAGGTGGTGGCCGCGGCCCTGCAGGCGCCTCCCCAGCTCCTGCTGCTCGCCGAGATGCCCACCGGCGCCGTCCGCGACCTGGCCACCGCGCTCATCGAGGCCGAACGTCCCGTCCCCGGCGTCAGAGGCTCCCTCCCCCTCGCCGAGACGTTCGCCGCCGCCTGGTGGCGCCCCGAGACGGGCCGCCGCGCCGAGCGTCTCCACCGCCTCGACACCCTCACCCCGCCGCCCGTCCACCCCGACGGATCTCCCCGTACGGCGGGCACCCGGGACCTCGAAGCACTTGTCGAGTGGGGACAGGCCTACCAGCGGGAGCTCGGCGGTCACCCGTCCTCGGGCCTCGCGGCGGTGCTCGCCGGGAGGGTCGGCAGGCGGGAGATCGTCCTGTGGGAGGCGGCGGGACGGCCGGTCGCCTACGCGGGCGCCTCGGTGCCGATCGGGGGCGTCTCACGCGTCGGTCCCGTCTACACCCTCCCCGGCGAGCGCGGCAGGGGGTACGGCACCGCGGTGGCCCACGCCGTCACGGCCGAGGCACTGGAGCGCGGGGCGAGGGAGGTGCTGCTCTTCACGGACCTGTCCAACCCCGTGTCCAACTCGATCTATCGGACGATCGGCTATCGGCCCGTCGCCGACTACGCCTCCATCCTCTTCGGCTGAGTAATCTGGTGCCATGCCGCGCTATGACTTCCGCTGCCGCGCCTGCGGATCCACCTTCGAGATCTCCCGCCCGATGGCCCGTTCCGGCGAGCCCGCGCTCTGCCCGGAGGGCCACGACGACACCGTCAAACTGCTCTCCACGGTCGCCGTGACGGGCGGCTCCGGTGCCACGGCGCCCCGCCCGGCCAGTGGTGGCGGTGGCGGGTGCTGTGGGGGCGGCTGCTGCGGCGGATAGCCGCGTCGCCGCCCACCACACCGGCTGGGGTCAGGCCGCCTCGTGGCCCTGCTGGACGGCGCGCCTGCCCTGGAAGGGCAGGAAGTCGCCGGCCCTGTGCGGGCGGGCGGGGATGAAGGTCGGCTCGGTCGCCACGATCCGGTCGAACCTGAAGGCCCGGATCGCGCCGCGAAGGCGGCACATCCCCACGAGATACCAGTAGTCGCGGTGCACCATGCACGTCACGGGATCGACGTCGCGCACCGTCACCCGCCCGGAGACGTCGCGGTAGTGCAGCCGGACCACCAGGTGGGAGGTGATGGCGTTGGCGATGGTCCTCGCCCGGTCGGCGACCGCGGCGGGCATCGGCTCGGTCAGGGTCGCCAGGGTGGTGGAGACGACCTCGTCGCCGATCTCCATGTGCTCGAACGCGTGACGCAGGCCGCTGCGGGCGGCGGTTGCCTGCGGGTCGGAGCCCAGATGGGCCAGGGACAGTGCCAGGGCGGCGATCTCGGCGGTCGTCAACGGGCTGCGTGCGGGCTTCATGACGTTGGCCATGCTTACATGGTATTCTCCGCCACTGACATTTTTCGAACGCCCTGTCGGATACAGAGATCTTCCCGTGGGGTACGGCGCGCCGTACCCCAGCGGCGAAAATGGTGTTATCTGGACAGCTGGGACAGGTCCCTCGAAGCGCCGGTCGAGGCCGAGGTGGTCAGCGCGGCGTAGGCCTGCAGGGCGGCGCTGACCGGGCGGTGCCGGTCACGGGGACGATAGCCGCCCAGCTCGGTCAGGAGCCGCTCACGCCTGGCCGCGAGCTCCTCCTCGGCGACCTTCAGCTCGATCGACCGGCCCGGGATGTCGATCTCCACGATGTCGCCGTCCTCGACCAGGGCGATGGTGCCGCCCTCCGCGGCCTCGGGGGAGGCGTGCCCGATGGACAGCCCGCTCGTGCCACCGGAGAAGCGGCCGTCGGTGACCAGCGCGCAGACCTTGCCCAGGCCCTTGCCCTTGAGGAAGGAGGTCGGGTAGAGCATCTCCTGCATGCCGGGACCGCCCTTGGGGCCCTCGTAGCGGATGACCACGACGTCACCGGCCTTGACCCGGTTGTTCAGGATGCCCTCGACCGCGTCGTCCTGGGACTCGAAGACCACCGCGGGCCCGGAGAAGCGCCAGATCGACTCGTCGACCCCGGCCGTCTTGACGATGCAGCCCTCGACGGCGATGTTGCCGTACAGGACGGCGAGGCCGCCGTCACGGGTGTAGGCGTGCTCGGCGTCGCGCACGCAGCCCTCGGAGCGGTCCACGTCGAGGGAGTCCCAGCGGGCCTCCTGCGAGTAGGGCTTGACGGTGCGGACGTTGCCGGGGGCCGCGTGCCACAGCTCGGTCGCCTCGGGCAGCACGCCCGCGGAGCAGGGGTCCCAGGCGTCGATGTAGTCGCCGAGGGTGCCGCCGCTGACGGTGTGCGCGTCGCGGTGGATCAGGCCCGCCCGGTCGAGCTCACCGAGGATGGCCGGGATGCCGCCCGCGCGGTGGACGTCCTCGACGTGGTACTTCGCGGTCGCCGGGGCGACCTTGCACAGGCACGGCACCCGCAGCGAGATCTCGTTGATCTCCTTGAGGCCGAAGTCGACGCGGGCCTCGCGGGCCGCGGCCAGGATGTGCAGGATCGTGTTGGTCGAGCCGCCCATCGCCACGTCGAGCGCCATGGCGTTCTCGAACGCCTCCTTGGTGGCGATGCTGCGCGGCAGGACCGTCTCGTCGTCCTGCTCGTAGTAGCGGCGGGTGATCTCGACCAGCTGCCGGCCGGCATCCTGGAAGAGCTTCTTGCGTGCCTTGTGCGTGGCGAGGATCGTGCCGTTGCCGGGCAGCGCGAGCCCGATGGCCTCGGCGAGGCAGTTCATCGAGTTGGCGGTGAACATCCCGCTGCACGAACCGCAGGTCGGGCAGGCGCTCTCCTCCATCTCCAGCAGCTCGGCGTCGGAGACGGAGTCGTCCGCGGAGGCGATCATCGGGTCGATCAGGTCGAGCTTGCGGCCCGGCGTCTTGCCCGCCTCCATCGGCCCGCCCGAGACGAAGACCGTGGGGATGTTGAGCCTGAAGGCCGCCAGGAGCATGCCCGGGGTGATCTTGTCGCAGTTGGAGACGCAGATCAGCGCGTCGGCGCAGTGCGCGTTCACCATGTACTCGACGGCGTCGGCGATCAGCTCGCGGCTGGGCAGCGAGTAGAGCATGCCGCCGTGGCCCATCGCGATGCCGTCGTCCACGGCGATCGTGTTGAACTCGCGCGGGATCGCGCCCGCCTCCCTGATCGCACCGGCGACCACGTCGCCGACCTCGCGCAGGTGGACGTGGCCGGGGACGAACTGGGTGAAGCTGTTGGCCACCGCGATGATGGGCTTGCCGAAGTCGCCGCCCGCTACACCCGTCGCCCGGAGCAGGGCCCGGGCACCGGCCATGTTCCTGCCGTGCGTGACCGTACGAGACCTGAGGGCGGGCATAAGGCTTCTCCCATCATCGAAACCGTGTCCTCAAATGGTACGGCCATCGCCCGGTGCGTGAGACGGGCGTCCACGGCGCGAGACACGGACCCCGGTGGCCTCGACGAAGAGGAAACCGGGTACGGGAGGGCCCTCAGGACTCGGGATAACGGGTGGGCAGAACCCGCTCTGCGGCCTCGTAGATCTCGTCGATCTCGGCGTCGGTGAGCGACCTCTCGCGCTTGGTGATCCACTTGCGGACGCGGCTGCCGTCGAAGACGTCGACGTCGCGCACCGTGAGAACCTTCCACGGGATCGCCGGGCCGTAGATCGCCAGGGACGGGATGATCGTCACCTCGCGGCCGAGCGCCTCACCGATCAGCTCGGAGGCCCTGGACGCCTCCCAGCGCGCCTCGTCGAGACGGGGCTTCTGGTTGAAGGGGCCGTGGAACAGCTTGCGGTGCGACTGGACGCGGACCGGAAGGCGCTTGTCCCACTTCTCCGAGTCGACGGCGTAGACCCCCGTGGGGCCGACCACCAGGTGGTCGATCTGGGCCTCGCTCTCGGGGATCGCGCGGGCGTGCAGGCTCCGGTAGCCGCCCCGCTCCATCCGCTTGAGCTGTGCCTCGGTCTGGCGCTCTGCGACCGCGGCGCGACGCCAGGCGGGCACGGTCGAGTGGGTGCGGGCCCGCAGCACCGTGTCGACGATCGCGCCGATGATGGCGCAGGTGATGCCCAGCCGTACGTCGGAGAAGAGGATGCCTCCGACGATGCCCGAGGCGACCGCGACCAGCACGCGCCGCCTGAGGTGGCTGTAGCGGGGATCGTCGAGCAGGGCGCGCAGCGAGGTGCGCTCGACCGGCGCGTACTCGGCCGCCGGTGTGGCGGGTCGAGACGGTGGCCTGTCGTCGGCCGTGCGGTCGCCGACCCAAATTGGTGACGTAGTGTTACCGTCTTCTGGTGCCTGACCGGAATCCACGTAACTCACCGTAGCTGACGTCCATGTGGGTGCCTAGTATTAGGTTTCTCATACTTTTGTGACCTTCGCCGTCCGCATGACGTTTATCCGAACCGGGTATGTCTGTTATTTCTCTAGAGAACCCGAACGTCAACGAGAGGCGTCGCTCGCGGCGTGATCTTACCCTTCCCGGCGCGCCCGGGACCGGGGAACGCGGGAAGCGCCATGGGGCGGCCGTGAGCGGCGGGGCGGGGGGCGGGTCTCGACGGGCCGACGGCGTGGATCTACCGTTGACCTGTGGACGCGATCCAGGTCTTGGAGCTCCTGTTCGGTGCCTCCGGCGGCCTGTTCCTGATCATCAGTGCCCTCGTCCTGCTTCCCGGCAGGATGCGCGCGAGCGCCGCCAGAGGCACCTCGGCGGCCGCGGTGTGGTTCGGCGGCCCGTTCCGCAGCGAGCGGGAGGTGCCCGCCCCGAGCCAGGTCCTGGTCGACCCCGCTCCTTCCCACGCCCTCACGCCCCAGGTCGACTGGGTGGACCTGGCACGGGTCTCCGAGCCCGGCAGGCGAGTCGGCGGAGCCTCGGCGGCATGGTGAAGGGCGTGGTGAGGACGTGATGAGGGCACAGTGAGAGCATGCTGACGGCCTGTGGCCTCACCTCGACGCAGGCCCACGACATCCGGCAGGCGCTGCGCGCGGCGGAACGCCGCAGCGGCCTGCGCTTCGCCGTCTACCTCGGCCCCGCGCTCGGCCCGCGCCGCCACTTCTCGGAACGGCTGCACGCCGCGCTGGGGGAGGAGGCGGACACGGCGGTGCTCGTGTTCGTCGATCCCGGCGCCAGGGCGCTGGAGGTGGTCACCGGCCCCGCCGCCAGGCTGAGGCTGGGCGACGGCGAGTGCCGGGTGGCCGCCGTGTCGATGGCGGCGGCCTTCGGCGGCGGCAACCTCGTCGGCGGACTTGTCACGGGAATGTGGATGCTCGCCGATCTGGCTTCCCGGCGCAGGTGAGGTTCTCAGATAATGCGGGCGTGCTGAAGATCGTGCGAGGCGTTCCACGGGAGGGCGAGGTGGCCCAGGAGAGGGACGAGGTGCTCTTCTATCTCGACGAGGTCCTGGCGGAGGTGCGCGCGGACAACCGCAGGCAGAACAGGAAGGCGCTCGCGCTGCTGGCCGCCGCCGTCCTCGCCGCCGTCGCCGCGGGCCTGCTGAAACCGGACCTCCTGCCCGGCCAGGTCGGATGGCTGTGGTGGACGGGGGCGTTCTTCTACGCGATGGGCGCCGTGATGCTCGTCGGCGCGCTGCACCCGCTCGTCTCGGGGCTCGCGGGCAGGACCATCGAGCGCCGCCGCTCCTACGCGGGCCGCCTGCACACCTGGAACCCGCCCGTCCAGCGGGAGGACCCCGACCAGGCGCGGGGCGGCAGGTCACGCGGGGCCTTCTCCGAGGAGGCGCTCGCCGACCTGTGGGCGAGACTGGGCGTCCAGGACACCGCGACCGGCGCCGACGAGCTGGTGCTGCTGATCAGGCGGCTCGGCGCCGTCGCCCAGGCCAAGGACCGCTACATCCGCAGGGGGATGCTCCTGTTCCTCGTGGCCGCCGCCTGCTGCCTGTTCTCCGTCGCCGTCGGCCAGGCCATCCTGGGCGGCTGAGAGCCCCTCAGGCGCGCAGGAGCCGCACCAGGTGGGTGGTGATGTCCTCCAGGAGCGTCGAGGGCGCCGTCGGGGCCGTGGCGATCGCGGAGAACAGACTGGGCAGACCCGCGAGCGGGAACCCGTCGTCCACCGTCGCGGCGTTGCCGATCTCGTTCTTCGCCAGGATCGTACGGCTGCGCTCCCAGGCGTCGAGCACCTCTTCGGGGGAGGGGACGCCGAACCCGTGGCCGACGGGGGCGGCGTGGCGCAGCCGTACGAGAGGGGTGTCGGCGAAGGTCAGGGCGACCCGGGCCCGCACGGACAGGTGCTCGCGCGGGGCGGGCTCGATCCAGTCCATCGCGGAGCAGGGGGTGCGGCAGGTCGCGACGCAGGTGGCGAGGGCGCCCGCGACCTGGCTGTGCTGGCGGTCGAAGTAGGCCCGCCAGCCCTCTCCGGGCTCCCCGGCGACCCGCAGGGTCCGGTTGGCCGCCGACTGCTCGGCCTTGGTGTGGTCGCACTCGCGTTCGCCGATGACGCCGAAGCGGCTGCCCGGCGCGGCCAGCCCGGCGGGCCAGCGCGCCGGGTCGCCCGCGTTGCCGAGCACCGGCTCGAAGGCGAGCAGCGGGAGATACTCGCTGGCGATGTGCAGCGCGGCGACCATCGGGCTCAGCTCACGCCGGTGCCACCGGATCGCGATCACCTCAAGCAGCAGCGCGTAGGCGGGCCGCAGCGACTCAAGCGCCCCGCGCGGCTGCTCCCTCGGTGTCTGCGGCATGGTGCACGCCCGTGCCCGCCGCCTCAGATCAGGGGGTACGGCCCGCGCCTCGGCGGCGAAGTCCTCGGCGTCGAGCGACAGGAGCCGCTGGCCGAACTCGCACACCGCCTCGATCTCGTCGGCTCTCTCCACGACGTCCGGCGCGAGCGCCCCGACGTCGGAGAAGGCGTATCTCCTGGCCAGGGAGACGAGCAGATCACGGGCCGATTCCACTGGATCACCCTTTCACGGTCGGTGAACGACGACGGTGCCGTGCTGCGCGAAATATGGTTTTTCGGCGTCCTCCCAAGAAGTGCCTATTTTTATCATCGTTTGGAAGCCGCTCGGGCCATCGGGCAGCGACCGGGTCCCCGGGAGGGGCAGGTAGGCCCTCAGGTAGAGACCGACCCTGGCGGCGTGCTCACGCCACCTCGGAGGCACCCCTCCCGCCCGTCGTACGGTGTCGGCGGAGCTGCGGTAGAGACCGGCCAGGTTCAGCGCGGGATCGCCGGGCACGTCCCGCATCTGGGGGGCGAACCGGCACAGGAACCTGCCCATCGCGGGGATGGCGACCTCCGGGTCCATCGCCCCGGCCAGGGGCGAGCGCGTGTAGTTCGGCGGCAGGTAACCGGCCAGGACGTGGGGCGACCAGCGGGCGATGCCGTACTCGCCGGTCGTGATGTCGGTCAGGTCGCGGTCGAAGCCGCTCTCCGCCTTGAGCATGGCGGCGATGAGCGCGGGGCTGAGACCGGGGACACCGGCACACCAGGTGCCCGCCTCGACGATGGCCGCGCGGTACTGGCCGGGGACGTCCGCTCCCGGCCGCAGCCATCGGCCGTAGTCCTGGCCGTCCCGGACGAGGGCGAGCGCCACGCCCCCGGCCACCGCGGCCACGCCCAGGGCGAGCGCGACCGGTGCCCGCCACCCCGCCCTGGCGAGGCCACGCCGTACACGCCACCGGGTGGGAGTGCCGCCGACGGTCCGGCCCACCTGCCCGGCCGCCTCCCCGCGGGCGGCCCCGGCCAGCGCCGCGGCGAAGGAACGGACGTCCGGCCACCGCTCCTCACGGTCGTCGGCGAGGCCCCGGGCGACGACCTCGCCGACGGCGCCGGAGAGCGCCTCCCCGGTCCTGCCGGGCGGCCCGCCGGTGAGCAGGTGGTGGGCCACCGCGGCCAGGCCGTACACGTCGGCGCGCTCGTCGGGGGAGGAACCGGGCCGTAGCTGTTCGGGCGCCATGTAGCCGGGGGTGCCGCCGCCGACCGTGAGCCCGGAGGTCTGGGCCAGCTCCCCCGCGATGCCGAGGTCGGCGACGAGCAGCCGCTCCCCGCCGCCGGGCAGGGAGCGCAGGAGGATGTTTGCCGGTTTGAGGTCGCGGTGGACGATGCCGTTCTCGTGCAGCGCGGCCACTCCCGCGGCGACCTGGAGCACCTGCTCGACCGCCTGCGCCCACGGCACGGGACCGGCGGCCAGGCGGTCACGCAGGGTGCCGAGATCGGCGTAGCCCATCACGAAGAACGGCCGCCCGTCCGGTAGCGCGCCGATGTCGTGCACCTGCACCACGTGGGGGGAGTCGGCCCTGCGGATCATCCGGGCCTCCTGGGTGAAACGCCTGCGTATCCGCCGGTGGTCGGCCCAGTGGGCAGCCAGCACCTTCACCGCGACGGGGGCGCTCAGATCGTCGTCGTGCGCGAGCCACACCGTGGCGAACGCGCCCTGGCCGAGGAACCGCTCCACGCGGTAACGGCCGATGGTTGGGGGGACTTCCATGTACCCATCGTTACCATGGGATGACTTTCAGTCAGCACATCTTGTGGTGTGGCTCGCGCTCCCGCTTTCCTCGTCTTTCCTCTGCGGTGGGTCATCCGGTGCGCAAGGATCGTCACCGTGAGTATCCGTAAGCTTTCAGGGATCCTTGTCCAGAGGGGGGAGCAGGTGCTGGAGCTCGCTCCCGGCGAGCATGTCACCTTCGGCAGAGGACCGGTCGATCTCGTGCTGCCCGACCTCTCCGTCTCCCGGCTCGCCGGGCGGATCGACGCGGTCGCCGACTACTGGACGATCTCCAACCTGAGCCGCCGCTCGACCTACGTGGTGGACACCCCGGAGGGGGAGGGCGAGTTCGTCAGGGTGCCCCCGGGCCGGGTGCGCGCCCCGATCCCCTTCGAACTGGGCAGGGTACGGCTGACCAGGGACGCGGAAGACACCGGAGAGACGGCGTCGTTCCTGGTGTTCGCCCCCGAGCACGTCCTGCTCCACCCCGACGCCCCCGGACGAGAGTGGGAGACGGCGCCGACCGTCCCGCTGGACGTCACCGCGACCTACTTCCTGATCCTGGTCGCCCTCTGCGAACCCCGGCTGCGCGACCCGCTCTGCGGCGTCGTCCCGACCGTCCCGGAGATCATCATCCGGCTGGCACACCTCGGGCTCGGCCGTTCGGCGGTCAACTTCCACATCGACTATCTCGCCAGGGTGAAGCTCCAGGTCAGGGCGCCGGAACGGCCGGTCAGACCCGACTGGCGGCGGGCCGCGCTGGTCTCCCTGGCGCTGCGGCACGACCTGGTGACGACCGGGCACCTGGCGCTGCTCGAGACGCGCAGCCACATCCTGCCGTGACGCCCGACGCCCCTCACCGAAGGACGATGAGGGGCGTCGGGCCGGACCGACCGGCGAAGGTCAGGCCGCGGAGGCGTCCTTCGCCTGGGCGCGCAGGGCACGGCTGATGCCGTCGGCCCCTTCGAGCAGCAGCCGCCGCAGCGCCTGCGGGGGCTGGCTCTCCGAGATCAGGTCCTGGGTCCTGGCCACGGTCTCCGGCGAGATCGCCAGGACGGGGTAGCAGCCGTTGGCGAAGTTCTGGGCGCTGTCGGAGGTCCAGGACTTCCAGATGTCGCCTACCTCGTCGAAGTAGCGCTCCGCGTACGGCGCGAGCAGGTCCGGGTGGCGCGGGTCCATGAAGCCCATGAGCGTCGAACGCAGCAGGGCGCCGCTCAGCCTGCCCTCGGTGATGGCCGCCCACGCCGCCGCCTTGCCCTCGGGCGTCGGGATGGCGGCCCTGGCCAGGGCGGCGGAGCGCTCACCGGTCGCGGTGGCGTCACGCAGCAGTTCCTGGGCGACGTCCTCCTCGCCGAGGACACCGGCGGAGACCAGCGCCTGCACCAGCGTCCAGCGCAGGTCGGCGTCCACGGTCAGGCCCTCCAGCGTGGCCGAGCCGTCGAGCAGACCCTTCAGGAAGGCCAGGTCCTCCTCGGCGGAGGCGACCGCCGACAGGGCGTTGACGTAGGCGAGCTGGTGGTCGGAGCCGGGCTCGGCCGAGGCGACGAGCGAGCGCAGCCGCGCGGCCAGCGACGCCAGGCCCTCCTGGCGCCAGGCCGGGTCGGCGTACTGCTGGACGGCGAGGCGCGCCTGACGCAGCACCGTCTGGGCGACCGTGATGTCCTTGATCGACTCGATGCCCGAGTTCACCAGCGCCACGTAGTCACGGGTGGACATCTCGGCGTCGCGGGTCATGTCCCAGGCGGCCGACCAGCACAGGGCACGCGGCAGCGACTCGGTGAACCTGGCGATGCCGCCGTCCACCAGGGTCTGCAGCGAGCGCCCGTCGAGCCTGACCTTCGCGTAGGTCAGGTCGTCGTCGTTGATCAGGATCAGGTCGGGCTGGACCTCGCCGACCAGCTCGGTGACCGCGGTCCGCGCGCCGACCACGTCGAGCTCGACCCGCCGGGTGCGGACCAGGGCGCCGTCCCGCAGGGAGTACAGGCCGACGGCGACGCGGTGCGAACGCAGCGTCGGGTAGTCGGCCGGGGCCTCCTGCAGCACGTCGAACTCCAGGAAACGCCCCTCGGGGTCGGTGGTGAACGACGGGCGCAGCGTGTTGACCCAGGAGGTCTCCAGCCACTCCTTCGACCAGGAGGACAGGTCGCGGCCCGAGGTGCGCTCCAGCGCGCCGAGCAGGTCGGCCAGCGTGGTGTTGCCCCACGCGTGCTCGTTGAAGTAGTCACGGACACCGGCGAGGAAGTTGTCCAGGCCCACGTAGGCGACGAGCTGCTTGAGCACCGAGGCGCCCTTGGCGTAGGTGATGCCGTCGAAGTTGACCTCGACCGCGTGCATGTCGACGATGTCGGCGGCGATCGGGTGCGTCGAGGGCAGCTGGTCCTGGCGGTAGGCCCAGGCCTTCTCCACGTTGGCGAACGTCGTCCAGGAACCCTGACCCCAGCGGGTCGCCTCCGCCTGGCACAGCACCGAGGCGTAGGTGGCGAACGACTCGTTCAGCCACAGGTCGTCCCACCAGCGCATGGTGACCAGGTCGCCGAACCACATGTGCGCCATCTCGTGCAGGATCGTCTCCGCGCGGCGCTCGATGATCGCGTCGGTGACGCGCGAGCGGAAGACGTAGTCCTCAAGGAAGGTCACGCAGCCCGCGTTCTCCATCGCGCCCGCGTTGAACTCGGGGACGAACAGCTGGTCGTACTTGCCGAACGGGTAGCGGATGCCGAAGACGCGGTGGAAGAAGTCGAAGCCCTGCCTGGTGACCTCGAAGATGTTGTCCGCGTCCAGGTGCTCGGCGAGCGAGGCCCGGCAGTACAGGCCGAGCGGGATGCCGTCGTGCTCTGAGGTCACCTTGTGGTACGGCCCGGCGCACAGCGCGGTGATGTAGGTGGAGATCACCGGGGTCGGCGGGAAGTGCCAGCGCCTGGCGGCCTGGAGCGTGCCGTGACGGCCACTGTGCTCGGGAAGCTCCTCGACCGCGTCGGGCGCCGCGTTGGAGATCACCTCCCAGGAGGCGGGCGCGAGCACGGTCAGCTCGAAGGCGGCCTTGAGGTCCGGCTGGTCGAAGCAGGCGTACATCCGGTGGGCGTCGGCCGTCTCGAACTGGCTGTGCAGGTAGACGCTGTCGTCGACCGGGTCGACGAAGCGGTGCAGGCCCTCACCGGTGCGCATGTAGGAGCAGTCGGCGTCGACGCGCAGCTCGTTGTCCTCGGCCAGGTTCGGCAGCGGCAGCCGTCCGGTCTCCAGGTCGTAGGCGTCCACGTCGAGTTCGACGCCGTTCAGCACGGCTCTTCTGACCTTGGCCCCCGCCAGGTCGATGAAGGTCTCCGCGCCCGGACGGGTGCCGGTGAAGCGGACCGTGGTGATACTTTCGAAGCGTTCGTCTCCCTCGGTCAGATCGAGCTCCACGACATACGACTGCACGCTGATCAGCCGTGCGCGCTCGCGCGCCTCGTCACGGGTCAGATTGCCTGCCACTACCGCTCCCTCGTCAACAAATTCCCCCGCTTCGTTGCGAAGGGGTGCCTGAATCCTGCCACGTGAGGCCCTGGATCGTCGCCCCCGGAGGGCTGGGAGTCGACTGTCGATCATGTTCGGGGATAAAGACGCCGGTCAAGGTGATAACCCGTCATAGGAATAGGAAACTCCGTGTCGCGGGTTGTCGGTGTGCGAAGCCCTCACGATCAGAAAGCTGAGAGATGACTGAGCGCACTCCGGTCGACCTCTGGTTCGACCCCTTCTGCCCCTTCGCCTGGATGACCTCCCGCTGGCTGCTTGAGGTGGAGAAGGTCCGGCCCATCGAACCGCGCTGGCACATCATGAGTCTCAACATCCTCAACGAGGACAAGGACGTCCCCGAGACCTACCGCGAGATGATCGCCAAGGCCATCGGCCCGGTCCGCGTGGTCGCCGCCGTGCAGGACAAGTACGACTCGGAGACCGTCGGCAGGCTCTACACCGAGCTGGGCACGCGCTTCCACAACCAGGGGAGGCTCAAGGAGCTCGACACGCTCCGCGAGACCGTCGAGGAGGCCCTTGAGGCCGCCGGGCTCGACAGGGCCTTCGCGGACGCGATCGACTCCGAGGAGTTCGACGAGGTCCTGCGCGCCTCCCACGACGACGGCATCAACCGGGTCGGCCAGGAGGTCGGCACCCCCGTCATCGCCATCGGCGACGTCGCCTTCTTCGGCCCCGTCGTCTCCCCCGCGCCCAAGGGCGAGGAGGCGGCCAAGCTCTGGGACGGCGTCAGGCTCGTGGCGGGCATCGACGGCTTCTTCGAGCTCAAGCGCTCCCGCACCCGTCCCCCGATCTTCGACTGATCCGTACGGCTCCGCGTCCCGCCGGCGCCGGGTCCGGCGGGACGCGCCGTCCCGGATGTCACGAGTTTTCAAGGATCCTGGATATTCCCTGCCTGGGGGAGCGCCTGGCCGTACGCTCGTCGCGAAGGCGGACGGGCGTGTCACAGTGGCGCGGTGGCGCTCCGTGGAGCCCTCGTCCCGCCACCACCCCGCGCGAGGATGAGAGACATGCGTCACCTTTACCTGAACGGAGCGTGGCAGCCGTCGGCGTCCGGCGAGTGGATCGGCGTCGTCAACCCCGCGACCGAGGAGACCGTCGACCGTGTGCCCGCGGGGTCTCCCGCCGACGTCGAGGTCGCGGTCGCCGCGGCCCGCAGGGCCCTGCCCGAGTGGTCGCGTACGGCTCCCGCGGAACGGGCCCGCCTGCTGGCCGCCGCGGCCGACCTGATCCGCGACCGCGCCGACCAGATCGCCAGGATCGTCGCCACCGACGTGGGCACGCCGTACGGCCTGGCGGCGCGGGTGCAGACGCTTCTGCCCGCGGAGGTGCTGTCCTCCTACGCCGGGCTGGCCGAGACCTACGACTTCGAGGGCGGCAGGGTCGGCAACTCCCGCGTCCTGAGGGAGCCCGCCGGGGTCGTCGGGGCCATCACGCCGTGGAACTACCCGCTCCACCAGGCCGTGGCCAAGGTCGCCCCGGCGCTGGCCGCCGGGTGCACGGTGGTGCTCAAGCCCAGCGAGGTCGCGCCGCTCGCGGCCTACGCGTTCGCCGAGATCCTCGACGAGGTCGGGCTGCCCCGCGGGGTCTTCAACATGCTCAGCGGCCGGGGCTCGGTCGTCGGTGAGGCGCTGGCCACCCACCCCGAGGTGGACATGGTCTCCTTCACCGGCTCGACCAGGGCGGGCAGGAGGGTGGCGGCGCTGGCCGCGGAGACCGTCAAGCGCGTCACCCTCGAACTCGGCGGCAAGTCGGCCAGCGTCGTGCTGCCGGACGCCGACCTGGGGGCCGCGGTCAAGGCGACCGTGGCCAACGCCTACCTCAACTCCGGCCAGACGTGCTCGGCCCTGACCCGCATGATCGTCCACCGCGACCAGTACGACGACGCCGTCTGGCTGGCGGTCGACCTCGCCAGGACGTACACCGTCGGCGACCCCTTCGACGAGGGCACCCGGCTCGGCCCGCTGGTCTCGGCCGCGCAGCGCGAGCGGGTCGTCCGCTACATCAACCGGGGCGAGGAGGAGGGCGCCAGACTCGTCACCGGCGGCGTCGACAACCCCCGCGAGCGGGGCTTCTACGTCGAGCCGACGGTCTTCGCCGGGGTCGAGCCGGGGATGGTCATCGAGCAGGAGGAGATCTTCGGCCCGGTCCTGGTGATCGTCCCCTACAGCCGCGGTGAGAACGAGGCCGTCGACATCGCCAACGGCACGCCGTACGGCCTGGCGGGCGCGGTGTGGGCGGGGGACGAGGAGCACGCGCTGTCGGTCGCGCGCAGGCTGCGGGCGGGCCAGGTGACGGTCAACGGGGGCAGGTTCAACCCGCTGGCGCCCTTCGGGGGATACAAGCAGTCGGGCGTCGGCCGGGAGCTCGGCGTCTCAGGGCTTGAGGAGTTCCTGGAGACCAAGGCGGTTCACCTGTAGGCCGGTGTCCGGTATCGGACGGTCAACGCAGAACATCCTGGGTAAAACCCTCCGGAAGGACTCGTAAGGCATCGCCTCTGCCGGAGGGCGTCGCATGAGACTGGGCACCACGCGTCTGACCGCTTTCGACCTGGTGATCGCCGCAGGGGGACTGCTGCTGGTGGTGCTGGCCGTACAGAACCTCGGGCCCGCTCTGGCGGCGCTGCGCGGGGTGGGCACCTGGGGCACCTTCACCGCCAGACGGGTCGAGTGCGTCCAGCATCCGGGACACGAGCAGTGCACCTGGACGGGGGAGTTCAAGGGCGGTCAGGTCGTCCGGCCGGAGATCGGCTTCTACGGCGGTGACCGGGAGACCTTCACCCCCGGCCAGACCGTCAGGGCCTTCGACACCGGCCGCCAGGGTCACGTGTACGGCGAGGGCGGCTCCAACGAGTGGATCGTGGTCGTCCTGCTGCTGGCCGCGGGCCTCGGCCTGATGTCCCGACCCCTCTTCCGGCTGCGCCGCCGCCCGGCCTCCCCGTGAGGTGTCAGCGGGCCTGGAGGAGAACCCTGCGGGCGGCGTCCTTGGCGAGACGGTCCACGTAGAGCATGCCGTCGAGGTGGTCGGTCTCGTGCTGGAAGCAGCGCGCGAGCATGCCCCTCGCCTTGATCTGGATCGGACGGCCGAGCCGGTCGAGGCCGCGCACCGTGACACCCGCCGCGCGAGGAGTGCTCGCGTAGACCGGGGTGCCGCTGTCCTTGCCGGGGATCGACAGGCAGCCCTCCTCCTCCATGACCGCGGCGTCGTCGTCGACGGTCAGCACGGGGTTGATCACGTGCCCCTTGCGCTTGCTGCAGTCGTAGACGAAGATCCGCTTCGAGACACCGATCTGCGGACCGGCGAGGCCGACGCCCTGCGCGGCGTACATCGCGTCGAACATCTCGTCGATCAGGCGGCGCAGATCACGGTCGAACTCGGTGACCGGGTCGGCGGACGTACGCAGGACGGGGTCGCCGACCACTCGGATGTCACGCATCAGGACTCTCTCTTGTAAGGGCTACGGCAGTAGGTTGACCGTTACCTTATCCGGGGTGGGGGTCGAGGCCGCCAGTCGTACCTGCGAAACTGGGCCTGTGCGCGTCTACATCGGTGCCGACCATGCCGGCTATGACCTCAAGAACCACCTCGTCTCCTGGCTCAAGGAGCACGGCCACGACGTGACGGACTGCGGGCCGTTCGTCTACGACGCGGAGGACGACTATCCCGCGTTCGTGCTGCGCGCGGCGCTCGGCGTCGCGGACGACCCGGGCAGCCTGGGGATCGTCATCGGCGGCTCGGGCAACGGCGAGCAGATCGCGGCGAACAAGGTGCGCGGGATCCGCGCGGCCCTGGCCTGGAGCGAGGACACCGCCAAGCTGGCCCGTGAGCACAACAACGCCAACGTGGTCAGCCTCGGCGCCAGGATGCACACGCAGGAGGAGGCGGTCCGCTTCGTCGAGTTGTTCCTCACCACCCCCTACTCGGGGCAGGAGCGGCACAACCGCAGGATCGCCCAGTTGACGTCCTACGAGACGATCGGTCAGCTTCCGCCGCTGCCCTGACGCTCCTGGGCGGGCCTCGGTCCCGGGGCCCTGCGGCGCGCGGAGGACTGTCCGCGCTGTGTCTCGTCCCGCAGGGGCCGCCTGTCGGCGGCCTCCTGCTGCTCACTCGTCGGCCGGGAGACGTCCCTGGCTCGCATGGCGACGGTCGCGTTGATCTGCAAGCTCTGCAGTGCCATGCCTCACCCTAACCCGCGCCGTCACGCCGGGGGAGGGTCAGAAGACCAGACCGGCCCAGGGGGCCGGGTCCCATGACATCGCGGTCGAAAGCCGCCTGACCGCCCCCTCGCGCGTCTCGCGCACCAGCCCCGCGGCCTGCGTGGCCGCGAGCGGGCGTCCCCCCATGTAGGCCGCGCTCAGTATGGAGATCGGCACGACCAGGTCGGCCTCGGCGTCGTCGGCGGGCACGCACCGGGCCTGCTGGGTGTCGGCCGTCAGCCGCCAGCGGCGCGCGTTCCACGGGCAGACCGGGTCCTCGACCTCGATCACCACGTCCACGGGCGCCGAGTAGCGCCGCAGGGGAAGCGCCCGTTCGACGTCCACGACGCGGATCCACAGCTCGTCCAGCCACGCGGCGTTGAGGTGGCGGGGCTCGGCCAGCAGGTGGATCAGCGGGTCGTCCGAGGGCCGCATGCCCGCCGTGACCCGGGTGACCAGGTCGCGGTCGAGCACGTGCCGCCAGAGCAGGGCGTAGGCGGCCGGGTCGAGCCCGACCAGCTCCTTGAGCCGCAGCTCGCCGTCCGGCACGTCGTGGACGGTGAAGGACGGCTTGATCCTGAAGAGCGCGTAGCCACGGGGACCCCCGTCGTCCTCGACGACCACGGCGCGCAGCACGCCCGCGTCACCCCGGTCGCTCTCCTGGTCGGACAGTACCGAGTCCCAGCGGGTCTGCGTACGGGCGTAGAGGCCGGGGCGGCTGTCGAGCCCGGCCTCGAAGACCTTCTCGAAGGTGCTCCTGGCCGCCACGGGATCGACGAGGCGCAGCCGCAGCGAGGGATCGACCGGGGCGTTCCCGACGAACGCCGAACGGTGGGTGGGGATGTCGAAGGTGAGGGTGTCCGCGGCTCTGCCGAACCCGAAACGTCCGTAGATCGCGGCCTCGGAGGCGTACAGGGCGGCGATCGACTCACCCTGTTCGCGCAGTACGGCGAGCTGGCGGGTCATGAGGCCGGACAGGATGCCCCTGCGGCGGTGTGAGGGAAGCACGGCGACCGCGGTGACGCCCGCGACCGGGGCCGCGCCGCCGGGGACCGTCATGGTGAAGCCGCACAGACAGACGGCGCCGACCAGTTCCTCGCCGTCGAAGGCGCCGAGCGACCGGTCGAGCTCGACCAGGTTCTTGAACAGCTCCCAGCGGTGCGGGGGGAAGGCGTTGCCGAAGGCCTCTTCGTCCACCCGCATCCACGCAGGGTAATCGTTTTCGGTCAGAGAACGCAGGCTAAGGCTCATTCGTCCTACGGTAGGTCGGACAAACCCTCCCGGCCATTCAATATCCGCCCTTAATGATCAAGGCATTGGTCAAGTGGGCTGCCCAAACGGGAGGTGGGCCGATACAGTCGAGCGCATCATGAGTTCCCGTCCGGTGCCGCTGATACCTCCGGCGCTCCGTGCGTTCCTGGTGAGGGTGCCCCTTCTGGTCCCCCTCGTACGGCTTCTGCGTCGTGGGCCGCTGGCCCGTGACCGCAACCTGCTCGTCACGCTGATCGTGCTCACGCTCGTGGTCGGCGGCCTGGGCGCCAGGATCTCCGCGGAGTGGTTCTCACCCGCGCTCATGATCCCGATCACCCTCCTCGGCGGCCTGCAGCTCAGGCTCCGCAGTCTGGTCAAACTGCTGTGCGCGGTCGCGGTCTGCCTGATCTACGTGGGGGTCACCCGCGGCATCGAGCACATCGGCCCCGGCATGCTGGCCACCTTCGGCTTCACCGGGGTGCTGGCCGCGCTGATGGCACGTACCAGAGGCAAGCTCGGCGTGCAGGGGCTGCGCGGCGACGCGATGCTGCTGGAGCTGCGCGACCGGCTCAAGCGCCAGAGCGAGCTGCCCCGGCTGCCCAAGGGCTGGGACTCACGGGTCGTGCTCACCCAGGCGGGTGGCTCCTCCTTCGGCGGCGACTTCCTGGTCTCCATGCGCGAGGGCGACACGGTCGAACTCGCCCTCGTCGACGTCTCCGGCAAGGGCGTGGACGCCGGGACCAGGGCGCTGATGCTCTCCGGGACGTTCGGCGGCCTGCTCGGCTCGGTCTCCGACTTCCTGGGCTCGTGCAACACCTACCTGCACCGCCAGCGCGAGGCGGAGGGCTTCGTGACGGCCGTGCACGTCCGGCTCAACCTCGCGACCGGCGAGTACGTCATCACCTCGGCCGGGCACCCGCCGGTGGTCAAGTTCGACTCGGGGGCGGGCGCCTGGCGGGTCTCCCCGGCCAAGGGCGTGGTCCTCGGGATCGTTCCCGACCTGCACTGCGAGCCCGACCGGGGGATGCTCCGTAAGGGCGACGCCCTCATGCTCTACACCGACGGGCTGATCGAGCAGCCGGGACGCGACATCGACGCGGGCCTCGACCGCCTGCTCGGGGAGGCGGAACGGCTGCTGCCCTCGGGCTTCCGCAGCGGCGCACGCAGCCTGGTCGCCTCCATGTCGGCCGGACACAACGACGACTGCGCCCTGATCCTCATCTGGCGCCCCTGAGGGGCCTACAGCCACCCGGAGTCGCTGGCGATCCGCACGGCGTCGAGCCTGCTGCGGGCCCGGGTCTTGCACATGATCCGCGACAGGTGGTTGCGGACCGTTCCAACCGAGAGGAAGAGCTGGTCGGCGATCTCGTTGGACCGCGCCCCGAGGGCGGCCAGCCTGAGCACGTCCATCTCCCTGCGGGTCAGCGGGTTCTCCGCGATCTCCAGGGCGGCCACGGCCAGTTCGGGATCGACGACCCGCTGCCCTGCCGCGACCCTGCGGATGCCCGAGGCGAGCTGCTCGGGGCTGACCCCCAGGCTCATGAGCCCGAGCGCGTGCGCCGCGAAGGCCCGCCGTACCTGACCCGGCTTGGGGCGGTGTGAGACCAGCAGGACGCCGCAGCCGGGAGCCTGGGCGTGCAGTTCGAGCGCGACGGCGAAACCGTCGGCACCGGGCAGGTCGAGGTCGACGACTGCCGTCTCAGGACCGTGTTCGAGGACGGCGGGCAGGACGGCGTCTCCCGCGCTGACCTCCGCGACGACCTTCAGACCGGCCTCGCTCTCAAGCGAGGCCACCAACCCCCGGCGGACCACCGGCCGGTGCTCGGCAACGAGGATCCCGATCACGTTCGCCCCCCGACAGCTCTCTCGCTGGGTCACCGAGCGGTCGCTCACTGTCAACGAAGTCTCTCTGTTCGGCAAGGCCCGCGCAAGGGGCGGGGCGCGGGGAGGTTCGTCGGCGACGCCTGGGCCCGCGATAATTCGGCTAATCTCTTAGGGGGCGTTGTCCGCGGCTCCGCGACCGGGGGGTAGGAACCTGTGAGCTGGCTCTTCGGGATCGCTGTCTTCTTCTTCGGACTGATGGCGTCGATCGCGCTGCACGAGGTGGGCCATCTGGTCCCCGCCAAATTGTTCGGCGTCAAGGTCACCCAGTACATGGTCGGCTTCGGTCCGACGATGTGGTCACGGCGCAGGGGCGAGACCGAGTACGGCGTCAAGTGGATTCCGCTGGGCGGCTACATCCGGATGATCGGCATGCTCCCGCCGAGGCCGGCCGACGACCCGAACAAGCTGCGCGCCGTCTCGACCGGCCCGTGGCGTGCCCTGATCGAGAACGCCCGTGACGTGGCGCTTGAGGAGGTCAGGCCGGGCGACGAGAACCGGGTCTTCTACCGCAAGCCGTGGTGGCAGAAGGTCATCGTCATGGCGGGCGGCCCCGCGATGAACTTCGTGCTGGCCTTCGTGCTGTTCGCGGTTGTGCTGATGGGCTTCGGCGTCGGCGTGCTGACGACGCGGGTCGACTCGGTCCCCAAGTGCGTCAAGACCACCGCCGAGTACACCAAGAACCCCGAGTGCACCTCCGCCGACAAGCCGAGCCCCGCCGCCGCGGCCGGGCTGCGCCCCGGTGACGTCATCGTCTCCGTGGCGGGCAAGCCGACCCCGACCTGGGAGGAGGCGACCCGGGCCATCCGGGGGCACGGCGCGGGACCGGTCGCGATCGGCGTCACCAGGAACGGCCAGGCGGTCACCCTGAACGCCACCCTCATCGCCCAGGACCGTGAGTCGCTCGACGTGCCCGGGAAGATCGACAAGGGGGTCGGCTACCTCGGCGTCAGCCCCACCACGATCATCGAGCGGCAGGGCATCGGCTCGGTGACCACCCAGATGTGGAACCTCACCGCGGCGACCGCGGGCTCGCTGATGCGCTTCCCCGAGAAGATGGTCGGCGTGTGGAACGCCGCCTTCTCCGGCGAGGAGCGCGACAAGAACGGCCCGATCGGCATCATCGGGGCGGGCCGCATCGGCGGTGAGATCGCCGCCTCCTCCGCCCCGCTGGAGAACAAGGTCGCGACCTTCATCAACCTGCTGGCGGGCTTCAACCTGGCGATCGGCCTGTTCAACCTCATCCCGCTGCTCCCGCTCGACGGGGGGCACATTGCGGGCGGCCTGTGGGAGGGCCTCAAGCGGGCCTTCGCGCGGGTGACCCGCCGCCCGACCCCGGGGCACGTGGACATCGCCAAGGCGCTTCCGCTGACCTACGCGATCGCCTTCGTGATGGTCATCATGGCCGGTCTGCTGATGTACGCCGACCTGGTCAACCCCGTCCGTCTGGCAGGCTGAGCGTTCCGGGAACCGGTCGTGCGCACGGGTAAGGTTGCGTCGTGAGGGATGTAACGCCGGGAGCGGTGATCGACGTGGCACTGTTCCGACTGCGCAGGATCTGGGCGCGGCCGTTGCGTCCACGCAGGGCCGACCAGCAGCGGGCGGTGCAGATGTCGAACGTGATGGTCGTGCACGCCGTACACAAGCTGGAGTTGGATCTTCCCGAGGTGACCGTCGGGGCCGTGGCCGAGCAGCTCGACGTCGATCCCTCGACCGCGAGCAGGCTGGTCAACGACGCGGTCGGCGCCGGGTTCGTCGAGCGTGAGGAGTCCGAGTTCGACGCCAGGCGGGCCAGGCTGCGGCTGAGCCCGAGGGGGCGGCGCGTGCGGGAGGTGGTCGTCGCCTCCCGGCGTGCCTACGTGGACAGCCTGATCGCCGACTGGGACGAGGCGGACCGGGAGGTCTTCGCCAGGCTGCTCACCCGTTTCGCCGAGGCGAGCGTGGCCCACCCGCCCGACCTGTCGCACCTCGACCGGCGCATCGCGGAGGCGATAGCCGAGACGACCGTGGGGTGACCCCGCAGGGAAGCCGGGGTCACGCGGGTGCGCGGGTGTGGTGTGGGGGCGGCGCACCCGCGTGACCGGCTGGGAGGCGGGCGTCTTTCAGTACATCGAGATGTGCACGTGGTCGTAGTGGTTGGCGGTGACGCCACCTCGGTCGGACATGGCGCGCCAGCCGGAACCGGTGTTGATGCGCTGACGCCAGATCACGTACTTGACGCCGAGCCTGCTCTTGTTCTCCAGGGCCCAGGCGGCGATCTCGTCGCCGAGCTTGACGTTCTCCGCGGTGGGCACGGACCCGCCGGTGCTCATCATGAAGTCGCAGGCGCGGCCGAGGGGGTGCTCGCCCCCGTCGTTCTCCGCCCGGTAGCAGCCGACCTCATGGGGCAGCTCGAAGGCCCGCTCGACGGCCTCGCGCATGATCCGCGTGCGGTCGGTGATGTTGTCGGTCCCGGTGGGCAGCTGGGGCGCCCAGCTTCCGTCGGCGAGACGTCCCGAGCCCGTGGGGACGAGTTGCTGGAGTTTGTCCTCGATCACGCGGATGACCTTCTCCGCGTCCTCGCGCTGAACCTGCACGTCCTTGGCCTCCTGTCCGATCCTCCTGGAGAGCTGGGCCGCCCTGTCGGCGGCCTGTTTCATGAGGTCCCGGCTGCGGGCGAAGTTCTGTAGCTGGGCGCTCTGCTGGGCGGTGAGCTGTTCCATGACGGCCGCGCCGCCCACGCTGGGGGCCGAAAGGATCGAGGGCAGGTCGAGGGGGCCGTTCTGGTAACGGACCTGGACGATGGAGGCGACCTGCCTGCCCGCCTCGGCGTAGGCCTCCTCGGCCTCGCGCAGGTCGGCCTTGGCGTCCTTCTCCGCCTCCTGCGCCTTCTTCAGGGACTCCCGTTTCGCGGCGTAGGTCTCGATGAGCCGGTCGATCTTCTTGTTGAGCTGGGCCAGTTCGGCGCGGAGCTGGGACTCGTTGGGCTTCGGCGCGGCGCCCGCAGTCCCCGCGGTGCCGAGGACCAGGCCGAAGGTGAGGGCCGAGGCCAGGCAGGCGGCGGCCGTACGGTGTCGGAATGTGCGTGACGCGGGGGACGTCGTGGGGGACGTCTTGGGGGACAGAGCCGTCACAGCTCTCCTCTCCTGACGCCGACCGGGTTAGCTGACGGGTTCGGGCTGGAGGAAGCCCTTCCACCGAAGTGGTTCACCCCAGATGCGTGGGTCCCCGGCTCTCAGGTGAGGCACCTGAGATTAGGCATATCGGGCTGTTTGTCCGATGCGTGAGGATAGTAGTGGTAAACGGGTGGCCGCGCGACCCCAAGACGAGACCAATCGGTGATCAATCCGTGACAACGGCCCGCAGACGCCGCGCGGTCTCCTCGGGGAGCACGTCGTTCACGAAGGCCCCCATGGCCGATTCCGACCCGGCGAGATACTTCAGCTTGTCCGGCGCCCTGCGGATGCTGAACAGCTCAAGGTGCGTGTACGCCAGGTCCCTGCCCTCCCGCACCGGTGCCTGGTGCCAGGCCGAGACGTACGGCATGGGCACCCCGAACAGGCCGTCAAGGCGGCGCAGCACCTCGGTGTAGAGCGGTCCGAAGGCCGTACGCTCCGCGGGTTCGAGTTCGTCGAGACCGGCGACCCTGCGGTGCGGATAGAGGTGGACCTCGACCGGCCAGCGGGCCGCGGCGGGCACGAACGCCGTCCAGTGCTCGTTGGCCGCGACCACGCGCTCGGCGGCCTCCCGCTCGGCCGCGAGCACGTCGGCGAAGAGGTCGCCGCCGGTGCGCTCCCTGTGGCGCCGCGCCGCGCCGAGAAGGGTCCGGGTGCGCGGGGTCACGTAGGGATAGGCGTAGATCTGGCCGTGCGGGTGGGGCAGCGTGATGCCGATCTCCGGCCCGCGGTTCTCGAAGCAGAACACCTGCTCGACCCCGGGTAGCGCGGAAAGCTCCACGGTGCGGTCGATCCACGCCTCCATCACCAGCTCGACTCGCTCCGGCGAGAGCATGGAGAAGGACAAGTCGTGCTCGGAGGTGAAGCAGACGACCTCGCACCTGCCAACGCCGGGCCGTACCTCACTCAGGCCGCCCACCTGCGGATAGGTGCCCAGGTTCGCGGAGAAGGACGGGAAGCGGTTCTCGAAGACCGCCACGTCGTAGGTGGGGGAGGGGATCTCGGTCGGGCGGCCTGGCGCGGAGGGGCACAGCGGGCACTCGTCGGCGGGCGGCAGGAACGTACGGCCCTGCCGGTGCCCGGCGATCGCGACCCACTCCTCGGTGAGCGGGTCGTAACGCAGCTCGGAGGCGGTCGGCCGGGGCGGCAGGTCACGTCTGTCGGTCGCGCTCCGGTCCGCGTCGTCCCGCAGGTCGTAGTAGAAGAGCTCGCGGCCGTCGGCCAGGTGGGTCGCGGTGCGTCTCATCGGTCTCGCGTCCCGTCGTGCCGGGCCGGTTCGGCGACGACCAGCTCGCCGACCCTGGTGGCGAGTTCCTCGCGGGCCTCCTGGCCCAACCCGGCGTCGGTGATCAGGACGTGGGCCTCGGACAGCGCGGCGATCGTGCTGATCCCGACAGTTCCCCACTTGGTGTGGTCGGCGGGCACGACCAGGCGGTGCGCCGAGGCGACGAGTGCCCTGTCGGTCTCCGCCTCAAGCAGGTTGGGGGTGGTGAACCCGGCGCGGACGCTCATCCCGTGCACGCCGAGGAACAGGGTGTCCACGTGCAGTCCCCTGACGGCGGCGACGGCCACCGGGCCGACCAGCGCGTCGGAGGGGGTGCGCACCCCGCCGGTCAGCACCACGGTGCGGTCGGCGCGCGGTGCCCGGTGGAAGACCTCGGCGATCCGGATCGAGTTGGTGATCACCGTCAGCTCGGGCACGTCGGTCACGAAGTGGGCGAGCGTCCACGTCGTGGTCCCCGCGGACAGCGCTATCGCCGTGCCCGGCCTGACGAGGTCGGCGGCGTGCCTGGCGATGGCCTCCTTCTCCGGCTGCTGGCGCGCGGACTTGGCGGTGAACCCGGGCTCCTCGGTCGAACCCGGCCCCGTGGCCGTCGCCCCGCCGTGGACCTTCTCGACGAGGCCGCGCTCCGCCAGGGCCTCAAGGTCCCTGCGGATCGTCATGTCGGAGACGCCGAACTCGCGGACCAGGTCGGCGACCCTGACCCCGCCGCTGCCGCGCACCCGTTCGAGAATCACCTGCTGCCGCTGCTGGGCGAGCATCAATCCCCCCTCAATCCACCAGACTCCAGCAAATTACCACAAGGTCACGAAGGAGAATGTTGGATTGTGGGGGTTAATCGCTCACAGTCGCTCAAGCTCGGCGTGGATGTTCGCCCGTGCCTGCGCTTCGAGGTCCGCGACGTGGAAGATCACGGGGAGGTCGAGTAGCGAGCGCAGCACGGCCGCCCTGCCCCGCCTGAAGTCCTCGTCCGGCACGAAGGAGTACTCCTCGCGCACCGCGGCGGCGTAGGCGGCGTACTCCTCCGGCGAGGAGGCCAGGATCGCCAGGTCGGCGTCGCACAGCACGGCCCCGTCCGCGTCCCCGGGCTCGGGGGCGTGGGTGACCGTGAGCCTGACAAGGCGCGCGACCGTCGCGACGGCCTCGGGGGAGACCCCCAGCTCGGGCAGCGCCCGCTCGGCGATCCTGGCGCTGCGCTCCTCGTTGTCACCCCGCCGGGGGTCGTAGACGGCGTCGTGGAACCAGGCCGCGAGCCGTACCAGATCGGGGTTGGCGGCACTGTCCGCGAGCGCGTCGACGTGGTCGAGCACGGTCTCCAGGTGGGTGGTCGTGTGATACCTGCGGTGCGGCTCGCCGTACCGGGACAGCAGGTCGGCGCCGAGCCGGTCGGCCTCGGTCCCGGCCAGGGAGCGCCAGCGCGCCATCAGCTTCTCGCTCATGCGAGGAGCCTAGGACCCCCCTCTTGTACGGCGGGCGACTCAGGAGGAACGTGGTAAGTGGGGCCATTCGACGGGCCCCACGGAAGGAGGGCGACATGGGGAAACGAGCGCGCAAGAACCGTGCCCGCAAGAGGAGCAAGGCCAACCACGGAAAACGCCCGACGTCGCGTTAGCCGCGGCGTCCCCACGAGGCGAGCAGACGCGTCTGGGCGTCGGTGTCCGAGGGGGTCGGCTGCTGCTCCCCGATGACCCCCGCCTGCCGGTAGCCGGCCTCCGCGCCCGCGAACCACGCCGCGCACGCCTCGACCAGCTCAGGATCGAGCCGCTCGTCGGCGCCGATCGCCCTGGCCAGGTCCCAGGTGTGGATGAGGGCGTCGGCGAACAGCTCGGTGACGTACTCCCCGCCGGGCACGTCCCCGAAGGAGAGCCTGACCAGGCGGGTCAGCGCCCCCTCCTCGTAGGCGGCCTGCACCGCGGCCGTCGCCGAGGTGTCGAACGCCTTCAGCGGGTCGTCGCCGAGCAGGTCGCCCTCGAAGGTGTCCCCGACCTCGGCGGCGGTCCGGCCACCGAGCAACTCCGGAGCCCACAGGTTCTCGCTGACCACGTGGTTGACGAGCGCTCGCACGTCCCAGTCCACGCAGGGCGTCGGGTTGTGCCACTGCTCCGGGGGGATCCTGTGCACGAGAGCGCCGAAGTCGTCCAGCGCGCGCCGGTAGGCCTCGCGTACGTCGATGATCATGATGCCCTCCCCAGCTCCTCAATTCGACCGTAACTCCTGAATGGCCAGGAGTCATCGCGCTCGTCGGGCATGACCATGGGTGTGACGAACTCGCTCGACGAGCCTCGCGATGGCCGATAGTGAGGTATGACGAACTCGCGAGTGGCGATCATCGGTGGCGGTCTCGGCGGACTGTGCCTGGCGCAGGGACTGCACCGTGCGGGGGTGGACGTGACGGTCCACGAGCGCGACCGCACGCCCGGCGACAGGCTCCAGGGATACCGCATCCACATCGACCCCACGGGAGCTCGCGCGCTCAACGAGTGCCTGCCGAAGGACCTGTGGGAGAGGTTCCTGGCCACGGCGACGAGGAGCGGCCGGGACTTCGGCTTCCTCACCGAGAAGATGGGGCGCCTGATGGTGCTGGAGACCCCGCCGCGGCAGGATCCGCTGGACGACCACCACTCCATCAGCCGGGTCACGCTGCGCGAACTGCTGCTGTCCGGGCTGTCCGACGTCGTGCGGTTCGACAGGACCTACGAGCGCTACACCCGGGAGCCCGACGGGACCGTGACCCTGCACTTCGCCGACGGGACGACCGAGAACGCCGACGTCGTGGTCGCGGCCGACGGCGGTAACTCCCGGGTCAGGAGGCAGTACCTCCCGCACGCCCGGCGGATCGACACCGGCATCCTCACGGTCGCGGGGAGGTTCCCCCTCACCGCCGAGACACGCGCCCAGGTCGTCCCCCGGCTGTGGCGGGGACCCAACATGATCATCCCGCCGCGAGGATGCGGCATGTTCACGGCGCCGCAGGAGTTCACCCGGGAGGAGGCGGGGCGCGACGGGGCCGGCGACTACGTCATGTGGGTCTTCGGCGCCTCGACGGGACGCTTCCCCACCGGCCTTTCCGACATGACAGGCCAGGAGCTCAGGGACACCGTCGCGGAGATGGTCACCGGCTGGCACCCCGACCTGCGGAGACTGGTCACCGCCTCGGCCCCGGAGAGCGTCTCCCTGCTGCCGGTCCGCACCGCGGTCCCCGTAGAGCCCTGGCCCGCGACGAACATCACCCTGCTCGGCGACGCGGTGCACAGCATGACCCCGATGCGGGGGATCGGAGCCAACGCCGCCCTGCGCGACGCCTGCCTGCTCACCCGCGCGCTGCGCGACGGCGCGGACCCCGTCACGGCCATCGCGGACTACGAGACGCAGATGCGCGAGTACGGCTTCGCCGCCGTGCGCAGGTCACTCAGGGCCGCCCGGCAGTTCGTCGACGACAACCGCCTGGCCAGGGCGGCCTTCAGGGGAGCCCTCAGACTGGCCGGGCACCTGCCCTCCCTCAGGAGGAAAGCCCTGTCTTGACCTACGGCAGCCGCTGCTCGACCCAGACGACCTTCCCCTTGGAGGTCGTCCTGGACCCCCACCGGTGGGCGAGCCAGTTGACGAGGTGGAGGCCGCGCCCTGTGTCGTCCTCGCTGCCCGCGTCCCGCATCGACGGCAGCACCGTCGAGCGGTCACTCACCTCGCACACCAGCGTCGGGCCGCGCAGCAGCCGCAGCCCGACGCTGCCGGAGCCGTGCTCGACGGCGTTGGCGACCAGCTCGCTGACCATGAGCTCGACGTTGTCCACGATCGCGTCGAGCCGCCACTCGGCGAGCGTGGTGCGCACGAAGGCACGGGCCTGCCCGGCGGAGCGGGGGTCGGGCGGCAGCAGGAGATCGACGACGTCGTCCTCATCGAGCTCACGCACCCTGGCGAGCAGGAGCGCGATGTCGTCGCGCTCGTGCCCGGGACGCTGCGCGCCGATCGTGAGGTCGCACAGCTCCTCAAGGTCGTGGCGCCCACCGGTGAGCAGGTCGCGCAGCATGCCGATGCCCTCGTCGATGTCGCGTTCCCGGCTCTCGACCAGGCCGTCGGTGTAGAAGGCGAGGATCGAGTCGTGCGGCAGCACCAGCTCACGCCGCTCGAAGGGCTCGTTGCCGATGCCGAGGGGCAGACCGGCGGGCAGCTCAAGCAACTCGGTCTCGCCGCCCGGCCGTACGAGAACGGGGGGAACGTGCCCGGCGCAGGAGATCGCGCAGGCGCGGGTGACCGGGTCGTAGGTGGCGTAGAGGCAGGTCGCGATCTGGGTGGTGTCCAGGTCCTGGCTCATCCGGTTGAGCCGGAAGAGCACCTCGGACGGGCACAGGTCGAGGCTGGCGAGGGTCCGGGCTGCGGTGCGCAGCTGGCCCATCGTCGCGGCGGCCCTGATGCCGTGCCCCATCACGTCGCCGACGACGAGGGCGACCCGGCAGCCGGGCAGCGGGATCACGTCGTACCAGTCGCCGCCGACCCCGACCAGGTCGCTGGCGGGCAGGTAGCGGGAGGCGATCGTCAGGCCGAGCGGCTGGTAGAGGTCGGCGGGCAGCAGGCTGCTCTGCAGGGTCAGCGCGGTACGGCGTTCGCGGTTGTAGAGGCGGGCGTTGTCGAGGCAGACCGCGGTCCTGGCCGCCAGCTCCTCGGCGAGGTTCACGTCCTGCTCGTCGAAGGGCTCGCTGTCGGGTCTGCGGGTGAAGATGACGAAGCCGAGCACCCGGCCCCGCGCCTTCAACGGCACCGCGAGGAAGGAACTGTCCTCCAGCACCCGGGCGACCGACTCGCGCTTGGAGGAGCGCCCGATCTCCTCCGAGGTCCTGCGCCCGAGACGGGGATAGAGGATCGGGTTGCCGGTCGCCATGCACCTGGCGTACGGCGTCCACGCCGCGTAGCTGGTGACCTCGTCCACGGGGAAGGCGTCGGCGTAGTCGTCGGGGGTGGTGCTGGAGACGCCGACGGCGATCCGCCGTACCAGCGCGGAGCCGTCGATGCTGCGCTGGGCGAACTCTCCCTCGGTCAGCAGCCTGTCCTGGACCAGGATGCCCGCCGCGTCCGCGAAGCGCGGCACGGCGACGTTCATCAGCTCCCTGCCGGTCTCGAACATGTCCAGCGTGCTGCCGATGCGCTTGCTGGCCGCGTTGAGCAGGGACAGCTGCTCGTGCATGGTCGCCGGACTGCTCATCCTGGGGGTCGAAGAGGCCGGGTCCTTGGCGACGAAACGGCGGTTCACCCGTTCCACCGCAGCTCCATGCTCCGCTTCCCGGCGTGTGCCGGGATTCCGGCGGCCCCACGGGCGCCGCGGCGAGAGGGCACCGGACCCGATCCGCCGGGGTGACCGCTCGCGCGGCCGATCATGACGCCCTCGAACCCCGCCACGTTCCCTCCGGTGACTTGACTGCCGCTCATGGAGAATCGTAAAGAACGATCTATATCCCGTATCCGCATTTGGCGCAGATTTCCTGATATTTCTCCGCAGCGTAAACCCGATGGCCGCCAGGTCCCCAATCCGGCGCGGCCGGTTCCGGACGCCACGCGGCGCCGTGCCGTACGGGGACCGTCCCCGTAGTGCGGACCGTTCCCCGCGGGACGGGTGGTCATCCTTCGCGGCACGGGTGGATGCGGATCAGGAAATCGTGAGAACGGTCACGGATTGGCCACGCGACCCGGGGAAGCGGAAAGGCCAGACCACCACGGGGGTGACCTGGCCTTTCCTGATCTGAGCGGACGACGGGAATCGAACCCGCGTAGCCAGTTTGGAAGACTGGGGCTCTACCATTGAGCTACGTCCGCGCGAGCCGGTGTCAGTCTGGTCTAGACTTCATCCGGTCGTCAGGGCGTAATCGTACCGGAGATCCGGAGCGAGCGCGCACCGACGTACGGGGTGTGGCGCAGTTTGGTAGCGCACCTGCTTTGGGAGCAGGGGGCCGCAGGTTCAAATCCTGTCACCCCGACGCTGACTGGGGCCGATCCGATCTGGATCGGCCTTTTTGTCTGCTTCGTCCGGCCGTCTGGTCAGTGAGTGCCGCTGAAGAGGGCCCAGACGGCCTTGCCGCCACGGTTGAGGTGGTCCCAGCCCCAGCACTTGCTGTAGGTCTCCACGATGTAGAGACCGCGGCCGTTCTCCGAGATGAAGTCCGGCTCCTTGGGGGTGGGGACCTCGTCGCTGGGATCGGCGACGGCCAGCAGCACGTGGGGCGACAGGTGCAGCAGCACGAGGGTGATCGGGTTGGACTCCGTCGTGCTCGCGGGGCGCAGCGCGTAGCGCACCGCGTTCGTCACGAGTTCGGAGACCACCAGTGCCGCGTCGTCGCTCAGCTCCGACAGGCCCCACTCTCTCAGTGTGGACCTCGTCACCTCACGGGCGGTCTTCACCGAGTCCGCCTGGTGGGGCAGCGGGCACGCCGTGGCGTCGGAGTGCCTGGCCGCGAGCAGGTCGTCGAAGCTCACCTCGCGAGTCGCCTGCAGGTAGCCGGCGGCCGATTTCGGCTCCTCCAGCATCCTGCCGGTATCTCCCGCTCTCATCGTGAGTCTCCGCGCTGGTTGTGAGTTTTCAGAGCTTGTGCACCATAAGCCCAATATGCACTAGGCCATCATGGGTCACCGGCACGTCCGCTGCAAGACCCAAATGCACGTGCAGTTGCCGCGTGCAGCCGCATGGGCGAACAGTAGAAGAGGTTGTCGGACCGGACACGGAGTTGGGACCTTGTCATGGCGCCTGGAAGTGGTGACACTGTGTGCGCTGGCCCAACTGAAGAGGGAGGCGAAGTGACGCAGGTTCAACCGGGCTCGGGTCCCACGGCTCTGCGGATTCTCCTGGGCTCCCAGTTGCGCCGGCTGCGCGAGGCCAGGGGCCTTTCGCGCGAGGAGGCCGGACATCTCATCAGGGGCTCGGAATCCAAGATCAGCAGAATGGAGCTCGGCAGGGTCGGCCTGCGCGAGCGCGACGTGGCGGACCTGCTCACCTTCTACGGGGTGGAGGACGAGGAGGCCAGGGCGGCCATCATGGAGCTGCTGCTCAAGGCCAACGAACCCGGCTGGTGGCACCGCTTCAACGACCTGCTGCCCTCGTGGTTCCAGACCTACGTCGGCCTTGAGGAGGCGGCCTCCCGCATCCGCACCTACGAGGTGCAGTTCGTGCCCGGCCTGCTCCAGACGAAGGAGTACGCCAGGGCCGTCATCACCGCGGGCAGCGCGGGCATCTCCCCCGAGGAGATCGCGCGCCGCGTCGACCTGCGGATGCAGCGCCAGCAGGTGCTTGAACGCCCCGACGGCCCATTCTTCTGGGCGGTCATCGACGAGGCCGCGCTGCGCCGCCCCATCGGTGGCGCCGAGGTGACCCGCGCCCAGCTTGAGCACCTGCTCGACCTCATGCGCCAGCCCAACATCACGATTCAGGTCATGCCGTTCAGCTTCGGCGGCCACAGCGCCGAGGGCGGCGCCTTCAGCGTGCTGCGTTTCCAGGACAGCGAGCTTCCCGACGTCGTCTACGTGGAACAGCTCGCCAGCGCCCTCTACCTGGACAAGCGCGAGGAGGTCGACCGCTACAGCGAGGTCATGGAACGGCTCTGCGCGGTCAGCACCACCCCGGGGGAGACGACCGACATCCTGCGGAGAATCATCAAGGAGAACTGAACAAGCGCCGGTCGCCCCAAGGCGCGGGTCTGCCCTAGACTGGCCAGCGGCGTTGGACACCCGCCACAGTTGATCATGCCCTAATATCGCATGTCTGAACGGCTGTGTCCGGTGCCGCTCATGTGGGCGCGGCGCGCGAGCTTGCCGCGGTAGCCGTACGACTTGACGCGCCCGCGATCACTCGAAGCTTGATCAAGGAGACCACCCCGTGAAGACCGCTGTCGAGGAGCTCAGCCCGACCCGGGTCAGGCTCACTGTCGAGGTGCCGTTCGAGGAGCTCGGCGAGAGCATGCAGGCGGCGTACAAGAAGGTCGCGCAGCAGGTGCGCGTCCCGGGCTTCCGCCCCGGCAAGGTCCCCGCCCGGATCATCGAGCAGCGCTTCGGCCGCGCGGTGGTCCTGGAGGAGACCCTCAACGACGCGGTGCCGAAGCTGTACGGCCAGGCCGTCGACGAGAGCGACATCTTCCCGGTCAGCCAGCCGAACATCGAGGTCACCAAGATCGATGACGGCGAGCAGGTCGAGTTCACCGCCGAGGTCGACGTCCGCCCCAACTTCGACGTCCCCGACTACGCGGGCATCGAGGTCACCGTCCCGGTCGCCGAGGTGAAGGACGAGGACGTCGACGCCCAGCTGGACGGCCTGCGTCAGCGTTTCGCGACGCTGACCGGCGTCGAGCGCGCCGCGGCCAACGGCGACTACGTCGTGATGGACCTCGCCGCCGCGATCGACGGTGTGAACATCGAGGAGCAGCAGGCGAACGACGTCTCCTACGAGGTCGGCGCCGGTTCCGTGCTCCAGGGGCTGGACGACGCGCTGGTCGGCATGGCCGCCGGTGACGTCAAGGAGTTCACCACCAACCTGGTCGGCGGGCAGAACGCCGGCGAGGAGGCCGTGGTGACCATCACCATCAAGAGCGTCAAGGAGAAGGTCCTCCCCGAGCTTGACGACGAGTTCGCCCAACTGGCCAGCGAGTTCGACACCCTCGACGAGCTCAAGGAGAGCGTCCGCGAGCAGGCGCGCCGCACCAAGCTGATCGAGCAGGTCGTCCAGGCCCGTGAGAACGCCCTCGACGCCCTCCTCGCCAAGCTCGACATCCCGATCCCGGAGAGCGCGCTCAAGGCCGAGGTCGACAGCCGCAAGCACAACCTTGAGCACCAGATCGCCGAGAGTGGCCTGAGCAAGGAGGCTTACTTCCGCCTCTACCAGACCACCGAGGAAGAGCGTTACGCCGAGTTCGACGAGGGCGCCGCCAAGGCGATCAAGACCGGCTTCGTGCTTGACAAGATCGTCAAGAACGAGGAGCTCGGCGTCAGCGAGCAGGAGCTGACCGACTTCGTGGTGCGCCGCGCCATGCAGATGAACGTCGCCCCCAACGCCCTCGCCAAGCACCTGGCCGACAACGACCAGCTCACGCTGGCCATGGTCGAGATCGTCCGCGACAAGGCCAAGAGCGTTGTCGGCGACGCGGCCAAGGTGGTCGACGAGGCCGGCGAGGAAGTCGACCTCAAGGCCATCTACAGCGAGATCAACGGCCAGGAAGTGGTCGAGGAGCCCGCCGAGGACGCCGAGAGCGACAAGGCCGCCGAGTAGCCGCCAAGGCGACCCGACGACACCTGACGCCTCCCCGGTGCCCCGCACCGCGGAGGCGTCATGCTTTCCCGCGCCCTGAGAGCCCCCACGAGGCCCTGTCCCGGCGTGTCGCCACGGTCCCCCGCCCGCGCTGGCCGACCGGTCCTGTACGGCCCGGCCCCGGCGGCTCCCTTCCCGGCTCCCGGCGACGTGGGCGCCGCCGTACACGGTGGATCCGGCGGCGGGGCCGTACGGGTGAGGAGTGAGCGGAGGGGTGCGGGAGATCGTGGAGAGCATGCGCCGTCAGCGAACAGCACGTGGAGGGGGCATGTCCGGTAGGCGGCGCGCGTTAAGGTCACAAGCAAAGCCAATCGATTACGACGCATCGGAAGGTGACGCTGTGACCAGCCCGCCGACCTTCTACCAGCCGACCGGCTCCGGGCCCGAGTCGATGAGCCAGCCGAACGGCTCGTTCAGGCTCGAAGACCAGCTCTATCAGCGGCTGCTGCGTGAGCGCATCATCGTGCTGGGCACCCAGGTCAACGACGAGATCGCCAACCGAATCTGCGCCGAGCTGCTGCTGCTCGCCGCGGACGATCCCGACAGGGACATCTGGCTCTACATCAACTCGCCTGGCGGATCGGTGACCGCCGGTATGGCGATTTACGACATGATGGAATACGTGCCCAACGATGTGTGCACGGTCGCGATGGGGCTGGCCGCCTCCATGGGGCAGTTCCTGCTCTGCGCCGGTGAGCGGGGCAAGCGTTACGCGCTCCCGCACGCCCGCATCATGATGCACCAGCCGTCCGGAGGCATCGGTGGCACCGCCGCCGACATCGCCATCCAGGCGGAGCAGATGCTCTACGTCAAGAAGACCCTTGCCGAGCGCATCGCCTTCCACACCGGCCAGCCGCTCGACCAGATCGAGGCCGACTCCGACCGTGACCGCTGGTTCACGGCCGAGGAGGCCAAGGACTACGGGTTCATCGACAATGTCGTGCGCAGCGCCCGGCAGGTGCCCTCAACGGGCGCCGTCTCCTGAAGGGGCAAAAGGTGAGTGAGTTGATCCGGCCGGGAGACATCAACGGCCGTTACGTTATCCCTACCTTCGTCGAGCGCACGTCGTACGGCGTCAAGGAGATGAGCCCGTACAACAAGCTCTTCGAGGACCGCATCATCTTCCTCGGCGTGCAGGTTGACGACACCTCGGCCAACGACGTCATGGCGCAGTTGCTGACGCTGGAGTCGATCGACCCCGACCGCGACATCAGCATCTACATCAACTCGCCGGGCGGCTCGTTCACCGCCATGATGGCGATCTACGACACGATGCAGTTCGTCCGGCCGGAGATCCAGACGGTCTGTCTCGGTCAGGCCGCCTCGGCGGCGGCGATCCTGCTGGCCGGTGGCACGCCGGGCAAGCGGTTCGCCCTGCCCAACGCGCGCATGCTGATCCACCAGCCCTCCACCGAGGGCGGCGGCCAGGGAAGCGACATCGAGATCCAGGCGCGTGAGATCCTGCGGATGCGCACGCAGATGGAGACGATCCTGTCCAGGCACTCGGGCAGGAGTGCCGAAGAGGTCCGCAAGGACATCGAGCGGGACAAGATCCTTGACGCCGAGGAAGCCAAGGCGTACGGGCTGATCGACGACATCATCCCGTCTCGCAAGAAGCTCGCCAAGGCCATAGCCTCCTAATGAGGTCTATCGCACCGGAACGGTGCCCAATTGGGCACCGTTCCGGTGCGACTCGCCGCTAGGGGGCTCACTGAGGGCTCAGAAGACGGTAACGTCGAAACCTGAGCGGGATGACTTTTCGCACCGGGTATCGGTCCGGTCGGAAGAAACGGACCGCGAAGCCAGGGCGGTCCCACGCAAAGGAGTATCTGGGGTGGCACGCATCGGCGACGGGGGAGACCTGCTGAAGTGCTCTTTCTGTGGGAAGAGCCAGAAGCAAGTCAAGAAGCTCATCGCCGGACCCGGCGTATACATCTGCGATGAGTGCATCGATCTCTGCAACGAGATCATCGAGGAGGAGCTCAGCGAGTCCTCCGAGCTCAAGTGGGACAGTCTGCCCAAGCCGAGGGAGATCTACGAGTTCCTCGACGCCTACGTCATCGGTCAGGACCAGGCGAAGAAGGCGCTCTCGGTGGCGGTCTACAACCACTACAAGCGGGTGCAGTCCGGCGAGCGCGGGCGTGACGACGGCATCGAGCTGTCCAAATCCAACATTCTGCTGTTGGGCCCGACCGGTTCCGGCAAGACACTGCTCGCCCAGACGTTGGCGAAGATGCTGAACGTGCCGTTCGCCATCGCCGACGCCACCGCCCTGACGGAGGCGGGCTACGTGGGCGAGGACGTCGAGAACATACTGCTCAAGCTGATCCAGGCCGCTGACTACGACGTCAAGAAGGCCGAGACCGGCATCATCTACATCGACGAGGTGGACAAGATCGCTCGCAAGAGCGAGAACCCCTCGATCACCAGGGACGTCTCCGGCGAGGGTGTGCAGCAGGCCCTGCTGAAGATCCTGGAGGGCACCACGGCGAGCGTGCCGCCCCAGGGCGGTCGCAAGCACCCCCACCAGGAGTTCATCCAGATCGACACCACCAACGTGCTGTTCATCTGCGGTGGCGCCTTCGCGGGCCTTGAGAAGATCATCGAGTCCCGGGTCGGCAGGAAGGGTATCGGCTTCAACGCCATCATCCGTTCCAAGGACGACATCGACACCTCCGACATCTTCGGGGACGTCATGCCCGAGGACCTGCTGAAGTTCGGCATGATCCCCGAGTTCGTCGGCCGCCTCCCGGTCATCACGAGCGTGCACAACCTCGACCGCGACGCGCTCATCCAGATCCTCACCGAGCCGCGCAACGCCCTGGTCAAGCAGTACCGCCGCCTGTTCGAGCTGGACAACGTCGAGCTCGAGTTCAGCGACGACGCCCTGGAGGCCATCGCCGACCAGGCGATCCTGCGGGGCACCGGCGCCAGGGGACTTCGCGCCATCCTGGAGGAGGTCCTGCTGTCGGTGATGTACGAGGTGCCCTCCCGGCAGGATGTGGCCCGCGTCGTCATCACCCGCGAGTCGGTGCTTGAGCACGTCAACCCGACCCTCGTGCCCCGTGACCAGCTGAACAAGCAGCAGCGCACGCCGCGCGAGAAGTCCGCCTGACCTCCGCCGGACAGAACCGGCATCCGACGCCCCCGCGACCTCCGCTCGCGGGGGCGTCGCCGTGTCTCCTGGGGGTCTCATCCGGGGAGTGACATGTCTGGAAAGGGCGGACACCTGGCGACGGTCGCGAGTCGGGGACATCGACCGTCCGGACGTCCCTAGAATTGGACACCGTGACGACGCCAGAGCTGCCCACCCAGTACACCCCCGCCGACGTGGAGACCCGAAGCTACGAACGCTGGGTGTCCGAGGAGTACTTCACCGCCGACCCCAGCAGCGAGCGCGAGCCGTACAGCATCGTCCTGCCTCCGCCGAACGTGACCGGTGTTCTGCACATCGGCCACGCCCTCGACCACTCGATCCAGGACGCGCTGACCCGCCGCGCACGTATGCGCGGGCAGGAGACGCTCTGGCTGCCGGGCATGGACCACGCGGGCATCGCCACCCAGAACGTCGTCGAGCGCGAGATCGCCAAGGAGGGCCTGTCCCGCCACGACCTCGGCCGGGAGGCCTTCGTCGAGCGCGTCTGGCAGTGGAAGGAAGAGTCCGGCGGCCGGATTCTCGGGCAGATGAAGAAGCTCGGCGACGGCGTCGACTGGTCTCGCGAGCGCTTCACCATGGACCCCGGGCTCTCCCGCGCCGTCCAGACCATCTTCAAGAAGCTCTTCGACGACGGGCTCATCTACCGCGCCGAGCGCATCATCAACTGGTGCCCGCGTTGCCTGACCGCGCTGTCCGACATCGAGGTTGAGCACAGCGAGGACGAGGGCGAGCTGGTCTCGATCCGGTACGGCTCGGGCGAGGACGAGATCGTCGTCGCCACGACCCGCGCCGAGACCATGCTCGGTGACACCGCCGTCGCCGTGCACCCCGAGGACGAGCGCTACGCGCACCTGATCGGCAGGCAGGTCGAGCTCCCGCTGACCGGCCGCAGCATCCCGGTCGTGGCTGACGAGCACGTCGATCCCGCCTTCGGCACCGGAGCGGTCAAGGTCACCCCGGCGCACGACCCCAACGACTTCGAGATCGGCCGCCGCCACTCGCTGCCCTCCCTCACCGTCATGGACGAGCGCGGCGTGATCACCGCCCACGGTCCGTTCGAGGGACTCGACCGCTTCGAGGCCAGGCCCGCGGTTGTGGCCGCGCTGCGCCAGCAGGGCCGGATCGTCGCGGAGAAGCGGCCCTACCTCCACTCGGTCGGCCACTGCTCGCGCTGCAAGACCGTCGTCGAGCCGAGGCTGTCGCTGCAGTGGTTCGTCAACGTCTCCCCGCTGGCGAAGGCCGCGGGCGACGCGGTCCGTGAGGGACGCACCCGGATCCACCCGCCGGAGCTGGCCAAGCGCTACTTCGACTGGGTCGACGACATGCACGACTGGTGCATCTCCCGGCAGCTGTGGTGGGGACACCGCATCCCGGTCTGGTACGGCCCCGAGGGCGAGGTCGTCTGCGTCGGCCCCGACGAGGAGCCGCCCGCCGGCTACGTCCAGGACTCCGACGTCCTCGACACCTGGTTCTCCTCGGGACTGTGGCCGTTCTCGACGCTGGGCTGGCCGGACAAGACTCCCGAGCTGGCCAGGTTCTACCCGACCTCCGTCCTGGTCACCGGCTACGACATCCTGTTCTTCTGGGTGGCCAGGATGATGATGTTCGGCATCTACGCGATGGAGGGCCGTCCTCCGTTCCACACCGTCGCGTTGCACGGCATGGTCCGCGACCAGTACGGCAAGAAGATGTCCAAGTCGTTCGGCAACGTGGTGGACCCGCTCGACTGGGTCGAGCGCTTCGGCGCGGACGCCACCCGCTTCACGCTCCTGCGCGGTGCCAACCCCGGCTCCGACGTCGCGATCAGCGAGGAGTGGGCGGGCGGCTCCCGTAACTTCTGCAACAAGATCTGGAACGCCACCCGCTTCGCGCTCATGAACGGCGCGGCGGTTGGCGAGCTGCCCGTCGAGGAGCTGACCGCGGCCGACCGCTGGATCCTCTCCCGGCTGCAGGAGGTCATCGGCACGGTCGACGCGGCCTTCGAGGAGTTCGAGTTCGCCAGGGTCTCCGATGTGCTGTACCACTTCGCCTGGGACGAGGTCTGCGACTGGTACCTGGAGCTGGCCAAGATCCAGATCGCCGCGGGGCAGGAGCACACCCGGCTGGTGCTCGGTCACGTCCTCGACGCACTGCTCCGCCTGCTCCACCCGCTGGTGCCGTTCGTCACCGAGGAGCTGTGGCGGGCGGTGACCACGGCCCCCTCGATCGTGGTCGCTCCCTGGCCCACGGTCCAGGAGTCGTTGCGCGACGGCGCCGCGGAGGAGGAGATCGTCGCTCTCCAGGGGCTGGTCACCGAGATCCGCAGGTTCCGCTCCGACCAGGGCCTCAAGCCGGGCCAGCGGGTCGCGGCACGCCTCTCCCTCAGTGGTACGGCACTGGCCCCGCACGAGGGGGCGATCAGGTCGTTGCTCCGGCTCGACCAGCCGTCCGACTCCTTCGCCGCGACCGCGCGTCTCGATGTCGGCGGGATCCAGGTGGAGATCGACACCGCCGGGACGATCGACGTGGCGGCCGAGCGCAAGCGTCTGGAGAAGGACCTCGCCGTGGCGCGCAAGGAGGCCGCCCAGGTGGCCGCCAAGCTCGGCAACGAGCAGTTCATGTCGAAGGCGCCCGATGACGTGGTGGCCAAGGTGCGTGCCCGCGCGGCCCAGGCCGACCAGGACATCGCCAGGCTCACGGCCCAGCTCGACGCGCTGCCCACCGGCTGATCGTCTTACGTCTCACGGGGCCCGGGATCGACGGTCGATCTCGGGCTTCCGGGGTTCTTGGGTCGTGGGTTTGGGGCCCGGTGACCCAGGGAAGACTTAGTTGTTACCGGCAAGTTGGTCATGAAACCCCGGACGGACTGCTAGAGTTCTTCAAGCGGGACGAGATCCCGCACACCCCTCCAAAAAATCACTGAAGATCTGACCTGTCCGAGGGATTGGACAGGGGTCGGATGTCAGAGTAAGTTGGAAGGGTTGCTCCGGAGACGGGGCGGCGAGATCCTAGCGGGTCTGGTGGGTTGGTGTCGAGGGGCCGCGAAGGCAGCGGTTTGACACGGACCGGCCGGAAATGGTAGGGTGGATATGCGGAAGTTGCGCCCCTGAAGTGCTCAACCGGATGGGTTGGGTGGCCGAGGGTGTACGCGTCCGTTTCTTGAGAACTCAACAGTGTGCTAAAAGCCAGTGCATGAAGCACAAACCCGTCCTAACACGCCTCGTGCGTGGGGATGGATTCCTTTGGTTGATACACCCGCTGTCGTTGATCGGCAGTGTGGGTGCTTTCAGCCGGGGTTGACTCGAAAAGCATTGTTTGGA
>NZ_JACHJP010000013.1 GCF_014203715.1 Streptosporangium saharense
TGAGATCAGAAGGGTAGAAAGGGTTGTCGTGTCATGTCTGGGGTCCTACCCGGCTGCAGGACGGCTTCACGATCAGCTCTCAAACACGCTGTCAGGATGGACCTGCCGCCGGGGCGCTACACCGTCCGTGCTGTCTACGCCCAAACCGAGGCCACCTACATGGTGATCGTGCAGCTTGTCCAGCAGATCTGACCCTGCGGGATATGGGTGGGATGATCTTCAAGTCTCCATGCTGGAGTACATGTATTGCGACAGCCCAGAGTCGTTGCTGGCGCCAGGAACGCAGTGCTCTTGAAAACCGCCAGGGCTGATAACAGCCCTTGTGGGTTCGAATCCCATGCTCTCCACTCAGCTTACGAAACGGCGCCTGACCAGGTCTGATGGCTTGGTGGGGCGCTTTTGGTCGTTTCGGAGTCGCGCAGCCGGGAGCGTTTCTTGTCCGGTGGCCCTGGGCCGGTTCTGTCGGCCTTGTGCGCCATGATCGGCGCACGTGTCCCGTACGTCCCTCAAGGAGTGCCATGACTGTCACCGACGAGGCCGGATGGTTCAACATCCCCTGGGACGGGTGGACAGACCTCGATCTGGTCCGTGCACAGCTCGACGGCGGCGCCGATCCGAACTCCGGCGTGCGCATCTTTGAGAAGCCGCTACACGTCGCGGCTGAGCGCGGTTCGCCTGAAGTGGTGGCTGAGCTGGCCATGCGTGTCGATGACATTGACGCGGAACATCGGGGCCGTACGGCGCTGTGGGTGGCCGTCTTCGAAGGCCGTCTGGACAACGCCCGGGTCCTCGTCTCCGCCGGGGCCGACCCGTGGCGCATCATGATGGACGGCTGGTCTCCTGGCCGTCTCAGTCTGGCCAGCCCTACTCCTGACCTTTTCCCTGTCCCCTCACCGGAGATCGGTCTGTCCGAAGCCGAAGCCGCCGCCGTGACGGAGGCCAGACGTTTGATCACCGCACTGGGAGGCTTTCACTACGACGGCCTGAGTGTGGCCTGCGTTGCAGGCATCACCGCGGTTGAGGCGGCGGTGCGGCTGGAAGCCGTACCCGTCGACAGAATAGATGTGGAAGGACTCCACGAGGGCGTCCCGGAAGCCGAGCTGATCGTCGGGGTCACGGATGTGCCCGGCGGTTGCGTGATCACCCAGCCCTGGGGATACACCTCGTCCACCCCGGGCGTCGTTAGGCGCGTCTCGTCAGGCACGGTCTGCTACAGCATGTATTCCAACCCCAAGGGCGGTAACAGCGGGCGGATCGCCCGAGATGACGTCGTCGAGTTCTGGGAGCCGCTCAGCGTCCACTGCATCTCCCCTGACGCCCCCGCGGAGGAGATTCTAGCCGCCCATCTCTACCGCGACCACCCTGTGGCTTTTTGCTGCGCCGGTGCAGACCTGCGTCTGACCGACGCGCGGCCGATCACCGGCCCGGCCGATATCTGGCGGCGACTGCCCGAACGCGACTACTGGATCTGACGCAAGCCAGGGGTCAGGTCATTTTCCATTTACGAACCCAAGGGTGTCTCGAACCCCTGACCCCTTAGGTGTGAACGAAGGCCTCCGTAGTGAACGAGCTTCCTTGGATGTATCTCAGCGGCCGTAGGCCCAGATCAAGCCGTCGCGGCCGGTGGGTGCCGCGCCGACTGCCCAGATGGAGCGGCTCTCCAGCTGAATGGCGAGGTCACGGACGGATGAGCGCTGGTTCGGCGGGACCGGGAAGGTGCCCGGCTCGACGTTGTCGACGCCGATGTGCAGGAATCCGCTGCCTCCGCCCTTGGCGTCGTAGACGATCCAGGCTCCGCCTCTGTTGTCGGGCTCCGCCTGGGCGCGCGGCTGGATACCCAACTCGCCATGGACCTCGAAGTTCCAGTTGCCCGCATAGCCGGACAGCAGCAGGGTCTCACCGCAGAAGGAGGGCTTTGCGCCGCCGCACGGCCAGGCGACCCAGCCGACGGCCATCACCCGGCCGGTCTCGCCGTCGATCGCGACATCCGTCAGCTCCGAGATCTGGCTCGGGTGCGCGGCCGGAACCGCCGGCAGCGGGACCGCGCGCCAGGCCGTACCGTTCCATTTGGCCAGAGCAGCCTTGCCCCCCGCTGAGCCCGCCGCCCACGCGCTGTCGAGTCCTTTGACCACGATCGGAGTGGGGACCTTGCGCCATGTCGACCCGACCAGGCGCCGCAGCGTGGATTTCGCCTTCCACCCGGTGCTACCGGCCGGTGAGAACGTGCTGGAGTTCTCGATGACCCACTGGTTCTTGCCGATGGAGTACGCCCGATCGATCCGGCCGTGGCTCCACGGCCTGACCTGCCAGCGTTTGCCGTCCCATCGGGCGTATCGCGACGCGCCGAACGCCCAGACCCTGGTGTCGGAGGCCGACGTCAACCGCTTCACCTGGAAGCCCGGCCCGGTGACACGCTTGAAGGCGGACCGGCCACCCTTCAGGAGGAAGGCGGTCGATCCGCGATCCGAGTGCCTCCTCCCGGCGACCCAGACCGCCCCGCCCGGAGTCACCGTCACCGCGTCGTAGGAGTCGCGGCGGTCGTTGTGGACGACACTCCACTGATCGGCTGGCGCCTCGGCGAGGGCGACGGTCGGCCACGTGGCGACGGAAAAGGCGATGGCTGCAGCGGTACCGCGGAACAGTAGGCCCATAAAGATGAGACGCGCCTTCCGGGGAAAAAGTTGACATATCGGCGGGGTGCGGGCATTCCCATGGGGAACCACACCGGGCTGCGGCACCTCAGGGGTGCGACTCCCGCACCCGCACCGCCAGAGCCTCGAACCGGCTAACAGGTCTCCCCGCTGGAGTACATGTATCGCATCAGCTCAGAGCCGTTGCCGGCTGAAAACCGCCAGGGCTGGTGACAGTCCTCGTGGGTTCGAATCCCACGCTCCCCACTGCGGCGGAAAACGGCGCCTGACCAGGGATTGTGGCCTGGTGGGGCATCGTTGGTCGCTTCGAGGCCGCGCAGCGGTGAGCGTTTCCTGCCCGGCGGCCGCAGAATATGTTGATCGTGTTTTTTCAGGCTATGTGCGAGGTTCGTATCGGGGGCAGCGGTGGAGCGGGTGGACTGGAGCCGGATCCCAGGGCCGCGCTGGTATTTCCCCGAGACCGCCCAGGCCGCGATAGAGGCGCTGACCCGATCAGTGTCCGCCGAGCAGGCCGTCCGCGCACTGGCCGATCTCCGGCACGCGGTCACGAACGACCATGCGGGCACCCTCTATCCGGCTGCCGTTCCCGCGACGAGTGTGTTCCTTTGGGCGATCGACGAGCGACCAGGCTCACCCCGGCAGGAGGCGATTGACACGCTGCTGGACTGGTGGGGGTGGTTCCCCGAGCCAGATTTCGAGATCTACGAAGATTCCGTCGGCCTGGCCGAAGGGATCATGAGCCGTGTCCGGGACGCTGCGGAGATGCTCCGTCGTGTCGCCGATGATCCGTCCGGAGGCGGTGGGCATCGCCCGGGCGCGAAACTGCTGCTGGCCAGACTTGACGAGGGCTGGAGCGAGACAGTCGACTGATACAACTCTCGTTTCCCCTCGGCTGAACTGTCGGATGTGATCGTTAGGGTCTCCACCATGGCGATCTCCAACACCCCTCGCTATCCCTGGGATGACCTTCTTCGGACCGTTAACGACAAGGCTCAAAAGTACTTCGCCGAGTCCAGGGCTGTTCCGCCCGAACGACGAGGGGGCCCCGACGACGGATTCGGCCGTGTCACGTGGCTCGGCATGCCGGGTGCCGGTGAGGCCGAGATCGCACGCCATGAGGAACGGCTCGGCATGCGCTTGCCGCCGAGCTACAGAGAATTCCTTCAGGTCACCAATGGCTGGGACGAGTACAACCATGCGTCTCTCCGCCTGATGCCCCTGACTGAAATCGGCTGGACCCGTGATGTCGACCCGGAACTCGCCGAGATCTGGGATGAGCTGGAGGGCCAGGACCCCCAGGATCAGTGGTATCTCCACCAGGAGTCCATGTCCAGCAGCCTCTACATCTCCGAGTACGTTGAGGGACAGGTTTACCTGCTCAATCCGCACGTCATCGGACCGGACGGCGAGTGGGAGGCATGGGACTTCGCCACCTGGCACCCAGGCGAAATCCGCCACAGATCGTTCTGGGACCTCATGGAACGCGAGTTCAGCAGATACCTATCGTGAACTCGCCGCGCTTTTCTGGCTCCGGCGTTTCCTTGTGCTGAGCTCTGGAGATGTCTCCCGTCTGATCCACTCCAGACAGTCAGTAATCCCCGCGGCCAGAAGAACCGCGATGATCCGCGACGCTTCCTCACGGCTTCTGGCAGGAACCGGCGCGCTTTCCCGGGTCAAGCCTGAGAAAACCGTGCCGAGGTGGTGGAAGGCAGTCGGCTGACGCAGGGAAAGCCGATCAGGTGGTACGGCTGCGCCCTCGGGTCGAAGGTCCTGGTTCAGCGGGATTGGGTGAGTGACCACAGGGATATCGCCATGAGGAGAGCGGTCAGTCCGCCGCAGATCATCGTGGTGGAGACCGAGAAGGCGTCGACGATGCGTCCGCCGAGGAATGCGCCGAGTGCGAAGGTCGCCTGGAAGGAGGAGGTGAAGACGACAGTGGCGGCTTCGGGTGTGTGAGGGGAGGCGGTGATGAACGAGGCCTGCGAACAGACGGGTACGCCTCCGTAGGCGAGGCCCCAGATCACGAGCAACACCACGGCGCCGGTGGTTGTGCCGCCTACCGAGGGCAGCAGCAGGGTGGTGATCGCGATTAGGCCGCCGCAGGTCGCGAAAGCGGCTCGCAGGCGGGTGGCGGTGGCCTTGCCGGCGAGGAAGTTGCCGACGATTCCGGCGATGCCGTACGCCAGCAGGACGGCGCTGACGGCTGCGGGGTGCAGGCCGGTGACGTCCTGGAGGAAGGGCGTGACGTAGGTATAGGTGCTGAAATGGGCCAGGACGATGAGGAAGGTGGACAGCAGGGCGGTTCTGGCGCCCCGCGTACGTAGCAGGCCGAGCAGGACGCGAGGGCTGGTGACCTGGTGGGCGGGTAGCGGCGGCAGCAGTATCAGCAGGGCGGCCAGGACGAGGACGGCCAGCGCGGCCAGGACCAGGAAGGCGGTTCGCCAGCCGGAGAGGTTGCCGATGAAGGTGCCGGTCGGTACGCCGAGCACGGAGCCCAGCGGCACGGCAGAGAAGATCACAGCGGTGGCGGTGCCGACGGCGTGCGGCGGCATCAGGCGGCCGGCCAGCCCGGCCCCGATGGACCAGAAGCCGCCGATGGTGAGGCCGACGAGCACCCTGGAGATCAGCATGACCCAGTAGGAGGTCGCCACCGAGGCCAGCACGTCGGCAACGGCGAGCACCGCCATCAGGACGCACAACATCACGCGGCGGTCCAGGCGCGCGGTGGTCAGGGTGACGGTGGGGGCGGCGACCGCGGCGACGATACCCGGCAGGGTCATGGTCAGCCCTGTGGCGCCGTCGGAGATGCCGAAGTCGGCGCCGATGGTGGTCAGCAGGCCGATGGGCAGGATTTCGCTGGTGACGATGGCGAAGATGCCCAGCATGAGCGAGGTGACCGTGAGCCAGCCGGCGAAGGGCGTGCGGGGCCGGGCGAGGGTGGTGGACATCGTTCCCGTTCAGGCAGGTGCGAGTGGATCGGGAACACAGCCAAGCAGCGGTGAAGCAGCGAGCACTGGCACGTTTCAGACGCGACCGTCGCCGTGACGGCATCCGGTAGGTCCGTGAGGCCCCGGTCCTACACGCATTCCCGTCAACTTCCTTCAGGCCATGCCGTGAACGGCCATTGGAAGTTGTGAGGAGATTCGAACCCGTGTAGCGCTCTGTGGTGAACAACGAAGGTCGTTACCGGTGCCGCCGAGCGCTCCATGGATTCGTCTATCCCCGATCGAGCCGACAGATCGGGGATGGACGTTCTGCAGCTCATGAAGATCACCGCGCAATGCGGCGTCCAGCACGAACAGGTCCTGGTGACGTCGTGAATGGTGTCAGCCCGCCCAGGGCAGATGATCGAACCGCAGGTGCTGACGCGCGTCCCTTCAGCTCCACATCGGTGCCGGGCGCGTTGAAGGAACGCGCATGTGCTCCCGGGGACGGAGAACGACTGGCCTCCTCGCGGTTGCGGTCGAAGTCGTCGTTCCGGATTGGCCGCGAGCGGGGGATAGCCAGGAGGTCCTCACAGGTGGTGCCGTCAGATCAGGAGCAGCGTTTTGCCCAGGGCGCCGCGTGACTCGATTACGGCATGTGCGTCCGCGGCGCGTTCCAAGGGGAAGGTCTGCCCGATGACCGGTCTGATCTGGCCCGCCACCGTCGCTGACATCGCCTGCTGAGCCCACTCCCGCATCTTCGGTCCGAAGCCGAAAAGCTGTTCGACCCCGATCACCCTGATCCCGCGCTGTCGGGCCTGGGCGGGGTCGATGATCGTGACCTCGCCGCTGGAGGCGCCGTGGATGGAGAAGCGGCCACCGTCGGCCGTGACGTCGAACGCGGTTCGGCCGATCTCCCCGCCAACGCCGTCGAACACCAGGTTGGGGCCCACGCCGTCGGTCACCTCGCGGACGTGTTCCGCCCAGTCGGGGGTGGAGTAGTCGACCACGGCGTCCGCGCCCAGATCGCGGACCAGGTCCAGTTTCCGTGTGCCGCGCGCCGCTCCGACGACTTTGGCACCGGCTGCCCGGGCCAGTTGCACCAGTAGGGTGCCGACCCCACCGGCCGCCGCTTCGACCAGCACCCATTCTCCGGGAAGGATCCCGGCCCCCTCGGCCAGCCCGAACGCGGTGCTGCCGTCGGTGTGCAGGGCGGTGGCCTCGGGCAGCTCCAGCCCTTCGGGCACCGGGATCAGGTCCTCCGCGACGGCCACCGCGCGCTCGGCGAGGCCTCCGGTCATTCCGAGATCGGCGATGACACGCCGTCCGGACCAGCTTGGATCCACGCCTTCCCCGAGGGAACTCACCCGTCCGGCCACCGTACCGCCCGGCACGTAGGGCAGCGCGGGCTTGTCGTGCCATTTGTCGACACCGCGCCGGATCTGCGTCTCGACGAATGTCACACCCGCGACGGACACGTCGATCACGACCTGTCCCGGCCCGGCGACCGGGTCCGGCGCCTCACCCGGAACCAGTGCCTCGGGACCTCCGAAACGCGTCACCCGTACCACCCGCATGTTGACCCCTCTCCGTATCCTGTTCGGATACCTTGCAACCCCAACCAAAGTTGAGGTCAACCTGACGCGGGAGAACCCCAGTCCCAGAGGGCCTGGAGGACGGGGCCGAGGCGGTGGCCCCGGGGGGTGAGGGCGTAGTGGACCCGGGGTGGGCGGCCGGGTTGGCGGTGGCGTTCGAGCACGCCGGCCTCCGTCAGGTGTGCCAGCCGGTCGGACAGGACCTTGTCCGACAGCATGGGCAGGGCGTGCCGGAGATCTGTGAAGGTACGGCTGCCGCGCAGGAACTCGCGGATCACCAGCGTCGTCCAACGACCCTGCAGAGCGGCCAGGGTGATCTCCACCGGGCAGGAGGGGGTGGGCGCGGTGACGTTCGCATAAGGGTCGTCGGGCAGGCCTGGGTGACTAACCGTTTGGTGAGTCAAAAGGGCACCTCCTAGCGTTGCCGCGTCCGACTTTTCTACCTGCTGGAAGGACATGCGTCGATGATGCGAGAACTCGCGGAACGCCCCGAGGATGTGCCCCTGGTGTTCGCCGAACGCTTCAACACCGGCGATGCGAAGGCGGTCGCGGAGGTGTACGAGAACGATGCGGTGTTCGTCCCGGAGACGGGCTCACCGGTGACCGGACAGGAGCTCCACGCCGCCAACGAGCGGTTCCTGGGTCTCGGCCTCCCGATCACCGTACGGCCACGGCACGTCCACGCCACCGGCGACATCGCCCTGTTGATCGTTGACTGGGTCATCGAGGGCCCGGACCTGCGCATCGAGGGCACCGCGACCGACGTGGCCCGACGCGGTCACGACGGGCGCTGGCGGTACGTCATCGACAGCCCTTTCGGGGCAGGCCCGCGATAAAGAGTCACGACAGGAACGTTTCCCGGCGCTGAGCTATCCGCTGACGGATCGCCCTGTGCCTCTCCTGGACGGTGAGGGCGACGGACCGGTCGATCAGGATCAGGGTGCCGACGAGCAGGGCCACTCCTCCCGCGAGCGTGGTGACCGCCGCCGTGGCCACTTCGCCGTCCGGGTTGCCGACTCCGGAGGGGTTGCCTTCGAGCCATCTCATCGCGGCCGTCGCCTGCGTGACGACCAGGATCCCGAACACGGAGGTGACCACGCCGAGGACGAAGCCCGGGGGAGTTCGCCGGGAGCGCTTCCACAAGGCTCCGACCGCCAGTGCGAGCGGGACCGTGAGGAACAGCGCGATCTCCAGGCCCATCAGTGCGGCCAGACGGATGTGATCGAAGTTGTCGCCCCGCTGGATCCACAGGAAAGGGACAAGCGCGGTCCCGCTGAGAAGTCCGATGGCCATGAAGCGGAGGAAAAACATGATCGACATCCTGCCGGACAGCGGGAAGCGCGCCCAGAGGCTGGGGTTCCACGGGTTCACAGCCTGTCTGTCATATCGTCCGGTACGGCCCGGCGAGCGCACAGTTTGTCGTCAGCGGGTGAAGGCGAGCAGCAGCGGGAGGAGGGCGTCGGGGCGATCCAGGGGGATGATGTGGCCGCAGTCGTCGATCGTGTGGCCGGTGAGGTCGTCGGTGATGGGACGTAGCTGGCGTTCGAGGCGGTCTCCGACCGGGTACGCGCCGATGGCCATCGTGGGCATGGTGAGCCGGTGTGTGTCGGCGGCCTCGTGGATCTGCCGCGCGCTGACGGGGGCGGCGCGGTAGTGGGAGAAGGCACGGCGTAGCGCGTCGGAGCCGGTGTAGGCGCTGACGAAGGCGTCGCGGACGGGACGCGGGACGCCGCGGCCCTGAGTGCCGGCGGTGAGGAACCAGTCGATGTACTCGGCCTCGTGCCCGGTCAGCACGGTTTCCGCGAGGCCGGGGACCGAGTGGAAGCCGAACCACCACGGCTGGAAGTCCCCGGCGCCGGGCAACCGGCCCAGCAGAGCCTCCATGAGGACGAGCCGTCGTACCCGGCCTGGCCGTCGCATCGCGAGGAGGAACGCCACCGGGGCGCCCAGATCGATGCCCACCACCGTCGCCGACGGCTCCCCGAGCGCGTCGAGGAGCGCCTCGGCGTCGGCCGCGAGGGTCCCGGCGTCATAGCCGTCCACCGCTCCACCACTGACGCCAAGTTCCCGTGATCCGTCGCTGGCGCCGAGGCCCCGTAGGTCGGGGGTTATGACGCGGTGGTGTTCCGCGAGGCCGGGGATGATCTCGCTCCACAGGCGCCAGGTGTGGGGGAAACCGTGGAGCAGCAGCACGGCGGGCCCGGTGCCGGTGATTGCCACGTTGGTCTCGATGCCGTTGGTCGTGACCCGCCGAAGCGACGTCCCAGCAGGAAGCATGGTCTCTCCAGGTGGTTACCAATGGTGACAAGAAGAGGCTAGGTAACCTCTCAGGCATGGCCAAGACGGCACTGTGACGACAGGTGGTGAGCCCAAGGTGACCTCCTCACCGGCGCATACGACCCCCACCGCGAAAGCGAAGAAGGGGCCACGCGGCGATCTCTTCGATCCCGGCTGTCCCACCCGGCGGCTGCTGGACCGTATCGGGACGAAGTGGACCTCCATGACCGTCAAGGTCCTCGCCGAGGCCGCGCCGTACGAAGTGAGATTCGCCGAGCTCCAGCGGCGGGTGCCGGGTGTCTCGCAGAAGATGCTGTCGGTGACCCTGCGGAGCCTGACGCGGGACGGTCTGGTCGCCCGGCGGGTGGAGCCGACCGTGCCGCCGCGGGTGCACTACCGGCTGACCGAGCTGGGGTTGTCGCTGGAGACCGCGCTCGCCGTCGTACGGGCCTGGGCCGAGGAGCACATGCTCGACATCGACCGCGCCAACGAGCTCCACGACGCCCAGCCAGATGTCACATAAGAGCCATGAAGTCCGCGCAGCGGGACTGGTTTCCGTCGGGTACGGTCACCCGCACGTCGTCCACGTCCACCCCGCGTTCGGTGGCGGTGGCGGCGGCGATCGTGCAGACGAGTTGCCCGGTCGCCAGCCGCGTCAGACGGGAGGCCGGTAGCGGGGTGCTCCTGGCGAGTGCGAACCCGTCGCCGGTCGCCTGGACGGCCAGGTCCTTGGGCAGCCGGGTGTCGAAGGAGCGCTCACGTTCCTTCGTGGTCGGCCCCGCGACCAGCAGTTCGACGGCCTCGCTCGCCGCCAGGGGACCCTCGGGACGGCTGACGGCGACAAGGCGGCCGTGCCGTACGAAATAGAGGGGGGTGCCCTGGAGGAACCCGCGGGCGGGCTCGCCCGCGCGGATCACGTCGCTCGGGCCGACTCCGCAGGCCGTACAGAGCGCGAGGAGTGCCGCGCAGACCGCGAGAGCTCTCATGGGCGGTTCCTCGGCAGGGTGAGGGTGAAGACGGCGCCGGGGCCGGGGGCGACGGTCAGGTCACCGCCGTGTAGGAGGGCGTTCTCGCGGGCGATGGCCAGGCCGAGGCCGCTGCCCTCCGAGCGGGCGCGGGCGGCGTCGGCCTTGTAGAAGCGTTCGAAGACGTGGGGCAGGACATCGGCGGGCAGGCCGGGTCCCCGGTCGGACACCTCGATCGTGGCGACTCTGTCGGTCGCGCGGACCCGGACGGTGACGGGCGGCGCGCCGTGCCGCAGGGCGTTGCCGACGAGGTTGGCGACGATGACGTCCAGGCGGCGCGGGTCGAGGGGGACCAGGATGTCCGGCGGCAGGTCCACGACGACCTCGGAGCTCCAACCGCGTGAGCGCAGGCAGGCGGCCACCGCGGCGCCGACGTCCACGTCGTTGAGGTTGAGTACGGCGGCGCCCGCGTCGAAGCGGGAGATCTCCATCAGGTCGTCCACGAGCCGGGTGAGCCGGGTGACCTCGGCGGTCACCATCCGGGCGGCGGTTCCCGCGTCGGGGTCGAGCCGGTCGGCCCCGGCTTCGAGGACGTCGGTGACCGCGGTCGCGGCGGCCAGCGGGGTGCGCAGCTCGTGGGAGACATCGGCGACGAACCGCCGCGATCTGGCCTCCATCTCGCGCAGCTCGCCGACGGAGCGTTCAAGCGCGGCCGCGGTCTCGTTGAACTGTCCCGCCAGCCTGGCCAGCTCGTCGCCGCCGCGTACCGGCAGCCGGGTCTCCAACCGTCCCTCGCCCAGCCGCCGGGCCGCGCGGTCCAGCTCGGCGACCGGGCGCAGCACACCGCGCGCGGCCAGCAGCCCGGCCAGCATCGCCAGCAGTACGGCGGGCAGCATGGCGGTCTGGGCGGCGCGCAGCACTGCCGTCTCGTCGGCGGCGGCCTGCGCGAGCGACTCGACGAGATAGACGGTGATGCCCGAGGGCTCGCCGCCCGCGAGGAGCATGACCCTGCTTCCGCCCACGAGGTACGGCACGCCGTCCCGGACCACCCGCTGCCAGAGCAGTTCGGAGCGCCGCAGGACGGCCGCGCGCAGTTCGGCGGTGATGCGGGCGTCGGAGGGGACGGCGCCGTCCCTGACCACGTACACCCTGCGGTCGCCGACCTCCAGGTCCTCGGCCAGCAGGTCGAGTTCTTCGTCGCTCGCGGGCAGTGCGATGTCACGTGACAGTAGCAACACCCGGTTCCTGAAGTCCTTCAACAGCCGGTCCTGCACTCCGGTGAGCAGATTGACCTGTGCCTTGTAGTAGGTCAGCCCGGCGGCCCCGACCGCGCTCAGCCCGCCGACCAGCACGAACGTGATCACCAGCCGAGCCCGAAGTCCCCGCAACCAGGTCATACCGGCCCGAAGCGATAGCCGAAGCCGCGCACGGTCTGCACGTACTTCGGCTCGGCAGGCACGTCCTCGATCTTGGAGCGCAGCCGTTGCACGCACGCGTCGACCAGCCGCGAGTCGCCCAGGTAGTCGTGGTCCCACACGGATTCGAGCAACTGCTGCCTGCTGAAGACCTGTCCGGGGATGGCCGACAGGTGCAGCAGCAGCCGAAGCTCCATCGGCGGCAGCGCGATCCGCCGTCCGTTCCTGCTCACGGTCAGGGAGGCACGGTCGACGCGCAGCGTCCCGTAGGTCTCGACCGGCGACGCCACACTCTCCGTACGGCGCAGCACCGCCCTGATCCGGGCTTCGAGCACCTGGGGTCGTACCGGTTTGACCACGTAGTCGTCCGCCCCGGCCTCAAGACCGCCGACCACGTCGAAGTCGTCACCCCGCGCGCTGAGCATCACGATCGAGGTCGAGGTGGTCGCGCGGATGCGGCGGCAGACCTCGAATCCATCGATACCGGGCAACATGAGATCGAGCACCACGACGTCGGCGGCGAAGCGCGTCAGCAGCTCCAGCCCTTCCTCCCCGGATGCCGCCGACTCGACCTCGTGGTCCCTGCCCTTGAGGGCGAGTATCAGGGCATTCCTGACGTTCGGGTCGTCCTCGACCAGCAACACGCGCGCCATGCCTTCCAGTATCGGCGGCCCTGACATGCGATTTGTCCGGTCTTGGAAGCTATTACAGGTTCATGACATGGCGTGCACGGGCCGCTCACATCGACGGGCCAGGGTGATGGGCAGCCAACCGACCCATTGGAGAGAACCGTGTTGATCACCAAGCGACGCCTCGCCGTACTGGCCGCGCTGCCCACCCTGGCGCTGAGCACGGCGTGCGGGGCGCAGAGTTTCGCCGACGCGGCGAGCCCCGCCGTCACTTCAGCAGGGAAGCCCTCCGTCGTCTCGGCCAAGCCGAGCTGGCACGAGACGGCGGTGAAGTTCGCCGGGTGCATGCGGAAGAACGGCATCGACATCCCGGACCCCGTCAAGGGCCAGGACCTCGACACCAGCGCCGTCACCAAGGTCACCCAGGCCAAGCTCGACGCCGCCATGAAGGCGTGCAAGGAGTGGGACTCGGCGATCCTCGGCGGCGCGGAGCCGTCCACCCCCGAGGAGGACGCCAAGTTCGCGGCCTGGGCCAAGTGCCTGCGCAAGGACGGCGTCTGGCAGCCCATCGACAAGGACGAGAAGAAGCCCGCCGGGTTCAAGGAGCTCGCGCCCAAGTCGGCAGCCTGGCAGAAGATCCAGGAGGGATGCGCCTCCCTGCGGCCGCCCGCGCCGTACGAGGAGAACTGACCGGGCGCCCTGTCCTCAACGGGGACGGGGACAGGGCACCTCGGTCACCGGCAGCGCGACGGGACGACAGGTCAGGCCGTCACTCCACTCGATCTCCTCGGCCGGTACGGCAAGCCGCAACGTGGGCCGTCTGGTCACCAGCGCCCTGATCGCCTCGGTCAGCTCGACCCTGGCCAGCGCGGCGGCCAGACAGCGGTGCGGGCCGTACCCGAACGCCAGGTGGGGATGCGGCGGCTGCGTTTCGAAGCGGTGGATGTTGAAACGTCCCGGTTCGGGAAAGGCGCTGGGGTCGTGGTTGGCGGCGTTGAGGTCGGGCATCACGACGCTTCCCGCCTTCAGCACGCCGCAGGAGAGCTCGACGTCCTCGGTCATCCGGCGCATGAACGCGCTGGCCGGAGGCCCGTCGTAGCGCAGGATCTCCTCGGCGGCGGTCGGCGCCAGCTCCGGTCTGGCGACCAGTTCGTCCCACTGCTCGCGGTGGAGCATGAGACGCAGGGCGCCCTTGGACACCATCGAGGCGGTCGTCTCGTGCCCCGCCGTGATCAGCGCGAACACGGTGTTGACCAGCTCGCCCTCGCTCAGCCGATCCTCCTCGTCACGGGCCTGGACGAGCAGGTCGATGAGGTCGTCACCGGGCTCCGCGCGGTGCCGGGCCACCAGGTCGCGGGCATAGGCCATGAACTCCGTGTACCCCCGGTACCGGACCCGCTCCGTGGCGGCCGAGGTGGTGAGGAACATGTCCGTCCAGGCCACGAACCGGTCGTAGTCCTCGTGCGGAACCCCCAGCAACCGGCAGATGACCTGCCCGGGCAACCGCACCGCGAACGCCTCGACCAGGTCGAACTCCTCACCCGCCCCGTCGAGCAGCTCCCCGGCGAGCGCCGCGATCCACGGCCGCCACCGTTCGGTACGGCGGGGCGTGAAGGCTCCGTACATGATCCGCCGGTAGCGGGTGTGCTCGGGCGGGTCCTGGTTGATCAACGCGTCGGGGTCGTCGTCGATGCCCACGCCGCTGACCAGCCGGGGCAGACCGGGCAGGCGCAGGTTACGGCTTGAGGCCGTCGATCCGAGGAGGGTCCGCACGTCCTCGTACCTGACGGCGACCGGCACCGCGTCCCCACTCGGCATGACGGCCGGATCGAGCGGCCCCTCCTCATGACGCCGCGCGTACTCGGGCGAAGGGGTACCAAGCGGCCCGGGGACGATCCTGCCGACCATCGCGCCCCTCTCCGACCGCCACACGAACAACCCACCCGGAACGTACGCAGCCGACCGTTCACGGTCAACGCCCAATTTCGGATGGTTTCTCGTCATGGGGCTTATCGCGTCGATCTTGGTTGATGTGTCGGTCCGGCTGTCTAAGCTCCCTGGCCATGATCCTCACGACTCCCGGTCCCCCGGTCGATCTCGTCGAGACGTTCCCCTGGATGGGCGCGTACGCCAGGACAGCCGTCCGTCTTCACCCGCGGCCAGGGAAGCCGACCATCCATGACAGCCACATCGGAGGGCCACTGATCTGGCCGGTCACCGAACCATGGCCCGCCTGTGACCAGGTCATCCAGATAAGCATCGCGCCTCCCTTCCAGCCCGGCTGGCTGGAGCAGCGTGCCCATGTTCCCGAGAGCCCGGTGCCCATGGTCGGTGTCGCGCAGTTCTACGCGCGTGACATCCCCGAGATCCCCTTCCCGGAGGGCACGGACCTGCTCCAGGTGCTGTGGTGCCCCAACGAGCACGACATGGACGACATCGTCGGGCCTGCTCCGCTGCTGGTCTGGCGCCGCAGTGAGGACCTCGTCGACGTGCTCGCGGAGCCGCCCATGCGGCACCATGCCACCCCGGACCGCATCCTCGGCGCTCCGGCGGCCGACCTCAGCGTGGAGCACTGTCTGCCGCGCCCCTGTGTGCTACACCCCGAGCGGGTCACCGAGTACCCCTATGCCGAGGAGTTGCCCGAGCGGCTCCGGACGGCTCTCGACGAGTGGGACGACGGCCATTACCAGCCCCTTCTGTCCATCGCGCCCGGTTGCAAGATCGGCGGATGGGAGTCCTGGCATCTCAGCGACATGTACGAACTGCCCTGTGAGGTCTGCGGGACCGAGACCGAGCCACTTCTCAAACTGGCCAGTAGCGAGTGGGACGCGGGCAGCGGACCGAGATGGCGTCCCCTCGAAGAGCGCCATCTCGAACAGGGAACACCCGAGTGCCAGGAGACCGTCGAACCGACCACGCTCAACCTTGGCCGCTACGGGGCCCTCACCATTTTCCTGTGTCCCCGCTCTGTCGAGCACGGCCATCGCCTGACCATCCAGTAGGGCGACCTGCGACGCGTCCCGAAGGCAGGTTGACAGTGTGGAACGCGGTGGGATGTTCTGCTGCGGTGACTGATCTTCATGTTCGACGGCCCACCGACGACGCCATGCTTGAAGACTGGCGGTACGTCCACAACACGATCATCCCCACCCACGTCCTGACCACGGAAGAAGTGCGGGATCGTGTCGGACGCCACCATCTGGAGGTCGCCTACCTGGGAAAGACGCTTGTGGGCTGTAGCACCGTACGGCCTCCCGGGGACGACGCCCGGACGGCCACCGTGATCGCCCGCGTGCTCCCCGAACACCGTGGACGGGGCTTCGGCGAGGAGCTCTACGCGCGCGGTCTCAAGCGGGCCAGGGAACTCGGCGCCGAGACGATCGAGACCGTCGTCCTGTCCTCCAACGAGGACGGGCTGCGCTTCGCGCTGAGGCATGGCTTCACCGAGATCGAACGCTACCTGCTCCCCGGAGACACCATCCCCTGGATCGACCTGCGCCTTTCCTCCCCGACGCCCGGATCCGCGTAGTCGCCGAGGTTGACTTTCGCACATGGTTCGCGTTTATTTGAACATGTGGAAGGTTCGAATCGGCTGCTGGACATCATCTCCTTGTTGCGTACGGCGGAGCGGGTCACGGTCGGGGAGTTGGCCGAGCGGACCGGCTGTTCGGAGATGACCATCCGCCGTGACCTCGACCAGTTGGCCGAGCAGGGCGTGCTGCGCCGGGTGCGCGGTGGCGCCGTGAGCCTGATGCTGCGTGGGGAGGCGCCACCGTTCGCGGTGCGTGAGCGTGAGGCCGTGGACGCCAAGCGGCGGATCGCCGCCAAGATCGACGCGCTGGTCGCCGACGGGGAGTCCGTCGTGCTGGACAGCGGGACGACCGCGCTGCACGTCGCCCGCGCCCTGGCGGGCCGCAGGATCACCGCGATGGCCCTCGACCTCCACGCGCTGAACGCGCTGAGCGGCGCGGCCGACGTGAAGCTGCTGGTCCCCGGCGGACAGGTCCTGACCAGGACGTCGTCCTTCGTCGGGCACCTCACCGAGATGTCGCTGCGCGCCCTGCGGGTGGACACCGTGATCCTCGGGGTGTGCGGGCTCTCCGCCAGGCACGGGCTGACGGCCCACGACCTGGCCGAGGTCCCGGTCAAACAGGCCGCCATCGCCGCGGCGCAGCGGAAGATCGCGGTGTGCGACGCGTCGAAGTTCGGTATGACCGGCCTCGGCCACGTCTGCCCGATCGGCGAGTTGGACGCGGTCGTCACGGACAGTGGCGCCCCACCGGAGGAACTCAGCAGGATCGAAGCCGCCGGGGTCCAGGTGATCCTGGTATGACCACAACGGGGGAGACGATGGGCAGGCAGTACGACGCGGTGGTGTTCGACCTCGGCGGGGTGGTCGTCAACTGGAACCCACGGCACCTCTACCGCAAGCTCATCGACGACCCGGAGCGGATGGAGTGGTTCCTCACCGAGGTCTGCCCCGGCTCGTGGAACGCCGAGCAGGACCGGGGCCGTCCCTTCGCCGACGCCGTCAGGGAGGCCGTCGAACGCCATCCCGACCACCGGGAACTGATCGAGGTCTACTGGAGCAGATGGCCGGAGATGCTGGATGGCCTCGTTCCCGGCACGTCAGAGATCCTGGCAGACGTACGGCGGGCGGGCACGGCCATGTACGCGATCACGAACTGGTCGGCCGAGACGTATCCCCTGGCCGTTGACCGCTACCCCGTCCTGAAGCTCTTCGAGGACATCGTCGTCTCCGGCGAGATAAAGATGATCAAGCCGGACCCGGAGATCTACCTGCACGCGCTCGACCGCTTCGGCCTCTCCGCCGAGCGGGCGCTGTTCGTCGACGACAGCCCCGCGAACGTCGAGGGCGCCGCGGCCGTCGGCATGGGCGCGCTCCTCTTCACCGACGCCGCCGCCCTGCGGAGCGAGCTGGAGCGGTACGGCCTGCTCTGATGAACCCCCGGCGACCGGGGAACATACCCCCAGAGCGGAGGGGGTGTCTGATGGAGATCCTGAAGCGACCGCCGACCACGAAGCTGTCCGCCGCGTGTTTCACCGGCGACGCCTGGGCGGACGTGCTCTACCGGGGCGACCACGTGCGGGCCAACATGGTCCGCTTCGCCCCCGGAGCCCGTACGGCATGGCACTCGCACGGCCTGGGCCAGACCCTGCTCATCGTCGAGGGGGTCGCGCTGATCCAGTCACGCAAGGGCGGGATCATCGAGGCCCATCCCGGCGACGTCGTCCACACCCCACCCGGCGAGGAACACTGGCACGGCGCGGCCCCGGACCGCTTCATGGTCCATCTCGCGCTGTGGGAGGGCGACGACGTCTCCTGGCGCGAACACGTCAGCGACACCGAATACCGAGGCCCCCGGAGCAGCACCCGCTCCTGGTGAAGTCCCCGCCGACTACCTGACCCGTGACCATGGTCGAGGATTGTCGCGGTTCGCGGGCGGATTCCGGGGCTCAGGCGCTTTCCTGGGGTGGGGTTTTGGTCATGCCGTGGGGCATCAGGAGGAAGACCTTGTGTGACAGGCGGTCCATGTCGCCGCCCCTGCCGAAGACCAGACCCGCCGCGAAATCCACGAACTGCCTGGCCTGACTGTCCGGCAGCGCGGTGAGGTCCATCACCACGGGGTTCCCCGTGCGGAAGTAATGGCCGACGTAAAGGGCCTCGTTGTAGTCCTTCGGGCACAGTGTTTTGATCACGGGGTTGGTTTTTCCCACGTCAGGTCGTGGTCAAGCCTTCGTCTGGAGGAGGTACGGAGTCCTCACTCCCATGTGTCGGGCGGGTCGAGAACCAGGTCCTTGACCTGCGGCAACGGGGCCGGGTCGCCGTCGCTGGAGTAGATCTCCAGGCTGAGGAGGCGGCCGTCCTTGACGAAGAGGAGGACGCCGTCGTTGCGTCCGCGCACGTAGGCGGAGGAGATCAGCTCCTTGCCCGGGGTCGGGGGCTCCTCCCCGATGCGGAAGTCCACGGTCGCGCATCCACACCCGCAGTTTCTGGCCACGATCACCGAGGAGACCTGTCTCCTGAGTTCTTCCACACCGGGGAAGTCCCGGGCGAGAAGGGCCAGGATCACGGCTTGTTCATCTGCGGACAGAGGGCGTTCGCTGGGCGACACATCGCCAATATATCGAACCGGCCGCACCTGGCATATGCGTGATGATTTTTTGTGACCTTTCACGCTGGACCACTCGACTCGCGGACGGCTTTCCCCGGAACGTGCCGGACGGAAAACACGAAACCGTGTCCGTTTCGTATTGCTATGGTAACGAGCCTTGTGTCGCGCATTGAAACTCTGTCATGGGCGCGGCCATTCCACGGAATATCCGGCGGAAAGCGGAGGCGGTCAGCGGATCCGCTTCAGCGTCAGCCACCAGGACGCCGCCGCGGCCACCAGGCCCAGGAGAATCAACCCCACCACCAGCCCGTACGGCAGGCCGATCGCCTGCGGGACGACGATCATGATGATGAACACGGCCATCAGCAGCTTCGCCCAGCCGTACGCCGGGGCCTCGCTCTCGTCGCGACCGCGGATCCAGCGGGGGAGGCGGTTGGTCGCCAGCACGTACAGCCCGAGCGCTCCGGTCGCGAAGGCGAACAGCGTCGCGATCCCGGTGTGCACATTCATCAGGACCGGCCTCCATCACTGGTCGTCGGCATGAGAATCGGCTACTCGGCAAGGCATACGATCTCACGATATTCGGGACGCGCCGGTGATACCACAAAGTTGACTGATGATTTGCGAGATGGAGGTGCGCTGGGGCGTTGCCGGGAAGGAGGGGTGTTTCCTCGGGATAGTTGCTGATTTGTCGCCCGGCCCATGAAAGCCTTTACGGTGCTTTTTCCGGACTTTTCTAGATTAGAGGTTAATAGCGGGGAAAGGGAGAACCGTTTTCCCCGCCGATCCCATGGCCGCGTCAGCCCTGCATGAGGAACGACGTCGGCACGGAGGAGGGATCCACGGAGGGATCCGGCCCCGTCGAAGGCTCGGGAGAAGGCCCAGGCGAGGGGTCGTACGAGGGATCACCCGAAGGACCAGTGCCACAGGTGCCCGCGGCCCGCCGTTCCTGGGCCAGCTGGTCAACGGTCTTCGTCCGGTACTCCGTCTCCTGCTGCACCGGGGGCGTGTACCGCCACTGACCCCCCTCAAGGACGAAACCGAACTCGGTCTGGTCCCCGGGCCCTGTCGCCTGCACCGTGGCGTTGTCACCCTCGATCACGACGCTGGAGATGGTGAACTGGCCGTCCTGGACGAGGGGTGGGCAGAGCTGGAACAGCCTGACGTAGTCCTCCTGCTTGATCAACGCCTGGCCCTGGCTGCTCCACAGGTCCCAGAAGTCGCCGTACGACCCGCTCGAATAGGTGTCGAGCGCGAGCTGGGCGGCCTGCCGTACCGAGGACTCGGAGCGCTCGGGGTCCTGGGTGGGGAAGGTGGCCTGCGGCGTCGGGGTGGGGTTGAGCACCATCACCAGCGTGACGGCCGCCGCGATGAGGACGCCGACGACCATGACCAGGATCGCCGCCACGCCCCGGCCCGCATCACCTCGCTGTGGCCTGCCGTATGGCGGCGGGTGGGCCACGCGAGACCTCCGGGGGACCGTTGGGGGCGGGCGGGACAGTCGCGACGAACAGATCTTAACCCCCGTGTCTGGAACCACCCTGGACGCCATAATGCGTCCGTGGGTCAGACGATCGGTACGGCGGCGGCCGTCTTCGCCGGGACAAACGTGGACGACATCGTCATCCTGACCGTGCTGTTCCTGGCGGCCAGGGCGAAGGGCGTTCCCAGACCGTGGAAGATCGTCGTCGGACAGTACGCCGGGATCGCGGCGCTGGTGGCCGTCTCCGCCGTCGCCGCGCTCGGGCTGACCGTGGTGCCGGACCGGTGGGTCGGGCTGCTCGGACTGGTGCCGTTCGGCCTGGGAGTCAGGGGACTGCTGGCGAAGGGCGACGACGAGCGGCCGGTCGCCTCCGGGGTGCTCTCGATCGCCGGCGTGACCATCGCCAACGGCGCCGACAACATCTCGGTCTACACCCCACTTTTCCGTACGGCGGGCACCGCGGCGAGCCTCGTCATGGTCGCGGTCTTCGCGGTGCTCGTGGCGTTCTGGTGCGTGGCGGCCTCCTGGCTCGGCTCGCACAGAAAGGTCATCGACCTGGTCGAACGGTGGGGGCGCTGGCTCGTTCCCGTGATCTTCATGGTGATCGGCGTGGTCATCCTGGCGGGCGTGCTCTTTAGCGAATAATGCACCATTCGTCCGAATTTGCATGTCCCCGAACGGGGAATTACCCCACATGCGAGGACATTTACGGTTCTATCGCCATAGATGGTTCAAAGTGTGGATCGCAATGATGGCACTGTCCGCCTCCCTGATCTTCATGATGGAGATGGTCGGCAACCGCGCCGTGATGCCTGCGGCCTTCTTCTACGGCGCGGCGGCGGGCCCGGTGGCCCTCCTCGTCGCCATCCACGATCGCACCCGCATCGGCGACAGCGTGCCGGGCACCACGCTGGTGGGGATGTTCCTGTTCGGCGGGGGAGTCGCCCTCCTGCTCGGCGGCTACTTCGACGCCCTGCTCATCTCGGAGAAGGACAGCCCCACGATCCTGCGCGTCGGCTGGATCGAGGAGGCGGCCAAGTTCGTCCCCCTGCTCGCGGTCGCGCTGACCGGGACACATCTCACCAAACCGGCGGGCGTCGCGCTCGGCCTGTCCTGCGCGACCGGCTTCGCCATCATGGAGTCGATGTCGTACGCCTGGAAGAGCATCAAGCAGGACAGTGCCGTCGAGGCCGGGATGGTGCTGTTCATGCGCGGGCTCACCACCCCGTTCAGCCACCTGGCCTGGACCGGCTTGGTCTGCGCCGTCGCCTTCGGGGTGTGGCAGGCCAGGAGGCGGGTCGTGCTGACCAGCGCCGTCACCGCGGCCTTCGCGGCGGCTGCCGTACTCCACTCGCTCAACGACGGCCTGCTCATCCTCGACCTGCCGGGCGGCGTCAGGCTCTTCTTCCCGGTGGTGGCCGCGGTGAGCTACTGGCTCTTCCACCGGGCGACCCGCGACCTGGGCCCGGCCAAACTGCCCGAGACAGCGCCAACCTCTGTCTAGGAGGCCCTACTCGTACGGCTCCGCGGGCGCCGGGACCCTCGCCAGCCCGGTGCCCGCCAACTCCGGATAGACCAGCCCGTTGGGCATCCTGCCGAACGTGTGCGGGACCCACGTCCCGGTGACCTCGACCCAGGAATCCCTCGGCGGCGCCTTGAGCCCCCTGACCAGGACCTTCAGCGCGAAGGCGTCCGCCGCGCAGCAGGCGATCTGCATCCGGGTGACGTACCACTCACCGCGTCTGGCCGGGACGACGAAGCCGGTCAGCCGGACGACCCGGCCTGTGAGGGACTTCCTGTCGTCGTCCCACGCCCTGCCGATGAACTCGCCGACCGGCATGTCCACGGGACCGCCCCCGGCCAGCGGGGCGAAGGAGCCGGGATCCTGCCTGGGCAGCGCGGGTGCCTGCGACCTGGCCGCGGCGAAGGAACCGAGCGCGGGCGGCGCCACCAGGAGGATCGCGAAGACCGGCAGGCACAGCAGCCACGCGACCCCGTGGCCGTGAGCATGGTCATGTTTGCGCCTGATGAACAGCCCCGCGACGCCCAGGACCACCAGCACGATCCCCGCCCCGACCAGGAACGGCCGGAAGCCCGGTTTGACGTAGTTCAGATAGCTCGTGGAGAACCCCGAGATCCACAGCACGGCACCGCCGAGCAGCGCCAGGACGAGGCTCTGGGTCACGCGGCTCACAGCAGCAGCCCTCCGAACAGGACGCTCACCAGTACGGCGAGCGCGAACGTCACCGGGACGAACCTGACCGTGAACGCCCTGCCGAACGTGCCCGCCTGCAGGGCGATCAGCTTCAGGTCGACCATCGGCCCGACCACCAGGAAGGCCAGCTTCGCGGTCGCCGGGAACGCGGTCATCGACGCGGCGACGAACGCGTCCGCCTCCGAGCAGATCGACAGCAGCACCGCGAGCACGGCCATCACCGGTACGGCAAGCCACGGCACCCCGCCGACCGCGTCCAGCCACTCGCGGGGGACGGCGACGTTGAGCGTGGCGGCGGCCAGGGCGCCCACGACGAGGAACCCGCCCGCGTGCAGCAGGTCGTGCCGCATGGCCTCGCCGTACCTCGCGAGCCTGCCGCCCTCGCCGTGCGCATGGGAGGGAACGCGCAACCACTCGCGGCGGCCGTACCGCAACCAGAGCCAGCCGGTCAGCACCGCGACGGCCAGCGACGCGCCGAACCGGCACACGACCATCATCGGCTGCCCGGGGAAGGCGACGGCCGTGGCGACCAGCACCACCGGGTTGATCGCCGGGGAGGCGAGCAGGAAGGCCAGCGCCGCGGCGGGCGTCACCCCCCGCGCCATCAGGCCGGACGCCACCGGCACCGAGGCGCACTCGCACCCCGGCAGCACCGCGCCCGCCAGGCCCGCGACCGGCACCGCGGCGGCCGGACGCCTCGGCAGCGCCCTGGTCCAGAAGGACGCCGGGACGAACGCGGTGATCGCCGCGGAAAGCGCCACCCCGAAGACCAGGAACGGCAGCGCCTGCACGCACACGGCGACGAACACCGTCGCCCAGGTCCGCAGGGCGGGCGAGGTCAGATGGGGAGTGAGGGTGAGCCTGCCCACGACCAGCAGGACGACGACGAACGCGAACCCCCACGGCAACCGCGACGTGCCCCGCCCCCACGAGTCAGGCGGCAGAACCCCCTCGTCATCCCAGCCACTCCGGGACCCAAACATGATCCATATCGTGCCAGATCCCCACGGTCGTCACAGCTGGGACAGCAACCACCTCGGGCCGGTCACCTCCGCGCCCAGCGCGACCACCCGCTCGCGCAGCCCCCGGTCCGCGGTGACGACCAGCACGTGCTCCCACTCCGGCGCCTGCCGTACGGCACGCACCACGGCGTCGTCACCGCTGCCCGGCGCGGAGAGCACAGTGACCTCAGGAACGCCGGGAACCCCTGCCACGTCACGGGCCGCGCCCTCGACGACCACGGTGAAGCGGGGGAACCACCTGGTCAGCGCGGGCAGCCCGGCGGGCAGCGCGCGCACGCCGCTCACCCCGAGGGCGCCGACCTCGGAGACCAGCTTGGCGGCGGCCCCCGCGCGGTCGCGCCACCAGCCGTGCTCGGCGCGGGCACCGACGATGTTCGCGGCGTCGAGGACGACCAGCACGGGATCGAGCGCCCGCCCGATCACCGGCCAACTCCCGGCGAACCCGGGATGCAACGGCCTGTCGGGAATCTGGCCGGGGGTGAGCCAGCGCAGGTCAACGCTCTCGTCGTTGGCGGGCAGGGCGTCCAGCAGCCGGGGAGACGCGGCGATCACCGTGTGGAAGGACCACCCGCCGTGATCGTCGATGTAGACCCCCTGGATCCGCAGGTTGTCGCCGTCGAGTCCGGCCTCCTCACGGGCCTCACGGAACGCCCCCGCGACGGCGTCCTCGTGACTGTCCAACGCCCCACCGGGCAGGCCCCACGTCCCCCCATGGTGACTCCACCCGGCCCGCTCCTGCATCAGGACATGCGAAACCCCGGCGCCATCATGATGTACGGCCAGCAGCCCGGCCGCGCCGTACAGCCCCCAGTGCCGATGCCCGAGCGCGCACTCGACCCACCCGTCCCCGTCCCTGGCCGCCATTCCCCCATCATCGCACCGCCTTTTCCCGCCGTTCCAGAACTCAGTTTCCGGCGGCGGAGAAGTGCTGGTAGTCCCTGGTGCCCGACCAGTCGCCGCCCCAGCCCCAGCCGACGCGGGCGAAGGCCCTGACGACCCGGTCGCCGGGGTTGATCACGCCGGGGGCGTCGATCGGGCGGGTGGCGAACTTCCTGGCGTTCTTGTGCGCCACCGAGCCGTCGGCCGTGACGTAGGGGTTCTCGCGGGGGTTGATGTCCACGGCCCTGCCGTAGGCGTGCTGGGACCAGTGGCTCGACCCGGTCGCCGCGCGGCAGTTGAAGGCCGAGGTGTTGTTGGCCTCGATGGAGTCGAAGTCGTCGCCCTTGTAGGCGTCCACGGGCTCCATCTTGTAGATGGGCCAGCGCCAGCCGTACAGGCGGCCGAAGACCGTGGTGATCGCCTCGGTGGCGTCCTTGTTCACGACCAGCTTGCCGGTGTGGGGCTTGTCGTCGAAGCCCCAGTAGGTCATCGTGATCATCCGCAGGCCGTCGAGGGGGACGGGACAGCCCGGTCGCCAAGAGTGTTTGACCTGCTCACGGGTGACCTTGGACACGGTGGCCGAGAACTTCGGCGGGGCCGTACTGGAAGGGCTCGGGGTCGTCGTCTCCTGGGCCACAGGGGTCTGCGGGGCCGTACTGGACGGGCCCGGGGTGGAAGCGGGCTGCTGGGCGGTGGTCGAGCCGCACGCCGCCGTCGCGAGGCAGACGGTGGCCACCGCGAGCGTCGCCTGGATACGCATCACGAGTCGGGAGCCTCTCACTTGTCGTCGCCGCACGCCGGGCAGATCGTGGTAGTTGTCCGGCTACCTGACGTGATAAAGGGTAGTCGCCGCAGCTCACCGCCCTGTACGGCCGCCGCGCCGGGTGTTCCTTGGTCGAGGTTTTTGTCGAAAGTCCCGCGCAGGTGTTCGAAGAGGCGCTACAGTCGGACGCACCGGATCGAACACGGGTTCGGGCAGCGTCTTCCCAGGTGGGGGTGTGTCATGGCAATGCTCGCGGTGCCCGAGACGCCTCACGCCCCGGCGACGCGCGCCTGCGCACGGCCTCGCGCGACACGCCGTAGTGCTTTCTACGGAAATCTAGGTCGGCCGCTATATCCCGTCATAAAGTCCGAGAGCGTGGACCCCGTGCGCAACCCGTACGCCCCCGGCGCGGGGCAGCGCCCTCCCGAGCTCGCCGGGCGCGACCGAGAGCTTCAGCAGTTCGAGATCGTCCTGGAACGGGTGGCCCGTGGCCGCCCCGAGCGCAGCATGGTCATCACCGGCCTTCGCGGTGTCGGCAAGACCGTCCTGCTGAACACGTTCAAGTCCATGGCCATGCAGCGGCTGTGGGGCACGGGCAAGATCGAGGCCAGGCCCGACCAGTCCATCCGGCGCCCGGTCGCCGCCGCGCTGCACCTGGCGATCCGTGAGCTGGCGCCCCGGCACCGCGCGCCCGAGCGCATCGAGGAGTTCCTCGGCGTGCTCAAGGCCTTCGCGATGCGCGATCCGAGCGCGGCCAAGGGCACCTCGCACTGGTCGCCGGGCATCGACGTGCCCGCGAGCCGGGGCCGGGCCGACTCGGGCGACCTGGAGATCGACCTCACCGAGCTGTTCGTCGATGCCGCGGGGGTCGCCACCGACCTGGGCGTCGGCATCGCCCTGTTCATCGACGAGATGCAGGACGTGCAGACGCCGGACGTCTCCGCGCTCTGCGCCGCCTGTCACGAGCTGTCCCAGAGTGGCGGCCCGCTGATCGTGGTCGGCGCCGGTCTGCCGCACCTGCCCAGCGTGCTGTCGGCGAGCAAGAGCTACTCGGAGCGGCTGTTCCGTTACGCCAGGATCGACCGGCTCGACCGCGAGGCGGCTGACCTGGCGCTCATCGCCCCGGCCGAGAGCGAGGGGGTCGAGTTCACCCAGGAGGCCCTCGACGCCCTCTACGAGGCGGCCGACGGCTACCCCTACTTCGTCCAGGCCTACGGCAAGGTGGCCTGGGATCTGGCGTTGCGCAGTCCGATCACCGCCGACGACATCAGGGTCTCCGCGCCCGAGGCGGAGGAGGAGCTGGCGGTCGGGTTCTTCGGCAGCAGATACGAGCGGGCGACCCCCGCCGAGCGCGACTACATGCACGCGATGGCCGCCATCGGTGACGAGCCGGTGGCCACGGCCGAGGTCGCCGAGGGGCTCGGGCGTAAGCCCTCAAGCCTCTCCCCGGCCCGCGACAGCCTCATCAAGAAGGGCCTGATCTACAGCGCCGAGCGCGGGCTCATCGCGTTCACGGTGCCACACTTCGGAAAGTTTCTGCGTTCTCAGCCTGCTTGAACACATGTTCGATATACTGCCGTCACGGCCATACACGGGGCCCTAGCCCTCTATACGGCTCTCTAGTGGGGAAGCTAGAGAGCCGTATAGAGCTGAATGCCTACGGCTAAGACGATCTACAGCTCTCTAGCGTCCCGCCGATACGGGCATAGATTCCGACAGAGGCCGCTCCTCGACCGGCTGACCGTCGAAGCCGACCATCGCCACCCGCACCGCCGGATGCCGCCCGCTCAGATAGACCGCGAAGACCACCTCGACCGGTTCGCCCGCGTGGCTGAGCCCCTCGTAGACGAAGAACCGCCAGCACAGCTCACGCCAACTGTCCACGGGCTCGACGCTCGACAGCAGCTTCCTGTGCGAGCGCCAGGTCGCGCTCGCCCGCAACCGCCCGAGGGCGTGCGCGGGGTCGAGCGGCCGCTGCTCGCACGGCGCGCGATACCTCAACCGGGCCGCCGCCTCCTCGATCTCCGGCGAGAGTACGGCCAGCACCAGCAGTCCGCCCAGGGCGGCGAACGCCTGCGTCCAGGTCATACCGGACAGCAACGCCCACCCCGGGACCCTCGGCGTCCAGACGAGCCCGAGGGCCATGGCGGTCAGCACCATCGTGCGTCCCAGCGAGCGCAGCCCGACCGGCACCGCGCTGACCTCGCCGAAGCAGCCGCACCCCACATCGGGACGGCGCCGCCGCAGCTCCCACAGCACGTAGGTGGACACGGCGAAGAACGCGGCAGTCCCCCAGCGGAATACCGGATGCCCCGTCGTCACCAGCCCGACCACCAGGGCCGCCTCCCCGACGGCGCAGCCGAGCATGGCGGGCGCGCGCCAGCGGTCGGCAACCAGCACCGCGGGACCGAGCCTGCTCAGCACCCCCGGCTCCGCCTCACCCCTGGCCGTCCACACCTTGGCGAGCGCTCCCGCGGCCAGCAGCGCGCTCAGCACCGGGAGCTGCGCGGCGGCGATCATCGTCAGCATCTGCGTCACCCCAATCCGACCCGGGCGTTGAAACACCCCTTGGTCAGCTCCCCGCCGAGCTCCACGAAGGAGACCGGCGACAGTTCCACGATCCGGCCGCGAGGAGAGGTACCGCACTCCAGGCAGCGGTCGCAGAACCGGCCCGCCAGGCAGCCGCACGCCACGATCGGCAGCACGGTGGTTCGCCCGGCGCACACGTTGCGCACACTGAGCGCGGAGCCCAGCGCGAGGTACGGCAGCGCCGTACAGGAGACGCCCGCGTCCTGGCAGTCGCTGTCGGCGCGTTCCAGCATGGGGTAGGCCACCCCCCGCTCACCCCAGTCGAAGGTGTCCGACCAGGTCGAGGTGCCCGAGATGCGGGACTGCGCGCCGTACCCCGGCGGAGGTTTCGGGACGGAGGTCCACCGGTAGGGCGGCTGGGAGGTCGCGGGCAGCCGGGCGTGGGCGGCGCCGTCCTCGCGGATGCCGATGGCGTCGAACAGGTAGCCCGATTCGAACTGCGGATGCCGTACCCGCAGACGCCCCGAGGCGCCGTAGGGGATGACGATCGTGCGCCGTCCCCGGTGCGGCCCGCAGTAGAGCTCGACGGTGAGGTCCCTGCGGCCGGTGCCGACGGACTGGATCACGCCGGTGATGCGGGTGATGTCGGCCCAGATCCGGTCGACGACCCGGCCACCCTGGAGCGCCCTGACGATCACGTGGGCGCCGATCGGCAGGTCGGCGGGGGAGACGTTCTCGCCGCGCCAGGCGGTCGCCCACGGCGCGATGACGAGCCGCTCCTCCTCGCCCTCGGGGGTCTCCACGACGATCAGGTGCGGACTCACGTCCAGGATCTCGCCGGTGATCGAATGCAGGGGCTCCCCCTCCTCCGGGTCGGACTCGGGATCCGGTTCCCGTTCGTCGAGAGAGTCGAGGGGTCTGCCAAGTACGGCGGCGGCCAGCACGCGACGGCGGTCGGCGCTGCGATACGGCATCGTCACTCCCATGTTTCGCGAAGGTCTCCCGGTCAGCGTCACACGCTCACGGGAGTCTCGCCGTTCGCTTCGGCCAATAATCCCGTCAGCCGGGTGGTGGGGTAGCAAAATTCCCCCTCCCGGTGGAACGCGTCATCCACCGTTCTAGGGCAAACCAGTACCTGACTCCGACTTGGGACACTGCCCACTGGGTGAGGCGTTTTTTACCGTAGACGGGACGAAATATAGGTTCCGGTTCAGCCGGTTTATGGGCTCCGGCTGCGATTCTGGCCACGAGGCACACCTGACCACAGGCTGGTGATCGCGGTGAGCGGCGGAATCCACGAGGAGTTCCGCGAGTACGTTGTTGCTCGCGGCCCTGCACTGCTGCGCGCGGCCCGTCAGCTCACCGGGCACCCCAGTGACGCCGAGGACCTGCTCCAGGCCGCCCTGTTCAAGACCTATCTGGCCTGGGACCGTATCCACGACCGCGCAGCGCTCGACGCCTACGTGCGCCGGGCGATGGTCAACATCAACATCTCCTGGTGGCGGCGGCGCAAGCTGGAGGAGTATCCCGCGGCGGAGATCCCCGAACCCGTCCTCCTCGGCGGCTCCGGCCACCTGCCGGAACAGGTCGAACAGGCCCTCGACCGGCTGCCGGTCCGGATGCGGACCGCCGTCGTGCTGCGCTACTACGAGGACATGACCGAGCCGGAGATCGCCAGGGCCCTGGGGATCAGCGTCGGCACCGTCAAGAGCACGGTCTCCCGGGCGATGGCACGGCTACGCGGCGACCTCACGATTCCTGAGCAGCGCCAGCTGGAGCCCCAGCGCTAGGTTCCGCTCCCGCGGTCGCGCATGGCCGTACGGCGTCGCGGATCGTTCTCAGCATGTCGAGGAAGACGTCGAGCTGCTCGGGGGGGAGCAGGCCGGTGAACCACTCCTCGATGTCGGCCAGGTGCCGGGGGAGCACCGCGGCGAGCCGGTCCGTGCCCGCCTGCGTGATCGCGGCGTAGGAGGCCCTGCGGTCGGTCGCGCACGCCTGCCGTACGACCAGACCCTCGCGTTCGAGCCTGTCCACAACGCGGGTCACCCCGCTGGTGGACAGGCTGGTCTGCGCGGCCAGGTCGCTCATGCGCAGACGCTGGCCGGGGGAACGTGCCAACCGTATGAGGGTCTCGAAGTCGATGTCCGAGAGCCCGGCCTCGGCGAAGGACGCGTGGGACTTCGCCAGTAAACCCGTGAAGGCCTCGGCGAACAGGCCCATCGCCGTCAGCCGGGAGTCGTCAAAGGAGATCACGCCTCCCACTGTATCCGACGATGGTTGACGTGAGGAATATTCCTCGTGTAGAAATCTGTTGGCGCAAACATCCGCACTGCAAGCACCTCATCGGGAGTAGACATGACCACTCGGACCTGGGAGAACCTCCAGCTCCCCGCCGCGGGCACCTTCAACCTCGACGCCGCCCACACCCGGATCGGCTTCGTGGTCAAGCACATGATGGTGAGCAAGGTCCGCGGCCACTTCGACCAGTTCGCCGGAAGTGTCACCGTCGCCGAGAACCCCCTTGAGTCGTCCGCCGAGCTGACGATCAAGGCCGAGAGCATCAGCACCGGCGTCGCCGACCGCGACGGCCACCTGCGCGGCGACGACTTCCTCGCCGCCGAGAAGTACCCCGAGATCACCTTCCGCAGCACGCGCGTGGTCGGCCACTCCGGCGACGAGTTCACCGTCCTCGGCGATCTCACCGTCCGCGACGTCACCAGGCCGGTCGAGCTCACCGTCGAGTACGGCGGCGCGGGCACCAACCCGTGGGGCCAGGCCGTGTGGGGCTTCTCGATCACGACCGAGATCGACCGCGAGGAGTTCGGCCTGACCTGGAACCAGACGCTGGAGACCGGCGGCGTCCTGGTCGGCAAGAAGATCAAGATTGAGATCGAGGGCGAGGCGAACCCCGCCGCCTGACATCGGGTTGTTCACAGGGCTTCTCTTCGGCGTTTGGTGCGCGGGGGAAGCCCTGAGTGTTTTCAGGGGTTTCTGTGCTTTTCCTGGCAGAGGCCGTTCTTCCCGGGAAGTTGATGTTCCGTCAGGTGGTATCGGCCGTCTCGCATACCGGAAATCCCCAGTCGCTTGGTCGCTCCCACCTGCGGGAACCCTCGATCATCCACAGCTGTGCACAAAGTTATCCACAGGAGTGGATAACCGGTACACGCCTCCCCGACACGACGTCCACGGGAACCGCTTTGCCGCCTCGCCTGATGGCCGGTACTCTGTGCTGAGCCACACGGCAACCAGGAGGCTTCGCCTAGTCAGGTCTATGGCGCCGCACTGCTAATGCGGTTTGGGTTTACCGCCCATCCGGGGTTCAAATCCCCGAGCCTCCGCTCTCCAGAGGCCCTCTCTCGAAACTCGAGAGGGGGCCTTTCTGATCTCCGGAGGCGTCGTGGTCAGGTGCTCCCCGGCGTCGCGCATCAGCGGCGTGGAGACGTGGGCTGGCGTTGGCAGCGCACGATGTCGTAGCCGAAGTACATAATGCAGCGCATGACTCAGGTATCTCCGCACCGACACCATGCCATTGACTACGTGGAGCTCACGGTCACCGACCTTGAGCAGGCCAAACGCTTCTACACCGAAGCGTTCGGCTGGCGATTCAACGACTATGGGCCAGGGTACGCCGGCATCCAGAGCCCGCAGGGGGAAGCCGCACCCGAAGTGGGCGGTCTCCGCACAGATCAGGAGGTGCGGGCAGGCGGCCCGCTTCTGCTGCTTTATTCCACCGACCTGGACCGGTCTGTGGAGGCTGTGAAGAACGCGGGCGGCCAGGTGGTGAACGGGCCGTACGAGTTCCCCGGTGGACGCCGGTTCCACTTCACTGACCCGAGCGGGAACGAACTGGGCGTCTGGGCTGAGGCATAAGCTCCGCCACCCGCACAGCATGACGGCCGCGCGCCGCGCCCGACAGAGTCCGGGCGGCGCATCACATCACAACAGGGCGAACGTTGCCTGCTGCGGCACCAGATCATGCTGACATCTCTGGCTCCGGGATGACGTACTCATGCTGCCCGCCTGTCGAGGACAGGCGGGTGGGGTGTGCGCGTCACGTGCCCGATGGGGCGGGAAACGAGGGGGCAGCGGGAGGTCACGGGATCCGGGGTTCAAATCCCTGAGCCTCCGCTGTGGCCAGGGAACTGTGAGGGATCACGGATTCCCTTCGTCATTTCCGAGATCACCACTCGCCTCCGATGGACACATATGGGCGCGGTGCGTTTCTTCCGCGGCACGAAAGCCGCCACCGCCGCTTGCTCCTGCAGTTCCTCCGCCACCGAGGTGTAGATGTCGCCGGTGAAAGCGGTCGCGTGGCCAAGAATCTCAGAGATGACCTTCATGGAAACGAATCGGCGGCAGGCCAATTCGGGTCGCGAGCGAGCCGAACCGCTCCGACACTCACTCCGGGCGCAGCGGCTCACCGTACTCCCGAGTGAAGACCCGGCCGCACAGTGCGCCGAGCGCGGGTCGTCACCGAACCGTTCAGCGACTACATCCGGTGGGAGCACGAAGGCACGCCTCTCAACCTGGAGCTCGGCGAAGACATCCGGTGGCTGCCCCGCCACCGGATCCCGGCTGGCGCTGTCCTGCCGGTCGACGGCAACGACTGGTGGATGGTCGACAACACCGAGGTGATCGTCGGCCGCTTCGACGCCGACGGCCAGCCGACCGAGCGGGAACTCGTCACGGACCCGACTGTCGTGGCTCAGTGTGCCCGGGTTCGTGACCTGCTGTGGTGGCTGGCCACTCCGCACGCCGACTACCGGCCGCCCGTCGTGTGACCTCCTGTGACCGAGCAGGCTCGCCAAGGTCTGGGCATCCGCCTGAGGGAGATCCGCAAGGACGCGCGACTTTCAGGGCGGGAACTGGCCGATCTGGCGGACCGGCACCTGTCCAAGGTGATTCGGTTGGAGCTTGGTACCGAGGCGCCTTGGAGGATGATCTGCGGGCCTGGTGCCGTCTGTGCGGCATCGAGTCGGCCTACGTCGAGTGGTGGCGCCGGCTTCGCACCGGCCTTCGCCGTCGGCAGGAGAGGCCGCTGGCGCAGAAGACCAACGTCTTGACGTTCCCTCAATGACCAGGTGCCCGCGGGCGCGCACGCTTGGCCAGGGACCCGGGGTGCCCTTTCACGAGGGGTGGCGAGACCGTTCAGGGGAGCGCCTCGACGCTAATCCGGAGAGCGGGGTCCCACCCCTGGCTGAAAGCGGACGGCGACGCCCTCGACGGTGCCTGCACGCGTCCACCTCGCCGGGCGACCCTGGGATACACCCGACGATGACCCGATGCCTGACAGCGTCGCCCAAGTCGCCCTCGCCTTCCTGGAGCCGCACCGCGAGGGCGTCGCCATATCGCTCGGCGTCGCGTCAGTTGTACAAGACGGTGCCTCGGTACTGCACGGTGCCCGGGAAGTTGACCGACGATATCTCGCCCACTCCCACCCGCGGGCCCTCCAGAGCGAACGGTCCCCACACGGGATTCACATGCAGGCCGCTCGCGTAAACCGCTTGCGTGCCCGTGCCGCCCGTGCACTTGCTGTAGACCATGTATCCCACCTGCCAGGTGGTGCAGCCCGTCGGGGCGGCTTGGGCGGGGGAGGCGGTGCTTACCAGCAACGAGGCGGTGAGCAGGGCGGTGGCGGACAGGGCCGTAAACCGGTTTCTCATGTGCGCTTCCTCCGGCTTCGAAGGTAAATGGCACTTTCAGGTAAGAAACTTTCCTGAGCGGACAATACGCTCCAGGAAGAGCGAGACAAGCGCTTTCTGTGCCTTCACCAAGCCAAGAACGCCCTGCACGACGCCCCGCGTCGTTCTCCTGGGTGGGGCCCAGGCCACTACGTCCGAACGCAGCCCTTTGCGGGGGCCGTCACACTGACTTCGTCAAATGTCCCCACATTCAGGTAGCTATAGGTCTCATTCCAGGAGGTGGTTGTGATCACGCCGGGACTGGACGTCGGGGTCGCGGGTCCAGTGCATCCTTCTCTGATCAACCACCAGACGTGGAACAGCGGCTCGGCGGTCTCCCACCTCCCCTGAGCGCGGGCGAAAGTGCGGGTGGTAGCAGCGGTGGCCGGGGTCGCCACCACCCCCACCGCCCTCACCTCCGACGAGGCCCGCGACAGGCTCTACAACTTCTTCCGTGACGCCTACCAGCTCAAGGACTGGGTCAAGAACGACCCGATGACCAATGCGGCAGCGACGACACACCCAAAGTTGGAGAGATCCCGCTCTTCTCAGCCTCTTCGGGGCTTACGGTTCCGCCATCGCTGAAAGCGCCTCAAGCTCACACGTCCGTAGCGGTACCGCAAGGTCGCTCGGTCGCCGTCGAGGATCAGCACTACATGCTTGATCAATGGGCCGCCGTAGCTGGGGCGTAGGCGTAGGCGCAGCATCTTCATGCGTAGGATCGGCCAGATCGGGCCGTTGTTCATGGCCGATTCCCAGGCGGTCACCAGGATCGGTCGTATTTCCTCGAAGCCTGGTAGAGGCCGGATCTCGCAGTATGTGTGAGGGAAGTCGTCGCCGGTCACCTCCAGTTCCGCGACCGGTTGGCGTCCCCGCAACAGCACGAAAACCGTTCTGGCCTCTTCGCCCATGGGGAACCCTTCGAAGCAGCGCGCCTGACCGGCCTTCGGGGTGATCAGGACCTGGCTGGAGAAAAGTATGCGCGGCCGTTGCGAGGCAACACCAGATCGTGTTCACCGTCGCGACCATTCGGAGGCGGTCACCGGCGTCTCAGGCGAAAGGCCCTCCCAGGGAGAGGGCCTTCGGATCATTGTCAGGAGCAGAACTCGGCGTTCATGGCCTGGTTCATGGCCTGGTCGATGGCGGCGTCGTTGAGGGAGGGGAGGGCGGTCGCGGCGACGGTGATGTTGCGGCGGTCGGTGTGGAAGCTGTAGGTGGCGTAGCCGGGGATGTGGCCCTTGTGTCCCCAGACGGTCGTGCCGCAGGACAGGGTGAGTTTCATCAGGCCCAGGCCGTACTCGAAGCCGGGGGCGACCGGGACGGTCTGCTTCATCTGGGTCAGCAGGCCGGGGGAGAACAGCCTGCCGCGGAGGAGCTGGTCGAAGAAGCGGTTGACGTCGGAGGTGGTGGAGACGATGGCGCCCGCGGCCCAGGCGTTGGAGGGGTTGAAGGTAGTGATGTCTTCGAGTCGGTTCTTCTCGTCACGCATGTAGCCGTGGGGGTGGGGGCCGGCGATGCCGCGGGCGGTGGTGGGAAGGTAGGTGGACCGTAGGCCGAGCGGGGCGATCACGCGGGTGTGCAGGGCGACGGACAGGCTCTGGCCGGTGACCTTCTCGATCAGCAGGCCGAGGGCGGCGTAGCCGGTGTTCGAGTAGGCCCAGCGGACGCCGGGGTCGGAGGTCGGCGGCAGGTTCGTGCCGATGGCGATCAGCCTGCGGGGGGTGTAGGTGGTTTCGGCCAGGCGGCGCAGTCCGGCCGGGGTCTCGTCGAAGGTGGCGGCGTAGTCGGCGATGCCGCCGGTGTGGTTGAGTAGCATCCGGACGGTGATCTTGTCCTGGCGGGGGAGCAGGCCGGGGAGGTAGCGGCCGATGGGAGCGTCCAGGACGATCTTCTTCTCGTCGACGAGCTTGAGGACCAGGGCGGCGACGAAGGACTTGGTGACGCTGCCGATGCGCCAGCGCCCGTTGCGCGGGACGGGGGCGTGGGTGCGGAGGTCACCGGTGCCCGCGGTGCCGGTCCAGTTGCCGTTCTCGTCACGGGTCTCGGCCAGGGCGCCGGGGGCTCCGGCGGCGACGAGCGCGTCCAGGGCGGCCTGGACCGCCTGCCGCCGGGTTGGCTCGGCATGGGCGGACCGGCCGGTGACCGGTGCCTGGGCGTGGGTGGGCCATGGAGCGTTCGATGTCTGGGTGTGGACGGGCTGGACGGCGAGCCATGGGGCGGCTGGTGCCTGGGAGCGGGCGTGGACGTGGGCGATCCATGGAACGCCTGATGTCTGGGCGTGGCCTGGCTGGACGGCGAGTTGAGGGATGGCCGGCGTCCGAGTGGTGACCGATGCGTGGGTGCGGGCGGGCTGTGGGATGGCTGGTGCCTGGGCGGTGGCTGACGACTGGGTGGTGGTCAGTGGCTGGGCGATGGCTGGGGTAGGGGATGAGGTCGGCAGCAGGGCTACGGCGAGCAGCAGTGGTGCGACGGTGTGCGGTTTCACGGGAAACTCCTTCGCCTGGGCTCCACGGCCGTGAGGCGGTGGAGACCGGTTGTGGAAAGCCACGGGGCGGTCCGCCACTGATGCGCGGGCCGCCCCGGGGTTGTTCAACGGGATGTTCCGTCCGGCGTGTCGCGGGCCGGTACGGTCGCCGGGATGACGTTCCGGGAGGTCACCGGGTTCGGTGCGGGTTCCGGGACTGGGTCACCCCGGCCGTGTTCTGGTTCGCGGTCCGGTCCGGCCGTGTTCTGGACACGGATGGCCGTGTTCCGCGCATGGCCCAGGTTCCGCGTCATGGTCCAGCGGAGGGCTGGATACGGTCCGGCCGTATTCTGAGTCACGATCCGGTCCGGTCGGGTTCCGCGTCATGGTCCGGCCGGAGGTGAGCCGTGGCCCGGTCGGGTTCTGGGTCACGGTCCGGCCGGGCTTGGGTTACGGCGCGGTGGGGGTCTGCGTCATGGGGCGGCAGGGTGGGGTCTGGAAGACGACGCCGTCCAGGAAGTTGCCGAAGGTCGGGCGGCCTCCCGCGGCCGATACCGACTCGAAGGCGAATCGGGTGACGGTCTGCCCTGCGGGCACGACGTAGGTGCCGGTGTAGTGGCCCCAGGCGGTGTTGCCGTCGGAGATGTCCGGGGAGGAGGCTCCTGTCGGGTTCTGGGGCGTGGTGGCGCCCGGGGCGCCGATGAGCACCCGCATCACGTCGGTGCCGAGACGGCCCCGGTGGTACAGCGACCAGGTCATCACGGTGCCGGGGACGGTGGGGACGTCCTGGTAGAGCGTGGAGACCTGGTTGGCGTTGAGCTCGGCGAACTGGTTGCCTTCCGCGGCCGGGACGCCGTTCGCGCTGTTCCAGATCTCCAGCTTGTGGTCGGTGGCGGTGGTGTGCCAGCCGACGGTCGGGTTGGTCGAGGCGTCAGGGATGTTCCAGTCGACCCTGGCCACGGGCGGGGTCTCGAAGCCGCCGTTGATCAGGTTGATGGGCTCGCGGAGGCAGGTGACCGTGACGGTGACCGTGGCCGTGCTGGTTCCGCAGGCGGTGGTGACGGTGTAGGTGAAGGTGTCGGTGCCGCCAAGGCCCGCGTTGGGCGTGTAGACCACGCTGTTGCCGGAGATCGTCGCGGTGCCGTGGCGGGGCTGGGTGACGCTCGTGATCGCCGGGAGGGTCGCGGTGTCGTTGGCCAGCACGGGCACGGTGACGGCGGTTGCCTCGGTGGTGGTCGCGGTGTCGTTGACGGCCCTGGTGGGCAGGATGGACTGGCCGTTGACGATCCGGATCGCCGGGGCCGCGGTGTTGTTCCCGAGCTGTCCCGGAGCGGCCAGCCAGCTGCTGATCCCGAGCGGTCGGATGGTCATGCTCCGCCCGATGGTGCCTGGCTTGACCCGGAAGGTGATGGTCTTGGGGGTGGGGTCGGTCTTGGTGCCTGGCGAGGTGATCGTCAGGGTGTTACCGCTGACACTGCCCGTCCCGGTCTGCGAGACGATGTCGGCGTTGGCCAGCAGGGACGACAGGTCCCAGGTGGTGGTGTAGGTGCGGACCACCAGCGGCCACCGGGCCGTCTGGTGCCTCAGGGAGAGGGTGAAGACGCCACCCGGGGCGATCTCCCCGCCCCACAGGGACGGGGAGGTGGTGACCGAGATGTTCCCGTTGCCCAGCCGTACGCCGATGATGTTCTTCCAGTAGTACTCGACGGGGTAGTTGTGCTGCCCCTGCCGGATGCACGACGGGGCGGCCTGGGTGACCGCCTGCCGTACGCCATCCGTCGCGTGTGCCGCAGGGGCGGTCACCGCCTGGGTGCCCGACGCGGCCAGCAGCGTCGCCAGGGAGTAGGCCAACGCGGTGAGCGCGGCTCGGGGCCGCTGTGACATCAACACGAAAAACTCCACTCTGTTGTGAGAGATACGGTCGGAACCCGGCGAGCCGGGTGGCTCTGAGACGTGTCCGGGCAGGTCGGTGGGGTGCGGTGATCGCTGGTCGTCGGCGTGGACCTCACGCCGCCGCCCGGTTCCGAGCTCCGGATCGTGGCGAGCGGAGCGAGCCTCGGACACGACGAGGTGTACGGCCCGGCCTGGTCCTGACCGGGGTTGCGTCGTGCGTGCCGTACTCCAATGGAGTCCGCCTACGGTCGGCGTGCTCCTTGGCGGTGACGGGAAGGGCGGCGGTCTCCCGCGATGACGGGCGCCGGACCGAGGTGGACATGAGTCACTGCTACCAAAGCCGCTGACTCTGTGTGGTCAACTAGGTGCGCGGAGTACCTGATCTTTGTCTGGATGGTTGGTGGCACCTGACCTTGGACGGCGGCATGTCCCGTCACATGGGCGTATTCCGTGGATCGTCATGGTCACCACCGAGAAGGACGGCGTCGGCACGGTCGCGTCCGGAGGTGGCCAGGGCGACCACCGTCGCGAGCAGTACCGCGCCGCCGAGCAGGGTGAGGACCGTGAGGCGCTCACCGAGGAGCCATACGGCGATGACCGCCGCCGCCAGCGGTTCCACGAGCGTGATGATCGAGGCCGTGGTCGCCGGCACCGCCCGCAGACCCGTGAAGAACAGCCCGTACGCCAGAGCGCTGGGGAACAGCCCCAGGTAGACGAGGAGGGCCGTGACCGTCACCGGAGCACCTCGCTCGGGCAGGAGCCCCATGGCCAGGGCGAAGGGCAGCAGGCACACCGACCCCGTGGCGAAGCCGATCAACGCGTTGCCGACGGGGTCGTCACCGCCCTCCTCGGCGCCGATCACCTGGCTGAGCAGGGTGGTGCCCGCGTATCCGACGGCGGACAACAGCGCCAGCCCCACGCCCGGCAGGGAGGAACGGACGGTCGAGCCGCCGCCGAACACCAGCATCGCCAGGCCGGTCAGCGCCACGACGATGACCAGGATCCTTTGGCGGCCGAGGCGCTCGGCCATCCACAGGCGGGCACCCAGGGCTACGAGAACCGGTCCGGATCCCAGGGTCACCATGGTGGCGACGGCGACCCCGGCGACGTTCACCGAGGCGAAATAGGCCGCCTGGTAGACGGCCATTCCAGCGCCGGTCACGGTGAATCGCCAGAGACCTGACTTCAACCGGCCAGCCAGCGAAGGTCGTAGCAGCGACCGGGCCACGGCGAGGGCGACGGTGCCGCAGAGGAAGCGCCAGAACGACACCGTCAGCGGATCGAGTCCGCTGGTCGAGTGGAGCACGGCGGCGACGACGCCACCTGTTCCCCATGCGACGGCCGCCGTGGCGATGTAGAACATGGCCCTGCCGACCGGCAGGGAACCTGAGTGAAGCACGATCATCTCCGGGGATCGCTGTCTCGACGGAATCGTCAGTCGCGGACAGCGAGGAAACGCGCCGGGTGTGAACACCCGGCGCGTGGAAATGTCGCGCCGTCCGCTAGTGAGCGGGCGGCGGAGAGATGATCAAGCACATACCGGTGACCCTAACGCCTCTTGGGAGGACCGGGACCCTACGGCGCCGGGATCTCCCGGGTCAGGCGGGAGGTCCAGGGGCACCAGATGTAGCCGGGGAGGAAGGCACCGCCCGCCTCGTCCAGGTGGTCCTCGACGTAGGGGATCGTGGCGTCGCACACCTCGATGGCGACGTCGAAGAAGTCGACCGTGTCGGAGTTGTAGTGGTAGTTCCAGCGCGGGTTGTAGGAGGCCTGGCGCGGGACGATCCTGCCGACGATGTGGGGCCTGTCGGTGGTCGCGCCGCTCAGCAGGTCCCTGGCGTGCTGGATCTTGGCGGGGTCGGTGAGCTTGAGGACGGCCTTGTCGCGGGTGATGTCGGTGTACTCGAAATAGGCGGCCTGCTGGTCCTGGGCCTGGGCGGGGGTGGTCAGGGCGAGCATCGCGACCGCCGCGAAGGCGGCGATCTTGGGGATGGCACGTCGCATGGCTGTCTCCTCGTGTGCGAGTTACATCTGGTCGCACACTGTAAACAGTCGATCACCCAAGGTGTCCACTGTCCTCGCCGCCGCGCGGAAACTGACCTGCGGTGACACGGAAACTGTCCCCGCCGTCACATAGAACCGCCAAACGGAAACGTCCTCGCCACGCCGTACTGATCAGGTACGGCGTGGCGAGAAGCGTGTCAGTTCGTGCGGCGGCCCTTCCAGGTCGGGTCGTCGACCGCGACGCACGGTCCGACCTGGCCGGTGATCAGGGTCGCGGTCAGGCGCCACAGCATCTCGTGCTTGCGCGTCTTGGCCGTCTCCTCCTGGTCACCGGCGAACTCCAGCACCAGCGTCTGGTCCTTGCCGACGCGCTGGGGGTTGATGTCCAGGCCACCCTTGACGAGGCGGGCTGCCGCGTCGGGCCACGGCCCCATGGCCATCCGGCCGGTCGTCTTTCCCCTGCCGTCCTTGCACTCCTTGCCGGGCGGCAGATAGGTGACGTCGGCCTGGACGCCGGCCGCGTTCAGGTCCCGCTCCAGCCGGTCGACGTCCTTGAACTCGTGAATCCGTACCTTGACCGTGCCGTCGGCGCCCTTGCTCACCGCGTAGGCGGACTGCTCGGAGCCGGTCAGCAGCGGCACCGCGATCGCCGCCGCGGCGGCCAGTCCGGCCACCGCCGCCCCGGTGAACATCCGTCGGGTCGTACGGCGACGCCGCTCGGCACGCGCGATGATCTCGGTCTTCAGTTCCATCAGTATCTGCTCCTCGAAACTCATCCCGGTGTTCCTTCCATGACGAGGGGCAGGGCTTTGAGCGTCTGGCGGGCTCGGTGCAGGCGCGTTTTGGCGGTGCTCTGCCGGATGCCGAGGGCGAGTGCGGCCTCCGTGACCGTGAGCTGGTCGACGACGACCAGTTCCAGTACTTCGCGCTCCCCCTTCGGCAGTTCGGCTATGGCCGTGAACATCTGCCTGGCGTGCCGTTCCGCGTCGATGCGTTCCTCCAGCCTGGCGACGTCGTCGGTGTCCAGCTGTCGCCGTCCACCGACCCGGTCCGTCAGTTGGTGCCGTCTGTACTCCCGGCGTCGTTCGGCCGAGATCGTCTTACGGGCCACCCCGTACAGCCATGCGATCTCGGAGCCCAGGTCGGCCCGGTAGGTGTGGGCCGAGTCGAGCACGGCCACGAACACCTCGGCCACGAGATCGGCCACGGTGTGCGGGTCGTCCACGCGACGGGCGAGGAAACGGGTGACCGCGTCGACATGCCGCCGATAGAAGGCGTCGAACGCCACAGGATCTGTAGCGATCTTCGCCTGTTTGCGACGCACCGGTCATGCTCCCTTCGTCGTTTCGCCCCTGTTTGGTGAGAATCGAGGAGAAGGGTTACATCCGCAGGTCAGAACCTCACAGAGCCTGGCGGAGACGCGAAACGGCCGCCCGAGTGGCGGACCTGGTGAGCGCGGGGTCGAACTCGCCGACGTTGCCGTCGTGCTCCAGCACGATCACGGTGTTCTTCGCCCGGACGAACACGACGTCGACCGCGACCATCATGCCCCGCATCCTGGCGTCGTTCTCCAACCTGCTGCCGGAGAGCCCGGCGCGGTACTTGATGCCGTACGTTCCTTCGCCGAGCCGGTCTGTCGGCAGCGCGCGGACGATCTCCCGGGAGGCGTCCGTTTTGACGGTTATCGTACGGCAGTGCCGGGCCATGGCCCTGGCCGCGCGTTCCAGGGCGGAGATCTCCCGGGCGGTTGCGCGCACGATGTACTCGGTGACCCCCTTCCCACCGGCCCCCGTACTTCAGCGCCGTCGCGACCCTGCTCCGATAGACCGTGGAGACCTTTCCGACGGCGGCGCCGCATTTCCTGTCCTGATCGAAAACGGAATTCCGCAGGATGTCCGTACGGTAATCGCCACGGACGAACTCGGCGCCGAGGTCGTCCGGCGTCAGGAGGGCCGTCTTGAGGGGAGCGGTCAGCATCGATCCGGCCAGGACGGCCGCCAGGAGGCTATTGATCATTTGGCCACTTTAGGAGCCTCTCTGTCGCCACCGGACGGCGGACCGATAACGATAAAATCCCGTGGCCGACAAGCGGAAAACGCCCGATCGATCTTGTCGTGACGTGACGATGAGGGCATGCGGAGACGCGTCCTCACCTGGGCGGGCATTGTCCTGTTCGTCGGTGCCATGACGGGAATGCTCTTCTTCCTCGGACAGACCGACCTGGAGACGGCAGACCGGAGGGCCAGCGTGCTCGGCGCCTTCGTCGCCGTGATCGGCCTCGCCCTGACGGTCCACGGACTGCTCCGCGACAGCCGTACCCCCGCATCGCCGCAGGTCACCGAGGAGACGCTGGTCACCGAGGGGACCGTCAGGGCGGCCAGGAAGGCGCTCGGGAGGCTGGTCGCCGAGCAGTGGCGTGAGGAGTCGAGGGTCCGCTCGCTGAGCGATCCGCACCCGATCCCCGTTCGCTGGCGGCTGACCGAGGACGCGGGGCTGATGGACCATCCGCACCTGGTCGGGCCGGAGCCGCTGAGGTTCACCGTCTCCAGCGGCCGGGGGTCCGAGCTGGCGACGGCCTTCAGGAGCCTGCACCGGCGGCGGCTGGTCATCACCGGTGGGCCGGGCAGCGGCAAGACGACCCTGGCCGTGCAACTGCTGCTGAGGCTGCTCGACTCCGCCGTCCCCGGGGAGCCGGTGCCGGTGCTGGTGACCCTCACCGGTTGGGACCCCACCGTGCATCCCCGCCTGCACGAGTGGCTCGCCGTACGGCTGGCGCGCGACTATCCGGCGCTGACCTCGGCGTACGGCGGCGCCGTCACCGGGGCGCTGGCCGGGCGGGGGCACGTGCTGCCCGTTCTCGACGGTCTCGACGAGCTGGCCGGGGACCACCGGGGCGCGGTGATCCGGGCGTTGAACGCCTCGCTGGCCGACCGGGACGGGTTCGTGCTGACCAGCAGGGCCGACGAGCTGGCCACGGCCGTGGCGGAGGCAGGGGACGTGTTCACCGCGGCGGCCGTCATCGCCCCTCGGCCCCTCGCTCCTTCCGATGTCGCCGGGTATCTCCGCGCCTGCCTGCCGCCGCGGCCCCGGCACAGTTGGTCGCCGGTCTTCACGGCGCTGGCGGAGGGGACGGCGCCGGGGCTGGCCGAGGTGGCCTCGACCGCGCTCGGCCTGTGGCTGGTCCGCGCCGTCTACGTCACCCCCGCCGCCGACCCCGCCCCGCTCGTCGGCGACCTCGGCCAGGACCCCGCCCGGTTGCGGGCGCACCTGCTGGACCGGCTGATCCCCGCGGCCATCGGCTCCCGGCTGACCAGCCGTGACCCGGCCGAGCACTTCCGTCCCCGCAGGGCGTGGGACGCGGAGCGGGCGCGTGCCCACCTCGCCTACCTGGCCCGGCTGCTGACCGCGGGCGACACCCGCGACCTGGCCTGGTGGCAGCTCGCCCGGCACAGCGGCGTCGGCCGGTTCCGTACGGACTTCCTGCTCGGAGCCGTGACCGCGATGGCCGTCTGGCTCGTGGTCGGCTTCCTTGGCCGGTTGGCCTACGGGGCCGTGACCGGGGCGGCGGACTGGCTCACCTTCAACGGCCGGGGATGGGTCCTGTCCGGGCTCGCGTTCGGGCTGCTGTTCGGCCTGGTGTGCGCGTTCAGAATCAGCAGGTGGAGCCGCGAGACGCCGGGCTCTCTGTCCGGCCTGGCCCGCCCCCGTCGTGGAGGCCGCAGGGGAAGGTTCGTCAGGGGAGCCGTGGCCGGGTTCGTGCCCGGGGCGGTCATCGGCCTCGGGTACGGCCTCGTCTCCGGTTCCCCGGTCCTGCTCGTGCTGCTCCTCGGTCTCACCACCGGCCTCGTCTTCGGCCTCACGTCCGGCCTGGTCATCGGCCTCGTGTCCGCGGTAGTCGTACGACTGGAAACCCCGACATCCGGTACGGCGGGCACCCCGTTGTCGAGTCTGCGCGACGACCGCGCGCTCAACCTCGTCCGGTTCCTCGTGCTCTGTCTCGTGCTCTGCCCGCTGTTCGGCCTCGCCTACGGGCTCCTGCCGGACGCCACCCCGGGGCGGGAGCACGGGCTCGTGGTCGGGATCGCGAGCACGGTCGGGGCGGCGCTCATGTTCGGGCTGCTGGCCGCGATCTCGGTGGGAGAGCACCACGGGTGGCCGGCCTATCTGATCGCCACCCACCGCCTCGCCCGCCGCCGTCTGCTGCCCCGCGACCTGATGCCCTTCCTCGACGACATGCACCGCCTCGGCCTGCTCCGCACCGTAGGCCCCATCTACCAGTTCCGCCACGCGGCCCTCCAGGACCATCTCGCGCTATTTCCCGACAGCCGGAAATAGCGCTTTTATCATCAGGAAACGCCCGGCGATGCCGTACGGCCGGAGGGTATGTGCGAGAAATGATCACCGAGTGATCGCGCATATGGTAACGATCGTTTCCTTATCGCGATAATTGGGGACTATAACGTGAAAAGGAAAGGACGGTTCCGCATCCTGGGGGAGGTTTTATCGTGCGTGGCAATGGATTTTTAGTGAGTGAAAAAGAATACGGAGTCCCGCGGTGAGCGAGATCGTGTTCCGCAGCCACGACCTGCCCGCCGCCGACCGTTTCACCCGATGTCAGGAGATGGCCCGGCGGTCCCTGCTGCCCACCGTCATCCGCAGCGACCACGAGGGGGCCTTCCACGCCGTCGTGCACCGGGTCAGCCTCGGGGCGCTGTACCTGTCGCGGCTTTCGTCCCCGCCGCTGCGGGCCTGGCGCACCGACAGGCTGATCCGCCGCTCCGACCCGGGGACGTACTGTCTCTCGCTGTCGCTGCGCGGCGTCAAACTGCTGGACCAGGGAGATCGTCAGGTGACCGCGGGCCCACGGGACCTGCTGCTCTACGACGCCACCCGGCCCTTCCACACCCACCTGATGGCCGACGCGACCGGCAGCGCGGAGAGCATGATCCTGCACATCCCCAAGGCGTTGGTGCCCCTGCCGGCCGACGCCCTGGTACGGCTCACCGGCGGACGCCTGCCGTGCTCGGCCGGGGTCGGCGCCATGCTGCGCCGACACCTCCTGGAGCTGTCCCGCCGCACGCCCGACTGCAGCGCAGCCGACGCGGCCCGGCTGTCCACGATCACCCTGGACCTGGTCGCCGCGGCCTGCTCCCACGTCCTCGAAGCCGGTTCCTCATCGAAGACCGAGCCGCCCAGGCAGGCGTTGCAGGCGCGCGTCCACGCCTTCATCCAGCGGCACCTCGGAGACCCGACCCTCGGCGTCGAGACCATCGCGGCGGCCCACCAGATCTCCGTCCGCCACCTGCACCGGCTGTTCCAGGACCAGGGGATCAGCGTGGCCGCGTGGATCCGCTCGTGCCGCCTGGAGCGCTGCCGACGCGACCTGGCCGATCCCGCGCTGCGCTCACGGCCGGTCCACGCCGTCGCGGCACGCTGGGGGTTCACCGACGGAGCGCAGTTCAGCAGGACCTTCCGCGCCGCGCACGGCGTCCCTCCCGGGGAGTTCCGGCGCCGGGCGCTGGGCGACCATGGCGCTCCACGCCAATCAAGGAGCGCTCAGCGTCAATGACGGCGTCGTCCGCGCGCTGCCACCATACGAACGGTTCGCCGTGAGGCAACGAGGGTGAACAACGCCCGGAACCTTCGGGAACGGCAGGTCAGAGCCGTCCGGGACGTTGAGCACACACGACGGGGGCGGGGAGGCTCCGCGTCGCGGGGCGCACAGCCACGTGTGGGCGTGGCTGTGCGCCGTTCCCGGGAGCCTTGTGTCAGGAAGCCGCGATGGCCTTCGCCAGGGCGTTGTGCCCGTCCAGGGAGACCGGCTCGGTGAGGAAGACCGGAGACTGGGCCATGAACCTCGGCTCGCTTCCCCGGTGCTCGTCGGCGGCGTGGACGGTGAGGGGATGGACCAGATACATGTCGCCGGGCCTGCCCGTGGCGTGGACGACAGGACGGTGCGCGCTGACCTCGTCCAGCAGCGGCCCGGCCTCGAACGGGTCCATCGCCCGGCCCGCGAGCAGCTCCGCCGCGTCACGGTGTGAGCCGACCCTGATCCGGGTCGGCGCGTCGTCGGGTCCGACGTCCGACATCAGGACCAGCAGCAACATCGTCTCCGGCCGCCCGCTGCACAGGTAGGTGCCGTCCGGCTGCGCGGCGTTGCCGTCGATGTGCCAGCCCCTGTCGTTCGCGGGCGGCACCCGGGGGAAGCGGACCGGCACCATGCCGAGCGCGCCACGCGGACGCCAGCCACCGGCCCCGCAGAGGGCGTCGAGCGCCTCGGCGAGCACCGGAGCGCGGGAGAGCTCTCCGAACGGTCCCTCTCCGGTGAGGTCGGAGGCCCACACCACCGGTTCCCGCCAGCCCGAGGGGTCGTCCGGCGACAGGCCGATCCGCTGCCACAGCAGCGCCCTGGCGGCGTCGCCGACCTCACGGGGGACGGCTCCCTCAAGCTTGACGAACCCGTCGGTGACAAAACGGTCGATATCAACGACGCTCATGCCCGGCACGCTAACAGCCGTGTCCACCGGTTTTCCGCTTCCCAAGCATGAGGGCGACGGTCAGGACCAGGGCGCCGCACAGGGCCAGCGAGCAGAGGAAGGGAGCCGTCAGGGACCCGGTGCCGAGATAGGCGCTGCCGAGTACGGCGACGCCCAGGGTGCCGCCGAGTTGCTGGACCGCGTTCAGGAGACCGGCCGCGGAACCCGTCTCGTGAGGCCGTACCCGCGACAGCGCCGTGGTGAAGAACGGCACCGTGACCAGCCCTCCTCCCAGACCGGCGACCCCCAGCGCGACGGGCAGCCACGTGGGAACGGCGACGCCCCCGGCGATTCCGGCCGCCAGCAGGGCGATGCCGGGGAACATGAGCCCGGGACCCGTCCTGGCGAGCAACACCTGCCCGGCCAGCAGCGACGAGACCGCCAGCCCCGCGGAGAACGGCAGGACGGTGAGGCTGGAGGCGAGCACCGAGCGGTGCAGGCCGTCCTGGACGTGCAGGACCACGGCGAAGACGACACCGGTCGAGACGGCGAAGTACAGGACGCTCGATGCCAGCGCGGCGGGGAACCCCCGGTCGCGGAACAGGCTCGGCTCGAAGACCGGATCCCGGCCGCTCGCGCCGCGTCGCCGTACATGAACGATTAGCACGGCGACGCCGACGACCGACAACCCCCAGGATGTTCCGCCGTCGATCGTCGGGATGACGAAGGCCGTGGCGACCGCGCCGCTGAGCAGGAACCCGGGCACGTCGAGCCCGGGTCTGCGCGCCGCGCGGTCCTCGTTGAGAAACCGGACGCAGGCCAGCGTGAGCAGCCCCAGCGGGATGTTGACCAGGAACACCGCCCGCCAGGAGAGCCCGGCGAGGTCGGCGTGGGTGATGAGCCCGCCGAGGACGGGACCCGCGACCGCGGTCAGCCCCATGACCGGTCCGATGAGGCTCAGCGCCCTGCCGAGCGCGGGGCCGTCGAAGGTCGCCTTGATCAGTCCGATGGTCTGCGGGATGACCAGACCGGCGAAGCAGCCCTGGACGACCCGCGCGGTGAGCAGCACCGTCATGGTCGGCGCCGCCGTACAGGCCGCGGAGGCGAGGAGGAAGCCGCACACGCCGAGGACGAACAGGCGTCGGCGGCCGTGGATGTCACCCAGACGGCCCCCGGGGACCAGGGCGACGGCGAACGGGAGCGTGTAGGCCGCGGCGATCCACTGGGCGTCGGAGGCCGTGCCGTACAGGCCGGTCCTGATCACGGGAGCGGCGACGGTGGTGATCGTCGCGTCGAGCAGGTTCATGGCCTCGGCGACCAGGAGCCCGGTCAGGGCGATCCAGCGCCGCGTCGACGTGGAGGAGGGATTCACCCGCACAGCATGGGTGGCACCGTACGGTTCCAGACATGAAGCGGGTCCGAAGTGAGCGGAACCAGCACGAGACCGCGATACAGGAGGAGTTGTGGACAGACTCGACCACCAGATCCTGCACGCCCTGGGGATCAACGGGCGGGTGTCGTTCCGTCGGCTCGCCGTGGCGCTCGGGGCGACCGAGCACACGGTCGCGCGGAGATACCGGGCGCTGGCCGAGCGCGGCGTTGTCCGCGTGGTCGCGATGCCCACGCCGCACGAGGGGGACATGGGGCAGATGCTCAGGCTCCACGTCCACCCGGGGTCGGCGGCCCGGCTCGCCGACGCGCTCGTCCGCCGCGACGACGTCTCCTGGGTCAGGACCGCGGGGGCCGGTTCCGAGATCATGTGCGGCGTCCGCGCGGCCTCGGCGGAACAGCGCGACCACCTCATCCTCGACCAGCTGCCCAGAACGGGACGTGTCACCCGGGTCGTCGCCTACGAACTCCTGCACCACCACCGGACACCCGGCCACGCCGACTGGGAGGGCTTCCCCGATCCGCTCACCGAGCGGCAGCGTGAGCTGGTCGGACCCCTCCCGATGCCGGAGAGCGCCCCCCGCCTGGCCGCCCAGGACTGGGTGCTGCTGGACGCGCTGCGGCACGACGCCCGGCGCTCGGCCGCCGACCTCGCAGCCGAGACGAACCAGCCGGAGTCGACAGTACGGCGCAGGCTCGACATTCTGCTGCGTTCCGGGGCGATCTATCTCGACCGGGACCTCGACCCGGTTCCTCTCGGCTTTCCGGTCGGCGCGACCCTCCACATCGACGTCGAGCCCCGGCACCTGCGCGCCGCGGGCGCCGCCCTGGCCCGGCACGCGCCGACGACCTTCGTGGCCGCGGTCACCGGGCCGGTCAACCTGTTCGCGGCCGTGGTGACGGCGACGATTCGCGACCTCTACGAGTACGTCAGCACGACCCTGGCCGACCTCGACGGCGTGACCCACATCGAGACCAGCCTCACCGGCACCTACCTGAAGCACGCCCGCGTGATCCGCCGCCCACGATGACCCTTGCCGTTTCAGCAAGAACCTTTGCCAAAACAGGATGACTGGGGCATCGTCATAGGCGAAGCGTCCCTACCCACGTGAGGTGATTTTTCATGCGGAACTACGAAATCGTGGTGATCGGCGGCGGGATCGCGGGGCTGACCGCGGCGATGATCCTCGGACGTTCGCGCCGTTCGGTCCTGGTCGTCGACGCGGGCGAGCAACGCAACACGCCCGCCGCGCACATGCAGGGCTACCCGTCACGCGACGGCACACCGCCGGGGGAGTTCCTGGCCGAGGTGCGCCGGGAGGTCGCCGCCTACGGCGTCGAACTGGTCCGCGACCGGGTGACGGCGGCCGAGCCGGACGGGGACGGCGAGTTCGCCGTGACGCTCGGCGACGGCGGCCGGGTGCACGCCCGCCGTCTGGTCGTCGCGACCGGCCTGGTCGACGAGCTTCCCGACGTCCCCGGCGTCGCCGAGCGGTGGGGCAGGGACGTGATCCACTGCCCCTACTGCCACGGCTGGGAGGTCCGCGACGAACCCATCGGCGTCCTGTACGGCGAGGCCACGGGCACCCACCAGGCACTGCTGTTCAGCCAGCTCTCCGGCGACGTGATCCTGTTCCTGAACGGCGCCGCCGAACCGCCCGAGCACGACCGGCGAATGGCCGAGGCGGCAGGGGTGCGCGTGATCGGCGGCGAGGTCGGCGAACTCGTGGTCGAGGACGACCACCTCACCGGCATACGGCTCGCGGACGGACAGGTGGTCCCGCGCTCGGTGGTGGTCGTGCCGACGCGGATGGTGCCCCGTGACGAACTCCTCACCAAACTCGGCGCCAGGACGAAGGACACCCCGGCGGGGCCGTTCGTCGAGGTGGACCCGGCGGGCCAGACCAGCGTCCCTGGCGTGTGGGCCGTGGGCAACGCCACGGGACCTGCCGAACAGGTGGTGAACTCCGCCAGCGCCGGATACCGCGCCGGTGCCGCCCTCAACGCCGAACTGATCCACACCGACCTGGAACGCGCGCTCACCCGACTTAGCTGAGCGACTTGGCGAAGATGACGGCGTACGGTTGCCCCTTCGATTCCCAGGACACAAGAACGGAAACGCCATGACCACCTGGATCGCGCGGCCCGAGACCGCCGACGACGTCGCCGCCATCCGCGCCGTCAATCTCGCGGCCTTTCCCACGGCCGAGGAGGCCGATCTCGTCGAGGCCCTGCGCGCGGACCCGCAGGTGTGGATCGAGGGCCTGTCCATCGTCGCCGTCGGCCCCGACGGCGTCCCCGCCGGGCACGCCCTGCTCACCCGCTGCCACGTCGGCGGCCACCCCGCGCTGGCCCTGGCCCCCTGCGCGGTGCTGCCCTCGGCCCAGCGCACGGGCGCCGGGTCCACGGCCATCCGCGCCGCCCTCTCCGCCGCCCGGGCCAGGCACGCGGAGGAGAACCTTGTCGTCGTCCTCGGGCACGCCGACTACTACCCGAGGTTCGGCTTCGTCCCGGCCTCCCGCCTCGGCGTCCGTGCCCCCTTCGAGGTGCCCGACGAGGCGATGATGGCCCTGGTCCTCGACGAGACCCGGCCAACTCCTGCGGGCACCATCCGCTATCCGGCCCCGTTCGGCGTCTGACGGAACACCTCCGCGGCGAGGATCAGAGGCCGCGGGCGACGATGTCGCCGTAGGCGGTGGTCGCGCGGATGGCGAGCTGGGCGGCGGCACCCTCGGTGTTGTTGAGCGAGTTGTGGATCCTGCCGTAGGAGGTGTGGGCGTCCAGGGAGGCCGAGACCCCGGGGGCGGCGCCGACCGACACCTCCCCGGCCTCGGTGCGCAGCACGACCGTGCCGCGTACGGCCTCGGTGACGCGGATGTCGCCCTTGTCGACGGTGATCTCCGCGGAGCCGTTGAGGCGGCCGACCGAGACGTCACCGGCGGCGGTGGTGACGCGGGCGCTCGCGGCCTCGTCGATCTTGACCGGGCCGTGCGCGCCCTCGAAGGTGACGTCGCCGAACCGTCCGACTCCCCGGAACTCGGCGCTGGCCACCTTCACCTCGATGTGGGAACCGGCGGGCAGCCGTACCGTCACCTCGACGGAACCCGAGGGGCCGAGGAACTGGTTCTTCCCGGCGGGGGCCTCGACCCGCAGGACGCCGTCGCCGTACTCGATCCTGGTCTGCTCCGCGGCCTTCACGTCGCGGCCTTTCGAGGGGTCCGTGGGCAGGACCTCGACCACGGTGTCGGTCCGGTCGGCGGCGATGAGCTGGACGTGCCCCGCGGGGATGTCCAGGACGGCGGAGATCGGGGCGGTGGTACCGAAGGTCTTCATGTGCTCTCCTGTGAACTGTCGTTTCGAACAATGGAAATGCTACGTTGCCTTTCAAGTTTTGGCAACCAGTTCGTTGCGTGTAAGCGCTATCGTCCCAGTTAGAAGCCGAGAAATCGTTGCGATGGATCAGATTTTAACGCAACGTCCATCGGTCGATTCGTTGCAACGGATTGGGAGTGAACGCTATGCTGGGGAGATCGCAGACCACGAAGGAGGCCGGGATGCCGGGAGGCAGGCTCACCCAGCAGGACCGTCAGCAGATCGCGCTGGGGCTGGCCGACGGTCTCGCCTACGCGGAGATCGCCAGGCGCCTCGACCGTCCCACCTCGACGATCACCCGCGAGGTGATGCGCAACGGCGGTCCCACCGCCTACCGCGCCGACCTGGCCCACCGCGCCACCGAACGCCGCACCCACCGCAGGAAGAGCGCCCCCCGGAGCCCCGGCACGCCCCCTCAGGCCCACGGACGCGACGCCGAGGCGGTGCGTGAGTACGAGGAGGAGTTCGCCACCGTCTTCATGCGGTCGGGTCTGCCCAAGATGACGGCCAAGGTGCTGGCCGGTCTCTACACCACCGACGCGGGCAGCCTCACCGCCTCCGAGCTCGCCGGACGCCTCCAGGTCAGCCCGGCGTCGGTGTCCAAGGCTGTCGCGTTCCTCGAAGATCAGGGCCTCGTCCGCCGGGAGCGCGACGAACGCCGCCGTGAACGCTATGTGGTCGACGACGACGTTCTGTATCAGTCGATGATGGCCAGCGCCCGCGCCACCGCCCACCTCGGCGAGGTCGCGCGACAGGGCGCCGGCGTTCTCGGTGCCGGCACCCCGGCCGCCGCCCGTCTGGAGAACATCGCCCGCTTCGTCGCCTTCGTCTCCGAAAGCATCGTCCGCGCCGCGGACCAGGCCCGCGAGATTCTCCACACGAAATCCGAGACGCCCTCGGACGGCACCGCCTGAACCAAACGGGGAGGAGCGCTGTCGCTCACATGATCACGCGGGGTCGCCGGGGAATAACAGGGCCTGGATGTCACCCTCTCTGTAGCGGCGCTGTCCGCTGGGGGTGCGGACCGAGGGGATCTTTCCCGTCAACGCCCAGCGATTGACGGTTTTCGGATCGACGCCGAAAAGTCGGGCGACCTCCGTGGGGGTGAGAAGGCGGTCGGTGGTTCCGGTCGCGTTGGTGAAGGAGCCGTCCGGGCTGATGATGCTGGTCATAGTTGTCTCCGTTCGCGGGGGTCAGGGCAGAGGAAGACAGGGGCCAGAAGACGGACGGCTGGGACCCGGTAGAGGTTTGCCCGATAAGGCATGTGTTATGGGACACATTCGGAATTCGCCCAGCGGTCAAGCCGTACGAACATGGCAGATATCCGGTCCATGAAGAGGCCGCGTTTTCGCTGAACGCACCAAAAACCCAATTTCGGTTACCCCGTTCATGAGGTACGTGAAGTGGGTGACAACGCGAGAAAAGACCCCGATGGGCGAACGGGGAAGCCCTCACCCCCGCGCGGGGGGTGAGGACTCAGCCGTTGGCGGCGCGGTCGGTGAAGGCGGGCAGGAGGGCGGCCAGGGTGAGGACGGCGGTGAGGGCGAAGGCGAGGGGATAGCCGGTCCGCTGGGCGATCAGGCCGAAGGCGACGGCGCCGACCCCCATGCCCGCGTCGTAGGCGAAGTTCCACAGGGCGGTGACCGTGCCGTAGCCGGAGGCCGTGACCCGGGCGTACATCAGCGCGAGGGTGGCGTTCTGGGCGATCCCGAAGCCCGCGCTGAACAGGACGACCCCGGTGACGACGGCCACGGCGTCATTGGTCAGCGCGGTCAGGAGCATCCCCGCGGCCGAGGCCAGCAGGGCGGGCACCACGAGTCCGGCCGAGCCGTACCGGTCGCCGTGCCGTCCGGCGAGCCAGCGGGCGACGGTCGCGGCGGCCGGGTGCACGAACAGGGCCGTGGCGATCACCCCACCAAGATTGTCCGGTACGGCCAGCGGCAGGAAGGTGACGGCGATCCCCGAACCGAGCGCCGTGGTGGCGAGGACGACGGCGGGCCTGACCAGGGAACCGGTACGGAACCCGGCGGCCACCCCGATCGTCGGCCCCGGCAGGTCCCGCCCGTCCGGCAGACCGGGAACCGCCAGGAGCGCGGCCAGTGCGACGAGGGCCGCCAGGACGAACACGGTCTCGTAGCCCGCCTTGTCCGCCAGCCACACCCCGAGCGGCAGCCCGATCAGGGACGGCACCCCGGACACGACGCCGACCAGCCCCAGCCCTTCCGCGCGGCGTTCCGGTGGGATCAGCGCGGCGGTCAGCGTGCCGCCCGCGACGATCGTGAGCGCGAACCCCAGGCCGCGCAGCAGGCAGATCACCACGGTCCACGTGAGATCGTCGGAGACGGTCAGCAGGAGGGCGGGCACACCGAGCAGGACGAGGCCCGCGGCCAGCGGGAGGCGGTGGCCGTACCGGGTGACGAGGCGTGGCGCGGTCAGTTCGCCGACCACCGTGGCCAGCATCAGCGCCCCCGTGGTCAGCCCGGCGGCGTCCTGTCCACCGGAGGTCGTCGCGCGCAGCGGCACGACCGACATCAGCAGGAACAGACTTCCCAGGGCGCCGACCACGGTCACGAAGCGCAACACCAGCGCTCTGGACAGTAACGGTGGCCGCCCATCAAGGGCCAGGGCGGTTTCTTCGCGTGGAGGCATGGGGTGAAAGCTAGGACCTGACCAAGTACTGGCGCGTTCTTTTCCGTGTCTTTAGGTGGACCGCTTCGTTGACGGCCGTGGTGACGGTCCGGCAAGCCGACCAGTTCGATGGGATTAGCGGTGGTTTGCACCGCTACTTTCAGAGGCCGAGGTCGTCGAGTTCCTTCAGGAGGGCAGAGCGGGAGGTGTCGGGGGAGGGGGGTGCCTTGGGGGCGTGGGGGTGGCGGTCGCGGAAGAGCCAGCCGCCGAGGACGCCGGCCAGGAAGCCGAACAGGTGGGCCTGCCAGCCGATGCCCTCCTTGGGCAGCAGGCCGGTGAACTGGTAGGCGAAGCACAGCGCCATGACCACGCCGACCACGATGTCGATCAGGTGCCGGTCGAAGGCGCCGCGCACCAGGACGTAGCCGAAGTAGCCGAAGACGACGCCGCTGGCGCCCGCGCCGACGGTCATCGGGCTTGAGGTGAACCAGGCGCCGAGACCGCTGACCACGATGATGAGGCCGGTCACCCCGAGGAACCTGGCGACTCCCCGGTAGGCGGACAGGAAGCCGAAGATGAACAGCGGACCCGAGTTGGCCTCGATGTGCTCCCAGCTCCAGTGCAGGAACGGCGCCGAGGCGATGTCGGGCAGGCTGGAGGGAGTCCAGGCGCGCAGGCCGTACTGGTAGCTGAGAGAGTAACCGAAGGTCCAGTTGACGATCTGGACGGCCCAGATGAGGGCGAGGAAGCCGACCATCAGCCAGAAGGCCTTGCGGGCCTCGGCGACCATGATCTCGGCTGACTGTCCCCTGGCTTCCATCCGGCGTCCTTTCAGGGCAGCCAACAAGGATCAATACTGTAATAGCCGGATATGTCAGTTCTCGTCAGGAAAAATCGTGAACGGCCGGGTGCCGGTGTCCATGTCCCAGCGGCCGTTCAGCGGGATCAGGTCGGAGATCCGTACGCTCCTGACGCCGTCCCCCGTCGGCAGCAGGACCCTGATGCCCGGGTGGTAGTCGGACAGGATCTGACGGCACCGGCCACACGGGGCGATCGGGCCGCGTCCCTCGTCACCGACGGCCACGATCGTGACCAGCTCACGCGACCCCTGGGCCGCGGCCTGCCCGAGTGCCACCAGCTCCGCGCACGGCCCCCCGGTGAAGTGGTACAGGTTGATGCCGCCGTGCACCCGCCCTTCCCGGTCGCGTACGGCGGAGCCCACGGTGTGCACGGATCCGTCCCCGCCACGCTCGACGATCCGGCGCGCGTGCTCGATGAGGTCGAGGTCGTCGGCGGTCAGGTCGAGCGACATCAATGGTCCTCGACGAGCAGGGCCGGGTGGTGCCAGGGCAGGACGACGGGCTCGGGAGGCACGGCGCCGGAGAGCAGTCCCTCAAGCAGGTCGGCCAGGCCGAGGGGGATGACCGCCTCCTGGGTCGTGCGCAGCTCGGGCAGCGACCACCAGCGGGACCGGTCGATCAACGAGCGTTCGAGGTCCTCCATGCCGGATTCGTCGATCTCGCCCCCACCCGCGCGCAGGAAGCTCTCGTCCGCCCGCAGGAAGAAGAAGGAGTCCTGGGAGAGGAACACCCTGCCGTCGTCGTGACGCCAGTGCCCCGAGCTGGTGGCCACGGCGGGGCCGAAGTCCTCGGGCGAGGCCCGGTATCCGGTCTCCTCGAACAGTTCGCGGGCCGCGGCCTGCTGGGCCGACTCGCCCTCCTCGACGCCTCCGCCGGGGGTGAACCAGGCGTAGCCGGAGTCCTTCACCAGCCCGAGCCCATGGAAGAGCAGGACGCGGTCGTGGTCGTCGACCAGGAAGATCCGCGCGGACGGCCGGACGATCACCTCGGACATGCCGGTGATCCTATGCCTGGGGCTCCCGGCCCGCGTGGCGGCGGTAGTAGCGCGCGACCCGCACCCGGTTGCCGCACAGCTCGGGCGAGCACCAGCGGCGCCGGGGGTGCGCGGGCAGGAACAGCATGCAGCAGCCGGGTCCCTCGCAGTCGCGCACGGTCCCGATCGGCCCGGCCAGCAGGTCGATCGTCGCCCCCGCGAGCAGGGACAGCAGCGTCGAGCGGTAGTCGCCCTCCCGCTCCGCGCCGACCACCACCCGGCCCTCACTCCAGTCCAGCGTCCGGTACGGCGAGGCCAGCCGGTCGGCGTCGCTCAGCGCGCGCAGCGCCCACCCGGGCGGTTCGAGGCCCCGGCGGGCCAGATCGACCACGGTGGTCATGGCCTCGCGCAGCTCGACGACGGCCGCGCGGTCGGCCTCGGTCAGGTCGGCGGCGGGCTGCGGGAGGCGGTGCGCCTGCGCGGTGAGCCACCGGCGCAGACCCTCGACGGTCGCGAGGTGGTCGACGGGGCCGTCGGGGGAGCCGCCCTTGGTGTTGATCAGGTCGAGGGCGAGGGGTTCGCCGGTCAGCGGGAGGTCCATGCTTCTAATGGTACTTCGTCGCGTTGACGCATTAGATGATCGCGCGCTATAACTAATGCGTCTTCAAGCGAAAGAAGCATGTGATGAACGTCGCCCACCGGTTCGTCGACGTGGACGGAGTGCGGGTCTTCTACCGCGAGACCGGTCCCGCCGACGCGCCGACACTGCTCCTGCTGCACGGTTTCCCCTCGGCGTCACACCAGTTCGCAAGGCTGCTCGACGCCCTGGGAGACCGGTTCCACCTCGTGGCGCCGGACTATCCGGGCTTCGGGCACACCCGGGTCCCCGACGGGTTCGTCTACTCCTTCGACCGGCTCGCCGACGTGGTCGAGGGGTTCGTGGACAGGCTCGGGCTCGGGCGGTTCTCGGTCTACATGTTCGACTTCGGGGCGCCGGTCGGCTTCCGGCTGGCCGTACGGCGACCCGAGCTCGTGGCGGGTCTGGTCGTGCAGAACGGCAACGCCTACGAGGAGGGGCTGAGCGAGCAGGCGCGCGGGTTCATCGCGCTCGGTCCGGGTCAGGAGGACCAGGTGCGTGAGCTGCTGACCCTGGAGGCGACCAGGGGGCAGTACGTGGGCGGCGCGTCGGACCCGGAGGCGATCTCCCCCGACGGGTGGACCCTCGACCAGCACTTCCTCGACCTGCCCGGTCGTAAGGAGGCGCAGGTCGCGCTGGCCTTCGACTATCACGGCAATGTGGCGCGCTACCCCGAGTGGCAGGAGTGGTTGCGCGCCAGCCGGCCGCCGACGCTGGTCGTCTGGGGACGCAACGACCCCTTCTTCGTCGAGGCGGGGGCCAGGGCGTTCCTGCGGGACGTGCCCGACGCTGAGCTGCACCTTTTCGATACCGGCCATTTCGCTCTTGAAGAGAAATATCCGGAAATAACCCCTCTCATCGCCGACTTCCTTGAGCGTGTCGGAAAGGACAACGGATGAAGATCGCAGTCATCGGAGCGACCGGCCACATCGGCTCTGCCGTACTGAAAGAGGCCCGTGACCGTGGCCACGAGGCGACCGGCCTGGCCAGGAACGTCTCCTCGCTGGAGAACGGCGTCGAGATCGACGTGCTCGACCCCGCCTCGGTCGCCGAGAAGCTGTCCGGGTACGACGCTGTGGTCCTCTCCGTGAAGGGGGACGTGGCGGGAGCCGTACGGAACCTGATCGACGTGCTGCCCGGCGCCGGGGTGACGCGGGTCGCGGTCGTGGGCGGCGGCGGCAGCCTTGAGGCCGCCCCGGGACAGCGTTTCCTCGACGGCCCCGACTTCCCCAAGGAGTATCTCGGGGAGGCCACGGCCCAGGCCAAGGCGCTCGACCTGCTGCGGGCCGACGGCGCGGCGCTCGACTGGTCGTACGGCAGCCCGCCCCCGGCCTACCTGGTGGACGGCGAGCGCACCGGCGTCTACCAGGTGAAGGGCGGCGACACCCCGATCGACGGCATCGCCACCCGCATCACCGTCCCCGACTACGCCTCGGCCCTGATCGACGTCCTGGAGAACGGCTCCTTCGTCAGGGAGCGCTTCAGCGTCGGTTACTAGCCACCGAGGTTGGCGGCCATCCGGCCCAGCACGTCGATCGTCGCCGTGTACTCCTCGGGGGTGATCCCCTCGGTGATCCTGGCGCGGGTCTCGGTCACCTTCCCGGTCAGTTCCTCGTGCACCCGGACCCCCTCCTCGGTGAGCGAGAGCGCGGGATCGCCGTGCAGCCAGCCGCGCTCGCGCAGTTCCTCGGCGAGGGGGGCCAGCGTCGGCCGGTCCCGGTCGAGGAACGGGCTGAGCTCGGCGTCGATGTCTCCCGGCGTGCTGGGGCGCCGGGAGACGACGTTCAGCACCTGCCAGTGACGGCGGCTCAGGCCGTACTCCGCCAGAGACCTGTCCAGGGCCCCTTCGGTCAGCCCGTGCAGGTGCCTGATCCAGTAGCCGATCGGCCGCTTCTGGCCGACGATCCGTGAGACGTCCACGGTTTCCTCCCCGATGGTCGGTAAGATACATGTAACAGGACAATTATATGTACTTTTACATGCATTGGGGAAGTGTGGAGGACGTGCACGCGACCGCCGCCGTCGAGCGGGCCATGGTCGCCATCCGGCGCAGCCAGAGCCGCCGTGCCCTCCTGAAGATGGGCGGGGCCACTGTCGATCCCACGCTGTTCGAGGTGGTGGACGTGGTCGAGGAGGGCGGTGGGGCCGCCACGGTCACCTCCGTCGCCGACCGCCTTGGCGTCGACCAGCCGAGGGCGAGCCGCCTGGTGGCGAGGGCCGTCGAAGAGGGCCTGGTCAGGAGGGTCGCCGACCCCTCAGACGGCCGCAGGAGCACCCTCGCGCTCACCGACCTGGGCACCGAGCACGCCGAGCGGGTCCACGCCTTCAGATGCGAGGTGTTCGGTACGGCGATGCGCGCCTGGCCTGAGCACGACAGGCAGGAGTTCGCCCGCCTGCTGACGGACTTCGTCGAGGCCCTGGGCCAGGGTCACGGAAAGTCGGACGGGTTTTGACCCAAGGGGGCTTGTCCCGGCCGTGAGAGCGGCGATGGAGTCGGTCTGGTAGCCCGTACGAGGAGGGAGGATCCCATGAGCTTCGTACAGGTCATCGAGTTCGAGACCACCCACGAGCAGGACGTCCAGCGGGCGATGGACGACTGGCGTGACGCGACCGAGAACGAGCGGACGGTCACGCACACCACCCTCACCCGCGACCACTCACGGCCCAACCACTACGTCGCGATCGTCGAGTTTCCCTCCTACGAGGAGGCGATGCGCAACAGCGGCATGCCGGAGACGAGTGCCCTGGCCACGCGCATGCGTGACCTGTGCGACGGCCCGCCCCGGTTCGTCGATCTCGACGTCATCAGAGACGAGGACCTCTGACCGTTCGAACACCGCCGGGTGCGCCTCGCCGTACCCGGCGGGTCAATCAGAGACACCTCAGTACGGACTCATCTCGTCCAGCACCTTGGCGGCGAGCGCTATGAACTGCTCGGCTCGCTCGATGTCCCGTATGACGTCATCGGGAGTGATCTCCGGGGTGTCCGGACGCGGATATTCAGCGCTGTTGCGACGGCGGCGCATCCGGTCGAAGGAGCGGAGCGCCTGCCCAAGCGGGGGTCCAGTTGAGCTGTCACCACGTCCAGCACCGCGAGGTGCCCGCCCCGGCTCGTGGCCCGCAGTCCCTGATTCTCCAGAATCGACGCGAGAGCTTTCCGTGAGGCGTCGTAGACGAGCTGGTAGGCCCCTGTGGGGTCTGTCCCGACACCGCTACGGGCGAGGGCGATGTGGCGCCTGGCCTGGGTGAGCATGGTGTCGGCGTGTTCTCGGCTCGGTGGTACCCGCTCCACCTGGCCGGCGGCCAGCATCGCGTCGATCCGGTCGCGACCTTGCATCCATCTCACGATGTTCTCCGGTTCTGGATCAGGGGGTGGAGGGGCTTGCTCCGCAGGGACGTCACGAACGGGTCGCCCCGGTCGGCGTTCCACGACGCCGACGAGATTCGACTGATGTTCACCTCGCGGCCGAGGACGCGTTCCGCCGCTCGTGCCACGTCGTAGAGTTCGTCTTCGTCCGGGGAGCCCACCACGAGGACGTCGATGTCACGCGGGGGCGGCCCGGCCTGGTTCGCGTGCCGGGCGGCCCAGGAGCCGTAGATGTACGCTTCGTCGACGCCCGGTATCGGCTGCAGGAGGGGCGGCAGGATGGCCGCCGGGCCGAAGGTCGCCGCCAGCAGATCGGTGAGCGGTTTGGCGATGACCGTGTCGGTGTCGGCGCGGATGAGGCGGAGGTTGCCGTGCCGTCTCTCCTTGGTCAGTCCGGCGGCGGCGAACCGGTCCGCCTCACGGCTCACAGTCGGCTGGGACACGCCTGTCCGCTTGGCGAGGTCGGTCGTCGAGTACTCCTTCTCCGGGTGGAGGTACAGCCAGGCGAGCAGTTCGCCGACGGCGTTGGACCGGAGCAGGGGAAGCAACAGGGGTGGAGTCTCCCTCATAGATGAATAGTACTATGCATCTATAGCATGCTCGTTGCTCTGTGTGATTGATTGGTTTCGAATCGCTCCTGCTTTTGGAAGCGAGCGCCGGGTGCGCCTCGCCGTACCCGGCGGGTTAATGACGTGCGAACCTCTCACATCGGCGGATACCCTGCGCGGGGATCTGAGGAGGGGTTTGCGTGGGGCACGTTGAGGTTGGCCATCTGACCTATGTTCTCCCGGATGGGCGGCCGTTGCTCGACGACGTGTCGTTCCGTGTCGGGGAGGGGGTCAAGGCCGCGCTCGTCGGCCCCAACGGGGCGGGGAAGACGACGTTGATGCGCCTGATCTCCGGCGACCTGCAGCCCGTCGAGGGCAGCGTCGCCAGTTCGGGTGGCCTGGGGGTGATGCGCCAGTTCATCGGCAGCATCCGGGACGGGCGCACCCTGCACGACCTGCTCCTCAGTGTGGCCCCCCGTCCTGTACGGCAGGCGGCCGAGAAACTTGAGGCCGCCGAGCTGGTGATGATGGAGCGCGAGGACGAGAAGGCCCAGATGCGCTACGCGCAGGCCATCTCCGACTACGGCGACGCGGGCGGCTACGAGATCGAGGTGCTGTGGGACACCTGCACCATGGCGGCGCTCGGCGTGCCGTACGACCGGTGCAAGTATCGCGAGGTCAACACGCTGTCGGGCGGTGAGCAGAAGCGGCTCGTGCTTGAGGCGCTGCTGCGCGGGCCCGACCAGACGCTGCTGCTCGACGAGCCGGACAACTACCTGGACGTGCCGGGCAAGATCTGGCTCGAACAGGCGCTGCGCGAGACGCCCAAGACCGTCCTGCTGGTCAGCCACGACCGGCAGCTCCTGGCCAACGCCGCCGACCGGGTCGTCACCGTCGAGTCGGGCAACGTCTGGATCCACGGCGGCGGCTTCGCCACCTACGCCCAGGCCCGCAAGGACCGCAACGAGCGCCTCGACGAGCTGCGGCGGCGCTGGGACGAGGAGCACGCCAAGCTCAAGCGCCTGGTCGTCATGCTCGGCCAGAAGGCGAAGTACATGGACACCATGGCCGCCGCCTACCACTCCGCCCAGACGCGGCTGCGCAGGTTCGAGGAGGCCGGGCCGCCAGAGGCGCCCCCCAGGGACCAGAACATCAACATGCGCCTGCGCGGCGGCCGTACCGCGAAACGTGCAGTGATCTGCGAGAGCCTCGAACTGACCGGCCTGATGAAACCGTTCGACCTGGAGATCTGGTACGGCGAGCGGGTCGCGGTGCTGGGCTCGAACGGTTCGGGTAAGTCCCACTTCCTGCGCCTGATCTCCGGGGACGAGAAGGTCAGGCACACCGGGGTCGCCAGGCTCGGCGCCCGGGTCGTGCCCGGCCACTTCGCGCAGACCCACGCCCGGCCCGAGCTGCTCGGCAGGACGCCCTGCGAGATCGTCATGACCGAGCACGCCAGGTTGCGCAACGAGGCCATGAAGGCGCTCTCGCGCTACGAGCTGGCGGGCGACGTGGGCGACCAGCGGTTCGAGACGCTGTCCGGAGGCCAGCAGGCGCGCCTGCAGATCCTGCTGCTCGAACTGTCGGGGACCACGCTGCTGCTGCTCGACGAGCCGACGGACAACCTCGACCTGGCCAGCGCGGAGGCGCTGCAGGACGGGCTCAACGCCTTCGACGGGACCGTGGTCTCGGTCACCCACGACCGCTGGTTCGCCGAGGACTTCGACCGCTACCTGGTCTTCGGCTCCGACGGCAGGGTCTACGAGTCGTCGGAGCCCGTGTGGGACGAGACCCGGGTGGTCAGGAAGCGCTGAACCATCCCTTTGGGGATTCCGTACGGACAATCCGGCATAGGGAATTTCAGTTAAAGAATTCCCCCGAGGCGTGCGTGTCCGGTGTGAGCCCGAATAACCACGGGTTATCACGGTTATGTGACGCACAGTACCCGAATCGTCGGCGCCATCGCCCTGCTGCTCGTGGCGGCCGGTTGCTCCAGCGACCCCGAACAGCAGGGGGCGAATCCGCTCAAGCCGCTCACGGTCAAGGAGCAGGTCTCGTCCGTCGTCAAGAAGGACGGCGGGTACGTGGTGAACTGGGCCGGCGTGCTCGCCAACAGCAATCCCTGGCACTTCGGGGAGAACGTGGTGGCCACGGTGATCGCCAAGGACGCCGCGGGCAAGGAGATCGTCCGGCTGGAGCAGCCGCTGAACGCCGTGCCGCCCGCGGGGCTGCTGCCGTTCAGCGGTGAGGTGGTCGCCACCGAGCGGCCGACCCAGGTCAACATCGACTACCGGCCCGCCGAGTGGCGCCTGGCCGGGCGGATCGTCTCGGCCTTCCAGTCGTTCCCGGTCTCCGACGTGATGACCGTGCGCAGGGAGAACGGCTACGTGGTCGTCGGCTACGTCGGCACGCCGTACCGGCTGCCCGCGAGCAGTCTTGAGGTCACCGCGCTGCTGCGGGACAGGGACGGCAAGCTGCTCGGTGGCGGGAGCGCGTTCGTGGACGACGTCCGCTCGGAAAGCACGCGGCGCTTCGTCATGCACATCGAGAGCGTGCAGGACACCAGCAAGATCGCGAAGGCCGAGGTCCAGGCGCACACCTGGGGGTCGAGCAGCCGTCCCTACGAGCAGCTCGCGCTGGGCGGCAGCGTGCCGATGCACACGGTCAAGCCGACGACCGCCGCGTTCGCCAGGGACCGGGGAAGGCAGGGAATGGCCGCGGGGGACGCCAGGCCCTGACGCCGGACTTTCAGGCATTTTTCGTCATTTCAGTGAGGGCTCCGGGTCTTTCGCAGACCCGGAGCCGCTGCTTTCCACGGCGTTTTTGTGCATGCCGTACGGCATGCTTTCCTGTGCTTTTCCGGGGTTGGGAAAAGGCGAGGGAAATTCAGCGGAATTTGAGGGTAATGAAGAGTGGCCCTGATCTGAGGGGCCGCGGTCTGTTCCCGATGGTTTTCGTACGGCGTGCGCCTGAGAAGAAATCCCGCCGAACGGCACCGATCACGTTATGTGTGTTACATGTGTGCGAAGAGTGACTATGGGGAATCTGGAGTCAAGCGAGCTGTCATGCAGTGACACATAGCGATATACGCCGATTCTTCGGCGTTATGGGAGAGGTGAAATATGCACTCCGTACGCGGAAGGCGTGGTCACGTCGTCGCGGTGGTCTCCGGACTGGCATGCTGCCTGGTCGTGGGCGTGGACGCCGGTTCTGGAGCCATGGCCCAGGCCCACACCGGCCCCACGGCCCACGAGGTCGCCGAGGCGCGGTCCAAGGCCGTCGAGCGAAGTAAACAGCTGGACGCCGCCACGACCCGGCTGGACGAGGCCAGGGAGCGCCTGGGGGAACTGGTCGCCCTCAAGCGCGCGAGCACTCCTCCCGGGGAGGCGGACGAACGGCCGGACACCCCCGCGAAACACGTCGAGGCAGGGACCGCGGAGAAGCCGGACCCCCAGAAGCCGGACGTGCTGAAGCCGGGGCCGAAGCCCGTGCGGGAGCCGAAGTCGGGGCACGAGTGGGCGAGGCCGGACCTTGAGGCGGACGAGGACGAGATCCTGGTCCAGGTGTGGAACGTCGGCCCCGACGGGCAGAGCAGGACGACCATCTCCGGCTTCGGCCCCGAGGTGACCGGACAGGCGGACGAGGTCCGGCAGATCGGCCGGGAACGCGCCCGGCTCAGGACGGAGACCCAGGAGGCCCTGACCACCGCCCAGCGCCTGGTCGCCGAGCGGGAGACGGCCAAACAGGAGAAGCAGGCCAGGCGGAAGCGCGAGACGGCCAGGAAGGGGCGGTCCAGGGCGCGTGTCACGGCCCAGTCCGCCAGGGTGGCCCGGGTGCGCGCCGTACCGGCCGCACAGACCACCCAGACCGCCCAGGCGGTGCAGAGCGCGGGGGCCACGGAGCAGACGCGCGGGAACATCGTCGCGGACTGGGCGCTGACCCAGATCGACAAGCCGTACGTGTGGGCGAGCGCGGGGCCGACCGGCTACGACTGCTCGGGACTGACCATGCAGGCCTGGTCGCGGGTCGGGGTCAAGATGGACCACTGGACGGGCACCCAGTGGACCGCGGGCAGGCACGTGCCGTACGACCGGCTGCAGCGCGGTGACCTGCTCTTCTTCGGCCGTCGCACCCGCAAGCCCGACGACATCCGGCACGTGGGCATCTACGTGGGCAACGGCATGATGGTGCACGCCCCGCAGACCGGGGACGTGGTCCGGGTCGCGCCGATGTGGCGCAAGGACCTCATCGGCGCGACCCGCCCCGCCTGAGGGCGTGAGCCCGCGGTGGCGGATCAGTGCTGGGGGGGAGCCTCCTCGGCGCGCTTGATCGACCGGGCGATCTCCTCCTCGGCCTCGACGCGGCCGACCCAGTTGGCGCCCTCGACGGACTTGCCGGGCTCAAGGTCCTTGTAGACCTCGAAGAAGTGCTGGATCTCCAGACGGTCGAACTCGGGAACGTGGTGGATGTCGCGGATGTGCTCCATCCTCGGGTCCGTCGCGGGGACGCACAGCACCTTGTCGTCACCACCCTTCTCGTCCGTCATGCGGAACATCCCGACCGCGCGGCACTTGATCAGGCACCCCGGGAAGGTCGGCTCCTGAAGCAGCACCAGAGCGTCGAGGGGGTCTCCGTCCTCGCCGAGGGTGTCCTCGATGAAGCCGTAGTCGGCGGGGTACTGCGTGGAGGTGAAGAGCATCCGGTCAAGCCTGATCCGGCCGCTCTCGTGGTCCACCTCGTACTTGTTCCGTTGCCCCTTGGGAATCTCAACGAGAACGTCGAACTCCACCGCGTGTTCCTCCGCTCAAGCCCCCGGGCACCCCCGGATGGGCGTTAATGTCTCGTAGGCGTATCGAATGATGAGAGGTCGGCGACATAATGCGGCGCGAGCGGGGGGTGGCCTTGGTCACTCTCGTCTTGCTGCAACTGTTCGTCGTCGCGGCCGGCGCTCACCTGCTCACCAGCGACTCGCTGAGGAAGAAGGCGCCCGTATCGGTCGCTTCGGTCGAGCCGCCCCCACCCGTCCCGGTCATCACCGCGGGTCCGGTGCTGGCCGCGCGGGGGAACGGACCTCTCCCTGCCAAGGGTACTTTGGCGGGAAGGCTCACCGAGGCGCTGGGTGACCCCGCGCTCGGCGACAGCGTCGGCGCCGCGGTCGTGGACGTGGAAACCGGCGCCCTGCTGTTCGGCAGCGGCGCCGAGACGGGCGTCACGCCCGCCTCGACGACCAAGGTCGCCACCTCCGTCGCCGCGCTGGCCTCCCTGGGCCCCGACGCCACGATCGGCACCCGCGTGGTGCGTGGCCCGACGCCCAAGACGATCGTGCTGGTCGGCGGGGGCGACCCCACGCTGAGCTCAAGGAAGATCTCCGGCGTCTATCCCCAGCCCGCCTTGCTGGCCTCCCTGGCTCTCCGTACGGCCAGGGCCCTCAAGGCGGCCGGGATCACCGCGGTGACCGTCACCTACGACGACGGCCTCTACACGGGTCCGAGGACGGCCTCGACCTGGAAGCCCGGCTACGTGCCCGAGGGCAGCGTGGCGCCGGTGACGGCGCTGATGCTCGACGAGGGCAAGGTCTCACCGGGCAGTCACCAGCGGGTCCCCGACCCGTCCCGTACGGCTTACGCCACGTTCGTCGCGTTCCTGGGGAAGTACGGCGTGAAGGCCGTCAAGTCCGCCTCGGCCAGGGTCAACGCGCCCAAGGAGGCCCAGGAGATCGCCAGGGTCGACTCCGCGCCGGTCTACGCCCTGGTCGAACGGGCCCTGACCCTCAGCGACAACGACCTCACCGAGGCTCTGGCCAGGCAGGTGGCCCTCAAGGAGGGCAAACCGGCCTCCTTCGAGGGCGCCGCGCAGGCCGTGCTCGGGGTGCTCGGCCGGATGAAGCTCGCCCAGGGGGTGCGGGTCTTCGACGGCTGCGGTCTGTCTCCGAAGAACCGCATCGCCCCGGCCGCCCTGGCCAGGCTCGTCGCCGCGGCCTCCGCCCCGGCCAACCCCCATCTGCACTCGGTCGTCAGCGGCATGCCCGTCGCCGGGTTCACCGGCACGCTGGGCCACCGCTTCGTCAAGAACCACACCGTCTACGGCCTCGTCCGTGCCAAGACCGGCACCCTCGACGGGGTCAACGCGCTGGCCGGGACGACCGTGACACGCGGCGGGCGCCTGGTGACCTTCGCCTTCATGGCCGACAAGGTCCCACCGGGCTGGGGCAAGGCCGAGGCGGCCCTCGACAGGCTCGCCGCCATCGTCGCCGCGAGCTGATTGACGACACTGACCGCGCGGCCGGTACGGATACCACGTACGGTGGACGGTATGCAGGTGATCGACTGGGACCTTGCCGTCGCGACCGGAACGCGCCTGGTGCGCCCCGGGCCGCAAGTGAGCCGAGAGGAGGCTCGCAGGGCGGTCGCCGACCTGCGGCAACTCTCCCGAGTGGCCGAGGGACACGTTCGCGAGTTCACCCGGATCGACACCGAGACCGCGCCCGTGGCCGCGACCGTCGTCGACCGGCCCGGCTGGATCAAGGCCAACGTCGAGGGCTTCCGGGTGGTGCTCGAACCGCTGACCCAGCGGATGGCCGCCCGTAAGGAACAGACGCCCGCGATCGTGACCGCGGTCGGCTCCCGCATCACCGGGGTCGAGGTGGGCGCCGTGCTGGCCTTCCTCGCCTCGCGTGTCCTGGGGCAGTACGAGCTGTTCCTGCCCCCCGACCCCTCGGGCAGGCAGCCGGCGGGCAGGCTGACGCTGGTCGCGCCCAACATCGTCCACGCCGAGCAGGAGCTCGACGTCAACCCGCGTGACTTCCGCCTGTGGGTCTGCCTGCACGAGGAGACCCACCGGGTGCAGTTCACCGGCGTGCCCTGGCTCAGGGAGTACGTCCGCTCCCAGATGACGGAGTTCCTGCTCGCCTCCGACATGGACCTGAGCACGCTCCTCGACCGGCTCCGCTCCGCGGCCGACGCGGTCGCCGACGCCGTCAGGGGCGGCGAGGGCAACCTGATCGACGCGATCCAGACGCCCGAGCAGAAGGAGATCCTCGACCGGCTCACCGCGGTGATGACCCTGGTCGAGGGGCACGGCGACTACGTGATGGACGCGGTCGGCCCCTCGGTCGTCCCGACCGTCGCCGACATCCGCGCCAAGTTCCAGCACCGCCGCGAGGGCGGCTCCCGACTCGACCGCACCGTCCGCAAGCTGCTCGGCGTCGACCTCAAGATGAAGCAGTACGCCGAGGGCTCGACCTTCGTCCGCACGGTCGTCGAGCAGGTCGGCATGGACGACTTCAACAAGGTCTGGACCTCCCCGGAGACGCTCCCGACCCAGGACGAGATCAGCGACCCCGCGCGCTGGATCGCCAGGGTTGTCGGCTCCAAGGCCCTGCCCGGCGCCAACAGCACCGCTCCCGCCCCCGAGAAGCCCGAGGAGCCCGAGGAGGGCCCCGCGGCCTGACGTGGTTGTTGAGGGGTCGCTTAGGGCCCCCGAGGCCCGCGATGGCGGACAATGGCGGTCATGGGTCCGCCTCCCGCCGTCGCCGACGTCCGCCGTGCCGTACGGCTCGCGCTGGACGGCATGGCACCCGGCTCCCTCGTGCTGGTCGCCTGCAGCGGCGGCGCCGACTCGCTGGCGCTGGCCGCGGCGACCGGCTTCGTCGCGTCCCGCGCGGGGCTGCGCGCCGGACTGCTCACCGTCGATCACGACCTGCAGCCCGGCTCCGGTGACCGCGCCGCCGACCTCGTACGGCTCGCGCCCTCCCTTGGCCTGGACCCCGCGGAGGCGGTGCGCGTCCACGTCGGGACGGAGGGGGGACCCGAGGCGGCGGCCAGGCAGGCGAGATACGCCGCGCTGTCCGAGGCCGCGGAACGCCTCGGGGCAGCGGCCGTACTGCTTGGGCACACCAGGGACGACCAGGCGGAGACCGTTCTGCTCGGCTTGGCGAGGGGGAGCGGCACCCGCTCGCTGGCCGGGATGCCCGCGCGGGCCGGGCTGTACCTGAGGCCGCTGCTCGGGCTGGGTCGGCGGACGACCGCGCGGGCCTGCGAGGGGATGGGGCTGAAGCCCTGGGACGACCCGCACAACCTCGATCCCCGCTACACCCGGGTCAGGGTCAGGACCCGGCTGCTGCCCGCCCTTGAGGACGAGCTGGGGCCCGGCGTCGCCGAGGCGCTCGCCAGGACGGCCGACCTGTGTCGGGACGACGCCGACGCCCTCGACGCGTGGGCGGGCCGGGCCTACTCCGCTGCGGCCGGGTTTGATTCAGCCCTTAGCGATATTGGCGGCGAACCGGGAGCCGTGGTGCTGGCCGTACGGGAACTGGAGGGGTTGCCTTCGGCGGTGCGGCGCAGGGTGCTGCGCAGGGCGGCGATCGAGGCCGGGGCGCCACCGGGGACGCTCGCCGCCTCCCACGTCCTCCAGGTCGACCGGCTGATCACCGCGTGGCGGGGGCAGCGCCGCGTGGAGGTCCCCGGGGGGATTGGGGTGGTGCGCCGGTATGGCACCCTGGTGTTCGCCAGACACCCAGCAAGCCCCATCTCGTAAGGAAAAATCCCAGGTGGACGCAGCCGACATGGGCAAGGACCTCGAAAGGGTCCTCATCACCGAAGAAGAGCTCCAAGCCAAGATCAAGGAGCTGGCGGGCCGCATCGACGAGGACTACGCGGGAGGGGAACTGCTGATCGTGGGCGTGCTCAAGGGCGCGGTCATGGTCATGGCCGACCTGGCGAGAGCGCTGCACCTGCCGGTCCAGATGGACTGGATGGCCGTTTCCTCCTACGGCGCGGGCACCAAGACCTCGGGCGTCGTGCGGGTGCTCAAGGACCTGGACACCGACATCGCCGGACGGCACGTGCTCGTCGTCGAGGACATCATCGACTCCGGCCTGACCCTTTCGTGGCTCGTGCACAACCTGAAGTCCCGCAACCCCGCCTCGGTGGAGATCTGCGCGGCTCTGCGCAAGCCGGACGCGGTCAAGGTGGCGCTCGACGTGAAATACATCGGATTCGACATTCCGAACGAGTTCGTGATCGGTTACGGCCTCGACTACGCAGAGCGATACCGCAATCTTCCCTTCATTGGGACCCTCGCCCCCCATGTGTATGGGGCCAGCTGAAAAAGTACGCCCTGGGCGAAGTCTGCCCCCCACGCGTGCGACATTCGCCATAGGGGAGGGGAACACACGCCTACCTGACGTACGTTGGTAGGGCAAAGCCGGTGCTGTCCGGACGGTTACTCTGTGCGGCACACCGGTGTACCTTCGGACGATCGAGGAGGCGGCTTCGCCCGCCATCTCTTGATCGTCAGTTGGAGCGGTTAGGGAGACCGCGAGCCCCGGGCCTGCCCGGGGTTGCCAGGCCATGGTCAGGAAGGGACGGGCCCGCCGGGGTTCCGCATCGGATGGATCTCAAGCGATTTACACGTGGGCCACTGCTGTGGATCCTGGGCATCGTCGTGCTGCTCCTGCTCGTCACCACTATGTGGAGCAGTGACGGCAGCATCGAGAAGGCCGACACCTCGCAGGTCATCAGCTGGATCAACGAGGGCAAGGTCTCCAACGCGAAGGTCATCGACAAAGAGCAGCGCATCGAGGTCACCCTGACCGACAAGAAGCGCTACTACTCCTCGTGGGTGACCGGCCAGGGCGTCCAGCTCGTGGACCAGCTCGAAACCGCCCAGAACGCCAAGAAGCTGCCCGGTGGTTACACCGTCGACGTGCCGAGGGACAACTTCCTTCTCGGCCTTCTGATGAGCTTCCTGCCGATCGTCTTCGTCGTGCTGTTCTTCCTGTTCATCATGAACCAGATGCAGGGCGGCGGCTCCCGGGTGATGAACTTCGGCAAGTCGAAGGCCAAGCTCATCACCAAGGACACCCCCAAGACCACCTTCGCCGACGTCGCGGGCGCCGACGAGGCCATCGAGGAGCTCCAGGAGATCAAGGAGTTCCTCCAGGCCCCGGCCAAGTTCCAGGCCATCGGTGCCAAGATCCCCAAGGGCGTTCTGCTTTACGGCCCGCCCGGAACCGGTAAGACCTTGCTCGCCAGGGCGGTCGCCGGTGAGGCGGGGGTCCCGTTCTACTCGATCTCCGGTTCCGACTTCGTCGAGATGTTCGTCGGTGTCGGCGCCTCCCGGGTGCGCGACCTGTTCGAGCAGGCCAAGGCGAACGCCCCCGCGATCATCTTCATCGACGAGATCGACGCGGTCGGCCGTCACCGTGGCGCCGGTCTCGGCGGCGGTCACGACGAGCGCGAGCAGACGCTGAACCAGCTCCTCGTCGAGATGGACGGCTTCGACGTCAAGGGCGGCGTCATCCTGATCGCCGCGACCAACCGGCCCGACATCCTCGACCCCGCGCTGCTGCGCCCCGGTCGTTTCGACCGTCAGGTCACCGTCGACCGTCCCGACCTTGAGGGCCGCAAGGGCATCCTCAAGGTCCACGGCAGGGGCAAGCCGTTCGCCGAGGGCGTCGACCTCGACGTCATCGCCCGCAGGACGCCCGGCTTCACCGGTGCCGACCTGGCCAACGTGATCAACGAGGCCGCGCTGCTCACCGCCCGCGCCGACCAGAAGCTGATCACGATGGACACCCTTGAGGAGTCCATCGACCGCGTGATGGCCGGTCCCGAGCGCAAGTCCCGCGTCATGTCGGACCAGGAGAAGAAGATCATCGCGTACCACGAGGGTGGACACGCCCTCGTCGCGCACGCGCTGCCCAACTCCGACCCGGTCCACAAGATCACGATCCTGTCCCGTGGACGCGCCCTCGGTTATACGATGACGCTGCCCATGGAGGACAAGTTCCTGGCGACCCGCTCGGAGATGATGGACCAGCTCGCGATGCTGCTCGGCGGCCGCACGGCGGAGGAGCTCGTCTTCCACGAGCCCACCACCGGTGCCTCCAACGACATCGAGAAGGCCACCTCCATCGCCCGCCGCATGGTCACCGAGTACGGCATGAGCGAGCAGCTCGGCGCCCGCAAGTTCGGCACCGGCAACGCCGAGGTCTTCCTCGGCCGTGAGATGGGCCACGAGCGCGACTACTCCGAGAAGATCGCCTCCGCGATCGACGAGGAGGTCCGCCGCCTCATCGAGAGCGCGCACGACCAGGCGTGGGAGATCCTCGTCGAGTACCGCGACGTGCTCGACAACCTTGTGCTCGAACTCATGGAGAAGGAGACCCTCTCCCGCGAGCAGGTGCTGCAGATCTTCTCGCCCGTCGTGGTGAGGGAGAAGCGCCCCTCCTACTCCGGGTACGGCAAGCGCCTTCCGTCCAACCGGCCGCCCATCCTGACCCCGAAGGAGCAGTCCGGCAACGGCGCGCTCCCCGCGGGTGCCGGGCACACCGACTCCGTGCCCAGGGACGGGAACTGAGTGTGAGCGTCAATCCCCTCAAGGTCGACTCCGAAAGGCTGGAGAAGGCCGTCCGCGAGATCCTCTTCGCTATCGGCGAGGACCCCGACCGTGACGGCCTCCAGGACACCCCGGCACGCGTCGCCCGAGCCTACGCCGAGCAGTTCGCCGGGCTCGGGCAGCGCCCCGAGGACGTCCTGACCACGGTCTTCGACGTCGACCACGACGAGATGGTGCTCGTCAGGGACATCGAGGTCTACTCGACCTGCGAGCACCACCTGGTCCCGTTCCACGGCGTCGCCCACGTCGGCTACATCCCCAACGAGAAGGGGCAGGTCACCGGCCTGTCCAAGCTCGCCCGGCTCGTTGACGTCTACGCCAGGCGCCCCCAGGTGCAGGAGCGGATGACCTCCCAGATCGCCGACGCGCTCATGAGCGTGCTGGAGCCCAGGGGCGTCATCGTCGTCATCGAGTGCGAACACCTGTGCATGACCATGCGGGGCGTCCGCAAGCCGGGTGCGAAGACGATCACCTCGGCGGTCCGCGGCGACTTCCGCAACAGCGACAAGACCCGCGCCGAAGCGATGTCCCTCATCCTGCGCTGACCCTGCTTCACCGGAGCCCCCGCCTGCGTTCACCGGCGGGGGCTCCGGCGTTTCCGTCAGCGCGGCAGGAGGTTGGTGGGGGCGTCCAGCCAGGGGCGGTGGTGGCCCTCGGGGGTGATGGTCAGGCCGAAGCGCTCTCGTCTGGGGTGGCCCCGCTCGATCCACCACCCATGGGCGGTCTCGACCTCGTTCCACAGGTCGCGTGGGCCACCCTGGTAGACCTGGGAGGCGCCGTGGGTGGTGTCGCCGTAGAAGAACACCGCCGCCCAGGAGCGGTCGGCCAGGCCGTACAGCCACACGGCGGGGGTGCCCTGCGCGTCGTGGCCGTAGCTGTGGACGCAGTCGGGGACCAGCAGGCCGGTCACGAACGGGGCCGTGGCGAAGGGCTCCTCGGGGAAGGCCGAGGACGCCCTGACCCTCGTCTCCGACCTGCGGGTGTCGGCGGGCCAGCTGTCTCCCGGGACGTACTCGGAGACCCTGAGTGCCGTCCGCTGGGAACGCAGCGGCATGAACCCGGCGCCGCCCACGAACGGCCCGCTCGCGCCGCCGTCCTCGGTGACCGTCAGCCGGACGACGGCCTCCTGGTGGGTGTAGCGGGTGCCCCACGGCATCACGATCACCCCACCGGGCCTGGTCTGCTCGATCCACGCCCGTGGGACGTCCCGCACGCCCGCCGTCACGAGGATCCGGTCGTACGGCGCCCGCCCCGGGTGGCCGAGCAGGCCGTCCCCGGTGACGACCTCGGGGTTCCATCCCGCGGCGGCCAGGGACTTGCGCGCCCTGTCGGCCACGGCCCTGTCGAGCTCGACGGAGACGACGTTCGCCTCGCCGAGCCGGGCCGACAGCAGGGCGGCGCACCAGCCGGTGCCGGTGCCGATCTCCAGCACCTTCGCGCCGTCGAACACCGACAGCTCCCGGAACATCGTGGACACCACGCTCGGCGCCGAACTGGAACTGGTCCGCTGCCTGCCCGGCGCGGTCCCGGTGTGGTGGCCGTCGTCCCACTGGGTGGTGATCGGCACGTTCGTGGTGGCCCACCGCAGCCACTCGGCGGGGTCCTCGGCCCGGGAGACGGTGAGGTCACGGCCGTCGTCGAAGGGCCACATCACCTCGGGCAGGAACAGCTCCCGGGGAGCCGCCTCGAAGGCCGCTGCCCAGCCCTCCGGGAAAGTCGGGTCGGTCATTTCGGCTTCTCGTGCTTTCCCGGCTCCTGTGGGGCGTCGCTGTCGGGATGCGGATCGGTGGGGATCTCGAAGGGCCTGGTGCGCGGTTCCGACTCTCCCTCGTGGTCGCCCATGTCACTCCTTCAACCGAGGCGTCTGTTCTTTCGAGCGTAGCTTTCGAATACGTGGCGTGACGGCGACAATCCGGTGGGTCCTTTTCGCGATGGCTGGGCTGATTGTTGTTCGTCCGGCTTCGCGCTGACCAGAACCGCGCCGGGCGGGCTGATAAATGGTTTTACGACAATGCAAACACGTATTTACAGTGATCGCGTGAAGAACGAACCGCGTACCTACGTCGTCACGGGCGCCGCCTCCGGCATCGGCGCCGCCACGGCCGATCTCCTCGCCGCCGGGGGCGACCGGGTGATCCGCTGTGACCTGCGCGACGCCGACGTGCTCGCCGACCTGGGCACGCGGGAGGGCCGGGAACGGCTGGCGGAAGGCGTCGCCACGGCCTCCGGTGGCGTCGTGCACGGGCTGGTGGCCGTGGCCGGGGTCGGTGGCCTGAGCCCGGCCCCCGTGCGGGTGAACTTCTTCGGCACCCTGGCCACGCTCGACGCGGTACGGCCGCTCCTGGCCCGCTCGGAGCGGCCCCGCGCCGTCGTCGTGTCCTCGCTGGGGGCCGTCGTCGCGGCGGACGAGAACCTGACCGAGGCCTGTCTGTCGCTGGACGAGGAGGCCGCGGTCGAGGCCGCGGCCGAGATCGTCGCGGCGGGGCGCGGCCAGACCGTCTACACGTCGAGCAAACTGGCGCTCAACCGGTGGCTGCGCCGCGCCGCGGTCGGCCCCGACTGGGCGGGTGCCGGGATCCCGCTCAACGCCGTCGCCCCCGGCGTCGTGGACACCGCGACCGCCAGGAGGTTCGTCATCGACGACCCGGCCGCCCGGGAGGTGGTCGAGACCCTGATGCCGCAACCGCTGGGCTTCCCCGGCCCCGTGGAGGCCGTCGCCTCGCTGCTCGCCTGGACGGTGAGCCCCGGAAACGCGTTCATGACGGGACAGATCCTCTACGCCGACGGCGGCGCCGAGGCCCTGCTACGCCCCTAGGAACCGGGATACATCTCGACGGTGGCCGACGACACCTGCTGGATCGTCACCGAGCTGAGCCCGGCGACCCGCACCTCGTAGGATCCGTCCTGTGGCCCGCCGACGCAGCTGACGCGGAGCGTGTCGCTGGACGTCAGTGTGAAGACTGTGTGAAGCGGCAGATAGAGCCGGTGGCTGGTGGTCGCCGTGTTCGCCACATAGCCCCTGCCGGCGGCCGAGATGGTGCAGCTGCCGATGTACTCCTTGCCGTTCGTGCCCCCGCTGGTCCAGGGGGTGATCGCGATCTGCGCGTCGGCCCGGTACGCGCCGGGCTGCAGGGGGATCTCGAACACCGGCCGGGACTCCGTGCGGCTGAGTTTCACGTTGCCGCCGTACACCATCCGCACCGCTCCGCCCGGCTCGGACGGCTCCGCTGCCGCCACGGCCACACCCGACCCGCCGAGAAGCAACCCGGCCAGTGCCCCGACCGCCAGTAAACGCATGTTCCCGCTCATGTCCACCTTCCGGGAGAGGTATTCGGTGAAAGGAAATATCGTTCGCGGCGGTGGGAAACGGCTTGGAAACGAGTTGGAAGCGCCCAATGGTTAGTGCATCAGAAGATGGCCTCGGCGGAATCGTTCTTCTTCCAGGGGTTCGCGGAGCATGCGGCCGATTTCCCGGAAACCGGCGTCGGTGGCCAGTTTCGCGAGGTCGTCGATCGGCCATCGGTAGGCGGTCGTCACCCTGTGGTCGAACGGCGTGACCGGGTCGCCCTCCGCCTCGAAGAAGGCGAGCAGGAGGTGGCCGCCGGGCGCGAGCACCCGCCGGAACTCGGCGAAGTACGCGGGCACCTCCCCGGGTGGGACGTGGATGATCGAGTACCACGACACGACGCCTCGGAGGTGGTCGTCGGCCAGGTCCAGGGCGTCCATGGAGCCGACCTCGAACCGCAGGTCCGGGTAGGTCGCACGGGCGATGTCGATCATCACCGGCGACAGGTCGACGCCGGAGACGTCAACCCCCAGGTCCCGCAGGTGCGCGGTCACCAGTCCGGGACCGCAGCCAAGCTCGGCGACAGGGCCGGTGCCCCGGACGAGCTCGGCGAACGCGGCGAGCACCGCCCGGTCCAGCGGAACGTCGTCGAGCGCGTTCCGCACGAACTCGGCATAGAGAGTCGCGACGGCGTCGTAGGCGTCCGCCGTCACGTCGAGGTACGAGGAGTCGGTCACAGGCGGGGACCCTAGGAGCTGTTTGGGGTTCGGATCATGTGGGTGAGGTGAGGAGCTTCAGCCACATGATCGAGCCTCGGAGATGGAGCCCGGCCTCATAGCTTTCCGGGGCCTTGTCGTAGCGGGTCGCCAGACCGCGCCAGGCCTTGATCTTCTGGAAGCAGCGTTCAACGGTGTTGCGCTCCTTGTAGAGGCCGGTGTCGTGACTGACGGGCCGGCCGCCCCGGCTGCCTTTCCTGCTGCGATTGACAGCCTGGTCCCTCTTCTCGGGGATGACCGCCTTGACGTGGCGTCTCCTCAGAGAGAAGCGGTTGGCGCGAGAGGAGTACGCCTTGTCCGCGGCCACTGCGGCAGGGCGGGTGCGGGGCCGCCCGACCCGGCCGGGGATGCGGATCTTGTCCAGGACAGTGATGAACCGGGGACAGTCGGCGGCCTGGCCGGGGGTGAGCACGAAGGCCAACGGCAGCCCGGCGGCATCGACGGCGGCATGGATCTTGCTGCTCAGTCCGCCTCGGGATCGGCCGAGCCCGGCAACCTTCGCGCGGGCCCTGCGGCGTCGCCGCGTGGTGGCGCGATCCTCACCCGACGTGTCCGTGCCGTCCGTGCCGTCCGTGTTGGATGTGGCCTGCGGCGCATCACCCGCAGCACCGGCGGCTGCCCCGCCAGCGGAGCCCCCTTTTCCTCGGTCAGCGCCTGTTCCAGCGCGTCCAGTGTCTCCCCGGCCACCGCCAGCCCGGCCGAGTCCTGATGCGCCCGCACGATGGTGGAGTCCACGCTGACCATCTCCAGCCCGACCTGTCCGCGTGAGGCGGCCTCGGCGATCAGCGCGTCCATCAACGCCTGGAACACCCCGGCCTTGGCCCAGCCGTTGAACCGGGAATAGACCGTGCCCCAGGGCCCGTACCGTTCCGGCACATCACGCCAGCCCGATCCGGTGCGGAAACGCCACAGGATCCCGTTGAACTGATCGCGCACGCGCCGCGGCAGCGGCCCGGTGGCCGCCACCGGCAGATGCGGCTCGATCAACACCCACTCGGCATCCGTCACATCAAAACGCGCCATGCCCGAGTTCTATCAGCAGTGGCTGGCTTGCCATCGGGCCCCACCTAGATCCGAACCCCAAACAGGCCCTAACGCTCGCGCCGGGAGCACGAGGCGGTCAGCCGATCTCGGCGAGCGTACGGCCTGGCCCGGCTTCTCCGGGTTCCCTGCCAAAGGTCGCCCGCCGTACAGGAAGCCGCTGATCGAGGAAGCGGTCGCCGGACAGGAGTCCATGTTCCACCAGGAGACGACCCCGGCCCCCGCCGAAAGAATCCTTTTTGGGCGTTGGGGCCTCTTATGGAGGATGTCTGTTCTGGAGGGGGAGATGGCATGGGGCGTGGGTGGGCGAGTGAGCGGCTTATTGAGGCCGCCCAGGGTGGGGACGCGGAGTCGATCGCCGCGGTGGTCCACGGTGCCCATCCGCATGTACGGCGGTTCGCCGAGCACCTGTGCGCGTCCCCGCAGGACGCCGAGGACGCGGCCCAGGAGGCGTTGATCGTCCTGTTCCGCAAGATCGGTTCCCTGCGGGCCTCGGCGGCGCTGGCGTCCTGGATGTTCAGGATCGTCAGGAACGAGTGCGTCCGCCGTACCCGGCGACTGCTCGACCAGCGTGGTGAGGAGATGGAGCCGGTCGCGTCGGCGGAGGAGGAGGTTCTCCGGCGTCTTGAGGCCGACCTGCTCGCGCAGGCGATCCGGGCGTTGCCCGAGGTCCAGCGGCGTGTCCTGATCATGCGTGACGTGCTGGGCTACCCGGGACGCGCGGTCGCCGGGTCACTCGGCCTGAGCGTCCCGGCGATGAAGTCCCACCTGCACCGGGCCCGCGCCGCCCTCCGGGAGAGCCTGAACGAGCGCACGCCTCCCTCCAGCTCGGCCTGAAGTCCTGATGATCCTTCGAAGAGGAGTCCCACCATGCTCGAAATCGGATCGCCCGCGCCGGAGATGGTGCTCGAAGACACCATGGGAAACACCGTCCGCCTGTCCGACTACCGGGGCAGGCACGCGGTGCTGCTCTACTTCGTGCGCGCCACGTCGTGTCCCGTCTGCAACCGGAACGTCCAGGACCTCGTCAGGATCGGTGACGACCTGGCGGCCGACAACGTCCGCGTCCTGATCGCGGTCCCCGGGAGCCGGGAGCGGGCGGCGGCCTGGAAGGCCAGGCAGCGCGTCCCGTTCCCCGTGCTCACCGCCCGCGACGACACCCCGCACGAGATGGTCGGCCTCGGCAGGAAGGTCTTCGGCATGATGCAGCGGTCCGGCAGCGTGCTCATCGACGCCGAAGGCATCGTCCGCCACGCCCAGGGCGCCACGCTCCCCACCGGGGGCTACGACGGAAAGGCCATCAGAGCCGTCATCGGGGCGTTGTCGCCTCGGTGAGGCGGGCGCCGAGGGCGCGGATGTGCCGGACGAGCTCCGGTGGGTCGTGCACCTCGAAGGGGACGCCGAGGCCCGCGACCCACATGGCCAGCTCGTCGAGGGAGTTGGACCCGGTGCTGAGGAGACACGTGTCGTCGCCGGTCGGTTCGACAACCGCGATCGTCGGGGGCATCCGGGCGGCGATGACGTCGGCCGGGGCGTGCACCGTGAACCGGCCGCGATAGCGGTACGGATTGACCGAGATCCGCTCCGCGACATATTGGACGAGGTCGGCGCCGGGCGGTTCACGGGGCGTGAAGCGCGGGCCGTTCGGGGTGCGCAGGCGCAGCCGGTCGACGCGGAACGTGCGCCAGCCGCTCTGGCCGGTGTCCCACGCCACGAGATACCACCGCCGCCCCGAGTTGACCAGCCGGTACGGCTCGGCGGCCCGGCGATCCTCGGTGCCGTCGTGGGAGCGGTAGTCGAACCGCAGGCTCTCCCGGTTCCGGACGGCGGCGGCGATCGCGGTGAGCACGGCCGGATCGACGGCCGAGGCGTGGTCCGTCAGCGGGACCGTGACCGACCGCAGGTCACCGACGCGGCTCCTGAGCCGGGCCGGGAGGACCTGTTCGAGCTTGGCCAGGGCCCGGACGGACGTCTCCCCGATGCCCGTCACCCCGGAGACGGCGGCGGTGCCGAGCCCGATGGCGACCGCGACGGCCTCCTCGTCGTCGAGCAGCAGCGGCGGAAGCCCGGTCCCGGCGCCGAGCCGGTAGCCGGGGGCACCCGCCGTGGCGTGCACGACGTATCCGAGGTCGCGGAGCCGTTCGACGTCGCGGCGGACCGTGCGTGACGAGACGCCGAGCCGTACGGCCAGTTCGGTGCCCGACCAGTCTCGCGGGGTCTGCAGCAGCGACAGCAGCCGCAGCAGCCGCGCGGACGTCTCCAACATGGCGTCCATCCTAGGACCGGACCTGTCCTAACCGCTGCCTAACGTTGGGGACATGAACGACGACCCGCGCATCCACCCGTTCCGGATCGACGTCCCGCAGACCCGGCTGGACGACCTGCGTGAGCGGCTCGCGGCGACCCGCTGGCCGGACGAGCTGCCCGGGGTTGGCTGGTCCTACGGGGTCCCCGTCGGCTACGCGCGCGAACTGGCCGAGTACTGGCGCACCGGCTTCGACTGGCGTGCCGCCGAGGCACGGCTGAACGCGTTCCCGCAGTTCACGACCGACATCGACGGGCAGAACATCCACTTCGTGCACGTCCGCTCCCCCGAGCCCGACGCGCTGCCGTTGATCATCACCCACGGCTGGCCCGGCTCGGTCGCCGAGTTCCTGAAGATCATCGGTCCGCTCACCGACCCCGTCTCGTACGGCGGCGCCCCCTCGGACGCGTTCCACCTCGTCGCCCCGTCCATCCCCGGCTTCGGCTTCTCCGGCCCCACCGTCGAGACCGGCTGGGACCTGGGACACGTCGCACGGGCCTGGGCGGAGCTGATGAACCGCCTCGGCTATCGGCGGTACGGCGCGCAGGGCGGTGACAGCGGCGCGGTCATCTCGCCGACGCTGGGCCGTACCGCACCGGAGAACGTCGTCGGCGTGCACGTCAACGGCGGGCTCGGGTTCCCGACGGGTGACCCGGCCGAGTTCGAGGGTCTCACCCCGGAGGAACTCGCGCGTCTCGGCCAGTATCAGGACCACGACCGGTCCGGCTACGCGATCATCCAGGCGACCCGGCCGCAGACCCTCGCGTTCGGGCTGCACGACTCACCCGCGGCGCAGCTCGCGTGGATCGTGGAGAAGTTCAAGGAGTGGACCGACCCGGCCCACGAGCTGCCCGAGGACGCGGTTGACCTCGACCAGTTGCTCACGGACGTGAGCATCTACTGGTTCACCGGGACCGCGGCCTCGTCCGCCCGCCTCTACAGGGAGGAGCAGAAGAGCTGGGGCGCGGCCGTCGAGTACTCGGCGCTGCCGCACGGCGTCGCGGTCTTCCCCGGCGACCCCGGGGTCAGGCGGATCGCCGAACGCGAGCACAACATCACCCACTGGTCGGAGTTCGACCGCGGCGGCCACTTCGCCGCCATGGAGGCCCCCGACCTCCTGGTGGAGGACATCAGGACCTTCTTCCGCCCCCTCCGCTGAGCCCGTACTCCGGTAGAGGGGTTCGGCGTTCCATGGCGCCGAGGGTTCTCAGCAGGGGCAGGCGGGCGACGACGTCGCGGACGCACCGGCCGCCTTCGGTCTTGGGGACCATGAGGCGGACGTTGGGGCCGATCCGCTGTTTCGCGTCGACCAGGGGGCGGCGGGCCGCGTCGTAGCGGGCGAAGGCGACGCGGTGGCCGCCGTCCGCCGCGGCGAGTTCCCCGGCGAGAAGGTAGGCCCCGACCAGGGCCAGTTCCGCGCCCGCGCCCGAGGCGGGGGAGGCGCACCAGGCGGCGTCTCCGACGAGCGTGACGCGGCCGTTGGACCAGGAGTCCATCCGCACCTGGCCCAGGGCGTCGAAGTAGAGGTCAGGGTCGGCGAGGGCCGCGTCGAGCAGTTCCCTGGTCCGCCAGGACGACTCGCCCCCGAACGCCTCGCTGATCAGGCGCCTGTGCTCGGCGACGTCCCGGTGGTCGTAGCGCAGGGGCGCGGAACGGAACATGAAGTACGCCTTGGCCTGGGCGTGGTTGCCGGACCGGTAGATCCCGGTCATCTTGCCCGGCGTGTTGAACATCGTCACCCAGCGGTTCTCGCCGAGCGAGGCGTCGGTGTCGGCGAAGGCGAAGTAGTGGTCCTTGAACCGGATGAACCGCTCCTCGGGATCGAAGGCGAGCCGACGGATGTTGGAGTGCATGCCGTCGGCACCGACGACGAGGTCGAAGCGGCGGGCGGGCGCGTGCTCGAAGGTGACCGTCACGCCGTCGTCGTCCTGCTCCAGGCCGAGGACGGAGTCGCCGAACAGGATCTCCGCGTCGGTCACCTCGTGGAGCAGGGCCACCAGGTCGCCGCGCATGATCTCGACGGAGGCGGGGTCCCGGGTGTCGATCCTGGCGACGGCCCGGCCGGTGGCGTCCACGAACTTCATGCCGTGGACGTCGGTGGCCAACGCGCGGATCCGCGGCAGGATGCCCATTCGCTCGGTCACCTCGATGGCGTTGCCGCGCACGTCCACCCCGTTGCCGCCGGAGCGCGGAGCCGGGGCGTGCTCGACCACGGTGGGTTCGAAGCCGTGCCGGGCCAGCCAGTGGGCCAGGGTCAGCCCGGCGATGCTCGCGCCGGAGATCAGGATGCGCTTGTTCACGGGGAGCTCTTCCACGTTAGGATAAGTGAAATACACGTTCCATTTATTATGTGGAAGGGGCATTCCAGTTGTCAACGCCCGCTGGAACCCGGCGCCGGGCCGACGCCGTCCGCAACCGTCAGCTCGCCCTGGACGCCGCGACCGCGCTGATGGCCGAGCCGGACGCGTCCCTCACCGTTGAGGTCATCGCCAGGAAGGCGGGCCTGGGAGCGGCGACCGTGGTGCGCGCCTTCGGCTGCAAGGACGCGCTGCTGGACGCCGCCGTTTCGCGCCTGCTCGATCCGGTCGTACGGCGTGCCCGCGAGCTGATCGCCGAGACCACGCCCACGCGGGCCCTGCACGTCTTCCTCCGCGAGCTGATCGCCTTCCAGGCCGCGCACCACGCCATCAACGACCAGTTGGGGGGCCTGGATCTGCCCGCCACCACGGCCCTGCGCGCCGATCTTGTCCGGGCCGTCGAGGAGATGATCGACGGGGCGCGCCACGAGGGCACGGTCCGCACCGACATCGACCCCGCCGTCACCACGACCCTGCTCGGTGAGACCGCCCTGGCGGTCGCCCGCGCCCAGCCCTCCTGCCCGGAGCTGGTCGAGGCCTACCTCACGGTCCTGCTGGACGGCCTGCGACCCCGGTGATCCAGTAGGCTTCCGGGCGATGTCCGAAAAGCCCGAACCGCAGGACCTGGACGGGTGCTGAGCGCCGATGTCCCTCCAGCTACCGCAGGCGTTGGCGGCCCCGCTCTCCTGGACCGGGGTGGCGGCGTGGCCGTACGAGATGGATGAGGATCTGCTGCGCGCTGAGGGCGCGCGGTACACGGTGGTGGCCGCGCGGCTGCGGGGTTCGGTGCGGGACACCGACGCGCACGCGAGCCAGGTGTGGCGGCACAACACCGGGGACAGCGTGGACGCCTACCGCTCGTGGATGGCGGAGAACGCGCCCGGCGACCGGGCGAACCGGCTGGCCGACGCCGCGGAGCTGGTGGGCCTCGCGCTTCTGACGGCGGCCGTGGCCGCGTTGATGTGGAAGCTGGGGGTGATAGCCCAGCTCGTCGCGCTGGTGGTCGCCGCCGCCCGGACCGTGGCCTCGCCGGGGGCTGTGGTGGCGGCCGTGGCCAGGACCCGCCGCGCCCTGCGCGCGCTGCTCGACGACGTCGTCCACTTCCTCGCGCGCGGCGTGGTGGAGCCGATGAAGCGCGCGGTGGCGCTCCTGCGGACCGGCGCGGGCCGTCTGCGGGGTCGGCCCGCGGACTGGGACCCGCTCAGGGCCGCCGCCAACCGCGACGTGAACGTCTCGGCGATCCGGCCGCGCCCGGGTTTTCGCGGCTCACCCTTCCGCAACAGCACCCGGCCGGTGTGGCGGCGGGACGGCGAGCCCGTCTACCGGTCGGACACCCGGCATCCCGACGAGATCTTCTCCGAGGGCTTCCGGCCGAAGAACCCGCACAACACCGACCTGAACGGATACGTCGCCCACCTGGACGAGAAGGCGCGCAACTCGGCCTTCGTCAGCACCAGCTACTCCGACAGGATTCATCTCCAGTGGCACGAGTACGGCCGCCAGGGCTGGGTGTACGACATCCGCACCCCCGGTGCCACCGGCCTCCGGCTGCCGAACTCCAGCTACGACGAGGTCGTCTTCCCCGGGGGGATCTCCCCGGAGTACGTCATGCGGGCCAGGCCGTACCGGGTGGGGCGTAAGGGTGAGGTGACGGTCGGGGAGTGGTTGGAGAATCCGCACGCGTCGCCTGGCTGACGGCCTCCACGCTGAGGGTCTCGGCCCGTCGGTAGCCGGTGTCCATCTGACCCAGTGCCCGCCCTGCGTCGTCCAGGTCGGTCACGACCGACTCCAGCGACGCGGTGAGCGCGCCGAGCGTCCGTTCCAGGAGGTCGCCCAGCAGCCCGCCGACGGGTCCCGGGCCGAACACGGCCCCCGAGGTCCCGAGCGCGTGCCCGTGGGCGGCCAGGTCCTCGCCTGCGCCGCTGAGCCCGGCGGACGCCGTACGGAAACTGGGCGAGCGGACCTCCAGGGGGTTCATCCACGACCCTCGATCCGGCGGGCGAGCTCCTCGATCTCCCGCACGAAGTCGTTCATCTTCCGCAGCGACTCCTCCTGGACGGTGCCCAGCGTCTCCGCCAGACCCGTCACGTCAACCGCCCCGTGGCGGGCGTCGAGGTTCGAGCGCAGGTCGCCGAGCGCGGCGTTGACGGCGTGCACGACCTGGTCGCACAGTTCCCGCAGGCCCAGCCGCATGACCCGGGGGTCGGCCTGCAACGAGGTGAGCAGGCCGTCGGGCGAGACCCTGGCGACGATCCGCCCGTCCGCCGCCGTGCCCTCGCCCCCGGGGAGCTCCTCGTCGGGCGGCCGGTCGGCCGTGTCGAGCGCCCGGCGCGCCTCCTCCAGGAACCGGTCGAAGTCCTCTGTCATGAACCGCCACGGTAGGGACGGCGGCCTACAACCAGGTGAACGCGGGGCTTCTAGCGGAAGGAGCGGCGGTAGGCGGCCGGGGTGGTGTGCAGGGCGGTGTGGAAACGGCGCCGGAGGTTGACCGCGGAGGAGAGGCCGACGCGGGTGGCGATGGTCTCGACGGGCAGGTCGGTCTCCTCCAGCATGGCGCGGGTGGCGGCAAGGCGGCGTTCCAGCAGCCAGCGGGCGGGCGGGACGCCGAGCTGTTCGGTGAACTGGCGGGTGAGGGTGCGCGGGGAGACGCCGGAGCGGACGGCCATGTCCTCGACGGTGACCTGGTCGGGCAGGCGCGACAGGAGCCATTCGAGCAGCGGGGCCAGGGAGTCCGGCATGGGGCCGGTGGTGGGGAGCGGAGGGTACTGACGCTGGCAGCCCTCGCGGTGCGGACCGGCCGCGAGCTGGCGGCCGATGCGCATGGCGTGGGCCGCGCCGTGCTCCTGGAGGACCTGGTGGAGGCAGAGGTCGAGGGTGGCGGCCGAGGCCCCGGCGGTGGCGACGTCGCCGTGATCGACGTAGATGACGGTGTTGTCGAGAACGACGCGGGGGTGGCGGATGGCCAGCTCGTTGGAGAGCTCCCAGTGGACGGAGGCGCGGCGGCCGTCCAGGAGACCCAGGGCGGCGGGGACGAAGATCCCGGCGGCGACGGCGACGATGCGCGCGCCTCGCGCGTGGGCTCGGGACACCGCGTCGAGCACGGCGGGCGAGGGAGCGAGGGTCCAGCTCCAGCCCGCGATGACCACGGTCTCGGCGTCGTCGATGGCCTCAAGGCCGTTGTCCACCTGGATGGGGGCGCCGAGGGTCGTGGGGAGAGAACCGGGATGCTCGGCGCACAGGCTGAAGCCGTAGTGCTGGGGGATGTCGGGGCCGTGATAGCCGAAGACGGCCGAGGCGGACGTCACCGGATAGAGCTCCTGCTTCGGAGCGACCAGGGCGACCACGCGATGCGAGCTGGAAGGCGTGGGGGGCGTTTCCGGGCAGTGCAGGGTCATGGCGTAAATGTACCCAATGATGTCATCTGGGACACCGGCGCCCTGAGCTGGAAAAACCCAGAATTGGGGCTTATGTGGACGAGGAACTTCAGCCTCTACTTCGTTGCCCGTACGGTCTCACTGCTCGGTGACGCGATGATGCCCGTCGCCTCGGCACTGGCGATCGGCAAAGTTTACGGGATCGCGGGCGTCGGCTACACGCTCGCGATCTGGACCACGTCGGCCGTGCTGGTCATGCTGTTCGGCGGCGTCTTCGCCGACCGGATCGGCGCCCGGCGCCTGATGATCGCCGCGGACGTGCTCAGGGTCATCACCCAGGCGTGCGTGGCCATCGCCTTCCTGAACGGTGCCCCGCCCCTCGGCCTGCTGCTGGCGATGGCGTTCCTGTCGGGCATCGGCGCCGGGACGTTCGAACCGTGCGTCAACGGCATGGTCCCCCTGGTCGCCAAGGACCCGCAGCGGGCCAACGCGACGCTGAAGGTCGCCGAGGCGATCACCCAACTGGCGGGTCCCGCGCTGGCCGGAATCCTCATCGTCCTCACCGGGCCGGTCTTCGTCTACACGCTGGACGCCGCGACGTTCCTGGTCAGCGGGGTGTTCCTGCTGCTGGTCCGGGTCACCGTACCCAAACCGGCGCCCTCCAACGTGCTCAGCGACCTGCGCAGGGGCTGGGACGAGTTCAAGGCCCTGAACTGGATGTGGTCGGTCATCCTGGTCTGGGTGTTCTGGGGGGTCCTGGTGGTCGGGCCGTACGTGCCGCTGTCGTCGCAGGTCATCGGGGCCGACTACGGCTGGGTGATGACGGCGCTCGGCCTCGGCACAGTGATGGGCGGGCTGGTGGCGATCAGGCTCAGACCGGCCAAGCCGCTGGCGGCCGGGGCCATGGCGCTGAGCGGATACGTGGCGGCGCCGTTGACGGTCGCGCTCGGGCTGCCGCTGCCGATGCTGATGGTCGGGCACCTGCTCGGGGGATACGCGCTGGCGTTCTGGTCGGTGATGTGGTCCACCAGCGTCCAGACGCAGGTCGCGCCGGACGTGGTGAACCGGGTCAACGCCTACCAGGTGGCCGGCTCTGTCTCGGGCATGGCGGTCGGGCAGGCCATCGCCGGTCCGGTCACCACGCTGGTCGAGCCGCGCACGTTCATCCTGGGGTCGGCGCTGGTGACGGTCGGCGTGGTGGTGGCGTTGCTGCTGATCAAGCCGGTCAGGCAGCTCGGCCGGGCCTCCCAGGAGAACGTGGTCCCGTCGATCGTGACCCCGGCCGAGACGCTGACGTAGCGGGTCACCGCGGGCCTGGACATCGTGGTGGCGGGGGCGACGACGATGTCCAGGCTGGGGTACGGCCCGGCACGCGACACCCGAGCGATGGGCGCCGCCAGGAGGCCGTGGCTGACGTTGCCGGGCATCCGTGATGTGACTGTCGTTGTCCGTGGGGCGGCCACGGGCGGGTTGCGTCGATAAGGTTGGGGCACCGATCGCTCGACCCGGAAGGCCAAGATCTACTGTGGCTGATTCGTTTGTGCACCTGCATGTTCACACCGAGTACTCCATGCTGGACGGCGCAGCGAAGATCGGGAAGATGGCCGATCGGGTCAGCCAGCTCGGCATGCCCGCCATCGCGATGAGCGACCACGGCAACCTGTTCGGCAGCTACGAGTTCAACAAGAAGATCACCGGCGCCGGGATCAAGCCGATCATCGGGATCGAGGGCTACGTGAGCCCCGAGTCCCGCTTCCACAAGAAGCCCGTCTTCTGGGGGGAGCCGCACCAGCGCAGGTTCGACGAGCAGCGCGGGATCGGCGGTGACGTCTCGGCGTCAGGCACCTACCTGCACAAGACGATGTGGGCCTACAACGCCCAGGGCCTGAAGAACCTCTTCAAGATCTCTTCGCTGGCCTCGCTCGAAGGCCACATGAAGAAGTACCCCCGCATGGACGACGAGCTGTTCTCCGAGTACCACGAGGGGATCATCGCGACGACCGGCTGCCCGTCCGGCGCCGTCCAGACGCGGCTGCGGCTCGGCCAGTTCGACAAGGCCCTGGAGCACGCGGCGAAGTACCAGGAGATCTTCGGCAGGGAGAACTACTTCCTGGAGCTGATGGACCACGGGAAGATCCTCATCGAGACCTGTGTCCGCGACCAGCTCCTGGAGATCGGCAGGCGGCTCAACATCCCGCCGCTGGTCACCAACGACTCCCACTACGTCACCGAGGACCAGGCGACCGCCCACGACGCGTTGCTGTGCGTCGGCACCAACTCCCAGATCGACGCGCCCGACCGGTTCCGCTTCTCCGGGGCCGGTTACTACATCCGGTCGGCCGAGGAGATGCGCGGCCTGGACCACGACGAGCTGTGGAAGCAGGGCTGCGACAACACCCTCCTGATCGCCGAACGGGTCGAGTCCTACGAGGAGGTGTTCGCCCACCGGGACCTCGCCGCCAAGTTCCCCGTCCCCGAAGGGGAGACGGAGATGAGCTGGCTGCGCAAGGAGTGCGCCCGCGGCGCCGTCCGCCGGTTCGGCGACCCCGTCCCCGCCGAGGTCGTCGAGCGCATCGAGTACGAACTCGGCGTGATCGAGACGATGGGGTTCCCCGGCTACTTCCTCGTCGTCGCCGACATCTGCCAGTACGCCCGCGACAACGGCATCTGGGTCGGCCCCGGCCGAGGCTCGGCCACCGGGTCGATGGTCGCCTACGTCACCGGCATCACCGAACTCGACCCCATCGAGCACCAGCTTCTGTTCGAGCGGTTCCTCAACCCCGAACGCATCTCGATGCCCGACGTCGACCTGGACTTCGACGAGCGTCGGCGCGGCGACATGATCCGCTACGTCACCGAGCGGTACGGCGAGGACAACGTCTCGCTGATCATCACCTACATGACGATCAAGTCGAAGGCCGCCGTGAAGGACGCGGGCCGCGTCCTCGGTTACCCCTTCGCCGTCGGCGAGAAGATCACCAAGGCGTTCCCGCCCGCCGTCATGGGCAAGGAGATCCCGCTCACCGGCATCTTCGACAAGGACCACCCTCGGTACGCGGAGGCCAGCGAGCTTCGCAAGCTGTACGAGGAGGACGTCGACGTCAAGAAGGTCATCGAGACCGCGCTCGGCCTTGAGGGGCTGACCCGTGGCACCGGTGTCCACGCCGCCGGTGTCATCCTGTCGTCCCAGCCGCTGGTCGACGTCATGCCGATCTTCATGCGGCAGGACGACGGCGCCCGCATCACCGGCTTCGACGGGCCGTCCAGTGAGAACATGGGCGCGCTCAAGATGGACTTCCTGGGTCTGCGCAACCTCACCGTGCTCGGTGACGCGGTCGAGAACATCAAGGCCAACCGCGGCATCGAGCTCGACATGCTCAAGGTGCCGCTGGACGACAAGAAGGCCTACGAGCTGCTGGCCGCCGGGTGGACGCTGGGCGTGTTCCAGCTCGACTCGTCCATGATGCGCGACCTCACCAAGCTGATCGCCCCCACGGAGTTCGAGGACGTCTCGTCGATCCTGGCGCTTGGCCGTCCCGGTCCGATGGGCGCGAACGCGCACGTCAACTACGCGCTGCGCAAGGCCGGAACGCAGAAGGTCGAGCCGATCCACCCCGACCTCAAGGACGCCCTTGAGCCGATCCTCGGCAACACCTACCACCTGGTGGTCTACCAGGAGCAGGTCATGGCCATCGCCCAGCAGCTCGCCGGTTACACCCTCGGCGGCGCCGACATCCTCCGGCGCGCGATGGGCAAGAAGAAGAAGGAGGAGATGGACAAGCAGTGGGCCACGTTCTCCTCCGGCATGGTCAGCAAGGGCTTCACCGAGGAGCACGCCAAGGCCGTCTGGGACGTCCTTGAGCCCTTCAGCTCCTACGGCTTCAACAAGTCCCACACCGCTGGATACGGACTCGTCTCCTACTGGACCGCCTACCTGAAGGCCAACTACCCCGCCGAGTACATGGCGGCGCTGCTGACCTCGGTCGGTACGAACAAGGACCGCATGGCCATCTACCTGGCCGAATGCCGCCGGATGAAGGTCCGCGTCCTGCCGCCCTCGGTCAACGAGTCCAACCTGCGTTTCGCCGCCGTCGGCGAGGACGTCCGGTTCGGCCTCGGCGCGGTCCAGAACGTCGGTGACGGCCCGATCCAGGGGATCATCTCGGCCCGCAAGGAGTACGGGAAGTACGTCGACTTCAACGACTTCCTCACCAAGGTCCCCGTCCAGGTCTGCAACAAGCGCACGATCGAATCACTGATCAAGGCCGGGGCCTTCGACGACCTCGAACACCCGCGGTTCGGGCTCGTCATGGTCCACGAGCAGGCCATCGACTCCGTCATCGACGTCAAGAAGAAGGAGGCGATCGGACAGGACTCCCTGTTCGGCGCCTTCGAGGACTCGGGTGACGGTGACACCGCCTTCGCCGTCGTCGTCCCGACGAACGAGTGGGACAAGAAGACCAAGCTCGCCTTCGAGCGCGAGATGCTCGGCCTCTATGTCTCCGACCATCCCCTCAACGGGGCCGAACGCGTCCTGGAGAAGAACCGCACCCACTCGATCGCGCAGGTCCTCAACGGCGACGCCGACCGGGAACGCGGTGAGATCAAGATCTCCGGCATCATCTCCGGCGTCGAGAAGAAGGTCACCAAGCAGGGCAACGTCTGGGCGATCCTCAAGATCGAAGACCACGACGGCAGCCTCGAAGTCCCCTGTTTCCCCACGACCTACCAGCTCTACGGCGACAACCTCGCCCCCGACCTCGTCGTCGCGTGCACCGGCAAGATCCGCATCCGGGAGAACGGCGAAGACGCCAGCGTCAGCTTCAACGCCGTCGCCTTCGAGTTCCTCGACATCTCCAGGGTCCCCCAGCCCGGCGACAAGGACCCGATCATCATCTCCCTGCAGGAGAGCAGGATCGACCGCAAGCTCGTCGACGAGCTGAAGCAGATGTTCCGGACCCACCGGGGCGACACCCCGGTCCAGTTCATGGTCGAACGCCTCAACCGGCGCAAGGTCCTCGTGGAGATCGCCCCGGAGTACAAGATCAACCTCGCCAACGGCGCCTTCGCCGGAGACCTCAAGGTCCTCCTCGGTCCCAACGCCCTGGCCGACTACTGACCCACTCCGGCCGCTGTGGTGTTCTCACCGTCGGACATACACCTCGATGCCGTCGAGAATCCTCGCGAGACCGAATTCGAAGCCGTCGAGCGGGGGTTCGTCGGAGAGGAACGTCGGGTTCTCCAGCGCGTCCGCGACGGCGTTGAGGTCGCGGGAGCGGAGCTGGCCGTCCAGGAAGACGCGGACCGCGCGCACCGCCCGTTGCTGGTCGGGGTTCGCCCGGCGCAACGCGGCCGGTGTCGGGGTGTTGCGCCGCAGGTTGGCACCGTACCGGGCGTGGCTGTCGAGGAGATAGGCGCAGTTCAGCATCTGCTGCGCCTCCATACCGGTCGGCCGGAGCACGGTGATCAGCGCGTCCAGCCAGGCCGCGTTGTGCGGGGTCAGGGAGACGGTCGTCGGCACGTCCAGCAGCCATGGGCGCGAGAGGAAGCGTTCGAACAGTCGGCGTGACCACAGCGCGGCGGCCTCTCGCCAGTCGCCGTCCGGCAGCGCGGGCGGGTCACCCCAGGCGCGGTCGGCCAGGAGCACGACGAGTTCTTCCTTGGAGCTGACGTAGCGGTACAGCGCGTTGGTGGTCACGCCGATCCGGCCGGCCACCTTCGGCAGCGAGGCGGCGGCGATGCCCTCCGCATCGGCCAGTTCCGTTGCCACCGCGATGATCTCCTCGACGCTGTGCGCCGGTTTGGGGCCGCGCCGCCCCCCGGCGTCGACGACGCCCCAGGCCGCGGCCAGGCCGGGCGGCAGCGCCTCAAGGTCGGCGTCGTCGGGGCTCTTACGTGGGGTCATGGCCGGTGTCCTCTCGAAGGTCCAAAAGAAATAGTAGACGGCATGCACAGTTGTTGTTACTGTGCACGGCATGAACACTTCATGGCATACACAGATTCAGCTCCCGGACACGGCACGCCGCTGGATCGGCCTGGCCGCGGTCCTCGGCGCCGTCTTCGCGATGGCCGAACTCCCCCTCTACTTCGTGGTCCCCGCCTGCGACCCCCCGGCCTGCGGCGTCGAGACCGGCAGCCTCATGCCGGACTGGCTGATCCTCACCCGGACGCTCTTCAACTTCCTCGCCCTCACGATGTTCCTGGTGTTCATGACCGGCGTCCGGTTCCTGATCACGCGGGCCGACGCCCGGTTCGAATGGTTCGGCGCGGTCGCCGGTGTCGCCGGGGTGGCGTGGACGATCGTCGACATGGTCGCCAAGGGGATCGAGGGCAGCAGCGCCATCAAGGCCGTCGAGGAGATCGACCCCACCCGAACCGTCCCCACCTACCTGCTCTACGGCGCCATCACCCACCTGATGCTGGTCGTCTTCGGCGTCGCCTTCGGATACGCGGTGCTGCGCTCCCGCGCCCTCCCTGGCTGGGTCGGCTGGTCGTCGTTCGCCGTCGCCGCCCTGCACCTGGCCGGGGTGCCGTCGATGTTCTTCGGCTTCAACTCCTCGGAGTTCTACGCCTCCAACGGCTGGGGCGCGGTCGCGATGTTCAACGGCATAGCCGCCACCTGGCTGGCAGCCGTCGGCATCGCGACCCTGCGAAGGAGAACCTCGTTGAGGTCGGCCGCCCACGCCTAACGCACACGCCTTGGCCATCGTGGTACGCGGGGGCGCGACGATGGCCTAGCCTCACCACCCTGAGGTACGGCCCGCAGCCTGTGGCATGTGTTCATACTCATTCGGGCCGGAGTCGCGAACCCCTCTGCGGTCTGGGTCGCGATGGTGTGCAAGATCAGGGCGGTGCCTGCGGTTCCGTCGACTGGCTACCAAACAGGCGGGGACGGTGATCTTGCCGTTCGGTGGTTCGGCAGCGCTTGGCCGGTCTCTTCCCACGGGCATTACCTCCGTTGCGTGACGGGGCCTGTACGCCTTGACGATCTCGCGGGGCGTGCTTTTCGGGAGCCACAGGCGGTTTCCCTCATTTCGCAGGCCGTGTCGGGCGGGAAATCTCCGGCTCGGTATGGGGGATGGCATTGTTCCCTTCAGGTTGGTCAGCGCGAGGTTATTTTTACTGTGAGTGCTCAATTCTGGTGGTCCAGACGAGGGGGCCGACCCTGATGGAGCTGCAAGGGCGTGCTGAACACCCCGCCTCGGCACCAGCGGTAACCCGGCTTCAGCTCGAACTGACCGGACGATGCCAGCTCGCATGTCTGCACTGTTACGCCATGTCAGGACCGACCGCCAGTCACGGCACCATGAGCGAAACGGCCTGGTTCGGAGTCCTCGACGAAGCCACAACCCTCGGCGTGAGGGCCGTCCAACTCATCGGGGGAGAACCGACTCTCAGCCCGGCCTTTGAGCCGGTCCTCCGGTACGCGGTCGGTGTGGGCCTGAAGGTCGAGGTCTACACCAACCTCTTCCACGTCAAAGAGCGGTGGTGGGAACTGTTCGGCCTCGATGGTGTGTCCCTGGCCACGAGCTACTACAGCGAAAGGCCGGAAGAGCACGACGGAATGACCACCCGCACCGGTAGCCACGCACGAACCACGGCCAATATCCGAAAGGCGCGGGCACGCGGCATCCGACTGCGCGCGGGCATGGTCGAGCTGCCGACCGGAGAGCCCACCGAAGGAAGAAACAAGCTCGCTCTTCTCGGCGTCACCGACGTCCGCAGTGACAGACTTCGAGCCATTGGCCGTACGGCTCCCAGCTCCAGGAACGCATCCGAACTCTGTGGCGCCTGCGGAAAAGGGAAGGCGGCGATCAGCCCCACAGGAGACGTTTGGCCCTGTGTCATGGCCCGATGGATGGCGGCGGGAAATGTCCTTGAACAGCCTCTGCGCAGAATCCTGCGAGGCGCTCGATGGCGGGAACTGGTGAACGGCATCCCGATCCCTATGGGTAAGAGATGCGATCCCGAACTCTGCGATCCGGTGAGAGGTGACGGTAACGACTGCGACCCCGCGTCCACGCCCGCCTGCGATCCTAAGTTCTGTGACCCCGACACCGAGTGAAGCCGGGCAACGCATGGACTGGGAATCTCGTGCCCGTGCCCTCGCCGTGACCGCCAGCCCGCGTGGCTCGCGGTGGAGGGCGGCGATGGAGCGGACTCCACGGCATCTGCTCGTCCCGCGCTGGTGGGGGTGGGGGAGAGACGAGCAGCGGTGGGAGTTGCGAGACGGCCCTGATGCCCCTGAGCGGTGGCTGTCGGAGGCCTACCGCGACCAGACCTTGGTGACGCAGGCGGGGACGCTCCACGCCGACCACGCGACCAAGGCCGACCGTCCCGCGCAGACCATGCCGACCTCCTCATCCACCGCGCCGAGCCTGGTCGTTCGCATGCTCCAGCACGCGGACATCTACGACGGTGCCGACGTTCTCGACGTGGGAGTCGGTTCCGGGTACGGCGCGGCCCTGCTGGCGCGTTCCCTCGGCGACGACCATGTGACGAGTGTCGATGTCGACCCGTACCTGGTGGAGATCGCCGAAAGCCGCCTCGCCGACCTGGGCATGCGTCCAAGGGTTCTCGCCGTCGACGCCACGGGAGATCTGCCGGGCACCTACGACCGAATCGTCTCCATGGTCTCGGTCCCCACGATTCCGCCGAGCTGGCTGGCGGCTCTACGGCCGGAGGGCAGGTTCGTCACCACGATCGCCAACACCAGCCTGATCATCACCGCGAACAGGACCAGCGGTGGGCGCTGGGCCGCGATCGGCCGCGTGGAATGGGACCGGGCGACCTTCATGGCCACCCGGTCGGGGCCGGGATACCCGCCGGACATTCGGGGCCTGTTCGACGCGACAAGGGACCAGGACGGCGAGGAGGTGTCCCAGGGCAGATATCCGGTTCTTCAGGTGGCCTGGAACTGGGAGTTGCCCTCCATGCTCGAAGTGGTGGCTCCAGGGATCGAGCACAGCTACGAGCGGGGAGAGGACGGCTGGCACACCGCTCGGATGGTGCACGAGGACGGCTCGTGGGCCAGGGCGACCGGCCAGGGCGACGCGCCACCTGTCGTGCATCAGGGCGGCCCGCGCCGACTGTGGTCCATCCTCGACGAGATCCGGCACAGGTGGGTCGTCGAGGGAGACCTCCCCCTGAGAGGAGCGACCGCCTATATCTCCGCCACGGGCCGCATACGGCTGGAGCGAGGCGACTGGGTCGGACGGATCGGCTGAGCCGACCACCGCGAAAACGCAACACGCGCAAGCCCCCGGCGCCGTGTCGGCGTCAGGGGCTTGCGGGAAGAAGTGATTAGGCGTCGAAGGTGCCGGTGTTCACGCGGCCGATGAACGAGCGCCACTGCGTGGGGGTGAAGGCCAGGGTCGGGCCGGAGGGGTCTTTGCTGTCGCGGACGGCGACCAGGCCGGGGAGGTTGGTGGCGACCTCAACGCAGTTACCACTTTGGTCGCTTCGGCTGCTCTTGCGGAACTTGGCGGCGGATAGGTCGGGGGACACGGCTGTTCCTCGCCTTCGTCTGAGGGTTCCTGATTCTCACTGTGAGAGTGCCCCTCGACACGCGCAAGCCCCCGGCGCCGCGTCGGCGTCAGGGGCTTGCGGGAAGAAGTGATTAGGCGTCGAAGGCGCCGGTGTTCACGCGGCCGATGAACGAGCGCCACTGGGCGGGGGTGAAGGTCAGTACGGGGCCGGAGAGGTCCTTGCTGTCGCGGACGGCGACGACGTCAGGAAGGTTCGTCGCGACCTCAACACATGCGTTGCCGCCACCGCTCAGCCTCGACTTGCGGAACTCGGCACTCGACAGATCCGGAGACGGGGACATGACTACTCCTTTATGCACTTGGTGATCATGGCGCGACTCTCCTCGACCGGCAGCGCCAGTTCGCAAATGCGTTCAAACGCCACTTTATAGCGATCTACGTGATCAGAGCTTTCGACGTAGACGTCTCCGGCAGTGCCCTCAACGTAGGCAATGTCGAGTTCAGCGTCTTGATCGAACTCTAGGACAATGAAGGATCCTTCCAGGCCAACGTGCTCTCCGACTGCGTAAGGCAGCACTCGGACAGAGACATTGGGTCGCCGACTAGCGGTAACCAAGGCGCGTAGCTGCTCATTCATCACCTCTGCGCCACCGATCGGACGATGCAAGACGGCTTCGTCCAGCACAACACGTACTTGAGGTGCGGACGGCCTGCTCACGAGTGTCTTGCGCGCCATTCGTGCCATCACTCGTCGGTCAACTTCTTCTTCCACACCCTTGCTGGCCAGGCTTGACCGGATGACCGCGCGGGCGTAGTCCTCGGTCTGGAGCAGGCCGGGGATGAGCTGGACGCCCCACTCACTGATGACCGCTGCCTCATCTTCCAGGCCAACATACGATCCCACGAAGACATCCTTGTAGGACGTCCACCATCCGCGTCGTCCGGCTTCCTTGGCCAACGTGACGAGTGCTGAACGCGTTGGTTCAGAGACCGAGTAGAGGTCGCAGAGTATCGCCATATCGCCAGGAGTCGGTTTCCCCTCGCCAGTTTCCATGCGGTTCAGCTTCGACCGGGACCATCCGATCCGGGATGCCGCCTCCTCTGTGGTCCACCCGCTCTCGGCACGCAGTTGGCGTAGCTCCCTGGACAGTCGGCGCAGGCGGACAGTGCTGTGTGTCTTCATAGGTCCGGTACGCGGCATTGTTCGTCCTTTCGCGGGCAGGCACTCCAACTATTTTCAGATTCCCGTTGCCAGAGTGGGATTCCCAGACAATGATAGGGACTCCAAGGGGATGAGGCAGGGGAGGTAGCGCGATGGCCCTGTTGACCAGGAGGTCAGCGTCTACAAATCGTGCCTCTCATCCTTCGGGCAGCTTCACTTCACCCATGAGGCTAGAACTACAGCTCTTCCGAACGCTGTGGATTCCAGTCTTCACGGGGACGGACATACGTACCACGACCCGAGACGGTGACCACGTAGCCGTCCTGGACCAGCTTCTTGCGGATCTTTTCCGCAGTGCCCCGAGCAATGCCGAACTCGTCCACGATCTGAACTTGGCTGGCGATGGGGTGGTTGACCTTGTATTCGCCGCGCACAATCCGATCGCGGAGGATCTCGTAGACCTGTTCCCACACGGTCCGCGGTCCTTCGAAGTCGATCATGTGGGTGACCGTAAGGCGCTGTGGCACTGCCTTAGTTCCTGAGAGAGACCATGGGGTCCTGTAGGAGCCCATGGGACACCATGAGAGAGACGCTGGCTCTTTCGTATTGCCTAGCCCAGAAAAACGGACCTGCCCAACGGTTACGACGTCGGAACAGGTCCTTGATCAGGAAGGTAACTCCTGACGTGAGTAAGAGTAGTGCTCCGGGCTCCGTCCCGAACACATCGAGCCGGGACGGCTGTGGCTGCTTCGCCGGTGCCGTACCGCTGCCGATGGGGTGCGCCCGGTGTGGGCATGCCCCCTATGCCCACGGCTGTTCGCAGCAGGACGGGCACGAGTACGTGCAGCCGTCCGGGCTCCTGATGAACGCCCGGCTTCAGGCTCGTCGTGAGTACGGCCCGCAGATTCTTCCGGCTCCTCGGCCTCCGGTGGAGGTCGCGCCCGCCGAGGTAGTTCCGCTGGTGCCCGCTCAGCGGCGGCCCGCTCCTGAGCCGGATCCTGAGCCGGAGGCGCCCGCGGTGGTTCCGGCCGCGACCGCTGAACCGGATCTTGCGCCGGTACGGCCTTCGCCTTCTGTTCCCGGTGCTCCCCGAGCCGGGATCTCCTGGGCCAGGCTGCGCCGCCCGGGTCTCTCCCGGGGTGGGGTACGGCCCGCGACCGGTAGGTGTCGCGTGCCCCGGGCTCGTCCGACCTGTCGGCCCGGTCTCCACAGGGCTGTGCCGTACGGCATGCACCTTCTTTGTTGTCCCGCAGGGCAGGCCCGTCTGGCGATCATCTCGTCGGCCAGAGCCTCTGATCGGATCACGGAGGTCCAGATCATGCACAACACCCCCAACGGCCCGGCGATCCCGGGCTGGAGACTGATCGTCAGCGACACGGGCCGGTACTGGGCCATCCGCAACCGGGCTTTCCCGCGCGTCGCTCTGCGGGCGGGGGTGGAACCGGCGGTGGACGCCGACACCTTCGAGGAGGTTCAGGCGGCCGTGGCTGAGCAGGAGGAGAAGGCTCGCGTCGCTGTTGAGGGGGTGGCTTCGTGACGGGACGGCATCGGGACGGCCAGCCGTACGCCTCGGTGTATCAGCGGGTCTGGGACGGGCCCGCACGGGCGGAGGCCGAGCGGCTTGACCAGGTGTGGGCGGACTGGACCGTGCTCTACAGCCTGGGCAAGCGCAGCTTCTACGCTGTGGCGTCCTGGGACGGCCCGCAGGTCATGGTGGTCGAGGATGCCACTTCGGAGGGGTTGGAGGAGCGGATGCAGGATGCGGAGATGGTCCGAATGCTCCAGACCACATCGCCCCCGCACGGTGGCGAGGAGCGTCCGCCCGCTGAGCCGCGCGATCGGGGCACGGCCAGGAGGCGGCGGCCGGGTGGGAGGGCGGCATGATGCCACTTCTCAACACGGTCCGTCCAGAGGCCGGGCTTTCAGATCGAACCTGTAACACCGTGCAAACGGCCCACCCGGGCTGGCTGGTCTTCCACAACGCGCAGTCCGGGTTGTGGAGTGCCTACCGGCACGTGCTGTCCGGCAGGCCGACCCCCGGCGCTGTTCTGCTGGTGCGGGCCGAGTCGGCGGAGGAATTGGACCGGAAGCTGGCCGCGCAGGTGTCCCCGGTGGTGCCGCCGAGCATCCGGGCCGTGGCCGTCGCGCGTGCTCTGCAGGCTCGGGCCGTTCGGGCTGGTCAGCGGCCTGTCGGACTGCGCAGGTTGCTGCGCTCCTGAGGCCGGTACGGCAGACGGTGGAGCTCATGCCCGCCGTACCCCATGAACGTGCGGCTCAGGTTGGAGGGACCTGGGCCGCACACCTCGCAAGGCGGCTCCCACACACGCCGAGGCACTTGGCGTGTTGGGGAAGGGGGAGCTGCCTGGCGCACCGGTCTTCCACAACGTGTGGAAGGCCGGTCCTCCTCCAGGGCGCCCGGCTCATGCTCCCCGGCTCGGGCCGGGCGCCCGCCCTCACTTCCACTCTCGGAACAGGGACGACCATGACCGAGGACGAGTACGAGCAACGCATGATCGACGTGCTTACCAGCACCCACCCGGACTGGCGCTACGAACAGCGCGACCTGCCCGGCCTGCCCCAATGGTGGGCCACCCGCTACTGCCCGCTCCGGCCCGACCAGCGGAAGGCCGGGGCTCGGGACGTGCTGGGCCGTACCACGTTGCGCCGGTTGGCACGCGCGCTGGCGCGGCACGACGAGATCCTCCACCGACTGCGCTACTGAAGGAGCCCCCATGCCCCCGAGCAAGGCCGTCGCCCCGGACGGCACCTTCACCACCGGCCCGGAGACCACCGACCGGCTCCTCACCCCCGGCGAGGTGGCGCACATCTTCGGTGTGGACCCCAAGACGGTCAACCGGTGGTCGCTCACCGGGAAGATCCCCTCCGTCAGGACGCCGAGCGGGCAGCGCCGCTACCGGCAGAGCGACATCAACGCCCTCATCACCGGCTGACCCACCGCCACGAAAAGCAGGGAAAAATCAGCTTTTCACCTCCAAAACGAGATATGTCTAGTTTTTACCTATATGTGTTTCTTTGTCGTCTTCTCGGGTAGGGGGACAGCCGATTCGGAAACCAGATGCTTCCGACACGTTTAAAGCGGCAGGCGTTAGTTCTCGATGACGTCTTCCTCTCGCCGGTGGCCTATCGAGGCCCAAGGCGGACGGATCCCACGATGGAATGATCGTTTAGGGGTGGCGATCGTGAAATGCGGAGTGCAGATGGCCCTGGCGGTAGGCGCAGGCTACTTCCTTGGTCGGCACCACAAGCTGAAGACGGCCCTCGTGCTGGCGGTGGCGGGCGCGACCGGCCGGCTGGGCGCGGGGAAGAGCGGCCTGTTGCAGCAGGGCCTGAAGCAGCTCGGGTCCTCCCCGGAGCTGGAGAAGCTCACCCAGAGCGTACGAGGCGAACTGCTCGACGTGGGCAAGGCCGCGGCCAGGGCGGCGGCGAGCAGGCAGATCGACTCACTGACCTCCAGGCTTCACGAACGCGCCGAGTCGTTGCGCGTCCCCGGCGGCCTCGCCGGTGAGGAGGAAGAAGAGGAAGAGGAGCGCCCACGGAAGCGCCCCACCTCGGGCCGGGGCCGTACGGCTCGCAGATCCCGCGAGGAGCCGGAGGCCGAGGAGGAGGAGTTCGAGGAGGAGGACGAGGAGGAACCGGAGGACGAGTTCGAGGAAGAAGAAGAGGAAGAGGAGGAGGAAGAAGAGGAGCGCCCGCGAAGCAGGAGCAGGACGGCGAGGAGCCGGAGCCCGCAGCGTGAGCGGGCGCCCCGGCGAGACCGCCCCGTCCGCCGAGTCCGGGGATGAGACGCGATGACCGAACAGACGAAGGGGACACCGGCTGGAGAGGTCACGCAGACCCTTCCCGTTGACCAACTCACCCAGGAGCTCCGCAACCTCGCCGAGGCGCTCGGCGAACGGCTCCTGGCATCCGTGACCGAGAAACTCGGCGGGCTGACCGGTCGGCTGACCGACTTCGCCGACAACGGCGACGGCGGCATCATGGGCCTCGTCGGATCGGTGGTCGGTTCCAAACATCCCGTGGCCACCGGCCTCAAGGAAATGGCGAAGTCGACGGTCGGCGGCCTGTTCCAGAAGGTCACGGGAGGCGACAAGGGGGGCAAGGGCGGCAAGGGCAAGAAGCTCAAGCTCACCAGCATCGTCGAGACACTCGACATAGGCGCCCCGTTGCGGCTCGTCTACGACCAGTGGACCCAGTTCGAGGACTTCCCCAGCTTCACGAAGAAGGTCGAGGGGGTCCAGCAGGAGGCCGAGGAGAAGATCTCCTGGAAGGCGCAGGTCTTCTGGTCCCACCGGACCTGGGAGTCGACCATCGTCGAGCAGGTCCCCGACCGGCACATCATCTGGCGTTCCAAGGGAGCCAAGGGCTACGTCGACGGCGCCGTGTCCTTCCACTCCCTCGGTCCCGACCTGACCCGCGTCCTGCTCGTCCTGGAGTATCACCCGCAGGGCCTGTTCGAGCACACCGGCAACCTGTGGCGGGCACAGGGCAGGCGGGCACGCCTGGAGTTCAAGCACTTCAGGCGGCACGTCATGACGCAGACGCTGCTCCACCCCGACGACATCGAGGGATGGCGCGGCGAGATCCGCGACAGCAAGGTCGTCAAGGACCACGAGACCGCCCTGCAGGAGGAGGAAGAGGCCCAGGAACCCTCTTCGGAGGAGGAACCTTCCGAGTCTGAGGAGGAGTCTTCCGAGGAGGAGTCGCCGGAGGAAGAGGAGGAGTCCAAGCAGGCGAAGCGTCCGGTACGGCGCCGCCGCGCCGAGGCCGAGAAGTCCGAGGAGGCGGCTCCGAGGCGTCCGGCCCGACGTCGTCCCTCGGACACCGAGAAGGAGGAGGCCCCGCGCCCGGCACGACGCCGGACCGCCGCCCGGAGCACGTGACGTGGAGTCCGGGAGGAGAACGCGGAGCCGGGGAGGTGGCTGATGACCATCGTGCAACCTTCGGCGGGCGGAGGAGGAGGCGGATCCTCCTCGGGACTGGCCGACGTCATCGACACGATTCTCGACAAGGGCCTCGTGATTGACGCCTTCGTCAGGGTCTCGCTCGTCGGCATCGAACTCCTGACGATCGACGTCCGGGTCGTCGTGGCCAGCGTCGACACCTACCTGCGCTTCGCGGAGGCCGCGAACCGTCTCGACCTCGCGCAGACAGGGGGAAAGGGTCTGCCGGAAGTGGTGCAGGACATGACACAGGGTGTGGGCAAGGCGAAGACCAAGGGCATCGCGCAGGGGGCACTGGACGCGGCAGGGGACAAGCTGCACGACTTCCTGGGCGACGAGGAGCCCGAGGAGGAACCCCGCAGACGGCGAAGGCGGGAGGGCTGAGATGTCCCGCTCCACAGTTCAGGAGAGCGCCTCCTACGTCTACGGCATCATGCCGGGCGACGTCGAGGTGGACCCCGAAGCCACGGGAGTCGGTGACCCACCAGCCAAGATCCGGCTCGTACGGCACGGCGACATCGCCGCCCTGACGAGTGAGATCGCGCTGGACCGGCCACTCGGCAGACCGGAGGACCTCTTCGCCCACCAACGGCTGCTGGACGAGGCAGCCGCGGAGGTGCCGGTGCTGCCGCTGCGCTTCGGGGCGGTGGTGACCGACGACGAGGCGGTCGTCGAGGAACTGCTCGCTCCCAACCACGACGCGTTCCGCGACGCGCTGGACGACCTGGAAGGCCGGACGGAGTACATCGTCAAGGGCCGCTACGTCGAGTCGGTCGTGATCGGTGAGGTCCTCGCGGAGAACCCCGAGGCCGCCCGGCTGCGCGACGACATTCGCGGCAAACCGGAGGAGGCGACCTGGGACGCGCGGATCCGGCTCGGCGAACTCCTCGGCGAGGGCGTCGCGGCCAGGCGGGACGCCGACACCGAGGAGATCGTCGGAGCCCTCGCCCCGCTGAGCGCCGCCGTCGCCGTACGAGAACCAACCCATGAGCAGGACGCGGTGCACGCGGCGTTCCTCATCGAGACCGACCGGCTTGAGGAGTTCGAACGGGCCGTCGAGGAGTTCGGCGAACGCTGGGCGGAACGGGTGACCGTACGGCTGCTCGGACCGCTGGCGCCGTACGACTTCGTCACGACCCCGTATCCGGAGGAGGGATGACGGATGGACCTGTTCGGCCTGACCCTCGGCCTGCCGTTCGCTCCGATCCGTGGGCTGATCCGGCTCGCGGAGCTGATCGAGGAGCAGGTCGAGCTGGAGACGCGCAGCCCGGCCGGGGTCCGGCGCAGGCTGGAGGAGATCGAGGAGGCCAGGCGCGCCGGCCTGATGACCGAGGAGGAGGAGAAAGAGGCGGTGACGCGGATCCTCGGACAGATGACGGCGCCCGACGGGGAGAGGGGATGATCTCGTGCCTCCCAGGCGAAGAGAGCGGATCGTTTCCGAGGACCTCTACGACGAGGAATTCGAGGACGAATCGGGGCAGGCCCGCCTCACCGTGGCGAGCGTGGGCAAGGCCGCCGTGCGGGAGATCGCCGAGCTGACCGCGAAGGAGATCGAGGGCGTCACGTTCGTGCAGCCGAAGGAGGACGGCTGGCTGGCCGGGGTCGAGGTCGTCGAGGACCGCCGGGTCCCGTCCTCCGGCGACGTCCTGGCGCTCTACGAGGTCGAGTTGGCAGGGGAGGGAGATCTGCTGTCCTACCGCAGGACACGCCGCTACAAGCGCGGCAGGGGAGACAGTGAGGGGCCGTGAGATGACCAATCCGGTACGACCCGGTTCCACGGCGCCCCAGGGCTACGGCAGCAGGTCGCTCGCCGGACGGGAGACGACCAACCTGGGCGACATCCTGGAACGCGTGCTCGACAGAGGCGTGGTGATCGTGGGGGACATCCGCGTGAACCTGCTGGACATCGAACTGCTCACGATCAAGCTGCGCCTGCTGATCGCCTCGGTGGACACGGCCCGCGAACTGGGCATCGACTGGTGGGAGCACGATCCGTGGCTGTCCTCGAAGGATCACGACCTGATCGAGGAGAACCGCAGACTCCGCAGACGGCTGACCTCCCTTGAGGAGGGCGAACCTGGACGGATCGAGGCCGGGACGCGGTCACGTGTGGTGAGGGAGGACCGTGACTGAGATCGGCACATACGTGTACGCGATCGCCCGTGACGCAGACAGTCCGGACCCGTCCGGCCTGGAGGGGGTGGCCGGGGCACCGGTGAGAACCGTCGAACAGGCCGGTCTTGTCGCCTATGTCAGCGCCGTACCGCTCGACCAGTTCGGCGAGGAGCCGCTGCGGCGCTCACTGGAGAACCTGGACTGGGTCGCGGACACCGCCCGCGCCCACCACCACGTCGTCGAGACCGTCTCCGAGGCGGTCGCGACGGCCCCCGTGCGGCTCGTCACCGTCTACACGGGCGAGGAGCAGGTGGGCGCCCTGCTGGAGCGGCGGCACGACGCCATCGCCGAGGTGCTCTCCCGCGTCGCCGGGCGCAGCGAGTGGGGCGTGAAGGCATACGCGGAACAGGTCCTCTCTCCTCCACCTTCCAGTGGGGATGACCAGGGGACCGAGAACCCGGGGACGGCCTACCTGAAACGGCGGCAGGCGAACCTGCGTGACCGGAACGACGCGTGGCGCCACGCGGTCGGCGAGGCCGAGCGGGTCAACGCCGCCCTGGCCGCCGTCGCCGTGGCGAGCAGGCGCCACCGCCCCCAGGATCCCGAACTCTCTGGGCGTGAGGAGTGGATGGTGCTCAACGGCGCTTACCTGGTCGACGACGACCGCGCCGACGAGTTCGCCACCACCCTCGACGCCCTCCGAGGGCAGGGCCTCGACCTGGAGCTCACCGGCCCCTGGGCTCCCTACTCCTTCACCGACATCGACCTCAATGAGGCTTCGGATGAGCTCTGAGGTTTCCCGGGGAGCCGAACTGGCCAGGCGGGGGCGGCTGCCCCCGGAGCGGGTGGCGCTCGTCGATCTCCTGGACCGGCTGCTGGCGGGCGGCGTCGTGGTGACGGGGGACCTCGTCCTGTCCATCGCGGACATCGATCTCGTACGGATCTCCCTCCGCGTCCTGATCACGTCCGTCACGGAGTCAACCAAGATCGAACCGGAGAGCTTCTATGAACCGGTCTGGAAGTGAACCATCCACATTCGTCAGGCCGTCACCGGGGGTGGCGCGGTCAAGGGTTACGTGGCCGCGCGGGACGCGGGTGGCGTCCGGAAGACGGCCGGGGACCGTACGGCGGGACGGCTGGCGCGTCGCCACCGACCCCGAGCGGGTCGAGCGCGACCTGACGTGCCTCGTTCTCACGCTCGTCGAGCTGATCCGCCAACTTGTCGAACGGCAGAGCGTACGCCGGATGGAGCAGGGCGACCTGTCCGACGAACAGATCGAGACGCTGGGCCTGACGCTGATGCGTCTTGAGGGGGCGATGAAGGAACTGTGCGACCACTTCGACCTGTCCCCCTCCGACCTCAACCTCGACCTCGGCCCCTTCGGAACCCTCCTTCCCATGGACTGACCCGGGCTTGTCGCGGCCTGGGTCCGCACACGGCGCCGTGCCTACGCGCTAACTTGTGGGTGCTGTCATCTTGGTGGAGTTCATGATCTGTCCGGAATGTCCAAGTCGCTGAAAGTAATGATTTTCCGCCTTCTTCGCCGACAAACCCGCAGGTCACCGAGGGTGCTCCCCGCGCACGCGGGGATGGTCCCGGGGACGCCGGGCCCGTACGGCTCGGCCAGCCGTGCTCCTCGCGCACGCGGGGATGGTCCCACGGTCCAGCCCGGGAAATCCTGCTCGATCTCCGTGCTCCCCGCGCACGCGGGGATGGTCCCGGGGGGACGATCCGTTGGGCGAGGCCCTGAGGGTGCTCCCCGCGCATGCGGGGATATGGGGCTTCATGAGGATTTCCAGCAGCTTGGAGGAAACGATGTCATCTGTTCCCGTGCCCGGGGGAAGGGGTAAGGAAAGGGCTACGGAGCCGGGGAGGGAGGGCTAGTCTCTGATCGTGCTCGGGCTGATATCGCCACACTTGCCAAGGTCCAGCATGCTCCAGCCCCTCCAGTCCGGACACTTCGCACCTTGTGCCACCCGTCGCACAGCAGGCGGGATCACTTGTTATGGCGCAAGCCGGACCCGCGATATGGGCGAAGGGCGGACAACGCCTAGGCTTGTCCGCATGACTACGTGGAGTGTGCCGGGGTTGCCCGCCAAGGGCCGCTGCCTGGTGATGGGCGTGGTCAACGTCACCCCCGACTCCTTCTCGGACGGGGGCCAGTGGTTCGACGCGGCGACAGCCGTACGGCATGGGCTTGAGCTGGTGGAACAGGGCGCGGACATCGTCGATGTCGGCGGCGAGTCCACCAGGCCCGGCGCGGCGCGGGTCTCGCTCGACGAGGAGTTGGCCCGGGTCGAACCGGTCATCAGGGCGTTGAGCGGAGAAGGCGTCACGGTCAGTGTCGACACCATGCGGGCCGAGGTCGCGCAGGCGGCGGTCGAGGCGGGCGCGAAGCTCGTCAACGACGTCAGCGGCGGCCTGGCCGACCCGGAGATGCCGAGAGTGGTGGCCGCCTCGGGCGTGCCGTACGTCGTGATGCACTGGCGCGGCCACAGCCACTCGATGGACAGCCGGGCGATCTACGGTGACGTTGTGACCGAGGTGCGCGAGGAGCTGTCGAAACGGGTCGCCTCCGTGCTCGCCGAAGGGGTCGCGGAGAGTCAGATCGTGCTCGACCCCGGGATCGGCTTCTCGAAGAACTCCGACCACAACTGGGCCGTGCTCGCGGGCATCGAACAGCTCGCCGAGCTGGGCTATCCCCTGCTCATCGGAGCATCACGCAAGCGTTTTCTCGGCCGTCTGCTGGCTGACCCGGACGGCACCCCCCGACCCTTCGGCCAGAGCGACGACGCCACGATCGCCGTGACCGCCCTCGCCGCGCAGGCGGGGGCGTGGTGCGTTCGAGTGCACGACGTACGCCCGAACGCGGACGCCGTCCGCGTGGCCGCAGCAGTTCAGAGAGCGAGATCATGAGCGTCGACACCACCGCCGTCGAGACGGTCAACCAGGCGTTCTACACCGCGATCGAGAACGCCGACCTCGACCGTATGACCGAGATCTGGGCCGAGGACCTCGAAGGTGAGCAGGTGAGCTGCGTGCACCCGGGGTGGCCGATCATCAACGGCCGCCAGGAGGTGCTGCGCTCCTGGGCACTGATCATGGCCAACACCCCCTACATCCAGTTCGTGCTGACCGACGTCAACGTCATGGTGCTCGGTGACGTGGCGATCCTCACCTGCGAGGAGAACATCCTCACCGCGGGTGACGAGGGCGACTCCAGCTTCGCGGCGGGCAAGGTCGTGGCGAGCAACACCTTCGTCAGGACGTCCGGCGGATGGCGGCTCTGGCTGCACCACGGATCTCCTGTCTTGCAGGGCGAGGACGACGAGGAGGAGGAAGCCGCGTGACGGACCGGATCAGCGTCAGGGGCCTGAGGGTGCGGGGGCGCCACGGTGTGCTGGCCGCCGAGCGGGAGCTCGGCCAGGAATTCGTGGTGGACGTCACACTCCTCCTCGACACCGCCCCGGCCGCCGCCGGCGACGACCTCGCCAAGACCGTTGATTACGGAGAGCTCGCCCAGGACCTGGTGAAGGTCGTCGAGGGCGAGCCGGTGAACCTGATCGAGACGCTGGCCCAGCGCCTGGCGGACGTCTGCCTGGCCCGTGAGCTGGTGCTCTCCGCCGAGGTGAGCGTGCACAAACCCGCCGCCCCCATCCCGTTGCCGTTCGACGACGTGGTTGTGACGATCAACAGGAGCCGCTCATGAAGGTCGTGCTGGCCCTCGGAAGCAATCTGGGCGACCGTTTCGACACGCTTCAGGGCGCGCTCGACGCGCTGTTCGACTCCTCGGAACTGGAGTTCGTCGAGGTCTCCCCGGTCTACGAGACCGACCCGGTCGGGGGTCCCGAGCAGGGGCCGTACCTCAACGCCGTGGTGATCGCCTCCAGCAGCCTGGAGCCCATGGCGCTCCTCGAACGTGCTCTGAGCGCGGAGAACGCCTTCGGCAGGGTCCGCGAGATGCGCTGGGGCCCGCGCACCCTGGACGTCGACCTGATCACGGTCGGAGACCTCGTCTCCGACGACCCCGAGCTGACACTGCCGCACCCCAGGGCGCACGAGCGCGCCTTCGTGCTGGTCCCCTGGTCCCGGATCGACCCGGACGCCGCACTTGGCGGGCGTCCGATCACGGAGCTGCTCGCCGACCTCGACCAGTCTTATGTACGGCTTCGCCCCGACCTGACCCTCCAGAGGCCGGAGTGAAGCCGAGCCGCCCGGGCGTGCTCGTCGGTGTCTTCATCGTGTGCGCGATCCTGTCGTGGGCGCTGCTGAAGCCGCTCTACTCGTCCCTGCCGAGGGTGCCGTGGACGGCGATCCCCACGGTGCTGCTGCTGGCGCTCGGCGAGGCCTACAGCGGGTGGATGACCCGGGCGAGGATCGAACGCAGACCCGGCACCAAGCCCGTCGAACCACTCGCGGTCGCCCGCCTCGCGGCCCTGGCCAAGGCGTCGGCGTACGCGGGAGCGGTCTTCGGCGGCATGTTCGCCGGATTCACCCTCTACACCGCCGAACTCCTGGAACAGGAAACCCCCCGCCAGGACTTCCTGATCGCAGGCGGCTCATTCATCTCCTGCGTCCTCCTGATCCTCGCCGCCCTCTACCTCGAACACTGCTGCAAGGTGCCGAAGGACTCAGAAGAGGAGAGGTAGTTTTTGCGCCGCCTGCAGTGCTTTTTTGCGACGCCTGCGGCGTCGCGGGCTTGGGCGCCTGAAGTCGGCTCTTTCCCTCGTCGTTCGTCCGCTTCGCTCCCTCACTCCTCAGTCCAATCGCCGACGCGCCCAAGCCGGACACTCCTCACGCACGGCGCCGGTACCCCAAACCCTTCACTCTGGGCGCCGGGGGAGTCTGAAGCCTTTCAGGGGTGATGGGCGTTTTCGGTGTCACCAGGGGCGTTTGTCGGTTGGGGGTGGGTTGATGGTGTCGCCGTCCCAGCCCAGGCGGTGGTCTAGGGGGATTTCCATGATCTCAAGTTCTTCGTCGGCCAGGAGCGCCGTGACGCACTCCGCGCTGCCGCCGATGTAGGTGGACATCAGGTCCACGTCGGTGGCGACGCACCAGGCGCGGTCCTGCGGCCACCACAGGCTGGCGTACCGGCCCCACCACGAGATGTCGGAGAACGAGGTGGTCGCGGCCCGCAGCGGTCCCTCCAGGAGCAGCATCGACCGCGCGGGCATCTCGACCCTGGGGATCTCCTCATCCTCCACAGGGAGATTGAGGTCGCCGAAGCCCTCCCAGACGGCGAACCAGCACTGTTCAGGGGTGGTGGTGTGCGGGGCGAGCAGGTGGGCCAGCCGGGTGACCTGCCGCAGCGGCAGCGTCCCCTCCTCGGGCGGACGGTTCCAGATGCCCGGCTGCTCGTCATTGAAGAAGCTCCACGAACCGGTGACGTACGGCCACTGCATCCCGGGATGGGGAACACGCCCGTTGGCAAGGGCCACCTCCCGCCAGGAGATCTCCTGCTCGACGCCGTCCACGGTCTTGAGCGGCGGATGGAACAGCCGAACATAGGCCGCGAAGACCGGCGGCAACATGCACCCCACGGTGTTCTCGTTGAAGGAGAGCGCGGCGGAAACGGCCCAGTCGGCGGGCCGTACATCGGTGCACAGGGTCAGCTCACCGACGGTGAAAGGCTCGCTGTACCCCTTCGCGTCACCCGGCAGCTTCGGAGCCTTGGGCGCGATCCCGGGCCGAGGCTGTATCGCTTCTGTGCCGCCTTCGGCGTCGCGGGCTTGGGCGCCTGCGAGGCGGTCTCTTCCCTCGTCGTTCATCCGCTCTGCCCCTTTGCTCCGCCTGGCGGCGTCGCGGGGCTTGGGCGCCCCGGGTCGGCTCTTTCCCTCGTCGTTCGTCCGCTTCGCTCCCTCTCTCCTCAGTCCAATCGCCGACGCGCCCAAGCCGAAACTCTTCACGCGCGGCGTCGGGACGCTCAGTCAAACTCTGCACTCCGGACATCCTTGGTATCCAAGGCTTTTTCACCCGGCGCCTTTGTGGGAGCCGATTTCGCGGTGGGGATGAGGAACGCGAAAAAGGCTGTCGCCAGGGCCGCTGTGGGTGGGATGAGGAAGGCGGCGGGGGTGTGGAAGTGGTCGATCACCGCGCCTGCGAGGGCGCCGCCCAGGGCGTAGCCGCCGAGGAGGAAGGAGGTGGTCCAGGCGATGGCCTCGGAGAGGCGGGAGGTGGGCGTCAGCCGTTCGACCAGGGTGAAGGCCGCGATCGTGGCGGGGGCGGCGGTGAACGCGAGCAGGGTCACGGCCACGCCGACCAGGATGACCGCCCCAGAGGGGACGGTGGCCGCCAGGGGAAGACAGACGCTGAGGGCCGCCGTGGCCAGGGCGGCGAGCCGTACCAGACGGTGGGGAGGGAGGGCGACGGCGCCGACGACCAGCGCGGCCAGGACCGAGGCCGCCGCCACGGCGCCGAGCACCAGGCCGCTCAGCCCTGGCGCCCCCTGCTCCGAGCAGAACGCGACGACCGTGACGTTGACGCTCCCGGACAGGAGGCCAAGCCCGGCCGAGGTGAGACAGACCGGCCCAAGCCGTGACACCCTCAGGGGGTCACCTGCCCGTTGTCCCCGGGGTTTGGGGGATGGTTGTGTACGGCGCTGCACCGCGAACAGCGTCGTCCCGGCGAAGCCGCAGCCGATCGCCACGACGAGACCCACCAGCGGGGAGAAGGCGGTGGCCAGGAGGGTGGCCAGGGGTGGGCCGAAGACCGCGCAGAGGTCCTCGACCAGCGACTCAAGGGCGTAGGCGGCCCGCAGCTCTGGCCGGTCCCCGAGCAGCGCGCTCCACCTGGCCCGCGCGTAGGCCCCGACCAGCGGTGAGGTGGCGCCACCCGCCGCCGCGCACAGTTGCGGGAACGGCGAGGGAAGGTCCGAGGTCACCGCGAGCACCATCGCGACCTTGGCGGCCAGGTTCACCAGGGAGAGCGGCAGCAGTACGGCCCGCTGCCCGTGCCGGTCGACCAACCGTGCCTGGAAGGGACTGACGACGGCGGCGAGAAAGACATAGGCGGCGGTGACCTGCCCGGCCAGCGCGTACGACCCCCGCTCCGCGAACAGCAGCAGGATCAGACTCAGCCCCATCATCGAGGCCGGCACCCTGGCCAACAGCCCCGCCCCACTGAAGGCGAGAGCCCCAGGCAGAGCCAGAATCGTCCGGTACGGCGCCAGCAAGGCCCCTCCCGCGTCATATGGATCTTCGATCCTACGTAGGGACGGTCCTTCCGGTTCGAAACCGGATCACGGGTTCGGGGGGTTAGGTCCTGTTTCGACGTCCGGTAGACGAGTCGATCGACCAAGGGCGATCAGTACCGAAGACCACACCATCCAGGAAGCCCAGCCCGAACCCATCGTCGATGAGGGGGTCGGGGTTATCGGCGCCAAGCGTGAAGGGTTTCGGCTTGAGCGCGTCGGTCTCCGGACTGAGGGTGATCAGTACCGAAGACCACGCCATTCGGGAAAACCGCCCGAACCCATCGTCGATGAAGGGGTCGGAGTTATCGGCGCCAAGCGTGAGGAGTTTCCGCTTGTGCTTTACCGGCGCCAAGTGTGAGGAGTGTCGGCTTGGGCGCGTCGGCGATTGGACTGAGGAGTGACCGGCTTGGGCGCGTCGGTGAGCTGGACTGAGGAGTGACGGAGCGCAGCGGAGGAACGACGAGGGAAGTCACCGACTCAGGGCGCCCAAGCCCCGCGATGCCGCCAGGCGTCGCAAAGAGGCAGGGCAGCGGATGAGCGACGAGGGAAAGAGCCGACTTGAGGCGCCCAAGCCCGCGCCGCCGCAGGCGGCGCTTTAGAAAGGGGCCTCCATGTGATCAAGCACCTGTTTCATCACTTCGTGGAGGGGGCGGGGTTCCTGTTCGTCGGTCCACATGTGGGTGGCGATGCGGAGGGCGACGAGGAAGCCCGCCGCCAGGACGCGGGGCCGTACCGGATCGGCTGTGCCGTCGCGGTCGGTGATGGCCTGGACCAGCTCGCGTTCCAGGGCCGCGTGGTTGGCGAGTTGCCTGGCCAGCAGGGCGGGGTGGCGTTTGGCGAGGCGGGCGCGCACCGCCCAGGCGACCTCGGGTTCGCCGAGCTCGCCATAGAGGTCTCGTACGGCTCCGCGCAGCGCCTGCCAGGCGGGTTCCTCGGGAGGCCGGGAGCGGACGCGTTCGACGAGGAGCCTGATGCGCTGCTCGTCGCCGTACAGGAGGGCGTCCTCCTTGCCGGCGAAGTAGTTGGAGAAGGTCCGCCGGGAGATGTTGGCGGCGTCGGCGATGGCCTCGACGGTGACGTTGTCCAGGCCGTGTTCGGCGCACAGCCGTAACGCGGCCTCGTGGACGGCCTGCCGGGTCTCGGCCTTCTTGCGCTCGCGCAGTCCTGCGGTGCTCTCCATGGCACCAGTATCTTACTCTCCGGGAAGAGATGCCCAGTGCGCAAACTTTCCCAGTGGGCATGTATGGTGTCACGGTCATCCCGTTTCCCCCGCTTTGGAGGTGTGCGCGTGGGCGCCCACACAGAGACCGCTCGAATGAGCCATCGTCAGATCCTGGAGGCGTTGAGCGGTCTGCTGCTCGTCCTGTTCGTCGCGATGATCAGCAGCACGATCGTGTCCGTGGCGCTTCCGCAGATCATCGGCGCGCTCAACGGCACCCAGTCGCAGTACACGTGGGTGGTCACGGCCTCGCTGCTCGCCTCGACGGCCTCGACGCCGATCTGGGGGAAGCTCGCCGACCTGTTCAGCAAGAAACTGCTGCTGCAGGTCTCCATCGTCATCTTCATGGTCAGCTCGCTGGCCTGCGGGTTCGCGCAGAACACCGCCCAGCTCATCGCCTTCCGCGCCGTGCAGGGCCTGGGCATGGGCGCGTTGCAGGTCCTGGTGCAGGTCATCATCGCCGCGATGATCAGCCCCAAGGAGCGAGGACGCTACAACGGCTACCTCGGCGGTGTCATGGCCGTGGCGACCGTGGCCGGGCCGCTGCTCGGCGGCCTGATCGCCGACACCTCCTGGCTCGGCTGGCGCTGGTGCTTCTTCGTGGCGGTGCCGTTCACCGTGGTCGCCTTCGCCCTGCTGCACAAGACGCTGCGCGTGGTGACCGTGCGCCGTACCGACGTGAAGATCGACTACGCGGGCGCCACGCTGATCGCCGCCGGGGTCAGCGTCCTGCTGATCTGGGTCACCTTCGTCGGCAACTCCTTCGACTGGCTGTCCTGGCAGACCGCGGCCATGGCCGGGGGCGGCGTGCTGCTCCTGGTGCTGGCCACCCTGGTCGAGTCACGCGTCGCCGAGCCGGTCGTTCCGCTGAGGATCATTCGTCGTCGCACCCCGGCCCTGGCCATCCTGGCGAGCCTCGCGGTCGGCATGGCCATGTTCGGCGGCGCGGTCTTCCTGGGGCAGTACTTCCAGATCGGCCGTGGCTACAGCCCGACCGAGGCGGGGCTGCTCACGATCCCCATGATGCTCGGTGTGCTGGTCTCCTCGACCGTCTCCGGGCGGATGATCTCCAAGAGTGGGCACGTCAAGCCGTACATCGTGACCGGGGCGATCGTGCTCACGATCGGGTTCCTCGTGCTGTCCACGATGGACCACCAGACCTCACTGCTGATCATCGCCGCCGCCATGGTGCTGGTCGGCGCCGGGGTCGGCATGTCGATGCAGAACCTCGTGCTGGCCATCCAGAACACCGTCTCGCTGAGCGAACTGGGCGCGGCCAGCGGCGCGATCACCTTCTTCCGCTCCCTCGGCGGCACCATCGGCGTCTCGGTCCTCGGCGCCGTCCTGGCCAACCAGGTCGCGACCGGCATCGCCGAGGGCCTGGCCAAGGCCGGGATCACGACCCCGGCCACCGGGGGCGGACGCAGCACCCTCAACATCCAGGCCCTGCCTGAGCCGATCAAGGAGATCGTCCGTGCGGCGTACGGCGACGCCACCGGCCACATCTTCCTCGTCTCCGCCGCGGTCGCCCTGGTCGGCGTCGTCGCCGCCCTGTTCCTCAAGCCCATCAGGCTGCGCGACAGCGTGGACCTGCCCGCCGAGAAGGAGGCCGTGGCGGCGGGTTAGGCCGCCGAGTTCCTGCGGCCGAAGATCAACAGGAACGGGATCGTGCACAGTAGCGGTCCGGCTATCGCCAGGGGGCGTTCCAGCCACCAGATCAGGGTTGGGGGGACCTGGCTGCCGGGTGGGGAGCCGGTCAGGCCCCAGAAGACGCCGTTCAGGATCGCCATGCCGGTGGTGTGGAACAGGAAGAGCTGAAGCGCGAAGCGGTTGATCGTGGTGTTGACCCACTGCCAGCGGGGCCGTTCCAGCAAGCGTTCCATCGCGGGCCGCAGCACCTCGACCAGGCCGATCTGGAAGACCAGCAGGGCCACGATGACGAAGGTCGGGGGCGCCATGTTCGACAGCTTGTCGCCGGGCACCCCGACCATCGAGCCCGGGTAGATGCCCGAGTAGACCAGGCCGACCAGGGAGAACAGGCCCGTCCACAGGGTCGCGACGTCCAGTCTTCTGGGCATCGCGACCATCCGGTCGTAGAAGAACCCGGCCTGGTGGGCCAGGCCCCAGACGATGACCATGTTGAGCCAGCCGATCGCCTCAAGGCCGTACCGCAGCCGCAGCACGTCGACCACCAGCGCCGCGCCGCCCAGCCAGATGAGCACGAGCACGTCGAAGCGCTGATGCAGCCACAGCATCACCGGCAGCAGGGCAACCAGCATCAGGTAGACGCCGATGAACCACAGCGGGCTCAGCACCAGGAGTACGGCCCTGCCGATCCACGGCACGTCGAAGATCCACCAGATGACCGCACCGAAGACGAGCCACGCGAAGGACAGCGCAAGCGCCGGGATCGCCAGGGCCCGGATGCGCCGCCACACGAAGGCGCCGATGCCGACCCCGCGCTCACAGGCGCGGTTCCACGACATCAGGTGGACGTATCCACCCACGTAGAAGAAGAGCGGCAGCACCTGGAACAGCCAGGTGAGAATCCACAGACCCGAGGTGAAGCCGAGAGGGCTCGTCGGGGAGGGCCCGTCGGGACCCCACTGCAGGATCGTGAACGCCCAGTGCCAGACCACGACGACGATCAGGCTGACCGCGCGGAGCCAGTCGACGTACTTGTCCCGCTTCGGGCCGTCGGTGCGGGACGTGGCGTCCACGCGCTCGCTCATGTGCCCCCTCTACTTGTCGATGTCGCCGACCACGAAGAACATCGACCCCAGAATGGCCACCATGTCGGAAACCAGGTGGCCGGGCAACATCTCCCTCAGCACCTGGACGTTGTTGTAGGAGGCGGAGCGGAGCTTCAGCCGCCAGGGGGTCTTCTCGCCACGAGAGACCAGATAGTAGCCGTTGATGCCGAGGGGGTTCTCCGTCCAGGCGTAGGTGTGGCCCTCGGGGACCTTCAGCACCTTGGGCAGCCGCTGGTTGATCGGCCCCCTCGGCAGGGACCGTAGCCGCTCCACGCAGGCGTCGGCCAGGTCGAGGGAGACCCGGACCTGTTCGAGCAGCACCTCGAAGCGCGCGTTGCAGTCACCGGCCGAGCGGGTCACCACCTTGACCGGCAGTTCCCCGTAGGCGAGATAGGGGTCGTCCCTGCGCAGGTCGAGGGCCACCCCGGAGGCACGGGCGATGGGGCCGCTCACGCCGTACTGCATGATCGTCTCGCGGTCCAGCACACCGACGCCGACCGTGCGGGCCAGGAAGATCTCGTTGCCGGTGAGCAGGTTCTCGATGTCGGGCAGGCGGCGCCGTACGTCCGTGACGGCCTGGGTCACCCGGTCGAGCCAGCCGTACGGCAGGTCCTCCTTGAGGCCGCCGACCCGGTTGAACATGTAGTGCATCCGGCCGCCGGAGATCTCCTCCATCACGGCCTGGAGGGTCTCGCGCTCGCGGAAGGCGTAGAAGACCGGGGTGATCGCGCCCAGTTCGAGGGGGTAGGAGCCGAGGAACATCAGGTGGCTGAGCACCCGGTTCAGCTCGGCCATCAGCGTGCGCGCCCACACGGCCCTGACCGGCACCTCCATGCCGAGCATCCGCTCGACCGCGAGCACGACGCCCAGCTCGTTGGCGAACGCGGACAGCCAGTCGTGCCGGTTGGCCAGCACGATGATCTGCCGGTAGTCCCTGACCTCGAACAGCTTCTCCGCGCCCCGGTGCATGTAGCCGACGATCGGCTCGGCGGCGCTGATGCGCTCGCCGTCCAGCGTCAGGCGCAGCCGCAGCACGCCGTGGGTCGAGGGGTGCTGCGGGCCGATGTTCAGGACCATGTCCTCGGTGGCCAGTTCCTTGCCGGTCGCCGCCGCTCCCGCCCCGATCCCCACGTTCACTTCCCGGGGCTCAGTCATAGGCCCCATGCTGTCACGTCAGCGGCGCGTGACGAGATCCCGCAGAGCCCCGATCAGACGGTCCACGTGCTCGGTCGTGCTGCCGATGCCGATGGAGGCGCGCACCGCGGAGGCGGTGACGTCGTCGCAGCCGCCGTCCTTGGCGCCGAGCAGATGCCTGACGAAGGGGTGGGCGCAGAACTTGCCGTCCCGCACGCCGATGCCGTACTCACCGGACAGCGCCTCGGCCACCTCGCGGGCCGTGAAGCCGTCCACAACGAAGGAGACGATGCCGACGCGGGCGTGGTCGGGACCCCACAGGGACAGCTCGTGCACGCCCTCGATGTCGGCAAGACCGGCGCGAAGGCGGGTGAGCAGGCGCTCCTCCTCGCGCACCAGCACGTCCCAGCCGGTCGCGCTCAGCGCGTCGCAGGCGGCGGCAAGCGCGATGGCGCCCAGGACGTTCGGCGTGCCGGCCTCGTGGCGGGCCTCGGGGTCGTCGTGCCAGTCGGTGCCCTCGTCCTCGACGGCCTTGACCGCCCCGCCGCCACGGAGGTACGGCTCGGCGACCGTGAGCCAGTCGGCGCGGCCGATCAGGGCGCCGGTGCCGAAGGGGGCGTAGAGCTTGTGGCCGGAGAAGACCACGTAGTCCAGGTCGAGCGCGGTCAGGTTGAGGCGGCGGTGCGGGACGAGCTGGGCGGCGTCAACGAGGACGCGGGCGCCGTGCCGGTGGGCGATGTGGGCCAGCGCGGCGATCGGCCACAGCTCGCCGGTCACGTTGGAGGCGGCGGTGACGACCAGCAGCTTGGGGCCGTCGATCGCGGCTAGCGCCTCGTCGGCGGCGCGGACGGCCTCACCGGGGAAGGCCGGGGCGGGCAGCCGTACGACATCGGTCCAGGGCAGCAGCGAGGCGTGGTGCTCGGTCTCGAAGACCACGACGGTGGTCCCCGTGGGCAGGCTGCGGGCGAGCAGGTTGGTGGCGTCCGTGGTGTTCCTGGTGAAGATCACCGCGTCGTCGGGACGGGCGCCGACGAAGGCCCGCACGGTGTGCCTGGCCTGCTCGTAGCGGGCGGTGGTCAGCTGGGAGGCGTATCCGGCGCCACGGTGGACGCTGGAGTAGGCCGGGAGCGCGGCGGCCACGGCGGCGCTCACCGGCTCAAGACAGGGGGCGCTCGCGGCGTAGTCGAGGTTGGCGTACGGCACGAGCCTGCCGCCCTTGACGGGCACCTCAAGGTCGGCGCCGAGGACGGCGGGGATCGGCCGGTCGTCCGAGACGCGGGTCGCGGGGACGCTCACGGTCTCGGTCGCGGCGGCGGAGGTGAAGATCGTCAGTGCGGACACGCCAGCTCTCCTTGGAGGTCATCGGACCCCAAGCCATGGCGTTGGTGCCCGCGCTTGTCCGGCACACCTCGTGCCGGACCAGGTCCTCACCCGGGGCACCCCGCCGCGGACGCGAGGGTTGCCGGCCAGCTAGCCGGGGCTTGTCGCTGGCACTCATGACCTACGAACCGGACTATACCCACACAGAGACGGTGCTTGGCAAGCCCGGGATTTCGGCAGTGATTCCAAGGAACTTACGGTTCCACCCGATCGTCTGGAGCTGTGACCGGAAACGTCCCACCCGACACTGGAGGAATCACGATGGACTGGGTGGCCGACCCGGCGAGCTGGATAGGTCTGCTCACGCTGATCGCTCTGGAGATCGTGCTGGGCATCGACAACATCATCTTCATCTCGATCCTGGCCGGGAAGCTCCCACCCGAGCAGCGTGACAACGCCCGCAAGCTGGGCCTGCTGGCCGCCCTGGTCAGCCGCCTCGCGCTGCTGCTCGCCCTGTCCTGGGTGGTACGGCTCACCGCCCCACTCTTCGAGATCTTCGGGCACGAGATATCGGGGCGCGATCTGATCCTGATCCTTGGCGGGCTGTTCCTGCTGGTCAAGAGCGTCCACGAGATCCACAGCCACACCGAGGACGACGGGGGTCACTCCGGCGGCCGGGCGGTGGCGGCCTCCTTCGGCATGGTGATCCTGCAGATCATGATCCTGGACATCGTGTTCTCCCTCGACTCGGTGATCACCGCGGTCGGCATGGTGGACGAACTGGCCATCATGGTCATCGCGGTCATCGTCGCGGTCGTGGTGATGCTCTTCGCCTCGGGGCCGATCAGCCGTTTCGTGGACAAGCATCCGACGATCAAGATGCTGGCGCTGTCGTTCCTGGTGCTGATCGGCGTCGTGCTGATCGCGGAGGGTTTCGGACAGCACATCTCCAAGGGCTACATCTACTTCGCGATGGCGTTCTCGCTGGTGGTCGAACTGCTCAACATCCGAGCCCGCCGCCGTTCCAAGGCAGTCGCGAAGACCCCGGAGTCCTAGCATGGGTATGTGCGCTTTGACCCCTGGAGTCCGGAATTCGTCGCCCACCCCTATGACGCCTACGCCGAGCTGAGACAGCGGCCGGTCACCTTCTTCGAGCCGACGGGCCAGTGGCTGGTCGCCAGGCACGCCGACGTCAACGCGCTGCTGCGCGATCGTCGGCTCGGCCGGTCCTACCTGCACGTGGCCACGCACACCGAGTTCGGCAGACCGGAGGACCCGGCCTTCCTCGACCCGTTCTGGCGGGTGATCAGGGCCGGGATGCTCGACGTCGAACCGCCCGTCCACACCCGGCTGCGCCGTCTGGTCTCCCGGGCGTTCACCCCGCGCATGGTCGAGGCGCTACGGCCCAAGGTCGCCGCGATCGCCACCGGGCTGGTCGAGGACTTCGTGGCGCGCGGCGGCGGCGACCTCGTCGCGGAGGTCGCAGAACCGCTCCCGGTGACCGTGATCGCCGAGATGCTCGGCGTGCCCGAGGCGGACCGGCACCTGCTGCGGCCCTGGTCAGCCGACATCTGCGGGATGTACGAGCTCAACCCGTCGGTCGAGACGCAGCGCACCGCCGTACGGGCGGCCGAGGAGTTCTCCGGCTACCTGTCCGAGCTGGCCCGCGCCCGCAGGGCCGACCCCGGCGACGACCTGATCAGCGCCCTGGCCCTGGTCGCGGACGGCGGCGACACCCTGACCGAGGAGGAGCTGGTCGGTACCTGCGTGCTGCTGCTCAACGCGGGCCACGAGGCGACCGTCAACGTCACCGGCATCGGCTGGTGGTCGCTGTTCCGCAACCCGGCCGAGCTGGAACGGCTGCGCGCCGACCACGGCCTGCTGCCCACGGCGATCGAGGAGCTGATGCGCTGGGACACCCCGCTACAGATGTTCGAACGCTGGGTCCTTGAGGACATCTCGGTCGGCGGGGTGGACATCCCGCGGGGCGCCGAGGTCGCGCTGCTGTTCGGCTCGGCCAACCGGGACCCCGAGGTGTTCGCCGAGCCCGACCGCCTTGACCTGGGCCGCAGGGAGAACCCGCACATCTCCTTCGGGGCGGGCATCCACTTCTGCCTGGGCGCCCCGCTGGCCAGGATCGAGCTGGCCGAGTCGTTCGGCGCCCTGCTGCGCCTCGCCCCCCGGCTGGAACTCGCCGCCGAACCCACCTGGAGGCCCGGCTACGTCATCCGGGGCCTGACGGCACTGGAGGTCCGGGTCTGATCTTGCCGTACGGCCCGGCCGCCACACCGCTCTGGCATCTGCCTGCCGTACGGCGCCAATCGCCTGGCCGCTCACGGTCGCCTGCCGTACGGCGCCAAGGCACTGCGCGCCGTACGGCATCGCGTTTCGGTAGATGTCAGGACAAACCGGTCAGCACCTTCGCCTCCTTGGCCGGGTCGAGGCCGACCGAGGGGCGGTCCGCCCTGAGGGCCGGGTCGCCCTCAGCCTGGAGCCAGGCCCAGGTGTCGGCGACCGTCTCCCGGACCGGGCGGCAGACGAGGCCCGCCGCGTGGGCGGCCGAGACGTCCCCGTCGTGCAGGCCCTCCTCCTCGCCGCCCTCGGGCAGCCAGACCGGCAGCTCGGTCCACGCGGCGATCTCCGCCTCGGCGATCACCTCGTCGGGGGCCCAGACCAGCTCGGCGTCGGAGCCGGTCACCCTGATGATCTCGTCGAGCAGCTCGCCCATGGTGGCGTGCCCGGGGTGGCTTACCGTGTTGAAGGCGCCGCCGACGCCCCGCTGCGCCGCGCCGAGCATCCAGACCGCGATGTCCCTGGCGTCGATGTACTGCAGCGGACGGTCCGGCCTGCCCGGTGCCAGCACCCGGCCGCCCCGCTCGACGCGGCGCAGCCACCAGGGCAGCCGCCCGATGTTCTCGTAGGGGCCGAGGACCAGTCCGGCGCGGGCGAGCAGGGCGTTCTCCCCGAAGACACGCAGGACGGCCAGTTCGCCACCGCGCTTGGCCTGCGCGTAGTCGTCGGAGACCTCGGAGTCGGGGTCGCCCTCGACCACCGGGGCGCTCTCGTCGGCCCCCGGCGGGAACGGCCAGCTGTAGACCGATCTGCTCGACACGTATCCGTAGTGGCCGACCCGCCCGGAGAGCAGCCCGCACGCGTCGCCGATCACCTTGGGAGCCCCGCTCCAGGTGTCGATAACCGCGTCCCACTCACGCCCGTCCAGGGCCGCGCGCAGCGCCTCGGCGTCCGTCCTGTCCGCGACGAGCGGCTCGACGGCCGCCGCCACCGCCTCGGGGAGGGGGCTCCTGCCCCGGTTGACCAGGGTGATCTCGTCACCCCGTCGAACCGCCTCCTCCACGACGGCCCTGCCGACGAAGTGCGTCCCACCCAGCACAAGAAGTCTCATACGCCCATCCTCACCACGTCGGCCCCGTCACCCCAGCGAATTCACCACGGGCTTAGCCGTACGGTCAGGGCCGTGACTGGCGCAGCCACCCGAAGGCGCCGAGGCCGTGGGGGGAGATCAGCTCCGCCTCAAGGGAGGCCCGTGACAGGGCGCGCAGATAGCCCGCGGGGTCCCTGCCCGCCAGGTCGAGGGGCGGGCGGGCGCCGGTGACGCCCAGGGCGCGCAGGGCCTCCCGCTGGGTGGTCAGCGTCGTCGCGACCGCCCCCGCCCGCTCGCCCGCCGCGGCGCAGGCGTCGAGCGCGACGTGCGCGGTGATGTCGCACGACCCGTCGGGCACCGGCGCCACGAGCGCGCCGTCGCGGTAACCGGCCAGCGAACCGTACGGCGGGCGGGCGCCCAGCCGGTGCGCGTAGTCCACGGCGACGGCCAGGCCGTGCGCGAGCCGTACGACGACCGAGGCCCAGGCGTCGTCGCGGGGCCTGCCGATCTCGGCGCGCTCGCCGGTCCCACCGAGCGGCCACCAGCGGTCGAGCCAGGCCAGGTCGGCCTCCTCGGGACGGTCGCCGAGCCGTTCCGCGCCGTCCGAGGGATCGACCATGACCAGCCGGGGACCGTCGGGCGTCCGCTCGACCACGTCGAGCGGAACGTTGTCCAGCCACTCGTTGGCGATCACCAGCCCGGTGACCCCCTCGGGAACCGTGTCCGCCCAGCCGATCTCCTCGGGCAGCCCAGGAGGCCGGGGAGCGAGGTCCACGCAAGTCACCCGGAGCCGGGAACGCAGCTCGGGCGGCGCCAGGGCCAGCACGTCCGCCGCCAAAGCGCCCTCGCCCGCGCCGACGTCCACCAGATCCACCATCTCGTACGGCCCGGCCGCCAGCCCGGCCAGTTCCCGCAGCACGGCCCCCGCCAGAACGGTCGAGGCGCCCACCGAGGTACGGAAGTGACGGGAAGGACGTTCGCGCAGGTAGAAGCCGTTTTCGCCGTAGAGCGCCCGCTGTGTCGCGGCGCGCCAGGTGAGCCACACGCTCCCCGACGGTACAGGGGCGCCCCCGGCGCGGAGAAAGCGCACGACAGGAGGGGAAAAGCGACCGGAGGCGGGGCAGACCTGGGACAGGACCGCCGCCGCTTTCGGACACGTGCCTTCGCGTAGCCCGGCGGGGAAGGCCCGTTACGCTGGTCAACTGGGCATGGAGCCCCAATCTTGTCGAAGGACGGGACGTCATGGACGCAGTCGATCGCCCGGCGCGGCTGGCCGTCGGAGTGATTGGAGCAGGCCGGGTCGGCTCGGCGCTCGGCGCCGCGCTGGCACGTGCCGGTCACCGGGTCGTCGCGGCCAGCGGCGTCTCCGACTCCTCCAGGGAACGGGCCGTCGAACGGCTCGGTGTCACACCGACCAGGCCCGAGGACGTGGTCGCCAAGTCGGACCTCATCCTCATGACGGTCCCCGACGACGTCCTGCCGGACCTGGTCTCCGGGCTGGCGGGCACCGGCGCCGCCCTGCAGGGCAAGCTCGTCGCCCACACCAGCGGCGCGTACGGCCTGGCCGTGCTCAACCCCGCGATCAAGGCCGGGTCCCTCCCGCTGGCCCTGCACCCGGTGATGACCTTCACCGGCAAGGACGACGACCTGCGTCGTCTCACCGGCATCTCGTACGGCGTGACGGCCCCCGACATGCTTCGTCCGGTGGCCGAGGCGCTGGTCATCGAGATGGAGGGGGAGCCGGTCTGGATCGCCGACGACGACAGGCCGCTCTACCACGCGGCTCTCGCGGGCGCCGCCAACCACATGGTCACGCTCGTCGCCGAGTCCTCCGAGCTGCTCGAACGCGTCGGCGTCGAGCAGCCGGGCCGGATGCTCGGGCCACTGCTGGGCGCGGCGCTGGAGAACGTGCTGCGGCTCGGCATCGCCGGGCTGACCGGCCCCGTGGTGCGCGGCGACGCCGGGACGGTCCGCAAGCACGTGGACGCCCTGATCCTCGCGGCACCCGAGGCGGCCGACGCCTACGTGGCCCTCGCTAGGCTCACCGCGGACCGCGCTCTGGCGGCCGGGCTGCTCAAGCCAGAGGCCGCCGAGCGTCTCCTCGACGCCCTGGGAGGAAACATATGGACGTGATCGTGGCCGGTGACCGCGCCGGGCTGGTCAAGGCGAGGCACAGCCTGGGGATCGGCCCTTCTGGGGCGACGCTGGCGCTGGTGCCGACCATGGGGGCGCTGCACGAGGGGCACCGCTCGCTGATCCGGTCGGCCCGGGAGCAGGCCGACCACGTCGCGGTGAGCATCTTCGTCAACCCCCTCCAGTTCGGGCCGAACGAGGATTTTTCCCGTTATCCACGGACATTTGATGTCGACCTGGAGATTTGCGCCGACGAGGGCGTGAGCATCGTCTTCGCCCCCTCCGCCGACGACATGTACGCCCAGGACCGCCAGGTCTCGGTCTCCGCGGGGCGGATGGGCACGATCGTCGAGGGGGCCTTCAGACCCGGCCACTTCGACGGCGTGCTGACCGTGGTGCTCAAGCTGTTCAACCTGGTCCAGCCGGACATCGCGGTCTTCGGGCGCAAGGACGCCCAGCAGCTCGCCATGATCCGCCGGATGGTCGCCGACCTCGACGTGCCGGTCTCCGTGGTCGGCGCGCCGACCGTGCGTGAGGCGGACGGCCTGGCGCTGTCCAGCAGGAACCGCTACCTGTCCCCGCACGAGCGGCACACCGCGCTCGCCCTGTCCCGTGCCCTGTTCGCCGGGGCGCGGGGCCGTACGCCCGCCGAGATCCTGGGGCAGGCGCGGGCCGTGCTGGACGCCGAGCCCGGGGTCGCGCTCGACTATCTGGTGCTGGTCGATCCGGCGACCTTCACCGAGGCCGAGAACGGTTACCAGGGCGAGGCCGTCCTCGCCGTCGCCGCCAGGGTCGGCGCGACCCGGCTCATCGACAACGTCGCGATCACTCTTTAGGCACGGCCATGCGTTTGGCGTAGCCGGTCACCGGCACGCTCTCCAGACGCTGCACGCCGGGAAGGGCCCCGACCCTGCCGGTGAGATAGTCGTAGAGCGCGTCGATGTCCCGGCAGACCACGTAGGCCAGCACGTTGGCCTGCCCGGTCATCGCGGCGACGAAGGCGATCTCCACGTCCCCCGACAACGCCTCGGCGACCTCGGGAACCCGCCCGGGAGAGACCGTCAGCCACATCATGCACTCGGTGGTGTAGCCGAAGAGCCTGGGGTCGGTCTCGACGCTGAACAGCAACGCGCGGGTACGGCGCAGCTCGGTGAGGCGGCGCCGTACGACCGACTCCGACCAGCCGACGGCCTGCGCCAGGCTCGCGCACGAGGTCCTGCCGTCGACGGCGAGCGCGGGGAGCAGCCGCCGGTCCAGGTCGGTGAGCCCGTCCCACGCTACGGCCCCGCCGTACGAGGGGCGCAGGGCGGCGGCCTGCTCCCGGGTGAGCGCACTGGCGCGGGCCCGCCAGCCGGACTCGTGGTCGGAGAAGTCACGCAGCACCCGCTGCGCCCCGACCGAGACGACACGCGGGGTGCGGGTCAGCCGTTCGAGCAGGACGGGGCCGTCGCCGGACCGCTCCGCAGTGCGCACGAGGCAGGAGATCTCGCTGCCGCCCGACAGCAGCGTCACCCACGAGGTGTCGGGGCGCCTGGCCAGCGCGGCACCCACGGCCCTGGCGGCGTCGGGCAGGCATCTGAGGCGCACGAACCACTCGGCGTGGCCGGTCCTGCGGCCGTCGGGGAAGCCCAGCACCCGGACCGCACCCAGCGCGCTCAGCCGGGCGTAGCGGCGGGCCACCGTACGGTCCGCCACGCCCAGGACACCGGCGATCTGGCTGAACGGCGCGCGGCCGTCAACCTGGAGGGCGTGCAACAGTTGTCGATCGAGATCGTCGAGCGTGACCGGATCCACCCGAACCACGGTAACCGACGTCGGAAAACGGCGTTAACCCCACTTTTCCTGGCCTGTCGCCGGGGTGCCGGGGAGGCTTCCGGCATGGCTTACGACATCGACTACATCGACCACCCGGGCATCCTGACGCGTGACCTGGACGGCCTGGAGAAGCGCTACCAGGAGCTGGGCTTCACGCTCAGCCCCAGGTCACGGCACATGCTCAACGACCGTCCCGGCGCCCCGCTGGTGCCCACCTGCACCGCGAACCGGTGCGCGCTGTTCGGCGAGTCCTACATCGAGCTGCTCGGCATCGTGGACGAGTCGGCGCCCGACCCCTGGCGGGCCAAGCAGATGGCCGCCAGGGAGGGGTTCCGCATCCTCCAGCTCGGCGGCGACGTCGAGGCGGCCTCCCCGAGGCTCCAGGAGGCCGGGCTGTCCGGCTCCGGGGTGCTCGCCCTCGAACGGGATGTGGAGACCGAGGAGGGAACCAGGACGATGCGGGCGCTCAGCGTCCACATGGACCCCCGGGTCGTCACCGAGGGCTATCTCGGCGTCGCCCAGCACCTGACGCCCGGCTACGTCCACCAGCCGCGCTATCTCACCCACCCCAACGGGGCGCTGCGCGTCGGCGGCGTGCTGGTCGTGATCGCCGACGCCGACCACGAGGCCGTCGTCGCCCGCTACGAGCGTCTCCTGGACAGGACCGCGACCCGCGAGGGCGTGCGGACCGTGCTGACGCTGCGGGCGGGACGCATCGAGATCGTCCGCGCCTCCGACGCCGAGGAGGTCCTGCCCGGCGAGCCCGCCCCCGCCGCGTCGTATCTCGCCGCCATGAACATCGTGGTCGCCGACCTCGACGCGGCCAGGGACCTCATCGAGGGCAACGGCGTCGTCACCCGCCCGCTGGGGGACGGCTTCCTGGTCTCGGCCAGGGACGCCTACGGCGCGAGCCTGGTCTTCACCGCGTCATGATCGTCGACACGGCTTCGGGGCTGGTGCGCGGCCGGATTTTTGGGGATATATCGGCTTTTCTCGGTATCCCATATGCGGTCGCGGAGCGGTTCGCCAGGCCCCGCCCCGCACCGGCGTGGCCGGGGGTCCTCGACGCGACCGCGCCCGGCCCCGCCGCGCCCCAGACCCCCTCGCGGCTCGAACGCGTGATGGGTCCCATGGCGCCGCTGGAGCAGGCGGAGGACTGCCTGTCCCTCAACGTCTGGGCACCCCGCGACGCACGGTCGCTGCCCGTCCTGGTGTTCCTGCACGGCGGCGGCTACTCCAGCGGCTCTGGCGGCCTGCCCTGGTACGGCGGCGCCCACCTGGCCGGGCACGGTGACATCGTCGTCGTCACGGTCAACTACCGGCTCGGCGCCCTGGGCTTCCTGTGCCTGCCGGGGGTCAGCGAGGGCAACCTGGGCCTGCGGGACAAGGTCGAGGCCCTGCGCTGGGTCCGGGAGAACATCGCCGCGTTCGGCGGCGACCCCGGGGCGGTGACGGTGGCGGGGCAGTCGGGGGGCGCCTTCTCCACCCTCTGCCTGCTGTCGGGGAACGCCGCGGACGGGCTGTTCACCAGGGCGATCCTGCAGAGCGCGCCGCTGGGGATGGCCCCGAGGACGCCGGAGCGGGCCGCCGAGATCGGCGCCCTCCTGCTGGAGGAGCTGGGGTCGCGGGATCCCAGGGAGGCACCCGTGGCCGACCTGCTGGCAGCGCAGACGAGGGTGGCGCTGCGGGCGGGCCGTCCCCTCGATCCCGAGCCGCCCTTCCACCTGGTGGCGGACGGTGAGCTGGTCGCCGCCGACCCCGTCACGACCGTGGCCGAGAACGGGACGAAGGGCGTCAGCCTGGTCATCGGCACCACCCGCGATGAGACCGAGGCGTTCTACGCGCTCGACGACCGGGTAGCGGCACTCGGCCCCGAGCACCTCGCCGCGCTCGCGCAGGAGCGCTTCGGCGACCCCTCACGGGCCGAGGGACGCACGGCCTCCGAGCTCGTGACGGAGCACATGTTCGACGAGCCGACCCGGCGCCTGACCGGCGCGCTCGCCGACCCCGTGTGGGTCTACCGGTTCGACTGGCACCCCGAGGGCAGCCCGTACGGCGCCTGCCACTGCCTGGAGCTGCCCTTCCTGCTCGGCGACCCCCAGGCGTGGCGGGACGCCCCGATGCTCGCCGGTCAGCCGCCGCCCGAGGCGCTGGCCACCAAGGTCAGGACGGCCTGGACGGATTTCGTACGGCACGGCGACCCCGGCTGGGCACCGTACCCCACGGTTCATCACTTTGTCGGGGAGGAGGTCTGAGGGGCTTTGCGTGGCGTCGGATATATTCCGCGCAGGCGCGCACGCCGCCCGGCGGCGCGACCGAGCGAGAGGTGATCGACGCATGCTCCGCACCATGCTCACGTCCAAGATCCACCGGGCCACCGTCACCCAGGCCGACCTGCACTACGTGGGATCGGTGACCATCGACGAGGACCTGCTCGACGCGGCCGGCCTGCTCCCCGGCGAGCAGGTCCACATCGTGGACATCGACAACGGCGCGAGGCTGGTGACCTACACGATCTCGGGCCCCAGGGGCTCGGGGATCATCGGCATCAACGGCGCCGCCGCCCGCCTCGTCCAGCCCGGCGACCTGGTGATCATCATCGGGTACGGCCAGCTCGAAGACGCCGAGGCCAGGACCTTCCTGCCCAGGATCGTGCACGTGGACCGGGACAACCGCGTCGTCGATCTCGGCAACGACCCCGCCGAAGCCCCCGAAGGACTGCTGCGCGGGGACGAACTGCACGGGGCGACCGTAGGGTAGGCCCTACCACCGGTTGGGTGGCTCGCTGGCTCGTTCCCGGAATGTCCGAATTCATAGCGTTGCATGTGCAAAGCAGGAATTCGAAGACGGGGGACGACAGGTGGCGACGCACGCGGTGCGCCTCAACGCGGTGACCAAGACGTACGGCAGGAAGGTGCACGCGCTACGCGGCGTCACGGTCGATCTGCCCCAGGGTGGCTTCACCGCCGTCATGGGGCCGTCGGGCTCGGGCAAGAGCACCTTCCTGCACTGTGCCGCGGGGCTGGACACCCCCACCTCGGGCACCGTCCACATCGGCGACGTCGAGCTGTCGCGGATGAACGAGACCCAGCTCACCGAGCTGCGCAGGGACAAAGCGGGGTTCGTCTTCCAGGCGTTCAACCTGATCCCCTCGCTCACCGTGACCGACAACGTCCTGCTGCCGTTCAGGCTCGCGGGCACCAGGCCCGACCACGCCTGGGTGGCCGAGGTGCTCGGACGCGTCGGGCTCGGCGACCGCGCCGGGCACCGCCCCTCCCAGCTCTCCGGCGGCCAGCAGCAGCGGGTGGCCATCGCCCGCGCCCTGGTCACCAGGCCCGAGGTCGTCTTCGCCGACGAGCCGACGGGCGCGCTCGACACCCAGACCGCCGCCGAGGTGCTCACCCTGCTCCGCCAGGTGGTCAACAGCACCGGCCAGACCGTGGTCATGGTCACCCACGACCCGCTCGCCGCCTCCTACGCCGACCGGGTGCTGTTCCTCGCCCAGGGCATGCTCGTCGACGAGGTGTACGGCGCGGGCCCGAACGCCATCGCCCAGCGCATGACCGCACTCGGCCGCCCGAGGGCCGTACCGTGCTGAGACTCGCCTTCGCCACCTCGCGTGGCCGCATGGTCTCCCTCGTCGGCTCGTTCCTCGCGCTGATGTTCGCGGTAGCCCTGGTCGCCTCGTGCGGCCTGCTCCTGGAGAGCGGAATCCGCGCCCGAATCCCGGCCGAACGGTACGGCGCCGCCCCGGTCGTGGTGGCCGGACAGCAGCGGGTCACCCTCGTCGGGGACGATACCGATCCAGGACAGTCGCTCCCCGAGCCGGTCGCGATCCCCGCGACCCTCGCCGAGAAGATCACCAGGGTGCCCGGCGTCACGAAGGTCGTGCCCGAGACGGCCTTCCCGATCGGCCTGACGGGCTCAGGCCTGACGGGCTCAGGGGGCCGGGTGGTCGGCCGTTCCTGGGAGTCCGCGGGGCTCACGCCGTACCGGCTGGTCAAGGGACGCGCGCCCGCGGCGGCGGGAGAGGTCGTCACCGACGCCACGCTCGGCGGGAAGGTCGGCGAGAAGATCCGCGTCACCGGCAGGGACGGCCTTCGCGAATACGTCGTGACCGGCGTCGCGGGACCCGGTCTCGCCCGGCAGCCGTCGGTGTTCTTCACCGCGGAACGCGCCGGGGAACTGTTCGCCAGGCCGGGGAAGGTGTCGGCGTTCGGGGTCTTCGGCGACGGCGACGGCCTGGCGGAACGGGTCGAAAAGGCGCTTGGCGACTCCGTGACCGTCTACTCCGGCGACCAGCGCGGCCTTGCCGAGAGCCCTTCGGCGCACGAGGGCAGGGAGGCCCTCATCGCGATCGGCGCCAGCCTCATCTCCATCGTGGTCATGATCGCGGTGCTGGTGGTCTCGGGTGCCTTCGGCCTGGCCGTACGGCAGCGCGACCGGGAGATCGCCCTGCTCAGAGCGGTCGGCGCCACTCCCGGGCAGGTACGCGCCATGATCGGCAGGCAGGCGCTGGTCGTCGCGGCCCTGGCCGTGGTGCCCGCGCTGCCGCTGGGGGCCGTGCTTGGGACGTGGATGTTCGGCCAGTTCCGCGCCCGTGGCATGGTGCCCGAGGGTTTCGCCCCGGTCATCGGCCCCTTCCCGCTGCTCGGCGCCGCCGCCGTCGGCCTGCTCACCGCCTGGCTGGCCGCCCGCACTGCCGTACGGCGGGCCGCTCGCATCAAGCCGACCGAGGCCCTCGGGGAGGCCATGGTCGAACGCGAGGGGCTCGGCCGGGGTCGCATGATCACCGGACTGGTCTTCCTCGCCCTGGGCGTGGCCACCTCCGGCCTGTCCATGGTCGTGGCGGGGGAGACGGCAGCGATGAGCGCCAGCGCGATCGTGCTCCTGCTCGTCACCGCCGCCGCCCTCCTCGGCCCCTGGCTGGTACGGCTCGCCGCAGGTCTGGCGGGTGGACTGGTCGGGCGGACCTCACCGGTCGGCGGCTATCTGGCCGTCGCCAACACCAGGACGGCCGCCAAGCGGCTGGCCTCGGTCGCCACCCCGCTCATCCTGATGTTCGCCTTCACCTCGACCACCCTGTTCGCCCAGTCCACGCTGGGACACGCGACCACCACCCAGACGCTTGAGGGCAACCGCGCCGACTACGTGCTGGAGGCGAGCCCCGGCCTGCCTCCCGAGGTCGCCGGGGCCGCCCGCGACCTGCCCGGCGTCACGGGCGTCACCGAGACGATCAGGAGCAAGGTGCTCGGCGACACGGTCGAACTGGGCGACCCCATCCTGATGCCGATGGAGGCGATCGGCCTGACCGTCCCGGCCCACGGCATCGACCTCGGCGTCACCTCCGGCTCCCTTGACCGGCTGCGCGACGATGGCGTAGCCCTGAGCAGGCTCGCCGCCGGCAGCTTCGGCGCCACGGTCGGCCAGAAGATCCGCCTGCGCCTCGGCGACGGCACCCGCGTCACCCGAACCGTCGTGGCGGTCTACGAACGGGGCCTGGGCTACGGAGATGTGGCCCTGCCGTACTCGGTGGTCCGCGACCACTCGGCGACCGGCTTGGCCGAACGCCTCTATGTCACGGTTGGCGCGGGTTCTGGTGGCCTTGCCACTGGTGCTTCGGGCGTCGGAAGCTCGGCTACTGGCGGCTCGGGTTCTGGTGGCACGGGCCTGGATCTCAAGGAGCGGCTCGCCGCCCTGGCCCCCGGTCTTACCGTTCTCGACCGGGACGACGTGGGCGTCGCGGCCAACACCGCCCAGGAGTTCAGCGACTGGGCCAACCTCCTGCTGGTCGGGTTGATCATCGTGTTCATCGCGATCTCGGTGGTCAACACGCTGGTGACGGCCACCGGTGCCCGGGTACGGGAGTTCGCGCTGCTCCGCCTGGTCGGGGGGACCCGGCGCCAGGTGCGCGGCATGGTCCGCTGGGAGGCACTCCTGGTCGGCGGCCTCGCGATCGTCACGGGAACCCTGATCACGGCCCCGACCCTGATGGCACTGAGCTACGGCGTCACGGGATCGCCACTGCCGCACGTGCCATACCTGACATACGCCGCAATAGCCACAATCACCCTGACCCTGGCTTACGCCGCCACCCTCACCCCCACCCGAACCGCCCTACAAGGCCACCCAGCCACCCAAATCCGCACCTGACCTCACACTTTGAGAGACCCCAACAGGATGACCAGCGGCTGATGGCGGCAGTCAGGTCAACAAAATATAGTCTGTAACGGATCTATCTGCTACGGTCTCTTTCGGAGCAGGAGATGGCCATGTCGCACACCGCTCCGTGACATGGAACACAGCGCAGACAAGGACTGGTTCAATGACCGAGCTGACCGCCACGAACGAGAACGAGCAGGTCTCCGGCCCCGCGCCGCGCGTCCTCGCCGACCAGGAACTGGTGAGCCTGCTCGGCGAGCAGCAGTTCGGCGTGCTGGCGACGGTCAAGCGCAGTGGCCACCCCCATCTGTCCACCGTCCTCTACCACTGGGATCCCGACGAGCGAGTCGTACGGATCTCCACGACGAACGACCGCCTCAAGGCACGTCAGGTACGCGACAACCCCCGCCTCGCTCTGCACGTGAACGGGCCGGACGTCTGGTCGTTCGCCGTCGCCGAGGGCGAAGCGGAGGTGTCGGAGGTGACGACCACGCCCGGAGACGCGACCGGTAGGGAACTCCTGGCTCTCACCCCGGGCTTCGACGACCCGGCGCAGGAGGAGGCGTTCCTCAGGCAGGCGGTGAGGGAACAACGCGTGGTGATCAGACTGCGGGTCTCACGCCTGTACGGCACCGCCCTGGACATCCCCGCCGAGGACCGGTAGGGCCGATCCCGGTGCCGCCCATGGTCTGTTCGTGGGTGAGTGGACGCGACGCTAAGGCCTGACCTGGGCGTCAGGGTCAAATCGGCCGTCGATGAGGTGTTGGATGGCCGGGCCGTACCAGGAGATGAGGGTTGGGCGGGGGGCTTCGGTGAGGACCGGGTCTCTGACCACGTGCAGGGAGGTGAGGAGGCCGCCGATCTGGGCGGCGACCAGGTGGGCGCGGAGTTCGGCGTCGTCGCCGCGCAGGCGTCCTGTCAGGGGTACGGCGAAGGCCCGCTCGACGGTCTCGCGCAGGGTCCGCCTGACCGGTTCCCGATCTGAGGCGTGGAAAAGCGCCGAAAGCGAGGTCACCGCCAGGGCGCCTGAGGTGGACGAGGACAGGTCAAGCACGTGCTCGACCAGGGCGCGGCCGAGGTTCTCAAGCGGCCCCTCCATGACCGTGGCCACCGGGAGATCGACGGTCATGACGTCCAGGAACAGGCGCTCCTTGGACCCGAAGTAGCGGATGACCAGCGCCGCGTCCACCCCGGCGCGGGCGGCGATGGCCCGGATGCCGACCGCCTCGAAGCCGTCGGCGGTGAAGAGCGCCCGTGCCGCCTCGGCGATGGCCTCCCGGGTCGCCACGGCCGACCGGCGCCGCGCCGGACCACCACTCTGCGCACTCACCGCTAAACCACCTTTTAAGGGGATATAAGTGACATACAGTATGTCATCACTGTTGACATAGCGATGGGGGAGGGCGATGGACCGCCTGAAGGAGAAGGTCGCGCTGATCACCGGGGCGGGCAGCGGCATCGGCCGCGCCGCCGCGCTGCTGATGGCCGCGCAGGGTGCCCGGGTCGCCGTGGCCGACCGCGAGGGCCAGGCCGCCAGGGAGACGGCCGACATGATCGAAGCGGCCGGAGGCGGCGCGCTCGCGGTGACGGTCGACGTCATGGACGAGGGCTCCGTGGCCGCCATGGTGGGCGCGACGGTCGAGGAGTTCGGCCGCCTGGACGTGCTCTGCAACCACGTCGGCGGCACCGACCCACGTGCTGACCTGGACCTGCTGCGGCTGGACATGGCCGAGTTCGACAGGGCCGTGGCCCTCAACGTGCGCAGCACCCTGCTCGGCTGCCGGTACGCCCTTCCCCACATGATCGAGGCCGGGGGCGGCTCGATCGTCAACACCGCCTCGGTGGCCGGACTGGTCGGCGACGTCCTGCAGATCTCCTACGGCGCGGTCAAGGCCGCCGTGATCAACCTCACCAAGTCGATCGCCGTGCAGTACGGCCCGCACCGCGTGCGCTGCAACGCCGTGGCGCCCGGCGCCGTGGCCACCCCGGCCCTGCTGGACAACCTTCCGCAGAACGTCGTGGACGACCTCAAGCGGATCAACGCCCTGCCCTACCTCGGCACCCCGGAGGACATCGGCCACGTCATGGTCTTCCTGGCCTCCGACGAGTCGCGCTACCTCACCGGCCAACTCCTCGTCGTGGACGGCGGCATGACCACCCAGTCCCCAGCCGCCCCAACCCGCCGCGCCATGCTCCCGCCCGACTGAGTGGGCGACTACGACGAGGATGGGCAGGCGTGCCGCGGGATCTTCGTGTTGCCCGGCCCGAACGGTGATCCCGCGAGCCCGAGCCCCGCCCAGTAGACGCCGAAGGCCGCCTGGGGAGGCTCGCCCGCCGGTCGGACCACGAAGAACTCCGAGACGTACGGCTGGCCGTCCGCCGTCCGGCCGTGGAGTTCGAGCAGCCATCCTCCTTCCGACTTCCCTTTCTGGGGGATGCGCGCGGCGCGCTCCACCCGGGGTCTGCCACCGGGCAGCAGGCACCGCTTGAGAGCGTCGTCGAGGAGCATCGCGCAGCTTCCGGCGCTGCGCACATGTCTCGAACAGAAACCGGTGACACCGCTCTCGGAGACCCCGTTCACGACCTTCCCGAGCGTCGCCTCCGCCATGTCCCGCGTCAGCTCGGGCATCGGTGCGCCGGTCTCGCGAGGTACGGCCGAGCAGCCCGTCACGCACGCGGCGATGACGGCGACGGTCGAACACCACGCGGCCAGGGTGCCAGGACGCCGCATCAGGGTCGCCCACCTCCATCCGTGAAGTGGTCGAAGGTCATAGATCCTATTTCGCCACGCTTCCGAGGAACTGGGGACGACCGAAAAAGGGGACCCGGGGAACAAGGGTTTACGGGAGGGCGTTATCGTCACATTGACGAAATAGAGATGCCTCTAGCGATCCCCACAAGGAGGCGGCAGTGACGATCCCGGCCATTCCCCTGAAGTTGACCGCGCCCCCACCGGGCTGGACGGTCGAGGCCGACGTCGTCGTGGTCGGCTCAGGCGTCGCGGGGCTCACCCTCGCGCTGCGCTACACCGTCCTCGACCCCGGCGCGAAGGTCCTGGTCGTCACCAAGGACGTGCTCTCCTCGGGTTCGACGCGCTGGGCCCAGGGCGGCATCGCCGCCGTGCTCGACCCGGCCGACACCCCCGAGGAACACCTGTCGGACACCCTCGTCGCCGGGGTCGGCCTGTGCGACGAGGAGGCGGTGCGCGTCCTGGTCACCGAGGGTCCCGGCGCGCTGCGCGAGCTGATCGCGACCGGCGCCAGGTTCGACACCGACGCCGCGGGCGAGCTGCAGCTCACCAGGGAGGGCGGCCACCGGCGCGACCGCATCGTGCACGCGGGCGGCGACGCCACCGGGGCCGAGGTGCAGCGGGCGCTGGTCAAGGCCGTCGGCGAGTCGTCGATCCAGGTGATCGAACACGCCCTGGTGCTCGACCTGCTCAAGGACGCCGAGGGCCGGGCGGCCGGGGTGACCCTGCACGTCATGGGCGAGGGCGAACGCGACGGCGTCGGCGCGGTCAGGGCCGGGGCCGTGGTGCTCGCCACCGGCGGCATGGGCCAGGTCTACGCCGCGACCACCAACCCCGTCGTCTCGACCGGGGACGGCGTCGCGCTCGCGCTGCGGGCCGGAGCCGTGGTCAGGGACCTGGAGTTCGTCCAGTTCCACCCGACCGTGCTCTGGCTCGGCGGAGACTCGACCGGCCAGCAGCCGTTGGTCTCCGAGGCGGTCAGGGGCGAGGGCGCCGTACTGGTCGACGCCGAGGGCGACCGCTTCATGAAGGACGTCCACGAGCTGGCCGACCTGGCGCCCCGCGACGTCGTGGCCAAGGCCATCACGCGACGGATGCGCGAGACCGGCACAGAGCACATGTATCTCGACGCCAGGCACTTCGGCGAGGAGAAGTGGCGCACCCGCTTCCCGACGATCCACGCGGTCTGTCTTGAGCACGGGATCGACCCGGTCACCCAGCTCATCCCCGTCGCCCCGGCCTCCCACTACGCCAGCGGCGGCGTCAGGACCGATCTGCGGGGCCGTACCAGCGTGCCGGGACTTTATGCGTGCGGCGAGGTGGCCTGCACCGGGGTGCACGGCGCCAACAGGCTGGCCTCCAACTCGCTGCTCGAAGGGCTGGTCTTCGCCCGCCGCATCGCCGACGACATCCACGCCGAGCACGCCGTACGGCCCGCGCCCGGTGAGCCGGTCGAGGACGGACGCCAGGCCGGGCTGATCGACCCCAGGGCCAGGCCCAGGATCCAGGGGCACATGAGCAGGGGCGCCGGGGTGCTGCGCGGCGCCGCCTCGCTGGGCGAGGTCGCCAAGGCGCTGCTGAGCGTCCGGTGGACCCCGGTGGCGGTCGAGCCGTGCACGGAGTCGTGGGAGACCACGAACCTGCTGACGGTCGCCTCCGCGCTGGTCGCCGCGGCCCGCGACCGGGAGGAGACCCGCGGGTCGCACTGGCGTGAGGACTTCGCGGGACGGAACGATGAGTGGTGGCTCGGGCACCTCGACGTGACCCTGACAGCGGAGGGAACGACCATGACATACGTGCCGCACGGACGGGAAGCGGACGCGCTGCCGCCGAGGGTCGAGGCGGACCTGGTCGAGGCGGGCGTCGAACCGGCCGAGATCGCGGCGCTGATCGAGGTCGCCGTGGCCGAGGACGTCCAGGAGGCGGGGGACGTCACCAGCCTCGCCACGATCCCCGAGGGGCTGTCCGCGACCGCTGACGTGGTCGCCAGGGCCGATGGCGTCGTCGCCGGGCTGGCCGTGGCCGAGGGCGTCTTCTCCCGCGTCGGCGGGGGGCGGCTGACGGTCGAGCGCGTGGTCAAGGACGGCGAGCACGTGTCGCGGGGCGACGTGCTGATGACGGTCTCGGGTCCGGCCCGCGACCTGCTGACGGCCGAGCGTACGGCGCTCAACCTGCTCACCCACCTGTCCGGCGTGGCCACCCTGACCAACCGGTGGGTGCGGGCCGTCGAGGGCACGGGCGCGCGGATCAGGGACAGCCGCAAGACGCTTCCCGGCCTGCGGGCGCTGGAGAAGTACGCGGTGCGCTGCGGCGGCGGCGTCAACCACCGCATGTCCCTCTCGGACGCCGCGTTGATCAAGGACAACCACGTGGTCGCCGCGGGCGGGGTCGCCGAGGCCTTCCGCGCGGTCAGGGACGCCTTCCCCGGGCTGCCGATCGAGGTCGAGGTGGACAGGATCGACCAGATCGAGCCGGTCCTCGCGGAGGGGGCCCAGGAGATCCTGCTGGACAACTTCACCGTCGAGGAGCTCTCGCGGGCCGTACGGCTGGTCGCGGGCAGGGCGAGGCTTGAGTCCAGTGGCGGGTTGACCTTGGAATCGGCTCGTGACGTGGCCGAAACAGGGGTTGACTATCTTGCGGTTGGCGCGCTGACCCACTCGGCGCCGGCCCTTGACATCGCCTTGGACCTTCGGGGGAACTGATGCTGCTCGCCATAGATGTCGGGAACACCCACACCGTCCTCGGCCTGTTCGAGGGCGAGGAGGTCATCGAGCACTGGCGCATCGCCACCGACGCCCGGCGCACCGCCGACGAGATCGCGGTCGTGCTGCAGGGGCTGCTGGGGCAGTCGCCGTTGCTCAAGGGGACCGACGTCGACGGCATCGTGCTCTGCTCGACCGTGCCGTCCGTGCTCAACGAGATGCGGGAGATGTGCCGCCGCTACTACGGCGACGTCACCGCCGTGATCGTCGAGCCGGGCATCCGCACCGGGGTCCCGGTCAGGATGGACAACCCGAAGGAGGTCGGCAGCGACCGGATCGTCAACGCCCTGGCCGCCATCCAGCTGTACGGCGGGCCGTGCGTCATCGTCGACTTCGGCACGGCCACCTCCTTCGACGCGGTCTCGGCCAAGGGCGAGTACGTCGGCGCGGTCACCGCTCCCGGGATCGAGATCTCGGTGGACGCGCTGGCCGCGGCCGGGGCACAACTGCACAAGGTCGAGCTGATCCGGCCCCGCTCGGTGATCGCCAAGAACACGGTCGAGGCGCTGCAGGCGGGCATCATCTACGGCTTCGCCGGGCAGGTGGACGGCATCGTCGAGCGGATGGCGGCCGAGCTCGCCGAGGACCCCGACGAGGTCACCGTGGTCGCCACCGGCAGCGCGGCGCCCCTGGTGGTGAGCGAGGCGCGCTCGGTCGACGTGCACGAGCCGTGGCTCACGCTCATCGGCCTGCGGCTCATCTACCACCGCAACACCCCGTAGGCCCCCGTCACGGCGAAGAACGCCCTGCCGGACATCGGTAACCTTGTCCTGTGACCGATGAAGTGACCACCCCAGCCGACGATCTGCCGGAGCAGATGCGCGTGCGCCGGGAGAAGCTCGACCGTCTCCGCTCGGAGGGCGTCGAGCCGTACCCGGTGAACTTCCCGCGCACCGCGACCAACGGTGAGATCCGCGAGAAATACGCCGGTCTTGAGGCCGACACCGCGACCGGCGACAGGGTTGGCGTCACCGGGCGGGTCATGCTGTCGCGCACGGGCGGCAAGCTCTGCTTCGCCACGATCCGTGACGGCTCCGCCGACCTCCAGGTCATGATCTCCCTGGACCGGGTCGGCGAGGAGTCCCTGGCGGCGTGGAAGCGCGACGTCGACCTCGGCGACCAGATCGGCGTCGAGGGCGAGGTCATCACCTCCCGCAGGGGCGAGCTGTCGATCCTTGCCGAAAGCTGGGCGATCACCTCCAAGTGCCTGCGTCCGCTGCCGGACAAGCACGCCGGGCTCACCGACCCCGAGGCGCGGGTCCGTCAGCGCTACGTGGACCTCATCGTCAACGACGAGGCGCGCACGATGGCCTACACCCGCAGCGCGGTCGTGCGGTCCATCCGTGACTTCTGGCACGAGGAGGGGTTCCTGGAGGTCGAGACGCCGATGCTCCAGCCGATCCACGGCGGGGCGGCGGCCAGGCCGTTCAAGACCCACATCAACGCCTACGACATGGAGCTCTACCTCCGCATCGCGATCGAGCTCTACCTCAAGCGGCTCGTGGTGGGCGGCATCGAGAAGGTCTTCGAGATCAACCGCAACTTCCGCAACGAGGGCGCGGACGCCACCCACAACCCCGAGTTCACGATGATGGAGGCCTACGGCACCTATCTCGACTACAACGGGATCGCGGACCTGACCCAGCGGATGATCCAGAAGGCGGTCGTGGCAGCCCTGGGGCACTCCGTGGTGGTCCACGAGGGCCAGGAGATCGACCTGGGGCTGCCGGTGTGGCCGAGGGTGACGGTCTACGGCTCGGTCTCGACGGCGCTCGGCGAGGAGATCACGACCGAGACCCCGCTCGACCAGGTCCGCAAGCTCGCCGACGCGCACGACGTCCACTGGGACGCCAAGTGGGGTCAGGGCAAGCTCGTGCAGGAGCTGTTCGAGGAGCTCGTCGAGCACACCCTCGTCCAGCCCACGTTCGTCATGGACTACCCGCTGGAGACCTCCCCGCTGGCCAGGACGCACCGTGACAACCCGCTGCTGACCGAGAAGTGGGACCTGATCGGGTTCGGCACCGAGCTGGGCACCGGTTACTCGGAGCTGAGCGACCCGATCGAGCAGCGCCGCCGCCTCACCGAGCAGTCCCTGCTCGCGGCGGGTGGCGACCCCGAGGCCATGCAGCTCGACGAGGACTTCCTCACCGCCCTTGAGTACGCCATGCCGCCGACCGGTGGCGTCGGGGTCGGCGTGGACCGTCTGATCATGGCCTTCACCGGTAAGAACATCCGCGAGACCATCCTGTTCCCGCTGGTCAAGCCCACGGGCTGACCTTACGAGCACCGCGTCCGGGCCCGTCGCCCGGCCTCCTCACGGTAGGCCGGGCGGCGGGCCCGGTCTCGTGCGGCCTGTGTTCTGATTGGGGCCAAACGAAAGCCGGAAACTCTATTTCCAGCGTGTTCGATACGGCCAGATGAACGGAGGGTTACGCCAGATTTGTGCCGAATGACGCAAATCTGGGGTAGGCCATCCTCCCATTGCGGGGGGTTTCCCTCCGTCACGTCAAGGGGTAGGGCGCCGTCCCGCGCGACATACGGAAGAAGTCGGCTTTTTCCGACTAAATTCACATATAGGGCGCAGCCGTACGGCTGGCGCACGACGCTCCCGGCCCCGGCGGGGCCCTGGCGAAACCTTGTTCTACGAGGACCTGGTCGGCGGCGGGTGCCCTCGGTAGCGGGCCCTGGCTTGTCCGTGACTTAACCATAAAGGCGCCGACATATCATGAGTACTTCACGTAGCGCCCACTATGTCAACAGCGCGTGCTACCTCTATGAAGAGTGGAACTTGACGACCTTTGAACAAGCCGTTTACCGTTCCTGACGGGCGACACTGATTCCAGACAACTCACGCCTCGATTAGCAGGTGCGGGGGGAGCGACTCCAGATGGCATATCCCGAAGTGGATTCCCGTCGCGGCGACAGCCTCCTGGGCATGGGCGAGATCGGCCTCAAAGACGAGGACCTCGTGCTGCTGGCGGAGCTGGCCAAGGGCGTCACGGTCGACCGGGTCGGACGCCGCCTCGACATCAGCGGCAGGACGGTCCGCCGCAGGCTGCGCGGGATCTGCGACCGCATCGGCGTCGCGACGGCCATCGAGGCCGTCGCCTGGGCAGCCCGCAGACGCCTCATCTGAGGCGAGCCTTACCCGATGCCGTCCCCGGTCTCCGCGGACGGCAGGAGCCCGCTGAGGGGCCGCTGTGGCCGTACACGAAGCGGGTCCGCCCTTTCCCCAGTCATCGACTGGGGATTCGGGCGGTCGGCGGCTCAGTCGGCGATGCGCACCCCGCCCGCGAAGGGGCGGTTGTCGATCGGCGCGATGTGGATGACGTCACCGGTCTGCGGCGCGTGGACCATGAGGCCCGCGCCGATGTAGATCCCGACGTGGTGCAGGTCCCCGTAGAAGAAGACGAGGTCCCCGGGGCGCAGCTCGCTCCTGGAGACGTGGGTGCCCGCCGTCCACTGGTCGCCGGTGTAGTGCGGCAGGCTGATGCCGACCTTCTGGTAGGCCCACATCACCAGCCCGGAGCAGTCGAAGGAGTTGGGGCCCTCGGCTCCCCACACGTACGGCTTGAGCTGCTGGGTGAGGGCCCAGCGGGCGGCCTCCGCGGCCTTGCCGCTGCCCATGATCGGCACGTTGACCCTGACCCGGCTGCCCCGGTTGCGTCCGGCCTGCGAGCGCACCTCGGTGAACAGGTCGCTCTCGACCCGCTTCACCAGACGCTCGATCTTGGTACGGCGGTCGCCGAGGTCGGCCAGCAGGTCCTTGACCTCGTCGGTGCGGGCCTTGGCGCTGGCCTGCGCGCGCTGCGCGGTCTCGATCGCCTTGCTGACCTGCGCCACCTCCTCGCTCTGCTGCTGCTGGAGCGCGTAGTTCGTGGTGGCCTGGTCGAGGAAGGTGTCGGGGTTGGACGACTGGGTGAAGGCGAGCGCCGAGGCGAGCCCACCGGCCATGTAGGTGCTCTGGGCGAGCAGGGTGGCCTTCGTGCGCCGCTCGGCGAGCTGTGACTCGCTGACGGCGAGGGTCTTCTTCGCGCTCTCCGCGGCGCGCTGCGCCTGCTTGAGCTTGACCCGCCCGCCGTTGTACTGCTCGCTGAGCGTCTCGATCTCGGTGTGCAGCTTCTCGGCCTGCTTGGCGAGCTCCTGCAGGCTCGGCTTCGGCTCGGCGGTCGCGGTGAAGGGGGTGCCGAGGAGCAGGGCGGCGAAGGCGAGCCCGGCGATCACCACCTTGTGTGGCGGCCTGCGCACCCGGTGTTCTCGATGGCGGGCGTTCCTGCCCGCACTCTCTCTCCCACGGTTGCGCGTGCGCTTCACCAACAGGCTCCTCTCTCGGCCGCCTACCGGGTTAGCTGACGGGTTCGGGCCGAGGCAGCCCTACCGGAGCGCCGGTGGCACTTCGGATTCACCCCGGGGGACGGCTGGAGGGTGGGTCCCCGGTTCCCCGAGTCGGGGATTCGGCGGCGCAGCACTTTACGGGTGCTGACATCGAGGACGGACATTAGTGCAATTGGCGGTTCATGCTCAACCAGAACTGCGAAGTCGGTAGAGCTTTCGCAACTGAAATGTCACGGGCAGGTCACGCCATTTCATGATCGACATATGTGTCACGCTGGTCATCCTTCTTTCCCGACCGCCGAAGGGGAGGTCTTCGCAGGTCCGCGCTCCTGTGAAAGATCGACTACGCCGGGGTTCCCGGGGTGCCGTTCCCGCCGTGGTAGAGGTGCCGACGGTCATCTGGTGAACCCCGTGGTCGAGTTAAGGGCGGGCCGTAAACGAGCGGTGACGAGGACGTACTCTGATCAGTCATGGAGCAGGTTGCGCAGCAGTCCCCTGACCTCGCCGAGGTTCCCGAGGACGCCCCCGTCGATGTCACGGCCGAGGTCACCGTGCGCCGCGCCAGGACGCCGGACGTCCGCGCCATCCGCCGCCTGGTCGACACCTACGCCGGGGCGGGGCCGCGCCTGCTGGAGAAGGCGACCGTCACCCTCTACGAGGACATCCAGGAGTTCTGGGTGGCCGACCTGGGAGGGGAGATCGTCGGCTGCGGCGCGCTGCACGTCCTGTGGGAGGACCTGGCCGAGATCCGCACGGTCGCCGTCGATCCCGCCTGCCGGGGCCTGGGCATCGGCCACCGGATTGTCTCCAGCCTCATCCGCACCGCGGGGGATCTCGGGCTGCGCAGGGTCTTCTGTCTCACCTTCGAGATCAATTTCTTCGCGAGACACGGATTCAGGGAGATCCAGGGCACGCCCGTCTCTCCCGAGGTCTACGCGGAACTTCTCGCCTCCTATGACGAAGGTGTGGCAGAGTTCCTTGATCTGGAGCACGTCAAGCCGAACACCTTGGGAAACACCCGCATGCTGCTCCATCTGACACCGCGGGGCGACTGAGCTGACTGCGGTGCTGACTGATCGGAAAGGTGACTGTTGTTACCTATGTCGATACGTTGTGCACCAGCAAGCATGTGAGTCTGACATGTGCCACATGCGCAGTCGAAGTGAGGTGACGCGGTGAGCACCGGACAGCCACCGTATCCGCAGGATGATCCCGAGCGCGACCGCACACCGTCGGGGCATCCGCAATACGGACAGAACGCGGGTCGAGCCCCTGGAGAACTCGATCCCGATGTGACAGTCGTGGGATATCGATCGGAGGCCTCACAGCCGAACACCGGACCTGGGCAGACCCAGCCCGGCTACGGCCAGGGCGGCACAGGCGCCTACGGCCAGCAGCCCTCCTACGGGCAGTCTGACTACGGTCAGCAGCAGCAGTACGGCCAGCAGCAGGGCTACGGCCAGCAGGCCTCCCAGCCCGGCTACGGCCAGCAGGGGGGCACCGGCTCCTACGGCCAGCCCGACTACGGCCAGCCCGACTACGGCCAGCAGCAGGGCTACGGCCAGCAGGCCGCGCAGCCGGGCTACGGCCAGTCTGACTACGGCCAGCAGCAGGGCTACGGTCAGCAGGCTTCCCAGCAGGGTTACGGCCAGCAGGGCGGGACGGGCTCCTACGGGCAGCCCGACTACGGCCAGCAGGCCTCCCAGCAGGGCTACGGCCAGTCTGACTACGGTCAGCAGCAGGGCTACGGTCAGCAGCAGTACGGCCAGCAGCAGGGCTACGGCCAGCAGGCCGCCCAGCCGAGCTACGGTCAGAACGACTACGGCCAGCAGGCGGGGTACGGCCAGCAGGCCGCACAGCCGTCCTACGGCCAGCCCGACTACGGTCAGCAGGGCTACGGCCAGCAGCCCGGTTACGGCGCCCAGGTGCCCGCCTACGGCCAGGGCTACGGGCCGCAGGGGGCCACACCCCCCGGCGCCCCCGCCCCGCTGGCCGAGTGGTGGCAGCGTCTGGTGGCGAGGTTGATCGACGGCATCATCATGGCGATCCCCACGGTGATCATCAGCCTCGTGCTGACGGCGATCCTGGTCACCAGCGGCGGTTTCGACCTCAACTCCGGGGTCGTCACCCAGCCCTCGGGTTACGTTCTGGCGAGCTTCCTGACCACCATCGTCGCCGGCCTGATCTACGTCGCGTATGAGTTCCTGATGCTGCGGCAGAACGGTCAGACCGTCGGCAAGATGGTCATGGGCATCAAGGTCGTTCCCGTGGGGGGCACCCTGCAGGGCGGTCTTTCCCCCGACGTCGCCATCAAGCGGGCGGGTGTCTCCTACGGCCCCTACGCGCTGAGCGGCATTCCGATCCTTGGAATCGTGCTGAACATCTTCACCCTGGTGAACGTGCTCTGGCAGCTGTGGGACAAGCCCCTCAAGCAGTGCCTGCACGACAAGGCAGCCGCGACGGTGGTCGTCAAGACCAAGTAGTCGCGGGAAAAAGGGGCCGGCGGTTCAACCCGCCGGTCCCTTTTCGTGTCCGCCTTCGCGCGTGCCGGGAAACCTTCGCCCGTGCCGGGAAACACGTTGGACGGCGTACCCGGTAACGAGGACCCGTCCGGACGCGATGGAAGCGCAAACCCATTCGCGGCGGCACGAGGAGCGTTATGGCCGTCCACCCGCCTCCGGCGACGACAAACGCCGGGCACCACGGACGTCACGGCGGACCAGCCCCCAAGGGGAGCGGGCCGTACCGCCCTAAGAACAACTACGCCACGCTGTCTTTGGACAGCCGTCCACGCGGCCTTATGGGACCCCAAAGGGAGAACGCCCGCCGAGGGCAGTTCGCGCCCGGCCCGCCGAATGAACCACGATCGGGGGAGGACGTCCTCCCGGACGGTGCCGACTTCGTGTCCCCGTTCGTGTCGCCGCAGGGATTGTCTCGCCCTTCCCCCGGCTTCTTAGCGATGGCGTCGGGGACGTCCCGGTGTCACGTGGTTGTTACGGAGTCCGCTCCTGTTTGGTGGTTATAAGGTCTACGACTATGTCCTAGATGCCAGACAAGGACGTACTCTTGGTAAGAAAACAAGGAAGATCCGTCTTCTTCTGTCAGCGGAGTCGCACCACGGCCTCCCGCAACATGAAGAGGGCAACTATCCATATGGGTGTTCTTCGCGCTGGGGGCATTGTCGGCGGTGAACCCGCCAGACATGATCTCCGGCTTCGCCGACAGTCTGTCCGATCTTCTCTTCCAGACCCCTCACCAGGGGCTTCGCGGGCAGGAGGCCGTACAGCTCCGTAGCCGCCGAGCAGGGACCACATTGGTTTTCCGGTGGAGTGATCATCACAAGATCGCCCTGCCGGTTTTTCCCTCCGGCTTTACGGAGCGCAACCGGTAAGACGGCTGGAGAGAAGCATTAAGGTAGTGAGCGGCAGGTCTGTCTGCCCCAGTGACACCCCCCGACCGCAGGTGACGCTATGGTCATCTGTGGACGGATCCGGACCGATCGAGCGCGTCCTCCCAGCGTGGCCCGGGTTGTCGCAGGCAAAATTTCCATGGTCCCCGAAAGTTACCCACGGTGCGGAGCGAGGACGAATGAACGAGGTATTGTCCGCGTTGATACCCCCGGTGGTCGTCGGCGGGGCCTTCATCTACGGAGTTGTCAAGGTTCTTCGGAGTGAAGCCGTCGGCCGTCGCCCGGCAAAACGACGCGATCAGGCCGAGTCGCAGAACGGTTGATCACTCCCCGGGGCCGCGGGGCGACGAGAATCGCCGGGCTCCTGGAATTGCCGCTCTCCGATTGCGGGTATATGTTTAGCTAGCGAATGAAACAATACTCCGCGAAAGGATTGCGTAGATGGCCAAGCAGATCCAGGAGATACTCATCGACGACCTCGATGGGGGCGAGGCCAATGAGACCGTCGCCTTCGCGATTGACGGCACCAGCTATGAGATTGACCTCAGCGACGTAAACGCGAAGAAGCTCCGCGACTCCCTGTCGCCTTTCGTGCAGAGCGCGCGTCGCTCCGGTGCTCTGGCTCCTCGCCGTCGTCGTGCCGGTGGCACCCGGGCACTCACCAGAGAGAAGAGCGCGGACATCCGGGCGTGGGCCAAGTCCCACGGCCTCAACGTCAGCGAGCGCGGCCGAATCGCCTCGAAGATCGTCGAGCAGTACGAAGCGGCTCACTAGATCGTTGAATCATGCGGTTATGGCGGCCACGGTGGGGTCCGGTGGCGGCCATGACCGCATGACGCGTTTGAGCGGCCGATAAACGTCGTTCGCTTGCGGCGTATCGGGAACATCGCACCCCCCGCAAGTAGTTGGATGGAGGGTGAACGCCCTGCTCTCGGGGAACGTCTTCTGCGTAGAGCGGTCGCCGGGTCGGGGCTACCATGCGGGATGACAGGGCCCGGATATCCCGGACCTGCCTGACCGCTCTGTGAGGAGCGACGAGATGTTCGAGAGGTTCACCGACCGCGCACGGCGGGTTGTCGTCCTGGCCCAAGAAGAGGCCCGGATGCTCAACCACAACTACATCGGTACGGAGCACATTCTTCTTGGCTTGATCCATGAAGGTGAAGGCGTTGCCGCCAAGGCTCTGGAGAGCCTCGGCATCAGTCTTGAAGGTGTGCGTCAGCAGGTCGAGGAGATCATCGGCCAGGGGCAGTCTGCGCCGTCGGGGCACATTCCCTTCACCCCGCGGGCGAAGAAGGTCCTTGAGCTGTCGCTCCGTGAGGCCTTGCAACTGGGGCACAACTACATCGGCACCGAGCACATCCTGCTCGGCCTCATCCGTGAGGGCGAGGGCGTCGCGGCCCAGGTGCTGGTGAAGCTGGGCGCGGATCTCAACCGCGTCAGGCAGCAGGTCATCCAGTTGCTCCACGGTTACCAGGGCAAGGAGCCGGCCGCCTCTGGCGGTCCGCAGGAGACGGCGCCGTCGACCTCCCTTGTGCTGGACCAGTTCGGCCGCAACCTGACCCAGGCCGCCCGCGAGGGCAAGCTCGACCCGGTCATCGGCCGGGACAAGGAGATCGAGCGGGTCATGCAGGTCCTGTCCCGCAGGACCAAGAACAACCCCGTCCTGGTCGGCGAGCCCGGCGTCGGCAAGACCGCCGTCGTCGAGGGCCTGTCGCAGAAGATCGTCAAGGGCGAGGTTCCCGAGACGCTCAAGGACAAGCAGCTCTACACCCTCGACCTGGGCGCCCTGGTCGCGGGCTCGCGCTACCGCGGTGACTTCGAGGAGCGCCTGAAGAAGGTGCTCAAGGAGATCCGCACCCGCGGCGACATCATCCTGTTCATCGACGAGCTGCACACGCTCGTCGGCGCGGGCGCCGCCGAGGGCGCGATCGACGCCGCCAGCATCCTCAAGCCGATGCTGGCCCGTGGTGAGCTGCAGACCATCGGCGCGACCACGCTCGACGAGTACCGCAAGCACCTGGAGAAGGACGCCGCGCTTGAGCGCCGCTTCCAGCCGATCCAGGTGGCCGAGCCCAGCCTCAGCCACACGATCGAGATCCTCAAGGGCCTGCGCGACCGTTACGAGGCCCACCACCGGGTCTCCATCACCGACGGCGCCCTGGTCGCCGCCGCGCAGCTCGCCGACCGCTACATCAGCGACCGGTTCCTGCCGGACAAGGCGATCGACCTCATCGACGAGGCCGGCTCGCGCATGCGCATCCGCCGCATGACCGCGCCGCCGGACCTGCGTGAGTACGACGAGAAGATCGCCAACGTGCGGCGCGACAAGGAGTCCGCGATCGACGCGCAGGACTTCGAGAAGGCCGCGGCGCTGCGCGACCAGGAGAAGCAGCTCCAGCTCAAGCGGGAACGCCGTGAGAAGGAGTGGAAGGCCGGCGACATGGACGTCGTGGCCGAGGTCACCGAGGAGCTCATCGCCGAGGTCCTGGCCACCGCCACCGGCATCCCGGTCTTCAAGCTCACCGAGGAGGAGTCCCAGCGACTGCTCCGCATGGAGGACGAGCTGCACAAGCGGATCATCGGTCAGGACGACGCCATCAAGGGTCTGTCCCGCTCGATCCGCCGTACCCGCGCCGGTCTGAAGGACCCGCGCCGTCCGGGCGGTTCGTTCATCTTCGCCGGTCCCTCCGGTGTCGGTAAGACCGAGCTGTCCAAGTCGCTCGCCGAGTTCCTCTTCGGGGACGAGGACGCGCTGATCATGCTGGACATGTCCGAGTTCATGGAGAAGCACACCGTCTCCAGGCTGTTCGGCTCGCCTCCCGGCTACGTCGGATACGAGGAGGGCGGCCAGCTCACCGAGAAGGTGCGGCGCAAGCCGTTCTCCGTGGTCCTCTTCGACGAGATCGAGAAGGCGCACCCGGACATCTTCAACTCGCTGCTGCAGATCCTGGAGGACGGTCGCCTGACCGACGCCCAGGGCCGCGTTGTCGACTTCAAGAACACCGTCATCATCATGACGACCAACCTCGGTACCCGTGACATCTCCAAGGGCATCGGGGTCGGGTTCGCCAAGGCCAACGACAACGAGTCCAACTACGACCGGATGAAGGCCAAGGTGCAGGAGGAGCTCAAGCAGCACTTCCGCCCCGAGTTCCTCAACCGTGTCGACGACATCGTGGTCTTCCACCAGCTCACGCCGAAGGAGATCATCAAGATCGTCGATCTGATGCTCGCCCAGGTGGCGCTGCGCCTGAAGGACCGCGACATGGGCCTTGAGGTCTCCGACGAGGCCAAGCAGCTGCTGGCCGACCGCGGTTACGACCCGGTGATGGGTGCCCGTCCGCTGCGCCGTACGATCCAGCGCGAGCTGGAGGACACGCTGTCGGAGAAGATCCTGTACGGCGAGATCCGGCCCGGCCAGATCGTCAAGATCGGCATCGAGGGCGAGGGCGACAACGCCACCTTCACCTTCGTCGGTGAGGCCGCGCCCGCGGATCGCGTCCCGGACTCGGCCGCCGCCATCGCGGAGCCGATCCAGCACTAGGCCGGACGGTCCCCGGGGCTCGTTCCCCGAAGGACCGGCAGGTCAGAGAACAGAAGCAGGCCCCGTCGTGAGACATCACGGCGGGGTCTGCTCATTTGTTACGCAAGGAGGTGTCCCACCACCAAAGGTAGTACTACACTCTGTAGAGTGAGCCTGACAGGCTCACGACGTGAGCCCACAACATCGTGCTTTCCGCGGCGAGGCCACCTCCCGGGGTCAGCCGCACGGCGTACCGGCGAATCACCTGTGCAGGTGACGCGGCAACCGGTGCCCGCGCGGGATGCTCGGCGCACCAGGCCGGGTTCCGAGACCACCTGACCGAAAGCACCACACGCCTTGGAGGCACCGGATGCGTTTGCGACACCAGGACGGGACTCTCGTTCACCTGTCCTACAACGCGGGCGTCCATCCCGCTGAGGACCTGGAGAACCTGATCGCCCACCTGACCAGATACGCGGTCCCGGTGCGCAAGCGTCTCGGCGTCAGGCGGATGGGTGTCGGTCTCTGGCTCTCTCCCAGCGTCGCCGACCACCTCATCGCCGACCGGATCGAACTGGTCCGCCTGCGCCGCTCCCTTGAGGAGCGCGGCCTGGAGGTCGTCAGCCTCAACGGCACCGGTGGCCGCAACCAGGAGAGCCCCGGCCCCGACTGGGCCAAGCCGGAGCGCTACCGCTACACGATGGCGCTGTCCAGGATCCTGGCCTTCCTGCTGCCCGACGACGTCCAGTTCGGCAGCATCTCCACCATTCCCATCGGCTGGCGCCGCGACTGGCCCGCCGACCTGCACGCTATTGCGGCCCGTCGCCTCGAAAGGCTCTCCCGCGAACTGCGCGGCCTCTACAGCGTCACCGGCAAAACCATCAGGGTCGGCTTCGAGCCCTGGCCCGGCTGCGTGCTGGAGACCACCAAGCAGGCCCTCGAACGCGTCAGCGACATCGACTCCGAGCACCTCGGCGTCTGCCTCGACGCCTGCCATCTCGCGGGCGGCGCGGAGGAGCCCGAGGACGCCCTGCGCGGTCTGGCCGCCGCCGGTGCCCCCGTCGTCAAGCTCGGCCACGTCCACAACCACTTCGGCGACGCCTGCCAGGAACTCCCCAGCACCCGCCCGGTGCTTGAGGACACCCTCACGGCCATGCTCTCCGGCGCGGTGAACGGCACGGCCCACATCGAGGTCGAGACCCACGGCCTGGCCGTACCGCTGCGGGCGAAGGGACCGGGAGCCCTGGTCAACATGCTCGCCGCGGAACTCGACTGGGCCAGGAGCAACTTGACGGCTTTGGGACTGACGCTGGCTGCGTAGCGCTTGCTTTGCGCCGCCTGGCGGCGGCGCGGGCTTGTGCGCCTGCGGGTCGGTGCTTCCCCTCGTCGTTCGTCCGCTTCGCTCCCTCTCTCCTCAGTCCAAGCACCGACGGCGCCCAAGCCGAAACTCTTCACTCCCGGCACCGGTACCCCAAAACCAAACTCTTCACTTCGGACATCAGCGAGTGGGCCGGGGTCTTTCGTGCTCCCAGCTCAGGGCCGGGGTTCTTTTCTGGGGCAGGGCAAAGGCGGGGAAATCGGGGGATGGGGGGCGGGAATCCATGATGTGTATCTGCGGGAAATCGGTACACAGAAAGCCTGGAAAAGCGTGGAGGGGGCGCGGGGGGAGGCCGGGTGGGTCAGCGGAGGTGGAAGACGGCTTTGTGGCTCTTGAGGTCGGGGGTGCGGACCACGGCCACGTAGGTTCCGGCCTTGGCGGTGGCGCGCTGGGCTGAGCAGTCACCGCCGGAGCGGTGGCGGTCCCACTCGATCTGCCGGACGTACGGAATGCCCCGGTCGAGGCGGTAGATCTCCTGGATCTCCCCGCTGACGCAGTCGGCGGACGACCAGATGCGGTCGTCGCCGGAGGTGATGCGGACCTCAAGCGCCCGCGCTCCGACGTCGGCGGTGCACATCACCTCGCTGGTGTTCACCAGCGTGACGATGAACTGGGGCCGGTTGCCCCCGGCGTAGACCTCGCTCCGTCCCCGCATGTCCAGGACCAGGTCGGACGGGTCGCAGGTCTGGCCGGGGCGCCTGACGACGACCTTGGGCCGTTCCTTCGCGGCTGCCTTCGGCGCCGGGGAAGGCTCGGGGGACCCGGGGGCGGACGGTGTCGGAGTGATCGTCACCGCGGGGAGAAGCGCCAGGATCGGATCCGGCGACGGGGAGCCGGTGGCCGTGCCGTTCGCGCGGTGGTCGTCGTCCTGTCCGCTCGCGGAGCAGGCCCACGCCACCGCGGCGACCACCATGAGCACACCGACGAGCGCGGCCATCCGCCGCCGCCAGTAGACGTCCACTCCTATGTCGCTACGGAAAGTGTCCGGATCCATACGCACAGTATGGTGACTCTCCGCGGACCGTGAGGGGCGACCCGCCGCTCCGGTCGTCGTTTCGGTGGACGGAGCCGGGCGAAGGCGGTGAAGCACGTCCGGAACGGCACTATCGTCGGAGAGTGCCCGAGTCGAACCTCCTGTTGGAGCCTGTCCTCTCCTGGTATGCCGACAACGCGCGTGACCTGCCGTGGCGGACCGAGGACGCCTCTCCCTGGTCGATCCTGGTCAGCGAGATCATGTTGCAGCAGACCCCGGTGGTCCGGGTGCTCCCCATCTGGACGGAGTGGATGGAGCGCTGGCCGACGCCCGCGGCCCTGGCCAAGGAGCCGCCCGGCGAGGCCGTACGGCACTGGGGGCGGCTTGGTTATCCGCGTCGTGCGCTCAACCTGCACGCGTGCGCCAGGGCGATCACCGACGAGCACGACGGTGAGGTGCCCTCCGACCACGCGACCCTGCTGACGCTGCCCGGCATCGGGGAGTACACCGCCGCCGCGGTGGCCAGTTTCGCCTTCCGGGGGCGGCACGCCGTACTGGACACCAATGTGCGCAGGGTCCTCGCGCGGGCCGTGACGGGGGAGGAGTATCCCCCGAAGGCCACCACGCCCGCCGAGCGCAAACTCGCCGCCTCGCTGCTGCCCGGGGAAGCGGACGCCCCGGTCTGGGCGGTGGCCGTGATGGAACTCGGAGCCCTGGTCTGTACGGCTCGCGCCCCCCGCTGCGCCGACTGCCCGATCGTCGGCCTGTGCGCCTGGCGGCTGGCGGGCAAACCGCCCTACGAGGGACCGGCGCGCAAGGGACAGACCTACGCGGGTACGGACCGGCAGTGCCGGGGAAGGCTGCTGGCCGTGCTCCGGCAGGCCCACGGCCCCGTCCCCAAGGACGCCCTCGACGTGGTCTGGGACGACGCCCTCCAGCGGGAACGCGCGTTGGACGGTCTGGTCGCCGACGGGCTGGCGGAGGTTCTCGACGACGGGACCTATCAGCTGCCCGCCTGAGGGTCAGACGTAGCGTTCGAGGATGGAGGACTCGGCGAGGCGGGACAGGCCCTCGCGGATGTGGCGGGCTCTGGCCTCGCCGACGCCGCCGACCTCCTGCAGATCGCCGATGCTGGCGGCCAGGAGCTTCTGCAGGCTGCCGAACTGGTCGACCAGGCGGTCGACGACCGTGGCGGGCAGGCGGGGCACCTTGGCCAGCAGGCGGTAGCCACGAGGGCTGACCGGGCTCTCCAGGGCGTCGGTGCCCGACTGGCCGAGCACGTGCGCGACGGCCGTCAGGTCGAGCAGGGCGTCAGAGGAGAGCTGGTCGAGCTCGTGCAGGGCGTCGGCGAAGCGGCGCGGACGGCGGGTCGAGGTGGGCAGGTAGTCGCGGACGATCAGCTCGCGGTCGCTCTCGGTCCCGGCGACCAGCTCGTTGAACTGCAGGGAGAGCAGGCGTCCGTCGGTGCCGAGCTCGACGACGTAGCCGGCGATCTCGTCGGAGATGCGTCTGACCATCTCCAGGCGCTGGGCGACCACGGCCACGTCGCGGACGGTCACCAGGTCCTCGATCTCCAGGGCGGACAGCGTGCCGGAGACCTCGTCGAGGCGGAGTTTGTAGCGCTCCAGCGTGGCCAGCGCCTGGTTGGCCTTCGACAGGATCACCGCGGACTCCTCAAGCACGTGACGGATGCCGCCGAGGTAGAGGGCGATGATCCGCATTGACTTGCTGAGGGAGATCACGGGAAGGGACGTCTGCACGGCGACGCGCTGGGCCGTACGGTGCCGGGTGCCTGACTCGTCGGTGGGGATGGACGGATCGGGCATCAGGTGCACCGCAGCTCGGACGATCTTGTGATCGCCGGAGTTCAGCACGATGGCGCCGTCCATCTTGGCCAGCTCGCGCAGCCGGGTCGCGGAGAACTCGACGTCCAGTTCGAACCCGCCGCTGCAGATCGACTCGACAGTGGTGTCGTAGCCCAGCACGATGAGGCCGCCGGTGTGGCCGCGAAGGATGCGCTCCAGGCCGTCACGCAACGCGGTGCCCGGCGCCACCGCGGCCAGGACACTTCTACGGCGTTCGTCGAGTCCTTGTTCGTCGAGTCCTCTGTAGGTGGCTGCCACATGACCCCCGTGGTCCGCGTATAACGCCTAGCTTACCGGCGAAGGTCCGGCCAAGTCCGGAATCACCGGATCGCCTCCGTCAAGTGACATGGGTAAGGGCGTCCCAGACGTTTTCCGCTTCTACGACGTCGAAACCTGGCATGAAGGATGTGCCGCGGCCACCGACCGGGACGAGGGTGTGGTCGCTGTCGCGCCTTTTGCCCGCGTCGAGGGAACCGGCGGGGACCAGGGCGCGGGTGAAGCCGAGCCTGGCAGCCTCGGACAGGCGGCGCCGTACGTCACGGACCGGGCGGAGCTCACCGGCGAGACCGACCTCACCCAGCACGACCAGGCCGCGGGGCAGGGGCTTGTCACCCGCGGCGCTGGCGACGGCGAGCATCACCGACAGGTCGATCGCGGGGTCGCTGAGCTTGATGCCGCCGACGGTCGCGGTGAACACGTCGCAGCCGCCGAGTTTGGCGTTGAGCCGTCGTTCGAGCACGGCGAGGACCATCGTCACGCGGTAGGTGTCGAGGCCGGAGGAGGAGCGGCGCGGCTGCTGGGCCTCGGTGCGCGCGACCAGGGCCTGGACCTCGGCGGGAAGTGGGCGGGTGCCCTCAAGGGTGACGGTCACGCAGGTGCCGGGGACCGGGTCGTTGCGGTGGGAGACGAACAGGCCGCTGGCGTCGGCGATGCCCTCGATGCCGTTCTCGTGCAGGTCGAAGCAGCCGACCTCGTCGACGGGGCCGTAGCGGTTCTTGATCGCGCGGACCATGCGGAGCCGGGAGTGGCGGTCGCCCTCGAAGTGGAGCACGACGTCGACGAGGTGCTCAAGGGTCCTGGGGCCCGCGATGGAGCCCTCCTTGGTGACGTGGCCGACCAGGACCGTGGACATGCCGCGCTCCTTGGCCAGTCTGATCACGTTTCCCGCGACCTCTCTGACCTGGGTGACGCCGCCGGGGACGCCGGTGGCCATGGTCGAGCCGATCGTCTGGACCGAGTCGACGATGAGCATGTCGGGCTGGACCTTCTCCACGTGGGCGACCAGCGCGGCCAGGTCGGTCTCGGCCGCGAGGTAGAGGCGGTCCTGGATGGCGCCGATGCGGTCGGCCCTGAGCCGCACCTGGGAGGCCGACTCCTCACCCGTGATGTAGAGGACGGTCTGCTGGCGTGCGATCTTGGAGGCCGCCTCAAGGAGCAGGGTGGACTTGCCGATGCCGGGCTCTCCGGCCAGCAGCACGACCGCGCCGGGGACCAGGCCGCCGCCGAGCACCCGGTCGAGCTCGCCGACCCCGGTAGTGCGGGCCTGGGCGACCTCGGCCTTGACCTGGCCGATCGGGACGGCGGGGGAGGTGACGGCACCCGCGGTGGCCACGTTGACGCCGCCGCGCGCGCTCTCCTCCTCGACCGTGCCCCAGGCCTGGCACTCGCCACAGCGACCGACCCACTTGGCGGTCTGCCAACCGCACTCACCACAGCGATAGCCGACCCTCTTTGCCATGGCCGCGACGTTACCGGTCCCGACCGACAACTTCACCCGTCGCGGGCAGGGTGCGGGTGACGAGACCGGCCATGAGCAGGCGGTCTGCCTCCTCGCGCGGGGTCTGCAGCAGGATCAGCGCGTCGGGCTCCTCGGCGGGCCGGAAGAGGGAGAAGATCAACGTGATCGGTCCCTCGACCACGACGTCCCTGGTGGTCAGCGCGGCGACCGAGGGGCACTGCCACCAGTGGGTCAGGTCGGGGCGGTCCTGTTCGAGCAGGGCGTAGATCTCCCCGGTGCGGACGTCGTCGAGGTACGGCCCGGCCTGGCGGCGGAACTGCTGGAAGACGGTCATCGCCAGCGGTTCCCAGTCGAGCACCAGCCTCCTGGCGTGGGGGTCGTTGGCCATGACCCACATGAGGTTGCGGCGTTCCGCGGGGACCAGCCCGGGGTCGCCCCACAGGGCGGCGTAGGCGTCGTTCCAGGCCAGCATGTCGAAGTGCCGGTCGAGCAGCAGGGCGGGCGAGAACGGCCAACTGTCCAGGACGGGACGGATGCGCGCGGCGAGACCGGGGTCGGCGGGGAGTTTGGGCGCGGCGAGCCCGGAGAGCGACAGCACGTGGCGCAGGCCCTCGCCGTCGAGCCGCAGGGTCCTGGCGATGGACTCGATGACCTGGCGGGAGGCGGAGACGCGGCCCTGTTCGAGCCAGGTGTACCAGGCGATGCCGACCCCGGACAGGGTGGCGACCTCCTCCCTGCGCAGGCCGGGCGTACGGCGCCTGCCCCCGGGGTTCAGGCCGATCTCCTGGGGGTTCAGCCGTTCCCGATGGGCCCGTAGGAAGATGCCCAGCTCGCGACGGGCGTCAGCGCTCACCCTGTGACCTCCGGTATCAGCATAAATCGCTATCTGCCTGATTTTACGGATTTCCCCCAATATCGGGATGAAAAGGGTCTTTGGGACGTGGCAGGACGGGGTCGTATCGTGATCACTTTCCGGTCGCCCGCCGTACCCGCGCGTGGGCCGAGGCCGTCGGCGGGTCCGCAGTGGAAACGCGGGAGCGGCTCCATGGGGCGCTTCCTCATGGGCAGGGTGCTGCTGGCCGTGCCGACGCTGCTCGGGGTGAGCCTGGTGGTCTTCGTCACGGTCAAGCTGATCCCCGGCGACCCGGTCACGGCCCTCCTGGGACCGTCGGCTTCCGCCGCGAGCAGGGCCGAGCTGACCGCGCGGCTCGGGCTCGACGCCCCGCTGCCCGAGCAGTACGTCCGCTGGCTGGGCCACGCGCTCACCGGCGACCTCGGCGTCTCGATCGCCAGGCAGGTCCCCGTCGTCGATGTGCTGGGAGCGGCGCTCGGCAACACGGTGATCCTCGCCCTGGCGGCGTTCGTGCCGGTGGTCGTCGGCGGCGCGCTGCTCGGGGCGGCGGGGGCGGCCTTCCCCGGACGGTGGCCGGGCAGGCTGTGCGACGGCCTGGCGACCCTGGCGATCTCGGCGCCGCAGTACGCGGTAGCGCTGCTGCTTGTCGCCTTCGTCGCCGTGGGGACCGGGGCGTTGCCCCCGGGAGGCATGTATGACGCGGCGGACCCCGGTGGGCCGGGTGACCTGGCGCTCCACCTGGTGCTGCCCGCCACGGCTGCGGCCCTGGTGCCGATGGGCCTGACGGCGCGGATGTTCCGTACGGCGATGGCCGGGCTGCTCGACGGGGAGATGGTCGAGCACCTCAGGGCGCGGGGGCTGCCCGAACGGGTCGTCCTGCGGCACGCCGCGCACAACGCCGCTCCCGCACTGTTGACGATCGGCGGACTCCAGCTCGCCTACCTGGTCGAGGGCGTGGTCTTCGTCGAGACGATCTTCTCCTGGCCGGGGCTCGGGCAACTGCTGTTCACCGCGCTGTCCCAGCGTGACCTGCCGGTCATCCAGGGCGGGGTACTGGTCGTCGCGGTTGCGTTCGTCGGGATCAACCTGCTGGTGGACGCCGCCCACGGGCTGATCGACCCCAGGGTCCGCCGATGAGGCGCCCGGCGCTCGCCGTCGTCACCCTGGTCGCCCTCGCCGCGCTCACCGCCCCCTGGCTGGCACCGTACGGCCAGGCGGAAGGGGTTTTGCGGGACAGGTTGCTGCCGCCGGGCAGCGCCGGGCACCTGCTGGGCACCGACGGGCAGGGGCGTGACCTGCTGAGCAGGCTGATCTGGGGCGCGCGGCCCTCGCTGCTCGGCGGGGTGCTGCCGGTCGGGTTCGCGCTCCTCGCGGGGACCGTCCTGGGAATCGCCGCCGGGCTCGGCCCGCGCCTTCTGGAGAACCTGATCATGCGGCTGCTCGACGTGCTCTACGCCTTCCCCGCGGTGCTGCTGGCCATCGCCATCGCCTCGGCGCTCGGCGCCGGGCCCGCGGGCACCGTCGTCTCGCTGTCGATCGTGCTCACCCCGGCCGTGGCCAGGGTGGTGCTGACCGAGGTCGCCGCGATCAGGAGCGCCGACTTCATGGAGGCCGCGCGGGCCTCCGGCGCGCGGGGTCACGTCATCGCGCTGCGCCAGGTCGTGCCGAACGTGCTTCCCGCCGCGCTCACCTACTGCACGGCGCTGGTCGGGCTTGCCGTCGTCTACGCGGCAGGGATGTCCTTCCTCGGGCTCGGGGTCGCGCCTCCCGCCGCCGAGTGGGGCTCGATGCTCAACGAACTCAGGCAGTACGCCTTCAGCGCGCCGTGGGTCGCCGCGGTCCCCGCGGTGGTCGTCCTCGTGGTCTCGGCCGCCTTCACCGCGCTGGGTCACACGGGTGGCGAAAGGAGTGTGCGATGAACGGGGGACTTCTCGTCGAGGACCTCACCGTCACGGTCGGAGGACGGCGGATCGTCGACCACGTCGGCCTGGAGATCGCCCAGGGGAAGGCGATGGTCGTGCTCGGGGAGTCGGGCAGCGGCAAGTCCGTGACCGCCCGCGCGATCCTCGGGCTGCTCGGGCGGCGTTTCTCGGTGAGCGGCCACGTCACCTTCAACGGCGGCCCGCTCACCCTGGGCAGGGACGTCGGGCTCGTGCCGCAGGACCACACGGCCGCCCTCGACCCGCTCAGGAGGATCGGCGCCCAGATCGGCGAGGTGCTGCGCCACCACGGGATCGTCGGCTCACGGAGCCAGGCGAAGGGCAGGGCGCTCGGCCTGCTCGGCCTCGCCGGGGTGCGCGACGCGGAACGGGTGGCCCGCGCCTACCCGCACGAACTGTCCGGCGGGCTGCGCCAGCGCGCGCTGATCGCCGTCGCGGTCGCCTGCGGGCCACGGCTGCTGGTCGCCGACGAGCCGACCAGCGCGCTCGACGTCACCGTCCAGGCGAAGGTGCTCGACCTGCTCCGCGGCCTCGGCACCACGCTGCTGATGATCACCCACGACATCGGGGTGGCCCGGCTCGTCGGGGACACGGTCGCGGTGATGAGCGAGGGCAGGATCGTCGAGTACGGCGAGGCGCGGGACGTGCTCGGGCTCCCCGGACATCCGTACACCAGGAGGCTGCTCGACGCCGAGCCCCGCCCCGGCGTGCCCAGGGGCGCCCTGGCCGGGGGACTGGCGTGAGCGGGCCGCTGCTCGAAGCCGAGGGGCTGGTCAAGCGCTTCCCCTCGGGGACGCTCGCCGTCGACGGGGTCGATCTCACCGTGAACGCGGGTGAGACCGTCGGCCTCGTCGGCGAGTCCGGCTCGGGCAAGTCCACGACCGCCAGGCTGGTGCTGCGCCTGCTGCGGCCCGACGCGGGGACCGTGAGGTTCGCCGGGCACGACCTGCTGCGGCTGCCGGAACGCCGGATGCGCCAGCTCAGGGCACGCATCCAGTTCGTCCCGCAGAGCCCGCGCACCTCGCTCAACCCGAGGCTGCGGGCCGGGGAGTCGGTCGCCTTCAACCTCCGGGCCCACGGTCTGCCCGTCAGCCGGGTCCCCGAGCTGCTCGAACGGGTCGGCCTCGGCGCCGAGCACGCGGCGAGGTATCCCGCCCAGCTCTCCGGAGGGCAGGCGCAGCGGGTGGCCATCGCCCGCGCCCTGGCCACCGAACCCGACCTCGTCGTGTGCGACGAGCCGGTCTCCGCGCTCGACAGGAGCGTGCAGGCCCGGGTGCTCAACCTGCTGGCCCGCCTCCAGCAGGAGACCGGGGTGGCCTACCTGTTCGTCTCCCACGACCTCGCCGTCGTCGAGCACCTGTGTGACAGGGCGCTCGTCATGCGGGAGGGCCGGGTCGTCGAGCGGGGGCCGACCCGGGAGCTGTGGCGTTCCCCACGCCATCCCTACACCAGGTCGCTGCTGGCGGCCGTACGTCCCCTGACAGGAGAACTCCCTTGAGACTGCGTGTCACCGCCCTGGCCGGGCTGCTCACGCTGACGCTCGCCACCGTCGCGGCCTGCTCGGCCGCCAAGGGTGGCGCGTCCCCCGCAAGCTCACAGACGCCAGGGACCGGAGGGACCCTGGTGGTCGGCATGACCTCGACCGACCTGCCCAACGCCGACACCGTCCTCAACGGGCAGGGGTTCGAGGGCAAGCGCTTCGTCGGCTTCCAGCTCTACGAGGGGCTGACCCGCTACGACCTGAGCAAACCCGAAGGGGTCGCGCCGCTCACCGGGGCGCTGGCGACGTCGTGGACGCACAGTGACGACGCCAGGACGTGGACCTTCGAGCTACGACAGGGCGTGAAATTTCATGATGGGACGCCGTTTGATGCGGATGCGGTGATCGCGAACTACGACCGTTACACCAAGAAGGGCGACCCGCACGCCACCGCCGCCCTGCAGGCCGCCGCCGGGGAGTACGCGGGCTCGTTCGCCTCCTACCGCAAGATCGACGACCACCACGTGGAGATCGTCACCAAGACCCCCAACGGCCACCTGCCCGACGACGTGGCCCACCTCTACATCGCCAGCCCCACGGCGTTCGGCAAGGAGACCCCGGTGGGGACCGGGCCGTTCAGGTTCGGCTCCCTGGTGCCGGGACAGCGCCTTGAGCTGCTGCCGTACAAGGAACACTGGCGGGGCGCGCCGAAGCTGGACAAGCTCGTGCTGCGGCCGATCCCCGACCCGGCGGCCAGGCTCGCCGCGCTGCGCTCGGGGGAGGTCAACTGGATCGAGTACCCCACGCCCGACGACGTGACGGCGCTGAAGGACGGCGGCTTCCAGGTGCCGACCAACGGCTACGACCACCTCTGGTACTGGATCCTCGACACCACCAAGAAACCCTGGAGCGACGTGCGGGTACGGCGCGCCGCCAACTACGCCATCGACCGTGAGTCCCTGGCCAGGGACCTGCTCAGGGGGACCGCGGACCCGGCCTACCAGGCGGCGCCGAGGGCGACCGCGGCCTACGACCCGGCCGGGGACGTCTACTCCCACGACCCGGCGAAGGCGAAGGCGCTGCTGGCCGAGGCGGGCGTGCCCGACGGCTTCGAGACCACGGTCGTCGTGCCGACCGCGGGCTCGGGCAACCTGCTGCCGGTGCCGATCGCCGAGAGCCTCCAGCGGGACCTGGCCCAGGTCGGCATCAAGGTCACGATCAAGACCATCGAGTGGGGTACGCTGCTCGGGCAGGAGGCGTCCGGCAAGGTGCCGTTCGGCGCCGACGCCATCGCCCAGTCCACGACGCTGTTCCAGTCGGAGGCGCTGCTGCCGCTCTTCCTCGGCACGGACAGCCCGTTCTGGACCGGCCACTACTCCAACAGGAAGGTCGACGAGCTGCTCGCCAAGGCAGCCGCCTCACCGGAGCAGGCGACGCGGAGCGCGAGCTACCGGGAGGCGCTCGGCCTGGTCACCCAGGACGCGCCCTGGCTGTTCGTGGTCAACGACCGCAACCCGCGTGCCCTGTCCCCGCAGGTCAAGGGGCTCGTCCAGCCGCAGTCGTGGTTCCTGGACCTCACCACCGTGACGGTGACCAAGTGAACCGGGCACCCTCGTGGGGCGTGACGCTGCCGCTGCCGGGCATCCCGCTGGCCGCCCACAGGCACATCGTCGAGCGCATGCCGGACCTGGGCTTCTCCGACGTGTGGACCGCCGAGGGCGGTGGCCACGACGCCTTCACCCCGCTCGCGCTGGCCGCCGCCTGGTCTTCGCGGGTACGGCTCGCGACCGGGATCGTCCCGGCGCAGACCAGGGGCCCCGCCGTACTCGCGCAGCACGCGGCCACGCTCGCCGAGGTGGCTCCGGGGCGGGTGCTGCTCGGGGTCGGCTCCTCGGTGCCCGCCCACGTCAGCGACATCAACGGCATCCCGTTCACCGAGCCGTTCAAGCGGACCCGCGACGTGGTGCGCTTCCTCAAACGGGCGCTCAACGGCGAGTACGTCACCGGCCCCTTCGACACCTTCGAGATCACCGGCTACCGGCTGCCGTGGGTCCCGGTCGAGCCGCCGAAGGTGATCGTGGGCGCGCTGCGCCCCGGGATGCTCAGGATGGGCTTCGAGGAGGGCGACGGCGCGATCTCCAACCTGCTGGCCGCCTCGGACGTGCCCAAGATCGTCGAGGCGGTAGGGCCGCAGCCGCCGGGCAAGGAACTGGTGGTCAAGGTGTTCGTCTGCCCCTCCGACGACCCCCATTTCGTACGGCGCGCCACCCGGCCGTTCCTGGCCTGGATCCTCAACCGCGAGCCGTACCGGCGCTTCCAGGAGTGGCTCGGCAGGGGGGAGGCGCTGGCCGAGGTCCACCGGCTGTGGGACGCCGGGGACACCGAGGGGGCGGCGCGGGCCCTGCCGGGGGAGGTCGTGGACGAGCTGTTCGTCAACGGCACCCCCGAGGAGTGCCGGGAGCGGATCGCGAGGTTCCACCGGCCAGGGGTCACGTCCCTGCAGCTGTACGTCTCCCTGCCTCCCGGTGTGGCGGGCGATCCCGAGGCGGTGCTGCGGGTCCTGGGGCAGCTCGGCCCCCGCTGAGCGTTCACGGGTCCTCCCGGCTGAGCGGGGAGGACCCGTGGGGCTCAGATGTGGCCTTCGATCTCGGCCAGGAGCAGGCGCTTGGGCTTGGCGCCCACGATCTGCCTGACGACCTCGCCGTCCTTGTAGAGGTTGAGCGTGGGCAGGCCGAGCACGCCGTACCTGGCGCTGATCTCGGGGTAGTCATCGGAGTTGATCTTGGCGATTGTGACGCGGTCGCCGTACTCGGTCTCGATCTCGTCGAGGACCGGTGCGATCATGCGGCACGGCGGGCACCACTCGGCCCAGAAGTCCACCAGGACCGGCTTGTCGCTCTCCAGCACCTGTTCGGCGAAGTTCTCCGCGGTCAGGGTGATCATGTTTTCTCCTGCTTCGTCAGCACGCATCCGGGGCAGGCCGTGGACAGCTGTCCGGCGACCTCCGCCCTGCGGACCAGCAACGCGCGGATCTCGTCGTCGATCTCGGCCAGCTTGCGCCGGTAGACCTCGACCGACTCCGGGCAGTCCGCCCCCGACTCGTGCCCGGCCCGCAGGCAGGCGACGAACGGCTTGGCGTCCTCCAGGGTGAACCCGACCGTGAGCAGTGACCTGATCTCGGTGACGAGCTTGAGATCCGCCTCGCTGTACTCCCGGTAGCCGTTGGCCGTCCGCCGTGCCCTGATCAGCCCCTGCTGCTCGTAGTAGCGCAGCGCCCTCGGGCTGACCCCGGCCCGCCTGGCGAGCTCCCCGATCCGCATCCGGTCCTCCTTACGGCGCCACGGTAAACGTTGACGTCAGTGTCAGGGTCAAGCCCCGGGACGGACCGGACATTCCCGACAGGCTAGAACCGCTTCCAGCGCAGGAGGTTGGGATAGCCGATCTCCAGCCCCGGCGTCTCCGCGATGGCCCGCGCCGCGACCTCCGGGGTGAACTCGATGCGGAGCACGGCCTCCAGGTCGGCGCGGCGCTCGAAGGCCATGCGCAGGTCGAGGGGCTGGGTCTGCCAGCCGTTGCGCCTCCAGAACTCCTCGACGGCGGCGGACGAGTAGGACGGGAGGGAGGCGCTGAACCAGCGGCCGAACGCGCCGCGCGTGGCGTCCAGGTCGATCACGAAGGCCGTGCCGCCACGCCGTACGACCCGGGAGAGCTCCTTGAGACCGGGCTCGCAGCCGGGACCGAAGAAGTAGGCCCAGCGGGCGACGGCCACGTCGGCCGAGGCGTCGGGCAGCGGCAGGCTCTGGGCGGTTCCCCGGCGCACGTCCACGTTCGGCAGGGCGCGGCAGCGGCGTTGGGCCAGCTCGACCAGGTCGTCGTGCGGCTCGACGCCGACCACCCTCGCGGCCCGCGCGGACAGGGAGGGCAGGTGGTAGCCGGTGCCGCAGCCGATGTCCACGACCGTCGCGCCGGTCAGCGGCCTGATGGCGTCCATCGCGGCGTCGGCGAGCCCCTCGGGGTCGACGGCCCGGTTCTCCAGCTCGTAGACCTGCGGGGTGTTCCAGATGTTCGGGCTGGGGATGGCGCCCTTGGCAAACCGCGGCATGCCCCCAAAGGTAGTGAACTCGGTCCTGCGGCGGTGATCCGCGCCACGTCACCCGGGTAGTACGCCACCGTTCGTCAAGCGCGCTTAGGCTGGCAACGTGAGTGTGAGAACCGACGGCGGTGGGGGAACCCGCTCACGTGAGCTCTGGCCGGGAGGCGAGGAATCCGAATGAGCGTTACCCGAGCATCCACCCCGAAGATCGCCCTGTCCACGGCGTCGGTCTACCCGGAGCGCACCCCCGACGCCTTCGAGCTGGCGGCCCGGCTGGGATACGACGGGGTCGAGATCATGGTCGGCGCCGACCCGGTGAGTCAGGACGTCGACGTGCTCGAACGGCTGCGCGACCACTACCAGCTGCCGATCCTGGCGATCCACGCCCCGTGCCTGCTGGTGACCCAGCGCGTGTGGGGCAAGGACCCGTGGGTCAAGCTCCAGCGGGCGCAGCGGGCGGCGGAGCGGGTCGGGGCCAGGACGGTCGTGGTGCACCCGCCCTTCCGCTGGCAGCGTGACTACGCCCGCGAGTTCGAGGTCGGCCTGGCCAGGATGCGCGACGAGACCGACGTGGTCTTCGCGGTCGAGAACATGTTCCCGCTGAAGGCCAGGGGCAACGAGATGGTCCCCTACTCCCCGGGCTGGAACCCGATCGACTACGACTTCCCCCAGGTCACCCTGGACCTGTCGCACACCGCGGTCTCCGGTTCCGACGCCAAGGAGATGTCCGCCAAGCTCGGCGACAGGCTCGCCCACCTGCACCTGGCCGACGGCCTCGGCATCCCCAACAAGGACGAGCACCTGGTCCCCGGGCGGGGCAACCAGCCGTGCGCGGAGATCCTGGAGCGCCTGGCGGGCAACGGCTACGACGGCCTGGTCGTGCTGGAGATCAACACCCGCAAGGCCGGTGGCCGTACCGAACGGATCGAGGACCTCACCGAGGCGCTGGCCTTCGCGCGGCGGCACCTGGCCCCCTCACGCGCGGCGAAGGCCAAGGGCGCGCGGGGGTGACCGAGCACGTCGAGGGCGGTGCGGGCCGTACGGCGGGCGGGCGGCGGCTCGGGCGCAGGCCCGGCTCCGCCGACACGCGGGGGCAGATCCTCGCGGCGGCCCGTGAGACCTTCGCGGAGAAGGGGTTCGACAAGGCGACCGTGCGGGGCATCGCCAGGCGGGCCGAGGTCGATCCGGCGCTGGTCCACCACTACTTCGCCAGCAAGGAGGGCATGTTCGTCGCGGCCATGGAGCTGCCGATCAACCCCGACGAGGTGATCCCGGCGCTGCTGGCCGGGCCGCGCGAGGAGGTGGGTGAGCGGCTGGCCAGGTTCGTGCTGACGATGACCTCGCACGCCCAGGCGCGTCAGCCGTTGCTCGCGCTGGTCCGCACCGCGATGACCAACGAGCGGATGGCGACCATGATCCGCGAGTTCCTGACGCACGCCCTGATCAGCAGGGTGGCCCAGGCGCTGGACATCCCGCCCATCCGGGTTGAGCTGGCCTTCTCGCAGCTTTTCGGCGCGGTGCTGGCCCGTTATGTGCTCAGGCTGGAACCGATCGCCTCGGTCGAGGTCGAGGAGCTGGCCGGGCATCTGGCGCCCACGGTCCAGGGATATCTCGACCCCGCGTCCTGAAGTGGTCCGGCGGACAGATTATTGTTCTACAGGACCGGTTGACCGTATGGTGGCCATGGTCGTCGTGTGTCGCCGTCCGCCGTACGGCACCGCGGGGCACGGGACGATCCGTCGCAACCGTGGACGGCCGCGGTCGTACGACTGACAGCCACCGCCGTCTGTGGGAGGACCCGTGCTCTGGGTAGCGATCATCGGGCTGATCATGACAGCCGTCGCGCTCGCGCTCGCCGCGCGTCGCGTGTTGTTCCTCTACAAGCTCGCCACCGTGGGAGCACCGGCCCCGGAACGGATCGAGTACGCCAGGAACAACGTGGGCGCCGAGATCAAGGCGCAGCTCGTCGAGGTCTTCGGACAGCGGAAACTGCTGAAGTGGAACCCCTCGGGAACCGCCCACTTCTTCGTCATGTGGGCCTTCTTCATCCTGGCGACGGTCTATCTGGAGGCGTACGGCGCGCTGATCCAGGGCGCCGTCACCGGGAAGCCCGACTTCCACATCCCGCTCGTCGGGACCTGGCCGGTGCTCGGTTTCCTGCAGGACTTCATCGCCGTCGCCGCCCTGGTCGGCCTGGTCGTCTTCGCGGTCATCAGGGTCAAGAACTCGCCGAAGAAGCTGGGCCGTAAGTCACGCTTCTCCGGCTCGCACCTCGGTGGCGCCTGGCTCGTCCTCTTCATGATCTTCAACGTGATCTGGACGATGTTCCTCTTCAGGGGGGCGGCCTACAACACCGGCAACCTGCCCTACGCCTCGGGCGCGTTCGCCTCGGAGGCCACCGCCGCGGTGCTGCACCCGCTGGGTGAGACGGCCAACGAGGTCCTTGAGGGCGTCGGGCTGCTGCTGCACATCGGCGTCATGCTGGTCTTCCTCGTGATCGTGGTGAACTCCAAGCACCTGCACATCTTCACGGCGCCGCTGAACGTGCTGTTCTCCCGGCGGCCCGACGGCAACGGGCCCGCCCAGCCGGTGCGGATCGACGGCGAGGTCGTCGACTTCGAGGACGACGACCTCGACGGCGACAGGCTCGGTAGGGGCAAGATCGAGGAGACCACCTGGAAGGGCTTCCTCGACTTCTACACCTGCACCGAGTGCGGCCGCTGCCAGTCGCAGTGCCCGGCGTGGAACACCGACAAGCCGCTGTCGCCGAAGATGCTCATCATCGACCAGCGCGACCACGCCTTCAAGATCGCGCCGTACCTGTCGGCGACCCAGGAGCAGCGCGAAGACCTGCCCAAGGACGTGCTCGCCCTGCTGGAGAAGCCGCTGGTCGGCGAGGAAGGCGTCATCCACCCCGACGTGCTGTGGTCGTGCACCAACTGCGGCGCCTGCGTCGAGCAGTGCCCGGTGGACATCGAGCACATCGACCACATCCTGGACATGCGCCGCTACGAGGCGATGGTGAAGTCGAACTTCCCGTCCGAGGCCGGCGTCATGGTCAAGAACCTGGAGAACAAGGGCAACCCGTGGGGGATGTCCGAGATGAAGCGGGCCGACTGGATCGAGGAGCTCGCGAGCCGCGAGGACGACCCCATCGAGATCCAGCTCGTGGACGAGAAGATGCCCGAGGACACCGAGTACCTCTTCTGGGTCGGCTGCGCCGGAGCCCTTGAGGACCGGGCGAAGAAGACCACCAAGGCGGTCGCCGAGCTGCTGCACATCGCGGGCGTGAAGTTCGCGGTGCTCGGCCCGATGGAGGTCTGCACCGGAGACCCGGCCCGCCGCCTGGGCATGGAGTACATCTTCGACATGCTGGCCAAGCAGAACATCGAGACCCTCAACGAGGCCGGGGTCAAGAAGATCGTCGCGACCTGCCCGCACTGCTTCAACACCCTCGCCAACGAGTATCCGCAGCTCGGCGGCACCTACGAGGTCGTGCACCACACCCAGTTGCTGGCCAAGCTGGTGGACGAGGGGCAGCTTGTCCCGGTCACGCCGATCGAGGAGAAGATCACCTACCACGACCCGTGCTTCCTCGGGCGCCACAACAAGGTGTACTCCCAGCCGCGCGACATCATGGCCAAGGTCCCCGGCGTCAAGACCCAGGAGATGCACCGGCACAAGGAGCGGGGCTTCTGCTGCGGCGCCGGTGGCGCGCGCATGTGGATGGAGGAGCGGATCGGCAAGCGCATCAACACCGAGCGCGTGGACGAGGCGCTGACCACCGACCCGGACACCATCTCGACCGCCTGCCCGTTCTGTCTGGTCATGCTGGGCGACTCGATCAACGAGAAGAAGAACACCGGTGAGGCCAAGGAGACGCTTGAGGTCGTCGATGTCTCCCAGCTGCTGATCAAGTCCATCAAGGGACAGCCCACCCAGCCGGTCTGAATCCTCCAGGTACGGCCCGCTTCTTGCGGGCCGTACCTGACATGCGGTCAAGATTCCGCGAAAAGGACAGATGGTCTGAAACTTGTCCTGTCTATAACAGAAAAATCACGGTAATCTCAACGTCGCGGCAGCCGTTCGACGGGGAGGGGGCCAACGGTGCGTGTCGTCGTAACCGATGCCGAGGTCACCCTGGCTGACGTCCTGTCCCTCCGCCTTGCCATCGACGAACCCCTCAGCGCGGGCAGCGAGCTCGTCCTGCGCCAGCGGGGCACGTCCGTCGAGCACAGGCTGGCGCTGGGGGCCACGGCGGCCAGGGCGCGTGACGCGACGCTCGCCTTCTCACTCGCCCCGCTGCCGCTCAGCCCCGGCCGCTGGGACACCTACGTCACCCAGGACGGGTCGCGCACCAGGCTGCACAGCGTCGATCCCGGCTTCTCCCTGGACCACATCGACGCCTACGCGCTGAGCAGGCGCACGATGTCCTACCGGGCGTACCGGACCCGCAACGGCTTCCTGGCCCTGAAGGTGGACGAGGCCGAGCCGGTCGCCGAGGTCCGCGCGGTGTGGTTCCGCGAGGGAAGGTTCGAGGTCACCGGCCTGCTTGCCTACACCGGTCTCGACGACGACGAGTCCCGGCACGAGGCGCGCCTGTCGCTGCGCCACGACGCCTCGGGCACCGCGCTGTCCTCGGTCGCGACGGTCCAGGGGGTGCGCTTCCACGCCGCCCTCTCCCTGTGCGACCTGTGCGACGTGGCGGCCGACGACCCCGGCCAGCCCACGGCCTGGGCGCCCTCGCTGGAGATCGACGACCTTCCCGCCCCGCTGCGCCTGGCCTCCAGGCTCGACGACGTGAACGGCAAGCGCCGCCGCCTGCACTATCCGGCGACCAAGGTTGACGGGGTGCCGATCCGCCCCCGCTACACCGCCGACGACGAGCTCACGATCGAGGTCGGTGGATGAGGATCTGCCTGCTGGTCCCCTCGGTCTGTGGCATGCGTGGCGACGTCAGGTCCGTGGTCAACCTCGCCAACGAGCTGGCCGAGCGCCACGAGGTGGAGATCCTCAGCGTACGGCGCCACCGCGACAGGCCGTTCTTCCCGATCTCCCCGAAGGTGACCCTCTCGTGGGTCATCGACGAGCGGCCCGGCGTACGGCACCTGCTGCCCAGGGGACAGGTGCACACCGAGGTCGCCCTGTGGCGGCGGCTGCGCGTCCTGCGGGCCGACGCGGTCATCGCCACCAGGCCCGGCCTGAGCGTCCTGGTCGCCAGGCACGTCCCCCGTGAGACCGTACGCGTCGCCCGCGAGTGGGGCCGTCCCTCCCCGCCGGGGCCGATCACGAAGTTCTACCCCCGTCTCGACGCCGTGGTCGCCGCCACCGAGCGGGGCAGACAGGACTGGGACCACCTCCTGCACGGCGGCGCCGAGGTCAGGCTGATCCCCGACGCGCTGCCCGCCGGGCCGTGGCCGCGCTCCCGCATGGACAACCGCATCGTCGCCGCGGGCGGGCGCTGGGTGCCGGTCAAGGCCTACGACCGGCTGATCCGCGCTTTCGCCGTCGTGGCGGACAAGCGCCCCGACTGGCGCCTGCGCCTGTACGGCGGCGGCCCCGAGGAGAGGCGGCTGAGGGGGCTGGTCCAGGACCTGAACCTGCACAACCACGTCTACTTCATGGGCACCACCTCCGACCTGAGCGGTGAGTTCGCCAAGGCGTCGATCGTCGCGGTGACCTCGCGGGCCGAGACGCCGCAGACGCCCGGGATGACGGTGATCGAGGCGATGGCCAGCGGGGTGCCGGTGATCGGCTTCGACAGCCCGAGCGGGCCCGGGGAGTTCGTGGTCGAGGGGCGCAGCGGGGTCCTGGTCGCCGAGGGGGGCGCCGAGATCGAGGCCTACGCGGGGGCGCTGTTGGCGCTCATCGACGACGAGCGGCGGCGCAGGGAACTGGCCGCGGGCGCGCTCGGGGCGGCGGCCGTACACACAGCTCCGGTGGTCGCCGGACAGTGGGAGAGGCTGCTGACCTCCTCCTCTTCCCGAGGGGCCGCGTGAGGGGGGAAAGTGCCCCCTTCCCGTCGGCCGTGACACGGGTACCGTTGGGACATGCATGGCTACAGCGGAGACAAGCAGGCCTATCTGACCAGGCTGCGGCGGGTCGAGGGACAGATCAGAGGCCTGCAGCGGATGGTCGATGAGGACGCCTACTGCATCGACGTGCTGACCCAGGTGTCGGCCGCGACGCGGGCGCTCCAGGCGGTGGCGCTCGGCCTCCTGGAGGACCACATCTCGCACTGCGTCGCGGACGCGGTCAGCTCCGGCGGACCCGAGGCCCAGGAGAAGATCAAGGAGGCCTCGGCGGCGATCGCGCGCCTCGTCCGTTCGTAACTAGTCACAGGACCCTTCACGAACTACGTCCCGGACTCCGAAGGGGGAGTCCGGGACTAGGTCGTTCAGATGGTTCTCTCACCGGCCTCAGCAGATCGCCGAGGCGCTCAATCCGAGCGCGTTGTCGAGCTCCGCCAAGGTGAGTGGCCGTTCGCTGGTGGCAACGGCGCTCAACACCTCCGCGTAGAGCGCGATCTCGTCCAACGCGACACGGTCGTGGACCCTTGAGTCCAGGTCGTCGTGCCCCACCGCGTCGTCCTTCCTTCCGCAGCCCACACCCTCTCTGAGGTTACGGTGGGAGGAGTTTCGTGCCCATGGCCCATCGGGACCATTCCTCATGACACCACCACAGCCCCATCGGGATCGTTTCCCGATTTTGAGATCACAATTCGGCAAATTGCGAGATATATAAGGGTTACAGGAGATACAGCGGTTACAGGAGTGAAATAACTAAATCTGTGAGTTAATCGGGCAGAAGGTTGTCAGAAGTGACGCGGGAAGGTTCCCGAGGTTCCCGGGACGGGATCGTCACGTTCGTGCGTCAGCCGGTGCACCACCGCGGCGGCCGTGGTGAACCCCCGCTCGGGCACTGGCGTGCCCGTCAGCCCGCACCACGCGAGCCCCAGCGCGTAGGCGGCCCCCAGCAGCGCCGCGGCCCCCGCCCGGTCGGGCGGGTTGAGCGCGGAGGGCAACCTTCCCGAGCGCGGCCAGCACCCCCGCAACGGATGCGAGGGGTCGGAGAGCACCACGTGGAGGATGTGCCGCAGCTCGGGATCGAGCCACGGATAGAGCGGGTCCGCGGCCCTCGGCCCGAAGGCCGACAGGTCGGCAGCCAGCAGCGAGGCCGCGACCGCCCTGGGCTCCGCGCCCTTGGGCACCAGGAACCCCAGCGTCCCCACCAGGTCGTAGACCGCGTGCTGGAAGTGCTCCCCGGGCGAGGAGTCCGGCAGCGTCACGTTCGGCGGGCACCGCGACAACCACGCCTGCCGTACCGCGTCGTCGCCGTAGTGCGCGACCGACGGATCGGGTCCGGTACGGCGCAGCAGCGGATCGACCATGGCGAGCAGGGCGTTCGCCCTCGGCCTGAAGCGCGCGTCGTACCTGATGGTCGCGGCCGTGTCCGCCATCAGCCCGACCAGCCGCAGCCCCGCCTCGGGGTGCCCCGCCCTGACCCGCTCGCCGTACAGGGCGACCAGGTCGGCCAGCGAGGCGGGGGGCAGCCAGCGCACCCACTCGTCGCCGGGCAGCGGGCGGGCGAGGAACTCGCCGAACATCGACAGCAGCACCTCGTTGCCGTCGAAGGCCGGGGCGTGGGCGCACCACATGAGCGTGCCCCAGATCGCGGCGACGGGGCTGGGGACCTCCCCGGCGAAGAACTCGGTGAAGGGACCCGTGAGCGGGAAGTCCGCCACCCGCCTGCCCCGCTGGGAGACGACCAGGTCACGCAACCGCTCGGTGATCTCGTACGGCACGTCGGGCCCGACGAACCCCTGCACCGAGCCGCGGTCGGTGTTGAGGTCGTGGATGGCGGGGACCAGTTGCGGCGGGACCAGCGACGGCGCCCGCACCACCCTGGCCCCCGCGCGCAGGTTCGGATCCGCGGGCGGGGGCGTCAGGTGCCAGCGGCCGTCGGCCGGGTCCTCGCGGTACCACCGGCCGCGCGCGCCGAACAGCCAGCGACCGCCGTCCGGGGTGACCAGAACACGCGAGGTCACGGCCTCGGCCCGTGCGATCGGCGGCAGCGTCGCCCAGCGGGGATCGGCGACCAGGGCGCGCACGTCCCTCTCGATGGCGTCGAACCCGTCCCAGTGCCGCACGGCGGTCATGTTACCCATCACCCCCTCGGCGGGAGACCCAAGGCGGCCACAGAGGACTCAGAAGGGCGGTACGGCGGTCGCGGCGCGGTGTCTGGCGGCCTTGGCGATGTATCCGTCCGGGGTGCGGGCGAAGGAGGCGCGGTCCTCGTCGGTCAGCTCGCGGACGATCCTGCCGGGGACCCCGGCGACGAGCACCCCGGCGGGAATCCGCTTGCCGGGGCCGACCAGCGCGCCCGCGGCCACCAGCGAGCCCGCGCCGATCCTGGCCCCGCCGAGCACGATCGCCCCGATGCCGACGAGCGCGCCCGTCTCCACGTGCGCCCCGTGCACCATCGCCTTGTGCCCCAGGCTGACCCGGTCCTCAAGCACGGCGGGCTCGCGCGGATCGGCGTGCAGGCAGCACAGGTCCTGGATGTTGCACTCCTCACCGACCTCGATGAGTTCGTCGTCGCCGCGAAGGACCGATCCGTACCAGACGTTGGAGGCGCGGCCGAGCCGTACACGGCCGACGATCACGGCTCCGGGGGCGACGTAGGCGTCGGGATGGATCAGGGGCGTCGCGTCGCCGTCGAGGGCCGCGACGTACGGGGTGGCGTTCATGGATCGATGGTACGAGGGGGGCTGATGCCCGATATTTCGGCAAGCCGGTGGCGCGTTCCGGTTGCGGTCTTGGGCAGTAAGCAGGAAAGTCGTCTCCTGACGTCTCCTTTTCCGTAACACAACCTCCACGGGTAGCGCGATGACAAACCAGCACGAGAGCTTTCCCGATCTGATGCATGAGGACTCGTTCGAGGTCGTCATGCGCGGTTACAGCCGCCGCCAGGTCCACGACTACATGAGCCGGACCCGCAACCAGATCCGCGATCTGGAGGAACGACTCACGCGGGCGATCGACCAGGTCGAACAGAGTCGTGCGGAGCTGGCTGACGCTCGTCGGCGGCTTTCCGACGCCCCGCAGGACTACGACGAGCTCGGCGAACGGCTCAGCCAGATCCTGAAACTCGGCGAGGAGGAGGCCGCGGCCAAGCGGCAGGTCGCCGACGCCGAGGCCACCAAGCTCCGCGACGACGCCGCGACCGAGGCCGAGCGGATGGTCACCTCCGCGATGGAGCGCGCCGAGGGCATTCTGAACGCCGCGCAGCAGGAGGCGGAGCGACGCGTCTCCGAGGCCACGCACGCGGCCGAGCAGATGCTCTCCCAGGCGGGCAACGAGGCGGAGGAGACCGTCACCGCGGCCCGCGCCGAGTCCGAGGAGACCCTGCGCGCGGCCCGCGCGGAGGCCGACCGCCTCCTCACCTCGGCCAGGCACGAGGCGGAGCGCATGATCGAGAGCGCCCGCATCGAGGCCGAGTCCACCGTCTCCTCCGCCAACGCCGAGGCCCACGCCACCCTGACGTCGGCCCAGCAGCGCGCCACGGTCCTGGACGAGACGACCGGACGCAGGGTGACATATCTCACCGACACCCACCACGAGGTCATGCGCCGCCTCAACGAGATGGGCGCCGTCCTCGGCGACCTGCTCCACCGCGAGAGCACGGCGGGCCCGCTGATCGACGAGGCCTCCGTGCTGCCCCCGGCCCCCGCGCAGCAGGCCCTGCCCGCCCCCGACGCCCCGCAGTCGGTCTCCGTGGTCCAGGAGGGCGCCCCCGAGGGTGACTTCTCCGGGCAGGACTTCTTCAGCCCCAGGGCCGACTTCACGCCGGGCGACCAGGCGCGGGACGGCCAGGAGGAGGAGACCCTGCTCGTCGTCGAGTCCGACGTCGAGGCCGTCCGCGTGATCGTCGAGGACGACGGTGACGAGAAGGAACGGCGCGGCCGGACGGGCAGCGACGAGTACGTCTCCCGCGCGTAGCCTCCCACGACGGGCGAGGAGGAGACGTCCGGCGTGTCACATCCCACGCGTGTCCGGGCCGCGAGTTCAAGCGGCCCGCACGAGCACAGGCGAAAGGCCCTCGCCCCCGATAGGGTCGCGGGCCTTTCGTGATTGGGAGCCCGGTGCCGGGGCCGCGTGATCCGCTGAACCAGGCACCGGGCGGCTTTCTCAGGCGCTCCCGTCCATCGGGCTTTCTGGCCCGTCGGAGAGCTCCTGCTGCTTGTTGAGCTGCTCGCGCAGCTTCTCGGGATCGTCCGCGTCGATGGTCATCGCGCACCCGAGGTCACGTTGGGCGGAGCTCAGCGGGTGGTGGCGGGTTGCCCACCACCGCCCCGCGTCGCTCCGCCAGATCGTCCACTTGGGGAACTCCCGGGCGATTTCCGCCAGATGCCGATCGAATGACATCTATGCACCTTCCCCGCGCCCAGGCCCTCGCGACGTCCACCTCTCGACGGTGAAGCACTTCTCTAGAGAAATCAATGATCGTGGGAGACAGGTCAACCTATCGCTTGACGAGTCGCCTTGATCTATGCGTCGAAGTCGTACTGGAGTACATAGGACGCGGCGTCCAGCACCATCTCGTTGACCTCGACGGCCACCCCCTCCGCCGTGTAGGCGACGCGGCCGATCGCGATGACCGGGGTCCCCGCGGGCAGGTCGAGCTGGACGGTCTCGTGGGGGTGGGGCATGCGGGCCCGTACCTCCTCGGTGAAGTGGGCGGGGGCGTGGCCGAGATCGCCCAGGCGCGCGTAGACGCCGCCGGGGCCGGTGTCCTGCCGGGTGATCGGGGTGCCCTCGACCAGGGCGGCGGGGAAACAGGAGACCGAAAGCTGCACGGGTCTGCCGTCGACCGAGTAGCGTCTGCGCCGGACCCACACCTCGGCGCCGCCCAGGACACGTGCGATCTCCTCCTCGGCGACCTCCCTGTCTATCTCGACCTCGTCCACGGCGTAGGGGCGCCCCGCGGTGTCCGAGTCCCAGATCGCCTGGCCCTGTCCCCACTGCCGCTGCGCGAGCCTGCGTGAGCCGTGCCGCCTGATCGGCCGGAACAGCCGCACGTAGACCCCGGAGCCGCGTTTGGGAACGGCGAGGCCCTCGTTGATCAACACGGACAGAGCCTGTCTGGCCGTCGCGCGCGCTACGCGGTGCTCGGCCATCAGGGCGTTCTCGCCCGGAAGCCGGTCCCCGTCTCTGAGCGCGCCGGACAGGATCGCTTCGCGAAGCCCATCGGCAATGCGCCGGTAGATCGGGGGCTCGGGAGGAACCGGGGATTGCTGCACGTTATATCACCCTCTGTCACCAACCGGGTTTGGCGTCTCCAGAGAACTTGCCCCGTCTTGTCCACGATCGCACAGATGCAGACGATGGTCCCGTGCTTCTTTTGAGCGGATCGTGCCTGTGTGACGAATGACGGGAGTTTTTCCGGTCCGTTACCGGTTACCGACCCCGGCCGCTATCCGCGGCGCCCACCACCTCCGCGTGACCATCGCGGCCAGTACGGCTCCCGCCGTGTTGACCAGCACGTCGTCAACGGAACTCACCCGGCCGAGGCGCAGGCCGTACTGGAGGAGTTCGACCGCGCACGACGCCCCGGCGGCCACCATGGCGACCCCCGCCAGGGAGGCCAGGCGCGGGACGCGCGTCGGCAGCAGGGCGCCCAGCGCGGCGAAGACCAGAAGGTTGCCCCCGACCTGCACGAACACCGTGACGGCCGGGCCGTGGAACAGCTCCGCGAGGTCGCGGAACGGAACCGGGTTGACGGTGCTCGGGGCCTGGCGCGGAGTGAGGATCATCCAGATCCAGGGGGCGGTCCCGACGACCATGGCGACGTCGGCGGCAGCCGTACGGACAGGGGAGGGGTGGCCGTCACGGGCACGGCGGCGGGCCAGGAGGCGGACGGCGAGCAGGGCGAGCGGGACCGCCAGGACACTCGCGATGATGACATTTCCCCATAGGTCCCAGACCTGTCGCATGGGGCAATGATGCCGGGACAACCCCGGGGTACAGGAAGGTGACCTCGAAGCAAGGTCCCGGGCTCAGCGCAGGTGGCGGTTGAGGAAGTCCAGGCCGAGGGCCCAGACGGCGGGGGCGGCCTCCGGGTTGTGGAACTGCGGCGCCTCGTAGTTGAGGAAGGCGTGCCCGGCCTGTTCCGCGACGTGGACCTCCACGTTCGGCCGCCCAGCGGCGGCCTCCTCGACCAGGGCGACCCGGTCGCGGGGGATGTAGGGGTCGGAACCGCCGAAGACCATCAGCAGCGGGCAGGCGATCCGCTCCATCAACCCCGTCGCGTCCGGTACGGCGGAGCCGTAGAACGACAGCACCGCGTCCGCCTCGACGGTCGCCGCGAGCAGGTAGGCCACGGACCCGCCCAGGCAGAACCCGACGACCCCGGCGCGGCCATCCGCCTCGGGCAGCGCGCGCAGCAGGGACAGCGCCGCCGCCGCGTCCGAGACCCCCTGCGGAACGTCGAACCGCGCCCCGATCTTCAGCGACTCCGCGGTCCCGGCCTCGTCGTGCCCGGCTACCCACCCCGGCTGGATCCGCCAGAACAGGTCAGGCGCGCCGACCACATAGCCCAGCCCCGCGAGCTCCTCCGCGACCCCCCTGATGTACGGCCCGACCCCGTAGATCTCCTGGACCAGTAGAACGACCGGCCCGTGACCACCGTCGGGCACCCACAGATGCAGGTCGAACGCCCCGTCCGCCACAGCCACCTTCTCGACGCGGTTCTCCACACGATCCTCCTGAGCCGACACCTTCAATCAGCCCAGTGAACCGCATCCCACCCCGAAGAGCGCGTCACGGGGCCTCGTCGGCCGTCGGATAGCGGATGCGTGTCCTGCGCAGCCCGTTGTGGCTGACGGCGAAGACGAACGGCTCGGCCACTCGTCTCGCCGCCTCGATGATCCGCTCCTCGTTGGCCAGGAGCAGCTCGGCCATCTCCCTGCCGACCACGTTGGCCTTGGCGAGGGCGAAGACGCGGGCGCCGCTCATGTAGATCACGCGGGCCTCGACGGCGTTGTGGGTGATGGCGAGGTCCTTGCAGATCAGGAGATCCCCGCGGAGCGTCGCCTCCTCGATCCACTGGGTGTCGGCGATCCGCTGGGAGTCGTCCTTGCCGTAGCGCTCGTCCATGGTCTCCACGACCCATCCGGCCTCGCGGAGCGCGTTGGGCACGATGCGCGAGCCCAGTCCCCGGTCGAGGAAGAAGGTCAGTCCCGACGTCCGAGCCTCGTCAGCCACCGACCGGCCTCACGCGGCCTGCGGAACGAGCGCCTCGACTTCTTCCAACCGCAGGTCGTAGTCCTCGGCGACGTCGTGTCTGTCCTCTCCGGCCCGCAGGCGGCTGAGGACGTCGTTCAGCCGGACTCCTCTGCGTGCCAGGGTCGGCTGCCCTCCGTTGATCCAGGGATCGACAGTCACGTCGACCTCCTCGTATCCGGGAAGGCGGATCACCTTCATCCAGCCGTCCTGATAGGAGACGCGCCGCAGGTAGTCGCGCACGACCGGACGGAAGACCTGCTGGCCGCTGCGGATGACGACCAGCCCGTCCACGGCCTCTCTCTCCGCCGGGTCGCTGGTGCGTTCCTTGAAGTCCCAGAGGACCTCGGCGCCGTCGGTCATCAGCCGCTCGCTCGCCAGGGCCTGCTCCAGACCGATGTTGTCCTCCAGCCATCGGATCGCGGGCCTGATGCGCTGCATCGGGACCTTGGCGCTGCGGAAGGCGGCCAGCATGTAGGCCTCGGCCAGGCCGACGAACGGCACGGTCGAGCCATGTGTGCCCGCCGTGGTCACCATCGGCTCGGCCACCACGAACGGCGCGTCGATGCGCTTGTAGGCGTATCCGACGGCCCAGTTGCGGAAGGTCTGGCGGGGGACACCGATCAGGTCGGCCGCCTGACTTTTGGAATAAATGGGGGTGACATAACGAAAGTCGTTGATCAGTCCGGCTTTCTCGCCGGTGTTCGGCATCGTCACGGTGCCACCTCCTTCAAGGGCAGGGTAGAGAAAACGATCCGTACGCGCACATGATCTCCATCTCGAGTCGTTTCGATGCGCGGGACTTTCCGGACGAAGACTCAGATACCGCGGGTGAGGGCTCGGGAGATTCCGAGGGCGGCGGCTTTTACTGCTGGGGCCAGGCGGGTTGGTTGGAAGCGGGCCAGGGGGACGGAGACCGAGAGGGCCGCGATCGCCATGCCGTCGCCGAAGACCGGGGCCGCGATGCAGGCGCCGCCGAGTTGTGACTCCTCACGTTCGTAGGCCAGGCCCGCCGCCTGGATCTGGCCGAGCGTCTCCTCAAGGCGTTTGGGGTCCACGATGGAGTGCGGGGTCAGGCGGCGCAGCGGGCGGCCGAGGACCTCCTCGATGAGCGTGGGCCCCGAGTAGGCGAGCAGTGCCTTGCCGATGCCGGTGCAGGTCAGCGGGAGCCGGCCGCCGACGCGGGAGGGCAGGGCGAAGGCCTCCTGGCCACGGATCTTCTCCACGTAGACCACGTCGAGGCCGTCGCGCACCCCCAGGTGCACGGTCTCGTGGGTGGCCTCGTACAGGTCGTGCATGAACGGCAGGGCGGCGTGTCTCAGGTCGCGTTCGAGGGGCACGATGCAACCGAGTTCGAACAGGCGTCGGCCGAGGTAGTAGCCGTCGTCGCGGCGGGCGACAGCCCCGATCTCGGTCAGCTCGGTGAGCAGCCGGAAGGCGGTGGTCTTGGGAAGGTGGCAGCGCGCCGCGACCTCGGTGAGCCGCAGCGGGCCTCCCGTGGGGCGGAACGCGTCGAGCACGAGCCAGGACTTCTCCAGCACCGAGAGGCGGTCGGGGTTCCGTTTCACGGAACTCATTGTTGCCCAAGTGGGACGGCCAGGCCTATACCCATACGTAGTGACCAGCATGGTCCTTTCGTGAGGAGAAGACTTGTCTGACCAGGTGACCCACTTCATCGGTGGGGTACAGGTCGCCGAGGGGGCGACGTTCGCGACACACGACCCCGTGACCGGCGGGGTGGTCCGCCTGGTCCACGAGGCGGACCGGGCCGTCGTTGACAAGGCGGTCGCCGCCGCCCGCGCGGCCCAGCCGGGTTGGGCGGCGCTGCCGGTCGCCGAGCGGGCCGGGTGGATGCGCCGCCTCGCCGACGCGATCGAGGCCAGGTTCGAGGAACTGGTCGCCGCGGAGATCGCGGACACCGGTAAGTCGATCACGCAGACCCGCACGCTGGACATCCCGCGTGGCGCGGCCAACTTCCGGTCCTTCGCCGAGATCGCCGCCCAGCGGCCCGACGAGGCGTTCCACCTGAAGGACGTGCTGAGCTACACCGTGCGCAGGCCGCTCGGGGTGGTCGCGGTGATCGTGCCGTGGAACCTGCCGTTCCTGCTGGCGACCTGGAAGATCGGCCCCGCGCTCGTCGCAGGCAACGCCATCGTGGTCAAGCCGTCGGAGCACACGCCGGGTTCGATGGCCGTGCTCGCCGACATCGCCGCGGAGATCGGGCTGCCGCCCGGCGTCCTGAACGTGGTGCACGGCCTCGGCGGCGGCTCGACCGGCCAGTTCCTGGTGGAGCACCCCGGGGTGGACGCGGTCACCTTCACCGGCGAGAGCCGTACCGGATCGACGATCATGAAAGGTGTGGCGGACCGGGTGAAGCCGGTCTCGTTCGAGCTCGGGGGCAAGAACGCCGGGCTGGTCTTCGCGGACGCCGATCTGGACGTGGCCGTCGAGGGCAGTGTGCGTTCGGTGTTCACCAACGGCGGGCAGGTCTGCCTGTGCACCGAGCGGCTCTACGTCGAGCGGCCCGTTTTCGAGGAGTTCGTCACGCGCCTGGCCAAGCGGGCCGGGGAACTGCGGTTCGGGCGTCCCGAGGACGAGGACACCACGATGATGCCGATGATCTCCGCCGAGCACCGGGACAAGGTGCTGTCGTACTACCGGCTCGCCGAGCAGGAGGGCGCCGAGTTCAGGGCGGGAGGCGGCGTGCCGAGCTTCGGCGACGAGCGGGACGGGGGATACTACGTCGAACCGACCGTGCTGACCGGTCTGCCGCCGGACTCCAGGGTGAACCGGGAGGAGATCTTCGGTCCGGTCTGTCACGTCGCGCCGTTCGACACCGAGGCCGAGGCGGTCGCGCTGGCCAACGACAGCGAGTACGGCCTGGCCGCGACGGTGTGGACCTCACGGCTCAGCCGGGCGCACCGGGTCGCCCAGTCTCTTGAGGCGGGCCTGGTGTGGGTCAACACGTGGTACCTCCGCGACCTGCGCACCCCGTTCGGCGGGGTGAAGCTGTCGGGCATCGGCAGGGAGGGCGGCACCGACTCCCTGGACTTCTACTCGGAACCCACCACGATCACGATCAAGCTGGAGCCGGAACATGAGTGAGTGGAGCGAGGCGACCGACGCGCTCGCCGAGGCGGCCGACCAACTGCTCAGCGCGGCGCGCGACGGCAAGCCCTGTCCCCCGGTACGGCAGACGCTGCCGGGCGGGACGGCGGAGGTCGGCTACGCCGTACAGGAGATCAACACCAGGAGAGCGCTGCACGAGGGGCGGCGGCTGGTTGGGCGGAAGATCGGCCTGACCTCGACCGTGGTGCAGCGGCAGCTCGGCGTTGACCAGCCCGACTTCGGGATGCTCTTCGCCGACATGGCCTGCCTGGACGGGCTGCCGGTGCCCGCCTCCCGGTTCCTGCAGCCGAAGGCCGAGGCGGAGATCGCGCTCGTCCTCAGGAGCGACCTGGTCGGCGGGCCCTTCACGGTCGCGGACGTCATCAGGGCCGTCGACTTCGTGCTCCCGGCCATCGAGATCGTGGACAGCCGTATCGCCGGGTGGGACATCTCGCTCGTGGACACCATCGCCGACAACGCCTCAAGCGGGGCGTTCGTGCTCGGCAATACCCCGGTTGACCTGCGCGGTCTCGATCTGCGGCTGGCCGGGATGACCATGACCAGGAACGGCCAGGAGGCCTCGACCGGCGCGGGCGCCGCCTGCCTGGGGCACCCGCTCAACGCCGCCGTCTGGCTGGCCAACGCGCTGGGCGGCAAGGACTTCCCGCTGCTGGCCGGAGACGTGGTGCTGACCGGCGCGCTCGGGCCGATGGTGCCCGTGGAGGCCGGGGACGTGTTCGAGGCGCACATCGACGGCGTCGGCTCGGTCAGGGCGGTGTTCTCATGACGGCGACGAAGACGGGCAGGACCGTGAAGATCGCGATCATCGGGTCGGGCAACATCGGCACCGACCTGATGTTCAAGGCGCTGCTGTCCAAGAGGGTCGAGGTCGTCGCCATGGCGGGCATCGACCCCGACTCCGACGGCCTGGCCCGTGCCCGGCGGCGCGGGGTGGCCACCACCCACGAGGGCGTCGAGGGCCTGGTCAAGCTGCCCGGCTTCGACGAGGTGGACATCGTCCTGGACGCGACCTCGGCGGGGGCGCACCTGCACAACGACCGGGTGCTGCGCGAGCACGGCAAGCGGGTCATCGACCTGACCCCGGCCGCGGTCGGGCCGTACGTGGTGCCCCCGGTGAACCTGGAGGCCCATCTCGGCGAGCGCAACCTCAACATGGTCACCTGCGGCGGCCAGGCGACGATCCCGATCGTGGCGGCGGTGGCCTCGCGGGTCCCCGTGAGATACGCCGAGATCGTCGCCTCGATCGCCTCCAGGTCGGCGGGTCCCGGCACCCGGGCCAACATCGACGAGTTCACCGAGACGACCTCACGGGCGATCGAGGAGGTCGGCGGGGCCGAGCGGGGCAAGGCGATCATCATCCTCAACCCGGCGGAGCCGCCGTTGATCATGCGGGACACGGTCTACTGCCTCGTCGACGACTGTGACGAGGCCGAGGTGGCGGCAGCCGTACAGGAAATGGTGGAGCGGGTTGCCGGGTATGTGCCGGGATATCGGCTCAAGCAGGACGTGCAGTTCGACCGTCTTCCGGCCGGGGAGCCGCTGCCGACCGGGGAGCGTACCGGTGGCGTCAAGGTGAGTGTCTTCCTCGAAGTCGAGGGGGCCGCCCACTACCTGCCCGCCTACGCGGGCAATCTGGACATCATGACCTCGGCCGCGTTGCGCACCGCCGAGCGGCTGGCGGAGGTGGGCGCGTGAGGCTCTACGTCCAGGACGTGACGCTGCGGGACGGCATGCACGCCATCAGGCACCGCTACAGCACGGCGCAGGCGGCCCAGATCGCCGCCGCGCTGGACGCCGCGGGCGTGGCGGCCATCGAGATCGCCCACGGCGACGGTCTCGCCGGGGGTAGTTTCAACTACGGCGCGGGCGCGCACACCGACGACGAGTGGATCGAGGCTGTCGCGGGTGCCGTACGGCAGGCGAAGCTGACGACGCTGCTGCTGCCCGGCATCGGCACCATCCACGACCTCAGGCGGGCGCACGCGCTCGGCGTGACCTCGGTCAGGATCGCCACGCACTGCACCGAGGCCGACATCTCCGCCCAGCACATCGCCACCGCCCGCGAACTGGGCATGGACGTGGCCGGGTTCCTGATGATGTCCCACATGGCCCCGCCGGACGAACTGGCCAGACAGGCCAAACTCATGGAGTCGTACGGCGCGCACTGCGTCTACGTGACCGACTCCGGTGGGCGGCTGACCATGGACGGGGTGCGCGAGCGGGTCAGGGCCTACCGGGAGGTGCTCGACGAGGCGACGGAGATCGGCGTCCACGCCCACCACAACCTGGGCCTGGGCGTGGCCAACTCGGTAGTCGCCGTGGAGAACGGCACGGTCAGGGTCGACGCCTCGCTGGCCGGGATGGGCGCGGGGGCGGGCAACTGCCCGATCGAGGTGTTCGTCGCGGTGGCCGACCTGATGGGCTGGAAGCACGGCTGTGACATCAACGCCCTGATGGACGCGGCCGACGACCTGATCAGGCCGTTGCAGGACCGTCCGGTGCGGGTGGACAGGGAGACGCTGACGCTCGGCTACGCCGGGGTCTACTCCAGCTTCCTGCGCCACGCGGAGGCGGCCTCGGCGCGCTACGGGGTCGACACCCGGGCCATCCTGACCGAGGCGGGCAGGCGGCGGATGGTCGGCGGCCAGGAGGACATGATCGTGGACATCGCGCTGGACCTGGCGCGGGCGAGGGGGGACGCGTGACCGACATCCACAAGCTCGCCGCGGTGCTCGACGAGGCCGCCCGTACGGCTCGCGCCGTGCCGCAGCCCGAGCAGGACTACGACGTGGCGACCGCCTACCGGGTGCAGGAGGAGCTGCTGCGGCTGCGCCTGGACCGGGGGGACCGGCTGGCCGGGGTGAAGCTGGGCTTCACCAGCGAGGGCAAGCGCCGCCAGATGGGGGTGCACGACGTGATCTTCGGCAGGGTGCCGGAGTCGTCGGCGGTCCCGGACGGCTCTTATGCCGATATTTCGGCTTATATCCACCCGCGTATCGAGCCGGAGGTCGTCTACCTGGTCGGCAGGCGCATCGAGACCGTCGCCGACGCCCTCGCCCCCGGCGCCGTGGTCGCCGCCGCGCCCGGCATCGAGATCATCGACTCCCGCTACGAGAACTTCCGCTTCTCGCTGCCCGACGTGATCGCCGACAACACCTCGGCGGCGGGCTACGTCGTGGGCCCGTGGCGGCCCTACGACCCGGCGCTGTGGAACCTCGGGGTGCTGCTGGAGATCGACGGCAGGGTCGTCCAGGCCGGATCGACCGGCGCCATCCTGGGGGACCCGCGCAGGGCCGTGGTCGAGGCCGCGCGGCTGGCCGTACAGGCTGGGGTGGTCATCGAACCGGGCTGGATCCTGCTCGCGGGCGCCGCCACCCCGGCGGAGCCGCTGCCCGCGGGGGCACACGTCAGGGTCGAGGCCCAGCACCTGGGCTCGGTCTCCTTCACCGCGGGACGGGCCTCATGATTGTTGACGGAAAGGCCACGCCGCGCGGCAGGTTCCCGCACGTCAGGCGGGCCGGGAACCTCATCTACGTGTCCGGGACCAGCTCCCGCAGGCCGGACAACACGATCGCCGGGGCGCGGGCCGACGCGTTCGGCACGGTCAGCCTCGACATCGCCGAGCAGACCAGGGCGGTGATCGAGAACATCCGCGACATCCTTCACGCCGTCGGGGCGGACCTATCCGACCTGGTGCAGATCACCACCTACCTGGTGAACATGAACGACTTCGGCGGCTACAACGCGGTCTACGCGGAGTACTTCGACGAGACCGGCCCGACCAGGACGACGGTCGCGGTCCACCAGCTACCCCATCCGCATCTGTTGATCGAGATCCAGGCAGTCGCCTACAAGGAGGAGAGCCAGTGATTCCCCCCATCGACTTCACCAAGTGGATCGACGAGCACGCCCATCTGCTCAAGCCGCCGGTGGGCAACAAGGTGATCTTCGAGGGGGCCAACGACCTCATCGTCATGGTCGTCGGCGGCCCGAACGCGCGGACCGACTTCCACGTCGATCCGTACGAGGAACTGTTCTACCAAATCCGCGGCAACATGCACATCAACGTCATGACCGAGGACGGCCCGGAGACCGTGCACGTCAAGGAGGGCCAGATGTGGCTGCTCCCGCCGAACCTGCCGCACTCGCCGCAGCGCCCCGAGGAGGGTTCGGTCGGCTTCCTGGTCGAGCGGATCAGGCCGGAGGGCGTGCTGGAGAAGTTCCGGTGGTACTGCCAGGACTGCGACGCCGTCGTGCACGAGGTCGAGCTCCAGGTCCGTGACATCGTGGCCGACCTGCCGCCGATCTTCCAGGCGTTCTACGACGACGAGAAGGCCAGGACCTGCGACGACTGCGGCGCTCTCCACCCGGGCAAGGGATAGTCGTTGATCATCGACGTCCACACCCACCACGTCCCCCGGGGCTGGCCGGACCTGGGGTGGCCCGAGGCGCCGAGGCTGCGGGTCGAGTCCGAGCGGGAGGCCATGATCCTGCTCGGCGACCGGGAGTTCCGCAGGATCCAGGACGACTGCTGGAACCCGGACGTCCGTCTCGACCGGATGGACGCGGACGGGATCGACGTCCAGGTCGTCTCGCCGACCCCGGTCTTCTTCTCCTACGAGAGGCCTGCGGCGCAGGCGGCCGGGGTGGCGAGGGTCTTCAACGACCTGGCCCTGGAGATCTGCGCCTCGGAGCGGCTCGTGCCGTTCTGCCAGGTGCCGCTGCAGGACCCCGACCTGGCCTGCGCGGAGCTCGACCGGTGCCTGGCGGCCGGACACGCGGGCGTCGAGATCGGCAACCACGTCGGTGACCTCGACCTCGACGACGCGGGGATCGTGCAGTTCCTCCAGCACTGCGCGGCAGTCGGCGCGCCCGTCTTCGTCCATCCGTGGGACATGGCGGACAGCCCCCGGCTGCGGCGCTGGATGGCCCAGTGGCTGGTCGGCATGCCCGCGGAGACCCACCTGTCGGTGCTCGCCCTGATCCTGGGCGGCGTCTTCGACAAGGTTCCCGAGAGCCTGCGGATCTGCTTCGCGCACGGCGGCGGCTCGTTCGCCTTCTGGCTCGGCCGGTTCGAGAACGCCTGGCACCGCCGCAACGACGTGGTCGGCACCTCGCTGCTGCCGCCCTCGGCCTATCTCGGGCGCTTCAGCGTGGACTCGGTGGTCTTCGACGAGCGGGCGCTGCGGCTGCTGGTGGACACCATGGGGGAGGAGCGGGTCATGCTCGGCTCCGACTTCCCCTACCCGCTCGGCGAGACGCCGGTCGGCTCGCTGATCAGGGGCGCCGGGTTCCTGTCCGAGGAGTCTCGCGCCAAGCTGCTCGGCGGCAACGCCGCCCGTTTCCTCGGCATCTGAGTGCTATCTGAGTCGCTGTACGGCGACGCCCGGGTGACATGGCACGGTTGTCACCCGGGCGCCGTTCGGCGTTTCCCGCTTGTCCGACAGGATTACTTGTCCGACAGGATGCGGCCGCGGTACATCGGGTGGTCGGTCTCCCAGTAGCGCCAGCCCTCGACCCTGGCCGGGACGTTGGCGATGCCGGTGGCGATGTGGTTGACGCTGCAGTCGGAAAGCTGCTTCCAGGTGGACCAGCCGACGCGGTAGCCGAAGACGCGGTACCACAGGTTGCCGTACTTGCCGGGGGTGACCTCCCTGGCGTACAGGTGGCCCGCCTCGACGATGTGCTCCTCGGCGAGCAGCGGGTTGACGTTGTTGCGCAGCCTGCGCAGGATCGAGCGCTGCAGGGAGTCGCGGTCGATGCCGGTGTTGATCTCGCTCTGCTTCTCCCGCTCGATCTCCACCTCGAAGTAGACGCGGTACTGGCGCCTGACGCTCGCCGTGATCGTGCCGCCGGGACCGTCGATGAAGCGGGTCCTGGGGATGAAGAAGTTGATCGGCTTGAAGTGGTGGAACCTGAAGAAGCTGTGGGGCTCGCACTTGCGGCGGGCCTCTTCCGCGAGCGTGGGGATGGTCGGCGTCGGACGCGGGACGGCGAACGCGGCGGTCTGGCTGCCCAGGGCGGCGGGCGCGGCCACGGCCGAGCACACGGAGGCACCGAGCGCGAGGGAGGCGGACCCAGCCAGGATCGCCGTCGTCAGCCCCTTGGACTTCGTCCTGGCGCGGGCGACGACGGCATCCGTGCGGGGAATGGGCGTGAACATAGAAAGATACCGTTCCTTCCGGAACGCGGCCCGTGGCCGCGACCAACCATCTGGCCGAAATACGGCCTGTGCCCGTTACGTTGGTTGACTTAACGTAACGAGAAGAATGCTTACAGTCGTCGATGGTTGCCGCATGGCGCCACGCCGTCGCGAAGTCTCTTTAAAAGGGAAAGCGTGGGTGAAAGGCGTCTACGCAGGTCGTGGCATCGCTCTTCCCCCAGTGGCGCCGTTCTTCCCCCAACGCCAAACATTGCGCGCGAAGTGGCTGAGATGCCTGTCGACGCATTGCGGTTTGCGGATGTTCGCCGGGTTGGTGAAGGCGGGGAGTGGGCGTCAATCTGTCACTGATTGTGTTTGTCTAATCGCTTTCAGTGGTCGAATGGTAATCGGGTGGGTCTGAGACCTTGGGGTTCTCTGGGGTGCTCTCGGGCGCATCGTCGTTTTACGGTGGAAATCTCCGGTTCAATGCCGTGCCGTCACCCTCGGTGGCGGCACGGCGTCCCGTCAGCCCGGGCACCGCCCAGGGCGCAACTGAGATTCACGTGGAGTCATCCATGAACAGGATCAGTAACGCTCTCGCGGCCGGCGCGATCGGGGCCTTCGCCCTCGCCGCGCCCGTCATGACCCCGGCCCAGGCGAGCGCGTCGGACGTCACGGAGCTGAAGCCCTGCAAGCACGGCAAGTGTCACCACGGGCACCACAACGAGAGCCCCTCGCACATCCCCGGCGGCATCCTCAACGACGACCTCACCGACGACCGGATGCCGGGCGGCGGAGCCGGGGGCATCGACCACTGAGCCCTCAGCCCGTTGTGTCGCCGGGAGGCGCGGCGTCCAGCACGGCGACGAGCCGTTTGGGCGCCACGGCCCGGTAGCTCTCCTCGACCCAGTCGAGCAGCACCTCGGTCTCGGGCAGCGGACCCGTCAGCGGGATCGTCACCCACCCCGCCCTGCCCAGGCCGTATCCCGAGGGCTTGGCGCCGTCGAGCGCCAGGGCGTGGCCGTTCGACTCGGGGAGTTTGACGCCCACGTGGGGGCTCCACCTGTCGGTCGGCTCCTCGACGCCGAGGAAGACGAAGATCTTCTTGTTGACCTTGACGACGCTCTCACCCCAGGGGTGGTCCTCGTACGCCTCGGGGAGGCTCAGCGCGAACCCGCGCATCGTCTCCCGCACCTCACGCCAGCTCTGCATGGCGTCCATTGTGACCAGCGGCACCGACAATCCCGGCTCGCCAACTCGTGAGCACCCGGTCGATGTCGGCCCTGATGTGCTCCCTGGCCCGCGCCCTGGGGACGCCGGTCATCAGCAGCCGGTCGTAGTCGGTGTCCAGGTGCCGCACCGAGGCGATCACGGCCAGCGTGACGGCGTTCTCGTCGAGGACCCTGGCCGCCGCCGTACGGCCGACCCTGCCGCTGCCCCGCTGGCCGGCGTGCCCGGCGATCTCCTCGGCCCGCTCCTGCGGGCAGCCGGGGAACAGCCTGAGGATCTCGGCGGCCATCCTCGCCTGGAAGTCCACGTCCTCGCCCGCGCGCCGTTCCCGGTCGCGCTCGCGGCGGCGTAGCCGTACCTCCTCGTCGGCCAGGCACTTCTCCTCGGCCAGCGCGAGGGCAGCCTCCTCGACCAGGATGCCGAGGCGTTCGTACCGTTTGCGCCGGGCGTTGAACCTGACCACCAGGGCGGCGAGCCCGCTCTCCTTCTTGGCCCTGCGGCTCAGCGCCGCGTCCCCCGCGGGCAGGAAGACCAGGTGGTCCAGGTCGGCGCAGGTCAGGCAGTACGGCTCGGCGCCCTCCATGATGAGGTACGGTCCCGTCCCGCCGCAGCCCGCGCACTCCCACTCCCGCTGCGGTTCGACGGCGACCAGGTCGGGGGCCTTGGTCTGGCGCTCGGCGAGCCGCTTCCTCCTGGCCTCGCTCATGTCGGGAGAGATCCAGTGGACGCGGAAGACGGCCTCGTCGCCCCGGGCGAGGAAGCGCAGCTCACCCCGGTCCCTGGCGCCGGACAGGTAGGCGCTCTCGCCCTCGGTCAGTCCCCGCTCAAGCGCCCAGCGCCTGAGCAGGGCGGCCGCCTCGGTCATCCTGGCGCCCTCGACCGCGGCCAGCTCCTCAAGCGTGCCCGCCCTGCCCTGCCGCCAGGTGTCCACGTGGCTCGCGCGCAGCCAGCCGAGTCCCGTCAGCACGTCGATCACGGTGACGAACCCCCGCTGGGCGAGCGCGGCCTCGGCCGCCTCGGTGATCCGCCGCTGCAGTCTGCTCACCCCGACAGCCTGCCGTACAGGAATCAGGGGCGCGGAATGTTGCGCAGGTTCGCCCTCGCCATGTCGATCATGCGGCCGACGCCGCCGCTCAGCACCACCTTGCCCGCGGCCTTGGCGAACCCCTTGACCTGCTCGCCGGTGATGTGCGGCGGGATGGAGAGCACGTTCGGGTCGGTGACGACGTCGATCAGGCACGGGCCGGGGACCGTCAGGGCCGTGCTCAGCGTCTTGCGGACCTCCGAGGGGCTGCGCACGGTCATGGCCTCGATGCCCATCGCCGTGGCGATCGCCGCGTAGTCGGTGAAGGGGTAGTCGGTGCCGAAGTCGGGAAGCCCGTCCACCAGCATCTCCAGCTTCACCATGCCGAGCGAGGAGTTGTTGAACACCACGATCTTCACCGGAAGATTGTGGGTTCGCACGGTGAGCAGCTCGCCGAGCAGCATGCTGAGCCCGCCGTCGCCGGACAGCGAGACCACCTGCCTGTCCGGGGCGCCGAGCTGCGCGCCGATGGCGTGCGGCAGGGCGTTGGCCATGCTCCCGTGCTTGAAGGAGCCGATGACGCGTCTGCGCCCGTTCGGCGTCAGGTAGCGGGCGGCCCAGACGTTGCACATCCCGGTGTCCACGGTGAAGATCGCGTCGTCGTCGGCCAGCTCGTCCAGCACGTCGGCCACGTACTCGGGATGGATCGGGACGTGGTGCTCGATGTCGCGGGTGTAGGCGTCCACCACGGTGTCCAGCGACTTGAGGTGGCGTTCGAGCATCTTGTCCAGATAGCGACGGTCCTCCTTCTGCCGCACCTCGGGCAGTACGGCCCGCAGCGTCGCCCCGACGTCCCCGTGCACGGCCAGGTCGAGCGGCGTCCTGCGGCCCAGGCTTCCCGCCTCGTGGTCCACCTGGATCGTCCGCGCGCCGGGCAGGAACTCGTCGTAGGGGAAGTCGGTGCCCAGCAGCACCACGAGACCGGCCTCCTGCATGGCCTCGTAGCAGGCGCCGTACCCCAGCAGGCCGCTCATCCCCACGTCGTAGGGGTTGTCGTACTGGATCCACTCCTTGCCCCGCAGCGCGTGCCCGACCGGCGCGAGCGTGCGGGCGGCCAGCTCCATGACCTCCGCGTGCGCGCCGCGCGTCCCGGCGCCGCAGAACAGCATCACCTTCTCGGCGTCGTTCAGCGCGGCGGCGAGCTGGGCGACCTGGTCGGCAGGGGGGTGCAGTGTGCCGTGCTCGGTCAGGAAGTCGTGCGGCCCGGCCTCCTCGGTCGCCCGGAGCTGCGCCACGTCGCCGGGCAGGACGACGACGGAGACCCCGGGGTCACCGATCGCGCGCTGTACGGCGATGCGCAGCACCCTGGGCATCTGCTCCGCCGTGCCGATCACCTCGCAGAAGCCGCTGCACTCGACGAACAGCCGCTCGGGGTGGGTCTCCTGGAAGAAGTCCGTCCCGATCTGCGGGCTGGGGATCTGCGAGGCCAGCGCCAGGACGGGGGCGCCGCTGCGGTGGGCGTCGAACAGCCCCTGGATCAGGTGGGTGTTGCCCGGCCCGCAGCTTCCCGCGCACACCGCGAGCCGCCCGGTGATCTGCGCCTCCGCGGCGGCGGCGAAGGCCCCCGCCTCCTCGTTGCGGACCTGGACCCATTCGATGCCGTCGGTCCTGCGAACCGCGTCCACGATCGGGTTGAGGCTGTCACCGACGACCCCGTAGATCCGTCCTACCCCGGCCTGGCGCAACACCTCGACGAACTGCTCGGCGACGGTCCCCATGGCGTTCTCCCTTGTTTCTCACGTCATGGGGTTACCTCACCGGTTTTCCCTGGATCACTCCGCTCGGGGTTGGTCTGGTTACGATTGGGCGATGATGGTGACCGTACTGACGGGGGCGGGCATCTCCACCGAATCTGGCATCCCTGACTATCGCGGCCCAAGCGGTCTGTGGCGTGCGGATCCGGACCAGGAGAAGCTCGTCACCTATCACTGGTACATGGGGGATCCCGAGATCAGGCGGCGCTCGTGGCTGTTCCGCCGCGACAGCCCCGCCTGGAAGGCCGAGCCGAACCCCGCCCACCACGCCCTGGCCGCACTGCCCGACGCCTGGATCGTCACGCAGAACGTGGACGGCCTGCACCAGCGGGCCGGTTCACCGCGGGAACGGGTGCTCGAACTGCACGGCAACATGTTCGGCGCGGTGTGCACCTCGTGCGGGGCGGCCTCGATGACGTCGGAGGCGATCGAGCGCATCCTGGCGGGGGAGGACGACCCGGCCTGCCACGCCTGCGGCGGCATCCTGAAGACCACGACCGTGATGTTCGGCCAGTCCCTCGACCAGGCCGTCCTCGCCAGGGCGGTCGAGGCGGCCAGGGGGTGCGAGGTGTTCGTCGTCGTGGGGACCTCTCTTCAGGTACGGCCCGCGGCCACCCTGGTCTCGATCGCGGCGGAGGCGGGCGCCAGGGTGGTCATCGTCAACGGTGAGCCGACGGCCTACGACCACATGGCGGACGAGGTCATCCACGATCCGATCGGCGTGGCCGTACCCCGGCTGTGTGCCTCGCTCGCCGACTGACGGCGGTCTGGGGGCGAGGGTTTGAGGTGAGGGCAACCTGTCGGGACGGTAAGTGCCCAGATGATTACAGTGCGTACAGGATGGGACACGTCCCGTAACGGACGGGACGGAAACAGGTCATCTGGGGGCCGAGATTCCCCAGCGAACGTGTCCCAAGGAGCACTGTGAAGAGAGTTCTTTTCGTGTCCGCGCTCACCGCGGGAATCGTCGCGATCACCACGGGCGCGGCCTACGCCTCGCAGTACATCGCCTACGAGGGCCGGGGCTTCACCGGCAGGTCCGTCGTCATCGACGCGTGCGGGCCGTCCAACATCCCCTACCACGGCTCCTACAAGTGGTACGGCGACGGCCAGTCGGGGCGGATGTACAACCAGCCGAACGCGCAAGGCCTGATGCACTTCAAGCTGGCCTCCGACAGGAACGCCGAGCAGCGCACGCCCGTCGGCTGGCAGAGCATCTTCATCGAGTGCTGAACCCGGTCTCCCGTGGCGGCCCGGCTGTGGAGGCTCGGGGCCGCCGCGGGAGATCGAACAGTGAGGCCCGCCGTGCGCGGGTCGGCCGGTGCCGGTAACCGGCCGACCCGCGCACGACGGGCTTCCTGTCAAGAAGTGCGTGTGACACAGCCTGTGACACAACTTCCGTGTCACAGGCTGTCGTGTTCACACGGTGTCAGGGGCGCAGGGCCTCCTGGACGCGGGCGGTGTCGGTGAACTGCTCGAAGCGCGTGGCGACGCCATCCTTGACATGCCAGACATGGGTGAAACGGACATCCATGTACTTGCCGGTGGCGAGGTAGGTGCCCCGGTAGTTGCCGATCACGACGACCGTGTCGCCGCCGTCGACATACTCCTCGGGAACCGCCTGGTAGTTGTCCCACTCGCCGCCGAGCCTGGCGAAGACCTTGTCGCGCACCTCGTCCGGGCCGATGTAGGTGCCCGCGTACGGGAAGCCCGCCATCTCGGTCCACGCGGCCTCGGGGCCGAGCAGGCCCAGGATGCCGTTGATGTCACCCGCCGCCGAGGCCTCGTAGGAGGCGCGGACCGCGTCGAGGTTCTTGCTCATTGCCTCTCCTTATTTCGCTTGGCTGGTCAGCGCTTGGTCAGACGGGCTCTTCGCCGTCCGGGTAGGTCACCTGGCCGAGCGGCAGGATGTAGGCACCGCCGCCGGAGTTCCTGATCTCCCCCTCGCCCGTGATGCCGAGGAAGGAGCCGACCGAGCGCAGCGCGGCCCAGTCGTACAGCCAGGTCGCGGCGACCGGGATGAGGAACTCCCTGAAGGTGAAGACGTAGACGTCCTCGGCGATCTTCCAGGTGCTCGCCATGTCCACGTCACCGTGACCGCGCTGCTCGCCGACGAGGCACTGCCACGCGTAGCGCTCGGAGCTGAGGTAGACGTGTTCGTAGAGGTGGTTCGGGCTGTAACGGTACAGAGCCCGCCTGCCGATCAGGTCACGAGTGGGCGCGGGCGTCTCGCCCGTGACCTCACGACCGTCGATCGTGCCGGGGGTGAAGGTCTGGGAGACCTGGGGCTCGCCGACGGTCCGCTCCTCGGCGACGATGGAGACGATGCGCAGGGCGCGACCGGTGGCGTTGTGCAGGACGACGACGAAGGCCTCACGGGGCCGCGAAGCCTGGGTCCAGTGAACGAAGAAGAGATCGTCGCGTACGGCGATCGCCTCATACCAGTCGGCGGCACCGCCGTCGACGCTCACACCGTGCGCGTCCTTGAAGGAAAGGGTGGTCGTGGTCCCGTCGTCGAACGTCAGGCTCACCTCGGTGCCGGCGAGGACGTCGGTGACCGGAATCCGGTTGGTGTCGATCCCGGCGGCGAAGTCGTCCATGTTCTTCCAGCCGTCTGGCCGGTCTACTTCGGCGGTCACTACGACTCCTTCCTACGCGAAGTTATCTATGAAATCATATAGCTTCTAGCTGCAAAGGAGTAGGCCGATGAGGCTAAAAGGTAAGGTCGCCCTGGTCACCGGGGCCGGTACGGGAATTGGCGCCGCGGTCACCCGAAGGTACGTGGAAGAGGGGGCCAGGGTCGTTCTGACCGGTCGCAGAGAGGCGCTCCTTACCGAGGTGGCCGCTCCGCTCGGCGACGCCGCGGTCGCCTTCGCCGCCGACGCCACGGACGCCGCCCAGATGCGGGCCGCGGCGGACCTGGCGCGTGAGCGTTTCGGCTCGCTCGACATCGTCGTCGCCAACGCCGGTGGCCACGGCGGTTCCGGGGTCGCGGACACCGATGACGAGTCCTGGCAGCTCAGCCTCGACGCCAACCTCAACAGCTGCTTCGTGACCTGTCGGGAGGCGCTGCCCTCGCTGATCGAGAGCCAGGGAAGCATCGTGATCGTCTCCTCGATCGCGGGCCTGGCCGCCGGACCGAGCGTATGCGGATATGTCACGACGAAGCACGCGCTGGTGGGGCTGACCAAGTCGCTGGCCCGTGACTACGGCCCCCAGGGGGTCCGGGTCAACTGCCTGTGCCCCGGCTGGGTGCGCACCCCGATGGCCGACCACCAGATGGACGAGCTCGCCGCCAGGGACGCCATCTCCCGTGACGAGGCCTACGACCTGGTCACCAAGGACGTCCCGCTGCGGCGCCCGGCGACCTCCGAGGAGATCGCCGACATCTGCCTGTTCCTCGGCTCCTCCGAGTCGGCCATCATGACCGGTTCCGTGGTCGTCGCCGACGGCGGCGCCATGGCCGTCGACCTGCCGACCCTGGCGTTCGGCTGATCCCCGGCGTCCTCGCGGTGCCCGGCGGCCCACGCCGGGCACCGCGGAGGCGCGGATCGACCTACTTCGGGGAGCGCGGCGAAGGGGAGCGCGGCGAGGGGGAGCGCAGGAAAAGAGCCACCACCACCGCCGTGACCAGCGCGAGAGCGGCGTTGACGACGATCGCCACGCTCACCCCGCCGAGCACGTCCCCACCCTGGGAGTGGAGGTGGGCCGTGACGACGGCGCTCATGACCGGGATTCCCATGGTGATGCCGATCTGCTGGCTCATCGTGGCCAGGCCGGTCGCCAGTCCCTGCTCCCCGTCGGGGAGGCCGGAGGTCGCGGTGACCATGAAGCCGACGATCGCCACCAGGTTGGCCACCCCGCCGACGAAGGTCGCCACCAGAAGCAGGCCGATCCACGCGGGCTCAGGGCCGAGCAGCGCGAGCGGAAGCGTCGCCGCCGCCTGGACGACGAGGCCGCCGACGATGGCCCTGGCGCCGCCGATCCTGCCGATGACCTTCGGGCCGACGATTCCGCCGAGTACGGTGCCCACCCCGAGGACGGCGAAGGACAGACCGGCGCCCAGCGCGGAGTAGCCGAGGACCTTCTGCAGGTAGAGGGTGAGCAGGAAGACCAGGGAGGTCTCCGTGGCGAAGGCCAGCAGCCCGGCGACGTTGCCCAGGCTGACACCGCGCCGCCGCAGGATCGCGACCGGCACCAGCGGCGCGGCCACCCGCTTCTCGATCATCCAGAAGACGGCAAGCAGCAGCACCCCGGCGCCCAGACCGGCCAGCGCCGCCGGGTCGGTCCAGGAACGCTCGCCCGCCGTGGTGAGCCCGTAGATCAGGGCCAGCAGGCCCAGGGTGACCGCGACCGCGCCCAGCAGGTCGAGCTTGGGCCGTACGGCGGGCCGGGACTCGGAGAGCACGGACGGGGCCAGGACCAGCACGACGACCGCGACCGGCACGTTGACGAAGAACGCCCACCTCCAGCTCAGCAGGTCGGTGAGGACACCGCCCAGGATCGCTCCCGTGGTGAAGCCCGCGGCCATGAGGGCGCCGTTGAGACCGAGAGCCCTCTCCCGCAGCGGCCCCTCGGGGAAGGAGGTCGTCAGCAGGGAGAGCGCGGCCGGGGTGACGGCGGCGGTGGCGAGGCCCTGGGCGACGCGGGCGGCGAGCAGCACTTCCGGGGAGGTCGCGAGGCCACCGGCGAGGGAGGCGACGCCGAGCAGCGCCATGCCCGCGAGGAAGATCACGCGCCGTCCGAAGAGGTCGGCGAAGCGCCCGAACAGCAGGGTGAAGCCCGCGGCGCACAGCGCGAAGGCGGTGGCGATCCACTGCAGGTTCCGCAGGGAGAAGCCGACGCTCTCCCCGATCTCCGGCAGGGCGACGTTGAGGATCGAGAAGTCGACCGCGAGCGTGAAGCCCGCGCTCAGCAGCAGGATCAGGGTGAGCCGTTGCTTGGCCGTCATCCTGGGCGGGGCCTGTTCCCCGCTGACGACGCCTGTCGGCTGGGTCACGATGGACATGTCGAAGATCCCTTTTCGGTGGAGACTCTGCTCTGACGGCTCACCACCTTCGACCCGGCCGGGATCGGCAACCAGCCCACCGGGCTTCCTAGCACTGCCAGGGTCAGGCACGGCCAGGAGAAACCGGGCACTATGGACTTCATGCAGGACAGCACAGCACTCGGTGAGTTTCTACGTACCAGGCGAGGCAGGCTCAAGCCCGAGGACGTGGGTGTGGCCTCCTACGGCCAGCGCCGGGTGCCCGGTCTGCGCAGGGAGGAGCTCGCCCAGCTCGCCGGGGTCAGCGCCACCTACTACACCCGGCTTGAGCAGGGGCAGAGCACCAACGCCTCCGAGGCCGTCATCGACTCCCTGGCCCGCGCGCTCGACCTGAACGACGACGAACGCGCCCACCTGCACGACCTCGCCAGGCCCGCCCCGGCCAAACGGCGCAGGCCCACCAAGTTCGCCACGGTACGGCCCGGCACCCGCCAGCTCATCGACGCCATGGGGGACGTCCCCGCCGTCGTGATGGGGCGGCGCAACGAGGTGCTCGCCTGGAACAGGCTCGGATATCTGCTGCTCGCCGGGCACTACGCCTTCGACGCCCCCGACAGGATCGGGGACCGGCCGAACCTGGCCCGGATGCTCTTCCTCGACCCGCACCACCGCAACCTCTACGTCCGCTGGGAGGAGGAGGCGCTCCGCGCGGTGGCCTCGCTGCGGGTGGTCGCGGGCCGCCACAAGGACGACCGTGAGCTCGCGGAGCTGATCGGCGAGCTGTCCATGAAGAGCCCGGAGTTCGCCGCCATGTGGTCCCAGCACCCGGTGGCGACCTGCACCTTCGGCACCAAGTACTTCCAGCACCCCGAGGTCGGCGACCTCACCCTGGAGTTCGAGGTCCTGCACCTGCCGGGCGACTCCGGTCACCGGGTGCTGATGTACAGCGCGAGCCCCGGTGGGGCTTCCGAGGCCGCGCTGCGACTGCTGCGGACCAGGGTCTCCCGCTGATCCGTCCCCCGTCGGACGACGGGGGTTGCGGGCCGTGGCCCTCCCGGCCGGCAGGAGGTCGGAAGGACCACGACCCCCCGCCGGATCCGGTACGGCCCGGCGGGGGAGAGGGCCGGGTCAGGAGGCGCCGAACCGGGGGATGGGCAGGTCCTCGGTCGCCACGTGCACGATGTGCGACTCGGTGTAGACGTCGATGCTGTGCTTGCCGCCCTCGCGGCCGAGGCCACTGGCCTTGACGCCGCCGAACGGGGTGCGCAGGTCACGGACGTTCTGGGAGTTGACCCAGAGCATGCCCGACTCGATCTGCTGGGCGAGCCTGTGCGTGCGGCGCAGGTTGTTCGTCCACAGGTAGGCGGCCAGGCCGTACCGGGTGTCGTTGGCCAGCTCCAGCGCCTCCTCCTCGGTGGAGAACGGCGTGACGCACACGACCGGACCGAAGATCTCCTCCTGGAAGATCCGCATCTTCGGCGAGACGTCGGCGAACACCGTGGCCGACAGGAAGTTGCCGACCGGCAGGGTGTCGGGGCGCGAGCCACCGGCGACCAGACGGGCGCCCTCGTCGATGCCGATCTGGACGTACTCCATGACCCGGCCGTAGTGCTCGGGGTGGACCAGCGCGCCGAGCTCGGTCGCCGGGTCGTCCGGGGCGCCGACCTTCACGCGGGAGGCGCGCTCGGCGAAGCGCTGGACGAACTCCTCGTAGATGGTGTCCTGGACCAGCACGCGGGAGCTGGCGGTGCAGCGCTCGCCGTTCAGGGAGAAGACACCGAAGACGGCGGCGTCGAGCGCCCTGTCGAGGTCGGCGTCGTCGAAGATGACCAGCGGGGACTTGCCGCCGAGTTCCATCGACAGCGTCTTCAGGTTGTCCGCGGCGTTGCGCATGATGATCTGGCCGGTGGTGGTCTCACCGGTGAAGGAGATGATCGGCACGTCGGGGTGCGCCACGAGGGCGGCGCCCGCCTCCTCGCCGATGCCGTGCACGATGTTGAACACACCGGCGGGCACACCCGCCTCTTCCATGATGGCCGGAAGAAGGCTGGCCGAGAGAGGGGACCACTCGGCGGGCTTCAGGATGACCGGGCAACCGGCCGCGAGCGCGGGCGCCAGCTTCCAGGTCTCCAGCATGAACGGGGTGTTCCACGGGGTGATCAGGCCCGCGACGCCGATGGGCTTGCGGATCACGTAGTTGAGCTGCGCGGAGGCGACGCGGTAGACGTCCTCGCCCAGGGTGGTGATCACGTCGGCGAAGAACCGGAAGTTCTGCGCGGCGCGGTGGGCCTGACCACGCGCCTGGGTGATCGGCAGACCGGTGTCACGGCATTCGAGCGAGGCGATCTCGTCGTCCCGCTTCTCGATCGCGTCGGCGATCTTGCGCAGGATGCCGGCACGCTGCTGGGCGGGCATCTTTGGCCACGGGCCCTCGGTGAAGGCCTTGCGGGCCGCGGCGACCGCGGCCTCGATGTCCTCGGCCTGACCCGCGGAGACCGTCAGGTACTCCTCGTTGGTCGCGGGCTCAAGGGCGGTGAACGTCGCGCCGGAGACGCTGGGGACATGTTCCCCGCCGATGTAGTGCTGCAGGTTCATCAAGCCACTCCCTCACTCTGGGCCAGCAGTTCGTTGATCCGCTTGATCCCCGCGTCGGTGGGCGTGATCAGAGGCGGGCGGACGTGACCGGAGGCGATCAGACCGCGTTGTTCCAAGACCCACTTGGCGGGGGCGGGGTTCGTTTCGACGAACAGCAGCTCGACCAGGGGGTGCAGGGCGTAGTGCAGGTCGAGGGCGGTCTTGTGGTCGCCCTCGACGTAGGCGGTGTACATCTTCGCGACGGAGGCCGGAGCCAGGTTGGCGACCGCGCTGACGAAGCCGACGCCGCCGATGGCGAGCAGCGGCAGGCACAGCAGCTCGATGCCCGACCACATCAGGAAGTCACGGCCACACTTGTGGAGCACCTGGGAGAAGTGCTCGAAGTCCTTGGTCGTCTCCTTGATGCCCACGATGTTGTCGTGGGCGTGCCGGAGCCTGGCCACGGTCTCGGGGGAGATGTCGACCGCGGTCCGCGACGGGACGTTGTAGATGACGATCGGCAGGCTGGGGAACTCCTTGGCGACCGTGGAGTACCAGCTGAAGAGCGCCTCCTGGGTGGGGCGCGCGTAGTACGGGGTGATGACGAGGGCGGCGTCGGCGCCGAGACGCTCGGCCTCCGCGGTCAGGCGCAGGGTCTCGTCGAGCTTGGTCGAGCCGGTGCCCGGCAGGAACGGCACGCGGTCGGCGGTCTCCTCGGCGACCGCGGCCATCGCGGCGATCCGCTCGTCGACGCTCTGCGCGCTGGGCTCTCCGGTCGAGCCGCCGATCGAGATGCCGTGGGAGCCCTGGGCGAGCTGCCACCGCACCAGTCCCCGCAGCGAGTCGAGGTCGAGCTCGCCCGTCGCGGTGAAGGGGGTCACCACGGGGGCGAAGGACCCGCGAATGCTCGCGGGATCCGAACGGAACTTCATGTGATCACTCCTTGTGCTGCTTCAGGTCGGTCTTCGAGGGTGGGGTCAGGGTCACTCGGCGCGTTCCTGCTCCTCGTAGACCTGGCGCCAGGCCTTGTTCATCGGGTAGAGCCCGTCGACCGAGGCGCCCTCGTCGACCCGCTCGTAGATGAAGCGCTCCTCTTTCTCCTGCTTGGCGGAGTCGCGGGCGACCTCGGCGACCAGCCTCGGCGGGATGACGACCACGCCCTCCGCGTCACCGACCAGGACGTCGCCCGGCATGACCAGCACGCCGCCGCAGTCCACCGGGATCTGCGAGTCCATCGGGACGTGCCTGCGCCCGAGCACGGCCGCGTGCGCGACGCCGTAGTAGGAGGGCATGTCCAGGCTGGAGAAGGAGGGGCTGTCCCGCAGACCGCCGTCGGTGATCACGCCGACCGCGCCGCGGCGCAGGGCGCGCAGCGCGAGGATGTCGCCCAGGGTGCCCGCGCCGTGGTTGCCACGGGCGCTGATCACCAGGACCTCACCCGGCTGGATCTCCTCGACTGTGCGCTTCTGGGCGTTCATCCCGTTGCCGATCTCGGCGAAGACGTCCTCGCGCAGCGGGAGGTAGCGAAGCGTCCTGGCGATGCCCACCATGCGCAGGTCGGGCCTGGCGGGCTTGACGCCCTCGATGAAGTGGTGGTCGATGCCCCGCTTGCGAAGCTGGGAGGAGATCGTCGCCGTGGAGACGGACTTCAGGGCCTCGATGATCTCCTCGGTGAGGACGCTCTCGGCCTTCTCGGCTCCGGGGACGGGCGTCGAGCCGTACGCGGCGGACTTGAGCTGGTCGGTGACCTTGGGCTGCACGCCGTAGGAGGGCAGCGGGCGCTCGTCGGCGACGACCTCGTTGCGGAGCCTGCCGGTGCTCTCAAGCTCGACCTCGACCACGTCGCCGGGCTGCACCACGGTCGATCCGGCCGGGGTGCCCGCGAGGATGATGTCGCCGGGCTCCAGGGTCATCAGGCGGGACAGGTCGGCGATCAGCAGGTCGAAGCCGAACAGCAGCTCGTCGGTGCACGCCTCCTGGACCAGGTCGCCGTTGACGTAGGTGCGCAGCCACAGCTTCGACGGGTCGTCCGTCTTGAGGATGGCCGGGCCGATCGGCGTGTAGCCGTCCTGGCCCTTGGCGCGGAGGTTGGAGCCGAGGTCGGCGTGCTTGAAGTCGTAGACCCCGAAGTCGTTGGCGGCGGCGTAACCGGCCACGTGGTCGAGCGCGTTCTCGGGGGAGACGCGGTGCGCGCGGGTGCCGATGATGATGGCGATCTCGCCCTCGAAGGCCATCAGCTCACAGCCCGCGGGCCGTACGACGGGCTGGCCCGACCAGGACAGCGACGAGGCGGGTTTGAGGAAGTAGGAGGGGACGGCCGGCGTGCGCCCGCGCTCAGCCGCTCGGCTGCGGTAGTTGAGATGGACCGCGATGATCTTTCCTGGCGTCAGGCCGAGCGGGTGATCCACGGCCACCTCCCTGGTTCAAATCGTATACGACATCATGCATGATACGCGATGAGGTCACGTCGGGCTATAGACAAAGATATTTGAATTCGTACATGATTTGGAGGGTTCGGGCTCGTGAGACCCACCGCGGGGGAGCACGAGAGCCGGACGGACCCGAGGAGATCGACATATGAGGGCCCCGGCCATCGGTGACAGGCGCGTTCCCACGTGGGACAAGGCCGCTTCGGCGACCCTCACGCGCATCGGTGACCCGGCGCCCGGAAGATTTTTCACGACGGGTACGGCCGGCGTCATCGACAGGGTGGCGATACCCCGGGAGGTGTACGGGCGGGTCGTCCAGCTATCGTCAGGTAACGACCCCGATGCCCCCCACGACATCGTGGATCGTGCCAACACCTCGGAGGACGGCCCCGCGACTCGCGTCGCGGCCCCCGTCCGGTCCCCCCGCACAGCGACCGGAGCCGTCCTCGTCAACATGATCCATGTCCCGGAAGCCACGAGAAGTGGCCAGGACCGGGGGATGGGACCGTACGCCATCGTCGCCTATACAGAAACCAACGGCGTCTGGACACACCTGGGAGGGTCGTGATGGGAGAACTCGTCATGGCGGCCAAGATCACGCATGTGCCGTCGATCTGGCTGTCGATTCAGCCCGGCAAGCACTTCGGCATCCGGAGGAAGGCCGAGCTGGCACTGGAGGAGATCGGCAGGCGGGCCCACGAGCGCGGGGCCGACACCTTCCTGGTCGCCGACACCCACTGGCTGAACAGCATCGGCTTCCACCTCAACGGCAAGGAACGCCACCACGCCACCTACGTCAGCCACGAACTTCCGCACTTCATCCACGACCTGGCCTACGACTATCCCGGTGACCCCGAGCTGGCCGAGCTGGTCCGCGAGGAGATCGTCGCGGGCGGGCAGAAGGCGCGCGTCCACGACTACAACGACCTCGGTCTTGAGTACGCCACGCTCGTGCCGATGTACTTCATGAACAAGGACTCCTCGATCCGGGTGCTGCCGATCGGCTGCAACATGTACTCCACGATCGAGGAGAACCGCAGGATCGGCGAGGCGCTGATGCGGGCCATCGCCCGCAGTGACAGGAAAGTGGCCTTCCTGGCCAGTGGCTCCCTGTCGCACGCCTTCCCGGCCAACGAGATCGCCGAGTCGATGCTCGACGACGTGAGCAGCGAGATCAACCGGCAGGTGGACATCAGCGTCCTCGACATGTGGACGCAGGGCCGTACCGCCGAGTTCGTGGAGATGCTGCCCGACTACAACAAGCGCTGCACCGGAGAAGGTGCCATGGCCGACACCGCCATGCTCTTCGGTCTGCTTGGCTGGGAGGACTACGACGGCAAGGGCGAGCAGCTGTGTCCGTACTTCGGCAGCAGCGGCACCGGCCAGGTCGTCGTGGACTTCCCGCTCCCCGCCAAGGTCTCCTGATCTCCGGTGGTACGGACGTCTTCCGGCGGAGATCGGGGACGTGCAGTACGATAAGAAATCGTATGTGAAAAAACTCTCCGAGGAGTGCGCGACCGATGCAGGACCGACAGGGCTTGGCCTCCCGTGTTTTTCCCTCTGACCACCCCGTCGACCTGCCTCCCGTGCTCCTCCTGCACGGCATCGCCTCAGACGGCGAGAACGACTGGGTCGCGCCCGGCACCGTCGCCGCGCTGAACGACGCCGGACGCACCGCGATCGTCGTCGACCTGCGCGCGCACGGCGCCAGCCCCGCCTCCACCTCCGCCGAGGAGGCGGGCGCCCCGGCGCAGGCCCGCGACATCCTGGCCGCGCTGGACGCGGAAGGCGTCGAGACCTTCGACGTCGCCGGTTACTCGCTGGGCGCCAGGCTCGCCTGGGCCGTCGCCGAGGCCGCTCCCGAGCGCGTGCGCCGGGCCGTACTCGGCGGGCTCAGCCCCGTAGAGCCGTTCACCATGGTGGACATCGCCGCCCTCCACAGGGCCGTCGCCGAGGGCACCCAGCCCGAGGACCCCTTCACCGGCATGATCGCCGGAATGGTCGGCTCCCGCGGCCCCGAGCGGGCACCGGGCCTCGCCCTCGTCGTCGAGGGCCTGGCAGGCTCCCCGTTCGACCCGAAGGGATGGCCCGGACAGACCCCGCCTGTCTTCGTTGTCGGACAAGACGACATGATGACGAACGGAATCGAGCGTATCGTCGGTCTGGTAGACGGAGCGGAGCTGCTCACCGTCCCGGGCGACCACTTCGGCGCGCTCACGGGTGCCGAGTTCCGCGGCATCGTCGTGAGGGCCCTGAGCCGGTGATCACCAGCGGGACGGACGCCCATCAGGGCAGCGGCCCAGGGTTAGGGATGAGGGGACACCGGTGAGAGTGGTCAAGAAGGCCGCCAAGACCAAGGAGTCGAAGGCGGAGATCAGCTACGGGCTGCTCCGCTCACGAATCCTCGACGGAACGTACGGCCCCGGCTACCGGCTGGTCATGGACCAGCTCGCCAGGGAGACCGGCGTCAGCACGATCCCGCTGCGCGAGGCCGTACGGCGCCTGCAGTCAGAAGGGCTCGTCGAGGTCGTGCGCAACATCGGCGCACGCGTGGCCGTCTTCGACTCGACCCAGGTCGAGCACACGCTCAACGTCCTGGCCCGGCTTGAGGGCTACGCCACGGCGATCTCCGCCCCGCTCATGTCGCCCGAGCAGATCGAGGCGTCCCGGGAGATCAACGCCCGCATGGTCGAGGCCCTTGAGGAGTTCGACCCGACCTCGTTCACGGCGCTGAACCGGCAGTTCCACTTCTCGATCTACCAGTACTGCCCGGACGACCACCTGGCCAACCTGCTGGAATCCGAGTGGGCCAGGCTGGACCACATGCGGCGTTCGAGCTTCACGTACGTTCCCGGGCGGGCCCGGCGATCGGTGGTCGAGCACGAGCACATGCTCGACTTGATCTCGATGGGGGCTCCGGCGGAGGAGATCGAACGGGTGGCGTGCGCTCATAAGATCGCCACGGCAGAGGCACTGCATAACGCTCACGTCACTGCCGTGTGATCTGGCGTTGCGCTTGCTTTTGCGACGCCTGGCGGCGTCGCGGGCTTGGGCGCCTCAAGTCGGCTCTTTCCCTCGTCGTTCGTCCGCTTCGCTCCCTCTCTCCTCAGTCCAATCGCCGACGCGCCCAAGCCGACACTCTTCACGCTTGGCACCGGTAACCCTTCACGCTTGGCACCGGTACCCCAAACTCCTCACGCTTGGCGTCGGAGGCTTTGGCGGCGTTCAAGTGGGGGTGGGCAAGTGCGGGGGTTGGGGGAAAGGGGCGTGTTCTAGGGTCGTGGGTCATGAGCCAACTGCCCACGCTGTCCGTGATGGAGATCGTTTCTGAGCGGCTTCTGCTTCGCAGGGCGTTGCATGACAGCGACCGTGAAGGACTCATCGAGCTCTCGACCGATCCCGAGGTTCAGGCGTACATCGGTGGTCCCCGGCCTCGGGAGGAGGTCGAGAAGCACTTCGACACCGTCATGGCCGCCGACGCGATGTCCAGGCCGGGCAACTACATCGTCGTGGACAACACGACGGACCAGGTCATCGGGACGTTGATGCTCGCCCGCTGGTGGACCGACCACCCCCAGCGCGTCACCGAGGACGGCGAGGAACTGCTGCTGGGCTATGTGCTGCGGCGCGGCGCGTGGGGTGCGGGATACGCGTTCGAGGCCGCGACGGCCGCGTTGCGCGCCGCCGCCGAGGAACTTCCCGACCAGCCCGTCGTGCTCGTGACCCAGACCGCGAACAAGCGATCCCTGAACCTCGCCGCCCGCCTCGGCTTCCACCCCACCAGCACATTCGAGGAGTACGGCGCCGAGCAGACCCTCTGCGCCACACGCCTGTCCACGTTCAAAAGCTGATCATCCTGGGTTGAGGATCGCGTTGATGTCGCTCTGCCGGTAGCGGCGCTGCCCGCTGGGGGTCTTCAGCGAGGGGATCTTCCCGGTGAGGGACCACCGGTTGACGGTCTTGGGGTCCACACCGAAGATGTGGGCCACTTCGCCGGGGGTGAGCAGTCGGTCGGTGGTCTCCGGTCCTGTGGTGAAAGTGCCATCAGGCGCGACGGCCTTGCTCGCGGGCATGGGGGGCTCCTTCAGTAGCGCAGTCGGTGGAGGATCTCGTCGTGCCTGGCCAGGGCGCTGACCAACCCGTGCAGGGTGGTACGGCCCAGCACGTCCCTGGCTCCGGCCTTTCGCTGGTCAGGCCGCAACGGGCAGTACCGGGTGGCCCACCACCGTGGCAGTCCGGGCAGGTCACGCTGCTCGTAGTACCAGCCAGGGTGGGTGCTGATGAGCACGGCGATCACACGCTGTTCGTACTCGTGGTCGGTCATCGTCGTCTCACTTCGGAGGACGGACAGGAAACTCGCTTCGTCCGGGGTCAGCAGGGGGTGGAAGCTCGGGTCAGAGGGGGCGAAAGCTGCGGTCCCGCGCGGGACGTTCTCGCGGGGACGGGGCGGAGCGTTCTTGCGGGGAGGGGTGGGCGGGTGCCCGGCCCGAGCCGGGGAGCATGAGCCGGGCACCCTGGAGGAGGACCGGCCTTCCACAGCATGTGGAAGACCGGTGCGCCAGGCGGCTCCCCCTTCCCCAACACGCCCTGCCATGTCCCGACGTGTGTAGGAGCCGCCTTGCGAAGGGGTGCGGCCCAGACCCCTCCGTCTGGGCCGCACGTTCATGAGGTACGGCGGGCAGCGGGTGGGATGAGGTCCCACCGCCCGCCGTACCGGCTTCAGGAGCGCAGCAGTCTGCGCAGTGCGGGAGGCCGGTAACCGGTCCGAACGGTCCGGAGGGCGCGGGTGGTGGCCACGGCCCGGATGCTCGGCGGCACGAACGGGGATGCCTGAGCGGTCAGGCGAGCGGACACCGGCCTGGGCGCCTGGACGGACGCCTGAGCGGGCGCCTGGGCGGTCAGCTTGCGGTCCAGTTCCTCCACCGACTCCGCTCGCACCAGCAACACCGCGCCGGGTTCGGGCCTGCCGGACAGGCCGTGGCGGTAGGCGCTCCACAGGCCGGACTGCGCGTTGTGGAAGACCAGCCAGCCGGGGTGGGCCGTTTGCAGGGTGTTGCAGGTTCGATCTGAAAGCCCGGCCTCTGG
>NZ_JACHJP010000014.1:0-50991 GCF_014203715.1 Streptosporangium saharense
GCGTACGGCTGGCCGTCCCGATGCCGCCCCGTCACGAGACCGGCCCCGTCGTCTCGACGGCGGCCACGGCGGTCTTCTCGGCGGCGGCCACGGCGACGCGGGCCTTGTCCTCCTGCTCGGCGACGGCGGCCTGGACCTCCTCGAAGGTGTCGGCGTCCACCGCCGGTTCCACCCCGGCCCGCAGAGCGACGCGCGGGAAGGCCCGGTTGCGGATGGCCCAGTACCGTCCGGTGTCGCTGACGATCAACCGCCAGCCCGGGATCGCCGGGGTGGAAGCGGGGGTGTTGTGCATGATCTGGACCTCCGTGATCCGATCAGAGGCTCTGGCCGACGAGGTGATCGCCAGACGGGCCTGCCCTACGGGACAAGAGAAAGAAAGGTGCGCACCGTACGGCACCGCCCTGTGGAGGCCGGGCCGACAGGTCGTAGAAGTTCGGGGAACGCGGCACCTGCCGGTCGCGGGCCGTACTCCACCTGGGGAAAGACCGGGGCGGCTCAGCCTGGCCCAGGAGATCCCGGACCGGGGAACGCGGGGGAAAGAACGCCGGGTTCGCCGGGACAGCGGCGGACGAGCAGGCCGAACGGTCGCGAAGGCCGGAGCGACGACAGGAGGCGTAGCGCTCGGAGCCTGGGCCGGAGCGGCAGGCGGGATATCGGCGGGGATCGGTGCGCGATCCAGCTCGGGAGCGGTTTCCGAAAGGCCGGGCAGGTCATCCGGTACGGCGTGCGCGGCCGGGGCCGCCGCGGGCGATCCCGGCTCGGGGTCCAGCTCAGGAACGGGACGACGCTGGGCGGGCACCAGCGGAACCACCTCCCCTGGCGCGACCTCCACCGGGGGCCGGGGAGCGGGAAGGATCTGCGGGCCGTACCCACGACGAGCCTGGAGACGGGCGTTCATCAACAGCCCGGACGGTTGCACATACTCGTGCCCGTCCTGCTGCGAACAACCATGGGCGTACGGCGAATGCCCGCAGCGGGCGCATCCCATGGGCAGGGGTATGGCGTCGGCGAAGCAGCCGCAGCCGTCCTGGCTCGATGTGTTCCGGTCGCTGACCGGAGCACTACTCTTGCTCACGTCAGGAGTTACCTTCCTGATCAAGGCCCCGGCCGGTGGGAGAACACCGCGTCCGGGGCCGCTGTCGTTTTTGGGCTTTGACAGTGAACCTCAGCGAAAACACCGTCCGTAACGGAAAATGACGGAGACAAAGGCGGAGACTTTCTCTCCGCCCCTCTCCGATGGGCGGGTGATATGGCGACATCTCTGCCAGAACGTCCGGCATGGGCGTCACGCTTGCAGGTTGAGCGTGAGAAGCGCCGTTGGAACAAGAACGAGATGGCCCGCCACCTGCTCAAAGAGGCCGGATGCGACGCCTCGATGGTCACTTCCCTGGCCCGATCGATCCGTGACTGGGAGAAAGGTAAGCATTACCCCCGCGACTGGGCAGCGGTGTATGCCCAGGTGTTCAATCTCCCCGAAGACGACCTATTCTCCAAGAAACGGGCGTCACACGAGGACGATGAGATGGAACGACGAAGGCTCCTGCAAGCTCTGGCGACGCTTGGTGTCGCCTCGCCACCGGTCTTCGACTCGCTCCAGACGATCCGGGACAGCGTTGGCCTGTCGCTGGGGCGAGATGAGCGTCTCGACGTGGAGATGTGGGAGGAGGCCGTTTCCGAGCACGGCTACGGCTACCGGCTGACCCCTCCACAGCAGATGCTCGGCGAGGTGGCAGCCGATCTTGTAGCGGTCAAGCAGGCCATGTCCCGTGCAGGAGATCACAGCCGGATGTTCAGCTCGTGGTGCCGGGTCACCGGTGGCCTGTCACTGCTCATGGCGAAGACGCTGTGCAACCTTGAGCAGTCCCGGCAGGCCCGTCAGTGGTGGGCGACCGCTTTGAACGCTGCGGAACTATCTGGAGACCCTGACCTGGGCTCATGGATCAAAGCGGAGCAACTGATTCACGGGCTCTACGATCAACGCCCCGCGCCGGTTCTGCTACGTCACGCCGACGCCGCACTCAATTACTACGGCGACTCCGCTTATCGGGGAGTTGCCGGGATCTCGGCCACCCGTGCGCAAATATTGGCGACCCTCGGCAGGTCCGCCGAGGCGACAGCCGAACTTCGCCGTTGTGCCGAGGTGTTCGAGCGTCTGCCCGATTCGGTCACAAGCACCCGTCAGGGTCGAACCATCGAAAGTTGGGGAGCCGAACGCCTGAGTTACTCCCAAGCATGGGTGCATGCATATCTCGGTAACCGAGATCGGCTCGACGAAGCAGTGAATCACACACACGAGGCGTTGGACCCCTCTGACCCCAACCCTCGCTTCCGTGCTCAACTAGCCCTTCTCCAAGCTGCGGGATACACGCGTTCTGGCGATGTGAGCGAAGGAATTCGACATGCTCAGGCTGTGTATCAGTCTTATCCGGCCGAGCAACGAACCGTCATGGTGACGCGATTGGCCAACGGTGTTCTTGAAGCAGTGCCCACGGCCGAATGGCGTACGCACGCGGTAGCCGATTATCGAGAGCTGCTCGCCGCCTCAGGGCGCAGGGCGATCACGTAAAGGTCGAACGCGTCCGAGGTCTCACCTTCAACCCCCGGGGTCTGGCCTATCGGTTTCCAGCCCCATCGTTCGTACATGCGTTGCGCTTGCTGATTGTCCGAAACGGTGGCCAGCGTCGCCCGTTCCTCGGGACGCGAGCTGAGCAACTCATCCATCAGACGCTTGCCGAGTCCCTGGCCTCGATGGGACGGCAGCACCGCCAGATCAATCACCGCGAACGTCCGCCGCCCGGTCTCGACGGCAAAACCGTCAGGCGGGGGCGGCCGGAGCCCGTCCCACCAGGTCGAGCGTGCCGAGAGCGGCAGGCCATAGGCGAAGCCGACCAGCACGCCGTTCTCTCGCGCTGTGACCGCCTCGAATCCGGCCGACTCGGTCTGCCGGAGAGTTCGCCGCCTGTGATCCTCCAGGTCATAGCCGGGGAACACGACAGCGTAGACCCGCTGGATCTCATCGAAATGCTCCCGGGTGCTCCCGGGGCCGAGACGGCTCATCTCCACCTGGCTCATGGACACATCCTCACCACATCCACCCGCCCGAGAAAAGCAGAGAACCCGGCGTTTTCAAGTGGAACGCCTTTGTGGACGACGCGAAGCTCGGAACATTCGACTTCTCACCCGTGAGCCCGTCATCATGGACAGAGCTCCATACGCCGGGCCGTACCCAAAGATGATCAACACTCTGACCTGCACCTCTGCACGACCGCCGGACTGCTGCAGAACCGGCCCACCCCACCCGCACTTCGCCCTGCCTGACCTGGGGCTTTACCCTCGGGTCGCTCATCACCCTGAAGGGTTCGCAACGCCTGACCCCGGGCGGCAAGACCCTGCTGGGGGAGGTCGCTCATCACCCTGAAGGGTTCGCAACAGGCGATGTGAGCGTCCTGTTGAGCGCGGGCCGCCGCAAGTCGCTCATCACCCTGAAGGGTTCGCAACTTCTGCCTGATCTCGGCCAGCGCGTTATGTCCTGGTCGTCGCTCATCACCCTGGAGGGTTCGCAACCGATCTCGGCCGCGCGGTACGCGACCTCATGACGCACGTCGCTCATCACCCTGAAGGGTTCGCAACCCTCTTGATGATGTGGCGACCTGCGGCAATGATGGCGTCGCTCATCACCCTGAAGGGTTCGCAACACTGGAGACGGTGCGCTCCGACCTGCCATCCGGGCCGTCGCTCATCACCCTGAAGAGTTCGCAACCCGATGGCCGCGACGCTGGCGCCGAGCCCGAAGAGCAAGGTCGCTCATCACCCTGAAGGGTTCACCCGGCCTCTCGGCCGCCGATGACACGACCCCGCCCCCGGCCCAGGACCCGCAGCTTTCGGGGCGTGGGAAAATTTGTGCGAAAAGTTGGGGGAAAGAAGCTCGCATAGTGCTCGAAGCCCTTCAGATCGGGCTAGGGTCTGTTTCCGGGTCTCTCCCCCTGCCTTGATCGTCCGGATGGCACCCCACCCCCGCGAAAGCATCCAACGCCCGTGTGAATCCCGCGGGTGTTCCCACCATCGCCGTGAGTCGTGAGCTTCGCTTCGCGGTGTGCCCATCGGACGGTTCCGGCCATGGCGGAGATCCCCGAACAACCCAGGCGACGCCGAAGGAAGACCGTGAAGGCGGTCCCCAGACGGATGGAGAGACGTTGAGCAAGGCCATCAGAACGGACACGCAGTCGCCCGCACCGCACAACGCCGACAGTCATGACCTGATCCGCGTGCAGGGGGCCCGGGAGAACAACCTCAAGGACGTCAGCGTCGAGATCCCCAAGCGGCGGCTGACGGTGTTCACCGGGGTCTCCGGGTCGGGCAAGAGTTCGCTGGTGTTCGGCACGATCGCCGCCGAGTCGCAGCGGTTGATCAACGAGACCTACAGCGCCTTCGTGCAGGGCTTCATGCCCACGCTGGCGCGGCCGGAGGTTGACCTTCTCGAAGGGCTGACCACGGCGATCATCGTGGACCAGGAGCGGATGGGCGCCAACTCCCGTTCGACCGTGGGCACCGCGACCGACGCCAACGCGATGCTGCGGATCGTCTTCAGCAGGCTCGGCGAGCCGAGCGCCGGGCCGTCGTTCCACTACAGCTTCAACCTCCCCGCGGGGGCCTGTCCGCGCTGCGAGGGCATGGGCCGGGTTACCGACATCGACCTGACCCAGCTCTACGACGCGAGCAAGTCGCTCAACGAGGGCGCGATCACCATCCCCGGCTACACCGCGGACGGCTGGATGGTGCGGGTCTTCACCGCCTCCGGCTTCATGGACCCGGACAAGCCCATCCGCGACTACAGCGAGACCGAGCTGCACGACTTCCTGTACCGGGAACAGACCAAGGTGAAGGTCGAGAACATGAACCTCACCTACGAGGGGCTGATCCCCAGGGTCCAGAAGGCGTTCCTGGCCAAGGACAAGGAGGCGTTGCAGCCGCACATCCGGGCGTTCGTCGATCGGGCGGTGACCTTCACGGCCTGTCCCGAGTGCGGTGGCACCCGGCTCAACGAGGCCGCGCGCTCCTCGCGGATCAAGGGCGTCAACATCGCCGAGGCCTGCGCGATGCAGATCAGCGACCTGGCCAAGTGGGTACGCGGCATCGACGACGTCTCGGTCGCGCCGCTGCTCGCCACGCTGCAGCAGACCCTCGACTCGTTCGTGGAGATCGGGCTCGGCTACCTCTCTCTTGACCGGCCCTCGGGCACGCTGTCGGGTGGTGAGGCTCAGCGCACCAAGATGATCCGGCACCTCGGCTCCTCGCTGACCGACGTCACCTACGTCTTCGACGAGCCGACGACGGGTCTGCACCCGCACGACATCCAGCGGATGAACGACCTGCTGCTCCGGCTGCGGGACAAGGGCAACACCGTGCTCGTCGTCGAGCACAAGCCCGAGGCCATCGCCATCGCCGACCACGTCGTCGATCTCGGCCCGGGTGCCGGTACGGCGGGCGGCACTGTCTGTTTCGAGGGGAGCGTCGAGGAGCTGCGGGCCAGCGGCACTCTCACGGGCCGTCATCTCGACGACCGGGCCTCCCTGAAGGAGAAGGTGCGCACGCCGTCCGGCGCGCTGGAGGTCCGTGGTGCGACGGCGCACAACCTCCAGAACGTGGACGTGGACATCCCGCTCGGGGTGCTCGTCGTGGTCACCGGCGTCGCCGGGTCTGGCAAGAGTTCGCTCGTGCACGGGTCGATCCCGGCGGGCGCGGGTGTGGTCTCGATCGACCAGGGTGCGATCCGGGGTTCGCGGCGGAGCAATCCGGCGACCTACACCGGGCTGCTCGACCCGATCCGCAAGGCGTTCGCGAAGGCCAACGGCGTCAAGCCCGCGCTGTTCAGCGCCAACTCCGAGGGCGCCTGCCCCAACTGCAACGGCGCGGGCGTCATCTACACCGACCTGGCGATGATGGCCGGGGTGGCGACCACCTGTGAGGAGTGCGAGGGCAAGCGCTTCCAGGCGTCGGTGCTCGACCACCACTTCGGCGGCCGGGACATCAGCCAGGTGCTCGCGATGTCGGTGAGCGAGGCGGAGCAGTTCTTCGGCTCGGGTGAGGCGCGTACCCCCGCCGCGCACGCCATCCTCAAGCGGCTCGTGGACGTCGGGCTCGGCTACATCAGCCTGGGTCAGCCGCTCACGACGCTGTCCGGTGGCGAGCGGCAGCGGCTCAAGCTGGCCACGCACATGGCGGAGAAGGGCGGCGTCTACGTCCTCGACGAGCCGACGACCGGTCTGCACCTCGCGGACGTGGAGCAGTTGCTCGGTCTGCTGGACCGGCTCGTCGACTCCGGCAAGTCGGTCATCGTCATCGAGCACCACCAGGCGGTGATGGCGCACGCCGACTGGATCATCGACCTCGGCCCGGGTGCCGGTCACGACGGCGGCCGGATCGTCTTCCAGGGCACGCCCGCCGAACTCGTCGCCGCCCGTTCGACCCTCACCGGGGAGCACCTGGCGACCTACGTCGGAGCCTGACCACGGAACGCCGGGCGTCGCCACCACGACGCCCGGCGCCTTCCACAACGGCAATCGAGAAACCTCAGGGAACACGGATCCAGGAGGCCACGGTCTCAGGGAGTCATGTCGTACGGCGGGAGCCGTACGGCATCAAAGGGCGTCAGGAGCACCTGGCCACCTGGCAGATCTTGGCGAGCATGGTGTGGGCGTCCTTGGTCTGGTGGGCGAAGTCCGTCTTGTCGGGGGCGCCCCACTCGCCGGACCTCGCGTAGGCGACCAGCGCGTTGCCGCGCCGCGTCAGGACGACCCGCTCGCCACCGACCTTGGCCTTGCCTCCCTGGTAGAGCTGCCCGGACACGGCCAGGCCCTCGTCGCCGAGGGCGAGGGGGGTGCCGGAGTAGCGGTAGGCCGTCTGGGAGGTCTGGAGGGCGGGGCAGCGGACCAGGGCCCTGCGCACGTCGGCCAGGGCCTGGGCGGCGGCCTTCGGCGAGTTGTAGAGGATCACCTGCTCGGAGCGCTGGTCGGAGACCGCGACGTAGGTGACCGTGCGGGCCGCGATCCTGCCCGCGGCGGCCGGTGACCCGGTGTAGCAGGGGTTCACCACGAGCTTGGCGTCCCTGGCCTGGCTGACCGACCACATGCCGGTGGCGCTCTTCTGCGCGGCGGCCTTCTCGTACAGCAGGAACCCCGGCGGGATCGCCCCCGGGGAGCCGGAGGAGGACGCGAACGCGAGGGCGGGAGCCATGACAGTAGCCATGACAACGGCGAGGGTGCAGGTTGTCAGGATCTTCATGGAATGTCAGACGTACGGCCTCCCGAGATGGTTCGATCGATCCGCCGCCAGAACAATCGGGCATGGATGCCGTACCGAACCGCAGGTCATGACGGGTCAACCGACTGTCACACGACAGTCACTCCCGCACCCCGCAGGTGACGGCGCGTCAACCAGTTGCGCATTCTAAAGAATCCTTGCGAAAGGTTTCTTGTCTCATCATAATGGCGCCATGGACGAGCACCCCGCCATCGCCGATCCGCGCGCACTGCGCGCCCTGGCACATCCCATCAGGCTCGCGTTGCTCGAAGCACTCGGAGTTCTGGGCACGGCCACCGCTACACGCTGTGCGGAGGTGACCGGAGAGAGCGTCGCCAGTTGCTCGTTCCATCTGCGCACCCTCGCCGAGTACGGCTTCATCGAACGGGCCCCCTCCCACACCCGGGAGAAGCCGTGGCGGCTGGCCAAACCCGTCCAGTCGATCGCCTCCGCCGCGGAGAACACCCCGACGGGAAACGCCCTGGCGGAGGTGTTCCTCGAAAAAGAGTTCACGCGCCTGCGGGCCTGGCGCGGGCGCATGGAGTCCGAGCCTGAGGAGTGGCAGCACGCGAGCCTGATCCTGGGCGCCACCCTCTGGATGACCCCGACGGAGTTGTCGGAGTTCAGGGAGTTCCTCAGGTCGATGGTCATGGGATACCTCGACCGGGTCGAGAAGGCCGAGCTGCGGCCCGAGGGCGCGCGGCCGGTGCGACTGTTCATGGCCAGCAGCGCCGAGGACTATCCCGAACCCGCCGACGACCCGGCGCCCCCCGCATGAGCGCTCTCGCCAATCCGCGTTTCCGCAGGCTCCTGGTCGGCCAGTCACTCAGCACCTTCGGCGACAGCGCGCTCTACCTGTCGCTGGGCATCTGGGCCAAGGACCTGACCGGTGAGAACGCCGCGGCGGGGATGGTGTTCCTCTGCCTGTCCCTGCCGGTCGTCCTCACCCCGTTCGCGGGCCACATCGTGGACCGATTACGCCGCAAGCCGCTGCTCATCGCGGTCAACCTCGTCGCGGGCCTGGGCGTGCTGGCCCTGCTGCGGGTGCGTTCCGAGGCCGACCTGTGGATCATCTACGCGGTAGCCCTGGGATACGGTCTCTCCTTCATCCTGATACGTCCGGCCCAGGTGGGGCTGGTCAAGCAGATCCTGTCCGGTGAGGAACTGGCCGGGGCGAACGCCGCGATCCGGACTGTCGGCGAGGGCATCCGGCTGTTCAGCCCGCTGGTCGGCGCCGCCGTCTACACCGCGGTCGGCGGCCACACGCTCGCGGTGCTCGACGCGCTCACCTTCGCCGTCGCCGTCGTCATCCTCCTCACCCTGCGCGTCGAGGAGGGCGCCCCCACCCCGCCCCAGGAGCGCGAGCCGTTCAGGCGGGAGATCATGGCGGGGTTCCGGCAGATCGCGAGCACCCCCCTGGTGGCCTTCACCACGGTCGCCGTCGCCGCCAGCTTCGCGGTGATCGGTCTGCTGGACACGGTGGACTTCGCGGTCATCGAGTACGGCCTGCAGCGCCCGGCCTCGTTCTTCGGTGTCCTGATGTCGGTCCAGGGCGCGGGCGGCATCTGCGGCGGCCTCGTCGTCGCCACGATGATCCGCAGGTACGGCGAGGCCAGGTCGGTCGGTGCGGGCCTGCTGACGGTCGCCCTGGGCACGGCGCTGCTGACCACGCCGTTCCTGCCGGTGGTCGTCGCGGGGTTCGCGATGATCGGCTGCGGGGTTCCGTGGCTGGTGGTCGGCTACACAACGGCCTGGCAGCGTTCGACGCCGCAGCAGATCCTCGGCAGGGTCGCCGCCGCGGCCGACCTGGCGACGGTCGGGCCGCAGACGCTCTCCATCGCGCTCGGCGCCGCGCTCATCGCCTCTGTCGACTACCGCATCCTGCTGGCCGTCTGCTGCGCGGTCCTGACCCTGTCGGGGGCCGTGCTCCTACGCAGGGCCCCCAAACTCGTCACCGCCTGACGGGGTCCGCCTCCCGGATCGTCACCAGGGTGGGGACCACCTCGCGGATTCGGCGCTCGCGCAGGTGGTCCACCAGGCGTGCGGCCCCGGCCATGCCGTCCGCCATGAGGCAGCCCGGGTCGAGTCTGCCCCTGGCCAGGGCCGTGGCGGAGACCGCAAGTGGGGAGCCGCGCAGCTCGGCCACCTGGACGTCCCGCTCCCCCGGCACCCAGGTTCGCACCAGTTCCGTCACCGCCCCGGCGCCCTCGGGTACCTCCACGATCAGCAGTACGCGTGCCGTACCCCCAGGACGGAGCACGGCGGGCATGGCGGCGGCCACGAACGTGAGCGCGTGCTCGGCGCTCATCCAGCCGATCTCCGTCTCCGCGTGGTGGGTCGGGCCGGTCGGGCTGTTGAACACCAGGTGGTCGGCCAGGTCGCCGACCGCGAGCCCGGAGCGCAGGTCGGCCGGGAGGAAGTCGGCGTCGAGCCCGTTGACCAGGGCATTCACCTGGGAGTACGCGACCGCCCTCGGGTTGAGGTCAACCCCGACGACCGAGGAGCAGCTCTCCCGCAGCGCCAGCGCCAGGATCCCGCAGCCGCACCCGACGTCGAGGAGCCTGCCTTCGACGGCGCCGAGATTGTCCAGCAGCTCGAAGCTCGACGCGTGCGGCGGCATGACCAGCGTGGACCTGCCGGCCATGGTGATCGAGGCGTCGCCCCGGAAGAGCTGGTCGGACAGGAGATACATGGAACGGCCCGGCGAGACGGAGACCTCCGACGTCACCGTCCCGTCCCGCTCGGCGACCAGCTCCAGCTCGGCGAGCAGCCCGCGCAGCGCGATGGGCACCGTCCGCGCGTAGAGGTCGGCGGGCACCCCGCCGTTGCGCACGAAGAGCTGGACCATGACGCCCGCCGCGCTCGTGAGCAGCTCGGGAACTCGTTCCGCCGAGCAGACCGCGTAGAAGGCAGCGTTGCTCAGCAGCTCCGCCGGGTCCTCGGCGGACAGGGCGCGGACCGTCTCCTTCTCGGTGAACCCCACCTCGCGCAGCGCCTCGCCGAGGGAGCGCAGGGACTGGACGCCACGTGCCCGCGCCACCTGGGCGCCCGGATCCCACACGGCGTCACCTGCGGTGCAGCCGGACGGGGAAGGAATCCAGCCCGAAGTTGATGATGGAGGAGTTGTACTCGGGCTCCCCGAGCGGTTCCACCTCCGCCACCAGCCTGGACAGTTCCGTGAACAGCACCCGCAGCTCGGTCCTGGCCAGCGGCCCCCCGATGCAGTAGTGCTCGCCCCAGCCGAAGGCGATGTGCCGGTTCGGATGCCGGTCGAGGTCGAGGCGGTGTGGGTCCTCGAAGACCACGGTGTCGCGGTTGGCCCCGGGGGTCCACACCACGACCCGGTCGCCCGCGCGTATTCTCTGCCCGGCCAGCTCGACGTCGGTCTTCGCGGTGCGCAGGACGTGCAGCCCGACGGAGGTCCACCGCAGCAGCTCCTCGGTGGCGACCTTCGGGTCGGCCTTGCCGTCCAGCTCCCGCCAGGCGTCGGGGTGCCTCACCAGGGCGAGCATCGCCATGGCGGCCGTGTGCCGTACGGTCTGGATGCCGCCCACGATGATGTTGTCGCAGTTCAGCACCACCTCGTCGAGTTCGAGCGAGGCGGCGAGCGCGCTGATGACGTCGTCCTTCGGCGCGGCCTTGCGCTCCATCGCCAGTTGCAGCAGGTACGGCAGCAGCCGCTGGTGCGCGGCACGCCGCTCGGCCGGGTTGCGCCCGAGGAAGGCCTGGTCGCACATCTCCACGACCTCGTCGCGGTCCTCGTCGGGGATGCCCATGAGGTCGCACATCACGGTGAGCGGGACGACGGCCCCGATGTCGCTGACGAAGTCGATCTTCTCCCTGAGCAGCAGCCGTTCGACGACCCGCTCGGTCAGGTCGCGGATGCGCTCCTCAAGCTGGCCCGAGCGCCGGGCCGAGAAGAACGGCATCACCGGGTCCCGGTAGGCACGGTGTTTCGGCGGGTCGCTCAGCGCCATCATCCGCCCGGCCCCTGCCGGGGGACCGTACCCGGTGCCCAGCAGCGAACCGCCCTGTGAGCTGTAGGTCCTGGCGTCCCCGAGGACCGCGAGCGACTCGCGGTGGGTCAGCACCGCCCACAGCGGTCCCTCCTGGGACGACTCGTGCCGCTGGACCGCTCCCTCGCACCGGATCTCGTCGAGGATCGCGTAGGCGTCGTCCCTGGCCCAGAACCCGGCGTCGGTGAGGTCATAGGTGTCCAGCAGCATCGGGGTTCCTTTCCCCTGTCTGGTCCGCCGTCTCGGACGGTGCTGTTTCTGACGAAGCCGTCTCGTACGGCGCGCCCGCGAGTTCGTGGTCGACGCGGGCGGCCAGCTCCCGCAGGGTCGGGTGGTCGAACAGGGCCCGCACCGGAAGCGCGACCCCGAGCCGCTCCAGCACCTCGGCCGTGATCTGCGGCGCCAGCAGCGAGTAACCGCCGACGGTGAAGAAGTCGTCGTCCGGCCCCACCTGCTCGCAGCCGATGACCTGGCACCAGATGTCGCCGACCACGCGTTCGGTCTCGGTGCTGAACGCCACCGGCTCGACGCCACGGGCACGGGCGTCGGGGGCGTCCGGGGTGGGCAGCCTGAGCCGGTCGATCTTGCCCGTCGAGGTCAGCGGCATCTCCTCGACCATGACGTACGCCGCCGGGATCATGTAGGTCGGCAGCGTCCTGGTCAGCCGCCGGTGCAGCGCGGCGACGTCGATCACCGCGTCGGGACGCGCCTGGACGTAGGCGGCCGGACGCAGCGTCTCCGGGGTGTCGCCGTAGGTCCTGACGGCCGCCTGGGCGACTGCCGGGTCCCGGTACAGCGCCGCCTCGATCTCGCCCAGCTCGACCCGCGCGCCCCTGATCTTGACCTGGTCGTCGATCCGGCCCGCGAAGAGCAACCCTCCGTCGGCCGTACGGCGGGCCAGGTCGCCGGTGCGGTAGATCTGCTCGGGCAGGAAGACCTCGCGCGTCTCGTCGGGCCGGTTGAGATAGCCGTGGGCGAGGAACCCGCTGCGGACGCGGATCTCCCCGATCTCCCCGTCCGGCACCGGCCGTCCGTCCTCGTCGGTCAGCAGGATCTCCCGGCCGGGCAGGGGCCTGCCCAGCGAGATCGGATCGACGGCGTCGTCCGGCACCCGCTGCGCGGTGGCGAGGATGCACTCGGTCGGCCCGTAGAAGTTGTGCACGGCCGCCTTGGGGAAGGACTCGCGGACGGCCCGCACGAGGTCGGCGTGGAGCGACTCGCCGAACAGGCTCAGCGTCCGCACGCTGCCGACCGGTCCCGTGCCCACCGCGGCGTCCAGCAGGTGACGGCACAGGCTCGGCACGGTCTGCAGGTGCGTCACCTCGTGCTCGACGACCCACCGGTGGATGCGGGCCGGGTCGCCCTTGACCTCCCCCGGCGGGATGACCAGCGCGGCCCCGCCGTGCACCGCCGTCATGATCTCCATGTAGGCGGCGTCGTAGGTGAGCCTGGCCCACTGGAGCAACCGCGCGCCCTGACGCGTGTCGAGTTCGCCCGAGAACCAGCGGGAGAGCTGGTCGAGGTTGCCGGTGCGCTGCGCGATGCCCTTCGGCGTCCCGGTCGAGCCCGAGGTGTACACCACGTACTCGGTGTCCGGGGGGACCACCGTCTCCTTCCTGGGCCCCGCCGCCCGCCGTACGACAACCGCGTCGTCACCCTCGACCTGCACGAGCGCCGTGGGGAAGGGGTCGTCGCCCACGGGGGCGAGCACGGCGACCGGGGAACAGTCGGCCACGATCGACAGGCGCCGTTCGAGCGGCTGGTCCGCGCTCAGCCAGACGAACGGCGTGCGCGCCCCTCGGGCCGCGAGGAGCGCCGCCACGGCGTCGGGACCGTCCGGCACGGTGATCACCAGCACGTCGCCTGGCCGCAGTCCCGCGCGGACCAGCGCCGCGCTGTAGTGCGCGGCCCGCCGCTCAAGGCCCCGGTGGGTCAGGACGCCCGACTCGGTGATGACGGCGGGAGCGTCGGCCCGGCTCATGCCACACCCGCGGAGGCGCGCAGGAAGTCGGCGACCGTCCGTGCCAGTACGGCCCCGGCCGCCTGGACCACCAGGTGACCGCCGTCGAAGACCTGCACGCTGAACGGCCCCGTCGTGCTGCGCGCCCAGCCCGTCATCTCCTCACCGCTCACCGTCGGGTCGTCGTTGCCGACCAGGCCCAGCACCGGGCAGTCGAGCAACGGCTCCCACCGGTGCAGGTAGTCCTGACACAGGTTGAGGTCGGCGTGCACGACCGACAGGACGAGATCCCGCAGGTCGGGATGGGAGAGCACCTCGCCCACGGTGTCGTCGATCGAGGTCAGGAAGCTGACCACGTCCTGCTGACCGGTCGGCCCCGGCGGGCCGTTCCACAGGTGGGGCGGCAGCAGCGCGGCCAGCACGCACGCGTCGGGAGGACTCTCCGGCGACAGCTCCCTGGCCACGTTGTAGGCGACGAGCGCCCCCAGGCTCTGGCCGAGCAGCGCGTATCTCCCGGTGACGAACGGCCGCATCGCCGCGCTGATCCAGGCGACCAGCTCGTTCACGTCCGAGGCGTGCGGCGCGGTGAAGCGCCCGCCCCGGCCCGGCATCCGTACGGCCCACACCTCGATGTCCGGGGGCAGCTCCCGGGCGAGGTCGGCGAAGGCGGGGGCGTCCCCGCCCGCGTGCGGGAAGCAGAACAGCCGGGTCTCCGCGTTCGGCCTGGGCACGGGCACCCAGAACCAGTCGGTCACCAGCATCGGCGCCGTCATCACATTCCCCCGTTCCGGACGTCGAGCTTCGACAGCGGCAGGTCGGGATCGGCCACGACCTGGGCGAGAAAGGAGCGGTATCCGGCGAGGAGGCCCTCCGCCGAACGTCGGTCGAACAGATCGGTGCGGTAGCACAGCAGCGTCTCGACAGTCTCCGCCGCGGTGTCGAGCACGTGCATCTCCAGGTCGAGCCTGGTGACCTGCTGACGCACCCCGTCCCACTCCTCGACCTCGAGGTCGTGCCAGCGCGCGGGCCGCGCGCGGTGCGGGGTGCGCAGGAGCTGGAATCCCACCTGGACCAGCGGGTTGCACGTGGGGTCACGCGGGACGCCGAGGTGGTCGACCAGCATGTCGAAGGGGAGCGCGTCGTGTTCGAGCGCGTCGAGCGTGGCCGAACCGACCTGGGCGACGGCCTGCCGGAAGGACGGATCTCCCGACAGGTCGCCGCGCAGCGGGACGGTGTTGACGAAGAACCCGACTGTCGCGTGGAACTCCGGCCTCGCCCGGCCCGCGACGGGGACGGCGATGACGACGTCGTCCGTCCTGGTCCAGCGGGCCAGCAGCATCATGAAGGCCGTGAGGGTGGTGACGAACATCGTGCTGCGCAGCTCGGCGGTCAGCCCGCGCAGCCGTACGGCCAGCGGGGGCGGCACCGCGTCCGGCAACTCGCCGCCCGCGAACGTCTGCGACACCGCCCGTGGCCGGTCCGTCGGCAGATCGAGTACGGCGGGCGCCCCGGCGAGCTGTTCCCGCCAGTGGGCGAACTCCCGCTCCAGGTACTCACCGCGCAGCAGACCGCTCTGCCAGGCCGCGTAGTCGGCGTAGCGCGCCTGCGGGGCGGGCAGCTCGACCTCCTCGCCGCTCACGTACGCCGCGTACAGCGCCCCCAGCTCGGCCAGGATGATCTGCACCGACCAGGCGTCCACCACGATGTGGTGCATCGTCAGCAGCAGGATGTGCGACTCGGCGCCGAGCCGCAGCAGGTGCGCCCGCACCGGAGGTCCGGCCGCCAGGTCGAAAGGCCGCGCCACCTGCCCGGCGGCGAACTCCGCGGCGCTGACAGCCGCGTCGCCGTCCTGCGTTGTGGCATGCGCGGCCGCGTCGCCGTCCTCCCAGGTCAGTTCGACGTACGGCAGCGGCACCTGCTCACCGGGGGGTTCGATCCGCGCCCCGGGGCGGCCCCGCTCCGCAGGGAAACTCGTGCGCAGGGCGTCGTGCCTGGCGACCACTTCGGTCAGTGCGCTCCGCAGGGCGGCGACGTCGAGCGCGCCGCGCAGTTCGTAGCCGAGGCACACGTTGTACTGTGTCGATCCCGGGTCGAACTGCTGCAGGAACCAGAGCCGGTGCTGCGCGGGCGACAGGGCGCCGTGGCCGGTCCGCTCAGCGCTCATCGGCCGACTCTGCCGTGAGTTCCGTACCGGCGGGGAGCCGCTCACCGACCCGGGTGACGAAGGCCGCGAAGTCATCGGCCTCGTACAGGTCGCGGAGCGTCAGCTCGACCTTCAACCGGTCACGCACCAGGAACAGCAGCCGTACGGCGGCCAGAGAGTGCCCACCCAGCGTGAAGAAGTTGTCCGCCGAACCCACGGCGGGCACCCCCAGGACCTCTCTCCAGATCCCGGCGATCGTGCGGTGCAGCGGGCCGGTCTCCTCCTCTGCGGCTTCCTGGCCGGTTGGGAGGGGGGTGAGGGTGTGGGGTGGGGGCAGGGCGGCGCGGTCGGTTTTGCCGTTGTGGGTGGTGGGGAGCTGGGCGATCGGCAGGTAGGTGGTGGGGATCATGTAGTCGGGCAGGTGGGGTTGTAGGTGGGTGCGGATGTCGGCGGCGGTGAGGTCTTCTGTGGTGGTGAGGTAGGCGGTGAGGCGGAGGGTTCCGGTGGGGTCGGGGTGGGTGGTGACGGCGGCGTGGGTGATGTGGGGGTGGGTGGTCAGGACGTTTTCGATTTCGGTGAGTTCGATGCGGTAGCCGCGGATCTTGTGTTGGGTGTCGGTGCGGCGCTGGAACAACAACAGGCCATCAGGGGTGTAGGTGGCCAGGTCCCCGGTCCGATACAGCCTGCCGTTCGCGTAAGGGCGGAAGGCGGTGGCGGTGAGGGTGGGGCGGTTGAGGTAGCCGTGGGCGAGGCTGGGCCCGCTGATGCACACCTCTCCGGCCTGGCCGGGTTCGGTGACGGTCTGTCCGGTTTCGACGTCGATGAGGTGGACGGCCCGGTCGCCGATGGGGGTGCCGATGGGGATGGTGGGCCGGTCCAGGTCGGCGTGGGTGACGGGGTGGGCGGTGGCGAAGACGGTGCATTCGCTGGGCCCGTAGCAGTGGATCAGCCTTGTACCAGGTAGTTCGGTGAGGGCGGTCTGGACGTGGCGGACGGTGACGGCTTCCCCGCCGAACATCAGATATCGCACGTTTGTGAGTAGGTGCGGGTTGGTCGTGATGATGGTGTTGAACGCGACCGTCGGCAGGAACAAATGGGTGACCTGATGGGCTTGGGCGGTCTCGGCGACGCTCAAAGGATCCCGATTTGAACCGGTGTGGATGATGATGCGGCCGCCGGTGAGCAGGGGCGGCAGGATCTCGACCAGGTTGCCGTCCCAGGACAGCGCCGAGTGCAGCAGGGTGACGGCTTCGCTTCCCCAGGTGGCGTAAGACACGTTGGTGAAGAAGCCGGGGATGGCGCGGTGCGGAACCAGGGTGCCTTTGGGCTGGCCGGTGGAACCGGAGGTGTAGGGGATGTAGAAGACCCGCTCCGGATCGGCCGGGTGGACCGGGTTGGTGTCGGGGTGGGCGGCGACGGACGTCGGGTCCAGGAGCGGGGTGGCCGTCAGCGTCCAGGGCTGGGTGGTGAGGATGACGGCCAGGTCGGGTTCGGTGGCCATCAGCGTCAACCGGGCGGACGGTAGGCCGGGTTCCAGCGGGACGTATCCGGCTCCGGCCTTCAGGACGGCCAGCAGGGCGATGACGTAGGAGGCGCCGTGGGCCAGGTGCAGTCCGACCAGGTCCCCGGGCTTCACCCCGTGGGCGTTCAGCGCGTGCGCGAGCCGGTTGGCGGCGGCGTTGAGCTGACCGTAGGTCAACGACCCGCCATCGGCCTCGGTCAACGCCACACGGTCGGGGTGCTCCCGGACCCGGCGCTCGAACACCTCATGCACCGCACCATCGGCGTGACTCCTGGAGAACGTTTTGGTCATGACACGGGACCCTTCCGAAAATCACGCCATGCAGTCGCCGGTGAAATTTATGCAGGTAGCCCACAACCACGCTTCCATTAGGACGCGCATCCAATAGCGCCAAAACAGCGTGGACCCCGTTCCCTGAGAGATCAACTCCTAAGGGACTCTTGCGCAACACATCTTGTGCACTGATTCCTGCGGTGTCAATAGTTTCACCGAGCGCAACATCCATAATCCATTCCGGTCGTTCAATAGGTGTTCACCTCGCCTCCAGTCGCAGGGAACCCCACCCGACAAGCGGGGCGCCTCCAATGCGTAGAGCGGGCCAGAAAACCCTGCTGTCAAGGCATCCTCTTGACACCACCACCTTGACAAGATAGCTTGCGCAAGGATTCCTTAGGTTGCGAAAAACGCATGGACCGGGGCGCCGTCCCCCGGCCCAGAGCTCCGCCGTTCGCGGACAACCGAAACGGGTTATAGCGCACAGCCCCCACATTCTCATCAGCAGTATCAGCCCGATTTCCAGAGGAGTTCCGTGCCATGACAAAGGCATTTTCCACGAGCAAAGCAGCACGTGGATTGGGGGTCCGGAACTCCGAGGTCACCGATATGTCACGAAAAGCTGAGTGGGAATCCTTACTGGCTGTCCGCGCTAAAGAGCATCCCGACAGACCCGCCGTCGTCGGCCCACGGCTGACCCTTTCCTACGAGGCGCTCGACCGGCGTACCGCCGTACTCGCCGGGTCGCTCCGGGGGCATCGGGTGGGACCGGGACAGGTGGTCGCCGTGCGGGCTCAGGATCCGGTGAACGGTCTGGTCGCGTTGCTCGCCGTGCTGCGGGTCGGCGCCACGCACCTCGCGCTCGATCCCACGGCCCCCGAGGACCGTGACCGGTTCATCCTGCGGGACAGCGCCACCCGCCTCGTCCTGAGCGACGAAACCGACGACGACACCTGGAACCTCCAGCCGGAGGGAACCGAGCACGAGGGCGCGCACGCCGCCTACCTCGTCTACACCTCCGGCACGACCGGCAGGCCCAAGGGCGTCAGCGTGTCGTACGGCGCGCTCGGCGAGCACCTCGCCGGGATCACCGAGCGGTTCGGGCTGCGCGAGGACGACCGCGTCCTACGGTTCGCGCCGCCGTACGTCGACGTCGCGGTCGAGCAGGCGCTCGCGCCGCTGACCGTGGGCGCGACCGTCGTCTTCGGCGCGGAACGCGCGCCCGCGATCGGCGACCTCCTTGACCTGCTGCGCCGGGAGCGGGTGACCGTCGCCAACCTGCCCGCGGGCTACTGGAACGAGCTGGCCCTCGGACTCGACAGGACCCGGCTGCCCGAGGGCCACAGCCTGCGGTTGATGATCTCCGGAAGCGAACGGATGTCCCCGAGGGCCGCCCGCGCGTGGCTGCGGCACGCCCCCGGCGTGCGGCTCCTCAACGCCTACGGGCCGACCGAGTGCGTGGTCACCGCGACCGTCCACGAGGTGACCGAGGTCGTGACGGACGAGATCCCGATCGGCACGGCATGCGGCGACCGGACGCTCCACGTGCTCGACCCGGAGTCCGTCCCCTGCCCGCCCGGGGTCGCCGGGGAACTCCACATCGGCGGAAGCCCCCTCGCCCTGGGCTATCCGGGGCGGCCGGGGCTCACGGCCCAGCGGTTCGTGCCCGATCCGTACGGTGCCCCCGGCGCGCGCATGTACCGCACGGGCGACCTCGTCCGGCTCGACGCGGACGGGAACCTGGTGTTCCTCGGCAGGACCGACGACCAGGTCAAGATCCGGGGACACCGCGTCGAGCCCGCGGAGACCCAGCGGGTCCTTGAGGGGCATCCGGCGGTACGGCGATGCGCGGTCATCGGGCAGCACGACGAGGACGGGAGAACCCGGCTGGTCGGCTACGTGGTGACCGAGACGCCGAACACCGGGGAGCTGACGGCCTTCCTCGCCGAACGGCTGCCCGCCTACCTGCTGCCCGCGCACCTGGTGCCGCTCGACCGGCTGCCGCTGACCGAGGGCGGCAAGCTCGACCGGGACGCGCTGCCGCCGATCCCGCGCGGCCCGGCGCACAGCGCGGGAGAACCCCCGCGGACCGAGACAGAACGGCTGCTGGCCGACCTGTGGCGGGAGGTCCTCGGCGTCGAGACGATCGGACGCGGTGACGACTTCTTCGCGCTCGGCGGTGACTCGCTCGCCGCGCTCCGCATCACCGCCAGGCTGTTCGGCCACTTCGGCAAGGGACTGTCTCCCCAGGCCGTCTTCGACACCCCGGTCCTGTCCGACCTCGCGACCCGCCTCGACGCCGAACGGGCTCCGCAGCAGCCGTCTCCCGAGCGCACGCCGTACGAGGAGAACGAGAAGGACCGGCCGCTCTCCCTCGGGCAGCACGCGCTGTGGCTGGCCGAGCAGTGGAACCCGGGCGCGCCGCTCTACAACGTGCCGTGGCTGTTCCGGCTGCGTGGCCCTGTCGACGTCCCGGCGCTCGAACACTCCCTGACCGCGCTCGTCGAACGGCACGAGGCGCTGCGCACGGTCTTCCCGGCCACCCTCGGCGAGCCGGAGCAGGTCGTGCTGTCCCCCTTCCCCGTGCTGCTGGGCGTCGAGGACCACTCGGAGGAGGTCGTCGCCCGCGAGGCCCGCAGGCCGTTCGACCTGGAGCACGGCCCCCTCTTCAGGACGCTGCTGCTGCGCGACGGCGAGGACGGCTGGGCGCTGCTGGTCGTCCTGCACCACATCGTGTGGGACGAGTGGTCGCTCGGCGTCTTCGAGACCGAACTCGCCGAGCTCTACGCCGCCCACCTCGCCGACCGCTCACCCCAGCTCGCCGACCTGCCCACCCGCCCCCGCGACCACGCCGTACGGCAGCGCCGCCTGGCCCTGGACGAGGGACTCGCCTACTGGGAGCGCAGACTCGACGGCGCCCCGAGGGAGCTGGCCCTGCCCGCCGACCGCGCCGCAGGGGAACGGACCCCGTCGGGCGCCGCCGTACGGTTCGACCTGGGGGCCGACCTCGCGGAGCGGGTGCGTGACCTGGCGCGGGCGGAGGGCGCGACGCCGTTCATGGTGCTGCTTGCCGCCTTCTGCCTGATGCTGCGGGGCCGTACCGGACAGGAGGATCTCGTCGTCGCCACGCCCGTCGCGGACCGGGAGCACGACGAGGAGGGCCTGATCGGCTACTTCGTCAACCTGGTCCCGCTGCGGGTGCGGGCGCGGACGGACGTGGGCTTCCGCGAGCTGCTCGGGCGGGTGCGCGAGGACGTGCTGGCCGACCTCGGCCACCAGGACGTGCCCTTCCAGCTCCTCCTCGACCGCGTCGCCCGCGACCACTCCGGGGAACGCGCCGCCTTCGCGCAGGTCGCCTTCGAGATGCACCGCCACAACGCCCGTCCGGTACGGCTCGGCGAGGCGGACGGGACCCGGGAGCTGGTTCCCACCGGGACGTCGAAGTTCGACCTGACCTGGCAGATCACCGACGACGGTGAGCGGATCTTCGGCGTCGTCGAGTACAGCACGGACCTGTTCGACGCCGCGACGGTCGAGGGACTGACCACCGGGTGGCGGGACGCGCTACGGGAGGCCGTGGAGCTTCCGGTGCACGAGGTGTTCGAGCGTCGGGTCCGGGAGCACCCCGACCGCGTCGCGCTGACCGAGGTCGATGGGGTGTCGTTGACCTACGGTGAACTCAACGTCGCCGCCAACCGCCTCGCCCACGCGCTGAACGCCCACGGGGTGAACCCAGGGGATCTGGTGGGGTTGCACCTGGCCCACGGCGCCTCCTACGTCATCGCCCTGCTGGCCGTCCTGAAAGCCGGAGCCGGGTATGTGCCGTTAGAGCCCGGTTTGCCGTCCGCCCGGTTGACGCTGATGGCCACCGAACCCGACCTCTCGGTCATCCTCACCACACAGCCCTGGACGTTGACTGACACCCCGGTCATGGATCTAACGGACCTCGCCGCCCACCCCGACACCAACCCGGCCCACCCGGCCGATCCGGAGCGGGTCTTCTACATCCCCTACACCTCCGGCTCCACCGGTCACCCCAAGGGAACCCTGGTCCCCCACCGCGCCATCCCCGGCTTCTTCACCAACGTGTCTTACGCCACCTGGGGGCCAGAAGCCGTCACGTTGCTGCACTCGGCCCTGTCCTGGGACGGCAACCTCGTCGAGATCCTCCCGCCGCTACTGACGGGCGGGCGGATCGTCATCCACACCGGCCCCAACCGCGACCCGCTATCCGTCGCCGAGACCGCGCAGGCCCACAACGTCACCCACCTGTTCCTGCCCACGGTCGCGTTCAACACCATCATCACGACCAACCCCCACCACCTGGCAGGAATCAAGTACCTGATGTTCGGCGGAGAGGCCGTCACCGTCCGCCACGTCCACACCGCCCTGACCGAACTGCCCGACACAAGGTTGATCCACTGCTACGGGCCCAGCGAATGCACCGTCTTCGCCACCGCCCACCCCGTCACCGCAGCCGACCTGAACCGGCCCACCATCCCCATCGGCACCCCCATCGGCGACCGGACCGTTCACCTCATCGACGTCGAAACCGGGCTCCTCGTCACCGAACCAGGCGAACCCGGGGAGGTGTGCATCAGCGGACCCAGCCTCGCCCACGGCTACCTCAACCGCCCCACCCTCACCGCCACCGCCTTCCGCCCTTACGCGAACGGAAGGCTGTATCGGACCGGCGACCTGGCCACCTACACCCCCGATGGCCTGCTGCTGTTCCAACGCCGCACCGACACCCAACACAAGATCCGCGGCTACCGCATCGAACTCACCGAAATCGAAAACGTCCTCACCACCCACCCCCACATCACCCACGCCGCCGTCACCACCCACCCCGACCCCACCGGAACCCTCCGCCTCACCGCCTACCTCACCACCGCAGAAAACCTCACGGCGACCGACATCCGCACCCACCTGACCCCCCACCTGCCCGACTACATGATCCCCACCACCTACCTCACCCTCCCGGCCCTGCCGACCACCCACAACGGCAAAACCGACCGCGCCGCCCTGCCACCACCCCACACCCTCACCCCCCTCCCAACCGGCCAAGAAGCCGTAGCGGAAACGGACCCGCTGCACCGCACGCTCACCGGCATCTGGGAAAGGGTGCTCGGGCTGGCGTCCGTCGGCGCCGAGGACGACGTGTTCGAGCTGGGGGCGCACTCGTTCGCCATCGCCAAGGTGAAGGCGCGGGTCGCGGTGGCGCTGCGGATCGACCTACCGCCCCGGGTGTTCTTCACCGCCCGCACGGTCGCGGAGCAGGCGGCGGTGCTGCTGGAGAAGGCGTCGTCCCCGCAGGCCGTACTGCGCCGGGCCGAGGCCGTGGCCGCGCTGCCCGAGCTGGACGACCACGAGTGGGCGGCGGCCGTGGCCGACATCACGGACGGGGAGGACTGACATGACGACCGTGGAACACGGCTGGCAGCCGCTCAGGCCGGGGAACCTGGAGACGGCCCCGTTGACGTACGGCCAGCGCGCCCTGTGGCTGCTCGACCGGCTGACCCCGGGCACCGCGCTGCACAACATCCCCTGGGTGCTGCGGCTCGAAGGGCCGGTTGACGACACGCTGCTCGGGGAGTGCCTCAGGACGATCGTCGAACGGCACGACATCCTGCGCAGCGCGTTCCGCGCCTCGGTGGCCGAGCCGTACCAGACGGTCGAACGGGACGCGGTGTTCGGCCTGACCGTGACCGAGTGCGCGCGGGAGGCCGTCGAGGACCTGGTCCAGGCGGAGGCGCGTGGGCCGTTCGACCTGGAGCGGGACCTGCCGGTGCGGGCGCGGCTGCTGCGCTGGGCGCCCGACGGGTGCGTCCTGGTCGTTGTCTTCCACCACATCGCCTGTGACGGGCTCTCGCTGCCGGTCTTCGAGCACGAGTTGGCCGTGCTCTACACCGCGCGGGCCGAGGGCCGTACGCCACGGTTGCCCAAGCCGCCGATCCAGTACGCCGACTACGCGGCGTGGCAGCGGGAGCGGGATCCACGTGAGGAGCTGGACTACTGGCAGCGGCGCCTCGCGGGGGCGCCGGAGCGGGTGACGCTGCACACCGACCGGCCCCGCCCCCCGGTGCGGTCGACGGCGGGGGCGACCCACCTGTTCGACCTGCCGTCCGAGGTGACCGGGCGGGTGCGGGCGCTGGCGATGGCCGAGGAGGTCACGCCGTTCGTGGTGCTGTTCACCGCGTTCGCGGCGCTGCTGCACCGCTACACCGGTCAGGAGGACCTGGTCATCGGCTCCCCGGTGGCGGGCCGGGACCGGATCGAGCTTGAGGACCTGATCGGCTACTTCGTCACCGTGCTGCCGCTGCGCACGCGGATCGGCGGCGGTGAGAGCTTCCACGAGCTGCTGGCGGCGGTCGGCAGGGACGTCATGGAGGATCTCGACCACCACAGGGCGCCGCTCGACATGATCACCGACCGGCCGCTGATGAACGTCGCCTTCGGCGCGCACGGCGCCCAGGACACCGGGCCGCTACGGCTCGGCGAGGCGAGCGGGACCCCCCGGGTCCACACGACGGACACGGCCAAGTTCGACCTGCTGCTTTCGGTCTTCGACGACGGTCGCAGGATGCGGGGCGAGGTCGAGTACGCGACGGGACTGTTCGACGCCGCCACGGTCGAACGGTTCACCGGGCACTGGCTGACCCTGCTGGCCGCCGCCGTCGAGGCGCCGGGGACCGCCGTCTCCGAACTGCCCCTGACCTCCGGCGACGAGCTCGGCGCCGCCGTACCGGTGAGCCGTGAGCCCCGGACCTGCCTGCACGAGCGGTTCGAGGCCGTCGCCGCCCTGCACCGGGAGCGCATCGCCACCGACATCACCTACGAGGAGCTCAACGCCAGGGCCAACCGGCTCGCCCGTCACCTGCGGTCCCGTGGTGTACGGCCCGGCGACCGGGTGGGGCTGCTGCTCGAACGCACTCCCCGGCAGGTCGAGGCCGTGCTCGCGGTGCTGAAGGCGGGCGCCGCCTACCTGCCGATCGCCCCGGAGACCCCGCCGGAGCGGGTGGCGTTCCTCCTCGGGGACGCGGGCGCGAAGGTGGTCGTCGCCGACCGCGCCGGGGAGGGCGTCACGGTCGGGCTCGACGAGGAGGAGGCCGCCGTCTCCGCCCATCCCTCGGACAACCTCTGCCTGGACGTCCCCGTCGAGGCGACCGCCTACATCATCTACACCTCCGGCTCGACCGGCCGCCCGAAGGGGGTCGCGGTCACCCACGCGAACGTGGCCGAGCTGTTCGCCGCCACCGAGGAGCGCTTCTCCCCCGGCCCCGATGACGTGTGGACGCTGTTCCACTCCTACACCTTCGACTTCTCGGTGTGGGAGATGTGGGGAGCCCTCCTGTACGGCGGGCGCCTGGTGGTCGTGCCGAAGGAGGTCGCGAGGTCCCCCGAGCACTTCGCCCGGCTGCTCCAGGAGGAGCACGTCACCTGCCTGAGTCAGACGCCCTCCGCGTTCGGCCAGCTCGTCGGCCTCCTTGAGGAGGAGCCGCGGGTCCTCGACGACCTCAGGCTTGTCGTCTTCGGCGGTGAGGCGCTGCAGCCGCACCACGTGCGCCGGTGGTTCGCCACCGGGGCCGGGCCGAACGCCCGGCTGTGCAACATGTACGGCATCACCGAGACGACAGTCCACGTCACGGCCTACGACATCACCCCGGAGACACCCTTCGACCGCAGCGTGATCGGACGGCCGCTGCCCCACCTGTCGGCCGAGGTGCTCGACCGGCACGGCCGGGCCGTACCGGACGGGGTGCCCGGGGAGCTGTTCGTCGGCGGGTTCGGGGTGACCGGCGTGTACGTGGGCCGTCCCGGGCTGACCGCCTCCCGCTTCGTGCCCGACCCGGCGAGGCCGGGGGCGCGGCGCTACCGCAGCGGTGACCTGGTCCGCAGGCTGCCCGGTGGGGACCTGGAGTATCTGGGCAGGATCGACGACCAGGTCAAGATCCGTGGCTTCCGCATCGAGCCGGGCGAGATCCAGCGGGTCCTCGACGCCCATCCCGACGTGCGGTCCTGCGTGGTCGTGGTCAGGGAGGGACGGCTGCTCGCCTACGTCGTGCCCCGCGACGGGTGGCCGGGGGCGGCCGAGCTGCGCGCCCACCTGGCGGCCAGGCTGCCGGACTACATGGTGCCGTCGGCGGTCGTGCCGCTTGAGCGGATTCCGCTGACCCCCAACGGCAAGGTGGACCAGCGGGCACTGCCCGACCCCGGGCGTGGGGAGCGGCCCTACGAGGCGCCGCGCGGTCCCGCCGAGCGGGCGCTCGCCGACGCCCTCGCCGAGGTGCTGAAGCTGGAGCGGGTCGGCAGGGACGACAACTTCTTCGAGCTGGGCGGCGACTCGGTCCGCAGCGTGCAGGTCGCGGGACGGCTCAGGCGGGCGGGCTACGCGCTGCCGCTCGACGTGCTGTTCGCCCACCCCACGGTCCACGAGGCGGCGGCCAGGGTGACCCCTGCGGAGGACGGGCCGCCGCCGGAGCCGTTCTCGCTGCTCGGCGAGGCCGACCGGGGGCGGGTCGCGGCGCTCGACGACGTGATTGACGCCTACCCGATGACCTCCATGCAGCTCGCGATGGTCTACCACATGGAGCTTGAGCCGGAGCGCAGGCCGTACCACAACGTCAACAGCTATCGGGTGGCGACGCCGCTCGACGAGGAGGCGCTCACCCGGGTCGTGGCCGAGGCCGTCGAGCGGCACCCGGTGCTGCGCACCTCCCTCGACCTGGTCACCTTCGGCGAGCCCATGCAGCTCGTCCACCGGACGGCGCCCTCGCCGCTGACCGTGGAGGACCTCCAGGGGGCCGACCAGCAGGCGGCGATCACGGCGCTCGTCGAACGCGAGTGGGCGACCCCGTTCGACCTGCGGACGGCCCCGCTGTTCCGGGTGACGGCGCAACGCCTCTCCCCGACCGCCTTCCAGCTCACGCTCACCGAGCACCACGCGATCCTGGACGGCTGGAGCTTCACCTCACTGGTCGCCGAGATCCTCAACCGGCACGCCCTGCTGCGGGACCGTCCCGACACGCCGAAGGCGCCGCCGCCCAGGTCACGGTTCAGCAGGTTCGTCGCCCTCGAACGCGCGGCGGCGGGCTCGGCCGAGTCGGTCGCCTTCTGGAAGGAACGCCTCTCCGGCCTCGACGGCACCCTGTTCACCGGCCTCGGGCGGACGGCGACCGTGGCGCACAGCATCGACCGCGAGGTGGACGGCGAACTGTCCCGGGCGATGTCCCGGCTGGCCGTGAGCGCGGGAGCGAGCAGGAAGAGCGTCGCGCTGACCGCGCACCTGATCGCCCTGGGCCGGGTGACGGGCCGCACGGACGTCGTCACCGGGCTCGGCGTCAACGGCAGGGTCGAGGAGGAGGCGGGCACGGAGGCGCTCGGCCTGTTCCTCAACACGGTCCCCTTCTCCGTCTCCCTCGACGGTGGGACCTGGATCGATCTGGTACGGCGGGTGCACCGGGACGAGACGGCGATCATGCCGCACCGGCGGGTGCCGTTCGCCACGCTCGCCCGTCACATGCGCGACTGGAACCTGGACGTCAACTTCGGGTTCAACCGGTTCCACGCGCTCGCCGGGGTCAGGATCGACGACGAACGCATCGGGTGCGCGCCGACGATGCGCTACGAACCCAACCACTTCACGCTCAGCATCGGGTTCGTGCAGGACCCGGCCTCGGACCGGGCGCTGCTGATCGCCGACTACCCGGCCTCGAAACTGCCGCACACGGTCGCCGCGGACTACGCGGACTCCTTCATGCGGGCCGTACACGCCATGACCGCCCAGCCGTACTCCAACTACCGCGAGGAGCTCTTCCCATGACATATGTCGTCGTGGTCAACGACGAGGACCAGTACTCGATATGGCCCGAGGAACGGGCGCTCCCCGCGGGGTGGGCCGACGCCGGTCACCGGGGCTCCGAGGACGAGTGCCTGGCCCACATCGAGCGGGTGTGGACCGACATGCGCCCGCGCAGCCTGCGTGAACGGATCTGAGCCCGTGCAGCTCATCGAGGACGCCCTCGCGCACCAGGCGCGCCTGCGGCCGGACCGTCCGGCCGTCACCCATCTGGACTTCGAGGCCGGGCACATCCCCCGGCACCTGGAGGTGACCTTCGGCGAACTCCACGCCAGGGCCGCCGCGTTCGCGGCCAGGCTGAGCGCCGTCGTCGCCCCCGGGCAGCACGTCATGCTGCTGCACAACTCCGGCGTCGACTTCGTCGTGGAGTTCTTCGGCTGCCTGATGGCCGGGGCTGTCCCCGTCCCGGCGCCCGAGCCGCAGATCCCCTACCACCGGGCCGCCGAACGGCTCACCAGGATCGTCGAGGACGCCGGGATCACCGCGGCGACGGCGGCCCGGCAGGTCGCCGTTGCCGACGTGGTCGCGTTGAGCCCCCGCCTGTCGGAGGTGACGTGGCTCGGCGACGCCGTACCGGGCGAAACCGGACCGCGGCGTGAGCGCAGAGCGCTGCGGGACGACGTCGCCTACCTGCAGTACACCTCCGGCTCGACCGGCTCGCCGCGCGGCATCGAGATCACGCACGGCAACGTGCTCGACGAGGTGGACTACTTCGGCGCCGCGCTGGGCCTGGACTCCGAGTCGGTGCTGGTGAACTGGGCGCCGGTCTTCCACGACCTCGGCCTCGTGCTGGGCGTCCTGGTGCCGCTGCTGCGGGGTGGCCGCATCGTGACGCTGTCGCCGCAGGCGTTCGTGCGCGACCCGGAGCGCTGGCTGCGGGCGATCTCCGACTTCGGCGGCACCCACGCCGCCGCCCCCGACTTCGCCTACGACCTGTGCCTGCGCAGGATTCCCGAGAACAGGCGGGCCGGGCTGCGGCTGGACACCTGGCGGGTGGCGATCAACGGCGCCGAGCCGGTGCGGGCGGAGACCGTTGACCGCTTCACCGAGTCCTTCGCCCCGTACGGCTTCCGCCCCGACGCGATGCGTCCCTCGTACGGCCTGGCCGAGTGCACGCTCGCGGTGACGACTCCCCCGTTGCACGAGATGCCGGGCCGGGTCGTGGCCGACCGGGACGCGCTCGCCGAGGGCGTCGTCAAGCCGTCCCCGACCGGGCGGACGCTCGTGTCGTGCGGACGTCCGATCCCCGGCATCAACGTCTCGATCGTCTCCCCGGACACCCGCGAGCAGCTCCCCGAGGACGCCGTCGGCGAGATCAGGGTGACCGGCTGGGGCGTGGCCCGTGGCTTCCACGGCGACCCGGCGAGGATGACCGAGCTCAACACCGGTGACCTGGGCTTCTTCCACGAGGGCGAGCTCTACGTCACCGGAAGGCTCAAGGACGTCATCATCGTCCGCGGCCAGAACTACCACCCGGTTGACCTGGAGCAGGTGGCCGAGCGGGCCGACCCGCAGATCCGTCCCGGCTGCCTGGCGGCCTTCCAGGACGGCGACGTGGTCGGCATGGTCTGCGAGGTCAGGGGCAACCAGACCGAGGCGGAGCTGGCGGAGATCGCCACCACGATCCAGCGGGAGATCTCCGAGACGTTCCAGCTCAAACTCGACGTGATCGCCCTGGTCCAGCCGGGCAGCGTGCCGAAGACGTCGAGCGGCAAGGTCCGCAGGAACGAGTGCGGGCGCAGACTCGCCGCCGGTGAGCTGCGGGTACGGCACCGCGTCGAGCGGACCGCGGTCTCGGCCCGGGTCAGCGCCGCCGCCGCGAAGCCGATGCTCAGGTTCCTGCTGGGCAGGGTCGTCGGCATCCCGGTCACCCAGCTCGACGACCACGTCCCCTTCGCCGACTACGGCCTCGACTCCAAGGGTGCCCACGAGCTGGCCGGGGAGCTCGAACGCCTGCTCGGCACCGCGGTCCCCTCGTCGATGGTCTTCGACTACCCGACCATCTCCGACCTGGCCAAGGCGTTGGAATCAGAATGAAGGAGATCGCCGTCGTCGCCATGGCCTGCCGGTTCCCCGGCGGGGTCACCTCGCCGGAGGAGCTGTGGCGGCTCCTGCTCGACGGGGCCGACGCCGTCGGGGAGGTGCCGTCCAGCCGGTGGTCCGTCGAGCGGCTGTACTCGGCGGACCCCGCGGAGCCCGGGAAGATCAGCAGTCGGTGGGCGGGCTGCGTCGACGGCATCGAGGAGTTCGACGCCGCCTTCTTCGGCCTCTCCCCCGCGGAGGCCGAGCACATGGACCCTCAGCAGCGGCTGCTGCTGGAGGTGGCCCACGAGACGATGGAACGTGCCGGGCTGCCCTCGACCCACGACCTGGTCCGCGACTGCGGCGTCTTCGTCGGCATCAGCGGCAGCGAGTACGGCCGCGCCCTGGGCAGCGATTTGTCCGCTATAGGGCCATATTTCAGTACCGGTCAGGCTCTGTCCATCGCGGCCAACCGCATCTCCTACGCCTGGGACATGCACGGCCCGAGCGTCGCGGTGGACACCGCCTGCTCCTCCGGGCTGGTCGCCGTGGACATGGCGGTGCAGAGCCTGCGGCGCGGCGCCTGCCCGGTCGCGCTGGCCGGGGCCGTCAACCTCGTGCTGGCGCCGGAGAACTGGGTGTCGCTGTCCCGGTTCGGGATGATGGCGACGGACGGGCGGTGCCGTTCCTTCGGCGCGGGCGGCGACGGTTTCGTCCGCTCCGACGGCTGCGCGTTGCTGCTGCTCAAGCCGCTTGAGGCGGCCGAACGCGACGGCGACGAGATCCTCGCCGTCATCCGGGGCTCCGCGGTCAACCAGGACGGCAGGAGCAACGGCCTGACCGCGCCCAACGGCCCCGCCCAGGAGGCGGTGATCCGCGCCGCGCTCAGGGACGCCGACCTGCCCGCCGAGGCGGTCTCCTACGTGGAGGCGCACGGCTCGGGCACCGCGCTCGGCGACCCGATCGAGATGGGCGCGCTGACCCGCACGTACGGCAGGCGGAAGGCGGGGCTGTGTCACGTCGGCTCGGTGAAGTCCAACATCGGGCACGCCGAGGCGGCGGCCGGGATCGCGGGGCTGGTCAAACTCGTCCTGTGCCTGCGCAACGGCCACCTGCCCGCCTCCCTGCACGCGACCCCGCCCAACCCCCGGCTCAGGCTTGAGGGCACCAGGATGCGGGTGGTCACCGAACCCCTCACGTGGGCCGGGGACCCCCTGGTCGGCGCGGTCAGCTCCTTCGGCTTCGGCGGCACCAACGCCCACGTCATCGTCTCCACCGCGCCCAGCCGTACCACCCGGAAGACCGTTCCCGGTAATACTTCCAACCAGCCGAACACCACCCGCGAAGCCGTACCCGAACCACCCGACGTCCCCAAGGCCGGTCCCAGCCCCGCTCCCGAGCCACCGGACACCCTCAAAGCCGTCCCCGGAGTCGCTCCCGAAGCGCCCGGCCCTGCTCGCGAAGCCGTACCCGAACCATCCGATGTCCTCAAGGCCGTCCCCGAAGCACCCGACACGGCCCCCGAGCCCGTGTCCCCGCCGCTCGTGCTGCCCGTCTCCGCGCGGAGTGCGAAGGCTCTGCGGGCGCTGGCCGTACGGTATGCCGACTTTGTCGAGGCGCACGAGGAGGTGTCCCTCGCCGACCTGTGCCACAGTGCGGCCGTACGGCGGGCACACCATCGGCACCGGGCCGCCCTGGTCGTGGCGGATGACGCGGAGGGCAGGAAGCGGCTTCTGGGTGAGTTGCGGGAGTTGCCGAGGACCTCGGACGACGGGCCGCCCTGGCGTGATCCCGTGCTGGTCTTCTCCGGGCAGGGCGCGCAGTACCCGGGCATGGCCCGTCACCTGCTCGACCGGCCCCCCTTCGCCGACGTCGTCGCGCGCTGCGAGCCCGTCTTCCAGGCCGAGTTGGGCGTCTCCGTCCGGGCGCTGCTCACCGGGGAGGAGCTTCCGCCGTACACCGACGTGGCGCAGGCGACGCTGTTCACCTTCCAGGCCGGGCTGTACGAACTGTGGCGTTCCCTGGGGATCGTCCCCGCGGCCGTCGTCGGGCACAGCGCCGGGGAGACGGCCGCTGCCTACGCGGCGGGGCTGCTCGACCTGGAGGCGGCGGCGCGGCTGACGGCCCTTCGGGGGGCCGCGATGCGGCTGGTCCACGGCAGTGGCCGCGTGGTCGCCGTCGGCGGTCCCGTGGCCGACGCGACGCCGTACCTCAAGGAAGGGGTCGTGGTCGCCGCGCGCAACGGGCCCGGCGCGTTCGTGGTCTCCGGCGCTGACCCGGCCCTGGCCGCCACGACCGAGGCGCTGAAGAGGGCGGGATTCACCTGCACGCCACTGCCCGGCGAGTACGCCTTCCACAGCCCGCTGATGCGGCCCGCCGCCGAGGCGATGCGGCGGGCGCGGGTGGCGCCGACGGCCCCCGGTGGGAGCGCGCTGTTCTGCTCGACCTCGCTGGGCGCGGTCGTCAACGGCGTACGGCTGGACGCGGACTACTGGGCGGAGGGCATCACCGGGCCCGTCCGCTTCCAGGAGGCGGTCGAGGCGCTGGTCGAGATGGGGTTCGGCGCCTTCCTGGAGATCGGCCCGAAGCCGACCCTCGCCTCGGGGATCGTCAGGACCGCCCGGCGCAACGGCGGCGCGGCCCGGGTCGTGCAGGCGCACCGCGACGGCGGCACCGTCCCCACGCTCGTGGACCTCTATCTCGCGGGGGCCGACCTGGACTGGAGGGCCGTCTCCCCCGACGGCGCCTTCCTGCCCGGCCTCCCCACCTATCCCTGGCAGCGGACCCGTCACTGGGCGCTCACCGAGAACTCTAAGGAAAGCGGCATGAGGGACGACGTCGTCACCACGATCAGGACGCTGCTCGCCGGACACCTCAGGCTGAGTCCCGCCGAGCTCTCCGACCACGCCAGGTTCCTCGACCTGGGCGCCGACAGCCTGGTGCTGCTGAAGGTCGTCTCCCAGATCAACGAGCGCTACGGGACCGCCTTCCAGCCGACGATGCTCTTCGACGAGTATCCGACCGTGCGGGCCCTGGCCGCCGCCATCGAGGCGCAGGCCCCGGCCGTCACGACGGCGGTCGCGGTCGCCACGGCGGCCGGTCCCGAGACCGCCACGGCCTCGGCGACGGCGGGCCCCGCCGCACTCCCAGCCGTGCCCCCGGCATCGGGTACGGCTGACGCGACCGTCGCCCACGTCGTCGCCGAGCAGCTCGCCCTCATGCGGGAGCAGCTACGGGTGCTCGCCCCCGGTGGTCTCCCCCTCGCGCCCCCCGCCCCTTCGGCTCCGGTGGCGAACGGCGTGGCCCCGCAGCTTCCGAAGGCCCCCGAGCCTCCCAGAGAGAAGCCCGTCGTCCCGGTCAACCGGCTCACCGAGGACCAGCGGCGTTACGTGGACGAACTGGTCACGCGGATGGACGAGCGGGACGCCGCGTCGAAGAAGCTCGCGGGCGCCTACCGGCCCCGCCTCTCCGAGAGCCGTCCGTGGGCGAACTTCAGGCCCGAGGTGAAGGAACTGCTCGTCCCCATCGTGGCCGACCGGGTTCAGGGCGCCAGGATCTGGGACGAGTCGGGCAACGCCTACACGGACTACTGCATGGGCTTCGGCGTGCAGCTCTTCGGCCACACCCCCGAGTTCGTCTCCGAGGCCGTACGGCGCCAGCTCGACCGGGCCTTCTCCCTCGGTTACCAGCTCCGGCAGAGCTACGAGCTGGCCGAGCAGTTCTGCCGGATCACCGGCCACGACCGGGTGACGTTCTGCAACACCGGCTCGGAGGCCGTGATGGGCGCGATCCGCCTGGCGCGGCTCGCCACCGGACGCCACAGAATCGCCTACTTCGAGAAGTCCTACCACGGCCTGGTGGACGCGGTCCTGGCCCGTGGCGGCCTTGAGCCCGGCCGGTCCATGCCGATCGCCCCCGGCCTGTCCCCCGGCGCGATCGGCGAGGCTGTGGTGTTGCCGTACGGCGAGGCCGACTCGCTGGCCCACCTGAAGAGTGTGGCGGGCGAGCTGGCCGCGATCGTCGTGGAGCCCGTGCAGAACCGCAACCCGTCCGTGCAGCCCGCGGAGTTCCTGGCCGAACTGCGGAGGTTCACCGCCGAACACGGCATCGTGCTGATCTTCGACGAGATGATCACCGGCTTCCGGATCGGCCTTCGGGGTGCCGCCGGATATTTCAACATAAAGCCAGACATGGCCACCTACGGCAAGATCCTCGGTGGCGGGTTGCCGATCGCGGCGATCGCGGGCCGTTCCGACCTGATGGACGGCATGGACGGCGGCACCTGGGGCTACGGCGACGACAGCGCGCCGACGGCGCCGACGACCCTGTTCGGCGGGACCTTCCAGAAGCACCCGCTGGCGGTCAGCGCGGCGCGTGCCGTACTCGACCATCTCGAAAGCCGGGGACCCGCGCTCTACGAGGAGCTGAACGGCAGGGCCAGGCGGATCACGGACGCGCTCTCGGAGCTCATCAGGACCGAGGATCTGCCGTACACGATCGCCTCGTTCGGCTCGCTGTGGCGGTTCGAGTATCGCGGCGCGTCCAACTTCTACCAGCCGCTACAACTGGAGATGCTCTACCAGAGCCTGCTGTCCGACGGCATCTACGTCTGGGAGGGCCGGACGTTCTTCCTGTCCACCGCCCACGACGACCGGGACGCCGAGGAGCTCGTCGAGGCGATCGGACGGGGGGTGCGCCGGCTGCGCTCGGCCGGGTTCCTGCCCGCCAGGAAGCCCCTCGAATGGCCCGCGACCCCGCAGCAGCGACGGCTCTGGCAGCTCCAGAGCGAACACGGCCCCGAGTGGACCGCCTACCACGAGACCGTGCTGCTGCACCTGCGCGGCTCCCTCGACAGGGATGCCCTGGTCGCGGCCGTCAGGGCGGTCTGGCGCCGCCATCCCGCGCTGCGGGCCGTACTCGCCGAGAACGGGACCCTGCTGCGCTGCGACCCCGAGGCCACGCTCGACGTGCTCGTCCTCGAAGGCGCAACGGAGGAGACGGTCCGCGAGCTGACCGACAGGCCGTTCCCCCTCGACCGTGGCCCGCTGTTCCGCGCCGCGCTGCTCGACCGTGGCGCCGACCTGCACACCCTCGTGCTGTGCGCGCACCACGCCGTCATGGACGGCGTGTCCGCCGCCCTCCTGCTGTCCGACCTCACCGACACCTACACCCAGGCCACCCGGGGCCTCCCCCTGACCCCGGCCACCGCGTCCATCCCCGCCAGTGCGGCCCGTACGGCAGGCGCGGGACAGGACGAGACCGTGGCGCCGGTCGGTGTAGCCCGTACGGCAGGCGTGGGACAGGCCGCGACCATCCACGCGGAAAGTGCGGGACAGTCCCCAGGCCAGAGCGTGGGACAGGGCGAGGCCGTGACGCCGGTCGGTGCGGAGGACTTCGCCCCGGCCGCCCGTCACACCTCCCGCCTGCCCAGGGGCCTGTGGGACGCGGTCGCCGCCCGCGCCAGAAGCCTGGGGTGCACACCGTTCACCCTCGCCTTCTGCGCGTTCGGCCACGCGCTGCACGAGGTGACCGGCAGGACCGAGCTGTCCGTCGGCGTCCACGTGGACCGCAGGACGACCGAACAGGAGCACGCCTTCGCCGGTCACTTCCTCGACGTGGTGGCCGTCCCCAGCACCGCGGCCGGGTCGTTCGACGACTACCGCGCCGGGCTCCAGGGACGACTCGGCACCCTGCTCGGCGCCCCCAGGGGCCAGGCCGCCCCGGTCGAGGTGGTCTTCGACCTCAACCCGGCGGTGCCCGAGCTGTCCTGGCCCGGCCTGGACGTCGAGATCGAGGCGCCGAAGGCGGGACACGCCAAATACGGCCTGTTCTTCGACGTCATCCCGGTCGCCGAGGAGGGCCTGGTCGAGATCACCTACCGTCCTCCCTTCGACCGCAACCTCGTCGAACGCCTGCACGCCCGCTGGACGGCCCTGCTCACCGAGACCTCGTGACCTCCGACCCTGTCGCCGGTACGGCGTGCCGTACCGGCGACAGGGCGTTCTCTTCGATGATCGAAAACCCCCGCACGGAATGTGGTGATCTCCGTATGATGAACGCCGATGTCCCGCCTGCCACGATCCGTGCGCGGCCCCCACGAACGCCCGGCTCAAGGAAGTGGTCAGAGGATGAGCGGCTCGCCGGTCCGCCGCACCGCGCGCGGCTCCGCCGGTAAGTTGCCGCGCATCGGCAACGGCTCCCTGGCCGAGCGGACCACCCGCGCCCTCCTCGAAGCCATCATGGAGCGCCGCTTCCCCGGCGACCGCCTGCCCAACGAACCCGACCTGGCCGCCCAGCTCGGCGTCAGCCGTACCACCATCCGCACCGCGCTGCAGACGCTCGGACGGCTCGGCGTCGTCAGCAGGGCACCGGCCAGGGGCACCCAGATCCGCCCCCACGTGGGGCGCGAGAGCATCCTGCTGCACCGCCTTGTCGGCTTCCGCGGCCTGCTTGAGGCCAACCACGACGAGGTCCGCGTCGAGCAGCGCTTCGAGGTGCGCGAGCACCCGACCCCCGCGGGCACGGCGGCCCTGCGCATCGCCGAGGACACCCCGATGGTGGTGCACGACAAGGTCATCTTCGCCGACGGGCGTCCCGCCGTGCACCTGTCGCAGGAGGTGCCGCTCGCCTTCGTTGCCGAGGAGGTACGGCGCAGCCTGGTCACCGGGCGCCGTTTCGACCCCCCGGACACCATCTTCGAGTTCAGCCAATCGTGGCCGGGCCGGGAGATCGACCACTCCCTCGTCGAACTGGTCCCCGCCGTGGTGCCGCAGTCCCCCGGGTTCCGTCTCGACATGGCGCCGGGCACGCCGTACATCGTGATGAGGGAGGTCCACTACGCGGCGAGCAACGAGGCCGTCGCGTACTCCGAGGAGACCGTTGACGACTCCCTCATCCGGTTCAGGATGGTCCGTACTCGCTGATCCGGTATGAATGAAGCCATGACTGTTCGCCGTGTCGTACCGGACGTCCACACGGAGTCCATGGAGCAGAGCCGTGACTTCTACGGTCTGCTCGGCCTCGTCGAGGTGATGGACCAGGGGTGGGTGGTGACGATGGCCTCCCCGACCAACCCCACGGCCCAGGTCACGCTGATGGGCCCGGACGCGACCGCCGAGATCCAGCCGGACCTCAGCGTCGAGGTGGAGGACGTGGACGCGGTCCACGAGGCCCTGGCCGCCCGGGGCGCGAAGATCGTGCACTCCCTCCGCGACGAACCCTGGGGCGTCCGCCGCTTCTTCGCCCTCGACCCAAGCGGCAAAGTCGTCAACATCGTCACCCACCGCTGACCTCCACCGCGCCACAGCCCACCTTCGACGTGCACTCCACGTCGTAGCCGCCGATGCCCTTCGACGTGTGCTGGCGACGCGGTGATCAGCTATCGGTGACCGGTTCGGCGAGCAGCAGGCCCGCGCAGCGGGCGACGAGTTCCTCGGCGTGGGCGGGGATGGGGCTGCCCGCCTGGTGGTGGCGGCGCACCGTGGCGTAGGGCAGGTCCACGGTCGCCAGCACCAGCCGCTCGATCTCCGACGGTGTGCCCGGCCCGAGCCGCCTGGCCAGGGTGACGATGGCCTCCTCGACCCTGCGGTTGCCGAGCCTCAGCCGCTCACGCGCCTCCTCCGGCCAGTCGGACTCGCCGAAGTCGGCCGGGCCGTACAGCAGAACGCGGGCCTGGAGCGGGTTGGCGCGGCTCCACGCGACGACGTGACCGGCCGCGGACATGACGGCCCGCTCCGCCGGTTCCTCGCGCGTGGCGGCCAGGAAACCCTCCTGGAAACGATCGACCGTGCGCAGCCACAGCGCGGCGAGCAGGGCCGCCCTGCTGGGGAAACGGTGGTAGACCGAGCCGCTCGGCGCCCCCGCCTCACGGGCGACCGCCGCCATGGTGACACTCGCCGGACCCGCCTGCGCCGCCAGCCGCACCCCGGCGTCGAGGAGCCGATCGACGTCATGCTGCGACGGTCTTCCCACGGCCCAAGGATACGGGCGTCACGGTGCGTGGTCCCGTACGGCGCCGCGCCGTACAGACAACGCCTCGCTGTTCGGCGTGTACGGCGGCGCGTCTTCTGCTGCGGCGCCGTACACGTGTGGGCACTTCCCGGTCAGTCCCTGGGGCATTCGGCCATTTTCTTCTCCACGTACGTGGTCAGCTCGGGGCTGAGCTTCACCCGGTCCGGCTGCGCCGAGACGATCACCTGCCCGGGGGCCGTCGGCACCGCGTCCTGGACGAACCAGTCGCCCGGCACGTGCTGAGCGGGGTCCGACCGCTCACCGACCCTGAACTCCGCGATCGAGCCGTCCCGTCCGGCCAGCACCGCCCGAACCTCGTCCACGGTCATGCCGCGGAACGGGACGCAGTGCAGCAGTTCGCCGGTGGCGTCGGCGTCACCGGCCGAGTCGTACCGCTCACCGGGCCTGGCCGGGCGGGCGAACCAGATCTGCTCGCTGCCCCGGAACCCCGCGGGAATGCGGAAGGAGACCGCGCAGCCGCCGCCGGGAGACTCGCACGCCACCGACTCCTCCTCGATGCCGTCTCCCTCCGAGAGTGTCCTACTGGTGACATGACCGACCGTGCTCGGTGAGCCCGGGGTGATCCAGAGCCGGATGTCGAGTCCACGGGCCCTGAACTCGGACGCGAAGCGCTCGGGGTCGGCGTAGAGGTCCTTGACGGTGACGATCCAGTCGTCACCGGAACGCTGGAACGCCAGCGCGGCGGCCGGGGCGATACCGCTCGGCGCGTCGGCCGGGATGAACACCGCCCCCATGACGATCGCCACCGCCAGCACCGTGGCGACGGGGACCACCACCGGCCAGCGCACCCTGCGACGTGCCCTGACCGGCGTCGCCACGATCTCGTCGAACAGCTCCCGCGCGTCCTGCCCCTGTTCCGACGCGTGGGGTACGGGGTCGATGGCGGCAACCAGCCGGTCAATGTCGCTCACAGGCTCTCTCCTCTCAGTTCCGTGATCGCCTGGTCTTCCTCCGTCAGTCCCAGCGCCCTGGCCAGCCGCCTGCGCGCGCGGTGCAGCCTGATGCGGGCCGCCGTCGCCGTACAGCCGAGCACCCTGCCGATCTCCGGGCCGGTCAGGCCCTCCCAGCAGGCCAGCGCGAGCACTTCGCGGTCACGGGCGGAAAGACCGTCGAACGCCACCCGCACATGGTCAAGCCCGTCCGGCCCTGATGCCCGCGTGGCGGACGACTCGTCCCTCAGCCGTTCCGCCAGCCCGGCCCTGCTGGACTGGCCACGCCGCTGGTTGGCCAGGACACGACAGGCCACGCCGTACAGCCACAGGAGGGCGGTCTCGCCCTCGGGCACGTCGGCGATGCGCCGCCACGCGGTGAGGAACGTCTCGGACATCACGTCCGCCGTGTCCTCTCGCGAGTCCGTACGGCGTGCGGCGTACTGATGGATGGCCGGGTAGTGCGCGTTGTAGATCGCCTCGAAGCGGTCCCGCGCCCCCGGGGGATGGGTCACCGATGACTCTCCTCATGCCAAGGTGTCAGACATCCCCATACATGTCCGGCACCCCTTCGGGGTGTTTCACCATCCGGTTACGGACGGGATGACCCGTCAGGCCCCCTGCGGACCAGGTCACATAGCCACCGAAGCCGGACGAACCGTGGCATCACATGGCTTCACGTCGGGTGGCTTCGCGGTTCGCGGTGTCGTACGGCTTCGCGTGGCGGAAGGGTCACTGGCCCCTTACCGGGAGCCCAAGAATCGGCCCGCTATCTGTACTTTCCGTATTACATTAGTCACTCTCTGTATAGACGTCGTGCACGGCACGCCCAAGGAAAGGAAAGCCGATGTCGACCGGACCACGCTCCGTCTCCTGCTGGAGCGGCCCCCGGGGACGTCACTGACGTGATGCGCCGGCTCATTCACCGATTGGACCGCCTGATTGGCTTCCGTGGATCGGTGTTGCTGTTCCTGGCGCTGTGGAGCGCAAGTCAGGCATTCCGACTCGCCTGGCCCGACCCCGTGATCACCAGAACCCCCACATACGTCTACCTCGCCAGCGTCGCCCCGCTCGGGATGCTGGCCGTTCCCTGGGCCGCCTGCGCGATCATGTGCGGCATCCAGGCCTTCACCGTGACCGACTGGGCGGCCTTCGCCCTCGCCGCGGGCGTGCTGGTCGCCTGGGCCGTGATCCACCTGGTTGGCGGCGTCAGAGGGGCGATCCCCCAGGCGTACTGGGCCTGTGTCGTACAGGTCGCGGTCGCGGGTCTCATCCTGCGCCTGTCGCGCTGGCCCGAGCCAACAGAACGGGGGCAATGAATGGACCCTGGCGTCATCGTCGGCGCGGCGGGCGCGCTTGCTGGCCTGCTCTCCACCATCTACACCGCCCGGCAGGCCAGGAGGGCGGCACAGGATCAGGAGGCCGCCGCCGAACGCGCGGCACTCCGCCAGGTCGAACAGGGCGCCTACCAACGAGCGAGCGCCTTCGACGTGGACACCCAGATGCGCATGCAGGCCGAGATCGCACGCCAGGCCGAGCAGATCCGCACCCTGCAACGACAGGTCGCCAGGCTGACCCGGCAACTCACCCACGTGGGCCTGGTCCCCGACATCGACGACGAGGAAGAACACGCGTGACCCCGTCCATCCCACCCACCAACAGAGGAGATGTCCGTGAGCATGCTCAGCCGCCGTGACTGGGGGGCAAGACCTCCCAAGGACGCCTACACCACCCTCAACCGCACCAAGGGCGTCAAGATCCACTACACCGGCGACCACGTCGATCCCGCCCTGGCCAGGGAGCACGCCAAGTGCGTGGCCACGGTCAAGGCGATCCAGGACCACCACATGGACGGCAACGGCTGGATCGACATCGGCTACTCGCTGGTGGTCTGCCCGCACCGCACGATCTTCCAGGGCCGTGGCGCCGGGCACCTGCCCGCCGCCAACGGCGCCGGTCTCAACTCCGACCACTACGCCATCCTGGGCCTGGTCGGCACCTCCGGCCTGACCCAGCCCCCCGACGACTTGTTGCTCGGCATTCTCGACGCGATCGACTACCTACGGGAGCACGGCGGCGCGGGCAAGGAGATCAAGGGCCACCGAGACGGCTACTCAACCGACTGCCCCGGCGAAGCCCTATACACCTGGATAACCTCCGGCACCCCCCGCCCCACCTCCGACGACTCTCGCTGAGTCCCTCTCCCACACCGGCAAGGGTGCTCCCACGCAATGGGGGCACCCCTTTGCTGTCGTACACCACGTACGACCCGCAAGACCCATCCCCGCGTACGCGGGGAGCACGTTCCCTCTGACGCCGGGACAACCCAGTTCAGGGGACCATCCCCGCGTGCGCGGGGAGCACGGGGCCGCCGCTCGCTTTCCGGGGTTGTAGGGGGGACCATCCCCGCGTGCGCAGGGAGCACGGAGGGCCGCTACCGCCTGGCCGGTCTCGGGTGGGACCATCCCCGCGTGCGCGGGGAGCACCCCTCGGCGACCTGCGGGTTTGTCAGTGGAGGGGGCGGAAAATCATTGCTTTCATCGACTTGGATATTCCGGACACATCGCGAAGCTCGCCGGGATGGCGACAACCACAAGCTAGCTGTATGAGGTCGGCCGTTGTCGAGGCGGACTGGCACCGGCGGTCGGGATCATTTTACGGTTGAGCAGAAGCTTGAGCGTGCTGGTTCATGGTGCTGGTTAGGGTCTGAGGACGATTTTGCCGTGGGTGTGTCGGCGTTCGAGTTCGGTGTAGGCCTAGCGGACCTGCGTCAGTGGGTAGACGTTGGCGATCGGGACTTCGAGGTGTCCGTCGGCGATCAGGGCGGCCAGTTCGGCGAGGACCTCGGCGCCAGGTCTGGCGTTGGTTCCGGGTTCGGTCCTGACCCCGTACCTCGCGGCTGCCGCGAAGTCGGCGATGGTGTCGATCCTTTCGACCTCGACCCGCAACACCTCGATTCCACCGAACTCGTCGTATCTCACTGCCTTTGTCATTGGCTGGCCTCAAGAACGGGAGTGGTCCGTGTCGGTGTGGCTGTTACCAGGGCACCGTTCCGGCGTCGTCGAAGAATCCGCCGGTCGGTCCGTTGTCGGGCAGGGTCGCGAGGCGAATCGCGATGGCCGCGCCCTGTTGTGGGGTGCGGACGCCCTGGAAGCCGTTGAGGTCGGTGGCGGTGAAGCCGGGGCAGCCGGAGTTGACCAGGATGTTGGTGTCGCTCAGTTCCTTGGCGTACTGGATGGTGAGGGCGTTGAGGAAGGTCTTCGAGGCCAGGTAGGCGGCCGGAACCGGGCCCATGTCGATGCCCGGGGTGGTTTGCAGGGCGAGCGAGCCGACGCTGCTGGACATGTTGACGATCCGCGGTGATGCCGAGTCGCGCAGCATCGGCAGCATCGCGTTGGTGACCCGGACGACCCCGATCACGTTGGTCTCCACGACGACTCGCACGGTCTCGGGATCGACCGTGGTCGGTGTCTGCGGCATACCGCCGGTGATCGCGGCATTGTTGACCAGGACGTCGAGCCCTCCGGCGTGGTTGGCGATCAGCTCGGCCGCCGCGGCGACACTTGCGTCGTCGGTGACGTCGAGCGGCACCCCGAACGCGTCGGTCCCGGCCGCGCGCAGCTTCTCCACCGCGGTGTCGCGGCGGTGTCGATCCCTCGCGCCCACCCCGATTCGCCAGCCAAGCGCACCCAGGCCAACGGCGATCTCGTATCCGATTCCCTTGTTCGCGCCGGTCACCAGCGCGATCGTCCGTTCACTCATACCGTCGATCCTGTTGCGGGCCCGGGTGGGACGTCCAAGACCGGTCGGGTGGACGGCGATACCGCACGGGTATCGGCCGTGGTCAGCGCTGGATACGAGGCGCTGGATACGATGAGCGGGTGGAGACGCGGGAGTTGCGATACTTCGTCGCCGTCGCCGAGGAGTTGCACTTCGGCCGGGCAGCACAGCGGCTCTCGATGGCACAACCACCACTGTCGCGGGCGATCCAGCAACTGGAACGGCGGCTCGGAGTCGTTCTGCTGCACCGCACCGCTCGCGCCATCACCCTGACCGAGGCCGGGTCGGTGCTGCTGCGGGAGGCCCGGGCCGCGCTCGACGCGGTCGAGGCCGCCGAGCGCCGCACCCGCCGCGCCGCGGCTGACCAGCCGGGTGTGGTCCTGGCCACCAAGGCCGGGGCGTCCAGGGAACTGTTGGCGAAGCTTCTGCACGCCTACGCCGCCGAATCGGGTGCCGTGGCGGTCGAGGTGATGCTGTGCGGGCCGGGCGAGCCGGAAAGTCTGCTGCGCACCGGGCGTGCCGACGTCGCCCTGCTCCACCGGCCCTACGACACGACGGCCGGATTCGACACCGAGGATCTGCACACCGAACAGCAGGTCGTGGTCCTGCCCAAGGGTCATCCCCTCGCCAACCGGGCGCAGCTGTCGTTGGCCGAGGTCAATGCCCAGACGGACCTGCCCCTGCCGCGCTGGCCCAGACAGGATGGCAGCCATCCGGACGGCCCCGGCCCGCAGGTGCGCGACCACACCCAACTGTTCCAACTGATCGCGCTCGGACTGGCCTGCGCCGTCGTACCCGAGTCGCTCCGAGACCGGCTACGCGACGACCACGCCATCGTGCCGGTGCCGGACGCACCGGCCGTCACGACCGTCATCGCCTGGCCGCCGCACAGCAGATCCAGAGCCGTCGCCGACCTCGTCCGCACCGCGACACGCCTCTAGGTGTATCGAAAGTGCTGGTCGTCGGCGTGCACTGCCTAAAGTGGCATGCGGTCTTCGCTCGGTCGTGCTGGGATCAACGCTATGAATGACCATGTCCCTGACGAAGCCGACTTGACGGACAGGATGGAACGGAACCTGGCGGAACACGCCTGTCATCTGCACCGGAGTATGCCCAACGCAACTGTCGCAGAGACCGGTGACCTCCTGGTCGCGGACAGCGGCTTGGACGACGACACGTTCAACATCGTCGCGGCGGCCCGCTTCACCGCCGCCGACGCCACGGCCCGCATCACCGAGACCGTCGGGACGCTGGTCGGCACCGGCCGCGGTTTCTCCTGGTGGGTGGGCCCTGCCTCGACACCGGCAGACCTCACCACCCGCCTGACGGCGGCCGGTCTGCCGGTGTCCGAATGCGAGACGGCGATGTGGGCCGAGCTGGATGACACCCTGCCGCCTCCCGCCGTCCCAGGACTGGACATCCGGACGGTGACCACACCCGAACAGCTCGCCGACTACGCCACGGTCCTCGCCGCGAACTGGAATCCACCCGCTGAAACCGTCCGCGACTTCTTCGCCCGGGCCGCTTCGCAGGCGCTGGCCACGACCTGCCCGGCCCGGTATCTGGTGGGCTACGTGGAGAACCGCCCGGTCTGCTCCGCCGAGGTGTTCCACCACGCGGGAGTCGCCGGCATCTACAACATCTCCACCCTGGCCGCCCACCGCCGACGCGGCTACGGCGGAGCCATCACGCTCGCGGCCCTCCGTACGGCCCGCGAGCGAGACCACCGCATCGCGGTCCTGCAGGCGTCGGCCGACGGCGAACCCGTCTACCGCCGCCTGGGATTTCGCGCCTGCGGCCAGTTCGTCGAACATGCCATCAATGCCTGAACCACCAAGACTCCACGGGCTGACCGTCCGCCATCCCTGAATGAGCCCGTCACAGCCACTCAAGGATGGCCACTACAAGGACAGTGGCCTCGTAGCGGCCCGCGATGAGGCTTCTGATCTGCGAGGGATTCAGCGGTGAGGGATGGCGCTGGGGCCGGAAGCCCTCGTGAAGCTCATGTCCATCCAGTGCCGCCAGTTCGAGCCGTTGTCAGTGCGCTCCCATTCGGCCGTCATAGAGTCGCCGTCTTCGGCGATCACCAGCGTCGCCCGCTCCGTCTCACCGGCGAACGTCCAGACACCCTCGTCGTCGACGCTTGCCCACATGGTGACGAAGTTGCCGTGATTGTCGAAGGAGCGCATGGGGTAGGTCCGGCTCGCTGGATCGTAGGGCCCGATCATCTCGATGACCTCGACGTGTTCCTCGTTCATGCGCACGTCCACACGGTGGATGAGGAAGTGCTCGCCCGCCAGCCACTCGTAGGTGTCCGACCCGGCGATGCGGATCGCCGGGTCGATCGCGGTGGCCGCCATACGCCCCTGCGAACGCCAATGGCCAACCAGCGCATTCAGGCGCTGGTTCTCCGATCGCGGAGCACGGGTGTTGTCGTCTCCCGACATGGTGAATCCTCGTCATCGATAGAGTGTAAGATGTTGCTTAAACACTTACATGCTGTCCCAGCAGTGCGCAAACGAAGGCGGTGGCCCATGGACGACGCGCTCCGCGCTGTGGCGGACCCGACCCGCCGCGCCATCCTCGTCCTGGTGCGGGATCGCGAGGTGTCGGCAGGCGAGATCGCCGAGCGCTTTCCCGAAATCAGTCGCCCTGCGGTATCCCAGCATCTGCGAACGCTGATAGCAGCCCACCTCGTCGACGTCCGCCGCGCAGGCAATCGCCGCTTCTATCGGCTACGTCCGGAGGGGCTGGCCGAGGCGGTGACGTTCCTGGAGACAATGTGGTCCACCTCGCTCAGCCGCCTCCAGCACGAAGCCGAGAAAGAAGAACGCGCGCACACTGGTGCCCAGGACGTGAAGGGATCGTTGTGAGCAGGACGATTGAGCAGACATTGCACATCCGTGCGCGTCCCGAGACGGTCTGGCGGTTCTTCACCGACCCGGCACGCCTGGCGCGATGGTGGGGAACGGCCGAGCTGGACGCCCGCCCCGGCGGCACCTTGCAGGTTGCGATGCACGAGGGCCCACGCCCGGTGATGCGCGGACGGTTCGTGGAGCTCGTGCCGTACGAACGTCTCGTCTTCACCTTCGGCTGGGAGGCCACACCAGGAGCGCCCGACATGGCACCAGAGGCATCCCGGGTCGAAGTCACTTTGACCCCGGACGGTGACGGTACCGAGCTCACCCTGCGCCACAGTGGTCTGCCGGCCGTACTCGAAGAGGAGACCGGCGACGGCTGGGCGCACCTGCTCCATCGTCTGGGCGAAACGGCAGAACGCCAGGAAATCCGCTGAACCTGGTCGAACATACGCGTACGTCGCGCCCCTGCTGCCGCCTCACGAACCCTGGCCGCCGTCAAAGCCGCATCACCGCCACCGGCTAGGGTGCGCATCGAGCCGTGATCAACCCGTGGGATTCGCCTTCGCGTCGAGGCTTGGACTGGTGGACCTTGCTACGTGACGCGAATGCAACTGACGGATGCGGAGTGGGAGTTCATCAGGCCGACAGTGCCGGGAAACGATCAACCTTCACGCGGGAAGCGATCTTCAGGCGCGCCTATTCCGCCAGGTCATCCGCTCTCGTGAACGCCCCAGGTAGGTGCGGTTCTTGTGGAGGCGTACGCCTTGTCAGCGCGCACGCGATCGGGGCGGACACGCGGCCGGTTCGGCCCGAGGCGGGGCACACGGACCCGCTCCAGAACGGGCTGGAACTGAGGCGAGTCGCCGCGCTGCCCTGCCGTCACCACGACCGACATGGGCCTCTGACCCTGCTCGACCGCCAGGTGCGACTTGGTGGTGAACCCGCCGCGAGACCTTCCCAGGCCGTGATCTCCAGGCTCGGTGAACAACACCGCCAGGAGGTTCCTTCTGTAAATCACCCCGCTTGTGGGCCCCGGCCGCATGTTGGTGAGCGCGGCAGACGGTGGAGTCGATGCTCAAGTCCCAGACGATTTCGCCTCTCGCGTCAGCCAGGGACTGAAGTTGAGTGAGGATCCGCTGCCAGGTGCCGTTCCACTGCCACCGGCGGAACGAGTCGTAGATCCGGTTCCACGGTCCGTACTCGACGGGTACGTCCCGCCATGGCACACCGGTCCGCACACGGAACCGTATGCCGTCGATCAACTGCCGCCGAGGCCAGACGGGCGGCCGCCCCGCCCTCGCACCCTTCGGCGACAACGGTTCCGGCACTACCCACTGCTCGTCCGTGAGATCTCCCCGCCCCATGAACCTCGATCATTCATAGCTCAAGATCCACTTTCGATACACGCCCCAGCCGATACTCGCCGCGCGATCCGAGGTTCTCCCGCTGGTCACAGCGATATCGTCTTCCGGTCAGCGACCGGCGGCAAAATCCGACCGCTCACACCGGATTGACGAAGTTCAGCCGTGACCACTACCAACGACAACGTCATGGCCGACAACGGCTAGCGTGCGACACAACAAAACACCCCTGCAAAACACGAACCCCGCCCCCACTCAGCACCACCAGAACTCCCCTTCCACCTACCGCACCCCCAATGACCGATAAATCCGGAATGTACAGCTCAACGAAAGTAATAAATTTCCGCCCTCCCCGCCGACAAACCCGCAGCTCACCGAGGGTGCTCCCCGCGCACGCGGGGATGGTCCCGACCGCGTGCTGCGCGACCTCTTCCAGCAATTGTGCTCCCCGCGCACGCGGGGATGACCCCGTCGATCGGTCAGGCTGTGGGCACGGTTGATGTGCTTCTCGTCTCTTCGGGGAGCACATCATGGCCAAAGGTTGGGGTGCTGTCGAGGATCGGTCTCACTTCGGCGTTGGTGTACGGCTCGCCAAGCCATGGCTGTTGGTGGCCGTCTGCGGTGATGGTCAGGCCGAACTTCTCGTGGCCTGGTCGCCCATGCTCGGCCCACCAGTGGTGGGCGGCCTCGACCTCGGCCCACAGGTTTCGGGGACCGCCCTGGAAGACCCGCGAGTCCGTGGGGTCGTCCTCGTCGAAGAAGACCGCAGCCCACGACCGGTCGGTCAGTCCGAACAGCCACATCGTCAGCCTGCCGTACGGATCTCGCCCCGAGGTGTGCACGCAGTCGGACACCAGCAGGCCGATCACGAAATCAACGGCGGCGAAGTCGGAGTCCGGGAGGACCTCGGCGGCGATGAGCGCGGTCGCCGATTCGCGCGTGTCCGCAGGCCAACTGTCACCGAGGATGTAGTCGCTCTGCGTCGGCCAGCCCAGGCGTTCGGAGCGCACCTGCATGAACCGGGCGGGCCTGGTGAAGCGGCCACTCGCGGTGCCGTCGTCGGCCACGACGAGACGGACGATGGCGTCCTGAGGGGTGTAGCGGGTTCCCCACGGCATCACCAGCACAGCCCCGGGCCGGGCTTGGTCGATCCAGGCCCGGGGGATCTCGCGCACGGAGGCGGTCACGAGAATTCGGTCATAGGGTGCCCGATGGGGCCACCCCAGCAGGCCGTCCCCGGTTATGACCTCCGGATGCCACCCGGCGGTATGCAGTGCCTTCCGTGCGCGGTCGGCCACCGTTTCGTCCACCTCGACCGACACGACGTTGTCTTCGCCGAGGCGGGCCGACAGGAGGGCGGCGCACCAGCCGGTTCCGGTGCCGATCTCCAGCACCCGCATCCCGTCGGCAACCGACAGGTCGGCGAACATGGAGAAGACCATGCCGGGCATGGAGCTGGAGCTGGTCGGCAGCTCACCGCGTGCGACTCCGGTGTGGCGGCCGTCGTCCCACTGAGTGGTGATGGCCACGTTCCGGGTAGCCCAGTGGTGCCACCGGGCCGGGTCGTCCTCCCTGGAGACGGCGATGTCCTGGCCTTCGACGGAGGGCCACATCACGTCGGGCAGAAACAACGCCCGGGGAACCGCGTCGTACGCCCGCACCCAATCCGGGCTCATGGTCCCGGTCTCCAACAGGTGGCCCCGCAGTTTCCGCAGCTCCGGTTCCGCATCGATCACTTCGACGTCGGCTTCTCGTGCTTACCGGCATCCGCGCCACTGTCGGAGTCCGGCTTCGTCTTCTCAGGCACCGTGAACGGCTGCAGAGGCGGCCGCGGCTTATCTTCGTGATCTCCCATTGCGTCGTCCTTTCCTCTCCGAGCTCCTGACGCGGAGCATTCGCCAGTAAGCGTAACGTCACGGAATGTGACGTCCAGGACATACTTCCGTCGCCTACGCAACCGGAGGCGACCGAGAGTGCCACTCCCCGCCCACGCGGGGATCACCAGCCAACCGTCGTCTTCCAGCCGTGTTCGCGAGGACCATCCCCGCGTGCGCGGGGAGCACACGGTCAGCATGGGCTCGTCCATCGCGGCCTCCGGACCATCCCCGCGTGCGCGGGGAGCACCCTCGGCGACCTGCGGGTCTATCGGCGAGAGGGGCGAAAATTTATTACTTTCATCGACTTGGACATTCCGGACACATCATGAAGTTCACCAGGATGACAGCAACCACAAGCTAGCGTGCGACGTAGCGAAACGCCTCCCCGAAGCGCAAATCCAGAACGAAAGCTCCAGCCACCTCACAAGCTCAACCTCCCCCAACCTGGCACCCCAGAGCCCCATGACCATCCCGCCTCGAATAACCGATAAATCCGAAATGTCCAAGTCATCGAAAGTAATGATTTTCCGCCTCTCTCACCGATAGACCCGCAGGTCACCGAGGGTGCTCCCCGCGCACGCGGGGATGGTCCCCGGTGCCCCCCTTCGTGAACTCGATCTCTCCGTGCTCCCCGCGCACGCGGGGGTGATCTTTCCCCTGAGGCTGGGGTGAGTGGTCAAGGGGTTGACGGGTTGAGGAGGGTGTTGATGTCGCTTTGGCGGTAGCGGCGTTGGCCGCTGGGGGTTTTGAGGGAGGGGATCTTGCCGGTGAGGGACCAGCGGTTGACGGTTTTGGGGTCGACGCCGAAGATGTGGGCGACTTCGCCGGGGGTGAGGAGGCGGTCGGTGGTTTCGGGGCCGGTGGTGAAGGTGCCGTCGGGGGTGACGGCCTTGCGGGTGGCCTTGAGGGTAGGTATGGGGGCTCCTTCAGTAGCGGAGGTTGTGGAGGATCTTGTCGTGGTGGGCGAGTGCCCTGACCAATCCGTGCAGGGTGGTACGGCCGAGCACGTCGCGGGCTCCGGCTTTGCGCTGGTCGGGGCGGAGCGGGTAGTAGCGGGTGGCCCACCACTTGGGGAGGCCGGGTAGGTCGCGTTGTTGGTAGTACCAGCCGGGGTGGGTGCTGGTGAGCACGTCGATCACGCGTCGCTCGTACTCGTCATCGGTCATCGTCGTCTCGCTTCGGAGGACGGACAGGAAACCCGCCTCACACGGGGAGGCCTTGCCGGTTCAGGTGGGAGGCTGTGCCGGTTCAGGTGGTCTTGCCGGTTGTTCAGGTGAGGGTGGGGTGCCCGGCTCCGAGCCGGGGAGCACGGGCCGGGCGCCCGGTAAGGGAGTTCTCACGGGAATGGAGCGGGTGTTCTTGTGGGGAGAGGGTGGGGGTGCCCGGCCCCGAGCCGGGGAGCAGGGGCCGGGCACCCGGTAGGAGGACCGGTCCCGCGTGTGGGGACGCGGGACCGGGTGCGAGGCGGCTCCCCCTTCCCCAGCACGCCCTGCCATGTCCCGGCGTGTGTGGGAGCCGCCTTGCGAAGGGGTGCGGCTCAAGCCCTCCAACCTGAGCCGCACGCTTGGGGGGTACGGCGGGCAGCGGGTGGGATGAGGTCCCACCACCCGCCGTACCGGCTCAGGAGCGCAGCAACCTGCGCAGTCCGACAGGCCGCTGACCAGCCCGGATGGTGTGGGCGTGCAGAGCACGGGCGACGGCCATGGCCCGGACGCTCGGCGGCACCACCGGGGATGCCTGAACGCTCAGGCGAGCCGACACCAGCCGGGACGCCTGGACGAACGCCTGAGCGAGCGTCCGGGCGAACGCCTGGGCGGGCTGGGCGGTCAGCTTGCGGTCCAGCTCTTCGGCCGACTCCGCGCGTACCAGCAGCACGGCCCCGGGGTCCGGCCTGCCGGACAAGGCGCAGCGGTAGGCGCTCCACAATCCGGTTTGCGGGTTGTGGAAGACCAGCCAGCCCGGGTGAGCCTGTTGCACGGTGTCGCACGTTCGATCCGCGACACCGGACTGTGGACAGGCCGCGCTAAGGAGTGGCATCATGCCGCCCTCCCACCCGGCGACGAACGCCGCCTCCTGGCCGGGCCCCGATCCTGCGGCCCCGCCGTGCCCCGGTCGCGCGGCTCGGCGGGCGGACGCTCCTCGCCACCGTGCGGGGTCGGCGTGGCCTGGAGCATCCGGACCATCTCCGCCTCCTGCATCCGCCCTTCCAAGCCCTCGGAGGTGGGGTCCTCGACCACCACGACCTGGGGGCTGTCCCAGGACGCGACGGCGTAGAAGCTGCGCTTACCCAGGCTGTAGAGCACGGTCCAGTCCGCCCACGCCTGGTCAAGCCGCTCGGCCTCGGCCCGTGCCGGGCCGTCCCAGACCCGCTGATACACCGAGGCGTACGGCTGGCCGTCGCGGTGTCGCCCCGTCATGAGACCGGCTCCGTCTTCTCGGCGGCGGCCAGGGTGGTCTTCTCGGCGTTGGCGACGGCGGTCTTCTCGGCGGCGGCGACGGCGGTGCGGGCCTTGTCCTCCTGCTCGGCGACGGCGGCCTGGACCTCCTCGAAGGTGTCGGCGTCCACCGCCGGTTCCACCCCGGCCCGCAGGGCGACGCGGGGGAAGGCCCGGTTGCGGATGGCCCAGTACCGGCCGGTGTCACTGACGATCAACCGCCAACCCGGGATCGCCGGGGTGGAAGCGGGGGTGTTGTGCATGATCTGGACCTCCGTGATCCGATCAGAGGCTCTGGCCGACGAGGTGATCGCCAGACGGGCCTGCCCTACGGGACAAGAGAAAGAAGGGTGCATGCCGTACGGCACAGCCGTGTGAGCACGGGAAACGCGACATCTGCCGGTCGCGGGCCGTACCGCACTCCTGCGGAAACCAGGCCGGGACAGACCGGAGCGACGCAACCTGGCCCAGGAGATCCCCGATCGGGGAGCACCGGGGACAGGACGCCGGGTTCGCCGGGGCAGCGGCGGACGGGCAGGCCGTACGGGCGCGAAGGCCGGGGCGGCAACCGGGTCAGCGACAGAAGGCGTAGCGGGCACGGAAACCGGAGCGGCGGCAGGAGG
>NZ_JACHJP010000014.1:51089-119666 GCF_014203715.1 Streptosporangium saharense
GGCGTGGTGAGCGCGGAGGCCGGGTCAGTGGCAGGAGGCGTGGTGAGCGCGGAGGCCGGGTCAGTGGCAGGAGGCGTGGTGAGCGCGGAGGCCGGGTCAGTGGCAGGAGGCGTGGTGAGCGCGGAGGCCGGGGCGGCAGCAGGAGGGGTGGGCGTGGTGCTCGGGACCTGGGCCGGAGCGGCGGGCGGGGTATCGGCGGGGATCGGTGCGTGATCCGGGTCGGGGGCGGTTTCCGCGAGGACGGGCAGGTCATCCGGTACGGCGTGCGCGGCCGGGGCCGTTGCGGGCGACCCCGGCTCGGGGTCCGGCTCGGGCACGGGACGACGCTGGGCGGGAACCAGCGGAACCACCTCGCCCGGTGCGACCTCCACAGGGGGCCGAGGCGCGGGAAGAATCTGCGGGCCGTACCCACGACGAGCCTGGAGCCGGGAGTTCATCAGCAGCCCGGACGGCTGCACGTACTCGTGCCCGTCCTGCCGCGAACAACCATGGGCGTACGGCGAGTGCCCGCATCGGGCGCACCCCATGGGCAGCGGTACAGCACCGCCGAAGCAGGCGCATGTGTCCGAGCCGATGTCCGGAGCACTACTCTTGCTCACGTCAGGAGTTACCTTCCTGATCAAGGACCTGTTCCGGCGGGGCTAACGCCGGGCAGGTCCGTTTTTTTACGCTTCGGATGTTTTTGATCGCTTGCACGTTCGATTTCTCATCTACACTCGTATCTACTCATGTAGATCCGTCACTGGCCGTAGTCATATGAGAGACCGCGTAGATACATCTCTACGTTCGTGTCGTGCATGACTACGAGCCAGACCGCCCGATCTGGATTCAGGTGGTCGAGATCCTGGAGAGCAGGATCCACAGCGGGGAGTACCAGCCTCGGCACCTGATCCCATCAGAAATGCAGATGGTGCAGGAGTTCGGCGTGGCCAGGACCACCGCACGCAAGGTGGTGGCCTACCTCCGCGATCAGGGGCTGGTCTACACGGTCCCCCAGATCGGAACCTTCGTCAGCTACCCCGGCCGGGAAACCGGCTGAGGTGTGCTTGTCTCCCCTGACGCCCGCCTTTCCTCCATCAGGGGAGAACGTCTGATACCCCTGACGTACGGCTAGCGGGGGTTGATCCATGTTTTCGTGCCATGATGGCCTCACTCACAGTGGGTAACCTCGCGAATCCATAATGCGCGTGCTTACGGCACGACTGCAAGCCGAAAGCACGAGAATTTTTTCGCCAGACGCGGCACACTGAGGCCATGCCAATGAAGTCCCCCACCGTCCGGCATCGTCGTCTGGGCCGTGAGCTGCGCAGACTCCGGGAAGAGGCCGAACTCAGCACCGCTGAGGCCGCACTTCGGCTTGGCTGGTCGCTCAGCAAGGTCCATCGTGTTGAAGGTGGCCGGATCATGGTCTCCGAGACAGACCTGGTTCACGCCTGCGATCTGTTCGGCGCGGACAGCTACACCAAGGGCGGGCTGATCCAACTCGCCCGCGACGCCAACCGCCGTGGCTGGTGGACGGCCTACTCCGATGTTTTCACCGGTGGCTACGTCGCCCTGGAGGACGACGCCACCGCTATCCGCACGTGGCAGATAGCCGTGATCCCAGGTCTGCTCCAGAGCGAGGGCTATGCCCGCGAAGTCATCCGCGCCAGGCACCCTGACATAGAGGAAAACGAGCTGAACCGGCGCGTGAGCGCTCGAATGGTCCGCAAAATCAACGTCGTCGGTCCGAAGGCTCTGGCTCTGCACGCGTTGATCGACGAGGCCGCCATCCGTCGCCCCGTAGGCTCAGCCCAGATCATGGATCAGCAGCTCGACTACCTTCTCCAGAATGCGAACCAGTCGCACATCACCGTGCAGATCCTCCCACTGGGCGCCGGGGCACATCCGGGCATGGAAGGACCTTTCTCGGTCTTAAGCTTCGACCCTCAGGACCCGGATGTTGGCTATGTCGAAAGCCCAGCCGGAGAGGTGTACGTCGAAGCGGATCACCAGGTGCGGGACCTTATCCTGCTCTTTGAGCGCCTTGCCGGCGCCTGCCTGTCCCCCGAGGAGTCTGCGGCGCTCATCGCCGCAGTGAGGAGCGAAACATGATCCCCCGCGACCTGACCGGCGCCGAGTTCCGCAAGTCCAGCCTCAGCGGCGGCAACAACGACTGCGTGGAGGTCGCCACGAACCTCCCGGGCCTGGTCGCCGTCCGCGACAGCAAGGACCCTTCCGGTCCGGCGCTGGCGTTCACTCCCGCGCAGTGGCGTTCATTCATCGGCCGCGTGCACACCGGCGCCTTCGACGCCTGACCACTCGCCTTTCCGCAAGACCCTGGCGCTGACACACAGCACCGGGGTCTTGTGTGTGATAGGGACTGCTCGCACAGTGAGGGTCAGGACTCACTCATCCGAAGGCGAGGAACCCCATGTCCCCTGACCTGACCGGCGCCGAGTTCCACAAGAGCAGCCTCTCGGGCGTTACCACTGACAACTGTGTTGAGGTCGCGACGAACCTCCCCGGCCTGGTCGCCGTCCGCGACAGCAAGGATCTTTCCGGCCCGACGCTGGCGTTCACTCCCGCGCAGTGGCGTTCATTCGTCGGCCGTGTGCGGACCGGTGCCTTCGACGCCTGAACACTTACCTTCTCGCAAGCCTCTGGCGCTGACGTGGCGTCGGGGGCTTGCATGTGCTGAGAGGCACTCGCACAGTGAGGATCAGGAACCCCCAGACGAAGGCGAGGAGCAGCCATGTCCCCCGACCTGACCGACGCCAAGTTCCACAAGAGCAGCCTTTCAGGCGCTACGAACGAAAACTGTGTCGAGGTGGCCACGAACCTCCCCGGCCTGGTCGCCGTCCGCGACAGCAAAGACCCCTCCGGTCCGGCCCTGGCCTTCACGCCCGCCCAGTGGCGCTCGTTCATCGGCCGCGTGAACACCGGTGCCTTCGACGCCTGATCACTTACCTTCTCGCAACCCCCTGGCGCTGGCACGGGCCGGGGGCTTGCGAGCGCTGAGGGACACTCGCACAGTGTCGTTGCCTCAGGGTGCAGGGCCGCTCCCGAGTACCCCTGGAGCCGAGACGGCTTATCTCCACCTGGCTCATGGACGCACCCTCACCACATCCACCCGCCCGAGAAAAGCAGAGAACCTGACGTCTTCAGACGGAACACCTTTGTGGAGGACGCGAAACTCGGAACATTCGACTCTGATCCGTGAACCCGTCATCATGGACAGAGCTTCGTACGCCGGGCCGTACCCAAAAATGATCAACGCTCTGACCTGCACCTCTGCACTACCGCCGGACTGCCGCAGAACCAGTCCGCCCCACCCGCATTTCGCCCTACCTGACCTGGGACTTTACCCTCGGGTCGCTCATCACCCTGAAGGGTTCGCAACCGGGCCGCCCGGTCAGCCCAGGCGCCCCGACCGGCATGTCGCTCATCACCCTGAAGGGTTCGCAACAAGGCCTTGGGCGGAAAGTTCTGGACGTCTTTCTTCGTCGCTCATCACCCTGAAGGGTTCGCAACCCTGCCAGTAGATCCTCCTGCCCGGGGACGTACCCGGTCGCTCATCACCCTGAAGGGTTCGCAACTCTACGGCCCCTGCGGCGCCCGGTGGGGGAAGGGTGGTCGCTCATCACCCTGAAGGGTTCGCAACAACAGCTCCAGCGCGGTTGACGCCATAGGCTCACCGTCGCTCATCACCCTGAAGGGTTCGCAACCTCGCTTCCATCCGAGCGATGGCGGCCTCAGTCGCCGGTCGCTCATCACCCTGAAGGGTTCGCAACCCCTGGGAACCCTCTCCGACTCCCCGTCCGTTACTCCTGTCGCTCATCACCCTGAAGGGTTCGCAACGCGTCTCCCACAGGCCGGGCGCCACCAACCTGCTGCGTCGCTCATCACCCTGAAGGGTTCGAAACTAGGCCGGGCCGTACGGGACGAAAATGACGTCGCTTGTCGCTCTGAAGAGGACCCGACCGGTGGGCTCGCCTATTTGTTCGCTTATTTGGCTGTTGTCAGTTCGGCGAGGTGGCGTGGGGGTGGTGACCGTTTGGTTGCCAGGGGGTGGTTTTTGTGGGGTTTCGGGCTTGGTGGTGGGTTTGAGGTTGGAACGGGGTGGATGGTGGTGAGTGGGGTGGGGTTGGCTGGGAGTTGGGTTTGGGGCTGGCGGTTTTTATCGCGTGACGTCCCTTAAAAAGGTTAAAGTCGCATCCTGATCCCTCCGGCGAAAGGATGTATTCGTGGCATTACCGTTCGGTGGCGGCAAATCCGGCACAAGCGGCCATCTCAGCAAAATTGCGCCCACCCCTCCGGTGGAGCTTCTGTTCGAGATCGCGACCCGTGCTCGCCTCGCGGCCTCCCCCCTCACCACCGACCTCGGACCCGACGACGGCCTCCCCATCGAGGAAGCCATCGCGATCGTGTTGTCCCCGGCGCCCGTGACGCCGCTGCTGTCGGACCCGGAGCTGGCCATCGTGGCCAAGGTCGCCGAGGACGACCCCGACTACGCCGAGACCCTGCGCGCCGGTATCGCCGCCTTCCGCGCCGACCTCGCCGCCCAGGCCGAGCAGATCGGCGATGCCCAGCTCAGCGCCCACCTGCTCGCCTCCGCCACCGCGGCCGCCGAGTTCGACGCCGACATTTACACGCTGCCCTTCCCGGAAGACGACGACATCGAGCTCGTCATCGACGCCGTCAACCAGCAGGTCGCCCAGGTCAACAACGCCATCGCCGACGCGACCACCGAGGTTCCCGCCCAAGTCATCCACCAGACGATCCTGCGCACCCTGCGAACCGCCTCCCCGGCCGTGCCGATCTCGCCCCGCTCCGGCGACACCGCACCCCTGGTCCGCAGGGTGGAGGAAGCCGCCGCGATCACCCGGCTGTCCACCCGCGACAGCCAGGCGCAACAGGCGGCGGCCACGCTGACGCTCCGCCTCTACTGGCAGGACGAGACGCTGCAGCAGGCACTCGACGCCCTGGCCCCGCCCCCGGCCGACACCGCCCCCACCAAATCCGTGCTCGTCACGTCGGGCCCGAACCCGGCCACGACGAACGTCGCCGCCCTCGTCACCGCCATCCACCTGGACTATCTCGCCTTCTCCCTCGGCGTCTCCCGAGGAATCGGCACCACCTGCGCGCAACGCGTCGCCAAGACCCCGCCCGTCGCCGATCCGGTTTCCCAGGCCCCTCAGCAGGTCACGGAGATCCCTCCGTGGGAGCGCCGCAAGGGGCGCTTCGGCGACGAATTCGGTCGCCCCATGAACATATACGAAAGCATGGAGGATGCCTCCTTCCGCGCCGACCACGTCTACGACTCCGCGACGAAAACGTGGCGTAGGCTCACTCCCAGGGAGAGGATCATCAGGAACTGGGGTGTCGCGGGCGCCCTGACCGGATGGGTCGGCGGATCCGCCGTCGGTGTGCTCCTCATCCCCGAAACCGGAGGAACCGCGCCGTTCATCCTCCAGTTCCAGGGCCTTGTCGCTGGAGCCAAGCACGGGATGGAGTTCGGCGAATGGGTCGCCGACACGTATTACCCCGAACTTCGCTGACGTGACACCCGGTTGAGCAGTCGGATGACGAGGTGACGCCACTCCGTCATCCGGCCGCTCGGCCGCTCGGCCGCTCGCGATGGAGCCTCACGGAGGTCAGGCGGTACGGCCTGCGGGTGTCAACGGGGTCGCCGGGTTCCCGGTTGGCTTCGAGCTCAGTCGACGATCGCGCCACCGGACAGGTTGACGATCGTTCCGGTCATGGTTCCGGCTCGGTCCGAAGCCAGGAACGCGGCGGTCTCCGCGATCTCGGAGAGCGTGGGCAGCCTCTTCAGAAGTGTCCCCTGCGCCATCGCCCCGCCTTCGAGCAGTTCCTGGATCGACTGCCCGGCTGCCGCCGCGGCCTGCTCGAAGAGGCCCCCGGTGTAGGAACCGGCCGCCGGAGCATCGACGACGGCGTGTGGCCGGATGCCGATGACCCGGACATCGCGGGGTGCCAGCTCCGCGGCCAGAACCCGTGAGAACGCCTCCTTGCCGGCCGCGCTCACGGCGTGCCCCAGGATGCCGCCTACCGCCAGTTTGGCCCCCGGCTCCGACAGCGTCAGGATGACGCCGGGACGCTCGCTGCCCATGTGCCGCGCCACAGCCTTGCTGGTGATGAACAGCGTCCGCAGGAAGCCGTCGATCGGCCGCATGAACTCCTCCAGCGACAGGTCCGCCAGCGGAGTCCCCTGGTCGTGCATGACGCTCACGGCGTTGACGGCGATGTCGATGCCGCCCGCCGTCGCCGCTACCGCGTCGGCGTGCTTCTCGACCGCCTGTTGGTCGAGGACGTCGACGCGCGCGGTCTCGACAGTTCCGCCCGTGGCGGCGATGTCGCTCGCCACGGCGTCGAGCTTCGCCTGCGTCCGCCCGGCGACGAAGACCCTCGCGCCCTCCCGGGCGAACACCCGTGCGACGGCCCCGCCGATGGCGCCGCCTCCCCCGTAGATCACGGCGCTCTTGCCCTTGAGCAGCGGTCCGCTCATGTCTGTCCCCCAGGTGATTGTTGGATCATGCCGGTGCCGCTGCGGGCTCTATCGCGGGATGCTCTTTCTCCACCCCGACACACTTGCATGATGCAAGCGAGGGTAGAGGGGTAGGCTTGCATGACGCAAGTGCTTCCCTGGGGAGGTGGGGCCGTCATGCTGGGCAGGACCTACGACACACAGGTGTGCTCGGCCGCCAGGGCCCTGGAGGTCGTCGGCGAGCGGTGGAGCCTGCTGATCGTGCGTGACGTGCTGTTCGCCGGGGCGAGCCGGTTCGCCGACTTCCAGCGGCTGGGCATCGCGACCAACATCCTGGCCAAACGCCTGGACAGCCTTGTCGACGCGGGCGTCCTCGAACGGCGGTCGAGCAAGGAGCAGCCCGACCGGAGCAGCTACGCCGTGACCCAGAAGGGCCTCGACCTGGCACCCGTGATCATCGCGCTGACCCAGTGGGGCGACCGATGGGCGGCACCCGACGGCCCACCTATCCTCTATCGGCACACGGGCTGCGACGGAACGATCGCCGACCAAACCACCTGCCAAACCTGCGGCCAGATCACCGACCTCACCCAGATCCACGTCATCCACGGCCCCGGCTTCCCCGAAGCCCTCAAAAAATCCCGGCCAAACACCGCCGACCAGCGGTAATACAGCCCGAGTTTCTCGTCGTCGGTGACGTTTCGCTCGGAGTGGGAGCCGCTCCCCTGGAACGGCACGGAGGAACATAGCCCATAGTCACGGCTGATCAGACTCACCGCGCTCCCGATCTCGCACACACGCATGCCCGCTTTGATCCCGGACGTCAGTTGCCCCTTCCTCCTGGCCTGTCACCATGAGGTGGTCCGGACGCTCGACCGAGCACACCGCAGGCGACTGCTTGAGGAGTGAGTGAGCATGACGACGGCACGTCCCTGGAACGACCGGCAGGCGAGGTCGGCCCGGCGGTGGACTCTCGGTGCCGTGGCTCTGAGTCTCGTGGTCGCCGCCGTGTTGTTCCTCGTGCCGGTCTACGCGTCGGCCACCCCGTCCGGGACCGTTGGCAGGCGCGCGGTCGATCTCGTCGGCGGTCGTGTGCTGCTCTTCCTCGTCCCGGTCGTGCTCTCCGTGCTCCCCCTCCTCGTCGCCGGAGCGTTGCGTAGGGCGTCCACCCTCGCCGCGGCCATCCTCCTGGGCGCCTTCTGCCTGATCACCCTGCCTTCGATCGGCATCTTCCTTATCCCCTCCACCGTCTGCCTTCTTGTCGCGTTCACCCGTCTGCTGGCGCGCTGACGGCCACCGGTGGCCGCGTGCCGTACGGGGTCAGAGGTAACGGAGGGGTCCCGGGGAGCGACAGACTGTGGGGGGGGTGGGGTTGGGTCTTGGGTGGTGACTGGTGATGGTTCCGTATAACGCTATAGCATTCCATTATCCGGAATAGGCGAGGGAGAATCATGGGTGAGGTCCAGTCACCGGTGGGAAGTGTCGATCGGGCCCTGCTGATCCTGCAGGAGATCGGCAGGCACAGCAGGGGGGCTACCCTCGACGAGTTGTCCACTCGGCTCAGGTTGCCGAAGAGTTCGTTGCACCGGTTGCTCGGCGCGCTGAAGCATCGGGGGTTCGCAGCGCAGCCCGAGCCGAGCGGTCCCTACTTCCTGGGGACCGAGATGCTGGCGACGGCCTTCAGGTTCTACGAGAACATGGACCTGCGCACCCTTGTCCATCCGCTGCTGACGCGGTTGAGCGAGGAGTTCGCCGAGACCGTGCACATGGCCATGCTCGACGGGGCCGAGGTCGTCTATCTCGACAAGGTCGAGGCCGTACGGTCGATCACGATGACCTCGGTGATCGGCGGACGCAACTTCGCGCACTGCACGGGGGTGGGCAAGGCGCTGTTGGCGTGGACCTATCCCACCGACGAAGCGATCAGGGCGTGGGCCGAGCGGTACGGCCCGCTGGCCTCGCGGACCCGCAACACGATCACCAGCCCGGCGCGGCTGGCCACGCACCTGGCCCAGATCAGGGAGCGCGGTTACTCGCTCGACCTTGAGGAGAACGAGCCCGGGGTGCGGTGTGTCGCGACCCCGGTGTTCATGGGCAAGTCGACCCCCGTGGCGGCGGTGAGCGTGACGGCCCTCAAGGACCGCATGTCACCGGCCCGGATGGACGAGTGCGGCAACGCCCTGCGGCTGGCCGTCGCCGAGCAACTCTGACCCTTGACAGGGCGTTCTCGGCGGTGATCTGCTGAGAGCCATTTGGAATAGCGTTCTGTGATACGGAATAGGAACGGCACATGAACCTCACCGTGGTCTCCAAGCCGAGGATCGTCCCCGGCCCCCGTGCGCTGCTCGGCGAGGGGCCCCGCTGGGACGAACGCACGCGAACCCTGCTGTGGGTGGACATCCCCGCGGGCAAGGTGCACCGGCTCGACCCCGCGGACGGCTCACGCGGCGTGATCGACGTGGGCATGGCGGTCGGGGTCGCGGTCCCCAGGGCGGAGGGCGGGCTGGCCCTGGCCGTACGGGACGGCTTCGCCGTACTCGCGGAAGACAGGTTGGAGATCGTCGCGCCCGTGACCGCGGACGAGCGGCCGGGGAACCGGATGAACGACGGCGCCTGCGACCGGGCGGGCCGTTTCTTCGCGGGCACCATGGCCGAGGACGACACCCCGGGGGCCGGGGCGCTCTACCGGCTCGGGCCCGGACGGCGCTGCGAGCGGGTGGTCGGGGACGTCGCGATCTCCAACGGCGTCGCGTGGAGCCCGGACGAGCGGCTGATGTACTACGTGGACACGCCGACGGGGCGGATCGACGTCTTCGACTACGACCCGGCGGAGGGGAGCCTGGCCAACCGGAGGCTGTTCGCCATGATCCCCAGGGGCCTGCCCGACGGTCTCGCCGTGGACACGAGCGGGCACGTGTGGGTCGCGCTGTGGGGTGGCGGGGCCGTACTGCGACTGCGTCCTGACGGGAGCCACGACCTGACCGTGGAGATCCCCGCGACCAACGTGACGAGCTGCGCGTTCGGCGGCCCTGACCTGAACGTGCTGTACGTGACCAGCGCCTGGGACGGGGAGACGGGCGGTGAGCTGTTCCGGTGCGAGACCTTCTTCACCGGCCTGCCCGCCAACCCCTACCGGGAGAACGGATAAAGCGCCCGGTGGGACGGCCCCCGCCGTCCCACCGGGACACCGGTGAAGGGGGTCAGCCCTTCACCGCGCCGGTCAGCGCCTGGACGAAGCGGCGCTGACCGAAGAGGAAGACGCCCAGGACGGGCAGCGTGGTGAGCACGGTGCCCGCCATGACGGCAGGCCAGTCGGCCTTGTGCTGGCCCTGGAAGGTGGTCAGCCCGACCTGGACCGTGTAGTTCGCCTCCGAACTGATCGCCACCAGCGGCCAGAACAGGTCGTTCCAGGCCGTGATGAAGGTGATGACGGCCAGCGCGGCGAGGGCGGGCTTGGCCACCGGCAGCACGACCCTGAAGAACACCGCGAACCGCGAGCATCCGTCGATCCTGGCGGCCTCCTCCAGTTCCTTGGGGAAGGACTGGAAGAACGCGGTCATCAGGTAGATGCCGACCGCCGAGCTGAGCTGCGGCACGATGAGCGCGCCCAGCGTGTCGGTCAGCCCGACCTTGTTGAAGATCAGGAACGTCGGGATCACCGTGAGCTGGAAGGGGATCAGCGCCGTGGCGATCACCAGGACCAGGGTGATCCTGGAGCCGATGAACCGCATCCTCGCGAAGGCGTAGCCCGCCATGCTGCACAGCGCGAGCTGGGCGATCACGATCGCGCCCGAGACGAGCACGCTGTTGAGGAACCAGCGCGGGAAGTCCGAGCCCTGCAGGACCGTACGGTATCCACCCAGGTCGAGGGCCTCCGGCCAGACCGAGGGCGGGAAGCGGTTCAGCTCGCCCTGGGTCATGAACGAGCTGAGCACCATCCAGACGAACGGCAGCACGGTCACCGCGGACATCGGCACGAGCACCAGGTGCCACCCGCTGGGCAGACGACGTCTCATCGCATGGCCCCTCTCCTGCGCGCGACCAGCAGGCCCGCGATGATCAGCAGCAGGGTCCCGGCGAACAGCACGTAGGCGACGGCCGCGCCGTACCCGGCGGTAAAGAAGCTGAAGGCGAGCTGCCAGACGTAGTAGACGATCGTCACCGTGGAGTTGGCGGGACCGCCCTTGGTGGTGGTCACGATCAGGTCGAAGAACTGCAGCGCGTCGATCAGTCCCCAGACGCCGAGGAAGATCGTCATGGACCGTACCGAGGGCACGATGATGTGCCAGAACGTGGCCCACCTGCTCGCGCCGTCGATGGCCGCCGCTTCGAGGACCTCCTTGCTGATCTCCTGGATCGCGGCCAGGTAGATCACCACGGAGAACCCGAAGCGGGTCCAGAAGAAGATCAGCGTCAGCACGAACATCGCCTGGGACGGGCTGCTCAGCAGGCCCTGGACCGGCAGCCCGAGCTTGACGAACAGGCCGTTCATCAGCCCGAAGTCACGGTCGAAGATGTAGCCCATGAGCAGACCGGCCGAGGTGGCCGAGGCGATGTACGGCACCAGGAAGCAGGCCCGGTAGAACCCGATGCCGCGCACCTTCCTGTTCAGCAGCACCGCGACCAGCAGGCCGGCGATCAGCGAGGCCGGGATGTAGAGCACGACCAGCAGCCCGGTGTTCCTGAGCGCCTGGTAGAACACCGGGTCCTGGAACAGCGCCCGGTAGTTGTCGAGCCCGACGTTGCGCCCCGGCGTCATCAGGTCGGAGTCGGTGAAGGAGAGCATGAGCGCCCACGCCATGGGGATCAGCGAGAACCCCAGGATGATCACCGTCGCCGGTCCCGCGAACGACCATCCCGTGACGTTGTCGGCCAGCTTCCTGCGGTCGGGTCTCCGCTTCGGGGCCGCGGTCTCCGCCCGGCTGAGCGCCTGCACGTTGCTCATGATCCCGGTACGGCCAGCGCCGCGTCCGCCTTGGCGGCGGCCTCGTCCAGGGCTTCCTTGGTGGTCGTCCTGCCGAGCAGGGTCTTGGCGATGGCGTCGGCCACGAAGGAGGACACCCGGGGGTACTTCGTCGTCGGCGGTCTGACCCGCTTGGCGTTGGCGAGGTTGGCCGAGATCACGTCGACTCCCGGATACTTCTTCAGATAGTCCTGGTAGCCGGGCAGCTTGGTGATCGACTCGCGGATCGGCAGCGATCCGGTGGCCGTCATCCACTCAAGCTCCTGCTCCGGCGCGGTCAGCCAGCTCAGGAAGGTGGTGGCGGCCTTGACCCGGCGTTCGTCGTGGTTGAACACGACCCAGTTGTCGGGTCCGGAGACCGTCTCGTGGTTGCCGTTGGTCCCGGGCAGCTGCACGACGCCGTAGTCGACCTTGGCCGCCTGCAGGTCGGGAAGCACCCAGGGACCCGACATGAAGAAGCCGAGCCGTCCCGACTCGAAGAGCTTCTGGCCCTTCTCGGCGGGGCTTGAGTCCAGGTAGAGGGACTTGTCCTCGACCGCCATGGCCCGCAGCAGGTCGAGCGCCTGCTGTCCCGCCGGGGAGTTGAAGGTGGCCTTCCTCTGGTCGGGCGAGAGGATGTCGCCGCCCGCCTGCCAGAGCATCGGCCACAGGCCCCACACGGCCTCCTCGCCGCCGCTGATCGGCCAGGTGGCGCCGAAGACGCCGTCGCCGGGGGCAGTCATCTTCTTGGACATCTCCCGGAAGTCGGCCCACGTCCAGTCGGGCTTGGGGTGCTCGATCCCGGCCTTGTCCAGAAGTTTCTTGTTGTAGAGGACGACCATGTTGTCCACCACGGCGGGGAAGCCGATGACCTTGCCCTGCACGGTGACCGACTCGCGCTCGTTGGCCCAGAAGTCCTGCCACCTGGCTTCCGGGGTCTTGGTGTAGGCGGTCAGGTCGGCCACCTTGGGGTTGCGGGCGACGTTGGGCGCCCACGAGCCGTACAGGTAGGCGATGTCGGGGTAGGCGTCCGAGGTGAGCGCGGCGGTGATCTTGGGAAGCATGCCGTCCGCGGTCGCGCCGCCCGACTCGACCCGGACCCTGACGTCCTTGTGCGTGTCGTTGAACCGGGTGACCAGCTTCTCGATCGTCTTGGCCGAGGTGTCCTCCTGGCCGTGCCAGATGACGATCTCCGCGGGTCCCGACGCCTTCTCGCCCGAGGCGGAGCAGCCGGTGGCGGTCAGCGCGACGACGGCGGCCAGGGTGGTGGCCGCGGTGAGTGCCCTTCTCATCGGACCCCCTCGGGAAGCAGGTCGCCGTGGGCCGCGATCATCTCGTCCACGAGGTCGTGGATCTGCTTGAGAGTGAGCGTGGCCGAGGCGTTCGGGTCGAGCATGGCGGCGTGGTAGACGTGGTCGCGACGGCCTTCGAGGGCCGCCCGGACGGTCAGGTCGCCCACGTTGAGGAAGGTCGTGTTCAGCGCGGCGAGCTGGGCGGGCATCTCGCCGATCGCGGTGGGCCGCATCCCGGACCTGTCGACCAGGCAGGGCACCTCGACGCAGGCGTCCTTGGGCAGGTTGGAGATGAGGCCGTTGTTGCGCACGTTGCCGTGCACGACCCTGCGGGTGCCGGTCTCGATGGAGTGGATGACCTCGGAGGCCAGCTCCATCGCGGGTTCGATCTCGACCCCCTCGCCCGCTGCCAGCCGTCTTCTGGTCTCCTCGTAGGTGTCGAGGTTCTCCTCGGACCAGCGCAGGTAGATCTCCACGGGGATGCGGAAGTGCTCGACCTGGTCGTCGTGGTGCAGGAACCAGGGGAGATACTCGGAGCCGTGCTCACTGGACTCGGTCGGGAAATAGCCGAAACGGCGGTACATCTCCACCCGGACGGTCCGGCGCAGCTCAGGGTCGCGCTCGATGACCTCGTCCAGCACGGGGTAGAGGTCGCGGCCCCGGTGCTCGAACTTCAGCACGAACGCCTGGTGGTTGGCTCCCGCCGTGACGTAGGAGACCTCCTCCTCGGGCACGCCGACGAGCGAGGCCAGGCGGGCCTGGGTGTCGCGCACCGAGTGACACAGCCCGAAGACGTTCTTGAACGGCGTGCCCTGGTAGACGGCCCTGGGGATCATCGCCATCGGGTTGGTGTAGTTGAGCAGCAGCGACTGTGGAGCCAGCTCGGCCAGGTCGTTGCCCAGGCCGACCATCACGGGGATCGTGCGCAGCGCGCGGAAGATGCCGCCGATGCCGAGGGTGTCGGCGATCGTCTGGCGCAGGCCGTACCGGCGCGGGATCTCGAAGTCCACGCGGGTTGCCTCGTATCCACCGACCGCGATCTCGTTGATGACGTAGTCGGCGCCGTCGACGGCGGCACGACGGTCGAGGTGGACCTCGACCTTGGCGCCCAGACCGAGCTTGGCGACCATCCAACCGGCCATGGCCTCGGCGGTGGCCAGCCTTTCGGCATTGATGTCGTGCAGGACCAGGGTGGAATCCCCCAGTTCCGGAAATGTCAGGATGTCAGAGAGGACGTTCTTGGTGAACTCGACGCTGCCCGCGCCGATGAACACGATGCGTGCCATGGGATTTTTCCTTCCACAGAGCACGGCGGCGTTAACCGCTGCGTGCGGTGAGTATAGCGACTGTCCGTTATACGGACCAGCATTCCGTTATACGGAATAACCTGCAAGACCGGGCAAGATCCGATCAGGGCATCGGAAGATCGTTGACGATCTGTCACGTTCCACGACGCCAGAGGCCCTTCGGGGGGCTCCGGCAGGGTTGACATTCCTCCCTCTTACTCGCTTTCCTTGATCGCGGAACTCCGTTCTGTTATACGGAAAGAGAGTGAACGTCTTGAGCAAGTTCTCCCCTCCGAGGCGGACCCCGCTCCGCCTGGGCGTCCTGGTGGGTGTCGCCGCGACCACGATCGTCGCCACGGCCCTCGCCGCGGGCGCCACCTCCGCCACCGGGAACACCGGGACCGGCGTGGCAGCCACGGGGGCTGTCACGGCGGTCACCGCGACCCCCACCGCCAAGCCCGACCCCGGGCACAGGCGCTACAAGCCCAAGCCGAAGCCCACGAAGAGCCCCACGGCCAAGCCCACCCCGAGCCCGACGGCCAGTCCCACGGCCGTGCCCAAGAGCGACATCTGGCGCCCCGCGCTCCGCAGCCGCTGGCAGTACCAGTTGGAGGGCAACCCGGCCTACCCCGCGACCGGGGGCGTCAACGTCAACATCTGCGCGGTGCCGCAGACCGGTGGCGCCTGCGTGCAGCCCGACATGTACGACATCGACCTCTACGCCAACGTGGGGAACAACACGACCCTGAACACCGAGGCCGTCAAGGCCATCCACGCCCGCGGCGCCAAGGCGATCTGCTACGTCGACGCCGGGTCCATCGAGGACTTCCGTCCTGACTACCAGCAGTTCCTCGACTGGCACAACAGCCACGGCAAGTCCCTGCTCGGCAAGCCGTTCAGCAGCACGTTCCCGAACGAGCGCTGGGCGAACATCAACAACGACAAGGGACAACGTGACTTCCTGCTGCAGATGATGGAGGCGCGCGTCGCCAAGTGCGCGAGCGCCGGGTTCGACGGGGTTGAGTTCGACGTCGTGCACGCGCACGAGGAGGGGGCCTCGGTCACCGGCTGGAACATCAGCCCCGCGACCCAGCTCACCTACAACCGGGCCCTGGCGGGCATCGCCCACCGGTACGGCCTGGCCGTCGGGCTCAAGAACGACCTGAGCCAGGTCGCCGACCTGGTCGCGGACTTCGACTTCGCGGTCAACGAGGAGTGCTTCCAGTACGACGAGTGCGGTGACCTCAAGCCCTTCGTCAAGGCGGGCAAGCCGGTCTTCCAGGTGGAGTACCTCACGGCGCCGGGCACCTTCTGCCCGAAGGCGAACTCCACGACGTTCGACTTCAACGCCATCAAGAAGTCGAAGGACTACGACCTGAACGACCTGCCGTACACGCCCTGTCGGTGATCTTGTTGTCGGCCGTCCCTCCGCTCCGGGGGGACGGCCGGTCCCTCTCAGTCCCGTGTCACGGTGACCACCTCCGGGCGGGGGTCGAGCCTCGGCACGAGCCTGAGCGCGTTGCCCGCGTAGACCCGGGTGAGGACGTCGTCGGGCAGGTCGAGGCCGGAGATCGTCCAGCGGCCCATCGGCGGCGGGTCCTCCAGGGAGTGGGCGAAGGCCTCGTCCGCGGTCTCCATGAAACGGAAGTGGAGGCGGTAGACCTCCGGGTCCGGTGGGATCTCGTCGGTGCCGAACAGCACCCGGTCGGGGTGGCTCGTGACCAGCGCGCGGGCCGCCCTGGGTGCCCTGCCGAGTTCGGCGAGGCGGGCGGCGATGTCGATGTGGAAGTTGGGGTGCTCGTCGAGCATCCGCCCGACCCAGCCGAGGTTCTCCGGCCAGCATCCGGCGTGCACCCCGATCACGGTCGTCGCCGGGTGGGCGGCGACCATCGCCTCCATGGCCTCCATCAGCCGCTCGAACGACGGGAACTCAGGCCCGGAGAACACCCAGTCGGGGCGGGCGGTCAGCTGTTCGAGACGCTCGTTGCGCTCGTCCACCGGCTCGAAGAAGGCCACGGGGTCGGCGGTGTGCAGGGCGATGGGAATGCCCAGCTCGCCCGCGGCGGCCCACAGGGGGCCGAGCCGTACGTCGTCGAGCATGAGCAGCTCACCGCGGTGGTCGCGCACATGCAGGCCGAGGTCCTTCCAGACCTTCAGGCCGGCCGCGCCCTCGGCGACCGAGGCGCGCAACTGGGCGGCCAGCCGTTCGTCGAAGCCGGGTTCGGCGGCCTGTGACCAGTCCACGTGGCAGAAGGTGGCGAACCTGCCGGGGTGGGCGGCGTCGTAGCGCTCGATGTTCTCGGCCAGCTCCCTGCCCCAGCGGCCGTCGAGGTTGACCATGCCGCGCACGTTGAGCGCGTCCATCGTGTCCAGCAGCGCGGGCACGTCCCCGACCATCCAGTCGCCGTCGTCGCTGAGCCAGCGGCCGAGGTGGACGTGCGCGTCGACGACGGGCATCCTGGCCCGCTCGACGCGGGTGACGGGAACCCTGAGCTGGGAGATCGGGCGGTAGCGCGACAGCGGGAGGTCGGGCGTGGTCACGGCCGGTCCCTGACGCCCTCGGGCAGCAGGTCCCCGTGGGCGGCGATCAGCTCGTCCACCAGCTCGCGAATTCGGGAGACCGGCAGGCTGGCGGCGGTGTTCGGGTCGAGCAGGGCGGCCTGGTAGACGTGGTCGCGGCGGCCTTCGAGGGCGGCCCGCACGGTCAGTTCGCTGACGTTGAGCGTGACCCGGTTGAGCGCGGCGAGCTGGGCGGGCAGCTCACCGATCCTGGTCGGTCGCACCCCCGAGCGGTCGACGTGGCAGGGCACCTCGACGCAGGCGTCCTCGGGGAGGTTGGAGATGAGGCCGCCGTTGCGGACGTTGCCGTGGATGAGCCGTGGGGTGCCGGTCTCGATGGAGTGGATGGCCAGCGAGGCCAGCTCCTCGCCGCGCTGGATGGTCACGCCCCGGCCCGCGTCGAGGGAGCGCCTCTGCTCCTCGTACTCGGCGAAGCCGTCGGCCAGCCAGTCGAGGTAGACGCCCACCGGGATGCGGTATTTGTCGATCTGGTCGGGCCGGGAGAGGAACCAGGGGAGGTACTCCGCGCCGTGCTCGCTCGACTCCGTCGGGAAATAGCCGAAATTTCGGTAAATTTCCACGCGGACCCTGCGGCGCAGTTCCGGGTCAGCCTCGATGAGCCGGTCCAGACGGCGATAGAGATTCTCCCCGTCCCGCTCGAAGCGCAGCACGAACGCCTGGTGGTTGACCCCGGCCGTGAGGAAGGAGACCTCATCCTCGGGCACGCCGACCATCCTGGCCAGGGTCCGCTGGGTGTCGCGGGCCGCGTGGCAGACGCCGACCACGTTGCGGAACGGCGTGCCCGCGTAGACCGCCCACGGGATCATCGACATCGGGTTGGTGTAGGTGAACAGCGTCGCGTCCGGCGCCAGCTCCGCCAGGTCGTTGCCCAGGGCGACCATCACCGGGATCGTGCGCAGCGCGCGGAAGACGCCGCCGATCCCCAGGGTGTCGGCGATCGTCTGGCGCACGCCGTACCGGGCGGGGATGTCGAAGTCGCGGCGCACGGCGGCCATGCCACCGACGGCGATCTCGTTGATGACGTGGTCGGCGCCGTCGAGCGCGGCACGGCGGTCGAGGTGGGCCTCGACCCTGGCGCCGATCCCGAGTTCCCCGACCATCCAGGTGGCCATGGCCTCGGCCGTCGCGAGCCGTTCGGCGTCGATGTCGTGCAGCACGACCGTCGAGTCGGCGAGTTCGGGGAAGGTCAGGATGTCGGAGAGCAGGTTCTTGGCGAAGGTGATGCTTCCGGCGCCCACCAGGACGATCCGGGCCATGGGGTACCTCGATTCAGGGGGCCAGCAGGGCCTTGACGGGAGTCGCGCGACCGTTCATCAGCGCGGTGAAGACCTCGGCGCCCTCGGCGAGCGGGAAGGTCGAGACCCAGCTCAGGTCCCATCCCCCGACCAGCTCGACCGCCTCGGCGAAGTCGGCGTCGCGGTAGGCGAAGGAGCCGGTCACCCGCTTCTCCCCGCGCACGAGGTCGGCGGCGTCGAACCCGGAGACCGGGTCGGCGAGCCCCAGCCACACCGCGATCCCGCCGGGACGCAGCCGGGCGAGCGACTGCTCGTGGGTGGCCGCCGCGCCGACCGCGTCGAAGACCACGTCGTACTCCCCGGTCAGCTCGGCGACTGCCGCGTCCGCCCCGAGCCCGGCCGCCACCGCTCTGCGGCTGTCGGAGCGGTCGGCGATCTCCACCCGGCCCGCGCCCCCGGACACGGCAACCTGCAGGCAGGCCAGGCCGATGGCGCCCGCGCCGATGACCCCGACCCGCGCCCCCTTCGGGGTCCCGGCCAGTGCCCACGCGTGTACGGCGTTGGCCACCGGCTCGACGACTCCGGCCGCCGTCCAGTCGAGCCCCTCGGGCAGCGCGACCAGTGCGCTTTCCGGTACGGCGACGCGCTCGGCGAACCCTCCCGGGGTGTGCACGCCGACGATCCGCCGCTTCCTGCACACGTTGCGCAGGCCCAGCGCGCACACGTCGCACTCCCCGCACGACAGGATCGGGTTGACGATGACGGGACGTCCTTCGTCGGTACGGCCCGCGAACTCGTGGCCCATCACCAGCGGCGGCACCCGGAAGCCCGGTGTCTTGACGCCGTGCAGCTCGCTGCCGCAGATGCCGGAGGTGACCACGTGCACCAGCACGTCGCCGGGGCCCGGCTCGGGCTCGGGCACCTCGCGCATCTCGACGGTGCCGGGGCCGGTGAACACCAGGGCCTTCACCGTGGGCCGCCGGGGGTCGGATGTGCCTGTCTCACGGGAACTCCTATTCGGGGGATTCGGGGGTTTTCAAACGGAGGGGTCATCGGCGGCCGACGACGGGGTTGCGCAGGGTGCCAATGCCCTCGACGCTCACCTCGACGACGTCCCCCGGCCTGAGCGAGCGGCGGGGGGTCATGAACTCGCCGCAGCCCCACGGGGTGCCGGTCAGCACGACGTCGCCGGGTTCGAGGGTGAAGGCGCGCGAGCAGTAGGAGAGCAGCTCGGCGACACCGAAGAGCATCTCCGCGGTCGTCGAGTTCTGGACGGTCTCGCCGTTGACGACGGTCCTGAGCGCCAGCGCCTGGGGGTCGCCGATCTCGTCGGGGGTGACGACGACCGGGCCGAGCGGGCAGAAGGTGTCGAGGTTCTTACCCCGGGTCCACTGGCCGTCGGCGAACTGCAGGTCGCGGGCCGAGACGTCGTTGGCCACGGTGTAGCCCGCGACCCCGGCCAGGGCCTCCCGCTCGCTCGCGTACCTCAGGGGGGAGCCGATGACGGCGGCCAGTTCGACCTCCCAGTCCACCCGCTCGGTCAGCTCGTCGTCGATGACGATCTCGTCGCCGGGGCCGATCACGCTCGAAGGGAACTTGGCGAACATCAGCGGGCGCTCCGGCTTGTCCATCCCGGCCTCGCGGATGTGGTCCAGGTAATTCAGCCCGATCGCCACGATCTTGCCGGGGCGCAGCGGCGCGACGGGGACGGCGTCCTCGACCTGCTCGGTCGCCGAGGCGGCAAGGCGCGCGACCTCCCCGGCCCCGGCCGCGAGGACGGCCTCAAGCGGCGTGCCCGCCGGGACCCCCAGCGCGTACCAGCGCCCCTCGCGCTCAACCGCGGCGAGCCGGTCCTCCCCGACCCGTACCGTGCCGAGCCTCATGACTTTCTCCATTCCGTATCGCAGAATGCTATTCCGAACATGCGACAGCAGAACATCCGGACGAACACGCTGTCAAGTGTTCGACGGAACGTTCCCGGCCATCCCGGCGACCTCGGACTTCTCCCCGGCCACAACCCCTGCCTCCTGGGAGGTTCGGATCATATTCCGCATGGCGGAACTATAGACCGCATTGTGGAACTAGTGCTACGTTGACCGGAATCGCCGTACAGCCGGGAGGGGCGGTCAAGCGATGTATCCAGAAATCGACACTCCGGCGCTGGTCATCGACCTCGACGTGGTCCGGGCCAACGTGACGGAGATGGCCAAGGTGGCCGCGACGAACGACGTCGGGCTCAGGCCACACATCAAGACCCACAAGATCCCCGAACTGGCCCGCATGCAGATCGAGGCGGGCGCCGTCGGCATCACCTGCGCCAAGCTCGGCGAGGCCGAGGTGATGGCCGACGCCGGGATCGACGACATCCTGCTCGCCTATCCGATCTGGGGCGAGCCCAAGCTGCGCCGCCTGGCCGCGCTGCGTGAGCGCGCCCGGGTGCGGGTCAGCCTCGACTCGCCCGACGTCGCCGCGGGCCTGGGCAGGCTGGGCCTGCACACGGGCTCCCCGGTCGAGATCCTCGTCGAGGTGGACACCGGCATGCACCGCCTGGGCCGCCCGCCGGGCCGTCCAACCGCCGACCTGGTCGCGGAGATCGCCGCGATCCCCGGCGTCGAGGTCGTCGGCCTGCTCACCCTGGCCGGGCACGCCTACCGCTCCCGCTCGTGGGAGGAGCTGCTGGAGATCTCCCGCCGCGAGGGCGAGGACCTGGTCGCGACCGCCGAGCTGTGCGCCCGCGAGGGCGTCGAGCTGCGCGAGATCAGCGTCGGCTCGACGCCGACCGCCCGCTACGCCGCCGAGGTCCCCGGGGTTACCGAGATCAGGCCGGGCACCTACATCTTCAACGACACCACGATGATGCGGCTCGGCGTGGCCACCGAGGAGACCACCGGCGCCAGGGTGCTGGCCACTGTCGTCGGCCGCCCCTCCCCCGAGCGGGTCGTGCTCGACGCCGGGACGAAGTGCCTCACCTCGGACGGCCTCGGCTCCCCCGGCTGGATCTCCGCGGTCGGCCTGCCGTACCTGCACATGGAGTTCCTCAACGAGGAGCACGGGGTGGCACATCTCGAACCGGGGCACGCCAACTACGGCGAGCTGCCCGTGGGCAGCAGGGTGCAGCTCGTCCCGAGCCACGCCTGCCCGGTGCTCAACCTCTTCGACGTCGCGCACGTCGTCGAGGACGGCGAGGTCGTCACCGAGCTGCGCGTCGCCGCCCGCGGCGCCGTGCGATAACCATGAGAGACGAGAAGGGGAGAAGATGCGGGGCCTGACCGGGAAGAGAGTGCTGATCAGCGGCGGTAGCAGCGGCATCGGCGCCGCCACCGCCCGCAGGTTCCTCCAGGAGGGATCCCGGGTCTTCGTGGGCGGCCTCGACGCCGAGGAGGTCGGGCGGACCGTGGCCGAGCTGGCACCGCTCGGCGAGATCGACGGCCTCGCGGGCGACGTCGGCTCCGAGGCGGACGTGGACCGGCTGGTCGGGGCGGCCGTCGAGACGCTCGGCGGCATCGACGTGCTGGTCAACAACGCGGGCACCGCCTGGCGGGAGCCGTTCCTCGACATCACCAGGGAGCACTGGGACCGGATCATGACCGTGAACCTCGGCGGCATGTTCCAGGTCGCCCAGGCCGTGGCCAGACACCTGGTCGTCCAGGGCACCGGCGGGGTCATCCTCAACATGTCCTCGACCAACGGGATCGGCGGCGAGGCCGACTACGCCCACTACAACGCCTCAAAGGGCGGCGTGCTGCTGCTCACCAGGACCATGGCCGTCGAGCTCGGGAGGTACGGCATCCGCGTCAACGCGCTGTGTCCCGGCTACATCCAGACCCCGCTGAACGCGTCGATCTCGGCCAACCTGGACGACGACTTCGTCTCCGGCTACGAGCGCGACCACATCCCGCTTGGCCGGGCCGGTCTGCCCGAGGAGGTCGCCGCGGGCTACGCCTTCCTGGCCTCCGACGACGCCGCGTTCGTCCACGGCACCGAACTGGTCATCGACGGCGGCCAGCTCGCGATCATGTGACCCGCTCTATCCGAGGGAGACTTCCATGAGGATCGACGCCGCCGTGCTGCGGGAGCTGCGCGGGATCGTCGGCGCCGACCACGTCCGCGACGCCGATGGAGACGTGGCCGCCTACGCCAGGGACGCCACCCCGCTGTTCTCCGCCATGCCCGGCGCCGTCGTCCACCCCGGCTCGGCCGAGGAGGTCGCCGCGGTGCTCGCGCTGGCCACCGCGCACGGCGTGCCGGTCGTCCCCAGGGGCGCCGGGTCCAACCTGTGCGCGGCGACCGTCCCGCTCAGCGGCGGCATCGTGCTGGTGCTGACCAGGCTCGACCGCATCCTGGAGATCAGCGCCGAGGAGCTGCTCGCGGTCGTCCAGCCCGGTGTCACCTCCGCCGAACTGGCCGGGGCCGCCGCCAAGCACGGCCTGCTGTACGCGCCCGACCCCGGCAGCAGAACCGTCGCGACCGTCGGCGGCACCATCGCCACCTGCGCGGGCGGCCTGCGCGGCCTGAAGTACGGCGTGACCCGCAACTACGTCCTCGGGCTCGAAGCCGTGCTCCCGACCGGAGAGATCGTCCGCACCGGCGGTCGGCTGTGGAAGGACGTGGCGGGCTACGACCTGACCCGGCTGCTCACCGGCTCCGAGGGCACGCTCGGCGTGATCACCGAGGCGACGGTCGCGCTCACCCCCGCCCCGGAGACCACCGGGACCGGGCTCGCCTACTTCGCGACCCTGGCCGACGCGGGACGGGCCGTGGCCCGGGTCATCGGCTCGGGGATCGTCCCGGCGACGCTGGAGTTCCTCGACGCCAAGTGCGTGGCGGCGGTCGAGGACTACGCCGGGCTCGGGCTCAGGCTCGACGCGGGGGCGCTGCTGCTGTTCGGCGACGACGGCGCCGCCGCCCCGGTGGCCGACCACCTGGCCAGGATGGCGGAGATCTGCCTGGCCGAGGGGGCAATGGAGGCCACGGTCGCGGGCGCCGCCGCCGAGTCGGAGGCGCTGCTCGCCGCCCGGCGCTGCGCGCTGCCCGCGCTCTCCCGTCTGGGCTCGGTCACGATCCTGGAGGACGCGAGCGTGCCCCGGCCGCGCATCGCCGAGATGGTCGACCGCATCGACGCCCTGGCTGTACGGCACGGCCTCACGATCGCGACCTTCGGCCACGCCGGGGACGGCAACCTGCACCCGACCTGCGTGGTCGAGGCGGGCGACACCGACGCCGTCGAACGCGCCCACCACGCCTTCGCCGACATCTTCCGCGCCGCGATGGAGCTGGGCGGCACCATCACCGGCGAACACGGCGTCGGCGCGGCCAAGCTGCCCTACCTGGCCGAACGGCTCGGCGAGGACCAGATGGCGCTGCTGCGCAGGATCAAGGCCGCCTTCGACCCCGCAGGCATCCTCAACCCAGGAAAGCTCGGCTCGTGAACACCACGCCACCTGACCCTTCGGCCCCGCAGGGGATCTTCACCCCCGAACTGCTCGACCGCTGCATCTCGTGCGGGTTCTGTCTGCCCGCCTGCCCGACGTACGCGCTCACCAAGGACGAGGCGTCCTCCCCCAGGGGCAGGATCACGCTGATGCGCGCCCTTGAGGAGGGCACGCTTCCCGACAACGACCTGCGCCTGCAGGAGGAGTCGAGCTTCTGCCTCGGCTGCCGGGCCTGCGAGACGGTCTGTCCCGCCGGGGTGGAGTACGGCGCGCTCCTCGAAGAGTGGCGTGACCACCAGTGGCAGGGATCGCGACGCCCGTTGGTCGTGAGGCTGCTGACGTTCGCGGTGAACGCGCGACCGCGGGTGTGGCTGCTCGGCCTGTTCCGCCGCCACGCCCGCACCCGGCCCTCGCCCGAGGGGCCGCACCTGATGCTCGGCTGCTTCGAACGGGCTCTCTACCCCAAGGTGAGCAGGGCCGCCCGCGCCCTGCTGCCCGAGCTGTCCGCCCCGGCCTCCCAGGGGTGCTGCGGGGCGCTGCACGCGCACAACGGCGACTCGGCCAGGGGCCGGGAACTCGCCCTTGAGCTGGGCGAACAACTACCCGGAGTGATCGTCACCACCTCGGGCGGCTGTGCGGCCCACCTCGCCAGCGTGCTCGGCAGGGACCGGGTCAGGGAGATCTCGGAAACCCTCACCGAAACCCCGCGGGAGCTGCCGTGGACGGGGGCGCGCATCGCGCTGCAGGACTCCTGCCATCTGCGCAACGGCCTGGGCGTCTGGCGTGAGCCCAGGGAGCTGATCGGGCGGATGGGCGAATATGTCGAGCTGCCCTCTGCGGGGTCCTGCTGCGGCGCCGCGGGCAGCTACGCCATGGTCAGACCCAAGGACAGCCGCAAGGTCCTCGACGCCAAACTCGACGAGATCGAGGCGGCCGGGGTTGACTACGTGGCCGTGGTCAACCCGGGGTGCTACCGCCAGCTCGACCAGGGCCTGCGCCGGAGGAAGTCACGGGTGCGAGCCGTACACCTGGCGGAACTGGCGGCGGGCGCGTACGAGACCACCCGCTCTGCCCGGACACAGGCGGAGCACTGATCCAGGCCGTCGAAGGCGTCATGGGATTGCCGAGCCGCCGGCCTGAGCCGCAGGACGTCAACCTCGCGGCCACGTTCGTCACCGGTCAGGGCCGTTCAGACCCGTGGACATCGAGCACCCACGGCGCCATCACGTGCAGGAACTCACGAACGTTGCGCCGGTAGTCGAAACTCGTCGCGGCCAGAGTCCTTCCGGCGGCGCGTAACCTGCCACGCTCCGCAGGATCGGCGTCAAGCGCCCGCCGAATCGCGGCAGCGAGCGAGGCAGGGTCCACCGGACGAGCGCTGTAGCCGGTCTGACCATCCCGGACGAGTTCGGCCAGGCCGCCCGCCGTGGTGGCCACCACCGGCGAGGCTCCCGCTGCGAACGCCTCCAGCGGAGGCCGCCCGAACGGCTCGACCCTGGAGGGGACAATGACCGCGTCGAGCGCCGGGTGGGCCAGCAGTGTCCGCACACCAGAGTCGAACCGGGTCATCAGGGTGACATCCAGCTGTCGGGCAGCGATCTTGGCAGCCAAGTACCGCTGGTAGCCGGTTGGCCGGTCGGTCTCGGTGACAGCGGCGAGCACGGTGTGCGGCACGTTCCCGTCCAGGAGCGTGAGGGCATCCAGCAGATCGTCCCACCCCTTGTATGGCTCGGCGCGCCCATAGGCCAGCAGGAACGCCTTCGTGGCTGCGGCCGGCAGCAGCCGCGCCTCCGGAGCAGGAATTCGCCACTCGGAACCGGTGAGCCCGTCGTACAGGTCGACCAAGGCGTGCTCCGGCAGTCCGTAGGCGACGTTCAGGTGTTGCCGCATGTGGCCGCAGATAGCGGCCACGTGCCCGCCGGACCCGGTCAGCTCAGCCAAGCCGTTCCGTTCCCAGGAGATGCGCGCAGCATTACGCGGATCGTGCAAGGCGGCGGTGGCATGCGCGACAAGCACCGTCCTCCGACGCACCCGCAGCGGCACAAGGGCTCCGAGCCCGAAGAACGGCACGTCGGAAGCCAGCACGAGCAGGTTCCGCTCACCGGCCAGATGGGCGATGGCCTGGGCCGCACTACCGGACGCCTTCTTGAAGCCGTCCAGATCGGCGAAGCGCCGCAGGCCGCCGGTGCCATTGTCGACCGGCACCACATGCCCGCCGACCTGCCGGACGAGTTCGAGGCTGGCCGCGTGCCAGACGGGATCGTACTCAGGACTGGCCGGAACCAGTTCGATCGGCATCACGATCAGCTGGACGTGCGGGGCGATGACCTGGACGACCGCTTCCAGCAGGGCGCGATTGCAGCGACCCGCACCAGTGCCGTACCCGTAGAAGCCGTCATGGACGGCGATGACCACCGTCCCACCGTTCACGACGGCTCCCCGGTGAGGATGTCGCGGACGGCCGTGACATTGACCCGGCGTGCGTTGTGGCCAGACAGGCGAACCATCGGCTGAACGCGCAGCAGCGCGCAAAGCAGCGGATCGAAGGCGGCGACCGCCCGGCCTGGGGCGAGGTAGAAGCGGCGCAGCCGTTCCAGCGGCTCGATGCGGGACCACGGGTGCCCGGCGTCGGCATCATGCCGCCGGTCGAGACTGGCCGAGGGTTCCAGGTCGAACACGACGTACAGCGCGGGGACGAGCAGCCACCCGGCACGGAGCTGGTCGACGACCCAGCTGACACGGGCGGCGAGCAACTCCTCATCGTCGATGGAGTGGGCGTAGGCGAGCGCGGACAGCCAGTCACGGTCGGCGACGACCGTCGGGTGGACGGCGAGCAGCGGCTCAGCCTGGGCGGTCTTGAGCAGCCAGTTGGCCTGGTGGGCGTCGTCGTCGGCGACACCGGGATGGTCGGCGTGGGCCAGAGTCGCGCCGGCGGAGGTGGTGTATTCGCCGAGCACGGGAACCCCGGCGCCGCTCAGGTGCTCAGCGATGGTGGTCTTGCCCGCGCCGGGCATCCCTTCGAGCACGATCAGCCGCCCGCGGCCGGGCGCGTCGAGCGCCGGTGTGGTGTCGGTGGCGTCAGAACAGGGGCGAGTGGTCCTCATGTCGATGTCGTGGCCTTGCTCTGGGAGATGTGTGGAGGCCGACCGGACGCGTCTGGGCGTCGACAGCCGCGAGAGAGAAGCCGGCCAGGCGGCGCATGTCTGTGAGCACCGGCCCGGCAGAGGTGTTCAGCAGCAGGTGACGGCCGACGACCGCGTGAACCGTCCCTGCCAGCACGGCCTGGTCGGCGTGCTCGTCGAGACCGGTCACCTCGGCGTAGGTGCCGGGCGGGGGCTGGTCGAGCCCGTAGACGACAGCCAGGTCGCGCACGTCGGCCCTGCCAACCGGGGTGAGACTGCTCGGCCACGCGACGGCGGTGATGGCGGCGTGCGCCTTTTCCACCTGCTCAGCGCGTTCGTGCTCGTCGGGAAGCGTCCACCAGGCGTCGGCCTTGGCGCGGCTGCTGATGCGCTCGCGTGCCAGCCCGGCCTGGGCGATGCCCTGCTCGGTTCGGCGAATCGCCGTGAACGGCCCAGCGGCCAGCAGGCTGTAGCAGATGGCGCCCTGCTCCAGGAGCCGGTCCTGGCCGCGGTCGGCCGCGGTGAGCCCGATCTTGACCAGGCCGCGCCCGAACCACGCCAAGTACAGCAGCCAGTTCCTGTCGTCCTCGCCGAGGACGGCGTCGCGGGCCAGGGCGCGGCCTCGGTCAGCGGCCGCGCATGACGGGCATTGCGCGTCCACACCCTGCGGGATGGCCGCCCCGACCGGGCACGGAACGCGCCGTCCCACCGTCCACACCCCGATGCAACCGCGCGGGCCGACCAGTTGCCAGCCGAACCGGTGGCCGACGCCGGCGGGGCGGCCACGCTCACCGTCAGCCGGGTTGCCGGGCAGCGGCAGCACCGTCAGGGTCGGGATCCCGGACTCCCAGTGCAGCCCGGTAGAACGCCATGCGGGTGGCTGCGTCGTCATCTGTCTCGGCCCTCCCGTAGTGCTCCCGCAGTACCGACCAGCCGGCCAGGTGGACGATGTCCGCGAGTGCCTCGCCGGGGTTGTCGGGCATATGCAGGTGATTCTGGAGCCTGTCCGCGCCGAACTCCCGGCGAATACGAGACTTGATCTCGTCGTCGGCATGGGGAGTGTGCGAGCGCAGTAGCAGCACCGTCACCGGGCCGCTGGTGAGGTAGGCGTCGACGGCGGCGACGAAGTCCTCGCCATAGGCGTCGGGGTACATGCGGCGTGTGTCGGCCGACGACAGGAGATGAGGGTGGACGTTGAGGACGTCGTGCGCGGTTTCCAGCCGGTCGCGGATCAGGCCGGTCGGCGCACCGGGTTTGATCAGCGCAACGGTGAGCGACCAGCCGGGCCACCGGAGCCGATCGCCTCCTTCACGCATCCGGATGGCCCACATACGTAGACAGCGACACTGCCGTTCACCAAGGTCGTCGGGATGCCTCGGCGGATCAGCGGACGCGAACGTCAGCGCGTCGGCGACGCACGTACGGCACGCCCCGTCCGGCATGATCGGCTCGATGCCGAGCAGTCCGAACGGGATCTCGGCTCGATAGACGGCCCACCACAGATCCCACGGGCTGGACACCCGCACCACGACCGGGTCGTTCACGTCGACGGCGCCGGACACCTGGCGCTGAAGGACGAAGCCGAGCAACGCCTTGGGCACGTCCCGCGCACGCAGTGGTATCGGCGCGCTCACGCCGTTGCCTTCGCCAGGACAACGCTCGCCACGGCCCGCGTGTCGGGCGCCTCGGCGAGCACGAGCTCTACCCGGTCGATGCCGGGCGCACCGTCCACGTACGGCATCAGCCGGTCGAGCAGGTAGCCGGCGAGTTCCTCGGTGGTGGTGTTCGGCACCGGCAGCAGCGCCACTACCCGCCGGGGGAAGCTGTACCAGTCGTCGCCGCACTCGACGATCACCCGCCCGTCCGCCACGTGGCAGGTGCCGACGACCGGTGTCTCGGGCAGGAGCGTACGCCGCTTCAACGGCTCGATAACCTCTCTCAGGCCCTCCTTCACCCGGCGGAAGTCCAGCACCATGCCGGTCCCGTCCGGGTCACCGTGCAGCCGCACAGTGACCGTGAAGGTGTGACCGTGCAGCGGTTCCAGCGTCCGGTCGTGAATGCCCGCGTGAGCGGCGGAGAACACATGTGCGCCGCCCCCGCCGATCTCTATCTGGAAACTCATGGAATCCCTCGATCCCTTCTGTCCCACTGGTTTCAAGCGGCTATCGGCCGACGCGAGCGAGCTGGAAGAACTCCTGGCGAGCGCGGGCGTCGTCGCGCAACAGCCCGTGTACGGCGGAGGTGAGGGTCGCGGCTCCATCAACGCGGGCGCCGCGCAGCGACATGCACAGGTGCTCGGCCTCCAGGACGACGCCGACGCCCTTCGGCCGCAGGTTCTCCTGCAGCCAGTCGGCGATCTGCTGGGTGAGCCGCTCCTGCACCTGCGGGCCATGCGCGAACCACTCGACGAGGCGGGCCAGCTTCGACAGACCGAGTATCCGCTTGCCGGGCAGGTAGGCGACATAGGCCATCCCGGTGAAGGGCAGCATGTGGTGCTCGCACAGCGACTCGAACGGGATGCGCCGCTCGATGACGAGCTGCTCGTAGTCACGGTCGTTGGGGAAGGTCGTCGCGTCGAACGGGCGGGGTGTGCACATCTCGGCGAGCGCCCGCGCCATCCGGCCGGGTGACTCGGCCATGCCCTCCCGGTCGAGGGCGACGCCGAGCGCGGACAGCAGAGCGCGGGCGGCCTTCTCAGCGGCTTCCAGGTCACGGGTCGGCCCGTCAGGCCGAACCACCATCCGGATCGGAGCCTCGGCGATCGTCATGCCGCGACGCTCCCCTCAAGATCGGCGCCGGTCAGATCCGAGGCCGGGTAGTCGGCGAGGCCACGGCGGATGGCGACGCCGACGCTGTCGGTGAACCGGAGCGCGCCCGGCTTGTGGACCCGCACCCGGACCGCCGTTGCGCCGAAGCCAACGACGATCGTGTGCGCGACCGCCTCGGCCAGCGCCTCGACCGTCCTGTACTCCGACTCCTCGACCAGGGCGATGACCGCCTTGGTGGCGCTCCGGTAGTCCCAGCCGTCGGCCAGGCTGTCGCTGCGAGCGACCTTCCGCAGGTCCGTACCGACCTTCAGGTCGAGAACCACGTCGGACTTGGCCAACCGCTCCGGATCTGTGACGCCGATGACGCATCGCAGCCGCAGCTTGTCGATCTCGATCTCGTCCACGCGTTTCCAGTCCTTTCTCCACGTGCGGGATGTGGCGGGCGACGAAGGCCGAAGAGTTCTCGTGCACGAGCTGACCATCCGGTTTACGCTCCGATCAGCCGCCCGTACGGATCGTCACCTACCCAGACCGGGGCCGCCCAGAGGGCTGGTGTTGCCGCAACACCGCAGCAACAGAGGGAGCTGGTCGAGATGGGCGAGCACCACAGCACCACGGCGATGATGTTCGGGCTGGTCCTGAGGCACCTGCGCAAGCAGGCCGGGCTGACGCAGCGGGAACTCGGCAGGCGCGCTCTCTATGACCACACGAGAATCTCCCGCGCCGAGAACGGAGAGATCCTCACCCCGGAGCCCATGGTCGCCACGCTAGACAACGTCCTGGGCGCCGGCGGGCTGCTGTTCGGGCTGCGGAGGATGGCAGAGTCCGAGAATAGAGTCCCGATTGTGGCGAGGGTGCCTGGCTTCTACGACGGCGAACCGGTCATCCTGGACATGATGACCGCGGACGGAAGGATCGTCAGGGTGACCATCTCGCGACGTCAGTTCACACAGCTGCTTGCCTCTGGCGCCCTGTCCGGCGCATTTCCCGGCCTGGCCGAACCGGAGCAGGCCCAGCGAGTCACCCGCGCGCTCGACCGGCCATCCCGCGTCGACGGCGAAGTCATCGACTACTTCCGGCGCGTCCTGGCCGAGCACTACAGCGCCGACAAGATGCTCGGCCCCCGCAGCCTTCTGCGGCCGGTGCTCGCGCAGATCGACGTCCTGGACGAGCTGCGGCGCGGCGCCGGGGCCAAGCACGCCGATCCGCTGCTGCAGACCCTCGCCCAGTACGCCGAGATGGCCGGCTGGCTCCACCAGGACCTCGGCGAGCTTGACGCCGCCATGAACTGGACCCGTCGAGCGGCCGAATGGGCTCTGTGCGCCGGTGACACCCAACTGTCGGCATACATGCTGGTCCGCCAGTCCAACATCGCGTGCCTCACCGACGACTACGCCGCAGTCGTGCACCTCGCCGCCGCCGCGCGCCGCCGCCCGGCCGAACTCGAACCCAAGCTGGACGCCCTCGCGGCCCAGCAGCAGGCCCGCGGCCTGGTGATGCTCGGCGAGTCCGACGAGTGCTTCGCCCTGCTCGACCAGGCGGCCGACACGCTGCGTGACCACCCGCACGTCACCCACCCCAACGTGCCGGTCTACCTGCACCACTACGACGTCGATGCGCTACGGGAACAGTCCGCCGTCTGCCACCGGGCCGCAGGCCGGGCGGACACGGCCGTCTCCATCCTGGAGGAGCAGATCGAGAAACTGCCCGCCAACGTGACCCGAGACCGTGGCCACCTGACCGCCAAGCTTGCCGTCGCGGTCGTCCAGACGGCACACCCCGACGTGGCGCGTGCCGCGCACCTCGGCCAGTACGCGCTTGGCGTCGCCCGCCAGACCGGCTCCGTCCGCATCCACCGCGAACTGCGCACGCTCGACAGCGAGCTACTGCGCCGGTGGCCGGACGACGCCGCCTCCCGGGACTTCCACGAGGCGCTCGTCGCCGTGTGACCCCGCATCTCACCCGGGTTGGCGGTCTCAGGTGTGGCCCCGTGCGGGTTAGTTGGGGCTTTCCGTGGAAAAGTGTCTGGAATGCGCTTCCACGCGGATCTGCACATCCACTCGAAGTACTCGCGGGCGTGCAGCAAGGACAGTGACCTGGCGCATCTGACCAGGTGGGCGCGGCACAAGGGTGTCACGCTGATGGGGACGGGCGACTTCACGCACCCGTCCTGGTTCGGGTTGCTCCGCGAGGGGCTCGTGCCCGCAGAGCCCGGCCTGTTCAGGCTGCGTGACGATCTCGACCGGGAGGTCGCCAGGACGCTGCCGTCCTCGGTCGCCTCGGCCCCGGTGCGGTTCATGCTCACGGTCGAGGTGTCCACGGTCTATCGGCGTGGAGGCCGTACCAGAAAGCTCCACCACCTGATCAACGTGCCGGGCTTCGAGGAGGCCGAGGCGCTCAACCGCGAGCTGGGCAAGATCGCCGACCTGGGCTCGGACGGCAGGCCGACGCTGGGTCTCGACTCCCGCGACCTGCTGGAGATCACGCTCAACAGCGGCGAGGGGTCCTATCTGGTCCCGGCCCACGTGTGGACGCCGTGGTTCGGGGTCTTCGGCTCCAAGTCGGGCTTCGACACGGTCGAGGAGTGCTACGGCGACCTGTCGGAGCACATCTTCGCGCTGGAGACGGGCCTGTCGAGCGATCCGGAGATGAACCGGCGGGTCTCCGCGCTGGACGGCTACCGCCTGGTCAGCTACTCCGACGCGCACTCCCCGCCCAGGATCGGCCGTGAGACCACGGTGCTCGACACCGATCTCGACTACTTCGCGGTGCTGCGGGCGCTGCGGACCGGGGAGGGCTACGAGGGGACCGTCGAGTTCTTCCCCGAGGAGGGCCGCTACCACCTGGACGGTCACCGCAAGTGCGGCGTCAGGCTGGAGCCCGAGGAGACGCGGCGTCTCGGCGGGATCTGCCCGGTGTGTGGCAGGCCGCTGACGGTCGGGGTGCTGAGCCGCGTCGAGGACCTGGCCGACCGTCCCGCTGGTGTACGGCCCGCGGGCGACACCTCCGTCTCCGAGGGGCTCGTCCCGCTGCCGGAGATCGTGGGCGAGATCCTCGACGTCGGGCCGACCAGCAAGAAGGTCGTCGGCGAGGTCGACAGGCTCGTCGCGGCCCTCGGCCCCGAGCTGCGGATTCTCCAGGAGACGCCGGTCGGCGACCTTGAGTCCCGGCTTCCCCGGCTGGGTGAGGCGATCGGCAGGCTGCGCCGGGGCGAGGTGATCAGCGATCCGGGCTTCGACGGCGAGTACGGCGTGATCCGCCTGTTCGCCCCCGGAGAGCAGGAGGCGCCGACGCTCTTCGACACCTCGGCGCTGAAGAACGGCCTAAAGGACCGTCATGTTGGGTAAGTGCGTTATGGCACACGAAATTACGGCATTCATCGTATAGAAAAGGCGATGTTAGGTATTTACGTTATAGTCCGGGCGCTCCGTGAATGCCGATATCCGTGTAGAGAAAACGGCGTTCCGCAGCCGATTGGATAACGCTTCGGTAACGTTTCCCTGTTCACGACCTGCGTCGTTTACGGAAAGTCATAGTGACATTGACTACGAGAATTTCCGGTAACCGGCAGATCGTCGCAGCTAGAGTACGGTCGCACACAGAGCGAAGCCACGGATGGAGAGTAAACAACCACGCTTCGTAGGTCTTGACCGATTTAATCCTTTTCTGGATCAATCATGAGGCTTCACCCCGCCCCATATCGTGGCCCGGAGCCAAAGTGACCCCGCTACCCCTCGAACCCCCGACTGCCCGCGTGATCCGGGCATCGTCGCCGCGCGGGCGAAAACTGCTCCGCGTCGTGGGGGCGGCGCTCGCGGTCGTGATGGCGATGACGTCATGGGTCGAGGTGATCGCCCCGGCCAGAGCCGCCTCCGCGGCGTGCATGGCCGCCCACCACGACGAGGACCACACGGCCCCGGCGAAGGGTCCCGTCAGCGGTCCTGCCGTCAACACGGCGACCGGCCCCCCGGCCGCCACCTCCCTCGGTGACGAGCAGGAGACGTTCGAGAACGACTCACGCGAGATCAAGGACGACTCGACCGACACCGGCGCCACCGACTCCCGCCCACCGGTGCGGGGTGTCACCGTCGCGATCCACCGGGCGCGGCCGTCGGAGACGAGTCTCGGAACGAGCGTGGCACGCGGTCCACCCGTGCGCCGAGGACGCCTGCTACCAGGCGTTTCCCGTGCGCACGACCTCCGGCCGAAGACGGCCGGAGCCGACCGCCCACGCCCTTGTGAGGATCTCAGTGACGTCAGAACAGCACGACCTGAAGACCCATGACGACTTAGCCACCGCGCCCCGCCGTGGCGCCTTCAGGACAGCCGACATCAGGTCCGGCTTCCTCGTCTTCCTCATCGCGCTCCCCCTCTGCCTGGGGATCGCGCTGGCCAGCGGGTTCCCGCCGGTCGCCGGTGTCCTCACGGCGATCATCGGCGGTGTGCTGGTCAGCCTGCTCGGCAGTGCCCCCCTGACCATCAAGGGCCCCGCCGCGGGCCTGATCGTGATCGCGCTCGGCGCCGTCCAGGAGCTCGACGGCGGCGACCTCGCGGTCGGCTACCGGCGGGCGCTTGCCGTCGGCGTCGTGGCCGCGGTCATCCAGATCGTCTTCGCGCTGTGCCGGGTGGCGACCGTCGGGATCGCCATGTCCCCCTCGGTCGTGCACGGCATGCTCGCCGCGATCGGGGTCATCATCATCTCCAAGCAGGCGCACGTCGCGCTCGGCGTCAAGCCGGAGAGCAAGGAGACCCTCGGCCTGATCGCCGAGATCCCGCACAGCGTCGCCAACGCCAACCCCCGCATCCTGCTGCTCGGCGCGCTTGGCCTGCTGGTCATGTTCGGCATGCCGTTGATCAGGGCCAGGTGGGCCAGGGCCGTACCCGCGCCGCTGGTCGTGCTCGCCGTGACCGTGCCGGTCGCGCTGTGGTTCCACGTCGGCGTCCCGCACGACTACCGTTTCATGACCACGACCTACCACCTGGGCCCCGAGTTCCTCGTCCGGCTCCCCGGCACCCTGCTCGACGCCGTGGCCTTCCCCGACTTCTCGGCGATCCTCACCGGGACGTCGCTGAAGTACGTGGTGATGTTCGCCCTGATCGGCACCATCGAGTCGACCCTGACCGTGCTCGCGGTGGACTCCATGGACCCGGAGAAGCGCTCCTCCGACCTCAACCGCGACCTGCTCGCGCTCGGCGGCGGCAATCTCGTCTCCGCGCTGGTCGGCGGCCTGCCGATGATCTCGGAGATCGTCCGCAGCCGGGCCAACATCGACGCGGGCGCCACCTCCCGGTGGTCCAACTTCTCCCACGGCGCCTTCCTGCTGCTGTTCGTGGCGCTGGCGCCGGGGCTGTTGCAGACCATCCCGCTGGCGGTGCTGGCCGCCATGCTCGTCTACACCGGCACCAGGCTCGCCTCGCCCCGCGAGTTCGCCCACGCCGGTGAGGTCGGCCTCGACCAGCTCGCCCTGTTCCTGACCACGCTGTTCGTCACGCTCGCCACGGACCTGCTCATGGGTGTCGCGGCCGGTCTCGCCCTCAAGATCGTGCTGCACCTGGTCCGCGGGGTGCCGCCGGTGGCGTTCCTGCGGCCCCGCGCCGAGGCCGTCCGCACCGGAAGCGTGCTGAACGTCCGCATTCCCAACGCCGCCGTCTTCACGGCCCTGCTGCCGCTGCGCCGTACGGTCAACGGGGCTGAAGAAGGCGTCACCGACGTCGTGGTGGACGTGTCGGACGCGGCGTTGGTCGACCACACCTTCCTTTCCGGGCTGGCCACGATGTCGCGTGAGTGGCGGGCCACCCTCACCCTGCGCGGGCTCGACGACCTCGTCCCCGTCTCGGCCCACCCGCAGGCGACCAGACGCAGGAGGCGGGCATGAGCCATCTCGACCTCGCCACGGACGTCGCGGAGCTGGTCGAACGGGCGGCGAGGCTGCTGCCCGACCAGGCGCCGTTGCAGACGTTCGTGCACCACAACACGCTGCACGCCTTCGAGCACCTGCCCTTCGACGAGGCCGTGGTCAGCGCGGCACGCGTGTTCGGCACCGAGCCGTTCCAGACCGAGACGGCCTTCCTCGGCCACGTCGAGTCCGGGCGGATCAGGCCCGCCGACCTCGACGCGGTCGCCGAGGCCGAGGCGCGGGGCGGGAGCCCGATCGTGCCCGGTGGGCCGACCAGGGCGCGCTTCCTCGCCCTGCGGCTGCGGCACCTGTTCGAGGTCCCCAGGGGCGCCGCGCTCGACTGGCTGCTCCTGGAGACCGACGCCCGGACCCGCCTGACCGCTCTCCTCGACCCTCGGCGGCGCGCCGAGCTGCTCACACAGGCAAGACGCGACTGGACCACGACGCCCGAGCCGAGTGCGCGGGCGCTGCAGGCGCGACTGCTCGACACCCTGTGGAACAGCCTGGAGGCCGCGGCTCCGCTGGTGCCCGGCACCGGTGCCGTCCCGGTGCGCGGGCGCGACCGCGTTCTCGCGGCGACCGGGACCGACACCGACGAGCTGGTCCACCCGCTGCTGATCCGCCTGTCGGCGGCCTTCCTCGACCAGGGGGTCGCCTACTGGCCGATGCCCGAGCGCGAGCGCGGCTTCCTGCACGCCTTCAGACGCCTGTACGGCCAGGCGGGCGGTCCGCCCGACCGGTTCCTGCGCGGTCTCGGCGCCGAGCTGAGACGGCAGGAGGCCGAGGGCTGGACGGCGGAGCGCACGATCGTCACGGCCCTGCGCGAGCTGGCCGTACCCGAGGAGTCGTGGGGCGCCGCGATCGAGGCGACGCTGCTGTCGCTGCGCGGCTGGGCGGGCATGATGCGTCAGTTCGAGCACCGGCCAGAGCGGGCGCCGGTCGAGGCGCGGGCGGCGCGGCTGCTCGACTACCTGGCCGTCCAGCTCGTCCTCGACGTCCACGCCGCGCGGCACGCCATGCGGAACCACCCTGGCGGGTCCGCCCCGGACGACACGGCGGTACGGCCCGGCCTCGACCTGGTCTACGAGGCGTTCGTCCTGGCCCAGGTGATGCCCGTGGACACCGCGGTCCTCGCCGAGCCGGAGCACGCGGCGGCCTGGCTCGGGGCCGTCGCCTCCTGCGACGAGACGGAACGGCGCCGCCTGCTGCACCTGGCCTACGAGCGGCGGCACCGGGTCGGGGCGCTCGACGCGCTCAGGGCGCACCAGCGCGTCGTGGCCGGGGCCGAGGCGCCGCCCGTCACGATGCAGGCCGTGTTCTGCATCGACGAGCGGGAGGAGTCCCTGCGACGGCACCTTGAGGAGCACTTCCCGCAGGCCGAGACCTACGGCTACGCCGGGTTCTTCGGGGTCGCCATGACCTACCGGGGAGTGGACGAGGTCCGTGCCCGCCCGCTGTGCCCGGTGGTCGTCACCCCGAGGCACCTGGTCGTCGAGGAGTCGGCCGAGGCCCGTACGGCACAGCGCAACGGCCGGGGCGGGCTGAGTCTCGGCCTGTCCGTGGGCAGCAGGACCCTGGCGCGCGGCAGCGTCATCGCGCTCGGCCTCGGGGCGACGCAGGTCGTCACGCTGGTCGGCCGCTGCCTGTTCCCGCGCCTGTTCCACCGCTGGTCCCGGCGCCTCGGCCACACCCCGGAGGCCGTGACCAGGCTGGTCGTCGAGCGGGCTCCCGGTGCCGTGGAGACCGAGGGCGGCCTGCTGCCGGGTTACTCGGTGCCGGAGATGGTCGAGGTGGTCGCCGCGGCGCTGCGGACGACCGGTCTCGGCCGTGGCCTCGCGCCCGTCGTGCTGGTCGTCGGCCACGGCTCCTCAAGCCTCAACAACCCGCACGAGTCGGCGCACGACTGCGGGGCGACCGGGGGCGGGCGTGGCGGCCCCAACGCCCGTGCGTTCGCCGTGATGGCCAACCATCCCGGGGTGCGCGCCGGGCTGCGTGACCTGGGCCTCGTCATCCCCGACGGCACCTGGTTCCTCGGCGCCTACCACAACACCTGTGACGACTCCATGACCTACTACGACGAGGACCTGGTCCCCGAGCGGTCGCGGCAGGCGGTCGGGGAGGCGAAGAGGGTCATGGCGCGGGCGTGCGTGCTGGCGGCGCACGAGCGCTGCCGCAGGTTCGAGTCGGCCCCCCTCGACCTGCCGCTCGACGCGGCGCTGGCCCACGTCGAGAGCCACACCGTCGACCTGGGCCAGCCCAGGCCCGAGTACGGCCACGCCACGAACGCGGTCGCCGTCGTCGGGCGCAGGTCACGCACCCGGGGGCTCTTCCTCGACCGGCGTGCCTTCCTCGTCTCCTACGACCCCGAGGGCGACCCGGCCGGTGACCTGCTGACGAACCTGCTGCTCGCCGCGGGGCCGGTCTGCGCGGGCATCAACCTGGAGTACTACTTCAGCTACGTCGATCCGGCGGGCTACGGGTGCGGCACGAAGCTGCCGCACAACATCGTCGGCCTGCTCGGCGTCATGGACGGCCACGCCTCCGACCTGCGCACGGGCCTGCCCTGGCAGATGGTCGAGATCCACGAGCCGGTACGGCTGCTGCTGGTCGTCGAGGCCGAACCCGAGCGGCTCGCGGCCATCGTCGGGGCGCACGCCGTACTGGAACGGCTGGTGTCCAACGGGTGGATCCAGCTCGTCGCGTGGAGCCCGGACTCGGAGGCGATGCACGTCTTCGAGCGGGGAGGCTTCGTGCCGTACGTCCAGGAAGGGGAGGTTCTGCCGACGGTGCACCGCTCGGCGCACTTCTACGCGGGCAGGCGGGAGCACCTGGGGTTCGCGCACGTCACGGCAGCTCTTGGTACGGCCCAGCGGAGGGAACTCGTCGGGGAGGAGGCGTCGTGAGCGAGACACTCCAGCGGCTTCTGCTGCTCTCGGTGGCCGGGCTGCCCCTCGGGGTGTTCGCCCTGATGGGGGCGTTCGCCTGGCAGGGGCGGCGGCGGGTCGAGCGGGCCGTCTCGACGGCCGTCGCGCTGGCCTTCGGGCTCGCCACGGCCGCCGCGCTCACGCTGGCCTGCGTCATGGTGGGCGAGGGGCGGGCGGCGGTGACGGCGCCGGTCGGCACCTGGTTCGGCAGCGGGGAGTCGGAGTTCCACCTGCTGCTCGTCGGTGACCGGCTCTCGCTGCCCTTCGCGGTCCTGGCCGCGCTGCTGTGCTGCCTCATCGGCGTCTTCTCCCGGCGCTATCTGCACAGGGAGCCCGGCTACCTGCGCTTCTACATGCTGCTGGCGCTGTTCGGCGCGGGCGTCGAGCTGGTGACCCTCGCGGGCGCCCTCGAACTGACCCTCGTCGGCTGGGAGCTGGCCGGACTGTCCTCGGCGTTGCTGATCGCGTTCTTCCACGAGCGCAGGAGGCCGGTCGAGCACGGCCTGCGCGCGTTCCTGGTCTACCGGGCGTGTGACGTCGGGCTGCTGGTCGCGGTGGTGTGGCTGCACCACACGACCGGCTCGTCGAGCGTGGCCGGGACCGACGGCGCGGGGTGGGCGCTCTTCCGCGTGCCCGCCACGCGGGGGGACGCGCTGCTGATCGGCCTCGCGCTGCTGTGGGCCTCGATGGGCAAGGCGGCCCAGGTCCCGCTCGGCGGCTGGCTGCCCCGCGCCATGGAGGGGCCGACGCCCTCAAGCGCCGTCTTCTACGGCGCGATCTCGGTCAGCCTGGGGCCGTACCTCCTGCTGCGCACCGAGTCCGCCTGGTCGGGGGCGCCGGGGGTGCGGACGGCGATCGTGGTGGTCGGCGCGCTGACCGCCATTCACGCCACCCTCGTCGGCCGTGCCCAGACGGACATCAAGAGCACGCTCGCCTACGCCTCGATGACCCAGATCGGGGTGGTCCTGGTCGAGGTCGGGCTCGGGCTGCGCTATCTCGCGCTGGCCCACCTGGTCGCGCACGCCGCGCTGCGCAGCGCCCAGATCCTGCGCTCGCCGAGCCTGATCCACGACCACCACCACCTCGAACAGGCGCTCGGCGGGCCGCTGCCGCCCACCGGCAGGCACCTGGACCGGGTCGTCCCGAGGGGCGTGCGGGCGTGGCTGTACCGCTACGCGCTCGAACGCGGCTACTTCGACGCGTGGCTGCGTGACCACGTGGTCGGCGGCCTGACGCGCCTGGTCAGACGGGCCGAGTCGCTGGACGAGCGGTGGGCGCGGCTGCTGAGCACCGGTTCGTACCCGAGAGAGGGCCAGAAGTCGTGATCGTCGTCGTTCCCTCGCTGGTCGCGGTCCTGTTCCTGGTCTCCTCGGTGGTCGTCGGCCGCCTGGCGGACTGGCAGGTCGCGCGCCGCGCGGCGGTGGCCTGTGCCTCGGCTGCCACGATCCTGGCCGTCGCGCTGCCCTGGTCGGGAGGGTTCGTCCCGTTCTCCCCGAGCGGGCGGGGGTCGGGTCCGGCTTTCGCCGTACTGCCCGAGGGCACGGCCAGGCTCGTCGTCGTCGCGACGTGCGCGGCGGGCCTGCTGGTCGTCGCGATGAGCCCGCTCGCCTCCCACCCGCCCGCGACGCTGGCCAGGATTCTGCGATTGCTCGCGGTCTCCTGCGGTTTCGTAGCCGTACGGCACCAGGCCGTCGCCGTCGTGCTGTGGGCGCTTTCGGCCTGGCTGGTCTGGGCCGAGCTGCGGGGCCACGACGAAGGACGGGAGCGGCTCGACCGGTTGTTCGCCGTCTACCACCTGCCCGGCGTCCTGCTCCTCGGGGTGGGCACCGTGCTGTCGGCGACCGGGTGGCGGACGGCGGGCGGCGCCCTCGTGGTGATCGCGATCATGACGAGGTTCGCGGTAGTCCCGCTGCACAGTTGGTATCCCCGCTTCGTCGAGCGGGCCCCGCTGGGGGTCGTGGTCGTCTTCGCCACCGCGCCCTTCGGGCTGCTCACCCAGCTCGACCTTCCGGCGCCACTCGCCCGTGACCTGGCGCTGCTGGGCGGGCTGACCGCCGTCGTGGCGGCGGTGTTCGGGGTGGTGCAGACCGAGGCGCGGCGCGCGCTGGCCTTCCTGACGATGAGTCAGACCGGGCTGGTGATGTGCGGGCTCGGCGGTTCCTCGGAGGCGGTCTCCGGCGCCGTGCTGACCTGGGAGGCCTCGGCGCTTGCCGTCTCCGGGCTCGCCATGACGCTGGCGGCCCTTGAGGCGCGGCGCGGCACGCTGTCGCTGCGGGTGCCGAGCGGGAACTTCGCCAGGACTCCCCGGCTGGCGGTGGCGTTCCTGCTGTGCGGGCTCGCCACGGTCGGCTTCCCGCTCTCCCTCGGGTTCGCGGGCGGCCACCTGCTGATCCACGGCTCGGTCACCGGGTCACCTGCCGTCTGGCTCGCGCTGGCCGGAGCCGTCGGCGTCAACGGCATGACGGTGATGCGGTGCTTCTTCGCGCTGTTCGCGGGCAGCCGTACGCACTCGGGAGAGCGTGACCTCGTCCCGCTTGAGACGTACGCGCTGACGATCACGATCGGCGCGCTACTGGTCGGGGGCCTGTTCCCGCTGGTCCCCTGACCCGGCCGGTTCCAAGGATCGGCCGCCGGGGGGCTCCCCCGGCGGCCGGTCCTCATACGAGGTGGTTACCGGTTGGGAAGCTCCTCAACGGGCTCCTCCCTCCGGTCCTCCTTCGTTGAGCCGACCGCGCTGAGTTCCTCGCGCAGCCGGTCGAAGTCAATCCCGTGGCTGCTGTACTTCAGCTCGCGCGCCACCTTCGTCTGCTTCGCCTTGGCTCGACCCCGCCCCATTGGCTGTACTCCCTCACACGGCCGTGCTGACCTACTGTCACCGTCGCGTCGCCGGCGAATCCAGCCTGGCGCGGCAGGTCAGGCTGTGCTCGCCGGTACCCGTACCCAGCGACGCCCCGCCCCATCCTCGAATCGACCGGGATCGGGACTGCCGAGCGGCGTTGGGGAACAGAACACCGGCTCATCCTACCTAGAAACCTGACGATTTGAACAATTATGCAATTTGCCAGATTATAAGTGTCTTGTGTTCCTCGATTGGATGCAGCAGGAGGCCATCGGTCCACGAGAAGTGGGCGACACGCACGCGCTCGCGGCCAGGCCGCGGGCACACGCCGACGGGGCGTCCTGATCATGCCCGTGCCGCTCTACCAGGTCAAGGCCGAATTCTTCCGCACGCTGGGGCATCCGCTCCGCATCCGGGTTCTGGAGCTGCTGCAACGCGGCCCCCTGCCCGTCCGGGACCTCCTGGTCGAACTCGACATCGAGGCCTCCAACCTGTCCCAGCAGCTCGCCGTACTGCGCCGCGCCGGGATCGTGAACGCCACCCGTGACGGGGCTACCGTCGTGTACGCGCTCTCGACCCCCGACCTGGCCGATCTGATGGTGGCCACCCGCAGGATCCTGGCGAACCTGCTGGCCGACCGGGACGAGCTGCTGGCCGAGCTCCGCGACCGCCAGGAACCCGTCCCCTGACACCCCCGTTCTCGGCGATGATCGAAACGCGGGTGGCACCGCCCCCGCGGGCAGCCGAGCAGAGCACAGGAGCGCCGACATGGACCCAACCGTACTCACCGCGATCGTCACCGCTCTCGTCGGTGGCGCCGCGGGTGAGGTAGGCAAGAGCGCCTGGACCTCGCTGGTCACGCTGGCCAGGAACCGCTTCGGCAACGACTCCGGCGAGGTCGCCGCCCTTGAGGCGGCCACCGGCGACTCCTCGGAGGAGATCACCGGCATCCTCGTGGACCGCGCGGAGGCCGACCCCGCCTTCGCCGAGGAGCTGGCCGCCTGGACCCGGGAGACCGCCAAGGTCGTACGGCAGAGCCACGACGTCTCCAACACCATCGCCGGTGAGGCCACGATCCACGGGACGGTGATCCAGGCGGGCGACGTGTTCGGCTCGATCAACCTGGGACCGCGCTGACCTCCGGCTGTCTCCCCGGCCGTGGCCGGGGAGACACCTCACCAGCGGACCGGTAGCTCCCGCAGCCCCCGGATGAACATGCCGCGCCGCCACACCAGTTCCCCGGCCGGTACGGCGAGCGCCAGCGTGGGGAAGCGTCCCAGCAGCGCCCCGAGGCCGACGTGGATCTCGGCCCTGGCCAGGTGGGCGCCGGGGCAGAAGTGCCTGCCGTGCCCGAAGGCCAGGTGCGGGTTCGTCTCGCGGGCCGGGTCGAACCGTCCGGGCTCGGTGAACACCCCGGGGTCCCGGTTGGCGGCGTCGATCAGCGGCACCACCACCTCGCCCGCGCGCACCAGCGTGTCGCCGAGCCGTACGTCCTCCATGGCGACGTGCGGCGCGCCGCCGGTCGAGCCGAGCGCGTTCCAGCGCAGCATCTCCTCCACGGCCGGGACGAGCGCGTCCGGGTCGGCGCGCAGCCGGGCGGCCAGGGCCGGGTCCTGAAGGACCGTCAGCGCGCACATGGCGAGCTGGTTGCCGGTCGTCTCGTAGCCCGCCATCAGCAGCCCGGCGCCGAAGACCGCGATCTCCTCCACGCTGAGCCGTTCGGGCTCCGGCGCGGTCAGCAGCTCGGTCAGCAGGTCGTCACCCGGCCTGCCCGACGCGATCTCCCCCTGCCTGGCCGCGACCAGGGCGGTGAAGTAGCGTCCCGACGCGGCGTGCGCCTCGGCCACCTCCTCGGGGGCGAACCTGCTGGTCGACATCATCCTGTCCACCAGCGGGCGCAGCCGGGTCCGGTCCTCCCAGGGGATGCCGAGCGTCTTGGTGATGACGCGCAGCGCGAGCGGCACGGTGAAGCCGTCCACCAGGTCGACAGGCCGCCCGCCCTTCTCCAGGTCGTCGAGCAGTTCCTCGGCCAGCTCGCGCAGCCACGGCGTCTGCTGCCTGGCCCTGCGCGCGGTGAAGGCGTGCAGTACGGCCCGCCGCCTGCGGGTGTGCACCGGCGGGTCGCTGGTGGCCAGCGCCAGCGACTCCGGGGTGCGGGCGAACATCGGCCGCCCGGAGAAGGCCGCCCTGCTGAAGCGGTCGTCGGACAGCACCGCCCTGACCTCGGCGTAGCGGGAGACCAGCCGCGCCCGCCTGCCGTTCGACAGCGTCACCTCGGGCAGGCCGGGAAGGCCGAGCAGCTCCTCGTACTCCTTGGGCGGCCGGGCGTCCGGCCCCTCGGGGAAGGGGAAACGGTCGGTGGTCATCCGGTGTCCTTTCCGAGCAGGGCGACGACCAGGTAGAGGACGAAGCTGGCCAGCAGGAACAGCGCGGGCGGAAGCACCGGCCACCGTACGGCCCGGCCCCGCCAGAACCCGTTGGCGCCGAGGACCACGAAGCCCAGCGGCAGCACGACCAGCCACCCCCACGGCAGGGTGAACGTCAGCGCGACCACGACGGACACCACCGCGCTGACCACGGAGAGCACCGCAGTCCGCTGCACACCCCACGCCGTGACGTAGCTGCGTTCGCCGGGCCGCAGCTCCCTGGTCACCTTGCGGGCGAACTCCAGGTGGAGGTAGGCGGTCGCGGCGGTCAGCAGCGGCAGCACCGCGTGCCAGCTCGGCCCGAGGCCCGTCTGGTGCAGCACCCCGGCGTAGAGGTAGAGGTTGATCAGGATCTGCACCGGGAAGCTGACCAGCAGCCCGGTCACCACGTCGTCGCCGGAGGGCCACCCCAGCAGCCGGTCGGCCGCGAGCACCAGCAGCGCGTACCCGAGCTGCGCGGCCAGCGCGACCAGGGCGATCCCCCGCCCGGCGTTGAGCACGAGCAGCACCACGACGCCGACCCCGATGAGGACCGCCAAATCACTCACCCGGACGGCGCCGCTCGGCAACGGTCTGCCCGGGTTGTGCTCGCGGTCGTAGTCGAGGTCCCTGATGTCGTCAAGCGCCCGCATCAGCAGCAGGTCGATCGCGAACGTCAGCGCCGCGACCAGGACACCGACGTCGGGACGCCAGCCGGTGACGCGCGGGTCGGCCAGCGTGAACAGCGCCGTGACGCCGACGGCCCAGCTGATCCCGTAGGGAAGGTAGAAGGCGGGCGGATAGCTGCCCAGCACGTATCTCCCGAGGCGGCCGATCACTCTTCCTCCAGGATGCGTACGGTTCCCGAGGCGCCGTCGAGCTCGATGAGGGCGTCGTCGGGGATGCGGGTCGTCGCCCCGGCGACCGCGACGACGGTCGGCACCCCGAGGAGCCTGCCGGTGATGGCGGTGTGGGACAGCAGCGTGCCGCGTTCGACGACAAGTCCCCTGGCCGCGCTCATCAGGAACAGCCAGCCGGGGTCGGTCTCCCTGGCGACGAGGATCCTGTCCTGGCACGACTCGGGGGGAACCGAGGGGTGCAGCACGACCTTGGCGCGGGCCCGCACGAGCCCGGCGCTCGACGCGAGGCCGCGCAGCAGCCGGGGGTCACCCTCCGTGGTCTGGGGCTCCGGTCTTCGGTCGAAGGCGTCCCTGGCGAGGCCCTCTCCGGTGAGCAGCCGGGACGGCGGGGCGGGCAGGGTCTCGTTGAACTCCCGCTCCTTCCTGCGGTGCGCGGCCAGCGGACGCAGGTCGGCGCCGGGCAGCGTGCCCTCGAAGGCGCCGAGCACCTCCTGCACGGTCAGGTCGACGACGTCGTCCGCCCGGTCGAGATGACCCTGTTTGGCCAGTTCGTCCCCCAGCCGGAACAGCACTCCTCGGGACAGGCCGTACAGCTCGGTGCGGCAGAACCGGGTGTCCTCGCGCGCCTTGGCCAGCCCGCGCAGTGCCGCCGCCAGTAGCCGCAACGCCGTACGGCGCAGCAGCCCCGGGCAGCGCTCGCGCAGCTCCCGCTCGGCCTCCCCGCGGACCCGCCGCTCCTCGGCCCGGCTCGCGGCGACCGTACGGCCCTGCCTGACGAAGGGGCGGACCATGTCGAGCACCGTCCACGGCCGCTGCCTCGGGGTGGGCTCCTCAAGCTTGAGGTCACCGGCCGCGCGGTCGCCGTAGCGGCGCAGGTGCGCGGTGGCAGCCCCGGCGACGGCGGAGCCGTACCGGCCCTCGACCAGCTCCTCCCAGACCTGCCTGGCGTCCTCGGGCCGTTCGGCGGCGAGCACCCGTTCGCGGGCGGGGCCGTTGGCGCCGACCAGCTCGGCAAGGGCGATGGCGGAGCGCAGCGCGGCCAGCGAGCGGTTGTCCGGGCCGCCGGAGAGCAGGCCGAGCATCAGGGCGTGGCCGTCCTGCCCGGCCCAGCGGCGCAGCAGCCGGGCGAGGGTGCCCGCGACCAGCATGCTGAAGACGCTGTTGGTCAGCGTGACGCCCCAGCGCACCGCGACCTGCGCCCACAGCCTCCGGTAGAAGGTGACCAGTTCGGCGGGCTCGGCGTGCTCGATCCGCCCGTGGGCCTCGGCGGCGACGCCGTCCCACCAGGTCAGGAACTCGCGCACGTCGCGGGGGTGGCGCAGCGCCCTGCGGACCAGCCCCGGGGCGATCCACAGCGCCCGCAGCGGCCAGCCGGGGCGGGGCGGGACGGCGCCGGGGTCGTCGGCCAGCCCCATGGAGTGCTCCCACCACCCCCTGACGAACTCGAAGACCGGCAGCCTGCCGTGCAGGGCGTACCACGCGTCGAGGCGGTAGAAGACCCGCCCGTCCACCATGCCGACCATCCGCTCCAGGTGGTGCCTGTCGCGGCGCAGCGACCGTTCGGGCACGCCCATCCGCCGGTAGAGGTCGCTGAAGATCCACCGGTAGAAGTCGCGGGCCAGGGAGTAGGTCAGCGCCCCGGACACGCCCGGGTAGCTCTCGGTGATGTTGTGGTTGCTCCACAGCACCTGCCGGGTCTGCGGTCTGCTCTCGGGGGGCGCCGCCATCGGCCTGGCCTGCACCACGTGCAGCCGCCCGTCCTCGGTGAAGGTGCCCTCCACATCCTGTGGACAGCCGAAGTGCCGTTCGATCCCGGTGACGGCCTCGACGATCCTGGCGACCTGGTCGCGGTCGAGCACCGGCCGCCCGGCCAGCTCGTCGGGTACGGCCAGCAGCGCGAGTTCGCCGGAGCCGTCGTCGCCGGGCGGGCCGACCATCCGGTGCTTGCGGACCGTCCGCTCGGTCACCTCGCCGGTGGCGTGGCTGACGAAGAAGTGGTCCACGTCGGCCTTCTCCTGCACCACGCCCTCGCCGATCCCGAGGGCCGCGGCGATCACGTGCCGGGCGGAGCCGTCCCGGGGGTCACGGCTGAAGGCCACGAAGGACCGGGTCCCCGGCACCATCCGCTGCACGCCGACCGCGACGCGCGTCGCCGTGGGGTCGGCGCCCGCGCGCAGTCGGTACAGCACGGCCTCGGGCTTGTAGGCGGAGGCCCAGCAGTCCACGATGCGGGCCAGCAGGTCACGGCGCGGCACGTACAGGAAGCTGTCGCTCATCCCGGCGAACGGGTCGGCGGCGTCGTCCTCCCCGGTCAGCCCCTCGGCGGCCACCACGCACGCCCGCACGGCCGCCAGCCCGTCGGGGCCGATGACCTCGTCGAACGCGGCGAGCGCCGCCTCGGCAAGCTCCCCGGGGACGGCCAACCGGGCCACTTCGGCGGTCGCGGCCTCCCCCCACGCCTTCACCGCCCCGGCGTCTCCCAGTGGCGGTACGGCGGGCAGCCCGTCGCGGACCTTCCCCACAACCAGGTCGAACGCCTCGGCGGGCAGGCAGTACAGCGGCGGCACCGGCAGCCCGGCCAGCCGCATGGACTCCAGCCTGGCGAACTTGTTGCCGACCCGCGTCACGTCGTGGAGGTCAACCCGCAGCACGAGGCTCACGAGCGCCTCCCCTTCCAGCCGTCGATGTGCAGGACCTCCTCAAGGGGCAGGCGGGGACCGGGTTTGTAGACGGTCTTGAGACCGTGGGCTGTCGGCAGCAGGCCGCCCTGGCGCACGTTCGGCGGCAGGCCGAGCAGCTCGGCCGCCTCCCGCTCCCGGTCGAGGTGGACGCTGGTCCAGGTCGTGGCCAGGCCCCGGCTGCGGGCGGCCAGCGCGTAACTCCACATGGCGGGCAGCAGGGAGGCCCACAGCCCGGCCTGGTTGCCCTCGGGGAGACGCTCGTCGGCGAGTTCGAGGCAGGGGACGACGAGCACCGGGATGCGGTGGAGCCGTTCGGCCAGGTCGCGGCCGTCGATCGCCATCCGCCGGGTGCGCGGGTCCAGCTCGTCGAGACGGGCGAGCAGGGACGCGCTGCGTTCGAGGAAGGCACGGCGGTAGACGTCGGCGATCCCGGCCCGCACGTCGGGGTCGGTCAGCACGATCCAGCGCCAGCGCTGCCCGTTGGAGCCGTTGGGGGCTTGTAATGCCAGCCGCAGGCACTCCTTGACCAGTTCCAGATCGACCGGCCTGGTGTCGTCGAGGCCGCGCCGTACGGCACGGGTGGTGGTGAGGAGTTCGTCGCAGGTGAGGTCGGGGCGCACGCTCACCACAGCCCGGGGACGAGACGGGGGTGGCCGGTGGCGTAGTCGCGGTAGGCGGGGATGGCGAGCAGTTCGCGCTCCTCGACGTGGATGCGCCTGGCGATGGCCAGGACCAGCACGACCAGCAGCGCCACGCTGAACGGGTTGAGGAAGAACAGCACGAGGCCGGTGTGTCCGAGCAGCATGCCCGCGTAGGCGGGGTGGCGGACCACCCGGTAGGGCCCGGTGCGGACGATCACGTGGTCGTCGCGGCGGATCACGTGGTGGGAGTAGAACTGCCCGAGCGTGCGCATCGCGATCTGCCGCAGCGCCACCCCGGCGACGAACAGCAGCGCGGGCAGTACGGCGAGCGGGGTCAGCCGCTGCCAGGGGAACGGCCCGAGGAACGCCGCGGCGATCACGGCGACCCTGGCGCCCCCGTAGAACAGCAGGGTCGCGACCTCGCGGGGCGGCGCGGACGGCCTGCGGAAGGTGACGGGCGTCTCCAGGCCGACCCAGACCAGGTTGGCCACGGCGAAGACGACGGCGGCCAGGTGGGCCGGTTCCGCCGCCTGCCCGAGGTGCACGACCAGTCCGGCGACGTTGGCGGTCACCGCGGCCAGGAACAGCACGGGGATGATGTAGCCGGTCCACGCCCTGGGGGTGGCCGGGGAGAGGGGGGTGCCGCTCACGCCTGTTCTCCGTTCTGGCGGATCCGCTGGTAGGAGGCCGGGCTGAGAGCCCTCGACCCGTAGGACAGCGCGCCGACCGGCGTCCCGTCCCCGGTGACGACGGTGAGGTCGAAGACGCCGCGGTTGCCCCGGGGCGGCTGGGTGCGCCAGCGCAGGGTGAGCGGTTCGGCGCGCGGCGGCGCGGCGGGCAGGTCGGCGGCCAGTCTGAGCCAGAGCATCACGGCGTCGCGGGGCCGTTCGTGCGCCAGGTGGCTGGCGGCGGTGGCGAGCTGCCGCCCCGCCTCGACCATCTCCTCAAGGCCGTAGTGCTCGGGGCCGTACCTGAGCAGGAAGTGGCCGGTCGGCGGGGAGACGAGCGGCACCTCGTACTCCTCGCCGGAGCCCTCGTCGAGGATCGCCGGTTCGCCGATCAGCACGTTCCTCGGGTCGGCGCGGTGGGCGAGCCCGGCCTCGATGGGCACCGCCTCGGCTGTTTCCCCGGCCTGGGGCACCGTGGCGGGCTGCTCCTGTGCCAGCTCGATGGTGCCGGCGCACACGGCCTCCTCCTCCTGGAGTGCCAGTACGGCCCACGTCCCCCGCTCGCCGGAGGGGTCGGGACCGGCGAGCAGGCTGACCTCGGGGCCGAGTTCGCACATCTTCGTGAACTCAAGGGACAGGCGGACCCGGTGTTCCCGTGACAGGACCCTGTGGTCGCGCAGCAGGTCGAGCAGTCCGGTCACCAGCAGCATGCCGGGGACGTGGTCGAGGGGGTGGTCGAAGAAGAAAGGGTGCTCCTGGTCCACACGCAGGGCGGCGCCGTACTGTCCTGGCCGCCCCTCAGCCGGAGTGATGACGTTCAGCCAGTCCGACGCGGGCGCGCCGAACGACGTGCCCAGATGTTGATGGGATACCAATGAACAAACCTCCAGCGTGGAGTGCGGTGAACAGGGTCAGGCGAATACGGCGGCCCGAAAAAGGCGCCACCGCCAATCGAAAAACCCTCCGATCTCCCGGTATGCGCGACCGAAACCGCGGACACGGTTCGACCAATTCGTGAGCCGATCCTTATCGCCTGATTCGGGCCGCGCATCTTCCAAATTGCTCTATTTCGGAGAATATGTTGACAGTGCCCGTTTGGAATAGATCTGTCGTGTTACCTGGGGAAAGACGGTGGTTGCGACATCCCTAAACATCCGAAACCCGGACATAGGTCACGAAAGTATGTTTTTTGGCCATCCTTCGGGGTGTGCCGGGCATCTCCCAGCCCTCAGGAGCCTCACCGACCCCCGTCAGCCCCGAGGACGAGGAGAGCGACGCCCCCGTCACGCGTCGCGATATCGGAAAGGCCGGGAAAGGGAAATCGCCCGCCCGAATACCCGGGGAAAGCGGCGGTTCCACGGGAGGGCACGCGATGCCCTGTCGGGCATTTCCCAAGGTCAGCGCAACCTCAATCACGAAATATCCGCCAGGGGGCCTCTTCTGGCCAGAGAAAGCGTGTCATTGGACATTCAGCTCGTATGTTCGGATGTTACGGTGAGGGTGTTTTCGGTCGCCCCGTCTCGACGAAGCGGAAGCGGACCGGCTTTCCCCGAGGGGAGAACGCCGCCCCGCCGGCGAAACGCCTTTCACGAACCCCCCGCGCGAAAACATGGAGGCAGACGTGGCCGCGCCCATCACCCAGGACCAGTGGAAGACCGTCCGCGCCTCCCTCAGGCGGGTCGGTGACCGGTTCATCGAGCTTGTCGTCTCGGCGCCGGACTCCCGCGCCGAGGTGACCCCGGGGTGGTCGGTCTCCGACACCGCGGCCCACCTGACCGTCGTCGCCTGGCTCTACACCTCCCTGGTGCGGCCCGAGGAGGTGCCCAACCCGTTCCCGTCCCTGCGGGGGCGCCTCGACGACATCACCGTTGACGACATCGACGACTTCAACGACCTGACGCTGCGCGACTTCACCGAGCGCGACCCGCGCAAGCTCACCGAGCTGCTGAGCACCCACATCGACGACCTGCTCGACTCGACCGAGGACCTCGACCCCGCCCAGCCGATCCCCTGGCTCGGCGGCTCCCGCGTCCCGGTCGCCGGGATCGTCGCCCACCTGCTCAACGAGCTGCTGCTGCACGGCCACGACATAGGGCGCGCCCTGGACAGGCCGTGGCGGATCGCCTCGCGGGACGCTGCCTTCTTCGTCGAGCTGTTCATGGTCGGGGTCGTCCGCAACGGCTCCGGACGGCTGCTGGAGACCGGCCAGCCCCGGTCTGAACGCCCGATCGCCGTCGAGTTCCGCTCGCCGTACATCACCACCGTGACGCTGGTCCTGCACGAGGGCCGGGTGACGCTCGGGGAGCCGGGCCTGGCGCCGGACGTGCGGGTGGGCTTCGACCCGGCGGTCTTCAACCTGATGATGTTCGGCAGGATCGGCAAACTGAGGGCCATGCTCAGCGGCCGGGTGACGATCGGGGGTCCCCGCCCCTGGCTGCTGCCCGCCTTCCTGCGCGTTGTGCACATGCCCTGACGCGGGTCAGGCGGGGGCGAGCACCCCGTCACGTAGTTCGAGGACCCGGTCGGCCAGCGTGATCAGGGCGGGGTCGTGCGTCGCGACCAGCGCGGTGACGCCCTCGCTGCGGACCAGGGCGCGGATCAGCCGCATGATCTGACGCCCGGTCTGTGAGTCGAGCTGGCCGGTCGGCTCGTCGGCGATCAGCAGCCGGGGCCGGTTGGCCAGCGCCCGCGCGACGGCCACCCGCTGCCGCTGCCCCCCGGACAGCTCGTAGGGCCGCTGGCCCGCGTGCTCGGTCAGCCCGACGAGGGAGAGCAGCACCCGCACCCGTTCCTCCCGCGCGGCCACCGGTGTACGGCACAGCCGCATCGGCACCCCGACGTTCTCCGCCGCCGACAGCACCGGGATCAGCCCGAAGGACTGGAAGACGAAGCCGACCACGTCCCTGCGCAGCTCCAGCAGCCCCTCCTCGGGCAGCGCGGTGACCTCGTGCCCGGCGACCGTCACCCGGCCCGCGTCCGGCCGGTCCAGGCCGCCGACCAGGTTGAGCAGGGTCGTCTTGCCCGACCCCGAACGGCCACGGACCGCGACCAGCTCCCCCGGGGCGGCCTCGAAGGAAACCTCACGCAGCGCGACGATCTCCTTGGGGCCGCTCCGGTAGACCCGGCGCAGTCCCTCGACGGCGACCAGCGGCTCCTCAGTCCCCATCCCCGCCCCCCTCCCTCGTGGTTTCAGGCCAGACGCCGATGTGGTCGCTCTCAAGGCGCAGGCGGACGCGGCGCTCCATGTTCAGCTCGCTCGTGAAGTCCCTGGGCAGTTGCAGGCGGCCGACGCGGTCGAGCACGGCGTACTCCTCGGCGACGACCAGGCCGTCGGAGGAGGCGCGGCGGAGCGTCTCGCTGCTGGTCCGCCCGTCCCTGATGCCGACGGTCCGGTCCACCTGCCCGGAGACCAGGGCGTCGTGGGTGACGATCACCGTGGTGACGCCCAGCTCGCGGTTGGCCCCGCGCAGCGCGGCGAACACCTCCTCCGAGGACTCGCTGTCCAGCTCACCGGTCGGCTCGTCGGCCAGGACGACCTGCGGGGAGTTGGCCAGGGCTACCGCGATGGCCACCCGCTGCTGCTCACCGCCGGACATCTCCCCCGGTCTGTGCCCGGCGTGGTCCGCGACGCCCAGCAGGTCGAGCAGCTCGGTGGCCCGGCCGCGCCGCCGTCTACCCGCGAGCCGCATCGGCAGCTCGACGTTCTCCACGGCGCTCAGGTAGGGCAGGAGGTTGCGGCTCGTCTGCTGCCAGACGAAGCCGACCACCTCGCGCCGGTACCGCAGCCGGTCGCGGGCCGTCATCCCCAGCAGATCGACCCCCGCGACCCTGGCCACCCCGGCGGTCGGCACGTCGAGCCCGGACAGCACGTTGAGCAGCGTCGACTTGCCCGAGCCGGAGGCCCCGACGACCGCGACCAGCTCCCCGGCCTCGATGAGCAGGTCGAGTCCCTGCAGGGCGACCACCTCGACGCCCTCGGTCTTGTAGATGCGCACGAGGTTGTCGCACAGGATGTGCGCGTCCTGCCCGAAGGCGGGGCCGTGCCGTACGGCCTCGGCCTCAAGCTCGGCCAAGGAGGTCTCCTGGCTCACGTCGGTCTCCTTCTCTCACCTGAAGGGCGCCCGAGCGCCGCGTACACGAAGGCCCCGAGGACCGCGGCCACCGCGAGCCCCACGGTCAGCAGGACCGGGGTGGTCAGGTCGGCGGGATAGACCTCGACCGCGAGCCCCCCGGTGTAGGAGCTGAGATCGACCCCGGGCCCCAGTACGGCGGGCAGCGCGAGCCCGAGCAGCAGCCCGGCCAGCGCCGTGAGCACGATCATCGGGGAGATCTCCAGCACGGTCAGCCGACGGGCCTGGGCGGTCGAGAGCCCGAGGGCCCGCAGGTGGGACAGGGCGCCGGTGCGGTCGGCTCCCCCGGTCACCAGGGCGACGAGGACCGCGGCCAGCGCGTACCCGGCCAGGGCGAACGTGACGACGGTGAAGGCCCGTTCGATCGTCGCGGTGAACGGCGCCCCCGCGATGCCGGAGAGCACCCCGTCGAGGGTCGTCACCTGCGTGTCCTGCAGGTTGACCGCGGCCAGCAGCGGCCTGGGGTCCAGGTCGTCGCCGTCGAGGAACACCGTGTTGACCGGGGAGCCGTCCGGTGGGGCGATGACCAGGGGGGCTCCGCCGTACACGCGGGGCAGGCCGGTGACGATTCCCCCCGGGGTCAGGGCGCGCGGCGAGGGGCCGAGCAGCTCGATCGGCCCCCGGTCCGCGAGGTCGGGCGAGACCAGCACCGGCGCGTCCGGCAGCGTCAGCGGCCCGGCACGCAGCAGGTCCCGGTAGGCGCGGGTGTCGACCGCGAGCACCACGACCCGCTGCAGATCGGTCCTGAGCAGGGAGACGGTCCGCGTCGCGGTGACGACCTCCCTGACACCGGGGACCCGCCTGATCCGTTCGACGATCTCCGGGGTGATCGGCAGGGCGCTGTCCAGCCGGGCGCGGGCGCCGACCTGCTGCCAGGCGGAGGTCTGCTGCGTCGTGGCCAGTCCGCCCGAGACCACGGCGCCGAACACCGCGACCGCCAGCGCGGGCAGCAGGATCAGCACCGAGAGCGTGGCGGCGGGCCTCGCCCTGGCCGCGAGGGTCAGCCCGAGGAACGGCACCGCGGGACGCAGCCGTGCCGCCAGCCGTACGGCCAGGCGCAGCGGATAGGGGTAGCAGCGCAGCACGATCAGCGCCACGGCCAGGGTCAGCCCCGCGGGAACCAGGATCAGGAAGGGGTCGAAACCGCGTTCGTCCGTCTGGGTGGTGAGCCCGCGCTGCCGCAGCAGGTAGGTCCCGGCGAGGGCGAGCACGACGACCGCGGCCTCGGCGGTGATCCGCCGGGGTGAGGGCCGGGAGGTGGCGACGTCCTCGCGCTGGTCGGTCCGCGGCCAGCGGTGGGCCAGGGCCTGTCCTGCGGCGAGCAGCGCGGTGGCGGCCACCACGGCGAGCGGGCCGAGGTGCACGAGGAGGGTGAGCGGCCCCGGCAGCGCGTAGGACAGGGCGTATCCGGCAACCCCGGCGGGCACCGCGACCGCCGCCACCGCCCCGGTCGTCGTCGCGGCGATCCGCGCGAGGGAGGCGCCCCTGGCCCGCATGAGGACCAAGGCGTGGCGCATGCGTTCGGCGAGCAGCCGTACGGCCAGGGCGATCACGCCGAGCGCCACGGTGAACAGGCCCGCGACGACGAACAGCAGCAGCGACTCGGCGACGCGCAGCCGGGTCAGGTGCTCCTGGAGGAGGGAGTCGAGCGCCGTGTCGAGGGCGCCGGGCGAGGAGCCTTCGAGCACGACGGGGACGGCCCCCCTGAAGGTCCTCACCGCCTCGACCAGCTCGGGCGCCCGCAGGGTCGTGACCGAGGGGCCGTCGACGCCGAGGACCCACCGGTAGGTGGTGTTGGAGTACAGCGCGCCCAGCTCGGGAAGGGCGGCGTCGGCGACCAGGCCTGTGGCGTACCAGTCGTCGGTGTCCGCCCCGGGCTTGCGGACCTTCATGACCCGGCGCAGGGCGTCGTTGTGCCGCCAGTAGCCGCTGTCCGGCCCGGCCGCCTCGAAAAGGCCGCTGACCCGGGCCGCCAGCTTCTGCATGCCGCCGAGCAGGACGGTCGCGCCGACGCGCATCCGCATCTCCTCGGCGGCCCTCCGCTCCAGCGCCACCTCGAACAGCGGCCCGCCGTCGAGCTCGCCCGGCGCCCCCGGTGGACGGCCCTCGACATAGCGGACGTGCCGCTCGGCGCCGGAGGTCCAGGCCAGGTTCAGATACTGGTAGGACCGCACCTGACCGTCCACCGAGATGACCGGGTTCTCGTTCTTGCGCACGACGTAGTGGCTGTCGCCCGTGTCCGGCGCCGTCACGACGGGGCGGAGCTCCGGGGGCAGCGCCGCCCTGAAGCTCCGGTCCTCCTCCAGCAGCACGGCCGGGGTGAGCGGCCCCTGGGGGACGCTCTGCCGCTTGCTGACCACCACCAGGTCGGCACGGCTCGGGTCGCTCCCGGCCATGGCCACGCGCAACGCGTCGTCGTAGGCGGTCTGGGTGACCTTGGGCACGGCCGCGACCAGCAGGCAGGCGCTGAGCACCAGCAGCCCGAGCACGGCCGCCACGCCCCGGTTGACCCGTACCTGGGTCCAGGCGTTCATCGGTCCTCCCCGATCCGCAGGACGCCGCCCGCGCCCCGGCGCCGCAGCACGCGCGCCAGCACGGCGACGATCGCGAACAGCAGCACGGCGACCGTGACCAGCAGCCCGAGCGTGGCCGCCCAGGGAATGTCCAGCAGCACCCGAGGGGTCACAGCCGCCGCCTGGCCGGTCAGCACGATGTACGGCACGACCAGCGAGGCGACGACCACGGCGACCGCGGTCCCGGCCGCCAGGGACAGGCCGATCAGGAAGGCCTGTTCGACGGCGAGCAGCGCGAACACCTGCCGGAAGCCGACGCCGAGGGCCCGCAGGATGGCGAACTCGGCAGTCCGTTCCCTGGCCGCGACGGCGGCGTTGACGACGAACCCGAGGACGGCGAAGGCGAGCGCGGCCAGGAACCCGAGCGTCAGCGCCCCGCGCAGCCCACCCGCGAGCGGGTCGTCCCTGAGCCCCTCTGCCAGCGAGGACAGGTCGACCACGGTCGTCTCCCAGCCGGGGTGACGGCCGAGTTCGGCGGCGGCCCCGGTGGTCTCGGCCCCGCCCGTGCCCAGCCACCACTCGGTCGGCACGCGGAGGGTGTGGTGGGTGAGCAGGTCCCACGCCTGCATGGTCTGCCAGTCGAGCAGTACGGCGGGCACCCCCGGCGCCGTCCCCGGCAGCCCGTCCACGATCCCGGCGACCCTGACCACGGTGGTGCGCCGGTCGAAGGTGAGCTTGCTCGTCGTCCCCGTGGTCAGGCGGAGCCTGGCGGCCAGGTCGGCGGTGAGGACGACCGGCAGCGGGCCGAGATAGGCGCCCTGCGGGGTGCCCTCCCCGGAGAAGACCGTCCCCTCGTCCGCGTCCTCGGCCACGGGGGTGACCGTGAGCCGCTGCGGGGCGACCGCGTCGAACGGGTCGCGGACCGGCGGGGCCGCGAACGACGCGGAGAACAGTCCCTCCCCGGTCGCGAAGCCGCGTTCCTTGGCGGTCGTGGTCGTCACCCCGTGCGCCAGCTTCGTCCCCTCGGGCACGGTGACCCGGGCGCCCTCACCCGTCGTGACGCCGAGCACGGCCACCCCGAAGCCGGTCCCCCTGGTCGGCAACGGCACGTCGGCGACGATCGCGGCGACGGTCAGCGGGTAGCTCAGCCGTCCGTTCCGCCCGCGCAACGGCGTCAGGTCGAGTGCCGTCTCCCGCTCCCCGAGGCCGGGGAGGAACCGGACGGGATACCTCACGCCCTCGGCGTCCACGACCGTCAGCGTCAGCGCCGCGTTGCCGTACACCTCGGTCAGACCGGGGTCCTCGACGGTGAGGCGGGTCCGCACGAGCAGCCGCTCAGGCCGTCCAGGAACCGTCAGGCCGGGCAGGCGGGGGCGCGCGGCGGTGAGCCCCCGCGCGAGCGCGCCGACCGTCTCGTCCGACAGGTCGGGGCGGAGCTTGAGCATGCCGGGCAGCTCGCTCCCGTCCACGGCGAGCAGGGTCGCCTCCGCGCCCGCCAGTTCGGTGCCGCTCTGGTAGGCCGGGCTGAGCGAGGTCACCCCGGGCAGCGACGCGTAGGCCGCCGCCCTGCCGAGCGGCCCCAGCTCGGCGTTCTCCGGGGGCGCGGCCACCCGGAGGTCGGCTCCCGCCTGGTGCCTGGCCTGGTCTTCCTGGGAGTCGCGCCAGGTGGCAGTGGTCGCCATGCTGACCACGCCGATCGCGATGGCCATGGTCAGCAGCAGCGCGGGTCCCGAGTAGCGTCCAGGACGGCGGCTGACCTGCCAGGCGCCGAGCGCGGGCGCCAGGTCGGCGCGGCGGGAGGCGAGCCGTTCGGCGATCCTGGAGACGGGCGGCACGACCCGCAGCCCGATCACGCCCCCGCAGAGCAGGGCGACGGCGGGACCGGCCACGATCAGCGGGTCGATGCCCAGCTCACCCCCGGCCGTCGCGGTGACCGGGGCGCCGTAGTGCCGTAGCTGCCACACCGCGAGCGCCGCGACGCCGAGCAGCGCCACATCCGCCCCCGCCCGCTGCAGCGGGCCGTACCGCTGCCCCCGCCCGCGCGCCGTCTGCTCGGCCACGTACGTACGGCGGGTGCCGCCGAGCGCGGGCAGCGTCATCAGTACGGCACAGCCGAGCGCCACCGCGACCGCGACCACGTAGGCGGCCAGATCCACACCGACGTCGATCGGCGTGTCCGACGCCCCCGCGTTGACCGCCCTGAGCAGGGGCAGGGCCAGCGGTGGGGCGAGCGCCGCGCACGGCAACGCGACCAGCAGCGCCTCCCCCGCCGCGAGCAGCGCCAGCCGTACGGCACCGGCACCCCGGGAGCGCAGCAGCGCCGTCTCGGTGCGCCGGTGGTCGGCCAGCAGCCTGGCCGTCAGCGTCAGCGCGTAGGCGGCGAGCAACAGCAGTTGCAGCACCGGCACGAGCATCGTCGAGCGGGCGACCAGGGTCGCGGTGGCGAGCTGGTTGAGCCGTTCCGGCAGCCGGGTGGAGAGCGAGCAGCCCTCGCAGCCGGGCCGCGTCCTGAGCACCCCCTGCAGGGCGCCGACCTCGGTCGCCAGCGGGCGCAGGCGCTCTCTCGGCAGAGATCGCAGGTCGGGTACGGCCAGCCAGGACGCCGAGGTGCCCGCGACGAACCTGTCGAGGAACACCGGCTCGGCCATCATGAGCGGGCCGTGGGTGACGTAGCCGCCGATCTCGACGCCCCGGGTGAGCAGCGGCTGACCCGCCCAGCGGCCCGAGCGGGGCTCGCGCAGCTCGAAGACGCCGACGATCTTGACGCGGACCTTCGACTTGTCGAGCCGTCCCTCGACGGTGAAGGAGTCTCCGACGGCCATCCCGGTGTCCCGCGCGACGGTCCCGCTGATCGCGGCCTCGACGGTCTCTGTCCTGGTTCCCGGCCAGGCGCCCCGGACGAGGCGGGCGTGTTCGGCGAGGCCCTGCTGGGTGCCGAACCGCAGCAGCTCCGGCCTGGACCCGCGCTCCTGGCCGGGCATGGCGTAGGAGCCCGACTGGCCGCTCACGGTCACCGCGACCGGCAGGCCCGCGTAGGTCTCGGCGAGCTGCGCGCGCAACGCCCTGTCGGTCGCCGCGAAGGTCCCGGCGTGCACGGGCGCGTTGACCACGGTTCCCGCGGTCTCGACGGGGACGGTTTCGAGCGTACGGCGGACGCCCGCGTCGACGACCGAGGTGGCGTAGACGCTCAGCCCGACCAGCGTGGTCGTGGCCAGCAGAATCGCCCCGAAGACCGCGACGAGCAACAGTGGTTCGCTGAGCGCGCGGCGTACGACCAATGCCGTGGGCCTCGGCATGGCACCGCCTCCCCGTGCAGCGATCACATCCGTTACAGGCACGTTCCGGGGAAAACGCACCCAGAACAAGTTCGGGCCTCACAGAGTGATGGAGCCGATATTTCCGGGCAATGTCAGCGTGATATCGAAACCGTGACATTGGGCTTTTTTCGATATATATGCGCAGGTCGTAAGGGTGATGTGGGATGCCCGTCTCGCGGAGTGGTCAGCCCGTGACACATTCGGTCCGGCGCCTGTAACGTGCTCCGCCGCCCGTGGCTTTGTTCCGCCGCCGTGTGGCTTTGGCCCGGCTCCCTGTGGCTTGCTCCCACCGCCCGTGGCTTTGGTCCGCCATCGTGTGGCTTTGGCCCGGCTCCTTGTGGCTTGCTCCGCCGCCCGTGGCTTTGGCCCGCCGCCTGTGGCTTTGGTCCGCCGTCGTGTGGCTTTGGTCCGTCGAGTGATCAAGCCCCTAAGCGCCCGCGACGTAGGATTCCGGGGATGGGACACCATATCTGTGCTCTTGTCGTGGCCGGGCGGATCGACGCCGAACGCGCCGACGCGGTGGGACTGCGTGCCAGGCTCACGCACGACGACATCACCGTGTTCCCCATCGACCACTACTTCTCGGCCTACTGGGCCGCGATCCGGGGCCGTGACGCACAGCTCGACCTGCCCGACGGCCTTCCCGCGACCTTCCCCGGCGAGGCGGTGCTGTGCGACCTCGCCCGCGAGGTGACCGGCGCGGACGAACCACGGTTCGCGATCATCCAGACGGAGTACTTCGCCGGTTTCGGCGACCAGTGGGCCGTGGCCTTCGCCGGTGAGAAACGGCTGACGGCCGACCGGGCCTCGATAAACGACGCGCTCGCCGTACTCGGCGTGCGGGCGTCGGAGTCGGCGGACGAGTTCGACGTGATCGGCCTCGCCGACTTCCGGAGCAACCCGGACCACCTCGAACGCTACGCCGACCTGTGCGACGAACTGGGCGTCTGACACCGACGCCTATCGGAGCACCTCGTAATGGAGGTGCGTCACGCCGGGCGCGGGGACGGCCTCGATCAGGCGCAGCCGTACATGGGCGGGCAGCTCCTGGAAGAAGCCACGACCGCCGCCCAGCAGGACGGGCACCTGGTGGAGGACCAGCTCGTCCACCAGGCCCGCCGCGAGCGCCGACGTCAGCACGCCACCGCCCATGAGGCCGACGTCCCTGCCCCCCGCGGCCTCACGCGCCGCCGCGACCGCGTCCTCGATGCCGGTGGTGACGAGGGTCTGCGCCGGGCCGAGTTCGGGCACCGCCCGGTGGCTGAGGACGAACAGTTTGGCCTTCGGGTGCGGGCTGCCGCCGCCGAACCGGTCGGAGTCCTCGTAGGTGTTGCGCCCCGCCACGATCGCGCCCACCCGTCCGGCGAGGGCGTCGAAGACCCGCGCACTGGACTCGCTCAGCCGGAACCCGTCGAACACCTGGCTGGGCGTGTCGCCGTCGAAGTACCAGTCGAACAGCGTCGCGCCCTCTCCCAGCCCACGTCCGGCACCCGGGTCGCGCCCGGTGATGTATCCGTCGACCGAGACCGCGTGGGCGCCAATGACCTTGCTCATCGTGAGGACTCCCTCTTTCGAGTTCCTTTAAGAGACTCCATGAGCGTAACACCCGGAGTTCCTTGAGGGAACCCAACCGACTAGACTGATCCCATGCAACGCACGCAATTCGGGGAGATGGCCTGTTCCATCGCGCGCACCCTCGACGTGATCGGGGAGCCGTGGTCACCGTTGATCCTGCGCGACGTGTGGGTGGGCATGAACCGGTTCGACCAGCTACAGGCCGACCTCGGGATCTCCCGCAAGGTGCTGACCGAACGGCTCAACCACCTCGTCGACCAGGGCGTCCTCGAACGCCGCCCCTACGACAACCGCCCCCGCCACGAGTACCACCTGACGCCCAAGGGCACCGAACTCATCGATCTCCTCATGGTCATGGCCGCCTGGGGCGACCGCTGGCTAGCGAGCGAGGCAGGCCCCCCGGTCCTCTACCGCCACCACACATGCGGAGAGATCAGCCACGCCACCCTCCACTGCTCCCACTGCGACACCCCCATGCACGCCAACGACATCGACCTCCTCCCAGGCCCCGGTGCGGCAACCTGACGGAAACATCGAGTGCCGGGCCGTACCGGCTGCTGGAAAGGGGTCAGCCCGCGGCAAAAGTGTTTCTTGTGGGGCGGGTTGTGCTGACGCGGAACCACACGGCGCCGCCCATCTCGCCGCTGTGTGCGCCCCAGTCGGCTGACAGCAGGTCCACCAGGAACAGGCCCCTGCCGCCGAGGCCGTCCGTCGTCATCTCCCGTACGGCGGGGCCGCCCGTCGCCGATCCCGCGTCGAGCACCTCGACGTGGACCATGCCGTTGCCCACGCCGACGCGCACCGTCACGATGCCCTCCTCGTGGCGTGCCGAGTCGGAGTGCACGACGGCGTTGGTGACCACCTCGCTCAGCAGCAGCAACGCGTCGTCGAGAAGTTCGGCGCAGGACAGGCCGTCAAGGCTCTCAAGCAGGTCGCGTGCCCATCCCCTGGCCTCGGGTACCGAGGAGGGCGTGGCCGCGAACGCGCGCAGCCCCACCGGGCGGACCGTGCCCCACCGGTCGGTCCAGCTCGCGTCCCAGCGCGCCGCCCAGCACCTGGCCCAGCAGGTGGCCCATCGTCCCGGAGTTATCTCCCTGCACTCGCCCTCAAGGAACACGCACGGACGAGATTGCCGATGCGCCGTTATGGACATGTCGCGTCCTCGTCGTCTCCTCGCCGTGCCCCCCGTCCGAACGCCGAGGGATGACCAACAGCCGTACCGAAGCACCATCTCCCCGGGGCCGTCACAGCGCAATCCGTAGGAACCTCCGTAGAGGTACGTAATCAACCGAAAAACTGGTGTTCACAACCACTATGAGTTCACTTACGCTTTCACTCCACGTGGTGCTGCACGGCGATGCGGACAGGGGCATGCGATGGCCACGGCTCCAAGGCACGAGGCGTACGGCCCGGCGCGAACGGCGTCACCCGTCCTCGTCGGGCGTGAGTCCGAGCTGGAGTCCCTGACCGCGACGCTCTCCGAGCAGCCCGCGGTGGCGATGATCGAGGGTGAGGCCGGGGTCGGCAAGAGCAGGCTGCTGCGGGAGCTGCTCAACCGCCCCCCGCTGCGGACCCTGCGCATCATGCTCGGCCGCTGCCAGTCGCTGCGGGAGCCGTTCCTCTACGGCGCGGTGATCGAGGCGCTCGGCGGTCTCGCCCACCCGCCCGTTCCCCCCTCCCTGGCCAGGAACCGGCTCAACCCGGTCACCGGCGTCCTGCGCGCGCTGCTGCCCGAGCTGTCGGCCTACCTTCCCGAGGCCCCGGAGCCGACCGGCGACCCGAGGTCGGAGCGCCACCGGCTGTTCCGCGCCGTCAGGGAGCTGCTGTCCGGCATCGGGCCCGCGCTGCTCGTCATCGAGGACCTGCACTGGGCCGACGACGGCTCACGGCACCTGCTCCGCTTCCTGATGAGCGACCTGCCGCGCAACCTGTCGATCGTGGTCACCTACCGGCGCGAGGACGTGCCCGGCGGGGTGCCGCTGGGCAGCGCCTACCGTCCCCCGCCGGGGGCGGCGAGCGTCCTGGTGAACCTGCGTCCCCTCGACCGCTCCCAGGTGCGTGTCCTGGCCGCCGCCCTCCTCGGCAGGAGCATCTCCACACGCTTCGCCGGAAAGCTGTACGAACGCACCGCGGGCATCCCGTTCGTCGTCGAGGAGACCCTGCTGGCGTTGCGCGACTCGGCGGGTGGTGGCCGCGCGACCCGGCAACTGCTGGAGAACGTCGAGGTCCCGGTGCTGCTGCGCGAGGCGATGGCCGAGCGTCTCACCGGCATGCCCCTGCCCGCCGTACGGCTCGCGCAGGCGGCGGCCGTGTTGGAGACACCCGTCGATGCCGGGCTGCTGAGCGAGGTCGCCGGGCTGACGGAACGGCGCTGCCACGAGGCCCTGGCCTCCGCGCTCGGCAACGGCGTGCTGTACGAGATCGACGAGTGCTCCTACGGCTACCGCCACTCCCTGGCGAGACAGGCCGTCTACGACACGCTGCCCGGCTACGACAGGCAGCGGCTGCACGCCCGCGCGCTGCGGGCGCTCGAACACCGCGTCCCCAAACCCGTGGTGCGGATGGCCGAGCACAGCCACCACGCCGGGGACGTCGCGCTCGCGCTCCGCTACGGCGAGCGGGCCGCCGACCTGGCCGCGCAGGTCGGCGACGTCTCGGCCGCGACCGGCCTGCTCCAACGGCTGCTGGGATACCCCGGCCTCTCCCCCCGCGACGTGGACCGGCTCGCGGTCAAGCTCGGCCAGGTCGCACACGCGGGCCTCGACCAGTACGACCCGGTGGCCACCCTGGAGCGGCTGCTGAGCGACCCCAGGCTCTCGACCGCCGCCAGGGGCGAGGTGCGGCTCTTCCTCGGCATGCTCCTGGTGCGGCAGATCGGCGGCCTCGAAGCGGGACGCGCCGTGATCGAGACGGCCCTCGACGAGCTCGGCGAACGCCCCCACCTGCTCGCGAGGGGGGTGTCCGTCCTGGCGCAGCCCTTCTACGGCACGGCCCCGCTGCCACAGGTCCTGCGATGGCGGGAACGGCTGCTCGAACTGATCAGCAACTGCAAGGGAGAGCTGCGCCTGTCCCTGCTGGCCAACCACCTTTCGTCCCTGATGCAGACCGGCGACCCGGACGTCCTGCGGGAGTTGGCGTCCCTGTCGCCCCCCAGCCCGATGTCCACCGGCGAGCAGCGGCAGCTCGCCCGGGTGCACTGCAACATGGCCGACGCCTGCACCTGCGTCGGCCACCACGAACAGGCCAGGTCCCTGCTCCAGACGGGCCTGCGGCTGGCCATCGACTCGGGGGCGCCGTTCGTCGTCAGCACCGCCCGCGCCACCCAGACCAGGCTCGCCTGGTTCCTCGGCGACTGGAACGGCCTGGCGGAACGCGCCACCGACCTGCTCGACGAGTATCACGACCTGTTCCCCGTCGCCAGCGAGCTGTCCCTCGTCCTCGGCTCGCTGGCGATCGTCCGTGGCGACTGGGAGGAGGCCGAGGAACGCCTGTCCGCGACTGGTGTCGCCTCCCCGCACGACGCCATCACCCCGGTCGTCCTCGGCGGCTTCGCCGGTCTGGCCAGGCTCAGGCTCGCCCAGGGAGAGAACGCTCTCGCCCTGGCCGAGATCGACCGGGGCCTGACCGTCGCGCGCTCGAAGGGCGTCTGGTCCTGGACGGGGGAACTGGTCCCCGTCGCGGTCGCCGTCCTCGTCGAGGGCGGCAGGACGGACGACGCCAGGGAACTGACGCGGGAGCTCGAAAAGAACATCGAGGGCAGGGACGCCCCGATGGCCGCCGCCGGGCTGGAGATGGCCAGGGCCTGTCTCGCCATGGCCTCGGGCGACCCGGCCTCGGCGCTCGCCGGTTACGAACGGGCCGGAGAACGTTACCGCGCGCTGCCCGCGCCGTACTATGCCGCCCTCGCCGCCGAGCAGGCCGCGCTGTGCAGGATGGACCGTGGCGGCGCGGAGGCGGCACGGGCCACCGAGGAGCTGTCCGCGCTGGCCGACGAGTTCGCCGCGATGGGCGCCCCTCGCGACGCCGACCGATGTCGGTACCGTCTGCGCAGCCACGGCACGGTCAAACCATCACGTAGAGGACGCAGGGGCTACGGCGACGTGCTGTCCCCCCGCGAACAGGACGTCGCCAGGCTGCTGGCGAAGGGACGCACCAACCGCGAGATCGCCCAGGCGCTGTTCCTGTCTCCCCGTACGGTCGAACAGCACGTCGCCCGAACCCTCAAGAAACTCGGCAAACAGTCCAGAACCGACCTCCTGGACGACTGACCCTCCCGTGGCTTCCGCGTGCCCTGGCTTTCACGCGTCCGCGAAACCCGTGATGCCCGTAGTGACCCGTAGTGTCCGTGATGGCCCCGGGCCGAAAACCACGTACCCCTACGGATGTCGTCCCGGATTGTTCGGCGCCCGCCGTCGGCAGAGAGTAGTCACGACGCCCTCCCACCTCGTGGAGTACGGAAAGGACTGCGGTGAGCCTCCCGGGACGGGCAACGGCGTCCCCCGTCTCAGCGGGGTCTCCTCGGTCGGTGGGAGGGCGGAAACGGCATCTTCCCCCGCCCATCGCGAGGGTCGGGAGCCAGGGATCGGCAGTGCTGTTGGGAGCCGCCGGGCAAGGGCATCCCTGGAAGCGAGCGGCCCCCGGGGCTCGGGAACCCGGGGGCCTGCCGTACGAGGGAATCAGCCCAGTCGTACGGCCTCATAGCATTGTGTGGTCCATTCGACGGTTACCAGGTCGTCGAAGTCCCGGTGAATCGTCGTGGTTATCGTCTCGATCAGCGAATCACCGGTCTCCGGCGCGAGCGTCTGGAAATAGGACGTCGAACGCAGATAGGCGCCGAACTCCGCCGCGCTGAGATCCTCCTGCCACGGGAAAAGGACACTGCCGAGATATTCGAACCCGGGATGCGCGGCCAGTTCGTCGCCGGGCCAGGTTCGCGGGTCCTGGATCGCCTCGGCCTCGGCCCTGACGATCGGCTCGCCGGGCCGGTCGAGGTCCGACAGCCCGAAGTCGTCGTAGATCGCGCGGATCGCGGCGACGATCTCCTCCTGCCTGAGCGGCCCGCAGTTCCAGACCAGCCCCAGGAACCCACCGGGCCGCAGCAGGGCGGCCGCCCGGTCCATCCGCGTCTCCCGGTCGGTCCAGTGCCAGGCCTGCGCGCTGATCAGCCCGTCGTACGGCCCGGCCGCCGCGAAGGACTCGAAGGTCGCGATCTCCACCTGTTCCCCGGTACGGCTCGCCAGGATGGCCGCCATCCGTGGATCGGGCTCGATGGCCGTCACCGTGAGCCCCTGGTCGAGGAGCCCGGCCGTGGCCTTTCCCGTACCCGCCCCGATCTCAAGAACCTTCGGTCCCGGGAGTTTTCCCGCGATGTACTCGAACAGTTCGTCCGGATAATCCGGCCGGGCGTCGTCGTAAACCCGGGCGACACCTCCGAATGACAGAGCGTGCCGTTCCATGTACGCTTCCTCATCCTCCATGAAGATCATTCTATTGCCCGAAAACGATTTTCCTGCGGCATGGCCGATATCGTTCTCCCGCTGGCCGTACCGGTCACCAGAAAGGCGTCCACAAAAGCACTGGAAAACGCTCAGTCGAAACGAATGTGTCTGAGGCCCGTCAGCGCCCGGCGGGCACGGCCCCTGAGCGGGCCGTCGGTGTTCGGGGCGAGTCTCAGGCCGGTCGAGGCGGCTATCCGGTCGGCGACCTGTGCGACGGTGAGCCGGTCGGTCCAGATGTGCTCGGCGAACTCCTCGTCGCGCAACCGCTCCAGGCACCGGTCGAGCTTGGCCACGGCGAAGGTCTCCCGCCCCAGGGCGGCGTTCTTGCCCGCGACGAACTGCACGACACGACCGAAGCCGCGCTCCCTCAGCCGCCGCAACACCGTCGCCCGCTCGGCCAGCAGCGCGAAGTGCCGGACATCGTGACCGTCCTCCCGTAACCGGCCGACGATCTCCCTGAAGTACTCGGGCTCCACGACCGTCATCGGCACGATCACCGGCCCGTCATGCTTACCGAGAACCAGCTCAAGCACCTCGCGGACCCCACGCCGCCAGGCGGGCAGGTCCTGGAAGTCCCCGCGCAGCTCCGGCGGCATCATCCGGTGCAGGCCGAACCCGACATGCTCCGGATCACAGACCACACTCCCCGGCAACCGCCGCCGAAGCTCATAAGCCGTCTGCGTCTTCCCGCCCCCAAAAGGCCCATTAACCCAAACCAACATCCCCCGACCCTACGAGCCCATCCCCGCATGCGCGGGGAGCACGTTGGGCTTTGGGCACCGCAAGTGGGGTGTTTGGGACCATCCCCGCGCACGCGGGGATGGTCCCGCGTACAACGCGGCCACTGACATCCTCAACCGGTGCTCCCCGCGCACGCGGGGATGGTCCCCGAACGGCTGCCGACACTGCGGCCTACCCCAAGTGCTCCCCGCGCACGCGGGGATGGTCCTCGCCTCACGAGTGATCGCGGTCGACAGGAAGCGTGCTCCCCGCGCACGCGGGGATGGTCCCGCGGCTTGGCGGCACGCCTGGGTGCAGTAGCGGTGCTCCCCGCGCACGCGGGGATGGTCCCCACGTCGAAGACGCGATCATGGACCGCATGCCGTGCTCCCCGCGTGCGCGGGGATGATCTTTCCTCCCGAGACCGGAGCACGTGGTCAAGGAGTTGATGGGTTGAGGATTACGTTGATGTCGCTTTGGCGGTAGCGGCGTTGGCCGCTGGGGGTTTTGAGGGAGGGGATCTTGCCGGTGAGGGACCAGCGGTTGACGGTTTTGGGGTCGACGCCGAAGATGTGGGCGACTTCGCCGGGGGTGAGGAGGCGGTCGGTGGTTTCGGGTCCGGTGGTGAAGGTGCCGTCGGGGGTGACGGCCTTGCGGGTGGCCTTGAGGGTAGGCATGGGGGGCTCCTTCAGTAGCGGAGGTTGTGGAGGATCTTGTCGTGGTGGGCGAGTGCCCTGATCAATCCGTGCAGGGTGGTACGGCCGAGCACGTCGCGGGCTCCGGCTTTGCGCTGGTCGGGGCGCAGGGGGTAGTAGCGGGTGGCCCACCAGCGGGGTAGGCCGGGTAGGTCGCGTTGTTGGTAGTGCCAGCCGGGGTGGGTGCTGGTGAGCACGTCGATCACGCGTCGTTCGTACTCGTCATCGGTCATCGTCGTCTCGCTTCGGAGGACGGACAGGAAACTCGCTCCGCCCGGGGTCAGCAGGGGGTGGAAGCTCGGGTCAGAGGGGGCGAAAGCTGCGGTCCCGCGCGGGACGTTCTCGCGGGGACGGGGCGGAGCGTTCTTGCGGGGAGGGGTGGGCGGGTGCCCGGCCCGAGCCGGGGAGCATGAGCCGGGCACCCTGGAGGAGGACCGGTCTTCCACAAGCTGTGGAAGACCGGTGCGCCAGGCGGCTCCCCCTTCCCCAACACGCCCTGCCATGTCCCGACGTGTGTAGGAGCCGCCTTGCGGGAGTGTGCGGCCCAGACCCCTCCGTCTGGGCCGCACGTTCATGAGGTACGGCGGGCAGCGGGTGGGATGAGGTCCCACCGCCCGCCGTACCGGCTTTTAGGAGCGCAGGAGTCTGCGCAGTGCGGGAGGTCGTTGAGCGATCCGACCGGCCCGAAGAGCATGGGCGGCGTGGGCCTGCAAGGCACGAGCAGCGGCCACGGCCCGGATACTCGGCGGCACCGTCGCAGGCATCTGAGCGGCCAGCTTGCGGTCCAGTTCCTCCGCCGACTCAGCCCGCACCAGCAGCACAGCGCCGGGTTCGGGCCTGCCGGACAGGACATGCCGGTAGGCGCTCCACAGGCCGGACTGGGCATTGTGGAAGACCAGCCACCCGGGGTGAGCCGTTTGCACGGTGTTACAGGTTCGATCTGAAAGCCCGGCCTCTGGACGGGCCGCGTTGAGGAGTGGCATCATGCCGTCCTCCCTCCCGGCGAACGCCGCCTTCTGGCCGGGCCTCGGTCACTCGGCCCAGTGGGCGGACGCTCCCTGTTGTCGCGCGGGGCCAGCGAAGGCGGCGCGACCTGGACCAGCCGGGTCATCTCCGCCTCCTGCATCCGCCCCTCCAACCCCTCGGAGGTGGCGTCCTCGACCACCACGAGCTGCGGGCCGTCCCAGGACGCCACGGCGTAGAAGCTCCGCTTGCCCAGGCTGTAGAGCACCGTCCAGTCCGACCACACCTGATCAAGCCGCTCGGCCTCCGCTCGCGCAGGCCCGTCCCAGACCCGCTGATACACCGAGGCGTACGGCTGGCCGTCCCGATGCCGCCCCGTCACGAGACCGGCTCCGTCTTCTCGGCAGCGGCGACGGCGCTGCGGGCCTTGTCCTCCTGCTCGGCCACGGCGACCTGCACTTCCTCGAAGGTGTCGGCGTCCACCGCCGGTTCCACCCCGGCCCGCAACGCCACCCGAGGGAACGCCCGGTTGCGGATGGCCCAGTACCGGCCGGTGTCACTGACGATCAACCGCCAACCCGGGATCGCCGGACTGTTGGGGGTGTTGTTGTGCATGATCTGGACCTCCGTGATCCGATCAGAGGCTCTGGCCGACGAGGTGATCGCCAGACGGGCCTGCCCTGCGGGACAACAAGGAACGTGCGCGCCGTACGGCACAGCCACACGAGCACGGGAAACGCGGCAGCGGCCTTCGCGTCGAGGCGGCCGCCGGTCGCGGGCCGTACCGCACTCCTGCGGAAACCAGGCCGCGACAGACCGGATCGACGCAGCCTGGCCCAGGAGATCCCGGCTCGGGGAGCACCGGGGACAGGGCGCCGGGTCCGTCGAGGCGGTGAAGGCCAGGCAGGCCGCACCGGCCCAACAGGTTCCGAGGCCGGAACAGCAACCATGTCACCGGCAGGAACCGACACGGAATCCGGCTCGGAGGCGGCTTCCGGGAGGCCAGGCAGACCATCCGGTACGGCGGTCGCGGCCGGGGCCGCTGCGGGCGATCCCGGCTCGGGGTCCAACTCGGGAACCGGACGTCGCTGGGCGGGCACCAGCGGA
>NZ_JACHJP010000015.1 GCF_014203715.1 Streptosporangium saharense
ATCACGACCTCCGAGAACGTCATCTACACAGCCACCTGCATGCTGCTCCTGCACCGCCTCGGAACACAGCGATCATGACTTTTCAGACACCCTCTGATGGCCAAAGGGTTCGTGGAGATTCGTGCCGTCAGCCACCTGGCGGAGCGCGCGTTGGTCGATGGGAAGATTGATACGGCGCTGAGGCATCTGGAGCACATGCGCATGATCGCCGACGTGTGTCACAACCTGCCGGGCGATTTTCTGCCCAAGAGGCGCAAGGCCCGCGAGCGGAAGGCCATCAAGAGTCTCCGATTCCACCTACGGGAACTCGATCCCGACGATCGTGCCGCCCAGTGGGTCGCGGAACACCTGGAAAGTGCGGGGTTCGACTACGTTCGTGTTCTTCGCGATCGGATCAAATGGAAGCACGCTCGGTAACGGCGTCACCGAGCGTGTCTGAAGCTATCGCCCAGCCTGCGCGTGGGCGTTGCGCTTGTCGTCGGGGGAGACGTGGGCGTAGATGTCACGGACGGTCTGAGGCGGTACGTCGAGGTTGAGCAGTAACGTCACGCAGGTGTGCCAGTGCCCGTGAGGCGGTCGGTTCCTGGCGCCCTTGAGTACCGTACGGCCTGGGCACGGTCAGGCCGCTTGGGCGCCGGGATCTTGACCAGCTTGGTCGCGTTGCGGGGGATGGCCTCCTCACGCACCGTGGGTTCCAGGGCGTTCCGGAGTACGGCGTACGCGGACTGGATCATGCGCATCGAGAGCCACTCGCAGCGAATGAGCACCCCGCGCGCGGTCCTCAGGAGGCCAGGAACACCTCTCTCAGATGCCACTCCAAGGCGTCGCGATCGGGGTGGTCATGCCGCTCATCGGGCAGAGCGATCACGGCTCCGGCACGCTGATAGAACTCGTCGCCATCGCCGAACCGTTCTCGCAGATGGGGGCTGACACATAGCCGGTATTCCGCATCAATGCCCAGATAGCCACGATCAAACAGCGTGTGTACGTCCGAGCGCAACAGGATGCCGTTGTCCAGGCGATGCTGACCGCCGGAGGAGACCGGGCGGATGTGAGCGGCTTGGAGGGCAGGGAGAATTCTGCTGCCGGTGATCGCGCATCGCCGGTGGTAGGCGTTGAGGACGACCGCTTGGAAAGCCCCCTGTCCGAGGCGTTGGGGAACCAGCCGGGGATCGCCGAAGACCGGGCCTTCGCGCCGCCATGGTTGGGTGAGATCGTTCTCGACATGGCGGGTGCCGAGCAGGCGGGCAACCAGTTCGTGAAAGTAGTCGGCCTCGGGAGCTGCCAGGTCGTAGCTCTTGCCTTGAACGATGTTGGGGGCGAAGTCGGGAGGAGCCGGAGCGGGAGGGTCGAAGAAGCGAGTGTCTCGGAGCAAGACGCAGCCGATGACAGGGTCTTCACCCTCGGATATAGGTTGCTTGCGGTACTGGCTGATCCGCTGTCTCATCTGCTCCATGTCGGCAGCACCGTTGGCCTCACCGAATATCTGCCAGGCCTCGGAGAGAGGCAGCGGCTCGAAGGCGGCGAAGAGGCCGCCGCCAACCACGCGGTTGTACGGGCCGCGGCGCACTACTCGCTTGTCCTCGTGATGGGTTTTGAAGAAGAACGGCTCTCCGGGCTTGAGCGCGCGGAACCGCATGCCTCCCGATGGACGCCAGAAGTTGGCTTCGGTCAAGGCCGGGCGGTCTGCGAGGAATCGGTACCAGTTGCCGTCAGTGACTCCGACATATGCGCGCATGCAGTGAATTGTGCATCCGGATGATCATCATCGGTAGCCCTGCTGACATATCCAGCACGTCATCACAGGCCCTACGTCGCCTCGCTGAAGCCGCAGACGAACTCGCCTTCTCCGCTGCCGTAGCGGCCGACGCCGTGAAGGCGTCTGGGTGACGGTGATGCCTTCATCGGGGAACAGGAGATCGCGACCTCCTCGTGGCTACCAGGAAGAAGCTCTCGGTCGGCCGTAGGTCACATTCGCGGAAGCGGTGTACAGCAGCACCGTCTTACAGACGGTATCTGCCGTCTCACCAGGCCATAAGACTCGTGACGAGGCATCTGCCCTTCCCTGCCGGAGTGGCTCAAGCCGACCAGCGCCATCGGTCGAGGTCGTCCCATTCCGCTTCGAGGGCGGCGGCGAGTTGGCCACCGAAGGTGACGGTTCCCTCATGGGAGGCGAACGCGATCCAGGTGAGCGTGTCATCGCTCCACACGCCCTCAGCGCCGGTGTACTGGGGTTCGAACAGCTCTACGTCTACGAGGTAGTCCGCGCCGTACTCGCGTAGCTCTGTCACGCGACCGCCGTCCATCTCGATCAGTGCGGTGCGCACCTGGGCGAGTCCCTGCTCGTCCCATATCGATGCCTCCGTCAGCACGAGCACGTCGGGCGGGATCGGCCCGGCGAGCATCGGGTGCCATGACCTGCCCTCAAGCCCCCACCGCTGCTGCAGCTGTTCTTGCCGTTCGGCCGACTCGGCGGGCGTCAACACGCGTCGGTACGGCAGCGGCTCCACCCGAAGGCCGTCCCGCGTAACCCAGCCTTGCAGGGTCGACTGGAACAGGTGGCGTTCCTCAGCCATGACCTTGGCCGCCGCCTCGTTGGACTCCGGCTGGGTGAACGGGGACTGGGCCGTGTCGGCCGCTTCCGCCAGAGCGTCGACGAGGGCGGAGAACTCGGGCAGGTGGTCTGGGTCAAGCCGCTCGACCTGTTCCAGGATCGCTGCGACCACGTTGTAGCGAGGGAAGATGCGCCAGGCTTCGGGACTGTAGTTGTAGCCGTCCACCGCTCGCCCCCGGTTGGGCAGTTCACCGTACCTGTCAGCCAACTCGTCGTAGCGCCCCATCAGATACCGGCGCGCCGCCACGTGCAGTGTCACCGAGTCCATGCCACAGAATCCCATGATCTAGCTGCGCCGCGCTCTCATGCCGGGCATAGGCGCATGGAGGTGATCACATGCCGGCTACCGTCTACACTCCTCTGGCCACGGTCTCTGGTATCCAAGCCGGGTGATTGGTCCGCCTGAAAAGCGGAAGGTCGGCGGTTCGAGCCTGTCCCTGGCCACAGCAGCTGGGCGGTATGGAAGCTTCGAATGGTTGTTGTTCGGGGATTTTGATCTTCGGTGACAGCAACGTTGGCTCGTACGCCTTGGCGAGCGGCCGAAGCCGTACGCGAGGAGTGCTTCGCCTGAATGGACAGCATCACCGTCATCGTCGCAGGTAGGTCAGGACGGCCTGGACTCGTTTGTGTACGAGGTCGTTGTCGCTCAGGCCCAGTTTTGCGAACACGCGGTTGATGTGTTTGGCGACTGCGGCGTCGCTGATGACGAGTTCTGCGGCGATCGCCGTGTTCGTTTTGCCTTCGGCCATGAGTGCCAGCACTTCTGTTTCGCGTGGCGTGAGTTGTTCGATGCAACTGCGCCGTCGTAGCAGTTGACGGACGACGTGTGGGTCGATCACCTCGCGGCCGCCTCCCGCGACGGTTTCGAGTGCGGCGAGGAAATCCTCGACGTTGCCGACGCGGTCTTTGAGGAGGTAGCCGATCCCGCCGTTGCCGGAGGAGATCAGGTCGGCTGCTTCCCGACCGGAGACGATCTGGGAGAGCACGAGGATGTGCGCGTCCGGGTTCTCGCGGCGTAACGTGCGTGCGGCCTTGATGCCTTCGTCGCTGTGGGTTGGAGGCATGCGGACATCGACGATGGACAGATCCGGCTCGTGGGTGCGGACGGCGTCGAGGAGTTGTTCCGCGTCTCCCACGCATGCGACAACCCGGTGCCCGGCGGCGTTCAGCAGCGTGGCGAGACCTTCGCGGAGCAGAACGGAGTCTTCGGCGATCACGATGCGCATGGCACCTCCATGCTCACAAGGGTGGGCCCTCCGGCGGGGCTGTGGAGACGGACGCTGCCGCCCAGGGTCTCGATGCGGTCGACGACACCGACCAACCCGGTGCCGTGATCTGGTGACGCTCCGCCGCGTCCGTTGTCCTCGACGGTGACGAGCAGGGTCTTCTGGGGAGTAGGGGCGACACTGAGGGTCATCGTGGTGGCTTCGCTGTGCCTGGTGACGTTGGTGACGAGCTCGCTGATGGCGAAGTACAGCCCGACCTCGACGTCTGGATCCAGATCCGCCGGGACGGTGAGCTGGACATGGGTGGTGAGTCCGACGTGTTCGGTACGGGAGACCAGTTCGTTGAGCGCTTCGGCGAGGTCGTGCTCGCGCAGTGCCGATGGGTAGATGCCGTGCACGATCTCCCGCAGTTCGTCGACGGCACGCTGGGCGTCGGCACTCGCCTGTTCGAGGAGAGGCTCGATGTCTTTCCCGCGACGCAGCTGGTACCTCATCATTCCCAATGTCATGACCAGGGACGTGAGGCGCTGCTGGGCGCCGTCGTGCAGGTCGCGTTCGATTCGCCGTCGTTCCTCGTCGAACGCGGAGCTGATGCGGGCACGTGAGCGGGTCACATCGACGAGTCGTTCGGTCAGCTGGATCGACGGCTCACTGATGAGAAGCCGGCACAGGTACCGCTGGCCCTCGGCCACGAGGGTCACGAGATAGAGGCCGGCGACGAGCAGGACGACACCCAGCAGCACGAACCCGAGCTGCGCGATCGGGTTCTCGTTGACCGTCGAGGTCGGCAGATCCGACACCGTGGTGACGGCATCGGGATCGACGCCCAGGGCGAGGATCACGAACAGCGCGGTGCTGGTGGCGATCATGATTGCCGGAGCGAGCAGGACGACTGTGGTCACGGCGAAACTCAGCATCGACAGCGGGATCAGCAGCACGCCGTACAGCAGCTCGGTCCAGGTCGCCCGTTCGCTGAGGCGCAGACGCACCCAGCCGCCGAGCCCGTCCGAGGTGTAGGGGAGATGCGGGTCGGGTATCGGGCGGTGATCGACCCACCGAAGGCGCCATCGTTCGATGTGGCCGAGGGGAAGCCCCGCTAGGGCCAGCGCCGGCCAGGAGACGAACAGCCAGATGCCCGCCACTACCGGAGTGGAAGCCAGGTAGGCCAGTGACCTCCACGGCCACGAGGTCCCCAGTAGCCGGACCGGGTGCCGACGCAGCGCGTTCCCCGGCGCGTCGGCCAGCGGCCGAGCGGACACACCGATCGGCGGGGTGGGACTGGTCACGTTGTCCTTCTGGAGCATGTTTTCAGCGTGTCGCCTCCAGTGCGCCTACCTTCATGGCGGTTCGAGCCGGTGCGAGAGTTCCAACGGCGGCAGCCAGGTACGCGCAGGCGACGATCGCGACGAAGGCGGAGCCGACGAAGGGCAGCCAGATCGTATCGGTGAGCAGGTACCCGTATCCGATCATGGTCACCGTGGCGATCGCGCTGCCGGCGACAACCGCGGTGGTGGCGACCAGGAGGGATTCGACCAGAAGCGACCTGGCGATCTGAGAGCGTCGCGCGCCGGCCAGTCGGAGCAGGGCGAACTCGCGGCGACGTGACATGGTGGAGCCGATCAGGACGTTGACGGCCGACACTCCCGCGTAACCGCCGAGGAGCACCACCACCATCTGGATGATCCAGTTGTCCCCGCTCGCCTGTGTGGCCACCTGCGCCAGATGCCCGTCGCGGTCTGTGGCCTGCGCGCCGGGGGCGACGGAGGCCAGTTTGTCGTTGATCGCCGCCAGAGCCGCTTCCTGGTCGGCTCCGGGCTTGAACGCGACGTAGACGGCCGAGGCGTAAGGCTCCAGCAGGTGCGGGGCGAGCTTTGAGACCGGCAGGACCATGTCACTGACCCCCATAAGGTCGCGGTAGATGGTGCTCAGCACCGCACTGCCCGGAGTTCCGTCCGGGTAGAGGAAGGTGACGGTGCCGCCGATCCGCCACTGCTTCTCCTCGGCCACGATCTGTGACACGCCGATGCTGTGCTCGCCGAAATTCGCCCAACTCCCTGAGATGACGTCGTAGGCGAGTACCTCGCCGAATCCGTCTGGGTCCACACCAGTGACGGTTCCGTTGGACCGCATCGTCGACGGGGTGTCGATCACCAGACGCGAGGAGATGCTTGCCGACGCCGTCGCGACGCTCGGCGCCTGTTCGATTGCGTTGACCGCGCTGAGCGGTACACCGAGCTGGACCCCGCCGGATACGACGGCATCAGCGGTCACCTGCTCGGCGTAGACCTGGGCTCGCGCCTGGTAGTTCGCGCTGTCCTGGAACATCAGCACCGCACTGACGGCGACCAGCAATGTCAGGGGAACCGACACCCCGGCCGCTCGACGCAGGTCGGAACGGATCGATCGCTCGGCGACGAACCCCTCGAACCGGCGACGCAGAAACGAGCCGAGCGGTGTCAGCACGCCGCGTAGCAGGTGCGGCCCCAACAGGACTGCCGCTCCGATGAACAGCAAGAACGCGGTCATCACCAGCAGCAGCGCGACCGCGCCACCCGCCGTCGCCACTGGACCGCCTATGGCGAACGCTCCCGCCGTACAGCCCGCGGCCGTCGTCAACAAGACCCAGCCGAAGACCGATCGTCCACCTCCGGCGTGACCGGTGGGGACATCGGACTCTCGCAGCGCTTCCAGCGGTGCGATACGCGTGGCGCGACGAGCGGGAAGCCAAGCCGCCACGAGCGCCGCCCCCACGGCTGCGCCGATCCCTATCAGCAAGGCGAACGGTTCAGCGGACACCGCGGCGCCCCGGGCCATCAGTCCTTGCGCGACGAAGAACCGTCGCGCCACGTCGGCCAGAGCGATTCCGGCTCCGGTGCCGAGAACCCCGCCGAAAGCTCCAATGAAGAACGCCTCCCAGGTGACCAGGCGTCGGAGCAACCGTGGCCTGGTCCCCACGACGCGCAGCATCGCCAGCTCGCGGCGCCGTTGTCCGATCGAGACGGTGAGCGTGCTGGAGATGACGAACATCGCGATCGTCAGAGCCAGGAACGCGATGACCATCAGGAACTGACCGGAGCCACCGGCGAGCTCGGCCTGGCGCAGGTCAAGTTGGAGGCTGCCCGCTCGCGACCTGCCAGTGATCACCTCAAGTCCGGGGACGGCGGCTTGGAGCGCCGCGGTGTCCGTTGTCGACACCAGTGCCATGACGGGTGCACCGCCGAACCGTGAGGCGGCCCCGCCGTCGAAGAACAGCGCGTGCTCGAACTGCTCGCTCGCGCGCCGGGCGATGCCGCTGACCGTGAACTTCTCGGTACCGGTGGCGAGCTGGATCCGTACCTCGTCACCCACACTGACACCGCCAGCCGTGGCGACGGACTCGTCCACCACGACATCGCGGGCGGTCGCGGGTTCTCTGCTCTTGACGACCGAGGCGCCATCGGCGATCGCGGTCGACCAAGGGTGTCCCCAGGAGCGGGTGAAGGCGTCGCCGATCACCGTGCTGTCCGAATTCACGAGATAAGCAGGAAAAGGCGGCTCCAGATCGACGGAGGCCACTCCCGGGGCGTCGCGAACGGCGTCGATCTGGGCAGGGCTGAGCCGGGGCATGGACGGTAGGTCAAGTTTGAGGCCGCTGTTGAGCGTCACGCTCGCCGGTGGTTTGACCACCGCATCGACGGCATCGAACCGCCAACTCGTCACGCTTGCCGCGCCCTGCCGTTCCTGGGCTCCCGCGATCAGCAGGGTCGCCGTGACCAGCGCCGAGCCCACGACGACCGAGAGCAGCGCTGCCAGGATTGCGAGCTTGCGTGCCGCCAGGCTGCGCCAGGCAATCGTGATCACGTCGCTACCCTCGCCAGGATGTCCTCGGCCGACGGGTTTCTCGTCTCCGCCTCCACCCGACCGTCCCGCAGGAAGACGACCCGGTGGGTATGCGCCGCGGCGGCGGGGTCGTGCGTCACCATCACGATGGTCTGCCCGAGCTGTTCGACGGCCAGCCGCAGAAAACGCAGCACCTCCCCGCCGGTGTGTGAGTCCAGGTTGCCCGTCGGCTCATCGGCGAAGACGACGGTGGGACGGTGCGCCAGCGCCCGGGCGATCGCCACCCGTTGCTGCTGGCCGCCGGACAACTCACTTGGGCGATGCCGCAGGCGGTCACCCAGATCGAGCACCTGCACCAGATGCTCCACCCACCGCCTATCCACCGGGCGCCCACCGATGCGCTCGCTCAACGTGATGTTCTCTTCGGCCGTCAACGTCGGAACCAGGTTGAACGCCTGGAACACGAACCCGAGATGGTCACGGCGCAGCGTCGTCAACTGTGCTTCGGACAGGCGTGCGAGGTCGCTCCCGCCGATGACCACCGAGCCGGATGTCGGCCGCTCCAGGCCGGCGAGGCAGTGCAACAACGTCGACTTGCCCGACCCCGAAGGCCCCATGATCGACGTGAACCGCTCAGCCTCGAACCCCACCGTCACCCGGTCCAGGGCGGTGACGGCGGTGCCGTACCGGCCGAACGCCTTCGACAGTTGCGAGGCGAAGACCACGGGCACGCTGCCCGGGGCCGCGGATGGGGAAGCTGGCGGCGAGCTCGTCATGGGTCAATCCCACGCCGCGAGCCACCCTCGCGACAAGGAAGCCGTCCACCGTCTTCGTGGTAACGCTGGCGTTACCCCTCTCGCGCACGATGTCGCCGGGATCGGTGGAGCTGGTAAAGGGACAAACTGGTGCGAGGCATACAACTTGGGGCCTTGCCGTGCTCCCTGTGGGGGTGAATGAGAACTATCGTGACTTACATGGAAAACTCCCCTATGCGTAGGGACTCCCAGACGTCGCACCTGCGCGCCTCGGACAGCAACAGGGAGCAGGTCGCCGCCCTGCTCGGTGAGGCTCTGAGCACCGGTCAGCTGGGCTACGAGGAGTACTCGGAGCGCCTGGACAGCCTCTACAAGGTCAAGACGGTGGGGGAGCTTGAGGTCCTCACCCAGGATCTGCAGGTCGAGCGGAGCCGTCCGGCCGCGAGCCCGGTGTCCTACGCTCCCGGTGCCAGCTCCGAGCCCGAGAACATCATCGCCATCTTCAGCGGTACCGAGCGCAAGGGCCGTTGGCGGGTACGGCGAAAGACCAGGGCGCTGGCCATCTTCGGTGGGATGCGGTTCGACCTGACCGACGCCGAGTTCGAGGCGAAGGAGATCGAGATCACGGTCAACGCCTTCTTCGGCGGGGCCGAGATCGTCGTGCCCGAAGGGGTGGAGGTGCGCTGCCAGGGCGTGGGCATCTTCGGCGGCTTCGACGTGCACGGCGGCGGGGACATCGACCCGTCGGCACCGGTGGTCGTGGTGAAGGGCCTGGCGGTGTTCGGCGGAGTGGGCGGCAAGGCCCAGCGCCGACGCGAGCGCTGAGCGACGCGCCCGGGCATCAGGGTTCGGCGAGTCGTTGTACGGCCCGGGCCTGCCTACCGGTCGAAACGATGAGGCGTCCGTCTGTCCCGCTCTGGATGGCCTTGGTAGCGACGCACAGCCGGGAAAGTAGCCGCCATGCCAGCGCGGCCGGCTCTGAGCATTGGTCAAAGGCGGTACGGCGAGGCCGAGCAGCGGGCGCCGTGGGGGCGGTGGCCTGACAGGTCCCCCGGTTTCGCCGGGGGGCGACTTGAGTGGAGATCAGCGCAGGGCGCGGAAGAAGGACCTGAGGTCGGCGATGAGGAGGTCGGGGGCGGTGTGGGCGGCGAAGTGGCTGCCGGTTTCGTAGACGTTCCAGGACACGATGTTCTTGTGGTCGCGTTCGGCGAACGGGCGGATCGACGGGAAGTCTCCCGCGAAGTTCGCCAGGCCGAGGGGTACGGTCGTGGGTTCGGTCGGCCTGTCGGTGGTGTGGAAGTCCTCGTAGTAGAGGCGGGCGGCCGAGGCGGCCGTGTTGGTGAGCCAGTAGATCGTCGTGTTGGTCAGCACGTAGTCGGGGTCGAGGATCGGGCCGAGCAGCTGCGCGTTCCAGCCGAGCTGTCCCACAGGTGAGTCGGCCAGCGCGTGGGCCAGGGTCTGCGGCGCGGTGGACTGCAGCTTGTCGTAGGCGCCGCCGTTCACCAGCCACCACTGCAGGAACTCGACCTTCCCCCGGTCCTCCTCCGACAGGGCGGCCAGCTCGGCCGGGTCGCCAGAGGGGAAGGAGAAGACCTGGGTGACGTGCACGCCGATGACGTGCTCGGGGTCGTGGCGGCCGACCTCGGGGGAGATGAGCGAACCGGCGTCGTTGCCGTGCACGCCGTACCGGTCGTAGCCGAGGCGGTGCATCAGCTCGGCCCACGCCCTGGCGACGCGGTAGCGGTTCCAGCCCCGCTCGGTGGTCGGGCCGGAGAAGGCGAAGCCGGGGATCGACGGGATGACCAGGTGGAACGCGTCGGCCGGGTCGCCGCCGTGGGCGCGCGGGTCGCTCAGCCGGTCGATCATGTCGAGATACTCGACGACCGTGGTCGGCCAGCCGTGCGTGAGCAGCAGTGGCGTCGCGTCAGGCTCGGGAGAGCGGACGTGCATGAAGTGGATGTTCTGCCCGTCGATGGTCGTGGTGAACTGCGGGTGGGCGTTGAGCCTCGCCTCCCACGCACGCCAGTCGTAGCCGTCGCGCCAGCGCTGGACGAGGCTCCGCAGATACTCCAGCGAGACGCCGTAGTCGGTGCCCGCGCCGGGAAGCTCGTCGGCCCAGCGGACCCGGGCCAGGCGGTTGTTCAGCTCGTCCAGGTCGGCCTGCGGGATGTCGATGTGGAATTCGCGGATCTCGTTCATGTCCCCAACTCTGCCGGAGCATTAGGATGAGTCCCTTCCTAATTGACGGAGAACCTTGGGTCATGTTGGAAACCTCGGCCCGCCTGCTGCGGCTGCTCTCCCTGCTGCAGACGGCGCGCGACTGGACCGGTAGCGAACTCGCCGAACGGCTCGGGGTGAGCGGGCGGACCGTCCGCGCCGACGTGGAACGGCTGCGCACCCTCGGCTACCCGGTGCTGGCCACGCGCGGTGCCGTCGGCGGCTACCGGCTCGGCGCCGGGGCGGCCCTGCCCCCGCTGCTGCTCGACGACGAGGAGGCGGTCGCCGTCACGGTCGGCCTGCGTACCGCGACCGGTGGCGCCGTCGCGGGCATCGAGGAGGCGTCCCTGCGGGCGCTGGCGAAGCTGGAGCAGGTGCTGCCCTCCCGGCTGCGGCACCGGGTCAACGCCCTGCAGACCTACACGGTGCCGGTTCCCCGCGACGACACCGCCCCCGGCGTCGACCCCTCGCTCCTGACCACGCTGGCCGCCGTCTGCCGCGATCGGGAACGGCTCAGGTTCGACTACCACGACCATTCCGGTACGGCGGGCACGCGCGATGTCGAGCCGTACCGGCTGGTCAACTGGGGGCGGCGGTGGTATCTGCTGGCGTGGGACGTCGGGCGGGACGACTGGCGCACCTTCCGCGTGGACCGGATGCGTCCACGGATCCCGACCGGTCCCCGGTTCACGCCTCGGGAGCTGCCGGAGGACGTCGCCGCCTACGTGTCGCGCCGGGTGTCGGCGGCGGCCTGGCGCTACCGGGCGAGGGTCACCGTGCATGCGGCCGCCGAGGTCGTCGCCGAGCGGATCAACCCGGCGGTCGGGACGGTCGAGCGGGTGGACGAGCGCACCTGCGTCCTGCACACCGGCGCCGACACGGTCGAGACCCTCGGCGTCTATCTGGGCCTGCTCGGCGAGGAGTTCGAGGTAACGGAGCCCCCGGAACTCGTCGAGCACCTGCGCCGCCTGGCGGAGCGCTACGCACGGGCGACCGGCTGAGGGACAAGGCCATCGTTCGCGAAGGTGCTCTGGGTGTGGGCGTCTCGTCGGGTGAAGGGACGGGACCGTCGTCTACCAGGGTGTTGTGAGGCGTCTCGTTGGATGACTAGAGCATCGGGGCCGGGGTGGTGTGGGTGAGGCCGCCGTCGACGAGGATGTCCTGGCCGGTGATGTAGGACGCCTCGTCGGAGGCCAGGAAGGCGACCACGGCGGCCACTTCCTCGGCGGTGCCGACGCGGCCGGCGGTGATGGAGGCGGCGACGGCGGCGCGGGCTTCGGGGGAGACCTCGCCGCGGAACGCCGGGGTGTCGATGGTGCCCGGGCTCACGGAGTTGACCCGGATGCGCCGGGGCGCCAGTTCGGCCGCGAGGGTCCGGGTCAGGTTGTGCGCCGCGGCCTTGGTCGCCGAGTAGAGCGCGGTGCCGGGGGTTCCCCGGTGCAGGGCGAACGAGGCGTTGATCACGATCGCTCCTTCGTCGGACAGCAGCGGGAGCGTCTTCTGGACGGTGAAGAACGCCGCCTTGAAGTTGACGTCCACGACCCGGTGGAACTCGGCCTCGGTGACGTCGCCGAAGGACTGGAACGCGCCGACGCCCGCGTTGGCGAACACCACGTCCAGCCGGTCGTACCGGTCGTGGATGGTCGAGGCCAGGGTCTCCAGGTCGGCGAGGTCCGCCGCGTCGCCGGGCACCCCGAGCGCCCGGTCCCCAAGACTCGTGACGGCGGTGTCGAGCCGTACCTTGTCGCGGCCCGTGACGACGACCCGGGCGCCTTCGGCGAGCAGGCGGTGCGCGGTGGCCAGGCCCATACCGCTGGTGCCGCCGGTGATCAGGGCGATCTTTCCCAAGAAGCGTGTCATGGGGTCAGCGTGCCGGTACGGCGCGCGGGCATACAGTGCGTGTTTGTCGTGGGTGTGGCACCACCAGGCTCAGACGAGGGTGGGGCGGGGGTTGTAGAGCACGAGGTGCAGGTCGGGACGGTCGGCGATCGTGAGGGTCGTCGTGTCGAAGAACAGCTCACCATCCTGGGGATGGCGCAGGGCGTTGACGGCCTGGGCGGGGACGCCGACCTCGTGGCGCTCCCACAGTTCGGCGAATTCGGGACTGACGGCACTGAGATCGGTGACCACCCGCTCGAAGCCGAGGTCGCCGGGGAAACGGGCCCAGTCGGCGCGGTAGGCGGCCACGACGGCGGGGGCGGCCGAGAGCCACGTCTCGCGCATGGCCAGATAGCGGGGGTTGGTGAAGAACGTGACCAGGCAGTTGTGGACGGCGTCGTCGGTGAACTCGAAGACGTTCCGCGCCGTGTCGTTGAACGCCAGCACGTCCCAGTGCCGGTTCCGTAGCACGGCGGGCCGTCCCTCCCACCCGTCGAGCAGGTGGCGCAGCTCGGGGGAGGGCCGGTCAGAACCAGAACTGGGCGGCGGGTTGAGACCGGCCAGGGAGTAGAGGTGTGCCCGTTCGGGTTCGCCAAGGCGCAGGGCTTCGGCGATCGCGTCGAGCACGTCGGTCGAGACGGTGATGTCACGACCCTGTTCGAGCCAGGTGTACCAGGACACCCCGACCCCGGCCAGCATCGCGACCTCCTCGCGCCGCAGCCCGGGGGTCCGGCGCCGTCCGGCCGTGGGGATACCGACGTCGCCGGGGGTGAGCCGGGCCCGGCGGGCGCGCAGGAAGTCGCGCAGCCGTTCGCGGCGCCGGGTGGACTCGCTGGTCATGGCCCCACGGTAACCCTCTGGTCCACAGGGTTCAGCGGAAGGCCATGGCGTTGCGCTCGGCCCAGGCGGCGAAGGGGTTGGCGGGGCGGCCGAGGACGTGTTCGATGTCGGGGCTGACGCGCAGCTCGGCGGGGGTCGGCCTGCCGATGATGTCCAGGGTGGTCTCGGCGACGGGCTCCGGCATGAACGTCAGCATCCGCGCGAGGGCCTCCTCCCCGGTCAGCTCGGTGAACCGTACGGCCTCGCCGATCGCCGCGCCGATCGCCTCGGCCTGCTGCCTGGGGGTGACGAGGGCGGGGCCGGTCAGTTCGTAGCTCCGGCCCGCGTGACCGTCCTGGAGCAGGGCCGCCGCGGCGACCTCGGCGATGTCGTCGGGATCGACGAGCGGCAGGCCGACGTCGCCGGACGGCGCGGCGACGGTCCGCAGGGCGCGGACGGGCTCGGCGTGGGCATAGGCGTTGGAAGCGAAGCCGCTGGGCCGCAGGATCGTCCACTCCAGGCCGGAGCGCAGGACGGCGTCCTCGATGGACTTCCCGAGGAGCCCGTGGGAGAGCGAGTCGGGACGGGTGACGACTCCCAGGGAGGACAGCAGCACGACCCGTCGGACTCCGGCGGCTACGGCGTCGGCGAGGAGGTCGCCGACGACGGCGCCCGCGTCGCCGGTCGCCGCTATGAGGTCACCGCCGACCAGCAGGAACAGCGCGTCGGCGCCGTCGAGGGCCGGGCGTACGCTGGCCGGGTCGGCCAGGTCGGCGGCGAGGGCCGTGACGCCCTCGGGCACGTCGGACGCGGTGATCTTCCGCGAGACGGCCGTCACCCGCTCGCCCGCCTGGCTGAGCAGCCGCACCAGCGGGCGTCCGACGTTACCGGTTGCTCCCGTTACAACGATCATTTCCGTCTCCTGTTTGTTAGTTAGTCGTATGACTTAGTTAGACCGTAGCACAGGTCGGCTATGGTTAGTCAGGTGACTGACTCAAAGAGATACCGGGGGAGCGACAAGCGGCGGCAGCTCATGGCCGCGGCCGCCCAGGTCCTGCACCGGCAGGGGGTGGAGCGCACCACCATCGCCGACATCGCCAACGCCGCCGAGGTTCCCGTGGGGAACGTGTACTACTACTTCAAGACCAAGGACGCGCTGGTCCAGGCGGCCCTGGCCGAGCACGCCGGGCACCTGGAGCGGCTCACCGGCGAGCTCGACAAGCTCCCCGGCCCGCGCGAGCGCCTCAGGGCCCTGGTCGGAGGGTGGATCGACCAGCGCGAGGTCGCGGCGAGGTACGGCTGCCCGACCGGCACCCTGGCCGTCGAGCTCGACAAGCGCGAGGAGGGAGGCATGGACCTGGAGGCGGGCAGGGTCATCCGGCTGCTGCTCGACTGGGCCGAGGGGCAGTTCCGCGAGCTGGGATGCCCCGAGCCCGGCGACCTCGCGCTCACGTTCGTCGGCGCCTACCAGGGGATGTCACTGCTGGCCAACGCCCTGCGCGACCCGGAGATCATGGTCCGCGAGGGAAACCGCCTCCTGACCTGGCTCGACTCCCTGCCCGGTGCTCAGGAGCTGAGATAGCACGGTACGGCCAGGGCCCGGACTCGACTTCCTGCCCGGTGCTCACAAACCCAGGCGGCGCGGTACGGCCAGGACCCGCGGGTCCGCGAGGGGAACCGTCTTCCCCGGTGTTCAGGAGCCGAGGTAGCGCGGTACGGCCAGGACCCGGGCCGTCTCCTGGCCTGGCTCGATGTGCTTTATAAACCCAGGTGGCGCGGTACGGCCAAGCCCCGGGCTCGGCTCCCTGCCCGGTGCTCAGGAGCCGAGGTAGTGCGGTACGGCCAGGACCCGGGCCGTCTCCTGGCCTGGTTCGATGTGCTTCATAAGCTCAGGTGGCGCGGTACGGCCAAGGCCCGGGCTCGATTCCCTGCCTGGTGTTCAGGAGCCCAGGTAGCGCAGTACGGCCAGGACCCGGCGGCTGTAGCCGGTGGTGTGTGACAGTTCGAGTTTGTCGAACAGGGCGTTGACGTGCTTCTCGACCGCGCTCTGCGACACGTGCAGCGTCTGGGCGATCGAGGCGTTGGTCAGGCCCTGCGCCATCAGCTCAAGCACCTGCCGTTCCCGCGCGGTCAGTTTGGTCAGCGGGTCGGCGTGGCTGGTGCGCGCGAGCAGTTGCCGTACCACCTCGGGGTCGAAGGCCGTCCCCCCGGCCCCGACGCGGTCGAGTGCCTCAAGGAAGTCGCTGACCTGGGCCACCCGGTCCTTGAGGAGGTAGCCGACGCCCTCGATGTCGCCGCTCATCAGCTCGGTGGCGTACTTCTTCTCCACGTACTGCGACAGCACCAGCACCCTGACGTCGGGCCGGAGCCGCCTGATCTCCAGGGCCGCGCGCAGGCCCTCGTCGGTGTGGGTCGGCGGCATCCGGACGTCGGCGACCACGGCGTCGACGTCCGTCCCGGCCTGCAAGACGGCCTCGACCAGGGCCTCGCCGTCGCCGACCGCGGCGAGGACCTCGTGGCCCTCCTCGGCGAGCAGCCGTACCAGACCCTCTCTGAGCAGGGTCGAGTCCTCGGCCAGGATCACCCGCACGGCAGCTCGGCCATGATCACGGTCGGCCCGCCGTACGGGCTGCTCACGGTGAGGCGGCCGTCGAGCGCGGCCACCCGGCCCGCCAGCCCGGACAGACCGTCACCCGTCGCGTCGGCCCCGCCGACACCGTCGTCTCGCACGCGCACGACGACCATCGTGCCGTACCCGTGGACCTCGACGGTGACCAGGCCCGCCCCCGAGTGCTTGTCGGCGTTGGTCACCGCCTCGCTGACCACGAAGTAGGCAGCCGTCTCGACAGTCGAGGGCAGCCGTCCGGGCAGCTCGCAGACGACCTTGACCGGAACCGCGGCGCGTTCGGCAACCCCGGCGAGCGCCTCGGAGAGCCCCAGGGAGTCGAGCGCGGAGGGGTAGACCCGCCAGGCCACCTCGCGAAGCTCGGTCAGCGCCTGCTGGGCCTGCTCGTGGAGCTGTTCGAGCAGCTCGGTCCGCCCCCTGCGGGCCCGTCCCGCCAGCATCGACAGCGCGACCAGCCGTTGCTGCACCCCGTCGTGCAGGTCACGCTCGATCCTGCGCCGCTCCGAGTCGACCGCGGCCAGCGCCCCCGCCCTGCTCTCGGTCAGCTCGGTGATCCTGCGCCGCAGCGCCTCCGTCGGGTCGGGAGCGAGCATCCGTACGGCCAGCCGCCGTTCGAGCGCGTCCACCCCGGCCAGGCCGGACAGGTCGAGGAAGAGCAGGACGATCCCGCCCAGGCAGATGTAGGCGACCAGCGGCGGGGTCGGCATCATGCCGTCGAACGGCAGGCCCCTGCCCCACGACCACGCCAGGGCGGCGGCCGTGGCCACGCCGCACCCGAGCAGGAAGACCACCAGGCCGCCGAGCACGCCGACCGGAGCCCTGGCAGCGAGGTAGCGCGTCTCGCTCCCGCCCCGCGGGGTGAGGTCGAGACCGAGCCGCCGGGTTTCGAGTACGGCAAGCCGCCTGGCCGCCGCCCGAACCCGGGGCCGTCCCGGGAACGGCAGCGTGACCAGCACGAAGAGCAGGCCGACCAGGGCCGTGAACGTGCCGAGGACCACCGCCCCGAGCAGCCGGAGCCCCCTAACCACGGGCCGCATGCCGCCCCTTGTACCGCTCGTTGAGCCGGAGAGCGACGAAGACGAGCACGGCCAGCGCGACCACGGCGATCACCACGTTGGTGCCGAAGCTGACATAGGGCTCGACCAGGGACCAGTTCTCCCCGAGGAGATATCCGGCCAGCACGAAGACGGTGTTCCAGATGAGGCTGCCCGCGGCGGTCAGGGCCGTGAAGACGCCGAGCGGCATGCGTTCGACCCCGGCCGGGATCGAGATCAGGCTGCGGAAGATCGGGATCATCCTGCCGAGGAACACGGTCTTGCGGCCGTGCCTGAGGAACCACGCCTCCGTCTTGTCGATGTCGGCGACCTTCAGCAGCGGGACGCGCGCGGCCAGGGCCAGGACGCGCTCGCGGCCGAGCATCGCGCCGATCCAGTACAGCGCGAGCGCGCCGACCACCGAGCCGGTCGTGGTCCACAGCAGCACGCCCAGCAGGTTCATCTCACCCCGGGAGGAGGCGAAGCCCGCCAGCGGCAGGATCACCTCGCTCGGGATGGGAGGGAAGAGATTCTCCATCGCGACCGCGAATCCGGCCCCCGGCGCGCCGAGGCTTTCCATCAGTTCAACCAGCCAATCCGTCATGTCCGGCAGGTTATGAACGCACAGGATATGGCCACCATGAGGCGTGTGACCGTTTCAGGCTGTGGAAAACCACACCTGCGGGAAACCACAGCGAGGTTCGGGCAGCCGCCTCATGTCGCGGGGGCGGCGGCAGTACCTACCGTCGCCGACCATGTCCACAAAACCGAAGTTGGCCGTCCTCGCCGTCCTGGTCATGGTGATCGTGCTGACCGCGATGGCCGACAGCACCATGCAACCCCTGCCCGCCTCGGCGCCCACCGGGGAGTTCAGCGCGGAACGCGCCCTGGGCCACCTGAGGGAGTTCGCCACCGAACCACGGCCCGTCGGCAGCCCGGCGGGTGACCGGGCCAGGGACTATCTGGCCGGGAAACTGAGGGCCGAGGGCCTCCAGGTCGAGGTCCAGCGGGCCGTGGGAGCCCGTCCGGCCTCGGGGCTGGCGACGTTCGGCCAGGTCGACAATGTCGTGGCCAAGCTCCCCGGGACCGACCCGACGGGCACGGTGCTCATCGCCGCCCACTACGACTCGGCGGCGATGGGGCCGGGCGCCTCGGACGACGGTACGGCGGTGGCCGCGATGATCGAGACGGTCAGGGCGCTGCGCGCGGGAACCGGCCCACGCAACGACGTCGTGCTGCTGATGTCGGACGGCGAGGAGGACGGCGTGCTCGGCGCCGAGGCGTTCGTCAGGCGACACCCGCTCGGCCGGGGCGGCGGGGTGCTGCTGAACTGGGAGGCCAGGGGAGTGCGCGGCCCCTCGCTGATGTTCGAGACATCGAGGAACAACGCCCGGCTGGTCGAGATGTTCGCCGGTGCCGTCCCCGCCCCGCGCGGCGACTCCTCGATGGTCGAGCTGTACCGGCTGCTGCCCAACAACACCGACTTCACCCCGCTGACCAGGGCCGGGTTCACCGGCATGAACTTCGCCTACATCAGGGGTTCCTCGCTCTACCACACCGCCGGGGACTCCATCGCGAACCTCGACCCCGGCAGCCTGCAGCACCACGGCTCCAACATGCTCGCGATGACCCGCGCCCTGGGCGGCACCGACCTGCGGACGCTGACCTCCGACCACGACGTCACCTACTTCCGCGCCTTCGGCGTCATGATCACCTACCCGGACACGGCCGTCCTGCCGCTGGCGGTGCTGGCCCTGCTGGCGGTGATCGCCCTGGTGGTGTACGGCAGGGCACGGCGGCTGCTGACCCTTCCCCGGCTGGCGGTCGCGACGGTCTCGGCCGTCCTGCCGCTGGTCGTGTCGGTCGTGCTGGCCCAGGGGCTGTGGGAACTGCTGGTCGGCCTGCGGCCCGCCTACGACACGATGGGCGGTCTTCTGCACCGGCCGTTGGCCTTCGAAGGGTCGATCGCGGCGCTGTCCGCGTTCGCGGTGCTCTGCTGGTATCTGTCGCTGCGCCGCAGGCTCGGCCCGGTCGCGCTGGCGGCGGGCGGGCTGTTCTGGCTGGCCGGGCTTGGCGCGCTGTGCGCCTGGTTCGCCCCGGGAGCGGCATTTTTGTTCACCCTGCCCGCGCTGACGGGCGCGCTCGGCGCGCTCGCGGCCCTCGTGACCGGCGCACCGGCCTGGGTGCGGGTGGCCGCGACGACGCTGGGACCGGTCACGGCCGGGGCGCTGCTGCCCTCCCTGGCCTGGAACGTCTTCGACGGGATGGGCCTGGCGCTCGGCGGGGTCGGCGCGCTGGTGCTGGCACTGTTCTGGCTGGGTGTCTCGCCGCTCGCCGAACCGCTCAAGCCGAGCCGCGCCGTACCGTTGACCGCCGCCGTCCTGGCTCTCGTCCTGGTCGGGGTGGGGCTGGTCACGGACGGGTTCGACGCCGGGCGGCCGGGCCGTACGCACCTGGCGTATGTCATGGACGCCGACACGCGCGCCGCGCGCTGGGTCAGCGCGGACCCCGAGCCCGCCGAGTGGACGCGGCGGTACGTCACCGGCCGTGACGTGACGGCGCTGCCGCCCGGCTACGCGCGGGGTTCCCTGTGGACCGGGCCCGCCCCGGCGATCACGGCGGACGGCCCGAGGGTCGCCGTCTCGGCCTACGACGGCACCACGCTCAGAATGCGGGTGACCGCGGGCAGGGGCGCCCGTTCCGTGACGCTGCGGCTGGACCGCCCGATCACCTGGGCGGGAGTGTCCGCGGGCCGGTTCGGTCAGGCGAACGTGCCCGTCACCGGCGAGCGCGCGGGCACCTGGCCCGGCGAGATCCGCTTCCGTGGCATTCCCGCCCAAGGAGTCCAGGTCACCGTACGGCTCACGCCCGCGGAGCAGGTCCGCGTCATCGCGATCTCCGAGACCGACGGCCTGTCCAGGGTGCCCGGGTTCGTGCCCAGACCCGGCGAACTGGTCGCGGCGACGAGGGAGGACGGCGACCTCGTCGCGATCACTCGCGGCTACACGCTGCGCCCTGGCTCACGCGATGAGGGCGCGCGGTGAGGTGGTCGTGGCTGATGTCAGGGCCAGGAGCGCGCCCGTGAGGAAGGCGCCGGAGGCGATCAGGGCGGCGGGGTGGAGGCCGGGGACGGTGCTGAACAGGGCGACGCCCACGGCGTTGCCGATCTGCCTGGCGACGTTGAACACCGCCGAGGCGACGCCCGCGCTGTCGTCGGGTACGGCCTGCACGATGGCGGCGGTCGCGGCGGGGACGGTGGCCGGGGTCGCCAGGCCCGTGATGACCAGGGCGGGCAGCAACTGCCAGTAGGGGGTGCCCGGCCCGGCGAGCAGCCAGCCGAGGAAACCGGCCGCCCCCAGCAGCAGCGCCCCGGCCATCGGGAGGCGGGGGCCGTAACGGGCGGTCAGGCGGCCGGAGAGCGGGGCGGCGAACACCGCCGTGCACACGGTCGGCACCAGCGCGATCCCGGTGCCGAGGGCGCCGTAGCCGCGCTCGTTCTGGAAGTACAGCGTGGCCAGGTAGAGCATGCCGTAGTAGCCGAGGTTGAGCAGCACCCCGATCGCGGCGGCCTGGGAGAAACCGGGGGAGCGGAAGAGCGAGGGCGGCAGCAGGGCTCCGGGGCGCCGTTCGACCAGGACGAACAGCCCGAGCGCGACGACCCCCACCCCGAGGGCCGTGAGCACCGGCGGTGACGTCCAGCCCCGGGTTCCGGCCTCGTTGAGCGTGGCCGCGAGCGCGGTCAGGCCGACGACGCCGAGGACCTGCCCGACGGGGTCGAGCCCACATCTGACGGTATGGGTCGCGGGGACGTGCCGAAGGGTGAGCCACCCGGCCATGAGCGCGACCGGCACGTTGATCCAGAACGCGGCCCGCCAGCTCAGCCCGGCCACCAGGAGACCGCCGACCAGGGGACCCGCGGCGAAGGCGACCCCGGCGACGCCGCCCCACACCCCGATCGCCCTGGCCCTGGCCGTACGAGAAGGGTGGGCGGCGGCCAGCAGCGCCAGCGACGTCGGCACCAGCAGCGCCCCGCCGACACCCTGGAGCATCCTCGCCGCGACCAGCGGCAGGGGAGCCGTCGCGAACCCGCAACCGAGGGAGGCGACGGTGAACACGCCGAGCCCGGTCAGGAGGACCCCGCGGTGCCCGAGCCGGTCGCCGAGACCGCCGCCGAGCAGCAGCAGGCCCGCGAAGACCGTGCTGTATCCGTCGACGACCCACGCCAGGGCCGAGGCGTCGGTGTGGACGGACTCCCCGATGGCCGGGACGGCGACGTTGACGACGGTGACGTCGAGCATGACCAGGAAGTAGCCGAGGCTCAGCGCCACGAGCGGTTTGGGGAGACTCATGACCGTATGGTCTGGCGGGGTCGCTTAGTCATCTCCCTAACCGTCGTTGTACGTTCGGGCCGTGGACCAGCCGCGACGGGACCCGGACATCGCCCGCGCCGCGCGCCTGCTCGCCGGCGCCTCCCGCGCCCGCATGCTCAAGGCGCTCGCCGACGGCCGCCCGCTGACCACGAGCGACCTTGCCGAGGAGGCCGGGGTCAGCCTGGCGACGGCGAGTGTGCACCTGCGGCAGTTGACCGAGGCCGGACTGGTCGTCGGCGAGCAGCGCGGGCGGCACCACCGGCACCGGCTCGCCGGTCCCGAGGTCGTCACCGCCCTTGAGGCGCTCGCGGTCATCGCCCCGCCCCTCCCGGCCCCGGTCGCCTCGCTGCGGGTCAGCACCAGGGAGAACGCCCTGCGCAGGTCACGCACCTGCTACGACCACCTCGCCGGTTCCCTCGGGGTCGGGCTCATGGAGACCTTCGTCAGCCGGGGACTGCTGAGGCCGGAGGGCGCGCGGGGAACCGACCTGCCCGCGACCTACGGCCGGGCCGTGGAGTATCACCTGACCGAGGCGGGCGGGGAGGTCTTCGGCGGCTTCGGCATCGACCTCGACCGCCTGCGCGCCGGTCGGCGCCCGGTGGTGCTCTACTGCGTCGACTGGAGCGAGCGGCGCCACCACCTCGCCGGGAGCCTGGGCGCGGCGCTCACCGCCCGCCTGTTCGCCCTCGGCTGGCTGCGGTACGGCGTCTCGCCCCGGGTCGTCCACCTCACGGAACCGGGCAAACGGGGCCTCGCGGCCACCTTCTCCTACGAACTCGCCGACTGACCGCTCCTCCGAGTGCGCGCCGTACGGCATGCCAACCTTCTGGTACATTCGTACAGGTACATTTGTACTAGAAAAGGGGGCAGAGATGGCACAGGCGAAGCGGGACCCCGAGGGGCGTCGCCGGGCGATCATCGAGGCCGCGGCCGAGCTTCTCGTCGAGGACGGCGGAGCCGAGCTGACCCATCGGCGGGCGGCCGAGCGCGCCGGGGTGCCGCTCGGGGCCACGACCTACTACTTCTCCTCCCTCGACGAGCTTCGCGAGGAGGCCCTGCGGCACCTGGCCGAGCACATCGAGGGCGACCTGAGGGAGACCGAGGAGGGGCTCGCGGCGGGCATGTCCAAGTCGGAGACGCTGGCGGAGATGCTGCACGCCTACATGAGCGACCAGGCGCGGGTCCGGGCGGACGCGGCGCTCTTCGTCGCCGCGGTCCGGCATCCGGCGCTGCGGCCCCTGGCGCGGCGCTGGTCGGACGGCCTGGCCGAGGTGCTGTCCGCCCACACCGACATGGAGACCGCGCGGGCGCTTTCGCTGTTCGCCGACGGGGTGTCCGTGCACGCGATCCTGCACGACGAGCCCGTCGACGCGGCCTTCGTGACCGAGATGGCCACCCGCCTCCTGAGGGAGGGTGGCGAGTGAGCACCGTCGACCGTGCCAAGGAGATCCAGGAGGGGGCCGCGTGGCGGCGCTGGGCGGCCCTGGCGGTGCTGTCGGGCAGCCTCCTGGCGATCGGGATCGACCTGACCGTGCTGAACGTCGCGCTCCCCGAGATGGCGGCCGACCTGCGGCCCTCGGCGGCCCAGCAACTGTGGATCGTGGACGTGTACTCCCTGGTCCTGGCCGGGCTGCTGGTGACGATGAGCGCGCTGGCCGACCGGTGGGGCCGCAAGCGGATGCTGCTGACCGGGTTCGGGGTCTTCGGCCTGGCCTCGCTGCTGGTGCTGGCCGCCGACACCGCGGAGGCGGTGATCGCCGTGCGGGCGCTGCTCGGCGTCGGCGGGGCGATGATCATGCCGACGACACTCTCGATGATCCGTACGGTGTTCACCGATCCGGCCGAGCGGGCCAAGGCGCTGGGCGTGTGGGCGGCGGTCTCCTCGGGAGGCGTGGCGTTCGGGCCGATCATCGGCGGGCTGCTGCTTGAGCGCTTCTCCTGGCACGCGGCGTTCCTGCTGAACGTGCCGCTGGCCCTCACGGGACTGGTAGCCGGGATCTGGCTGCTGCCCGAGGCCCGCGCGGCACGGCCCGGCAGGCTGGACCCGCTGGCGACCGGCCTGTCGATCGCGGGCATGGTCGCGCTGGTGTGGGCGATCAAGGACCTGGCCAAGCACTTCTCCGCCGACGGCCTGGCCAACCCCCTCGCCTGGACGGTCCTGGTGCTGGCGATCATGACGCTGACCTGGTTCGTGGTGCGCTGCCTGCGCCGTCCCGATCCGCTGCTTGACGTGCGCCTGTTCGGCAGCCGGGCCTTCACCGCCTCGGTCATGGCCGCGCTGACGGCGATGCTCGCGATGTCGGCGGCGCTGCTGCTGGTCGCCCAGTGGCTGCAACTGGTCGAGGGGCACTCGCCGCTGATGGCGGGGGTGCTACTGCTGCCGCTGGCGGCGGGCGCGGCCGTCGTCTCCCCGCTCGCGCCCGCGCTGGCCACCAGGATCGGCGCCCGCACGGTGCTGGCGGCGGGCCTCGGGGTGTCCGCGGCCGGGTTCCTGCTGCTGCCGCTGGCCCCGCAGCCCCTGGCCTACCCGTGGGTCGCCGTGGTGCTTGCGCTGCAGGGGGCCGCGATGGGGTCGCTGGCGGTGGCCTCGGTGGTCATCATGTCGAGCAGCCCGCAGGAGAAGGCGGGCAGCGCCGCGGCCATCGAGGAGACCTCCTACGACCTGGGCAGCGTCCTGGGCGTGGCGATCCTGGGCAGCGTGGCCGCCGTCGTCTACCGCTCCCACCTGGGGGCGGCCGACTCCGACCCGGCGGGAGAGTCGCTGGGGGCGGCGCTGGAGATCGCCACGAGGAACGGCGCCGTGGAGCTCGCCGTACGGGCACAGGAGGCCTTCACCACCTCCCTGGCCCAGGTCGGGCTGATCAGCGGCCTGATCATGCTCGGGATCACCGTCGCGGTCTTCACCCTGACCCCCCGCGACCTGGAGTTGACGGGTGGACACTCGGGTCCTGACGCGCCGGAGGATACGGACGTCCCGTTGAGATCCACGTGACCGGGGACGGCGGGTGCGTGCCGTGACCGGCCGCTGATCCACGCGGAGGGCGTCACCGGTACGGCACGCGGGAGCCGTACCGGCGACACACCCGTCAGGCGGGCCTGAGCAGCGCGGGAACCTCGACCAGGTTCCGTACGGCGGGCAGCCCGTCAGGGCCGGGAGCCCCCGCCCGGTTCAGCCCGGCGGCCGTCGCTGCGGCGGCGTCCACGTCGTGCCGGTCGCCGACGTAGGCCACCCGCTCGGGAGGCAGCCCGATCGCCGCGCAGGCCGCGTGGAAGATCTCCGCCCGCGGCTTGGCGACGCCGACCTCGCTCGATGTGACCAGCACGGGCAGCGCCGTACCGAGCCCGACGCGTTCGACCTTCTTCCGCTGCTGCGCGGCGTCCCCGTTGGTGATGATCCCGAGCCGGAGCGGCTCCCCGGCGGACGCGGCCAGTGCCGCCAGGCAGGGCGCGACGTCGGGGAAGGCGCGCCAGGCGGCCTCGTAGTGCCGCAGGTAGCCCGTGAACCAGGCGTCCGCCCGCGGCGCCTCCCAGGATCCCAGGCCGAGTTCGGCGAAGAGGGTTGTCACCCGCAGACGGCGCTGCCCGGTGAAGGTGAGCTCACCGGCGAGATAGCGGTCCATGGCGTGGTGTTCGAGCTCCGACCAGCGGCGCCGCGCCGCCTCGTGGTCGACGCCGGGGCCCGCGGTCTCGGTGAGCGCCGCCGTGAACGCCGCGGCCGTGTCGTGGTCGAACAGGAGTCCCTCGACGTTCCGGTTCTGTGTCACCTGGTCGGACCTTAGCCGTGAACAGGAGCTTTCCACGATTTCCTGAGGGACGGGACGATCCCCTGATTAGCCTGCCCAGATTCTCCAACGAATCTCTCCATAAAGTTGTATTTCAGGTATGTCATATGGACGGGAGATCGCGTCTTTTGTGTTTTTCGATCACCTTGGCAAACGCGAAGTGCTAAAAATGGCCTTCTATGAGAATCTTCCGGCGCCGGAAAGGCGGACGAGCTGTCGGAGGCACCTTCGTCGTGGGGCGCCCCTGGAACGACATCGCCCTTGACGCCGCCGTCGAGGCGGTCGAGGAGGGCTACCTCAACGCGGGGCTCGTCCTCCTCGGGGAGACCCACCGTGACCCGGAGTTACGCTCGCTCCGGCTCGACGCGCTCAGCCGGGCCGCGGTCGGCAGGAGCCAGGGCATCGCCGACCTGCTCGCCGGGTCCCGCGACCGCGCCGACATCCTGCTCTGGCTTGGCCGTACGGTCATCGACGAGGCGTGGGTCATCCGGGGCGCGGGGTTCTCAGGAGAGACGGGTGAGGACCGGTTCAAGATGTTCTTCGCCACCCTGTCCGGTGCCCACGAGCCCCTCATGGAGGCCGCGAGACTGCGTCCGTACGACCCCGTGCCGTGGGAGTCCATGATCTGGTTCGCGCTGGGGATGCAGTTCGACAGGACCGAGGAGGACGAGATCTGGGAGGAGACCGTCGCCCGTTCCGCCACGCTCTTCTCCGCCCACTGGGCGAGGCTTCAGGCGCTTTCGGAGAAGTGGGGCGGTTCCCACGAGGAGATGTTCTCGCACGCCCGTGAAGCGGTGGCGCTCGCGCCCCCGGGAAATCCGCTCACCTCGATGCTGGCGCTCGCGCATCTGGAGTATCTACGCGCCGAGGAACGCCGTCTCGTGGTCGAGAACAAGATGGTGGCCTACATGAAGTTCAGCATGCGGTATTTCTCCGAGCGCGTCGTCGGAGAACTGAAGGAGGCGGAACGCCGCTGGACGGCCCACGCCACCGCGCACCCCCGCGATCTGGAGGCCCACCACCTGTTCGGGGCCGTCTTCATCCGCGAGGCCGGCACACACGACCTCGCGGCCAGGCATCTCAGGCAGGTCGGGAACCGCGTCGGGCGCGGTGCCCCGTGGAGCTATCTCGGCGACCCGGCCAAGGAGTTCGCCGCCGCGTTGCGAAGGCTCAGGATACCCCTGCCCCAACCCGGCGCCGACTGAGGGTGCACCCCTTCCCACCTGCGGTTTCATCCCTAAAATGGGAAGAGACGACCGGCTTGGGGCCGGTTGGGAAGGCGGGGTCCGATGACGGTGAACCCCTTGACGGGCGTGCTCCGCGACTGCTCCCCGTTCCCTCCCATCGCGGACTACGCGTTCCTGTCCGACTGTGAGACGACCGCCCTGGTCGCGCCGAGCGGGAACGTCGAATGGTTCTGCCTGCCGCGGATCGACTCACCCAGCGTGTTCGCCGCCATGCTGGACCGGGACGCCGGGGGCTTCCGCCTCGGTCCCGCCGACATCAGGGTTCCCTCGGCGCGGCGCTACCTGCCGGGCACCATGGTCCTGGAGACGAGCTGGGGCACGGCGACCGGCTGGATCGTCGTGCGCGACCTGCTGGTCATGGGCCCGTGGCACCACCACGACGAGCTGTCCCACACCCACCGCAGGGCGCCGACCGACTACGACGCCAGCCACGTCCTGCTGCGCACGGTGCGCTGCGTCAGCGGGGAGGTGCAGGTCACGCTGGACTGCGAGCCCATGTTCGGCTACGGCCGCACTCCCGCCCAGTGGTCCTACACCGACAGGGGCTACCACCAGGGCCTCGCCAGGGCCGAGGGAGAGAGCCTGGAGCTGCGGCTCACCACCGACATGCGGCTCGGCTTCGAGGCCACCAGGGCGACCGCGCGCACTCTGCTGAAGGAGGGCGACACCCGCTTCTGCGCGCTGACCTGGACCGTCCACGAGCCGCCCTACACCTTCGACGAGGCCTATGACAGGCTCGTGTGGACCGCCCACCACTGGCAGCACTGGCTGGCCAGGGGAGACTTCCCCGACCACCCGTGGCGGAGCTTCCTGGAGCGCAGCGCGCTGACCCTCAAGGGCCTGACCTTCGCCCCCAGCGGCGCGCTGGTCGCGGCGGCGACCACCTCCCTGCCCGAGACGCCCGGCGGCGACCGCAACTGGGACTACCGCTACAGCTGGATCAGGGACTCGACCTTCGCCCTGTGGGGCCTGTACACGCTGGGCTTCGACTGGGAGGCCGACGACTTCTTCTGGTTCATCGCCGACGTCGCCGAGCGTGGCGGGGAACTCCAGGTCATGTACGGCGTGGACGGCGAACGCGTCCTTGAGGAGCGTGTCCTCGACGACCTCACCGGCTACGAGAACTCCCGGCCCGTCCGGGTCGGCAACGACGCCTACAGCCACCGGCAGAACGACGTCTGGGGGGCGGTCCTCGACTCCTTCTACATCCACACCAGGTCGAGGGACCGCCTCGACGAGCGCATCTGGCCCGTCCTGCGGCGCCAGGTCGAGGCCGCGATCAAATACTGGCGGGAGCCCGACCGGGGCATCTGGGAGGTGCGCGGCGAACCGCAGCACTTCACCAGCTCCAAGATCATGTGCTGGGTCGCCGTGGACAGGGGCGCCCGGCTGGCCAGGCTCCGCCTGGACACCTCCCTGGCCGCGCGCTGGCGGCGGGTCGCCGACGAGATCCACGCCGACGTGTGCGCCAACGGCGTCAGCGAGCGGGGGGTCTTCACCCAGCGCTACGGCTCCGACGCCCTGGACGCCTCGCTCCTGCTCATCCCGCTGGTCGGGTTCCTGCCGCCGACCGACCCCAGGGTCCGCGACACCGTGCTGGCCATCGCCGACGAGCTGACCGTGGACGACCTGGTGCTGCGCTACCTGCCCAAGGAGACCGACGACGGCCTGACCGGGGAGGAGGGGACGTTCACGATCTGCTCGTTCTGGCTGGTCTCCGCCCTGACGGAGATCGGGGAGCACTTCAGGGCCCGCAGGCTCTGCGAGAAGGTGCTCTCCTTCGCCAGCCCGCTCGGCCTCTACGCCGAGGAGATCGACCCCCTCAGCGGGCGTCAGCTCGGGAACTTCCCCCAGGCGTTCACCCACCTGGCCCTCATCAACGCGGTCATCCACATCATCAGGGCCGAACGCGGCAGGTTCGGTGGCCGTACCTGGCGCAACCCCGCTACCGACCCGCTGTGAGACCGGGTCAGCGGGAGACGCTGAGCGGCCGGTGGGAGGGGGCGACGACGACCGGGCAGGGCGCCCCGCGCAGCAGCGCCTGACAGACCACGCCCAGCGGCAGTTCGACAGGGTCGTCCCAGCCCCGGTCCCCGACGACCACCACGTCCGCGTCCTGGGCTGCCCGCTGCAGCGCCGCGACGTGGGAGTCGTCCACGACGACGGTCTCCACGTTCACCTGGCCGTACCTCTCCTCAAGGAGCGAGACGGCCCGCCGGAAGCCGACCGTGTACTCCCGGGCGTCCCTGGCCTCCTCGGGAATCAGGCAGATCGCCCGCAGCGACGCCTTGCGCAGCCACGCCTGCTCGAACGCCAGCCGCAGCTCAAGCCGTTCCGGGGCTGTCGCGTCCACCCCGACGACCACCAGGTTCGTCGCGGGAGCGGGCCGTTCCCCGACGACGGCCACCGGGCAGTAGGCGTGCGCGGCGAGCTGGACGGCGGTCGAGCCGATCCGCAGCTCCGCGAAGCCGCCGGAGCCGCGCCTGCCGACCACGAGCAGGTCGGCGGCGCCGGACTCGCTCATCAGGACGACGGACGGCGACCCCAGGTCGAGCGAGGTCCTGACCTCGATGCGGGGGGCCAGCCTCCGTGCCAGGTCAACGCCCTTGTCGAGCACCTGACTGCCGAGGCGCCGTACGGTCTCCATGCTGGCCAGCGGGACCGGCGTCCCCTGGGACCACTGCCAGGCGTGGCAGACGACCAGCGGGGCGAACCGCAGCCTGGCCTCTTCCGCGGCCCACCTGAGGGCCCGTTCACTGGCCTCGGAGCCGTCGTACCCGGCGACCACAGGCCGCTCTTCGGCGTTGTACCGCATCGTGGTGCCTCCCCCCGTGTCCCCTGTCTCCATCCTTGTCACACTTTGCTGACCAGGGGGAACACCGCACCCGTAAAACCTCGGGGATTAGAGGGTCAGCGGTTGCGGCGTCTGCGGGAGCGCCAGCGGACGAGGGGGACCGCGAAGGCGGCCCCGACCAGCAGTGGCGCCTCGGAGCCGAGGGCCGCCGTCGCGCTCAGCGCGGGCTGGGAGAAGGTGTCGGGGATGGAGATGACACCGGCGTGCGAGAACGGCCAGACGATCACGAAGGCCCTGCCGACCACATGGTCGATCGGTACGGCGCCGCCACCGGGGTCACCCTGGTGGGCACGGGAGTCGGCGGAGACCTGCCGGTGGTCACCCATCACCCACAGGCGGCCCGGCGGGACCGTGATCTCGAACGGCGTCGTCGAGGGCTTGTTGCCCGGGAACAGGTAGGCCTTCTCCTCAAGGGGGACGCCGTTGACCGTGATGCGGTCCTGGCCGTCACAGCACTGCACCTTGTCGCCGGGGACACCGATGACCCGCTTGATGAAGTCCTTCTCGGTGGGGACCAGGCCGAAGAGGGAGCCGACCCAGTTGAGGGCGCCGGTGACCGGGTTCGAGGGCTCCTCGAAGTCGACCTCGTCCTTCCAGGAGTCGACCCCGGAGAAGACCACCACGTCACCGCGCTCGATGTCGCGCACCCGGTAGACGAGCTTGTTGACCAGGACCCGGTCGTTGACCTGGAGCGTGTTCTCCATCGATCCGGACGGGATGTAGAACGCCTGGACGATGAAGGTCTTGATCAGCAGGGCCAGCAGGAGAGCGACTACGATCATGATGGGCAGCTCCCGCCAGAGAGAGCCCTTCTTCTTGTTGCCCTTGCCGCCCCTGGCCGGCTGCTCCACGTCCTCCGCGACCACGTGCACCCCGTCCCCGGCGGGGTGGTGTGCTCCCCGCCCCGGCCTTCGATGTTTCTCGTTGACGAGACTAGATCATGCCTACATCCGGCGCTTCACGTCGAGGCGATCCCGTCTCCGACTCCGGGGAGGCGCTCGGGAGGCCGGGTAGGCTCGTTTTCCATGAGAAACCGGATCATCGCCGTCCTCGTCCTGATCGGCCTGGTCGGGACGAGCGGTCTGGCCGTCATCGCCTCCCTGTACGGCTGAGCCGTACTCAGGCGTTCACCATCGCCGTCTCGGTCACCGGGCGCTGCGCGAGGGGCTCGGGGGCGGTCGCCGAAGTGACCGCGGGGGTGGCCTTCTGCGCGGGCGGGCAGGAGCAGTAACCGTTGGTGACGATCAGGCGGCCACGCTGCGTGGTGTAGTCACGGGAGTCCGTGGTGAGAAGAACGCCCGTACAGGTATTGCACACAATCGGCTGACGATCCATGGGACGGCTTCCTTCCTGAGGGTAGCCGTCGAACGCTGGATGTCCGGCCGGCTGGCTTCTGGTTCCCCGATGGAAAGTCCTTAATCTCCCAATCGAGGCTTCTATCCTACTTCGTAGCGTAAAGTAGCTTTATATGCACGGATCGTAATATTGGATGATTTTTCATGATCTCATCCGTGTATCACGACGCCCCGCGTTGGCCATTGTGGCTTTCGAAGGTCCAGTGTGGGGGATCGAACGGTGTGACTCTGGCAACAAACCTTTTTGCCATCATCTTCCCTGTCTCGCCCCGGCTTCGAGTGGAAAATTCAGTAAACGGTCGCATATCACAAGATTGACGGCGCTCATTGCTGATCTTTGTCAGAATCCGCGCCCTTGTTGTTTCCTCAGCTAGAACCCTCAAGGAGCTCTCAGGGGGAGGCGACCGCGTCCCGGGCCTCCCGGTCCTCCTGACGAGGTGAGGTCAGCACCGGCCGCAGCAGCAGCGCGTTCGCCGCGACCGCCACGCAGACGGCCCCGAGCAGCAGCCCCCAGGCCACGTCGCTCAGGTGGTGCATGCCGCGGTACATCCGGGAGTAGGCGATCCCCAGCGGGACCGCGAGGCCGACCAGCCACCACAGCCCGTTGAGCCACCTGTGGCGGTGGGTGTGCAGGGTCAGCACCAGGGCGAGACCGCAGTAGAAGGCGACCGCGGCGCTGGTGTGCCCCGAGGGGAAGCTCGACGTGGGAGGCGCGGGGTCGAGACGCTGGACCGGGGGCCGCTCGCGCTGGGCGAAGACCGTGGCCAGCAGGAAGATCGCCGACTGGGAGAAGACGGCCAGCACCAGGAACGCCGACTCGTTCCAGCGCCGGAAGACCAGTCTGAAGGCGACCAGCAGCACGGCCGTGGCGATGATGATCGTCGGCATGTCGGACAGGCTGGTCATCCTGTCGGTGATCGTGTTCAGGATCGCCGTGCGCCCGTGGGCCAGTTCCCGGTTGACCCCTTCATCGTTGGCGGCCAGCGTGGTCGTCTCCAGGATTCTGGTGATCACCAGCCCGACGCCGATCGTCAGCGCGGTCATGATGGCCAGGGGGAGCAGGATCAGGCGCAGCGCGCCCCGGAGGTCGAAGGAGGGTTTCGCCATGGGGTCCCGGCTACCCGCGATCGCCCCGGGAGAACGCCTCCGGCTCGACCCCCTCCATGTGCGGCTCGGCGGGCCTGCGCCCCTCCTCCCGCCGCCACCGCTCGAATGCCACGGTCGTCGCCGCGGTCACCACGATGCCGAGCGCGAGCCCCGCGACCACGTCGCTGAACCAGTGGACGCCGAGCGCGACCCGCGAGTACGCCACGAAGAGCGCCAGGATCGCCGCCACCACCCACGCCGAGGCCCTGGCGGCCGGGTCCCTCAGCCGGGGCAGCAGCATCAGCACGAGCACACTCGCCCCGGTAGCCGCGGCCATCGAGTGCCCCGAGGGAAAGGACGACCCCGGAGCCCAGGAGACCGGATCGGGCATGACGGGCCTGGCCCGGTCCACGACCTCCTTGACCAGCAGGTTCAGCAGGCCACTCGCCGTGATCGTGACGACCGCCCAGATCGCCGGGCGGCGCGCCCCCCGGAACCACGCCCAGGCCGCCGCGAGGACCACCAGCGCACGCCAGGTGTTCGGCCCCAGGACCTCGGTCCACACGCTGAGCAGCCGCGCGTAGTCAGGGTCGGCCAGCACGTAGGCGTGCAGCCAGTGGGCGATGCTCTCGTCGAGGTCGCTCAGCGGCTTGAAGGAGGTCAGCACGAGCACCAGCAGCAGCACGAACGGTACGGAGAACAGCACCGCGGCCCCGACCGCGAACGTCAGCCGCATCCCCAGGCGACGGTCGGATTCCTGACTGCTTCGCTCTCTGAGTGTCCTGGCCATCATCCATCGCTACCCGAGAGACGACGGATATGCCATGGATTCGTCCCCCGCGCGACATGATCGGCGCTGTGGGCCTCACTCAGGAGCTCTTCAAGCGGCGTTCCTGCTCTCACGGCGGGTGGTCCAGCGCAACACGTCGCAGTGCCGCCGCTCGGCCTCGGCCAGGGCGGACTCGTCGAGGTAGGAGTCGAGCACCGCGCGTAACTGCGGCATCTGCTCGGCCACGTCGGTCCACGCCTGGGAGGGCTCGTCACAGCCGAGTTCGATCAACGCGTCCACGTGCGCGGCGTAGGCCGTCCACCACTGACGGCTCAGCTCGGCGAGGAACCCGCTCAGGCCGCCGAACTCTTGCTCGATGTCCGCCTCCCACCACGGAGGGACCGTGGTGTCACCGGTCTCCGCCATGTCCCTGAGCACGGTGTGCACCAGGGCGCGACGCCTACGAATGATGGTCGAACGTGACAGGATGTTCATGTCCACACCCTGCCGCCCCCAGTTTGCCGAACGCTTAACGATCTGTTGACGGCAATATACGGTGCCTGCCGGGTCTGTGACATGAGAACGGCTTGGCCGGACTCCTCACCCGGCACTAGGCTGCGAGCCGCAGATCTATCCGCCCTGTGTCCGCGGAGCCACCTCGGCGACTCAGGGGGAGCCCCATGGGCGAAGGCGTTGAATTCCGGCCGTCCGGCCGCGCGACGTGTGTCTTCGCGGGCATCCCCCGAGCGGGCATCCCCCGAGCGGGAACCACAGGACGGCGGACGCCGACACGGCAGGAACCCTCGCGGCAGGCGCCGCCGGAGGATCCCGGCGGGGGGCGCGCGGTCGCGAACCCCCCTCCCACGACCTGATCCTGTTCACGGACGATCGTCCGTCCGCAGGTCGCCGCCCATAGATCTCCCATTCCTGGGAAGTCGTAGTGCCCAGGTCAAGTAACCCAGGTCGACGCTGAAAGGCGCCACACATATGACGCACATTGATCCGGAGGCGCTGGTCGCCGGCCTGAGAAGACTCAGGACGTCCTCCCCGACCACGGGTATCGTCCAGCGGCTCGAACGGGCCGTCGACGTCGTGAACTCGCTGTTCGGCTACTCCGGCGCGGGGCTGATGTTCGCCGAGGAGGGCAAGGAACTGCGCTACCTGGTCGCGACCGACGAGCGGGGACGCAGCCTTGAGGGCGCCCAGTTGCACCTCGGACAGGGGCCGTGCGTCTCCGCCTACACGGAGAACACCGCGGTGACGGCCTTCGACGTGCGCTCCGACCCCCGCTGGCCCAAGCTCGCCGACCGGCTCCACCCCGAGGTCAGGGCCGTGGCCGGGGTCCCCGTGCGACTCGGCGGGCAGCCCGTCGGCACCCTGAACGTCTACCAGGCCAAGCCGTACGAATGGGACGAGTCAGATGTCCAGGCGCTCTACGCCTACGCGGACGTGATCGAGCAGCTGCTCACCGCCGCGATGGCCGCCGAGGAGAAGAGCGCGCTGGCCGACCAGCTCCAGTACGCCCTCGACTACCGCGTGGTCATCGAGCGCGCCATCGGCTACCTGATGGGCAAACACGACCTCACCGCGGCCCAGGCCTTCACCGGGCTGCGCAAGCAGGCCAGGGACAGCAGGCGCAGGGTGGCCGACCTCGCCGCCGAGGTGCTCGGCGAGGAGGCGGGCGAGCCACGCTGACCCCGCCCCGATCTCGTACGGCACGGCAGGGGGACTACCCTGATCGGTGATGTATCGAATCGTGTTCACGCAGGTCCTCAGCCGCATCGACCCGGAGGACATCCACCACCTGACGGTCGGCGCGCTGCGCCTGCTGTCGGCGACCCCGGTGGTCAGGCGGCTCGTCCACCGCAGGCTCGCCCCGCGCGACCCCGCCCTGCGGGTGCGGGCCTTCGGCGTGCACTTCCCCAGCCCCTTCGGGCTCGCGGCGGGGTTCGACAAGGACGCCAGGTGTGTCGAGGCCATGTCCGCGCTGGGCTTCGGCCACGTCGAGGTCGGCACGATCACCGCGCACGCCCAGCCCGGCAACGCCAGGCCCAGGCTGTTCCGCCTGGTCAGGGAGCGGGCGGTGATCAACAGGATGGGCTTCAACAATGCGGGCGCGGCCGCGGCGGCCAAGGCGCTGGGCAGGACCCGCGGGGTCCCCGTCGTGGTCGGCGTCAACATCGGCAAGACCAAGGTCGTGCCCGAGTCGCAGGCCGCCGACGACTACGTGACCAGCGCCAAGGAGCTCGCCCCGCTGGCCGACTACCTCGTGGTCAACGTCAGCTCGCCCAACACCCCCGGGCTGCGCGACCTGCAGGCCGTCGAGCTGCTGCGCCCCCTGCTGCGGGCGGTCAAGGAGGTCGCCGACGGCACGCCGAGGCGCACCCCGCTGCTCGTCAAGATCGCACCGGACCTGGCAGACGAGGACGTGGACGCCGTCGCCGACCTGGCCCTCGAACTCGACCTCGACGGCGTCATCGCCACCAACACCACGATCAGCCGCAAGGACGTGAGCAGCACCGAGACGGGCGGCCTGTCGGGGCGCCCGCTGAAGGCCCGCTCCCTTGAGGTGCTGCGCAGGCTCAGGGCGCGGGTCGGCGACCGCCTCGTGCTGGTGTCCGTGGGCGGCGTCGAGGGCGTCGACGACGTCTGGGAGCGCCTGCTGGCCGGGGCGACCCTCGTGCAGGGCTACACCGGCATGATCTACGAGGGGCCGCTGTGGGCCTGGCGGATCAACCGTGACCTGTCCCGGCGCCTGCGGAGGCACGGCGTCGCGGATGTGCGCCAGATCATCGGCCGCACCGCGGGCTGAGGTAATACCCTGGGAGGGTAAACCTCGACACCTGGAGGCGTGATGAGCCTGAGCACATACACCGTCACCGGCATGACCTGTGGCCACTGCGTGAGTTCGGTCAAGGAGGAGGTCGGTGAGGTCCCCGGCGTGACCGGCGTGGAGGTCGACCTGGCCACCGGCCGGGTGGACGTCTCCGGCGAAACCCTCGACGACGCGGCCATCCGCGCCGCCATCAAGGAGGCGGGCTACCAGGTCACATCCTGACCCGCCCCTCTTCCCGTACGGCAAGCCCCCCGGCGCCCCCCACCGCACCCGGCGCGCCCCCGCCCTCACACGCCCCCCGACCGCTCCACCCTCCCGCCGCCACGCCCACGACCACCCTCGTGGAGACCCCGGCCCCGAGAACCATGGCTCCCGGGGCCGGGCCGTACGGTCACATGCTGGGGCGGGTGGAGTCGGCGGCGTGGGTCATGCCCTCAAGGCGCTTCATGACGTCCTCGGCGTTGACGAAGCCGGGGCGGTGGCGGCGCGGGCCGGTGCCGCCGAGCTGCCACGGGCGCGGGCCCGAGAGCGGGCGATACTCGACGCCGAGAGCGTCCAGCCTGCGCAGGTGCCGTTCGAGCCGGGTGTCGAAGTCGGCTCCCGGCGCGCCCGACCAGGCGATCTCGGCCAGCGCGCAGCCCCTGGGCCAGGCCCGGTAGTCGAGTGCCCTGGCGTCGGGCAGCCGCTCGCTCCACAGTTGGAACTGCGCCCCGATCACCCGCTCCCGCTGCGCGTCCGGCCACGAGGACGGCACGGGCTCGTAGGCCAGGACGTCACCCACGGTGATGGTCTCGCCGATGGCCAGCGGCTCCTCCTCCGAGGCCACCTCCGCGTAGTCGAAGTACAGCGGGAAGACGGGGGTCTGCACGACGTCGTGCCCGGCCTGGGCGGCCCGCTGCGCCACGCCGGGGCCGCGCCAGGGCATCACGATCGTGTCGGGCCGCAGCGTGCCGCTGACGAAGGCCTCGTCCCACACCACGGCCCTGCTGCCGCGCTCGGCCAGCACGTCCGCGAGCCTGCGCAGGAACCAGGCGTGCAGGTCGCCCACGTTCTCCAGGCCGAGCTCCGCCTGGAAGGCGACGATCTCGGGGGAGGCGGCCCAGTCGTCGAGCACGCACTCGTCACCGCCGATGTGCACGTACGGCGTCTCGCCGAGCGCTCCCAGGATCTCGTCGATGACGACGGTCAGGAACTCGACGGTCGGCGGCAGCGGGGACAGGATGGCGGTCGAGATGCCCCAGCGGTCGAGCACGGTGAACGGCTCGGGGGTCCTGCCGCCGGTCGCCCGCGCGTCCAGCTCCGGATAGGCGGCCAGGATCGCGCAGGCGTGCCCCGGCACGTCGATCTCGGGCACGACCGTCACGGCCCGGGCGCGGGCGTATCCGCCGATCTCCGCCAGGTCGTCGAGCGTGTAGTAGCCGCCGTGCGGCACCCCGTCGTAGACCGGGTCGTCCTCGTGGTGGCCGACGATCGTGCGCGGCCGGTGCGAGCCGACCTCGTGCAGCCTGGGGTAGGCCCGGCTCTCGACCCGCCACCCCTGGTCGTCGACCAGGTGCAGGTGGAGCCGGTTCAGCTTGTGGACCGCCATGAGGTCGATCATCCTGAGCACCTCCCGCTTGGGCAGGAAGTGCCGCGCGACGTCCAGGTGCACCCCGCGCCACGCCAGGCGCGGCGCGTCCTTCACCGTGACCCCGGGAACGCTCCAGCTCTCACCGGGAGCCGCGCGGAAGGCCGCGTCGGGCAGGAGCTGCCGTAGCGTCTGGCCCGCGTAGAACGCTCCCTGGCGGTCACCGGCCGAGATCCGCACCCCCTGGCCCGTCACCGTGAGCGTGTAGGCCTCGTGGCCGAGCGAGGCGTCGTGCTCGACCGTGACGGCCCCGGCCTCGCCCGCCGCCGCGGGCCTCAGGTCGAGCGTGGACAGCGCGAGCCGTACGGCCCCGGCCAGGTCGGCGGGGCCCGCGACGGGAGCCCCCGGGGAGAGCTCGAACGAGCCGGTGGAGGTTTCGAAGGCGACAGGACGTGGCAGCAGCGCATTCATGCTTCAGATCATGTCAAACCGAACATGATCGCGCATTACTTGAGATAGTTCTGCAGGCCGTTCGCCAGGGAGAGGGCGGCCTTCTGCCGGAACGCCGGGCTCTGGAACTTCGCAGCGTCCCCGGCGTTGCGCATGTTGCCGCACTCGATGAAGATCTTCGGCACCGTGGACAGGTTCAGACCGCCCAGGTCGTTGCGGTAGTCGAGGGCCTGGGAGCCGATGTAGGTGGAGTAGGCCACCCCGGTGCCGGCCTTGTAGGCGTCTCGTACGGCGAGGCCGAGCTTGCTGGACGCCTTCACCACGGGGTCGACCGGCCCGTTGATCTTCTTCGGCATGATGACGTGGAAGCCGTGGCCCTTGGCGGGCGCCCCGTCGCCGTGGATGGAGATCGCCGCGTTGGCGTGGGCCTTGTTGCCGATCGCGGCCCGCTCGGTGATGCACGGCCCGACACCCGAGTTGTTCGGCCGGGTGAGCTCGACCGTGGCGCCCCTGCTCCTGAGGATCTTGGCCAGGCGCTGGGAGATGTCCCAGGTGAAGGCCGCCTCGCTGTAGCCGCTGTCGGTCGCGGTGCCGGTGGTGTCGCAGGCCTTCTTCTCGGTCAGGATGTTGACTTGCTTGTTGATCTCGGCCGGGTGCTTGTAGTTCTGCCCGTTGTGGCCCGGGTCGATGACGATGACCTTGCCCTTGAGCGGCTCCGCGGGAACGCTCCCGCCCGTCGCCGGAGTCTTGGGAGACGGGGTCGCCGTCTGCGCGGACAGCGCTGAGGCGGGTGACGCCGTACCGGAGGCGGGCCCGCCGTCCTGCGCCGGGCCCGCGCCGGTGCCGCCCGAGGTGCCGCCGCAGGCGGCGACGCCGAGGCCGCACAGAGCAAGAGTGGCCACGAGTGCTTTGCTGGTCACGCTCATCCTCCTCGAAGGAATTCGTCAACCACCCAACTTACGTGGCTCAGCACCGTGACCCCGCCGCCCCGGCCCGGCTTGGCGGTCACCAGACGCGTTCGCCCGCCTCCTGCTTCTGCAGCAGGGCGGCGAGCTCCCTGGCGTCGTCGGCGTCCAGCCCCAGGACCACACGTGGACGGCCCCAGGGATGGTCGATCGAATGGGCCACGTAGCTCGCGACGGACTCGGCGCCCGTGTCCCCGCCGCGCCCTCGGGTGGCCCGCCAGTGCGCCCACGCCCGCTCAAGCTCGGCGGCCGCGCGCTGGGCGCACGAAACCAGCTCAGGATCACGCATTGCTACCCCCTCGTCACATCGCAGTCAACACCCGCGTGTCGCCACCACGTCGAGGGTTGACCCGCTCTTGACGGGGACTTGGAACCCGCCTGGGCGTGTAACGCTCCAGGCGGGTTCCTTACGGCCGCGCGGGGCCCGTGCTGCGCCGTACGACGAGCTTGGGGGTGATCTCCCGCAGCCGCGCGGTCTTGCCCGGGTCGCCGATCCTGTCGCTCAGCAGCGACGCCGCAGAACGCCCCATCGCCCTGCGGGGCTGCTCGACGGTCGTCAGCGAGATCGGCTGGGTCCCGGCGAGGTGGACGTTGTCGTACCCGACGACCGAAAGGTCCTCCGGCACCCGCAGACCGAGCTCCGCGGCGGCTGCGAGCACCCCGATCGCCACGGTGTCGTTCGCGGCGAAGATCGCGGTGGGGCGGGGGTCGCGGGTCAGCAGCCTGCGTGCCGCCTCCGCGCCGCCCTCCTCGGTGCTCTCGCCCTGCTCGACCATGATGTACGGCGCCAGCGCGTGCCTGCGCATCGCGACCAGGTAGCCCTCGCACCGGAAACGGCCGGAGGAGAAGCGGGTGCCCTCGATGTGGGCGATCCTGCGGTGGCCGAGTTCGACGAGGTGGTCGATGGCCAGCCGTGCCCCGAGCTGGTCGTCGTCCACGACGATGTCCACGCCGCCGAGTTCGATGTCACGCTCGCCGACCACGACCGTCGGCGTGTAGCCGGTGGCCTCGACGAGCGTCTCGCTGGTCGGCGCGATGCCGAGCAGCACGAGGCCGTCCACGCGCAGTTCGAGGAACGCCTCGACCGCCTCGTCCTCGAAGGCCGGGTCCCACTGGCTGTTGCCGATGAGCAGCCGCAGCCCGTCGCCGTGCAGGCTCTCCTGCAGGCCGTCGAGGAACTCGGCGTAGAAGGGGTTGTGCAGGTCGGCGACGAGCGCCCCGACCAGGTGGGTGCGGCCCTCGACGAGGCTGCGGGCGACCGCGTTCGGCCGGTATCCGAGCTCTCTGGCCGCCTGGAGCACCGCCTGCCTCCGGTGCTCGCTGACGTGCGGCGATCCGCGCAGCACGAGCGAGACCAGTGATTTGGAGACACCGGCGCGCTCGGCCACGTTGCGGATCGTGGGCCGCGGCCGCGGCCCCGCGCCGTCCTGCAGAACGGGGTCGGCGAACTCGCGCGCTCGGGTGACGGTGGTGTTGACCGGTGGTCCTGACATGGCTCTCCCCCGGGAAGTGGTGGATGGGCACCTGTCACTCAAAACGATCGAGTCACGAATCGGGTACGGCCTGAAGGCTGTTTCCTGGATCTTTCCGCCCACTCCGGTCACCCAGATGGCGGCTCACCACGGCAAAGGCCCGAAAAACGGCTCTTGTTCTCCCCGCCACTTCTTGATCGGCTCGGCTAGTGTGCGGGGCGTGGGTTCGACATCCGGGACCTCGTCATCCGCGGCTTCGTCATCCGAAGCCTTGTCATCCGGCGCCTCGCCACCCGAGGCTCCACCGTCCGGGGGCGCGCGTCCCGCGCGGCGCAGGCTCAGCGTTGACCGGCGCCGGGAGGAGCTCGTCGCGGCGGCCCTCGAACTGTTCGGCGGGCGCGACGCGGAGGACGTCTCCATCGACGACGTCGCCTCGGTCGCGGGCACGTCGCGGGCACTGGTCTACCACTACTTCGGCGGCAAGCAGGAGCTCTACGTCGCCGCGCTGCGCAGCGCGGCCGACCAACTTGAGGCGCGGCTGCGGCCAAGCGAGGCCGGCGGACTCGTCGAACGGCCCGTCGAGCGGCTCGGTGTGGGGCTCGGGCGCTACTTCGACTTCGTCGAGGAGCGCGCCGCGGGCTTCGCGGCCCTGGTCAGGGGCGGGCCCGCCAACCGCAGCGGTGAGGTCGGCGAGATCGTCGACGGGGTACGGCACCGCCTGCTCGGCCTGGTCATGAGACTGCTGCGGGTCGAGGAGGCAGGACCTGTCCTGCGTGTCACCCTGCGTTCGTGGATCGCCTCGGTCGAGACGGCGGCCCTGGACTGGCTTGAGCGCCGTGACGTCGATCGGCGGGTGGTCGAGCGGATGCTGGTCGACCAGATGGTGGCCACGCTCGGCGTGGCGGCCAGACACGACCCGAGGGTCGTGCCGCTGTTGGAGAACCTGGTCTCCGAACACGCACCGTGACCGGTGCGAAAGCCTGGTGGGGAGTGTGGGGGCCGGGGCAGGGGTGGGACCTGTTGGGGCGGCTTGGCCGTACGGGACGATGTGGGGCGGCGCCGGGCGGGCGACGCCGCATCCCACATAACCCGTGTGGCCTCACGCGCTCACGAACTCGACGTGAGCGCGCGCTGGATCCCCCCTAGGTCCGTGACGGCCCCCGTCTTACTCCGAGCGCTGTTGCGGAATCCCCGCGAGCAGCGCGCGAACCTCGGTCTCCCGGTAACGGCGGTGTCCGCCCAGCGTGCGAATGGACGTGAGCTTGCCCGCCTTCGCCCACCGGGTGACGGTCTTGGGATCGACCCGGAACATGGTTGCGACCTCCGCCGGGGTGAGCAGCGGCTCTGCCTCGGGTGTACGAGCTGACATTTGTGCGGCCTCTCCTCCATGTGGACCGGCGACAGCGATCCTGCGACTTGACGCTTGTCACGGATGTTGTCCCCCTATGACCCCTTGCGTGCGGCTGTTCGGGCCATATGCGGCATCACCCGATGTGACCATACAGCCACGTAGAGCGATTGGCGAGCCTTTGAGTGGCTCATCTCTCTTGTGCACCTGTTGTTGTCACGCTCGGTGATTCTAGCGACACGTTTCGTGGTATCGCAGTGAAAACGGCAAACTACTCAGTTCGTAGACGTGTCACCGGTCATCGACGAACCTACTTATGCAGGTCAGAGGGATGATTTGCGACTCAGTTTGCTGATTCGAGAAGTTGTATTGATCTCCACCGGAGGATCACGCGCTGGTACATGGCGTAGGCCAACTCTTCCTCGCCGTTCTCCAGACCCGTCAGCGCGGCGGCGATCTCGGCGACCGACTGGTCGCCCTGGAGCTTGTCGTCACCCATCAGATGGACGATGCCGCCGTAGTCGAGTTCCACGAGTGAGTGCGGGTGGAACTCCTCAAGCCAGCGGGCGATCTCCTCGACCTCCGCGGCGACCGCGACCTCCCCGACCTGCCTGCGGATGATCTGCAGGGCACGGGCGCAGCGCCGCCTGGCGTGGGCCATGGACGTCACGTAGATGAGGTTCCTCGTGGTCGTCGTGCCCTCGGGGTCTCCCTCGCCGTCGAGCACGAGCCAGCGCTCGTTGCCGTCAAAGGGGACGAACCACGACGTGGGAACGTGCCAGGTCGAGGTACGGATGTGGGTGCGCAGCGCGGCGGCCCCGCCACGGCGCTTGAACCTGTCGAAGTCGTCGGCCGTCTGCTCGGCGACGGAGATCGGCACGAACCGCTCCATCAGCCGCACGGGGGTCGAGCCACGGAAGCGGGAGAAGGCCAGCCAGGACCGCAGCCTGCTCTGCCACGGGCAGACGTAGAGGACGTCCTCGACACGCCTGAGATAGGCGTTGGGGCTCTCCTGGGCGGGGACGGGGGACGGGGGCACCCCCAGCAGGCGCCGTACGGCCTCGCCGTGCTCGGCGTGGAGCGCGCCCGCGCGGCGAGGCCGGTCGGTGGCCTCTGCGTAGGCGGCCCATGAGGAGCGTTCCGGCGGGGCGAACGCGGTCAGCGGTTCGTAGACACGGAGGTACGCGGCATAGGGCAGCACGTCCGCATCGTGTCACGAAGACCCCGTCGTTGTCCGGTGCCGTCGTCGTGCCCGGCGGGGCCGTACGGGGTGTCTCGGCTGGTGAGAACCCGGGGCCGCGACCGTGGTTCGGGGCGCGGTTCTGGCTACGCTGAGGGTGATCTCCGCCGCAACGGAGCGGCGGACGGACGACCGGGAGCCACTACCGTGACCGACGTCTTCGGGCTGTCCCACAAGGACGCCAGCCCTGCGAACAGCCAGGCCAGGCACGAGCAGGTCGTGTTCTGCTCCGACGAGCGAAGCGGCCTGTACGCGATCATCGCCATCTACAACACCGCCCTCGGCCCCGCCCTCGGCGGCACCAGGTTCTACCCCTACGAGAGCGAGCAGGCGGCCCTGACCGACGTGCTCAACCTCTCGCGGGCGATGGCCTACAAGAACGCCCTGGCCGGTCTCGACCTCGGCGGCGGCAAGGCCGTCATCATCGGCGACCCCGCGACCGACAAGAACGAGGCCCTGCTGCGCGCCTACGGCAGGTTCGTGCAGTCCCTCAACGGCCGTTACTTCACCGCCTGTGACGTCGGCACCTACAGCGAGGACATGGACCTCGTGGCCCGCGAGAGCTCCTACGTGACCGGCCGCACCCAGGCCAACGGCGGGGCGGGCGACTCCTCGATCCTGACGGCCTTCGGCGTGTTCCAGGGCATGCGGGCCGCGGTCGAGCACACCCACGGCACGCCGGAGCTGCGCGGCAGGCGGGTCGGCGTCGAGGGCGTCGGCAAGGTCGGCCACCGCCTGGTAGACCACCTCGTCGAGGCCGGGGCCGAGGTCGTGGTCTGCGACGTCAGCGAGCGGGCCGTCGAGCGGGTGCGCGCCAGGCACCCCCAGGTCGAGGTGGTCGCCGACCTGGTGGCGCTGACCGGCGCGGACATCGACGTCTACGCGCCGTGCGCCCTCGGCGGGGCCCTCGACGACGCCACGGTGGCCAGGCTGCGCGCCAGGATCGTGTGCGGCGGGGCGAACAACCAGCTCGCCCACCCGGGGGTGGAGAAGGAGCTCGCCGACCGCGGCATCCTCTACGCGCCCGACTACGTGGTCAACTCCGGCGGCGTCATCCAGGTGGCCGACGAGATCCACGGGTTCGACATGGGCCGGGCGAAGGCAAAGGCCACCCAGATCTACGACACGACTCTCAAGATCTTCGCGACGGCGGCCGAGGATGGCGTCCCTCCGGCGGTCGCAGCCGATAGGCTAGCGGAGCGCAGAATGTCGGAAGTCGGGCGAATTAGGGGCATTTGGCTGGGCCGCTAGCCCCTCGCGCCCATACGGCGTACCGAGCCGGGCGTAAAACGGGTACGGTTGTAGTCGAACGAGAGCTGACGCCTCAAGTCAGGTGGCGTCAGTGCGTGGTGCGTTAGCGACGAGGGGTCGGGCACGACCCCACACGAGGGGGTCGAGCCAATGGGGCGCGGCCGAGCAAAGGCCAAGCAGGTCAAGGTTGCTCGCCAGCTGAAGTACAACAGCGGTGGCACTGATCTTGAGCGTCTTCGTGACGAGCTCGGAGTCAGAGACGACTCCAACCACAATGACGACGCCAACGACTCCTATGACGAACTGGCTGAGCGATACGCCGACTACGCGGAGGACTACGGCTCCGGAGACGACCGTGAAGGCGGCACGTCCGGCCGGCGTTAGGCGGCTTCGCTTCGAATACGAGTGAGAGGCACCCGGAGGTCCAATGGCCACCGGGTGCTCTTTCCCTGCATCTGACCCAGACAGCGCTCCGGTCCCCGGGGCGCTGTTCGGCGTTTCCACCCCGAAGCCGCGCCCAGGAAGCCCCGGGGCGCGGCCGTACGGCTAGCGGTAGCGGGCGACGCCCGTGCCGGGGACGACCTCGCCGAGCACCCACGCGGGCAGGCCGCGCTTGGCGAGCAGCGCCAGCGCCGGATCGACGGCCTCCGGCGCGACGATCGCGGCCATGCCGACCCCGAGGTTGAACGTGCGGTCCATGTCGGCCTGCGCGACCTTCCCGTGCCCCGCGAGCAGCCCGAAGATCGCGGGCGGGGTCCAGGAGGAGCGGTCGAGCAGGGCGTCGAGCGTCGGCGGCAGCGAGCGGGACAGGTTGCCCTCAAGGCCGCCACCGGTGATGTGCGCGTAGGCGTGGACCTCCGTCGCGCGGGTCAGCTCAAGACAGTCCAGGGCGTAGATCCTGGTCGGTTCGAGCAGCTCCTCCCCGAGCGTACGGCCCAGCTCGGCGGGCTGGTCCTCCAGGGAGAGACCTGCCTGCGCGATGATGTGCCGTACCAGCGAGTAGCCGTTGGAGTGCACGCCCGAGGAGGCGAGCGCCAGCACCACGTCGCCCTCACGGACCCGGTCCCGGCCGAGCAGCTCGTCGCCCTCGACCACACCGGTCGCCGCGCCCGCGAGATCGTACTCGTCGGCGCCCATGGCGCCCGGGTGCTCGGCCGTCTCACCACCGACGAGGGCGCAGCCAGCCAGGCGGCAGCCCTCGGCGACACCCCCGACGATCTCGGCGATCCGCTCCGGGACGACCTTGCCGCAGGCGATGTAGTCGGTCATGAAGAGCGGCTCGGCGCCGCAGACCACCAGGTCGTCCACGACCATGCCGACCAGGTCGATGCCGATCGTGTCGTGCTTTCCGAGGCGCTGGGCCAGCATGACCTTGGTGCCGACCCCGTCGGTCGAGGTGGTCAGCAGCGGACGCCGGTAGCCGAGCAGCGCCGAGGCGTCGAACAGACCGGCGAAGCCGCTGGCGTCGTCGACCACCTCGGGCCGCCGCGCACGCGCGACCTTCGCCTTCATCAGCTCGACGGCGCGCTCTCCGGCGTCGATGTCCACACCGGCGGCGGCGTAACTGGTCATGCGGTCTCCGGGGTGTTCTGCGGGATCACAGCTTGGCCTCAAGGACGTACTTGCCGACGTTGTCGCGGTCGATGGCGATCGGGTAGACGCCGTCGAAGCAGGCCCGGCAGAGCCGGTCCGCGGGGATCGTGGTCGCCGCGGTCAGCCCCTCAAGCGAGATGTAGCCGAGGGAGTCGGCCCCGAGGGAGGCGCGGATCTCCTCGACGCTGAGCGAACCGGCGATCAGCTCGGCCCGCGTCGCGAAGTCGATGCCGTAGAAGCACGGCCAGGCGACCGGCGGGGAGGAGATGCGGACGTGGACCTCCCTGGCACCCGCCTCACGCAGCATCTTGACGATCGCCCGCTGGGTGTTGCCGCGCACGATGGAGTCGTCGACGACCACCAGGCGCTTGCCCGCGACGACCTCCTTCAGCGGGTTGAGCTTCAGCCGGATGCCGAGCTGACGGATCGTCTGGGACGGCTGGATGAACGTGCGGCCGACGTAGGAGTTCTTGACCAGGCCCTGGCCGTACGGGATGCCGCTCTCCTCGGCGTAGCCGACGGCGGCGGGGGTGCCCGACTCGGGCGTCGGGATGACCAGGTCGGCCTCGACGGGGTGCTCGCGGGCCAGCACGCGGCCGACCTCGACGCGGGTGGTCTGCACGCCACGCCCGGCGATCGTGGTGTCGGGACGGGCCAGGTAGACGTACTCGAACAGGCAGCCCTTGGGCTCGGCGATCGCGAACTTGCGCGAGCGCACGCCCCGCTCGTCGATGGTGAGCAGCTCGCCAGGCTCGATCTCGCGGACGAAGGTCGCGCCCACGATGTCGAGCGCGGCGGTCTCCGAGGCGACGACCCAGCCGCGTTCGAGACGGCCGAGCACCAGCGGGCGGATGCCCTGCGGGTCACGGGCAGCATAGAGGGTGCGCTCGTCCATGAAGACGAGCGAGTAGGCACCCTTGACCTGGGGGAGAAGCTCGGCGGCCGCGTCCTCGATGGGCTGGCTGCGGTCCTGGGCGAGCAGTGAGGCGAGCACCTCGGTGTCGGTAGTCGCCCTGGTCGAGCCGGGGGCGAGCCGCTGGGACAGCTCGGGAGTGTTGATCAGGTTTCCGTTGTGGGCGAGCGCAAGGCCGCCCTCCTCGGTCGAGCTCAGTGTCGGCTGGGCGTTCTCCCAGACGCTCGACCCGGTGGTCGAGTAGCGGCAGTGACCGACCGCCAGGTGGCCGCGGAGGGTTCCGAGGATCGACTCGTCGAAGACCTGGGCGACAAGCCCCATGTCCTTGTAGACGAGGATGCGGCTGCCCTCGCTGACCGCGATGCCCGCGGACTCCTGTCCGCGGTGCTGCAACGCGTACAGCCCGTAGTAGGTGAGTTTGGAGACTTCCTCCCCTGGTGCCCAGACGCCGAAGACGCCGCACGCGTCTTTCGGGGGCCGGTCACGGGGGTCAAGGTCATGGCTCAGCTGGCCGTCGCCTTTCAGCACATGCTTCAGTCTAGGTCGGCTTCCTCGCTGCTCGAACCCGGGGGCCGTATCCACCGTCTGCCGCACCCTTGCCGAACAATCGTCGGCGTTTTGCCGTGTCGGCCTGTTTCACGGCAATGAGCCGGGGGAGGGTAGATATCCGGCATCCCTACACGTCGGGAGCGTGGACGTGACAACACCTGAGGACCCGAACCAGCCTGATCCGCGGCGGGAGCAGCGGGACCGGTGGCCCGAGGGGGAGCCGGAGGAGACGCCAGGCCGGGACCCGGCCCCGGGGGAGGAGCCCGAGCCGCGCTCTCCCGACCCCAGGCGCCCGATCCCCGAGGAGCCTGAGCCATGGTCCCCCGAACCACGCGGCCCGGTACCCCGCGAGCCGGGAACACCCGAACCTGGAGAGCCGGGAACGCCGGGTCCGGGAGGGCCGGGGCCGGGGTCGCCCGGGCCGGGAGAGAGACCGCCCGGCGAGAGGCCTCCGTGGGAGAGGCCGCCGGGGGAGCCGCTCTCCATACCCGACGAGCCGGTGACCCCGCGTCATCCCGACATGCCGACGGCTCCCGAGGTTCCCGAACCCCTTCAGAACGACTCCACGGAGCGGTTCCAGCACCCCGAGCCCGGCCAGTACGGCGGGCAGCACGCCGGGCGTCCCGAGGGCATCCCCGGAACCAGTCCCTACGGGGGCCAGGGCACGCCGTACGGCCAGAGTCCCCCGAGCCGGGGAGCCCACGCCGCAGGCCGGGAGGAGCCTCCGGGTACTTCGGGACAGGAGCCTCCGGTTTGGGGCACCCCGGCCCAGGGCGCTTCAGGGCAGGGCGCGCCGTACGGGCAGGAGTCTTCGGGACAGGGCACTTCGGGGCAGGGCGTGCCGTACGGGCAGGAACCCGGTGAGCGGGGCACGCCGTACGGCGGGCAGGGTGGGCAGGCGCGGCCCGGGGAGTGGGAGGCGCCGTCCTACGGCCAGCAGGCCGCCCACGGCCAGGAGAGCCAGGAAGGCCCCTACGGCCAGGGGCAGCAGGGCTATCCGGGAACCGGCCAGGGACCTCAGGGGTATCCAGAGACAGGCCAGGGGTACCCGGGAACCGGTCAGGGGTATCCAGGGGCGGGTCAGGAGTATCCGGGGGCCGGGCAGGGGCAGCCGTACCAGGCTCCGCTGACACCGGGGGGACCCGGCTATCCGGGGGCGCCGCCGTACCAGGGGGGCTATCAGAGCCCGTACCAGAAGTCGGGAGGCGGGCTCGGCACGACGGCGCTCGTACTGGGCATCGCGAGCATCTTCCTGCTCCTGGCGTGTGGCCTCGGTGTGCTGACGGCCATCGCCGGACTGATCATCGGCCTCGTCGCCCTCGCCAAGAACTCCAACCGGGGCCGTGCCATCTGGGGCATCGCGCTGAGCGCGCTGGCGCTGGTCCTCGCCGTGGTGTTCCTGACGTGGTTCTACAGCAGGGTCGGCGACTGCATGAACCTGCCGCAGAATCTGCAGCAGCGCTGCGTCGAGGAGCGGCTGGGCGTGCAGGTCCAGAGCGCGCCACAGTGGTTGCCGTAGCGGCGGAAGCCTTCAGATGACGGGCAAGGCCGCGTGGTGAGGGTTCCCAGGCGACGGGAAGGCGCGTGAGGGAGCCGGTGAGGGCCTCAGACGACGGGGAGGTGGGGGGACAGGTCGGCGCGGCTTCCGCTCGCTGTGACTCTGCCCTCGTCTGAGGCGCGTTCCCAGGTCAGGCGGCCCGTGGCCAGTTCGAGCCAGGTGAGCGCGTCGGTCTCGATCACGTTCGGCGGGGTGCCCCGGGTGTGCCGGGGACCCTCGACGCACTGCACGGCGGCGTACGGCGGGACCCGCACCTCGACGGTCCGCCCGGGCGCCGCCGTGGCCAGCCGGTCGAGCAGGTGCCGTACGGCGAGGCGGGCGGCCTCCCGCTCGGGGCGCAGACCGCGGTCGTAGGCCCGCAGCACCACGGCGACGCAGGCCCCGAGCAGCTCGGCGAGCGTCTCCCCACCGTCGTAGGGGGGCTCGCCGAGCGCGTCGAGCTGGGCGTCGAGGGCGGCGTGGACCTTGGCGGGGTCCGGCTTGTGAGGAGGCACGCCCCCATCATCCCGCGAGTCCGGCCGGGGGTGGATGGGGATCGCGACGCATGCTTCATCGGGTGGGCAGGCGTCGTTCACTTCGGGTTACCCGGGTCCTCGTAACGTCCAGCCGAACCGATCGCACACAACCTTGGAGGCCCACGTGGCGAACGTGTCACCGAGTAGAGCGCTTCCCCTGCTGACGAGCCCCCACAAGGGGGGACGCAGCGCGCTGACCTGCCGGTTCCGCTGCGGCAACCAGTGCGCCCACGACGTGCAGAACACCAGCGAGAACGCCTACTTCGGGGACGTGGTCGCCGAGATCGTCTCGCGTCGCGGGGTGCTGCGCGCGGGCACCCTCGGCGCGCTCGCGCTCGGCGCCGTCGCCGTGGGCGCCGCCCCCGCGGCGGCCACCCCCGGTCACAACGGCAACCACGGTCACAGTGGTAACAACGGCAGGCTCGGGTTCACCGCGGTGCCGCCGAACACCGATGACAGGGTGACGGTTCCCGAGGGCTACCAGACGGCGCCGGTCGTGCGCTGGGGTGACCCGGTGCTGCCCGACGCGCCCGCCTTCGACTTCGAGAACCAGACCGCGGCCGCGCAGGCCAAGCAGTTCGGCTACAACAACGACTTCGTCACCTTCTTCCCGCTGGGCACCCAGCGTGGCCTGCTCTGGGTCAACCACGAGTACACCGACGAGAACCTGATGTTCCGCGGTTACACGACCGGCGAGGCCGCGACCGAGGAGCAGATCAGGATCGCGCTGGCCGCGCACGGCGGCTCGGTGGTCGAGGTCGAGCGGGTCGGCGGGACCGGGCAGTGGCGGCTCGTCACCCGGGGACGCCGCCGCTACAACCGGCGGATCACGGCGCTGACCCCGATGCGCTTCACCGGCCCCGCGGCGGGCAGCGACCTGCTCAGGACGGCCGCCGACCCGGCGGGCACCACCCCGGTCGGCACGCTCAACAACTGCGCGGGCGGCACGACGCCGTGGGGGACGGTGCTGAGCGGCGAGGAGAACTTCAACCAGTACTTCGTCAACGGCAACGGCGTTCCCGAGGCGCAGAAGCCGTACCTGACCCGGTACGGCGTGAGCCCCACGACCGGCATCCCGTCGGGCAACCGCAGGTTCGACCGGGTCGAGGAGCGTTTCGACCTGGCCAAGCACCCCAATGAGATCAATAGGTTCGGGTGGATCGTGGAGATCGACCCGTTCGACCCCACCTCGACCCCGATCAAGCGCACCGCCCTGGGCAGGCTCGCCCACGAGGGCGCGACCACCACGCTGGCCAGGGACGGCCGGGTCGTGGCCTACATGGGCGACGACTCCCGGTTCGAGTACGTTTACAAGTTCGTCTCCAAGCGGCGTTACATCCCCGGCTTCGACCGGCACAACCGGACGCTGCTCGACGAGGGCACGCTGTACGTCGCGAAGTTCACCGGCGACAGCCCCGTGAAGGAGATCGACGGCAGTGGCAAGCTGCCCTCGGACGGGCGTTTCGACGGCTCCGGGCAGTGGATCCCGCTGGTGACCGGTGGTGTCTCGCACGTGCCGGGGATGACGGCCCAGGAGGTCCTCGTCTACACCAGGATCGCGGCGGACAAGGTGGGCGCCACCAAGATGGACCGCCCCGAGGACGTGGAGCGCAACCCGGTCACCGGGGGCGTCTACGTGGCGCTGACCAACAACACCAACCGGACCCCGGCCCAGGTGGACGAGGCCAACCCGCGTCCCGCCAACAAGCACGGCCATATCCTGGAGATCACGGAGCTGCGGGACGACGCGGGCGCCACGACCTTCTCCTGGTCGCTGCCGCTGGTCTGCGGTGACCCGAGCGACCCGACGACCTACTTCGCCGGGTTCGACAAGACGAAGGTCTCGCCGATCTCCTGTCCGGACAACGTCGCCTTCGACGGCGAGGGCAACCTCTGGATCTCCACAGACGGCAACCAGCTCGGCGCCAACGACGGCCTGTTCGTCATGCCGGTGCGCGGTTCTGAGCGCGGCCACCTCAAGCAGTTCCTGAGCGTCCCGGTCGGCGCGGAGACCTGCGGTCCCCTGGTCAGTCCCGACCAGCGCAGTGTCTTCACGGCCATCCAGCACCCCGGGGAGACCAACGGCGCCACCCCGGAGGCGCCGAGCAGCCACTGGCCGGACGGGGGCACGAGCCAGCCCCGCCCCGCCGTGGTGGTCACCTGGCACCGGCGGGGCGGGAGGGTCGGTTCCTGACCCGGTGAGCCCGGTGCCGCCCGCGTGCCCCCCTGGGCGGGGTGCGCGGGCGGCGCCGTACCTCTCATCCCTGGGCCATCGCCGGTACGGCCTCCGTGGGCCTGTCCTCGTCCCGTCCCTGGCCGGAGCGGCGCAGGGAGAACAGGCTGACCGGCACTCCGACCAGCACGATGGCCGCCGCGATCACCAGGGTTCCCCGGTAGGCGTCGAGGAAGGCCGTCAGCGGGGCCACGCCGTCCGCGAGGAAGGCCGTCTGCCTGCCGTTCAGGATGGCCCCGAGGATCGTGATGCCGAGCAGGCCGAAGATCTCCCGTGAGACGTTCAGCGCGCCCGCGGCGATCCCGGCGCGGTCGGCGGGGAGCATGCCTAGCACGGTCGTGGTGACCGGAACGAGCAGGCCGCCGCCGAGCCCGTAGAGCAGGAACCACGGCAGCAGGTCGCCGATGGTGCCGCCCTGGCCGACGAAGGAGATCCCGAAGAACGCCACGGCCATCACCAGGAGGCCCACCGCCACGGTCAGCGCGGTGCCGATGAGCTGGCTGATCCTGGGGGAGAGACCGGCGCTCACGGCCATCAGCAGGGCCATCGGCACGAAGGAGGCCCCGGCCTCAAGGGGGGAGAAGCCCAGCGCGTTCTGCATGTAGAGCGCGGTGAAGAAGTAGATCCCGAACACGCCGAACGCCCACAGGCCGATCGAGAGCATGCCCCCGCTGACCACCCGCGACCTGAACAGCGACAGGTCGATCATGGGTTCCCGGCTGCGGCGCTCGATCACCACGAACGCCAGCGCCGAGGCGACGGCCAGCCCGAACGCGCCGAGGATCTCCGGCGAGGTCCATCCGGCCCGTCCGCCCTCGATGAGCGCGTAGGTCAGGGTGAACATCGCGAGGCTCGACGTGGCCAGGCCGGGCAGGTCGAGGCCGTGCCGTACGCGCTCGTCGGAGGTGTCCCTGATCGCCCAGAGGGTCAGGCCGATCGTCGCCAGCCCGACGGGCACGTTGATCAGGTAGATCCAGCCCCAGTGCCAGTTCTCGCTGATGAATCCGCCGGTCAGCGGGCCGAGGGCCAGGGCGAGCGCGCCGACGGAGCTCCACAGGCCGATGGCGGTCGCGCGTTCCTTCGCGTCAGGGAAGACGGATCTGATCAGGGCGAGCGCGGTCGGGGTCAGGAGCGCGGCGCCGACGCCCTGCACGGCCCTGGCGGCGATCAGCGTGGCGCCGTTGGTGGCCAGGCCCGCGGCGAGGGAGGCCAGGGTGAAGACGCTCAGCCCGATCACGAAGATCCGCCGTCGTCCGAGGACGTCGGCGAGCCGTCCTCCGGCCAGCATCAGTCCGGCGAAGACCAGGATGTAGCTGCTGACGATCCATTCGAGCCCGGACAGGCTCAGCCCGAGGTCCCGCTGGATCGTCGGCAGCGCGACGTTCACCACGTTGTTGTCGAGATATGTCGTGAAGGTCCCGAGGGAGATCGCTCCCAGTGCCCACCATCTACGGCCGGTTGCCACGTCAACTCCTATACGGCGTACTTATACGTTGTACATGTACATGGCATAGTTGAGCTTGTACGGCGTATAGTTGTCAACCGTGATGGGAAAACTGACCCGCGACGCCGTCATCGAGCAGGCTCTGCGCATCGGTGACGACGAGGGACTCCAGGCGGTGACCATCAGGCGGCTCGCCCAGGACCTGGGTGTCACGCCCATGGCGCTGTACTGGCACTTCAAGAACAAGGAGCAGCTCACCGTCGGCATGGGCGACCACCTCGTGCGCGGCTTCGCGACCGAGGAGGACGCGACCGGGCCGTGGAACGAGCGGCTGCGCAGGCTCGTCGGCGGCCTGGTCGACGTGCTGCGGCGGCACGCGTGCGCCGCCTCCGTGCTTGAGGAAGTGGACCAGATGGAGGTGCCGAGCTTCCTGCGCGTGTGGGACACCGCTCTCGGCCTGATCAACCAGGCCGGGTTCACCTACGAGGAGAGCTGCCTGATCGCCAGATACCTCCTGAAGGGCGCCATCGCCCTCGCCGGAGGGGAGGCCCGCGACAGGCACGGGCGGTCGGACCTGGAGGCGGCGGAGGCCAGACGGGTCAAGCGGCTCGGCCTGCAGTCGCTGCCACGCGACTCCTACCCGCACATCGTGGAGATGGCCGCCCCGCTCGTGGACGGCTGCTCGGCCGAGGTCTACGACACCTTCGGCGTCGATCTGCTGATCGGCGGTGTCGAGGTCATGGCGGCCCGCCGTACGGCATCGTCAGCGTGAGGCGCTGACCTCTTCCGGTACGGCTGGGCGCCCCTTCGGCGTCCTGGCGAGCGCGGCGCAGACGGCACCGGCGAGCGCGACCGCGAACAGCACCGCGTAGGTCCTGTGGAAACCGGTCATGAGCTGCTCGACGGCGACCGGCGAGACGCTGGACAGCGTCCCCGCGTAAACCTGGCCGCGCAGCTCGGCGCTGACCGGGCTGGTCAGCACGCTCAGCGTGACCGCGACGCTGAGCACGACCCCGACGTTGATCACCATCAGCCGGAAACCGTTCACCACGCCGAGACTGCCGCTGGGCAGCGCGGCCATGACCTGGGTGGTGTTCCCGGTCAGGAAGACCCCGTTGCCGCCCCCGCACAGCAGCAGCCCACCCCCGACGATCCAGTACGGCGTCGCCGGATCGGTGGTCATCGCCAGCACGCCGAGGCCCGTCACGCTCATCACGGCCCCGCCGACGCTCATCGCGTAGGGGGAGATCCTGCGGCCGAGCGCGCCCGCGAGCGGTGAGGCGATCCCCAGGCCGATCGGCAGCGGGAGCACGCCGAGCGCCGCGGTGACGGCGTCCACGCCCCTGGCCGCCTGGAAGTACAGCGCGACCAGCAGGATCAGCGCGGCGCGGGCCAGCGCGCTGCAGAAGGAGGCCGCGTTGGCGAAGGCCAGCATCCGCCGCCCGAACAGCCGCAGGTCCAGCACCGGATTGGAGGTCCTGCGCTCGACGAGGAACAGCAGCGGGGCCAGGACCGTGACGACCACGGCGCCGGTGATCACCACGGGGCTGGACAGGCCGCGGGAGCCCGCCTCGGAGAGCGCGACGAGCGCGGCGGAGAGCATGGCGAACACCAGGAGGTTGCCGAGGATGTCGATCGGTTCGCGGCGGCCACGCGGTGTCCTGCGCAGGGTGGCGGCGCCCCAGACGACGGCGGCCAGCGCGGGCGGCACGTTCACCCAGAAGATCCACTGCCAGCCCGCGGCCTGCGCGACCAGTCCGCCGAGCGTGGGACCGGCGAGCTGGGCGACCGACAGGGTGCCGATGTAGACGCCCATGCCCTGGCTGAGCCGGTCCGGGGGGAAGGCGTCCGTGATGATCACGGTTCCGTTGGCCAGGATCATCGCCGCCCCGACGGCCTGGAGCACCCGCATCGCGACCAGGAACCACACCCCCGGCGACAGCCCCGCCAGCAGCGACGCCACCGCGAAGAGGGCGAATCCGGTCAGGTAGACCTCCCTGCGCCCGAGCAGGTCGGCCACCCTGCCGAAGAACACCAGGCACGCGGTGTTGACGAGCAGGAACGACAGCAGGATCCACCCCGAGGCGAACGCGTCGGCGTGGAAGTGCCTGACGACCTCGGGCAACGCGACGTTGAGCGTGCTGCCCGAGATGCCGATGAGCAGCATGCCGAGGCTGGTCACCGAGCAGACGCGCCAGGCGTGCCGGAGCTTCGCGGCGTATTCGGGGGAGTCTGGCACGTCCTGGGGGTTGGCGACCATATATCCCAGTTTGACCTACCGGGATTCCCGGCACCTTCGAGGGTCCCGTCTACCTGCGCGGATGACGGCGATATGAAAACGTGACGTTTCATATGGCAACGGTTGGAACGGTTCAAGCGTGTCCTAAATGACCCCTTCCACCACACCAGTAACTGGTGTAGCAGAGAGGAAGCCTCGTGGCTTTCAAGGTGCCGGGCGCCCGCACACTCAGTGTCGCGGCCGTCGGAGTGCTGGCCGGAACCATGCTCACCGTGGGCGGCAGCGCCGTCGCCGCCACGGCCGGTTCCGAGGTTCACGCCTGTGTGAACAAGAAGACGCGTTACGCCAGGATCGTGAACGCGTCCGCCGTGTGCAGGACCACCGAGATCCGGGTGACCTGGGGTGACGGCAGCGGCGGCAGCCAGGGCATCGCCAGCTCCGGCCCCCGTGGGCCGCAGGGCGCGCCGGGCAAGGACGGGGCACAGGGTCCGGCCGGTCCGCAGGGCCTCAAGGGCGACCGCGGCTTCCCGGGCAAGCAGGGCCCGCAGGGCCTCAAGGGTGACAAGGGCGAGCAGGGTCCCCAGGGCGTCCCCGGCAAGGACGGCAAGGACGGCAAGGACGGCGAGCAGGGCCCCAAGGGCGAGCAGGGCGCTCAGGGCCCGCAGGGTCTCAAGGGTGACAAGGGCGAGCCTGGGGCCAAGGGCGAGCAGGGTCCCCAGGGTCCGGCCGGCAAGAACGGTACGGACGGCAAGAACGGCCGTGACGGCGAGAACGGCAGGCCCGGTTCCCAGGGTCCCAAGGGTGAAAAGGGCGAGCAGGGCGCCCAGGGCCCGAAGGGTGAGCAGGGTCCGGCCGGTCCGCAGGGCCCCAAGGGCGAGCCGGGCAGCGGCGGCGGGAACGTCACGCTGAGCGTGCGCACCGCCTCGGCCAGCCTCGACAGCAGCGGCGGTACGGCGAGCTGCAACACGGGCGAGCTCGCGACCGGTGGCGGCTACAGCATCAGCGACAACAAGTACGTCGCCTCCAAGTCGGCTCCCAACGGCTCCAACGGCTGGAGCGTCGAGCTGGAGAAGATCCTCTCGGGCAGCAGCGGCTACGGCTCCAAGGGCTCCGTCTACGTGGTCTGCCTGAAGAAGTCCTGACGTCCGCGGCGCACGCCGTACGGAACGACAGGATCCCGCGAGTCGCGTGAGGGCGGGCTCGGGACACCCAACCTCACGCGACTCCGCGCAGGACCAGGAAGGTCCCTCTCCGGCCGCACTCCGGGAGGGACCTTCCGTCTTTCGTGCTCGGTGGCGCCCCCGGGTCACCGATCACGGTCGCGGGAGGCACCCCTCCAGATGATCGTCATGCCGACGGCGAGGACGACCAGGGCGACGGCCACGATGATCCCCTTGACCAGCAGGTCGTGCAGCAGGTGGCCGAGCAGTTCCGAACCCCCGGTCACCGGTTGTCCTTCCCGCGGCGGTCGTCCTCCAGATAGCGGGCGGCGAACCTGACCGCCTCACCGGCCAGCCGCCCACGGGAACCACCTCGCCGGGGTCGTACGGCGTCGCGGGCGGCGAGATAGTCGGCGGCGGTCTCCGCGTATCGGCGGACCTGCGCGCCCCTGCCCCGGCGCCTGAGCGTGACGGCGACGCCGAACAGGACCAGGGCGACCACCACGAGACCCCCGGCGATCAGTCCGAACCTGACGAGCATCAGGGTGAGCACCGTTTCCACGGCTCCTCCTTCGATTTATCACAGGTGTGATAAATCGAAGGTATCACAGGTGTGATAAAAAGAGGCATGCCCAAGCAGGTGGATCCGGTCGCCCGTCGCGCCGACGTCGTGGACGCGCTGTTCAGGGTCGTCTTCAGGGAGGGTCTGCAACGGGCGTCCCTGCGCGCCGTGGCGGACGAGGCAGGGCTGAACATCGGCTCCCTGCGGCACTACTTCGCCAACCAGCAGGAGCTGATGGGCTTCGCCATGCGGGCCATGCTCGACCGGGTGAGCGGGCGGCTGATGCGTCGCATCGACGAGGCGGGGGACGTGGGCGCCCTCACCCTGGAGCAGCGGCGACGGCTCTCCCTCGACCTGCTCGCCGAACTGCTTCCCCTCGACGAGACCCGCCGCGTCGAGGTCGCGGTCTTCGTCGACTTCGTCACCGCGGCCAGGACCCACCCGGCGATCGACGCCGGGCTCGCCCGCGAGGCCGCCGTGGGGGCGCGGGCCCTCGTCAGGAGGATCCTCCGGCGCGCGATGGACTCCGAGACCCTGCGGCCCGACCTGGACCTCGACGTCGAGACCGAACGGCTCAGCTCACTGATCGACGGCCTCAGCCTGAACACCGTTCTCTACCCCGACCTGCTGTCGCCGGAGGCCTGCCTCGACGTCCTGCGGGACCATCTCGACGGCCTGACCCGTCAGGGGAGCTGATTGTCCCCTCCTCGGACACGAGGAGCGAGGTTACAGTCACCGTGAGTACTTCAAGCCGGGAGCCCCGCGAGAAGGGAAACCTCCATGGGAAAGCACGAGGGCAAGCCCGTCGAGGAGAAGGACTTCGTACCGTCGCTGACCAGGCAGCAGGCAGACCCCCGGACCAGGCCGGGCAAGCACGAGAAGCCGGAGCAGGAGCAGGAGCAGTGACCGGCGCGCCGGGAGCCGGGACCAGGGCGCGCGAGAACCGCGAAAACAGGGCCGAAAAGCACGAAGAGCCGTGAGAAACGCCGTCGGGGGGTACGGCTCGCGAGCCGTACCCCCCGACGGGGAAGGATCAGCCGAAGATGGCCGGGAGGGTCGCGGTGTGCGTCTCCCGAAGCTCGGCGACCGGGATCTCCAGGACGTTCTCCACGACCAGCGCCTCGCCGCCCGTACGGCCGATGCACTGGCAGGGCACCTCGTTGGCCGCGCACAGCTCGGCGATGGCCTCGAACGACTCGGGGGCAACCGTCACCAGCGCACGGCTGGACGACTCACTGAACAGCGAGACGAACGCGTCGTCCTCCGGCAGGGTGACCGTGGCACCGACCCCCTGGGCGATGACCGACTCGGCCAGGGCGATGGCCAGACCACCGTCCGACAGGTCGTGGGAGCCGGTCAGCAGACCGCGTGAGGCCGCCTCGGTGAGGACCAGGGCCAGGGCGCGCTCGGCCTCCAGGTCGGCCTTCGGCGGCAGGCCGCCGAGGTGACCGTGGGCCACGTGCGCCCACTCTGAGCCGCCGAACTCCTCCTCGGTCTCGCCGAGCAGCAGCACCTTCTGGTCGGGAGCCGTGAAGCCGCTGCGGACCCGCTTCGCCACGTCGTCGATCACGCCCAGCACGCCGACGACCGGGGTCGGGTGGATCGCGGTCGAGCCCGTCTGGTTGTAGAAGGAGACGTTGCCGCCGGTCACCGGCACCCCGAGGGCCTTGCAGGCGTCGGCGAGCCCCCGGGTGGCCTCGGCGAACTGCCACATGACCTCGGGGTCCTCGGGGGAGCCGAAGTTGAGGCAGTTGGTCACCGCGAGCGGGGTGGCGCCGGTCACCGCGACGTTGCGGTAGGCCTCGGCCAGCGCGAGCTGCGCGCCCGCGTACGGGTCGAGCCTGGCGTAGCGGCCGTTGCCGTCCGTGGAGAGCGCGATGCCCCTGGTCGTCTCCTCGGCACCCGGCATGACCTCGCTGATGCGCAGCACCCCGGCGTCGGCGGGCTGGGCCAGCACGGTGTTGCCCCGCACGTAGCGGTCGTACTGGGAGGTGACCCACTCCTTTGAGGCGAGGTTCGGCGAGCCGAGCAGCCGCAGCAGCGTGGCGCGCAGGTCCTCGGGGCGGGGCAGCCGCGAGGGGCCGTCGGCGTTCAGGGCGGCCTGTCCCGCGGGCTCGTGGAAGGGCCGCTCGTAGACGGGACCCTCGTCGGCCGCAGTGCCGGGCGGGATGTCCACGATGGTCTCGCCGTGCCAGGTCATCACCAGGCGTCCGCCGTCGGTGACCTCGCCGATCACGGTCGCCGGGATGTCCCACCTGGCGCAGATCGCCATGAAGGCGTCGATGTCGTCGGGGGTGACGACCGCCATCATGCGTTCCTGCGACTCGCTCATCAGGATCTCCTCGGGCCGCAGCGACGGGTCGCGCAGCGGGACGAGGTCCAGCCTGACGTCCATGCCACCGGTGCCCTTGGCCGCCAGCTCGGTGGTCGCGCACGAGACCCCGGCCGCGCCGAGGTCCTGGATGCCCACGACCACGTCGGCCTGGTAGAGCTCAAGGCAGCACTCGATCAGGAGCTTCTCCATGAACGGGTCGCCGACCTGGACGCTGGGGCGCTTGGCCTGCGACTCGTCCTCGAAGGTGGCCGAGGCCAGGACCGAGGCGCCGCCGATGCCGTCGGGGCCGGTCAGCGCGCCGAAGAGCACGACCTTGTTGCCGGGGCCCGGGGCGGTGGCCAGCTTGATCTGGTCCTTGCGGAGCAGGCCGACGCACAGCGCGTTGACCAGCGGGTTGCCGATGTAGCAGGGGTCGAAGACGACCTCGCCGCCGATGTTGGGCAGCCCGAGGCAGTTGCCGTAGTGGCTGATGCCCTCGACCACGCCGGGCAGCACCCGCCGCGTGTCGTGGGCGTCGGCGGCGCCGAAGCGCAGGGCGTCCATGACCGCGATCGGCCTGGCGCCCATCGACATGATGTCGCGCACGATGCCGCCGACCCCGGTCGCCGCGCCCTGGTGCGGCTCGACGTAGGACGGGTGGTTGTGCGACTCGATCTTGAAGGTGGCGGCCCAGCCGTCGCCGACGTCCACGACGCCGGCGTTCTCGCCCATGCCGACGAGCAGGGCCTCGGAGGCGGGCGCCTTGGTGCCGAACTGACGCAGGTGCACCTTGGAGGACTTGTAGGAGCAGTGCTCGCTCCACATGACGCTGTAGATGGCCAGCTCGGAGCTGGTCGGCCTGCGGCCGAGGATCTCGCGGACCCGCTCGTACTCGTCGGTCTTCATGCCCAGCTCGGCGTACGGCTGCCGCTCCTCGGGCGTGTCCTGGGCGCGCTTGACGGTGTCCAGGGTCACTTCGGGGCGCTCGCTCACAGGTTCACCAGCTTCTTCAGGACGGAGGTGAAGAACCCGCGGCCGTCCGTGCTCGGGGCGCCGGTGAGGTCCTCGACCGCGTGCTCGGGGTGCGGCATGAGGCCGACGATGTTGCCCGCCTCGTTGCGGATGCCCGCGATGTCGTTCAGCGAGCCGTTCGGGTTGCCCCCGACGTAGCGGAAGACGACCTGCCCGTTGGCCTCGATGGCGCTCAGGGTCTCCTGGTCGGCCACGTAGCGGCCCTCGCCGTGCTTGATCGGCAGCACGATCTCCTGGCCCTCGGTGAAGTCGGAGGTCCAGGGGGTCGCGGTGCTCTCGACCCGGATGCCCTGGTCGCGGCAGATGTAGTGCAGCCCCGCGTTGCGCATCAGCGCGCCGGGCAGCAGGTGGGCCTCGCAGAGGATCTGGAAGCCGTTGCAGGTGCCCAGGACGGGAAGCCCGGCCCTGGCCGCCGGGATCAGCTCCTCCATCAGGGGCGCGAACCTGGAGATGGCCCCGCACCGCAGGTAGTCCCCGTAGGAGAACCCGCCGGGCAGGAAGACCGCGTCCACCCCCTTGAGATCGGGGTCGGCGTGCCACAGCGGAACGGCCTCGCCGCCCGCGTGACGCACGGCACGGGCCGCGTCCTGATCGTCAAGAGTTCCGGGAAAAATGACGACGCCCACGCGGGCAGCACTCATGACAGCGTTCCCCTCCACAAACGAGCGCCGCGCCGGTGTCTCTCACGGTGGACAGCGGTCTGCGGCGGTGCGCCCAGGCTATCCGTTCCCGGCAGGCGGGTCACACGCGCAGGTCGCCGGGCCGTACGGCATGGCCTTGTCAGGCACGTGACCTGGTGAAACTGTGGGCTCTCTCACACCGAGGCGAGCACGCGGGCCTCGCGTGCGAGCCGGTCGCGGGTGAGGCCGTCGTGGGCGAGTCCGTCGCGCGAACGGCTGTCGCGCATGAGGCCCTCGTGGATGAGACCGTCGTAGGCGAGGCTCTCGCGCAGCAGCAGCGCGTCCTCGTTCCAGTCGAGGTGCTTGCGCAGGTGAACGGTCGTGCCCCGGCCCGGGGTGACGCCGAAGGTGATCTCGTCGACCACGGCCTGCATGATCAGGATGCCCCGGCCGTTCTCCGTGTCACCGGGCGGGTAGTGCTCGGGGAGCCGGGCCAGGCCCTGCCCCCTGTCGATGACCTGGACGTCACAGCGGCCGTAACCGACCGCGACCTCGACCTCGTAGCGGTTGGCGGGACCGCCATGCCGTACGGCGTTGGCACAGGCCTCGGTGACCGCGAGCAGGATGTCGGACACGCAGCTTTCCGTGACGCCGAGTGAGCGAAGCGAGTCGCCCAGGGCCCTGCGGACCATCGGTATGCCGACGGCCTCTCTTGGCAGAGCCAGCGAGAACTCGATATCCACCGGATCCCCTTCCCGGGCCAGACGTCACCCTGTCAAGGTTTCCCCGCGGAATCCGGGCTAACCGCAAAATAACCTTAATGTTATTTAGTGTTGGTCAAGCTGTGGGATTATGGCAGGTCCAGAAAGTGATCTACCTGGGCGTAGGGGATCTACCCCGACGATAAGGGACGTTCCCGGACCTGTGTGGATCTTCGCCGCGACAGCCGGGTCTAGGACTCGGCGGTGACCGTGTAGTCCTCGATCACGGTGTTGGCCAGCAGGGTCTCGGCCATCTTCCGCACCTCGGCGAGGGCCGCCTCGTCGGCGGGGCCGTCGATCTCGACCTCGAAGCGCTTGCCCTGCCGTACCGCGGAGACGCCGGAGAAACCGAGTCGCGGCAGCGCGCGGGCGATGGCCTGGCCCTGGGCGTCGAGAATCTCGGGCTTCAGCATGACGTCGACGATGACGCGCGCCACGGTGTTCCTCCTGGTCGCTGCGGGGACGGTCGGGCGCCTCAAGAGTAACGGGCCTCGGAGGCGTTTCGTCGCGGGGTCCCGGCGAAGGCGGCGGGTGTGACATACCGGTCCGTGCGCCAGGGGAGCGGTCCATGCGAGGGTGAGAGGGGTGATCCGGCGGGGACGAGGGAGCGCGATGGATGTCGAGGCAGGTCTTGCGCAGGGGTATGTGACCTCTGCCACGATGTCCACAAACGCAGACGAACCACCACCAGTCGGATCGGATGCGCTGCTAACCGGCCAAACAGCGGTGGTGAACCCACCCCCCAAGGCCCTGAGCACACAGGAGTGGCACGTGACAGCCGAGGCCCCTCGTGGTGCGCAAGCACCTGCGGAGCTCGTCCAGTTGCTGACCCCGGAAGGGGAACGGGTCGAGCATCCCGACTACGACATCGACCTGACTCCAGAGGAGATCCGCGGCCTCTACCGGGACCTGGTCCTGGTGCGTCGCGTCGACCTGGAGGCGGTCGCCCTGCAACGTCAGGGTGAACTCGGCCTGTGGGCCTCCCTGCTCGGCCAGGAGGCCGCGCAGATCGGTTCCGGACGGGCGCTCGCCGCGACGGACATGGTCTTCCCCACCTACCGCGAGCACGGTGTCGCCTGGTGCAGGGGCGTGGACCCGGTGAACCTCCTGGGCATGTTCCGCGGGGTCAACCACGGAGGCTGGGACCCGGCGGAGCACAACTTCCACCTCTACACGATCGTCATCGGCAGCCAGACTTTGCACGCCGTCGGCTACGCCATGGGCGTGCAGCGCGACGGCGCCGAGAACGCCACGCTGGTCTACTTCGGCGACGGCGCCACCTCGCAGGGCGACGTGAACGAGTCGTTCATCTGGGCCTCGGTCTTCAACGCGCCCGTGGTGTTCTTCTGCCAGAACAACCAGTGGGCCATCTCCGAGCCGCTGGAGAAGCAGACCCGCATCCCGCTGTACCGCAGGGCCAGTGGCTTCGGCTTCCCCGGCATCCGGGTGGACGGCAACGACGTCCTGGCCTGCCTGGCGGTCACCCGCAAGGCGCTGGCCGACGTGCGCTCGGGGCAGGGACCCACGCTCATCGAGGCCTTCACCTACCGGATGGGCGCGCACACCACCTCCGACGACCCCACCCGCTACCGGGTGGCCAGCGAGCTTGAGGCGTGGAAGCTCAAGGACCCGATCGAGCGGGTCCGCGCCTACATGTTCAAGAACCAGCTCGCCGACCAGGACTTCTTCGACGCGATCGACGCCGAGGCCGACGAACTGGGCAAGGACGTCCGCAAGCGTTGCCTGGCGCTGCCCGACCCCGAACCACTGGCGATCTTCGACCACGTGTACGCGGAGCCGCACCGGCTGATGGAGGAGGAGCGCGCGGAGTTCGCCGCCTACCTGGAGGGGTTCGAGGGATGACGAGTCTCACGCTGGCCAAGGCACTCAACGAGGGCATGCGCAAGGCCATGGAGGACGACCCCAAGGTCCTGATCATGGGCGAGGACGTCGGCAAGCTCGGCGGCGTCTTCCGCGTCACGGACGGCCTGCAGAAGGACTTCGGCGAGCAGCGCGTCATCGACACCCCGCTTGCCGAGTCGGGCATCATCGGCACCGCGATCGGCCTCGCGCTCAGGGGCTATCGTCCGGTCTGCGAGATCCAGTTCGACGGGTTCGTCTTCCCGGCCGCCGACCAGATCATCACCCAGCTCGCCAAGATGCCGCTGCGCTCGCTGGGCAAGCTGCGGCTGCCCGTCGTGGTGCGCATCCCCTGCGGCGGCGGCATCGGCGCGGTCGAGCACCACAGCGAGTCGCCGGAGGCCTACTTCACCCACACCGCCGGTCTGCGGGTCGTGGCCTGCTCCAACCCCGTGGACGGCTACACCATGATCCAGCAGGCGATCAGGAGCGACGACCCCGTCGTCTTCTTCGAGCCCAAGCGCCGCTACTGGGAGAAGGCCGAGGTGGACACCGCCGCCTCCGCCGCCGACTGGACCCCCTTCGACCAGGCCAGGGTCGTACGGCAGGGCAGTGACGTGACGCTGCTGGCCTACGGGCCGATGGTGAAGACCTGTCTTGAGGCCGCGACGGCGGCCGAGGACGACGGCAGGTCCGTCGAGGTGGTCGATCTGCGCTCGCTCAACCCGCTCGACGTGGACCGGGTCGTGGAGTCGGTGAGCCGTACCGGACGGTGCATCGTGGTCCACGAGGCCCCCATCTACAACGGGTTCGGCGCCGAGATCGCCGCCAGGGTCACCGAGCGGTGCTTCTACAGCCTGGAGGCCCCGGTGCTGCGGGTCGGCGGGCCCTCGACCCCCTACCCGCCCTCAAGGCTGGAGGACCACTACCTCCCGGACCTGGACCGGGTCCTCGAAGCCGTCGACCGCGTGTTCGCGTTCTAGAGGGGAGACGACGTGAAGGAGTTCAAGCTCCCCGACGTGGGGGAGGGCCTGCTTGAGGCCGAGATCGTCCGCTGGCACGTCAAGCCCGGCGACCCGGTCAAGGTCAACCAGATCATCGTGGAGATCGAGACGGCGAAGGCCGTGGTCGAGCTGCCCTCGCCGTACGAGGGGGTGATCGCCTCCCTGCTGGCCGAGGAGGGCCAGACCGTCGACGTCGGCAAGCCGATCATCGTCGTGGACGACGGCTCGGGTCCTCCGGCGACCCCTCCCGCGGCTCCCGCCGAGGACATGGTCCCCACGATCCCCAAGCCTGAGCGGCAGCCGGTGCTGGTCGGCTACGGCGTCAAACCGGGCGCGGCCACCCGCCGCCCCCGCAAATCCACAGCTCCCGCCGCCTCCGAGCCTCCTGTCGCTGAGGTACGGCCAGAGCCCGTCGTGCAGGACGCTCCGAGGGGGACGGTGCTCGCCAAGCCCCCGGTGCGCAAGCTCGCCAAGGACCTGGGCGTCGATCTCGGCACGATCACCGGGACCGGCCCCAACGGGACCATCACCAGGGACGACGTCCACGCCGCCGTCGCCTCCCCGGCACCTGTCGCGGCGGTGGCACAGGGGCCGGACGAGGAGCGCATTCCCATCAAGGGCGTGCGCAGGGCGACCGCGCAGGCCATGGTCACCTCGGCGTTCACCGCGCCGCACGTCACCGAGTTCCTCCAGGTGGACGTGACCGGGACCATGGACGCCGTCAAACGGCTGCGGCAGCTCGCCGACTTCGCCGAGACCAAGGTCTCGCCGCTGCTGCTGGTCGCCAAGGCCGTGCTGGTCGCGGCCCGGCGCTACCCGATGATCAACTCCTCCTGGGACGAGGCGAACCAGGAGATCGTGGTCAAGCACCGGGTGAACCTGGGCATCGCCGCGGCGACCCCGCGCGGCCTGATCGTGCCCAACGTCAAGGACGCCCACGCGTTGTCGCTGCCCGACCTCGCCCGTGCCCTGGGGGCGCTGGTCGAGACCGCGCGTGCCGGCCGTACCCAGCCCGCCGAGATGTCGGGGGGCACGATCACGATCACGAACGTGGGCGTGTTCGGGGTGGACGCGGGGACCCCGATCATCAACCCGGGTGAGTCGGCGATCCTGGCCTTCGGGCAGATCAGGGACCTTCCCTGGGTGGTCGACGGGCAGATCGTGCCCAGGAAGGTGTGCACGCTGGCGCTGTCGTTCGACCACCGGATCGTGGACGGCGAACTGGGCTCGCTCTTCCTGCGAGATGTGGGAGCCATGCTGGAGGACCCGCTCCGCGTGCTCGCCTGGGGCTGAGTTCCCGCACGGACCACGACGGGTCCGCTCCCTCTCGAAGGGGGCGGGCCCGTTTCCCTTTGACCCCGCGTTTGCCGGGCCGCCATTTCGGTGCCGTTCTGTGGGCGGCCTGCGAAGCCCATCCGGCGTTTACGGTGACCGGGCTTGCGAGTGATTCGATGACCTTTCCGTGAACCTCGTTTTTCCCCGGTTTTGGCCCCCATGGAATGTGCTTTGCCGTACGGCATGCTTGGTTGTGGGTTTTTGACCTGCGATGACGTGTGTTTCGGGAAAGGTCGTGGTGTGGCTGGTTAAAACGTTATCCATCCATCGTGGTTTCAGTGGTTAATGCACATATTGGTGCTAGTGTCGTAATTTGGAGGTTCGCGAAAGGTTCCACCAGAAGGGAAAGCCAATGAGACTCGACAAGCTCTTCCCGGCCGGCGGTGCCCCACTCGCACGGGGTGGCTGCCGACGCCGCCGCTGCGGATGCGGTTGGCGCGGTGGCTGGCGCGGTGACTGGGGCTGGGGCGGCTGGTGGTGGTAGATCCCTCAGCGAAGAACCGGCGGGTAACCCGCCGGTTCTCTTTTGTCGAGACCGTCGAGACCCCCGCGCGACCGGACGAACCGGAACAGGAACACGTCGCCCCCTTCGTCTCCGTCAGGGAGGCGTTCCGGCACTTCTGGCCGCACACCCGAGGACTTCGCAGACTGTTCGTGGCCGGGGTGGTGCTGGCGATCGTCGCGGCCCTCTGCGAGATCGGGGCGATCAGGCTCTTCGGGTTCATCGCCGACGAGGTCCTCGCGGCACGGAACCTGGGTGCGTTCTGGGAGCCCGCGTTCGTCTGGCTCGGCCTGATGGTCGTCGCCGGGCTCGCCTCCTTCCTCGGCTCCTACGCCACGGCCGTCGGCGGCGAGCGCTTCCTGCTGCGCCTGCGGGACCGGGTGTTCTCCCACATGCAGACCCTGACCCCCGACTTCTTCGACCGGCGCAGGCTCGGCGACCTGATGGCCAGGCTCACCGACGACGTCGAGGCCATCGAGGAGCTGGTCGGCTCCGGGGTGGTCAGGATCCTCACGACCGTCATCAGCGTGGTCTTCTTCGCCGGGGCCGCCCTGTTCACCCGCTGGGAACTGGCGCTGGCGACGTTCGCGCTGGTCCCGGCGTTCCTGCTCGCCTCGAAGGTCTTCGCCTCGCGCCTCAGGGGCGCCGCCGCGCGGGAGCGGTTCAGCAACGGCGCCATGAACGGCGTCATCGAGGAAGGACTGGCCAACCAGGCGCTGGTGCAGGCCTTCAACCGGCAGGGCACCGAGGCGCGGCGGCTGCACACCCAGGGAAGCGCCTGGATGCGGGCGAACGTGGCCCAGGCCAGGCTCTCCGCGCTGTACGGGCCGGTCGTCCAGGTCATCGAGACCGTCTGCCTGCTCGTCGTCCTCGGTCTCGGCGCGTGGGAGATCGTGGCGGGGCGCCTCACGATCGGCGGACTGCTCGCCTTCGCGGCCTATCTCGCCTACCTCTACCCGGCCGTCCAGGGGCTCGGGCAGATCGCGCTGACCGTCTCCCAGGCGGCGGCGGGCTCCGACCGGGTGATCGAGATCCTGCGGATCAGGCCCCGGGTCACCGATCCGGCCGTCGCCGTACTCCCCGTGGCCCCCCGGCGGGGGCGGATCGACTTCGCCGACGTCGGCTTCACCTATCCGGGCAGGTCGGCGCCCACGCTGCGGCACCTGACCTTCCATGCCGAACCGGGCGAACTTGTCGTGTGCGTCGGCCCGAGCGGCATCGGCAAGTCGACGGTCGCCAAGCTCCTGCTGCGCTTCCACGACCCGACCGAGGGCCGCGTCCTGCTCGACGGCGTGGACATCAGGGACATTCCTCGTACGGCGCTGCGCGAGGCCGTGACCGTCCTGCAGCAGGAGAACCTGCTCTTCTCCGGCACCGTGCGTGACAACATCGCCTACGGCCGTCCCGGCTGCGGCATGGACGAGATCGTCGGGGCCGCCGTCATGGCCGGGGCGCACGAGTTCGTCGAACGGCTCCCGAGGAAGTACGACACCCCGGTCGGGCAGCGGGGACGGCTGCTGTCCGGTGGCCAGCGCCAGCGCCTCGCCATCGCCAGGGCGATCCTGCGCGACGCCCCGGTGCTCGTCCTCGACGAGCCGATGACCGGCCTGGACCCGGCGACGGCCGCCCGGGTCATGGAGCCGCTCGGCCGCCTCATGGCGGGCCGTACGACCATCCTGCTCACCCACGACCTGCGGCTGGTTCCCGAGACGGCCCGCACGGTCGTGCTCGGCGCCGCTCCCGCGCGGCCGCGGGTCGCTTTCTCCTTCTCCGGACCCGGTCCGAGGCGTACGGCATGGCGAACCCGTCCCCATTCGGAGACGGGTTCGCCGCGGGGCTGACCGGTCCTTTCTTTCTCACTTCCGGCGAGGCCGAAGGGAAATCACCTTTACGTGGGTTCCCGAGAGCCGGAAGGAGAGCGGTCTGTCAGGTGGCCGGGGTGTCTACCACCACCAGCCGTCGCCCCAGCCCCCTCCCCAGTTGCTCCAGCGCCAGCCGCCACCGCGCCAGCCGCCTCGCCAGCCGCAGCCGCAACGACAGCAGCGGCGCCTCCAGCAGCATCCCGCGGTGAGGAAGCCCGTCGATACGGACGTCTGGGCGGCGGGAACCGTGGTCGTTGGCATGATCGTGGCTTCCGCCGGGCCGGCGATGAGAACTCCGGCGAGGAGCCCCGCGCCCATGGTGCTCGCGACGAGCGAGGCAGCAGTCTTCGATCTCATGCGATCCTCCGGTTTCACGAGAAGACGGTTCCGCCCTCCTGGGCTCGAACACCCCAAACATCGCAGGAGACGCACCTACCACGACACCGCAAAGCACTTATACTTTGGCAAAGGCGCACAGACGTGTATAAATAAGAAATAAATGGCATATATCCGTGCATTTCGGGCGGGGAAGTCGGCGCCGCGCCGAATGACACCGGATGCCCCGCGCTCGCCCACGGAAAAGGGCGGCCGTACGCTTACTGGGCATCCGAACGAAGGGGAGATCATGTTCCGCCATGTCGTGCTGTTCACCTGGGCCGAAGGGGCGACCGACGAGCAGAAGGCGACCGTCGCGACCGAGCTTCGTAAGCTGACGGAGATCATCCCCGAGATCCGCGCCTACACGCTGGGGGCCGACGCGGGCGTGAACCCCGGCAACCACGAGTTCGCCATCGTCGCGGACTTCGACAGCGCCGACGACTTCCTGGTCTACCGGGACCACCCGGAGCACCAGGCCGTGATCGCCAAGCACATCAAGCCCATCGTGGCCTCCCGCGCCGCCGTACAGTTCACGATCTAGCCCACGCGGCAGGGCATGAGCCGTTTTTCGGCAGAGGTCGGGCCCCAGGAGCCGAGCCACACCGGCACCCCGAGGGCCTCCTCGACCGCTCCCGGCCAGTCGTCGACGCCGTCCACGTAGGCGGGCCTGGCCCGCAGCACCCGCTCCGTCAGCCTCGCCTGCCCGTCGAGGTCGCCCGCCGTACCCACGGAAAGCTCGCCGATGTCGTAGGAGACGCACATCCGCGAGACCGGCACGTCCAGGTGGGTGAGCGCGAGCGCGTCCGCCCCGCCGGTGACCGCCAGCGCGTAGCGGTGCGCGACCGCGTCGAAGTGCCCCACCCGGAACGCCCCCTGCCACGGCCCCGTCCCGTTGTGCAGTTCGGTCACCCCGAGCGCGCGGTCCTCGGTGACCAGCGGCCCCGGCCCGTGCCTGGGCGTGTGCGAGCGCAGCACCCCGAGCCGTACGGCGCCCGCCCCGCCGAGCAGTTCGAGGGCGTTGGCGAAGGTCGTCGTGCTCCACGTCGTGTAGGGGTGGAAGCCGTGCCACTCGTCGAGCAGCACGCCCTGGGCGCCCTCGAAGACGACAGGTCCCTCGCGCAGCAGGGCCGTCAGCCGTCCTGGGCCGGTGAGGGTCACCCGCTCGGCGAACGCCCGGTAGGCCGCGACGCAGTCCTCGACCGGGGGAAGCTTCGTCGCCACGGGCCCTGCCACCCACCAGGCCTCCTCGACCTCCCGGCGCAGCGCGCGCAGCTTGCGGGCCAGCCGTACCGGGGCCGCGCAGTCGCCGACGGTCGGTGCGAGGCCCGGGTGCGTCAGGGCGTAGGAGACGGTCTCGCCGATCCCCATCCCGCACGACCCGTGCCGGTCCTCACCGCGCGCCAGCTCCCTGGCCCGCCCGGCCGCCACGTGGTACGGCGTGGCGAGCAGGGCGTCGCGGTCCACGGTGAGCAGCCCGAACGGGTCGGGAACCCCGAGGCGGGCCAGGTTCGCCGCCTCGGAGGCCAGGGCGAGCGGGTCCACGATCACGAAGCGCGACAGGTGGGTGGGCACGCCACGGAACGTCCCCGCCCCGAACTGGGCGAAGGTGTGGTGCCGCCCGTCGGGCAGGACGACGTTGTGCGCCGCCTGCCCGCCGCCGTTGAAACGGACGACCGCCCGCACCCGCTCCTGCTCCTGCTCTTGTGCGCAGAGCCAGTCGACGACGGTCCCCTTGCCCGCGTCGCCGTACCCGAGGTCGGCGACGATCACGTGTTCACGCACGCCCCGGCCCCTCACAGCCGGATCACGCCGCTGGCGCCGGGTCCCTCGGGAACCGCGGGCGTGCGCCGGTCGAGCCTGGCCAGCGCCCTGCCCACGGCCTTGCCCGCCGACGAGCCCATCGCGTCGAGGTCGTCGAGCCCCTCGTCCAGGTCGATGGCGTCCTCCCCGAGGCCGACGGTGAGCGCGATGGTCTCGCAGACCGCGTCCAGGTCGTCCAGTTCGAGCACGTTCTGGCCGAGCAGGTCGCGCCAGGCGGCCAGCACCTGACCGTCCCCGGCGTAGCTCGCCCCGGCGGGCAGGATGTAGTAGACGTCGTAGATCCTGGTCAGCTCGGCGACGATCTCCTTCGTCGGAATGTCCCGCCGCAGGGAGTCGCCGATCACCTGGCGGACCTGACGGCGGTTGACCTTCGGGTAGGGCAGCTCGTCGCCGATGATGAACAGGTAGCCCCGGCGCCCGCGCTTCTCGAAGCAGTCGATCGAGGTGTGCCGCGCCATGAAGTACATCGCCAGCTCGTAGGACTCGGTCTTCTGGCCGCCGCCCCCGCCTTCGAGCAGGAACCTGCCGAGATCCTCGTCCATCCGGTTGTCCGACTCGAACTGGCCGATCTGGAGCGGGGCGCGGTCGCAGGTCGCGTCGCCGACGGCGCCGAAGAGGATCTGCGGGTCGCTCGTGTAGCCCTTGCGCAGCAGCAGGCCGAGCAGGTCGGGCAGCTTGGTCTGGAGCGTGCGGGGGACCCCGCCCATCGAGCCGGTCACGTCGAACAGGACGGCGATGGCGAGGCTGTCGGGGTGCTCGTCGGAGTCACGGCTCTCGCGGGCCGCGACGCCGTACGGGTCGAGATCGTCGTGCACGGTGCGCGCGCCGCTGTCGCTGTAGGAGAAGGCGCTCGCGCCCTTGGCCGCGCGGTAGCTCGCGGCGGCGGCGTAGACGTCGGTTGACCAGATTCCGCTTCCCATGGGGGACCCCTTGGTTGTTCTCAGATTGAGTTAATCTCATTATGAGAATAACGATGGTCCGCGTCAACCCGGGATGTCCGACTGCGGGAGGATCAGCGCCGGAGGCCGTCGAGGATGACGGTGGTCAGGTAGTCGTCCGCGCGGGCGCCGGGGCGGCAGACGGCCACGTTGAGCAGGCCGACCACCTCGCCGGGCGGGATGTCCCCGCGCAGCGTCCCCTCCTCCTGGGCGCCCAGGGCCAGCCGTTCGAACAGGGCGTTGAGGTCGCGTTCCAGCCGGGCGAGCTCCGGGTTGGCGGTCGTCGCGGGCGACAGCGTCTTGATCAGGGCCAGGGGCAGCCCGGCGCAGTGCTCGACGACCAGGCGCAGGGCCTGCCAGTTCGGCCTGTCCTCGGCCACGACGGCCTCGCCGAAGGTCATGAGGCGGCGCAGCGCGTCCAGGGCGATGTCCTCGACCAGGGCCTGCCGGTCGGGGAAGTGGCGGTAGAGGGTGCCGACCCCCAGCCCTGCCGCGCGGGCGATCTCCTCCATCGAGACGGCGGTGCCGCGCTCGGCGAACAGGTCGAGCGCGGTCGTGACGATGAGCTCGCGGTTGCGTCGCGCGTCGGCTCGCACGGCCACGCCCCTCCTGGTCGGTTAACCGGAATCCCGGCCTCAGGTTAATGTACCGTGGACTCTCGGAACCGGAAGATCCGCTTCACTTTGGGGGGATTCGTGAGGACAGGTCTCTACATCAGCGGCGCCGGGCTGAGTCTGGACGCGATGATCGGGCAGGTGCGCGCCGCGGCGGACGCCGGGTTCGACAGCGCCTTCCTCAGCCAGCTCACCTCGTGGGACGCGCTCGCCGTGCTGGGCATCGCCGCCCGCGAGGTGCCCGGCATCGACCTGGGGACGGCGGTCGTGCAGACCTACCCCAGGCACCCGCTCGCGCTGGCCGGGCAGGCCCTCACCGCGCAGGCCGCCGGCGGCAACCGCCTCACCCTCGGGGTGGGGCCGAGCCACCGGCCGATCATCGAGGGGCAGTTCGGCTACTCCTACGACAAACCCGCCCGGCACGTCAGGGAGTACCTGTCGGTGCTGCGGCCCCTGCTGCGCGGCGAGCCCGTCGAGTATCACGGGGAGACCGTCTCCGCCTCAGGACAGGTGGACGTACCCGGCGCGAAGGCGCCCTCCGTGCTGCTGTCCGCGCTCGGACCGGTCATGCTGCGCGTCGCGGGGGAGCTGGCCGACGGCACGGTGACCGTGTGGACCGGCCCCGAGGCGATCGCCGACCACGTCAGGCCCGCGATCACCCGCGCCGCCGAGGAGGCGGGACGGCCCGCCCCCAGGATCGTGGCCGGGGTCATGGTGAGCGTCACCGCCGACCCCGAGGGGATCAGGCGCGGGGTGGCCGAGCAGGTCGGGTTCGCCGCCCAGCTCCCCAGTTATCGCGCGATGCTCGACCGCCAGGGCAAGTCGGGGGTTCACGAGACGGTCGTCGCGGGTGACGAGGAGACCGTGGCGCGGGCCGTACGGGAATATGCCGAGGCCGGGACGACCGAGCTGCTGGTGAGCCCGCTCGGTGACGAGCGCGAACAGGCCAGGACCCTCGAACTGCTCGCCCGGCTCTGATCTCACAGGTGCAGGGGGCGGTAGGTCCTGGGGCCGTAGAGGTCGTCGAGCAGCTCGTCGAGCTCGGCCAGCAGCCCCCAGGCGTCCCGGGGCGGCGCGACCAGGCTGCCCCGCACGAAACGGCTGACCGCGCCGGGCACCCGGTCCCCCATGAGGGCCGAGACGCAGCGGGTCGCGAGTTTGATGTCGAGGGTCTCGGTCGCGGGCGCCCCGGTGAGGACCTCCGGCGGATAGTCGTCGCGGTGCCTGGCGACCAGGACCTTCAGCGGGCTGCCGAGCGGGACCGACTGGCTCCAGTCGACGAGCACGAGACCGTGGTCGATCGGATGGACCAGGACGTGGTGGCCGAACACCGCGCCGTGCACCACCCCGGCGCGGTGCGCGGCCCCGATCGCGACCAGCAGCCGCCGCCAGATCCACGCCGCGTCCCTAGGGTCGAGCACCGGCCGCCGCCGCGCGATCTCCGTCAGGGTCACGAACCCGTCGGGGACCCGGCTGATCACGTTCGCCCGCCGCTGCGCGCCGCCCGGACCGTGCCTGAGGGAGTCAACCAGCCTGGGCACGTACGGCAGCAGCACCGGATCGCCCTCCTGCTCGATCGTCCTGAGGGCCTGGGCCTCGCGCCGCATGAGGTCGTTGTCCGCCGGGCTGCGCGGGATCTTGAGGAGGGTGTCGGCGGCGCAGCCGTACAGGATGGCGGTCGTGCCTTCGCGGAACACCGGCCCGACGCGGTGGGTCCCCAGCACGGTCCCGGTCAGGTCGTCGGCGGGGGCGTGGCCAGTATGTCCGGCGTGTTCGGCCCACAGGGTGGCCAGCCTGGCGAACGCCCTGGCGGCCTCGGGGCCGGGGGCGAGGTCGGGGTGGAGCAGCCGGGCCAGCCTCCGGTACACGCGTCGGGGCTCCCGCCCGCCGAACAGGTCCCTGGGGCCGTGGGCGGCGGTGACCAGCGCGATCGCCTCGGCCGAGGTGGTGGTCATCGGGCCTCCTCCTGCTCGGTCTCGGTGGGCCGCAGCAGGGCCGGGTGCAGCAGGCGGGCGTCCCCGGCGCGGTAGAGCTTGGCGCGCGGCCCGCCCCGGGAGCCGCCGCTGATCGTGCTGTGCCCGGTGGCCTCGACGAACCCGGGGACGGAGAGGACCTTGCGGTGGAAGTTGCCCGCGTGCAGCGGCACGCCCCACACCGTCTCGTAGACGCCACGCAGCTCGGAGATCGTGAACGTCTCCCCGGTGAACGTCGTGGCCAGCGGCGTGTACTCCAGCTTGGCCCGCGCCCGTTCGAGACCGTCGGCGAGGATGCGCGCGTGGTCGAAGGCCAGCTCGGGAGGGCGCAGGGCCGGGTGCCAGGCGGCCGCGGCGGCGTCGGAGCCCGCCTCGGGATCGGGCAGGTCGGGGGCGAAGGCGAGGTAGGAGATCGAGACGACCCGCATCCGGGGATCGCGTTCCGGGCTTCCGTAGGTGGCGAGCTGCTCGATGTGGGCGCGGGGGGAGAGCCCGGTCTCCTCGGCCAGCTCCCGCCTCGCCGCCTCGGGCAGGTCCTCACCCGGCCTGATGAATCCGCCCGGAAGCGCCCAGCGCCCCTGCTGGGGAGGGCGGCCCCGCTCGACCAGCAGCACGTGCAGCACCCCCGCGCGGATGGTCAGCGCGACCACGTCGACCGTCACGGCGACCGGGGGGTAGTCCCGGGGGTCGTACTCCGCCAGGAACGCCGATTCCTTCTCGTCCACGACCACGTCCTTCTCGAACCAAGACATTCTCAATATGAGAATAACTTGTTCCCCGGGGTCCCGTACACACCGACGGGGGACCGTCCCTGAGTGGGACGGTCCCCCGTGGTTCGCCTGCCGCGGGAGCAGGTGGTCAGAAGGCCTCTTCGGACAGCTCCATCAGGCTCTGGTCGGTGTCGGCCAGCACCCGGCGCTCGGCGGCCAGGCGGGGCAGGACGGTCCTGGCGAAGAACGACGCCGCGGCCACCTTGCCCTCGTAGAACGCCTGGTCCCTGCCGGGAGAGCCGAGGGCCGTCAGCGCGACCTCGGCCTGGCGCAGCAGCAGCCAGCCGATCACCAGGTCGCCCAGGGAGAGCAGGAACCGGGTGGTGTTGAGACCGACCCTGTAGACCTCCTGCGGGGTCTCCAGCGAGGTGATGGCCCAGCCCGCCATCGTGTCGGCCATGGCCTTGACCTCGTCGGCGGCCTCGTCGAGCAGCGCGCGCTCCTCCTTGAGACGGCCGTTGCCCGCCTGGGAGGCGGCGAAGGCCTTGATGTCGGTGTACAGCGAGCCCAGCGCGGTGCCCTGGTTGCGCAGGACCTTGCGGAAGAACAGGTCCATGCCCTGGATCGCGGTCGTGCCCTCGTAGAGGGAGTCGATCTTCGCGTCCCTGATGTACTGCTCGATCGGGTAGTCCTGCAGGTAGCCGGAGCCGCCCAGGGTCTGCAGCGACCGGGAGAGCAGCTCGTAGGACCGCTCGGAGCCGACGCCCTTGACCAGCGGCAGCAGCAGGTCGTTCATCGCCTCCGCGTGCCGGTCCTCCCGGCCCTCGAAGTGGGCGACCTGCACGGCGTCCTGGTAGGTGGCCGTCAGCAGCACCAGCGCGCGCATGCCCTCGGCGTACGACTTCTGGAGCATCAGCTCGCGGCGCACGTCGGGGTGGTGGACGATCGTCACGCGCGGGGCGGACTTGTCGGTCATCTGGGTCAGGTCGGCGCCCTGCACCCTGGCCCTGGCGTACTCAAGGGCGTTCAGGTAGCCGGTCGAGAGGGTGGCGATGGCCTTGGTGCCGACCATCATCCGGGCGTGCTCGATGATCATGAACATCTGCTTGATGCCCTCGTGCACGTCCCCGATCAGCGTCCCGACGGCCGGGTGCCGCTCCCCGAAGGTCAGCTCACAGGTCGTGGAGACCTTCAGGCCCATCTTCTTCTCAAGGTTGGTGACGTAGACGCCGTTGCGCTCGCCCAGCTCACCGGTCTCCAGGTCCACGTGGTACTTCGGGACCAGGAACATCGACAGGCCCTTGGTGCCGACGCCGTGCCCCTCGGGGCGGGCCAGCACGAGGTGGAAGATGTTGTCGGCCATGTCGTGCTCGGCGCTGGTGATGAAGCGCTTGACGCCCTCGATGTGCCAGGTGCCGTCGGGCTGCTCGATCGCCTTGGTACGGCCCGCGCCCACGTCGGAGCCCGCGTCGGGCTCGGTGAGGACCATGGTCGCGCCCCAGTTCCCGTCGATGGCCAGCCGGGCGAAGCGCTTCTGGTCCTCGGTGCCGATGAGGTGCATCACGTAGGCGAAGGCGGGTCCGCTGGCGTACATCCAGACGGCCGGGTTCGCGCCGAGGACCATCTCGGCGAGCGCCCAGTTGACGCTGGGCGGCAGGCCGGGGCCGCCGAGTTCGGCGGGCAGGCCGATGCTGGTCCATCCGGCGTCGCGGTAGGCCGCGAAGGACCGCTTGAAGCCCTCGGGCATCGTCACCGCGCCGGTCTTCGGGTCCAGGACGGGCGGCGTGCGGTCGCCCTCCTCGAAGGAGTCGGCCAGGACGCCGGTCGCCAGGCGGTTGACCTCGTCGAGGACGCTGCGCACGACGTCCTCGTCCATGTCCGCGTAGAGGCCGGAGCCCAGGACGTCCCCACGCCCGAACACCTCGAAGAGATTGAACTCCAGGTCACGGAGATTGCTCTTGTAGTGGCCCATGGGATCTGCTCCTTGAAACCGGGGGAACCGGGTCTACTCATCAGTAACCTTACCCCGGATGCTACCCGTCAGTAACCCCCCAAAACCGTGCCGGTAAGGACGTTTGTCACAGCCCTCAGGGGAAGGCCGCCGTGCCGTACGGCCTGCTCGGCGGGGTTAGGCTCCTGCCATGGACGAGCGGTGGCGTGCGGACCTCGCGCTGTGGGCGATCCCCGAGGAGATCGCGGCGAAGGCGCGGACCGACCCCTGGGGGCACTCGCCCGCGCGCTTCGCCGAGCGGACCGAGCGGGCGCTGGCCGAGCGGGAGGGGCCGACCCTGGACCGGGTCGCCGAGGCGCTGCCGCCGGGGGGCGTCCTGCTCGACGTCGGCGTGGGCACCGGGGCGGCCAGCCTGCCGCTCGCTGGGCGGCTGGGGGAGCTGGTCGCGGTCGACCCCTCACCCGGCATGCTCGCCGAGTTGAAGACCCGGGCCGCCAGTCTCGGGGTGCCGCTCAGGGTCGTCCCCGGGCGCTGGCCCGACGTCGCGGCCGAGACCCCGTCCGCCGACGTCGCGGTCTGCGCCCACGTCGTCTACAACATCCCCGACCTGGCCGCCTTCCTGACCGAACTGTCCGGCCACGCCCGTCTCAGGGTCGTCCTGGAGCTGACGGAACGTCACCCGATGACCTGGCTCAACCCCCTGTGGGCGCACTTCCATGGGATCGTCCGCCCCGACCGGCCCACGGTCCACGACGTGATCGCGGTCGCCGAGGGGCTCGGCCACCGGGTGCGTCACGAGGCACGCCTGGCCCCGCTGTCCCGCTTCGCCACCCCGCAGGGCCTGGCGGAGAGCGCCTGCAGGAGGCTCTGCCTCGACCCCGGACGGACGGACGAGGTCGTCGCCGCCGCGATCCAGCTCGACATGTGGCCGCTTCCCCGCGAGCGCTGGTTCACGCTGTGGTGGGACACCGCGTCATAGGGGAATCAGGGGAGTGCCGGAGGCGTTTCTCGGGCAGAGCGCTCAAACGAGACGCTCCCGGACGAGACGCGCCGTACCCGGTCTGCAAAGACGACGCCTCCAGGGAGTTGTCATGGCGTGGGTTCTCATCGTCGTCGCCGGTCTGTTCGAGGTCGCGATGGCCTACTCGCTCAAGCTGAGCGACGGTTTCTCCTCGGTGCTGCCAAGTGTCGCGTTCGTGGTCTTCGCGGTGCTCAGTTTCGGTCTGCTCTCGCTGGCCCTCAAGAACCTGGAGGTCGGTACGGCCTACGCTGTCTGGACCGGCATCGGCGCCGTCGGCACCGCAGCCCTGGGCATGGTCGTGCTGGGGGAGGACGTCTCACCCCTGAAGATCATCTCTATCGTCCTCATCCTCGCGGGGGTCGTCGGGCTCAACCTCGCGGGCGGTCACTAGTGTGAAACCGGCTTGACGCGATAGATGGTGTCGCGGTTGGGTGGGGCCATGATTGACGTGCGCTACGTGAGCTTCGACTGTGCCAGGCCGTACGAGCTGGCGATCTTCTGGAGTCAGGCCACGGGTGGGGAGCTCCACCCTGAGACGGTGCCGGACGACGAGGAGATCCTCGTCGTCGGTCCGAACCTGCTGTTCACCAGGGTTCCCGAGGGCAAGTCGGTCAAGAACCGCCTCCACCTCGACGTCACGGGCTCCGGCGGCACCACCCGCGAGCAGGAGGTCGAACGGCTGACCGGGCTCGGCGCCACGGTCCACGAGGACCGGCGCAACCCCGACGGCACCGGCTGGGTGGTCATGCTGGACCCCGAGGGCAACGAGTTCTGCGTCTGCCGCGCCGACTACGAGAAGCAGCCGTAGGCATTCGCGTGACGGCCTCCCGGGGCCTTCGACGGTCCCGGGACGTTCGGCCGATCGTGGCGTCAGTGCCCGTTGGGCAGCGAGGGACGGTCCCCACGTCCCCTGAGGGTCAGGGCCAGGATCGCGGTGATGAGATACACCACGACGCCGCCCTGCAGCGCGTCGAACGCGGCGCCGAACATGCCCTGGTCGTCCACGACGAGCTGGACCGGATACATGAGCGCGGCGGCGCCGAGCGCGGGATAGAGCGAGAACCGCCACGGCCTGCGCAGCGCCCACATCCTGGCCTGTCGCGTCACCCGGTCACCCGTGCCCGGCCTGCCGACCGAGCCGATCGCCGCCACCAGGGTGAACAGCGTGATCCCCAGGCAGAGCGCCCAGGTGAGGTCCGCGTCACCCGGCAGGATCACGCCCAGACCGAAGCTGACGGCCGCGGACGCGCCCCCGGTCACCGCCGCCGCCTTCCAGGGGGCTCCCCGCAGGGCCGCCCCGGCGAGGGACATCTCGTCACGTCGAGTGAGTTCGTCGTTCATGCTCTCCAGACTGCCCTTTCATCCCCCTCCCCCACATCGGGGAGCAACCCTGATCCGTCCCTGACGGCCGTCCCTCGGTAGGTTGACGGCATGTCGGTGACTTCTCAGGTGATTTTCCGGACCGCGACGATCGAGGACGTTCCGGTGGTCCTGGCGCTGCTGGCCGACGACGCGGTCTCCGGTGCCGCTCAGGGGGAGTACGGCGAGGCGCACCGGGCGGCCTTCGAGGCCATCGAGGCCGACCCGCACAACGAGCTGATCGTCGCCGAGTTGGATGGCGAGGTCGTCGGCACCATGCAGCTCACCTACATCCCGGGCATCTCCCGTGGGGGAGCGCTCAGGCTGCAGATCGAGGCGGTCAGGATCGCCGCCCACCTACGCGGCAGGGGGCTCGGCGGACAGATGATGCGCTGGGCCGTCGAGCGGGGCCGGACCAGGGGGTGCGCCCTGGTCCAGCTCACCACGAACAAGGTCCGTGGGGACGCGCACCGGTTCTACGACTCGCTCGGGTTCGTCGCCTCACACGAGGGATACAAGCTCGCACTGAACTGAGGTTCGAGCGGGGCACTGAGCCGCAGTTCCAGCGACGGACACAGCTCCTTGCCGAACTGCGGCTCCTGCGAAAGACAGAGCTGCGGCTCCTGCGCCTCCGAAAGGCTGAACTGCGGCTCCTGGGAAGGGCACAGGTCCGTGGTGAGCTGTGGTCCCGGGGAAGGGCGGCGGCTTCGGGTGAGTTGGTCGATCATCCAGTGGCACCAGGCGATGCGGTGGTTCTCGTAGCTGATGCCGTACCACAGCGTGGCGTAGTCGCCGAAGCGGCGGCTCTCGCGGCCCGGCGCGTTCGTGAACGACGACCGTTCGTCCTCGTAGGCCGCCAGCCGTCGCTCGTGCTCCTCAAGCTGGACCTGGAAGAGCTTGACCAGCTCGGCCGGGTCGGCGAGCCAGGCCGCGTAGGACTTCAGCAGCAGCTCGTCGCGTTCGGGACGGGCCTGCGGGGGTTCGACGACCCACTCGCGCAGTGCCTTCTTCCCGCGCCGGGTGATGGAGTAGATCTTCTTGCGCTGTGGGCCGGGGCCCGGGACCTGCTCGAAGGTGACCAGCTCAGCCGCGACCAGACGCTGCAGCTCAGGGTGGATCTGGCTGTGCCGCGCGGTCCAGAAACATCCGAGCGGATGTCCCATGGTGGTGGCCAGCTCGTATCCGGACCTCGACCGGCGGGCCAGCGCCGTGAGGATCGCGTATCCGAGTGTTGAGGTCATCGCGGCAGGATCTCACGCGGCACCCCGGACGCGGCACCGTAGCTTTACCTATGTCGTCTCTGACATAACGGGCGCCACCTCGACCAGGTTGTCGTGGTAGACGGCACCCTGGCCCAGGTCGGCGTCGCGCTCCTCGACCACCGCGTTGACCGTCGAGCCCCCCGGGCTCAGCTTGCCCCAGTGCCCCTTCGTCGAGGCCACGACGCCGGGCCGTACCCGATCGTCGATCTCGACCACGGCCTCGAAGCCCCCGAAGGCGTTGAACACCCGGGCCCGCTGCCCGTCGCGCAGCCCCCTCGGCTCGGCGTCGTCGGGGTGAACCACCACCCGGGGGCCCTTGGAACGGCGCAGCAGCTCGGGGTTGTTGCCGAAGGTCGTGTTGAGGAAGGTGTGCGACGCGGGCGTGACCAGCGCCAGGGGATAGGGACCACCGGCGGCCGTACGCGGCGGGACGTAGGCGGGCCCCGAACCGAACTCCAGCCTCCCCGAGGCCGTGGGAAAACCCTCGGTGAACGGGACGAAAGGCCGTGGCACGTTGAGCCTGACCCAGCCCTCCTTGCGCAGCCGGTCCACCGTGATCCCGTCGAGGGAGGGATGACCGGAGGCGAGCAACTGCTCGGCCAGTTCGAGGTCGGAGTCGTACAGCGACGGCTCGGTGAGCCCCATGTGCCTGGCCAGGCGGCGGAACGTCTCCGTGGTCGACAGGCACTCGCCGGGCGGCTCGACCGCAGGTTCGTTCCACATCAGGTACATGTGCCCGTAGCCCGCGTGCAGGTCGGTGTGCTCGATCTGCATGGTCGCCGGGAGCACGATGTCGGCGTAGTCCACGGTGTCGGTCGGGAACTGCTCCATCACGACCGTGAACAGGTCCTCACGCGCCAGCCGTTCGCGGACCCGGTTCTGGTCGGGGGTCGAGCCGAGCGGGTTGGCGGCGTAGACCCACAGGCACTTCACCGACTCGTCGAGCCCCTCGGCCAGCCGGGTCATCGTGAGCCGCCTGACCGGCCCGGGGAGCAGGTCGTCGCGGGTGTCGATGTTCAGGTGGACGTGACCGCTGGTCGAGTAGGCGACCCCGCCGCCGGGATGGCGCCAGTCGCCCGTCACCGCGGGGATGGCCGCGATGGCGCGCATCGCCGTACCCCCGCCCGCGTGCCGCTGGACGCCCATCGTGGCCCTGATGCCGGTCGGGCGGGTGTGCGCGAGCCGTACGCCCAGGGAGCGGATGTCCGCCTCGGGCAGGCCGGTGATCTCCGCGACGCGGGCGGGTGGGTAACGCAGGATCTCGGTGCGGAGGTCCGCCCAGCCGTTGGTGTGCTCGGCGAGGAAGGCGTCGTCCTGGGTGCCCTCGGACAGCACCACGTTCAGTAGCCCCAGGGCGAGGGCGGCGTCCGTACCCGGCCTGATCGGCAGGTGGACGTCTGCCTGCTCGGCGGTCCTGGTGCGGATCGGGTCGATCGCCACGATGTGGGCCCCGGCCGCCCGCGCCTCCTGGATGAACCGCCACAGATGGTGACCGCTGGTGAGGGTGTTCGTGCCCCACAGCAGGATGAGCCGCGACAGGGCGAACGTCTCGGGGTCCATCCCCCCGGGGGTGCCGTTGGCCAGCCGCAGACCGGCGTTGCCGGCGGTCGAGCAGATGTTCAGGAAGTGCCGGGAGGCGCCCAGGACGTTCCAGAACCTCCGGCCCGCGACCCCCTCTGACCCCTGGATGTGGCCCAGCGTCCCGGTGCCGAGGTAGGGCCAGATCGCCTCGCCGCCGTGCTCGTCCACGATCGCGCGCAGCCGTACGGAGATCTCGTCGAGGGCCTCGTCCCAGGTGATCCGTTCGAAACGGCCGCTGCCCTTGGGGCCGACGCGACGCAGGGGATACAGGATGCGGTCGGGCGCCGCGGCGTGTTCGAGGTAGCGGTTGACCTTCACGCAGAGCGCGCCGCGCGTGTAGGGGTGCTCGGGGTTGCCGCGCATCCCGGTCGCCCGGCCGTCTTTGACGGTCACCACCCACGAGCAGGTGTCCGGGCAGTCCAGCGGACAGGCCCCCAGGACACGCAGCTCCCCCCGCTCACGCAGTGCCATGCCCAGACTCTAGTCAGGGGGGTACGGCTCGCGGGCCGTACCCCCATGTAACGCACGTAACGGTCAGACCGTCACCGCAGCGCGGCGTCCTCCCAGGCGGGAAGCACGGCCATCCTGCGCGGAGCGGCGGTCGCGGCCGGGGCGGTGGAACCCCCCGGCAGGACCGGGCTGTAGGCGTAGACCGCCACGGCCGTCGCGATGGCGCCGGTGTTCACCGCGAGCGCCCGCTCGTTGACGTTGGCCAGGGTGTCGCAGGCCTGGTGGTAGCACCGGTCGTAGGCGACCCCGGCCTGGCCGCCGAACGTGACGGCCTCCTCCGCGCTCTTGACCCCCTCGGCGCCGGTGAACAGGCCACCGGCCGGGATGCCCACCGCGATGAAGGGCCCGTAGTCGGACCGCCCGGTGAAGTCGGTCCCCTTGTACGGCTGGCCGAGCGTGGCGTAGTACGTCTCGAACAGCTTCTCGATCTTGTCGGAGCCCTCGGGACCCGCGCCCGCGCCGACGTGGTCGGAGTCGTCGCCGTCGTAGATGCCGTAGACGTGGTTCGGCGAGGCGATCATGTCGAAGTTGAGGTACAGCTTGATCTTCGACCGCTCCCGCTGGGACAGGGAGGTCACGTAGTGCTGGGAGCCGAGCAGCCCGAGCTCCTCCGCGCCCCAGAAGGCGAACCTGAGCCTGTTCCTGGTCGGCGCCGCGTTGGCCTGCAGGGCGGTCTCCAGTACGGCGGCGGCGCCCGAGCCGTTGTCGTTGACGCCGGGGCCCTCAAGCACGCTGTCCAGGTGGCTGCCGAGCATGACGACCCTGCCGGGGTCGCCCCAGCGGCTCTCCGCGATCACGTTGCGGGTCTTCCTGTGCGGGTCGCTCTCCGCGGTGACGGCGAGCGTGGCCCGTGATCCCGGCTTGGCCAGCTCCTGGCCGACGGCGAAGGTGGTGCCGACGACGGGGATGTGGGTGGTCGCGTCGCCGAGCGAGCCGTTCAGCGGCCCCCGCCGGTCGGCGGTGCCCGTGCCCGCCTGGCCCTCGTTGAAGATGATCACGCCGGAGGCGCCCGCCGCCTCCGCGAGCTCGGCCTTGACCCGGAAACCGCACGTGCCGCGCTGCAGCAGCGCGATGTTGCCCCGGACGAACCCCACGTAGTCGGCCGCCTCACAGCCGGAGGTCGAGCTGGGCTCGGCGCTCGGCGGCAGCACCACGTCCACGGGCTGCACGGCGGCCGTGACGTTCCCCGAACCGGAGTAGGTCATGGGCCTGAAGTCCGTCTCCGGCGTGTAGGACCGCGCGGTCGGCGACACCAGGGCGAGCGTGGGCGTGCCGATGACGCGGAAGAACGGGAAGTCGAACTCCTGCAGCGTCACCCTGTAGCCCGCGGCCCGCAGCTTGCCCGCCACGTACTCGGCCGAGGCGTCGTATCCGGGGGTCCCGGCGGCGCGGGTGCCGCCGTTGGCGACGGCGATCTGCTGGAACCTCTCCAGGTGCCGCTTCACGGCGAGCACGTCCACGGGAAGCGACCTGGCGCCCTTGGCGGGAACGGGGGTCGGCGAGACCACGGCGGTCGCCGGGACGCCGGGCAGCGTCACGGCCGAGACTGTGGTGATCGCGGCCAGCAGGCCCTTGTACGCGCGTGCGCGCATGCGCAACTCCTCATGTCCTCGTGGTGAATCTGATGAATCTGACGAGAGTGAAGCGGGGAACCCCTGTGATCAAATGTCCTGGTTGACTAGATTTGACAATCAGAGTCAGATCGATGGGCGGAGTGCTCCCCGGCGTCACTCGACGGTCACGGTGTCACTGACGTAACGGCACCCGGCCGTGCGCCGTCACACATCGCGCCACGGGCCGCCATTCCGCACCCGACCCCGGCGCCACGCGGTCGCCGGAAGTGGCTAGGGTCGGGTGCGAAGGAAGAAACGGGGCGGCGGCGAGCGGGCTGCGACGCATGATGATCAGCTTTTCAGGCCGGTGCCCGCCCGGCCACCAACGCCGCATTCCAGCAGGTCAATTCTCAATCTCGGATAGGTACGCGATGTTCGCGACATCGGTCTCCTCCGGGCTGACGCTCCCGGCGAACCAGGCGTCCAGGATCTCCCCGAGCAACGGCGTCGAGGTGAGCCTGAGGCTCAGCGCCAGCACGTTGGCGTCGTTCCAGCGTCTGGCCCCCTCGGCGGTCGCCGCGTCCACGCACAGGGCGGCCCGCACACCCCGCACCTTGTTGGCCGCGATCGACGCCCCGGTGCCGGTCCAGCAGCACACGACCGCCTGGTCGGCCACCCCGGAGACGACGTCAAGCGCGGCCCGCGAACAGCACCACGCCCAGTCGGCCCGGTCGTCGGCGACGGCACCGTACGCGGTCACCGTGTGTCCTCTCGCCTCTATCTCCGACACCAGGATCGGGGCCACCCCGTCAAGGCTGTCCGAGGCCAATGAGATACGCATGACTCCGATTGTGGACACTGGAAGAGAAGATCGGTGACGCACCTGTAATGCGGAACGTGCAGAATCGCTGGCGGTGACGGAAATCAGAGAGCGCGGAGAAGGGGCGCACGTCGAAGGCGAGGAGCCGGAGACGGAGCGTGATTCCGCCGTGCTCGTCGTCGAACCGCTCCTGCCGCAGCGCATCCGCCGGCCGTCCGATCTGCTGCGCTTCCTGGCGACCCTGCTGGGGCTCGTGGCCGTCGTCCTGCTCGCCCTCGTGGCGAAGAAGACTCTCACCGGTCTCGAAGGCGACGTCATCGACGGGACGAACCGGGCGCCGTTCCTCCTCAGCGGCCTGGTCGGCGTGCTCAGCGGCGCCGCCATGCTGGGCGTGCCGACCGCCTACGCCATCGAACGCGTCCTGCACCGCGACGGCCTGCGGGTCGCCGAGGGGCTCTTCGCCGCCATCGCGGGCATGGTCCTGTCCTTCGCCCTCGGCGAGTGGATCGTCGGCGCAGGGCCCGAGGACCTGTGGCTCCTGCTGACCGGGGGAAGACAGGGGGTCGAGCCGCTCAACACGCTGCTGACCTCGGTCATCGCCTACGTCACCGCGGTGCGCATCTCCCGCAGACCCACCTGGCGGGCGGCCCTGTGGAGCGCCGTGGCGCTCAACGCCATCGCCCTCTTCGCCGCGACCGCGGCCACCATCCTCGGCATCGTCGTCTCCATCCTGGTCGGACTCGCCGTCGGCTACGCCACGCTGTACGGCATCGGCAGCCCCAACACCAGGCCCCCGGGCAGCACGATCGTCGCCACCCTCGCCAAACTCGGCTTCGCCCCCGTCAGGGCGCACCGCCTCGACGACGACCACCAGAGCAGCAGGCGCTACGCCGTCGGCCTCAAGAACGGCACCCGCCTCGACGTCACCGTCCTCGACCGCGACCGCCAGGTCGCCGGGGTGCTCTACCGCATCTGGCGCCGCATCAGGCTCAACACCGAGACCCGCCGCAGGGCCATCCGGTCCCTGCGCGCCGAGCTGGAACGCGAGGCCCTGATGGCCTACGCCACCCAGGCCGCGGGTGCCAGCATCCCCAGGCTCATCGGCACCAGCGAGATCGGCACCGAGGCCGCGCTGCTCGCCTACGAGCACATCGAGACCCGGCCCCTCGACGACATCCCCGACGAGGAGATCGACGACAACCTCCTCGCCCAGATCTGGGAGCAGGTCCTGCTCCTGCAGGTCCAGCGGCTCGCCCACCGGCGCCTGACCGGCGACAGCATCCACGTCGACAACGAGGGCAGGGTCGTCCTCATGGACGCCCGCAGCGGCGAGATCGCCGCCGGAGACCTCCTGCTCCGCCTCGACATCGCCCAACTGCTCACCTACCTCAGCCTCCGCGTCGGCGCGGAGCGCGCGGTCGCCGCGGGAGCCGCCGTCGCGGGCCCCGACACGCTGGCCGGCGCCCTGCCGCTGCTGCAGCGCATCGCGCTCACCCGTGAGACCAGGGCCGCGCTCACCAGGAACAAGGAGCTGCTGACCGCGATCCGCGAACGGATCGTCGCCCTCGAACCCCAGGTCGAGGCCGACGAGGTCCGCCTTGAGCGCTTCCGCCCGAGGACCCTCATCACGATCATCGCCAGCGCCTTCGCCGCCTACTTCCTCGTCTACTACCTGACGCAGATCAACCTCAACATGATCACCTCCGCCAAGTGGGGGTGGACCGGGGTCGCCTTCGTCGCGGCGATGATGAGCTACGTCGCCGCCGCGCTGATGCTGCGGGGCTTCGTGCCGGAACGGCTGCCGCTCGGCCGTACCGTCCTGGTGCAGTTCGCGGGCTCCTTCGTGAAGCTGGTCGCGCCCGCCGCGGTGAGCGGCGTCGCCATCAACACCCGCTACCTGCAAAAACGCGGCATCCCACCGGGACAGGCCGTCGCCAGCGTCGGGGCCTCCCAGCTCATCGGCCTGGCCTCACACATCACGCTGCTCCTGCTGTTCGCCTACATCACCGGGTCGAGCGCGGCCACCTCGTTCACTCCGTCGCGCACGCTGGTGTTCGTCCTGCTCGCCGTCGCGGTCGCGGTCCTGTTCATCGTGAGCGTCCCGCGCCTGCGCAGGATGGTCAGCGTACGGCTGCGCGCTCTGTTCTCCGGCGTCATCCCCCGCCTGCTTGACGTGCTCCAGTCACCCCGGAAGATCATCGAGGGCTGCTCCGGCACCCTGCTGCTGACGATCTTCTTCGTGGTCTGCCTCGACGCCTCGGTGCGGGCCTTCGGCGGCTCGCTCAGCTTCGCGGCCGTGGCCATCGTCTTCCTCGCGGGCAACGCCATCGGCTCGGCGGCGCCGACCCCGGGCGGACTCGGCGCCGTCGAGGCGTCCCTGTCCGTCGGGCTGACCCTCTCCGGCCTGCCCGGCGAGGTCGCCACCTCGGCCGTGCTGCTGTTCCGGCTGCTGACCTTCTGGCTGCCCGTGCTCCCCGGGTGGGCCTCGTTCACCTACCTGCAGCGACACGAGGCCCTGTAGCCCCCTCAGGTCTCGCTGGAACGGGCCCAGCGGTTGACGCCCGACTCCACCGCGTGCCCGTCGATCGCCGCGAGCTCCTCCTCGGTGAACGACAGGTTCTCCACAGCCCGCACGTTGTCCTCAAGCTGCCTGACGCTGCTCGCGCCGACCAGCACCGAGGTGACACGCCGGTCGCGCAGCGCCCACGCCAGGGCCATCTGCGCCAGCGACTGCCCGCGCGAGACCGCGATCCCGTGCAGTGTGCGGATACGCCGCATGGTCTCCTCGGTCAGCATCTCCGGGGTGAGGAAACGCCGCTGCGAGGCCCGCGACCCCTCGGGGACACCGCCGAAATAGCGATCGGTCAGCATGCCCTGCGCCAGCGGGGAGAACGCGATGCAGCCGACCCCCTCCCGTTCCAGGACGTCCAGCAGCCCGTCCTCGATCCACCGGTTGAGCATCGAGTACGACGGCTGGTGGATCAGCAGCGGAGTGCCCATCTCCCGCAGGATCCGCGCCGCCCGCTCCGTCTGCTCGGGGGAGTAGGACGAGATGCCCGCGTACAGCGCCTTCCCCGACCTCACGGCCTGGTCGAGCGCGCCCATCGTCTCCTCAAGCGGAGTCTCCGGGTCGAACCTGTGGCTGTAGAAGACGTCGACGTAGTCGAGCCCCATCCGCCCCAGCGACCTGTCCAGGCTGGACAACAGATACTTACGCGACCCCCACTCCCCGTAGGGGCCGGGCCACATGTCGTATCCAGCCTTGGTCGAGATGACCAGCTCGTCGCGGTAGCGGGAGAAGTCCTCCCTGAGGTGCCTGCCGAAGTTGGCCTCCGCGGCACCGTACGGCGGGCCGTAGTTGTTGGCCAGGTCGAAGTGGGTCACCCCCAGGTCGAACGCCCGCCGCAGGATGGCCCGCTGGGTCCCGAAAGGCTTGTCATCGCCGAAGTTGTGCCAGAGCCCCAGCGAGACCGCGGGCAGCCTCAACCCACTCCGCCCCACCCTGTTGTACGGCTGCCGCCCGTCGTAGCGCTCCGGATCGGCCACGTAGGTCATCGCTCGACCTTGGCCGTGTCCAGGATCCACGCCAGGACGAAGGCCTCCTCCCGCCAGGAGTCGTACCGGCCGCTGCGACCGCCGTGCCCGGCCTCCATCTCCGTCTTGAGCAGGAAGGGACCGCCCTTGCCCACCTCGCGCAGCCTCGCGATCCACTTGGCGGGCTCGTGGTAGTAGACGCGGGTGTCGTTGAGGCTGGTGATCGCCAGGATCGGGGGATAGATCTGCCCGCTCACGTTCTCGTACGGCGTGTACGACTTCATGTACTCGTACACCTCGGCGTTGTGCAGCGGGTCGCCCCACTCGTCCCACTCGATGATGGTCAACGGCAACGACGGGTCGAGGATCGTGTTCAACGCGTCCACGAACGGCACCTCGGCCACCACACCCGCGAACGTCTCCGGCGACAGGTTGGCGATCGCGCCCATGAGCAGCCCGCCCGCGGAACCGCCCCTGGCGATGATCGAGCTCGACCAGTTCTCCGCGGCGAGATGCTTGGCCGCGGCGACGAAGTCGGTGAAGGTGTTCTTCTTCTGCTGGAACTTGCCGTCCTCGTACCAGTGACGGCCCATCTCACCGCCACCCCTGATGTGCGCGACGGCGAAGACGAACCCCCTGTCCAGCAGGCTGAGCCTGGCCACGGAGAACGACGGGTCGATCGAGATCTCGTAGCTGCCGTAGCCGTACAGCACGGTCGGGGCGGGTCGCTCGACGCCCTTCCTGGCCACGATCGAGATGGGGACCCGGGTGCCGTCCTCGGCCGTCGCCCACTCACGGAACTGCTCGTAGTCGGCCGGGTCGTACCCCCCGAGCACGGTCTTGCGCTTCAACAGGATCAGCTCACGCGCCCGCAGGTCATAGTCGTAGACCGACGGCGGAGTGATCATGCTGGTGTAGCCGAGCCGCAGCCGTTCGGTGACGAACTCCGGGTTCCCCGAGGGCGCCACGTCGTAGATCGGCTCAGGAAAGCTGATCTCGTACGGCTCCGCCCCCTCGGGCAGGACGCGGATGCCGGTCAGGCCGTCACGACGCAGGTGCACGACCGTGTATCCCTGGAACGCCTCGACGTTCAGCAGCCGGGTGTCGGCGCGGTGCTCGATCAGCGGGGTCCAGTCGGCGGGGGCGTCGAGCGGCGCGGTCGCCAGCTCGAAGTTCTCCGCGTTCTGGTTGTGCAGGATCAGGAAGTGGTCTCCCGCGTGGTCGAGGCCGTACTCGACACCGGTCTCCCTGGGCCTGACGAGACGGAACTCGCCGGTCGGGTCGTCGGCCTCCAGGATGCGGACCTCACTGGTGATCTTGCTGCCCGCGGAGAGCACGAGGTAGCGCTCGCTGCGGGTGAGGCCGACGCCGATCCAGAACCGCTCGTCGTCCTCCTGGTGGACGACCACGTCGTCCTCGGTCGAGGTGCCGATCATGTGCCGGTGGACCCGGTTGGGCCGCCAGGCGTCGTCGACGGTCGTGTAGAAGAACGCCCTGCCGTCCGCCGACCAGGCGCCGCCGTAGAAGATGCCGCTGACCTCGTCGTCGAGCAGCTCGCCCGTGGTGAGGTCCTTCACGCGCAGGGTGAAGCGCTCGTCGCCGGTGAAGTTGACCGAGTAGGCCAGCAGGGTCCCGTCGGGGCTGACCGCGCTGGTGCCCATGGAGAAGAAGTCGTTGTCCCCGGCCAGCTCGTTGCCGTCGAGCAGCACCTGCTCACCGGGCAGCGGCTCGCCCGCCTTCAGCTCGGGAGGAGCGTCGCCGTCCGCGGCGACCCGGCACTGGATGCCGTACTGCTTGCCCTCCTCTGTCCTGGAGTAGTACCACCAGCCCTTCTTCCTGGTGGGGACGGACAGGTCCGTCTCCAGCGTCCGGCCCTTGATCTCCTGGAAGATCGTTTCCTGGAGTTCTTCGAGGTGCGAGGTCGCCTGCCGGGTGTAGGCGTTCTCCGCTTCGAGGTAGGCGATCGTCTCGGGGTCGTCCTTGACCGTCAGCCACGCGTAGTCGTCGACCACGGTGTCCCCGTGGTGCACGCGCTCGCTGGGAACCTTCTTCGCCGTAGGCGGTGTCTGGCTGCTCACCCCGTCGAGTCTATGTTTTCCGTGCCCGCCGTCCCGGATCTCGCGCCTCGTCCTTCGGTGTTACGTCCCGAGCGGTCCGTGGGGGCTGCTAATGTTCTGGCGTCGGCAAGGTTCGGCACAAACCACTCCACTCACTCCGGTGATCCGGTGTGGCTTGTTCTGTGTCTGCTGACAATCCTTCAAGTTCGCAGCGCCACTCAGGTGCTGGTAAGTTTGAAGGGTTGCTCCGGAGACGGAGTGGTCTGAATTCCCTTCAGGCAGGCTTGGACGAATCAAATGGATCCGGTCGGATCGGTTTGACACGAAAAAG
>NZ_JACHJP010000016.1 GCF_014203715.1 Streptosporangium saharense
CGGCTGGTCCAGGTCGCGCCGCCCTCGCTGGCCCCGCGCGACAACAGGGAGCGTCCGCCCACTGGGCTGAGTGACCGGGGCCCGGCCAGGAGGCGGCGTTCGCCGGGCGGGAGGACGGCATGATGCCACTCCTCAACGCGGCCCGTCCAGAGGCCGGGCTTTCAGATCGAACCTGCAACACCGTGCAACAGGCCCATCCCGGTTGGCTGGTCTTCCACAACGCGCAGTCCGGCCTGTGGAGTGCCTACCGCTGTGCCTTGTCCGGCAGGCCGACCCCCGGCGCCGTGCTGCTGGTGCGCGCGGAGTCGGCGGAGGAATTGGACCGCAAGCTGGCCCCGCAGGCATCCCCGGTGGTGCCGCCGAGCATCCGGGCCGTCGCCGCAGCCCGTGCTCTGCAGGCCCACGCCTTTCGGGCTGGCCGGATCGGTTACCGGCCTCCCGCTCTGCGCAGGCTTCTGCGCTCCTGAGCCGGTACGGCGGGCGGTGGGACCTCATCCCGCCCTCTGCCCGCCGTACCTCATGAACGTGCGGCTCGGGTTGGAGGGCTTGAGCCGCACTCCTTCGCAAGGTGGCTCCCACGCGCGCCGGGACATGGCAGGGCGTGTTGGGGAAGGGGGAGCCGCCTCGCGCACCGGTCCCGTGTCCCCACACGCGGGGCCGGTCCTCCTACCGGGTGCCTGGCCCCTGCTCCCCGGCTCGGGGCCGGGCACCCCCCACCCTCACCCGAACCAGCACGGCCTCCCCGCCTGAACCGGCGAGACCTCCCCGCGTGAGGCGGGTTTCCTGTCCGTCCTCCGAAGCGAGACGACCATGACCGATGACGAGTACGAGCGACGCGTGATCGACGTGCTCACCAGCACCCACCCCGGCTGGTACTACGAACAACGCGACCTGCCCGGCCTGCCCCGCTGGTGGGCCACCCGCTACTACCCGCTCCGCCCCGACCAGCGAAAGGCCGGAGCCAGGGACGTGCTGGGCCGTACCACCCTGCACGGATTGGTCAGGGCCCTGGCCCGCCACGACAAGATCCTCCACGACCTCCGCTACTGAAGGAGCCCCCCATGCCCGCGAGCAAGGCCGTCACCCCGGACGGCACCTTCACCACCGGACCCGAAACCACCGACCGGCTCCTCACCCCCGGCGAGGTCGCGCACATCTTCGGCGTCGATCCCAAGACCGTGAACCGGTGGTCCCTCACCGGGAAGATCCCCTCGCTGAAGACCCCCAGCGGCCACCGCCGCTACCGCCAAAGCGACATCAACACCCTCCTCAACCCTTCGACTTCTTGACCACGTGTTCCGGTCTCGGGGGAAGATCATCCCCGCGTGCGCGGGGATGGTCCCGCCAGGGCAACGCCAACGAGGAAGTGCGGATCGTGCTCCCCGCGCAAGCGGGGATGGTCCCGTCAGCGCGGGCGTGCTCTCTCCGGGGCTCGTGTGCTCCCCGCGCACGCGGGGATGGTCCCGCGCGCGACGGCCTGTCAACCGTGTGCGTCCAGTGCTCCCCGCGCAGGCGGGGATGGTTCTACATCAGGAATCGTCCTCATGTCCTTCCAGGAGTGGTTTCCCGCGCACTCGGGGAGCACGGACAGGACCTCGGGGGCCGGGGCTGGGGCCATCTCTTCAGGGTGATGAGTGATGAGACCTGTCGGAAGACGACCCCATGGCGGCCAAGCCCGGGCGTTGCGAACCCTTCGGGGTGACGAGTGGCCCGAGGGTAAATCCCCAGGTCAGGCCGGGTGCCATGGGAACGGGACGAGCTGGTTTTGCAGCGGTCCGGCGAGGGCGCGGAAGTGCGGGTCAGAGCGTCGATCATCTTAGGGGTTCGGTCGGGTCCACCGATCCTTCCGTGGACGCACGCTTTCCTGTCAGGTTCTCCAAAGGAGAGGGGAAGCGCGAGCACGTCCACAGGCGGGGTTGGGTGACCTCGCGTCGGCCCCAGCGGGTGGAAGCGGCCGGGTCGCCGGGCCGTACCGGAAGGGGGGCGTGTTGGTCCGCGCGGGCGGGCGGGAGCGTGGGCGCCGGTTCGTGAACGCGGCTCGTGTCCCTGTTGGGACAGGGACACGAGCCGCGCTGATGGCGGGCAGGGAGGGGACTTTTCGCTCTGGGCGCCCGGGACGGGGGCGGTGAAGGATCTCGATCGCCATACCTACGAATCGTCCCTGGACGTCGTGGGTGCCGCGAAATCCCGAAAGGAGGAAATCACTCATGGCCATCCGCTTCGACGACCTGTACGGCCACGCCGCGCTCCCCGACGACGCCCTGGACAGTGTCGTCGGCGGTCGTCCGACGTCGGCCCCACCGAGTCCCAAGGTCTGCACGTCGGTCAACGGCGAGCCCGACACGTGTTCGGACTACCCGTACTGATCCAGCTCCACGAAACCCACGAAAGGAAGCACATCATGACCATCCGCTTCGACGACCTGAACAGCGCCGCGGCGCTGTCCGACGACGCCCTCGACGACGTCGTCGGTGGCCGCCCGCCGATGACCCCGCCCAGCCCGAGGGTCTGCACGTCGATCAACAACGGCCAGCCGGACACGTGCTGGGATCCCCAGGGCTGACGGTTCTCCCCTGATCGACCAAGGCGGCGCCTCGGGGAGGCGCCGCCCCTCTCCTGGAGAATCCGGTGATCCTGATACTCAGCAGCAAGACCGACAAGGGCGTGAACCTGGTCCTGCCCAAGCTCGTCGAACGCGGCCTCGACGTGTACTGGTGGGATCCCGGTGACTACCCCGCCTCCACCCGCATCACCTCCCGCCTCGTGGGCGCCGACTGGCGGCACACGCTCGTCACCGACGACGCCGAGATCGACTGCTCGTCCATCAGCGCCGTCTGGCTGCGCCGCCCGCAGCGGCCGAAGGCCGCGAAGGTCGTCGAGGACGCCGGATACGGCGAGTTCGTGGCCCAGCTCGGGCGGATCCTGCGGGACGGCTGGATGGAGACTCTCGACGCCCGCTGGTTCCCGGCTCGCCTGAACACGGTTCTGCACGCCGAGAACAAGCTGGTCAACCTCGCGGCCGGAGCCCGGCACGGCTTCCTGGTGCCGCAGACGACCGTCACCAACGACGACGAGCGGCTGGTCGACGTGTGGGCGGAGACCGGTGGCCGGTGCATCGCCAAGGAGATCCAGCTTGTGCCGTACGAGCTGGACGGGCAGGAGCACGGCTTCTACACAACCACCCTGACCCGCCGTCATCTCACCACCAGGCACCGCCTGGCGTACGCGCCCGTGATCCTCCAGTCCAGGATCGACAAGGCCGTGGAGCTGCGCATCACCGTGGTCGGCGACCAGGTGTTCACCGCCGAGATGCACTCCCAGGGGTCGCGGATGACCCGCGACGACTTCCGCCACTACGAAGGCAACTTCATCTCCTACGCCGTCCACGACCTCCCCGAGGACGTGGCGCGGCGCTGTGTCGAACTGGTCAGGTCGCTGGGCCTGGCCTTCGGCTGCATCGACGTGATCCTCACTCCGGAAGGTGAGTACGTGTATCTGGAGCTGAATCCCAACGGCCAGTGGGGATGGCTGGAGGAGTTCACCGACCTGCGCATCTCCGAGGCGGTCGCCGACTGGCTCGTGGGGGAGGTGTCGGCGTGAGCGACTACCCGCACATGCTCGCGGAGGCGGTTGACCTGCTGCGCGGGCTGCCCCGGCGCCGTGAGGGCGTGCCCGCGGCGCGTGAGAGCGTGGCCGCCTGGCGCGCGGCCAACCCCGCCTGCCGCGCTCAGCTCGTGGTGGACGAACGGCCGGGCAGCCTCCTCGTTGACTACGACCTTCTTCTCGACCACCCGGACGGCGGCACCGTCGCGATCACCGCCTCGGTCGGGGACGGCGTGCCGTGGGTGGTCGACCATTCCACGCACTGGGCCGCGAGCAGGGTGCTGACGGTGGACGGCGAGGGCGTTTCGGTGCAGACGGCCCTGCTGTCGCTTCGGGCGTACGGCGAGCGCGACCGTACCCTCCAGGACGACCTGATCGACTTCTGCCTTCTCGGCCTGGAGACCTGGGACGACCCCGAGCCTACGGAGGAGGAGATGCAGCGGGCCTCCGACGAGTTCCGGCTGCGGCGCGGACTGCGCACGAGGGAGGCCATGCTGCGCTGGCTGGAGCAGGTGGGCCTGACCCCGCAGGCGTACCAGAACCATCTGTTCGCCCTGGTCCGGGCCAACCGCTTCCGTGGCAGGAAGGCGGCCGAGCTGGCGGCGGAGCACTTCGCCGAGCACGCCGCGGACTTCGACCGGGTCTCGGCCGTGTGGGCGGTCGGCGCCGAGGAGGCTCTCGCCGTACTGGCCGGTCAGGGCGACCCCGTCGCGGCGCTCGCGGGAGCGGTGGCCGGGCCCGTCGGCGAGCTGTCGATCCACGTGGCCGAGCGGGCGGCGGCCGAGCTGCCCGAGCCACTGCGGGACGCCGCCGAGGGCGTGGCGGTGGGGCCCGTGCCGTACGGCGCGGCGTTCCTGTTCGGGACGGTACGGCACCGGCACCCCGCACGGCGGGACGAGGCCACCCTCGCCGCCGCGGGCCGGGCCGCCTTCGCCGACTACCTGGCCGACCGGAGAACCAAGGCCAAGATCGAATGGCACTGGGTCTAGCCCCTGTCCAGCGAAGGCACCGTCCATGCGCGATCACGACCCCACCCGCCCCATGCGTCGGCCTGGAGGCGGGGGGCACGGCGAGGGCTCCCGGGCTCCGGAGCCGCCGACCTCTTTACCAGTCGTCTCACCGGCCGCAGCCTCGGTCGCTGCGCCGGTCGCTTCGCCTGCCTCTGGGTCGGGTGTCTCACCGGCTCCTATGCTGGTCGTCTCACCAGGCGCAGCCTCGGTCTCGGTGCCGGTCGTCTCACCTGCCCCTGGGTCGGTCGCCTCATCGGGCGCAGCCTCGGTCTCGGTGCCGGTCGTCTCGTCTGCCCCTGGGTTGGGCGTCTCACCGGCCGCAGCCTCGGTCGCTGCGCCGGTCGCCTCGTCTGCCCCTGTGCCGGTCGCCTCACCGGCTCCCATGCCGGTCGTCTTACCAGGCGCCGCTTCGGTCTCTGTGCCGGGCGCCTCACCGGTCGCTCCGACCTCTCTACCAGCCGCCTCACCGGCTCCTGGGTCGGGCGCCGCGGGTGTTTTCCGGGAGGAGGCGTTGAGCCATCTGGCCGGGGCTCGACGGGTTCCGATGCCCCTGACGATCCGGACCCCGTCGTTCCTGCTGCTGTGGTTCGCGGTGGCCGTGCTGGCCGTGGCCGGTGGCGTGCTGCTGACGTTGCTGGCGCGGGCCACGCCATGAGGAGGCGACGAGTCCCGGTCCTGCTGCAGAACACGATCACCGAATGCGGCGCGGCGTGCCTGGCCATGGTGCTGTGCCACCACGGTCGGCGCGTCACCGCGCACGAGCTGGCGCAACAGCTCGGCGTGGGCAGGGACGGCCTGAGCGCACGAGCCCTCATGGAGGGCGCACGCGGGTACGGCCTGCGGGCGCAGGCGTTCTCCGTCGATCCCGAGGATCTCGCGGGCGCGCCCCTGCCGGCGATCGTCCACTGGGAGTTCAACCACTTCCTCGTGGTCGAACGCTGGACGCCGGAACGGGTGGACGTCGTCGATCCGGGGCAGGGACGGCGCAGGCTCACCGCGGAGGAGTTCGGCGCCGGGTTCACCGGCGTGATCCTGGTGCTCCAACCCGACGACGGTTTCGTCCGCGGCTCGTCCTCGATGGCGGGGGCGTGGCGGCGCGAGTTCGTCCGCACCCTCCTGCGGCGCCGTCGCGGCCTGCTGGCGCAGGTCGTCGCGGCCTCCCTGCTGCTGCAACTGCTCGGCCTGGTCCTGCCGCTGGTGTCCGAGTTCCTGGTCGACACGGTGATCCCGGCACGGGCCCTGGACCTGCTGCCGTTGCTGGGCGTGGCCGTACTGCTGTCCAGCGTGGCCCAGTTCGTGATCGGTTACCTGCGGGCGGCGCTCCTGGTGGCTGTCCGCGCGCGGGCCGACCGGGAGCTCACCGAGAGTGTGGTCGCCCACCTGGTGGCCCTGCCGTACCGCTACTTCGCCCAGCGAGGCACCGGCGACCTGCTGGCCAGGGCCACCGGCGTGTCCACCCTGCGCGAGATCCTGACCGGGCAGATCGTCACCGCGCTGCTGGACGGCCCGCTCGCCGTCGGATATCTCGTCCTGGTCTATCTCAGAGACCCCGTGTTCGGGCTCGCGCTGACCGGCGTGGTGGTGCTGCAGTCGATCCTGCTGCTGGCCACGGCGGGTCGGGTCCGCCTCCTGGCGCAGCGTGAGCTGACGGCCTCCGCCGCCGCGCACACCAGTCTCATCCAGACGATCAGCGGCATCGAGACGCTGAAGGCGTCCGGCGCGGAGCAGCGCATGACCGAGCAATGGTCGGCCCACTTCGCCGAGCAGCTCGACGCCGACGTGCGCAGCGGGCTCACACACGGGGCTCTGGAGGCCGCGCTGTCGGCGCTACGGGTGCTGGCCCCGCTCGGGCTGCTGTGGCTTGGCGCCTGGCGGGTCATGGACGGCCAGCTCAGCGTGGGCGCGCTGATCGCGCTCAACGCCATCGCGCTGGCGGCGCTGGCCCCGATGGGCGCGCTGATGGCGGGCGTGCAGAACCTCCAGCAGATGAGTGCCCACTTCGACCGCCTTTCGGACATCCTGGCTTCCGCGCCCGAGCCCAGCGAGGGCATCGAGGTGCTCCGGTTGCGCGGCGCGATCGAACTGCGCGACGTGAGCTTCCGTCACGACCCGCGCGGTCCCTGGCAGGTTCGCGACGTCTCGCTCACCATCAGGCCGGGGCAGAAGGTCGCCCTGGTGGGGGCCTCCGGCTCGGGCAAGAGCACCCTCGCCCGGCTGCTGCTCGCGCTGCACACCCCGGTCCAGGGCGAGATCCGGTACGACGGCGTCCCCGCCGCCGAGCTCAACCTGCGCAGCCTGCGCCGCCAGTTCGGCGTGGTCACCCAGGACCCCTCCCTGTTCGGCGGCTCCATCAGGGACAACATCGCCCTCAACGACCCCGGAGCCTCCCTGGAGCGCGTCGTCGCCGCGGCGCAGCTCGCCAGGTTGCACGACGAGATCGCGGCCATGCCGATGGGCTACGACACGATGCTGACCGGCGACGGGGGCCTGTCGGGCGGCCAGCGCCAGCGCCTGGCCCTGGCCCGCGCCCTGCTGCCGGGGCCCAAGGTGCTGCTGCTCGACGAGGCAACCAGCAACCTGGACAGCGCCACCGAGGCGGCCATCGAGTCCAACCTGTCGTGGCTCCCGCAGACCCGCATCGTCATCGCCCACCGGCTCAGCACGGTCAAGGACGCCGACCTGATCGTGGTCCTCGACGCCGGACGCGTTCTGGAGAGGGGTACGCACGAGGAACTCATGGCACGCGGAGGCAGATACGCCGAACTCATCGCCGCCCAGGTCACCCCGGCCTGAGCCACTGCCCAGGTGACCCCGGCTTGAGTCGCCTGCCAGATCGTCCCGGTCTGAGTCGCTGACCAGGTGACCCCGGCTTGAGTCGCTATCCAGGTGACTCCGGCCTGAGTCGCCTCCCAGGTCACACCGGTCTGAAGCGGGGGATCCCGCCATCCGACTTTCCAGGTGTCTGGCATGGCTCTTGCTCCCGGGACCGCTGTCCCGGCCGGGACGGGACAGTGGCGGGACTCCGCTCCCGTGCCTACGGGACGTGGTATGTGGCACTCTGGGCGGTGTGTCCGACCTACCCGCCACCGGCCGTGACCAGCACGAACGCGATCACGCAGGCCCTTCCATGATCGGTGATCCCGCCGGGCGACCCGTCACGGATACGGTCGAGGCCGCCCGTGCTGACGGCGTCGTCGGGTTCGGCTCCGATGGGGCACAGGCAGGCCCTTCCACGATCGGCGATCCCGCCGGGCGATCCGTCACGGATACGGCTGAGACCGCCCGTGCTGACGGCGTCGCCAGATCAGGTTCCGACGGTCCGGCCAAACAGGCCGAACAGGCCGGTCCGGCCGCTTCGGTCGGTGACCGGTGGCTCGCGGGGGGTGCCGTGGCGCTGGCCGCCCTGTCCCTCTCCGCCGCCGTGACCGCCACCTGGATCGACGTGGCGACCGGGAGGGTGACACGCCCCGAGCCGATCGACTGGGAGGTGTGGGCCTCCACGGTCCCCGGCGCCGCCCTGGCGATTGCCGGAGGAGTGCTGGCCGTACGGCTGCCGCGTCACCTGATGACCTGGCTCCTGATCATCGGCGGGCTCGTGACCTGCGTGAACGGACTGGCCGGGGCGTACGCGGCGCTGTCGACGGCCCACCACGACGGCACGCTCCCGCTGACCATGGCCGCCGTCTACGCCGGGGCGCGGCTGGGTCCCTTCCTGAACCTGGTGCCGCTGCTCGTGCTGCTGTTCTTCCCGGACGGCCGCCTGGTCTCGCCCCGCTGGCGGTGGGCGGCCGTGGCCTCGCTCGTCGCCACGGGCCTGACGGTGTTGATCTTCCTGTTCGTGCCCTGGCGCATCGTGTCGCCGCAGGACTACCTGCCCGGGCTGGACGTGCCGATCCCGATGATCCCCGACGCCTTCTGGCACGCGGCGTACGCGGTGGCGCCAATCCTGCTGGTGGCCAGCCTTCCCGTGCCGGTGGCGTCCTTCGCCTGGCGGTTCCGGGGATCGTCGGGCGAACGGCGGGCGCAACTGCGCTGGATGCTGCTGGCCGCCCTGCTGAACGCGACCTTGATGCTGGCCTCCGCCGTACTGGACGGGATGCCGCGAGATCTCGGGTTCGTGCTGTCCATCGTGGCGATCGCCGCCGCGGTCCTGATCGCGGTGAGCCGCTACCGCCTCTACGACATCGACCCCGTGCTCGGCTGGACTCTGCTGTACGGCGGGCTCGCGCTCGCCGTCATCGCGATCGACGTCCCGCTCTTCGCCGGTCTCGGCGCGGTCATCGGGGAACCCGTCGCGGCCGTGCTCGCGGCCGTCGCGGTGGGCGTGATCTACGCGCCGCTCCGCGAACGGGTGCGGCGCTGGGTGAACCGGGTGCTGGCCGGGCGGGCCGAGCCGTACGAGGTGGTCTCCGCCCTCGCCCGCCGCCTTGAGGAGTCAACGCGCCCTGAGGACCTGCTGCTGGAGGTCGCCAGGGCGGTGGCGGCGACGTACCGGTCACCGTACGTGCGGGTCGAGCTGGACCGCGCAGACGGCAGGACCGTCGTGGTGGAGTACGGCACGCCCCGCCCGGACGTCGTCGTGCTGCCGTTCGCCTACCGGGAGGTGCCGATCGGACGGCTCGCCCTGGTCCCGCGCCCCGGCGCGTGGCCCGCCGAGGCCGCCCAACGGCTCCTCGCCGATGTGGTACGGCAGGCCGCCGCCGCCGTACGAGCCACCGCGCTGACCGAGGAACTCCAGCACAGCCGTGAACGCCTGGTCACCGGCGTGGCCGAGGAACGCCGCAGACTCCGACGCGACCTGCACGACGGGCTTGGCCCCACCCTGGCCGCCGCCGCGCTGAAGGTGCAGGCGGCGCACAACCTGATGGTCCGCGACGCCGACTCCGCCCGCGCGGCGCTGGACCAGGTCCGCTCCGACCTCGGCGGCATGCTCGGCGACGTGCGGAGGCTGGTGCACGATCTTCGGCCACCGGCCCTGGACCAGTTCGGCCTGGCCGGTGCGCTCCGGCACGAGGCGTCCCGGTTCCGCGACGGCAGCCTGGCCGTCCAGGTGGACACAGAAGGGGACCTGAGGGCGCTCCCGGCCGCGACCGAGGTGGCGGCGTACCGGATCGTCTGCGAGGCTCTGACCAACGTCGCCCGGCACGCGGACGCGGCAAGCTGCCACGTGCGCGTCGCGGTGGTGGGAGGCGAACTGGAGGTCGAGGTGACCGACGACGGGCGCGGCCTGCGCCCCGGCGCCGTGGTGGGCGTCGGCCTGCTCGGCATGCGGGAGCGCGCGGAGGAACTGGGCGGCCGGTGCGCCGTCGCGACCGCTGACAACGGCGGCACCCGGGTCCACGCCGTACTGCCCGCCACGGAGGTGGCTGTTCCATGACGCCCCGCGTACTGCTCGCCGACGATCACCCGATCTACCGGGACGGGCTGCGGATGATGTTGCACTCCACCGGTGAGGCCGAGGTGGTGGGCACCGCCGCCGACGGTGAGGAAGCCGTCGCCGAGGCCGTACGGCTGCGGCCCCAGGTCGTGGTGATGGACCTGCGGATGCCCCGCCTGGACGGGGTGGAGGCCACCGAACGGATCGTCGCGGCCTGTCCCGACACCCACGTCCTGGTGCTCACGATGCACGAGGACGACGAGAGCGTCTTCGCCGCCATGCTCGCCGGTGCCCGCGGTTACCTGCTCAAGGGGGCCGACCAGACCGAGATCCTGCGTGCCATCACCGCGGTCGCCAGCGGTGAGGTGATCTTCGGACCCGCGCTCGCGGAACGCGTGACGCGCTACTTCGCCAGACTCGCCGCGGTCCGGCCGCCCCGCGAGGAGCCCTTCCAGCAGCTCACCGCCCGCGAACGGGAGACCCTCGACCTCATCGCGGCGGGCCTGTCGAACCGGCAGATCGCCGAACGCCTGTCACTGTCGCCGAAGACCGTACGCAACAACGTCTCCAACGTCTTCGCCAAACTCCAGGTCGCCGACCGCGCCCAGGCCATCATCCAGGCCCGCGAAGCCGGCCTCGGCCGGTAACCACGCTCGACCCCTGGCCCCCTGATCCGCCCGCTTTCCCGCAGCCGGATCCGCCTGTTTTCTGGTATCCAGGCCCGTCTTTCTTCTGGCAGCCGGGCTCATCTGGCTTCCAGCACCAAGCCCATCTGCCCTGGCTGCCGGTTTTGTCTGTCATCCTGCTGCCTGGCCTCCGGGTTTGCCTGTTTTCTGGTGCCCTTGGGCGGGCCACGGCTCCGGTGTCCCGGGCCGGGCCGGACGGCAGTCCCCGGAAGGCCGGGCCGAATCGGGACCGTGCGCGTGATCCTCCTCCCTGGGCGCCCGGGACACATCGGCGGGATCGTGCTCCCACCGATCCGCACCAAGGCAAGGAAGCGCCATGTCCAGTCGCATTGTGCCCAGCAATGTCAACCCCGCCGACCCCGTCGCGACCCCTCCACCCGCGAACCCGGCACGGACCAGGATCGCCGGAATCCTTCTGGCCATCGGGGCCACCGCCTGGGCGATCGGCACCGTCGTCGTCGGGGACAAGATCCAGGAGGGCATCCAGACCCTCGACACCATCACCGGCATGCTGTTCGTCGTAGGTCTGTTCGCGTTCGTCTGGACGGTCATGGCCACGCGCGGCGCCGGTGACGGCTGGACCCGAATCATCCCGGCCGGTCTGCTGGTGCTGCTGTCGGGAGCCTTCCTGCTCAACGCGCTGTCCTTCGGCTACGCCAGGCACGACGACTTCCCGCTGCCGCTGATGATCCTCGACGCCTGCTGGCCGCTCGGTCAGCTCGGCATGCTGGTCCTGGGCATCGCCATCGCGGTCCGAGGCCGGAGCCAGGGCGCGAACCGCTGGCTGCCCCTCCTCGCCGGAGTGTGGTTCCCGGTGACCATGGTGGCCCAGATCTTCGGCGGCTCCACGGCCTCGGTGTACGTCAGCGCGGCCTGGCTACTCGCCACCCACGCCCACCTAGGCCTCCGCCTCGCCCTCCACCCCACCCCCTCAACCCGCTGACCCTGGGACGCTTCCCTCCACAACCACCCAGCGAAAGCCCTGGTCCGTGGCCCCCTCCCCACAGGACCAGGGCAAACACGACGCCACTGATGACAGCGCTCAATCTCGCATTGCGAGCCCTTCAGGGTGATGAGTGACCAGGATCGGCACCTGACCGCATTCACCCGGTGCGCGTTGCGAACCCTCCAGGGTGATGAGCGACGACAGTCCGTCGGCGTCCGCCTGACCCTGAGTACGTGGTGTTGCGAACCCTCCAGGGTGATGAGCGACCGGATCTCGCCATCATGGACATCGGTGGTGAGGCCCCGTTGCGAACCCTCCAGGGTGATGAGCGACAGGTAGGTCCATCATGACCGAAAAGCGGGAGTGGAGGTTGCGAACCCTCCAGGGTGATGAGCGACTCCGCCTACGACCGGGTATGGCTCGGATCCACCGAGTTGCGAACCCTCCAGGGTGATGAGCGACCCGAACGTGAAGCCGCCCTCGATCACCTGGCCCGCCAGTTGCGAACCCTCCAGGGTGATGAGCGACCGAGGGAACCCCCGAAATCCTCACCCTCGCCACCCCGTTGCGAACCCTCCAGGGTGATGAGCGACCGGAAGCACCTGGCACCGAGAGACCGTCCTCGAACTGCTGTTGCGAACCCTCCAGGGTGATGAGCGACCGAGGGTAAAGGCCCAGGTCGGAGCCGGTGCCGTGAAGGCGGTACGCGCTGTTTTTGCAGCGGTCCGGCGGTAGTGCGGAGGTGCAGGTCAGAGCGTTGATCATCTTTAAGTCTGACCGGATCCTATAACGCTCTCCTTCTCCTGGTCAGTTCCAGGAGTCCAGGGAGATGTCCGGGCCGCCTGCCAGGTAGCGGTGCAGGGCGCTGGCCGTGGTGGAGACGAAGTCGCGCGGTAGTTCTGTGGTGGGGGTCCAGCGCACCTGGGCGTGTTTGTCCGGCTCGCCGTTGGTCAGGGTGCCCGACCATTCGTGTACGGCGAAGACGACCGTCAGGAACCCGTTGGGCGCTTCGACGCCCCGTGCGCCGTGGATGATGTGGGCCAGGCGCAGTGATTCGGGCTGGACGCTCAGGCCGGTCTCTTCCTTGAGTTCCCGGATGGCGGTGTGGGTGATGGGCTCTCCCGGCTCGCTTTTGCCGACGGGCAGGTCCCACATGCCCTGGGCGAACTTGGCGCGGGGACCACGCTGGAGCAGCACGACCCGGTCGGTTTCGCGGTCGTGCACGATCACCGCCGCGACCAGCAGCGTCATAGCCTCCGTCGCGGGCTCCAGCGGCCGGGACGGGACGTCGGTACGTGCTTCGGTCATGCCGATCCCTTCGTCAAGGTGTCAGAGGGAAGCCGCTCCTCCTGGCTGTTGTACGCGGTAGAAGATCTTTCCGTTGTGTGGTTGGGCACCCAGCGCCGCGTAGAACGCCAGGGCGGCAGGGTTGTCGTGGTCAGCGGTCCACTCCACCCGCGAACACCCCGTCTCTGCGGCGGCCTGCCCGAGCGCGTCCATCAGTGCACGTCCCACGCCCCGTTTACGGGCATCGGGCCGGACGAACAGTTCTTTCAGATACAGCGATGCCTCGGCTCCGGCCGCTGGCCACAGAAACGAGTAGGAGGCCATTCCGAGCACCTGGCGATCCTCCGCCCGTGCCAGCAGAACATGGGCGACCGGATGCGCCCCGAAGAGCAGTGCGGTGATCTGGCCGGTGTATTCGTCATCCGAAGGGACACCGCCGTAATACGCCTCGATTTCACCGATCAGCTCAGCAAGGATCGGCACATCAGCACGTACGGCCCGCTCTACGCTAATCACTTTATCAACCCTTTTTCTCGGCAGCTAACACGAGTTCGTGAAGAAGATTAACCTCAATGGGCACATGCGGTCCCGTGGTGACGCTGGCGACTACATCTCGCGCCCGAGACATGATCAGGGGGCTTCTGTGGGCTGGCGGCAGAGCAGTGATGGCCTCGGTGGCGAGAGCTGAACCGGCAGCCACGTCCTCGCGGGCCAAGCAGATCGCCTGGTCGAGTCGGACCAGCGTTCTATCAGTGAGGTCGTTGGTCGGATAGAGCTCCAACGCCCGTTCTTGGATCTCCCAGGCGCGCCCAGTCTGGCCCAGATGGGTTAGGGCATTACCCTGGTGAAATCTAAGCTGTGCCTCGTTGTAGGCGAACGCCGACTCACCCGTCGATTCACTGTCCAGATTGCGTAGCGCCACTTCTGCTCGCTCAATCGCGGCCTCCGCGTCCTGAGCATGGCCAAGGCGGGCATGCGCGCGAGCCTCAAGCGGAGCGGACAGGGCAACTCCCACACATTTAGTTCCGCAGGCAATTTCCTGAGCAGCCCGAGCTGTGTTGATTGCCCCGGCGATATCGCCTCCGTAATACAATGCATACGCTTCCTGGGCGTAAACCCATGACAAGATGGATGAGTCATCTACCTGGGTCGCGGCACTGCAGGAAGTGCGAAACCAGCGTCGAGCGGCGCGGTGATCGCCCATCCTGAGAATGGTCAGGCTGATAAGACCCGCCATCCATGCCGCTGTACGCAGCATTCTCTTTCTGGTGGCAGGTGAGTGATTTTTGCTGAGAAAGCGACTGAGGTCGGCGAAGTCACCGGTCAGTTCTTCGAGGAGTTCGTTTTCCGGACGGTAGCGCGTGGCTCGACCGTGCTGATTGACGACGTGATCCCAGTCGTCCAGGCTCGCGTCACTCATGGGTCCCGAAGCTACCGCGTCGATAAGGCCAAGGCGTAGTGCCTCCACCCGGTTCGGCGACGCCGGGGCCAGCACCTTAGCCAAGGCGACCAGCTCTCCGTCCGCCCGCAGCGCGGAATCGAGCGCTGTCGCCACAGAAAGGCTGGGCCGACGGCGACCGCTTTCTAGGTCGCCGATATAGCTCTTTGCGCAAGACGCGCGCCGCGCAAGCTCGCGCAATGAGAGCTCGCCGCGCAGCCTTCTCAGCGCTTGGCCAAATGTCTCCGACATTCCGAACCCCTTGGAACCAAGGATGTCCGCACGGGCCGCGGACACCGGCGGACGGGTTTCACCTAGAAATTCACCACACGTGTCAGAGACGCTACCCGCAGATATCCCCGGCGTGGAGGCTTTGGCGACTTCTGGCAGGCACGACAGAAGTCGCCAAAGCGGTGACCCGTCCGGTGATCGCTTCACCCGAAAGAGTTCCTGATCGGACAACGGAGGTCCGGATCATGCATGACACCCCCACCACTCCGGCGATCCCGGGCTGGCGGCTGATCGTCAGTGACACCGGACGGTACTGGGCCATCCGTAACCGTGCCTTTCCTCGGGTGGCGTTGCGGGCCGGGGTGGAACCGGCGGTGGATGCCGACACCTTCGAGGAGGTTCAGGCCGCTGTCGCCGAGCAGGAGGAGAAGGCCCGTGACGCGGTGGCCAAGGAGGTGACGGCGTGATCGGGCGGTCTCGGCCTGGTGGGCGGCATCGTGACGGGCAGGCTCACATCCCGGTGTATCGGCGGGTGTGGGATGGTCCGGCTCGGGCTGAGGCTGAGGTGCTGGGGAGCGTTTCGCCAGGATGGGCGGTGTTGTACAGCCTGAGCCAGCGTCGCTTCTTCGGCCTGTGCGCCTGGCCCAGCCCGCAGCCGGTGATCGTCATTGACGACACCGCCGAAGGTCTGGAGCAGCGGATGCGGGAGGCCGAGACGCTCCTGATTCTGCGCATGCCGCTCGCCGAGTCGTTGGGGAGGGCGGCGTGAGGAGTTGTGAGGCCGTACAGCAGGCCCATCCCGGCTGGTTGGTCTTCCACAGCTCGGTGACCGGACTGTGGAGTGCCTACCGCAGCAGGCCGGAGCCCAGGAGCGTGCTGCTGATCAGGGCTGAGTCGGTTGAGGAGTTGGACCGGAAGCTGGCCGCGCAGGTGTCTCCGGCGGTGCCGCCGAGCATCCGGGCGGTCGCGGTTGCTCGCGCGCTTCAGGCCCGGACCGCTCATGCCGCCCGGGCCGCCGCCACCGTCCGGGCCGGGTGGGTCGGTCAGCGGCCTCCCGGTCTGCGCAGGTTGCTGCGCTCTTGAAGCCGGTACGGCAGGCAGGGGAAATCATCCCGCCCTCTGCCCGCCGTACCTCATGAACGTGCGGCTCAGTCTGGAGGGGTCTGGGCCGCACATCTTCGCAAGGCGGCTCCCACACACGTCGAAGTACTCGGTGTGTTGGGGAAGGGGGAGCCGTCTGGCGCACCGGCCCCGTGTCGCGGGGCCGGTCCTCCTCCAGGGTGCCCGGCCTGTGCTCCCCGGCTCGGGGCCGGGCACCCGCCCCTTCCATTCCTGAAACTCCCGCACCAGGGACGACCATGACCGAGTACGAGCAACGCGTGATCGACGTGCTCATCAGCACGCACCCCGGCTGGCGCTACGAACAGCGTGACCTGCCCGGCCTACCCCGGTGGTGGGCCATCCGCTACTACCCGCTGCGGCCCGACCAGCGCAAAGCCGGGGCCAGGGACATGCTGGGCCGTACCAGCCTGCAGCGGTTGGTCAGGGCGCTGGCCCGGCACGACGAGATCCTCCATCGACTGCGTTACTGAAGGGAGCCCCCATGCCCGCGAGTAAGGCCGTCGCCCCGGACGGAACCTTCGCCACAGGAGAAGCCACCGACCGGCTTCTCACCCCCGGCGAAGTGGCGCACATCTTCGGCGTCGATCCCAAGACCGTCAATCGGTGGTCGCTCACCGGGAAGATTCCGTCGATCAGGACCCCGAGTGGGCAGCGGCGTTACCGCCAGACCGACATCGACATTCTCATCAACGGCAACCGGACCCCCTGACTTGATGGTTCCGAGTTTGTCGGGGTTGCTGACCACGTAGATGTCGCGTACCCGCTCTCCGTTCGCGTCGAGGTCGAGCACCATCACCGCGAGGGGGGCGTCCTCCGCGAAGATCACCACGGAGGGGTCGCCGTTGGTCTGGCGGTACCGGACGTCCGCGCCGCCGCGCGCGTTGGCCACGACCACCCGGGCGACCTTGTCGCGGCCACGGATCGGACGCGGCCCGCCCGCCGTCGACTTGCCTCCGCCGTCGGGCCACAGGACGACGTCGGGCGCGAGCATCTCCATCAGCGCGGGCAGGTCACCGCCGAACGCCGCCTCGACGAAGCGTTCGGTCACCTCCCGGTGCGTACGCCGGTCGATCCGGACGCGTGGGCGCCGGGCCTGGACGTGTTCGCGGGCCCGGTGGGCGAGCTGCCGGATTGCGGTCGGGCTGCGGTCGAGCATGGCGGCGATCTCGGTGTGCGGGTAGGCGAACACCTCGTGCAGGACGAACACGGCCCGCTCCAGCGGGGTGAGCGTCTCCAGGACCACGAGGAGCGCGATCGACACCGACTCGGCGCGTACAGCGGGCTCGGCGGCGTCGGGGGTGGTGACCAGCGGTTCCGGCAGCCACGGGCCCAGGTAGGTCTCCTTGCGCCTGCGCAACGCGTTCTGGTGGGCGAGGGCCTGGTTGACCGCGACGCGCACCAGGTAGGCGCGGGGGTTGTCGACGCCGGTCGCATCTCGCGCCGCCCAGGCCAGCCAGGTCTCCTGGAGCACGTCCTCGGTGTCGCCGACCGTACCGAGCATGTTGTAGACGACGGAGAACAGCAGCTCGCGGTGGTCGGCGAACACCTCGGAGGCTTCGTGCATCATGGGCTCCTTGCCGGTACGGACATGTTGCCCGGTCAGTGGGTCGCGCGCAGCACCAGGGCGGGATCGAGCGCCAGCGTGGCCACCGCCAGGCCGAACTGTGGTGAGAAGTCGCCGACGCGCAGATGGGTGTAAACGGCGCAGACGAAGTAGAGGATGAGGCCCGAGGCGGCAGCCGTACCGACAAAAGGTATGCCGAGCAGTCCGAGCGCGAGGCCCAGCGCGCCCAGGGCCTTGAGCGCGCCGATCGGCCAGACCAGCCACGACTCCGGCACTCCGGCCCGGGCGAGCGCGGGACCGAGGGTACGCATGATCGGTGCGAACCGGGTCATGGCTGCGAAGCCGGAGAAGGCGGTGACGACGTAGGCGGGCGGCATCGGAGTTCATCCGTTCCCGAAGGCGTCGAGGTGGTCGGCCACCCAGTCGCCGTATGTCCGCGCGGGACGGCCGAGGACCCTGGCGACCTCGCCCGTCGGGGGATGCTGGTCGCGGTCGGCATAGTGGTCGTACCGGGCCATCAGGGCGCGCACGAACGGTTCGGGCAGTCCGGTGCCGACCAGGCGGGCGGCGACGGCCGACGTTGGGAGCTCCTCGAAGCGCAGGGGCCTGCCGAGGGCTGCGGCGATCACGGCCACCATCTCCTCGTGTGAGAGAGACTCCGGTCCGGTGAGCTCCAGCCGGCGGTTCACCAGCTCGTCGGTGAGCAGCGCGCGGGCCGCGACCTCGGCCAGGTCCCGCTCGTCGAGCAGGGATTCCCGGAAGCCCGCGTGCACGTAGCGCACGACGTCTCCCGCGCGGATCTGGCCGCCCCAAGCTTGCAGGGTGTTACCGGCGAAACTGCTGGCACGCAGGCTGGTCCAGGCCAGACCGCTGGCGACGGCCGCCTCCTCGGCCTCCCGGTTCCGGTCTCCTCGCTGCCGGGACGGCTGCAGCTCGACCGGATCGTCGATGTTCATCGCCGACAGGGCCACCACCCTGCTCACACCCCGCTCAGCGGCCAGGGAGAGGAGCCGGTCGGCGGAGTCCCCGAAGGTACGCGAATGCAGAAACACCGCCTCGACCCCGACGAAGCGCTCGGCCATCGTGTCAGGCCGGGCCGGGTCCCCCTGGACGACCTCCACGCCGTACGGCAGCGCCGCGTCATGGGGAGAGCGACTCACGGCGCGCACACGGGCTCCTTCGGCGACCAGCCGTTGAACAACGAGCCGCCCGACGGCCCCGGTGGCTCCGGTGATGAGAACGGTCATGCCGGTACTCCTTGTCGCCGTGGTCATGCCGTCCCCTGAGGGGAACGGCCACGCCTCCTAAGAGGGGCGACGAGGAGCGAAGTGTGACATCACCTGGCGGACTTACCGTCTGTCCGGTTTGTGCACACTTCCAGGGGTACGGCTCGCAACGCCTACTGAACGGCAGGGCGGTGCTTACTGGTTCAAGAGGTGTAGGTCCCTAGAGCCGCCCCCGCATGCGCGGGGAGCATGCACTTTCATCACGCGGGATGACCCCTCCCGCGGGACCATCCCCGCGTGCGTGGGGAGCACCCTCGGCGACCTGCGGGTTTGTCGGCGAGGGGGGCTTAAATTTATTACTTCTGCTGAGTTGGACATTTCGGGCGGGCTGCCTGTTGAGGAGAAGCTGGTGGTGGGAGACAGGGTAGTGGGGTGGCGGGATTGGGGTGGTTTCCACGGCTTGTGGATTGAGGTGCGGGGCCGTACGAGATCGAAGGAGGAAGGCCTCAGGCCCGGTTCAGGAGGGACCGGGCCTGAGGAGTAGGGGTGTGGGTCAGCCGATGGCGTAGGCGCGGGTGATTGTCTGGGTCAGGTTGGTGCCTGAGGGGTCGGCCACCGTCGCGCGGAGGGAGACGAAACCGGGCGTACGCGGGTTCGGCACCACGGCGGTCCAGTCCGGGCCTGTGCGGATGACCGGGACCTGGCGCCAGTGTGCGCCGTCGTCAACCGACATCTCCAGCCGGATCGAAGATTGGGTCACGGACTGAACCGAATTCCCACCCGAAGACCCGAACGAAGTCCGGCCCGAAGAAGGGTTGTGTTCGAGCCGCAGGGGGAGGCGGGTCAGGCTGCCTGGTTTGGCTCTGTTGGAAGTGTCCAGGGCTGCGGGGCCGTACCGGACAGCGAGTAGGGGCAGTGGTTCCTCTTCAAAAGTGGTCGTCGAGCGGAACGTCCACTTCGACTCGACGGCGGTTGACAGGGTCGAGTACGGCACCCGTCTGTGCATCGACGTGGTCAGGGTGTAGGTGCCCGGGCCGGAGGGGACGGTGGTGCGGAGTTCGCAGGTCTGGGTCTCGTAGACGGTGCAGTCGGTGAGGGTGGCCGTGGCCAGGGTTCTGCCGTCCCTGGTGAGGGTGGCGGTGCCGGTGGCGGCGCCGTCGAAGCCGGTTCGGTTCCGGCCGCCGTCGGCGAACATCCCCGCCCCGGTGAGGAGCAGTTCGTCGCCGGTGCGGCTGCCGTTCGGCACCATGAACGACGGGCCGGTGACGGAGGTGTTCCAGGTTTCGCTGGTCTGTCCGCGTCTGGCGGGTTCGGGGGCGCCGAAGACGACGGAGTCACCAACCTGCAGGCCGCTCTCGTAGACCACCCCGGGGGTCCGGTAGTGCACGAGCGTCCCCGGCAGGGGGATGTCGCCGACCAGCCAACTCAGGGACGACCCCGGATAGCCGTCGGTGGGAAGTCCGGCCATCGGCGTTCCCACGGCTGCGGTCCCCGAGGCTCGGTAGGTCGCGGTGATCTTGGCCAGGTCCCGTTTCCTGGCGGTGTAGATGGGGTTGTCGGGCAGGCCGCCGGTGCGGCGGTCCACCAGGTCGTAGACGTAGGGACTTGGGGTGACGTCCCTGCTCAGCCAGATGGTGCGCAGACTGTAGGTCAGGCCGGGGCGGCGAACCGGGACGAAGTACTGGGAGCCGACGTCGGCTGTTGTGGAGAACCACGAGTTCCACGCGCCGTGGACCAGTTCGAACTCGAAGCCACGCTGCCGTTCTGCGGTCGGGTCGTCAAGGGTGGCCCCGGCGACCTTGCCCTGGCGCGCGTCCACCGTCAGCCGCAGGCCGTCGCCGTCAACCCTGAGCGGGGAGACGGCGATGGTGTAGGTCCCCTTACCGTCGATCCTCTCCGCCGTCTCGGTGAAGAGGTTCCAGTCGCCCCTGGTGAGCCGTACGGTGGCCGTGCCGTTCTGGAACGCCAGACCGATGGTTCTGCCGGTCCTCGCGTCGTAGGCCTCGGCCTGCCAGGGATCGACCGGCTGCCCCTGCCTGCCGACGGCGTTGACGGTGACGTCGTAGGACTCGGGCTCGACGTACGCCCCGGCCAGGGTGCGGACCACGGTGTCACCGGAGGTCGCGGTGACCGTCCCGACGTGCTCCCCGGGAGCCTTGCCGGTCGCGTCGACGGTGAGCGTGACCGACGCCTGTCCTCCCGCGGGCACGTCGAGGTGCCGGGTGCCGAGTTCGAGCACGTCCCCCTCGGCGGTCAGGTCGAGACCGACCGGGGTGTCGCCCGCGTTGGCGTAGGTGATGGTCCCGGTCTTCTCGCGGCCCTCGGACCCCTTCCAGGGGAAGGCGGCCCAGGTGCCCTCCGACTGGGCCGTGACCTGCTGTCTCAGGGCACGGACCAGGTCCACCCGGCCTGTGCCCTGCTGGTACGGCGTGGCGCCGGATGTGGGGCGGGCGCTGCCGGTGAGGGCGGCCTTGAGCCGCTGGCCGGTCCAGTCGGGATGCCGTTGGGCGAGGATGGCTGCGGCCCCGGCCACGTGCGGCGCGGCCATGGAGGTGCCGCTCCTGGCGACGTGGGGGCCATCGGCGGTGCCCTGGGCCGCCGCCGCGACGATGTCCGTTCCCGGTGCGGTGAGGTCCGGTTTGACGGCGTGGTCGCCGGTCCGGGGACCGGTGCTGGAGAAGACCGCCATCTGGTCCCGCCTGTCCACGGCGCCGACCGCGAGGGCGGAGTCGGCGCTGGCGGGGCTGCTCACCGGCAGCATGCTGCCGTCGTTGCCCGCTGAGGCGACGAACAGCGTGCCCGTCTCCGCGGACAGCGTGTTCACCGCCTGCTCGACGGGATCGATCCCGGGCCGGTCGGCGTCGCCCAGGCTCATGGTGACGACCTTGGCCTTGACCTCGCGGGCGGCCCACTCCATGCCCGCGATGAGGGCGGACTCCGAGGCGCCGCCCGCGCCGCCGACCTTCCCGACGGCCAGCCGCGCGCCCGGGGCCACCCCCCGGTACTTCTCCCCGTTGCCCGCGACGATTGAGGCGACATGGGTGCCGTGGCCGACGGTGTCGCGGATGTCGGGGTCCTCGCTGAAGTTGCGTTCCTGGGTCACCACGCCCTTCAGGTCCGGGTGGTCGGGGTCGTAGCCGGAGTCGAGGACGGCGACCGTGACGCCCTCCCCGGTCAGCCCCTGCTTCCATGCCTCGGGGGCGCCGATCTGCGCGGTGCTGCGGTCGAGGCTGAAGGACAGGCGGCCGTCGAGCCAGATCCTGGTCGTGCCCGGCGTCAGGGTACGGCTGCCCGCCAGGTCCTTCCACGCCTGGGCCGCGCCGTCCTTGGGCAGGCGGACAGCGGTCATGCCGAGGCCCCTGAACGTGGAGGCGGGGCCGGTGCTCGTCTGGGTGATGAGCGGGATGTCGCGTCGGTCGGCGTCGCCGTACCGCCATCTGAGCAGTTGGGTGACGTCGAACAGGCGTCGGTCGAGCACGCCCCCGGTGACCAGGGGCTGGGCGTCGGAGGGGATCACGTAGAGGTGGCCGTCGCGCATCTGGCTTGTGAGGACGACCTCCTGACGGCCGGGACCGGGGACGATCCGGTGCCCGTGGCCGGTGACGACGACGCGGTCACCGGTGATCAGGGTCACCCCGGCGGGAACGTCAGGCGGGGCGGGAGGTGTGGGGATCAGGGCCGTCGCCGCGAGGGCGACGGCGAGGAGCGGTCTGCCGAAGATCATGGTTTTCCTCAGGGGTTACCGGGGAAGCCGGTTGGTCCACTCGGTGGTCAGCGAGATGGAGTCCTTGGACCACGTCAGGCTTCCGTCTCCGCCGAGGGGGAAGTTGGTGCGCTTCACCTGGGCGGTCTCGGGGTCGACGACCAACCTGGTCTCCCACCCGTCGGGGTCGGGGATGACCAGTTCCTGGCCGCCCTCGACCGTGCCCGTGTTCCTGACGCCCGGCGTCGTGGCGAGCGCCCGGAACGCCGCGGAGCGGACCTCGGGAGGCGTCGGCAGCTCCGTGATCAGGGAGATCAGGGGGAAGAGCGGCTCGCCCCGCAGCTCGGACCGGCTCATGTCGTTGGGGTTCCCCCTGCGCTTGGCGATCCAGGTCTTCAGCGCCTCGGGGTCGGTCGGCAGCCCCGCGAGGTCCTCGAAGCTCACCTCCGTGCCCTTGAGCATGAGCGGCCTGGGGTCCGGTATGACGGCCTTGGGAGGATCCATCGGCATGCCCCGGGTCCAGCGTCGGCCGTCGCGGCTGATCCAGCTCTCCATCGGGGGCAGGCCCGGGGTCTCATGGCTGGACGAGACGTGCCAGTAGGTCCCGGACCCCTGGGGTGTGCGCTCCGCGCTGACGGCGGCCATGAGCAGGACGTCCCTGCCGGAGAGGTCGGCGGGCGACACGGTGATCACGGCGACGACCGCCGCCGCCGCGGTGGCCAGCGCGACCACGGGCACGAGCCATCCGGTACGGCGTCGCCCGCGGCCCGCCATCCTCGCTTCGAGCCGTCCCCGGCTGCGCAGGAGGACCTCGCGGGACGGTTCGGGCTTGGCGAGCAGGGTGGCGATGGAGTCCAGATCATCCACGGGCTTTCTCCCTGTCGATGGAGGTGAGGATCTTCGCGCGGGCCCGGTTGAGCCGGGAGCCGACGGTGCCGACGGCGATGCCGAGCGCCTGGGCCACCTCGTCGTAGCTGAGCTGCCCCAGCGCGACCAGGAGCAGGACGTCGCGCTCGCCCCCGGGGAGCGCGGCGAGTGCCCTGGCGAGGTACGGCTTCATGCGCTGGGCGGTGACGGAGGTGACGACCCGGCCCTCGTGGCCCTCCACGTCGGGATCCGGTCCCAGCCGGGCCAATGCCCTGTAGTGCCGTTTCTCCTTGCGCCGGTGTCTGGCGATCAGGTTGGTGGCGATGCCGAAGAGCCAGGGCCGCAGGCCCCCGCGTTCCGGGTCGAACCGGTCACGCCGGTCGAAGGCCACCAGGAACGTCTCGGCCGTGATGTCCTCGGCGATCTGCGTGTCGAGCCGCCCGGCCACGTACAGGTAGACGTCCCGGTGGTAGCGGTCGTGGACGACGGTGAACAGGTCGGGGTCCCGCCGGTAGTGGGTGACGAGTTCGGTGTCGTCCACCTCAGCCGCTTCGGTGATCAAGCTCCTGTCTCCGACATGAGCCTGCCTTTCGGTCGATGAGTGCTTTCACCCTCCCTTCGCCGCAGAGCGGGATCATCTTCCCGTGAGCCAGCCGTACGGCCAGGCGTCAGTGTGATGATCGTTGGGCGAGGGCCGCGGTGACCGTGCCGAGGGCGGTGACGACGGCGAGGCCGAGGACCATGGAGCGGGCCGAGACGACCAGGGACGAGCCGCCGAGACTGATCAGGGTGCCCGCCAGGGCCGAGGCGACGGTGTAGGCGATGAGCTGGGTGGTGTTGAGCGCGGCGGCGGCCTTGGCGCCCTCCTGCTCGTCGTCGGTGCTGCGCATCGCGGCGACGCTCAGGTGCGGGTAGGCGACGCCGATCCCGACCCCGGCCAGGATGAGGACGGCCGCCCAGAGGGCGACGAGCGGCCAGGAGGCACCCGTCGTCTGGAGCAGGCCGTACGCGAACAGACCGGCGGGCAGCAGGAACGATCCGCACCGGATGGCCAGGAGCTTGGACCGTTCGGCGGTGATGTTCACGCTGAAGAGCTGGGAGACGACCCAGCCCGCGGAGACGGCGGCGCCGAGGAAGCCCGCGGCGAGCGGGTTGAGGCCGCCGAGCCGCTGGCCGAACAGCGGGATGAAGTTCTCCGTCATGACCCCCGCGCACAGCACCGCGACGGTCAGGTAGATCCACTTCAGGCCGTTGCCCCTGCGGTAGGTCAGCCGGGGGAGCACGGTGGCGCTCCCGCGCCTGTCCACGACGACGAACGCGATGACGAGCACGGCGCCGACGGCCACCCCGCCGAAGGTGCCCCAGCCCTGGGGCAGGGTCGAGGTGACGCTGAACGCGGCGGCGGCCAGGGCCAGCACGACCAGCGAGAGCACGGGCACGGCCTCCCGGCGCGCTCCGGAGTGGGTACGGCCCGGCAGCGCACGGCGGGCGAGCAGCGCCAGGACGAGCGCGACGGCGGCGAGCAGGCCGAAGGCCCACCGCCACGCGCCGAGCTGCGCGAACACGCCGCCGAGGGTGGGGCCGACGAGCGTTCCCACGCCCCACATGGCCGAGACGAGTCCCGCGGCGCGGGCCCAGAGCCGGTCGGGCAGCGCGCCACGGATCACCGCGTACCCGAGCCCGGCGAGCAGGCCGCCGCCGAAGCCCTGCACGACCCTGCCGACGAGCAGGAGTTCCATCGTGGGGCTCAGCGCGTTCAGGGCCGCCCCCACGGCGAAGACGAGGAAGCCCAGGACGTAGGCGCCGCTCGCGCCGAGCATCCCGAGGAAACGGCTGACGAGCATCGAGGCGATCACGGCCGCCATGAGGAATCCGGTCGCGACCCAGGCGTAGTACCGCTCCCCGCCGACCTCCTGGACGATCGAGGGCATCAGGGCCGCGGTGAGGTAGAGGTTCATCGCGTAGAGGGCGACGCCCCCGGCGAGGATGAGCGCGGCGGTCAGGTGCTCACGGCCGAACAGGTCTCCCCAACTGCCCGGGCGGGGACCCTTCTGGGTGGGGGCCGGGTGCGGTTTCCCGGTATCTTCCATGGAGGATGCTGCCATGACCGGTAAGCTAGGACCTCAAGTGGACTTGAGGTAAAGAGGGTATGGAGAAGCTCACACCGACGGACCTCCTCAGCGTGGGGGAGGTGTCCCGCCGCGCGGGTGTCGCCGTCTCGGCGCTGCACTTCTACGAGCAGCAGGGCCTCATCAGCTCGGAGCGTACGGCGGGCAACCAGCGCCGTTACCGCAGGCACGTGCTGCGGCGCATCTCGCTGATCCTGGTCGCCAAGCGCATGGGCATCCCGCTGTCGGAGGTCGCCGTGGTCTTCGAGGGCCTGCCGGAGGACCGGATGCCCTCCAAGCGCGACTGGGAGCGCATCTCGCGCCGCTGGGCGGCCCTGCTCGAAGCCCGACGCCGGGAGATCGAGCAGCTCGAACAGGAGCTCACCGGGTGCATCGGCTGCGGCTGCCTGTCGCTGCGGCGCTGCCGGGTCCTCAACCCGCAGGACAGTCTGGCCGAGCAGGGACCGGGCGCCACGCGGCTGCCTCCCGCCCTCCCAGAGGAGTTTGAGTGACCTTCCTGGGGCATGTGTGACAGATTGACCGTTGGGGTGGAATCCCAGTTCGAAGGATATTTACTGTTAGTAAAGTTTCCTTTATATTTGGATTTCCCCCCAGCGAAGGAATAACGACATGCGCAGAGTGATCTCAGTCGCATCAGCGGCGGTCATCGCGGTCGCCACGGTGGTGTTCACCGCCACCCCCGCGTTGGCGCACGGTTACATCACCTCTCCTCCCAGCAGGCAGGCCCTGTGCGCGCAGGGCAAGGTCTCCAACTGTGGGCAGATCATCTGGGAGCCCGCGAGCGTCGAGGGTCCCAAGGGGCAGCACAACTGCAGCGGCGGTGACGCCCGCTGGTCCCCGCTCGACGACGACAGCAAGGCGTGGCCGGTCACCAGCGTCGGGACCAGCGTCACGTTCAACTGGCGGATCGAAGCCCGTCACTCCACCAGCACGTGGCAGTACTACGTCGGCAACACCCGTGTCGCCGAGTTCAACGACCGCGGCAAGATCCCCGGCGCCACGGTCTCGCACGTGGTCGACCTCAGCGGCTGGTCCGGCCGTCAGAAGATCTACGCCATCTGGAACATCGCCGACACCGCGATGGCCTTCTACAACTGCGTCGACGTCAACATCGGTGGCGGCCCCCAGCCGACTCCGACCCCGACCGTGACGCCGACCGTCACCCCCACCGCCACTCCCACCGTGACCCCGACCGTCACGCCGACCGTCACCCCCACCGTCACGCCCACCCAGGGCCCGGCCTCCCCGTGGGCCGCCGGCACCGTCTACACGTCGGGCGCCCTGGCGACCTACAGCGGCACCACCTACCGCTGCCTCCAGCAGCACACGGCGCTTCCCGGCTGGGAGCCGCCGAACGTCCCGGCCCTCTGGCAGCGCCAGTGATCCGGTGACACCCACGCGTCACTGAGAGCCCGCGTCCCCTCCACCGGGGGCGCGGGCTCTGCTGTTTGTCGGTGGCGGCGGGTAACGTGCCGGGTGTGAGCGACGAGCACCATCCCTACGAGGGCGAGCGCTGGCAGCCCGGCGACCTCGTGCTGGACGCCGAGGGCAGCCTGTTCACCCGCGCCGGTCTCGCCGACCAGGCCGGGGGCAGGCCCTGGGGCTATCCCGACAACCGCACGCGCCGTCTCACCGGTGAGCCCTTCATTCCCGAGGGCATCGCCACCGAGGACTTCCCCGTTCGCCCGCTCACGCTCCTGCTCCGCGACGGCCGCCCCATCCTGCCCGGCGTCCCCGACGACATCTCCGGCATCGACGGCACTGCCGCCCGCGAGGCCGCCTCCACGGCCGGGGTCGGCGGCCTGTTCCTCGCCGCGACGGCCTTCGATCCGGACGGCGCCGGTGACGTCAGGGCCGCCAGGCTCCGCGCCGACCTGCTTGACAGCGTCATCATCGTCGACAACGTCCGTGACCTGCACCGGATGTTCCGTGGCGCCGCGGACGGTCTCCTGGTCGTCCTCGCCGACAACCCCGACGACACCGCCTCCTAGTCTCAACGGCGGTTCCCGCGCAGACGGGCGTGGACGCGCAGGAGGTTGGGGACGAGGGCGTACACCACGACGGGGACCACGACCGCGGTGAGCACCAGGGTGCGCAGCGGCATGGGCAGCGGCGTGAGGACGGGCCCGATCACGACCTGGACCAGCATGATCATCGCGTAGACCGACAGCCAGGTGATCGCGGCGCGGTGGTGCACGGAGGGAACGGGAGACATGGCGGTACCTTTCGGAGCACATTTCCAACTCATGGGTTGGATATTGCCACGACGGACTCCAACTGTCCAGTTGGAGTTTCGGCTATGCTGGCCGCCATGGCCTGGAACACGGAGAGAACGCGGCAGCTCCTGCTGGACGCGGCGGTGCGGGAGTTCGCCGAACACGGCCCCGAGGCGGCCCGGCTCGACCGAGTGGCCGCCGCCGCGGGCGTCAACAAGGAGCGCATCTACCAGTACTTCGGCAACAAGGAGCAACTGTTCGCCGCCGTGCTGACCTCGGCGCTGGAGAAGCTGGCCGAGGCCGTGCCGCTGGACGAGCACCTGGCCGGTGACCTGCCGGAGTACGCCGGACGCGTCTACGACTACCACCGTGAGCACCCGCAGTTCATCCGCCTGCTGCACTGGGAGGGCCTGCACCGCGGGGACGGGCCCGTCGTGGCCGGGGAGCAGCGTGGCGCCCACTACGCCGAGAAGCTCGCCGCCCTCGCCGCCAGCCAGAAGGCGGGCACCCTGACCTCGGACTTCGCCCCCAGGGAGCTGCTCTACGCCGTGATCGCCCTGGCCGGATGGTGGTACGCCACCCCCCAACTCGCTCAGATGATCATGGCGGAGGGCACGGAGACCGCCCGGGACACCCTCGTCCGCCTGGTCGCCAAACTGGCCGGTTAGGGCCCCGGCTCACAGATCAATGGTCAGTACGGCGTGGGCCATCCGATTCCTGACCTCCGCCAGCTCGGCCTCCACGGCGGCGACCTCCCGCTCGGGGAAGTCGACCGAGCCCCGCTCGACGCCCCGTTCCCCGGCCAGCCGTACCCGGAGATGGACGGGCGGGTAGAACGAGGGCTCCGACGGCGCGCGCAGGGCGGAGACCCGTAGCCGCCGCAGCCGCTCGCTCTCGGGCACCGAGGCGACGTGCTCCCGAAGCTCCCGCCACAGCGCGGCGCCGTCCTCGGGGTCGAACCCGGCCGTCCGGCGTTGGAGCAGAGCCGCCATGTCCGCTCCGAGCGTCGAGATCCCTATGAGGGAGAGGGCGGCGGCCGAGGAGGCGACCTTCACGGACAGGTCGTCCGCCCGGTACTCGGCGCGTTGGCTCACCCGCTCCATGGGGCGGTACAGCAGGAGCAGGAGCAGCGCGGCGAGCCGGTGCGGGATGGTCAGCAGCGCACGGTTGCCGGGATCGGTGAACCCGTACCAGCGGTACACGGCCTCATACGCCGAGACGAACCACAGGGAGCGGCGGATGTCACCCCTGACCGCGTGCCCCAGTTCGTGACCGAACAGCGCGACCCGTTCCTGAGGGGCCAACACCTCCCACAGGGGCAGGCTGACGTTGAGGACACCGCGTCGCCGGAACCCGACCCGGTCGAAGGAGGCGTTGAGGTTGGGAACGAACCGAATGATCCCGACGGGCGCCACCCCCAGTTCGGCGGCGATCCGGTCGGCGAGGCCGTACAGGTGGGGAGCCTCGGCACGGCTCGGCGACCACTCGTCCGGCCGCACGCGGCGTGGGCGGGGCAGGGAGAAGAACACGGCGACGAGACCCACCATCCCGACGACCTTGACCGGTAGAGGGCCGATGGCCAGCAGCCAGCCGGAGCCCACGGTCATGGCGGCGAGGGTCAGGTGCGCCATCCCCGCCACGGCCATGGCGACCGGCCATAAACCGTCCCTGCGGCGGTACGGGTTCGTCTCGTTCAGGGCCTCGGCGTAGAGCCGTTCCATGGCGGCCCGCTTCGTGCGCCAGGAGGTGGGGGCGACGGGCGGCTCGGCCTCGGGGTCGACGTTCCAGTCGCACTCGGGACACCAGACGACGAAACGGGGATCGACCGGGATGGACGCCGAGCAGGAGGGGCACCTGCCGTCCATCGGGACGGTCGGCTGGGGGGACATGAGAGAGATCATCCCCCAAACCGGGCTTTCGGTCAGTACATGTTCAACCGCCTCAGCCGATCTCGGCGCGGGTCACGCGGAGGGTGCCCAGAACCGCGGGGAGGGCGATCCACAGCAGGATCGACGTGGCCAGCCGTACGGCGTCGCCGCCCGTCATGGCGCCGGTCGACAGGGGAGCGGTCGTGGCGCCCAGGTCGAACCACTCCGCGAGGAAGCGGCCTACCTCGCCAAGTCTGCCGACGACGTTCCACAGGATCGTGTTGGTCAGGCAGACCACGATCGCGACCGGGGCGTTCAGGGACAGGGCACCGAGGGCGGAGCCCATCGCGGTCAGCAGGACGAGCGTCGCGACCCAGCCGAGCAGGGCGAGCGGGGATACCTCCCAGTCGGCGGGCACGTGCCGTACGGCGGAAACCGCAGCCGTCGTGGGCACCGCGACGAGCAGCGCGCACAGGGCGGCCAGCACGGTCACGGCCAGCGGCGGCAGGAACTTGGCCGCGAGCACCCGCGCGCGGCGGGGTTCGAGCGTGAACGTGGTCAGGGCGGTCCGGTGGCTCCACTCGCCGGTCACCGCCAGGATGGCGAGCACCGGCAGCAGGACGCCGAAGCCGATCCCGGCCGTACCGGTCAGGGTGAACAGCCGGGGCCCTGCGACGAGGCCGCGCCCGACGACGGAGGCGACAGTCAGCACGACCAGGACCGCGGTCAGGATCTTCCCACTACGGGTGTCGAAGAGCTTGCGGGTCTCGACCAGCAGCAGTCTGGAGAAGGGGATGGAGGTCACGCCGCGCTCCGGTCGGTGTCCGAGGTCAGGGCCAGGAAGGTCTCTTCGAGCGAACGGCCCCCGCCGAGCCCGGCGACCGGCCCCTGAGCGAGGACGCGGCCCCGGCCGATCATCACGACGTGGTCGGCGACCTGCTCGACCTCGTGGATCAGGTGCGAGCTGAGCAGCACCGCGCAGCCCGAGTCGGCCAGGTGGCGCAGCAACTCGCGCAGCCACCGGATGCCCTGCGGGTCGAGGCCGTTGGCGGGTTCGTCCAGGACGAGCGTGCCGGGACGGCGGAGGAGCGCGTGGCCGATGCCGAGCCGCTGCCGCATCCCCAGCGAGTAGCCGCCCACCGGGCGCCGCGCCTCCTGCCCCGTCAGCCCGACCAGGTCGAGGACCTCCCCGACCCGCGACCCCGGCAGGCCGAGCGTCGTCGCGCCCAGCGCCAGCACCTCCCGCCCGCTGCGGCCCGGGTGCAGGGCGCCCGCGTCGAGCAGCACCCCGACCCGGGTCCCGGGGTTGCCCAGCGTGTCGTACGGCAGGCCGTACACGGTGGCGGAGCCCGAGGTGGGGCGGGAGAGGCCGACCAGGACGCGCAGGGCCGTGCTCTTGCCCGCGCCGTTCGGCCCGAGGAACCCGGTGACGCTCCCCGGTTCGACAGTGAAGGACACGTCGTCGAGCGCCCGCACCCCCCGGTAGACCTTGCTGACATGACTGAACTCGATCATGTGTCAAGTCCACCGGACCCGGCGCCGCAGGGCATCGGCCCGGGGGCGAGACGGTTGCCGACCCAGGTATCGACCTCGGGCGCCACGGCATAGACCCAGGTCGCTGGGGGTCCGACGGGGACGGTTCCTAGGCTTGGGGGCGTGAACAGACCACTGGACCGGCGAGCCAGCGCGGTGCGCTACGTGTGCGCGGTGCTGCCCATGCTGTTCCACGGCACGATCCTGATCTGGGTGGTCTCGCGGTCACCCGACCGGATCGTCCCCACGGTCGTGGACATCTCGCTCGGGATCGCGGGGCTGGTCCTGATGCGCTGGCGCCGCCGCCTGCCGTGGCAGACCGCGCTGGCCACCGCCCTGCTGACCTCCTTCTCCACCACCGCGACCGGCCCTGCCCAGGTCGCCTACGTCTCCCTGGTCACGCACCGCCGGTGGCGGTGGACGCTGCCGGTCGCGGCCGCGTCCTGGCTGTGCCTGCTGGTCAACTCCGTCCGGTACGGCCTCAGCCAGGCGGCCGTCGTCACCCTGGTCACCGGGACCGCGATCCTGGGCGGTCTGACCCTCTTCGGGCTGTATCTCCGGGGAGTTCGCGACCTGGAGGCCTCCCGGCGGGAGGCGGCGCGGGCGGCGGAGCGCGAACGGCTGCGCCAGATCGAGCAGGCCAAGCTCGCGGAGCAGGCGAAGATCGCCCAGGAGATGCACGACGTCCTGGCCCACCGGATGTCGCTGCTGTCGATGCTGGCCGGGGGCCTGGCCTACCGGAAGGATCTCGGTCCCGAGGAGACCCGCGAGATCGCGCTGGCGATCCAGGAGAACGCCCATCGCTCGCTCAACGAGCTGCGGGCCGTACTCGGCACGCTCAGACGGGACGGCGAGCTTGAGGCGCCGCAGCCGGGGCTTGAGCACGTGGGGGCGCTGTTCGAGGAGGTGCGCGCGGCCGGTCAGCGGGTCGAGGTCGTCGACACCGTCGAGGACCGGGAGTCGCTGCCGACGCAGACGGGCCGTCACGCCTACCGGATCGTCCAGGAGGCACTGACCAACGCGCGCAAGCACGCCCCGGGCAGCCGGGTGGCGGCCGAACTCGACGGCAGGCCGGGGAAGGGGCTGCGCATCCGGGTGAGCAACCCGGTGTCGCACGGGAGGCCCGCGAGCCCCGGTGGCGGGCTCGGGCTGGTCGGCCTCGCGGAGCGGACCCGGATGGCCGGTGGCACGCTGGGCCATGCCGTACGGCAGGGGCACTTCGTGCTCGATGTCCGACTTCCCTGGGAGGCTGACCCGTGATCCGGCTGGTGATCGTGGACGACGACCCGATGGTGCGCACCGGGCTGAGGCTCATCCTCGGCGGCGAACCCGACCTGGAGATCGTCGGCGAGGCCGGGGACGGTCTGCGGGCCATGGCCGTGATCCGCGACCTCGAACCCGACGTCGTGCTGATGGACATCCGGATGCCCGAACAGGACGGGCTGACCACCACCGAGCTGCTGCTGGCCGGGCCGGACGCCCCCAGGATCGTGGTGCTCACCACCTTCGACGCCGACGACATGGTGCTGCGGGCGCTGCGGCTCGGCGCCGTGGGCTTCCTGCTGAAGGACACGCCGCCGCCCCGGATGGTCGAGGCGGTCCGCGCCGTGGCGCGGGGTGAGCCGGTGCTCTCGCCGAGCGTCACCCACCGGGTGATCGCCGCCGCCACCGGCGGGCCGTACGGCGTGCGGGGGGTGCGTGACGCGGAGGCGCGGCGGGAGCTGGACAGGCTGACCGAGCGGGAACGGGAGGTCGCGGTCGAGGTGGCGCGGGGCGGCTCGAACACCGAGATCGCCGAACGCCTCCACATGAGCGTCGCGACGGTCAAGGCGAACGTCACCCGGATCTTCGCCAAACTCGGCGCCGAGAACCGCGTCCAGGTGGCGATGAAGGTCCGCGACGCCGGGCTCCTGGGGCCGTGAGGACGGTTTGCGCTGGAGCGGACTCCAGCACCTAGAGTGCGGGTCCCGTCCCCGTCACCGAAGGAGTACGACCGTGCGCTACCGCGTTCTCGGCGGCACCGGCATCGAGGTGAGCGTCCACTGCCTGGGCACCATGATGTTCGGCGCGGTGGGAAACCCCGACCACGACGAGTGTGTCCGCATGATCCACACCGCCCTCGACCAGGGCGTCAACTTCGTCGACACCGCCGACATGTACTCGGCGGGCGAGTCCGAGGAGATCGTCGGCAAGGCGTTGCAGGGCCGCCGTGACGACGTGGTCCTCGCGACCAAGGTCCACTTCCCGATGGGCGAGGGCCCCAACCGGAGCGGCAACTCCCGGCGCTGGATCATCAGGGAGGTCGAGGAGAGCCTCAGGCGGCTGCGGACCGACTGGATCGACCTCTACCAGGTCCACCGCCCCGACCACACGACCGACGTTGAGGAGACCCTCTCCGTCCTGAGCGATCTCGTACGGCAGGGCAAGATCCGTGCCTTCGGCTGCTCGTCCTTCCCCGCCGAGGAGGTCGTCGAGGCCTATCACGTCGCCGAACGCCGGAGGCTCATGCGCTTCAGGACCGAGCAGCCGCCGTACTCGCTGCTGGCCAGGGGAGCGGAGCGTTCCGTGCTGCCGACCTGCCGCAGGCTGGGCATGGGGGTGCTCACCTGGAGCCCGCTTGCCTGGGGTTTCCTGAGCGGCAAGTATCGCAAGGGCCAGGAGATCGACCTCACCACGGGCCGCGCCGCCCTGGCGCCGGGGCGCTTCGACCCGACGGTGCCGGTGAACGCCGCCAAGCTCGACGTCGTCGAGCAGCTCGTCGAGATCGCCGACGGGCTTGGCCGTACGCTGCCCGAACTGGCCATCGCCTTCCCGGCCGCGCATCCGGCCGTCACCTCGGTGATCATCGGGCCGAGGACGCCCGCCCAGCTCGAATCGGCGCTGAAGGCGGCCTCGCTCGTCCTCGACGACGCGACCCTCGACCGGATCGACGAGATCGTGCCGCCCGGCACCGACGTCTACCACCCGGACGGCGCCTGGCAGCCGCCCGCGCTGACCGAGGTCGCGCTGCGCCGCCGTACGATCGACGACCGCGCCGGAGCCTAGCCGGTTCTGCGGCGGAAGAAGGAACGCCTCCTGCGGAGCGGGGGCTCGGGGGAGGCAGGGGGGTCCTCGACGGGGTGACGCTCACGCCACTCGGTGAGGACTTCCTCGACGTCGAGGGTCGGCTGGAAGACCGGCGGCCCCGACAGGGTTCTGCCGTGGGCGTCGCGGATGCGGCAGTTCAGCTCCTCGATGATCTTCCTGGCCTCGGCCTCGGTGCGCGCCCCGACCGCCGCGGCCCTGGAGTCCTCGGCGTCCTTGCGCAGCGCGAGCGTCCCCGGCAGCGGGAAGGAGAGGTTCTCCTCCCGCATCTTCCGCTTGATCCACCACATCTCGTCGTCGGGCTTGCCCCCGCCCGGGATGGGCTTGCCCGCGCCCGGCAGGTCGTCGAACTCGCCGCGCTCCGTGGCCTCGCGGATCTGCCGGTCGATCCATGTCTCGAAGCTGACGCCGAGGGGTTTGCGCTCCGTCACAGGGCACCTCCGTGTCGCGTTCGGTGTTCTTTTCCGAGGATAACCAGGCAGATGTTCCGCCTCCGTACCGAGGTCAAGATGGGGCTCCAGATGAGAGAAATGGGTTTTTCCGATGTCGACCATGTGGGGCGGGTTACCGGAAAGAGAGTGTTAGGTTGGCGTTGACCGTAATTTGTCGGCGCTCACGGAGAGCCAATGGTTTCCGAGCCGTCCGGTCGTCCCGACCGTTCATGGCCTAAAGGGACATTTCTCGCACGACTCGCGGAGGCGGATCGCCGCGCGCTGCTCAGCCTGGGCAGACCCAGGGTGTGTCCTCCCGGGGAGGTGCTGCTCGCCCAGGGAGATCCGGGCGACCACGTGGTCCTCCTGATCGACGCGCTGGTCACGGTCGTCGCCAGGGTCGAGAACGGAGTGGGCGCGCTTCTCGGAATCAGGGTCGGCGGTGATCTTGTCGGGGAGATGGCCGTCCTCGACGGGGCACGCCGTTCGGCGACCGTGACGACGTGCGTGCGCTCGATGGTGATCCGCATCGCGAAGGGCCCCTTCCTGGGCTATCTCGCCGAGCACGCAGCCGCCGGGCTGGTGCTGAACACGATGCTGAGCGACCGGCTGCGCTGGGCGAACAGGCGCCGTCTCGACTTCGCCGGCTACGGCGTCGGGGTGTGCCTGGCCCGGGTGCTCGTCGATCTCGCCCGCCTGCACGGCCGCGAGAGCTCCGAGGGCGTGGACATCGGGGTACGGCTGTCGCAGTCGGAACTCGGCGCGCTCATCGGGGCCAAGGAGATCTCCGTCCACAAGGCGCTGCGGGGTCTGTCCGACCAGGGCCTCGTGCGGGTCGGCCACCGCAGGGTCGTCATTCTCGACCCGCATTCCCTCATGACGTACGCGGAGCTGAGCGACATGAACTGATCGTGATCGTTTCCATATGACACCGGATATTTCTCCGAAACCATATTTGTAAGGCTTCCTTTCGCGCCTCGGGCGTCATCGTTGGCCGTGTTCCCGAAAAGATCTGACAAAGGGGAAGCGGATGACGGAAGCCGTCATGCCCGAATACCGGGCGATGATTTCCGGTGACATCGAGGACTACAGCTCGCGAAACGCCGGGGAACAGGCAGTCCTGCAGACGGCCCTGGCCAACCTCCTCGACACCGCCGCGCGGGAGGCCGGGATCGAACGCCCCCGATGGTCGCGTCAGGTGTCCGGCGACGGGGAGTTCTCGGTGCTGACCGAGCCCGCCTCCGTGCTCGACCTGGCCGACTCGTTCGTGCGGGAGCTCGACGTCGCCCTGGCCGTGTACAACCGCAGGCAGTACGGCGACAACTGGACCCGGGTACGGCTGCGCGTCGCCCTGCACGTGGGTCCCGTGCTGCCCGCGACCCCCATGGGCAGGCCGGGGCCGCACGCCGTACAGGTGAACCGGCTGGTGGACGCGCCCGCCGCGCGGGAGGCCATGCGGGTGTGCCCGGCCGCCGACCTCGCGGTGATCGTCTCCGACCGGGTCTTCGACGACTACCTGTCCCAGGGGTACGGCCATCCCCGGCCGGTGCGGTTCCGGCCTGTGACGGTCCAGGGCAAGAAGCAGCGTTTCCTGGCCTATCTGTACCTGCCGAACGCCGACGTCCACGAGCTGCGGGAACTGGACGTCTTCGACCCGCCCGCCGACGAGACGTCCCCCATCCAGAAGGACGGCGACGGCCCGCGCCCGCCGAAGCCCTTCGGCGCCGCGCGTGACGTCATCATGGGCGACCAGAACCGGGTGAAGAACGGCAACGTCTACACCTCGCGGGGCGACATGCACTTCGGCACCGGACACGGTGGGCGATGAGCGCCGAGCCCACGCCCCAGGAACCGGAGGCCGGGCCGCCGGAGCCCGCCAAGGCCCAGGAACCCGCAGGTGCCTCCGAGACCCCCGAAAACCCCGACGCCGCCAAGAACGCCCTCAGGACCTCCGAGAACCCCAAGCCCGCCGAGAACGAGACCGGGGACGACGAGGACGGCGAGCTCGACCGGCCCCTCCGTGAGCGCATGGCCGCGGAGGACAGGGAGCGGCACCTGCGCGAGGCCAACCTGCGCGACCTCTACGGCGAGTACGGCGACGGCCCGCGTGCCGGACGCGACGCGATCTCCGGGGGCGCTTATCGCGTTAAATCCGGAAATATCTACCACGCCGACCGGATGGTCTTCGGCGGCCGGGAGGAGGAGGGGCGCGGGGGCGTCGTCCACCTCGCGCCGAACCGGCGCCAGCAACTCGCCCGGGTCCACGTCCCGACCGCGTCGTACGAACGCCTGGCCGCGCTGCTGCGTGACGAGCCGGTCGTCGCGCTGCGGGGCGGGCGGGGAAGCGGCCGCATGGTCACCGGCTGGATGGCGCTGCTCGACCGCCGCCGTACGGCACAGGCCCCCGTGGGGTGGGTACGTGACTCCGTCGATCCGCTGGACCTGACCGAGGAGCGGCTCGACGAGGGGGGCGGCTACGTCCTGGACGCCACCGGCAGGGCGTGGACGCGTGCCTCGGCGGACGGCGTCTTCCAGCACCTCGCCGCCGTGGCCGCCACGAGGAACGCCAGGATCGTGGTCCTCGTGGACCGAGGGTTCCCCGGCACCGTGTCCGCCGTGGACCACGACCCTCCGCCTCCCGGCCCGGTCTTCGAACGGTGGCTGTCCTGGGAGCTCGGCGGCGCCGCCCCGGCGGAGACCGCCGTCCACGACGGCGTCCGGGAGTACCTGAGGGAGGGCTGCACCCTGGCCGACGTCGTACAGCTCGCCAAGGACGCGGCGGAGGCCCTGCGCGCGGGCGGCGGGCTCGACGACGCGCTCGCCGGGCAGCCGCGCAGGCTGCGCGCCCACGTCGCCACCCTGCTCTCTCCTGAGCACGATGTACGGCGGCGCTGCTTCCTGCTCGGGGTTGCCGTGCTGAACGAGCTGCCCTCGGTGACGATCACCCGGGCGGCGCTCCAGCTCACCGAGATCCTCGCCGACCCCGACCACACGCTCGTCGATCCCGAGTCGTGGGACGCGCTGTCGCAGTGGGTGGACTACGCCCAGGCGTCCCAGGTGCCGGACGAGCGCGGCCGGGGCAGCCGGATCAGCCTGCGCCGCTCCACCATGGCCTCCGTCGTGCTTGAGGTCGCCTGGCGGGAGCACCCGACGATCAGGGAGGCCCTGCTCGCCTGGCTCGGACGGCTGTGCGAGCACCCCGACCAGGCGGTCCGCATCAAGGCGGCCCACGCCATCGGCAGGCTCGTCACCTACGACTTCGACGTCATCGACGGTGAGTTCCTGCGCCGCTGGAGCGTCTCCGGCAGGACCCGCGACCACTGGCTCGCGGCCTGGGCCATCGAGGCGGCACTGCTGTCCCAGCACGTCGCGCCCCGGCTGCTCGACCGACTGCGCGACTGGGCCGGGGGAAGCGCGGCGAAACAGGCAATCGTCGCCAGGGCGTACGGCCTCGGCGTCGGTGTCGAGCAGATCGACCGGGCGCTGCCCGCCCTCAGGCAGATCGCGCTGCGCTCCTCGCGCCCCGCGACCCAGGACGCCGTCTCGCGGACGCTCATGGAGATCTACGGCCCCGACACGGCGGTCAAGGTCCTCTCCGAACTGGCGGAGTGGGCCGTGGGCGGCCATCCCGGGCTGCGCCGTACGGCGGCGCTCGCCATGACCCGGCTGGCCTCCGGGGTGGAGAGCGGCACCTGCAGGTTGTTGCTCGCGGAGTTCCCCGCCGACAAGCAGGACTGGGCGCGGGAACACCTCGTCTCCCTGTGGGAGAACGCCCTCAGGTGCGGGCTGATCGCCAGGATGCCGACGGGCGTCATCGGCCGTCCGATCCGCGCGGCCTGGGACGTCTTCGCCGAGTGGGTCGGCAACTGGGCCACGGTGCCGGGGGTGCGGCCGGTCGTCGAGGCCGTGTTCGAGGGGGCCGTGCGCAACCACCTGCGCGGGCCGCTCCGCCTCCACCTGCGCCACTGGTATCTGCGGCGCGTCGTCGACATCCCCCTCTACCACCGCCTGGACCACCACATGAAAGGGACGGCAGGCTCATGAGACTCCTGTACCGGCTCCTCAGAAAGCTGCCCCGCCGCTCCGGCCTGGGCAGCGCCCACCCCTGGAAGGACGGGGAGAGCGGCCCGATCACCTCGGTGCGCCGGTTCTTCCAGCCCCCGCCCGCCCCGCACGCCGTCTACGACGAGCAGGGACTGCACGAGTGGGACTCCCCGCTCGAACTCGTCGTCCCCGCCCGTGGGGACGCCTTCTCCTTCCAGGCCGTCGTCACGGTCGCCTGGTGCGTGACCTCGGGCGACGGCCGTACCACGACGGGGCTCAGGGCCGACATCGCCGCCGAGCGGCCGAAGATCCACGAACGGGCCGAGGAGGTCGTACGGCGCGTCGCCCGCCGGTTCGACCCGCACCTGCCCGGCGAGGCGGAGGAGGAGGTCAACAAGGAACTCACGACGGAGTTCGCCCGTCCGTCGCACCAGTGCGACGACGTGACGATCACGGTGACCGTCAAGGCTCAGATCAACCTCACCGAGGAGGTCCGTGAGCTGCGCAAACATCTCGGCCGGGCGCTCCTGGAGATCCAGGCGAAGCGGGAGATCGACATGGCGATCATGGACAACATGACGCGGTCCCGCGACGACTGGCGGGAGTTCCTCAAGGAGGGCATGGAGGACTGGGCCGCGCGCTTCGCCGTACAACTGGCGGAGAGTCCCCGGGGGGTCGCCGGGGTCATGACGACGATGGTCGAGGAGCGCAGGCAGGACGCGCAGAACTTCCTGGACATCGTCAAGCAGGTCGTCGCCGCCCAGCAGAGCGTGGACGTGTTCGACCTCGTCGCGGCCAGCGACGGCGTGCTGCGGATCGCCCTGGAACGGCTCGGCGTCCCCGTCCCGCCTCCCGTGGCGGACCTGCCCTGGCTGGAGGAGCGGTGAAAGTCCGGCACCTGTTCACGCTGGTGGCCATGACGGCCGTCACGGGATGCTCAGTCGGCGGCCTGCTCGGCCAGACGGCCCCCGGGGCAGGCGCGGATCCGGCGGGCCAGGCGTGCCGGTGGCTCGGTGAGCAGACCTCCGACGCCGCCCCGGCCAGGCTGGACCTCGTGGTCCTCATCGACCGCAGCGCCTCGGCCCGCGACGGAAAGGGCAGGGCGTGGGACTGGTACCGGGCCGTCTTCGGCGGCGCGGGCACGGCAGTCGGCGACGCCGTCTCGTTCCCCAACACGCGTGTGCCCACCCCGGCGCGGATCAGGGTCGGCGCGTTCGACGGCGAGGGATCGGTCGAGTGGGTCGTCGGCGATCTCCTGCTGCCCCATCTCACGGCCACGGCGGACGGCTACCGCTCCTCCTACGCCCTCAACGTGAGCGACTGTCTCAGGGACGCCGTGGGCCGCGCCGCCGCCTCCCCGCCCCGCGAACCGGGCAGCGCCGTCCTCGGGGCACTCGACGTGGACCGCGTCCAGACGAGCGCGCCGGACGCCGAACACCGGCTCGTGGTGGCCACCGACGGCCTGTCCACCCAGGGATGCGCCTCCCTGGGACAGACCGCGATGCGCGACCTCACCCTCGTCCGCAGGATCGTCCGGGCCTGCCAGGGACAGCGGGCGGTGCCCGATCTGAAGGGCTGGGCGGTCGAGATGGCGTGGCTCGGCCATCCGGGAGCGGGCAGGCCGCAGCCACGGCAGAGCCACAGGAAGTGGCTGACCAGCCTGTGGAGCGGACTGTGCGCCGCGACGGGCGCCCACCCGTGCCGGATCGCCGACGGCCGTCCCCCCGACCCCGCCCGGGGAACCGAGGGCGTCCCCGTCACCGTCAAGGACCCGGTCATCGCCTTCGCCTCGACGGAACGGGCCCCCAGCCCGTTCGTGAAGAAGGTCTTCCCGGAGAACCTGCTCTTCCCCACCGGGTCCGCGGTGCTCCACGTGAAGGGGCGGGAACTGCTCACGCGGTTCGCCGACGAACTGGCCGGGCAGGCGCCCGAGTCGGTCGGTGTGGCGGGATACGCCGACGACCGGGGCGGCACGACCTACAACGAGGAGCTCTCCCGGCGCAGGGCGCAGGCCGTCGGCGACGTCCTGCGGCGGGCCGGGCTGCGCGGCTTCCGCACCGAGGGGCGGGGAGAGATCGCGGGGAACTGCCCCTCACCGAACGCGGGGGACACCAAGGCGTGCAACCGGCGCGTCGAGATCGTCTACAGGGTGCGTGGCTGAACATGAACGATGATCACACCTCCCATCACGAGGACGAGACGGTCATCCAGGGCCGGGTCGTGCCAGAGGGGAGCGCGCGTCCCCCGTTGGACAGCCGTGAGGTGCACCTGTGCCACCACGGCTGCGACTGCTGGCAGCGCAACTTCGACCGCTACCTCGCCGTCACCCCCGAGCGGGAGCCCGACCAGCTCGACAGCGTGGAGATGCACGCGCTGCTGTCCGCCAAGGGCCGTGCCGTACGGCATCTGCACCGCAACCTCGACCCCATGGCGTGGGGGCGGCGCAGACTCATCAAGACCCACGGGGAGGCCACGGTCGCGCTGGACGACCTGCGGGCCTTCGCCGACGAGGGCGCCCTGACGCGGGCCGTACGGGAACGGGATCGGCTCGACGACGACATGGCGGACAGGAAGGCGCGGCCCCCGATCTGGCTGCGGGTGATCGCGTGGCCGGCGATCGTCTCGGCCGGTGCCTTCGACACCTGGTACTTCCAGGGCATCTTCCAGCGGTTCGTCGGGAACCAGGCGGTCTCCCTCCTGGAGCAGGTGATCACCCTGCTTCCCGGGGCCGGGCTGACGTTCGGCATGATCGTCGCCGGGGTCGGACTCGGCAGGGCCGTCTACCGCGCCAGGCGTCTCCACGAGGAGCGTCAGGAGGGCAGGGGAGCGAAGGCCCGCCTGTTCGCGAACCTCGGGCTGTGGGTGCTGCGCCTGATCCTGCCCACGCTGCTGCTCCTGGTCGCCACGCTCTGGGCGCTGTTCCGGGTGGTGGACGTGAACGCGGGCGGCAGACTGCCCCTCCCCCCGGACTTCGTGGCCGTCCTGGTCGCGACGCTGTCGCTGTGCGCCATCGCGGTGAAGGTCGCCGCCTACGACCCCTACGCCACGCGGGAGGCCGAGGTCCGGCGCGTCCTGAAGCGGGCCCGCAGGTCGGAGCGGAGGCTGGTACGGCACGCGGGCGGACGGCTGCGGCTGCACGTCACGGCGTGGAGCGACCTGCGGGCCCTGCGCGACGACCTCGTCGCCGGTGTCACCGAGCGGTACGGCGAGGCCTACCGGTTCATCACCTACGCCCGGGGGTTCCACGGCAAGGCCGGGCAACTGCCCCCGACGTTCGTCCCCGGCTCCCGGGACTCCGGCGCCGTCCGGGGGGAGCCGCCGCTGCCGGAGTGGATCGGGAACGAGCTCGCCGGGGTCTCCGGCCCAGTCCCCGAGTACGGCGCGCTGCGGGAGGTGCAGGAGGTCCTGAGCAGATACGAGCCGGGCGAGCTGGAACGGGAGTTCGCCGAGGTGCGGGGACGGCTGACGGCCCAGTGGAGCGGGGCTTCCGCGGGCCGTACGGGAACGGAGGAACGTGAGGGCTAGGCGCACGCGACGCGCGGAACCACGGACCAGGCCGGGGCCGGAACTTCGGGTGGACGCACGGACGAGGGCGGTGACGATCCTCGCCGAGACCCGGGAGGAGGTGAACAGGGCCGACACCAAGGCCTCGATCCTGCTCGGCGCGATCGGTATCGCGGTCAGCGGCGTCGTCGGCGACATGGTGAACGGCGTCGTGAGCGGGGCGTGGGGGGCCTCGTGGCCGTGGCTGCGGTGGACGGCGGCGGGGGCGGCGTTCATGTCGGTCACGCTGCTGCTCATGGCCCTGTATCCGAGGCGGATCAGGTTGCGCCGCCCGCTCGTCAACGCCTACTTCGGGGACATGGTCGCGCACTCGGACCCCAAGGCCCTGCGGGCGGCGCTCGAAAGGCCGTCCCCGGACGAGCTGGGACGGCTCACCGACCAGATCCACACGATCAGCCGCATCGTCTCCACGAAGTACCGGCTGATCCAGCTCGCGCTGTGGTGCCTGGCGATCTCGGTACTGAGCGGCGTCCTGACCGTCGCCGCCGCCATGCTCTGACCTCCCGAACTCCCCGGCGATTCCACGACAGCTCCCTGACCGATCCCCTGCGGGAACCTCGTGGCGGCCCCCTGAAAGACCTCGATCCTGGGACGGGCTCCGGCGAAGCCCGACAGACCATGGAGAACCTCACGACGAAGCCGTGACGGACCACGCGGCGATCTCGTGACGGCCCCACGGGTCGGGGCGGGAATGGTTAAGATCGGGGCATATGCCCTGTGCCGTAGGGAGGGCCGAGGGAGAACGGTGACCGAGCACACGCCTCAGGACTGCCGTCCACGTGGCTCCCTCGTGGCGGCCGCGGCGGCACTGTCCCGGCTTGGGCGGCTGCGTGACCTGCCGGTCATCCTCATGCTGGCGTGGGTCGGCTGGCTGGCCATCCCGTGGCCGTCGAGCGGCCTGACCCAGGCCAGGGGGGTGACCACCGGCTTCCAGGGCACGGACGCTCCCGCCGTACGGCCCGCCGCCGCGGGAACGACCTGGACCCTCGCCGCCGCACCCGCCCCACCCCCGGCCCCGCTGGTCAAACCAGCCGTCCCCACCCCGCATCCGGTGGCGTCGATCGCCGAGGAGCGGGCGCGGATCGCCGGGGAGGTGCACGACGCCGCGGGGCACGGTCTGGCGACCATCGCCATGCAGGCCGGGCTCGCCCTGCTGGTGTTCGACGAGCACCCCGACCAGGCCCGCGCGTCGCTTGAGGCCATCCGCGCGACCAGCACGCGGGCGCTCGGTCAGCTCCGCTCCGCGCTCGACCTCGTCGAGGAGGGGCCGGGCCCCGTCGGTCACGACCTGTCCGGCCTGGTCGCCGGGGTGCGAGCCGCGGGGCTGGCCGTCACGGTCGAGCCCGCGCGGCCGGACGTCCCCGCCCATCTTGAGGACGTCGTCTACCGCGTGGTCCGCGAGTCGCTGACCAACGTCCTGCGCCACGCCGGTCCCACCCGGGCCACGGTCCGCCTCGCGCACGACCGCGACGGCCTGCGCGTCGAGGTCCTCGACCAGGGTTCCGGTACGGCGGGCACCCCGACCGAGGGTCGCGGCCTGGTCGGGATGCGGGCCAGGGTGTCCAAGGCGGGCGGCTCGTTCGAGGCCGGTCCCCGCGAGGACGGCGGTTTCCGCGTCGCGGCCCACTTCCCACTGGAGACCGACGCCCCCAAAGCCGACCTTCCACTCGGAACCGGTTTCCCGTCTGGAGTCGAACCGCGCGGAACCGTATGAACGAGCCGGTGAACGCCCCCGTGAGTACGGCGCCGATTCGGGTGGCGCTCGCCGATGACCAGGCCGTCGTGCGGATGGGACTGCGGGCGCTCATCGAGCGTGAACCCGACCTGGAGTTCGCCGGGGAGGCCGCCGACGGCGCCGGGGCGCTGCGTCTGCTCGGCGAGGCGCGTCCCGACGTGCTCCTGCTGGACGTCCGCATGCCGGGCATGGACGGCATCGAGACGCTGCGGGCCATCGCCGCCGACCCCGGGCTGGCCGCGACCAGGGTTGTCGTCGTCACCACCTTCGAGGTCGACAACTACGTCTTCGCGGCGCTCCAGGCGGGGGCGAGCGGGTTCGTCCTCAAGGACAGCGCGCCCGAGGAGCTCACCCGCGCGATCAGGGTCGTGGCCTCGGGGGAGGCCCTGCTGTCCCCCTCGGTCACCAGGAAGGTCATCGGCCTGTTCGGCCGTCACGACGCCGCCCCGGTCGAGGGGATCGACACCCTCACCCCGAGGGAACGCGAGATGGTCGCCTGGGTCGCCACCGGCCGGTCGAACGACGAGATCGCCGCCGAACTCGTCATCAGCCCGGAGACCGTACGCACCCATGTCAGCCGCGCCATGGTCAAGCTGCGCGCCCGTGACCGCGCGCAGCTCGTCGTCTTCGCGGTCAGGTCCGGGCTGGCGTCTCCCTGAGGTCCTTGAGGAAGCCCCGGTAGGTGCGCTGTTCGAGCTGCGCCTCGATCTGTTTGACCGTCTCAAGCCCGACGCCGACCATGATGAGGACGGTCGTCCCGCCGAACGGGAAGTTCTGCTGGGTCCCCGGGTCCCGCAGCAGCACGAACGCCACGATCGGGATCAACGACAGCACGGCCAGATAGGCGGCGCCGGGTGCGGTCAGCCGGGACAGCACGAACGCGAGATAGGACGCGGTCGCCCGTCCCGGCCGGATGCCGGGCACGAACCCGGAGTAGCGCTTCATGGTGTCGGCCACCTCGACCGGGTCGAAGGTGATCGAGACGTAGAAGTAGGTGAAGGCCACGGTCAGCAGGAGATAGGCGGCCACGTAGACGGGGTGGTCGCCGGAGGCGAGATAGCGCGAGATCCAGTCCGCGACGGGTCCCGTGCCCCCGGTGAGCTGCGCCACGAGCTGCGGCAGGAACAGCATCGACGAGGTGAAGATCACCGGGGCGATCCCGGCCTGGTTGACCTTGAGCGGCAGATAGATCGAGGTCCCGCCGTGCATTTTGCGGCCGATCGTCCGCTTGGCGTACTGGACCGGGACGCGTCGCTGCGCCTGCTCGACGAACACCACGGCGGCGACCAGGACGATCCCGGCCAGCAGCATCGTCACCAGCGCGGCCGGGCTGAGCACGAAGATGTTCGACAGGTAGGACGGGAAGACCGCGACCACCTGCGTGAAGATCAGGATGGACATGCCGTTCCCGATCCCCCGATCGGTGACCAGCTCGCCCAGCCACATGATCGTGGACGCCCCCGCGACCAGCGTGACCACGATCACCAGCGTCGTCAGCATCCCCTGGTCCCGCAGCAACTGCTTACCGCAGGTGGGGAAGATCCGGCCGGTGCGGGCCATCGCGACCACGGTCGAGGCGTTCAGTACGGCGAGCGCGACCGTCAGGTACCGCGTGTACTGCGTGATCTTCGCCTGTCCCTGCTGCCCCTCCTTCTTGAGCGCCTGCAGCCGGGGAACCGTCACCGTGAGGAGCTGGATCACGATCCCGGCGACGACGTAGGGCATGATCCCCAGCGCGAAGACCGACAGCTTCAGCATCGCCCCGCCGCTGAAGAGCTGCACCGCGTCCACGATCCCGCCGCTGGCGCCGCTCAGGCAGGAGCGCACCGCGTCCACGTCCACCCCGGGCGCCGGGAGGATCTGCCCGAGCCTGAACAACACGATCATCGCCAGCGTGAACAGGATCTTCTTCCTGAGATCGGGCACACGGAAGGCCCGGAGGAGGAGGGATGGCATACGCCGAGTCTTCCTCCGGCGCCGTCGGCGGGGCATCCGCCCACCAGAGGCTTCGCCGTACGCGAATCCGCGTACACGCGCGACTTCCCTGGTTCCAGGAGTGGTGTGGTCACGACGTCGAGGCGTTGATGAGGGCCTTGATGTCGATTTCGCGGTATCGGCGGTGGTTGCTGGGCGTCCTGATCGAGGGAATCTTCCCGGTGAGCGCCCACTGGTTGACGGTCTTGGGGTCAACGCCGAAGATCCGGGCGACCTCTCCGGGGGTGAGGAGCCGGTCGCCGACCGGATCGCGATCCTGTAGCGCACCCGTTCGGGGACGGGGAATCCGGGGCCGGCACCCACGTCATCGACGTGTCGTCCATGGTTGGCCGGTGCCGCGATACTCCTCCACCGGAATCGGCTGGACGCAGGGGCGCATCCGGCTGGTGTAGAGCCGCCCGCACAGGTGATCGACCTCGTGGGCGACCAACCGGGCCAGGCCGTTGTCGAATCGTGTGATCGTCTGGTGGCCATCGTAGGCGGAGTGTTCTATGTCCAGGTGAAGCGGCCGGGGCACCATGCCACGCACGTCGAAGAACGACAGGCAGCCCTCGTACTGCTCGTCGGTCTCCTCGGAGACCTCAGTGACGACGGGGTTGAGCAGAATGATTGGGGCGGAGTCTCCACCGGCAGGCAAGATGATGGCGGCGGCGCGCGCGATACCGATCTGAGGGGCGGCCAGGCCCATGCCTTTGGCGAAGGCGTGGACGCGGCTGATCTGGCTTGCGGCGGCCAGCAGCCGGTCGACGACGGCGCTGGCGACCTCGTGCTCGGCGGGCAAGTCAAATGGGACGGCGGGACGGGTGAGGATGTCGGCGCCCTGCTGGACGACGCCGAGCGCCTGCATGTGCTGACTGGGCCGCACCGGTGATCACCTGGCTTCTTTCGTGGAGTGTGGGGGGCGTAGGGCGCGGAACCGCCATTCGAGGCGGAAGCGGGCATGCAGCGGCGGGTCGTCGGTCGACCAGTCGAAGATGCTCCGGCCGTCGTGGGTGCGGCCCGCGGGCGCGGTGCGCAGCGGGGCGGCCTCAGCGGTCATCGAGGTTTCGGTGCCCCACACCGCCGGGCCGATTCCCTTCCGCCCGGTCGACCTCGCCACGACGCCGCCATGGTGGCCGCACGCCTGCGCAGACCTGCTGGACCGGTGGCGCCCACCCAGGTCAGGACCATCCTGAACCGCCGACGCTCACCATCCGGAGGGGACCTCGGCGCCCTCGTCCTCTCCTGGGGGCTCGAACCGGGCGTAGAAGTCCTCCAGAGCCTCCGGCGTCACCATCAAGGCGTCGGCGTCCTCGCGCAGATTGCGTTCGGCCAGCCGCCGCAGCAGCTCACGGCGGGGCACGTCGAAGTACACCAGCCGCCACCGGCCCCCCGCCTGCTCGATGAGCTTCTTCCACTCCTCACGATCGCGCCGCAACCACAACCCATGGTCGACCACGACGTCCTGCCCGGCCTTCACCAGTTGGGCCAGGCGCTCACGAACCTCAGCGAGCGCTGGCGCCTCCCGCGCGAAGTACTCCTGCTCGGGGTAGTCCACGCCATAGCGGCCGTGACGCTGATAGACGAGCTCGTCCACTGACAGCCGCATCACCCCGGCCGGTTCCAGAACCTGCCGGGCATAGGTGGTCTTGCCCGAACCGGTCAGCCCGACCAGCAAGTACACCACCGGCCGGGCGTCACCGCCGCCGACCCTAGGCTCGCGCATCTCGCTGTCCCTGCCACTCCGTCGGTCCCCTGCCCGTCACCACGCTCTTGCGCCCAGCCTGCCACGAGCTTCCGGCCCGGCGCCGCCCCCTGGCGCATCCCCGCCGAATGAGGCCCTGCCATGATCTCAACTCCCCGATTACGCCCTGTTCTGGATCTTCTTTGGCTGGCGGGGCACGGTGTCGCCCTTCAGGTTCCCGTACACCGTTGAGCGCGGCACCCCGGACAAATCAGCGATCTGCTGGACGGGCTTGTCCCGCATGTCGTACAGCTCCTGGGCGAGAGCGAGGCCGAGTTCCCTGGCCCGTAGGCCCGCCTCGAAGCGGGAGTCGGCGTCGAGCAGCCTCATCAGGGCGGCGACCCGGCGCCGGTAGGTGCGCAGTGAAAGGCCCAGCTCGCGCGCCGCCACCTCGTCCTTGCGCCCGCTGCCGAGCATGGCCAGCACCCGCCTGCCCTCCTCGTCCAGTACGGGCGGGGGATTCGGCGCCGAGCGGAACTCGGCCAGGTCGGCGGCGGCGTTCCAGGCGGCGAGGAACAGCGCGTTGACGTTCGCGACCACGCCGGGGGAGCGGACCACGGTGTAGGAGCGCTCGCCGGGCCCCGGCGGCCCCGCCAGCACCGCGAGCCGCCCGTCAACGATGATCGTCTCGTACGGCAGGCCCGTCGTGGAGATCCGCACCAGGGCACCCCTGCGGGCGGCCTCGTCGAGGTGCCGCCGCCCCTCCTCGTCGGCGAGGAGCCGTACGTCGAAGAGCTTGCGGACGGTCAGCGAGCCGTGGTCCGTCGGGATCCGCGCCCGCATGCCGGGCAGGCTCCAGGTCAGCAGGTCACCGGCCGCGCAGGCGAACTCGTGCCGCGCGCCGAGCAGCAGGTGTCCCGCGCGCTCGGTCAGCTCCCGCTCGCCGCGCAGGGTCACGTTCTGGTCCTGGTCCACCCCCCAAGTCTGCCGTGCCGTACGGCGTGGCAGCTTGTTGCCACCGGCTCGCGCCGGGCGGGCCGGAGGGGGAAGGGTCGAAGCATGACGAAACACTGGATGCTCGGCGGTGACAGGCGGGTCTCGCGCCTCGGGTTCGGGGCGATGCGGCTGCCCGCGCGTGGCTGGGACGGCCCGGCGGGAGACAGGGAGACCGCGCTCGCGGTGCTGCGCCGGGCCGTCGAACTCGGCGTTGACCACATCGACACCGCCGCGTTCTACGCGTACGGGGACCTCTCGGCCAACGAGCTGATCAGGACGGCGCTGCGTCCCTACTCGGAGGACCTGGTGATCGCGACCAAGGTCGGTCCCCGGCGCGGTCCCGAGGGGTGGCTCTCGGAGGCGGGTCCCGGCGACCTGCGCGCGGCCGTCGAGGAGAACCTCGCCGGGCTCGGGCGGGACCGGCTCGACCTGGTCTACCTGCGGGTCGGCCTGATGGAGACGCGGGACGAGCCGATCGGGGAGCGCTTCGCCGTACTGGCCGGGCTGCGGGAGGAGGGGCTGATCCGGCACCTCGGGCTCAGCAACGTGACGGCGGGCCAGCTCGCGCAGGTGCGGGACGTCGCGCCGGTCGTGGCGGTGCAGAACCACTTCCACCTGACGCGTCAGGACGATCTCGACCTGTTGGCCGAGTGCGAGCGGGCGGGGATCGCGTACGTGCCGTTCTTCCCGCTCGGCGGGTTCGGGCTGCCCGACGACGAGCGGATCGGGCGGATCGCACAGCGGCACGGCGCCACGGTCGCGCAGGTCATGCTGGCCTGGCTGCTCGCCCGCTCCCCGGTGACGCTGGCCATCCCGGGGACCTCCTCGCTCGCGCACCTCGCGGAGAACGTGGCCGCCGCCGACCTCGTGCTGGACGAGGAGGAGGTCGCGGAACTCAACGCACTCGCCTCACAGAAAGACTGACATTTTACTGTGAGATTCACCGGCGAAACCTTCTGATCGCTTCCGGGGACGCGTAGGGTCGCCGCCATGACGGCACGGAGATCCACGTGATCGTGACGGAGCTGAACGTCTACCCGCTCAAGAGCTGCGGCGGCACCGCGCTGCGGGAGGCGGAGATCACCCCCAGGGGGATACGGCACGACCGCGAGCTGATGCTCGTCACCCCGGAGGGGGCCCACCTGTCCCAGCGGGAGGTGCCGAGGATGGCGCTGCTGCGGCCGGTCTACGACGGTGACAAGCTCCGCGTCGAGCCCCCCGACCCGGCCGCCCAGGTCCCGCTCACCCACGAGGTACGGCGCGACCGGCCCGCGCGGGACATCACCCTCTTCAAGGCCCCCGACCGGGGCGTGGACCAGGGGGAGGAGGCGGCCGGGTGGTTCTCCACGGCGCTCGGCGTCCCCTGCCGCCTGGTGAGCTTCCCCGACGACCACGTCCGCAGGGTCGGCTGGGCCGACGCCGTGGGGGAGAGCGGCTACGCCGACTCCCTCCCGCTGCTCGTCACCTCCGAGGAGTCGCTGGCCGAGCTGAACACGCGGCTCGCGGAGCCGGTGCCGATGACCCGCTTCCGGCCGAACATCGTCGTCTCCGGCTGGCGCGAGCCGTTCGAGGAGGACGGGGTACGGTGGCTGCGGATCGGCGAGGTCGAGGTCGAGCTGGTCAAGCCCTGCGGGCGCTGCGTGATCGTCAACGTGGACCAGGCCACGGGCGTCAAGGGCCGTGAGCCACTGCGCACGCTCGCCGGGTTCAGGACCGTCATGACCGACAGGCCCCGCGTCGTCTTCGGCAAGACCGGCTTCCCGAGAACCCCGGGCACGATCCGCGTCGGCGATCCCGTCGTCCTCCTGGGGTGACAATCTATCGCTGGATTGTCACTTTCAGCCGTCGGCGAGGCCCGTGAGGAACGCGCGCAGCGCCCTGCGATAGGGCTCGATCGTGGTGATGTCGGCGTATTCGTCGGGACCGTGCTGCCCGTCCCCGCCGATGCCGAAGATGACGGCGTCGATGCCCTTGCGGTAGTAGAACCGGCAGTCGGCGGCGCCGTGCTTGCGCAGCAGATCGCCGTCGTAGCCCTGCTCGCGGGCCGCTCGCCGGAGCCCGAGCACCTCTGGCCGCCCTGGGTCGGCGTGGTGCGGTGGGGCGACGTGGGTGACGACGGGCGCGACGCCGGGGGCGCAGAAGCCCGCCAGGTGCGCGGTGATCTCCTCCTCGGTCCTGCCGTCCAGGTCGGGGTCACCGGCCGGGAAGCGGATGTCCAGCCACGCCTCCGCCTCGTCGGGCACCTGGTTGCGGGCCAGGTTGGGCGTCTCGATCCTGGCGACGTTCACCGTGGTCCGCCACGCCTCCTCGGTCGCCACGGGGTAGCGCTCCAGCAGGGCGCCCACGCTGTGGTGCAGCTTGAGCAGCGCGTTGTCGCCGAGCCACTGGTAGGCGCTGTGCGCGCCCCGGCCGCTCGCCCGCAGGTTCGCGGTGACCATCCCCTTGGAGTCGGTCACGACCCGCAGCCCACTCTGCTCGCCGATGACGACGAAGTCACCGCTCACGCCCCGGTCGATCTGGTGCGCCGTGCCGTCGAGGCCGCCGACCTCCTCGTCGGTGACGAGCTGCAGCCCGATGGGGTACGGCAGCGCCCCCGCCAGCTCGCGGAAGACCAGCGCCTCGACCAGGGCGGAGACCTTCATGTCGTGGGCGCCCCTGCCGTACAGCCGGGTCCCGTCGAGACGCGGGCGGAACTGGTGCGGCGGCGCGGGCACCACGTCGAGGTGGGCGTTGAGGATGACCCGGAAATGGGGGCGCCGGGAGCCGGAATAGACGAGCGCGCTCGGCTTGCCGTTCGAGAAGAACCGCTCGACCGTGAAGGCGTCGGTGACGAGGCCGAGCACGAGTTCGAGCGCCTCGCGCAGGTCACCGGGGCGGTCGGCGGTGGACGGCACGGCGAGCAATCGCCGTGCCGTCACGAGGAGGGAGTCGAGGTCCACCGCCTCATCGTCCCCCTACGCGTGGGCGAGAACCAGGGTGAAGTCCCCCGTCGGGTCCGTGTAGGTCTGGCCCGGCGTGAACCCGGCCGCGACCAGCTCCCCGTTCAGCCCCTCAGGACGGAACTTGGCGCTGATCTCCGTCCGGGTCTCCTCGCCCTCCTCGAAGGAGACCGACAGGTCGAGGGCGACGATCCGCACGGTCATGGCGCGGCTCGCGCGCAGCCGCATCTCGATCCAGTCGTTGCGCTCGTCGTACAGCGCGACGTGCTCGAAGGCGTCCGGGTCGAAGTCGGCCTCCAGCCTGTGGTTGATCACGTGCAGGACGTTCCTGTTGAAGGCCGCGGTCACCCCGGCCGCGTCGTCGTAGGCCGCGACCAGCCGCCCGGTGTCCTTCACCAGGTCGGCCCCCAGCAGGAAGGAGTCACCGGGGGAGAGCGTGTCGCGCAGCTCCTTCAGGAACACGGCCCTGGCCTCGGGGTCGAGGTTGCCGATGGTGCCGCCGAGGAAGGCCACCATCCGCCGCCCCCGCTTCGGCAGCAGCGCCAGGTGGCGTTCGAAGTCGGCGCAGACCGCGTGCACCTCCGTCCCCGGGTAGCGGGCCGCCAGGCGCCGGGCGGCGTCGCGGAGGGTGACGGCGTCCACGTCCACCGGGGTGTAGGCGCGCAGCCTCCCCACCGAGGCCAGGGCGTCGAGCAGCAGCACCGTCTTCTCGCTGGTCCCCGAACCCAGCTCGACCAGCGTGTCCGCCCCGCTGTCGGCGGCGATGTCGGTGGAGTGCCTGCGCAGGATGGACAGCTCCCTGCGGGTCGGGTAGTACTCGGGCAGCCGGGTGATCTGGGAGAACAGCTCGCTGCCGGTCTCGTCGTAGAACCACTTCGGCGGCAGCCACTTGGGGTCGGACGACAACCCGGCGCGGACGTCGTTCTCCAGGGCCTGGCTGAGGTAGTCGTCACCGAGATGGCTGGTCAGGCGTACGTCGGACTGGCTCACGGGCATGATGACTCCTTGATGTCGCAGGTCACAGTGGCTGGACGCGCACGCCGTCGAAGGACGCGAGCACCAGACTCCGATCCGGTACGGCCTGCCAGCCGGGCCGGTCGTCGAGCGGCTCGCTGGCGACGAGCACGCCGTCGTCGAGGTTGAGGAAGAGCGTGTCGCCCCAGGTGGTGGCGGCCAGGGACGAGCCGTCGCTGGCGAGGAGGTTCAGCCGCCCCGCGGGGTCCTTGGTCCCGGCGTTGACGACGACCTCGGACAGGGCGTCGCCGAGGGTGAGACCGGCGCGGCGCCGTACGAAAACGGCGGCGGCGACCCAGGCGGCGTCGCAGGTGCTCTCCGCGCCCGCGCCGTCCGCGAGCTCCCTGACGGGGCCACGGGCGACGCGGCCGTTGTGGCTGAGCAGCCACGCCCCGTCGGTGAAGGGCGCGGTGGCGCTCTCCTCGATCGGCATGCCGACGCTGGCCGACCGCACGGCCGCCAGCAGGCAGCTCGACCGGGCGACCTCGGCCAGGGCGGGCAGGTTGGCGTCCGCCCACATGGGGACGGAACGGCGGTAACGCACCGGCTCGGCACGGGCCGCGTCGTACCACCCGATGCCGAAGCCGTCGGCGTTGATCAGGCCGTGGCGCTGCATGCGCGGGGCGTAGGACTGCCGCAGCAGGCCGTGCTCCGGCTCGCTGACCAGTGAGGCGACGGACCGGGGAGCGCCGAGCCAGGCGGCGTGACGGCACATCTACCGCAGCTCCGAACGCTCTGCCGACACTGACCGGGCACACCGGAAGCCCGTGAAGATCTGCCTGCGGATGGGGTGGTCCCAGTTCCTGAACGTCGTGCGGACCGCCGCCGGGTCGGCCGCCCACGAGCCGCCGCGCAGCATCCGGTAGTCGCCGCCGAAGAAGACCTCGCTGTACTCCCGGTAGGGGAAGCTCCTGAAGCCCGGGTAGGGCTGGAACCCCGAGGAGGTCCACTCCCACACGTCCCCGATCATCTGCTCGGCACCGTAGAAGCTCGCCCCCGCCGGATAGGCGCCGAGAGGGGCGGGACGCGCCGCCCGGTGCCCGAGGTTGGCGAGGCCGGGGTCGGGATCGGCGTCCCCCCACGGATACTTCCTGGCCCGTTCCGCCTCGGGGTCCCAGCCGCAGGCCTTCTCCCACTCGGCCTCGGTCGGCAGCCGCTTGCCCGCCCAGCGGGCGTAGGCGTCGGCCTCGTGCCAGCACACGTGCTGGACCGGCTCGTCCATGGGGACCGGCTCCCGCCTGCCGAAGCGGGTCCGCCACCAGGTGTCGCCGTCCCTGGTCCAGAACTGCGGGGCGAAGGCGCCCGTCTCCCGCCGCCAGGCCCACCCCTCCGGGCTCCACCAGCGCGGGTCGTCGTAGCCGCCGTCCTCGACGAAGTCGGCGTAGGCCCGGTTGCCCACGGGCAGCCGGTCGATCCAGTAGGCGGGCAGGTCCACCCGGTGCGCGGGCCGCTCGTTGTCGTAGGCCCACGGCAGCGTGCTGGTCCCCATCGTGAACGGCCCGGCGGGCACGAACACCTCCTCGGGGCCGCCCGGCTTGCCCGGGGGCAGTTCGCCGTCCCTGACCAGGCCCGCGGCCCCGGAGAGCTGCCAGGTGGCGAGCATCGTCTCGTCGTGCTGGTGCTCGTGCTGGATCACCAGCCCGAAGACGAAGGCGTCCCGGTGCAGCGGGTCGGAACTCTCCGGGTCGAGCCTGTCCAGGACGTCGAGCACCCGCCCCCGCACCCCCTCGATGTAACGGCGCGCCTCGACAGGCCCCAGGATGGGCAGGCTCGGCCGGTTTTTCCTGGGGTGCTTGAACGCGTCGTACAGGTCGTCGATCTCTGGACGCAACGGGGTGATTCCCCCGGCCTCCCGCAACACCCACAGCTCCTCGTAGTTGCCGACGTGCGCCAGGTCCCACACCAGCGGCGACATCAGTGGCGAGTGCTGCCTGACCAGCAGGTCGTCCTCGGCCTCCGTGTAGGCCAGCGACCGACCACGCACCGCGGTCAACTCGGCGGCGATGCGCTCCTTGAAGTCGTTCATGCGTGTCCTTCCTCCGTCAACCAGGCCGACAGGCGCGGTCCCGGTTCTCCGGCGAGCTCCAGCAGGTCGTAGGCGGGGGGTCGCCCGGTCGTCACGTGACGGTCGGTGTAGGCGGAGACCCGCGCGGTCAGCGCGCGGTCGGCGCCGAGCCTGGGCAGTGCCTCCTCCGCGGCGCGGAAGCACTCCTCGGCCGCCCGGCGCAGTCGCGGGTCGGTGAGGCCGCAGCGGGCCGCCTCAAGCCACATCCCCGCGTACGGCTCCGCCGCCGCCAGCGCCGTGTCCGCCGCCCTGTCATCAACGACCAGGGCGTGGGTGACCGCCACGCACACCGGCCAGTTCGCCGGGTGCTGGGCGTCGAGATAGCGGATCTCCAGCCAGCCGCGCGGCCGTACCGGAGGGAAGATCGTCGTGGCGTGGTAGGCCAGGTCGGCCAGGGTCGGTGGGGGCACGGGCGCGTCCAGCCAGTCGCGGAAGGTCGAGCCGTCGCGGATCGTGCGGTAGCGGCCGCCCTCGCGCACCAGCATCAGCCGGGCGTCGAGGAGATAGGAGGTCCAGTCGGCCACGGGGTCCCCGGTGGCCGGGACGGGGGCGGTTCTGGTGCGGTCGAGGTTCTCCCACACCTCCTGACGTCCCGACATCCACCCGCACGGCCGTCCCTCACGCAGCGAGGAGTTGGCGAACGCGGCCAGCAGGATCGGGCCGAGCCGGTGGGCGCGTTCCCAGCGCGCCGAAGGTCTGTCGCCCAGGTCCAGGTTGACCTGGATCGACGCGGTCGAGCACATCATCAACGCCCCGTACGGCAGGCCGAGGAACTCGGCCATCGCGTCGTAACGGGGCAGGTGTAACTGCCGTCTCGCGGGCCGTACGGGATCGTGGCCTGCCCCCGCCAGGGCCAGACCGGCTCCGCGCAGTGCCCGGCTCGCGGCGTCCACGTCGGCACGCATCCGGGTGATCGCCTCGGACAGCGGGCCCGCGGGTCCCGACAGTTCGAGTTGCCCGCCGGGCTCGAACGTCACCCGGCTTCCGCCGTCCAGGGGTGGCAGGACGGCGGCGGTCCTGTTCAGCGGTACCTGCTCGCCGGTGGCCGTACGGTCGAAGACCAGGAACTCCAGCTCGATCCCCACCTCGTCCCCGGTGGCACCGAGGAAGCAGTCCCGCGCGAAGGCCTCCACATCGGAGGCATTCCGGATCGGCGCGTCCTCGGCCACAAGACCGGTCATCGTCTCTCCTTTTCGCCTGATGTGTTTGGGTCTATAGACCCGTGAGGCGCGTAGGCGTTACAGGAGGAGATCGGACATGTGTAACGGATTGGGGGGTTCGTGGCACTGTCCCGTATGGAACGGGGGCTGCGATGAGCCGGGCGAGCCTGGGCTGCCGTGAGGTCGGCGGGCTCGTCACGTGTTATCTGGAGGGAGCCCTGCCCGCGGGGACGCGGCGGCGCTTCGAGGAGCACCTGACCGGATGCGCCCTGTGTCCGGCCCTCCTGGAGCGGGTCCGGGTGACGGTCGAGGTCCTGCGGGCCTTCGGCGGCGGTGACGTTCCGCAGGAGGTGCTCACGCGGCTGTGCGCGGCCTTCGACGCCCCGGACGGCCCGGCGCGGGCGTCAGGGCGGCGGCATCTGTCGTCGGTGCCCGGCTCAGGAGCCGCGCCGCTCCTCGATCCTGGAGTTCCGCCGGTCGCGGAAGGCGGCCAGTAGCCGTTCCCGCGCCTGATCGGGCAGCGGCTCCGGCCGCAGGGTGCCCAGGGCGGTGACGGTCACGCGGAACTGGTGCAGGTAGTGTCCGCAGCTCTCGCAGGCGCCGAGGTGCTCCTCGAACAGGTTCCCGGTGGGTTCGTCGAGGTCACCGTCCAGATAGGAGGTGACGAGCTCCACCCACTCGTCGCAACTGAACCGCTTCACGACGTGAAACGCCTTACCGTCTCTGAACTGAACCGATTTCACTACGCCGACCGCCTCGCCGTCTCGAAATAATCCTCCAGGCGTCCGCGCACCGCCACGCGGGCGCGGTGCAGCAGAACCCGCTGGTTGGCCGGGGAGACCTCCAGGATCTCGCAGACCTCCTCCGAGGTGCACCCCTCGACATCACGAAGTGTGATGACGGCGCGCTGTCTTGGGGGAAGTTCGGCCAGGGCCGCCGCGATCAGGTCACGCACCTCGGCGGCCAGCACCTCGCCCTCGGGGGTCGACCAGGCCGAGGGGACGTTCTTCCAGTGCCCGGGGAACGGGTCGTCGGGCCCCTGGAAGAGCGGCCGCTCCGCGACGGGCTCCGCCCGATGTTCGAAGGCGCTGCTCCACGGTACCGTGCGGTTCTCGCGCAGCCCCCGCTTCCTGGCGGTGTTGACCAGGATGCGGTAGACCCAGGTCTTGACGGACGAACGGCCCTCGAAGCCGTCGATACCCCTGATCACCGCGAGCCAGGTGTCCTGCACGACCTCCTCCGCGGAGTCGTTGGTCGACACGTGGGAGCGGGCGAGCCAGAGCATGCCCCTCGACCACGTGTCCAGCAGGGCCGCGAACATCGCCTCGTCCCCGGCGCGCAGAGCCGCGACGACGACGTCATCCGGGGGGAGCCTGCTGCCCGTGAAGGACTCCACGATCGCCTCCTTGCGGTCGGGCGCCTGCAACGCCGCTCTCGTGCCCGGGGACACGAGAAGGTGTCCGGACCGTTCCCTCCGGTGCGGCGCCCCCGACTGCGAGATGAAGGTTCCCAAATAGGGGCGATCCAACACTTCTCCCATGGGAGACAGCGCGGGGGCACGGAAAGACGCGGTCCAGGGGGTACGGTTCCCCGGCACGGCCATGCGTTACACCGTTATTACGTGACGTTCCCGAAATTTCCCCGTTGTTCGTGAAGCGTTCTCATGCGTCGGGGATTCCCAGCATGCGATCGACCAGTTGGTGGAGGTGGGCCCGCAGCCGGGGCTTCGTCCTGGGGTTGTCGGGGTCGGGCGGATCGGGCGGGGCGAGGGCCTCGCCGTGCAGGAAGCCGTACATGCTCCAGGCCAGCGTCCGCACCAGCAGGTCCAGGTCGGTGCCGCCGTCGATGATCCCGTCCCTGGCCGCCGAGCGCAGCGCGTCCCTGGTGATGTTGATGATCGGGACCGCGTACTTCTGTTCGAGGTCGGGGATGTCGGCGGCGTCGCCGAGCCAGCGGTGCATCCACAGCGCGGGGATCTGCGGGTTGGACAGGCACAACTCCAGATAGCGGTCCACGAGGGTGTGCATGGCCTCGGAGACCCCGGCCGCGTCCCGGGCGGGCAGCGACGCCAGCGCGCCCTCGACGACGGCTCGCTGGGCCTGGCTGGTCCGCTCGATGACGGCGAGGTAGAGCGCGCGTTTGTCCCCGAAGGTGTCGTGCAGCCATTCGAGGTCGTAGCCCATGGCCTCTGCCAGCCCCTGCAGGGTGGTGCCGTCATAGCCGAACGCGGCGAAAAGCCGGGTCGCGAACTCTATGACCGCCTCGCTCTGCTGCTCGTCCGCAGAAGTCATGATTCGATTCAAGTCGTTGTCGCAGGTTGACGTAGCTAAGCGCTGGTTTTGGCGTGGTCAAACCTGTGTGCGCAATGGTCAGGGTGTGTCCTCCCGGTCGCGCGTCGCCTGCCCCGAGGGGGGGCGGTTTCCGCCGGAAAAATACTGCATTGAACGCTTAACTTCATGTGTTGCAATTTTTCGCTCACTGAGGTTTTGTGGAGAGGAACATGCGCGTCCCACTTCGAAGGAGTACGCCGTGAACGAAGCCGATCTCGGCCCCGTGACCCTCACCGTGGCCCGCCACGACACCTTCGATCCACCCCCTGAGCTGTCCCTTTGGCGCCAGGAGGCCCCGCTTCGCCGCATGACCTACGCCGACGGCCATCTCGGCTGGCTGGCGACCGGCCACTCGGCCGTCCGATCGATCCTCGCCGACAACCGATTCAGCACCCGGATCGAACTCCAGCACCCGGCCCTGCCGTACATGATCAAGCAACGGGCGATCCCGCTGCCTCCCGGGTTCTTCCTGCGGATGGACCCGCCGGACCACACCCGCCTGCGGCGGCTGCTGACCGGCCAGTTCACGGTCCGCAGGATGCGGCAGCTCGAACCGAGGATCGAGAAGATCGTCGCCGAGCGGCTGGACGAGATGGAGCGCCAGGGGCCGCCCGCCGACCTGGTGAGCGCGTTCGCGCTGCCCATCCCCTCGCTGGTGATCTGCGAGCTGCTCGGCGTCCCCTACACCGACCACGACCGCTTCCAGCATGACTCGGCGGTGATCGTCAGCCGGGAGGAGTCGGAACAGCGCAAGATCGAGGCCCTGGCCGACCTGTTCTCCTACCTGCACGAGCTGGTGCTCAGCAAGCGCGCGAAGCCGACCGACGACCTGCTCGGCGGGCTGGCCGAGAGCGACGAGCTGACGGACGAGGAGATCACGGGCATCGCGCTGCTCCTGCTGGTCGCCGGGCACGAGACGACGGCGAACATGATCGCGCTCGGTACCTACGCGCTGCTGTGCAACCCCCCGCAGCTGGCGGCGCTGCGTGCCGATCCCTCCCTGGCGGCGGGGGCCGCCGAGGAACTGCTGCGCTACCTGACCATCGTCGACTTCACGACCAGGGGCGCCCTTGAGGACGTCGAGATCGAGGGCCAGACCATCAGGGCCGGGGAGACCGTGACGCTCTCGCTGCCCGCGGCCAACCGCGACCCCGAGCGGTTCGAGGAGGCCGACGACTTCGACGTCTCCCGGCAGGCCGGCGGCCACCTGTCCTTCGGCCACGGCATCCACCAGTGCCTGGGTCAGCAGCTCGCCCGCAACGAGATGCGCATCGCCATCCCCGCGCTGCTGGAACGGCTGCCCGGCCTGCGGCTCGCCGTACCCGAGGAGGAGGTGCCGATGCGCTCGGCGATGGCCATCTACGGCGTGCACCGGCTGCCGGTGACCTGGTAGACGCCGGGTAACCCATGGATAACCCCATATATGGGGTTATCCATGGGTTATAAAGGCTGTGGACGGCCGTCGAACCGAAGGGACCGCGCGGTGGGACGTGTGCTGCTGCTGGCGACCGGAGACACCATCGCCTACTCGACCCATCCCCGCAGCCCCGGCGTGGCCTCGGGCGCCCGGCTCCTCGAAACCCTGCCCCCGGGCACGCTCACGGCCGAGGTGGTCGCCGAGGACGTCCAGGCGGAACCGAGCTGGGACACCTCCCCCTCGACCATGCTGCTCCTGGCCCGCAAAGCCCGCGAGGCCATCCTCGACCGAGGGTTCGACGGCGTCGTGATCACCCACGGGTTCGACACCGTCGAGGAGACCGCCTTCCTCACCGACCTGCTCGCCGGGCGGGCCGCGCACCACGGCGGGATCGTCCTGACCGGCGCGACCCGGCCCTTCGACGCGCTGTCACCGGACGGGCCGCGCAACCTCGCCTCCTCCCTCGCCGCCGCGGCCGACCCCGCGCTGTGCGGCGCGGGCGCCGTCGTGTGCGCCAACGACGAGGTGCACGCCGCCCGCTGGGTCACCATGACCGACGCGACGGGCGTGTGCGCCCTGTCCTCCGCCCCCGAACCGGTGCTCGGCCACGTGCACGAGGGCCGGGTCGTGCTCTCCACGGTCCCGCCGCACCGCCCGCCGACGGTCGCGGGCGACCCGGAGACCGACGTCGCCCTGGTCAAGACCTATCCGGGCATGGACACCGCGGCGATCACCGCCCTCGTGGACGCGGGCGTCAGGGGCGTCGTGATCGAGGGAACCGGCGCGGGGAACGTGCCGGTCAGCCTGCTCACCGTGATCGACGAACTGACCGGCTGGGGCATCCCGGTCGTCGTCGCCTCCCGCGCCCGCACCCGCAGGGCACCCCTCGACGAGCTGGGCCTGGGCGCGAGCCTGGCCGCCAAGACAGGCGCGATCGGCGCGTACGGCCTCAGCCCGGCCAAGGCGCGCGTCGCCCTGATGGTCGCCCTCGGCACGGGCGGCGTCGACGCCGTACGCGACTGGTTCGCCAGACTCTGACACTCCCGCGCGGGGAAACTTAGGTGTAGGGCGAAATGTCCGCATCCTATGGTTCGGGTATGGAACAGACCATGACGCCGGACGGCCGGATCGACCGTCGCGCACTGGCCGCGGCGGGGGTCACCGTACTGCTGTGGGCCTCCGCCTTCGTCGCCATCCGCGACGCCGCCCAGTACTTCGGCCCGGGAGCCCTGGCCCTCGGCCGCCTGTTCGCCGGTTCCGTCGTGCTCGTCGTCATCTGGCTCGCGCGCGGTGGGGGACTGCCCTCCCGGGGCGCCTGGCCCGGCATCCTGGGCTCGGGCGTGCTGTGGTTCGGCCTCTACATGGTCGCCCTGAACTGGGGCGAACACGAGGTGGACGCGGGCACCGCGGCGATGCTCGTCAACATCGGCCCCGTGCTCATCGCGCTCCTCGGCGGCTGGGTGCTGCGGGAGGGCTTCCCCCGCCGCCTGCTCGCCGGGATGGCGGTCTCCTTCGCGGGAGCCGTCGTGGTCGGGGTCTCGATGTCGGGCGGCGGGCGCGCCTCGGTCCTGGGTGTCCTGCTGTGCCTGCTCGCCGCCGTGACGTACGCCGCCGGGGTGGTCTGCCAGAAGCCCGCCCTCAGGTACGGCTCCGCCCTGCAGGTCACCACCTTCGGCTGCCTCGTCGGCACCGTGGTCTGCCTGCCGTTCGCCGGGCAACTGGTCGAGCAGGTCGCCGCGGCCCCGCTCCCCGCCACGCTGAACATCGTCTACCTGGGCGTCTTCCCGACCGCCCTGGCCTTCACCACCTGGGCCTACGCCCTGGCCCGCACCACCGCGGGGAAGATGGGCGCGACCACCTACGTCGTCCCCGCCCTGGTGGTCCTGATGGCCTGGGCGGTGCTCGGCGAGGTGCCCGGCTGGCTGACCCTGGCGGGCGGGCTGCTGTGCCTGGCGGGCGTCGCCGTCTCCCGTGGCGGCCCGCGTGCCGCCACCCCGTCTTCGGTGCGGGCCGTACGGTCCCGGTAACGTGTCAGCCCGTTGCGTGATCCACGGGGACCGGGGGCGTACCCGCCCCGGGTGAGTCGGGGAGGCGCGGATGCGAGACCAGACGATCGATGACTTCCTTGGGAGCCTGGCGGCCCGGGTACCCGCTCCGGGCGGGGGAGCCAGCGCGGCCCTGCACGGCGCGCAGGCCGCCGCGCTGCTGGGCATGGTCGCCCGCTACAGCGACGGCCCCAAGCAGGCCGGGCACGAGGAACTGATCGGGCGCGTCCTGGCGGAGGCCGACGCGCTGCGGGACCGCGCGCTCGGCCTCGCCGAGGAGGACGCCGCCGCGTTCACCGCGGTCACCGACGCCTACCGGCTGCCGAAGGAGTCCGAGCAGGAACGTACGGCCCGCTCCACGGCGATCGCCCGGGCACTGGCCGCCGCGGCCGGGCCTCCCGCGGAGACCATCGACCTCGCGCGCCGCCTGGTCGAACTGGCCGAGGAGCTCCTCCCCGTCGGCAACCGCAACGTCATCACCGACGTGGCCGCGGCTGCCGAGGCGGCCAGGGCCGCGGCGACCACGGCCAGGGTCAACGTCGAGATCAACCTCGGCGGCATCCGCGACGAGGAGGTCCGCGCGGAACTGGCGGCGAGGACGGCCGGGGTGGACGACCTGACCACCAGGACCGACAGCATCACCGCCACCGTCCGCGAGGAGATCGCCCGATGACCCAGAACCAGGGAAGCCCGGCGCGGGAGTTGACCGGGCGGGAGTTGGCCACGGCCATCAGGACCGACGCCGCGGAACGGGCGGCGGCCCTCGCCGCGCGGGGACGCCCGGTGCGCCTGGCCGTCGTCACGGCGACCGACGACGAGGCCAGCGCCTGGTACGTCCGCTCCATCGTGAACGCCGCGGGCAAGGTGGGCATCGAGTGCGAGGTGGCAGATCTCGGCCCCGGCGCGGAGGTCGGCGAGATCCGCGACCGCCTTGAGGCGCTGAGCGCCGACGAGTGGGTGAGCGGGATCATCCTGCAGACCCCGCTGCCCAGGGGCGCCAAGCTGGAGGACCTGGCCTCGTCCATCGTCCCCGCCAAGGACGTCGACGGCGCCAACCCGCTCTCCCTGGGCCGCCTGGCCTCGGGGCTGCCCGCCTTCGCGCCCGCGACCGCCGAGGCTGTGGTCAGGCTTCTCGACCACCACGGGATCCCGCTCAGCGGCCGTCACGCGGTCGTGGTCGGCCGCTCGACGGTGGTCGGCAAGCCCGCCGCCCACCTGCTGCTCGACCGCGACGCCACGGTGACCGTCTGCCACTCCCGGACCGCCGACCTGCCCGCCGTCACCTCGGCCGCCGACGTCCTGGTCGCCGCCGTCGGCCGGATCGGCCTCATCACCCCCGATCACGTACGGCCCGGCGCGGTCGTCGTGGACGTGGGCACGAACCAGACCGAGGACGGCACCCTCGCGGGCGACGTCGATCCCACCGTGGCGACCAGGGCCTCGGCGCTGACCCCGGTGCCGGGAGGCGTGGGCCCGGTGACCACCGCCCTCCTCCTCGCCCACACGGTCCAGGCCGCAGAATCCCTGGCCTGAGCCGTACGGCCCGGCCCCGACCGGTCAGCAGGCCCGCGAGCCGTACGGCCCGCAGACCGGAAAGGGCCGGGCAAGGCCGTACGGCCCCGACCTGACGTACAGGTTCGAAAGAGGGGCGGTCGAGGCCGGGTCGTCGTCGAACGGTCGTCCTGCCGTGACCGTCACCGCCCGTTCCCCATCATGCGGCTCACCGTGGGCGGTGACGTGCCCGTGGGTCACGGATTTTCCCGGCGGTGATCGTCATTTCTGACTGTGGCGATAATTCATGGTTAACCCATAGAGATAGTAGATTTAGTGAGCCCCGCCCAGAGGTCGTCATGCCATCGGGAGGATCTTCGGATGCACGTCACGGCCCGCAGTGACTACGCCATACGCGCGATGCTGGTGATCGCGGCCCATGACCCGGTCTCGGTGACCGCGGAGACGCTGGCCCGCGCCCAGAAGATCCCGCCGAGCTTCCTGAGGGGCATCCTGACCGACCTGCGGCGGGCCAACCTCGTCTTCGCCCAGCGGGGCAACGAGGGCGGTTTCACGCTGGCCAGGAGGGCGGAGACCATCTTCGTCGGCGACGTCCTGCGGGCGGTCGGCGGCGGCTTCACCTCGGTGCGGGGCTTCTCGACGGCCGACGTCGTCTACTTCGGGGAGGCGGTTCCGCTGCGCGCGGTCTGGCTGGACGTCGAGGCGTCCATCGGCGCCGTGGTGGACAGCGTCAGCCTCGCCACCCTCCTGGAGTCCCAGGGGGCCGAGGTCTCACGACGGCAGACGGCCTGAGAAGAGGGCGCCGGGGGCGCCGTCACCCCGCTTTCCGTGCCGGATCCCTCGGCGGTCAGGCGGGGATGGAGACGCCGAGCCCGCCCCGGGTCTGCGCGCCGTAGCGCTCCTTCTCCCTGGCGAGGTCGAGGGGCCTGATGTGGCTGCGGTCCTTCAGGATCTCCTCGGTGATCAGGTCGGCGGGCACGAGCCAGGAGACCTCGAACTCGATCCCGTCGGGGTCCTTGGCGTACAGGGCCTTGGTGGTCGAGTGGTCGGAGGCGCCGACGAGGGAGTCCAGTTCGGTGAGTTTGACGGCGATGCGCTCCAGTTCCTGGAGGGTGTCCACCTCCCAGGCGAGGTGGTAGAGCCCGACGCTCGTCCGCCCGGCACCGGAGGGACCCGCCTGCGCGCCGATCTCGAACAGGCCGAGGTCGTGGTCGTTGCTCGACCCCGGGGCCTGCAGGAACGCCGCGCCCTGGCCGCCCATGACGATCCGGAAGTCGAGGGCCTCGCGGTAGAAGGCGACGCTGCGTTCGACGTCACGGACGAACAGGACCGCGTGGTTGAGCCGCTGGACCGGCATGGTTTCCTCCCCAAAAACTTGAACTCTCAAGTACGCTACCCCCACATGCTTGAGAGTTCAAGTAAGGTGGGCCCCGTGACCCGATGGCTTGACGACGAAGAGCAACGAGCGTGGCGCGCCTTCATGGGAGCCTCACAGCTCATCCACGAGGAGCTGGACCGCCAACTGCAGCGTGACTCAAGCATGCCGCACACCTACTACGTGATCCTGGTGAAGCTGTCGGAGGCGAAGGATCGCACACTGCGGATGAGCGACCTGGCCACCGAGCTCAACTCCTCGCAGAGCAGGCTCTCACACGCGGTCTCCCGTCTTGAGGAGAGGGGGTGGGTGCGCCGCGTGCCCTGCGCCGCCGACCGGCGCGTGAGCTGGGCCGAGCTGACCGACGACGGCTTCGCCGCGCTCACCGCCGCCGCCCCCGGCCACGTCGAGGCCGTACGGCGCGTCCTGTTCGACCGGATCGACCCCGAGCAGGTCAAACGCCTCGCCGAGATCTGCGCCGCGGTGCTGGCCGACCGGGTCCCGCACCCCCGCTGAGTCACTCCCGGCGACACGCCCGCCGTGCCGTACGGCCCGCCTCGGAGGTGAGGGACCGGAACGGGTGTGACGGCGGGTGGAACAGAAGGAGAATCCGTCCGGGTCCGCCCCCGCCCCGGGGCCGTCCGTCGTACCGTTTCCCCCGACCGATCGGCTCAACAGGGGGAAGCGGAGATGGCGGAGAGTTCTCTGACGCGGACGGACGGCGAGCACGAGGCGAACCGCGCGCTCTTCGGAACCGTCCACGAGGTGGCGGTCCGATACGCGGGGGCCGAGGTCTCCCAGGTGATGGCCGTGCTGCGCGGCAGGCTCGTCGGGGTGCCGGGCATGGACGACCACGGGATCCGCAGGATCGCCGAGGAGATCAGCGTCGGCCGGGACCCGTCCGGGCTGTAGGCGCTGTGGACCGGGGGCCGTCCCGCGAGGGGACGGCCCTTTCCGTCCACAGGGCTGTGGAAAACTTCCCTCGGCTGGCATGGGATTTCCACAGCCTGTGCAGAACGGTTGTCCACAGGCTGTGCACAACGTCCACGGATCAGGGGTGCATCAGGGTCGGATCAGGGGCGGCGCCGGATGTGTCAGGGACCCCGCCTCGGTCAGTCTGGAAGCATGCTCGCGTTGAGAAGGCTCTGCCCGCTGGTCGCCTGCGCCGGGATCGCGGTGGCCGTCGGGGCCATGGTCGTGGGACAGGTCCTCGCGGCCGCCTCCCACCCCGACCCGCTCGCCCTGACGATCGGTGAGTACGCCGCGGTCGAGGGCAGCGGCGCGACCGAGCTGGCCATGATCTCGCTTGCGGTCGCCTCCCTCGCGCTGGTCGCGGGGCTGCGGGCGGCCAGGGCGCCGCTCGGCAGGGCTGTCGAACGCCTGCTGGCGGTGTGGAGCGGCGCGCTGACCGTCATGGCGCTCGTGCCCGCGGGCGCCCCCGGCTCCGCGAGCACCCTGGACGGCTGGCTGCCCGGCCAGGTGCACGGTTACGCCTCTGCGGTGGCCTTCGTCGCGCTGCCCGTCGCGGGCGCGCTGATGGTCGCGCGCCTCGGGGAGGACGAGCGCTGGAAGGTGGTGGCCAGGCCGGTCGAGTGGCTGGCGCTGCTCTGCGGGTTCGGGCTGGCCGTGGTCACCTACGTGGCGCTCCCCGGCGACCGCGTGTTCATCGGCCTGGCCGAGCGCGCCCTGCTCGCCGCCGAGATCGCCCTGGTCGCGGTGCTGGCCGTACGGCTGGCGCACCTGAGCCGGGTGCGGAGCACCGCCCGCGCGTCGCAGGCCGCTCTCGGCTGACTTGTCACTTTGCTTTACTAATTCATGACATGTCACAAATAGGATACGAATACACCGGCTTCTCAGTGCTATCCTCGTCGGCGATCTAGAGGTCGTCCGGAGCCCCCCACTTCGGCGCTCCGGGACCGAACCGATGAGGTGACATGGCATCGAGCAGACCCATCAGGTTCAAGATCTCGGCACTCCTGGCGATCCCGATCGTCTCGCTGCTCGCCCTGTGGGGATTCGCGGCCACCGTGACGGTCGGCGACTCGATGAACCTGCTCACGGTCTCGACCCTCTACGACACGGTCGGCAAACCCGGTGACGAGCTGAGCAACTCCCTCCAGCACGAACACCTGCTCTCCGCCGAGTACCTCGCCTCGCGGACGGACTCGGCAAGGGCGGCTCTCGCCGTACAGCGGAACATCACCAACCAGGCGCGTCAGCGCTTCCGCGAGCGGACGAACACCGAGTCGGCCAAGTCCGCGATGACCCCCGACATGCGCATCCGGTTCAACGAGGTGATGAACCGGCTTAACGCCCTCGACGGGACCCGCGTCAAGGTGGACGGCGGCAGGATCGGCCTCGTCGGCCTCTCCCGCGACTTCTCCCTGGTGCCCGACGCGCTGAACCGGCTGTCGAGCACGATGAGCCTCAACAACGACCTGCCGCTCTTCCAGCAGTCACGCAGCCTCGGCATGATCAGCTACGCCAAGGACCTGATGAGCCGCGAGCGGGCGCTGGCCTCCGGCGTGCTGGGGATGAACCGCTCGATGTCGGCGAGCGAACTCCAGTTGTTCAACCAGCTCGCGACCAACCGGGTCTTCCTCCTCGAACAGAACCTGCCCGACCTTGAGCCGAGGCTGCGGCTGCCGTTCGCCGGGATGATGACCTCGACGATCTACACCAGGTACACCGGCCTTGAGGAGACCCTCCAGGCGGGGGAGATCATCCCCGCCACCGAGTGGCGCTCCGCGGGTGACGACCTGGAGGCCGTCTACGAGCGGGCGCTGACCGCCGTTACCCTCTCTCTGGCCGACCGGGCGGCCCCGTCCGCCGCGGCGACGTTCACCAGGGCGGGCGTCGCGGGCGCGCTCGGCCTCGTCGCCGTCGTCGCCTCGCTGCTGGTCTCCTACCGGGTCGGCAGCGGCCTCACCCGCGAGCTGGCCGGGGTGCGCAGGGCCGCCATGGAGGTGGCCGAGGTGCGCCTGCCCCGCGTCATGGAGAAACTCCGCAGGGGCGACCCCGTGGACGTCGCGATCGAGGCGCCACCGCTCGAACCGCTGGGCAGCACGGCGGAGGTCCACGACGTGGCCGCCGCCTTCGACAGCGTCCAGCTTCGCGCCATGCAGTCGGCCGTGGAACAGGCCAAGCTGCGCGAGGGCGTCGCCCAGTCCTTCCGCAACCTCGCCCGGCGCAGCCAGTCCCTGCTGCAGCGTCAGCTCAAGCTGCTCGACGGGATGCAGAAGCAGGCCGAGGACCCCGCGGCCCTGGAGAACCTCTTCCTGCTCGACCACCTGACCACCCGCATGCGGCGGCACGCCGAGGGCCTGGTCATCCTGTCCGGCGGGGCCTCAGGCCGTAAGTGGCGCTCCTCCGTTCTGATGGAGGACGTGCTGCGCGGCGCCGCGGCCCAGGTCGAGGACTACGCCCGGGTGCGGGTCTACCCGATGTCGGGCACGACCCTGGTCGGCAGCGCGGTCGCGGACATGATGCACCTGTTCGCCGAGATCATCGAGAACGCCACCGTCTTCTCCCCTCCCGGGGGCGAGGTGTCGATCCGCGGCGAACTGGTCGGCCGCGGGTTCGCGATCGAGATCGAGGACCGTGGCCTGGGCATGACCCCGGAGAAGCGGGTCGCCATCAACGAGCGTCTCGCCAGCCCGCCCGAGTTCGACCCGTCGGAGACCGACCGGCTCGGCTTCGCGGTCGTCGGCCTGCTCGCCGCGCGCTACGGCGTCAACGTGACGCTGCGGCCCTCGCCGTACGGCGGGACCGGGGTGGTCATCCTGCTCCCCGAGAACCTCCTGGGAGACCCCGAGCCCGTCGAGCCGGTCGTGCCGCTCAGGGCCGAGCACGTGCCGTCGATCTCCGCGCTTCCTCCGGTCCCCACCGAGCCCGCCCGGTTCACCGAGCCGGTGCTGCCGGTGCCCGCGGACCTGTGGAAGTCGTCCGTACGGCGCGGCGCCGGGCTGCCCCGCAGGGTCCGTCAGGCCAACCTCTCGCCGGGGCTGCGCCAGGACGACCAGCGCCAGGAGAACGGCCAGACCTCCGGCGCCACCGAGCGCTCGCCCGAGGAAGCTCGGGCGCTGCTGAACTCCTTCCAGTCGGGATGGCGGCGCGGACGCGCCGAGAGCGAGGACGGCGGTGCCGAGTGACGAACCGGAACAGTGAACCGGGATCCGCATCGAGTGTGATCATCACAGGGGAAGGGGTTTAGGCACGTGCCGGGTGAGCTTTATTGGCTTCTGGATGACTTCGTCACGAGTGTGGCGGACGTCTCCCACGCGCTGATCCTGTCGAACGACGGGTTGATGATGGCCTCCTCCCGAGGTCTGAGCAAGGAGGACGCCGACCATCTCTCGGCCGTCGCCTCCGGCTTCCAGAGCCTCGCCAAGGGGACAAGCATGCAGTTCGGCGGCGGCGCCGTACGGCAGACCATGGTGGAGATGGACTCCGCGTTCCTCTTCGTCACCTCGGCGGGCCAAGGCAGCTGTCTGGCCGTCATGACCAGCGGCGCGGCGGACGTGGGCCTCATCGCCTACGAGATGGCCCGCCTCGTGACCCGCGTCGGCCAGCACCTGGCCACCGCACCTCGGGTGGCGGGCCAATGAACGACGACGTCGAGTGGGTCGACGAGGAGGCCGGGCCCGTCGTCCGTCCCTACGCGCTGACCGGCGGGCGGACCGCGACCTCGACGTCCTCGTCCGCGTTCGACCTGCTGTCCATGGTGGTCGCGAACGGCTCGGTGATCTCGGCGGGCTCGCACCTGGGCTCCGAGCACCGGCGCCTGCTCGGCCTGATGAAGCGCACCAGGCCCATCGTCGAGATCGCCTCCGAGTCGGGCCTGCCGATCGGCGTGATCAAGGTCCTCCTCGGAGACCTGCTCGACCAGGGGTTGATCCTGGTGCGTTCCCCGCTTCCCGCGAACACCTCTCCCGCCGAGGGGCTGCTGCGAGAGGTGATCAGCGGCCTGCGGGCGCTGTAGCGTCTCTCACGCGTACGGCCCGGCGGGGGTGGGTGGCCGGCCCGTACGACGGAGAGACCTTCGGAGACCCCGTGCACCGTCGGAGGGCACGGGGAAAGCTCCTCCCGGTGCTTTTCGGCTACGCCCTGAACGCGCAGACCAGGAAGAACAGCACGGTGGCGGCGCAGAGCAGAGTGGCCAGGCCCATTCCGTCGATGGAGACGGTCAGCGCCAGGATGGCCACGGCGGTAGCGGCGTGCAGCAGATAACGCTCCCTGAGCGACAAATTCCCTCCGGTCAGGCTTTTTCCCCAAAAAACGCAACAACCTCGACCCGGGGTTCCCGCTTTCCTGGTCCCCTGAGTGTCGCGACAACCTCAACCCGGGGTTTCCGCCTTCTCGGCGGGCTTGGCCGTACCCCTCCCGAAGGCCGTCAGGCGGCCACGGTGGGTGCGGTAGGCCAGGTAGGCCGCGACCAGCAGGTCGTACAGCACGCAGGCCGTGGGAAGGTCGGTCAGCGGCGGCTCAAGGTGGCGGGGCACCACGACGTCCCACACCGGGTGCAGCACCCAGGCCGCGACCAGGAACCACGGCGACCGGAACATCCCCAGCAGGGTCAGCGCCACCACCACCGCGAGCGCCGCGTACTCCACCCCGCCGTGGGCGAGGTAGGTCGGCGCGAGGATCCCCACGGTGACGGCCCCCCAGGCCGCCAACTCCACCCTGCCGGGCAACCAGCACAGCGCCAGGACGAGCACCACCCCCAGCGGCAGCGCCGCGGCCACGAGAAGATCAGCCCGCGCCACGACCCCGATGGCGTGCGTCATCGCCATCATGACCACCACGACGTAGACCACCCACCCGGTAATCCGAACTCCCACGACCCACACTCCCGCGCCGTCGCCCACCTCTCACCACAGCAGTCGCCGCCGACGGGGCTCCGGTTCCCGGGAGGTTCCCGTCAGGTGCGGGCCGTACGGCTCGCGGCCACTTCGGAAGCGGCCCCCGGTATCGCACGGAATCTCATCGCGACGCGTGTCCGGTGTCTGATGCCGCCAACGGATGAACGCCAGGGTTGGGTTGGAGAGATTCTTTGCTGGTACGGCCTGCGGTCAGGTCTGGGGAGCGTCCCTCGGGGCGGCCGTCGAGGAAGCGGGAGATGCGGGCGGGCAGGTTCGGCACGGCGTCGGCGAACAGGTGGCTTCCCGCGTAGGCGGCGTCCTCGTTGCGGCGGCGGACATGGCCGATGTGGGTTCGGGCGGCGGCGTGGGCGGTGAGGGTCATGGCTGCTCGCTCTCGTCGTCACCGTTGGTGCTGGGCGGACTCGTCGCGGTGCAGGACGTGTACGGTCTCCACCCGGTCACTGGCCACGACGTATTCGGTCACTTCAACAGACTGAGCGACTTGCGCGCTCTCACCAACCCATGATCAACAGCCTGAGCTGTGAACCCTTCAGGGTGACGAGCGACAGGTGGCTACATTGCCCAGCCCTCAACGCCTTACAAGGTTGCGAACCCTTCAGGGTGATAAGCGACTGGCAGGCGTTCGGCCAAGACGCCGCCGTTGTGTGGGCGTTGCGAACCCTTCAGGGTGATGAGCGACAGGGAGGACGGACATGCCCGAAGCCACCGGATACACGTTGCGAACCCTTCAGGGTGATGAGCGACCCGAGGGTAAAGTCTCAGGTCAGGTAGGGCCGGATGAGGGGGAGACGGACTGGTTCTGCAGTAGTCCGGCGGTAGTGCAGAGGTGCAGGTCAGAGCGTTGATCATTTTTGGTACGGCCTGGCGTATGAAGCTCTGTCCATGATGACGGGTTCACGGGTCGGAAGTCGAACGTTCTGAGTTTCGCGCCGTTCGCGAAGGTGTCCCACCCGATGTCGTTGTCGCGGGTGACGGCTGTGCGGGGGTGCTGTTGGTTCAGAGTGGGGTTGGGCCGGTGGAGTCCCATCGGGTGAGGGCTGGTTGGTGGCCGAGTTGGGTGCCGGTGTGGGGGTCGATCTTGAAGGCGCCGAACAGGGTGGTGGTCTCCAGGTTGGCGGCGGTCTGCCACAGGGCTTGGCGTGTGGTGGTCGCGGTGGTGGTTGCGCAGTGGGTGGCGATGGTCGCGGCGGCCACCGCTTGGACGGCCGGGTAGTCGGGGAGCACTCCGGCGCGTTCCCGGTAAGTATGCAGGAAGGTGGGTTCGTCCAGGCCGAGGTGGGGTGCGGGTGTGGTGCCGGGGAACCACTGGCCGATGCCGTAGACGCCCCGGGGATCGTCGAGTGCCTGGCCGAACTCGTGCACGCCCGCCGCGACCGCGCACACCACCTGGGGCGGTACGGGCAGCGTCCTGGCGTGTTTGATCGTGTCGATGTCTTCTTCGAAGGCTCCGGCGCACAGGAGTGCCCACGGCTGCGTCAGGTCCACGCTGGTCAGGTTGTCTTCGGGGCCGAGCCGTACCGTGCTCAGCCC
>NZ_JACHJP010000017.1 GCF_014203715.1 Streptosporangium saharense
GCCCTCGGCGAAGGCGACTGCACCGCACCGGGGCGCCAGTACGGCGAATACGAGAACTCCGTGGGCACCGGCCAGGTCCTGCTCTGGTTCGACCCACCCACCGGCGGTTTCCCCTCCCCCCGGCGCACCGACCCCTCCAACGACCCCTACCCCTACCCGTACCCCGGCTGATGTGCCCCGGGCCGTACGGCGCGCTCCGTTATCGTCGGGAGAACGCGCCGGTCGGCCCGGGTCCGTGGAAGCTTCCGATCTCTCAACGTGGAAAGGGCCGTTGATGCCCGAATATCGCAGAATCCTGCTCGACGGCGCCGCCACCCAGGTGCGACGTGAGGGCGAAGAGCTGGTCAGCGCCGACGGGCGGGTGGTCGGCGTCGAGGAGGCCGTGCACCTGCCGCCGGTCGTCCCCTCGAAGGTCGTCGCGGTGCACCTCAACCACCGCAGCCGGGTCGAGGAGTTCATGACGAGCCTGCCCGACGCCCCGACCTACTTCCACAAGCCCACCTCCTCCCTGAACGCGCACAAGGGCGCCGTCGTGCGTCCCGAGCGCTGCAAGTACCTCAACTACGAGGGCGAGGTGGCCATCGTCATCGGGCGCACGGCCAGGAACGTCTCCCCTGCCGAGGCGGGTGACTACATCGCCGGTTACACCATCGGCAACGACTACGGGCTGCACGACTTCCGCGACACCGACGCCGGGTCCATGCTGCGCGTCAAGGGCTCCGACACGCTGTGCCCGCTCGGCCCCGGCCTGGTCACCGACTGGGACTTCCACGGCAAGCGGCTGCGCACCCTCGTCAACGGGAAGGTGGTGCAGGACGGCTCCACCGACGAGATGGAGTGGGACATGCACTATCTGGTGGCCGACATCGCCCGCACCATCACCCTCTACCCCGGCGACGTGCTGCTGTCGGGCACCCCGGCCAACTCCCGCCCGGTCCAGCCCGGCGACGTGGTCGAGGTCGAGGTCGAGGGGCTCGGCAAGCTGACCAACCACATCGTGACCGGCCCCGCGCCGATCCGCGACGACTGCGGCGCCCAGCCGACCGAGTCGGAGGAGGTCATCTCCACCACCTTCGGCGGCGACTGGGAGTTCCGCGGCATCCGCGCCCCCATCCGCTAACCTCTGTCTGCCTTTCACCGGTGTTCCGTCTTCTCGCAGAGAAAGAAGGAGCACCGGTGTTTACTTTCCAGGGAAATTATTTCTTTAGAAAATAACGGTCTATAGGCGCTTATATCGTTATAAAGGCAGGGAAATCTGGGACATAGAGGACTGTTGGGCGTGATGCCAATAACATCCCGAGCAAGCGTGCGCGTGGCGGGCTGACCGTCGGCGGACGACCAGGATGACGAGCGGTCCGGCGCCCCCCGCGATCCGCCGACCGCGTCCGGAGGACCGCGCCATGAGAGCAGAGACCAGGACGCCACCCCAGGTTCCGGCCGTGCCGTGGAGCCATCCGTGACCGGCGCCGCCCCGGCCCTGCTGGTCGGGCGGGACGCGGAGCTGCGTGGCCTCCTGCTCGCGGTCACCCGCCCACCCGCGGTGGTGATGGTCGAGGGCGAGGCGGGAATCGGCAAGTCCCGGCTGGTCAGCACGGCCGTCAACCGGCTGCGCAGGAGCAGGCGCACGGTCCTCACCGGGCGGTGCAGGCAGGGCCGTACCCCCTTCCCCTACGGACCGGTCCTCGACGCGCTGCGCCAGACGGCCGGTGCCCTGCCCGCGCGGGAGCGGCTGAGCCCGGTCATCGGGGCCCTGAGCGGCCACCTGCCCGAGCTGGCCGGGGACCTGCCGATCGCCCCGCCCGCGCTCGGCGACCCCAGGGCCGAGCGGCACCGCCTCTTCCGCGCCGCGCACGCGCTGCTGTCCGCGCTGGCCCCCGCCGTACTCGTGGTCGAGGACCTGCACTGGGCCGACGAGGGCACCCGTGACCTGCTGCGTTTCCTCAGCGACCCGATGCCGACCGGGCTGGCGCTGGTGCTGACCTACCGGCGTCACGAGCTGCCGGTCGCCGGGCTGCCGCTCGGGCACGCGCTGCGGCGCTCGCCGGGCACGAGCGGCGGGGTGGTCGCGCTGGGCCCGCTGACGGCCGAGGGGGTGCGGGAGCTGGCCCGCGCGCTGCTCGGCCGCGAGGAGGTCTCGCCCGCCTTCGCGGCGAAGCTGCTCGAACGTACGGCGGGCATCCCGCTCGTGGTCGAGGAGGTGCTGGACACGCTGCGGGCCACGCCCGGGGAGGATTCCGAAGGGGAGGACGGCGAGGTCGACGCCCTCGACCGGCTGCCGGTGCCGCCGTTCCTGCGCGAGGTGACGGCCGACCTGCTCGCCGGGCTGTCCCCGGCCGGGCTCGCGGTGACCCACGCCGCCGCCGTACTCCACGTCCCCGCAGAGGAGACGCTGCTCGCCGAGGTGTGCGCCAGACCCGAGCCCGACGTGGCGCGGGGGCTGCGCGAGGCGCTCGCGGCCGGTGTCCTGCGGGAGTACGACGACGGCAGGTACGGCTTCCGCCACGCCCCCGCCCGGCAGGCCGCCTACGAGACGATCCCGGGACCCGACCGCAGGGCGGCCCACACCAGGGCGCTGACCGCGCTCGCCCAGGCCGTTCCCATGCCGCTCGCCGAGCTGTCCTTCCACGCCCGTCACGCCGGTGACCTCGACGCCTGGCAGCGGTACGGCTCGGCGGCGGCCGACCGGGCGGCGGAACTGGGCGACATCCCCGGCGCGATCGAGACGCTCGGCGGCATGCTCGCCGACCCCAGGCTGCCGAGGACGGGCCGCAGTGACCTGATGCTGCGCTTCAGCGGGCTGGCGATCGGCGGCGTCTCGCACGGCCGGGTGACGCGGCTGCTGCGCCGCCTGCTCGCCGACCCCCAGCTTCCCCGCAGCGTCCGTGGCGAGGTACGGCTCAACCTCGGGGTGCTGACCTGCAACCAGGCCGGGGCCGCGGCGGCGGGCAGACAGGAGGTCCTCTCGGCCCTCGCCGACCTGGACGACCAGCCCGTCCCCCTCGCCAGGGGGCTGGCGCTGCTGGCCGTACCGTATTGGGGGGACGAACCGCTCGCCAGGCACGTCGAGTGGATGGACCGGGCGGAACGGCTGGTGAAGGCCTGCGACAGCCCGGAGCTGACGGCGACCGTCCAGGCCAACAAGGTGACGCTCGCGATGTCGGTCGGCGACCCGGGGGCGTTCGCCCTGGCGGAGAGGCTGCCCGGCCCAGGGGAGCCGACGGTGATACGGCGGCAGACGGCCCGCGCCTACGCCAACCTGTGCGACGCGGCGACCAGCCTGGGCCGCTACGCCGACGCCGAGCGGTTCGCCCGCGAGGGCACCAGGATCGCCGAGGAGACGGGCGCCCCCTACCCCTCCTACCTGGTCGAGGTGACCTCGGTCCGGCTCGACTGGCTGACGGGCCGGTGGGAGGGGCTGCGGGAACGGGCACTGGCCATCGTGGAGCGGACCTCTGAGGCGCCGCTCATCGCGGTCGACGCGCGGCTGGTGCTCGGCCTGCTGGCGCTGGCGACGGGCGAGTGGGAGGAGGCGCGCGAGCACCTGTACGCCACGGGGCTGCGCGATCCCGACTCCGGCTTCCAGCCGCTGCTGGCCACCGCCTCCGCGGGGCTGATCGACCTGTACCTGGCCAGGGAGGCGCTCGACACCGCACTGACCGAGGTCGAGGAGGCGGTGGCCAGGCTGCGGCGCAAGGGGGTGTGGGTCTGGGGAGACCGCCTGGTCCCCTCGGCCGTCACCGCGCTGCTGTCCGCCGGGCGGCGCGAGGACGCCTCCGCGCTGACCGCCGACTTCGCAGAGGGCGTCGAGAACAGGGACTCTCCCGCCGCGCGGGTCGCGCTGCTGCTGGCCAGGGGCGCGCTGGCCCACGCCGAGGGCGGGTACGGCACGGCGGTCGATCTGCTCTCCCGGGCCAGGGCCGTACTGGAGGCGATGCCCCAGCCGTACGGCGTGGCCCGCGCGATGGAGGAGGAGGCCAGGTCGCTGATCGCGCTCGGGGACCGTCCCGCGGCGACCAGGACGCTCACCGACGCGGCCGGGCGGTTCACCGAGCTCGGGGCGGCCCACGACGCGGCGCGCTGCCGCAGGACGCTGCGCACGATCGGCGCCGGGGTGCTGCTGCCCCGGGGCAGGAGAAGACAGAACGCGCTCTCCCAGCGGGAGAGCGAGGTGGCCAGGCTGGTCGCGCTCGGCCGTACGAACGGGGAGATCGCGGAGGTGCTCTTCCTGTCGCCGCGGACTGTCGAGACGCACGTGGCCAAGGTGCTGCGCAAGCTGGGCGTGCGCTCCCGCACCGAGGTCGTGCTGCCCGGCGAATCGCTCAGGCAGGGACACGGCGAGCCCCGGCCGGAGTGATCCGGCCGGGGCTCCCCCCCACCGAGAGGACAGGGGTCAGGCGCGCGTCACACCGTGATGCTCCACGAGGTGAGCGTGCCGGTCACACCGTCCTGCCGGTTGTCCATGACCAGCAGGTACCACGTGCCGGTCGCGTTCGCGGAGACGGGCACGTCGAAGGTCTGTGCCTGCGACCACGGGGTGCAGGCGCTGCCGAACTCGGACTGCTTGACGGGGATGAACTCCCCGCCTCCGGGGGCCAGCAGCCACACCGACAGGCTCTCCCCACAGGGGTGGTTGACGGTCGCGGAGATCCGCACCGGGGAGTTGGCCTGGCCGCTGGCGGTCGAGGTGACCGGGCTGAAGGCGTAGGTGGTGTCGGTGACGGGGTAGCTGCTGGTGCTGGTGAAGGTCCGGTCACCGGGCGGGTTGGTCGGGGTGACGGTCGGCGTCACCGTGGGCGTCACGGTCGGGGTGGAGGTGGGCGTCACGGTCGGGGTCGGGCTCGGGGACGGGCTGGAGCCGACGGCGGCCTTCCAGATGGCGTAGGCGGTCGCGTCGCCCGCCCGGTCGAGGATGGTGTCGTTGATGTTGGTCGTGGTGTCGCAGGCGGAGTGGTAGCAGGAGTCGTAGGCCCTGCCCGCCGTACCGCCCCACTTGGTGGCCTGCGCCGAGGTCTTGGTGGCGCTGGCACCCGCGGCGACACCGGAGGTGGCGATGCCCGCGTTGCGGAAGGAGGCGTCGTCGGAGCGGTTGGCGCCCTCGACGTTCTCCTCCGTCTGGACCCCGATGCTCGTGTAGAAGGCCTTGAGGTCGGTCGCGGCGGCGGTGTTGATGTTGTTGATGAAGTAGCCGCCGTTGGGCGAGCCGACCATGTCGAAGTTCAGGTACTGCTTGATCTTGGAACGCTCGGTCGAGCCGAGCGAGTTGACGTAGAACTTCGAACCGAGCAGCCCCTGCTCCTCGTCCGTCCACCAGCCGAAGCGCACGTGCTTGTTCATGGTGGGGTTCTTCGCGGCCAGGGTCAGCGCGACCTCAAGCAGCATGCCGGAGCCGGAGGCGTTGTCGTTGATGCCGGGACCGGCCGAGACGCTGTCGAGGTGGGCACCGGCCATGATGACCTGGTTGGTGTCGCCACCGGGCCAGTCGGCGATCAGGTTGGGACCGGCGCCACCGGTGCAGCCGCTGGTGCAGTTCTGCCGGGTGACGGTGTAGCCCGCGGCGCGCAGCTTGTTCTCGACGTAGGTCACCGAGGCGGTGTAGCCGGCACCGGTCGAGCGGCGGTTGCCGCCGTTGCTGCTGGCGATGCTCTGGAACTGCTGCAGGTGGGACTTGACGTTGGCCACGCTGATGTCCGGGATGTCACCGGGACCCGTCGTGGGGGTGACGGTGGGGGTCACGGTCGGCGTCACCGTGGGCGTCACGGTCGGCGTCGGGCTGGCGGTCGGCGTGGTGCAGGTGGCCTCACCGGACTGGGCCGGGACGCTGACCGCAGTCCAGGCCGCCTTGACCGCGGCGCACTCGACGCTGGCGTTGCCGTACAGCTCGACGGCGGCGGCGACGGTGGCGACACGGACGTTGGCGTGCCGCCAGGTGGAGGTCTTGCGCAGCAGGCCGTTCAGGTAGATCTTGCCGGCCTTCTGGATGCCGATGCCCGTCAGGCTGGACGGACCGGCGCAGACCGGGCTGTTCGGCTTGCCACCGCCCGGGTTGGTGCCCTCGGCGAGCAGGTAGAACCAGTGGTTCTGCGGCCCGGCCGCGGCGTGCACCTCGGTGTTGGGGATCGAGGAGGAGTAGCAGTTGGGGTCGTTGTTCACCAGCGACGGCTGCGCCATGTTCCTGATCGGGCCACGGCCGACGAGGTTGACCTCCTCGCCGACCGTGTAGTCCGGCGGGTCGTTGGGGTTGTTCGCGTAGTTCTCCAGCAGGGCGCCGAAGATGTCACCGGTCGACTCGTTCAGGCCGCCGATCTCGTTGCCGCTGCCGGAGCTGCCGCTGCCCGCGAACTGGAAGATGGCGTGGCCGTACTCGTGGCCGACGACGTCCATCGAGGTGGCCTGCTGGCTGTTGGCCTGGTTGTGGCCGAAGTTGGTGTAGGAGCCGTTCCAGAACGCGTTGACGTCGTTCAGGCCGACCCGGGCGGGGAAGCCACCGCCACGGCCGTTGAAGCCGTTGTAGCCGAACCAGTCCCGGAGCATGTCCCACTCCTTCTGGGCGGCCCAGAGAGAGTCGACACAGGCGGCCTCAAGGTTCGTGCCCTGCCCGTTGCCCCAGGAGTCACTGCTCTTGGTGTACGGCGAGCCGTTCTGACCGCCGCACGCCAGGCCGCTGCGGGTGGTGTCCCGCATCGTGTAGGAGCTGCCCGAGCCGGAGGTGGTGATCGTCACCTGGCCGTTGTAGAAGCCGTTGCCGGTGCCGTACCTGACCAGGTCGTAGGCGTCCACGATCGAACCGTCGAGGGCGTCCACGAACACGTGCTGGATGCTCGGCTTGCGGTCGGCGATGCCGGAGACCACGGCCTCCCAGGCGAGCCTGTCGCCCTTCTCCCCGGCCCGCACCACGAGCTTGGGCTCCTGGGAGTCGTCAACCCGGGACAGCCGGGTCTTGGCGACCGTCAGGGCCTTCTTCGCGGTGATCTTCGGGGTCAGCGCGATGTCGTCGGTGGTCGGGCCGGTGGCCACGGCGGTGTCGGTGACCTGCCCGGCCGCGTCGGTGACGACGACCGCGTCACCGCCGACCACCGGCAGCCCCTTGTAGGTGCGCGCGTAGCTGACGTACTGCATGCCACCGGCGCCGGAGGTCACACCGGTGCGTTCGTAGGTCTCCTCGGGACCCTTGCGCAGCTTGCCGAACCCGGTGGCGATCGCCTTGTCCGCGGCCTTGGCGGCCAGCGACTTGGGATCGGCGGGGGCCGCGTTCGACGAGTTCTCCAGGACGGCCTGTCCGGCCGCGCTCACAGGTGATGTGTAAAGGGCCGTCGCCGCGATCGTGGCGACGCTCGCCGTCACCGCGATCAGTGCCTTCCGTCTCATACGTGTTGCTCCTTGCTGGCTTCCCCGCCTACCCGGCCGTCGTGGGGGTGGACGCCGGGCTCCGCCGTCACCGGGAATGTCCGGGAGGTACGGCACGTCACGGGGATTGGGGGGCAGAAAAGGGATGAGGTTCTCACCCTGTTGGCCAGACCGTAGGCACTGAGCCGTCACCGTAAAATCCGTTGATATATCCGTAGCTCTGGAGGAAAAGCTACGTATCTCCCCCCGGAAAAGCCGGTCCGAGGGCCTCGGGACCCGCCACCCCCTTTTCCCGAAATTTCATGACAAGGGGGATGACGTGCCCGGGAGCGGTGCTGTGGACGGTGGGCGGCGGGGGATATCGCACGGAGCTATGGAGGCCCGTTGGGTGCAAACGACCTCGGTCCCGTGCGAGCTTGAGGAAAGCCCAGCCATCCGGTTCCGAAAGTCCTTCCGCTCCTCCACGGGGCTTCCTCGCGGAACTCTGCCGCGGAGCTCTTTCGCGGAGCCGGACACCCCCAGGCCGAGGAGACCACCATGGATGCCGAGAACCACCCTCTGGAGAACGACGAGACCGCAGGCGGAATCAGCCGCAAGACTCTGCTGAAGGCCGCCGTCATGGGCGCGCCGATCCCGCTGCTGATAGGCCAGGCCGTACCCGCGCTGGCCAGGGACACCGGCCGGAACGGACGCCTGCTCGACCCGACACCGTTCTGCGGGACCGGAGACCAGCCGACCATCTCGCAGACCGAGGGCCCCTACTTCAAGCCCAACTCGCCCCAGCGCGACACGCTGCCCGGCTCCGGCACCGCGCTGACGGTCAGCGGCTTCGTCTTCAACCGCTCCTGCCAGCCGCTGGCCAACGTCCTGCTGGACTTCTGGCAGGCCGACAACCAGGGGAACTACGACAACACCGGATTCGAGTTCCGGGGCCACCAGTTCACCAACGCGCAGGGCGCCTTCAGGCTGACCACGATCGTGCCCGGCCTCTACCCGGGGCGCACCCGGCACATCCACGTCAAGCTCCAGGCCCCCGGCCGTCCGGTGCTGACCACGCAGCTCTACTTCCCGGGTGAGCCGCGCAACAGCACCGACACGATCTACGACCCCCGGCTGCTGATGGACGTGCGCACCAACGGCAACGGGCGGGAGGCGACCTACGACTTCGTGCTGAACGTCACCGGGACCCCGACTCCCACCCCGACGCCGACGCAGACCTCGACCCCGACGCCCACCTCCTCCCCCGGGAACGAGTGGCGGGCGGGCGTGTACTACCGGGTCGGTGACCTGGCCACCTACAACGGCGTGCTCTACCGCTGCCTGGCGGCCCACACCTCCTATCCGGGCTGGGAGCCGCCGAACTACAGCTTCCTGTGGGCCCGGGTCTGACCCGTCCATGAGCCGCGGGCGTGAGGTGCCAGACTTCCACGCCCGCACGGCCTGCTCCGTGGGTCCTCACCCCGTGGCGACGATCCACAGAACAGGCCGAGGGACCGGCGCCGTGCGGGGTGCGACACCTCCCCCACGGTGTCCTCGCGGCGCCGGTCCCCTTGTCTATCAGGGGGTGCTCACGGCGGCCTTCCAGATGGCGTAGGCGGTCGCGTCACCCGCCCGGTCCAGAACCGTGTCGCTGATGTTGGACGTGGTGTCACAGGAGGAGTGGTAGCAGGAGTCGTAGGCGCTGCCCGCCGTACCGCCCCACTTGGTCGCCTGGGCCGAGGTCTTGCGGGCGCTGGCACCGGCCGCGACACCGGAGGTGGGGATGCCCGCGTTGCGGAAGGAGGCGTCGTCTGAGCGGTTGGCGCCCTCGACGTTCTCCTCGGTCTGGACGCCGATGCTCGTGTAGAAGGCCTTGAGGTCGGTCGCCGCCGCGGTGTTGATGTTGTTGATGAAGTAGCCGCCGTTGCGGGAGCCGACCATGTCGAAGTTCAGGTACCGCTTGATCTTCGAGCGCTCGGTCGAGCCGATCGAGTTGACGTAGAACTTCGAACCGAGCAGGCCCTGCTCCTCGTCGGTCCACCAGCCGAACCGCACGTGCTTGGCCATGGCCGGTCTGGACTGGGCGAGGGTCAGCGCGACCTCAAGCAGCATCGCGGAGCCCGAGCCGTTGTCGTTGATGCCCGGACCGGCCGAAACGCTGTCGAGGTGGGCACCGGCCATCACGACCTGGTTGGCGTCACCGCCCGGCCAGTCGGCGATCAGGTTGGGGCCCGCACCCCGGCTGCAGCCGCTGGTACAGCTCTGCCGGGTGACGGTGTAGCCCGCGGCGCGCAGCTTGTTCTCGACGTAGGTGACCGAGGCGGTGTAACCCGGGCCGGTCGAGCGGCGGTTGCCGCCGTTGCTTGAGGCGATGCTCTGGAACTGCTGCAGGTGAGCCTTGATGTTGGCCAGGCTGACCCCGGGGACAGCCGCGGATGCCAGGGTGGTGCCCGGGACGACGGCGGGGACGTTGACCGCTCTCCAGGCCGTCCAGACGGCGACGTACTCGGGGCTGCCGAAGCCGTACAGCTCGGCCGCGGCGGCGAGGGTCGCGCGGCGGACGTCGACGTGACGCCAGGTCGAGGTCCTGCGCAGCAGGCCGTTCAGGAAGATCTTGCCCGCCTTCTGGATGCCGATGCCCTTCAGGTAGGACGGACCGGCGCAGACCGGGCTGTTCGGCTTACCGCCGCCGGGGTGGGTGCCCTCGGCGAGCAGGTAGAACCAGTGGTTCTGCGGCCCGGCCGCCGCGTGCACCTCGGCGACGGCGATCGCGGCGGAGTAGCAGTTGTGGTCGTTGTTTATCAGCGACGGATTGGCCATGTTCCTGATCGGGCCGGTGCCGATCAGGTCGACCTCCTCGCCGACCGTGTAGTCCGGCGGGTCGTTGGGGTTGTTGGCGTAGTGTTCGAGCAGCGCGCCGAAGATGTCGCCGGTCGACTCGTTGAGCCCGCCGGTCTCGTTCCCGGTGCCCATGGTGCCGCTGCCCGCGAACTGGAAGATGACGTGGCCGTACTCGTGGCCGACAACGTCCATCGCGGTGGCCTGCTGGGTGTTCGCCCGGTTGTGGCCGAAGTTGGTGGAGGAGCCGTTCCAGTACGCGTTGGCGTCGTTCAGGCCGACCCGCGTCGGGAAGCCGCCGCCACGGCCGTTGAAGCCGTTGTAGCCGAACCAGTCGCGGAGCATGTCCCACTGCCGCTGGACGGCCCACAGGGCGTCGACGCAGCCGGTCTCCAGGCTGGTGCCGGTCCCGTCACCCCAGGAGTCGACGGTCTTGGTGTACGGCACGCCGTTCTGCCCGCCGCAGGCCAGGCCGCTGCGGGTGGGGTCCTTCATCGTGTAGGAGCCGTCCGAGCCGGAGGTGGAGATCGTCACCTGGCCGCTGTAGAAGCCGTTGCCGGTGCCGTACTTGACGAGGTCGTAGGCGTCGATGACCGAGCCGTCGAGGGCGTCCACGAACACGTGCTGGACGCTCGGTTTCCGGTCGGCGACGCCGGAGACCTCGACCTCCCAGGCGAGCTTTTCGCCCTTCTCCCCGGCCCGCACCACGAGCCTTGGCTGCTCGGCCCTGTCCACCTGGGACAGCCTGGCCTTGGCGACCCGCAGGGCACTCCTCGTGCTGACCTTCGGGGTCAGCGCGACGTCTCCGGTGGGGCCGGTGGCCGCGACGGTGTCGGTGACCTGCCCGGCCGCGTCGGTGACGACAACCGCGTCACCGCCGACCACCGGCAACCCCCTGTAGGTGCGCGTGTAGCCGACGTACTGCATGCCACCGGCGCCGGAGGTCACGCCCGTGCGTTCGAAGCTCTCCTCCGGGCCTCTACGTAACGTGCCCTCGGCGACCGCCTTGTCCGCCGCCTGCGCGGCCAGCGCCCTGGGATCGCTTCCCGGGTCGGCCGTCGTCGCGTTCGACGTTCCCGGGGTGGTCTGTCCTGACGCGCTCACGGGCGCCGTGTAGAGCGTGGTCGCCGCGACCGTGGCGACGCCCACCGCGACCGCGATCAGTCCCTTACGTTTCATGCGTGTCGTTCCTTCCTGGCTTCCCCGCCTGCCCGGCCGTCGTGGGGTGGATGCCGGGCGCCGCCACCACCGGAAACATCCGGAAGGTACGGAACATCACGGGGATTGGGGGGACAGAAAAGGGATACGGTTCCAACTTTTTCGGCCAAACGGTAAGCACTAAGTGGCCACCGAAAAACCATCGCCACATGCGTGGCCCAATAGAAGAAGCTACGTATCTCCCCCCGAAAAAACCACCCCTGCGCCAGGGAGATCCTTCCTCCAATTACCGAAATTTCATGAAAAGGAAGGCACTATATCGGGGCCACGACGCCGCAAACAATGAACAGCCAGGGGGTATTACCCAAAACTATGGACACCCGTTGGGTACGAATAATCCCAATTCCACACGACCTTAAACAAACCAGCTCGCGCCGTGTCAGGCCTCCAGCACACGAAGCACCCACGTGTCCAGATGCAGGCAGTCACGCCGCAGAGCGGCAAGGCCGTACGCCTCGATGGCGCGAGGCCCATCATGGGTCTTCCGGTATCCCGGGCACAGCGCCAGGATGCGCTTCGAGGGGGCGGTCTCCCTTCCGCCGTTGACCAGCTCGGGTCCCCCGGCCCGCTCGACCTGCTTGCGCAACTCGACGGCGACCTTCGGCTTGCCGAGGAGCTTCCCCAGTTCGTTCGCCGCGGCGAACACCCACGTCTCCGTCTCGTGCAGGACGAGGTTCGGAATGAAACGCGGGTTGTCGTCCAGAGCACGATGGATGGCTCTTTCCACATGCTCGACGCATGTGTGAGGCGTCCCACCCGGAAGGTCGTCCATCCCCGGGGCGCCCTGGGGAAGGCCGTAATAGTCGATGAGCGTGGTGACACGGTGGTAGCTGGGATTCCGCAGCAGGAGCCGCAGATCGCGCTCGATCTTCTGCCAGGCGCTCACCCCGCCCCTTCCCGCTGTTCCTCCGGCCGGCCTGCTGGTCTTCAGGATGACCGGTGTGAGCCACACATCGTCGCCAAGCTGCGGGTTCAGCACGTCCCGGACGACGATCTCCTCGGTCTGTCCTTCGACGAGGACGCAGATGTGCCGCACGGATCAACCCCGGGGAGAGTGCGACTCGGGCGTCGGCCGTCCCCCGAGCACGTTCTTCTCCCACAGCTCCCCGAGGGAGTAGTCGTCGAGCCATTCCTGGAGAGCCTCGGCATCCGGCCTGCGCAGGACCGTTCCCCCCTCGTCTCTCTCGACCACCACGAGGTCGTCCAGAGAGAACTGGTTGAGCAGGGTCACCGACTGGGTGGCGATGACGATCTGACTGTGGGTGGCGGCGGATCTCAGCATGTCCGCCAACTGGACGATCGCGAACGGGTGCAGTCCCAACTCGGGTTCGTCCAGAGCAAGCAGGGCTGGAGGCCGCGGCTGCAGGAGAAGTGTGGTCAGACAGATGTAACGCAGGGTGCCGTCCGAGAGGGCCTCCGCAGGAAAGACCGCGTCAACGCCCTGCTGACTCCAGCGAAGACTGGTCCGCCCCTTGGCGTCCTCCGCCAGGACGAAGTCGCGGAAGAACGGCGCCATCACCTGCACCGTGCTTCTTATCCGTTCGTAGCTTTCCGGGTACTCCACCCGCAGGTACAGGAGGAAGGCGGCGAGATTCCCCGCGTCCGGCCGCAGAAAGTCCTGACCGTCCACGTAGCCGAGTTGTTTGACCGGGGCGTTCCTGCTGGTGTCCTGGAAGTGGAAGACCCGGCATCCCCGCAGGATGTCCACCACGTCCTCCGTGTCCTCCGGCGCGGTGTGCAGGAGCGTCTCCCGGTGGCCTCCACCCCACTGTTTCGTGAAGCCCCGACGGTCGACCCTCTCCTGTTTGAAGATCAGTGTGTCGTTCGCCGCGGGAACCAGCACCGCCTCGTAGCCGTTCGTCACCTTGCCGTCTCCGGCCTCTATCCGCAGGACGATGGCTCCCCCGCCCTTGGCCCCCGCGTGCAGGAGGGCCTGGGCTCCTCCCCTGAGGCCGACCTCAAGGCCGAGCTCGCCGTCAACGATCCTGCCGAGCAGTTCCATGGCGGCGATGAAGTTGCTCTTGCCCGCGCCGTTCGCCCCCACCAGGAGCGTGATGTCCCCCGGTTGGACATCGGCCCGGCGGATCGAGGTGTATCCCTCGACGTGGATGTTCTGGATCTTGCGCGGCATATCCCAAGCGTACGGCTTGGCCCCTCTCCCTCTCAGCTCTCCCGGCCCGCGATGAGGATCGCCACGCCGTCGAGGATGCGGTCGAGGCCGAAGCCGAGGGCGCCTTCCGGGTCGGCGGGGGCGTCGTACTCCTGGCCCGCCGCCTGGCCGACGCGGGAGGCGACGGGGAACCTGGTCTCGTCGGCGACCTTGTCGAGCAGGGGGGCGTTGGCGACCCACCACTCGTTGTCGGACATCCCGCTGTCACGCCTGGCCTGCTCCAGGCTCGCCCTGCTTCTCGCGGTGCCCTCGACGTGGGTGAGGACCAGGGTGAGGACGGCGTCCATCTCCAGGTCGGTCAGGCCGATGCCGTCGAGGGGCCGTAGCTCGGCCTCGTACTTGAGCACCGCGTTCGGCCCCAGGGTGGGGCGGCCCCCGGTGACCTGCAACATCCAGGGGTGGCGTAGGTAGAGGTCCCAGTTGCGCGCGGCGACGAAGCGCAGCGCCCCCCGCCAGCCGCCGGGCTGTGAGCGAGGCGCGTCCACGTCGTCGTAGAGCTGGCCGTACGTCGTGTCGATCATGAGATCCACCAGCTCGGTCTTGCCGGGCACGTGGGTGTAGAGGGACATGGTGCCGACCCGCAGCCGCTCGGCGACCTGACGCATGGAGACGGCCTCGATGTCCTCGGCGTCGGCCAGCTCGACGGCGGCCTCGACGATCGCGCGGATGGTCAGCCCGGACCTGCCCGGCCTGCCGTGCGCCCCCCACAGCAGGGCGAGGCTGCGCGCGGGGTCGGCGCCCTTTCTTCCGCTCACGGGAACAGTCTCCAAACCTTCGGCGTTGACCCCACTATAGTCATTCAGTACGGTGTACGGTACGCCGTACGACAGAAAGGGGTGAACGTGGGGCAACCCGAGTTCACGATCGACGCCGAGGATGTGCGCAAGCGCTATCCGAAGGCGCCGGAGGGGACGGGCCTGAACGGCTTCGACCTGCGGGTGCGGGCGGGCTCGGTGCGCGGGCTGCTCGGCCCCAACGGGGCAGGCAAGACAACCGCGGTGCGGATCCTGGCCACGCTGCTCGACGCCGACGCGGGGCGGGTGAGCGTCGCGGGCTTCGACGTCAGGACGCAGGCGCGGCAGGTCCGTCAGCGGATCGGGCTCGTCGGGCAGTACGCCGCCGTCGACGAGGTGCTGACCGGGCGGCAGAACCTCGTGATGTTCGGCAGGCTGAACCACCTGCCCGGCCCGGTGGCCAGGCGCAGGGCCGACGAGCTGCTCGAACGCTTCTCCCTGACCGACAGCGCGACCAGGTCGGCCTCGACCTACTCGGGAGGCATGCGGCGCAGGCTCGACCTCGCCGCGAGCCTGATCGTGGCGCCGTCGGTGCTGCTGGTGGACGAGCCGACGACCGGCCTCGATCCCGCGGCCCGCGCCGAGGTGTGGGAGGCGATCCGCGAGCTGGCCGACTCGGGCACGACCGTGCTGCTGACCACCCAGTATCTGGAGGAGGCCGACCGGCTGGCCGATCGGATCTCGATGCTCAGCGCGGGCAGGATCGTCGCCGAGGGCAGCCCGGACGAGCTCAAGGCCACCGTCGGCGGCGACCGGATCGACGTCGTGCTGTCCCGGGAGGCGGACGTGGACGTCACGAAGGTCCTCGCCGCCAGGTTCGCCTCCGGCGAGCCGTACGCCGAGGGCAACCGGGTCAGCGTCCCGGTCGGCGAGCGCACCCGCGCGCTGGTCGAGCTGGTGTCCGCGCTGAACGAGGCGGGTGTCGAGCCCGAGGACATCACCCTGCGCCGCCCGACACTCGACGAGGTCTTCCTCAAGCTCACCAAGGAGAAGGAGTTGGTCCGATGACGGCGCTGTCCACGCTCGGCTGGGCGTTCGCCGACACCTGGACGATCACCAGGCGCGACCTGAGCCACTGGGCCCTGCGCCCCGGCACGGTCGCGATCGGCTGGGTCTTTCCCGTCATGATCGTGCTGATGTTCGGCGGCCTGTTCGGCGGGGCGATCGAGGTGCCCGGCGCGGGAGGTTACTTCGACTTCCTGATGCCCGGAATGTTCGCCCTGACCATGTTCTTCGGCCTGGAGAACACGATGATGGCCGTGACGACCGACGCCTCGAAGGGCGTGACCGACAGGTTCCGCTCGATGCCGATGAGCCCGCTGGCCGTCGTGGCGGGCCGCTGCGTCGCCGACATGCTCAACTCGGTGGTCGGCCTGGCCATCATGGTCGGCGCGGGGTTCGCGCTCGGCTGGCGCTGGCACGAGGGGTACGGCTCGGCCCTGGCGGCCTTCGGGCTGCTGTTCCTGCTGCGCTTCGCCCTGCTGTGGGTCGGCATCCTGATGGGTCTGGCCGCAGGTGGCCCCGAGGCGGTGGCGGCCGTGCAGATCCTGGTCTGGCCGGTCGGCTTCCTGTCCAGCGTCTTCGTCGATCCGGCCACCATGCCGTCCTGGCTGGGCGCGATAGCCGAGTGGAACCCGCTGTCGGTCACGGCGGCGGCCGTACGGGACCTGTTCGGGACGCCGGGCTTCGAGGCCGGGTCGTGGATCACCCGGAACGCGACGCCGATGGCGGTCGTGTGGCCGCTGCTGCTCGTCGCGGTCTTCCTGCCGCTGGCCGTACGGAAATATCGTAATTTGGGCAGGTGATGAGGCGAGGGCCGTCCCGGGACGGCCCTCGTTCTCAGGCGCCCGTGCGCTCGTAGACGACCTTTCCACCCAGGACGGTCAGGTCGACCGGCATGGCGGCGTAGTCGTGCGGGTCGGTGGCGCGCAGGTCACCGCCGAGGACGCACAGGTCGGCGACCTTGCCGACCTCGACGGTGCCCTTCCAGGACTCGGCGAAGTCCTGGCGGGCGGGGTTGACCGTGTAGGCGCGCAGCGCGCTCTCCAGGTCGACACACTGGTCGGGGCCGCTGACCCTGCCGGTCGCCTTGGACTCGCGCAGCATCATCGCCGCGACGGCCTGACGCCAGTTGGGCTCGGTGATCGGCGCGTCCGAGCTGGAGCAGACCGCGACGCCCGCCTCGACCGCGGAGCGGACCGGCCACTGGTACTCAGAGCGCGCCTTGCCGAGGATGTCGTCCATCATGTCGGCCGTCATCCACTTGATGCCGGGGTTCATGTTGACCGAGTAGCCGTGCGCGGCGAGTTTGGCCAGGCTCTCGGCCGAGACGAAGTCACCGTGGATGAGATAGTGCCGGGCGTCGGGACGCGGGTGGACCTCGTTGGCCGCGACGAAGGCGTCAACCACGGCGTCGATACCCCGGTCACCGGTGACGTGCACGCCGAGCTGGTAGCCCGCGGCGTGCGCGTGCCTGATCATCTCCCGCAGCTCGGCCTCCTGCAGGGCGTCGGTCGCGCCGTGCACGCACAGCGAGCCATAACCGCCCGCGCTGCCGTACGGCTCGTGCATCCAGGCGGTCTCGTTGGGCGGGACACCGTCAGCGAAGATCTTCACGCCGATGACCGACAGCAGGTCGGGGTCGATGTCCTCGGGCACGCCGAGCCCTTCGAGACCGGCGACCAGGTCGGCCGCGGAGCCGCCGATGGCGGCGGGCAGCAGCAGGACCCTGACCCTGGCGCCGAGCTCTCCGGCGCGGGCCAGCTCGACGTAGGCGTTGAGGGACTCGGTGCTGAGGCCACCGCCGAGGATCTGGGTGCCGCCGGGGCCGAGGCCCGGCTCGGTGTAGCTGGTGATGCCCTCCGCGTGCAGGGCGGCGACGGCCGAGCGGATGGCCTCCTTGCGCTGCTCGACGCTCGCGATCGGGATGAGGCCCTGCACGAGAGCCTGGGCGGCCTCCTTCAGGATGCCGGTCGGCTCACCGTCGGCGCCGATCTCGATCACTCCACCGGGAGGAGAGACGGTCTCGCGGGTGATCCCGGCGATCTCCAGGGCCTTGGCGTTGACCCACAGCATGTGCGCGGAGAAGTCGGTAAGCGCCACGGGGTGGTCGGGCGAGACGGCGTCAAGGTCGCGGTGGTGCGGACGGCGGCTCTGGTCGGCGAGCACCTCGTCGAGGTAGCCGAGGTCCCAGCCGAGGCCGGTGATCCACTCCCCCTCGGGGGTGGTCTCGGTGGCCTGCCGTACGGTCTCGGCGATGTCGGCGATGGACCTGACGGCGGGATAGCCCACGCTGAGCGCGAAGGGCGGCCTGGTGAGGCCCCACGCCGCACCGTGCAGGTGCGAGTCGTTGATGCCCGGCAGGAGCGTACGGCCCGCGAGGTCGATCGTCCGGGTCTCCGGTCCAGCCAGCGCCTCGATCTCGGCGTTCCCGCCGACGGCGATGATGCGTCCGTCCCGCACCGCGACCGCCTGGGCCACGGAGAAGTCGGCGTCGACGGTCAGGACGTCGCCGTTGACCAGGATCAGGTCCGCTGGTTGGGACATCGAGGGCCTCCAAGGGTTGTTTGAATGAATGTATGGACCCAAATGACTCTCCGTCAATGGGCGCCGCACGGTACGAACCTTGCCAACGACCAGCTCCGGGACATACCGTTTGGATCCAAATCTTTAGATGTCAGGCGACCGACAGGCGGAGGCGTGGCTGTGGCGACCCCGAAGATGCTGCTCATCCTCAGCGAGAACTGGACGATGACACCGGGTGACGACCTGGCCTCCGTCGTCCGGTGGGCCCGCGAGGCGGAGGAGGCCGGGTTCGACTCGGTGATGCTCAGCGAGCACATCGTCCTCGGTCCCGACTCCGGGGCGCTGGGTGTGATGCCCAACCCCAGGGAGTACGCGCTGCCCGGCAACCAGGACCCGGCGACCTCCTGGCCCAACTCGATCGTCCTGCTCAGCGCCATCGCCGCGGTGACCACCCAGATCCGGCTCGTCGCCGGGGCGATCCTGGCGCCGCTGCGCCACCCGCTGGTGCTGGCCAAGGAGATGGCCACCCTGGACCGCCTCAGCCAGGGCCGCCTGGTCGTGCTCCCCACGGTGAGCTGGAGCCGTGACGAGTACGCCGCCCTCGGCGTGCCGTACGAGAAGCGGGGAAAGCTGCTCGACGAGCACCTCGCCGCGTGGGAGCTGCTCTGGCAGGAGTCTCCTGCGAGCTTCGACGGCGAGTACTACCCGTTCGAGGACGTCTACCTGGAGCCCAAGCCCTTCCGCCCCGGCGGCCCCACCCTCTGGTTCGGCGGCCAGACCCTGCACGGTCCGCTGCTGCGGCGCCTGGTGCGCTACGGCCACGGCTTCAACCCGCTGGGCAGGCCGAAGCCCGAGGAGCTCGACCTGCTCGCGAACGCCATGCGCGAGGCCGGACGCGACATCTCCGAGATCGAGATGATCGGCGGCACCCGGGCGATCTTCCCCGACAACGACTCGGTCGCCGACCTCGACCAGGCGCTGGACACCATCCCCGACCAGATGGCCCAGGGCTTCGACACCTTCTGCATCAAGCCGTCCCAGTTCACCGACGACCCGCACGACGTCGCGGCCTTCTGCCGCCGCGTGATGGCCCGCGTCGAGACCTTCACCAGCTAAGGAGACCCATGGACACCCTGCGCAACGTCATCGACGGGCAGAGCCGGGAGCCCGCGGGCGGTGAGTGGATGGACCTCGTCGACCCCGCGACGGAGAAGGTGTACGGCCGCGCCCCCCGCTCGGGCGCCAAGGACGTCACCGCCGCGGTCACCGCCGCCACCGAGGCCGCGCGCTCCTGGCGGCGCAGCACCCCGGCCAGGCGCCAGGAACTCCTGCTCGACCTCGTCCGCCTGATGGAGGACAACCTCGAAGCGCTCACCGACGCCGAGGTGCGGGCGACCGGCAAGCCCAGGGGAATCACCCGGCGCGTTGACGTCGGCGGCTCCATCGACGCCATCCGCTACTTCGCCGGCGCCGCCCGCGTCCTGGAGGGGCTGGGCGCCACCGAATACGCCGAGGGCCACACCTCTTTCGTACGGCGTGAGCCGATCGGCGTCGTCGCCCAGGTGACGCCGTGGAACTACCCGCTGATGATGGCCGCCTGGAAGATCGGCCCCGCCCTGGCCGCGGGCAACACGCTGGTCATCAAGCCCGCGGACAGCACCCCCGGCTCGACCGTGCTGCTCGGCGAGCTGTGCGCGAAGGTCTTCCCGCCCGGCGTCGTCAACGTCGTCTGCGGCGACCGCGACACGGGCCGGGCGCTCGTCGAGCACCCCGGCGTCGAGATGGTCGCCATCACCGGCTCCACCCGCGCCGGGATCGAGGTCATGCGCTCGGCCGCCGACGACCTCAAGGACGTCCACCTGGAACTCGGCGGCAAGGCCCCCGCCGTGGTCTTCGCCGACGTGGACGTTGCCGCGACGGCAAGCTCCATCGCCGAGGCCGCCTTCTTCAACACCGGCCAGGACTGCACCGCCGTGACCCGCGTGCTGGTCGAGGAGAGCGTCGCCGAGGCCTTCACCGAGGCTTTGGCCAAGGCCGCTCAGGCGCTGACCGTAGGGGCTCCCGACGAGGAGGGCGTCTTCCTCGGTCCGTCCAACAACGCCGCGCAGGCCGAGCGGGTCGCCGCCTTCGTCGAGGGCCTGCCCGCCCACGCCCGCGTCGTCACCGGCGGCAACCGCCTGGACCGACCCGGCTACTTCTTCGCCCCGACCGTGGTCGCCGGGGTCCGCCAAGACGACGACATCGTCCAGCAGGAGGTCTTCGGCCCGGTCGTGACCGTCCAGTCCTTCGCCGACGAGCGGGAGGCGATCGAGCTGGCCAACGGCGTCCCCTACGCCCTGGCCTCCAGCGTCTGGACCCGCGACACGGGCCGGGCGATGCGCCTGACTGCGGAACTGGACTTCGGCGCGGTGTGGGTCAACTGCCACCAGGTGATCATCCCCGAACTGCCCCACGGCGGCTTCAAGCACTCGGGCACCGGCAAGGACCTGTCGCGGTACGGCTTCGACGCCTACACCCGCGTGAAGCACGTGATGATCAGCCACTCCTGACGACCATCTTTTTCGACGTCCCCCGGGTTTGTTGAGCCCGGAGGACGTCTGCCGCTTGAGGGCGGCCTTGTGATGGTTGGCAGAAATCATGTTGTTTTTGGCAATTAACCCTGTTTTATGAAGAGCCGCGCTGACCTTGAATGAGGGCGTCAGGGACTTTACCTTCGATTTTTTGCAGGTACGGCCTCACCACTCACAAAGAGGAGTTCGGTCTTGATCAAACGCGCGATGCAGCTGGGTTCGCTGGTGGCGGCAGGGTTCATGATGACCGCCACCCTGGCCGTCCCCGCCCAGGCGGCCCAGGTCGCCCACGGTGGCACCTCGTACACGGCGGAAATGGTACGGCGTATCGTAGAAGGGCCGTTCTACGTCAAAGATTATTGCGAGTACGCTGTCCTGAATTATTGGCAGCCGTACAACGGGCAGTGCCTTCTCGACTCCGAATGGCCCGGCAGCTCCCGCTGGTGGATCTGGGCCGACCAGTGAGCCTCGCCAGGTGAGTGTGCCGTTTCCGCAGGAAACGACGCTGCCGTCCGCGTCCGTTACCTGCGGAAACAGGTAAACCTTTCGATCAGGCGCCCAGCTTCAGGGTCGTGACGATTCTCCATCGGTACCGACCCTCGTCCCGGTTCAGATCGATCAGCGACACCCGGTCAAAGGTGACGGGAATGCTCTTGCGATAACCGTCCAGTGCCTGCCGGATGGGACCCAACGGTTCGCCGTCGATGTTGGCGTAGGCGAGGCTGACGCGCGGACAGAACCCCTGCTCGGCCTCGGGCACCCGGTCCGCTCCCCACACCCGGCCGATGCCCGCCCTGATGGCCGCCCGCGCCCGGACGAGCTCCGCCGCGGGATCGGCCGGAAGGTGAACGCCCCCGGCATCGACCGTCAGCGGCCCCAGCCGCGTGGTGATCGGGCCGAGCCCGGCCAACTGCCCGGCCACCTCGTCGCCGATGGCCGTCAGGTCCTCCTGGCTCACCTCGTCGGCGAAACCGACCCCCTGGGTGGTCAGGTGCAACCACTGGGAGGGAATGGGATCCAGCGCCCTCACCGCGCGCAGCGCGGGCCGTATCCAATGGGCGAACACGTGCAGGGCCGGTTGGTTCTCCACCGGAAAGTGCCACATGTAGAACCCCCGCCCGGGCCGCCACCCCGGCCGCCGCCAGTGATCACAAGTCTCGCCGCCCACACCCCACCCCTCGCCGTACGGCCTGCTACCACCATGTCCTACCCGCCATACCGAGATGGAGCAGGGTGGTTCAGACGGGTTCGGCGCCGTGAGCTGCGGCGATGGCGTCGATGTGACGGGCCAGGTCGAAGTCCTTCTTCCCAGAGAGGTTTCCATACGTGGTCAAGGGCAGTGGGCGGGGTCGTGGAGGGCTGCCAGGAAGCGTGTGGTGTCTCGCAGATCCGGCAGCACGCAGGACGCCCCCGCCTCACGGAGTTCCTCGACCCCGCTGCGGCCGGTCGCCACGGCGATGACCGGCACACCGTTTTGCATGGCGGCTTCCACGTCGGCGGGAGTGTCACCGACGACCACCGCCTCATGTGGTTCCAGTGGCCCGCCGTACAGGGCGGCGGCGCGTTTCACCGCGATGCGCACCAGCTCGGCCCGCGCGTCGTCGTCCTCACCGAACGCCCCCGCCTCCCAGGCGATGGCACGATCAAGCCCGAACGTGTGCAGCTTGAACCGCGCGACCTCACGGACGTTGCCGGTCACCACCGTCTGCATGACGCCACCCATGTCGGCCACGGCCTGCAACGCCGCAGCCGCCCCCGCCAGAGCATGACCCCGCTGCCGCACCTCACCCCGCCGCAGCAGATGAGCCTCGGCCAAAGCAGCCGCGAACCGCTCGAAATCGTCTCTGTCTGTTGTCAGGCCGTGTAGCCGGGCTGTCTCCCGGAAGATCACCGCCTCCGTGATGCCGTCGATCTTCGCCTGCTGTCGCATGACCACCCCGGTCACCCGCTCGAACGCCTGCGCCGACAACTCACGCCCAACGCCCCCCATGTCCACAAGCGTATGGTCGACGTCCCACAACACCACCCGAACCACCGCCACCCCCCTTGATGTACGGCACGCTTCTATCGCAGGATCACCTGAAGGCCAGGCGTTGGAAAGAGACACCCCAGGCGAGGTTCCCAGCAGTCAAACCGCCAGACCAAAACCGGAGGCCTCCCGGCTGCCTCATCTTCGGATCGACTCCCTGACCGGACTACCAGACGGGATAGCGACCCTCAACGCCGAGGAGTGAAGGTGGTTCAGGCGGGTTCGGCGCCGTGAGCTGCGGCGATGGCGTCGATGTGGTGGGCCAGGTCGAAGTCCTTGGCGGTGAGGCGGTGCCCGGCGTCGTGGGTGGTGATGACGAAGCGGATCCGCTGCCAGGTGATGTGCATGTCAGGGTGATGCCCGATCTCACGGGCCTTGGCCGCGACGTACATCGCCAGGTGCACACACTCGTGGTAGGTGTGCCGGAAGGTCCGCTCGATCGCCTGACCGTGCCGCTCCCAGCTGGGCAGGTCGGCCAGTTGTTCGGTGATCTCCTCGTCGGACAACGGGTGGGGAGTCATCATCGTCTCCTTGGCGAGGGGCGTTGTAGGCCGCAGACATGATTCGCACGGTGGTGTTGCTGTGCCCCTCCAGGGCGATGAGCGACCCGTCGCCACGTTCAACTTGGAGAACGGCGGCGTGTTGCGAACCCTTCAGGGTGATGAGTGATTTCACCGTGCCTGGGCGGGTGGGGTTGTGCCCGGGGTGTGGCAGGTGAGGATGCCGCCGTGGCAGGTGATGGTGAAGGCGCCTTGGGTCTCGATGGCGGTGGTTGCCAGGTCGGTGGCGTGGTGGATGGTCTGGTGGAAGGGGACGTCGCTGAGGTGGGCCCAGGCTTCGTAGGAGGCCAGGTGGGCGGTGATTGGTGCGGGGTCGGTGAGGGTGATGGTGCCGGGCAGGTGCCGTACGCGGATGCCGGTGAAGGCTTCGGCGAGGTAGCCGGGGGCTTTTTCCAGGGAGAAGCGGGAGCTGAGGGAGACGCGGGTGGGACCTTCGAGCAGGCCAAGGATGTGGCCTGCGGCGGTGCTCCAGAGCTGGTCGAGTTCGTGTTTGTCGGTGTCGCCGTTGGTGGAGGCGATGAGCAGGCCGCCGGGGCGTAGGACGCGGGCGAGTTCGGTGATCGTGGCGGGGATGTCACTGACGTGGTAGAGCATGTGCAGCGCCAGGACGGCATCGACGCTGTGGTCGGCCAAGGGCAGGGTTTGGGCGTCGGCCACGAGGACCGGTGGTGGGAGGTGGGTAAGGATGCCCGCTGACAGGTCCAGGCCCACGAGGTGCAGGTCTGGCCGGTGGGTGCGCAGGTGGTTGAGGAATGTGCCGTTGCCGCAGCCGACGTCCACGACGGTGCCGGTGACGGCGGCCAACTCTTCGGCGACGATGGCGGGCAGGTCGTAGCGGGGCTGCTGCCAGCGGTAGATCGACTGCCGGGCGGCGAGGTGGCGCTCATCGGCGTAGGCGTGCTCGGCGAGGATGGCCTTGTCAGCAACGGCGGCGTCCTGCTGCGTGGTGTTGCTCGTCACGTGGGCTCCTGCGGAGGATTCGTAAGTGCGGGACGAGAACGAGTTTCCCTGCTGAGGTTCTTGTCTGCTTCGGCGATGAGGTTGAGCAGGTCGGTGAGGATCGCTGGGGTGGTGGCGATGGTGGCCTGGGCGTTGACGGTGTGTGGGGTGCCGTCCAGGTCGACGACCACGGCTCCGGCCTCGCGGGCGATGAGTACGCCTGCGGCGGTGTCCCATGGTTTGTTGCTCAGCATGATCGCCGCGTCGATGCGGCCTTGGGCTACCCAGGCCAGATCGACGGCGGCTGAGCCGAACATCCGGACCCGCTGCACCCGGGCGGCCAACTCGCCGGTGACGGCCAGGCGCAGCCGGTTCCTTGTGTCGGCAGCCTGGCCTACGGCGTAGTCGCCGATGCCCACGATTGCCTCGGCCAGGTCAGTGGCTTGGCCGCAGTGGATGGGTCGGCCGTCGAGGTGTGCTCCGTGGCCGTGGGCGGCGCTGTAGCGGGAGCTGAGAAAGGGCAGGTCGATCACCCCGAGGACAGAGGTGTCGCCGTCGATCAGTCCGAGGGACACCCCGCACAGGGGGATGCCGTGCAGGAAGTTGGCGGTGCCGTCCACCGGATCGAGTGCCCACACCGGCCCTGCTCCTCTGGCGGGGCCGCCTTCTTCCTCTCCGAGGAAGGCGATCTCGGGGGTTTCCCGGGTGAGGAAGTCCCGCACGGCGTGTTCCACTGCGTAGTCGACCTCGGTGGCCATGTCACGGTCGCCCTTGGCGGTGACGACGCCGGGCAGGCGGGTTGTGAGGATGTCGGCGGCGATGGTTACGGCCTGCTCGGCGATCGGCAGGAGCGTACGGACGTCAGGGGTCATACCGGCAGGCTCCGCTCCCATATCGAGGTGAACACCCGATCGAAGGCTGTCCGTCTCACCTTATTGGTTAAAGGGATGATTCGGATGATCATGTGTGGTCACCGCCTGCTTCTGACAGAACTAATGGCGAACTCTTCACACAGGAACCACCTCACGCCATAGCCTGAAATTGCGATACCGCGAGGAAGGTGCAGTGCCTTGAGCGACGCCAGCACGACAGTCGGACAACGGCTGCAAGCCAACCGCCTCAACCGTGGCTATACCCAGGCTGAACTCGCGCGTCGCGCGGGTGTCAGCGTGGACCTGATCTCGATGCTGGAACGCGATGTGCGTGAGTCCATGTCGTGGGCGTCGATGGTGAAGCTGGCACGAGCCCTTGACATCGACCCAGGAGTAATCGCTGGGAAATCCTCGCGCCTGGATCGTGTTCCAGGGGCCTCCGCGCTGGCGGTACGGGATGCGGTCATCAACCCTGATCTGCTTGAACTCCATCCTGATCACGATGGTGAACCGACGTCCTTGGCGGAACTCTGGCGACTGATCGAAAGGGCGTACGGTGCGTACTTTGGTGGCGAGTTCGGAGTGCTTGCCGCTGAATTGCCGGGACTGATCAATGAATGTCGCCTGCTGGAATCCGCAGATCCGGCGGCGGCTGCTCCGTTGTCCCATGCCTGGCAGCTCGCCGGGTCGGTCCTGGTGCACACCGGTCGCGACGACGCGGCGGCCATCGCCGCCGAACGTGCCATCCAGGCGGCGCGTAAGGGAAATGACGAATGGCGTCTGGCGACCCAGTACGGGGTCTACTGCTGGGTGATGCTGCACCAAGGGCGGGCGGATGAGTCGGAACGCCTCGCCATGCGGGCCGCCGATGCCATAGAGCCGTCGATGTCGAGGGCGGCGTCGGAGCAGATCGCCGTCTGGGGAGGGCTCGTGCTCCAAGCCGCTGTCGCGCGCGGGAGCACAGGTGATGTGGACGGTGCGGAGAACTACCTCAGGATGGCGGCTGCGGCGGCCGCCCGGCTGGGGACCGACCGGCATGACTACTGGACGTCGTTCGGACCCACTCATGTCGCGATCCAGACCACCCACATCATGACCTCCGCGCATCGACCCGACCGGGCGCTGAAAGCGTCTCGGGCTGTGAACCCGCAGGGGTTGTTCAAGGTCCAGTACGGGCGTCATCTGCTGGACGTGAGCCGAGCGCTTCTGGAGCGGCGCCGTACCGACGAGGCCGAAGAGACCGCCACGCGAGCGCTGGATCTGTCTGCTGAATGGTTCCGTCATCAGAGTGTCGCGGAAAGCCTTGTGCATGATCTTGTTGGGCGCAAAACTCGTCTTAATGCCAGATTGCGCACTTTGCTCCAGGGGGTCGAGCGCAACTGACCTGCGGTTCGTACACCATGTACGACACCTTTTTCTCTCGCCTTCAAACCCTACGTTGCGTCCCTGGGAAGAAATGCAGGAGAGCCCTAGTCTCAGGGCATGAGCTTCCGCGACAACAGCTCGCTGCACTATTGGGGCGAGGAGGACGAAGAGGAGCTGGCCATGCTCCGCGAGCGGTTTCCTGATTGGCGAATCTGGCGCGGTCAGGACGAGAAGCGCGAAACGCCCGGTTGGTATGCAGTGCGATCCTCTCAGCCTGAAGAGAATCCTTTCCGGGCGCTCGAAGCCGACACGGCTCATGCACTCACCCAGCTCTTGGAGCAGGAAGACCTCGCGTCACCGTAACGAACATCGCGGCACCGTATCCCGCGTTCGAGTCGGCAAATACGCCATCAGCTTCGCTGAGAAAACCGTTCTTGAACGGGGTTCGCCACCCCGAGTTTCTGCGTGAGTTCAACCGTTTGGGGCGATCCCGAAGCTCCGGTTTCATGTCGAATCCATCGCTGACCATTCCGTACGGCGTGCCCCAACACCTTCTTCCATCCAAAAATCGAACCCGACCGGCAATTCGCTGCCGGAAGGAGTCCTTGATCGAACCGTGGAGGCCCGTCCCGTGCACGATCGCAAGTCCGAGACAACCGCCCCGGCGATTCCGGGCTGGCGGCTGATCGTCAGTGACACCGGGCGGTACTGGGCCATCCGCAACCGTGCCTTTCCTCGGGTGGCGTTGCGGGCCGGGGTGGAACCGGCGGTGGACGCTGACACCTTCGAGGAGGTTCGGGCCGCTGTTGCCGTGCAGGAGGAGAAGGCCCGTGACGCGGTGGCCGCCGTTGAGGGAGGGGCCTCGTGATCGGGCGTTCCCGGCCCGGTGGGCGCCACCGTGACGGGCTGCCCGTGGCGACGGTGTATCGCAGGGTGTGGGACGGCCCGGCTCGGGCTGAAGCTGAGGTGCTCGACCAGGCGTGCTCCGGGTGGGCGGTGCTCTACAGCCTGAGTGAGCGTCGGTTCTTCGCGTTCTGCGCCTGGCCCAGCCCGCAGCCGGTGATCGTCATTGACGACACCGCCGAAGGTCTGGAGCAGCGGATGCGGGAGGCCGAAACGCTCCTGATCCTGCACATGCCGCTCTCCGAATCGTTGGGGAGGGCAGCGTGAGGAGTTGCGAGGCCGTACAGCAGGCTCATCCGGGTTGGTTGGTGTTCCACAGCTCGGTGACCGGGCTGTGGAGCGCCTATCGCAGCAGGCCGGAGCCCAGGAGCGTGCTGCTGATCCGGGCCGACTCGGTTGAGGAGTTGGACCGCAAGCTGGCCGCTCAGGTTTCCCCGTTGGTGCCGCCGAGCATTCGGGCCGTGGCCGCTGCCCGTGCACTTCAGGCCCGGACCGCTCATGGTCTCCAGGCTGCCGCCACCGCCCGGACCGTTCGAGCTGGTCAGCGGCCTGTCGGACTGCGCAGGTTACTGCGCTCCTAAAAGCCGGTACGGCGGGCAGAGGGACATCATCCCGCTCCCTGCTCGCCGTACCTCATGAACGTGCGGCTCAGTCTGGAGGGGTCTGAGCCGCACACCCTCGCAAGGCGGCTCCCACACACGTCGGGACATGGCAGGGCGTGTTGGGGAAGGGGGAGCCGTCTGGCGCACCGGTCTTCCACAGCGCGTGGAAGACCGGTCCTCCTCCAGGGTGCCCGGCCCGTGCTCCCCGGCTCGGGGCCGGGCACCCGCCCCATCCAGTTCCGCGACAGGGACCACCCATGACCGACTACGAGCAACGGCTGCTCGACGTGCTCGTCAGCACCCATCCGGGCTGGCGCTACGAACAGCATGACCTGCCCGGCCTGCCCCGCTGGTGGGCCATCCGCTACGAACCCCTGCGCCCCGACCAGCGCAGAGCCGGAGCCCGGGACGCGCTGGGCCGTACCACCCTGCGCCGGTTGGTCAGCGCCCTGGCCAGGCACGACGAGATCCTCCACAACCTCCGCTACTGAAGGCCACGCATGCCGTACAAGACGAAGAAGCCCCCCGCGGTCAGCCCCGACGGAACCTTCGCCACAGGAGAAACCACCGACCGGCTCCTCACCCCCGGCGAAGTCGCCCACATCTTCGGAGTGGACCCCAAGACCGTCAACCGGTGGTCCCTCACCGGGAAGATCCCCTCGATCAGGACGCCGAGTGGCCAACGTCGCTACCGTGAAACCGACATCAACGCCCTCATCAACGCCTCTTCAGAAGGGGGGCAAAAGGCACGATGACGAGCACGCGGGCCGTACGCCAGACAAGCGTCACACTGCCCGGCCTCGACGACGCGGACCTAGACGAGGTCGATTCGCTGGAAGGCGAGCATGGTCGGTTGCGCGACTTCCGGTATGCCAACGCCGGCCTGCGCGAGCTGTCTCTGTCAGGGGCCCAGCTCATGGACGGGCGTGTCTCCACCCTCACCACCCAGCGCGCCCGCCTGGACGATCTGAGCCTGCACTCGGTGGAGTTCTCCGGCTGTGACCTGTCCGGCCTCCGCTGGGCGGACAGCAAGCTCTCGCGGGTCACGTTCACCGACTGCAAGCTGCTCGGCTCCGCGTGGGAGAACGTCGCACTCGACGATGTGGTCTTCGAGCGGTGCAAGCTGGACTACGCGGCCTTCACCCGGCTCCGCTCCATAGGTTCGGTGATCTTCACGGGCTGCTCGTTGCGGGAGGCGCGCTTCAGCGGATCCGACCTGAGCGACGCGGCGTTCGACGAGTGCGACCTGCGTCTGACCGAGTTCGACGGCGGCGTTTACCATGCCTGCGACCTGCGCGGAAACGATCTGTCCGGCCTTCGCGGAGTGGGCGCGCTCAGGAAGGTCATCGTTGATCGGCCGCAGCTCCAAGACCTCGCCGAGGCGTTCGCCGCCGAACTGGAGATCACCGTCGGTTAGACCTCCGGCACCTGGAGTCCCGGCCAGGGAAACGAGAAAACCCGTCCTGTTCTGTCTTGTCGCGCCGCACCGCGAGATAAGGCAGAAGCAGGACGGGTCGTTCGCAGGACCCTGTTCCCCGGCCCACCGGGGAAGTGGGCCGGGGACTCACCTCACCGGCCCACGGGGTGGGTCAGGGGCCTTCGGGGTTGACCACGTCGGCGTCGACCCAGAAGGGGGCCAGCAGTTCGCGCAGGCGCTCGGCGCCTACCCGCTCCACCAGTTCGATCGCGTTGACGTTGTCGACGAGCTGCTGCATCTTGGTCGCCCCGAACAGCACGGTGCTGACCGAGGGGTGGGTGAGGGTGAACGCGACGCAGAGCTGGGCGGGGGTGACCTCCAGCTCGGCCGCGACCGCCGCGATGCCGTCGGCGGCCTCGACGATCCTCTCGCGGACGCCGCCGGGGTCACGGCCGATCTCGCGTCCGGGCTTCTTGTTGCCCGCGAGGATGCCACCTTCGAGGATGTCCGACGCCTGCATGGTGATGCCCTCGGCGAAGACCTGGGCGAACGGGGCGCCGTCCGGGATCGACCTGCGGCAGGGGCTGTACTTCAGCTGCGCGATCTGCGGTCCGGGAGAACCCGCCTTGATGGCGTGGTCCCGGATCGTCTTGATCGCGGTCGCCGACCAGTTGTTCACACCCCAGCAGCCGATGATCCCGTCGACCTCCAGCTCCGCGAGGTCGACCGCGAGCTGGTTCAGGTCGAGGTCGTCGCGGCGGATGTCGCCGAGGATCACCAGGTCGGCGTGGTCGGTCCCGACCCTGAACAGGGCCCTTTCGAGCTGCTCACGCAGTGACATCTGCGGGTACGGCTCCAGCCACAGCTTGGACGAGAGCAGGTACTCGTCCCTGGAGATGCCCGCCGCCCTCACGATGGCGGAGAACAGCACGTCGGTGAAGACCGGCGGGTGGCCGGGGAAACCGTACACGCCGACGTCGAACAGGTTGATGCCCAGGTCCACGGCGTGACGGACCATGGCCACCGCGTCCTCGAAGGCCATGCGGTCGTAGGTGTGCCAGGACCCCAGCGACAGGACGGAGACGTCGGGACCGTGGGTCCCGACCCTGCGGAGGGGAACCACCTTCTTGGGCGTGGACATCGGACTCCTCGATGAATATGTGAATGGCTGCGTTAGGGAAGCCACGGGTGAACGACGGCCTTGACCTGCTCAAGGCGCGACATGGACTCCAGCGCGGCCGAGGCCCCGCCGAGTCCGACGGGCTCGCTGAACAGCTCGTCCCAGGGGAAACGCGACTGGGTCGAGCGCAGGAACTCGATCGAGTTGTAGTAGTCGCCGACGTCGCCGTTGAGCGACCCCAGCACGTTCAGCTCCTTGCCCATGATCGTCCCGAGGGAGATCGGATCGGGGCGGGGGCCGGTGGTGCCGACGATGACGAACGTGCCGCCCCAGGCGGCGGCGTCCACGGCCTCGGCGCCGACACCGGGGGCTCCGGCGACGTCGATCACCAGGTGGGCGCCCCTGCCGTCGGTCGCCTCCATGATGGCGGCGCGGCGGCTGTCGGCGTCGCCGTCCAGGCCGATGGTGACGTCGGCGCCGAAGCGCTTGGCCAGCTCAAGCCGGGAGTCCGGGCCCCCGACGGTGATGACCTTGCTCGCGCCGGAGGCACTCGCGACCGCGGTGGCGACGATACCCAGCGCGCCCGCCCCCTGGACGAGGACGTTCGAGCCGAGCTTGGCGCCGCCCGCGCGGTCGAAGGCGTGCAGGACGGTCTTGACGGCGCAGCCGGCGCTGGCCGCCCAGGTGTCCTTGACGTCCTCGGGGAGGATGTACTTCTGGGCGGTCGGCGTGACGTAGTCGTACTCGGCGAGTCCGGCGGTCGAGTGCGGCCAGCGGTCAGAGCGCTGCAGGAACCCGTAGCCCCGGTTGGTGCAGGCCACGGGGTTGCGGATCACCGTACAGCCGTAGCAGTAGCCGCAGGTGGACTCCGACCAGCCGATCCTGGCGCCGACCTCGACGGGACGGCCGAGGGCGTCGACGGTGCCCGGCCCGACGGCCACGACCGTTCCGATCATCTCGTGGCCGAGCACCATCGGGAGCATGCCCGGGAAGGACATGCCTCCGCTCCAGATGTGCACGTCCGTCGCGCACAGCGTGGCGCAGTCGACCTTGACGATCGCGCCACCCGGCTCGCACTCGGCGGGGAGCGGCAGCTCCTCGATGACCAGAGGTTCCCCGTGGGCGCGCAGTACGGCGGCCCGCGTGGACGTAGGGACTGTCATGCGATGATCTCCCGAATTCGCTATCTGCTGTGGGCGGTGTCCCAGACCTCGTTACGGCTGCGCCACCACAGCAGCACCAGGATCACGAGGAAGGGGACGACGCCCCGGTACTTCTGGATCTCGTCGAGCGACGCGGCGAAGCCCTCCAGCAGGCCCATGAGCACACCACCCAGGAGTGTCAGGGGCAGGCTCCTGAAGGAACCGACCATCGCCACGGCCAGGGCCGTGGTGACGAGCCCGCTCAGCGTGGAGAAGTCCCCGCCGAGCCGGGGCGCCACCAGCAGGATCACCAGCGTGCTGACGCCACCGATGGCGGCCCAGACGGCGATGGCGAGCCTCGGGGCCGGGATGCCCACCACCTGGGCGGTGCTCGGACGCTCCGACAGGGCCTGCAGCCGCAGGCCGACGGAGGTCCGAGCCAGCATCAGGCCGACCCCGAAGGTGATGAGCGCCGCGAACGCGAGCGAGACCAGCACCGACTGGGGTACCACGACGTCGCCCAGGGTGAAGGCGGGTGAGTCGAACACGGTCGGGAACCTCCTGGCCCCCGTCGACGTGCTGCCGAACAGGCGCAGACCGATCGCCCCGATGGCCACGAAGAGGGCCACGGTGACGGCGGCCTTGGTGCGCTCGTCGTGCTCACCGAACCAGCGGACGAGCCCGGAGCCGATCAGGGCCGACAGCAGCGAGCCCGCCACGACGCCGATGACCAGCGCGATGGGCCAGGGAAGTCCCAGGTCCATCAGAGACACCATGATGAAGGCACCCATCGTGCCCACACCCGCCATGGCGAAGTTGACCACGGCGACGAGCCGGTAGGTCAGCACGACGCACAGGCCGAGCAGGGCGTAGACGCCACCGCTGGTCAGGCCCGCGACCAAGGAATTCAACATCGGACACCCACCTCCTGGGGCTCCTGAAAGATCAGTTCTTGCCGGGGACGATGAAGCCCTCGGGAAGGACCTTCCACTTGCCGGCCTCGACCTTCACGAAGCGGCTGCCCTCGATCGGGCTGTGGGCCTCACCGGGACCGAAGATCCACGGGGTACCGACCATCGGGTAGTCGATCGGCTTCATGTTCTTGAAGGCCTCGGTGACGGACTCGCGGGTGATGTCACCCTTGATCGTCTTGAGGACCTGGACGAACAGGTCGGCCGCCATGACGGCACCCTGGCTGAACGCGGTCTTCTGGATCTTGTTCTCGTCGATGATCTTCGCCCAGCGCTCGTTGCCGGGGAGGCTCTCGTCGGTGTACGGCTGCCACTCGGTGCCCGCGTAGACGTTGAGGCCGTCCGGGATGGCCTGCGCGTTGGCGTCGGTGTAGCTGTTGGCGGCGACGATGAAGTCGACGTCCTGCATGCCCTGGGTCTTGGCCTGGGCGAACCACGGGCCGACGGTGGCGTTGTACAGGATGGCCTGGCAGCCGGCGGCCTTGGCCTTGACGAGGTACGGCGTGGGGTCGCCCTGGCCGACCGAGGTGTCCTTGACGGCGAGCTGCTTGCCGGTGATGTCGGTCCACTCCTTGATGGCGGCGTCGATGCCGCCACCGCTGCCCGGCAGCACGGTGTAGTACATGCACACCTTGTCGCGCTTGAGCGTCTCGGAGGCGTAGTAGAGCATCGCCGTGATCAGCTTGAACGGGCCGGGGTTGACCGGCGCGATGTTCGGGCTGGTGAAGCAGGCGGGGTCGACGCCGACGGCGGGCATCGAGATGATCCCGGCGTTGCTGTAGGTGGCGCGGTTCAGACCGCAGTCCACGGCGCTGGAGGAGCCGACGAGGGCCACGACGTTCTCCGACTCCAGCAGCTCAAGGGCCGCCTCGGTGGAACGCTGCGGGTTCATCGCGTCGTCCTTGCTGACGAGCTCGATCTGACGGCCGTTGACGCCGCCCTGCTTGTTGACCTCGTCGAAGACGGCCTTGACGGCCTGGGGAACCTCAGGCGTCTGGAACAGGCCGGTGACTCCGTTGATGGAGCCGACCTTGATCGGGCCTGCCGTACCGGAGTCGCTGCTGGAACAGGCCGCGCTGGCCATGGCCAGGGCCGCGACCACCGCGACGCTGGTGAGGGAACGCTTCATCACTGCACTACTTCCTTGGGGCTGGGGGAAGAGGGGGGGTGGGGGTAGGGGTTGACGGACGGTTATACGAGGGGCACGTCGGCAGTACCGAGGTAGGCGGCCATGACCGCCGGGTCGTCGAGCACTTCCTGCGTGGTTCCGGACGCGATGACGTGTCCGAAGTCGAGAACGGTCACCTGCGCGCACGCGGCGCGGACCAGCTCCATGTCGTGTTCGACGAGGAGGATGGAGACACCGAATCGGGAGGGCACCTCGGCGAGCCTGCGGCCCAGCTTGAGCGACTCCGCGGCCGACTGACCGGCGGCGGGCTCGTCGAGCAGCGCGACCTTGGGCCTTGCCGCGATGGCGGCGGCCACGTCGAGCAGACGGCGGCTGCCGACGTCCACGATGGACACCGGGACCTCGCCGGGCGGGCAGCCGAAGAAGTCGAGCAGCTCGTCGGCCTCCTGCTTCGACAGCTTCCTGTTGGCGCCGATCGACAGGTACTCGTACTGGGTCAGCTCGGGCGCGATCACCGTCGTCTGGAACGTACGGCGCATGCCGCTGCTGGCGCGGGCACTGGGGCTGAGCTTGTCCAGGGACCTGCCCTCAAGCTCGACCGTGCCCTCGTAGGAGTGGAGGAACCCGCTGACCGCGGCGATGAAGGTGGACTTGCCGGCGCCGTTGGGGCCGATCAGTCCGACGACGCCACCGCTGGGGACGGTGAGGTCGATGTTGTCGAGAGCCACGACCTCGCCGTACTTGACGGTCAGGCCGCGCACGTCGAGGGCGGGCTGGTCGCCCGCGGGGGCGGGCGGCGGGACGAGAGGGGTCGTCTCGGACGCCGGGACCTCGGCCTCCCTGGGCTTGTCCGGCAGGCTCTCCAGCATCTTGCGGGCCGCGGCCTCGCGCTTGCGGGCCCGGGTGAAGTCGGTCTGGCTGACGCCGCTGCGCAGGGCGAAGATCGCCGAGAGGCCGAACAGGATGCCGCCCAGGTCCTGGGGCAGCCTGAGCTTCTCCAGGATCGTCGCCATCACGGCGCCGAAGATGCCGCCCATGAGGGCGCCCTCGGGGTTGTGCGGGCCGATGAGGATCGCCACCGCGAAGAGCGCGAGCGACTGTCCCATCGCGAAGTTGCTGGAGACCACGAGGCCGAGCTGACCCGCCATCAGGCCGCCGCCGATACCGGCGATGAAGGCGCTGAGGGCGAACGCGGCGAGCTTGCTGCGCGCGACCGAGATGCCGTGCGCGGCGGCGGCCCGCTCCGAGTAGCGGATCTCCAGCCAGGACATGCCGAGCCGGGTCCGGTTGAACCACGCGAGCCCGAGGCTGAGCAGCATGAAGACGATCACAACCAGGATGAAGTATCCACCGTTGGTGTGGAACAGCCCGGGGCGCTGCAGCGTCTTCAGCTCGGTGGTGCCGGGGAACTGGTTGGCATTGAGCACGATGTCCGCGGCGACGGCGAAGCCGAAGGTGACGACCGCGAGGTTGACGCCACGGATGCGCAGGGCCGGGAGGCCGATGGCGACGCCGACCGGGACGGCCGCGAGACCGCCGATGACCAGCCAGACGATGAAACCGCCGGGCGCGTCGGACAGGTTCAGGCGGAGCACGACCCAGGCGCCGATGGCCGCGAAGGACATCTGACACAGGGACATGACCCCGGCCCTGCCGACGATCACACCGTAGCTCTGCATGATCACCGAGCTGACGACCGCGGTGATCGCGAGGTAGACCCAGTACGGCGGAAGCACGTTGGGCACGATCACGCAGGCGGCCGCGGCGACGGCCAGGGCGATCCCCCATGAACGCTTGTCGATCATGTTCATTGGTTCTCGCCCCCAGCTTCGACGACGGCGTCCGTGGGCATGGCGCCGAAATAGAACTCGTGCAGGCGCTCGGAGTCGCCTCTGATCTCGTCACAGGGGCCGTCGAAGACGACGCGGCCCTTGCGAAGCACGTAGGCGTTGGCCCCGATCTCCAGCGCCAGGTTCGCGAACTGCTCGATGAGCAGTACGGCGATGCCCAGGCCGACCAGGTCCTTGACCGCGTGCATGAGGCGACGGACGACCACGGGCGCGAGGCCGAGGGACATCTCGTCAATGAGTATGATCTTGGGGTCGGAGATCAGCGCGCGTCCCAGGACGAGCATCTGCTGTTCACCGCCGGACAGGTGACCGGCCTGGAGGCTGCGGCGCTTCTTGAGCTCGGGGAAGAGCTCGTAGACCTTCTCCGCGTCGCCCTTGCCGGAACGGGAGACGAGCAGGTTCTGCTCGACGGTCAGCGTCCTGAAGACCGTACGGGCCTGCTCGACGTATCCCAGACCGGCCTGGGAGCGCTTGTAGACGGGGAACTTCTCGATCGGCGCGCCGTCGAGCTGGATCGTTCCTGAGGTCACGGGGGCCAGCCCCGCGATACCGTCCATCAGCGTCGTCTTCCCGGCGCCGTTGGCGCCAAGGACGACGGTGACGGTTCCGGGTGCGACGGTCAGGGAGACGTCGTGGACGATCGGGGTGTCACCCCGGTTGATACTGACGTCCTTAAGGGAGAGGACTTCGCCGCTCATTGGGCGCCTTTCACATAGGCGGATCGCAGTGCCTCGACGACACGGGCACGGACACCGCTGACCTCGGCCAGCTCAAGGGCGAGCAGGCCGAAGAAGCCGTGGATCATGCCGTCGAACACGGCCAGCTCAACCTGGTTGCCTGCGGCCTTGAGCGCCTCGGCGTACTCGACGCCCTCGTCGCGGAGGACGTCGTACTCGGCCTCGACGACCAGCGCGGGCGCCAGGCCCGACAGGTCCTTCGAGCGGAGCGGCAGGAGATAGGGGTCGTCGAGATCACTGGCGTTACGGGGGTACTGGGTGAAGAACCAGTCCATGCCTTCCTTCGAGAGGAAGTAGCCCTCGGAGCAGTCCCGGTAGGAGGCGCGCCCGTCGTCGGGGTGGCCCAGAACCGGGGAGACGAGCACCTGCAGGGACAGCCGGGGACCGTTCAGGTCGCGGGCCTTGAGCGCGACCACGGCGGCCAGGTTTCCGCCCGCGCTCTCGCCGCCGACGGCGAGGCGCGAGGCGTCTACCGAGAGCGCCGCGGCGTTCTCGTGGACCCACAGGAACGCGGCGTAGGCGTCGTCCGCCGCGGCCGGGAAGGGGTTCTCCGGCGCGAGCCGGTAGTCCACGGAGACGACGACCGCGCCCGCCCCGGCGCAGACCGCCCGGCAGGAGACCTCGTTCTCGTCGAGGGAGCCGATGGTCCAACCGCCGCCGTGAAACCAGATGAACGCGGGGAAGGGCCCTTCGCCCTCGGGGGTGTAGACACGAACCGGAACGTCTCCGGCAGGACCGGGGAACACGGTGTCGACCACGTTGCCGACCGGCTGAAGGTCGTCCGGCATGGTCCAGGCAAGACGGAATCCCTCGCGCATCGCCGCCGCGTCAAGCTGGGGGGCCTCGCCCTGGTCCTGAACGCCGGTGCGGTCGATTATTCGCTGCGCCTCGGGATGCAGGGGCATGGGGTTACCTCCGGGGGCGGCCCGAGTGCCTTCCCAAAGGTTCAGGCACTCGCAAATCGTATCCGATTCCATGTACGTTATGCGGGTCCAAATGACGTGTCTAGTGTGATGGTGAAATGTTGCCTAACGATTCGAGGTACGACGCCGCCTCGGCGGATGTGGTCATGACCGGCGGTAAGGTGCACACCGTCGATGCCGCCGACACTTTGGCGGAGTCGATCGCGATCACCGGTGGCCGCATCACCCGCGTGGGTACAGAAGATGAAATTTCATCTTTGATCGGCCCCGACACCCGCGTCATCCCGCTGCGGGGAAGATCGGTCCTTCCGGGGATCAACGACTCGCATCTCCACGGCGTCTGGCTTGGCCAGATGTGGCCGGCGCTCCTGATGGACCAGATGGCGGCCGGGCACCACGGAGGAGAGCCCCCGTCCCGGCTGGAGACCGCCCAGGACCGGCGCGGCGCGATTCTGCGCACCGCTGAACTGCTCGCGTCACTCGGGGTCACGAGCTACACCGAACCGGGCCTCGGCCCAGGGGAGGACAACGGGGCCAGCGGCTGCTTCGGCTCCGCGGCCCTGCGCGACTACGCCGATCTCGCGGCCGAGGGCAGGCTCACCGCCCGGGTGACCGCTCTCATGCTGTTCGGGGAACTGGACGGCGCCAGCTCGCTGTCCGGGGTGCTCGACGGACTGCGCGACTTCACCCCGCCCGCCGACGTGCCCGGCTGGTTCCGCGTCGCGGGCGTGAAGATCTTCGGTGACGGCATCCCGCCGATGCGCAACGCCTGGATGGACGAGCCCTACCTCGACGGCTCGTACGGCGGGCTGCTGGTCGAGGGGGCTTCCGAGGCCGAGCGCGAGGCCGTACTCATCGCCATGATCGACGCGGCACACGCTGCGGGACACCAGGTCGCGGTGCACGCGACCGGGAGCAGAACCACCAGGACGGTGACGGACGCCTTCGCCGCGGCGGCCTCCAGGGACGGCCGCGACGCGAGGCACTACATCATCCATGGCGACGTGATCTCCTCCCGGACCCTGGCCACGATGGCGGCCGCAGGCATCGGACTGAACACCCAGGTGGGAATACCCGTGGCGACTGAGCATATGGTGCTTGGTGCACTGGGCGAGGACATCCTTCCCCAGACGTGGCCGACCCGTGACGCACTGGACATCGGGGTGAGGCTCTGCCTCAGCTCGGACGCCCCGGTGCTCACCCCCGACTGGCGCGTCGGGATCGCCGCCGCGGTCACCCGGCGTGGTCTCGACGGGGCCGTGCACGGGGACGCCCAGCGGCTCGCGGTCGCCGAGGCGCTGCGGGCCTACACCATCACTCCCGCCTGGCAGGACGGGGCGGAGTCGTGGAAGGGTTCGCTTGAGGCGGGTAAGGTCGCGGACCTGTGCGTCCTCGACGCCGACCTGTTCGAGGTCGAGCCCGAGGCCCTGCCTCAGGTTCCGGTGAGCCTGACCATGGTGGACGGCCGCGTCGTCCACGAGATCTGACCGGAGGACACCACGTTCGACAGCACGGTAACGCCACGAGGGACCGGCCCGCGATCACGCGAACCGGTCCCTCGTCATGTCGTCCCTGTATACGGCCCCGCCCGGAACCCGGTTACGGCTCCTGTCCCGCTTTCCGGCCTGGCTTTCGACGCGTTTTCGGGCGCTGCCAGGCCGTACGGCACGGGCACGGGGTGGGGCGGGTCAGCCCTTGGCCGGGGCGTCGGTGCCCCAGGAGGCGTCGGGGGCCACGACTCCCCTGTCGATCCACAGCGCCTCGACCGCGGGGCGCAGCTCGTCGCCGTGCCGTTCGAGCAGTTCGAGGGCGCCCAGGTTCTCGTCGAGCTGGGCCTTGCTGCTGGCGCCGAAGAGCACGTTCGCCGCGGCGGGGTGGGTCAGGGTGAAGGCGATGGCGAGCTGGGCCGGGGTGGCGCCGAAGCTCTCGGCGACCCGCTGGACCTCGGGGTAGGACTCCCGGATGCGGTCGCGGATGCCGCCCGGGTCGGCGCCGATCTTGCGCTGCGGGTTCAGCTTGCCCGCCAGGATGCCGCCCTCGAAGACGTCCGAGGCCTGCAGCCCGAGACCACCCTCAGTGAACAGCCTGCCGTACGGCGCGCCGTCCGGCACCGAGCGGCGGGCGAGGCTGTACTTGAGCTGCGCGAAGGACGGCGGCTCCATGCCCTCGGCGATGGCGAAGTCACGCGCGAACCACAGGTCGTCGGCCGACCAGTTGTTCACGCCCCAGGTCTGGAAGCGCCCGGCCCGCACCAGTTCGGCCACGTCGGTGACCACGGCGCGGATGTCGAGGTCGCCGAAGAAGTCGCCGACCACGACGGAGTCGGCCCTGTCGGTCCCGATCCGGGACAGGGAGGTGTCGATCTGCTCGGCGAAGGAGGACTTGGGGTACTCCCACAGCCACAGCTTGCCGCACAGGAGATAGTCGTCCCTGGCCACCCCTGCCTCGACGACGGCCTCGCCGAAGATGATGTCGGTCACCGCGTTCTCCGCGTGCGGACCGAAGTTGTAGTGGGCGACGTCGAAGAGGTTGACGCCGCGGTCGACGGCGTAGCGGATCAGGGCTACCGCGTCTTCTCTCTCCATGCGGTCCCAGGTGTTCCACGAACCGAGACCGAAGACCGGAACCAGGGGGCCACGCTCACCGAGCCGACGCCGGGGGACCTGACCTGAGTACTCCACCGAGAACCTCCGATGTCGATGTGCGACCCCTGGTCGCTGCCTGGTGAATCGTATAGTATTCCCAATATTGTTTGGAATCAAAGGAGCGCATCGCATGTCGTCTCTCCCCGACAGCCCCTCGAAGATCGTTGACGTGGCCATCGGCTACATGGCCGCCAAGCAGCTCTTCGCCGCCAGTGAGGCGGGAGTGTTCGCGGCGCTGGCCGAGGGCCCCGCGACGGCCGCCGAAATCGCAGAGCGCGCCGGGATCCCCGCGAACGTCGCCAGGATCCTCGCCGACGCGATGTCGAGCATCGACCTCCTGACCCGCACCAACGGGGTCTACGCCAACACCCCCGCCACCGCGCGGTATCTCGCGGGCTCCGCCGGGGACCTCGACCTGCGTAAGTTCCTCGCGTTCCTCGACGCCGTCAGCTACGGCCACTGGCTCGGCTTCATCAACACCGTCCGCACCGGCAAGCCCGGCACCCTGGACATGTCCGGCGACCGCATGGACCTCTTCATGGGCGGCGTCATGACCTACAACGCGCTGCACGCCAAGATGCTCGCCGACAACTTCGACTTCTCGCCCTACACCAAGGTCCTCGACTACGGCGGCCTCTCGGTCTCCTTCCTCGTCGAGGCCCTGTCCGCCAACTCCTCGCTGAACGGCACCTTCTTCTCCGGTGGCCCGCTCGTCGAGGCCGCCCGCGGCGTGCTGGCCGAGGCCGGTCTGAACGACCGCGTCGAGATCGTCGAGGGCGACCCGCTGGAGGGCGACATCCCCACCGGCTTCGACCTGGTCTTCCTTGAGCACGTCGCGCACCGCTACGACGACGAGCAGAACAGGGTCATCGTCAAGCGCGCCCGCGAGGCCGCCGTACCCGGCGCCAAGCTCCTGCTGCTCGACTTCTTCCTCGACAACGACGACAAGCAGCGCAGCATCGACGCCCTGCACGCCGGTGAGTACCTCACCATCGACGGCACCATCGTCTACCCCGAGGACCAGGTCCACGGCTGGCTCACCGAGGCCGGTTGGACCCCCGTCGAGACCCTCTCGCTGCCCGGCAGCCCCCGCGTCATCGTCGCGGAAGCCCGATGAGCAGCGCCGAAGGTCGCGTCGTCCTCGTCACCGGTGCCGCCAGCGGCATCGGCAGGGCCGTCGCGGAGGCGTTCGCCTCCGCCGGTGACCGTGTCGTGGTCGCCGACGTCAACCGCGCAGGGGCCGACGAGGTCGCCGCCGAGATCGGTGGTCTCGCCGTCACCCTCGACGTCACCAACCCGGAGAGCGTCAGCGCGGCCGTCGACGAGGTCGCCGAGAAGCTCGGCCCCATCGAGGTTCTCGTCAACAACGCCGGTCTCGTCGCCGGTGGTGGCCTGCTCGTCGACCTCCCCTTCGAGGTCTTCGACACGGTCGTCTCGGTCAACTTCCGCGGCACCTTCACCGTCACCAAGACGGTCGCCGCGCAGATGATCAAGACGGGCAAGGGCGGCTGCATCGTCAACATCAGCTCCATCGGCGCCCGCCAGCCGACCCCCGGCATGGGTCACTACGAGGCCACCAAGGCCGCCGTGGACGCCCTGACCCGGACCGGCGCCGTCGAGCTCGCCAGCCACGGCATCCGCGTCAACGGCGTGGCCCCCGGTCCCGTGCACACCCCAATGACCGCCGGTCTGATGGAGAACCCGCAGGCCAGGGAGGCGTGGGAGTCGCGTATCCCGCTCCGCAAGATCGCGACCACCGAGGACATCACGCCGCTGGTGCTGTTCCTGGCCTCCGCGAACGCCGGTCACATCACCGGCACCGTGGTCCAGGTGGACGGCGGCCAGCTCCTGGTGTGACCCAGAACGACACAGCCCGGCGCACCGTGGGGGGGCGCCGGGTTGTGTTTGTTTTGCGCCCTGCTTGCTTTGCGGCGCCTTCGGCGTCGCGGGGTTCGGGCGCCTGAGGCCAACGCTTTCCCTCGTCGTTCGTCCGCTTCGCTCCCTCTCTCCTCAGTCCAAGCGTCGGCGCGCCCGAACGAAACTCTTCACGCACGGCACCGGTACCCCAAACCCTTCACGCTTGGGCGTTTTACCTTTTGGTGGCTGACCAGGCGGCTTCGATCATGGGGAAGATTTCGGTCAGGGTGGCTTCTGGGTCGGGGGATTCGCGGGCGAGGGAGTAGGCGTCTATGACGAATCTCGCGATCGTTCGGCAGGCGGTTGGGGTCTGGGGCAGGGCGGGGTCGGCGGCTAGGGCCGTGGCCAGGGAGTCCGCGTAGCGCAGCCTCATCGACTCCTCGTAGCCCCGCAGGGCGGGTGTTTCGTCGATCATGTGCCAGATCGGGGCGGCGTCGTCCGCCGTGCAGTGGCGCACCATGGCCTGGATCTCGCGGCGTAGCGCGGGGATGAGCGGCTCCTGCGGCGCCCGGCCGGTGACCGCCTGCCTGAGGCGTCGCTCGAAGTCCTCTTCCTGGCCGAACACCAGGGCTTCCTTCGAGGCGAAGTGCGAGAAGACCGTGGTGACGGCCACGTCGGCCTCGGCGGCCACGTCCCGGATGCCCACCGCGTCGTATCCACGCTCCAGGAAGAGCCGCAGGGCGGTCTCAGCGATCTTCTGGCGGGTCGCGGCCTTCTTCCGCTCGCGGCGCCCGGTCGGTACGGCCATGCGCTGACGCTACCAGATACAAAACTATAACCGTTTCAAAACACTAACCGTTAGTGCTACGGTCGGCGGCATGAGAAAAGTGAGCTTTGCCGTGTTCGGTGGTCCGGAGGTCCTGCGGCTCGTGGACGCCGAGGAGCCCCACGCCGGTCCCGGTCAGATACGCGTCGCCGTACGGGCGGCCGGGGTGAATCCCGTCGACTGGAGGATCCGCGAGGGCCAGTTCCAGGAGGCCCATCCGGTCGAGTTGCCCTCCGGGGTCGGGCTGGACGCCGCCGGGGTCGTGGACGAGGTCGGCGCGGGCATCGAAGGGGTGGAGGTCGGCGACCACGTGTTCGGCGAGGGATCGAGCACCTACGCCGAGTTCGCCGTGCTGTCGGCCTGGATCCACATGCCCGAGGGGCTGACGTTCGAGGAGGCGGCCGGATACCCCTCCGTGATGGAGACCGCGCTGCGCGTCATCCACGAGGTCGGCGTACGGCCCGGCCAGACGCTGCTGGTCAGCGGCGCGTCGGGGGGCGTCGGCTCTGCGGTGCTGCAGATCGCCCGCGACCGTGGCATCAGGGTGATCGGCACGGCCGGGGCCACGAACCAGGACTATCTACGCGACCTGGGCGCCGTGGCCACGCCGTACGGTGAGGGCTGGGTCGAGCGGGTGCGGCGGCTTGGGCGTGTTGACGCGGCCCTGGACCTGGCGGGGTCGGGGGTGATCCGCGAGCTCGTCGAGCTGACGGGGGACCCTCGGAAGGTGGTCTCCATCGCCGATCTCGGCGCGCCGGAGTTCGGCGTCCGGTTCTCCGGCGTGGCCGGGAGCGTGCCGGAGGCACTCGCCGAGACCGTCGGTCTCATCTCCCGGGGCAGGCTCCACATCCCCGTCGAGAGGTCATACACCCTGGCCGAGGCCGCGAAGGCGCACACCGACAGCCAGGCCGGTCACACACGTGGACGCCGGGTCATCGTCATCTGAGCCACCCCTGCCATACCGAACCCCCCTCCCGGCGGTCCCGGGACACGACTCCGGCACGTCGGACCCTGCGATCACGTTCCGGGGTGCGCCCTTTACTTCCCGACAAGACTCCCTTGCCTTTGCCTATCGAATTTCGATAGATTCTTATCGTTGTTCGATTGGAGGAAGTGATGGGGAAGCTGACCGTTCTGGGGTTGCGGGGTGTGCTCGTGGCGTTGCTCGGCGGGTCGCTGTTCACGCAACTGGTGATGGTTCCGCTGCTGAACGCCGACATGAACGATCTCAGGCCGGACATGGCCTACCTGCGGGTTCCGTTCCTGACGATCGTCGTGCTGGGGATCGTGGCCGCGCAGGTCGTGCTGGTCTGTGTGTGGCGGCTGGTGTCGATGGTCAGGCGCGGGACCGTGTTCTCGCCGACCGCCTTCCGGTACGTGGACGTCGTGATCGGCGCTGTCGTCGCGGCGGCCCTGCTGGTGTTCGCGCTCGCGGTGCTGCTGGCGCCGGGTGAGCCCGTGCCCCCGGGCATGGTCCTGCTGATCTGCGGGGTCGCCGTGGCGGTCCTCGGGGTCGCGCTCGTCGTGCTCGTGCTGCGGATGCTCCTCGCCCAGGCCATCGCGCGCGACGTCGAGGCGACGCGGATGCGGGCCGAGCTCGACGAGGTGATCTGATGCCGATCGTCGTCGACATCGACGTGATGCTGGCCAAGCGGAAGATGTCCGTCGGCGAACTGGCCGAACGCGTCGGCATCACCCCCGCCAACCTGGCCGTCCTCAAGAACGGCCGCGCCAAGGCGGTGCGCTTCACGACGCTCGCCGCGCTCTGCGAGGTGCTGGAGTGCCAGCCCGGCGACCTGCTGCGCTGGGAAAGCGCGGGAAACAGCACGGAGAACGACTGAGACCGAAAAGCGAGAAGCTCGGAAGGACCGAAAAGGGGGTCAGTCCGGGTCCTTCGGGGAGAGGCTGAGGGCGATGCCGTCGAGGACGAGGGCGAGCTTGCGCCGGAACCACACCTCGGTCGGCTCGGTGAGGGCGGTCCTGATCAGGGGAGCCAGGAGAGGACCGACCGTCTCCGACAGCCCCTCGGCGCTGCTCACCCTGAAGGGCACCCCTCCGGCCCGCCTGTCCAACTGCTGACCCCGGCTGAAGACGTCAACGGTGAGGTCGTAGACGGTGTCGGCCGCCAGGAAGGCGGCGTCGGCGGTGAACCCCTGGTCGATCAGGCGTTGGACGATCTCCGCGAAGCGGTGCATGATCTCGGGCGGATAGCGGGACAGCCGGAGGAACTCCTGGACCAGGCCCGGGTGGTCGTTCAGCAGCCGCCAGACCGTCCACGCCTCCTCCCGCAGGTCGGCCCGCCACTCCCCGGTCGGCTCCGGCCACTCGGCGCGCTGCAGCACCCGGTCGATGGCCAGGATGACCAGGTCCTCCCTGTCCGCGATGTGCCGGTAGAGCGCGGAATGACTGATGTTGAGCTGCCTGCCGACGGTGCTCAGGGTGAGGTTGTCGAAGCCCACGGCGAGCGCGGCGTCCGCGATGGCGCGCCTGCTGATGCGCGAGGGCCGTCCGGGGGGACGGCCCACCGCACGTCGTTTCTGGGTCTCTTCGGCCATCTCCCCATTTTCCCCGGTGACACGGTGCGATCTGGACGGTCGTGCCGCTCATGGGCTCCTCCAAGACGTGGGGATATTTTGTTACAGGCAGTCTTGAATAAGCAAGGCTTACCTAACTAATGTCGGGCCTCGATGAAGGAGGTCCGTATGAATCCCCCCGTGGGCGGATATCGGCCTGGCTGGGCGCTCGCCCTGGTCACGGCCACCTGCGTGTTGCTCACCCTCGACATAACGATCGTCAACGTGGCCCTGCCCACCATCAGGGACAGCCTGGGCTCCGACCTGTCCGGCCTGCAGTGGGTGATCACCGCCTACACGCTCGCCTTCGGCTCGGTCCTGCTCACTGCCGGTTCCCTGGCCGACGCGACCGGCAGGAAAAAGATCTTCCTCGGCGGCCTTGCCGTCTTCAGCCTCGCCTCCCTGGCCTGCGGCCTCGCGCCCTCGGTCGCCGTGCTGAACATCGCCCGCGGCGTGCAGGGGCTCGGCGGTGCGTTCGCCTTCGCCCCGGCCATGGCGATCATCGCCGCCTCGTACGGCGGAGCCGCCAGGACCAAGGCCATCGCGATCTTCGGCGCGGTCACGATGGCGGCCGGAGCGCTCGGCCCGCTGGCCGGGGGCGCCCTGGTCGAGGCCGTGAGCTGGCGGAGCATGTTCCTGGTCAACGTCCCGCTGGGGATCGCGCTGGGCTGGCTGACCCTGCGGAAGGTCGCCCCCGACACCCGGACCGGCGCCGTGCGCATCGACGTGGTCGGCGTCGTCACGCTCGCGGTCGGCCTGTCCTGCGTCACCCTGGCGCTGCTGCGCGGCGAGGAGCAGGGCTGGACCGGCGGCGCCACCCTCGCACAGGCCGGGGTCGGCGTGGTCGCCCTCGGTGTCTTCCTGCTCAGCCAGGCCAGGGGCCGTCGGCCGCTGCTCGACCTGTCGCTGTTCGGCATCCGGTCCTTCACCGGCGCCGCCGTCACCGCGCTGCTCGCCCGGCTGGTGAGCTTCGGCCTGCTCGCCTACCTGGTGCTCTATCTCGGGGCCGTCCACTCCTACGACGCCTTCGACGTCGGAATCCGGCTGCTCGCCCTCAGCCTCATGCTCGTGGCCGGCGGCCTGACGTCCGTCGCGCTCGCCTCCCGCGTCCCGCTCGCGGCGCTGTCCACCGCGGGGTTCCTGGTCGCCGCGGCCGGACTGTTCGCGCTGCTGCTGGCCGACGCGACGGGACCGTGGACCCGGCTGCTGCCCGCCCTGATGCTGCTCGGTCTCGGCCTCGGCCTGGTCACCACCCCCGGCATGACCGTGGCCATGGGCGTCGTGCCCGCCGCCCGCACGGGAGTGGCCTCGGGAGTGATCAACTCCTTCATGCCGCTGGGAACCGCGCTGGGCACGGCCCTGTTCGGCGTGATGTTCAGCACGCGCATCCACCAGAGCGTGCAGGAGGCCCCGGCGCTGGCCGCACTCGACGCGACGACCACCTCCCGGATCGCCGACGCCCTGGGGGCCGGGCGGTTGGACGCGCTCGCGGCAGCCGTACCGGCCGGGGCAAGAGAGACCGTGATCACCGTCGGCAGGGAGGCTCTCACCGACGCGCTGGGGACGCTGGGCGTCGTGGGAGCCGCCATGGCCGTGCTCGCCGCGCTGCTCAGCGCCCTGCTCATCCGCTCCCGCGACCTGCGGCACACGGGGGCCGCCGAACCGGCCGAGAGCAACGCGTGACCAGGACCGCCTCGCCGTACGGCACGCGCGTGGGCGTCAGGATGGCAGCCGCGCGGTCCTCTCCGTGACCAGGTGCTCCGAGTGTTTTGCCGTACGGCACGCGCGTGGGTGTCAGGGCAGCAGCCGTTCGATCTCCTCGGTGACCAGGTTGGGCTCGGTGAGGACCACCAGGTGTCCGGAGCGCCGGGCGAGCACGTGCCTGCCGTACGGCGACAGGCCTGCCCGGCGCGCGTGGGCCGCGTTGAGTCCCCGGCGGACCCGCGCGCCCATTCCCCCGTTGCGGGCGCCGGAGATGATCGTCACCGGGATGTCCCCCAGCTCGGGAGGGTCGTCGCGCAGCGCGCCCAGGTCCTCGGCGACGGAGCCCAGCTCGGCGGCGCGTCCCTCGACGGCGGCGGGTGTGGACTCCTCGGCGAGGACGTCGGCCCTGGCGTCGGGCGGCAGCGCCCTGACGAGCGGCTTCATGGCCGTCCTGAGCAGCCCGGCGCGGGCCAGCAGGCGCATGACGGCCAGCGAGACCCGCTCGGCCCTGCGGACCGTGGGCGAGAAGTGCCCGTCGTAGCCCTCGTCGCTGGGATCGACCAGCACGAGCCCGTGGACCAGCCCGGGGACGGCCGCCGCGGCGATCCGGATGACCGGCCCGCCCCAGCTCGTCCCGACGAGCACATAACGTTCCGCGCCGAGATGAACGAGCAGGTCAACGAGGTCGTCGGCCAGGCGGCCCAGGTGGCGCGGCTGGGAGTCCCGGTCGCTGCGGCCCAGGTTGGCCCGGTCGTAGACGACGGTCGGCGCCCGGCGCGCGACGGCGCGCTCGACGAGCGCCCAGCCAGAGCGGGTGCTCCCGAGCCCGGCCTCGAACACGACGGTCGGCGCGCCACCCCCGGCCGGGCCGGGTCCGCGCACGTAGTAGAGCCCCCGCCCGTCCCGGGTGACGGCCCGGCCCGGCAGCCCTCTCACCTGTCGCCCCCCACGCTGAAAGCACCGACGACCCGGCCAGGTGCCCCGCTCATTGATCGCTCCCCTCGCCGACAGCGCCGACGGCCCGGCCCGGCGTCCCGCTCACGCGCCGCTCTTCTCCTGAACAGCCTGAACGGCTTGTACGGCGGAGCGCAGGCGCCATTCGTCGCCGTGTTCCTGGTGGCGCCAGAACTCGGCGAAGCGGCCACCCTCCGCGCGCAGGCCCTCGACCGTGCCCTCCTCGACGAGCGTGCCGTCCTCGACGAACAGCACCCGGTCCGCGTGGCGGATGCCGCCGAGCCGGTGGGCGACGATGACACGGGTGCGTCGCCGTACGTCATGGCTGAGGGCTTGGGCGACGGCGGCCTCGTTCTCGGCGTCGAGCGCGCTGGTGGCCTCGTCGATCAGCAGGACCGGGGCCGGTTTGAGCAGGGCGCGGGCGATGCTGACGCGCTGCCGTTCGCCACCGGAGAGCGCGGCCCCGGCCTCGCCGACGTCGGTACGCTCCCCGTCGGGCAGCCGTCCGAGGATCTCGTCCACCTGGGCGAGCCGCATGGCCTCGGCGACACGCTCCCCTCCCGCGTCCGGGTCACCGGCGAGGACGTTGTCGCGGATGGTCCCGTCGAAGAGATACGGGTGCTGGAAGACCATGCTGGAAAGCCGCTGCCTGGTGGCCGGGTCGAGCCGGGCGACGTCCTGGCCGTCCACGAGGACACGTCCCCTGACGGGTTCGTGGAAGCCCGCGACGAGCGCCAGGATCGTGCTCTTGCCCGAGCCGGAAGGACCGACGATGGCCGTTGTCGTCCCCGGTTCGAGGGTGAAGGACAGATCCCTGAGCACCTCCTCGGTGCCGTAGCCGAAGCTCACCCCCTGGAACTCGACGCGGGGCGCCTCCAGTTCCTTCGCGGGCTGACCCGTGTCGGAGACCGCGGGGGCGTCGAGGATCGCGCGCAGGGTGTCGAGGGTGCCCCGTACGGACTCGATCGCGGGCGCCAGTTCACTGATCACGGTGAAGGGTTCGAGGAACCGCACGGCCACGACGACAAGTGCCACGGCCTCGGCCGCCCCGAGGCCTCCATCGAGGTAGAGCAGGGTGACCGCCCCGGCGAGCGCGACCAGCGCCGCCTGGCTGGCCAGGCCGAACAGCAACTGCCCCGGGATCTGGAGCAGCACCAGGCGCAGCGCCGTACCGTGCTGCGCGGCGGCCGCGGCACCCGCTCCGTTGCGGGCGGGCTCGACCCTGCGGGCGGCGCGCAACGCCTGCTGGGTGCGGGCGAACTCCAGGATGCGTTCGGTCAGCGCGCTGTGCGCCGCGGTGTCGGCGGCGTCGGCAGCGCGGGTGATCCTGGTGGTCGCCCACAGCGCGGCCAGCAGTCCCGCGACGGCGACCCCGGCCGCGGCGCCGAGCTGCCAGGCGACGCCCGTCAGGCCGATCGCGATCACGACGGGCAGCAGGACGGCGCTGAGCAGCGGGGTGAGCAGGTTGGCGACGAGGCCGACCAGCTCGGGGCCGCAGGCGGCGACGGCCTGCCTGGCGGTGGCGGTGCGTTCGGCGGTGAACCAGCCGAGCGGGATGCGGGTGATCCGGTCGGTGAGGTCGCGCTGCACGGTGCCGAGCAGCGTGAACCCGATGTCGAACCCGATACGGGAGATGACGGTGTCCACGACCCACACGAGCACGACGCTCACGGTGAGTGCGCCCAGCCACGGGAGCGCGTCGGCGGGGGCTGTGGAGAACAGCGCGCCGAGCAGGGGGACGAGCAGCAGGCAGGCCGCTCCCCGCAGGATCGCGGAGACCACGGTGAGCAGGGCGTATCCGACCACCTTGCCTCGGTCGGCCTCCGGGACCAGCCGGACCAGGGTACGGATCATCGGGACACCTCCGCCTGGACGGGCACGCCTGCCCGGCTCTCCCACAGCCTGCGGTAACGGCCATCGGAGGCGATCAACTCGGTATGGGTGCCGGTCTCGACGACCCGGCCGTGGTCGAGGACGACGATCTGGTCGGCGTCCACGACGGTGTGCAGGCGGTGTGCGACGACGAGGACCGTACGGCCCCGCGTGAGCCGGGTCAGTGCCTGCTGCACGAGGTGCTCGGACTCGGGGTCGGCGAACGCGGTCGCCTCGTCGAGCACCAGCACCGGGGTGTCGGCGAGCAGGGCCCGCGCGATGGTGAGGCGCTGCCGTTCCCCTCCGGAGAGCCCTCCGTCGAGCACGGTCTCGTAGCCGTCGGGCAGCCGCAGGATCCGCTCGTGGATCCGCGCGTCCCGCGCCGCCTCCTCGACCTCGGCCATCGTCGCCTCCGGCCTGGCCAGGACGATGTTGTCCCGTACGGTTCCGTGCACGAGCTGCGCGTCCTGGAAGACGAACCCGACGCGGGCGTAGAGGTCGTCACCGGACATCGAGCGGATGTCGCGTCCCTCGACGGTGACGGCGCCGGAGTCCACGTCGTGGAAGCGGGCGAGCAGCGCGGCGAGCGTCGACTTGCCCGAGCCGGACGGACCGACGAGCGCGGTGACCGTCCCGGGCCGCAGGGTCAGCGAGACGTCGTGGACGACCGGTTTGCCCGGCCGGTAGCCGAAGCTCACCCGCTCGAAGCGGACTACCCCCTTCTCCCCGGTCTCCGCCGTGCCGGGCCGTACGGCAAGCTCCTCCTCGCCGAGGGCGACGGCGATGCGGCGGGCCGCCAGGGCGCCGCCACGGATGCCGCTCAGCCCGAAGCCGATGCCCAGCAGTCGCGCGCCGAAGGTGGTCCCGAGCAGCAGGAACGGCAGCAGCGTCGTCGCCTCCATGGCCCCGGAGACGACCATGGGCGTGCCCACGGCCATGATCAACCACAGGAAGGTCATCGGCCGGGTGACCAGGTCGATGAAGGTCTTCTTGCCGATGAAGGGCCGCTGCCAGCCGTCCAGGAAGCCGATGTAGGCCTCAAGCCCACGCCGGAACGAGGAGGCCGCGACGCCGCCGAACATCCGGATCACCGGCTGCCCGTCGAAGAAGGCTGCCGACTCGTTGCCCATCCGCTCCGCCCACCGGGACGCCTCGGCGATCTTCGGCCCGCTCTGGAAGATCATCGCGGCGAAGGCGAAGAGATACACGACGATCGGGACGAACAGGACGAGAGCCAGCCGCCAGTCGGTCGCGAACAGGTAGACCAGCACCGCGACCGGGGCGACGACCGCCGCTACCGCGTCGGGGATGGCGTGGGTGACCAGGGCGTGCAGCGCGAGCGTGTCGTCCTGCACGAGCTTCTTGACCGCCCCGGAGCCACGCTGGGTGAACCAGCCGAGCGGCAGCCGTACGAGCTTGCCGAGAAGCCGGTGACGGACCCCCGCGCCGAAGCGCGCGTCCAGCACGTGCAGCCACACCATCAGCGCGCTGCCCAGCACCGCCCCGGCGCCGAAGACGACGAGGAAGGCCACGGCGGTGCCCCACAGCCGGTCCGCGTCGGCCCCCGCGAGCAGCAACCGCGCCAGCTCGACCAGCAGCACGAACGGCGCCAACTGGACAAGCGTGACAATCGCCTGCACCACCCCGGCGACGACCATCGCGGTCCGCACCGGCGCGAGCAGCTCCTTGGCCCCCTGCGACTTCCACCGCCCACGCTCTTGTTGTACGGCTTGCACGGCGGGAGCCTGCTTGGGCGCTTCCTCCTCGCCGGTACGGCGCAGCGACCCCATGGCCCTGCCGTACGTCCAGTAGGCCTGGGCGTAGGTGTCGGCCTTGGGGAAGCCGAACCCGTCACGCAGGGTCTTGCGCAGGTGTTTGAGCGAGCCCGCCTCGGTCGCCGCCCAGGCGTACCAGTTGGACCAGTCACGGTCGTCGAGCGCGGCGGCCATCGAGGTCTCGCCGTCCCTGGACACCCACCGCACCCGCAGCCCCGGATGGGAGGCGAGTGGGATCAACTCGTCCTCCTCGTGCTGTTTCTCCAGGTAGAGCTCGATCTCGACGTCGTCGGGCAGCGCGGTGACGATGCCGTTGATCGCGGGTATCGACGCGGGGTCCCCGAGCAGCAGATATCCCGCGGGCGGCTCGTCCGGTACGGCGAAGCGCGAAGAGCCGAACGACATCACCTGGATCTCGTCGCCGGGTTCTGCCTTCTTCGCCCACACCGTGGCCGGTCCGGCGGGCTCGTGCAGCACCACGTCCACCGCGAACTCACCGGTCTCCGGCTCGCAGGAGACGAGGGTGTAGGCGCGCTGGTGCTCCTTGTCGGCCCCGGCCGGGTCGGGGAACCAGAACCGCAGCCACGCGGTCGGGCCGACGGTGATGTTCTCGAACAGTGTGGGCGCCACCATGTGGATCCGCACCATGTGCGGCGTGACCATGGAGGTTCGCACCACGGTCGCCACGTGGTCACGGGCGCCGAAGCCGCGCATGACGGCTCCCTGGAAACCTCGCGCGGCCATCACCGCTCCTCCTCGGCTGCCGGGATCGCCAGGCTCGCCGTGATCTCGTTGACCGTCCGCCCGGGGGGCGCGGTGGTGAGGATGCCGTGCAGGCAGGCGTGGATCACCAGCCGGAAGTAGGCGTCGTTGCCGATCTCCGGCAGGTCGGCGTGGGCGGCGGCGAGGACTCCCTCGGTCCTCAGCAACCGTTGGGACGCGCTGAGCTGGTCCTGGAAACCGGGCGAGGAGGCGATGCCCCTGCGCTGGCTCTCCTCGGCCGCGGCCAGACTGATCGCGAGCAGCGCGACCGTCCCGCAGACCACCGCCGCCGCGTCCGGCTCGTATCCCCTGCGCGTCAGCGAGGTGATCTCCCCTTCGAGCAGCGCGGCCCCCGACTTTCCCCTGGGGAACAGGACCTGGAGGTAGGACGACATCCCCGGATGGTCGAGCACGAAGTCCCGCAGTTGGTCCGCGAACGACAGCAGATGCTCGGCCGCGTCGTGCTCGGGCCGGTCCACGATGGCCAGTTCGGCGAGAAGGCTCTCCCCGACCAGGTTCTCCAGCCCGAATTTGCCGTCCACGTGCCGGTAGAGGGCCGTCGGGGTGACGCCGAGCGCCGTGGCGACGCCCTGGACCGTGAGCCCTTCGAGGCCGATCACGCGACCGGCCCTCTCGATGTCACGAACGGTGATCTGCCCGGGACGCCCGCCAACCCGCCGTTGCGACGCCACCGCACCCTCCTAAGGTAAGGCTACCCTTTGTTAGGGGCATAACTTAGCACCAACAAGACATTTCAACCAGAGCCCGCTGACGACGCATGATTTCTGGATGACGAGAATCGAGACGCCCTGGGGCCCCTGGGAGGCCGCCCCGCTCGACGAGGTCATCGCGCTGATGCGCGGACTGACGGCGCCGTGGTGGGTGGCGGGCGGATACGCGGTCGAACTGGCCGTCGGCCATGCGTATCGCGACCATGACGACGTGGACATCGCGCTGCTGCGCCGGGACCAGCTCGCGGTGCGACGGCTGCTGGACGGCTGGGACGTCCACGCCGCAGTCGTGCCCCGGACGCTACGGCCATGGGAGCTGGACGAGGTGCTGCCCGAGTCGGCGCACGACATCTGGATACGTGAGCTTCCGGACGGCCCATGGCGGTTCCAGCTCATGCTGGACGAGGCCGAAGGACAGGAGTGGATCTACCGGCGTGACTCCCGGATCCGCCGCCCCCTGGCCGGGCTGACCGTCGAGGAGGACGGTTTCCACTGGCTTGTCCCGGAGGTGCAACTGCTCTACAAATCCAGGGGCATGCGCCCGAAGGACGAGACCGACTTCGCGATGGTCCTCCCCCTGCTGAACGACGAACAGCGCCGCTGGCTGGCCGAGGCCCTGGAGACCGAACACACAACCCACCCCTGGCGCGAACGCCTGCGCCACCATTCATGAGCCAGAGGTTGAGGGCTTCGAGGGCCGTTCCTCCGCAGGAGAGCGCGGAAAGCCGAGTTCCCGCGTCCTGCAAGAAGAAAGGGGCGACCCGGCCACCCGGCCGGGTCGCCCCTTGTGGGCGTGATGTCAGGCGGACACCGGAGCCTCGCGGGTCTCGCGGGCCTTGCGGGTCTCGCGGAGGATCAGCAGGCCGACCACCACCATCGTCGCCGCGGTCAGGCCGTGGACACCGAACGCGGCGGCCGTGGAACCGTTGTGGACCAGGATGTTGGTCATGTCGCCGAACGGGATGACGGCCTCCGCCAGCATGACCCAGCCCAGGGCCCTGCGCTGGCGCGCCACCATCAGGACGACCAGGATCAGGCCCGTCACGATGTCGCGGATGCCCTTCAGGACCAGGAAGCCACCACCGTCACCGGAGGGCCAGGTCGGCAGACCGAAGCTCGGGGCGGTCGCCTCGGGGATCAGGACGTAGGACACCCCGATGTAGAAAATGAACAGGGCGCCAAGGGTGGCCAGAACGGTGTTGACGGTCTTCAGCGACATGGTTTCTTCTCCTTGCGACATGCGACGTTCAGGGCGACGTTCAGACGGGGCGGGGTTCAGGCTGGGCGGGCAGCAGACCGGGCCGGGGATCAGGCTGAGCTGGGGCTCAGGCTGAGCTGGGGCTCAGACCGGGGCAGGGCTCAGGCCGCGTTCAGATTGGGCCGGGGGCCGCGGACGCGGCGGATGTAGCGGGCGTAGCGGGGGCGGCCGATGACGTGCCAGATGACGCGGACCGGGGCGGGCAGGCCGCTGAGGACGAGGGCGCGCTCGGCCGGGTTCGCGTCCTCCAGGACGGCGCCGAAGAGCGTGAGCAGGGTGAGCTTGGGGGTGTTGTTCACCAGGTGGTCGCCCAGCGAGGCCCACTCGCGCTCGGTGAGGTGCTTGGCCGCGAGCGGCAGCAGGGTGGCCTCCTCGTCGTCGAGGTGCTCCAGCACGACCGCGCGGTGCTCGGCGAGGGCGGCCACGAGGGTGTCGCGCTCATCGGCCCCCGCGCCGGCCTCCCAGGCGGGGAACGCGGCGTCCAGCCTGGTCATGGTGGCCGCGATGCGCTCGTGCTGGGCCTCCATGCGCAGGACGATGTCGGCCTCCAGGTCCACCCGGGCCAGCAGCGGCGGCCACAGCAGCTCGTCCTCGCCCTCGTGATGGTTGTGCAGGCCAAGCTGGTAGACCCGGAAGTGATCGGCGACCACCTTGGCGCGAGCCGTGTCACCCGGGACGACGTCCGCGACGAACTCCATCAACAGCCGTGACTCACGGCGGAAGACGCGGTGGGCGATCTCCATGTCCTGGGTGTTGATGCTCATCTGCTGCCTGCCCTTCATCGGTTGCGACGTGTTAAGGCTGCTCCCGGGTATTTGGAGGGCATTTGGAGATGATTTGGAGCAGCCCAATACGATGTGCGGACCATGGTCTTCATTCGGGTGCTGGGCTCGTTCGCGGCCGAGGTCAACGGTGAGACCGTTCATCTCGGCGGGCCACGACAGCGGGGCGTGCTGGCGTTGCTGGTGGCGGCGCGCGGCCAGGTCGTACCCGTCGACCGGATGATCGAGGACCTGTGGCGCGAGGAGGCGCCCGCGCGGGCGCTGCTGTCCCTGCAGGCGTACGTGTCCAACCTGCGCCGCCTGCTGGAACCGGGCCGCCCCCCGCGCACCCCGGCCCGCCTGCTGGTGAGCGCGTCACCCGGCTACGCGCTGCGCCTGCCGCCCGAGTCGGTGGACGCGTGGCGGTTCGAGGACCTGCTCACCCGGTCCCGTACGGTCGCCGACCCCCACGCCGCCCAGGTACGGCTCGCCGAGGCGTTGGGCCTGTGGCAGGGACCGGCGTTCGCCGAGGTCGCCGACGAACCGTGGGCCGCCACCGAGACCGCCCGGCTGAACGAACTACGCCTGGTCGCCACCGAACTGCACGTCGCGGCGGCCCTGCGCATCGGCGACCCCGCCACGGTGGTCCCCGAGGCCGAACGGCTCACCCGCGACGAACCCCTCCGCGAGGAGGGCTGGCGACTGCACGCCCTGGCCCTGTGGAGCAGCGGCCGCCAGGCCGACGCCCTGGCGACCCTCCGCCGCGCCCGAGCCATCTTCGCCGAAGAACTCGGCCTCGACCCCGGCCCCGACCTGACAGCGCTGGAGGAGGCCATCCTCACCCAACGCACAGACCTCCTCCGCGCCGCCGTCCCCCCACCCACACGGACGGCCTCTCTCCCTGGGACGATTCCCCTCCCAGGAACGCCCTCTCTTCCAGGCATAGTTCCTCCCACGGGAACGCCCTCTCCCCCTGAGGCGGTTCTTCCGGGGACGGCCCCTCACCCGGTGCCGGGGGCGGTGCCTCCCTCGGAGGAGGAATCTCGGGCGGGAGCGCCCCTTCTCCCAGGGACCCCCTCCCTCCCCAAGCCGCCCCACCTCCCGGGAGCAGTTCCCCTCCCAGGAACCCCGAAGACGGAACCTCTCGCGGGAACGCCCTCGCTCCGAGAGACGCCTCCGACCCCCGAGACCCCGTTCTTCGGACGCGAGACCGAGCTCTCAGCGCTCCTCACAACCGCCACCGAAGCCGCCACCGACGGAGCCCGCATCGCCCTCGTCACCGGTGAGGCCGGGCTCGGCAAGTCCACCCTCCTGGAGCACCTCGGCAGCCGCCTCGAACGCGACGGATGGCTGGTCGCCGTCGGCCACTGCCCCGAGATCGACGGCGCGCCACCCGCGTGGGCCTGGACCGAGGTGCTGAGAGCCGTGGCCACGGCCACCTCCCCGGGCGAATTCGCCGACGACCTCACGCCGCTGCTCACCGACGCCGGGCCGGTCAACGCCGACGCGACAGCGGGACGGTTCCGCCTGCGTCAGGCCGTGTGGAAGTGGCTCGCGACGGTCGCCACCGAACGCCCGGTCGCCATCGTGCTGGACGACCTGCACTGGGCGGACGCCGCCACGCTGGAGCTGCTCGGCGGCGGCCTCGGCACCCGGGCCCCCATCCTGGTCGTCGCGGCCTACCGGACGGACGAGAGCGAGCACCTCACCGAGACCCTGGCCTCCCTCGCCCGCGCCACGCCCCTCAGACTCGCCCTGCGCGGCCTGGACGACGCCGCCGTCGCGCGGCTCGTGAGGAACGAGTGCGAGACCGACGACGAGACCGTCGCCGGAATCGCCGAACGCACCGGCGGCAACCCGTTCTACGTGCGCGAAAGCGCGCGACTGCTGAACGGGGAAGGCGCGCTCGTCGCCCTCTCCGAGGTCCCCGAAGGCGTACGGGACGTGCTACGGCGCCGTCTCGCACGACTGCCAGAAGGAGGCGTCGCCGTACTGCGACTGGCGGCTGTCGCAGGCCGGGAGAGCTCGGTTGACGTGCTGGTGGACGCCGCCGACACCGACGAGGACGGCGTGCTGAACGCGCTGGACGCGGGCGTGATCGCCGGACTGCTGAGCGAGCCCGGCCCCGGACGGGTGCGGTTCGTCCACGCCCTCGTCCGCGACACCCTCGTCGCCGACGTCAGCCGCCTGCGGGCGACCCGCATGCACGCCCGCATCGCCGCCGCCCTGGAAACCACCGGCGACATCCCGGCGCTCGCCCACCACTACGCGCGGGCTGGATCCCCCAAGGCCGTCGGCTACTGCGTCCGAGCCGCCGAACTGGCCGAAGCCCGCTACGCCCACGACGTGGCAGCCGATCTGCTCACCGACGCTGTGGCGAACTCGACCGACCCGCAGGAGCGCATCGAGTTGTACGGCAGGCTGCTCCGGGCGCAGATCCGGGCTGGTGCCGTGGCCGCCGCCAGGGAGACCCGCCGACAGGCCGTCGAGTACGCCGAGTCCCTGGGCCGCGACGACCTGATGATCTCCGCGTTCACCGCCTGGACCGAACCGACACCGTGGCAGTCCCGCCCCTACGGCACCGTGGACCAGCCCATCGTCGACCGGCTGAACCGCCTGCTCAAGCGCACCGACCTGGCTCCCGAGGTGCGCGTCCGCCTTCTGATCGCCTACGTCGACGAACTGATCGGCGAGGAGGACCCCACCGTCCTTGCGGCAGCCCGCGAGGCGCTCGACCTCGCCACCGGGCCCCACCTCCGGGCCGCGGCACTCCAGGTCCTGGCCCGCGGCCACAGCGGACTGTCCGGACGCGCCGAACTCTGTCGCGAGCTGGTGGCGATCGGCACCGAGCACGACCTGCCCGTCTACCGTGTCACCGGCCTGCTCAACCACGCCGGTGCCGCCGCCGAGGCCAACGACCCGGCCACCATCCGCCGGGTGGCCACCGAGGCGCTCGACCTCGCACGCGTCTACCGGATGCCCGAGGCGATCGGCGTCGCCGAGGTGACGCTGGCGACCCTGACCCTCATCGAGGGCCGGTTCGCCGAAGCGGAACGGCTCTACATCGAGGCCGCCGACAGCATGCGGCGCGCCGGATCCCTGCACCCCGGCTTCCTCGGCCTCGCGCTGACCTCGATCTGGTTGAACAACGGCACGCTCGGCGACCACCTCGACGAGGTACGCGCCCTCCACGAGGCGTTCGGCCCGCTCGTCTCCGACCTGCTGGTCCTCGCCCTGCACGCCAACGGCCTGACCGCCGAAGCCCACCGGGTGCGCACCTCGGACCCGATCCGGCCCGACTACTTCTTCACCTTCCTCATGACCGTCCGCGCGATGGCCGCCATCGCCCTGGAGGACCGCGCCGCCGCCGAGGAGATCTACACGGCGCTGCTCCCCCACCGCGACGGCCCCCCAGCAGGCGCCACCAGCCTGTCAGTAGCCCTCCGCCCAGTAGCCCACACCCTGGGCACCCTCGCCCTCTTCCTAAACCGCCCCCAAGAAGCCACCCTTCATTTCACCCAATCCACCACCCAAGCCACCCAATGGAACGCCCCCCACTGGACCACCCCCTAACCCCTTCTTCGCTTTGTACGGCAGAGCACATCGCAAACCCTTCAGGGTGATGAGTGACGTGGACCGACCTGGCGTCGCAACAGCTCGTGGTCACGTTGCGAACCCTTCAGGGTGATGAGTGACAACCGGCGCGCCCTGGAGATCTACCGCGACTGCGTGTTGCGAACCCTTCAGGGTGATGAGTGACAAGACCAAAGGGGGCTTGTCCGCGTCGATCGCCGCAGCCGGTTGCGAACCTTTCAGGGTGATGAGTGACCCGAGGGTAAAGTCCCAGGTCAGGTAGGGCTGCGTGGGAGCGGGACGTGCTGTTTTTGCAGTAGTCCGGCGGTAGCGCAAAGGTGCAGGTCAGAACGTTGATCATCTTTGGGTACGGCTCGGCGCAAGAAGCTCTGTCCATGATGACGGGCTCACGGGTCAGAAGTCGAACATTCTGAATTTCACACCGTCCGCGAAGGTGTCCCATCCAGAAGTGCTGAAAGTGAGCGCCGGGCCGGAAGGGTCCTTACTGTCGCGGATGGCCACCAGGCTGGGGAGGTTGGTGGCGACCTCAACGCAGTTCTCACCGCCGCCGCTGAGGCTGAACTTGTGGAACTCGGCGCCGGCCAGGTCGGGCGCATGGGTTCCTCGCCTTCGTCTGAGGGTTCCTGACCCTCATCGTGCAAGTTCCCTCAGCGCGCACAGGCCCCGACCCCGTGCCAGCGCCAGGGGCTCACGGGAGAACGCCGCTGGGTGGGCGTGAAGCCCAGGGCCGATCTGCCAGTACGGCTTGCGGTCAGGTTGTGGGTTTCATGTCGATGACGATCACGGTGACGTTGTCGGGGCCGCCGTGGTCGAGTGCCAGGGTGATGAGGTGGTCGGTGACCTGGGGTGGGTCGACGGGAGAGCGCAGTGCCTCGTTCAGGAGTTTGCCGGGGACGGCTTCGGTGAGGCCGTCCGAACACAGCAGGAACCGGTCGCCGGGGTGGATGGTGTGGACGGTCAGGTCAGGGGAGCGTCCCTCGGGGCGACCGTCAAGGAAGCGGGAGATGCGGGCGGGCAGGTTCGGCACGGCGTCGGCGTCGGCGATGAGGTTTCGATAGGTGTGGTCCTCGGTGAGGCGCCGTAGCGGGGTGTCGGCGCTGGCGTGGGCGGGCAGCAGGTAGGCGCGGGAGTCGCCCACGTTGGCTATGACGGCGGTGGTGTCCGACCACAGCAGGGCCACCAGGGTGGTGCCCATCCCGATCAGGCCGGGATCGGCGGTGATGGCTTCGCGCAGGGATCGACTGGCGGTGTGGATGGCGCTTCCCAGCAACCGGGGCAGGTCGCCGGGGGCTGCGGGGCGGTCGTGGGGGCGTAGAGCGTTGATCACGGTCTGGGCGGCGATGTCGCCTGCGGGGTGACCGCCCAGACCGTCCGCGACGGCGAACAGGTGGCTTCCCGCGTAGGCGGCGTCCTCGTTGCGGCGGCGGACGTGGCCGACGTGGGTTCGGGCGGCGGCGTGGGCGGTGAGAGTCATGGCCGCTCGCTCTCGTCGTCACCGTTGGTGTCGGCGGGGTCGGGCCAGGGATGCTGGGCGGACGCGTCGCGGTGCAGGACGTGTACGGTCTCCACCCGGTCGCTGGCCACGACGTATTCGGTCACCTCGATGGGTTGGTCGTCGCCTCCGGAGACGCCTTGGCGGACGATCTCCAGGACGGGCAGGCTGGTGGGGATCTCCAGCAGGGCAGCCTCGTTTTTGGTGGGCATGCGGGCGCGATGGAACTCGATCCAGGAGATGGGCCAGTGTCCGGCCTGCTCCAGCCGATACAGCCAGTCGCCCGGCCCGGTGGCCTGATCGGTCACCTCGGGAGCATCGGCCAGGCCGCGTGGATGGATCCAGGAGACGGCGATCTGGAATGGAGGTTCCGACTGCGGGCCGGTGACGCGGAAGCGCCGGGTCACCGTCGTACCGGGTGGGACACCGAGCAGTTTGGCGATACGCGGATCGGTCAGAGGCTCATCCGACACCGTGGGCGCGACGTGATGTTTCCAGACCTCCTGGCCGGAGGCCGAGGGGAAGGAGTAGCCGGGGCCGTCGGTGGCGACGTTGCGTTTGACCAGATTGCCGCGTGGCCTGCGCAGGCGCATCATGCCATGCCGGACGATGATTCCTCGCCCCTGGACCGCCCAGACGTAGCCCTCTGACTCCAGGACGGCGATGGCGCGACCGATGGTGTCGCGGTTGGCACCGTACTGCGCGGCGAAGTCATCAAGTCGCGGCAGCCTGGCCCCGGGTTCCCACTCGCCCGCCTCGATCCGTGTCCGGATTTGCGTGGCAAGGTCCAGATAGCGCGAGTGCATGGCCATCCTGCGACTCTCCCTTCCGCCGGAAATTATCTTGGGACAATTGACAGAGGGCTGGCGTCGGCCGACTATAGTCCCAAGACAATAGCTCTTCGAAAGACCTGGCTCGGCTACCGGGGACAGCACGCTCCGCGTCCGAACCCATGGCGAACCACCTTAGAAAGCGAATTCGCCCGGCCCTCCACACGTCCGGGCGAACCCTTGACCAGGAAGGCGCTCCTGATCCATGTGTAAGCCTAGTCCGGTCCTCAACCGGCAACCGGCACCGGCAAGCGACTGCGGTTGCTTCAGCAACGCTGTCCCCCTGCCCATGGGGTGCGCCCGATGCGGGCACTCCCCCTACGCCCATACCTGTATCAACCAGGACGGACATGAGTACGTGCAGCCGTCCGGGCTGTTGATGAACGCCCGTCTCCAGGCCCGGCGTGAGCACGGCCCGCAGATTCTCCCCGCGCCTCGGCCTCCGGTGGAGGTCGCGCCGGGGGAAGTGGTCCCGCTGGTGCCCGTCCAGCGCTGTCCCGTCCCCGAGCCGGGATCGCCCGCAGCGGCCCCGGCCGCGACCGCCGTACCGGATGACCTGCCTGGCCTCACGGAAACCGCCTCCGAACCGGATCGCGCGCCGATCCCCGCCGATGCCTGGCCTGCCGCTCCGACCCAGGCTCCGAGCGCTACGCCCACCCCGCCTCCTGTCGCCGCTCCGGTTTCCGTGCCCGCTACGCCTCCTATCGCCGACCCGGCCCTGAAGCCCGTTGTGCCCGTACGGCCTGCCCGTCCGCCGCTGCCTCGGCGGACTCGGCGTCCTATCCCCGGTGGTCCCCGGTCCGGGATCTCCTGGGCCAGGGTGCGTCGATCCGGCCTGTCCCGGCCTGGTTTCCGCAGGAGTGCGGTACGGCCCGCGACCGGCAGGCCGCCTCGACGCGAAGGCCGCTGCCGCGTTCCTCATGCTCGTGCGGCTTCCGGCGCTCACTCGGCTGTGCCGTACGGCACGCGTCCTTCTTTCTCTTGTCCTGTAGGGCAGGCCCGTCTGGCGATCACCTCGTCGGCCAGAGCCTCTGATCGGATCACGGAGGTCCAGATCATGCACAACACCCCCAACAGTCCGGCGATCCCGGGCTGGCGGCTGATCGTCAGCGACACCGGACGGTACTGGGCCATCCGCAACCGGGCCTTCCCCCGGGTTGCCCTGCGGGCCGGGGTGGAACCGGCGGTGGACGCCGACACCTTCGAGGAAGTGCAGGCCGCCGTCGCCGAGCAGGAGGACAAGGCCCGCACCGCCGTGGCCGCCGCCGAGAAGACCGCCGTGGCCGCCGTCGAGACGACGGGGCCGGTCTCGTGACGGGGCGGCATCGGGACGGCCAGCCGTACGC
>NZ_JACHJP010000018.1 GCF_014203715.1 Streptosporangium saharense
GCGCCTGAAGTCGGTGACTTCCCTCGTCGCTCCTCCGCTTCGCTCCGTCGCTCCTCAGTCCAGCTCACCGACGCGCCCAAGCCGAAACTCCTCACACACGGCACCGGTAAGGCCAAACCCTCAGCTCTTGGGGAGAGGACGGGGGATCGCTATGGCCATGAGGAGGCCGGCCAGGACTATGGCGGCGGTGGTGGTGAAGGCGGTTTCGTAGGAGTAGGTCTCGGCTATCTGGCCGGCCACGAGGGGGCCGACGACCATGCCGAGGTCGGCGGCCATCTGGTAGGTGGCGATGGCGGTTCCGCCCCGGCCCTGGGTCACGTCCCCCACGGCCGCCGCGCCGCCCGTGGTGCAGAAGGCCGTTCCCAGGCCCATGAGGGCGAAGGCCGCGAGATAGCCGGGCAGGGCCTGCCAGGTGGTGACCATGACCAGGCTGACGAGGATCAGCCCCTCCCCCGCGATCAGCGAGAGCCTGCGGCCCCACAGGTCGGCGACGCGACCGGCGACCGGCAGGGTGACCGCCTGGAGCACCGCGCCGACGGCGAGGCCGATCCCGATCCAGGCGGGGCCCGCCTTCAGCACGTGCAGCAGGAACAGCGGCAGCACCGAGACGCGCACCCCGAACACCGCCCAGCCGAGGCCGAAGTTCGTGGTCAGTGCGGCCCGGTACGACTGGTGTCCCAGCGCGCTGGCCACCGACGTCCTCGTCCCCTTCGCATCGGTCCGTCCTCGAAGGTCGGCACGGTTCAGTGCGACCGTGGCGATGGCCCCGGCGATGGCGACCGCGACGCCGTACACGAAGAAGGGAAGGCGGGGGGAGAGGCTGAGCAGGCCGCCACCCAGGGCGGGGCCGGTCACGGTGCCGAGGTAGTAGCCGCCCTGGAACAGGCCGGTGGCCCGGCCCCGCGACGAGGCCGGGGTGACCCTCAGCAGCAGGCTCATGGCCGAGACCGTGTACATCGCCGAGCCGATCCCGCAGGCCCCGCGGAAGATGAGCAGCAGCGTGAAGTTCCAGGACAGCCCGGCGAGGACGCTGGTCACCGCGAGCAGCGCCATCCCGGCGGTGAGGATCGTCCGTTCGCCGAAGCGGTTGACCAGCCGTCCTCCCGGCAGCCCGGTCGCCAGGCGCATGAACGCGAACGCCGAGACCAACGCGCCGACCGCCGCGCTTCCCACTCCGAACTCGCTCGCGAAGACCGGGATGGCCGGTGACTGGATGCCGAAGCCGACCGCGACGGTGAAGGCCACGACGGCCAGGATCCCGACCTCGCGGGGCTGTTCCCCGAAGAGGGCTCGCACTATCGTCGCCGCCGCGCGATCTCGTCCAGCAGTTGCGGTACGACGCTGAACAGGTCGCCGACGACGCCGTGGTCGGCGAGGTCGAAGATGGGCGCCTCCCGGTCCTTGTTCACCGCCACGATCGTCTTGCTGGTCTGCATCCCGGCCCGGTGCTGGATGGCTCCGGAGATGCCGAGGGCGACGTAGAGCTGCGGCGAGACGGTGACGCCGGTCTGCCCGACCTGGTGGGTGTGGGGGTACCACCCCGCGTCGACCGCCGCCCGTGAGGCGCCCACGGCGCCGCCGAGCGCGTCGGCGAGCCGTTCGACCAGTTCGAAATGGTCGGCGCCGCCCAGGCCCCTGCCTCCCGAGACCACGACCTCGGCCTCGGTGAGCTGCGGTCTTCCTGTGCTGTGCCGTACGGCGCGCGAGACGACGTGGGTGCGCAGCGACGCCTCGTCCAGGTCGAGACCTGAGCGGGAGATCTCGGGTTCAATCTCCTCCGCCAAGGGCACGGGAGCGACGGCGTTGGGTTTGACGGCGATGACGGGGACGCCCGTGACGACGCGTGCGGTGACCTCGTAGCCCGCGGCGAACGCCCACTGGGTGACCACGGGTCCTTCCGGTCCCGGGCGCACGTCCACGGCGTCGGTCAGCACCCCGCTGCCGAGCCGTACGGCAAGGCGGGCGGCGATTTCCCTGCCCTCGGGGGTCGATTCGAGCAGGACCGCCTGCGGTGCCGTGGCGGCCAAATCGGCAAGGACCTGAACCCAGCCGACCGGGTGGTCCTCAAGCTCGCCGGACTCGACCAGGTGCACGCGGTGCGCGCCGTACCGGGCGAGGGTGCGTATCACCTCCGCGTCGAGGCCGGGTCCCGCGCAGACGGCGACCGGGGTGCCGAGTTCGCGGGCCAGGGTGAGCAGTTCCAGGCCGGGTTTGCGGATCTGTCCCTCGATGTGCCCGATGAGCACCAGGACCTCTGCCATGACCGCTCCTTCCTCAGACGAACTTCTGGCCGGACAGGAAGTCGGCGAGCCGCAGCCCGCCCTCGCCCTCGTCGGGCAGCGCCGTACCGGCCGTCCTCGGGGGGCGAGCCGTGATCGCGTCGACAACCGTGCGGGCCGCGCCCGCGCCCACCTGGTCGGCGGGAACGCCCAGGTCGGCGAGGTTCCAGGTCTCCAGGGGCTTCTTCTTGGCCGCCATGATCCCCTTGAAGGACGGGTAGCGGGCCTCGCCGGTACGGTCGGTCACCGAGACCACGGCGGGCAGCGTCGCCCGCAGCTCCTCGGTCGCCCGGGAGCCGTCCCGCCTGATGCGCACGGTCGCGGTCCCCGGCTCGACGGTCAGTTCGGCGGCGAAGGTGAGCTGCGGCAATGCCAGGTGCTCGGCGAGCATCGCGGGCACCAGTGAGGTGCCGCCGTCGGTCGAGGCCATCGCGCACAGCACCAGGTCGGGTTCGAGGCGGCGCAGCGCGGCGGCGAGCACCAGCGCGGTCGCCGGTGCGTCGGAGCCCGCGATCGCGTCGTCGCTGACGTGCACCGCGGCGTGGCCGCCCATGGCGAGCGCCCTGCGCAGCGCCTCGGCAGCCGCGGCAGGTCCGACCGTCAGGTAGGTCAGGTGGGTGTCCGGCGCCGCGTCCAGGACGCGCAGCGCCTGCTCGACGGCGTGTTCGTCCAGTTCGGACAGGCGTCCCTGGACGCCGTCGCGGTCGACCCGGTGGTCGGCGGTGAAGCCCGGGTCGGACGCCATGTCGGGGACGTGTTTGACGCAGACGACGATCCTCATCGGTCACCGTCCCCTGAACTCGGGCCTGCGCTTGGCGACGAACGCTGCGGCGGCCTCCCGGTGGTCGTCGCTGACGAAGGTGCCGCCTTCGAGGGTGAGTCCCAGGTCGAGCAGCAGGTTCATCCGTTCGCGCACGATCTGGTTGACCGTGGCCTTGGTGCCCTGGACCGCGAGCGGCGCGGCCTCGGCCAGGCGGCGCGCCACCGCGGTCGCCTCGTCGAGCAGCCGGTCGGCCGGTACGGCCCGCAGCACGAGGCCGAGTCTGGCCGCCTCGGTTCCGTCGAGCCGGTCACCGGTCATGAGGTAGTACTTGGCCGCCCCGAGCGGCATGGCCAGTGGCCAGGCGACCGCTCCCCCGTCGCCCGCGACCAGCCCGACCGCGACGTGGGTGTCGGCGAACTGGGCGTCCTCGGCGGCGATCACGACGTCGCAGAACAGGGCGATCGTGGCGCCCAGCCCCATGGCGTAGCCGTGCACGGCGGCGACGATCGGCTGCGGCACCGACAGGATGGTCTCCAGGATGTGGCGGCCGTGCAGGAGCTGGTACACCTGCTGGGCCGGGCTTGGCCCCTCCTCGTTCTCCGCCCGGCCGGACATGTCCTTGACGTCACCGCCCGCGCAGAACGCCCGGCCCTCCCCGCGCAGCAGTACGGCCCGCACCCCGGGGTCGGCGGCGACGTCGGCCAGCGCCAGGCTCAGCTCCCTTTCGAGGCCGCCGCCGATCGCGTTGAGCCGTTCCGGACGGTTCAGCGCGATGACGGCGAGGCCGTCCTTCTTCTCGACGGTGACCGTGGTGTACTCGTTCAACGTTCCTCCCTGGATGGGCTTCTGGGGACCACGGCCTCGGAGACGGCGGCCTCGAAGACCTTCGCCCTGGAGACGCGGTCGGCCATCTTCGCCCGGGCCTCGGCTCGGCCGGGGGCGGCGACGGCCATGGCCTGCAGCCGTGCCTCCTCGTCGAGCAGTTCCGCCAGCCCGACGTTCAGTCCGTGGTTGAGCAGCCGTTTGGTGAGTCCGGCCGCCAGGCCGGGGGTGGCGGCCATCCGCCTGGCGAGTTCGGTGGCGCGGGGCAGCAGTTCCTCGGCGGAGACGACCTCGCTGACGAGTCCCCAGGCGAGCGCCTCGTCCGCGTCCAGCGCCCTGCCGGTCACCAGCCACTCGTAGGCGCGGGCGTAGCCGAGCAGGCGCGGCAGGAAGTAGGCGCCGCCCGCGTCGGGCACCAGCCCGATCGCGCCGAAGGCCGGGACGAACGTCGCCTCCCGTGCCGCGATCCGCAGGTCGGCGCCCGCGGCGAGGGACAGGCCCGCTCCGGCGGCGGGGCCGTTCACCGCGGCGATGACGGGTTTGTCCAGGGCGGCCATGGCCAGCACGTGCGGGTGGTAGGTGTGGCGCAGGCTCTCGCCGCCCTTCCCGGTGGTGTCCCTCTGGGCGCGCAGGTCGGCGCCCGCGCAGAACCCCCGGCCCGCGCCGGTGACGACGACCGCCCTGATCGCGGGGTCGGCCGCCTCCCGCCAGATCTCGGCCAGGGCGTGCAGGGTCGCCGTGTCCAGGGCGTTGAGCCGCTGGGGGCGGTTGAGGGTGACGGTGAACACGTCTCCGTCGAGTCTGGTCAGAACGGGGTTCACAGGGTTCGCTCCGTTCCGAGGATCGCGGTCACCTGGCTGGAGAACTGGCCGCCGTTGCCGTGTGCGAGGGCGAGTTCGGCGCCGGGCCGCTGCCGGTCCCCGGCCTCTCCCCTGAGCTGCCGGGTGGCCTCGATGATGGTGAAGATGCCGTACATGCCGGGGTGGCAGTAGGACAGGCCGCCGCCGTTGGTGTTGACCGGCAGGTCCCCGCCGGGCGCGATCCTGCCGCCGGAGACGAAGGCGCCGCCCTCGCCCTTGGCGCAGAAGCCCAGGTCCTCAAGGAACATGACGGTGTTGATGGTGAAGGCGTCGTAGAGCTGGACGACGTCGATGTCGGCGGGGCCGACCCCGGCCATGGCGTAGGCGCGCTCTGAGGACTCGGTGGCCGCGGTGACGGTCAGGTCGGGCATCTGGGAGATGCTCCGGTGCCGGTGCGCCTCCCCGGCCCCCAGCAGGTAGACCGGGGGCCGGGGCAGGTCACGGGCCCTGGCCGCGCTCGTCACCACGACCGCCCCGCCGCCGTCGGTGACCAGGCAGCAGTCCAGGGTGGACAGGGGGCTGGAGACGACCCGCGCGGCGAGGACGTCCTCGACGGTCAGCGGGTCGCGGGCGAACGCCTTCGGGTTGAGCATCGCCCAGCGCCTGGCGGCGACCGCGACCTCGGCGAGGTCCGCCCTGGTCGTGCCGTACTCGTGCATGTGGCGGGCGGCGGCCAGGGCGTAGCCGGTGATCGGCATCCGGGGCCGGTAGGCGGCCTCGTAGGAGGGCAGCTCGGGCGGCCCCATGGCCAGGCGTCCCCTGCCGCTGTCGGAGCGGGCGGTGCTGCCGTAGACGATCAGCGCGACCTCGCACGCCCCCGCGGCGATGGCCAGCGCGGCGTGGTGCAGGTGCGAGACGAAGGAGCTGCCGCCGACCATCGTGCCGTCGGTGTAGCGGGGCCGTACGCCCAGGTATTCGGCGACGTCGAGCGGCGCCATGCCGCGTCCGGCGATGGCGCAGAACAGGCCGTCCACGTCGCGGGTGGTCAGCCCGGCCTCGCCGAGCGCCTCTGCGGCGGCCTGTGCCGCCAGGTCGATGGCGTAGCGGTCGGGGCCGACCTCACCGAGGTCCGACTCGGCGACCCCCACGACCGCCGCGGCGCCGCGTAGCCCGCCCGTCATGCCCGGCTCCCTTCGCCGTCTCCGGTCAGTACGGTGAACACCACGCGTGGCCCGTCCGGCTCGACGTGGGCGCGCACCCGGTCGCCGATCCGCACCTGTTCGGCGGGGACGTCCACGACGGTGCTCATCACGCGGAAGCCCTCGTCGAGGTCCACCAGGACGACGGGGTACGGCGGGGCGTCACGGGGGAAGAGGACGCTGACCGAGTGGACGGTTCCCAGGCCCGCGCTGTGGCTCCAGTCGAGACCGGTCGAGCCGCAGGCGGGGCAGAGCGCCCTGGGATAGAAGACCGCGGCACCGCAGGCCGTGCAGCGCTGGAACGGCACGGTCCCCTCGGCGAGCCGGTCGAGATAGCCCCGGTGCGGGGCGAGCTCCGTCATGCCCGCTCCCCACCGGAGGCGGGGTAGGTCGCGGTGGCGCCGCCGCTCAGCACCAGCCGGGGGTCGCGTCCCCGCGCCTCGCTGTGCACCGTGAGTGAGACCCGCACCTCGGTGCCGTCCGCCACGGCTTCGGAGGCGAGCACCTCGCCGCCGAGCACGAGGACGTCGCCGGGCCAGACCTGGTCCACGTAGCGCACGCTGAGGCCGCGCAGGTTCCTGCGGCCGAGCCAGGCGGCGGCGTATCCACCGAGGACTCCCGCGGTGAGCAGCCCGTGCCCGAAGACCGAGGGGTAGCCCGCGGCTCTGGCGAAGGTCTCGTCGTGGTGGATCGGGTTGAAGTCGCCGCCCGCCCCGGCGTAGCGCACGAAGTCGGTGCGGGTCAGCGGGCCGACCCTGCGGGCGGGGGCGGGTGGCACCGGACATTCCGATACCTGCCGTTCGTTCATCGCTCCCCCAGTTCGATCACCGTGCTGCGCAGCCGGAGCACGGTCTCCTGTCGTTGGTTGACGAAGGTGTGCTCGGTGACGACCAGCGTCATCGGGCCGCGTCCGCCCTGTTTGCTGAGCACGTCGGCGATGCGCGAGCGCACGGTCAGCACGTCGCCGACGACGATGTCGCCGAGGTACTCCCACTCGGCTCCCCCGGCCAGCACCCGTCTCAGGTCGAGGCCGAGGACGTCGAGGCCACCACGCACGGCCCAGTGACTCGTCACCGCGGAGAAGGTCGGCGGGACGGGCAGGTGCGGGTATCCAGCCGCCCTGGCCGCCTCGACGTCGTGGTGCACCGGGTCCTCGTCCTTGACCGCGAGCGCGAACTCGCGGACCTTGCCGTACTCGACCGGGAAGCTGTAGCTCGGGTACTCGTGGCCGATCAGGTCGCGGTCAGCCATGGCCGACCACGATCAGGGCGTCGGCTGCGTACACCGCGTCGTCGGCGACGCGCAGCGGGTTCACGTCCACCTCGGCCACCTCGGGAAGTTCGAGGGCCAGGTCGCCGAGACCGGTCATGACCTGGGCTATCGCGTCCTGTTCGGCGTCGGACAGGCCGCGCCGCCCGGTCACCAGGCGTCCGCCGAGCAGGTCCCGCAGCGCCGCGCGGGCGGTTTCTGCGTCGAACGGCGGGCGCAGCAGTACGGCCTCGCTGAGCACCTCGACGAGCACGCCGCCGAGGCCGAGCGCGACCATCGGCCCGAAGACGGGGTCGCGGTTGACGCCGCAGGTCAGTTCCATCCTGGCGGGCACCATCCGCTGGACGAGCACGCCCTCGACGCGGGCGTCCGGTTCGCGGGCGGCGACCTCGTCGAGCATCTCCAGGTATCCGGCCCTGACCGCGTCCGCCCCGCGCAGCCCGAGCCTGATCGCCCCGGCGTCGGACTTGTGCGGAAGCTGGTAGCTCATCACCTTGAGCGCCACGGCGCCGCCGATCCGTTCGGCCGCCTCGATCGCGGCCTCGACGCTCGTCACCTGCTCCTCGGGGGTGACGGGCACGCCGTACTCGGCCAAAATCCGTTTGCCCGTCGATTCGAGCAGCGTCGTCTCCGTCCCGGCCCCGGCCAGCAGGGCGCGGACCCGGCCGATCCGTCCGGCGTCGGGGACGAACCCGGTCTCGGGGAGGGGGCCGCGGCGCGACTGCCGTACGAGAGCGGCGAGGGCGACCATGGCGCGGCGCGGGTCGGTGTAGGTCGGCACCCCGGCCTCCTGGAACTGCTCGCTCCAGGCGGTGGACAGGATCGCGACGGGTTTGTCGGTCCCGCCGTACATCTCGACGATCGCGTCGTTCGCGGGGCCCGGCCTGGCCCAGGTGACGGCGGCGACCATGTCGGCCGAGGGGCTGCCCGCCACGGAGAACAGCACCTTCCGGTACGCCTCGGGCATGGCGGTGGTCTGCGCGGTGGTGTCCACGGGGTTGACGGTGCTGCCGTAGAACGGCACCGGCATCTTCTCGGCCAGCGAGCGCTGCTCCTCCTCGGGCAGCACCGGCACCGAGAGCCCGGCCAGGCCCGCCTCGTCGGCGAGCAGCACCCCGGCCCCTCCCGAGGAGGTCATCACCACGACCCGGTCGCCCCTGGCGCGGCGGCCATCCTGGAAGATCGTGCCCAGGTCGAGCAGTTCCTCCATGGTCGAGGCGACGAACACGCCGTACTGCTGACAGACCGCGTCGAGCACCCGCGCGGAGCCGACGATCGAGGCGGTGTGGCTCATCGCCGCCCGCGCGGCCTCCTCGGAACGTCCCGCCTTGAGCAGCACCAGCGGTTTGTCCAGTTCGGCGGCCCGGCGGGCGGTCTCGACGAAGACCTCCGGGTTGCGCAGCGTCTCGGCGAAGGACAGCAGCACCCCGACCTCGGGCCGTTCCACGAGGTGGCGCAGCACGTTGGCCACGTTCACGTCGGACTCGTTGCCGGTGGAGACGAACCAGCCGAGCCTGAGCCCGGCGAGCACCGCCTTGTTGGTGATGTAGGAGCCGAAGCCGCCGCTCTGCGAGACCAGGGCCACCGGTCCCGGCGTGGGCAGCGGCTCGTCCACGGTGACCATGAAGTTGGCCATCACGCCGCCGTGGGCGTTCATGTATCCGATGCAGTTGGGGCCGATGACGCGGATCCCGGTCTCCCTGGCGACCGCGGTCAGCCGGTCCTGCAGGGCGCGTCCCTCGGGCCCGGCCTCGGCGAAGCCGGAGGTGATGACGGTGGCGCCGCCGACGCCCCTGGCCGCACACGCGGCGACCACGTCCACGACGGCCGGGGCGGGCACGGCGATCACCGCCATGTCCACGGCCTCGGGCAGGTCGGCGACGCTGCGGTAGGCCGTGCGCCCCTGGACGACCTCGTCCCTGGGGTGGACGGGGTGCACCTCGCCGGGGAAGGCGCGCAGCAGGTTGGCGAAGACGGTGCCGCCGATCCGGGTCGGGCTGTTGGAGGCGCCGACCATCGCGATCGAACGGGGGGAAAGGAGCCGGTCGAGTGGGGAGCGGGTTTCTTCTGTCGTCATGACGCGGTCACCCCTGGCGGGTCGATGGTCGTTGTGGGGGGTAGTGCGCGGCCTGCCGAAGCCGAAGCCGGGGTCGGGGCCTGGGCGGAGAGCAGGGCGTTGTGCGCGCCCAGGTGTGGGGCGGGGGCAGGGGCGGGCGTGTCGTAGCCGCTCAGCCGCAGTGGCTGGCGCACGTAATGCCCACCCCCGTCCGCCAGGTCCCCTACGGTGCCCCGGGCCACCACCTGGGGGTCGGCGAGCGCCTCCCGCAGCCGGTGGACTGGGCTGGCCGGGACGCCGACCCGGTCGAACGTCTCCTGCCAGTGCGCCCTGGGCCGGGTGGCCAGGGCGGCGGCCAGGTCCGCGACCAGTTCCTCGCTCCGCGCCAAACGTTCTGCCTGGCGCAGTTCCGCGTGCCCGGTCAGGCCGGTCGCCCGGCACAGCGTGGTCCAGAAGTGGTCCTCGAAGCCGATGCCGAGCGCGAGCGGCAGCCCGTCGGCGCACCGGTAGATCCCGTATCCGGGCTCGCGCCCCGGTGTCTCCACCGGGCCGCCGTTGAGCACGGGTTCCAGACGGAGTGTGAGGATCGCCAGGAGCGCCTCGTGGGTGGACATGTCCACGTGGGTGCCCCTGCCGGTCGTGGCCCTGCCAAGCAGTCCGGCGAGCGCGCCGAGTGCCGCGTACAGGGCGCCGACGACGGCTCCCGCCTCCAGGTCGGGGGGCGGGATCACCGTCTCCGGCCGGTCGCACAGGCCGTCGAGCAGCCCGGCCACCGCCTGGAACATCAGGTCGTGGCCTGGACGGTCCCGGTACGGCCCGGCCTGCCCGAATCCGGAGATCGACACGTAGACCAGGCCCGGGTTGAAGGCGCTGAGCCGGGGGTAGCCGAGGCCGAAGCGCTCCATCGTGCCGGGCCGGTAGGCCTCGAACAGCACGTCGGCGGTCCCGGCGAGCCGCAGCGCGGCCTCCTGGTCCTCCGGCCGTTTGAGGTCCAGGGTGACCGAGCGTTTTCCCCGGTTGAGCGCGTCGAACATGGCGCCCTGGGCGCGGGCCGGGTCGCCGGTGCCCGGCCGTTCGACCACGATCACGTCCGCGCCGAGGTCGGCGAGCAGCATCGTCGCGTACGGACCCTGATAGAGCGGGGCGAAGGTGACGATCCGGGTGCCGTCGAGCGGCCCGCGTCCCGAGGCGGCCGTCATCGTCAACGCACCATCATCCCGCCGCCGTCCACCGAGATCACCTGGCCGGTGACGTAGCTGGAGGCCGCGGAGGCGAGGTAGACGAAGGTCGGCGCGATCTCCTCGGGTTCGGCGTAGCGGCGTAGCGGCAGCCGTTTGATCCCGTCGGCGAAGCGCGGGTCGGTACGGACCTTGAGGGTCATCTCGGTGGCCGCCGTGGGGGCGACCGCGTTGACGAGGATGTTGTAGCGGCCCAGCTCACGCGCCGCCGAGCGCATCATGCCGAGCATCCCGGACTTCGCCGAGGCGTAGTTGACCTGCCCGATGGAGCCGTTCTGCGCGGTCGAGGAGGAGGTGAAGACGATCCTGCCGCTCTCGCGTTCGATCATGTCGTGCACCACGGCTTGCAACCAGTAGAACGAGCCTGACAGGTGCACCGCGATGACCTGGTCCCACTGCTCGTCGGTCATCTTGTGCAGCATGGCGGGCCGGGTGACGCCCGCGTTGCTCACCAGGATGTCGATCGGCCCGTAGGCCTCCTTCACCTCGGCCGCGGCCCGGTTGACCTCGTCCCTGCTCGACACGTCGCACGGTACGGCCAGCGCCTGGCCGCCCCGCGCGCGGATGCCCTCGGCGACCTTCTCGGCGTCCTCGGCGAGCACGTCCACGACCGCGACCCGCGCGCCCTCTGCGGCGTAGGCCTCCGCGACGGCTCTGCCGATTCCCTGGGCCGCGCCGGTCACGACGGCGACCCTGTCCTGCAACTGCATTGCCTTGCTCCTGTCCCTCACCGGTTGTCCGTGGTCAGCCGTTCGCCCGACCGGCCCAGATACACCTCGCGGATGACGGCACCGTCGTCGAAACCGGCCTTGGGGCCCGAGGTGACGACGCGCCCGTTCTCCATCACCACCACGTCGTCGGCTATGGCCAGCGCGTTCTCCACCCGCTGCTCGACGAGCAGGATGGACAGCCCCTCGTCGCGCAGCGCGGCGACCATCGTCAGGACCTCGTCCACGATGGCCGGGGCCAGGCCCGCCGAGGGCTCGTCGAGCATCAGCAGCTTCGGTCCCGGCATCAGCGCCTGGCCGATGGCGAGCATCTGCTGCTGGCCGCCCGACAGGCTGCCCGCGGGGGCCCTGCGCCGCTCGGCGAGTATGGGGAAGCGCTGGTAGGCCTGTTCGAGCGCGGCACGCCTGGCCGTGCTGCGCAGGCCGAGGCCGCCGAGCGCGTAGCCGCCGAGCAGCAGGTTCTCCTCGACCGTGCGGGCGTGGAAGACGCGTTTGTTCTCCTGCACCAGGGCCAGCCCGGCGCGGACCCTGCGGTGCGCGGGGACGCCACCGAGGTCCTTGCCGTCGAGCGTGACCGTGCCCTGGCTGACGGTCGGCAGCAGTCCCGCGACCGCGCACAGCAGCGACGTTTTGCCCGCGCCGTTGCGTCCGAGCACGACGGTCGTACGGCCAGGCCGTACCGCGACGTCGACTCCCCACAGCACGCGCAGGTCTCCGTACCCACCGGTGACTCCTACGGCGGACAGCATCACCGACCTCCCTTCCGTGTCGCGGGCTCAGTGGCCTCGTCGTCGGTGGCGCCGGTGTACTCGGCGAGCACCCGGCGGTCGGCCTGGATCTCCGCCGGGGTGCCGGTGGCGATCAGTTGGCCCTGGCTCAGCACGTGGATGCGGTCGGCCAGCTTGAGCACCAGCGGGAAGTTGTGCTCGACGAGGATCACGGTGCCGCCCGCGGCGCGGATCATCTCGATCGCCCGTTCGAGCACCACCAGGTCGCTCTCGTCGAGACCGGAGCCGACCTCGTCGAAGAGGAAGACCCGGGGTCCGGCGGCGAGCGAGCGGGCCACCTCGACGAGCCTGCGGGTGCCCAGGGCGAGCGAGTTGACGGGCCGGTCGGCGACGTCCTCGATGCCCAGCAGCCGCAGCAGCGCGTACGCCTCGGCGTCGTCGGCCGCGTACCCGCGCCGGAAGGCGGGCAGCCGCAGCACCGCCGCGAGCAGCCCCACCCGGTGGGTGACGTATCTCCCGGTGGCGACGAACGCCAGGGTGCTCATGTGCTGGGGGATCAACGGCGTCTGGAAGGTCCTGGCCACCCCCAACCTCGCGATCCGGTACGGCGCCCGCCCGCCGACCTGCTCCTCGTCCAGCAGCAGCCGTCCGCCCGAGGGCCTGTAGAAGCCGCAGATGAGGTTGAGCAGGGTCGTCTTGCCCGAGCCGTTCGGGCCGATCAGGGCGGTCACCTCGCCGGGACGCGCCTCGACGGAGACGTCCTGGAGGGCCTTGTTGCCGCCGAAGGACTTGCTCAGCCCCTCGGTCCGCAGCACCGCGCCGTCCAGCCGTCCGAGGTGCGGCTCCCGCCCCTCCGAGGCGGCGGCGGCCTTCGCGGAGGGCCTGTTCTGCGGCAGCCAGCCCCTGCGGCAGGCCGCGGCGACGCCGTCGTGGAAGAGCCCGGCCAGTCCCCTGTTGAACAGCACCCCGGCCAGCAGCAGGAAGGCGCCGTAGATGACGAGTTGCCAGTCCTGGAACTGGGTGAAGGTCTGCTGGCCGAGCTGCATGACCGCCGCTCCGGCGAGCGCGCCGTACACCGAGGTCGAGCCGCCGACGACGGAGGCGGCCAGCACGCTGAGCGCCAGGGCGAAGGTGAAGGTCTCCGGCGCGATGAAGCCGTCGAGCATCGAGAACAGCGCCCCGGCCAGGGCGGCGGGGATCGCGCCGACGACGTAGACGAGCAGTTTCAGCCGGTAGACCGACACGCCCAGCATGGAGGCCAGGATCGGGCTCTGCCGCAGGACCAGGAACATGTTGCCGTGCCTGGACAGCAGCAGGTTGCGGGCGACGGCGAACCACAGGCCGGTGACCACGAGGATCAGGATGTAGAGCCGGTCGCCGGTGATCTCGGCGCCGAACAGCGTCGGGACCGCGGCGGCCAGGCCGAGCGTGCCACCGGTGAAGTGTTCGAAGACGTCGATCAGGTTGGGCACGAGGATGACGAGGAAGAAAGTCACCATCGCCAGCGACCAGCCGCCGAGTCTCAGCCCGGGGACGCCGGTCACCAGCCCGACCACGACCGCCGCGAGGACCGCCGCCGCCAGGGCCAGCGTCACGTCCGTCATGCCGAGCCGTACGCCCAGGTAACCGGCGACGTAGGCGCCGACCGCGTAGAGGGCGACCTGGCCCATGGCCAGCTCCCCCGCGTAGCCGAGGACGACGTTCAGACCGCTGACGAGCAGGCTCAGGATCGCGATCAGCATCACCGTGCGCGACCAGTAGGAGTTGATCAGGCCCGTTCCCGGCCCGGCGAGCAGGAGGAGCAGCAGGATCGGGACGCCCAGCGGGCGGAGGCGGTTGACGACTGCGGCCATGGCTAAACCCGCCGTTCGAGCGCGGCGCCGAACAGGCCGCGCGGTCGTAGGAAGAGGATCAGCAGGAACACCCCGAAGACCACGAGCTGCGGGTAGGCCGCGCCGATGTAGCGCACCGCGAAGGCGTAGATGAGCCCGGTCGCGAAGCCGCCGATCAGACCGCCGAGCTGGCTGCCCGAGCCGCCGATCGCTATCGCCACGAAGCCGAACAGCGCCAGCGCGTGCCCGAGGTCGAAGACCGCGTAGGTGCGCGCCCCGACCAGCAGCCCGAACGCCCCGGCGATGGCCCCGGCGAGCACGAAGGCGCCGACGCCGAGCAGCCGCACGTTGATGCCCCTGGCCGAGGCCGCCTGCCGGTCCTCGGCGGAGGCGAGCGAGGCGAGCCCGACGAGGGTGTGCCTGGTCCACAGGTGCAGGCCGACGCCGAGCAGCAGGGTCAGCCCGATGAGGGCCAGGTCGACCGGCCTGACCGCGCCGCCGAGCAGGGTCAGCGGCCGGTCGGGCAGGCCGGAGGGGACGGTCAGCGGCTGCCTTCCCCAGATCGCCGCGGCCAGGCCGTCCAGGATCGTCGCGGCGCCGACCGTGGTGATCAGGGCGCCGTGCGCGTCCGAGCGGCCGAGGAGGGGCCGGATCGCGACCCGCTCCTCGATCAGCGCGATCGCCGCCGTTCCCGCCGCCGCCAGCAGCACGGTCGGTACGGCGGGCAGCCCGAGGGTGACCGCCCCGGTGTAGGCCAGGAAGGTGCCGACCATCAGGAGCTGGGCGTGGGCGAAGTTGAACGTGCCCGAGGCCAGCAGCACCACGTTGTAGCCGATCGCGACCAGCGAGTAGATCGCGCCTGTCGCCAGGCCCGCCCATACCGTCGTCATCGTCGCCTCACGCCTTGCCGGGGGCGTAGAAGCCGTCGCCGTCGTAGGCGCCGGGCGCGACGTACTGGAAGGTGTCGGCTCCCGCGGTCGGGAAGTGGTCGGTGCCGGAGTAGGCGTACTGGAGGTACTGGCCGGAGGGTCCTGCGTTGAACCACAGCGGCGCGCCGGTCGGCTTGGCGAGGCTCTCCAGGGCGGCCTTGAGCTTGTCCGGCTCGGTTGACTTGGCCTGTCTGGCGGCGTACACGACCACGGCGAGGGCGTCGTGGCCGGTGGAGTACAGGCCCCAGCCGGTGCTGGACATCCCGGAGGCCGCGGGGCTCGCCTTGATCTTGGCGATGAAGTCGGCAAGGCCGGGGTGGTGCTCGCTGGTGGACAGCGTGGCGGAGGAGAAGACCACGTTGACACCCTTGAGCTGGTCGGCGCCGAGGTTCTTCAGGTAGGGGAAGCTGGAGGCGAGCTGGTCGCAGTAGGTGGGGATCTCCCAGCCGATCTGGGCCCTGCTGCGCATCGCGTAGAGCGCGGCGGTGCCGTAGCCGTTGAGCACCAGCGCGTCGGGGTTCTGCGAGCGGAGCTGGTTGAGCTGCGAGGTCATGTCCAGCGAGGTCGCCTCGTAGCGGGCCTCGACGAACTCCATGCCCGCGCCCTGGACGGCCTCCTTGTAGATCGCCGCTGAGCTCTGGCCTGTGGCGTCGTTGGAGTACAGCATGGCGATCTTCTTGTGGCCCTTGGCGGTCGCGGCCGAGACCAGGGCGGGGGCGTAGTCCTTGCCGGGTGAGGAGACGCCGAAGTGGTAGGGGTACTTGGCCGGGTCGTTGAGCAGCGTGCTGACGGTGCCGCCGACGGACAGGATCTTCTGCCGGGTCAGGATGGGCAGCAGGGACAGCGAGACCGCGCTCGATCCGCCGGGGTAGACCAGGTCGGGCTTGCCGCCTGAGGCAAGGCGCTGCTGGAGCAGGCTGACGGCCTTGGTCGGGTCGTTCTGGTCGTTGGCCGTCTCGACGACGATCTTGCGGCCCTCGATGCCGCCCGAGGCGTTGAACTCCTCGGCGGCGATCTTGATGCCCGCGTCCAGGCTGGCGTTGTTGGTGGAGACGGCGCCCGAGTAGTCGCCGGTGAAGTACACGATGAAGGGCTTGGCACCGCCATCGGAACCGGAAGCGGTGTCGCTCGTGTCGCCGCACGCGGCGAGGGGAAGCGTCACCATCACGATGGTCAGTAACGTCGCGAAACGAGTGTGCCGTTGTTTCATTACGGCCTCCTCAGCCGAGTGGGGGAACCTGCGACTGAATGACATTCAGGGGGTGTTCGATGATCTTGAAGCCGGTGGGTGGAACGTTCCTCGGGCTCAGCGGGGCAGGCCGAGCATCCTGGCGATGATGTTCTTCTGGATCTGCGCGGAGCCGCCGTACACACTGACCGGGCGGGAGGTGAAGTAGGAGCTGAGCCAGCCGCTCTCGACGCCGGTCAGCTCGTCGGCGCCGAGGATGTCCATGGCCAGGTGCTGAAGTGACTGCTCGGCGTCGGCCCACAGCAGCTTGGCGACCGACCCCTCGGGGCCGGGCTGCTGCCCGGAGACCCGCGCGGCCAGTTGCTCGACGCAGTTCAGCCGCAGCACCTCGCCGCGCACGTAGGCGCGGGCCAACTGCTTGCGCGTCTCCGGCCGGTCGAGCAGACCGCGTTCCGCGGCCATCCGCTCCACTTTGGCCAGGGTGCGGCGGTAGGTGGCGATGAAGCCGATGTCGGCGGGACCGCGCTCGTAGGCGACCGTGGTCATCGCGATCCGCCAGCCCTCGCCGGGCTCGCCGAGCCGCTGGGCGACGGGGACGCGCACCTCGTCCCAGAAGACCTCGCAGGTCTCGGCCTCGCCGCTGGCGATCACGATGGGCCGTACGGTGACCCCGGGCTCGCTCATGGAGACCAGGAAGCACGAGATGCCTTTGTGCTTGGGGACCTCGGGGTCGGTGCGGGCCAGCAGCATGCACCAGTCGGCGTACTGGCCGCCGCTGGTCCACATCTTCTGGCCGTTGACCACGTAGTGGTCGCCGTCCAGCTTGGCCGTGGTGCGCAGCGAGGCGAGGTCGGAACCGGCCTCGGGCTCACTGAAGCCCTGGCACCACTGCACCTCGCCGGAGAGCAGGCTGGGCAGGAACTGCTGCTTCTGCTCCTCGGAGCCGTAGGTGAAGATGGCCCGTCCCAGGTAGCCGACCGAGGGCAGCGGGGGCGCGTTCAGGTTGCCCGCCTCCTCGTTGAGGATCGCGTCGTAGGTGGCGCTCAGCCCGCGCCCGCCGTACTCGACGGGCCAGCTCATGCCGACGTATCCGGCCTGGTAGAGCGTGCGGTGCCAGGAGCGGCGCAGCCGTGCCGCGGCCTCGGGGTCCTCGACCTTGTCCCAGCCCGCGGGGATGTTCTCGGTCAGCCACCCGCGCAGGGTCGCGCGGAAGGCCGCCTCCTCGGGGGTGTCCCGGTAGTCCATGTCACTCTCCCGTCAGCCGGACGTCGGCGATGCGCAGCAGTTGGGCGCCCTCGTCGCCGAGGACCTGGCGGTTGGTCAGGGCACGGCGGGTGTGCACGTGCGCGATGTGCTCGTAGGTCTGGCCGATGCCGCCGAAGACCTGCATGACGGTCTCGGTCACCTCGCGGGCGACCCCGGCGCAGTGGGCCTTGGCGGTCCTGGCGGCCAGCAGCGCCTCCTCGGGGTCGAGCGCGTCCACGGCCCAGGCGGCGTAGTTGGTGGCGCTGGCCGCGGCCTCCGTGCTCACGTACGCCTCGGCGCACATGTGCTGGACCGCCTGGAAGGAGCCGATGGGCACGCCGTACTGCACGCGTTCCTTGGCGTAGTCGACGGCCTTCGTCACCGCCGAGCGCATGACGCCGACCGTGTCGGCGCAGACCGCGGCCAGCGCGAGCGCTTCCCAGCGGGTCAGGTCCTCGGCTGTCAGGGGGTCGCCGACCGTCTGGAGCGTGGCCGGGTCGATCGGGGCGTCGCGGCGGGCCAGGACGCGGGTGAGGTCGGCGCCGTCCGCCCCGGCGAAGCCGGTGCCCAGCGGGACCCGCACCACCCGCGTGCCGTCCACGGTGTCCAGGAGGGCGAGCGCGTGGTCGGCGCCGTCGATGTCCCAGCCGTACCACGGCCCGTCCCCCGGCAGGTGGGCGAGCCCTTCGAGGTTCCCGTCGAGCAGCACCCCGGCCCTGGCCACGCCGTCGGCCAGTTCCCCGGCCTCCTCCTCGGCCCCGGCCAGGGCGAGCAGTTCCATGGCCATGACCGCCGAGCCCAGGTAGGGCACCGGGACCAGCCCCGCGCCCGTGGCCTCGGCGACCATGGCCACCTCGACGCCGGAGCCGACCGGTGTGCCGTCCTCGTCACGCGCCCGCAGCGCCAGCAGGCCCGCCTGCGCCAGTGCCCGCCAGGCCGCGCTCCGGTCGAGGGTGGCCAGGTCGCCGGGGTTCACCGGGCCCGACGTCCCGGCGATCTGTCCGGCCACCTCCTTGAGCATCCGTTGCTCGTCACTGAGCAGAGCGCGCACGCCGCACCTCCTGTGCCTCCTCGCGAACCCTCCAGGGTCGGACGACCACTGAATGACGTTCAGATGAGGTCTAACATGCGGCTTCAGAGGGCGTCAATGGAAACCCGGCCGTTACCTTCGCGCAACAAACCGAAAACCGGGCCTTCCAGCCGGGGGAACGTTCTCCACCTGGGGTTTTGTCCCGGAGACCCCTTCGGGCCCCTTTGGAGAAAGGGACAAAAAAATCACCGCCGGCAACCGGTGCCGACGGTGAATGACGTTCAGACCGCTGTCACCCCCGCGGGGCGCTCCCCTCAAGCTGGACGTCGGCGAGCCGCGCGAAGACCTCGATCGCCCTGGTCACCAGCTCCTCGGCCTCCTCGCGGGTCGCGCACGCGGCCACCTCGCGGCAGATCCCGCTCATGGCGTCGGTGACGATCGCGACCAGCGCCCGCGCCCCCAGCGAGTCGTCGTCGGCGAACAGGTCGGTGTTCCCGCTCAGCAGGGCGCCGTTGCGGCGCAGCCACTCCTGGTTGATCCTGCGCATCCGCAGCCCGAACCCCGGGGGCGTGTCCCCGTCGGCGACCAGCCGTACCACGTCGCGGTGCTCCCAGGCGCCGAGCAGGTAGGCGCGCGTGCCCGACAGGTACAGGCGCAGGCCGTCGGTGACCCCGGCGGCGCGCACCGCGGCGACCGCCTCGCGCGCCCGGACCTCCTGGCTGCGCTGGTACTGCAGCCAGATGGCCAGGTAGACGTTGGTCTTGCTGCCGTAGTGGTAGTAGAGCGAGCCGACGCTCATGCCCGCTCGTTCGGTGATGTCGCTGACGCTCGTCGCGGAGAAGCCCTGCTTGACGAACAGGTCGCGGGCCGCGCTCATCAGCCCCCTGGCGGCCGGGGTCTGCAACCTGGGGTCGTCGAGATCGACGGTCGGCTCCGCCTCCCCGGGCGGCTGAGGCGGCTCCCCCTGCTTCCTCGACCTCACTCCGGCCTTTACCACGTAGTTCTCCGATCCGGATCGGCGGCGGTCACTGACGACCGACCAGCATACGCGGAATCCCTGAATATCATTCAGTCTACGCCCGGAGTGAGCCGCCGAGAAGCGGGGTGAGATCCCACTACGGCAACGCGGGCCCGCATGGCTCAGCCGGTGAGAGCGCCGCACTCATAACGCGGAGGTCCCAGGTTCGAGTCCTGGTGCGGGTACCTTTACACGCCCCCCTTACCGCCCACCATTCCGCGCAGCAGTTCGGCGAGGCCGAGCCGTAGGTCGTCGAGGGTCGGCTCGTCCCCGGAGCCCGCGATGGTGTCGAACATCACGCCCTCCCCGAAGGCGACGACCTGGCGGCCGTGCCGTACCGGATCGGGGGAACCGGCGGCGGTGAGGATCGCGACGGCGGGGGCGCGGAAGCGGCTGCCCGCCTGGTCGTAGACCTCGCGCAGCTCGGGGCGGCGGGTGGCCTCAAGGGCCAGCTCGTAGCGGGCGAGCGTCCTGTGGCGGCCGACGGTGAGCTGCTCCCACAGCGTCCTGGCGGCCAGCTCGACGAGCGCCTCCGGCGAGGGCGGCCCCACGGTGTCGTCGAGGAGGGCGGCGAAGGTCTGGACCTCAAGCTCGGTGAGCCGTTCCAGGGTCAGTTCGAGCAGCGCGCGGCGGGTGCGGGCGAGGTTGGAGGTCGAACCGGCGGGCAGCCCCGCCTCCTCGTCGACGGCCCGGTGGGTCAGGCCGCGCATCCCGCGCTCGGCCAGCAGGGCGATGGCGGTGTCCGCGATCAGCTCGGCACGTTGGGACTTCACGGTCCAATACTACGGTTGTAGTTGACCCGGGAGGAGGAGTAGCCTCCAACTACATCTGTAGTGAAGGGGTGCGATGTGGCACACGCGGTGGTGATCGGGGCGGGAATCGGCGGCCTGACGGCGGCGGCGGCGCTCCAGCGGCGGGGCTGGGACGTGACGGTTCTCGAACGGGCCCCCGCCCTCGAACCGGTCGGCTCGGGGCTGGCCGTCGCGGCGAACGCCCTGCGGGCGCTGGACACGATCGGCGTCGGCGACCCGGTCCGCGCCCTGTCGGCGGTCAGGGGCGAGCTGGGCCTGCGGCGGCCCGACGGGCGCTGGCTGGTCCGCACGACCGAGGAGGCGACCTCGGCGCGCTACGACGGCGACTCGGTGGTCCTGCTGCGCCGCGCCGAACTCGTCGAGGCGCTGCACACGGCCCTCAAGCCCGGCACCGTACGGCTCGGCACCACGGTTGTGGCGGCCACCCCCGAAGGCGAGGTGCGCACCGAGGCGGAGACCCTGCGCGCGGACCTGGTCGTCGCCGCGGACGGCGTCTCCTCCCCCGTCAGGGCCGCGCTGTTCCCCGGTCATCCGGCGCCGCGCTACGCCGGGGTCACGGCCTGGCGGGTGCTGGTGTCCGGCGTCGAGACCGGCCCCGCCTCGGAGACCTGGGGCGCGGGCAGGGTCTTCGGGATCATGCCGCTGGCGGGCGGCCTGACCTACTGCTACGCCACCGACACCGTTCCCGCAGGTGGGGGCGGCGGTGACCAGCGCGCCGAGCTGCTGCGCCTGTTCGGCCGGTGGCACTCCCCCATCCCCGAGCTGCTCGCCGCCGCAGCGCCCGGGGACGTGCTCAGGAACGACGTCCACCACCTGACGGCTCCGCTGCCCGCGATGCACCGGGGCAGGATCGCGCTGCTCGGCGACGCCGCCCACCCGATGACGCCCAACCTGGGCCAGGGCGCCTGCCAGGCGATCGAGGACGCCGTGGTGCTCGCCCACGTCGCGGACACGAGCGGGGATCTCGCCGACTACACCTCGGCCCGGCTGGCGCGGACCGCGCGGATCACCGCGAGGTCCGCCTCACTCTGCCGGGCCACCCGGCTGCGGGCGCCGCTCGCCGTACGGCTGCGCGACACGGCGGTGTCACTCGCCTGGCGGTTCGCCCCCGGCCGGGCGACGGCCGCGATGGACGACGTCCTCGCCTGGCGTCCCCCGCAGGGTTAGGAAGAGACGGCCGCGGGCTCGCGCGCCGCCGTACGGCTGCCGCCGTGTTCGGGTGAGAGCCGTCCCAGCGTGACGGTCCCCCAGATCAGCACCGCGGCGGCCAGCAGCGCGGGCACCACGTTGGCCGCCCCGGTCGGCATGGGTTCCTTCAGCAGGACGGCCCCCGCGATGATCGAGGTGATCGGGTCGACCACCTGGACCCCGGCGTAGGCGATGCCGAAGCACCCCACCTCGTAGGACTTCTGCAGCAGCACGACCGCGCAGACGAGCAGCACCGGGATCGCCACGGTGAACCAGGTCAGCAGCCTGCTCAGGTCTCCTTCGAGACCGCCGCCGACCACCCGCACGAAGGTCGAGACGCTGGCGGTCACCGCCCCCGCCCCGACCGAGAGCAGCAGCGCCTTCGTCGAACCGGTCGCCCTGCGCGCGGCCAGGTGGGTGACCAGCACGATCAGCCCGACGCAGGCGAGGAAGCCGAACGCCTGGCCGTTGGACATGTGAGGGGTCCCGGCGTGCGCGGGGACGAGCATCATCAGGCCGAGCAGTCCGACGGCCACCGCGATCGACCCGAGGACCTCCTGTCTGCGCGGGCGTCTGCCGTGCAGCACCGCGGCCAGCGGCACCGCGAACACCAGCGTCGCCACGCTGATCGGCTGCACCACGACCAGCGGCGCGAGGCTCAGCGCGACCGCGTGCAGGCAGGCACCGGTGAAGCCGATCACCCCGCCGAGCCACCAGCGGGGCCGTCTCATCAATCTGAGCGAGGCGCCCTCGGAGACCGCCTCGAACTGCTGGAGGGCCGCCCCGAGGGCGTAGCCGAGTGCGCCGATCAGAGCGATCGACATACCGACCCAGGTCATCGCCACCCACCGGAAGCGACCAGACATGAGTAAAGAAGCGATTCTCGGGTCATCCCGCAAGCTTAAAGCTCTTCAAGAGCGGGTAAGAGTCCTCTCTCAGGCGACAAGAGCGATTTTTGCCACAAAAAGCCGCTCCAGCCCACTTTTTCGCTGTTTTTCGGTACGGCCCCGCCTACTGCTGGGGCGGGCAGACGCAGAACAGGTGGCCCTCCGGGTCGGCCAGGACCACCCAGTGCCCTCCCGGCTGGAAGTCCGGCCTGGTGGCCCCGAGCTCCAGGTAGTCCTTGACCGCCTGCTCCACGTCGGGAACCCGTACGTCCAGGTGGAACTGCTTGCCGGGGCCGGGCCAGGCGGCGGCCTCGCGGTCGGGGTTGCGCTGGAAGTAGATGGTCATCGTGCCGTCGCCGACTGCGGCGTAGGCGTCGTCGGCGTACTGGACCTCGTAACCGAAGACCGCCGCGTAGAACTCCGCCAGCTTCCTGGGCTCGGCGCAGTCGATGTTCACGGCGAGAAACTGAGCGATCGTCGTCATGGCCACCATCGTCACGTCCATACCTGTCAGCTCATGTCAGGATTGCGAAATCCTTTCCCGAACGCGCCGTTCCGCCCTCGGGCTACACGATGATCCGTCCGGTCGGTACGGTGAGGCTCGTTGGGAACGTGAGCCCGGAAACGGGCGTTGGAGGAGACGTGGCCTCGATAACTCAGCGCATCAGGCGGTTCCTTGAGCGTCCCGGGTCGATCGACCTGGCCCCCTTCGAGCGGACCGTCGCCGCCGCGGGTGCCAGGGAGGAACGGCTCCGCGAGCTCGACGAGCTGCCCAGGCCCTCGGTGGAGGACCTGCCCGAGTTCTGCGCCGTCGTGCGGGAGGCCGCCCGGCGCACCCTGGGGCTGCGGCCGTACGACGTGCAGCTCGTCGGCATGCTCGCCCTGCTCTCCGGCAACGTCGCCGAGATGGCCACCGGCGAGGGCAAGACCCTGTCCGGGGCGATGGCCGCGGCCGGATACGCCCTGCAGGGCAAGCGCGTCCACGTGATCTCGGTCAACGACTACCTGGCGCAGCGCGACGCCGAGTGGATGGGCCCGCTGTACGAGGCGCTCGGCGTCTCGGTCGGCTGGATCGGCCAGACCTCGACCCACGAGGAGCGCAAGGCCGCCTACGCCAAGGACGTGACCTACGGCCCGGTCAGCGAGATCGGCTTCGACGTGCTGCGCGACCGCACCCGGGTGGACGCCGCCGACCTGGTCATGCCCGCCCCCGAGGTCGCGCTGGTGGACGAGGCCGACTCGGTGCTCGTGGACGAGGCCAGGATTCCGCTGGTGCTCGCCGGGGCCACCGACCCGGGCAACGCGGTCCCCGAGATGGCCGTGCTGGTCCGCCAGCTCGTCAGGGGCTACCACTACGAGCTGGACGACCAGGCGCGCAACGTGCACCTGACGAGCAAGGGCATCGACACCGTCGAGCAGGCGCTCGGCATCGACCTCTACGACACCCCGGGCACGCTGACCGAGGTCAACCTCGCCCTGCACGCGCACGCCCTGCTGACCAAGGACGTGGACTACATCGTCCGCGACGGCAAGGTGCACCTGATCAACCCGTCCAGGGGCCGGGTCGCGCTGCTGCAGCGCTGGCCGGACGGCCTGCAGGCGGCGGTGGAGGCCAAGGAGGCGCTGCCGCCCTCGGCGACCGGCGAGATCCTCGACTCGATCACCGTGCAGGGTCTGATCACCCGCTATCCGCAGCGGTGCGGCATGACCGGCACCGCGGTCGCGGTCGGCGACCAGCTCCGCGAGTTCTACGACCTCAAGGTCGCCGTGGTGCCGCCCAACCGGCCCTGCGTGCGGATCGACGCCCCCGACCGGCTCTTCGAGTACCGGATGGACAAGGACCGCGCCCTGGTCGAGGAGATCGTCGAGGTGCACGCGACCGGGCGGCCGATCCTGATCGGCACCCTGGACGTCGCCGAGTCCGAGCGTCTCTCGCTGACCCTCAGCGGCCGGGGCCTGGAGTGCGTGGTCCTCAACGCGAAGAACGACGCCGAGGAGGCCTCGATCATCTCGAAGGCCGGTGAGCGGGACGCGATCACGGTCTCCACCCAGATGGCGGGTCGCGGCACCGACATCCGGCTCGGCGAGGGCGTCGAGGAGCTCGGCGGGCTGTACGTCATCGGTTCCGGACGGCACACCAGCAGCCGTCTGGACGACCAGCTCCGTGGCCGGGCCGGGCGTCAGGGCGACCCCGGCGGTTCGGTCTTCTTCGTCAGCGGCGAGGACGACCTGATCGCCCACTACGTGGCCGACGAGTACGCCAGGGGCGTGCCCGACCACGGTCTCGTCGGGCACGCCCAGCGGGTCGCCGAGGGCGTGGACATGGAGATCCACCGCAACACCTGGCGCTACACCCGCCTGCTCGAACAGCACCGGGGCACCGTGCTCGACCTCCGTGACAAGGTCCTGCGCGGAAACTCGGCGGGCCAGGCGCTGGCCTCGGCGGTTCCCGAGCGCTGGTCCTCCCTTGAGGAAGCGGTCGGGGAGGAGGTGCTGAACGAGGCCGCCAGGCAGATCGTGCTCTACCACCTCGACCGGTCGTGGGCCGACCACCTCGCCTACCTCGCCGAGCTGCGCGAGGGCATCCATCTGCGCGCGCTCGGCCGCCTGAGCCCGATCGACGAGTTCAACAAGGAGGCCAAGCCCGCCTACGAGCGGATGCTCGCCGAGATCGAGTCGCGTTCGATCGAGACGTTCGAGGCGGCCACGATCACCGAGGACGGCCTCGACCACGACGAGGCGGGCATCAAACGGCCGACCGCGACCTGGACCTACCTCGTCCAGGAGAACCCCTTCGGCACCGAGTGGGAGCGCATCCTCAACCGCCTGGTCACCAAGGTCCGCCGCCGCTGACACGCCATTCCCCCGCCGGGCGGCCGGTAATGGTTTTGCCAACTTGCCCCCGATATCGTGTTAATTGTGACCACCACCAGCGTGTCCCGCCCCGTCGGTGAACTGTTGCGCCAGTGGCGGGAACGACGGCGGATGAGCCAGATGGACCTCGCCCTGCAGGCCGAGATCTCCACAAGGCACCTGAGCTTCGTGGAGACCGGCCGCTCGAATCCGAGCAGGGAGATGATCCTGCGGCTGGCCGAGGAGCTGGACCTGCCGCTGCGTGAGCGCAACCACCTGCTGCTGTCCGGGGGGTTCGCGCCGGTCTACTCGGAGACGCCGCTCGGCTCGCCGGAGATGGCCGCGGTGCGCGAGGCGCTCGGCCAGGTGCTGAGCGGGCACGAGCCGTACCCCGCCGTGGTGGTCGACCAGCGCTGGAACGTGATCGACCGCAACGCCGCGACGGGGCTGCTGCTGCGCGGGGTGGCCCCCGAACTGCTCGTCCCCCCGGTCAACGTGCTGCGGCTGAGCCTGCACCCCAGGGGGATGTCCCAGCGGATCATCAACCTGGGCGAGTGGCGGGCCCACCTGCTGCACCGGCTGCGCCGTCAGATCAGTCTCACCGCCGACCCGGAGCTGAGCGCGCTCTGGCGGGAGCTCGACGACTACCCGTGCGACCAGCCGGTGCCCGAGATCGACCGGCCAGGCCCCGGCGACATCGTGATCCCGCTGAGAATCCGCAGGGGGTATCGCGAACTCGCCTTCTTCAGCACCATGGCGACCTTCGGCACCCCGCTGGACATCACGGTCGCCGAGCTGGCCATCGAGGCCTACTTCCCCGCTAACCCGGAGACGGCCGCCTACCTGCAGCACCAGCACCACCCCGACTGAGACCCTCAGGTGACGGGGACGATCTCGGCCTCGACGAGGTGGCCGTCCTCGATCCGCAGGATTCCCAGGGTGCCGTGGGGCTGACGGCGGCGGTCGGTCGGCGAGCCGGGGTTGAAGACGCGGAAGCCGCCGTCGCTCTCGTCGCTTTCGTCGAGAGGGATGTGGGAGTGCCCGAAGACGACGAGGTCGGCCGTGGGGAAGCGGCGGCGCATCCTGGCGAGCCGTCCCCTGGCGGTGCCGCTGTCGTGGATCATCGCGACCCGCAGCCCGCCGAGGTCGAGTTCGAGCGTCTCCGGCGCCCGTATGTCCGGTCCGTCGTTGTTGCCCTTGACCACGTGGACCGGGGCGTAGGCGGCCAGTTCGTCCAGGACGCCGGGGACGCAGACGTCGCCCGCGTGCAGGATCGCGTCCGCGCCGCGCAAGTGCTCCGCCACCCGGGGCGGACAGGACTTCCAGCGCCGGGGCGCGTGCGTGTCGGAGAGAACGACCACCTTCATGCCCCCATCCTTCCCGCGTTTTCCCTCCACCTCGCCGGGCACAACCCCATCATGAGCCACAAACCGGACTATCGCTCCACAATCACCCCATATGAGGACGGGCCATTGTTGCTCAGGGGGGAGTTCACGCTGACGACTCAGGACGGGGAGGTCATCGACCCGGGGCGGGCGACGGTCGCGCTGTGCCGCTGCGGGCGGTCCTCGGCCAAGCCGTTCTGCGATGGCTCGCACAAGATCACCGGGTTCCGGGCCCCGAGCGAGCCCGACCTCTGAGCGCGTTCCACCAGCTCGCGGACCGGATGCGCGGCGGTCAGCATCCGGTGCCCCGCGTAGGGGATCCCGCCCCCGAACAACCGCGCCGCCAGCGCGGGCCAGCTGCACACGGCCCGCTCCAGCACCCACACCGGGGCGAACAGCGAGGCCGTGCGGGGGAAGACCCGGCGTCCCCCCGCCCTGCGGCGCCCGGCCTCCGCCACCGCCACGCAGGCGGCGGCACCGGCCAGCACCGTCCCGTGCCGACGCCGTAGCAGGCCGGTGACCAGCGTCGGCAGCACGGCCAGGAAGAACAGCATCCGGGGCGGCTGCGCCAGGTCGTCGTAGGCCTGCCGTACGCGCTGGGACCAGAAGCGCCCGACGGCGGGCGGCAGGCGGCGGACGTAGAGGTCGTGCGCGCGGTGCTCGCGGCCACCGTGGGCGCGGACCGTGCGGATGAGTTCCAGGTTCTCGAACAGCACGTCCCCGTCGTAGCCGCCCATCTCCCGGAAGACCGACCGGCGCACCCCGAACGTGCCCGGGTAGTCGGCGCCGAGGCCACGGTTGAGCAGCACGCGGGCGGTGTCCCAGCGGGCGTGCCAGGGCAGCGGGTCGAAGTAGTTCTGCGGCCTGACCAGGTCGGCCGTCTCCAGCAGCGCGTCCATCCTGGCCAGCTCGGCCGCGCCGTAGCGGACGTCGTCGTCGGCGATGACCACGTGCTCGGCGCGGGCCAGGCGCATCCCGGTGGCCACCCCGTTGACCTTGCCGTTGGCGAAGCGCAGGTCGGCGTCGGGACGCACGTGCAGGACGTGGCCGTCCCAGAGAGCGGCGTGCCGGTCGAAGAGCGCGGGCGGGGAGCCGTCCACGACGACGACGCGGACCTCGCGGCCCAGCCACCGCAGGTAGCCGGTCAGCTCTTCGAGGCCCGAGTCGTCCTCCCAGCGCAGCGGCAGCACGTAGTCCAGCTCCGTCACGGCCCACCCGCCACCAGGCTCGGCTCGCGCAGCGACGTGCTCCCCCCGGTCCAGCGGTCCAGGACATACCCGGCGAAGAGGGCGTCGAGGGCGAGGGCGCAGGCGGCGCCGTACAGGATGTCGCCGGTCAGGGCGGGCTCGGCGGCGGCGAGCCCACCGCACATGTCGTGCACGGCGATCTGCTCGTGTACGGCGTCGGCCAGCACGTGCTCGTCGTAGAAGCGGCAGGCCGTGGCGTCGCCGCCCAGTCTCCGCAGGCCACGGCCGTATTTGAGGTTGGGCAGCGAGGAGGTCGTCTCAAGGACCGCCAGGTGCCCGAGCAGGGCTCCCCTGCGCCTGCGGTGCAGGCCGAACAGGGACATGAGGTTGACGGTCGCCAGGGTGACCGCCGGGACCCGGTCGAGGTAGGCGCCGTAGGAGTCGTCCAGGCCCAGTCCACGCATGGTGGCCCGGAACAGCTCCGAGTGCATCCGCTCCCTGCGGCCTCCGCCGTACTCGTCGGCCTGGATCTCCACCAGGGCCGCCTTGGCGCGGCCACGCAGCCGGGGCACGGCCCAGGTGTGCGGGTCGGCCTCCTTCAGGTGGTAGATCGAGCGGTGGACGACGAACTCCCTGAACTGCTCGGGGTCGGCCCTCCTCTCCAGGAACGCGGCGAGCGGGGGTCCCTCGGTGGCGGCGACCAGCTCGGTCAGCGCGCGGCAGAGCCGCTCGGGCTCCACATTTTTCTGAGGGGGTACGGCACGCGCGAGCCCCTCCTCGAACCACCGTTCCAGCGTCCGCCTGACCTCAAGCAGCGACGGCTCCCACTCCCAGGCGTCGTCGACCTCCTCGAACCCCTGGTAGTGCACCTCGTAGCAGACGAAGAGCGCGAGCTGGAGGTCCTCGTCGTCCTCGACGCCGAGGGACGGCGGGTCGAACGCGTGGGGCGGGCGGGTGAGCCGTTCGAAGATCGCGGCGGTGACGGGACCTCGCGGCGTGGGCAGGCGCATCACGGCCTCCCGGAGGGCGAGCGGTAGACCGACACGTGCGAGCGGCTGTCGTCGGTGTACGGCGAGCCGTTCCAGTCGGCCCAGCGGTGCTCGCGTTCCATGCCCGCCAGCCGTCCCATCAGGTCGAGTTCGGCGGGCCAGGCGTAGCGATGGTTGGCGGGCAGCAGCCGCAGCCCGTCGGAGGTCAGGTTGACCTTCGTCGTGTACATCATCTGCTCCGCGGCCGACAGCCGTGCCGCCTCGACCAGCACCCTCTCCTCGCTCAGCGTCAGCAGGCGCAGCGCCGTACCGTCCCTGAACGCGCCGGGGTCGGGGACCCACGCCTCGACCACGAAGCGGCCCCCGGGACGCAGGTGGGCGGCGGCGTTGCGGAAGCAGGCGACCTGGGCGTCCTGGGACGGCAACGCGAAGATCGTGTTGATCGCCAGGACGACCAGGCCGAACTCGCCCTCGACCCGGGTCGTCGCGAAGTCCCCCGGCGTCACCGGGACGCGGTCCCCGCCCGGCTTGGCGCGCAGCCGCCGCGTCATCTCCGCGGAGCCCTCGACGCCCGCGACGACCAGCCCCCGCGCCACGAGCGGCAGCGCCAGCCGTCCGGTGCCGATGCCGAACTCCAGGACCGGCCCGCCTTCGGCGAGTTCCTCAAGCCGGTCCACCGCGGCGTCGGTGCTGGTCTCCGGGATGGTCGTGCCGTAGACGTCGTCGTAGACGTCGGCGATGGCACGGCCGTATGCGGATGGGTCGAACATCTGCGCCATGGGAGCCCCCGTTCCCTCGCCCTAGAGGCTCCCCCCATAGTGACCTGCGAAAACAGCCTGGTCAGACGGGTTCGACCGGGGCGGGGAAGCGTTCCCAGACCCGGTGCCTGCCCAGCAGTCGGACGACCTCCTCAAGCACCGCCTCTCCGTTGTCCCCGACGACAACGCCGGGTGCCGAGGGGTCGATCCCGGCGGCGGTGAGCGCCTGCGTGGCGTCCGCCCAGCCGCCGATCGGCTTGGCGTGGCGGAAGGCCTCACCGAGCATGAGCAGCACCCGGGGGTCGGTGCGCGCCGCCGTGGCGTTTCCTGCCTTGGCGTCCCTGGCCCCGTTGGCGTCCCTGCCCGGCTCGGGGGTGCCCGCGAGCAGCAGGGCGTCGAACTCGACGGACCTGGCGGTGGTGAACGTGCGCTGCACCGTGACGGCGTCATCGCCCGAGCCGAGCGTCCCACCGGTCGGGGCGATGACCAGCGGCACCATGCCGCCGCCGAGGACCGCCTGACGGACGGCCTCGACCGCCGCCAGATCCCCCGCGCCGTCGGCGACGATGCCGATGACCCGGCCAGTGGTCGGCCAGGACTTGCCCACCTGGGACAGGGCCGGGCTCGGGTTGACGGACGGCAGGGAGTTGACCGGCTTCGGAACCGGCAGGCCGAGGCCCTGCGCCACCTGCTCGCACAGGTAGGGGTCGATCTCGGCCAGGACGCGCAGGTTGCGCTCCTTGATGGCCTGCTCGTAGACCTTGCCGAGCTCGAAGGTGTAGGCGGCGATGACGTGCTCGCGCTCGACCGGGCTCAGGCTCAGCCAGAACAGGCGGGGCTGGCTGAAGTGGTCGGCGAACGACGCCGGGGCCTCGCGCACCTTCCGCGACGCGGCCACCTGAACCGGCGTCTCCACGTACCCGCCCTCCTGCGCCCCCGCGAAGAACGGGCAGCCGCCGTCCAGCGAGTTCGGCTTGTACGGCGCGACCCCCGCGTGCACGGCGTCCTGGTGGAAGCTGTCCCGCAGCATGTCGTTGACGGGGGCGTGCGTGCGGTTGATGGGGATCTGCCCGAAGTTGGGGCCGCCGAGGCGGGTGATCTGCGTGTCCAGGTAGGAGAACAGCCGTCCGGCGAGCAGTGGATCGTCGGTGACGTCGATGCCGGGCACCAGGTGGCCGACGTGGAAGGCGACCTGCTCGGTCTCGGCGAAGTAGTTCACCGGGTTGGCGTTGAGGGTGAGCAGACCGACCGGCTGGACCGGTGCCAGCTCCTCAGGGACGATCTTCGTCGGGTCCAGCAGGTCGATGCCCTCGAACGTCTGCTCCGGGGTGTCGGGGAAGACCTGGATGCCCAGCTCCCACTGCGGGTGGGCACCGGCCTCGATCGCGTCGGCGAGGTCGCGCCGGTGGAAGTCCGGGTCGGCGCCGCCGATCAGTTGCGCCTCCTCCCACACCAGGGAGTGCACCCCCGCCTTGGGCTTCCAGTGGAACTTCACCAGCGCCGTCGCCCCCTCGGCGTCGACCAGCCGGAAGGTGTGGACGCCGAAGCCCTCCATCGTCCGGTAGGAGCGGGGGATGCCGCGGTCGGACATGTTCCACAGCGTGTGGTGGGTGGCCTCGGTGTGCAGGGAGACGAAGTCCCAGAACGTGTCGTGCGCGCTCTGCGCCTGGGGGATCTCCCGGTCCGGGTGCGGCTTGCCCGCGTGGATGACGTCGGGGAACTTGATCGCGTCCTGGATGAAGAACACCGGGATGTTGTTGCCCACCAGGTCGAAGACGCCCTCGGCGGTGTAGAACTTCGTGGCGAAGCCCCGGGTGTCACGCACCGTGTCGGCCGAGCCCCGCGACCCGAGGACCGTGGAGAAGCGCACGAAGACCGGCGTCTCGGCGCCCTTGGCGAGGAAGGCCGCCCTGGTCACCGAGGCCGCGGTGCCGTACGACTGGAAGACGCCGTGCGCGGCGGCGCCACGGGCGTGCACGACGCGCTCGGGGATGCGCTCGTGGTCGAAGTGCATGACCTTCTCGCGCAGGTGGTGGTCCTGCAGCAGCACCGGCCCCCGGGGGCCTGCCTTGAGCGAGTGGTCGGTGTCGGCCAGGCGCAGCCCCTGGGCCGTGGTGAGGTACTCGCCGCCCTGGGCCCGCTCCTCGGGTGTCACGTCCACCGCCTGTCCGGTGGGGCTGTACGGGTCGGGTCCGCGCTGGTCGGGCTTGGGCCTGAGCGGTCCCCTGGGCTCGGTCGGCTCCTCGACCGTCGGCGGTTCGCTGCCGGGACGGCCGGGAATCTCGGCGTGATGATCTGACAGTTTGTCAACTACTTTGTCAATCGCTTCCCTGACCGGGTTGGACTTCTCCATCGTTCTCTCCCTGCGCCGTTGACAGCGGGACCGTCGGATCGGTCCGGCGGCGGTACGACATACCCGCGTTCGAGCCCTCAAAGCGGCGACACTCAAGAGAAACAGCAAGAAAGGCCCCTCCGGAGGAGGAGCCTTTCCACGGTGTTCACTTGAGCAGCTTGGCGATCTCCGGGTCTACGGCGTCCGCGACGGTGATCTTGCGGTCGATGAGGCCGCTGGCGTGGAAGAGGTCGGCGGCCCGCTGCTGCTCGGCGACGAACTCCTCGGTCACCGGGTTCAGCCCGAAGGGGCGCTTGCGCAGGGCGTTCTCCCAGTGGTCGAGGTCACCGCCGTCGTCGGCGGCGAACAGCTCGGCCGCCTCGCGGTAGTTCTCGGTGATCCAGGTGTCGGACTCCTGCAGGGCGGCGACGATCGCGGCGAGCTGCTCGGGGTGCTGCTCGGCGAAGTCGCGCCGGGTGAACCAGAGCGAGCGGTGGCTGAACAGCCCGTCGGTCGCGATCAGCTCGCGGACCGGCGCCTGCGCCTCGACCTTGCTGAGCGAGGGGTAGGAGCCGACCCAGGCGTCCACCTCCCCGTTGAGGAACAGCTCGCCCGCGTCCACCCCGGCGTCAACGGGGACGATGTCCTTCCAGGTCAGCCCGGCCTTGTCGAGGGCGAACAGCAGCAGCGTCGTCTGCCACGAGCCGTGTCCGAGCGCGACTTTCTTCCCCTTCAGGTCCTCCAGGGAGGTGATCGGGGAGTCCTCCCGCACCACCAGCCTGCCGTTCTCGTGGCGGGAGCCGGAGACGGCCACGTAGACGATGTCGTGGCCCTTGCCCTGGGCGGTGACCGGCGGCGTCGAACCGGTGCCGACGAAGTCGTAGCCGCCGTCGAAGAGGTGGTCACCGTGGACCGAGGGCAGCCCCTTGGTCGGGTCCGGCTTGTCACCGGCCGGGAGGTCGCGCAGGTCGACCCACTCGACGTCGGGGATCGCGCGCTCCAGGATGCCCCGGTGCCGCAGGACCCACAGCGAGTTGTTGTGCGGGAAGTAGCCGACGCGGACGCTCATGAGGGTGTTCCTTCCGGAAGGGGTGATGTGACGCGGAGGTCGTGGCCACGCAGCAGCGGCAGGACGTTCTCGCCGACGCGGTAGGCCTCCTCCAGGTGGGGCACGCCGGCGAGGATGAACGCGCCGACACCGAGGTTGATCAGTTCGTCGAGCCGCTCGGCGACCTGCTCGTAGCTGCCGACGAGCCCGAAGGCGGGCCCGCCCCGCAGCAGGTGGAAGCCGCCCCAGACGTTCGGGGTGACCTCAAGGTCGCGGTGGCCGTTGATGGCGCCCGTGACGAACGACTGGCTGCGCTGCCAGCCGATGGAGTCGCCGGTGGCGCCGCGGAGCACGGTCGGGTCGATGTTGTCCCAGCCCCTGCGGATCTCCTCCCAGGCCTCCTCCTCGGTCTCGCGGGCGACCACGTCGATGCGGACGGCGAACTTGGGCGTGCGGTCGCTGTTGGCCCTGACCTGGTCGAACTTCTCACTCAGCGCGTGGAAGGGTTCGAGCCACGACAGGTAGTAGTCCGCGTGCCGCCCGGCCGCGTCGATGGCCGCCTTCGACGACCCGGAGAAGCAGATCTCGGGAAAGGGCTGCCCGGTCAGCTCCTGCGGCAGCCCGGCGCCCCTGACCCGGTAGAACCGCCCCTCGAAGTCGTACGGCCCGCCGTCCCAGACGCCCCTGAGCACGTCGAGGAACTCCGAGGTCCGCGCGTAGCGGTCGTCGTGGGCGACCTTGTCCCCCCACCAGAGCTGGTCGGGGCCGCCGCCACCGGAGATGACGTTGTAGACGACCCGCCCGCCCGTCGCGCGCTGGAGGCTCGCCGACATCCGGGCCGCCTGCACCGGGTGGAGGAAGCCCGGCTGGAAGGCGATCATGAACCGGTAGGTCGTCGTCTCCCTGGCCAGCGTCGCCGCCGTGGCCCACGGGTCGTCGGTGTTCGGGAACGAGGGCAGCAGCCCGCCGACGAAGCCGGAGACCTCCGAGGCCCTGGCGACGTCCCCCATGTGCTCGACGTAGCTGTAGCCGTCCCGCCGCCCGTCGCGCACGCCCGGGGCCAGGCTGCCGGGCACGACCGGGGCCCACTCGCCCCGGCTGGCTACCCTCCTACGCAGCGACGGCTGGTCGCCGTGCGTGCCGATCCGCCAGTAGATGTCAACGGACATGGGCGTTCTCCTTCACCAGCAGCGGCAGCAGCCGCTCCCCGAGGCGGTAGGTCTCCTCGACGTACGGCGTCGCCTCAAGGACGAAGGCGCCAATCCCCCGGTCCACGTAGTCCCTGATCCTGGCCGCCACGCTCTCCTGGGACCCCACAAGACCGGGGCCCGGGAAGCCGTTCCACAGCCCGGTGTCCGGGTCGAGCTCGGGCAGGGTGTCCTCGGTGCCGCCGCCACGCAGCCACAGACGCCGCGCCGCCCGCCAGGCCTCCTCGTCGTCGTCACGGACGAGCACCGGCAGGCGCAGGCCGTACGTCACGTCCCGGAGACCGGAACCCTCGAAGTCATCGCCGGGGTCGAACAGGTGCACGTCGGCGTGGCGGGCGGACAGTTCAAGCGCCTGCGGGGAGGTTCCCGACAGATACACCCGGGGGAAGGGCCTGCCCGCGAGCGGCGACAGGAAGCCCCCGGCGAGCACCTGGTAGAAGCGTCCCTCGTAGCTGTAGTCCTCCTGCGTCCAGACGCCCCTGGCGACGGTGAGGAACTCCTCGGCCCGCGCGTAGCGGTCCGCGCCCTCAAGGAAGTCGCCCTGCGCCCTGGCGACCTCGGGGTCGAGGTCCACGACGACCCGCCAGTCGAGGCGGTCGCCGGAGAAGCGCTGCAGCGAGGCCGAGACCTTCGCCGCGTAGACGGGGGTCGCGACGCCGGGGTGGAACCCGGCGGCCACCCGCAGCCAGCGGCTCTGCCTGAGCAGGCTCCCCGCGGCGACCAGCGATTCCTCCCCCCACGGGTCGAAGGGCAGCAGCGCGCCGTCGAAAGCCGCGAGCTCCGCGGCCCTGCCCGCGTTCAGCAGGTGGTCGAACGGGCCGAAGGGCGCCCGGGGGTCGGTGACGAAGCCGGGCAGTTCGGCCCGGACTCCGCGCCCGCCGTTGTCGCGGGTCGGCAGGGTGATCAGGAACGTGGTCATCGGACTCCCGCCCGCTCTCCCTCGATCCGGGCCTTCACCTCGCCGGGCGCGTCCGCCCAGAGACCGTCGGCGCGCCGCCCGTCGAGCAGCTCCCGCGCCGCGGCCAGCGGCTCGTGGGCAACCCAGGCGTCGAGATCGACGTCGGCGGCGAGGAAGCCGTGCAGCAGCAGGAAGTCCTTCTGACGGCGCAGCAGCGCGAGCCGCTCCGGCGACAGGTCCGGGTGGAGGCCGCGGTGGAAGTCGCCCCGGTAGGCGGTGACGACGCCGTCCTTCTCCGAGCGGGTCTCGGCGGCCAGGATGCCGCGGACGGCCTCCAGGTTGTCCGCCGCCCAGTCCGCGGCCCGCAGCGTCTGGGCCAGGAAGGCGGCGACCAGGTCCGGGTGCTCGGTGAGCAGGTCCTCGTGCACGGTGATGGGCCTGGGGGTGCCGTTGTTGACGCGGCTGCGACGGTCGTCGGCGGCGTCCAGGTCGACGGCGACGACGGCGCCGATCTCCCTGGCCTGGTCGGCCGAGCGGGCGCCCTTGACGTAGATCGCGTCCACCTCGCCCGAGGCCAGCTCCTCGATGCCGGGCCACGACCAGGCCCGTTCCGCGGCGCCCCGCCCGACGTCGGACCTCGGCTGGCCGACCTCGACGAACGTCACGTCGTCGAAGCCGAGCCCGGCCTGGGACAGCGCCCCCTTGAACCCGTGCAGGGCCATCGCCCTGGGGAAGCTCCTGGCGCGCGTCTCGGCCCACCTCGGCAGCGCGACCCGGGCGCCGCGCAGCCCGGCCGCGTCGGTGATCCCCGAGTCGGGGCGGACCAGGATCGACTGCCACTCCTCGATCCAGGTCAGGCCGATCAGGCGGGTCCTGGCCCCCTCGGCGTGGGCGGCCAGCGCGGGAACGTTCCCGCCCTCGCGGAAGAGCCCGAGGAGCTGGTGGTCGAAGTGGCGTTCCGCCAGCTCGGGGCCCGCGTCCTGCAGGACGCCGACCTCGCCGAACTCCTCGTTGAGCCAGCCCAGGTTGTAGGCGAGCCCGCTCGCGGTGGGAACCGGGCAACGGGTGAACCAGATCTTGTCGATCGCGGACACGTGAGTCCTCCGTACTGTTCTTCTTCTACGAGTGGTCAGTGCGCGGTCGCGGCGACACCGAGGTGGGACAGGAACAGCCGCCGGTGGGCGATGAACGCCGGGTCGTTGCGGTCACGCGGGTGGGGAAGGTCGATCGGCTGCTCGACGGCGAAGGCGCCGTCCCGCAGCACCACGACCCGGTCCGCCAGCCGTACCGCCTCGTCCACGTCGTGGGTGACGAGCACGACGGCGGGCCGGTGCCGCTCGCACAGCTCGGCGACCAGCTCCTGCATCTGCAGGCGGGTCAGCGCGTCGAGCGCGGCGAACGGCTCGTCGAGCAGGAGGAGTTCGGGGTCGCGGACCAGGGCCCTGGCCAGGGCGACCCGCTGCGCCTCCCCTCCGGACAGGGTCGCGGGCCACGCCCTGTCGTGTCCGGCGAGGCCGACCTCCTCAAGCGCCGCCAGCCCCGCCTCGCGCGCCGACCTGGGCAGTCCCAGGACGACGTTGGCGAGCACCCTGCGGGCCTGGACCAGGCGCGGCTCCTGATAGACGGTCGTACGGCGCCGCGGCGCCAGGACGGTTCCGCCGTCGGGGAGTTCGAGCCCGGCCAGGATGCGCAGCAGGGTGGTCTTGCCCGTGCCGCTCGGCCCGAGCAGGACGAAGAACTCCCCCCGCCCGATCTCCAGGTCGATCCCGTCCAGGACGGTCTTGGCGCCGAAGGCCTTGCGCAGCCCCCTGATGCTGACGGCCGTGCCGCTCACTGTGTCACTCACCGGGCCGTCACCTGCCCGCGCCAGGGCATGGCGACCCGCTCGACACCCCGGATGACCAGGTCGATCAGCAGGCCGAGCACGGCGTAGATCACGACACACAGGACCATGTAGTCGGTTCGGTAGTACTGCTGGGCCAGCGTGACGAGGTAGCCGATCCCCTCGGTCGCGCCGATCTGCTCGGCCGCGATCAGGCCGGTCAGCGAGACCGACAGGCAGATGCGCAGGGCCATGAGGATGTTGGGCAGCGCGGTCGGGACGATCACGCCGAAGGCGAGCCTGACCCCGGTGAGCCCGAACCCCCTGGCGGCCTCGACGATCTTCCTGTCCACGCCGCGCACCCCGAGGTAGGTGTAGGCGTACATCGGGCTGGCCGCGGCGACCGCGATCAGGACTACCTTGAACGTCTCCTCGACGCCGAACCAGGAGATGAACAGCGGCACCAGGGCCAGGAACGGCACGGCCCGCTTCATCTGCATGGTCGGGTCGACCAGTTCCTCCCCCAGGGCGGACAGACCGGCCACCACCCCGAGCAGGAGGCCGATCCCCCCGCCGGTGAGGACGCCGAGCCCGGCCCGCTGCGCCGAGGCCAGCAGGTAGTCGCCGAGCTGCCCGGTCGCGGCCAGTTCGCCGAGTGCGGCGACGACGGCCCCCGGCCCGGCGAGGATCTCCGGGGAGATGAGCCCCGTCGCGGTGCCGTACCACCAGGCCGCCAGCAGCACCAGCGGGACCAGCAGGCGCAGCGCGGCGGAGAGACCGGGAGGGCGTCTGCGCGAGCCCAGGTAGCGGGGTGGTTCGAGGGGAATCGGCTGGGTGACCGTGGGGATCTTCTCCAGCGTCATGACGCGGGCTTGAGGTCGAAGATCACGTCCTTGGGGTCGATCCCGCCGGGCAGCACACCGTACTTCTGGAAGACCGAGGCCACATCGGCGATGTAGGAGGAGTCGGCGGGGGTGGCGAAGCGCGGCACGTTGGCGTACCGGGACTTGGCGTTCTCCTCCTCAAGCCGGGCGCCGGACAGGGCGGTCGGCCCCTGGGTGAGGAAGACGTTCTGGAACTTGCCGGGGTTGGTCTTCGCCTCCTCGGTGAGTTCCTGCAGGACCTTCAGGTAGACGCGGACGACCTCGGGATGCTGGGTGAGCAGCTCGGTGCGGGCCGCCTGCATGTTCAGGTCCTTGTCCGGCAGGTCACGGCCGTGGACCACGACCCGCGCCCCCTTGGCGACCGCCTCGGGGTAGGCCCGCACGATCGCCCACCAGGCGTCCACCTTGCCGGTGGCGAAGGCGGAGGCGCCCTGGTCGGGGTTGAGGTAGACCCGCTTGACCTGGTCGGCGGGGATTCCGGCCTCCTGCAGGGCGAGCAGCAGGAGATACTCCCCGCGGCCACCCTTGTTGACCGCGACCTGCTTGCCGACCAGGTCCTTGACGGTCTTGATGGGACTGTCCGGCTTGACGACGAGGCCGTCGGTCTGCGGCGCCTCGGCGTCGGTCTCCGGGTCGGTGAACGCGAAGATCTTGATGTCCTTGCTGCTCACGAGATAGCCGAGGACCGGGGAGATCGCCCCTTCGAGCACGTTGATCGAGCCGGAGCGGACGGCGTCCACGGTGGCCGTGAAGGAGGCGTAGGAGCCGCCCCACTCCACCTTGGCCCCGACCTCGGCCAGCCGCTTCTCCAGGATCCCCTCCTTCTTGGCGACGGCCAGCGGCCCGGCGTTGCCCGGGTCCTTGATCCTGAGTACGGCCCCGCCGTCCTTGCCCGCGGGGTCCCCGGCGGCCGCGGCCGCCGTCTTGCCCGCGCCGCCTCCTCCGCAGGCGGCGGTGAGGGCGGTGAGTGTCAGCGCCGCGAGCACGAGCGCGACGCGCGTCCGTGGAGGAGAAGTCCGCATGATGGCTGGCCCCTTTTGAAGATCGAGAGGGTCGAGAAGCAGGGAGGTGGGTGCGCGCGGCGACGGCCTGTGGCACGCGTCATGGGAACGACGGCGTACGGCACGCGAGAGGAAGGAAGGAGAGGTCGACAGGCTCAACGTGGAGGACGGAGCGCGTCACGGACAGAGGGTGCTGTCCAGACGCATGAGATCGACGACCCGGCGGAGGGTCAGGGGGACTCGCGACACATTCCCTATATTTCAGGTAGGTTTAATCACCGTCAACCCTGTTCCCACGATATGGGACCGGAAATGTCATACCATTTGAGGCGGGGGTGGGATTTTGGGTGTTCGTCCCGCTACCGAGGCTCTCCACGGGATCTTCGCCCGGGACCGTCACCTGGGCTGAGACGGTGGGCCTCGCGTGGTTGACCACATCATGGGAATCGTGCGAGGGACTCGGACGATCATGGCCTGCCCGGTAAGCGCCTTCTCGAAGGCGACATGCCCGCCGAGCGCCCTCTTGCCGTACTTCCCGCTCACCAGATGCCTTCTTGCTCGCCGGGCAACCCCGCATGCCGTACCCGATGCTCGCCGGAGAGGGCCCGCACGCACCGGGTCCAGACATGGAAGAACCCCTGGCGTGCCAGGGGTTCCCAGGGGGGTCAGATCAGCAGCAGGACCTTGCCGAGGACCTCGCGGGACTCAAGGGCGATGTGCGCGTCCGCCGCCCGCTCCAGTGGGAAGGTCCGTCCGATGACCGGCCTGATCCGGCCCGCGGCCGCCTCCGCCAGGGCCTGCCCTGCCAGCTTCGCGATCTCCTCGGGGGAGAACTGCACCTGCTCGATCCCGTGCGCGTCCACCTCCCGGCGCCGCGCCTCCTCCCGGTCCACCTCGGTGAGGCCGCCGCTGGGCGCGCCGTACCCGAAGAAGCGGCCACCGCGCGCCGTGACCCCGAACGAGGCCAGGCCGATCTCCCCGCCGACCCCGTCGAAGACCACGTCCGGCCCATCAGAACCGGTCGCCCGGCGCACCTGTTCCGTCCAGCCGGGCTCCGAGTAGTCGACCGTGACGTCGGCGCCCAGCTCACGGGCGAAGGCGAGTTTGCGCTCCCCCCGCGCCGCCGCGACGACCCTGGCGCCCGCCGCGTGCGCGAGCTGGACCAGCAGGCTGCCGAGACCACCGGCCGCCGCGGTGACGAGCACCCACTCCCCCGGCGCGATCCTCGCCTCGTCGGCCAGGCGCAGCGCGGCGGGGCCGGTCTGCAGGAGCGCCACGGCCTCCCGCATGTCCAGCCCGTCCGGCACCGGCACCAGCCCCTCGGCCACGGCGACGGCCCGCTCCGCGTAGGCGCCCCCGACGACCGTGGTGACCACGTCCCTGCCGGTCCAGCCGGGATCGACCCCCTCGCCGACCGCGACGACCCGGCCCCCGACCCCGCTCCCCGGCACGTACGGCGGGCGCACGTCGAAGTACTCGGCCCAGCCGCCGCGTAGCTGCGTGTCCAGGAACAGCACGTCCGCCACGGCGACCTCGACCACGACCTGCCCGGCCCCCGCGACCGGCTCGGGCAGCCGCCCGGTCACCAGCGTCTCCGGTCCCCCGAACCTGACCACCTGTACGGCTCTCATCCGGCAACTCCCCCTTCGGCGTCTGGGGAACAGCCTTCAACCTCAACTTTCATTTAGGTCAAGTGGGCGCCATAGAGTAGCCGTCATGATCGTGCGACGTTCCCCCGACGACCTCGCCGCCTACCGGAGCCGGGTGCTGGGCAGCCTGCTCGGCGGCGCCCTGGGTGACGCGCTTGGCGCGCCCATCGAGTTCGACTCGATCGACGGCATCCGCAGACAGTACGGCCTCGCGGGCGTGACCGGCCCGGTCCCCGACTCGCTCGGCAAGGTCGGCCTCGTCACCGACGACACCCAGATGACGCTGTTCACCGTCGAGGGCCTGATCCGCGGCGGCGACGTCCCCGCCGTACGAAACGCCTACCTGCGCTGGCTGGACACCCAGCGACTCCCGGGGCCCTCCCACTCTTCTGGCTGGTTGGGTGAGCAGGGCTGGCTCTACGCGCGGCGGGCCCCCGGCAACGCGTGCATGTCCGGCCTCACGTACGGCTTCGCGGGCCCGGCGCCGTTCGGCGAGCGGGGGCCGGTCAACCCCGAGTCCAAGGGCTGCGGCACGGTCATGCGCTCCGCCCCGTTCGGGTACGGCGCGCGGGACGCCCGGGAGGCTTTCGAACTGGCGGCCCGGTGCGCGCAGATCACCCACGGCCATCCGACCGGCTACCTCGCGGCGGGCGCCTTCGCCGCCATGGTCCATCTCGTGCTGGCCGGTGAACCGCTGGGCTCCGCCGTACAGGGAGCGGCGGATCTGCTGGCGGGCCATCCCGCCCACGAGGAGACGAGCCTGGCGCTGCGCGCCGCCGTACGCCTGGCGGAGCAGGGAGACCCGAGCCCGGAGCGGGTCGAGTCGCTCGGCGGGGCGTGGGTCGCCGAGGAGGCACTGGCCATCGCGGTCTACTGCGCGCTGGTCCATCCCGGCCCCGGCGACCTGCGGCGGGCGCTGCTGCTCGCGGTCAACCACTCCGGCGACAGCGACTCGACCGGCGCCGTCTGCGGCAACCTCCTGGGCGCCCTGCACGGACATCGGTCCCTGCCCACCGACTGGCTCGCCGACCTCGAAGGCCGCGAGACCATCACCGACCTCGCCGACGACTTCGTGACCTGGACGGCCGGGGAGACCGCGGCGGACGGGTCCTGGGAGAAACGGTATCCCCGCGACTGACCACGGCCCGCTTCCAATTACTCATTCGGCGGGATTTCCGCCGGGCCGTCAGGAAAAGCCATCGGCGAGGTCCATTGCGGGGCCGGATGGATCATGTGAAACTCGGGGGACGTTGGAGAGCCCGGCGAATCGAGGGCATCATGGCACGTCCTTGGGAGGCCGATCCGCGCGCCGAGCTGAGCAGGCGCCTCGGCAGTTCACCGCTGGAACTCGGCACCACGACCGCGAGTCCGGACTGCCCGGACATCTGGGAGCTCTCCAACGGAGACATCGCGGTGATCGGCCGCGACCTCACCGAGGACTACCGGGACCGGCTCCCCGAAGGGGTGGGCCTCTCGCGTGACGAACGCCCGGTGGTGATTCCCCGGATCCAGCTCATCTCCGCAAAACGGGATATACCAGATGATTGATGATATAAGCGCATATAAAGCGGAGACTTTAAGCCCGGAAGAGTATATTTCGGATTTCTGGCCGTATTTCCAGGAGATCGACGGGGTTTTCTGGAAGCTCGAATGCCGCCAGTCGTTCCGGGAACCGCGCAACCCAAGCTGGCAGGCCCTGGACCGGGGCGACTGGGACGAGGCGCTGCGCATCATCGACGAGACCCGCGACGAGATCCAGAGTCCCGTCCTGGAGGCCCCCGGGTTCCCGATGCGCCGCCTGCGTGTCGTGCGCAGGCCGTACAGTCCCTATCTTCGCTGGGAGCTGTACTTCATCCGGCTGAGAGCGCAGGCGGGAGAGCAGATCCGCGTCCTGGACGCCGAGGAGCTGGAGCCGGGCCGCGACCTGCCCGAGCTGGTCATCCTTGGCTCCTCGGTCATGTACGAGGTCCTCTACGACGAGGGCGGGACGCTCAGCGGCGCCCGCAGGATCACCGACCCCGGGCTGATCGAGGGCTGCAAGAGCGACGTCGAGGACCTCTACGCGCGTGGCGAGGACCTCCTTCCCTTCCTCGAACGGGAGCGGCAGGCGCTTCCTCCCCCGTTACCGACCACGGGCAGAAAGCTCGGGTAGTGCGTGGCGGCCCCCTGTTCAACCGACTCGCCGGAGGCGGGCGCCGCTTCCTTCTCCTCGCCCTGCTCTTCCTCCTTGTGCTGGCGGTACCCGGCTTCGTGGTGATATCTCCGCTTTTTCTCACCCTGCTCAACGACCAGGACGCCGACTGGAACAGGCTGAGCGACATCGGCCAGACCTACGGGGCGGCCTCGGCCGTCCTTGCCGTCTTCGCCCTCATGGGGGTGACGGCCTCGCTGATCCTGCAGGCGCGCGAGGCCAAGGCGGGCCGTGAGCAGACGCTGCGCGCCCTGCACACCGACCTCATGCGGATGGCCATGGACGACCCGCTCTACCGGGCCTGCTGGGGGACGTTCTTCACCTCCCAGGACGCCGACGAGCAACGCGCCCACATGTACGTCAACATGATCGTCAACCACTGGCTGATGATGTGGGAGCTACGTGCCATCACCGAGGCGCACCTGCGGTCGGTCGCGTCGGTCGTACTGGCGGGCCCCACGGGGTGGCGGTTCTGGACCGACGCCAGGCGACGCCGCCTGGTGAGCGCGGGCACCCGCAGGGAGCGGCGTTTCAACCGCATCCTCGACGAGGTCTACCGTACGGTCCCCGTCCCGGCCGCCCCTCTTCCCGAGCCCCCTGCCCGGCGTCCCGTGCGAGGCTGGCTGTTGCTCCTGGCGTTGCTGGCCGTACGGCGTCGCAGGGCGTTTCGTGCGCGGTCCGGCGGCGGCTGAGCATCCGGCACGAGGGACACACGTCGTCATTGCGGCGATTCTCCGTGTCACCGTACCGATCCCTCTTTTCTTCCTTTGACAGATCCGCCGTATGCCGAAATGATCACGCCTTCCGGCGGCGTGCACCGGTCCATCGGATCGGCGGACGGCGCCCAGCGTCATCGAGAGGGGACGTCGAGTGTCCGTGACGGACCAGGAGCTCGCCGCCGAGCTTCGCGAACTTGCCGGTCACCCCTGTCTGGCGGCCCGCCAGGACCAGCTCCACGACCTCGCGGATGCGGTCATCGATCCCGGCGAGGCGGAACGCTGGTGTGAGATCGACCTGTTCGCCGCCTTCTCCCCCGACGACACCATCCTCACCGAGGCCCAGCAGGAGCGCGGACGACGGTTCGGGCTGGGCGCCGCTGTCGGCCCCGCCCTGGTCTTCGTGCCGATCTTCATCACCTGGCTCGGGCTGATGATGGCCACGGGCGCCTACGGTGACGTCCTCGACACGGGAGGCCCGGAGGCGGCCCGCCGCCCCTTCCTGGAGATGTGGCAGCAGGGCTTCGACGGCAGGCTGCCCGAGTTCTTCAAGTTCGACAACATCGCGCTGTGCACGCTCGCGGCGATCTTCTGCCTCATCCTCTGGACGGTGCTGGAGAACGTCACGAAGAACAGGAAGGAGGACGCCGCCGAGCGTGACCTCGCCACCCTGCGCGTACGGCTGCGCGCCGCGCTCACCCGGGCGAGCCTCCTGCTCGGCGCGGTCCGGCTGTCCTCCCCCGCCCGCTTCGGCGCCGAGCTGAGCAAGGCGGCGGCCGACATCGGCTCCGTCGGCACGATGGCGCGCAAGGTGCACACCGAACTGGTCGAGGCGCTCACCCTGACCCTGGAGGCGACCAGGAAGACCACCGACGCGCTGACCGCGAGCGCGCTCGACGTACGCGACGGCGTCGAACTCCTCGGCAAACAACTGGCGGCCGTCAACAGCACCTGCGACGACCTCACCACGGTCGTCGCACGCGCGTCCGCCATGATCGACAGCGCGGGCACCAAGACCGGACAGGCCGTGACCAAGGCGGGCAACCAGCTCTCGACGACCATCTCGCAGACCACCCTCGACATGCGGCGCTCGTTCAACGACGAACTCGTCCGCTCCATGCGGTCGGTGCAGGGCACGGTCTCCGGCCTGGACAGCCGGATCGACAAACTGGTGGACGCCACCAAGAGCATCGGCTACGCCGTCGACCGCGCCGCCCTGTCGATCGACGCGGTCGGCTCCTCGACGGAGAAGGCCGTCGATCTCCTCGGGGAACGGGTCAACGACACCCTCCTCGGCACGACGGAGGAGTTCCGCCGCACCTTCGGCGGCACGGGCGCGGAGATCAAGGAGGCCCTCGAAGGCTGGTCCGCCACGACCGAGGCCCGCCTGTCCCGCGTCGAACGCCTGGCCGCCCGCGCGGGTTCTCGCTCCGAGGACTCCCGTGCGAGTTCTCGTCCCGGGGACGACCCTCGTGTGGGAGCTCGTGCCGGGGACGACTCCCGCGCGGGTTCTCGCTCGGACGACTCCCGCGCCGAGGATGACCAGGACGTACGGCGGAGGGCCGCCTGGTGACCTCCCGTCGCAGGACCTCCACCTCGACCCTGCTCGCGGGCTGGCTCTTCGCCGACCTGCTGCTCGGCGTGACGATCATCATGCTGGGCGCCCAGTCCCCCGACCCACACCCCCGGGCCGCCGCCGAGGCCCATCCCACGACCGCACCCGAGGCACGAACTTCCGCGAACGCCCAGCCTCCGACGGAACCTCACCCCGCCAAACCATCCCAAACCGGGATTCCCCAGACTGAGGCGCCTCAGGCTGGGTCTCCTCAGACCGAAGCTGCCCAAACCGACGCTCCCCGGACCGGGACTGCTCAGACCGAGGCTTCCCAGAACGAGGCCCCCCAGACTCAGACTTCTCAGGCTGAGGCTTCCCAGACCGGGACCTCTCAGACCGGAGAATCCAGGCCCGCCCCGGACGTCCAGGCCACTGAAAAGTTCCAGGGCGCCACGGAGGCCCAGGCCCCCGGGAAGGCGGGGCCCACCGCCACGGGCACCGCCCGGCCGTTGCGGGACACCGTCCGCCCCCTGCCGACTCCCTCCCCCACCCCCGACCGGCCCTCGCCGCACGCCAGCGCGTCCACCAAGCCCCGGCCCTCCCGCAAACCCGCTCCGTCCCCCTGTGTCAGCCGCCTCGGGGACGTCCAGGCGAAGCCGATCACGATCTCCTTCCAGCTCTCGCCCGGCATGGGTGACGAGGCGCTGGCCGTACAGGTCAGGCAGGAGCTCCTGCGGCACCGCGACCAGCTGGCCGGGAGGCACGCGGGCATGGTGCTGACCTTCGGCGCCGACGGTGGCGGGGGTAACGGCGTGCGCCTGGCGACCCGGGTCAACGCCGCCATCCGCGAGACCTACCCGCGTATCTTCGGGGCGGCCGTGACCCGCAACTTCCACGACCTCGCCGCCCCGCCCGGGTCGATCTCCATGGAGGTCTATCTCATGACCTACGACTGCTCCCCCGTGTCCGGTTCCTAGCGTGGACGACGTCCTGGGCCGAGGTCCGATCGGCAGATGGCGTACGGCCCGCGGCACGGCGACCGTGCTCGTCGGCGACGAGGTGATCTTCGCCCCGGACGGCACGGGCCTGCTCCGCATCCACTCGGTGGCCTTCGGCGGGGAGACCCTGGGGTTCCGCTGGCGCATGCTGGGCCGGGCACACCTGCGAATCGAGCCCGTGGACGCCGGGGAGGACGCCGTGTCGCTCCACCTCGAACTCCGCCCGCACGAGACCGACACCGGACCGCAGACGGTCCTGGCCGAGGCGGGAAACGACGGCTTCTGGCTTCTCCTCGACCCCCTGGAACGAATCGGCGACGCCTGAGACCGACGCTCAACGGCGACGACGCATGTTCACTGCTTCCACCTGAGGCATTTCGCCACCGCCCGTGCGAGACGCAGGCACCGTCGCTACCTCCCGTGCGGGTCGGAGGCGTTTTCACTGCTTTCCGCATGGACCTGAGACGTTTCACTACTGTCCGTGCGGATCGCAGGCGCCTTCACTCCCATGTGGCTCAGAGAGGTCTTCACTGCTTCCGCGCGGACCTGAGGCGTTTCGCTCCCGCCCGTGCGGAACGCAAGCGCCGTCGCTACCTCCCATGTGGCTCGAAGCTTCCCGCGTGGACCTGAGACGTTTCACCACCGCCCGTGCGGGACACGAGCGCCGTCGCTACCTCCCGTGCGGGTCGGAGGCGTTGAGTGTCTCGACGACCCGGTCGTAGTCGCCGCGTGCCTCGCCGTAGCGCAGGAACTTCACCCGTTCGACCTGGATCTCCTTGACGTCCGGCTGCTCCCGCAGCAGTTCGACGACCTCCGTCACGAACTCCTCAAGCGGCATCGCGAAGTCGCTCTCCTCCTGGCCGGGCAGCAGCGCGGTCCTGACGGCCGGCGGCACGAGTTCCACGACCTTCACGTTCGTGTCGGCGAGCTGGAGCCGTACCGACTCGCTGAGCATGTGGATCGCGGCCTTGGACGCGTTGTAGCTGGGCGTGACCCTGAGCGGCGCGAAAGCCAGCCCCGAGGAGACGGTGACGATGGTGGCGTCCGACTGCTCTTGGAGGTGCTCGACGAACGCGGCGATGAGCCGGATGGGGCCGAGCACGTTGGTGGTGATGGTCTCCTCCGCCGAGGCGAGGAAGGTCTGCGGCCTGTGCCAGTCCTCGACGCGCATGATCCCGGCCATGGTGACCAGGACGTTGAGGTCCGGGTGCCTGGTCAGCACCTCCTTTGCGGCGGACTCGATGCTCGCGGGGTCGGCCGTGTCGATCCGTACGGTGTCGAGGCCCGGATGCTCGGCGGCGATCCGTTCGAGCAGGTCCGCGCGCCTGCCGCCGACGATGACCCTGTTCCCCCTGGCCTCCAGTTCGAGGGCGAGGGCCAGACCGATGCCGCTCGTCGAGCCCGGGATGAAGACGGTGTTCCCTGAGATGTTCATACGTCCAGCCTGCTCCGTGGGCCGCGGCCTATTCAGGGACGCCGCATCGGGGGATCGGCGGTCCTTGGTTCACGGCCGTCGGCGTGGGGGTCGGGGGCGGATACTGAACCCATGGATCGCAGCGCGCTCGCCGACTTCCTGCGCCGTCGCCGTGAGGCACTGCAGCCTCGGGACGTCGGCCTGCCGACCGGCGCGCGCCGCCGTGCCCCCGGCCTGCGGCGTGAGGAGGTGGCGGCGCTGGCCGCGATGTCGGCCGACTACTACACGCGGCTCGAACAGCGGCGCGGCCCCCAGCCGAGCGAGCAGATGCTCGCCTCACTCGCCCGCGCGCTACGGCTGACGACCGACGAGCGTGACTACCTGTTCCAGGTGGCGGGGCACACCCCTCCGGCGGCGGTCTCGGTCGCGGCGCACGTCGCCCCCGCCCTGCTGCGGGTGCTCGACCGTCTCGACGACACTCCGGCGCTCATCCTGTCCAACCTGGGCGAACCGCTGGTCCAGAACCGGATGGCCGACGCCCTGTTCGGTGACGGCTCCCACCACACCGGCCTGGCCCGCAGCGAGGCCTACCGCTGGTTCACCGATCCCTCGGCGCGGTCGCGCTACCCCGAGGAGGACCATGACAGGCACAGCCGTACCCAGGTCGCGAACCTCCGGGCGGCCTACGGGTCGATGGGACCCCGTTCCAGAGCGGGTGAGCTGGTCAGGGCGCTGCGGAAGGCGAGCACCGAGTTCGCCGAGCTGTGGGAACGGCACGAGGTCGCCAGGCGTTTCGAGGACCACAAGACACTGATCCATCCCGAACTCGGCCCGATCGAACTGGACTGCCAGGTCCTGTTCACCGAGGACCAGTCCCAGGCGCTGCTCGTGCTCACCGCTCCCCCGCACACCGAGGCCCACGAGAAACTCCGCCTCCTGTCCGTCCTGGGCCACCAACACTTCCCCATCCCCGGGGAAACGTCCTTCCCATAGGGCCGCGAAGCCGTACACACCGGGGATGTGGCACCGTGAACGCACATCTTGCGAACCGCGAACTGGAGGGACCATGTCGAAGCCGCCGCTTCCCGAAGAGGCAGTCGCCATGCTGAGAAAGGCCAACCCCGCCGTCATCGCCACACTCCAGCCCGACGGCCAGCCGGTCTCCACGGCCACCTGGTACCTCTGGGACGACGGCCGGATCCTGGTCAACCTGGACGAGGGCCGCAAACGCCTCGACCACCTCCGCAACGACCCCCGCGTCACCCTCACCGTCCTCGACGAGAGCGACTGGTACACCCACATCAGCCTCATCGGCCACGTCACCGACATCCACGACGACGAGGACCTCACCGACATCGACCGGATCTCCGAGCACTACACCGGCAGAAAATACCCCCGCCGAGACCGCACCCGAGTAAGCGCCTGGATCCAAATAGACCGCTGGCACGGCTGGGGCACCCTCAAGGACAACAACCAGGCCTGACCAGGCGTGACCTCCCCCCTGATCTCGGACAACAGCTCAGGGGGCAGGACACTCCCCGCCTTCGCCCCCGTTTTTCATGCCGTACGGCAGCGCCCGGCACGCGCCGGAAAATTCAGAAACACCACCCCAAAAAGGTAGACGTGAGGGCCACTGCATCCCTCTAAACAGAGAAACCGTCCCACGAAACCCCCGGCGTTGATCAACGGGAACCTTTCATGGTGGAATACCGCGGTGACAGCCCCGAGCATGAACGCCGAAACGGAAGCCGCCGTCGAAGCACACCGTAGGATTGCCGGGCTCGCACAAGCCAATGCCTCGGGCCTGGACAAGGCCAGCCAGATAGCGCAGGCCGAAACCTGGGTGGGCGGCGGTGCCCCCACCTTCGCCAAAGAGTTGTTCCAACGTCGCGCACTGCTACAACAGGCGTTCCAACGGGCACTGGACGAAATCGCGGAATTGATCGTACGGAGAGGGGGAACGTCCCCTCCACGAATTCAGGTGGTCACACCACCCCGGACGACCATGTCCGCAGGTCCCAGCGGTTTCCGGGGGATAGACGTCGGACAGATGGAATCCCTCATCAGGGAACTGAACAGGACCGGCCCTCCTTTGCTCGAAGCCGGGTCCCAGATGCAGAACATGTGCTCACGGCTGTGCGTGGATTCGCCGTTGAAGCGCAACGTACGGTCGCACAAGAGGAGAGAGACCACGCCTCAGCCATGCTGAAGGCCGCCGCGGAGGTACGGGCAGCCCTCGACAAGGGAGACAAGGAGGGCCGCCCACCGGCACTGTTGCTGCTCTTCGACGCCACGGCCCCGCATGGCCGGGCGGTGGTGTCGTATGGCGACCCCGACAAGGCTCACCACATCACCACGTATGTGCCCGGTCTGACCACCCAGGTGGAGAACAGCACCGAAGACTTCCGGCGTTCCCTGGTCGTGTGGGACCAGGCGAACAGCGTGGACCCGCTCAAGAAGACCGCCTCGATCGCCTGGCTCGGCTACGACGCTCCCCAGGTCGATCCTGGGCTGGTCAACCCCGCCAAAACAGTGGCTATGAGCGGGGCCGCCGAGAAGGGATCGAAGGAACTGCTCTCCTTCGTCGACGGGGTGCACAGCACCCACGACCCCGAGGTGCCGACCCATCTGACCATGGTGGGACACAGCTACGGCTCCCTGACCACAGGAAAGGCCGCGGCACAACGCCCCTTCGGCACGTTCGCCGACGACCTGGTGTTTGTCGGCAGCCCCGGCGTCGGTGTCGAACAGGCCGTGGATTTGGGCATCGACGCAGAGCATGTGTGGGTGGGAGCCAACGACGACGATCTGGTCGCCAAGGCTGGCTGGTTCACCGCGAACCCCAGCAAGTCCGGGTTCGGCGCCACCCGTTTCCGCACCGGAGAAGGCGGTCATTCCGATTATTGGGTGAAAGAAAAAGATTCACTCCAGAATATCGGCTATATCGTCACCGGAATAACCGAAGAGGTCAGTTCCCACACTGATTACGCCATGGTTCTCGCCGGGAAGCAATGATGCGGGAATCCCGACCGGCTCCCGCGTCGGGGCACAGAGCTCGACAACCGCAGGCCGGCAACCTTCATCGGCTGTTCACCAGCGCAGGAAAGGGAGACATGACACGACGGCTGCGCATCGCGACGGTGTCGGCGGTGTTGGTATTACTGACGACAGGCTGTCTCAGCAGCCCCACGGAGGAAGCGATGACGGCCGAAGGCCCCTCTCTGTCCGAAACTCAGGCCACCGAACGAGTCGAGAGGCTCATCCGTACGGCCATCGCCGGAATCACCCCTCCCCCGAAACTCGAACTTGTCCCCACCAGCCTCGCCGACCATCCATGTATCCCGAACTATGGGAACAAGCCCACCGGAAAAATCTACATCATCCGGTCCTACTACCTGTCCGAGCTTCCCGAAAATCTCCTTCCTGATGCGGCGAGGAAGATCCAGACGAACTGGGAGGAAGCCAAAAACAAGATAACGGCCTCCCGTACCGGGAGCGCAGAGAGGCCGCGGCTTTCCGGGGAAACGAGCGACGATTTCTACATGTCTCTCAGAAGGTGTTTGAGAGTTGATCGCTAGCCTCAGCGCGTCCATTCGAGCGGCCGGGGTCCAGACCGTTGAGCAGGGCATCCTCGGGTGATCC
>NZ_JACHJP010000019.1:0-24902 GCF_014203715.1 Streptosporangium saharense
AGGGCGTGCGCGGCGCGGCGGCCGCGCGGGCCGTCCGGCGGGGTGGTGGTGAGGGCCAGGGCGTGCGCGGCGCGGCGGCCGCGCGGGCCGTCCGGCGGGGTGGTGGTGAGGGCCAGGGCGTGCGCGGCGCGGCGGCCGCGCGGGCCGTCCGGCGGGGGGGTGGTGAGGGCCAGGGCGTGCGCGGCGCGGCGGCCGCGCGGGCCGTCCGGCGGGGTGGTGGTGAGGGCCAGGGCGTGCGCGGCGCGGCGGCCGCGCGGGCCGTCCGGCGGGGTGGTGGTGAGGGCCAGGGCGTGCGCGGCGCGGCGGCCGCGCGGGCCGTCCGGCGGACCCCAAGATCGCGTCCGTCCCCCGCCCGCCCCGCTGCCAACCCGAGCCTGCCTCACCCCTCCTAGATCGCTCCACCCCCTCTCTGATCATGCTCACCTCCTCTCACCTCACCCCACTTTCAGCCCTCCATCTCACCTCTCATCCCTCTCCCTTTCACTCACCTCACCCCCAAAATCAAAAGCCACCACACCTAGGCATTATTAATGATCATGGTAGAGTGAGTGCTACCCGTACGATCTTCCGCCACGCCCTCCGGGGCGGTGCCCCGGAGAGGAGGTAGCCGAGATGCTGAGCATCGCCGCCGGGTATGACCCGGGCTACCTCACGCGCTCGGTCGGCCGAGGGGCGGAGAACTACTACTTGAGCGCGGTCGCTGAGCATGGCGAGCCGCCGGGGATCTGGTGGGGTGAAGGGGCGCGCGCTCTGGGCCTGGAGCCCGGGTCGCTGGTGGAGCCCGCGATCATGGAGCGCCTCTACACGACCTTCCTCGACCCTCGTGATCCGGATTTTTCGAACCGGGACATTCCGGACGAGGAGAAGGCCAGGCTCGGCCGCCGTCCGAGCCAGTACAAGAGCGCAGAGACGATCTTCGCGGAGCTGGTGAAGAAGGAGCCGCAGGCGACTTTTGAGCGCCTGGAGGAGCTTCGGATCAAGGCCATGAAGGCCGAGCGGAAGGCGGTCTACTTCTTCGACCTGACGTTCAGCCCGACGAAGTCGGTCTCTCTACTGCACGCCGGTCTGCAGGCGTCGGCTCTGCAGGCCCGTGAGGCGGGCCAGGCCGAGAGGGCCGAGGCGTACGAGAAGGCCGCCGCCGCAGTCTGGGACGCCGTCCTCGCTGGGGCGACTGCGAGCTTGGCCTACACCCGGGACCACGCGGGGGCCGCGCGGACCGGGTATCACGGGACGACGGTGGAGGGCCGCTCCACCGGCCGCTGGACTGACGCGGGTAATTGGGCCGTCGCCCAGTTCCGGCAGCACACCTCCCGCGAGGGAGAGCCTCAGCTGCACGTCCACCAGGCCGTGCTCAATCGCCAGCTCTGCGAGGACGGCCAGTGGAGGTCGCTCGACTCCCGAGCGGTCCACCGGGTACGGCCCGCCGCCGCCGCAGTCGGCGAGCGGGTGATGGAGGAGCAGCTGACCCGCGTTCTCGGCGTCGAGTGGCGCGCACGCCCTGACGGGCACGGCCGGGAGATCGTCGGGGTGACCGCCGAGCAGATCGCGCTCTTCTCAAGCCGACGCGCGCAGGTGACGGCGGACATGGAGCAGCGCATCGCCGACTACGAAGCGGCGCACGGTCACAAGCCAAGCGCGCGAGCGCTGTTCCTGCTGGCGCAGGCCGCGACCAAAGCGACCAAGGCCGCCAAGCCGAAGGCCAAGGACGCGCCCAGCCGCGCGGAAGAGCTGCGCGCGTGGCAGCAGCGGGTGACCGAGATGGAGATAGACGCCCTGACCCAGATCCCTGGAGCGGCGTTGGGGAGGATCGGGCCGAAGGCTCAGGCGGCCGCACAGGAGCGCCTGGCGGACCTGGACATCAAGCGGGTGGTCACCGCGGCGATCGCCGAAGCGCAGGAGGCCGGGACGACGTTCAGCCGGTACGAGGTGCTGCGGGCCGTGGCCCGGCACCTGCCGCCCTACCTGGGCGGTCTGCCCGCTGAGCGGGTCGAGGCGCTGCTGGAGGAGCTGACGGATATCGCCCTTGACCCGGCCGGGGCAGCCGGGGCGCGGCTACTGAACGTGCCGGACCGGGTACAGCTTCCCGCCCCGCTGCAGCGTCCGGACGGGTCCAGCGTGTACGCGGCGCCGTGCGCGGACCGGTACACCACGGCGCCCTGGTTGGACCAGGAGACCCAGGTGGTCGAGCAGGCGCTCGACACCGGAGCCCCGCGGCTTCCCTCCGCCGAGCTGGCCGCTTCGCTCGGGATCGAGGTCGCTCCGGACGGGAGCGTGGTCCGCTTGACCGGCGCTCGACCCCAGGGGCTACGCCTGGACCAGGCGGCTGCGGTCTACGGGATTGCGACCTCTGGCCGTCAGGTGGACGTCCTGGTCGGCCCGGCCGGAGCGGGCAAGAGCTACACGGTGGCCGGACTGGCCGAGGTATGGCGGACGCAGAGCGGGGGCCGGGTGATCGGCTTGACCACCGCGCAGGCCGCCGCTCACGTGCTGCAGGCCGAGGGTCTGGACTCCGCTTACAACATCGCTCGGTGGAGCGCCGGGATCGCTCAGGGCCAGGGCGACCTCGCTTATGGGGACCTCGTGATCGTGGACGAGGCATCCATGGTGTCCACCAAGGACCTTCGTAAGATCATCCGCCGGGCGCACGACGCGGGCGCCAAGGTCGTGTTGAGCGGGGACGTCGAGCAGCTCGGCGCGCCCGAGGTCGGCGGCATGATGCACCACCTCGTGGAAGTCGCCGGCGCGCACGAGCTGGTCAGCATCGCCCGCTTCCGTGAGGAGTGGGAGCGGGAAGCGTCGCTCAGGCTCCGCTCTGGGGACACGAGTGTGCTGATGGAGTACCACCACCGTGGCCGGGTGCGCGGCGGCACGGCGGAGGAGATGGCCGCTGACGCTCTGGACGCCTACCTCGCCGACCTCGTCGACGGCCGCCAGACGCTGCTGCTCGCTCCGACCAACGAGCAGGCATCATCGCTGTCCGGTCAGGTGCGGGCTCGACTCGCCGCCCTGGGGCGGGTGTCACAGGGTGGCGTCGCGCTCCGGGACGGCAATCGCGCCGGGGCCGGTGACCTGATCACGGCCCGCCGCAACGACCGCAAGATTGAGGCCGGGACGCGCACGATCACCAACAGGGACGTGCTGGTGGTGGAGAGCGTCGGCGCCGGGACGCTGCGAGCGCGCCTGCTGGACCATGACGGCCGCCCGACTGACGCCGTGGTGACCCTCCCCGGCGACTACGTGGCTGAGCAGGTCGAGCTGGCCTACGCGGGCACTGTGCACGCGGCCCAGGGCCGGACCGTGGACACCTGCCACGCCCTGGTAGACGAGCGCGTCACGCGGGAGATGCTGTACGTCATGCTCACCCGGGCGCGCTCCGGGTCCTACGCCTACACCGTCGCTGAGGAGCGGCGAGGCGCGGATCTGCGCTCCGGCCCCGATCAGGCCCACGACGCCTACGCGGCCCAGGTCGAGCAGGAGCGGGCCGCGCCGGACCCGCTTGCCGTCCTGGCCGGGGTCATGGGCCAGGAGGAGTTGGCCCAGACCGCGCTGGCCGCTGTGCGGGCCGAGGCCGAGCGGGCCGAGCACATGGCGCACCTCGGGTCCATGTGGACTGACATGGTGCGGACCCACCGGGCGGAGGCATACATCGCGGGGGCTGTGGCGCGCGGGCATCTGCTGCCTGAGTATGCCGACCGGCTGCGCACCGATCCGGCCTTGGGCACCCTGGCCCGGCGGTTGCGGCAGATCGAGATGTCCGGCCGCGACCCCCACCAAGTGCTGGGCATCGCCATAGTGATGCGGGAGCTGGACTCCGCTGACAGTGTCGCCGAGACGCTGCACTGGCGTCTTGATCGTGTCGGTGAAGAGCTGGGCGTGGACTGGGACGAGCTGGACACGTCCGAGGAGCTGATCCACGGCACATGGGCGGATCGGACCCCGGACCTGGGGCCCGTTTTCACTGGCGCGGCGCAGCACGTTGCCGCCGACATGGATCGCCGTGTCCAGCGTCTGGGCGAGCGGGCCGCCGAGCGGACCCCCTCATGGCTGGCCGAGGCCCTGGGCAGGGAGGTGCCCGCAGCGGCCGAGGCCGAGGCGCGGCAGGAGTGGATCAGCCGGGCCGGGGCAGTGCTGGCCTACCGAGAGCAGTACGGGGTGAAGGCTCCGACCGCTCGGGAGGCCATCGGGCAGGCGCCAGGCAAGACCTCGCCCGAGCAGCGGGCCGCTTGGTATGCGGCGTATGACGCGCTGGGGAGGCCCGGAGCTGAGCGCGACCTGGCGGCCGCCACCGTGGGCGAGCTGTGGGTGGCCCGCGCCGCCTACGAGCGTGACCTGCAGTGGGCGCCCCCCTACGTCGCGGACGACCTGCGAGAGGTCTCCATCGCGACGCGGGAGCACGCTGCGGAAGCCGCTCGTCTCACCGCCCAGGCCATGGCCGTCGATGGGCCTGACCAGGCCGGGCTGCTCGCCCAGGCCGCTGGGCTCCGGGCGATGGCCGCCGAGCTGGACACCCGACGTGGGCACCTGGAGGAGGCCCACCAGGCACGGCAAGCCTGGTGGCGCGCCACCGAGGACCGGCGCGTCGCCGCGATGCGTGCCGACGCCGAGCTGAGGCGCCGCGCGGACGCCGACAAGACGGTCCTGCTGCCGCCTCTGCACCAGGTCACCCCCGCCGCGCAGGCCGAGGCCGAGCAGTCCCGGCAGCTACTGGCCCAGGCCCAGGCCGAGGCCAAGGTGCATGAAGGCCAGATGGCGCTGGACCTGACCGTGCTGGAGGAGCCTGAGCGCGAGGTCCAGACGGTGCACGAGGACCAGCTGGCCTTGGACCTCGGTCTGCCGGAGGAGACCTGGTCGACGCCGGGCCGGACCGAGCGCCAGCGCCTGGAGGAGCCTGAGCGCGAGGTCCAGACGGTGCACGAGGACCAGCTGGTCCTGGACCTCGGTCTGCCGGAGGAAGCCTGGCGGACGCCGGGCCGGACCGAGCGCCTGGCCGACGCAGAGCGGGCCGAGCAGCAGGCCGAGATTTCCGAGCCGATGGCCGAGCAGGCCGCGCTGGACCTGTACGGGGAGGGCCAGGCCGAGGCGCCCGCCACGCAGGAGGCGATCCTGCGTGCTCGTGCGGCCCGGCGGATCGCGGCCGCCCGCCACCAGGAGGCGGACCCGGTCGAGGAGCGGCTGCGCCGGAGCCAGGCCGACCGGGCCGCCGCCGAGCGGGACGCGCGGGCCGAGGCCGAGCGGATGCGCACCGAGCGGGACACACTGGAGCGGAGAGAGGCCAGCCGGGCCGAGCAGACCCGCCAGGCCGAGCAGACCCAGACCCGCCAGGCCGAGGCAGGCCACGACCTGTCCCTGTGACCAGCGCGATCCAGGAGGGCACATGCCAGTAGATCCGCAGCACGGCCACACCACACCGATGCTCGATGACTCCCCGCTCACCCCGGCCGAGTTGTCCGCGCTACGGCGGAGGCTCGCTGCCCCGCAGGGACGGCGAACACCTCTGTCCCCTCCGTTGACTTTGCGGGAGCAGACCGCGCGGCTGAGGATGGGGCCAATCCGGTACCCGGAGGAGATCACGCGGCTGGAGGAGGAGGTGCGACGCAACCTCGCGATGAACGTGGACGCGTCTCCAGGCACCGATGAGTGGGATAACCGCCAGTACTACCTGGGCATCATGGACGCCGTGCTGTGGGCGACCGGGCGTAGTGAGGAGGCTCCGATTACTGGTCGGCCGCTCCCCCGCCCGAATGTGAATCAGATGCTGAGTGAGACCGTTGACGCGCGCGCCGTCGGCGAGCGCCGTCAGAAGAGCGCCCGGTGGCCGGAGTACGGCATCGGGGTCGAGGCCACCCTGCTGTGGATCTGTGCGGAGGGGGACGACTGGCCCTGCTGACAACACCAGAGAGCCCCTGCTAAAACGCGCGTTTTAGCAGGGGCTCTCTGGTGGGTGCTGGTGTGTCAGGTCCCCGGGCGCCGGGCTCGTACGGCCTGGTCATACAGCCGGTACTCCTCTTGCGTCACGCCGTGCTCCGCCCATAGGCGCTCCGCGCGTGCTTGGGCAGCTGCCGCCAGGTCAGGCGGGGTGATCTTGGAGGTGGCCTGTCCGGCCAGGGCGTAGATCTCCGCGATGACCTCGATGCGCATCGCGGCCTCCAGTTCGGCCATGTCGTCCCGTGCGGGACCCGGCACCGGGTGGGGGAGGCCCGGCTTCTGGCAGTCCTGGGTGAGCGTCTCGGCCTGGCGCAGCACGTCCTCCAGGAGGCGTCGGTACTCGACGGCGTGGTGCGGACGGCCGCGCGGGTCGTCGTATGCCGCCTCGTACGTGGCGCGCAGGGTGGCGATGTCCTGGAGGATGTCTCGGTGGCGCGGCCAGCATCCAGGCAGCCGGTCAGCCACGGCTGGCCACCCGGTGATCAGGACGTCCCGCACCCACACCACCAGGTCAGCCGCCCACTCGGCGCGGTCCTCGGCGTGCGCCCAGTCCACCGGGTGAGGAGGCGGCGTGCCTGCCTCTGCGCCCAGCGCCTCCACCGCAGTGGCCAGGGCCTGGACCTCCCCGCCGAGGGTCTCCACCACGGCGACGCGCTGGGCGAGCTGCTCGACGCCGATGGTCAGCCGTGCCACGGGGCCGACCTGGCGGGCCACCGTCGCCAGGTCGGCGAGGGCCTGGTCCAGCCGGGCACGGACCCGGCCGACCTCCATGCTGATCGTGCTCAGCGCGGCCAGCTCCGGAACGGAGGCGGGGACATCGCCACCGGCGATGTCCCCCAGGTACTCGTACTCCTCACTCACTGGCCATCCCCAGTGCCCCAGGGCCGCCAGTCCCCACCCGAGCCGCCCTGCTCATCGGGCGAGGCCAGAGGCAGAGGCTGAGCTTCCTCCGGAGCGACCACGCGCCGCTCTCGACGCGAGGCGATCTCGTCGGCCGGACGGCCCGCGCGGGCCAGCTCCGGCCGGGGCTCAGGCACCGGCCATGCCGTGGTGACGCCGGGCAGCTGGATCGCCCGGCCCGACTTGGCCCACTCCTTGTAGTCGGGCCGGAGCCAGCCGCGCTCGACCTGGACGATCGTCGGCTGTCGGTCGGCCAGGATGACCACCGCGTGCCACGGCGGGAGCTGCCGCATGGCAGACGGCGGCAGGACTGGCACCCTCTCGTACGTGGGTCGGGTGCGGTGCTGGGCCTGGCCCTTGGCGTCTCGGCCCTCCGAGATCCGCTCCACGCCGGTCTGGACCCGGACCTCTCCCGCCAGGCGAGAGACGCGCTCCATCATCTCCACGTCGCTGGACGCGGTGTAGAGGATCTTGCAGGTGGCTGCCTGCCAGATGGTCTCGGCGCCGTGCTCGCCCCAGCGGGCTTTGAAGTGGCTCCATGCCTGGCCGATCAGGTGCAGGACCACTCCGGACCCGGCCGCGTACGTGACCCAGCTGTGGACCGGGATCGGGCAGATGTTGGCGACCTCGTCCAGGACGAGGGTCAAGGGCGGGTCCAGCGCACTGGCCCGGGCTCGGGACCCTTCTCCCACGGCCCGGTGGAAGATCTCGGCGACGAAGGTCAGGAAGAGTGGCGCGAGCTCGGCAGCATCGGCGGACGCGACAAGGTACAGAGTGTCTCGGCCCGAGAGGAACTGATCGACGTCGAAGAGGTCGCCGCGCGTCCGAGGCTCGACCGATGCGGCGGCCGAGGGGTTCGACAGGAAGCGCAAGCACCCGCGGATCGTCGTGGCGACGCTGGCCTGGGTCCGCTCCGGCAGGCCCAGATATTCGGCCACCGCGAGCCGGGCCTCAGGGTAGGCGCCCTCGTGGCCCTCCAGGACCCTTAGGGCGACCTCGTCTCGGGACACGATCCACTCGTGCACGGTCCGCAGGGTGACCCGGGCCAGAGCCCCGGCGTGCAGGTACCCGGCCAGGGTCAGGACCGCCTGGTCACTCCAGAAGCTGGCGTCTGTGACCGCGCTGGCGGACATCCCGGCCACCAGGTATCCGGCTCGGCGGATCGCCGTATCCGGATCCTGACACCCAGCCACCAAGTTCCACCGCAGCGTAGTGCCCCAGTCCCCTATGCCCCCGGGATTGAAGACGTGCAGGTGTCCGTACTGCTGGCGCACACCAGCGGTCATGCTGATGAGGTCGCCCCGGATGCTGGTCACGATGACCGGCCCGGGGGCGTCCAGGACTCTGCCCACCGCCGCCGCGCTCTTGCCCTGCTGGGGCGGCGCGATCGTGAGCGTGACGTCCTTCAGGGTGGCGTAGGCCTTACGGCCCCAGGGCCGGGCCCGGCCGAGGTAGACCGCGTACGCGGCGGGCGGCCCGAGCCATCTGTCCCGCAGGCTCAGGGACGGGCGCGACCGGCGCGCGACGGCGCGGGCGCGGCGCGGGCTGTACCCCCGGTACAGCTCCCAAAGGCCCGCGTACCCGGGGCCGGGCCGAAGGACGCGCAGCTGCAGGCGACGCCGCAGCGAGAGCCGGGGCATGCGGGGCGTGCGCCCGATGCGGGACAGCGCGCCCATCCCGGCCGCGCCACCGGCCAGGACCACCCAGGCCCACCCCGGGACCAAGTCCCAGGGCATCGGCGCGGCGGCCGCGAGGGCGGGCAGGGTGGCCGCCAGCATCGGCACCGGCCGCGAGACGGGCGAGAGCTGCGAGGCATTTACCGGCACAGGTGACATCTCTTTACTCATGGCTGACTCCCTGGGTCTCGATAATGCCTCCTGCGACCGACATTCGGGCGGTCAGACCGCTCTTAATGTGCTCGTACAGATACGTCCTCGCCGTTCCCTCCGACTTGAGGCCCGCCTGCTCGTACAGCTCACGGGCCAGCGCGGCCGCCTGGGCGGGGTCCCCGTACCGGGAATCGACGCCCTGGAGCCGGTCGTACAGGGCGATCAGACGGGCACGGCCGGTCGGGACCGAGGCCAGCTCAGCCAAGCGGGCGCACTCCTCACGCTGCGCGTTGAGCTGGCGGTGGGCTCGGTCGAGATCAGCCTGCATCCGGTCCGCAAGGGCCCTCGCCTCGGCCCGCTCGGCCTCGCGTACCGACGACACCTCTGCTGCGAACCGGGTCCGCTCACGGTGGATCTCCGCCCGGATCTCCGCCAGCGCCGTCTGCAGGTCGGCGACCTCAGCGTCTGCCGCCGCGCGAACCTCGGCCCTGGCCGCCTGCTCGGTCTCGGCCAGGCGCCGGTCCAGATCCTGCTGGGCCTCCTGGAGCTGCTCCCGCTCGGCCCTGACCTGAGCCTCCATCTGGTCCAAGCGTGCAGCCATCTCGGTCCGCTCCCGCTCGACCAGCTCACCAGCATGGGCGCGCTCCAGCTCGGCCTGCTTCTCCGCTGAGACGGCCTGCTCTAGCGCGGCCGCAGCCGCCATGCTGGCGCGGGTCCTGCCGGGCGCTAGAGGCGCAGTGTCCAGGACCCAGTCACGCACACCGCCCCAGGTGCCGCGCTTGTCCAGCAGGAGCCGGACTCCCCAGAGAAGCAGGCCAACGAGGCCGCGCAGCAGGCGCCACAGGCCGCCCGCGACGGCCGTGAGGATCGGCGTCTCGGCGATGTCGAGTCCCTGCCGAGCCGCCGCCCACCGACGCACCTCCACAATGAGGCTCTCCAGCATCCAGGCGAGCGCGACCGGCGCGATCACCGCGACCAGGATGCCCTCCGGCGTACGCGGGGCGTACATGAGCTGAGCGCCCAGGCTCAGGGCGAAGAAGAGCACCACGCCGAGCCTGGCGCGGGCCGACGACCTCCCCAGGAGCGCGGCCACCAGGGCGACGAGGGCCATAGCGATCCAGCCTGCATCCGGCAGCGCCGCGATGATCCGCGCGGCCAGGTCCGCGTCGGCCTGGTCCGTCAGGTGCGCGGCCGCGAACTTCCGCTGGGCCTCGTAGGAGACGTACCCCGCGCCGACCAGTGCGGCGGCGATGATGACGCCCGCCGCGACGAGCAGGCCACCGGCCAGGCGACCGCCAGGTCCCGCCTTCCTGTCAGATCCGGCCTCGTTCGCCGTCGCCCGAGGGGATACCCGGTAGTGCCGGATCTCCCTGACCCCATCTCCCCCGGTCCAGGGAGTAAGGGGCTGGATCTCGTGATCATGTCCGTTGACGGGGCGCTCCCCGTCGTCGGCGCGGTTCCTGCGCCGTAGGCTGATGTTGAACATCAGAAACTCGCTTTCTGGGTTCGGTATGACCCGGGCGGCAGCGGTGTTCCGGCAAGATCAGTCGCTGTCGTCCGGGAGATCTCTAAAAGCTGTGTCGCTCCAGGTACTGCTCCAGTGCCTCACGCAGCACGTCTTGGGCGTCCTTGTCCTGGGCAACGGCGGCCATTCTGACTCGCCGTCGCAAAGAGCTGGGAATACGCCCGCCGAACTGCACGACCGGATCGACCTCCGTGGCAGTAGCCATGTCTTCGGTCTGGTCCTTTCTCTTCTCTGAGCTGGCCATGCACTCCCCTCATCTCGTCAGGTTGCAATCCGACGATACGGGCAGTGTGACTCAACAGCCAGACGGCTCAACCTCCCAACAAAACTTAGAGCCTTCTTGTTGACAAGCTATGTGAGTGAGGGCACTCTGTCAATCACCGAGGGCGATTGCCCCGGACGACAAAGCCCCGGGCGCTCACTCCGCCAAGAACGCGCGCCCGGGGCCCTCTTTCGAGGAGTTCCATCATGGCAAACAAGACGAGGTCTCACGACCCCGGTAAGAAGGCCACTGGTGAGTGGCCGGGCGGCGAGCCCAACTCGGTGCGCGAGGCCTACGACGAGCAGGTCGAGCAGCACGCCGTGGCCCGCCGCGCCCAGGTCATCCGCACCTACCGGGAGCGGGTGAAGGGACAGTGAAGATCACCGTCACCTGCCAGACGTACACCAAGGACCACGTCCCCTCGCACAAGGGATGGCCGGGCGGCGAGCCCAACTCGGTGCGCGAGGCCTACGACGCGGTGCTCGCCGAGCAGGCCGCTACGAAGGGCGGCACCGAGTGAAGCGCCGCGAGACGAAGAAGGACGTCAAGAGGATCGAGCGGGCCTGGGCCAAGGTAGAGGCCACGACCCCGAGGACGCTGGCCGAGGCGCAGGCGCACCTGGACGCCTACGACGAGTACCGCAAGGTCTACGACTCGGCCAGCCACCAGGCGCAGAGGGTGGTGACCCCGTTCTGATGAGCAGGGGAGGAAGCGCTACACCGCCTACCGCGCGGCCGGGCAAGATCATCTACATCTGCCCCGGCTGTACGAGCCGCTCCAGCTCACCGGGGCCGTGCACCCGGCCGACCTCGCCCGGCTGTGGCGACCGGCGGCCGCAGAAGTGACACCCGGGCCAGCCCTGCATGTGCTGGCCCAGCCCTGCCGCCGGTGTGGACATCAGAAGGCCGTCCACACCGGCGGCGCCGCCCGAGGTGGGTGGGCGATCTATGAGCCCACCTGGGCGTCCGCTCTGGGCTGGTGTGCCACCCCCGGCTGTGACTGCCCCTCACGCACGTGATCACAGGAGACAGATCCATGAGTATCTTGATCATTTCGTACGGCTGGCGCCACGCCCCGCCCCCCGAGGCGGACCTGCACGTGGACGCTCGCAGGCTTCTACGCAACCCGCACGAGGACCCGAGCATGCGCTACCTCACGGGCCTGGACGCGGCCGTGGCCTGCCACGTGCTGGACACGCCGGGCGCCCGCGCCCTGGTCCGCCACGTGGCGGCGGCCGCGCGTGACCTGGCCCAGATCCTCCCCCACAAGCAGATCGTGGTGGGGGTCGGGTGCCAGGGCGGGCGGCACCGGGCGCCCGCCCTGGCCCAGGCCATCCTCCGAGACCTCCGAGCCCACAAGGTCGGCGAGGTCGAGGTCACGCACAGGGACATCGAGAAGCCCGTCATCCAGGGGAAGGGGAGGGGCTGAGATGGGGCTGCTGGACACCGCCAGGCAGCACTACGGCGCTTCCGACCCGGAGAAGGCGACCGCGGCCGCGCTCATCGCCATCGGCCAGGCCCTCACGCCGGACCCTCGCGCGGCCGCCCTCCTGGAGGAGGTGAAGGCCACGAGGTTCGAGCTGGCCCGAGGCGACGCGAAGGCCGCTGTCGGCCTTGCTCTCGCCGGGACGGCCTTCACGGTCCTCGTCGCGGTCGGCGCGCTGGCGCACCCGCCCGTCCTCGTGCGAGTCGGCCTGTGGCTCGCGACCACGGCTCTCGGCGTCTCCTGCTCGATCCTCCTGTGGGCTATAGCCCCTCGGATCCCCAGGCGTGGCGGCACGGGGTTCGTCGCCTACGCCAGAGTCACGTCTGCGGCTGAGCTGCTGAGCACCCTCACCATGGGGGATCTACAGGACCGCCTGTCGGAAGAAGTGCACCGCCTGAGCCGGATCGCCCTCAAGAAGTACAAGCGCGTCGGGTGGGGGCTCTGGTCCATGCAAGCTGCTCTGCTCATCATCGTCGTCACTCTTCTCGGGGGGCTGACGTGAGAGGACCGACGGGCGAGGATGAGCGGGACGCCATGATCGAAGATCTCCTTGGAGAGATTGTCGAGCTGCGCGCTGAGGTCGCGCAGCTCCGCCAGCCCACAGCGCCGGTCATTGACCTGGCCAGCCGCCGCAAGAAGTGAGTAGGAGTCCCCATGCGCAAGAAGGATGTCGAGCAGGTCGTCGAGCGCCTGGCCGCTGCGGCCGCCAAGGACGACAAGCAGGAGATCACCGCGATCATCAGTGAGGTCGGTAAGACGCACCCGAAGGCCGCCGAGGCGTTGATGGAGGGGATGGTCAATCACGGCCTACGCGGGCTGACCAGATGACCCGCTCCCGCAGCATGACCCGCTGATCCGATCGCAACACCTGGCCCTGTAGCCGCTGCTACAGGGCTGTTTTCGTACATGGATGACCGATAGCTAGACCAATAGCTAACTAGCAGAATGGCCAGGTCGGACGCAAATTGGCGCTCCGGATGACGTGGGAGACTGCTCGCGACGTACAGCCCTACGAGATCACCAGATCGGATACAGCATGAGCGCGCTGGACACCGCCCAAGCTCTGGCCTTAACTCGCGTGATCGCGGTAGCGAACGACAAAGGGGGCGTAGGCAAAACAACTATCACCGCGAACCTGGGCGCCACCCTCGCCCGCGAGGGATACAAGATCCTCCTAGTGGACCTCAACCGACAGGCCAACCTCGCCGACGATCTCGGGTACCGCGACACAGAGATCGACGATCAGGGCGCGGCCTTGCTGATGTCCATCATGACCGGCCGAACCCTGCAGGCCGTCCCGGTCCCCGGCCGAGACGGGCTCTTCGTCGTACCCGGGGGGCTCGACCTGACCGACCTGACCGGCGTCATGGTCGGCAGGGTCCAGCAGCATGGGCGTGACGCCATGCTCACCCTCGCCAAGGCCCTGGCCCCGGCCACCGCTCCCTACGATCTCATCCTGATCGACACACCCCCCGAGAACACCCTGTTGATTGACCTCGCGCTAGGCGCGGCCAGATGGCTGCTCATGCCGACGAAGACAGACGGCGGTGGACTGGTGGGCATGAGATTGCTGGCCCAGCGGTACGCCATCGCCAGGGAGATCAATCCAGCTCTGGCCTTGCTCGGCGTCGTGCTGTTCGGCACGAGCCGAGCCGCAACCGCCATCCACCGCGACGTCCGGACGAAGGTTGAGCAGGCGTTCGGCATCGGCGCGAGCCCGGTCCTGACCGCACTCGTCGGCCACTCCGAGAAGGTCGCCCGGGATGCCCGAGAGCTCGGACTCACCGCCCACGAGCTGGCGGCCGCCGCGGCCGCCCAGCCGACATGGTGGGAGACCCGCCGCGCGGGCAACTCCTCTTCTGAGCCGCGCATCAGCGCGACCGCCTCCCAGGTCGCCGCAGACTTCGACAAGCTCGGCCTGGAAATCCTGCAGCTGCTGGCAGCAGCTGAGAGCGGGGCTCAGGCATGACCGACTCCGGCCAGCTCGGCACCCCCGGCAGTCTCGGCGCCGCCTTCGGAGGAAGTGTCGCCGGTGGCATGGGGGGCCTCCTTCCTCCCAAGCCGCCCGCACCGCCACCACCGAGCCCCGCCATTCCTGCCTCTGAACCGCCCCCGGCACCAGCAGCCAGGCCAGGTCCTCCCCTCCCGCCCGTCGACCAGGACGATCCTGACGGCCTCGACACCTTCCCGGTGTCCGTCTACCTGCTGCCCGCTGCGATCCAGGCCGCCACGGCCTATCGAAGCAAGGAGCGTGTCGATTGTGCCGGGGTCGTGTACGACGCGCTCGACGCGCTCCGCGATCGGCTGCCCGAGCTGGTGGCCGGCCGCCAGGCGCCGGACCGCCGAGAAGACAGTCTTTTCCCCGGGCGGCGCGAGTCTGCGACGGCCGCCGCCCGCCGTACGGGACAGCGCCGCAGATTGTGGTTCTTCCAAGCGACCACGGCCGAGCTGGCCGTCCTGGACCAGCTGCAGACGACGAGCGGCGCCCGCTCGCGGAGCGAGCTGATCTCGACCGCAGTCGAGGCGTACCTACTGGCCCGCCGCCGCAAGTCACGCTGACATCTTCCCCTCTGCTAAAACGCGCGTTTTAGCAGAGGGGAAGACAAAGAAGGCGGCCGGTGAACCAGAAGGCTCTGGCCGCACTCACCGGCCGCCGCCCACCCCGCGAGGGAGGGCTCACTCAGCCTAACGGGTGCTTAGCAGACAGTGACCGGGTGCTCGTCAGTCGCCGCGAGAGCAGCTCCCGCAGCATGCTAGGACAGAAAGCGGCGCCTGTTTCCGCAGGTCACTACGTGTGGACGTAAGTATGGCTGATCTGTAAAGGTGACCCCGGCACCGGTCATCATCCGGCCTGCCCACAGGACTAAGACCCCTGTGGGAGGAGAACTATGACAGGCCAGACGCCATCCCGGATTCCCGTCTGGGCACGAAGGCTCGGCGCCGGAGGATGCGGCGTCGGCGCAGGGATCGCCCTGGCCCGCGTGATTCCTCCCTGGGGCGTCGTCCTGGTCGTCATCGCCGCCGTCGCCCTGGCCGTGACCGTCGTGCTGGCCACCCTGTACGGCATGGACTACCGCGTTGAGCGGGCTCACCGGCTGATCCGCCATCTGACCGGCCGACCGGAGCCCCGCCGCCCCCCAGCACCCCGTACTACACCACGGCGGGCGACCAAGCCCGCCCGTGCCCGCCGTGCTCGGCGGCCGCGATAGCTCCCCCAGTATGAGAGAGCGCTGCTCTACTGATTAGTAATTTGCGGGAATACCTATTCCCGGTAGCTGGCTCCGACCAGACAAACCAGACACCTTCACCCCTCGCCGAGGAGGCGACCATGGAGTACACCGCCGACCAGATCCGCGACATGACCAAGCACATCGAGGGCTGCTGCGGCGCAGGCGACCCCGACCTCATCGCGGACATGTACAGCGAGGACCTCCCGCCGGAGGAGCACGCCGAATACATCCGGTGGGCTCACCACACCGAGGCGCAGAAGTGAGCCGCCCCAGGGCGTCCAGCGGCACCCTACGACCGACCAACACCTGAAGGGCACCACCGTGATCACGACCCTTTCCCCGCTCGACATCGAGGGCTTCACCGGCACCGGTGACACGCTGGACGCCGAGTACGGCGCCGCGATGCGCCGCTGGCGGGCCGCCCACCCCGGCACCGACCCGCGCGGCGAGGAGGCGCGCACCGAGGGCATGAGGCTGGTCGCCATGATGGACACCGTCTGTCGGTACGCCGACGTGCGTGACCTGCTGGCTCACGAGCAGGTCGCCCGCGCCGAGCGTGACCGTCTGCTACGCCAGGTCGAGGCACGCTGGGAGGCGCTGAGCACCGCCGCCGCGTGGCTCGCCGCCCACCACGCCTACGTCCTCGCCGTCGACGAGGCCCGCCTCGCTGTCGACATGTGGCGCGAGCGCGCCGAGGCCGCCCTGCGCCGCCCGTTCTTCTGCTTCTCGCCCCGGGACGAGGCCGCCTACCGCCAGATCCAGGAGGCCGGGCATCCCGCCCTGGAGCCGGAGCTGGCCGGTCTCGACCGGAAGCCGGGGCAGACGGCCGCCCGGCTGCGCGCCGACCTGGACCAGGCCGACCAGCGGCGCAAGCACCTCGCCGCCAAGACCCTGGCGCTCACGACAGTGAACGCCTGAGTACCGGCACCACCCTGGCCTGCCCCGCGCGCCTGGCGCCCTGTACCACGCGGATGTACTACTGAAGACCGCTAACCCACGAAGGAGCGCAGATGAGCAAGAAGGCCCAGATCCTGGCGGCCCTCGACGAGTTGCACGCCGCGACTAAGGCCCGGGATGGCGACGGCGCCGTCGAGGCCGTAGAGCGGCTTCGACGGACGGATCCCGAGATCGCAGCGTCCGTTGTGGAGTTCGTCGTGGTCCGAGGGCTGAACAGGATGGTCAACGGGGACTGACCAGCCCTCGGAAAATTCCTTCGGAAATCTGGAGCGCCACGTCTGCAAAAACGCTCGTTTTTGCAGACGTGGCGCTACGCTTGTCTTGTCACCCTGCGAGTAGAGAGGTAGGCCAACGCACATGGCCCAGACCTTCACCACCCCCAGCGCCACCACCACGGCGGCGCGCCTGCAGGCGATCGTCACCGAGTTGGGCGAGCAGTTCTACGAGCGCGGCGCCGTGGTGCGCGCGCTCATGGCGAGCACCCTGGCCGGGCAGCACAGTCTCCTGTTGGGCCCTCCCGGTACGGCCAAGAGCGCTCTCGCCCGAGAGCTGACCGGCCGGTTCACCGGCGCCCGCTACTGGGAGATCCTGCTCAGCAAGTTCACTGATCCGAAAAGGATGTTCGGCCCGATCGACGTGGCCGCCCTGACCCAGGGCCGCTACACCCAGCTTTTCGACGGCCGTGCCACGACCTGCGACATCGCGTTCATTGACGAGATCTTCAAGTGCTCGGCCGGGGCGCTCAACGAGACCCTCGCGTACTTGAACGAACGCATCTACCACCCGGAGAACGGAGGCGCCCCGATCCCCTGCCCGCTCATCGCGGCGATCACCGCCAGCAACGAATTGGGTAGCTCGGAGGAGACCTCCGCGCTCTACGACCGGCTGCTGGTCCGGCTGGAGGTCGGCTACCTCACCGACCCGAGCAACTTCGCCGCCCTGGTCCGCTCCGCCGTCATCTCGCCGGTCCAGCCCACCGCGACCACGGTGGACCTGGCCGAGCTGCGCCAGGCCGTCGCCGCCGACGTGCCCGCCATCGCCGTGCCGGACACGATTGTGGATGCGATCTGCCAGCTGAGGGCACAGCTGCGCAGGGCCGAGCTGATCGCCTCTGACCGCAGGTGGAAGGCCGCCGTCCGGCTGCTGCAGGCCAGTGCCTACCTCGCGGGAAGGGCCGAGGCCGATGCGGCGGACCTGGAGGTCCTCACCGCGGCGCTGTGGGACTCCCCCACCGAGCGGCCCACGGTCGAGCGGGCGGTGCTGACGCTGGTCAGCCCAGACGCCAAGGAGGCTCTCGACCTGGCCGACGCGATCGAGGAGCTGGAGGCGCAGCTGGACAGCCGGGCAGGTCAGTCCCGGGATTCCCTGGCGGAGTGGGCGATCAAGGAGGGGAACAAGAAGTTGGCCAAGGCCGGGAAGCGCCTGGCCGAGATGATCCACGACGCCCAGGCCGCAGGCCGTTCCACCGCGACCCTGGAGCAGGTCAGCGCCCGCCGCCACGCGGTGCACGCCCGGATCATGGTCGAGGCCCTCGGGGTCGACGCCAGCATGGTCCAGGCCAGGATCTGACTCTGCCCGCAAGGAGAGGAAAGGAGGGACGGACATGGGCAAGCTCAAGGACCTGGTGAGCCGGGCCGGCCGCTGGCTCGGTCTCGGCGCCGCCGCCGCCCCGGCGCTGCACACCGCCACCATCGAGGCCGACAGGTTCGACGAGATCGAATGGCGCGAGGTCCACGACCAGGCGCCCGCGCTGCGCGACCTGATCGACGACCTGCTCGACCGGTACGACTACACCGGCGACCTGATCCGGGACATGTGGACCGCCGCCTACAAGGCCGCTCCCGAGCTGCGGCCGCGCGAGCAGATGGAGCCCTCCCGCCTGGTCAACCACCAGGTCATGGAGGCGATGCTGGACGCGCCGGAGTTCGCCGAGCTGCGCAAGGAAACGGCCGGGGACAGTTACGCCGCCGCGATGGCGGTCCTGGCCCAGGCCGAGCCGCTGCGCCGGATGCTGGAGCGCACCAAGGAGGCTCGGCAGGCCACGCAGCACGCGGCCGAGGCCGCCGAGCAAGCCGCCCAGGCGGCCGCGGCCGTGCAGGCCGCGCTGCAGGAGGCGGCCGAGCAGGAAGACGCCAAGGGCGAGGTCCCCGCCACGGCGGCCGCCACGGTGCAGCAGGCCATCGACGCCGCCGAGGCCGCCGAGCAGGAGGCCGAGCAGGCCGCCGCCCAGGCCCAGGCCGCGCTGGACCACAGCGGCCCATCGACGCGCACGGCCGTACGGGCGGCCGCCGCCCAGGCCGCCGAGCAGGCGCGCGAGGAGACGGCCCTGATGACCGCCTGGGGGATCGAGCCGGGCCAGACGGCCAGGATGGACTTCGAGACCCGCCGTCAGCTGGCCGAGCGGCTACGCGGCGGCCGTCTGGGGCAGTTCGCCCAGCTGATCGGCCGGTTCCGGCAGATGGCGCGCGGTGAGCGCGCCCGCAAGGTCGAGCACGCCGTCGGCGAGCTGGTCGGCGTCACGCTCGGAGATGACATCTCCCGGGCGATCCCCTCGGAGGTGGCCAGTCTCGGCGTGCCCGCCCTGCGCCCGGTCTTCGCCGCCAAGGTCGCCGAGGGCAGGCTGATGACCTACGAGACCCGGGGGGAGCAGATCACGGGGCAGGGCGCCATCATCGCCTTGATCGACACCTCCTCCTCCATGACCAATACCTACGAGGCCACCGGGATCACCCGGGAGGCGTGGGCCAAGGCCGCAGGCCTCGCCCTGCTGGACCAGGCCCGTGCGAGCCGTAGGGACTTCGCCGGGATCGTTTTCTCCCACGAGAATGCGCCGCCGAAGGTGTTCGAGTTCCCGGGCGGCCGCGCGAGCGTGGAGCAGCTGCTGGAGTTCGGCGAGACCTTCCTCGGCGGTGGTACGTCCTTCACCCGCCCGCTCGACGAGGCGGCCGAGCTGCTGGAGCGCGCGTACAACGCCGAGGGCACCGCCCGCGCCGACATCGTCATGGTCACCGATGGTGAGGCCAAGGTCAGCGAGGAGTGGATGCGTACCTGGCAGGAGCGCAAGGCCCGTCTCGACTTCCGGACCTTCGGCCTGGCCATCGCGACCACACCGGGACCGGTCTTGGAGGCCCTGGCCGATAACGTCCGCATGGTCGCCGACCTGGCCGACGTCACCCAGGTCGCCGATCTGTTCCGGGTCATCTGACCCCGTCGTGCCCCGTACCGCACGGGGCACGACACCCCCGGTTACTGCAAAAACGAGCGTTTTAGAGACCCGATGGGAGACAATGGAGCCATGACCGAGACCCACGCCGCCCCGGCGATCGACGCCCCGCCAGTGGTCGGCATCGACGCCTACACCGAGGCCCTGGAGCAGGGCGGAGCCCCCCTGCTCGGCTATCTGGTGCTCTACAGCATCTTTGACGGGCGGGTCACCCCCGAGGCCCTGGAGCTGTGGTTTCAGCAGCTCGGTCTCGACCCCGCGCACCTGCCCGGCCCCATCCGGCCCATGGACATCTTCGAGAGGGTCACCGGCCCGCGCGGTGTGCGGGTCTCCTACCCCCTGGCCGACCCGGCCAGCACCGCGCCCGGCGGCCGCCGAGGCCGCCGCCCCACGGACGGGACCGCTCGGGAGGCCCTGCTGATGGTCCGGCACGTCCGCCGCGACCAGCGCCAGATCGTCCGCCACCTCGTCCGGGAGGTGCGTGACGAGGCCAACACCCGTCTGAGCTATGACACCCGCCTGGCCGAGATCGCTTTCCACTACGACCGCTCCCCCACCGCCGCCATCGGCGCCGGAGAACTGGCCGTCAAGCCCGACCACTCCGCGATCAAGGGCCTGTCCGAGGCCGAGCAGGGCCGCGTACGCGAGGTCCTGGCCGAGGTCGAGACCTCCTACCAGGAGGGATGCAACTTCCTGACCGGCGACAGGCTCCGCTCCATGGTCCGCGCCTACATCGAGGGCCTGAAGGCGATCCGCGTGCGGCCGACCGGAGGCGTCTACTTCGTCAACGCGCAGCACACCGACGCGCTCGGATCGCTGCGTGAGCTGGTCTCCCGGATGGGTGAGGGGAGCCACCTGTCGCGCGTCCCCCTGCCCGATCAGGCCGAGATGCGGGAGATGATCATCAGCGCGTTCACCACCCGGGCCCGGGATGACCTGCAGAAGCTCGCCCTGGACATCGCGACCGCCCAGCGCGAGGGGCAGTCCGCGGCCGCCGTGCAGACCCTCTACCGGCGCTTTCAGGCGGTACAGGCGAGCACGGAGACCCACTCCGAACTGCTGTCTTCCAGCCTGGAGGAGACCACCCAGGCCATGCAGGTCGTCCAGCTGCAGCTTGCCAGCCTGCTGGCCGAGGCCACCGACGACGAGCCCGAGACCGACTGACCGCACGCCACACCCCGGGAGACGACATGCCTCTGTTCAACAGCAAGAAGAAGCAAGCCCGGCAGGCCGCCGAGGCCGAAGCCGTACAGGCCCGCGAAGAGGCCAAAGCGCAGGACCAGCGGCGACGGGCCCGTGAGGACGCCTGGCGGGCCGACCGCAACAAGGTTCTCGCCCGGTTCCGCGACGCCGAGCATGCCTACAACGCCGCCCGGCGGACCTATGACCGGTACGCCCCTGGCCCGCAGAAGGACCGCGCCGGAGCGGCGCTCAACACCGCCGCGGACCAGCTGGCCGCCGTCGAGGCGGAGCTGGCGGCCCTGGACCAGTTCGCCGACTGGAGCAGGAACCACTGACCGCTCAGGGCCGGGCGCCGCCACGGTCTGACCAGCATCGCCTGATCTAGAAGGAGGAACACATGCGCAACCCCCACGACCTCGCCGAGGCCCTTCGGCGCGACGACCTGGCGGAGGAGGCCGGGATGCATGCCAACGACCGGGTGACCTGTTGGACGCATCAGTGTTGGGCTGAGGAGTGCGCGTCCTGGGGCCACGGCACGCCGGTCATCGCCCCCGGCTCCATCAGGTAGGCCCTGACCCAAACTGGCCTTTGCTAAAACGCTCGTTTTAGCAAAGGCCAGTTTGGTGTTCTCCCAGGTGATCGGCTTTGGTCCTCTTAGCTCGCGGTGTACGGCGGCAGCACCCTGTCGGCCGCCGCGGCGATCGTGGCGACCTCTGCCGCCGACAGCCGTGCAGGCTGACGGCCGATCCACCCCCGGACCTGGGGCGCCTGCAGGAGCGGCACACCCGAGACCTTCGTCACGCGCAGCAGCGGCATGCGCGTGCCGTGAATGGCCAGGACCGGCGTGACTTGGACCTGCTGGCCCAGGCTTTGAGCGAGCGCGGCCGCGACGGCCTGGCCCTCATAAAGCACTGACTTCACCAGCTGGTCTCCGGAGCTTCGGCCAACGCGCACGTACCGACCCCGGCGGGTCAACCGTCGCTCTCGGGACCAGTGCTTACTGTCCACCACGAAAACGCCCGTAGCCCCGATCACCAGGTGATCCACATTCGCTCTGCCGTACGGCAGAGCCCTGTCATGCAGCACCCTGTACCCACGCCGCTCCAAGGGCCGCAGCATCCGGGCGGTACGCCGCTCCCCGATCGCCCCCTTGCGCCAGGTCCGTACGGCCTCATGTGTGCGCCACCTGACCACTGTGTCAGCGACTCCGACCGCCACCGCGACCACGGCGGCCGCCACCCAGCCCCAGGCGAGGCCCGCCACCACGGCGGCCGCCGCGACCAGGCCCGCCCGGATGAGCAGTCGCTGGGACCGCCCCTCGGCGATGGCGGCCCGGTACTGGGCGTAGGCCGAGGCGCCGGCACCTGGCCGGGCAGAGCGAAGAAGAGGGGTGATCACCGAGCACTCCGAAGACATGGGGGACGGACCGGAGACGAGCGCGATGTGCTCTCTCACCGTACGGCAGGCGCCACAGGTGAGCGAGCTGTCACCCTGAGCACATGACCACCGACCACACCCGCATGGCCCGGCTCAACCTGGCCGTCGTCCTGGCCGCTCAAGTAGACGCCTCCCGCCACCAGGAGCCGCTTTCTCAGCCCCTCCTGACGTGGGCCGAGGGCGACGCCGTGGTCCGTCTGCTGGAGGAGCTGGGCCAGGTGCTGCCCGGCGAGCCGCTGGCCGAGCTGGCGGGCGAACTCGCCGAGCAACTGCAGGCCCGGCTCGGGCCTGCCCCTGGCCACGGGCCGGAGGTAGGCGAGCGGGCCGTGCAGGCCATGCTCACCTACTACACGTCACCCGCCGAAGAAGAGCGGACTCGGGAGGGAGAGGAAGAAGAGCAGCACCGCACACCTCCTAACTCTTGGTAGCGAATAGATCACAGGTAGCACAGCTTTGTATTTACACGGCACTCAATGGCTGAACAGGCCACCCTTGAGGGCATGAGCATTCGGCTGATGGGAGGGCCACTGGACGGCATGAGCTGGCCAGTGGACGAAGGGGAACCCCCAGGGGATGGGGCGTACATGATCGTCCCGGGGGAGATCGCGCGGGCCGTCTATGAACCCAGGCCGGACGGGGACCCGCTGACCTGGCACCACGTGGGGTGGATCGGTGGCACCCCCGGAGGTGTCTCTGACGAGGACGTCGAGGACCTCATCGTCGGTCTGGGGCCGTCGAGCCCTCCGGCCGACGCGGAGGAGCTACTGCGGAGCTTGGACGAGATCGCCGCCGAGCTGGAGGACGACGAGTAGGGCGATACGGGAGAGTCGAGCCACTTTGCCAGCGACTCTCCCAAAAACTGCAGGTCCTGGACGAGCGCGAGCCCAGCGGGTAATCGTGGCAACCCCCTCGAAAGGAGGAGATCATGCTGACTCCTACTGACCGGGCGCTGGCCGAGATCTACGCCCGTCTCAAGCACCAGACCGATGCCCTGGGCCGACAGCTTGACGAGCACCGCACCGGGCGTGTGCTGGCCATCGAGAGCTGTACACAGATGCATCGGACATGTCGTGCGATAGGTGATGCTGCGGCTGATCTTGACCGACTGATCCCGCGAATACCTGCGTAAGCACAGGCCGCATAGATCACAGATTGGCGACACGCGGGCAAGATGCATGCATCATCGCTCTGTAGTGCGCCATGATCTCTGGGTGGTCGCAATCGCTGGCAGAAGCCGCCGCCCTCACGGAGTGGGGAGCACTGAGCCCCTGCAGACAAGAGTTCCTGAGCACGTGAAGGCCAGCTTCGTCCGAGCTGCCCAGCGTCGAGGGATCTCTATGAGCCTGTACCTAGAGCGCCTGATCGCGCTCGACCCCCTGGCACAGGAGCACGTGGACCCCGCGCAGGAGGACCCACTGACTCCATAAATGCGTGAGCCCCGGCTGCCAGGCCGGGGCGATCACGAACCTGGGCGCCAACCCAGGCGACTTACTTCACTTTCATTCTGTTTCACCGCTTACCGCTTCACCGCGGCGCCGCTGCCAACGGCCCCGCACGACCCCCGGCTTCGGCTGCCAGGCCGAAATCGGGAGAACGGAGTTCAGGATAACCCACCCTGGCTTGCCTGTCTCAGCATGCCCAGATAGGGGCGTGTCACCCAAGAGGGACAGCGCACATCAAACCCCGCCCGCGACGGCCTCCTACGAGGGGCCTGAGCGCCTCCCTGCCATGCCCCGTCAGGAGTGGTATCGCATCGCCGCGCTGCAGCGGCACCGCGGCGAGCTGCGCGACGATCGCGCGTGGGCGATGATCCAGCACCTGACACACCGCGCTACGGCACGTGGCCACGTCAGCGACGTCATGGCCATCATGGCCGTCTACGCCTCAGTGCACGGGTGCGACCCCCGCACCGGGTGGAACCACTTCACGCGCGTGCAGAAGCTCGGCTACGTGCGCAAGGTCGCCGGGCCCGCCCAGGGCCGCCAGGCCAGGTATGTGCTGAGCCTCCCCGACCTCCCTGCAGAGCCGCCCGCCGACCTGGCCCGTGCCGTGCGGGACGAGGTCGATCCCGCTCCTGCGCGCGCCCGGGGTCGCCAGACCCGCGTCACTGTGGCCGCAGCGCTGAGCGAGTGTGAGGTCGTCCGGTACGGCTCCGCGACCGGCCCGGCTCTGGCCACTCAGCACGGCCAGAAGATCATTTTTCAAACGCGTCCCTATACGCGAGAGGGATCTCCCCCCTCCCCTCGGACCCACGTCCTGCGGAGCCTGCGGGACCATCGCTCCCCCCGTCCTGGGGGAGGAATCTCTGAAGGGGAGCGGGCTCACGGCCTTTACATTGTAAAGGAGTGTGGCCCGGCCTGGATCGAGCAGCGAGGGCACGGGCTCAGCGACGCCGAGCAGGCCGCCCTGGCGCCGCTGGTCGCCCTGATCGCCCGGGATCTCCCGGCCTCCGAGGTCGTCGAACTCCTGACATGGCAGGTACGAACGGCGTCGGACCTGGGCGGAGTCATCCGATACCGAATCGGCCGGCTCCTGGCCGCGAACCGCCGCCGGGCCAGGGTCCGGGCCGACGATGACGGCGAGGGGTACGCCGCAGCGATGGCCGCCCGCGCCGCCCGGGTCGCAGCGCACTACCAGCAGACCCAGCGCGGCCGCGCCGCGACGCGGGCTGAGGCCGTCGCCGCCCTGGCCAGGGTCGCAGCGGGCAGCACGACAGCGAGCGTCAGGCCCTCGCCGTCCCCGGCGGGCACCGGCCCGGCCGCGACCGCCCGTGCCGAGCTGGAGGCCGCCCGCACCAGGCTCACCACGGCGACGGCCAGTTCGTCGACGAGCACCAGGGCGACACCGCCCCCGGGCACCGGCCCGGCCGCGACCGCCCGTGCCGAGCTGGAGGCCGCCCGCACCAGGCTCACCACGGCGACGGCCAGTTCGTCGACGAGCACCAGGG
>NZ_JACHJP010000019.1:24999-27603 GCF_014203715.1 Streptosporangium saharense
GGGCGACACCGCCCCCGGGCACCGGCCCGGCCGCCGCCGCCCGTGCCGAGATCTCCACCGCCCGTACCCGACGCATCCAGGCCAGGGCCTGGTGACCCGGGGGGCTCCACCGCCCCCAGACCCCCGCGGAGCGGAGTCACCTCCCGCCCACCGGGCGCGCAGCCTCCCTCCGCACGTGGCGGGAGGCGCCCCCGCAGCGCCGTACTGATCCCTGGCCACCGCGCGGGGCGTAGTCCTGGCCCCAGCTGAGCGCCGCTGAGCCGTACCGCTCCCGGCAGGGCCAGGCCGAGACAAGCTGGCCAGGGGAAATGGATCTGATGATCTATCACGGAGGGAGCCGAACTGCCGCAGAGCGCCCAGGTCCTATACCTCAACGACCGAAGTTGGCGTTCTCCTGCGCTTCGGCGAACCGGTTGACCGCTGAGGCAAGCGCGAGGATGGCGAACACCTGAGCCACCTCAGGCTGACCCTCGCGTAGAGCCTGGTATGCGTTGTCCTCGTGACCGCCAGGCCCGCCCATGACTCTGTCGTTGCTCATCGTCGTCTCCCTTGCTTCGGGTACGCCCCTTGGGCTTTTGCTGGTCAGCAGCTTGGCGCGAGTGCATCGCCCGCTGGGGCCGACTTGTTACATGCGTCATAACTGAGGGCCACCACGGCGAGGTTTTCCCCGCGCAGCGCGCCGTCACGAAGGGCGACAAGCGATGCCCTCGCCGGGCAGGCAGGCACCGGGATCAGGAAGGGGGCCCGGAGTAGGTGCAGGTCAGTGGGGGGCCGGGGCTGGCCTCCTGTGATCCCGTCCGCCTGACCCGAGGGCTACCACGGCCGCCCCAGAGCCGCCAGCCACGGCCTACGGCCGTCCCTACGGGCTACGGGCTGGCACCTCCGTGCCGTCCGCGGCTTGACGCCCTCAGGCGGACGGGATCACAGGAGGCGGCCCCTCTGTGGTCAAGATCTTTTCGTGACCAAAACGTGACCGGCCGAGTTTCGTTTCGTTTCATTAATTTCATTCGTTTCATTGCGATGATGAAACGAATGAAATAGAATAGGGGTACCCCGACAGGCGGGGCACACGAGCGAGGAGGACCCCATGACCACTCCGCCCAGTGCGGTGACGACCTGCCGCTATCCCACGTGCGAGGAGCAGCCCGAGCCGCCCACGGGACCGGGGCGCCCCCCGGCGTACTGCGCGAACCCCGAGCACACTCCGCTGACCGCCTTCCGAGAGCGCAAGCGCCTGGAGGCCGAAGCGCGGGGCGAGGCCGCGCCGCAGCAGCCCGACGACCTGGAGCGGCCCGTCACCATGAGCCAGGTCCGCGGCGCCGAGCTGCTGCGTGGCGCCGAGCAACTCGCCGAGCGCGTCATCGCCGAGATGGGGCGTGTGGCGGCCGAGCTGCGCACGGTGGTAGACCCCGACGCCGCAGCCGTCGAGGTCACCGCCGCACACGCCACCGCCGCCGAGCAGGTGGCCAGCGCGGAGGCCCGCGCCATCGCGGCCGAGCAGCGCGCGAACCTGGCCAGCACCGCGACCGCTACGGCCCGCGCGGAGCGTGAGCAGGCCGACGCCGTCGCGGAGACGGCACTGGCTCAGGCCGAGCAGGCCGAGCAGCGAGCCCGCGCCGAGGCCGAGCGCGCCCAGCAGGCCGAGGAGGCCCTGGAGGCCGAGCGGCAGGCGCACTACGAGGAGCAGGAGCGCCTGGCCGAGCAGGTCACCGCCGCCCACGAAGCCGCAAAGCGGCGCGCCGAGGCCGCCGAGGAGCAGGCCCGCGCGGCTATCAAGCAGGCCCAGGCCGAAGCCGCCGCGCAGATCGAGGAGGCACGCACCGCCCAGGCCGAGGCCGAGCGGAGGGCCGAGCGGGCCGAGGCCCAGGCCGAAGCCCTCACGGCCGAGATCGAGCGGGTCCGCGCCGATGCCAAGCGCGAGCGCGACGAGCACCACGAGGAGCAGGAGCGGCTGGCCGAGCAAGTGGCCGGCGCCGAGGCCCGCGCCATCGCTGCCGAGGCCGCTGCGACCACGCGAGTCGATCAGGCCGAGGCTGCCGCAGCTGAGCGCGTCGAGCGGGCCGAGCGGGAGGCCGCCGCGCAGATCCGTACGGCGCACACCGAGCGCGACGCGACCGCGGCCGCCGCGCAGGAGACCCGGGAGCAGAGCGCCCAACGGGTCGCCGCCGCCGAGCGGAGGGCCGAGCGGGCCGAGGCCAGCGCCGAGACTCTCACCGCTGAAATCAAGCGCGAGCGCGCCGACGTCGAGCGCGAGCGTAAGGCCATCGCGGTTGCCCATGCGGCACAGGTTCAGGCCGTCACCACGCAGGCCGAGGCCGCCGAGCGGAGGGCCGAGCGGGCCGAGCAGCAGGCCGACATCGAGGGAGCCGAGCGCCGCGCGCTCACGGCTCAGGTCGAGCAACTCCGCGCCGAGCTGGCCGCCGCACCCGAGCAGGGCGAGGCCGTCGAGCAGACCGCCAAGCCGCCGGTACGACGGCGGCCACGCGGCGACGCCGCCAAGTAGGAGGGCGTGCGCGGCGCGGCGGCCGCGCGGGCCGTCCGGCGGGGTGGTGGTGAGGGCCAGGGCGTGCGCGGCGCGGCGGCCGCGCGGGCCGTCCGGCGGGG
>NZ_JACHJP010000020.1 GCF_014203715.1 Streptosporangium saharense
ATCGACCCCCACACCGGCACCCAACTCGGCCACCAACCAGCCCTCACCCGATGGGACTCCACCGGCCCAACCCCACTCTGAACCAACAGCACCCCGGCACAGCCGTCACCCACGACAGCGACATCGGGTGGGACACCTTCGTGGACGGCGCGAAGCTCGGAGGGTTCGACTTCTGACCGATGAGCCCGTCATCATGGACAGAGGTTCGTGCGCCGGGCCGTACCCAAAGATGATCAACGCTCTGACCTGCACCTCTGCACTACCGCCGGACTACTGCAGAACCAGTCCGCCCCACCCGCATTTCGCCCTACCTGACCTGGGACTTTACCCTCGGTCGCTCATCACCCTGAAGGGTTCGCAACCCCAGCCGCCCCGGGTGGCAGGAGTACCCGCACTCGTGTCGCTCATCACCCTGAAGGGTTCGCAACACGATTTCCGGCTTCGTGACGGACAATCCATGCACCTGTCGCTCATCACCCTGAAGGGTTCGCAACCAGCAGGCACACGCCACCGTGATGCAGGGCTGGTCGTCGCTCATCACCCTGAAGGGTTCGCAACCCGATGCTGGCGGCTGCCCTGCCCGCTCTCTCGGCCGGTCCCTCGTCACCCGCACAGTCAGGGCGACAACCCCGTAGCGACCCGGGAAATGTTGATATATTTCCTGAGAAAGGTTGAGCCTCCTCGGTTCGGACTTCTGTCCGGTGAGGAGGCTTTTTTCGTGTCCGGAAACGCTGGGGGTTCCATGTCAGAGGTGCGTGTACGGCTTGCCGGAGAGGCTGATCGGCCGGTCGCGGAGCGGCTCTGGTTGATGTTCTGTCATGACATGTCGGGGTTCCAGGGAAGGCTGCCCAACGCGGACGGGACCTTCAGGAGTGACCGGCTGCACGCGGCGTTCACCGACCCTGACAGGGCGCCCTACCTGGTGACGTACGGCGAGCACCCCGTCGGCCTCGCCACCGTCCGTGGGCTGGGCGGTCCTGTCCGGGTGCTGAGTGGCTTCTTCGTCGTGCGCGGCGCGCGCAGGACGGGCATCGGGCTGCGTGCCGTACGAGAAGTGCTCGCCAGGTATCCGGGGGCGTGGGAGGTCGCCTTCCAGGACGTCAACGTGACCGCGGTGCGTTTCTGGCGCCGGGTCGCGTCGGAGATCGCCGGGGAGGCCTGGAAGGAGGAGCCCCGGCCCGTGCCCGACCTGCCGCCCGACCGCTGGATCTCGTTCACCGTCCCGGAGCGCGCCCACCCGGACGAAGGTCAGTACTGATTCCTCCTGGCGTCGAGGTTGAGGCCGGCGTTGAAGACCGATTCCGGGATGCGGGAGCCGGTCTGGCTTTTGACGAGGCGGCCCGCGCTGGGGATGGTGGCGCGGTCGGGCCAGCTCTGCGGATTCCAGAGTGAGGAGCGCAGGAAGGCCTTGGCGCAGTGCAGGAACAGCTCCTCGACCGTGAGCACGATCGCGAGCTGCGGGGTGCTTCCCTGGACGGTCATCCGCTCGAAGAAGGGGGCGTCCCGCACGATGACGGCGTGGCCGTTGACGCGGAGGGTCTCGGACACGCCGGGCACGACGAACAGCGTCGCGACCTTCGGTCTGCGGAGGATGTTGCGCATGCTGTCCAGGCGCCGGTTGCCCCTGCGGTCGGCGATGGCGAGCGTCCTGTCGTCGAGGACGAGCACGCTGCCCGGAGGGTCGCCGCGCGGGGAGACGTCGACGTTCCCCTTGTCGTCGACCGTGGCCAGCAGCAGAAACGGGGAGGCCTCGATGAACAGCCGCGACTGCGGGTCGATGTGGTCGATCGCCTTCTCCGCGATGGCCTTCGGGGGAGGCTTGACGATCTCCCTCAGCTCCTCCTCGCTGGTGACCGGCGTCATCCGCGAGGTGTTCTGATCGACTGACATGGCGGGCGTCCCCCTCGGCGGTGGTCCGTGCTCGCTCCCGGCCGCGTCCTGGGGCGACCCGGTGCTTAGGTAAGCCTAACTTGACCGACCGGGGGCAGCATACCCCCTGCCATCTGACAAAAAATGGCGATATCAATCCGTCGAAAACAGATAAGCGGATTTCCCATCCCAGCCGACCAAGAAAACGTGTCTTTCTCGCCGAACACATCATTCTGGAGCAACAAAACGGGAAATGCCCCTGGAAATCCCCTCGGGAAAACAAGGGAGCGCGGCATTACCGCCAGTGATACGAAACCTACAGTTAGTCAAATGGCCCGGCGTGGGAGAGCCTCACCCGACCGAGAATGCGCCACGATCGGTTACGGCTACATCACAAACCGTGAAGGGACCCAACATGATCCGTCGTCTTCTCACAGGTCTGGCCCTCGCTGGAGCAGCCGTCGCGCTGCCGCTGGCCGCCGCGGCGCCCGCCAGCGCAGCGGCCGACCCGGCTCCCATCCAGATCATCACTCCCTCCGCCACCGATGACCCGACGCCCGACGCCGGTGAGGCCATCATCCAGTGGATCTCGCCCGGTCGCTGCCGGGCGGGTGGCGGCTGGCCCGTGCGGGTGGTTCCGCAGTGGGGTTACTGCCGGGGCGGCGCCTTCCACGGCTGGATCGTCCGCTTCTACTAAATCCGCTGAGAAGCCGGGGTGCCGGCCGGCTCCAGGGTCGGCACCCCCACAATCGCACGTCCTCCAGGGAGACCAGAACCCCCCGGTAATCCGGGGGGTTCTGCCATTTCCCCACGCGGAGTGGATCAGTGCGTGGGCGCCAGCACCGGGCTGTTGTGGTAGGCGGCGATCAGCCACCGGCCGTCCCGCTTCTCGAAGACCCAGGTCGCGTTCACCTTGCGGGCGTCGGGGACCTCGGTCTCCCCGGAGAACAGGATGGCGGACTCGCTGATGACGATCGCGCCGTCCCTGCCGACGAAGCGGATGCTGAGCCGCCTGTTGTGGGTCGAGCTGCCCTTGAGCGGCCCCGCGAAGCCCCGGGCCATGTTCTGACGGATCACGTCGCGGCTGTCGCGAAGTGAGCCGGGCAGGATGGCGGTCGCGTCCTCGGTGTAGTTGGCGACCATGCCGTCGGCGTTGCCGTTCTCCCACGCCTTGTAGGAGTCAACCAGCACGGCCTGGATCGCGGCCTCGTCGTCCACACGGCTGTTCGACATCGAGTTCTCCCCTGTGATCGGTTGGCCCGGGTGTTCCGAGCTCGCCAGTACATACCGGCGGCGAGCCCGGAACTCATCGCGCCCCGCGAGAAAATCTCACCCGTCGAGTCTGGCCGCCAGACCGAAGGTCGCGAAGACGTCGGGATCCTGGAAGACCGAGTTCCTGGCGATGCCCTCCCCGGTGACCGTGAAGATCTGGAGCGTGTGCAGGCCGTACCCGTCGCCGAGACGCTCGTAGAGGGCGAACCCCGGCTGGCCGCCGTTGGCCGTGACCTCCCTGAACAGCCAATCCTTCCCGGACTTCGCGAAGATCCACTCCATGAACAGGCCGTAGTTGCCGCGACCGGCGAACCAGTTGACCATCGGCGGCATCTCCATGATCACGTCTTCGGTGAGCAGCCGTTTGAGGCCCTCGACGTCGGCGAGTTCGAACGCCTTCATGTAGCGCTCGACCCAGGCCCGCTGCTCGGCCGTGGACGGCTCGCTGACCCGTTCCTGCCGGACCCCGGCCTCCTTCATGCGGGTGCGCGCCCGCTGCAGGGAGCTGTTCACCGAGACGACGGTGGTGCCGAGGATCTCGGCCGTCTCGGACGCGGAGAAGCCGAGCACCTCACGCAGGACCAGCGCGCCGCGCTGACGCGCCGACAGGTGCTGCAGGGCGGAGGCGAACGCCAGGCGCAGGCTGCCCCGGTCAATCACGGTCCCGGCCGGGTCGCCCGTGGCCAGCAGCGAGTCCGGCAGGGGCTGGAGCCAGGTGGCGTGCTCTCCCCGGACGAGCGGCCCGCGCGGATCCGACGCTGCCACCAGCCCCGAAGGCAGCGGTCGGCGGCCACGGACCTCAAGGGCGGTCAGACAGACGTTCGTCGCGATCCGGTAGAGCCAGGTGCGCGGTGAGCTGCGGTTCTCGTCGTAGCTCTCCCGCGACCGCCACGCCCTCAGGTAGGTCTCCTGGACCAGGTCCTCCGCGTCGTGGGCCGAGCCGAGCATCCGATAGCAGTACGCCAACAACTCCGCCCGAAACGGCGCAATCCGCCCCTCGAAGCCTTCTTCCCCCGTCATCACAATCCCCATAATCGGTGACTGCGGTGACAATCTACCGGGACCGGACAACCACAGCCAGGTACGGCCAGCCCCGCCCTGGTGCGGGAAACTTTCCCGCACGGTGCGCGAAAGTTTCCCGCATTCGCGCAGGACAAGAACAGGATCAGACGACGCGTTCGCCGTGGTGCCAGACCGCTGAGATGAGGGGGACGCCGGGGCGGTAGGCCAGGTGGACGTGGGAGGGGGCGTCGAGGAGGACGAGGTCGGCGCGGGCGCCGGGGGCGAGGTGGCCCACGTCCGTGCGGCGCAGCGCCCGTGCCCCGCCCATCGTCGCCGCCCACACGGCCTCGTCCGGCGTCATCCGCATCTCCCGCACCGCGACGGCCACGCAGAACGGCATGCTGGTGGTGAAGCTCGACCCCGGGTTGCAGTCGGTGGACAGCGCGACCGTCGCCCCCGCGTCCAGCAGGCGCCGGGCGTCGGGATAGGCGGCCCTGGTGGAGAACTCGGCGCCGGGCAGCAGCGTGGCGACCGTGTTCCCCGAGGCCAGGGCGTCGACGTCGGCGTCGTCGAGGTGGGTGCAGTGGTCGGCGGAGGCGGCGCCGAGCTCGACGGCGAGCCGTACACCGGGACCGGGGCCGAGCTGGTTGGCGTGGACGCGGGGTGTGAGCCCGCGCTTGGCGCCCGCTTCGAGGATGGCCCGCGCCTGGTCGCCGTCGAAGGCGCCGCGCTCGCAGAAGACGTCGACCCAGCGGGCGTACGGCGCGCACCTGTCGAGCATCGGCCCGGTGACCAGGTTCACGTACTCGTCGGGGTCGGTCCCGGCCGGGACGACGTGGGCGCCGAGATAGGTCACCTCGTCGGTGTGCTCGCCCGCGATCCGCAGCGAGCGGGCCTCGTCCTCGACGGTGAGGCCGTAGCCGGACTTGCACTCGATGACCGTGGTCCCCTGGCGCAGCGCCTCATCGACAAGCCGGGCGACGTTGGCGGAGAGCTCGTCGTCGCTCGCCGCCCTGGTCGCCGCGACCGTCGTGCGGATTCCGCCCGCCGTGTACGGCATGCCCGACATGCGGGCGTCGAACTCGGCGGTGCGGTCCCCGGCGAAGACCAGGTGGGCGTGGGAGTCCACGAAGCCGGGAATCCCGGCCCTGCCCCCGGCGTCGATGACCTGGTCGGCCTCGGGAGCCGAGGAGGCGGGACCCACCCAGGCGACCGTGTGGCCTTCGAGGACGATGGCGGCGTTCTCGACCACGCCGAGCGGCCCCTGTCCCAGCGACGGATCGTTGGTGACGAGACGGGACAGACCGGTGACGAGCAGGCTCACGGTACCTCCGGGCGCGCAGAAGGACGTGCGGAAGAGCAGGTGGAACAGGGACCGGTCCCGGCGCTCACCACGGCATGGTGTGGGACGGACCAGGGACCGGCCCCTGGGCTTACGGGAGTCACGACGACGCCCCAAGACGGCCGATGGCACGGCGCAGGGCGGCGGGGACGTCGGGGACGAGCTGGTGGACGCCGTGCCGTACGACCAGGCGGCCGCCGACCACGACGTCGCGCACGTCGGCGGCGGTGGCGGCGAAGACGGCGGTCTCGGGCCGGGGCCGTGGGGTGGCGGTGCGGACCGAGTCGAGCGAGACCGTCACCAGGTCGGCGACGGCGCCCACCTCGATACGGCCCGCCCCGGACCAGCCGAGCGAGGCGTGCCCGTCGCCGGTGGCGGCGCGCAGCAGTTCGTCCGCGCTCCAGTGGCCCCTGCGGCGGGTGCGCAGCCGTTCGTCCAGCTCCATGCCGCGCGCCTCCTCGAACAGGTCGATGACGGCGTGGCTGTCGCTGCCCAGGGTGAGCCGTGACCCGGCCCGCTGGAGGTCCTTGGCGGGTCCGATGCCGTCGGCGAGGTCGCGTTCGGTCGTCGGGCACATGCAGACGGTCGTGGCGCTGCCGCCGAGCAGGGCGATGTCGTCGGCGGTCAGGTGGGTGGCGTGTACGGCGGTCGCCCGGGGGCCGAGCACGCCGTGGTCGGCCAGCAGCCTGGTTGGCGTGACGCCGTACGCCTCGACGCAGCCCTCGTTCTCGGCGGGCTGCTCGGACAGGTGCGCGTGGATCGGCGCGTGCCTGCTCTCGGCCCAGGCGGCGACGACGGCGAGCTGGTCGGCGGGTACGGCCCGCACGGAGTGCACCGCGGCGCCCGCGACGGCGTGCGGGTGCCTGTCCAGCGCGACGGCCAGCGCCTCGGCCCGCTCCGCCCAGGCGTGGGCCGTACCGTCGCTGAAACGGGCCTGCGTCGCGTCCGGCGGCGCGCCGAAACCGGACGACAGATAACAGGTGTCGAGCAGCGTGATGCGGATGCCCGCCCGCGCCGCGGCCTCGACCAGCGCCTCGCCCATGACGTTGGGGTCGGCGTACGGCGTGCCGCCCGGCGCGTGGTGCAGGTAGTGGAACTCCCCGACGCAGGTGATGCCGGTCAGGGCCATCTCGGCGTAGACGGCCGTGGCGAGGTCGAGATAGGTGTCGGGATCGAGCGCGGCGGCGGCCCGGTACATCGTCTCCCGCCACGTCCAGAAGGTGCCGCCGCCGACCTGGGTCTCGCCGCGCAGCGCCCGGTGGAAGGCGTGCGAGTGGGCGTTGGCCAGGCCGGGCAGCACCAGCCCGTCGAGGACGACGGCGTCACCGGGGTCGCCGGGGTCGCTGCCCGCCCGTAGCGACGCGATACGGCCCTCGGCGACCTCGATGAGAACGCCGGACTCAAGGGGGTCGGAACCCCCGGACCCGGATACCCCAGCCCCAGGGGTTCCGGGACCGGGGGCTCCTGCTCGGGCCCCTCCCGTCCAGGCGTGTCTTGCCCAGAACCTTCCGTTCACAGGAGGTCCTGGAGAACGTCGGCCAGGGCGGTCACCCCGGCCAGGCAGTCGGTCTCCTCGGCGTGCTCGTGCGGGGAGTGCGAGACCCCGGTGGGGTTGCGCACGAAGAGCATCGCGGTCGGTACGGCGGAGGCCAGGATGCCCGCGTCGTGCCCGGCCCCGGTCGGCAGCACCGGGACGCCGCCGAGCACCCGGGCCAGCCGGTCCCGCAGCGGGACGTCGAAGTCGACGACCGGCGTGTAGGACTCGCGGGTGACCTCGGCCCCCTCGGCGGCCTCGTCGATGGCCTTGACCAGCGCGTCCAGCGTCGCGGAGTCGGCGGCCCGCGAGTCGAGCCAGGCCGTCACCAGGGAGGCGATGGCGTTGGTCCCGTTGGGTTCGACGCGCACCTTGCCGAAGGTGGCCAGCGCCCCGGCCTCCCGCGCCAGCTCCCTGGCCGACAGCACGGCCGCCGCGTAGCCGAGCATGGGGTCGTGGCGGTCGACGAGCCGGGTGGTCCCGGCGTGGTTGGCCTCGCCGCGGAAGTCGAACCGCCAGCGGCCGTGCGGCCAGATGGCCGAGGCGACGCCGACGGCGTGCGGCGTGTCCGCGAGGTAGCGGCCCTGCTCGACGTGGAGTTCGACAAAGGCCCCGATGCGGGACAAACGCTCGTCGTCGCGGCCGATCGCCTCCGGGTCACGGCCCGCGCGCTCCATCGCGTCCGCGAGCCGTACACCGTCGCCGTCACGCAGGTCCCTGGCGTGGGCCGGGTCGAGGACACCGGCCATCAGCCGTGATCCGACGCAGGCGACGCCGAACCTGGCGCCCTCCTCGTCGCCGAAGTTGACGACGGCCAGCGGCTTGGAGGGCGTGACGCCCCGCTCGCGCAGCGCGTCGAGGGCGGCGAAGGAGGACACGACGCCGAGCGGGCCGTCGTAGGCGCCGCCGTCGGGCACCGAGTCCAGGTGGGAGCCGATGACGACGGCGTCACCGGCGCCGGAGTCGCCCAGCCAGGCCCACTGGTTGCCGTTGCGGTCGATCTCGTGGCTCAGTCCCCTGGCCTCGGCCTGCTCGACGAACCAGGCGCGGCACTCGGCGTCGGCCGAGGTCCAGGCGTGGCGCCGGTAGCCTCCGCTGCCCGCGTGGCGGCCGACGGGCAGCAGCTCCCGCCACATGCTTCGGAAGCCGTCACCCGCCTCGCCTGCCTTCTCGTACGTGTCGCTCACGCGTCGCCCTCGCGCATCGGGACGCGCACCTCGCGCTCCTCGGCGACCTCGTTGGCCCGGTCGTATCCGGCGTCCACGTGCCTGATGACGCCCATGCCGGGGTCGTTGGTCAGCACACGGCGGATCTTCTCCCCGGCCAGTGCCGTACCGTCGGCGACCGTGACCTGACCCGCGTGGATGGAGCGGCCGATGCCGACGCCACCGCCGTGGTGGATGGAGACCCACGACGCGCCGGAGGCGACGTTCACCATGGCGTTGAGCAGCGGCCAGTCCGCGATGGCGTCAGACCCGTCGAGCATCGCCTCGGTCTCCCTGTACGGCGAGGCCACGGAGCCGCAGTCGAGGTGGTCGCGGCCGATCGCCACGGGGGCGGACAGCTCGCCGGAGGCCACCATGTCGTTGAAGCGCTCACCGGCCCGGTCGCGCTCGCCGTACCCCAGCCAGCAGATGCGCGCGGGCAGGCCCTGGAAGTGGACGCGCTCCCCGGCCAGCTTGATCCAGCGGGCGAGGGACTCGTTCTCGGGGAACAGGTCGAGGATGGCCCGGTCGGTCCTGGCGATGTCGGCGGGGTCGCCGGACAGCGCGGCCCAGCGGAAGGGGCCCTTGCCCTCGCAGAACAGCGGCCTGATGTAGGCGGGCACGAAGCCGGGGAAGTCGAAGGCCCGCGTGTAACCGGCGAGCTGGGCCTCGCCACGGATGGAGTTGCCGTAGTCGAAGACCTCGGCCCCGGCGTCCTGGAAGCCGACCATCGCCTCGACGTGCCTGGCCATGGACTCGCGGGCGCGCTGGGTGAACCCCTCGGGGTCCTTGGCGGCCTCGGCGGCCATGTCCTCGAAGGCGACGCCGATCGGCAGGTAGGCCAACGGGTCGTGCGCGGAGGTCTGGTCGGTGACGACGTCGATCTCGGCGCCCCTGGCGAGCAGGTCGGGTACGGCCTGCGCGGCGTTGGCCTCGACACCGATGGACAGCGGACGGCGGGCGTCGCGTGCCTCGTAGGCCAGGCGAAGGGCCTCGTCGAGGTCGGCGGCCTTGACGTCGAGGTAGCGGTGCTCGATGCGCCGGTCGATGCTGCGCGGGTCGCAGTCGATGCAGATGGCGACGCCGCCGTTCATGGTGACGGCGAGGGGCTGGGCGCCGCCCATGCCGCCGAGTCCGGCGGTGAGGGTGATCGTCCCGGCGAGGGAGCCACCGAACCGCTTGGCGGCGACGGCGCTGAAGGTCTCGTAGGTGCCCTGGAGGATGCCCTGGGTGCCGATGTAGATCCACGAACCGGCGGTCATCTGCCCGTACATGGTCAGGCCGAGCTGCTCAAGACGGCGGAACTCGGGCCAGGTCGCCCAGTCGCCGACCAGGTTGGAGTTGGCGATCAGGACGCGCGGCGCCCACTCGTGGGTCGTCATGACCCCGACGGGACGGCCCGACTGCACGAGGAGGGTCTCGTCGCCCTTCAGCGTGGCCAGGGTGCGGGTGATGGCGTCGTAGGAGCGCCAGTCACGCGCTGCCTTGCCGGTCCCGCCGTACACGACGAGCTTGTCGGGATGCTCGGCCACCTCGGGGTCGAGGTTGTTCATGAGCATCCGTAGCGCGGCCTCCTGCTGCCAGCCGCGCGTGTTCAGCTCCGTCCCGCGCGGGGCCCTGATCGGACCTCGACCGTTCTGCTCAGCCACGCTTCCGCCCTCCAGCACGTCGGTCGTCAGCCGACATGTTCAAATAGATGTATTCACTTGTATCCCGTGTGAATAGTTTCAGTCAACAGGCTAGTCCGTGAAGATCTCCCTGGCAGCGGCCGACACCTCGAACGCCTCAAGCCGTCCCTCGGCCCCGGGGATCTCGTCGCACATGGCCTCAAGCAGGACGCGGCCGAGCATCATGGGGCCGCAGGCGGTGTCGAAGACCAGGCTCGTGCCGACCTCGGCGGCGAGCACCACGTCCGACAGCGCCGCCGCGGGCGCGAAGGCGCTGTCGGCGACCGTCACCACGCTCAGCCCCGCGTCCCTGGCGACGCCGAGCGCCTCGGTCAGCTCCGCCGGATAGCGCGGCAGCGCGAAGCACAGCAGCGCGCTGGCCCCCGCGGCGGCGGCGCGCTCGATCCGCTCGGCCAGCATGGACCCGCCCTCGTCGAGCAGCCGCACGTCCGGGTGGACCTTGGCCGCGAAGTAGGAGAACCCCGCGGCCTGCGCGGCGGCGGCCCGCAGCCCCAGCACCGGCAGCGGCCGGGAGACGGAGAGCAACCGCGCCGCGGCGACGACCGGCTTCGGATCGCCCAGCGCCCCGGCCAGCCGCCGCAGGTGAGCGATCTCGGCCAGTACGGCGCGCTGCAACTCGTTCGGCGCCTCCTCCTCGTCGCTCTCGTCGTTGTCCTGGACGACCGTCTCGGGAGAGCCGAACTCGCGCAGTTGCCTGCGCAGCGCGGGATAGCCGTCGAACCCGAGCGCCATCGCGAAGCGCGTCACCGACGGCTGGCTGACCCCGGCCAGCTCGGCGACCTCGACGCTGGACAGGAAGGCCGCCTCCCCCGCGTGCTGCACCAGGCAGTGCGCGATCCTGCGCTGCGCGGGGGTCAGCCGGTGCCCCTCGAACAGGCGCAGCAGGCGGGGTCCGGCGTCGTCGTGGTTCATGCTTCTCCTCGAACGGGGGGCTCGGGGCTCTGTGCTCGGGCGGTGCGAGCATGGAATATATTCATTCATCATGCCGCCTGCATGGCTACATGCAGAACGGTGGCGGCGCCCTAATGGCCTATTCGGTCATCGCGCGTTCCTCCACCCGCCCCGGCCTCGCAGTGGCCGTGACCGTCGTTTGCCCGCCTTCCGTGCCAGGCCCAAGCCCACAACGCATGATCATGCGCGGAAGTGGACATGACCCGCGCGAAAAGCGTCATGAACCGCCAGGCTGGGGCTACCGGTTGCCGGAATATGTCCCCGGGGCATAAGAAAAGCGGATAACCTCCGCAGAAAATGGATCTGCTGGACGGAGAACACGGTGGCATCGTCGAAGCCGGAGCGGCCGAGGCTCGACACCACGACCCCCAACATGGGGCGGGTCGCCGACTACTTCCTCGGCGGCAAGGACAACTTCGCCGCCGACCGGGAGGCGGCCGAGGCGGCGATGGCCATCACCCCCGAACTTCCCGTGCTCTGGCGTGAGGGACGCCGCTTCCTCGGCAGGGCCGTACGCTTCCTCGCCCAGGAGGCCGGGATCCGGCAGTTCGTCGACGTCGGCTGCGGCCTGCCGACCCAGGGCAACGTCCACGAGATCGCCCACGCGGTCGCCCCCGAGGCGCGGGTCGTCTACGTCGACAACGACCCGATGGTCGTGGTCCACGGCCAGGCGCTGCTCCAGGACGACCGGCTGACCGTGGTCGTCGAGGCCGACCTGCGCGACCCCGGGGCGCTGCTCTCCCACCCCGGCCTCACCAAGATGATCAACACTGACGAGCCGGTGGCGATCCTGCTCTTCGGCGTACTCCAGGACATCCAGGACGACTCCCAGGTCACGCAGATCATCGACCACCTCCGCAAGGCGATCCCGCCCGGAAGCTACCTGGCCATCTCGCACCCGGTCGCCGACCTGCGCCCCGAGGCCACCGCCAAGCTCGCCGCCTTCTACCAGAGCGAGGGCGCCGTCAGCGGCCCCCACAGGAACGGCCTGCGCAGCAAGGCCGAGGTCGAGCGCTACTTCGACGGCCTCGACCTGGTCGAGCCCGGGGTGGTCTACATCCCGGAGTGGCGCCCCGAGGGGGAGCTGACCCACCGCCCCGACGCGATCTGGGTCGTCGGCGGCGTCGGCCGCAAGGAGTGACCGGCCTCAGAGGTCCTTGAGGATGCGCTGGAGGATCACCGGTGCCGCGTCCGGCCGTTCGGCGTCGATGTCCAGGCGGTTCATGACGTGCCAGTACTTCTCGGTCTCCGAGGGCTTGTCCAGGTAGAGAGCCCCGGCGAGCTGCTCTAGATAGACCACGTCGGGCAGCTCGCCCTCGGGGAAGCGCAGGATCGTGATCGGTCCCGCCGCGCAGGCGTGTCCCCCGGCGCAGAACGGCATGATCTGCAGGGTGACGTGGGGCAGCTCGGTGAGACGGATGAGGTGCTCGATCTGGGCGCGCATCGTCACGGCGCCGCCGATGAGACGGCGCAGCGCGGCCTCGTCGATCACCATCCACAGCTTCGGCGGGTTCCTCCGGTACAGCAGCTCCTGACGCCGCATCCGCAGGGCGACCCGCCGCTCGACCTCGGGAGGGCTGACGTCGCGACGGCCGAGCTGGACGACGGCCCGCGCGTAGCTCTCGGTCTGCAACAGGCCGGGGACGAACTGGACCTCGTAGCTGCGGATGACGCACGCGGCCTGTTCGAGGCCGAGGAAGGCGTCGAACCAGTCGGGCACCACGTCGTGGTACTTCTGCCACCACCCCGGCACGTTCGCCTGCTCGGCCAGCGAGAGCAGGGTCGCCCGCTCGGCCTCGTCGGCCACGCCGTACAGGGTGAGAAGGTCGGCCACATCGCGCCGTTTGAAGCTGGTACGGCCGAGCTCCAACCTACTGATCTTGGAGTGTGAGGCCCGGATGGCGTCGCCCGCCTCCTCGCGGGTGACACCCCTGGCCTCGCGCAGTCGGCGCAGTTGTGCGCCGACCAGCATCCGCGCCACCGTTGGTCCCGTCCGCCGGTAATCCGACGTGAGGTTCTCCTCGAACGGGGTCACGGTCGTCCGAACAGTGCGCACGCTCGCTCCCTATGCAGCAAACCGACTGCGGCAAACCGACACAGCAGACCACTGGCGTACGGCCGGGTCCAAGCTTTGCATGCCGGACAGGCCACGCACAGGGGGATGAACCCTGTCACTATCATTCCCAGTGATCATGCCGAAGGCGTCACCGTACCCTCAGGCGGTGCCGCGAGGCGAGCCGTACCGCCCAGGAGCAAGGAGAACGCGTGGACGACAGGTCGGGTTCCCCCGAGGCGGCCAGGCTGAATCCGGGGGTCGCGCACAATGCCAGGGTCTGGAACTACTGGCTCGGCGGTAAGGACCACTACCCGGCTGACCGCGAGGTCGGCGAGCGGGTCTTCGGCATGTTCCCGAACATCGTCCACGTCGCCCGCGCCGACCGCGCCTTCCTCGGCCGCGTGGTCGGCCACCTCGCGGGCGAGGCGGGCGTCCGGCAGTTCCTCGACGTCGGCACCGGCCTGCCGACCGTGGACAACACCCACGAGGTCGCCCAGCGCCTCGCCCCCGAGTCGCGGATCGTCTACGTGGACAACGACCCCCTCGTGCTGGTGCACGCCCGCGCCCTGCTGACGAGCACACCCGAGGGCGCGACCGACTACGTCGACGCCGACGCCCGCGACACCGCGACGATCCTGCGCGAGGCCGCCAGGACCCTGGACCTCACCAGGCCCGTCGCGGTCATGCTGCTGGGCATCCTGAACTTCGTCCTCGACACCGAGGAGGCGCTGTCCATCGTGCGCGGGCTGATGGACGCGGTGCCCTCGGGCAGCTATCTGGCCCTCACCCACCCGACCCTGGAACTCGGCGGGGAGGCGAACGTCGAGGCGATGCGGTTCTGGAACGAGCACGCCACACCCCCGATCACCGCCCGCACCGGCGAAGAGATCACCCACTTCTTCGACGGCCTCGACCTCCTCGACCCCGGCCTCGTCTCCTGCTCCCTCTGGCGCCCCGACCTCCTCGAATCCCCTGTCCAGATCTCCCAGTACGGCGCCCTCGCCCGCAAACCCTGACGCGTCCCCGACGTCTCGTTCCGTGGAGTTGGAGCGTGGGGATCGCTTTGACGCGTTGACCTGCGCGAAGGGGCGGCAGCGGAGTCCGTGCGGGATGCATGACACGGAGATTGATCTTGATCGACAGCTTCTCCCCAGGACCGCCTCCGCCGACCGGGTGGCGCACGCCGCACCACGCCCGTGGCCTGCGGCTCCGGGATGGAAAGCTCAGTACATGCTCGCCCAGATGACTTTCCCGTCCTCGATCACGATGTTGATCCGCTCGTTGCGGTAGTCGTCCGTGCCGTCGGCGCACTTGCCGTCCTCACCCAGGACGCGGACCTCGTGCCCGGCAGCCGCCTCAGCGGACATCACATCGCTTGAAGAGCGCCCGATGAGATCCGCCCGTGTGCGCGCGTTCCCCGAGGTCACCGAGGGAACACAATTCGTGCCTCGCGTACTCGTGGCCGCCGCTGTCCGTGTCTCATTCTGCTGTGCGGGGGTCGTTGAAGCCTCTTTCGGAGCCGTTCCGGCACCACTGCATCCCGTAAGAAGGCTGACGCCGAGCACGATTACGGTGACGATACGCACTGACATGACTCTTCCCAACTTCGGATCTCCCCGTCTGATTGATACGGCAGACGGGGAGATGGAGACGTGAAGCACCATATGGCGATGACCGAAGAATCGCCCTGACTACATGACGGCTTCAGCTCGGTAAGGGTTCAACTGTGCAAAACGCTGCCGCCGAGGTTCTCAGCAACTCGGGTCTGCGGCGTATACAGGCTTCTCTGCTCACCATCGACTGTGTTGTAACCGCTGTGGTAACCCTTGGCGACGTTCCCGAAGTCTGCAGCGTTGAAATCCAGTGCCTATTCCGAAGTCGCAGATGACCAGACGCCGTCCATTCGGAATGCCCTGCCGCTGAGCGGCGCAAGGTCCTTCGCCGCTTCTTTGAGCCGTGCACCACAACAAGACTGATGGAGCGTCTCTCGAAACCCTCGGCTATGAGCTCGCGACAGTGACAGCGGGACCTTAGCCTTGCCTTTCGCCGGAGCGACGAGAAAAAAGGACGCCCCAAAGACCCGCAAAAAGCGCTGTGCGCCATAATCATGCCTTCATCGGGAGGGGAATCCGGATGAGCAATATGACGTCGGAAACGGTAGAGCCTCAGTACGACTGACAACCGCCCTGGGCTCTCGCGTCCGACACCAGGCCTGAGCGGCTGGCACTCGTACTCGCGCACCAGCTTCCGAGGCGACATCAACGAACTCCTCGACCCCGGTACGGCGCCCTCGCCCGCAGACCTGAATTCTCAGCCGCCGAGGAGGTCGGTGACGGTCACCGGGTGGAGGCGGCGGCGGGTCAGGCCGGTGAGGATGTGGGGGATCGCCTCGGCCGTGCCGGGGCGGCCCAGGTGGAGTCTGACGATCGAGCCGGGCCGTACGGTGTCCAGGACGTTGGCCGTGACGGTCGTGGGGCCGGGGTCGGCGTGGTCACCGGAGTCCACGTCGTAGGACAGGCAGGTCCGGTAGCCCACGCGGGCGGCCAGTTCGCGGACCAGGGGCGTGGCGTGGCGGGTCCCCGACGGTCTGAAGCACGAGCCGATCGACCCGGTGAGACGGCGCAGCCTGGCCGCGCACCGGGCGATCTCGGCGTGGGCCGCGCGCTCCTCAAGGGCGCAGATGTCCAGGTCGTGCTCGGTGTGGTTGCCCAGGTCGTGGCCACCGGCCAGGACGCGACGGGCCATCCGGGGGTGCCGGTCGAGCCAGTCGCCGACGGCCAGGACCGTCAGGTGGGCGCCATGCCGTTCCGCCTCGGACAGGACGCGCTCGGCCAACTCGACGGGTCCGTCACCGTGGAAGGTCAGCGCGACCTTCGGGCGGTCCCGGGGACCGTTGCGCACCTCACGGGCCAGGTTCCGGTGGCCGCCTCCTGGCCGGGCTTCGGGGGTCGCGGCCTTCCGTGCGTCCGAGGCGTCACGAGGGGCGGGGGGTGCGGCTTTGTGGAGGTCCGAGGCGTCGCGCGGGGCCGGGGGTACGGCTCCGCGGGGGGTGGGGGGTATGGCTTCGTGGGGGTTTGAGGCTTTTCTTAGGGTTTCTGCTGGGGGTGGCTCCGGGAGGGCCTTCGGGGGTGCCGCCGGTCGCTCCTGGTCCGGGGAGCAGGAGAGTGTGCCACCGAGGGTGGCGGCGAGGCCGAGGCGCAGGACGAGGCGCCGTCCGATCGCGCCGTTCACCGGAAGATCCCGGTGTGGCCGAGCGAGTACCGTCCGGGCTGGGGGTAGACGGCCAGACCGTGGGGTCCGGCGCCGACGGGGATCTTGCGGATGAGACGGCCCGAACGGGTGTCGAAGACGTAGACGACGCCGTCGTACCTGCCGGACAGCCACAGGCGGCGGCCGTCGGCGGACAGGCCGCCCATGTCCGGTGAGCCACCGCCGGGGATGCGCCAGGTCGCGATCGGCCTGCGGCGGGCGAAGGAGACGACGGAGACCGACCCCTCACCCCGGTTGGACACGTACAGCAGCCGCGAGTCACGGCTGACGTAGAGCCCGTGGGCGCCCGCCCCGGTCCTGACGAAGCGCTTCACCCGGAAGTCCTTCGCGCCGACGAGCCACACCCCGTTCCTGGCCATGTCGGCGACGTAGAAGGTGGTGCCGTCGGGGGACAGCTTGACGTCCTGCGGCATACTGGCCCGCCCCCCGGCCATCCCGTGCGCGTCGGCCATCCCGTGCCCCTCGGCCGCCACACGCCCACGAGCCGCCGCGCCCTCCCCGGTCCGTGTGTGCTCCCCGGTCTGTGCGTCTCCGGTCTGTGCGTGTTCGTGCGGTACGGCGTGCCGGGCCTTCTCCGTGCGGGGTGTTCTCAGATGGGCCAGGTCCACGACGGCGCGGATCTTTCTGGCGGCCGTGTCCACGGCGACCAGTTGGCCGGAGAACTCGCAGCTCGCCAGGAAGACGGTCTCGTCGGCGGTGAAGTCGCCGTGGTTGATCCCCCGGCAGGGCATGGACAGCGAGCGCCGCAGCCGCATGGTGTGCGGGTCGCGGAAGTCGAGGCGGTTGTTGCGCTCGGCCATCACCAGGGCGGTACGGCCGTCCGGGGTGAAGTACAGGTTGTAGGGGTCGTCAACGGGTACGGGCCTGCCCGGCCTGCCGGTCCTCGGGTCGATCGGGGTGAGCGTGTTGCCGTCGTTGTTGTTGACCCACAGCGTCTTGAGGTCCCACGAGGGCACGACGTGCTGTGGCCGTCCGTGGACGGGGAACTGACGGATCACCCGGTAGGTCCGGGGGTCGATCACGCTGACGGTGTCGCTCTCGCTGTTGGGCACGTAGACCCGCGAGGGGAAGCCCGCCACGGCCGGGCTGAGCATCCCCGGCCGGTCGTGGGCGTAGACGTCAAGCCTCTCCGGAGAGGCATTCACCGGGACCTCTTGACGAGAGACACCGGCCGGTACGGCGGGGCCGCTGCCGCAGGCCGACGCGCACACGAGCGCGACGACCAGGGCGACACCCCCACGGAGCCGTCCTCGTCCGTCTTCCAGCCGTCTCATGACCGCCCCGCCCTCTCCTGATCGGCTAGGGAAGACGCTAGGAACAGGCCGGTCAGGAAACGGTCATGCCGTGGTCATCGGTGGCCCGCCTTTTCCCGGCGGACGGCCCACGGATCACGACATGTCAGCTCTCGAAGGGGGCCACGGCGCGCAGCCCGGCCAGGGCGAGGCCGACGGCCCGCCTGCATCCCCCGATCACCTCCTGGGAGGGGCCGCCCTGCTTCAGGCCGACGGAGATGCCGAGCTTGGCGGCCCCGATCACCGAGCCGACGGCGGCGGCGGCCTCGATGGCGTCGAGTTCGCCGGGGAAGGCCCGTTGCAGGGCGTCGACCATCCGGTGCTGGGCGTCGAACATCAGCAGCAGCGCCTGGGCTCTGAGGGAGGGGACGGTCATGACCAGGCGGTTGACCTCCGCGATCTCCCAGCCTCTCTCGTCGTCGGCCAGCGCCTCGAAGATCATTTCCACGGCACGGGACAGCAGGTCGGCGGGGCTCTCACCCGGGAGACGTTCGGCGAACGTCCGCAGGATGTGGTCGAGGCTCTCCCTGGCGTTGCACAGGACCACCTCCTCCTTGCTCGCGAAGTAGCTGAAGAACGTCCTCGTCGAGACGTCGGCGGCCATGGCGATCTCGGAGACGGTCGTCTGCTCGTAGCCCTTCTCCAGGAAGAGGCGTAGAGCCCCGGCGATCAGAGCATGTCTGGTACGGAGTTTCTTGCGTTCGCGCAGCCCGGGGATCTCACCCATGGAGGAAGCTTAGTGCATGGAATTATGTTATGCACTTATTGCAAACTTACATCACGTGTACTTTTATGGGTGTGAACCTCCCACAGCCACCGCACGGGCCACACACACTGGAGGGCAACATGAAGGTCCACACCGACACGCAACGGTGCGTAGGCGCGGGTATGTGCGCGCTCACGGTTCCAGAGGTGTTCGACCAAAGCGAGGAGGACGGCACGGTCGTCCTCCTCGACGCCGAACCACCGGCCGGGCAGCGGGCAGCCGTACAGCGAGCCGAGCGGTTGTGTCCCTCGGGAGCCATCTCGGTGCTCCTCGACGACTGACAGGCCGCCCGACTCCCCGTCCCGGCCGTTGACCCGCGAAAGCCCGGCCGGGACGGGAAGACCGTCAGAGGTGACCCTCAGAGGTGGTACGCGTACTCGCGGAACTCCCAGTCGGTGACGGTCCTGGAGAAACGCTGCACCTCGTCACGCTTGTAGACCAGGTACGCCGCGGCGAACTCCTTGCCCAGCACCTCGATCAACTCCCCGTCGGCCTCGAAGGCGTCCAGCGCGGCGGGCAGCGTCATCGGCAGCACCGGCGCCTTGGCGGCGTCGTAGCCGTACCCCTCAAGCGGGGCCGGAGGCTTGATCTTGTCGCGGATGCCGAGGTAGACCGCGCCCAGCAGCCCCGCGATGCCCAGGTAGGGGTTGGCCGAGGCGTCGCCGAGCCGTACCTCGATCCTGCTGCCCGCGCCGCGCTCCGGCGGGATGCGCAGCATGGCGCTGCGGTTGTCCAGGCCCCAGTCGTTGAGCCAGGGCGCCAGGGTGTCGGGGCCGAAGCGCTTGTAGGAGTTGATCGTGGGGTTGAGCAGCGCCGCGAGGGCCGGGGCGTGGGCGAGCACGCCGCCGATGGCGTGCAGCGCGGTGGCCGACAGGCCGTGCTCGGCGCCCTCGTCACCGGGGTCGGCGGCGAAGACGTTGCGGCCCTCGGCGTCCGTGCAGGACAGGTGGACGTGGAAGCCGGAGCCGCCCTCGTCGTCGAAGGGCTTGGCCATGAAGGTCGCCATCAGGCCGTCGTGCCGGGCGAGCTCCTTGATGGCGCCCTTGAAGCGGAAGGCGCGGTCGGCGGCGTCGAGAGCCTCCGAGTGGTGGAGGTTGATCTCGAACTGGCCGCCGGAGAACTCGTGGTTGCCCATGGTGACGCCGATGTCGAGCTTGCGCAGGGTGCGCAGCGTGCGCAGGACGTGGGACAGGCGGTCGCCCTTGCGCCCGGTGACGTAGACGTTGCCGAGGGCGTCGTCGTAGCGCCGCCACCCGGAGGACGAACCGGGCGTGGGGTCGGGTTCGAGCAGGTAGTACTCAAGCTCGGGACCGGCCAGGGCGGTCAGGCCGAGGTCGGCCAGGCGGGCGACGGCCGCGCGCAGCACCTGGCGGGGAGACTCAAGGAAGGGACGGCCGGTGGCCGGGTCGCAGGCGTCGCCGAGGACGTGGGCGACACCGGGCTCCCAGGGCAGCTCGACCAGGGTGGACAGGTCGGGACGGATCGAGACGTCGGGCAGGCCACGGTCCAGGCCTCCGGGGACGGGGACGGTGTCCCCCTGGGGAGAGGTGTAGTAGACGGCCTGGCAGAAGGCGACGCCGCTGTGGACGACCTCGGGCAGCCGTTCCAGCAGGACGTCCTTGCCGCGCTCGGTGCCGATCAGGTCGGGGTATCCGACCCGGACGATGTCGATGCCCTGCCCATCCAGGCGCTCGACCGTCCGTTCCGCGGACTCCGCGCTCACTGCGTCCCCCTTGATAGGTCCCGACACTTCATTTGGATGCAAAACATACGCCCCGAGCGCCCGGGGAACAAGGCTCGCCCCGGGGAGGGCTACGTTCCCATCGTGACATCTCGCAGTTCAAGGCATATCGTATGGCCCCAAACAGTCTGAACGATCCGGGGCGTCCCCCTGAGACAAGGAGACATCGTGGCCACGGTGCGCGGCTTCTTCACTCCCAAGACGGCGACCGGCCGCTCCTCGCTGGTGCCCGCCCCGCCGTGGTACTACTCCGGCGACCTGCTCACCGTCGAGTATCGCACCGACCCCGCCCGCGTCGCCGAGCTGCTGCCCGAGCCCCTGACCCTCGCCGAGGAGGACCCCGGCGCGGTCGCGATCATCTGGGCCGACTGGCAGTCCTGCTCGGGAAGCAAGGAGGAGCTCCTCGACCCGGTGCGCTCGCAGTACAAGGAGTGCTTCGTCGTCGTGCGCTGCGCCTTCGAGGGACGGACCTTCTCCCGCTGCGTCTACATCTGGGTGGACAAGGACTTCGCGATCGCCCGCGGCATGCACCAGGGTTACCCCAAGAAGCTCGGCTCGATCCACCAGACCCGCCCCTACTCGTACGGCCAGGCCGCGCCCCGCGTCGGTGAGGGTGGCACGTTCGGCGCCACCCTGGCCGCCGCCGACCGCCGTCTGGCCCAGGCTGTCGTACGGCTGCGCGAGCCCAGCGAGACCAACGGCTTCGTCAACGGCCACCCGATGGCCCACAACCGCTGGCTGCCCTCCATCGAGCCGGGCGGCGGCCTCGCCCTCGATGAGCTGATCTCCAGCGCCGGGCAGTCCTTCGAGGGCGGCCAGGCGTGGAAGGGCGACGCCGAGATCGAGCTGTTCGACGCCCCGACCGAGGAACTGGCCGCGCTGCGCGTCGAGGAGGTCATCGGCGGCTACTACCGCCAGGTCGGCGTCGTCTGGAACGGCGGCACCCTGCTGCGCTCCGGCGGTTCAGGGGCCGAGTGACCCCTCCGTTTTCCGGGTATGACTTTCCGGATATGACAGGACCCGTACGGCACGACCCCGTACGGGTCCTGTCATATCCGGCACCAGTCCGTTGACGTGCGCGGCGATCATCCGGTGGGATGAGAAAGGAGAGCGCTCCCCTGACCGGCGGAGGGAGTGACGCCGTCGAAAATGGCGTGAGGACCTGTTCTTCCCGGCCGGCAGCCGCCCGCCGTACGACATCGAGGAGTTCGCGTGCCCGCGTACTATTCATTGACGGAGACCGAGGAAGCGGTCGGTCGCCGCCTCGGGAGCATCCCGATCAGACGCGAGGCACTGGCCGCCGTCTCCAACCTGCACCGCGCGGCGACAGCCGTACGACAGCACCTGGAGAACTCCGCCCTGCGCGTGGCCGACCTGACCTGGAGCGCGTTCGTCGTGCTGTGGGTGGTGTGGATATGGGAGGAGATCGAGACCCGGCACGTCGCCGCCGAGGCGGGCATCTCCAAAGGCACGCTGACCGGCATCATCAAGACGCTGGAGTCACGTGGCCTGGCCATACGCAGTCAGCACCCCGACGACGGCAGGCTCGCCCTGCTGCGGCTGACCCCCGAGGGCGTCGCCCTGATGGAGAAGCTCTTCCCCGCCTTCAACGACGAGGAGGCGTTCGTGGTCGCCGATCTCGACGCCGAGGAGGCGCTGACGCTGGCGGAGTCCCTGCGCCGGATCGTCACCCACCTTGAGGAGCACGGCGAGGCGCGCCGCGCGAAACTCCGCAAGGAGAACCCGGCTCCCCCGCGCCGGGGTGGCCGCCGCCGCGCCGAATAACCCCTTCTCTCCGCTTTGGGCGGGTTCCCACTCGTTTGCCGGGTGGGACCCCGCCCTTTTTAATGCCATTTCCGGAACAAATCCGGTTGATACGACATTGCTTGACGCTTCGGGACGGCGACCATCTGGTCTTTCTCGTCGGGAGTTAACGGGAGACCATCGCACCTTTCCGTTAACGCCCCCGAGGGAAACCCGTAGTACAAACCATTGACAAAACACCACAGCCGGTGCGCGACCTCACGTTTCTCAAGGAAATAGCATGCATTGCTTTATTACCTAAAAGGAGAACCGTGGTAAAAGAGACATTGTTCACCAAAGCTATCCTGCGTTCTCGTCGCTCGGTGTGGCTGTCGGTGGGAGCGGTGACCTGCGCGCTCATGATGGCCCTCCCGTCCGCGGTGAGCGCGGCCAGCACGACCGGCGTGGGCAGGACGGTCAGAACCGTCAAGGTCGCGAAGGCGCTCGGGGGTCCCGTGCTGCGGCACGGCCCGCGGGCGGTTGCCGACCAGAAGAGGGTCCGGTTGGTCGTCCGTCACCGTACGGTGCTGCGCGAGACACCCCGGGCGCTGCGGATCAGGCGCGCCGATCCCGAGGCCACGGTCGTCGCGGGTCAGAACGGCATCTACACGCTGAGCGTGACCAACAACGGTCCCGCGGTCGCCACCAACGTCGTGGTGACCGACACCCTGGACAGCCGGCTTGAGGTCGTCACCCCGCTGCCCGCGGGATGTACGGCCGTCGGCCAGGTCGTCACGTGTACGCTCGCCTCCCTCGCCGTCGGCGCGACGCAGAACTGGGACATCACGGTCAGGGTCCGGCCCAACGTCCCGACCGGGACCGTCATCCCCAACGTCTCCAGCGTCGACTCCGACACCTCGACACCCGAGACCAGCAACAACGCCAACATCAACGTCGAGACGTCGTCCGACCTGGCGATCGGCAAGACGGCGGGCACGCTGAACGCGGGTGGCAGCGGCACCTACACCATCACGGTCACCAACAACGGGCCGTCCGACGACACGGGCGTCGTCGTCACCGACACCCTGCCCACCGGGCTGACGTTCGTCTCCAGTGTTCCCGCTGGCTGCACCGCGGTCGGTCAGGTGGTCACCTGCCCGGTCGGCGCCCTGGCCGCCGGAGCCAACACGAACATCGTGCTGAACGTGGCCGTCTCGGCCGCTACCGCGGGAACCGTGGACAACACGGCCACCGTCACCGGCACCAACCCGGACCCGGACCCGGACAACAACACCGTCACGATCACCACGCCGATCAACGCGGTGTCCGATCTGACGATCACCAAGTCCGTACGGGCTGAGTAGTCCGTCTCATGATGTGCTCGCCGTCCGCCTCGCGCGGACGGCGAGCACAACGGCCCACACCATCCGGCCTGTGGGAACGCCCGCCGTACACGAAGACGCGCGGGCGTGACTTCTGTTCAGGACAGGCGCCTGCGGCGGGCCGTCCAGCGTACGGCCAAGCCCACGCCGACCAGCAGACCGGCCAGGCCGAGCGGCCAGGTGAGGAGGCCGGTGAACGGCAGTTCCTCCCGGGGTTCGTCCACCGGTTCGGCGACGGGCGGCGCGAGGGGCCTGTTCGTCACCACGATCTCCGCGCTCGCCCGGTTGTTGTCGAGACGGGACTCCGGGGTCGCCGCGGAGACCCTCGCGACACTGCGTATCAGGTAGCCGTCCGGGGTGTCCGGCGCGACCCTCCCCCGCCACTCGACCGTGACCGCCTCACGAGGGTCAAGCCGGGAGAACCGGCACGTCACCGACCCGTCCTCGTAGTCACAGGAACTCGGGACGGCCGAGCGGAACTCCAGACGGCTGTCGACCGGGTCGCGCATGACGACCTCGCGTGCGGTCGCCGGTCCCTTGTTCCTGATGGTCATGGTGTAGACCACCACGTGACCGGCGCGCACGGTCTCCTCCGCCGCAGCCGGTCCCTGGATGCAGGCCAGAGACAGCAGGGCCGTCGGCCATACGACGTTCGATCTCTTCACTCATAAGCCGATCAAGTCGCTGAACAGGGAAAACTCCACGAGTTATACACCCGGTCACGGTCTGTCGGCATCGTGCCACACCCAGGGAAGACCAGTTCGTCACGGAGTGCGGACGATCAAATTCCCGCGTTCACGGTCTTGGTGATGTTCAGGTCGGACTGCGCGGCGGCGCACCCGGCGGGCAGGATGGCGGGGTTGGGCGGGGGCACCACGGCCCTGATCACGTTGACCACCGTGCCCGTCACGACGTCGAAGATCTGGCTTCCCGTCTGGGAGACGTCGTAGAAGGTGATCTGCGGGCTGCCGATGGCGCTTCCCGCGACCGAGGTGAAGCCGGTGAAGCGGTATCTCCCCGCGCCCGTCATCTGCCCGCCCAGGATGATCCTGAAGTCGCTGCCGCTGGTCACACCGGTCGAGGTGCTGGTGTAGACGCCGGAGATGTACAGGCCCATCCTGCCCACGGTGCCGCCGGTGGCCAGGATCAATCCCTCGTTGGTGGTCGAGCCCTCGGACTCGTAGCCGAACTGGAAGTCGGCTATGCACCTGTTGATGAAGACGCCCGAGGTGGTCGCCGAGCCGACGACCGTGACGTTGCCGGTGTTCGTCGTGAGGGTGCCGTTCTGGAAGGCCCCGAGCGTGACGGTCCCGATGTTGGTGAACGTGCTCTGCTCGGCCAGCGTCAGTGAGCCCGCCAGGTCGATCGAACCCCTGTTGGTCAGGCTCGCCGTGCCCAGCAGCGTCTGTGAGCCGTTGCCGTGCCAGACCCCTCCGGTGTCGTTGATGAGCTGTGAGTTCGCGGCGGCCTGGATGATGCCGTTCACCGTGACGGTGCCCTCGTTGTCCAGCCGGAACCCGTTGCTCAGCGCCTGGAGGGTCTGCACGTCGAGTTCGCCCCGCACGTAGATCGACCCGACCGGGGCGACGCCGAAGGTGGTCACCGTCCACTTCGCCCCGGGCGCCAGGCAGGCGATGCCGCCGCCGGTGATCATCGCCGAGAGACTGGTGTAGGTGCCCGGCTGGAAGAGGACCACCATGCCCGCGGTGATCGCCGGCACGGGGTTCCCGGTGATCGTAAGGGTGGGACTCGCGCACGCCGCGCTGTAGCCCTCCGCGTAGGCGGCCCGGGGGACAATTCCCACCATGGTGGCCATAACCACACAAGCCCCTGCAATCACAATACTCACGCACTTCACCATGCATGCTTTATCGGCAGCGTTATGCGGTTGTAATCACCCTCGTCCGATCAATGCGATACGCGCCAGGGACATGAGTGAATGAAACAGGAGCAATTACCCCGATTTCCGGGAAGCGGCCACCAGTGCGTCGAAAAGACGCTGATTGACCGGGTCATTCGCGGCGGTGTCCTCCGGGTGCCACTGCACGCCGAGGAACCACCCGGCCGCCTCGGGCAGCTCGGCCGCCTCGACCGTGCCGTCCACGGCGTGCGCCACCGCCGTCAGGCCCTCGCCGAGGCCCGAGGCGCACTGGTGGTGGTAGCACGAGGCCGTGACCAGCCCCTCCCCGGTGATCCCGGCCAGCAGCGAGCCCTGCCGTACGGTCACCGGGTGCACCATGTGGCGGTGGTCGGCCTCCATGTGCTGGCGCAGCCTGCCGCCGCGCAGCACGTTGACCACCTGCAGTCCCCGGCAGATCGCCAGCGTCGGCAGGCCGGTCGCCAGCGCGTGCCCGGCCGCGGCCAGGTCGAAGGCGTCCTGCTCGGCGTCCACGTCGTAGACCGCCTCGTGCGCGACGGCCTCGCCGTACGACTGCGGGGCCAGATCGCCGCCGCCGGGCAGCAGCAGTCCGTCGGCGACCGCGAGCCGCTCGGCCGCCCGCCCGGCGTCCACCGGGTGCATCAGGAACGGCTCCCCGCCCGCCCGGTAGACCGCGTCGGCCAGTGCCCGCGCGGTGACCACGGCCGCGTACCGCAGCGCGGAGGTGGTGGCGGCGAACCGCGACGGGATCGCGATGAGCGGACGTCGAGACATCCCGGACTCCTTCAGAGGTTCATTTGAAGCCAAACGGTACCCTAGAGGTCCCCCTAGGTCTTGACCGGTCATCGCGGCTCATCCTAGGTTGTTTGGAGCCAAACGATTAGGAGAAGCGGATGGCCACTGTCGCCGGTATCCCCGTCAACGGCGATCACTGGATCGGCGGCGAGCGGGTCAGCTCGCCCACCACGTTCGACGACCACTCCCCCATCGACCAGTCCCTGCTCGCCCAGATAGCCCGTGGCGGTCCCGCCGAGGTCGACGCCGCCGTCACCGCCGCCCAGGCCGCCTTCCCCGCCTGGGCCGCGACCTCACGGCAGGAGCGGGCGCGGTTGCTGCACGCGATCGCCGACGGGGTCGAGGCCAGGCTTGAGGACCTGGCCATCGTGGAGACCACGGACAACGGGGCACTGCTGCGCTCGCACCTGCGCGGCGTGATGCCGCGGGTGGCGCACAACTTCCGGTTCTTCGCCGACTGGCTTCTCGACCTGGGCCACGAGGACTTCGAGACCCGCGGCCACACCAACCACGTCAGCTGGGACCCGGCCGGGGTCTGCGCGCTGATCACGCCGTGGAACGCGCCGCTGATGCTGGCCACCTGGAAGATCGCCCCCGCCCTCGCCGCCGGGAACACCGTGGTGCTCAAGCCCGCCGAGTGGACGCCGCTGACCGCGTCCCTGCTGGCCGACATCACTGCGGAGGCCGGGCTGCCCGCCGGGGTGTTCAACGTGGTCCAGGGCTACGGCGCCGAGGCCGGTGCCGCCCTGGTGGCCGACCCCCGCGTGCGGCGCATCAGCTTCACCGGCTCGGTGCCCACGGCCCGCACCATCGCCGCCGCCGCCGCGGCCAACCTCACGCCGCTCTCCCTTGAGCTCGGCGGCAAGTCCCCGCTGATCGTGTTCGCCGACGCCGACCTCGACCTGGCCGTGAACCTGGCCGTCGAGCAGTACGACAACGCCGGACAGGTGTGCCTCGCGGGCACCCGCCTGCTCGTCGAGGAAGCCGTCGCCGAGGAGTTCACCGCCCGGTTCGTCGAGCGCGCCCAGGCCCTGAAGCAGGGCGACCCGCGCGACCTGACCACCGATCTCGGCCCGAACATCCACCCCAAGCACGTGGAGCGCATCGACGGCTTCGTCCAGCGGGCGTTGGACGCGGGCGCAAAGGCGGTGATCGGCGGTGGCCCCAACACCGACCTGGGCGGCCTGTTCTACCGGCCGACCCTGATCACCGGCGCCGAGCCGGGCAGCGAGATCCTCACCGAGGAGGTCTTCGGCCCGGTGCTGACCGTGCAGACCTTCAACGGTGAGGAGGAGGCCGTCGAACTGGCCAACGGGACCCGGTTCGGGCTGGCCGCCACCCTCATCACCGGCGACCAGGAGCGGGCCGAGCGGGTCAGCTCCCAGCTCGTGGCCGGGACCGTCTGGGTGAACTGCTTCTTCGTCCGTGACCTCAAGGCGCCGTTCGGCGGGTCACGTCAGTCCGGTGTCGGCCGTGAGGGCGGCACCTGGAGCTTCGACTTCTACTGCGATGTCAAGAACACGGTGAGCGCGCCATGGGTCAGGTAGTCGGGGCGGGCCTGCTGGCCCACGTGCCCACCATCGTCCTTCCCGAGGCCACCCGGCGGGAACTCAACAACGGC
>NZ_JACHJP010000021.1:0-18276 GCF_014203715.1 Streptosporangium saharense
GGGCCGGGCCGAAGGACGCGCAGCTGCAGGCGACGCCGCAGCGAGAGCCGGGGCATGCGGGGCGTGCGCCCGATGCGGGACAGCGCGCCCATCCCAGCCGCGCCACCGGCCAGGACCACCCAGGCCCACCCCGGGACCAGGTCCCAGGGCATCGGCGCGGCCGCGAGGGCGGGCAGGGTGGCCGCCAGCATCGGCACCGGCCGAGAGACGGGCGAGGGCTGTGGGGGAATGGTGACATTGACGGGCACAGGTGACATCTCTTTACTCATGACTGACTCCCGGCCTCGATCATGCCTCCCTGTACCGACATTTGGTCGGCCTTACTGCTCTTAATGTGCTCATACAGATATGAGCGCGCGGTGCCCTCCGACCGGAGCCCCGCCTGCTCGTACAGCTCGCGGGCCAGCGCGGCCGCCTGGTCGAGGTCGCCGTACCGGGAATCGACGCCCTGGAGCCTGTCGTACAGGGCCAGCAGACGCGCCTTTCCAGTCGGCACCGAGGCCAGTTCGGCGAGGCGATTGCACTCTTCCCGAGCCAGCCGGAGGGACTCGACGACTAGGTCCATCTCGGCGCGCTCAGCGGCCAGAGCTTTCCGGCTCCGAGCGCGCTCGGCCTCACGCACCGCCTCCACGGTCGCCACGAGCCTGTCCCGCTCCTGGTCGGCGTCCGCGCGGACCTCGGTCAGCTCCGTCCGCAGCTCGGCCAGCTGCTCAGCGGCCGCTGTCCTTTCCTCGTCCCTTGCGGCCCGCTCGGTCTCGGCCAGGCGCTCGGCCAGGTCGCGCTGAGCCTCCTGGAGCTGGGCGCGCTCGGCCTTGATCTGAGCCTCCACCTGATCCAGACGGGCGGCCATCTCGGCCCGCTCGGCCGCGACCAGCTCGTCAGCGCGAGCGGCCGTCAGCTCGGCCTGCCGCTCCGCCGCCCCGGCCTGCTCCAGTGCGGCCGCCGCCGCCAGGCTGGCCCGCGTCCGGCCAGGCGCCAGCGGGGCCGTGTCCAGCACCCAGTCACGCACGCCACCCCATGTGCCGCGCCGGTCCAGCAGGAGCCGGATACCCCAGAGCATCAGGCCCACCAGGCCGCGCAGCAGACGCCAGGCACCCGCCAGCAGGGCCGTCAGGATCGGCGTCTCGGAGACGTCCAGTCCGGTCCGGGCGGCCGCCCACCGACGTACCTCTACGATCAGCGTCTCCAGCATCCACGCCAAGCTCACCGGCGCGATCACCGCGACGAGGATGCTCGGGACGGTTGGGGCCGCGTAGAGCAGCTGTGCTCCGAGACTCAGCCCGAAGAAGATCAGCACGCCGATCCTGGCTCGCAGGCTTGACCGGCCACGGAGGGCGGCGACCAGCGCCACCAAGGCCATAGCTACCCAGCCCGCGTCAGGGAGGGCGGCCACGATCGGGGCTGAGACGGCCGCGTGATCAGCGGGCAGGTTAGCCGCCGCGAACCTCATCTGGGCGTCATAGGCCACCACGGCCGCCCCCGCGAGAGCAGCGGAGATGATCACACCCGCAGTGACGAGCAGAGCACCCGACAGCCGGTCGCCCCGGTCGGGGCGGCCCTTGGGGCTCACTCGGTAGTGCCGGATCTCCCGGACCCCGGACCCCTCGGTCCAAGGGGAGAGGGGAGCTTTCGCCTGATCGTGATCGTGCCCGTTGACGGCCTGGCCGTCGTCGGCGGCGTCCCGCCGCCGTAGGCTAATTCCGAACATCAGAAGGATTCCCTTTCTGGTGGTTTCACCCCGGGCGGCAGCGCGTATCCGCCAAGATCAGACGCTGTCGTCCGGGACTGAGAGTTAGTAGCCGCGGGCTTCCAAATATGTAGAAATGGCCTGCTCTACGATGTCTTGGATCTCGGCCTCCGCTTCCACTGAGTAGCGCCGCAGTCTCTTACGGGTCGATCCCTTGATCTTTGTGCCGAGCCCCACAAGGGTGTCGGTGTCCTCCTCCGGTGGCGCCGCTGCGCGCACTGGGTCCTCCTTCTTCTCCTCGCTCACGGTCCTCCTGTCGGTCGGTTTGTGCTGGTCCGACCATACGCCGCAGCTCGGTACGTAGCTTCCTCGGCAGCATCCCTTCTCTTTATCTAGGGAACTAGTTGACAAGCTACCTAGCTACGTAGGAGTCTGTCAATCGCAACGCTGAGGCGGAGAGAAAGGAGGCAGCGGTGGCTGCGGCGTCGTACCGCCTACGGGCGGTATGGCCCCGGGGCACCCGCTCCACACAGATAAGCCCCGAGAGCTACCGCTACCAACGACCAGCTCCCGGGGCCCCTCAAAGAGGAGAGTCCATCATGGCACTCAAGACCAGACGGCACGACCCGGGACGTAAGCACACCGGCGAGTGGCCGCACGGCGAGCCGCAGACGGTCAGGGACGCGTACGACCAGGAGGAGGCCAAGAAGGCCACGCAGCGTGCGGCCGAGGCCAAGACCGCTGGGGGGGACCCCAAGTGCTGAGGGCGCACGAGGGCACGGAGTTCCACTCCGACGACGTACCCGCCCACAAGGGGTGGCCCTGGGGAGAGAACCCGCGGGTCCGGGACGCGTACGACGCGCAGGAGCAGCAGCGGCGCCTGGCGGCCACGAAGGCCGAGCAGGAGCGGCGGGAGCGCCTGCAGGCCATGGAGGCCAAGGAGGAGCGGCGCCGGATCCTCGCCGAGGCCATGGAGGCGCTGCACGGGGGGCACCAGTGAAGCGCCGCGAGACGAAGCGCGACGTCAAGAAGATCGAGGCGGCCTGGGCGGCGTTCCAGGCCACGCCCCCGACGGTGGCCGGGGCGCAGGCGCACCTGGACGCCTTCGCCGCCTACCGCAAGATCTACGACTCGGCTAGCCCCGAGGCTCGGAAGATTGTGACCCCCTTCTGATGAGCCGCGGAGGAAGCTCCAGGCCGCCGATCGCCAGGCCGGGCAAGGTGCTTTACATCTGCCCCGGCTGCAGCTCCAGGAGCAGCGCTCCGGGGCCGTGCACCCGGCCGACCGCGCCCACCTGCGGTGAGAGAGAGCCGCAGGTGTGACACGCGGGCCAGCTCTACATGTGCTGGCCCAGCCCTGCCGCCGGTGTGGACACCAGAAAGCTGTCCACACTGGCGGTGCTGGCCGCACTGGGTGGGCGATCTATGAGCCCACTTGGGCGGCCGCCCTGGGCTGGTGCTCCACACCTGGCTGTGATTGCCCCTCACGCACCTGATCACCAGGAGACGAAGACCCATGAGTATCTTGATCATTTCGTACGGTCACCGCCACGGGCAGCCGCCCGAGGCGGACCTGCACGTGGACGCCCGCCGTCTGCTGCGGAACCCCCACGATGACCCCGCCATGCGCTACCTCACCGGCCTGGACAGCGAGGTCTACTGCCACGTGCTGGACACGCCGGGCGCCCGCGCCCTGGTCCGCCACGTCGCGGCGGCCGCGCGTGACCTGGCCCAGATCCTCCCCCACAAGCAGATCGTGGTGGGGGTCGGGTGCCAGGACGGGCGGCACCGGGCGCCCGCCCTGGCCCAGGCCATCCTCCGAGACCTCCGCGCCCACAAGGTGCAGGCCGTGGAGATCACGCACAGGGACGTGACCAAGCCCGTCATCCAGGGGAGAGGCTGACATGTCTCTGCTGAATGACGCCCGTCAGCACTACAGCTCCTGCGATTCCGCGCGAGCCAGCGCGGCCGCGCTCATAGCCATCGGGCACGCGCTCACTCCAGACCCGCGCGTCGCCGAGCTCCAGGCCGAGGCCACCGCCGCCCGGATCGAGCTGGCCCGTAGCGACGCGAAGGCCGGAATCGCCCTGGCCTTCGCCGGGACCGGCTTCACGGTCCTCGTCGCCATCGGCACCCTCGCCCACCAGTCCGGCCCCGCCAGGGTCGGTCTCTGGCTTGCGACCACGGTCCTCGCCGCCGCCTGCTCGGTCCTCCTCTGGGTGATCAAGCCCTACATCCCCAGGCGAGGAGGGACCGGGTTCGTGGCTCACGCGGCCGCCAGCGGTCCGACCGAGATCCTGTCCACCCTCGATGTGGGGGAACGGCATCACCGCCTGGCCGCCGAGGTGCACCGCCTGAGCGGTATCGCCGCCCGGAAGTACCGAAGGATCGACTGGGGGCTCTACCTCATGCAGGCATCTCTTGTGATCATCGTCATGACCCTCCTACTGAAAGGCTGACGTACATGCGCAGACGGGACGTCGAGAAGGTCGTTCAGGACCTGGCCGCTGCCGCCTCCAGGGACGACAAGGAGAAGATCAACTCGATCATTAGCGAGGTCGGTAAGGCACACCCGAAGGTCGCCGAGGCACTGATGGAGGGCATGGTCAATCACGGCCTGCGCGGGCTCACCCGCTGACGACGAGAGGAGTGGTTCCATGAACAAGACCGAAGCCCTAGAGGAGGTCCTGGAGGAGACCCTCCTGGAGGGCGTCCGGCATCCATGGATCGAGTACGCGGTCCTGGAGGAGGCTCTCGACAGCCGCCCCCGCTGACCCGCTCGTAGCGTCCGGCCCTGTAGCTCCTGCTACAGGGCCGTTTGCGTGCGTGATAGACCGATAGCTAGACCGATAGCTAGCTAGCAAAATGCCCAGCTTGGAAGCAGATTGGCGCTCCGGATGGCGTGGGAGACTGCTTGCGACTTATGGCCCTACGAGATCACCAGATCGGATACAGCATGAGCGCGCTGGACCTCGCCCAAGCTTTGGCCTTAACTCGCGTGATCGCGGTAGCGAACGACAAAGGGGGAGTAGGAAAGACAACGATCACCGCGAACCTGGGTGCCACCCTCGCCCGCGAGGGATACAAGATCTGCCTGGTGGACCTCAACCGACAGGCCAACCTGGCCGACGATCTCGGGTACCGCGACACAGAGATCGACGACCAGGGCGCGGCCTTGCTGATGTCCATCATGACCGGCCGCACTCTGCAGGCCGTCCCGGTCCCCGGCCGGGACGGGCTTTTCGTCGTACCCGGGGGGCTCGACTTGACCGACCTGACCGGCGTCATGGTCGGCAGGGTCCAGCAGCATGGGCGTGACGCCATGCTCACCCTCGCCAAGGCCCTAGCCCCGGCCACCGCTCCCTACGACCTCATCCTGATCGACACGCCCCCCGAGAACACCCTGTTGATCGACCTCGCGCTCGGCGCGGCCAGATGGCTGCTCATGCCGACCAAGACCGACGGCGGTGGACTGGTGGGCATGAGATTGCTGGCCCAGCGGTACGCCATCGCCAGGGAGATCAATCCGCAGTTGGCCTTGCTCGGTGTCGTGCTGTTCGGCACCTCGCGTGCCGCGACCGCGATTCACCGCGACGTCCGGACGAAGGTAGAGCAGGCGTTCGGCATCGGCGCGAGCCCGGTCCTGACCGCGCTCGTTGGCCACTCTGAGAAGGTCGCCCGGGACGCGCGCGAGCTGGGACTCACCGCCCACGAGCTGGCGGCCGCCGCGGCCGCCCAGCCGACATGGTGGGAGACCCGCCGCGCGGGCAACTCTTCTGAGCCGCGCATCAGCGCGACCGCCTCCCAGGTCGCCGCGGACTTCGACAAGCTCGGCTTGGAAATCCTGCAGCTGCTGGCAGCAGCTGAGAGCGGGGCTCAGGCATGACCGACTCCGGCCAGCTCGGCGCCCCCGGCAGTCTCGGCGCTGCTTTCGGAGGGAGCGTCGCTGGTGGCCTGGGGGGTGTGCTTCCTCCCAAGCCACCGCCCCCGCCCAGTCCCTCCGCGCCTGCCTCTGAACCCTCCCCGGCACCAGCAGCCAGGCCAGATCCCCTCCCGCCCGTCGACCAGGACGATCCTGACGGCCTCGATACCTTCCCGGTGTCCGTCTACCTGCTGCCCGCTGCGATCCAGGCCGCCGCCACCTACCGCAGCAAGGAGCACACCGACTGCGCTGGAGTCGTGTACGACGCGATCGACGCACTCCGCGACCGCCTACCCGCCCTGGTGGCCGCCCGCCAAGCGCCGGAGCGACGCGAGGGCAGTCTTTTCCCCGGCCGCCGCGAGTCGGCGACGGCCGCCGCCCGCCGTACAGGCCAGCGACGCCGACTGTGGTTCTTCCAGGCGACCACGGCCGAGCTGGCCGTCCTGGACCAGCTGCAGACGACGAGCGGCGCCCGCTCGCGCAGCGAGCTGGTCTCGACCGCCGTCGAGGCATACCTGCTGGGTCGTCGCCGCAGATCACGCTGACGAGCAGCAAGCCCCTCTCTAAAACGCGCGTTTTAGAGAGGGGCTTGCCAAAGAGAAAGCGGCCGGTGAACCAGATAAGGCTCTGGCCGCACTCACCGACCGCCACCCACCCCGCGAGGGAGGGCTTCCCCAGCCTAGCGGGCCTTGACCAGGGCTCTAAGCCCTGCGATAGAGCCCGGGACTCGGCGGGCCGCCGAGTCATTCGTGAAGGCGCCCTCCCTGTTCTTTCGTACCGGGCGATTGCCTCGGTTCAGGTGGCCGCAGCCTCCCTCCTCACCTGCTATGGCTCGCGTTTTCGCAGCTCACTACGTGTGGACGTTAGGTTTTTCGGCCGATATAAGTGACTTCGGAGCCGGTCATCACCCGGCCTGCCACAGGACTAAAACCCCTGTGGAGGAAACGATGACGACCGACCCGACCGCTCCGGCTCCGGCGCCGCGCGAGGTACCGGCGACTCCGGGCAGGCTCGCCGTGGTGGGGCGCTGGCTCGGTGCCACTACGGCCGCAGGCGCCTTGACCTTTGTGATTCCCCCGGGCCTGCGAAATGCGATCCTCGTCGAGGTCGCCGTCCTGGGCGGGCTCCTCGTCCTGGTCGCCTTGTTCGGCTCGGAAACCCTGGTGGATCGGGTGCACCGGCTGATCCGTCAGCTGACGAACCGGCCGGAGCCCCGCCGCCCCCCAGCGTCCCGCCCGCCGCAGCGGGCGGCTAGACCCGTCTGTACCGGTCGCTCGCGGCGCGCTCGCTGATATCCACGGCGGCAGCGAGCTGGCGCACGGTGACGCCCTGCTCGCGGGCGAGGCTGGCGGCCGCGCGCTCGATGGCCTGCACGTCCTCCAGCGCACGGCGCGCGCCCTGCACGATCGCCACGGCGAGGTCAGCCGTGGTCAGGTCGGGGAACTTTGCACCCTCCGGAAACACCGGCCGGTCGAGGTACTTCCGCACGCTCGGGAGCGCCTCCTCAACGGCGCCTGGAACCGTGCCCCGGCCGAACAGCAGGCCCTGGCTGGCCAACTCCTCGATGAGACCGTCCAGCCGTCCGACCTGCCAGACTCCGGCGGGGTCTCGTGAGTTCCACGTCGTGTCGAAAAAGCTGACCGGCGGCCGCGCCTGATCCTCGTCAGTGGCCACGGGGACCTCCCTTCCTCTCAGATGCATACTTCATGAAGTGGTGTTCCTCTCCCCAGTGAGAGCACTGCTCTACCATCCAGTAACTTGTGGGAATAAGTATTCCCGTGAGTTTGCGGATTCCGCTTGACTGTACGAAATTCCGTACGGATGATGTACGAAGAACCGTACATACGAAGGGTAGTTCATGGACCGCACGCAGTACGAACACGTCACCCACCGCGACACCTCCTCCGACCTCGTCTTGAGGCTCGACGCGATCGAGACCGCGCTACTTGGCGCCGACGTCCTGAACCTGGGCGCCGACTTCCACACGGCGCTGCGCGCCCTGGCCGAGATTCGCGCCGGACGCTGGGACTTCGTGGAGTCTGACCCCGAGCTGGACGAGGGCGTTCCGGGCGCCCGGCAGCGAGCGCGCATGGAGGAGACCGCACACGGCCTGCGGGACCTGCTGGAGCGCCTGGAGGCGCTGCAGGCCGTGACCATCCGTAGCTGGCGCGCACGCGGCGCCAGCTACGGCGCCATTGGTCAGGCCCTGAAGGTGAGCCGGTCCACCGCCCAGGACCGGGTCAAGGCGCTGACCGCCACCACCCCGCTCCCGGGCGAGCACTGGGTACGCGGAGCCGCTCCCGTTCCGGCCGTGTGCGACCACGTCAGCGTGGGCGTCATCGTGCAGGAGGCCGGGCATGACCTGCTCATCCGGCGGGCCCACTACCCCTACGGGTGGGCCCCGGTCGCCGGGCATCTCGACCAGCACGGCGACCCCGAGGCCGCCGCCCGGCAGGAGATGGCGGAGGAGACCGGCCTGACCGTCCGGAGCCTGCTGCACGTCAACGGCGGCTGGCGCCCCAACCGGTGCCGACGCCTCATCCGGGGCGGCCGCCCGGCTGGGCACCACTGGACCATCTACAGCGCCGAGGTGGACGGTGAGCTGTCCCCCTCCGCCGCCGAGACCATGGGAGCAGGCTGGTTCTCCCCCGCCGAGCTGCAGGCCTTGGCCGAGCGGACCATCGCCTACGCCAAGGGCGAGATCCCCGAGATCGAGTGGCTCATGACCCCCGGTCTGGAGCCGGTCTGGCTCCACTGGCTGACCCGGGCCAGGCACATCTCCGTCAGCGGGCCGGACCTCCAGCTCGTGGAGACCATCGCCGCCCGTCCGCCCACATCCCCCGTCTGACCTGAGGAGACGACCATGAAGTACACCGCCGACCAGATCAAGGACATGACGCAGCACATCACGGCCTGCTGCGGGAAGGGGGACTCCGAGCTGCTGGCGGACATGTACGCCGAGGACCTGGACCCGGACGAGCACGCCGAGTTCATCAAGTGGTCTCACCACTCCCAGAGGACGGCAGGATGATCTGGGCACTCGTCGCGCTCGCGGCGATGTTCTTCCTCGGTGTCCTGGTCCGGGAAGCGCTGTGGCAGCGGCGTTACCGGCGCCGCGCTGCCGCGCAGGCCCTGGCGGAGGCGGAGCAGATCCTGCAGTGGGAAGCGGAGGGCCACCAGTACCGGCCGTACCGGATGACATGGATCGTGGAGAACCCGCGCAGCATCTACAGCAGGTCCACGCCCGGCTATTGGCCGCAGATCCAGGCGGCGGCAGAGCGGGACTCGCGCGGCAGCCACCCGGGAATGCCTCCCTCTCCCCGGCCCTGCTACCGGGTGGAAGTCGTCGACCCGGCCCCCGCTGGGGTACGCGAGTGGATCTGGGAGCACGGCCAGCTGCTCACCCCGGGTGGCAGATCGTGACCCCGCAGCGGATTCAGCGGCGCCGTACGGCCGGATGGCGCAAGCCGCCCGGCGCCGTGATCGTGGACCGGACCTCCCGATGGGGTAACCCGGCCCGGCTAGAGCGCCAAGAGACCAATCTCTGGCGGGTCGTCGTCGAGGACCAAGGCGCCATGGTCGGGCTGGGGCACGACCTCACCGAGGGCCAGGCCCGCGAGGTGGCCACGACCTACTACCGGGGTCACCTGGCCAGGCGACCCGAGCTGGCCGAACAGGCCCGGCAGTTGCTGGCCGGGCGCGACCTGGCCTGCCCCTGCTCGCCTGGCGCCATGTGCCACGGAGATGTACTACTGGAGATCGCCAACCCCAAGGAGCGCACCAGATGAGCAAGAAGACCCAGATCCTGGCGGCCCTGGACGAGTTGCACGCAGCCACCAAGGCTCGGGACGGGGACGGCGCCGTCGAGGCCGTAGAACGGCTTCGACGGACGGACCCCAAAATCGCCAAGGCTGTTGTGGAGTTCGTCGTGGTACGCGGGCTGAACAGGATGGTCAATGGGGACCAGGGCTGAGAGCGGCCCCGGAAGCTGCTGGCCTGCCCTTGCACACCGGGCGCCCTCTGCCCCGGGGACGGCCGCGCCGACCGGCTCGCCGGATCATTGAAGTTTGAAAACTTCATCGCCACAGGTCATGATGAGATCATGATTGCTACTGTGGCCGTGCGGGTGCGGGTCGCCTACGGCACCCACGCCCGCTTGGCCGTCCACTTGAGGGCGGAGAAGGCCCGCGGCCGCCAGCTGCTGACCCAACTGCTGGAGGTTGCCGGGTACCGGCAGGACCTCCCCGGCGCCGAGCGGGCGCGCCTGCTGGCCGAGGCCCGCGCCGTGCGGGCCGCGATGCGTGCACGTGGTGAGCTGCTCGACACGGTGGACGCCCTGGTGACCCCGGCCGTGCGCGCCGAGCTGGCCGGGCGCGGCTGGGCCTGGCCGTTGCCCACTCCGCCGCGCAGCGCACCGAAGGCGGGACGCTGGCCCGGCAGCAGGGACAGCGGCTACCCCGAGGCCATTTCGCTCCGTCTCCCTCCGGACCTTGCTCGCCAGGTCTACGCCGGGTGCTGGCACGCCAGCAAGGAGGCCATTGCCGAGCTGCGCGCCTGGCGTGACGCCAACCCCGGCGTCGTCGCCCACCTGGACCCCGAGCTCCGCGCTGACTACGACGAGATGGCGGCTCGCGTGATCACCCCCGGCCACGTGCTGCGGGCCGCCGTCGCCCGCGCGCTGCCCGCTGATGATACAAGTTTGCAAACTTGAAAACCCCTGGCCAGCACCGCCAATCCGGTTGCGGAGACGCCCGGACCGGCGTACCGTCAGGGGTGATCCACCCGACTCTCAAGAGGAAGGAGCGGCCATGCAGCGTGACGCGGTGCTGCGTCTTGGTGACGACGGGCTACCCGTCTACCGGGCCGGAGCGGCCCCGGTCGAGCTGGCCACCCGGCGCCAGCTGCGCGAGGAGGGCTTGAGCGCGGCCGGGCTGGCCCCGGCCGCGTGGCTGCACTACTCCGTCATGCACGGGATCTGTGCCCTGTACCAGCGCGCGGCCGCCCGGCCGGTGCGCCCGCTCACCCCTCGCCAGCACGCCGCCCTCGCGGCCGGGCGCGCGCTGGCCGGGACCGCCCTCTGCTCCCGCTGCCGGGCTCAGCGGGGGCCGGTCGAAAAAGGCCGGCGCGTGCTGTGCGCCGAGTGCGAGCAGGCCGAGGTGGACGCCAGGCTGGCCAGGGAGGCCGCAGCAGACGCCGCCCTGGAGCGGCGCCTGGCCGACGACCGCGACACCGCCGCGGCGTGGGCGCGCGCGGCCTTGGCCGACCCGACCGCCGTGATCCTGGACACCGAGACCACCGGCCTGGACGGCGCCTACGCCGTGTCCCTGGCCGTCCTGTCCGTCACCGGAGAGACCCTGCTCGACACCCTGCTCGACCCGCAGGTGTCGATCCCGGCCGACGCGACGAGCATTCACGGCATCACCGACGCCGACGTGTCCGGGGCGCCGACCTTCGGCGAGATCCTGGAGCAGCTGACCAGGGCCGTGCACGGCCGCCGAGTGATCATCTACAACAAGGCGTTCGACGTCGGCGTCCTCCGTCGCGAGCTCCGCCGTCACCACGGCGGCCGCTACCCCGACGCGGAGCGGGAGACCGTCACATGGCTGCACGGAGCCCAGCAGTGGGAGTGCGCCATGGAGGCATACGCCCGGTGGTGCGGCACCTGGAGCGACTACTGGCGGGACTACACCTGGCAGCCGCTCAACGGCGGACACACCGCCCTGGGCGACTGCCGCGCCGTCCTTCGCCGCCTGCAGCAGATGGCGGCTCCCCACCCTTCTTCCCTCACCACGAGGAGTGCCTAATGGTCCAGGTCCGTCTGATGCACCACGACCCCGAGCGCGTGCGCCAGGTCGCCGAGCTGCTGCTGCCTCTGCTGCGGGAGAGCGGCCTGCTGCACGTCGGCGACGAGAACGAGGTCCCCAACCGCCGTGACGGCGGCCTGCGCGTCTTCTTCGAGCTCACCCCGGCCACCCGTCCCAGCCCCGGCTACGTCTACGCCGAGCGTGTGGACCCCGCACCCCCAGCACGGCGCACCCGCCCCCGCACCGCTCTCCCGCCCGGCCGCAGCACGCGGCCGCTCACCTGAACACGAGGAGATCACCATGGACGAGTACGACGAGGACCCGCACGAGGACTGCCTCGGCATCCACGTCGGCAGCGACGGCGAGCACTACGACTGCGACGGCAGGCCGATCTAACAAGGAGAAGCATGCGCGACCTCGCCAAGGCACTTCGGCGTGATGACCTGGCTGAGGAAGCCGGGATGCATCCCGACGACCGGCTCACGTGCTGGACGCACCAGTGCTGGGAGGACGAGTGCACGGGCCGGGCGCCCCACCCGCCGGTCGCTCCTGGCTCGATCAGATAGGCCCTGACCCAAACCGGCCGCTGCCTGGCAGCGGCCGGTTTTCCTTTTAGCTTGTGGTGTACGGCGGCAGCACCCGCTCTGCCACCGCGGCGATCGTGGCGACCTCCGCCGCCGACAGCCGCGCAGGCTGACGGCCGATCCACCCCCGGACCTGAGGCGCCTGCAAAATCGGAACACCCTCCACTTTTGTCACGCGCAGCAGGGGCATGCGCGCACCATGGACGGCCAAGACCGGCGTGACCTCCACCGGTCGGCCAAGGCTCTGGGCGAGCGCGGCCGCGACGGCCTGGCGCTCATAGACCACCGCCTGGACCAGCCGGTCACCGGACGTGCGGCCAACGCGCACATACCGGCCGCGCCGGGTCAGGCGTCTCTCCTTGGCCCAGTGCTTGCTGTCCACCACAAACACGCCCGTCGCCCCGATCACCAGGTGATCGACGTTGGCCCTGCCGCTGGGGAGCGCGCGGTCGTGCAGGACGGTGTACCCGCGTCGCCCGAGTGGGCGCAGCATCCGGGCCGTGCGCCGCTCACCGATCGCCCCCTTGCGCCAGGTCCGTACGGCCTCATGACGGCGCCAGCGATACACCGTGTCGGCGACCCCGACCACGACCGCGACCACCACGGCCGCGACCCAGCCCCAGGCCAGGGCCGCCACCACGGCGGCCGCCGCGACCAGGCCCGACCGGATGAGCAGGCGCCGGGACCGGCCTTCCCGCATGGCCGTGACGTACTGCGCGTAGGCGGAGGCCCCGGCCCCGGTCCGGGCCGCAGAGCGAGGGATGATCACCGAGCACCTCCGAGAAGCGGGGGCGGAGACGTGCGCTTTCACCGTACGGCAGGCGCGGACGGCGAGCTAGCTGTCACCCTGAGCGCATGAACACTCCCGACCCCGGCCGCATGGCCCGACTCGACCTGGCCACGGTCCTTGCCGCCCAGGTGGACGCCTCCCGGCATCAGAGGCCACTGACCCTAGCCCTGACCTGGGCTGAGGGCGACGCCATGGCGCAGCTGCTGGAGCAGCTGGCACGAGAGCTGCCCGGCGAGCCCATAGCCGAGCTGGCGCAAGAGCTGGCCGGACAGCTGCAGGCCCAGCTGGGGCCTGCAGCTGGGCCCACCCCGGAAGAGCAGATAGCAGCCATGACTCGTTACCACACAGGTGCCTGACTCAGCCCCCGAACCACAACGGACTGGGGAGGAAGAAGAACAGCATCACACCACGTCCCCTTACTTTCTGTAGTTGATAGATCACATATAGCACTCATTGCGTTTACCCGGCACCCGGTCACCATGGCGTCCACCCTTGAGGGGTGACTATCCAGCTGATGGGAGGACCACTGGACGGCATGAGCTGGCCAGTGGACAAGGAAGAGGCCCCAGGGGATGGGGCTTACATGATCGTGCCGGGGGAGGAAGCCCGAGCGATCTACGAACCGACCTCTGACCAGGACCCCCTCACTTGGCACTTTCAGGGGTGGATCGGCGGCACGCCTGGCACGGCTGATCCGGACATCGAGGACCTGATAGTCGAGTGGGGGACGCACACCCCGCCCCCCGCCGACGCGGCGGAGCTGCTGACAGCTCTCGACGAGATCGCCACCGAGATGGAGGACGGGGAGTAGGGCGATACGGGAGAGTCGCACGGTTTGCCAGCGACTCTCCCGAAACCCGCAGGTCCTAGACCAACACGCGCGATCGGGTGATCGTGGCACCCCCCCTCGAAAGGAGGAGATCATGCACTCCACGACTCCTACTCACCACGATCGAGCCCTGGACGAGATCTACGCCAGGCTTCAGCAGCAGCTCACCACCCTGGGACAACACCTCGAAGCTCACCAGCGAGGACAGATCCCCTGTGCTGAGAGTCACGCGAGGATGCGCCAGGTCTGCCGGACCCTGCACGAGGCGACGACGGACTTCGACAGGCGAATATCGCGCCAGGTGTAGATCACGATTTGGCGACACGCCGCCCACGTGCATGCACACGTAGGCGGTATACGGAATGATCACCCTCATGCCAGGGATACCAGGACGGGCCGTACGGCCTGCGGGACACGGCGGCCGTGTGCCGCTGCAGACGCGTGTGCCTGCGGACGTTAAGCGTCGATATGATCACGTGCTGAAGCAGCGAGGGATCTCCCTCAGCCGCTACCTGGAAGAACTGCTCGACCTTGACCCGATGGCCCCGCCCCCCGCGCCGAAGGGGGATTCACCGACCCCGTAAATGCGTGAGCCCCGGCTCTGACAGGCCGGGGCGATCACGAGCCCACACTGGCTACCAACCAGCGTGGAGACCACATTTACTGCTCAGCCTGCAGCGCCGCTACCAACGGCCTGCAGGACAACCAACTCACTCACTCACCAATACACACACCAAACACACACCAACCGGCTAGCGACCGGTTACCAACCGCCCAGAGATCGGCTACCAACCGGTTTCCGGGAGACTGGGGTCCAGGATAACTCACGTTGGCCCAGCCGTCCCAGCATGCCTCGATACGGTCGTGTCACCCAATCGGGACATCACAGACGGTGCACACACTCCGCCGCCCGCGACGGCCTACTACGAGGGGCCTGACCGGTGCCCGGCCATGCCCCGCCACACCTGGTACCGAGTCGTCGCGCTGCAGCGCTGGCGCGGCCGCTTGGGCGACGACGCCGCCTGGCGAATGGTCCGCCACCTGACACACCACACCGACGAGCGCGGCCGCCTGGTCGACGTCCCCAGCATGATCGCCTTCTACGCGGCCGTGCACCAGGTGAGCAGCCGAACGGCCTGGACAGACCTTCGCCGTGTACGCCAACTCGGTTACGTCCGGCAGACCGCCGCGGCCGCCCCGGGCCGGGCAGCCCGCTACGTGCTGAGCGTGCCTGAACTGCCCGCCGACGCGCCCACGACGCTCGGCACGGCGATCCGGGCCGAGATCGACCCCCCAGCTCGGCGCGCTCGGGGGCGGCTCACCCGGGCGCAGGCTGCAGCTGTGGAGGCCGAGGTGGAGACGGTCCGGTACGGCTCCGCCGCCCAGGAGCCACTGGCCACCGCGACCGGATGTGGATGGCTTCAGACGTCTCCTTACTCTCTAGAGGGGTTTCCCCCCTCCCCTGACCAGCGGGTATGCCGCCCCCGGACGGGACCGCGAGGGCATCGCCGAGGCGGGGGGGTCACTCCCGACGAACAAGCCGAAGCCCTGTACTTAGTAAAGGAGTGTGGTCTGGTGTGGGCCCGGCAGGGCCAGGCCCTCCGCGAGGACCAGGTGCCCGGCATTGCGCACCTGATCGCGTTGGTACGGCGGCACCTGCCGCACGGCGAGGTGCTGGAGCTGCTGGGCGAGCGGGTGGCCAGCGCGGCCGACCTGGCCAGCGTGATCACCTACCGGGCGGGCCGAGTGCTGGCCACGGCCCGCCGAGCCCGTCGTGTCCAGGCCGACGAGGACGGCCAGGGCTACGCCGTGGCGCTGGCTGCTCGCGCGGCCGCCGCCGAGGACCGCTACGAGCAGACCCAGCGCGGCCGCAGCCTCTTCGCCACGGCGCGGGCCGAACTGGAGGCCGCCCGCATCCGGCGCCGGGGTCCCGAGCCGAGCGGGTCGAGCCCCAGCACCAGGCCGACGACGGCCGCGCCGAGCGGCGCCGAGCCGGTCGCCGAGCACCAGGCCGACAGCGACGTGGCATGGCTGGCCGATGCGACCCGAGCGATCCAGGCCGCGCACCGGCAGCGCGGGACCTACCGGCTGTGACCTGGCCAGGCTGGGCTCTGTGACCCTGGGGGCTCCACCGCCCCCAGACCCCCGCGGAGCGGAGTCACCTCCCGCCCACCGGGCGCGCGCCCTCCCGCCGCACGCGGCGGGAGGCGCCCCCGCAGCGCCGTACTGATCCCCGGCCGCCGTGCAGGGCGCGGCCCTGGCCCCAGCCGGGCGCCGCTGAGCCGTGCCGCTCCTGGCCGGGCAGGGCAGAAACAGGCTGGCCAGGGGAAATGGATCTGATGATCATCACGGTGAGGCTCCGGACCAGCAGAGCGCCATCACCGAAGCGATCGCCAAGGTCACCGATGCCCTGGCACCCCGTCGCCGTACTCACGGCGGCTGGCCGGAGCTGTAGGAGTTCCGGGCCATCACGAAGGACGACAAGCAGTGCCCTCGCCGGGCAGGCAGGCTCCGGGATCAGGGAGGGGGCCCGGAGTAGGTGCAGGTCAGTGGGGGGCCGGGGCTGGCCTCCTGTGATCCCGTCCGCCTGACCCGAGGGCTACCACGTCCGCCCCAGAGCCGCCAGCCACGGCCTACGGCCGTCCCTACGGGCTACGGGCTGGCACCTCCGTGTCGTCCGCGGCTTGACGCCCTCAGGCGGACGGGATCACAGGAGGCGGCCCCTCTGTGGTCAAGATCTTTTCGTGACCAAAACGTGACCGGATGAGTTTCATTTCATTTCATTAATTTCATTCGTTTCATTGAGATAATGAAACGAATGAAATATACTGGGGGTACCCCGACAGGCGGGGCACGCCAGCGAGGAGGACCCATGACCACCGCACCGTCCGACGCGACGACCTGCCGCTACCCCTCGTGCGAGGAGCCGCCCGGGGAGCCCTCAGGACCGGGGAGGCCCCCGGTGTACTGCGACGACCCCGGCCACAACGCCGTGACGGCCTTCAGGGAGCGCAAGCGCCTGGAAGCCCAGGCGCGCGGCGAGGCCGCACCGCAGCAGCCCGACGACCTGGAGCGGCCCGTCACCATGAGCCAGGTCCGCGGCGCCGAGCTGCTGCGTGGCGCCGAGCAGCTGGCGGAGCGCGTCATCGCGGAGATGGGGCGTGTGGCGGCCGAGCTGCGCACCGTGGTAGACCCCGACGCCGCAGCCGTCGAGGTCACCGCCGCGCATGCCGTCGCCGCCGAGCAGGTGGCCAGCGCGGAGGCCCGCGCCGTCGCGGCGGAGCAGCACGCGAGCCTGGCCAGCGCTGCGGCCGCGACGGCCCGCGCGGAGCGTGAGCAGGCCGACGCCGTAGCGGAGACTGCGCTGGTCCAGGCCGAGCAGGCCGAGCAGCGCGCCCGCGCCGAGGCCGAGCGCGCCCAGCAGGCCGAGGAGACCCTGGAGTCCGAGCGCCAGGCGCACTACGAGGAACAGGAGCGCCTGGCCGAGCAGGTCACCGCCGCGCACGACGCCGCAGAGCAGCGCGCCGAGGCCGCCGTCGAGCAGGCCCGCGCGGCCGTCGAGCAGGCCCGCGCCGAGGCGGCCGCGAAGGTCGAGGAGGCGCGCACCGCCCAGGCCGACGCCGAGCTGAGGGCCGAGCGGGCCGAGGCCCGCGCCGACGCTCTCGCGGCCGAGATCGACCGGGTGGGTGGTGAGCACCACGCCGAGCTGGAGCGGCTGGCCGAGCAGGTGGCCAGCGCGGAGGCCCGCGCCGTCGCGGCCGAGGTTGCCGCGACGGCGCGCGTGGAGAGGACCGAGGAGCAGGCCCGCGCCGCCGTCGAGCAGGCCCAGGCCGAGGCCGCCGAGCGGGTCCGCACGGCGCACACCGAGCGCGACGCGACCGCGGCCGCCGCACAGGAGACCCGAGAGCAGGCCGCCCAGCAAATCGGCGCGGCTGACAGGCGAGCTGAGCGGGCCGAAGCTCGCGCCGACGCTCTCGCGGGCGAGATCGAGCGGTTCCGCGCTGACGCCGAGCGCGAGCGCCAGGCCCTCGCAGCCGCACTCGGCGCACAGGTGAAGGCCACCGCAGCCCAGGCCGAGGCAGCCGAGCGGCGCGCCGAGCGAGCCGAGCAGCAGACCGACGCAGCCGAGCGCGAGCGGCGCGCCCTGGCCGAGCAGGCCGACCGCTTGCGGACCGCTCTGGCCCACGCTCAGCAGACCGGCGCCGGGCCACTGCCCATAATCGAGCCCGACGTCGACGGCGAGGGCGGCCGCGGCGTGCTGCTGACGAGCGGCACGCTCGCCGGGGTGGCGACCCTGATCGAGCCCGGCCAGGTAGTGCTGACCGGGGGCGCCATCCCCGAGCGGCTCTCTCCCGTCCAGGCCAGGGAGATCGCTACAGCTCTGTTGGCCACCGCCGCCCAGGCCGAGGCCGAGCCCGAGCCCGGCGTCAGCGCCGCCTCGAAGGCTCCCCGCTCTCGTCGGCGGAGCACCGCCAAGTAACAGGGCGTGCGCGGCCGTCGCCGTCGCCGAGCACCAGGGCGTGCGCGGCCGCGCGGGCCGTCCGGCCGCCGTGGTGGTTGAGGGCCAGGGCGTGCGCGGCCGTCGCCGTCGCCGAGCACCAGGGCGTGCGCGGCCGCGCGGGCCGTCCGGCCGCCGTGGTGGTTGAGGGCCAGGGCGTGCG
>NZ_JACHJP010000021.1:18374-26496 GCF_014203715.1 Streptosporangium saharense
CGCGGCCGTCGCCGTCGCCGAGCACCAGGGCGTGCGCGGCCGCGCGGGCCGTCCGGCCGCCGTCAAGATCGTGACTCGCCTACCCCGCCCCGCCCCGCCCCGCCCCGCCCCGCCCCGCCCCGCCTCGCTGTCGTCAGCCCGAGCCCGCCCCCCACCCCTTAGCGATCACTTCCCCCCTCCATCATGATCCTTCCTCCCTCTTCCTCTCCTCTCTCTGCTCCTCATCTCATCTCTCCTCTCTCTCCCACCCCTAAAATCTAAAAGCCACCACACCTAGGCATTATTAATGATCATGGTAGAGTAGTGCTACCCGTACGATCTTCCGCCACGCCCTCCGGGGCGGTGCCCCGGAGAGGAGGTAGCCCAGATGCTGAGCATCGCTGCCGGGTATGACCCGGGCTACCTCACGCGGTCTGTCGGCCGAGGGGCGGAGAACTACTACCTCAGTGCGATCGCCGAGCACGGCGAACCACCGGGGATCTGGTGGGGTCTAGGGGCTGAGGCTCTGGGCTTGGAGCCCGGCTCTCTGGTGGACCCCGCGATCATGGAAAAGCTGTACAGCACCTTCCTTGACCCCCGGGACCCTGGCTTTCTGGATAAGGACATTCCGGACGAGGAGAAGGGGCGTCTGGGGCGTCGGCCGAGCCAGTACAAGTCCGCTGAGACGATCCTCGCGGGGCTGCTGGCGGCCGAGCCGGAGGCCACGGCCGAGCGGGCCGAAGAGCTACGGATCCAGGCGAAGAAGGAAGCCCGGTCGGCCGTGTACTTCTTCGACCTCACCTTCTCCCCGACGAAGTCGGTCTCTCTGCTACACGCGGGTCTGCAGGCGTCAGCCGTCCAGGCTCGTGAGGCGGGCCGGATCGAGCAGGCCGAGGCGTACGAGAAGGCCGCCGCCGCAGTCTGGGACGCGGTGCTGGCCGGGGCGACCGCGAGTCTGGCCTACACCCGGGACCACGCGGGGGCCGCGCGGGCGGGATATCACGGGGTGACGATCGAGGGCCGCTCGACCGGCCGGTGGGTTGACGCGGGCCAGTGGGTGGTGAGCCAGTTCCGCCAGCACACCAACCGGGAAGGGGAGCCGCAGCTACACGTCCACCAAGCGGTTCTGAATCGGCAGTTGTGCGCGGATGGACAGTGGCGAAGCCTGGACTCCCGGGCCGTGCACAAGGTGCGGGCGGCCGCCGCCGCTGTGGGTGAGCGGGTGATGGAGGAGCGGCTTACGAGGACGCTCGGTGTGGAGTGGCGTTCCCGTCCGGACGGCAACGGCCGCGAGGTCGTGGGCGTGACCGAAGCGCAGATCGAAGCGTTCAGTACGCGTCGGGTGCAGGTGACCGCTGACCTGGAGCGGCGGATAGCTGATTATGAAGCGGCGCACGGGTGTAAGCCGAGCGCCAGGGCGATTTTCCAGATGGCTCAGCACGCGACCAAAGCGACCAAGGCGGGGAAGAGGAAGGCGAGCGAAGCGCCGAGCCGGGCTGAGGAGCTTAAGGAGTGGGAGCGGCGGACGACTGAGCGGGAGATCGAGCTGCTGACTGAGATCCCGGGAGCGGCCATCGGCCGTGTGCCGCCAGAGCGTCAGGCCGCCTACCAGGCCCGGCTGGCGGACCTGAACATGCGTCGGGTCGCCGCAGCGGCGGTCAGGGAGGCCCAGGCCGCGAAGAGTACCTTCAACCGGTACGAGGTCATCCGCTACATCAGTCGGCACTTGCCCGACCACCTCGGCGGGCTCCCGGCCGAGCGAATGGAGGCCATGCTGGAGGAGCTGGCCGACCTCGCGCTCGACCCCACAGGTGCGGCGGGGGCACGGCTGTTGACCGCGCCGGAGCGGGTCGAGGTCCCGGCCGAGCTGAGGCGGGCGGACGGGCGCAGCGTGTACGAGGCGCCGTGCGCGCAGCGGTATGCCACCGCGGAGCAGCTGGACACGGAGACGGAAGTCATCACGACCGCGCTTGGGACCGGCGCCCCTCGGCTTGACGCCGCAGTGGCCGCCGCTTCGTTGGGCTTGGAGGTTGCTTCGGACGGGCGGGTGTCCCGCTCGACCGGGGCGACGTCGGCGGCGTCGTCGCTTCGGCTCGACCAGGCCGCGGCCGTGTACGGCATCGCAACGTCGGGCCGACAGACGGACGTCCTCGTGGGTCCGGCCGGGGCCGGTAAGTCGTACACGGTGGCGAAGCTCGCCGAGATCTGGCGGGAGCAGACCGGGGGGCGAGTCGTCGGACTGACGCTCGCTCAGAACGCCGCGAACGTGCTGAAGGGCGAGGGGCTCGATTCCGCGTACAACATCGAGCAGTGGCTCAGGGCTGTGAAGCGCGGGACCGCTCGGCTGGAGCCGGGGCAGCTCGTCGTCGTGGACGAGGCTTCCATGGTGGGCACCGACTACATGCGGAGGATCCACCGGCTCGCGGCGCGGGCCGGGGCGAAGGTGCTGCTGGCCGGTGACCAGGAGCAGCTGGGAGCGCCCGGTGTCGGCGGCATCATGCGGCAGCTCACCGCGACCGCTGGAGCTTACGAGCTGGTAGACGTGCAGCGGATGCGCGAGCAGTGGGAGCGCGAGGCTTCCTTGAGGCTGCGCGACGGTGACGCCCAGGTGCTCGGCGAGTACGACCGGCGCGGCCGGATTCGTGAGGGCACGCAGGAGGAGATGGAAGAGGCTGCTTGCCAGGCATACCTGGCGGATCTCCTCGCGGGGCGCCGGACTCTCCTCTTGGTCTCCACGAACGAGAAGGCGTCGCAGCTGTCGGCCCGCGTGCGGGCCGAGCTGGTCGCATACGGGGTGGTCTCTGCTGGGGGCGTCAGGCTGCGGGACGGCAATGCGGCAGGTATCGGCGACCTGATCATGGCGAGGCAGAACGACCACAAGCTGAAGATCGGCGACCGATCACTGACCAACCGGGACGTTCTCAAGGTTGAGGCAGTGGGGGCCGGGGTGCTGGTCGCGCGCCTCCTGGATAAGAACGGCCGCGCGGGCGAGCAGATCACGCTCAGAGGCGAGTACGTCGCCAACCACATCGAGCTGGCCTATGCCGGGACGGTGCACGCGGCGCAGGGGCGCACCGTTGACACGGGGCATAGCCTCGTGGACGACCAGGTCTCGCGGCGGATGCTGTACGTCATGCTCAGCCGGGCCACGGATGGGAACTACGCCTACGCCGCCGCCACACCGCGCCCTCAGGCGGACCTGAGGTCGGGCCCTGACCAGGCGGCCGAGGACGCCCCGGAAGTACAGGGCGGCGACGGCCTGACGGTCCTTGCGGCGGCGCTGGAGCGCGTCGAGGACGATCAGACCGCGCTGGAGGCGGCGCGGGCCGAGGCCCAGCGTGTGACCCATATGGGCCACCTGGGCAGCATGTGGCTGGACGTGATCCGCGAGTACAGCGCCGACGCCTACATCTCCCAGGCCGAAGCCCGAGGCATCCTCCCCGCTGAGGAGGCCGCGCGGCTCCGCACAGACGAGGCCAAGGGCACCCTCGGGCGCCTCCTGCGACAACTGGAGATGTCCGGCCGGGACGCCGCAGCGATCCTGGGACAGGCCATCACCCAGCGGGAGCTGGACAGCGCCGACTCCCCGGCCCAGGTACTCCACTGGCGCATCACCAAGGCCGCAGAGACGGCCGGAGTCAACGCCAAGACCCTGGAGCCCTCCGAGGCACAGATCCGGGGCACCTGGATGGACCGCACGCCTGACCTGGCCAACCCGGAGATCACCCGGTTCGCGGGCGACCTGGCTATGGAGATGGAGCGCCGCACGCTCCAGCTCGGTGAGCGTGCCGCCCAGCGGCCGCCGACCTGGCTGATCGAGGCCCTGGGCGAGATCCCGCCCGGCCCGGTCGAGCGCGGAGAGTGGATCGACCGGGCCGGGCGGGTGATGGCCTACCGCGAGCAGTACGGCTACGAGGTCACGTCCGATGCCATCGGTACCGCGCCGAGCCGGGCCGTGCCTGAGCAGCGGACCGCTTGGTATGCGGCCTATGACGCGCTGGGGCGTCCCGAGCAGGAGCGGGACGTCGCCGCGGCGACGCTCGGCGAGCTGTGGGTCATGAGAGCGGCTTATGAGCGTGACGCCCGCTGGGCTCCGCCGTACGTGGCCGACGACCTCAAGGCCACGTCGATAGCCCAGCGCGAGCACGCGGCCGAGGCCGTACGGCTCCGCGCGCAGGCCAGGGCCACGGCCGACAAGACGGTGGCCAATGGTCTGTGGACTCAGGCCCAGGGGCTGCAGGCCATGGCGGCCGAGCTGGAGGAACAGCGGGTACGCCTGGCCGAGATCGACGCGGCCCGGCAGGCATGGCACACAGCCACCCAGGACGCACGGGTCATGGCCATGCGGGCCGACGCGGAGCTACGCCGTCGCCCCGACGTCCGCGCCGAGCTGCTCCCGCCGCTCCACAAGCTCCTGTCGCCATTCCAGAAGCTGCTTGTCCGACCGGCCGCTGAGGCTGAGGGCAGGGAGGCCCCGGCCAGGCATGAGCAGCTGACCCTTGACCTGGGCATACCGGAGCCGGAGACCTCCGCGCAGGTCAGCATCGAGGCGCCGGAGACACCGGAGCCGCCGCAGGCCGTGGCGCAGATTCAGGGCCAGGAGGCGCTGGACCTGTACGGCGAGGCCGGGATGCAGGAGCGCACCGCGGCCGCGATCCTGCAGGCCCGCGCCGCCCGCGCTATTGCGGCCGGGCGGGCCGAAGCCGAGGACCTGGCCGCCGAGCGTCTTCGCCGTAGCCAAGACGAGCGCCTGGCCGCCGAGCGCGACGCCGAACGGGAGACCGAGCGCCTGGCCGCCGAGCGTGCCGACCTGGAACGGCGGGAGGCCGAGCGGGCACAGCAGGCACAGCAGGCCGCGGCTTTGGAGTTCGAGCGAGACGAGGACCTGTCGCTATGAGGAAACGGGAAACACCGTGGAGGCCGGTCACGCCAGGCTTCCACGGCGTTACCGTGGCAAACATGACAGTGCCTGCGAACGACAAGCCGTTCCAAGTGCCCTGGCAGGAACTGGCCCGGCGCGCGGCCGCCACCTCCCAGCCAGACATGACTCCGCTGTCCCCGAGCGATCGTGACAAGCTGAGGCGGCGTCTTGATGCTCCAGGCGGGTGGCGCTTGGCTTTGACTCCTCGTGAGTACGCCGAGTACTGCAACATGGGCGTCGTCCGCTCGCCGGAGGCCGTCGCACAGGTAGAAGCAGTGAACCGCGAGGACCTGGCACAGTACCGTGCTGATGGCGTCCAGCCAGGACATGAGGACTGGGGACTGCAGCAGTACACCGAAGGTGTTCTCGCGGCCCTGACCTGGGCCACTGGTCGCGCCCTCAAAGCCCCGCTCAGTGGCGTACAGACCGCCCGACCCTCGCACGAACAGATGTGGGCCGAGGCGACGCTGGGGGAGGAGATCGCCCGAGGGCAGCGCGCGAGCACCCTTCACAGGTCGTACGGGACCGGCGTGGAGGCCGCACTGCTTTGGCTGATCGCCCGGTCGGACGACCCGCCGATCTGATCTGACAGCTGACGGAGAAGGGCCGTGCACCTCAGGTGCACGGCCCTTCCTGGGTCTCTACGGAAGCAAAAACGCGCGTTTTAGATCAGGGAGCTTTCGTATCTCTGATACTCCTGCGGAGTGATCTGGTAAGCGATCCACAGCTCACTGGCCCTGGCCTGGGCAGCGGCCTGGAGAGCAGGGTCTTGCTCGCGATTGGCATTGGCTTGGGTGACGAGGGCGTGCACTTCGCCGAGCTGGCCGATCCGCTCGACGGCCTGTACGGCGGCCGTATCGTCGCGCGGAGGCCGGGGCACTGGGTGGGGGCGGGGGTCGCTCGGTGCGGGGCAGTCCTGGGCTTGGGCGGCCGCAGTAGTGAGGACGTCGGCCAGGAGCCGCCGAAACTCGCCGCCGGTGTGGGCGCGCCCGCCCTCGTAGTCGTAGGCAGTCTCGTAGGTGACTCGGAGCAGCGCCAGGTCATTGACCATGGCGCGGTGGTGCGGCCAGCACGGCGGCAGGAGGTCACCCGAAGTGGGCCACCCAGTCATCAAGACGTCCCTCACCCACGCCGCGAGGTCCGTCATCCAGTCGAGCCGCTCGGCCGGAGGAACGTGGACCCAGTCCACCGGGCGGGGAGGAGTGTCCGCGCCCGCCTTACCGCCCTGGCCCACGTCGGCCAGCTGCTGGACGGCAGCGGAAAGGCCGGCGACTTCCCCGGCCAGCTGCTCCAGCTGAGTGGTGCGCTGCTGGAGACTCGCCACTGCGACCGGCAGCGCGCCGAGCTTCCCGACCTGACGCGCGGCGGCGGCCTGTTCGGCGACGAGCTGGTCGACGCGGGCGCGCAGCCGCCCGACATCGACGCTCACGGCGGACACCGCCGTCAGGACCGCAGGCAGGTCAGAAGCACCACGGTGGGCCCCGCCGTCACCGGCAGGGCCCACGATGTCACCCAAGTAGTCCTCGCTCACTGGCCATCCCAGGGGCGCCACGTGCCCGAGGTGTCGGGCTCAGCAGGCGAGGCCAGAGGCAGAGGCTGAGTCTCCTCCGGAGCGGCCACGCGCCGCTCTCGACGGGAGGCGATCTCGTCGGCAGGGCGGGACATGCGGGCCAGCTCAGGCCGGGGCTCCGGTGTCGGCCAAGCCGTTGTGACCCCAGGGAGCTGGATTGACATGCCGCTCTTGACCCACTCCTTGTAGTCCCGTCTCAGCCAGCCGCGCTCCACGTGCACGATGGTCGGCTGGCGGTCGCCGAGGATTACCACGGCGTGCCAGGGCGGGAGCTGCCGCATGGCGGACGGCGGCAGGATCGGCACCCTCTCGTACGTGGGGCGGGTGCGGTGCTGGGCTTGGCCCTTGGCGTCTCGGCCCTCCGAGATCCGCTCCACGCCGGTCTGGACCCGGACCTCTCCCGCCAGGCGGGAGACGCGCTCCATCATCTCCACGTCACTGGACGCGGTGTAGAGGATCTTGCAGGTGGCTGCCTGCCAGATGGTCTCGGCGCCGTGCTCGCCCCAGCGGGCTTTGAAGTGGCTCCATGCCTGGCCGATCAGGTGCAGGACCACTCCGGACCCGGCCGCGTACGTGACCCAGGTATGTACCGGGATCGGGCAGATGTTGGCGACCTCGTCCAGGACGAGGCTGAGGGGCGGGTCCAGCGCACTGGCCCGGGCTCGGGACCCTTCTCCCACGGCCCGGTGGAAGATCTCCGCGACGAAGGTCAGGAAGAGCGGTGCCAGCTCGGTCGAGTCCGCCGACGCCACGAGGTACAGAGTGTCTCGGCCCGAGAGGAACTGATCGACGTCGAAGAGGTCGCCGCGCGTCCGAGGCTCGACCGATGCGGCGGCCGAGGGGTTCGACAGGAAGCGCAGGCACCCGCGGATCGTGGTGGCGACGCTGGCTTGGGTCCGCTCCGGCAGGCCCAGATATTCGGCCACCGCGAGCCGGGCCTCAGGGTAGGCGCCCTCGTGGCCCTCCAGGACCCTTAGGGCGACCTCGTCTCGGGACACGATCCACTCGTGTACGGTCCGCAGGGTGACCCGGGCCAGCGCCCCGGCGTGCAGGTACCCGGCCAGGGTCAGGACCGCCTGGTCACTCCAGAAGGAAGCGTCGGTGACCGCGCTGGCGGACATCCCGGCCACCAGGTATCCGGCTCGGCGGATCGCCGTGTCGGGGTCCTGGCACCCCGCCACGAGGTTCCACCGCAGCGTCGTGCCCCAGTCCCCTACGCCCCCGGGATTGAAGACGTGCAAGTGGCCGTCCCGCTGGCGCACACCAGCGGTCATGCTGACGAGGTCGCCCCGGATGCTGGTCACGATGACCGGCCCGGGGGCGTCCAGGATTCGGCCGACCGCCGCCGCAGACTTGCCCTGCTGCGGCGGGGCGATGGTCAAGGTGACGTCTTTGAGGGTCGCGTACGCCTTACGGCCCCAGGGCCGTGCACGGCCGAGGTAGACCGCGTACGCGGAGGGCGGCCCGAGCCATCTGTCCCGCAGGCTCAGGGACGGCCGGGACCGGCGCGCCACAGCGCGGGCGCGGCGCGGGCTGTACCCCCGGTACAGCTCCCACAGGCCCGCGTACCCGGGGCCGGGCCGAAGGACGCGCAGCTGCAGGCGACGCCGCAGCGAGAGCCGGGGCATGCGGGGCGTGCGCCCGATGCGGGA
>NZ_JACHJP010000022.1 GCF_014203715.1 Streptosporangium saharense
GGGGGTCCCACACCCTCTAACACCCCCACGTTTCCGCAGGTCAAACGGGTGTTGGACTCCCACATGGGAGGGTGTTGGGGTGTTGGACTCCCACATGGGAGTCCAACACCCCTCTGCGTGGTCAGGCGGAGGTCTCCGGGGCGTCGGGAAGCTCGCCCCGGCCGATACGCTCCGCAGCGGTCTCAACGTCGGCCAGGGCGTAGCCGCGCCGGGCCTTGCCACCCCGCTGGAACGGCTGGTCCATGGGGGTGATCCCGTACGGGCGCAACGCCTCGGCCAAGTCGGCCGGAGTGGCGAACCCCAGCGCCTCGGCCAGGGGCTCGGAGTGCATCCGGTCATCACGAGCCGCCGCGAACGCGGCCAGGGTTCGCGTGACGATCTCCGGGAGCGGCCGGGCCGGTTCGGCGGGCGCGGTCTGGTCGAGGGCGGCGGCCGGGGCCGCCGGGATCTGCAAGCCGCCCCACGCCTCGAACGGGTTGGCCGGGGCCGCCGGGGCGGGGGACTGGAATCCGCCCCATGCCTCGAACGGGTTGGTGCCCGGGGCCGAAGCGGCCGGGGCCGGGGTGGGCCGGGCCAGGGGGCGCTGGGGGGCGGGGGCGGGCAGGTTCGCAGCCGACCCGGAGCCGAACGCGCGGCGCATCCGTGCGTACCGGTTGGCGTAGGCGTCCCCGGCGATCTGCTGGGCGCGCTCGTCGAGGTCGGGGCGGGCCTGGCCGATCCGGACGGCCTGGACCTCAATGTCGGTCGGCTTCAGCTCCCACGCCTTGAAAGGTCGCGGGGACTCCTCGTCAGTGCGCAGGAACCCGGACCCGGGGCCGGTCAGGTCGGCCGGGTCAATGCCCGGGTCGTACTCGAACAGGAAGTCCAACTCGCTCTTGTCCTGGACGAACATGCCGATCCGCACGTCAGAGAGCTTGCGGACGTTGACCGGGATCATGCCGCCCGCCCCGCGTAGGGAGCTGACCACGACGTTGCCGCCCTCGTTACGGCCGATGCGCTGCAACTCCTCAAGGGCCGCCTTCAGGTCCCGGATCACGTCGGTGGCGGTGCCGTCCTTCATGATCTCGGCGGCCTCGTCGACGACGATGAACAGCTCCGGCAGGGTCTCGTCCAGCGGAAGCAGTTTGGTGTTGGCCGCGCGCTTGCGGGCGGCGCCGGAGTTCTTGCGGTCCTTGACGATCGAGACCGCAGCCTCGGCCATGGCCAACGCCTCCTCCGGGTCCTTGGCGGCCCAGTCGACGGCCGGGCGGGGCGCGCGTCCTTCCAGCCAGGGCGTCAGCCACAGCTGCGACAGACCGCCCCCGTTGAGGTCGATGTGCCAGACCAGGGCGTCCCGGCACCGGCCGATCCCGGCGGTCAGCACGTCCAGCAGGTTCGTCTTGCCGGACCCGCGCTTGCCGATGGCCAGCGTGGCGGCCTCGCGCAGGCAGATCCCGGCCAGGGAGGAGTCGCGGAACTCCCCCAGGCCGATCGGGTCGTAGATGCTGGCGCCGGTCCCCAGGTCCGCAGGGTAGGGCAGGCGCTCCTGAAGCCGGTTGACCGTGGAGACGCGCAGCACGACCGATCCGCGGTGCGCCCCATCGAGGACTTCCACCCCGCAGCCGTGCGGCAGACGCGCGGCGGCGGCCAGCGCCTTGGACTGTCCGGCAATCGTGTCGACGGTCGCGCCGGTCGGCGGCAGGTCAACGTGGACGTCGTAGCCCGCCCCGGTCGGCCAGGCGATCACGTTCGTGACCGTGACCGGCACCCGGCATACGGCCTGAATGCGGCGCTGCCACTGCTCGGCCGACTGCGCGGTACGGGCCAAGACCAGCTCCTGGCCGGGCGCGGCGGCCCGCTTGCGGGATCTGGCCAGCGGCGCCAGGCCCCCGGCCAGGCCCGCCCCGGCCAGCAGCGTCAAGACCGCCTCACGCAGGCCCGCCCCGGCCATGGTCCAGGTCAGCCACCCCCCGGCGCCCAACCAGCACCCCATGCGGTACAGCAGCGCGGCCGGGGGGCGCTGGGCGTGAAAGGAGGTCAGGACACTGATCGTGGCGGCGGCCATGGTGGCGCTCACGCCGATCAGCGGGTCAAGGTCGGCGATGTCGGCGCCGATGGCCACGGCCGACAAGGCCAGGGCGCCCTGCACGGTGCCGGACACGGCGCCGCGCGGCGTCAGGGACCAGTCCAGCCGCGCGGGCTGCTGGCGGCGGCGCGAGGCGGGCCGGGCGGACATGGTGCTCATCAGGGTTCTCCTTGGTGGTCGTGCGGGCGGCCGGGGATTGGTGCCCCTCCCGCGTCTCGCTCGCGGTTGCCCGGTCGTGCCGGTCTGAGGGGCTGGCGGGTCAGTGACGGCTGACGTCCCACGCGGCCTCGTCCACGCGCGGGGCGTGGTGCCGCTTGAGGTCGGGGGCGTGGATGCGCCGGGCCAGCGGCCCGATCTCGGCGGCGATCTGCGCCGACCGCCCCAGCGAGTCACGCAGCTGCATGATCAGTTCGATCACGCCCGCGTCCAAGGGCTTGGTGTTGTGCAGCTTGGCGCCGTAGGTGTTGATCGCGATGGCGACCTGGGTCGGGATCTCGGGCAGCCGGTCCAGCTGCGCGAGGATTTCGAGCATGGGCTCAGGGACGTGCACCGCAGCGGAGTTGAGTTCGGCGGCGGCATCGGCGAGCGGGAAACCCATGGTGGTGCTCCTCCTGGTGTGAGTGGTGGGCGCGGCCTGATCGGCCGTGTCCGTGATGGGCGTGTCCGTGGTGGGCGGGGCCGGGGTGGGGTGGCGGGTGAAGCGGATTCGGTAGCCACACGGGCACTCGACGGTGTGGGTGTCGCCGACCTGGGCGACGGTGATCGTGTGTTCGGCCTGGCAGCGGGGACAGGTGACGGTCGCGGTGATCGGCAGGTCGCCCTCCCCGCCGTGGACCACGCCGGGGCTCTCCTCCTCGGCCTCGTCCGTCGTGTCGGCGGGCTTGTCACCCTCGGCGGCCTCGTCTGCGGTGGTCTCGGTCGTCGTGTCGGTGGTGGCCTCGGCCGACTCGGTCGTCTTGCGGCGGCGCCACCGCTTGACCAGCCGGGCCACCAGGGCGGAGATGCGCTTTCCGGTCTTGCGGTCGGCCCACGCCCAGGCCCGGCGGGCCTGGGCGAGACCGGCCCGCCCCACGGTGCGCACGGCGGCGCGGCCCGCGCGGCCAACGGCCCGGTACGCGCGGCCCGCGCGGCCCCCGGTGCGCTGGTCGGCCCAGGCGGCGGCCTTGCGGGCGCCACGGGCGGCGTTCTGCGCGGCGTGGAGAGCGCCCGTGGCACCACGGCGCACGGCTCCTACCTGCCCCGATGCCCGAGAGGTCTTGCCCGTCCGGGAGGAGGACGACGGAGCGGAGGATCGGCCGGCACCTGCCCGGCCCCCTCCCCCTCCCGCGCTTCCCCCGCCGGAACGGGACCGGCCGCCCCCGAGGAGACCGCCCAACCCTCCCCCACCGGAACGGCCCGACCGGCCGGACAGCAGGCCGCCCAGGCCGCCCGACGAGCCCGACCGGGACGACCGGAAAGCGCGGCCTTCACTGCGCAGCCCGGCCGTCCCGCCACCGGAGCGGCCCTGACGGGACCGGCCACTACCGCCGTGATCCCACAGTCCCGCCGTGCGCCGACGCGCGTAGCGGTGACGGGCGTAGGCGATGACGCTCCCGGCGGCCATCACCCCGCCCCCGATCAGCCCGGGAAGCCCGGCCAGCTGGTACAGGCCGCCCAGCACCACGGCCGACCCGGACAACCCCCCGGCGGCCAGCTGCGCCGCCGGGACACCCCGGTCGGGCGCCTCCTCGTCCTGGTCCTGCTCGTCCGGGACGTCGACGGGCCGCGCGACCTGAGCGGGCACCTCCTCGTCGACGGGCACGACGCGGGCCTCGGCCGGGGCGTCCTGGGCGACGTCGTCCTTGACGCTCATCACGCGACCCCTTCCAGGTCGAACAGCGGCAGCTGCTTCTCACACAGGCCGCACGACTCCCACGGGGACCGGTCGTGCGCCCGGGGGTCCTGGCACTGCTGCGCGGCCGGGACGCGCGGCAGGGACAGAACGTGCGCGTTCCTGTCGGCCTGGGCCAGGCGGCGGGCGGGCTGGTCCTCCCCGGCCGCACCGCAGGGGCAGGTGAACCGGTAGACGGTGCCGACCTCCCCGGCGGTGCGGGTGATCTTCGGCCGGTGCCGGACGACGGCGCTCATGCCGCGTCCGCCTGATTCGCAGCGGGGGCGCTGACGGTCTGGGCAATGCGCTTGGCCCGGACGAAGCCGATGCCGAGAGCGGTCTGCACGGCCCGGACGGGAGCGTCCGGCGCCAGGTCCCCGGCGGCCACGAGAGCAGCCAGCCGCTCAGCGAGGTCAGCGTCGGAGAGCTGACGCGGGGACGGGTCGGGAGCGGGCTTCAGGACCGGCGGGACCTTGGCGCCCTTGTTCGGGCGGGCGGCCGGGCGGGTCGTGCGGCGTGCTCTCGTGACCGGCTCTTTCGGCAGGTCGTCCCCGGTTCGCGGGGCGGTCTCGGGAACGGCCGGGCGGGCTACCAGCGTCAGCAGGGCGCGGCCCTCGGTCGGGACGGGCCAGGTCAGCGGGGCGCTCTCGGGCGCCTCCTGGGTGACCTCCTCGGGAGCGGTCGGGCGCGCCACGATCGGCAGCAGCGCACGCCCCTCGGGAGCGACCGGCCATACCGTCACCGGCCGATCGGTGACGCTTTCGGGAGTGCTCTCGGGAACATCCCCGAGAGTGCGCCGGGTCGGCGGACGAAGGTCCATGTCGGCCAGGCCCGGTACCGGCCGCCCCTGCTCGGTCCACGGGTCGGCCGCGGTGACCGAGGAGTCCACCACGCCGATCAGGTGGGCGGTCGCGGCGGCCCCCACGGGGCCGATGGCGTGGGCGAGCATGGCGCCCACCATCGCCAGGACGCCCCCCTCGGACGCGGCACCTGCGACCAGGTTGAGCACGACGGACGTGGCCAGGCATCCCCAGGCGATCCGCTCGGCCCCCTCGGCCAGGCGTCCGCCGGAGGCGGCCAGCTGGGCGCGGGCGATGATGACCCACACCACGGCGCCGATCAGGACCGGTTCCAGCAGCCACAGCGCCCACCACATCGGGGCCGTGTTCGTGACCCCCATGAGCTGGGCGCCACCGGCCTGCACGCCCGTGGTGGACCAGGCCGCGAAGCCGATCAGGACCGGCACCAGGACCCGCAGGTTCAGGCCGCGCAGCTTCTCCAGGCGCAGCGCCCGCGCCTCGGCCGACCGGGCGAGCCCGGCCGTGATGCGGGTGCGCTCCCCGGCGGCCAGGGCCTGCCGGTACATGCGGGCCAGGTCCGCGTTAGCGGCGGCGGCGGCCTCCCGCTCGGCCCGCTCCATCTCGTCCAGGCGCGCCTGGACGGACACGTTCGCGCGGGCTCGGTCGTGCGCGGCCTCGGCCGTCGTGCGCGCCAGCTCGTCCGCGCGGCGAACGTCAGCAGCGGCCCGCTCGGTCTGAAGGGTCGCGGCCAGGTCCTCGGGGGCCAGCTCGGCGACGGCAGCGCGGCGGCTCATCCCTGCACCTCCGGCCAGGCCGGGAGGGTGTTGGGCTCAGCCGAGAAGAACAGGATGTCCCCGCCCCGCAGGTCCGGGAGCTTGCCCAGCGCCCAGGTCAGCAGGTCCGCTCGGGTCGTGCCCGGCTCGACCGGCACCACCCGGGCCAGGGTGGCCTGCTGGGAGCCGCCAGAGGACCGGGGCACGGACAGGGTCAGGATGACCAGGAACTTGGTGGTCACCAGGTCACCGCCTCGGCCTCGGCGGCGAACTCGGCGAGCAGGTCGTCCAGGATGTCGGCGGCGGCCTGGCGGCGCGCCATCATGGCGTCCCAGTCCTCACCCGGCAGGACCAGGGCAGTCAGGCCCGGGGCCATCCGGGACAGCGCGTAGGCCAGGGGGCGCGGGTCGAGATCGGGAGCGGTACGGGGCTGGGGAAGCGGGATGATAGATCCCATCGGGCCAGTTCCTTTCACTGGTTGGTCCGGTCCGCGGCCCTGGTGGTGACGCACCGGGGCCGCACTTATAGCTATCGGTATTAGGTAAGCATGGGGGTGCTGGCCAGTCAATACCGATAGCTATTAAGGTGGAGAGGAACACGCTTACGGAAGGGAGGTCACATGTCCGCCTCGTATCGAGAGATCGCCTCTGAGCTGCGGCGATCCATCTTGGAAGGCCGATACAGAGCGGGTGACGTCCTGCCCAAGCTGGACGATCTCGCGCAGCGCTACGGCGCGGCGTACCAAACAGTCCGCAGCGCTATCGGCCTCCTGGAGCAGGAGGGCCTGGTGGAGTCCATCCGCAGGCGCGGCACCGTGGTTCGTGATCGTCCAACCCGTAGACGCATCACCAGATCTCGCCAGGTCTACAGGGATGACCGGGGGTACTACTTCGATCCCGAGGCTCAGCCGTGGGTGGCCGTGTCTTCTCCCACCGTGAGTTGGGGGCCAGCTCCAGCTGACATCGCACTCGTTCTCGGCGTGAACGTCGGCGACGAGGTCTTGGTCCGCGATCGAGTCATAGGGCCCCCTGGCTCCAGTCACGGCCAACAGTTAGCCACTTCTTACCTGCCTGCTTGGCTCGCCCGTGGAACCGTTCTTGCAGAACAGCAGACAGGCCCAGGTGGCATATACGACCGCTTAGAGGAGATGCGGCATGGCCCACTGCGTTGGGCCGAAGCTCTGTCGGCCCGCATGCCGTCTCCGGACGAGGCAAAATCCCTGGATCTTCCGCCAGGGGTTCCCCTGCTACGCATAGTGCGCACGACCACTTCTGCATCTGGTCAGGTGCTCGAAGTGAACGACACTCGCATGTCTGCCGAACTCTTCGAGATCGGCTACCCCATCCGTCGAAGCCCCGGGGCGCGCGTCGGCGCATCTGCGGATCAAGACGGTGACGCAGAAGATCGGTAAGGTCACGATCCCAGAGGCATAGTAAAAACCGGCGGCCCTGGAACCCTCTCGCGTGGGGCACCAGGACCGCCGGTCACCAAACCGCTCACCCGTCTCGTCGCCAAACTCGCCGGGTGGGCACTTCGTAGAAAGGCCGAGCCTTGGCTCAGCGTTCCATGACCACGGTATCTCACCCGTGTGACAACACAAATGCGAACATCCCTGACGGCAGGGAAAGGGCCCTGACCTCGGCGGACTGGCGTGTCCCTGACGAGCTGCTGGACCCGGCGGCGATCCCGGGGGGGCATGGCTTGGACCGGTACCTGTGGTGTCTGTATGAGTCCCTGATGACCGGCAAGGGCGCGGTCCGCGGGTCGGCCTACGCCACACGTGGATGGGTCGGGGACAAGCTCGCTTTGGAGCCGTCGAAGGATCGCCGCGACAAGGGCGGGACCGCCATCGACGACGCGCGGCGCCGTCTGATCCGGACCGGGTGGTTGATGCGGGGACGTCACCAGAAAGAGCGGTTTGTGCGACACTACGCCGCGCGGATTCCCCAGGTAGGGGACGGCACACACTTTGTGGACGTCCCCGGGTGGTGGGGGCAGCGAGTCCAGGCCGCCCACAGCCCCAACCCCGGCGAGAAAGCGCCAGCCACGTGCCCGGCCGGGTACGTGCGCCCGGACACCTGGTGGCTCCTGGTCCGCATGGCCCAGGAGATGACCACCCGCACGGGCCTGCTGGACGGTGGCCCCGGGGCTCCTGGCGTGACCACGAAGCACCTCGCGGGCCTGATCGGCGCCGGGTCGGCGAAGACCGGGGCCCGGCGCCTGGCCGAACTGGAGGCGGCCGGGCTGGTCGAGGTGACGGCGCGCCGGGGCGGAAGGCTGTTCATCCGGCCGGTGTTCGACCCGGCCGACGCCCTCTCCCAGGCCGCCCGGTACGCCCGCGACGGCCGCCATGTCGAGGCACCTTCCCCCCGCGCGGGGCACCAGGCCCCCGCCGACCCTGGACAGAATGCGGCAGTGGACCCTGGACAAGATCCGGCAGTGGACCCCGGACAGAATCCGGCAGCAGAGCCACCCTCAGGTGAGTCACCCTCAGGGGAGCCTTTGTCTTCTCCTCTCGCCGTAGGCGCGCTCGTCGACGTATCGGGCGCAGGCGCGGCGGCTGACGCCGAGAGGCGAGAAGCCGACGACGAGGGGGAGGGCCGGGCGCTCAGTCGCGACGAGGTCCGCGCGACCCAGATGGTCCTGGCGGCTGTGGGCGTCGTCGCCGGGGCGATCCCGCCCGAGCTGCTCGCCGCAATGAGCCAGAGCGACCGGGGCAGGCTTCTCCGAGCGGTTGAGACGGAACTGACCCAGCGCACCGGGGACGAGCTGAGGGCACGGATCAGGCGGCGGCTGGGGCACTGGCGAGGCCGCGACGTGCGGCGACCTGTCGCCGTAGCGCTGACCCTCGTCCGGCGTGGGTACTCCTGCCCGCGCTGGGACTGTGAAGATCACATGCTCCCGTCCGGGCATGAGTGCGGCGCTTGTGCGACCATCGGCACGGCGATCAACGAGGCACGGCGCCAAGCGGCCCTGAACGGCTCCGAGACGTCCGGCCAGCCCTTCCCGGGTGGCTCAAAGCCCCCCCACGCCACACCTGCCCCCTCAGGCGATCTCAGGGCCGTGCCGACGTGCCCCTTGTCCGGGCACCAGAGCGCCGGACGGCGCGCTGACGGGGAGTGCGCCGCGTGCTGGAGTGATCGGATCAGCGCCAGCTGACCAAAGACGGCATCTTTACAAAGTAAATGGCGGTGCATTTCATCAGCAGTAGCCAGAGCGAGGAATGCACCGCCTTGGTCCGTATTTACGGGGTTCAGTAATTCAGTACTCAGTCGAGACCGGCAGGCGGCGCCGGGTGGAGCGTTGCGCCCGGAAGTCTCCGTATCTGCGGGATTCCGTGCTTCAGTAAGCCCATGACCCTCTCAATCGCCCTCGCGAACTTGAAGCCCGGGACGGGCAAGACCACGACCTCGGTCCTGCTCGCCTACGCCTTGCATCGCCGTGGCTATGACGTCTCCCTCGCCGACTGCGACCCGGCCGCAAGTACTCTGGCCTGGAGCGACGCCGTCTCCGGCTTCCCCTTCTCCGTCTACGGCCTGGCCGTCAAGGACGCCGGAAAGAGGCTGGCCAGCATCGCGGGCGGCCCGAAGACCATCATCGTGGTGGACCTGCCCCAGGCCGAAGACCACGGCACCATCGTGCGGAGCGTGCTCCGCCGAGTGGACGAGATCACGATCCCCGTCGCCCCGTCGACGATCGAGATCGAGCGGACGTCAGCAATTGCGGACCTCCTGGGCGAAGTCGCCGAAGTGCGGGACCGCCCGGCCCGCGTGGCCGTACTACTCAACAGGGTGGTCACCAGCGCCCGATCTGGATCGGACGCGCGGGACGCGCTGGTCGAACTGGGCTATGACGTGCTCCAGCCCCGCATTCCTCGCCGGGAAGCGTACGCCCTGGCCTACGGTATGACCCCGGACATCCGGGACGGGGACCCTTTCGATCTCCTCGCTGAGACCTACCTGAACCGGGCGGGCCTGAAAGGACGGGTGTGAACAGCAGCCCGAGGAGTTCCGCTGACCGCTTCAAGCGGGCGGCCTCCTCCCGAGTCAAGGACCAGACCACAGGGCAGGCCCCCGAGCGTGGCGCGACCGCACGCCGTACCAAGCCCGTGCGGATCACTGTGGATCTGACGCCGGAGGACTACCGGCTGATGCGGAGCCTCGTGACCATCCTGGCCGAACGCGCAGACATCCCCACACTTCCGCATTCCCGCATGTGGCGGGCCCTGCTGCATAGGGTCCAGGACGATCCTGACCTGCTGGCCGAAGTGGCAGCGCTGATCAAGGAAGAGCAGGAATAGCCCTGCTGAATCACTGAGTTACTGAATTCCTGAACCTTGAGGCCCGGATTGGCCGGAGGTTTGGACACACGACGAACGCCCCGCCCGGGACCGGGCGGGGCGTTCTGCTGTCAGCGGCTCAGATGGCGATGACGAAGGCGCTCAGCCACAGCCATCCCCAGTGCCATGCCTGGTCGAGCTGGTAGGCGCCGCCGGGCACCTCGTCCCAGTAGCCGGCCTTGCCCAGCCGGACGGCCAGGGCCCGCAGGGGGGCGCGCCGGTCGGCCCAGGCGTGCGTCACGGCGTTGAGCACGAGTCCGGCCGCGACCCATCCGGCGTGGTAGTCCAGGCCGGGGAAGCGCAGCCCGACGACGGCCAGGGCGACGAGGAGGGCCACGGTGTACGTACCGACGTGGGCGAGGTTCGCCCGCCACCCGGCCCATCCGGCGGCGGCCTTGCCGCACGCCTGGCCGTGCGTCTGGACCCAGTGGTCGGCGACCTGGTGAGCGGCGTACATCGTCACCAGGGCCAGCGCGAACCGCAGCGCGGCCAGGGTCGTGTCAGTCATCATGGGGTTGATCCCTTCTTGTCCTTGGAGTGGTACGGGGATGGATCACGGGGCGCGTCCAGGTAGCCGCCTGGACGCGCCCGCTGCGGTCAGTCGAAGTACATGTCACCGTCGGTCGTGATCACCTTGACGTCCTTGCCGGTGGCGATCACCTGGTCCCCGGCGGGGGTGATCATGCGGCCCCCGCCCTTGACGATGAACATGCTGGTCCCGGTCGCCTCGAAGGTCTCGCCCAGGACCAAGTCCTGGTCCCGGTCCTGGCGGTTCTTCTTGGTCATGACGGTTCTTCCTTCCGTTGGTGCGGATCAGGTGGGCAGGGTGCCCCGGACCCAGTTCTCCCAGTAGGTGGGCTCTGCGGGCAGGCGCTCCGCCCGCATCTGGGCCGTGCTGCGCTGTACCTCCATCGCGGCGGCCAGCTGGCCGTGGGACCCGCCCGCGATGTAGTGCTGGCGGATCAGGGCGGCGGTCAGGCCGCCCAGGACCTTGTCCAGCCGGTCCAGGTCCCGCACCGCCCGGTCGATGCTGGGCAGGCTGTCCGGCTGCCCGAGGTCCCCGGCCCGCAGGGCGGCCACGGCCCCCAGGATCGTGTCGAGCTGGTCGACGAGGCGCGTGGCGCCCGCGTTCAGGCCCTTCAGGCTGAGGGTGACCGTGGGATTGCCGTGCTCGTCGGTTCCGAGACGAAGGGGCGGGCGCCCTCCGTCTCGGGGCTGCTGGTCGGTCATGCCACTCCCCTTTCCCTTTCGCTGTACATTTTTGTGTACAGCTTCACTGTACACGAGTGTGTACGGCGGTCAAGGGGGAGTTTCGTCGCCAGGGCTCACGGTGACGGCCCGGAACTCCTACAGCTCCGGCCAGCCGCCACTCGGTTGATCAGTGAGTACGGCGACGGGGTGCCAGGTGACGAAAAGGCCGTCAGCCGGTGATCCGCGACCACCGCTCATACGCGGACTGGCGGGTGATGCCCACCATGGCGCCGATGTCGGCCCAGGAACGGCGGTCGGCGCGGGCGGCGCGGACGGCGGCGGTCAGCCGGTCGGCGGCGGCCGCGGCCTCCCGGGCGGCGGCGCGCACGGCGGCCAGGGCGGGCGGTTCCAGGTGGGCCCGCCACTCGGTGAAGATGCCCGCCTCGACGTCGGCCGGGGCATCGCCGTAGGGATTGGCGTCGAGCCCCCACCAGACGCGCCGGACGTCGGTGTCCTCCTCGGCGCCGGTGCTCACGCGGACCCAGAGCGGGCCGCGCCACCCGCACGAGCACAGGCCGCGCCAGCCGGTCACGGCGTGCCCGTCCACCCCCTCCTCCAGGTCCCCGACCTCCCGCAGTGGGCCCGGCCCGGGGGCGTAGCGACGCACCAGGGCGCCCCCGCCGCCGGACCCCAGGCCGTACCGGTCGCCGGGGAACACCGGCGCGTCCCACCCCTCGTGGGAGCCGTCGTCGCTCTGCCAGCCCATGCCGTCCTCCTCGGTCTCGCGTGCCAGGATCTCCTGACGGATTGCCAGGGTTCCCTGACAGGCTCAGAGTGTCAGGGTTTCCTGGCAGGGGCAAGCGGGTGACGGAATTCCGCCCCATTGATCAACTACCGGGAACGGTAGTTCCCGGTAGGTTGGCGCCGTTCAAAACGGATGAATCGGCATAAAGTTCGCGCGAGGAGGATCGGTACGGAAATTGGCGGTAGGCCCCCGCCGGGACCCCGTTACGGTGCCTGGGTGTCCGAACTCATCTCATGCCAGTGCCGGAAGAACACCGCGACGCTTCACGCCTGCCCTCGCTTGGCCACTGCTGAGGACTTCCTGTGCGACCTGTGCCGGATCGGCTGTCGTCGAACCACGGTCGGCCTGGTGGGGGAGCGGCTGGTGGCGCATGCGGCTTCCCCGGCCGCCCTCTATCGGGCTAACTGCCGTTAAGGTCCATTATCGAAAGTTAGGCGCGTTTCCGCAGGTCAGAGCCCCATTCGGGGCGAAAGGTCTCCATAATACTAATTATGGAGAGGGGTCAGGCTTTTGATAAGCAAAGTTATCACAAGCCTCATTGATCGCATTACTTGCGAGAATCCACATTCTCGCTACAAGTCCGGATAGGTTCCGGGAACGCGCATTCCCGTTACAAGAAAGGCGATCCCCGTGAGCAGTGACTACATCAGGCGAGTGAACGAATCCCAGGTCGGGAAGCGAGTGAGCGCCGTGGATGGCTCCTGGAAGGACGGCGTGATCACCGGAGGGGACCTCTACGTCGGGCTATGGACGGTCCGTCACCCTGACGGCACCGTCACCACGGAGAAGGGGCCCGACATGATGAGTGAGACCCCCTGACCTGGGAAAATGCGGCGATCTTATGTGTTAATAGACATTGACACATGAAATCTGCGTTTTCCCAGGTCAGGGCAGGTCCGGCGTGTGCTCCGGCGGCCCTCGGCCATGCCCGTCCGGCATGGCGCTTGATCAAGCCTCATCAAAACGTCACCATGATCCGTGGTGACGTTTTGATGAGGGAGGTGTGTGTGGGGCGCAGGAGAGACGACGACCCGGAGAAGGACAAGAAGACCGCTCCGCCAGTTCGGGACGTCGGCGCGGCCACGGTCGCGTCAGGTTCGCCGACCTGGGTGCGGTGCAAGAGGTGCGACACCCCGTTCCCTGTCCGGCCGAACGGGGCGGGGAGACAGGCCCGCTACTGTTCGCCCGCGTGCCGTCAGGCCAGCTACAAAGCGGCCCGTACGCCTGGCCCAGGTGAGCAGCGCCGCGCCCTCGTCCAGGACCTCACGCGCACCCTGGACCTGAGCACGTTGCGGCCCCTGGCCGACCAGCTGGGCGTGGAGGAGCTGGCCGCCGCGCGGCGGCACCTGGACGGCCTGGTCCGGCATTGGGACGCGCTGACCGCGCTGATAGCTGGAGACCTTCCCGAGGGGAACGTCCTGACAGGCGACACCGTCACCGCGCCCCTGGTGACGAAATCCCCGGACCCGCTCCCGGCGCCGGAGTCCGCCCCGGCCGTGCCCGCCGTGGTGACCACGGGCGGCTTGCGCCCCACACCAGAGCAGGACTTGATCATCTCGGCGTGCGCTCAGGGCATGCACTTGGTGGTCGAGGCGGGGGCCGGGACGGGCAAGACGTCGACGCTGCGCATGGCTGCCGCCGCGATGCGCGGCCGGGGCGTCTACCTGGCGTTCAACAAGTCGATCGCGACCGAGGCGGCCCGGACGTTCCCGAAAAGCGTCTCCTGTTCAACCGCTCACGCTTTGGCGTATCGGGCGGTTGGCGTCGCCTTCCGGCATCGGCTGGACGGGCCGCGTCTGCCCGTGCGGGAGACCGCGCGCCTGCTCGGGATCTCTGGCCCCCTGGTCCTGGGGGAGGGGGAAGAGCGGCGCAAGCTGGCCCCCGAGCAGGTGGCGCGGCTGGTGATGGAGACCGTGACGGGCTTCTGCCGGACGGCCGCCCGGGAAGTGGCCCGCCGTCACGTGCCCAGGGTCAACGGGGTCGACGGGGCCGCCGCCCAGCAGCTGGCCGACGTGGTTCATCCAATGGCGGTGAAGGCGTGGGAGGACCTGACCAGCGTCTCCGGCAAGCTGCGGTTCGCCCACGACGTCTACCTGAAGATGTGGCAGCTCAGCGGCCCGACGATCCCCGCAGACTTCATCTTGTTCGACGAGGCGCAGGACGCGGACCCGGTCATCTCGGCTGTGGTCCAGGCCCAGCAGGCCCAGCTGATCGCCGTAGGGGACAGCCAGCAGCAGATCTACGACTGGCGGGGGGCGATCAACGCCCTACAGAACTGGCCAGCCGAGAAGAGGCTGTTCCTGACCCAGTCCTGGCGGTTCGGCCCGGCCATCGCCGACGAGGCGAACCGCTGGTTGGACCTGCTGGGCGCGCGGCTGAGGCTGACCGGCACCGCGGCCATTCGGTCCCGGGTGGCGCCGTGCGATCAGCCCCGGGCGGTCCTGTGTCGGACCAACGGCGAGGCCATGGTCCAGGCCATGCAGGGCCTGGACGACAAGCGCCGGGTCGCGCTGGTGGGCGGCGGCAACAGCGTCCGTCGCCTGGCAGAGGCGGCCCAGGCCCTCAAGGAGGGCAAGGGGACGGCCCACCCTGACCTGTGCGCGTTCTCCACCTGGGCGGAAGTGCAGGACTACGTGGAGAACGACGAGGCCGGGGCGGACCTGTCGGCTCTGGTCAAGCTCGTCGACGACCACGGCACGGCCACCCTGATCAACGCGGCCCGGCGCCTGGTCGAGGAGGACCAGGCGGACCTGACCATCAGCACGGCGCACAAGGGCAAGGGCCGCGAGTGGGCGTCCGTCCGTATCGCTCCGGACTTCCGGGAGCCGAAGGTGGACGAGGACGGCCGTCCGGGCCGCGTTCCGGCCGGAGAGGCCCGGTTGGCGTACGTGGCGGTCACCCGCGCCCAGAAGCATCTGGACCGGGGCGGGCTGGCCTGGATCGATCAGCACATGGCCAGGATCGACAGGTGACCGACCCCTTTCCGTCACCGCACCTGTGGTGACGGAAAGGGGTCGTTAAGTTGAGGATCTACAGAGGGGAGAGCCCGTGAGACACGTCAGCAGGGTCGGATGGACCCTGACCGCGCTGGGGGTCATCGGGATAGTCGGCGCCCTGGTCGCGGGTGCCGACAGCACCGCCCGCAGCATCGCGGCCCTCGCCTTCGGCCTGGGCGCGAGCATCGCAGCCATCGCAGAGGCCACGATCGTCCTGACCAAGAGAAAGAGAGCGCCCGGTGCATGACATCCATCAGCAGGTAGTGGCCGCCCTGGCGGCTTCTCCGGCGCCGACCACGCCGGACACCGCCGGACTGGCCACCTGGCTTCGGGGCCTGGTCGGTCCCCTACTGCTGGTCGTGATCAGCATCGTCGCGGGCTTCTTCCTCTTCACGAGGGAGATCACCCGGTTCGTTCAGTTCCTCCTGTTGGCGGCGGCAATCCTCGTGATCTTCTACTTCCCCGACGTGCTGGTCGGGCTGGCAAACGGGATCGCCACCGCCTTGGGCCTCAAGACCGGGTCCGGCGGCTGACCTACGCCCTGCCGTTCACCACCAGCAGGGCCACGACGGCCACGGTGGCCGTCACGAGCACGACCGTGGGGGCGCGCCTCAGCAGCGCGGCCCCCACGAGGAATCCGGCGCCCGGCCCGACCCGCATCGGGCGGCCCGCCGGGGTCGCGACTCGGCGACGCCCCCCTCCCCCGCGAAGGAGAAGGGGGACTCCGATCACCATCGCTCCGACGACTCCGGCCGCCGCGATCAGTTCCCACACGTCCATCCCGCCATCATCTCCCGGCCGGACGACCGCAGGGAGGACGGACGACGAGCCGGAGGCGAGGAGGAGGGAGATGGGAAAAGGGCCCGCAGGCCGTGAGCGAATCGCGTGGTAGACTCGCCGGAGTCCTTCGGACTCCGGCGTATCCCACCGGGTCGGCTCCCTGCCAGGAAAACCGCCCCAGCGGGGGTCAGGACCGGCGCCGTCGACGCCGGTTGGCGTAGGGGTCGGCCGGGTCGTAAGCAGCGGGCGCGGGAAGTGCCGGCGGCTCCTCCGCAGGGGCCGGCACTTCCGCCGGAGCACCCTCCCCGCTCTTCTCCTGGTGGTCGTCGACGACCGCGGCGCCGACGTCGATCGGCCGTGCGGGCGGCGCGGTGGCCACCGGCGGGTACAGCTCCCCGGCCCTCGGGTCCTCCACAGGCATGGCCAGCCAAGGCGCCTGCACGGGTCGCCACTGCCCCGCCATCCACGTCAAGGCCCGGCCCTGGATCGGCGCCACGCCCAGGGCGCGATGCCAGTCCTCGGCGATGTCGAACGCCATCTTGGCCCCGCTGCTGGACAAGGGGCCGAAAGTCGCTCGGTCCACCAGCTGGTCCCGCAGGGCGCCGGGCACCGCGTCCCGGGCGTCGGGCCTCTGGGTGAGCACCCAAAGCACCACGTTCGCCTCAAGGGCCTGACGGGCCAGGGTCCCGAGGGTATCCGCCAGGTCCGGACAGGCGAGGAGGACCTGTTGGATCTCATCCAGGATCAGCAGGGCGCGGGGGTGGTCGGGCCGGGGGGCGGTCCCGGAACGCCAGGCGAGCATTTCGGCGTACCGAGAGGCGACCAGAGGCGCGACCTCCCCGGCTATGACCTGCCGCCACTCCTCTGGGCTGTGCGCCACGGCGTGCACGCCCTCACGACCCATCAAGGCGGCGAGACTTCCAGAGCCCTTGCCGTCGACGGCGGCCAAGCCTCCGGGGAACACTCCGTGAACCAGTCCGTCCACCGCCCAGGCCCGGACCCCGGAACTCTTGCCGTGCTGGGTGGCGCCCACCACCAAGCAATGTTGGGTGGGCCGGTACAGCGCCAGCGGGATGCCATCCGGCGTCACCAGGTCGGCGGCATCAGGCGTGGTCTGCCCGAGGACCAGGGCGCCGGGCGGACGTGCCCAGTCCTGGGCCGGGAGCATTCGGGGCAGGGACGGCACCCGGCGGACCTCCAGCCGGGTGCGGGCGTGGTCCCAGGTGGTCAGGTAGTCCGGCCGGGCGCGGGCCTCGGCCGGAGAGGTCGGGGGCGGGCCGACGAGTTCCCACATGATCCGCTCCACGAGTTCCGCGCGCCGCGTGTCCTTGTGCGCGGCCCAGGCGGCCGGATAGACCACGTGGACTTGATCCAGGCGCCGATGTCCGGACCACACGGCCCTGCCGACGCGGACCTCCTCAGTACCCGCGACGGCCGCCGCGCCGATGCGCAGACGGGCCAGCAGACGACGGCGCGCCCGCAGCGGGATCGTGGCCAGGGCGACCCAGACGACGAGGACCAGGGCGACGAGGACGGGCAGCACGGCCCCGGCCAGGACGGCCGGGATCACCACGCCGAGAGTTCCGTACAGGGCCAGGGTCCGGCGCCAGCTGACGGCCACGGCCGCCAGGGCCTCAGCCTGAGACCCCCGGGCGCGGGTGTGCGCCCGCCACACGGCGGCCACCACGCCGACCATGGCGGCCAGCACCGCGGCCGCCGCCGTTCCCGGCGACGGGGCGCCCCTGGCCAGCCACACCACCACGGCCCCGCCACACGTCAGCACCCATCCCCAGTGAGCGCCCTCCCGCGCCGCCCACACCACCTCACGCCACCAGGGCGACCGCTCGGCACGCTCGGCCAGCTCGGTCCACGCACTCATGACGCCCCCAGGATGGCCAGGGCCGCCCCCGCGATGTCGTAGGCCGCCCGCTCGTGGTCCCGTTCACCGCGCCGGGCCTCAGATGGGCCCCAAGTGGACGGGCGGGCGCCCGGGTGGAACGGCACCGGGTAAGCCGCCTGAACCGGCCGGGCCCGCACCAGACGCCCGGCCCCGTCCCGGTCGTAGTGCGCCTTTCCGTGGCCGTCCGGCCGGACCAGGATCGTTCCCGGGTCGAAGGCCAGCAGCCCGGCCACGACCTGGCGGGGGATCAGCCAGTCCGCCAGGGCGATCCGGCCGCCGGGCGGGACCACGACCTCGGTCGCGAGACGGACGGGCGCGCCGTACTGCTCAATGGTCCGTTCGACCGCGTCGACGATCCGGGCCATCCATCTCCCCCAGGCCGTCAGGTCGTGGACGTTGTCCAGGGCCGTCGCGTCCGGCCGTCCGTCCGGGGCCACCGGCCCGAGGGTCCAGCCGTCCAGCGCGTCCGCCCCGACCCGCAGGACCCCGGCGGTCCATCGCCGTCCGGGGTCGATCCCCAGCACCGCCACCACGGCCGCCTCCTCAGTTGTCCTGTGGGGCCTGCGGAGGGTCCCACACCGTGACCGTCGCCCGGATGATCGGGGCCGTGCTGGTCTGCATGGCGCTGATGACCTGTAGCCGCGCCACCCGGCCCTGACTGGTCGTGACGCACACCGTGTCGCCGGTCCTGACGTACTCGATCTCCCCGGTCCCCTGAGTGGCCAGGGTCTCCTGGCACCCGGCCCTCCCGGTCGTCGCGACGTCGCCCAGGACGGCCAGCTGCACGCCCGCGCCCGAGGCGCGCAGGCTGGTCTTCAGCCAGTCGCCCACCAGGTCCGCGCCAGCACCGGCCCCCTTACGCGGCGGGACGCTGTCCAGGTCGGCCTGGTCGCTGCTGCCGTTGATCACGATCTGGCCGCGCCAGCGCACCCGTACCGGGGACGGCGAGGAGGGCGTCGACGAAGGGGCCTCCTCGGCCGTTGGCAGTGACGGCGGCGGTGAGGAGGGCGGTACGGCGGGTGGCGGGGCGGGCGCGCTGCTGCTCGGCGAGGTCGCCGGGGGCGCGGCGGCCTGGCCCTGGCCGTCGTCGCCACGCAGGCCCGCCCAGGCGATGACCCCCAGCAGGATCACCGCGACCCCTCCGGCGGCCACGGTGGCTATCTGGAGATGCCGGGATGGGATGTCCTCCTCCGGCCCGGGGCGGTGATCTGGATCGGTGGTCACGGAAGCACCCTAGATCCACACCCCCCGAGGTGTCCCGGGCCTTTCCGTCACCCGCCCCTGAGTGACGGAAAGGCCCCCCAGGGCATCCTGGGGGGCCTGCGAAGGGTCGTGCGGGCCTACTCGTCGACGGCCTCGGGCCGCTCCGGCCGGATGCGGTCCAGCGGCACGATGGCCGCCACCCGGCGGCCGTGCCGGGTGATGTAGGTGATCTGCCCGCCGTACTCCGCCCGGCCGATCAGGTCCCCGAAGGATGCCCGCGCCTCACGCATCCCCATTTCGTCCTCTGCCATGGGATCAGTGTGCACTGTTTCAACCGTGGTCACTGTGTGCCCTTCATGCGAAGGTGCCCCCGCCCAGGGTGGGCGGGGGCACCTGGTGGTCAAGGGTCAGTCCTCCTCGATGAAGGTGATGGGCCCGTAGGTCCCGCCGATGTGCACCTCCCCCACGGGCGCGTGGAACGTCACGGTGACCGGGGCGGGGCGGCCGTCCTGGTCAACGGGGCCGTCGTAGCCCGCCTCACGCAGCTGCTTGAGGCGCTTGTACTCCGGGCTGTCGTCGAAGGGTCCCATCTCAGATCTCCTTGAGGATGTCGGCGATCATGTCCACGTGCGCGGAGAACAGGGCCCCGCCGTAGGTGGTGGCCAGGTCGTCCACCAGGTCCGTGACGTCGTCCGCGCGGACCCACGCGGCCCAAACGGCGTCGTCGGCGCCGACCACCTCGGGCAGGTCGACCTCCCCGAGGTCGGCCAGGCCGGGCCAGGTCACCATCCACGCCTCGTCCGTTCCCCGAGGGTCGGGGACGAGACGAGCGGGGAACAGCGTCCAGATCACGCCCTCGTCGCCCCTGGTCAGGACGAGGCCGGTCTCCTCGGCCAACTCGCGCACCGTCGCCTCCCACGGGGTCTCCTCCGGGTCGAGACAGCCCCCGGGCAGGGCCCACCCGTGCCCGTCCCCTCGCTGGATCATCAGCAGGTAGCGGGTCCCGGCGCACGTGGCCAGGACGACGGCGTCCGCCGCCTGCCGCTCACCCCAGTGCTTCAGCTCGCCCTGTCCGGTCCGGCCGGTGGAGGGGCCCGGCCGGACCGGACGCCCGGCCACGACCTGGAAGGGGATCGCGGCGGCGGCCTGCTTACTCGGCCAGTCGATGCGGGTCGGGTCGGTCTCCGGGGCCTTGATCTCGGTCTCGGTCATGTCTCTCCCCTCTGGTGGAGCGCTCTGCCCCGGGCACTCGCCCGGCCAGGTGGCCGGGCGGGCACCCGCAGCCTCAGCCCTCCAAGGAGGCGTGACAGGAGTCGCACGAGGCGAGGCGCTCCCAGGTCGTCCCGGCCACGAACGCGGCGGCGACGGCGACGCCGTACAGGGCGGGCACGGTCAGCACGACCGCCAGGACGAACGCGGTCACGGTCAGGGCGATGAGCACGAGGCAGCGGGGGGTCAGGCCCAGCTGCGCGGCGAGCAGAGTGCGCATGGTGTGTTCCCTTCTCAGCTGATCCACCAGGACCGGCCGGAATCGGCGGCGGCCTGGGCGTCGTGGACGATCTCCTCCGTGATGCGCCGGGAGGCGCCACGGAGCCGGGTGGCGGCCTGGGCGAGGCTGCGGGCGGCCTGCTCGGCCTCCTCCGGGCACAGGGCCTGCGGGTCCCCGCCGGTCTGGCCGCTCATGATGGCCAGCAGGTGCGCGGCGCCCGTGCTGTCGCCCGCCCCCTTCCTGGCGAGCTTCCGCGCGAGGTCCGCACTGGCGGTGTAGCTGCGGGTCCCGGCGCGGGGGCCGAAGTGGAATCCCACGTGCTCTCCTTCCTGTTCCTGTCGGGCGGGTCTTCAGTACACCCCATTGTGTACACAGTTGCAACTGTGTACACAATGGGGTGGCGGTCTGGTAAGGCGATTCGAGGGGGGACGGCCTTTCCGTCACCGCATGGCCAGGTGACGGAAAGGCCGTCCCGGGGGCTACTGCTTGGGCTTCTGCGTGTGGTCGTGCTTGATCGGGGTCGAGCTGACGGCCCCACAACCGGGGCAGCGGAACGGCTTGGGCTCCCGGGTGTTGGCTCCGGCGGGCCACTGTCCGCGTCGTGTCATCCTGGTGTCTCCCTTCTGGGACGTCAGGGGCTCTCGTGGGTAGCGGGCGGCCCCTGACGCATGTCTGGAGTCGTCGGGCTGACGCTCCGCACCGCGCCCCGGGCCTTGCCGGGGGCGGTGCGCAACCTCAGCCCTGGCGCACGACCACGGCCGCGGTGACGTCCACGCGGGAGAGCGGATCGGCTAGGCCCCGGGCGATCTCGGCGGGCATCGGGGTCCTTTCTGGTGACGGTCGGTGACGATCAGGCGGGTCAAAGAGCGGCGGGTGACCCCTGCTGTGAGGGCGGGGGTGTTGGGGTGTTAGACCCCGGGGGAAAGGGCCCTGAGGAGGGCTCAGGCCCGGGAACCGGGGGTTTCCCCGGGGGTCCCACACCCTCTAACACCCCCACGTTTCCGCAGGTCAAACGGGTGTTGGACTCCCACATGGGAGGGTGTTGGGGTGTTGGACTCCCACA
>NZ_JACHJP010000023.1 GCF_014203715.1 Streptosporangium saharense
CGGCGCGCTTTTGCAGACCCGCCCACCATGTTCGCCCGCACACCGGGCAGCGAGATCGCGGCCGCCGCTGCTGAATCTCTCTGGTCGTCGGCCCCCGTCCGACGCCCTGGGCCACGGACTCGTCTACCGCCGCGGCGTATTCGGCGCTCAATCGCCGCAGCTCACGCCACTGCTGCGCCCGGCACGCGGGCGAGCAATAGCATCGCGACGACCGCGAGTCCGCCGGTAGACGGAGACCGCAGTTCGCGCACGTCCGAGCCGCCGCGCGCTGGCCCACGCCATCGATTGTCGCAGGCCGACACCGAAACCCTCGGCCCTACGTCGAGTCGAAGAGGTCCGGCCGTTCTCCGGTCTCGGATCAGCCCTGACGCATGGCACGTCTGATGCCGAGGGCAGCGGTGATCAGCCAGATGATGAAGGTCATCGCCATGAAGCGCTCTCCGAGTCCGGTGGCTGAGCGGTTACCGAACAGGCCGCCGAGCTGGTTGTCGAGGATGCCGGTGGCCCAGAAGATCGCATAGCCCGCCGGTGGAAGGAGGGCCAGTCCTCTCACCCTCGTGGTGCTCGTGGCCTTGAGAATCGGGCGGGTGAGTAGTGGCCCGGCGAGGGCGAAGCAGGTGAACGCCAGGATGCCGGCCGCCGCGTGGATCACCCCCGAGGTGGTCACGAATCGGGGATCGGTCGGGTCGATGGGATCAGTCGGGAACGCCCCGACTACCACCATGCCGAGTCCGGCGGTGGCCAGCAAGGTGAGGCCTACGCGTGGTCGGGGCGATGGCAAGGTTGCGGCGATCGCGGCGGTGAGGGCGAGCACTCCCAGCCCGAATGCCAGCGCGGCAAAACTGAGCAACCAGCCGTAGGGCCCCAGCACGTACTCGCTGACGGTGATGCTGATCGGGTCCCTGCCCGGGTCGATGACGTGCAGGCTCGCGACCAGGCCCACGAATACGAGAATTCCCGTGATGCCGGCCTCCGCCAGCTTTGCGACGTCCCTGCGCCTGTGCTGCTTGAGGATCTCGCCGGCGGTCGTCATGAGCATGGCCCCATTCGAAGTCTGTCTACGATGTAGATAGACGCTACAGTGTAGACAGATGCTCTGCGAACATCGGCAAGGAAGGCCATGATGATCGACTCGGTTGAGGCGGCCGGCGCTCGGCTGCACGTCGAACGCGCCGGTGACGGGCCCGCACTGCTGCTGATCTCCGGCGGAGGAGGCGACGCCGCCATGTACGCCGACGTGGTCCCGCTGCTGACGCGGACGTTCACCGTGATCACCTACGACCGGCGCGGCAACTCGCGCAGCCCGTTCACTCACCCCGAGGCCTCGATCACACCTGCCACTCAGGCGGACGACGCGGTCGCCATCCTCGACCACTACGGCCTCGAGCGCGCCTACCTCTTCGGCAACAGCGGCGGCGCGGCTATCGCCCTGGAGATAGTCGCCAGGCATCCCAACCGCCTGCTCGGCGCGGTCGTGCACGAGCCGCCGCTGGTCCAGCTCCTCCCAGCGGACGCCCCCGAGCGGCGGGAAATCGAACACATCGGCCGCCTCGGCCAGGACGGGCATCTGATGCGGGCCTACGCGGCCTTCGGTGCGATGACGCTGCCGGACCCGCCGCGGATGTTCCTGTCACCCGCCGGGCAGGCCGTCATCGCCGCCGGCGCCCACCTCATGCTCGCCGCCGACGGCCTGGCGCGGAAGATCGACCGCCGCGAGCCGGACGCGATGACCCGCCAACTCCACAACGCGGAGCTCATGCTGCGCCGCGAGCTACCCGCCTTCTGCTTCGACTACCAGCCCGACCTGACCGTGCTGGCCGCCACCACGGCACCGTGGTGCCTGGCCACCGGGCGCGACAGCGTCGGCAAGCCTTACTACACTCCCGCGCACCTGCTGTCGGAGCTCCTTGGCATACCCTGCCAGGAGTTCCCCGGCGGCCACGTCCCGTTCATGCAGCACCCGGCGGAATTCACCAAGACACTCACCACCATCCTGGAGGGCTTCGCAGCATGACGGCCGACCCCAGACCGCCGGGCGGGCTGCCGGAGCCGCCCACTCGGCCCACCCTCACCCGTGAATACCTCGCCGTCGCCGCACTCGCCCTCATCGACGCCCACGGTCTGCGCAAGTTCTCCATGCGCAAGCTCGGCACCGCGGTCGGCTTCGACCCGATGGCCGCCTACCGCTACTACGACGACCAGGAGGCGCTCTTCGACGGCGTCGCCGAGGCGCTGTTCACCGAGATCGACGTCGACACCCTGCCCTGGGACGGCCCCTGGCAGGAACTGGCGCGGCAATACTGCCTGCGGTTGCGCGACACCCTCCTGCGCCACCCCCACGCCGTGCAGGTGTTCGCGACCCGGCCGGTACGCTCACCCGCCTCCATCGACACCGGCGTCAAGATGCTCACCAAACTTCACGTCGACGGCATCTCCCCGGCACACGCCCTGCGCATAGCCCGCTGCCTGCGCGAGTTCACCATCGGCCACGCCCTGGCCATCGCCGTGACCAAGCTCGGCGCAGAACGGCGCAGCCGCAAACCACGGCCCGACACCCCGGACTACAACCTGCTCGCCGAAGCTGCCGACGCCACCACCCTCGACGACCACTTCGAGATGGGACTCACCGCCATCCTGCGCGGCTTCCAGCACT
>NZ_JACHJP010000024.1 GCF_014203715.1 Streptosporangium saharense
TCTTCGAAGGCTCCGGCGCACAGGAGTGCCCACGGCTGCGTCAGGTCCACGCTGGTCAGGTTGTCTTCGGGGCCGAGCCGTACCGTGCTCAGCCCCAGGGAACGCGCGGTCGCCTCGGCACCGTCGCTCACCTGGCGGCCGAAGCTGCCCTTGCCGGTGACGATGCACAGGGGCGCGGGGTTGGTGGTGGCCAGGTGGTGCAGGAACGGGGTGGCGTATTGGCTGGTGGGAGTGAGGATCGAGATGAGGTGTCCGGGGTGGGAGGCTTCGACGTCGTCGCCGGATCCGCCGTGGTTCCACAGCAGGCGGTCGTGTTCGGCGGCCAGGCGGGCAGCCGTACGGGTCAGGTGGGTGGAGTAGGGGCCGAGCAGGAGGTCGCAGTCGTCTGCCAGGTCGCGAAAGCCCGCCCGCAGGACTGCGGGGTCGCTGTGGTCGTCTCGGATGAGCAGGTTCAGGGCGGGGTTGGCGGCGTGCCAGATCTCCAGGCCGAGCCGGGCTTGGCGGCCGAAGCGGGCGTGCTTGCCGGACAGTGACAGGAACGCGCCGATGGTGAGGGCTGTCACCGCATTTTCACCTCGTATCGGAACTCGTGGCTGTCTGCGGCCACGGTTGACTCTTGAACCTCCAGCGGCCGGTTTTCGGAGTCGTAGACCGTGCGTATGACTCGAACCACCGGTACGCCTGGCATGAGGTTGAGTTCGGTTGTCTCTTCTCTGGTTGGCATCCGGCAGATCAGGTCTTCGACGCTGTGGCTGACCTGGCGGCGGATTGGTCCGTCGGGGTCCTCGATCAGAGCGTAGACGCCGCCTTTGATCCTGCGGGGTTGCGTGATGACTGTGTCGGCGGCCAGGGCGGCGGGGTAGTAGCTGTCGCACAGGGCGATAGGTAGACCGTCAACCAGGAACGTTCTGCGGCGCACGACGACCTGGGCGTTTTGGTCGAGTTCCAGGCGGTGGGCGATCTCGGCGGGTGCGTCCAGGGTGGCGACATCGCGTATGCGTTGTTCTGGTGACATGCCTTGTTCGCGGACTTGGGCGTTGAAGCCGGGCAGCCCCGCCTCGCGGTGTGTGCGGTAGTTCGATCCGCTGATCAGCAGTCGGACGCGGGGCTTGGGGCGCACGAATACGCCTTGGCCTTGGCGGGTGGTGACCAGCCCTTCGGCTTTGAGCAGGGCGAGGGCTCGGCGGACCGTGGGGCGGGTGGTGCCGTATCGCTGGGCCAGGGTGTTTTCGGACGGGAGCTTCTCACCGAAGGTGAGGTTGCCCGTGATGATCTCGGTGCGCAGATCGTCCACGATCCGCTGATATGGGAAGGCGTGGCCTTCAGACATGCACCCGAGGATACAAGCCAACTTGGATTGCCAAGTCCCTTGACTTGGGTTTCCAGGCGGCCTTATCTTTCGAGGGCCAACTTGTAATTCCAAGTTGGGGGATGATCATTTTCTTCGACGTTTGCCTGATCCCCGCGTTGGGCGAACGGTCGCGTTGGCCTGAAACAGACGGGTCCGGCAGGCGCTGGAACGCCGTACCGGACCCTTGATCAGGAAGGTAACTCCTGACGTGAGCAAGAGTAGTGCTCCGGTTCCCAGCCGGAACACGCCAACCCAGAACAGTTGCGGCTGCTTCGCTGGTGCCGTACCCCTACCCATGGGGTGCGCTCGGTGTGGGCATGCCCCCTACGCCCACGGTTGTTCGCAGCAGGACGGGCACGAGTACGTGCAGCCGTCCGGGCTGTTGATGAACGCCCGTCTCCAGGCCCGCCGTGAGTACGGCCCGCAGATCCTTCCCGC
>NZ_JACHJP010000025.1 GCF_014203715.1 Streptosporangium saharense
TGTCTGTGATGTGACTGCGTGCCTTTTGAAGAATGAGCCTGCGAGTTATGGTGTGTGGCGAGGTTAACCCGTGTGGGGGAGCCGTAGCGAAAGCGAGTCTGAAGAGGGCGTTTGAGTCGCATGCTGTAGACCCGAAGCGGAGTGATCTAGGCATGGGCAGGTTGAAGCGTGGGTAAGACTGCGTGGAGGACCGAACCCACCAGGGTTGAAAACCTGGGGGATGACCTGTGTTTAGGGGTGAAAGGCCAATCAAACTCCGTGATAGCTGGTTCTCCCCGAAATGCATTTAGGTGCAGCGTTGCGTGTTTCTTGCCGGAGGTAGAGCACTGGATGGCTGATGGGCCTTACCGGGTTACTGACGTCAGCCAAACTCCGAATGCCGGTAAGTGAGAGCGTAGCAGTGAGACTGCGGGGGATAAGCTCCGTAGTCGAGAGGGAAACAGCCCAGATCACCGACTAAGGCCCCTAAGCGTGTGCTAAGTGGGAAAGGATGTGGAGTCGCAGTGACAACCAGGAGGTTGGCTTAGAAGCAGCCATCCTTGAAAGAGTGCGTAATAGCTCACTGGTCAAGTGATTCCGCGCCGATAATGTAGCGGGGCTCAAGTACACCGCCGAAGTCGTGGCACTCACACATTTAGCCTGGCAGGGTTTCCTGTCTGGGTGTGTGGGTGGGTAGGGGAGCGTCGTGCAGCCGGTGAAGCAGCGGAGTGATCCAGTTGTGGAGGCTGTGCGAGTGAGAATGCAGGCATGAGTAGCGAATCAGAAGTGAGAAACTTCTGCGCCGGATGACCAAGGGTTCCTGGGGCAGGTTAATCCGCCCAGGGTAAGTCGGGACCTAAGGCGAGGCCGACAGGCGTAGTCGATGGACAACGGGTTGATATTCCCGTACCCGCTATGATGCGCCAGTACTGAATCCAGTGATACTAAGGGTCCTTAACCCGGCTGTTCCTTCGGGGACGGTGTCAGGGTGAACGCCTGGCCTGATCTGGTAGTAGGTAAGCGATGGGGTGACGCAGGAAGGTAGCCCAGCCCAGGCGGTGGTTGTCCTGGGGTAAGCAT
>NZ_JACHJP010000026.1 GCF_014203715.1 Streptosporangium saharense
GCTGAGAACTTAAGCGCCAGTAAACGGCGGTGGTAACTATAACCATCCTAAGGTAGCGAAATTCCTTGTCGGGTAAGTTCCGACCTGCACGAATGGCGTAACGACTTCCCCGCTGTCTCAACCGCAGACCCGGCGAAATTGCACTACGAGTAAAGATGCTCGTTACGCGCAGCAGGACGGAAAGACCCCGGGACCTTCACTATAGCTTGACATTGGTGTTTGGAACGGTTTGTGTAGGATAGGTGGGAGACTTTGAAGCATCGACGCTAGTTGGTGTGGAGTCATTGGTGAAATACCACTCTGGTCGTTTTGGATGTCTAACCTGGGTCCGTGATCCGGATCAGGGACAGTGTCTGGTGGGTAGTTTAACTGGGGCGGTTGCCTCCTAAAGGGTAACGGAGGCGCCCAAAGGTTCCCTCAGCCTGGTTGGTAATCAGGTGTTGAGTGTAAGTGCACAAGGGGGCTTGACTGTGAGACCGACGGGTCGAGCAGGAGCGAAAGCTGGGACTAGTGATCCGGCGGTGGCTTGTGGAAGCGCCGTCGCTCAACGGCTAAAAGGTACCCCGGGGATAACAGGCTGATCTTCCCCAAGAGTCCATATCGACGGGATGGTTTGGCACCTCGATGTCGGCTCGTCGCATCCTGGGGCTGGAGTAGGTCCCAAGGGTTGGGCTGTTCGCCCATTAAAGCGGTACGCGAGCTGGGTTTAGAACGTCGCGAGACAGTTCGGTCCCTATCCGCTGCGCGCGTAGGAGACTTGAGAGGGGCTGTCCCTAGTACGAGAGGACCGGGACGGACGAACCTCTGGTGTGCCAGTTGTTCCGCCAGGGGCATGGCTGGTTGGCTACGTTCGGGAGGGATAACCGCTGAAAGCATCTAAGCGGGAAGCTCGCCTTGAGATGAGGTCTCCCACCCTTTGTGGGGTAAGGCTCCCAATGGATGATTGGGTTGATAGGCCGGGTGTGGAAGCGCGGTAACGTGTGGAGCTGACCGGTACTAATAGGCCGAGGACTTGACCACAAAGCT